>CAWDXY010000001.1:0-1874748 GCA_963806485.1 uncultured delta proteobacterium
GATCGTAAGAGTAGAGCCACCGGTATTGCTGAGGGTTACCGGCTGTGCCTCGGCAGTGCTGCCAACCGCTTCCGCATTAAAACTAAGAGTAGACGGGTTGACCACGATGGGTTGCCCACCCGTACCCGAGAGTGGAATGCTCTGGGGAGAGGCCGGCGCGTTGTCGGCAAGACTCAACGTCGCGCTACGACCGTTAAGTGTCGAGGGTGTGAAAGTGATGTTGATTTGGCAGTTCGCACCGGCAGCGAGTGTAGCAGGGCAATTGTTGGTCTGAGAAAAGTCCCCCGGATTCGCTCCTCCCACCGCAATGCCGGATATGCTCAACGGGCCCGTTCCGGTATTCGTCAGCGTGACACTCTGAGAGGGGCTCGCTGTCCCAATTGGCTGCGCGGCAAAGGTCACACTGGATGGAGAGAAACCAGGAAGTGGGGTCTCCTGGAGAAGGATGAATGGGTGCTGGTACCGCCAACGATGGCCAAATCTAACTTCCCATCGTTATTGAAGTCCGCAGCCGCGCTATCTGTTTGGCCGTTGCCTGCGCCACTTGCCAACACCAGCGGGCTTTCAAACTGGAACGTCCCGTCGCCGTTACCTAGAAGGAGCAGAGTCTCCGAATTATCGGACAAGACAAAATCGAGCTTGCCGTCAGAATTGAAATCGCCGATCACTCCCCCGCTAAGAGGAATGCCTCCGCTGGGATAAGCAACGCCAGGCTGAAAGGTGCCGTCGCCATTGCCCAAAAAGACTGTGTACGTTGGATTCTGCACGGTGATCAGATCAAGCTTTCCGTCACCATTCAGGTCGGCCGCGATGATCCTGGAGGTATTGGCAGCTACCGAATACGTCGTCGAAGGCGATTGAAATGTGCCATCTCCATTGCCGCGAAGCCAGGAGAGTTGTGTGCCAACAACCGCAATTAGATCAAGCTTTCCATCGCCATCGAAATCTCCAACACCTCCTATAGCTCCTATAGCATCGCTCGGTGGTGCCGAAAAAGTTGCGGAGGCAGAGACCAGAGGATTCTGAAGTGTGCCGTCTCCGTTTCCTAGCAAAAACATAAATACCGCCGCTCGTGCCGCTCAGGCTTGCCAACGCGACGTCCAGTTTCCCATCCCCATTGAAGTCTCCCGTCACCATTTGCTGAGTAAATCCCCCAGATCCCTGATTAGGAAGGTTTGTTTCGGATTTGGCGGTAAATGTGCCGTCACCATTCCCAAGCTCGACACTCAAAAATTGCGTCACGGAAGAAGGAGCTCCTGACAAACGTTGGGAGCCGAATCCAACCAAGTCGAGAATCCCATCTCCGTTGAAGTCGCCAGAAAGCAAGGGAGCTTGAATTGATGTGCTTTCCGGTCCTCGGGAGCTTGAAAGCTGCCGTCTCCGTTCCCTAAGAAGGTAGCAAGAGCGTTAGAAACACTCTCGTCTCCGAGAATCGTTTCAGTATTCACCAGCAGGTCGGTCTTGCCATCGTTGGTGAAATCTCCGGCTATGGGCTGATAGCCTCCCACGGGAGTTGGGAACGTAGCCGTGAATTGAAGCGTCGTAGGCGCAGAAACGGAGAAGAATGCGACGCTGGATGTGCCACCGCCTGGAGCAGGGTTTGTCACCGTGATGGAAGCGGTTTGGGCAGTTGCGATGTTCTCAGCCGGAACAGTCGCGGCCAATCGTGAACTGCTTATGAACGTGGTGGCGAGGTGCGTGCTGTTCCAGTTGACGACCGACCCCGACACAAATCCCGTGCCGTTCACCGTCAACGTAAAACTCGGCCCTCCAGGCGCCGTAGCCGTAGGAACCAGAGGCTGATTCACGAAGGGTATGGGGTTCTGTGCCTCGGCGTATGGAGCGAAACATGTAAAGCCAAGCAAAAAGCCAACCAGAAGGTAAATCCGCGCAAGTCTCTCATCCCCGCGTTCAAGACTTCACCTCCGAGAGGAAACCTCACTGAGCAAGCGATGCGCCGCTGCTTTGGGACGCCAGTCGAAAATGCCAGAATGCCGGAAGGCTGGTCACTGCGGAAGAACAGCCAGGGGAAACTATAAGCTTTAAGTAACTATATCACGTGAGACGCACATCGTAGGGCATCTGCCCCCAAGTGGTAACCGAACGCGCGGCCAGTCGGCCCACCTGCTCCGTTAGAGCCCGCATCATATCGGAGCAGTTTTATTGAGGCGGGCTCTAAGGAAGACGATTTTCAAAGGCTGTTGATGCCTTTATGAAACCTGGATTCGTTGCATTGCCTTTAGTGGTTCTGTTCCCCAGCGCGTTCCGTCCGCAAAGCCCTTCATCACGGAAGAAGAAGTGTTGCGGAAGGGACGAGCAATTAGTAATAGCCGAGAAGGTCTTGCCCGAGAATTTTTCGACTCAACGAGAGCCGAAGCGAAATCGTATTTCGCCTCAGACCGACACCTTGGTGGGTCCGCGTTTTCTGGCCTCTTTTGGCGGACCACAGGCACTAAGTCCTGGGAAAACGACATTCCCGTCAATGTGAAGCACTGACTTCACTTCTCCGATTTCCCGACTAATCGAGCATGTACGGCATCTTTTAAGACAAAGCGATTCGCCTCGCTACTGCGGCAGCCCCACCTTGCGCACCAACTCGGCAAACCGTGAGTCATCTGGACGGAAATTGAATTCAATCTTCCTTCTTGAATGCAATGCCGCGAGCATCTGGGTAAACACACGAAAGCCGAGAACTCGCCCGCCTGAGTCCCGCTCGAAAACGAGCCTTCCGAGATCGCCAGCATCGAATTCGTCCTTCGCAATCGGAGTCAAGGTTCTGAGGCGGATTGTTGCGATTCCGTAGTGTTAACGTGCCTTTCTCCAGTGACAAGCTGTAAACGGAATCAAGTTCCGTGCTCCGAAATTGTCCCGTATAAGAAGCCAGCGCAGGCTCTGTCCAAACGAAGCTCCTCAACCCTGCTACCCGGAAAAGTAGGTTTCTCCCTTTATGTCGAGCTTCGCCTGCATGGTGCCGTTTAATGATTCAAACGTAATGATATTGCTTTCGAGATCGTAGAACTGATTCGCGTTGTTCCGCCTCAGCACTACACCCCAGCCATCAAATTGCCGTTCGATGCCGTGAACGTGTACATCATGTGAGTCCGAGGATCGAGGTATTTCCCAGCGAATTTGGCGGGATCGGGAAAGTTCTCATTGCGTGACGGGTTGAGGGCGCTCGCTCCGGGCTGCAACTTGTCAGCCAAGATAAACGTCGGCGACTTTTCGCACAAGATTTTCCGGCACGGCACTGGCGATATTGCAAAGGCAGATCACGGTGAATTTCTGCTCTGGGAAGCGCAGAAGCTCAGTCCGGTATCCGAACGTTCCGCCACTCGTGTTCCACGATGGGCAAGCCGCGATAGTTCCCCAAGTCGAGTCCCATCGAATAACTAATCTTGTTGCCATTGTTGAGCACACCGGGCGTCTGCAATTCCTGTACGAGCGTTCCTTTGCCAAGTCGATTCGCGTAAAAGTTCCTGTCCCAGAGAAGCAGGTCATCAACGGTGCTCATGAGACCGCCGCTCCCTACGAGTGCAAACGTTGTAGACCAGTCCACGCGAAAGCTGTCGTGCGGGCCCGAATCGTATGCGGCAACCCGACCGGGCACCACGAGCGTGTGGTCGTCATAGAACAGCGTGTGCGACATGCCGAGGGGCTGAAAGATGTTCTCGGCAGCGAACTCGCTGAGCGACTTCTTGGTTGCCCGTTTTACGACCATACCGAGCAGAAAGTAGTTCGTGTTGCTGTAAATCCACTCCTCTCCGGGGATGTTGTTCAGTCCTCTTTGACGAACCACAATTTTGAAAATCTCTTCTGGCGAATTGAAGTCCGCTCCATCGTGACCTGAGAGACTGAGAAGTGTAAAAAAGTCTCGGAATCCGCTGGTTTGGTGAATCATCTGCCGCAGGGTGATGACATGACCATAGTCGGGAAGCTCTGGGATGTATTTGCGCACGTCATCGTCGAGCGAAAGATAGCCCCGCTCTGCTGCAAGTACTACGGACGCGGCTGTGAATTGCTTCGACACTGAAGCCATGTAAAAGACGGACTGCGACGAAAGCGGAACCGCCAGTTCCAGACTCGCCAGACCGTAGGCTTTCCGGTAAACGAATTCACCGTCGCGAATCACTCCTAGTGAGCAGCCCGGTGATCCCGGTTTGTCGTAAACCGAGAAGATTTGATCGACTTTCTGATTAGGAACATCCTGCGCTAACGCAGCGACACTGAAGAGCATTCTGAGGGCGAGAGTTACGAGGACGAATCGCATTAGAGATATACCTTCTAGACGCTTCTTCCTGATACTCACTGCGCCAGCCCAGCATTCTACTCCAACCCGCTAGCGTGGCGGAGGCTACGAGCGTGCTCGCGAAGTGGCCTCAAGCGTCTGTAACCAAGCCACCTCCCAAAGCGTCGGCAACCCGGAAACAATCCTGAAAGTCACAAATTAAGCGGTCAAGTACTGGTAAACGGCATTACCGTCGAAGTGGGTCGCCACATCTCCGGCTCCCATCAAACGGTCGAATTTCGTCCACACCTGTGGTATCCCCACAGAACCGTGTTAAACTTCTGTGGTCATCGCACAGGAGTTTTTGGGAACATCAAACGGCTCATATTCTGCTCCGTGGAGGCTTTTTCCGTGAAAAACTTTCAGAAAGTGATGTTCATCTTGTGCACATCATGCTTTGTTTTGCTACTTCCACCATTTGCCGAGGCGCAAGATGAATCACAAAAGTTTCCATACGGTGCCAATCCGGCCGCGGGGCACTATCTACGCGTCGACGACGCCAAGATCTACTACGAAACCTACGGCACCGGTGGAACGCCGCTTGTGCTGCTGCATGGCGGCTTGTACGGATACATTGATGAGTTCGGCCAGCTCATTGGAGAGCTGAGCAAACACCGCCGCGTCATTGCCATAGCCACGCGCGGTCACGGAAAGTCCGAATTGGGAACGAAGCCATTTTCCTACACGCTATTCACCAATGACGCCCTCGCGGTGATCAACCACGAAACTTCAGGAAAGGTTGACGTGCTGGGATTCAGCGATGGCGCGGTCACTTCCTACACGCTTGCCGCAGGGCATCCTGAGGTTGTACGACGTCTAGTAGCCATCGGAGGACCGCGGAAACCAGCGGATTGGCCTCCGGCCGCGCAGCAGGAACTCAAGAACTCCAAGCCCAGCGATGTGGAGAGAGACTCGCCTCAATTCGTAGCGGAGCGGAAAAAGCTGATGCCGGAGCCCGACAGGTGGGCGGAATTTGTCGCACGCCTGATCGCGATGTGGTCAACTCCCGTTTACCTGACCGACGCGCAGATTCGGTCGCTCCAAATGCCCACGCTAATCATTGTGGGAGACCACGACCAATACAACCAGATTCCGAAGTCGGTGGAACTCTACCAGCTTTTGCCCAACGGAGAGTTAGCCATCATTCCCGGCTGTGGCCACGTGGTGCTGGCTTGCAAAGGACCATTCACCATCGCAGCCATCGAGCCTTTCCTCGATCAACTGGAAAAGTGAGAAATGGAACTGTGAGCTGCCGGAGCGTTACCAAATGAAACCACATCTGACGCGGCGAGCTGTATTAAAGACCTTGTTCAGCGGAGTCGCATGCTTTTGGATGCCTGACTTGCTTGTGAATCGACGCATCTTCTCTGCATACGCAGCTCTGCCTCCTTCGCAGGACTACAACCCGGGCTATGAATTGGGCCAGAAGATCTATGTGCCCGTGCGGTCGTCCATTCTGAATGAAGATCGGACGGCCGAGGTCATTTTGCCTCCTGAGTTCAAAACCGATTCTGATGACCACTATGACGCCATCTACATATTGGATGGAATTCGAGCCTATCACTATGTGGCTTACGACTACTTGCGAGGCGAGGGTTTCATTCCGAAACGCACCATTCTCGTAGGACTGCTGGGGCTTAAAGATACCCCAACGCGCTATAGGGATTTTACTCCGACCAAAGTATCGCCGGGTTCAGGTGGTGCTGACCTCTATCTCCAGTTTCTCAACAAGGAACTCGTTCCCACTATCGATAAGAAGTTCCGCACAGACTCCCAGCGAAGTGCGCTGGTCGGCGGATCCTTAGGCGGGCTGTTTGTAATCCACGCGCTTTTGAACCAGCCAACCTTGTTCAAGTCCTACGTAGCCATCGACCCAAGCCTGTGGTGGGATGGAGGCGTTGTGAACGCCGAATTTCAACGTAAGATCGCCAGCCTTAAAAGCTTGAGCAGAGTCCTGTGGGTCGGTGGCCGCGAGGAGAAGCGATGCACGAGATGCACATTGATCGACTTCAGGCCATCCTGCGCGCGCAGGCTCCCGGCGGCCTCACGTGGACGTGCCGCACGTATCCCAATGAAACTCATCTGACCACTTGGATCAAAGGGTTTTGGGACGGCGTCAAATATTGCTACGGCGGATATTACAACAACGGGATTGGATTAAGCCTATGAACGGCATTGTGTTGAAAGACACGCCGTTCCACGTTTGGTGTTATGAGCGGGAAGCATCAAGCTAATCCGATACACGCTCGATGGCTCGAAGCCTACTTTGACTTCGCCACGCATCTCGCTCGAAAACACATTCCGTTTGTCCAACGACGCCGCACTCACGCTCAAGGGCTTTGTGCTCGCGAGGAATACGACACATCTGCAACCGGTAATTTCAGAATAGGGGCCGCGCTGGCAGCTATTGAGCAGCCGAACAACACGTTACCGGGAGGCCTGCGGTTCGCCTACTACCAGGGTGATTGGGACGCGCCTCCTCGAGACGTTGCGGGCTTGACGCCTGACCGAGTTGGTCGTGCCGACCGCGATTTTGAGGTGGGAACACTTCCCGCTGACGCGACCTTCATTTGCATTCTCGACGGATTTCTCAGGATCGACACCGATGTCACTACGTCCTCTCACTGAGCGACCAAGGCCACTCAAAGGTATTTCTCGGAGACATCCAGGTGATTGGCGATCACTTCGATTCGGGCGGGGGAGAGTCGTAATCGTCCCGCTGCGAAAGGGCTTTCATCCCTTCAGGGTGATCTATTTTCACCGGAAGGGTGAGCGAAACCTAGCGCCAGTCTATTGCAAGCAGGAGATGCAAGACGATTCACCAACTCCCTTGGACCATCTCTACAGCCGGACATGATTCGGGCGGGCTTCCCACTAGGTCCCGACATAATGGCCGAAGTGGGTAATAGAACCTCTTCGCTGCGAATCTCACTTCCGCCGCTTCTTATTCGAAGGAAAACAACTGCGCCACGGATAGTCTCAGCCGTTTTGCCATTCTCTCAACGTCTCAAACGATGGGGCATTCCTTCCTCGCTCAATCAGGCTAAGGAAATCCACTGATATGTCGAGCGTCTCTGCGAATCGCTCCTGAGTCATTCGGCGTTGCGCACGAATCTGATCTCAGGTGCTTCCCGAATTTCTTGCGAAGTGAGGCCACTTGGAGGAGCTATCCAAGCGGAAGTCTCCCGTAGTATGGTTACGAGCACCACCGACGAGATTACGGGTACCCCTCAAGGGTGAAATGCGAATCAGGCCAGCACTCATGTTCGTGTTTGCGTCCGCTGCCACGCTGTGCGCGCAGTCTATTCCCTCGCCAGATGTAATGACGATCGCAAAGATGGCCACCAAGGCCAGTGTGGTGATTGTTGCGTCTGATCGATCGGGTAAGCCACTTTCCCAGGGAAGTGGATTTGTCGTCTCGAAAGACGGCAAGGTCGTGACGAATCTGCACGTAATCAGGGGGCGGCGTTGCCGTCGTCAAGTTTTCCGACGGAGCTTTCTACGAAGTCGAAGGGTTTCTTGGCGAAGACACTACCAGCGATATCGCGGTCTTGAAGCTCCGTACATCAGGCAAGGAATTCCCGTTCCTGCGATTTGCCGATGTGGACCAGGCCTCAATCGGTCAGCACGTGATTGCAATTGGGAGCCCGTTGTCCCTTGAGAACACGGTCTCTGATGGAATTGTAAGCGCACTGCGAGCTGCCAACGACCTCGACCCGAAACTCAGCGCGGGTCTCCGAATCTTCCAAACGACTGCACCAGTTTGACCCGGCAGCAGCGGCGGCGCACTGCTGAACATGCAAGGCGAAGTGATAGGTATCACTTCGTTCGGCATTCTGACTGGCCAGAATCTGAACTTCGTGATTCCCATCAGCTACGCGAAGCCCCTGCTAGCAAGTGATCGTGTGAGGCCGCTCGCACAACTCGCAGAATCAGCACCGAGAAGCGATGCAAAACAAGGGCTCGAACGATTGGTTGGCACTTATACGGGCCTCTGGCAGAGCAAACTGAGTGGGGCCGGAGCCTTGGCGCTCACGGTTGACGTCGAGAATGGCGTCTTGAGAGCAAATGCCGCGATCACCGGGAGTCCGTCTGGCTACAAAGGCGACTCTCTAACAGCGAGCAACCTGAAAGACATGGGCGATGGTGTTTGGTCCGTTGATCTCACAGGTGAGCATTCCGAGCTGACGGCCACCGGCATCTTCAAACCAGGGAGTTTTGTGGGAGACTTCACCTACAAATACAATAGCCATCGCCGCCCCGACCGCGGCCAATCGGATTGTTCACAAACAGTAGTCAAGGAAACGCTAAAGCGAAGGGCAAACGCCTTGGACGGCCCAAAAGCAGTCCCAGACGTTGGAGGATTGCCGCGCTACGCGCACGGGGCTTTGGCTGGGAGCGGATTGCGATTGAGCTGGGAGTTGGGGTTGGGACGATTTACCGGTTCCCCGAAGAGAGTTCCAAAATTCGGGAAAGGGATTTTTGAACCCATCCATCCAGAGGGGCGGTAGAATGTGGCGGCGGTCCCTAAGGTAATCATCGGGACAGGTAGCCCGATTGAGGAAATTAACGTGGTTGAATTCCGCCTACTGTTGAGGGCGAACTGCTGCCATCGGGGAATCAAAGAAGTCGAAGGAAAAGACGCGATACTAGGAGTTTTCACCCACAATTGCGTCGCCTCTGGACTGTTAAAGAAGAACTTACGGATATTGGGCACGCATGAGGGACAGAAGTTCATACAAGATGCCACGTTTAATAAAAGAAGCCAGCAAGAACAATTCGATCTCGCAATCAGAGCCATTGGCAAAAACTGGAATAGAGCTGGTTACGACTGTGTTCCGCTGGTCACCGACAAGCTGGTGCTGCGATGCAGCCTCGACATTCTGCTTCTAAGGCCGGAGGACGATAGATACATATACGAATCGGGCGATATTGATGGTCAAATCGAGACTCTATTTGACGCGCTTCGGCTACCTAAAGAGGCAAGTGAGACAGGCGGCGCTTGAGATGAGGATGTGAGAATCCATTTTTTTGCCTATTGGAAGACGATAGGTTGATTTCGGAAGTACATCTGACCACAGATAAATTGCTTCTGCTGCCTAACCAGAATCAAGTAAAACCAAACGATGCCTATGTTGTAATTCACGTGAAACTCAATCACAAAGAACCACGCACATTCGGAAACTTTTTCGGATGACAATGTCTTTATTTTGCTGTGCGCTCTTCGAAAGCTGGCCGAGTTGGATTCGGACAAGCCGAGTCCGGCAAAAGTATGCCGTAAACACGGCAATCGAGAAAGCGAAGTTTTTTTGGACAGGATTGAAGAGAAATGGCCGAACCCGGCGAAGCCGGGCCGAAATCGCAGGGATTGAACTAAGGCTTCTCTGAGCGGCGATTTTCTCCCAAATTGGAGATTTGAGTTCACCGCAGTTGGCAACATACCACTTCTTCATCGTATCCAGGTGCTCCCATCCCTCCCGTTCTCGGTTTGCTGTGCTATCCACAAATTCAGCTTCGCATTTCAGTGCGGTTGGATCGCCGGATTCACGCGCCTCGGTCCATGCCACGGACACACGAACCATCTCTTCCGTCCATTCTGACGCTCCTGAGTTTGAATACTGGGCTTCCCACGCGGCCAGTTGAGCAGGATCTGGCTCCGGTTCACCGGCCTCGGCGCAGCGCTCTCCTATCTGCGCCCACATGCCGCGCATCCTGTTAAGCATTTGCTGCCTGTACTCGTCTGCTGTGGGCCATTTCATGTTGGGGTCGCGGGGCCAGACCAGCGCCCCGGGGTTATTCGGATCGGCTTCATCAGCCCGTTCTCGGATCCTCTGTTCTTCTTCCGGAGTCGGCTTCCTACCAAAGCCCTCCTCAAAGCCTTTTATCCAGCGCTCTGCCAATTCTTGATTTTTCATAACACCATCCATTGCGACTCTATTACGAAAGCAATAGCCTAAGACTGGCCAGGGTCGAAAGACTGCGCTTCAGCCTTGAGCTGCTCCAGTTTGCTTTAGCATGTTGCATCGCGGACACTCGCATAAATCGCGGAGTTCCTGTCGCCTTTCTGGGGTCAGCGCGCAACCTAGATTTGTCGCCACCTAAATCGCTTCATCAATCGCCCTCATCGCCTTGCTCCACCACGCGAACCAGTCCTCTCGCCTGTCCGCTATGCCATAGGAGAGGCGCTCCCAGGAATGTGCAAATACATGCCATGCAAGATTGAAGGCTAGGTACTGAACCTCCACTACTAATAGCATAAGACAGTAATAAGTCAGATACTTACGTTTTCCACAACCATGCGTGGCCGTTGATGCGGGATTGCTCTAATCCACGACGGGGCGATCCCTTCGATTCCTATTTCTGGGCGAGGTACCTATGGCAAACTTTGCCTTCGTTCCATGGCTAAACTACGTCAGCACTCGGCTCCTGGCTCCAGCTTTTTCTTATTGCCACGCTATTTCTGTTTGCTGTCGCTCAACTTGCCGCCCAAGACCTAGACTTCAATGCCACTGCCTACTTCCCAGCTTCGACCACGAGTGGCATCTGCTGCAATACAGCCATTTCTTTCTCGGCTTCGTTTGAGTATAACCCCCAGACACAAACAATTTTCCCAGGAACGTTAGTCTACAACGTGACAGACCCGTTTGGGTTCTCGCCATTTACGCTTAACAGAGGAGACTACAGCAACGGCTTTTTCAACTTCGAATCAGCGGATGCGTGGATCCAGATTGGTAACGAGGTGGGATCACCGAATCCGTGGCCATCGCCCGGCTATTATGGTCAAGATGTCGTGACGCAAAGTTGCTTAAGTGATGTAAGTGGAGCGGGCTATGATCCCGGATATTCCACCCTTAGCATCACCGAGGCACCACCACCAGCCGAAACGCCGGAGCCATCGACGATGGTCTTGTTGGCGGCGGGAGCGGTGCTGTTCGGACTCATCGAACTGATCCGGAGACGGTCGTGATCCGTAAGCACATATTTTTCGGGGTGCTCGCGGCACTGCTGATGATCTACCTGTCGGGGCAAGTGTTTATCGGGTGGTTCAGCTCTTTGCTGCAAAGGGCATCGACAACGACGGCCGCATGGCTTTTTGCGTTGATCGGTGTACCGGTGCAGCGTGAGGGATTTGTCTTGCATACGATAAACAATGTGAGCGTTTTCGTTTCCAAAGACTGCGGCGGCATTCGTTCGACTTTAGCGATGCTGATTCTGGCGGTCGTGGCTACTTATCTATACTTGCGGACTCCTTGGCGGCAAGCCGCTTTCATCGTGGTCGCGCTGGCGCTGACGGTGTTCAAAAACGCGATACGCATTGTGACACTGGCGCTGCTCGGGGCGTATGTGAATCCGGGTTTTCTGTACGGTCGGCTACACAGCGAAAGCGCTGTAATTTTCTTCCTGCTGAGCATGGTTTTGCTGATTCCTTACTTGTGGATCCTGCACAGGGGCGAGGCCACGACGACACCAGCCAAATCAGAACTCCGTGAGATGAATGCGTGATTCTGGGCTCGCGCATTAGCACCTTTCGCCGAAGGAATCGTCCGTACCCTCTGGTCAATGACCTCAAAACAACCACGGAAGAACGTCCCGGCTACACGGCTAACGCAAAGTCGGAAGCGTGAGGCGAAAGGGCTGAAGGTGGAGAATGCAGCCAAACCAAAGCTAAATGCAATCTCAATGTGCGGAATTTGCTGTGCGACCATTAAACCAGGAAACAAATACTGCAGAGATTGCGCTCCCATCGCGTCTCGGGAAAATCTCATCGAAAGAGCTAAAGCTGGCCGTGTGGCGACGGTTAGTCCAAGAGCACAGGCCTTACGTTCCGCTACGCAACAGCGGCAAGCCGCTGCTCTCAAGGCTTGGAATCCAGCAGATAAACCGGATTGGCTTGACGAGAAGACTTATCGCGAACGAATTCAACCCCAACTTGCCTCGGTTACTGTACCGATGATTAAGTCCGCACGTAATCTCTCGGAACCTTACGCCGCGAACATTCGTGCGGGTCGTTGCACTCCTCACCCGAGACACTGGCTGCCTCTCGCGGACCTCGTGGGATATCGAAGGTAGGCAGTACTAGCCACTCAATCGTTACGGGACGAATTGTCAGAACGCAAGCTTCAGCGCCAGTTGAATAACACGAGGATTGACAGCCGTGCTGCTGATGACGCCAAAGGTCGGAGAGGTGAAGTTGCTATCGGGATTGGCAAACTGGGGATGATTCAGCGCATTAAAGAACTCGGCACGAAATTGAACACTACTTTTCTCTATCGGCCAATTGACGATTGCCGTTTTTGAAAGTGCGAGTTCCAGATTCGCTTGGCCGGGACCGTCTACAATTCCGGTGCCGCTGTTGCCAAACGCGGTTCCGATTCCGTCAGCACCAATCACGGGCGGAGTTGTAAAGCAGGAGGCGTTGAAATAGTTGTTGAGTTTAGACCCGATCGGGCCCTCCTGAAACAAATTGGCTCTTGTTGCACGTACCGGTCAGCTCCGCCCGATCTTCACTGATCCCAAAGACGTTGTCGGCATTGGTATCCGCAATGGTGATCGCACTACCGGACTGAATCGTGACTACCGCAGCGACCCCCCAACCTCCGAAGAAGGGACGTTCAAGCGCATGGGAGGGCCCAGGGAGGGTCCAAGTTTCACTGAACACAAATCGGTGCGTGCGATCAAAACTGGCTCGGCCCCATCTTTGACCTGGAGAGTTTTGGTCTCCGAGTGTTAGTGCATTATCCGCCGACGTCGAGTTAATGTCGGCGCCATCGGTGTCCAGAGTCTTCGAGAAAGTGTAGGAGGCGAGGAACTGAAGGCCATGCGCCAACCGCTGCGTCAGGCTCGCTTCGAGGCCGTTGTACCAGGAACTGCCCTCCGATTCCATTTCGCGAAGAGAATCGGGGCGTATTCCAGGAATGGGAACCCGCAATCCGATGTTAGCCAATGTGTTTGAGGTTACGGCATTGATCGGATGGCTTGGAGATGCATCGAGGGCCTGATTCAGCGAACGGAAGCGCTGCAGGTGTGTTCCCCGGGCACCCACGTATCCGACCTCTAACAGCCAACCTTGCTTCACTTCAACCTGCGTGCCTAAGGAGAACTGTTGGACCATTGCTGGCCGAAAGTTGGGGGCTAGAGCATTGACGGAGGACTCCGTCGTCGGAGAATAGGCTGGAAACATTGGAAATGACTCTGGAGTAGGAAACGGCTGGGCAAAAGGCGCTTGAAGCGTCGCAGCCGCGTTCGTCAGTCCAGTGTTGATTCGGGTCAACGCAAAAGGCGCAGCGAGCACGGATTCTGTAGCGGTCTGGCCGGTTGGCCTGGAGTAGTAAATGCCATACCCTCCTCGCAGCACCAGCTGACTTGTCTTCGGCAAAATTTGCCACGAAAAACCTATTCGCGGAGCAATCGTATTTTGTCCTTCGCCATAATTTCCAAAGGTATTATTTACACGCGTCACTCCCGGCGGAACAGCACCTGGAAAGTTGGACGCTACGATGTAGCCATCGAGACTTCCACTTGGCGGTGGGCTAGTATCAGCCTTGTTGATATCGAAGCTCGAGTTCCTGCCGAGGTCGTCGCCGAATTGCCCCACTCGTTCGTAACGCAACCCAAGATTCAGGGTCAACGACCGCATGATCCGATAGTCATCCTGTACAAATCCCGAGGCTTCCCAAACTCTAAACTCACGGTTCAATAGGCCAAAGATATCAGAGGAGGAAAAAACATTGCTGAAGGTTCCAGTGCCGTTGCTGGTGCCATCGAGGCCCAGTAGAAAATCCGGCCAGCTGAGAAACTGCAGAAATGAACCAACTCCAGCAAAGTCAAGATTGTCTTGCAATCGGGTAAGCGAGCCTCCGAATTTCAGGGCATGGGAACCCTTGATAAAACTAAGAACATCGTTGAAGACGAAGCTATTTTGCGTATACGTTCGAGGAATTGCGCTAGCCATGCTGACGGAACCCAGAATATTCAGACCGGGCAGCTCATTATTTTCATTCATGTCGCTTTCCGATACGCCGACATCGGACCATTTGAACGGGGCATCCGCCCCCATTTGGGCTCGTGTGCGCACGAATCCAATCCTGAACTCATTGAGCAAGGTATCGCTTAGCACGTATGTGTGCGCAAGAGAAAAAACAACGAACGCGGAATCGCCTGGGCTGTTGAATCCGGGAATGTTACCCACTGGGTTCAAGCCGCCCGGGAAAGTAACCGACTGATCGCTGTCTGCGATAAAGAATCGCGCCGCGAGTTGGCTCTTCGACGAGATCACATAATCAAGATTCCCTAATCCCTGATGTTCCGCGAAATCGCAAGGTTCGCTGAAGGCTGAGAAGCCGCTGCTTGCAAAGGGCTTCGAGGGGTCTATGGTTTGAGGCGTGGGAATCAGAAAGCTGCCGTCGGGCAATTTGAAATTCAACAGCGCCAGAGCAACAGGGTTGATGTTCGATCCATCAGAATTAATCGCGACGCCACCTAATGCACCCTTCATGCCGCCAAATAGCTTCCCGAGCGCCGCCGCAGATCTGTCGTTGGTGAGCGGAGGTTCGATCAAGGTAGCGGTGCAAGCAACCCGAGATTGACCGCTGGCCGTTCCGTTAACCTGTCGGGTCCCCTGATAAGAGCCAAAGAAAAGTAACTTATCCTTTTTTATCGGACCTCCGAGGGCAAATCCGAACTGGTTCTGCTTGAGGTTCGGCCGTTGTTGGCCGGTCATGTTCAAAAAGAAATCGTTTGCATTGAGAATGTCGTTTCGCAAGAACTCAAAAATTGTCCCGTGGTACTCGTTGGTTCCTGTCTTCGTGATCACACTGACATTGGCGCCCACGGCCCGCCCGAACGCTGCATCGTAGAGTCCGGTTTGCACCTTGAACTCTTCCAGAGTGTCGGGATTGGGAATGGGGATCCCCCCGCTAATTGAACCTGAACCCTGCACGTCACTGACGCTAATTCCGTCCAATTGCCAGTTATTGTCGTAGGAACGCGCTCCATGCACGAAAATCCCATCATTGGACTTCCCAATTTGTGAGTCCGCTGTTGCCCCAGTCCCAAGCTCGCCGGCATTGTAAACTCCGACGGTTACCCCAGAAGACAGTCCTGCCAGTTGCGCGAAATTCCTCGTGGCCAGTGGTAAACCGCTGACCGAGTCTTGATTAGCAATTCTTCCGAGCGCCGAGGTGTCTAGCTGAACCATCAGTGGCTGAGAGGAAACCTGCGTCTGTTCGACATGGGTTGCGAGGTCAAGATGAAGTTCGAATCCGAAGCGTCTCGGCGACGTGAACATGAATGTCTCGTTGACTTATGGATTTGAAGTCAACCTTATTTGCCTGGAGCTCATAAGTCCCAGGCCGCAGCAAGAAGAATCCGAATCTACCACTCTCGTCCGAAGTTGCGGACCGTTCTTCAGAACCATCCTTTGTTGTGAGATGAACAAGGACGCCTGGGAGAATTGCTCCGGTCGGGATCCGTGTGAGTCCTGTCAATGCTCCGGTGGAGGCTGTCTGGCCGGACGTTTTTCTGGAGGACAGTAGCGCAACAGTCAAGGCCAGCAACAAAAGAGTGGACGAGGGGCTGCGGGCGTAGCGGATGCCATTCATGTAAGCCATTGCTCATGCAGGCCCTCTGGGGTGCACAATTTGTAGATTGCACGGACCTGCTGCTAGCGGCAGAGTGCCGCTCCTGACTTAGTCAGTTGGGCGGTGAGACTCAGAAAGTAACGCTATACACTCTTATAATCAAGTAAAATTCCAGCGGGAATCTTTCGTGTGACCGGTACCAGTTTATACCGGTCACTTTTGCCAGTAATTCGGATAGGCGTATCAACGCTCTTGAATCCATTCCGGCGTCAGAGTACTCTCACCCACAGTTGGGATCATCGTTGTTCTATCAGTCTTATACGGTAGCAACATGGTGTTGTTCCTACACGATAGTCGGCCCGGACCTGGACAACAAGGCCGGGGAGGAACACGTCACCTTTGGGTTGCGCTTGCGGCTCTTGCAGCTATTGTCTTGTCACAGCCGATTATAGCGGCTCCTACAAAAGAAGTCCGACGGATTCTGATTCTGAACGAGGCAGGCACTTCCTATCCCGCAATCGCCATCATCAATGAGGGAATCCAAACTGCGCTGAATGATTCACCCTATCACCTTGAATTCTATTCCGAGTACATGGATACCTTGTTGTTTCCCGATCCGGCCGACCAGCAGGAGTTTCGCGATTTCTACCTTCGCAAATATCAGAATCGCAAACCAGACGTGATTATCACGGTCGGGCCATCCCCGCTCAAATTTATGCAAGAGGTCCACCAGAGAGCGTTTCCCGGCGTTCCGATTGTTTTTAGCCTGCCTGTCGGAAGCGTGACGGGCGCTCCCGCACTAGATTCTGACTTTACGGGGGTCGCGAATGATATGGCCCCGGCGAAAACCCTGGAAATAGCATTGCGGCTCCAGCCCGGCACAGAACACGTAGTGGTGGTAGGGGGCGTATCGGATTTCGACAAACAGCAGCTAGCCAGCGTCAAGGAGCAACTCAAAGCATTCACGGACCATCTCGACATTACCTATATGACGGATTTGGCTATGCCTGGATCTGCTCGAACGTCTCGGGCACCTGCCACCTCACACTCTCGTCCTCCTCACCTCAGTAGCGCGGGATGCGGCAGGAACCGGGTTCAAATCAAGCGAAACAGGCCCGATGGTCGCTGCCGCAGCGAATGCGCCGGTTTTTAGCTTGTTCGATGTTTACCTAAGTCACGGAGAAGTGGGTGGCTATCTTTCGAGCCTTAGCGAGCAAGGGAAAGGTTGCGGGGCGCATGGTGCTGAGGCTGCTCAGTGGTGCAAAGCCGCAGGACATTCCCAGGGTAAATGGCGTAAACACCTACATGTTCGATTGGCGGGCGCTAAAGCGCTGGGGAATAAGGGAAAGCGATTTCCTCCAGGCAGCGTGGTGCTGTTCCGCGAAATTTCAGTTTGGGAACGCACTAAAGGGATCTGGATCAGCGGACTACTGATAATTCTCATCTTGTCTCTTCTAGCCATTTACCTTCAGTACAGCCGAGCGGAACTGAAGAAGTCGCGCGACGCACAGGTGCAGCTCAGCGACCACCTAGTCCAGGCGCAGGAGAAGGAGCGAAGCAGAGTGGCATTCGAACTACACGATGACTTTAGTCAACGCTTGGCGTTGCTTGCATTCGGATTGCAGAATACTGTGGAAAAACTTCCCGATTCGCCAGATGCGTTGAAACAGACGCTCGACGAGTTCAGGCAGTCAGTTTGTGAGCTTGGTGACGACCTTCATAGCTTATCCCACCAATTACATTCATCCACACTGGCCACTTTGGGATTGGTCACCGGATTAAAGTCTCTGTGTAGAGAGTTTGGTGCCAAGCAAGGTATCGAAGTCGATTTCACGTCTGAGGACATTGCACTCAGCGTTAGGCCAGAAGTTGCTTTATGTCTGTTTCGCGTCACCCAGGAAGGACTTCAGAATATGAGGAAACACAGCGGAGCAAAAAAGGCCCAAGTGAGTCTGAGAAACTTTGGCGGCAAATTATTCCTTTCTTTGTGCGACGAGGGTATGGGATTCGATGCGAACAGGCTGGAAAAACCTGGGCTGGGCATTCTCAGCATGCAAGGACGCGCACGCCTCTTAGGCGGAGAATTCGAGATTCATTCGACGCCTGGCGAAGGAACGCGAATTGAAGTCTGGGTACCTCTCCAGCCGGTCGCGGAACAATTGAATGTTTGAGGTTGCGTGACTCCGTGCAATATGCGGCGAATCGGGTTGCTAGGTTGCTAGCGCGATCACGCCGATTTAAGCTCGTGCAATCGACCCGGCAACAATCGCGTTTGGTATTGGCGGTTGTGTCCCGGATTCTTTCTTAGAGGCATTCAAAAACTGGCACATGGACGTTGCAGCAAAATAGCGCAAAGTGGGCAGTTTCGCCCTCTACTACCACCATACCCCTCATCACGTTGACGGTGCTTTATGCCTTGCCTATACTCCTGCCCGCCTGCAAACCAATGAGTCCGACCGCAAGCCGGGGATCTATGTAAGCACTAGTCACCGCACCCCCTTCTGCGGCACTATCCAAACTGATGGAGGTCATTGAAATGGAACAGCCTATCTACGCCCCCCGCGCCCACTTCTGCGGCAATGTCGAGTGGCTCTGTGCGTACTGCGGGAAGATCAACAAGAGAATCGTATGGACTACACAAGTTGGCAATTCGAATGTCGAGAGGAAGACTGCTCCAAGCGCTACCACATGGGTCTGACCTTCTTCGTCCATACGCGGCAGAGTGCCGGGTGCTTAGTACCCAATGATTATATAATTCCGGGCAGTCCCGTTCTCTTGGACCCATTTCCGGTCGTGAAATTGAGGGAGTGGCGACGGTTCCCGCCGGCGCACGAGCTGCTTGAGGGAATAATCTCGTAGGAGTGCCACGCGGGAAGCCAGTGCGGCGCTGCGACGCAGGCGACGCACCATGATCCACTCTCTCTTACATCATTGGCAATAGAAGGGAAAAGAAGAGAGGGCTTGCAATCTGAGCGTCGCACCGTCGCCCCCCTAGTTTGATGAACTCCGACCGCGAGATCATCGTCGCACCGTCGCACCGTCGCCACTCTCCGAGATCACTATGATGCGCTCTGAGTTATCACCGTTCGTCCTCGAACGATCAACCATGATCCAAGCTGACGACGAAGACTGACCTCTATCCGTTTGAGTGCGTCGGAGAGTCCCTTAGCCGATCGATATGGCAGTTTCGGCGGATCACCCGCACCGAGCGCTTGTTCCTCAGTCAATTCTTTAAGCAGTTCAGTTGCTGTGCCCCGCCACAGGCCGCGTTCCAACACTCGAGTGAGAGGCCCAACCAACGGTTCAGCTTCGAGCGCTAATGCGTTCGCCTCGGCCCGGTTGCGATTGTAAGCCTCGAGAAATGATCCCTCCGGCCATCCCAAAGACGGTTCTGCCGCATGCACCCAAATGGCGAAGTCAGCCATGCGCGGCAGCTTGACGGCCTTATCTCCCGTAACCTTCGCAGGGCGCAAACAACAGCATCTAGCGATCCGCCCAAGATCGAGGGCAGGACGGCTTCAAAAGGGGCCCACAATTCGGCCTCAGTCTTGCGTTCTTCCTCAGGTATCGGGGAGAGTGAAACGGATGACCCCGATCCAAAAGATCGCACGATCAATTCCAATAGCGATACCGTTCAATATGACGGGGCGCCTAGCATCAAATATCTTTTCGCTGTCGTTCGTATAGAATTTGCGCGTCGAGAGCCCACCGCCTGTAGATAGCCGACATAACGCGTCTGATAACCAGGGTTTTACACCTGACATGTTGTCGAATCCAAGACACCAAGAATTTTCTGCTGTAATGGCAAGGTCCTCGCAATTCTTAGGTGGGGCCCGATGCGGAGCCGTACTTGGGTAACGAGGGCACGCAGAATCTTCGCAGCGTTGCTCTTTGCGCTGCCATGAGTACCCTCGAACACCAGAAGTGGGAACGGGCCGTCTGGCCTTAGAGCTGCGACCAGCCAACCGATCACTAGTATCCAATGGTCTTCTTCGGCCACGTTCAGAAATGGGCGCAGGTCATCAATCTTTCCGTTGTCCACCGGGCGCGGCAACGCTAGCATACCTGGCGCTCGTATGAACTTTATCGGTGGCTGCGTGACGATATCCCAGCCGTCCTTGCAGATCCTGACGGCTTCCCAAGTCTTGTTGCACAAGTCCAAGTAGATGTCGCCCTTATGAGCGGCCAGTCGTATGAAGACTTTTTCCTCTCGACTGTCATACAGTGCGCGAGCTGAGAGAGTGGTCGCGGCTTCCTCAATTGCTCTCTTACTGGGCACAAACTCCTCATTGCGATAGCACGCCTCTGATAACCAATCTTGGAAGTTCTCGCCCTTTACTGGCCAATTTTCCCAGTGATCTTTGCTAAAGTAGCGGGCGAAAGCTATACGCAAAGGTGTGTGGAAGAGATCTACCTGGAGTTCTTCGACGAGTTTGAGGATTCTCTCAGCGGGCGACAGCTTATCCTTTTCCTCTGATTTCTTATTTTGACCGGTGATAGGCTCGGGGTCGCTCGAAGCTGGCTTCGTCGAGTTCATTTAGCTTCAGCCAGAAACCGTGCAATCTCATCAGGGTGAAAAACAACTTTCGACACAGTCGTATTGGGCGAAGTGCCGTGCGTACCCAGCTCCTCACAGTGTGGGGGCTGACGGCTAACGCTTCCGCCACAGCAGTCAACGTCAGTAGATTAGGTATTCGAAGCTGCATCGGTGGCTCCCATTTTCTTTCCCCTAAGAAGTGTTTTCGTGGAAATTTGCCAGGTCTTACCCGTCTTGCACGCACGCAGCTTTCCAGCCCATAGAAGATCGTAAATGTATTTGATAGTCGCCCCGAGCAACCTAGCTGCTTCTCGAGTGCCGACCGTCTCATGTCGTCGTGACATCATCTCCTCCTTGAAATCTCTCTTAATTTTCCCTTGTTGTGGTGGTACTGTCACGTAGAAACAAGTCATGGCAATTACGAAAAGGCAGTAGACGATATGCCGGGCGCAAAGCACCGTAAACACAGTTTTATAGGTCAATCCGAATCGGAAGGGCTTCTCCAATGGCTAAATGGCGAAGGTACCCAGCCACATGGCGCAGCCGCCAAGCGTAAGCGAATCGGGCGCTTGATCATGGATATGAACAGAAGCGCGGAGGTCTTCCTTGAAACTGGAGCGAGAAGGAAAGTTAGTTCGCTGCATTGATAGGGAACTTTCGCGTTACAAGCTCTGGGTTGAAACTAAACAGATTTTTGGCACCTGGGCTACCAAGAGCTCATAAGACTGTTCCAGATTCGAAGTGGCAATTTGGTTGGCATTCAAACGAGGGGAATCAAATAGCCGCTGCCATTATTTTCATCGTTCGGCTTGGAGATAGAGGTCTTCTTAGTCGATTGCGAACTTGCAGTCACTGTTCCCGCTGGTTCTACGCAAATTTCAATAACCGTCGGTATTGCCAAGAGCGATGTCGGATTAGTGATTATCAAACCTCGGAGGAATTTAAGGCGAAGCGCCGCGCGCGCTATCACACCATCTGATCCGCTTTCAGAGTTGAAAAAGACTCAATTTTTGAGGGAGAAATCATGGCACTTATAAAGCGAGGCAAGACATGGCACACACATTTTTTTGTCGACGGTGTCCGTTATCGACAATCACTTGGGACACGAGACTGGCGAGAAGCTCAGGCAAAAGAGAAGGAACTTATCACCCAAGCGACTCAGGGCAGACTGATTGCGTCGTACCAGGGCTTTGCTAAGCTAGCTTTTATCGAAGCCGCGGACAGCTATCTCGATGGAGGGAAACTCGAATTGATCGAGTCCAGTCAGGCCAAGGAGAAACAGCTCCTTGTCAAGCCGCGCGAATTTTACCAACAGAAACCGCTCTCTAAAATCACGACTGAAGATGTACAGCGATACCGAGAATGGCGAAGCGGAACTGGCGTGGGTCCAGCTCTCATCAATATGGAAATTGGGGTCATCCGTCGAATCCTTAAGCGTGCAAAGCGCTGGCATCTAGTGGGTGCCGATCTGCGTCCCCTAAAGGAGCCGAAGATCTATTGGACGTGCTCGTGCCACGACGAGAAACTGAAGTTGCTCAGGGTTGCGGGACAAAATCCGGAGTGGCAGCACGCGGAAGCTGCCATGTCTATTGCCCTGTGCACGACTATGCGCGGTTGCGAGATAAAGCGTCTGCAGTGGCGTGACATCGATCTTCTGAATCGCACAATCACCGTTAGAACCAGCAAGACTGAGGCGGGGCAGCGGCTAATACCAATGAACGATACGGCACTAGAAATCGTGCTTCGCCTGCGGGAGCGTGCCAAGGCTTTTGGTGGGACGGAACTGCAACACTTCGTTTTCCCTGCGTGTGAGAACGACCATGTTGACCCTACGAAGGGGCAAACCAGTTTCAGGACAGCTTGGCGAAGTCTAACTCGAGCGATCCAGTGCCCGGCCTGTGGCAAATTGCAGAGACCGGCGGAGAGTTGTATCGATAAGGAGTGCGGGATCGACATTCCAAAAAGTACAAAGTCCGCTCGCTGGCCTGAGGTTTCACGATCTCCGGCACCATGCCATCACAGAGCTGGCGGAGTCTCAGGTTTCCGACCAAACCATCATGGCGATCGCCGGCCACGTCAGCCAGAGGATGCTGGCCCGCTATTCTCACGTTAGGAGTGAGGCGAGACGGCAAGCCGTGGCTGCCCTGTCGTCGGCCAGACCTCAGGGAAGCTGGTTTACAGACGACAGAACAATGGGTTACGACACAAATGACGACACAATTCCTTTCGTGAAGGAGGTTGGGCTACCGGAAGTAATTGAAATGGTAGGCCCGTGGGGACTCGAACCCCAGACCTCTACCGTGTCAAGGTAGCGCTCTAACCAACTGAGCTACGGGCCTAGTGCTGCAAAATCATTTAGTTAGGCGAAGGCGATTGTAGCGCACGTTCGGGTTGGTGCACAAATTGGTTCACACCTGCTTGAATTTCCTCCGTCGCCACACCTTTCAATGCCTGACGCTGCGCATCCGGACGAATATGACCATAGCGCTTTGCCATTCTTATCGCCGTACTCGATGACCATCCGAGTATCGCAGCGACAACAGCAAATGCTGTCCCTTGCTCCAAAAGCTTCGTAGCCGTGCAATGCCGCAGGTCATGAAACCGAAGCCCGTCGAGACGATTCTTTATGCCTTCGATCTTGGCTCCGCATTCCACGTTGCTACACGTTTTCGCCGGATTCTGGGTTTCACCGCACGCAGGGCACTGGATAGATCGCGTAGCGCGACGCCACGCGGTCCGCCATGCGGGAAATGCCCTCTCCTTTACAAGTCTCGTCTCTCATCGAGGGTAGGCTAGATGCGGGGATTCTGCGGTTGCCGGTCTCAAACCCCAAACTGATCAGCGCCGTTATTTTCCGAGCACCTAGTTTTGGCAACCCCGGCGTATCGCGGTCGGCTGCGACGGGGCGAACTCCCGCTTGCGTGAGCTGGTCACTCCCATTCGGCCAGAGTACGTCGGGGTGTCGCTCGTAGAGGGTCTCGTTCCTGGAGCAAAGCAAATGATCCCTGAGTTGTGGGATCTTCTCGGCGGATCAGCACTGATCGCTCTGGGAGGCGAAAGAACCATCGGCATGGGTACCAAGCCTGACGGCAGCGTGCTGCTCTACGCAGGAGTGAAGACCCGTGGCGACTCCGCGAGGCGTAGCTTCGAAGAGGCGAGCGCCCGGACCAGCGAGTGGCATGGTTCCACGCCAACTTCCAGGGATGGAGCGAGCTATGGGATCCTCTTTTCAAGGAAGCCGCGTCTATGGTCTGGCGCCCACTACTCGTTTGCCCGACAGATCAGCATTGGGAGCCGAAGCGCAACGTCACGTTGATCGGCGATGCAGCGCATGTGATGCCGCCGTACGCAGGCGAGGGCGTAAACATGGCGATGCTCGACGCCCTGGTGCTGTCACGGCTCCTTCTCAGCCAAGACACATCCTCTGACGCGATCGCGGCGTACGAAGCCGAGATGTTTGCCCGCATGCGGCACATGACGGAAGACACGATGGTGAACACAGAGATGTTCTACGCACCAAATGCCTCCGATCGCGTTGTGACTCTGTTTCGCAGTTTCGGCGCCGCCGAGGCGGTTCCGCCAGCCGCAGAAGCTTGATGCGAGCCGTTCATCTCAGAAGGCGGAGCAGCACTTCAACAAGTCCTTGAGCAAGGCCAAACGCGATGCTCGCTTTTGCAGCGGAGTTTGACCGCCGCCTTAATCGGATTGGTACCGCGAAGTCGGCGTCTCGCCAGCAACTGCCGACTGACGAGAAGCGCGTTTGAACGAAGCCGCCCGGCGGCAGACGCTACGCGTGAGGTGAGCGGGGCGTTGGTTGCTTGATGGTTGAGATAAGTTTGGGTCACAAGGAGGTCCCTGTGACCCATCTACGAAAAATGATGCTGGAGGAACTCCAGCGTCGTAATTACTCTGAAAATACCACACGCTGCTACATCCGCACCGTCGAAGATTTTGCTCGACGATTCAAGCTTCCCCCGGACCGCTTGGGTCCTCGACACATTCGCGAATATCAAGCCGAGCTGTTCCAAAAGCGGAAGTTGTCACCGGGCACAGTGACGCATACGTCTGGCGGCTCTGCGGTTTTTCTACACCAAGACTCTCAAGAGGGCCTGGAGCATTGCCGAGACTCCCTATCCGAAAAAGGCCCTTCGCCTGCCAACGATCCTCAGCCAGGAAGAAGTCGCGCGACTCATCGATGCCGCTCTGCACTCCCTTCCATCGCACTCTGCTGATGACGCTCTATGCCACCGGAGTCCGGCGCGCCGAACTGACACACCTGAAAGTCAGCGACATCGACAGCCAGCGCATGGTGATTCACGTCCAAGGCGGCAAGGGGCGCAAAGACCGCGATGTGATGCTCAGCCCAAAGTTGCTCGAGGAACTGCGTGAGCATTGGCGCCGGTTGCGACGAAAGCCCAGCGTCTGGCTGTTTCCTGGCAACCGCTGGCACAGCGGTGATCAGCCCATCGATACGAAGACGGTCTGGCACGCTTGCCAGCAAGCCGCCCAGCGAGCGGGCATCCAGAAAAAGCGTCCATCCCCACACGCTGCGCCATTGCTTCGCCACTCATCTGCTCGAAGCGGGCGCGGATCTGCGCACCATTCAGATCCTGTTAGGCCATCGCGATCTGAAAGAGACCACCATCTACCTGCATCTTTCCCAACGTCACCTTCACGCGACCGCCAGTCCTCTGGACTCGCTGAAGCTGAAAGACGAGTCACCGCAGGAGGAGTAGATGAGCCGGCCACCGCTCGAGGTGGCCGATCTCATCCGCGCCGCGGGAACTGCTTTCATCGAACGAAATCGCCACTGGCTCCGCTGGAAGCACGTCAAAGTGCTGCTGGCCATTGCGCGGTGTCGCACCGCCGCACTCGGCGGTCATCTCGATGAGTGCACCCGCTGCGGGCATCGGCGCCATCTCTTACAACTCCTGCCGCAACCGCCACTGCCCGAAGTGTCAGACCGCTGCCCGCGACCGCTGGATCGCCGCGCGTCAGCCAGGAACTTCTCCCGACCCGCTACGTCCATGTGGTCTTCACACTTCCCCGTGAGTTGGCACCACTGGCTCTGCAGAACAAGAAGGTCGTCTACGATCTGCTGTTCCGCGCCAGTGCGGAAACTCTTCTCGAAGTCGCTCGCGATCCCAGACACCTCGGCGCGGAAATCGGTTTCTTCAGCGTGCTGCACACCTGGAATCAGAAGCTCGGCCTTCACCCGCATGTCCATTGCGTCATTCCCGCCGGCGGGCTGTCACTCGATCACACCCACTGGGTCAAATCGCGCCAAGCCTTCTTTCTTCCCGTCAAGGTGCTCGCCGCGTCTTTCGCGGCAAGTTCGTGCCGGCCTCAAGCAGGCTTTCCAGAGACGGCCAACTCCACTTCCACGGAGATCTCACGCTCCTCGCTCAGCCGAAGACCTTCGCCGCCTGGCTACGACCACTGTTCCGAAAGGACTGGGTGGTCTACTCGAAACGCCCCTTCGGCGGCCCCGAATATGTGCTCCAATATCTGGGCCGCTACACCCATCGCGTGGCCATCTCCAACCATCGCCTGGTCTCGCTTGCTGATGGCAAAGTCACTTTTCGCTGGCGCGATTCGGCTCACAACAACGAACAGAAGTTGATGACTCTATCTCTCGATGAGTTCCTGCGCCGCTTCCTGTTGCACCTGCTTCCCAAAGGCTTCGTGCGCATCCGTCACTTCGGCTTCCTGGCCAACCGCCGGCGTGCCACACTCTTGCCACTTTGCTTTCATTTGCTCGGCTCAGCACCCAGAACCGCCAAGCCAGAACACACATGACTACCGACGTGACCAATGCGATCTTTGGTTCTGCCCCAAATGCGGTGGGCCGATGGTGGTCATCGAGAGGTTTACTGCTGCCGAGATCCAACTTCGTTCTCCACCGCTGGTCACGGCTGCCGCATGAAGACCACTCTCCACAACCCGAAATCTTCGCGTGTCTCGGCACGATCCGTATCTCTCTGCCTTCGCCGCCGAACAGATCTCTTCTTTCAGCTCCTTCAGCCACGCTTCTTCGCGGATACTTTGTCTGCCAGCTAACTCTCTCCTCGCCCTACCGGTACATCCCGCTCCGCCGCGCCGCTCTCTCCCGCACCCCAACACCGCTCCTTCCTACCATTCGAAATTGCATAGCGCCCGCGCCTGCCGCAACCACGGGCGGCTTCGTTCAAACGGCTGTATCGAACGCGCGCAGAGCCCCGCGCCTGAGCTTCGTTCTTCGCGGGAACGCGCGTCCGATACAGCGCTAGCGTTTATCGGTACTAACCCGACCGGCGAGCTGATAACTGTCGCGGTAGGGACGACCATCACTGATCGCCCCCCGCACAGATCCGTACGAGCGCGTCTACGCATACGGCTCTTACGAAGGATGAGTGGCGTAGAAGCGTGCATCAGGATAGGGGTGCAGAACTCGGGGTGGAGGAATCCACCGGTTCAAGACTGGGGTAAAACGTTCCCAACACATCTTGGCGCGTTGACTACGGCGGACCAGAACACTCTGCCATAGCCTGCACACGCGAAGTTTGAAGATGCGCAACTGAGTCGTGTTCCCGGGGACTGCGTGGTATTGGTAATAACCCAGCACAACCTTCCGGAGCCATGCACCGACTTCGGCCATGCGATCATGCATTCGGCGTTGAAGCTCAACCTTGATGGCTTTGAGTTTCGCAACCATTCGCTTTTTCGCAGTGATCCGCCATACGGTGAAGGTTCCGCTCTTGTGGCGTTGCCCACAGTAGTGGGTAAAGCCCAGAAAGGTGAAGGTCTCTGGTTTTCCCTCTCCCCGCTGCTTTCCGGTCGCGAGCGGCGAACCGCCCGAACTCGATCAGTCGAGTCTTGTCCGGATGTAATTCCAAGTCCGAACTTCGCCAGCCGTTCCCGGAACTGTTTCAGGAATCGCTCAGCATCCGTTCGGTGCTGAAAGCCCACCACAAGATCGTCAGCATAGCGGACGACTATTACGTCGCCTTTTGCCACTTTCTTGCGCCAGACATCAGCCCATAGATCGAAGAGGTAATGCAAGTACACGTTGGCGATCAGCGGTGAAACCACTGCTCCCTGCGGTGTACCCAGCTTCGTCTCCGACCACTGGCCGTCTTCCGATACTCCCGCCTTTAGCCATTTCTGGATCAGGCGAAGTATCCTCCGATCGGCCACCCGATGCTCGATGAACTTCATCATCCATTCGTGGCTCAGATTATCGAAGAAGCCACGGATGTCGGCATCAAGCACCCAGTTCACCCGCTTCCGTTGGATGCCCACCGTCAGCGCGTCCAGCGCCTGATGCGGGCTGCGACCGGGGCGAAACCCGTAAGAGAAGCCCTTGAAGTCGACCTCATAGATCTGGTTGAGGATCGTCACCGCGGCCTGTTGTACAATTTTGTCTTCCAGCGCCGCGATGCCCAACGGACGTTGCCGCCCGTCAGCCTTCGGAATAAAGACTCGTCTTGACGGTTTTGCCCGATACGTTCCACGGTGCACCCGGCTGTGCAGATCGACGAGTCGATCCTCCAGCCCAGTTTCATACTCCTGCCACGTTACGCCGTCTACTCCGGGCGAAGCCTTACGCTGAAGCGCGTAGAAACTGTCGCGGAGTAGATCAACATTGAGATGGTGGAGCAAAGCGGTGAACCGCTCCTGCTTTCTTTCCTTTGCTGCCTTCCGCACACCGTCCAACCCCTGGGACATGCGCTTCCCGCTCTGTGTCGGGTGCATGTGCGATTGAACGATGTTCTCCCTCGTCTGTGCCCTTCCCTCCCCAACCTCCGCGGAAAGTTGCCCTCCCTTGTTCGGCCGGTTCACAGGTATGTACGGCACAGTCCGACTTCTCCGGCACGTGCGTGTCCGCATTGCGGCTTGTGGCCTTCGCGGACCGGCCTTGATCGTCAGACCAAGGCGTGCTGGAGATCTCCCGGTTCTCGTGCATGTTGTTTCTCAGCGTGCGCGGGTTCTTAGACTACGCAGGACCGACAGTCCACTCGCGTTTAGCGTGGCTGCCGTGTTGCCTTCCTCTCACTCGGAATGAAGTCGGCGTCTTGCATCCCCTACAACATGCCGGTTTATCCCGGCGCTCTCCGGCTTGCCGTAATCCGCCCGCAACCGCCGCAATCGGAGGCAGGCTGCAAAAGGAGTTCCTCCTGATATCATCGTTCGTCAACCGGAGCAACCATGCGCAAGCTGATTTTCTTTCTGTTTCTTCTGGCGTTATCAACCACCATTGTGTCCGCACAGCAATACGATCTGGTGCTCGAAGGCGGACGTGTCATGGATCCCGAAACCGGCCTGGATGCTGTGCGCAACGTCGGCATCCGCGACGGAAAGATCGTCCGCATCTCGTCCGAGGCGCTGAGCGGACGCCGCGTCATCCATGCCGGCGGGCTGGTGGTCGCTCCCGGATTCATTGACCTGCACCAGCACGGCCAGGAGATGGAGAGCCAGCGCGTGAAGGCGCTCGACGGCGTAACCACGGCGCTCGAACTGGAAATCGGCGCGCCCGACGTCGCTCAGTTCCTGAAAGCGAAAGAGGGCCACTCGCTGATTCACTACGGCACCTCGGCCAGCCACGTTGCGGCGCGGGCTCTGGTATTCGGCGCGCCGCTGCCGCCCGGAGACAATCCTGCCCGAAGAGCGGACCCGCGACCGATCAGCCCGCCACGCCAGAACAAATCAGCGAATCGAACAGCGCCTGCGCGCGGAACTGGACGCCGGCGGCCTGGCCATCGGCATGGGCATTCAGTACACGCCGGGAGCCACGCGGCTGGAAGTGATCGACATGTTCCGTCTGGCCGCCGAGCGCAGGGTGCCGGTTTACACCCATGTGCGCAGCTGCGGGCCGCGTCGAGCCCGGGTCCTCCATTGAATCCGTCAGCGAAGTGATCGGAGCGGCCGCCATCACAGGCGCTTCGCTGCACATCGTGCACATCAACAGCTCTTGCTTGCGCGACTGCGCTGGAGTGTCTTTCCATGGTCGAAGGAGCGCGCGCCCGCGGCCTCGATGTCACCACCGAAGCCTATCCCTACATCGCGGGCATGACCTCTATCAACTCCGCGCTCTTCAATCCGGGCTGGCAGGAAAAGGAGTGGGCATCAGCTATGGCGATCTCGTCCTTCCCGACACCGGCGAGCACCTCACCAAAGAGCGTTTCGACGAACTCCACAATTCCAGCACGCCCCACATCGGTGCTGGTCTTCGCCAATTCTCAGGAGATGGTGGACAAAGTGATCCCTCACCCTCTGGTGATGATCGCCAGCGATGGCTTCCGAGGGCCATCCCCGCAACGCCGGAACCTATTCGCGCGTGCTGGCCCAATACGTGCGCGAAAAGGGAACAATCACGCTGATGGATGCGCTGCGAAAGATGAGTCTGATGCCGGCGGAGATGCTCGAGCGTTCGACTCCCGCGGCACGGCAAAAAGGCAGACTGCAGGAGGGCGCCGACGCCGACATCGTTGTGTTCGACGCGGCGACCATCAGCGACCGCGCCACCTTCGAGAAGCCGATGGAGCCGAGCGTAGGCGTGCGCTATTTGGTGGTCGGAGGAACCGTGGTAGTCGATGAAGGCAAGATCGTTCCCGACGTATTTCCCGGCCGCGCTCTGCTGGGGCGCGCAGCATTGCATGACTAGCGCTCGCTAAGGTCTCCCTAATCACGCGACCTCGAATCGCGGGATTAGCCCTCTGAAGTCGGCTAGTGTTTACCGATGGAGAGAGGTGGCGATCGCTGCTTCAACCTTAGTCACGGCACAGTGATGCGAAAGTGATCGCAGACTTCGACGCTGGCCCGAAGTCCGTTGTGGGAACTGCGCAAACGCTTGGCGACAGGACGAGACGTCCTCGGTAAAGCACCACTTTCTAAAGAATCCCAGCCGATCACCAGACGTTCAGAAAACCCTTTAGTAGATCAGCCTGGAAGTGACTGATATTTCGGAGCGCCTCAACCAGTTTTCCAGGTGTTGTAATTCACGAAGATTCTCGAACGCCCTTTGTAACGGCCGCGCTCGGTGCTGGTATCGTCGGCGATTCATCTGGATTTGGTCGAGGATGATCCGCTAACCCGGGATGCGACGCACCGGCCGCACTTTGTCTCCCTCGCTAATATCGTTCGCGAAGTTCACCGGGTAGCCCTGGACTTCCTCAAACGCCCAAAAATCGAGTGTCTCCAGGCCGAACTTGCCGTCGACCGCCCCCGGGTAGTACTTCAGCGCGGCGAGGTCGAAGCTGCAGCCTCCGCACGGCCGGGCCGTGCATCCCCAGCTGAAGGAGCTGCTTGGGCGGAACGTACGCCGCCACGGCCGCGGCGGCGGCCGGCCCGGCCGGGGCCGCGGCGCGCGCTGCGGTGGCCGGGCTGGCGGCGGCCGACCCGGCCTGGCCGAGGATCAGGGCCCCGGCCGCGATCAGGGCTCCCAGCCCGGACAGCCCCCGCCACGAGAACACCAACCGCCACGCTGCGCGCCTCATGTCTCTCCCTTACCTCTGCCCGCCAAGCCGCCTCAGCCAACACGGTGCTCACCAGCACCACGCTGAACCAAATGTCAATTTCTAGACGTTCTACCCACGCTGTCGGTTGCGTCACACTCGACAGGCCGGGCGACTGTACAATTTGCCTGCTTGTGACCCGAACCGTCGCGCGGTCCGGGTCGTTCTGAACATGGGGTGAGTCCGCCGACCGTACCGGGTTGTTGCGCTACTCAAGCTGGCGGTCTGGGGAGGCCTCGATTTGCCGCTGCGTCAGGGACTCGAGCTCGAACATCGGCTCTGGAAGAGAGGAAGCGCGCTGTGAACACGGTTAATTTCGTCACGATCCCTGCGTCGATCGTGCCTGATCAGGAAATCCTGGTCTTCGGCGCGCGACGCCTGACCTATGCGGACTGAACGACCAGGTCGCCCGCCTGTGCGCGGTCTTCAAACAGTTCGGCCTGGCCCATGGCGACGTCATCGCCGTGCTCGACACCAACTCCGACCTCTACATCGAATGCTACTATGCGGCCGCCAAGGCCGGGCTCACATTCCTGCCGCTCAACTATCGCGCCAAGGATGCCGAGCTCGAGTACATGATCAACACCGCGCAGGCCAAGGTGTTGCTCGTCGGCGATCGCTATCTCGAACTGATAAACAAAATTCAGTCGCGTCTCAGCGCGAGCAAAATCGTCGCGCTCGGCGACGCGCGCGGGGATTGCCGCGCCTCGCCGATCTGATCGCCAAGGCCGACCCCGACGAGTCCGAAGCTGAAGTCGAAGACGAGGACATCTCGATCCTGATGTACACCAGCGGGACACCTCGCTGCCCAAAGGCGTGCAGTTGCGCTTCCGCGATTTCGCCGCCTACGTGACCGCCAACGTCGAGATGGCCGACGGCACCGATCGCGGTGTCGCATTGGTCTGCGTGCCGTTTTACCACATCGCGGGAACCACCGCGTACATGACCAACATCTGGACCGGCCGCAAAGTGATCGTGATGCCGCAGTTCGACGCGCGTGCCTGGCTCGACCTGGCCGCGCGCGAGCGCGTCACGCACGCCTTCGTCGTTCCCACCATGATGAAGCAGATCATCGACGAGCCTTCGTTCGCCAAAACCGATCTTTCCAGCCTGACCAACCTCGCCTACGGCGGCGCGGCGATGCCGGTGCAGGTCATTCGCCGCGCGATCGAAGTCTTCCCGAAAAAAGTCGGCTTCGTAAACGCCTACGGCCAGACTGAGACCACGTCATCGCTGACCGTGCTCGGCCCCGACGATCATCGAATCGAAGGCACGCCCGAGCAGATCGAGCTCAAGCTCAAACGCCTCAATTCGATCGGCAAGCCGCTCCCCGACGTGGAAATCCGCGTTCGCGACGAAGACGGCAAGTTCCTCCCTCACGGCCAGGTCGGCGAAATAATCATCCGCACACCGCGCATCATGAAAGGCTACGCCGGCCGCGACGACGACGCCCGCTTGCCCGACGGATGGCGCGCGACCGGCGACCTCGGATGGCTCGACGACGACGGCTACGTTTTTTTCGCCGGCCGCAAAGACGACATGATCATCCGCGGCGGCGAAAATATCGCGCCCGCCGAAATCGAAAGCGTCCTGATGAGCCACCCGGCGGTCGACGAATGCGCAGTCATCGGCGTGCCCTCCGTGGATTGGGGGCAAACCGTCAAGGCCTTCGTCTGTATCCGCAAGGGCGCCAAGGTGACCGAGCACGAACTCGCCGAGTTCTGCCGCTCGCGCCTCGCCAGCTTCAAGCGCCCCGAGCGTATCGAGTTCATCGACGTGCTGCCGAAGAATCCGCTCGGCAAAATCCTGCGCAAGGATCTGCGCGCTCCGGCTGGAGGCGTCTGACGCCGCGCACCGCGAAAAAAGCCCGGCCGGAACGCGTCGCACGTCGGGCGCCCACCGGTGCGATCGACGTTGCCTTCGCCAGCGGATGCGTCAGCGCGACGCTTCGCTACCCCGGCGCGCGCGCGATTCTCATGCCTGCGATGGCCGTCCGCTTGCTCGAGCTGTTCGAGCACGTCGAGGACGACGATGCCGCCCGAATGCTCGCGCTCACCGGCGCCGGCCCTGCGTTCTGCGCCGGCTTCGACGCGGCCGTCGATCCGCGCCTGGTCGAATCGCTCGGCGTCCTCTCCAAGCCCACCGTCGCCATCATCAACGGCGACGCCTTCGACGAAGGCCTTGAGCTCGCGATGGCCGCCGACATTCGCGTCGCGATTTCGTCGGCTAGATTCGCGATCACGCAAATCAAGCGCGGCGCGATGCCGCACTTTGGCGCGACGCAGCGCCTCCCGCGCCTCATCGGCGCCGCCAACGCGCTCCGCCTGATGCTTACCGGGACAGCTCTGGGAGCCGACGATGCGACGCGCACCGGCCTCGTCACTTATCTCGCCGAGAGTCCCGCCGACCTCGCCGCGACCAGCGGCCGCGTCGCCGAGGCCATCCTGAGCCGTGCGCCCCTCGCCGCGCGCCTCGTCAAGGACGCAGTGCTTAAGGGCTACGACATGACTCTGGAGCAGGGCATCAGGCTTGAGGAGGATCTGTACGCCCTGCTACAAACGACTTCCGACCGCGCCGAAGGCGTCCGCGCTTTTCTCGAGAAGCGCAAGCCGCTGTTCAGGGGCGCGTGAATTTTCGGCGCAAGTCTTAGAGACCACAAATCGTCCGAAAGGATCAGGATCCACGAATGGCAAATCAGCTCGGCAAAGTTTATATCTGCGGCAATTGCAAGTCGCAGGTCATCGTCACCAAGGCCGGCGCCGGCCAGCTCAAGTGCTGCGGCGTTCCGATGGAACAAAAAAAGTAGCGATCGCGCTCAGTCGTTCGAGCTCATCGCGACAACGAAAATGAGAGGCCTGAAATGATTGGTGCGATCATAATCGGAATAATCGCGGGATGGCTGGCCGGGAAACTGGTGCGCGGCGCAGGGTACGGAATAATCGGCGACTGCATCCTCGGCTTGATCGGCGGCCTCGTGGGCGGATGGATCTTCGGCGCTCTCGGCATAGCAGGACCTAACGGCACGATCGGCGCGATTCTCGTCGCCACGGTTGGCGCCGTAATCCTGGTCTGGATCTCGCACATGATTCGCGAAGTCTGATCGGGCCGCGCACTGGCTACTCACCCGCTCGCGCGGATGCGCAGTTCTTCGGCCTGCTTGCGAATCGGCTCCGGCAGCTTCACTTCTTGCGCGTCGATCCAGTTGCTCACCAGCCGATAGAACTCGCGCGCCGGTTCATAGAACACGTGGATCACGACGTCGTCGTAGTCGAGCACCACCCAGTGCGCATGATGCATCCCCTCGACCGCCAGCGCCCGCTGTCCCGCCTTGCCCAGCGCTTCCTCGATTCCGCGCGCGATCGCCTGCACCTGCACGTCCGACCGCCCGGTCGCCACCAAGAAATAGTCCGCCACCGGCTTCAGATGCTCGGCCTCGAGCACGACCAGGTCGTAGGCCTTTTTTTCCAGCGCCGCTTCGGCCGCGGCGAATGCCTTCTTCAGCGCCGTCAAGAAATCTGACCGCGATTCAGAGGCCGGTGCGCCGGCTGTGGATGGTTCGATCGGGACAAAGTTGAACGCCAGAGTTTAAGCAGAGCGATCCTCAATACAGCGCGTGACGCTGGATGTAATCGACGACGTCGATCGGCACCAGGTACCTGATCGATTCACCGTGTTGCAGTTTGCCGCGAATTTCAGTCGCTGAAATAGGTAGGAACGTGGTGTCGACGAAAGATAGCGTTTGTCCGCTCGAATGCACGTAGTGATCGTCTGCCTGAGTGTAGCCAAACTTTTTGAGCGCGGCAACTGAAATTCGCGGCGGACCAGCGTTGGCTTCCGTTAATCTTGTATGAACGGCGAAGTTGCACAGCCGCGCCAGTTCGTCGGGCTCCTTCCACGAATCCAGCTCGGCGAACTGATCGGCGCCCATCATCAGATACAGCGTCGCCGGCTGGCGCAGGGTCGCCAGGAAGTAGCGCACCGTGTCGATCGTGTACGATCGCCCGGCGCGGCGAATCTCGACATCCGACGTCATGAAATGCCGGTTGCCCTTGGTCGCCAGCCGCGCCATCGCCATGCGGTGCTCGGCGGGGGCCAGTTCGCCTTCCGCCTTATGCGGTGGCGACGCGGCCGGAATGAAATACACCAGATCGAGCTGCAGCGCCTCGCGAACTTCCTCGGCGGCGCGCAGATGCCCGAAATGAATCGGATTAAAACTGCCGCCGAACAATCCTACCCGCATTTGTTTTTTACTGCCGTTGCAACGGGTCGAGTTGCCGTTTTCAGGCGCGGACTTGGCCCGTCCCGCGAAGGACGTACTTATAGGTAGTCAACTCATTCAGTCCCATCGGCCCGCGCGCGTGCAGCCGATTGGTCGAGATTCCGGTCTCCGCGCCGAAGCCGAATTCGAAACCGTCGGTGAAACGCGTCGACGCATTGACGTAAACCGTAGCCGAATCGACCTCGCGTTCAAAGCGAGCGGCCGTTTGCGCGTCGCCGGTGACGATAGCGTCCGCCAGATGAGACCCGTGACGCGCGATAAATTCGATCGCCCCATCCAGCGAATCCACGACCTTTACCGCCAGTATCAGGTCGAGATATTCCGTGTCCCAGTCTTCGTCCGTCGCCACGAGCGCCGCCGGCACGATTTTTCGCGTCGCCTCGTCGCCGCGAATCTCGACGCCGGCCGCCGTCATCCGCGCGGCGAGCGCCGGCAGAAATTTTCCCGCGACTCCGCGATGCACCAACAAATTCTCCATCGAATTGCAGACCGACGGCCGCGAGCATTTCGCGTTTACACAAATTTCCTCGGCCATCTTCAGGTCCGCCGCCCGATCGACGTAGGTATGGCAGATACCGTCGAAATGCGGCAGCACCGCAATCGCCGAGCCCTCCAGCGCCTCCTTCAACGACTTGCCGCCGCGCGGGATTATCATGTCGATCAGCTCGCGGCTGCGCTTCATTATCTGGATTACTTCACGATCCGGATCGCGGATAAACGTCGCCGCGTCGGGATCCAGTCCCGCGTCCTGCAACGCGCGCGCGACGAGTCCCGCCAGAAATCCATTGCTGGCGAGCGCCTCGCTGCCACCCCGCAGGACCACGGCGTTGCCCGCCTTCAGCGTCAGCGCGGCCGCATCGACGGTGACGTTGGGGCGCGATTCGTAAATCATCGCGATCACGCCGATCGGCACCCTGATCTTTTCGATCTTCAGCCCGTTGGGCCGCGTCCACTTATCGATCGCGCTCCCGATCGGATCGTCGAGCGCCTCGACTTGAAGCACGCCCGCCGCCATCGCCTCGATTCGCTTATCATCGAGCGTGAGCCGCTCGACAAACGCGCCACCGCGCCCACTCTTGCGCGCGCGCTCGAGGTCAATTGCATTGGCACGAATAATTTCCGCCCGCGACTCGCGAATAGCACTCGCCAGCCGCCGCAGAAAATCATTCTTCTCCGCCGACGTAGCAATCGCCATCCGTGGCGCCGCCGCCCGCGCCCGCCCAAGCGCCGCAATAGTATCCGCTTCAACCGTCATCTGATTCCGCCGATCGCCTTTTCCAATTTCAACTACCAATCAAGAATATATGTTTTCTTAATACTGGGTGCAGGGGTCACCCCTGCCCAGGGAGGTGCGGAACCCACGGTGGGTTCCGCGTTAAATGAAGTGAATGGTTCCCCTACGCGATTTCCTCGATGAGCACAAAATTGTCGCGATGGATAATTTCGTCGGCTACTTTGTATCCAAGCAAGGTTGGTATCTCCGTCGAGCGCCGGCCCGCCACTTTCAGCACGTCCGACGCTGGATAGTTCACCAGCCCGCGGCCGAACTCGACTCCGTCGGGATCGAGCAGGCTCACGCAATCACCGCCGCCGAAATCTCCACGCACTTCGCGCACGCCCGACGGCAGCAGAGAACGTCCGCGGTTACGGAGCGCGTCGGCGGCGCCCTTGTCGACCGCGAGCGCTCCCGCCGGCCGTAGCGCGAATGCTATCCAATGCTTGCGGCTCTTGAGCCGCACTCCAGCCGGCACGATTAGCGTGCCCGCTTCGCGCGCCGGGTCCAGCGCCGCCGTGACGATTCCCGCTTCGCGCCCGCGCGCGATTATCACCGCGATTCCGGCGCGCGCCGCCTGCCGCGCCGCCTTCAACTTGGTTGCCATCCCGCCGACGCCGAGCGGTCCCGCGTTCTCGGCCACCAGCCCGCGCATCTCGGCTTCGGGATCGCTGATCACGGGAATTAGCCGCGCGTCGGCGCGTTCGCGAGGGTCGCCGGTCAGAACGCCATCGACGTCGCTCAGAATGATCAATAGCTGCGCCTGCACGAGGCTCGCGACCAGCGACGACAGCACGTCATTGTCGCCGAGCCGGATTTCCTCGACGGCGACCGTGTCGTTCTCGTTGACGATCGGAATCACGCCCGCGCCGAGCAGTTCAGTGACGGTCTGATTCGCGTTCTGACGGCGCCGGCGCTCCGCCAAATCCTGATGCGTCAACAAAATCTGCGCGACGCTCCGATCGTGGCCGCCGAATGCGCGCGCCCAGGCCGACATCAGGTCGATTTGCCCGGTGGCGGCGGCGGCCTGCCGCGCTGCGATCGTCGCGCCGTGCAGTTTCGACAACCGTGCCCGCCCCGCAGCCACCGCGCCCGACGTGACGATCACAATTTCCTGGCCAGCGCGCACGGCCGACTCGATCTGCTCCGCGAGATGCTCGATCACTTCGACGCGCAGGCCGTCGACGTCGGACAGCACGGCGCTGCCGACCTTGATCACGACGCGCCGCGCGCGCCCGACCGTCGATTCCTTGTAGTTCAGCTGGGACATGCCGCCGGCTGGTCCATCGTATGAAGCATCCGCGCGATCGCCGCGACCAGCGGCGCCAGCTTTTCGCGCTTGTCCGCCGATATCGGAAATACCTCGAGGCCGGTGAGCTTGCGCAGCTTGCGCGCAATCTTCTTCACTTCGTCGGCGGCGACGAGATCGATCTTGTTGAGCGCGATGACCGCCAGGCGCTCCGCGAGCATCGGATCGAATGCCGCGATCTCGCCGCGCACGGTCGCAAATGCCGCCGTAGGATCGTCCGCCGCGTCCAGCACGTAAACAATCAACCGCGTGCGCGCGAGATGCCGCAAAAAACGAATCCCCAATCCCAACCCGCGATGCGCTCCCTCGATCAGGCCGGGAATGTCCGCGAGCGTGAAACTTTCCTCGTCGGAAATCGACACGCGGCCGATATTGGGCGCCAGCGTCGTGAAAGGGTAGGGCGCGATTTTCGGCCGCGCCGCGCTCAGTGCGGTCAGCAGCGTCGATTTGCCCGCGTTCGGAAGTCCCACCAGCCCGGCTTCAGCCACCAGCCGCAGCTCCATTCTAACCCAGCGCTGTTCGCCCGCCGTTCCAGGCGTCGCGATTCGCGGCGAGCGCTGCGTCGACGACGCGAAGTGCATATTGCCGCGGCCGCCCTCGCCACCCTGCGCGATTACCGCGGTGTCACCCGGCATCACGAGGTCCGCGAGGGTCTTGCCGCTTTCCTCGTCGAAGACGATCGTGCCGGGCGGCACTCGCACCACGATGTCGCCGGCGCCGTGGCCGTATTGTTCCTTGCCGCGGCCGTCTTCGCCGTCCTTCGCGATCAGACGCGGTTGATATTTGAAATCGAGCAGCGTCGAGAGGCCTTCATCGACCTGGAAGATTACGCTGCCGCCGCGACCGCCGTTGCCGCCCGCCGGTCCGCCGAACGGCCGGAACTTCTCGCGCAAAAACGCAATCGCCCCGTCGCCCCCCTTCCCGGCGTGCACGAATACCCTGGCTTCATCGATAAATCGCATAGCGGCGCGAGCGTCATAGTATCAGCCATCGCGCCGCCCGGTCATCCTCGGTCTGCCTGTCCATTCGCTGCGCGCTTTTGTCCTGGACCGTCCCGGATGATCCCTTCTCTTTTCGCGACGTATCGCTTTACTCGGACCTCGGGCTCCGCTCTGCGCGCCTGAGCCAAATCGAAAGCAAGCTGCATGCGCATCAGGTGTTCCATCTTCGGCCCAAACGCCTTCTCCACCCGCAAGCCCATCTTACTGGTAAGGGCTGTCTTCTCGTTCAGCAGGCTTGAAAGCGCCTGCCTTCCGACACCGAGGACTTTCGCGGCCTCAGTTACTGTAAGGCCGAGGGGCTCGATTACTTGACGGCGGATCAAGCCGCCGACATGTGGTGGATTCTTCATCGCCATCAGTTCAACGCCCTCCTTCAGTGATAATCAACAAGATCAAGCTCGAATGCGTCGCCCGCCTCAAACCGAAAGATAATTCGCCAGTTTCCGCTGACAGTGACGCTCCAAAAACCCTGTAGCTTCCCTTTCAACGGATGCAGCCGCCAGCCTGGGAATAATCCAACTTCGTGCGGATAGGCGGCTTCGTCGATCGCCAGCAGAAGGTCGGAGATTTTCTCCGACATGGCTGCTGGAAGGTCCCGGCTGTCACCCGTCTCGTATAACCGCCTCAAACCTCTGTGCCGAATCGAACGGATGCCCACTCGGTGCTCATTATCGCCCGTCGCGCGACAGGCGTCAAACTTTTCAGCCTACACCAGCGCGCCAGCACGCGGCGGCGTGTGCTGTCAGCAGATGCCTACAGACAAATCTCCGCCAAGGCGCGGACTGCGTTGATATCGCCGGTGCCGATCAGCATCGTCTTCACCGGCGACGCCTTCCACGCCTTGAGCCGGTCCGCGATTCGCTCGCGATTGCCGACCAGCGCGACCTCGTCGACCAGCTTGTCCGGCACCATCGCCATCGCCTCGGCCTTCTTGCCGCCGAGGTACAGGTCCTGGATTTTCACCGCGACATCCTCGTAGCCGAGCCGCTTGGCGTAATCGTTGTAGAAATTTTTCGCGCGCGCGCCCATCCCGCCGATGTACAGCGCGAGCATCCCCTTCACCGGCATCCGGCATTTCTCGACGTCGGGGCCCATGATGCAGGTGACGAACGGCGCGACGTCGAAATTAGCGAGGCTCTTTTTGCCGCCGGTCTTCGCGAAGCCGTCCTTCAGCGGCGCGTCATAAATGTCCCATCGCTCCGGATTCATCCAGACCGGGATCACGCCATCGGCAATTTCCGCCGCGAGCGCGATTCCTTTGGGGCTGATCGAAGCAGTGTAGATCTCCATGTCCTTGCGCCCGTGCAGGATGCTCTTCAGCGGCTTGCCGAGGCCGGACGCGCCAGGACCGGTGTACGGGATGTCGAATTCTTTGCCGTGATGCTCGACCGCTACTTCGCGCGCGAGAATCTTGCGCACGATCTCGATGTACTCGCGGGTGCGCTGCAGCGGTTTGCCGTACGATACGCCGTGCCAACCTTCGACCACCTGCGGACCCGACGGTCCGATACCCAGGATGAAGCGGCCGCCCGACAACGCATCCAGCGTCATCGCGGTCATCGCGGTGGCCGCGGGAGTCCGCGCCGGCATCTGCATGATACCGGTGCCAAGCCGGATCTTCTTAGTCAGCGCGCCGATCCACGCCAGCGGCGCGATCGCGTCGGAGCCGTAAGCCTCCGCGGTCCACACGGAGTCGAAGCCGGCGCGCTCCGCCTCGAGGATAGTGTCCATCGGCAGGCCCATCTGCGCGCCCGAATAGCCGGAGATTAAACCTAGTCGCATCGAAATTTCCTCCCGTCCCGAGTTGCGGTAACAAAAAGCAAAATCAAGGATCAAAGACAGTAAAAGAAAGCCCCACGGCATTGCCGCAGGGCTTCAGATCAGTCTCGTTCTAACGAGCTACGCAGAAGCCCCTGCGGTATCGGTGCCGGCGGGGAGCGGCTCGACGCTCACTTGCCGCTTCTCACCCTTCGGCTCGTACTTAACCACACCGTCGATGAGCGCGTAAATCGTATAGTCGCGGCCGAGCCCGACGTTGCGCCCCGGATGCACGCGGGTGCCGAGCTGGCGGATGATGATATTGCCGGCCTTGACGGTCTGGCCCGCGTAAATCTTGATACCACGGCGCTGGCCCGGACTATCGCGGCCGTTGCGCGTCGAACCCTGGCCTTTTTTGTGCGCCACGCAGTGTCTCCCTGGATGAGCGGCCTTCGGGGCCGCAGTTCAGTGAAAAAATTCAAAATTCGCGCGACGATTATGCGCCGGCGGAAATTTCCTCGATCTTTAGTACGGTCAGTTCCTGGCGATGGCCGCGTTTGCGGCGGTAGTTCTTGCGGCGCTTTTTCTTGAACACGATTATCTTGGTGCCGCGCGGCTGCTCGACGATCTTCGCCGTCACCGACGCGCCCGCGACGACCGGAGTGCCGACCTTGGGCGCATCGCCGCCGACAGCCAGCACCTGGTCAAGTGAAATAGCCGCGCCAACCTCGCCGGCGAGCCGCTCGACCGTGATCTGGTCGCCGACGCCGACGCGGTACTGTTTTCCGCCTGTCTTTACAATTGCAAACATCGCTATGCCGAACGTTAACAGTTATCGGACGCAGTCGGGCGTGTCAACGCGGGGGCCTCGTGCTACTGTGCGCGGATCATGTCTCACGTTATTCGTTTTCGGGAATTCCCGATACTGATTATTCTGTCGTTCTTGTGCTTGTCGTCGTGCTCGACCGCGGATTCTTCCGGCATGTCGCCGCGAGAGCGATCGCAACTGATTGAGCGCCTGCAAGGGGCAAGAGAGATTGACCTGAAGAACGCGCTCGATACCTCGTTGGGCCCGGATGCGGCCGGCGACTACATGATACAGGCCGCGAAAGCTGAAACGGCGATCAACGACCTGAGCCAACACTCGAACGTCCCCAAATCGGAAATATCCGATGCGCTATTTGTCCCGCCGAAGCACCTTTCGCCCGTTCAAAGAGCCGAGTTGATCACGCAACTGCAGCGAGCGAAAGCGCGTGACGATGAGATATGGCGCAGTCATCTGGGTGGCTGGGACCCTATCCTCACAACGGACTGCACCATACAGGGGAAGCGTGTCGATCGGGTCGTCAAGGATCTCGAAACTGAAGAACCCGTTTCATGGTCGGAAATCAACGAGGCAATGTACGTTCCAAATGAGAATGCCTGGTAGTTTCGCCTGGTCGGTCCCAGTCGCTGATGACGCGTCAGCCGCTGTGGTCAGTCCTCGACGCGACCGATAGTCGGCAATCTCTCCAACCAAGCGAGCTGCACCAGCCACTGGGGCCATCGAATCATTGTTGAACCGAGTAGCATGGCGAATAGCCCATACACCAAGCTGGGAGCCACAATTGCGAGAGTCAGATCTCGAGTGGTGGTGGCCGGTATTCCCCATTCCGCAAAAGCGAACCAGAACACTCTGAGACCTTCGAGGAAAACGAGAACGCCAACTGCGCGGACTAAAACGCCAAACATCTGTTTTTCGCTCACCGCGTTTCCCCCTGCTTCGCGAGATGTGTTGCTATCAGTCGATGCCGAGGCGCTCGCGACCCTCTGGCGAGATCATCTGCGGCGTCCATGGCGGATCCCAGACCAGGTCGACGTCCGCCTCCGACACTCCGGGCAGGCTCATGATCTTGTGACGCGCGTCGGTCGCGATCGAAGCGCCCATGCCGCAGCCCTGCGCCGTCAGCGTCATCTTGACTTCGACTTTCTTGGTGCCGTCGTCGGCGTCCTTCACTTCCATTCCATAGACGAGGCCGAGGTCCACGATGTTGACGGGGATTTCGGGATCGAAGCAGGTCTTCAGCTGCTCCCACACCATCGCTTCGAGGTCGCCGCCGCCCGACGCCGACACCACGCCCGCATCCTGAGGAGTTTTGCCGAGTGCGTCGGCATCCTTGCCGGCGACGCGGAACAGGCCGCCATACGCGGGAACTTGCAGGGTGAAGGTTCCGCCGAGCGATTGGGTGATGAAGGCTTCGAGGCCCTTTTCGAGCATCATCTTGTTTCCGGCCGGGACCTGGACGCCTTCGATTTCGCGGGCCAATTCAACGCGTTCCATATGACGAATACCTTCCTTGTAAGAATAAGCATTGTACCGCGACGATCACGTGCGGGCCATAGCGGTGCGAGGTCACGGGATTGGCCGCCGACTTTCCGATGTGGGATATTTGCCGCAGATTCTCGCGGGAGGTGATTTCCCATGCCCACTTACGTTGTTTTGTTTCATCTGACTCACCAGGGACTCGACCATCTGAGAGGTTCGCCCGATCGTGTCGATGCGGCGAAGAAGACCTTCAGTCAGCACGGCGCCAAGGTGAAGGACTTCTACTCGATGATGGGGCAGTACGATTCGATGTTCATCGTCGAGGGGCCGAATGACGACGTGATGGCGCAACTGGCGCTGACGGTCGGTGCGCAGGGAAACGTGCGCACGGAGACGCATCGCGCGTTCAACGAGGACGAGTACCGCAAGATCGTCAAGAACATTCCGTAAGTACTAAGGTGCAGGCGTCACCCCTGCCGGAGCGGGCGCGGCGGGTGTCAGCGGTAGAATCGCGCTCCATTGGCGCGACTGCGTGCCGTTAAGTTGGCCTCCAAGAACCCGATGCCCGGGAACCATTCCGTTGACCCGAGCTTGATGTTCGCCTTCCCGGAACGGTTCCCGCTTGGCGGTGTTCACGACCATCTTCCAGGCCGCGGTCCAAGCCTTCTTCTTCGAGTCGTAACGCATTTGCTTTACGATCTTGTAGGTGCCGGTCACTTCGCCCGCCGAAGTGAAATGCCATCCCATGTCTCCGTAGCCATGAATACCGAACTTAAACTGCAGCCGGTCGTCGGAAAAATTGTTATCAACGCAATTGGGGGCGAATTCATACTGCCGCAGCTTATTTGCGTACCAATCGTCCGCGGCTTGAATATGCACTTCCCCAAAAAAATCAGGGGCGAGCGCGAACACTTCATCGCCCCGGCCCCACCCGTGCTGTTGCCATGGGACCTCGAGGAACAGGCCGGTTTCGTAGTGGTCCGCCCCTTGGCCGGTCACGAGCACCTTTGAGGTGAAGGCACTTGGCTCTCCAAACTGCGTGTCCATCCAGCTCTCAAGGTCGGGCAGATTCGCCTTTATGGCGTATACAAGTTGATATTTGTTGCCGCCAGTTGTCTTCCAAATGGCCAGACGCTGTGGAGCGAAATGAAATTTATCCTCGGTAGTTCCGCGATGGATCGTGACGAGAAATTCCGCCTTTGACGACGGGTTGCGCTTGAGGCTGACGGGAAGCGAATCGTCGAGTTGCATCGCATATTTTTTTTCATTGATAACGACCTCGGCGGGCCCGAGAATTTCTTCCTTGCTGTAACGTTGAGCGCGTTCTTTGGCCGTGTCGGCTTTTTGGTCCCGATCCAGTTCGGCGTCGGCAGCGCGCTCCTCGGCGCCTCCAGCAACGTCCAGCGCCATCGCGGCGTCGTGCCTGACCTTGGAGTCTTTATCCTTCATCGCGAGGGTTAGCTCATTCACAACCTCGTTCGGAAGCGGGCTGACCGAGTCTCTGCCGAGTGCCTCGGCCGCGCCGTCGCGAACGATAGCATCTGGACTTTGGAGCGCTGCGCTCAGAGCGGGAATAGCAGGGCTTCCCAGCTCGGCGAGGGTCGCGCACGCGACCTCTCGTACCGACCCAGTAAGGCAAGGAGCGAAAAACGGTTCCATCGACGAGTTGTTCTCATTGCCGCTGGCACCCAGCGCGTCTACTAAAACTGGAATCGCCGGTGTGGCGCTGGGTCCCAACTCCCCGATGGCCTTGACGGCGGCGATTCGCAAATCAGGATCCTTGTCGTTGCTTAGCGCGCGCAGCAACGCTGGCAGTCCCTGTGCGCCAGCAGGTCCCAATTTTCCAATTGAGGAAGCGGCCGCGATGCGCACATCGGCATCGTTGTCATCGGACAGTGCCTGCGTCAGCGCAGGAACAGCAGGCGCTCCGCTGGCTCCAATACACCGATTGCCTGGCCAGCCGGCGCACGCACGCTGGAGTCTTTGTCCCCAGTCAAGGCGCGCTCCAGTGCTGGGAGTGCGGCTACGCCATTGGCGCCCAACCGCCAGATTGACAGCGCTGCGGTTCGCCGCAAGTCGGCCTGCGGGGTTTGCGGCTTCAACCGTCTATCGGTGGGCGCTCCGATCGGGCCGAGTGGATGCTGCGGGGCACCCACCGGGGGAAACAGTGGGCCAAGGGCTATTACCGATCCAGGGGGACGCTGGAAGCTTTCCATCTTTGGGACTATTTCGCCCGTCAGTACTTGTCCCAGTACTAGCGCCGCGTTCGCAGTCCCTATGGCTCCAAGAGTTTGGATTATTCCAAATGCCGGATAGATATTTGGAGCACCCGACGGTAATGCAGGGGTTTCCTCGGTGGCGAGCAAATGCGCCAGTGCTGGCACCGCGTCTTCCGCGTTGCTCTTCATCCTTGCCAGTTGCTCAACCGCTTTTTCGCGAACCTGCCGATCGGGGTCCGCAAGGCGCTCAATCAAAATCGGCAGCACCTCTTTACGTGTTGGATCGATGTCGATGAGCGAGGTGATCGCCTGGTCACGGACGTCCTTATCGGGATCCTTCAGTGCGAGGACAAGATCGCCGCAGGCATCTTTGGCGTCCGGTCCGATTTGCCTCAAAGCTTTTGCGGCTCCCAGCCGCACCTTCGGATCGGTGTCCTTGAGGGCGCTCCGCAGCAAGGGGACCGCGGCAGTTTCGTCTCGATAGAACCCAAACGTCGCCTGCACGCGCACATCTTCGTGTTCATCCTTGAAGGCGCGGATCAGGATTTGCCAGATTTCCGGAACCTGCGCAGCGTGATTTCGACGCCCGCGTGCCATCTGGCCCAGTGCGTCGAGCGCGCTCACGCGAACCTGCCGGTTCTCATCGTCGATTGCGAGCGTCAGAGCGGGAATCGCATCCGGTCCAGCCTGCGCCAGGACTTGCACGGTGTATTGCCGGACCGTGTCGTCCGGATTCTTCATCGCCTGCGTCAATGCGGCGATTGCCGCCGGCGTCATCGGCTCCATTTTCAGCAGCGCGTCGAGCGCCTTTTCGCGACGATCAGTGTCGGAGCCTTGTAGTTGCCGGATTAGAGCGGCGACCTTCGCATCCGAGTCAGCCTTGCGGCCGTCGTCTTGCGCATGCGCCGCGACGGTCAAGGCCACAAGCAGAATCGCGACAATCGCGACGAGAGCGAGAGCTTCTCTCCTCAACCTCGGCGTATGCCCGGTCCACATCCTGTCGCTATTTTGTATGTCGGCCGCTCGAATACCAAGCGGCATGACTGGCCAGCGAGGTTAAGCCGGTTCAATCAAACCGCGCGATCGAGATGCTTCGAGGCTTCGGCGTAGCTGAGGTTCGACAAGTGTTTGCGATTCTTTGTCAGGAACGCTCGGACTGCGCGCGGGTCTGTCTTGCTGTATTCGCGCAGCGTCCATCCGATTGCTTTGCGGATGAAGAACTCCGGCTCGTGTGCGCGCTTGAGGCAATGCTCGAACAGTTGCGCCGCGTCGGTATCTCGTTGGTGCTTCAGATGTGACAGCAGGGCGGTGCGCCGAATCCACATATCCTCATCGTCGATCCATCGTTCGATGACCGGCCGGGTCTGCGCGCGGAAATTTCCATACACGCCACCGACCAAGTTCACCGCAATTTCATCGACGAAATCCCACCATGCGCCTTCGCGAACCATGCATTCGTAGAGCGGCAGCGCGGCTGGTGTGATGAACTGCTCATAACGGCGGGCGAATGAAATCGCGCAGTATTGCTCCTCGCGATGCGGCAGCTTCCACAGCGCCATCACACTGCGCGTGTATGATTTCTGATCCGCCGGCGCGAAGCGGTCGCCCATCTGCTTGAGTATCGCCGTGCGCATCGGCGTCGGAACGCCGAAGAACGGCTGCGTGGTCTTCATGTACGAGGCCATAGCAGGCGCCCTGGCCGGGTCGGCGAGGAGCTTGAGTTGCGCGGTGACGTAACGCGCGAGTTCGTCTTTCATGGCGTCGCGTGGCATCGAGAAATCAGGTTATACACGATGGTGCCGCTGATGCTCCGTCAGAATGTACGGCGCAACAGACAATCGCGCCGCACAGTCGTCCCGCACCCTAACCCTCTCCCCACAACGGGAGAGGGAACGACCGCTCCGCGCCCAACCCTTCTAACAGGGACGCAGTCCCGCATCTTCTCCTAGTACTGGGTGCAGGGGTCACCCCTGCCGAAGGAAGCGTGAAACCCACCGCGGGTTTCACATTCAATCGCGTGAATTTCGCTCCCTGCCGTTGCGGTCGCGGTGCGCCCCTGCTAAAGCGAAGAAAGGACGAAGGGGTAAGCGGTGGAGGAAGTGGGAATACCGGGCGCTAATCAGCGTCCTTTCGGCATTTCGGCCAAGCAGAAGCTTTACCAGTTCCTCTGTTCGCGGCCTGCGGGTGCGGACGCGAGCGAACTCGTCGGGCTGCTGCTGAGCGGAGCCGGCGCCGACCCTGAGCTCGGTGCGCGACTCGTCCGCCAGATACTCGACGGCGATCCGAATTTCATCTTCGACGCCGACACGGCGCAGTGGCGGCTTGCGCAGAGCGACCGGCTGCGAGTCGGGCTCGAACAGGCCGAGTTCACGGTCGTCGATTTGGAAACGACGGGCGGACGCGCCGGCCCCGGCACGATCATCGAAATCGGCGCCTACCGAATGGTCGGTAAGCGGCTCACTGAAACTTTCTCGACGCTGGTGCGCCCGCATGGCGGTGTCGTGCCGCGCTTCATCACCGGGCTCACGTCGATCACGACCGAGATGATTCGCGAGGCGCCGCGCATCGAAGAGGTGCTGCCGGCGTTTCGCGAGTTCATGGGCGACCGCGTGATGGTCGCGCACAATGCGTCCTTCGATTTCGGGTTTTTAGACTTCGAATACAGGCGAATCTTCGGTATCGGGCTTGGCAACCCTGTGCTGTGCACGCTGCGGATGTCGCGACGCTTCATGCCATCGCTCAAGCGTCGCCGGCTCGATCTGCTGGCGGGACATTTCGGGCTTTCGCTCGAAGGACGGCATCGCGGCCTCGGCGACGCGCGGATGGCCGCGGAGCTGCTCTCGATTTTTCTCGAGATGGCGGAGCGGATGGGAATTACGCGGCTGGATCGGCTGCTCGACGACCATCATCGCGGAGTTGCGGGCAGGAGAATCGAGCGTCACGTGCCGCCCGACGAAATCGCGGCGCTGCCGCACGCGCCCGGCGTCTACCTGATGCGCAATGAGCGCGGCGACCTGCTCTACATCGGCAAGGCGCGGCGGCTCCGGGAGCGGGTGAGCTCATACTTCACGGCGGCAGTGAAGGCCAGGACGGCGGAGCTCGTCTCGCACGTTTACAAAATCGAGACGCGAGTGACGCGCTCGCCGCTGGAGGCGGCGCTCGACGAAGCGCGGCTTATCCGCGAGCTGAAACCGCCGTACAACCGGATGCTCAAGTCGGCGGCGCCGGCGTATTTGATCAAGCTCGACATGATGGACGAGTTTCCGCGCGTGACTATTTCCACCAAGATGAGCGCGCGGCGCGGCGTGATGCATCTCGGGCCGTTCATCGGTCGGCGCGGCATCGAGCATTCGGTGCGTGCGCTGTCGAAAATCCTTGGCCTGCGCACATGCGGCGGCAAGCTCGCGCCGCGCGAGGATTTTTCGCCGTGCATCTACGGGCAGATGGGTCACTGCACCGCGCCGTGCAATTTGAGTATCGACGCGGACGCATACGCGGAGCGGGTGCGGCGCGCAGTTGGTTTTTTGCGCGGACGCAGCGGTCCGCTGCTGGGCGAGTTGGCGCGGGCGCGCGACCAGGCCGCGGCTGCCATGCGCTTCGAGGAGGCCGCGCGCTTTCGGCATCATCTCGAAGCGCTGACGACGCTGGCGCATCGCGCGACCCGCCTCAGCGAAGTGGTCACGGAAAACAATCTCGTGATCGTGACGGGCGAAGGGAGCGATCGCGCGGCGCACGTGGTGCTGTCGGGACGGCTTGCGATGACGCGGATGCTGGAAGGCGAGGAAGGCGGGCGCGAGGTGTCGGAATTCGTCGCGGGCAACTATGAGCGATACAAACTGAAATCCGTAGAGCGCGGCGAGCTCGAAGCGATGACGATCGTCGCACGATGGCTCCGGGAGCGCGCCCCCGACGAAGGCCGCCTGCACTACCTGACCGGCCCGCATCTCGATCCTCTCGCCCTGGCGGCCTGATCGCTGTTGCCGACTCGGTCTTGTTGTCATAAAATCAAATAATCATGAAATCAGAAATCTCAGCCACGGACGCGGCTCGGCGATTTTCAGAAGTTGTGAACCGCGTGCGATATCGCAACGAGACTTTCGTCGTGAAACGAGGCGGCGAACCGGTGTGCGAGATCGTGCCCGTGCGCACCGCTACCTTCACGGGACGTGAACTTGTCGAATTGCTCCGATCCGTGCCGCATCCCGACAAAGAATATCTGGACACAGTCGAGCGGCATGTTCGAAAACAGCCGAGAGCCGAGAAGCCAAAGTGGCCGCGCTGATCGATTCCAGCGTCTTTATCGCCGGCGAGCGCGGCCGGATCGATCTGACGGACCTTCTCGCAATGCTCGGCGGCGAACCTCTCGCGCTGTCCGCGGTGACCGCGTCGGAGCTGCTATACGGTTTGCACCGCGCGCGAACTATCGCACAACGAGAACGCCGCAATGCCTACGTCGAGACGATATTCGCGCAAATGACTGTGCTGGAGTTCGATCTCTCCGTTGCCCGTGTCCACTCAGCCGTTTCGGCCGAATTGGATCGCGCCGGCCGACAGGTTGGCGCGCACGATCTGATGATCGCCGCGACTGCGATGGCGCACGATTACCGCGTTGCGACGCGAGACCTCAGGAGCTTTGCGAAAATTCCAGGCCTCGAGACCGTGAAGATATAGGGACCGCGCGAACTCACCCCTTCAGATTTGCGGCGAACAGCTTTAGCGTATGCTCCCACGCGTCTGCCGCTTCGGCGGCGCGATAGACGTCGGCGCGCGTGTCGTTGAAAAATCCGTGCGAGCATCCCTTGTAGACCTTGACCTCGCCCCGCTTGTCGAACTTCTTGAGCGCCGCCGCCAGCCGGTCGACGTCGGATCGCTGAATCCATCCGTCGTTCTCGCCGTATGCGTAAAAAATCGGGCAGCCGAGTTGCTTGAGTTTTTCGTCCGGCGGTATTTCTCCATAGAACGGCGCCGCCGCCGCGATTTCTCCGCTCTCGCACGGCAACAGCAGCGCGTAGCTGCCGCCCATGCAAAATCCCGTGATGCCGATGCGCGTTGAGCGGGTGTGTTCCTGAGCCCGCAGCCATTCCACCGTAGTCTGGAGGTCCGCGATACCGTCCTCCTTCTTCAGTCCGCCATCAGCCGCGCGGCCTCATTGGGCTCGGATGCGACCTTGTGGCCCTGGCGCGAGTACAAGTCGGGCGCGATTGCGAAATAACCCTCGCGCGCCAGCCGCCGCGCCACATCGCGGATGTGCTCGTTCAGCCCCAACCATTCCTGTACGACGATCACCGCCGGCGACGACATGACTCCCGCCGGCTCGGCGACAAAGGCTTTCAGCGCACACGCACGGCCCGTATAGCTTGCTTCACGCGTGACGATATCGGTAGTTGCCATCGCCCCTTACCTCGAAAAAGTAAAAATAAATTTCACCCGATCCGCGCGTGTCTATTCCGCGGCCGCTACCGGTATGAAGCCGACAATTCCATTCTTGAGTTTGACTTGGAGGTAATCGCCCGCGATACCGGTGACGTGAACGTACTTCCGCCGGCGCACCTGTCCGATGGCGGCGCTGGTCTCGTCAGGATTTTGATATACCGGCGAATTTTTCGTCAACAGGAAAAGTTTGTTGAGCGGCTTGACCTGCGGAGCGGCGCCTCCCGCGGCCGATGCCGCTGCTGCCGGTGCCGGAGGTGCGGCTCCCTCGGGCGCCACGCTGGCGGTCGTCGCCGCCGCGGCGGGCGCGGGCATCAGCTTGGCATCGAGCGCCCGCACTTCATCGAACTCCGCGTTGGCTTCGTTCATGCGCCCCGGCTCCGACGCGAGCAGATTGGCCAGCGCCAGGTGGCCCTTTGCGTCCTTGGGGTTGAGTCCGATGGCGGTGCGGATTTGATCTTCCGCCTCGGCCGTTTTGCCTTCCTTTCTCAGTACCTCGCCCAAATCGAGGTGGTAGTTCGAGCGGTCCGGCTCGAGCGCGACTGCGGCGCGGTATTGATTTTCAGCCAGTCCAAGCTGGTTCTGATCGCCATATAGATTGCCGAGCGCGACATGGGTCGCCGCGTTTTTCGGATCGACCTCGAGGACCTTCATGAACTCGATTTGCGCGTCGCCAGACTTGTGCTCGAAGATGTAGAGATTACCGAGCGCGATATGGACGCGCGGATCGTTCGGCGCGAGCTTCACCGCCTCGCCGTACGCCGTCTCTGCGTCGGCGAGCTTGGTTGCCTGCATATCGGCGTCGCCTTCGGCCAGAAAATCGTCGGCGGTCTTGTGATGGCATCCCGCCGCTATCAGGATCATCGCGGCAGCCGCGATCATCGCCCCGATGCGGGTCGTCGAGTTTCGGTTCCTGTTCATCGCCTCGGTTCCTCCGGGAAGCGCCTGTTCGATGTGCAATGATCGGACCAAAAGCGGAAAAATCTACAATTTATGTTGAAGTTAGCAGGGAAACCGTGTCAAGCGTTCAGGGCCGGTCTCGACTCGGTGCGCTTGACGCTGCGAAGCAGGTAATTTTTACCTCGTTCGCTCGCAAACGTCGCCTCACTTCCCTTCCTGTCGAATCGTCGTCGTGCGGTGAACTTTCCGTTGGACGGTTTCGCTCGTTGCGATATAAAGATACGCCGTGCGCTGTATCCTGATCGCCGCCAAGCAACTCGAATTCGCCAAGACCCGGCTCTCGGCCGCCCTGCCGCCCGGCGAGCGCCGCGCGCTGGCCGAGGCGATGTTTCGCGACGTGCTGGCGGCCTCGCTCGGCGCCGGCGCGGGTCATGTCGCCGTGGTGACGTCGGACGCGGGCCTGCTTGCGATGGCGCGGTCCGCCGGCGCACTCACAATCGACGAGGAATTTCCGCGCGGCCTCAACGTCGCCGTCGCGCTTGCGACCTCCCAGCTGATCGCGAATGGCGCGCGAACCGTCTGCACGGTGCTGTCCGACATCCCGCTGGTCGCCGCCGAAGACATCGACGCAGTCCTCGGCGCGATGCCTTCCGGACGCGGCGCCGTGCTGGTTCCCTCGCGCGATTTCTCCGGCACCAACATCATTTGCCGCTCACCCGCCGACGCCGTGCCCACTCGATTCGGTCGAATGAGCCTGGTGCGGCATCTGGACGATTGCCGCAGCGCCGGTGTTCCAGCTAGAGTGCTGCGACTTGCGCGGCCCGCGCTGGATCTCGACGTGATCGCCGATCTCGCCGAGTTCGAGCGCGCCGGGTCCGCCACGCATACGCAAAACCAGTTGGCCCGGCTCGGCATTGCTCACCAGTAAAAGCTAAAACCTAAAAATTGAAAACAACGGACTGATGTCGATCGTGGAAATGATTGAGCGGCTCGGCGCGCTTGTGCTCGACGGCGTTGTCCAGCTGGGCACGTTCGTCCTTTTTTTGCTGGGCACGGTGTTTTATGTGTTCGTCCCGCCGTTCAAGCCGCGCCTGTGGATTCGCCAGATTCGAATCATCGGGGCCGATTCGCTCTTTCTCATCGTCCTGATCGGCGGTTTCACCGGCATGGTGCTGGGTCTGCAGGGTTACACCACGCTGCGCCGCTTTGGCTCCGAAGGCGCGCTCGGGACAGTCGTCGCGCTGGTGCTGGTGCGCGAGCTCGGCCCCGTACTCGCCGCCATCATGATAACTGCGCGCGCCGGTTCCGCGATGGCGGCTGAGCTCGGCTCGATGCAATCCACCGAACAGATCGACGCGCTCACCGTGATGGCTATCAACCCCGTGCAATACCTGGTCTCGCCGCGCATGCTGGCGGGGGTGATCAGCTTCCCGTTGCTGACCTCGATTTTCGACGTGATCGGCATCTATGGGGGCTACGCGGTAGGCGTCGGCCTGATGGGCGCGCCGTCGGGCGCGTACTTCAACGGTATCGCCGCCAACATGACTGGCCACGACGTGATGATCAGCCTCTACAAAGCCCTGGTTTTCGGCGTGATCGTAATGTGGGTCTGTTGCTACAAGGGATATCACGCCGAACGGATGGCGACCGGGGTCAGCCGCGCCACCACCGAAGCGGTAGTGCTGTCCAGCGTGCTGATTCTTGCTTTCGACTATTTTCTCGGATCAATACTTTTGTGATGACGCCGATCGATTTGACGAATCATGAGCGAAACTGAAACCAACCGCCGCGACGGCAATGCGGGGAGCGCCCCCGGCGGCACCGGGAACGCGATCGAGGTGCGCGATCTTCGCAAGCGCTTCGGCCGCCAGCAGGTGCTCGACGGCGTCACGCTCGATTTCGCCGCCGGAAAGATCACCACCATCGTGGGTCCCAGCGGCTCCGGCAAGACCGTGCTTCTCAAGCATCTCAACCTGCTGATGCGCCCCGACTCGGGCACCATCGTGATCGACGGCGTCGAAGTGACCAAGCTTGGCGGACGAGGGCTGGACGCCGTGCGCGAGAAATTCGGGATGCTCTTTCAGGCCGGCGCCCTGTTCGACTCGATGCCGATATTCGACAACGTCGCGTTCCCGCTGGTCGAGAAAAGCAAGCTCTCTCGCGACGAGATCGCCGACCGCGTGCATGAAACGCTCAAAGCGGTCGGGCTGGAGGGCATGGATGCCAAGTTTCCCTCTCAGCTGAGTGGCGGGATGCAGAAGCGCGCGGCGCTAGCGCGCGCACTGGTGCGCCGCCCGAAAATTCTCATGCTCGACGAGCCGACCACCGGCCTCGATCCGACTCGGACCGGCGCGATTCACGAACTTATCCGGCACACGCAGGAGAGTTTCCAGCTCACTGTCGTGATGGTCAGTCATGACGTGCCCGCGGTCTTCCAGGTTTCCGACCGCGTCGCGTTTCTCCATAATGGCCGGACTCATCTCAACGGCACCGTGGCCGAGGTGATGGCGGCCGACGACGACGTTTTCAAGCGGTTTCTGGCTGGCAAAGCATCCGGCGAGGAGAATGAAACAGCCCTCGCGGGCTGAAACGAACATTTATGTACGCAACTCGAACCACACAGCTGATCGTCGGGATTTTCGCGATTTTGGGGATTGTCGCGCTGGCGATTCTGTCGCTCTCGCTGGGCAAGCTCTCTCTGTTCCCGCCGCCGGGGTACACCCTGTACGCAAGTTTCGATAATATTTCGGGATTGAAGACCGGCGACCAGGTGCAACTGGCCGGCGTGCAAGTCGGTAAAGTGGTGGATATTGGGATAAAGGACTATCGGGCGCGAGTTGCATTGCGAGTGAACCAGGGCGTCCAGATCGATGACCAGGCGATCGCCGCGATCAAGACCAGCGGCATAATCGGCGACAAGTACGTGTCCATCCAGCTTGGCCCGAGCGATCATTACCTCAAGAGTGGGGACACGATTCGCCAGACCCAGTCGGCATTCGTGCTCGAGGACGCTATCGGCCAGTTGATCAACAGTTCCGGCAGCAGCAACAACAGCAGCAGCGACTCCTCGAAGGATTCGAAATCTTCGAACTCAAACTCGAACTGCAACTGCGCCGACACCAACGCAGCCAAAAAGTCCGCAACCTCGGCGAAGTAACCAGCGATCGAAGAAAGTGGAAAACATGATGACGCGAAATTATATGCAGCAATTCATCCGGCGCCGCGCAGTCGCGATACTCACGTTGACGGCCGCGATCGTTCTAATCCTCGCGCCGTCGCGACTCGTCGCGCGCGCCTGGGCCGACGATCCGATGCCGGTGGTGAAGAGCACCGTCGACCAGGCGCTCGAGGTCCTGCGCGACAATCAGACACCGCTGGCCCAGCGCCAGGACAAGCTTCGCCAAATCGTGGCCGAGAGCTTCGATTTCACCGAGATGGCGAAGTCGGCGCTCGGCTATCATTGGAAGCAGATCACGCCCGCTCAGCAGCAGGAGTTCACCAACGCGTTCGTCGCTTTCATCGAGGATTCATACCTGAGCAAGATCAACGACTACCGCGGTCAGCAAGTCGCCTTCCTGAAGTCGACCAACGACGGGCCGCAATACGCGCAAGTCAACACCGATATCATTGAGCCGAACGGCAAGGACCCGATCCACGTGAACTACCGCCTGGTGCAGGAGGGCGGCACCTGGAAGATCTACGACGTTACCGTAGACTCGATTAGCATCATCGCAAATTACCGCAACCAATTTAATCGTGTGATGAACAACTCGGGCTACGACACTTTGATCAGGGATCTCAAGAGTAAACAGGCGGCCCTTGCGGCAAGCCTGGCGAACCACTAGCAAGTATGGATTCGACGGGTCAGGAGAGATACGCTTTTTGGGGGACACTACTAAAAGGCGATACCGCCATGGAGACATAAATGAGACCTGGTTCGAAACAAATCGAAAAGACAAGCGCACGTTGGATGATGCTCGCGTCGTCCCTGCTCGCGGTCGTTTCGTTTGCGACTCCGGCGCTATGCCAGGACGTTGCTCCGCTGTCGCAAAACCCGGCCGCCCAATCGGCGGCGGCTGTTCAACCACCGCCGGGCGAGAACAATCAGGGCGTTTATTCCGATCCGTTCTCCGGATTCAACGAGCCGATGTTCACCTTCAACCTCAAACTCGACGATTGGGTACTGCGCCCCGTCGCCAGCGGATACTCGGTCATCGCGCCGCAGCCAGTGCGTGAGAGCGTCGGTAGGTTCTTTGACAACGTCCGCGTGATCCCGCGGCTCGCCAACAACCTGTTTCAGCTCAAGCTGATCGAGGCCACCGACGAAGTCGCCCGCTTTGGAATTAACACGACGCTGGGAGTGGCCGGCTTTTTCGATCCCGCCGACTCGTGGTTCGGAATCGAGGAGCATCCCAACGATTTCGGTTTGACGATTCGCTACTACGATATTCCGACCGGCCCATACCTGATGCTGCCGTTCTTCGGGCCTTCGACGGTTGGCGACACGGTCGGCCTGGTGGCGGACGGTGCGATGGATCCGCTGAACTACCTGGTTCCGACCTGGATATCGGTCACGGTGGCCGCCGGGCAGCGCGCGGTCGAAGCGGTGAACTATCGCTCGCTGCACATGAACCAATTCGAGGAAGCCGATCGTTATGCGATCGACCTATACGGTGCGGTGCAGGACGCATACCTGCAGACCCGCGATCACGAGGTCAAGAAGCTCCACGAGGAACAGTGGTAAGCTGAGCTCGGTTTCAACTGTAATTTGACGATGAGCGCGCCGCGGGACAGATGTACCGCGGCGCGCCGTTTTTAGTACTGGGTGCAGGGGTCACCCCTGCCCAAGGAAGCGTGAAACCCACGGCGGGTTTCAGATTTAAATCAAGTGATTTCCCCTTCCCCCTACTGAACGTGTTCCCAAGCGTGGTACGAGCTGCGCACCAGCGGCCCCGACTCCACGTGATGGAACCCCATCGCGAGCGCTGCCGTCTTCAGCTCCGCGAACTCCGCCGGCGGCACGTAGCGCGCCACCGGAACATGCTCCGCCGACGGCCGCAGATACTGCCCGAGGGTCAGGATGTCGCACTCGACGCGGCGCAGGTCGCGAATCACGTCGAGCAGTTGCGCGTTTGACTCGCCAAGCCCGAGCATCACGCCCGCCTTGGTGAACATCGGCTTGCCGAGCCGGCGCGCGAAATCTTTCGCATGGCGGATAACGTCGAGCGAGCGCTCGTAGTTCCCGCCCGGCCGCACCGCGCGATAGAGGCTCGGCACCGTTTCGATATTGTGGTTGTAGATATCGATCGGCGAGCGCACCACCGTCTCGACGCTCGCGAACAAGCCCTGGAAGTCCGGCACCAGCACCTCGACGCGCGCCGGCCCGGGATTCGCTTTGATCGCATGCGCTGTGGCCGCGAAATGCGCGGCGCCGCCATCGGGCAGGTCGTCGCGATCCACCGACGTGACGACGACATGTTGCAGCCCGAGGCGCGCCACCGCCTCCGCGATTCGCCGCGGCTCGTCAGCATCCAGCGGGCGCACTTTGCCGTGCGCGACCGCGCAGTACGGACAATTGCGCGTGCACACGTCGCCCATCAGCATGAAGGTCGCCGTGCGATGCGAAAAGCATTCGCCGATATTCGGGCAGCACGCCTCCTGGCAAACGGAATGCAACTTGAGCTCGCCGAGAATCGCCTTGGTGCGGAAATATTCGTGCGACACCGGCGCGCGAACTTTAATCCAGTCGGGATGCTTTCGTTCAGCCATCGCCAGCCATCGTTTGAGGCGCCGACATCATCCGCGACGCGCTCACTGAAAAAATTTCGTGGTAGTTGAACACGCGGCGGAAACTCTCACGCATCACGGCGGCGAACTCGCGCACCGACACCGCGCGATTCGTCAATTCGCAGACTGACGTCATGCGGCATCCTTCGATACCGCACGGCACGATCGAGTCGAAGTAGCTCAGATCGGTGGATACGTTCAGCGCGAAGCCGTGCCACGTCGTCCAGCGCCTGATACCGACGCCAATCGACCCAATTTTGCGCGTCCCGACCCAGACGCCGGTCATCCCGTCGCGGCGTCCGGCGTCGATACCGAATTTTGCGAGCGCGTCGATCATCGCCGCCTCGAGACTTCGAAGATACTTCATCACGTCGCGGTCGCGCCCTTCGAGCTTGAGAATCGGGTAACCGATCAACTGTCCGGGACCGTGATAGGTCACCTGTCCGCCGCGCGCCACGCGCCGAATCTGCACGTCATCTGTATTGCCGACGATAAACCGCTCATCGGCGCCGCGCCCGAGCGTGATGACGTGCGGATGCTCCATCAACAGGAGCGTGTCGCCGATTCTGCCGTCGATCCGCGCCGCAAGCATCGCGGTTTGCATCGCAAGCGCCGCGTCGTAATCGACCACACCCAGCTCTGCGATCGTCAGCAGTCTTCCCCTCTCCCTGCAAGGGAGAGGATCAAGGTGAGGGTCCAAATTCAGCGAGCTATGCGAGCGATTCAAGATTCTGTCTCTTCTCTTAAGCCAGCTAAAAGTCTATCGCCTCACCATCCGCCGCCAAAGCCGCTTGCATGATCGCCTCAGACATCGTGGGATGCGGATGCGCGGTCTTGCCGATTTCGGTGACGGTGGTCTCGAGCGCTTTGCCGAGCACGACTTCGGAAATGATGTCGGTGGCGGCGTGTCCGATAATCTGGCATCCGATAACTTCGCCATACTGTTTGGTTGCGACGATTTTCACAAAGCCCGCGGTCTCGCTAATCGCGACCGCCTTGCCCATCGCGCGAAACGGAATCTTGCCGACCTTCACGTCGATACCGCGCGCCTTGGCCTCCGCCTCGCTGAGTCCCACCGTCGCAACTTCGGGCTCGCAGTAGATGCATCCGGGGATCGCGAGCAGGTCGAAGCCCGGCTCGCGCACACCCGCCATGATTTCCACCGCCGCGATACCCTCGGAGCTGGCCTTGTGCGCGAGCAGCGGCGGCCGGATTACGTCGCCGATCGAATAGATGCTTGCGATGCTGGTCTGGAACGAGTCGTTCACCTTGATAAAGCCGCCGCGTTCGAGCTCGATCCCAAGTTTCTCGAGCCCCATATTCTGGCTGAGCGGCGTGCGGCCGACCGCGACCAGCACGACCTCGGCATCGACGGATTTTTCGGCGCCATCTGCGGTCACCGCGACCGACCACAGGCCATCCTTGCGCGCCATCGACTTGTAGCCATGCCCGAGCATCACGGTGATGCCGCGCTTGACGAACGCGCGGCGCAGCTCTTCGGCGACTTCCGCGTCGAAGCCCGGGAGCATCTGCTTTTCCAGCTCGACGATCGTGACCTTCGCACCAAACGCGCTGTAGAAGTAGCCGAACTCGAGTCCGATCGCACCGGCCCCTATCACGACCACGCTCGCCGGCATCGTGTCGAGCACCAGCGCTTCCTTGCTGGTGACGACGCCGTCGCCAACTTTCATCCCCGGGAACAGCCGCTCGCCAGACCCGGCCGCAATCAGAATGCGCTCGCCTTCGAGCGCGGCAACCGCCGGCGCAGCTTTGCCTTCGACTTGCTTGAGCGAAACAGAATGTGGCCCGGTGACGACGGCGTCGGCCTCGAAGTAATCGATTTTGTTTTTCCGAAACAGGTAGAGCACGCCCTTGGACAGCTTCTCCGCCGCCGCCCGCGACCGCGCGATCACTTTCGCAAAGTCGAACCTGATCTCTCCAGTCTCGATCCCATGCTCTTTCGATGCGCCGCGAATAGTATCCATCGCGCCCGCCGAATTAAGCAGCGCCTTCGAAGGAATACACCCCCAATTAAGACAAACGCCCCCAGGCCGGTCCCGCTCAATCACAGCAACGCGCATCTTAAGCTGCGCCGCCCGAATAGCAGCAACATAACCGCCAGGCCCGGAACCAATCACAACAAGGTCATACCGAGAATCAGCCAAGATGAAGTCCTTCCAGGATTTAACTCATTATTGTCCGAAATGTGGCGTCGAGTAAGGGCAGTTGGCCTCGCGGGAGTCGGAAGGTGGAGGGGGCATCTCGGCGAGAGTACGCTTGTCATTCAGACTAGTCAGGAAAACAGCCGGTGGGAGACCATCATGACCCGCGACTATGAAATGGAGAGCACCTCGCGGCAATCAGCGCGCCTTGCCGACGTCATATTACGGCAAACCAGCGAAACGCGCTTGGTTGCGCGTCCCGAAATCGTTGATAACGAACGGTTGCCGGAAGCGGGAGTCAAACTCACGCTAATTCATCAACGATGCCTATCTGGCGGTGAGTGGGAAGACATCTCAACGGAGCCGCTAAGCAAATTGAAGGCAGGCGAGGGAGTTTGTCTGCACTTGGACAGCGCAACTACGTTGCGGTTGAGCAATTGCCTCGACGATTTCTACGCGATCAGCACGAGTGGCGGCGTTCGCTCCGGGCATACCAAGCTTACGGTCACTGAAGCTGACAAGCTGATCCACCTTGATCACGATCGTGCTCAGATAATTAAGTCGCTCCTCAGTCAGCAGCGTGGAAGCGAAATCTGGCAAGCCCTTGAATCAGCTCAACCTGATTTGGCCGCTACACTCTCGTACGGACGTATCGCCGCTGAGCGGGCGCGGGTTTCTTTGGAGTTTCGCCGTCGCCTCGAAGAAGGAAGTTTCTCCGAGGACGACTGGCAAATGTTTTTCGAGCGAAATAAATGGATATTCGGATACGGGCTGAAATACGTATTTTTAAAGCAGATCGTTGCGCAACCTCAGTACGGCGGCGGCGATGTCCACGGGAAAGGCGGACAGAAAGGGGATTATCTTGCCACAACCGAGGGCCAGCTGAAGTTCACTGTGCTCGTTGAAATCAAAAGACCTGACACCGAACTGCTCAAATCTCGAATCTACAGAACAGGTGCGTGGCCCGCGAGCGATGAACTGGCTGGAGCTATTGCGCAGGTTCAGGCGAACTGTCGGAAGTGGGAAATAGAAGGTTCACGGAGTGAGTCCAATTCAGAAGCGCTTCAACGACAATCAATTTTCACCACGCAGCCAAAGGGAATCCTTGTTATCGGCCAGCTCGATCAGCTTGACGATAACGCGAAGCGCACCAGTTTTGAGTTGCTGAGGCGCAGCATATCCAATCCAGAGATCGTCACCTTCGACGAGTTGTATCAGCGCGCGAAGTTTATCGCTGAGCACGCAAATTAGCCTTCAGCTAACGCGCCGAAAAGCGCGGCTTTTTTAGTTCAGGGATGAACTGTTCAGCCTTATCCCCTCGTGCCCAGCGTGCTACGGATCAGTATGAACAACAATCACGATTCCCCACCCTCGACCGCCTCGCCCTATGACCAACCGCCCGCACTTTCGCCGCGCCGACTTGCGGCGCGTCGCGCCAACGCCCAGAAATGCACCGGCCCCCGCACATCCGAAGGCAAGGCGGCCGCGCGTCTCAACGCCCTCAAGCACTGCTTCTTCTCCTGCGATGTCGTGAACCTCGTACTCGACGGCCCCGCTCGCGTCGAAGAATTCAACTCGATCCTCGACGCGTTGCTCGAGGAGTACCAGCCCCAATCCTCCCTTGAACGCATCCTGGTCGACGAGGTCGCCGCATGCTGCTGGCGCATCCGTCGATTGCTGCGTTACGAATGTCGCGAGTCCTGGGTCAAGGAAGACGACTACCGCCGCGCGGCCAGGACCGAGTCCCCAGCGAGGCGATGGCTGCCATCATGGGCTACGATCGACAAGCCGCTCGCCAGCGCACCGCCCGCAAACTCCACAGCGCCGGCCTCGATGCCTTCATTCTGCCGGCCGATTCCGACATCGACAAAATCGTCCGCTACGAACGATCCACCAAGCGCAACCTGTACCGCGCGCTCTATACCCTCGAGCGCATGCGCGCCTTGCGCGGTCGCCCGGACGCATCGGACTCGACTTCATCGCCCTTTGGCTTGAACGATCAACAATTTTGACAGGAACGAAACTACCCTTGGGTAGTGCATCATGACGCACTACCTACCCTTGGTGCCATAGCCGCCGCCGGACCACAACCGGTGGTATGACCTGTTCTTTATTTTCTATTGATTGGCGCTTCGGTCCAGGATTGTTGAGTCATTACGAACGGGGCTGGCGATACGCTTATCTCGCCGCGGAACGGCCAGTCGAGAGCTATGATCACCACGATGATCAGCCCGAGTGTCGCGGCGAGCGTGGCGGTCATCGCCATATGCATGCCGAAGTTTTCGTAGCCGAAGAAATAGGTGTAGCCAGTCGTGATTGCCGCGCCGAAAAAGACGATCGCCCAGATCACGCCCGGAATGTGCCCCTGCACCGCTGACAGCCGGGCGCTGCGCGCGTCGTAGAGCAGGTTCCAGGTCCTGAGCATCTCGGTTTCGATCACCGCTTCACCCGAATTCTGCGGGTGGATCGTGGCGATCGCGGTCGCGAGGTCACGCAGCGGCTTCCATCCCTGGTCGGGCGTCTTGCCGGTCCTCTGGATCGGCCATTCGATGTCGATGACGACGCTGACGTATTTCGCAAGCGCGTCGCGAATCTCCTGGCCCTTGGCATACGGCAAGCCCGCAGTGTCGAGGTACATGCCGCCGGCATAGTCCGATTCATTCTCAACGATGTCAGACGCCTTGCTGAAAGATTCCCACGTGGCGATTGCGATGAATGCCAGCAGGACTGCGTACAGGACGCCGACGATTGCAAAGGTGAACCCCGCGAGATCGTTGTGAGCCCTGCGCAGTTTGACATGAACCAATCGATGAAAGACCAACAATCCGCCGCACCCGGCCGCAATGAAGATCGCGATCAGGATGGGGCCCCAGAGCCAGGTTGGATTGTTGTAAATCCAGTCGACAATCATACGCATCCCTTCACTTGACGATCGAAAAGATCACAGCGGGAATTTGGCAAGACTAAGTCCTTCTGAGGGTCCATGCTGGCCGAGACTAATGCGCGAATTAGAGCATCGCGTAGGCGCGATTGCCATGGCGGGAAGAGGCGAGAGGGTTCCCTTTTTTGACGCTTTGCTCGGCGCCGCGCCTTACTGTACATATTGTAGAAATATGATGCGGAATGTGACATTGCGGATGGCGCGGGCGTGGCTCCCGATCCTGATGACGCTGCTTTGCTGCCTTGCGATCCCTGCACTCGCGCGGGCGCAAACTGATCAGGCGGTTTACACGGACGCGCTCGTCAACGGATGGCAGAACTGGAGCTGGGCTACCGTCGATCTCAGCAATAATTCGCCTGTGCAGTCCGGCAGCGATTCGATCAGTGTCAGCGCGGGCCCGTACCAGGCGCTCTACCTGCATCAGACCCCGTTCGATTCTGGTATCTACGCGGACCTGGTTTTCTGGATCAACGGCGGCACGAGCGGCGGCCAGTTGTTGCAAGTTCAGGCGACGCTCAACGGCGCGGCGCAGACCGTGGTCACGCTGCCGGCCCTCGCGGCGAACACGTGGCAGCAAGTCAGCATCCCGCTGTCCGCGCTGGGCGTGCAGAACCAGCCGGACATGGACGGTTTCTGGATCCAGGATCGCAGCGGTACGACGCAGCCGACGTTCTTCGTCGACACCATCTCGATCACGGCGCAACCGCCGCCGAGCGTGGTGAACGTTACCGTGAACGCGGCGGATGCCGTCCGCGTCGTCGATGCGCGCCATTTCGGAGTCAACACCGCGGTCTGGGACGCTGACCTTGATACCAGCAACACGAAAAATCTGCTGACCGAGATGGGCGCTGGCGCGCTGCGCTTCCCCGGCGGTTCGCTCTCCGACGATTATCACTGGGCCACCAACACAACAGACAGCAACACCTGGCAATGGGCCACGTCGTTCGACCAGTTCGCGCAGGTTGCGACCGCCATCGGCGCACAAGTCTTCGTTACTGCCGACTATGGGTCAGGCACGCCGGCGGAGGCGGCCGCATGGGTCCAGGAATCCAATGTCACCAATCACTATGGGTTCAAGTATTGGGAAATAGGCAACGAGGTCTATGGCTCATGGGAGACTGACACTAACACTGTCGCCCACGATCCCTACACCTATGCGCAGCGCTTCCAGCAGTACTACACGCAGATGAAGGCGGTCGATCCTACGATCAAGATTGGCGCCGTCGCAGTTCCCGGCGAAGACAGCTATGCGAACAATACCAATCATCCGGTGGTTAATCCGGTTACAGGAGTGACCCACAACGGCTGGACGCCGGTGATGCTCGCGACGCTGCGCAGCCTGGGCGTGACCCCGGATCTTTTGATCTACCATCGCTATCCGCAGTCGCCGGGTGGTGAGAGCGACCAGGGACTGCTGCTTTCCAACACCGGTTGGAGCACCGACGCCGCCGACCTTCGAACGCAGCTGAACGATTACCTGGGCGCAGCCGCCGCCGGCGTCGAACTGGACAACACCGAGAACAACTCGGTCTCTTCCAACCCCGGCAAGCAGACCACCAGCTTGGTGAACGGGCTGTTCCTAGCCGATAGCATTTGCGCCGCGATGAACACCGAGTTCAACGCGGTTACATGGTGGGACCTGCGCAACGGCCAGGACACCGGCAACAACAATTCTTCTTTGCTCTACGGATGGCGCCAGTACGGCGACTACGGCATCACGGACAGCACTGACCCGGCCGGCCCGGCCGACACCTATCCGACATTTTACGTGGAAAGGCTGTTGCAACACTTCGCGCGCGGCGGCGACCAGCTGGTTAGCTCCGCGAGCGACTATTCCTTCCTAAGTGTATGCGCGGCCCAGCGGACCAACGGAGGACTGACGCTGCTGGTGGTGAACAAGAGCGCGAGCAACGCGCTCAATGCGAACATCACTATCAGCGGCGCGACGCCGGGAAGCGCCGGCACCTTGTATTCCTATGGAATTCCGCAAGACAACGCGGCGGAGACCGGCGAAGGCTCAGCCGACATCGCGACCAGCAGCTTGACGGGGCTATCGACCAACTTTTCATACACCTTTCCTGCCTACTCGGCGAACGTGATCGCATTTGGCGGTGGCGGATCGACTTCGCCAACACCTACTGCGACCACGACAGCCAGCGCAAGTGCAACCGCCACGGCGACCGGGACCGCGACAGCGACCGCCACTGCTACGAGTACGGCTACAAACACTCCGACAAGGACTGCGACACCTACATCCACGGCGACTGCCACACCTACAACCACAACAACGCCCACACCTACAGCCTCATTAACGGCCACAGCGACATCCATAGCAACGGCCACACCGACCGGAACCCCGACTACTTCGATGACGCTGACTGCTTCGGCGGCTTTCGGCAACGTCGCGGTCGGTCAAACGGTCTCAAAGAACCTGACGGTGGCGAACACCGGCAAGATCAACTCGCTGATCATCGCGAGCGCGACATCGTCCGATCCGGAATATGTCGCAAGCGGCGCAGGGACGTGCGGCGCCATCCCTGTGACGCTCGCGCCCAAGACTTCCTGCACGCTGGAAGTCGCATTTGCGCCCAACGCGGTGGGCGCACATGCTGCATCGCTGACGCTGACCGACAATGCCACTATCGGCTCGCAGCATGTCGCACTCAGCGGCACCGGCATCGTCGATCTGACAACTTCGACCAGCAGCCTGGCCTTCGGAAGCGTGAAGATCGGGTCTAAGGCGGTGAAGTCCTTCAGCGTGACGAACCACCAGACCCGGCCGGTGAGTCTCGGCGAAAGCTTCAGCGGGACCAACGCCGCCGATTTCTCGATTACAGGCGGTACCTGCACTTCGACACTTGCAGCAAGTACCTCGTGCTCGCTCGATGTGACATTCACGGCGCACGCACTGGGAACGGAATCAGCGACGCTATCGATTGCAGACAGTCCCGACCCGCTGAGTCCCTACACGGTGGCAATCACCACCAGTCCGACGATTCCCGCGACGGTAACTCCGACTACGCTTGCGTACGGCACGCTGACGTCCAAGGTGACGTCGAAGACCGAGAACGTGACAGTTGACAACCTGTCAACGGTGGCGTTGCCGCTGAGCGAGAGTTTCAGCGGTGCGAACGCGGGCGACTTCGCGGTGACCGGCGGCACGTGCGATGCGACGGCCGAAGCTGGTTCCTCGTGCACGATCGCGGTGACATTCAAGCCGACGGGCGGCGGCGCGGCTGAAAGCGCGAGCATGACGGTGACCGTCGGCAGCGATCCGTCGAGCCCGCATAGCATCAGCCTCACTGGGACCGGCCCTTGAGCTAGAACGGCGGTCTTGAGTAACCGTTCGCGATGCTGCCTCCCGTATTAGACCAGATGCGTGAAGCCCGTGGCGCTGCTATGTTCGACGACGCGTCAAACTGTGAATCGTGTAAAAAGTATAGAAAAGATTTTCACAGGGGCCCAAAACTTACGTCATGACACAACCCAATTTCTCGTTCGAACGAATACGTATAGCCCAATAGCGTCACGTACGAGACGCGTTCACTAGCTGATTCAACCCCATCCCTAAAGCGGCACATTTTCTGCTTTTCAGCCGCGCGGCCGAGAAGAATTTACAGGTCGAGAAGTAAGACTCTCGATCCTGAAATTCGGGGACTCGGCTTGTTTCATACGATTCGGGAGGGGCGTTATGACTCGGGGACAGAGCCGGTTTAATCGAACTACACGAGAATCTCATGGTCTGCATTCAACTGTCGCGAGTATCAGGTTCGCGACGGCGCGAGCCGCAAGATTCGCGGCGATGGTGCTCAGAGCGACTACGACTCTGCTGCTGCTATGGTTTGCCATGGCCACGGTCTCATCGGCTAGTGTGACCGGAGCTCCTTCCGAGTTCGGCCTGTGCCCGCTGACCTTCACTGCGCCAGCCGACTCGCAGACCGGCTTGTTGTGCTCACACAGCGAGACCACCGGCGGCATGCTCACTATCGGCAACTCGACCGTGACGATCAGCAACAACCCCGACACCGTGGACTTCGGCGCATACAGCATCACCTCGGCTGGATTTTTCGGACCCGAAGTGATCGTGACTCCTACCAATGGCGAGGTCTTCGGTGGTCCCGCCCAGGAGGTGCCGGGTGGCTTGCTCGGGCTGACGGGAATCTCTAACTCGGTCAACGACGTCACGTCCTCGATCGAACTGGCCGGTCCTACTACGCCGGCGACGGTCGTCGACCCGACCGGCACCACGGCGTTCTTCTGCGCGACTGGCCCCATTGGCAGCTGTGACGACGGACCGAATGCGTACAGCGTGGTCACGGTGCCGGTCAAGATTCAACTCAACAACCCCGTCCTCGGTCCGAACTGCTACATCGGCTCGGACGCCGACCCGATCGTGTTGAACCTGGTGGAGACGTCGACGAGTTCACCACAGCTTGGCGGCGCGGGGAACGCGATCATCGTCAGCAGCGTGCAAGTGGCCGATACCACCTTCGCCGTCCCGGGGGCGAGCGGCTGTGGGGCTCTCGGGGCGCTCGACCCGGTCCTCGACTTAAAGGTCGGCTTGCCCTCGCCGTCGGGTAGCAACTCGGCGCTGATCGACGAGAACGGCGAGGTCGAACCTGCCATCTACCTCCTGCCAACCCCGACTCCGACGGCCACCTTGACGGCGACGGCGACCTCGACACCGGTGGTTGCGACCCCAACGGCGACCGCGACCGCAACTGCAACGGCCACTGCGACAGCGACGGCAACCGAGACAGCAACCGCAACGCCGACCGCCACTGCCACGGCGACTGCCACCGCAACTGCGACTGCGACCGCAACGGCCACTGCGACTGCGACGGCCACTCAGACGGCCACGGCAACTGCATCGCCGACTCCGACGGCAAGCGCTACAGCAACGCCGACTGCGACTGCCACCGCCACGGCGACGGGCAGTCCCACCGCAACTGCGACCGCCACGGCAACGGAGTCGGTGACCCCTACTCCGACGGCAACTGCTACGGCAAAGTTGACCATCAGCCCGACGTCGCTTTCGTTCACCAGTCAGGAAGTGGACACAACCTCGACCGCCAAAAACGTAACTCTGACCAACCCGAGCAGCTCTTCTTCGCTGCAGATTGATAGCGTCACGCCTTCGGGAGATTTCAGCCTCTCGAGCGACGGATGCAGCGGCACCGACCTCGCAGCCAAAGCGGACTGCGTGGTCAGCGTGGTGTTCACTCCAAGCCAGACCGGGACCCGGACCGGAGACCTGACGATCAGCGACGCTGCCTACAATAGCCCGCAAATGGTGAGTCTCAAGGGCACGGGCATCCTCGTCAAACCGACTTTTTCGCCCACCGGCGTCGGCTTCGGCAACCAGCAGGTGGACGTTGCCAGCGCCGCGAAGACCGTCACGCTGATCAACCCCAATAAGGTCGCACTCAGCGTGAGCAGCATCGCGACCTCCGGCGTCTTCAGCATCACCAATGACATGTGCAGCGGAACGGAAGTCCCTGCGAGCGGCACCTGCACCTTCGGCGTGATCTTCACGCCCACGCAAACCGGGAGCACGACCGGAACCGCCGTCGTCACCGACGATGCGACCCCAACCACGCAGTCGATCAGCCTGTCCGGAGCGGGATACCTGGCGACTCCGACCGTGTCTCCCACCTCTCTCGCGTTCGGCAAGGTACAGGTGGGAACCGTATCGCCGCCAAAGACGGTGACCCTCAGCAATTCCAATATGCAGGCGGTCAACTTCTCCTCGATAGCGACCAGCGGGCCGTTTGCGATAACCGCCAATAGCTGTGGCGCGTCAGTGCCGGCGAATTCGACCTGCCAGGTGTCGGTGACCTTCAATCCGACCACTGACAGCAATTCGAGCGGAACCGCCGAAACCGGAAAGCTGACCTTTACCGACAACGCGCAGCGGACAACCCAGACCGTCAGCCTCAGCGGAACCGCATTTGGCACGACCTCGTCGGCGACTCCGACTGCGACGCCGACTGCCACCACGGCTACTGTGACTCCGACTGCGACTCCGACTGCAACGATGGCTACGGCGACCCCGACCGCCACGGCGACCAGGACTGCTACGGCGACCGCGTCCGCAACGTCGACCGCAACCGCAACCGCCTCGTCGACGCCGACCGCAACCGCGACAGCTACGCAGACGGCAACCGCGACCGCAACGGCCACGCAGACGGCAAGTGCAACTGCGACAGCCACTCAGACTGCAACCGCTACGACCAGTCAGACCGCAACCGCGACTGCGACGGCGACTCAGTCAGCGACGGCCACAACGACTGCGACCTCATCGTCGACAGCGACGGCAACGCCCACGGTGACGGCGACGGCAACCGCAACCTCAACGACGGTCGCGACTGCCACCGCCACCGCGACGGCTACCTCGACATCGACATCGACGGCGACGCCAACCGCCACACCGACCAGCACGGCGGGGCCCGAGGCGGGCGACATCCTGATGGCTGGCGGCGACGAAGGTGGCAAGCTGGAAGGATTGCTCGAACTGTCGACCTCGACGGTGTCGAGCGCCACCGCACAGATCTTTAACGCAACGGCCAGTCCGCCGGCCTTCCAGGCGGTGGGCTCGCTCAAGACTCCGCGCGAGTCGGCCGCGACAGTTGCGCTGCCCAACGGGCTGACCCTGATCGTGGGCGGCGAAAGCTGCCAGTCGTCAGAGTTTAGCGGCGCCACGAGCGGCGCCTTCCTGTGCACCGCGCTGCAGACGGCGGAGCTATATAACCAGACTGGTGGGAGTGGCAGCGGGGGATTCACGTATGCCGGCAGCGGCAGCGGCGGCTTGATGACGATCGCGCGCAGCGGACCGACCGCAACCCTGATCGAGGGCAGCGGCACCGCACTGGACGGCCAGGTCCTCATAGTGGGTGGTTCGACCGGTCTCTCATTCCTGTCGGCCACCACGCAGGTTGGAGCGCCGCTCGAGACCGCGCTCAACACGGCGGAGTTGTACAATCCGGCCACTGATGCCTTCACCCCGATAAGCGCGAAGATTCCGGGATGTCCGTCGGGCGAGACCGCTACGACGACGCCGGCCTGCACGACAGGGCTTCCTTCAAATTGCGCGGCGCCGACACCGGAGAGTCCGATTACGTCGGCAAGTGAGAGCTCGACCACTGTAACCGTCACAATGACGACGGCGAATCCGACCGGCCTGACCGTAGGCAGCAGCGTTACAGTCGCCGGCATGAGTGTTGGCGGATACAACGGCGTCTTCATCGTAACCGCCATCCCGTCGAGCACCACCTTCCAATACACGGCCTCCTCTTCAGGCTTGGCCGCTGCGACAGGTGGATTCGCCTCAGCCGGGAACATCGTGTCGGCATCAGAAAGCGGATCAACTGTAACCGTCACCACCACGGCGAATGTGCCGGGGCTGATCGTTGGTGACTACGTTACGATTTCCTCGGTAAAGGAGGGTTCATCCTTATCCTCCAATGACTACGACGGCGAATACGTCGTGACCGGTCCGGGGACCACAGGCCAGGCTGTGACCGGCAACACGTTTACCTATACGGCTTCCGGCACGGGATTGACCGCCGGAACAGGTGGATTCGCCACGGCCGACACGTTTGAGTGCGGCATACTGGACCAGGGTGCGGCGACGATCCCCAACGACGGCGGCCAGGTGCTGTTGGCGGGCGGCGATGTCATCACGTTCCTGGGCGTGTCGTCGAACCTGTCGTTCCTGTTCAACCCGAATGGTGAGACCTTCACCAAGACCACCGGGAACCTGAATACTCCGCGCGAGCTGAACTCGCTGGTTGCGATGGATCCGGCTGTGGTCACCGGCGCGCTGTCCGGCTACCTCGTTACGTTCGGCGGTATCGAGTCTGATAGCGCCAACTGCCCGGCCAACAGCGACGAGCTGGTTGCGACCACGCTCAACACGGCGGAAGTGTACAATCCGAGCACTCAGACCTGGAGCTTCGCGGCCAACGACATGGGCGCGAAGAAGGCGCTCAACGGGACCCTGATCGAGGTCGGCCCGGACGCGGGCGAAGTGATCCTGCCCGGCGGCGTGAATGTGGAAGTAGGCACCTACCCATCGACCTGCGAATCGATCACCTCGCTATCGCAGGCGGCAACGACTGAGACCGACCTGTACGCGCCGGACACCGGAACGGGCGGCACCTTCACCGCGACCGGCTCGCTCAACCAGGCGCGTGAAGGGGCGTCACAAGGCATCCTCGTCGCGGGCAGCGACGAGACCATGATGCTGATAGCGGGCGGCGCGTGCACGCAAGCGAGTCCGACCCTGGAGTCCGCGCCCATCGGTACCTCAACGGCGGAGAGCGTCTGCGGCAGCACGGGCGCGGAGAACGATTACTCGGAGCTGTACAACCAGTCGACCGCGACCTGGACGGTGGGCCCGAGCTACGCCAGCGGCTTCACGCCGGCCAACGAATCGGCCTACGTGGTGCTGCCATAGCCCGGCGCTCTCTTACGGACTGACCTAACCGGCGATGCCGCCCTCGAAAGGGGGCGGCATCGCCTTATTTGGATATATCATCAGCTCCGATCGACACGCTCGGGCTGCTACCATGTCTCGCGACCGCCGAACTGTGAGGTCAAAAGGAAGCTGATGCTAGTTCGCAAGCGTCCTGCTGCTGGGCTCCTGGCTCTGTCGACCATTCTCGCGAGTGGTCTCCTGTTCGCCTCTACCGCGAGCGCCGCCGCCTGGACACAACCGGGATACCTCTACCGCTATTTCGTGTGGGGCGCACAATTCCCCTTCTCGCCGCGTTCCGATGATTACCGGCACTATGGGTCTCACACTATCGACAAGGCGCCGGACGCGTTTCACTTCGCGCCGGGCAACCGCGATGCGGTTCCGGACACCGTGGAATACAGAGAAGGCGACACCGTGAAGCATGTCGCGCTGTCAGAGCTGCTTCGCACGACGGCCACTCATGCATTCATCGTTATCAGAGACAACCAGGTGCTCTACGAGGACTATTTCAACGGCTTCGCGCGAGACTCCGTGTGCACCGCATGGTCGGTTTCAAAATCCGTTACTTCAGCGCTGGTCGGCATCGCGATCTCGGAGGGTTATATCAAGAGCCTCGACGATCCGATCACAAACTACCTGCCGGAGTTGAAAGGCCAGGGCTTCGACGCCGTCACGATCAGGAATCTCGTGACGATGGGATCGGGGATTCAATATCGGCTCGGTTTTTTCCCGTGGGACGAGTTTGTGCTGGCCGGCTACTACCCGAATCTCCGCCAACTACTGCTATCGGATCTTGAGATCATGGAGCCACCGGGACAGTCATTCCACTACAACAATTTCAACGTTGAGCTTATCGGCATGATCTTCGAACGCACGACCCATCGCCGGCCCAGTCAATACCTGGAGGAAAAAATCTGGAAGCCTATAGGTATGGAATTCCCAGCTACCTGGAGCATCGACAGCGACGCGGATGGGTTTGAGATAACACCCATACTGCTCAACGCCAGAGCCATAGACCTGGCCAAGTTCGGCCGGCTCTACTTGAATGACGGCAACTGGGACGGTAAGCAGATCATTCCGGGGCAATGGGTCGTCGAGTCCACAACGAGGGATCCGAACGACCATCGTCCATGGGAGACTTTCTCGCGATGGCAGGACGGGGGCGGTTACTACAAGTACTTCTGGTGGGGAGTTTCGGATGAAAAGGGCGATTACAGCTACATGGGCATCGGCACCTATGGCCAGTTCATTTTCGTCTCGCCAAGGACAAAGGTCGTGATCGTGCGGACGGCGGACGAGGACGGGATCGACCCGCCGTACTGGCGCGAAGTCTTTCAGCATATCGCAGAGCACGTCGACGAAACCTATAGTCGCGCAACAAGCGCGCCCAGGTAGAGTCCTGGCGGGGTCTTACAGCAACAAGCTGGCGGGATTTTCTAGGAAGCGTTTCAGTTCATCGAGGAAGCGGCCGGCTACGACGCCGTCAACGATGCGATGATCGAACGATCCCGTCATCATCATGGTCTTGCCGACAGCCAGCTGGCCGTTGCGCACCACGGGCCGATCCTTGATGGCGCTCACAGCCAGAATCGCGGCCTGCGGCGGAACGATGACGGCCGCGAAGTGCTCGATACCCAGCATGCCCATGTTGGAAATCGAAAACGTCGCGCCCGACAGTTCGTCTGAGGTGAAACCGCCGCGGCTCGACTTCGCGACCAGGCGATGCGCCGCGCGCGAAATTTCGAGCAACGACAGGCGCTCGCACTCGCGAATCACCGGCAGGATCAAGCCGTCTTCGACCGCTACTGCCACTCCTATGTTGATGTTGGGATGGATGACGATGCCTTCGTCCTCGTAGCTCGCGTTGATGCGCGGGTAGCGGCCGAGCGCCAGCGCGCAGGCCTTCACGATGACGTCGTTGTAGGTGACGGTTTCCTCGAACAGCTCGGTCGCTTCGAGCGAGTCCTTGAGCCGGACCGCGTCTTCCATCGCGACTTCGACGGTGACGTAGAAATGCGGAATCTCGCGCTTCGACAGGGCCATCCGCTTGGCGATGGTCTTGCGCATTGCGGACAATTCCTCGCGCGAGCCGGGCGCGCCCTCGCGCGGCGACACCAGGCGCCGGAATTTGAAGAGCTGCTGTTCGCGAATGAAGTTGTCGATGTCGCGTTTGGTCACTCGTCCTTCGGGACCGGTGCCGCGCACATGCGAGATATCGACGCCGGCTTCTTCCGCGGCGCGCCGCGCGAGCGGTGACGCACGCAGCTTGTGGCCGTCGCCCGCATCGGCGTCAACCGCGGGCGCGGACGCTTCGGGGCGGGGCGGCGGAGCGGCGATTGCAGTCGGCGCCGCGGAGGGGTTCGCGGACATCGCAGGATGCACGTGCAAATCGCCTGCGGAGCCATCCGTAACGACGGCGGCCGGCGCGATTGATCTCTTAGGCGCCTCTTTCTTCTCGGCAGCTTTCGGTTTTATGGCGATCGGCTTTGGCGGCTGAGTCGTCGCGGCGGCTTCGGTGCCCGGATTTTCCATCGCTCGCGCCGCCGGCTTCGCGTCGGATTTGGAGTCCTTTGCGCCCGCGGATTTCATCAATGCGATCACCGCGCCGACCGGCGCGCTCTCGCCTTCATTCAGTTTGATCTGATCGAGCACGCCCTCTTCGAACGACTCGAGCACCATGTCGGCCTTGTCGGTCTCCACTTCGGCAATCGCCTCGCCGCGCGCGATTTTGTCGCCCGGATGCTTCAGCCATCGGAGGATCTTGCCTTCCTCCATCGTGTCCGAGAGCTTGGGCATCGTGATTTCGTTGCTCATGGTTTCCCGCCCAGCGGATTGGCTGAACCTACGTCAATTGCTCCGCTGCCTTGACGATATCACCGGCGCTCGGCAGCGAAGCATGCTCGAGATGCTTGTTATACGGCATCGGCGAATCGAGCGCCGCTACGCGCGCGACGGGCGCGTCGAGCGAATCGAAGGCGGCCTCGTGAATCTGCGCGGCGATTTCGGCGCCGGCGCCGCCGGTGCGCCATCCTTCGTAAGCGACGATTGCGCGCCCGGTCTTTTTCACCGACGCGACGACAGTCGCCATGTCGAGCGGATTCAATGTTCTAAGGTCGACAATCTCCGCGTCGATTCCCGAGTTCTCGAGCGCTTCGGCCGCGGCAATCGCGTCGTATACGCACTTCGAGTATGTGACTATAGTCACATCCTTACCTTCTCGGATTACATTTGCCTTGCCGAACGGCACCATGAACTCCGGATCCTCGGGGACGTCGCCTTTGACGCCGTATAGCGACTCGTGTTCGAGGAACATCACCGGATCGACCTGACGAATCGCCGTTTTAAGCAGTCCTTTGGCATCGGCGGGCGTGGCCGGGATGACCACGCGGAGACCGGGGCAATGGAGAAAATACGCTTCGAGGCTCTGGCTGTGCTGCGCGCCGAGCTGATGGCCTCCGCCCTGCGGCGCGCGAATGACTATAGGCACATTGGCCTTCCCGCCGAACATGAAGTGTATTTTGGCGGCGCTATTGACTATTTGGTCTATAGCAAGTAGCGCGAAGTTGATAGTCATAAGTTCGACTACCGGCTTCAGTCCGCCCATCGCAGCGCCGACGCCCGCGCCAACAATAGTCAGTTCGGAGATCGGAGTGTCGCGCACCCGCTTCTCGCCGTAGACGGCGAGCAAGCCGTCAGTGACCTTGAACGCGCCGCCGAAGTAGCCGACCTCCTCGCCCATGATGAAGACCCGTTCGTCGCGATCGAGTTCCTCGCGCAGGGCCTGATTCAATGCTTCGCGGTAGGTGATCTGGGCCATTGCTCACTTATCTTCGGACGCGTAAACGCCTTTGCCGAGTTCATCCATCGAGGGCTCGGGGCTCTCGTCGGCAAACTTGACCGCATCATCTATAGTCGCCGCGACTTCGCGCTCGACTTCGTCGAGCTTCGCGTCGGTAGCGCGCTTTTCGGCGAGCAGGCGGCGGTGCAGATTCTTGATCGGGTCGCGCTCCTGCCAGATTCTCTCCTCGCGCTTGGATCGGTACTCGGCCGGATCGGACATCGAATGGCCGCGAAACCGATAAGTGACGGCCTCAATCAACGACGGTCCGTCTCCCGCCCGGGCGCGCGCAACCGCCTCCATCGTCGCGCCGTAAACATCGAGCACGTCCATCCCATCCACCCGCACGCCTGGTATCTTGTAAGGCTCGGCGAAGCGGTAGAGCTCTTCTTGGCAGATCGCATTCTGGACGAGCGTGCCCATGCCGTAAAAATTGTTTTCGCAAATGAAAACCAGCGGCAGATTCCAAAGCGACGCCATGTTGAGCGTCTCGTGAAAGGCGCCTTGCGGGAGTGCGCCGTCGCCGAAAAAGCAGCAGACCACTTCGGGCCCTTCATTGTAACTGACCGAGAGCGCGAGGCCGCACGCGATTGGCAGTCCGCCGCCGACGATCGCGTAGCCGCCCATGAAGCGCAGGTCCTGGTCGAACAGATGCATCGAGCCGCCGCGCCCGTGCGAAATTCCCGTCGCTTTGCCGAAAAGCTCGGCCATCACGACGCGCGGGTCAGCGCCCTTGGCGAGGCAATGGCCGTGCTCGCGATATGTCGAGACGACGTAGTCCTTGTCGTTGAGGGCGTAAATCGCGCCGACGGCGACGGCCTCCTCGCCGGCATACAGATGGCAGAAGCCGGTGATTTTGCCGCGGCTGTACATCTCGGCCGTCTTCTCCTCGAAGCGGCGAATGAGCGTCATTCGGCGATAGAGGTCGAGAAGCTGGCTCTCCTGAAGGGTCAGCAGTGCGTGCTGAGCGGTATGCTTGTCGCGTTCGAGCGCCATGATCAAATTAAAGCGTAACGCGATTGGAGATAGGGGTAAACCGCAGTCAACATCAATGCAGTTGAGGGACGGGGCCTCCTAGAACAGCAGGCGTTGCGCTGACGCCGCCACCGGCCAGAACGAATGGCGATGTATCGGCGAGGGGCCGAGCTTGATTAGCATTTGCATGTGCTCGTTGGTGCAGTAGCCCTTGTGCTGCGCGAACCCGTAGCCGGGGTAAAGCGCGTCGAGCGAGACCATCATGCGGTCGCGCGTGACTTTGGCGATGATCGACGCGGCTGCGATGCAGAAACTCTTGCGATCGCCGCCAACGATTTTTGTCTGCGGCAGTTCGAGACCGGGAATCAGCCGGCCGTCGACCAGCACGTGGCCCGGCGCGAGATTCAAGGCGGACAGCGCGCGGCGGCTCGCCGACATCGTGGCCCAGTAGATATTGAGGCGATCGATTTCGTGGACCTCGGCAATGCCGACGCCGACGGCGATTGCGCGCTCGCGGATAGGCGTGAACAGTTCCTCGCGCTGCTCGTGGGTCAACTGTTTGGAATCGTGCACGCCGCTGATGAAGGTCTCAGGCTCGAACACGACCGCAGCTGCGACCACCGGACCCGCCATCGGGCCGACGCCGGCTTCGTCGACACCGGCGACCGCGTCGATGCCGAGTTTCCACAGCCGCCGTTCGTAGCGCAGGTCGGGCCGCTTGCTCATCGTGAGTTACGCCATCCGTTTCAAGCGCGCCTTGCGAATCGTCTCGGCCGCATTGTCGGGATCGTGGATGTCGTTGAGCCGGATGGCGTAGTCGGCGCTGGCTGCCGACGCAATGGTCACGTTGCCGAGTCCGATCATCCGTTGAAAGACGCGCTTGTCGACTTCGACCGAGCGGATGTCGGCCAGTTCCATCTCGCGCCGGCGCGACGCGACCAGCCCGCGCTTTTCGATCAAGCGATCTGACGTGAGGCTCCAATTCACGGTTCGCGCGCGAATCATGCTGACAATGATCGTGAGCACTCCGAGGCCGACGATGGCGAAGCCGACCTGGACGGGTACCTGGACCTGTTGCAACTTGCCGGAGAGCAATCGCGCGCCGGCCGCAATCAAAACTCCACCGATGAGGAACCCGTTGGCGTAGTACCAAAGCGAGGGCCGGAATGTGGCGAGTGCGTACTCGCGCACCGCGGAGGGCTTCGGCGCGAACATCCGCGTGCCGCATCGCGAACAGAACGCGGCGCCCTGGGGGGTGTCGTTACCGCACTGGGGACATCTCATCGCGCCGCCTCAAGCACCACATCGGAAAGAGTCGATGCGATTATGATGATGCGCGGCGCATCGCGTCAATTGGTAGGGGTGTGGTAATCAGTCGCTTATGAAATTCGGATTATTCGGAATCAACAACGGAGCTTGTGCCTTTCCCAAGTGCGCCGCCGCGGTCGCGCGCGCGGCCGAAGACGCCGGCTTTGAAAGCGTGTGGACGGGAGAGCATGTGATATTGCCCGACCCGCAGGCGCCGCCGTCGCCCGTCGCTGCCGACTACCCGATGCTCGATCCCGCCGTCGCGCTGGCATTCGTCGCGGCGCATACGACGAAGATTCGGCTGGGGACCGGCATCATCATATTGCCCCAGCGAAATCCTGTCGTGCTCGCCAAAGAACTCGCGTCGACGGACGTGCTGTCGAACGGGCGGCTGATATTCGGTATCGGGGTCGGATACCTGAAGCCGGAATTCGACGCGATTGGCGCGCCGTTCGATCACAAGGGCGCGCGCGCGGAGGAATGGCTGGCGGCGATGATCGCGCTGTGGTCGATGCCGAAGCCGGAGTTCAGCGGCAAGTGGATCTCGTTCAAGGGCGTCAATGCGATGCCGCGGCCGGTGCAGAAGCCGCATCCCGAGATTGTGTTCGGCGGCCATACTAAGGAGGCGTTCAGCCGGGCGGCGCGACTCGCCAGGGGATGGTACGGCTTTGCGCTGGACCTGGACGCGACGGCGAACTGCGTCCTGGGTCTCAAGGCGGCGTGCAAGGCGGCCGACCGCAAGTTTGAGGATCTCGAGATCAGCATCACGCCCAATGCGTATCCGCGCGGCGCACAAGGTTCAAATCTCCAGCACGCCGCGCGCGCGAAAGTGGATCGCGACACCGCCAAGCGCTACGCCGACCTGGGCGTGAGCCGGCTGATCCTGATGCAACGCGGTGCGGACGAAGCGGCGCTGCTCGAGGGCGTTCGCGAGGTCGGGCGGGATCTGATCGGCAAGGTCTAGGCGGGTAAATCTAGGCGTCAACTCGCAGTCAGCAAGACACTAGAGGCGGTCAAAACAGGACGACGACTGTCTCAGGGGCGCGACAGCGGGCATTGACGGGTCGCGTTCGTGGCGCGATCGGCATTTTTCTGGCACAGTGGCAAAATCCTACCGCCAGCCGCGGTCAATCGTGGCCGCAGGCCGCCTTATTCGGCTGACATTTCCGTTCGCATCTCCTCGGCACGCACATTGCGTTACCCCTCCTCAAGAGTCGCTTGAGTAATCGCACGAATCAAAAGAGGGGTCTCACAAATGTTGAAAAACGACAACAGTCACGTACTGACGGTGAAGGAACTCTCGGACTATCTGAAGGTTCATCCGTCAACGATCTACAGGCAGCTCAAGCGCGGACGGTTGCCGGCGTTCAAGGTCGGCAGCGACTGGCGCTTCAATATCGAATCGATCGACCGGTGGCGCCTTGAGCAGGACGCGTTCAAGGAGATGTAGGACAGTAAAACAGCCAGGGCCCGCAAACGGGGGTGTGTGGGAAAAGAGGGGAGTCACGCAGAGGGCGCCCGCAAGGGCGCCCGGCGTGGCTAATTTCGAGCGTCGCGGACGAAGGACGAACGTGGAGGGAAAATATATGCGTTTGACTATTATTGCGGGAGTGATCCTGGGCGCGTCGTTGGCTGTCCACTCGGCAGTCGATGCTCACGCCAGGGCCAAAGCCGTTCACGCGGCGAGCGCAGTCCGCGTTCATGCGAAGGTGGTCGCGCCCTGGTACGTCGCAGTCAATGATCGTAGCCTCCGCTCCCTCTTTCCACGACCGGTTCCCCTTCCCTCGAGAGAAAGGGTTATGGGTCAGGTCGCGCTCGGCCCCCGACCGGTTCCCCTTCCCAAATTGGGAAGGGGTTAGGGCTTAGGTTCCTAGTCATTGTTCGCCAAGCTACCATCGAGGTCATCCGGACCGGCTTTGAAATCGCGAAGCGGTCCTTAGAGCTCAGACACTTCTGATCGCGCCCGTCGATGCTTCGTCGGCGGGACCGACGAAATCGAACGAGAGCCATCCGCGCAGCGGATCGACCCGGCTCACCTGCACCATCACCGGCATCTGATTCGGCAGGCTGGGCGCGTTGTGCAGGGTTCCGCGCACCGCGAAATCCGCAAGCTCCGCACTTTGGCCCTCACGCAATACGTACGCCAGGATTGGTTCGTCGAGCGCGTGACGCTCGAGGTAGCGAAGAATCCAGTAACGCTTGGCGCGTCGTTCCAGCTCGCGGCCGGAGGCTTCCGCATTCTCGGCACCCGCGAGCACCGTCAGCAATTCATCAACAGTGTAAATCGGCGGCGTTTCATGGTCGCCATTCTTGAGCGCACCCAGCAGTTGCCGTTGCAGGACCAAATCGGCATAGCGGCGAATCGGCGAGCTCAACTGCGCGTAAAAGTCGAGTCCGATTCCGGCGTGGTACTCCGGATGCAGCGACAGGTGTGGGCGCTGCGATGCCATATCGCCGCCAAGTTGTGGCTGCACGCGGTAAATGATCGGAATCCGGTTCGCAGCGGCGTAGCGAGCCGCGACGAAATTACTCAACACCATGAACTCCGCGACCAACGTGCGCCCCGGCGACGCGTTATCGAGCACTGTGATTTCCACGTCGTCGCCGCGCACGCGGACCTTCGCCTCGCGCCGCTGCACGAGCACTGCGCCCGCGGTCCGGCGCCGCTGACGAAGATGGACGGCGGCCTCATTCAGGCGAGAGACGGTCGCGGCGGCGTCATCGTCGGAGGTCTTCGACTCGAGCATGCGATCGACCTGGTCGTAGTTGAGCCGACGCATGATTGGAATTCGTGCCGGATAGATAGACGCTTCGATGAGCTCGCCGTCCGCCGACAATCGCACGTCGGTGGTCATAACGGGGCGATCTTCGCCGGCAATCAGGCTCGCAGCCCGGCATGAAATCGGATCAGGAAGCATCCTGACTGTGGTCTCGGGCAGATAAACCGTGGTCGCTCGCGCCGCCGCCTCCTGGTCCATCGCGCCGCCTTTGACGACGAAATCTGCGACCAACGCGATATGCACGCGCACGCGCAGGCCGCCGGCGAGCGCCTCGCAACTGAGGGCGTCGTCAACTTCGATTGTGTCGTCGTCATCCACGGTGATGGCGTGTCCACCGTCGCCGATCGCGCGCGGACCAGGCACCGTCTCGGCGGCTTCCTTCATAACGGCGTCGCTGAATTCGTCCTTGAGCCCGGCGATGAATGCGAAACGCGGCACGCGCAGCGGCGCGCCGAGCCGCTCGAGAATTTCGAAAGCCGCCTCGGCGGGATCGACGTCGGGCGCCGCGTTCGCGAGCATTTGGGTCATGTCGCGGCTGCGCGTAAACGGATTCTTGAGATAGCGCGACAGCTCCTCGATGAGCCCGGCCGTGTCGTCGGCGGGCGGTCCCTCGGCGCCATTGATGATGTCGCGCAGGTTCTTCTGGATTTTACGATAGTCGTCGCTGCGCGACCGAATCCGATCGTTCTGGATCCGCAGCCGCTCGACCTGCTCGGGCGTGCGCGGCACGAAGTCCATGTGTCGGCGGACGAAGTAAGTGCGATCGTTCAACAGCGCCTCGAGCATCACCGACGCGGCGGCGTTGGATCGCTTTCCGAAGAACAGCTCGGCGAGTTCCGCGGCGGAAGAGCTGCGCCCCTGCTCCTGGGCGACCTCCCACAGCAACTGAAGGTCGAGTTCCGCCGCCAGCTCGGCGCGCTCACGTTCGAGCTCCGCGAGCGCGTCGGCGATGTTCTCGCGATCAGCGTGTCGATCCGGATGCCGCATCAGGACCAAATCGCGCGGAACCAGCCGCTCGTGTCCGGAGGAATCGATCACGGCGAGATGGCGTTCCTGTTCGCGCGTCACCAGCGCAGCTTTGAGCCGGCCCTGATCGAGATACTCGACAACAGTGCCTGCGTATTTAATCGGTAATGTCACGCCTGAATTCATTTTGACGACCGACACCGCCTAAGACTATATGGAAGGGCGAACAATCGCCGGAAAGTGTATCGAGCGAGGCCGCTTGAGCAGGAAAATCCAGATCGACGTGCCCGACGAGCTTTTCGCGCAGCTCATGCGCGTCGCGGAGGCGATGGGGGTTTCGAATCCCGAGGAGGCCGCGACGATCGGGCTGGCGGAGTGGGTCTCGCGCCGCAAGTCCGAGCTGGACGATCGGGATCCGAACGAAAAATACGTTGTCAACGAGGCACTCGATGAGCTTCTCGAAAAGAAAAAGTAGCTTTTTAGGCCTCTCAATATATGCAGCCGCGTTGAGTGTCACCGCCCTGACTATCGCCGGGCTGCCGAGTCTGACCAACTCGATCGCGCGCGCGTCCGGCGCCGGCCTCGACGTGGAAGTGCCGTTCGAGATCAAGGCGCTGAAGGCGCCGGGCCTCGTCGCACCGTATTTCTTGCAGGACAACCATGGCGCAATGGTCGTGTCCGACCAGGCGGGCGGAGTTTTCTCGGTCACCTTCGGCGGCAAGGTGACGCCGCTCGCGGACAAGACGAAAATCAAGAACCCAGCCGGAGTCGCGATTGGCGCCGCGGGATTCGGGTCGTACGAGGGCAACGTATTCGTGCTCGCCGCGACCGGTACCATCAAAGGTCCGTGCGAGGTCGAACGAATCGACAAGTCTGGCGCGATCAGCACCTTCGCGAAACTGCCGGATGCGGCTGCGACCGAATGTCGCGACCTGGAATTCGCCGCGGCCGGGACGCCGTTCGCCGGCAAGCTCTACGCGGCGACCAGCGGCAACTCGACGATTTACTCGATCGATGCGTCGGGCAAGGCGAGTGCGTTCGGCACCTTCAACAAACCGGTTCTGTTCGAGCTGACGACGATGACTTTCCCACCTGCGTCAGACCCGAAGGCGGCGGGCATGATGCTGGTCGGGATGCGCGCGAAGGGCGGTTTCGCGTCGAAGGTCGGCCGCATCAGCATGGTCGGCGCCGACGGAAAGATGAAGGACGAAGTCTACCTGGTCGGATTCATCCGTCCGTCGGGCTTCGCGTGGTCGCCGTCAAGCTTCGGCTCGTACGGTGACGAGTTGCTGATCGCGGACACGGGCAAATTTGCCTCCGAGAACGACAACGAACGCGACGGTAATGTCTATCGAGTGGAAAAAGATCTCGCGCGACCGTTCGCCTCGGGCCTGATGGATCCGACGGACCTGAAGTTCATCGGCAGCAAGGCGGTGATTTGCGATCCCGCCGAGAAGGGTAAGGGGCAGGGCGCAATCGTGATTATTTCGTCGCTGCTGTAGCGCGACTCAGTGCCAGGGTTCGCGGACGACTTCGGTGTCGCCGGTCTCGCGATCGACCAGCAGCATCTCGACCTGGTTATATTGTCCCTTGGGGAAGAAAACGTAGCCGCTCACCGTGAAGTCCTTGCGCACTTCCTCGGGTTTGAGTGAGACCGCTTGGATCTGCTCGTTGGCCTGCTGGTCGGCTTTCGATTGGCCTTTTTCGGCGCCGCTGAAAACGCCCCATCCGCCGCCGAACGCGGTGCCGATTAGAGCGCCAGCGCTCGGAGTTCCAAAGCCCCATCCTCCCGCACGACCTGCCGCGCCGGCGACGGCTCCCGCCGCTGCTCCCACGGCGGCGCCCGCGACACCGCTGACTGCCGCGCTCTTCACCGCCCCTTCGAGCTCCTTGGCGCTGCCGGCTTGCCGTGCCGCCTCACCCGGCGGCAGCGGAGCGACTCGCTCGCCGGCGTCGTTGAGGGCGAACACCTGGCTGGGCACGACGGAGCGTGGCGCGTCGGTGCCGTTGGCGATCGACACGTAAACGGGGGTTACCTCGCCGACGGTCGGTGCGGCCGCTACGCTCACCGCCAACTGGCCTTGTTCCGGAGTCGCGACGACGTTGGGCGTGTGTGCGATCGGCGGTGGCGCAACGGCGCATCCGGAAATTGCGATTGCCGCGGCAATTGCGAGTCGAGTTCTGATGCGCTTCATGGGGGCCACTTTCAGGATTCCATTTCAGTCTTTGGCGCGACGCAAGTCTACACCCGCCGGGTCGTATCTATAGACGTGGCGGATGGGCCGAGGTTTCAACTCTTTTCCGGGTGCTATTCGCCGGTGCTAGGATTCAAATCGATGAGCGCGGACGAAACCATGGCGCGGCCGCCGAAAAACGCAATCGTAATCCTGCTCGACAGTCTCAATCGCCACATGCTCGGAGCGTACGGCGGGCGCGAATTCGCCACGACCAACCTCGACGCCTTCGCGCGGCGCGCGGTTCGTTTCGATCGTCATTACTCGGGGTCGCTGCCATGCATCCCCGCGCGTCACAACATTCTGTGCGGTGCGATCGATTTTTTGTGGAAGCCGTGGGGCTCGATCGAAATCTGGGAGCGGCCGCTTACCGCGTATCTGCGCGCGGCGGGCGTCGTCACCAAGCTGGTATCGGATCATCCGCACCTGTTCGAAGTCGGCGGCGAAAACTATCACACCGACTTCACCGCCTGGGACTACCAGCGCGGGCATGAGAGCGACCCGTGGCAGACGCGGCCGGACCCGAGCTGGATTGGCGCGCCGTCGTTCGCGCGGGGACATACACCGTACGACAACTCGCGCGGCTACTTTCGCGACGAGACGGATTTTCCCGGACCGCGCACGATGTCGGCGGCGACCGACTGGCTCGAGCGATCGGCGCGCAGTCACGATCGCTTCATGCTGTTCGTCGATGAGTTCGATCCGCACGAGCCGTTCGATACGCCGGAGCCGTACGCCTCGATGTACGATTCGTCGTGGCAGGGCCCGCACATGATCTGGCCACCGTATGTGCGCGGCGCGGTGGCGCGCGGCCTGCTGACACGCGAGCAGGCGCGGCAGATTCGCGCATCCTACGGTGCGAAGCTGACGATGATCGACGCGTGGCTCGGCAAGCTGCTCGCGGCAATCGAGCGCGGTGGATTCTACGACGACACCGCGGTGATCGTGTGCACCGATCACGGACACTATCTGGGCGAAAAGGATATTTGGGGCAAGCCCGCGGAGCCGATTTACGAACCGCTCGGGCACACCCCGCTGCTTATCGCGGCGCCTGGCGTGGGCGCGCGAACAGTGGACGCGCTTACGACCAACGTCGACATCTGCGCGACGCTCGCGGAAATTTTCGGCGTCGAGATGGCGCATCGCACGCACGGTCGCTCGATGCTGCCGCTCATTACCGGTGCGGCGAACTCGATTCGCGACTGGGCGGTCGCGGGAGTATGGGGACGCGAGGTTCATTTGATCGACGCGGACGCGAAGTACGCGCGCGCGCCGGCCGGTGACAACGCGCCGCTGAGTTTGTGGTCGAATCGATGGTCCACGATGCCGATCTCTTACATGCCACAGCTGCAGATGCCGCCGCCGGACGAGCGCGCGGTGCTCGACAGAATGCCGGGGGCGAGGATTCCAGTCATCCGCCAACCGTTCCGAGCAGGCGATTTGCTTCCGTACTGGGCGATGGGCAAGTTCAGCGGCAACCATTTGTATCGAGTGCGCGACGATCCTGCGGAGGAAGCGAACCTCGCCGGAACTTCTGAAGAAAAACGCGCTGCGGAAAAACTCCGCGCGGCGTTAGTCGAGATGGAAGCGCCCGCCGAGCAGTTCGAGCGCCTCGCGCTCGCCTGACATCGCGCGCGATTTTGGTCATTGATCAATATCCGCGCAGGCAGAATTATGGGCATGCGCCAACGCGCGAACAGGAGGATATGCAATGGCAGCAAAAATTATCGGAGGGTGCATGTGCGGTGCGGTTCGCTACGAGTCGACGGCTGACGCCGTAATGCAGGCAAGCTGCTACTGTCGCGATTGCCAGCGCTCGACCGGCGGCGCGTTCGCACCGGTGCTACTTGTCCCGAAGGACGCGTTCAAGGTGACCAAGGGACAGTTGAAGCATTACGAGGTGACGGGCGACAGCGGCGGCAAAGTCAGTCGTGGCTTTTGCGCCGATTGCGGCTCACCGATCGTGAGCCTCCTGTCCGGGCTGCCGTTCACGGCGATCAAGGTCGGCAGCCTGGACGATCCCAATCAGTTTCATCCGACCGCGAGCATTTTTGTCGCGAGCGCGCCGGCCTGGGCACCGCATTTTCCAGGCGTGCCGACCTTTGCGAGGAATCCCGGCTGAGCTGGCGCGGCTTGCTCTCAGATCCCGTTCGCGCCGATCACTTCAAGATCTGAAACAGGTTGCTGTAGTCGTCGGTCCATAGCCGCACGTTTCGACGCGAGTCGAGTGGCTTGAGCTTGCTCGCGATCCCGGCTTGGCCTAGGACGGTACTGTTACGCGCAAGAACTATCCAGTCGCTGGGTTTGACCAACGAGCCTCCGGACTGATGCACCAGTCCCGATTTCAAGCCGAAGTGATTGGCTATCTGCTGAATTACCAGTTGAAGGTCGAGATGCCGGTTGGTGACATGGATAGCCAGGACTCCGTCCGGGTTCAATTCGCGCAAATAGATCTCGATCGCTTCAATAGTCAGTAGATGAACGGGAATCGCGTCGCCCGCGAACGCGTCGAGGACAAGTACGTCGAATGCCTGTGGATTTCCATTAGCCAGTTCGCGTTCCATCGAAAGCCGTGCATCGCCCGGCACGATATCTATTTTCGCGCGCGAATCCCGCAGGTACGTGAAGTAACTGGTCTCGTTTTTTGCGATTTCGGTGACGGCTGGGTTAATCTCGTAGAAGCGAATGTAGTCTCCAGGCAGTCCGTAGGCGGCGATCGTTCCGATGCCGAGGCCGATTGCGCCCACTCGGAGAGAGCGGTCGGAAGCATTGCGCGCGAATCGACGCGGATAATTCAGCATGACCAATCCGATGCCGCTGTCCGGACCGTAATAGGTAGTCGGCTGGTATCTCTTGTCAGCCGCCGAATACTGCTCGCCATGTATGATTTGACCATGCCGCAACATAAAGTATTGGCCTTCAGGGTTTTGACTATCGACTGAGTATACCGCGAGCGTTCCGTAAAAGTTACGACTGGCTATAAGATTGTTGGCGCGATTCCCCTCGACGTCCACTATCAACACGCCGCCCACCACGATCAAACCCATGATGGCGCTCGCCTGCAGTATTGAACCGGGCCATCTGCGCGTGAGTTGCGACTGCTTCTGGAACGCCACCGCTGACATTAGGCCGATGGCGACGAGTCCTGGAATCAAATGAGCGCCCGCCCGACGTATTGCGTCTCCCAGATGCTGGGCGCCGATCAGCTGCGGTAACACGATTGCGCCGCACAGCAGCGCTATCGCGACCCCCGGCCTGCGTCGGTGAATCCATGAGTTTGGGTCTCGCATTAGTACGATGATGAGCATTAGCAGGCTGGTCCAGATTGCGAGATGAAATTCCCAGTAGCCGGTGAATAGCCAGGGCGCGATTGCGACTACGAAAATGCCGCCGGCGGCGCCACCTATCGCGACCATCAGGTAGAACGACGTAAGAAATCGCTCGCTGGGCTTCAGCCGGACCAACTCGCCGTGACAGACCATGCAGATCATGAGTAGCAACACCGAATAAGTGACTATTTGAATTACTATGCTGGCGGCAGGGCTGCTGAGAACGACGAGTGCCAGAAACACCGCAGCGCCCAACGCTGGATGAAAGACGCCGCGGCGATACCATCGTTGATTGTCGAAGCAAACAATGAATGAAAGCAAATAGATCGCCAGCGGCAGCACCCACAGGAACGGTACGGCGGCTACCTGCTGGCAGATTTGGTTGGTCGTAGCCAGCAGCATCACCGATGCGACCGTCGCGAGCGCAATCCAGAGTATGCGCGTCGATCGAGTAGGAACGGGGACGCGTGGATCTTCGGATTCGGCACCGTCGACGAGATGGAGGTCGGATTGCGGCAGGCGGCCGACGCTTCGCGCGCATAACGCGACGCCTACTGCAAATCCCAAGAAGAGCAGCGACCACAGAATCGCCTGCGCTTTGAGAGTCAGTGCGGGTTCCACCAGGAAGGGATAGGTCACCAGCGCGAGTAACGATCCGATGTTGGATAGCGCGTATAGCCGGTAAGGCGAGGCGCCATGTCGCGATCGTGCAAACCATGCCTGCAGCAGCGGCCCGGTGGTGGACAGGATGAAGAAAGGGAGTCCGACGCTGACAATTAAGAGGATGAAAATTCTCGTGATAGGGAAATCGGGACCGGCAGGCTTCCAGCTCGGGCCTGGCGTGATCGGTGATTGCCATATCAGCGCGAGTGCGCCCATCAGCAGGACGCAAGCGGAGATAATCGTAATGTGGACGATCGGCTGCGTACGCGGTCGCAGACGAGTCGCAATCAAATGCGAATATGCGTAGCCGACCACCAGCAGCAACTGAAAAAATAGCATGCAGGTGATCCATACCGCCGATGAACCGCCAAACCAGGGCAGGATGTATCGCGCCAGGAGTGGTTCAACCTGGAACAGCAGGAATGCGCCGGTGAAGATAGTGATGGCATAGGTGAGCATCGACGGGCTTAGCTGCTTGCATGGTGCAAACCTCCGGGCCCATCTCAGAAAGAGCAATTATGCGGCCAGCTAGCGCCCGTGACCTCCGCCATGTCCGCCGCCGTGACCGCCTCCGACACCACCGCCGTGCCCTCCGCCGCCCCCGATGAAATGCGGGCCTGGATAGTATCCGCCAACCCAGATTATCGGTGGAGGAAAAAAAGTACCGTTCAAAGCGTTCAATGAGGCAACTTGCTGGTCTTCCGATTCGGCGGCGTACTGCGCGGTGTCACTCTGCTGCCTCTGCGCCATCTGGTAGCGATCGAATTCGGCCTGATGTCCTTCGTACACGCACGCGCAAATGTCGGGGTCGTAATACCAGTAGACCGTGCCGGATTGGGCCGCGTAGCTGCGAATTTCGTCCGGCGGCAGGTCTTCGACGAGCCCGACTTTGTCGGCGGTGTCGAGTTTGATCGTGCTGAAGCCCGCGTCGGAGAGGGCGGCCTCGGTTTTTCGAACGGCCTCAGGCTTTGAGGCTTGGTAATGGCGATATAGGGAGCAACCCGAAATCATCAGTGTCAATAGAACCCCGACAATGAACAGTTTACGCGGCAAGCAATGCGCCCTTTTATCGATGCAATCGGGCGACGCGTCGCTGTCCGCGACGCGCCGCGAGGTCGAGCATATATGCATCGCGCGCAAGACAGAATGAATAATTTGCGGAGGCGGCTCGAATCGCTGTCGAAACGGGACCTTCGCGCGCCAGTGTGTTTATGATTTAACGATCCTGTCGAGTCAGCAGCCGGGGTGGCGAAATGGCATACGCAGAGGACTTAAAATTCTCTGGAGCGAAAGCTCCGTGCGGGTTCGAGTCCCGCCCCCGGCATTCAGCTTTTTCCAACCCTGAGGTGCGCCACCACTTAATTACAATTTTTTCATATTGCGCTTGCTGGGGTTTCGGGTCGCCGACTGTCGGTTAGACCGAGTTGGCGATGCAACACATACACGAGCGTGGGATGGAAGACCCGAGTCAACAGAGCAATCGAGATAGCGCCGCCGATAACTACGATCGCTAGTGGCCGCTGAGTCTGCGCTCCAATTCGGGTGGAAAGTGCGGCGGGCAAGAGACCCAATCCGTCGACCAACGCTGTCATCATCAGCGCACGGAAGCGTCGGTCAGCGCCCAGCACGATCGAATCGACGACGGAGTGCCCCTCCTCCCAGAGCTGATGCATGTAAAAGTTAAGCAGAATGCCATCCATGATTGCGATCGCAAAAATCGAGATGAAGCCGACCGCTGCGGAGACGCTAAAGGGCGTGCCCGTCACCACCAGCGCCAACACGCCGCCCAGGCAAGCAAGCGGCACCTGCGCCATTAATATAAAGGTGTTAAGAAGAGACGAAGTTGCCGCGTACAGCACTCCCATGATCAACAGCAGAGCAAGCGGTATTATAATTGCCAGTCTACGGTTAGCTTGCTGAAGCTCGCTGTATTCACCAGCCCAATCCAGGTGAACGCTTGCCGGCAGCTTGATTTGCTGGTCAACTACCCGCTTGGCATCATTTATGGTGGTCTCCATGTCACGGTCGCGCACGCTAAAGCGTATGGGCACGTAGCGCTCGAGGCCTTCCCGATAGATAAACGAGGCACCTTCCACAGTCTTGATGTCAGCTACCTGGTCAAGTTGGACGTAACCGCCTGAAGGTTGTGCGACTCTGATCTGGCGAATCGCATTCAAGCTCTCGCGGTATTTGGGCTGCCAACGGACCATAAGGTTGAAAGACCGCTCGCCCTCAAGCACTTGGGTGACCGCTTGTCCCCCTATAGCCGCCTGAACCACGCCATTGACGTCGCCAACATTCAATCCGTATCGAGAGCAGGCTTCCCGGTCGGGTGTGATCATAAGGTTGGGCTGCCCCATCGAGCGATATACCGCCAGATCGGCCATTCCCGGTACCCCGCCAACCACCTCTTTGACCTGGTTGGCGATCCGTTCGTCAAGGTCTAAATCGGGCCCATAAACCTTAATCGCGTTGACCCCTTTAACGCCCGAGAGAGCTTCCTCTATGTTGTCCTCGATGTTCTGGGAGAAGCCGAAGTTCACGCCCGGATAACGCGAGTTCAACCGATCGGCGATCTGCGCGACAAGGCTCTCTTTGGTTACGCCGCGCGGCCATTTATCGGCGGGCTTCAGGTCGACAAAAAATTCGATGTTGAAGAAGCCAGTCGTGTCGGAGCCATCATCGGGTCGGCCTGCTTGAGAAACTACCGTTGTCACTTCCGGAAAGGACTTGAATATCCGCCGTGCGCCGCCGGCAACGTCATCGGCATTGATTAGCGAGGTCGTCAGCGGCAGGGTAGCACGGGCCCAGATGTTTCCCTCTTCGAGCTTGGGCAGGAACTCACCGCCGAGGCGGTTAAATTGTGACAGTCCGGCGATCATTATCAATACGATTATCGCCAGTGTCAGTTTGGGCCAGCGCAAGACTCTGACAAAGAGATTATGATAGAAACTGTGAAACCCCTCCCAGACGACGTTATGTGTCTCCTTCATACCTTTGCGCAGGAGGAAAGAGGTCAGCACTGGAGTGAGCGTAACAGCCAGTAGAATTGCGCTGGTCAACGCGAACGAGTAGGTGTGCGACATCGGCGAGAAAATCACACCTTCTACGCCGCGCATCGTGAACAGAGGCAGGAAGGCGATGATGAAAATCAGCGTCGAGTAGAACATTGGGCCACCGACCTCGCTGGAAGCCCGCTTAATACACTGGAAAGTACTCTCGCTGGGATTTTCATCCGAGGTGAGATGCCGATAGATGTTTTCGATCACGATGATGGTGGAGTCGATGATAATGCCAAAATCGACCGCGCCTAGTGACAGCAGATTGGCCGGTATCCCGGTCAGATAGAGCAAGATGAAAGCCCCGAACATCGCCAGCGGAATATTGATCGCAGCGATGATCGCGGTACGGAGATTGCCCAGGAAAAACAGCAGCACCAGGAAAACCAGCAACATCCCCAGCGCCAGATTCTCGAACACTGTATGAAGCGTGATATCGACCAGGCTGGTCCGATCATAATACGGGACCACTTTGTAGCCCGCGGGAAGTATGCCTGAGGTGTTCAGTTGTGCCGCCTTGGCTTCCACCCCTTTGAGCGTTTTGAGAGTATCGCCATACTTGCGCATCAGGACGATTCCCTCGACCACTTCGTCTTGATCGTTCATGCCCACAATTCCAAGACGTGGGGCGTAGCCGATTGAGACATCGGCCAACTCCCGGACCCGAACCGGCGTCGCATTGCTGGCATTGAGCGTGATGTTTCTGATGTCGTCCAGACTGTGGATGAACCCTATGCCGCGCACGTCCAGGGCTTGCTCGCCCACGTTAAGGTAGTTGCCGCCGACATTGATGTTGGCATTCGCGATCGCTCCGGTCAGACTGGGTAGCGACATCTGGTAGTGAGTGAGCTTCTCGGCATCGACGTCGACGTGGTATTCCTTGGTCAAGCCGCCGAAACCTTCCACGTCCTCGATCCCTGGAACTGTCTTGAATTGCTTTTCCAGTATCCAGTCCTCGACCTCTTTTTCCTCCATCACATTGTGATCGGGACTTTGGACCGTGTAGCGGTAGATCTCGCCAATCGGGTTGTCGGGATTGAGGCTCGGCGCCGTGCCTGGCGGCAAAGGGAGGGTTATAAGTCCGAGCCGATTGAGCGTCTCAACCCGGTCCCAGTAATAATCACTGTCCCAACTGAAGTATAATTTAACGTCAGATAACCCAAAGAGAGAGATGGTTCGTATTGCCTCGAGGTTGCGCATACCGGCGAGACCGTATTCGAGCGGGATGGTGGCGAGCTTCTCAACCTCTTCGGCGCTATACCCGAAGGGCTGAGTCGTAAGCTCGATCCTTGGCTGAACGGGATCGGGGTAAGCCTCAATATCTAGTTCCCGAAATGAATAGAGTCCGGCCACTACAAGGAGCAGCGCGAGCCCCAGAACGATCGCGCGCTCCCTGAGCGCCCAGTCCATTAAAATCCTAATCATTAGTCCGCTCCCAGCTAGGAGCTCTCTCCGTGCGCGGCATGCCAGACCGCGTTTAGCTGAAGGGACTTACGGGTTATGATGCGCTCGCCAGGGTTGAGTCCCGAAACGACGCGGGCGTATCCATGCTCGTTCCACGCGGCAATTTGTACGTTGCGACGCTCAACCGTATTTGCGCCTGTTTGCACGAAGGCGTAGTAGGCGTCGCCGTCGAAAACCAGGGCCGTCTGAGGCACAAGCAGCGCCGCACCGGGGCGGGTCACAATCCGCACCCGCGCCAACATTTGCGGCTTGAGTTTTTCGCCCGGGTTTTGAACCTGACAGCGAAGCTGAAGTGTGTGGGTATTTGGATCGAGGGCTGGGCTGATTCGGTCGACCACGCCCTTGAAGGTGTCGCCTGGGTAAGCGGCCGTGACTGCTTCTAAACTCTGGCCGGTATGGACCCGTGAAAGGTCGTCTTCATAAATGTCCGCTGTAATCCACACCCGCTGCAGCGTCGCCAGCGCGAAGAGCTGGTCCCCAGCGTTAACCTGCGCGCCACGCAAGGCAAGTTTGGTCACCACAATTCCGCTGATAGGCGCCCGCATCCAGCGCGAGGGCGTGGCTTCCTTGATGGCTGAAATATCGGCGGGGGAAAGTCCAAGCAATTCGAGTTTTTTAACCGCTGCGGCCTTCAGGTTGGCCGTCATGCTGAAGCTCCCCGCCGGCATACCAAAGGCGTCGGCCGCCGGGCCAGCGCCGCCACTTTGGCTCGCGCTGGAACTCGCCTCCAGGTACTCCGCCTCAGCCGTCATGAAATCAGGGCTGTAGATCGCGAGAACATTTTCGTCGGCGCGCACCGTGTCCCATTGCGAGACTCGGATGTCTTCGAGCCGTCCGCTGACACGCGAGATCATCGTTGAGACCAGACGATCATCGAAAGTCACCTGGCCAACCGCCTCGAGTATACCCGGCAGGGGAATCTCTTGGGCCTTACCTACGGACAAGCCGGCAATCTGTGAGAGATCGATCACCATCCACTCCTGGCCGTCCGGTTGTCGAACCAATTGCGGCACGGCGGATGATGAAGTTTCTGTGGCGGCCCGGCTCACCGGGCTGTCACATCCAAACAGCAGGCTCGACGCCATCAAGGCCGTGATCAGACCCGATAGGACCTTGAAAGGTGCTCTCTTGGTCGCAGATATTTTAGCTATCGTAGTGTGCTTCATTTCTGGAACGAGACCCCCATCGCCTGCTCCAACGCCACTTCTCCGGCGAGGAACTGATTGGCGTTCTGAAGGTAAGTGAGGCGCGACGCGTAGGCGCTCTGCAAGGCCGATGACAATGTAAGGAAGTCGACTTTGCCCGACTGATAAGCAACCAAGGACACTTTGAAGTTCTTGTCGGCCAACGGGATCAGCGATCCCTTGTATTGTTGCGCCGACTCGTAGGCGAACTGCGCAGACTGGTAAAGCTGTGTGACGGTTGTTTCGGTCTGGCTCTCCACGGAATTCATGCTGTAACGCGCGGCCTGCAACGAATGCTGCGCCGCGTGCACGTCCTCGCGCTGATGGATCCAGAAAAATATCGGCACATTGAATCCGATGGTCCATGTGCTGCCCTGAGTCACCGTGGGAAGCGGCTGCGCGCCCGGTTGCAGGATGTAGTCAAACTCGTATCCCACCGTATAGTTCGGCAGATATTCCATCTCGGCGAGTTTCAGCGCCGTGGTCGAATTTTTCTCTGTCAGCGCGGCTTCGAGTATCTCCTGACGCGTGTGCGTTGCGGTTTCGACCGCTTTATCCAGCGGGATCTGCAGGGGTTTCAGCTCGATCTTCCGGTCAAGATCCAACGGTGAGGCGGGTTTCCGATAGAGCATTTGATTCAGTCCCGCTCGGTCGTTCAGACGGTTGGTTTGGAACTGGCGTTGCTGCAACTGAGCCTGCTCGAGATTGAACTCGGCTCCGATGAGATCGGATTGGGCCGCCTGGCCCCCCGTGTACTGGACTTGGGTTACGTTAACGACCTGCTTCAGGTTGCCGATATTCTCGCCGTTAATTCCTATAAGCCCCTCGTCCAGCAGCGCCTGGTAATAGGCGGTCTCGACGCCGGCTCGCAGGTCGCGCACCGCCGCCTCATACGTCAAACGCGCGATCTCCCCGGTCCGCCTTGCTTCATCCGCCTGTAAAAACGCTTCTCCCGGAAACTGGAAGTTTTCGCTGACCGCGTGGCTATGGTACGCCGCATTGAAATCTTTGCTGCTTTCCACATTCCCGTAGGTGAAGATCGGATCCGCGGGTGCATAGTTCTGCAAGATCTGATGTTGGGCTGTATCCCACTGTTCCTTTGTGGCTCTGACCTGAGGATTCACTTCGATGGCAATCTCCACCAACTGCTCGACCGTCAACGGCTGTTCCGCCGCCGCCCACGCTGTTTCCTTCGGACTCAGCCAAACCATCAGAAACGCCAATGTTGAGACACGCCACAAAAGCACATTTCCCTCCTACATCTGCTCGCGGCCACAAGAACGCACCAGCCGTTGCGCCGCCGCCGGAAGCACAAACGCGCGACGCCGCTACCATCGATGGCAGGGTCGAGGTGCCGCGCCGCGCTATCGTCTGTTCGGGCGAGTTAGGCCGAGGGAGGAGAACGACCGTTGGGAATGTCTATCGCGCGTGAATCGGGGAAGCCAAAGCTCGCGAGGCTGTGAACCGGGCCATTGCTGTCGGCGTTCGGTCCAAAAGCCGCAGATGGCAAAGGTCCCAGTATCTGGCGGGCTGGGGCGAGAAATGAGGGCAGATCAAGATGATTGCTCGGCGGCGATTGCAGACTCGTGCCGAGCGGCACCAGCTCCGTGGCAATCGGCGTGAGGATAGGCGGGCGCTCGATCCTGGCACCCGCCAAAGGAAGCGCGAGCACGGCGAGCGCCAGTAGCAAATAACCAAGTTGAGTGCAGATTGGGCGCCGGGTATAAGGAGGCATGCGGAAAGCCGCAATTCTTTTGGCAGTGCTGGCTTTCGGCTTCATCGGCTGCAACCGGGAGCCCGACCGCACGGTCACGCACCGCGGTCGCGACGGGCGCCCTGACCAATGGGTATACCGGATCGACAAGGACACTTACAAGATTGCCATCGACACAAACGGGGACGGTCGGCCGGATGTCGTCAAAACCTATAAAGACAATGAGCTCGTGCAGATTGAAAGCGATCGGAATTTTGACGGCAAGACCGACCTAGTGCAGGAGTACTCTCACGGGGTTCTTTTGCGCGAAATTCATGATGACAATTTCGACGGCAAGACTGAGGCGATCAAGACTTTTCGCCCAAATGGCACGTTAGCATTGGTGGAGCGCGATCCGCAGGAGCGCGGCTACGTCGACATCGTCGAGTACTACGACGATTCCGGCAAGCTCATTCGCCGCGAAGTGCGAAAGAAATAGCGAGGCAACCGATGTTCTTTACGCAGGCTTTTCGCAGCAGCGTTTCATATGCTCTTGAACGCGCTTCGCGCTCGGAAGGCCGTCTGCGGCCAAGCCGAAGCGTCACTGACAAAGATGCCATCCCACGCCCCCGGAGCCCGGAAATCGGCCGAACAGGCTTTCAAAACCATTCGGATTTTCTTCAAAGCTTACACATAAACTTACACATTTACACAGGAGCGAAGAAGAAAAGCCAATAATTTCGCATGGTTATGATCAAACCTAGACGACTTAAAATTCTCAGGAGGGCAACCTCCGTGCGGGTTCGAGTCCCGCCCCCGGCACCACGATCTTCTGACGGACTGCCTAGCCCGTGAACGCGAGCGGTTGACCTTTTGAAGGTTCCGAGTCGCGTGCAACCGGCATCGAAAAAACAGATCGCAGCACTTGGGTATGATCCGGCGGATCCTGCCCCAGCAGATCTCGCGAGTCGCCGAACGGCGCGCTTACGTTGCCGAGCAATCACGGCCTCGGCATGAAGATCGCACAGCTCGATTTGTCGAACTGGACGGCCTGCCACATCGATCTTCCGGTGAACAATCGTCGCACGGTGCACGGCGCATCGCGACGCTCGGCAGGGCGCTGGGGTAGCCGCGTCGCCCGATCTGAACAGCCGCCGGGACGGGATGGAGGCTCGCCATAGTCCCTGTCACGATTCGCCCGCTGGGTGCTTTTACGCCACCGTCTGGGTTCGCGTCTATGAATTGGCCTGCCCAGTCGCGATACTTGGCAATCTGCTTCCGGAGAAGCTAGTCGCAATGCGTTGCACGAAGTGCGGCACCGAGAACGCCGCAGGCTCGAGATTCTGCAATCAGTGCGCAGCGCCGCTCAGTCGGGCGTGTCCGAAGTGCGCTCGGCTGAACGCGCCAGACGCGAAATTCTGTTCAGAGTGCGCAGAAGCATTGACTTCGGACGCGCCGAAATCGCCATCGGTGCGAATCACGCCGGAACAGACTGACCGGGAAGTCGCGGAAGGCGAGCGCAAGACGGTGACAGCGCTGTTCGCGGACATCAAGGGATCGACGGAGCTTGAGCAGGATCTCGATCCCGAAGAAGCGCGCGCGATTGTCGATCCCGCATTGAAGCTGATGATCGACGCGGTGCGCCGCTATGACGGATACGTCGTGCAATCCACCGGCGATGGGATTTTTGCGCTGTTTGGCGCGCCCGTCGCGCACGAAGACCATTCGCAACGGGCGCTTTATGCAGCGCTGCGAATGCAGGAAGAGCTGACACGCTACTCAGCAAGATTGCGCGAGACCGGAAACCTGCCGCTCGAAGCGCGCGTCGGCGTGAACACGGGCGAGGTAGTGGTGCGTTCGATCGCGACCGGCGAAGGACACATTGAATACACCCCGATCGGCCACACAGCCAATCTCGCTTCGCGCATGCAGGCACTGGCGCCTACAGGCTCGATTGCAACCAGCGAGGCGACGCGCAAGTTTTGCGAAGGCTACTTCACGCTCAAGCCCCTCGGCCCGACCAAGGTGAAGGGCGTTAGCGAGCCGGTGAACGTTTACGAGGTGACGGGGCTGGGGCCGCTGCGGACGCGACTGCAGCGCTCGGCGGGTCGTGGGCTGACCAAGTTCGTCGGCCGCGAGCGCGAGATGGAAGCGATGCGCAATGCGGCGGAGTTTGCGCGCGCAGGGCGCGGACAAATTGTCGCAGCGATGGCCGAAGCCGGCACTGGCAAGTCGCGCCTGTTCTACGAGTTCAAAGTCAAGCATCAATCGGGCTGGATGGTGCTCGAAACCTTTTCGGTCTCGCATGGCAAGGCATCAGCGTTCCTGCCGGTGCTCGACATGCTGCACGGTTACTTCAAAATCAGCAGCGATGACGACTCGCGTGCGCGGCGCGAAAAGATCGGTGGCAAGGTTCTTATTCTGGATCGCGCGCTGGAGGAGACGCTGCCCTACTTGTTCGCCCTCCTCGGAATTGTCGAGGGAGACGATCCGCTAGCTCAGATGGACGCGCAGGTGCGCAAGCGGCGCACGCTCGACGCGATCAAGCGCATCCTGCTCCGCGAATCGCTCAATCAGCCGCTGATGGTCATCTTCGAGGACCTGCACTGGATCGACGAGGAGACGCGAGCGTTTCTCAATCTGATCGCCGATTCGATCGGCACAGCCAAGTTCCTGCTGCTGGTCAACTACCGGCCCGAGTACTCGCATCACTGGAGTAGCAAGACCTACTACACGCAGCTGCGGCTCGATCCACTCGGCAGGGAAGGCGCGGACGAGGTGCTGACGGCGCTGGTCGGCGACGGGGCCGAAGTGCGGCCGCTCAAGCGCCTGATCATCGAACGCACCGAAGGCAATCCGTTCTTCATGGAAGAGACAGTGCAGGTGCTGCTCGACGAGGGAGCACTGGTCCGCAACGGAACGGTCAAACTTACCAAGGCTCTTGGCGAGCTGAAAATTCCGCCCACGGTGCAGGGCATTCTGGCCGCGCGCATCGACCGTCTGCCGGCCGATCGGAAGGAACTGTTGCAAACGCTTGCAGTATTCGGAAGAGAATTTGCATTTGACCTCTTGCGGAATGTGGTCATCAAATCGGAAGAAGAACTGAACTTGTTGCTACACGATCTGCAGCTTGCCGAGTTCATCTACGAGCTGCCTGCGGCCGGCGACCTCGAGTACACCTTCAAGCACGCGCTTACTCAAGAGGTCGCCTACAACTCGATCCTGAGCGAACGCCGCAAAATGCTCCATGAGCGCGCCGCGCGAGCGATAGAATCGGTGTACCTGTCATCGCTCGATGATCATCTGGCCGACCTGGTGCGTCACTATCGCCGAAGCGAGAACGGGGCGAAGGCGGTGGAGTACCTGTGCCGCGCTGGCGAACAGGCAGCCCAGCGTGCCGCCTACTCCGAGGCCGAGGCTTATTTCGGAGCCGGGCTGGAGCGAATCCGCGCGCTTCCCGAAAGTCGCGAGCGTTCGCGCGCTGAACTCCGCATTCAGATGGGCAAGGGCCAGTTGATCCAAGCGACCACCGGACTGGTGGCGCCGGAGGCAATAGTCTCGTTCAATCGCGCGCGAGAGCTTTGCACGCTGGTCGGTGACGACGCTCAGCTATTTCTCATGTTGGACGGACTTCGATGGTCGAGTCTGTTCAGACTGGAACTGGAGGAAGCCAGGCATCTGGCCGAAGAACAAATCGCACTCGCCCGGCGCTCGAGCGATCCCGCCAATTCAGCGCTGGCTAGCGGCGCCCTCGGCGAGGTCCTGCTTTGGCTCGGAGACTACGCGGCTGCGCGGCGCTGCCTGGAGCCAGTGGCCTCACTAGGACTACCCGGCGCTCTTCGCGGGCCAGCGCTCCAGAATCTGGTGGTGGGCCGTTCGATCCTAGCGTCGGTGCTGCTGATGCTTGGGTTCGGCGACCAGGCGATCAAGCGGCGCGACGAAACACTCGCTTGGGTTCGAGGTCTCGGCGTGCCGGATCCGACTGCGACCGCTTTCAATATGGCCAGCAGGCTTGACCATTGGTGCCGGTCTCCGCAGTTGGCCCTGGAGCATTCAACGATCTGTATCGAGACTTCGATTGACCATGGATTGAGAAGGGAGGTCTGGATGGCGACCATCATGAAAGGCTGGGCGCGGAGCTGCCGAGGGCAAGTCGAGGAAGGCATCGCCGAGATGCGCGGAGGTATCAAGACGGCCGAGTCAACGGGCGTCGTGATTCCGACCTGGTGCCTCTTCCCATTGGCTGAGGAATACCTTCGGGCTGGCCGCTCAAGCGAGGCCGGCGAGCTGGTCGATGAGATGCTGGAACTTGTACAGAGTACCGGCAACCGTGAGGATGAGGCTGACGTTTACCGGCTCAAGGGTGAGCTTTCGATGATACAGGCTGCTCCGGACAAAGTCGCGGCAGAAAAATGCTTCCGTGCAGCTATTGAAGTTGCCCGCAGACAGAGCGCGAAGTTATACGAACTGCGCGCCACCATAAGTCTCGCGAGGTTGTTGCGCGATACCGCCTGCCGCGACGAAGCGCGCGCGATGCTCGCCGAAATGTACGGCTGGTTCACCGAAGGCTTCGACACCGCCGACCTCAAGGATGCGAAAGCGCTGCTCGACGAATTGCGAGTGTAGGGTGCGTTGTTCGAGGGGCTCTTCTCAGACAGAGATCTGAAAGTGACTCTCGATCGAAAGAGATGACATGGTCGTAACAACCCTAATGGCTTCTCATGAGGCCGGTGATGGAGTGCTCACTGGTCCGGGAAAGACCGCGAAGCACTAGCAACCCGCGGGGAAAGGACTCCCTCCGAATTGGACAGTGCAGCATTCAGGACGCGCGGAGAAGTCGCGAAGGCGGCCCCCAAACACACCGAAAAACAATCGGAAATTACGGATGCGATAAAAAGCCTTCAGAACGACAGAGATGAAAGATGCCCGATATTGTTGGGCTTTTTTCAATACTTACGCAGAAACTTACACACTTTCACATTAGATTGAAATAAAGCCAATAAAACAAAGACCTTTTCATCATAATCAAGCGACTTAAAATTCTCTGGAGCGAAAGCTCCGTGCGGGTTCGAGTCCCGCCCCCGGCACCACGAAACTCTCAACGTAGCGAATCCTTTATTTCGACTTGGGGGACGTTCCGGTTCCCGACAACGATACGCGCTGCGGAGCATGGTTCGCGTTGTCTGTAATCGTCAGCGTCCCCGTCTGCTTCATGGCCGCGCTCGGCGTAAACGTCACCGTGATCGTACAAGAGGAGTCGGCCGCCAGAGTCGCGGGAACCATGGGACAGTCGTTGGCCTGCATGAATACCCCGGGGCCCGCATCGGAAACCATCTCGATCACGACCGGAAGCCCCGGATGCTTCTTCTTGCCCTTGGGATTGGACACCTTGACCGTTTTCGGTTTGATTAGCGTTCCGACCGTGGTTTTCGCGAACTTGAGCGCTTTCGGCGTGATCTTGAGCGTCACCGGGACCGCGGTCGGCGTGGCAGTTGGCGTCGCCGTTGCCGTTGCGGTCGCAGTGGCGGTCGCAGTTGCAGTAACCGTTGCTCTGGCAGTCGCGGTCGCCGTGGCGGTTGCTGAGGCCGTTGAGGTAGCTGTTGGCGTTGCGGATGCGGTCGCCGTAGTGGTGGCGGTTGGCGATGCGGTCGCAGTTGCAGTTGTGGTTGCGCTCGGCGTCGCGCTCGCCGTGCCAGATGCGGTCGTGGTCGCTGTCGGCGTTGTTGATGCAGTCGCAGTCGCCGTCGCGGTCCGTGTCGGAGTGGCGGTTGCCGTCGCGGTTGGGGTCGGGGTGGCCAAGAACCCCGATTGCAGCTCAAAGGCGCCGATGTCGCACGCGGTTTGTCCAGGAGCCGGCCGGGGGTCGCCGCGCTGGTCGGTGGTGATGGCCGTCGTCCCATCGATCTCGGTGCAATAGTTGGTCGGGCTGGTCGGGACCGCAAGGACAGCGGGGCTCGCAGGCAAAAGCGCGATGGTATCGGTGGGTCCGCCGTTGTTCTGCAGGCCACTCGGATCAAGCCCGGCAAGAGTGTTGTTTATGTCTCCGGTTCCAGTGAAGAAGGCGTTGCAGCTCTCATCGTCCGACAAATTGTGGCCATCGGAAGTGAATGTCCCTCCGGAAATGCAATTCCCACCGAAGCTGTCTGCCACGATCGTATTCTTCAGCGTGGCCGTTCCGCCTGTTGGGACCAAGATGCCGCCGCCGATGAGTGAGGAGGAGCCGTTCTCGTAGATGGTGCTGTTGGTCATGGTCAAAGTGCCATTGGCAAGGATGCCGCCGCCGGTGTCGAACGCCGTGTTGCCGGAGATCGTGCAGTTGGTGACCGTCAAAGTGCCAATGTTCGCGATGCCGCCGCCGTCGCTTGGCGTGCTACTGCCGGAAAACGCGCTGGAGTTGCCGGAGATGGTGCTGTTGGTGACCGTCAGTGTGCCGGTGTTGTAGATGCCGCCGCCGCTTGCGCTGGCCGAGTTCCCGGAGATAGTGCTGTTGGTCACCGTCAGCGTGCCTGCTATGGACACGATGCCGCCGCCGGAGTCGTCTGCCGTGTTGCCGGAGATAGTGCTGTCGGTCACGGTCAGTGTGCCGTTGTTCAGGATGCCGCCGCCCTCGTTGCTGGTAGAGTTTCCGGAGATGGTGCTGTTGGTCACCGTCAGTGTGACGAAGTTCGCGATGCCGCCGGCATCACCAGCCGAGGAGTTGTCGGAGATAGTGCTGTTACTCACCGTCAGCGTGCCGTTGTTGTCGATGCCGCCGCCACCGCCCCCACCATTCTTACCGTTCTCGATGGTGAGGCCGGAGATAAAGACTGCCGTTGCGCCCGTGTCAACCTCGAAGACCTGGCTGCTGCCTCCCCCGCTGACCGCCAGGCTTGACGCGCCGGGACCAGCGATATTCACAGGATGTTGAATCTCGAGGACACCGCTGGTCAGGGTGATCGTGCCCGTGACGGTCGGGCCCCCTTCGGTGGAAAACGTGATGACGCTTTCGGTACTGTCGGCGGCATTGGCGTCTAGAATCGCCTGGCGCAGCGAGCCTGCGCCGCTGTCATTTGTATTGGTAACTGTGAAGAACGTGAACGCCGAAACCGGTGAGGCGCTGAAAAGAGCCAGCATTAGCAGCCCGGCCCCAACAGCCTTTAGGAACTCTGTCGATGGTCGGATCATATTTGATGCTCCTCAGCTCGCAAAACTTGGAGGTCACTGATTACAGAGGCGGAGCTGACGGCCCGGTTCAAAACGCGACCGCGTTGCGGTCGGGCTTTGGCGATGGGTCACCGCACAAGGAATAGACGCAATTCCTCGGGCACCCCCTTTAGTGCATGCATGCCCCGGTCGGCGAACCGCAGTCCGGAACCGGCGACCAGGTCCCGGACCGTGCTGGAAACCAGCACTTCGTCCGGCTCGGCAGTGGCCGCGACGCGCGCCGCGATATGCACCGCGATACCGCCGACATCGTCACCGATCAACTCGCACTCGCCGGTATGGAGCCCGGTGCGGACCTGCAATCCCATCGGGCGCAGTCTTTCGCGCACCGAGCACGCGCACCGTATCGCCCGGTTCGGCCCGTCGAACGTGGCGAGTAGGCCGTCGCCCGCCGTGTTCACCTCGCGGCCGTGGAAAACGCTGAGTTCCTTTCGCAACGCCGCGTAGTAGAGGTTGAGCAGCTCACGCCATCTGAAGTCGCCCATCTCGGCGGCGCGCTCGGTGGAGCGCACTATGTCGGTGAACATCATGGTGGCGAGTACTCGGTCCGGGTCCGGACGATGGCGCACGCCGGTAATGAATTCCTCAATCTCATCGAGAAGGCGATCCAGCAACTCCTGATCGAGAGCTTGCAGCAAATGGTCTTCTCCGGGGAGCTCGACATACTTCGCCCCCGGGATCTTCTGAGCCATGTCGTGTCCGCATGCCACCGGGATCGTTGAATCGTCCTTGCGATGGAGGATCAGGGTCGGCACCCGGATCGAGGGCAGCAGATGGCGGGCATCATTCTCGTAGTCGGCTCGAAACAACCCTTGGATACCGCCAGGACTCGATGCAGCGCGCTCGAGCCGGCCAAACCACTGGATGAAGGCTTTATCATTGCGCATGCTCGGCGCATTGATGGGAACGAGCATTCCCTCGCCCCAGTGCGCCTCCACTGCGGCCATGAATCGATCGAATAGCTCTTGGGAAAGGCCCCATGGTTCTGCTTTCATCGAAGCAAAGCAGCCGAACAGCACGAGAGCTGAGGTTCGCTCGGGGTAGGTGGCGGCGAACATCAATGACATCGGGCCACCTTCGGACCAGCCAAAGATTGTCACTCGCTTCGAGCCGGCCGCATCGAGGACCGCCCGCACGTCGCCAATGCGCTCTTCGAGACTTTGCTCGGCGACCCGATCGGAGAGACCCTGGCCGCGTTTGTCGAAGACGATTACCCGCGCGAAGGAGGTTAGTCTTTTCAGAATGTACTCGTTGGCCGGAAGTTCCCAGTAGAGTTCGACATGCGAGAGCGTTCCCGGCATCAGCACGATGTCGCGCGGGCCGTCGCCGAAAACGCGGTAAGCGATGTGAACATTACCGCTCCTGGCGTATTTGACCGGACTATCCATCGGTTACTATTTAGTGCGGTCCCTGCCCGTTTTTGGGAACCACATCCTCGTAGGTTGTCCCGATCCGGATCTCGTCGACTGTAAACGCACCCGTCGAGTAGATGCCTATGGTCGATACCGTTCCCAAATCGAGGTCTGACTTCTGGGCACCGCTGCTCGGTTCAGGCTGGCTGGGTTGCGGGTTCGTATACAGAGTGAACAAATCGGGGCCGGACTGGAATTGAGCTTTGACGACCAGCAGCGCAGTCTGGCCAGGTGTGGCAGAAGTGCCCGATGCGACCTGCCCGGAACCGCCGCGTGTCTCGAGGACGTATTGATCCAGTACGCCGGCACCAGGTTTCCCGATGAATAGGTCGTTGGAGAGACTGCCGTTGAATGTTATGCCGAAAAAACCGTTGAACGCACCCTGGCCTAGAGTCCCATTAGGTTGCAGAAGAAAGCTTAGATAAACCGTTGTGCCGTCGACTCCAAGCGGTTGCGCCAGAGTTCGGATAGTGCCGCTGATCACGTCGAAGGCGTCGCCTGACACGCTGCCTAAAATACCGGCCACAAGTGACGGATAAGACAACGAGTATGGATTCTGCGTATAGCTCGAAGCGGTAACGTTAAAACCACCCTGCACCCAAGGTCCGCTGAAACCAATTCCGTCATTCGCGTACGTCGGGAATGATTCGCCGAAGCCCTCGTAAGCGATCTGACTGGCGCGTGCAGGTTGACTCACAACCAGCAAGGCGGCCGCAAGGGCAAGGAAACAACAGCATGCAGATCGAAGTCGCATAGAACACCTCCGTTCCTGGTTGAGAGTCAGTGTTCGTACCTTATGCATTACTGCTTCCTCCCTTAGGAATGTGTCGCCATGTTCGGGCAGCACGAGCCTCCAGCCAACGGACCCGGGCTGAATTCTTCCTGAACTTCCTCTGAACTCGTTCAGGCGAATGGTTCCTGACACTTAGGCGTGACGAATCAGGGCACGATGTGCCGACGGAGAGGACAAATGAAATCGGCTGCGATTCGGGATGCGCGCTTACAGCCGCCAGGAAATGTTCTGGGGGCCGGGATCGTAAGCGCAGAAGTTGCCGGTTTTGATCGATGTAGCCAGGTGATGCCCCATCGCCACGTTGTCGGCACGGACCTTCGCAATCGCTGCCTTAACGGACTTGGTGACCATCTGGCGAGCTCGCTCGCGATGCGATCTGTCAGTACGAACGCGGCCGCGCAATCCGACGGCAGAAGCGATTTGATCGCAAAGCGACTCGAGCTCCCATCGCAGACGCGCGGCGCGTCCCGTGTCGTTGAGCCGCTCGGCGTCGGCGAGCTCTGAGCGCAGCTCGTCGATGCGCCGTTTGTAGCGTTCGCGCGCGGTGCAATCTATCACCGGTCCTGCGTCGCCAAGGCTCGCGGCGGTTCGGTCGAGAATAGCCGCGCCCTCGGCTTGCGCAGTCCTTCCGAGAGACGCCAGCTCATACGCGGGCACCTGACGGCCGGCATTTGCCAACAGGTACGCGATGTACTGAAAGCCCTTGGCGTCCTTGAGCCGGACAATTTTGCTCTGCCACGAAACCGTCCAGTAATCGCCCTCGCGCTGAAAAACCGCGGGCGAGGACTCCTCCTGCGCTGTGATTTTCGTACCGTTCGCCGCGCCCCTGTCGTTCGCGCGGCTCCGTCGCCGGTAGGTTTGGATGGTCGAATCGAGCCGCTCGATCAGACCTCTTCGATCAAGACCGGCCATCAGGCTGCGACCCCAGATCTCAAACGTGCGCGCTTCCTGCCAGGCCATCTTGCGGCGGCGGAAATTCGCAAGCGCACGCACGAATTGCGACTCGGACTCCTCCCACGAGCCTGAAGCGGACGCGACGAGCGCCTGCGCCCGTGCCAGCAGCCCTTCGATATCCTCCACATCGCCGCCCGACGCGATGGTCTCGCGGCATCGCTCGAGTTCCGCAATCACCTCTGCAATCGATTCGCTGTCAGCGTCAGCCGCGACCTCGGCGCGATCGCTCAGGCTTAGCGCTTCCGGTTCTAATTGCTGGCCGAGAACCTCGCCAGGTCTCTTAAAAGGCCGCACGCGGGTAACGAACTCTTCGATCCGATCGATCAGCATGTCGAGAACGTCGAGATCGAAAGCCTGCAGCAGGTGATCGCCACCAGGCAGCTCGAAATATTTTGCTCCGGGAATGTTCCAGGCCAGGTAACGCCCGGCTTGCACCGGCATCAGCGCATCGCCTTCGCGATGCAGGATCAGGGTCGGGGCCTGAATAGAGGGTAGAAGCTCACTCACGTCGAGCTCATAGTTGGCACGCAGCAAAGTGACGATAGCGCCGGGGCTGGCCACGGCTCGTTCGAGGCGTCCGAACCACTGTAGAAATGCTTCGTCCTTCCTTCGGCTGGGCGCATTAACTTTGACCAAAATCCCCTCGCCCCAATGCCGGGCAATCGCCGACGTGAACAATTCGAATTGCTCGGGGCTGACGATCCACGGCTCCGACTTCATCGAGGCGCAGGAGCCATACAGCACCAGGCCTGCGGTTCGTTCGGGATGGCGAGCGGAGAACGTGATCGACAATTGTCCCCCTTCGGACCATCCATAGATTGTCGCGCGCTTCGACCCGGCCGCATCCATTACGGCGCGGACATCGTCCACTCGCTCGTCCATCGTTTGCTCCGCCACCCGATCGGACAGGCCCTGACCGCGCTTATCGAAGACGATCACGCGCGCGAACGCGCACAGCCTCTTGAGCAGGTATTCGTTAGTAGGCAATTCCCAGTAGAGCTCGACATGCGACACAGTTCCAGGGACCAGAATGATGTCGCGCGGGCCGTCGCCGAAAACGCGGTAAGCGATGTGAACATCGCCGCTCTTGGCGTACTTGGTTGGAGCTTCCACGACTTCTCCGTCTTTCCGTGGCTACGCTAGCACGGCCGCGTCGAAGGAGTTATCGTCCGCCGACTTAATCGGTTGGCCTCGTGGCACTCAAATTTACTTCCCCACAACGCTCTGGGAGTTTACAAATACACCGCGCCAATGTCGAACCGCAGCCCCGGCCACCGCACGCGCACGAGTGCGACCCAAGGGGCAACCAATCTTCGCGGATGAGCCAGAACACGTCTACGGGCTTGAGCTTGGCATTCCCTTCGCGCCGTTGCTCGATCGCGAAAGTCACGCGCCCTGATCGGCCACCGCACGCCCAATTCCTCCACATCCAGGTCCTGACTCACAATTCCATGCCCATCGATCTGGCCCGTGTAGACGGCTAGCTTCTGAATTCACAACCGCAAGTATCATTAATTGATACTTTACGCTGACAAAATATGGATACGAGGGACGATCTCAAAAGACAGGACAAAATTGGGCTGATATTACGGGCCGTTCTTCAAAACTTACACATAAACTTGCACACTTTCACATACTCGAAGAATAAAACTCAATAATTTCAAATGGTTAGAATCAAACCTAGACGACTTAAAATCCTCTGGAGGGTAACCTCCGTGCGGGTTCGACCCCCGCCCCCGGCACCAAAAACGCTAATTGCTGGAAGGACTTTTCTTGAATTCAAAATAGCTGGAAACCTCGCCGGAGGAAGGCCGACTTGGAAAGAAATTTGAAGGAGTCCCCAAGGGCGCTTCAAAGACTCGGGGCGCTCGTTTAAGATTCGCGCTTCGCTCCGCCACCACTTTACGAGGCGGATGCCGCCGAAGAGCTATGGCCAGCGCTCCTCATCTTGAAGCTTTCAATCGGTAGAAGCCGCTTACTGCCCGCGCGAAGCCTTCGGCGGCTTGTGCCCCCGTCGCGCCTGTTGCGCAGCCGCAGAGTGATACTTGCGGCGAATCTCTGCAATGTTCACCCGTGTCGGCGGAAGCTTCAACTCCATGTCCTCCAGTGTATCGGCAAGGATCCCGGAGATAGCCAGGTTGCGGAACCACTTGTGGTCCGAGGGGATCACGTACCATGGAGCGTGCTTGGTGCTCGTCCTTTCCATGGCGTCCTCGTAGGCCTCGATATAGTCTGGCCCAGCTTGCGCTCGGAGTAATCGGCCTCGCTGATTTTCCACTGTCGTGGCGGGTCATCGAGCCGTTGCGCGAAACGCTCGAGCTGCTGCGCGGGACTGATGTGGAGATAGAACTTGAGAATGCGGGTGCCGTTTTCGGTGAGGATCTTCTCGAAGTCGTTGATCAGCTCGTACCGTTTCGACCACGCCGCCTTCGGAACTAGCTTGTGCACGCGCACCACAAGCACGTCCTCATAGTGCGACCGGTTGAAGATCACGACTTCCCCTTTGACGGGCGTGGGCAGATGCGCGCGCCAGAGGAAGTCGTGCGAAGCTTCCAACTCGCTCGGCTGTTTGAAGCTGGAGACCGACGTTCCCTGCGGATTCATGGCGGTGAAGACGTGGCGCACCACGCCGTCCTTGCCGCCAGCATCGAGCGCCTGCAGGACGACCAGCAGTGACCGGTTGCCGTCGGCGTAGAGCAGATACTGCGCCTTGGCCATTCGCTCGACGTGCTTCTGGATCTCCCGCGTCGCGCTGTCCTTCGATTCGTGCTTGCCTTTGAATGCCGGGTCAATTTTGCCGAGCCGGACCTTCGCGCCGGGCTCGACGACGAATTTCTTGCGGAAGTTCATCGTCGCGAATCTCCCATGGGTTTGGCTGTCGACGCACACGTGATCGCTGGACGTGCGTTTCGAGCGGGCTGCGATTAGGCGCTCGCGTTAGCCGGCTTAGCGGCTCCGGCCGGATGAAGACTTGCGTTGACTCTGGCCAAATGGCGCTGATGGTTCGCAGTCCCAAGATGCATCAAGCGGTAAACCTCAACCTTCACCAAGTCGTTGATGAGAAACCACACCAGCGCATAGCCCCACACCAGCGACGCATATTTCCATCCGAGTGGCGTCATGCCCCATCCGTAAACTGCGGCGAGGGTTCCGATGATTTGGGTGGTTTCGCAGGCAACCACCAGGCGCCAATTGGGCCACGGCCGCTTCCGGAAAGTTCCAGCGCTTCGCGTGATGTAGATGGTGAGATGCCCAGCGACCAGCAGCTTAAGGAACATCAGGCTTTGAACGACGGGACGAGGCAAGTGAAGATAGCTCTCGGCGATCCAGAAAAGGCCGAATGCGGAGATAACTCCCATCACGCCGAGAACCGAGCTGACCGTGAGCACGCGCTCCATGTCCCAGCGCACCGGGCGCGGAGCCACGATGGTGTTGTCGTACGCGATCATCATAATCGGGAAGTCGTTGAGGACTGCGATGAGCACGATCATGACGGCGGTTACCGGATAGAAGTTGAACACAACGATCGCGAGCGTCATGAAGAGCAGGACGCGGATGGTTTCGGAAATCCGGTAGATTGCATAGCTGTTCATGCGCTCGAAGATCTTGCGCGCTTCCGCGATCGCAGCGGTGATTACGGAGAGACCAGTCGCTGTGAGCACCAGGTCCGAAGCTGCACGAGCGGCGTCGGTCGCGCCACTGACCGCGATTCCGCAGTCCGCCTGTTTGAGTGCGGGCGCGTCGTTGACACCATCCCCGGTCATTCCAACGATATGTCCCTGCGCCTGAAGGGCTTTGACAATTTTGAATTTGTGCTCGGGAAAAACCTCTGCGTAACCATCGGCAGCATCTATCTTCGCGCTGTCATCAGACTTGCCGTCGGGAAACAGATCGCTGGCAACCGCGATATTCGGTCCCAGCTTGAGTTCGAGCGACACCTCGCGGGCAATTGCAAGATTGTCGCCGGTAACCATGCGCACCTGCAGGCCCATCTTTCGAGCGGTCGTAATCGTCGAGGCTGAGTCGTCACGCGGAGTATCCGACAACGACAGCAGGCCAAGGAATTCCCACTTTCCCTGCGCATCGGTGCGCGCGACGCCTAGGGTACGAAAGCCTTTGCTCGCCAGATCGTTAACCTGGTCTTGAGCTCTTTTGCGCGCGTCCGCGTCGAGATGGACAAGGTCAAGGATTACCTGCGGCGCTCCCTTCGAGACTTTGAAAGTGGCGTTGTCGTGCTTGACCTCGGCCTCAGTTCGCTTACTGACCGGGTCGAAAGGTGTGAAGTGAGTAATTTGGTAAGTCTTTAACACCGAGTTGTCGCTGAGACCTTTGATGACGGCCTCGTCGATGCCGTCGCCGCCCTCGGTCCGCGACGCCAGCGCCGCGCCAAGGATCAAATCCTGCGCGTTACTGGCCTTAAAAATCACAGGACTGCCCAGCTTGAGCTCGTTCTTGGTGAGCGTGCCCGTCTTGTCCGAGCAGAGAATATCCATGCCTGCCATCTCTTCGATCGCAGCAAGGCGGGACACTATGGCCTTCATTCTGGCGAGCACGGAGGCGCCAACGGCCATTGTGACAGAGAGAACGGCCGGCAACGCGACCGGTATCGCAGCTACTGTAAGTATCAGCGCGAACAGCAGAGTCTCGACCAATGGGTCGCCGCGATACAGCGCTACAGTCAGGATCAATGCGACCAGGCCGAGCGTGATCAGAATGAGAAAATTGCCTATCTTGAGGACCGCCTTCTGAAAGTGAGAGACGGTCTTGACGCTCTCGACCAGGCGCGCGGTGCGGCCAAAGAGCGTCTTCATTCCGGTCGCGGTGACTAACCCGTTCATCTGGCCCATTCGCACGATGGATCCTGAATAGGCGACGTCATTCTTCTTCTTGTCGACCGGCAGTGATTCGCCGGTCAGCGCAGACTGGTCGATGCTGAGATAGTCGCCATCGACGAGCTTCAGGTCGGCGGGGACGACGTTGCCGAGCTTGACCATGACGATGTCGCCGGCCACCAGGGTCTTGGCTTCGACGTCACTCCAATTGCCGTCTCGCAGCACGCGCGAATGCAAGGCGAGATTTTTTTTGAGCGCTTCTATCTCGTTGTCGGCCTTGAATTCTTCCCAGAAGCCGACCACAGCGTTCAGCGCCAGCATGAAGAAGATGATGACAAAGTCTTCCCAATGCCGCACCACGGCGGAGAGTACAGCGGCAATTTCGATCATCCACGGGATAGGTCCCCACAGGAACGTCAGGAACCGCTTGAGCGGGCTGATGTGCTTTTCTTCGATGGCATTCGGGCCGTCCTTCTTGAGCCGGGTCGCCGCTTCCTCCTGAGTCAGTCCATGCTCGATGCTTGAATGGAACTTGGTGAGCGCATCCTGGATCGTCCCGGTATTAGCGGGCATCTGCACACCCTTGGCCGCATCTGCTTTGGCTCCATTTGTCTTGGGGGCATCGTCGGACGCATCAACTTTGGTCGCGTCTGCGGAAACCGAAGCCTCTGCCTTTTGCCAGTCGCCGATCTCGCTTCCCGGTCCGCCGTGGCGCGCCTGGAATATCTCGTATGCGCGGGTGCGAATCTCGGCTACCCTGGACTTCGATCCATTGGATTTGTCGGCGCCCCCCTTGGCACCGTTCTGCGCGGAATCCTTCGGATCGGCTAAGGTCTTCGCGTCTTCTCCGGAATCTTTCTGAATAGCCATTTTTCAGCTCCTGCCAAATTTCTCCTACACGGCGCCGACCGGCCTTGGTCACTAGCTCAGTTTGCGACGGCGCCTGGAAGCGGCCGCTGCCGTTGGCTGCGAGGCCACCACGCCAAGTCATCGCTCATCACATAGGTAGCTAGAGCCACAAGCATCAAACTCACGGCGACCCACAGACGCCAGTCATGGTGCGCGTGCTTCCAGTAGGGACGATGGAAGCCATGGTTAACACCGTCTGTGTCTGGACCTTCGTAGTGACTGTGTTTGGTCTTACTCACTGGCTTCTTGCCTTGGCGACTCCCCATTGAATGATCTCGGGACCGCGTTGCTGCTGCTTGAGGCCTGCCACTTCCAATTGCGGATTTCCGGTAAGTCCTGGCCGTGCTCGTCGATGTAATGCTTGTGCTCGATGAGCTTGTCCTGCATCTTCTGTTTCAAATAGGATCCTTTGGCGCCCAAATGCGGTAGGCGATCCACTACGTCCTGCACTAGGTGAAAGCGATCAAGGTCGTTTTGCACCCTCATGTCGAAAGCAGTCGTGATTGTGCCTTCTTCCTTGTAGCCGCGAACGTGCAGGTTGCGATTAGTGCGGCGATAGGTCAGCCGGTGGACCAGCCACGGATATCCATGGAAACCAAAGATGATGTGCTTATTCTTGGTGAAGAGCGAATCGTAATCCGTTTCGCTTAGCCCGTGCGGATGCTCACTCGCAGACTGCAGCTTCATGAGATCGACCACATTGATCACGCGGATTTTCAGATCTGGCAGGTGTTCGCGAAGGATGGAGACCGCCGCCAGGATCTCGAGTGTAGGCGTGTCTCCACAGCAAGCCATTACTACATCGGGCTCAGCGCCCTGATCGTTACTGGCCCATTGCCAGATTCCAATACCTTCCGTGCAATGTACGACCGCCGCTTCCATCGTCAGCCATTGAGGCAGTGCGTGCTTGCCGGCCACCACCACGTTGACGTAATGCCGGCGGCGTAGACAGTGATCGAAGACCGATAGCAGACAGTTGGCGTCGGGCGGCAGGTAGATGCGCACGACATCTGCTTTCTTGTTGATAACGTGGTCGAGGAAACCAGGGTCCTGGTGTGTGAAGCCGTTGTGATCCTGCTGCCAGACGTGAGAGGCGAGCAGATAGTTCAGTGACGCGATCTTTCGGCGCCAGGGCAGTTCCAGCGTTACTTTCAGCCACTTAGCGTGCTGACTGAACATCGAGTCGACGATGCGAATGAAGGCTTCATAGCTGTTGAAAAGGCCGTGCCGCCCAGTCAGCAGATAGCCCTCGAGCCAACCCTCGCACTGGTGCTCGCTGAGCATCGAGTCGAGCACGCGTCCGGCGGGAGCGAGAAATTCATCGTTGTTTTCTCTGCGGGCGTCCCACTGACGGCTTGTGACTTCAAAAACTGCGCCGAGAAGATTCGAGAGCGTCTCATCGGGTCCAAAGACGCGAAAGTTACGCTGCTCCTGATTCAGCTTAGCGACATCACGCAGGAACTTGCCCAGCACGAGTGTATCCTCGGCGTCGACGGCGCCGGGGGACGGGACATTCACCGCGTGCTCGTGAAAATCTGGCATGCGCAGGTCGCGCAGCAGAATTCCGCCGTTGGCGTGCGGATTCGCGCCCATCCGCCGGTCACCCTTGGGCGCCAGCTCGGCCAATTCCGGTATGAGACGGCCATGCTCATCGAAAAGCTCCTCGGCCTTATAGCTCTTCATCCAGCTTTCCAGCAGCTTGACGTGATCCGGATGTTCGGGATCAACGAGAAGTGGCACCTGGTGCGATCGGAACGTGCCCTCGATTTGTAAGCCATCGACGATCTTCGGTCCCGTCCAGCCCTTGGGTGACCTAAGGACGATCATCGGCCAGCGCCGCCGAGTGTTGTCGTTCTTGTTCCGCGCGTCGCTTTGGATTTGCCGAATGTCTTCGATGACCTGTTGCATAGTAGCGGCCATGAGTTGATGCATCTTCTCGGGCTCGTCACCTTCGACAAAGTAGGGAGTCCAGCCGCAGCCTCGCAGAAACTGCTCCAACTCCTCATGCTCGATGCGCGCGAAAACGGTCGGGTTGCTGATCTTGTAGCCGTTGAGGTGGAGGATCGGCAGCACTGCTCCGTCGGAAATCGGATTCAGAAGCTTGTTGGACTGCCATGCAGTCGCCAAAGGGCCGGTTTCCGCTTCACCGTCGCCGATGACGCAGGCGACGATGAGGCCGGGATTGTCGAACGCTGCTCCGAAGGCATGGCTGAGCGAGTACCCCAGCTCGCCACCCTCATGGATCGAGCCCGGTGTCGTCGGTGCGACATGGCTGGAAATTCCGCCGGGAAACGAAAATTGCTTGAACAGCTTTTTCAGCCCGGCCTCGTCCTGGCTGATGTTCGGATAGATCTCACTATAGGTACCTTCGAGGTAAGTGTTGCCTACGAGCGCCGGCCCGCCGTGACCGGGACCGGCTATATAGAACATATCGAGGTCGTACTTCTTGATGGCCCTGTTCAAATGGACATAGATGAAGTTCTGACCCGGCGTCGTGCCCCAGTGTCCTACGACCAGCGGCTTCACATGCGACAGTTTCAGCGGCTCCTTAAGCAGGGGGTTGTCGTACAAATAAATCTGGCCGACTGACAGGTAGTTTGCCGCGCGCCAGTACGCGTTCATCTTCTGGAGCAGTTCTGGTGAAAGTGTGGTCGCATTCATGGTTCAATTTCCTCTTCTTACAAAGTTCATAACCAACCCCCGCGAAAACCGGCGCGCTGCAAGCCGCTTACGATGTATGGGCAGTCTCGCATCAATCGCCACAATAGGCCGGTGCGATAATTTTCGATCATCAAGACAATAGGCCCTTGATTGAGACCGTAATGCCACGGTGATACCCAGCCACAGGGATTGCTGGATTCGACAGGGTAGGTCGGGTTGAAAGTCGCTTTGAACCCGTAAGGGTTGTGCGCAGTTAGTTTAACTTCGTTAATGAAGTAGTCGATCGTCGGAAGCACGATCTCGGGCGCGAACGGCAGCGATGTAACCGCTGCCCACGGCGCGATGGTGCCGTCGTCGGGGCCGTAAGGCACGCCCCGTCCCAAGTAACCGAAGAATTGGCGCTCGATGCCGCCCACTTTGATCGTGTCAAAGCCGGGGCCGTCGCTCGCAGTAATTCCCCAGCAATCTTGGCTATAGCCGGCGAATTTGAGCGGGTTTTCCATTGCGTAATTTTGTTGAATATAGGTCGCGCGACGGCTGTTCTCGAAATAGTCGATACCTTTGAGGCGCATGAACGCATCCTGGATGCCACGAAAATCGATCCATAGATGCGAGAGCTGATGCGTAAACAACGGACCGGCGTAAAGATATTCATACCCGTACGAGCGTTCCCACCGATAAGTCGAAATCCATGCGGTGTAGCTGCTCTCGTTCAGCGGATGATCTGGCGAGCCAATGCCCAGGACGTACAGCAGCATCGCCTCGTCGTAACCTGACCATCGGTACTTGAGAAATCCGCTCTCGGGCTTCCAGCCGTGCGTAACCGTGGCGCCACCGTTTTGCGCCCATTGCCAGTCCGCGCGGCAATAGAGCTGGTCAGCGAGGCTGCGGATTTCACGCTCATCGGAGGCATCCGAGTCGAAATAAACTCCAGCAGTCAATGCGCCTGCTAGCAGAAAAGCGCTATCCATCGTGGACAGCTCGCATTGCCAGGCGCGTCGGCCGCTCCGCATGTCGAGAAAATGGTAGTAAAAGCCGTGGTAACCGGTGGCGTCGGGTTCGGGACCCTGCCGGCTGTTCCAGAAAAAACGTAACGTGGTCAGAGTTCGCTGTACGGCCGCAGCGTGCGTCATGAATCCGCGCTCGACAGCCACCGGATAAGCCGCCATCGCGAAGCCGGTCGCGGCAATACTGGCAGGCCAATCCGGTGCGGTCTTGTCGATCACCAGCCCGTTGTCAGGATTCGTCTCGTGTAAAAAGTAGCTGAACGATTGTTGCTGAAGCCTTTCCAGAGCAGCTTCACCGATTGGTTGCTCACCATTCATGGACTCAGTTCGACGCAATCTCGAAGAGCTCATCGGCGGTGACCAATTCGAGGTCCCTGCGGAGTAGCCCGAGACAGAAGCCGGCGCATGCGGCCAAAGCCATTGATCGCAATCTCGGTGGACACTTTTGCAAGTCCTGCAGATTCAAAAGCTGGCAGAAAGTCGTCGACTGATTTTGCCGACACCTTGAGCTACAAATGCTCGGCCCAGATACAAAAAACGCCTTCCAGTGATCACCGTAGCAGATTCAGTGTTCGGCTCATCGGGCGATCGGTATTACGCGTTCCCTAGATAACCGCTGCGCTGATGCGCTGATGGCTCCGCTCAGAAAATTGAGCGTACACGTGTCTGCGACATTTCGGCGGCCCATCTCAAGCCGATCGAACGCGACGTCGAGATTTTCTTTCTGGTTGACGGGACGACCACCGGCGTAACCTTCCCCAGCCGATCCGTTCGGGACCTTTGGGCCGGGTCACCTCCCCGGACGATGTAGCCCGAGGTTGCGATATCGATGTCGACTTTCTTCGCAACCGTAAGGAATAGGACACTCGGATCTTCCATACCCCATTCGACGTACGGAACTGAAAAATGTGCTGTGGCAGTCAGGTTGTCTCCGACGAGCTGACCTTGTGCCGTGAGAGCGACATCATGTCTCCCCCCGTGGAGCGTCAGCACCCCTTGGATCGTCGCTTGAAACTGACCTCCCCTCCTCAGTTCAAGAGTAAAGCGCTGAGGGTCGAAAGTTATCTCTGGATACCGTTGAGCCTCGAGAACACTCTCTCGCATCTCATTGTCACGCGCGCCGATGCCCGTGTCGCCGCTCCTGGCGTCGACGACGATGGAACCGCCAGCTTTTCCAGTAGCGGGGTCCGCGATGATGGTTCCTCGTTCAAGTTTGAAAGTTCCATGTGTCGTATGGAGCGAACCTGGCAAGCGGAACTCGACGAGCGTTTTCGATGGATCAAGTTCCAAAGCTCCTGATCGTAAATCCAGCGCCGCACCGTTTTGTGCGGAGGCAGCCAGGGCGCTTACGAACGCCACGACCCGAATACCAAATCCTTTCAATGCGCAGCCATCGCGGGCTGCGAGGCCCACTTGATCAGCAACATTTTTTCATCGTCGGTGAGGCGCGCGGAGTGATCGAGCGCCGAATAGTCACCCGGCGGCATCGAGCCCGCGTTCACCGATTGCTCGATGTTCTTCAACAGTTCTTCTCTTTTCTGCGGGTCGTAAGTCTGCCAATCGGAGAAGTTGAGCACTTTGCGCGCGGATCCGGCTGCGATGTACGTCGGTGAAACGGACGCGTACCAGGGTGCGCTTCCGCCGGTCGAATGGCACTCGTAACACGATTGCTCAAGGATTGCGTTCACCTGCGGATCTGTACTGACTGCGTTCGTGGAACGTTGAGCGGTCGTCTCGGGAGGAGCCGTCTGCTGCGAACTTGAACAGCCCACAAACAAGAGAGCTAGCACCACGAGCAACGCCATCGGAAGTTGAATCTTGAATATCCTCATACCTTCTAGTCGTCGAGGCTCACGAAGCGGATGAGTCCGGCGCATAGGAAGATCACCCCTATGCCAATGGTTGCCGCCAAGGGCAGCAACGCGGCGGACGGCGGCTGGTTGCGAATCATCAAATCGTTGAACGCCTGCATCGTCCACGTCGTCGGCATCCATCGGGCGAGCTCGCGCATCCATCCGGGCTCGAAGTCCAGCGGCCACCAGCATCCGCCGATCGCCGCCATCGAAATGCTGATGGTCACGCCCAATGACGGCACCGAGTCGTGCGCGGTTGCGATAGAGGCGACCACCAATGCTAGCGCTGCAGCCGCGAAAGAAATCCCGACCGTCGGTATGATCAAGGCTAGAGGATTGCGCCCAAGTGAGATTCCGAAAAGCGCCCATCCGACCGCGAACAGCACGATCATTTGCGCGATCCCGACAATGAACCGCGCGAATAATTTTCCCAGCAGCAGGCCTGTAAGCGGCGCACCACTGACCTGCAGGCGCTTCAAGGTGCCCCAATCGCGCTCATCGAAGAGCGTCAGCGCGATTCCCAGCATCATACCTATAAGGAGAAACGTGATGCCGAATCCGGGGACGTACTGATCGAAGGCGTTCACAGTCACCGCTTCGCCCTCGATCGCAGCTTTCTCGACGAATCCGATATCTCCCGGGAGCATGATCGCCTGAGCCTCTCCGAAGGACTCGATCTGAGATTGCGCCGCCGTTCTCGCTTGTTCGGTGATCCTTCGGCATAACTCGTCGATACGAAGCTCGAAAGCATTGACCTCGACTCGCCTGACGGGATCGACGAATAGAATCAGCCGAGGCTGGCCGCCCGCGGCGACCTGGCTGCTGGTTCCCTCAGGAATTAACATCGCTATAGGAGTCCGGTCGCGCCGGCTTACAAGGCGTCGCGCTTCGTCGGGGTCATGAAGCACCTCCAAGGCGACGCCGCGCTCCCTGCGCAAAACCGCAATTATTCCCTGGGCTATTTTTCCGTGATCGAGGTCGACCAGGGGTAGCCGAAAAGAATTCGCCGAGCCACCGTACAGACTGCCGAGCGAGTATCCCGCGACGGTGATAATTACGACCGGCGCGAACAACAGCATGAACAGCACGATCGGATCCTTGACCAGGAGCCGCGCCTCGTTTTGCGTGGTTAGCCAGATTGCTCGAAGCATCGCGATACGCTCAGAGGACCTGGTCGCGCAGCGTGCGGCCCGTCAGCGCGATGAACGCGTCCGACAGGTTCGGGCTGTGCAGATTGAAATCGATGACGTTGACCTCCAGAGTCCGAAGCCCGTGCAACACTTCGGCGACCTGGGTGAGACTGTTCATCTCGAGGATTGCTTTGCCCTCGATTCTGGTCGCGCCGATCTCGCGCACGTTGGCAAGACTGCCGAAGCGCTTTTCCGGCAATTGGCCGCGATAGGTCAACTCGATGCGAGGCCGGCGGCCTCCGAGCGAAATTATCTTCTCGAGGTCGCCCTCGGCGATCAGTTTGCCGCGATCGATTAGCAGCACGCGATCGCAAATACGCTCGGCTTCTTCCATGTAGTGGGTGCTGTAAATTACGCCCGCGCCCGCATCGGCATAGTGCCGAATCCGCGCCAGTAACTGTTCGCGCGACTGAAGATCGACGCCAACCGTAGGTTCGTCCAACAACAGCACGGGCGGACGATGGACAATCCCACAGGCGAGGTTGAGCAGCCGTTTCATCCCACCGGAGAACGAATGCATAGGATCGCCGGCGCGCGCGCTGAGACCAACTTCTTCGAGCGCCCGCGCGCAGCACTCGCGGGCTTCGTCACGCGCCAGCCCCTGCATACGAGCGAAGTGCCATACGTTTTGCGCCGCGCTCAGCGTCGGATACAGCGCGAGCGATTGCGGCACCAGCCCAAGCATCCGTGCCAGTCCAGTCGGGTCGCTCTTTCGCGGCTTACCATTGATAAGAACATGACCGCTATCGGGTTTAAGTAGAGTAGCCAGAATCGACAGCGTCGTGGTCTTGCCCGCGCCGTTGGGTCCGAGCAAGGCGACAATTTCACCTGGCCTCACTGCGAGGCTGACATTGTCAAGCGCAAGCAGCGCGCCGTAACTCTTCGAAATCTCGATCGCCTCGAGAAGTGGTGCCTTTGCCGGACTCATTGACTACGAGAGTTGTTTTGGTATCGCTCGATTTCAGTTGGCGAACGCCTGTGGAGCAACAACGGCGGGCTGTGCGACACGCGTGAGCCTGGCCGTTACGCGCATCGCGCCGGGCCAGACCCTGAGGCAGAACGGCAGCACAGCGCGCGCGAGTGCGTTGTTCAAGCCGTGGTCGGCGAGCTCGGCAACACGCATCTGGGGCAGCATTGCGGAGCGCAGTTTTGGCTGAAAGACCTGCGCCGGCTCCGCTGCAAGATACGCAGCGGCGGCAGAGCGGGCAGTATGCAGCGCGATGGATATGCCGTCACCGGTGAACGAGGGGATGACGGCTGCCTGATCGCCAATGCAGTAGAGCCCATCCTCCGTTGTGCGACGGATGAAACCGTAAGGGATATGAGTGACGACGATCGGTTTGTCGAGCAGCGGCTCCGCACCCTCAAGCCGCATGGCGAGGTGCGGACAATCCTGCTGCATCTTCGCAAGGAGGCCCTCCCAGCGAAGACCCGCACTTGCAAAATACCACCGTTTCACCACCAAGCAGAAATTCGCAATGCCGTCTTCCACCGGTTGGATACCACCGTAGCCTCCGGAATAGAGCATCAACTCGGAGCCGTCCGCCAGGTCAGCGGTCTGGGCGGCAGACAACCGATAATACATCTTCAAGCCGATCCATTGGTGAGGGTCCTTCGGGCGACGGTGGCCGCGTAGATCGTGCTTGCCCGTGGCGAGAAAGGCGGTTGGAGCTTCGTATCTGGTGCCATCGTCGAGCGTAGCCTGCCAGAGGTTGGCGGTCGCGCGGCGGAGCGACTGCACACTGCGACCGCGCTCGACGCGGACCCCGGCGGTGACAGCCTCGGCAATGAGCGCTGTATCGAGCGCCTTGCGCGTGAGCGAGGCTGCCCGAAAAGGTAGCGGAGCCTCCGCGGCGCGTCTGGCTGCGGCAAGGCGAACGTAATCGAGGGGCACCGCGCCAAGAGAGGCCACGTCGATGCGAAGAGCGTGCAGGTCTTCAAGGGCCTCACCGCTTAGGAATTCTCCGCAGACCTTATGGCGCGGCGCGGGTTCGCGTTCGATCAACGTGACGCTTCGTCCCTTTCGGGCGAGCGCGATGGAAGCGGCACAGCCTGCCACTCCACCACCGAGGACGAGAACTTCATCTTGCAAAACACTGCTCCTGATTCACGGATGTTCCATCAATGTGTAGCTGGATTCCATATTTCGGATCTGCAGGGAGTCAGGTTCGGGAGATGGGCTATGCGCTATCGTCAGACCGCGGCGCGTAGTGAGTTCGTTCCAGTTGAGCCCGAGATCGACCAGAACGATGGAAGCCAGGGTGAAGGCGATGACGCCAACCGCTGACAGTACATCGCCAAGATGGCTCCAGTAGGCGGGCACAAGGTTGAGCACACGGCTCGAGACAAAGACAAACGTGACCGCATAGGAGCGGGCCATCCACTGGCGGTGGACGGCGATCTGTCTGTTACGCGCGGCGATCACCGCAGCGGTAGTGCAAACGATCCATGCAGCGCCTTGCATGGCGGTCCCAGGCAGCCCGGGACGTCCGGTGGCAAGGGCGATCCCGGTAAAGGTGCCGATGATGACCGAAATGAAGTACACGCGGCCCGCGACGCGATGGAGCTTCAGGTGACGCTGCCGAAGGCGCGACGAGAACTGCAGAGGGCCGGCCAGCAAAGCGAAGGTTCCGCAGAGCGCATGCGGGATGAGGAGGCCGCGGTCGGCTATGACTTGCAGGCGGTAGGCGTGGTACATGGGGTAATCGATGAAGAGAAGGACCTCTGACGTGATGAAGACGAAGAGCGTCGTGACACCAAGAAAGATCCAGAGAACGACTTTGAATCTGGAACCGCTGGCACTGAGTGCAGGCAGGGTGAAAGATGCCATTATTCGCCTCTCAGATGGTTAGATGTGATGAGGTGCGCCACGAGGGCGGCCTGGGCGATATGCTTCACATCTCTAAGCCTAACGAGACGCTTCAGAATCACCGACCTCACTTCCATCGCCCCACGCACAACCGTCCCGGCCGCCAACGTTCTACCGTCACCACCTCTCGCGGAACATCAGCCGCAGCCAACAGGCGTACCCAATCCTCCTTCCGGAAGGCTCGCCGGAACGACACCGGCCCATCATGCCTCACAATCGGGTGGCACCGCACCAACCCAAACATCCGATAACTCCACTCCGCCCGTTCCAAATCGTTGATAAACCAACCCAGCCGCACGGTCGCTTCCATCCGCCGCAGCAGCGCGACGATCTCTTCGTCCTCTAGATGATGCGCCAGTAGCGAACTAACGACGATATCCATCGGCTTCTCCGGCCGATAAGCCCTGGCATCGCCGGTCACCCATGTAATTCCGAGCTCCTTCGGCGTTGCCTCCGCTGCGGCGCGCGCCGCATAAGGATTCAAGTCGATTCCCGTTAACTGCACCGCGATGCCCCGTCTCCGTGCCCAGCCGGCAATCTGCCGCAGTAGATCTCCACCGCCACAGCCCACGTCGACGATGTGCATCGGCTCACGCAAGCCTCGCGGTAGCCGCTCCAGCCACGTCAGCGTCGGCCGATAGCCCAGCAGCCAGCGATTTACTTTTTCCAGACTGCGCAGGCAGTCACGGAAATCCTCATAACTACAGTCACCATCCAGAAGCTCCGGGAACTCACGCGGAGAAACCCGCCGACTGAGATCACGCGATTCATGCCCTACAAAGCTAACCATGTTGTTGGATTTCCATTTAATTCTCGGAACGATTCTCCTTGGTGCCCGAGCGACCATTTCGTTGGACACGCTCCCCGATAGAGGTTGGCTTTCCGAAGATTGATCGAACCGCGATTCCGGGCGACTCATACGCTAATTTCAGCGCGCTCGTTCGACACCGTCACAGGGGCGTGTTTTTTCATTGCGCTCTTCATTTCTTCACGACTGATTTCCAGCGTGCTCAACATCGGCCAGACCACGCGCGCGAGAAAAACCCGGGGGCTTATTCCGGCCCCCGAACTCGCCAACCGTCGCCGATAATCAGGAATGAGACCCTCGCCGGGCATCTTGAAGTTCGAAAGGACATACGCGAGATCGGCCAGCGTCTCTTCGCGATGCTGGATCAGCTCCAATTGGAGCATGTCGCGGTAGAAGCCGGCGTGCGCCGCCTCGTCGCGGCCAACGAAAAGAAAAATCGCTTCCAACACCTCATCACCAGCATCGCGAGCCTTGTTTCTCTGCAGGTTGTAAGCCGTAAATGTTGCGCCTTCCTGTAGCGCGCCGTAGCATGTCATTTGGCGAATCGTCCGAAAAGGCAGTTTCCACTCCCTTGAAAAGGTCGCCGTCTCTAGAGCTTCGAGCTCCGCCGCAGACCGAAGACCCGAGCGGGTCAGATACTCGCGGAAGACCAATCCGTGCCTGGATTCTTCGAACGCCCAACACGTCTGAAACCACGCCATCCCGAACATCGTGCGCGACAAATCGAGTGCCTTGGAACTGTAGTCAGGCACGTAGAGCTCTTCTGTGCAGAAGATCTCCACGCGGTCTCCGATTTCGTCGGTCGCTTTGCTCGCGTCCAATTTCTCCCACGGCACGTCGTTGAAAATATTCCAGCGCCGTTTGTTCTCGGCGGTTTCGAGGAAATCGAGATAGATCTGATAGGCCTGCTCGCGCATCGTTGAGGGAGTCGTCGCGATCGTTTTTCGCTCGAATACGGTCGGCGGTTCGCTCAGCCCGTCCATATTCTGAGTCGGAGGTTTCCTTAGACCTTCAATCACGATTCATGTCGTCCGCGCGTAGATGCGATGTTTCCTGGTATGAAGCAAGGCAGCGACAGGTGCACATTCCTAGCAAACCGCCTGCCATCGCCTTAGGCTAGTATCAACAGGCAATCGCAAGCCTTCTCATCTCAGCGCCTACAGCACGACGCCGGTTGTTCGAAAATTTGAACGCGAGAAAATGATTACGTACAAACTTTTGAACGAAATGAAGTCGGACTGACGAAATTTGAGCCATTGTCAAATGAATTCTATCACCAATTGCGGCATCGCCTTTGCTCATATCCATCCGTCGCAGCGTTGACTAAAGATGACCGAGCATAAGCCGAGCAAAAATCTCTGGGCGTTTAGCTCCCTCGCGGCCACGATGGGCGATGGCGCCGCAGATTTCGCCGCTGACGATCACGAATCTTTTCGTCGGCAGGAATTTGTCTTCGCCGCCCTCAACCTCCTTCTGATTGGCTCGCTGTTAGTGCTGCAAGCAATTTCAAGGTTCGTCCGCGGCAAACCTTCCGCGTCCGTCATCATCGTGCTGGCGGCTGGGTCTATAATCCAGGCAGCTCTCCTGATCTGGCTTCGCACGAATAAAGCGCCCCTCTCCCGGCGGACGCAGCGGATCCTTACGTTCTGGTCTTTGGGATTCAACGCGACGCTGGCGCTGGTGCTTACCTCGTTGACCATCAGAGGAGACACTGCCTACTACGCGCTGATGCTTCTTCCCATACTCGAAGCATCGTTTAGGTTGGGCCTAGGCGCCACGATAGCGATAGTCGTGCTGGCGGACTTTATCTGCTTCATGGGCGCCTACGGCCTGAAATTCGGCGAATATATCGAAGCAGGCGCGATGACGGTGATTTACAGCGTGATGGGTGTGCTCGTGTGGCTGCTGGTCAACAATCTGCGCACGCGTGAGGCAAAGTTTGCACGCAATCTCGAGGAACTCGAGCGCACCCGTCAGCAATTGCTCTCTGAAGAGAAACTGGCCGCGATCGGCCGATTGTCCAGGGCAATCGCTCATGAGATCCGAAATCCCGTTGCGATGATTTCAAGCTCATTGGCTACCGCCACCAGGCCGGGTCAGGACGAGACAGAACGAGAAGAAATGTTCTCGATCGCGGCCAAAGAAGCCGAGCGCCTCGAGCGCCTCACCACCGACTTCCTGGTTTATGCGCGTCCGCGCCCGGTGCAGGTAGCGCGGGTGAACCTTGCCGACACCCTGAACTACGTGGCAACGGTCGCTCGCGCGCACGCTGCCAACGAAGGCGTTGCGATCGATGTGGCGGTCGACAGCAGTCTCGACGGAGAGTTCGACGCGACCCAGATGCATCAGGCGCTACTGAACCTTGTGCTGAACGCAATCGATGCGTGCCATCGGGGCGATCTGGTGAAACTCGACGCGCAGAAGAATGGAAACGGCAAGATACGAATCGACGTAGTTGATCCGGAGGGGCCGATCCCCGCCGAAATTGTGGCGCGCATTTTCGAGCCCCTGTTTACTACCAAGCAGGGCGGCAATGGACTCGGACTCGCGATCGCGCGCAATATCGCGCGCGCGCACGGCAGCGATATCGTACTGAGAATCAACGAACCGCGGCGGGTATGTTTTTCGATTGAGATACCGGCGCACTCCGGGAGGCAATCTCTCAGCTAGGGGACGGACTATGGGGAAGATACTGATCGCAGATGACGAACCGCATTTGCGGCGGATTCTCATTTCCAATCTTAAGCAGGATCATCACGAAGTCGTCGAGGCGGCCGGCGTCAACGACGCGCGCAGCGCCCTTGCCGAGCATACATTTGATGCTGTCATAACCGACCAGAAAATGGGCGATGGCGAAGGATTGGACGTCCTGGCCGCCGCGCGGGAAACCGATCCGACTCTGTCAGTCGTTTTTCTTACGGCGTTTGCGACCATTGAACTCGCAGTCGAGAGCATGCGCCGCGGGGCGTTTGATTTCATTACCAAGCCCTTCGTTCCTGAAGTGTTGCTGGCCTCCGCCACTCGCGCGATGGAGCATACCCGGCTTGTGCGTGAGAACAGCAGGCTTCGCGACACGGTGGTCCGCCTCGAAGGCTCGTCCGAGATCACGGGCCGCAGCGTGGCGATTCGCCAGCTTCGCGAGAAAATTGCGCGCGTCGCGCCGACCAACGCCACCGTCCTCATCACAGGAGAAACCGGAACTGGCAAGGAGCTCGTCGCCCGTGCAATTCATCGCAACAGTTTGCGGGCCGGAAAGCCGTTAGTCGCCATCAACTGTGCGGCGTTCACCGAAACACTGCTCGAAAGCGAACTGTTCGGACATGAACGAGGCGCGTTTACTGGCGCCGATCGCGCGCGCGAGGGTGTCTTCGAAGCAGCTCACGAAGGCACTCTCTTTCTCGACGAGGCCGCCGAGATGTCGCTTCCCGCTCAGGCCAAACTACTTCGGGTGTTGACCGACGGCCTGGTCACGAGGCTCGGATCGACCAAGCCCCGTCACACCGATGTGCGATTGCTGGCTGCAACTAACAGGGATTTGAAGCGTCGCGTGCAGGAGGGCCGGTTTCGCGAGGACCTGTACTACCGCCTCGCGGTGGTTCCGCTCGCGGTACCTGCGCTGCGCGAACATCGCGAGGATGTACCCGAGCTTTGCGCTTACTTTCTGGCGCAAGCTGTGCGCGATCTGAAGACGCCGCCTCGCAGAATCAGCGCCGAGGCGATTCAGACGCTTCTCGGCTACGACTTTCCGGGGAATATTCGCGAACTTCGCAACCTTATCGAGCGCGCGTGCATTCTCTCGGCAGGAGAGGAAATCACATCGGATAGCTTCCCGGTGTCGACGCCTCCTAGCACAAACGGCGTAGTAACCCGAAACTCCGCGGAACTGACAGCAGACCAGCTCGCCGAAATGATTCCGGACACGCACAACCTTCGAGACTTTCTGGCGTCGTTGGAGAAAGCGGTGATTCAGCGCGCGCTGAAAGTAACCGATGGCGCTCAGGCGGAAGTCGCGCGCCGGCTTGGAATGTCACGAAGCGACCTTTCGTACAAGCTCGGCAAACATCGCATCAAAGATGCGACCGGTTGAAGTCTTTAGTTAGTTAGTAAGTATGCAGGGAGAGTCAAATGAAAACTGGATCGAAACAAATCGAAGAGACAGGCTCGGTCCGGATGCTGCTCGCATCGTCCGTCCTTGCAATCATTTTCTTTGCAACCTCGGCGCAGAGTGCGGACATCGCCCCGCTGCCAACGAATCCGGGCGCCCAATCGGGGGCTAGCGAGCAGACTCCACCGGGCGAGGACATCCAAGGCGGCTATTCCGATCCGTTGTCCGGTTTCAACGAGCCCATGTTCACCTTCAACCTCAAGCTCGACGATTGGGTGCTGCGCCCCGTCGCCAGCGGGTACGCCGACGTCGCGCCGACGCCCGTGCGCCTGAGCGTCGGCAGATTCTTCGACAACGTCCGCGTTATCCCGCGTTTCGCCAACAACCTGTTTCAGCTTAAGCTAGCCGAGGCCGGCGGCGAGGTTGCCCGCTTCGGAATCAATACAACGGTCGGAGTGGCCGGCTTGTTCGATCCCGCCGACAAATGGTTCGGCCTCAAAGAGCATCCGAACGATTTCGGCCTGACCATCCGCTACTACAACCTCCCGACCGGTCCGTATGTGATGCTGCCGTTCTTCGGACCCTCGACAGTTGGCGACACAGTCGGCCTGGTCGCAGACGGTGCTATGGACCCCATCAGCTACTTCGTTCCATGGTACGTCTCGATTGCGGTGGCCGGCGGGCAGCGCGCGGTTGAAGCGGTGAACTACCGTTCGCTGAATCTCAACCAGTTCGAGGAAGCCGATCGCTACGCGATAGATCTCTACGGCTCCGTTCAGGACGCGTACCTGCAAACCCGCGCCCACGAGGTCAAGCAGCTACACGCGGAAGAGTGGTAAGCCGGTACGATGGATCGTTCGAGCTGAAGGATGCCGGCGACAATACGCGGCCGATTCCTGGGTTGACCCCCAGCGACTGTTGGCGGCAAAGCCGCTGACATATCTTCTGGCGCTTAGACGGTTAGAATTCTGAATTCACGACCACAAAGTATCGTTAATTGATACTTTCTGCGGGCGTTATATGAATACGAAGGTCGATCTCAAAAACACAGTACAAAATCGGCCTGATTTTACTGGCTGTTCGGCAAACTTACACATAAACTCACACACTTTCGCATATGCGAAGAACAACAGCCAATAACATCGCATAGTTAGAGTTAAACTTAAGGGACTTAAAATCCTCTGGAGCGAAAGCTCCGTGCGGGTTCGACCCCCGCCCCCGGCACTCAACACTTCGCGCGACGAAGCAATGGTTCTGTGGCGGCGGCCAGCCTGCACTCTTCGACTTCGGTGAGGGCAAGCTCTCCCAAAAATCTAAGTGCCGTTCTCGGCTACCGAGGGGCCGGACCTTTGGATCATGGCGAACAGAAAGGCGGTGGTCAGCCCGAAGAGTAGGATGCCGTTTAGCGCCTCCAACGCACCCATCAATTGCCATCGATCTTTGAGAAACAGGTTAGCGTGGCCGTAGGTCCTCCTCGCGCTGAGCGAGTAGAGCATAGCGGATCGGTTGTCTGGCAGCGCGCCCATAAATCGATATGCGGCGGCCCAAATAGCTCCCTCGATTCCGTGCAGGAGGGTGGCTAACAGGGCTGCACCACCAATAACCACGGCGAATTTCGGCGCGACGCGGCGACGATCCAAGGACTCGCTTAGAACAGTAACGAATGTTCCGTCGATTAGGCCGAGTCCGCTTAGGTGAATCACTACCGTCAAAACGATCAAGGGAGGCTCCAAGCCCAGCCGCCGACCCAATTGCCCACACCGGAGATCATTCGTGCCCCTGACTGCGAGTCTAGGTTGACTGTGCTTGCACGACACCTTGCGCGGACCATCTTTCGCTTGCGGCTGCAGCCGCAGCAAGGGCCGCCACGAGAGGCCCGCCAGTCTTAATCTCAAAGAGAACCTTTCTTAGCGTGATCTCCCATCCGCTAAAGGCTGACGCTGAAGAACAAGCCCGACGGGGTAGCATGCATCGAACTCTTCATAGTAGCGCACTGAGAAGAGCCCATACTTCGTCAACAAGCTGATTCCCGGGCCGGCCGAATAGATTCGTGAGGTGTGTGTTGCGAATTGCTGATTCTGGGGAAATCAGCCACACACAGCATCAATCGTGAAACCTATCGGCTCAAGGACAAGCTCAAGGCCGGACTACTTGCCGCTCCTGCCGAAGCCTTTAAGCGTTAAGTAAAGCGATCGCCCGGCGTGTGCCATCGCGATGCTCGTCATATGTAGCGAAATCGGGACTCTAAGTAGTAAAACTCCGACAAAATTTTACATATGAGGCTTGCTATAGCGATGTTATTTGACTAAGAAGAGCCATCCGCTAATTAGTATTGCTTTTCGGGCGAAAGGGAGGGTCGGGATGGCAAAACGCACGGACGGGAGGGCTGCATTTGTATGTGTGGCCGTCGTGGCGTTGATGGTGTCGTTTGCCCCGTCGATAGCGCGCGCGCAGCAAGTCGTCGGAACTGTGACTCAGCTGAGCGGTTCCGCTCAAATCCAGCGCGGCACCGCGAGTCTCCCGGTGGCACAGGGAACCGCAGTCGAACTTCACGACCGGGTCGCGACCGCGGCGCGGTCGACGGCGACGGTGACGCTGACGAGCGGCAGCACGCTGACGCTCTACTACAATACCAGCCTGGTCTTCGACCAGGCGGTGGTCGGTCCCGCCAGGACCGGGAGTACCGGACTGCGCCTGTTGGAAGGCGCGATGCGGTCGGTGGTGCCGGCCCTGGTGCAGACGCAGAGCTTCGAAATTCATACGCCCAACGCAACCGCCGCGGTGCGAGGCACTGACTTCGATACCAGCTATTTCGAGGGCACGGTGCGACCCGGCTACGAGGGCTGCCAGCGCTACACCGACGTCAGGGTACGTGAAGGTGTGGTGGCGGTGAGCAATCTTTCTAACCCGACGGCGGAGGTTGACGTGGATGCGGGATTCGAAACGACCGTTCCATGTCTGTTGCCGCCGCTCAACGCGGGACCGCTGGGAATCGCAGGCGCGCAAGGACCGGGCGCGGCGGGCGGCAAGGGCGGCGGTGGCGGCGGAGCTTCAGAATCAGCAGTCAGCGCCGGCGCGGGCTTCTCGGCGCCGCCACCTGGAGGCGGCAGCACCGGTGCTCCTCCACCTCCTCCGCCTCCCGCGATGCCGCCTCTCGGCACGACGACAGGACCTTAGCATGACGAGCCAAAATAAGACGCTACGGACTTTGCGGACTGCTGCGATTGCCGGACTGCTGATGCTGGCCTGCATGCTGGGCTTTACCGGCAACGCGCGCGCACAGTTGGAGGATCTGTATCCCGGCTTTTTTGGACTGGCCAACCCGCAGGTGCTGGACGCGATACTGTTCGGCGGCGGGTTCGGCAGCCAGGACTACGGGGCGATACAGGAAGGCTTTCAACTCGAGCAGACCGTCACGCCTTACATCGGCGTGGTCGGTCGGGTGACCGGCTATCAGCTGTGGATCGGCGATCACTTCAACAACCCGCTGGCGCCGTCGACGTTCACGCATGAGGCGCGGCTGAATTTCGCGCGACTGCAGGGCGGCGTCGAGCTGAATCTCTATCCGGGCACGACGCTGTTTCTGCTCGGCGGCGGCGACGTCGGCGACAGCACTGCCGCGGTAATCGAGGGCGATTATTCGAGCTGGCTGTTCACGCATACGCATCATCCGGTCAACTTTTCGTTCAGCGCGAGCCACGACTATGAGAACCACGTGACCAGCTCGGAGATCGACTTGCGGATGGTGGCGTTTTCGACCGCCAACTATCTGGGCACGTTCGGCGGCGGCGGCGCGATCTACCAGGGCGGACAAATCAGCAGCGCGGGCGGACAGGGCGGCCCGGATCTCGGGATTTACTTCCGCAAGTGGGGCTTCGGCGTCGACCTTCAAGGCGGCTACGGAACCGCCGGCGGCTTCGGCCAGCTCAGCTTCATCAAGCAGTTCGATTTCGTCGAATCAGGGGGCTTCTAGCGCTTTGTCAAGTGGGAGAAATGATATGGACCGTTTCATTTCGCGGACGCGACCGGCCTGGTTTGCGATGGCTCTCCTGATTCTGTTTGCCACGCTTCCCGGTGCGGCTCAAGCACGATTGCCCGGCGGCGCTCGCAAGGCCCTTGCCGCGGCGCCGAAGGAAATAGCCTTCCCGGACAAAGTTTTCGGAAGTTCGGGGGAGACGAGCTGGCCCAAGCGGCTGAAAATTTCGGCTTCAAAGAAATCGGACAGGATTAAGAGCGTCTCCATCGACGGAGCCGACGGCGCCGATTTTGCGGTACATCAAACGGCAAATTGCATCGGCGCGCGCCTCACCGCCGGATGCGCCGTCACTCTCACCTTCACGCCGAACGGATTGGGCATGAGGACCGCCAGGCTCGTAGTGACCGACACCTCCGGCGCCGTCGCCGAATCGGTTCCACTAAGCGGCCGCGGCATCAAGGGCGCCATCAAGTGGCAGCCGCGCGAAATTTCATTTGGCAAGGTCAAGCCGGGGACGTCCAGCGCGCCCGAAGCGGTCTCGATTAGCAACCCCAATGGAACGCCACTGACCATCACCGGTATCTCGCTGAACAGCGCAGATTTCGTCGCGACTCAAACTCAAGCTTGCATGGGTCCGCTGGCGCCTCACGCCTCCTGCAAGTTTTACGTGGCCGCCAACCCGCCGTCCGCGGCGGCCAAATCCAGGAAGGATCCGGCCAGAGCGGAACTCGACATACAAGACGACGCGGCCGGGAATCCGCACCGCGTCATACTGTCGGCCGTCGTGGTCCCTCAACCGCAGCCTCCTCCGCCAGCCGGCTTGGCTCAGGCGATTCTGGTCACGAACACTCCCTGTAACAACGTGACGAGCTATCCGGTCGGCGCCAGCGGCAACTTCGCCCCGAGCGTCTCGCAGCCCCTGCTATGCACGCCCACCGGGATCGCGCTCGACGCGAGCAAGAACATCTACGTCTCCAACAGTGGCGATGACGGCAATCCAAGTTATTCGGTGGCGATATATCCGGCCGGGAGCACCGGCCAAGTCGCGCCGAGCGCTGTAATCGCCGGCTCGGCGACGGGACTGGACGTTCCCCACGGCGTTGCGCTGGACGGCAGCGGCAACGTCTACGTGGTTAACGACGGCAGCAACAACGGCGACGACGACAGCGTAACCGTCTATTCGGAGGGGAGCACCGGCAACGCCACCCCGAGCGCAGTTATCAGCGGCTCCAACACGGGGCTTAACCTTCCGATGGGCGTTGCGATCTACAGCGGCAAAATTTACGTCGCCAACCGCGGGAACAATACCGTGACCGTTTATGCCGTGGGGAGCACGGGCAACGTCGCCCCGAGCGCGACGATCAGAGGGTTCAGCACGGGGCTGTTCGATCCGGTCGGCATAGCGCTGGACGGCAGCGGCAACATCTACGTCGCCAACGATGAGGGATCGCTGGGCAGCTCCTTTACTCCTGCCAGCGTGACCGTCTACCCGGCGGGGAGCAGCGGCAACGCCGCTCCGAGCGCGACGATCAGCGGCGACAACACGTTTCTGTCGGAGCCGACGGGCATCGCGATCGACAGCACCGGCAAAATTTACGTCACGGAAGGCTTCGATGCCGTGGTCGTCTTTCCGATGGGGAGCACCGGCAACGCCACCCCGAGCGCGATTATCGACTCCAACATCAGCGGCTCTGTGACAGACCTGGACAATCCCGTGGCGGTTGCGGTCGATAACTTAGGGAACACTTACGTAGCGAACAACGGCAGCCAGTACGGGCGCTCCGACACGGTGAGTGTTTATCTGCCAGGGAGCAATAGCAACGTCGTCCCCAGCGCGACGATAAGCGGCTCCAACACGGGCCTAGGCGATCCGATAGGCATCGCAATCGACAGCGTAGCCGGCAAAATTTACGTCGCCAATTTCGATAACTACAGCGTGACCGTCTATCCCGTGGGGACCAACGGCAACGCCTCTCCGAGCGCGACGATCAGTGGCTCCAGCACCGGGCTGGAGTTTCCGATTGGTATTGCGCTCGACAGCGGCGGCAACATCTACGTCGCCAACGAAGAAGGTGGGGGATCCCCGTTCATAGGGAGCGTGACCGTGTATCCGGCGGGGAGCAATGGCAACGCCACCCCGAGCGCGACCATCAGCGGCTCCAGCACCGGGCTGGACATTCCACAAGGCGTTGCGCTGGACAGCGGCGGCAACATCTACGTCACCAACGAAGCCGGTGGCGCGAACTTCAGCGTGACGGTGTATCCGGCGGGAAGCAACGGTAACGTGGCTCCGAGCGCGACAATCAGCGGCTCCAGCACGGGGTTAGACGAACCTGAGGGCATCGCAATTGACAGCGTAACCAGCAAAATTTACGTCGCCAATTTCAATAACGACAGCGTGACCGTCTATCCGGTGGGGAGCAACGGCAACGTGGCTCCGAGCGCGACGATCAGCGGCTCCAACACTGGGCTCTTCGAGCCGTCGGGCGTTGCGTTGGACAGCGGCGGCAATATCTACGTCACTGACATCGATGATAGCGTTTTCGTCTTTCCGGCGGGGAGCAGCGGCAACGTCGCCCCGAGCGCGATAATCCGCGGCTCCGACACGGGGCTCGCGGACCCGGAAGGCATCGCGTTGGACAGCAGCGGCAACATCTACGTAGCGAACGAAGAAGGTGGGGGGTCCCCGTTCATAGGGAGCGTGACCGTCTATCCGGCGCGGAGCAATAGCAACAGCCCCACCCCGAGCGCGATCATCAACGGCGAATTCGCCCTGACGACTAATGGCATGCTGGAACCAGTCGGCATCGCCCTCGACAACACCGGAAACATCTATGTTGCAAACGAGAGTCCCGAATTTGTCGGGAGCAGCGCAGAGTCCGTAGAATCCGTTGAAGTCTATGCGGCAGGGAGCGGCGCCGCCGGAGTCTCGCCCGAGCAAGCGATTTTCGGCAACGCAAGCACCGGCATCGCCCTGGACAACGCCCAGAACGTTTATACTGTCAGCTCAAATGTTTTCCGAGGTTCGGAGCAGAAAGAGATAGATATTTTTTCGTCCCTCGACGCCGGTTTCTCTCCTCTAGGCATCCTCCAAGGTGACACCACCGACCTGAGCAATCCCGCCGGGATCGCTCTGGACGCGAACCAGAACATATACGTCACCAACGACGCCGACGACCTCGATGGCGACCGCGTGACGATCTATCTCGCCGAAAGCGCCGGCAACTCAGCGCCGAGCGCCGTCATCGTGGGATCGAATACAGGACTGGCGTTTCCGGAGGGCATAGCGATTGACTCTGCGGGAAATATCTACGTTGCGAACGCGGCCACCGACGCAATCACGGTGTATCCGCAGGGCAGCAACGGCAACGTCACGCCTAGTGTGACCATCAGCGGACCCAACACCGGATTGGACACCCCATCAGATGTCGCGCTCGACGGCAACGGCCTGATTTACGTTACCAACGAGGGCGGGTACGAGGGCGGCAACCTGAGCGTGACGGTCTATGCAGCCGGCTCCAGCGGCAACGCCACGCCTGTGACGACGATCGCCGGGCCGCTGACGCAGCTTGCGCGCCCAAGGGGCATCGCAATCCTTCCGGCTGAATGAGGCAAAATCGATGATGAGCACAATGCATGAAGAAGGGAGCCGTGTCGTGACCAAAACACTTTTGTGCGCGATCGCAATAGCGGCCGCGATAGCGTTCGGCCCAGGCGGGGCTAATGCCCAATCAACCCTGAACGAAAACCAGGCCTCGCTATACCTGGCCTGTATCGGGGCGGCGAGCGTCGGCAACCTGCCGGTCAACCTCAATCCGAACGTTTACGCAGCGTTTATCCTTACGAACCAGCAGGTCGTCAACCAGTCCCAGTCCATTACGTCGCTACAAGGCGTGACCTTTGTGCAACTTGGGCAATCAATCGCAACCAATACAAAGCTCTACGGCGAGAAGCAGCTGATTTGCAGCTCCAAGAAGAATTGCATCGGCCAGGTAATAACCACCTTTCTAACTCAGAATCCGGCTTCATGCCTGGCGATCGCGCAGGGGTTCGCGCCGTGACTGATCGCTCAGGCCGTGCAACTTCATCGTTGTTCCCAATGGGCTCCTTGATCATCGCCGGAAGATGACGTTGAGGAGCCGCAATACCGGACGGCGAACGTCCGCATGGACGCTGGTCGCGCTGGCATCCTTGCTGGTGGCGGCCGGCGCGATCGGCGCTGGCTGGGCGGTAGCTTTCGGAGGGCAGACTCTCTTCGTAACCAACGCCAACGGCAACGCTGTTACGGAATATCCGGCAGGCACATTCGGCAATCTGGTTCCATCGGCGGACATCGGAGGCGCAGCCACCGGGTTGCTCTCGCCGAGCGCGATCGCCGTCGACGCCGCTGGCAAGGTCTATGTCGCAAACTTCGCCAGTGGTCCCGGTGGGATCGGCAGCATCACCATCTATCCGCCGTCGTCCAACGGTAACACTTCGCCATCCGCGGTCATCGTCGGTACGGGCACGCAGCTTGCCGAGCCGCAGGGTATCGCGTTGGACAGCCACCTGAACATCTACGTGGCGAACCTCGCCAATAGCGTGACGGAGTATGCGGCGGGGAGTAACGGAAACGCAGCGCCGTCGGCGGTGATCGCCGGATCCTCCACTCAGCTTGCGGGTCCCGCCGGCATCGCGGTGGACGCCAACGGCTTAATTTATGTGGCGAACCTTATTGGAGGCGCGTCGTCGTTCGGCAGCATCACGATCTATGCGGCGGGCAGCAGCGGCAACGCCACTCCGTTAGCCGTCATCGCGGGTTCCAATACTGGTCTCTCGGGTCCCCAGGGTATCGCGGTGGATGGAGCAGGAAATATATTCGTCGCGAATCTCACCGGCGGCGCCTTGCAGAATGGGAGTATCACCCTTTACACACCGGGCAGCAACGGTAACGTCTCACCATCCACCACCATCTCCGGTCCGGAAGCCGAGACCCTCCTGCTAAGTCCCCAAGGGGTCGCGGTGGACCTAGCCGACAACATCTATGTGGCGAACACAGGGAACAATATCCTCGAGTATGCGGCGGGAAGCAGCGGACCCGCTTCTCCCTCTGGCACGATAAGCGGCTCCAACACCGGACTAAACATCCCGCGCGGTATCGCATTGAACCCCCAAGCGACGCCCACAGCGACGACGAGTCCCTCGCGTACGGCGACGCCTACGGCCACTGCCACCGCGACCGCCACATCGACATCGACTGCAACCGCGACGGCAACCCGGACAGCGACCGCCACGGCAACGGCGACGACGTCAACCGCAACACCGACCGCGACTTCGACCGGAACAGCAACCGCGACTGCAACGTCGACCAGGTCGGCTACGGCGACCCCGACCGCGACTGCCACGGCGACTGCGACTTCGACAACGCCAACTGCCACTGCCACCCCGACGGCAACGTCGACTTCGACCACCGCGACCGCGACTGCCACCGCGACGGCGACTTCGACTTCGACAACGCCGACCGCGACGCCGAGCCCTAGCGCAACGGCGACACCGACTTCAACCGGCTCGGCTACTCCGACCCCAACTGGAACTCCGACCGCGACCGGGTCGGCTACGCCCACACTGACCGCCACGGCGACAGCGACCGCCACAGCGACTTCAACTGCGACGTCAACGGGATCGCCGACGCCGACTGCGACCGCCACGCCGACCGCGACTTCGACAACGCTAACCCCGACCGCAACGGCCACAGCGACCGCGACTTCGACAACGCCAACCCCGACCGTGTCGGCTACGCCCACGGCGACCGCGACTTCGACAACGCTAACCCCGACCGCAACGGCCACAGCGACCGCGACTTCGACAACGCTAACCCCGACCGCAACTGCCACGGCGACAGCGACTTCGACAACGCGGACCCCGACCGCAACTGCCACAGCGACAGCGACTTCGACAACGCCAACCCCGACCGTGTCGGCTACGCCCACGGCGACCGCGACAACCACAAAGACACCAAAGCCCAAAAAGACACCGACCCCCACTCTGACCCCGACCCCGGTTCCCGGAAACTTGGTTATCAATCCGCCGTCGGGCAATTTCGGCACTGTAAAAGTAGGACAGGAGAAATCGCTGACATTCACGCTGAGCAATTCGGCCCAGGAAGGGGCGCCGATCACCTTTACGAGCCCATTTTCGGTCCCGGTGATGACGCCGCAGGTATTCGGGTTTGCCGGATCGGCCACGAACTGCCCCCCGCAATTGTCCCCGCAGGCAACGTGCAACCTGACGGTGGAATTTATTCCGGCTGCGCCGGGCTTGGTATCCTCCCTGGTAACTATCTATGACAACGCGGCAAATGCGAACCAGACGATACCGCTAAGCGGGTACGGTGGTGCGACGGCGACCAACACAGCTACGGCGACGGCGACTGCCACGCCGATGGCAACCGCGACACCGACCCCCACATCGATGCCAACCACGGTTCCCGAGTCCCTAAAGGTCAAACCGTCGTCTAAGAATTTCGGCAAGGTGACACCGGGCAAGACCAAAAAGGCAACGTTTACGCTCAGCAATCCGGCCAAGAGCGGACCACCGATCACCTTCGCTAGCCCCATGGCATTCACGCTCCCGGGGACCAACCCGCAGGTATTCAACTTTCCGTCACATGCCTCGAATTGTCCTACACAGCTGCTCCCGAAGAAAAAGTGTAAGGTCAGTGTGATATTCACTCCGGCGTCGGCGGGCTCGATGTCCTCCGTGTTAACGATCCTTGACGACGCGGCAAATGCGAACCAAACGATCCAATTGGAGGGTACCGGGAAATGATCCGGACACGAGCATGAGTCCGGGTTGGACTTGCCCGCAGCGACCTCGACCGCTACGGCGACCCCGACAACGACGGCAACATCGACCGCGACAACCACAAAGACGCCAAAGCACAAAAAGACACCGACCCCCACTCCGACCGCGACCCCAGTTCCAAAGCGCTCGGCAGAAGAGATCGGCATGACCAAGAGTGGCGTAGCCCGAGTCAAGATCAAGCGCTCCGATTCGAAACCGGAGAAGAGCGAATCATAACGTTTTCGAAGGCGGCTAGATTCGAGAGTCTCGAATCAAACCGTGTCAGCGGTTAGGCGTCCGCGGCTCTCGATGCTAGAAAACCCAAGGCGGTTGGATTACAGTTCGAACTCTCTAGGTGAACCAGCGAAGACGCGGTGCCGCAGCTATTCGACTACTTTCGCGTACTTGCATAAGCGCTTCGCCGACACCTGACCGATGGAGGCTAAAGGTTACTCTCCATCGTGGTCAGGTTTCGACAGCGCCGCGATTTCAGTATCGATAGTCGTCGCGGCGGCGCTGCGATTCTGGCATCTCGGGAGTCCCGCGGAACCCGTCTATGATGAAACGAAGGTTCTGACTCAGGCGCAGTCGTTCCTGCAAGGCTGGCGGCCGCCTTATTCGAGTCATCCACCGGCGGGGAAATTGGTAGTAGCGCTCAGCGTTTCGCTCTTCGGCAATTTTCCGTGGGGTTGGCGCGCCGCAAACGCATTGATAGGAACGACGCTGGTGCCGATAACCTACCTGTTGGCACGCAGGTTGTTTCATTCAAGGGTCGCTGCCTCGATCGCTGCGGCATTGCTTCTTTGCGAGGGTATGTTCCTGGTCGCGTCGAGATTGGCGATGATCAACATCGTCTATATCACGTCGGGAGCGTGGGCCTATCTTATGCTTTGGTGCTTCGTCCAGAATCCGGCGCCTCGGACGCAGCGGTTAGAGCTGGTGGCTATGAGCGTCGGGCTTGGACTCTATGTGAGCACGAAGGCGGCTATCTCTGAAGTGGCGGTGTTGCTCGCCCTAATGGTTGTGGTCGTCACTTTGCCAGACGTGGTCCCGCCGCGATCTTTTCCGCGGCCGGCGGATTTAATCACGAAAAGGGCCATTTCTGCATGCGGACTCGTCGTGGGTATCGTGTTGTTAGTCTATCTCGCGGTCCTTCTAACATTCTATTGGGCTGCATGGCGCGGAATGGGCGATTTCGTCGCTTATCACTTGCGTGTGATTCATCACAATTTAGAGCTGCCGTCCCGCTTCCCGAACGCCTCGCCATTCTGGAGCTGGCCGCTTCTTCTACATCCGTATCCTTATTGGAAGGAGGACATGCTCAACGGCACCTCCAAGGCTTTATGGTGCGGAGGAAATCCGCTAATCTGGTGGGCCATCCTACCCGCGAGTATCATAGCATTCGTTCGCGGGTATACGCAGAAAAGTATAGCTTGGATGTTTCTGGCCGCCGGATACCTGACGTATCTGGCGATGTGGATCCCGCTGCGCCGTTACGTCTTCATTTACAGCTACATGCCGGCGTTGTATTTCGGCCTGCTGGCTTTGGCGGGCGCCCTCGGCGAGTGCTGGAATGGAGAGGCACGACGTTGGGAACAGTTAGCGCTGATAGCGCCGCTTCTACCATGTCTGATTCTCGGCTTGGGAGTTGTCTGGGGTGGATTGGCAGCTTGTCCAATCTCGATCGCTTACCTGCTCCTGATGCGGCGCTTCAAAGGCTGGGATGGGAAGTTTGTCTGTCTGATATTCATGTCCGCGACGGTATTGATATTCGCGTACTTCCTTCCACTGTGGATGGGTACTCCGCTTTCGGAAGCCAGCTACAATGCGCGAATGTGGCTGAATGGCCAAGGCCTGGCTAGCTGGCAATGAGTGAGAGCCGTCAACGCCGGATTGAACAAGCCTGGGTTGCTGTTGCCGTGGTGGCGGCAGTGATCATCTCCGTACTATCATACCTTACAGAACGACCGTCGGTATCGAATTCCGCTTCCAGTAGTCAAATCGATCTGCTGAAGGGGAACTTGACCAACGATTGGTCGGTCTTCGGCTCGCTATCCGCAAGCGACGTCCGTTTCAAGCAGATAGACGATGGCATAGTTGAGATCGATGTCCTCGCCAATACTCCATCGTGGTCAGACGGGAGTTCAGGTGTGAGTTATACCGCTAGTCCTTTATCGTCGGGCTGGTATGAGTTTACCGGAGCGTTTCGCACAGGGACGAATGCTATCGAAGGTATTGGGGCACAGCTCGAAATACATTCCAGTCGCTGGCGATTTGTTATGAAGGCCGATTCTCGCAGCGCAGACGGTTGGAATAACATTGATGTCTACTTCCGACCGGCCGACTCTTCGCCATCAGCAGAGGTATCATGCCGGTTCTGGGCTGATAGTAGCCATCGCGTCGGTAGAGTGTTGTTTCGTAATATGCGTCTGGTGAAACTTGCCGGCGCGCCGCCACTCGGGATAGCTCAGTTCGATTTGCAGAGGAAGGAGGAAGCGCGGCTGGGCAAGCCAGGGCGACGCGGCAACGGCAGCGATGCCAGCCTTGGCGGCGTCTGGATAACAGTTCTCTTCCTCGCGACGATCGTTGGCGTATGCTGGAGGCTGTTTGAGTAAGGACCGGCCGTGAAATCGAGTACATGCATGGCCGGTAATCAGAATCCCACCACCAGCGACAATACTTCTTTCAGTCACCGGGCTTATCGAGGTTTCGCGCTACGCGCTGGCGTGGGCCTCGCGATCGTGACCTTTCTAGTTTGGCACTACGATGCCAGATCGGTTCTGCGGCTGCTCGCGCGCGAACAACCCGGATACTTCGCCGCCGCGATAGGTGTATATCTATTGACGCAGGTGATATCAGCGTACCGTTGGCGACTGCTCGCGGCGATTCTGCAGCTCAACGCGTCGTTCGCCGATTTTCTCGCTTTTCGCTTCATCGCAACTTTCGCGAACACCATAGTCCCCGGCGTGTTCGGCGGAGACGCGCTCAGAGCCATTTATCTTGGGCGCTTGAACAGCCGGTTGGGTGAGTCCTTCGCGTCCGTGATAGCGGATCGCATCGTAGGGTTAGTCGGGCTGTTCTGGCTAGTGGCGATCGCGGCGTTTTTCTTCCATGACGCAGGGCTGTCAGCGGTCCTGACTGGCACGCCAATCGTAATAGGCGTTATCGCCCTGGCGAGCTTGGTCGCCGCCCGTGGGTCAGTCATACGTCTCGTTCAAATGATGCCGCCGCGAGTCAGCCGTTACGCGAGCTTCATCGTTACCTACCTGGAACATCGCGCCACGCTGCTGACCGCTTTGGCGCTCTCGGTAGTGGTGCAAAGTCTGCTCGCGGTTAGCCAATGCCTGCTTGCCCGCGGGATTGGGCTCAAGGAGTCTCTCACCTTGTTCCTTGTTTGCGTGCCGATCGCCGGTGTGTTCGCCAGCCTGCCTTTAACGGTAAATGGCCTCGGAGTTCGCGAGGGCGCATACCTGGTACTTTTCGGCATGACTGGTGTGGATAGAACCAATGCTATTGCACTTGGACTGCTATGGTTTGTAAGTACTACGCTTGGCGCGCTGCCGGGTCTGATTGCGTTTGTAGCGAAGCCACTGTCGCGTGCTCACATCAATGAGTGAGCACGGCAGAACGCAGCGCGAGCGATGGAAGACACGAAGTAGTAGCGGGATTCCAGGGGCGTCATGTCTCTTGCTCTGCGAATCGCCGGCAGCGCCGCGTCAACAGCTTCGCGGTAGGCGGCAATCGCTTTTTCGAATAGCGATGACGCATAGTCGTACAAGGCGATATCGAATCGCTCCCACTCGTGGATCAATGCGAGCGTCTTAGGCGCAATCTGCTGCTTCGCGATCCGGTTATCGGCCACCCGAAAGCTCCTATAACGGTTGACTTTCCAGCCGAGAACGACTTTGAGCAGAGCCAGCGTCTCGTCGAAGCGCTCGGTCAGACCAACCACGATGAATTGACGGGCCAGGTTCTCCTTCGCGGCGGTCAAAACGGCAGGGTTACTCACACTTGGGAATAGCTCATGCGAATTCGTGCCCGCGAGAATTCTCGATTGAAGGTTGTGCTGATGCTTCTGCAGGAAAAAGTCGTCGAGCGTCAACCGATGCGCGGCGCGATGGTGAGGATGGGGCTTGAATCGGCGTGCGAAGTAGTAGTCGGAGATAGCGCGTTCAACCGGCTCGCGAAGAACTGTTATATAGCTGGCGGCGCGAGGTAACAGGTTGTGGAGGCCGAAAGGCATATGACCCTTGAATACGTCCATGCCGGCCAGGCGCGCCGGTGACCATCGCATGATTCTCTGATAGGACCATCGCCACCAGGTCGGCTCGACGCTACAGATCCGCGACAGCTTATATTCCCATTCGATAATCCTGTTCAGGGTAGTCCCCCCGGTCTTATACAGATGGATGAAAATCAACGCGTCGGAGCTTGGCGAGAACGCCAGCCGACTCGAGAGTTGTGGAGACGAGACGTAGAGGTTTCCGCCCCCGGGAAGCAGACCGCCGTTGCAAAGGTCGTCAGTCTCTCTGGTCGCGGCGCCGACGCGGCTGGCCAGACTCTGCGCTTGGTCCGGTGTCATCGAGCTTAGGATGATATCGACCTCCGTGCTCGGTGTGCTTAGCAAGCTGGGACGAAAGAGTCCGACTCGCTAGTGAAGAGGAATCGGGAATCGTCGTTTTTAGCTTAAACTTGCTGCCCGAGACTTCCTCACAAACAGTACCTGAAGTTCACCTGAGTTTTGTACATTCCTCTTTGTCCAGCCAAGACTCAGTGAACAAACTGCCGTTGTCGGCCGACCGTGCCTGCTGGCATTGCAAGCGCGAGCAATTCCTCGGCAAACGCCACTACCTTGAATATTCTCCTGACTGATCCGACCGATGATATAGTGCCCTCCCTTTTGGGCCGCAGAACCGATTGTCCAGAGCCAACGCGCGAAGTTTTCACAGCTACGTGAGCAAATTTCCTTCCAAGCGTCAATGACTTGCGAATTCAGGGTAGTCTCACCCTCGTGCGGCGGTCTTTACGAAGCGGAAGAACCCGCGCTCGGCGGCTTTGCTTGACCAGTCCGACATTGCCTCGAGAAATCGCGCTGGACGCGCTGGAAACGGCTCAGCACGAAACTTCATCAGTGCCGGGATAAATGGTCAGCGGGAAGAACAGTGACAGCCGCTATAAAGGCTCTGGTTATTCGCATCGAGGCGCTCCTTCTAAAAGAGGTATTGATTTGACGTTGTCACGAAAGAATGTAGAGAACGCCGAGGGCATGCGAAGCTCCTTCAACGGCTGCATCGAGACCAGATGTATTAACGGCGCCGTGTGGAATCTCGGATTGCACTACCACCGCATATGCGAGATCAGATACCCGGTGATCCGCCGCAAACAGGGCGCGGTCTAGCACCTTCTCTTGAGCATCGACTCGGTCAATTGGTTGACCCACGGCGCTCTTTGAAAAAGGGCATGCGCTAATCCCTGATTGAATGTTGAATCAGTCTCTATCTTGGAAAAGGCTCGACTCTATCCGAAACGAATGACAACCTTTTTCTTAGAGGTTCCTTGATCGATTGCCTGGTAGGCGCGAAGAGCACCATCTAGCGAAACAGTTTCGACGGATGGAAGAGAGAAGACACCTGTCTTGAAGCCAGGGAGCAGAGCCTTCAGAATTTCCGCCGACTCGCTGAATGATAATTTGAGCGTATCCACGCCGATCAGGCGCGCTTCCTTGTGGTAGAAGTCCACGAGATTGAATGTCACTTGAGGATTGCCGGCCGAGGCAATGGCGATCTGCCGGCCACGTTGAGCGAGAGACTCAAGACACGGCTGGAATAGCGGTCCCCCGACAACATCTAGTACAAGATCGGCTCCCTTGCCTCCGGTCAATTCTTTCACTGATTCCGGCAGCGGGCGGGATTCGAGATCGATCCATTCTACAAAGGAAAGGTCAGTTCGCTTCCCGACTTCTCCACGCGACCTGACGGTCCCTAGCACCCTCGCGCCCTTCAGATGCGCGATAGTTGCTCCGGCCGACCCAACGGCGCCCGTTGTGCCGGTGACCAGTACGGTTTCTCCGCTCTTCACCTCGCCCGTTCGGACGATTGCCGCGAAGGCGGTGAGGTAGATCACTCCAATCGAAGCGGCGTTATCGTCACTAAACTCCGGAGGAGTCTCAACGAGCGCCTCTATGGGAACAGCCATGAATTCGGCATGGCTTCCATCCCTTCCGAAGCCGAGATCGCCTCCGGTTCCAAATACTGACTTGCCGCGCCAGCGTGAGTCTTCGGAGACTACGCGACCAGCAAAGTCACGTCCAGGAACTCGAGGCAGTGTGGTTTGCGGCATTTTTCCAAGGACGTTCTTCACGTCGCTCGGATTGATTGCGGCTGCAACAACCTGCACGAGAACTTCGCCCGCCTTGGGCGCCGGCATGGGAAGCTCTTCAACTTTCAAATCTGCCAACGAGCCGGCGCTCCGAAAAATAAGACCTTTCATCGTGGTCTCCAATCAAATCTCTTGCTCAGAACTTGTAGGTAACTCCGACATTCGAAAATGCCACGTTTCCTGCCGCCCCTGTGTCTTTGAGGAAACCTCCGGTAATAAAGCCAGCCAGATTGATATCCACTGTCGTATGAAGGTCCAGTGCCCAAAGCAGTTCGAAATTTGCCTGACTCCCAATGTATCTCGCTTTGCTTCCCCCGCTCGGGCGCACGAGCGCACCCCCGATTTGATAGAGGCCGTCGTCCAGGCTTTCGCGCCAAAACCAACCCCAATCGAAGGCACAGGTGACATTCTGAAGCAGCGTGAGCATGAATACCGGATGTACGTCGAACAAATTGTAAGGGCCGAACATAGTCAGCTTCGGACCGAAATACGCGCCGCGAGGAAACAAGGGGTTGAACGTGCTCAGAGTTCCACCGTTGGGATGCTGACCTCCACTGGCAACATCCGCGCGCAGAGCGAGCCTGGGCATGAACCGCAGTGGAAAAGTGAAGCCCGTTTCGGTCGCGACGGTCCAGGCGTTGATGTAGTTCTGCCCGAACGTGCCGAGCTGGTACACCAACTCCCAGTTGTAGTCAAAACCAGGTAGATCGAAAGGTGCGCCAGGCTGGTGATTGAATAGGCGCGTCCCGATACTGTGGCGAATTTCTCGGCCACTGCCTTGCTGATACACTGCGCGCGTCGTGTCTAATCCGAGGTAGTAAAGATCAGCTTCTCCGTTTTTATCGATCAGCCTTAGCGGCCCGGTGCCGTAAGCTCCCCAAAACGTCTGCTGAGAAGTCGGAGGATCGTCGAAGGTTCCAGTATTCAGCTCAGTTGGCTTGACGCCAAAGACTTCAAGACGAAACAGCTCCGTTGTAGCGATTACTCTCGCACCGTAGAAGCTCGATTTCACATTCACCCCCTCGTTGTTGTCAACGAGCCTGCCTGTCCCATAAACGATTTCCTGTTCCCCCAGCCGCAACGTCACCGACCGGGTTTCGTCGAGGCCAGTGCTGATATCAAGGAATGCTTCGTGGAAGTCGCCCTGATCTTCGTCGATGCCTGGGCGCGGGCCCCCATTGTTGCCCATCTCCTTGTCGTATTGAAATGAAGCAAACAAGCGAAAATGGGAACCAATAGTCAGACTTCCTTCAGGGATAACCCGTTGAAGGTAGTACCCGCTGATCGTTTGCGGGCCGGCGCCCCAGTTCGCATTTTGGAACCATTCATGCTCAGAGCGGGTCTCGAAACCGAAAGTTAGATAAATGTCGCCCTGGCGGTCGAGCGGAATGTACTTTAGAGGATCCCACAAGTCCGTACGTTTGGAAGGGTCCCTGAGGAAAGTGAAATTCTCGTCAGCTTGATCGACCGGCGTCAGAAGTGGTCGGGCAGGATCCTGTGGCGGCCCCGGCGGCATAGGTTGAGGAGTTTGAGCCAAGGCGCCACCCGATAACATCCCTACTACGAAGATAACAAAAAGCAGCGTATCGGCGACGGTCCACCTTCGACGACACAGTTTTCGTGATGCGCGAGCAATCGCTCCCCAACAATTCAGCCCGCAGTGCTTTGAGTTGCATAACATGCCTGCGTTAGTGCGACGCAGGGTTTGGGGGAATCTGAGATGGTCGAACTCCGCTTGGCCCACCGCAGTTGAGCGCATTTCGAGCTGGCCGCGCCATCCAACGATCGACACCGGTATAAGCAATCGTCATCGCCATCACGAGAAGGGCACCGAGAATCACCGGCGGCGCAGGCGAAGGGATTCCGAAGGCGCGGCAAACGAAGCCTACTGCGAAGGCGAGCACCAGACCGATCGCTGATTTCATCGCTCAACCAGACGAACTAGCGTCCCTCCCGCCGGCAAGATGTGGTCAGCGACAACGAAGCCCAGGGTCATCGCGAGCAAGAGACAGGCTCCTATGAAACGCGGCGGAGCCGGTGAAGGGATGTCGAAGAACCGGCATCCAGCGCCCACAACGAGACCGAGAATCAAGCCGATAGTACCTGTGATCATGATATTTCCCTACTTAAAACGCGAAGCAATCGCAGCCTAGACTCCACAAACCAGACTGGCCATGGACCCACGTGTGTGCCTTCTCACCGATGGCGTGAAGGAGATCGCCTGGTTGCCGTCGCGCATGCGCCTGGTGCTGATCCATGCGAGCATATCCCCCATAGGTTTTAACCGGCGACCAGTCGGGACTGACGGGCAGTGGGGGTGGGCCTAGTCGCTCGAACTCCGCCGCCGCGAAGACCACCCGTCCTCCCACGATCGTCAGAACCGACTCGAGACTCTTGATCTGGTCTTCCGGGATCGAGAAGTAGTCGGCGGAGAGCAGACTGAGATCGGCTAGTTGGCCCGGTAAGAGCGATCCCTTCTTGCCGTCCTCGGAAGAGAACCAACTGCTGCCAACCGTGTATAGACGTAGCGCCTGCGCGCGATCGAAGCGATTGCTCTCCGGGTACAGCGAGGTTCCACCGACGGTCTTGCCCGTGATCAGCCAGTACAGTGCAACGAACGGGTTGTAGCTCGAAACTCGCGTCGCGTCCGTCCCCGCGCCGACAGGGACGCCCGCCTCGATCATCCGCCTGATGGGCGGAGTACGCTGAGCTTGCGTCGCGCCGTAGCGATCAACGAAATACTCGCCCTGAAACGCCATCCGGTCTTGAATGGCAATACCGCCGCCGAGCGCCTTGACGCGCTCGATGTTCCGATCCGAGATCGTCTCGCAATGGTCAAAGAACCAGTGCAGACCCTCGAAGGGAACTTCGCGATTCACTTCTTCGTACACGTTCAGGGCGCGGGTTATCGTCTCGTCGTAAGTTGTGTGCAGGCGGAATGGCCACCGTTTTTCGACCAAGTGACGGACCACTGCCTTGAGTTGTTCTTCCATCACCGGTTGCATATTTGGGCGGGGCTCAAGAAAGTCCTCGAAGTCTGCAGCGGAGAACACGAGCATCTCACCCGCGCCGTTTACCCGGAAGAAATCGTCGCCTTCCCCGGGCCGCGTCATCTGGGTCCAACGCTCGAAGTCGCTGAGTTCTTGATTGGGTTTCTGTGTGAACAGGTTGTAGGCGAAGCGAACTGTCAGTTCGCCGCGCTTGTGAAGTTCGTTGATGATGTCGTAGTCGTCGGGGTAGTTCTGAAATCCCCCGCCTGCATCGATCACGCTTGTGATGCCGAACCGATTAAGTTCTCGCATGAACAACCGCGAGGAGTTCATCTGGTCTTCGCGCGCGAGCTTCGGCCCCTTGAACAGCGTGGAGTAAAGAATCATCGCATTGGGACGCGCGATGAGGAGCCCTGTCGGATTACCGCGCTTGTCGCGCTGAATTTCACCGCCCGGGGGTGCTGGTGTGTCTTTCGTGTAACCTACCGCGCGTAGCGCTGCGCCATTAAGAAACGCGCGGTCATAAAGGTGAAGAACAAACACGGGCGTTTCGGGAGCGGCGGCATTGATCTCGTCGAGGGTCGGCATCCGTCGCTCCACGAACTGGAACTCGGTCCATCCGCCCACGACCCGCACCCACTGCGGGGCAGGTGTCCGGGCCGCCTGCTCCTTGAGCATGCGGAGCGCGTCGGCCAGTGATGGCACACCATCCCAACGCAGCTCCATGTTGTAGTTCAGGCCGCCGCGGATCGGATGCATGTGCGAATCATTGAGGCCGGGAATCACCGTCCGGCCCTTGGCGTCAATCACGCTAGTCGCCGGTCCACGTTGTCGCAGGACTTCATCATCTGTACCGACAGCGCTGATTTTGCCGTCTTTGATAGCAAGCGCCTCGGCAAACGACGGCACTCCATTCGTCGCGATCCTCGCGTTGTGCAATATACAGTCGGGTTCCATGCGAGGCTCCTTATTGACCTTTCGCAAAGACACTAGCTCAAGCCGCTATTTATGTGCAGCAGCCGCCGACGGTATTACGTACTCGGGAAACTTTGTTGGCTTCGCGCCGTGGACCATGGTGTACGCGTACTCGACACCTGTTCCGTACGCGCCGTAGTGAGTCTTCACGATGTCCATGACGGCGTCGTAAGTGTCTGTCTGCGCCCAATCGCGCTGCCATTCGAGCATCACGGAAAGTGAGGTGACCGGCTTCGCTCCAGCCTGGACCACGCGCTTCATCGCATTGTCGTGCGCGAGCTGGCTAACGTCGCCACAGCAATCTTCGACCACATAGATTTCGTAGCCGTCGTGAATGGCCTGGATGGTTGGCAGCGCGACGCAGGTCTCCGTCCACAGTCCGGCCAGAACGATCTTCTTTCGACCGCTCTTTTCGATCGCGGCAACGAAGTTCTTGTCGTCCCAGGCATCCATCGAAGTACGCTCGATGGGGTTCTGGCTCGGAAAGACAGCGGTGATTTGGGGCCAGATATTTCCGCTGAAACTCTTGCTTTCCACAGTGCTGAGGACCACGGGAAGCTCAAAAACCTTTGCCGCCTTTGCGAGCGCGACGGTGTTGTTGATAATCGATTGGCGGTCGAAACTGGAAACACCAAAAAGCATCTGAGGCTGGTGATCGATCAGCGCGACCACGCAATTGTCCGAGGTCAGCAGTCCTTTCTCGCTGCGTTTCATCTTAGACATGAGCAACTCCTTTTCTGAGTGAGTTTAATCCGATGGTTGATACAGACGAGCACTGTGCAAGCGTCGTACCCGTCGCCATGCGCGCGGCTTTTCCTTGATTCGTTAAGCGTCACAACCGGGCGCGACGAACACGCATCCGCGAGTTTTCGCGAATTCGTGAAGACTCACGACTTCGATTACGTTCGCTATTGTCGCGGCGCGTTAGGTCTTGCTTAAAACCGGACGTTCCGCGCGGGGGCTTGCCGTGGCACGTATCTGGCTCTGTGAATGAATCCGCGAAGTTCTTGAAGAACTCCAGCAGTCTGTCGAGAGCCTGCAGCGCGGGAAAAAAATCGATGCTGAAGATCGTAAGGTCTGCGAACCCTGACTTCGTCCTCTTCACGCTAAGTGGCCATATCGACGCCGAGCACGCTGCAGAGTTGCAAGCGGCCTTCGAAGGAGAGGCTCTTCCGATCGTATTGGATCTGCGAGAAGTGAAGCGGGTCGACCGGGAAGTGGTGGCGGATCTCGCGCGTTGGAATGCAGATGGTATCAAATTCGAAAATTGCCCCGCCTACCTCCGCGAGTGGATTGCGAGGACTCAGTAAGACCCCTCGCTAGGGGCTTTGAAGCGGTGTTTGTTGATCTTAAGTATTCTGATCTTGGATTCCAGCGTGGACGGACGCATGCCGAGTTTCGCAGCAGCACCCGTGCGGCCGGACACTTGGCCGCGTGTTTCAGCCAACGCTGTTTCGATCAACGCCTTCTCCTGGGTCGCGAGCATTTGGACTAGCGGCTGGCTCGCCGGCACGGTCTGATCAGTGTCGTAGGACAGCCAACTCTCGTCGACTGAAAAAGTCTCCGTTTCGCAAAGGATCACAGAGCGCTCGATTACATTCTGCAGCTCGCGAACGTTGCCGGGCCAGGGATAGGACTGAAGCAACTCCATGCTCTTTTTGCTGACATACCGTATCTTCTTACCGGCTTCAGTCGCGTAGCGGTCGATGAAGTACTCGATCAGGATCGGGATATCGTCCTTCCTTTCCCGGAGAGGAGGAATGTCGATGGGAAAAACGCTCAAGCGATAGAACAGGTCGCTGCGAAAGGCGCCGGTTGCCATGGCGGCTTTTAGATCTCGGTTGGTGGCAGAGATCACGCGAACGTCTGCTCGAATAGGCTGATTACCGCCGACGCGCTCGAACTGATGCTCCTGAAGGACGCGTAACAGAGCAATCTGGGTTTCGCAGGGAAGCTCACCGACCTCGTCGAGGAACAGCGTACCGCCTTCGGCCATCTCGAAGCGGCCAAGACGACGCTGCGACGCTCCGGTGAAGGCTCCTTTCTCGTGACCGAAGAGCTCCGAGGCGATCAACGATTGCGGTATCGCCGCACAATTCACGCTCACGAACGGACGCGGGGATCGCAACGATCGCTTGTGGATCGCGCGGGCGATGAGCTCTTTGCCGGTTCCGGTTTCGCCGGAGATAATGATTGTGGATTCAGTCGGGGCGACCTTGGCGACTCGAGTTAAGACCGCCTGCAGAGTAGACGAAGTTCCGACGATCTCCTCGAACATCGAAGCCTTGTCGACTTCTTCACGTAGCGCGACGTTTTCGTTCTTCGTGCGATCCTCTGCCAGCTTGCGATCCTCGATGTCGATTCGGGTCGAGTACCATCGCGTCAGGCGTCCCTGTTCGTCGCGGAACGGGTTGTAACGATTGAGGAACCAGCGATATTGGCCGTCTTTCCTCCGATACCGCAACTCAATTTCGAATGGTAGGCCACGCAAGAGCCCCGCGTGCCGTCCGTTTTGAAACCGCTCTAGATCTTCCGGATGAATGGTCCTGTCACGAACCTCCTGGCGGGTCACATCATCGATCGTCAGCCCCGTGTAGTCGAGCATGGCCTGGTTGGCATAGATCGGTTCTCCTTCCGGATCGTGGATAGCGATCATTTGGGCGATCGCGTCGGTTATCCGGCGGAGCTCGAGCTCGTCCTGACGCAGCTTCTGCTCCGCTTGCTTACGGTCCTCGATGTCCGTGCTGGTCGCGTACCACTTTACGACCTTGCCGCTCTCGTTACGCAGCGGCTCGGCGCGGACGAGAAACCAGCGAAACACTCCATCGTGGCGACGAAGGCGCGCCTCGATCTCCCCCGGCTCGCCTGACGCCAGTGCCTCGCGCCATCTATTCATCAACGGCGCTAGATCATCGGGATGGACGGGTTCTTGCCATCCATCCCCTTGGGATTGTTCATGGGATAGACCGGTATAGTCATGCCATCGCTGGTTCATGCATTCGTTCGAGCCGTCCGGCAAAAAGCTCGAAACAAGCGCCGGAATCGTGTCGAGGGTCCGACGAAGACTAGCCTCTGACCCGCGGATTTCTTGAAGCACTTGTCGCAGCTTCTGTTCCGCCTGCCTACGATCCTCGATGTCGATGCTGGTGCCGTACCATTTGACGATGTGGCCTGACTCGTCGCGCACGGCTACTTTCTGGTGCAACATCCACCGGTACTCCCCGTCTGCCCGCCGCACGCGCGCTTCCGCACCGCTCGGTTCTCCGGAAGCCTGAACGGCGCGCCAATTCTCCATAACCTTTCTCAGATCGTCGGGATGAAAGGTCCGTTGCCATCCCAAGCCGAGAGCCTCGGCCTGTGAAAGCCCTGTGTAATCGCGCCATCGTTTATTAGTAAATTCATTGGCGCCATCGGGCAGACAGGACCATGCCAGCGCGGGAATCGTATCGATCATGATCCGGAGTTGAGCTTCCGATGGATGCATCTCGCTGAAAACCTGCTCGATGATATAGCGCTCTTGACGTGGAGGCGCGAGAGTTGGCCACGTTCGCGTCAAACCGGTGAACGGCAAGGCCCGACGGTGAGATCGGGTCTACCCAGACTGCATAATCGCGGACGTCGGGCGCTCACTTGCTGCGGCGATCGTACGAGATGGAGTAAACGGCTGGAAGTCGCCTCTTACGCCGAATATGCGCGCTTCTCCAAGCGCCTTCGCAACCTCGGCTTTTCAGGGTGCACCAATGGCTGCCTCCTGCCGTCAGAAATCGCTGGATGACCTGTGAGAAGATGGCGTGAGGAATCGCCGCACAAGTCTGCGATGACGTCGCTCTTTAATTCAATACAAAAACAAAACGGGTTAATGCAAATCTTGGCTTGCCGCTTATCGAGCAAACTGGCGGAAAAGATGGACGTCATTAGTTAGTGCGGCAGAGAGACTCGACGAACTAGCTCCAATTTTTATCGTCCGCCAGCGATTCAGGTGTCAGTCCAGCGCGGCAAGTGCGTCGAGAAGGGTGCGCCCGACAGCGCCGCCCGGAGCTCACTGACGAATTCTCGCGCTGCTTGTCGCCCGTTGGGGAATTGGTCCTTTCCATCCCAGCGCCATGCTGCGACCATCGCAAGCATCAGGACCCGGCATTCGCGGAGCAGCTGTTGATCGGTGCTCCGGTAGAGCACGCTCACCTCTTCGGGCACGTAGGCGAGATCGAACTCGACGGGTCCGCGGCAACAGGTCTCGAGGTCTATGAACAGCAGGCCCTTCTTCGTCCTGAGCACGTTGCCCGGGTGTGGCTCGCCGTGCAGGAGTTGTTCGGGGCGCCCGCGAGCGCTGATCGCCTGCCGCAGATTTCGTAACGTGTTGCTGAGAAGCTCACGGTCCGCGTCAACGAGCTCTGGAGTCTGGTCGCGGCTTCCGATAAGCCGTTGGGCGTCGGTTATTCGATCCGTAAAGTGCGGTGTAGGGAAGTCGATCTGCCGCATGCAGTCATGCAGCCGTTCGAGCGCGTGCGCGTAGTCGGCTGGCGCGAACCCTCGGGACGGCACAGGTTCGTAGTAGGTCCACAGCGTGACCACAAAGCCGTCACGCACGTAGACGCCCGGCGCGACCCGAGGCTCAAGCGCAGCTACGGGGCTCCCCGTTTCCGCGAGCCGTAAAGCAAGCTCGACTTCGAACTCCGCCCAGCGCTTGATGCGCTCCTCCGCGACCCGAGCAAGAACGTCGCACGGCAGCAGGCGCACAGCGAGCTTGTTCGACTCCTGGAGCACGATCGCATCATCGACTGTCAGGCCAAGCGCTGCAGCAGCGCCGATCGCCGCGGCGACCGCACGGTTACGGTTACTCGTCATCGACAAGGCTTTGAGGGTGAAAGAGAATCGCCAGAAATAGGGATTTTTCGATGCGATGTCATTCAATTAACTACTTTTGATTGCGGATCGTGGTCAAGCGGCGCGCGACGCACCTCACGCCGACAGTAAGCCCATCAATTTGTGCACGTCAAAGCGACCGCCTGCGGCCCATGCCGAAGGGCCTCTGATATAGATGGCCACCGTGCGCGCCGCAAAGACTCGCGCCGTCGAGCGTTTCGGCCGGACATAGGACTCCCGGCTTTTTCAGGATACTCCTGGACACTTCGTTCAACGATTTCATTACGCTGAAACTCATCAAGTTCTTCTACATCCTAGGAAGTATCGTTTTCGCGATAGGCGCCTTTGTTGTGGCGCCTATCGCCGTGTGGACATACCCACAGCCCTTCGTGGTGAGTAACGCAGAGCGCATTGCGGTAGTCGTTGTTTTGTCGCCCGTACTATTCATCTTAGCTGTTATTCTCCTGCGCGTTTACCTGGAGTTGTGGGCCTCGATTTTCCGGATCGCCGAAAACACGACCGAGATGGCAGTAGACCTGAACAAACCATAGGCGCGCTGAGGCTGTCGCGAACGCATCAGTGCCGGCCGCGCCGCTCTAGCTTACGCTGCCTAACGGACCTATTTGAACTCTATCCGCAGTTATGTCTAGCAGGTCGTGTTATTTTGGGCTAACACCGCTTAAATGACCGATTAAAATTTGCAATTGCGCTAGCCAGTTTTCTATAATCGCTCACACTTTCCGAACCGAGGGGGCTCTACCGTATGCGTTGCTCGGCCTGCGGACAGGACAGCGCCGATCAGGATCGCTTCTGCGCGAGTTGTGGAACTCCGCTGGCGATCCCCTCGGAACCAGCGCCTTCAGCGCACGAAACCTCCGAATCTTCGCCGCCTGAGACTCCAGCCGCCAAAATTTCCGAAGCCGCTCCGTCTGCGCCGCTTTCTTTCGCTAGCGGGCGCTACCAGGTCGTGCGCGTCCTCGGCGAAGGCGGCAGCAAGATTGTCTACCTCGCGCGCGACCATCTGCTTGACCGCGAGATAGCGCTGGCACTTATCAAGGTCGGCAGCCTCGACGAACAACAGCGAGCGCGGATCACCCGCGAGGCGCAGGCGATGGCCAAGCTCGGCGACCATCCCAATATCGTGACGATCTACGATGTAGGTGAAGACGCGGGAGGACCTTACATAGTTACCCAGTACATGGCCGGCGGCTCGGTCGATGATCTGCTGCGCAAATCGCCGCATCATCACCTACCCACCAACGAAGCAATCCGGATCGCCGATGAGATCTGCCAGGCGCTCGAGTACGCGCACGGCCTGGGAATAGTTCATCGCGACCTGAAACCTGGAAACGTATGGCTGACCAAGGAAGGCGTCAGCAAGCTCGGCGATTTTGGGCTGGCGCTTGGGGCGGACCAGCCGCGGCTGACAGTCGTCGGGCTGGTGGCGGGAACCGTCGCGTATATGTCGCCCGAGCAGGCGATGGGCAAGTCGGTCGATGCGCGCAGCGATCTCTACTCGCTGGGCGCGATGCTTTACGAAATGGTCACGGGCCGGCCGCCCTTTCTAGGTGACAATATCGCGACGGTCATTTCGCAGCTTCTGAGTTCCGAACCGCTGCGACCCAGTCAACTGTTGCCCGGCGTCGTGCCCGCGCTCGATCGATTGATTATCAAGTTGTTGGCCAAGTCGCCGGACGATCGATGGCCAGACGCGGCCACTGTGCGCCGCGAGCTATCCGCGCTCAACCAGGGAATCGATCGCAGCCAAACCGGGAGCGTAAAAAGCGCAGACATAGCTCTCACGGTCGCCAGAAACCTGTCGCAACTGAATTTGCACGAGGCCCCGGACGGCACGGTCAGCCTGTTTTTCTCCGATATCGAAGGGTCGACCGCGATGTGGGAGCGGCTGGGCGACCTGAAGGCGGTCGAAGTACTGCACGCTCACGACTCGATCGTGCGCAAGCAGGTCGAATCGCACCAGGGATTCGTGGCCAATACCACTGGCGACGGTTTCTTCGTGACCTTCAAAACAGTTCGACAAGCGCTGCTTTGCGCGATCGAAATTCAGCGCGATCTTGTCGCCTACGGGCGCAGTCATCCCGATCAGCCGCTCCGGATTCGGATAGGTCTTCATGTCGGCGAGGCGCGACGGGAATCGAACGACTATCACGGCAACGCGGTTAACTTTGCGGCGCGCGTAATGGGTCATGCCAACGGCGGCGAGATTGCAACCTCGGCGTCGTTCATGGATCTCGCAAAGGACGCGGGTGACATCAGGTTTGACCATGGCCGCGAAGTTACGCTGAAGGGCTTTCCCGACACCTATCGCATCTACCGCGTCGCATGGAACGTAACCGACAACGGCGAGTGGCTGTGCCCGAATTGCACTCGCGCGATACCGGCGGCGCAACGCTCGTGCGTCGCGTGCGCCGAGGCTCCCAAGCCGACGCCGACGCAATCCGCGATTCCCCCGGCGACGCTGTCGCCGATCGCGGCTGCCAGCACTGTACCGGCGGCCGTCGCGAGAAGTCCGGTAATCAGAGTGCTGGCCGGATCTGCGCTGTTCGTGCTGATCGCGGTGGCCGGCTTCGCAGGAGTGTTTCTCTACCAGAATCAACCTGATCATCCTCGGGCCGGAGACTTGGCAAGCATCGATCAAGCCGGACATCGGGAGACTGGTCACAATTCGATCGCGCCACAGCGAGAAGGTGAGCCACCTCAGAGTAGTACTTCCCCGAATCAGGGTAGTTCCCAGACTCAGGATAGTGCGCCGAGCCAGACTAACCCGAACCAGGGTAGTAACGTGGCTGAGATCGCGTCGCTGGGCTTTACCTCGATGTCGCTGGAGCCGTGCGGCAACGCCCTGCCAATTGCGGTCTACACCAAAGACCTCCTATCGTCTGCCGGATGTATGAAATGGAGCGCCAGTTTCAGCCACTACCCTGATGGATTGCAGAGCGCGGGAAACACGCTGGAAGTAACTGTCTACGATCCCAACGATCAGGAAGTTACCCAGGGAAACTCCGATAGCCTGTCCGGCGATCCTCAATCTGGAGGGCGCTTTGACGGCAGCGTTGCGATCCCCGATATGACCGGCTATCCCGCCGGCCAATACATGACTGTGCTGTCGGCTGGAGGCATGGAAATCGCTGAGCGTCCGTTCTACGTCGTCCCTGACGCTGAGTACCAGGCCATCGACTTCGAGAACATCGACGTATGGGAGGAGAACGTCTGGGTTCGCGATCATCCTCGCTGGTGGTGGTATCGGAGATGGGCGCGCATCGAGCCTCATCGGAGGCCATTTTTCGTGCACGGCTATCATCGCGCGGCGCTTATGGCCAGCAAAGAACCGTACGAGAGGAACCTGTCAGAGCACCGGGACCTGTCAGAGCATGGGAATTTATCCGAGCCTAGGAGTCTGTCAGAGCCCAGGTCACGTCCGTTTCAACGACATGAGGCAGCCAATCCTTTCAACGCGCCTCCAGCAAAAACCTACGCGAATCCTTTTGTGCATGAGGCTTCGACTTCGCCGAACGCGCGGGTTGCGGATGCGCCCGGAGAACACAATCCCTTCGTCAAATCGTCCGATGATCGGCAACCGGGGTCCAATCCTTTTTCTGGAGGCGCGCGCGCTGCCGGGAATCCCTTCGCCGTCCGTCGACCGTCCCCCATTTCGCGACCTATAGGCACTATGCCGGGGAGAGGTTTGTCCGGGACGAGGTTGGCGCTGCCAGTCACGTCGAGAGCCGCCGCCATTTCGGGGGGCTCTCATAAGAAGTGATGGGGGCGCGGTTGCAGTGAGCAATCGACTTGGCGTCGGAAAGGACTAAGGACTTGTTATGCTATCCAAGAAGCTAGTCCCGCTAATTGCTATAGCGCTGACGGCAGCGTCATGCGTCGATATGAGTCAAATGTCGGCACAGCCCGCGGCCAGTCAAATCGGCAATGCGCCGTCTCCGCCTACTTTTTATGAAGGGGGCTCGTACGACAAGGTTCTGGACAATGTCGTCGTGCAAGGGGGCGATAAGGCGACGCGGATCACAGTTCACGCGACGATCGCTCCAAATGGCGCCGACTCATGGATGCGCGATGCGCCGTGGAATGAAGTAGTGCTCACGGTACAGAACCTGACGCACAGAGAAATTGACGTCGTCGCCATTCACGGGGTTACGGCGCAGGGAGCAATCGTCGATCAGGGAGGGATGGACGCCTTTACGGCAGTCGAGCAACAGCGGGCGACCACGATGCAGACCCAGTTCGAGCAGCAGAATCAAGCCCCCGCAGCGCCGGCCGGTCCCGATCTTGGCGCCATGATGGCCTCCAGCATGACCACTGCACTGGGACTACCCTACGTGCCCCCCGCGGCCGCCGGATCCGCCGTCACTGCCCAGCAACAAACCGCTCGTCAAGCCTCCCAGGACGCCGCGCTCAAGCAGCAGGCCGACGACTTTCAGAATGTGTCCGCCGAGTACACCAAGCGCTCGATAGGGCAGACCAAGTTGGCTGCCAAAGGCACTGTAACAGGGAGCGCATTTTTCCCGGTCTCCTCGGGCGCCATCAGGGGAGTCGTCGTCTCGGTGCTCGAGAGCCGGCACTCGGAAGATCCAAAAGACATTACGCTCGAGCTACCCGCCGAAAACACTCCCGCGCAGACTGCCAGCGGCGCGGCGAAAGCGCCTCAATAAGTAACTATCAAGTTCCGTGCAGGCGAGTCGCGCCTTCGAAGCCGACGACGTCGATGCGGAAGCCTTCGCCGCGGCTCAACAGGTCGGAGTAGACCGCGCGCCCAAATAGCCGCGAGAGCGGAGCCGGCTGGCCTCGAGTAACGAAGATCCGGCCGACGTGAGATTGCCGCGCGAGCTCGAGCAGCTCGCCGACCGTGTCAGTCGATTCGAGCCAGACGATTTTCGCACCGAGGTAACTCGCGAGGACGGCGTCATCGATCAGCGCACGAACCTCGGCCTTGCCGATTCGAGCGCGCGGCGAATCGACGAAAACCGCGTAGAACCCGGCGCCATTCTCGCGGGCGGCGCGATGAGCCTTGCGCAACAATTCGCCGTTACCGAAGTGAGAGGTCGTTAGACAAGCAATCACGGCCGCTCCTGGTGACAGTGACTGGTCAGGCTTGCGATGACTCTCAACCAGTCGCAGATAAGGCCTGGCAACTGAGTTGGCTGCCGCGCGTGAGCGGGATGAGCTGATGCCGAACATGCCCTGATCAGCATCAGGCGTGCCGCCGACAACCTATATGAAGATCAAGGACTTCTCGGGAGTTCAAGCCGACGACATTTCAAATCACCGCATCGTCACATTTCAATTTTAAATGCGGCCCGGCGTCGACCTTCCGGTGAGTGCGTTCTGCTCGTTGATTTTCCACAGGAATTCCTGCCGGCAAATGGGGTCGATCGGCCCGTTAGTTTCGGCTAGCATTGGCACGGTTAATGCGGTTTAGCATCGGCTACAGTAGATGCCTCAAGCGCATTTAAAGAAGGCTGATTCCCTTTCGTTCCAGTGGAGGAAACCAGGAGTTCGAAGACGATGGGAAAATCGATAGTAAAACGATTCCAGGGCTCAGAGGGCAGGCCGCGCTTGATTGATGCCTTGATCTCGCAGCCGCTGATCGGCGACAAGGACCTGGCGGTGGCGGTCGCGCGGCGAGTGAAGTTGCACGAGATACCCGCGGGCAAGAATCTAATCGTGCAGGGCGCGCATAAGGCCGATCTCTTCCTGATTCTGCAGGGCGAGTTTTCGGTTGCCATCGGCGGGCGCATCGTGGCCCGCAAGAAAGCCGGCGAGCACGTCGGTGAAATGGCCGTTGTCGATCCGCATGCACCCCGTTCGGCTTCAGTTACCGCGCTGTCTGATTCGGTGGTAGCCAGGATCGCGGAGTCGGACTTTTCAGCGCTTGCCAACAAGTTCCCCGAGCTGTGGAGAAGAATCGCGCTGGAACTGGCCGGCTTGGTGCGCGACGGAAATGCCACGCGACAGGACCGGGAAAAGCCGGGCCGCGCCCGCTTGCGGCCGGGCGTATCGGCGTTCATCGCTTCTTGAGGGCCTCGAGTTCGTCAAGCGTACGCGGCCAGTCCTCGCGCAGCAGGCGCGATAGAGCGCGGTCGGCGAGCAGGCGGCCGCCGGTCTGACATGTCGCGCAATAGTTAGTCTCGTTGCTTGCATACCGGATGCGCTGGACCTTGGCGCCGCATCGCGGGCATGGCTGACCGTAACGACCATGCACCGCCATGCCGGGGCGGAACGCGGTCACCTTCTCCGGAAATTCACCCGCGGATTCGGCTCGCAGGCGATTTGTCCATTCGAGCAACGACGCGCGGGTGGCGTCGTAGAGCCGCTCGATTTCATCCCCAGTAAGCTTCTGCGTCATGGCAACGGGCGACAGCCGCCCGCGATGCAGGATTTCGTCCGAGTACGAGTTGCCGATACCGCTGAAAATGTGCGGATCGGTGAGCGAGCGTTTCAGCGTGTGATTGGATGAGCGGATCGCGGTGGTGAACGCGTCGAGGCTCGCCTCGAGCGGCTCGATACCGCCGGCGTTCAGCGACTGAAGTCCCGCTTCACCCTCGACGACATGGAGCGCTGCGCGGCGCTGCGTGCCCGCTTCCGTCAGCCACAACCATCCGTTGTCGAACTCGAAGGCGACCAGGATGTTTCGACTGCCGAGTTTTGGCGCTGCGGTCTTCCAATGCAGCCGGCCCGCGATTTTGAGATGTAAAACGAGCCACAGGTCGCCCTCGACGCCGATGGCGATCTGCTTGCCCAGCCGTCGCACGTCATGGACCTTCTTGCCGAGTGTTGCGCTCAATGGAGGAGCGGTCGAGCGTAGCAGAAACGGAGACTTAACGAGCGCGCGCACGAGTTGGTGGCCGACGACGCGCGTCCGGATCGCCTCCACGTATACGGTTACATCGGGCAGCTCGGGCATGAGATTTTTTAGATTTTTTCCGCGCGGCGGACCCGTCACGGTCGCCGCCGCCTATGTTAGATTTACTCTTTTACTCTGAATCACCTCTGAAGAGGACGCATCCTATGAACTACTTTCTCGCCAAGACCGAGCCATCGACCTACTCGATCGACGACCTCGAGCGTGACGGACACACCGCCTGGGACGGCGTGACCAATCCGCAAGCGGTTCGCGCGATCCGCGAAATGCGGCCGGGCGACGTGGTGTTCATCTATCATAGCGGAGGCGTTTCGAGCGTGGTCGGGAAGGCCGTCGTGAAATCGCCACCGCGTGACGATCCCAGGAGTCCAAAGTCAGCGGTGGTCGATTTGGAATTCGCGGGGCGCGTCGAGCCACCGGTCACGTTGGCGGAGATCAAGCAGTCGGGGAAGTTCGACGACTGGGCGCTGGTGCGGCAGGGCCGTCTCTCGACGATGGCGGTGCCGGAAAAGTTCGTGACCTGGATGCGCGCGCGGTATCCGAAGGCAAAGATCTGAAAAAACGGAGGCGGCCCCGAGGCCGCCCCCGCTATACACAAGAGTCAAGTAGATCGCGGGCTACGGAGTGCTCTTGGCGGCCTTCTCCTTATTAAACGCCAAGTTCATTGCGACAACGCCGGCTGCAACGTTCAAGCCGTTCTGTCCTTCGATCGAAACCGGCTGCAATGCGATAGAGCTGTTGAAGCCTCCGACCAGGACGTTGGCGCCCGCGCCGACTCCGACCGCGGCGCTCGCAGTCGCTCCGCCGTAGTGACCCGCCAGCGCACCCTGGCCGAGGTTGGTGGTCGGGGCGAGAACTGCCCAAAGAATTACGCCCGACTGAAGGTACCCGATGTCAGCCCCAAACTTCGTGATCGAACCGGTGTAATACTCGGTGTATCCGGGCTGCAGCGCATACGCACACTCTAACTTGCGCGATGAGCCGAAAATAAATCCCCATCCGGCGGCGACATGGCAAGTCAGGTATCCGGCCCGAACCGCGGCTCCACCACCTGATGCCGCCGGCGCAGGTGCTGCGCCTTGGGCCCGTGCCGACGGTGCGCCCGCGGCCAATGCCACCGCCAACCCCAGTGCGATTACCATTCCTCGTGCTTTCGAATTCATTGTCTCCTCCGTCTAAGGTGAGGCTCTCGGGTCCGGTCAGCCGGAGTCCGTGGCGAAGTCCTCAAGTTGATTGCCCAGTCGAAGGAAACTCGCACTTTGCTTGGCTAAATGCAATACGAGCGCTAGGGGTTCGAGCGCCTTATAGTTATCACTTGACTATGTTCTGCTAATCCAGCACCATCCTGCGGTCCTTGCTGACGCCGTAACTCAGGAGAACCGAATCGATGAGCCTCAAGACTATTCTCGCCAGTTTCACCATAGCTTCGCTGCTGGTCTGCACGATCGGCATGGGCGCGCCGGCCCTGGCGCAGACCTCGCAGAAGCAACTCGATATCGCGGCCGCCCGCGCGCAGCGCAAAGCGACGGTCGGCGCCAACATGAATCTGACTACTGATGAAGCGACCAAGTTCTGGCCGGTTTACGATGCCTACGAAGCGAAGATGGACAGGATCGAAGATCGCCACGTCAAAGAGCTCAAGGATTTTGCCGCCAAGTATAATAGTTTCACCGACGCCGACGCGGCAAAGAAACTCGACGAGGTGATCGCCATCCAGCAGGCGCGCCTCGATGTGCAGAAGGAATTCATTCCGCAGTTCCGCGCGGTCATCTCGCAAGTGAAGGTGACGCGGTTCTATCAGATCGACAATAAGATCCAGGCGCTGATCCAGTGCGACATCGCGCAGTTGGTGCCGCTGGCGCAATCACCCGGCGAAATGAGCCAGTAGTCGGGGAACATGGCGCAACGCGTGTGGGAAGACTTACTTCCCGTGCACGCGCGCGATTGCGTCGAGGATCAGCTTGGCGGCCGCATCGCGATCCACCCATCCGCCGACCTTGACCCATTTGCCCTTCTCTAGATCCTTGTAGTGGCGGAAGAAGTGATCGATCTGGTCGAGCATGATCGGCGGCAGGTCGGTGTAGTTGCCGATTCCGTCGAAGTAGGGATTTAATTCGTCGACTGGCACGGCGAGAATTTTCTCGTCGATGCCATTTTCGTCTTCCATCAGCAGCGCGCCCACCGGACGGCATCTGATGACCGCGCCTGGCGCGACCGGTACCTGCGACAGCGCGAGCACGTCGCACGGATCGCCGTCTTCGGAGAGCGTGTTCGGGATGAATCCGTAATTGGCCGGATAGTACATCGCGGTATGCAGGAAACGATTCACGAACAGCGCGCCCGAGGCCTTGTCGAGCTCGTACTTCACCGGAACTCCGCCCTGTGGAATTTCCACCAGCACGTTGATTTCATCGGGCGGGTTGCGGCCGGGCGGAATTTTGCTGACATCCATGCGATGCGCGCCTCCGAGGATGGGACTGAGTAGAGCACGCGATCGCCGTTGAGGCCATCGCGAGTCGCCGGATTTGCGTGATCTCCAATTACTTGAGGCCGAGCTTCTTGATGCGAGTGCTGAGCGTACTCGGTTTGATTCCGAGCAGCTCTGCAGCGCCGCCGGGGCCGTAGATTCTGCCACCGCTGCGTTTCAATGCGGCAACCATGTTGTCCCGCATGCGGCGGTTCATCTCTTCGTCCGAAATCACTTCGAATTCGTCGGGTGACGCGGACTGAGTGATCGCCGGCCCATCCGATCCCGATTCGACGACGCCTGGAATTTCGAGCCGGAGCGAACCCGGGCGCGATGCGATCACCGACTGCTCAATAACGTTCTGCAGCTCGCGCACGTTCCCGGGCCAATCGTAATTCTGCAGTTGCCGGAGTTGGATCGCGGTTAACTGCAGACCGGACCGGCCGAACCGAACGCAGGCCACGTCGAGAAAATGTTTCGCGAGCAATGGAATGTCGTCCTTGCGCCCGCGCAGCGGCGGCACCTCGATCGGAAATACGCTCAGCCGGTAGTAAAGATCCTCGCGGAACTGTCCCGCTTGGACCAGGCTTTTGAGGTCGCGATTAGTCGCGGCAATGATACGTACGTCGACGCGCCGCGTCGTGTCATGACCCACCGGCTCAAATTCGCCGTCCTGCAGCACCCGGAGCAACTTGGGCTGCATCGCCAGCGGCAGCTCGCCGATTTCATCCAGAAAAAGGGTCCCGCCGTCGGCCAATTGAAAGCGGCCAGTTCGATCTCTTAAAGCCCCGCTGAAAGCTCCCTTGATATGGCCGAAAAACTCACTCTCGAACAGTTCGCGAGGAATTGCGGTGCAGTTGATCTTAACCAATGGACGGTCATGTCGCAGGCTTCGTTCATGGATCGCGCGAGCGACCAGTTCCTTGCCGACTCCAGTCTCGCCAAGGATAAGTACGGTGGCATCGGTCGGCGCGACCATATCGATTCGTTCGAGCACGCCTCGAATAGCGGGGCCGTTGCCGAGAATCGCGCAGTCACCGGAGGCGGCGCGGACCTCCTCCCGCAGATACTCATTCTCCGATTCAAGGCGCCGGCGTAACTTGTCGATTTCCTCAAAGGCGCGTTTCAGTTGTTCATTGGCGGCCGCCAGTTCCCGGGTTCTTTCGACGACGCGTTGCTCGAGCTCCTGGTTGAGCCTCTTTATCTCGGACTTCGCCTGTTTAAGCTCGGAGGTTTCGACGATCTCCCAATCGCCTCTTCGTGTCGCAAAGGTAAACTGATGCGTGCGCGTCGCATCAAGGACGTCGGTGGCGCAGCACGTAGCCAGTGGATAGCTGCACAGGCAGGTCATCCGCAGATCGACGAGAGTCCGGTCCAGCTCCTCTTCGTAGGCAGTGAAATCGCTCCACTGCTCGCGTCTTACCCAGAACGCGTCCCCAGACACTCTGAGTCCCAAGTGGCCTCGCGCCAATGCCAGGTCGAGTTTCTCGCTCCAAGCCCTCCTGACTTTATCCACGTCGAAAAAACCGTCGGTCATATACCACTCGGTGCCGCGGAATATTTCGAAGCTATGGTCGGCAACATACCGTTCAAAGTCGGGAAGCGCATGTCTCAGTGCGTTGCCGGCCTCGTGCTCAGTCAGCGTTGTAACAACCCACACGCAGGTTTCATTGCTCTCGAGGCCGGCTTTGAAATAGGGAACCAGTACTTCGAGCAAGTCGTTTTTAGTTTCGTAGAACTGACAGAAGTGAGTGCCCCAGGGCATGTCACCTACAACATCGATGCCGGATTTCCTGAGCTCGGTTGTCATGGCTTTGCCCCCGGCGGCTTGGTGGTTGCCGCGCTGATCGCCATTTTGTTTCTTTATGCAACTCAACGGAATTTCGCTGCGCTCGATCTTATTGTAGCGAGACTTCGTTGTGAGACTAGCGTTGGGTGCCAGCGCCGCCTAGGTTTGTCAAGCATTTTGTGTCCTTAAGATTGTGGCACAAATCGTGCTGTTCACCGATTGTGGTTAAACGTAATGTTCGACAAAATTACATTCTTCCGCAGACTTTTGATCCGGAATTGGACCAACACGAAGTTTTCGAGATCGATCGATCCAATCTGGCCCTGCAACTGCGAAGCCTCCGACACGCAATCGACGAAAGTGCGCTTGAAATGGAGATGGTCGCGACCGAGAGGGTATTCGGCAAGCCACTCTCTGGAGCGCTCACACGCGGTGGACAGAGGTTGCGGCTGGTCGCAAGAGATTTGAATCGTCTCCTTCGCCTGCTGGAGCGAGCTCGCGCCCCCAAAGCCGGACGACCGGCCAGAAAGCCGAAGCCCCGCAATCGACGGAAGTCACGGACCTGACTTGCAGCACAATTTGCTGCGACTCGTACCTGAAGGCGGCTTTGTTGCGCGGCCATCGCGCGTGATAGTCTCGCGGCTGCGAAAATATCTCAGCTGACGCGGCCGTTGCGGAGTTCGTCATGGTCAAGATCGAGCGCGAAATTCCTATCCAGATCGATCCCGGCGAGAATCCGTTCCTTAAGGGAATTTACGCGCCAATCGCGACCGAGATTACAGCCGATGATTTGACTGTCATCGGTGAGATTCCCAGGGACCTCGACGGCGCCTACCTGCGCAACGGTCCCAATCCGATCTTTCAGCCGCGCGGCCGTTACCATTGGTTCGACGGCGACGGCATGGTGCACGGCATCGAATTCCACGACGGCAACGCGACTTACCGCAACCGTTGGATTCGCACCGAAGGATTCGCGGCCGAGCAGGAGGCGAATCGAACGATATGGCCGGGCCTGATGGATCGTCCCGATCCCAACGTTCCACGCGGCGCCGGCTCCGACGGATGGCTCAAGGACTCCGCCAACACCGACCTGGTATTTCACAACGGCTACGCGCTGGCGCTCTGGTATCAGTGCGGGCTGCCGTACAAGCTCGATCCGCGCACGCTCGAGACGCTCGGCGTCGAGCGCTTCGGCGGCAAGCTCGAGCGCGCCGTCTCCGCGCACGCCAAGGTCGATCCCTTAAGCGGCGAGTTGCTGTTCTTTGACTACGCGACCAGGCCGCCGTATATGACCTACAACGTCGTCTCGGCGCGCGGCGAGCTGACTTATCATGAGCCGATCGATCTTCCAGGTTCGCGCCTGCCGCATGACATGGCCTTCAGCGAGCATTATTCGCTGCTGATGGATCTGCCGCTGTTCTGGGATCCGCAACTGCTCGAGCGCAAGGTGCACAAGGTCACTTACTATCCGGAGCTGCCGAGCCGCTTCGGCATTCTGCCGCGCTACGGCACCAACGCGGACATCAAATGGTTCGAAGCATCGCCCTGCTACATCTACCACGTGGTAAACGCGTGGGAGGACGGCGACGAATTCGTGATGGAAGCCTGCCGCGTCGTCCAGGCGGAACCGGGCGCCAAGCGCGGCGAAGGCGAGCTCGCGCGGATGCGGGCGTTTCTCCGGCTCGAGGCTCAACTATGCCGATGGCGTTTCAACCTCGTGACGGGCGCGGTCAGCGAACAGCAACTCGACGACGAAAAGACCGAGTGGCCAACGATCAACCGGCACAAGATGGGCCGCAAGTCGCGCTACGCGTACAACTCATATGTGCCGCACTACGAAGGCCTCGTGAAGTACGATACGGTCCGCGGCACCTCGGAGAAATTTCTGTTCGGAGCGGGACGCACTTCGAATGAAGCGCCGTTCGCGCCGCGCGTCGGCGCACCCGACGAAGACGACGGCTACGTGGTCACGTTCGTTGCGGATGCCGCCGCCACGAACAGCAGCGAAGTCGTCATAATCGACGCGAAGAATTTTGCGGCCGGTCCAATCGCGCGCGTGCGGATTCCGCAGCGCGTGCCGGTCGGGTTCCACTCGACGTGGGTGCCCGGCGATCAGTTAGGCGCTCGCTAGCCGCGCGCTACTGGTTCGGCGAAGGCCCGGTCGCCGTGCCGGACTGCGAGTCCACTTCGATACTGTGCTGTTGCCCGGTTTTGTCGGGCACGTTCGTATGAATCTTGCCGCTCATCAGCGTTACGCGGCTCGGCAGCGGCTGCCCGTTCACGACCTTGACGTCCTCGATCGCGACGCTGGTGCCGCCATTGAGAGCTATCGAGCTGCCGTCGGCAAATCCCAACGTCACGGACGCGTCGGGAGCGGTGGTCACCCGGTCGTGAAGCTGGACTGAAGTCCCTTGTTGCGCGGGAAGCGTGGCGGCGCCGCGCTGAATCTGCGCGCTTCCGTTTATCTGGGTCACCGAGCCGACCGAATCATCCGCGCGTGCCGGCGAGCTCGCGTCGAGCACTCCCAGGCCGAGCACCAGGAGGGCCACGCCGAGTGCAACTGATCGATTCGTGATTCGTTTTCGCGGCCGGTCGAGCTTGGGTCCGATTTTTTCCATATGGATTCCCGTAATAGCGTTAATAGCTCTCTCGCAAGGACTTCGCGTCGCTACAGTAGCACCCCGGTGATTTAAACGCTCGCACGGTATGGAGTGCAACTTGTGCGGGGCTGGCGCTATCGCGGCGTAATTGCCATATTCATAGTAGGTTTATCCTACAAAGAGGAAACGAAGGGGTGCTCAAATGAGTGCGATACGGCACCTGAATCGGCGGGTTCGTCGGTTATCCAGCGGACAGACGATGGCTGAGTATGCGCTGATTCTCCTTGCGGTTCTGGTTATCTGTGTCGCGGGATACCAGCTAATGGGTACGACGATTAGCACCACAATCCAGGCGGTCGATCCTCTTCTATAGATTCGGCGCGCGCGCGGCGGCTCGGTTCGTTACTTTCCCCCACGCACACTATTCGAGATTGACGACGGTGGCGCCCCATTGTCGCGGATCGACGTCGGCGATGGATTGCGAGAACGTCCATCGATGACCAGCCAGATCCTCAGCGGTGTACTGCCGCTCGCCGAATGGGTAGTCGGTTGGCGGACTGAGTATCCGCGCGCCGAACTGCCTGGCACGCGCGAAGTGCCGCTCGATGTCCTCGACGCGCACGCTGACGGACTGGCTGACCTCGTTTGGACGCGGCGGCCGAAACTCGACGCGATCCGGCGAAGCGAATCCTGTACCCACTCGTGCAAGGCCCAGCACGATTGCGCCGTCGCCAATCAATAGCTGCGCATGCCCTGCCTTGCCATCAGGTCCTCCCGCGCGCAGCCGCTCCTTGAAGCCGAAGGCGCCGCATAGCCATTCGATCGCCGCGCCTACATCCTCATAGATGAGATGCGGCACGATTGTTCCTGGTGGTGCGGACCGGTTGACAATCATCTTGAATTCCCTTTTGTCGCACGGATAACAACTAGGTGCAGAATTTTATCAAATTGGCAATTCAACCGGAAAACGCGTTGAAACCATGCTCCGGGGCCATTACGGTGATAGTCGGGGCGCCGAAACGAAGCGAGTGACGGGAAGGCGGAAATCGACTCTCGCAGCCGCGATCGTTGGCATCGCGATTGCGCTCGCCGCGGGATGCATGACGGAGCACCAGGAGACGGACGAGACGCTTCCCCCGTACGCGTCCATCTCGGATGCCGGGCGCGATCCGGCCAGTGCGCCAACGCCCACGCCATCCTCGAGCGATTCCGGCGGCGTCATGGATTCGATTGGAAACGCAATTGTGTATACGTTTCACCTTTTCTTTTGGTGAGGCGTTTTGATCGAGCTTGAACTGGATCGATCGCCCGCGCGTATCCGCTCGTGACCACGCGAACCTTCACCACTCTCGAGACCCCGCGCCTGACTCTCAGGCGGTTTCGCGCCTCAGACCTCACAAGCTTCATTGCCTATCGAAACGATCGCGAGGTCGCGCGCTACCAGTCATGGGAGTCCATTTCGCGCGCCGAAGCGGTGCGATTCATCGCGCAGCAGAGCCGCCATCGGCCCGGCATCCCGGGCAAATGGTTTCAATTCGCGGCGGAACTCAAACGTAGCGGAGCACTCGCCGGGGATTGCGCGTTGCTGGTTATCAGATCGACGCCGCGAATCGGGGAAATCGGCTATACGTTTGCGCGAGCATACCAGGGGACCGGTCTTGCGACCGAGGCGGCTCGAGCTGTAATCGACTTCGCTTTCGATTCGCTCGGGCTCAGTCGCGTGATTGCGACCACCGATTGCCGCAACGCTCCGTCCGTCGCGCTGATGGAACGGCTCGGGATGAGAAGGGAAGGGCACTTCCTCCACAACGCGTGGTTCAAGGGCGAGTGGTGCGACGAGTACCAATACGCGGTGTTGCGCGAGGAATGGCGCAACCGATTTTCTTGACAAGACGAGCCGTAGGGTCATTGATCTGGCTAGTCCGCCTGCAAGGAGGATTTGCTCATGACCCGGATAATCGACGCTGACGGGCATATCGTCGAGCCCCGCGCACTCTGGGAAGATTACGCCGAGCCGCAATTTCGCGATCGGATGATCCAGATCCGCCGCAATCGCGACGGCGCAGACGAACTGTGGATCAACAACGAGAATCGCAGCCGTCCGTCGCTGCCGGTCGCGGCGTCGATGACGCCCGGCGGACTCTCGGACCTCGCGCGCGCGCGCAAAATCACCTGGGACGACATCCTCCCCGGCGGCTACGATCCTTACGCGCGAATCAAGGTGATGGATGAAGAGGGCATCGACGTCGCAGTCCTTTACCCGTCGTTGTGGCTGCTCTACGGCGACCTGACCGATCCGCAACTCGCGGCGGCCGCGTGTCGTGCCTACAACAACTGGCTGGCGGACTTCTGCAAGCCGTTTCCGAAACGATTGTTCGGCGTCGCGCCGATGCCGGTGCAGAGCGTCGACGAGGCGGTGCGCGAGATGCGCCGCGTCGTACGCGAGCTCGGCTTCAAAGCGGTCTTCATCAGGCCCAATCCGTTCAATGGGCGGCGCCTCAACGACGCGGCCTACGATCCGTTCTGGCGCGAGGCGCAGGAGCTGGACATTCCGGTCGCCGTCCACGGCAGTTTCGGCACGCGAATGCCCACGATGGGCGGTGACCGCTATCACGACCCGTTTTTCTTCCACATGGTCTGTCATCCGTTCGAGCAGCAGGCGGCTTGCATGGATATTGTCTGCGGCGGTGTGCTCGCGCGATTTCCAAAACTGACGGTCGGTTTCCTCGAGTCGGGAATCGGATGGCTGGGTTACTGGCTCGATCGCATGGACAGCCATTACGAGAAGATGGGGACGTATGTGCCGTGGCTGAAGCGCAAGCCGAGCGAGTACTTCGCCGAGCGATGCTACATTTCGATGGATCCTGACGAGAGCACGCTCAGGGCGATCATCGATCTAGGCGTCGAGCGCAACGTGCTGTGGGGGTCGGACTACCCGCACTTCGACTGCACTTATCCGGGCGTCGTGGGCGAGGTGACTCGAGCGCTCGGGAAATTGTCGGACAGCGCGCGCGACAACATCCTGACGCAGAACGCATTGCGGTTTTACCGGCTCAGCTGATTAGGCCGCGTGCGCGTGAACGATCGCGCCGCCGAGCCCGCCTTGTGCGATCACGCCGTGGAGACCGGAGTACATCGAAAGTACGAACTGGTACCATTCGGTGCCGCCGATCTTTTCGATCTCGGCTTGCTTGTGCCGGATTCGCTCGACGAATGCCGCGTACCATCGCACGTATTCGGCGTTTAGATCCTCGACCGCTCCTGGCTCCCAGCCGGCCTCACGCAGCATCGCGGCAAACTCCGACAACCGAATCGCGTGCGGCATCAGAGCCGGGTTCACCGCCCCTTGTGATTTCTCGCCAACGGTGTAGTCGAAGATAACGAGCTGCGCACCGGGCTTCGCAACTTTCCTCAGTCCGGCCAACGCGTCGCCCTGACGATCGAACGCGTAGAACGCGTTGAGCATATAGATGATGTCGAAGTCGCGAGCGACGGTGCGCGGGACATCGAGCACGTCGCAGACGTGAAATCCGACTTCCGAATAGGTTGCGCGGGCGTATTCGATCGACTCGCTGTCGCGATCGATGCCCTCGACATGGCCCCACCCATGTCGGCGAAGGTATTCGGCGCTGCCGCCGCGGCCGCATCCGACGTCGAGCAACCAATGCTCGGAATTATTCGGAATCGAGCGGAAAGAGCGCTCGATCGCCTCCTCCTCCCCGGCATGTGCATAGTCGCCGTCGCGGACCAGCGCGAGTATTCGCTTGCCTTCGAAAGAGTTCATGTTCATAGGCGATTAGTCCGCGCGCGCGACACGCTGCCTTTCGGGTTCAGGTTTGCGTTGACGAAGCGCAGTTCGATCCTTTTGTTCAACGCATCGGCGATGCGTCTCAGCATAGCAAGTGAATGGCCCTGGTAATCGGCGCTTTCGAGTCGGCAGATCACTGAGGTGGTGGTACCGACCAGTTTGGCGAGCTGTTGCTGGGTCAGGCTGGCGCGTTTGCGAAGCGCGTAAATCTTGCGCGCAACCGTATCGTTGGCCTCGGCTTCCGCAAGTTGAGCGATACGCTCGGGACGCCCCTCGTAGTAGCGCCGATGAATGATTTCGATCGCGTCGCTCGTGGGCTCGCGCTTTTTTCCAGTTTTCACCGATCGTTACTCCTCGAACGTGTGGAGCTTGGGCGCTTGCTCGTACCTTCGCTTTCGCGCCAACGCCGTGTCGATAGCGGCGCTGGGAACTCGGTCCATTTTCGTCAGACCATGCGCGAGAATCGCCGCGACTCTCCCATGAAAAAAATACAGAATCCTGTAGTTAACGTGCTGAAACCCGACTCGCAGTTCGTATATGCCGTCGCGGAGAAGGTCGGCCTCCGGCCGCCGCAACTCATGCCCCAATTCCGAGAGCCTCTGAATTTTGATTCTGCACTTATCCTGCGCCTTGGCTGATAGGCCATCGAACCACTCCAGAACCGGCACCCTGCCGTCCACTTCGCGATAGAAAACGACCTGTGTCCTGGGCACGCAGGTTCCAGCGTAGTAGGTTTCGCAAAATTGCGAAAGAGGAGTCTTAAGTCCCCGCTCGACTAGGGAAAGCGCGCAGATACGTGCGCAACGCGGTCATCGCCATCGGCGGGGCGCTGTCATCAGCCTCGGGACGCCGAGGTCATTACACCAGCGCTCGAATTGCGCGCGCGGGACACCGCGGAATTTCAGATCGTCGAGGGAGTCCTCTAGCGGAACCGTATCGATCAAGGTCGCGAGCTTGCGGTACAGAAAGGCTTCGTCGCGCCGCTCGACGAGCGTCGCCGCGAGTTGGAGCGCGCCGCGCGGCTTGACCTTCCACTTGAGCGGATCCGCGGGAATCCGCTCGAGCCGTTCATAGGCGCCTATCAGCAGCGCCGCACTCTTCTTGCCGAAACCCGGCAGCCCGGGAAAACCGTCCGCGCTGTCGCCGGTCAGCGCCAGGAAATCCGGGACGCTACCCGGTGCAAAGCCGCGCTCCACGCGAAACGCCGACTCGTTCGTCACTTTTTTCTGGCGCCGATCGACCTGCACTACCTGGTCTCCGCGTAAACACTGGCCGAGGTCCTTGTCCGGCGTGAGTATCCGCACCTGCTCGACCTCCTCGCGAAACCGGCGCGCGCCGCTCGCGAGTCCATCGTCGGCCTCGTACTCGCGCATCGACCAGACGCTGACTCCGATCGAGCGAACAGCATGTTCTGCCGCATCGAACTGAGCGTGCAACTCGGGCGGAACCCCCTCATCAGTCTTATACGGCGGATACATGTCATTTCTAAATGAGCGAATCGGATTGTCGAAGGCCACAGCAATATGAGTGACCGCTTCATCCTGATCATGGAGCAGCGCCAAAATCGACTCGACAATGCCGACGGTTGCCTTCGCATCCGCGCCAGAAGGATCCAGGTGTCCAGGGCGCGGCGAATAGTGTGCCCGATAGAGCTCATAGGTCCCGTCGACGAGATGCAGCCTCACGTCGCGACCATAGCAGTTGCGACGCGATTCCTACGATGCGAGTCGGCCGTCCGCCGGATCGGCGCTTGACGCTGCCGCGATTTGCCCGGTTGCGGGTTTGCGCTCGAGCGACGGCGTCAGCTCGCGGCCTTCGCGCCATGCATTGTAACGCTCGAGGAATGCTTCCATGTAGGTGTAGAAGACCGGTGTTATGTAGAGGGTCAGGAACTGCGAGAAGAACAATCCGCCGACTACTGCCACGCCCAGTGGACGTCGCGACGAGCCGCCGGCGCCTAGTCCTATCGCGATCGGCAAGGTGCCCATCAGCGCGGCCATCGTGGTCATCATGATCGGCCGGAAGCGGATGATGCAGCCCTCGAAGATCGCGTCGGCGGGCGACTTGCCTTCCGTGCGTTGCGCGTCGAGCGCGAAGTCGATCATCATGATGGCGTTTTTCTTGACCAGTCCGACCAGCATGATGACGCCGACGAACGCGAACAAGTCGAGTTCCATGCCGAACAGCCACAACGTCACCAGCGCGCCGAACCCGGCCGAAGGCAGGCCGGAGAGAATCGTGATCGGATGAATGAAGCTTTCGTACAGCACGCCCAGCACCAGGTAGATGACGAGGATCGTCATCGCGAGCAGTATCCCGAGTCCGCTGAGCGAAGACTCGAAAGCCTGCGCAGTGCCCTGGAAGTTGGTCGTGATGCTGTCGGGCAGAGTCGCCGCGGCAACCTTGTGGACCTCGGCGAGCGCCTTACCGAGTGAGACGCCGGGTGCGACGTCGAATGAAATCGTCGCCGACGGCAGTTGACCCGAATGGTTGACCTGCAACGGCCCCAGCGAGCGCGTGAACTTGACCAGCGTGTCGAGCGGCACCAGTTCGCCGCTCGATGAGCGCACGTAGAGCATCGCGAGCGTGCTCGGCTCGGCCTGGTAGTCCGGCTCGACCTCCATGATGACCCAGTACTCGTTGTTGGGCGCGTAGATTGTCGAAATCTGTCGCGAACCGTAGGCGTCGTAGAGAGCGTCCTCGATTGCGTTCGCCGAGATGCCGAGCGAGTGCGCCTTGTCGCGATCGATCTCGACGGTGACCTGCGGATTTTCGACCTGCAAGTCGCTGTTGACGCCGCGCAGGTCGGGCAACTGGCGCAGTTTCGATTCGAGCATCGGCGCATACTTGTAAAGCGTCGCGGTATTCTGGCTCTGCAAGGTCATCTGATACATGCTGCGCGTGAATTGCGAGCCAACGCTGATCGGCGGCGGATTCTGCAGGAACACGCGCAGGCCCGGCACGCTGTTCAGGACCGGCCGCCACTTCGAAATCAACTGATCGACGCTGAGCTTGCGCTGCGAGGCCGGCTTCAGATGCAGAAATATGATGCCCGAGTTCGTCGCGCCGCCAGGGCCGCCCGATCCGACGCTGATGAAGTAGGCCTCGATGTTCGGATCGTCCTTGATCAGGCTGGCGGCGGCGAGCTGATGCTCGACCATCGAGTCGTAAGAAATTCCCTGTGCTGCCAGAGTGAAAATGATCATCTGGTTGGCGTCTTCGGAAGGCAGGAAGCCCTTCGGAATCGCGTAGAACATGTAAATCGTTGCGATCAGCAGCGCGCCGGAGAAATACATGGTCGCGCGCGAATGACGCATCACCCACGCCAGGCTGCGCTGGTACGCGTCGAGCATGCGATCGAAGTAACGTTCGGTGACGGCGTAGAATTTGCCGTGACGCTCGCTGCCTGGCGGCCGCAGAAAGCGCGAGCACAGCATCGGCGTCAAAGTCAGCGATACGAAACCCGACACCAGGATGGCGGCGCCGATCGTGACTGCGAATTCATGCAGTAGACGGCCCAGGATGCCGCCCATGAACAGCACCGGGATGAACACGGCCGCCAGCGAAAAGGTCATCGAGAGGATCGTGAAACCGATTTCCCGCGCGCCGTCGAGCGACGCCGTCATCACGTCCTTGCCCATCTCCATGTGGCGCACGATGTTCTCGAGCATGACGATCGCATCGTCGACGACGAACCCGACGCCGAGCGTAATCGCCATCAACGACAGGTTGTCGAGCGAGTAGTCGAGCATCCACATCACGGCGAAGGTGCCGATGATGGACATCGGCAGCGCGAGGCTCGGGATGATCGTCGCCGAGAGATTGCGCAGGAACATGAAGATCACCATCACGACCAGGCAGATGGTGAGCAGCAGCGTGAATTGGACGTCGTTGACCGACGCGCGAATCGTCTCGGCGTGATCGCCGAGCGTGATGATATGCAGGCCGGCGGGGACTTCCGCGCGGAAGGCAGGAATCAGGCGTCGCACGTTGTCGACGACCTCGACGGTGTTGGTGCCCGGCTGGCGCTGCACCGCGAGCACCACCGACCGCTCGCCGTTGGCCCATCCGGCGGTCTTGTTGTTCTGCACGCTGTCGAGCACCTGGCCGACGTCGTCGAGCCGCACGGGCGAGCCGTTTTGATAAGCAACGATCAGCGAGCGGTACGCGGCGGCGCTGGTCAACTGACCCTTGGTGTCGACGGTGAACGCCTGGTGCGAGCCGTAAAGCGTGCCGGTCGGCAGGTCGACGTTCGCGGCCTGAATTGCCGACGACACCTCGTCGATGCCGATGCCGCGCGTGGCGAGCGCCTTGGGATCGAGCTGAATCCGCACGGCATACTTTTGCGAGCCGTAAACCTGCACCTGCGCGACGCCTGAGACCATCGAGATGCGCTCGGCAAGGTAGGTCTCGGCGTACTCATCGACCTGCGAAATCGGCATCGTGGACGAGCTGAGTCCGAGGTAGAGGATCGGCTGATCCGCCGGATTGACTTTGCGATACGACGGCGGACTCGGCATCCCCTGCGGCAACTGCGCCTGCGTCTCGGCGATCGCGGCCTGCACGTCCTGCGCGCCGGCATCGATGTTGCGCGTCAAGCTGAACTGCAGCGTGATGTTGGTCGAGCCCTGGATGTTGCTCGAGGTCATCGAGTCGAGCCCGGCGATTGTCGAGAACTGTTTCTCGAGCGGAGTCGCCACCGACGACGCCATCGTCTCGGGACTCGCGCCCGGCAGACTCGCGCTCACGACGATAGTCGGGAAATCGACGTTCGGCAGATCGTTCACCGGCAGATAGCGGTACGCCATCAGGCCGAACAGCACGATAGCGAGCGAGCTCAGCGTCGTCATGACGGGGCGGCGGATGAAAGCTTCGGCGATATTCATGATGAGGCGCCGCTCTCGCTCAAGCCGCTTTTGATCGTGACGGTCGAGCCGGGAATCAGCCTGAGCTGTCCGTCGGTCACGACGGTTTCGCCCGGGTTGAGTCCGCTGGTGACCACCGTCTGGTTGTCGATCGATTCTCCTATGACGATCGGCCTGATCGCGGCTTTCATATCGGGCTGCACGACGAAAACGAACGAACCCTGCTGTCCCGTCTGGACGGCCTGCGACGGCACGAGGATCGCGCCGGGGTGTTCGCGCAGCACCAGCGTCGAGTTGACGAACTCGCCGGGCCACAGGCGGCTGTCGGCGTTGGCGAACTGTCCCTTAAGATTTATCGTGCCGGTTTTCGCGTCGACAGTGTTGTCCACGAAGCTCAGCTCGCCGGACTCGAGCGGACCCTGCTGCTCGGGCAGCGATACCTGGACTGCCAGCTTGTGCTCGGCCATGTACTCGCGCACGGCGGGCAGCTTCTGCTCGGGAATCGCGAAATCAACGTAAACCGGATGCACCTGGTTGATGACGACCATCGCAGTATCGGCGTCGGGCTTGACCAGATTGCCGGCGTGAACGAGCAGGTCGCCGGTGCGGCCGTCGATAGGCGCGCGAATTGCGCAGTACTCGAGATTCAACCTGGCGGTCTGCACCGCAGCTTCGTCAGCTTGCATCGAGGCCGACAGCGACGCGGCGGTAGCCTCGGCCTGATCGTATTGCTGGCGCGAGCCGACCATTTCCTTAAGCAGAATCGAGTAGCGATGCTCGTCGGCCGCGGCTTGCCGGTATTGCGCGCGATCCTTAAGGAGATTCGCCTGCGCCTGGCCGAGCGCGGCCTCGAATGGGCGCGGATCGATCGTGAACAACAGGTCGCCTTGCTTGACGTCCTGTCCCTGCCTGAAATGCACCTGCATGATCTGGCCGCTGATTTGCGCCTTCACTTCGACAGTCGAGAAAGCCTCGACTCGGCCAATGGCGTGGATCGTATCCGAGACCGTCTTCTGCACGACCTTTGCTGCCAGAACCGGCACCGCGTCGCGCTCGCCGAAAGTATCAGCGGGACCGTGCGAGCATCCTGCCATCGCAATCAGTGCGAACGTAGTGACGAGAGCGGTCGCGCGCCAATCCTTCAACGTGAACTGCCTTTCCCGAACTGGATAACCGCGCCGTTGGGCTGGAGTTACGGCATGTAAGGTTCAGTTCGGAGCGGTCGCAAGCCCTGCGGGATACTATCAGGCTCGCGCAATTCGAGAAAATCTGGAATGTCGACCGAAACCGCGTTCCCGACGAGTTATTTCAGGAAGGACCGTCGGACGCCAGCGCAGGATGATGCTCGGGCAGCCTGCAGAAACCGTCGCTCTCGATCTGCAACGCCCGATTGAATCGCGCGCGCATGTTCTCGAGCGCGATCGTCGCCGTCAGATCGACGATTTGCTCGGTGTCGAAATGGCGTTTGAGTTCGTCGAAGACGTCATCGGGGACGTCAACCGAGGACTGCGTCATCTCCTCGGTATAGCGGAGCGCGGCGCGCTCGGCCGGCGTGAACAGCGGATTTTCGGTGTATTCTGCGAGCGCGGCGAGTTTCTCTTCGCTGATGCCAAGCTTGCTGCCACCGGCAGCGTTGATGTCTATTCAGAAAACGCAGCCGACCATCTGCGCGGCGCGCAGACAGACCATCCGCTTCAAGGTCTCGGGTGTGACCTTGGAACCTTCGACCGACTGCATGAAGATCGACATCCCAATCGTGATGCCGGGGCGATACGCCCAGGCCTTGAACGGGTTGACCACTTTGCCGACCCGCCGCTTCAGCATCCAGGTCAGCGGCCTAAGCATCCAGCTCATCTGATTTTCTTCGAGCGGTTCAATACGCATGGGAATAAACTCCGGCTAAGCGGCCCGCGCCGCGGCGGTGCGAGTTTCATCCGACTGGCTATAGAGGATGGCGCTGATCGCGATTAGCAAGATCGCGGGAACGTAGATACCAAGTAGCTCGGTGACAAGATGCTCAGTCGAGAGCAACCCGGCGGCATGTGAGTATAGATGCAACGCGGAATGCATCACGCCCGCGACCGCCGCGACTGCGACCGCGATCGCGTTGCGGCGCGGATTCAGCGCGGCGGCGACCAATCCCACTCCCACAGCAAGAAAAAACGTCCCCCCGTCCATCACCAGATGCATATTGTACGGCCCCGTCTCCGGCACGCCCGGCACCAGCTTGAAAAACCACGCGGACGGAAAGAAAAACATCTCGACCCCGTTGACGATGTCCATCACGGCTAGAATCCACAGAATCGGAACAATCCAGCGGGGCGTGTTGGAAGTCATGCTGTGTGCTCCTGCAACTTAGCCTGCATAAATTAGCGTAGAAGGCCGCCGACTATATCCTCGGCAGAGACTGCAACGCCTAACCATATTGCGGCACTCGTGCAGCGCGCGAGCGCCGCACCTACTCCAATCCTTTTCCGAGTCCTCGCATCTGGTGACGGTCGCGGTCGGGATTTTCCAGTTCGAGCCTATCGTTCAACAACGGCAACAGGTAAGGATTGCCACCTTTCCCCGTCACCCATCCGCCATCCAGGAGTTGCTGATGCACCACACTGCAAATTCGCTGAACGATTTCAACCTGACGCTCGATGAGCCGAGTTGAGACAAGTTCCTCGAGCATGTGTACGTGCACCGCAGCCTCCGGGCGCTTGCGGAACTCGAATGCGAGCCATTTCCAATACGGTGTAAAGTCGCGGCCCATCAGGAGCGTGATTCGCATGACCCCTGTGACGAATTCGCCGAGACAAATTGCGATCGCCAAAGGATCCCCACGACGCGCCATCCTTTGGACGAAGTTGTATTCACCGTGCTGCCAAATTCGAAAGCACTCTTCGGCCAGACGTTGGCGCAAAAGCTCTTCAGGATACTCGTGAAGCGCCGATCTCCACGCGCCCAACTCACCCGTGCCATCGACCCACACCTCACCGTGGCGCACGAAATAGAGCGTGGACTCATCGCGCGCAGTTGCGGGCCAGTCTGCCGCACAAGTCGGACGCTGCGAAAGTTTGAGGTACTTCCGAAACCAATCCGGGATGCTTTCAACCTGTACGCTCTTATCTCCGGCACCAGCCAATCGATACCCGTTCCACGGATTGGGCGCCGCGGCATTCATGGATTCGGACAGTTGCTCACCAAACGCCGCATAGTCGGTCGCTGAAAGAAAAAGAAGGAACTGCGGTCCCCAATTGTGATCGCGCGAGACTTCATCGTCGGCCCTGAGGACGTCCGATCCGAGCAACCGGCCAGCGGCGACGCGATTGGCCAAATCAGGAAATTCCCTGATCAGAAAAGGCTGCCCCCAGGAGAAGAAGAAATTGCGCGCTATGTCCAAACCCTTCATTGGCGCACCAAGTTTATCAAAGTGAATCGGACGGCATAAGGCTGAACAGTTCACACGCTCGGCCGAACTCTGGCGCCCCCCGACAACAAAGCAAATTTTGACGGAACGAAACCACCGATGGTAGCCGAGCCGTCTCAGACCACAAACATATGGTATGAATTGGCTCTTTCCAGCTCTATTCGGTCAGTCAAAATCACGCCCGCGGCTACGCCGCGCAGTGCGCTAGATACTCAGATGGTACAGTTCCGCGACGTTGTCGTGCAGCACCAGGTTCTTCTCGTCCCCGGTCATCCCGACCGTGTGCTTGGCGATCACATCCTGCGACCACGGCCACGTCGAGTCGCTATGCGGGAAATCGCTGGCCCACATCAGGCGGTGGATGTTGCAAAGATGTCTGACCTGGAATGCTACGTAGTCGTCCTGGAAGGTAGTGTATACGTTCTCGCGGAAATACTCACTTGGCATCTTCGTAAGCGTGCCGGCCGGTAGCCAGTAGCGATGGCGATCGTATGCATGATCCATCCGATACATATAGTGCGGCACCCATCCGGCATCGGCCTCGACGCATACTACTTTCAACTTCGGATGACGCTCGAAAACGCCGCCAAGAACGAATGTGCCGATGATGTCCTGGCATCCGCGGATGATCGACAGGAAGCTGTTGAGCTTCGGCCCGCGCGTCTGGAAGTTATCGCTGCTGCTGGTCAGGATGTGAAAGCTCAGCGGCATCTCGAGATCGATCGCCGCCTCATAGAAGGGCGCGTAGATAGGACTGTCGTAGTCCTCGAGCGCGGGATTACCGGGCATCATGACGCCCTTGAGCCCGAGGTCCTTCATCTTGCGCAGATCCGCGATTCCTTCCTCGACGGAGCGCATGGCGGTCTGCCCTGTCCCTATCAACCTGTCGGGATGCGCGGCGCAGTACTCCCCTATCCACAGGTTGTAGGCGTCGAAACAGGCCTTCTTGTAGTCGAAGTCGCGATGGTTACAGAGCACCATGCCGACGGTGGGATAGATGACTTCGGCGGCGACGCCGTCGCGATCCTGGTCGGCCATGCGCGCGTTGGGATCCCATCCTCCGCGATGCATCTGGTCGAACTTCGCGCCGTAAGTCTTCAGCTCGCTTGCGTCCTTGCCCGCCGCGGCGGCCAGAGCGACGTTGATCGGCCGCGGGAAGTCCTTGACGATGAACACGTCGCCGAGCTTCTCGTCGTGAATCATGTGCGGAGCCGTATCCTTATACTTGTGGTCGATTCGATCGATGTAAGTGTTGGGCGGCTCGGTGATGTGAGAGTCCGCGGAGATGATTGGCTTCTGCATCGTACATCCTCGATTGGCTTCGCGGCGGCGCGAAATCCTGACCGGGTCAGTGAATCCTGTTGAGACTTCTATTACTAGAGGATAGTAAGGTTTACAACGCCGCGATTCCATACCGATCGGTCTGGACCGCGAGGAAGCGCGCGCGGTATAGATAGCAAATCGAGGAACACGCCGATGGATTACGATCTCAAGATCACAGGTGGCACGATTTGCGACGGTACTGGCGCGCCTGGGCGTGTCGGCGACGTCGCGATTAAGGACGGCAAGATTGCCGCGGTCGGTGAGGCCAAGGGCAAAGCCACTGCGTCCATCGAGGCCAAGGGCAAGGTCGTCGCGCCGGGCTTCGTCGATATTCACACGCACTACGACGCGCAGGTGATGTGGGATCGGATGATGACGATCTCGCCGTGGCACGGCGTGACGACCGTCGTCATGGGGAACTGTGGATTCGGCGTGGCGCCGACCCGCCCCGAGCATCGCGGGCTTATCATGCGCACGCTCGAAAACGTCGAAGGGATGAGTCTGAAGGCGCTCGAGACCGGGCTAGGCTACGAATGGCCGTTCGAGAGCTTTGAGCAATACATGGACACGATCGAGCGGCGCGGCACCGCCATCAATCTCGGCGCGCTGGTCGGACATACCCCGATAAGACTCTATGTGATGGGCGAGGAGGCGACCGAGCGTTCCGCGAGCGCGGATGAAGTCGCGGCGATGAAGACGCTCGTGCGCCGTGCGCTTGACGCCGGCGCGATCGGCTTCGCGACCTCGAAGTCGCCGACGCACGTCGGCTACAGCGGCAAGCCGGTGCCCAGCCGCATGTCGAACTTCGACGAGATAAGGACGCTCGCGTCGGCGATGGGCGAGGCGGGACACGGAATCATGCAGGCGACTATCGGCCGCGAGCTGTTCCTGCGCGAGTTTGCGGAAATCGCGCGCGAGACTCATCGCCCGATTACCTACACGGCCTTGCTCGCGGGCATGAACGGCCCCGGCGGACATCGCGGACCGCTCGAGGCGTCGCAGAAACTGTGCGACGAGGGGCTGAGCATAATACCGCAGGTCACCTGCCGTCCGCTCAACTTCGAATTTCAGTTCAAGGCGCCGTTTATCTTCGAGAGCATGAGTGTCTTTGCGCCGGTCTCCGCGGCCGACTTCGAGGGTAAGAAGAAAATCTATGCGGACCCGGAATTCCGCCGTGCGTTCAAGTCCAAGGCTGGCGAGGGTTCGCGCGGTGCGTTCGCCAACCGATGGGATCGTACGATGATTTCGTTCTCGCCGAGCGACCCGTCGCTCGAAGAGCGCAACCTGAATGAAGTGGCGCGCGAGCGCAGCATCGATCCGATCGACCTCGCACTCGATCTCGCGCTGGCGTCGAATCTCGAAACGCGCTTTCGGATGTCCATTCTCAACAACGTCGAAGATGACGTCGCGGAACTGCTAGCCGGACGTCATACCGTGCTTGGACTGTCCGACGCTGGCGCACATGCAAGCCAGCTCTGCGACGCGTGCTTCTCGACCTACATGCTAGGCCGCTGGGTGCGCGAGAAGCGCGCAATCCCGATGGAGCGTGCGATCTGGATGCTTAGCGCGCGGCCGGCCGAGGTATTCGGTATCACGGACCGCGGGCGCCTGATGCCAGGTCTTGCCGGCGACGTCACGATTTTCGATCCTGACAAGGTGGGCGCTAGCAAACTGCGCCGCGTGTACGATTTGCCCGCGAACCAGGATCGTCTGGTCGCCGATGCGGAAGGAATCGACGCGGTGATCGTCAATGGCACCGTCATTCGGCGCGAGAACAAGGATCAAGTCGTCTGCCGACGGCTCATTGCCAGGGAAGCTGCTACGCCACGGCCACGCCAGGCCGTAGCGCGAGTCCTAGGACGATGGCCGGGTAGTGGGCTTAGTCCTAGCCGGGGCAGCGCACAACCTGGTTCGTAGAATTGCAATTCTCGATAACTCCAGCAATTATAGTTGTAGGATACGCTACAGCTACAACTAACGAAGCGTTGGGGACCTATCGGGGACCTAAAAGGAGCAGGTGACTTGGAGATAGATAAAATCGTTGCAGACTTGAAGAAGGAAAGAGATCGACTGGTCCGTGCGATCACAGCCCTGGTAGGAGCCGGAGGGGCGGCTACCGGCAAAAGGCGAGGACGCAAAGCTGCGGCCAAGCCGGGCCCTACGACGAGAAAGCGACGCGGCGGTATCAGCAAGGAAGGCAGAAAGCGGCTCTCGGAGCTCATGAAGAAGCGATGGGCCGAGCGCAGAAAGAAAGGGCTCACCAAACTCAGCAAATAGCGGAACGGCCGGATCGATAGCCGTCTTGAGTGCGCGGTTGATTCACGACCGTCGCGTCCGCACAATCTTCAGATGGCGAATTCAGTACAGCACGTGTTCGATCTTGCGGCCGAGGACTACGACCGCACGCGGCGTCGCCTGGTGCCGGGGTTCGATGACTTCTACCGGGCGGCTATCGATCTGATCCAGTTTCCGCGCGAGAGCAGGCTTAAGGTTCTCGATCTCGGCGCCGGCACCGGGCTGATGGCGGCGTTCATCGCCTACAGTTTCCCCAACGCGCGAATCACGATGGTGGACATCTCGAATGAGATGCTCGAGCGCGCGCGTGCACGCTTCGAATTGGCGGGCGAGCGCTTCCGCTTCGAAGTCTCCGACTACGGCGTTGACCCGATCCAGGAAAAGTACGACGTGGTCATTTCGGCGTTGTCGATTCATCACCTGAGCGACGACCAGAAACGCTCGTTGTTCGATCGAATTCACGGTGCGCTCAACGACGGCGGCGTGTTCGTCAACGCCGAGCAGTTTCGCTGCGCGACGCCCGAGCGGCACAAGTTTCATCACCAACGATGGATTACCCGCGTGCGCGAATTAGGTGTCGACGATCGCGACTTGACGGCGGCGCTGGAACGAATGAAGTTCGATCGCGCGGCGACGCTTGAGGATCAGCTCGAATGGCTGCGCGCGGCGGGTTTCCGCGATATCGATTGCGCGTACAAGAATCTGATCTTCGCCGTCTACTGCGGCATCAAGTGAGCGTCAGCCCTCGGCGCGGCTCAGGATGTGAATCGCATGATCGGCGGCGGCGAAAAATGCCGGGTCGGGGTTGAACGCGTGCTCGCGTAGGCATACCTCGGTGAATTTGATTGCGTGCTCGTCGCCGCACGCGATCGCACGCTCGATAAGTCCGTCCTCGTCCCAGACTTTGGCCTCATCTATATCCATGCGCGAAAGGTCCGCGCGCGTGCCGAAAGTTGCGTACATGGCCGCCGCCGCTTGCCACGCGTATGCGAGCGCGGCGTGCACAGTTGTATCGCGCAGGTACGGAAGCATCGGGCGGATAGCGGACGGTCCGGTCACGGCGTGGACGAAGGCGATAGTCGTGTAGGTGTCGTGGGCGTTGGCGAGAAAGACGCGCGCGAAAGTGGCCTCGAGGTCGGAGAGGAACGCGTGCGCGTCGACGCCGGGATCGACCGCGTCCAGCGTATGCTTGAACGGCTCGAATGAATCGAGTTGTGCCAGCGCGTCGGTGAGGGCGCCGAAGTTGCCGCGGCGAATCCCGACAGGAATCATTTGGACGCGACTAATCGCAGATGCCGGCATCGCGCGAGCAGGCTTATGTCGCTCTGCCGGAAGCGACATGTAGTCGGCGGCCCAATAGGCGAGACCGTCGGCCAGTTCGCAACGGCGCGCCGGAGTGTCTTCGAGCGCGAGCGCCCGCGTGGCGTGCCCAGTGCGAATGACGCCGTGCGTCGCGGCCGCCATCAGCCCCGGCGCGAGCCGCGCCGCCCAGGTGTCGAGCACCCCGGCCCACGGGCGCTCTTCGAGTTCGTTACGGAAGAACTCGAACCAGTCCTCGGTGCGGCGCAGGTCGCCGATCGCGGCACGCCAGTTGTCATCGGTGAGCCGCGCGACGCGAGCACCACGCGGCGCGAGCGAGACACGATAACGTTCGAACCACGGCATCACGGCGTCGGCGCGCCGCATCGCACACATCGCTTCGATCGCCATCGGGGCGTGATTGGAGAAACCGTTGCTCAGGTCCGGACCCATCGGCGCCATGATTTCGAGCGTTTCATCGAGTGCGGAATAATCTGCGGGATTCATTTTCTTACCTCGTGCGGGCGTGCCTCATTGTTCATCGAAGACGTGCTCGCCGCGGTTCAAGCGCAGCGCTATCTGGTACGTCTGCGCCTGCGCACGAAGGGTTGGAGCGTGCGCGGCCAGGTAGCGCGTCGTTGCGATCAGCACATGCGCGGCCGCGGGAGTTCCTTTGAGGATCGAATATTGGCGGATGGCGGCCTCAATATCCTGGATGGTGTGGAAATCGCGGTCCTCGCGCAGCAGCGCGCTGCCGAGAGTGGCAAGCAGCGCGTCGGCGTCGCCGTCGGCGCCGAGATAGGATGCGACCAACGCACCGGCCTGGTTCACCTGCTGTTGGCGATCAAGCAGAGCCGGCAAGTCCGCGAGTCGATTGCCTGCGGGCTTTCCGTTGCCGTTCAACTCGGGCAGCCTGGCAGCTGGCACGTTGAGAAATCGATCGAGATAGACGGTCATGGCGGCGTCGAAGATTCCGCGCACCAATTCATCCGATTCGACGCGGCGCGCCGACTGATGAACCGCGTTCGCGAACGTGAAGCTGTGATGTGCGGTGTCCCAATCGCCAAACTCGTTGCTGGTGGGGAAGTGGGCAATCCGAAGCGACGCAGCATACGCGACGGCGCCGGCAAGGTCTGCTGGCGCGCAGCCCTCGCGCAGGGCGGCAAGCATCGCGTCGACGATAGCCTGAGGATCGTCGCCGAGGATTACCTCCACGAGGCCGTCACGACCGCTCCAGGAGCGGCTTGCACGTTTCCCTAGAGCGAGCGACTCTGGAACCGTCTCGAAAGCAACTTCGAGAATTGCGACCAGGTCGATCGGATTGCGCCACGCGTTGGCTTCTTCCATTCGAGCGCCGGTCGCGTAGCCGCGCGCGAGGCTGGCGAGCACTGGCTCGGCGAGATCCCAGCCCGCGCGATCGAGCGCCTCGAACGCCTTGTTGGTGAAATCGAGCGTGTGACCGCCGTCGAGATAGCGATGGTCGGTGGCCGCGGCGAACATCATGTCGGCTACCTCGCGCGGCGACGCGCCGGTGCGCACGGCTGACACGATACATCGTTCGGCGCCCTCGGTGTCGCGAACTTCGACGAACCTGCGGAGCCATCGCTTGATCTCCACGATGCTCGCGCCGCCGCCCGGCAGCGGACGCATCTCGAACCGCGGCGGATGGCCGTCGGAATCGTTGGCGACCGAGCACAGCCCGTGGAACATCGCACGCGCGCGATCTTCGGCGCGCAGACGCGGCAGCAGGTTCATCATGCAGGTGAGAGTGGTCAGGCCGGAGCCCCAGCCGTCGCGGCGGTAGTGCGTTCCGAATTCGAGCCCGATGCGAAACGGCTCGCGCGCGTCGCCGCCATCGTCGAGCATCGCGATCACCGACTTGCCGATCACCAGCGGGAGGTTGCGCTCGATGCCGTCGCGCAGACGCTCGACGCGATGCCGGCGCAGGTCGTCGCGCGGCGCGAGGTCGATCCAAATGTCACCGTCCTCGACCTTGACGGGGAATGCCCGCACGTCGTCGGCCCACGGATCGAAGGCGCCGCCACTATGCAGGTCGAAGCGCGCGTGATGCCAGTGGCAGGTGAGGATGCAATCCTTGACGGTGCCGCGATCGAGCGGGAAGCCCATGTGCGGGCATCGATTGTCCACCGCGAAAATCCCCTCGGGCGTGTGGAAGAGCGCGACTACGTGGCCGTCGAGGTTGACCGTCATGCTGGCGCCCTCGGGGATGGCGGCGAGCGATGCGGCGCGCACGAAAGTACGACTGGCGGTTTCGATCGATTGAGCGTTCATCGATGCGTTCCTCCTCGCGTTCGATAATTAGTAAAGTACTCGCTTTATATAGTAAGTCAAGCGCTCACTTGACTAATGATTCACAGCCGGTACCATCTCATCTCATGAAGCACGACGCGCGGGCCGAGGAAGGCGTCCTGTACCAGCTCAAGTCCCGGGGGCCTCTGACCGCGGCGCTGGTTGCGCGCCGACTGGGCGTCACCGCGATGGCCGTGCGGCAGCATCTGTATCGCCTCAAAGAATCGGGACTGGTCGAGTTCACCGACGAACGGCGCAAGGTGGGGCGGCCGGCGCGCGTGTGGAGATTGGCCAGCGCGGCGGCCGAGCGTTTTCCCGACACGCATGGCGACCTGACCGTCGATATCATCGGCGCGGTGCGCGCGACATTCGGCGAAGCCGGGATGGACAAGCTGCTGCGCGAAAGGACGCGCCGCCAGATCGACGAATATCGCGCGCGGCTGCGTCCGGCGGGAGCTTCGCTCGCAAAGCGTGCGCAGGCGCTGGCCGAGATTCGGCGCGAGCAGGGCTACATGGCGGAATGCACGCGGATGGCCGACGGCTCGATGCTGTTGGCGGAGAACCATTGTCCGATCTGCGCGGCAGCGACCGTCTGCCAGGGCTTGTGCCGCGATGAGCTCTTGCTGTTCCGCACGGTGCTCGGCGACAAGGCGCGCGTCGAGCGTATCGACCATATTCTAGCGGGCGCGCGCCGCTGCGCGTACCGGATATGGGAAGAGTAAATCACTTCATTTAATGTGAAACCCGCCTGGGTTTCACGCTTCCTTGGGCAGGGGTGACCCCTGCACCCAGTACCAAGAAGGATGCGGGACTTCGTCCCGGTTGGAACTTGTTTGGGCGAAGCATACGCGACGCCGCCGGTACGCGAAGCTAGTGCCGGCCGACGCGCTTTGCCATGAGGATATCGGGCTTGCCGATGCCGTTCGCGTCGGGAATAACGCCGACGATCACAAACCCGAGCTTTTGATAGAACTGGTACGGATGATGGCGAAGATTCCGAATCGTTCGGATATGGCTCCAAACGTCTGGATACAAATCCACTCCTCCGATAGACGTTTGGCCCTGCTCGTCGTCGGTGCCAAGGAAAACTGTTCTTCCGCCACGCTCGACTACGCGCTGCTCAAAATCGCTCACGAGCGCGCGGCCGATTCCACGCCCCTGTTTATCGGGGCGTACGACCAGCGGGTGCAGCTCCCAGGTATGTCCTTTGTAGTGGCTAATCCCGCCAATCCAGCCGACCGCTTTACCGTAGTCATCGATGGCCACGCGGGTGATACGATCGGCGGCGAATGATTCGCGGACTTCGGCGATCGCAGTCTGGAGGTCCGGATATGCTTCCGGTGCGCTCTCCCTGAAGCCCTCAATCAGCATCGCCGCGACTTCTCCGATCAGTCTGTCTTCATCTGCGGCGAGTTCTCTGATTTGCACTTCCAAATGGCACGGGTGACCCCTGCACCCAATGTTAAGAAGAAGATGCGATCAGGGCACTTCGAGGCTGAATGCGACCTTCAGGTCGTCGCTCGTGAACGGGTAGACGTGGATCATCCAGCCGAAAATCTGTTTGTGAAACGATCCGCCCGCCGCCTCGCAGTCAGCCTGATTTGAAATCGTGCCAGTGAAACCGAAACGAGGATCGGCCAGGTAGCCGACGCGCATGCGTACGGAGTCACTCGCATGACGACCAAACTCGTCTCGAGAATCGATCGCTGAGGAAATATCCGGCCGCATATGATTGCCGACGTTGCCGTTGAGCACGTCCGCCTCGGTCACGCCCTGCGGAAGGCAGATGTTGGTGTGCGCGTGCCAGTGGGAAAGGCTCAGCGGAATCAGCGCGTCGAGCTGTTCGGGCGTGTCGGCTGCGGGCGCATCGTACATCGCGCCGACCAACTTGTATCCGCCGAAAGTTTTTTTCTCGTAGAGAAGCGAGCCAGGGTGTGCGATATCGAAATCGCCCATGTACTCGGACATCGTCGCCGACCTATTAGCGAAGTGATAAACATCCTGCGGCACCTGTTCCATGTAAGGCACGTAACCGTCGGCGATCGCGACCTTATAGTCCTGGTACTTCGCGAGCTTCGCGCGCATCGTCGCGACGATCTGTTCGCCGCGCTGGGTGTCGGCGGGCGTTGTGGGTCGCGAAACGGTCATCGTCATGTGGTCGCTCAATCTCAGGTGCAGACCCATCTGGCCCTCCGGGCTGGTACTGCAGTACGCGTCCGTGTCGCTCGCGTCCGATTCGTCGGCGACGGCATACGAGGCGACCGTGGTGACAAACAACGTGACGGCGGCGAATAGAGATATGAATCGTGAGTTCATGATCTTACCCCCGGGGCTATCACTAGAATGATACTTCGCAGCGGATAAATCGAGTGGCCGGACAGATGGCCCTTACTCCCTGAACGAACGGTTTGTAGAAGAGTCTCAGTCTCGGCTAGGTTGGGCGATGGAGAACGACGCGCCTTACGTGGCAGCTATCAATCAATCGCGCGAAGAGACGCATCGTCGCGACGTCACCGTCGACGCCGTCGGCGATTCGCTCGATGCCGAGGTGACGTACGGCGCGATTCGATGGCGGCTGTCGGGTGAGGATGCGGCGGCGCCCGATCCGGTGTCGTCGTTTCTCGGCGCGCTGGGCGGATGTTTGCTGATGTCGCTCCGTGTTGCGGCGCGTGTGCGGAAAGTACCGCTAGGACGGTCGTCGGTGCGTGCGCGGGCCAATGAAAAAGGGCATCTGAAGGAAATTAAAGTAGAACTTCAAGTTGAATCCAGCGCGGACGACGAGCAGCTCAATCGATTGGTCGAAGTCGCCGAGCGAGGGTGTCATATTCGGAATTTGATTCGTGACGAGATCGCGTTCGAGCTCAAAATCAGCAGGCTCTGAAAAAAATGGGTGAAATCAATCTCTACCAGTATCCAATCTCGCCGTTCTCGGAGAAGGTGCGGCGCGTGCTTACCTACAAGCATCTCAAATGGCATCCGATCGATTGCCATTACGAGGACAAGACCAATCTGCTCGCCGTGACCAAGGGCGCGTGGACGCGGGTGCCGGTGCTCGAGTGGGACGGCGAGGTGATTTACAACTCGGCGGATATTATCAAGTGGCTGGATCGCAAAGTGCCGGCGAATCGCGTGATTCCCGACGACGCGCGCGGGCTGATCGAGATTATCGATCATTGGGCCGACAACACGTTCTTCATGGCGGTTCTTTTTCTGACGATTCCCGATTTGCTCGACGCGGCTGGCGACGCGAAGTTGAAGGCGAATCGCGAGAAGCTGATCGGGATGACGACGGCGCAGATGCGCGAGCGTCATGCAGCGATGAAAGAGCAGCTCGGCGGGCACCTGCGAATGATCGACGATCAGCTCGCGGGCAAGGATTTTTTTCTGGGCAAGAGCTTCACGATGGCGGACGCGTCGCTTTACCATCCGCTGTTTTTTCTCGCACTCAATCCGTCGAATTTTTCGATGGTGGAAGATTTCGGCAATCTCAACCGATGGTACAAACGAATTCGCGATCTCGCTTAGGAGGAAATATCAATGGCGCGCAAATTGGCAGTGGGAGTGAATTGGCAGGGCAAGCCCGATTTCAAGGCGACGATCGAACGCGCGAAAATCGCGGACGCGGCGGGAATCCATTCGATTTGGGTGGCCGAAGCGTGGGGCCGCGACGCGTTTACGCTGCTGACGCTGCTCGCCGAGCATACCAGCAAGATCCAGCTCGCGACCTCGATCGTGAATATCTATTCGCGCACGCCGGCCGCGCTCGCACAGCATTTCGGCACGCTCGACGAGCTGAGCAACGGCCGCATGATCATCGGGCTCGGCACCAGCGGGCCGCAGGTGATCGAACATTTCCACGGCGTCCCGTTCAATCCGCCGCTGACGCGGATGAAGGAGTACGTCGAAATTATCAACATGATCATGGCGCAGACGCCGCTCAACTACGAAGGCAAGGTCTTCAAGCTGCAGCGCGGCTTCACGATGCGCTTCGAAACACCGCGCAAGCATATCCCGATCTGGATCGCGTCGCTCAACAAGAAGAGTGTCGAGTTCACCGCCAAGAAGGCCGACGGATGGCTGCCGGTGATGATCCCGATCAATTCGCTCAGGAAAGCGATCGCGGACTTCCGTGAGATTGCGACGAGCGCGGGACGCGAGCCGCGCGCGGTCGCCGTCAAGGCGCCCGGACATGTGACTGTTACTGCGAACGTCGATCGCGCGGTCGCGGGGCATGCGGCCAACGTCGCGTTCTACGCCGCCCGCATGGGCACTTTCTATTCGGAGCAGCTCACGCGCTTCGGCTTCGGCGACGACGTCCAAAAGGTCAAGCAGGCGTGGGACGCGGGCGGCTCGAAGGCGGGCACCGCGGCGCTGTCGCCGAAGCTGCTCAGCGAATTGGGTTATATAGGTGGGATCGAGGGAGCGGTCGAGCGGCTCAAGGCGCAGGACGAGGCGGGCGTCGACTTGCATCCGGTGGATATCGACGCGCATACGCCGGCAGAGTTCGAGAAGATCGTCGCGCGGCTGCTTTAGGAAGGGGAAGGGTAAATCACTCTATTAAATGTGAAACCCGCGGTGGGTTTCACACTTCCTTCGGCAGGGGTGACCCCTGCACCCGGTACCTACACAAAGATGCGGGACTTCGTCCCTGTTCGAACTTGTTAGAAGGCGCTATATCGAAGTTGGACTTCGCGAAGGAGGATTCAGACAAAGATGAAAGCAGCAGTATTCGAGGCTACCAAGAAGCCGCTCGTCGTTAAAACGGTTCCCGATCCGGAGTGCGCGCCGACCAGCGCGATCGTGCGCGTCGAGGCCAACGGCATCTGCCGCTCCGACTGGCACGCGTGGTCGGGCGACTGGACGTGGATGGGCCTGGCGGCGTCGCCCGGCTCGATCCTCGGGCATGAGTTTACGGGCGTCGTCGAGGAAGCGGGCAAGGATGTGCGCAACTTCAAGAAGGGCGCGCGCGTCGTGGTGCCGTTCAGCCAGGGTGACGGCACTTGCGAGTACTGTCGCAACGGGCAATCCAACGTATGCCTCACGCCGCTGCTGCCGGGATTTTCGTATCACGGCGGATTCGGGCATCTGGTCGCGGTGCCGTTTGCCGACATGAACTTGGTCAATCTCCCCGCGAGCATCGACTTTGTCGAGGCGGCCTCGATGGGCTGCCGCTTCATGACGTCGTTTCACGGCGTCGTCGATCGCGCGCAGGTGAAGCCGGGCGAATGGGTGGTGGTGCACGGATGCGGCGGGATAGGGCTGTCGGCGATCAATATCGCGGCCGCTATGGGAGCCAACGTCATCGGCGTCGATCTCGATTCGGCCAAGCTCGAACTCGCCAAGGGCATGGGCGCGGCGCACGTAATCAACGCGAAGAAGACCGATCCGCTGAGCGCGATTTTCGATATCACCGGCGGCGGCGCGCACGTCGCGGTCGATGCGCTCGGCGTCGCGGCCACCTGCCGCAACGCGATCATGAGTCTGCGCAAGCAGGGACGTCATCTGCAGATTGGGCTCACGACCGCGGCGGAGCAGGGCGAGATCCCGATGCCGATCGATCGGATCGTCACGATGGAACTGCAGTTGATCGGCTCGCTCGGGATGCAGGCGTCGCACTATCCCGCGATGCTGCAGATGGTCGAAGCGAAGAAGGTCACGCCGAAGGCGATGGTGACCGGGACGTGCGGGCTCGACGGCATCAATAAGATTTTCAACGAGATGAACACGTTCCAGAACGTCGGCGTCACGGTAATCAACAACTACAACTGACGCGGTTTTTCGTTGATCGCGGTCAGTAGGACTTGCAGACGTGAGAGGGTCCTCGTGGACCCTCTTCGTTTATGGAGCTCCAATTTGATGAGAATGGGAATCCAGGTGGCCGCGCTCGCACTACTGATCGTGACAGTCACGGTGCCTGGCTTGGCGCGGGCGCAAGATACGTCGAAGGGTATCAAGGTGGAAATCACCGGGCTTCGAAACAACAAGGGGCAATTGGTCTGCTCGCTGTGGCCGGGGCCCGAGGGCTTCCCGCGCGACGACTCGCACATTCTGAAGCACGTCACGGCGCCGATTAAAAATGCCGGCGGCGAATGCGTCTTCAACGGAAATTTTGCGGCCGCCGACTACGCGGTCACGCTCTTTCACGACGAAGATAGCAGCGGCAAGTTCAAATCGAATTTCGTCGGCTACCCGCTCGAGGGCTACGGATTTTCGAACAACGTCGTGCCGCAATTCAGCGCGCCGACATTCGACCAGTGCAAGTTTCACTACGACGGCGCTGGCTGGAAGCAGATACCGGTGAAGATGATCTATAGATAGTGTGAATTCATGAAAGCAGTAGTCGTTGAAAAACCCGGCGATGAAAACGTGCTCAAGCTCGGCGACGTTCCCGAGCCCGCGATCAAGCCGGATGAAATCCTGATTCGCGTGCGAGCCGCCGGGGTGAATCGCGCCGACCTTCTTCAACGCCAGGGATTCTACCCGCCTCCGCCGGGCGCGTCGGAAATTATCGGCATGGAATGCGCGGGCGAAGTCATCGCGGTCGGCGCTTCCGCCAAGGGATGGAAAATCGGCGATCGCGCGATGGCGTTGCTGCCGGGCGGCGGCTACGCGGAGAAGGCCGCGGCGCATTACGGGTCCGCGATGAAGATTCCCGCGGCACTGAGTTTCGAGGAAGCTGCCGGAATCCCCGAAGTTTTCCTGACCGCGTTCCTGAATTTTTTCATGCTCGCCGAAATCAAGCGCGGCGAGACCGGGTTGATTCACGGCGGCGGTAGCGGCGTCGGCACCGCGTCGATTTTGTTGTTGAAGGAATCGGGAGTGCGCGTGATCGTTACGGCGGGCGCGGACGAGAAATGCGAGCAATGCCGCAAGCTCGGCGCCGACGTCGCGATCAACTACAAGCTCGGGCCGTTCGCGCCGGCGGTGAAGACGGCGACGGACGGGCGCGGCGTGGACGTGATTCTGGACAGCATCGGCGGCGCCTATCTGGCGGGAAATGTCGAGTCGCTCGCGCAAGGTGGGCGATTGGTCCTGATCGGCTTGATGAACGGGACGCGCGGCGAGCTCGATATGGCGGCTGTGCTGCGGCGCCATCTGAAAATCTTCGGCTCGACTTTGCGCATGCGGCCAGCGGCCGAGAAGGCGCAGATCGTCGCGGCGTTCCTCGAGCAATTTGGCGCCGCGCTCGAGGCCGGCAGGCTGCGCCCGCCAATATACAAGGCGATCCCGGCCGCCGACGCACCGACGGCGCATCGCATGATGCGGGCAAGCGAGCACTTCGGGAAAATCGTCCTCAAGTTCGACTGATCGGGTTTCTTGACCTGTTCGCGCGCCGGAAGTAATCTCGCGACCAGTCAGAACTCGGAGAATCCCGTGAAAGTCACCCTCATCATCCAAATCAACCGTCCACCTGGTGGGTGAGGGCTACTTCGAAAGCTGGCTTGAAAGAGCCTCGGGCGTCGAAGCCCGGGGCTTTTTCCTTTTAGGGTTTTGCGCGGTGCGCCGCGCGTGGGATTTTGCGATGCACTTAGACGAAAAAGACAAAGAATCGATCGGCGGCTCCGCGCGGCGCCGGAGCGTGCTGTTTCGCCACGCGGACTTCATGAAACTGTGGACGGGAGAGACCGTCTCGCTGTTCGGCACGCGGATGGGCGATGTCGCGATCAGCTTTGCCGCCGTGATCGCGCTCAAGGCGAGTCCATTCCAGATGGGTATCCTGGCCGCGGCGCGAATTGTGCCGACTCTCGTGCTGGGCTTGTTCGCGGGCGTGTGGGTCGATCGCATCCGCCGCCGCCCAATTCTGATCGGCACGGATGTCGGCCGCTTCGTCGTGTTGGGGACGATACCGATTGCGGCGATGTTCGCCGCGCTGACGATGCCGCAGCTCTACGCGGTAATCCTCGCGTACTCGGCGCTGGATCTATTTTTCGACGTCGCCTACCGATCGTACCTGCCGTCGCTGGTCGCGGGCGAGGATCTGCTCGATGCGAACAGCAAGCTCACCGCCAGCGCCGGAGTCGCCGAAGCGGGCGGCTTCGCGCTTTCCGGCTGGTTGGTCCAGTGGCTGACGGCGCCGTTCGCGATTCTGATCGACGCGATTTCATTTCTCGCGTCGGCGCTCGCGATCGCACTTATCCGCAAGCCCGAGCCTGCCCCGGCACCACGCGCTCGCGATACGACCGTGGCCCGCGAGATCGCGGCCGGCGCGCGTCTGATTTTCAGCGACGGACGGCTGCGCGCGTTCGGAATGATCGCGGTCGTGGGCGGATTTGCGAACAGCCTGGTTTCCACGATGTACATGCTGTTCGTCGTCAACGCGCTCGGCTTCCAGCCCGGCATACTCGGCGTGATCTTTGCCGTCGGCGGCGCGAGTTCTCTGTTCGGTGCGCTGGCCGCTCGGCGGGCGGCCGATACTCTCGGCACTGGAATGGCGATGGTGACGGGACTCGCGCTCGAGGGCGTCGCGCTCATGCTGCTGCCGATAGCGCGCGGCGCCGGTCCCGGTTCAATTGCGCTGCTGGTCGCGCAGCAGCTGATCGGTGACTGCGCCGCGACTGTGTACTTCATCAACGCGGTCAGCCTGATCCAGACGGTCACGCCCAAGCCGATGCTCGGCCGTGTGAATGCGAGCCTGCGCTTCGTTGGTCTCGGCAGCGTGCTGGTCGGGCAACTGGTCGCGGGATTGGCGGGCGGCATTATCGGCTTGCGCGCGACGATCGCAATCGGTGCCGCGGGTTTATGGGTCACGGCGGCGCTGCTCGCCTTTTCCGAAGTCGGTTCGTTGACCGGGATGGCGGAGCATGCGGCGCCGTCCGCCGCGGGGGCCGACGATTGATCCGAAGGAAGACGGGAATATGCGTAGCTAGCGGGCGTTGGCGCCTTCCTTCTGGTAGGATTCGGGGCGAGATAGCGTGATTCGCAAACCGATCAAACCCAACGCGCTTAGACCCGGCGATACAGTTGCGGTCGTCGCGCCCGCCGCGGCGATCGAACGGGCGCATCTCGAGCGCGGCGTCAACATGCTCGGCTCGATGGGCTATCGGGTTAAAGTCTCGGAGCGTGCGCTGGCGCGTTCGGGGATCCTTGCGGGAGACGATCGCGAGCGGGCAAACGAGCTTCGAGAATATTTCGCGGACCCCGAGGTCAAGGCGATTTTTTCCGCGCGCGGCGGTTACGGATGCGGCCGGCTGCTGCCCCTATTGGACTTCAAGGCGATGGCAGGCACACCCAAAATCTTCGTCGGCTTTTCGGATGCAACATTCCTGCTCAACGCGCTGGTGGATTTGGCGGGGATAGTATCGTTTCACGGGCCGATGGTCGCGATGGATTTTGCGCGAGGGCTGAGTCCGCGCGCGCTCGAGCACATGCAGGGCCTGCTCAGCGGCAAGCTCGAAGGCTTCGAGCTCGAAGCGCGCGAGGCGATGCATCCGGGGCGCGCGGAGGGCGAGGTGATCGGCGGATGCCTGTCGGTGCTGGTCGCGACGATAGGCACGCCGTTCGAGCCTCGCTTCGACGGGCGAATCCTGTTCCTCGAAGACACGGGCGAGAAGGCCTACCGGATAGACCGGATGCTCGTGCAATTGCGTCAGAGCGGCGCGCTCAAACGTTTGGCGGGAATCGTCTTCGGCGCGATTCGCGCGATCGACGGAGATGAGCAGGAGACGCGGATGATTGCGCGTTTTGCGGCCGAGCAGACGGCGGGGCTTGGATGCCCGGTGCTGTACGGCATCGAGGCGGGGCATGGCACCGAGAATTTTACGATTCCGTTCGGCGTGGCGGCGCGAATCGAATCCGGTGCGCGCCGAATTATCTTTCCTGAGCCGGCCGTGACGCGGTAGCGGCTTTACTTTCGGAGGATTGGGCGTTGGGATGGAGTGAGGTCGAGCAGGCGTTCAACGACGCGGTCGAGCAGGGGGTGATTCCCGGCGCGACGGTGGTCGTGCGGCGCGGCACGGAGGTCGCTTTCGAAGGCGCATTCGGGTTCAGATCGCTCGAGCCGACCCGCTCGCCGGTCAAAATGGAAACCGTCTACGACCTGTCGTCGCTCACCAAGGCGCTGGCGACGACGGTGGCGCTGATGATCCTGGCGCGCGACGGCAAGTTTCGCATCGACGATCGGGTGACGCGTTTTTTTCCGAACTTCGGCGTGCATGGCAAGACTGTCATCACGTTTCGCCATCTGCTGGCGCATTGCTCGGGCCTGGCGGCGTGGCGGCCGCTCTATCAGCGGATCGCGGATATCGAAAAAGGCGGGCGGGTCAACTTCATGGCTAGCTACGGCGCCAAGGAGTTCGCCTACGAGGAGATACATCGCGAGAAGCCCGAGGTCACGCCCGCGACCAAAACGATCTACTCGGATCTCGGGTTCATCATGCTCGGCGAGACGATCGAACGGGTTTCCAGCCTTGCGCTCAACCGCTACTGCCGCGAGAAAATATTTCGGCCGCTCGGCCTGCGCTCGACCGACTATATTGATATCTCGCACGTGCGCTCGCGGCGGCTGGAGCCGGTCGCCGACATGTTTGCGCCGACCGAACATTGTCCTTCGCGCAAGCGGCTGCTGCTCGGCGAGGTGGACGACGAGAACGCGTTCGCGATGGGCGGAGTGGCGGGTCATGCGGGGCTGTTCGCGCCGGTGCGCGAGGTCGATCGTATCGCGAGCGAGCTGATGGCGTGTTACGCGGGCCGCTCGGATCTCGTGCCGCAGAAAATAATTCGCGAGTTCTGGACGCGCGATAAAACCGTCTCCGGTTCGACGTGGGCGCTCGGATGGGACACGCCGTCGGCGGAGCATTCCAGCTCGGGGCATCGCTTCTCGCCGGCCGCAGTGGGCCATCTTGGCTTCACCGGCACTTCGATCTGGATCGAGCCTGAGAGCGAAATTGCGATCTCGATGATGACGAATCGGGTCCATCCGCGGCGCGACAATCAGAAGATTCGCGACTTCCGCCCGAAGATTCACGATTTGATCATGGATGCGCTCGGCGGTGGCTGATTCGGGCAGTGCGGCGCGCCTCGCGCGCATTCCGGTCGCGGTTCGGCGCGTGCATCTGATCGGAGTCGGCGGCACCGCGATGGCTGCGCTGGCCGGGATGCTGGTCGAGCGTGGGATGTCGGTCACCGGCTCCGACAATCAGCTCTACGAACCGACGGCGTCGCTGCTGAGAAATTCGCGGGTCGGAGTAAGGACAGGATTCTCACCGGCGAACCTCTCGCCCGCGCCCGACCTGGTGGTGATGGGCAATGTGATCGTGCCGACGAATCCCGAAGCCGTGGCGCTGCTCGCTTCACCGATTCCGTACGTCTCGATGCCCGAGGCGCTGTGGCATTTTTTTCTGAACGGGCGGCGCGTGCTGATGGTCGCGGGGACGCATGGCAAGACCACGTCGACCGCGATGATGGCGCACGTGCTCGAAGCGGCGGGGCGCGATCCCTCGATGCTGGTGGGAGGCGTGGCGAGCGATTTCGGATCCAACTACCGGCTTGGCAGCGGTGCCGACTTCGTAATCGAAGGCGACGAGTACGACACGGCGTTTTTCGATAAGGGGCCGAAGTTTCTGCACTACCGGGCCAACGGCGCGATTATCACGGCGGTGGAATTCGATCACGCCGATATCTATCGCGACCTCGAGCATGTGAAGTCGAGCTTTCGGGCGCTCGTCGAGCAGATGGACTCGTCGCGAGTGCTCGCGGTATGCGCCGACTTTCCGCACGCGCTCGAGGTCAGCGCTGGCGCGCACGCGCGGCGGCTGACGTATGGGCTGCGCGAGGGCGAATATCGCGCTACGGAAATCACGGTGGGCGCGGACGGCGCGAGATTTTCGGTGACACGCGACGGCGCTCGAATCCACGAGTCGATCCATCTGCCGATCGGCGGCCGTATGAACGTCGCCAACGCGCTCGGCGTTTTCGTGCTGCTGAACGCGTTTGGGGTCTCCGGCGATGAAATTGCCGCAGGACTGCGCACCTTCAAGGGCGTCGTGCGCCGGCAGCAGGTGATAGGAGAGGCGGCGGGCGTGACCGTAGTCGACGACTTCGCGCACCATCCGACGGCGATTGGCGTCACGCTGGAAGCGATCGCCGAGCGGTTCCCGGGCAGGAGGATACTCGCGGCGTTCGAGCCGCGCTCGAATACTGCCCGGCGCAACGTTTTTCAGGAAGCGTTCGCGGCCGCATTCGACAAAGCGTCGCGCGTTTACCTGGGACCCGTCTATTTCAAGGAGAACGATCCGATCGCGCCGAACGAGCGGCTCGAGACCGGTGCGCTCGCGAGTGCGATCAGTGCGCGCGGAGCGCATGCGGTCGCATGCGCGTCGAACGATGAGATCCTCGAGCGGATGATCGCCGACGCGCGCGCAGGCGACGTCGCGCTGTTCATGTCTAACGGGCCATTCGAGGGATTGAAGGAGAGATTCCTCGCGGCGTTGAGGAGTCGGTAAGAGTAGGGAAGGGGAAATCACTTTATTTAATGCGGAACCCACCGTGGGTTCCGCACCTCCTTGGGCAGGGGTGACCCCTGCACCCAGTACCAAGAAAAGATGCGGGCGGAGTTTACCCTGAGTACTCGTAGGGTCCAAGTTAGAACTTTTTTTGTGTCATTCTTGAGCAAAGCGAAGAATCCCGGCTCGTTTCTGAATACTAACCTCTCCTTGTCCGAGGAGAGGTCGGCGCGAGCCGTAGGTGAGCGACGGGTGAGGTGCGACGCCGGCCGTCGTCGTTGTCCGTAGTGCTGCTGTCAGGAGGCAGCCCCAACTTCTATGAATTGCGATTCGGGTTCCCCCTTTCCAACTTGGAAAGGGGGTTAGGGGGATAGGACAGCGCGATTCGGGCAACTAAAATTCCCCTTCCCCATTCCTGGGGAAGGGGCCAGGGGTTAGGGTCCTGGCGATTAGACGAGTAGGCGAGCGTGCGGTGTCCGGCGTTGCACCTCACCCGGCGACACCGCTTTTCAAGCGGCTTACGCCGACCTCTCCTCGGACAAGGAGAGGTTAGGACTTCGGCATTCTCGGTCGCGGCGTTAGTAGCCGAGGCTTGGATCTACCAGGTTCAGTAGGGGGCGGTTTGCGGCGAAGCGTTTTAGATTTTCGACGAATAGTTCGCAGGCCTTGTCCATGTAGTCGCGGCTGTCGCCCGAGATATGCGGCGTCAGAATCACGTTCTCCATGTCCCACAGAGGACTGGTTGCTTCGAGCGGCTCGTGCTCGAACACGTCGAGCCCGGCGCCGCCGATTTTGCCCGCTTTCAACGCGGCGGCCATCGCGGCCTCATCGATCACCGGACCGCGCCCGATGTTGACGAGGTAGGCGCCGGGTTTCATGGCGGCGATTTCTCGCGCGCCGATGAATTTGTGCGTATGCGAGCTGAGCGGCAGCGTGACCGACACGTAGTCGCTCTCGCGGAGGATCGACTCGCGTTGCTCGGGACCGAAGAAGTGCGTGGGGATAACGCCTTCCGGATCGCCCAGCCCCGCCGGACACCATCCCGGGTCGCGCCGCTGCGCGGGGTCGCGCTTCAACGCCAGCACCGTCATCCCGAATGCCTGCGCGAGCCGCGCCGTTTCCCTGCCAATCGATCCGTAGCCAACGATTCCAATCGTGCGCCCGCGGATCTCGTCGCTGTTTTCGCTCAAATTGCGCGAGCGCGACCACTCGTGGCGAATCTGCGCGCGAATCGCCAGATGGATCCGATGCGCATACGCGAGCATCGAGCCCATCGTGTATTCCGCGATCGGCGTCGCATGAATCCCGCTGGCGGTCGTGAGCGGAATAGAGCTGCCCTTGAGCGGGCCGTCGAGCATGCGGTCCGCGCCGGCGCTGAGCAGTTGAATCCATTTGAGCCCTGGTGCTCGCTTCGTGGCGTCTTGGGGCAGCCGGAACGTCATCAGCACATCGCATCCGCCGTTCACCAACTCGCTGAATTCCTCGGGCGATCGGATTTGCCGGTCGAGCACTTCCGCCCCCGGCACCGCGGCGGCGATTGCCGCGCGCTGGGTTGGTTGTAGCGCAACTGTGGAAATTATTTTCATCGGACGCATCAAAACTTTCGCACGGCTTCGCGCGGCCTTCAAGGAGAAATCGTCCGGCTTGAGGAGATCGCGCGGCGAGCCTATATTTGGTGAGCTACGCGATCATCTGGCCGATCGCGAGCGCGATTAGATGAAGCTGCAAAAAGTATTCACGCTGGGAGTGGCGACGGCCGCGCTGTTCGCGCTGTCTCATCTTGCGGTCGCGCAGACCCAGGACTCGCAGAGTGGCTCGCAGGGCAGCGATTCATCGGCGACGACTCACGGACCTGCGGGGCAGGGCGGCAGCGACGACGCGACGCTCGAGATAGCGCCGCAGCCCGGTTTGGCTGCGCCGAAGCCCGCAGTCAGGGAAATCCCCAGCGACCGGAATTTTAATCAGGACGAGGACAACGCGTCGATCGAACCTAATTTCCGCCAGGGCACCGAGAACGGCACCGGCGATGCTAACGGCAACGGTAACGGCAACAGTTATCAGCCGCACGCGCGGCCGTACCTGGGTATCACGGTGCAATACACGACGATGTGTTACCTCGGGGGCGAGGAGCATGGGCTCGAAGTGCTGACCGTCGATCCCAACAGTCCGGCGGCGCAGGCCGGCATGCAGGCACGCTCCGGAGTTACCGCAGTCGGCGCGGCGCTCTCGACGCTCAGTGGAATAATTCCGGGCGGCTCGATTCTCGCGACCAAGGCGCTCGGGAGTTCGGGAGCGATGGGACAGGGAGGAGACCTGATCGTCGCGGTTGACGACAAGCGCGTGCGCGATCAGAGCGACCTGGAAAACGCGATGGCGCGGCTCAAGCCGGGCGACACGATGTATCTCACGGTAATCAGGCCGGACGGATCGGGTGACCGCGTGCCGCACAGGACGATCAAGATCGCGGTGCACGTCGGCGCGGCGGGCGAGCCAATCGCGAATGCGGCGCCGGGGACCGGCGACAGCTACACGCACTAGCGCGATTTCATTTCACCATTGTTCCTTCGATACGGCGGTCGCGCGCCGACGCGTCATTTTCCGCCTTGAGCCTGATTCAAATCGGACTTAGTATCGGGACCGAGCGCAAAATTGTATTGAGGTGATCGGTCATGCGAAGTCCGAGCGTCCTCATCGGCTGGCCGCTGCTGGTCGTGCTGCTATCTCCATCCGCATCACTCGCGGCGGACATTTCCAACGGCAGCGCTTCGCCGTCGATAGTGGCGCAACCGAACAACCGCGGAACTCAGCAGGTCCCGGCGCCACAGCCGAGTGATAGCGCGACTCGGATCATTCCGGGGGAACAGCCGGGCGAGCCGACGACGTTGGAGATAGGGCGGCAACCGTCGGCCAAGGTTCCGGCGCCCGACGGGAGCGAGACGGCCGAGCAGCGCGCGTTTCGCCAGTCGAAAGAAAACGAGGTCGCGAGGCTCAATCGCAATTTCCATCCGCACGATTTGGACGGCGAGCATCACCGGCCGTATTTGGGAGTCGATCTGGAATATACAACGCAGTGCTACCTCGGCATGGAGGAGCACGGACTGGAGGTCGTGAACGTGTACCCGGACAGTCCTGCCGCGCGTGCGGGCCTGGTCGCGAGAACGGGAAGCACCCCGATGGGCGATCTAAGTGCGCTCGGAAGTGTACTGCTCGGACCGGTCGCGTTGGTCACGTTTCCGATTCTGCGGAAGTCGGGCGCGCTGGGAACCGGCGGCGACCTGATCGTCGCGGTGGACGATATGAGAGTGCGAAATAGGAGTGAACTGCTCAGCGCGCTCGACCATGTCAAACCGGGTGACACGACTTACATCACGGTGATCCGGCCGTTGCACGGCGGATACCATCGCACGATGCGGATCGCGCTGCATATCGATTACGAAACCGACGCGGCGGGCAACAAAATCCCGCCACCGGGAGCGTCGCCGGCCGCGGCGCCGTCAGTGCCGACCGAAAGCGCGGTCAATTGAGCCGACCCGGGCGCGCGGCACGCGTTCGCGGTTCGCGCGCGATTTTCTGCTAATATTTTTCTGACGCCAGCGGCGTGTGCGCTCCTCGCGCGCATCGCCGCAGGGCGAATTTGCGTATTTTTTGCGGATCGAAAAAAGTTGCAACGCAGCCTGAAAGAAGCAGCCGGCGAACTCGAAGCGCGGCTCGCGGCAAATCAAGAACGTCGGTTCCCGGTGATGGGACTGCGTGGCGTGGCCGGCGCGCTGATGATTCGCGAGATGCGGATGCGGCTGACGCGTCCGATCGTCGCGGTCACGTCGACGGCGTTGGAAGCCGAGGCGCTGGCGGGAGAGGTCGCGTTTTTCCTCGATGAGGCGGCGGACGCGGACGCCGCCACGCGCCGGGTGCATCTGATCCGCTCGTGGGAAGTAAAGCCGATGGCGCAATTGTCGCCGCCGACCGACGCGCAGGCGTCGCAACTGGCGGCGCTGTTCGCGATGCTTCGGCATGAGTCGCCGCTGGTCGTCACGTCGGCCGAAGCGCTGATGACGCGCACGATTCCGCGCACGGTGTTCAACGAATCGATCGTCAAGGTCGCGATTGGCGATCGGCTGGATCTCGAGGCGCTGGTCGAGGCGCTCGCGGCGTGCGGCTATCAGCGGGTCCCGCAGACCGAAGAGGCGGGCGACTTCAGCGTGCGCGGCGGTATCGTCGATGCGTTCTCGCCGTTGTACCGCGACCCGCTTCGCATCGAGCTGGAAGACGATCTGATCACGTCGATACGGCACTTCAACGCCGACGATCAGCGCTCGGGCGCCGAGTTGGTTGAGGCGACGATCACGCGCACCCGCTACGTGCCGCCGTCTGCGCTGAAGGACCCGAAGCTGCGTGAGCAGGTCGTGTTGCGGGCTGCGGAAATCGGGATGGTGCGCAAAGAGGCCGCGGAATTGTCCGAGGCGCTCGAGAACGGGCTGCTGTTTCCGGGCGCGGAACTGCTGATGCCGTATGCGTACGGGCGCGCGCTCGACAGCGTGTTCGATTACATGCCGGCGGGCACGCTGCTGTGGCTGGTCGATCCGGGGCGCGTCCTGGCCGAGGCAAATCGCTTTGCAGAAACCGTAAACAATGAGACCGCGGCGGCGGCGCACAAGCCTGCGTTTCATCCCGCGCCGGACTCGCTGTTCCTCGGTGCGGACGCCTTCGAGCGCGCGCTTGGAAATTTCACCGCGGTCGAGGTCGGCTCGCTGGTGACGATGGTAACGCCGCGCGAGGGATGGGCTGCGCCGGTCGAGGTCAAGTCGCAGGCGAGTCTGCGGCTCGGATCGAACCAACTGAGCGGAGTGCGGACGCCGCCGAGCTTCGAGCCGCTGGCGACGGAACTGCGCGAAGTCCAGCGCGGGCAGGGTCGCTCGTTGATGATCGTCGAGGGTCCCCATCAGGTCGCGCGCCTGCGCCGTCACCTGGAGGCGTGGGACCTCGAGGTCAACGTCGAATGCAAGAGCCTGGCGGCGCTGATGGAATGGCCGGATTACCGGCCCGCGATCATGGAGGGCGAGATTTCGGCCGGCGTCGTTCTGCAGGACGACGGTCTCTACATCTACAGCGAGGAGGAAATTTTTGGCGAGCCGCGAGTGCGGCGGCGCCGGCGTCCGACCGCGAAGGGCGCGCTGCTCAATCTCGAGGAGCTGAAGCCCGACGATTTCGTCGTGCATATCGATCACGGCATCGCGAAGTACCGCGGCCTGCGCCATATGAAGGTCGCCGACGTCGAGGGCGACTTTCTGAATCTCGAATACGCCGGCAACGACACGATGTACGTGCCGGTCGAGCGGATAAATCTCGTTCAACGATATATCGGCGGCGACAATGCGGAACCCAAGCTCGACAAGCTCGGCAGCGGCTCGTGGGAAAAGGTAAAGCGGCGCACGCGGCAGGCGGTGCTCGCGATGGCGGCCGAGCTGCTCGACATTTACGCGGCGCGCGAGGTGATGGAAGGGCACGCATACCCGGCGCCGGGCGCTGACTACGAGGAGTTCGCGTCGCGCTTCGAGTTCGAGGAGACTCCCGACCAGCAGTCGGCGATCGATGACGTTATTCGCGACCTGACGCGCGCCAAGCCGATGGACCGCCTGATCTGCGGCGACGCGGGCTTCGGCAAAACCGAAGTCGCGCTGCGCGCGGCGTTCATCGCGGTGATGGATGGCCGGCAAGTCGCCGTGCTGGTGCCGACGACGATCCTCGCCGAGCAGCATTGGAACACGTTCCGCGAGCGCTTCAAGGATTACCCGGTGCGCGTCGAGATGGTCTCGCGGTTCCGCAGCCACAAGGAAAATCGCGCGGTGATCGAGGAGGCCGGGCGCGGCAAGGTCGATATCGTCATCGGGACGCATCGCCTGCTGTCGAGCGACGTGCAGTTCCCGCGGCTGGGCTTGCTGGTGATCGACGAGGAGCATCGATTCGGCGTGGTGGATAAGGAGCGAATCAAGAAGCTCAAGAAGCTGGTGCCGGTGTTGACGATGACGGCGACGCCGATTCCGCGCACGCTGCACATGGCGATGCTCGGTATCCGCGATCTCTCGGTCATCCAGACGCCGCCGCCGGACCGCCAGGCGATTCGCACCTTCGTCGCGCATTTCGACGACGCCACCATCCGCGATTCCATCCTGCGCGAGCTCAACCGCGGCGGCCAGGTGTTCTTTGTTCACAATCGCGTCGAGAATATCGACTACATGGCCAGTCATCTGCGCTCGCTGGTGCCCGAGGCCAGGACCGCGATCGCGCACGGCCAGATGAAGGAACGCCAGCTCGAGGACGTGATGCGCGATTTTATCGAGAAGCGGGTCAACGTGCTGGTCTGCAGCGCGATCATCGAGTCGGGCCTCGATATTCCCAACGCGAACACGATGATCATAAATCGCGCAGATCACTTCGGTCTCGCGCAGCTGTACCAGTTGCGCGGCCGCGTCGGGCGTTCGCGCCAAAAGGCGTACGCGTACCTGCTGATTCCCGGCGAGCACATCATCACGCGCGACGCCAAGCGGCGAATCGATGCGCTGCGCGAGCTGGTCGAGTCGGAGAGCGGCGGCGGCTTCAAGCTCGCGATGGCCGACCTCGAGCATCGCGGCGCCGGCAACCTGCTCGGCCATGAGCAACACGGAGAGATCGCGGCGGTCGGGTTCGAGCTCTACACCGAGATGATGGAAGAGGCGATCGCCGAGCTGCGCGGCCAGCCGAGTCGCCCTGACTTCGAGCCCGAGCTGCGAATCGCGGTGCCCGCATACATTCCCGAGGCTTACGTTTCCGACGAGAACGAGCGGCTGGTACTCTATCGGCGGCTCGCGCGGGCGCAGCGTGAGGAGGATCTCGGCGAGATTCGCGACGAGATGCGCGATCGGTTCGGCCCGGTGCCGACGCTCATCGAAAATCTGATCGCCGCGATGAACGTGCGGCGCCAGATGAAGCAGCTTATGATCCTGAGCGCGATTCTCAAGGGCTCGCAGCTGGAGATCAGATTTCATCCCGACGCGCCGGTGGACACCGCGCGGCTGGTGAAGCTGGCGGACCAGAATCGGCGCACGATGCGGCTGACGCCGTCGTACCAGGTGATCGCGCGGATCGAGCCCGCCGAATACCAGCAACTGTTCGCGCAGCTCGACGGTGTCTTGCAGGCACTGGCGGGCTGTGAAAAGTTGGAAAACTGGCCGGCCGTGAAAGTCGGGCCGGCCGTCAACTAGATTGATGCATAACAGAAGATTGTCCCGGCGTGCCGGCGCGCGATGCGTCTGCGGCGGTGCCGACTGCGGCGGTGCCGACTGCGGCGGTGCCGACCGCGGCGGCGCCGGCGTGGCGGCGGCGTTGTCGGTGTCGCTGGCGTTGGTCCTTGCCTGCGCGGTTTCCGGCTGCTCGATAGATTTTCTCAAACCCGATTCTTTCGGTTACTCGCTTCTGAAGCAGGCAACCTCTTCCGCCGTCAACCCGCCGCAGGCGCCAACGGTGCCGCGGGAGGAGGAGGGAGCGTCCAACCCCACGCGGACGGCGAAGATAGTTCCGGCTTCGGGTGAGAGTGACCTCGCGGATGCGAAAAATGACGAACCGCCGCCGCCGCCCGCGGTAGAACCGGCGCCCGATGCCGATGAGGACACGGAGGCGAGCGCGCCGGCGGTGGATCGAGTCGTCGCCAGCGTTGACGGCGATCCGATCACGATGCGGGAGGTCAAGGATTTCGCGTCGCAGCATGGCCAGCCGATCGAGACCGACGATTTCGCTTCTTCGGACACCGCCAAGACCGCAGTGAAGGCGTTGATCGGCGAGAAATTGCTCGAACAGGAAGTGAAGAAGTACGATGACAAGGTCGACGAAGAGCAGGTCGACAAGTACATCACGCAGTTGCGGATGGACAAGCACTTGAGCGATGCGGAATTTCGCGCGCAACTCCAGGCGAGCGGGATGAGCTACGATGAATTGCGCAAACGGGCGCGGCTGGATCTCGAAAAGGCGATGATGATCGAGTCCGAAGTGCGCGCGAAGATCAACGTGCCCGACGCCGACATCAAGACCTTCTACGACGCCCACAAGGAAGACTTCACCGTCGCCAAGGAACGGCTCAAGCTCGCGCAGGTTCTGATCGCGCTGCCGCCCGACCCGACGCCGGCGCAAGTGTCCGTCGCGCGGAAGAAGGCCGACATGGTTCGTGCGCGCGCCGTCAAGGGCGATGACTTCGGCGATCTGGCGCGCGTGTACTCGGATGACGACTCGAAGTCCAGCGGCGGCGAACTCGGATGGTTCGCGCCGGCCGACATCAATGATCAGATCCTGGCGGCGGTGAAGCCGCTCAAGCCCGGCGAAGTCTCGGCGCCGGTCCGCACCAGCCACGGCGTTCATATCGTCAAGCTCGAAGAACACGAAGTGCCGGGCCTCGTGCCGCTCAACGACGTCAAGGCGCAGATTCGTGCTGAGCTGGTCGATCAGCAATCCAGCGCGCAGCTCGAGAAGTGGATTGAGTCGGATCTCGTCAAGCAGCACTACGTCGAGACCATGTACTAGATGATGGCCGCGCTCAGACGAAAGACGCCGCCCCTGTTGGCTGTCAGCATGGGCGATCCGGCGGGCGTCGGGCCCGAGGTGATCCTCAAGGCGGCGGCCGCGCTTGCGAGCCGCCGCGGCGCGCCTTCGATAGTAGTAGTCGGCGACCTGTCCGCGATGCGCGCGGCGGCGTCCCGCCTGCGCGGCGTGCCAGCGCCCTTACCGTGGCGCCGGGGTGAGCCGCCGGTTCGCCTGACGAAGGGACTCGGCGTACTTTCGATCTCGAATTTGTCGGCGAGCGCAATTCGCCCGGGCCATCCCACGGTTGAGGCCGGCGGCGCGGCCTATGACTACATCGTAACTGGTGCGCGGATGGCGATAAGCGGCGAAGTTGACGCTCTTGTGACCGCGCCTATCAGCAAGGACTGGATGAACCGCGCGGGGCACCATTTTCCCGGGCATTCGGAACTGCTGGCGCATCTGGCGCGAGTCCGGCTGTGGCGCATGATGTTCGCGGGCGGCGAGCTCACGGTCGCGCTGGTGACTGCGCACATGGGATTTGCAAAAGTGGCGTCTGCGCTGACGCGGCGCAATGTTTTCGACACGATTCGCTTGCTCGCGACGCATTTGCGCGGCGCGCTTGGCGTTGCGCGTCCGCGAATAGCGGTGCTCGGGTTGAATCCTCATGCGGGTGAAAGCGGGATGTTCGGTGACGAGGAAATCCGCGTGATCGCGCCGGCGATTCGGCGCGCAAATCGCGACGGCATCGACGCGTACGGGCCGCTGTCGCCCGACACCGCGTTCATCCGCAAGGCCGGCGCGTTCAATTTTGACGCGGCGGTTGCGATGTATCACGATCAGGGGTTGATTGCGCTCAAGACGCTGGAGTTCGACCGCGCGGTGAACGTGACGCTCGGCTTGCCGTTCGTGCGCACCTCGCCCGATCACGGCACGGCGTTCGATATTTCAGGCAAGGGAATTGCAAATCCTTCGAGCATGATTGCCGCGATCGAATATGCGTGGCGGGCCGGATTGAGCCGCGAAAAGGCCGCGCGGCGGGCGGCGGCGTAGGCAACGATGGCCGATCGAATCGTCATCAAGGGCGCGCGCGAGCACAATCTCAAGAATATCGATCTCGAGATTCCGCGCGATCGCTTGGTCGTGATCACCGGGCTCTCCGGCTCGGGCAAATCGTCGCTCGCCTTCGACACGATTTACGCCGAGGGCCAGCGTCGCTACGTCGAATCGCTGTCGGCGTATGCGCGCCAGTTCCTCGAGCAGATGGAAAAGCCGGACGTCGATTCGATCGAGGGCTTGTCGCCCGCGATCTCGATCGAGCAGAAAACCACCTCGCGCAATCCGCGCTCCACCGTCGGCACGATCACCGAAATCTACGACTACCTGCGGCTGCTGTTCGCGCGGGTGGGACACGCCTTCTGCTACAACTGCGGCCGCGAGATCACTCAGCAGAGTGTGCAGCAGATCGTCGACCGAATCATGCAATGGCCCGACGGCTCGCGGATTCACGTGCTCGCGCCCATCGTCCGCGATCGCAAGGGCGAGTATCGCAAGGAGCTTTCCGAAATGAAGCGCGCGGGTTTCGTGCGCGTGAAGATCGACGGCAAGCTCTACGAGCTGGGCGAGGAGCCGGCGCTCAACAAGAATCAGCGCCACACGATCGAGGTGATGGTCGATCGGCTCGCAATTCGCAAGGGAATCGAGAAGCGCCTGTCGGACTCGCTCGAAGTCGCTTTCAAATATGGGCAGGACCTGCTCAAGGTCGAGCGCCTGGACGGGCCCAAGAACGAGAGCGAGATTTATTTCAGCCAGCGCTTCGCCTGCGTCGATTGCGGAATCTCGTATCCGGAAATCGAGCCGCGAATGTTCTCGTTCAACAGCCCGCACGGCGCCTGCGTGGAATGTTCGGGGATCGGCTCGATCATGTACTTCGATCCCGAGCTGGTCGTGCAGAACGAAGACTTGAGCATCTCGGACGGCGCCATCGCCCCGTGGGCGACGATGAACTATCTGCAGCCGGTGCTCGACGCGCTCGCGCGGCATTACAAGTTCAGCCTCGACCAGCCGTGGAAAGAAATCCCGGCCAAGGTGCGCAAGGCCATCATGTACGGCTCGGGGGCCGAGGAAATCGAGTTCGCCTACCAGCGCGGGCACCATCGCGCCGAGTACTCGAAGACGTTCGAGGGCGTGCTGCAGTGGCTGGATCGGCGCTACAAGGAGACCGAGTCCGAGGGCGTGCGCGAGTTTCTCGAGGCGTACATGAATATGCGGCCGTGTCCGACCTGCGACGGCGCGCGGCTCAAGAAGGAAAGCCTGTTCGTGCGCTTCAACGCCAAGTCGATTTCCGAAGTGACTGCGATGTCGATCAAGCAGGCGCTCGCGTTCTTCGCCGCGCCGAAGCTGAGTGCGCAGGAAGCGGAAATCGCGAAACTCATTTTGAAGGAAATCCGCGAGCGGCTGAATTTTCTCGCCGACGTCGGCCTCGAGTACCTGACGCTCGATCGCCCGTCGGGCAGTCTCTCCGGCGGCGAAGGACAGCGCATCCGTCTCGCGACGCAAATTGGCTCGAGCCTCGTCGGCGTGCTCTACATCCTCGACGAGCCGTCGATCGGACTGCATCAGCGCGACAATCAGCGCCTGCTCGCGACGCTCAAGCGCCTCAAGGAACTCGGCAACACGGTGCTGGTCGTCGAGCACGATCGCGAGACGATGCTCGAAGCCGATCATCTGATCGACATGGGCCCGGGCGCCGGAATTCAAGGCGGCTACATCGTCTCGCAGGGCACTCCCGACGACGTGATGCGTGACGAGAACTCGCTCACCGGCAAGTATCTCTCGGGGCAAGTCGAGATTCCCGTGCCGTCGCGCCGCCGCCAACTCTCGGGCCGATGGTTGACCGTCAAGGGTGCGCACGAGAACAATCTGCGCGATCTCACGGTCGCGATTCCGCTCGGCGTCTTCACTTGCATCACCGGCGTTTCGGGTTCCGGCAAATCGACGCTGGTGCTCGACACCATGTATCGCGCGCTCTCGCAGAAACTGAATCACAGCCGCGAGCGCGCGGGCGCGTACAAGACGCTCGAGGGCGTCGAGCATCTCGACAAGGTCATTCACGTCGATCAAAGCCCGATCGGTCGCACGCCGCGCTCGAATCCCGCGACCTACACCGGGCTGTTCACCCATATCCGCGAGCTGTTTGCGCAATTGCCCGAGGCGCGCATGCGCGGTTACGGGCCGGGGCGATTTTCGTTCAACGTCAAGGGCGGGCGCTGCGAGGCGTGCGAAGGCGACGGCATCATTCGAATCGAGATGCACTTTCTGCCCGACGTTTACGTCACCTGCGAGGTCTGCGCGGGCAAGCGCTACAATCGCGACACGCTGGAAATTCAGTACAAGGGCAAGAATATCGCCGAGGTGCTCAACATGACCGTGCTCGACGCTGTCGAATTCCTCGGCTCAGTTCCGCCGATTCGCCAGAAGCTCGAGACGCTGCGCGACGTCGGCCTCGACTACATTCATCTGGGCCAGTCTGCGACGACGCTCTCCGGCGGCGAGGCGCAGCGCATCAAGCTCGCCAAGGAACTCGCGCGGCGCGCGACCGGCCGGACGTTTTATATTCTCGACGAGCCGACCACCGGCCTGCACTTCGACGACATCAAGCGGCTGCTCGGCGTGCTCGGGCGTCTTGCCGATGCGGGCAATACGATTGTCGTGATCGAGCACAACCTTGACGTAATCAAGACCGCAGACTACCTGATCGATCTCGGGCCCGAAGGCGGCGATCGCGGCGGCCAGGTCGTCGCGAAAGGCACGCCCGAAGAAGTCGCGGGCGTGAAGGCGTCATACACCGCGGGCTTCCTCCGCCAGGCGCTAAACCACCGCGCCGCAGCATAGCAAGAAACCATTTCGTGTTGAAGGATAGAGGTACGTGGTATATGATGCCACGTAGAAGGACTCAGGGTGGAGTCGGCCAAACTGATCGTGCGGCGAAAGTGGACCGACGAACCAGGCAATTTCTACGAGATGGTACTGTGGAAGGTCGAGCGCAATACTCGCCATCCGGAAGGTGTTCGGTATCGGCTCGCGTTCATTCGTGCCGGCGAGGAGGCGCCCGCGATTCTTTTTGACAATCATCACCCGAAGGGCCACCACCGGCACATTAGCGGCCGCGAAGTGCCATACGCTTTTGTGACAGCAAGGCGGCTAGTGGCCGACTTCCTCGCTGACGCGCGCGCATTGGCAGGAGGAGTGAAATGAAGACAGTAACGTTTTCGATCAGGCCGCTGCGTGAAGTCGCCGACGATTTCGCCAAAACCTTCGACGCGATTCGGACCCGGCGGCGCGTCCCAAGCAAGCCGCACGACGAGGTTGGTTTCACCAGCATTGAGGCAGCCCGTAATTTCATGACGCGCGAGCGCCTCGCGCTGATGCATACGATTCGAACGCGCCATCCCGGCTCGCTCTATGAGCTGGCAAAAATGATCAACCGCGATTTCAAGAACGTTCAGGAGGACATCCGGATTCTGGAACGGCACGGTCTCGTGCGGATCGCCAGGGAGCGACGCGGCAAACGAAGAGTTAAAGTTCCGCAAGTTCTCTTCGAGGAGATTGCACTCCGGATCGCAATCTGAACCGTCAGACGGTCGATCAGTCAGACTCCTTCCGACCACTACCGTCGTAGATAATTCGTCCGTCGACGATGCGCGCGAACGGCGCGAGCACGTGCGTCGACAATTTACCGGTCGGCATGATGTGCTCGACCGTCCAATCGCGAATCACCAGGTTGTCCGAGATAATTCGCCGATGGCATCGCCACCACAGGCCCTCCGAACACATGTACGCGGTGCGCGAGCCCTCGGCGGCTTGCGTCAGTTCGCGCAGGCCGTCTTCGAAATCCGCACTCTCCGTATAGTCAGCGTACGATCGGAACGCGGGAAGCTGCCATGCGGTGTGCGGAGAGTCGTCGCGCTTCGAACTGCGCCGGCCGCCGAGTCGTTTGATCCATCGATACTCGATTCCCGCGCGCTCGAGCGACGCCGAGAGTTCCGCCTGGTTGAACTGCGGCCATCGCTTCGAGCTGGGGAACGATCGCACATCGGCGACGATGGCGATGCGGTGCTCGCCGAGCAATTCGAGGAAACGCTCGATCGGATGCGTCGAGTGCCCGATCGTGAAGATCAGCGCGGCGCTATTGCGCGCTCGGGGCGTCGGCCGCCTTCTCCATTTCCGAGGTTTTGATCTTCGCGTCGCTCTGGTTCGCGACCGCGACCACGATCATCGCATCGGGATGCAGATATTTTTTCGCAACCGCCAGCACGTCGTCCTTCGTGACCGATCCGATCAGCTTCGGATACTGCTCCGCGTAGTCGAGCCCGAGCCCATAGAACTCGATCTGGATCATGAAGCTGGCAATCGCGCTCTGCCGCTCGATGTTCAGTGGGAAGCTGCCGATCAGATATTGTTTCGCGCCATCCAGCTCGGCGTCGCTGACCGGCTTTTCCTGGATCTCGCGAAGCTGCTGCAGGATCAAATCGATCGCTTCGGTCGAACTCTGGTTTTTGGTTTGAAGGCCGATGGTGAACGCGCCCTGGAACTTGCCGGGCTCGAAACCGCTGTTGACCGAGTAGGCGAGCCCGTGCGCGCTTCGAACCACCTTCACCAGCCGCGAGGAAAATCCACCACCGCCAAGGATGTAGTTCATCACCTTGAGCCGGTAAAAGTCGGGATTCGAACGCGTCACTCCGCCGGAACCCATGATGATGTTGGCTTGCACGACGCTTCGATCGATCAGCTTCACGTGCAGACCCGGCGCAACGTTGATTGGCGGCGGGTCGGCTTGCGGCGTGACGGTTCCGGAGAGGCCTGCCAGCGTTTTTTCAAGTGATACTTTAACTTCGTCCGCGCTCACATCGCCGGCCACCGCGATGATCGATCCGCCCAGCTTGTAGTAGTCGTGATAAAATCCGCGCACGTCGTCATTCGTCAGCTTGGCGACCGAGTCCGACGAGCCCGCGCCGGGATGCCCGTATGGTGAGTCGCCGAACAGGTCCTTCACGAACTCCACATCTGCGGTGTAGCCCGGCTGCTCTTCCGCCGATTTGATTTCCGCGACCTGCTCGGCGCGTTTGCGCTCGATATCGGCGTCGCGCAGTCCGGGCTGTATCAGGATGCCCGCCAGCAAATCGAGCGTCTCGCCCTGGTACTTTTTCAGCGTCGTCATCGAGGCGGTCGAATAGTCGCGCCCGGCCGACACGTCGACCGAGCTGCCCATGAAATCGACTTTCTGATCGAACTCCGGCGCGGTGAGATCCTTGGTGCCTTGCGAAAGGCATCGCCCCGTCAACTCGGCCAATCCCTCCTTGCCCTTGGGATCGCGACGCGTGCCGGCGTCGAACTCGATCATCATCGTGACCATCGGCAACTGATGCTCTTCCGAAACCAGCAGGGTAGCGCCGTTGCTGAGCGTCATCTTCTTGATATCGAGCGCGTGCGACGGCGTGGCCGCGAGCACCACCGCCGCGATTGCCGCGACGCCCGCAAACATTTTCAGTCGATTCTTCGTGCCGCTCATCGCAATTCTCCGCCGCTCAGCCCGGCGCCTCCATGCGGCAGGACGCCGGTCGGCACCAGCACGCCTTCGGTCATGTTGGACGCGACCAGGTAAGTCTTCGCGACCCGCTGCACATCGGCTGCGGTCACCTTGTCGATTCCGTCGATATACTTATCGACCAAATGGTAGTCGCCGAGCATTTCGTACATTCCGAGCATCTCGGCCTCGCGCATAACCGAGTCCTGCCCGAACACGAACTGCGCCTGCTCGAGATTCTTGGCCTTCTGCAATTCCTCCGCGCCCACCGGAGCATCGCGCATCGCGGCGAGTTCCTTCTCGACTTCGGCCTGGGTGTCCGCCGCCTTGATGCCGGGCCGCATCTGCGCCGACACGATGAACAATCCGGGATCGAACGAGCTCATCTCGTAGCCGGCGCCGATGTCGACCACCATCTGCTTTTCCACGACCATCTTTTGGTACAGCCGCGAGCTCTGCCCGTCGCTAAGAATTTCCGACGCCACTTCGAGCGCGTAACTGTCGGGGCTGAAGATATTCGGCACGTGATACGCCTCTTCGAACGCCGGCAGATTCGCCGCGTGCTGCAGTTCGACGCGCCGGGTCCCTGTTTGCGGCGGTTCCAGGTCCGTCATCGGCGGCGGCTTGGGGCCGTTCTTGATTCCCGCGAATGCCTCGCTGATTTGCTTGAGCACCTGGTCGCCGTTGAAATCGCCGACCGCCACGATCAGCGCGTTTTGCGGCGAGTAATAAATCTTGTGATACGCCATCGCGTCGGCCAGCGTCAGCCCGTCGACGTCGTGGAACCATCCGATCACCGGCCAGTGGTACGGATGCGCCACGTAGGCCTGCGCGCGCACCATCTCGTCGAGCGCGTCCTCCGGATTGTCGTCGGTGCGCAGGCGCCGCTCCTCGAGCACGACGTGCTTCTCCTTGTCGAACTCCTTGGGCTCGAAGTTGGCCATCCGATCGGCTTCGAGCGAAATGGGCACGTCGAGTTTATCCTTGCTGATCGTCTCGAAATAATCCGTGAAGTCCTCCTCGGTGAACGCGTTATCCTCGCCGCCGTGCTGCTGGATTATTTGCGAGAACTCTTCGGGGCCCAGCTTCTTGGTGCCCTTGAACATCAGATGCTCGCACAGATGCGACAGTCCGGTCTTGCCGAATTGCTCGTTGCGCGAGCCGACGCGATAGAAGACGTTGAAGGTCGCCAGCGGCGCCTTGTGATTTTCCAGCACCAGCACTCTGAGCCCGTTGGGCAGCGTTTGAGCCTTGACCGCGTCCGCCATTCCCGCGCGCGCGGGAGCCGAAACGGCCAGGCATAGAAGGGTACCGAGCGCCGCCACAGGGACGAGACGGCGATGATTGCCAAAAATCGCGATGCGCATAGTTATGAGATCATCTAAATCTGCCGCTCACCAGCAAGTCAAGGAATTAAAAACGGAGCAGCCGCTTGCGCGGCGTCCTCTATGTCATCCTGACTGAAGCGAGCAACGGGCGTCTCGCAGAACTCCCTTAAACCGGTCCCCCTTCCCTCGAGGGAGTTCTTTAATCCGGTCCCCCTTCCCGCGCGGGAAGGGGTTAGGGGTTAGGTTCCGCGCGCGCCGCTATGTTCGGCTGCGGTACCAAATTACCATCGCCCGCTCTGCGGGAGAGGGAACGGCGTCCGCGCCTGGGGTGAGGGAAAGGGGGTGAGGGGGATAGGACAGCAAGGTTCCTACAACCGGTAATTCCCCTTCCCTCGAGGGAAGGGGTTAGGGGTTAGGTTCCGCGCGCCGCGCGCCCTCCGTCATCCCGACGACCCGAGCAACAAGACGGGATCTGGCCTCCGGACAGCTCGCGCGAACCAGAACGTTCGTCCGTCATCTGCGCGACTATGTTTCGGCCGCGACCGCCTCGTCCATTTCCATGATGCTCCTGCGCGGACCCTTGTAAGGGATGCAGCCGATGATCGATTGCCAAGTCTGCACGCCGCCGCTTTTTGGTTTAAGCAAGATGCCCTAACACTTTAGGCCTGCAGGGCCGCCAGTATCTGATTTCCGAACTGCGCCGCTCCCTGGACGTTTGGATGTCCCGCCGACGCGCGGTAGCAGATTTCGCGATCGAGGATTTGTAAGGGATCGGGGTGAGCGATATCGCACAGCGGATGCCGCGCGGCGGCGACGGGATCCTGCGGGCTCATGTCGTCGTCGAGAGTTACACCCCAGAGCAGTGATGTGCCTGGAACAAACGCGGAGTTGGCGTCCGTAAATCCCGATGAAACGAAAGCGATTCTCGGGTCATTCGCATCCACGATGGCCCGTTCGAGTTGTTGTGTGGAATCGGTGAAAAATGCCTCGCACCGATCCAGCACCGGGTTGATGAAGTCGAGATCTTCGGCGAGAAACGGGGGCACAGCGATTCCGAAAAGGCTGATCAGCTTGATCACTCCGAGCGGATCGCTCTCTGCACTTAGAATTGGGTAGTAGCCCGTGACCAGAATTTTGCAAGTCGGCTTTGAGAATTTCGCGATAACTTTCTTAAGCAATACCAACATTCCATCGTGGCACGCATGTATAACCCTGGCGTCGAGCGGCGGAATCATGGCGAACGGATTGAGGATTGATGCGACGCCGACATCATTGATCCCACCGTCCATAAGCACGAGGTCCACCGTATCTGGAGAATTGGCATAGCTGTCGCACTGTTCAATGATGGAAAGACGCGAAGCAGGCACCTCCCCCACTTGCGGAGTTCCGCTGACGCCGGTCGCGCCGATGACCGCACCCGAGTGAGCCAGGGATTCAAGCGTAGCTCCGGGATGCGTGGGCAAAAGCGCCTGTTGCACCAGCCAATCGAACTTCTCGTTTGGGAGCAGACCCTGGCCCCAGATAATCGAATCACCAATTGAAACAATTCTGAAAGCCACGGTCCCTCCTCATCTCGCCGCGACTATACTCATTGCGCGCAACGACGTTGTCGCCGGTGCAAAACTGACCAGGGTCGCCGATTGAAAAGTCATCCCCAGCGCGGAAAGCTTTGCCCGTTGATCCTGTAGTCGAGCAAATAATCCGCCGGCGACGCACGAACCTGGTTTCGCTGATCTTTCTGGTCCTGTTCATAACTGTCGTCGTCCATCCACTTGTTCTGCCCATACGTGGTCTCAGGCCCGGCAGTCAAGAACATCGCGAACGCCCGCTATCGTCGTGAGCTGGTTGCTCTGCCTTCTGTTCCCCCTTTCTACTGTGGAAAGGGGTGAGGGGGATAGGACAGCGACGCGCCCGGATGACTTCTTCTGGTTCCCCTTCCCGCTCGGGAAGGGGATTATGTTGGGCTTGACACTCAGCCTCAGAAAGCTTATATTGTACGCATGAACAAGAAAGTTGAAGCTGGCAAGCCGCTGACCACTCAACCCTCGATCACCCTCGCTCAACTGATGAAACAGTTCAGCGATGAAACCGCGTGCAAAACGCTGTTGCGCGATCTTCGCTGGCCGGATGGCGTCCAGTGTCCGCGTTGCAAGAACAAGCAGGTTTACACGCTCAAGTCGCGTCCGTTCCATTGGGTCTGCAAGGTCTGCGGCGGGCGCAACGGCTACCGATTCAGCGTCATCACCAAGACGATTTTCGAGAATACGAACTATCCGCTTTCGACTTGGTTTCAGGTCATCTACCTGATGACTCAAAGCAAGAAGGGAATCAGCGCCCTTCAAATCCATCGGCAGATTGGATCGGGCGACTACCGCACGGCGTGGTACATGGTGATGCGTATTCGCGCCGCGATGAAGGATGACGGACTGGCTAAGCTGCTCGGCACGGTCGAGATTGACGAAACCTACGTTGGCGGGAAAGAGAAAAATCGTCATTGGGATAAAAAGCAGGGCGGACGCGGCACCGCTGGCAAGATTCCGGTTATCGGTGCGATCTCCCGCAAGGGCAACGTAGTCTGCAAAATGATTGAACAGACCGATACCGAAACACTGACTCGATTCGTCCGCGATACCGTGAGCGACAAAGTGAATTTGGTCGCGACCGATGAGCACTCCGGCTATCGCTATCTCAAGTGGGCGATGCCGCATGAAGTGGTCAAGCACAGCGAGAATCAGTACGTTCGCGGTGAGGTCCATACGAACAACATCGAATCGTTCTGGTCGCTCTTGAAGCGTGGCGTGGTCGGCACCTACCACAACGTGAGCAAGAAATATCTGCCGCTGTATCTCGCGGAGTTTCAGTATCGGTTCAACAATCGCGACAACAAGAATATTTTCTTCGACGTGATAGCAGGATGCTGAGGTCAGCCCGCTGGCGGAAGCCTCAGCCAGATAAGGCCAGTCACCTGATTGTGGACAGGGGCGGACAATTCCGATTGCCGTTCCCGCGAAGGGTAGTACTATGCCGAAAGCGAAGCCCATTTCACTCCATCCGCTAACTTTCCATGAAGCGCTCAAGCACCTGGTTCGCGTTGATCCTGATAGCGTCGGCATTACTTCTAAGCGGCGTAAAAAGCCCAAGCGCAGCATCAAATCAAACAAGGAACGATGAACATCAACGCCAGCCCGCAGAACAAAAAGACAAAACCCAAGAGCAACAGATCGTACTCGTACCATCCCCTGCGTACCAAGCCGCAATTCTCGAAGCGCTCCGCGCCATAGTGAACGAAGAGGTTTCCCGCCAAAAACAAGAGCACGCCGACTATAAACGCTGGAATACTCCAACCTTCTGGTTCGGCACGATCGGACTTCTCGTAGTCGGCGCTCTCTATACGTTCTTCGCTGGTTGGCAGTTGGTCGTAATCCGTCGCCAACACAAAATGTTCATGCTCAGCCAGCGGGCGCAAGTAATTCTCGGACGCACAGATGGGAAGCTGATGGAGTTGATTCCACCAAAAGTGGGCGAACGATTGATGGTTAAAATGCTCTTCCTGAACAGCGGTGGCGTAGCCGCCGAACAATTCTTCGTTCACAGCATGATTACTGTTCTCGCTGGAATGCCAGCGGGTATGACACAGGGCAAATCTATGCAACCACAACCTTGGCGTCAGTGGGTCGAGCACGGACTTTCCCGTTGGGGCGCGGCTCCAATTGCCGCCAATGCGCTGCGAATAGAAATTGCGTATTCGCAGAACCAATTGACGCACGACGACATCATGTACAACTTTGAGGCCGGACGACACGTAGCGGTTAGTGGCAAGTTCCAATATTTTGATGGTTTCGGACAGCCTGAATATCGGACGTTTAGTGCTCACTACTCCCCTGAGTTGGGCGATTTTGTCGAGGCCACCGAAGTCTGGGAACAAGGTGGCTATTCGCTCAACCCGAAGAAGCTGGGGTTCGGGATGACCTCCATCGCGCCCAAAGAAACCAACGAGGCCAAGCAGCGCAAATAGAAGTGCGAACGACCCAGAAAACATTAAAGACGCTCCTTACCGCAGAGTCGTAAAAATAGATTGTCTAAGCTGGCCTTTGCGTCTTGCTGTACTAGTTGAGCCCGACCGACATCGTCATACGCCATCTTTTGGTCGTTTGAGTTGTATGGCGAACGAGGTATAGCCTTACCCGGATCGTTCGGAGCTGGTTGTGTCACTAGATAGTACCTGTCCCATGCGGCAGATAACAAAACGTTGGCGTTGTCTAATATTTCCTGCGCTTTTGCGATGTCGATAAAGTCTTGTTCGCGAAGTGGCTGAGGTTCTACCGGTGTGGAAATCGGTGTAGCAGCAGGGGCGCGTAATCGAGTGTTTTCAGCCCTGAGCCGTGAGTTGTCGTGTTTTAGCGATTCGTTCTGTCGTTGCAAAGCCAGATCGATAGCTGATGGCGTAGATTTAGAAACTGGCGATGCTGCCACTAACATCGGGGCTGACACATCTGGAGACCGAAAAACAATTGGCGAACGCCATTCCACAGGTGCGAAGAAAATCAGCGATGCTACACCGCTGATGAACAGCAATGCAGCAACGCCGCCCCAAGCACCTTTCGCGCGTTTAGTTTGAGGTGGCCACACCGTAATGAAAATCCCGACAGCCAGACCGATAGCCGTAGCTGCAAATCCCGCAACGAGTGTGAACATAGGCAATGACCTCAATGTGCGCGCTGACCGGAGGCTTGAGCAGGTCGTCGCTGCCCCCCGCCAGCGACACTGATCCCCTTGTTTCCCCTGTAAATAGAGTAGCGCCAGCGACGCGGAAAGAGGACCGATCCGTGCGCTGGCGCTGGACTTTAGAACACCGGCCTGTCACCCATAACGTGCCCGCAGGCAGGTCGGGTGTCAAGCCCAACATAATCCCCCTCGGGAAGGGGTTAGGGGTTAGGTTCCTCTCCTCACCCAAACTTCTAACAGGGACGAAGTCCCGCATCCCGCGGCGGTGCCGATTCTCTTTTCACTGGGTGCAGGGGTCACCCCTGCCCAAGGAAGCGTGAAACCCACGGCGGGTTTCACATACAATCAAGTTCCTCCGCGCGGGAAGGGATTAGGGGTTAGGTTCCCCGCACCGCCGCAGTCAAATTTGCTCGATGCACCCGTTCTTGCCAGAATCGATTACCACGATGCCCGAAATCCCCGAGAAACCTCAGGACCTCTTCGAAATCAAGGGCGTGCTGACCAAGTTCATGCGGATGCTGTTTCCGCTTGAGTTCCGCATCGACTCGCTCGCGAACAGCGGCCCGATGCTGCCGTTTCACTACCCGCTGCTGCCCGGCGAAATGATCTATCTACCCGAGAAGCTCGAGCCGTTCGGCACTCGCGGCGACGCCTACATTTATTATTTCGTGACCACCGCCCATCTGGCGGCGCGCCACGACTTCGGCACCTTCAAGCTCAAGCTAGCCGACATCGCGGGTTTCGAAGAGCGCGGCGAGACCGGCGTCGAGGCGATCGACAGCTTCGTCGCGTCGTTCGACGACCCCGGTCTCGCCGGCGCCCTGATGCGGCTGGCGGAGTCGGCGCGCATCGACGCCGAACTTGCACGGCGTTATCGTGGACTCGCGCCGCGCATCGCGGGACTCAATCGCTCGCTCCTTGCGCGGCTCCATCCCGAGTCGCTCAGCACGATGCTGGTGCGGGCGGCGCTCGATCTCGAGGCGACCGGCGAAGCGCTCGACTCCCCGTTGGTGCTGATGGCGGCGCATCATTTCGCGCCCGTTCGTGAGCGCGGCGCCGACGTGATGACCAGCGTCCGCCAGGTCGGCGCGCTCTACAATTGGCTCCAGGAGCTGATTCGGCAGGCGCGCGAACGCGGCGAAGGCGATCCGCTCACCGAAGAAGAAGCGGAGCGCATGCGCAACGACCTGATCAAAGGAATGAAAGGCTCTGAATCGCAGACCGCGAGCGAAGGCGAAGACGGCGAGAATGGCGACGGCGGCGGCGAGCCCGATCAGAACGTGCAGATGGACGTCTCGGGCAAGCAATCCAAGGGCGGACAGGGCCGGGCGCTCTCGCCCGAGGAATTGCGCAAGCTCATCGAGCAGGGCGCCGAGATCAAACCCTCGCAAGGCGACGGCAGCGCCGAGGGCGACGGCATGTACCTGACCCAGCTGACCAACAAGCAGCTAAGCGAGCTCGAGCAGATGCGCGAGCAGCTCGGCGAAGTCGGCTCCGTCACCGGGCAGGGACGCCTGATGATCGGCCGTGGGCGCCAGGACTCGTACTATGCGTACGACGAATGGGATTACGTGCTGAACGACTACCGCCGCAACTGGTGCCGGCTGCGCGAAATTCCGCTGACCGGCGACGAGGGCGATTTCTACGAGAACACGCTGCTCCGTTACGCCGAGATGCTGCCCGGCGTGCGCCGCAACTTCCAGCGCATCCGGCCAGCCTCATATCGAATGGTCCGCGGGCTCGAGGACGGCGAGGAAATCGACCTCGACCGCACTATCGAGGCGCGAGTGGCGCGCCTGATGGGCGAGACCCCCGACGGCCGCTTCTACAAGGCTCGCAAGAAAGAAGCGCGCGACGTCGCCACTCTGTTCCTGCTCGACATGTCGGCCTCGACCGACGAGCCCGTGCATCGCGAGCCGCGCAAGCATACCGATGACGACGACGCCGACGATTGGATGAAGGCATGGCAGCGCCGCCCGCAAACCGCCAATCGTCCGCGCCGCATCATCGACGTGAACAAGGAAGCGCTGGTCATCATGGCGCAGGCGCTCGAGGAAATCGGCGACGCCTACGCAATCATGGGCTTCTCCGGACACGGCCGCGACAACGTCGAGTTCTACGTCATCAAGGAATTCGATCAGGAATTGAGCGACGAGGTGAAAGCGCGCATCGGTTCGGTCGAGCCCAAGCGCTCAACCCGGATGGGCGCGGCGATTCGCCACGTGCGCGAGAAATTCAAGGACGTCTCCTCGCGCGCCAAGCACATGATCCTGCTGAGCGACGGCTTCCCGCAGGATTTCGACTACGGCCACGACCGCCGCTCGAACGCCTACGGCATCCAGGACACGATGGTCGCGCTCAAGGAACTCGAGCTCGCCGGCGTCCTGCCATTCTGCATAACGGTGGACAAAACCGGCCACGACTACCTGCGCCAGATGTGCCAGTCCTCGCGCTACCTGGTAATCGAGGACATAGCCTCCCTACCGCGCCAGCTACCAAAAATCTACGAGCAAGTAATCCGCTGGTAATTTCTGTCTCCTCTCCCTGTAAGGGAGAGGATGAAGGTGAGGGTCCGATTACAGCGCACATTTTTCGCGCGCGATTCAAGATTCTGCTCTTTGCGGCTCTCTTGTCGACGACTCCTCACCTGACAACCGTTGTCACCAGCATCTGCCACAATACAAGGTATGAACGCTTCCAGCACTCCTTCGATCGAATCGCTTTGCCAATGTGTTCCCTCGAGCGTGCGCACTCACCGAACGGAAGAGCGAGGAGAAAGTGCAGGAGAAGACGGAATTCGACAAACTGTCAAAATTTCTCGGTTTAGAACAATGTTACCGTTCCACGAGTCCAGTCATCGCACAGAATCGACCCGCAAATCCCGTCCCGTCATCTCAGCCGGCACCTTCACATCGAGCATCGCGAGCAGCGTCGGCGCCACATCCGCGAGCGTCCCGCCGTCCTTCAGCCTCCCTTTGAACTTCGGGTCGTAAAGAATCAGCGGCACTGGATTCGTCGTGTGCGCGGTATGCGCCTGTCCGGTCGCCGGATCGGCCATGAACTCCGCGTTGCCGTGATCCGCCGTGATCAGCGCGACGCCGCCGCGCTTCTCGAGCGCGCCGATCACGACACCCAGCGCCGCATCCGTGGACTCGACCGCCGCCACCGTCGCCTCGAAATTGCCGGTGTGCCCGACCATATCGGGATTGGCGAAGTTCATCACGATCACGTCGAACTTGCCGCCCGCGATTTCCTCGGCGACGCGCGTCGCGATCGCCGCCACCTTCATCGCCGGCTCCAGGTCGTAGGTCGCGACCTTCGACGACGGAATCAACGCGCGCTCCTCGAGTGGGAACGCCTTCTCGACGCCGCCGTTGAGGAAATACGTGACGTGCGCATATTTCTCGGTCTCCGCGACGCGCAAATTTCTGAGCCCCGCATGCGTCAGCACCTCGGCCAGCGTGTTGCGCACGTCTTCGGGGCCGAACGCGAGCGGGAGTGCGAACGAACGGTCATATTCCGTCATGCACAGGTAGCCGACCTTCGGGATGCGCGGGCGGCGGAAGCCGGAGAAGCCGTCGAGCGCGATTGCCCCCGTCAGTTCGCGCGCGCGGTCCGCGCGGAAGTTGAAGCAGATGACCTCATCGCCGTCGCCCATCGGCGCTCGCGCTCCGATCACGTGCGGCTCGACGAACTCGTCGCTCTTGCCGGCGGCATAAGAATTCTCGACCGCCTCGCGCGCGCTCGACGCCGCCACGCCTTCGCCTTCGACCATCGCGCGCCACGCCCGCTCGATTCTCTCCCATCGCTGGTCGCGATCCATCGCGTAGTAGCGTCCGATGACCGTCGCGATTCGTCCGCGCCCAAGCTGCTTCAGCTTCGCTTCGAGCTGATCGATAAACGCCAGCGCCGAACGCGGCGGCTTGTCGCGTCCGTCGAGCACTGCGTGAACCGCGATTCTGGTTGCGCCATTCGCAGCCGCGACGTCGAGGATCGCCATCAGGTGATCGATATGACTATGCACGCTGCCGTCGGAAAGCAGCCCCCAGATATGCAGCGTCGTGCCGAGCCCGACGGTTTTTTTGATCGCGTCGACAATCGTCGGATTGCGCGCGAACGCGCCGCTCTCGATCGCCTTCGTGATTCGCATCAGGTCCTGGTAGATGACGCGGCCCGCGCCGATCGTGAGATGCCCGACTTCGGAATTGCCCATCACGCCCCGCGGCAGTCCCACCGCCTCGCCCGACGCGTCGAGTTCGGTGTGCGCCTGCGTCGCGTAGAGCCGGTCCATCACCGGAGTCTTCGCCGCCGCGATCGCATTCGATGCGCGGCTCTTGCTGACTCCCCATCCGTCGAAAATCACCAGCGCTGCGACCGGCGGCCGCGTGGCCATCACGATTTACCGTGCGCCGCGCCGCGCTTGAAAGCCGCCGCGCCGGGATACGTCGCCTTCGCGCCAAGCTCTTCGGCAATTCTCATCAGCCGGTTGTATTTCGCGTTGCGCTCCGAACGGCTGAGCGACCCGGTTTTGATTTGTCCCGCGCCTGTGGCAACGACCAAGTCCGCTATCGTCGTGTCCTCAGTCTCGCCGGAGCGATGAGAAATCACGCTGCTATAGCCCGCCGCGCGCGCCATCTCGATCGTGGCGAGCGTCTCGCTCAGCGTGCCGATCTGGTTGAGCTTGATCAGGATCGAGTTCGCGACGTGCTCGTCGATTCCGCGCTTGAGAAACTTCGGATTGGTAACGAAGATGTCGTCGCCGACCAGTTGCGTCTTTGCGCCGAGCTCGCGCGTCAGAATTTTCCATCCCGACCAATCATCTTCGGCCAGCGGGTCTTCGAGCGAGACGATCGGATATTTCTTGAGCCACGCCGCGTAGAACTCGACCATCTGCTCCGCGCTGCGCGCGCTTTTGTCCCCGCGCGCGAACACGTACTTGCCGTCTTCGTAAAATTCGCTCGACGCCGGATCGAGCGCGATCGACACGTCCACGCCGGCACGGTAGCCGGCCTTCGCGATCGCCTCCAGGATCACCTCGATCGGCTCCTCGTTGCTCTTGAGATTGGGCGCGAAGCCTCCTTCGTCGCCGACGTTGGTCGAATGCCCGCGCTTCTTGAGCACGGCCGCCAGCGCGTGAAAGACTTCCGCACCCATCCGGATCGCCTCGGCGATATTGGGCGCGCCCGCCGGCACGATCATGAACTCCTGCATATCGACGTTCGAGTCCGCGTGCCGCCCGCCATTGACCACGTTCATCATCGGCACCGGCATCACGCGCGCGTCGGGATTCAGATACCGATACAGCGGCACCCCGCTGGCGGCCGCCGATGCGTGCGCCGTCGCGAGCGAGACGCCGAGGGTGGCGTTGGCGCCGAGCTTGGATTTGTTCGCGGTGCCGTCCAGCTCGATGAGCGTGCGATCGATCGCGCTCTGATTCGCCGCGTCGGCTCCCTTGAGCCTGGCCGCGATCGTCTGGTTGACGTTGGCGACCGCCTTCAGCACGCCCTTGCCGCCGTAGCGTTTCGGGTCGCCGTCGCGAAGCTCGAGCGCTTCGTGAACGCCGGTCGATGCGCCCGACGGCACCGCGGCGCGGCCGATTGCGCCGCCGCGCAGCCGCACGTCAACTTCGACGGTTGGATTCCCGCGCGAATCGAGAATCTCGCGCGCCTTTATCTCGACGATTTCTGTGGATGCCGCCATCAACTCATCCTCACCGCATTTGAGGTCCGCATTCTAGAGCAGGCCGGCCCAGCTTGTCACGCTGGCGTCCCGCGGGAGCATTCGCACGGAAGTATGCGATCGGTCCGAAGAAATTCTTCCCACGCTTCACTTCGGCCGCATCGACCAGGCCCGCTTCGTCCATGAGAGAGGTCATTCGGCCTTCGATACGGTTCGCCACCCCACCGCTGCGATGGATCAGTTGCCCATTTCTGGCTGTCCCCGAGTGCGATCCGTGCTCCCGAACGAAATCGAGCAGATGAAGCGAGCCGCCAGGCTTCAGCACTCGACGAATCTCGCGAAGCGTCGCTGACTTCACCTCCGCTTCAAGATGGTGAAACATGAACGACGAGAAAACGCGGTCGAACGAAGCGTCGGCATAGGGCATGTGGTCCGCGAAACCGCGATCGAACTCAATCGAGAGTCCCGCGCGCTTCGCCTTGCGCCTGCAGATCGACAGCGCCGCCGGGTCCGGGTCAATTCCGACGACGTCGGTCCCGGGATGCAACTTCTTGATGAGGACCGCCATCGAACCCGTGCCACATCCGATGTCGAGCACGCGGAATCCGGATTTGATCTCCGCCTGTTGGATCAGCGGCCGTTTCGTCGCGTCTGCTCCCAGCAGCCACAGGTACGGATCGTAGAGCGGCAGCAGCCAGCGCTTCCCAAGGGCGGGGATATAACTTCGCTCGGGTTCATCCATGCGCTTATCTCTTGAGGGGCTGCTCGATCTCAAACGTCAGAGCTCCCGGCCCTTTGACGTAAGCGGCGCGCGAGCCGTACGGCTTGTCTTCGGGCGCGCTCACGGTCTCCGCGCCACGCGCGACGACACGATCATAGTCGCGATTGCAATCGTCGCTGACAAATCCGACCGTTGCGCGAGAGTCGTGTTGCTCCGCGTCCACGAACAGCTCGAATTGGCCGACTGTGAAAATCGCCATCTGAGGAATCTGGAAGACCGGCTTGAGCTCCCACACCCGCTCGAGCCAGCCGACGGCCGCCGGCAGATCGCGAACGCCCACATGAACGTGATTTGCTTTCATACCGTGAACCTCCCTTGGCATCTGATATCAGCCGAGGTACCGCACTGGAAGCGCTCTTTCGACTACCGCGCCCTTGATGAGCTCGACGCGCATCGCGCGCGCCTTCCGACGCGAAGAAACGACTTCCTCGAGCCGCCTTCCGGCGAAATGCGCCGCCGCGCCGTCATCGAGCGCGAGCGTCGGCGGAAAGCCGCGCTTGATCAATCGCATCAAGGCCGGTCGCCGCTCCTTTTCGCCGTCGTAATGCGGACAGCACGCACCGCGCACGAATCCGAGACCATCGTTGAGGCCGCGAAACGGCATGCCGAACGAATCCGTCAGGCCGTCTTCGAACCAGCAAATCGCGCCCGCGCTGATTCCCGCCATCACGACGCCCGCGTTCCACGCCGCGCGCAGGGCCCTGTCGAGTCCATGCAAGCGCCACACTGCGAGCAGGTTCGCGGTGCTGCCGCCGCCCACATAGATAACGTCCTGATCAATCGCGAACGATTTGAGGTCGCGGACTGTTCGGTCGAAGAACGTAAGATGAGTCGCGGCCGCGCGCGACGGCGGAAATGCTTCGTGGAAGCGCCGGATGTAGTAATCGCTGTCGCCGCTCGCGGTTCCGACGAAGCATACGCGCGGACGGCGCCTGCGCCGCGCCAGGCTCAACACAAAATCGTCGAGCTTTGGATTGCGCGGCTCCATCGAGAATCCGCCGCCGCCCATCGCAACGATATGCCGCTCCGCCATGCGCAATTCAGTACTCGATCAACTTTGCACTCGCGATCGCGCGCGAGTTTGAATTACTATGCAACATGGAAGTGAGAGTTATATTAAAGTAGTTTGGCGCGAACGGCTGATCCAGAACGTGCTTTCTGTCGGGGGAGGCAGAATCATGAGGATCATAAAATGCGGGGTGGTTGCGTCACTACTAGTCAGCGTCATTGCTGTGGGTCTGGCCGGCGCTGCGGAACACAAGCTGGGAATCGCGCCAAAGTCTCTGTCCTTTGGCAAGGTTCAGGTAGGCACGGTCTCCGACCCCAAGTCCGTCACGATATCCAACCCTAACAGCACTTCGGTCAACATCACGTCGATCACTCCGAGCGGCCCCTACGCGGTCAGCGGCAATACCTGCGTCTCGCCGCTTGCAGCGAAGCCGGCAAACTGTACGGTATCGGTGACATTCAATCCAACCAGCGCTTCCAAATCCAAGGGGACTAAAGAAGCCGGCAAACTCTCCATCACGGATGAAGCCGACAAAAGTCCGCAAGTGGTGAAGCTGATGGGGATTGCATTTGGCAGCGCCGCGTCGCCAACACCAACCGCGACGCCGACAGCAACCGCCACGCCGACGATGACCGCGACGCCGACCGCAACCCCGACCCCATCGCAGGGAGGGCTGCCGGTCGCGATTTTCACGACCAATGAAAGTGACGAAGTGGTCTCATACCCGGCGGGCGGCAAGGGCAACGTTGCGCCCTCCACCACCATCGGCGGTGCAAATACCGGCCTCGAGGTGCCAGTCCAGCTCGCACTGGATTCAAGCGGAAACATCTATGTGGCGAACTCGGTTGGCGGGCCGGTGCTCGGAGAGCTTGGGAACGGCAGCATGACGGTCTATCCGGCCGGCAGCAACGGCGATATCGATGCCAGCGCGACGATCGCCGGCGCCAGCACGGGCCTGAAGGACTCGATCGGCATCGCAGTGGATTCCACCGGACAGATTTACGTGACGAACTACGGCGGAGGTCCCGAAGGCATCGGCAGCCTTACCGTCTATGCCGCCGGCAGCAACAACGACGCTGCGCCAACCGCGATCATTACCGGCAGCACCGTTGGCGACGGCAACGCCGGACTTAAGCTGCCCAGTGCCGTTGCGGTGGATTCGCACGGGAAGATTTATGTGGCGAACGAGAGCGGCGGACCCAGCGGCAATGGCAGCGTCACTGTCTATGCCGCCGGCAGCAGCGGCAAAGCCACGCCAATCGCCACTATCACGGGCAGCACCGATGGCGACAACAACGCCGGACTTGAGACCCCGCTCGGCATCGTAGTGGATTCGAGCGGGACGATTTATGTGGCGAACCAGAGCAACAGCGTTACCATCTATGCGGCCGGCAGCGACGGCAACGTCACGCCAACCACGACCATTGCCGGCGCCAATACATTGCTCGATGTCCCCAACGGCATCGCGGTGGATTCAAAGGGAAACATCTATGTGACGAATGCCGAAGACGATCAAACGGACTTCCCGACCGGCGTAATCACGGTCTATCCGCCCGGCAGCAATGGCGATGTCGCTCCCATCGTTACCATAGGCGGCGACTCGGACAATGTGAACTTCCCGATCGGTATCGCGGTCAAGCCGTAGCGTGCCGGCGATTGAAATGTTCTCAACGAATCGTATTTTCACTTGTGCGATGATTTCGGCGTTGCTGCTCGGCGGAGTCTTTATCCTCTACGCGATCGGCAGCGCCGCGACGGGCGAGGAGCCGGATGCGAAGTCGACCTATGGAGTTTTCACCAATCCCCAGCCCGTGACGATTGTTGGCTACAGCCAGGACGCGATGGAACCGTTCATCAGTCCCGACGGCAACTATCTCTTCTTCAACAATTCGAACAGCTTGCCGACCGTCAACCTTTACTACGCGACGCGGATCGACGACGTCACGTTCCAGTTCCAGGGCGAGATAGGCGGCGTCAACATGCCGGAGACGCTCGCCGCAGTCCCCTCGATGGACATGAACAACAATTTCTATTTCGTCTCGAATCGAAGCTACATGACGACTCTTTCAACCATCTACACGTGCACCTTTTCCAACGGCAGCTGCTCGAACGTCGCGCTAGTGCCGGGAGTTTCAAAGCTCACGCCGGGCGACGTAAATTTCGACCAATGCATCAGCCCGGACGGCAGCACGCTCTACTTTGATGACGGGGTCTACACCGGCGGCAGGGTCGTCCCGGACAGCGCGAGCATCGCGATCGCCACGCGCGATGGCGCTCAGTTTGTGCGTCTCAAGGACAGCAGCAAGATCATGCGCCAAATCAACAAGCACGGACTCAACTATGCACCCGACATCTCGAAGTCGGGGCTCGAATTTTTCTTCACCCGCATCGAGGGTGAGCCGCCGATGCCGCCGCCTGTGATCTATACAGCGACGCGGGCAACGACGTCGGAGCCGTTTGGCGAACCTCGCAGGATCGAGGCGATTACCGGATTCGTGGAAGCGCCCGCCCTGTCGCCGGACGAGAAATCACTCTATTACCACTTCCAGAATGCAAGCGGGGTGTTCGTCATCTACCGAGTGACGCGGCCGTGACCTGAATCCGCGCGCTACACGGCGCCGCTGTCGCGCAGCGCGGCGATCTCTTCCCACGAGTAGCCGAGCTCGAGCAGCACTTCCTCGGTATGCTGCCCGTGTTCGGGCGCTGCCTCCGCCGCGGTCGTAACTTCGCCGTTGATAGTTATCGGCGTGCCCGACACCAGCACCTTGCCCGCCACCGGATGATCAAGTTCGAGCAGGTATCCGTTGACGCGCGCCTGCTCGCTCTTGAGCATCGTGCGGTAATCGACGACCTCGGTCGCCAGGATGTCGGCGTCGGTAAGTTCCTTGAGCCATTCCTTGCTGGTCTTCTTCGGGAAAATCTCGTCGAGCACTTTCTGAATCTTGTCGCCATGAAAATTGCGAATGACATTGTCCGAATACTCGGGATCCTTCTCCAGGTGCTGAATTCCAACGATTCGGCAGAACGACGGCCAGCGCTTCTCGTCCACGCCCGCAATACAAATGTGCCCGTCGCTCGTCGGGAACGCGCCCCACACGCCGCGCAGGAACTGATGCCCGCGGCCGGCGCGCTCGGGCTCGACGCCGGTGATCGACGTGTAATTTATCTCCATTCCCTGCATCGCGATCATCGTGCCGTAAATCGACGCGTCGACCTTTTGCCCCTTGCCGGTGCGCTCGCGCGCGAACAGGGCTGCCAGCACTCCGCTCGCGAGGCTGAGCGCGCCTGAATGATCGGCGACGAACATCCCGGCCGCGAGCGGCGGATCCGCCGGCATCCCGGTTTTCGCCATCACGCCGCTCGCCGCTTGTGCGAGCGTGTCGCGGCTCGGTCGTGTCACCCACGGCCCGCGCGGTCCCCACGAGCTGCCTTGCGCGTACACGATCCGCGGATTTATTTTGCGCGCGTCCTCGTAGCCGAGTCCGAGCCGGTCGAGCACGCCCGGCCGATAGTTGGTGACGAGCACGTCGTACGATTTCACCATCCGGCGCACCATCTCGATCGCGTCGGGCTTTTTCAAATCTGCGGTGATACTCCGCTTGCCGCGATTCATCGCGATGAAGTAATGCGACACGGTCGCGTTCTTCACGTCCGGGCCGCCAATTAGCGCGGCGAGCATCCAGCGGCTCAGATCTCCGGTTTCCTTGTTCTCGACCTTGACGACGTCGGCGCCCATGTCGGCCAGGATCAGCGACGCAAACGGCCCCTGGATTTCCTGCGCGATCTCGACGACCTTGATTCCCTCGAGCGGCTTGCTCATCGTGGCTTTCCCCTAAACGGTCGTTCAGGAACTCGGACGCGCGGGCATTATCCCGCCGTTCGCCGCGAAATCTCAAGCGTCGATTCCAGCGCGCGACGCTTGTACGCTCATCGCCGATGGAACCGAGCATCTACGAATATCCCGACGTTTTCCGCCGCGCGCATTTGGAGAGTCCCGGCGAAATTCCGGCCGAAGTGGTTTTCCTGCAACAGGTCTGGAGTCGCCATCGCAAAAGTCCGACACGCCGCATCCTTGACATCGCGTGCGGCGATTCGCCTCACGGCCGCCTGCTGGCCGGCAACGGCAACGGATTCGAGGTCGTCGGAATCGATCGCTCGCCCACGATGATCGCCGCGGGCCGCCGCAAAGCGAACGAACTTGCGAATCTTCGATTTTATCGCCGGCCAATCGAGAGGTTCACTCTTCCGGAGCGACTCTTCGACGCCGCAATTTTCATGTCCGAAACATTTCCGGTGATCGTCGAGAACGCTGACCTGCTGTCACATCTGAAATCTGTTGGTCGCGCGCTCAAGCGCGGCGGTTTGTACTGCATCGACATCGATCGCCAGGATCCGATTCCTCGCGTGTCGCGGCGGACGATGTGGCGCGAGCGCACCGCCAATGCCGGCGGCGTCGCACTCGACATCCGCGAGTTCCATCGACCAATCGCGTGGCATTCGCCGCTGCATTCCATCTACGAGCTCGAATGCAGCATCAAATTTACCGACGGTGCTGTGACGACTCGCGATTTGATTCCCGTGCGCTACACGATTCCCGCCACTCTGGAGCTTGCGGCACTAGCGTCGGGGATGTTCAAAATGATCGCCGCCTACTGCGACCTGTCGTTCACCAAGCCGCTCGACAGGTGCCGCTACCGATGGACGGGAGTGCTGCGCCGCGTGTGAGTTCAGGTGTCGCTGAGATGATCGATCAGGTCGAGCATCTCGGCATGCCAGCTGCCATCGAAGCGCAGTATGTGAATCGATCCCAGCTCGACGACTGGATCCTGACGCGTGAGCGTTCGCACGATTGTGCGAATCACGCCGCGATGCGCAACCAGCAGCGCGTTGTCAGCGCGCGGCGTCCATAGAGCGAGCATGCGTTCCAGGCCGCGCTCGACGCGATTGGTAAACGCGGCGCGGCTCTCACCCGCGGGAAACGCGTAGTCCGGCGCGAGCCGATCCGCGTTCCATCGCGCGAACTCGTCGGGATAGCGCTCGCGAATCTCATCCGCAGTGAGTCCTTCGAACAGTCCGAAGTGTACTTCGGCGAATTCATCGATCGTGATCAGCGGCGCCGAGTTGCCGGCCACGATTCGCGCGCCTTCGGTCGCACGAACGAGCGGGCTCGAAAATATGTGCGCGAAACTTATGCCGCCATGACGGGTCTCGATCGCGCGGCGCACAAGCCGCATCTGCGCGCGCCCAAGTTCCGACAGCGCCACGTCGGTGCGGCCGTGATACCTGATGCTCGACTCGCCCACGGTCTCGCCGTGGCGAATCAGGATCAACCGCGACCCGCGAATCATTTTCCGTCGAACAGCGGATTCATCACCAGGCCGGTCAGTAGCTTGGGATGAAAGTAAGTCGACTTTTCGGGCATCGTCGCGCCCGCGTCGCTCACCCGCTCGACGTCCTGGATCGACGGCGGGTTCATCAGGAACGCGCCGTCGGCGCGTCCCTGCGCGACTGCGCCGAGCGCACCGCCAATTTCGACCGTGTATTCGATATTTCCGCCTTTGCGAATCTCGTCGGCGCGCAGCCCGAATATTCGATCGAACACCAGCGCGTGCAGAACCGACACGTCGAGGCACCGAACTTCGACCGGCGCGTCGGGCATCGCGGTCTCCATCGCGCTTTGGCTGTGCAGCCGCAGAATCAAGTAGCTGGGGCTATCCTTCAGCGTCACGCCAATCGCGCCACAGCCCAAGTCGTTCAGGCGCGCGCGAAATTCGTCGCGATGCGCGATCTCCTCCACCTTGAACACCTCGCGCGCCCGTTGCGTGAACGACGCGATCGCTTTGGCCGGCAGTGACTTCACCACACGATGCGTCGGCAGAATCACCAGCCCCGGATCGTCGCACGCCACCAGCGTCATCATCGTATAGTCGTAAGGCTGCGGCTCGCTCGACGCGTTCTCGTGTCGGCGCGCGCGCCGATAGTTCAGCGCGGTTTCGTAACGATGGTGTCCGTCGGCGATCAAAATGCGCGGCCCTTCGAGCTCGCGCTGAATGATCGCGATTTCCTGGGTCGCCTCGATGGGCCTCAGCTCGTTGCGGATTCCCAGGTCATCGACGAGATCGATCAGCGGCTCGCGCGTAGCCACCTGGTCGCGCAATCGGTCGAGCTCCGGATGCGCGCCCGAGTACAGTCCGAAGATCGAGCTCGTGTTGACCTGCAGCGCGGTCAGCAGCCGCAGGCGGTCCTCCTTTGCGGCTGGAAACGTTCGCTCGTGCGGCACTATGCGCCCGCGATCGAATTCCTCAAGCCGCACGCGCGCGATAAATCCCGTGCGATGCAACAGCCGCCCCTCGACGTCGAAGGTTTGCGTGTACTGAAAAATGGCGGGACGCGCGGACCGCTCGACGACGCCCGCCGCGAGCCACTCAGCGAGCGTTCTTTCCGCCGCGCCGTAACGATCTGCGTCGCGCCCGAGTTCGAGTCGCACGACGTTGTAGGGACTGCGTTCGTACAGTTGATTCTGTCGCGCGGCGCCGATCAAATCGTACGGCGGCGCCACCACGCGCGCGGGTTCGCCGGCAATTTGACGGTTGTACATCAACGCGCGAAACGGCTCGATTCGTTTGCTGAGTCCGCTCATTTCCGCGCGTCTGCCGCGAGCGCCGCCGCGATCCGATCTTCTGAAATCGCTCCCACTCTCACCATTTTCCACCCGCTAATACCCACCGCGACGACCGTGCTCGGTGCCGACGCGGTCATTTTCCCACCTTCAAGGTAAACTTTAACTTTTTCGCCGAGCCCGGCGCGCGCTTCGGCGAGCGTGCTTGCGGGCGCCGCACCGCTCAGGTTCGCGCTGGTGGCAGTGATCGGCCGCCCGAGTCCCGCGCTGAGTGCGCGTGCGACGGGATTTGGCGATACTCGCACGCCGACGCCGTCTGGTCCCGCGAGCTCGGTCGCAATATCTTCGCGAGCCGGCAGAACGATCGTCAGCGGTCCCGGCCAGAACGTCTGCGCGAGCCGCCGCGCATCGTACGGTATTTCGCGCGCGACCGAAAACGCCATCGCGGCGTCCGCCGCAATCAAACCCACCGGACGTCCCGGATCCCGCCCCTTCACGCGAAATAGACGCCGCAGCGCCGTCGACGAAAACGCATCCGCGCCGATCGCATAGAACGTCTCGGTCGGATAAACGACCAGCTCTCCGGCTTTCAACGCCGCTATTCCGTCCTCGAGCGAAAACATCGCGACTATCCGAGCGCGCGCCGCGCGATGTCGCGCCGGAAATGACGTCCCTCGAACTCGATCATTTCCGCCGCCTCGTATGCCGCGTCGACCGCCGTCGCGAGCTCCGGCGCCATCGCCGTGACCGTCAGCACGCGCCCGCCGTCGGTGACCAATTGCCCGTCGCGCATCGCGGTTCCCGCATGGAAAACTTTCATGCGGATTTTTTTCATCGCCCATTTGATCTTGATGTCGGACGGGACGTTGCCTTCAAGCCGGTCCAGTCCGCCGATCGCAATTCCTTTTTTGTAGTCGCCGGGATACCCGCCCGACGCGAGCACGACCGCCGCCGCGCTGCGCGGCGAGAGCCTGATCGACGCATTTGCGACTTTGCCTTCGGTGGCGGCTAGCAGGTTTTCCGCCAGGTCGCTCTCCAGCCGCATCATCATCGCTTGGCATTCTGGATCGCCGAAGCGAACATTGAACTCGAGCACGTTAATTCGGTCGCCGTCGATCATCAGCCCGACGAACAACACACCGCGAAACGGTATCCCGCGCGCGTTCATCGCCGCGAGCGTCGGCGCGACCACCTCGCGCATCGCGCGCGCTTCGAGTTCGGGGCCGAACTGCGGCACTGGCGAATACGCGCCCATCCCGCCGGTGTTGGGTCCGCGATCGTTGTCGAAAATCGTCTTGTGATCCTGAAACGTGCCGAGCGGGATCGCGTTTTCGCCGTCGCACAGCGCGAAGAATGAAACTTCCTCGCCAGTCAGAAACTCCTCGACGACTATCCGATTCCCCGCCGCTCCGAAGCGCCGCCGCTCCATCGCATCTGCGACCGCTTCCAGAGCCGTTGCCGTGTCGTGGCAGATGACGACGCCTTTTCCAAGCGCGAGCCCGTCCGCCTTGACCACCATCGAGCCGGTGCGCGACTTCACGTAGCGGCGCGCGGAGTCAGCGTCGTCGAAGGCGGCGAAGTCGGCGGTTGGCACGCCCGCCTGGCGCATGATCGTCTTTGCAAACGACTTGCTGGTTTCAAGCTGCGCTGCAGCGGCGGTCGGGCCGAATATTTTCAAGCCCGCGCGCGTGAACTCATCGACGATTCCCGCACCGAGCGGATCGTCCGGGCCGACGATCGTCAGATCGACCGACTTTGATTTCGCGAACTCCACCAAGGCGGCGACATCGGTCGGCGCGATTGGTACTGCTTCCGCGATCTGATCGATGCCCGGATTTCCGCTCGCGCAAAAAATCTTCCACACCGTCTCGCTCTGATGGAGCCGCCAGACCAAAGCATGCTCGCGCCCGCCTTTGCCTATGACCAGAACTTTCATCGCGCCGCCTGTTAGTGCCTGAAGTGGCGCACCCCCGTGAAGACCATGGCGAGCCCGAACTTGTCGGCCGCCTCGATAACTTTATCGTCGCGCAGCGAGCCGCCGGGCTGTGCGATTGCGGTCGCGCCCGCTTCGGCTGCGAGCGTCGGGCCGTCCGGGAAAGGAAACAGCGCCTCCGACACGAGCACGGAGCCCTCGAGCGAAACTTTGAGCCGCGCCGCCTTCTCGCGCGCCGCGTAGACCGGATCGATTCGCGACGTTGCACCGCCGCCGACCGCCAGCGTGCGATCCTCGGCGACGAACGCGATCGCGTTGGACTTGATGTGCTTGCAGACCTTGACTCCGAAGCTGAGCGCGCGCATCTCGGCGTCGGTGGGCGCGCGACGCGTCACCACCTTGCCTTTGCGCGGATCTTCGATCGCCAGGTCCGGCGTCTGCACCAGCAATCCGCCGAGCACCTTTTTGACATCGAGCTCGTTGCGATTGACCGCCTTCGAATTGAAGGTCATCACGCGACGATTCTTGTTTTTTCGCAGGAATGCGATCACGTCGTCGGGAAATGCGGGACCGATCAGCACCTCGGTGAACAATTCGTTGACCGCGCGCGCGAACTCCATGTCCCACGGCCGATTTGCGATGATGATGCCGCCGAATGGCGAGTCGGGGTCGGTCGCGAACGCCTTGTCCCACGCAGCTTTGAGCGTGTCCGCGACGCCGACGCCGCACGGCGTGTTGTGTTTGAGAATCGCGACTACAGCGCGACGCTCGTCCTCGAACTCGAGCATCAGGTTCATCGCCGAGCTGATATCGACTACATTGTTGAACGACAGTTCTTTGCCGTGAAGCTGGCGCGCGATCTCGAGGAAGCGGCCGTACAGCGCGCCGGTCTGATGCGGATTCTCGCCGTAGCGCAGCGCCTGCTCGCGCTCGAGCGCGAGGCTGAAGGTCTCGCCGAGTGCGGACTCGTCGCCGGCTCTGGCATGCGTGCCGAGATGGTTCGAGATGGCGGCATCGTACGCGGTCACGCGGGCGAACGCCTTGCGCGCGAGGCGCCATCGCGTGTCCGCGGTTATCGCGCCCTGGTTCGCGTCGAGTTCCGTGGCAAGGGCGTTGTAGTCCGCGGCATCGACGACGACCGCGACGTCGCCATGATTCTTCGCCGCCGCGCGCACGAGAGTGGGTCCGCCGATGTCGATATTTTCGATCGCTTCGTCAAGACTCACGCCCGGCTTCGCGACCGTTTGTTCGAATGGATAAAAATTCACGACCACCAGGTCGATCGGCTCGATGCGGTGCTGCAGCATCTGCCGCTGATGGCTCTCGTCGGCGCGCCGCGCCAGGATTCCGCCGTGAATCTTCGGATGCAGCGTCTTGACGCGGCCGTCGAGCATTTCGGGCGAGCCGGTGAAACTCTCGACCGATCTTACTTTGATACCGGCCGCTTCCAGAGCCGCCATCGTGCCTCCGGTCGAAACGATCTCGACGCCGTGCCGCACCAGCGCCTTGGCAAAATCCGCCACGCCCGACTTGTGCGCGACGCCGATCAGCGCGCGCCTGATCACGATCCTGTCGATTCCCATCGCCATCTAGTTCCGAATCACCCGCGGCACCCGTTTGCCGACCGTGCAAAGCATCTCGTACGAAATTGTCTGCGCCAGCCGCGCGACGTCGTTGACGCTGATAACCTCACCGCCCGATTCACCCCACAAGATTACCTCATCGCCGACCGATGCGCCCGCAATGTCGGTGAGGTCGATAGTCGTCAGGTCCATCGAGACCGCGCCGACGACCGGCGCGCGAGCACCGCGCACGATCACCTCGCCGCCGTGTTGCAGGCCTCTGCGGTAGCCGTCGGCGTACCCTACCGGCAGCACGCCGATCAGGCTTTCGCGCGGCGTGATGAAGGTATGCCCGTAGCCGACGCCGCTTCCAGCCGGCGCGCGCTTGATTTGCATCAGCCGGGTCTTGAACGTCATGACCGGCCGCAGCTCGACGCGCTCGCGCACCGCGGCCACCGGTGGCAGGCCGTAAATCGCCAAGCCCGGCCGCGCGAGGCTGAAGTGCGAATCGTAGCGCAGCACCAGCGCCGCGGAATTCGCGACGTGAAAAATCGACGGTCGCATCCCGGCAGCATTCAGCGTGTCGATGGCCCGGTGAAAAACACCGAGCTGCGCGTCAGTGATCGGACTCTTGGGGTCGCCGGCGTTGGCGAGTAACGTGCAAACACCCTCCAGCCGCACGGCAGACGCGCTCCGCACCGCCTCGATGACATCGGGAATATCGGCGGGCATCACGCCAAGGCGCGTCGCGCCGCTGTCGATCTTGACGTGAATCGGGAAATCGGTCCGGCCCGCGGACGCGGCCGCGCGATCGAGATGTCCGATCATTGCGGCGTCGAAGACGAATGGGGTCACGTCGAGCGCAACAATCTCGCCTGCTTGTTCGGCGAAGAAGCCCGCCTGCAGGTACACCCGCGTGCAGACCCCCGCCTCTCGCAGCTCGCGCGCCTCGTCGAGCGTGGCGACTCCGAAGTGACGGCATCCTTCGTCGATCAACGCGCGCGCGACCGTCACCGCGCCATGCCCATAAGCGTCGGCCTTGACCACCACCATCAATTCGCCGTGCGCGGCCACGCCACGCAGTGCGCGGAAGTTCGAGCGCAGCGCGCCGAGATCGATCTCGGCGACAGTCGGGCGTTGCGTTTCAATAGTCATCGAACGCTGAATTTCCAACTTCGCGCGCGCGGACGCAAGCCGCCGGCTTTTCGCGGTAGCGGGTCAGTTTGATCCAAACGAGCGTCTCCCCGTGATACTCTGCCATTCGCGAGCGCCAGACCTGGCCGGATTTGGAGGAGGAAGAGATGAAGCAGATTCCGAGCGGAACAGAACTCGCCCGGCCATTCATGCCCGCGAAAGACTTTGATCTCTCCAAGAACTTCTATGAGACGCTGGGTTTCGAAAAACTTCTTGACGGAGATGTGGCGATCTTCAGGGCCGGTTCCAGTGGTTTCATACTTCAACGCTACTATCAGAAGGACTGGGCTGAAAACTTTATGATGCAGCTCATGGTCGATGATCTTGACGCCTGGTGGACGCACATTGAAGGGCTTGATCTGCCCGGAAAATTCAAGGTTCAGCCGCCGCGCGCGCCGGCCATGCAACCATGGGGCCTTCGGATCGCGTATGTCGTGGATCCATCCGGAGTGCTTTGGCACATCGGCGAACGGCGCAGGGGCGCAATACAAGACTGACGGCACTCCGCTCAACTGTTCGAGAATGCGATGATCGTCGAACATGAACGCCGCCATCGTGACGGGCGCTAACACCGGATTGGGCTTCGAATGCGCCCGAGCGCTCGCTGAGCGCCGCGATGTTGAAGCTGAGACCCGACGAAACAGTTCTAAGGCCAGGATCGGCTCCGTCGGCAGCATAACGGTGCTTCCTAATACATATCTAGTAGTATTCTCAGTTGATTATATTTCCTCTGACTTGACACTAGTAAATTACTAGTTCAAGCTACATAGAGCCGGAATCGATATAAGAGTCGAGTCCCGACCTGATCCAGCCTGACAGTGGCCGTTCCGCTCGCCTTTGACCACGTTCCGCTAGACCAACCTCATTAGTACGATCGCAAGGCTTGAGGAGGCCCATGATGGCACCACCTCGTCGCCACCCTTTCCGCGCCAATCTGTCCGCCGGGGCCGAAAAACTGAGCTTGCTCGCGGGGCTGACCGCCGGCCTCGCATACTCGACCTTTGCGAGCTTCTTTGCCAATGCTCTCACTCCCGTCAGCGCGCATCTCGTCGAAGCGGATTCATTTCGCCGCATGGTCTCGGGCCACTATCGGGAAGTTCTGAGCCTCGACGGCGCGACTTCGACCGTGCTGGTGTCGCTGATCGTTTTTGTCCTGGTCTGGTGGTCTACGCGCGTGATTCTGGAGAACTGGAATCGCGAAGATTGGGGACGCCTCGATTCAATAGACCGAAGCCTGTCCGGTGGGCCGTTGCTCATACCAGTGACAGTCGCACCGCTGGCATCGGCGGTGAGTAAGTAAATTCGCACAAACCAAATCTCAATTCACTCACAGGAGAATGACTCATGAATGGAACAACTGACAAAGTTAAAGGGCGCGTCGAAGAAGCGGCCGGCGTACTGACTAATGACAAGAAGCTGAAAAATCGCGGCAAGATGGATCAGGCCGCCGGCAACGTCAAGGATGCGATCGGGAAGACGATCGACAAGGCGGTTGCGGCTGTCAATCACGACAAGAAGCACTAGTAGTTCCTGACTCCGCCGCCAATTTCTTCCTCAATATCGGCCATGCGCCGAGCCGAAATAAGATTTGGAGCCCCCGCCCATCCAGGATGAGCGGGGGCATGCCATAACAATAAGCCGGATCAATTGAACAGGTTGAGCTGATTCTCGGAATCGTCGACGAAGTAGATGCCGCTTCCGTCCGGCACTACCGCGAGTCCAAACAGAGCACCCGCTCCGGCCGGCGCTATCGTAGCCGCCGTTTGAGTGCCATGCGGAGTTGTCTCGACGATATTTCCGTCGCTGGCGTTAACGGTGAGGATGTCGCCGTTGGGCGCAAGCGTGAGTCCGAGCGGCATCTTCAGCGAACCGCCGGTACTAACAGTGTCTCCGATTCCGGCGCTGGAGCCGCGGTGCGACGCGCCGTCAATTCTTGCAATGCGGCTGTTGACCGTATCGGCGACATAGAGTGTGTTGCCGTTGTCACCGTGCGAACGGCCGACGCCCGCATCACCCGAGAGGCCGACGCCGGTCGGTCCAATGATCAGTGCCAACGGGTCGTTCTCTTCGGCGAACCCCGAACCGATGACCTGCGTTTCCAGGACGGCCGGCTTTCCAGATCCTTGCGGCGGATTGGACAACGTCATCCTGGCTACCGTCCCCGCGTTAACCGGGGTATCAGCAGGGGCGCTCGCGACAGTGCCATTCAGCACGTTGGTGAAGAACAGCTGCGCTTTGTTTCCATCCTCACTGGCAGTCATGTCCCATGGCCCATCAATGACGCCGCCCGAAAAAGTCTCGACCGGATTGCCGTTCGCGTCGAGCACGATAAGGCATCCCGCGCCCGCCGTGGCGATAGTTCCATCGGTAGTCGGCAAGCTGCCTACAATTACCCATCCGGTTTTCAGCACGACCAGCGCCGTCGTCAGTCCCACGCCTCCAGGGCAGCCGCCGGGAAGTGTGCTCGCATCGATCTCAGCGAAGGTGGACTGGGTCTGAACGTTAGGTGCGTACTGCACAATCGAGCTGCCGGTCCCCTGTAGATTACCTGACGGCGGCGCGCCAGCATTGTTGAAGTTGCTGACCAGGATGTTGCCCTCGGCAAGGCTGCCAACCGTTTGAGGGATGACTGCCACTCCATAAGGATTCTGGTCACCAACTTCGAACCCGGCCGCAGGCGTGGACGTCGTACCCTGCGTGACTGTACTGAAGTTGTTGATGAACGGCTCAGACCCATGCCCGTGGCCTTGCTTGGGGCCGTGCGCTAATGCCGCCGACGCGACAAGGCCGACTAGCGCCCCCGCTGTCATCATTGACACTGCTACTCTTCCGAGGCTCTTGCGGTTTTGTGTGTTCATAGCACTTCGGTTCCTCCTTGAATTTCCGGCAAAGTGCGTTTATGAGACCCCCCAGGTCTCGTGGGCATTAAAAAGGCTACCCGCCTTCCAAACCGAGTCAAGTTGAACTCTGAAAGTAACCATCGTTAAGACCGCTTACTTCACTACCACTTCACCTGTCATTCCGGACGTTTCATGGGGCGCGCATATGTACTTGTAGGTCCCCGGCTGGGTGAAGGTATAAGTGAAGCTCTGGCCCGGCTGCATGAAGCCCGAGTCGAACGGCTTGACGCCCGCGGGATTGCTCACGTCGGCAGGATTCACCGCGGCGGACGGATCGCTGGAAGCGTGATGCACCGAGTTGCCGACGTTTTTCCACTCAACGGTCTCACCGACTCTTATCGTGAGTTTTGCCGGCTCATAAGTCGCTGGCATATCGATCATCTTTACGACTATTGGGGGCGTGGACGCGGCCGCGCTTGTGAGATGCACTCCCACAAATGCGGCGATAGCTAGTACGGCGCCAATGCCCAGCACTCCCAGGCCGACCAGGTAACGCGGTACCCTTCTGCTTACGACTCTGTATTGCATACTCCTCGCTCCTTCGCATTTGCGCGTTAGTATCAACGCGCTTGCTTTAGAAATTCCGTAATGGCCCTGATGTCTTTGGCCGGCATGATCGACTGTGTGCGCATATGCATCGTTATCGCATCCCACTGGGCAGGCGAAAACTGGGATCCAGGCCGCGCGTTGTGGCACTGAGCGCAGTAGACCGGCCACAGCTTGGCGCCCGTGACAAATAGCTCTCGCTGCTCTTTGCTCTGTTCTTCCGAGGCGATACCTATGCCTGGTTTCATTGTGGCTATAGCCAGTGCGAACACGAGCAAAGCACCTTTCCTCTTCCACACGCCTTAAAGCCTCAAAATCCAATCGACAATTGTGTCAGCAGCGCCTTATCGTTAGCAGTCGCGTCGATCGCGCTTACCTTGGGAGTGCTGGCTCCGTTGAACGAAACCAGCGAACCACCGGTCCGTGGCAGCTCCAGGTCGAACTCGGTCTGCCAGACAATCGACGGCTCAATCCAATAGTCAATTCCGAAAGCCACTTCTCGCGCATGCGGACTGAATATCGACGGCGAGCCGCTGAACCCTACTGCTGGAGCCGTAGTTACTTCGTCCGCCACAATCGCGCGTTGATTGACGCCCGAATAACGCGCCAGCAGCTCGAGCCGTCGAAGCGCGTTGTCAAGGTCATCGCTGATACGCGTCGAGGGCAGATGCTGCAGGAAGTACCCGGCCTGTACGTACCACCCTTGCCGGTTATCGGGGCCTGAACCTGCCGGCATCTGCCGATAACTCTCTGCATACTCGGCGCGCGCCTGTAAGTCCTTATATAGGTACGCGGCGCTCACTCCCCACGAGTAAAACCAGTTGGAGTCGAGCCATTTTCCGTCGTAGGTCGAAGCGCCCACTTCCAGACGGCCTAGCCCTGAATCAAGTGGAAACGGATAGAAGCGGAATCGTCCGCCGAAAGCTCGCCCGTTGGTATTCAGCGCAATGTTGTTTTCTGGATTGAGAGTCTGGCCGACGACTGGCTTTGGCAAAGTGGGGTCATAACTCGGCCCATTAGCTATCCAGGTTGTATAGTCAACGTCCTGCCCAAGCGCGCCCCACTGCACCGAACCCCGTAGCTGCACTCCTATGTCGGTTGGCGGAACGATCGGCTCGGCGCCATATAGGAGCGGGGCCGTTATGAAACGATTTACCCACAATGGGCTTTGATCTTCGTACCAATCGCCAAAAGGCTCGTCGAATATCCCCGCGTTAACCTCCAGGTAATCGTTCAGAAATATCTGCGCGGTCGCGACGGGCAGAGTAAAACTCGCTCCCGAACCCGGTGGCAGCGAAGCCTGGATCGTACCCTCGAATAGAATCCAGTCGTTGAGCCGATATAGGATGAGGGGCTCGAACTGGAGCGAGAAGGTGTTCTGCGCGGTCTGTTTATCGTAGATGAAGGTGCCTGCCGCCGCGCCGGTGAGTGTGAACTGATGCGCGCCGAGGTACTGGCTCATTTCTGATTGGAAATCTGCCTGCGAAGTCTTCGCAGCGACTTGAGTCTGCAGTTCCTGCAATTTTTGATCGGTGTCGCTCATGAATTTAGTATCGTTGATTTCCAATGTGTTCGCGGTTTTCCCGATCTTCTGATTTTGTGTTTCGAGGCCTTTTAGCTGCTTCTCCAGCTCCTCGATGCGCCTTTCGTCTTGCTCGACGCGCTTGCGTTCAGCCGCCTCAGAGCCTTTGAGCGTGGTGATTTCCTGTCGAAACTGAACGAGATCGTTGGCCTTGCTGCCATCTTCCTCCTCAAGGGCGATGCGAGGCGCGATGAACAGCATCATCGCGATCGCAAGCGTGGTCGCTACTCGATGTCCCCCGAATGCCAATCCCGAATTCTCCTTCCAGTAAAAAATACAGGATCGGCGATCATCGAATTCACGATCCGGCTCCCTGCTGAACTCACGCGCGTGAGATTTGGTTCCCGCGATTCAAAAGCCGAACGGCGAGTCCCAAAAAATATCGCGACGACTTCGATCGACCATCGACTTTTCATACCTTTCCGGCTTTCGAAGTCTGGCCACAAATGATAAGAGTGCGCCGTTGGTTTTGTTGACGCGTGATATGAGGGCAAACCGTACGGGGATTACGATCGCCGGGAGAAAAATCATGCCGCAAAAGATACGCAGCACTCTCTGGACCTCAACCGCATCGGGGCTGTTGATCACGGTCTTGACATTCTCAGGGTGTTCGATGTTTTCCGCGTCGAATGTACCTGTCGATTGCGACGTTGTGAAAACCCAGGTCGCGGCCGGACAGACCGACGCTCAGATCGCATCTAACTTGAATGCCCAGGTGGATCAGGTTGCGGCCTGCCACGGTCCTGAGACCGGAGGCAACAAGAACACAGTAATCCCCGAGAAAGGCTACTGACCCCTGATACCGCCATCTGCGTAAGAACGCTTCGCGATCGACGGGCTGGGCGGCCGTCCTGGAAGATTCTGGTCTCGCTCGCGACGGCGGTCTTTCTGTGCATGAGCGCGGCCTTCGGCGCGCCGGCCCCGCCCTCTCCCAACGAGTCCACGCTCGAGCGCAGTTTCGACGCGCTCATTCACCCGGACGATCTGCGCGACTGGATGAAGCTGCTCGCCGCCCAGCCGAACCATGTCTCCTCGCCGCACGACAAGACTAACGCCGACCAAATCCTCGCCTGGTTCAAGAGCTGGGGCTGGGATGCGCACATCGAGACTTTCTGGGTGCTGTACCCCACTCCTATCACGGAGACTCTCGAGCTGGTCGCCCCACAAAAGTTCAGCGCCACGCTGCAGGAGCCACCCATTCCCGGCGACTCCAGCGCGACGGCAACCGATCCCGCGCTTCCCGCCTACGTCGACTACCAGCGCGACGGCGACGTCACCGCCGGCCTCGTATACGTCAATTTTGGGATGCTCGACGACTATAAGACTCTCGAGCGACTCGGTGTAAGCGTCAAGGGCAAAATCGTCATCGCCCGCTACGGCGCCGGATGGCGCGGGTTGAAGCCCAAGCTCGCACAGGATCACGGCGCGATTGGCTGCATCATATACTCTGACCCGGCCCAGGACGGTTATTCCGTCGACGAGACTTATCCTAACGGTCCTATGCGTCCGCCCCACGGTGTGCAGCGCGGATCCGTGCTCGACATGAGTCTCTATCCTGGCGATCCCTTGACGCCCGGGATCGGTGCGACTAAGGATGCGAAGCGCCTGAAGACGTCCGACGCGCCTACCATAATAAAGATTCCCACTATACCTATTTCCTATGCCGACGCTCAGGTCTTTCTGGCGGCCATCGCAGGCCCCGTAGCTCCGCAAGCATGGCGCGGGGCGCTGCCTATAACCTATCGAGTAGGACCGGGGCCCGCGTTAGTCCATCTGGCAGTGAAGTCCGATTGGCAGCAACAACCTATCTATGACGTCATTGCGAGCATGAAAGGTTCGACCTGGCCGGACCAGTGGGTAGTGCGCGGCAATCATCACGACGGCTGGGTGTTCGGCGCCACCGACCCTTTGTCGGGCCAGGTCGCGCTGCTTGCCGAGGCCAAGGCTTTTGGCGGTCTCGCCAGGCAGGGTTGGCAGCCCAAACGCACGATCGTTTACACCAGTTGGGACGCCGAGGAGCCGATGATTCTGGGATCGACCGAATGGGCGGAGGATCACGCCGCCGAACTTAAAAAGAAGGTTGTCCTGTACATCAACTCGGACTCGAACGGACGCGGCTTTTTGGAGGTGGGTGGAAGCCAGGACTTCCAGCACCTGGTGAACGAAGTCGCCGCCGACGTAATCGATCCTGAGACCGGTGTTTCTATTGGCCAGCGGCTGCGCGCGAAAGTGCGTGTAGCTGCGCTCGCACCTGGTGCCAGCGAGCACCTGAGGGCTGTGGCGAAGATCGCGGCGGACCCGGATAAGGACTTTCCGATCGAGGCGCTGGGGTCGGGCTCCGACTTTTCAGCATTTCTCGATCACTTGGGTCTGCCGGTGCTGGATGTCGGCTTCGGCGAAGAGGGACAGTCCGGCGGCGTCTACCACTCTCGCTATGACACTTTCGAGCATCACAGCCGCTTCGTCGATCCGGGCTTCGTGTACGATGCGATGCTGGCTAAAACGGTCGGCCGAATAGTGCTGCGTGCAGCCGATTCCGATCTCCCTCTCCAGGATGCAACCGCTTTCGCGAATGCTGTCTCGGACTATCTGGATCAAGTTAAGAAGCTCGCCGATGACGAGCGCGAGGAGGCCGAGACTCAGTCTAAGCTCCTACACGACCGCGCGTTCCAGCTGGCCGCCGACCCCACCAAGTCGAGCGGCCTGCCCACGGCGCTCGACCGCGTCCCCCATCTAGAGTTCGCGGCACTGGAAGACGCCGTCGATCGCCTGAAGCGCACCGCCAAAGCCTATGACGATGCGCTGGCGAAAAACGCCTCACACCTATCCAGCTCCCAGATAGCACAAGTGCAGGCCCTTATGATCAACATAGACCAGACCTTGGCGCCCGAAAATGTAGGCTTGCCTGGTCGGGACTGGTACAAGAATTTGATCTATGCCCCCGGTCGCTACACCGGCTACGAAGCTAAAACCTTACCCGGAGTCCGCGAGGCAATCGAAGACCGCCGCTGGTCCGACGCCAACCGCTACGCCAAACTAACCGCCGACGCGCTAAATGCATACAGCGACCGCCTGAACCAGGCCACAACCGTACTCAACGGCAGCTAAGCGGAAGGCTATCAAGCTCTTCGCACTACCAGTAGCGCAGGTCCGTATAGGGGCGCGTGATCGATGGCTCCTTCAGGCCCCATCGCAAGGCGCGAGTGTCGGGCTCGGGACGCGATTTCTCCATCATCGCGGCAAGCTTCGGGAGATGCTCGATCGGAATCGCCAGGTACTCGCGGCCTAACTCATGTGCGCGCCCGATCATCCATCGGAGCAGGCGCGCCATGCACTCCTCGGATCCGTCTTCGTAGCCGAAGTCCAGCACGCACGCGATCGCGATCAATCGATGCTCATCGCCGCCAATCCTGCGCCACTGCTCGCGCATATCGCGGCCGCGATCCCACAAGCCGCCGCACGCGCGGATGCGTCCCGCCTCTTCGAGCACGAAGTAATCGGTCCATCCGTAGACGCTCTTCCACCAGTCCATCATGGGATTGCCGGTCGGCTTCGGACGCTCGCCCCAGAAGCCTTCGTCGAGCACGTCTTCGAGAAACTCGGCGGTGTAGGGCCGGAACAGGTCCATCCCTGCATGAGTGCGATTGATGAGCGCGACGCACGCCGCCAGATCCTCGCGCCGGACCGGGCGGATCGCGCGATCGTCGTCGCCTTGCGCGTCGGCGGGAAATTGCGCGACGGAAATCGGCAGACCCGGCACCGAGCCTTCGCGCGTGGGCGTGTTTTCGAAAAATTGCGGGCTGTACTTCTGCCACCAGTTCACCACCGCAAAATTCTGCGAGCGCATGATGTCGTATTGGCCGACCGACGGGCGCGCCATTCCGGGCGGCATCGCGAGCCGGCGCACCTGGTCCCCATAGCCGAGCCGGCGATAGGCGCGCCGCACCCGCAGCGCCTGTCCGTATTGCACCGAAAAGGGGCGCCCGCCGATCAGCACCTTGCGCCGCGAAAACGCGCAGCACGCTACGATTTCAGGGCCGATCAACAGGATTGGGATTTGAACATTCTGCTGCAGCCTGAATTGCGCGAATGCGTCGGGTCCGCGCTCGACGATAATTTCCCAGCCGGCGATCTCCTCGGGCGAATCGGACCACAGCGCGGAGAATTCCTCGTTGTCGGCATAGGTCGCGTCGCGCGCGCGCAAGTCGCCGGTCGTCATCCGCTCGTACCACTTGAGTTGCGCGGCCGTCTGCTCCGGCGAAAGGCCAAACCAGGTCCACGAATAGAGCGACGAGAGCGGCACGCGTGCGTTGGCGATACGGCGCGTCAGCTCGGCCGACCATCCACGCTCCTTCGCGATCTTCGCCAGCGCCTCCGGGATCGCAGGCTCGCCGCCGGCATCGTTATCGCGAGAGTCGTCGCCTGATTTCGTCATTGTAGTAGCGACATATAGAGACGAGCCACGCCCAGCGCAAGTTCAGAATGGAACCGTCCAGTTGGAGACGATGAATTGACTAGTCACGGTGGCGCATACTAACGATGAGATTCGCGATCGTCGGCCCGAAAAATGAGGATGCTATGATCAAACTTGTCTACGTAGTCCGAAAGCGTGCTGACATCTCGGAAAAAGACTTCCACGAGTACTGGCTGAAGAAGCATGGACCGCTGGTGCGCAGTTTCGCGAAATCGATGCGCGCAAAAAAATACGTCCAGAGCCACACCGTCTTCGAAGACGCGGGCCGGCAGATCAGAAACACCCGCCCCAAAATGAAAGAGACCTGCGACGGAATCACAGAAGTATGGTGGGACACGCTGGAAGACTTCACTGGCGCCGCCGAACCCAAAGGAAGCGCAGAAGCGGCCCGCGCACTCCTGGAAGACGAATCAAAATTCATAGACTTCGAACGTTCCTCAATCTTCCTGACCGAAGAACACGAAATCTTCGATTACACCAAGTAATTCTCAGCGCGCGTTTTTTGACACTTCGCCGCCGTAGTCGTATAGTCAAACCAGGCTGGGGGTGTGCGTAACACGCACTGAGAGCTCCTGCGGGAGAACCCCTCGAACCTGATCCGGGTAATGCCGGCGTAGGGAAGCCAACGGCGCAACGTTCGCGGCTGCGCCTGGGCCGCTTCCCCACACCAGGGAAGCGGCTCAATAATGCCGGACTCCATCGCAACTTCAATCACACTCAACGGCGACCCATACCCGCTCCACGCCGACACTCCGCTAACCGCACTGCTTGAGCGCCTCAACATGCGCCGCGGCCGCGTGGCCGTCGAGATCAACCGCGAGATCGTGCCCAGGGCAAATTACGACGCGACGATCGTGAAGGCGGGCGACCACGTCGAGATAATCAACTTCGTCGGCGGCGGCTGAGTGCCGTTACTAAGGGCATGGACACTAAAAATATGCAGGACACTTCATTTGAGTTGGGCGGAAAGAAATTCAAGTCGCGGCTCATCGTCGGCACCGGCAAGTATCGCGATTTCGCCGAGACCAGGGCGGCGGTCGAGGAAAGCGGCGCCGAGATCGTGACGGTCGCCGTGCGGCGCGTGAACATCACCGACCGCGGCGAGGAAAATCTGCTCGACTATCTCGATCCCAAGCGCTACCAGATTCTTCCCAACACCGCCGGATGCTTCACCGCCGACGAGGCGATTCGCACTTGCCGCCTCGCGCGCGAGGTCGGAGTCGGCGAGTTGGTCAAGCTCGAGGTGATCGGCGACAAGCAGACGCTTTTCCCCGACGTCGCCGCAACGCTCGAAGCGGCCCGCGTCCTCGTCAAGGAAGGATTCAAGGTGATGCCGTATGTCACTGACGATCCCGTTACCTGCCTGCGGCTCCAGGAGCTCGGATGCGTCGCAGTGATGCCGCTGGCGGCGCCGATTGGCTCAGGCCTTGGAATCCGCAATCCATTCAATCTCGCGATCATCATCGAGCAGGCCAAGGTGCCGGTGATCGTCGATGCGGGCGTCGGCACCGCGTCCGACGCCGCCGAGGCGATGGAGCTCGGATGCGACGGTGTGCTGATGAATACCGCTATCGCGGGCGCGAAAGATCCAATCGCGATGGCGCGCGCGATGAAGCTCGCCGTCGAGGCCGGCCGCCTCGCGTATCGCGCCGGCCGAATCGAGCGCAAGCTCTACGCGACCGCGTCGAGCCCGCTCACCGGCCTCATAGGGTAGCCGAAGTTGTCGTCGCGGCCGCGCGTCAGCTTTCGGCTCTATCTCATCACCGATCGCCGCGTCGTCAGGAATGGCGATCTCGTCGCGGCGTGCGAGGCCGCGCTAACTGCGGCGCCGCCCGGCGTGGTCGCGTTGCAACTCCGCGAAAAAGATTTACCCGCGCGCGAGCTCTACGAACTGGCGCTCCGCCTTCGGGAAATCTGCACGCGTGCCGGCGCGCCGCTGATCGTGAACGATCGCGTCGACGTGGCAATCGCATCGAATGCCGACGGCGTCCATCTTCCATTCGATTCCATCGGCGTGAGCATGGCGCGCAAGCTGCTCGAGCCCACTCGACTGATAGGAGTATCGAGTCACTCGCCTCCCGACGTTGCCGGCGCCGCGCGCGAGGGCGCCGACTTCGCGGTCTTCGGCCCTATCTTCGACCCGCTATCCAAGCCCGCCGCCCGGCCGGCGTGGGGTGCGAGCGGCCTCAAGGCGGCCTGCGGCGCGGGCGCGATTCCGGTCTACGCACTCGGCGGCATCACGCCCGATCGCGCGCGCGAGTTGTTCGCATCAGCGGATCTGACGGCACGGCCCGCCGGAGTCGCGTCGATCGGCGCGATATTTGCCGCCGATTCTCCTGCGCTGACTACTGCGGCGATGCTGTCTGCCCTGAACGCGTCGTCGACTCGCCGGCAATGACCGATTTTGCCGCGTCGAGCAGAGTATCGGCCCTCGGCAGTTCGCGATAGTACGGCGACGTAAAGATCCATCGCACGACTCCATCTCGATCGACGACAAAAAACGCCGGTATCGCGTTGTCGGGCTCGCCGTTGCGATGATGTTGCACGAGGCCGAGCGGGGCGAGGATCGATTCGCCGTTGTCACTCAGCAGCGGGATTTTCGTGCGAAGAAAACCCGCGAGCATTTTCGATCGTTCGAGCTGATCAGTGCTGATGGCATACACGTCGACGCCGGCGCGCTGAAAATCGTCCGCGTGTGCGGTTAATTCGGCGAGCTCGAAGCGCGCGAACGGATCGAAGTCTCCGCGATATACATAGATCAACGTGGCCGGCGCATCGACGGGTCCAATGCGAACCGAGTCGGTCTGATCGGGGAGTTTGAAGCCGGGGAACTGCTGTCCGACCGCGATCTTCAGCGTGAACGGCGGATTCACCGTTACGCGCATCGCGTAGCTGACGAATCGCCCGCCGCCCGCGCCAACGACGATGCATGCCAGGAATGCGAACAGGCCGAAGCCGAGCTTGGAGTGCGGCGAAGCGAGCCCCAGCGCGAGCCGCAGTGCCGCGATCGAGAGCACAATCGCGGAGGCCAGTATCGCGAACGCGGGCCACGGAATTCGTTCGTGAATGCCCATCCACGGCACCGACCAGAACGACACCAGCACGTATTCGTAGAGCGCGAAGCCGCACGCGATCAGGACGACCGAGCCGATCGCCCGGAGCGGCTGAAATGGTGGCGTGACCCAGGGCTCGTCGTAGAACTCCGGCGCGGCCTCTTCGATGTGCGGCTCGACCGGTTCCGATGGAGCCATCAGTTGAGCATCTGCAGCTTCAACTCGCCGAAAGAAATCAGCTCGACGCCTTCCTGCTGCAATTTCTCGTTGAAGGTCGGGGATTCGCCGCCGATGACTGCGATCGCGTCGCGTACCAGGTGGAGTTTCGGGCCGACACCGATGAGCGCGGTGATCCCGCGCTCGACGCACGCCTCGGTGTACACGCCGTACATCACGATGTCCTGGTAGGGGCGCAGGACGAGCCGCAGGATCGCGCTCAAGTGCGGACTGCCGGCAAGCTTCTCGAACTCCTGGCGGCGAAAGACGATCTCCCCTGTGTGATCGAGGATCTTTTGAATTTCGTCGGTGGAGTATTCCTTGTTTTCCAGCATGAGCGGATTGAGCGGCTGGGTCTCGTCGATCTTTTGCTGGCCGGGCGTACCCGCCATGCAGTGATCGGGATACTGTCCGCCCCAACTCTTCAGCTGCGGGTCGCCGGGGACGTGGCAATCGACCGAGCAGACGATGCGCACATTCTGATCGCGAGCGAGATCGGTAATCGCCTTCCACACCGGCACGAGCTTCTCCGCGCCCTCAATGTGGAACTTGCCGTCGTGCAGGATGAAGTCGCGCTGCGTGTTGATGTCGTAGAAAATTGTCTTTTCGGTATTCATGCGATCAGAAATGTTCTGGTTCGTGCTGGCGGCGATTGTCGCATTCGAGCTGCAGAGTCAGATGGTGGATGTCGAACTTGGTTTGCAGCAGACTGCACATCTCGGCGAGCACTCGATCGCGATCCGCGTCGGCCGCGACCACCGCATGCGCCGAAAGCGCGATCTGGCGGGTCGTCAGGCACCAGACGTGCAGGTCGTGAACTTCCCTGGTGCCGGTGACAGCGAGCAGGTCCGTGCGCATTTCGTCGAGGTCGATGTGCCGCGGCACCGATTCCATCAGGATGTCCACGCCCTCGCGCACCAGGCCCCACGAACCATAGAGCACCAGCACTCCGATCAATATGCTCACGGCGGGGTCGGCCTGCATCCATCCGGTGAAATAGGTGAGCGCGCCGGCGGCCAGCACGCCAACCGATCCAACGAGGTCGGAAATGACGTGAACGAATACCGCGCGCATCGCCATCCCAGTCTTGTGCCCGCCGTGCGGGTCGGTCGAGGTCATCCACGCGGAGAAGGTGTTTACGCCGATTCCGATGAGTGCGATTGCCATCACACCCAAGCCTGAAACCGGGCGCGGGTCTCGCAGACGGCCGAACGCTTCGATCCAGATGAAGACCACGAGCACCCACAGGAACAGGCCGTTGAGCAGAGCGCCGAGGATTTCCGCGCGGAGATAGCCGTAGCTTTTCGCCGACGACGCCGGCCGCCTCGAGATCCATAGCGTCAGCAGGCCGAGGCAAAGCGCCGCGATGTCCGTGAGCATGTGGACCGCGTCGGAAAGCAGGGCCAGGCTGCCCGTCAGATAACCGCCGATGAGCTCGGTGAGGAAATAAACCGACGCGACGCCGAGAACGATCAGAAGGCGGCGCTGATCCGAATCCGGATTCGCATGCGGCGCGTGATTGTCCGTCGAGGTCGGCATCGCTCAATCATAGTGTATCAGCGAGAAGCAGTTGACCGGCGCGAGGCGCTCGCGTCCCTTGAGCGCGTCGAGCTCGACCACGAACGCGCATCCGATCACGTTTCCACCGATCTTCTTGACCAGTTGCAGCGCCGCGGCCGCCGTGCCCCCCGTCGCCAGCAGGTCGTCCACCAGCAGCACGCGACCCGAGCCTTTGAGCGCGTCCTGATGGATCTGCAGCGACGCGCTGCCGTACTCGAGATCGTACGCCTGGTCGTAGGTGTGGAACGGGAGCTTGCCCGGTTTGCGTGCGATCGTCAGGCCCACGCCCAGTCGATACGCGACCGGTGCGCCGACGATAAAGCCGCGCGACTCGATTCCGAGCACGGCGTCGACTTTCCCGAGGTAAGGCTGTGCCAACTGATCGACCACCGCGGCGAAACCGCGCGCATCGGCGATCAGCGGCGTAAAGTCCCTGAACATTATCCCCGGCTTGGGGAAGTCCGGAATGTTACGAATCAGTTTTTTGATTTCTTCTACGGTCATCGTTGATTTCCATCGCACTGCTCTCAGGATTCTCGCGTGCGGTGGTCAACGATACTAGCTGCCGCCGGCCGCGGCAAAGCTGATGCCGCCGGAAGTTGCGGGCTCGGGCAGAAAGGCGAGCGGATCTCTGGCGACGTTGTCGCGGCGCACCTCGAAGTGGAGATTGGCGCCGGTCGTGCGCCCGGAGCGTCCGATCTCGCCGATCTGCTGTCCACACGCGACCCGCGCGCCCTCGCTGACGAGGTTGCGCTCGTTGTGAGCGTAGACCGTCGCGTAACTATCGTCGTGGCGAATGATCACGGTGTTGCCGTAGCCGTGCAGGGTGCCAGAAAAAATCACCACGCCGCTATCGGCGGCGAGCACTGGCGTGCCGGCCGGGGCCGCGATATCAACGCCGGAGTGCATCGCGCCGTTGCGGATTCCAAATCCCGACGACACCACTCCCTGCGCCACAGGCCACTGGAATTGCCGCGATTCGCGCTCTCCCGTGTACGGATGCACCCCGCGCGACGCGAACCCCATCGACGCGGCCCGATACGCACCCGGAATCGTCAGGACCTGGCCGACGCGCAATTCGCGCGGATCGCTGAGCCCGTTGGCCGCCATCAAGCGTCCGACGCCGACGCCAAATTCGTTTGCGATACGGTAAAGGGTGTCGCCCGCGACGACGACGTGAGTGACAGGGCGCTGCGAAACGGCGGGAATAGAGGTCGAAGGCGGCGAGCTGTCACCGCATCCCGCCAGCGCGATCAACGATGCCAGCGCAAGCGCCACGCTCGCGCGCAGAATCCACTGTGTCCCTGTCATCCCCCGCTCGATCACATCATCCGCCGTCCGTCACCGCCTCGCACCGCATCCTGCGGGCCGCGAATTATCAGTGCGCTAATGCTGAAAGCCGAGCTTGCCGGTCATCTTCACGAAGCGGCACTCGCCGAAATATTCCTCGCTCCAATGACCCGTCTTGTGGCTGATGCGCACCAGGGTCTGGAGGTCGTCTTCGCCGATCGGCGCGATCAAGCTTCCCTGCGGAGTCAATTGATTCAGCAGCGGGAGCGCGATTCCCGGCATCGCCGCCGTCACCATCACGACGTCGAAGGGCGCCTCCTCGGGCCATCCGTCCGAGCCGTCGGCGCATCGGAGACTGATGTTGCTGAAGCCCATCGAGTTGAGAATCACGCCGGCGCGATCGTTGAGATGTGGATTGAGCTCGACGGAATAGACGGTGCGCGCGAGGCGCGCGAGCACCGCGGTCTGATAGCCCGACCCGGTGCCGACTTCGAGAACTTTCTCGGCACCCGTGAGCTCGGCGACCTCGCTCATCAGAGCGACCATGTACGGTTGCGAAATAGTCTGCGAGTCGCCGATCGGCAGCGGGCCGTCATCGTAGGCGTGCTCGTGAAGTTCGGCGGGAAGGAATCGATGGCGGGCGACGGTGCGCATCGCGGCGAGCACGCGCGGATCTTTTATCCCGCGGCGTTCGAGTTGCTCGAGCACCATCCGCGCGCGCGCGTTTTCCAGGTCTGTCGCCATCGCTAGCGCCATTATACAGATACGCCCGCCAACGATTAAGGTATCACGAGAGGTCGCCGCGGCGGCGGATTCCGTCACTTTTGGTACGTGGGAGACACCACAATGCCGTTTTTCGATTCAGCGGGCGTCCGGATTCACTACCATGACGCCGGCGCCGGCGAGGCCGTCATCCTGGTGCACGGCTTTGCTTCCATGGCGGACCACAACTGGGGCGGCACCGGGTGGATTGCGATGCTGTCGGCGAAATATCGCGTGATCGCGCCCGACGTGCGCGGGCACGGGCTCAGCGACAAGCCGCTCGCGCGCGAGGCGTACGGCTACGCGAGCATGGGAGCCGACGTGACGCGCCTGATGGACCATCTTGGCATCGCGCGCGCGCTCCTGATGGGCTACTCGATGGGCGCGAGCATCGCGATCGAGCTGATGTTGTCGCATCCGGACCGCTTCCGCGCAATCGTCCTGGGCGGAATCGCGTACGACGACGGTTTGGAAGACAAAGCCGATCGCGATGCGATCGCCGAGGCATATCGCGCCGACGATCCGGCAACGATTAAGAGTGCCGTAGCGAAGGCGTACCGGCGATTCGCCGAGTCGATGCCCAACGACCTGAAGGCGCTGGCCGCGCTGATCGACGCCGAGCGGTCGCCGTTCGATCCCGCCAAACTCGCGGCAGTGCGGCTGCCGGTGCTGATCGTAGTAGGAGCCAACGACAACGCGATCGGCGATCCGAAGCCGCTCGCGAAGATGATCCCGGCAGCGCGCCTGTTGATGCTCGAAGGCCGCGACCATATGACCGCCCCGGCAGACCAGCGGTTCAAGGAGGTCGTCCTCGAGTTCCTCAGCGCCGCGCCGCGCTAGTGCAGCGGTGGAGCGCCTCTTCATTTGGCATTGCACAAAAAACTTGCAGCAAGTATGACTGCGAGTCGACGTCGGATAACCGTCTCAGAACAATTCGGAAACTGCCGGCTCCTTTTAGTATGTTGCAGAAAGAAATCCATCATCTTGTATGATGCATTGTCGATGAACGGACCATAGTTCGTATAAGACTCGCTGGCATTTCATTTTGTAATGCTATCAACACCTCGCTGCTAGCCCACCTTTCTCGCTCTTTTTACCACTCGAACGACCGCTTGGTGGCATAGTTCCTGCTGCCGTCCGCGCAAGAGCGATTGGCGATTGCTGATCACTCACATAGAAGCACGCGGGGACTTTAGTGCAACGCGCAATGATGCGCCCAACACAAAGGTGTAAGGATGGCCGAATCAACAGAAGCTAAGATGCAACCGACACTGGGACTAACCGGTGTCACTGTCAACGCGATGGCGCTGATCGCGCCGGGAGCGTTCCTATGGATCACCTTCGTGGTCCAGGCCGGGTACTCCTACCCCTCGGGAATGTCGATGTGGGCAGGGATTCTGGCCGCATTGGCGCTCGCCTTCGCGACTGCGGTCTCATACTCGGAGCTGGCGAAGCTCTACCCCGGCGCCGGAAGCTCCTACCTGTTCGCCGAGCAGGCGTTCCTCAACCATTCGAAGAACTTCAGGTTCGCGCGAATGGCTAAATTCGTTCTCGGATGGGGTTCGCATCTCTATTACTGGGTCTATCCGGGCGCGATGGCCGCCACCATCGGCATCATGATCGGCTACATCGTTGGCGTCTTTTTCCCTGACAGCATCAACTCCGGGACTCCCGGTCCGGTCTTCATGGCGCTGGTCGCGATTATCTCCGCTTTTGCGATCTCCTACATCGCGTACAGCGGAGTCCAGGCGTCGACGGTGACAAACCTCGCGATCAACGCCATCCAGATCCTGGCGCTGCTTTTCTTCAGTGTGATGGCGATCTCGTATCGCTTCGGGCATCCGGAAGGCTCGACGGGAATGGCGCTCGACGGCACCAAGAAGGTGTTGCACTATGCTTTCAGCGGAGACGCGCCAGCGCATCCCTCCGCTTGGTCGGTCGTAGCACCGCATGGCTTTAACAGCGTGATGCTGCAGGCGACGATCGCAATCTTCCTGCTATGCGGATTTGAATCCATTACCTCATTGGGCGAAGAGGCGAAAAATCCGAAGAAGGACATCGCCCGCGGCGTGCTGCTCTCCCTGCTCATCCAGGGCCTGATCATGTACATGTTCGAATATTTTGCCGCGAACTACTTTATGAGCAGCGCCTACAGCCTGAACGACGCGAAGGGATCGGCAGCGCCCATCGGCGACATGATGGTGATAATCGGGAACTCGATGCTGGGCGGCCATGGACAGGCCTTCATGGTTCTCGAAGCCATCACTGTGTTCCTGGCCCTGATCGGCACAACGTTGGCCTGTATCAACACCGGCGCGCGCGTGACCTACGCGATGGGCCGTGACAAAGAGGTGCCGGAACACTTCGGTCTGCTGCACGGCGAAAACCTCACGCCACATCGCACCATCTGGACGCTCGCAGTCGTCTCCGCGATATTCGGGGCAATCGGCGCCCTCTATTACTTCGCCGGCGGCTCAGCTCCCGACGATAAAACTATCGCCACCCTTCCGCACAACATATGGTACGCAGCCGGGATGAGCTCCAACGCGTACCTGGCAGCACTGCCCAACGGCCTCGCGCTGGTCACGCTGATATCCAACTTCGGCATCTTCATCACTTATGGCCTGACCAACGTGATTTGCATGATCGCCTATCAGGAACGCCACGAATTCCACGGCCTCAAACACATGGCGATTCCCCTGTTTGGCGCGGTCGCGAATCTCGCCTGCATGGCATTCTACATCATCGGTCCGATTGAGGGCCTGGGCAGTGCCAAGGAACCGCTGATGGCGGTTGCGCTCGCCGTTGTATGGGGAGTGTACGGGGCAATCTATTTCGCGCGGAACTCCAAAAAGCTCGGAAGGGATACGCTCTCGGCCAAAGCCAATCCCGCCTGACCAAATCTGTGCCTCCGCCGTGCGAGTCGGCCTCACCACTAAAGGTTTTACGGGAACCGGTGGGACGACTCGCACGGTCTTTTTTTCGTCCCTGAAATCAAGCCACTGTAGCTCTGGAACCAGAAGGGCGCTGCCATCTGCCTTTGTGTGAGTTTCTTGAGCGCGAAGCACTTTGAGCTTACAGTCGGTCGAGGCTCGAACCCGAGGTTTTTTTGTGATGGCAAAATCCAAAGTCATGACTCTCTCCGACGTTCACGTTCACCTCCGTCCTCGCGGCTCGGCGGAGTTCCTCCCCAAAGATTTCAGCAACGTCACGAGGCTTGCCCACACGATGGTCTGGGATCCCGCGGTGGACGGCCTCCTTTGGGGCGAGAGCCGGCAAGACCAGAGCGGCGATCATGGCGGCGAACGCCATCTCGACGCCGACGAGGTTCTCTACCTCATCTCCGGCGCCTTTCGGCTGTCGCTGGAGCTTGACGACGGCCCGGCGGAGGTCCCGGTCAAGGCTGGCCAGGTGGTCATCGTGCCGCAGGGAATCTGGCATCGCCTGCTCGTCGACGAGCCCTGCCACTATCTATACTTCGGCGGCGGCCGCACCGAGATACGCCGTCCCGCCTGACCTTTGGCGACTTGGCCGGAGCCGCGAGCAGAAAACCTGCTGCGTTCCCGGCGAGGGCCAGGCTCACCTGAGTCGATTCCTGATCGGTCGCGGATCTTTTGACCGGTCAATTTAAGACATCCTCGATTCCGACACACTCTTTTGCCTTCTGTTATCCGTCCCTGCGCTGCTCATTTTGCTTGCGGTAGGCCCGCTAACTCACGGCCCCCGGCACGAGTTTTGGAGTAGGAGAGTCGGCGGAAGTTGAAAGTCCATTCAGTCGCCAGGCATCTCTGAATATTGCCGAAATGCTGGACGGCTGGGCGTGCGCGCACACAACTGCGCGCAGGGGGCGGCGGATGCATAAGCACCCGAACGGATCTGAACCGCATCACATCGCCTGCATGAGAACCGCATCCGATCGCACCGTCATAAGAAGGACGCACCTAATGAAAACTACCGGCATCGGCATCAACCATCGCACAGTGATGTATGTCGTCGCCTTCCTCCTCGGTTCGCTGCTGTTCGCGAAGATCGGGCAGGCCTGCACCGGCATCAAGCTCGTCGCCGGCGACGGCACCGTCGTCTACGCGCGCACCCTCGAGTTCGGAATCGATCTGGACTCCAACGTGCTCATGGTGCCGCGTGGCTATGCGCGGACCGGCACCACACCGCAGGGCGAGAACGGCCTTGGGTGGACCTCCAAGTATGCTTCGCTCGGCGCTAACGGTGTCGGGTTGCCGTATTTGTTCGATGGCCTCAATGAAAAGGGCTTGGCCGTCGGCTTATTCTATTTTCCCACGACCGCCGGCTACGCGAGATACAACCCTGCCGAGACGCGCAGGACGATCGCGCCCTGGCAGGTTGGTTCCTGGATTCTGGAAAATTTCGCGACCGTCGATGAGGTAAAACAGAACATCGGAAGCATCGTGGTCGCCGAGGTCGTCTTCAAGCAGTGGGGCTTCGTGCCGCCGATCCACTTCGCGGTTCATGACGCCTCGGGCAAGAGCATCGTGATTGAATATGTGGAAGGAAAGCTCCACCTGCACGACAACTTGATCGGTGTGATGACCAATTCGCCGACCTTCGACTGGCACATGACCAATCTTCGCAACTATGTGAACTTCTCAATGGTGAATAGACCGCCGCTGGAAGTCGGCCGCGTCAAGCTGACCGCGCTTGGCCAGGGCACCGGGATGCTGGGGATGCCGGGCGACTTCACTCCGCCGTCGCGGTTTGTCCGCGCCGTCGCCTACAGCACGTCCGTGATTCCTGCGGCGACCGGCGCTGAGACAGTGCTTCAAGCGTTCCACATTTTGAACAATTTCGACATTCCCGAAGGCGCGGCCCGCGAGGCAGAGAAGGACGCCCATGGCAACATCGTCTCCGACCATACTATCTGGACGAGCGCCTCCGATCTGAAGACGAAGCGATTCTACTTCCGGACCTACGAGAACAGCCAGATTCGTTCGGTGGATCTGATGAAAATGCCGCTCGATGCCAGGGACATCACCAGCATTTCCATGAAGGGGCCGGAGGTTATCAAGTCGCTGAACCCCTAGTCGGGTTGATGGATACGCGCTGAAAGTCGCAAACGCGATTCAGCCACTCGTTCACCTGAGCTCTCCGCCCAACGTGAACTGCGAGGAAGCTCGCACCGCATCGTAGATCGCGCGCAGCAGGGTGGCCTTGCTGATCGGCTTGCCCACGTGCGCGTCGCAACCCGCCGCGCGCGTGAGCCGGACCGCTTCGTTGAACACCGAGGCGGTCAGCGCAATTATCGGCGTGCGCGCGCGGCCATGCTCGCTTTCCCAGTCGCGAATCGCCCGCGTCGCCGTGTATCCGTCGACTTCCGGCATCTGGATGTCCATCAGCACCAGGTCGTAGTCGCCCGCAGCGATGAATCGCTCGATTGCCTCCCTGCCGTTTTCGACTTCGTCGAGCCGATAGGGCGTCTTCTTCAAAAAAGCGCGGATCAGCGTCCGGTTGTCGCTCGAATCGTCGGCAAACAGAATTTTGATCGGTCGGTCGACGATCGGCAGCTGGGTCGCGTCGCGCGCGCCGCGGTTTTGATCCTGTGCCACATGAGGGCTGTCGCCTGCGATCGCCTGGCGAACCGCTTTCACCAGTTCGCTCGTATCGATCGGCTTGACCAGGTAGCTCTTCAGCTTCAAGGATTTCAGCCGCGAAACATCGGCGGCCAGGTTGTCGCAATCGATCATCGCGATGATCGACGCCCCACTATGCGAGGCCGCCGCGATCAGCTCTTCGATCGCGTGAGCGTCCGCCGAATCGATCCGATCGTCGAGCATCACGATGCGCGCCGCGCGTCCGGCGCTGATGCCCTGCCGGATTGCGGCCAGGCCCGCCTCATACGACGCGGCTTCCGTCACGTTGGCGCCGCGCCCGCTGAACATCCGGTGCAGAACCGCGCGCCAGGTCTGGTTGTCATCGACGATCAGCACCGGGACTTGCGCCAGGTCCGGCCACGACGGCGCGGCCGGCGCGTCGGACTGCGGCTCGAAAGGCGACGTGAAGCTGAAGATGCTCCCCTGGCCGAGCTCGCTCTCCAGCGTGACCTCGCCCTGCATCAGTTTGACCAGCCGCTGGACGATCGCGAGCCCAAGTCCGCTACCGCCGTACTTGCGCGCGGTCGAGGAGTCAGCCTGCGCGAAGGCGGCAAACAAGCCCGACAGCTTTTCTTTCGCAATTCCAATTCCGGTGTCGCGAACACTGAACTTCAGGCGCAGCGGCTCGCCCGGCGAGGGGTCGCGCTCGACTGAAACCAGCACCTCGCCCCGTTCGGTAAATTTGATCGCGTTGCCGATCAGATTGATCAGCACCTGCCGCAGCCGCAGCGGATCGCCCATCACCGCCGCCGGCACGTCGGGCGCGATGCTGACGATTAGCTCCAGCCGCTTCGCGTGCGCGCGGACCGCCAGCGTCTGGGCCGACTTCTCCACCAGATCGCGCAGCTCGAACCCGATTTGCTCGAGCGTCAGCCGCCCGCTCTCAACCTTGGCAAGATCCAGGATGCTGTTGATCAGGTCGAGCAGCGCATTGCCGTTGTTGCACAGGATCTCGACATAACGGCGCTGCTCGGCATTCATCTCGCCTTCGGCCAGCAGCTCGGCCATCCCGAGGATCGCGGTCATCGGCGTGCGGATCTCGTGCGACATGCTGGACAGGAATTCCGATTTGGCCCGTGAAGCGGCCAGCGCGGCTTCGCGCGCGGCGACCAGTTGACGCTCGGTCTCCTTCATCGCCGTGATATCGCGACCAATGCCGGCCACGCTTGTAACGTTGCCGGCCGCATCGAGAATCGGAAATATATTTACCGCGGACACGAACGGAGTGCCGTCCCTCCTGCGGGCGTGTTGTTCCCACGACGCCGACTGCCCGGTCTCAGCGACGCGCCCGGCTCTGGCCATTGTTTCCTGGAGTTCGTCGGGCGGAACGAACAGCTCGATACCCTTTCCGATCGCCTCTTCGGCGGTGTAGCCGTAGGCCTTTTCCGACGCCGCATTCCAGGACGTAATCCTCAATTCCGGCGATACGTTTATGATCGCGTCCTGCGACGCGTTGACCACCGCGGCCAGCGTCTCCGTTTCGCGCTCAGCGCGTTTGCGTTCGCTGATGTCGCGTTGGATAGCCGCGATGGCAACCACTCTTCCTTCGCGATCGCGGATCGCGAAACAGGCTGTGGATGCCTCCACCAGAGTGCCGTCTTTTCTGAGGTTCGGACCTTCGAAGCGAACCACCTCGTCCGGTCGCGCCATCAGCCGATCGATGATTTCCCGCGCCCACGCCTGGTTCTCCGGCGCAATGTTCTGCGTAAACGGCTGCCCGATCGATTCCGCCGCCGTGAAGCCGAACATTCTCTCGGCTCCGCGGTTCCAGTACGTGATGCGCAGGTCGGGCGCGATGGTGGAGATGGCGTCGTCGGAGCACTCGACAATCGCCGCGAGCGACGCGCGTTCACGCTCGACGCGCTTGCGCTCGGTGATGTCCCGTATAATCGTCGACAAACCCACCAGCTTTCCCCGCGCGTTGTGGATTCCGCAACCGACAATCATCGCCTCGATCAGGGTGCCGTCTTTCTTGAGCACTGGCACTTCGAGCTGGCGCAGGGCTTCGCGGTTTTCTCTTATGACTGCGAGGTCTGTCATCAGCCTCGCCTCGTCCATCGCGCGGGCCTCGGCCGGAATGTAGAGATCGAACGGATGTTTGCCCAACGCCTCTTCCGCCGTGTAGCCGAGCAGTCTTTGCGCGCCCCGGTTCCAGCTCGTTATCCGGAAGTCGGTGGAGTAGCTGATGATCGCGTCCTCCGAGGTTCGGACCACCGCCGCGAGCAACGCGTGCTCGCGCTCGACCGGGTCCTGGCTCTCGGCCGGACCATCGCGCACGGCATCGTGGGTCTCGTCGCCGTTCTCTTGCATGGCTTCAGAACCGGAAGGCTGCCGCCAACCAGAGCTCATTGCCGGTCGATCGATTTTGCGCGGCGAATTCGAAGTCGTACTTGAAAGAAATGCTGATCGGTAGTTTGCCGATTGGAACGGTGGCGCCCAACAGCGGGCCGAGTCCGATCACCCGCCCTTTGAACGCGCCCAGCGTTGCACCGCTGCCGGAGTCGGGCGTGGTTTGCTGAACCGCGTAGCCCGCCACTCCCGCAACCAATCCGTGCGGCAGATGCTGCGCGAGGACGAAATCCGCGTGAAACTCCTCGCCGCTCAAATAGTGAGTCGAAGGATTTTCAGTGTTGATCGTATAGCCCGCGAACAGCGATGCGTGACGCCCCGTTTCTCCGTCCAGCCACGTCACTCCCACGTCCGGTTCCACGGCCCATCGATTCAGCCCGATATCGATAATGCGGCGACGGTCGTAACTGCCCGTCGGCGCATAGAACATCAGCGCGCTGACCAGGTGAAACTTCGAAAAGTTCCAGTTCAACATCAATGGCGACACGATCAGATCGCCAAAGCCGCCGACCGTCGAGCGTTGAGTCGAAGTGGGGCCGCCGATCACCGAGACCCTCAACGTCTGGTCGGCGATCCGGGTCTGCGCGAGCGCCGCCACTCCCCAGTTGGCGCCGAAAATCCGCCACGGCGTCGTGTAGGTCATAAACGTCGCGTCGGTGTAGGTGATGGTATGCGTATGAATTCGCAGCGGCGCGTTCTCGGGTTGCGCGGTAAGACTCGCGTCCTGAAATAGAAAATAATTTTTCACCAGCACGCCGCCCGGCGCCGGCAGCATGCCCGCAAACAGATCGACCTGTCCCGGCCGATAGGTGCCAACCCCGTACTCGGATGCGAACACCCTCGCACTGACAGCAAGCATCACGGTCAGCCCGATCGCGATAGCGCGGATTTGCGCCATGCCGCGAGCGCCTGCCCGCGCATGATGGGGAAATTGCGGCATGCAAGCGGCAAAGCTGCAACTTCGATGCCCGTAACTGGGCCACGCGGCAGATGCCAGCTATGGCGCGTTCTATTCGCTTCGCGAGCGATTCGCGTCAGAGTCGGACACCGCCGCCAACCGATTGTCTCAATCCGCCATCAAAGTCCGCACTTTTGATCGTCAACGATGACACACCGAATCGGACCAATTTGATGTCCGAGGCGACATGCAATTGCCGCCGCGCCGGAATCTCGTCATCCGCCTGATAGAGCGGATGCTGGAGAGTTTCGAGATGACTGGATTTCTATTCAGCTATCGCGCCTATTGGCTCTCGCAATCTCCCATCGGGCTGCTGACCCTGGCGCTGCCGCCGCTGCTGGTATCGCACACTGGCGCCATAGAGTCGCTGCCTTGCGCCGTCGCACCCCCGGTTGCTTCAGCGCTCACAATGCTGCCGTTATTTCCACACGATGCGCTGGCGACCCCCTTCGTGTCCGCCATCGCTTCGGCGCTGCACTCGGCTGACGCGTTCGACGTGGCGGACCCGCTGCTGTCCGAAGTTGCCGTCGCGTTTGATTTGCCTGTGCTGTTGGCAAAGGCCGTTGACGATCCACCGTGTTTCGCGGACGCGTACCCGACACAGTCGGGCGAACTATCCGCTTGTGCGTCGCCGCCGGAGGATGAAACGGCTGTGGCGTGACCGCCAGTTGCCTCCACCATCGAAAGGCTGCGCGAATCCGAAATTGCCTTTCCATCTCCTCCGCTTGAAGCGTATGCGGTCGCTGCCGAGTGCGCACCTGCCTTGGCATTCGCGACGCCAAGCGTCTGCGAGCTTGCGTAGCCATTGGAGCCCGCGCCGTTGCCGTGCGCGATAGCCTTGCCGCCGCTGCCATCGGAATCCGCCTCGCATTGGCCCGCCGTAAAACTGTGCTTGTCCTGCTCTGAGCCGTTACTCGACCTGCACGTCACGCCTGCGGACGCCTGCAAAGCCGTGGCCGCCAGCATCACGGCAATCGCAGCCGTTGAGAAGATCGCTCGCATCGGGTTACTCATCCAATTCATTCAAGCTGACTGGCAGTTGAATTCCAAGACATATGATTTGGTCGGGGTGGCCGGATTTGAACCGGCGACCACTCGCACCCCAAGCGAGTGCGCTACCAGTCTGCGCCACACCCCGACGCGTCGAACATTATATATTCGATGCCGGCAAGACCACACCCGCTCAGCCGAGAGCGCGAGTGGTCCATCCGGTTTTCGATCGCCGGCTCGCTCAGGCTTTCTTCTTCGGCGCGACGCGTGGCCGCCATTGCACGTACGCTCGCAGATCGACCTGGAACGTCCACGCACTCTTCGACTGCCCGATCAGATGTACGATCTCGTCGCATATCGCCGCCGGTGGCACGAAGTGCGACGGATCCACGTCCGGCATCGACTCCCGCACTCGCGCACTGTCCACCGCGCCGTCGACGTCGAGCGCCGCCGCATGCACGCCGAGATGCATGAACTCGTAGGCCACCGATTCCGCGATCGCGCGCTGCGCCAGCTTCGACGCGTTGTAGGCGGAGTACTGCGCCGGTCCGCTGCGCGATTCCGATCCCAGCACGAAAATCACCGTGCCGGCCTTGCGCTCCGCCATCTTGCCGATGACGGCTTGAGTGCAGAAGAACGGTCCGTAGGCGTTCACCTTGAGCTGGAAGTCGAAATCCTCTTCGGTGATTTCGGTGAAGCGCTTGCGCAGATACGCGCCCGCGTTGTTGATCAACACGGAAATCGGCCCGAGCTCGCGTTCGACCGTCTCGACCGCGGCGACGACCTGCTCGCGGCGCGAGACGTCGGTCGGCGTGACCACTGCCTTGCCGCCCTGCGCGCGAATCAGTTCGGCAGTTTCGTCGAGCTGCGATTTGGTCCGCGCGATCAGCCCGACCGCGTAGCCTTCTTTTGCCATTCGAAGCGCGATGTCGCGGCCGATGCCGCGGCCTGCGCCGGTAACCAATGCGACTTTTGCTTCCGACATAGCGCCGAATCTTATCCGCTCGCGCAGCGCGTGCAAACCTTATGCAAGCGCGCTACAGATTTCGCCTTGGCGCTCCTCGAATCGAGTGGTAGTGTCAAATCCATGAGTACGCGGCCAGCGCGATTTATCGTCACGATGCTCGCAGCGCTTGCGATGACTGCCTTTGTGAACGCGGGCACCGCGTTTTCGCAGGACGCCGACGATTACGGCACGGGCGCTGTTTCCGGCGTGAGCGTCGACTCCAGTTGGGACAGTGGCGGTCCCGCGATCGACGAGAGTGCGGAATCAGCCGAGAAGGTCCTGGAAATTCCCCAGGCGACTTGCGCCGACGGGTCATCGGGTCCCTGCGACCCAACTGACGCCACCGACGCCGACAACGACGGCCAGTCCATCAACGCCCCGTCGCCAAACGCGCCGCCGCCGACCGTCGACGACGCGACCGCCAGCTCTTCCCCGTCCGCTGATGATTGGGGCACGCTCGATGAGTACCAGAACCAGCAAGTCTACGCGGTCCCGTACGCCGTATATCCGTATACGGTTGCCGCCACCACGGGCAATGTGAACAGACCTCAGGTTCCCGCGTCGGCCTACATGCCGATGAGCAGTCCGCTGACTCAAGCCGCGCAGCCGCCGCTGAATCCCGGCCCGTGGATGAATTCCGCCGCGATGTCCTCCTTCAGCCGTCCGGCGGGCAGCCCGATGGCGGGTATGATGTCGAGTCCGGCCTGGGGATTCCATCACTAACGCCGCCTCCGCTTCCCTCCCCCGTTCGTGGGGGGAGGGTCAGGGTGGGGGACCGCTTGCGGCGCAATTGTCCGGTGCGCCGCGTGGCCGCTCAAACTGAGACACTACCCGGCGCCTCGCAATCTGTTTCTTTTAAGCCGAGTTCGCGCGCTATTATCTTGACCCCGATCGCGTCATTGTCGACGCCGGTCGGGCGGTGATTCGCGATGCTGATAACGATTGACGTCGGCAACAGCCACACTGTGATTGGAATCTACGAAGGCGAGCGCCTGCGCAATCATTGGCGCATCTCGACGATTCCGGATCGCACCACCGACGAGCATGGCGCTCTTCTCAACACACTTCTCGCGGGCGCCGGCCTCGAAGGCGGCATCAAACCTGAAGGCGTTGCGATTGCGTGCGTCGTGCCGCCGCTGAACCAGGTGATGGAGCAGCTCGCCGAGCGTTATTTCCATTGCGCACCGCTGATGGTCGGCCCGGGAATCAAAACCGGCATGCCCATCCTCTACGAGAATCCCAAGGAAGTGGGCGCCGACCGAATCGTCAACGCTGTCGCCGCCTACGAGCGCTACTCATGCGCCGCTATCGTCGTCGATTTCGGCACCGCGACCACGTTCGACTACGTGACCGGCAAGGGCGAGTACGCCGGCGGCGCGATTGCTCCCGGCCTCGGCGTCTCGATGAACGCGCTTATAGAGCACGCCGCCAAGCTCTATCGCGTCGAGCTGGTTCGCCCGCGCGAGGCCGTCGGCCGCACCACCGTCGGCTCGATTCAGTCCGGCCTTATCTTCGGCTACACCGCGCTGGTGGACGGTCTCGTCGGCCGCATCCTCAAGGAGCGCGGCGAAAAGGCGCGCGTCATCGCAACCGGCGGTCTCGCCGAGCTGATCGCGCCCGAGAGCGAGACGATTGAAGAGGTCGACGAGTTTTTGACATTAAAAGGACTCCGGCTGATATTTGAGCGCAACCGGCGCTAGCTTTTTGAGGAAGGATTTGGTGAACGTCTGATGAGCACGCAGAGGCGGGTCGTGACCGATTCGATGATCGGTCTCAAGATGCCGGATTACTCGCGGATCACGCCGCGCGTCGCGACCGTGCTCGGCCAGAATCCCAGTCCGTTCACCGGACCCGGCACCAACACCTGGATAGTCGGCACCTCGAAGCGGCCTTTACTGCTCGACACGGGGCAGGGCGTCGCGATTTACGCCGACCTGCTCGAAACCGCTCTCAAGGAACTCTCCGACAGCACCGAACTCGAACGCATTGTCCTGACCCATGCGCACATCGATCACCTGGGCGGCGTAAAGCAGGTCAAGGAGAGATTCGGCGAGATGGAAGTGCTGAAGATGCCGTGGGAAGGCCACGACGCTCCCGCCGGCGCGATTTCCGCCATCGGCCACGATGCCGTCGTCCACACGGAAGGCGCTACCCTGCGCGCGGTATTTTCTCCTGGCCACTCACCCGATCACCTGTGCTACTATCTCGAAGAAGAACGCGCACTGTTCACGGGGGACGTCGTGCTGGGCGCAGGTACCACAGTCATTCCTGACGATACTGGCGATCTGGGCGAGTACATGGACTCGCTTCGGCGCCTGCTCGCGCTCGACCTCGCGACGATTTATCCGGCCCACGGGCCCGTCATTCGCAATCCCAAAGAAAAGATCGGCGAGTACATCGCGCATCGCGAATTGCGCGAGCGCCAGGTGCTCGAGGCGCTCGCCGACGGCGCGGGACCGCTCGACGCGATGGCTATCGTGAAGAAGATCTACACCGACGTTCCGGAGTACCTGCATCCTGCGGCTGCAAGCTCGGTCCGCTCTCATCTGCGAAAGCTCGAGCGAGAGGGCCGCGTGGTGGAGCATGAAAAGCGCTGGAGTGTTAATTAGCAAAGCGCGCGAGCATGGCGCTGTTGGCGCGTCGCTCGCCGCGATGCTGCTCGTGATGTTCGCGGGCACGCTCGCTGCCGCCCAGTCCAGCGCCGATACCGCCGCTTCTGAGACCTGGAAGTCCGCCGCCGCGTCCGCAGCCGCAGCAAGTCCAACTGGGGCACCCAGTCCCGGCGCCGCGATCGCCGAAGCCACTGCGCCCGCGCCGTCGCGCCCCGTCATCGCGCCGTCTGGCTATTCGGGGAAGGACGCGATGCCGTCGAACATGGTTCCCGACACGGACCCGACGCAGACCGGCACCGCGGAGATTCCGGCCGCCAATTCCGCCGACGCATCGCAGCAGCAGCCGTCGGGCACGGCGCCCGATTCGCAGGCGTCCGCGGATGCGCAATCGTCCAACGACGGCAGTGAAGTCGCGCGCTATCAGGAAGAGCAGAGCGGGATGCCGCCGGAGCAGCTCAAGGCCTTGCAGGAGTTCGATAGCGAGGGTGAGCTTTCAACGCCGTTCGGAATGCAACTGCGCGAAGCCAAGCGCACGCTCAAATCCGGCGAGGACGCTGACGGCTTGCTGATCACCGCCGTCGCGAAAGACAGCCCGGCCGCCGCCGTCGGCTTGCGCCCTTACAGCCACACCGTCCACGACGCGATCGCTGCAGCCGCGATGGTCGGAGCGGTCTTCTCGGGCGGCTTGTCGGTGATAATCATTCCCGCGCTCGACTACATGCAAGTCGGCGAGAGCTACGACATGATAATCGGCGTCGACGGCTCGCGCGTGACCAACTTTCTAGACTTCCAGGACCGCATGCGCGACCTCCAACCCGGCGAACTAATTTATTTAAGCGTAGTCCGCGACGGCAAACGCCTCCAGGTAACAATGCCGGTCCCAGCCAACGTCGTGCAGGCCACCAATTGAATTGCCTCTCCCTGTCAGGGAGAGGTCGCGCCTCCGGCGCGGGTGAGGGTCCGTTTTTCCAAGATGCCTCTCTGCCGGCTGGAATTTCTTCCGTAGTTCTTTCCCGCTTTACGCGGCGTCCCGCTTTCTCTATATAATTGAATCGGTCCGTCGAGGAAGACTCTTCCCGGCGAGACGGTGTTGCGAGGAAATTTAGTTGCCTGCTCGCGCCTGGATCCATGTTGGACCGGGACTCCGAGTGATTTGAGCGCTCGTTCATTCGAGGTTGCTCTGATGCGGGGTTGCCGGTCACGCGGCAGCCCCGATTTGCTTTTAGTGGGAGTGACCGAAGCGCTGCGGAGAGAATATGACGCTAGAAAAAGTAAAAGTTCGCGTGCCCGATCTCGCGCGGATGAAGGCCGCGCGGCAGCCAATCACGATGCTGACCGCGTACGACTTTCCATTCGCAAGGATCTTCGACAACTGCGGCGTCGACGTGCTCCTCATCGGCGATAGTCTGGGGATGGCGGTGCGCGGCGAGGAGACCACGCTCGCCGTCACTATCGACGAGGTCATCTACCACACCCGCGCGGTTGCGCGCGCGCGCCGTCGCGCGCTGATCGTCGCCGACATGCCGTTCCTCTCGTACCAGGTGAGCCCCGAAGACGCGCTGCGCAACGCCGGCCGTCTCGTCAAGGAAGGCGGCGCCGAGGCGGTGAAGCTCGAAGGCGGCGTCGCGATTGCCGACGCGGTCGCGAGAATCGCGGCCGTCGATATTCCCGTGATGGGCCACGTCGGGCTGACGCCGCAGTCTGTTCATCGGATGGGTGGGCATCGCGTGCAGGGCCGCAAATCCGGCCGAGCCGCAGGATGCCGCGAGCGCCTGCTCGAGGACGCCGCCGCGCTCGAAGCGGCGGGCGCATTCGCAATCGTAGTCGAAGGCGTGCCGCCGTCGTTGGCGCGCGAGATAACCGCGAGCGTCGCGATCCCGACCATCGGCATCGGCGCCGGACCCGATTGCGATGGCCAGGTGCTCGTGATGCACGACATGCTCGGCCTTTACGAGTCATGCGCGCCGCGCTTCGCCAAACCGTTCGCGCATCTGTGGAACGACGCCGCGGCTGCCGCTAGCGCCTACGTGCGCGAAGTGAAGGAGCGCGCGTTTCCCGCGCCGGAACATTGCTACGCCGAATCGAGGAGGGCCTCGCGATGATCGTCATTACCTCGCCCGACGAGATGACCCGCTACGCCGAGAGCGCTCGCCAAAACCGCGAGCGAATTGCGCTGGTGCCCACGATGGGCTTTCTGCACGACGGCCATCTGACCCTGATGCGCGAAGGTCGCCGCCAGTGCTCAGTCCTGGTCGCGTCGATTTTCGTCAATCCCACCCAGTTCGGCCCCGGCGAGGATTTCGCGCGCTATCCGCGCAACTTCGAGCGCGACTGCGCGATGCTCGAGACGGTGCCGGTCGACGTGGTCTTCGCGCCCGAGCCGAGTGCGATGTACTCGCCCGACGCGACGGCCTGGGTTGATGCCGGCGACATCACCAACGGTCTCTGCGGTGCGCATCGCCCCGGCCATTTCCGCGGCGTGACGACCGTAGTCGCCAAACTTTTCAACATCGTGAAACCGCATCTCGCGGTTTTCGGCGAGAAGGACTTCCAGCAGCTCCGCGCGATCCAGAAAATGGTTCGCGATCTGAACTTCGACGTGGAAATTGTGCCGGTGCCGATCGTTCGCGAAAAAGACGGCCTCGCGATGAGCTCGCGCAACGCCTACCTGTCGCCCACCGAGCGCGAAGACGCACTCGCGCTGAGTCTCGCCCTACGGGCCGCCCGCGAAAAGCATCGCACCGACCCATGCTGCGCCGAAGAAATAGTGTTCGCGGCAACCCGAGTGCTCAAGCGGATGAAAGGCGTCGAGATCGAATACGTCGAAGCAGTGGACGCCGAAACGCTGGCGCGCCATCCGTCACTCGATCGTCCAATTCTGATCGCGATAGCGGCCCGAGTCGGCAAAACTCGCCTGATCGACAACACCGTGCTCAACCCGTAGCAAGCAGCGCAGGAGTAGCTCCATGTCCGCGCCCGCCACCTACCAATTCAAAGACTCCATCGCCACCATCACAATGGATGACGGCAAGGTCAACGTGATGTCGGTCGCGATGCTGTCGGCGCTGAACGCCGCGCTGGATAAAGCTGTTGCCGATGGCGCAGTCGTCGTGCTGACCGGAAAGCCGGGCGTGTTTTCCGCGGGGTTTGATTTGACCACACTCACCGCCGGCGGCCCCGACGCGCAGAAGATGCTCAGGATGGGATTCGAGCTGGGCTATCGGCTGTTGTCGTTTCCAACGCCGGTGGTAGTCGCGTGCACCGGCCACGCGATCGCGATGGGTGTGTTCCTGGTGCTGGCAGCCGACTACCGGCTCGGCGCGGACGGCCCTTTCAGAATCGGCGCGAACGAAGTCGCGATCGGGCTGACGATGCCGCACTTCGGCGTCGAGATGTGCCGCCAGCGTCTGACGCCCGCACATTTCAATCGCGCGGTGATCTTCTCGGAAATGTTCTCACCGACCGACGCGGTGCCCGCCGGTTTTCTCGATCGAGTGGTACCCGCAGCGGAGCTACAGAACGAGGCGCAAAAATTCGCCGCCGCCACAACCAAGCTGAACATGAGCATCCACGCAGCCTCCAAGCTCCGACTGCGAGATCAAACCCTGAAAGCAGTCCGCGCAGCAATCCAGGCGGACAGCGGCCTCCTCGGCCCCGCATAGTCGTCTTCGAGCGGAGTCAGGTCATCAGCAGAATCAGCAGGCCGCCTGCGACGATGAAGCCGCCGCCGAGTATTATTCTGTCGTCGGGGATTTGTTTGAATAGGATTAGCGATATCGTCTGCGATACCACGAAGAAGACCGCGATGTAGATTCCCATCAGGCGGTTGAAATCTACGTCGCTTTGATTGACCAGGACTCCGTAGGCGAACAGCGTGAACGCGCCTGCTGCCAGTGGGTAGCCGTAGGTGTGCAGTCCAATCCGGACGAGCGCAAGCCCGCCGACCTCGAGTACCGCCGCGAGCACCAGGACCGCGAGAGTCTTCAGGATCAAAGCCGGGCTGGCCTATCGCCTAATAGTAGTCGACCGGATCGATCTGGCGCTTGGCGCCCCAGTAGAAGAGCATGTTCTCGGTCAGGCCCTGCCAGGTGAACTTGCCGGGCGGCATCAGCAGCCGCTTGAACATCGACTTGAGCGAGTAGAACTCCTTGGTGCAGCGCCACACGCCTTCCTCGACTTCCTGCGGCGACATGTTCTTGGGCACGAACATGCAGCGGAAGTTGTTGGTATAGAGGTCAGCGTCGGGGATTATCACGCGGCCTTCGTTCTCGAGCTGCGTGCGCATCGGCGTGCCGACGCGCGGCGTCACCGTGTTGAAGAACGCCTCGGGCGCCTTGACCTCGTGCAGGAACTTCAGCGTGTCGTCGAAAATTCCCGGATGGTCCTCTTCCAGCCCGAACAGGAAGTTGAGCGAATAGTAAATCCCGTGTTTTTCGAGCTTCTTGAGCAGCTTCTTATACTGCCCCGCGTGATTCTGAATCTTGTTCATCGACAGCAGGCTTTCCTGGCTGATCGATTCGACGCCGATGTTGACGTGGAAGATTCCCGCCTTGGCCGCCAGCTCGAGCAAATCATCGTCGTGATTCGAGTTGATCGTCCACAGGCATGAGAAGCGGATGTTGAGCGGCTCGAGCGCCTTGAACAGCTCGCGCGCGAACTTGTGCTTGCCGGTGATTTGATCGTCGATAAACTGAAAGCGCTTGAAGCCGGTGATTTTGACGACCTGCTTGATCTCCTCGACGATGTCCTCAATCGGCCGCGTGCGATACGCGCCGTCGTAGAACACCGGAATCTCGCAGAACGAGCATCGATACGGGCATCCGCGGCTCGCCTGCACCGGCACCGCCTTGAACAGGTAGCGATTGAGCTTGAGCAGCTCGTGGCGCGGGCGCGGCAGGTTCTTCAGGTCGTGGACCTTGTCGGCCTTGTAAATTTGCTTGAGCTTGCCGTCGCGCCAGTCCTGCAGCAGTTCGGGCCAGACCAAATCCGCCTCGCCCTTCACGACCGCGTCGCAATGATGCAGCGCCTCTTCGGTCTGCAGCGTCGCATGGAATCCGCCGAAGACTACCGGGATGCCGCGTTTGCGGAACTCGTCGCCGAGCTGGTACGCGCGCAGCGACGCGCCGATAGTGGTCGTCATGCCGACCAGGTCCCATCCGCCGTCGAAGTTGATGTCCTCGAGACGTTCGTCACACAGCGTTACGTCGTATTCGTCAGGCGTCAGTCCCGCCATCAGCGGAATCATCAGCCCCATGATCAACCGCCATCGCGTCTTATGCGGCGTGCCGTCGAGATGGACGGTCGTGGGTTGCACCAACAGGATTTTAGGCTTCTTACCGATCATACTTCCTCCGCCTGTAAGATCTCGATTCCTCTCTTACAGGCTTTCAGCGGTTATCGAAGATGAGGTGCGGCCGGTAATCCATATCAAGACCGCGGCAAACACATAAGTGCCGAAGGCCGTTCCCCAAGCGAAGTACTCTAGCCGATTAATCAAGGCCAATACCACGAGCATGTACGCGAAATCGCGCCCGCTCCATCGATCGACTTTGTCCAGCCACGCCGCCGCCTGCTCGCCTTTCACCTTGAAGGCGCGCATCGTGGCATACGCGCACATCGCGAATCCGCCAAGTTGAATCGGAATCAGATATAAATAAGCGGAGCTGTGCGCGACCCGGTAGCATCCGACCATCAGGCCGACGAACACCGCGACGTGCACGACATTGTCGGTGACGACGTCGAGCTTGCCGCCGAAATCGCTCTCGATCATTTTAAGGCGCGCCAGTTCGCCGTCGACGCCGTCGATAGTGATCGAAATTAAAAAGAAAATTGCCGCGAACAGGCGCATCCAGTAGTTCGGCACCGAGAACATCCATGCGCAAGCCAGCCCGAACATCGTGTTTGCCACCGTGATCATGTTCGGCGTGACGCGCGTATACGACGCGAGCCAGTAGCTGATTCGCCACGACACGCGCCGGTCCACCCATCGCGCCATCGGTGCGTCCTTGTGGGCCGATTCCTCGCGAATCGATTTCGCCAGCCGCAGTTCCGCTTCGTCGCGATCCTCGGGACGCCCATTCAGCGCGAACGGCAGCAGACTTGCCGCTGAGCCCGCGACTGTCGTCGAAATTCCCCCGCGCTTGAGAATCTCGCCGATCGGACCCGTCGCGATCTCGCCGCCGCGGTCGCGGTCGGTGCTGAATTCGCGATGAACGACTCGAGGATCGGAGTCGTGCGCGTCGAGAATCCGCGCCAGATGCGATTTGGCAAAAACCAGGTTCCCCGAAAACGATACGCACGGCGACGACGGTTCGATGCCCAATTCCTGTGCATTAGAATCGTTCAAAATTTCACCGAACGATTCGACCATCGAGACTGTGTCGTAATTTTTGAACCGACCCATCGCGCGCGCCACGTCCGCGTACCGCTCGCGCGGCGCCGCCACGACGAACCGTTTAATCCCGGCACGCTCGCAATTAATCATCAGCCGCTCCAAAAGCGGGCGACCGAAGACCGCGTTGGTGGCACGATCGGGTGCAGCGATTAGAGCAGTTTCAATCAACGTCGTCCTGTTAAAATCCGGTTTCCCCCGTCTTCCGCAATCGCGTCACCGTAACACAGCGGTAACGCTGGCGGAAGTAGCCCTACTACTAGCATCCACAGTTAATTATGAGTTCAACTTTCAATTGAAGCGAGAGTTTTTTCGGCTGGTCGGACCCGCCTTCGATGGGTTCTCTGAGGCACATAGTCGGTCGAGACCGCGGATTTTTCCTGGCTTGTTTTAGTTGATTAACGAAGCTAGAGGCTGACCATCGCGGCTGTTAAACTGGCCGTTTCATGGGCACGATCACCGCTCTGCTATTTGATTTCGGCGGCACGCTCGACGGGCCCGCGCATTGGCTCGACCGCTTTCTGGCCAGCTACCGGGCGGCGGGAATCGAAATTTCGCGCGCCGAGCTCGACCCGGCCTTCGAGCATGCGACCCGAATCGGCTACGGGGCGACCCGGGTGGTGGCGCGCTTCGGGCTGACGGACCTCGTGCGGTTCCTCGTCGGCCATCAATTCGAATACCTGCGGAAAAGCGGGCCGGAGCCGCTGCGGGCGACACTCGAGGCGTCGGGCGCCGCAGGACGTCATCGATTCGTCGAGGCCGTCACCAACTCTTTCGTCCGCGAGACGTCGGCCGGGCTGGCGCATAGCCGCGAGGTCATCGGCACGCTCAAACCCCGCTTCAAGATGGGCATCGTGTCGAACTTCTACGGAAACCTCGACCGCATCCTGGCCGAGGCGAAGCTCGATCGATTCTTCGCGGCGGTCGCCGATTCGTCGCGCGTTCAAATTTTCAAACCCGACCCGGCCATCTTCGAAGTCGCTTTGAAAAAAATACAATGTGCGCCCGAGTCCACTGCGATGATTGGCGATTCGCCCGCCAAGGATTGCGCGCCCGCGCACCGACTCGGGATGCGCACCGTCTGGCTGCGCACCGGCGCGCAAATGGGCGACGACGATGCTTCCGCCGACATCACGATTCGATCGATCGACGAAGTCGCGCAAATCCAGTGGTGAAGGAGTTACAAGGAGCGATTATCGCCGCCGGCCGCGGCGAGCGCCTGCGCGTCTCGACGCGCGACGATATGCCCAAGCCGCTGGTCAAGCTTGGCGGCGAGGCGATGCTCTCGCGGCAGGCGCGCGCGCTGCTCGACGCGGGCGCGTCGTCGGTGGTCGCGGTGATCAACTCAGAGACATCGCGGGTTGCGGGCGAGACAGCGCTCGAGATTCCGCCGTCGGTGCGGCTCGTCGTGCGCGACACCGCCAACTCGATGGAGACGATGCTCGCGCTGGGCGAGGTGCTCGAGCCGGGATGGTTTATCGCCGCGACGGTGGACGCTGTAATTCCGCAGGCGGAATTGGCGCGTTTTGTTAATGAGTCGCGACGGAAAATCGAGGACTGTGCGGACAAAAATCTGACTGGCGTTCTGGCCGTCACGCGATGGCGCGGCGAGGCCAGGTCGCTTTTCGCAGATGTAACAGAAAACGGCTTGATCCAGGGGCTGGGTAGCAGTCAGACTTCTCTGGTAACGGCAGGACTATATTTTCTGTCGACCCACATTTTCAACTTCGCCGCCGCCGATGCGCGTCGCACGGGCCTCGACGCACTCCGCCGCTTCCTCGCGCTGATCATCGAACGCGGGATGCGGCTGGATGCGATCGAGATCGAAGGATCGATCGACGTCGATGAAGCGTCGGACCTCGACGCCGCGCGCCTCGCAATACGGGGGAAGATGCCATGAGCTATCGAGCCTTGGGAATTTATCGGGAACCCGAGTTTTCACCGGGCAAGGTCGAGGCCGACGCCGCGATTCTCGACGCGACCCTGGCGGAACTGAAGCGCGAAGGCGTCGAGATCCAGGCGGTCGATGCGGTCAGCTTCGCGGCAGGCGCCGCGCCACGCGTCGATCTGGTGCTGCCGATGTGCCAGGGGCCGCGCGCGCTGAAGCGGCTGGCCGCAGTCGAGCAGGCGGGCGCGGTCGCGATCAACTCCGCGCTCTCGATTCGCAACTGTTACCGCGACTTGCTCGCGCCCGGCCTCGAGCGCGCCGGTGTTCCGACGCCGCCGGGCGCGCTCGTCGCGGCGGACGAGCCGCTCGACGCGCGCAAGCTGGCCGGCCTTGATTTGTCGGCGGGCGTGTTCGTCAAGCGCGGCGACTTGCATGCGCTCGCGCCCGAAGACGTGCATCACGCGACCGGTCGCGCCGAGATCGAGTCGATTTTGGCCAACTTCGCGCGGCGCGGAATCCGCTTCGCATACGTGCAGCAGGAGGTCGTCGGCCGCGTCGTCAAATTCTACGGCGTCGGCGGCAGTGCGCATTTCAGCGTGCATCCGGAGGGCGAGGAAGTCGCCGAAGCCGCTGTGCGCGCGCTGTCGGAAGCGGCTTCGGCTGCTGCCGGCGCGCTCGGACTCGAAGCGTGGGGCGGAGACGCGGTCTTGAGTGGCGATCGTTTTGCGATTATCGATTTTAACGACTGGCCCAGCTACAGTCGCGTGCGCGGACCGGCCGCTCGCGCGATTGCGCGCCGTGCGATAAGTCTGCTGGGTCGCCCGCGCTAGAAATCGCGCGCCGGTAATTCAAACGAGGAATCGAATCGCACAGCATTTGATGACAACCACCAACGGAAAGCTTCCTTCAATCAAAACCGCAGTTCCGGGACCCAAGTCGAAGGAGATCTTCGACCTCGAACAAAAATATATCGCGCCGGGCCGCCAGCGAATCTCGCTGCTGGCCGGTCTCGCGTTCGATCATGGCGAGGGCGCGACGCTCACCGACGCCGACGGCAACACCTACGTCGATTTCTTCGCGGGAGTGGCGGTCGCAAGCCTTGGCCATGCGCATCCGGGGCTCGCGCAGGCGCTGTCGAAGCAGGCGTCGCGCCTAATAGTCGGCACCTTTGCGACCAAGGAGCGCGCCGCCGCGTTCAAAGCGTTGGCCGAAATCGCGCCCGCGGGACTTACTCGCGCACATCTATATAGCGGCGGCGCCGAGGCGGTCGAAGCAGCGCTCAGGCTGGCGCGTTCCGCGACCGGCAAGCATGAGGCGGTGAGTTTCTGGGGCGGCTTCCATGGCAAGAGCGGCGGCGTTTTGGGACTTATCGGCGACGAATCGAAGCAAGGCTACGGGCCGTTGCAGGGTGGCCAGTACACCGTTCCGTATGCGGACTGCTATCGATGCCCGTTCAAGTTGAAGTATCCCGACTGCGGGCTCTACTGCGTCGATTTCGCGCGCCAGCAGATCAAGATGAGTTCCAGCGGCGCGCTCGCCGCGATCGTCGCCGAGCCGATGCAGGGCACGGCGGGCAACGTGATTCCGCCCGACGACTGGCTGCCCGCGGTCAAGTCGGTCGCCAAGGATTTCGGCGCGCTGCTGATTGCCGACGAAATGATCACCGGCTTCGGACGCACCGGAAAATGGTGGGGCGTCGAGCATAGCGGCACTCGTCCGGATATCGTCACGGTCGGCAAGGGGATGGGTTCGGGATTTCCGGTTTCGGGCGTGCTGCTGAGCGACGAGCTGGGCAAGGCGGAGCCGTTCGGCAAGCCGAGCGCGTCGTCGTCGAGCTACGGCGGAAATCCGCTGGCGGCGGTCGCCGTGTCGGAAACGATCGGCGCAATTCAGCGGCAGCATCTGGTCGAGAACTCGCGCAACGTCGGCGCGATGATGCTGTCGCGGCTGGTGCAGCTCAAGGAAAAATACGAATTTATCGGCGACGTGCGCGGCAAGGGGCTGCTGATCGGCGTCGAACTGGTGCGCGACCTCGAAAGCAAGGAACTGCTCGGCAAAAAAGTCACCGAGCTGATCTTCTCCGAGTGCCTGAAGCGCGGGCTGGTGATGATGGCCTACTTTCCCAAGATTCGAATCAATCCCTCGCTGGTGATCACCGAAGCGCAGGCCGAGGCGGGCGTCGAGATTCTGGACGAAGTGTTCGCGCACGTTCGCGACCACGTTGACTGGCGCAACGCGTAAGCGAAATCTTTTTCTGATGGCCAATCCGAATGGCAACGCGGCGCTGTTTTTCGATCTCGGCGGCACTCTCGTCAAGCTGAACGAGTCGCGCGAGATTCCGCTCGACGCCGACGGCAATATCGTAATCGAACTGCTACCCGGCGTGGCCGACAAGCTTCGGCCCTTGCATAACCATCTGATGTTCGTCGTGACCAACCAGGCGGGAATCCGGCGCGGCCGTCTGACAGCTGAGAAAGTCGAAGCCGCGCTCGAGGAGCTCGACAATCGGCTCGGCGATATCCTGACCGGATGGCAGGTCTGCCCGCATACCGACGACGACAATTGCGAATGCCGCAAGCCGAAGGGCGGCATGATTACGGAGCTCGCGGATTTGTACGGCGTCGATTTGGCGTCGTCGACAATGGTCGGCGATCAGGAAGTCGACCGGCTGGCAGGCGAAGCAGCGGGCGTCGCGAAGTTCGTCGCGGCGGCGGAATTTTTTCGATGGTAGTAGGGAAGGGGAAATCACTTTATTTAACGTGAAACCCACGGTGGGTTTCACACTTCCTTCGGCAGGGGTGACCCCTGCACCCGGTACTAAGATAAAAAAGATGCGGGACTTCGTCCCTGTTAGAAGTTTGTTAGGGGGACGTTCTTCCCCTCTCCCTGCAAGGGAGAGGATTAAGGTGAGGGTCCTAATTCAGCGCGCGATTTTTCCGCGCGCGATTCAAGATTCTGTTTCCTTCTGAAGGGGGTCCCTCGCGTACTTCCGAAACAGAGGCAGAATCTTAAATCGCGCGCCAGAAAAAGGCGCGCTGAATAAGGACCCTCACCTTCAATCCTCTCCCATTCTGGGAGAGGGGAAGATGCTTCGGCCGGTGATGCAAGGGCTCCCTGGCGCGAGGGGAGATATTCGGGACAGCATTTGTTAGAAAGACTCATTCGAGGAGACCATCATGAAAATTGGATTGCTGACGCCGTTCACGGGTAAAAATGCTCATCCGGCGGAATTTGCGCGCGTTGCCGAGTCGCTTGGGTTCGAGTCGATTTGGGTGCCGGAGCATCCCGCGATGCCCGCTAATCCCATCCAGCAGTTTCCGACCGGAGGGCCGATTCCGCCGCAGTACTTCACTATGGCCGATCAGATGGTCGCGCTTAGCATGGCGGCTGCCGTTACCAAAAATCTGAAACTTGCCACCGGGATCTGTCTCGTGCCGGAGCATGAGCCGCTTGCGCTGGCCAAGCAGATCGCGACTCTGGATACATTCTCGGGCGGCCGCGTGCTGTTCGGAATTGGCGCGGGATGGCTGCGCGAGGAGAGCGATTTGTTCGGCGTCGATTTCCCCCATCGCTGGAGCGAAACCGCTGAGATTGTCGCCGCGATGCGCAAGCTGTGGACCGAAGATCAATCGTCGTTCGACGGCAAGTACGTCAAGTTTCCGGCGGTGAAGTCGCTGCCGAAGCCGGCGCAGAAATCGGGGCCTCCCGTGCTGATCGGCAGCCTGGACAAGAACGCGCTCAAGCGCGTGGCGAAGTGGGCCGACGGATGGTGCCCGATCGCGTTGAACGCGGCGCAATTAAAAACGCGCGTCGATGAACTCAAGCGCGAGTGCACGGCGGCCGGCAGGAATTTCGCGGAGTTGGATATCACGATCATGGGCGGGATCCGCGGCGATCGCGCGCAGGTGCAGGACGGGCTGAAGGAGTTTGCCGCGGCGGGCGCGGGCCGGTTTGTCGCGGGGTTGGGAGAACTTACTTTCGAGAGTGCGGAAGGGACATTGAAGAAGATCGCTGGGTTATACGTTTAGGGAAGGGCAAATCACTTTATTGAAAGCGGAACCCACCATGGGTTCCGCGCCTCCTTGGGCAGGGGTGACCCCTGCACCCGGTGCCAAGAAAAGATGCGGGACTTCGTCACTGTTAGAACTTGGGGGTAAATTCCGCTCAGATTTCGTCGCGGAGTATCCTGGTCGCTATCACTAGTGCGGTGGCGCCTGCCGTGGACATCAGGATGGCGCCTATGAAGTTGTGCGCTTGCACGCCCAGCACTTCGAAGATCATTCCCCCGACTACTCCGCCGAGCAGGCCCAGCCCGATGTCGCACATCATTCCGTAGCCGTTGCCGTTGAGGATTTTGCCGGCCAGCCATCCTGAGATCAGTCCGATTAGAATCCATGCGAACATTATCGACTGTCCTCCCGCTTGCACGTTCGTTTAGGTAGAGAGCAAGAGCGCTGCCATTGTGGGGGAGTGAGGGATTGGTTGGTGAATTTCGAGGAATGCGGCGGCGCGGATGCCGTGTTTCTGCTGCGGTGCAGAGTTCGTGCTGCGGGCTAACTTGCTCAGGCGATCGCTTTAGTCGAGACTTAGCGGCGCGGTGGCTAGCAAATCAAAACTGCGGGGGGCTTTTTCCGGGTTTGGGGAGGTCGCCGCGCGGGCTCATCTGCCGGCGTGGCGCTTGCGTGAGAATGTTTCCATCGGCGTGGTTCACGAACCTGTTTCCGAGCGGCGGCATGAGGCTATTCGGCTTATCAAGAGCGTTCGCGTGTATGACGACCTCGAGCTGATGCTTGATGGCGAGGCGCCTGATTTTGTGGATGTTGCGAGCCCGCCGGGGATGCATCATCAGGCTGCTCTCGCTGCGTTGGCCGCGGGGGCGCATGTGATTGTCGAAAAGCCGCTTGCGCTTTCGCTTGGCGAGTTCGATGAGTTGGCTGCGCTCGCGGCGGAGAAGGGGCGCGTTCTGATGTGCGTCCACAATTGGAAATACGCGCCGTCGTATGCGGCTGCGCGCCGCGCGATCGAGGCGGGCAGGCTGGGCAATATTCGATTTGTGTCGATCGATCGGCTCAGGACCGAGCCCGCCGGCGCTGGCGGCAGCGGCGGGAAGTGGCGGGCGTCGGCGGCGTCGGGGGGCGGGATTCTGATCGATCACGGATGGCACGTCTTCTACCTTATGTATTGGCTTCTGAGCGGCGAAAAACCGGTGTCGGTTTCGGCGCGGCTCGAATCGCCGGCGGGTGTGGACGTCGACGATGTTGCGGACGTGCGAATCCGTTTCGCGAGCGGAGCGTTCTCTCGAGCACATCTTTCGTGGCGCGCGCCTGTGCGGAGGACGTCGGCGCTCATCTATGGCGAGCGCGCGTGTATCGAGATTGAGGGGGATCGGGTGACGCTTACCGATCGGTCGGGAAAGATCGAAGACCTGTCGGAGACGGATATGGCCGACGACTCGTACCATTCGGCATGGTTCGGCGGAGTGGCAGAGGAGTTCGAGCGAGCGGTCACCGAAGGAACCAATTCCGTGGTCGCGAAGCGTAACTTGGCGGAGGCGCGTGTTGCACTGGTGCTAATCGACGGGGTGCGGAAGTCATCTATTAGCAGCGGCGTCGAGATAAATCTCTCGTAAAATCAAATAGTTAGAGCTGAATGGTTTCGCGCGGAACATTTTGCCTGCGCTGACCGACTGACCGCTCGGACTGTCGCTCTTGACTTTCGAGAGTGTGACGGGCAAGTTTCCATTGACCGAATGGTTAGCCGATATTTCGAGACCGCAGGATGACGGCGGCTCGGTTTAGCGCGCATCGGGCGAATTTTTGTGGCCACGGGCGACGACAGGAGTAGAGCGGGGGTCGGAAGCCGGGATATGGGCGTTTCGCAGATCAAAGTGGGCATCGCGGAGCCGCGGACGATGTCGCAGGACTCGCGCGACGAGATCCTGAAGGCGGCGATGCGGCTGTTTGCGAGTCGCGGGTTTCATGAGACGTCGATGTCGGAAGTGGCGCGCGAGGCGCACGTCAGCAAGGCGCTGATTTTCTGGCATTTCAAGACCAAGGAAGAGCTGTTCGTGGCGGTGTTGAACCGTTTGCTGGAGCCGTACTTTATCGATTTTGCGGAAGAAGCGGCGGTGATGGACGAGCGCGCGCAGATCGAGAAGCTGGTCGAATCGTACCTGTCGTTCGTGCGCGACAACGCGAGCTCGGTGCGATTTTTCCTGGCGCAGATGCTCCACGATCAGAAGCTCTCGGAGAGCCTGAACGAGCAGGTGCTCAAGCTTTACAGCGGGTATCGCGCGATGCTGATCGAGCTTATCGGGAGCGCGCAGCAGAAGGGACTCTGCACGCGGCGGACGGCGCCTGAGTCGGCGGCGGCGTTCCTGCTGTCGGCGCTGAACGGATTGCTGATCGAATATTTGTTTTTGGGCGCAAATGCGATCGACCCCGAAGGCGCGGTCGCCATGGTGGGCGAGTGGCTGTTCGGTCCGTCGGCGACATCTACATCGGAGGGCGGCGGCACGCCGTCCTTCTAAACTTTTTTCTTCAACCTGATCCAGGAGAGCTATGCGCATTCCGCTGAGACAGATGATCGACTTGGGACGCTACATCCGCGCGAAGAAGCGGGCGGGCGAAAAATATTTTCCACTGGTACTGATGCTCGAACCGCTGCATGCGTGCAACCTGGCGTGTATCGGATGCGGGCGAATCGTCGAATACAAGGACACCATCCGCGACATGATGCCGCTGGACGAGGCGCTGCATTCGGCGGAGGAGGCGGGCGCGCCGATCGTGTCGATCTGCGGCGGCGAGCCGCTGATGTACAAGCATATCGCGGCGCTGACGCGCGGGCTGATCGAGGATCAGAAGCGTCACGTGATGATCTGCACGAACGCAATTCTGCTCGAGCGATTCGTCAAGCAGGTGCCGCCCAGTCCGTACCTGAGCTTCAACCTGCACCTGGACGGGATGCGCGAGACCAACGATCGCGTGACCGACCGGCAGGGGCATTTCGACATCGTGGTGAAGATGATCAAGATGCTGAAGGAGAAGGGCTACCGGGTGCAGACCAACACGACGGTGTTCCGCGAGACCAGCGGCCAGGAGCTCGAGGACATGGTCAAGTACCTGACCAGCCTGGGTGTCGACGGGATGCTGCTCAGTCCCGGCTATCACTACCAGGTGCTGCAGAACGACGACGAGTATCTGAAGAAGGAAGAGATGCCGGCGAAGTTCTTCAAGGTTCGCGACATGGCGAACGACTACAAGATAATCAACACGCCGATCTACCTGGACTACCTGGTCGGCAAACGCGACATGCAGTGCAGTCCGTGGACGACGGTGACGCGCAATCCGCAAGGATGGAAAGGGCCTTGCTACCTGATCACGAACGGGCACTATAAGACGCTCGACGAGATGCACGCGGCGACGGATTGGGAGTACTATCGCACCAAGCAGGACTTTCGCTGCCGCGACTGCAAACTGCATTCGGGATTCGAAGGCACCGTGGCGCTCGAGTTCGGGAAGAATCTGAAGGACTCGTGGCGGATGGTGCGGCATTACGTGGCGTGAGAAATCGAGCGAACAGGCCGTGAGCGCTCGCGATGCGCGGGGAGTTTCGCGTGCGGAAAAATCCCGCATTAAGGAAGCGTCCCGCATCCAATAAGAGACGAAACGTGTTCGACTTGCACAGCTATTTGAAGGAGCGCGCTCGCACGATCGAGCTGGCGCTCAAACATAGCGTGGAGGAACCTACCGGCGCGGCGGCTCGCCTGCATGAAGCGATGCGCTACTCGCTGATGGCGGGCGGCAAGCGCCTGCGGCCGGTGCTCGCGCTGGCGGCGTGCGAAGCGGTCGGCGGCAAGATCGAAGCGGCGATGGGCCTCGCGTGCGCAGTCGAGATGATTCACACCTACTCGCTGATCCACGACGACCTGCCGTGCATGGACGACGACGACATGCGGCGCGGACGCCCGACCAACCACAAAGTCTATGGCGAAGCGATCGCGACGCTCGCCGGCGACGCGCTGCTGACGGACGCATTCAAGGTGCTCGCGCTGTCGGTGGACCGGAGCGCGTCGGCGGCGCTCGTGCTCGAGACAGTCGCGGAACTCGCGGCGGCGGCGGGATCGAGCGGGATGGTCGCGGGGCAGGTGATCGATCTGCTCGGCGAGGGCAAGTCGAAGACCGTCGAGGAGCTCCAAGAACTGCACGGTAAGAAGACCGGGGCGCTGTTCCTCGCGTCGGTGCGCGGCGGTGCGCGGCTGGGTGGCGGGAGTGCGTCGCAAATCGAATCGCTCGACGCGTACGCGCGCGCGCTGGGATTGGCTTTCCAGGTCGTCGACGATTTGCTTGACGTTCAAGGCACGCCCGAGCAAATGGGCAAGCGCACGCAAAAGGACTTCGAGCGCGGCAAGGCGACGTACCCGGCGATACTGGGAGTCGAGCGCTCGATGGACCTGGCGCACGAGCTCGAGACGCGCGCGCATCGCGCGATTGCGGACTTTGGCGCTCGCGCCGACGCGTTGCGGCATATCGCGACGTTCGTCGTGGAGCGCAAGCTGTGAGCGCGTTCGAAGCGACTGCGGAAATTGTTGGCACCCATTCGCGCCAGGCCATGCTGGTCGAGCCGGGACGGCTTGAGTTGCGTGATTACGTCGCGCCGCATCCGGGGCCCGGCGAATTGCTGATTCAAATTCGCTGCACACTGAGCTGCGGCACCGATCTGAAAACATTTCGGCGCGGACATCCGATGTGGAAACTTCCGATGCCGTTCGGGCATGAGTTTTCCGGCGTCGTGGTGGAAGCGGGCGAAGGCGTGGCGGCGTTCAAGGCCGGCGATGAAATCATGGCGGCGCCGACTGCGCCGTGCGGAATCTGTTTTTATTGCCAGCATGGCCAGGAAAATCTTTGCGACGACGCGGTCGGGCGAATGGTGCATGGCGGGTACGCGGACATGCTGCTGTTGCCGGCGCACGTCGTCGCGCGCAACGCGTTTATCAAACCCGGGGATCTGCCGTTCGAGGAAGCGGCGCTCCTCGAGCCGCTCTCGTGCGTGGTGTACGCGCAGGAGATGGCGCGTCCCGAGAAAAATGAGACGGTGGCGATAATCGGCGGCGGCGCGTTCGGCCTGTTGCACATGCTGGTGCTGAAGGCGGCCGGCGTGCGCGAGGTGACGGTCGTGGGGCGCGGGGCAGAGCGCCTGAAGTGGGCGCAGGATTTGGGCGCGGACCGCGTCGTCGACGCGCGGAGCGTCGATGCGGCCGCGGAAATTGCGCGGCTCAACGGCGGCTTCGGCCCCGACCTGGTGATTGAGTGCACAGGGCAAGTCGAGGGATGGCAGGATGCGCTGGCGCGAGTGCGTCGCGGAGGGCGGGTGGTATTTTTCGGAGGATGCGCGGAGGGCACGGCGCTCAGCGTCGATACGCGCCGGATGCATTACGACAATCTGACGTTGATGGCGCCGTTTCATTTTCGGCCGCGCGATGTGCGGCGCGCTTACGAGTTGCTGGCGGGGCGCGCGCTGAATGCCGGCGCGATCGTCAACGCGCGAATGCGACTTGACGATCTGACCGAAGTGTTTGAGATGCTCGAACGCGGCGTAGTTCTGAAATGCGCCGTGATTCCGTAAGCGGGTCGCGGCGAACGCCCACGGTGGGGGTCTTAGTCAGTTGAAGCAAGGGTGAAAAATGAGCCAGGCAATTGAAATCGGAAACACGGCGATTGCGATGTCGCCGCATGACGAGTTCGTCGCGAAGATTGATTATACCGTCGATCGAGCCCAGCGCGCGCTGCTCGCGCTGCAGAAGCCCGAGGGCTACTGGCACGCGCCGCTCGAGGCGAACGCGGAGATGAACGCGGAGTTCATCATCTTCAACCATTTCATGGACACGGTTGACGTCGAGCTCGAAGCGCGGCTCAAGAAGTATCTGCTGGACACGCAGAGTCCGGACGGGAGCTGGGCGCTCTACCAGGGCGGCGAAGGGTATCTGTCGACGACGATCGAAAGTTATTTTGCGCTGAAGCTCACCGGGATGCGCGCGGGCGATGAGCCGCTGGCGGCGGCGCGCCGCTGGATCCTGTCGAAGGGCGGAATCGTCAACTGCGGAACGCTCGCGCGCTTTTACCTCGCGTCGATGGGGCAGATCACGTGGGATGCGACGGCGGCGCTGCCGGTAGAGCTGGCGCTCTTCCCGAACTGGTTCCCATTTAATATTTACGAGCTTGGATCGTGGGCGCGCGGGACGATGATGGGCCTGATGATGCTGCAAGCGGCGCGTCCCGAGAAAAAAATCGACTACCAGCGCGGAGTGCTCGAGCTGTACATCGAGCCGCCGCATTTCACGAAGTTCAAACAGCCGCGCGGAAAACAACTGCTGTCGTTGCGCAACGCGCTCAATTTCGCCGACAAGGCGCTGCGTCTTTACGATCGGCACCAAATCAAATCCTTGCGCGCACGCGCGCTGCGACGCACGGAAAACTGGCTCCTCGAGCATCAGGAGGCCAACGGCTCCTGGGGTGGAATCGAGCCGTGCTACCTGCTGAGCGCGATGGCTCTGAAAGCCAATGGGTACCGCAACGACCATCCGGTGCTTAAGAAGGCGATCGAAGCATCGCACGAACTGATTTGGCATTTCAGTGACTACGACATGTACATGCCGTGCGTGTCGGTCAATTGGGACACAGCGCTGGCGGGCCGGGCGTTGCTGGACTCGGGATTGCCTGGTGACCACCGGGCGCTCAAGCAGACGTCGCAATGGCTGATCGATCATCAGATTTTCAAGAAGGGAGATTGGTCGGTGAAACGACCCGCGCTCGAACCGGGCGGATGGGCGTTCGAGTTTTACAACGATTGCTATCCTGACGTGGACGATTCGGCGGTGATCTTGTCGGTGATGGCGGACTCGAAAGCCGATGATGCCGCGGCGAGGGAGCGCGCGATCCGGGCCGGCGCGAACTGGGTGATGGGAATGCAGTCGAAGGACGGCGGCTTTGCGGCGTTCGACGCCGACAACAATTCAACCTGGCTGAATCATCTGCCGCTGGCGGACGTGGAAGCGGTGACCGATCCGTCATGTCCCGATCTCACCGGGCATGTGCTCGAGATGATGGCGTCGGTCGGCTATCGCAGCAACCATCCGGTGGCGAAGCACGCGATCGAATGGCTCAAGAAAAATCAATCGCCGGCGGGTGGATGGTGGGGACGCTGGGGCATCAACTATATTTACGGTACGTACTCGGCGCTGGCGGGGCTGCGCGCGATTGGCGTCGATATCGACGAGCCGTGGATCAAGCGGGCGGTCGCGTGGCTCAAGTCGAAGCAGAATCCCGACGGCGGCTGGGGCGAGAGCCCGCTGTCGGACAAGGATCCGGCATGGCACGGGCGCGGGAGCAGCACGGCGTCGCAGACGGCGTGGGCGCTGATCGGATTGATCGCGGGCGAGTCGGAAATCAGCGAACATGCAATGCGCGGCGCGCAGTGGCTCTCCGAGGGGCAGAACGAAGAGGGCGCGTGGGACGAAAGAGAATCAACCGGCAACGGATTTCCGAATCATTTTTATCTTCGCTATTACATGTACCCTCACTACTTTCCGCTGATGGCGCTCGGGCGGTTCCGTCGTAGGCTGGCGGAGACGGCGGCACATTGAGCGAGTCGCGATGAAAGCGATTTCAATTCTCGGCTCGACCGGATCGGTCGGCGTCACGACGCTGGACGTGGCCGGGCGATTCAGCGATCGATTTCGCGTGGTCGCGATGGCGGCGGGACGCAACCTTGATCTGCTGACGGAGCAAGTGAAGCGCTTTCATCCTGAACTCGTTTCGGTCGCGACGCCCGAACTCGCGCGCGAACTCGCGACGCGTCTCGGTGCGCAGCGCGTGACGATCGTGCACGGACTCGAAGGCGCGGTTGCGGTGGCGACGCATCCCGACGCGAAGCTGGTGATGTCGGCGCTGGTCGGTGCGATGGGCTTGCAGCCGACGCTCGCCGCTATCAAGGCCGGCAAGGACATTGCGTTTGCCAACAAGGAAGTGCTGGTCATTGCGGGCGAGCTGATCACGGCGGCGGTGCGCGAGAATCGCGTGCGGCTGCTGCCGGTGGACAGCGAGCACAACGCGGTTTTTCAATGCCTGGAAGGGCGCGGGCGCGAGTCGTTAAAGCGGATCATTCTGACCGCGTCGGGCGGACCGTTTCGCGAGCTCGCCGCCGATAGCTTCGAGGCGATCACGGTCGAACAGGCGCTGAAGCATCCGACCTGGGTGATGGGCAGCAAGATTACGATCGATTCCGCGACGCTGATGAACAAAGGGCTCGAGGTGATCGAGGCGCGCTGGCTGTTCGATCTCAAAGCGGGCGAAGTCTCGGTCGTGATCCATCCGCAGAGCGTGATCCACTCGATGGTGGAAATGATCGACGGCTCGGTGATCGCGGAGATGGCGATTCCTGACATGGCGATTCCGGTGGCGTACGCGCTGGCGTACCCGGAGCGGCTGTCGATGACGCATCTGAAGCCGCTGTCGCTCGCGGAAAATTCGCGGCTGACGTTCGAGGAGCCCGACCTGCGGCGCTTCCCGTGTCTGCGGCTCGCGTACGAGGCGCTGGCGGCGGGGAACACGATGAGCGCATGCCTCAACGCCGCCAACGAGGAACTGGTGGCAGGCTTTCTGGCCGGGCGCGTGCGATTCGTGGACATCCCGCGTCATATCGAGACCGTGATGAATCGGCATCACAATCCCGCGGCGCGAACAATCGAGGACTTGCTCGAAACCGACGGATGGGCGCGAGCCACCGCGCGCGAACTTATCGGAGCGCGACCGGTCGCAGCCTGAGACCATGGCAACCGCGCGGGCCAACGTGCAAGGCGGAGCAGCGTCGTACGCATCGAGCGCGGTGCGTGACGCGTCGATCCCGCCGGGAACCTTCGACGTTGCGAGCGCGTACGAATTCTGCGCGCGGCTGGCGAAGTCGCACTACGAAAATTTCACCGTCGCGTCGTGGCTGATGCCGAGCGAGATGCGCCCGCACATGTATGCGATTTATGCGTACGCGCGGATGGCCGATGACTTTGCCGACGAGCATCATGACCGCGAGATGCTCGACCAATGGGAGCGCGAGCTCGATTTCGCGTACGCCGGCACGCCGCGCCATCCGGTGTTTATCGCGCTGGCGGATACGGTGCGCCGCTTTGATATTCCTCGTGAGCCGTTCAAGGATCTGCTGACGGCGTTTCGATCTGACGTGGATTTCAAAGGCTTCGACACGCTCGACGATCTGCTCGGCTATTCGCGCTACTCGGCGAACCCGGTCGGACGGCTGGTTCTTTATCTGTTCGGATATCGCGACGCCGAACGGCAGCATCTATCGGACCTGGTCTGCAGCGGCTTGCAACTCGCCAATTTCTGGCAGGACGTCGCGGTCGATCTCGACAAGGGGAGAATCTATTTTCCGCGGCGCGACCTGGAACGATTCGGTGTGACGACGGCGGACCTGGCGGCGCATACGTCGTCGCGCGAATTCGTGGAGCTGATGCGTCATGAAGCGGGCGTCGCGCGCGCGATGCTGGTCGAGGGCGGAGAATTGCACAAGCGCGTGGACAAGCGGCTGCGGCGCGACATCGTGATGTTCGCGGGCGGCGGGCTGGCGATATTGCGCGCGATCGATCGCGTCAACTACGACGTGTTCCGGAGGCGTCCGGAATTGGCGAAACTCGACTACCTGAAACTCGGATGGAGCGCGATCCGTGGACGACTTGAAGTCTGACGGCGGCGCCGCCGGCGTCGAGCAAGGGGCCGGGCGCGACGGCACGTCACTCGAAGCAGACTACGAACGCTGCGCGGAAATCACGCGGCGCTCGCGGTCGAGCTTTTACTACGCATTCATCCTGCTGCCGCCCGAACGGCGCCGCGCGCTGCACGCCGTTTATGCATTCTGCCGCTTCATCGACGATATCGCCGACGACGAATCGATTCGTGAGCCGGCGCTGCTGCTGAAGCGGTGGCGCGAGGAACTCGATCGGGTGTATGCGGGCTCGCCGACACGTGCGCTCTCACGCGCGCTCGCCGATAGCGCGCGACGATTCAACATTCCGCGCGAGCTGTTCGAGGAAATCATCAGCGGCGTGGAGATGGATCTCTCGCGCAACCGCTACCAAAGCTGGGAAGAGCTCCGGCCGTACTGCTATCGCGTTGCGTCGGCGCTCGGCCTCATTTGCATCGAGATTTTCGGCTACCGCAATCCGTCGGCGAAGTCCTACGCGGAGAACCTGGGGCTGGCGCTGCAGTTGACGAATATTCTGCGCGACGTGCGCGAGGATGCGGCGCGCGGGCGGATTTATCTTCCGCTCGAAGACCTCGCGCGATTTAATGTGAGCGAGGAAGAAATTATCGGCGGCGTGTATACGCCGAACTTCGTCAGTCTGATGGACTTCGAGGCGCGACGCGCGCAGGAACTCTACGCGGCGGCGCAGCGCGCACTCGCGCCGGAAGATCGCGCGACGCTGCTGACCGCGGAGGCGATGCGGCTGATCTACGCGGCGTTGCTCGGACGAATCGTCAAGTCGAATTATCGCGTGCTCGACCGCCGCCACAGCCTCTCCGCGCCGCACAAGCTCTATCTGGTTGGCCGCGCGTGGGCGGTCGGCCGCTTCGGCTCGCTGCGCGGATAAATGGCGCCCGTGATCAAAGACGCAATCGTGATCGGCGCCGGGTTCGCCGGACTCAGCGCCGCGGTAGCGCTGGCGGAGCGCGGCGTGCGGGTCACGGTGCTCGAGGGAAAACCGGCGCTCGGCGGGCGCGCGTATTCGTTCGCCGATGCGGACACCGGCGATTTCGTCGACAACGGACAGCACGTCCTGATGGGTTGTTACGGCGAGACGCTCGACTTCCTCAAGCGGATCGGTGCCTACGACCAGTTGGTGTTTCACGAGGATTTGGAGATCGAAATGCTCGCGGGTCCCGGACGGAGCGCGACTCTGAAAACAGCGCGGCTGCCCGGACCGCTGCACATGACGGCGGCGTTGCTCGGTTACCGGCATCTAAGTATCGCGGAGCGGATCAGCGTGATGCGCGGCGGCCTTCGCATGCTCGCGATGAGACGGTTTGGCGGCGGCGAATTACGCACTATCACCGTTGCGCAACTGATGGATCGCCTCGGGCAGTCGGAACACGCGCGCCGGTGCTTCTGGTACCCGATGTCGATCACGACTCTGAACGACGAGCCGGAATCGTCGTCGGCGCAACTATTGGCCGAGGTCCTGAAGCGCGCATTCTTTTCGCGCCGCCGCGACTCGGCGTTCGTTTACTCCCGAGTCGGCCTGACCGATTTGTACTGCACAGGCGCGAAGCGGTTGGTCGAGCGCGCCGGCGGGACGGTGGCGACGCATTCGATCGTCGAGATGCTCGAAGTTGGCGAGCGCGGCCATGTCGAAAGCGTGCGGCTGCGCGACGGGCGGCGAATCGAGGCGTCGAATTTCATCAGCGCGGTTCCGGCGCCTCAATTGCTGCGGTTTCTGCCTGAGAATGCGGTTGCCGATCCTTTTTTCTCGCGCTTGGTGGGTCTTTCGAGCTCGCCGATCATCTGCGTCCACGTGTGGCTGGATCGCGAAGTGACTAATTCGCCGTTCATCGGTTTTATCGGCACCACTACTCAGTGGCTATTCAATAAACGTCAGATATTTGCGCAGCGCGGCGAGGCGCATCCGGGCTACTTGAGCTTCGTGATCAGCGGCGCGCGGAAGCTGGTCGATCGCAGCAACCAGGAGATCCTCGATATCGTCATCAACGATCTTCACGCTATGATCCCCGCGTCGCGCGCGGCGAAGGTCGTCAAGTCGCTGGTGCTGAAGGAGAAAAACGCGACGATGGCGCCCGACCTTCGATCGCATGAGTTGCGTCCAACGGCGAAAACGCCGATTGCGAACTTCTTCCTGGCCGGCGACTGGATACAAACCGGGTTGCCGGCGACTATCGAGAGCGCCGTGATTTCGGGACGGGCCGCGGCCGCTGCGGTCATAGCGCGGACCGCCGAATAGCTACTGTCTAATCGAATGAGTACCAAGTTGGCATTGGTGACCGGCGGCAACGGATTCGTTGGTTGCCACGTAGTGCGCGCACTGCTTGCCCGCGGCGACCGGGTGCGAGTGCTGGTGCGCGAGAACGCGGATTTGAGTGCGCTGGCGGGTCTGCCGATCGAAGTAGTGCGCGGCGATCTCCGCTACTTCGATTCCGTCGAGCGCGCCGTGAAGGGATGCGACGAAGTTTATCACGTCGCCGCGGATTACCGGCTCTGGCTTACAGATTCGGCGCCGATGTACGCGACCAATGTCACCGGTACGCAGTATGTTATCCGGGCCGCGGTCAGCGCGGGAGTTTCGCGAATCGTTCACACCAGCACGGTGGGGGCGCTCGGGATTCCGCACGGCGGAGCGGGACGCGAGGACACGCCGTCGTCGCTGGCCGACATGCCCGGTCACTACAAGCGATCGAAGTACCTGGCCGAGCAGGCGGCGCTGGAAGCCGCGCGCGCCGGCGCGCCGGTGGTGATCGTGAATCCGTCGACGCCGATTGGCGCGCTCGACTTCAAGCCGACGCCGACCGGCCGAATCATCGTGGATTTTTTGAGCCGGCGCATGCCGGCGTATGTGGAAACGGGGTTGAACATTGTCGATGTCGAGGATGTCGCGCGCGGCCATCTGCTCGCGGCGGAGCGCGGTCGAATCGGCGAGAAATATATTCTGGGCGGCGACAATCTCACGCTCAAGGAATTTCTTGGACGGCTCGCAGCAATTTCCGGGCTGCCTGCGCCGAAGATCAGAATTCCCTACGCGGTGGCGTTTGGCTACGCGCTCGGGGCTGAAGCATTCGCGCGCACCGTCACGCGCCGAGCGCCGCGGGCCAGCCTGACCGAGGTGCGGATGGCGCGCAAGCGGATGTTCTTCGACTCGTCGAAGGCGCGCGCGGAGCTGGGCTATTCGCCGGGGCCGATCGACGCGGCGATAGCGTCGGCGATAGAATTTTTCAGATCCAGAGGGACGGCCAGGAGCGCCGCGTAGGCCCCGCGATGCATCTGCTGCTGTCCACGATCGCGCTGCGCCCGTATGTGTTCATCTTCCTGGCGAGTTTTCTGTTTATTGCAGTTGTGAACTTCGGTCTGCGCACGACGTTGCTGTTTACGGTGCTGACCTACGCCGTGTCGCTCGCGTGCGAGTGGTCTTCGGTCCACAACGGATTCCCATTCGGGCTGTATCACTATATAGACGCGACCCGCGCGCGCGAGATTTGGGTGTTCGGCGTGCCGTTCATGGATTCGCTGTCGTTCACGTTCCTCGCGTTCGCCAGCTACACGGTCGCGCTGTTGCTCAGTTCGCCGCTTTATCGGCGCGGTGCTGATATTCGGATTCTTGACACGTGGGAGATTCGCCGCGCGCCGCGCGTATGGCTGATGGCGGCGCTGTTCATGGTGATGGTGGATATGGTCGTCGATCCGCTGAGCGTGCTCGGCGAAAGATGGTTCCTAGGCAAAATTTTCTGGTACGACCCGCCAGGCCCGCACTTTGGCGTGCCGATCAGCAACTATCTCGGATGGTATTTCGTCGCCACGATCACGATTGCGATTTTCCAGTGGCTCGACGCTGCGTTCAATCGCGGTGCGACCAAGCCGGCGGGCTCGCTTCCCGTCATGCCCTCGCGTGCGCTGCTGGGTCCGGCGCTCTACGCGGGGATCGTGATCTTCGGAATCGAGATGCTGTTCCGAGTCGACGCGCCGAATATCGGGTGGGCCGCGGTCTTTATCTACCTGCCGTTCACGGTGCTCGCGATTCATATCCTCACCCGCCGCGAATCCTGGGGCGACGCCGCCGCCATCGAACGCCATCTCGCGGATTTTCCCTACGAGCGCGATCTTCCCGTCTGGAAGCCAACGAGCGATCGCAAGCACGAGTTGCGCCGCGCCACCGCGTAGCGCCGCCCTTCCAAATTTTCACCAAGTGTGACAAGCGTCGATCGTCGACCAGGATTAGGCAGGCGAGGTGACTCAGCATGCTGCTCAAGGACAAAGTTGCGTTGATAACGGGCGCGGGTTCGGGAATCGGCCGCGCCAGCGCGATTCGGTTCGCGCAAGAGGGCGCGAAGCTGATGGTCGCCGATGTGCGCGCGGAAACGGCGAGCAATACCGCGGCTGAAATCGAAAAGGCGGGCGGCGTCGCGAAATCGATATCGGTGGACGTGCGCATCGGCGCCGAAGTCGAGCGCATGGTCAACGAAACCATCGCCGCGTTCGGCCGTCTCGACATCCTGTTCAACAACGCCGGCGTCTTCGTGCCGAAAAGCGTGGTGGACACGAGCGAGGAAGAATGGGACTGGGTCGTGGACGTGTGCCTGAAAGGCGTATTTTTCGGGTGCAAGTATGCGATCCCGCAAATGATCAAGCAGGGCGGCGGTGTGATCATCAACACCGCCAGCGGCGCGGGCATCGAAGGCGTGCCGAATCTCGGCGCCTACCAGGCGGCGAAGGGCGGCGTCGTTATTATGTCGAAGGGGATCGCGCTCGACTTCGCGCGTCACAAGATTCGATGCGTGTCGATTTGTCCGGGCGTGATCGAAACGCCGATCGCCGAGAATTGCAACACCGTTCCAGCCGGCGCGTCGCAGTTGGTTTGGGAGCGCACCGGCAACATGCATCCGCTCGGGCGCAACGGCAAGCCCGAAGAGGTCGGTGCGCTGGCGGCGTTCCTCGCGTCGGACGAGGCGGGCTTCATCACGGGCGTCGCGGTGCCGATTGACGGCGGTTTCAGCGCGGGCGCTTTCGCGCCGCCGGCGCGAGAGCACGCCTAGCCGCCGCGGGAACCTTGCCGTCGTGCGCGATGGCCGTGAGCGCGTCGGCGATTGCGGCAGTCGCGCGCGAGAGGTTGCGAATCATCCGCGGCAGCTTGAGCATCGCGCCCGGATTACGCAGCAGGTAGGACGTCGCGGCCAGCGGCCGCACGTTGCCGTTTTCGTCGGCCATCTCCGCGCCAACTATCTCCTCGTCAACTTCGTCGAGCACCGCGCGAATCGCCACGAACGGGAGTCCGCGCACGGCGGCTTCCGCGCCTATCGCGGCGGTTTCCATGTCCACGGCGATCGCACCGGTGCTTTCCTTGGCGCGGCGTTTCTCGGCACCCGTCGCGAGCACGCGATGCGATGTCAAAATCGCGCCGGTCGAGTATGCGATGCCTGCGGACGCAAGCGCGCGGCCGGTTGCGCGCAAATGCGCGTCACTCGCGACTGTCACTTGTTCTGCAACTCCTCCGCCGGCATCAATTGTCAAAACGCGGTCGCATAGGACGAGGTCGCCCGGCTTGAGTCCACTCGAAAGCGCGCCGACGACGCCGGTCCCGATTACCAACTCCGCCCCGGGCATCAGATCGAACGCGCGGCGCGCGGTTTCGGCCGCGCGGCGGTGACCGATCCCGTGCCCGACAACGGCAAACTGTTTGCCGTCAATCTCCGCGCGAAAGCCATGTAAACCGTCGAGAGCGAGCGGAGCGCGATTTCGCAGCCGGCGCTTGAAGGGCGCGATCTCGCGCGCGAAGGCGTAGAACAGAAGAATCAATTTCGTGATCTCATTCTGGCGTTCCGGGACGACGCTTGAGCGAGCCGTCCGATACTAGCAAAATCGAACGGTGCTTTTGACCTGGACTGACCGCGGTGGCGCGGTTTGAAGCGCCTGATCGTTAACGCCGACGATTTCGGCTTGTCGCCCGAGGTCAACGCCGGCATCATGCGCGCGCGTCGCGACGGAATTTTGCGCAGTGCGAGCCTGATGGTCGCCGAGCCTGCCGCGCGTGCCGCCGCCGAGTTGGCGCGTGACGATCCCGCGCTCGACGTGGGGCTGCATGCCGTTGTCTGCCGGGGACGCAGTGTGCTCGACGCCTCGAGGCTTGGCGCCGCGGTCAGCGCCTCGGGCGAGTTCATCGACAGTCCCGTGACTGCGGGGATGCGATATTTTTTCGACCGCTCGATGCGCGCCGCGATGACCGACGAGCTGCGCGCGCAGGTCGAGCGGCATCTCGAGCTGGTCGGCTATCTCAACCATATCGACGGCCATCTGAACTTCCACGTCCATCCGCTGTTCGCCGATATTCTGGTTGACCTCGCCGTGGAATACAAAGTGCCGTGCATCAGGCTGCCGCGCGAGCGGGTGATGACGACGATCCGCCTGCGCCGCGACAATGCGCCCCGCAAGCTCGTCGAGTCGATCATTTTCCGCACGCTGTCGCGCCGCACCCGCCGCATGATGGCGGAACGAGGCCTCACCTCGACCGACGCGCTGTTTGGACTTCATCAGAGCGGTCATCTCAGCGAGGACTATGTCGTAGGCGTGATCGATCGCATCCGCGACGGCGTGACAGAGCTTTATTTTCATCCGGCCGCCGATATCGGCGGAGTCCCGCCCGCGCCCGAGGCGCAGCTCGAGGTCGAGATTCTCACCGGCGCGCGTGTGCGCGACGCGATCGCTCGAAATGGAATCGAGCTGATCACGTTTGCCGAGCTTGCGAAGAGCAAAATCGCGGCTTGATTCAACTGTGCATCTGACGTTGCCTGTCAATCGACGAAAACTTCCCGCGCAGGAGACAACTTCATGGCGGACGTGAAAATTCGGCCCGCGGTGCGCGACGACCTGCCGCGCCTTACCGAGATTTACAACTACTACGTCGTCAACACGCCGATCACCTTCGACCTGGAGCCCGTGACGGTCGAGCAGCGCGCGCGATGGTTCGATGAGCACGCCGGCACCAGGCGGCATCGGTTGTTCGTCGCGGAAGACGCCGGCCTGGTCGTCGGCTGGGCGGGCACCGGGCCGTTTCGCGACCGTGCGGCCTACGACACGAGCGCTGAGACGTCGATCTACTGCGCGCACGATGTGACGCGGCGCGGAATCGGTGCGATGCTGTATCGCGTACTGTTCGACGCGCTCAGGAACGAGGACGTCAATCGACTGCTGGCTGGAATCACCCTTCCCAACGAGGCGTCGATCAAGCTGCATCGCAAGTTCGGCTTCACCGAGGTCGGCGTCTTCACCGAATGCGGACGCAAGTTCGACCGCTACTGGGACGTTGTGTGGATGGAGCGTCCGCTGCGGCTCGCCGGCGAATGAATTGCTCGCGCGCCGACACGGTTTGAACTAGGCTAAATAGTGCGGGGCGCGCGCTCCGCAATTTTTCATTTTCACGTTTCAAACTCGATCTGCATATATAAGGAAGAGAGACCAGATGCTCGATCAGGATGGAGCTCCCCTCGCCGATACGTCGCAGGACTATCGCCTGCCGAAAAACGTCACGCCCAAGCGCTACGACATTCGCCTGACGCCCGATCTCAAGGCGTTCACGTTTGACGGTGAAGTGAATATCGCCGTCGTCGTCAACGAGGCGACCGACGACGTCGTACTGAACGCGCTCGAACTCGAAATCGACCAGGTGACCGCAGAACGCGGCGGGAAATCGCTTGCCGCAAAGGCCGAGCTGGAAGCGGCCAAGGAACGCGCGCATCTGCGATTCACCGGGAAACTTTCGCCGGGCGAATGGACGCTGAAGATCGCATTTCGCGGAATCCTGAACGACAAGCTGCACGGCTTTTATCGCAGTCAGTACCAGGATGCGTCCGGCAAGACGCATGTCGCCGCGACGACGCAGTTCGAATCCACCGACGCGCGCCGCGCGTTTCCGTGTTGGGACGAGCCCGAGCTCAAGGCGAGTTACAAAGTCACGCTGGTCGTCGATGAGGGCCTGACCGCGATTTCGAACGGCGGAGAGGAGAGCGAGCGCAAGCTGGCCGGCGGCAAGAAGGAGGTCGTCTTCAAGGAGACGATCGCGATGTCCACCTACCTCGTCGCGTTCATCGTCGGCGAGTTCGATGCGACCGCGCCGGTCGACGCGGGCACGCCGCTGCGCATCGTTCACGTTCCCGGCAAGGAGTCGCTGACCAGTTGGGCGAAGCAGATCGGCGCGTTCTCGCTCAAATATTTCGCCGGCTACTACGGCCTCAAGTATCCCGGCGATAAGCTCGATCTGATCGCGATTCCCGACTTCGCGTCTGGCGCGATGGAAAACCTCGGCGCGATCACGTTCCGCGAGACCGCGCTGCTCGCCGACGAAAAATCCGCGTCGCGCGCCGAGCTCGAGCGCGTCGCAGACGTCGTCTCGCACGAGAACGCGCACATGTGGTTCGGCGATCTCGTCACGATGCGATGGTGGAACGGAATCTGGCTCAACGAGGCGTTCGCCACCTTCATGGAAATGCTGGCGGTCGACGCGTGGAAGCCCGAGTGGAAGCGATGGGAGAGTTTCAGCGTCTCGCGCGCGGCCGCGATGGCGATCGACGGGCTGCGGAGCACGCGCCCGATCGAGTACGAGGTGCGCAGTCCCGAGGATTGCCGCGCGATGTTCGACATCCTGACCTATGAGAAGGGCGCGGCCGTGCTGCGGATGCTCGAGCAGTTCCTCGGCGCCGACGTTTTTCGCGACGGCATTCGCCTCTACCTGAAGAAGCATCAGTTCAGCAACACCGAGACCGGCGACTTGTGGGACGCGCTCGAGGCGGCGTCGCGCGAGCCCGTGCGTAAGATGATGGACTCGTGGATTTTCCAGCCCGGCTTCCCGATCATCGACGCGTCGCCAGCCGCCGACGGCCGCGGACTGAAACTTTCGCAGCGCCGCTTCTTCTATCTCGTCGAGGACAACGATCAGCTTTGGCATGTGCCCGTGATGGTTCGCGCGAAGACCGACAAGGGCGTCGCGACCCACAAGGTGCTGCTCACCACGAAAGAGACGACCGTCGATATCCCGGGCAAGCTCGAATGGGCGCTGCTCAACGAGGGCGGCCACGGCTTCTATCGCGTGCACTACGCGCCGCCGTTGCTCGCGGCGATTACGAAGAACCTCAGTGCGTTGCAACCGATCGAGCGCTTCGGGCTGGTGAGCGATACGTGGTCGGCGACCGTCGCGGGCCTTGGCCCGCTCAGCGAGTTCCTCAAGATGGCGCGGCTGTTCACCAACGAGACCGACATCAACGTGTGGCGCGCGTTGATTGGTGCGTTCGCGTACCTCGACATGATCGCGTCCGATGCCGACCGGCCCGCGCTCGCGGCAACCGTGCGCGAGAGCGTCAGTCCCGCCGCCGCTCGTCTCGGCTGGGAGCCAAAGCCCGGCGAGAGCGAGCTCGTCCGCCAGTTGCGCGGCACCCTCATCGGCGCGCTCGGCACGCTCGGCGACGATCCCGAGGTGCAGAAGCGCGCGCGCGATCTCTATGCGCGTTTCGAGGACAATCCCGAGTCCGCGGATCGCGACCTGGTGCCGCCGCTGGTGAATATCCTCGCGCACTCGGGCGACTCCGCGCGCTACGAGGAGTTCAAGCGAAAGTTCAAAGCGCCGCGCACGCCGCAGGAAGAGCAGCGCTACCTGTTTGCGCTGGCGAATTTCCGCGATCGCGGCCTGCTGAAAAAAACCATGGAGATGACGCTCGACGGGCAGGTGCGGACGCAAAACGCGCCGTACCTGATGCATTCGCTGCTGCTCAATCCCGCCAGCCGCTACGAAGCCTGGGATTTTGCGCGCGCGCATTGGGACGAGATGATTCAGAAGTATCCCGACAACGCGCTGCCGCGGATGTGCGAAGCCGTCGTCGCGCTGCTCGACCGCGAGGACGAGGTCAAGAAGTTCTTCGTCGAGCATCGCGTGCGCCTCGGCGGCAAGATAATCGATCAGCACCTCGAGCGGCTGAGCGTCGCGGTCGGATTCCGGAAACGCGAAGGCAAAAATCTGCGGGCCACGCTCAAGGGATGAACGGGGAGGGAGATTCGATGACAACTGAATCAACGCCGGCCGCCGCTACGATCATTCACGACGACCAGCCGATCCGCTTCGAACGCGCGATCGCGGACTCGAAAGCGTTGTGGCTCGGCGCCGCGGAACTGAAAAAGCTCGCGGGATGGGAACTCAAGCCGGAAGGAATCTGCCGCGGCGATTTGTGCGTGCCGGTTCCACCGGGACGCGAGACCGAATTCGCCTCGAAGCATGACGGCGCGTCCTGGATCAACTTCACTGCGCTCGCCGATCAGATGGGCAAGCCGTGGGCCGGCGACCAGAAGAATCGCGTATGGTACTTCGGCACCGACGCCGCCGAGCGCGACAACGCACTGAGCTCGCTCGAAGCTCCTGATTTTCAATTGCCCGACCTCGAAGGCAAACTGCATCGCCTTTCGGACTACCGCGGTAAGAAGGTCCTTTTACTGGCATGGGCGTCCTGGTGAGGATGCTCCCTTGACCTGCCCGGGTGGCAGGCGCTTTACGAAGAACTCAAGGACCTCAACTTCACGATCGTCACGGTCGCGCTCGACACCGGCGGCGCTGCAGCGGCAGGCGCGTTCATCAAGGCCGGCAAGCCGGCGCATCCCTCGTTGATCGACACCCGGCACGTCGTCGCCGAACTTTACAACATGGTCAACGTGCCGACCGCCGTGTGGATCGATGAATCGGGAACGATCGTGCGGCCCAACGAAGTCGCGTACGCGCTCGACACCTTCCGCGCGATCACCGGTCTCGATTCGGCGCGGTATCTCGACGCGCTTCGGGATTGGGCGAAGCTCGGCGCGAACAGCCGCTTCGTCATGAAGCCCGGCGAGGTCAAACACAAGCTCAAACTGCCGACACGCGAGCATGCGCAAGCGGCCGCGTACTTCAGGCTGGCGGAGTATCTGTGCGAGACCGGTCACGCGCCCGACGCGGTGCCGTACTTCAAGCAAGCGCGACAACTGCGGCCCGAGAGCTGGACGATAACGCGGCAAGCGTTCGCGATGGGCGATCCGGAGCGCGACTACGGCACGACCTTTGTCAACGAAGTCGCCAAGCTGCAGGGTCGGCTGTATTATGATTTGCTCGATCTCGACGGCTCTGGGAGCAATCCGGAGCAGGAGCGAGTCGCGAAGGAAGGCGCCGAGCGCCTGCGCAAACTGGTCGAGGGACGCAGCCAATAAAACGCCGGCGCTCGACTGAACTTCGGCATAGACCAGGATGGCACGATGGCGAACTCGAAAATCCTGATCGGCACGTCGGGCTTTTCGTACAAGGAATGGCTCGGCGGCTTTTATCCGGAGAAACTTCCCGGCGCCAAGATGCTCGAGTACTACGCCGAGCGGATGCCGACGGTCGAAATCAACTACACGTTCCGCGCAATGCCGAAGAGCGCGATGCTGGAAGGATGGGCCGCGCGCACGCCGCCAACTTTTCGCTTTGCGCTCAAGGCCCCGCAGCGCATCACGCACTTCGCCAAGCTGCGCGACGTCAAGGAGACCACCGACACGTTCATCGAGCGCGCGTCGGTCATGGGCGAGCGGCTTGCGCCGGCGCTGTTCCAGCTTCCTCCCGATTTGAAGATTGACCTCCCGCTGCTGAAGGACTTCCTCAAGATCATTGCTGGAAAAATTCGTGCCGCATTCGAATTCAGAAATCGAAGCTGGTTCGACGACTCCGTCATGACCGCGCTCGCCGACAATGGCGTCGCGCTGTGCATCGCGGAAACGGAAAAGCTCGTGTCGCCGCTCGAGCGTACCGCGCCATACGTCTATGTCCGACTGCGCAAAGAAACCTACGACGACGCCGGCCTCGACGAGTGGGTGAAAAATCTAAATCGCCTCGCCTCGGACGCCAAAGAAATCTTCGTCTACTTCAAACACGAGACCTCCGCCCCCGACCTAGCATCGCGCCTGCGCGCCAAGCTCGACTCGAATAACCGCGTTCGCGACGTTACGCACCTGCACGAGGGACAAGCCTTTCAGATCATCGGAGCGAAGAAGTAACCTCACGCCAGTAGACCTTTGCCCGGAACGTGGTTGACCTCGAGGCGGATGCCGTCGGGATCTTCGAACAGCACCGAGTAGTATCCCGGCGCCCACGGGCCGTTCTCTGGCGGATGCACAATCTTTGCGCCGATCGTTTTGAGGAAGCCGTACATCTCGTCGACGTCGCCACGCTCGCGCGCGCGGAGGCACACGTGATGTAGCCCGACGCGGCGCTGCTGAAATTTCTCAGCCCGATACGAATCGTCGCCGCGCATGATTCCCACCGCCGTCCTTCCGCCCACGCAGTACAGCATCTCTTCGCTGCGCATGACGGGCTTGAGGCCGAGATACATGAGCAGCTTTTCGTAGAATGGAAAGCACGCCTCGAAGTTGCTGACCGTGAGCATTACATGCGCGACGCCGTTGATTTCCATTTCATTTTCTCCAGTTTCGTTACAGGGCATTCAGCCATTCGTGACCCGGATGCGTTTCTTCCAGCGCGTCACGGAGCCATCGCCGCGCGTCCACGCTGAGCGCTGGGAGAGTGTTGCGGAAATCGATTCGATCGCGCGCCTCGAGATGCTTCGCCTTGAACAGCAACTCGATTTCCGGAGCAAGATACGGCAGCCCCGACGTCGCATTAAATCCCATTCGCGCAATCGGCATCCGAATTTCCGGATTACGGCGAAAGATCCATTCGCTGTCCAACGATTCCTCGAGCATCACCTGGAACGCCGGCTCCGACTCGCCGGCGCGATACGCATTAATCTGATGAACCGGCAGCTCAAGCCGCTCGCCGGGCGGCCATTCGGCAACCGTTCCGCTATTCATCAAGCCTTCGGGATGCGGAATGATTTTTTTCAGTGAGAATTGCTCCAGACATTTGTGCAGCAAAAGGTGATCGCGCCGTATGACCGCCACGTCCACGTCGTGATGCTCGCGAGTGACGCGCCCGAGATGCAGATCGATCGCCCATCCGCCGGCGAAAAAGTACGGCGCGCGCAATCCAGCCAGTGCCTCCGCAACTTCAAGTAATACTTTAAAGTCTTGGTTTGGCGTGTTCGTGTTCCTTTCTCCTGAACTCCTGACGTTTCACGTGAAACGTTTTGCCACAAAACTCGTTGATCGCCTTGTGTTATCCGCGATCGGCGCAACGTTTCACGTGAAACAGTGAAAAAACGTTGCGCGCTCAGCGGGCCTGGACCATGCGCGACGGCTTCGGCTGTTCGTGGCCGAGAATCGGATGCGGCCGGTACGGCTTTTCGAGCGCGGCGACTTCGTCCGCGGTGAGTTTCACGTCGACGGCCGCGATTGCCTCCTTGAGATGGGCGAGCTTGGTCGCGCCTATTATCGGCGCGGTGACTCCCGGCGCCTGCAGGATCCACGCGCACGCGATCTGCGACGGCGTGACGCTGCGCTCCTTGGCGATCTGCTCGACGACGCTCAGCACTTCGAAGTCATACTCGCGGAAGTACATGTTTTTGGCGAAGTCGTCGGTCTTGGCGCGCGCGGTCGGACCGCTGCCGCCCTTTTCGCGATTGCCCGCCAGGAATCCGCGCGCGAGCGGACTCCACGGAATCAAGCCGACGCCGTTGTCGATGCAGAGCGGATTCATCTCGCGCTCCTCCTCGCGATAGACGAGGTTGTAATGGTTTTGCATCGAGATGAACCGGTGCCATCCGTTTTCTTTTTGAAGCGCGAGCGCTTTGGCGAACTGCCACGCCGCCATCGAGCTCGCGCCGAGGTAGCGGACCTTGCCAGCGCGCACCAACGAGTCGAGCGCCTCGAGGGTTTCCTCGATCGGCGTCGTGTAATCCCATCGATGGATTTGGTAGAGGTCGACGAAATCCATCTTGAGGCGGCGCAGCGACGCGTCGCACGCTTCGAGAATATTTTTGCGACTGAGGCCGGCGCGATTGAGTCCTGACGCCATCGGGCCGTGCACCTTTGTCGCGACGACGATCTCGTCGCGCTTGGCCATCTCGCCGAGCCATCGCCCGGTGACCTCTTCGCTCGCGCCGACCGAGTAGACGTTGGCCGTGTCGAAGAAATTGATTCCCGACTCGACGGCGGCGGCGAAATGTTCGCGCGCCTCGTCCATCGTCAGCACCCAGTCGCGCCATTTCTTGTCGCCATAGCTCATGCATCCGAGGCAGATGCGAGAGACGGTGATTCCGGTTTTGCCTAATTTCGAGTAGTGCATGATTGCTCCAATTTTTTTAGATTTTTTAGAATAGTCAGCCTTGAGCCACAATTCCGGTGCTCACGCTCGCGTGTCAAGGCCGAAGTGAAATCCGATACCGCTTCAATTTTGGTAAGAGGACTCTCTTTCCGCATCCGGTTCCCCTTTCCCGCGCGGGCCCGAAAAAAGGGGTTAGGGGTTAGGTTCCTGGACCGGATTCAGCGGTCAGGGTGGTACGAGCCTGGCGACGGCGGGATGTCGGGGGAAGCCGTCGTAGCCGTGGTCGTGAAGAAAGTTTGCGTGCACCTGCGCCAGCAGGAAGGCGTCGATCAGTATCGCGACAAATATAGCGGCGATGAATCGGTACCCGCCCGGCTGGGGAGCATCGCGCGTGGCCATAAGAACTATTAATAGCACGAAGCCGGTTTTGGCGCAGTGGCGCTATTTCATTGCCTCGGCCAGAATATTAGGATGCTCGCAATCCCCACTGGCCGATTGGTCAGGCGGGGATAATCGAGACCGAAGATTAGCGAATTGCGCGCGAATGCGTCGCGGGTCTGAAAAACGCGGCGCTGGAGGGAATCTAATGCGGGTCCTATTCGTACATCCAAGTCCGCTTATGTACAGCGAGATTTATTTGCGGCTCGAACCGCTGGGAATGGAGCGGGTGGCGGCGGCCACGCGCGCGGCCGGCCACGACGTGAGAATCATTGACCTGCAGATTTTCAAGCATCGCGACCTGTTTGCCGAGCTCGAGAGCTTCCGGCCCAACGCGGTCGGCTTCTCGCTCAACTATCTGGCCAACGTGCCCGAGGTGATCGATCTCGCCAAGGATGTGAAGCGACTGATGAAGGACTGCTTCGTCTTCACCGGCGGGCACAGCGGTTCGTTCGTGGCGGACGAAATCCTGGAGCATGCGGACGGCGCGATCGACGCGGTCATCCGCGGCGAGGGCGAGACGGCGACCCCGATGCTGCTCGACGCTATCGGCACCGGCTCGATTGGCAAAGTTCCCGGCGTGCTGACGACGCAGGGCTCGGGGCCGACGCCGGTGATGCTCGACGATCTCGACAAGTTTTTTCCCGCGCGCGACCTGGGGCGGCGGCGCAACAAGTATTTTATCGGCGTGCTCGATCCGTGCGCGTCTATCGAGTTCACCCGCGGATGCCCGTGGGATTGCTCGTTCTGCAGCGCGTGGACGTTTTACGGCCGCAGCTACCGCAAATCGACGCCGGAAGCCGCCGCAGAAGACATGCTGTCGATCAAGGAGCCCAACGTTTTCATCGTCGACGACGTCGCCTTCATCCATCCCGAGCATGGGTTTGCGATTGGGCAGGAAATAGAAAAGCGCAAGATCAAAAAGCAGTACTACCTCGAGACTCGCGCCGACGTGCTGTGCCGCAATCCGGAAGTGTTCCGCTACTGGCGCAAGCTCGGCATGGAGTACATGTTCCTGGGGCTCGAAGCGATCGACGAAGAGGGACTCAAGCTGCATCGCAAGCGCTCGTCGATGGGCGTGAATTTCAAGGCGCTCGAAGTGGCGCGCGAGATCGGCTTGACCGTCGCGGTCAACCTCATCGCGGACCCGTCATGGGACGTGAAGCGCTTCGAGGTGATTCGCGAATGGGCGATCAGCATCCCGGAGATCGTTCATCTGACAGTGGCGACGCCGTATCCCGGCACTGAGTTGTGGTTTACGGAATCGCGCAAGCTGACGACGCTCGACTACCGGCTGTACGACATCCAGCACGCGGTGCTGCCGACCAAGCTGCCGTTGCTGCAGTTCTACCAGGAGCTGGTGAAGACGCAGGACGTGCTCAACCGCAAGCATCTTGGGTTCGCGGCGCTGAAGTCGGTAGCGTCGATCGCGGGCAAGCTCGCGCTGAAGGGGCAGACCAACTTCATCAAGATGCTGTGGAAGTTCAACAGCGTGTACAATCCGGACCGGCAGTTCGCCGAGCACGCGCGCGAAGTGAAGTACGCGATGCGCCCGCCGTCGATGCATACCGACGGCCGTCCGGCAGCCGACAAGCTCTATATCCACATGCCAAAGCCGTCGCGCCCGGCGGCGACGGTGCCGGCCGCAGGCGGCAGGTGAGACAGGAGAGGGCGGAGGAACTTAATTGAATGTGAAACCCGCGGTGGGTTTCACGCTTCCTTCGGCAGGGGTGACCCCTGCACCCATTACTAAGAAAATCGGCACCGCCGCGGGATGCGGGACTTCGTCCCTGTTCGAACTTGTTAAGGGGGAAAGGAGGGCGCTGTGACATGGGCCGAGGATGGCTAAGATAGCAGGGCGGATTGTGCTAAAGTCGAAAACCGTTATGAAGTTGAAGGTGGAGTTCGATCGGGAAACAGACGGTCGCTGGATCGCCGAAGTGCCCGAGTTGCCGGGCGTGCTGGCCTACGGCAAGACGCGCGCAGAGGCGCTCGCGGCAGTTGAGGCGCTGGCGCTACGCGTCATTGCCGATCGGATCGAAGCCTCGGGTTAATTCTCAGCTTGCGACTGGTTCGGGGGCGTTGCGCAGTGCGTTGAAGACGACTGGCGGCACCCGCAGGCGATCGTCGTTATAGATTGTTCGGACTTCGGGGAACGCGTCATCATTTGCGAGCGTCAGGGTTGCAACTCGATCGAGCAACTGTTTTTTTTCGTCGGTAAGGGCATCGTCGTTCATGCTCATCAATCCCCAGACGTCCCACGGCAGCAGTTCCATTTTATTTAGCGACGCGAGATCGCGAACCACGTTGCCGGCGATGAACCACATTCCCTGCAGGTGAGCATGCGTGAGGCCGAAGTTGGCGGGGTCGGCGCCGCCGGTGCGGCACATCTGCCACGCGTTGCCCGCGATTATGAAGCACTCGCGCGGCACATCGAGCGGGTTGAAATTGATGTGGAGCGCGTTGCGCTGAATCGCGTCGAGCTGCGCGTCCACCAATATCCAGCGCTTCTCGCCGACGTTCCAATACTCGCACACCCAATGGTCTTCGAATTTGCCAGGAGTGAAGTAGGCGCCGAAGCCGCATCGCGGGCGCGCCGGTATGCCTTGATACTGGAGCATGGCGCTGAGCATCAGCGAGAAATGACGGCATACGCTGGGGAGCCGGTGGCTTACGTCGCGCGCGGTCGTGAGCGGGCGCGAATCGAGCGCGTGAATGCGCGTCAGCATTTGCGCGATCGGGCGGATATTGCCGTCGTCGCGCTGCGCCTCGGTCAGCGTGAGGCCGTACAGCCATGGCGCGATGTCGCGATGAATCAGCACGCCTTGTACGACCTCGCATAGCGCCGCAATTTCCCTGGGCAATTTGCTGAATTCATCCGCGTGGGCTCCCAGAGCCGTCATCGGACCATCGCTCTTGTAGTAGTCCTGCGGGTTTTGCATTTTCGACTGCCTTCGGGCCGTTATGCGGTCGCGTCGCAGACGGTCGCGAGATACTTCGCGAGCTTGCCGAGCGAACATTCCCAGCCGGGCCGCATATTTGAATTGGCGATCTCTTCGATCGACGCATGCGCCTCGCGCACCGCATCCGATTCGGTGGCGGCTGCGCCAATCATGCCGTTGCGATTAGTATTGTCAACGAACCAGAACCAGCTCTGTTGAGAGTTCCATACCTCGAAGCCGATACCCAAGTGATGTTTGCTGATCCGCATTAGTCTGTCCTCGCTATTTCATCGAAGGAATTTCTTCATCTTCTGATATGTAGTCGTTCGACGGATCCCGAAATCGACAAATCATCCACCTGAAAGCGCCGGGTAAATCCACACTTCGGAACTATTCGAAACCTGGGTCGAGCTGCCTTGTGCGAAGCGCACGTTCTCGCCGTTGACGAATACGTTGACGTGGCGGCGGATATTGTTCTGGTCGTCGAGCACGCGCTGGCGGATTCCGGGATAGTCGCGGCCGAGCATCACGAAGGCCTCGCCAATCGTCAGGCGCGCGTCGAGCGGAAGCCGCACTTCGACGACCTCGTTGTCGCCGGCAAATCGACGGAGCGCAGATGGCAGATGAAAGAGCATCACGGGTCTCACGCGGCCTCGACGGCTTTCACGCACAGCACCGCGGGCAGCCAATCCGCGATCGAATTCCAGCTTTCTCCTTCGTCGCGCGACGCGAACAGTTGGCCGCCGCGCGTGCCGAAATAGAGACCCGCGGGATCGAGGGTGTCGGACGCGAAGGCGTCGCGGAGCACGGAGAAGTAGCAGTCGCGCTGTGGGAGGCCAACCCCGAGCGGCTCCCATGACGCGCCGGCGTCGCGCGTTCGCCAGACTTTGACGGCGCCTTGGAGCGGCACGCGAAAGGTGTCGGACTCGAGCGGTATGAGATACGCCGTATCGCCGCGGCTGGGATGGGCGACCAGGGGAAAGCCGAACACCGACGGCAGTCCCGCGGCGATATCGATCCACGAATCACCGCCGTCGTCGCTGCGATAGACGCCGGGGTGATTCTGGAGGTAGATGCGCGCGGGATTTTTCGCGTCGTAGCGCATCTTGTGCGCGCATTGCGGACCGAAATGCGGAGCGTGCGGCGGACCGCCTTCCATCTTCACGCCTTTGTTGCGGCGCGTCCACGACTCGCCGCCGTCGTCGCTGCGATACATGCCGGCCGACGAGATGCCGACGAGGATACGCTTCGGATCGCGCGGATCGGGCAGGATGGTATGCAGGCAGAGCCCGCCGGCGCCGGGCATCCAGTACGGACGCTCGGGATGATTGAGCAGCGACTCGACGGGCTGAAACGTCTGCCCGCGATCGTCGGAGCGATAGAGCGCGGCGGGATCGGCGCCCGCGAAGACCACGTCGGCGCCGATGAGCGGGGCGGGCTCGAGCGCCCACACCGCATTCAACGTGAGACCGCTGCCAGCCGGGAACTTGACGTTGCCGTCTTCGGGCTCGTGCCAGTTCGCGCCGAGATCGTCCGACCAGCTCACCAGCGCACCCCAATGCATACTCATGTGGCCGACGAGGATGCGCGGCGCTCGCGTATCCGGAAGATACGCCGTCGAATAAACCGCCTGACCCTTGAAGTAGGGCCCGGCGATGCGGAACTGGCGGCGATTGCGATCGCTGCTGAAAATGAACAGGCCCTTGACGGTCCCGACAATCACGATCAGGTCGCCGCTTTGTGGCGTGATTGATTCGGCGTGCTCCATAATCACCTCGAGGACAAACGTCAGCGTAGTTCAGGCAGTTGCCAGGTATTCGGCGAGACAATCCAGCGCGCTGGTCCATCCGCCCTGGTGCAAATCGCGCGCCGTGACCGACTCGAAGACCGCGTTATGCAGAGTGAGCCGGGTCTTGCCGCCGAGATCCTCGAACAGCAGCGTCAGCGTCGTTTCGGGGCGCGTTGGATTGCCCTGCGCATCGGCCCAGCTCCCGACCATGACCAGCCGCTCGGGAGGGACAACTTCGCGATAGATGCCTTGCGTCCAGTGATCGCCGTCGGGTCCGAGCATGTGGATTCGGTAGGCGCCGCCCGGCCGCAGCTCGTTTTTGAGGACCTTGGCGGTGAAGCCTCGCGGACCCCACCAGTGCGCCATGTGCTCGCTCTCGGTCCAGGCTTTGAAGACAAGACTGCGCGGCGCGTCAAAGACGCGCTCGATCTTGAGCACGCGATCCGCAGGCTCGCTTACCAAGTTAACTGCTGCTCCCATAATAATTCTCCTTCAGTCGATTTCGTCAGGCGTCCGCCAGTAATTCGGCGAGATGATCGAGGGTTTCGGTCCATCCCTGTGGTGCACCGCGGGTCGAATCAGTTTCGATCGAGTAGGTCTGATGCACGGTAAGCTTGGTCTTGCCGCCTATAACGGTGAACGTCACCGTGGTGACCACTTCGTTCGTGTCGTTGTCCAACAAACTGCTCCAGACGATTCGCTCCGGCTTGACGATTTCGCGAAAGACGCCGTTCATCCAATGGTCCTTGCCGAAGCCGCGCATGCACAGCCGGAACTTTCCGCCGTCGCGGAAGTCCATCTCGCACTCCGGCACGGTGAAGTTGTTGGGCGCGAACCAACGCATCAGATGTTTGGGTGTAGACCACGCGAAGAAAACCAGCGGGCGGGGCGCGTCGAAGATGCGCGTGATGGTGAGCTCGCGATCGCCAACCGTAACTTCAGTGTTGGAAGTCATCGGATGCTCTCCTTAGTATGGGTCACATAATCGCCGAGGCGTCCGAGAGTCTGCTTAAGGCCCTCGACGGCGCCGAATTCTTCGATGACCGTGTCGCGCATGGCGGCTGACTCAAACAGCATCCGCGCCGTAAGCCTCGTCTTGTCGCCGGCGTCGGCGAAGGTCACCGTCATTTGAAATTGCGGGCCGGAGACATGCTTGTAAACCAGTCGCTCGGGCTCGGCGATTTCGACATATACGACCTTGTTCTGATAATCGCGGCCGTCGGGGCCGTGCATGACGAAGCGCCAGACGCCGCCCGGTCGCACGTCCATCTCGTAAGTCGTGATGCTAAAGCCGTTCGGCCCCCACCATCGCGCGACATGTTGCGGGTCCGTCCACAACTTGAACACCAGCTCACGCGGCGCGTCGAAAACGCGGGTGACGACGATCTCGCGATCCGACGTATCGGCCGGCACGGAATCAGACGCCGTCGGCCTTGCGGAGGTCATCGCGCTACTCCCTCGTTGGAGTTCACATACGGATTCAGTTGCATAGCTGTTCTCCTTCAGCCTGTTGGTGATGATGCATCAAAGCGACGCCAGGTATTTGTCGAGCTTTTCGAGAGTCCCGTCGAAACCCTCTTCCATCCAATTGAGGTGATCCTCGAAAGTCTTGCGCTCCGACTCGGTCGCGTTTACCGGGACCATCCGCACGACCATCGTGGTCTTGCCCTGACGCTCGGTGAACGTCGACGTGCCCAGAATTTCGAGCGGCCAATTCGGGATCAAAGGATGCGGGATCGAATTGCCCTTCTCATCGGTGAATGAAGAGACGCTCACCAGCCGCTCGGGCGCCACGATTTCGCGATAGACCCATTTGCCCCACATCTCGCGCCCGTCAGGCGTGCGCTGGCTGTAAAGAAATATACCGCCGGGGCGCAGCTCGAGCTTGTGGACCTTTGAAGTGAAGCCTTTTGGCCCCCACCAGCGCTCCAGGCGGTCGGGCTCGGTGAGCGCTTTCCATACCAGCTCGCGCGGCGCGTCGAGGACGCGGGTGACGACGAGCTCGCGATCGGCGGGCTCGGAGGCGGCGCTACTTTTTGCGGCCATTTTTTGTCTCCTTCTTTTGTGATTCGCGCTTCTGTAGCTCGCGCAGATAGTCCTCGAGGCGATCGAAGCTCTCCTCCCAGAAACGGCGATAGCGATCGAGCCAGTCCGAGGCGTCCTTGAGCGGACCGGCCGCGAGCCGGCACGGACGCCATTGCGCCTCGCGGCCGCGTTCAATCAGGCCCGCGCGCTGCAGCACTTTGAGGTGCTTGGAGATGGCGGGCATGCTCATCTCGAAGGGCTCGGCCAGCTCGGATACGGAAGTCTCGCCCGACGCGAGGCGAGCGAGGATCGCGCGACGAGTGGGATCGGCTAGAGCCGAGAAAGTCGCGTTGAGGTGCTCGGACAACGTGTGCTGCTGAACCATTCAGTTAAATAACCTATGGGTTAAATACATCCGGTCACGGCGTATGTCAAGTGGTGCCCCGCGGCTATTTTTTTCAGAATCCGAAGCTGCTCAGATCGATTTGTACCAATCGGCGAGCGCGCTTCCGATCTCGTGCGGCGAATCTTCCTGGATGAAGTGGATGCCCTTGACCGTCACCTCGCGCTGATTCGGCCATTTGCGGCAGTATTCGCGCTGGGCGCCGGTCAGGATGGCGCCGGGGTCGGCGTTGACGAACAACTTCGGTGTCGCGCTTTTTTCGAGCCATCGCGAATAGCGGTCGGCGATCGCGACGACGTCGGCGGGCTCGCCTTCGAGCGGAATTTCGCGCGGCCAGGTGAGCGTTGGGCGCCGCGACTCGCCGGGCTGCAGGAATGGCTTTCGGTACACGTTCATTTCCTCGTCGCTGAGCTTGCGGATGACGCTGCGGGGCAGGATGACTTCGACGAAAAAATTATTTTTCAAAATCATGTCGTCGCCCGCCGGGGTGCGAAGCGCCTTGAAGACATTGACGGCCGCATTCGACCATTCCGACCATAGCAACGGCCTGACTAGCGCCTCCATGTACGCGATTCCCTTGACGGACTCGGGATGCCGCGCGGCCCAGTGAAAGCCCAGCGCCGATCCCCAGTCGTGCACGACCAGCGTGACGTTGCGCTTGAGATTGAGGCCCTCGAAGAACGCGTCGAGATGGCGCGAGTGATCCTCGAAGCGATACGCGCCGGTCGCAGACGGCCCCGACGCGCCCATCCCGATGAGGTCGGGCGCGAGGCATCGCGCATGCGGCGCGAGGTGCGGGATTATGTTGCGCCACAAGTATGACGAGGTCGGATTGCCGTGGAGAAACACGATCGGAACGCCGGCGCCGGTGTCCGCGTATGAGATCCAGGTGTTGACGAGCTCGAGCTTTTTGCGCGGATGCAGATCCGCCGCGGAAATTGTCGTGTCGATGTCGCTCATAATCGAAGCCTCCTTACCTTGATTTTGTCTATCAAAGGAGCGTTCTTGACCCAATGTTGGCCGTTTGGCTAATTTATAGGTCATGCGATCAGAAATTATCTCAGACGGCCAAGGAGGCCGTTCCTTCATTGAAACTGCTCGCCGGGCGCAACTGGTCGAATGCGCAATCGATGCGATCGCCGAGCTCGGATATGCGAACGCTTCCCTGGCCGAGATTGCGAGGCGGGCGGGCGTCAGCAAGGGCGTGATCTCCTATCACTTCGCCGACAAACGCGAACTTATCCAGCAAGTCATCAGCACGGTGTTGGAGAAAGCCGGCGCCGTGATGCTGCCACGGATCTTCGCTGAGCGCACGGCGGCTGGCATGCTGCGAGCATATATCGAGAGCAATGTCGAGTTTCTCGATTCTCACCGCAACGACATCATGGCGGTGATGAACATCGCAGGGGGCGCCCGCGGAGACGATGGCAAGCCCATGATCGATCTCACGCTGACCTTCGAGCCGGCGGTGCGCGAGCTGCAAAACCTGCTGCGCTCCGGACAGGAGCAGGGCGAGTTTCGGGAATTCTCGACCCGGGTGATGGCGGTGACGATCCGGAATGCGATCGACGCGCTGTCGCCGCAGCTGGCCGCATACCCGGACCTCGATCTCAAGATCTATGCGAACGAATTGGCAACGCTGTTCAACGTCGCGACTCGTAAGTCGCCGGTGTAGGAGGGAACTCCGATGGCATCTTCAGCAGCGGTATTGCAGCTCAAGTCGGAATCGATCGAGCAGGCGGGGAGGCAGCCCGGCGACGCCGCGCGGCCGGGATACAACGTCGCGCTCGGGTATCTTCGCGGATTTCTCGTCGTGATGGTGCTGGCGCATCATTCGGTGCTCGCGTACATCGACGTGCCGCTGACCCAAGCCAAATCGCTGCTGACGCAGCCGCAATATTGGCGCGCCTTCATGGTGATAGATCATCAGCACTGGACGGGATTCGGTCTTTTCACCGGCTTCAACGACGATTTCTTCATGTCGCTGATGTTTTTCGTCTCCGGGTTGTTCGTATGGTCGAGCCTTCAACGCAAAGGCAACGCGAGCTTCGTCCGCGATCGACTGCTGCGCCTCGGTATCCCATTTCTGTTCGCGGCAGCGATCATCGCTCCCGCCGCATACTATCCGACCTATCTGCTCACGACCGGCGCACACAGTGTGGCCGATTACATTCACGATTGGATGTCGTTTGGTGATTGGCCAACGGGCCCGGCGTGGTTCATCTGGCTATTGCTCGCGTTCGATCTCGCCGCAGCGGCGTTGTTTGCCATCGCGCCGAACTTTGGTGGAACGCTAGGGCGTCTTGCGTCGAAAGCGCACGAGCATCCGGTGCGCTTCTTTCTGCTGTTGGTCGCCGCTTCCGCTGCAGTCTTCATTCCGATGAGCGTCATCGTCGGCCCGGAGGGTTGGACCAGCATCGGACCGTTTCAGTTCCAGACCGCCCGGTTGTTTCACTACGCGGTCTATTTTTTGTCCGGAATCGGCGTTGGCGCCTACGGGATCGAGCGCGGCCTGCTCGCGCCTGACGGGAAGCTCGCTCGGCATTGGGCGCGATGGACCGCCTGGATGGTCTTCGCGTTCGTCTCGAGCGTGGTTTTCTTCCTGATAGTGATATCGCAGAAAGGCGGGATATCGGTAAACACCGCGAACCTGATCGGCGGCGCATTTTACGCACTCGCCTGCGGCTCGATCTCGTTCGCTTTCCTCGCGCTGTTCGTGCGCTTCGCCACACGGCGCCGTTGGATCTACGACAGCCTCAGCGACAACGAATACGGGATGTACCTAATCCACTACATGTTCGTCTCGTGGCTGCAGCTCGCGATGCTACGGTCATCACTCCTGGCGATCGAAAAAGGAATCCTGGTGTTCGCCGGAGTACTCCTGCTGAGCTGGGGCGCTAGCGCGGCTGTGCGCAGCATTCCGGGCGTATCGCGGATAGTTTAGCGACTCGCGCGCAATCGCCGTTTCGCGTTTGCCCTCGCGGGCGCGGCGGGCGCACAATCGCGGCTGTCAGCAACGCCGACTATCGCGAGGACGAATCCGATGGCCGAGAATCGCAAGCGAAAGTTCTGGGGATGGGGCTACGAGGACCAGGGGCCGACTCCCGAACAGCAAAAGCACATGGCCGAGCGGATGGCCAAGCGATTCGGGCTCGGACCGCTAGAGCTAACGCCGCCGCCGAAGGAAAGCGAGCTGAATCTGCGCGCGCCGCGCGTGAAACCGCCGTCGGCGCTGGAGGCGATTTGCTCGACAGCGACGCATGAGCGCGCGGGACATACGTACGGCAAGGGGTCGCGCGATATCAGGCGGGCGTTCCGGCGCGACTATCCGAATCCGATCGACATCGTCGCATTTCCGCACGATGAGAAAGAACTTATCGGCGTGCTCGAATGGTGCGACGGCGCGAATATCGCGGCGGTGCCGTATGGCGGCGGCTCGAGCGTCGTTGGCGGAGTCGAGCCGCCGGAAGGCGACCGTTATCGCGGCGCGGTATCGATCGATCTGATGCATCTGGACAAAGTCGTGGAAGTCGACAAGGTCTCGCGCGCGGCGCGAATCCAGGCTGGTGTGTATGGGCCAGCGCTCGACGCGCAGTTGAAGCCGCATGGCCTGACGATTCGGCATTTCCCGCAGTCGTTCGAATTCTCGACGCTGGGCGGATGGATCGCGACGCGGTCCGGCGGGCATTTCGCGACGCTCTTTACGCATATCGACGACTTCGTCGAATCGCTGCGGGTCGTGACGCCGACTGGAATCGTCGAGTCGCGCCGCTTGCCCGGCTCAGGCGCGGGTCCGAGCCCGGACCGGATGTTCATCGGCTCGGAGGGAATTCTCGGCATCATCACCGAGGCGTGGATGCGGCTCCAGGACCGGCCGACGTTTCGCGCGGGCGCGTCGGTGCCGTTTCCAAGTATTTTCAAGGCGGCGGATGCAGTACGTCAGATTTCGCAGGCGGGAATCTATCCCGCGAATTGCCGCGTGCTCGACGAAGGCGAGGCGTTCAATTCCGGCGCGGGCAACGGCGACGAGGCCGTGCTGGTGCTGGCGTTCGAGTCCGCCGATCATCCGCTGGAACCGTGGATGAAGCGGGCGCTCGAGTGCTGCGCCGATCACGGCGGGAAAATTCCGACGGACGCGGAGAAGACTCGCACCGACGCCGAGGCGACGCATGAAGGATCGGCGGGCGCGTGGCGCAACGCGTTTCTGAACGCGCCGTACCTGATGGACACGGTGGCCGCGATGGGAATGGTGAGCGACACGTTCGAGACGTCGATCACGTGGGAGCGATTTCCGGAATTTCATCGCCAGATGATGGAGTGCGCGCGCGAGGCGATCGCGCGAGTGTGTGGCAAGGGCACGGTGACGTGCCGATTCACGCACGTTTATCCTGACGGGCCGGCGCCGTACTACACGATCCTTGCACCGGGCAAGCGCGGCTCGGAGATCAAGCAGTGGGACGAAATAAAGGCGGCGGTGTCGGACAAGCTAATCGCGATTGGCGGCACGATCACGCATCATCACGCGGTCGGCCGGTATCATCGGCCGTGGTACGACCGGCAGCGACCGGATGGATTTGCGCTCGCGCTGAAGGCGGCGAAACGCGCGCTCGATCCGCGCGGGATTCTCAATCCGGGCGTGCTAATCGATCCCGATTGAGCTGATCGCCGGATTGAGCGGCGTCTAGTGGCCTGTGCGGCGGCGATAACGCTCGATTACAAACACGGCCGAGCCAGCCAGCAACGCCAACCCAGCGATGCTCAGGCTCGGATCGAGCTCGGGCGCAGTGCCGACGATACCCGCTAACGCGGCTTCAGGTACGAGAACGAATACAATCGATGCCACGACCACCGCGACTCGCAATGCATCCTTCATCGAATCTGATCCTCCCAACGATGCGCGCGATCCATGTCCTACTTCGTGCGGTGGCGATAACGCTCGATTACAAAGACGGCCGCACCACCCAGCAACGCCAACCCTGCGACACTCAGGCTGGGGTCGAGCTCAGGCGCCGACGGGCCAAGACCCGCCAGCGCCGCTCCAGGTGCGAGAACGAATACGATTAATGTAACGACCTCCGCGAGTCGCGATGCACCCTTCATCGAAGCTTCCCCTCCCCAATGATACGACACGTCTACCGGACGGACTTCGTTATTTCAAACGCTTTGTTGCGCACTATTTCCGGTGCCGGCGCGGATGTCTTCACGCGCAGAAGCCTCGCCAGAGGATAGACCAGCTGCGCCGCATATACCGCTGCAAATTCGCCTACGGAAGCATCCTGTTCGACCGGAAACGTGGAGTCCTGAAGGCCGAGCTGCGTTTCATACCGATCGTAGGAGCGATGCTGCGTGCCGAAAATATGATCCCACACGCTGAAGAAAATTCCGAAGTTAGTATTCTGCAGGCGCGGATCGCTGGCGTGATGAATGCGATGGGACTGCGGGGTCACCAGGATGTAACGCAACGGTCCGTAGTTCGATCGGATCGGGCAATGGTAAAGCCGGAAATGGATCAGCGCCACGGCGTTGTAAACGCCGATCACGACCAGGCCCGGCGTCAGAAGCATCAGGGGCAGAGTCCTGATCGCCAGGTCGGCGAAGGTATCAAGGTCGTGAAAGCGATGCTGCGTGAATAAGTTCAGTTCCTTTTGCGAGTGATGAACGGCGTGAAAATTCCACAAAAAATCGAATCGATGCCGCGCGATGTGACTTCCATAGGCAAGAAAATCCCCGGCCAGTATGCCCACGACCAGCAGCATCGCGCGCGGCATCGCTCCCGGCGCAATCAGCTCGAAGTCACCCAGTACGTGGCGCTTTATCCAGACGAGAAAGACGAAATACAGCGGCATCCAGGTCAACTGGCGTGCCAGTTCTCCACCGTACCACAACGAGTCGAACCAGAGCCCGCGCGACACCGTGCGGTCGGACGCATCGATTGGAAATAGTCGCTGGAGCACGAAGCTCCAGATCAGTACTGCGGCTGCCCAAGTCGTCGCGCCCAGCAGAAAACGCCACGGATCCAGGTTGATCGCCGCGGCGAGCGGTGGGGCTTCCGCAAGTGCGCCCGGATGAGCAGTGGCGACGTGGACGACGAGGATGGAGCCGATAACGAAACCGGCCGCCAAAATCAAGAGGACTACTGCCGTCCCCGCGGTCGTGAGACGGAACGCTCGAGGCGCTAATTCCATAGTGCCCAACTTCCTGTCGCCATCACGTATGCCGCCAGGAGCGCGTTGCAGGCAGAATGCGCGACGATGGCGTCCGTCAACCGTCCGCGCCTGTATAGCACAATTGCGAAGGCCATCCCGGCAAGAATCCCGGCGATCCAGTTGCGATGCAGCAGACCGAACAGGATCGACGAGAGCAGAAAAGACAGCCAGGTGAAGCGCCGAGGATCAACAGACTCGAAATCCGCCAAGACCAGCTTTCTCACCAGGTAACCGCGAAAAAAGAGCTCTTCCGCGATCGGAACGGTCACAACCGCACCCGCCACTCGGAAGACGAGCCAGCAGTATCGCTCCCATTCAGGAAGGCCTCGCAGCGAAGCCGCCATCGCCGAATCGTACAGTGGCCCGGACCATCCCGCGATCGCAATCCAGATCGCAAAAACCACGGCGCCCGCTCCAAGGGGTGTCCAGTCAGGATTCCATCCCAGGCGAGCGATCTCACGGCGATAGACGAACAACACCGCGGCCGTAGCTAATACGGTTATGGGGTAAAGAAAATTGAATGACGCCGCGAACGGCGTGGTAAGGATCCCGGCAGCGAGTGTCACCAGCATCGGCAGTAGGTACATGTCCGCGGGCGAGGTTCGTTCGCTCGCGTGCGGCGCGGCGTCGAGCGGATCGGCGCGGAAGGTGGATATAGTGCGGCTCGAGACAACTAACCCAACCCCCAGGACATTGAGGAAGAGCCACCCGGCTGTCGAATGAAAAAATCCGACCGCCATCCTCGGATTGTGTTGGCCGATCATTACCAACGCCGTTAGCCGGACATCGTTCAAAAGCCAACTCAGAATCACGCCAGCGGGGAAGAGGAGCAGAGCAAACGGGAAACGCAGACTCTTTCGACAAAACCAGAGATATGCGGCAAGGAAGAGCGTGATAAGAACGATGCCCTCGATTCCGGAGCATTCCGGTGCGACTAGAACCCTGAAACCCGGGACGGCGATGGAGTGGCGCTGCCAGTTGAGTACAGGATGCTGCCCGAGCGCGCTCAGCGTCGCGGCCGCGGCCCAAATGGAGAAGTCGTACATCGCGGCCGGCAGTGTGTGAATGAAGTTTCGCAGTACAGGCGCAGCGAGTCCGACTCCGATGCCGCCTCGGAATGCGCCTGGCCTCGCGCGGTACCACTGGCCCCAGAGTTCGACTGGGATCAGTGCGAGCGCGACGGTTGCCATCGCGCCGATGCCGAGCGCCATCCGCACGATCGCCCAGGCCGCGACGGATTGCGGCGAAGCGAAAAACCGGGGACTGAGGCCGCTCCACGCCACGAGCGCGCCAGCCAGCATCAGGTGAATCGCCAGAATTCTCTTGCGCTCGGAAACCGGAACCGGCGTGACCAATACACGCATCGCTAGCGCGGCAAATTCCGTCCGGCTCAGCAGAATCGTCGTCGTTGCGGCCACCAGAATGAAGTCTTCGAGCCGTTCCGTGAGCGTGCCCAGCAAGCGGCGCACGTCGAGTCCGCCATGCATGAGAATCGGCGTCGAATTGGAGAATCGGTAGTAGGCTGAAATTTCGGCGCAAAGAAGTACGACAAGAAACGCGCAGTATGCAGGCGAAGAGAGTTGGTAGGCGATCTCAGGCGTGCGAGTAGAGATCGCAATCGTATCCGGCGCGATCGATGGCTCCACTGTGCTGTCGTGTGCCACCACCTGCGCACCTTTCGTCATTGTTGTTTCTGTTGACGCTGGTTTAGCAAACAGCCGCGTGACTCTAGAACGGCCGATGAAAAGTGTCAACTGAAGTTGCTGAACTCCCAGGCGCAGAGCCTGATGAGCCGCTGCGCGTTCACTTAGTCGTCGATCTTCAGTTGTTTTTTTGCCGCGTCGCTCATCATGTGCGGCGTCCATGGCGGATCCCAGACGATCTCGACGCATGCGTCGTCGCAGCCGGGGATGCCGAGCAGCTTGTCCTGGATGTCCTGCGTGATCGACATACCCATCTGGCAGCCGGGCGCGGTGAGCGTCATCGTGACGTTGACGACGCGGTTGTCGATGGCGACGCCGTAGATGAGTCCGAGGTCGACCAGATTGACGGGAATCTCGGGGTCGTAGCACTCGCGCAGCACTTCGTAAACGTCGGCTTCGGTCGGTGCGGGCGAATTCTCCATAGTACAGAGTCTAGTATATAAGAAGGTGGGTGTGCGCGATATGCACGGTGCGGCGCGCGCATCCAGCGGAGGTCCGAGATGCCCGACAAAGAAGAACTGTACGACGAAGCTATCGACGCATACGCCGACGACAAGTTCGACGAAGCGATCGAGCTATACAAGAAGGCGCTCGAGATCGATCCGAAGTACGTCGATGCGATCCACGGAATGACGATGTGCTACCAGGCGAAGGGCGATCTCGACGCGGCGATCGAGTTGACGAAAAAATATATCGCGCAGGAGCCGGAAGACATCCTGGCGTACACCAACCTCAGCATGTTCTATCAGAAGAAGGGCATGGTGCCGGAAGCGGAGGCGGCTGGCGCCGAGGCGCGGCGGCTGGACTGGAAGCGGCAACTCAAGGAAGGCAAGAAGTAGGGTGGGATGAAGCTCAAGGATAAAGTTGTACTGATTACCGGCGGCGGCTCGGGACTCGGGCGCGAGATGGGACTGACGTTCGCGCGCGAGGGCGCGAAAATCGGCGTCAACGACATCAGGCCCGAGTCGGCGCAAAATGTCGTGACAGAAATCGAGCGCGCGGGTGGGACGGCGCGGCCGTTCGTCGCGGACGTGTCGAGCAGCGCGGCGGTCGGCAGGTTGTTCGCGGAGTTCATCAAGGCGTTCGGTACAATCGACATACTGATCAACAACGCCGGCATCGCACGCAGCCGCGAGACGAGCGTGGCGACTCCCACTCACGAAAAGACCGACGAGGACTGGCGCAAGATGCTCGCGACGCATCTCGACTCGACGTTCTACTGCACGCGCGAAGCGCTCAAGGTCATGGTCCTGAAGCAGTCCGGACGCATCATCAATCTTGGATCGATCGCGGGCACGACAGGACTGGCGTTCGCGTCGGATTACTGCGCGGCGAAGGGCGGGATTATCGCGTTCACCAAGTCGGTCGCGCGCGAAGTGGTGCCGCTGGGGATCCTGGTCAACTGCATCGCGCCGGGATTCATCGACACGCCGATGACGTCGATCATCGACGGCGAGATGCGGAAACAGATAGAAGCGATCACGCCGATTGGGCGTTTCGGCGAGCCCGGCGATATCGCGGCTGCGGCGCTTTTCCTGGCTTGCGAGGATTCGAAGTTCATGGTCGGCCAGGTGCTCAGTCCCAACGGCGGCTACGTGATTTGAACTGCGGGCAATTCGGACCGCATAAGTTGCCACGATGCTGACGCGGTCCGCCGGAATCCTGATTCCACTGTTCTCCATTCGCACGCGCGACGATCTTGGACGCGGCGAAATCCTCGGTCTCGCGCCGATGATCGACTTCGCGCTGTCGATGGGTCATCGCGTGATCCAGCTGCTGCCGTTGGATGAGACGGGGCCTGACGATCTCAGCCCCTACAGCGCAATGAGCGTGATGGCGATCGATCCGATGTACATATCGATTAGCGGGCTGCCGGGAGTCGGGCGGGTCGTGCAGGCGCGTGCGCGCCAGGCGGTCGGGAAGGCGCGCTTTGTGCCGCGCGCGATCACACGGCGGGAGAAGTTTGTGTTGCTCGAGCGCGCGTACCGGGCGACTCGCGCGCGAGGCGGACGCGACGAGGGTGCGCAGCTCGACGCCTTCATCGAGGCCAACTCGTACTGGCTTCACGACTATGCGCTGTTTCGCGCGCTCAAGGAGCGCTTCAACTGGACCAGTTGGGAAACATGGCCAGCCGAAATTGCAAAGCGCGATTCCGCCGCGCTCGCGCTCGCGCGCCGCGAACTGGCCGACGCGATCGAGATGTACGGCTACTGGCAGTTCATCGCGCATCGGCAGTGGTCGGAGATGCGAGTCTATGCGGCCTTGAACGGCGCGCTGATCGGCGGCGACCTCGCGTTCTCGCCGTGCCGCGACAGCGCCGAGGTGTGGGCGAACCAGGGCGAGTTCGATCTGTCGCGCACCGTGGGCGCGCCCCCCGACGGCTTCAATCCCAAGGGACAGCGATGGGGCCTGCCGCTGCCGAACTGGACTCAGATGCGCGCGGAGGGATTCAAGGTGCTGCGCGCGCGTGCGCGTCATGCCAGCGCGCTCTACGATTTGCTTCGGATCGATCACGTCGTTGGGCTTTATCGAACTTTCAATTTCGGCTCCGACCCGGATGCGCCGGGAATTTTCACGCCGGTGGATGAAGTCGATCAACTGCGCCAGGGCGAAGAAGTGATTCGCACTATCAAGCAGGAGGTCGGCGCGATCGAGCTGATCGCGGAAGACCTGGGCACCGTGCCGCCGTGGGTGCGCCAATCGCTCACGCGCCTGGGCGTGCCGGGATACAAGGTGATGCAGTGGGAGCGCAACTGGGGCCACGGTGACGAACCGTTCCTGAATCCGTCGATCTATCCCGAACTTTCGCTCGCGACTACTGGCACGCATGACACTGAGCCGCTGACCGTGTGGTGGCATTCGCAGCCGATCGCCGAGCGCGAGAAATTTGTGCGCGAGCTTGGGCTCGAGGGCAAAGTGAATCCGCGCCGGATGCTCGAGGAGTCGGCGCGCGATGCGATCCTGGCCCTGCTGTATGCGGCGCCGTCGCGGCTGGTGATTATTCCGATCCAGGATTTGTTTGGATGGAGTGCGCGAATCAATCGGCCCGGCACGATCAGCGATTCCAACTGGACCTATCGAATCCCGCTGACGCTGGAGCGGATGCGCCGGAGCCGCGCGATACAATCGCGCGTCGCGAAGCTGCGCGAAATTGGAATCAAGAGCGGACGATTCACGTAATTAGATGTGAAACCCCTCCGTGGGTTTCACGCTTCCTTGGGCAGGGGTGACCCCTGCACCCAGTACTAAGGGGATCAGAGCCTCAAGTTGTGGGGTGCGGGCGGCTTGAACTATAAGCAACACTGGCTGCGCCGTTTGATTGGCAGTGCTCGGGGAATTTTGTCGGAGGCATCGATGGGACCGCTGGAAGGAATCCGCGTACTTGATTTGAGCATGGTGGTGTCGGGACCGTTCTGCACCATGATGCTAGGTGACCTCGGCGCCGACGTCATAAAAATCGAGCCGCCCGATGGCGACGTGTCGCGCACCCTGACCGGCCGGGAGCGCGGCGGGGTGACGGTGAGCATCCTCAACTGGAATCGCAACAAGCGCGCGATGATGCTCGACCTCAAGCAGCCGGGCGCCGCCGAGGTCTTTCTCAAGATGGCTGAGCGGGCCGACGTCGTCGTGCAGAACGTACGGCCCGGCGTCGTGGACAGGCTGGGTGTCGGCTACGAGGCGGTCGCGGCGCGAAATCCGAAAATCGTTTACTGCTCGATCGCCGGTTATGGTTTCTCGGGGCCGTCGGTCAACAAGCCCGCTTACGATCCGATTATCCAGGGGATGGCGGGAGTGATGACTTCGCAGCGCACGCAGGGCCGGCCGCGCGCCGTCAAGAACATTCTCGGCGACAAGGTCACGGCGATGACGGCGGCCATTTCGATACTTGCGGCGCTGTCCGAGTCGCAGCGGAGCGGGAAGGGACAGCATCTCAAGATCGCGATGATCGATGCCGTCGCCTACTACCTGATGCCCGACACGGCGTCGCGCCACACTTATCTTCCGCACGACGCCGGCGTGCCACCCTCGATGAACACGCTCGAGCCGTTTCTGACCGCCGACGGCTACATTACGATTGCGCCGCTGACCGACAAGCATTGGACGGCGATTCTCAAGGCGGTTGGGCATCCGGAATGGTTCGAAGGCGACGAGCCGCGGCCGGACCGAGTGAGGCGATCGATCAAGAGCCTGATTACGTTGTTCCCGACTCAGCCGTCCGCGTATTGGCTCGAGCGGATCGAGGCCGCCGACGTTCCATGCGGGCCGGTCAACGACTACGACTCGATCTGGAACGATCCGCAGTTCATCGCGAATGAAACATTTTTCGAATACGAGCATCCACGGGCGGGACGCGTTCGCGCCGTGCGATCGCCCGCGCGATTTTCGCGCACCGAGCCCGAGCTATGGCGTCACGCGCCCGACCTGGGACAGCATACCGACGAAATTCTCGGCGAGTTCGGCTTTGGCGCGGGCGAGATTTCAGAGTTGAGAGCCAATCGGATCGTCAATTGAGCAATCCCTCGATCAGCCGCGCACTGGCGGTCGCGATTTTTGCCGCCGCGCTCGCGATCGTAGCGGGATGCGCCGCGAAGCGACCGTTGCCCTCGGGGAACGTCACCGCCGCGGCCGTTCCGAGCGCGCAGCCGACGCCTACCGGAGCGCCCGTCGGTACGCATGCGCCGTATGCAATCACCACCGGCCTTGACGGCAACCTGTGGTTCACCGAGTACCAGGGCGACGCGATAGGACAGATGACCCCGTACGGCGCCACCAAACGTTTTCGGATCGATCCCGACGGATTCGCCGAACGGATCACCGCCGGCCCCGACGGCGCAGTGTGGTTCACCGATACGCTCGGCAATCGCATCGGCCGCGTCGCGCCCGACGGGAAAATCGCGTACGTCAAATTGCCTCATTCGGACAGCGGACCGGCGGGAATCACTTCGGGTCGCGACGGCAATTTGTGGTTCACCGAGCATTCTGGCAATCGCATCGGACGCCTCAGCACCACCGGCACTCTGACCGAGATCGAGCTGCTCAAGGGGACGGGTCCCGCCGAAATCGTCGGCGGCAGCGACGGCAATCTGTGGTTCGCCGAGGACAAAGTGAATCGCATCGCGCGCGTCACCATCTCGGGGAACGTCAAGGAATTCGCAATCCTGCTGCCCGACAGCCGCCCCGCGATGATGGCGCTCGGTGCCGACGGTAACGTGTGGTTCACCCAGCCGCAGGCCAGCAAAATTGGCAGGATCACGCCCGATGGTTTCATCACGGAGTTCGCGCTGCCCACGACAGGCGTGCCTCTCGGAATCGCGGCGGGCGCCGACAAAAATCTCTGGATCACTGTGATTCGCGCGCAGCTGATCTATCGCCTGACTCCCGGCGGCGACTTTACGGCGTTCCCGATGCCCGCAAAGTCGATGGCAACTTTCATCACGGCCGGCCCCGACGGCAGGCTGTGGTTTACCGAGCCCAACGGCAAGGTGGGGCGAATCACGACTGCGGGCGACGTCACTGAATTCGTCTTTTCCAGTCCTTACATGGAGCACGTGGACAGGTGAGCGCGCCGGGAAGCGGCGTCACAGGAATGGTGGCGCGTCTGTTCCGTTCGCCAAGTTTTGCGGTATAAGCGCTTTAACACACGAACCAAAACGCTGTGCGCGTTTGGATTCCGGCATTATGCCGCAAGGGAGAATTGACCGATGGGCAAGCTCGACGGAAAAGTAGCCGCTATCACCGGCGGCGGTCGCGGCATCGGCCGCGGCATCGCGAGGGCATTCGCCGCGCAGGGATGCGCCGTGGTCGTCAACGATCTTGGCGTCACGGTCGCGGGCCAGAAGGAAACTCAATCGCCCGCCGACGAGGTCGTCAAAGAAATAAAGGCCGCGCGCGGCAACGCCGTCTCCAATCACATGGATATCGCCACCGTCGAAGGTGGCGAGGGTCTCGTCAACCAGGCGATCAAGGAATTCGGCAAGCTCGATATCCTGGTTAACGTCGCCGGCATCCTGCGCGACCGCATGATCTTCAACATGTCCGAACAGGAATGGGACGACGTGATCCGCGTGCACCTGAAGGGGCACTACTGCACGATCAAACCCGCGTCGGCGCACATGCGCGAGCGCAAGTACGGCAGGATTATCAACTTCTCGTCGAACTCGGCGCTGGGCAGTCCCGGCCAACCCAACTACGCCGCGGCCAAGGCGGGAATCCTGGGACTGACGTACTCGAGCGCGAACTCGCTGCACAAATACGGAATAACGGTCAACGCGATCATGCCGGGCGCGTCGACGCGCATGACCGACACGATTCCCGCGGGCAGGATGCCGGGCGCAACTGGAATCCCGCAGTCGGACAAGGTCGAGGGCACGCCGCGCGATCCGGCCAACGTCGCGCCGATCGTGGTTTTCCTCGCCAGCGACGACGCCGCGAACGTCACCGGCCAATGTTTCGGTGCGTCGGGCTTTCGCATCATGCGCTATCGGCACATCGCGCCCGACAAGGTGCTCTACAACAACGGCCCCTGGAACGTCGACGAACTGTTCGATCGGCTCAAGAACACGCTGCTGGTAGATCTAAGCCAGCCTCGCATGTAGCCGCTTTTTGAGCCCGCCGTTAACGCCCTTGCGGCATTGCGGCGGGCTTTTCAAAACTTGCGTCGAGGAATTTGACAACTCGCGCGGCGTAACCGGTCGGATCCTCGTAGATCGCGTCGCCGTGGCCGCTCGACGGCACTGTCCACATCTGCGCGCGGGAGCCACCCGCGGCGAGCAGCTTCTGGCCGTCGGCAAGAGGAGTGACCTGGTCATCGCGATTCTGAATGATCAGCAACGGGCAATCGCTAAGATTCGCCGCGTCCGTCGCCGGCGAGATTTTATATGGCGGGCGGCCGAACCATAGCTCAGCTTCCCACATCACGGTGCCGCCGAACGCGGGATTCAGCCCCGACATTGACGGGCTGCGGATGAACAGCTGCTCGAGATTCGCATACGAGCTGTCGGCGACGATTGCGGTGAAGACGGGCTGCTCGGCCTGCGCCATGATCGCGCCGGCAGCGCCATCGGAAATTCCGAGCGCCGCGATTTTATCGAAGCCGTCGTGCATCAACTTGTGCGCGGTCGCCAGCGCGAGTTTGCGTTTGAGGATTCCCCAGTCGGTTCCGTCGCTCCGACCATCGGCGATGTAGGTCGCGACCACGGTATAGCCGGCGCCCAGCAGAAACTTCACGTACGGAATCATGCCCGCTTCCGGCGATCCCTCCGCCGGCACGATCAACACGACCTGGCGCCGCTTACCCGGAAAATACCATCCGATCACACTTACCTGACGATGGCGAAAACCGTCTTCCTCGACCACACCGCAGTCCAATCGCGTTGGCTCAACGCCGAGTGCGGCCGCGATGTCTTTCATCGAGCCGCGCTGGAACGACGCAACATGCTCGCCGAAGACGTCTTGGCCCCCGCGCCGGATAAAGTCGGGGTACCGGAGCGATCGAGCGACGAAGAAAGCCGCGCCCATCCAGAGCAGGATCGGGACGCCCAGCAGGATCGCGCCGACGCCAAATATTCGCCGGGGCTTGCGCTTTGCGGTCGGAGATTCCGCGCGATCGTGCATCCGCTATGCTTGTGCACGAGTGCGCGAGCAGCCGCAAGCGTGCTTGTGAGCTTTGCACTCGCCACTTATGCTGCCTCACAGGAAGGCGACGCTCGTGTCAGATTGGGATCCCGAACTCTACAACCGCTTTCGCCGCTACCGCGCGGAGCCTGTCGCGCACATCCTGTCGCGCCTGCAGCTCAATGACGACGAGAAAATCATCGACCTCGGATGCGGCTCCGGCGAGAACACGCTCGAACTCGCGCGCCGCAGCCTGCGCGGCTCGGCGCTTGGCGTCGACGGCTCGCCCGCGATGATCGAGGCGGCTCGCAAGCTGCTCGAGGCCGAGCCGGCCGAACTTAAGTGTCGCGTCTCGTTTGAGTTGCTCAATGTTCCCGAGTTTCGCGCCGATCGCGCTTACTCGTTGATCTTCTCGAACGCTACTTTTCAGTGGATTCCTGACCATCGCGCGTTGTTCGCGGCGTGTTTTGACGCGCTCCGGCCGGGCGGAACGATCGTCGTGCAGATGCCCGCCAACGAAACCGAGACCGCGAAAATGGAAATCGGCCGGCTCGCGCGCGAGGCGCCGTGGAACACGATGCTCGGCGGACGCGAACGCGCGTTTCACGAAGAGCCGCCGGAGTTTTACGCCGCGATGCTGGCGAAGCTCGGCTACGATCGAATCGACTGCTATCACCTGACGTTTCATCATCCGATGGATCGTCCCGCCGACGTCGTTCAATGGTACCGCTCGACCGGCCTGCGGCCCTTTCTCGACGCGCTCCCTAACGATCGCCACGAGGAATTTCTCGACCGGTTGACGGCGCGGCTTAACGTGGCATACGGCACTTCCGGTCCTATGACATTTGACTTCAAGCGGCTGTTTATCTGGGGCCGCCGGCCCGGGCCTTAAGATGGCGCGCGCGCCCAATCGTCCCGCACTCGTGGCGCATGGCGGCGCCGGCACCGTCGGTCCTGGCAAGGAGCGTCCCGAGCGCCGCCGCGCGATGATGGCCGCGATACGCCTCGGCGCGAGCATTCTTCGCCACAACGGCAGCGCGCTCGAGGCGGTCGTCGCGACCGTCGTGGCGCTCGAGGACCATCCGCTCTTCAATGCCGGCTACGGCTCGCTGCTCAACTCCGAGGGCAACGTCGAAATGGACGCGTCCGTAATGTTCGCCGAGCTTGTTTTAGACTCTACACATCGCGGCAAACGCTCTGATCGAACTCACTCCAACGGCGCCGACTACACCGTCTCGGCCGGCGCGGTGGCTGTCGTCAGCCGCGTGCGAAATCCGATCATGCTCGCGCGCGCCGTGATGGAACATTCGCCGCACATCATGATGGCGGGCGCTGGCGCGGAAAATTTCGCGCGCAAGGTCGGTATCCGGCTGGTGCGGCCCGAGGAAATGGTTACCGAGCGCGCTCGCGAACGATGGCGCACGCGAAAACAGCAGACCGGCATGCTCGAGGCCGAGGCCGCCGCGCGCGCCGCAATCGGACATGGCACGGTGGGCGCGGTTGCGGTCGATGTGCGCGGCGGAATCGCGGCGGCGACCTCGACCGGCGGCGTGCCCGGCAAGCTCTTCGGCCGCGTGGGAGACTCGGCGCTGATAGGAGCCGGCACTTTCGCGCACGCATTCGGCGCAGCCTCTGCGACGGGGCAGGGCGAGGCGATTATCCTGACTGCGCTGTGCCGCGAGGCGGTCCTGGCGCTGGAGGACGCGTCGCCCCAGGCGGTCGCGCGCGAAGCGATCGCCGAAATGATCGACGCGACCGGCGCGGAGGCGGGAATGATTCTCGTCGATCGCCGCGGCAGAATCGGTTACGCGCACAACGCCGCCTCGATGCAGGTGGCGAGATACGATCCCGCCGGCGGCCTGCAGCATCTGTGGCTCGAGCCGGTCGCGACGGCCCGCCGTCCGTGACTCTCGAGCATCCCGAAACTCCCGCGCCCTCGAGTCGCGTCGCAGTCCTGCATCCGGCGCTGCTTGCGATCGCCGGCTTGTTTGCCTTCGTCGTTCTCGTGCAGGGAATCAGCGCGCCGTTTCAGAAGGACGCGGAGCCGCAATCGGCCGAGTGGATTCAAAGCATCGTGCGCGACGGGCACTGGCTGATACCGAGCGACGCGTACGGCTTCACCGATCGCAAACCGCCGCTTTTCTATTGGCTGTCGGCGCTCGTCGCGAAATCCACCGGCGGCACCGTCGACGAGGTCCGCGCGCGGGCGGTGTCCGTAGTGGCGGGCACAGCGCTCGCAGTTGCGGTACTCGCGTGGACGGTTGCCAACGTCGGCGCGTCCGAAGGATGGCTCGCGTTTCTGTTGATGCTCGGCACCTATGGATTCGCGTCGCGAGCGACCGAAGCGCTCACCGACATGCTGCTCACGTTTCTGCTTTTCGCCGCATACTCGGCGATTTATCCGTTTCTCGATGAGCCGGCGGCGTCCCGCGGCTCTTCGCGCGGGACAATGTTTGTGGGCGTGATACTCGGGCTTGGCGTTTTGGCCAAGGGACCGGTCGCAATCGTGCTGTGCGCGCTCGCTGTGATGATCTATCTGTTGATCGAGCGCCGCAATCCAATCGCGTTGCTGCGCCAGGGATGGCCGTGGCAGGTCGTCGCGATTGCAGTCGCAATTGGTGCGGTCTGGTACGTTCCGGCGGCGATAGTCGGCGGGCAGAAGATCGTGAGGATCATCTTCGCGGAGAATTTCGGGCATTTCATGCCCGTCAGGCTCGGCGGTACGGGAGAGAGTTATCGTCCCTTCTATTTTATCGCCGCGCGCTTGCTCGGCGGCGCTTTTCCGATGACGCTCCTGATCCTGCCGGCCGCTCTCGCCTTCTACACCGGCGAGATCGCGACGGAGAAACGGCGCCCTGTAATTTACCAGGTAAGCATGTCGCTTGCGGTGCTGCTGTTTTTCTCGATCGCAAGCGTCAAGCGCGACGACTACATCCTGCCCGCGCTACCGGGAATCGCGATTCTGTGCGCGTCGGTGTTCACGCTAGACGCACGCGTCGCGGCGTCGAAGCTACGCGACTTGCTCGTCGTGCTGTTCGCGATCGGTCCGCTTTTGGCTGCGCCGTTTGTTCGCTACGCGACTCCCGTGTTTATCAAGTCGTCGAGCGATGCGGCCTACCTCGTGGTCCTCCACAGCATGGGCGGCTCTCTTGCCGCATTCTTTGCGGCCTCGATAGTGGCAGACGCCGTCGCGATCTATGCCGTGGTGCGGCGGCGCGCGATCCTGGTCGGCGTTGCATTCGGACTGCTCGGCCTTTTCTCGAGTCTGCTCTGGACGATCGGCCTGCGACCGTGGCTTGCCAATATTCGCAGCGTGAAGAATTTTGTGCCAATGGTCGCGCAGCATGTCAAAGGCGACCAGTTGTGCATTCCGGGCGGCGTCAACTACGAGCTGTCGTACTACTACGGGGCTGCGGTCCCCGATCTCAAAAATCCCAAATGCGTCTACCTGCTTGCGACACCGCGCGAGGTGGACGCGATGACTTCCGAATATCGAGCGCGCCTCAAACTCATCGAGAAATCCAATTTGATCGGTGGCGGCGGACCGCCGGCGCTATATGAAATCGCGCCCGGAGCCGCTAAATAGAAGAAACGATGGCTGACCGCGCTGAACAGGCTGAGTATGCGATCAGCGCGCTTATGCGCTTCGTCGTCTCGCTAATCATTCCGCTGTGGGCGCTCGCGATGCTCGCGCTCGGCGTCAAATACCGCTCGCTCTGGTGGCTTGGATGCGGGCTGGCGGTGGGTGCGGTCGGACTTCTGCTACTGGTCGGCAACCCGCTGGCGGGCCCAGTCCTGGATGTCCGCGAGCGCTGGCGTAAGAACTGAAAGCGGGGCTCCTCGCCCCGCGCCCTCGGCAGGGGTGACCCCTGCACCCGGTATTAAGAAAGAGAAAGATGCGGGCTGACGCCCTGTTCGGAAGTTTTGGCGCGAGGACGCGAAGCGGGCTCGTGTCCAGCGGCGCAGATACACCTAGACCGTTCTTCCCGAAAATAGTTCTGACAGGCCGCAAGGCCGCATCTCCTCTTTTCCTCCACTGGGTGCAGGGGTCACCCCTGCCGGGGGGTGCGGGGCGCGCAGCCCCGCTTTCGATTCCGCCTGAATTGCGGGCGTTGTGCGGGCAGGATATTGTTTCCTTAGATGCCGATTTTTGAGTACGAATGCGGGCGATGCGGGCTGGTCAGCTCGCACGTCGTGATGGGTTCGTCGGGGCGCCGCGAGCGTCGCGAATGTCCCGAGTGCGGGTCGGCGCGCATGCGGCGCGTGATGTCGTCGTTCGCGGTGGTCGAGAGCGAGGCGTCGCGGCTCGCGAGTTTCGACGCGTCGAAGCCACGCGACGATTCTTACTATCGCGACTCGCGCAACGTTGGATTGTGGGCAAAGAAGCGGGCCAAGGAGATGGGCGTCGATCTTGGATCGAAATTCGAGGCGACCGTCGAGAAAGCTCGCAGCGGCAAGCTGATCAAGGAGATGACCTGAGGCGGGACTATGGCAGAAGATCACAAGGACCGGCTGGGTAACAAGCTGCACGACGTCGAGAAGGCGCGCGAAGATCAGTGGGCGCGTCAGCGCGATGAAGAGCTGCTCAAGAAGATGCGCGAGCGCTTGCACCATCACGTGTGCCCGAAATGCAAGGAGGTTCTGGTCGCGAAGATCGAGAACGGAGTTCACGTACACGCCTGCCCGGAAGGACATGGCGCGTGGCTGGACGAGACGGCGCTGAATTCGCTGCTGAAGGAGCACAAAGAAAGTTAGCCGCGAGCCTATTTAAATTAAGCGTTGCTTAAGCAAAACTCGTTACAGGTGAAGCGATTCTTCTTGACAGCTTAGTCCAGTCCAACTAATGAGGACTCGGTAACATCACATGTATCTAAATTTTGGCGTGCCGCTGGCCCTGACGATCATCGGGATCGGCTTCGTGGCGCTGATGTTCGGCTTGCAGAAGCTGCTGGCGCCGCAGAATCCGTACGATCGAAAGCTGATTCCCTACGAATGCGGCGAGCCGCCGACGGGGCGCGCGTGGATTAATTTCAACGTTCGCTTTTACCTGATCGCGCTGATTTTCGTGGTGTTCGAGGTCGAAGTGGCGTTCGTTTATCCGATCGCGGCCGTTTACCTGGACTGGGTGCGCTCGGGACGCCGTCTTTACGCGCTCAGCGAGATTTTAATCTTTTTACTCATACTGTTCGTTGGCCTGGTTTACGTTTGGGTCAAGCACGATCTCGAATGGATTAAGAAGGTACCGGTCGAAGACTGAGGTTTGTCTTTATGCCCCTGTTGAACACGCTTCCCGATTACGTTTTGACCACCAAGACCGACGAGCTGCTGAACTGGATGCGCAAATCGAGCATCTGGTACATGCTGTTCGGCCTGGCTTGCTGCGCGATCGAGCTGATGCATACGGGCGGCCCGCGCGCTGACATCGATCGTTTCGGTGCGACGCCGCGCGCGTCGGCGCGCCAGTCGGACCTGATGATCGTGGCGGGCACGCTGACTTTGAAAATGGCGCTGCGTACGCGGCTGCTTTACGATCAGATGCCCGACCCGAAGTACGTCATCTCGATGGGTTCGTGCGCGAGCTGCGGCGGACTCTTTCAGCTTGCCTACTCGGTATGCGACGGCGTCGACAAGATCCTGCCGGTCGATGTGTACGTTCCCGGCTGCCCACCGCGTCCCGAGGCGCTGACTGAAGGCCTGCTCAAGCTGCAGGAAAAGATGATGACCGAGCGCTGGCTGGTGCGCTCGCCCAACGGCAACGGCAAGCAGGTGGCCGCAGCCTGAGCAGATGGAGTCGCTTCAAATACTCGAACGGGTCAAGAGCAAGTTCGGCGATCGCGTGCTGGAAATTTCAGAGAAGAAGCCCGATCCGTTCGCGGTGATCGATCCGAAGTCGGTGGTCGAGGTCGGGCGCTTCATGAAGGAAGACGCCGAGCTCGCGATGGACTGCCTCTCCAACGAGACCGGCGTCGATTACAAGGACCGCATCGAGGTGGTCTATCACCTGTTCTCATACTCGAAGCGGCACACTGCGGTGTTGAAAGTGAAGCTGCCCCGCGAAAATCCGAGCGTGGCGACGCTCGAGGGCGTGTGGAAGTCGGCGAATTGGATGGAGCGCGAAATCTTTGATCTGATCGGCGTGAATTTCGAAGGGCACAGCGACATGCGGCGAATCCTGATGCCGGAGGACTGGATCGGTCATCCGCAACGCAAGGATTTCGTCGAGCCGGCCGAATACCACGGAATCTCAACAGTGAGAGAGAGCCCGATAATCAGGCTCGACACCAAAAAGAAATGAGCACGCTGCACACCGAAGAAATGACGCTCAACATGGGCCCGCAGCATCCGTCGACGCACGGGGTGCTGCGCTTCGTGGTGCGCGCCGACGGCGAGGTGATGCGCGAGGCGATTCCGGACGTCGGCTACCTGCATCGGTCGATCGAAAAGATTGCGGAGAAGGTCGGCTATCACGGCTTCATGCCGTACACCGATCGCGTCGACTACGTGTGCGCGATGTTCACCAACCAGGGTTGGGGCATGGCGTGCGAGAAACTCGCGGGAATCGAAGTGCCTCATCGCGGCGAGTACTGCCGCGTGATCGCAGCAGAGTTCAATCGAATCGCGTCGCATCTGCTGTCGGTCGGCGCGATGGCGATGGATATCGGCGCGGTGACGCCGTTTACGCATGCGATTCGCGAGCGCGAGATGATCAACGACTTGATCGAGGAGCTGTGCGGCGCGCGGCTCACGTTCAACTACATGCGAATCGGCGGTGTGGCGTGGGATTTGCCGCCTGGATGGCGCGAGAAAGCGCTCGCGTACTTGGATCATTTCGATCCGATCCTCGAAGAATACAACGCGCTGATCTCGTGGAACAAAATTTATGTCGAGCGGCTGGCGAACGTCGGCGTGATCACGCCGGAGGAAGCCGTCAACTACAACCTGGTCGGGCCGAATCTGCGCGCGTGCGGAATCAAGTGGGACATCCGCAAGGACATTCCGTATTCGGTGTATCCCGAGCTCGAGTTCGACGTGCCGATCGGCGATGGGCATTGGGGCAAGCTCGGCGACTCGATGGATCGCTACGTCGTGCGGATTCGCGAGATGGCGGAGTCGTCGAAGATACTGCGGCAGGCGCTGCAGAAGATTCCCGGCGGGCCGGTGCTTGCGAAAGTCGCCCGCAATTTCAAGCCGCCGGCCGGCGAATGCCAGATCAGGCTCGAGAGCGGGCGCGGCGACATGGGATGGTATCTCGTGAGCGACGGGACCGGGTATCCGTGGCGCGTGCACGTCCGCACGGGATCGTTTGCGGCGATGGGAATCATCCAGAAGCTGAGCGCGGGCCTGATGATAGCGGACCTGGTCACGCTGATCGCGAGCCTGGACGTGATCGCGCCGGAGATCGATCGCTAATCCTCGATGGAGACACTGGTACAAAATCTGATCGCGTCGGGCGCGTTCGGCAAGAACGCGTCGCCGCACCTGGTCGCCGCGATCGTCGTGTTCGTGATGAGCGCGGTGGTCTTCCTGGGCGTGGCGTTTCCGTTCGCGGGAATCGTGAGCTGGGCGGAGCGGCGGGTGTGGGCGCGAATCCAGTCGCGGGTCGGACCAAACCGCGTCGGGCCGCAGGGTTTCCTGCAGTGGCTGGCCGACGGCGTGAAACACGTCTGCAAGGAAGACATAATCCCCGACGAATCCGACGCTCCGCTGTTCAAGATGGCGCCGTACCTGGTGATGCTGGCGTTCACGCTGCCGTGGGCGGTGATGCCGTTCTCGTCGTCGCTGATACTGGCGGACCTCAACGTGGGCATCCTCTATATGACGTCTGTGACAGCGCTTACGGTGGTCGGCGTGCTGATGGCGGGATGGGCGTCGAACGACAAGTGGTCGCTGATCGGCGGAATCCGGTCGGCGGCGCAGATAGTCAGCTACGAGATACCGGCGGGGCTTTCGATTTTCCCGGTCGTGTTGATGACGGGCACGCTCTCGATGCAGGGAATCATCCGCGCGCAGGGCTGGGCGCCCCAGCATTGGTTTTTGTTCGCGAATCCGTTCACGTTCGTCGCGGCCAACATCTTATATATATCGGCGCTGGCCGAAGGTAACCGCACGCCGTTCGATTTGCCGGAAGCGGAGTCGGAACTGGTGGCGGGTTTCGCGACTGAGTACAGCGGAATGCGCTACCTGTTCTTCTTCATGGCGGAATGGGGAAACCTGTTCATCATAGGCGCGATCATCGCGACCTTGTTCCTCGGCGGCTGGCAGTTCCCGCACATCACGAAAAATGTAGTCGCGATGAATATACTTCAGGCGATCACATTCAACGTCAAAGTACTAGTTCTGGTTTTCGTTTCGATGTGGATACGCGCGACGCTGCCGCGAGTGCGTATCGATCAGCTGATGACACTTTGCTGGAAATACTTCGTGCCGATCTCGTTTGTGGATATGATCGGAACCGCGGTGTGGGTAGCTATTTGGCCCGACGGCAACGCGGCGATGGGGTATATCATGTTGGCGGCTGCGATTGCGCTGGCGGCGGTGTTTACTCAGCGGGTTATATACTATCTCCGGCGTTCGCGGATGGAAGTATACTTCAATCCGACTATATAGAGGCTATTGATGAGCGCGGTTTCGGAATACGTAACTAATATAAAGGACGCAGTCTCGAGTATATTCGAGGGCATGGCGGTGACGGCGTCGCATTTCATGCGCAAGCCGTACACGGTGCAGTATCCGGACCGGATGCCGGTGCGGGTGCAGGACACGCTGCCCTTCCGTTACCGCGGAATCCTGGAAGTCGATCTGGAAATTTGCACGGGATGCCTGGCGTGCGAGCGCGCGTGTCCGATCGATTGCATCGTGATCGTGGTGGACAAGGACCCGCAGACGCGGCAGATGCTGCTGTCGCAATTCGACATCGACATCGCAAAGTGCATGTACTGCGGGCTCTGCAGCGAGCCGTGCCCGACCGGATCGATCCATCATACGACGGAGTTCGAGGGCGCTGACTACTCGTTGGAGAGTTTGATCCGCCGCTTCGTCACGGATCCGGTGATGGCGTACAAGCCCAAGAAGGGGCCGGAGACCGACACGAGAATCGCGCCGATTCTGAATCGCGGCATGACCTACCTCGATCAATGGGCGCAGCCCGGCGGCGAAAAGCCGGCCGAAGAAGAGCCGGCGTAGCGCGCGCGGCTGCTTGCAACGCGGGGAAGAGATGCTCGCTCAGGTAATATTCTATGCGCTAGCCGCGTTGACGGTGGGGTCGGCGATGTTAGTAGCGTTCTCGCGCAACATAGTTTATTCGACATTCGCGCTGCTCGGCGCGTTCATGGGCGTAGTGGGTATTTACATTCTGCTCGCGGCGGACTTCGTCGCGATGGTACAGCTACTCGTTTACGTCGGCGGAATATTGGTACTGACTATCTTCGCGGTGATGTTGACGGCGGGAATCGCGGACGTGACGGTATCGAATCGCGCGGTCGGGACGGGCTCGGCGCTCTTCACAGTGGGTATCGCCGGGCTGGTGATGTTGTACGCGATAGGGCGAACGGATTGGCACCAGGCGGCGGCAGTCACGCCCGCACCGACGACGTATGCGATCGGAAATGCATTCCTGGGCGATTACGTGTTGCCGTTCGAGGTCGCGTCGCTGGTGCTGCTGGCGGCGCTAATCGGCGCGATAGTCATTTCGCGCCACGAAGCCAGGGAGTAGGGGGGTGGGAGAATCGGGATGGGCGGGGGAATAACGCTTAACCACTTCCTGGTGCTGAGCCTCGTCGTATTTTCGCTCGGGCTGTTCACGGTTCTGACTCGGCGCAACGCGATTGGAATCCTGATGGGCGTCGAGTTGATACTCAACTCCGCCAATATCAACTATCTTGCGTTTGCGTTTTACGGCGGCGGCAAATACGACGGGCAGATATTCGCGATTTTCGTAATCATGCTGGCGGCCGCGGAGGCGGTGATCGGTTTGGCGGTGGTGCTCGCGATTTATCAGAACTTCAAGACAATCGACGTCGATGCGGCCGAGTCGCTGCGGGGATAGCTGAGCGACGAGAAAATGGATCATCCGATACCGGTTACGTTCATCCGACTGATCGTGGTGCTGCCGCTTTTGGGCGCGGCGATCAATTTCCTGGCCGGCGCGTGGCTGCAGAAGACGTTCGGCAAGCGCGCGATCAGTTTGGTTGGATGCGGAGTCGTGATCTTCGCGTTCATGCTGGCGGTGCGCGCCTTTTTCGCAATGCTCACGTTGCCACCGGAAAACCGCTTCATGCTCGACGACTTGTGGAAGTGGTTCGACGTTGGCGGACTGAACCTCGACATCGCGTTCTGGCTCGATCCGTTGTCGATGATCATGACCCTGATAATTACCGGCGTCGGCGGCCTGATTCACATCTACTCGACCGGCTACATGCACGACGACGACGGCTACTGGCGATTTTTCGGATGGCTCAACCTGTTCACGTTCGCGATGCTGGTGCTGGTGTTGGGCGACAACCTGTGGCTGATGTTCGTGGGCTGGGAAGGCGTGGGGCTGTGCTCGTTCGCGTTGATCGGGTTCTGGTACAAAGTGACGGCGAACACGACGGCCGGCAACAAGGCGTTCATCGTGAATCGCGTCGGCGATTTGGCGTTCGTGATCGCGTTGTACAGTCTGTTCGCGGGGCTGGATGCGCTCGGGCATCCGACGCTGGTGACGCGCGAGGTCGCGAAATACGCGCCGTTGCTGTCGGGAGTGCCGATAAATTTTGCGAGCTACCATTCGGCGCACACGCTCGTGGGATTCGTCACGCTGTTGATGTTCATCGGCGCGACCGGGAAGTCGGCGCAAATTCCGCTGTACGTATGGCTGCCGGACGCGATGGCGGGGCCGACTCCGGTGAGCGCGCTGATCCATGCGGCGACGATGGTGACGGCGGGCGTCTACATGGTGGCGCGGCTGAATTTTTTATTTTCGATGTCGCCGTTCACGATGGGCGTGATCGCGCTGGTGGGGGGAATGACCGCGCTGTTCGCGGCGACGATCGGCATCGCGCAAAACGACATCAAGAAGGTGCTGGCGTACTCGACGGTGAGCCAGCTCGGATACATGTTCGCCGCGATGGGCGTCGGCGCATACGCGGCCGGCGTGTTCCATCTGATGACGCATGCGTTCTTCAAGGCGTGCCTGTTCCTGGGGAGCGGCTCGGTGATTCACGCGATGGGCGGCGAGCAGGACATGCGCAAGATGGGCGGCCTGCGCCATAAGATGCCGATCACGTTCTGGACCTTCGTCGCAGCGACCTTCGCGCTCTGTGGCATTTTCCCGTTTGCCGGTTTCTTCTCCAAAGATGAGATCATATGGCAGGCGTTCTCGCACGGGCATTTCGTTGTGTGGGCGTTCCTGCTGCTTGGCGCCGGAACCACCGTTTTCTACATGTCGCGCCAGGTGTACATGACTTTCTTCGGCGAATTTCGCGGCACGCACGAGCAGGAGCATCATCTGCACGAATCGCCGCCCTCCATGGCTTACGTGCTGATTGTGCTGGGGACACTTTCGGTCGTCGGTGGATGGTTGAAGTGGCCCGAATTTGTCATCGCGTTCAAACCGTTCGAGGAATTCCTTGAGCCCATTCTCAGATCAGACGTCACGCGCCGCGTTACCGAGTCAGGAATGCACAATCATCTGGTCGAGGGGACGTTCGCTGGTATCACTTTCATAGTGGTGGTCGCTGGATGGTACCTTGCTGATTTGATTTATCGGCAAGAGAAGCTCGATCCCGCGCGCTTTAGCCAGATGTTTGGCGGAGTGCCGTACGAATGGGTATACAACAAATACTATGTCGATCAATTGTACGATCGAGTAGTTATTCAGCCATACCTATTCGCGACGCGGGCGTTGGCATGGTTCGATACTAACATCATCGATGGATTCGTAAATCTCGCGGCGCGGGTAATAGTATTTCTATCCTGGCTGTCGGGACTATTCGACCATTACATAGTCGATGGGCTGGTGAACTTCGCGTCGAACCTGACGCTCGACGTTGGCGGCAGGCTGCGGCGGCTGCAGACGGGATCGATTAACGGATATCTGTACGGAATCCTGGCCGCGGTCATGCTGATATTGCTGGTGCGCGCGGTCGCGAGGGCATGAAACCGAAATGAGTCACGCGCTTACGCTGATAACCTTTGTTCCGATCGCCGGGATGGTGCTGATTCTCGCGCTGCCCGACTCGATGAAGAACGCGTCGAAGTGGATCGCGGTGGTGGCGACGATACCGCAGCTGCTAATCGCAATTTACCTTTACGAAAACTTCGACACGACGACCAGCGCGGTGCAGTTTGCCGAGAAGGCGTCGTGGATGCCTTCATACCACATTACTTACTTCATCGGCGTGGACGGAATCAGCATCTCGATGATCCTGCTGACCGCGCTCATCATGTTCATCTCGGTGTTCGCGAGCTTCGGCATCAATCGCGCGGAGAAGGGCTACTACGCGATGCTGTTGATGCTCGACACCGGAATGATGGGCGTGTTCGTGTCGCTGGATTTCTTCCTGTTCTACATTTTCTGGGAAGTAATGCTGTTGCCGATGTATTTTCTGATCGGCATCTGGGGCGGTCCGCGGCGCGAGTACGCGGCGATCAAATTCTTTCTATATACACTACTCGGTTCGGTACTCATTCTGCTGGCGATGCTCGGGCTGTATTACTACGGCGCGACGCCGACGTTTGATTTGACGGAGCTGGCGGCGAATTCGAGTCATTACTCAATCGGGTTCCAGCGGATTGCATGGATCGCGCTGTTCATCGGCTTCGCGATCAAGATTCCGGCGTTCCCGTTCCATACCTGGCTGCCCGACGCGCACGTTGAAGCGCCGACGGCGATCTCAGTGATTCTTGCGGGCGTGCTGCTGAAAATGGGCACCTACGGAATACTGCGCGTCAATTTCGCGGTGCTGCCGGCGGCGAGCTACCAGCTTGCGTGGCTATTCCTGGGAGTGATCGGCACTATCAACATAGTATACGGCGCGATGTGCGCGATGGCGCAGACTGACTACAAGAAGTTGATTGCCTATTCGTCGATTAGCCACATGGGTTACGTGATGCTCGGGTTGGCGGCGTTCACGGCGGCGGGAATCAACGGTGCGGTGCTGCAGATGTTCAATCACGGCACGATCACGGCGATGCTCTTTATCCTGGTGGGCGTGATTTACGATCGCGCGCACCATCGCGAGATAAACGGCTTCGGCGGGCTGGCGCAGCAGATGCCGATCTACACGGCGATTACCGGATTCGCGTTTTTCGCGGGGATGGGACTGCCGGGCATGTCCGCGTTTATTTCGGAAGTGCTGGTGCTGCTCGGCGCGTGGCAGACGCATCCGCTGATGGTCGCGTTCGGCGCGGCGACGGCAATACTGACGGCGGGCTACCTGCTGTGGACGTTCCAGCGAATCTACCTTGGGCCGTTGAATGAGAAATACAAGGACCTTCCGGATTTGTCGTTTCGCGAGGCGTTCACGCTGGTGCCGCTTGGAATCATCGTGCTGATACTCGGCGTCTACCCGCATGCGATTCTGGGCCTCCTCAACACTTCGCTGGTGCATCTCAACCAGGTTGTGCTGTCGACTTCGGGCGCGGCCGTCGCGATGCTTCATTGAGACTGGCTCGGACTAACTAGATGGATCTCGGAAACTTCGCGAGCCTGAAACATTTCGTCCCGGAGATGATCCTGGTGGCCGGGATTCTGGGTATCGTGATAATCGATCTTGCGGTGAGCGACAAGTCGCGTCTCGGCGCGTTGGCTCTGATAGCGGCTGCGGCGTCGTTGGTGGCGATAGGGCTGGAGCCGGCGTCGTCGGGCGCGTGGCTGTTTCATCGGATGCTGGTGTTCGATTCGTTCGCGATTTATTTCCGCGCGTTGATCGCGCTGGCTGCGGTGGTCGCAATCTGGATGTCGATCGGCTCGGAGGAAGTGAAGAACTGCGACCAGGGCGAGTACTACGCGATACTGCTCGCGAGCACGTTCGCGATGTTCCTGATGGCGGAGTCGGCGAACCTGCTGATGGCGTATCTCGCGCTCGAGTTCGTCAGCCTGACGTCGTACATCCTGACCGGTTTCTTGCGGCATAACCGGCGCTCGCTCGAAGCGGCGCTGAAGTACCTGATTTACGGCGGCGTGGCGTCGGGCACGATGATTTACGGGATGAGCTGGATTTTCGGAATCACCGGCTCGCTCGACTTCAGCGTGATCAACAAGGCGCTGTCGACGCCGGCGCATCTGCCGGTGCTCGCGGTATTTATCGCGCTGGTGCTGATCCTGACCGGGATGGGCTACAAGGTGTCGTCGGTGCCGTTTCATATGTGGGCGCCGGACGTTTACACGGGCGCACCGATACCGATTACGACCTTCCTGGCGATCGGATCGAAGGCGGCGGGCTTTGCGCTGCTGACGCGATTTTTCTTCCCTGCGATTTCGCATCTGGCGGCGGGCGGAAGCTGGACGGCTCTTGCGGGCGTCGATTGGCCGCAACTGCTGCTGTTCGTTTGCATCATCACGATGACGCTCGGGAACCTGGCGGCGCTGCAGCAGACCAACATGAAGCGGTTGCTGGCGTACTCGAGTATCGCGCAGGCGGGATACGCGCTGATGGGGTTCGTCGTGCTGTCGAACGACGGGATTCGCGCGATGCTATTCTACCTGTTTGCCTACTATGTAATGGATGCGGGCGCGTTTTTGGTGGTGATGATCGTGGCGAACTCGACCGGGCGCGAGGATGTCGAGGCGTACCGCGGGCTGGCGTGGCGCGGCGGAATCGTACCGGCGCTCGCACTGACTATCTTCCTTTTCTCACTAACGGGTATCCCACTAACGGTTGGGTTTATTGGGAAGTTCTATTTGTTTGCTGCTGTGATTAAAGGTCAGTTCTACATACTGGCTATTGTGGGAATACTCAATTCAGTAGTGTCTTTGTATTACTACTTGAAGCCGATTCGGATGATGTTCTTCGAGCAGCCGCGGGGCGACGAGGGTACTGTGCGCTTCGAGGCGTGGAATTACGGGCTGATGGGAGTGCTGGCCTGCGCGACGATCGTGTTCGGGCTGTACTGGTCGCCGATAATTTCGTTTGCGAATCGGTCGCTGAGTTTTTTTACTGGGCCGACGTGAGCAGATCAGGAACCTAACCCCTAACCCCTTCCCGCGCGGGAAGGGGGACCGATCGTAGGACAGATCATTCAAAGACTATTGTGCGGTTGTGATGTAGTAGCACCTGTTTTTTCAGGTGGGCGCGTACGGCTTTGGCCAGGACCATCACTTCCAGATCCTTGCCCTTGCGGGCGAGGTCGGCGACGGTGTCGCGATGGGTCATCGGGGCCGTGGCTTGCGCGATTATCGGGCCGGCGTCGAGTTCTTCGGTCACGTAGTGCGCCGTCGCGCCGATTAGTTTGACGCCGCGATCGTGCGCCTGCTTGTGAGGGCGCTGGCCGGCGAAGGCCGGCAGGAAGCTGTGGTGAATGTTGACGATCGGCTTGTTCCATGCGCGGAGGAACTCGCCCGATAACACCTGCATGTAGCGCGCGAGGACGACGGTGTCCGCGCTAAGCTCAACGAGATGCTTCATGAGCGCGGCTTCAGCCTCCGACTTGTTATCCTTCCCAACCGGAATCACCTTGAACGGGACTTCGAACGGGCGCACCAGCGACTCGAGGTCGGGATGATTGCTGATGACGCCCATCACGTCGCCGTCGAGCTCGCCGACGTGATGGCGGCTGAGCAGATCGATCATGCAGTGCGGCAGGCGCGAGACCATAATGACGAGGCGGTCGCGTTTGGCGGCGTCGAAGCAAGCCCATTTGAGGCGCTCCCACGGCAACAACGACGGCATCGACGCGTCCAGTTCTTTGGCGAGCTCGCCGATGGGGAGTCGCAGGCTTTCGAAGTGGATACGCCAGAAGAAGTGGCCGTCCTCGTCGTCGGAGTACTGGTCGGAGGTGATAATATTGCAGCCGAGCGTGAACAGGTGCGTGGCGACGCGCGCGATGATGCCGGGGCGGTCGATGCATGAGATGAGGAGAGTAGCTTTGCCTGCGGCCACGCTGATTACTCCGGAAGCGAATAGTCACTTTGAATTGTAATGGCGACTCGCGCAAATAGACAAACCGAGGGCGGCGGGATTTTGTATGTGGTGGCGACACCGATCGGGAATCCCGACGACCTCTCGGCGCGCGCGATCCGCACGCTCGCGGAGGTTGCGCTGATCGCGTGCGAGGACACGCGGCGCACCGGGCAGATGCTCGCGCGCCATCAGATTCGCACGCCGACGGTAAGCCATTTCGAGCACAATGAAGAGCGGCGCGTGCCGGAGCTCGTCGAGCGGCTGAAGGCGGGCGAGAAAATCGCGCTGGTCACCGACGCGGGCACGCCGGCCATTTCGGATCCCGGCTTTCGGCTAGTGCGGGCGGCGTTGGAGGCGGATGTGCCCGTCGTCGCGGTGCCGGGAGCGTCGGCGGCGATCGCGGCGATTTCGATTGCGGGAATCCCGACGGACAGGTTCACCTTCGAGGGATTTATTCCGGCGCGCGACGCGGCGCGGCGCAAGGCGCTCGAAGAGCTGCGCCGCGAGCCGCGCACGATGGTCTTTTACGAAGCGGCGCGCCGGGTCGCAGATACGCTGGGCGCGATGGCGGCCGCATTCGGGGAGTCGCGCGATGCTGCGGTCGTCTGCGAAATCACCAAGACCTACGAGCGCACGTTGCGCGGGACGCTCGGTGAGCTGGGACGGCGGTTTCGCGCGACGCCGGCGCTGGGCGAGATCACGATCGTCGTCGCTGGCGCGCCGGATACGTCGAGCGTCGCAGGGACGGAGGCGGGAGACGTCACGATTGACGTGCGGGAGGCGCTCGCGGTGTTGCGTGAGGCCGGGCTTGGGCTGAAGCAGGCGAGCGCGGTGATCGCGCGCCTGACGGGGATCGGGCGTCGCGAAGTGTATCAGGGTGCGATCAAGGTGCGTGGAGACGACGACGCTGCCGACGACTGAAGGAGAAATTGTCACATGGAGCAAGTCACTCCGAAGACAAAGGTACTATTGATCGACTTCAATCCTGATTCGATACGGAAGCTGAAGGAACTCGAGAACGAGTTTGACTTCGTTAGCTGTTCAACGATCTGGAATGGTGGTGACCGTAACCTCGACCTGCATGGGGCGGACGTCGTTTTTGTCAACGCGAACTACCACGACCAGAGCTCGTCTACTGTTCACCTTGGCGATGGCGAGCAGGTTCGCGAACTTCTCCAGTCCGGTGGGCTAGTTGTCTTCTTTCTAGGAAACCCCCCAAACTTTTCACGTCGCAAACTTGCTCGGAATTCCTATTTCAGTAGCGCCGGTACCCAACCAAGGGCCTCTCACCAGTTGTAGCGTGCCAACACCGAACCCGCTAAGCGCCGTATTTTCCCGATTTGGCAATCGGATTAGTGCGGCGTGCAATATAATCCAATCAGCCAGCGGGCCTGAGCTGATCGCCATTCTTCGATACGGAGTCTCGTACAACGTGGGTGTTATTGCGAAGTTCCCGGATAGCGGCGGAACACTCGTGCTATTGCCGGACTTCGGAGCATGGACACCAGCCGTTACCCAGATGATTCTCCAAGAGACGCTAGCTGAACTGGCGCCGAATTTGGTCTACGACGAAACATTCGCGTGGATAATGCGGCCTGAATACCTGATGCCGTCTCTTGCCGAAATTCGCATCGAAGGCGTGAGACTCGATCAGGAGTACGGCGGACGCAAAGCCGAAATTGAGCGACGATACGAAGAAGAATGGAAGAGGACGCAGGAGCCCTGGAATCGACTCCTAACAACGTCAGGTGATGAGCTAAAGCAGTCGGTGGCGTTCGCGTTGGCCGCTTTTGGCTTTCAAACCGTCGATGTCGACGAGCATTGGAAAAAGAAAGGTGTCGAACGTAAAGATGAGGACCTCTGGGCGGCGGTCGGTTTCGAGCCGAATCCAGCAACCGAGGGAACCAGATTGGTTGAAGTGAAGAGCAGCGCGAAACGCACATCGAATGACGACGATTACTATGGCGCGCTGGTAAAATATCTCAGCAGGGCAAAGACGGAATTCGCAAACGCAGATCTTTGGGGGCTGCTGATAGTAAACCACCTGTACCTGACGCCTGCCGATAGTCGAAGGGAAGCGTTCGATCAACGGATCGTGGACGACTCGGCTCGAGACCGCATTACCTTGCTCACGACATACGATCTGTTTCAAATGGCTCAGCGGCTACTTTCGGGTAAGATGAAACAAACCGAAATTCAAGGACTTCTGTTGAAGGCTGGTCGGCTACTTCTCCCCGCGGCGGCAGGCTACTAACCTGACCGGAATAGAGCGTCGCGAAGTGTATCAGCATGCGCTCTAGTCGCGCGTTAATTAGTCCAGTGATTGCTGACTGGTGGACGGTGTTCGATGGGCGAGCTTGCAGTCGCGTGGAGGGTGCGGTTCAATGAAGTAGTGGATGCGGAGCGGGACGGCGATGGCTAAGGCCCGGCAAATAGCGGATCAGGCAGCGTCGGGCGGTGCGAACAGGCCAATAACGGTGCTGGTGGTCCATGGACCCAACCTGAATCTTCTCGGCGAGCGCGAGCCCGAGGTTTACGGCCGAACCCGCCTGGCTGATATCGACAAGGAACTCAAAAACCTGGGACGCACGCTGGAAATGAAAGTCGAAACGTTTCAGTCGAACAGCGAAGGTGGGATCGTCGACCGGATTCAGAAGGCGCGCGGCAAGTGCGACGTGCTGCTGATCAATCCGGGCGCATACACGCATACCAGCGTGGCGATTCGCGACGCGATTTCAGCCGTGAATATTCCGGTGATCGAAGTGCATCTGTCCAACGTCTATCGGCGCGAGCCGTTCCGGCATCATTCGACGATTGCGGATATCGCGCATGGCCGAATCATGGGGTTCGGCGCCGAGAGCTACAGCCTAGCACTGAGAGCGGCGCGCACGATGGCCGAGGAGTCGCGCCGACGGAGCGGGTGACGCCAATGGCGGGCAACGATCCAGCGGGCAGGCGAGCCGCCGTTTCAGGAAGACACGGAGACGCGATGGAAGTACGCGAACTGAAGACCCTGCTGGTCCTGATGCGGGATTACGGGCTGGTCGAACTCGAAATAGAGGACAAGAAGGGCAAGGTGCGATTGGTCCGCGGCGGCGGGCGCGCGTCGGTGGACGTGACCGAGTCGGGCTCGGAGGCGCATGTAGCGGCGCGGGCGGCCTCTCCCATCAAGATGGCGACGCGGCACGTCGAGGCGACGGCGGAGGAAGGCGGCAAGGCTGCTGGCAAAATAGATCTCGCGCCGAATCAGAAGCTGATCGAAAGCCCGATGGTGGGTACGTTTTACCGGGCCGCATCGCCGGACGCGGCGCCGTTTGTCGAGGAAGGATCGTCGGTGCGCAAGGGCCAGCCGCTGTGCATAATCGAGGCGATGAAGATGATGAACGAGATAGAATCGCCGGCCGCGGGGAGGGTGATAAGAATCCTCGCCGAGAATGGAAATCCGATAGAATACGGTCAACCCTTGATGATCATCGAAGTGATCTGACTATTTTATTTTCATTGTGCGGAGACTCGCGTGTTGATGTTCAAGAAACTGCTGGTCGCAAATCGCGGGACAATCGCAATCCGGATAATCCGCGCATGCCGCGAGCTGGGAATTTCGACGGTCGCGGTTTTCTCGACGGCGGACAAGAACGCGCTGCACGTGCGAATGGCGGATGAGTCGGTATGTATCGGGCCGCCGGCGGCTGAAGACAGCTATTTGAATATCCCCGCGATTCTCAGTGCGGCGACAACCTTCGGCGCCGACGCGGTGCATCCGGGATACGGATTTTTGTCCGAGAATGGCGACTTCGCGGAGGCATGCCAGAAGTCGGGCCTGAACTTCGTCGGTCCGCGCGCGCGTCATATAAGGTTGATGGGCGACAAGCCGCGCGCTCGGCGAATCATGAAGCGCGCGGGCGTCCCGGTCCTGCCGGGCAGCGAGGGCACGGGGGTCACGGAGCTGCGCGAGGCGCAAGTTGACGCCAAGCGGCTCGGCTACCCGGTGCTGATCAAGGCGGCTGCGGGAGGCGGCGGCAAGGGGATGCGAGTCGCTCGCGACGGCGCCGAGCTGACGCGGTTGTTTCCGCTGGCGCAAGGGGAATCGGAGGCGTCGTTCAGTTCGAAGAAGATGTACCTGGAGAAATACCTGGAGCGCGCGCGTCACGTCGAGTTCCAGATTCTTGCCGACTTGCACCGCAACGCGATTCACCTCGGCGAGCGCGACTGTTCGATACAGCGGCGCCATCAGAAGGTGATCGAGGAATCGCCATGCCCGATCCTGACGCCGCGGCTGCGCGAAAAGATGGGCAAGGCGGCGGTGCGCGCGGCCGAAGTGGTCGGCTATTCGAACGTCGGCACGGTGGAATTTCTGCTCGCGGGGAGCGGCGAGTTTTATTTTATCGAGATGAATACGCGGATACAGGTCGAGCACGGCGTGACCGAGATGGTCACCGGCGTTGACCTGGTGAAGGAAAGTATCCGGATGGCGATGGGCGAGCCGTTGGGGCTGAAGCAGCGGCAGGTGACGTTCGACGGCGCCTCGATGGAGTTTCGCATCTATGCGGAGGATCCCGAGCGGGGTATTCCGTCGCCGGGCGTCGTGACCAATCATCATACGCCGGGCGGGCTGGGCGTGCGCGTCGAGACGGCGCTGTACGACGGCTATCGCGTGCCGGTGCAATACGATCCGCTGATCGCAAAACTGATCGTGCACGCCGAGACGCGGCCCGAAGTGATCGCGCGAGCCAAGGCGGCGCTGCGCGAGTATGTAGTCGACGGCATCAAGACCAACATCCCGTTGCATCTGAAGATTCTGCACGATCCGGATTTCAACCGCGGCGAGTTCGCGACCGACTTTCTGAGCCGCTACGAACCGGCCCGTCCCGAAGCCGCGCATCACGCACCGGTAAGCAAAGCCTCTTGACCGCAACGCTCCACGCCATGCTTGATAGAATCGAGTGGAGAGGCGGCATCGTTGCGCCTTCGGGCCGGATGACTAATTTGAAAAACATGAAACGAGCATTTCTTGTACTGATAATAGGGTTGATCGCGAGCGCGCCGGCGTTCGCCCAGGACGGCATGAATCCGCTGATTCCCGGCGGCAACAGCGCGCCTCCCGGCCATGCGCCGAAGGCCGTGGTCTCGGATCCGCTGTACGATTTCGGCAGCGCGCTCGAAGGCACGATGGTCACGCACACCTTCGCGATCAAGAACAACGGCCAGGGCTACCTCGACATTCAAGGCGTGAAGACCTCATGCGGATGCACGACGGGAAATCCTTCGAAGATGCACGTGGCGCCCGGCGACGAGAGCGATATCGCCGTCTCGTTCGATACGCACTTCCAAAAGGGCCACCAGGTGCGCACCATCACGGTGTCCACCAACGATCCCGACAATCCGCAGGTCGCGATGACGATGCAGGGGATCGTCAAGAAGCAGGTCGAGGCGGTGCCGGGCGAGATCTCGTTCGGCGACGTGAAACGCGGGACCGAGGACACCAAGGAGCTGCTGGTCAACGATCTGAATCCGGCGCGCGGCGCGTTCTCGGTCGGCCCGGTGAGCAACTCGAACTCGTCGATCAAAGTGGAGCAGGAGAAGCGTCCCGACGGCAAGCCCGGCGCGCTGCTGAAGGTCTCGCTGCTCAAGACGATGCCGGTGGGGCCGTTCGACGACACCATCAAGATCACCAACAATCGCGTGCCGCTGCAAGTTGACGTGTTCGGAACCGTCACGGGCGATTTGAATATCGATCCCGCGCAGGTTTCTTTCGGCATCGTGCCGCGCGGCCAGGACATCGTGCGAATTTTCAAGCTGAGCAACCAGGGACCGCATCCGATAAAGGTGCTCGAGGTCGCCAGCAGCAGCCCGGCGGTCGGCGCCGTCGCGGAACCGGTCACGCCCGGGAAGGAATACAAGGTGACGGTCACGCTCAGGCATGGCACTCCCGACGGGCAACTGCGCGGGAACCTGACCATCAAGACCGACGACCCCGACCAGGCGACGCTGAGCGTGCCGTTTTACGCGATCGTCGGGCAGTTCAAGACCTGATCGAGGTTGGTCGCGCGCCTATATCCCGCTGTTTCGCGGCTCGGGCCGTTCCTATATTCAAGTAGGGCGAGGGTCTGCCAAACCGAAATGGCTCGGCGCGAGAAATCGGGAATCATATCCTGGCTACTGGACCGGATGAGCGATTGGGCCGTCGGCCTGCTGACCAAGCCGGTCAAGAGTTACGCGCTCCAAATCCCCAACGACATGGCCGCGCTCAAGCGTCACATCCGCAAGGGCGACGTCGTTTTGGTCGAGGGCAACGAGCGCATCAGCGAATGCATCAAGTACCTGACGCAAAGCTCGTGGTCGCACTCGGCGTTGTACGTCGGTGACGAGCCGATTCGGCGCAATCCCGAGCTGAAGGCGCCGCTGGTCGCGCAATTCGGCGAGGAAGCGAACTTCCTGGTAGTCGAGGCGATCGTCGAGGCCGGCGTGGTGCTGTCGCCGCTCAGCAAATATCGAGATTTCAACCTCCGCGTATGCCGCCCGTTCAACCTGTCGGCGGCGGACCTGGCCGACGTGATGGACGAGGCGATTCGCAGCGTCGGCGACACCTACGACTTGCGCAACGTGATCGATCTCGCGCGCTACTTTCTGCCGGTCAGCCTGGTGCCCGCGCGGTTTCGCCGCCGGGCGCTGCAATTCGGCAGCGGCGAGCCGACGCGAGTCATCTGTTCGAGCGTGATCGCGTCGTCGTTTCATCGCGTGAAGTTCCCGATCGTGCCGAACTACGAGCAGTTGCCGTCCGATACGCAGCAACCGCCTCCCCCCAGGCGCAAACTATGGCCGATCGGTTCGAAGGCGACGACTGGCGGGTTGGAATACGGTGCGCTCAGGATGGTCTCGCCGACGCTGGTCACGCCGCGCGATTTCGATCTTTCGCCCTATTTCGAGATCATCAAATTCAATATCATCGAGAACATGCGTTTCGACTATCACAAGATTTTGTGGGCCGACGACGCACCGCCCGCGCCGGTGAAGAAGGGCGCCTGACGGCGGAAACCTCGGGGCCAGGAGAGACTTCATTGAACAAGGAAAACGAACAAGAGCACGCGGGCGGCCGGCGCGAACTTCTCGAAAAGACAGTCGCGAAAATTTTGCATCGCCACTGCAACTTCGGATGGGCCAACTACTACATCCCGAGCGAAAAGTTCCCGAGCCTCATCGAGGAGCTGGTCGAGGTGATGAGCCCGGGCGGGCAAGCTGGTCACGACGAACTGGTGCAGTTTTTCCTGGGCGTCCAGCGGCTATCCTCGATCCAGGAGCGAGTAGCAAAACTCGAGCAGGAATTTTCGGTGTACAAACGCGGCTGAGCCCGAATCTTAACCTCTCCTTGTCCGAGGAGAGGTCGGCGTAAGCCGCACCAACGCCAACTCGTCTAACCGCAATTCACAGACACCGAGTCCGCCGCTCGACAAGAGCACAACTACGTCGGCTGGCGTTGCACCTCTCCCGTCGCTTACCGTCGGCTCGCGCCGAACCTCTCCTCGGACAAGGAGAGGTTAGGATCCGCTCCGTCAACCTGAGCGAATCGAACTGGATTCAGCGGCCGGTTGATACTACAAGTTTTTTTGTGGCTGGTTGACGAACGATATTTCAGATGGAGGCGCTATCGATGGACGCTCTTGAAGCTATTCTCAAACGCCGGGTGCAGCGCACGTTCGCGGACAAGCCGGTCGAGCGCGAAAAACTCGCGAAAATTGTCGACGCCGGGCGTCATGCGATGAGCGCGCGCAACATGCAGCCGTGGCAGTTCGTCGTGATTGAAAGTCGCGCCAGGCTGAAAGAGATTGGCGCGCTATGCTCGACCGGCCGCTTCGTGGCGGACTCGCCAGCGGCGATCGTCGTGCTGAAGGACGTCGCCAACGCGCGATGGGCCGACGTGGACTGCGGGCAGGCCGTGCAGAACATGGCGAATGCAGGATGGGCACTGGGACTCGGCACGTGCTGGGTCGGCAACTTCGACTCGGCCAAGATCGGCGCGATGCTCGGGGTCAAAGACGGATGGGCGATCTTCACGATTCTGCCGTTCGGCTACGCCGACCCGAAAAATCCGCCGCAGGCGAAGCCACTCAAACCGCGCGCCGAGATGGTGCATTATGAGCGCGTAGGAAATCCCAAGCCGTAGAGATCTGATAGAGTTTGCTCAGCTCAAAAAAAGGAAGTCTTTGCGATGGCGATAAAACAGCAGGTTCCACCCGAAGCATACGAGACGCTCAAGCAGAATCGCGACGCGCTCTACCTCGACGTTCGCACGGAAGGCGAGTTTGCGGCCGGACACGCCGCCGGCGCGATCAATATCCCGGTGATGGTGGCGAAGGGGCCGGGGCAGATGCAGCTGAACCTGGACTTCGTCGAAGTCGCCGAAAAGGTAATTCCAAAAAACAGGAAACTGGTCGTCGGATGCATGGCGGGCGGACGTTCGCAGCGCGCGTGCGATATGCTCGAAGAGGCGGGATTCACCGATCTGACGAACGTGGTCGGGGGCTTTGGCGGCCAGCGCGACGCGTCGGGCAAGGTCGTCGTCGCGGGATGGAAGGACGCGGGACTGCCGGTGACGACTGACCTCGGCGACGCCGCCTATGCGGCACTGAAAGCCAAGGCGGGAGTGTAATGGCGATACGTCTCAGCCGGATTTATACGCGCACGGGTGACAAGGGGCAGACTGCGCTGGTCGGAGGCAAGCGCGTGCCCAAGGAGAGCGCGCGGCTCGAGGCCTACGGCACGATCGACGAGCTGAACTCGATCGTCGGGATCGTGCGCACGTACCTGCCGCAATATCGGGACGGGTTCGGCGCCGACTTCGAGCCGTATTCCGAGTCCTTGCGGCGGATTCAGAACGAATTGTTCGACGTGGGCAGCGAACTCGCGACGCCGCCCGGCGGCGAATATCCGCAGATGCACAAGATGGGCGCCGGCGAGATCAAGAAGCTCGAAGAAGAGATGGACGCGATGGAAAAGGAGCTCGAGCCGCTGAAATCGTTCACGCTGCCTGGCGGCGGCGTGCTCAACGCGTTCCTGCATCAGGCGCGCACGGTGTGTCGGCGCGCGGAGCGCGTGTGCTGGCGCCTGAAGCGCGAGGAAGACATCAACGACAGCCTCATCATCTATGTGAACCGGTTGAGCGACCATCTGTTCGTGCAGTCGCGATGGGTCGCGAAGCGGCTCGGCGAGCCCGAATTTCTTTGGGACCGCGCGTTGCGAATCGAAGAGGAAGAGAAGACGGCGCGTGCGGCGAAGAGCAAGGCCGGTCGCGGCGGCAAGTCTTGAGAGTTGGAGAATTTTGATGGCGACAGCCGCTGAAAACAAAATCTATCTTCGACAGGTGCAGATCGGCCCGATGGCGAACTTTGTTTACCTGATCGGCGATCCGGCCACGCGCAAGCTCGCGGTCGTCGATCCGGCGTGGGACGTTGAGGCGATCCGCAAATTCGCCGAATCGGAAGGCTACGAGATCGACAAGCTCCTGCTGACGCACTATCACCCCGATCACCTGGGCGGGCACATGATGGGCCAGAATATCGAGGGCGCCGCCAAGATGCTCGAACACGTGAAGGCCAAGGTCTATGTGAACAAGCATGAGGCCGACGGCGTCAAGCAGGTCGCGGGCTTGTCGGACTCCGACATGGTCAAGGTCGATGCGGGCGACACGGTCAAGGTCGGCGAGCTCGAGGTGAAGTTCCTGCACACGCCCGGGCATACGCCGGGCTCGCAGTGCTTCCTGGTCGAGGGCAACCTGATTTCCGGCGACACGCTGTTCGTGAATTCGTGCGGGCGGGTGGACCTGCCGGGCTCGGATCCGGAGGCGATGTATCACAGTCTGAACGACACGCTGCGCAACCTCGGCGACTCGACCGTGGTCTACCCGGGGCACGCGTACTCGTCGGAGTCGAGCACGACGATTGGCGACCAGAAGCGTCACAACATGTACATGCGATTTCCGACGCTCGACGATTTTCTCGACGCGATGGGCTACCCGCGCCGCTAGCGTCGATTCGCGCGCCAACCATGCCTGAGGACTCGCACAAGCTCGTCGCGCAGGCCGAAAAGCTGCGCGACGAGATCAACCGCGCCAATTATCGCTACTACGTTCTCGACGATCCTGAAATTTCGGACGCCGAATACGACAAGCTGATGCGCCGGCTCGAGGCGCTCGAGCGGGAGCATCCTGAGCTTGCCACGCCCGATTCGCCTACGCAGCGTGTGGGTGCGGCGCCGAGCGAAAAATTCGGCGTGGTGGTGCATCGGCGGCCGATGATGTCGCTCGGCAACGCGATGGACGCCGAGGAGATGCGCGAGTTCGACAAGCGCATCAAGCGCCTGCTGAAATCCGACGCCGACCTCGAGTACGTCGCCGAGGTCAAGCTCGACGGCCTCGGTATCGAGCTGGTTTACGAAGATGGGCGATTGAAGGTGGGCTCGACGCGCGGCGATGGAATTCACGGCGAAGACGTGACGCAGAATATCCGCACGATCAAGAGCGTGCCGCTCAGATTGCAGGCTCCGGAGCATGGCAAAATTCCGCGGCTGCTCGAAGTGCGCGGCGAGGTGATTATTCCGCGGAGGGCCTTTGCGCGGATGAACCAGGAGCGCGACGAGGCCGGCGAGCCCGTGTTCGCCAATCCGCGCAACGCCGCGGCGGGCGCGCTGCGCCAGCTCGATCCGAAGATCACGGCGTCGCGGCCGCTCGACGTTTTCCTGTATGCACCCGGCGTGATCGAGGGTGTCACCTTCAAGTCGCAGTGGGAATTTCTGCAAGCGCTCAAGGCGCTGGGGCTGCGCGTGAATCCGCTGTCGCGCGTGTGCAATGGTATCGACGCGGTGCTCGATTACTGGAACCAAATCACCGAGAAGCGCCACGAGCTCGACTACGAGGCCGACGGCGTGGTCGCCAAGGTCAACTCTTACCCGCTCCAGGAGCAGCTCGGCGAGGTCTCGCGATCGCCGCGCTGGGCGATTGCGTACAAGTTCAAGGCGCAGCAGGCGGAGACAGTGGTCGAGAAGATCGACGTGCAGGTCGGCAGGATCGGATCGCTCACGCCGGTCGGCAAGCTCCGTCCCGTGCAGCTCGCGGGCGTGACGATCTCGAATACTTCGCTGCACAACCTCGACGAGATCCGGCGCAAGGACATCCGCGAGCGCGACACCGTGCTGATCGAGCGCGCCGGCGACGTGATTCCGTACGTGATTCGCGTCACCAAGGAAGGGCATCCGCGCGCGAAGCCGTTCGAGATGCCGACGCACTGCCCGGAATGTGGCGCGGCGATCGTCCACGAGGAAGGTGAGGTCGGCTACTTCTGCGTCAACGCGAATTGCCCGGCGCGGATGCGCGAATCGATTCGGCATTTCGCGTCGAAGGGATGCCTCGATATCGAGGGTCTTGGCGACAAACTGGTCGGGCAGCTCGTCGAGAAGGGATTGGTGAAGGAACTGGACGACCTGTTCGGGCTCACGAAGGAGCAACTCGCGGGGCTCGAGCGAATGGCCGACAAGAGCGCGCAGAACGTGCTCGACGCGATCCAGAAAGCGCGCAAGACGACGCTCGACAGGTTTATCAACGGGCTTGGGATACGGCACGTCGGCGAGCATACGGCGCGGCAGCTCGCGTTGAAGTTCAAGACGATGGACGCGCTCGCGGCCGCGTCGGAGGACGACCTGCTTGGCGTGCGCGATATCGGCAACGAAGTCGCGCATAGTATCCGCGAATACTTCGACGAGCCGCGCAATCTGAAGACCGTCAAGCGGCTGATCAAAATCCTCGAGGTCGAAGCGCCGGCCGAGGCCGAGGGGCGGGGCGCATTGCGCGACAAGACTTTCGTGCTCACCGGGACGCTCGAATCGATGACGCGGGAGGAGGCCGAGCGCAAAATCATGGCGGCCGGGGGACGAGTCACGTCGTCGGTAAGCCGCAAGACAGATTTCGTGGTCGCGGGCGCGGAGTCCGGCTCGAAGCTGAAGAAGGCAAAGGACCTGGGAGTGCGGGTGCTGGACGAGAAGGGGCTGCAGTCGGTTCTATCTGGTGAAGCGTGAACTGTAAGTTTCGTGCGTGTGGACAAGCTTGAAAAAATCGTCCATCTTCTTGTTGAGGCGCTATCAAAAGCGCGAGAGCTGACGACGCTTAAGCTTGATTCTGAGTCGAGGAAGAGAGCTTCAGAGCTTATGAAACGCGTAACAGAAAACCAAAAGAGTATTCAGGCCCTGATCCGGGCTTCCGAAGGAAACGGGAAAGGACTGGATAAGGCCGAACTCGATAGCGTCCTCGACGACCTGATTAAAACCTTTGAAGACACGAACAAGAAGCTGGATCAATTGCTCGCAAAATCAAAAGCCTAGCTCTTCAAGATTACGTCGTTGAAAGAGGCCGGACTCGACAAATGATCCGGCCTTTTCTCTTTAAGACGGCCACCGTCGAAATTCGAAATCGCTGGCGTCCTGAAGGTTGAAAATCTAATGCCACGCGCAAGCTCTCTCGAACTGGTGTGACGACTCAAAACAAAGCTGGGCGCGCGAGGTTGCATCTAATCATCAGCGGGCGGGTGCAGGGAGTCGGGTTTCGTTTTTCGGCGTACGACGAGGCCAAACAACTCGCACTTGCCGGATGGGTACGCAATCTGGCCGGCGGCGAGGTCGAAATTGTCGCAGAAGGCAAGCAGGAGAACCTGCAGATGCTGGCGGCGTGGGCACATCTGGGGCCACCGTCGGCGCACGTAAATGCGGTACTTGAAGACTGGCTCGATTTTACTGGGGAATTTACGCAGTTTCAGATTCGCTGATCCAGGCCCCAAAAGTGGGCCCTTTAATGGTTAGCTTGGATTAGATATGCTTCAAATCCGCGTGTTGGAGTATTTGCAAGGCTTCGGTTTTCGGAGTTAATTTTCAATCAGGCTCTAACCACAAGGAGATTGGACTGAGATGGCTGTTCCACCTGAGGCGGTTGGACAAGCTGCCGAATCGCATGGTTCCGCCGCACCTGCGCTCAAGCCGCATCTGCAGCGAGACCACGTCGTTATCCGTTTTGCGGGCGACTCCGGCGATGGAATGCAGTTGACGGGGATGCAATTCACGGCCGAATCGGCGTTGGCCGGCAACGATATCGCGACACTGCCCGACTTTCCCGCCGAAATCCGCGCGCCTCAAGGCACCCTGGCCGGAGTCAGCGGCTTCCAGCTGAATTTTTCAAGCAACGAGATTTTCACTCCCGGCGACGAGCCCAACGTGCTGGTCGCGATGAATCCCGCGGCGCTGCAGGCGAACATCGAGGATGTCCCGCCCAACGCCGTGATAATCGTCGACCGCGAAGCGTTCACCGATTCCAACATCAAGCGCGCCGGCTACAAGAGCAATCCACTCACCGACCATTCGCTCGACAAATTCCAGGTGATCGAAGTCGATGTGACCAAGCTCACGTCGCTGGCCGTGCACGGGATGGGGCTGAACAATCGCGCGGTGTTCCGATGCCGCAACATGTTCGTGCTCGGGATGCTGTCGTGGCTGTATCAGCGGCCGATCGAAAGCACGCTCAGCTACCTCGAGAGCCGCTTCAAGAAGACGCCCGAGGTGCTCGAGGCGAACATCAAAGTGCTCAAGGCCGGATTCAACTACGGCGAGACGACCGAAATGTTCGCGAGCTCGTACGAAGTGCCGGCCGCTCATATCGCGCCGGGACTGTATCGCAACATCACGGGCAACAGCGCGACCGCGCTGGGATTCGTGGCGGCTGCGGTCAAGTCGGGACGTCCGCTCTTTTTAGGCTCTTATCCGATCACACCCGCCAGCGATATCCTGCACGAACTTTCGGGCTACAAGAATTTCCCGGTCTATACGTTTCAGGCTGAAGACGAGATTGCCGGCGTGTGCGCGGCGATTGGCGCGTCATTCGGCGGATCGATCGCGATCACCACGACGTCAGGCCCCGGCATGAACCTGAAGGCCGAGGCAGTCGGGCTCGCGGTGAAAGTCGAGCTGCCGCTGGTGATTACCGACGTCCAGCGCGCGGGTCCTTCCACCGGGATGCCGACCAAGCCCGAGCAGGCCGATTTGCTGCAGTCGATGTACGGACGGCATGGCGAGTCGCCGATTCCGATTATCGCGGCGTCGACGCCGGCCGACTGCTTCGATTGCGCCTACGAGGCGGTGCGAATCGCCGTCAAGTACATGACGCCGGTGATCCTGCTCACCGACGGCCAGTTGGCCAACGGTGCGGAGCCGTGGCTGCTGCCTGACGCGGACAAGCTTCCCGAAATCAAAGTTGAATTCGCGACGAATCCGGAGGGCTTTTTACCCTACAATCGCGAACCGGAGACACTTTCCCGTCCGTGGGCGGTGCCGGGGACCAAGGGTCTCGAGCATCGCGTCGGTGGACTGTCGAGCGAGAACCTGACCGGCAACGTGAGTTACTCACCGGCCAACAACGAGCTGATGGTGCGGACGCGGGCGCGCAAGATTGCGGGCATCGCGCGCGAAATTCCGCCGACGCAGGTCTTTGGCGACGCCGAGGGCGACCTGGTCGTGCTCGGATGGGGCTCGACCTACGGCCCGATTCGCGAGGCAGTCAAGCATGTGCGCGCGAAGGGCAAGAAGGTTTCGCACGTGCATCTGCGCTATCTGAATCCGCTGCCGCGCGACCTCGAAGCGACGCTCAAGCGTTTCAAGCAAGTGATGATCCCCGAAATGAACATGGGACAACTACTCAAGATGGTGCGCGCCGACTACCTGATCGACGCCTTCGGGTTCAACAAAATCCAAGGCCGTCCGTTCAAAGTCAGCGAGATCGAAAACCGCATCAACCGGGCCCTGGAGGGCTGATCGAAAATGGCTACCGCTCTTAACCGCAAGGATTTCGTTTCCGACCAGGAAGTTCGTTGGTGCCCCGGATGCGGCGACTACGCGATCCTGGCCGCGGTGCAGAAGACGATGCCCGAGTTCGGCATCGCGCCGGAGAACACGGTTTTCATTTCGGGCATCGGATGTTCGAGCCGGTTTCCGTACTACATGAACACGTATGGCTTCCACACGATTCACGGGCGCGCGCCGGCGTTCGCGACGGGGCTCAAGATTTCGCGGCCCGATCTCGACGTATGGGTGGTCACCGGTGACGGCGACGGCCTGTCGATTGGCGGCAATCATCTGATCCACGTGCTCAGGCGCAACGTCGATCTGAAAATTCTGCTCTTCAATAACAAAATCTACGGACTGACCAAGGGTCAGTACTCGCCAACCTCCGAAGTCGGCAAAGTAACCAAGTCCACGCCGATGGGTTCGGTTGATTTTCCATTCAATCCGATCACGGTGGCGCTCGGTACGCATGCAACATTCGTCGCCCGCACCGTCGACGTCGAGCAGAAGCATCTCGGCGAGATGCTCAAGCGCGCGCACGCGCATCGCGGCGCCTCGTTCGTGGAGATTCTGCAGAACTGCAACATCTTCAACGACGGTGCGTTCAACGACGTCAGCGACAAGGCGCTCAAGGCCGACCATCAGCTGGTGCTGGAGCACGGCAAGCCGCTCATCTTCGGCAAGAATCGCGATATGGGAATCAAAATGAACGGCATGCGTCCAGAAGCAGTACACCTCAGCGCTACCGTCACTGAAAAAGACCTGGTCGTGCACGACGAGACCAATCTGTCGCTGGCGTTCATGCTCGGCAACTTCGAGCCTCCGCTGCCGACGCCGGTCGGTGTGTTCTACGCGGTGTCGCGGCCGACCTACGACGGCGCCGTCAACAAGCAGCTCGAAGACGCAAAGGCGAAGCAGGGCGCAGGCGACCTGAAGACGCTGCTAGGCAAGGGCGACACGTGGACGGTGAGCAGCTGACCCGCGAACATCTGTAACGAATTCACGAAGGCCCGCGAGCGCAATCTCACGGGCCTTCTTCCTTCCCCTCTCCCCTCAAGGGAGAGGATCAAGGTGAGGGTTCTTGTTCAGCGCGCGCTTCGCGCGCGATTCAAGGCTATGCTCTTTTTCAGTTCTTCACCGAGGCAGCGCGCACTTGTAGACCTTCATCACGTTCTCGCCCATCACTTTCGCGCGCGCGGCCGTCGGCAACTTATGCGCCAGCTCCTCGACTTCCTCGATATAGTTGCCGACGTGATCGGGATGCGGAAAGTCCGACGCCCAGAAAAATTTGTCGGCGCCGCATAGCTCGACCATCGCGGGCAGCGAGCGCTCGTCCGGATCCGCCGAAATCCAGCAGTTGCGATCGAAGTAGAAACTCGGCTTCTCCTTGAGCGACACCGTGCGGCCCATCGCGCTCGCATAGACGGCGTCGAGCCGGCCCAGCCAGTAGTCGATCCATCCCGCGCCCGCTTCGAGCAGCACCAGGCGCATCTTCGGGAATTTGTCGAAGGTGCCGTACTGGAAGAAGCTCGTGAACGCATGACGAATCGCGTCGGCGGCGACGATATTCAAAAAGTAATAATTGCCGCGCATGAATTTACGATCGTAGCGCCCCGGCGCCGCCCACACGGGCTCGAGCGTCGGATGAATCCCAAGAGGCACGTCGAGTTCCTGCGCCTTCGCGAACAGCACGTCGTGATCGGGATGCGCGTGCGGCTTGCGGGTCATGACGAACTGCGCGACCCACCCGCCTTTGCATCCCGCTTTGACCGCGCGTTCGAGTTCGGCCGCCGCCGCGGCCGGATCGCCGAGCGAAAGATGCGCGATCGGAATCAATTTGCCGCCGCTCTCAGAGCAGAAGTCCACGATGTACCGGTTGTAGGCGCGCGTGCAGGCCTGCGCGAGGTCGGGGTCTTCGGTCTCGGTCTCCCACAGCAGGCTCATGGTGGGATACAGGAATGCGGCCGCGAGACCTTCAGCGTCGATGCGCTTGAGGCGCTCCTTCGCGTCCATCGCACCGAACGGCGCATGGCCGCCGTAGGTTGGCGCGATATGCCGCTGGTCGTCGCGCGTCGCACCCATCGCGGACAGCCCGCCGAGCCGGCCGCCGCTGAAAACCTTCGACGGCCGTCCCGCGACCTCGAGGTATTCGAGGCCATTGGCGTCGGTGCCGATTCTTACCGCGCGATCCTTGTACTTCGCCTCGATATAGTGATCCCAGAGACCGGCGTCCTCGAGGATATGCCCGTCGGCATCGACGGCGCCGCTGAAATCTAGTTTCTGAATTCCTTCGAGAGCATTCGACATTGATGATGACTCCGCATGCGTATGAGATTCATCATTTATAGTTCACGAATCGGTGCGCGCAAAGCAAAAGTACCGGGTGCAGGGGCCACCCCTGCTAATGCGCCGCGTTGGACATCGACACTGGATTGAAAAAATTCTCTGCCGCCAATCCCATGTTGATGTACCAGCTCTCATGCTCGTCGGTCTCGACTCCGGGCGACAGCACCACGGTCGAGAAGCCGGTCCCGATATCTTCATCGACCAGCGCCGTCTGAAACATCCGCTTGAACGGCCAGATCGCTACGCGCGCGTCCGGGATCGGCCGGTCGCGGTACGCGTTGAAGGTCGCCACCGTCTTCCACAGCTTGCCGTCGCGGTCGTATTGATCCGACGCCGTGATGAACCATCCTTCCGAGTCGATATAAAAAATCCGCTTTGGAATCGAAAGGGTGGTGCCAATCGCTGAGGTCTGCTTCGCGTCCGCTTCGATAACGTAGAGCTGGCGCATTTCCCAGTTCTCGGGGCAGATAGTCCGTCCGCCGTCGGTGGGGCAGGCCTTGGCCGGAGAGTTCTCCGCATTGACGACCGCGAGCATCGGCTTCTCGCCGAGGAACTTGTAGTTGAAGTCTTCGATCTTTGCTGCGAATCCGAAGAACGAATCCGGATCGAGGTTGCTGGCGTAAGTTGCGGCTCCCGCTCCTGCGGTCGCGCCCGGCTGGTAGATTCCCAGGACGTCTGAAAGTTCGGCGGCGGAAGCCCGGACCGCATGCCGCGTGCGCGGATTCATCATCCAGCTGTTATCCTCGATCTTCGGATCGAGGCTCCGGTAGCGGATAAATCCGAAGCCCCGCATCTCCGACGGCTCCAGAAACGGGTACGCGCCGAAGCGATATCGGATGTTCGCCCGTGTCGCCTCCGGATCGGTCGGGATCGGATTCACTTCAGTGCGGCCGGTGTTGTTGTAAAATCCCACGTTGCCGATCGTGAAGTGCGCGACTGGATCGGCAATTGAGGAGCCCGGCCGGTAGCTCGCGATCTCGACGTTCTTCGATATCGCGTCATCCGTGTAGAGCGGCCGGTAGCTGAAATTCCACATCACTTTCAGCGCCGCATTGGGATCGTTCGCATCCACCAGCGGAAACGGCAGCCCGGCCGCATAACCCTTCAGCGTGCCGTCCGGCGCGAGACTCACCTGCGGCGAATATTTCTCAGTCGCCGACCTGTATGGTGGCGGCCATTCGAGCCGGTCCGTCGGCACGATCTTCATCGTCATGCCCTGCTGCACCAGGATCAGATTCCCCGGACTCACGAGGTCCGTAACCTTGCCGGCCTGGTCCTTCGTGATCGTATCGCCGGGAATCACCCCAGCACCCGCTGAGCCGGCAATCGACAGAATCGCGAGAGCAGTCAGCATAGCAACTTCAAGCTTTACTTTCATTTTATGTCTTCGCCTTCGCCGACAAATTTTTCCACCGTCGATTACCTTTGTCCATTGCGTGTAGAAAAAAGACCTGAGCCGACTTTCTTAGTACTGGGTGCAGGGGTCACCCCTGCTCAGAAGTTGAGCCGTTTGAAACGGCTTTCGGGAATTATGCGTACCGCGCCCATAATAATGCGCCAGAACCACGGCACATATACGACTTCGGCGCGTTTGCGATACGCCGCGTAAATCAGGTCGGCGGCCTTGGCCGGCGCAATCGTGAGCAGCGCGCCCTCGCGTCCCCAGGTCATTCGGGTATCCACCGTGCCGAGCTTCACCGTCATCACATGCACGTTGCTGGCGGCGAGCCGCCCGCGGAGCCCTTGCGCAAACAGCGCGAGCGCGCCCTTGGCCGAGCCGTATACGTAATTTTTCTTGCGCCCGCGTTCGCCCGCGACCGATCCGATGACGATGATGAACCCGGAGCGTTGCTGTTCGAGATGGCGCGCGGCGAGCGTGATCAAAGAGACCGCGCCGGTGAAGTTCTGATGCAGCGTTGCGAGCGCGGCGCCCGGGTCCGTTTGCGCGGCGTCCTCGTCGCCGAGCGTGCCGAAGCATAGTACGATGCCGTCGAGTCCGCCGAGCTCGCTCGCGGCGCTTCTGACGAATTCGTCGTGCGAGGCGAAGTCCGACGCGTCGAAGGTCCCGGAAAGCGCGGTCACTCCCGCGCGAGCGCTGACGTCTTCGGCGACCCGGCGCGCTTCGTCGGCGTTGCGGGCGGCGAGGTACAGTCGCGCACCCTCGGACGCGAAGCGAAGCGCGAGTGCACGCGCTATCGGGCTGGTGGCGCCAAGAATCAAAACTTTAGTCATCGTGAATCATTTCTGTCCCGTCTCCCTGTAAGGGAGAGGATGAAGGTGAGGGTCCTTATTCGACGCGCTATTTCGCGCGCGACTCAGGATTCTGCCTCTGCCTGGAAGGCGCGCGCGGAGGTTATACAAATGTTTCATCGTGGGGAATATGTGCGCCGTTTTTCACGCGGGATCCATCCCGAGCCGGCGCGACAGGCTCGACGAGAAGCGGTTGTCAGGATCGGCGAGGGCCTTCGCCACCTGCCACTTGCCAAAATTCGGGTACATCGCGCGGAACGTCTCCGGCGACATGCGCGCGTCCTTGGCCAGGTACACGCGTCCGCCGCGCTTCAGCACCATCGCGTCGAGAGTGTCGAGGAATTCGAGCAGCCCGTCGGTCACCGGGAAGTCGAGCGCGAGCGTGTAGCCCGGCATCGGGAAGGAAAGCATGCCGTCCTGCGCGCCGAACTTCTTGAGCACGGCCAGGAACGAACCGCGCCCGCTGCGGCTGATCGCCTCGAGCACTTCGACCAGGCCCGCGCGGCTCTCGTCGGGCGGCCACACGCATTGATACTGCACGAATCCGCGTTTGCCGTAGATTCGATTCCAGTTGCGGATCGAATCGAGCGGATAGAAAAAACTCTCCCAGTCGAAGATAGTATGTGCCGCCTTGTCGCGACCGAACGCGTAGATGAGCGCGTTGAACGCCCTGACGGACAGCGAGTTCAGCGCGAATCCGGGAAAATCGAATGGCACCAACGGGCTCAGCTTCGGCGTCGTGCTGAGCGGATTCTGCGCGAGATTTCGCGGCAGTCGATCGAGCGTGGCAAAGTTGCCGACGTTCAGCACCGAGCGTCCCAGCGCGGACTTGCCGCTGTTGCAATCGATCCACGCGACCGAATAGCCGTACTGTGCGTCGATGCGCTCGAAGGCCTCGATCGCCGCGTCGATATTTCGGGCGCGGATCACCTCGCCCTCCAGGTAGGCGCTCTCGACCCGCCGCATCCTGAGTTCAAGTTCCAGGATCACGCCGGTCAGCCCCATCCCGCCGATCGTCGCCCAGAAAAACGCGGCGTTCTCTTCGCGCGAGCATCGGATCACTTCGCCCGACGCGATCATCAGGTCGAAGCTGATCACGTGCGAGGACAATGATGAGTCGCGATGGTGATTTTTGCCGTGAACGTCGGCGGCGAGCGACCCGCCGAGCGTGACGAAGCGAGTGCCCGGCGTCACCGGCGGAAAAAAACCGCGCGGAAGGAACACGTCGATCAACTCCGCGATGGTCACGCCCGCCTCGCAGCGCAAGAGGCCGCTGGCCGGGTCAAAGGAGAGCATCCGATTAAGCCGCGTAAGGTCGACGACCCGGCCCTGATCGTTAAGCGCCGCATCGCCGTAAGCCCGCCCCGCGCCACGCGCGATCAGCGACGATGCGTCCGCGGTCACGACCGCCTGCAGCTCAGCAATTTTATCAGGCCGATAAATATCGCTCTCAGAAAGCGGATAGCGCCCCCATCCGGTAAGCAGGCCATGCCGCGGATGCGGCGCAGAGCTCGTGGTCATCGTCATGGCGAAAAAACTCAACTGCATCGAAGCTAACAGGAAGAGGGCGAGCGAGAAACCGGCATTGCTCTTTCGGGGAAAGCCGCGCAATTCTAGAAAAGATTGAGCACCCGGCTTGGGAAGGTCACCTAAGTGTTTCGTCGCATAGTCCGAATTCTGCTCGCAACCGTCGGCTGCGTTCTTCTCGTCGCTCTGCTGCTGATCGGATTTCTCTTTTGGTATTCGACTGCGCCGTCTGATATCTCGCTCGAACGCCGCTTTTACGAACACCGAGCCGACTTGGAACAGATTGTCAAAATGACTGAACAAGATTTGCCCATGGATAGGATCGCTGAGGACTTCACCCGAAACGGCGATTGGGATTCCCAACGGCCGAGACCGGATAGGGGAATTTCCGAGCTGCGGTGGAATCAGTATCGAGAGATCTTTAGTCGCGCTGATGTTCCGATGGGAACTTGGGGAGCAAAGAACTCGAACGACATCCTAATCGGAGTGTGGGCTTTTGGATCAGTGGTCGCTGGCAGGACCGTGGGGTATGTACATTGTGGAAAGCCATCACCCGGAGTGGTGAACGTCTACCCGCCGTGCCTTGAGCAGAAGGAATCCGGAAAGATCGACAAGAACGATGTCCTCATTAGATATAAACGGATCGAGCCTGATTGGTACATTTAGGAATATGACTTCTGAGCGAACGTTCTAGTCCCTATCGCGGGCGGGTGACGTAAATTCCTAGCAGCATCCCTCGCCACTTCCAACGGGGGCGGCAGACTCCTTCTTTCCTAAGCACTCTGGAGCCCACCCAGCCCAAGAAGGTATGAAACCACGTGGGTTCGCGTTCAATTGAGTGGATCCGATCTGCGCAAGAGCATCGCCTTGGACCATGGCCCTCGCTACGATCGCGTCGGCCACTATTCGTGTTTCATTCTCCTGAACTAAAAAACGTTTCACGTGAAACGTTTTGGTCAGAAACCCTAGCAGGACAGCGCCATTTCCCACCCGTTCACAAGAATTTGGTTGCCATTGCGTGGCGCCGATCCGGGATTCTTCGCTTCGCTCTAGAATGACACGGAAAGGACTGGGTGCAGGGGTCACCCCTGCCGAAGGAAGTTTTTTTTGAAACCCACCGCGGGTTTCAAATGTGATTGAGTGAATTCGCTTTTGTGGATGGCATCGTCGTGGTTTATAGGATCAGCAATCGCATCCGCAGGAGAATCGTATGTCGTGGGAGAAGGAAGTCGAAGAAATCCGCCGCCGCGTCGAGCTCGCGAAAGCGATGGGCGGCGCCGACAACATCAAGCGCCAGCATGACGGGGGCAAGCTCACCGTGCGCGAGCGGATCGAACGGCTGCTCGACGCCGGCACGTTTCACGAATACGGCGCGCTGGCGGGGGCGCCGAAATACGAGGGCGATACCCTCGCGTCGATCATGCCGGCGAACTTCGTCGGCGGCACCGGGCGAATCAACGGTCGGCGCGTGGTGGTCGGCGGCGACGACTTCACGGTGCGCGGCGGCGCGGCGGACGCAAATATCGGCAACAAGCGCGGCTACGCGGAGCTGATCGCGCATGAGTTGCACATCCCGATTATTCGGCTCGTGGACGGAACCGGCGGCGGCGGCAGCGTGCGCTCGTTCGAGACGATGAAACACACCTACGTCCCGGCCAATCCGTCGTTCGACGTGCTGGTAAAGTTGATCGGCGAGGTGCCTGTGGTCGCGGGATGCATGGGCTCGGTCGCGGGGATAGGCGCGGCGCGGGTGGCGGCGTCGCATTTCTCGGTAATGGTGCGCGGGACGAGTCAGCTCTTCGTCGCGGGGCCGCCGGTCGTCAAATGGGGCGTCGGCGAGGAGCTGACGAAGGAAGAACTCGGCGGCTCCGAAATCCATGCGCACATGAGCGGCGCGGTGGACAACGAGGCCGAGAGCGAAGACGACGCGTTCGCGCAGATTCGCCGCTTCCTGTCGTACTTGCCGCAGAGCGCGTGGAATGTGCCGCCGCGCGCGACGCCCGACGACGATCCCGGCCGTCGGGAGGAGGAGCTGATCAGTATCGTGCCGCGCAATCGCCGCCATGGCTACGACGTGCGGCGAATCCTGGAGCTGGTGATGGATCGCGAATCATTTTTCGAGATGACGCCGTACTTCGGGCCGTCGCTGGTGACGGGATTTGCGCGGCTCGACGGCTTCCCGGTCGGCGTGATGGCGAACGATCCGTTCTCGATTGGCGGCTCGCTCGATGGGCCGGCGTCGGACAAGATGGTCAAGTTTATCGACCTTTGCGACACGTTTCATCTGCCGGTAGTGAACTTCGTCGATCAGCCGGGGTTCCTGATTGGGCGTGAGGCCGAGATGGCGGGAACGATTCGGCGCGGCGTGCGCGCGCTGTACGCGATGTTCCAGACGACGACGCCCCTGGTCGCGATCATGGTGCGCAAGGCGTTCGGCGTCGCGGGCGCGGGCCACGGAATCACGACCGGGCTGAATCTTCGCTACGCGTGGCCGTCGGCGGATTGGGGCTCGCTGCCGATAGAGGGCGGGATCGAGGCGGCGTACAAGCGGGATTTGGCGGCGTCGAGCGATCCGGAAAAGTTGCGCAAAGAGCTCGAGGCGAAATTCAACGCCGTGCGATCGCCGCTTCGCACGGCGGAAGCTTTTGGGATCGAGGAAATAATCGACCCGCGCGATACGCGGCCGATCCTCGTCGACTGGGTGCATCAGGCGTACGAGATAGTCCCCACGCAGCTGGGAATTCGGACGCGGGCGATGCGCCCTTAGCCAGCGGTTACGCGGCCCGGGGCTGGGGCGGTGTGAGCATGCTCTTCGACCGCTGCGTGGCCGCGCGAGAATGCCATCGCGACTATGTAGATTATCATTCCACCGAGCGCGACCTTCACCCACTGGCCCCATCCGTAATGGACTGCGACGTAGAGCGACAGCGGCGCGGAGATCGCGACCCATCCGCGCGCGACCAGTCCGAAGAAGGCCCATCCTGTCGCTTGCAGAGCGGGCGAGACGTCCTCGAGGGTCTCTGAGAATTGAGCAGCCCACGGTACATAAGCAATGGCGAGGAAGCATCCCATCAGCGACGCCACCGTCGCCATCGTTGCGCGGGGAAGCTCACGGCCGAAGGTCGGAATCCACCACGCCATCAGGAGGCAGGCGAGCACCCCGCCGAAAATTGCGATCGGTTTGCGAGTCTGCAGGCGATCGGAGACCAGGCCGGTCAGGACCAGCGCGCCGAGGTTCGCCAGCCAGAAGTACTCATTCATCTTGGCCGCTTCGGCGGGCGAGTAGTGGAAAGCCTCGGTGAACATCAGCGGCCCGAAGCCCTGGATCGCGAAATACAAAGTCAGATTCGCGGTGATACCTATTACCAGCAGCCAGACTTCCATGTGGCCGAGCAGGCGCCGGAAGGCGTCTCCCGTGCTGGACGGAAGTTCGGAGGCGGCGGGCAGGCGTCCTTCGGCGGCGAGCGCCTGGATTTCGGTCTTCATGATCTGCATGCGCAGTGCGGGACTCAGATCGCACAGCCACACCACGATCGGGATGTACATCGCAATCGCAATGAAGCCCATGATCCAAATCTGCGACTGCCAGGTGTGATAAATCGGCAGCGTCGCGCCGGCGACGTAGTTGGACAGGAAGTTCGCGCCGACCGGCCCGATCGTCAACAGTCCGAACGCGAGCGCACGGCTGAGCCGCGGCGACATATCGCGAATCAGCGCCGCGCCGGCGCCGGCAGTCAGGCCAGCCACGACTCCCATCAACAGGCGGAGGACCACGAACGTCACGATGTTGGTGATCAACACGTTCAAGAACAACAGGACGGTGACGAAGCCAAGACATACGTCGATGATGAGGACGCGGCCGTAGCGGTCCGCGAGCGGGCCGCCAAAGAACGCCGAGATTCCGGAAATCAGCACGGTGAACGTGATGAACGCGCCGTACGCGGTGTGGCTCATGTGCAGGTAGGGGAGCAGGATGGGCAGCAGCGGTGCGAGCTGGAAATCGTACGCGCCAAGAATCGACGCGAGCACCGTGAGGATCAGCAGCGACCATCGACGAGCGCCGCGCGGATATTCAGTGAGCGTTCGAGTCGCGACAAAACTGTTCATGCCGTCTCTCCATTAGCCGGACCAGCGCGCTGATTTAGTTTTCTTACTCTCTACAACCAAGCGGCCCAAAAGCACAAGGCGTTTTTTTAGCGCTGGTACATGCGAGCCGCGGCTGCTATCACGCTCGACAGGCTTCGACGAGGACGGCATAGCAATGGATATAAAGAGCCCGGCCGTGGGCAAGGTGCTGCGACTTTCGGTCGAGAGTGGCGCGCAAGTCGCGCGCGGCGACGAAGTGATGGTAATCGAGTCGATGAAGGTCGAGATACCGGTCAAGGCGCCGGCCAGCGGGCGCCTCACGGAGTTTCGGGTCAAGGCCGGCGATCAGATTCAGCGCAATTTCGTCCTCGCGGTGATCGAAACTGTAGCCTGACGAATCCGCACGCTGGTCGATTCAATCGGGCAGCCTGTCCCGCCTGGCGCCCCATTTCTCCCAGAACGTCACCTGCAACGCTGGCTTGCGATCGGGTCGCGCCCATCGTCCCTTCGGATAGCCGAGCGGAATCAGGATGACGTTGGCGTACTCGGGCGGTACGCCCAGCATCGCGTCGATTTCCCTCGCGAACATCGTATGCATCCCGGTGATCGAGGTGCCGAGTCCGTAGCCGCGCGCCGCCAGGCACAGATTCTGAATCGCCGGGTAGATAGCACCCCACATCGGCTGCCCGGCGCGCGCGCGATCGGTGTATTTTTTCACGCACGCGAAGATCATCACGGGCACCTCGGCGATATGCTCGGCGAGATACTTTGCCGACCGCAAATTTCGCCCGCGCTGGCTTGTCGGATCGTTGGCGACTACCTCGCGTTCCACCGCCGTGAAAACGGCCTCCCACGCTTTGCGATAACGTTCCGCGACGAAATTTTTTGCTTCTGGCTCGGTGACGACGACAAAAATCCACGGCTGCCGATTGTGACCGCTGGGACCCATCGTGGCCGCCTCGATTACCTTGACGATGAGACTTGGCGCGACCGGGTCGGGCTTCAGCCGCCGCATCGAGCGCGTTGTGTAGATTGCTTCGAACAGATCGAATTCGTGATGGCCGTGCATGAGCGCGAACCTATCAGCCGTCGAGTCATTTTGCACTTCCCGAATAGTTCGCCGATGCGCTAAGAGAAAGACATCCCGCAAATAATTTTTTTTGGCTGGAGGAAATCGTGCCCGAGATAATTCTGCATCAATATGCGACCTCGCCGTTCTCCGAGAAAATCCGCAAAATCCTTGCGCATAAGAAAATCAGCTGGCGCTCGGTCGAGCAGCCGACGATCATGCCGAAGCCCAAGCTGGTGCCGCTCACGGGCGGCTACCGGCGCATCCCGGTGCTTCAAATCGGCGCCGACGTCTGGTGCGACACCGGCATCATCATCAGGAAAATCGACGAGCTGAAACCCGAGCCGACGCTGTATCCCGGCGGCCTGGCGGCGGCCGCCGACACTATGAATCAATGGGCCGACCGCCGACTGTTCTGGTCGACTACGCCGGTCATTTTCGAAAAGCTCGCCGCCGTGGTGCCCAAGGAATTCATCGAGGACCGTTCGAAGATGATGCAGGGTGCGAACTTTGGCGATATTGCGCGCAACGCTCCTGATTCGCGAAACCAATTGCGCGCGTTCCTGGAGATTCTCGATCGCCAACTCGCGAGCCGCCCGTTTCTGCTCGGCGATTCGTTCAGCCTTGCCGACGCCGCCTGCTTCCATCCGGTGTGGTTTCTGCGCGTGGAACCGACCGCCTTCGGCATCGCGCAAAAATTTTCGCACCTCATGCGATGGTTCGAGCGTGTCGACGCGATGGGTTACGGCGACATGCGCCCGATGGATCCCGGTGAAGCTCTGAAGGTGGCGAAAGACAGCAGTCCCGCCACCGCCGAGAACATCGACTCGCGCGATCCGAACGGACTCGAGGCCGGGACCCGCGTGTCGGTGACGCCGGACGACTACGCCTTCGATCCAGTGATGGGAAGGGTGGTAGTCAGCACGATTCATGAGATTGCGATCGAGCGCGATGTTCCTGAACTCGGCAAGATCGTGAATCACTTCCCGAAGATTGGCTTCCGAATCGCCGCAGTCTGACCGCCGTAGCGCACGATCTTGCGTCGAGCAATCCGGGCCTTGCGCGTACGGCGGCAGGGCCAAGTGTCGGCTATCATGGGCAAAGGAATACTCAGATAGACACGAGCAATACTAAATAGCTAATCGACTTTATACTCATTATATATTTGGTTCATATATAATGTAGGAGTAGAGTGACTACTGGACGCAGGCCGAAGGGGGGTCTTCGCTTTGTCCAGACGTTTCTCGCCGTGGCTGCTCGCCGCTGGCGGCGGCTTGCTGCTGGCAGCCGGTGCCGCCGTCATTCTGTCTTCTCCGATACGTGCGACGTCGCGATCGGCGCGCGCCAATATCAACGCACCCGGAGCATTGCACGCGCGCGATCGCGTGGCGCGCGAGGCATTCTTTCTGAGCCGGCGCGGACTGAGTTTTGGAGTGCCGCCGGGCGCATATCGCAAAGCGATCGCGCAGATGCGGATGCAGGAGGCTGTTTCCGGCGCTGGCTTCGACGCGACCGACTCGACGCAGGCGGCCACTTCTTTCGCGTGGAGCGCGCTTGGCCCGTTGCCATTGACTGACGAGATTCCCACTTTTGGCGGAGTCGCGATGGGGCCTGCGATCGCCGGCGTGACGGGACGGGTTACCGCCATCGTCGCAGACCCGACTGTGAGTGGAAGGATGTTCGTCGGGACCGGCGGCGGAGGAGTGTGGATGCGTGCGAACGCATCCGCGGCCTTCGTACCGATATTCGACCTCGAGCCCACGCTGTCGGTTGGCGCGCTGGCGCTCGACACCAGCACCAGTCCAAATCCAACGCTCTACGTGGGTACCGGCGAGGGCAACGGCTCGTCCGACTCATATTACGGCGAGGGGGTATTTGTCTCGAGCGACCTCGGGGTCACCTGGACGCAGCTCGGCGCGACGACTTTCGCGCACGCGTCGATCGCTTCGATCGCGGTTGATACCACGCAGACGCCGCGAACGATCTACGCGGCAGTGACCTACGGATCGAGCGCGAACCGGGCGGACGCGTCATGGGTCGAGGGCGATTTCAGTCAAAACGGCCTATGGCGCTCCCCTGACGGCGGCGAGTCCTGGATTTCATATCCCGCGGGGACCTTCGGCGCGTGCCCATACTTCACCTACGATCCATGCCCGGCGGAATCGGTCGCGATCGATCCCGCGTCGCCCGCGGCCGTGCTGGTTTCGATTCTCGGCGCCGGCGTATTCCGCTCGTCGAATTCCGGATTCAGCTGGACACCCGCCGCCCTGCCCAACTTGAGCGGCGGCGTCGGCCGCGCGAGCGTCGCCGCGGCGAACGGCGTTGCGTATGCGATCATCGGCGCGGCTGACGGAATCGAGTTCGCGGGCTTCTACCAATCCGCCAATGATGGCGTCACCTGGACCCAGGCTTCGGTGCCCAGCGCCACGGTCGGCGGCACCACTCTCGACGGATCCAGCTCGAGCAACTTCTCGGAGTCGTTCTTCGACCAGACGCTCGCGATCGATCCCGCCGACACCACCGGCGCAACTGTCGTGTTTGGCGGGGTCGGAATCTACCGCTCGATCAACTCGGGCGCCAATTGGACTTCACTGGCGCCGAGCGGCGGAACGCATTCCGATCAGCACGCGATTGCGTTCGATCCGGAAAGCGCGCACAGCTTCTACCTCGGCAACGACGGCGGTCTTTATCGGTTCGACGTCGGTAATCTTACGTGGGCGGCGCTCAATACAGCTATCAGCGCCGCGCAAGCGCAGTCGGTCGGCCCTCATCCAACTAACAGCAACGTCGCGATCGCGGGATTTCAGGATAACGGCACGGCGCTCTTCAACGCTACGCAGCCGCCCGCGTCGAGCTGGACGGAAGTCGATAATCTCGACGGTGGATTCGCGCTCTTCGACATTGTCAATCCGGCGTTCGCCTATCATTCCTTTGCGACGACCGCGGCCGGAGCATGGGTCTCGCGCTCGACCAACGCCGGCGCCACTTTCAGTTCCGCATCTTCGAGTGCGGCATTGCAGGCCGCGATGGCCGCTGCCGGCGACCTCGGCGCGGCCTACTATCCGCCGCTTGCGAGCGATCCGGCCGTTGCCGAGCGCGTGTTGTTTGGCGCGCACTCGGTTTACGTCTCGAATGACGCGATGGCGACCTGGTCGCAGCAGACTACTCAGGATTTGACCGGCGGATGCAACAGCGGCGAGTGCGGGCTCGAGGACCTCGAGATTGCGCCGTCGGATCACACCAAGGCGTACGCGCTCGCGATGGAGACCAACACGAACCTTTCGTCCGACGCCGTTCAAAATCTTCACCACCGACCAGGCGGACCTCCAGGTTAGCGCCGGCCAGCCCGGTGGCGCCGAGTGGACCGACAAGACCGCGCAACTGCCGCCGATCGTGTTTCCGGATTCCACGCAGGCGACCGGAATTGCCATCGACCCGTTCGACTACAGCACTGCCTACTTGAGCCTTTCGGGATTCACGTCGGCGACCGGCATGGGTCACATTTTCGTGACGACTGATTTCGGGGGTTCATGGAGCCAGGCCGACGGCAATCCGTCCCTGCTGAGTCCGCCGCCCGCCAATGCGCTGCCCGACGTTCCAGTGTTGCGATTACTGGTCGATCGAACCGACACCAGCGGTAACACCGTGCTCGCCGCGACCGACATTGGTGTTTTCAGAACGACCAACGGCGGATCGACCTGGGCGCCATTCAACCTCGGGGTGATTCCCGCGGTCCCGGTTTTCGATATTGAGCAGAACCTGAGCGGTACGGTCTTCGCCGCGACTCACGGGCGCGGGATATTCGAGCTGTCGGGCCAGGGATCGCCTGCTTCGACGCCGACGCCTTCATCCACGGGTTCCGCAACGCCGACGTTGACACCGACTCCGTCAGTCACGGCGACCGCGGCCAGCACCGGCAGCCCGTCGCCTACCGCGACCTCGTCACCGACTGTCACCGTCACCGTCACCGAGTCACCGACCGCGACCGCATCACCGACGGCGACCGCGTCACCGACGGCGACCGCCACTGACACTGACACTGCGTCAGCTACGCCGACCTCGGTACGCACCCCGCTCACGTCGCCGACTGCGACTCCCACTTCGACTGCGACTCCAACTGCGACTGCGACACTCTCCGCGACAGCAACCTTCACGCCGACGCCGATGCCGACCGTGGCTGCGCCGCTGGTGGTCACCCCAGGTTCCGCGAATTTCGCCGCGAAGTTGGGGAAGAAGAGCAAGGCAAAGAAAATAACCGCGGCGAACGAGGGCAGCGTCTCGATATTGCTGATCGGCGCGCAAGTGACTGGCGACTTTCAGCTCTCGAAACTCTGCGCCGGGCCGCTAAAGCCAAAGAAGAAATGCGCCTATGCGGTGGTCTTCGCTCCGACCGCGCCGGGAGTGAGCGCCGGTACCCTCACCATCGACAACAACAGCTCGAGCGGCCCGCGAACCGTGACTCTGTCAGGAACCGGAGAATAGACGCCTTAAGGCGCCGCGCGATACTCGCTCTCCAAAACACCCATCGAGATCGTGTCGTGATATTTCCCGCGCGCGAAGTGATTCTGGCGCAGCACTCCTTCGCGCTGGAATCCGCACTTTTGGTACGACGCGATCGCGCGCGAATTGTACTCGTGGACATGCAGCCAGAGACGATGCAGGTTCATCTTGTCGAACGCGAGGCGCATCAGCACGCGCATCGCGTCGGTGCCGTAGCCCTTGCCCCACAATGATTTGTCGCCGATCACGATTCCCAAGCCCGCGCTGCGATTGCGCCAGTCGATCACGTTGAACGAAATCGCACCGATATATCTTCGGTCCGCGAGCGTCTCGATGGCGAAGTCCTTGTGTCTATCGGATGGATTGCCGGCCGCGTCGATAAACTTCGCCTCTGCCAGCGACGAGACCGGGTAGGCGAGCATCTCGCCGCCGAGCAGAGCGGTGACTTCCTCGTCGTTGACCCATTTCATCACGGCGTCGAGGTCGGATTTCTCGTAAGCTCTCAGCCTGACCAGCTTGCCTTCCATGTCTGTCTCCTTACATCGCCAAAAAAAGAAGGGCGAACCCGTCGCGGGCCGCCCTTCGTCGATTGTCGAGTTCGAAAGTGACTAGCCCTTAGGCAATCCGAGCACTCGCTCGCCGATAATATTGTGCTGGATTTCGCTCGTGCCGCCCGCGATTGTCAGCGCCCGCGATGCGAGCATCCGGTACGACCACTTGCCCTTGTCGAGCGCATGCGGCGCCTTGAATTCCATCTGGCTATACGGCCCCAGCATCTCCATCGCGAACTTGTTCATGCGCAAATTGAGTTCGCTGGTGCATAGCTTGAGCACGGAGCCCTCGGGCCCCGGCGGCAGACCCTTGAGCCGACGCGTCAGTTGCCGAAAACCCGTGTAGCGCAGCGCGGCTGCCTCGCATGCGAAACCACCGAGCCGCTGGCGGACGCTGGTGTCTTCCCACGCCGTGTGTCCGTTGCTGCGAATCGTCTTGGCCAGCTCGACCAGCTCCCTGACCTGGCCCATCAGGTCGCGGCCGCCGCCGATTCCCGACCGCTCGAACATCAGCGTCGTGATGGCGACCTGCCAGCCCTGGTTCTTCTCGCCGATCAGGTTCTTCTTCGGCACCTTGACGTCCTCGAAGAAGACTTCGTTGAAATTCGCGTCGCCCGTTATCTGCACCAGCGGGCGCACGGCCACGCCGGGGCTGTGCATGTCGACCAGGATATAGCTGATGCCCTTGTGCTTGGGCGCGTCGGGATCGGTGCGGACCAGCAGGATACACATGTCGGCGTGATGCGCGTCCGAGGTCCAGACCTTCTGCCCGTTGACGACAAAGTAGTCGCCTTCCTCGACGGCGCGCGTCTGCAGGCTGGCCACGTCGGAGCCGGCGCCGGGCTCGGAATATCCCTGGCACCACAGCTCGTCCGCCGAAAGAATTTTCGGAATATGCTTCTTCTTCTGCTCCTCGGTGCCCCAATGAATGATCGTCGGACCGACCAGCATGATGCCCAGTCCGTTGACCAGCATCGGCGAGTTAACTTTTGCGAGCTCCTCGTTGTAAATGATCTGCTGCGTCAGCGTCGCGCCGCGTCCGCCGTATTCCTTGGGCCAGCTGATTCCGACCCATCCGCCCGCGTGCATCCTCTTGTGCCAATCGAGCCGCCGCTTCCAGTCGTCGGCGCTGCTCTCGCGCATGAAGTCGCCGTCGTCTTCGCTCTTCCCCGCCTTGGGCAGGTTGGCCTTGAGCCAGCCGCTAAACTCCGCGCGAAACGCCTCGTCTTCGGCGCTGAACTTGAAATCCATTGATGCCTCCGCAGGGTAACCGCGTAATGCCTGGCCTGGCCGCGCCCACGACGGGAGTCAGCCGGCGGCTGCGGTTCCCTAACACTTGTTATATAGACAGCCGCCGCCGGCCATTCAAGAACGCGAATAGACTTCAGGGTCGACGATTTCCATGACCGTGCGTGATCGCGTGTTGACGACCGGCTTGAAGCCCAATTGCTCGTACAGCCCCTGAGCGTCGCGAGTGCCGAGACTCCATCGCCGCAGCCCCTGCAAATCGGGATGCGCCATGATCGACGCCATCAACTCCTTGCCAAGTCCGCGCTCGCGATACGGCTCGAGGATGAAAACGTCGGCGACATACGCGTAGGTCGCGAAGTCGGAAATCACGCGCGCGAAGCCGATTTGATCGGCGTTGTCGTAAACGCCGAAGCAGAGCGAATTCTCGATCGACCGAGCGACCGTCGCGCGCGGAATTCCGGCCGCCCAATACGAATGCGCGAGAAACTTATGAATTACATCCACGTCGAGCTTCGATCGATCCGTGCTGATCAGAAATCGGCCCATCTCCATCACCACCATCGCTGTCATGTGACTCTTGCTCCTCGAATCAAAGGCAATCGGTACTCCGATACGTGCGCGGGGAGTGGCGTCGCCGCATCGAGCCGCGTATCGGCGACTGGCGTCAGCGTCTTCGTCGTAATCGGAATCTGTCCCGCCCAAATCGGCAGCGCATAGTCGGCCTCGTCGTCGAGCGGGTCGCCGCTTCTGAGCTTCGCGGACGCCTCCACTATTGGAATCGACAGCACCGACGTAGCCGCCAACTCCTTCTCGTTGGGATGCCGGATGTGTTCCCAGCGGCCGGGCGCAACGTGATCGATTAGCCCCTTCATCACGGCGAACTTTTCAGCCGGCGCGGCGACCAGGGTCGCCGCGCCCAGAATCACGACCGATCGGTAGTTGACCGAGTGATGGAACGCGGAGCGCGCGAGCACCAGGCCGTCGATATGGGTGACGGTGACGGCAATCGGCGTCCCGTCGGCTGCCGCGCCGAGCATCCGGCTCGCGGCCGAGCCGTGAATATAGAGCCGGTCGTCGATGCGGACGTGAAGAGTGGGAATCACGTAGGGCTGTCCCTCGATAGCAAAGCCAACGTGGCAAACCAGCGCGGTATCGAGAATTAAGTAGACGGCGTCGCGGTCGTAGGAGGCGCGCTTGGGGAGGCGCTTGACGCGGGTGCGGGCGGTCGGCGCGATCGCGCCATTGTCTGTGGCTACTACTCTCTGGACCGTTTGCGCTGTCTCTTCCATCTTCCTCGCCTTTTTGTTACAGTACGTACCTATGAACGTATCGGTACAATATCAAATCCGCGGAGATTCAGGCAACCTGATCGCCGCCAGCATCGAAAACGGAATTCGCAGCGGTCGGCTGCGGGCCGGCGAGCGCCTGCCGACGGTGCGCGCGCTGGCGACGCGGCTGCGCGTCAGCCCGACCACGGTTGCGGCGGCGTACAATGCGCTGCGCGTGCGCGGATTGGTGCATGGCTCTGGGCGCCGTGGCACAGTCGTCAACCGCCGGCCGCCGCTGTTGACGCGTGCGATCTTCCCGCCGCCCGCACCGGGGCTGCGCAACCTGGCGGACGGCGGTCCGGACCCGGCGATGCTACCGCCGCTGAAGCCGTATCTCGCGCGGCTCGACGGAAAGCCCGGCAGATACGGCGACGCGGAGAATCGCGCCGCGCTGGTCGCGCTCGCCGCGCGGCAATTCAAGAGCGACGCGATCGATTCGGACTCGATTGCGGTGGTCAGCGGCGCGCTCGACGCCGTCGAGCGCGTCCTGCAGGCTCATCTGCGGCCCGGCGACGTCGTCGCGGTCGAAGATCCGAGCTATACCGGCGTACTCGACCTGGTGGCGGCGCTGGCGCTGGTGGCGGAGCCGGTCGCGATCGACGATTCGGGGCCGCTCGCCGCTGATTTGAATCGCGCGCTCAAGCTCGGCGCGAGGGCGTTCATCGTGACGCCGCGCGCGCAAAATCCCAGCGGCGCCGCGCTCGATCGCAAGCGCGCGGCCGAGCTGAGGCATGTGCTCGCCGCGTTTCCCGAGGTCGTGTTGATCGAGGACGACCACGCCGGTCCCGTGTCCGGCGCGCCCGCGATTACATTGTCGGCCGGCCGGGAGCACTGGGCGACCGTGCGGTCGGTATCGAAGTCGCTCGGCCCAGATTTGCGAGTGAGCGTGATGGCCGGCGACGCGCTGACCGTTGCGCGAGTGCAGGGGCGGCAGAGTCTTGGCCCGCGATGGGTCAGTCATATCCTGCAGGACCTCGTCGCGATGTTGTGGGCGGATGCGGCGACACCTGCGATGCTGCAGAAGGCGGCAGCTACATATGCGAATCGGCGGCACGCGCTGATCGAAGCGCTTGCGCATCACGGAATCGAGGCGCGCGGGCGCTCGGGCCTTAACGTGTGGGTGCCGGTCGCGGAAGAAGCGGCGGTGGTGAATGCGATGGCGTCAAAAGGATGGGCGATTCGCGCCGGCGAGTGCTATCGAATAAAAAGCGCACCCGGAGTCCGCGTGACGGTGTCGACCTTGCCGGTCGAGCACACCCGCAAGTTCGCAGCCGACCTCGCGGAGTCGATGCGCCCGGGCACGCGCGCGCAGAGCGCGTGAGCATTGGAAAAAGTCACTTTATTGAATGTGAAACCCGCGGCGGGTTTCACGCTTCCTTCGGCAGGGGTGACCCCTGCACCCGGTATTAAGAAAAGAAAAGATGCGGGACTTCGTCCCTGTTAGAAGGGTTTGGGTAGGAGGGGTCGGGGTTCTGCCTCCTCTCCCTGTCAGGGAGAGGATGAAGGTGAGGGTCCTTTTGCAGCGCGCTATTCTGCGCGCGATTCAGGATTCTGCCTCTGCTCCGAATACTTCTGACATTTCCGTGTTGCGGGCCGCTTCATTCAATTTGAAATCCGCGACCCTTGCGTGAGAACGTTGCGCCATGACGATTAGAACGGCAATCGCGATTGCGTTGGTGTTGGGCGTGGTGGTTGGCGCGGGTTCTGTTGCGGCGCGAGCCGACGACGTGAACGCGGCGAATTCAATCAAGGTGGTGGTGGTCGGTTTGCATAGCAATGACGGCGAGGTTGATTGCGCGCTGTTCGGTTCGGCGGACGGATTTCCGGGAGATTCCTCGAAAGCGGGCAAGACGACCAGGAGCAAGATCGCAAACGAGCAGGCGGTGTGCATCTTTGGCGGAGTCGCACCCGGCGATTATGCGGTGTCGGCGTTTCACGACGAGAACGACAACGGAAAACTCGATCGTAATTTCATGGGAATGCCGAAGGAAGGTGTGGGCGCGTCGAATGACGCGGCAGGTCATTTCGGGCCACCCAAGTTTGACGATGCGCGGTTCAATTACCCGGGCGGGCGCAGCGTATTGGCCATCCACGTGAGATATTTGTTGGCTCCGCTTTGATGGGTTGATGTCGAGGCGCAGAGACGGAATCCTGAATCATGCGCTGAAAATGCGCGCTCGAAAAGGCACCTCACCTTCATCCGCTCCCTTACAGGGAGCGGAAACAGAATTCAGAGTTCTACGTGCAGGCGCATTCCGGGAACTACCACCGGGCCGCGGGCGCGGTTGTAGCCGGGGTTGTCGATGTACTGGACGTCCACGGCGCTATCGAAGCCGGGGTGCCTCGGGATTGGGAAGTTGTAGTAGCATTCCATGATTTTTTCGGCGCCGTAGCTGAGCCCGCCGTCTCCCAGCTCGAAGCCGAGCCCACCCAGGGCCAGGTACTGGCGATGTCTTGGCGAGAGTCCGTTACCGACGAATGCCACGCCGAACTTGTCTTCGGGGCGATTCCATAGGATGCCGCGAAGATCGCCACCGAAGGCGACTGTCTCGTTCACTTCCGTGTAGCTGAAGGATTCGTGCTGGCCTTCATTCCATCCCGCGCGAAAGAAGCCCCTTAGATAGTCGGTGAATTCCTGCTCCGCGTTGATGCCGAATCCATACTTGAGCTTAACCTGCCGCGGATGGTCGGTGATTTCGGGCACCGGAGTCTTGCCTTGCTCGAAAAGATCGATCGCCTGGAGGTAGTCGCCCATATTGGCGAAGTTGGTGAACGCCAGCATCCGGATGGCGGAGGTCCGGTTTTCGAGCAGCTGTGGGCGGAACTCAAGTTCGTAATTCTCAGAATGAGCGTCTTGCAGGTTCTTCTGAAGGTTCAGGCCGTTGGCGCGCTTGGACAGGAGGGCCTCAGCGAAGCGAAAGCCCCAGAATCGATCTTCGTAGTCGATCACGCCGCCGTAAGTATAACCACGGGTGTCAGCGGCATAGTCGTAGGCGCCGTTGTTCACCACCGTCCAGTTCATAAACTGCGTGTGGTCGTCGTTGGCGACGCTGTTAAGATCGAAAAAATCCACCATGTCGAACTTGCCGACGTGGATATCGAGCCGGCGAACCGGCAGCTTGGTCAGTATCGAGAGCGGAGTCCGTTCAACCTTTACGGTCTCGTCACTGAGTGCGATTACCTTGCGGTACCAGAGCCTGGCGACATACGGCATCCCGTCCAGATTTCTTACCGCGTCCAGATTCGTCGGACCTCCCAGGCCCTGCGACTCGCTGAGGCCGCTGCCGCCGGCGATCTCAAAATCCGCAACCGCTTCGAGCGTCGGCGACAGTTCGAGACCAGTGTAGAGCGTGGCGACTTCGGTCGGCCCCTGATCGGAAGCATGATCGAGGCTGTTGGGGCCGCTGTAGTCGGCGTGAAAGCCCGGGTGCCATTGGAAGATCAAGTTGCTCTGCGCGGATAGCCACCACGGCAGCGTGTCAGAGTGCGTGAAGACGGTATAGTTGCCGGTGTCGTAGTTCTCGATTTGGGCCGCGGCGGGCGACGCGGCGAGAATCGCGCAGAGCAGGCCGGCGATGGCGGACAAGAAATAGCGTGAGCGGAGCACCGACCCCATTTAATGTGAAACGCGCCCGGGTTTCAGCAGGGGTGACCCCTGCACCCAGCACCAGGAAAAGATGCAGCCTCGCGTTGTTAGAACTGGTAGGAGGAAAAGCCGTTCATTTGAGGCGCTGCGCGGTTGCCTGGATGCGGTCCATCCAGAATACGAGTCTTGGCGTGTAGGTGTGTGGGACGCACTCGCCGCAAATTTCCTCGGCGAGACCGGTCAAGCGATCGAGCACAATCGTGAATGGCTGCGAGCGCGGAAATTCCGGCGGCAGCAATGCGAGCAGATCGGCCAGTACGGTCATGGCCGAGGCGAGGGTAGCGAGAATCGTGGACAGCACGCCTTCCTCGACGGCCAGCCGCGGCTGATAGAGCAGATCGCGCGTCGTGCGCAACTCGGCAAGGAAAAGCATCCCGGCGCTTTCCAAGCGGGTGCTGATTCGATTCAGCGGCGCCTTCGCTTCGCACATCGCGGTGATCGCCAGCAATTCGGAAATTACCATGTGCAGATTGGTCTCGACGCGATCGAGCCGTTCCTCGAAAGTGACCCGGTGGATTTCGCTCATCAGCTCGTCCTGCCGATGGGAGACGAACTTGGCGACGACCGCGCCAAAGATAAGCAGTGCGGCGATCGCCTCGCCGACCGCGATTACGCGAGCACCCCCGACCGGAACGATGTCGCCGTAGCCGATGGAGGTCGCGGTCACGAAGCTGAAGTAGAGAGCGCTTCCGAATCCCTTGAGGTCGGCGCCGACCGGGTGGCCGGCCTCGACCAGGCCGCTCTTGCCTATCAGAGCACCGAGCCAGAAGCAGAAGCCGCTCAGCAGGATCGTTCCGATCCAGATGGCGAAGAGCTGGAAGGTTGAGCGTTGCTGGACTAGGTCGAGCAGCGACTTGTCGAATCGACCCATCCGGGAAAGGCGCGCGGGGCCGCGGCCGAGGGCTCCATCCGGGGAAGCCGCGAGCGGAGGGCCGATCGGAATCGTGGCGTTATGGTCAGGCTCCGGCGGCGGCGTTTCGGCTGCGCTCTCAGTCGGTTCGCCTGACTCGACCCAGTCAGCGATTCCTCCGCGATAGTCGCGAACGTTCGAGTAGCCGAGTTCGTGGAGCAAGCCGACCGCCTGCTGGCCGCGAGTTCATGTGAACTGGCCGCAGTAGACGGCGATCTCGGCGGCGGGATCGGGAAGAAGTTCGCGCGCGCGAGCGGTGACCTGTTCGAGGGGAAGGCTGAGCGCGCCGGGGATGTGAGCCTCGACGTAGGAGGCCTCCGGCAGCACGTCGACGATAGTGAGCGAAGAATCGTGGAGGCGATCGCGGAGCTCGTCGCGGGAGATCTCGGGCGGGACGGATGAGTTGGCGGCGGCGGTGCCTTGGGAAGCCATGATCTCAGGAAAAGATTAGTTCACAGGATAGGGCCACGCCACTATTTTCGAATCGGCGGCGGCCGGTCGCCTCTCCCTGTGAGTCAGGGAGAGGCGGTGCGCTCGAGATATTGAGGTCAAGCAGGAACCTAACCCCTAACCCCTTCCCACTGTGGGAAGGGGGACCGGTTTCGGGCAGGTCGCTTCCCCTCGCCAGGAAAGGGGCGGCGATCCTTGGTCGGTGTTATTCTTCGATGCGCCAGAGGGAGCGGGCGGCGTTGGCGGAGCGCTCGACGAACTTTTTGCCGTACTCGATCTGCGCGTCGAAGATCGGAGCGAGCGGGGTTTCCTTGGCCCACTTGGTGGCGTTTTCCTGGAAATCGATCGCTTGTTTGGCGACTTTCTCGCTGGTGTCGATGTACCAGGCGGCGAACTTTTTGGCGCCCTTGACGGTGAACAGGCTGCCCATGCTGGTCAAACCCTCGAACATTGAACCATTCTCTTTCTCTGCCATTGCTTTTTCTCCCGATTGCTGGCGCGACTCGAGTCCGCCGGTTGGTTTACTAACGTTAGTCATCGAAACTGTTTTAGCCGCCGCGCCGACGGCGTCGGCGATCTTGCGAGACGCTACATTTCCTCCAAACCCTTTTTCGATCCGTTTCTTTGGCCGCTTGCGCGACGAACCCGGTGGTTTTGTTTCTTCAGTCATCGCGGGCGCTCAACCAATTTGCGATTTGGGGCCATAGACGCTTCAGCGAGTCGGCGCTGATAGCCGCGCCCATGTGGCCAGTTGGGTAATGCAGATTCTGTTTGTCGTCGCTCGAGACCAATTCGGGCAGCGGCTCGCTCGACAAAGGATTGACGATGTCGTCGCGGTCGCCGATGACGTTGAGCAGCGGGCACATGATGCGGGTGAGGTCGGCGAGCTGGCCGCCAATCTTCATCGTGCCCTTCATCAGCGAGTTCTCGCGCCACATCTCAGAGGTCTCGAGAAAGATTCGCCCAGCCATCGGCACGTCGCTATGGAGCCATCGCTCGAACAACCGGAAGGTGTCGATGTAGGCCGGCCGGGCGGAACTCGTTCGGTAGGCGCCGACGAACTTGTCGAGCAGGTGATGAGTGGGCGCGAGCGTGTTGAAGAACGAGTAGATCATCCAGGCGGGCGCGTTGCCGTAGGTATCGACGATCACTTTGGCGCTGCGCGAGGTCATCGCGGCCGTGAGGTGCTCGATGGGCAACTGGCGCACGCTGGTGTCGAGCGGGATCGTCAAGGAGACCAGATTTTTCACGTTGCCGCTGTGCAGCGCGCTGTAGATCAGGCCGAGCAGGGCGCCGAAGCAGTAGCCGAGGATCGAAATCTGTTCGACGCCCGCATAAATCTGAACGGCGCGGACGGCGTTGGCGATGTCGATGTTAACGTAGTCGTCGAAGCCGTGATCCTTCTCGCCCGAACGGGGCGGAATCCAATCGATCAAGTAGACGTCGAAGCCCTGTTTGACAAGATACTCAACGACGCTGCGGCCGGGCTGGAGGTCGAGGATGAAGGGGCGCTTGATGAGCGAGTAGATGAGGAGCAGGGGCACGCGTTTCTTGTTGGCGCCGCGCGCCTCGTAGTGGCGCAGGCGGACGAGGCCCGACTCGTAGATGACGCGCGAGCGCGTCGCGGGCGGGGGATCGTCCATGGTGGCGCCGAAGCCGGTGCGAAACGCGTCGAGCGTGCGCATCGTGCCTTCCATCCAGAGCGAGGCGATTTCGTTAATTGCCGACATCTTCACCGAGCTCCATCGGATCCGCACCGGGCCATCCCGACCATACCGAGAATTGGTAGACGCTCGACTTCTTCGCGGCCGGCACGGAGGCGGGGTCGATGAGAGAGGCGGGATGTCCGTTGGTTTTGCGCGCGGTGGCGAGCTTTTCGTCGGACTGCTGGCTGACGATCGATTCGCGGACGGCGATGTGGAGCTCGCTGGCGAAGTCGTCCTTCGAGTCGCGCTCGGCGACCGCGTCGCGCAGCTCCTCGCGCATCGAGCGCATGTCGGTGCGCAGCGCTTCGACCTCGGTAGCGGAAGGCAGGCCGACTGCGGGCCACAGCGCTGAGAAGAACGCGCCGGCGACGGCGGCGTTGAGCCGCTGCCATCGCAGCATGATATCGATTGCTCCGCCGAGGACGTTGCCGACGGTCGGGCTGGTAAAGACGCGATTGGTGGTGCTGTTGGCGGCGCCGATCACGGTGTCGTACGCCTTCCATCCGAGTTCGTGAAGCTGGCGATCGATTCCCTTGTCGGCGACAATGCCGGCAACCATCCGCCGTACTTTGGCGGTTGGCGGCTCGGGCATCAGGCATTGAGCGAGTTTCAGGATCTCATCGGAAAAAGTAGAGTCGTTGGAATTCAGTTTGCTCCTTGAGTTGTCGTCGTTGTTAGCCATCGCAGATATCCCTCTTCGGTTCAGTGAACGTGATACTGAGTGCTCGCTGAGTAAGTTGCGGTAATATGACAGTTACGTCAAGCATTAGATACACTTACGTTTGTCGCAGGCGTGACAAAAGCGGCAAATCGGGGGAAAAAAATCGAATCGGGTGTCACATTCGCGACAATTGGGGCGGTTGTGGTAGGTAGGCGAGTGTGGTGGCGGAAGGCACTCTCGATCCGAAGTCGCTAACGCGGCTCAAGTCACTCTCGTGGATGCGCGACGAGCAGGCGGCGCGGCTGGCGGCGGCGGCGGCGCCGCTCAAAGTGCGGCGCGAAGGCGCTATTTTCAGGGAGGGCGAGGCGTCGAGTCACGTCTATATCCTGCTGTCGGGCGTGGCGAAGCTCTGTTACGTGAATCGCGAACAGCGGGTGCTGGTGGGCTTCGTGGGGCCGGGCGAGGTGTTCGGATTGTCGTCGCTGCTGCCGCAGACCACCCGGCCGTTTCGATGCGAGGCGTACAGCGATTGCACCGTGGCGGTGGTGAAGCCGGAGATTTTTGTGGATACTGTGCTCGGCGTCCCGCTCGAGCGGCTGAGTATCACCCTGGACGCGACGGTCGGGCGGTGGTGGGGGATGCTGGTGCGGTACGCGAACTTCGTCGGGCTCGGGCTGCGCGAGCGGCTGGCGGGAGCGCTGCTCGAGCTGGCGGAAAAATTCGGCGTGCGGGACTCGCGTGGCACGTTGCTGACGATCAAGCTGACGCATGCGGATTTGGCCGAGCTGGTGGGAGCGTCGCGGCAGAGGACGACGGAACAATTGAACGACTTCGAGCGCGAGGGAGTAATCACTCGCGAGGGACGCCGGCTGATAATCGTGCCCGAGAAACTGTGGCAGCTTGCGCGGATGCCGCAATCGGATCCAGGAAAATGAAGAAATGACAGCGGATAAATTTGTCAATGCGAACGGGCTTCGGTTTCACTATTTGGACTATGGCAACGAGGGTGCGCCGTGGGTCGTATGCGTGCATGGGCTGAGCGGCAACGCTCACAATTTCGACGCGCTCGCACCGCATCTGGCTGCGAAGTATCACGTCATTTCGGTCGATGTGCGCGGGCGCGGCGATAGCCAGTGGGGTCCGCCGACCGAATATAACTGGCAGAATTATGTGACAGACCTGGCGCGGATGCTCGAGGAGCTGGGCGTCGCGCGCGCGAGCCTGATTGGCACGTCGATGGGCGGGATTATCTCGATTACCTACGCGGGCGGATGGCCGGAGCGGGTCGAGCGGCTGGTCATCAACGACATCGGATGCGAAATCGATCCCGCGGGCGCGGCGCGAATCGCGAGCTACGTCGGCGAGGCGCCGGAGCGCTTCAAAGATATCAGCGAAGTGGTGAAGTACTACCGGGAAAATTATCCGCCGATGGCGAGGCTCGCGGACGACGTAATCGCCGAGCAAGTGAAATGGTCGGTCAAGCCGGGCGCGGATGGCGGCCTGGTCTGGAAGATGGACGCGAACGTGAGGCGGCCGCTGCGCGGGGCCACCGCGCAGCAGCGATTCGATTTGTGGGTGCCATACGCGCGGATCGCGTGCCCGACCCTGATAGTGCGCGGCGCAGACAGCGATATCCTCGCGAGTGCGACCGCTAGCAGGATGGTCAAGGTGCAAAAGCGGGCGAAAGCGGTCGAGGTACCAGGCGTAGGGCATGCACCGTCGTTAACGGAAGCCGAGGCGCTCGGGGCGATCAAGGAATTTTTCGGGGTTTAGCGAAGGGAAGGGGAAATCACTTAATGTGAAACCCGCGGAGGGTTTCAGCAAGGGTGACCCCTGCATCCCAGTACTTCAGTGCGGGAATTCCACCATTACTTTGGCGCGGGTGCCTGGGTGTTTCAGGGCCGTGAACATCTCGGGGACCTGGTCGACGTCGATCACGTCGGTGATCATCGGGGTCGGGTCGATGGTGCCTTTCGAGATCGCGTCGATGGTTTCCTGGAACTCGCCGCGGGTGTACGCGAGTGCGAAATTGATCTGCACTTCCTTCATCACGCAGGTCAGGGGGTAGATGCTGTCGGCTTCCATGCATACGCCGATGACGACGACCTGACCGTGGCGTCCCACCATCCCGATGGCGGCGCCGAGCGTGGATTTGACGCCGATACATTCAAAGACAATTTCGGGCGGCCGGCCGGTGATCGATTTGACCGCCTCGGAAGGATCGTCCTGGGTCGGGTTGACGACGGCGTCTGCGCCCAGTTTCATCGCAAGCTCGGTGCGGCCGGGCGCGAGTTCTGATACCACGACCGCGCTTGCGCCTTTGGCTTTGGCCCATATCAAAGTCGAAAGGCCGATCGGTCCCGCGCCCATCACGACTACGCCCATGCCCGGTTCGATCGACGCGTGGTTGACGCCGTGGAGGCCGACCGACAGCGGCTCGACCAGTGCGCCGGCGCGCGAGCTGACGTTGGCGGGGAGTTTGAGGAGGCTCGCGGCGCTGCATGCGACGAACTCGGCGTAGGCGCCGGGGAGCTGGCCGAGTCCGAGGCTGCGAAGCTTTGCGCAATGCATCGCGTCGTCGCGCGTGCACCATGCGCATACGCCGCATGCAAAGTACGGGAGCGAGGTGACGCGATCGCCGAGCTGGTAGCCGCTGACGCCGGGACCGAGCGCGTGAATCTCGCCGCAGAATTCATGGCCCATCACGGTGTCCGCGGGCATCCCGATTCCGTACTGGACGGCGTGCAGATCGGAGCCGCAGATTCCGCAATCGTGAACTTTGAGCACGACTTCGCCGGCGCCGGCGGTGGGACTCGGCACGTCGATGACGGCCATCTCGTCTCTTTTTTTGAACACTGCTGCTTTCATCGCAAACTAACCTTTTCGATCGCGCGTCGAGGGGCCGGTGTTTTACTGCTTACTTTTGCTGTATCAGTTCGATCTTGTGGCCGTTGGGATCTTCGATGAACGCAATCGCGGTGGTGCCGTGCTTCATCGGGCCGGGCTCGCGCACGACCTTGACGCCCTTATCCTTCAAGTCGGAGCAGGTTTGGTAGATGTCGTCGACGCCGAGCGCAACGTGTCCGTAGGCGGTGCCGATTTCGTACTTCGAAGTGCCCCAATTCCAGGTCAGCTCGAGGACCGAGGCCTCGCGCTCGTCGCCGTAGCCGACGAAGGCCAGCGTGAACTCGCCACCGGGGAAGTCGTTCTTGCGGAGCAGTTTCATGCCGAGCTTGTCGCAGTAGAACTTCAGCGACTCGTCGAGATTGTTGACCCGGAGCATCGTGTGCAGCAGACGCATGTGACTATCCTTTTGGTTTTTCGGGCTTTGGAGTTGGTCCCGCGGTCCGGGCGCGCTTCGAGTCGATCGCCTTGGTGAGCTCGCCCTTGATTTCGGCGAAGAGGTCCTCGGTCGGCGCGATCCCGGCTGCCTTCATCCGCTGGACCAGCTCGAAACGCTCGAGCGCGAGCATCTCCTTGGCCTCGTGCTCATGGAGGCGCTTGACGCGCACCAGTTCGAGGATGGCGAGCTCGCGGACGCGCGCGGCGAAGTCGGATTCGGTGAAGGCGGCGTCGAAGAGGTCGTCTGGCAGATCGAGTTTGAGATTCACAACCGTGCTCGAAGTCCGACTTTCCGCAATCGGGAAAGTATTGTCAAACGTTGGGAGGTTCTGCGGAGTCAAATTCTTTGTGTCGCCTTATGTTTGCGTCGACTTATCCTTGTGTCGCCTTATCTTTGTGTAATCCCGAGCGTAGCCGAGGGACCCCGGATCTTTCTCGACGCCAACTTGGTCACCCCCAACCACGGCGCGATCATTGTGAACGCAGTCTGATCCGTGCGATTCGCTCGCGTATCGCAGCACCCGAACTGCGCTCACTGCGCTTGAGCCTTGGTTGAGGTTGCGCCGGCCGGCATTCAAAAAGATCCGGGGTCCCTCGGCTACGCTCGGCATGACACAAGAACAAAATCAAGAAGTAAAATCGGAGGGAAGGGAAATCGCAGGAAGGTAAATTACAGGTACGAAAACCCTTCCGCGAATTTTGCTTTGCCGCCGGATTCGAGTACGTCGCCGTGGGTTACTATTACGCGATCGAAGTCCCATTCCAGGATTTTCGCGACTGACTCGCGCGCGGCTTTGCGGTCGCGAATTGCCAGGCGAATCAGGCGATGGGGTCCGAAGTGTCCGCGGCCGCCCACTATCGTGTAGAAGAGCCATGCGTCTTTGAAATCGGCGGGCACGTTGAAGACCAGATCGGTGAAAATCGCCGAGCGGCTCGCGCGATGAAAGAATACCACCTCGTTCAGAACTGCCGCGCCCTTGAACAGGTGCTGGTCGATCTCGCCTGCCCATTCGGCGGGAGGCTCGTCGCCGAGTATTGCGTCGAGTTTCAGATCGCGCCGCGCGCCGATGCGAGCGCGGAAATCCGGAATGTCGCCGACGAGGCCGGGCGGGCCGTACAGCTTCGCGCTCGGCCACGTTTTTATATAGTCGCCGACGAACAGGTGATGCGCACGCGAGGGCGCGATCACCGCGCGAACCTCGCCGAGGGCGTCGAGCGCTTGCCTGGTTTCGTCGTTGAGCTTGGTCGGCGAATGAAGGAACAGGCCGCCACTGGAGAGTTTTATCACCGTCATCCGCGTTCCGATCCTGGCTAAGCGGGCGCTGAAGCCGGGCTGATCGACGACCCATAGATTGGGAGCGAGATTCTTAGGCTGCGGCATTCGTATGATTTAGCGCGGGGCGAGAGCAGCGGCCAGCCTTCGCAGAGGTCTGCGGCGTCCAATTCTTTGTGTAGCTTTATCTTTGCGTCGCCTCGTTTTTGTGTCATCCCGAGCGTAGCCGAGGGACCCCGGATCTTTTTGAGTGCCGGCCGGCGCAACCTAAACCAAGGTTCGAGCGTGGTGAGAGCCGCTCGAGTCGCCGTGATACGCTCGAATCGCACGGATCTGACAGCGTTCACAACGATCGCGCCGTGGTTGGCGGTGCCCAAGTTGGCGTCGAGAAAGATCCGGGGTCCCTCGGCTACGCTCGGGATGACACAAAGACGTATGTGTTAGCGCGGTGCGAGAGCTGCGGCCAGCCTTTGCAGAGGGTGGTCAGATTGTTTTAAGTTCATGCGCGATATACGCCCGGCGGTCATTGCGGTGATCGTCAACAGCCGGTACAGGCCTTCGGGCCGTGCCAGGAGAAATGCGCGATGGATTTCAATTTTAATCCCGAAGACGAAGCGTTCCGGATGGAGTTTCGCGCGTGGCTCGACGCCAACAAGCAATTCGCGCCGCATATGGGCGAAACCACGATCGGAATGGCCGAAGGCCGCGGCGCGTTCGATGAGCAGAAGCGCTGGGCGAAGAAGATGGCCGAGGGCAGATGGCTCGCGCCGAGTTGGCCCAAGCAGTACGGCGGCCGCGGCGCGGGAATCCTGCAAAATATCGTCTACGGCGAAGAGCTCGCGCGCGCGGGCCTGGCGGCGCCGATGATCGGAATGGGGATTAGCCTGTTCGGGCCCACGCTGTTGCATTGGGGGACCGAGGAGCAGAAGCAGCGCTTTATCCCGCCTATCATGAAGGCCGAAGAGATCTGGTGCCAGGGATATTCGGAGCCGGGGTCGGGCTCGGACCTCGCGTCACTGCAGACGCGCGCGGTCGAAGACGGCGACTACTTCGTCGTCAACGGGCAGAAGGTGTGGACGTCGATCGCGCAGCACGCGGACTGGATCTTCTTGCTCGTGCGCACCGATCCCGACGCGCCCAAGCATAAGGGGATCAGCTACCTGATGGTCGATATGCATAGCCCCGGCGTGACGGTGCGGCCGCTGGTGCAAATCACCGGCAACAAGGGCTTCAACGAGGTCTTTTTCGAGGACGTGCGCGTGCCGAAGAAAAACCTGGTCGGCGAGAAGAACCAGGGATGGCAGGTCGCGATCACGACGCTGATGTTCGAGCGCTCTGGCGGCGGCGGAGATCGCGGCGGGATGACGCAAGTGCGCGAGCTGGCGGCGCTGGCGAAATCGCTGCCGCGCAACGGCGGGACTGCATGGGATGACGCGAGCGTGCGGCAGAAAATCGCGGAGTTCTGCTGCGAGGCGGTCGCGCTGCGCTACACCGGATACCGGCAGCTCACGCGGCGGCTCAAGGGGATGCCGCCGGGGCCCGAAGGATCGATGATGAAGCTGTGCGGCACCGAGCTGAACATGCGGATCCAGTTGTTCGCGATGGAACTGCTCGGGCCCTATAGCCAGATGGAGTATAAGGCGCCGTTCGCGATCGACAAGGGCAAGTGGTCGTTCCGGATGCTGGCGGCGCGCGGCGGCACGATTGCAGCGGGCAGCAATCAGATACAGCATAATATTATCGGTGAGCGTGTGCTTGGACTGCCCAAGGGCTGAGGCGTCGCGCGCGAATCGTCAAGTCAGGAGAGAAGAATTCAATCGATGGATTTCAACTACACGCCGGAAGACCAGGCATTTCGGAGCGAAGTGCGCGCGTGGCTCGAAGCGAACAAGAAATTCGCGCCGCCTCCGACCAATCTTATGGCCGACGAGGGCGAGGGTGATTGGGATGCGCGCGTCAACTGGCATAAGAAGCTCAACGAAGGCGGCTGGGTCGCCGTCAACTGGCCCAAAGAATACGGCGGTCGCGGCGCCACCGTCATGCAGCGGCTGATCTATCGCGAAGAACTCAGCCGGCTCGGGCTCAACGAGCCGTTCATCGGGATGGGGATCAGCCTGCTCGGCCCGACGCTGATGCATTGGGGGACCGAGGCGCAGAAGAAAAATCACATCCCGAAAATTCTCAAGGGCGAGGAAGTCTGGTGCCAGGGATACTCGGAGCCGGGCTCGGGCTCCGACCTCGCGTCGGTGCAGACGCGCGCGATTGACGATGGCGACGATTTCGTCGTCAACGGGCAAAAAGTGTGGACCTCAATGGCGCAACATGCCGACATGATCTTTGCGCTGGTGCGCACCGATCCTGACGCGCCCAAGCACAAGGGAATCAGCTACCTGCTGATCGACATGCACAGTCCGGGCGTGACCGTGCGTCCGCTGGTGCAGATGACCGGCGGCAAGGGCTTCAACGAGGTTTTCTTCGAGGACGTGCGCGTGCCGAAAAAAAATATCGTCGGCGAGCGTAACAATGGCTGGCAGGTCGCGATGACCACGCTGATGTTCGAGCGCGGCAGCGGCGGCGGCGAAAGCTACCTTGGCGAGGTCCATGAATTGGCGAGGCTGGCCCGCCGAATCCCGCGCAACGGCTCGAACGCGTGGGACGATTCGAGCGTGCGGCAGCGCGTCGCGGGGTTCGCCGCCGAGGCGCTCGCGCTCAGATATACCGGCTATCGACAACTGACGCGCCAGTTGAAGGGGCAGCCGCCGGGGCCGGAAGGCTCGATGATGAAACTGTGCGGCACGGAGCTTGCGCTCAAGATCGCGCTCTATGCGATGGAGCTGCTGGGGCCCTATAGCCAGCTCGAATTCAACGCGCCGTTCGCACTTGACAAGGGCAAGTGGTCGTTCAGGATGCTCGCGGCGCGCGGGCCGACGATTTACGCCGGGACGAATCAGATCCAGCACAATATTATCGGCGAGAGGGTGCTGGGGTTGCCTAAGGGCTAGCGGGTCCGGGCAGGGGAAATCACTTTATTTAATGCGGAACCCACCGTGGGTTCCGCACCTCCTTGGGCAGGGGTGACCCCTGCACCCAGTACTCAGAAAAGTTGCGGCCGGGGATCCCTTTGCGAAGTCGAAGGGTCGCTGTCGACGCTTTTTTTGTGTCATCTGAGCACGCCCTACACTTGTTACTTGCGAATTGCTTTACAGTTACCGTATTTCGTGGCAGTGTCGCGCGAACGCGCGCTCAGAACGCGTAAGAAGATCAACCAACCACGGAATGCTGCTGCAACTCACCGCCTCCGCTTACTTCGACTATCTGCAACAGTTTGCTTCGCTGGCGCGCGACCCGGTTGGATATGGCGTGGGAGTCCCGCGCGGCGACGGCCGTCCTATTCTGCTGATTCCAGGATTCACGGCGGGCGATTGGTCCCTCGGCACCTTGGCGCGATGGCTCGGGCGTATCGGATACCGGCCGTACCTGTCGGGAATCGATCTCAACGTCGGGTGTCCGCGGCGCAAGGTGGAACTGGTTGGATGGCGCGTGGAAAAAATCGCGCGCGATTCCGGCCAGCGCGTGACAATTATCGGCCACAGCCTGGGCGGCGTACTCGGCCGTGCAATCGCGGCGTCAAACCCGGCGCTCGTGCGCGAAGTGGTCGCGCTGGGCTCACCGATTCGCGACGGGTGGACGGGAGTGCACGACCAGGTCCGTCCCGCGCTGCAAGCGATCCAGTCGTTCTGGCAGACGTTTTCCGGTGTGCAGGAAAATTGCGGGACGATGGAGTGCGCGTGCGGATTCGCCAACGCGGTGTTCGCGCCGAGTCCGCCGCGGAGCCGCTTCAGCGCGATCTACACGCGCCGCGACGAGGTCGTGCAATGGCAATCGTGCATCGACGACCTCGGATCGAATTTCGAAGTGTCGGGACGGCACGTGGGCTTGATAGTCAATCGCGAGGTATATCGAATCCTCGGATCGATCCTCGCCGACACCGCCGCGGATACCGTCGCTGCTTGAACCTTGCCCGTCCGTAGCTAGTATTCATCACGAGAATTGAACGGAAGAGGAGATACCAACGTGGCATCGGTTCGCGATTTCGCAAAGGCAAGAGACGGGGTCAAGCTTCGCTACGAGGTCAGGGGAGATGGTGAGCCGGTCGCGCTCATCATGGGATTCAGCGGGTCGGGCCGAGGCTGGGGCGAGCCCTTTCTGAAGCTGATGGAAGCGCGCTTCAGGATTTTCGTCATCGACAATCGCGGCACCGGCGAGAGCGATAATGCCGACACCGAGTTCACGCTCGGCGACCTGGCGGCGGACGTCGCGGCCGTGCTCGACCATGCAAAGACACCACGCGCGCATATTTTCGGAATCTCGATGGGCGGGATGATCGCGCAGGAATTCGTGCTCGCGTATCCGTCGCGTACGCGCGGGCTGGTGCTCGGATGCACCAACTGCGGCGCGAGTCATTCGATCCCGGCCGATCCGGCGGCGATCGCCAACCTGATACCGGCGCCCGGTATGGATCCGGTCGAGCAGGCGCGGCGCGCATTTTCGGTGGCGTGCGGAAAAGCGTTTCTGAATTCGGCGGCGGGGCAGGCAACGCTCGACAACGCGATCGCGGAGATGGGCAACTATCCGATGACGCCGATGAGTACGTTCATGCGGCAGGGACAGGCGATCGGCGGCTTCGACAGTTTCGCGCGGCTTGGACAAATCAAGTCGCCGACACTTATTATTCACGGCGACGACGATTCGATCGTGCCGTATCCTAATGCGGACGTCTTGCAGGGGGCTATTCCGGGTTCTAAAAAACATACGCTCAAGGCCGCGGGCCACATGTTTTTCTGGGAAGTACCGGACGAAGCGGTGCGCATTGCCGGCGATTTCCTGTCAGCGGTGAAGTAACCATCGGAGTCTCACATGGCGAACTACGAAACCGTCATCTACGAAAAGGCCGAGGACAAGATCTACCGGCTGACGCTCAACCGTCCGGAGAAGCTCAACGCGCTGTCGCAGAAGCTGCTCAAGGAACTCGACTCGGTGATGGACGAGTACGAGTCGAACGCCGATGCCAGCGTGCTGATAATTCGCGGCGCCGGGCGTGCGTTCTCCGCCGGCTACGACTTGCAGGGCACCCAACATCCCGGCGCGACCTTCACCGTCACCAACGACCGGCTCGGCCTGCACAAGACGATCGAGCGATGGCAGAGGCTGTGGGCGATCAACAAACCGACGATCGCGCAGGTGCACGGCTATTGCCTGGCGGGCGGCACGGAATTCGTCGGCCACTGCGACATCGTGTTCGCCAGCGAGGATGCGCAGTTCGGGCATCCCGCGGGACGCTCGCTCGGAATCCTGCCGACGATGTCGATGTGGCCGGTATTGATGGGTCCGCGCAAAACGAAAGAGTATCTTTTCACCGGCGACTACATGTCGGCAAAAGAAGCGCTCGAATGGCACCTGGTCAATCGCGTTTTCCCGAAGGACAAGCTCGAGGAAGAGACGATGAACTATGCGCGGCGCGTCGCGACGGTGCCGGCGGACCTGCTGATGCTGCACAAGGCGGCGGTGAATCGCTATCTCGATATCATCGGGATTCGGGCGGCCGAGCAGTCGTCGGCCGACATCGACGTGATCGCGCATCAGACCGATACGGCGAAGAACTGGATGAAGGCGAGCCGCGAGCAAGGTCTCAAGGGCGCCCTCGCGGACCGTGATCGTCCGTTCGCGAAGAAGGCATAGCGACTGGGGAACTATGAAGAAGGGGACGAGGGGACAATGATCAAACGTGCGTTGATGGTGGCTGCCGCAGTTTTTGTTTTCGCGTGCAATTCAGGGCCGGCGCAAACTCCTGAAAACACGGTCGGCGGGGCCAATGTAGTTTCGTCCGCGGAAACGCCGGCGACAAAGGGCGCGACCAGCCTCTCGCTGAACTGGGGGTCAAAGGCGCAAGCGGGGCAGGTCGCGATCGCTGTCGTTCTGACCTACGGGGGCCCGAAGCCGACGATCGCCGCGCCAGCCGGATGGCAAATGATTCGCGAGGATTCCACTCCAACGACGCGGCAATCGCTGTATTGGCATGCAGTCAAGGCCAACGAGCCCAGCACGGCGACGTGGACATTCAGCGAGCCGGTCGACACGCAAGGCGCGATGCTGTTGCTCGACAATGCCGCGACAACCGCGCCGGTCGATATGACCAGCGGCAACACTGGCACGGGCGGAATAGAGCTGACGGCCAAACCGGTCGCGACGACAACCGACGGGGATCTTATTCTTGCTTTCAACGCGACTGATTTCGGCGCTTACCGGTACGCCACCTGCGGAAAATGTGACGGACTGAATCCAGAGCTGCCCACCGACGTGGGTGTGGTCATAAATCATCAGTCTACCGCGCTCGAATATTGGATTTTGACGAACTATCAGAAACAGATGGGCGAGACCGAACCTCAAGCCAGCAAAGCCGCTCAGTTTTTCAACTGGGTCGCCGCGCAAGTCGCTATTAAACGGGGCGCAGCGACGTCTGCGACACCATAATTCATGCGGCCGAAAGGAATCGAGCCCTGCTACAGAGCAGGGAGTCATGTGCTCGACTTCACAGTTTGACGCAAACCGTCTCAAGCGCGAGCCTCCTGTGTGAATAGCAGGACGAGCGACGAAGCTCGACGGATTTTCGGTCTCGGCGCGCGCGAACTTGCATGGCTCGCAGTGGGGTCGCTGGTGTTCGCCGCGGTGTTCCTGTACCCGATGCTCTGCGAGGTCGGGGACCTTGGGCCGGGCGTCTTATCCTGGCTCAGGCGAGGCCCGGTACTCGAGCATCTGGCGCGGCTTCCATCCAATGGTGACACGGACCTATTCACCGACCTGCGCTGGGCGCCGTACTGGACGGTGATACATTTTCATCAGCTCCCATTCTGGAATCCGTACAAATGCGGCGGAATGGGGATGCTGTCGAATCCCGAGTCGTCGATCGTCACGCCGTTTTTTGTACTTTATCTGTTGGCCGGCCTTCGCGTAGGACTTTGGATCGATATCTACCTGCACCTGGCGATCATGTTCGCCGGCGGATATGTGCTTGGGCGCGTGCTGGATCTCGGCAAGATAGCCGCGACGGTGAGTGCGGTGATATTTCCGGCCAGCTCGTGGCTCTATCTGCATCTAGCGGTCGGCCATTTGAATTTTCTGCCGGGAGCTTATCTGCCGTGGGTTGCCGCGTGTCTGTTCATCTCTATCCGGACAAAAACGTTTATGCCGGCAGTTATAGGTGGCGCCTTGTGCGCGCTAACACTGACCGAGGGCAACTACACCTTTCTCTATACCGCGATAATCATCGGAGCGGTGGCTTCGATGCTCGCGTTGCTACAGTTGAGCATAAGGCCATTCATCTCCGGGTTAGTTATAGGAGTATTCGGCCTGGGATTCGCGGCACTCAGATTGATACCGATGTCGGAACAGCTCGGTATCTACCCAAAGCATCCATTTGGAATCGAACCGATCTCGATGCGTCTGATCTCGATGTTTCTTTTGTCCCGAAACCAGGATCTCTTTCGCCCACGTATTGGGTTTGAATTCGCTTTGTCTGAGTATGGGGCATATCTCTCCGTCTTCTTCATCTGGCTGGCATTCTTGGGCCTCTTCAGCCGGCCGCTCAAGTCGTTGCCATGGCTGGTACCCGCCATTGTATTCGTCTTATTCGCGCGCGGCTGGACGGGGCCGCACTCAGCGGTTTTCATACTCCTCTATCTGCCGATGGGAGATAGCGCGGGACTTCCGGGGCGATATCTTATTCCGTTCGTATTCTGTCTGGGAGTGATGGCGGCTTATGGGGCTGATTTCCTATGTTCGAGGTTCGAGCCTTGGGGGAAGCGGCTCGCAATTGCACTGCTGGTGCTAGGCCTCGTAGATAGCTGGATGGTCGGGGCGCCGAATTCCCGGTATCTATTCTTATACCCCATCGAGCCGTATCCACCCTCGTCTTACTTCAAACAGTACTGGACCATGAACACCGGTACGATGACCGAGATCAACCAGGCGAATATGGGTTCGGTGAACTGCCAGGGGTATGGTTACAACGACATTCCCGAGAACCCACTAGGGTACAATCAGGCTGGTTATCGGGGTGAGTATTACCTGCTAGGCCCTGGAACTGTCGATCAAACACTGTGGACGCCGAACCATCTGCGCTATGACGTTAACGCGCCCGCCGCGACCGCATTGGTTGTGAATCAGAACCTGTACCCGGGATGGCGCTTGCGCGGCGATGGTGAACTCTATGAGGAGAGAGGACTGATCGCGGTGAGAATGCCGGCGGGGCATCATAGCGTGGACCTGGAGTTCACGCCTACTCACGTAGGACTCGCACTATGGATCACGCTCGCGACCTTCGCGGCGTCGATAGTAATTTGGAGACTGGAACGGAAAGGCTGAGCGACCGCGGTGACGAGCGTCTTTGGCCAGCGGTGTGGCTGGGTCTGGCGTTCATCACCGCAATCGCTATCTGGCGGCTGCGCGACTTCCCCTACCATCTGAGCTGGCTCGAAGCGATCCGTGGAATGTCGGAGGTGCTGCCCGCGACGTTGTGGGCGGCGGTCCGCATCTGGATTTTCTGGGCGTGGAGCGCGGCGGTGATCGCCGGCCTTATCCTGCGATTCGATCCTGAGATCGATCTGGCTGACGCAATTCTGGGCGGCGTCGGCGGATTGTGGGCACTCGGCTATTTTCTCGGCGTCTTGCTCGGCCCGCTCGGGTTGTTCAATACCAGCACGCTTTGGTCGATTCTGGCGCTGGGCACTGTGTGGCTTTGGTATCATCCGCCCAAGGTTCGGCGCGCCGCTCCGACGACGGGGCAGAAGCTTGCTCTGCTCGCGACGGGATTGCTCGCTGTCTCGATGCTGCCGCTGCAACTTGCCTCTCCGGTGGCGCCGTTCATGGACGTGCTGGCGGTGCCGTCGTCGGTGCAGCGGATCATCACGTTCGGCGTGTATCTGCCGTTCGACAACGCGGCCTATGGAGTCTGGGGGCCGGCTGCGCAGACGCCCGGCCTCGAGTTGTTCCTCGCGATGCTCGGCCTGGGCGCTGACCTTCACGCCGGAGCGGGAGCGCTGGCGCAGTCGCAGGCGATGCTGCCGATTTGCGCGTTGATGATCTTTGCGAGCTGGCGCCTGGGCAAGACGCTGTTCAATGACACGGCCGGCGGCATCGCCGCGCTACTGCTTTTCTGGACGTGTCTGTTTCGGCGAGCGCAGGGAGTGCGCGGTACCGCGGTCGACTTTGCGCTGATCGGGCTCGCGCTGGCGTTTTTCCTCGACCCCTCGCATAGGAGGACGTTGATCGCGCTCGGCGCGATGATTCTTGGTGCCGCGTTGGCTTCGCACTCGCTCAACGGCGGCTTCGCGATGATCGTCGCATCCGCCGGCGTCTTGTTCTGGGCGGTTGAGAGTGACTATCGGCGATTTATCGCCGGACTGGTCTGTTTGGCTGGTACGACACTGATCGCGGTGCCCGACATTTTCATCTCGACGGCGCATCACTTGCCGTATTTCGTTCTCGCCGCGTCAATCGTGGCAGGAATCGCGATGATCGTCGTGGCGAGCGCGACGCTTCCGCTGACGTCGCCGGTCGGCAATCGAGGGGCGCTCCGTATTTTGAACACCTCTCTCATCGCGGCGTTCATCTTCGCGGTTTTGCTGCGCCAGGCGCAGGAGCGTTTTTCGCTGTTTCACAAGGTGGCCGAGGATCTCCCGATCCTGATGCTATTTTGCTTCGCGGGCCTGGTCGCCGCGATTGCCGTTTCGTGGCGCGACGACGACGCGCCAATTCCTTACGCCGCGCTGGTGGCGGTAGCGCTCAGTCTTGGCCTGGTCGGTGAATATATCGACGCGCTGGCTCATCTGCCGCAGTATCAGAACACGTCGGTGATGATGCTGTGGGACGTGGCGATAAAGCTATGGGACTATTGGTGCCCGTATTTTGTGATTTTCCCCGCAGGCTTTGCGATTGCGCTCGCTTACGATCGTTGGTCGCGGCCGGCGGTATTTTTCGTTCTCATGACCTTGCTCATCTATCCCTGGTACCAGATAACCGATGCGGTCGATTACGATTCAGTGGAGCATTCGATCACCGAGCAGTGGGCGTTCAACCTTCAGACCGCCGCTCAGGGCTATTGGTCGGGACATTCTGATCGGCGCTGGACATTCGGCGACGAGGAACGCCCGCTGATCGATTTGCTGGAGAAGGAGATCGCCGCGGGACGCATCACGACCGCGACTCACATTCTCCATCTCGCGCATGACACCTCGTCGTGGTCGCTGGTGCAGTTCCCGATCCTTACCGGGATCGACGACGATCCGATCGAAATCGATCATCATCCGGACAACCTCTATCAGATGGGCGGCCGCGTGCGAGGGATGAGCGATCTGTCCGACGCGATGGCAGCGCGCCCGCCGTATATCCTCGAGCAGGTTCCTCCGCCGGCAGAGCTAGGCGAACTTCCCGCAGGTTACGACCAGATACTCGACAGCGGGTACCTGCGACTCTACCGGCGCCACGATCTTACAGCGACGCCCGCGCATCGTCATTTCATCTACCGCAACCTGATAGCTATTGCCGCGATCATCGGAATCATCCTAGTAATCCGGCAACGCGCGGGCGCGCCTGAGCCCCGCAATCTCAACCCGTGACTCACGCAGCAGCTTTTCACGCCCCGCCTTTCCGTCGGTAGAGAGTTATTCCTTCCGAATCAAAGATAGGCTCGTACTCATCAGGAATTCCGAGCGCTTCCGAAGGGGGGAGTTCGCTAAGTATGTACATGGGGCGCTTGGCCAGTGCCTCCTTGAAATGTGTGATTGATCGCGCACGGCTGCCGGTCATGAACATATCCCATTGGGACTCGGTCGGCGTGATCAGAAGTGGGTCATCGTTTACGCCCGTAAAGACAGAGAACCGCACCCACTTGCCGTAGGGGTTAACATCATGCACGAGATGAAGAATATTTGTGCTTGTTGTCAGTCGTCCGGCGTTTACCTCGTTGCGAAGGACTTCGAACAATCTAAATTGGGTCGGATCTGCCGTCCATCGAGGATCGGCGGAGGCAGTCCAGTAACCGTTGGTCAGGATGGCGAAGTCGATCATCCAGTTTTCGCCGATCGAATGTTCGTGGTCGTAGTAGTCGATTCCAACTGTCCGGCGGGGCGAAAAAAAGAGCACTGCGAGCAGCGTTGTCATCACCGCCGCTTTCGGCAGCAGCTCGCACCCCAGCGCTATGAGCCGGGCGGCGGGAAACACCATCGCGAAGGGCATCCAGCAATCGGCGATTTTGCGGCCAAGATCGAATCTCTCGAAGTCTGCGGCGACATTGGTAGCCGCAGGCAGGTTGGTCAAGATGCGATAGATCAACAGCGCTGGCAGCCACATCGCGGCGATCGCGCATAGGTGACCAACGGTGTCTCCGGGCGGCGGCCAAACGACTATGGTTGCCAATCCGGCCAGCGCGAGTATGCCCAGCACCAGGTAGTTTGACGGTACTTCGGCATAGACTGATCCGGTTCGTGTGACGACATCGTGGAAGATGGCTGCCGTCACGATGCCTAACAGCAGGCGGGCAACAAAAACGGCTACTCGTGGCTCGGCGCCGCCTGCGCGCGGATGGAGTCGCGAGGCACCATAAATTATCAACGTCGCTCCAGCTATCACCGAAAACATCAGCACCGGAACGGGCACCACGATCGCGCGAGCTATCGCAATCTCGGGAGCGCCGACGAGCAATGCCCCCGCCATCGATAAGGCTCCGGCTCTGAATCGCGAAAAGTCCGCTGCCAGCAGCCAGGATCCGCATGCCGCACTCGCAACTCCGATCGCCAATGCACCGTCAATTGCATGTGAGGGAACCGTTACACCCAGCATCAGCGCGCCGCAGGCCATCCGCGTAGGACTCCGGCGCGAGTCAAGGAACAGCGCAAGTCCCAGCGCCACGAGCGCAAAATCGACGTCCGTACCCCGCATTCCTTCGAGCCTGCGAAAAATGACGGTGAGAAACAGCAGTAGTGCGGCCGCTCCGCCGGTCACGTCGTCGAACAGGGTGGCTCCAAGCCGATAGGTTGCGAGGATCGTGAGCGCGGCAATTGGGAAAACCATGGTGCTCTCGGCCAGCACTGCCAAGTGGGTGTAGGAGCCGAGCGCAAGGTAGGCATAAAACAGTTCCAGTGCCGGCAATTGCACGTTCGGGCCAAGGATGCCGTAGGGCTCATTGTTGAAGGGAAGGTAGGTGCCAAATGTGAGCACGCGCTGCGCGGACGCCGGTGATGAGAGCACATCCATGTAAGGAACCACCGGAGAACCGAGCTCAAGCGGTAGCAACGAGACGGAGGCCAAGGCCAACGCGATCAAAGCGAGCCCGATTCCAAAACTTGGACGGCGGAAAACTACACCTGATGTATTGGGCCAGAGATAGACTGTCGCGGCCAGCGTCGCGAGCCAGAGCGTGGGTGCGCGAAACAGTCCAATCGGACCCAGCAAAGTCCCCGAGAAGTAGGCCAAGACCCAGACTCCCGCCATGCCGATCAGGCCAGCATCGAGCAGCTCGACATTCGGATCAAGCTTCCGGACAAAAGCGGCAATTAGCAGTGCTGACCAGGCCCAAAACGCCCAAACTTTGATACCGGTTATTCCGGTGTCAGGCGCTAATTTTATGATCGCACTGCAAGCTGTATGCAGATCACGCGGCCCCCACGGGAAGTCTCTGAGTTCGTAGATCGAAAGCGCAGAGAATATCACCGCCGCGGTGGCGATGATTGCGAGCGGTTCGCTGGAAATGATGTGCAAGCGTTTTTCGAGCGTTGTCACTTACCCGGGATCTCTGGTTGGAATCCTTAGGCAGAATTGGGCCGCCGCCAGCTCTTTTGCAAAACTCAAGTTCGAGCCCTCCGCTGCATTCTGCTTCACCATCCCGACAATCTCTATCAGATCGGCGGCTGCGTGCGGGATTGGAATCATCCTCATTGTGCGGCGACGCCGCCCGGGCGCTTCGTTTCCGCCATCCTAGCTTTTGATCCAGCTGGAGCCTCTTACGCTCGCATCCTCAATCCGGCAAGCTAGAGATGGCCGCGCCGGGGTGGGAAGTGGCGCCGGCTTCGCGACAGATGGATTTTCAATGCATGGGTTAACCGACCCCGCGCATATCGCGGATTTGCTCGCGACGTGGGGCTACCTCGGCATCTTCATTGCCGTGTTTGTCGGCAACCTCGGCGTCCCGGTGCCCGAGGAAACCGTGATGCTCGCCGCGGGATTCCTCGCGGGGCAGGTGCTGCTCGATCTGCGATTCGTATATGTCGTCGTAATCGTCAGCGCGGTCACCGGCGATTGTTGCGGCTACGTGATCGGACGCACCGGAGGACAACGCGTGCTGACCCGGCTGGCAGTCACGTTCCCCTTTATGCGCACGCGCTATGAACGCTTGCAGCTATTCTTTCAGACCCACGGCAGCAAGGCGGTCTTCATGGCGCGATTTATCACCGGCGTGCGATTCATGGCGGGTCCGATGGCGGGTGCGTGCGGGATGCCGTTCCTCCAGTTCCTAGGATGGAACATACTCGGCGCGATCGTGTGGTGCTCGCTGGTTGTCACTGTCGGCTACCTGGTCGGCGACGAGTTGTATCCCGCGCTGACGATGGCGCATCAGGTTTCGCGATGGATCGGCGTGGCCGGATTCGTGCTGCTGCTCGTGGTCTTCGTCTTCTGGTGGAGGGACCGGCATCCTGCAGTGTCGCGGCCGCAATCGTAGTCGCGAATCCCTCGCGATGGTGGCGCTCGCGCTCGTGACGTTGCTGACCGGATGCAACCCTCGCACGCGCCTCGAAGTTCACTATCTTCCGGGCATCGTGGCCGGCTCGCAGAATGTTTTCCGTCCGGTCCGGGTTGCGGTGGCTCCCACGGCCGGGAATTTCGGCGGCGCCGACACCGAAGCCGGTATGATCTACACCGCCGACGGTACCGCCCAGGCTCAGCTCATGGTCACCGATGCGGCTCGCAGCTTCAACGACGCGTTGATCAAGGGACTGGGTGACGCCGGCCTGGTGCCGGTGCCGACGGACTCGAATGCGGGCGACGGCGAGCCGCCCGAGGGCACGGATTTCATCCTTACTTCCGAACTCGACCAACTCGAAGTGAACAAGCACTTCGGCTCGAACCAGACCGTACACGGCCAGTACTTCACGATGAACGCGGTGGTCCGCGTAAAGTACCGGCTCCAGAGTCGCGCCGGCGCGATGCTCTACTCGGGCGAGATCAGCGGCATCGAGAATGAACCGCCGAATCCGGTCGGCGCCGAGGTTTTTTTACCGCTCGAGACGGAGCCTGGAGAGTCGTTGTCGGTGGCGATGTCGCGCGCGGTCGGCTTGCTGATCGTTCAGCCGGGATTTCGCGTCGCGCTGCCGAGGCGATCAGTCGAGGAGGCGCCGACAACGACACCGCAACCTATTCATTGAAAATGTCCGCCGCGTAGGCGCCTATGGCAGTAAGTGTGGCAGCTAATCTATTGCTGCCAGCACTGATGCGCGCGATAATTCGCCTCTATGAACGCGAAACGGCAGAAGTCGCTACTCGCGATTGCAGGTAATACAACCAGCACTCGCACTCGCCGGGTCGTCATGCTGGCCTTTCCTGACGCACAGATTCTCGACGTCACCGGACCGCTGGAAGTGTTCGGACGCGCCGCGCGATGGCTGACCGAGGAACGCGGGTGGCGGATTGCGGCCTACACGGTGGAAATAGCGGCGGCCAAAGCGGGACCGTTCGCGACTTCATCGGGGATTCGGCTGATTGCGGATTGCTCGATAGCGCAGGTGCGCGGACCGATCGACACGATCCTGGTGGCCGGCGGCCGCGGAACTACTGCCGCGCTCCGCGATCGCACGCTGATCGACTGGCTGCGCAGCTCCTTCCGTCGCACGCGCCGCCTCTGCTCGGTATGCACGGGAGCGTTTCTGCTCGCGGAGGCCGGTCTCCTCGACGGACTGCGCGCGACCACTCATTGGCGGCAATGCGAGCGGCTCGCGGCGCAGTATCCGGCGGTGTGGGTCGAGACCGATCCGATTTTCGTGCGCGCCAGCAACAGCAAAATATTTACTTCGGCCGGCGTGACCGCCGGAATCGATTTGGCGCTGGCGCTGCTCGAGGATGACCACGGCCGCGACGTTGCCCTGGCGGTCGCGCGCGAATTGGTCATGTTCCTGCGCCGTCCCGGCGGCCAATCGCAATTTTCCGTGCAGCTTAGCGCGCAGGTTGCGGATCGCGAGCCGATCCGCGACTTGCAGCGGTGGATTGCCGACCATCTCGGCGCGGATCTGTCGGTTGACAGGCTCGCGCGACGGGCGGCGATGAGCCCGCGCAACTTCGCGCGGGTATTCATGCGGGAGGTCGGAGTGACGCCGGGAGAATTCGTCGAGAAGTCGCGCGTCGAAGCGGCGCGCCGCCGTTTGGAAGAATCCGCCGACGGCGTCGATTCGATTGCGTCCGAGTGCGGCTTTGGCACGCGCGAATCGATGCGCCGCGCGTTTATCCGCAGGCTGCATGTGCCGCCCAGCGCGTATCGCAGCCGCTTCCATCAAAAATTAAGCGCCTGACGAAAAAGGAGAACGCCATGCGAATTGCTTTCCTGATTTTCGATGACCTGACCACGCTCGATGCGGTTGGTCCGTTCGAAGTGCTCTGCCGAATCCCGGGCGCCGAGGTGATGTTCGTCGCAGAGACCGCGGGCATCAAGCGCGCCGACCCGCGCTCGCTCGGCCTGGTGGCCGACTATTCAATCGCCGACGTGACCAGCGCCGACATTTTGGTTGTGCCGGGCGGAAGGGGCGAGCAACAGGTGCGCGAGAAACCTCACGTGCTCGAGTGGGTCCGACAGATCGATGCGACTACGCAATGGACTACGTCGGTCTGCACGGGGTCGCTCGTGCTCGGCGCGGCTGGGCTGCTCAAGGGAAGGCCGGCGACGACACATTGGGCGTTTCTCGAGAAGTTGCGCGAGTTCGGCGCGGAGCCGCGCTCGGAGCGCGTCGTCGAGGACGGCAAAATCATCACGGCGGCCGGAGTCTCGGCGGGTATCGACATGGCGCTGCATCTGGTGCGCCGGGTTGCGGGCGATACCATGGCGCACGCAATCCAGGTGGGAATCGAATACGATCCGCAGCCGCCGTTCGATGGAAATGCGGGGCGCGCGCCGGCGCATGTCATAGAAGTGCTGCGGCCGCGGTATCAGAGGTCGTCGAAGCGGGAAGGGAAAATCACTTAATTGAATGTGAAACCCGCGGTGGGTTTCACACTTCCTTCGGCAGGGGTGACCCCTGCACCCAGTGCTAAGAAGAAGATGCGGGACTTCGTCCCTGTTAGAACTACAACGGGAAGCGCTCGGCGACCATCTCTTCGCTTTTGCGCCATAGGTCGTTCGCATGCGCGAGGTTGAGAGCGTATGAGCGCACGCCGACGCGCGAGGTCGCGTCGTCGTTCACCTCGCATACGTGACAGTCCTCGCAATAGTGTCCGCCGACCGCATCGGCCGGGGCGACAAAAGCGCTCCATACCGAAGTCGCCGAGCCTTGCGGGACACTCTTGAAGCGGAACGTCGGCGCCTGACCGGGTTTTGCGCCGCGGTTTATGCGCGCCATCATCTGCTCGACGAGTTCCGGCGTCATATGGCGCCCGAGCTCGGTCTGAATTCCGCCCGGATGTATCGAGGTCGCGCGTACGCCGCGTCCTTTTAGCCGGCTGTCGAGAGCCACCGCGTAAAGAATATTTGCCGTCTTCGAGCGGCCGTACGCGGTAAACGCCTGATAAGGAGTCCGCTCGAAATTCGGGTCCTCGAGGTCAACATCGCTTATCTGGTGACCGGCCGAAGAGAGCGTGACGACGCGAGCGCCAGACTTCAGGAGCGGCACGAGCCGATTGACAAATACGAAATGCCCCAGGTGATTGGTTCCGAATTGCGTTTCGAAGCCATCCTGCGTCTTGCCCTGCGGACAGGCCATCACGCCGGCGTTCGCGATGATCACGTCAAAGGGTTGGGCGCGCGCGAGTAAATCGCTCGCCGCCTTGCGCACGCTGGCGAGCGACGCGAGATCCATTTCGACAAGATCTACCGGTGGGTTGCCCGCTTCCGCGAGAGCACGCCGCGCTTTCGCCAGGTCGCGCGCCGTGCCGACGACGGTGGCGCCGTGTGCGACGAGTGAGCGGGCGGTCTCGACACCGAGGCCGGCCGAGACGCCGGTCACGAGCACGCGCTTGCCCGAAAGATCGACGCCCTCGAGGACCTCATCGGCTATCGATTCCGCTCCAAAAGTCTTTGCCATTGTGCTTCTCCCAATCTCTAAATTCAGACTCAAAGATAAGCTTAATGCGGGGGTGGGGTAAATCACCTGATTGAATGTGGAACCCGCGGTGGGTTCCACACCTCCTTCGGCAGGGGTGACCCCTGCACCCGGTACCAAGAGAGGATGCGGGACTTCGTCCCTGTTAGAACTTTTTTGGTTTGCGGGATTCTTCCTGTTTGCGCAACTCGACGCGGCGGATTTTGCCGCTTACTGTCTTGGGCAGCTCGTCGATGAATTCTATCTCGCGAGGATATTTGTAGGGAGCGGTCACGCGCTTGCAGTGCTCCTGCAATTCGGTAATAAGCCGCTCGCCCGGCTCGGCGCCGGCTCTCAGTTTCACAAAGGCCTTGACGATCGAGCCGCGGTCGGCGTCGGGACTCGCTACTACCGCGGATTCGAGTACGGCGGGATGCTCGAGCAGGGCGCTTTCCACTTCGAATGGCCCGATTCGGTAGCCGGCGGATATGATCACGTCGTCGGCGCGGCCGACGAACCACAGGTAGCCGTCGGCGTCACGCGTGGCCTGGTCGCCGGTCAGGTACCAATCGCCGCGAAACACGCCGGCGGTCTCTTCGGGGTTTTTCCAATATTCGAGAAACAGCGAAGGCGGCCGCTCGGGACTCACTCGCACCGCGATCTCGCCGATTTCATCAGTCTTGGTTTCGGCCAGGTCGTGGTTGAGCACGCGCACGTCGTGGCCGGGGAACGGCAGGCCCATCGAGCCCGGCTTGACGGGCATAGCGGGCATGTTCGCGGCGAGGATGGTCGTTTCCGTTTGTCCATAACCGTCGTGAATCGTGAGACCGATCTTCTCGCGCCAGACTTCGATCACTTCGGGATTCAGCGGCTCGCCTGCTCCGGTGCAATGCCTCAGTTTGGGGAGTAATGAGTAATCGGACAGATCCTCTTTGATGAGTATTCGATACTCAGTCGGCGGCGCGCAGAAAGTAGTAACTCCGTAGCGCTTAATCAAATCGAGCTCTTTCGCCGGGTCGAAGCGGCCGTTGTACATAAAGGTCGTCACACCGTTCATCCACGGGCCGAACAGCACGCCGTACGCAGCCTTGGCCCAGCCGGTGTCCGAGGTGGTCCAATGGATATCGCCCGGCTTCACGTCCAGCCAGTTAAGTCCGGTGAAACGATGACTGTAAGTATACGAGTGACTATGCAGAACCGCTTTCGGTTCGCGGGTCGTGCCGGAAGTGTAATAGCAAATCGCGGGGTCCGACGATTTGGTATTGGCAGGCTTGAACGCCGGCGACGAGTGACCCATGTATTCCTGGAGGCTGACCCATCCGGTGCGCGCCGCGCCGGCAATCAGGTAGTGCTCGAGGCTGGGGCATTCCTTGCGCAGGTCCGCGATCATCGAAGCATGCTCGAAGGCGGCGATTATCGCGCGCGCGCCAGAATGGTTTGCGCGATAGATCAGATCCTTCTCGCGGAGCATCGAGGTGCACGGAATCACGATCGCGCCGAGCCTGAGCGCGCCGATATACGCGGCCTGCCACAGCGTAATTCGCGGCAGCACCAGCATCACCGCGTCGCCGCGCCGGATTCCATGGCCGGCGAGAACGTTGGCGATGCGCTTCGATTGCGCGGCGATGTCCGCGAAGGTCAGGCGCGCGCGGTTGCCCTCGCTGTCCTCCCAGAGAATCGCGACCCGGCGCGGATCTTCGGCGAAGTTGTCGATGACCGCGGCGAAGTTGAAGTGCTCGGGCGTCTCCCATCTGAAATCGCGATAGGCGCGCCGATATTTTTCGAGCGCGGCGGCCTTGAACGCGTCAGTCTCGATTGAATCAGTCATGGGCGCGAATTCCCGCGCGCCGCTTGCTCGGCAGGCGCCTGCGAGCGTTTCGCCGCCGCCTTGATGTACTTCACCGTGACGGGCGACAGGTCGTCGCGTTCAACGCGCACGTCGATTATGGCGAACGATTTGCAGTCATGCGCAGCGCGGAGCGCGTCGCGCAACTGCTCGACGGTGGTCGCCTCGAATCCTTCGCCGCCCCAATCGCGCGCGAGCTGCGCATACGGCCAAGGCGGAATGTCGAGCAGTTCGCGCCGCTCGGCAATCGGCCGGAAGATGCCCCATCCGCCGTTGTTGATCACCACCACGATCGGATTGACGCCTTTGGCCGGCGCCTGCGAAATTTCGGGCCCGGTCATCTGAAAGCCGCCGTCACCGCACATCACCAGCGGCCGCAGACCGCTGCCGATCTGCGCGCCAAGCGAGGCCGGCACCGCAAATCCCATCGAGGCGTAGAACCCCTGCGCGAAGTAGGCGTTGTTGTGCGGCACGCGAATATCGAGCCCGCCGAACAGCATGTCGCCCGACTCGGCGACCACCAGATAGTCGCGCTTGTCGGCCAGGAATTCATTGACGGCGGACAAAATCTGGGCGACCTTGACCGGCTTGCCGTTGCGCGCCGCGATCTCGCGAAGATTGTCGGCGTAGTGCACCTGCTCATGATGCCGCCGCAGCTTCTCGCGCAGGAGCGCGCGCGCGAAGTCGCGCACCCCGACGTCGGTGTAGGTGTGATACTTGACCTCGACCTTGCGGTCGACGGCCCACACCGTCCTGCCTTGAATGACGTGCGGCGGACGATTGCCGAAGTTCATATCAGTCTTCAGGCATCCTAGGTTGAGCACGAAGTCGGCCGCGTCCATCCGCGCGACGATCGACGGCGGACTGATGGGGCCGACGTGGACGCCCATGTACAGCGGATGGTCCATCGGGAAAGCGCCCTTGCCGAGCACGGTGGTGAAGACCGGCGCGCCCATTTTTTCGGCGAGCTCGACGAGGTCATGCGACGCCTTGAAGCGGTGAATCTCAATGCCGGCGATCAGCACGGGCTTGCGGCTCTCGTTGAACATCGCGGCGGTCTCGTGCGCCGCTTCGTCGACCTTGCGCGTGTCGGATTCCGGGAAGTGCAGCCGCCCGTCCCATTCGATCAGTTCTTCGGGCACTTCGATCTTGCGATCGACCATGTCGCGATGAATCTCGACGTAGCCGGGCCGCTGCTCGGCCCAGATGCGCTTCACGACGCGGTGCAACTCATCCGCCGCAGTGCGCGGGTCGGTCAGCACGGCGTGCGCGCAAGTGACCTCGTCGTAGATGCGGCGCTGGGAATCAATCTCGCGGGCCTGGTGATGAATCAGAGTGCCGAGTTTGCGTTCTTCTTCGCCGGGGCCGCCGGAGAAAATCATAATTGGCACGCGCTCCGAAAACGATCCCGCGACCGGATTGACCATGTTGTGGCCGCCGGCCCCGTAGGTGACGCAGATGACGCCGATTTTGCCGGTCGCGCGCGCGTAGCCGTCGGCGGCGAAACCGACGCCCGGCTCGTGCGACAGCGTGATGATTTCCATCCCGTGCTTGCGGCCCAGCGTGAAGAACAGCTTGAGCGCGAGGTCGCCGGGGATGCCAAAGACGTGTGACACGCCAATCTTGCGCAGGTACGCGACCAGGAAATCGCCCAGCGCCATGTGCCTCTTCACTCCGCGTCGCCCTCCTCGGTCTGTGCTAATTGTAACAAAAACGCCGCAGGACATCTTCGGCGTTGCGGTGTGCTAGAGTATGATGCTGGCGGGACAAGCTATGTTCTCGAAGATACTTCGCATGCAATTCCTTGGGCCGATGCAACTGAGCCGGCTGGTGATGTACCTGCCGCAGTTCGTCCGGGTCTTCTATCGGCTGATGACCGACGAACGCGTGCCGACGCTGGCGAAGCTGGTGCCGTGGATGGGCCTCGCGCTGATGCTGACGCCGCCGGCGCTCGAGCTCGACATGATCCCAATCGTCGGCGAACTCGACTGGCTGGTCATCGGCTATCTCTCGCTCAAGGTTTTCATCTGGCTCTGCCCGCCCGACGTGGTGCGGGAACACGTCAGCCAAATTGGCCGGGGCGAATAGCACAGCACGTTGATGCGGCCGCGCAATATCCTGATTGCCCTTGCGGCAATCGTTATCGTCGCGCTCGTGATGCTGAGCGTGGTTGACCAACTGCTGGTCGACTACCTGTGGTACGGGGGACTCGGCTTCCGCGGCGTTTTCAACACGACCGTCGGCACGGAAATCGCGATTTTTCTGGTCGTGTGGCTGGTCGCGTTCGCGGCGATCTTCGCGAGCGGGTTGATTGCGATCGGCTCGAGCCGCAATCACGAGCGGCTGCGCGTCGTGCGGCGGCCCGACGAGATGGTCGAGGTCAATCTGCCCGAGCTGATACGCGCGCTCGGCGAACGGGTGCCGTGGCGCGTGATCGTCGCGGGCGGGGCGGCCTTGCTGGCGCTGTTCGCTGCGCAAGGCGAGGCGGCGAGCTGGGACATTTACCTGAAGGGCATCTATGGGGTGCCGTTCGGAATCGTCGAGCACGCGTTCGGCAACGATATCGGCTTTTACATCTTCACGGTGCCGCTGCTCGAGGAAATCCGCGACCTGTTCCTGATGCTGATCGTGCTGGCGGCGGGAATGGCGATCGCGGTCTACTGGGCGCGCGGGGCGCTCGACTTCAAGGAAACGCCGCCGCGGGTGGCGCCGGGCGCGGCGGCGCAAATGTCGGTGCTGCTGGGATTGTTCTTCATCCAGCGCGCGATGAGTTACTGGCTCGGCCGCTTCGACCTGCTGTTGCATACCAACGGCGTCGTGTTCGGGCTGCGCTACGTCGACCGAATCCTGTGGCAGCCGGGGCTGTGGCTGCTGGTGGCTCTGTCTCTGGCCGCCGCCGCGATGTGCATGTACAACGCGCGCGAGGGCGGACTGCGAATTCCGGTGGCCGCGTTCGTAATCGTATTCGGCCCCGCGCTCATCATTAATTTTATCCAGCCGGTGATCGAGCGGTTGTGGGTGAAGCCCGACGAGTTGCGGGTCGAGCGTCCGTACCTGGAACGCAATATCGAGGCGACGCGGCACGCGTACAAGCTCGACACCGTCGACGTGAAGCCGTTTGCGGGGCAGGGCGCGCTGACGCCGGCGGCGCTCGAGCAGGATTCGACGACGGTCAAGAATATCAGGCTGTGGGATCCGCGGCCGCTGATCGACACCTACCGCCAACTGCAGGAAATCCGCACCTACTACGACTTTCGCGACGTCGATATCGATCGCTACTGGATCGAGGGCAAGTACACCGAGGTGATGCTGTCGCCGCGCGAGATGAATATCGACGCGCTGCCGGAGACCGCGCAGACCTGGGTCAATCAGCATCTCAAGTTCACGCACGGCGCGGGGCTGGCGATGAGCCCGGTCAACAGGAAGGACACCGAGGGGCTGCCGGTGTTCTATATCAAGGATATACCGGCGGTCTCGGACGTGGGCCTGAAGATTACGCAGCCCGCGCTATATTTTGGCGAGGCGCGCGACAACTACGCGGTCGTCGATTCGGCGACGCCCGAGTTCGACTATCCCAAGGGCGCGGACAACGTTTTTTCGTACTACGGCGGATCGGGCGGAGTGCCGGTGGCGGGATTTTTCAGGCGGCTGCTGTTCAGCATCTTCTATCGCGACATCAATCTGCTCGTCACCGAGAATATCGTGGCGAACAGCAAGATCATGATCCGGCGCAACATCTCGAACCGCATCGCGTACATCGCGCCGTTCCTGAATCTCGACCGCGATCCGTACGCGGTGATACTCAACGGGCGCATGGTGTGGATCGTCGACTGCTACACCACCAGCGATCACTACCCTTATTCGCAGCGCAACGCCGACGGGATCAACTACATCCGCAATTCGGTCAAGGTGGTGGTCGACGCGTACACCGGCGACACGGATTTTTACGTGGCGGATCCTGACGACCCGATCATCAAGACGTGGGAGCGGGTGTTTCCCGCAATGTTCAAGCCGATGTCGGCGATGACGCCCGAATTGCGCGCGCACATCCGCTATCCGGAAGATTTTTTTCTGATCCAGGCCGACACGTTTCGCACCTACCACATGATCGATCCGCAGGTCTTCTATAATCGCGAAGACCTGTGGGGATTTCCGCGCGAAAACTACGCGGGCGAGACGGTCCCGATGACGCCGTACTACGTGATGATGCGGCTGCCGGGCGAGGCGCAGGCGGAATACATGTTGATGCTGCCGATGGTGCCGTCGGGGCGCGACAACATGATTGCGTGGATGGCGGCGCGCTGCGACGGCGCGGACTACGGTCATCTGTTCGAGTATGCATTCTCGAAGGACAAGCTGATTTACGGTCCCTACCAGATCCAGGCGCGCATCAATCAGAACCCCGAAATTTCGCGGCAACTTTCGCTGTGGAACCAGATGGGCTCGAAAGTACTGCTCGGCAACCTGCTCGTGATACCGATCCAGGACTCGCTGCTCTACATCGAGCCGCTGTTTATCCGCGCCGAGAACGGCCAGTTGCCCGAGTTGCAGCGGGTGGTCGCGTCGTACAGCGATCGCGTGGTGATGGGCGATACGCTGGACCTGACGCTGGCGGCACTGTTCAACAACGAAGCTCCGCCGGCGCCGACGATCGCCAAGGCAATGGCTAACGAATCGGCGCCGCAGTCGATCGCGCAGGGCGCTGGCCCGGGCAAAGCCGACATGGGGAGCGCGGCGCAACACTACAATCGCGCGATGGAGGCAATTCGCGCCGGCGACTGGACAGCATTCGGCGCCGAGATGAAAGCGCTCGGCGACGAGTTGTCGAAGCAGGGGGACTCGGGTCATCCGTAGAGAGAGTGGCGCCCGATCCGACGTTGCGGGCCACGCTAACCGCCGCAACCCCTTCTCACTGGATTGGGATTCCAGAGTGTAAATTCTGACTTGACTTTCGTTGGTACGCGGCAGCTACTAGTCGCGAGCTAGAGCCGTTTCTGGAGAGTCGCCTGGCGCAAACTGCCTGCCCCCGTATTTGCGGGTGACTTGCGCCTCGCGCCGCCTCCGACATAACCCGTAGCACGCCCAAGCTCGCTGCCGGTTCGTCGGCGAGCGGAGGCGGTGGAGGATGCAATGTACCCACGTAGCGACCGCTTCCGGCGGGCCGTTCGCGCCGGATCCACCCCAAATCTCATGCTCGCGCTCGTGACCGCCTGTGCGATAACGCTTGGCACCGTCACCGCCGCGGGCGCCCGCACGTCGCTATACGCACAGGCCACGCACGCGAGCAAGGTTCGTCACGACAGCGTCGGCAATGGCTCCATGGCCAAGACTCCCGCCATCGTGACCGAGAGCGGACCTCTCAAAGGCGTCATCAACGGGAACATCAGCGAGTTCCTTGGAATCCCGTATGCGGCGCCCCCGGTCGGGAACCTGCGCTGGATGCCTCCGCAGCCGTACGGACCGTTTCAGGGCCTGTTCGACGCTTCGTCGTTCGGCAGCCAATGCACTCAGCCTGACGGCTCTGGCAGCGAGAATTGCCTGTTCCTGAACATCTACGTGCCCAACTTCAAGAAGAACGCCAACAAGCATGGCGGCGCGATGCCGGTGATGTTCTGGATTCACGGCGGCGGGCTGACTGCCGGCGCGGGCTCCGACTATAACCCGACCCCGCTCCTCGCGCCAGGCAACGTGATCGTCGTTACGATCAACTACCGCCTCGGCTACCTCGGCTTCTTCGCCCAGACCGCACTGGACAATGAAGGTCACGACGCCGGGAATTATGGCCTGATGGATCAGCAGTTCGCGATGCAGTGGGTGCATAACAACATCGCGGCCTTCGGCGGCGACCCGAGCAACGTTACCATCTTCGGCGAGTCCGCCGGCGGCCACAGCGTCTATTGCAACCTCGCGTCACCCACTGCGGCCGGGCTGTTCTCGCATGCGATTGCCGAAAGCGGCTCTTATCTTCTGTTCGACACTTTTATTCAACCGGTCGTGACGTTGTCGGTGGGCGAGACCGAAGTAGGCGGTCTGGTTCCCAGTGGCGACTCGGTCGCGAGCGGCTTCGGATGCACTACAGCCGCCTGTCTGCGCGCGGTTTCCAACACTGAGCTGGTCAGCGTCGAGCCGGGTACCCTGTACGCCTTCGTGGACGGCACGCTGCTTACGGAGACGCCGGCGCAGGCGTTTGCGACCGGCACCTTCAACAAGGTCCCGGTCATCGCCGGCACGAATCACGATGAATGGCGCATCTTTGTCGCTGATGAGTACGACTTCGCAGGCAATCCGATTCTGACCGAAGGTGAATACGATGCCGCCACTATCTTGCTGTTCGGACCACTGCTCGGATCCTTCGTTGAATTCGTCTATCCTTATGTGCCGCCCGGCGGCCAGGTGCTCGGCACTTCCGGCACCGACGGGATATTCGCTTGCTCTGCGCGCAACGGCGATGAACTGCTCTCGAATTTCACGAATACCTACGCGTATGAATTCAACGACGAGAACGCGCCACCGCAACCGACGCCGGCCGGCCTGAGTTTCCCGCTGGGTGCGTATCATGGTTCCGAAGTTCAGTACCTGTTCGACGTCGGATTCTTCTTCGAGTTTACCCCGGCTCAGCAGGAACTTTCGCAGGCGATGGTCGACTACTGGACGAATTTCGCGGTGAGCGGCGACCCCAACGGCGGCACTTTGCCGACCTGGTCGCTCTACCAAACGAGCGTTGACCAGTTCCAGTCGCTGATTCCGCCGACTCCGGTTGTGGAGCCCAGCGGGTCCTTCAACACGGACCACATCTGCGACGACTTCTGGAACCTGATTCCGTGATCTGAATCTCTTGCCGATAGGGGGACGACTTGTCCCCCTATCGGCGTCCTGATTCCGCTGGCGAGATTAGATCGCACGCCTCGCTGACAGAAAGCGTTTCACTTCGCCGAAAAGTGTTCCTTCGGTAACTCGACACGCGTTGTATCCCCTCGCGTTCTCTTTAGAGTGGGCGTTTTCCTCTGTCATTGTGAAGGCGGAGAAAAAACCTACCGCGCGTATCATTAAGGGGAAAACGGATTGGGGAACGCTCTCAAGCATCGCGAACAACCTGTGGTAGACGCGCCGCCGCCGGCTTCGCGGCAAGCATCTTTGCGCGATCGGATCGCCAACATCGCAGAGCTTGGAGCCGCCACGCTCGCGGCCGAGCGATGTGCGATCGCGTTTCAATCGAGCGTGGCGGGCGCCGACGAGGTCGTATGCGCACCGCGAGGAGACTCGCGATGGGACGCGATTGTGAATGCGACCCTGGTTGCGCTCGACAATCGGCTCAGCGACGCGGTCGCGGCTGGTGGGTTGAAGCGCGGGCGTGGTGCGGCGGATCCAAACGAATCGATTGAAAGAGTCGCGTTAAGCGACCGCGAAATCGATGCAATTGCGCAGGTCCAAGTAGACCAAGGGCGCCAGATGGTGGCGTCGGTGTTCACCGACGGCGCGAGCGCGGTGCGAATCGCGATGGTGGCGGGGGCGGATCGGGCCCGCGCTGAACTTGAAGCATCGCTTGAACTTATGGCGCGGGCCGCTTTCGCCGAGATCGCGCTGACTGTGGCGCGCGCTTCGCTGGAATTCTGGCGCATCCACGGGGCCGACAGCGGACGCCAGGCGGTCGGCGCAAAACGTGAGTTGGGGCTCGAGCGCGCGGCGACGAATCACCTCGACGAGGCGGTTGCGCAAGCGCAGCGCGCGCATCCGAACGAGCGGTTCGGCCGCTTTGGCGAGCTGGTCGCGGGCGGAGCCGGCTTCGACCAATGGATCGTTGCGATCGCGGACGGCGGCTCGTTCGTCGTGGCCGCGTCGTCATCCGGCCGCAAGCAATTCGACCTGGGGCAAGCCGGCAGCGCGCTGGCGGAGAGTTTTCAGCGCCGGATCGTGATTGCTCGATGGCGCGATCGCGCTGCCGCTCTCGTCGATAACGCCAGGCAATATTCCGAAGACAAAATATTCGGTGGTTCCTACGTCTGCATACCGTTCGAGGTGGGCGCAATCGCGCTTGCGTCGCGCGCCGCGCACGCATCGGCGGCAATGGCAGAGGCGATGGTCGAGCGGCTGGCGCCATTGGCAGCAAGTTGGGTGATGCAGCGGGACGCGATGCGGCGGAGCGCACTGGTGCGTCAGCTTGCGCTCAGAATGTTTGCGGCGGTCGACGAGGAGCGCGCCAGGATCGCGCGCGACCTGCACGACGATCAGGCGCAGCTTATTGCGGCAGCGAAAATTGCGCTCGAGGGCAAGCGCGAGGCGGCGCGCGCAATCTTCAAGCAGGTCGAGGTCGAGTTGCGCCGCAAGACGCGCGAACTGCGGCCCGCCACGCTCGGCAACGCGTCGCTCGACGAAGCCATCGCGCGCGAGTTCGCACGGCTGAAGCGCGCGGGCGCGGCGGCGAAATTTGTCCAGCGGGTTGACGACGGCGCGGCGGAGAAAATTTCGCGACCGGTGCAGCAACTGTGTTTCCAGGTCGTTCGCGAGGCGATGGCCAATGCGATCAGGCATGCGCAGGCGAAGTCGGTGCAAGTCACGATCGAAAGAATCGATGCGGCCGCGCGCGTTTCGGTGAGCGACGACGGAGCCGGCATCGGCACCGACCAGCACGAAGGCGCCGGCCTGGCGGGTATGCGGGAGCGGCTCGAGTTGATGGGCGGGAGATTGACGCTGGAATCGCGAACCGGGCGCACGACCGTCGTCGCCGAAATTCCGGAGTCAGTGTGATGGAAGATCACGGACGGATTCGCGTGCTGCTCGCCGATGACCATCGGATCGTGCGCGAGGCGCTCCGGATGGTGCTCGCGACGGAGTGCGACGTGATCGCGGAAGCGGCGGACGGCGAGCAGGCAGTCGCAATCGCCGCGCAACTGAAGCCGGAAGTGGTGGTTATGGACGTCGCGATGCGGGGAATCGGGGGCATCGCGGCGGCGCGTCGAATCGCTAAAGAAGCGCCCGCGTGCAAAGTGCTGGTGCTAAGCCAATACGACGACGAGGAATACGTGCTCGAGGCGCTCGGCGAGGCGGGCTGCGCGGGCTACATGGTCAAGACCGACGCCGCGGTCGAATTGCTGAGTGCGGTGCGTGCGGTTCACTCGGGGCGGCGGTATCTCAGTCCGGCGATCGCGCCGATCGTGCTCGCGCGGCTGCGAAATGGCGCGCCGGCGAACGCGTCGCGCGCGGCGAGTCCGACCCGGCGTGAGCGCGAAGTGCTCAAGCTGATAGGCGAGGGCGCGACTACCAAGGAAGTCGCGCAACGCCTCGGCATCAGCGTGAAGACCGCGCAGGCGCATCGCGACAATCTCAAGCAGAAGCTCGAGCTGCGCTCGACGGCGGCGATGGTGCGATATGCGATCAAGCATAAGCTGATTCGCGCGGACTGAGGGGCTGAACGATAATCTTGAACGATCGTTCTGGAGTCTTTGACTCTGGACTTGGCCGTGTTAATAGTCAGCCTGACGGCGGTTTCCAACAACTGCCAGGAGGGAGGCTATGAAGCGCACGGGCGTTCACCATCTGGGGCTGGCGACTCTCGACATCGATCGTACGATCGAGTTCTACACGAACAAGTTGGGCTGGGAGGTCGCGTGGTCGGACATCATCGAGCCGGAGCACGGTGGCAAGATCAAGCACGTCTTCCTGAACACCGGCGACGGCAGCATGGTGGCGTTCATGTGTCCGGAAAAAGTTCCGGGCGTGCCCACAGAGTGGGCGACGGACATCAACAGCGCGCAGGGATTGCCGGGCGCGTTCTACCATTTCGCGTTTCATTGCGACGACGTGGCAGCCCTCGAAGCCAAGCGCGAGCAACTGATCGGACGCGGCGTCGATGTGACGCCGGTGGTCGATCACGAGTGGTGCCGCTCGATCTATTTTCGCGATCCCAACGGTCTGCTGCTCGAATATTGCGCGACGGTCCGCGCGTTCACGGAAGACGACAAGGTAATGAAGCATCACGATCAGCCGGGGCCGATGGTGACCGATCCCGAAGACGCGAAGAAAGTCTACAAGATGCTGATGGGGCCGCAAGGCACGCCGAAATCGAATCGCACGCCGGTGTGAGTTTTTTTCCGACGCGCGCGCGGCTAATTGACGATTGAAAGAGAGCGGCCGACGATCGATCGCGATCGCGCGGCCGCTTTTCTCTTTTCTTTCTGCGCCGCCCGATGCATTCTCCGACTGGCAATAATCCCGCCGCAGGAGCTTTAACGATGGCAGAAATAGGACTCTTCGAGGCAATTTACTCGGCGCGATCGCTCAGGCGGTTCAAGCCGGACCCGGTTCCCGACGACGTAATCACCAAGGTGCTCGACGCGGCGATTCGCGCGCCGTCGGGCAGCAACGAGCAGAGTTGGGAGTTCATGATCGTCAAGGATGCGGCGCAGCGCAAAAAGATCGGCGACGTGTATCGGAAGGGCGGCGGAATTTTGATGGCGCTGTACGCGAATCGCGTCAAGCCTGCGCACATGAGCGAGGATACGTATCGAAAACTGATGGCGTCGGCGACCTACCTTATCGATCACATGGCCGATGCGCCGGTGCTGTTGCTCGCGTGTCTCAAGCAGACTGCGCCGGCGGGAATGCCGCCCAAGCTTCCGCCCGAGATTGCCGCCGTGATGAAGAGCCTGGCGCGGACCTCAGGCTCGAGCATCTATCCCGCCGTGCAGAATATTATTCTCGCGTGCCGCGGACTCGGTCTCGGCACGGTGCTCACGACGATTCACACGTTCTTTGAAGACGAAGTGAAGGAGATTTTAGGGCTGCCGCCCGAGGTGCAGACGTATGCGCTGATGCCGATCGGATATCCGGATGGAAAGTTCGGCCCAATCAAGCGGCGTCCCGTGAGCGAGGTCGCGTACCTGGACAAATACGGCAACCACTGGAAGGGTTGACCGTCAGTCGGGTTCGCTCCGCAAATCTTCGGTCACTTTGCCGGCGAGGTGGCGGACTTGGTCGTGCTGGGAGAGCAACGACGCGAGCATGGCGGGGTCGGGCTTGCCGCCGAGCCGGTACTCGTCGGCAGCGTGCGCGAATTTCTCGTAAGCGTTGAGCAGCTTTACGAAATCTCGATGCGACGGGCGCGAGGACTCGCGCGGCGTCGACGATGAGAACGCGTTGGCCTTGTTGAAGGCGTAGTAGAACTCGCCCATCTCCTCGGACGACAGTTGGCGATCGTCTAGCTTGAAAAAGGCGCGGCAGTAGTCGGCGAGCTTGTCGGACAGATCGGAGAGCAGCGACACGTTCGCAGCCATCGTGCGCCGGTAGTCGGACGAATAGCACGCGTTGGCGGCGACGACGGCAATTGCAATCGCGAGAAAAAAGACGGGCCGGCGAAGACCGGCCCGCCGAAACGATTTCAACAAAACGCGACCATGCAGCTTCAGCCGAGATACTCTTTGAAGAACGCGATGGTCCGAGCCCATGCCTCTTTGGAGTGCACGGGATGGAACGACGGACGGTCGTCGCACATGAAGCCGTGATCGGCGTCGGGGTAGAAGACCACCTCGGCCGGCTTGCCGGCTTTCTTCAGCGCGTCGCGAAATTCGTCCACTTCGGTGATCGGAATGAACGCGTCCTTGCCGCCGAAAAAGGCCAGCACGGTGGCTTTCAAGCCGTCGACGTATTCGATCGGCGGCTTCACGCCAGGCTGCCGCGACTTGACGATACCGCCGCCGTAGTACGGCGCGGTGGCTCTGACAGCCGGGTTGCGGCATGCGGTCAGGAACGCGATGCGTCCACCCATGCAGAATCCGACGGTGCCGAACGCTGGCTTGACTTCCTTCATCGCCTTCAGGTGATCGATCGCGGCGCCCATGTCCGCGACGACCTGATCGTCGTTGACCGAACCCATCAGGCGAAAAGCGCCGGGCAGATCGTTGTAACCGACGACGTTGTTGGGCTGGCGAAAATAAAGGTTCGGCGCGATCGCGACGAAACCCTCCGACGCGAATTGATTGGTGATGCGTCTGATCTGATCGTTGAGGCCGAACGCTTCCATTACGACGACCAGCGCCGGATAGGGGCCGCCGGACGCGGGGCGCGCGAGATGCGCCGGCATCTTCTCGGCGCCGGTGCTGACGGAAACCTCACTCGACACGACTTCCATGTTTGAATCCTCCTTCACAAGATTCGCTTCCGCCGTGGAGCGGATCGCGATCCTGAATGGCGTTTGACGATGCGCCGATCCGGCGATCGTTCTCGCATACATCGAGCCTCCGCTCAAGCGAGAAAATATTAAAGAATCGGACCGCGGCCTATTGCTCGAGGCAGTAAACCGGCAGAGAAGCGGCGCACGACGCGCTCGCACCTGAGTTCCACCAGATGTCGGTGACGTTGCTCACGCCTTCAGACGCGGTATCCGCCCCGAACATCGTGCTCCAATTCTGGCAGGTGGTTGACAGCGTGCCGACGACGTTCGGCGACATCGATCCCGTCCACACCGATGCCGCGAACTCGGTCACATAGCTGCCATCAGCATGCTGCCAGATGCCGCTGTTGAGCGTGGTGCCTGCGGCTAGCGTCGGCGCGTCGGCGATCTCGATGCCGTCAGGTCGCACGTATGGCGGCGACATCGCCGACATGTCGAAGCGTGACGCGGCGGACGCCGTCGACGTGGCCAGCAGCGCGAGGAACTGAGTGGAATTTGGCAAGGCGGCCGCGGCCGCTTCACTTTGGCATAGAGCGTCGGCGCTGGGCACGCCCTGGCTGGTGGTGAATGATCCCTCGGACACGAATGCGATGCGTCCGGACGCCGGCGTCACACTCAGCGTGCTGATGTGGCTAGTGTCGAAGCAATAGATGTGAGCCGGCGAGTTGCAGCCGGTTTCAACTGCGTCGTCACTCCACGCGTCCGCTCCTCCGGTGCTCACACCTTGCTCGCCAAACGAAATGCCCGTGCCTATCGTCCAGTCCGCACAGGAGGCGGAGTTGTTCACCGTCCCCGCGTCGGTGGTGCCAGTCCAGACGCTCTGATGACCGACATCAATACCGGTCTCGTCCAGGTTGAGCGGATTCAGGATGACGCCGGCGGCGATACTTGAAACCTGATCGGCGAAGGGCGCTCCGTCGGGCCGCACGAAGCCTCGCGCGCTTCCAAGTTTGGCGACGGCGTCGAGGCTCGAAGTCGAAAGCCATGCGCGGTAGGTGCCCGACGGCAAATTTGCCGCCGCGGCGAGGCTTGCGCAGTTCGCATCGGCGCCGGCCTGGCCTCCCAAGTCACCGTCGAAGGTCGTCGAACTCACGAAGGCGACGTTGAAGACCGCCGTGGCCGTCGCGGTCGGAGTCGGAGTCGGCGTCAGGGTCGCTGTGAGGGTGGGCGTTGCGGTCGGCGATGGCGTTACGGTCTCTGTCACAGTCGGCGTGATCGTTGTGGTCGAAGTGGCCGTGGCGGATTCGACGCCCGATGCTGTCGCCGACGGAGTGATCGTCGCGGTCCTGGACCCGGTCGCACTCGCAGTCGGAGTCGCTGAGGCGTTCTGAGTTGCAGTCGAGGTGGCAGTACCGGTTGGCGTGCTATTCCCGGTCGTGGTCGCAGTCGGTGTTGCGGTCGGCGTTGGTGTCGGCGTCGGCGTGGCCGTAAAAGTCGCGGTGGGGGAAGGCCCGGTTAGTCCCACGCCCATGAGCTTCACCTTTTGAGGGCTCCTGGCCGCGGTGTCGGTGAACGTCAGCAGACCTTGTTTGAACTTGCCTTTCGACGGCGGCGTGAACGTGACCGAGATCCGACAGCTATCTGCTGGTGCAATCGAATTGGCGCATCCGTTTGAACCGAGGCTGAAGCCGCTGCCGGTGACGCTCACGACAGGAGCCGACATTTCGACACTGCTCTTGTTGGTCAAAGTGACTACTTGGGGGCTGCTTTGCGTCCCGGCCGGCACTTTGCCGAAGTCGAGCTTGCGGGAAGACAATCCTACCTGGAGCTTGGTTCTGACGACTGACGGACTCGGCTGTGCACTCGCGAGCCTGCCGAAGGCATGTATGACGGCACAGATCGCGATCACGACGGCGATAGCTCGGCGCGACGAGATCACCAGCTGAGATTATATCAACAACCTGACTTTGCACAGTGACATCGTGTCAAGAGCGGAACAATTTTTGAGTGGAATTGAGGGGCCTGATTGCAGGCTCGCGAGGCCGCCGACCAACCGTCGCTCCCTACATGCTGCCGTCTCGCGCCGACCTGCCGCGCGCCGCTAGTATTGCTCGGCCGGTCGACCGATCCGCGTGCCCGGCCTGATTCCCGATGATCCCGCTTCGTGACAATGCCGCACCGCGCCGCCTGGCCCCGATCAACATCATGCTCATCGCCGCGAACATCGCGGTATTCGCCTACGAGTTGTCGCTCGGCGCGCGCATCGCGGTTTTCGTCGAGAGATACGCGCTCGTGCCGGCGGCGGTGACGCGCGCGCTCTCGAGCAACAGCAACACGCATCGGGCGCTCGGCGCGCTCGCGCCGCTGATGACGACTGTCACGTCGATGTTCATCCACGGCGGTTTCTGGCACATCGCGGGCAACATGCTCTATCTGTTCATCTTCGGCGCGGCCGTCGAGTATCGGATGGGTGCGGCTCGGTACCTGATGTTTTATCTCGCGGCGGGAATTGCGGCGGCGGTCGCGACAGTGTGGATCGCGCCCGGGTCGAGCGTCCCGGTTATAGGCGCGAGCGGCGCGATTGCGGGCGTGCTCGGCGCGTACTTCATCCTGTACCCGCGCGGGCGCATCCTGACGATTCTGCCGATTTTCATTTTCGTGCAGTTCATCGAGATTCCGGCGTTCATCTACCTACTGTTCTGGTTCGCGGTGCAACTTTACGCGGGACTCGAAGAAGGGAGCCGCGCGGGCGCGATGGGCGGAGTGGCGTGGTGGGCGCACGTCGGAGGATTCATGTTCGGCGTCGCACTCGCGCCGATGCTCGCGATGAATCGTCCGCGTCGGCGCGCACGCTAGCCGATTCCATACATCGATTGTTGACAGAGTGGACAACCGTTGGCTTGCGGCTGGAGTAATAGTTGTAAGCGGTCATCGCATGGGAAATAATTTGCGTTCCTGGAATTGTGAGTGCGCGGTGGCTGAGGAGGCGGTGGTCAGGTGGCGGATTCGTCGGACGATATTCTAAAGCGCGTTCCCCCCCAAAATCTCGAAGCAGAACAGTCCGTGCTGGGCGCGATTCTGCTCGACAACGACGCGATTAACCACGCGCTTGAGATTCTGTCGGCGGAGGACTTCTACCGCGAGTCGCATCGCCAGATTTTCCGCTCGATGGCGGAACTCACCGACCATTCCCAGCCGGTCGATGCGATCACGCTGACGGACGCGCTGCGCACCAGGGGCGTGCTTGAGCAAATCGGTGGCCCCGCGTACATCGCGGAGCTGGCGTCGATCGTGCCGACGGCCGCGAACATCGCGCACTATGCGCGAATCGTGCACGACAAGGCTGTTCTGCGCAGCCTCGGTTCGATCGCGACTGACATCGCAAGCTCGTCGTACGAAGCGCCGTCGGACGTCGACGGTTTCCTCGACGAAGCCGAGCATCGCATCTTCGAGATTTCCGAGCGGCGGATTAAGCCGTCGTTCCATACGATGCCCGAGCTGACGCGCGAGTCGCTGAAGATTCTCGAGCGGCTGTACGAAAACCGCGAGATGATCACCGGCGTGCCGAGCGGGTTCGTCGATCTCGATCGAATCACGGCGGGCTTCCAGCCGTCGGACCTGGTGATCATCGCCGCGCGTCCCAGCATGGGCAAAACGGCGCTCGCGCTGAACATCGCAGCCTACGCGGCGATGGATGCGGACCCTCCGATGGGCGTCGCGTTTTTTTCGCTGGAAATGTCGAAGGAGCAGCTCGTGCTGCGCATGTTGTGCTCGGAGGCGCGGGTCGACAGCGCTCGTGCGCGGCAAGGATTTCTGGGCGAGCGCGATTTTCCGAAGCTCGCGCAGGCGGCCGCGCGCCTGTCGGAGTCGAACATATATATCGATGACTCGTCGGACACCACGGCGATCACGCTTAAGGCCAAATGCCGGCGGCTCAAGCGCGAGCGCGCCAAGAACCTCGGGCTGATCATAGTGGACTATATGCAGCTGATGAGATCGGCGCGGCCCGGCGAGTCGCGCGAGAAAGAGATCGCGGAAATCTCGCGCTCGCTCAAAGCGCTGGCGAAAGAACTGAAGGTCCCGGTCATCGCGCTGTCGCAGCTCAACCGGCAGGTCGAGTCGCGCGAGAATCGGCGCCCGATGCTGGCGGACTTGCGCGAGTCGGGCGCAATCGAGCAGGACGCCGACGTGATCGCGTTCATCTACCGCGAGGAAATGTACAAGGGCAAGGAGAGCAAGGAGCCCGGCGTCGCCGAGATTATCATCGCCAAGCAGCGCAACGGCCCCACCGATACCGCGAAGCTGACCTACATCAGCAACTACACGCGCTTCGAGAACTACACGCCGGAAACAGGAGTGTTCGAAGACACCGGCGTCTAGAATGAATACTCGGACTACCTGAGAGGCGGCAGCGCGTCGAGGAGGGCCTTCGTTCGCGCCTTAATGTAACTCTCCATCACGCGATCGGTATGGACATAGAGCCGGTTCTCCTTCACTGCCGCCAGCACCATCTCGCCGACCTCGTCGGGAGTAACGCCGCGAGCCAGTCGAGCGGTGACCTGCTCCGTTATCGCTTCCCAAGTCTTAGCTTCTTCCGCGTTTAGTGCGGCCGGTTGCGTGATGCGGCTGTTCGAGACGATGTTCGTCCCGACCGGACCGGGGCATAAAACGGTTACGCCTATTTGATTAGGCTCGAGGCCTCGGCGCAGGGCTTCAGAAAGACCGACGACCGCGAATTTCGACGTGTTGTACATAACGCCGCTGCCCTCCGCCGCGAGTCCCGCGCCGGACGCCGTGTTGACGACATGCCCACCGCCGCCTCGCTCGAGCATCCGCGGCAGGAACGTCTGTACCCCGTTAATCACGCCGTTCAGGTTGATTCCCAGCATCCAATCCCAAAATTCGTAAGTAAGACGGGTCGGAGCGGCCACGCCGGCGTTGTTGCACAGGATCGACACCGGCCCCAGGTGCGCCTCGGCTTCGTCGGCGACCCGCGCGTAGTCTTCGCGGTCCCGCACGTCGAGGTTGAATGTCTCGATCGCAGTGAGTCGCGCGAGTTCGGACTTGGCCGCCGCGAGGGAATCAGGATCGATATCCACAATCGCAAGCTTCACGCCTGCGCGGGCGAACGCACGACCGATACCCAGACCAATCCCGCGCGCCCCTCCGGTTATGAAGGCTGTCCTTCCTTTGACGTCTTCCATCGTCACCTCCTGTGGTCGATCGGCGACTTCGGCTAGAACGAATCCAGTTCGTCTTCCATCGGTTCTTGTTTGGTGATCGGGTGCGACGACTTTACGGTCAGCGCCGGCTTTGGTGCTTTGTCGATCTTGTAGTCATCGTAGGTGTACTGATCGATCGCAAACGGCAGTCCCTCCGAGGCCGGGAACGACGGCGCGTCGCAGACCTGGAAATGCAAATGCGGCTCCGACGAGTTGCCGGTGTTGCCGAGGTGCGCGAGCACGTCGCCGGCGTGAACCGTGTCGCCCACCTTCACCTTGAGCGTGCCGGGCCGCAGGTGCGCGTACGCGGCGAAATGTCCGTCGCTGAGCTGCTGGATGACGTGATTGCCCGCGAGCGTGTCGTAAGTAATCGGCACGGCGAGTTTGCCGCTGTTGGGGACGTTCTCGGGAATGCCGTCCTTCACCTCGACGATCTTGCCGTCGCCGACCGCGTGAATCTCCTGATCCCATGCGTGATAGCTGCTGTTCTTGCTCTCGTCGCCGGTGAACGCGTTGCCGTCGTCGCCAAGCTGAATCCAGTCGATCGCATAGCGCTGGCCGATGTGCGGCAGCCCGTTCACCGGCAGCATCGCGCGCCGATGCGCCGACGTGTTCGAGGGACCGTTGGCCGCGAGCCAATTCTTGCCGCGGAGCGGAGAGTGAATGACGATCGGATCGTCCTGGTTCAAATCGAGTGGCGCGGATTGAATAGTTCCGGAGCCGCTGCGCTCGCCGTGCTGTTCGATCGTTATCGCGGTAACGAAGTTGTCCGGATCGCCCTCGTCGGGAAGCCAATCGGCGAAGATAAAGAAGATTCCCGTCTCGCCCGGCTTGACGCTCGGGTCGTTGGGCTTGCGAGCGTCGCCACCAGTGGCCGGCACGAACATCGCGGCCAGTTGCGGGCCGCTGGCGGACTGATTCACGACAAGCTTGTCGCCGTCTTTTCCAGTAACGTCCAGCTTGGTGACTTTCAGCGGCGTCCTGCCGAAATTCGTGACGTACAATTCGTATGCCGAATGCCGGTGATCGGCGCCGTCGAGGATCTGCGCCTCGGGCGGGTAGGGCGCCGCGATGACGCGCATGTAGAGCGGGTCATTCTCGGGAGCCGTCGGCGCCTTTTGCTCAGCGAGCGACGATCCCGCGAAGGCAAACGAAATCAGCGCTACGAATATCAGCAGCCGAGATCGATACATCGTCTATTAATCCTACCTTCGAAGTGAGGACGCGTCAGTGCGAATTTTCGTTTTTGTCGTCGTCGGACGCCGCCGGATCCTCTTCTGATGTGTCCGGCGTTGCGGAATCCTCGGGATGAGTCTCGATACCTTCCACTGGCCCGGTGTTGGCCTGCTCGACGGCGCGCTCGATTTCGCGGAACTCGGAAAGGTCGGGCAGGCCTTCGAGGTCCTTCAGTCCGAACAATTCCAGGAACTCGCCGGTCGTCTCGTAGATTATCGGGCGTCCCGGCGCGTCCTTGCGGCCGGCAATCTTGACGAGGCGTTTTTCGAGCAGCGTTTCGAGCACGCCGCCCGTGTCAACGCCGCGCAACTGTTCTATCTCGGGGCGCGTGATCGGCTGTCGATAGGCGATTATCGCGACGGTCTCCATCAGCGGGCGGCTTAAGCGCGGCGGCCTGGCGGCGAGCAGCTTGCGAACGTACCCGGCGTGATCTTTCGGCGTGCGCATCTGGTAGCCGCCGGCGACTTCGTCGATTACGATGCCGCGGTTTTCGGCGACGTACTCAGCGGCCATCGCGGCTAGCGCCTTCTGCACGGTCGCGCGCGGCACGTCGTCAAACACAGCGGCCAGCCGCGCAATCGAGACCGGCTCGCCGGCCGCAAACAGCAGGCTCGCGAGAATTGACTTCAATCGTTCTTCTTCCACTCAAAAAAACCTCTGTTCATGCCGCGGCGGCGCGCTCGAGAACAATCGGGCCGAAGCGCACTTCCTGAAAGGCGCGAACTTCGCGCCGGCGAATCAGCTCTAGCAGCGCCATAAACGTCGCGATTACCAGCGAGCGATCGTTCGCGTCCTCGAACAGCGCGGCGAACTGGATTCGTCCCGCGCCTTCCAGCGCGCGCATGATTCGCGGGATACACTCCGCCACCGGGATGTCGCGCAGCTCGATTGCGCGCGGAGTCTTGTCGGCGACGCGCTTGAGCACGGCGCCAATCGCCTCGACCAGGTCGAAAATCGAAACCGTGTACTGCCGGGAGTTGGCGTCTTCGGGCGCGCTCTCGCCGGGCGTGGTGAAAACGTCGCGGCCGAGGATGGCACGCTCCGAAAGTTTTTCAGCAGCCTCGCGATAGCGCTGATATTCGAGCAGCCGCTCGACCAGGTCGCGTTTGAGCTCCTCGGCCTCTTCGGTATCGGCGAGCTCCGGATGCGGCAGCATCGCAAACGACTTGATCAACAGCAGCGTTGCCGCCATCACGAGGTACTCGCCCGCCACGTCGAGGTTCAACTGGTCGAGAAGTTCGAGCCATGCGAGATACTGCTCGGTGATAACGCTGGCGGTGACTTCGTGCGGGTCGAGCTCGGCGCGCTTAAGCAAATGCAGCAGCAGGTCGAGCGGTCCTTCGTAAATCGGGAGCCGGAAACGGACGCCGGCGTCGGCCGCGAGCCTCGGCGGCGTGCTGGATTCGTTTTCGTCGCTCAAAGTTGCACCATCCAGGAGATCGCACCCAACGCCATGTTCATGATCGGATAGATCGCAACATCCAGCCAATGCGTATACAGCAGCACCAGCAGTACAAGGAAGCCGTAACGCTCGGTCTGCGCGTAGGCGCGCGCGGCGGCGATCGGCAGGATGCTGAACAACACCCGCCCGCCGTCCAGCGGCAGCACGGGAAAGAGATTGAAGACTCCCAGCTCGACATTGACGATAACTGACGCCTGCAGCATCCGAGCAAGCGGTACGACGACCGTGGCGCCGAGCGCGCCGTGCATGAGCGCCGGCAAGAGGCGCAGCAGAAGTCCGCTCACGATTGCCAGCACGAAGTTCGTCAGCGGCCCGGCGGCCGCGACCTTCAACATGCCGCTCCTGCCTCCGCGCAACACGCGAAAATCAACGGGGACCGGCTTCGCGTAGCCGAGCACCGGCAGACCAAACAGATACAGCCCGAACGGCAGGATAATCGTGCCGAAAAGATCGACGTGCGAAATCGGATTCAGCGTGAGGCGGCCGGCGCGAAGGGCGGTATCGTCGCCAAGGCGCAGCGCTACCACGCCGTGCATCACCTCATGCGCGATGATCGCGAACATGATGGGCGGCGCGACGATACAGATGGTCGCGATGGTTCCGTTCAGATCGCCCAAGTCAGTCAGTACCTTCCGCTGCGACGGCGCGCGTCGCGCGCGGATGAAAGGTGCGATGGACCTTGCGCAGGTGGCTCTTGGAGAGATGCGTGTAAATCTGCGTGGTCGAGATGTCGCTGTGGCCGAGCATTTCCTGCACGGCGCGGAGATCGGCGCCGCCCTCGAGCAGATGCGTGGCGAAGCAATGGCGCAAGGTATGCGGGCTGATCCACGCGAGTCGCGGATCGGTCGCGGCCCATCCTTTCAGCGCTTTGAAAAATCCCTGCCGGGTCATCGCGCGGCCGAGCCTCGTGATGAAAACCGCGGAGACGCGGCGCGGAACCTTCTTCCTGCCGCGCTGGTCGTCGGCTGCTGGATTCAGAATTTCATCGCGTCGCTCGAGGTAGGCCTTCAGCGCGCGAATCGCGGCGCCGCCCATCGGCACCATCCGCTCCTTGCTGCCCTTGCCGAGCACCACGACGGCGCCGGCGGCGAGATTCACCTGATGCAGTTGCAGGCCGACCAGCTCCGAAACGCGCAGCCCGCACCCGTAGGCCATTTCGAGCATCGCGCGGTCGCGTAGTCCACGGGCATCATGCGCGTCGATCGCGGCGATGAGATTTTCGATGTCGCCAGACGAGAGAGTCCGCGGGAGTTTGCGCGGATGCGGCCTCAACTTCACGGCCGGCGCCGGATCGCGTTCGATAATTTTCTCGTCGACCAGCTCGCGCGCGAGCCCGCGCAGACTGGCGAGGTGCCGGCGTTGCGAACTGACGGCGAAGCCCTGGTCCGCGAGCGCTTCGAGGTACGCAGTGAGTGCGGCGGCGTCGAGTTGCGCCGGCGTCAAGCCGGCCTCGCGGCACCATGATTGAAAAAGGCTGAGATCGTGCGCGTATGCTTCCATCGAGTGGCGGCTGAGCCCGCGCTCGACGGCCTGGCGCGACAAATGCCGATCGATCAGCTCGTCCCAGCCGGCGGCGCTCACGCGGGTGCTCCGGCGCGGGGATTCTGTTCGACCTTTTCGAGTAACGAGGCGCGGAGTTCGCGCATCCGATCGAGATCTTCGATTTTTCCGCCCGCGCGATCGCTCACGTAGAAGACGTCGAGCGCCTGATCGGCGTTGGTCGAGATCCGCGCGAGGTGAATCCGCAAGCCGAGCCGGAAAAGGGTGTGGGTGATCGCGAACAGCAGGCCGACGCGGTCCTGCGTGAAAACGTCGATGACGGTGAACTGCTCGGAGGTGCGGTTATCGACAGTAACTTCGGTCGGCACATGGCGCACGAACTTGCGGCCGGCGCTCTGCACATGATGCGCCGCCGCGACCAGCGCCGCGATGTCCTGCTGGCCGGTGATGACGCGCTCGAGATCGTGCTCGACGCGCAGCCACCGGTCGTCCTCCAGCGCCATCGAGCCTTCGCCCATCTGATGCGATACGCGGAACACGTCCATCGCGATACCGTTGGTGCGCGTGGTGATCCGGGCCGACAGGATGTTCAGATTGTTGGCGGTCAGCGCGCCCGCGATCATCGAGAAGAGTCCCGGCTGGTCGTGCGTCACGACGATAAACTCGCTGAACTCCAATTCCGGGAAATGCCTGATGCGACAGACCAGCGGACGGTCGTCGAGCGAGCGCATCAAGTCGAAGTGCAGCGGGATGTCGTCTTCCGGCACCGTGAAGAAGTAGCGGTCGGGCATCCCGTCGAGGAACGCTGTGACGTCCGCTTCAGGAGCCGACGCGGCGAGCAGAGTCTCGCGGACAGCCGCTTTGACGGTAGCCAGGCGGCGCGCGGGATCGACCGCCTCGCGATCGCCCTGCTCGAGAACCTTGAGCGCGCGCAAGTAGAGATCGCTCAGCAGCATGTCGCGCCAGTTGTTGTAGACCTTGGGCGCGACCGCGCGCATGTCGGCGTAGGTCAGCAGGTAGAGTGCCTTGAGGCGATCGATCGAGCCGACGGTGCGCGCGAATTCTTCGACGGTGGTGTGATCGTCAAGGTCGCCCTTCTGCGCGACCTGCGACATCATCAGATGGTTGCGGACGAGGAACACGACCAGGTCGATCTCCTCGCTGTTCAGTCCAAGCCGCTGCGAAACTTCCGCGGTCAGGCTGGCGCCGCGCTCGTGATGGTCATGGCCGTGGCCCTTGCCGATGTCGTGGAGCAGCAGCGCGAGGAACACGAGCGGCAGATGATCGAGCTCGCGCGCGACTTCGGTGAGCAAAGGCGTCGGATCCTTGAACTCGCCCGTGCGCAAGCGTTCGAGCTCGCGGACTGCCACCAGCGAATGCCGATCGACGGTGTAGATATGGTAGAGGTCGTGCAGAACGCGCGCGTAGAGGTTGCCGAACTCGGGGATTATCGCGCCGAGCACGCCCGACAGATGCATCGCCTCGAGCGTATCGGCGACGCGCTGGCGAGCGGAGAGAATCGTCATCAGCGCTTCGGCGACGCGCGGGTCACTGCGCATGTCGTCGTCGATCAAGCCGAGATTGTCGCGCACCAACTGATACGTGCTGCCTGACAGGCTCACGTCCTGCGCCTGGCAGTCGGCGTAAATCTTGATCAAGTTGAGTGGATCGCTTTTGAAGAAATCGGGCGCGGCGATGCTCAGCAGTTTGCCCTGAACAATTACGCCGGGGCGTATCTTGCGGGTCGGCGTGCGGTGGAAAAATCGCCCGCCGCCACTGTTCTCAGTCACGCGCGCGATCAAACCCTCGGCGAAGCGATGGATCGTCGACGCGTGCTGGTAGTACGCGCGCATCAATGCGGAGCCAGCCGCCTGTCCTTCCTCGGGCTTGAAGCCGAGGATCGGCTCGATTCGTTCCTGCATCTCGAAAGTAAGCTGATCGAAATGGCGCCCGGTCAGAAAATGGAGGGAATTGCGCACGCGCCAGAGGAAATCGCGCGCCTCGATCACTTCGGCCGCTTCGGGCTCGGTGATGACCGCCTTCTGCACCAGCTCTTCGAGCGAATGGACTTTATATTTGACCTTCGCCAGCCACATCGCGGTGTGAAGATCGCGCAGCCCGCCTTCGCCTTCCTTGATCTGAGGCTCGAGCAGGTAGATCGAATCGCCATACTGGGCGTGGCGTTTGCGGCTTTCCTCGAGCTTGGTGGCGAAAAATTTGTCCTGGTTGCGATTCAACACCTCGGCGATCAGCAGCTTGTCGAGATCGGCGTAGAGTTTTTCGTCGCCGCAGAGGAAGCGCGCGTCGAGGATCGCGGTTTTCTCCTTCAGGTCGTCGTTGGCGAGCCGTACGCACTCCTTCGCTGTACGAACTCCGTGTCCGACAATGAGTCCAGCGTCCCACAGCGCATGCAACATTATTTCGGTGACGATTTCGGCGTACGGACCGCGCTTGTAGTCGTGCAAAAACAACAGGTCGACGTCGGACTGCGGATTCAACTCGCCGCGCCCGTAGCCGCCGCGCGCCACGACGGAAATTTTCTGGTTGAGCTTGGGAGCGCGCCGGCCATGCTCGGCGTCCGCATAGTAAAACAGCGCGCGCAGCAGATCGTCCATCGCGACCGTCATCGCAGCCGTGATTTCGCTGCCACTTGCACCGGCGAAATTGCGCTCGGCGAGCTCGGCGCGGACCGAATCGAGATAAGCGCGGGCGCTGAGGCCGGGGGTCTTGCTGGCGACGAATTGCGCGAGCAGCGCGGCCTGACCGCGCGGCGATACATTGGCTGCGACAGGCTCGGCGCGATTAGCGCCGGTGACGAGACTCACAGATCTCCCACCGCCAGGTCGGCGTCGAAGTGATGCGCCACCGCCGAGGCGATCGCGCCGGCGAGCACGTCCTGATATTGCGCTGACTCGAGCTGCGCGGCTTCACGAGGGTTCGACATGAAGCCGCACTCGACCAGCACCGCCGGCATATGCGCGCCGACCAGCACGTAAAATGGTCCCATCTTCGCTCCCAGCGCGTTCACGTTCAGTCCAAGTCCTGCATCGAGATCGGCGACTGTCTGCGCGTCGATCATCCTGGCCAGAGAAGCGGCTTCTATCGCCTTATAGTTCTGGCGCAGGTCGGTCAGGATGTAGTTTAAGTTGGAGTCATTCGGTGCGCCATAGCCGTCGGCGCCGGCGTTCTCCATTCGCGCGAGCCGAATCGTCGCCCGGTCGGTGGTGTTGTTCAGGTAGTAGACCTCGATTCCCGTGGTGTCGGTATTGGGACTGGAATTGAGGTGGATCGAAACGAAAAGATCCGCGCCGGCGCTGTTCGCAATCTGGGTGCGCTGGGCAAGACTGATGAAAACGTCGGTCGAGCGCGTGAGTTCGGCGCGGATGCCGCCGGCTTCCAGAGCGGCTTTGAGGCGCGTCGCGATCTGCAGCGCGAGGTCCTTCTCCAGCGCGCCGGCGGACGATTGGGTTCCGGGATCATAGCCGCCGTGACCGGGATCGATCATTACAAGGAAGTGGCCCGCCTGACGATTGGCGTCATTCACATTGGCAGGCGCGACCGGTTGCGCGAGAGAGACGGGACGAGGGTTCTCCGCAGGCGCGAATACCACCGGACGCGCGATAGACGCGGCAGGGCGAGGCGGGGCGTCGTCATGAACGATTATCGGCGCCGCGATATTCGGATCCGCTCCGGCGGTTGCGACCCGCAGCACTATTTCGTTTCCGCCTTTGAGGCGCGCGGCGGCGTAGTCGGCCTTGCCGATCATCTCGACGACGATTCGCGAATTGCCGTCAGACTCGATAACGCGGACGGTTGCGAGCGGCGCCGTTTCGTAGCCAAAGAGCGGGCGCGCCGGTATCGCGATGCGCGTGCGCGCCAGTTCGATCCAGAGTTCGCTGCCATGCGTGCGGAGATCGAGCCGCGGCGCGGTGCCGCTGAATCCGAAGTGCAGTTCGAGGGTCGGGCCGCGATGCTCAATTCGCGCTGAAGTCAGAACTGATGCGGGAACAGCGGCACGCGCGCGAGAAACCATCGCGCAAATCGCCGCCGTCGCGACCGCAACCGCCATCAATTTCCGCATCGCCGCAACCCTGCCCAGCAATCAAGGATAGCCGCCGCCGGGAGCAATCGCCACGCCCTTGAGGCGCTTACCTTTCCTTCTTGAGGCGCGACGCGAGGCGGGCGAGGGCGTTCAGGGCGTCCATCGGGGTCATGCGCTCGACGTCGAGTGCTCGGATTTCATCGACGATGCGTTCGTCTCTTGGCGAGAACAAGCCGAGCTGAGGCGCTGGGGTCGCGGCGCGGCGATCGCGGGCGATTCGCGGCATCCCGGCTTCGTCCAATTCGCCCTGCTCGAGGTTGGCGAGGATTTCGCGCGCGCGGGTGATGATCGAATCGGGCAATCCTGCCAGCCGCGCCACCTCGATTCCGTAACTTCGCGACGACGGCTGCTCGATGACGCGGCGCAGAAAAATCACCTCGTCGCCCCATTCGCGCACCGCCATGCTCAGGTTCTTGACGCGCGGACGCTCGCGGGCGAGGTCGGTCAGCTCGTGGAAGTGCGTTGCGAACAGCACCTTGGCGCGGGTTTGATCGTGCAGGTACTCGGCGACGGCCCACGCGATCGCAAGGCCGTCGAAAGTGCTGGTGCCGCGGCCGACCTCGTCGAGCAGCAGCAGGCTGCGCTCGGAGAGCCCCTTGAGCAGGCGGGCCGTCTCGCTCATCTCGACCATGAAGGTGGACTCGCCGCGGCGAAGTTCGTCGCGCGCGCCGATTCGCGTCAGCACGCGATCGATTAGCCCGATCGTCGCCTCGGCGGCGGGAACGAAGCCGCCGATTTGCGCCATGATCGCAATCAGCGCCACCTGGCGGAGATATGTCGATTTGCCGGCCATGTTGGGACCGGTGATCAGCAGGATTTGGCGCGTGTCGGGCTCCGCGTCGAGGTCATTGGGCACGAACTCGCCCGCGCGCATCCCGGCTTCGAGCACCGGATGGCGTCCGTCGCGCACGCGAATCCGCAGGCCGGTGTTGATAGTGGGGCGCACGTAGCCGCGATGCCGCGCGACTTTCGCCAGCGACATGATCGCGTCGAATTCGCCAACGGCGCGAGCGGTTTCGAGGATCGCGGCGGCGTGCGACTGCAGGTCGCGGAGCAGCTTCGTAAAAATTTGAAGCTCGAGTTCCTTGAGCGCCGATTCCGCGGTCAGGATTTTGCGCTCGAGTTCCTTGAGCGCGGGTGTGGTGAAGCGCTCGGCGCTGACCAGCGTTTGCTTGCGCTCGTAGTCGGCGGGCACGCGCTCGAGATTGGGCTTCGTCACCTCGATGTAGTAGCCGAAAATATTGTTGTAGCGGACCTTGAGCGACGGAATGGCGGTGCGCGCGCGCTCCGTGGCCTCCAGCTTCGCGATCACGCCGCGGGCTCCAGAAGCCAGGCTGCGAAGTTCGTCGACCTCGGCGCTGAGGCCGGCGCGAATCACGTTGCCGTCGCGCGGATTCACGGGCGGCTCATCGGACAGCGTCGCCGCGATTTGCGCGACCAATGCTGGCATCGGCGAGATTCGCGCGGCCTGTTCGCGGATAAGAGAGCTCCTGAGCGCGCCCATCGCTTGCTTGAGCAGATCCGCTGCGCCGAGCGCGTCGCCAAGGCGGAGACAATCGCGCGGCGACGCGCGCATCGCGCCGATTCGTCCCGCCAGCCGCTCGAGGTCGCCGATTCGCTTCAACGATTCCGCAAGAGTGCCGCCCAGGTCAGCGTCGAAGAGTTCTTCGAGTGCGTCGTGCCGCGCCTGGATCGCGTCGAGTGCAAGCAGCGGATAGATGATCCAGTTGGATAGCGTGCGCGCGCCGACTGCGGTCAGGGTCTCGTCGAGAATCGACAGCAATGAGCCCTTGCGCGCGCCGTCGGTCGACGCGATCAGTTCGAGATGACGCCGCGTGGTCTCGTCGACCAGCATGTACTCGGCGATGCGGTAGAGGCGCGGCGTCGCGATATGCGCGAGGTCGCGGCCGAAAGTATCTTCAACGTAGAGCAGCGCGATTCCCGCCGTGTGCGCAATCGATTCGTGTAGGTCCGCGGCTGTGTCCGCGAAGCGATTCGAGAACGCGACGGTCGCACGCTCGGCGCTGAACGATTCACGATCGAGCGTCGTCAGAGGACAGTTCAGATCGCTGAGGAGCGCAGCCAACTCACGATCTTCACCGGCGACTACTATTTCGCGCGGCGCGATTCGCGCGACTTCCTCGCGCAGCGTGGCCGACTCGCGAACCTGCGTGGCGAGAAATTCGCCCGTCGAGACGTCGAGCGCCGCCAACGTGAACCCTGTCCCCTCGGCGCCCGTGACTGCGACCAGGTAGCTCTTCTCGGCGGCCGTCAGCACCATCTCTTCGCCGACGGTGCCGGGAGTGATCACGCGGACGATTTGCCGCGGCATCAGCTTGGGCGTTTTGGGGTCGGGCGTGCCCTGTTCGCAGATGGCGACTTTGTGACCCGCCTTCAGCAGCTTGGCGATGTATGGTTCCGCGGAATGGTAGGGCACGCCGCACAGTGGCACGCCGTCCTTGTTGCGCGAGGTGAGCTGGATATCGAGCACGCGCGCGCCGACTTCGGCGTCCTCGAAGAACATCTCGTAGAAGTCGCCGAGGCGAAAGAACAGGATCGCGTCGGGGACCCGTTGTTTAACGCTGAGATATTGCGCGATGAGGGGTGTTTGCTTGACTGCCACTGATGCGATTGCGGTCACAATAGCAATAGCAAGGGCCGCACGCCCACTTTTCTCTTTGCCGAATACGTCTCGATTTACTAAGGTGCGAGTGTTAAGCAGGCTCTATACCGCTCTGACACATCACCGACAGGAGATTACGAAATATGTCATCAGCATCAGTATCATCGTCATTGGAATCGGCGACTCGCGGCGCCAAGTCGAGCGCGGCGCTTGAGTTTCTCAAGAGTTCACCCAAAAAACTTCTCATCAATGGTAAGTGGGTGCCCTCGAAGTCGGGCAAGACTTTCGAGACCCTCAACCCGTCCAACGAGCAGGTGCTGGCGCTCGTCGCCGAGGGCGACAAGGCCGACGTGGACGAGGCCGTCAAGCACGCGCGCAAAGCTTACGAGGACGGCAAGTGGGCGACTCTCAGCCCGCACGCGCGCACGCACTTCCTGCTGAAGATTGCGGAGCTTATCGACAAGCATGCCGACGAGCTGGCCGAGCTCGAGACGCTCGACAACGGGAAGCCGCTGTTCGAGTCCCGCAACATCGACATCCCGGGCGCCGCCGAGACCTTCCGCTACTACGCGGGCTTCGCCACCAAGATTTATGGCGACACCAATCCGTCCGATCCCTCGATGTTCAACTACACGCTTCGCGAGCCGGTCGGCGTGTGCGGGCAGATCATTCCGTGGAATTTCCCGCTGCTGATGGCGTCGTGGAAGATTGCGCCGGCGCTGGCCTGCGGCAACGTCGTCATCCTGAAGCCCGCCGAGCAGACTCCGCTGACGGCGATTCGCCTCGGCGAGCTTATCTGCGAAGCCGGTCTGCCCGAAGGCGTCGTGCAAATCGTCACGGGCTTCGGTCCCGGCGCGGGTAGCTCGATCGCCGAGCATCCCGACATCGACAAGGTTGCCTTCACCGGCTCGACCGAAGTCGGCAAATTGATCCTGCAGGCGTCCACCGGCAACTTGAAACGAGTATCGCTCGAGCTCGGCGGCAAATCGCCCAACATCATCTTCCCCGACGCTGACATGCCGTCCGCAGTGTTCGGCTCCGCACTCGGGATCTTCATGAACCAGGGGCAGGTGTGCTGCGCCGGCTCGCGCGTGTTCGTTCAGGAAAGCGTATACGAGCAGTTCACCGATTCGCTGTCGCAGATGGCCAAGGGCCTGACCCTCGGCAATCCGCTGGATCCTAACACGCGCATGGGCCCGCTCGTTTCCAAGGAACAGCACGATCGCGTCAAGGGATATCTGAAGACCGGCAAGGCGGAGGGCGCCAAGGCCAAGACCGGCGGAGAGCCGGGCAACCAGGAAGCCGGCTACTTCATCCAGCCGACGGTCTTCACCGGCGTGAACAATCAGATGAAGATCGCGCGCGAGGAAATCTTTGGCCCGGTCGCTTCGGCGATCCCGTTCAAGGACGAAGCCGACGTCGTCCTGCAGGGCAACGACACGACCTACGGGTTGGCCGCCGCGGTCTGGACCAAGGACATCAACCGCGCTCTGACTGTCGCGCGCAAGCTGAAAGCCGGCACGGTCTGGATCAACACTTACGGGATGATCGATCCGATGTCTCCGTTCGGCGGCTACAAGCAGTCGGGCTTCGGCCGCGAGCTCGGCAAATACGCGATCGATCTGTACACTCAGATCAAGTCGGTTTACGCGAAGATTGGATAAGACCGAAGTCACTTCGAATCGCCAGCGAAGGGCGTCCCAACGGGGGCGCCCTTTCCTTTTTTGCTGACCGGCCACGATTAAGGAATGTAAAAAAATCACGATTTGGACGTTTAAATATGGTTTCGCTTGACCATTCGATTCCTTATGATTTATGGAAGTGAGCAGGTTGGCGTCGAGCCGCACCGATTGCGGCTGGCGTGAGCCTTGAGGAGTCAGGATGGGCCGTCGCGAGAGACGGCACATTAGGTTGGGCGGTTATCGGCGTCGCCAGAATCGGGCGGCGCGGCGGGGTTCACTTGATGGTGCCCGAAAAGGACGACGATCCGATCGCGGCGATGCTCTCGTCGCTGACGCCCCGTCGGGCGGATCCACCTCAGGCCGAGACACCCTCCGAACAACCTACCCCCGCAGAAGCGCTCGAGCCGGAAGAGCCCCGGCGCGAAGCGCGTGCGCCTAAAGGTCCTCCGCTGCGCCCACCAAAGGTGTCGGCCTTTGAAGCGCGCCTCGAGGTTCGTCCGATCGGAACTCCGTTGGGTTTGCGCGAGCTCGCCGCGCTCCACAAACGAACCTGGAAGATGCTGAACGTGCAGGAAAAACGCGTGCACGTGCTGCTATGGCCGCTCGCGATCCATTTCGGACTTTACTCGGTGGGTCAGGGTAGCGAGCGCCGCCGACCGCCGCTGATTGGCGCGTTCTGGGCGCGATGCCTGGCGGACGCGCCGCTGACGCTCGGCCATTTGTATCCGCCGCAGTTGTTCAAGGGGCTGTATGCGTCGGAAGTGTTCGAGTTCGGCGGCATGGTCATCGACCCGACCTACCAGGGCAAGGGTCTCGTCAAGCTGATGTCCGACACCGCACGATTGTTCGTCTTCTCGCGCCGCCCCAAGCTGCTGATCACGAATCCGGTCGAGCCTCTCTACGAGATGTACAAACAGCTCGGTCTAAAGACGGTGGGCCGCGAGCCCGTCGAGCATCCGCACGCGTTCAACGTCCGTGTCTGGCTGATGTACGGCAAGTTCGACGAAATGTCGAAGCCCTACTTCATGTAGGATTCGAGGATTTGAGGTAGGGCGTCATATCCAATCCGGGGTATCGCGCCGCGACATCTGCGATAGTCTGTTCATTCCAGTATTCGCTTCCCGGCGGCGGCCAGCCGAAAAGGTCGCGCTCGCGCGGCGTCATGCGCACGATTGTTTCGCGCATGCCGGGCGCATCCGCACGATGCGGCCAGCTCATCTTTCCCTGCCAACGCCAGCCTCGCTGCTGAAAATCGACTAGCATCATGAAACGCGAGCGGTTAGCACCAATGAAATCGGAACCACGATGAAAAACGTCGGTCTTGTAGATCAGCAGGCTACCCGCCGGAGCCGTCGCCGCGACCTCGTCGTCGAACAGCTCGCCGAATCGCATTGCGCGCGTTGAGAGCGGCAGCTCTCGCGAGAACTTCAACGGGACCAGTTTGGTCGGCGCATCATCCGCGGTTACGTCAGAGAGCAGCATGAAGGTCGTCATTTGCGTGTGCCGACGATCCGCGCGCGGCACGACCAGATTGTGATTTCCATAGTCGCGATGATGAAACTGATCGTAGTTGACGGCTCCGGAGTACTTTGCCCACAACTCGATCTTGTAAATCTCCAGGTCCTGAGTTCCGAGCAGGCGCTCCGCGCTGTCAACGAGATCGGGATACACCGCGAGGCGATTCAGCGCCCATGAGTTGTAGGGGAACAATCGCAATCCGGCAAATTGCCCGCGACTGAACTCGGGATGGTTCTCGGGCGCTCTGAAATAGTCCTCGGGCCTGGGATAGATGTCCCGCAGGGCTTGCTGAGCCGCCGCGAGCGTATCCGGATCCAGGAAGTTCTCGACGATGGTAAAGCCCTGATCCCAGACCTCCGCGAGATTTCGATCGGCTACGCGCATTTCAGGTCCCCACCACCTTCCCAACGTCTAAGACTTAGCTTTGTGTTCTGACTTGGCGTTGCCGCCGCCCATGAACGTCGCGGCGCCCTGCATGACCCTGGTGCCGACGCTGAGCAGCGCGTCGGTGACGCCCGGGAACAGCGACGCGAGTTTTTCCGCGACCGCGGCGCCAGGAGGCACGTCCACTTCTGTCAGCCCGAACGCGGCCGCCGCCAGCACCGCCCACGTCACCCAACGAGGCGGCATCGCCATCATGGCCGACACGCCTTTGAGCGAATCGTGCTTGAGCGCGCTGCGCGCCATCGGCGTGTCGATCACCCCGGGCATCACCAGCGAGACTTTGATTCCGGTGTTGAACAGCTCGACGCGCAGCGCTTCCGTCATTCCGACCAGCGCAAACTTGGTCGAGCTGTAGCCGCCGAGCGGCGGGACTCCTCGGCGTCCCGCCAGCGACGAGATGTTCACGATGTTGCCCGACTTGGCCTTGCGCATCACGGGCAGCACCGCCTGCATCGCGTTGAGCGCGCCGAAGACGTTCACCGCCATCATTTTTTCGAGATCTTCGGGGCGCATATCTACGACCGGATCGGCGATCAGCAAGCCCGCCGAGTTGATCAGGATATCGACTTTGCCGAAGGCTTCCTTGACCTGCTCGATAGCCCAGAACACGCGCGCGCGATCGGTCACGTCGCAATCGAGCGCGAGCGCCTTGCCGCCGGCCTTGTTGATTTTGTGCGCGAGTTCTTCAAGCTGCACGCGCCTGCGAGCGAGCAGCGCAACCTGCGCGCCCTGTTCGCCGAACGCGAGCGCTACGTCATGGCCGATGCCGCTCGACGCGCCGGTCACGACCACTGATTTGTCAAAGAAGTATCCGCGCACCGGTCCTTTGGATTCCCGCTTGGCTTCGGTCATGACGACTCACCACCTCCAACTTCTGGTTCCCCTTCCCGCTCGGGAAGGGGTTAGGGGTTAGGTTCCCAGATCATCCTCACTCAACTCAGTTGGGCGCCGTATCGCGGAAGAGAGGGTGGGGCGTCGCGTCTGGCATTGTGCGCCGGTCACCCGCGCACGCGCAAACCCGCCGTTCGAGCCGGTTGCCGTAGAGATACGGTGTGATTACCTTCTACTCGGAGCAAGGGTGCGGAGGCGGGAGGGGAGAAAGAATAGTGAACTCGAGAACTGTCATTACTGAAATCGCAGCGGCGGGCGCGTTGATCGGTTCCTATCCACTGGATTGGTTGGTGAGAAGGGGCGAGCCGTACTTCTGCGAGCCGTCGAGCGAACCCGTAATACTGCTGCACGGCTTCGGCGGCAGCCGCGCCAACCTTCTGGCGCTCGGCGCGTATATTCGGCTGGCGGGGTTCGACAACGTTTCGTATTTCGAGTACCCGCGATGGCAGACGCTCGCTGATTCTGCGGCGCAACTGGGACGCGTCGCAGAGGAAAAGTCCGGCGGCGACGGCGCTCATCTAATCGGTCACAGCCTCGGCGGCACCGTGGCGCGGCGCTACACGGCTGGCGCTCCGCAACGCGCAGTGCGATCACTCATCACGCTCGGCTCGCCGTATTCGTACGGTCAATGGAGTCCGCGGGAGCTCGGGATTTTCGGCGACGACGACCCGATCGTGCCTGCGCCGATTGAATCACTGATGAATAGCGCCGCGTTCGGGCGAATCGTGACGCTCCACAACGTCGGGCACCTCGCACTCATCTTTCATCCCGAGGCGTTGCGCATCATAGGCACCGAGCTCCGCGCAAATCGCGCGCCGGAGACCAAGGTCGCTGCCTAAACGCTGGCGCGTCGATCGAGCAGGCTTTACACTCATCGCGTGTCATCAGCAAAGGAAGCCGGCGCGATCGTGCTGGTGGGAGGGCAAAGCTCTCGGATGGGCCAGCCCAAGGCCGCGCTCGACTTCGGCGGCATCCCGCTGCTCACCAGGATCGTCATCGAGCTCAAATGGTGGTTCGACGAAGTGGTGATCGTCGCGGCACCCGAGTCGGCCGGGCAACCTCGCATCGAGATTCCAGGCTTGAAGATCGTTCACGACGAGACCGCGTTCGCGGGCCCGCTCGACGCGCTTCGGCGTGGCCTGAACGCGCTCGAGCACGGCGTCGCCTTCGCATGCTCATGCGATCTGCCGCTGTTGAATTCCGACGTAGCGGCTGACCTGGTCGCAATGCTCGATGACTTTGACGCGGTGATTCCGGAAGTCGGCGGCAAGCTGCAGCCGCTGCACGCGGTCTATCGCAAGCAATGTGCAAATGCGATCGCGTCGCTCGAGGCGAGCGGCGAAAAGCGGCTAACCGCCAGCGCTAGCGCGATCAATGCGAGAAAGGTCGGCGAACGGGAACTAAAAACAATCGACCCGCAACTCACCAGCTTCTTCAACGTGAACACGCCCGAGGACTACCAGCGAGCGTTGGAGATGGCGCGCGTCGCCAAAACGCGTCGCTAGGATTTCTTCTCCCACCGCAGTATCGGGCGGCGGGCGGCCAGCGCCTCGTCCACGCGCGAGACCGGCAAAGTCTGCGGCGCGTTCTTGACGCGCTCGGGATCGTTCAGCGCTTCGTCGTAAATCTGTTCCATCGCCTCGACGAAGCTGTCGAGAATTTCCTTGCTCTCGGTCTCGGTCGGTTCGATCATCAGCGCCCCCGGCACCACCAGCGGGAAATAGATCGTCGGCGGATGGATTCCGAAATCGAGCAGACGCTTGGCGATTTCGAGCGTGCTCACGCCGGCGCGCTTCTCGAGGTCGTGCGACAGCACGCATTCATGCATCGACGGCTCGCCGGTCGCGCTTGGGAAGTGCGGCTGCAGCCGCTTGCGCACGTAGTTCGCGCCGAGAATCGCGAGCCGGCTCGCCATTCCGAGGCCGTCGCCGCCGAGCGCGAGGATGTATGCGTACGCGCGGACGATCATTCCGAAGTTATTGTGAAACGATCGCATCCGACCGATCGAGTCGGGCCGAACATTGTCGAATTCATAGCCGACGCTCGAATGCTTCAGTCGAGGCAACGGCAGGAACGGCTCGAGATGTCTTTTCACGGCGACCGGTCCCGCGCCCGGTCCGCCGCCGCCGTGTGGAGTCGAAAAACTCTTGTGCAAATTCAGCTGGACAATGTCTGCGCCCATATGCCCGGGCTTCGCAACGCCGAGCAGTGCGTTCATGTTCGCGCCGTCGAGATAGAGCATCGCGCCGCGCTCGTGCAACGCCGCCGCGATCTCCTGGATTTCTGGCTCGAAGATTCCGAGCGTATTCGGGTTGGTGACCATCATCGCGGCCACGTCGTCGCTCACCAGCCGGCGGACCTCAGCCGCTTCCAGGAAGCCGCGGCGATTCGATTTCGCGACGATCACCTCGAAGCCCGCGAGCGTGCAGCTGGCCGGATTGGTGCCGTGCGCCGTATCCGGGATGATCACCTTGTGCCGCATCTCGCCGCGCTTGCGATGATACGCGCGGACCATCAGGAGGCCCGTCAACTCGCCTTGCGCGCCGGCCGCCGGATGGAGCGACACCGCGTCCATGCCGGTTATCTCGGCGAGCGCTGCTTCCATCCGGGCGATCAGTTCGAACGCGCCCTGCGCAAGATGCGCGGGCGTCGCGGGATGCAGCCCCGCCATCCCCGGGAGTGCCGTCAGCTCGTCGTTCACGACCGGGTTGTACTTCATCGTGCACGATCCAAGCGGATAGAACTGCAGCGCCTGCGCGAAGTTGAGCTGCGACAGGCGCAAGAAATGCCGCAACACCTGCGGCTCGCTCAGTTCGGGGAAGCCCGGAAGATCCTCTCGGCAAAGCTCCGCGCCGATGATCTCAGCGCCGCGGCGCTCGCCGGCAGAGCGCGGCGACAGGTCGGTTCCACGGCGGCCCTCGGATGAAAGTTCGAAAATCAGCGGCACGCCTGCCACCGGCTCAATCCGGTCGGGAGTCGAAGGAGTATCAACCACCGCGACCGGGCGAATTCTGCCCGCACTTGCCATCACCGCACCTCCGCAATTGCCGCCGCAAGCCGACTGAACTCATCGCCGCGATTCATTTCGGTGACTGATACCAGGAGCGCGTCAGAAAGTTCGGGATAGTCATCGCCGAGCGTGACGCCGGCGAGGATCTGCTTGCGCTCTGCGGCTTCCAGAGCCGCCGACGGGTTCATTAACTTCAACGCGAACTCGTTGAAGAACGGTCCCGAGAAGCGTCGCCGCATGCCCGCAGTCTCGAGCACCGCGGCCGCCTGATGCGCCAGCTCGACGTTTCGCTCCGCCAGTTCGCGCAGTCCAGTCCGACCCATCAGCGAGAGATAGACCGTCGCGGCCAGCGCGCACAGTGAATGATTGGTGCAGATATTCGAAGTGGCCCGCTCGCGGCGGATATGCTGCTCGCGGGTGTTGAGCGTCAGGCAAAACGCGCGGCGGCCGTCGCGATCGCGAGTCTGTCCGACCAGCCGGCCGGGCATCTGGCGAATGTGAGTCATCCGCGCCGCCATGAAGCCAACGCCAGGCCCGCCAAATTGAAGCGGCAGCCCGAAACTCTGGCCCTCGCCGACCGCAATATCGACGCCGAGTTCGCCCGGCGCGCGCAACAGACCGAGCGCTATTCCCTCGGCAGTTGCCGAAATGGCGAGCGCGCCCGCGCGATGAGTCATCTGCGTAATCGCGCCGAGCGGTTCGATTATGCCGAGCACGTTTGGATAGCCGGTGACAGTGCACAGCAAGCGATCGTTCGCGATGCGATCGAGCGCGCCCATGTTCGTCGCGCCGGTCGCGCCGTCGAAAAGAACTTCGACGATCTCGAGTCCGTCCAGCGCGCTCAGGTACGTGCGGATAGTCGCTCGGTAGTCCGGCCACAGCGCTCGCGAGAGTGCGACGACCGGACGCTTGGGCATCAGGCGGCGCGCCATCAGGACCGCCTCCGCCGCCGCCGACGCGCCGTCGTACATGCTGGCGTTGGCGACTTCCATCGCAGTGAGTTGCGTGATCAGCGTCTGAAATTCGAAGATCGCCTGCGTAGTCCCCTGGCTCGCCTCGGCCTGGTACGGCGTATAGCTGGTGGCGAATTCGGCGCGCGCGATGACGGCGCGCACGGCGGCGGGCACGTAATGGCGATAGTAGCCGGCGCCGAGGAAGCTCGCGAATCCCGACGCGCCGGTGTTGCGGGCGGCGAGCGCTGAAATCTCGCGGACCACGTCCGCTTCGCTGCGTCCGCGGTCGAGATTTATGGTCGCGCTCGCGCGCAGGTTCGCCGGCACATGCTCGATGAGGTCATCGAGATGCTTGGCGCCGATCGTCTCGAGCATCGCCGCGACGTCGCTGTCGGTATGTGGCATGAATCTCATCGAATCAATTTGTCCTCTCCGCTCAACCTACGATTGAATCACACACGCGCAGTTGATGCCGCACGCAGCTCATCGTGCCTGTAGAACGGTCGCTTCACGATAGTCGCGCGGGTTTTGCGCTCGCGAATCTCAACTTCGAGCGACTCGCCCACGGCCGGCGGATTTTTCGCAGCGCCGAGTGCCAGATAGGCCATCGCAATCGGCCGTTGAATCGACGGCGCGAACGTCCCGCTGGTCACGACGCCGGCTTCGTCGCCGTTTCGAAACACCCGGTAGCCTTGGCGCGCGACCATCCTGCCGTCGTCGGTCTGCAATCCGATCAATGTTTTCTTGAGTCCTTGATTACGTTGCGCCGCAAGCGCAGTTTCGCCGATGAACGGACGCCCCAGCTTCACGAACGTCGCCAGGTCCGCCTCCAGCGGCGACGAATTGCGATCGAGTTCGTGACCGTAGAGCGGCAGCCCCGCTTCGAGCCGCAGCGTGTCGCGCGCGCCGAGTCCGACCGGCTTCGCATTGGCCGCGGCGCCCGAGTCGAGAATCGCTTCGAACAATTGTCGCGCGCCGGCGTTATCCACGAACAGCTCGAAGCCGTCTTCGCCGGTGTAGCCAGTGCGCGCCGCCAGGCACGTGATTCCCGCGACTCGTCCACCGGCGACGCCGAAGCGCGCGACATCGGCAATTGGAAAATCAGCGAGCGTGGCCAATATCGCGACGGCCACCGGCCCCTGGACCGCGATCAGCGCGGTCGCGTCGCTCACGTCCTCGAAGTTCGCACGCCCGCCGTTGAGTTCGACGAGCCATTCGCGATCTGTTTCGATGTTGGATGCGTTGACGCAGAGCATGTAGCGTTCGGATTCGAGGCGGTACACGATCAGATCGTCGATCGTGCCGCCCTCTTCCGCGCACATAATCGTATACTGCGCGTGGCCTTGCTTGAGCCGCGCCGCGGAATTGGTAAACGCGCGCTCGAGCGTCGCGAGTGCGTGCGGGCCGCTGATTTCAAACTCACCCATGTGACTCAGATCGAAAATTCCCGCCGAATTGCGGACCGCAAGATGCTCCTCGATAATCCCGCTGTAACTGACGGGCATCTCGAAGCCACCGAAAACCGTCATCCGTGCCCCGAGTTTTTGGTGAAGGTCGAACAGAACAGTGCGCTTGGGCGCATTCATCAGCGGCAAAATCTTAACAGACCTGCATCAGTCGAACGAGAACGCTCCGTGTCATCTGCCAACAAGCGCACGACTTCTGTCCACAACGCCTTGCCCGGCGCGATCCAGTGCTATAATCGACTCATACTCGATGGCTGCAATCATCATGGATGGCCGGGCGCTCAGCGCGCATCTGATGCCGGAGTTGCGTGCCAACGTCGACGAACTCAAGAGCAAGTTCGGATGCACGCCGTCGCTGGCTGCGATCCTGGTCGGCGACGATCCCGCCTCGCGCCAATACGTGAAGAACAAGCAGCGCGTGGCCGCCGAGCTTGGATGCGACAGCCGCACGGTGCGGATGAAGGCCGAGGACGCGACCACGGAATCGTTGCTCGGTGTGATCGAGGAGCTCAACGCCGACGCGCGCGTCAATGCGATACTGCTCCAGTTGCCGATCCCTGATTCCGTGGATCGCTTCCGGCTGTTCGATGCGATCATGCCCGAGAAGGATCTCGACGCCGTTGGCTCGGCCAGCGTCGGCGGCTTTTATCGCGGTCAGTGGGGACGCTTTATTCCGTGCACTCCGCGCGGCGTGCTCACCCTGCTCGATTACTATCACGTGCCTGTCGATGGTGCGCGCGCGGTGGTTATCGGGCGCAGCGATATCGCCGGCAAGCCGACCGCGCTGATTCTCGGCGGACGCCTGCGCAACGCGACAATCACCTGGTGCCATCGCCACACCCGCGATCTCGCCGCGATTTGCCGCGAGGCCGACATTCTCATCCCATGCGTCGGCGCCGACACCGGCCGGCCCTACCTGATCACTGCGGACATGGTGAAGCCGGGCGCTTGCGTCATCGATGTCGGCTTCAGGCGCGTCGGTCCCGGCAAATTCACGGGCGATGTCGATTTCGAAGCCGTGAAGGAAGTCGCGGGATGGATTACGCTCAATCCGGGTGGCACCGGTCCTATGACCGTGCTGGCGCTGATGCAGAACCTGATCGATGCGACGCGGTATCAACTCGGATTGCAGCGCGCCGCTTACTCTGTCTGATACTTGCGCGGGGTTGGCGGAGCATTGCTTTGCGCAATCTTTAACTTTCCCGTAGATTTGCAAATTGCACTAGGAAAATCGTCCGCACACTCGAATGTCATCACCGACCATCGGCGCGAAGACCACCCGCCCAACCGGCGACAGATCGGGCAAGCGCACGTTGAGCGACGTCCTAATCGGGCCGCCACGCGACGTCCGCGATCCCGAAATCTTCCATAGTCTCTCGCTGGTCGCGTTTCTCGCGTGGGTCGGCCTCGGCTCCGACGGCTTGAGCTCGTCGTGCTACGGTCCGGAGGAAGCCTTCCTCGCGCTCGGGCACCATCAGTACCTGGCCGTGTTCCTCGCGATGCTGATGGCGCTGACGGTCTTTATAATCTCGGCGTCATATTCTCAGACGATCGATCTGTTCCCGACCGGCGGCGGCGGTTACCTGGTCGCAACCAAACTGCTCGGCAAATATTTTGGCCTGGTCTCAGGATCGGCGCTGGTCGTCGACTACGTGCTGACCATCGCGATTTCAATCGCGAGCGGCGCAGACGCGATCTTCAGCTTCCTGCCAGTCTCGTGGCTGCCGTACAAATTCTGGCTGTGCCTTCTGGTCGTGGTGTTGATGGTGCTGATGAACTTGCGCGGGGTGAAGGAATCGGTGCTATCGCTCCTGCCGATCTTCATCGCCTTCATCGTGATGCACGTATGGCTGGTCGGCTACGCGATTCTCAGCCGCGCGCCCGAGTTGCCGTCGATTGTCGGCCATGCCGTGCGGGAGGTCCACGCCAGCGCGCACAGCATCGGGATGCTCGCGCTCGCCGTGATTTTCTTCCGCGCCTACAGCCTTGGCGGCGGCACCTACACGGGAATCGAGGCTGTCAGCAACGGGCTGCCGATTCTGCGCGAGCCGCGCGCCGAGACCGGCAAGCGCACGATGATCTACATGGCGGTATCGCTCGCCTTCGTCGCCGGGGGAATTCTGCTCGGCTACTTGCTGCTCAACGTCGAGGCCGAGACCGGCAAGACCCTCAACGCCGTCATGTTCGAGCGGCTATGTTCCAACTGGCAGATATTCGGCGTGCCCATCGGGACAGGAATAATCACATTCGCGCTGCTGACCGAGGGCGCGCTGCTGTTCGTCGCCGCGCAGACTGGTTTCGTCGACGGACCGCGCGTGCTGGCGACGATGGCGTCGGACCGATGGTTGCCGCGGCGGTTCGCCAACCTGAGCGCGCGGCTGGTGACGCAGGACGGCGTCATCACGATCGGACTCGCCGCGATTCTGCTTCTCGTCGGCACCGAGGCAAAGGTCGATCTGCTGGTCGTCCTGTACGCGATCAACGTTTTCGTGACGTTCACGCTCTCGCAGCTCGGGATGACGACGCATTGGTGGCTCGAGCGAAAAAACGAAAAGCGATGGCTCCGCAAACTGATCATCAACGGGGTCGGCACCTTCTTCACGGCGTCGATCCTGATGATCACGCTGACGCTCAAGTTCCACGACGGCGGATGGGTAACCGTCGTCATCACCGGCGGCCTGATCGCTCTGTGCTACACGGTGCGGCGGCATTACGAGCGGGTCTCGAAGGCAATCGAGCAGCTCGAGGCCGACATCCTGCCGAAGCTGTATGCGGTCAAAAAGCTCGAACCCGCCAAGCGCGATCCCGACGCACCGACCGCCGCCATCCTGGTCAGCGGTTACAACGGGCTGGGGCTGGCGACCCTGATCGCAGTCACCCAATTGTTCAAGGACGAGTTCCGCAACGTGGTCTTTATCGGAGTCGGTGAAGTCGACGCCGCTCTGCTGAAGGGTCCCGAAGAAGTGCACGAGCTCGAAACGCGGATGACCGAAGATCTGAACGAATATTGCCAGTTCGCCGCCGACCTCGGGCTTCATCCCGAACTCCGCGCCGGTCTGGCGCCCGACGTCGTCGTCGAGCTGCGCCGGCTATGCCTCGAAGTCGCGCATGAATTCCCCCATGTCGTGTTCTTCGCCGGCAAGCTCATCTTCTCCGACGAGATCGAAGGGTTCATCGGCCGCTTCCTGCATAATCACACTTCGGTCGAACTCCAGAACTGGCTGCAGCTCTACGGATACAGTCTTGTGATTCTGCCGATCCGTGTCGGCGCGGGCTCGATGGCGATACCGCAGACCTCGCGCGCAGCTTAATTGCGTATCACTTGGCGCCCGGCGTGATTCGGTAGAACGCCAGGTGCTCCATGCGGTATCTCTCGACCACCGTGAAGCGCTTCGGATCCGGAAGCTCGGAGTTTACCGCGTCGCCATTCTTCCAGCTGACCAGCCATCCGCCACCGGCCGATGACACCCGCTCCTCGATAGTCATTCGCGCGGCCGCGGGATCGAATCCCGGAATAGCTATTCGCGGATTGGTTCCCCTGAAGTAGTAATCGAACGGCACCGAGTAGAAACCGAATGGGAATCCGCCGTTGGGAACGTTCGGGGCGTTTTCGTTTGTAACAAACCCCGCTTCAAAGAAAACCGGATCGGATGTTCCGCCCGCGGCCACTTGCGCGGCAAAATCCCGCCACGGCTGCGGCGTGACGCGATCGAACGGCATGACGATCAAGCACGCGAGCGCGACGCCTGCCGCCAGCAGATTGCGCCACTTCACGCTCACCCGCGCGACGACGACGGCCAGCAGCAATGCGAGCGTCGCTAGCGACGGCGCGACGTATCGCACCTCGAACATCGGGCGAACCGCGATCGCGCCCGCACCCAGCACGAGTCCCGGCAGAATCGTCCACGCGCCGATCCAGCGAAGTCGGTCGTCGCGATCCGATTCCGCGGCTGCGCCGAATACAAACCAGGCCGCTACCGCCGCCGCGCCGAGTGCCGAAACAATTTTGATGGCGAGTGGAAACTCGTATGCCGTTCCGATCCAATCGAGCCAATGGCCCGCGAGCATCGTCTGGCTCTGTGCGCGCAACACTGGCGCGTACGGAACGAACAGCGCGAGCGTTACCGCCATCGCGAGCCAGCCCATCGGATTTCGCTGGCCGCGAAAGTAGTCGCGGATCAGCATCGCCAATCCTGCCCCGATGAACAGGATGCCGCCCATGTGAGTGTAGAGCAGAGCGGCGCCCGCGACACCGCATAGCGCCGCGACGCTCGCACTCGGACGCGTGCGGATGCGCCACAGCGTAAAGAGTTGCGCGAGCGCGAGCGTGATCAGCATCGGATACATTCGCGCCGTGTGCGCGAATGCCACCGCGAGAGGATTGAATGCCCACATCGTGGCGGCCGCCAGCGCCGTGCCCTCGTCGAACATTTCGCGGCCGAGCGCGAACAGCAGCATCAACGCCGCCAGCATCAGGACCACCGACATCGAGCGCAATGAGACCTCGCTCAGGCCGAAAATCCGCGTGTAGTAATGCAGCGCGCCGTAGTAGAAGAGAAATTTTCCCGGCTCGTGCAGTATCGGCGTTCGCGCGATCGCGCCGATTCCCGGCTTCGCCGCCGACCACGCGCTGAACGCCTCGCTCGCGCCGAGCGGATCGGCGCCCAGCCGATTCGAGTAGATGAGCGCCGCGACGACAAATACTGCGCCGAAGAGTTGCATCGGACGCCGCGACAGTAGCTCCCGGCGCGCCGGTTCCTCCCGCGGCGACGATTCGATCGTGGCTGAACCAGCAGTCCTCATCTCCACACTCGCTTCGCGCACGAGATGTTAGCGGATTTCGCGCGCGCGCACGATCTTTCATCTCCGCGCGCGCGCCGCAAACAGCAAACACGGTCCATTGACTATCACGCCTCCTGCTGGCGTAACTGTTCACAATCATGTCCGAATTTATCGAGTCGGTTCCCGACGTCGGCGCCCAGGCTGCCGGCGTCGCGATGACCCTGCCGCCGATCGAGCGGATCCGCTTCGAAGTATGGGCGCTCGCATGGCCGGTGATTCTGTCGTTCGGACTCGATTCGATTCTCAGCCTCTCTTCCATGTTGATGGTGGGGCGGCTCGGCGCGGACGCGGTCGGCGCGGTCGGACTCGCAACGCAAATCCTCGGCGCCGTGCGCGCCGGCATCGCCGCGGTAGGCACCGGCACCGTCGCGCTGGTCGCGCGTTATATCGGCGCGAGCGACCGCGACAGCGCCGAGGACGTGCTGAAGCAGTCGGTCGTCTTCGGCGTACTGGTTTCGACCATCATCGCGATCCCGGTGATCATTTTCGCGCGGCCGCTGATGGGGCTCTTCCAGGTTCATGGCGAGATGGCCGACATGGGCGCGCGCTACCTGCAGGTCGTGATGCTGTCGGAGCCGTTCCAGGGAATTTTTCTGATGTGCGCGTCGGCGCTGCGCGGCGCCGGCGACACGCGCACTCCCCTGTGGATCGGCGGCATCATCGACGTGCTCGCGATCTTCCTCAACTACGTGCTCATCTTCGGCAAGCTCGGATTTCCCGCACTCGGCGTCGACGGTTCCGCCGTCGCGACGCTGCTCGCGATCGCATTCGGCGGGATTCTATTTTTCTACGCGCTCTCGATCGACGGGATGGTACTCAACTTCCGATGGAAGGGGCTGTGGCCCGACTTCGGCCTTGGCCGGCGAATCCTGAGCGTCGGCAATCCCGCCGCCATCGAACAATTGTTGATCCAGTTCGGCTTCGTCGCCTACGTCGGATTCGTCGCGCGCTACGGCGCCAAGGAAATCGCCGCATATTTCATCGGCGTGCGAATCCTGGCGCTGTCATTTCTGCCCGGCTTCGGATTCTCGGCCGCCTCCGCGACGCTCGTCGGGCAAGGCCTCGGCGCGCACGACCCGAAGTTCTCGCGCAAGGCCGGATGGGAAGCGACCAGGATGTCGATAGTGATGATGACCGCGATGGGCCTTGTGTTTATCGTATTTGCCCATTGGATCGCCGCGCTCTTCATCGACGACAAAACGGTCATCGCGTATACGGTGCAATTCATGTACGCGCTCGCCGCCGCGCAACCGCTGATGGCAATTGACTGGACCATCACCGGCGCATTGCGTGGCGCGGGCGACTCGCAGTTTCCGCTTTTCGGCTCGCTCGCGGGCTTTTACGGAATGAGGCTCTTCCTCACGATTCTAATCTGGTACCACGGCGGCAGCATCAACTACATCTGGTGGTCCCTGCTCGCCGACTACGTAGTCCGCTCGACAGTAAAAGTCTGGCGCTTCCAAACCGGCAAGTGGGAAACGATCGAAGTCTGAAATCTCATTTCACTCCCCCTGATGAGCGCTCGTAAAATGCATGCCGCCGAAGTCGACACCGACGCGTCTCTCGTCCGACGGTTGCTCGCCGCTCAGTTTCCCCATTGGGCCGACCTTCCCATCGAGCGCGTCCGCTCCGGCGGGACCGACAACGCGATCTATCGCCTCGGCGACGACATGTGCGTCCGATTGCCGCGCATCCAGCGGGTCACAGCGTCAATGGACAAGGAGCATCAGTGGCTGCCGAGACTCGCTCCGCATCTGCGGCTTGCCATCCCGGTCCCGCTCGCGAAGGGGATACCCGCCGAAGGCTACCCATGGCATTGGTCGATCTGCCGATGGCTCCCAGGCGAGAACGCGATCGTCGAGCGCTTCGCGGATCTTCGCCAAGCGGCGACCTCCCTGGCGCAATTTGTAGCTGCGTTGCAGCGGATCGATACCACCGGCGGCCCGCGTCCTGGGTCACACAACTTTGGCCGCGGCGTCCCGCTCGCAATACGAGACGCCACGACGCGAGCCGCGATAGCAAAGCTCGACAAAGTGCTCGATACTCACGCGGTCACCGCGGCCTGGGACGAGGCCTCCAACGCGCCTGCCTGGGATGGTCCGCCGGTCTGGATCCATGGGGACCTCCATCCTGCCAACCTGCTGGTCGACCATGGCCGCCTCAGCGCCGTCATCGACTTCGGCGGCATGGGCGTCGGCGATCCCGCATGCGACTTTGTGGCTGCGTGGACGCTCTTCTCCGGCGAAAGCCGTGACGCATTCCGTGCGGCGCTCTCGATCGATGACGCGAGTTGGGCGCGAAGTCGCGGCTGGGCGCTCTCAACCGGCTTGATCGCTCTGCCTTACTACCTGGACACCAACCCCGTAATCGTCGCGATGGCTCGGCGCCAAATCGACGAAGTCCTCGCCGATCGCAAGCGTGCCTGTTGATGCTCGCGTCGCCTCAACTGGACGCGGCGCGCGGCGCGCGTAATCCTCTTTCCGTGGCGCAAGCGATTCATGCGGACGAAACCCTCGAGGGCATCCTCGACCAGGTCCTGTTCGTCAACGACAAAAACGGCTACTCGGTCGCGGTCGTGGTCGTGCCGCAGGAGCATGGCGACTTTCGCCGCGTCACCGTCGTCGGCAACCTCGCTGGTCTTGAAGTTGGCTCGACCATCCGCGCGCAGGGCGGCTTCGAGCAGCATCAGCGTTTCGGCGAGCAGTTTCACGTCGTCGATTTCGAAACGCTGCGGCCCGCCGGAGCCGTCGCGATAGAACGCTACCTCGCATCGGAAATAAAAAACGTCGGTCCCGTCCGCGCGCGCCGGATCGCCGAATATTTTGGCGACTCTTTGGGCGAAGTGCTCGACAACTCGCCTGAACGCATGCGCGAAGTTTCCGGTATCAGTGCCGCCATCGCGCGAACGATCGCGGCCGCATGGCGCGACGCGTCTGGCCTCCGCGAGCTGACCGTCTTTTTGCGCGGGCATGGCCTGGCGGCATCGCACGCGCGGCGCATCCACAAGTTCTATGGCAAGGATGCGCTCGAGGTCGTGCGGCGAGATCCCTACGTGCTCGCGCGCACGATTCACGGCATCGGATTTCGCACCGCCGACGCCATCGCCGAGAAACTCGGCATCCCGCGCAACTCGATCCAGCGCGCGCGCGCCGCGGTCCTCCACATTCTCGAGCGCATGGCTGACGAGGGCCACGTCTATTCGCCCTTCGAATATCTCGAAGGCCAGTTCCGCACCGCGCTCGAGATGGAGCCTGACCTGGCGCACGACGCCGTCAACGAACTCGCCGCCAGCGGTGAGGTGATTGCCGAAGCGGCCGACGATCACATCGCGATCTACCTCGCGCGCCTGCACGAGGCCGAAGTGAATGTCGCAACGCGAATCGCGGAATTGAACGCCGGCCGCGCGATGCCCAAGGAGCTGATCGATCGCGCTGTCGCGGCCGCGATTAAGTCATCCGAGCTCGAGCTCTCCGCCGAACAAAAGAGCGCCCTGCGATGCGCCCTCGCGAGCCGCGTCACCGTCATCACCGGCGGTCCCGGCACCGGCAAGACGACTTTGCTGCGCTCGCTGCTGGTGGCGCTGGCCGACGTCGGTTTGAAGCCCACGCTGGCCGCGCCGACTGGACGCGCCGCTCGCCGGCTCCAGGACGCAGCGGGCCGCGACGCCAAGACCATTCATCGGCTGCTCGAATACGACCCGCAGAGCGGCGGCTTCATCCGCTGCAAGAATTTTCCGCTCCGCACCAACTACCTGATCATCGACGAGGCCTCGATGATGGACGTCGAGCTCGCCTCCAGCCTGTTGTCCGCGCTGATGCCGAACTGCTCGTTGTTGCTGGTCGGCGATCGCGATCAACTTCCGTCGGTTGGCCCCGGCAGCGTGCTCAAGGACGTGATCGCCTCCGACTTCGTGCCCGTCGTGCAATTGCGGGAGGTCTATCGGCAGGCGCGCCGCAGCCTGATCGTCGCCAACGCGCATCGCCTGAACCGGGGCGAGTTCCCGCAGATCTCCAACGACGCCGAAGGCGACTTTTTTTTCTTCGAGCGGCTCGCCGCCGAGGACGTGCTCGCGACGATCAAGCAGCTCGTGCAACAGCGCTTGATTGGACGCTTCGGAATCAGCGACCCGCGCGAAATCCAGGTGCTGACGCCGATGAATCGCGGTCCGCTCGGCACGCATATTCTCAATCGCGAGCTCCAAGCCCTGCTGAATCCCGCGGGCCGCGAGCTGCGCTCCGGCGACCGCACTTTTCGCGAGGGCGATCGCGTCATCCAGTTGCGCAACAACTACGACAAAGGCGTCTTCAACGGATCGATCGGCAGGATTGTTGCGATTAATTCTGAAAAAGCGCGCGTGAGCGTCGTGTTCGAGGAGACCCACGCCGAATACGACCTGTCGGAGCTCGACGAGCTCGCGCTCGCCTACGCGATTTCAGTGCACAAGAGCCAGGGCAGCCAGTATCCCGCGATCGTGATGCCGATACATTCGAGTCACTACCTGATGCTGCGCCGCCACCTCCTCTATACGGCGATCACGCGCGCCGAGCGCGTATGCGTGCTGGTCGGGACGAAGAGCGCGTTGCAGCAGGCGGTGCGCAATCAGGACGAGCGCCTGCGTTTCTCGCGTCTGGCAGCGCGACTGCACGTGGACTGATCGATCAGTGATGTCCCACCAGTCGGCTGAACAAAAAGATCGCGAAACCGAGAATGAGTGCCACCATCAGCGGCGGTATCAAGATTGTGACCAGCGCGCGCCACGCCGAGAATCGATGCACCTCGCCGATACACTTCAGCGCGATGACCAATCCCCACAGCCCGAATATCGCCTCGACCAGCAGGATTTTGTAAAAGGCCGGATCGACGTGCGGCAACTGCCCCGGCGTCGGAACCGGAAGCGGCACGCCCATCAGGACCGTGACCAGCAGGATGATCTCCGCGACGATTGCGGGTACTTGCGACCATGCCAGCGCGGCCCGCACTTCGACGGCGCTCGCGACTCCCCCGAGCAGGCTTCCCGACCATCTGAAGAGCGCGCCCGTGACATACAGCAGCACGACTCCCAGCGCCGCCTGGAAAACAACGACGCCGGCCACCCACAGCGGCCACAACACCGACAGATTGGCGTTGTTGTTGAGCGCCTTCGACCACTGGCCCGCCAGCGCGTTGATCCCCGGCCCGACAGCCGCGAGCACGATTACGTGACGCGTCGGATCGGTGTCGACGATACGCCGAATCGTCGCGCGCGGTTGAGTCCAGATCGTGATGAAAGGTGTGTTCGAGTCGCCAGCCCCGTTCGCCATCGAAGCCCCCGTCCCACTGCGAATTTCGTCACGCTAGCATCTCGACGCATCGCGCAACAGCATGCCCCTTCCGGTGAGCATTTACTGCTAGCGAGTCTTGCTGGCCGGCTTCTCGGCCGGTGGACGACTGCGCTTGCCGCGGACTGGCCGCAGCGCGCGGATAAAACTCAGGACGGCTTCAGCTTCCGATCGCACCGCGTCGGGATCGTGCCCGGCTTGCTCGAGCTCTTTCTCGACGTCGGCGATCGTCTTCGCCCAGTCGTTTTTGTATTTGCGATTGAGTTCCTTCCACGCCACTCCGGCCAGCGCGTCGGTGACGTTCGCCGGCGGACGATAGAGTCCGCGCGCGAGCAGCACCGCGATAGCTGGATAGCCGACGTAGCCCTGCCAGTACGACGCGTTGTCGTTCGACGCGATCTCGCGCCCGTCCGCCGACGTCTCCACTTCGTAAGTCTTCGACCCGTCCGACGAGGTCACCGTCGCGCGCCGCCCGTCCACGATCCGCACGCGTCCGTCGCCAATCGCCCCGAGCGCCTCGTACACCTTCACGAGCGGCGGCATTTTCCATTGCGTCGCTGGCATAGCCATCTCTATTCGATCATATTCGACATCACGTCAATCGATCTGGAGACCGCAAGCGATGGCTAATTCACCAATCGGCAAACTCGATCATATCGGCATCGCGGTTAAGAGCGTCGTCGAGGCGCGCAAGTTTTTCGAGGAGATTCTCGGCGCCACATTTCAATTTGAGTCCGCCAACGAAGCGGCCGGCTTCAAGCTTGCCGCCTTAGATCTGAATGGGCTCTCAATCGAGCTCCTGGAGCCGCTCGGCGCGAACTCGTTCCTGCACAAGTTTCTCGAAAAGCGCGGCGAGGGGATGCATCATCTGACCTTCAACGTCCCCGACTGCAAACAAAAGACCGCCGAGCTGAAAGAGCAAGGCGTGCGAATCGTCGACGAGACTAACTGGTCGCCATCCAGTTTCGAGTCCTTCATCTCGCCGCGCTCGTCCCACGGCGTCCTCATCCAGCTAGGCTCCGGCTACCCAACCCTAAACAGCGACCCCGCCTGGACAAAGAAAAAAGACTAGGAGCATGACAAATGTGCGGACGACGCTACACATCTTCCCTTGAATAGTTCAAACAGGGACGAAGTCCCGCATCTTCTCTTAGTACTGGGTGCAGGGGTCACCCCTGCCCAAGGAAGCATGAAACCCAGGAGGGGTTTCACATTAGATTAAGTGATCTACCCTTCCAGCGCGCCCGCGCCTTAACATCGCGCCGTCTATCTGACACGATTGCTGCACGCGCCCACGGCATTACAGATGAAAGAACTGATCGTCTCCATCCTTCGCGACGCAATCGAGCGGGCGCGCGCCGCGGGTCAGTTGACCTCCGAAATTCCCTCGATCGGAACCGAAGCGCCGCGCGATTCCGCCCACGGCGACGTCGCCTCGAACGTTGCGCTGACTCTCGCCAAGCCCGAGCGCAAGCCGCCGCGCGCGATCGCCGAGATAATCAAGTCGCACGTCACGCTCCCCGCCGAAGTCAGCGAAGTATCAGTGGCCGGCCCGGGCTTCATCAATTTCAAAATGTCACCCGCCTACTGGCACTCCGAGATGCGCCGGGCTGCGCGCGCCGAACGCGCATTCTGGAAGCCGCGCCCATGGGAACTGCGTCCGGGCGCCGGAAAAAAAGTCCAAGTCGAGTTTCTCTCCGCCAATCCCACCGGCCCCGTGACCGTCGGCCACGGCCGCAACGCGGTTCTCGGCGACACTATCGCGCGCCTCTACGAGGCGGCGGGCTTCGACGTCACGCGCGAGTATTATTTCAACGACGGCGGCCGTCAGATGAAACTGCTCGGCGAGTCGGTCCGCGTGCGCTACCTCCAACAGCACGGTATCGACGCGAAGATGCCCGAGGAGGGCTACCAGGGCGAGTACATCGTCGACATCGCGCGCGCCCTGAAAGCGGAGCGCGGCGATGCGCTCGTATCCGTCACCGATCTCGAGATATTCCGCTCGGTGGCTGTCAAAGCCATCTTCGCCGACATCAACCAGACCTGCACGCGGCTCGGAATCCGCTTCGACGTCTTCACCAACGAGCTCGATCTCTTCAACGCCGGCCTGGTTCAGGGCGTCGTCGACGCGCTGCGCGAGCGCGGCCTCACCTTCGAGCAGGACGGCGCCGTCTGGCTCCGCGGCGAGCCGCTCGGACTCCCCAAGGACGCCGTGCTGGTGCGCTCCGGCCCCGACAAGCAACCCACTTACCGCACGCCCGACATCGCCTATCACATCGAGAAGCTCAAGCGCGGCTTCGATCTGATCGTCGACGTGCTAGGCGCCGATCATATCGCCGAGTTTCAGGAAGTCGTCGCCGCGGTGAAGGCGCTCGGCCACGACACCACGCCTATCCACGGGATCATCTATCAGTTCGTCACGCTCACACGCGCAGGTGAAAAGGTCAAAATGTCCACGCGCAAGGCCACCTACATCACACTTGACGAGTTGATCGACGAGGTCGGCGCCGACGTCGTGCGATTTTTCTTTCTGTTCCGCAAGTCCGACAGTCAGCTCGATTTCGATCTCGAGCTCGCCAAGAAGCAGGCGCCCGAGAATCCCGTTTTCTACGTCCAGTATGCGCACGCGCGCCTCGCCAGCATCTTTCGCGAGGGCGCCGCTAAGGATCTGACGCTCCCCGCGGACACGTCGCCGATCGATCTCAAATTGCTCCGCGCCGAGGAACTCGATCTCGCCAAGCGCGCGATGGGACTCCCCGACGTGATGTCCGCGGCGGCCGAGGCGCTCGAGCCCCATCGGATTCCCTTCTACCTGCTCGAGCTGGCTGGCGACTTTCATCGCTATTACAACAAGCCCGCGAATCGTATAATCGGACCGGATCGCGAGCTCAGTTTGGCGCGGATGTTTATGGCGCGGATTCTCAAGGATGCGGTCGCGGGCGGACTCGAGTTGCTCGGCGTGAGCGCTCCAGAGCGGATGTGAGGGTGGGATGCGATTCGAAATCAAGGGCGGCGGCGCGTTTCTAATACTAGTCGGACTAGTCGGGCTGTCGGGCGCGGTCTTCGCGCTCGGATTGGTTGCGGGCTACGAGATGGCCCGACAGAACCAGCCCGACCTGAACCAAATCTCCTCGACCTATCCGCTGCCAAATCCGCCGGAAAAGCCCGAGCCCATTTCCGAGATGTCACCGGCGGCCGCCGCGTCTTCGTCGATGGGGGAGGCTCCCGCATCGGCCTCGATCAAGCCGCGCGCGCCCGCTGTTGCCGAAATACCTCACGCCGCGAGCCCGTCGCCTGCCACCGTCGCGCGCTTGAAACCGCCGCCCGAGCCGGCGGTCAATCGCCCCGCGCCTGCCGAAGAAGAATCTGACGACGATTCCGAAACGGCGTCGGCTCCGGCTCCGCCGCCACGCGCTCTTCCTCCTGGCGCGCGGCCATACAACATCCAAATAGAAGCCGTGATGGACAAGAGCGGGGCGGACGAGATGGTCTCGCGCTTGAAGACGCTTGGCTACAACGCGCAGGAGACAAAGGTCGCGCTCAACGGGCAGACCTGGTACCGCGTCCGCGTGGGCCCGTACGCCAGCGCCGAAGAAGCGACCGCCGCGCAAAACGAGCTACGCGACAAATACAAGCAAGCCTACACAACCTCGCACTGATGGCTGGAAAAAAGACGGGCCGAAGCTCGGGGGAGAGCCGCGGCCCGTTCCTGACTGATCTGGGGTAGAAGGTCAAACCAGTCAGGCAACTGTAGGTAGCTCTTTTCTACAAAAAAGCGACCTTTATGTCCAGCCCCCAATGCTGCTGTGATCGCAGGGCTGACAGGACCGTCTGCCCGTTGACAATGGCCTGCCTCGCATGGATCATTAACCTAACGATGAATCTCACGAGCCGAAATGTTTGCGCGGGATGGTGGCGTTGGCACCTCGATGCACCCGCCTGCGCGCCGGCTTTGTAATTCATCGCAAAACCGATTTCCCAACAGGGCCGCAGGCGAAACCTGCGGCCCTGTTTATTTTTTGGCGCGAACTATGGAATCGGAAGTGAGCGAGAGGAAACGAGATGTTGCAACCGAGCGAAACTGAATTCGAACAACTGGCGGCGAAGGGCTTCAACCTCATCCCGGTCTTCGAGGAAGTCGCCGCCGACCTCGAGACTCCCGTCTCCGCTTTCCTCAAAATCGCGCGCGGCGACTACACCTTCCTGCTCGAAAGCGTCCGCGGCGGCGAGAAATGGGGCCGTTACACTTTTCTCGGCTCCGATCCTTTTCTCGTGATGCGCGCGCGCAAGAATCGCATGGATATCATCCGGCCCGGTCGCGGCGTCGAAGTGCGCTCGGTCGCCAACTCGTTCGAGGAGTTGCGCGCCGAGGTCAAGCGCTTCCGCGCCCCCGAACTGCCCAACCTGCCGCGCTTCTTCGGCGGCGCGGTCGGATTTCTCGCTTACGACATCGTGCGATGCTTCGAGAAGATTCCCGAAACCGCGCACGACGATCTCGGCACCCCCGATTTCCACCTGATGTTCACCGATACGGTGCTGTGCTTCGACAACGTCCGCCAGACGCTCAAGATTATCGCCAACGTGCCGGTCGACGAATTCGCTTCGACCAAAATGGCCTATCAGAGTGCCCGCGTTAAGATCGACGAGATAATCGAGCGCCTCAAAAGTCCCGCCGCGCCGCCGTTTCTCGAAGGCGCGAGCAACGTCACAATCAACGACGCGTCGATCACCTCGAACATGACGCGAGAGGGCTACATGGCGATGGTCTCCGCGGCCAAGGAATACATCGCGGCCGGCGATGTCATCCAGGTTGTTCCGTCGCAACGCTTCGAGGCGCCTCTGACCGCGCATCCGTTCAACATCTACCGCAGCCTGCGCACGATTAACCCGTCGCCCTACATGTTCTACCTGCGCCTCGGCGATCACACTCTGGTGGGCGCGTCGCCCGAGGTGATGGTCCGGGTCGAGGGTCGCGAGATCACGTTGCGGCCGATAGCGGGAACTCGCCGTCGCGGCGTCACCGAGGCCGAGGATCGCGAACTCGAAGCCGAGCTGCTCGCCGATCCCAAGGAACGCGCCGAGCACGTGATGCTGGTTGATCTCGGCCGCAACGACGTCGGCCGCGTCTCCGAAATCGGTTCGGTGAAAGTGACCGAGCTGATGGTCGTCGAGCGCTACTCGCACGTGATGCATATAGTGTCGAACGTTACCGGCGTGCTGCGCGACGGATGCGACGCGTTCGACGCATTCGCGGCCACCTTTCCGCAGGGCACCGTCTCCGGCGCGCCGAAAATCCGCGCGATGGAAATTATCGACGAGCTCGAGTCGGTGCGCCGCGGCGTTTACGCCGGCGCGGTCGGCTATTTCAGCTACACCGGCAACACCGATACCGCGATCGCGCTGCGCACGCTGCTCATCAGGAACAATCGCGTTTACATCCAGGCCGGCGGCGGCGTCGTCGCCGACTCAGACCCCGGCGCCGAGTTCGAGGAGTCGGTGAACAAGGCTCGCGCGATGGTTCGCGCGCTTCAAGCCGCGCGCGATTTCGAAATTGCGGCGAGGAGGTAAGCCGGATGACAAGCAACGAAAGAGTTCGAGTCCTGATGATCGACAACTACGACTCGTTTACCTACAACATCGTGCAATACCTCGGCGAACTCGGCGCCGACGTGACGGTCAAGCGCAACGACGCCATCGACGTCGCCGGTATCCGCGCGTTTCATCCGGCCGCGATCGTTATCTCGCCCGGACCGTGCACTCCCACCGAGGCCGGAATCTCGCTGAGGCTGTTGCGCGAGATGGCGGGTGAAGTGCCGATGCTCGGCGTGTGCCTCGGCCTGCAATGTATCGGCGAGGCGTTCGGCGGCAGGGTCGTGCGCGCGGATCGCCTGATGCACGGCAAGACCTCGCCGATAATTCACGACGGCAAAACGATCTTCGCGGGCATCGCCAGCCCGTTCGACGCGATGCGCTATCATTCGCTGCTGGTGGACGCGGGTTCGATTCCGCCGGCGCTGGAAGTCAGCGCCCGCACGGCTGAAAACGAAATCATGGGACTTCGCCACAGACAGCACGCGATCGAAGGCGTGCAATTTCATCCCGAATCGATTCTGACCTTCGAAGGCAAACATCTGCTGAAAAACTTTCTCGACCGCATCGAACAAGATCAGGACGGAACCGCGCGATGAGCGAACTTCACGACGCGCTGAACTCGCTCATCGACGGGCGCTCGCTTTCCGACGCTGAGGCCGAACTCGCGATCGGCGAGATCATGGACGGCGGCGCGCACGACGCCGTCGTCGGCGCGTTCCTGGTGGCGCTGAAAATCAAGGGTGCGGAGGCGGACGAGCTGGCCGGCGCGGTGCGTGCGATGCTCGCGCGGGCGCGTCCGCTCTATCTTGGCAACGGCGACGTGCTCGACACCTGCGGCACCGGCGGTGATGGCGCCAGCACCTTTAACATCTCGACCGGCGCGGCGTTGATCGCCGCGGCGGCGGGCGTGCCGGTCGCCAAGCATGGCAATCGCGCAATCAGCGGCACAGTCGGCACAGCCGACGTGCTCGAGGCGATGGGCGTGAGGATCGATTGCGACCCGGAGGGCCTGCAGCGGTGCCTCGACGCGGCCGGATGCTGCCACATCTTCGCGCAGGCGTATCATCCCGCGTTCAAGAAGCTCGCGCCGCTCAGACGCGAGCTGCGAATTCGCACCATCTTCAATCTGATGGGCTCAATCGGCAGTCCCGCGCGTCCGCGCTTCCATCTCTTAGGCGTCGCCGAGGACAATTTGATCAAACCGATGGCGAATGCACTGAAGGCACTCGGAACTCGGCGCGCGATGGTCGTTCATGGCGGCGATGGAATCGATGAAATCGCGATCAGTGGCCCGACGCGCGTCGCGGAACTTCGCGATGGCGCGCTGACGGAGTATGAAATCACGCCGGAAAGTCTCGGCGTGTCGCGCGGCGACCATCGCGCGCTTGTGATCAACAATCTCGACGACGCCGTGCGAGTTCTGCGCGGCGCGCTTGATGGCGGCGCGGGCCCGGCGCAAGATGTGCTCGCGCTGAACGGCGGCGCCGCAATCTACGTCGGCGGCAAGGCGCCGTCGCTGCGAGAAGGCGTTGACATGGCCCGCAAAGTCATTGCCTCGAGCCGCGCGCTCGATGTCCTCGACAAGATGCGGCGAGCCAGCAACGGAATACGATGACCTCGATACTCGACAACATTTTCGCTGCCAAACGCGTCGAAGTGCGCGCGCGACGCGCCGTGGTCTCGCCGATGGCAATAGTCGCCGAGGCGGGGCGAGCGCCCAAGCCGCGCGACTTCGTCGCGGCGTTGCGCGGACACCGTCCCGCGATAATCGCGGAGATCAAGCGCGCGTCGCCGAGCAAGGGCGACATCATGCCGGGACTCGATCCCGCCAAGGTCGCTCGCGAGTATGTCGCCGGCGGCGCAGCCGCGATCTCCGTTCTGACCGACGTGCACTTCAAGGCCTCGCTCGACGATCTGCGCGCTGTCCGCGCCGCCGTGGATGTTCCGCTGCTGCGCAAGGACTTCATCTTTGAGCCGTACCAGATTTATGAAGCGCGCGCGGCCGGCGCGGATTGCATTTTGTTGATCGTCGCGATGCTGAAGGAGGGCGAGCTACGATCGCTGTCGGCACTCGCGCGCGAGCTCGGGATGGCGACGCTGATCGAATCGCACGATGGCGCCGAGTTCGCACTCGCCGAGAAAATCGGCGCGACGCTGATCGGCATCAACAACCGCGACCTGCATACGTTCGTGACCGATATAGCGGTAACCGAGCGCCTGCTCACGGGCTACAAGGGCGACGCGTTGATCGTCACCGAAAGTGGAATCAATTCGCCAGACGACATTCGGCGGCTCGACGCGGCCGGCGTGCATGCGTTTCTAATCGGCGAGAGTTTGCTGAAGGGCGGTACGCCAGGCGCGAAACTCGGGGAGTTGATGCACGCGTTATGAGAGTACGCGTCAAAATTTGCGGCATCGCGCGCGTTGAAGACGCGCGCGCGGCAATCGCCGCCGGCGCAGACATGATCGGTCTGAATTTCTATGCAAAGAGTCCGCGCTACGTCGAGATCGATCGCGCGCGGGAGATTTGCGCCGCGGTGGGATCGCGCGCCGCGGTTGTCGGAGTGTTCGTGAATGCGGAGCGCTCCTATATAGATGATAGATTGCGCGCCGCCGCGCTCGACATGATCCAGTTCTCCGGCGACGAGGATGACGCGGCGCTGGCGGGCTGGCCGGTTCCGTCGATTGTCACAAACCGTCCCAAGCCGGGGGAAGTGTTGAGCGCGACGCCGCGGCGGGCGGACTATGTGCTCTTCGACGCATTCGATGCGAACCTTCGCGGTGGCTCTGGAAGCCGTATCCCGCTGGATCAGCTGCGGCGGCTTGATTTGAGCCGCGCGTTTGTCGCTGGCGGACTGAATCCCGACAATGTTGGCGAGGTGGCCGCGCTCGGGCCGTATGCGGTTGATTGCGCGAGCGGGGTCGAATCGTCGCCGGGCGTGAAGGACCACGATAAACTGAGGAGCTTCGTCAATAATGCAAAACGTTCCCGATAGCCGCGGCCATTTCGGCCAGTTCGGCGGAAAGTACGTGGCGGAAACCCTAATGCCGGCGCTGTTCGAGCTCGAGAGCGCCTACAAGCAGGCGCGCCGCGATCCAAAATTCCGCGCGGAGCTCGAGAATCGAGCGCGCGAGTTCGTGGGACGCCCGACGCCGCTCTACCTGTGCGAGAACCTGACGGCGCGGCTCGGCGGCGCGAAGATTTATTTGAAGCGCGAGGACTTGTGCCACACCGGCGCGCACAAGGTGAACAACACGCTCGGGCAGGCGCTGCTGGCGGTGCGCATGAACAAATCGCGCATCACGGCCGAGACCGGAGCGGGACAGCATGGCGTCGCGACGGCCACGATGGCGGCGCTGTTTCGCCGCGAATGCGAAGTCTTCATGGGTTCAGTGGACGTCGAGCGTCAATCGCTGAACGTCTTTCGCATGAAGCTGCTCGGCGCGAAGGTGACGCCGGTCGAGAGCGGCAGCAAGAGCCTGAAGGACGCGATGAACGAGGCGCTGCGCGACTGGATCGCGACAGTGCGCAACACTTACTACCTGATCGGCACCACCGCGGGACCGCATCCGTACCCGATGATCGTGCGCGACTTCCAAGCGGTCATCGGGCGCGAGGCGCGCCGCCAGATTCTCAAACACGAAGGGCGGCTGCCCGACGTGCTGGTTGCATGCGTCAACGGCGGCTCGAACGCGATCGGACTTTTCTATCCGTTTATCAAAGATACCAACGTGAAGATGATTGGCGTCGAGGCGGCGGGTCTCGGCATCAGCGGACCGCATCATGCGGCCACGATCACGGCGGGCAGCGTCGGCGTTCTGCACGGCAACAAGACCTACCTGCTGCAGGACGAGCTCGGACAGGTCCGCGAGACGCATTCGATCGCCGCGGGGCTCGACTATCCCGGCGTCGGCCCGGAGCATTCGTGGCTGAAAGACGTCGGCCGCGCCGAATACACGGCGGTTACCGACGCAGAAGCGCTCGACGCTTTGAAGATGCTGTCGGAGACGGAGGGTATCATTCCCGCGCTCGAGAGTTCGCATGCGGTGGCGCACGCAATCAAGCTGGCGCCGCAACTGTCGAAGGAACAAATCATGATCGTGAATCTGTCGGGGCGCGGCGACAAAGATATGCAAACGGTCGCCAAGGCGCTCGGAGTGACGGTGTAGTCATGGCAGCCGAGCACAGAATCAAACGCAAATTTCGGGAGCTGCGCGCGCGCGGCGAGGCGGCGCTGATACCATTCGTCGTGGCCGGCGATCCCGACATGGATACGACGCGGCGGCTGGTGCTCGAGCTCGAGGCTCGCGGCGCGGACCTGATCGAGCTGGGCGTGCCGTTTTCCGATCCGATGGCCGACGGACCTGCGAACCAGCGCGCGCTGGCGCGCGGACTCGGCGCGGGCGCGTCGTTGGCGGCGATTCTTTCGATGGTGAGCGAGCTTCGCGCGCATACGCAGATTCCGCTGATCCTGTTCGGGTACTACAACCCGATTTTTCACTACGGATGCGACCGCTTGTGCACGGACGCCGCGCGCGCGGGAATCGACGGAATCCTGGTGGTCGATCTGCCGCCAGAGGAAGCTGGCGAGCTCAAGCGGCCGGCTCGCGCCAACGGCCTCGACCTTATCTACCTGCTCGCGCCGACGACGCCGGTCGACAGGAGCCGCGCGATCGCGCGCTCGGCCAGCGGCTTTCTCTACTATGTGTCGCTGACGGGAGTGACCGGCGCGCGAGAGCATCTCGACGCCGGCATCGCAGAGCACATGCGCGAGCTTCGCGGCGTGACCGACCTGCCGATCGGCGTCGGCTTCGGTATCTCGACGCCCGAGCAGGCGGCCGAGGTGGCGACGATAGCGGACGCGGTGGTGGTAGGCAGCGCGATTTCGTTACTGGTCGAGGCGCACGCGAAGTCCGGTGACGTGCCCGAAGCGGTCGGCGGACTGGTCGGCGCAATGAAACAGGCGATGAAAGCGGCGCGTCGCGTCGAGAGCGCGGCCACCGCGGGGAACTCAGATGGCTGAGCGCGAACACGTGCCGGTCGCGACGCAGGCGCCTTCGGACGACATCTGGTCGAAGTGCCCGTCGTGCAAGGAGATGGCGTTTCGCAAAGAGGTGGAGCGCAATCTGAACGTGTGCCCGAAGTGCGGATATCATTTCCGCGTGACGGTGGCGCAGCGGCTCTCGATAAGCGTCGATCGCGGGACGTGGCGCGAGCTCATGGCCGAGATGGCGATTGGCGATCCGCTCGGCTTCGTCGATTCGAGGCCCTATCCGAAGCGGATGGAACAGGCGCGCGCGAACAGCGGCCGCAACGACGCAGTGGTGGTTGGAATCGGCAAAATCGAGAATCGGCCGGTGGCGATCGGGGTGATGGATTTTGAGTTCATGGGCGGGAGCATGGGTGTGGTGGTGGGCGAGAAGCTCGCGCGGCTGTTCGACGTTGCGGGCGAGCGCAAGCTGCCGGTGATCTTATTCGTCGCATCGGGGGGCGCGCGAATGCAGGAAGGGGCGCTTTCGTTGATGCAGATGGCCAAGGTTTCATCCGCTATCGCCCGATATCGCGACGCGCGGCTGCCGTATATTTCGGTGCTGTGCGATCCGACTACTGGAGGAGTGGCCGCGTCGTTTGCGATGCTCGGTGATTTGAATATCTCGGAGCCTGGAGCGCTGATCGGTTTTGCCGGACGGCGAGTGACCGAACAGACCAGCAATCAACAGTTGCCCGACGATTTTCAGCGCGCCGAGTTTCTGCTCGCACACGGGATGCTCGATGCGATCGTCCCGCGGCACCAGATGCGCTTCACGCTGGCGCGAATCCTCGCGATGCTGACAAGGCCGCGCGGCAATCGCGGCGCAGGGCAGGGCGCATCTAGGGGCAAGCGCAGAGGAGTGTCCTAGATTGCATCTTTCCGCTGGGAAGGGGAACTTCATTTAATGTGAAACCCACCGTGGGTTTCACGCATCCCTGGGCAGGGGTGACCCCTGCACCCAATGAAAGAAAGATGCGGGACTTCGTCCCTGTTAGAACTTTTTTTGGAAATCGCCGGGTGGAACGGATATCAAACACTGATAGTGGTCCGGCGGTAGTAGTGCTGTAGGATTTCTGTGTAAGTCTTGCCCTCATTTGCCATAACTGCCGCGCCGATCTGGCATAGGCCTACACCATGTCCCCAGCCGGCTCCTCTTAGGACAAAGCGGCTGGCCTCCTTCTCTGCGACGAATGCAGAGCTATACAGATGCGTGCTCGATAGAGCGCGGCGAATTTCCAGTTCCTTACCTATGATCATGTAGTCGCGTTCCCCCGTGATCTTCAGCCGATATATCCGGCCTGAAGGTCCGCGCGCGAGCGCTTGAAGGTCGCGAATCGGACCCAGGTCCGCGCCGAGCCTGGATCTGATCAGGTCGGCGAGTTCTTCGGGCGTGTACGCGACCCGCCATCGATAGAAATCGCGGGTCTCCTGATCGAATCCCGGGAGAACGCGTGAGAGAAGTTCCAAATCGTTCGTATTGCAGTACGCCGGCGGGCTTGAACGTATCCAGGTCTCAGGGTTGTAAGAGTGGGACTGGGCGGGACCGTCGTAAATTGATTCAAGATAGGGGGCATCTTCATCTTCCCAGGCGGTCGCATAGCGCTCGGTTATTCCGCCGCAGCACTTGGAAAACCGCGCGTCGCAGATAGCCCCATCGTAACGGAGAAACTCGCCGGCCGTCGCGCGAACCGCTTCGGCTACGGCGGGAGAGAACGCTTTCGTGATGCCCTGATAGCGCTGGCAGTGGTCGTCGGCACACACGTCGAAATCCGGATGCGCTTCGCGGCCATACCAGCGAAGGATTTGGTGAGAATCGAGAGTCGCGCTCGGCGCTCTCGCAGAGGGAGAGGGATCTGCCTTGGGAAACCACAGCCAGCTGCGCGAAATCACCGCGTGAGCCTTCAGCAGTTCGAGCGGGCAGGACGCGCTCATCTCGGATGAGATCACGCTCGTGACGTAGTCTTCGAGCGGAACGTCATTGATCACGGTCAGCCCAGCTTCGCGTTTGATAAGGCGAAAAGCGCCGCGGAATACCTGACGCTCCTTGCGTTCCCAATGAAATCCGAGTCCTATCGTGACATCGTCCAGCGCAAAAGCGCACGATGCCAGGTCCGACGGAGAGAGAGTAACTTCAGAAGTAAGACTGTAGCGCCCTGGGCTGTAGGACTTGCCGGAAGGATCGGTAAAGGTCCCCGTCAATTCGACTTTGACGAAGGATAGTCCTTCGATCAGTCCTACCGATACGTTCAACGCTCATTCTCCATCTTGCGGGCGACTTCCTGAAACTGATCGTCGGGCAAAGTGACCTCTCGAAAAATTGCGGCAATAGCCTCGCCCGTGATTCTTTCGAAATCGTGCGCCAGCGGCACAACAAATATTCCGCACAAATCAATCGATGCCGGACTAACCGTCAGTTCGCCCGTATGAAAGACATTGGGCCGATGTTTTCCTCGCGGAAACAGATATGTGACCCACTCGCCGCGCGCATGAAAGACCGCGATGTTGACGAGAGGTTCCGGCTGTTTGCCAGTCGTTTCCGCGAGCAAATCGACGGCACGATCCATTTGATCTATCAAAGCGGATCGATCGCGCCCACGAAGCAGGAACACATTTCTTTGGTAATTCGGAACAATGAGGTCAGTCAGTCCAGCGGTGTCCTTCTCGATCGGAAACAGTGCTCGTGAGCCTGCCTGAAAGTGCATGTGGTCGGGTGCGGATGCTCCGCATTCCGGACCGTTGTAGACGACGAAATATCCGGCGAGGGCCGCGGCAATGTCGAGCATACTTCCGAACTGGTTCGCGATGCGCTGCAAGCCGTGTTCTTTGTGAGCGATCGTCAGATGACGATCGACGATTGGAAAGGGATTGCAGTAGATCGTGAAGTCCTTATCGAATTGCAGACCTTCTTCCTCAGCAGGCAGATTGCCCGCACATAGGAAGCAGGGGCGTTTCGCAACCGACTCACCGTCGACCGACGCGGTAGTGCTAGCCATACGATGGGGAATGTTACGGATGAAGATGTCGAACCAATCGATCCGCACCGGCAGAGTTTTCGCGCGCGCAAGACCTTCAAGGCCGTTCGCGAGCTGCGGCCATGCGCGAGCCTGCCGTTTGAACAGTTCTTCTACCTGGTGGATCATCCGCGCATGCGAGCCTGAATCTCGACAGTTCGGAGCCAGTCCTTGTACTGATCGTATCGGTTCGCGACCTCGAGCGGCAGTGCGCTGTCGCTATTGCCTTCCCATCGGCGGCAAAGATAAACGGAGTCGTAGATTCTGCCGATCTCATAGTCGCGGCCGATGCGCAAGGCTACGGCGTAATCCTCGCCATAGCTGACATTCGGGAATCCTATACAGCGCAGAACCGATGTATTGAACGCGCGCGGCGCGCCAAGACCATTGACACGCAGCGCGTTGTTTCGTCCGTTCTCGCGAGTCCATTCGCGATGGTCGATAAGGCCGGGCGGAATCTCCTTCAACGAAAAATCGACCGTCGTATAGGAGCCTATGACCATCGCATAAGGTCCAACTTCAAGTTGTGCAACGATCCGGCTAAGGACGCTGTCATTGAGGTATAGGTCGTCAGAATCAAGTTGGACAGCGTATTGTCCGCAGTCGCTGGAGTAAATCGCCTCGTTCCAGCATCCGCCGATTCCAAGGTCCCGGCGTTTGGGGATGACGTGCTTAACCCGCGAGTCGTTAATCCCGCGCAGGATTTCCGTCGTTCGATCGGTCGAATGGTTATCGACGACAATCACATTGAATTCGAAGCCAGCGCTCTGGGCGAGGGCGCTTTGAACAGCGTCAAGAATTGTCCGCTCTCGATTCCGAACCGGGATAACGACGCTGGCTTTTACGGGAATGCTTTCAGCCGCTGGAACCTCTTCAAACTCCGGCTGCAGGCACGCGCCAATTCGTTTGAGATGGGCGGTCGCGATGCGCTCCATTTCGATTTGGTAGTCGCGATTGCGCGGGTCCACATAGTCGAATTGCCTTTGACCGGTCGGCCGCACATCACTCGTCGACGCGCTGTACAACGGTTCGGGAATCCGCACGATAGCGTGCTTTTCCGAAATCCTTAGCCGTAGGTCGTACAGTCCTCCCCATTTCCAGGTGCTGTCGATTCCTGATGTACGCGCAGCCGGGACTGACACACCTACAACGGGGCCGAAGTCGAATCCGTCGCGGATGCTGCCGCGTTGATAGTCGATACGAGGATGGCCTACTGCGTCGGCATAAACCCAGCCGGCGCCGGTTTCGCGCATGAGCTGCGCCATTCGATCGAACATGCGTCGTCCGGGCTCGATGTTCACACGAGGGTCACCGAGAAAGAGGACATCGGAATCGGCAGCGTCGAGGAGTCGTTGAATAGTTGTGGACGAGTAGTCCTCTGGGTAGACGAGATTCACAGTCAGCTCCGCCGCGTCATCTTAGCTCTCAATCGCAATGCGTTGCGACACCGGCTGTGGGCGGACGACAATGACGCCGGCCATTCGATTTGCCTTGAGAAAGTCGCTCAATTCCTGTTGCACGACAAGGCCCTGGATGCGCGACGCGTGACGCATGAGGAGTCTTTTGCCGTCGCGCACGATGATTCCAGCATGAAACACGTCTAGATGCTTGCGTGTCGACGCAAAAAAAATCAGGTCACCGGTTTGCAAATGTCGTTGGAGTTGTGGAACTGCTGCCTTCGGCACACACTTCATGCGAATTCGCTGTGGATGGAGACCTGCTACGATATTAAGAACGCGCTCCCTGGTGAGTGTCGGTGCCGCCGGCATTGAAACCCGTCTGACTATTCCTTCGCGTACATTGTTGCGAATCCATCGCGTCATGTAGTGATTTCGGCGCTGCCATTGAATGTGACCTCGTTCATAGCGAAGTTTTCGTAGCCACTCAGTGAAGTCATCAGGGTTGGAAGAGCGGGCAAGAGCCAGAATTGTTTCAATGTACGTGACACAGTCGAATCCGTCGAGGGAAGCCGTGAACACTTCGGGCGTGTGGGCAGATCCAGTCAGCGGATTTGGCTTGTAGGAATGTCCCAGGAAGCGGCGGGAGAGCAGATCGATTCGGCTACCTATGGAAGGCTCACAGCTGGTTTTCGATAGAAGCTGCTCGATGTGCCGCCGGCTAGGGCCTCGTGGTTGGGGGTGCTTCATCAGAAACAAACCCTAACCGCTTACCTCGGGGGAAGGGAAGAATCGCGGAGGGAATCTCGCAGCTTCGTTGATTCGGAATCAAGACCTAATCGGGGACTGGCGGCTCAAGGAGCAGTGCGAATCCACCGGCGTCGTGAAAATCCGGTTTGTTGGCCGGATGGATAAGCGCCCAGTGCGAGAGCCCATCGCTCGCCTCGATGACCGCCGAGAGTCCGATGCGGAGCGAAGCACGCGGGTGGATGGCGGACAGATCGGCAAGCCGGACGCGGGTTTCCAGCTCAAGCCGATTGGCGGTCGAGCGCACGGCAATGGGCGGGCGCATTGTTTCGTTCGCGACAGGACCGCCATTGCGATAGCCGCTGAAGGCGTAGATGGCCCACTCGCCCGACGGCGCGAAGTTGAACTCGTGGTAGGCAGGTTGCCCTTCGACTGCGATGAAGGCCTCGAAGCAGGTGTGGCGCCAGAGCTGAGTAGCGAAGCGCGGCGCGCTTGGCGGGGAGATCGAGATTCGAGGAATATCTCCTTCGAGGCGGAAGGTCATCTGGAGCTCAGCGCTGGCGGAGCGAAGTACCAGTACTTGAATGGCGCGCACCGCCTCAGAGCGGGTCGACGGATGGCATATCAGGTCGATCTGGTGTTCGACGGTCATTAATCCAAATCTAGAATTTCCATATGACATTGAGCGCGACGAAGTTATTATAGTCACTTGAAAAATGCCCTTGCAGGGTTCCAGCAAGCGGTCCTCGGCGAGCACTGTAAGGAGCGGGCCCCGCGTCCATCAACTCCCACGCAACGCCGGCTGTGATGTCGCGATTGATCTCATATTGGATGCCGGTGCCATATCGCAGCTGGCGATCGATAGGCAAGCTGGGCACTCGGTTCGCCTTCGAGACCGGCGAACTGTCATAGGCAAACCCCGCCGACCAGAGCCATTTCTCACCGAACCGAAATTGCTGTCCGATCGCGATCTGACACGTGTCCGAAAAATGCAGGTTGGCCTCAACAGTCCTTTGCTTGAGGGCGGAAATTCCAATAGGGAACTCTCCGAACGCAGACCAGTTCTGCCATCCAACATTGCCCATCAGGCTGAAGTAGGGTGTGACGTCGTAGAGCCCACTTAACATCACCTGCTGCGGCACTTCCATCGGGATATTGGCCTTTACGCCGCCGATTCTCGTGCGAAGACGGCTGAGAAGAGGACCGAGACCCGTAAGGTGCGGCCGAAAGCCGAATTTGTAATCGACCGGCGATTGATAGGTGAGGCCGACGCGGAGTTTGGCGATCGGCCTGAGCAATATGCCGACGTTGCCGCCGAATGCCTCATCCCACGACTCGATCGACAGGCCGCCGTCCGGCACGCGCGGAAGTGCGTTGTTGATCTTCGATTGAAACAGGAGACGTCCGACCGAGAAGCTGAACCCTGCACCCACCGAGAGCCAGTCATTCACCTCGTAAGCCATTGATGGGTTGACTCCACCAGTGATGAGTGGCTCCCGCGTCACGTAGTACCGTCCCGTCCAGGTCTTTCCGTAGTTGAAGTTTCCTGCGAAATCGGAATCGACAGCCACGCCAAGCCGAACCCGTTCCGATAGCCTGTATACGTAGAAGAACCCTCCGACGGGGAAGAATACTCCGGCATTGCCGCCGCCACCTCCCTTGGTTGTCGTTTCGGGGGCTACGTCGAAGTTAGTCGACGGAAGGAGTGCGCCAGAGGCACTCAACAACTGTGAGCGGTCGAGTAGAGTCATCCCTGCGGGATTGGCGGCCGCCGTCGACGCGTCCGCGGCCATTGCGGCTCGTCCGGCGCTTGCAGTGCCGAGATCGGGAGCGCCGGTCTCATACAACAACAAGCCGGAGCCTCGGGCGGAGGTGACAAACGTCAGTAGGACGATGGTCGCAAGAGAGACAGTCTTATTAACGATTCGCGATGGCGATTGCATCTTAAGCTCCAAGCGAAACTGGGTGGTACACTTCACTCTTCGGTCCTTCATTGTGGAAGCACCTCTCTTGTAGGCCAACGGAATAGCTCGTTCCTCACAGTTCTACCTGCGGCAACAGGAGGTTTACCTGAAATCTCAGGGTGAATTGCTCAGTCTGGGGATCGAACTGTCGGTATGCCATCCATTCACCAGACAAAGACGTGTCGATTGCGTAGCCCTCGCCGAATCTCCAGACTTTCCCAAATCCCGCGCTAAGCGGTATTTCGGTCGAAGTGTTGTGACGCCAGTTGATCTTCCAGGTCGAGTCGCTCGACTTCAGATACCAACCGCGACCTAGCTGATACGAGAGCATCGGTTGGATCTGGAGGGAGCTGACCGGAACCGAATGCGACGATGAGTACGCAAACGACGTTGCCTGCTGAAAAAGACCGGCGATTTGCAGCCTTGGGATTCCCCGGAAGCCGAAGGCCCACGCCGGCCCCATCTGCCATGCTCCTTTGCCGGTGAATTGACTCGTAGAGGTTGGAAATATGAAGTAAGGTCCGATACCCCATCGGAATTGAGTCTCCTTTGGGTTCGGCCAAGGCATTACGAACAGGTCAAGAAGCTGGAAGTCATCGAGTGCAGTGGTCGTTGACGAGCCCTTATTACGGGGAACGGTGACGATTTGAATACTCGGCCGGATAAGCTGCTCGAGCGGCGTGAACAATTGCGGCCGAACGGCTAAGAGCGGCCGAATCTGCAGCGTGTTGACCTGTGCATTGGTGCCGAACTCGGCCGGTGTGTAGATGTCCTGGATCTTGAACTGGGTCAGATTCGCTGTGGGATCGTATTCCTTGATCGCCAGGGATTCCTCGTCGTTGCCGGCGGCGGTCTGCTGGGCGAGACTCACTGAATGCCAGCCCAACAATATGAGAAGTGCCGCGGCGGTGGCGAATGCTCGACGATGGCGCGCAGGGTGACGCATGGTCCTGTTGGGCCGGCTACGTCGGCGGTTCATTTCGACATAAGCACCTTGCCAGTTGTGCTGTCGATGTTGAACAGCCAGAAGGCCGTCACGTCCTCCTCAAGAATCATCGCGACCATGCCGACACCGGGTGCAAAGAGGTTGTAGCCAGTGTTGTGCGTATGGGCCGGACCTACTTTGCCCTCGCACTTGACGCGGAAGAGAACCGCGGGGAACGAGCCGGCCGGCACGGTTACCTGGTAAGTGCCGATGTAAGTGTAGGTGCCGTTAATGGATCCCGAGTATCTCTGGTCGCTCGGATCATCAAGGTAGTTTACTGAGACCTGCTGTGCGTAGCTTCTGCTCTCGCCCGGTTGCATGCCCTTGGGCACGAACGGATTGGCAGGCGTCGTGACGACGACTACACCCTCGCCAGAATCGGTGAGGGCGGCCATTATGATGTCGCCCTGGTCGGTCTCGCGCATGAACCCCGCCAAGGATGGAGTCATCTGAAAGCGCCAGGCCTTCCTACCCCCGGGACGCCTGGCCTGCCAGAGCCCAAGCGTCTGAACGGTCCCGGCGTGGGGGCCGGCGACAACCTGGAACTGCTGTGACTTCTGTTGAAGCGGGAAGTAAATGGACGGGTCCGAGATAGGTTGGCTCGGCAATGCGGCGCCGACGACGCCCGGTCCCAGCTGAGCAGTTATATTTTGTTGATCCTCCGGCGGTAGGGGCAGCACAACGCCTTGGGCGTGCACCGATCCTGAGGCAAGTATCACGAGGCCGAGCGTCATAAATGCCAGCGTTCGCATTGAAGATACTCTCTTTATTCTTATCAACGAGGTATGGCAGTTGAATTTCATTCGCCACCGAATCCGCTCTGGACGAAGACGCTGCCTTTCGGTCCGATTCTGACGCATTCGGCCTGACCATTGTAGTCAGGGTTGCAGATCGGTTTGTCAACGGCAAAGCACTTATACAAGCCCGGCTCGATAGGCTGGCATGTATTGATATCGAAATGTAACTCAGTCTTCGCCAAGGCAGCTTGCGTAGCCGCCGAAGGTTCGGATGACGAGCATCCGCCTATCGCTAACAGTCCTAGCAGTGCAAGGGCTAAGAACATTACTTTTGCCATTGGTTTTGCCTTGGCTTCTGAATATTCAGTCACTATCGAAAGCACCTCCAATCAGGGTTTGGCTTGACTCGACGGGCGGCCATCAGGAGACCGCCCGTCGGATCGCGTATCGAACTATTCACCTTCGTGCTGCTTGATCGCTTCCTGGATCTGGGTCTTTATAGCTTGAAGGTTGAAGGACGCTGGTGCTTGCATCGGAGGATATTCGATGGCCGTCTTCGCCAGGTTCCCCACATACTGCTGGACCATCACGAAGCGCCAGAACTCGCGCGCATAGAAGTTGTTCATGTAGCCTCCACCGAGATCGTTCAAGGTTTCACCGCGGATAGAGGGTGTGCGCTCGAATGGATCTTGCCGGAGGTTCACGATGGTGGGCATATCGGTCGTGACTTTTTCCCCAGGCCAGCCATACGGCTGTTGGATGAACTGGTACTTGAAGTCATCAATGCGCACGGCGCCGAGATGTGGCCCACCGAAGTAGAAGATCTCGTGACGCTTGGACGGTCCCTTGCCGGTCAGCACATCCATCTGGTCATAACCGTCAAGGTGATTCTTGTACTCCTGATCACCCAGCGTCACTCCTTTCAGGAGTTGGTTGGTGATGTCGGGATTGCCGGCTGCATCAGCGAGCGTGGGGAGCCAATCGAGCCCGGAGAAGATTCCGTTCTCAACAGCGCCCGGCTTGACGTGTCCCGGCCAACGGATAATCGCAGGAACGCGGAAGCCACCCTCAAACACTGTGCCTTTGGTGGCTCGGAACGGCGTCATGCCACCGTCCGGCCAGGTGAACACTTCGGCGCCGTTGTCTGTGGTGAAGATGACGATAGTGTTGTCGGCTTCGCCGATGTCCTCGATGTGCTTCAGGAGCGCGCCGATGCTGTCATCCATCTGTGCCATGCCAGCCTCTTCTATGTTGTAGTTATTGGTCGCGTTCATCATCGCCTGGTACTTCGGCGGGATGTAGCTAAACACGTGCATGCGGGTGGTGTTGTGCCAGATGAAGAACGGCTTACCGTCCTGCTTGGCCTTGTCCATGAAGCCGTTGGTGCTCTTTACCAGCACGTCGTCAAAGGTCTCCATGTCGTACTTGGCCTTGCGACCTTCCTGCCAGTTCTGGATGTCTTTCATGTTGGGAAATGGCGCCAAAGGTCCCTCATCCACGATCTTCTGCTTTCCGACCTTGCCCCAGCGCGGCATCACGGTGGCGTCGTCCGTGTCGGACGCCCAGCAGTGCGTTATATTGCGGGGCCCGGTCTTGTCAATCCAGTCTTGTGGGTAGTCGAACCAGTAGGGGTCTGACATCGCATCGAGGTGGTACAAATAGCCGAAAAATTCGTCAAAGCCGTGTACGCATGGCAGATATTTGTTCAGGTCTCCAAGATGGTTCTTTCCAAACTGGCCCGTTTCGTAGCCCTGCGCTTTGAGGACAGTGGCGAGTGTGACGGCCTGAGCTGGCATTCCTACGTCGGCGCCGGCCTGACCCACGGTCGTCAGCCCCGTGCGGATCGGCAACTCGCCAGTGATGAAATTGGCGCGTCCCGCTGTGCAGCTCGCCTCGGCGTAATAGTCGGTGAACATCATGCCCTGTGAGGCAAGTTTGTCGAGATTAGGCGTTTTGCCGGACATAATTCCGCGATGATAAGCGCCGATGTTAAACCAACCCACGTCGTCGCCCATGATGACAAGGATGTTAGGCTTCTTGTCCTGTGCCCACGCCGTGTGTGCGATCGATAAGCCTATGATTGCGCCAATCAGCAGTGCAATCGAGATAGGTCTGCTCTTCCGAGTAAGCATTGGAACACTCCTTGTACTGATCACTTTCTCTAGCTCTGCGCGGATTTTCCCTGCAGTTGCAGAAGGCGATTCGGTATTTTCTGTGACCAGTAATCCATGGCGTTTTGCGCGTCGCCCCATTGGAATGAAGCCGCACTCTTGATTCCCATGCCACCGGAGCGTTGATCGACTGCTTCGGCCAGCAGTTGGCCAGTGACGGAATCGGTCACCTTCATTTCGGCTTCGGCGGAGCCCACAAATGCGTAGCTGTCAGTCGCGAGCGATTGAGCCATGTTGAGCACGCGCGCTTGCGGTACTATTACCGAAATAGTGCGAAGTCCCGGCACCGCGGTCGTCGCGTCCATCAATGCTACTCGCAAGGTCATAACTCCCGGGCCTGGTTGATCGACCAGGGTAAAACTCTTGGAAAGATTGGTCTGTAGTTGATTGTAGAAGTACTCGGTCAGCGTTGCCTGGTCTGCGGCTGGCACTTTCGAATCGGCAGCGGCCCAGAACTCAACCGGCATCAGCTGTATCTTGGTATAGTTGGCCCATTGAGCATTTGGATTTATCCAAGCTAGCGCGGCGCCGCCCTCTGGCCCCGGAGCTAGCCTGGCTGCATCCGGGCCGAGAAATCCTGTAACGGCAGAAGGCAGCGGGGCACCTGATTCCACGGCTTGCGCTGCCACTGGCGTGCTCTGGACTGTAGTCGAGCATCCCGTAGCCAGCAGCGCGGCAGACAGACCCGCCGCGGTCAAACCGGTCATCACTTTCTTTCTCAAATTCCTGGTCATCGTGTTCTCCTCCGAAGTATTGACTCCTTGGCCAGTTCAATTGTTCTCGTCAATCAAATCTCGCTATCCCTACTGCTGTCCGGCTTGTTGGACTGACCAGCCATTGGCCGTGAGTTGCTGGTGCGCGAGCGGTGTCATTGGGGCAGTGGTCAGGAGAACGCGGTTCCGCATTCCCATAAATTGAGGATCGGTCGCAAAGCCCGCGATGCGCTGAGTCCACGATATGTAGTCGACCGGCGCCGGCAATATCGTGGTGCCATTCTGATCGCGCGCAATGATCAGGCCGGGGGCCAGCATCCGGGTGATGGGACTCTGTTGCTGACTCCATTGAACAAGCATATGCAGCGAAGTAACCAGGAAGCGCGCCTGGTATTCAGTCATCATGTTGCCGATGGCGACGGCGGCCGCGCGACGACCCGGAATGTTGCCAAGCGCCTCGAGGTCCTTGACGGCGGTAACTTGCAGACTCAATGGAATCGCGGTGTTGCTCGTAAAAGCTACGATCTCCTCCTGCGACAGACCGAAGCTCTTCAGCTTTTTTTGAACCAGGATAATGAGGTCTGCTTTCGGCGTCTGATAGACGAGATCGTTGGTGAACGTGACGGCCGTGATGATCATTGAGCCAGGGACCGCCATCATGGCAGCAGAGACCGTCATACGAGCTGAAAACATGACCCATGCAACATGGTTCAGCTTCTTGGTTAGAATCGGATCGGAGCTGTAAGGATCGACGTGCAACTCGTGCGCGAGCTGGCGGCGGACCTGGTCGTAGCCCAACGCGGCGAGCGTAGCGTTACCGGCCTGACCGGCGGCTTGGCCGCTGCCGAAGGAATTAGAGGCCGACGATGCTATCTGTCCTGCGCCCATACTGACGCGGCTGAATAAGTCTCCGACTCCGCCCGGCAGCCCGGTTACAGTATCCATCGGATGCATGACCATATTCGCGGCGGCGCCTACAGGACGTACGGCGCTCGAGACCAGCGCGTTGGCGAATACACTGCTATTACTCATGCCGTCGAGCTGAACGATCGCTGGAATCTCGGACAGGCGTATTTTCAGCATGTCGAGGCTTTCGATGTAGTAGGCGCCCGCGTCGTCATGAAAAACGCTCGGGTCGGCGATGATGGTGTATTGGCCCATCGCGCCGTTAGTGGGCGCCTGTGGTTGAACCGAATATCCCGGCCCCGAGAGCGGGGTAGCGGGTAGCAGGTCGGCCACGTTGACGATAGGCGGCTCTTCGTACTGGCCTCCAGCCGCGCCGGGTTGGGATGGCTGGACTGCTGCCATCGGCGGCGGAGGCGCGGCCGGTACACTCGGCGCTTGTGCGCCCTGATTTGGTTGGGACGGCGCTGTTTGAGAGCAACTAGCCAGCAGAAGTGCGGTGAGGAGGACGGATAGCAAACGTGTCGCGAGCATGCTTCTGGAATTGAGATTCATTTTCTCCCTCGGGCTGCTTTTAGTTGACGCAAGACTGATCCATTTTTCCGGAGAGCGATATTGTACTTTGGTACAATGGCCGAATGGCCGGCGCGCGATGCACAATGACCCGCGAGTGATGAGGCGGATGATCGCCGCCAAGCTCTCGGGGAGCCGGCATCGCTAGTTGTGGGAAAACCTACCGCCACAGTAATTGTCGTTGATGACGACGCGTCTATCCGCCACGCGCTGGGAAGGCAATTGCAAATTCTGGGATTCAGCGTGTTGGAATTCGCGAGTGCGGAAGCCTTTCTCGAAAGCGACTCTCCAACCGGCGACGCGTGCCTGCTGTTGGACGTCTACATGCCGGGAATGAGCGGGATAGAACTATGCCGAAGCTTGGCCGCGTCGGGACGGTGCTTGCCGACCATTCTGATAAGCGGCCGCGACGACCCGCAGACCAGGAAAATGATGCGCGATGCGAATCCGATTGCGAGCTTGCTCAAGCCGTTCGATGAGAAAATCCTGGTACGCGCGATTCGTAAGGCATTGCGGGGGCCCTGAAGTGACCTTTCTGACCGGAGCACTCGACGTTAAGCGAGGAGGAATACGCGAATGATTTCTCAAACGTTTATGTCTCAAAGGCATGCCCCTCTGAGGTCCAGGCGATCAGCTCTATTTGCAATTGCCGGTGCGGCAGTTGCGCTCCTGTTGGCGAATCCGGCCGGATTGCGTGCGCAGGACACAGGAGCGTCTGTGCCTCAAGCGGCGCAGCAAGCGGCCGGGGCGCTCACAGGCGATCAGCAGACTGCAGCGAACAGCGCGCTGTGCTCGGCGATTGGAAGTCAGGTGCCGAATCCGGCGGCCGCCGCGCCGTCGGACTTGAGCAGCACGGCCGTAATTTCCGCCGCGGCTACCACGTTCGCGGGCAGCACGAATCTTCCGTTGCCGAGTGCGACCAGCATGCTGCAAGGATACGTGGCGCAGCATGCCACCGACATCCTGGCTTCGTGCGCCGCCAGCAACGCCGCAAGTGGTGTGACCTCGAAAATCCCGGGGGCGAGTAATTTGCCTTCGATGCCCTGAGCGCTCTGTCGGCGCCGCGCAAATCAATCCCGCTACGGAGCCAAGATCGGCTCTAAGCGATAAGTACCGGAATTATCTCGTGAATTCTTGATGATCCTTTGGTTTGCTGGCGTCTATTTGTTCGCGTCGCCGCTTTGATGCAATGCGCTCTTCTTGTTATGGTGCGCAGCGAAGGGATCAGATTCCGCCTGGCTTTCACTTCGCGCGCCTCCGCCTCGCTCCCGGACATCAATCCCCAAAGCGCAGTTTCCATCGATGCAACGACGAGCCAGCAGCGCCACCCTCGAGCCGAAGCGCGACAGAGCCCCGCGCGTCGGACGTGAACGCCGAGAGCTGGTACGCTTCGAGTCGCTGGTGGGCGAACTATCGGCGGCGATGGCGCGAGTCTCGGCAGACGCAGTGGACCGCGAGATCGAAACCTGGCTGGGAAAGATCTGCCAGGCTCTCGATCTCGACAGAAGTGCCGTCTATGAGCGCGACGCGCCGGACGAGCCGGTCCGTACGACGCATACCTGGCTTCGAGCGGGTCTCCCCCCTTTTCCACGGCACTATGATCCGGAAAAGGCCTTTCCGAGGAGCACCGAATTGGTCATGGCGGGCAACACGCTTACCTTCGCACGTCCAAGCGATATACCGCCTGAAAACAAGGATGCAAGGCGCTTCGTAGAGCGATACGGACCGAAGGCTTCTGCGGCGATCCCGATGTGGGCCGGTGGCAACGTCATCGGCGCAGCGACTTTCGGCAAGTTCCGCTCGCCCCGGGAATGGTCATCTGATCTGCTCGCTCAACTGTCGCTCGCGGTGCGACTCTTTGGAAGCGCGATCGAGCGTAAGCAGTCCGAGCTGGCAATCCGCGCGGTTCGCAGTGAATTAAGAGTCGCTACGCGCCGCAATCTGATGAGCGAGCTGGTTGCCTCGCTGTCGCACGAAATCAACCAGCCGCTTGGCGCAATCTTGAGCAGCCTAGGCGGACTCGCGCGCTTGCTGAGTCAAGGAAATCCGCAGCCCGCGATGGCTCTGGAGGCGGTTAACAGTGCGATTGAAGACACCAAGCGAACCGCCGAAATCGTTCGGCGGATCCGTTCCATGTTCAAGAAAGACACGGACCACAAGACCGCGATCGACATCGGCGCTTTGGTAGGCGAAGTGGTGAAGCTGACCGCCGGCGAGGCCGCCATCCGGAATGTCTCAGTGCAGGTTCAAGCTTCACCTTCGGTGCGACGAGTCAACGGCGACGGTATCCAGCTTCAGCAGTGCATGATGAATCTGATCATGAACGCGTTCGACGCGATCACGGAGGCCAAGTCTGATCAGCGCGGCGTAACAATCAAGGTGGCCCCGGAGAAGACCGGATGGGCCGCTATCAGCGTATCCGACAACGGCGCGGGCATCGACCCTGCCGTCGCGACCCGGCTGTTCGAACCATTCGTTACCACCAAGAGCGAAGGAATGGGATTGGGGCTGCTGGTCACCCGGTCGATAGTAGAGAGCCACGGCGGCAGAATCTGGGCGACGCCGAATCCCGACCGCGGCGCCACCTTCACCTTCACCCTGCCCGTGGTGGAGAGGAAACGAGCCAGCGCATCGAGACGCAAGGATTGAACGCACCGTTTCGGGGTCGGCGACCCTGCGTTCAACTGGGGTGAATGTGCAGGATTCCCGCCATCCGCACCAGGTCGGCGATTGAGCCAGCGCCCATTTTGCTCATCACGCTGGCGCGATGCGCTTTCACGGTCCGTTCGGTCGTACCCAACTCAGCGCCGACTTGCTTGTTCAGCAGGCCGGTGGTTATCAAGGCGAAAACTTCACGCTCGCGGGCAGTGAGAGATCGCTGAAGCAGCTCGAGCTTGGTCCGCTCAAATTGTTCGGCGCGCCGGCTGCGCGAAAGATGAGCGCCCCGGGCTATCGAGCTTAAGAGAGCTTGATCGTCAACCGGCTTTTCGAGGAAATCCACAGCGCCTTTCCTCATCGCGTGCATGCCGAGGGACAGATCGCCATGACCGGTGATGAAAACGATCGAAGCGTAGGGAACGACGCGGTTGAGTTCTTGCTGGAGCTGAAGCCCGTTCATCCGCGGCAGGTAAATGTCCGCGACGACGCAATCGAACGCGATTGTATCAACGACCTCGAGAAGTTCTTCCGCACTCGAGTAAACGGCGACTTCAAAGCCGGCGGTGCGGAGCTGGAAGGCGATCGCCTGCCGCGCGCGCTCGTCATCTTCGATTATTGCGACCCTGATCGGTCCGGTCGCCGCAATAGTGCCGGGTAGATCTTCCACCTGGCTACTTTGAGGTCGATCACGAAACTTTGCGGATGCCGCCATCTTCCCTCCCATGGCGTGTAGCTGCGAACCGTAGCGAAATAGTACAAATCCTTGACTGATTTGAGCAATCGGACTTTTAGTCACATCTGACCTGACTTTCGTTTCCCGTGGAACACGATTGGATGCTCTCCATATCATGTTTCTGTTTCTGAATCGTGGCTGGCGCCGCTACTTTCAGGATCTGTTTTCAAGAGTCGTCCGTTGAGCAAAAAGAAAAAGCCCGGGAACAAGCGAGCTAACCAGGCTCGTCGCGCACAGCCCGCCGCGCGAGCGCAACCGTCCCGAGGCCTACCGACGTCGCTTCGTTGGCCCAGGTTTGCAGCTTGGCTGATACCAATTTTCGTCGCAACCGTCCTGGTCGCTGCGCTCATGACGCGATGGATGCGTGAATCGGAGTCTCCGGCACTTTCGTCGAAGAAGCCCTCGATGCTTGACGCGAGATTCGTCGGAGCTGCCGAATGCGCGACCTGTCACGAGCAGGAGAGTACTCGCTGGCGCGGCTCGCACCACCAATTGGCGATGCAACCGGTTACAGAATCGACGGTCCTGGGAGATTTCGAACACGCGAGCTTCAACAACGACGGCATCACCTCAAGCTTCTTTCGGAGTGGCTTGAAGTTCATGGTACGAACCGACGGTCCCGACGGTGCCCTCCATGACTACGAAATCAAATATACGTTCGGCGTGTTTCCGCTCCAGCAATATCTCATCGCGATGCCTGGCGGACGTTTGCAGGCACTCGGAATCGCCTGGGATAGCCGCCCGAGCGCGAGTGGCGGCCGGCGATGGTTCTTTTTGTATCCCGGTCAAAAGATCACGCTTCCGGACTCGCGGCATTGGACGGGCATCGATCAGAACTGGAACTACATGTGTGCCGATTGCCATTCGACCAATTTGCGCAAGAACTACGACTTGCGAACCCGGACCTATGCCACCACCTATGACGAGATCGATGTGGCATGCGAGGCTTGCCACGGTCCCGGTTCCAATCACTTGGCGTGGGCGAAGAAACAGGGCGACTGGCAGAAACTCGATGCAACTGAGGGTTTGACGATCGCGCTCGACGAGCGCAAAGGCGTCGCCTGGCCGATCGATCCGACCACGGGCAACGCTCGTCGAAGCTCGCCACGTCAATCAGAGCGGGAGATTCAGATGTGCGCGCGATGCCACGCGCGGCGCGGTCAAATTCACGAAGACTACGTGCATGGCCAGCCGGTCGGCGACGATTATCGTGTCGCGCTGCTCGATGAAGACCATTATTTCCCCGATGGGCAGATAAAGGAGGAAGACTACGAATACGGATCCTTCATCCAGAGCCGGATGTTCCACGCCGGCGTGACCTGCAGCGATTGCCATGAGCCGCACAGTTCCAGGCTTCGGGCAGAGGGCAACAGCGTTTGCATGCAGTGCCATTCGGCGCAGAAGTACGATTCGCCGCTACATCATTTTCATAAAGTCAGATCGGCGGGCGCGCGATGCGTCGAATGTCACATGCCAACGCGGACCTACATGGTGGTCGATCCGCGTCGCGATCACAGTATCCGGATTCCGCGGCCCGACTTGTCGGTGAAGCTCGGCACTCCCAACGCTTGCACTAATTGCCACACCGACAAGTCCGCCCAGTGGGCGATGGATTCGGTGAATAAATGGTACGGGCACGCGCCTGAAGGCTTTCAGCGCTTTGCTGAGGCGCTAGACGCCGGGACGTCGGGCGCGCCCGGCGCAGAGCAATCGCTTGGACGATTGGTCACAGATCGTGAGCAGCCGGCTATCGCTCGCGCCACAGCACTCTCGCTGCTTACCGCCTACGTTCCGCCGCCGACAGACGCCGCGGTGCGCATCGGAATTGTCGATGATTCTCCCCTGGTGCGCCGCGCCGCCGCGCACGCCTTGAGAGACTCCGAGCCAGGTGGCAGCGCAAATTCGTTAGCGCCTCTTCTAAGCGATCCGGTTCGCGCTGTGAGGATCGAGGTGGCTGAAATGCCGGCAGGGTTGCCCGCGGACAAGTTACCCGCTGATGTTGCCGCCGCTTTCAGTCGAGCCACCGACGAATACGTCAGCGCCCAGGAATTGAACGCGGACCGTCCCGAGGCGCATTTGAACTTGGGATTGCTCTACGCCAGGGAGAATCATTTCGACAAGGCGGAGGCGGAACTCGAAACCGCATTGTCGCTCGACCCGAGTTTTGCGCCTGCTGCGGTCAATCTCGCCGACCTCTATCGCGCGCAGAACCGGGACGAAGATGGTGAACGCGTCCTGAAGGATGCGATTAGTCGTTCGCCGAGCGACGCGTCGCTCGAGCACGCCCTTGGGCTGCTGATGGTGCGCGAGAAGCGCGATGTGCAAGCGCTCGATCTGCTGGGGGACGCCGCGCGGAACGATCCAGGCAATGCGCGTTACGTATACGTCTACGCGGTCGCGTTGAACGACGGCGGCAAGACCAGTGCGGCAATCGAGACGCTGGAGCGCTCTATCAAAGAGCATCCTTATGACCGCGATTCACTTGCGGCCCTGGTGACGTTCCTGGAACAGTCGGGCGATCCCGCCAAAGCGCTGATCTACGCGCGGCGCCTCAATGAGCTGGAGCCCGAAAATCCAGTAGTTCGCCGGATGCTGAGGGAGCTGACCCAGCACCAGCCCGGCTGATCCGAAGTCCGAAATCGAAATCTCATCCATTTTACCGTGAAGAGGCATTGTACCTTGGTACAATAGCCGCCCCCGAGCCGCACATTTTAGAATCGCTGTCAGCAAATGACGCGGACGCTCCGCAGACGACGATTCAGAGCAAAGTGAAGAGAGCGTGGAGGAATAACTGGCATGACGGCAGCAATTCGATACAAATCAATCGGTCGCGTACTGATGGTCGCATTGAGTGTGCTTATGACGGTGCCGGCCAATGCGCAGACGGCACACAAGGCCTCGAAGCCTGCCGAGGCGTCGGTCCCGGCTCTGCCGGCGCCCGCGTCGGTGCTCGAGCCCAAGGCGATCGAGATTCTGAAAGCGGCATGCGCGAAGCTGGCTGCGGCGCACTCGATGTCGTTCACCGCGGTCATCAGTTACGAGAACCCGAGCCGGCTTGGCCCTCCGCTCATTTATATGGTGCGCGATGATGTAACCCTGGAACGGCCCGACAAACTCAAGGTGATAACCCCAGGGGATGGTCCTGTCAACGAGTTCTACTACGACGGCAAGACGATGTCGGCCTTCGCACCGGCCGAGAACCTGGTCGCGGTGGCGAGCGCGCCGCCCACGATCGACGCTATGTTGGAAGCGGCACATCGGGATGCAGCGATCTATTACCCCTTTACTGACGTGATTGTCGCGGACCCTTATGAAGGAATCGCCGACGGGATGACGACCGCCTTCTATATCGGGCAATCGCACGTGATGGGTGGAGTCACCACGGACATGGTCGCAGTCAACAACAACTGGGTGTTTGAACAACTGTGGATCGGAGCCGACGATAAGCTGCCACGGATGGCTCGCGCGGTGTTCCACGCCGACCCGGTCGGGTTACGCCATCAGATCGAGTTCTCCAACTGGCAAATCGACACGGCCATCCCCGCGGACGCCTTTACCTCGCCCGGCCTCGCCTCCGCGAAGCGAATCTCGTTCAGCCGCCCGGATCCGCAACTTCCGGCGGGTATCAATCCTCCGAAGAGAGCCATGTCATCAAAAGCAAATTGAAGTGAAAGAATTGAGGAGTCGCGTCATGAAAAAAATAGTTGTCGGCTTGCTGAGTCTCTTCCTCGCCGCGTTCATGCCAAGTCTCGCGGGAGCCTGGTCGCATGCGGGCCGATACGGCGCTGCATCCGGTGGGGGTGGCTCTTGGAACGCCCATGGTTACCGCGGTGGTTCGGCATCGGGAGGTGGAGGCTCGTGGAGCGGCCATAGCGCCTACGGCGGGTCGGCATCCGGCGGTGGCGGCTCATGGAATGCCCATGGTGCGGAGGGCGGATCGGCATCGGGAGGTGGTGGCTCATGGAGCGGTCACGGTGCCTACGGCGGGTCGGCGTCGGGCGGTGGCGGGTCCTGGCACGCGACCGGTGCCTACGGTGGCACCGCGTCAGGTGGCTACAACACCTACCACGCGAGCAACAACTACGCCACAACAACATATAACAGTTCGGGCGCTTACTATGGCGGTAGCTATAGCACCTACCATCCACCTACCACTGTCAACTACTATGGCAGCGGTTGTTACAATTGCGGAGGCTGGAACACTGCTGGCGCCGCCGCCGCAGGTCTCGCTGTCGGCGCGGTTGCTGGCGCGGCGGTAGCTAGCGCGAACTCGAACGCAAACGCAGCGAATGCATACAACTCTGGCTACGCCGCAGGCAGCTACAACACGGCGTACGCTATGGGAGCGATCTACCCGACGACACCTGCCGGATGTACCCAACAATACGTCAACGGCACAACCTACTACTTTGCCGGCAACAGCAACACGTGGTTCCTGCCATCCTACGGCGCGAACGGAGTCTACTATCGCGTGGTGCCTCCTCCAGATTGATTCGTTTCTCCAGGTCGCGAGCGCGATCGCTTGTGTGCGCAAGGGCGGAATGAACATTTTCCACTAAGGAGAAATGTCGACGAATTCAACGAGCATCAGGACAATGTGCGGTCCTGAACACAATAGAACGAAGATGAGGAAGCATGAGCACGAGACTTAGAACTTTGCGCAACGTGGGTGCAGCGTTGATGATGGCTTGTTTGCTGACCGCTGTCGCGGCGCGCGCCCAGCAGATCACCGGCGTGCCGGGTTCGCCCAGTGCCACCGTCACGCTTGATGGCAAACAACTTCCGCCGCCGCCGATGCCGTTCGGCGGCGTGATCAAGGAAAGCGCCAAGGATTCGACGCCATGGTGGCCGCCGCGCGTGGTGCCGCCCAAGGGCGCGCCCAACATTCTGCTCATCATGACCGACGATCAGGGCTACGGGGTCTCGAGCACCTTCGGCGGCGTGATTCCGACGCCCGCGATGGATCGGATCGCCAAGGCCGGATTGCGCTACACCGAATTTCACTCGACCGCGCTTTGTTCGCCCACGCGCGCGGCGCTAATCACGGGCCGCAACCATCATTCGGTCGGCTACGGCGTGATCGGCGAATTGTCCACGGGCTATCCGGGCTATGACTCTGTTATGGGGCCGGATGACGCCACTATCGGCACGATCCTTCGCGACAACGGCTACTCGACCTCGTGGTTCGGCAAAGATCACAACATTCCCTCCTTTCAATACAGCGTGGCAGGTCCTTTCGATCAATGGCCGGTCGGGATGGGATTTCAATATTTTTACGGCTTTCTGGGCGGCGAGAGTGACCAGTGGACGCCCTATCTTTATCGGAATACGACGCCAGTATTTCCGTGGATCGGAAAGCCTGGCTACAACCTCACGACCGATATGGCGGACGATGCCATCAGATACATGCACGATCTGAACGCGGCTGCACCCGACAAGCCGTTCTTTCTGTACTACGTGCCGGGTGGCACCCACTCGCCGCACCAGCCGACCAGGGAATGGATCGATAAGTTCAAGGGCAAGTTCGACATGGGTTATGAGAAGTTGCGCGACCAGATATTTGCCAACCAGAAGCAGCTTGGCGTGATTCCGGCGAATACTCAGCTCACCCCGTGGCCTGATGGACAGGCCGCGTACGGTGGCGCAAAACTGCCGAGGTGGGACTCGCTCTCGCTGCTTCAAAAGAAGCTATACGCGCGCGAGGCGGAAGTCTTCGCCGCCTACGCCGCCTATACCGACCATGAGATTGGCCGCGTGATCCAGGAGGTTCAGGACGAGGGCAAGCTCGACAACACGCTGATCATCTATATCAGCGGCGACAATGGCACTAGCGCCGAAGGCACACTGGAAGGCACCTATAACCAGATGACCGCCTACAACGGCATCCTGACCCTCCCGATAGCTGCACAGATGTTACATTACACGGACTGGGGCTCGGATAAGACCTACCCGCACATGTCAGTGGCATGGTCGTGGGCGTTTGATACTCCGTTCAAGTGGACCAAGCAGGTAGCGTCGCATTTTGGTGGGACCAGGCAGGGTTTAGCCATAAGCTGGCCCGGGCACATCACAGATGTCGGCGGTATCCGCTCGCAGTTCCATCACGTCATAGACATTGTGCCCACGCTCCTCGAAGCCACCGGCATCAAGGCTCCCGACGAGGTCAATGGAATCAAGCAGAAGCCGATCGAAGGGGTGAGCATGGCGTATACGTTCGACAAGGCAAACGCCAATGCGCCGTCGAAGCACGATACGCAGTATTTCGAGATGGTCGGCAACCGCGCGATTTACCACGACGGTTGGATAGCATCCACGACGCCTCCGGCCGCGCCTTGGCTCCTTGCGACAGGCGCGATGCCCGACGTCAACAGCTACAACTGGGAGCTTTACCACATCACCGACGACTACTCGCAGGACAACGACCTCGCCACCAAAATGCCAGACAAGCTGAAGGAGATGCAGGCGTTGTTCATCACTGAAGCCGCGAAATATCAGGTCCTGCCCCTGGATAACTCGGGCTTCTCACGCCTCCTAACGCCGCGACCGAGCGCGGTCGCCGGGCGAACTGTTTTCACCTACACGGGAGAGAATACTAATATTCCCGTCGGAAATGCTCCCAGCATTCTGGACAAGGACTACACAATCACGGCCGATGTGACGATCCCGCAGGGCGGAGCGGAAGGCATGATCGTGACACTTGGCGGCCGTTTCGGCGGCTATGGCCTCTACCTGCTCAAAGGTAAGCCGGTTTTCGATTACAACCTACTTGACCTCACGCACTACCGATGGGAAGGGGGAGTGTTAGGCCACGGCTTGACGGCTGACGCGCTCAAACCTGGCAAGCACACAATAGTGTTTGACTTTAAGTACGATGGACCGGGGCCCGGCAAAGGTGGTACGGGAGTGTTTACCGTAGATGGCAAGGAGATAGCTCGCAAAAAGATTGAGCACACGATCCCATTGATTATGTCCATCGACGAGACGTTCGACGTTGGGAGCGATACTCGCACGGCGGTGAACGACGACTATAAGCTACCGTTTCGCTTCACTGGCACAATCGACAAGCTGACGTTCAACCTCGGGCCGGAGCAGTTGACCGACGCGGACCGGAGGGCGATTGCAGAGAAACTCGCGCGGGCAAGGGACTAGGCGTCCGTGGACGCTCTGCTGACCGCGACCGCGGGGATTGAGGCAGGAGCTGGTTTGGCGTTGCTGAGTGTGCCATCGGCGGCGGCAAAGCTCTTGCTTGGCGCGCCGCTGGATGCCGCTGACGCCTTTACCATAGCGCGCCTGGGAGGGGCCGGGTTGCTTACACTGGGAGTAGCATTCTGGCTTGCGCGCGGAGACTCGCAAAGCCGCGCTGCGAGGGGATTGGTGGCAGCGGTGGTGATCTACAATCTCGGTGCAGTTATTATTCTCGGGGCAGCTGGCCTGCGATCGCAGTCGGTCGGCATCGCGTTGTGGCCGGCAGTTGTCCTGCATGCGGTCATGACGGCTTGGTGCATCGCGAGCCTGTTGAGTGGCGAAGAGTTACTCGGGCACTTGCATGGGTGAAATACCGGTCGATCGCGGGGAGCGAACCAGAGTCGAGCTGTGGATTAGCGGCGCGGCTGTCATCTTACTCGGTGTTTTGTGCGTGCTCGTTCTGCGTCCATTTATATCTGCGGCGCTATGGGCTGTGATTCTTTGTTTCACGACATGGCCCCTGTTCCTCAGACTTGAAGGACTGCTCGGCGGACGACGGGCTCTTGCGGCGCTTATAGCTACGTTGTTACTCGCAGCAGTAATAGCCGCGCCAGTCGCTATCCTGGGAGCTACGCTGGCCGATAATGTATCGAGTTTGGTCACGGCGACTCAGAAGCTTATCCAGGAGGGTCCTCCGGGTCCGCCCGACTGGGTCGCGAGCGTGCCCCTGATTGGCGGCCGTGTCGCTGACTACTGGAACTCCCTGAACCAGAGTGGTTCGGTGCCGTTACATGAATTGGCGAAGCTGCTGCCCGCGGCGAAGAAGATTGCGGGTTGGGGCGGCCGGGCGCTTGCCGAAGGCATCATTCAGATCATCCTAAGTCTGGTGATAGCGTTCTTTTTCTATCGCGATGGACATACCGTTGCCTATCAACTTCAATCGGCACTTCGTCGGATAGCCGGCGAGAGAGGCGGTCGGCTTCTTGACCTCGCGGGCGCGACGATTCGGGCGGTTGTTTATGGCGTTCTCGGTACCGCGCTTCTCCAGGGCGTGGTCGGGGCGATCGGCTTTGCTATCGCCGGAGTTCCTGGCTCCGTGTCCTTGGGATTCGTTACTTTTGTGCTGTCCTTTATCCCGGGAGGACCGTTGTTAGTCGCGGCGCCGGCTGCGTTCTGGCTGTATCGACAAGGCTCGACGGGGTGGGCGGTCTTCATGGTGGCGTGGGGAGTGATGGTCGGGATGCTGGACAATGTCGTGAAACCGCTGCTCATCAGCCGCGGCGGCTCGACGCCGATGATTCTCGTGATGCTTGGAGTGCTAGGAGGAGCGGTCGCCTTCGGAGTTATAGGGATGTTCCTTGGGCCGACGCTGGTGGCACTGAGCTATAGCCTCTTCGAGCAGTGGTCGCTGTCGGCGGGCGGAAGCCAGGAGCGCGGCACGACGATCTGACTGCGCCGACCGCTTCGATGGCTGCGTATCGAGCACTCAGATTCGCGGATTGCAAAGCGAAGAGATATTGTACCTTGGTACAATAGCAGCGCCCGACTGCGCTGCGCAAAAATGAGCTTTCAGTATTCGAGTGGATAACCAGTCATACAACCTGCCGGTCGGGGATACCTCGTTTATTGCCTGTCAGCACTGCGATCTGTTGCAGCGCATCCCGGAACTTGCGCCCGGCGCGTCCGCGCGCTGCCCGAGATGCAACAAGGAGCTGTGGCGGCATCGTCTCGACTCGCTCAACCGGACGCTCGCGCTGACGTTGGGGGCCGTGGTCCTCTACGTGATCGCAAACTCGGTGCCGATGCTCGGGCTCACGATCGTGGGGCGCGACGCTTCGACCACGGTGATCGGAGGCGCCCAGCACCTCTGGGACAATGGACAGAAGGTCGTGGGCGTGCTGGTGCTATTCACGGCAGTCATCGCGCCGGCACTGCAAATCGGCCTCATGCTCGCGATCGTGCTCGGCGCCATGCGCGAACGGCCGCCGCGATGGGTGGGAACGCTGCTGCGCTATCATCCGACCACGCGCATCTGGAGCATGATCGAGGTCATGATGGTCGGCGTGCTGGTTGCGCTGGTCAAGATTGCGGACTACGCGACGGTAATTCCAGGAATGGCGCTGTTCGTGCTGTGGGTGTTGGTCTTTGTCCTGGCCGGGATGTCGGCCGCATTCGACTCGCGAGAGGTCTGGGAAAGGATCCAGTGGGCGGACGAAGCGCAGCGCGACGCTGTCGGCGATAGTCTGGCGGGGGAACCGTCGTGAGTTCGACCGGCATTACCGCGATGCAACGGGGCCTGCAAAGCTGCGAAGGCTGCGGACTGCTCTCCCGTCCCGTGCCCGGCAAGGAAGAAGGACGATGCCCACGCTGCGACGAAGAGCTCGCGTTTCGCAAGCCGGCCAGCTTCCAACGGACCTGGGCATATCTGCTCGCCGCGGCGATCTGCTACATCCCGGCCAACGTGCTCCCTGTATTGACGACGACTACTGCGGCGGGCGCCGAGTCCGACACCATCATGCAGGGAGTAGTGCTGCTGTGGTCACCGACCGGATGGCCGCTGTCGATCATAGTGCTGGTCGCGAGCATCATGATTCCGAGCGCGAAGATCCTGGCGCTTGGATACTTGCTGATCACGGCGCAGCGGGGCTCAGTCGCCAACAATGAGCACCGGGTCCAGATGTACAGGATGGTCGAGTTCATTGGACGCTGGTCGATGGTCGACGTATTCGTCGATACCTTCACCGCGGCTCTGATTCAGCTACAACCGCTCATGTCAGTCGAGCCGGGACCGGGCTTGATATTCTTCGCGGCGGTAGTGGTGTTCACGATGCTCGCGGTCGAGTCGTTCGATCCGCGGCTGATCTGGGATTCGGCAAGTTCGCAAGAGGCAGATTCGAAAGAGGTTACCTATGCCTGATCGCGACCCCCCACGTTCTTCAGTTCCCGAGTCGAGAAACGTGCCTAAGAAGCGCACGCGGCTCTCGCTCGTTTGGTTCATCCCGATTCTGGCGGCGGTGGTCGGCGCATGGGTGGCGGTAACGCGGGTGATGAGTGAAGGGCCCAAGATAACGATCGTGATGAAATCGGCGGAAGGACTGGAGGCCGGCAAGACCAAGATTCACTACAACGGCGTCGATATCGGCACGGTTACAACGATAGAGCTGTCGCCGGATCACCAGACCGTGATCCTGAAGGCCCAGATGGCGCCGAAAACGGAAGCCTTTCTCGTCGCAGATACGAAGTTCTGGGTGGTGCGGCCCCGAATATCCGGCGCCAACGTCACGGGGCTGGGCACGCTTATCTCGGGGGCCTACATAGGTGTGGAGATAGGCTCTTCGCAGGAAGACCGGCGCGACTTTGTAGCGCTTGAAACGCCGCCTGTGATAACCGGCGAAATTCCCGGTCGCTTCTTCATTTTGAAGACTCCCGACCTGGGCTCGCTGGACACCGGCACGCCAATCTACTTCAGGCGCCTACAGGTCGGACAAATTGCATCCTACGCACTCGATAAGGATGGCAAGAATCTGACCATCAAGGCCTTCGTGCAAGCGCCTTACGACCAATACGTCAACCCTAACACTCGCTTCTGGCATGCGAGCGGAATCGACCTGTCGCTCTCGGCGAGCGGTCTCAACGTGCAGACGCAGTCATTGTTGTCGATCCTTATAGGAGGTGTCGCGTTCGAGACGGCTTCGAACGTCCTGATCTTGCCGCCGTCCGACGAGAATGCCGTCTTCACCCTATACAGCAACCGGACTGAAGCCTTCAATCCGCCTCCGCGCCATCCGCAGACCTATCAGCTCATATTCAAAGACTCAGTACGGGGGCTCTCGCCCGGCGCGCCGGTCGAGTTCCGCGGCATCCCGATCGGTGAGGTCTCGGATATCGCCGCCCAGTTCGACCTCAGGACTTTCGAGTTCTCGGTTCCGGTGACCATCAGTTTGGACCCACAGAGACTAGGGGTCAAAGTCCTGGATCTGGGTCCCGGCGGGAACCTGGAGACCATGCGTCGGAAGCTGATCAACGCTTTGGTGGAGCATGGGGTCCGGGCGCAACTGAAAACGGGGAACCTCCTTACCGGGTCTGCGTATGTGTCGCTCGACTTCTTCCCCGGCGCACCGCCGGCAACGGTTGACTGGTCGCAAAACCCAGTGCAACTGCCGACGACTTCGGGGCAACTCGAAGCGACGGAGGCGACAGTCGAGAATATCATCGCGAAGCTCGACAAGGTGCCGTTCCAGGAGATCGGAGAAGACCTACACAAGGCGATCGGCGAGCTGGATACGACGCTGGTGAGTGCACAAGGTGCCTTATCGAGTGCGCGCGGCACTCTGGATAACACCAGCAATCTCACCGAGCCGAATTCCGCGCAGGTTCAGCAGCTCGGCAGCACCTTGCAGGAGGTGAGTCGTGCAGCCAGATCGGTGCGCGTGCTCGCAGACTATCTCGAGCGCCATCCCGAGGCGCTCCTTCAAGGCAAGAAGGGGGGTCCGAAGTGATGGCACGGCGTATCGCACGATTAGTCTTGATCGCGTTGGCTATAGCGCTAGCGGCAGGATGCAGCACTACGCCGGCGCGGTTCTACTCGCTCGACTCGACGGCGGCGGCAGACGGCACGCCGGCTACGAGCGCCTCGGTGTTGGTCGGCCCGGTCACGATACCCGCTGCGGTGGACCAACCGGAGTTCGTCGTGCAAGTCGCGGCGAACCGCGTTGAGGTTGACGAGTTCAATCGATGGGTCGCGCCGCTGAACGACGCGATCGCGCGCGCCGTCGCCGGCGACCTGGTCGTGCTGCTCGGCACGCCGGATGTGGCCTCGTCACAACTTGCTAACTTCACGCCGGACTACAGGGTCACGATCGACGTACAGCGCTTCGAGTCGGTTCAAGGCCAGGCGGCGACGCTTGAGGCGGTGTGGGCAGTGCGCAAAGCTGCTGGCGGAGAGATTCGCTCGGGACGCACTGTGGCGCGCGAACCGGTGCAGGGTCAAGGCTTTGAGGCGCTCGCGGCGGCACATAGCCGGGCAATCGCGCAGATGAGCGCCGACATCGCAACTGCGATCCGCACCGAAGCCGAGCAGAAGCCGTAGCGATTTTTGTGGAGGCCTATCTCTTCAGGGCGAAGCACACTTTGATCTCAAGAACGATATGACTGCAACTGACGCCGAGGTTTATCGAGAATGAAGTTACTAGCCAGACCAAAAGGACGAACAATCCCACTGATACTCGCGGCGACAGTCTTGATGTCGACGTCGCCGATGGTCACAGGTTGCTCGCGCGGTGATGATCAACCCGCCGCCGCACCGTCATCGCAAGCCCCGCCGAGCGTCGCCGCGAATGCGCCACCACCGGCTGCTGCTGCACCCGCTCCCGCTGCGGACACTGAACCCGGGCCTCCGCCAGGCGCTGCCACCGCGCAGGAGTTGCAGGAACTGGTCTCGCCAATCGCTCTCTATCCTGATGTGCTGGTGGCGCAGATCCTGGCGGGATCGACCTATCCGACGCAGATAGTGGAAGCCGATAGATGGCTCAAGCAAAATCCTAACCTGACCGGCGATCAGTTGGCCGCGCAGGTGAATCAACAAGCTTGGGATCCCAGCATCAAGTCGCTGACTCAGTTTCCTACCGTGCTTCAAACGATGAACGATAGCCTGGCGTGGACCTCGTCGCTGGGCGAGGCGTACTACAATCAGCCCGCCGACGTGATGAATGCGATCCAGGTCATGCGCAACATGGCGATCAACGCGGGAACGCTGAAGTCCACAGCGCAACAGCAAGTTGAAGTGCAGCCCGCACCTCCCGCCGCTCAAAGCGTTGCGCAACCTTCGGTTCAGCAGACCGTCATCATTCAGCCGGCGCAGCCGAATACGGTTTACGTCCCGCAGTACAATCCTACCAGTGCTTATGGCGCGCCGGTCCCTGCGCCTGCGGGATACAGCGGTAGTGACTTGCTCCTTACGGGAGTCTTATCCTTCGGAGCTGGCATCTTGCTTGGGTCACTTATCAACAATGGCAACAACAACTGGGGCTGCAATTGGTACGGAGGCCACGGCTACGGCAGCTCGGTCAAGTACAACAACAATGTCTACGTCACTAACAACAACGTGTACCCGGGGCGACCTGGTGGCGGTTACCCAGGATACCGGCCGCCCAACGGTGGATACCCGCGTCCAGGATATCCGGCACGACCGATGCCAAATCCGGGGACTAGGCCACCCTACAACAATGGCGGCGGATACAATCGTCCTAACAACCCTGGAGTTCCGGCAACGCGCCCATACAATCCGAACACCGCGAGGCCGGCCAATCCCAATTTTCCCAAGCCCAGCACGCTTCCGAACAATCCGGCCGGGAACAATCCGAACCGGAAGGAAGCCGGGAAGAATCGACCCAATCAGCCTGAAGCTGGAAAGAATCGACCTAATCAACCTACCAATCCTATCGCTGCAAATCGGCCCGCTGCTACCAAGCCTGCCAATCGCCCAGCCGACCCGGCACGAGGCTTTGCGAAAGACAATACCAGCACGGGCGGCCGCGGTAGCGCGTTAGGTGGATATGAGGCCGGCGGAAATACGCGGGCATCCAGCGACCGCGGCCAAGCCAGCGTCAAGGGAAATCAGAGACCCGCTGGCGGCGGGGGAAACCGTGGGGGCGGCGGCAATGCCAACCGCGGCGGCGCTGGCGGAGGCGGCGGAGGTGGTGGAAATCGCGGAGGAGGCGGTGGCAATCGAGGCGGCCGCAAAAAAGGCAATTGAGGAATTCCAATGATGCTCAATCCAATGACTAAGGAATGCCTCGACAGCAACTTGCGCCGCGCCGCAGACGTCACGGGGAAAAGGCTTATGTCGGATTTTGTCAATTATTCGAGAGTTGCGTTGTTGTTCGTCCTTTCAACTCTTCTCGTTGCATGCCCGTTCTTCCTGCGTTTCGCGTTCGCGGACGATACGGCTACGCAGCAAGTGTTTGCGTCACCGGACGCCGCGGTAAGTGCGCTGGTCGCCGCTGATAAGGCCGACGACATGAAAGCGCTGAGTTCCATATTGGGCCCGGATGCGGATCAGCTCCTTTCATCGGGCGATCCGGTCGCCGACAAGAACGCGCGCGACGACTTCGCGCGCCGTTACGGTGAAATGCATCGCCTCGAGTACGACGATCAGGGTCGCGTCATTCTCTATGTCGGTGCAAACAATTGGCCGACTCCAATTCCGCTCGTAAAGAAAAATGGGGGTTGGGTATTCGATACCGCGGCCGGCAAGGACGAGCTACTGTACCGCCGAATAGGTCGGAACGAGCTGTTCACCATAGAGGTTCTGGAAGATTTGGCTGACGCTCAAACGGAGTACGCTAGCGACGCCCACGATGGCGAAAGTGCGGGTCAGTTCGCTCGAAAAATCATGAGCGATGCCGGTAAGCACGACGGATTGTATTGGGAAGCCGCCGAAGGGCAGCCCGAGAGTCCTATAGGACCACTCGTCGCCACCGCCGCCGCTGAAGGTTACACGAAGGATAGTGGTGGAAATCCTGTCCCGTTTCACGGGTACTTCTACAAAGTACTGACAAAGCAGGGAAGGAACGCGCCGGGCGGCGCAAAGAATTACCTGGTTGACGGCAAAATGACCAACGGGTTCGCGTTCCTGGCCTATCCCGCCGAGTATCGCTCTTCGGGAGTGATGACGTTCATGATTAATCATGATGGCGTCATTGTTCAGAAGGATCTTGGGCCCGACACCGTCAAGTTGGCGAGCGCAATAGCCGGATACAATCCCGACAAGACCTGGCAAGAAGTGGACGAGTAGGCCCCGCAACGATGGGAGCCCGAGCAAAGACGTCAGTCGAGACCAGGTTTCTCGGCCAAGTTCTAGAGGAAGTCCATACTCGATTCGCCCCGCACCGGCATAGTGCACTGCTCTTGGCACTCATCGCTGCGTTCGTGGTGCGCGCAGTCATCGGCGACACCGGAGCCGGCTTCATACTATTCAGTATTGCGCTGGTTTTTCTCCTGCTGGTGGCGCTGTACAACATCAACGTCGACGAGTTGGTCGGTGAAAGAGGTGTACTTCTGACCCAGGCGAAGCACCGCCGATTATTGGGTTGGATACTAGCAGCCGCAGCCGGAACAGAACGAATAGTGACCATCGTTGCGCCCGGCCCAACGCTTGACTTGATCGGTACCTTCTGCTGGCTGCTATTCGTCGCATTTGTCACGGCCAGCCAGTTGCGCAGCGTTCTGCGGCAGCGAGAGGTGACCGGAGAAACCATTTGCATGGCGGTGTCGGTGTACCTGCTAATGGGTTTTTGCTGGGCTCTTCTGTACGCAATCATATTCCAGCGGCATCCGGAATCTTTTGCTGGTATCGTCGCAGCCGGCTCCATCCAGTCGACCCGCTTTCAACACATCTTCCCAGTTTTCGGCTATTTTAGTCTGACTACTCTCTCAACTATCGGATTTGGCGACATAACCCCGATAACTCTACAGGCCCGCTATGCCGCCGTGGCCGAGGGCATCACCGGACAGTTTTATCTAGCGATTTTGGTCGCGCGGCTGGTGGGAATGCAGATGACCCAATCTACAAGCCCTCAGGTTGAACCTAAGTCCCGGGATTCCCACTCGTAAGGACATGAGCGTTCGTGCACGGAGGAAGTACTCGTGAGCCCGACGGCGATTGGCTGGATCGTCCTGACTTGTGTCTTTGGAGGCGCGATGCTCGGAATCGCACTTCGCAGGATTCTGCCCGAGAACCATCTGAGCACGGAGTCCAAGGACGTAATCAAGCTTGGGATAGCGCTTACCTCCACGATGTCAGCACTGGTTCTCGCGCTGCTGATCAGCTCGGCAAAGAGTTCCTACGACGCGCAGAGGAACGAGATCACGCAAATGTCCGCCAACATCATCCTGCTGGATCGCTTACTGGCCCACTACGGCCCCGAGACGAAGGAAGCGCGCCAACTAGTCGCTAGCTCAGCCGCCGGCATCGCCGATAGGATCTGGCCCGAGAAGGGTGCTGAATCCAAGGCGTCGGAGTCGCTGACGCCTCCGGGCGAAGCCTTCTTTGACAAGATCCAGGAACTTTCCCCACAGAATGATGTACAGCGCGCGCTTCAAGCCCAGGCCTTGAAGACCAGCATCGATATTGGACAGACGCGACTGTTGTTGCTCGAGCAGGGTGGCCGCTCTATCCCTATGCCTTTTCTCGTATTGCTGATTTTCTGGGTAACTATCATCTTCCTGAGCTTTGGACTATTTGCGCCTCCGAATGCGACCGTCATCGCTACTTTGTTCCTGTGCGCGCTTTCGGTTTCAGGTGCGATTTTCATGATCATGGAGCTGGACCGCCCGTTCGGCGGGCTGATTGAGATTTCCAGTGCTCCTCTGCGCAGCGCCATAGCTCGTATCGGGAAGTAGCAACTCAGGTCGTCAACCGCGAAGGGCCGCCAGGCATCCAGTTTGTTTGAGCAGGGCGTCGATAGCACTCTTATCAGGCAACGCAGTGTACTTCACGCGCAGATTGCTAAGAGACTTAGCGTGATACTTCTGCGGCTTCTGGGTCCAGGTCTTACCCGCCAGCTCTACTGTGAACTCTTCTCGACCGTTCGCGATCGCATCCGCGTTGGCGACGGTCCATGGGATGAAAAGTCTGCCGACCTGGCGCTCGAGCAACGGCGTCAAGGTGGGAGCGAGACTTGACCACGGCTCGAAATCGCCTTCGGCTCGCGGCCATAGCATGCGATGGATCCAAGCGAGCAGGTTTGGCGTCGTCGCGTTGATGAGCCCGCCCGGCGTCGGATCGGTCCACGCGTTGTAGAGCTGCCCCCACATCGCGAAGTCGGCGAACGCGGGGCGATTGCCGAACAGGTACTCACGATTGGACAGGTGAGGCTCCAGGATCGCGAGCGTGTCGCGGAAGGAGTCTTCGATTTGCGGCGCGGTCACGGGATTCGAGCCGACGAAAGATACTCGAGGCACCATCCGCTCCCGAACCATCGCTGTCCCATTGGCGAGCTGCGCGTCGTCCGCCGTCGGCATCATCGAGCGCGCGATACGTCCCGCGGCCGACAGCACATCGGCCTCGCGGGCCCATCGATAGTGGAACATCCACTTGTTGCCCCATTCGTCGCCGAATTCCTCGAGCAACACCGAAACAAACCTGGGGACGGGATCCGCCGGATGAATCGACGGCTCCGGATGAAGCGCGTCGACGGCCTCGATAATCGGCGTGGAGTCCTGGATGCCTTCATTCTTCGGCGTCACGACCAGCGGCACCAGTGGAAGCTTTGCGAACTTCTGATACTCGCCGTCGGCGTCCAGACTGCGCGGAATCCATCGGTGCGGAATTCCCTTGTAGCGAAAGTACGACCGGACCTTCACCGAGTATGGTGAGAGTTCGATGCCGTGGACGTGGTATTCGCTAGCCATCGTATAGTCTCCTTCTCAAGTCGCTACCGTGAACAACGTTAGTGAGTCTTCGTTCTCGCGGATAGTCCTCGCTGCTTCAGACGCCAGACGAGTAGCTCGATCCGATCCTGTCCAAAGAACGGTTCTCCGTCGAAGACGAAGGTCGGGACGCCCCAATGGCCTGATGCTCGATGATCCACCTGGTTTTGTTCGATCACCCGCTCATAGGATTCGGGATCGGCGGTAATCTCGCGATCCATCGTTGCTAGGTCAAGACCCGCGCGCTCGGCGGCGCGCGTCAGGTGGTCGCCCTGGTCCCAGCCCGCGATAGCTCCGCCCCAGATTAGGCTCGACACCTCGCTGATGAATGGGCGGCCGCGTCCTTTTTTACTCGCGTTGATGCCCAGGCGCGTGAGCCGATGGATGTAAGGCTGACTAGCGGCGGCTTTCTGAGTGTGATCCACCACGACCGGATCGGGGCGTGGCCAGCCGTAGGGTAGTTTCAGGTACTCGGCAATTCTCGCGGTGTCCCGGAACAAGTATGGGCCGAAGAGGGGATCGACGCGCTGGAAGAAGCTGGTGTCGCGAACCGCCAGCGGATAGACGGGTCGCACGCGAAATTCCAGGTCATACTCAGCCTCGAGAGCTACGACGCGCGGCACTGCCAAGTATGAGTAAGGGCTCCTGAACGACCAGAACAAATCAACCTGCAAGCTCATTGGTCATGCTCCATTGTGTCGATCCTAAACAGATTGCCTGGCTGACTTCAGGACTGGCAGAACCTCCGCCCTGAACAATCCGAGGGATTGCATTGCGTCGGCCGGCGCGACGTCTGCCCCGGGCCCAACGATTATCAAATGGTCGAGACCCAGTTTGAGAATCGCCTCGAAACGTTTCACGCAGTGAGCGGGAGGTCCAGCGATGGCGAACCGATCGACAAAAGCGTCATCGAGGTATTGGGCATGACCGGCGTCTCCGCGCGCATGGCGCGACATATCGTAGGTCTCACCGACTTTCTGCACCACGGCGCGATCGTCAGGGCGCATCCCTGCGGCCGAATCGCGAGACATGCCGGAGAAGTGCGCGATCGTCCCGACGGTTCCGCGCGCCATCGCACGCGCGCGCGCAAAATCGGGATGCACAACCACGTTTAGATATGCGCCGAGCTTCAGCGTCGAAGGATCCAGTCCGGCCTGCTTGCGGTACTTTCGCGCGTGGTCGACGGCCCATGCAAGCCGTTCCGGGTCGGCGCCGACCGCAAACGTTACTGACTCTGCCAGCCTGGCTCCTACATCGATCACGCGAGGCCCGGTCGCAGCGACGTCGACCGGCACCTTGGGCAGATTTGTGCGCGCGATCCATTCGTTGCGGCTCCGGTATCCGTTGTCGAGCGTGACCTCCTCGCCACGGAGAAATCCCTGCACCTGCGAAATGTAGCGCGCGAAATCTTTGCTCGAGGGCGCTCGCTCGCCAATCTTGGCGACGGCGGAATCGCCTCGTCCGATCCCCAGCACCGCACGTCCACCGGACTCGGCCTGTACGGTGGCGATCGCGGAGGCGGTCACCGCAGGATGACGAGTCACCGGGTTGGTGACAGCAGTCCGCAGCTTCAGGTCTTTGGTCGCGTGCGCCGCGAGACACAATTCGGAGTAAGGGTCCGCTGCGAGATTCTGAGTGTCGACGATCCCGATTCCGTCGAAGCCGCTTTCTTCGGCCATTCGCGCCATCTGCGCGAAGGCTCCGGGAATCGGGAAGGTGATCATCCAAATTTCGGGATTGTTCTTATTCATTAGGGTTCGGTTCCTTTTGCGCGCAGTTAGTGTTGCGCAAAATGGGGGAACTTACACTGCTTGAGAGGGTCTTTTCTGGCAATCCTCGAGGCTGAACGCGCAAAGCTGGACCCAGGGCCGACCAATCGTTGTTGAAGACCTTCAGGAACCTAACCCCTAACCCCTTCCCATTGGGGATTAGGTGGCACTTGACTCCGCCTATTATTTGCGCATATAATCGAAGGCATGAAGAACGAAACGACATTGGCCCTTGATGCGTTCGATAAGCGATTCCCGACCGAAGAATCCTGCCGCGCTGCGCTGCGCGATGCGCGCTGGCCCAACGGCGTTATCTGTCCGAAGTGCGGGACCGACGCCAAGCTGTACGCACTCAAGTCAAAGCCGTTCTACTGGCTCTGCAAGGTCTGCAAGTCTTATCGCTTCAGCGTGATTAGCGGAACGATTTTCGAGAACACCAAAAAGCCGCTCAAGGTTTGGTTCAAGGTTGCGTACCTGATGCTGGTCGCGAAGAAGGGCCGGAGCGCGCTTGAAATTCATCGCACGATGTACGGCGATCCGTTCACTGCCGACTACCACACGACTTGGTACATGTGCACTCGGCTTCGCGCTGCGATGCGTAATCAGGAATGGTCAAAGTTGATGGGCGAGGTTGAGGTTGACGAAACGTACATCGGCGGGAAGGAGGCCAACAAACACAAGTACCAGCGCAAGGCCGGACGCGGCACGGCTGGCAAGATTCCCGTCATTGGCGCTATCGCTCGCAAAGGAAATGTTGTCTGTCAGATGATCGAGAACGCCGACACCGAAACCCTGACGCGATTCGTGCGCAAGGCGGTTGACGGCAAAGTTGATTTGCTCGCGACTGACGAACACTCTGGTTATCGGTATCTCAAGTGGGCGCCATTCCCGCACGAAACCATCGGTCACAGTCAGGGCGAATACGTGCGCGGCAAAGTTCACACGAACACCATTGAAAGTTTCTGGTCACTTCTGAAACGCGGAGTGATGGGCAGTTATCACAAAGTCAGTAAGCGCTATCTCCCGCTGTACCTCGCCGAGTTCAGTTTCCGGTACAACCATCGCAAGAGTCCGGACATGTTCGGCGAGCTACTTTCGCGCTGCTAGTAAACCGCTGAAACGCGCGCTAAATTATCGGCGTGCCGTCGAAGCCGGAAACAAAAAAGGCCGTCGAAGAAGCGCGCGAAGAACTAAAGCACGCCGACATGGGCGCGTTCGATCGCGCTCTGCGCGCACTCGTCAAAGTGACTATCGGTAAGAAGCCCAAGCCGCGTAAGAAATAGACGATTGAGTCCGCTCGATAAGTTATTGTTGCGGCGTCTCCAGTCTGTTCTAACGATGACGGAACAGCTTGAGTTGCTTCCCAAGTTGCAGGAACGTGTCGCGCAAAAACTCGCAGAGTTGCAAGCCCGCTGCGAGCAGGCTAAAGGTGAAAACCAGCAAGGTGCGGTCACCGCCATTCTTCAGCGGAACGATGCGAAAATGAGAGCAATCGGAAATAAAGCGATACGCATACAAGATCGAATCAATTCCGCAGTCGAGAAAATGGAAGCGGTGCGCTCAAAATCAGCGGAACGCTTATCTCCCGTTCAGGAAAAGCGTCTCACACGGGCAATCAATAAAGGACTGAAGACGCTAGAATTGTCTCAGTCACTTCTCGAAATGCAGTTGTTGGAACTGGATGGGATCACCGATGAAATAGATCGCGCGCTAGGTGGGCAGACTCCAGCGAACTAGATCTTCGAAGCAAGCTTTATTCCGTTTTTCGCGAGTAGCTTCATAAATTCTTCGACGTGCGTTAGTGCCTTTAGCGCATCTCCAGCTTCGTAGCGTATTGGTCGTGGATGCATCGTATCGTCGCGGATACTCTTAAAGTACCCGCACTGATCCAGTGCCGCCGAATAAAAATCCACTCGCTGTTTCCTTCGAGGGGCGATCTTTTTCCTGCCAGGTTGGTTCAGTTCTTCGATCTGCTTACGCAGTTCTCTTATGATTGCGCCCCACTCTAGTTTTTCCGCACGAAGTCTTGGCATTATCCGCTTCGCAAGACCGCGTAATCCGAACTCCGCTGTTCGCATACAATGGAAAACGCAGGCCGTCGGCTCGCCGTAGATATAGCTATTCGCGGCAGAAGCGGTATCTAGTCGAGCATCGGGAAACGCGTTGTCAACGTCATCTCCAAAGCTCTTGTTGAAATACTTTCGATAGATTTCGCGGTCTGGGATGAATATCCAGCGTCTTTTAAGTTCATCCAGTAGCGTCTCTCTAAGAACACGAATATCATGCCGTAGGTGCTCGTCACCTCGAAAATCAATCGTCGGATTTTGAGTAATGTATTGCCTGATGGCACGGATGCGGTCTGCGGTTCCTTCCAAATCTAGTTGATTAGCATCCAGCTCGATGAGAAAGATTTCTTCGTCAATGCGGGCAGCATCAATGATGGGCTGTGACGTTATTTGTCCGGCCCCCGCCAACAGCGCGGAGAAAGACGGTTGACTCAATATTTCTAATCCCGCCGTTGCGCCTCCGTCACTTTTTGGTAAGACGGTGGCAACGATTTGCTCAAACGCTACAAGCAGTCGATAGACATTCAGGAAATATGTGCCGTTGCGCTGAATCACGTCGTATAGGCTGATCCAGCCGCTTCCAAAATCTGGGCAAACCTGTAGATTCGGCTGAATCGCCTTTGAATCGTAACTGTCCCAGCGGTTAGAGTCAACTACCACCTAATCCCCTTCCCATTGTGGGAAGGGGAACCTGAATCGTGGACTGTGCCGCATCCTAACCCCTAGCCCCTTCCCATTTTGGGAAGGGGAACCGGACGCGGAAGGGGAGCCAACTCGGAAGGAGAACCGGACGTGGAAGGGGAACCGGATTGGGCAAGGGGACGCAAATTGGGAGGGGGCCAGAATCGTGGAGGAGAGCCAACCCGGAGGTAGTAAATCGTGGGAAGTAGGAGAGTTCATACCATATGTGGGTAGTGCGTCAGTTTTTCAAACTGACGCACTACCCATATGTGGTGGTTCTGGGACAGCACGCATACCATCGGTAGCTTCGTTCCGTCAAAAAATGTTTTTGCGAGCGGTGGGAGTTGGCTGATCTCAGGCTCGAGCGCGGCGAGCGTAGGGCGCGTCTTGGCGCATTGTCCATACCCGCATTCGTAGCACATAAAATCGGGTTGCGTCAGGCTGAGTAGTTCATCCCTGAACTCGCGGAGAATTTTGGTCGCAATGCCCGGAAATCAATGGTCGGGTTTTGAAGATTTTACTCTGGTTGTGAAAAATTTGCCGGTTCCAGCCAGATTCCTAGAAATGCTCTGTTGAATTGCCGCCTTTTTGCTCGAATTTTAATTGGCAGACCTCTTGCTTTGGATGGGTCTCGACGGGAGAGCCTAAAGCGGAGACAGAAAATCATGGACATGAACATACATGCGACGGCCGATGACATGCCAACTATCTTCCAGGGAATCGGTATCCTGCCGACGCAATACGGCAGTATGGGCCGCCGCAAGCTGCCTTCGGAAGGCGAGCGCAAGCTCCTGTTTGCGGTGCTCGAGGACGCGATCCGATGCTATCTCAAGCATCGCGACAGCGATAAAGTTTGCCGCATGGACCCGGAATTTCTTGAAGCGGCGGAGTGGCTCAGCTCCGACGAGGAATACGGCCCGTTCTCATTCGTCAGAGTCTGCGATGCGTTGAACATCAATGCCGACCACCTTCGTTATGGTATCCAGAACCACACCGGCCGTCTGGAAGAGATTCGCGTGTGAGGGACAGGTTCGATCTTGCGCGGACGCTTCGATTAGCGAAACCGAAAGCTCTCTCTACCGGGGCCGGCTCAACAGCGCCTGCAGGCGCTCGATCTTCACCGGCTTGGTAAGATGCTCGTCGAAGCCGGCTGACAGCGCCCGCAGTTTGTCGGTCTCCTGCCCATAGCCCGTCAGCGCCACCAGCGTGAGCGCTTTTGTGCTGGGGATCATCCGGATGCGACGCGCAACCTCGTAACCGTCGATGCCCGGCAGACCTATATCGACCAGCGCGATGTCGAATGGCTCCTCGCGGACGGCCTCGATGGCCTTCAATCCGTCGAGAACCACTGTTGGCTGATGTCCGAACAGCTCGAGCAACATCGTCAGCGCTTCCGCCGCATCGGGATTATCCTCGACGACCAGCACGCGCAATGACGCTTGAGCGCGGATCTTGGGTTCGGTCGCAGTTACTCGCGAGCGGCTGATCGGTCCGATCGGCAGGTGAACTTCGAACTCGCTGCCAGTCCCTGGCCCCGCACTACTCGCCTCGACTCGGCCGCCGTGCATCTCGACCAGCCGCTTGACGAGAGTCAGTCCGATCCCCAGCCCGCCGTGCGATCGATCAAGTGGCCGCTCGGACTGGGTGAAGAGATCGAAAATGTGTGGCAGCAGCTCGGGCGAGATCCCGATGCCGGAATCGCGCACGCGCAAAATCACCTCGCTGTCGTTGTTTTCAACCAGCACGTCGATACGGCCGCCCGGGTGGGTGAACTTGGCCGCGTTGTGTATGAGATTGGCAATCACCTGGCGCAACCGCCCGGGGTCGGCCTCGATCTGGAGGTTCTCCGCTTGCGACGACACCCTCAGGGACAACCGGTGCTGGCCGGGCTCGACGAGGCAATGCGCTTCTTCGACCGCCTGTCTGACGATGCTTCCAACCAGGAGCGGCTCCTTTTTCAGCGCGATCCGCCCCTGCGTGATTCGTCCGACGTCGAGCAGATCGTCCACCAGTCCCGCAAGCTGATCGGTCTGGCGGCGCGCGATGGCCAGAGCGCGCTCGTGGTGCGTTTGGTCGAGCTGCGCAGTCGCGATCGCGTCCAGCACAGCAGCCAGCGGGTTGCGAAGCTCATGGCCCAGCATCGCCAGGAATTCGTTCTTGCGTTGATCGGCCTGCGCGAGCTCGGCGAGCCTGACTTTAAGCTCTTCTTCCAGCTCGACGCGTTCTGTCACGTCGCGGATGAAGCATCGCGTGTACAGGAATTTCCCTTCTTCCCACAGCCCGCTCGAGTGGATGAGGACGTGCTTGATCGATCCGTTCCTGCATCGGAGTGCCGCGCGGAAGTCGTAGATGATCTCGCGGCGCATGAGCCGGTCCCAGAACTCGTCGAAGCGTTTTCGGTCAACGTAAAATTCGGCAAGCTGATGATCGATGTACTCATCCGCGCTATATCCGAGCAGCTTGAGCTGCGCCGGGTTGGCCCACCGGATTTTTCCAGCGGGACCGACCTGCTGGAGACCTTCGACCGCGTTCTCGACGAAATCCGAAAGCTCAATCTGATGAAGATGAAGCGACTTCTCCGCTTGCTCGCGTCCGGCTTTCTCGATTTCAAGCGCGTTGGCCTTTTGTTGAAGCAAACTTACCGCGCGCAGGCGTTCGGCCGGCGTGGGCAGCTTGCTGTAACTCTCAGCCGGCAGGACGGGCGTGTGTTGCGCGCAAACTTTGAGGAACATCGACGCGTCCGCGCCGGTGTTGAAGCCGCTCAGCGGATATGCGCAGCACAATGAAAGCGCGCGCCTCTTCATGAACGCGTTCCAGATCTCTTCGAGCCGTACTGCGGCCTCCCGCTTTCCCTCCTTCCATAGCAGCGCGACCATCTCGCCGAAGACCCGCCGCTCGCCACGCTTCGACACGCCGGCGAGAACCCCTTCGATCGTGCGAATGAACAAAGACTCGTCCGGCCATTCGTCGACCATGAAGCTCGAGAGCGTCCGCGCCGCATCGAGGCAAACGTAACGCCCCTTCGCGCGCACCATGGCGATGTCGATGCCGCGGCGCTCGAGTTGTTCGTCCAGGCTGATTTGATGGGCTTCGGTACCGACGAAGATGCAAGCGTCGCCGGCGCTCAAGCCGTCGCTGAACCAATTCGCGAGCGAGTCGATGAGGAAGGCGTCGTCTTCGTAGAACTGAACCAGATGCGAGTGCGCGGCGACCTCGCCCCATGCGGTCGGGACGGAGAATGATGCGTTCGCTAGATCGAGCTGAGCGGTTCCGTCATTCATTGCCTACAGTCCATGGAAAACCAGGTTGGCAAACTGCGTCATCAGTCGCCGCAAAGTCGCGGTCCAACCATTGACGCAATTCTAAACGTTCGCTTGCCCATAGCGCCAAGATTCGCTGCCTGCTGATCGAGGAATGCAATGAGAATCGAAGCAAAATTTGAGCCAGAATTAACATCTCGAAGGGGCTGCGCTTTTCGCTCGCGGCGAACCGCTCCTATCGGTAATTCCGAAAAGTTTACCGGATATTGCCGGCTGTCCTGATTTACCAACCAGATAGGCTGTCTGGCCCCACGCTCTGCGCTATAATCGCAAACATGCGGGACGACGAACTCAGAAAACCAGACTTTCGCATCCTGGTCGTCGAGGACGATGAGGACGCACGCGAAGCGATGGTCGCTCTTCTGCAGATGAAGGGCTATCGCGCCGTTCCCGCTGGCAATGGCAAAGAGGCACTCGATTACTTACATAAGGCCCCTGTTCCCGATTTGATCATTCTCGATTTGTGGATGCCGGTGATGGACGGTTGGCAATTTCGCCAACAACAGAAGCTGGATCCTCGCCTCGCGACAGTGCCGGTGGTGGTCGTCACGGCATTGAGCGATAGGACTGACGTTGACGCCGACGAAATAATCATCAAGCCGGTTGATGTCGAGCGCCTCCTCACAACCGTAAGCCATTACTGCAGGCGGGAGCGGACTGCATGAATGCCATCGACGAGCGCAATGCACAGGAGCTGAAGGAAATCGAGGCCCTCGAACAGCGCGAGGCGGAAGCGATACGTGCTGCCGACGTTTCAACTCTGCGGGTATTGTGGGCCGACGATCTAGTCGTCAACAGCACCGCGAATCTGATCGCGGGAAAGCAAATCCTGCTCGAAATGATCGAAAAAGGGCTGCTCAGACTGCGCACCTATGAGCGCCGGCCGGTGCGCATCAGCGTGTTCGGCGATCTCGTCGTCAGCACCGGCAACGAAATTTCTCAGCTGGTTGGAAGCGCCGTCGAAGTCAAGCTGTTCGTCAGCTACATGAATGTTTGGGCGAAGCCCCATGGGAATTGGCAACTGCTCGCGCGTCACGTCGGATTGATCAGGAGAGAGACACCCGAAGCTCTCCGCTGATCTGTTTGCGGATCCTTACTGCGCGACTGGCTTGTCGCCGGCGGAGCGTCTTGCTTCCACCAGCCGTTTGATAACCGCTGCCAGCTCGGCCGGATCGACCGGCTTCACGACATGGCTGTCGAACCCGGCCGCGAAAATATCAACCTTGTCTTCGACCCGGCCATAGGCCGTCAGCGCGATCACTGGCAGATGCTGCGAAGTCCCGCTATCGCGCTCCCGCGCGCGAATCTCCCTGACGAGTGAGTAGCCGTCGCGAACCGGCATCCCGAGGTCCGAGATGAGAACGTCGGGATTCATTTCAGCTAAAGCGACGATCACTTTCTCAACACTTTCCGTCTCCCGGCAGCTTGCTCCGAGCGAGATGAGCAGTGACCTCAACGCCTGGCGCGTCTCCGCGTCGTCGTCCACCACCAGCGCGGATATTCCATCGAGCCGCGGAACGCGAGCGCTATGCGTGACTGGAGTGACCGTGGGATGGCGGCGCAGAGGATCTTCCAACCCGGCGGTGGTGACAGGCAACGGTAGCCGGATCGAAAACACACTCCCTTTTCCCGGGCCATCGCTATGCGCAGTGACCGTGCCGCCATGAAGATTGACGATATGCCTGACGATCGAGAGACCCAAGCCCATGCCGCGATCGCTTACATTGCGATCGCCGCCCTGCCAGAAACGGTCGAACACGTTTGGAAGCGCGCGTCTGTCAATTCCTTTGCCGCTGTCCGCGATGGTAATTTCGATGTGCGAGTTGATCCGCTCGAGGCGCACCTGGACCTTGCCTCCGTTCGGCGTGAACTTGATCGCGTTCGACATCAGGTTCCACACCGCCTGCTGAATCCGCTGTGAATCGCCCATTATCAGGCTGGCCCGCGGGTCTATCACCAGTTGCACCGCGATCGATTTGCCCTCGGCCGCCGGGTGCATGCTGTCAACCGCCGACTTGACGACTTCCGCGAGATTGGTCGGCTGAACGTCCAGGCGCATCTGGCCGCTTTCGATCCTGGAGACGTCCAGCAAATCTTCGATCAACTGCGCCTGTGCCTTGGCGGAGCGGCAGATTGCATTCACACCTTGTTCGGTTCTCCCTTCGAGTTCTCCGCTCGAAAGCAGCGCATTGCACCACAGCAGCATGCTGTTGAGCGGGTTGCGCAACTCATGGGAGACCACGGCCAGAAAATTGGTCTTCGCCCGATTGGCCTCCTCCGCGTCCTTCAGCGCATCCGCAAATGTGTCGCTCGCTCTTCGAATTTCTGTCCATGCAACCCACGTCAGGCTGACTGCCAGAATCAACGCGGCCAGCGGGATGCCCCACAGCGCGACGCGATATTGTAGATTCCGTCGCGTCTCTCTGCCGGTCCACAACTCCTGTTCAGCCGCCGAAACCGCATCGAATTGGGCCATGACGTTGCTCCCGATTGCGGCCGCACGGCGGGCGAGATCACGTTTCGCGGCATCTGCATAGTTCGAGTCCGCGCCGCGGGTGGCTTCGAGCCACTGGTTCTCGAGGCCGTTCAGGGTAATCAGTCGCTGTTCCTGGCTGGGATTGTCGGCAACCAGTGCGACAAGCTGCTTGATGATTCGCTGGCTTTCGCTCCAATGCACCTGCAGCTGATCTCGGTCGGCCGGATCTGAGGTGATCAGGAAACCTCTCAGCGCGCTCGCCGCCTCCAGGAACTCGGCCTTCCCAGTTTCGGCCAGCAGCATCGCTCGGTCGGTGTGCTCGACCCATTGTGTTTCGGACATCTGACCGTGCAATTCCCACAGCAAAGCGATGGTCGCCAACGCCATCAGGATGGCCGGTACCAGGATTGTGGTATTGAGGCTCTTCCTGAGCCGGTTTGCTGGCATACTGATATCCGCGCGGCCGGAACAACTGCTTTTAGTCCGACTCGCGCCGCCCGGCAATGGGTGCAAGGCACACTCCAAAAATTGGAGTCGAACTCACGAGGTTGCGGCGAGGAATTTATTACTGAAGGTAACAGTGCAGGTGCAACTTACGAAACTATAACCGCGTGCTCATACCACAGGCAGCGACTGGTCGCGTGGCATTTGCCTTGCTTATTTGCTGGTCACACACCCAATAAACCTCTTAACCTGGCAGGAGAACCAAATGATTAGAAAGATGCTACCCATCGGAGTGCTGGCGATCGCGTTTACCGGTTCGGCATGGGCGCAGGATGCGGCCGCACTGCTGAACAAGGCCAATCAGATCAATTACGAGGAAACCGAAACCGCAAAAATGGCTCATGATAAAGCCGGCGACAATCAGGCATTGTTGACCTATGCCGATACGATCAAGGGCGACCACGAAGCCAACGAAGAGGCAGTTAGCGCCCTCTCACGCCAGAAGAACATCAAACTCGAAGGCACCAACAGCGACCCGGTCGACAAAAGCCCTCTTAAGGACCTTAAGGGCGGCGCGTTCAACGAGGCCTACCTCAACGATCAAGTACAGGGACACCGGGAAGCTCTCCAGGCGTTCGAAAATGCGCGCGGCCAGTTCAAGGGCGACGCTGATATGGAACTCTACGTTCAACAGACCATCCCCGTTCTCCAGGCGCATTTGAAGATGGCCGAGAACCTCAAGAATCATATCTCCGAGGCGAGCACCGAGAACCCGGCTAACAACAAAAGCACAACCGGCGGAATGGGTGCCTCAGCCGAGAACTAGCGACCATTGATAAAGGCCCCGCGGGCTCCACGCCCGCGGGGTTCTTCAATCTTCGACTACAGGAAAAATCTGAAAGGAATTGGCGCGTGGCATGGGGAAACTCATGACGTCTCCCCGTGCCGTCGTCGGCTAAAGCTAATTGGTTTCCTGGTAGGTCTTCTTCTGATAGGTCGTGGTAGTCTGGCTTTCTTCAGGAGCTACGGGAACCGTCGTCATAGGAGTCACAGTCGAAGTTTCGCTGTGATACGCGCTGGAGCTTTCCTCAGTTGCGTCGTTGCCCATATCGCTGGAATCCGATGACCGTTTTTCCTCAGTGGTTGTCACTGTGGTCGGCGGAGAGATTATTACAGGAGCCGGCCGAGTGACTACGACTGGAGCCGGCTGAACAACCACCTCCGGCGGCGGAGCAGGAACGTAAGTCGTCGAAGAGACCTCTTTGACCTTTTCGGTTGACGAGCCGCATCCGCTGATGAAGGGCACTGCCGCGATACTCAGCAGAGAGAATGCTATCCTGATGGAATACCTCATTGTTCGAACCTCCTTGGAAATCTCGCCGTCAGTCACTCAAAGGAGATTCGCCAGGGAATTTCATTGTTAACCATCTGCACGTCAGCAATGCTGTCGGCGACGAAAATTGCGTTTTCCGCGGCGTCCCAGGAATCGGCGTTGCCGGGCAAAGTTATCACCCCGTGATCGGTATGTACCTTGATCACGTTTCGCTGCAGAACCCGGGATCCAGCTTCGGGATACGGAGACTGAGCGCTGGAATGAATCAATGAAAACGCGGGACCGCCAACTGCGATAGTAGCGACTAGCGCCGTCGATAGAGCCAATTTTATTTGTGTTTTCATTAGTTTCCTCCTTGCGAGAATTCAGACGCAACAATCCCGTGCGTTTCTTCCGAGATGTAAAAAGAGCAATCGCCGTACCACCCGCTGGCGGTAGGCAAATCAGGCCATTTTCGAGAGCTGTGTGTGAAGTATTTTCTGGTTGCCGGACCGTCGGGAAAATCTCGGTCGGCCGGTCTATGGTTTAGCTAACAATACGACCTTTTATTCGTGTAAATCGCAAAAAACTGCCTATTTCGAACAGCATGTTTCCGATGGCTCGGCTTTTGCTCAATTAGCGATACAGCCCGACTTGATCCCAAAGGAGGCCATTCCACATGAAAAGCATCGTAATACTGGGTGGATTCATCGCGCTATTGGGCCTGATCGCTTTAGCAATCCCATCTTTCAATACACAGGAAAACAAAGATGTCCTCAGATTTGGCGACTTGAAGGTTCAGGCGAAGACTGAAGAGACCCACACTATTCCGCCAATCCTAAGTGAAGGAACTATCGTGCTCGGAGTCTTACTAATCGGGGCGGGAATAGCGATCAACCGCCGGGTGGGTTGATCCCACTCCGGCGGTCGCGGATCTAAAGGCGTGTAGGATCGAGTGTCTTACACCCTTCCGAGCAGTGCCAGGACCAGGACTACGATTAGGACCGTTCCTAGCGCGCCGCTCGGATAGTAACCCCAGTCCGCGCTGTAAGGCCATGCAGGCAATGCGCCGAGTAGTAGGACAACCAACACAATCAATAGTATGAGGTTCATATCTGTCCATCCTGAATCGTTGTTACCGCGTTCGCGGGGCCCATCTTCCACATTGTGGACCTGGTTGAGAATTTTGGTCGCTTAGAGCATGTGTCCAAGCACGAACCAAACAATGATGATCGAGGCAGGAACGCCAAGAAGCCATGCAATCGCGTAACGCATTTCACTTATCTCCTATCGGTTTTAGTTCTTCGACCCGCTGTGTGAATCAATAAGAACTTAAGTAGCAGGAAGCGCGCCAATCGATAGCACGTTCAAACCGCAACTATCGCAAGGGAAATTTCACTTTCGAGCGAGCATTTCTTACTTAGTTCGTGAATCCATCGTTTCGCCGCCCAGGAGCGTCGCCTGATGACTCAGATCTATCGATGGCCCGATGAATACGACCTCGAGCATGCGGGCGACGAGGACGACATCAGATTCTACGTTGGTCTTGCCGATCGCCTTAAGCCGAAATCCGTTTTGGAGCTCGCCTGCGGCACCGGCCGAATAACGCTTCCGCTGGCCGAGCAGGGCGCACGCTCGGGCTTTTCGGTGGTGGGCCTCGACAATGAGGCGACCATGCTCAAGCAGGCGCGCGACAAGGTCAGGCAGATGTCGCCGGCGGCGCGCAACCGGATCAAGCTGGTACGCGGCGACATGCGCAACTGGCATGGCCGCGAGCCATTCGACCTGATCGTCGTGCCGTGTTCCTCGATCACTCACTTGCTGGAACTGCGCGATCAACTGGACGTGTGGCGGCGAGCCTTTCAGAATCTCGCTCCGGGCGGTAGGTTCGTGGTCGAGGCTACGATGCCGAACTTTTCGGCCTATGCAGACTCATTTGCGAATCCTCCCAGAACCCTGGTCGAGATCGATCGCGACGTAACCGACCCCAGGCGCAAGGTCAGGCTCGTGCGGCGTCGTACGGTTACCTATCGGCCCGACGAGCAGCGCGCGCAGATCCGCTTCCTGTACGAAAAGTACCAGCGCAAGAATTGCGTCGAGTGCTACATCGACGACTTCGAGAGCCATGTGTATTTTCCGCGCGAGCTGCGGCTGCTATTCCTTCACACCGGCTTCGAGATCGAAGATGTCTTTGGCGACTACGATCGCCGGCCGCTGCGAGCCAGCTCGCGTCAAATGATCATGATTGGCAGGAAGCCGATTCGCGGCTGAAGCGATTCAAACCGGCATCACGGGCAACCGCCCCCATCGAGTATCATGGGCGGCGTGGTCAGTCCCTCGCCGGCGGCAAACAGTGCGCGGTAAGGACCGTAAGACGCAGAGCCTTGGAAGTTGACCTCCGATGTGTTGGTGGCGATGAAGCCGGGCGAAGAGCTGCCCGCTGGCAACTCCACGAGGGTTAATGCACCGGTGCTGGAATTAAGAAAAGCGCTCCCTACGTCGCCGTTGGGAAGCAGGTTGCCGCCTGCAAAAGAATCGGAACTGTTGATGAGCATCGACCCCGAGACTAGCGTAGTTTCGGTAGGTGCGGTCGCACCGGGCGCGAGCAGGTCAACGTAAAGACTGGGACTACCGCCCGAGGGGATTCCGAAGCCGAACGAACCGATCTGCAAGACGTCGTTTATCGAGAGCGCGAGCAAATCTGAGCCGCCGCTGGTCTGCGTATGCATCGGAATGGGCGTGCCGAGCAAAGTGGCGCCCTCCGAAAATGGGACCACATATTGCGTATTCCCTTCGCTGAAAGACACCGCGCCCGTGCCGTTATTCGCGGCCACCCCGGCCAGGAAGAGGGTACCTGAGGGGAAACCGGTCGGGCCAGGGCTGAAAGTGCTTCCTCCGTTGGTCGATTCAAACAAGGCTGGCGTGTTGAGGCCGTCTTGTGTGCAGGCCAAAACGTAACCAAGTTCACTCTCGGGATCGAGCGCTATCGCGCCTCTGTTGGCGGTGCCAAGCGAGACCGGCGTGCTGCCGACGCCGCTGCTGGTGATAGGTAGAACGTACTCGGTGTTCGTCACCTCGTCGTTGAAGAGAACCCAACTCTCGCCGGTCAAGGGGTTGCCGGTCACCCCGTTGATAAAGATGCTGTCGCCGTTCCCGCTGTAGGCGGTAGTGGGAGGGGAAAAACCGCCGGCGATGCCGAGAATTCTGTTCCCCTTCCCGCGATAGGCAGCGGCACCGCCGGCGGCGGTGAAAACGCTGTCCTCGATCGAAGTGAAGTTCTCCTCCCAGACCACGATTCCGCTATCGTTGCCCATCCATGTCTGCGGGAATGCGGCGTTGCCCGAGTCATCGAGCGTCGTGGGCGGACTGCAACTGGTCGGCAGGCCGGGCGACGGGGTCGCCGTCGGCGTTGCGGTGGCGGTGGCCGTCGCCGTTGTCGCAGTTGCGGTGGCGGTGGGTGTCGCAGTTGCGGTGGCCGTCGCAGTCGCTGTCGGGGTTGCAGTCCGCGTCGCGGTCGCGGTGGCCGTTGGAGTCGCAGTTTTCTTGGTACCGGTGCCCTCGATGCCCGCCGTCTGGTCTGGGCATCCGTCGATGATGAACTTCACCTTACCCTTTTTCTTTCCAACCTTGGTCGGCGTAAATACAATCACCACACTACAACTGCCGCCCGGTGCTAGAGGTCCGGCACAGGTGGTGTCCATCGTATTGATGGTGAACGACGTGGGTGTCACATCGATCGCGGATATGTCGATGGGGCTGGTGTTGGTGGACGGATTTGTGACGGTCAAAGTTGCTGTCTTACTCTGGCCGATCTCGACGTCGCCGAAGTCGAGAGGATCGGGAACGAACATCAGCTTTTCGCACTTGTTTTTCTTGTCCTTGTCAGGGCTAAGATCTGCGGCCCTCGCGATGCCGCCTAACGACAAGGTCAACCATGCAATCAGGAATGTAGTGAAGAGACGTGAAACGGAACTCGCCGATGCGCGCATTCTCGTAACCCCACTTGGCGCGCCCTCCGAGCGCGCGCCGATGCATGCGATCGAACAAGGGGAGGCTAAATCGAGGAACGGAAGTCGAGAAGTGCTAAGAGAAACTCCCCCGAGAGTTGCGAAGGGGGTTCTGTCAAATGCGCACGCCTAAGTCAAACGCTGATCCGAATCAGCGCGCAGAAGTGCGGAATGGCTCGCAAGGAAGCCGATCAACTCGAGATCATTCGGCGGACTATTACGAGGACTTCTGGCGGGGAACTTTAGCTCCGGCGCGCCGGGCTTCGGAGAGACCGATCGCGATTGCCTGCTTGCGGCTCTTGACCTTCTTGCCGGAACGGCCGGATTTGAGCGTCCCGCGCTTCATTTCATGCATCTCGCGCGCGACCATTTCGCCGGCTTTTTTCGAGTATTTCCTGCCACGCGATTTCTTGGGCGGCATCGATTCACTCCTGACTCATTCGGAAAATCCGAGGACTAAAAAAGAAAAAAGGTCCGGCAGGATCGGAGCCGCAAAACGGGGGGAGGCGTCGCGGCTACCGAACCTGCCGGAGGGGGAAGGAAGGACCTATTGTTTGTTACCGCAGCAGTCCCGGTAAAGTTTGCCGGAGCCGCATGGGCAGGGAGAATTCGGATTTGGTTTATTCGCCATCAATGAACCTCCGAGCACAGGTGCGATGGATTAGAGAAACAAGCAACCGTCGTGCCATCAAGCAGGAGCGGGACTTGTTAGGCTATAAGCGGGTTTTTTTCCGCTCGAAGCCATTCGGAAGTGTGAACCGTGTAATTTCTGATCGGAAATTTTCTGCTGATCACCTTTAGACGGCTTAACGCCCCGCTGCTCGCGAAACTCGTGGAAATTGCATCGCGCCGCAATTTACGGGCTCAGACGCACGCTCGTTAGTGCGAGAACCGCGCAACATCTCATTGCCTAAGAGAGGATCGGAAATTGCTTTGTGCCTAAGCATGCCGACTGAGGTACGCAAATGCGCTCAAATACTTCGTCCCCCTTCATCCGGGATCACTCCGGGCGCTTCATACTAGCAATCGCTGGATTGCTAATTCTCGGTTCCGCGCTCAGCGGATGCGCATCGCAAACGAATTATCAGGACCGTACTTTCTTCCGAGACGAGTACGGCCTCGACACTCACGGTCGAAAGACCTGGTTCGATCGCGCGGTCGAACTGGATCCCGGCCAGCTCAAGATACATACGGCGGACGATTACGAACAGGCTGCGCCGGCACGGATCGCAGTCCTTCCATTTGCCGACCGCGGGTCGGCGCAATTCGTCGTCGATAAAATCCCCCTGACCCATAGAGACGGGCAGGAGCAGGCCGATTGGGCCTGGACCGACGGAAATCGGATGCGCCGCGCGGTCAATGGATTTCTGGCGTCGCGGGAGTTCCTCGATGCAAATCTGATTCAGGTCGATGCCGTGCTTCGCCAGCACAAGATCGATTCAGAAGAAAAATTGATGCAGGTTCCTCCCCAGACGCTCGGGAAGTGGCTCGGCGTCGACGCGGTAGTATACGGCGAGGTCACTCACTACGACGCCTACTACGCCTTTCTGCTGTCGGGATGGCAGGTGGGAGCCAACATCAGGATGGTCTCCACGCACAATGGTGAAGAGCTCTTTTCCGCCGAAGGCAGTCGCTACGACGTAGACTTTTCGCCCGCGTTCGATCCCGTCGATATTGCGATTAACTCGGGCTTCTCGCTCCTGCAGTTGCGTGACGTCGAGCTCGCGCGCGCCGAAGAAGAAGACGCGCGCGAAATCGTCCTGCGATTGCCCAGATCCGAAAAGCTGAAAAGCGAGCTGATCGAGGAAACCCGCAATCGCGAAAACGAACAGGAACTCGACGCCGGCAATACGGTTGACGGCTTGGGCGGAACCCTGGTACTGCCGTCCGTTTCCAGCTACTGACGCTCGTTGCCGAAGCGTTCGAGCTTGTTGTAGAGGGTTTTGGCGCTGACCCCGAGGATTTCGGCGGCGCGGGTTTTGTTGCCGGCGGTGAACTCGATAGTGCGCGAGATCATTTCCTTCTCGACGTCGTCGAGCGAGCTGCCGAGCGCAATCTTGATGAAGCCGCCGTCGCCGCCGCCCGCCGCGCGGAAATCGTCGGGCAGATCGGATTTGCGAATCGTGCGCCCCTCGCACACTATCAGCGCGCGCTCGACCACGTTGCGCAACTGGCGCACGTTGCCCGGCCACGGATGCGCCGCCAGCGCCTTCATGCATTCCTCGTCCACCCCGTTCACGTCCTTCTTGTTCTGCGCCGCGAAATGGTTGATGAACATCTGGGTCAGTTGCGGCAGGTCGTCGATGCGCTCGCGCAGCGGCGGCAACGCAATCGTGAACACGTTGAGCCGGTAGTACAGATCCGAGCGCAGCTTGCCCTCGCGCACCGCCTGCTCGATGTCGCGGTTCGACGCCGCCAGCACCCGCACGTCCAGCGGGATCTCGGCGGTGCCGCCCACCCGCCGCAGCCGCTGCTCTTCGATAACCCGCAGCAGCTTGGGCTGCAGCTCGGGCTTCATCTCGGTCAGCTCGTCGAGCAGCAGGGTGCCGCCGTTGGCGACCTCGAAGCAGCCCTCCTTGCGCCGGTCGGCGCCGGTGAACGAGCCGCGCTCATGGCCGAACAGCTCACTCTCCATCAGAGTCTCGGGTATCGCCGCGCAGTTGACCGGCACGTACGCCCCGTCGCGGCGCGGCGACAACTCGTGAATCGTGCGCGCCACCAGCTCCTTGCCTGTGCCGCTCTCGCCCGTAATCACCACCGACGCCGACGATTGCGCCAGCCGCTCGATAGCCGTGATGACTTTGCGCATCGGCATCGAGCGCCCGAACAGCGGCCCGAGCTCACCGACCTCGGCCAGGCGCCGGCGCAGGCTGGAGTTCTCTTCGCGGATATTGATGTTGTCGGCGATGTTCTTGAGCACGCGCTGCAGATGGTTCGGATCGACCGGCTTGCGCAGGTAGTCGATGGCGCCTTGCTTGAGCGCTTCGACCGCGTCGGGAATTTCGCCCTGTCCCGATATCATGATGGTCGGCAGGCTGATCCCCAGCTCGCGGATATCGCGCAACAACTCGAGTCCGCCCTTGCGCGGCATCCGCAGGTCCGACAGCAGGATGTGCGGGTTGAAACTTGAGATCAGCTCCAACGCCCGCACCCCGTCCTCCGCGATCTCACCGTGAAATCCCCACGCCTCCAGCGATTCGCGCCAGTCCTCGTGAGTATTCCCGTCATCTTCGGCGATCAGAACTCGTATTTCGTTCGACATATAAAGTCTTCTACTACGAAAGATTCCGCGGAATTAACGTGTTCTTGCCCGTTGTATGCAACAACCATGCGCAATGGGAGGTTGGGTCGGAAACATCAAGGTTTATAGCGATTTTACGCTCAAAAACCCGGACGTTGCAGCGGATTTTACTCTGTAATTCTTACTGACATTCCGGCCGAAGTTTCAATTCGCCCGCTCCCTGTATCGCAAACTGATGGCAGCCGACTTGCTTCTCTGCCTGTTGAGACTGCAATCCACTTCACCAAGGAAAGGCTTCAAAATGAGCACCGCAAAAGTAGATGTTGACGGTCTGATCGACGAGGGCCGGGAGAAACTGAACGACTTCGCCGAGAAGGGAATGGACTACGTTTCGTCAGCCAATTCGGTGCTGACCGACTTCATCCGCGATGAACCGCTGATCGCGATTGCCAGCGCGTTCGCGGTCGGCTACGTCGCGGCGCGCATCCTCAACTTCGCGACCCGCCGGTAACGATCATGGCGCGGCAACAAATCGATCTGGCTGCCGAATTGCGCGAAACAATCGCCGAGTATCCGCAGCGAGCGCTCGCGCTTGCCGTACTTGGCGGCTTCGCGATTGGCGGAGGACTGAGCAACCGCACCTCGTTCCAGATCATTCTGATGGTGCTCGAGGGAGTGCTCGGAGACCGATTAATACCGGCGATCGTTTCGGAGACGCAGAAAAATGGCAGACGCTCCCGAAATAAAAGATGAAATAAACGACGCCAAGCAGGACCTGTGCGACGCGTTGCACCAGGTCAACGATCGCGTTGAAGAGCGCGTCGCCAGGCTGCGGCCGGACCGTGGCATCCGCAAGCATCCCGTGACCACCGCATGCGTCGCCGGCGCGTTGGGCTTCGCTCTCGGATCGGACTCAGGTGAAGCCGCGATGATAGGGCTGTTGCTGTTGGGCGGCGTGTTCATTTTTGGCCATGAAAGAAAAGTAGAGTCCGATGAAACCGAACGAATCTGACGTCGCGATCGAGCGGGCGCCGCGCGAAGAGGAGCTGCCGGAGCTGGCAGTTCGGATTCTGTCTGACTTCGCGCGGATCGTCGCCGCCGAGGCCCGCCTGCTCGAAGCTAATATCGTTGGTGCGGCGCAGACTCTCCTTGACCGGGTCTACGTCGTATCGACGCTTATCGTGCTTTCGGCCGCTGGCGTGGTCGCCCTGTTAGCCAGCCTCGCGCTCCTGCTCCATCAGTGGATGCGGTGGTGGCAGGTGCTGGGAGTGATAGGAGTGTCTGCGCTCGTGGTGGCTGAAGTGCTAAGGCGCTCGCTGATCCCACCGCCCGCATCCCAGTCAGGGATCTCGTTCGAAAATCACCGCCCGACTACGGAGTGACAACCGTAGTGGTTTGTCGCTGTACGTCTCCATCGTTGTCGGTAGTCGTGGTCTCGGTGGTCGTCGATGGACCAGGAACAGTAGTGACTACGACGGGTGCCGAAGGAACAACCGGCGGATATTCGGAGTTGTACTGCGTCACAGTCTTTTTCTCGACGGTGCCGTTGTTGAACTGAGTAGTAGTCGAGGTCGTACTGGCGTTCGGCGGGACAGTGACTACTGGCTCCGTTACCACCGGCGCGGTAGTTACGATTTCCGGCGGCGGCGGCGTGGTGTCGACTTCGCGGGTGGTTGTGGTTTCGGTGACGTGTTCGGTAGCGCAACTCGACATCCAGCCCAGCGACAGGCCGACGCAAGTAGCCAGAGCGATGTTGGTCATAATTTTCATGGGGCGACCTCCGATGCTCCAAGAAGCTAAAAGCTAAAAAAGTCAGAGGGTGGCGCCATAGCCGCGAGGAGGAACGGGATGAGCAGGGTGGTGGTTGCGGGCTTTGGCGCACCCTCCGAGCTATATGGAGACCATTCAGCAATCGCTGTGCCGGAAGCGTCGTCGCATAAAAGGACCAATAGACAAGGATTTCTCGGGAATCACGCACTTCGACAAAATCCGCGACTATGTATTTCCTACTTAGCGCCCGACTTTTGCAGACGAATTAGCCCGAAAAAGGCCGCATTTGCGTTATTTTGGCGTCTTTAGTTAAGGACTTTTCGCTTGCGACGCCGTGGCACATTCGTTGCTGTTTACCTTACTGACGACATCGACGCGCTTCGTCGAAAACTGATCGCCGGAGAACCGGCATGCCAAAAGCTGTTATCTGTATCGCGACGACCGAAGAGCAAGCTGCCCATTTCGCCGATCAACTGAAAGAGGCGGGATTGTCGGGTAACGACGTCGCCGTATTGATGGATGATCGCGCCCGGGCTCGCGACTTTGCTCATGCGCTGCACAGTGCCAAGGCGCCGGAAGCTGCTGCGATCGGGGCGATTGCCAGCGGAGTTGCAGCAGGCCTATTGGGGCTGATTGGAATCAGAACCGTCGCGGTTCCACGTGTGGGTCCGGCTATGGCCGCTCCGGGTCGCGCGGACGACAGGGGTAGTGCGGGTGATGAGATAGGGGCAGCAGCCGTCTACTTCGGAATTCCAGAAGATAAAGAGATGAACTACCAAGGCCGGGCCTTTGAAAGCGGCGACACCCTCATTTCAATTCATACCGAAGAGCACCATGGGCCCAACGCCGCAGCGCCTTATTGTGAATGGTGCCGGAGTGCGCGACGAAGGAAATCCTTGATGGCGCGCACGCCGGCGAGACCTCGCACACTGGCCAGGCCTCGGTCTGGCAATCTACGGATGCGAACTACTTAACATGGCCAGCGAGATTCGCGGCGTCGGGTTCACTCCGTGGCTGCCTGCGAGTCTGCTTCATCGACAACCGGCAAGCCCAATGTCCGCCACTTTTTGTCACTCCGCAGATACCAAAGATGCCGTGCGGATTCTCATTGCCGAAAGCGACCGCTCGAGCCGCGATACGTTGCGCGATCGAATAAGCTCGTGGGGCTTCCAGGTTCGGACTTCCGACAGCAGGCAACTGATCGAGGTGGCTCAGAGCTTCGAGCCGAATATCCTGCTGATCGATCTCGAAGGACAAGAGAAAACCTGCGCGACGATTTTGCACGAGCTGCACGCGCGCGGAGTCGAAATCCCGACAATCGTGATGGCCGACGAAGCGGAGCTCGCTGCCGCGATAAGAACCATCAAGTTTGGCGCTTACGATTTTCTTTCCAAGCCGATCAATCCGAACCACCTGCGCGTGGTGTTGAGCAACCTGGTGAGGCAACTCAGCGTTAGCGAAGAAAACCAGCGCCTCCGGCGAAAGTTGGTCGAGGCCGGCACGCTGGGCGCGATCATCGGCCAATCGTTCGCGATGCGCCGGGTGATGAGACTGGTCGAGGAAGCGGCTTCCAGCTCCGCGCCGGTGTTGATCGTCGGCGAAAGCGGAACCGGCAAAAAACTGGTGGCGCGCACGATACATCAGCAATCCGCGCGCCGCGGCGGTCCCTACGCCGAGGTCAGTTGCGCGGCGTTGCCGGACAACCTCATGGAGAGCGAACTGTGGGGCCACGAGCGCGGCGCTTTCGCGGGGGCCGATCGCCGCCGCGACGGCTTCCTCGCGATGGCCGATGGCGGCACCCTGCTGCTCGACGAAATTACCGAGCTGAAAGTCGAACTTCAGGCCAAGCTGCTGCGAACGATCGAGGACAAGAAGTTGCGCCGGATGGGCGGCGGCGTCGAAACGGAACTGTCCTTGGACGTTCGCCTGATCGCCGCGTCAACCCGCAACCTGGCCGAAGCCACCCACCACGGCAGGTTGCGCGAGGATTTATACTCCCACCTCAACGCGTTCACTATCGAGTTGCCGCCTCTGCGCGATCGCCTCGAAGACATTCCTGCGCTGGCCGAAACGTTTCTCAAGCAGTCGGCGGCGGCCAACCAAAAAGCCGTCAATGGAATTGACAACGAGTGCTTGGAAATCCTTCGGTTGTATCGATGGCCCGGCAATGTCCTTCAACTGCGGAACGTTATCGAGCGCGCGACCATCGTTGCTCGCCGGCCACTGCTCGCCGCCGCGGATCTTCCCAACGACGTCCGGCGTTCTGGCCGCAAGGGCCCGCCCTTCGAGCTGCGCATAGGGGAATCGATGGACGAGGTGGAGCGCGAGCTAATCTTCAAGACCCTGGATTTTACGAACGGGAACAAAGTGCGGGCCGCCCATATGCTGGGGATCAGCCTGAAGACACTCTACAACAGGCTGGTGCGCTACCACGGGAAAGATCGCGATTCCGCCAGCGAATCGTCGCGAAGCCACGATAGCTGAGAAGCTCGACAGCAACGAGAAACGAAACTGGCCGGGACTCAGGCGCCTTCTTTCGATGCGCTGATGCTGGCGCTGGACAGAACCGCAACTGCGCGATCAGCCGCATCGTCGTCTGCCATGATGATCGCGTATTTTGTCAGCAGCTTGGTTCCCGGATTAAATTTGATCCGCGCGTCCTGAAGCAGCCCGAGCGCTCGTACGAACATTTCTGCCAGATCGCCGGTGCCACCCCGCGGATCGATGATGATTCTCGCCATGGCATTGCTCCAAGTCGTTCCGCTTACGCGATCTATCGGGTAACGAGACTCACATAGCCGAATGAGCCGATCGTCGCTACCTAAGACTGCCTGAGAAACTCGTTGAAGCGGGTGAATTAACGAACCCGTAACGTTGGCCGGGATTCCCCCTTGGAACCAGACAACGAGCAGTATTGCAGTCAGGCTGGTGCGATCACGCTAGCTGCTGGGTGGGCACTTCCGCGGCTATCTCTTCGAGCGGCATCGGTCGGAGCGACTTTTCGGTTGCGAAGCGCAGGATGGGATCGAAGTACAAGATCGCGGCCTTGTCGAAGCGTCCGAACCGGCGCAGGGCGATGTCGCGCGGATGCGCCAGCGCCACAATCGGCATCCCAAGCGTGGCCATCGCCAACATTCGATCGCGGCTCATCAAATCGATTGAATCGCGAAAGACTACGCTGAAGCGAGAATCTTCTTCATCGACGGCCCGCAGGCGGTAGTACGCCGGCGGAGGAAAACCGCCCGCCGATTGTACTTTCGCGACGAACCCGGTTTGGCGCAGGAGCGCTTCGGCGCGGGGCGTGTCTCTCTCGAATGGAAAGATCATCACTGGTTGAAAGCGAACGCCATATTCGCGCGTGATCTCATCCACCCGCGCTCGGCCTGCGGATAAGTGGGCTTCGTAATCCGTGATCGTTCGATGGTCGACATGGTGCAGATACCCATGCCAGACGAATCCCGTGTTGTATCGACACAACACATTCAGAAACCCGCGATGCGGACGGGTGTGCCATGGCGTCCACGCGAAATCGGTATGGATACCGGGGCACTGTCTCTCGAGATGCGCCAGAAACGCGTCCAACTTGCCGGCGTTGAAGTAATCGAAGTTGACGGGGCGATCGTCGATCACGAGATTGACAGGCGCCGGTTTCGCCGGGTCGCGGCCGGCTGCCCAATCAACCGCCGCGAGCGCGCCAATGCTGGCAGCTCGTCTCGACGGCGATGCGAGGTCGGCCAACAGCTCCAGGTCTTCGACATTGTTGTCGGCGTGAAGGTCGAAAATCGCCAGGCCGGCGCCGGCTTCAATCGCGAAAATCGACGGCCTCTCGGGTCCGAATTGATGCAGGCTCGACACCAGCGGGCGAGCGCCTTCTTCCAGGCCCGCCGCTTGCGGCGCGTTCAGGCGCGTGGCTATTCGTTCGCCGGCGATTGCCGCGGGTAGTATCGGATGCCTGGAGAACTGGTAACCGTCGGCGGGCTTGATCGAGAACTCGAACCGCTGATCCGAAAACGGTTGCAATGAATATATGCGGCCCCGCTCGAGCGTGCCTCGTACATAGATCGTCGCGCCGCTTTCGGCGGACTCGCGCAGCCGCGCCTTCGCTTGAGGCCCGAGACGCGCCAACAGATCGAAACTGATCGCGATTAGCTGATTGCGCGCGGCGAACAGCGAAGGAAACGCGGCGTCATCTGCGGGGCAGGGCGCCACCTCGAGACCGCGAAGGCGCGCGATCCGTGCGGCGGCAAGCGGGAATTCCCGACGATTACCTATCAGCCAGCACTTTGGCTTCGACGGACTCGCGTGACTGTGAGACGGCCTCAGAGCCGGCGCTGGGTCGAGATTCAAGTTCATTTGCACGTCGCTCATTGGAGTCCAGGATTGCTTCCAGCGCCGGCGAGGGCGCGATTTGAAGCAGCAGTTTGATGTTGGGGATGACGCAATGGCCGCCGATGAAGCCGGGAAAGTAACGCTTGCGCGGCAGGAAATCGACTTCGTCGAAGAAATCAACCGCCTCCGAGTAGTCGCCGCCGACGCGCTCGGCGTAGCGGTTCATTTCCTGCGCGAAGGCGATGCACACGCCGAAGTAGGTGGTCTCGGCGAGTTTCGCGAGCTCGAGCGATTCGACTTCCGCCATGCGCCGGGTCTTCATGCCGGCGGCCTGGAAGTGCGCTTCGGCGTCAGCGGCGACGGTTCGATCCGGCGCCGCGACGTACTTAAAGTAACGCATTAAGTCTTCCTGCATGCGGACATGCTTGCCGCGCACCGGGCTGAACGCGACCGGGCTATCGCTCTTTTGCGCAATCGAGCGAGTGGTTCCCGGCAACACCGTGCTGTTGATGATCGTCAGCGCGGGCTTGAAGCGGCTGATGTATCCGAGCGCGACGGTTTCGAACTGGCCCGGCGTTTGAAACGGGATGCACAGGTGCATGGTCCCGATTGGCTCTTCAATCTTCACGCGGTCGAGGTCGTGGCGGAGCACCGTTTCATTGCGATCCAGGATTGCCGCCAGCGCCGCGCCGACCTCGCCGAGTCCGACCACCAGGGTCCGTGCTTTCGGTTTGTCATGTGCTTGTTCTTTGGCGTCCATCAGATTTTCCTTTCCCCCAATCACGCGGTGAGCAGCGAATCGATTGCGCGATAGTATTCGCTTCTCTGGTTCTGCCAGTTCAGAGCGTCGAGCGAGTTGCGCGCCCGGTCGACCAGCCGCTCGCGCAAGTCCGGATTGTTGTAGAGCAAGCGAATCGCACGCACCAGGTCGGCGACGTTGCCGGGCTCGAACAGTTCAACGGCGCCGTCGCCGAAATAGTATTCGACCGTTCGCAGGCGGGCGGCGATTACCGGTATTCCAAGCGTCGCGTAGTCGAGCAGCTTCACCGGCAGCATCAGATGGGTCGCGCTGCTCGGCCGATATGGAACCAGCCCGACGTCCGCCTTTACGAGCAGCGCGGGTAATTTTTCGACGGGCACAAGGTCCATGAATTCGACCCGCGCGGCCAATCCTAATCGATCGACGAGCGCGCGAGACTCCGCGAGCCGATCGCCCTCGCCAATCACCTTGAGGCGCAACTCGGGGATTTCCGGACGCAACGCGGCGACGGCGGAGATGGCGAGGTCGAGGCCAAGGCGCTGGGTCACGGTGCCGTGACAGATCAAGGTGAATTGATTGGGCGGCGAGTCGCCATTTTTGTGCAGGTCGAAGATCCTGGTATCGGGTGAATTCATTACGACGTGTATCTTGCCGGCGGGCACGCCCGCCTTTTGCAGCCGGTCGCGATGAAGATCGTGCACGGCGAGAACGCGATCGGCCCACCACGAGCTGACGCGCTCCTCGAGCATCAGCAATTTCGCGCCGGCGGCGCCGCGCGTTCCGCCAAATTTATCGCGATACAGTTCCGGCATCGTGTCATGCACGTCGAGGACCACTTTGCTGCCGAGGAACTTGGGCAGAATCGCGCATACGATGACCGCGTCGGGCATCGTGCAGACGATCACGACGTCGTAGCGTTGTTTGAGCGACATCCTGGCGGCCCGCTGCGCCGCCATCGAGAAAAACCGGGTGTAACTTCTCAAGTACGCCGATTTGCTGGCGCCACGATAGCGCGACATCGGCAGACCGATCACGTTGACGCCGTTAGTGATTGGTTGCTGACCAGTGGCCAGGCAAATGACGTCCACGTGATCGCCGCGCTCGGCCAATGCCTCGGCGTGCCGCTTGACGCGCCCGTCGTGCATGTAGGTCGTGTATGCAATCATCAAAAAACGCGCCACAGCATCACCTCAACGCGCCAGCGGTTCGCTGGAGAGCATTCTTGCGACCGCGCGCTCGGAGCCAGGTCCTTCGATCGATGGCGACTTCCCGTCGCGGCTGACCGTCAGCCGCATTTGATCCCGCCGACGCCACCACGCCGCAACTTCAGAGGGCAGCGCGCGCCATGCGGATTGGAATTCGCTCAGTTGCTTGAGAAGAGTTTCGTATTCCTCGAAATACCGGCCGGAGCCGCAATAGTCGGGATGAACGAGAGTTAGAATCATGCCGCCGAGCGATTCAATCCATCGCGCCTTCGGCGCCCAAATCTGCATCGGACTCCGACGCAGCAGATGAATCAGCGTGTGATCCTGCGGCATCGTGTATGGCAGCTCGACCAGGTTGGCGAGAAAAAACGGAAACACGCTGCAGGTTCCGCCCGGTTGAGGCTCGTACGGATCCGAATCCGAGAAGCTGCAGTCGAAGTCGAACGAAAGTCTGCCGATCCATTCGGCGCGTCGAAGAGTCGAAGGCGCCCGAAAGCCCTTCAAACCGTGCGCGCGCGCGAGTTGCTGGAGTTTAGGCGCGAGCTCGCTGAAGTCGTCCTCGCTGCGGAACAAACGGCCGTCATGCGAGAGTCCATGCGCGCCGAATTCAAAGCCGCGCTTGCGGAGCCGAGCTATCAGATTCCAGTCGATTGAATACTGGGCCAGCGGCAGGTTCCACGCCGAGCGAAAATTGTACCGCTCCTCGAGGTCCGCCATCTCCTCCATCCGGCTCATGCCGAGCGGCCCTTCGACGTCGTGGGTGAGCACGATGCAGCACTTCAGGCCCTCGGGCCAGAATCCGATGTGCCAGCCATCGCTCGCGTCGAGGGTCCGCAGGCTGATTTGCAGCCAATCGCGCCAATAGTCGGTGAGCGCGCTTTCACACGGCCATCGCGGGAAATCGCGCATGCCGCGCATCTTGATCGCCGCGGAGTTGAGCCGATGGCGCAGGGCGGCGGGAATCAGGTTCTTGATCCGATAGTACGCCTGCATTCGGCTAGGCGGGCGGCGGTCTTCGCGTGACAGATATTCTTCGAACAGATAGCGTTCGACGGCGGCTTGCGACTCCGCCATCGTGGAATCGAGCGAGACTCTCCAATGCTGAGGCAGTTTCCAAAAAGAAAATGCATCGTTGTGGCCGCCGCCCGAAACGGGCTCCTCGCACAGCGCTAACGATACGCGGTCGACGTCGATTGAAGCGGTCAGCGCCATAGCGACTCCTGAAAGAGCAATCTGCGGTGCTGATGCCGGCGGATGAATCTGACAACTTCGGGCTCCGCGCAGCGCGGTTCTCCGCGCAGGTATCCGTTGAGGAAGCCGGCCAGCAACAACGCACCGTCAAATGGCGATGGGCGTGAAAACGTCTCGCGCGCCGCGCGCGCGACCATAAACAGCGGGGAATAACCGACTCGATACGCTGCAAGACCGGCCCGCGTGCGGGCCTTCCATCCCGACGCCTCGCCTTGCGGGCGATGATGCCTGGCGGTGATGTGGCGGAAGCCGCGAGTGCGATAGCCGCGCACCATCGCGCGCGCTTCGTCCAGCGTGTCCCATCCAACGTCGGGATCGAGTTCGCCAATCGCCGAAAAGCACTCGATCGAGTACATCTTGGCGGGGCCGCGGGTATGGTATTCGGGCTGTCGAATCTCTTGCCACGCCGAGCCTGTGGGTTCGTACAAAGTTGGGCCGGCGATCCCCAGCTTGGTATCGCGCACGAATTCGGATCGCAACAGATCTGCGAAGTCGGACTCGAAACTGACGTCGGCGTCGAGCCTCAGGATGTAGTCGTACTGCCGGCAGGCGTCGAGCGGAAGGAACTGGGTGATGACACACTCGCCGCCGGGAGCGCGCGGACGGTTGCGCGGCAGATGATGAGGTTCGATCCACGGATAAGTGCGGGCGGCGTCGTCAAGAATTGCGGCGGTAGCGTCCGCAGAGCCGTCGTCGATAACTATCCAACGGTCGGGAGTCCAACTCTGCGCCGCCATCGAGGCAATCAGCAGCGGGAGGAATTTTTCCTCGTCGCGCGCCGGAGTGATTGCGATATATCGACTCATGCGAGGTACCTGTAGGTCACTCCGTTGAGGACTCGCGCGACCGGGATCGGCAGTTTTCGCCACACGCGAGAGGCGGTTTGCCACACGCCGGTCAGGTTTTCGGCGCTGGTCACGCTCGGCATCTGCGGAAAGTAGCTGTAGGGCAGATCGGTTGCGGCCGCGCCCAGCTGGCGCTTGAAGCGCGACAGACCGTAGTTGCGGCTGTCGGTGCGGCCGAAGTCGAGTCGGCGGGCGCGTTGGGCGTGCTGCTCGGCAATCGACATGAAGATCAGGTGACTGGCTCCGTCGGGACTGCCGGCGGTGCGCGCGGACCATTTCGCGTGCAGATCGTGGCCGTCGCGCAGGACGACTACGCCGGCGATGCGTTTGCCCTCGTGCGAAGCGAACCACACCTCGATGGCGTCGAGCTTTGCGAAGACTTCGTGCACCAATCTGAAAAACTTCAGCGGCTGTGACGGAACTCCCAGACGGCGCCGGCTTTCCAGCTGGAGCTCGAAGAAGGTCTCGATCGCTTCGGCGCCGCGCGAACATTCGACACTGACGCCGGCTTCGCGGGCGCGACGCATATGGCGTCTCACCTCGCGATCGGCGGCGCGCTCAATAGCCTGGAAGGGACGCGACAAATCGAGCGTCCAGCGCTGAAAGTGATGGAGAACGTGCCACGGATAAGATCCGCCGGTGCCGCGGATCTCAAGCCTGGACTGCGCCACGAGGCCCGGTAAGCCGGACATCAACGAGCGCAGCGCGGAATCGTCGACGGCGAGCGGCGGGCAGTAATCGGAAAATGGCAACGAGATGAGGCCGCGACGAATTGGATTACCGCCGCGAGCGAGCAGGCAGGCGGCTTGCGTCGAGTTGTACTCGCCGATAATCGCCACCATCGGATTGACGCCGAAACCGCGCCGCAATACCTCGAGCCACGGGCGGTGGTGATAGAGAGTGGCGTCGCGATGCGAATCGGCAAAAGCTTCCCACGCGGCGCGCGAACGGTCGAGCGGCAGAAGTTGCAAGTCGGGCTCGGTCGATTCATCGCGAAGGGCGGCTGACTGGTTCATTGGAGCTCCTGGGCCACGGCGATTTGCGGGGCTTCGCCGCGGCCGAACGTATCCGCGAACATGCGCATCGCGGTTGAAGATTCGCGCCAGCAATAAACGAGCGCGGGCGGTCCCATGATTAGCAGCAGGGTTGCGGCTCCCTGGGTGCCGCACGCGCTCGCCGTTATTTTTCCGGCAGTGACGGCAAGCGCGCACATCAGCGCCAGTCCGGCGCCGGGCAGAATCGCTACGACCAGATCACTGAGTCGGATGCCGAGCAGGAGGCAGGCGAGCCACTGTCCTGCGATGCTCATGACGACCTCGACGGCGCTTCTGCCCATGCTCACGCCGATCAGGCCGGTGCTCGCGAGGCTGAAAATAGTTACGACCACGAGCACAAGGCGGATGGCGTGAACGTAGAAGTCGAATTCGGGATGATTTTTGGCGTAGTAAACGGATCCGATGGCGAGGCGCAGGCCAACCAGCAGCAATCCGCAGGCGAGCAACTGCATCGGCACCGCGGCAGGCAGCCATTTGGGCCCGTAAATCGTTTTGATGAGTTCAGGAGCGGCGATCGCGGCGCACAAGACGATCGGCAGAATGATCCTGGAAAGGTAGCCGCAGAAATTCAGGTACGCGCGCGCAAATTGGTCTTTCTGATCCTGCAAATGGCAAAAGGCTGGAAGCGTCACGCGGCCTGCAATTCGAAAGACGCGATCGGGGATGAATCGCAGCAGGTCCCACGCCATCGAGTAAAAACCCAGGGCGGAACTTCCGAGCAGCCGGCCGATCAGCAGAAAGTCCACGTTGGACGAGAGCGCGTCGACGGTTCGTCCGCCGAGAACCTTAAACCCGAACTGGCCCAGGTCGCGCGCGGCCGAGGATGTTGGAAGTCCAAGCGGCGTTTTTCCGCCAGCAATCAGGATGGTGACCGCGTGCACGCCAAAGCGCGCCGCTAGACCGCCGGCGAGACTCCAGGCCGGAAGCCGATACCACAGCAGTGCGAGCGCGACAGCCAGAAACGCGAACTCGGCGAACACGTCGGCGGCAGCCAGCGCGGTGAATCGCAAGTCGCGTCGCAGCCGCGCGTTGGCGGTGACGGCCGCGCCCTCGAGAAGAAAAGGAATGCAGAGCAGACGCATACCCAGGCGCAGCCCGGGCATCTTCATGAAATGCGCCAGTGCGGGCGCGCCGCCGTAGAGCAGGCTCGCGGTCATAAGCGCAATGCCGATGCTCATCCACCACGCAGTCGAGTGATGCGCGGGACTCAGGTCGCGGCGCTGGATGAGCGCGTCGGGAATGCCGGCCTCGTTGACGAGCATCGCGAAAGTCGAGACGACGACCAGAATTTTGAACAGACCGAAATCATCCGGCGAAAGCGCGCGCGCGAGCACAACCATCCCGCCGACGCGCAGCGCCTGAACGACGAACTCCGCGACCATGTTGTCGCGAACCGAGCGCGCGAACGCGTTCCACAGCCAGCGGTTACGCTCGGCGCGATCGGGAGTATCAGCGCCGTTGACAGACTCGCGATCGTTCACAGTCCTTCTCCCCGAAGCAGAACGGGTAGGGTGCGAAAAAGAATTCTGATGTCGGTGGTCAGCGACCAATCTTCGAGGTACTGAACGTCGAGCTTGACCATCTCGTCGAAGGAGACCCGATTGCGTCCGCTGACCTGCCACAGGCCGGTGATTCCCGGCATGCCCTCGAAGCGGCGGTGATGCCAGTCCTGGTAATGTTCGAGCTCGTAGGGCAGGGCGGGACGCGGCCCGATGAGGCTCATGTCGCCGCGCACGACGTTAAGGAGCTGGGGAAATTCGTCGATGCTGAAGCGGCGCAGAATCCGGCCGACGCTGGTGACGCGCGAATCGTTGGCAAGCTTGAAGACCTTGCCGCCGTTGCCATTGCCGTTGGTGGCGGCGCCGGCGGCCGCACTGTGACCGTTGGAGATCCAGCGCTGAACATATTGACGATGGACGAGATCGGCGGCGCAGGTTTTCATCGTGCGTAGCTTCAGCATTTCAAAACGACGGCCGAGCGCGCCGATGCGCTGTTGGCGGAAGAAAACGGGTCGGCCGTCGAAAATCAGAATCGCGAGAGCGGCGACGGCGATCACCGGCATCGCGACAATCAAAATGAGCGAGGCGCAGACAATGTCGAAGGCGCGCTTGACGAGATAGTTGAGGCCCTCGATGTTCGAGCCGCGGCGCCCGACCAATGGAATCAGGCCCACGGTGTCCACGCGGAGTCCGGCCGGCGCCGAGCGGTAAACCCACGGCACGACCCACCATCGCAGCCGGGACTGTTCGCAAAGCTCGATCATGCGCGCCTGCTCCTGGAGCGGCGCCTCGGGCATTACGACGGCGGCCTCGAGACACGGATGAATGCGGACCAGATCGAACAACCGCTCCGGCGGTCCGAGCACGGGATAGCCGCGGTAGTCGCAGCCGGAAGCGTCGGCGTCGAGAAACCCGAGGACTTCGTGCTGCGTCAGCTCTTCCTGAAGGCTATCGCAGAGGAAGTGGGAGACCGGGTTGAAACCGATGATCACGAGCGGGATCGAGATGCCCGGACTCGCGTAAAATTGCTGAATCAGATGACGCGTCGTCCCGCGCACCGACAATTCGGTGACGATGCTCAAGGCGCAGAAGGTCGCGACGGTGATGCGCGAGATTTGAAGGTGCGCCGCGAAGCTCCCGAGGAGCATCAGGCCGGCCGCGGTCGCGCACGCCTTGACGATCGCGACGACTTCCTTGCGGCTGCCATTGCGCATGCTGAACAGATCGAAGGCACGGAAGACCCCGACCCACAGCATCGCGGTCAGGATGACGCATTCGGCCAGCGTCTTGGGGTCGGCGCTTTCAAGATGCGCCAGTATGGCGCCGTCGGGGTCGTGCAGGATCAACGCGCCGGCGAAGGCGAGCGCGAGCGCGACGAGATCCGCGATCGCGAAGAGTACTTTTTGCTTTCTGCATTCGCCGGCAAACATCGAAAATAAACTCACGCGTTGGAGGATTCAGTCTCAAGGGACGGTGAAGCGCTCCGACGCTGCGGAGCGAGAGGTTCATTGGCGGCGGCTAGCGCGGAGGACACGGTCTCAACCGTCCGCAGGATTTCCTGTCCGTTCAGATGCGGATGCATCGGCAACGACAGAGTCGTATCCGCCAGCGCTTCACTGGCCGGGAAATCTCCGGATCGATAGCCGAGGTAGGCCAGCGCGGGCTGCAAATGAAGCGGAACGGGGTAATGGATTCCGCATTCGATGTCGTTTTGAAGCAGCGCGTTGCGAATGGCATCGCGCCGAGCGCTGCGCACGATGAACAGGTGGAAGCATGATTCGACGCCGTCGGGTTCGAGTATTGGCCGGACGTCCAGGGGCGCGAGCAACTCGCGGTACGCGGAGGCGACAACGCGGCGGCGCTCGTTCCATTCGGCGAGTTTTTCCAACTTGGCGCGCAGCACCGCGGCCTGAATGGAATCGAGCCGCGAATTGTACCCGCAAATTTCGTGCGCATAGTGCGACAAGCGACCGTGATTGCTGAGCAGCGACACGCGTCGCGCAATTTCGTCGTCGTTGGTTACGACCGCGCCGCCGTCGCCCCATGCGCCAAGATTTTTGCCGGGATAGAAGCTGAAGCATCCGGCGTCGCCGAGCGTACCGGCCATCGCCATCCCGCTGGCGGTGCGCACGCGGGCGCCATGAGCCTGGCAAGCATCCTCGACGATTTTGAGATTGAACTCGGCAGCAATTTCCTTCAGCTCGACGATCGGCGCCGGCAGGCCATATAGATGTACGGGAACGAGGGCTCGAATCGCGCTGCGCTCGCTGGCTGGGCGTGATTCCAGAAACTTACGCAGCAAGGGCACGCTGATATTTCCGGTTTCAGGATCGATATCGACGAAGCTGGGCCGCGCGCCGGTTTGCACGATGGCAGCCGCGGTGGCGATGAAGGTCATCGGCACGGTGATGACTTCGTCGCCGGGCCCGATACCGAGCGCGAGCAGGGCGACGCGGAGTGCGTCGGTTCCGTTGGCGACGCCGATGACGCGCTTGACGTTGAGAAATTCGCCGAATTCGCGCTCGAAGCTTTCGACCTGCTCGCCACCGACATAAGCGGTTTTGGAATGGAGCAGATCCAGCTCGGATGCGACGCGCTCGTTGATTTCGAGGTTTTGCGCGGCCAGGTCGACGAATTTCACTTTCATTGGGACTGCCTCTCTTTCAACGCGGTTACGGGTCCGCGCAGGCGCGCGGGATGGCCCGCGACAATCGCGCCGGCGGGCACGTCGCGAACAACCATCGCGCCAGCTCCGACCAGTGCGCCTGCGCCAATTTCGACTCCGCACATCACGATTGCGCCGCTTCCGATCGACGCGCCCTTCCTCACCACGGTGTGTTCCATTTTCCAGTCGCTCTCGGTTTGCAGCGCGCCGTCGGCGGCGGTCGCGCGCGGATAGCGGTCATTGATGAAGATGACGCCGTGACCGATGAAGACTTCGTCCTCGATGGTAACGCCGGAGCAGACAAACGTGTGGCTCGAGATTTTGCATCGGCGACCGATTTTGGCGTCGCGCTGAACTTCGACGAAGGCGCCGAGCCGGGTGTCGTCGCCAATCTCGCAGCCGTAGAGATTTACGTACGAGGCCAGCCGCACGCGCTCGCCGATGCGGACGTCGTCGGCCACGCAAGTGAATTGCGGAAGCTGGCGTTGTTCGGTCGCTGCGCTCATCGCACTGCATCCCCGAGCGGGACCATCAGGCCGCCCCTGCGCAGCGAATAGTTGGCGGCCTCGAGCACGCTGACGACGCGGGCGCCATTGACGCCGTCGGTGTTGGGCGTCTCGCCATTTCGGATGCACTTGATGAAATGCTCGCACTCGCAATACAGCGGTTCCTTCTCCTCAATGCGGGGAATCTGGATGTCGCCGTAGCGATACGAGAATTGGAATTCGCCGTAGGTGTCGTAATACTTTTGCGCGGTGACGCCCTTGTCGTAGATGCGGATTTTTTCCTGCGGCGCGGTGTCGTCGTAGACCAGCATCTTGCGCGAACCGACCACCGTTGTGCGGCGAATCTTGTCGGGATCGAGCCAGCTCACGTGGATAAACGCGATGATGTTACGTTCGAAGCGCAGCGTCAGCATCGCGACATCCTCGACGCCGTGGCCGTAGTGGCTTTCGCCCTGACAGCTCACTGCTTCAGGCAGGCGGCCGCCCATCAGGTTCAGAATGATCGAGATGTCGTGAGTCGCGAGGTCCCAGGTCACGTTGACGTCGCGTTGAAAGAGCCCGAGGTTGGCGCGCACGGAGCTGATGTAGAACACGTCGCCGAGCTCGCCCGAGCCGATGATGTCGTGCATCTTGAGCACCGGCGCGCTGTATTCAAAGGTGTGCCCGACCATGAGCACGAGCTTTCGCTCGCGCGCGATCTTCACCAGTTCGTCGGCGTCTTCGGTGGAGGTCGCCAGCGGCTTCTCGACCAGCACTGATTTGCCGGCCTCGAGCGCGCGCCGGGCCATCGCGTAGTGAGTGCCGACGGGAGTCGCGACCACGATGCCTTCGATGTCGGAGTCGTTGAGCAAGTCCTCGAAGCGGCTGGTGGTTTCGAGGTCCGAGTAAAGTTGGCTCACGTGCGTTCGCCGCTTCTGATCGAGATCGCAGGCGACGATTCGCCGCGCAGCCTGACTCTGATGGAGATTGCGGACCCAATTGGGACCCCAATAGCCCAGACCTACGACGCCCACTCCGCGCAGTTGCGCGCGCGGTTCTTTGACCGCTGCGACAGTGGCGACGGGATGGAGATTGGCGGTTAAATTGGGACGTTCGATATCGATGGCGCCATTGGGACTGTCCATTTTGAGCGAGCCATTCGGATGCCCATTTTTTGAAACGCCGTTACGATAGCCGTTTTGAGTTAACACCGGTTTATCCTCGTCGATTGTGATGAAGTCATTCATGCTTGCAGGTGCTCTGATGCGGAATCTCGCAACCGCGAGGGTCGCGCATTCATGATCACGCCTGCGACGGTCCTGTCGGCGACGCGCAGTGCGGCTGCCGTGGTCGCAAGCTCCTTGCGTTCGGTTTGTCCATAGCGAACCACCAACAAGATCGGATCGGTGGGCCGCATCAGCGGCAGCATCCGCGGATCGAGCCGCGCCACGCCGAGATCGATCACGGCGGCGGGGAACGTGTTGAGGACGCCGGCGAGTTCTATGATCGCGGCTTCGCGCTGATCGTCGTCGCCCTGCATGCAGCAGGTCGCCAGCGTCAGCCGTGGCCATCCGGTGGTGCGCAGTTGCAGCGAACCGTCCAGGGTGATCTGCGAGACGGTCCGCTCGGCCGGCGACATCACGCCGTGCAAGCTGGGACTCTGGAGATTCGCGTCCACCAGGATCGTGCGCATCGAAAGCCGCTGGCTGAGGTCCAGTGCCAGTGCGGCGGCGATCGACGATGCGCCGTCACGCGGGCGGCATCCTGTTATGGCCACCCGGCAGGATTTTTCCACCGCCGCGGTCGGCGCAATTCTTTCGCTCAGTTGACGAATTGCGTCCTGCCGCGCCAGCGCTCCCGGCAAGTCGTGAGGGAGCGGTTCGGGCAGGAAAGTATCGAGAGAGTCGGTCTTCGTCACGACGTCAAGCGAAGGACGCTCGACCAGCTCTCGCGTTTTCGGTACGAGCCTCGCCCGCGGTCGGGGCGACGGTAGAGGTTCTCGGATGGCGGCCGCGTTGCGGTTGATTAAGTCGTAGTATTTACTCACCGTACTTCTCTCGCCTGGTCGTTGACGTGGGTGGATGGCACATAGACAGTTTCGCCGACGTAGAGGACATTCGGATTGCTTATTTGCGGATTGTCCTTGATCAATTCCCGAGCCCGATCTTTGGAGCCGAGATACTTGGCCGCCAGATCGTGAAAGGTGTCTCCCGCGTGAATCTGAATTGCCGTGAAATCCGGCGAAGGCGCCGATTTCGTCGGGTCGCTCGGGATCGCAACGACAGATGCGTCGGCGGTTGATGCGGTATAGCCAAGGGTCGCCGCAGTCTGGTCGCCGGACGCAGAAGTAGCCTCGGGACTCGCGGGCGCGGAGCCGGCAATCGGTGGAGCGGTGCGCGTGAGCGCGCCCGCCCAGTTGTGCACCGTCGGAATCGAGACGCTGCCGAGGCCGATGACGGCGACCGCTGCGCAGGCACCAACGGCGCGTATCAACGGTCGGCGCGGATGGATCGTAGCCTCCGCAGAGCGCGATTCGCTGGGGCGCTTGTTGAGTTTGGATGGGCTGACGATACTCTCGTAGTCCTTGACGACTTCTCGCGCGATGCTCCGGGTCACCTTGCCCGCATCTTGCGAATACGCGAGGACCAAGGCGTTGTGACAGAGAACATTGAGGCGTCTTGGAATTCCGGCTGCCGCTTTGACGAGAGCCCGCAGCGCTTTGGCATCAAAGATCTGCGGCGTTCCATGTTCCGCTTCAAGCCGGCAGTTTACGTAAGCGACGCTCTCAATCGGGCTTAGCGGAAGCAGAGATACCTTGGTCGAGATTCGCTCGCGCAGCTGCCGCAGATTGTGGGCCGCCAGGCGATCGAGCAGCTCGGGATGTCCCATCAGGACAATCTGGAGCTCGCGGTCCTGCGAACCGATTCGGTTAGCGAGCAGACGAAGATCCTCGAGAGTCTCATCGCCAAGGTCCTGTGCTTCGTCAATTGCGATCGCGGTGCGGTGACCTTCGGGTTGATTGACGACCACGCGCTCGAGTTCCTGGATCAAATCCAGCTTGCCGCGTTCATTGGTCGTCACGCCCAGCTGCGGAAGCACGACGCGCATGATCTCCTCGAAGCTGAGCCTCGGGTTGGTCACGCAGGCGAGGCGAAGGTTCGGGAGCCGGCGCGCGAGGACCGCGTTCAGCAGCGTGGTCTTGCCGGTGCCAGTCTCGCCCACCAGCAGCATGAATCCGCATTGATCGTGGATCAGCGCCCACTCCAGCGCGGCAAGGCATTCGCGATGAGAGCTGCCCAGGTAAAGCACCGCCGCTGAGGGTGAGAAGCGAAACGGCGGTCCATCGAGTCCGAAGTGCCGATAGTACATTGCCGTTACACCCGGTCATTCAGGACTGCGACAATCGGCAGTCCGGTTAGATCGTTTACGACGCCAGACGAGTAAATTTTCGAGTCGCTTTCCTCCGCCCAGTAGGCCGCCGCGCCCGCAAACAAGGATGCGAGTATGAGACCGACGACCAGGTTCAGCGGAACGCTGGGGAACGAAGGTATGACTGGAACAATCGGCGGCTGCGCTACGCTGACGTTAAGGATCTTGTTACTGCTGAGCGCTTCCGACGCGCGCGCCTCTTCCTGCTTGCGAACGTAGGCGAGGTACGCATCCGAATCGGTGGACGCCTGCCGCTGCAGGCGCATCATCTCGACGCCATTGGTTATAAGTGTCGACAGTTGCTGGTTGGCGGTGTCGATTTGCTTGTCAAGCTCGTCGCGAGTGGCCTTTCCTGACGCCGCGGCGGAATTCGCCTGCTTGAGGTCGGTCTGCATCGTGACCCAGACCGGATTCACGTCGGTGAGCTGCTGGTTGACCTCGAGATGATCTTCGTTGTCGAGGATGCTTTCCTCCGAGGCCAACTTCGCGTCGATATCCTTGATTCGCTGGCTACCCGGCTGATAGCGGGTGAGCAACTCGGCTCTTTCGGCGCGCAGTTTCATGACCTCCGGCTTCAATTGTTGCAGCGCGAGATTCTGCTCGGAGCGGGTTTCCTTCTGAATCCGCTGCGGCGTGCTGCCTAGCTGCGACTGGAGGGCCGCGATCTGCTGCTGGGTGCCTGAAACCTGCGCGTCGGTTTTGGCAGCGGTACTCTGCAGATCGGAAATTCGGGCTATGAGAACGCGCTTTTGTTCGTCGAGATTGCCAATGCCCGTCTTGAGCTGATAGTCGCGAAGCTGTGCGTCCGACTTATCGAGCCGGTCTTTCAGAAGCTGGGTCTGCTGCTCGTAGAATTTCTCGGCCTGGGGGTCATGCGACAGGCTCGCGTGAAATTCCAGGTACCTGCTCATCAGGCGGTCCAGGAAGTCTTTCGTCCAACGACGGTCGTGCGAACGGAATTCGATGTCGATGATATTCGAGCGCTTGATTACCGACGCATCGAGGTGGCGCTCGATATCCATCGCCCACGCGTCCCTGGGCGTCAGATTGGGGATATCGTGCAGCACCTGGTAGCCCTCGAGCGGCAGCCGCAGGACGCCTTTGACGGCGGCCATTGCCATCCCCGACTTGCGCGCATATGCAGGAGGAACGGGCAGGTCTTCCAGCGCGAGCCGGATCAGGTACAGGCTGGTAATCAACTCGCGTTCGGAATTGAGATCCTGTTCGCTGACCGGATTGCTGACCGCGCCGGGATTTTGCGGGCTGTTGCCCTGCAGGTCCGGCGACACCAGCAGCTGCGCCCGATTGTCCTGCACCAGCACCTGGCAGTTCGACAGATAGACGGGCGGCCATAAGAGAGTTCCGACCGCGACGACGCCGAAGACAGTCAGCCCCGCAATCAAGGCAGTGCGGCGGCGCCGATAGGCGATTTCAATCCAGTCTCTGTAGTTAGTCGATAACATGGTCTATCCACCGCAAATGAAACTCATCTGATTAGAAGGTCGGAGAAATGTACGGCTCCACCGGCAAGATGTCCCTTATATGCTGCTTCACCCAAAGGTCGGCGCTCGCGATTCCGCTCTTCGGCACCACGACCACATCGTGGGCCATCAGAGCTACATCGTTGGCACCGCCTGGTTCTTTGGTCGCTGACGCCAGATCGATTTGCGATCGCTCCGGCTGTCCGCACGCGTCGCGTCTAATGAGGACCGTACTCTGCAGGTCAGAACTGTCGGTCACACCGCCGGCCAGCGCCAGCGCTTGCACGGCGGTCATCCCGGGTTGAAGCGGAAAGGCGCCTGGTTTATTGACTTCGCCCTCCACGTAGATTTGCCTGCTCGGCATGTTGCGGAGGTGTACTACCGCGCCAGGACTGCGAAGCTCGCTCGTATAGGCCTTGTCGATCGATTGAGCCAGTTGATCGGGCGTCAAACCGGCGGCCTGTACCGGACCAACCAGGCGCAGCACGACCTTTCCGTCCGGACCGACGGTGACGTTGTCGTTGAATTCAGAGTTCATGTAGAAGTCGAGCGAGAGCTGATCGCCGCGCTGGATCTCATAGTCGGAGTCCTGCGTCGCGCTTTCCTGGATGCTGGCGTTGGCCTGACACTGCTCGGCCGACATCCGGGTCGGAGCCGCCATAGCTTGCCGGTCGCTCTCGACCTGGGGGCTCTTAGAGGAACAACCGCCGACCGCGATAGCTATCAGCATCGCGCAGACGGCCAGCCCGGGGTGGTTTGAAATCCCGCTACGATTTTGGCGTTCCGGTATCATGATTAAAACGCAACCTCGCAAAAATTCTCTTCGAGATCGGCTCTCGCGATTCGATTCAACCCCGCCGTGATCCAGCGCAAGCATTTGCGCGTTCGGGATTACCAATGGCAACTCGCGTGCCATCGTCGATCGATTCGAAACGGCGCAGATTTGGCCCACTAAGGAAAAAAAGGGCGGGTAACTGTGAAAGGATTACAAAGTGGGGCGACGTAAATCGGCCCGTCAATTCAGGAAGATGAGTCTCAGTCTGCGAATTTACTGCGATAATAGCAGGCGGTGCCAGATTCAAAGCGGACGGGCCCGCGCTGTCATTGTAGTTGTTACAATTTCAGCTACGGGCCCACCTACATCTCGGATCCTTACGATCGCCGCTGTGAGTATTACAATTTTACAGAGGCGCTAGTATCCAACCCCTCCGCCCGGGCTCACAGCCCCAGCGCCCCCATCCAGGTCACGTCCAAAATCAGGTTCAAATCCCCGGCATCCAGGACTGGGCTTCCGGCCTGCAGATGGGCGTCAAGGCTCGTGATATTGACGTAGAGCGGGTTCATATTGCTGACGTCGTTCGAGCCCGTGGTCACGCCGGAGTAGGTGCCTTTTCCTAAGCTGCCGCCGTCGTCATTGTAATCCCAACCGATAGTACACCCGCCGGACACTTTCACCTGCCCGCCATCGAGGATGTTGTTCTCGACCGTCATCGACCCGCCCAGGCAGGTCGTGACATAGAAGGGGAAGCTGGTGTCATAACATGTATTGTTGTAGTAGGCCGCGTCGATTGGCCCTGAGTTGGCCTGAAGGCCGAAACAGGCATAGCCCGAATACGCGCCGAACGCGACGTTCTCCTGGTATATGACCGACTCAGTGAAACTCGCATCCTGTTCGGTATATAGCGCGTTGCCGTTGCAGGCCGGATAGGATTTCCCATTTACGGTGATGGTCGATGGCATGCAATAGGTCGTGTTGTCCTGGATCGTCACGTCCACCGAGCGTTTCATGTCGATGCAATTGTGAGAACAGCCGGGGCCGACCTGATTACCTTGCACGACCGCGCCGCCCATATCGCCGTCAACCATGATAGAGTTATGACCGCCCTCATAGTTGACGGCGTTGTTGATAATCTGAACACCGTCGGGAATATTATAGTCGTCGTCTACGAAAGCAATTCCTTCGTTATATCCATAGTGATCATCGTCAGTGCCAAAGCCGGTCGCTCCGGCATAGGCGCCGTATCCATTGTTGTGGACATAGTTGTTGGTGATCGAGATTCCTACCTGGTGCAGGTCGGAGAAGATGATTCCGCCACGGACCGCGTTGCGCACCTCAAAGCCGGTGACCGTAATATAGTTACTGGCGTTCTCATCACCGTTTTCACCGTAGGCATCTTCAATTCCGTATAGCCGCGTCGAACCGCCGTCGATCACCGGGCGGCCGGTTCCATAACTGCCGAAGGTGATGGGTAGAGAACTGGTACCATTGACGCCAGAGATGTCCAACTGCTCTTCCCAGACATCGCCGCCATTGAAGAGCACACAGGCGCCCGGCTCGAGCGAGGGCTCTTCCGCCTCCACATGGGCGATGGTCTTCCAGGGTGCGCTGGCAGAGGTGCCGCTGTTGGAGTCGCTTCCAGCAGCCGCAACGTAGTGGGCGGTTCCTGCACAGGCCGTCGCCGTGGAAGTCGCGGTTGCGGTCGGTTTTACCGTCGGAGTGGAAGTGGGCGTCACCGTCGCAGTGGAGGTGGGCGTCCCCGTCGGAGTGGAGGTGGGCTTCGCCGTCTGAGTGGAGGTAGGCGTCACCGTCGAGGTGGAGGTAGGCTTCGCCGTCGAAGTGGAGGTCGGCGTCGCCGTCGAAGTGGAGGTCGGCGTCGCCGTCGAAGTGGAGGTCGGCGCTACCGTCTGAGTGGAGGTAGGCGTCACCGTCGGAGTGGAGGTCGGCGCTACCGTCGGAGTTGGAGTGGCGGCCGATCCATTTTGAACGTTCAGACTGATAGATGCCGTCGCGATCAACGCGTTGCTGTCGTTGTATCCATTGACGGCGATGGCGTGCTGACCGTTCGCCACGCTGCTCGAACTCCATGCGAGGGTGAAAGGCGGAGATGATGCGACCCAGGTTCCGTCGACGTAGAAGTTGACCCAGCTGACCGGCTCGACGTTCTGGACCGCAATCGAGACTGTGCCAGAAACGGTAGCACCAGTCTGCGGCGATGTAATCGTCACTTGACCCGTAGGCGTGGGAGTTGCCACAGGGGTAGGCGTCGGAGTCCCTTTATTTCTTACGTGAACCGATTTGTCGGCCTTTGCGACAAGCTGCCCAGACGAGTCGAAGGCTTGCGCGGAAATGATATGCGTGCCGTTGGTGCTATCGGTCGATGTCCATGAAATCGGATTGGGGGTCGAACCGAGAAAGACACCGTCTATATATACGTTCGCCCATGAACACCCGGTACCCATGGATAGGGAAATCGGTACCGCGCCCCTCACCACGCTGCCGCCGTGAGGCGATTTAATTTTCACCTCGGCGGCTGACGCGCTGATTGACGCGCCCAACCCGAACATCACGAGACTGCAGAGAAAAACTACGGTGAGACCAACAAAACCGCGCCCATTGATACCTTCGCGCATGAAAATCGCCCTCCCCAGGCGTGCGCTATGTGTGCTCTCGCGGGCAGTATCGGGCCGGCTTCGGCGAGCAGGGGGAAGGAACACACTTCACCCTCGCCGGACAAAGGCCGGTCGGCACTCCCGCGGGTTCTACGCGGGCTATTTCAGTGGCGTGATGCCTTCGGCAGGTCTAAAACGAAACCCCATCGGGACAGGTCTCTCCCCTGCGGACCTGGACTCACTGCCTCGGAGTCTGAAACTCCCCTCGCGATTTAGTTAACCGACAATGCCCAAAGAGCGCCGGCTATGAAGCGGTGCCGAATGCAGAAGAGAGGCCTGCGCGCTTGGACCCGAACTATGTTCGCGGCGCCACGACTCGCCGCGCAGACAGAGTAGCAAAGGCATACTGGCGGTTCAACTTTTTCAAGCGCGGACTTGATTTTATTTTGTATATTTTCTATAGCTGGCAGGTTTTACAATTTTGTATATTTTACAATCGGCGGGCGCCACGCAGTGGCTCACGCCGGCGGAGTTCGCAAGCCGCAGTTGCTATTGGAGTTTACTAAAGCTGAATAGTTACTTCGATCGGACTGGCTATACTAGTTACATTAATCGATCCCGCAAGTTTAACATTCTCGCGGAGTCTCAGTTGCCGCCCCGGCCGGCCGCGCGACTGTCTACGTACACGATCGGCGCGCGGAAGGAATTCTGCTCGATGTCGCCGCCTGCGTTCGCCTCGAGCGGCATGTGAGCGGCGTTGGTCACGGTATTGTGTCGCACGGTCGCGGGCGTGATCAGGTAGATTCCCGTCAACACGTTGGAGATCGAGTTGCCAAGAATCGTCGCACCCGAAGTACCTGCGTCGATTTGAATTCCGGAACCGCGTCCCGGCATTGAGCCGCTGACGTTACACACCAGGTTATTCTCGATCAGGCCGTTGGCGCAGTATTCCTGGTAGATGCCGTTTGCCTCGGACGTGTCACGAGCGACGTTGCCGCGGATCACGACTGACGCCGAATGCTTGGTGTCGAAGCCGTTGTGATTGAAATGCTCCGCATGGTTGCCGACGATTTGAGCGCCGTCGGCGTTTTGTGAATTGATGGCGTTACCATGCCCGCCGCTGTACGCGATCGTGTTGTTGATGAACTCGGGAGCCGTATTCAGTTCGACGTGCTCATCGAAGTGGATCGCGTTGTAGTAGTCACCACCGTCGATTTGTCCGGTCCCGGTCTGTCTCACACTATTGTTTCGGATAACTACTCCAACCGGCCCCCTTCCGTCGTCGGCATTGGAGTAGACGTAGATGCCATATCCGCCGGTGCGCTCGAAGGCGAGACCGTCGACGACGATATTACTTTTCTCGTCACCGTCCGCGGTCGCGTTCATCCCGTAGATGCGCACGGCCGCTTCGACAGTGTGTTCGGCGGGATTGGAGCCGTCTTCCAGCCACACGTAGAGATCCGAAGTCGCCGGATTCCAATACCAGCTACCCGCCGTCATCGGGCCTTTCGCGCACGAGCCCGACTGCGCGCATGACTCCGACGGCAAGCAGCAGGCGCGCGCCAGGCCCCAGCCCGGGCCTCCATCGACATAAACGTTGTTCGGCTTCGAGCTGCGAGCGCGATAGATAGATCCGTTGCTCAGGCTCCAGCCCTTGACGATATCGCTGCCGCTGATGATCGGCGCGGGTCCATTGCCATAAGCCGTGAAAGTGACCGGACGGCCGGGGGCAGCGCCTGAGTGCGGCTCCAGCGTCTCGCGCCAGATCTCGCCGCGTCGAAAATAGATGGTGTCGCCGGGGGCGAAGGCAATCGAATTGACTTTTCCGATCGTACGCCACGCCGAGGAAGGACTGAGGCCGGAATTGGAATCGTCGCCGATGTTGGCATCGATATAGTAAGCGCGCCGCGACTCGGCGGAGGGCTCGGCGCGCGTGCATAGGGGATAGAACACCGCCAGCACGAGCAGCGACGTTCCGCTCAGCCCGATCGCGGCCTTGATTCGGGAGTCACGAGGCATGCGCCGCCTGCAGAGCTCGGACGATTGGGGTTCTCGATGCTTCCGCGACTTTCGCGCGTGCGGCGGCTTGTTCGCGCGCATAGGGTCTCTCGCATTCGAGCATTGACCGGCCCACCGCCATCATGAGGTCGGCGAATGAGCGGAAGTCGACGACTGATTCGGTGAAATCCAGGCCGGCCGCCGCGCGCGCCAGATATTCGAGTCGACGAATCGATTGCGGAAAACTGGGCAACCTCCGAAAGCTTCGAGCGCCCAGCTCAATGTCAAGTTTCGACCTTCGAGAGTTCTGTTCATAGCCGGTGCGATCGCGCGGGCAGGTTTGTAAATTTTGCAACATGTTCAGGTGCTGAAAAAGCAACAGAGATGCCACGCCGCCGACCGTCAGGTGTGAACCTCGAAAGGGAAATTACTTCACGACTACACAGTCCGCCGCCGAGCAGAACTCACCGCTGATCGATAACGATTTCGATCCGACTCGGAAAAAGTACTGGTGAACAGCCAGTTTCTTTTCGAAAATCTCGATAGTCGTCCTTCCGAAGTGAGTCCAGATAAATCGGCACACAATCTGCATGTCCTAACCGTGACAGCATTGAATTAGGTCCCTTGGCTCCGGTGGGCGCGGCCGACCGAACGCTCCCCCACCACGACGACAGGTCAGTTCCTGCGCCCGCCCGGAGCTTTTCCATAGTGTTATGCGTTTGAGTCCGGGGAGATTCTGTAGCCACGATGCACGCCAGATAGACTGTATCAATGAAAATCCACTTCATTGGACATGCGTGCGTAGTCGTCGAGTGTTCAGGCACGTCGATCCTGATGGATCCGTGGTTATCCGGCAAAATTTTCAACAATTCCTGGACGCTGCGCCCCGACCCCGCATTCGATTCCGCGTTACTGGATCGTATCGACCACGTATGGATTTCGCATGAGCATCCCGATCATTGCCACTTTCCCACCCTCGGTTCATTCCCGGATTCCTTCAAACAACGGGTAACTATCCTCTTCCAGACCCGCGACTCCGAAAAAATGATCGGGGCTTTCAAGGGGCTTGGCTATCAACGCTTCCGGCTTCTCCCACATCGTGAGCTATTGCCACTGACCAGCGATTCGTCCGCTCCGGGAGGCGCGCGAATATACTGCTACCATGCGGGCTTGATGGATTCGGCGTTGGCCGTCATCGACGACGGACAAGTGGTACTCAATGCCAATGACGCGCGCATCAGTACTGGCGAATGCAAGCTCATTCTCAATGATCTGAAACACATCGATGTGTTACTCAACCAGTTTTCACTAGCTGCGTATGCCGGGTTCGAGCCGCCGGAGCGCTATCTGCCTGAGCGCGCCAGGCAAATTCTGCACAATGTTTCGGAGACTCATCGCGCGCTGGATGCGAAAGTCACTATCCCGTTCGCAAGCTTCATTTATTTTTCGAGCGAGGACAACAAGTACGTCAATCCTTTCGCCAACACGGTCGGCGACGCTCATGACTATCTGAATCGCCAGGGTCAGGTCCCAGTGGTTCTCTACCCGGGCGACACTTATGAGGTCGGCACGAAGCATGACTCTTCCGAAGCGCTGCATCGCTACCAGGCGCTGCCAAAGTGGGACGAGCTGTCATACGATCCGCTCGAGACAAAGCCACTCACGGCGATTTTCGCCGCGTATTCGGCAATGGCCGAGCAGATACGTGAGCGCTACTCGCGCGCACTGTTGTTGCTGTTGCGTCCGGTGACTATCAGGGTTTCCGATCTGGACAAGACTATTGTATTTTCTTTGGCAAAAGGGACTATCGAGGAGGTGTCCGATTCGACTTTGCCGGACCTATCGATAAACTCTCAGCCGCTGTGGTTCGGATTCAAGTTCCCGTTCGGAATTCAGACTCTTGGAGTATCCGCTCGATTCAGGCTTCATCGGAATTTTCGAAATTGGAAGATGCATAGGATCGTCTTTTCGTTGAACAACGGTGGCATCTACCTGAGGCCGAAGTACGTGTTGACGGCCGACTTCATGAACTATGTGCGGAGCAGACTCGCCGGCGGGATGACGCAGGCAGTCCACTACTATCGCACGTCGCTCTAGAAGTCTTATTGCGAGAGGAGTTCCTCGCTCCTGGGCTCTTCGCCCCTCGCCACGCGCAATGCTCGCGATGCACGCTGCCAGAAAAGATTGTCCGGGTATCGCTGCGCCAGCCTGTTGACCACCGCATCGCCTTTCCACATCAGCAACGGCTTCGCCAACGGATTGAAGACCACATGGTCGGTGAAGGGCTGCATCGTGAAGCCCATGCTGGTTTTGAAGTAGTGGAGTCCCTTACCTACCGCGAGCGCTTTGGGCCCATGCGAGATGTAGCCGACCTCCGGACATGCCAGCTTGGTCTTCATTACGGTGAACAGCAGCGCGTTGTTTGGATAGTACTTGAGCAAATCCGAAGCGCTCTTCTGTAAGTGTATGTAGTAGCAGTCCTCGACCAGCATGCCGACGATGAAGGTTGCCAATCTATCCTCGACGAAGGCGCCCCACGCCTCGAAGTCCGGCGAGCGGCTGGCGTTTGCGCAGAAGCGTTGCCACTCCGCTTCGGTGGTGCTCGGCATCGTGCCCATCTGGCGCAACGTGGTTTCCGCCGTCAAAGCGTAGCCATGCTCCGCCAGGTACGAGAACTCGATTTGTTCGATCCGGCATCGAGCCAGGCCCCTGCGTGTTTTGCTGCGAACGTTCTGCGACGTCAGCGTCTGGATGTCGTAGTTGCGATCGGAGCATACGTACATCCCGCCACGCGGGCCGGCATGGTCCGGAGTTTTCGGATAGCGCAGCGCAAATGCAGGCCCCTTGATCAGGACCTGCGCTAATTCGGCCGCGCCAGGATCGACGAAACGATGAACTGGCAGACTCTTAAAGAGGAAAGGCTTTGGATTGTACCAATAGCAGCTCTCCGTCTGTATCACTCGATAACCGACGGCGCTGAAAAATTGGGCCAGCTCAGATGCCTGCATCGATCTTCCTTTCGACAGCTAGTCCCGGCTCAACCAGATTTCGCGCCAGTAGTGATAATTCGAGCGCTGGCAGAAGGAACGCTGACCGTCGCAATACACGGCCTGCAGCACGATACATGGGCTACGGAAGCCCTTGAGTTGGCCGCTGCGCTCGTCGATTCGCCGCTGCATGTTGGAGATCACCGGAAACTTGCGGCCGCAGAACTGAAACATCTCGGGCTTGAATTCCATCCCGCGGTTACACCCGTTGCGATCCAGCGTACGCAGGATTTCCAGCATCCCGCGAACCCTCACTACTTCGCCGAGCCGCAGATCGAGCGGCGTCGCCGGAGTCTTCTTGTATCGATCGGCATTCCATGGCGCGCGCGCCCATCGCTTGAACGCGGACAAGATTGCCTTGCCCCAGAAGTAAGTGACGAGCTTGCGGACGTCGTCGAAATTTCTCTTCCTTGAGATGCAGTCTTGCGCGAACTTGCCGAAGTAGCGCGGCGGGCTTCCCAACGACACTGGGCAGGTCGCGGAATTCAATTCAGTCGCCTGACACATCAAGGTGTCATTCGGTTTCTGTACGAACTCGCTCAGGAGACGATAGGTACTACTCGACTCGACGCTCGATGTCACAGGCGACGAATTTTCGACGCTATCAGCCGCGCGCCGCAGCCACGCTTCCTTCCATAAAAAGAGACAACCCGCCTCGCAGCCGCGATGCGCCGAGCCGTCGCATCTTAGCTGCTCGAGATGAACGGTAGCTTCGATGCGTCGAGGCTGGCCGAGCGCGCAAGTGTTATCGGCGCGCCGGGATACTCTTAGGCGCCGTCCGCAAAATGCCAGCATCTCGGGCATGAAGGGCAGGCCGTCGAGCTTGCCGTCGGCGTCGAGGCTGGACATGATTTCGGCGGGATTCCGGACTTCGATGAACTCGCCTGGTTTCAGGTCGAGTACGCGCTCGAAATCACCGAGTCCGCCCCGCGCCGGCTCGGCGGCCAAGGTTTGACGTAGTTCCTGGTTGCCGCAAACCGATTTCAGAGCTGACGATTCCTCGAGCATAGACCCCGCCCCGGCGAATTCAACGCCGATGCAGGATAAAGCAAGAGACGTACTAGATGCTTGTCAAATGTGGCCTAGGATTTACAGGCCCGCGGCGGCGTACCCCACAATTTTTCATTGTAAAATATGTGAAGTATGTAAGAACTACCGGCCAGCCCGGAGGCTATCGCAGTGTCGGGAAATTCAAAATGAATGCCGCTCCTCGCGGAGAGCGATTCTCGCCGCGGATCCGCCCTCCTATCCTGGTCATGACATCGTGCGCCATCGAGAGACCCAGACCCGTCCCCAGCTCCTTGGTAGTGAAGAAGGGTTCGAACACTTGGTCGAGGATCTCCGCAGAAATGCCGACACCCTCATCGGCGACGATGACTTCCACCGAGGACCGAGTTTCCTTTGCCGCGATCGATAAATTTCCGCCATCCGGCATGGCCTCTCGACCGTTGATGAGCAGATTCGCGAACACGTGCTTCACCTGGTTTGGAAAAACCGGGACCTTGGGCAGCAACGCAGGAATTTCAGATTCGATTTTGATTGTGCCACCGTTCACGGTCGGCGTCTTTTCAATCAGGAAATCCACCATTTCAATTGCTTCGGTTATCAATACCGACAGGTCGGAAGACTCCAGGTTCTCCTGCGGGCGCGCGCTAACGAATTCCTGAAGTCCTCGAACTCTGTCCGCGGCCGCATTTACGGTTCTCGCCAGCGCGTCCACGTCCGCGATCAAATCGTCGCCGGCCTTGGAGCGGAGAATGTTCAGCCTCAGGGTGCCAGCATTCAGAATGTTTCTGAGATCGTGCGCGAGGCCCGAGGCCATCTCGCCTATCGAACGCAGCCGCTCGTTTCTAAAGAGCTCATCCCGCAAGTGAAAGAAGCCGATAAGCGCCGACATGTGCTGCGTGGTCTCGACGCCAACCCCGGCAACGTGGGCTTCGGCGTCGATAGCTAGCGGAAATCTTACGACAAAAAGCGATTTACCTCGCTCGACCTGGTCGGTGGATACCAACGGATTGCCACCGGACAGGACCTGCTGGTCTTTGCGCCAATATACGTGACCAACCTCGGGGAACAACTCGTCATCGCTGGATCCGATCCATTTTTCGCGCTCGATGCCAAGCTCCGAGCATAGCCGCGAATTGACGAACACGTACCGCCCCTGCGCGTCCTTTATCCAGATGCGCGCGGGAATATTGCCCATCAAGAGTGAAAAAAAATATTCTGGGTCGCCGCTCATGGTCGGACAGGGATGCGTCGATGTTTTGCTCTTGCCATTCATCTAGCCAGATGGACGGTCATGCGAACGGCGCCGCAAACTTCGCTTCGTCGAAAATTTGGCGAATTCAGATGTTGAGCACACTGATGATGCCGACGAAAAACTACGATCGATCGGCTCTGTGCGTCAAGTGGCGTAATTGGCGAAATCTAAACGCCCACAAACCGGTGTAAACTGAATCCGGCGAACTGGTTCGCTTCAGAAGATAATACTGAGAGCGTCACCGACAAGCCGGAATGGCGCCGCGATTATCGTTCCGGCGGCATTCGCCGTGGACCCAACAACACTGTCAGGCTCCGTGCTGGTGGTCGTCGTGGTGGTAGTCGTTTCCACCGGCGGTTCACCCGGAGCGCTGCTTGTATAGGTGGTCTGGCTGCTGGTATCCGCGCAGGAAGTGAGTATCAGGCAGCCGCAAAGGAGTGCGCTCAGACCTATAGCGGGAATGATAGACTTTTTCATAAAAGTTACTCCGTCAGCGAATAGGATCGCAGCGAACACGCGCGCGATGCTACAGACCGTCGCGCGCGCGTCGCTGAAATCCGGATCGCTCGAGCCTAACAGCTACGGCGCGACGTAGGTCGTGGTCTTCTGCCGCTCCACGAGGCCATTGTCGGTCGTTGTGGTGGTGGTTGAGCTCGAGGTCGAAGGAACCGCTTCAACCACGGCCGGACTCGTCTCTACCACGGGCGGAGTGGTTTCAACCACTGGTGCCGGAGACTGAGTCTCATCCACACTCTTGTGGTAGGAGAAGCATCCGGTGGCGATTCCGCACGCGGCGACGGCAGCTGGGATAATTGCGATACGATTTATAAGACGCATTTCTTGAACCCTCCATCGGGAACTTACCCTTAGTTACAGCAAGAAGCCGGCCAGCCGCTATGCCGCAATTCTCCAAGGCCAACCGCAGGAAAATAGCGACTTTCCCCTGTAAATCTTTCAGGGTCGCGGACTTCCAATCGCAAAGACTAGCTGTGAGCTTGTCTGGCTTGAGCGACTTCGTGATCGAAGCCGGGAACGATAGCATTGACGAAAGCATTGGTGAGGAATTGTCCTATAGCTTGCCACGCGCTCATGTTAGGAGTGTTGACCGGACCCGAGATATCAACCTTGGTCGCGACCTGCTGCGTGGATCGATTTTTCAAAAGCTTGGCCGCACCGCCGATCGCCAACTCGTAAGCCTTATGAAGAAGGGGCTGTTTCTTGTCCTTTTGCGTGTCGTAAACCTTCACATCGGTGAATAGCGGCTTCACATAGCCGTTCACCTGATGGTCCTTCACGGTGACTTGCGAGAAGACCGACACGCGCCCTGACGCCACATCGAATTTTCCATACGCGCGAAGCAAGTCATTCAACGAAGTCAGATCGGTGTCGCGGCTCTCGAGATCGAAGTCGAAATTGGGTCCTTGATGCTCTGGGCGTAGAACTCCGGTCAAGGTGGTATCGCCCGTGCCCATCAATTTGCCGCTGAACTGCAGCAGCTTTGCGGGTCCCGAGCTCAAGTGATTCGACAGATTGGTCGCGCGGAGGTTCATAGCTGACACGACGAGCCTGTAGTGCGGATTCGCCGCGTCGTTGAGGAATTTCAGCTCACTGTTAGTGAGAACGACCTCGTGAGCCTTCAGTTGCACTCCTGGCGCGTTGTTGACCTTTGCGGCTTCCGCTTTGACGGTGCTCATCCTGCCCGTCTCGGCCGCGGCGGACTCCGCAGTATGTACGTAGTCGAGATGAATCCCGTCGATGCCGGCATTCGCGACGTCGACTCGCGCCACCTTCGGCGAATATTCCACGACGCCGTTGCTTTGCAGCGTTCCCTGGTAGATGTGGAGATTTGCGCGCTGGACCTCGGGCTCGAATCTACTCAACGGAATACGCTCGACCTGGTAGTTCGCGAGGATACCCGGAAACGGCTCGGCCAGAAAATTCGCCTTCCCATCGATAGTCATTCGCCCCTTATCGAATACGACTGAGTCAGCGTGAAACGGCGAGGGATATACCTGGTCCTTGTAGTGGATGTTGCGGATGTTGTCGGCGCGGAGCGAAATCCCGCTCAGATGAAGCGGACGCGTCGGATCGGTATCGATATAAGTCGCTTCGCCGTTTTGTATCCTGAACAAATTGATCTTGAACGGGTAAACGGCCTCGATAGCGTCCTGCCAGCCTTCCTCACTGAGCGGAACTGGATCCGCTTTTTCGGCGCGCAACTGGATAAGATTGATGTGCACGTGCGGGTGCGTCAGCAGCACGTCGGCGACTACGTTGCCCGACAACAACTCGCGCCATTGAATGTTAAATTCCATCTTAGGCAGATCGGCGACCGACGGAGTTGGATGAGCGTCCTGCCTCACGATCAGACCGTCGAGTATCAGCGTCCCGCTGAGCAACTGAACGTGCGCGTGGCTGAGCGAGCTATGATAGCCCACCAGCTTTTGATTCATCGCAGTCTCGACCCGCGCTCGAACTATCGGATCCAGGAAGTAGGAGGCGATGAATACGGCCACGACCAGGACGGCGAGCGTTCCGATAGCCCAGCCGGCGATGCGCGATCCGCGCCGGCTGCGATCAGGCTCATGGATAGGAGGTAAGTTGTGTGCTGTGGCCGCCATGTTCCAGGTCCTGCATCATCGGCTTCAGGTATCCGGTGAGGTCTTCCTCGAGTCGCTCGAAGACCGATCGCTGTCGCCACGCGTCCGAAGTGATCTGTTGTGAATTCTCGAGATCGCTCATGAAGGTCGCGTTCATTTGCCGGCCAAATCGCATGCTCAGGATCACCGTGTTTATTTCGTCGTTGCGCGCGATACTCCACCAATCGAGGTTCGAGGAACCAACCGTGGACCAGACCCCGTCGATGGTCGCGGTCTTCGCATGCAGCATCTTGCCTTGCCAGAGATAAATCTTGACTCCCGCATCGAGCAGCTCGGAAAAATCCGATCGCGCCGCCGACCCGATCAACGGCTCATTGATGCGCCCCGGGACGAGCAGGCGAACGTCGACGCCGCGCCGTGCCGCGGCTTCCAGCGCCTCTAGCATCTGTGCGCCCGGCGCAAAGTACGCGTCGGTGATGTAGATGTTGGTCTCCGCGTTGCGGATCGCTGACATCAGCGTCACGTAGATCGTGCTGAATTCCTCGGGCGCGCTTCCGAGTACGCGCACGATCATGTTCCCCTGCCTATCGAGTGACGGAAAGTAGTCGGCAAACTTGAGCGGCTCGCCGCCTTGCTGCAGCCAGTTGGCGACAAACATTTCCTGGAATTCCGATACCACGGGACCTTCGATCTCGACGTCGGTATCGCGCCACGTTTTCGCGGTCTCGTCGCGCGAAGTTTTCCGCGCCGGGTTGCCACCGCTCGTATATACGCTTGAGATGTTGATGCCGCCGGTGATCGCCAGCCTGCCGTCCACCACCATCAGCTTGCGATGATCGCGATGCAGCCATGACCATCGAAACCCTTTGGCGAACGGGCTGAGCGGATCAAACTCAACCAGCCGGACTCCGCTCGAACGCATCCGATCGAAAAAACTGCCGTGTGTGAGCATCGATCCCCAGCCGTCGTAGATTATGTTGACCTGCACTCCTTGCTGCTGCTTCGCAATCAGTGCGTCCGAGAACTGATTCCCAATCAGACCGCCCTCGAAGGTGTAGGTCTCGAGATTGATGCTATGCGTCGCGCCCTCGATTGCGGCGAACATCGCACGGTACGTGGCGCCGCCGTCCTCGAGCAGGGTCACTTTGTTGCCGACTACCAAGGGGCTTCCGCTGATTGCCTGTTCGAAGGCTAGATGGCGCTCGAGGGTGCCGGTATCGCCACTGCGCGCCTCGAGCCTTTTGATGATCGCCTCGCTCTGGTTGGCAGAAAGCGGTCCCTGGTCGCCGACTACACTGGGAGCCTGCTCATACATGCTCGGGTCCTGCATTAACCGGAACGCGTTGGGCATGGTTCCGCACCCAGAGAAGCATTGCGCACCGAGAATCAGGACCAGCGCTTGCCGAGCTGTGCGTGCGAATGCCACCGGCCGTCAGGCTCTAGTCGACATTCTGCTTGGCGACGAATCCGGTCTCCCCTTTCATCGGTCCGTCGGTCACGGTAATCACCGCGCCGTTATCGTCGCTGGTCACAATCTGCACGGGAGTCTGATCGTCGATTTGCTTCGCAGTAAGGTTTTGCTTCACGACACCGACTACTCCGACCACGCCGCCTTCCTGCTTTTCACGCGACGTATTCAGATAGGCCTGTTCATCGGGATACATCGGGACCGCATGCTGGTTTCCAGTTACTACCACCTTGTGAGTGATGATCGGCTGCATTGGCTGCTGACAACCGATTAGTGCAAACGACAGAATCGCGGCCGCGATCGAGATAGTCTGTAGCTTTTTCATTTCGCCTTCGAGCCTCCAAGGGTTAACACGTAGCTGAAGAATTGAGCATTGCACGTGCCAGCTTTTGAGCGCGCGGAAGGAGCGGTTTTACTCGCCGATCGAGCTAACCTTGAAAAAATGACATGCTGGAAAATCTTTCCGCATGAAGAGAGCAGAGCGCTTCGGCGATTCTGGTCCGCCTCTTGCGATTAAATCCGCAATAAGTTTCGCCATCAGGAGGATCGCCCAATGACTAAACTTGAAACCCTCGATCACCTCGTCAAGACTTGCGTGGACAGCGCCGAGCGCTATCGCCGAGCCGGCGCCGACGTCGGCAAGGAGAAGCTGGTGCAGTTCTTCAGGCAACAGGAAGCCGCACGCAGGCGCGATGCCGACGAATTGAACGTCGAGCGCAAGCGTATAGGCGGCGAAGGGGAGAAGGCAGGCAAGGAATCGGGCAGCGTTGGTGGATTCATCGATCGGACCGCGATGGACTTGAGCGTGGTGATGAGCAAAGGCGATACCGGCGTGGTCGAATGGTGCCGCGAGGATGCCAACGACGTTATCGCCGAATACGAAAAGGCGCTGCGGCAGGATTTCCCCGGCACCACACGCAGTACGCTGGAACGGCAGCTCGCGGAGAATCGAGCCACACTCGCGGCTCTAGAAAAAGTATTGAAACCGTACGGGCACCCCAGGTCCTGAAGACCCAGGCCGACTAACTCCCTACGGATGCGTGGCCAGGAACTGCAGCATCGGCTCGGTCCACGTCAGCGGCCATTCGATATGATTGAGCGAGCCGACCGTGACGCCCGGGACGTTGGAGCTGCTCCCGTCGGGGTCGGTGCCGCACAGCGGATCGCAGAAGCCAACTTCCTGCTTGAGCGAGTCGATTATCACGTCGTCGTCCGGATTGGCGCCGAGAGCAGCCGTCTGGCTGATGATCATCTCGCTGTTGGGGCATAGGCCCGCGATGTCGCAGGAGTTGTGCACCTGGTAGCTTTGGATTTTCGGATTCGGCACGGAAATCTCCGCGATACTCGCGGGATGATCTTCCACCGGCGTCTGCGGACACGGATCGTTGAAGGCCTGGAAGGGATCGGGCGCCGAATACACTGCGATCGCGTTCACGCTGGGACGGTTGAGCGCATAGATATAAGACATCGCCGAGCCATTGGACCATCCGGAGACGAAAGTCTTATCGATGAGCACGGTTCCAGTCGCCTGTACCACGCCGATGAAGTGATCGATGGTCGCAGCGTCGACATTTTCAGGATAGCTCACGCCCTTGACCGTGACAGTACCCGGCGAGAACTGTCGGTACCAGTTATCCCATCCCGGACCTTCATTGTCGGGCGCCGGATAGAAGTGCGTCGTGTCGCGACCCTCTGGCGTCAGCAGCACAAAGCCCGTGGTGCCGGCGGCGAGGCTGAAGCTGTTTTGGAACGACTGGATATTGGTCGAGATGATCGAGTCAGCCGTCACCAACGACGGATGCAACCATACGAGCATCGGCAGCGGGTTCGACGTCGAAGCGCTCGCCGGCTCGTACAGGCATGCATAGCGCGGCGTGCCGTCGGAGTCATCCCACGGTCCTAGCAGCGTCCCGCCCACACAGTTCGGCACCTCATTGCTAATCAGCGGCTGCGGAGGATTGCCAAACGGACCGCATCCGCTCGCCGCGATTGCGCGATCCGGCCATGCAGCGAGCATCGCGACGACCACGATCGCGAAAAGTGAAAGGGCTAGTCCAAGCTTGCTTACCTCGCGAACGTGCGACAGATGACGGACTTTCATTAATGACTCCTCCTATGTCCCCAGTGACGCCCAAGCCTACCGCCCGTGTTCGAGAACTAGGTCATCAAACCGTTACCGAGTTTCCGTCGAAGCTGGTGAACGTGAAGCCAGTGTAGTTCTCGTTGTATAGGTGTGCCTGGTCCCTTAGCAGGCTTATCGCGACCTGCTCGCCCAAAAGCATTCCCTGGTGGATATCCTCGCGCCAATGGATTCCCGCGGACGCTCGGCCGAATCCCACGTTCGATGCCAGCTTGTTCAGTTCGCCGCCCACGGTCAGCTGGCCCGCGTCTGACCCGGTATAGGGGACCGTCTCCAGGCCGTCAGAGGTAGTAGTCACGGGATTGGGGACTACAAAGCTCTCATCGAAGAACCACTTGAGGACTGTAACCGCCGCGCCTGCAACCACGGCGTGCGCCGCCGGATAGGACGGATGCTGTGGGCATCCCTCGGGATAGGACAACGGCATGAGATAGGTGCCGTTGGCAGCGAACACTGCGGCGGCTGCCTTCGAGTTCAGGACGCTCGCGTCGAGCGGATAGGTCTTCTGACCGGTGTTAGTGAAATGAACCAGCCCGGCGATCTCCTCGGGACGCGCCATCCGATGCACGAACCATTTCTGGAACCATGCGTTCTTCAGTGCGCGCGCGAGCACTTCCGCGAGCAGAACCTCGACCATCGGAATCCCGAAGGTTATAAAGCCGGTTTCGGAGTGGTCCGTCGGCGGGTAGGGATTTCCCGAATTCAGCGGCGCTTTCATCTTGACCAGCATCAACGTCGCGTTCAGGTATTCCTGGTACAGCACGTCGTTGTGAACGTACTCCGCAAGATCGCGCGGGTCGCGTAGATACCTCAGCTGCGGGTCGGGATTCTCGCTCGGGATCGGTGCGGGCTCGCCGTTCTGAATGTTCAGCCATGACGGAACGTCGGTCGCGAAGTCGCCGGGCATGATAGTCTTATACCCGGTAACTGGGATCGGGCCGTAGCTGAACGGCTGAAGAAAGAACTGCGAAACGTACGGTCCTATCAGGTCGCCGGCCGTGAAGCCGCGAAAGATGCTCTGGGGCGTGACGTTGCCGCCGATCTCTGGGCCGCTATAAGCTGCCAGGCTCGACAACTCTGAAGCCGCGGCTGCTATCGTGGCATTGCTTCCAAACTCCGAGTATGGGACGTCGCGCGCCAGCGCAAGCCAGTACAATTCGACTATCTGCACGGCGAGCCCGGGACTGTTCAAGTTATCGAATGGCGGAATCGAGTTTTGCGATACGTCGTAAGTCTCGAGGTCGTATGCGATACCCGCCTGCGGATCCACCAGCGGTACGGTGCCGCCCATCTCCAGCGCATCGAAATCAGCACGCTGACCGGTCTTCACTGCCGCCAGATAGCTTGCATAGACCGAGGGATCGACTTCGCCGAACGAGTTGTGATTGAAGCCCTTGGTGAAGTTCGCGATTCCCGACTCGTAGGTCTCCTCGTCTCCGTTGTTAGGATGAGGCGGGACCTTGACCCCGCGATCCTCCTTGGCCGCACTGACACGTTTGTCGTATGCCTGCTTGGGACGACCGTTCAGGTTGGTTGGGCTTGTGCTGCTATCCGAGAGAACGTCGGGGATCCTCTCTATCGCCTTGGCCGCTGCCCTTGCCGCGATCGCGGCGAACGGTGCCGCCGCGCCTGCGGCCCCAATCCCCTTGAGGAAGGCGCGCCGGCTGTGAGCAGGTCGCGGTCCATCGGGACGTTTCGCTGATATCAAGGGGTCCTGGTCGAATTCGTCCTTCAACTTTTTGTCCACTGAAGAGGTCCCTCCCGGCAAGTGGAATCCCCATTTTTTGAGCCCTCAAGTCACGCCCTGGGGGCCGCTGGTGTATTTTGCGAGCGCGACGCTTGACGTCACTTCGCAATCACTGGGTCCGCAAAACAGCAAACGATGTGCCGAAGTTGAACATCGAAGTTTCCAGCATTTTCACCACGCGCCATGACGTCCGTGCGCGTCTCACTATCCAGTGGGTAACTTTTTCCGACTGAGCTTCGCGCAATGCTCTAACGCATTCGCCGGCCGTTCGGACCTCCCGAATCTAAAGAAGAAAGCTATGAACTATGAAACAAATACCGGAAAATTTTTCAGGTAGATCGGATTTTCACGGGCGAGAGGCTCAATTCTCCCGCCACTTATGACGGAACAATCTTAGCTATGATGGGCATTGTCTACTCTATTTGATTCCTCATCTGGAGCGGCACATTTTCTGCTTACAGGTACCGCTTTTCTACTTGGAAATTTCTTCTTCATCGGGTACGCGGGGTACGCGCAAGATTTTTTAAGAGGAGCGCTATCGAGTGGAATCCATCGAATCGAACCGCGGTCAGAACCCGGCTGACGACGACCAGTTGGCAAACGGTCAGCCCGCAGCGGGCCACAAGACTAACGGCAACAAATTTCGGCGCAACGGCCATCCCGAAGCTCCCGATCGCGGAAAGTCCGACGAGCGCCGCTTCAGGAATCTAATCAAGGCCTTGTCGGCCGCCGGACGTGGCGACTTCTCGGTTCGACTGCCGATATCGCATAAGGACAAGCTGCTCGACGAGCTCGCAACGAAGTTCAACGCTGTCGTCGAGCGCAACGAGGCGATAACCAGCGAGATAATCCGCGTCGAGCAGGCGGTTCGCCGCGAGGGCCGCATGACCGAGCGCGCGTCCGTCAAAGGCGCGGTCGGCGGTTGGCAGGAAATTGAAGGTTCGATCAACGCTCTGATCGGCGGCTTGGTGCAGCCGACCACTGAGGTCGCCCGCGTCATCGGTGCGGTCGCCCAAGGCGACTTGCGACAGAAGATGGCGCTCGAGATAGACGGCCAGCCGGTCAAGGGTGAGTTCCTCAGAATAGGCACCACCGTCAACGCGATGGTCGATCAGCTGAGTTCGTTCGCCGACGAGGTCACCCGTGTGGCCAAGGAAGTCGGCACCGACGGCAAGCTCGGCGGCCAGGCGCAGGTCAGAGGCGTGTCGGGTACCTGGAAGGATTTGACCGACAACGTCAACGTGCTCGCGCGCAACCTGACCGACCAGGTGCGCAATATCGCGACCGTCACTACCGCGGTCGCCAACGGTGACTTGTCCCAGAAAATCACCGTCGACGTTAAGGGCGAAATCCTCGAGCTGAAGAACACCATGAACACCATGGTGGATCAGCTGCGATCGTTCGCCGCGGAAGTTACCCGCGTCGCGCGCGAAGTCGGCACCGAGGGCAAGCTCGGCGGCCAGGCTGAGGTCAAGGGCGTGTCGGGCGTGTGGAAAGACCTCACCGACAACGTCAATTTCATGGCGTCCAACCTGACCACCCAGGTGCGCGGCATCGTCAAGGTCGTCACCGCGGTCGCCAACGGCGACTTGTCGCAAAAGTTGATCGTCGATGCGCGCGGCGAGATCGCGGCGCTGGCCGACACTATCAACGGTATGACCGCGACGCTGGGTCTGTTCGCCGAACAGGTCACGGACGTGGCGCGCACCGTCGGCGTCGAGGGAAAACTCGGCGCGCAGGCGGAAGTCCCGGGCGTCGCGGGAACCTGGAAAGATTTGACCGACAACGTCAACCTGCTCGCCAACAATCTTACCGCGCAGGTCAGAAACATCGCGGAAGTTACCACCTCGGTTGCCAAAGGCGACCTCTCGAAGAAGATAACCGTCGATGCGAAGGGCGAAATCCTCGAGCTGAAAGACACGATGAACACGATGGTCGATCAGCTCAACTCGTTCGCCTCGGAAGTTACCCGCGTCGCGCGCGAAGTCGGCACCGAAGGCAAACTCGGCGGCCAGGCCGAAGTGCGCGGCGTGTCGGGCGTCTGGAAGGACCTGACCGACAACGTCAATTTCATGGCGTCGAACCTCACCACCCAGGTCCGAGGCATCGTCCGGGTTATCACGGCGGTCGCCAACGGCGACCTCTCGCCAAAACTGGAAGTCGCGGCCAAGGGCGAGATCGCAGCCCTGGCCGACACGCTCAACGGCATGACGAAAACGCTGGCAATCTTCGCCGAACAGGTTACCAGCGTCGCGAAAACGGTCGGCGTGGAAGGCAAACTGGGCGCGCAGGCCGAAGTGCCGAACGTCGCGGGCACCTGGAAGGATCTGACCGACAACGTCAACCTGCTCGCGAATAATCTCACCGCGCAGGTCCGCAACATCGCCGAAGTCACGACCGCGGTTGCCCGGGGCGACCTCTCGAAGAAAATTTCGGTCGACGTCAAAGGCGAAATCCTGCAGCTGAAGAACACCATGAACACGATGGTCGATCAGCTGCGGTCGTTCGCCTCTGAGGTTACGCGCGTCGCCCGCGAAGTCGGCACCGAAGGAAAACTCGGTGGCCAGGCCCAGGTCCAGGACGTCGAAGGTATCTGGAAGGATCTGACCGACAACGTCAACGTGCTGGCCGGCAACCTTACCGACCAGGTCCGCGGTATCGTCAAGGTCGTGACCGCGGTCGCCAACGGCGACTTGTCCAAGAAGATCTCGGTCGACGTCAAAGGCGAAATGTTCGAACTGAAAACCACCATCAATACGCTGGTGGATCAGCTGAACTCGTTCAGCGCGGAGGTTACGCGCGTCGCACGCGAAGTTGGCACGGAAGGAAAGCTCGGCGGACAGGCGGAAGTCAAAGGCGTGTCGGGCGTCTGGAAAGATTTGACCGACAACGTCAACTTCATGGCGTCGAATCTCACAACCCAGGTCCGAGGTATCGTCAAAGTCGTGACTGCGGTCGCCAACGGCGACCTGAAGCAAAAGCTGGTTGTCGATGCGCGCGGTGAGGTTGAAGCACTGGCAGTCACGATCAACAACATGACCGACACGCTGAGCACTTTCGCCGAGCAGGTCAGCACGGTTGCTCGCGAGGTCGGCGTCGAAGGAAAACTCGGCGGCCAGGCGCGCGTCCCCGGCGTCGCGGGCACCTGGAAGGATCTCACCGACAACGTCAATTTCATGGCCTCGAACCTGACCACCCAGGTCCGCGGCATCGTCAAAGTCGTGACCGCGGTCGCCAACGGCGACCTGACGCAAAAACTGATCGGAGTGGAAGCGAAAGGCGAGATCGCGGCACTGGCGGACACTATCAACAGTATGACTGAGACTCTGAGTATCTTCGCCGACCAGGTCAGCACGGTGGCCCGCGAGGTCGGAATCGAAGGAAAACTGGGCGGTCAGGCCCGCGTGCCGGCGGCGGCTGGAACATGGCGCGACTTGACCGATAACGTGAACCAACTTGCAGGTAACCTGACCGCCCAGATGCGAGCCATTTCGGACGTCGCGACCGCGGTTACCAAGGGCGACTTCACCCGGTCGATCAAGGTCGAAGCGCTCGGCGAAGTCGCCGCCCTCTCCGACAACATCAATCAGATGATCGTGAATCTGAAGGAGACGACCCAGAAGAACCAGGAGCAGGACTGGCTCAAGACCAATCTCGCGAGATTTTCCAGCATGATGCAGGGTCAGAAAAACCTGGAAGCCGTGTCGCGAATGATTATGTCGGAGCTGACGCCGCTGGTCTCGGCGCATCAGGGCGCGTTCTTCCTGATGGATACCGACGACGGCGCCCCGATTCTCAAGCTGACGAACACCTACGCGTATCGCGAGCGCAAGGGCGTGGCGAATCGATTCCGCATCGGCGAAAGCCTGGTCGGCCAATGCGCGCTCGAGAAAAAGAGCATCCTGCTGACCAACGCGCCCCACGATTACATCCACATCAGCTCCGGACTCGGCGAGGCGCCCCCGCTGAACATCATCGTGCTGCCTATCCTGTTCGAGGGCCAGGTCAAAGCGGTGATCGAGCTGGCGTCATTCAATACCTTCAGCTCGATCCATCAGATCTTCCTCGATCAGTTGAGCGAGAGCATCGGCGTCGTGCTCAACATGATCATGGCCAACATGCGCACCGAGGAATTGCTGCAACAGTCGCAAAGCCTCACGCAGGAGCTGCAGAACCAGTCGAAAGAGCTGACCCATCAGCAGGAAACTCTGAAGAGCACCAACACGGCGCTCGAACGGCAGGCCCTCGAGCTCGAAGAAAAAGCCAAACAGCTCGAAGAACAGAACACCAAGGTCGAGATCAAGAACCACGAAGTCGAGCAGGCCAGAAAGTCGCTCGAAGAAAAGGCCGAACAGCTCGCGCTGGTCTCGAAGTACAAGTCCGAGTTCCTCGCGAACATGTCGCACGAGCTGCGCACGCCGCTGAACAGTCTGCTGATCCTCGCCAAGGTGCTGTCCGACAACAAGGACGCGAACCTGACCGAGAAGCAGCTCGACTATGCCCGCACGATCTATTCTTCCGGCACCGATCTGTTAAAGCTGATCAGCGAAGTTCTCGACCTCTCCAAGGTCGAGGCAGGCAAGATGGCGATCGAGGTGCGTCAGCTTCAGACCGCGGAGCTGGTGGAATTCGCCGAGCGCAGCTTCCGCACGCTGGCCGAGGAAAAGGGCCTCGAATTCTCGACCGAAGTGGCGCTCGGAGTGGCGGAGGAGATTCACACCGATCGCCAGCGCATCGAGCAGGTGCTGAGAAACCTGCTGGCCAACGCGATCAAGTTCACCGAGAGCGGTTCGGTGAAATTTCGGATCGAGATGACCGAGCCGCGTCGTGACTTCGAGAGCGACGCACTCAAGGGCGGCGGCAAAGTGCTGGCGCTGTCGGTCACCGACACGGGAATCGGAATCGCCAAACACAAGCAGCGGCTGATTTTCGAGGCGTTCCAGCAAGCCGACGGCAGCACCAGCCGGCGCTACGGCGGCACCGGTCTCGGCCTTTCGATCAGCCGCGAGATTGCCCGCGCACTCGGCGGCGAAATCCACGTCGAGAGCAGTCCCGGCGAAGGCAGCACCTTCACGCTGTACATGCCGGTCAGCTATGGCAAGGAAGTTGAGTCCTCCGGCACGCGCGAGAGCGACGCGGAGTCGCAGGCGCGGCTGGTCGATCAGATCGGAGACAAAGTCGCGCAGACCACCGGCGCGGTTCGCGCTTTCCTGGCTTCCGAGTCGCCACTATCCGAGATATCGACCGAAACGCTCGACAGCCTCAAGGGCAAGACCGTGCTGATCGTCGACGACGATCAGCGCAACATCTTTGCAGTCAGGAGCCTGCTCGAAGGGCACGGGATGAAGACCCTGACCGCAGAGAATGGCCGCGCTGGAATCGCGATGCTCGAGCGTCATCCTGAAATCGATATCGCGTTGATCGACATCATGATGCCGGAGATGGACGGGTACGAAACGATGCGCCTGATACGCGCAAATCCCGCCAAGCGCTGGCTGCCGATGATCGCGGTAACCGCCAAGGCGCTCAAGGAAGATCGCGAGCGCTGCATGGCGGCGGGCGCCTCCGACTACCTGGCCAAGCCGATCGACGATGGGCAGCTAGTGGAGCTGATTCGTATCTGGGCAAGCGGCGCACCGATGCAGGCATCGGTGTAATCGACGCGCAGAGTATCGCCCCGTGGAAGAGGGTGATGAGACTCAGGTTGAGGAAATGAAACCGCAGGAAGCATCGAATATCGAGCGAATCCCGGCCGGCGCGGCAATGAAGGCCAGCATCCTGCTGGTCGACGATCGCCCCGCAAATCTGCTCGCGCTTGAAGCAATCCTGGATCCGCTCGACCAGCGGCTGGTGCGCGCGACCTCGGGCGAAGAGGCGCTGGAGAAACTCGCAGACGAGGAATTCGCGGTCATTCTCATGGACGTGCGGATGCCGGGAATGGATGGACTGCGGACTGCCGAAGTAATCAGCCAGCGCGAAAGCGCCGCACGAGTTCCAATTATTTTTCTGACCGCCGTGCCGATCGGCAACGCCGACGTCGTTAGCGGCTACGCGCGCGGCGCCGTCGATTTTCTGCTCAAGCCGTTCGATCCCGAGATTCTGCGCTCGAAGGTGTCGGTCTTCGTCGACCTTTACCAGAAGGAGCAGATGATCAAGCGGCAAGCCGGGCTGCTCCGTCAGCGCGATCGCGAGGCGTTCGAGCGGCGCAGCGAGTTGCGCTTCCGCTCGCTGATGGACGCGCTGCCGCAATGCGTATGGGTCGCGCGCGCCGACCTGACCTTCTATTACTGGAACAAACGCGCCGTCGATTACATCGGGGTACCGGCTTCGGTCACGGTCAGCGCGGACCAGTTATTCGAATTCGTGCATGCCGACGATCGCGACACGATCAGATCGGAATGGGAACTATGCACCGCCAATCGACGCGCGGCGGAGGTGCGGGTTCGACTCAGGCGGCATGCCGACGGCGCGTACCGATGGTTCCTGGTGCGCGGAGTTCCGCAACACGACGAGTCCGGAAAAGTGACCGGATGGATCGTCGCGGCAACCGATATCGACGCGGAGCATCACGCTTTGGAAGAAGCCGAAGACGCCAGCCGCATGAAAGAGCAATTTCTGGCGACCGTATCGCACGAGCTGCGCAATCCGCTCAACGCGATCATGGGCTGGGTTCATCTGCTGCGCTCCGGAAACCTCGACACGCCGAAGTCGTCGAAGGCGCTGGAGACTATCGAACGCAACGTGCATCTGCAGACCGCGCTTATCGACGACATCCTCGACGTCTCGCGGATCATCCGCGGCAAAATTAACCTGACTTTCCAACCGATCCGAATGGGCGCCGTGGTTGACGCCGCCCTTGCAGCGGTGCGGCCCACCGCGGATGTGAAGGGTGTGGCGCTTGAATACGAGATGGCTGCCGAATCCGACGAAATCAGCGGCGATGCGGACCGGCTTCAGCAGGTCGTGTGGAACCTCCTGTCGAACGCGATCAAATTCACGCCGCGCGACGGCCTGGTGACGGTTCGCGTGGAGAAGCATGATGACGAGCTGACCTTGAGCGTGCGCGATACCGGCCAGGGAATTTCCGCCGACTTTCTGCCGCACGTGTTCGACAGGTTCAGCCAGGCCGACAGCGGCAGCACTCGCGCCCACGGCGGCCTGGGTCTTGGACTCGCGATCGTGCGCCATCTGGTTGAACTCCACGCAGGTACCGTCGAAGCCAGCAGCGCCGGTCAAGGGCAGGGCGCCACCTTTTCGGTACGCCTGCCGATTCACAGCTCCAAGGCGACGAACGCCGGCAACGATCAGCGCAAGACCTCGGCGCTGCCTCTCAAGCTCGCGGGCGTTTCGATTTTAGTCGTCGACGACGAGTTGGATTCCCGCGAGGTGCTGGCCGAAATTTTGCGGGAATACGGCGCTCAGACCAGGACCGCCGCCTCCGCCAGCGAGGCGCTCGCCGAGATCGCTCGTTCAACTCCGCAGGTCCTGCTGAGCGACATCGGCATGCCCTCGGTTGACGGCTACGAATTGATTCGCGGGATCCGCGAGCGCATTCCGGACCAGGAAATGATCGCGCTGGCACTGACCGGCCTCGGCAGCGGCAAAGACAAGGAGCGTGCGCTGGCCGAAGGTTTCCAGCAGTGCATAGTCAAGCCCGTGGAACCCGGAATGCTGGTGGAAGCAATCGAGCGGCTTCTTTGGTCGCGGCCACATCCCGCTCAGCGGCAATAGCGCGCACTGGAAACAAGGTTACACGCTTCCGGCCAGCGTTGGCGGCTTGAGTCCGCCTGGGACCGGCCGCAGCTCAAAACCTTTCAGGTTTTCGATGCCTGCGGAATGCGATTTGCAAGCTTGCGCGCCATCCAATAAACGCCGAAAATACGCCTTACAGTAGAACTGCTCCTTGGGCGCTCTTTTGCGAATCAGGGGAATGACATGGAAATCATCGAGCAGCACCGAGACGAAATTATAGTCCTCAACCCCGCCGGCCGCGTTAATAATGATACGAGCCCTGAGTTTCAAGCCAAATTGCTCGCCTGCGTGGGATCCGCCGCAACCACGGTCCTGATCGACCTTTCCGGCGTCGAGTACATCTCGAGCGCGGGGCTGCGCGCGCTAATGATGGCTGCCAAGCAATCGAAAGCGACCGGTGGTCGTCTCGCGGTCGCCGGTCTTAGACCGATGGTCAAGGAGATTTTCTCGATTAGCCGTTTCTCGCTGGTGGTACAGGTCTTCGAGACGAGTGCGGACGCTATTGCGGCCTTGCGCTAGCCGGTTGCGGGAACGGCAGGCCGGATTGAGGGGAGACCTCTGGCGATGCTGATCCGCTTTTGGGGAACCCAAGGTTCGCTGCCCGCGCCGCTTAACTATCTTGCGGTGCGCAAGAAGATCCACGAGGCGCTGCTGGCGGCCCGCGGCCACAAGCTGGACGGCGTCCCGGCCATCGACCAGTTCATAGACCGCACCTTGCCCTTTTCGGTGCACGGCACCTACGGCGGCAATACCAGCTGTGTCGAAATCGTTACCGGCGGCGATGAGTATGTGCTGTGCGACATGGGAACGGGTGCGCGCGAGTTCGGCAACAGCGTCCTCGCGAAACAAGGTCCCGCGAAGAAAAATCACTTCAACATTTTCATGTCGCATCTTCATTGGGACCACATCATGGGGTTTCCTTTCTTCACCCCGGCCTACATACCGGGCAACGTCGTCCGCATCCACGGCTGTCACAAGGGCATGCGCGACGCCTTCCAGCGTCAGCAATCCCATCCGTCGTTCCCCGTCGATTTCAAAACGCTGGGTGCGACGATCGAATTCGTCAAACTGGAGCCCAACCGCACGTACGAAATCGACGGACTCTCAGTGCGGGCGATCGCGCAAAACCATAGTGGCGATTCCTACGGTTATCGCTTTACGAAAGACGGACGGACGGTGGTGTATTCCACCGACTCCGAGCACAAGTACGAAGCATTGGATGACACCTATCCTTTCGTCGAGTTCTTCCGCAACGCCGACCTGCTGATCTTCGACGCGCAGTACTCGCTCGCCGAACAGATTTCCATAAAGGAGGACTGGGGACATTCGAGCAACATGGTCGGCGTCGAGCTCGCCCAGCGCGCCGGCGTCAAGCATCTGGTGATGTACCATCACGAGCCGGTCAACGACGATCAGATGCTCGAGAGAATCCTGAACGAGACCCGCCGCTACGAAGAGATCAGCCGCCCGGAGCATAAACAAAAGCTAGTCGTTACTTCCGCGTATGACGGGCTCGAGATCGTACTCTGACGGCAACTCCGAGTTGCCGAAGGTACGACCGTCGTCAGGCTTGTCTGAAATCCTAAGTGCCCCGGGACGCGCCTTGGCGCTTGTCATACTCGGTCTGCTGGTTCTGGTGCGCGCAAGCGGTCCGAGATTCGTTGAGACTCTCGCTTTGCACAGCTTCGATCGAGAGCAGCAGTTCTCGCCACGTGCCCACCAGCCGTTGCCTCTTTGGATCGTTCAGATTGACGAGAAGAGCCTGGCGAAGTACGGCCGGTGGCCGTGGCCGCGAACAGTGGTAGCAAGCCTGGTTCAGAAGATCGCCGCGGGCCATCCGCGGGTGCTCGGCGTCGACATCATCTTCGCGGAAGCCGATCCTCTCTCGCCGAGCAAGTTCGTCGAGGCGAGGCCGGACCTACCCGCGCCGCTCGCTAAGCAGCTTTCACAGTTGCAGCCGAATGAGGCTGCCCTCGCCGCGGCATTCGGGAAAGTGCCGACCGTCCTTGCAATCGGATCGTCCGATGAACCGGAGTCGGTGTTGCGCGGACCGTCACGCATCACAATAGTTCGACAATCCGGCGTCGATCCGCGGCGGTTCTTGATTTCATATCCGTATTTTCTGCGGAGCATACCTGAGCTAACCGCTGTTCCGGCCGGACAAAGCGCCACCCAGCGCGGACAAGGAGCGGTCCTCAGTGATCCGGACCGGGACGGTATAACCCGCCGCCTGCCACTTTTCGTTGTTGGTCAGGGACAGTTGGTGCCGGCGCTGTCGCTCGAAATGCTCCGCATCTATTCGGGAGGAGGCACGCTTGGAATCCTGACTGCCGACGATGGCGTCCAGGCTGGCAGCGTCGACCGCGTTTTGATACCGACCGATTGGCGCGGACGTGTGTATCCGCACTTCATGCCATCCTCCGAGTATCGTTATTTGTCCGCGGCAGATCTGCTGGACGGAACTGCTGACCCGACCTCGTTTCGAGACGGGATCGTATTTCTCGGCGTAGTCGGACAAGGTCTCACAGATATCAGGCAAACGCCGCTCGGAAAAATGTCAGTCGTCAACATCCAGGCTCAGGTCGTCGAATGCATGCTCAGCGGAGATCTTCTTCGCCGGCCCGCGAAGCTTTACTGGATAGAGCTTGCGCTGGTTCTCGCGGCAGGCCTGATTACAATTTTCGCGCTGCCCTACAGTCAGCCTCGAATCGCCGGTGTGGCATTCGTCATCTTGATCTTGACGCTGTTCGTCGCCGCCTTCTGCTGTTTCTACTTCTTCAACCTGCTCGTCGATGCGACTTGGCCGAGCGTGGCGTCGCTCGCCACATTTGGCGTCATGCTGGTCGCGAGTTCACGCGCCGCCGAAGCCGCGCGCCGGCGTCTCGCAGTCGAATTGGAAAATGAGCGTCAGAACGAAGCTCGTCTCGAGGGCGAACTTGGCGCCGCACGATCGATCCAGATGGGGCTGTTGCCGCATCGATTTCCCGGCCCTCCCGAACGCCGCGACGTCGATCTCTATGCGCTGATCGAACCGGCGCGAATCGTCGGCGGCGACCTTTATGATTTCATCCTGCTCGATTCCTCACGGCTCTTCTTCGCGATTGCCGACGTCTCTGGCAAAGGCGTCGCCGCTGCCCTCTTCATGGCTACTACCAAAGAGGTTTTGCACGACGCGGTGGCGCAGCACGACGAGGCCCTCGATCAAGCGTTCGCCGCCGCCAACGCGAGGATATCCGCCACCAGTGGCGACATGGCCGGCGCGGGCGGGGACATGATGTTCGTCACTGTCTTCGCCGGAATTTTGAATCTCGCCACTGGGATGCTCGCCTATGTGAACGCGGGACACGATTCGCCGTTCGTCATCCGCAAGGGAGCCGAAACGACGGAATTCAACCGCGCCGGCGGTCCGCCGCTCGGCACGGTCGACGATTTTCAGTATCCCGTCGAACGCCGTCAACTGACGCCGGGAGATTTGCTGCTCCTCTACACCGACGGCGTGACCGAGGCTGAGAGTTCAGACCACTCGTTTTATACCGCTGAACGGCTGCAACTGCTGCTCCGCTCAGCGCCAACGGCCAGCGCCAGGGATCTGGTGGAGTTCGTGCGTGAAGATGTCCGTCGATTTGCCGCCGGCGCCGAGCAGACCGACGACATCACCTTGCTGGCCGTGCGATGGACCGGCGTCGAGCCTGCGACCGGCTAGTTAGCGGACAGTAATCTCGACCCTGCGATTGGCCGGTTGATTTACGTTCGGACCAGTCGGCACGGCAGGATCGAGCTCGCCTCGCCCGGCGACGGAAATCGAATTGGGGTTGAGTTTGTCGTCTCTCAAACGCTTCCGAATTGATTTGGCGCGTGTGAGCGAGAGTTGCTGATTGTACGACTGAGTCCCGGTCGTGTCGGTGTATCCTATCACCTCGACTTCGTACACGGGACGCTGCTTGATGTCTTCGAAAACCGCAAGGTAGTGCTGCTGCGATTCCGGCGTCAGCGTATCGGAGTCTCTGATGAAATAGAGAACAAAATGTTTCGGCAGAATTGGCTCCGCGTTTAGCGCGCTGCCGAAAATCTGTTTGACCTGCTGCGCATCAGTTGTGGTCGCCGCAACGCTGCCGCCCTTTTCCTCACTGGCGGCGTATGGCTTGTCTAGCAGTACTGATTTCTGACTGTCGCTGACCGTTATCGCGCCTGAACTGCCGTCCGGATTCGGAAGAACCACGAACAGCGCCTGGCGCTTTTCCGCGCACCCGAGCGCAAAGGCCATCAGCAGAAGTAGGTAGCGTCGTCGCAAGATAGTAAGACAACTAGTCGGGTACTTCGACCACGAAGTGTGTGCCCCGCACGCCGAGGATCGCCGCCGGCGTCTTGACTCTCATCGCCGCCGGCGAACTCTTCGCGATATCGCCCGACACCATGTCGAGCGTGCCCTTGCGCATGTCCGCCAGCATCGAGCCTTTGAAGTTGTTCGAATCGAACTTGTACTCTTCGAGCGCCACCTCGCTGTTCGGGCCCGCCGACATCACGGTGTTGTCGATGAAGGTGATTCCGATCGCGCCGTCGGTCCCGGTGTCGATCGTGTCCTGCTCGTACAGGGGATCTCCTACCTTGACGGCCACGTGAGCGCCGCCGCGCTGTATGAAGACCGTTCCGGAGACGGTCTCGACTTCCGCAATCTGGGGACTCTGTGTGGAAATCTGAGGACTCTGCGCCCACGAAGCGGAAACGAACAGCATCGCGAAAAGGACGCCGACGCACGCGCCCGTGATCGAGCGCATGCTGTGAACGGTGATATGCATATTCTCCCCCCGGTCGATTTTCATGTTCCTGTGCTGCAACCTAGCGCGCGGCAGACGCAGAAGCCAGCGCGACAAAACTCCCTCGCCGCGCTACAATCTGGCGATGCGAGCCAGCCTGACTGTTCGCGTCCATAACCGGGCGATGGGCGAGCTCGAGGGCTTCGTCTGCGCATTCGAGGCCGAACATGGGCTAGCGGCGGAGGACCGGGCCCGGACCCTAATCGTGCTCGAAGAGTTGTTTACCAATCTCCTGAGGTACGGATATCCCGGCCAGGTCGAGCCCAATGGCGTCGCCGAAGTCACGCTCGAGCTCGAGGGCAATCAGTTGACTATCCAGTTCGCCGACGACGGCCAGGCGTTCGATCCATTCGCCAAACCTGCTCCCGATCTCGACCTATCGGTCGAGAGCAGACCCGTCGGCGGACTCGGCCTCCTGATGATTCGCCAGCTTGCCGACGAGACTCACTATAGCCGCCGCGATGGCCGCAACGTCATTCGACTAATCCGCCGCGTCTCGCTTCAGAGGACTCCATGACCGCAAGCGCCACTCCCGTTCCCGAAGGCAAGTACGCTAAGGCCGGTGACGGGCTGTCGATCCACTATCACGAAGCCGGAAGCGGCGACGCGATCGTGTTCCTTCACGGCAGTGGGCCCGGTGCGAGTGGCTATAGCAACTTCAAGGGCAACTACCCGGTGTTTGCCGCAGCGGGCTATCGAGCGATCGTGCCGGATCTTCCGGGTTTCGGTTTGTCCTCGAAGCCGGACACCAACTACGTATTGGATTTCTTCGTCGAAGCCGTGCATGGGTTGATCAACAAGCTAGGTCTCGAGCGATGCACCCTGCTTGGCAACTCGCTGGGCGGCGCGATCGCGCTCAAGTACACCTTGGATCATCCTGACATTGTAGAGAGACTCATCCTGATGGCGCCTGGCGGAATCGAGGACCTTCCCACCTATCTGCAGATGCCCGGTATTCGGAAAATGATTGAAGTCTTCTCGGCCGGCCCGATGGACACCGAGTCGATGCGCCAGTTGCTAACGTTGCAACTGCACGACCCATCGCATATCACGCCGGAGCTGCTCGCCGAACGCGTCGGCGTATGCGCGATGCAGCCGCGCACTGTTCTCTCGACGATGCGCGTGCCCAACATGGCCGAGCGGCTAGGCGAAATCCGCTGCCCAATTCTCGGCTTCTGGGGAATCAACGATCGCTTCAATCCAGTCGGCGGCGCAATGAAAATTCTCGAACGATGCCCCCAAGCCCGCTTTATCCTGCTGAACCGATGCGGTCACTGGGTAATGGTAGAGCACCGCGACCTCTTCAACCGCACCAGCCTCGACTACCTCCGCAACGGCTAACCGCCCTCGGATCAGACACTCCAGAGACACTTTTTAGGACGATTGACGTTGACTGATTTTGTCCGCGATTTGTCGAATGCGTAGCAGCTTGCTACTCGACCATCGATGAGGCACCGTCGTGCTCGCGCTTTTGAAGGTCGAGCGACCGAAGATGCCGCGAGAGGTTGGTTCGTCATGCAGAACCAGATGCTCGAACGCATCTGTCACGGGAGAGACCCTAAAGTGAACGCTTCTCGCTCGATTCTATGCTGCGCACTTGGCACTCTAGTTCTCGCCGCTCTGATCACCGTCGGAACGGCTTTGGCCGCTGACAGCATTGAAGGTCAGGTACTAGGCGCAGGCACTCCGATTGCCAAATCGACGGTGACGCTGTGGTCCGCAAGTGCGGACGCGCCAAAGCAATTAGCTCAAACGCAAACCGGCGACGACGGCCGATTTACTTTGAGCGCGCAAGGATCGCCTGACAGCATCCTCTATATAGTTGCCAAAGGCGGGGTACCGGGTGGCAATAAGGGTGGCGGAGACAACCCGGCGATCGCGCTCATCTCCGTGGTGGGCAGCCAGCCGCCGGCCCACGTAGTCATTAGCGAGTTTACGACCGTGGCGTCGGTATGGACCAACACGCAGTTCCTCGACGGCGCCGTGCTCAAGGGTAACGCGCTTGGACTGCGTATCGCTGCTGGCGACGTGCCCAACTTCGTCGATCTCGCGACCGGCGGCTGGGGCGACGCCATCCAAGGTCCGCTCAACGGCCCCCAGACGCCAACGATGGCGAATTTCGCGACACTGGCCGATGCGCTCGCGGGTTGCGTCACGAAGGTGACAGCTGATGCTTGCGACAAGCTCTTCTCAGCCGCCACGCCGCCGAGGGGCAGCGCCCCGAGTGACACGCTGACGGCAGCACAAACGATCTCGCGCTATCCGTGGTACCACCCTGAACGCGTCTTCGCCCTGCTCGAGGCCTTCTATCCGATTCCGCAGGGCAAGAACCTGCGTCCCGTCCCCTATATGCCGTACCTCAATTGGCAGCCGAGCGCATGGGTGCTGCCACTGAAATTCGACGGCGGCGGGTACCGCGCGGGCGGCAAAGCAGGATTCGACAGCGACGGTAACTTCTGGGTCGGCGACAATTTCTCGATCGGCTGGCAGGGCCAGGACTCGCTGTGGGAGGGACATGCTACCAAGTTCGCCCCCAACGGGCAGGCACTTTCTCCGATCACCGATGGCTTCAGCGGCGGTGGGATGGAAGGCGGCACCTTTGGCGCCGCCGTCGACGCAAAGGATAATGCCTGGTTCTCAACTTACGGCAGCAAAGCAATCGTTGTGTTCGACAAGAACGGCAAGCCCCTGACACCACCCGACGGCATCACGTTCGATGGCCGGTTGGGGCTAATGCAGGGCGTCATGGTCACTCCAAGCGGCGATGTCTGGGTCTTGGGGGTCGAGAAAAGGCAACTCGTCTACTTCCCAAAGGGCGATTTTACCAAGGGACGGATTGTCTGCGAAGGCGATAACGCCGAGCCTTGCAAGTCGTTCCTGGCGCCATTCCACCTGGCCATTGATCAGCAGGACCGCATCTGGGTCTCCAACAGCGGGATCAATCACGTCACCCGCTTCCCTGCATCTGATCCGAGTAAGGCCGAGAACTTCAAAAGCGGCTTCAGCACCAGCGGTCTAGCCATCGATAGCCAAGGCAATGTCTGGGTCACCGCCCGTCTTGGCAACAGCCTGGTGGGCATGATGCATCTGGTGGATATGGGTTTGCGCCTGAAGCTCCACGGTGTGGCGAAGGCCTCCGACTACTTGACAAAGACCATGTCGGAGCAGAAAGGCGGGCGCGCAGGCGGCAGCATGATCCTGCTGCGGCCGGATGGCTCCCCGTATCCGGGTTCTCCGTTTATTGGCAGCAGCCTGCCGGGGCCATGGGCCGTTGCCGTCGACGGCGACGATAACGTCTGGGTCTCCAACTTCGCGGGAGCATCCGGCCAGATCGCACACTTGTGCGGCGTTAGAACTGAGAACTGCCCGCCCGGCTTTAAGACTGGCGATCCGATCTCGCCTCCCCTCGGCTACGTCGGCGGCGGCCTGCAGATGGAGGTAGACATCGACCTGGACCCGGCCGGAAACGTTTGGGTCACCAACAACTGGCAGGACATCGACAGCTGTATCGGTACCCCCGCTGAGGGGCTTTCGACCCGATGCGGCGGACAGGGTGTCGTCGTGTTTTACGGCATGGCCAAGCCGGTGCGCACGCCTCAGATCGGGCCACCACGCGGGTTCTAGGACACGCCAGGCACAAAACCCGGGTGCGTTTTCAATGCGTGCCACCTCGCCGTAAACGCCGCATCGCGCGCCGAGTCTTTGCCGTGCACCAGAGATGGCCGAACTGGTTGCCTCGAAATCAGCGCGGACGTGTGTGGATGATTCGGTGGTTGTGTCTGCAAAGTATCGCGCTGAGAATCGGCCTGAAACTGCCGATTCCTGCGCGGCTAACCGTCGCGCTGGATGCGATCGTCGTTCTGTAGTTCAGCGGACGCCCCGCCGCGGATCGTTTTGAGCACGAAAAGCAGGTCTTCCGTGGAGTGGAATTCTCCGAGCAGCGCGGTTCGCTCGAGCAATGCCATCTCGCGATCGCTGATTTGGTTGATCTGGCGCAGCGGCCGGTCTTCGGAGAATCGACGCCACATCTCCCGCCTGGACGGCTCTGAAGAAATTCTGCTGCGTTTAAACTTGAGAATCTCCGCCATAGCAGCCTCCTGTCTACTGTCAAGTTGTAGCATTTTGCTGCTCTTTTGACTAGAGGTTTTAACCTCACACCAGGAAGCTAGACATAATAAATGACATTAGAATGCAGTAATAACATACTGTATAGAACTATCGGATGCTAATACATGTATATATTATCTTAAAGGGTCAATGGCTCGGCGAAATCCGCTGCCGCGTGCTCGGCTTCTGGGCAATCAGCGATCGGTTACTGCGCATCGATGCGATCTGAAGGATCAATCCGATAGAGAAGGATAGAGTAGCCCGCCCGGGCGAACGGCCGGTAGTGCCTTTGCAGATAGGTCAGCGCATCGGTGAGCGGCATCACCCGTGGCACGCCGTCGAAGTTGACACGGATCGGGAAAGTGCTCGCGCCCGGCAGGTGGAAGTAGACGCCCATCAGGTTGGTGACGCTCACGGCCACCACGTCTCCAGGCCCGAGGCTCGTTGTCCACGCCTGCGGCTGCCAGCAGCAAGTCACACTAGGGAGCGCTAAATAGGGAATGCCGGCATCGTCGGGACTGGCGCTCCCGAAGTAACTGAGGTTAACGCGTTTCAGGTCGAGTCGTTGACATAGCCTTGCAAGCTCATCGAGATCTTGACCCCAGTCGCAGTTGGAATCGACAAGGTAGTGGTAGCCGCGCTCGGGGCCCCCGGCGAGCTCGTTGAAGAAGGACAGGAAATGAGGCGCGACGCGATAGGTGCCCAGCGCGTACCAGGACAGGAGCAGGACGGCTATCGGCCGCAGGCCATATCGGCCCCACAGAACCGACACTTGCCGTCCACCCCACAAGCATAGGAGCGGAAGAATCGGCAGCAGGTGTCGGTAGCCGATGCTGAACCCAAAACTGATCGCGCAGGCAAGATAGACCGCGGCCGGTAACGCGACCGCCGCTGCTGCCAGCGGTGGATGAGTCTCCGGACCGCGAATGATCAGGGTCGAGGCGAGAAGAAGCAGGAGCGGAAGTGGGGTCTTCAGTAGTAGCACCATTGGGAAGAAGTACCACCAGCCGCCCGGCGCTGAGAGTCCATGATAGAAGGTCATCTGGTAGCTTTGTGGTAGGTGGATCGTCTGGGCAATCCCGTGCACGAACCCGTCGGGCAGCAGGTGTCGATCGCGAATTGCGCCGAGCAGCACGCGTACTGACCCCTCCGGTACCAGTTGCTCGAGCGGCACCGGGTTGCTTAGGTCGGGGCTCGCCCCCTCTTGAGTCTTGAAGCCGAACGCGGCCCATACTACCAGCCAGGCGGCCATCGCGACCGCGACTCCCAGGAGCAGTAACTGCTTGCTCAGGCGGAGTGCTCCGCCGTGCTCCTCACGGATGCGCTTATCCAGGAAACTCGCGAACGCCACCGATGCTCCCATGAGGAACACCAGCGGAAAGCTATACTTCGTGACTGGCGCCAGGGCGAATGCGGCCACCGTCATAGCACCCCGGCCGAGCGTGGGAGAGCGGAGAAAGCTGTACAGTGCCCAGAGGGCGAGGGTCGTCACCAGGCTGATGCCAAGATCGAGGTTCGCGTAGTGTGAGTGGGCAAGCAGCTCCGGATTGATTGCATACAGGAAGAGCGCCCCAAACGCGGACGCGGTTCCCCACAGTTGCTTCCCCCACGCGAAGATGGCGAGAGCAAGCGCCGCGCTCAATGCCACGAACGGGAGACGCGCAAGCCAGACAAGCCGCCGCGATTCTCCCTGTCCGTAAAGGAAGCGATAGCCGAAGGCCGCGCCATTGGCGATGTTCCAAAAGGGATCGTCAACAACTGGCAGCCGCGGGTGAATTTCACTGACCGCTAGTCCGGCCAGCATAGGCATCAGCGGAGCAGCGATGGGTGTAAGACGATAGTCGTGCAGCGCGAGCCGCGCGTATCCGGGACCGATGTGCTGCACCTCGTCATAAGTCGCGGACTCGCGGCTAGCGCTCCACAACGACGCGGAAACGTGAAGCAGCATAAGGACTGCTACCGCGAGTGTCTGGATGCCGATCGACACCCACGCCACCGACCCCCTGGACATAGGACTGCATGGCCCGCCCTCGACGCTCATCTAGGACGTTCCATCAAGGGCCACCGTTCCGAAACTGAAAGTAAACGCGGATGCGGAGACAGTGTGGTAGGTGTTACCCTTGTGCAGAAAATCGCGCTCGAGTTGACGCTTGATCTCCTTGTCAGCCTTCTCTCGCAAGACCCCGTGCTCGATAAGTTTCAGACGCCAGCGTTCGATCTCCGTCTCGTCGGTGGGCTGATAGCCAAGCCCCTCGCTGCACATAGCCCGAAAGATTTGCTCCTTCTCCGACGTATCCAGCGGCGGAAGTATGAGTAGGACCAAATCGCTGATACGCGCCTGCACATTCTCCAGTCCCATGCGATGCAACAGGACCGGCATCTTCATCCCGATATTATAGTCGACGCCGCTTTCGTGCCGGATGCTGCGGTTGACGGTCTGGATCAGTTCCAGGTCAACATTTTCCTGCTCATCGCTTTCTTCGATGTGGAGAAGCGCATTGTGTCCGTTGCGGTTTGCGTCGCACGTGATCAGAAGTCCGCCGGGGCGCGTCACGCGTATCATCTCGCGCAGTACCTGCTGGGGATCAAGCACGTGCATGAGAACTAGATGAGCGATCGTCACGTCGAAATAGCCGTCGCGCAGTGGGGCATGGTGCACCTCTCCTCGGACGAACGAGGCCTTATAAGGAGACTGCGCGAAAATCTCTTTGCCCTTGGAGACGAGGGCGGCGGCGGAATCAAAACCCGCGTAGCTGCTTCCGCTCGGGAGCGACGGCAGAAGCATCGAGGCGAACCGGCCGTAGCCGCATCCGAACTCGGCGACCTTCTGCGGCTGAAGGTCGATTCGCCATACCTTGCGTACCAGGAACTCAAGGTAGTCGGCGTTGTGAGTGAGAACCCGGCTCAAGCGCAGCGACTCGAATCTGTCCTCCCAACTTTCCGCCATGCATCGCCTCCGTCTCAGCGTCGTATCGGTCACTGCTATAGTTTGAATCCTAAGCTGAAGTCGCGGCCCCGCCGGCTTGGCGCGGTTGCCTCGAAGACTGAGTGCCGCCTTCAGTCCATCACCAGGCCTCCATGACCTCAATCCGGAAAACGCACCCGGACCGATGCGCTGTCCGCGATCGCCTGGCACGCGAGTATCCATCCCTGCTTCAGGTCGTTCTTGTCCAACACTTGATTCTGACGCAAATGGACCTCACCAGCTTCGAGCGTGCACATGCAAGACCCGCACGCTCCTCTCTGACATGAGTGCGGCGCCTTCAGTCCGGCCCGCAGCATCGCGTCGAGAAGCGGTTCGCCGCGCGAACAGATCAGCTCATGATGCACTCCGTCGAGTTCGACTTCGAGACGGATTTCGCCATTCGCGCTGGGCTCGACGACCGGCACCGCGTCTTCCTCGTCGGGCAGAGAGACGAAACGCTCGATATGAATCCGTGCCGGCGCGATGCCAAGCCCGCGAATCGCTTCGAGTGCACAGTCCATAAACGCCTCGGGACCGCATAGGTAACAATCCGCGCCACTCCAGTGTCGCGCGAGTTCCGCGAGCTGCGCGGTCTCCGGCAAACCTTGAACTGAGTCGAGCAAATGAATCACATCGAGCCGGGTCGGATGCTGATTCGCCAACGCGTTCAATTGATCGCGGTAAATCACCGACTCCTCGTCGCGATTCGCATATATAAGGTGGAGGCGGCCGCGGCCCGCGATGAGCGCCGACCTGATGATAGAGAAGATAGGCGTGATGCCGCTGCCGCCGGCGAAGAGCAGAAAGTCGTCGTCGATCGAGTGCGGCGTGAAATGGCCGGCGGGCGGTTTAACTTCGATCGAGTCGCCTGCTTTGATTCGATCGCACAGCCAGTTAGATACGCGCCCTTGAGCGACGCGCTTGACGGTGACGCGCGGCGGCTCGTCGAGCAGCGGGCAACTGGCGAGCGAGTAGCATCGCAGCAAGTGCCGCCCGTCATTCGCGATGCGCAGAGTTAGAAACTGCCCCGGCTTATAGCGAAACGCTTCCGTGTGCTCGGGCGGAATTTCGAAAACGAGCGACTTCGCGTCCGCGGTTTCTTCGATCACCTCGCGAACGCGCAGAGAGTAGTAAGTCATCAAAAAAACGCTCAATGCGCGTTCGTGATCCGCAGTTGCGCTCCACTGATGAACCGCGACTCGTCGGAAATGAGAAACAACACCAGGTTCGCGACGTCCTTCGGATCGCAAAAGCGCGACGTCGGGTCCGCATCGTAGCTGACACGTGCCGGGTCGGGATTGCCCATCAGCGGAAGCGTCATCGGCGTCAGCACGCCGTCGGGATGAATCGAGTTGCAGCGAATCCTGTAGCCGCAACTCTTGCAATGTACGGCGACGCTGTGGGTGAGCGCCGCGACTGAGCCTTTCGAGCCGCTGTACGACACCGCGAACGGCAGGCCCTCCGCCGCAATCGACGCCATGTTGACGATCGAGCCGCCCCCGCTCGACTTCATCGCGGCCACGCCGTACTTGCAGCCGAGAAAATAGCCGTCGGCGTTGACGCGATGGATTTTCTGCCACTGCTCGAGCGTCGCGTCCTCGATCGATCCCATGACAAGGACGCCGGCGTTGTTGACTAGACCGTCCAGCCGACCCAATCGATCTTGCGTGGCGGCCATGACGAATTTCCAGTTGTCCTCGCTCGAGATGTCGTGGCGGACGAACATCGCAGCGTCGCCGATCTCGCGCGCGAGTGCGCGACCGTCGTCCTCGTTGAGGTCGGTGATCACGACGCGCGCGCCTTCGCCGGCCAGCAGCAGCGCATCCTGCTTCCCGATACCGCTGGCGCCGCCGGTGACGATCACGACTTTTCCCTGAACGCGTCCTATGCCGTTGGTTCCCATCGTGAATTTTACGCGGATACTTCCGCGTGCCGCGCGCTTCGCGTCAGTGTCGCCGCCGCGGCGCGGCCGGCGCGCCGGCCCGACCAGATGCAATCCGCGAGCGCGAGTCCGCTCACGTAATGATTGGATGCGATCCCGACCGCCGCGCGGCCCGCGGCGTAGAGGCCGGGCACAGTGCCGCCATTGGCGGTTCGCACTGCGCCGTCGGTCTCGTCTACGCACAAGCCACCGAGCGTCAGCGCCGCGCATGGAAACACGCGCTTGTCGACCGAGATATCGAGCGCATAGAACGGCGACGTTTCGAGCGGATGCAGCAAGTCGCGCGACTTGCCTAGTGGATCGTCGCCGCTGTGCGCGGCATGGTTGTAGCTCTCCCAGCTTTGACGCATCGTCGTCCTATCAGCGGCGATCCGAAGCGCGAGGTCCTCGATCGAGCTGCCACGCTTCGCTCCGGCAAACATCAGCACCAGCGCCGGCACACTCTGAAATCCCCACAGCCCGCCGAACAGCGCTTCTCTGACCGCGTCGCGTCTGATCGTCGAATCGATCACCAGCCATGCCTTGCCGCCGTGGTGTTCGCACATTTCGTAGCCGAGCTTCGCGCCGTAGACTTCCTCGTTGCAGAAGCGCACGCCGTCGCTATCGACGATCATGCCGCGCGCCCATGCCAGCGGAGGATTGATGAAGCGCCACGCCGACAGGCGCTCGAGTCGCGCGGCTTCGCCACCGACCCATTGGCCCAGCCGGATGCCGCTGCCGTCGCATCCCGAGGTGCCCAGCCGAAAGTTGCGCAAATATTTTGGCGCGTGGCGCGCGACCATCTCGCGATTGAAGATGAAGCCGCCCGTGCTGAGCACTACTCCCGCGCGCGCACGGACCAGCAGTCGATGAGCGTCGGCGAGTTCAACTCCGAGCGCGCGCCGGCGCAGCATGTCGGACAGCACGGGCGCGGGATAGTACATCCGTTCGGCCAAGCGGCTGAGACGTCGATGGCGTCGAGCGGCGCGGCCGCCGGTTTCAAACTGCCAGAGTTCCGCGCCGAGCACAGCGCCGCTTCGGTTGTCGACTACCAGCCGCCGCACCGACGATTGAGTCATCACGCGCGCGCCGGCCGCATGCACGCTGTTGCGGAGCGCCCGAAACAGCATCGCGCCCGACAGCCCCGTGCCTTTGACGCGATGCCCACGCGGGGCCGGCGGATATTTTCCCGCGTACTCCTTAACCGTCTCGTTGCCGGAGAAATAAAGGTAGTAGCCGTCGGCCGGATACGAAGTCTTGCATGGAGGCACAGTGGCTTCGAACTCGACGCCATGCGCCTCGAGCCATTCGATCATCTCGATGCTGCGCTCGCAAAAGTCGCGTAGCGTTGCCCGCTCGACCGCGTCGCCGACTTCCATGCACAGGTACTCGTACATCGCCTCGGGCGAGTCGTCGAAGCCGGCGGTCTTCTGAAATCGCGTGCCGCCGCCCGCATACACGACGCCGCCGCTCTTGGCGCTCGCGCCGCCGCCGCCAAAACGATCTGTAACGATGACGGCCGCGCCCGCATCGGCGGCTTCGATAGCCGCACATGCTCCCGCGGCGCCAAAGCCGACGACCAGCACGTCGCAATCATCGTCCCATCCGATCGATTGCTCGCCGTCGGCTCGGATCGGCGCGCCAATCGGAGTGGCTCCTGAATTGCTCGCGTCGATCGCAGTGTCAGCTCCGATGCTGGGCGTTGGAGGCAACCAAAAAACCTCTATTCGATCACGATTGGCGAAAATTCGGTTGGCGGACCCAGGTAGCCGCGGCCTGATGGCGGCTGATTGCCGTCGACGTCTTTGACGCTGTAACGGTCTGCGAGCTCGGCTGAGAAAAATGTCTGCCCGGTCAATTCCATCCGGTTGGGATCGTTGTAGAGCGCGTCGATGATGCGGCCGCCGAACTCGGGCGACTCCGCCACCGCCAGCATCGGGCCGTACTTCGACTTGTTGACGTCGATCATCATCACCTTTTCGGTCTTCACCAGGCCGAGCCAGACCGAGACGACCACGACGCCATGCCGCCTGAAGTCGTGCGCCATGTCGTGCGACATCTTGTCGACTCCGGCCTTGGCGGCGCCGTAAGCAGGTCCGTGCACGTACGCCTTCGCGCCCGGCGACGACGAGTTGAACACCACACCGCCGTTGCGAATCAGCATCGGCGCGGCGAGCCAGGTCGCGACGTAGTTGGATCGCAGGCCGACGTCGAGCAATTTCACAAAATCCAGCGGCTTGCTCCAGAACGGCCCGCTGTCGGTGAGACCGTTGGGAATCGCGGTGGCGTTGTTGACCAGGATGTCGAGCCGTCCCGACTCCTTTTCGATTCGCTTGAACAGCGCGCGCACCTGGTCGTCGTCGCTATGATCGCAAACCACGGCAACGCCGCGTCCGCCGCGCCTGGTGACCTCCTCGGCGGTGGCGAACACCGTGCCGCCAAAAGGATTGTCGCCGGCTTTGCCGCTGCGCCCCGTAACATAGACGGCCGCGCCGGCCGCGCCGAGCGCGATCGCGATTCCTTTGCCGACCCCAAGGCTCGCACCGGTTACGAGCGCAACGCGATCTTTCAGCATCTTAAACTCCTGCCAGATGGTGCGCGGCTATGTAGCCGAACGTCATCGCCGGACCGAGCGTCGAGCCCGCGCCCGGATAGCTAGGACCCATCACGGCCGCCGACGTATTGCCGGTTGCGTAGAGGCCGGGAATCGGCTCGCCGTCGTCGCGGATAACGCGCGCGTACTCGTCGGTGAGCAGGCCGCCCTTGGTGCCGATGTCGCCGGCGTCGATACGCATCGCATAGAACGGCGGCTTGGCGATCGGCGCGAGGCACGGATTCGGCTTGACGTTGACGTCGCCGTAGTAGCGATCGAAGGTGTTGCTGCCTTTGCCGAATTCCTTGTCGTCGCCGCTTGCCGCGTATTGATTCATCCGCTCGACTGTCTCGCGCAATCCCTTCGCGTCCACCTCGATCTTCGCGGCGAGCGCGTCGAGAGTGTCACCTTTGAAATAGACTGTCCCGGCCCACGCCGCCGGCAGCGACTTGTCGGGACGCACCATGCCTGGCAGGAGTGGGCCGCATGGATACTTGCGACGAAATTCGGCGTCGAAGACCAGCCACGCCGGCATGTTGGCGCTGCTCTTTTCATTGTCGGCGTACATCGCGTAAACGATCTCGCTGTAAGGCGCGGCCTCATCGACGAAACGGCGGCCCAGCCGATTGACCATCACGCATCCGGGCAGGTTGCGCTCGACGAACAGCGCTCGCCGCTTCTCGCGACCCATCACGAAAACGGTCGGCGCCCACCACGCATGATCCATCAGCGCCACCTGCGCACCGACGCCCTGTCCCGCGCGAATTGCGTCGCCGGTGTTGGACGGCGGTGTGACGGTCCATTCGGCGCGCGTCGGCTTGGGCAGATACTCATCGCGCATCGCCTGGTTGTGCTCGAAGCCGCCCGCCGCGAGGATGACACCGCGTCGCGCCGCGATGCGAATCGTTGTGCCGTTCTGCGTCGCGGTGATTCCCACGACCCGGCGCGCGTCAGTGACCAGCGAATCCAGCGCCGTGTTGAGCCACAGCGGAATGTCGCGATCCATCATCGAGCGCCGCAGCGATCCGACCATCGAGCTGCCCAGCGTCAGTCGGCGGTCGCGCTTGCTGCGGAATCGCCACGGGATATCGAGCCAGTAGCGCGCCATGCGCCTCATGAAGAGAGCGATCCAGCCCCGCTCCTTGCACAGGATTACGTGCGCCTCGCCCGCGGTCATCGTGACGCGGCCGGCGATCAACGTGCCCGGTTGCGGAGGCCGCATGCGCGCAAATTCTTCGCCAAGCCGCGCGGCGTTGAACGGGATCGGATCCATCGTGCGATAACCGGGCTTGGAGCCGGGCAGGGCAGGGTAGTAGTCGGAGTAATTCGGCATCGCGCGATACTTCAGGCAGGTCTTCTCCTCGAGGTAGCGCACCATTCGCGGTGCGTGCTCGAGGTAAGCAAGCAAGCGCGTCTCGGAGACCATGTCGCGTGTGGCGGCCTTGAGGTAAGTGAGCGCATCGTCGTGGCTGTCGTTGGCTCCTGCAGCCATCAGGAGATGGTTGCATGGAACCCACACGCCACCGCCGGAGATAGCACTCGTGCCGCCGTACTGATCGCTCTTTTCCAGCACCGCGACCGACTGGCCGAGGTCACGTGCCACTATCGCGGCCGTCAATCCGCCCGCGCCGGAGCCAACGACGACCACGTCGAACTCGTGATCCCAATGCCCATCGCCGGGCGGCGCGCCGAGTCGCATCGCACTGCTCATATGAAGAAATCGGTGTTGCCGAGTCCGAGCAGCACGCCACCATAGTTGCGCCCGAACTTGTCGGGATTGTTGGCGTAGTGCATCCGCGCCGCGTGGATGTCCACGAAAAATCGTCCGATAGGATTGTCGGTGTAGATTCCCTGGCCGCCGCAGGCGTGGAACAAACGATCGACGTGCTCTGCGCACCGTCCTGCCACGGCGGCGGATTGATAGCGGTAATGAATCCGGTCGTTGACGTCGAGCGCGTCGCCGCGCCGGAGCGTCGCCATCATTGCCGCGAAATTTCGATGCAGCGCCAGCTTCATGTCGTCGATCCCGAGCGCCGCGTCAGCCGCCGCCAACTCCGCCGCGGGATCCTCGGCGGTGTGCCCCATGTCGTTGATGCTCACACGCTTCGACCCGTACTCGCGAAACGCAGTGAGCGCGCCCTGCAACGCTCCGATCGACGCCGACGAGACTGCGCGCACGAAAATCTGTCCGAACGGCAGCCGATACAGCGCGGCCGGATTGGCGCTCAAGCCGGGACTGGTCCCCGCGAATCCATCCATCGCGCGATGTGTCCGATACTCGGGCACGAATGCGCCGTCGACGACGACTTCCTTGCTGCCTGTCCCCTTGAGGCCGACGGTGTGCCAGTTGTCGTTGATCGCGATGTCGGAGCGCGGCACCAGGAACGTCCGATAATCCGGCACACCGTTTTTCGACGACACGATGCCGCCGAGAAACAGCCAGCTCGCGTGATCGACGCCGCTCGAAAAGCCCCATCGCCCGCTGAATCGAAAGCCGCCATCGACGCGCTCGACCTGTCCCTTGGGCATGTAGCTCGACGCGATCAGGATCGAACTGTCCTTTGCCCACACGTCTTCCTGCGCGCGCGGATCGAACAGCGCCAACTGCCAGTTGTGCACCGCCACGACGCCGTAGACCCATCCGCTGGACATGCATCCTTCGGCGAGCGTCATCTGGATGTCGAAAAAGACGACGGGGTCGAGTTCGTAGCCGCCGTAGCGCTTTGGCTGGATCACGCGAAACAGTCCGGCGCGCTTGAAGTCGGCGATCGTCTCGGCGGGAATCGAGCGATTGTGCTCGGCCTGCGCGGCGCGCTTGGCGAGCGTCGGGACCAGCTCGCGCGCGCTCGCAAGCAGTGATGTCGCGAGGTCGGTCTCGTTGCTTTCTGTTGATTCTCTCACGTGGTCCACAGAGTCGCTCGATAGTCGCCGCGGATTCATCGTCCGAAAAGACTATGACTCTGCCCCTTATCCGAGCCAGATCACGCTGCTTAGCAGCACGCGCACCAGGGTTGTTTGGCGAGTCACGCCGATTTTCGAGAAAATCGCGCGCAAGTGGGCGCGTGCGGTGTTCTTGCGGATGTGAAGTCCGTCTGCCGCCTCGTCCAGCGTGAGGCCGTTGGCGAGCGCCAACGCAAGCGAAGCTTCCGCCGGAGTCAGGTCGAACAATCTGCGCACCATCTCGCGCGAGGCTTCTGATTTGCGCTCGGCGTCACGAATGAAAAGCGCGACCGACGGGCGTCGCTTGCCCTTCGACCATCCGGTGCGAGGCAGGCTGCGGACCAGAACGCCGAGCTTGCCGCGCGACGACTTCCGCGTGATCGAGATCGCATCGACGACCGCCGGCCTGCCGGCCGTCTCTCCGCTCAGCGCCTGCTTCACGAGCCGTTGCAGCTCGCGATTCTCCGCGGCCGCGTCGGCGCGCATTGCGCCGTTGACGATTCGCAAGCCGTCCCCTTCGCGGAGCATTTCGTCGGCGACCGGGTTGCTCTTCAGAACCGCGCCAGTCTCGTCGAGCGTGACAGTGCCGACCAGCATGCGATCGACAGTGCCTGCATACAGCCGCCGCTCGGAATCCATCAGCTCGAGCTGCGAATGCAATCGCACGGCGCGTTTGAGATGCGGCAGGACGACGGTGCATAGCGCTTTGTCGTTTTCCGAAAAAGGCGGCTCGCGATGCGGCCTGGCGACGCGCAGGCGGCATTCGAGGCCGTCTTCCGTGCGGATGTCGGCGCCCAGCGCGTGCAGGATGTCGAGCGGCTTCAGGAACTGCTGGTAGAACTCGCTTTCGCGCCAGTTCGCGTCGCCGATCAATTCGTTCACCGTTACTACGCGGTCCTGAGGTAGATCGACGAACGGATCCAGCGCGTAATAGTGCTTGTTGTATTCGGCTTCGCGAGTGATCGGCAGGTCGCCCGCCGAGTTCACCATCAGCGCCTCGCGATCGGCCGACGGCGGCCGCAGCATAAGCGTGACGTAGCTGGCCCGCAGATGACGCCGCAGCAGATCGAGCGCGCTCTTCCACGGCACGGCTTCGAGCGGACCTTCGTATATAGCCGCAACCAGTTCGCTGAACTCCGCCAGCGACAACGAGACGGAATCATAAAGAGTTGAGTCGCCTCGCGCCCGCCGAGCCGCCTTGCGCATCCCTCTCATCTACGCCAAGGCGTCGATAACTGCGATGGGTGATCGGAGCGGTGCGCTAATCCTCGAACACGTGATGCGGTGCTGGAGGCTCCGGCATTCCGGCATTCAGCTCGATCACCTGCCGCTTGCGCACTTCCTCGGGCACCTCGACCGCATCGACATAGAACTGCCGATACCACTCCCGCAGTTGATAGATAGGCCCGTCGCCCTCGCATAGCAGCGGATTGTCGATGCGCACCTTGTTATCCCAGATTGCGACGTCCTGGTAGAAGCCCTGCTGGATGCCCTTGATATACGCGGCGACGATCTGCCGCGACATCTCGTCGCTCAGCCCCTCCATCTTTCGCACGATCATCCCGAAGCGCAGGTCGAAGCACTTCAGATGAATCGGAACGTGGCAGTTGAGCAGGATTGAATCGATCGGAAACCCGCCCATCTCGCCCTTCATCTCGGTGATCTGATACGCAGGCCCGAAGTAGGTCGCACAGGTCGCGAGGCTGCCCTGATTTCCCTGCGTCCCCGAGCCGATCATTATCTGCGTAGCCTTGTGACCCTGGAATATGTTGGCGAAGTAGTCGACCGGTGCGCTGTGTACGACCGGGAAGTGCGCCATGTCCGCGACGTTGTCGATCAGCTCGCGGCAGTTGGTGTTGATGGTCCACTTCTCGATTACCCAGTCGCTCCACTTGTCGGAGAAGCAGGCGTCGATACGCGGGATCTCGACCTCCGGCGGCGGCGGGCTGTCTTCAGGATCGTTCCACACGAACAGCAGTTTGTTCTGCTCGCACGCCGGCCACGCCTTCACGCGCGCCTTGGGCGGAATCCGTTTGCTGTACGGAATATTATTACACTTGCCGTCCGCGCCCCAGCTCCAGTTATGAAATGGGCATAGCACTGAGTTGCCGCGCACCTCGCCACGGCTCAAGTCGGCGCCCATATGCGGACAAAAACCATCGAGGATATGAACCTGTCCGTCCTCGCCCTGGTAGGCAACCAGCCGGCTGCCGAACGCATTGACGGTATGCGGCTTGCCATCCTTATAGTCAGCGGCAAGCCCAAGACAATGCCATCCGCGAGCATACCGATCCGCAATCGGCGATGCCTCGATCATATGTGCCAACGCCATAGCCCGGCCTCCGCACTTAACCGTGGCAATCGGATCCACACGCGGCATCGTCTCTTTGGACGATAGCGCCGAGGTTCGCGTTCCCCCTTTCCATCTGGAAAGGGGGCTAGGGGGATAGGACGCAATGATCCTCACAACTCCGTCCAGTCCCACTTCCCGCGCGGGAAGGGGTTAGGGGTTAGGTCCTTGTCCCTTGATCCTGGAACCGCCATTGCGAGATTGTGTGGCGAGACAGGAGGAAACCTACGATGCCATCGGTGACAGGCGGATGCGCGTGCGGCGCGATTCGATACGAATGCTCGGCAGATCCCATCATGGCCGCCAACTGCTATTGCACCGACTGCCAGCATTCGACGGGCACCGCGATGGCCTCAGTGCTGCTCGTGCCGAAGGCGGCCTTCAGGCTAACCGGCGAGCTGAAGCAGTACGAAGTCACGGGCGATAGCGGCAACAAGGTCAGCCGCGGATTCTGCCCCAATTGCGGCTCGCCGATTCTATCGTTCCTTCCCGCGATGGCGGACTTCGTCGCGCTGAAGGCCGGCAGCCTCGACGATCCCTCGCACTTCAAGCCGATGATGCAGGTGTTCATGAAGAGCGCCCCGCCATGGGCCCCGGTCCGCGACGACCTGCCGAAGTTCGACAAGCAACCCGGCTGAACTTCGACCCTGTGGGCGGCCGCACTTGATCGCGATATAATCCGTCGCGGAGAAAGAGCCATGGGAACTGCCGCAACTTTCGACCTTCGCGAGCGCGCCGACGTTCGCAGCGTCGTAGCCGAGCGCACCGCATCGATTCCCTGGTACGTATGGTGCCTCGCCGCCGCCACGGCCGCCGACATGTTCGGTGGCTACTGGGATATTTCGTGGCATATCTCGATTGGCCGCGACACTTTCTGGACTCCCGCGCACATGATGATCTACCTCGCGGGGGTGCTGGCAGGTATCGCCAGCGGCTACGCGATTTTGTCGACCACCTTCGGCTCCTCGCAGGAAGCCAAGGACGCGAGCGTCTCGGTGTGGGGCTTTCGCGGGCCGCTCGGATGTTTCATGGCGGCATGGGGCGGATTCGCGATGCTCACCTCGGCGCCCTTCGACAACTGGTGGCACAACGCCTACGGACTCGACGTCAAGATAGTCAGCCTGCCGCATTCGATGCTGGGTATCGGCGAGCTGATGATCGAGCTTGGCGCGATGCTGCTGGTGTGCGCGCATCTCAATCGCGCGTCGGGTGCGTATCAGCGCAAGCTCGACCGGCTGCTACTCCTGGTCGGCGGCATCGAGGTGGCAGGCTCCGCGCTGTTCATCCTCGAATCGACGCCGATGGAGTTCATGCACAACTCGGAGTTCTATCGCGCGGTGGCAACCTCCTTTCCCGTCGCGTTGATCGCGATCTCCGTCGTCTCGAAGAATCGCTGGCCTGCGACCACGATGGCCGCCATCTACACGGTCCTGTTTCTCGCGGGGCTGTGGATTTTCCCGCTGTTCCCCGCATCGCCCAAGCTTGGTCCGGTCTACCAGAACATCACGCACATGGTTCCGCTGTGGTTCCCGGTGCTGTTGATCGCGCCTGCATTCGCGCTCGACCTCCTGCGCGGGTGGATGGGCAATAATTGGGGCAGCTGGAAATCCGCGCTCGCCGCGGGATGCGTTTTCATCGCGGCGTTTGTCGCCGCGCAATGGCCGTTCGCGGACTTCCTGATCTCGCCGGCCGCGCGCAATCCGATCTTCGGCGCCAACTATTTCGGATTTTTCGACCCGGCCGTTGTGCTCTACAACCCGTACCATTTCGAGCTGGACAAGACTTCCGGCTCATTCGCCGAAGGAATGGTGATCGCGCTCGTGATGTCGATCATCTTCTGCTCGCTCGGCATGGCGCTGGGCAACTGGATGCGCACCGTGCGCCGCTGACGTGCGCCGCTCTCTTCCGATGCAGTCACTGCGGCGCGCCGCGATGCTCGCGGTCGCCGCTCTGCTGCTAGCAATTCCCGCAAATGCGCACGTCGGCAGTCCCAACGTGTTTTACGAAGGCGACGCGGGCCCATATCACCTGTTCGTGACGGTCAACGTTCCCGCCGTGATTCCCGGCGTCGCCGACGTGCAGATTCGCGCCGACTCCGACGACGTGCGCCAGGTCACCACCGCGGTGACGCGGCTGGCCGGCGCCGGCTCGCAGTATGCTCCCGTCCCCGATCTCGCGCAGCGCTCGCCCATCGACAAGCACCTCTTCACCTCGAGCCTGTGGCTGATGGAGTACGGCTCGATGCGAGTGCTGATAAACGTCGCGGGCGCGCACGGCACGGCGCAAATGTCCGTGCCTGTCCCGTCGGCCGCGCGCCGGATGCTACCGATGCCGCCGGCGCTCGGCGCATTGCTGTTGACGCTCGCGATCGCGCTCGCAGTCGGCGCAATTTCGATCGTCGGTGCCGCGGCCCGCGAATCGCGGCTCGCTCCCGGCTCGCCCGTCACGCCCGAGCTCAAGCGGCGCGGATGGCGCGCGATGGCGATAATGAGTGGCATCGTCGCTGCCATCTTCTATCTCGCATTCGCCTGGTGGAACGTCGACGCGCGCCATTACGCGGCGATCACGAAGCTGTTCAAGCCGCCGAAACTCGCGCTGACCCTTGTAGACGGCAATCGCCTCGCGATTCGCCCATCGCCCGACGACAAGGCTTGGCTGCGATACAAAGTCATGGACGGTATCGTCCCCGACCACGGCCATCTGATGCATCTGTTCCTCGTGCGCACGCCCGGGCTCGACCGTATCTGGCATTTGCATCCCGCCCGCCAGCCCGACGGCTCGTTCGTCGACGCGCTGCCGTCACTCGACGCGGGCCACTACTCCGTGTTCGCGGATATCGTGGACCAATCCGGATTTCCATGGACGCTGATCGGCTCGATCGACCTGCCCAAGGTAAGCGGCACTCCGCTGGCCGGTGACGACTGCGGCGGCGAAGCGTCCCCGCTTGCGCCGTCATCAGAGTCCGCTGTCGATGTCCTCACCGACGGCACGCGCGTCGTATGGCATCGCGACAACGCGCCGCTTCGCGCCAATGCGCCGATGTTCCTGCGCTTCGAAGTGCAGGATCAGAGCGGCAAGCTGGCGACCGACGTGAAGCCATACATGGGAATGGCGGCGCACGCCGAGATAGTCAGCTCCGATCTGCAGGTGTTCGCGCACATCCACCCATCAGGCTCAGTCCCGATGGCATCGCTGATGATGGTCAGCTCCAACTCCGGTGGCGCGCCCGATTCGATGGCGGGCATGAACATGGCCGACATGAACATGGGCGCGAGCGCGAGCGGTGCGCCAAGCCTCTCGCCGGAGCTGTCGATGCCCTACGGCTTTCCCACCCCAGGCCACTACCGCATTTTTCTACAGTTCAAACGCGCCAACAAAATCGAAACCGCATACTTCGATACTGTGGTGAATTAAATCTCGATTCGTCTCAGTACAACCCATTTCTAGCTATGTCGCGCGCGAGCGAGTTGTTGAATTCCAGGCCCAGCAACTGACGCAGCTTCGGCGTCGCGCGTTCCAGCACCGCAGGCGGAACTTCCGCAATATTCGAATGCAGGGGCCGAATCACTTTGAGACCATAGTTGATTAAAAGAGCCACGCGCGGCTGCTCGGTGCGATTCTGCGAGGTGTCATGCCACAGCAGTCCGTGCGAAATGATCGCGTCGCCGGCGGCTCCTGTTATCTTGATCGCCTCGCGCGCGAAGTCCTCGCGATTCGGCCGCGCGCATCGCAACTGACTGCCCGGCGCGACCAGCGTGGCACCGTTCTGCTCGGTGAAATCCTGCAGCATCCAGATCACCTGGACCATCATGGGCGGCCGGAGCGTGAACGGCCCGCGCATCGCCCAGTAAGGGTAGTCGATATGAACGCCCATCTCGATCGCGCCGGGATAAAGAATCCGCGCCGAGTACGCGCCGAGCGTCATGTCGTCGCCGAGCATCGCCTCCGCGATTTCGATAAGCGCCGGATGCTGCACCACGCGCTCGAAAATCTCGCCGTTCGCCAGCAGGCCGCTGACGTGTTGCTGGCCAGTTCTTTCATTGCGCCTGCCGAGCGTGGCAGCTAACGGCGACTCGGCGATTTCCAGCGCTCGCGAGCGCGCCTCCGCCGCTTCCGACGCAGTCATCAAACCCGGCATCAGCACGAATCCCGGCCCATCGATAAGTTGCTCCACGATCGCGGATACCGCTGGCATAGTCGTCTCCGTTGAGTTGCTCTACCGCAATGTATATCAACTTAGCCGCCATCCTTGGATGCGAGCATCTTCTCTGTCCCCCTTTCTATTCTGGAAAGGGGGCGAGGGGGATAGGACAACCATCCTCACAGCCCCCGTCCGGTCCCCCTTCCCGCGCGGGAAGGGGCTAGGGGTTAGGTTCTTAGAAGCGGAAGGCCACCGCGCCAGATCGCCCCAAAAGCCTCGTTTTATCTGGGTATTTCGACCACTCCAGGTGACTCCGCAAATCTTTCACGCTACTCTGGAGCCGATCTGAAGCGACCCCTACTGGATTTCGGTCGCGGCAAAATATAAGAAGGCAGGTCCGGGGAAAGTTGATGGCGCCACAAAAAACGCCTGGGAACACGATTTGCTATAGATTTCCCTTAAGACCCGAGTCGGAGGTTTGAAGTCATGCCAGCTCGTTCCATCTCAACCGCCAGTCTCACGTTCGGACTCGTGTCGATCCCGGTGCGATTGTTCCCGGCCACGAGTTCCAAATCCGTCAGCTTTCATCTGCTGCACGCGCCTGATATGAGCCGCATCCAGCAGAAGATTTATTGCCCCAAGGAAGACAAGATCGTCGACCGAAGCGAGCTGGTGCGCGGCTACGAAATCGAGAAAGACCGATACGTCACCTTTACCGACGAGGAGCTGAAAAAACTCGAAGCGCAGGCCGATCGCGCGGTCGAAATAACCGAGTTCATTCCCGCCTCCGAAGTCGACCCGGTGTATTTCGAAAATTCGTATCTGCTCGGATGCGAGCCGACTTCCGCCAAGGCCTACCATCTGCTGCAGGAGGCGATGACCAAGGCGGAGCGGGTTGGAGTCGCGAAATATACTATGCGCGGCAAGGAACGGCTCGTCCTGATACGCCCCTACGACGGCGGCCTGATGCTGCATACGATGTACTACAACGATGAGATTCGGTCGTTTGGCGAAATCGATCACGGCGCCAGCGCGCCGGTGAAGGAATCGGAACTGGGCCTCGCGCAGCGGCTGCTCGACGACTTGACGAAGAAGAAATTCAATCCGTCCGAGTTCAAGGACAACTACCGCGAACGGGTGATCGAGGCGGCCGAGCAGAAAATGGCAGGCCACGAGCTGACCGAACCCGCGCCCGAAGCGCGCCAGGGCAAGGTGATCGATCTGATGAGCGCGCTCAAGGAATCGCTCAAAAAGCGCGGCGTCGCCGTCAACGAAGATCGCGAAGAAGCTACCGCGTCATCGGAAGAAGAGAGTCGCAAGGTCGCAAAAGGAACGCGCAGGGCGTCGAGCAGCCGCCGCGCCCGCTGATTTCCCAAAGCCAGTCCCGGGGATGTCCTTTTAAGCCTGACCCGGCCGGATTTTCCGTGCTATTCCTATTGCATGGACCACCCGGTACCCCGCACCCTCACACTCTTCCCACCTGCTCGTCCTTCCCGTTCAGGAAGGGCTCTCTCGCACCCGGTCCAATGCCGCTGACTAAGTACCGAAGCAAAAGAAGCGCGGCGCGCACACCGGAACCGTTCGGCCGCGAGGTTCCGAACTCTACTACCACCACCGGCGGCACCTTCGTCGTTCAAAAACACGCGGCGCGCCGCCTCCACTACGATTTTCGCCTCGAGATGGAAGGCGTCCTGCGCTCCTGGGCTGTCCCGAAAGGCCCCTCGATGAATCCAGCCGACAAGCATCTTGCGGTCGCCGTCGAAGACCATCCGCTGGAGTATGGCGACTTCGAAGGCGTGATTCCGCCGGGCAACTACGGCGCCGGGTCGGTCATCGTGTGGGATCGCGGCGTTTACGATGTCCTCGATCCGGCTGGAGATGCTGCCGACGCGGTCCGCAACGGAAAAATCGACATCAACCTCCACGGCTTCAAGCTCAACGGCGCGTTCACGCTCGTGCGTACGGGCGGGCGGCGCAACGCAGACCCGAAGGACAAACAGAACTGGCTGCTCATCAAGAAGCGCGACCAATACGCGACCACCGAAAACGTTTTCGAGGCGCATCCACGCTCTGTCCTGTCGGGTTTGACAATCGAGGAATTGGCCGACGCGCCGGCCGCGGAGCGCCGAATCGCCGACAAACTCGCCGGGATGCATCTGCCCGAACTCGGCACCAAGCTCAAGCATTCGGATTTCCCGTTGACACTCGCGAAGTCAACCGACGATCCTTTCGACAATGACAAGTGGCTATTCGAAATAAAGTACGACGGCGTGCGCGTACTGGTTATTCGGGAAGGCGAGAATACTCACTTGTATGCGCGCAAAGGCACCGATATTACTAATCGATATCCCGAAGTCGTGCTCGCACTGAACTCGATCGCGCTCGATCGATTCGTCCTCGACGGCGAAATAGTCGCGCTGGACGAGCGCGGACGGCCGAGTTTCCAGCTTCTGCAAAGAAGGATGCACGTCAACGATGCGCGGCAGATAGCGCGTCTCAGCGTGGCCGTTCCCGCCAGCTACTACGTTTTCGATCTGCTGGGTTTCGATCGCTTCGACACTCGCACGCTGCCGCTCGAAGAACGCAAGCGCCTTCTAAGCGAGTTGATCCACAGCGAAGGGCCGGTTCGCTACTGCGATCACGTGGTCGCGCACGGAAAAGATTTTTACGCCGCGATATCGGAACACGAACTGGAAGGTGTCGTCGCCAAGTTGCGCGATTCACCTTATCGCGGCACGCGCACCGGCGATTGGCTGAAGATCAAGCGTCCGCTGACCAAACAATTCGTGATCGGCGGCTATAGCAACCCCGACGGGACGCGAACTCATTTCGGTGCGCTGCTGCTGGGCCAGTACGAATCGGACGGCGCGCTCCGGTACACGGACAAGGCCGGGACCGGCTTCACGCAGGATAAATTGCGCAAGATCTTCGCGATGCTCGAGGCGCGCGTGCAATCAGAATCTCCCTTCCGCAAACCAGCCCCTGGACAGCCCTCTCCTGAAAAAAACGCGCATTTCGTTCGGCCGGAACTGGTTTGCAACGTTCGCTTCACCGAATGGACCGACGCCGGCGGCATCCGCCAACCCAGCTTTCTGGGTCTGGCCGAGGACGCCGATCCTCGCGATTGCATCTACGAGGGCCCCGGCGCGGATTCTGCGGCCGACGACCTGAACGACTCAACCACAGATGCCGACCAAAGCGGAGGTGCCGGCGTGAAAAAATCTAAAGGACGCAGGAACACCTCGTCGGCCGCGGCTTCCGAGCCGAAGGCTTCCGTGACTAATCCCGAGAAGATCTTTTGGCCGAAAGAGGGTTACACCAAGGGCGACCTGGTCGCGTACTATCGCACGATTTCGAAATGGATGTTGCCGTATCTGAAAGATCGGCCAGTGATGCTTACGCGCTATCCCGACGGCATCGAAGGCAAAAGCTTTTACCAGAAAGATGCGCCCGCGTTTGCGCCGTCGTGGATTCGCACCGAGAAGATTTATTCCGAGGACTCGCAACGCGAGATTTCGTACTTCATCCTGGACAGCGAAGAAGCGCTGGCTTACGTCGCGAACCTCGCGGCCATCACAATTCATGTCTGGTCGTCGCGCGTCCCCCATCTCGAACGTCCCGACTGGCTCCTGTTCGACATCGATCCCAAGGGCAGCACTACGCGGCATGCAGTGGAGGTTGCTCGCGAGGTAGCCGCGGTGCTGCGTGAGGTCGGGCTCGAACCGTGTCTCAAAACTTCCGGCCAAATGGGTCTTCACGTAGTAGTGGGTCTGGCGCCGAAATATACTTACGATCAGGCAAAGATGTTTTCCGAGTTAGTATCGCAAGTAGTAGTGAATAGGGTTCCGAAAATCGCCACCATCAATCGCAATCCGCATACCCGCAATGGCCGCGTGTATATCGACTACCTGCAGCTCGGCCACGGCAAGACCATTGCCGCGCCGTTTTCGGTGCGACCGATGCCCGGCGCGCCGGTTTCCGCGCCAATGACCTGGAAGGAGCTGAAGCCGACGCTCGATCCGGCGGCCTATAACATCAAAACCGTTCCCGCGAGGATGTCACGCCTGAAGCGCGATCCTTTCATCGACGCGATCGAAAAGCACGCCAGCTTGGAGGAAGCTCTGCCGCATCTCGAAGCGATTCTGAGCCGCTCTGAGAGCCGGCCGGAAGTCACTCCTTAGCCTTGAGCGCTGACGGCGATGCTATCGGTTCAACGCGGGGAGCGGAATTGTAAGAGTGTCATAGACGGTAATTCTCGGAGCATAGGCGGCTTGAAAGATCCCGATACCCTCGGCCGGCCTTATGAGGTTGGTGCGATCGAAGATGTTAAGCAGCGTGATCCGGTTTGTCACTTCGCCCAGCGATGGCAGCGGAAAGCTTCTCTGCGCGCTCAGGTCAACCTGTACCACGTGCGGCAACGATTCCAAATCGGCAAAGCCTCCCCGCAACCCACTGCTATAGAGAGCGTCAGCGCTGAAAGCCCATGGTTTCCATCGATAAGCAACCCCGCCCGAGGCGCCGTAAAGCGGCTGATGATCGAGTACGATATAGTGCCGGTCTATGTAGCCCAGCTCTTCGGGATCGAAGTTGAACTGCCCGGTCGCCACACCTTTCTGCATGTTCCTGCCGATGGTAGTGCTGGCATGAGCTGAGAGATCTTCACCGTTGTACGTAACCGCGGTCTCAGTGCCCCAGATATAACCGTGCTTGTAGTTGAAGGGCGCGAAGATCGGCACATCCCCAAACTGTCCGGTATCGAGGTAGTGTTTGGTGTATTCGTAATAAGCATCTTCGGAGATGGCTATGTTCTTCGTCAGTTGATGAACGATACCAGTATCCCATTCGTAGTCGTCTTCGGTTTCGGGGTCGACGGCTCCTGTTCCGGCGAAACCGGTCGTGCCCTTAAACGCGGCAGGAGCGCCGGGAGAAATGCCCTGGAAGCTAGGCACCTGCATATAGCGAGCGAAGCCGGCGTGGAGGGTGGTGTCAGGCCGCAGCAAATAGACGAAATTGATAGTTGGATCGATCTGGTTGTTGTAGGTATAGCCGCTCAAGCGATCCCATCGAACCCCGAAGTTGACCCGTAGCTTCTCGGTGAGCTGCCAGGTGTCTTGCAGATAGATCCCGACAGCAGATTGATCTTGTTGGAATTGTTGATCACGCGCACGGGGACGAAAGGAGGTCCTATCTGCTTATTGGTTATCGGACTGACATTGAACACAAGAGAATTATCGTCGGACTCCACCCCGTATTCTCCGAGGTAACCGCCCGCACCAAGCGTGTGGTCGCCAAGCTTGTAGGTAACGTCGCCTTCCAGAGTGTTATCGAGATCGCTATGAAAGGCGGTTGAAGCCACACCTTGATAGAGGAGTTCGCCTACGTTGTCGGGCTCGTAGGCTTGCGAGATATAGTGGACCGAATAGGCGAGCTGGTAAGTGAGTCCGGATGCAGGCGCTCCATTCAGCGCCAATATTCCGAGATAGTCACGAAAGTCGAGATAAGAATTGATGTCGGCCGACGGATAGTTGCCCGCACCTGTCAACTTGAACGCAGGTGTAAGATTGGCCTGGTTAGGCAGTTCGTTGTTGCTGGCAGCTACGGATGTGATGAGGCTCAGCCTAGTGGTTGGATTCACATCATAGGCAAAAAAACCGAAGCCCTGGCCCTGAATAGTAGAGTTATGGATGGCATCTGGGGCCGGTGTGGCGGAGCTGAAGGCGCTGTTGCTCATGCTGTATAGCCCGCTGACGTAGTAGCTCAACTTGCCGTCGCATCCGCCGTACTGGAAGCTGGGCTGGACGGTGTCGCGCTGGCCGCCGTACATACTGACACTGCCGCCAGGCTGATCGCATCCGTCCTTGGTCTCTATATTCAGCACGCCGCCGGTGGCGTAGCTGTAACGTGACGGCAAAATCCCATCCAGCAGAGTCATCTGCTTGATGAACATGGGATTTATCATCGAAAGGAAGGGCGGGTTAGTATTGATGTCGAGCGGCACCATGACGCCGTTTATCTGATACTGAAATTGCGGACCCTCAGTGTTGCGTATGTGAATCTGCTGATTTTGATCGATTGCAACCCCAGGCATCTGCGCCAATACGTCAGTGAGATTGCTGTTGTCGCCGCGCGGCAGATTGGAAATGTCCTGTGCAGTTACGGTGTACTTGCTTGCGCCCGTCGTGGAGACGCCGTTGGGCGCGCGAATCAGACTGGCCTGGACGGGAATCTGTAACGCGATCTCAGCGTCAAGGGTCAGCGAGATTGTCTTTGAGGAGCCTTGCGGAAAGTGGACGATTTTGTACGCGGACTTGAATCCAGGCTTCACAGCTACAATCGAATATACGCCCGGCTTGGCAGGAGCGATCTTGAACCGTCCGGCCGGGTCGGTGGATGAGCGGGCGATCGCGGCGCCATTGCGGTTGCGCAATTCGAGGCTTACCTCGGCCAGCGGACGGCCGAGGGTATCGGTGACGGTGCCGGAAATTTGTTGGGTGCCAGCTAGACAGGGAGAGGCAAAGCGAAGTGCCAGCGATAACGCGAGCGTGATCGCAAGCCATGCGCGGAGGCGCGGTTTGCATAACGGTGCGAACGACTGATTCATCGCCGGGATCGAATCTGAAACTGAGAATTATTCTCAATATCCAGAACGGCGTGGATTGTCAATCGTTCGAAATGATTTTCAGCTCACGAGATCGGCATTACTGACTCGACTTTGGCGCGGTCACTTCGTTGAACGCACGAATCGCTTCGACCGCGGTCGGCACTCCGCTGTACTGCGAGACGTGGACGATCAGTTCCTTGATCTCTTCGGGCGGGATGCCGAGGTTCAGCGCGCCACGCATGTGAAGTCGAAGCTCGGGGCCGCGCCCGAGCGCCATCAGGGCGGTCATCGTGATCAGCGAGCGCAATTTGAGCGGCAATCCGGGACGACTCCAGATCGTGCCGAACAGTTGTTCGTTGAGAAAGGTCGCGAACCCTTCGTCGAAGTTCCTGAGGAACGTGTCGCCATCTTTGGCGGCCTTTTCGCCGAACAACTTGGTGCGCACTTCCATTCCTTTCTTTGCGGAATCATCGGCCATTGGAAAATCCTCCATGCTCGAGTGTGGCATTTATGCGTTGCGGATCATCAAGCCTCCGTCAACCGGAATGATCGCGCCCGTGATGTACGAAGCGGCCGGGATGCAGAGGCTGAACGTGATATGCGCGACTTCCTCCGGATAGCCATATCGCTTCAGCGCGGTGCGGCGCTTCGCGAAAATCGTTTTGTGCTCTTCCGGAATCGCGTTCGTCAGCGCGGTGCGGATCGGCCCGGGGCAAATGCAGTTCACCGTGATGCCTTCGGGACCGAGATCGACCGCCAGCGCGCGCGTCAGCCCGATGACACCGGTCTTGGCGACCGCGTAAGGGCTGTCGCCGGGAGTCGCACCGAGGCCCTCCGTCGATGCGATGTTGACGATGCGCGCCGCGTCGGATTTGCGCAGATGCTCGAGCGCGGCGCGGACCATCCGCTGTTGAGCGGTCAGCAATCCCGCGATGGTGCGATCCCAGATGCGGTCGTAGTCGTCGTCGCCGAGTCGAGCGATGCCGCCGAAGCCGGCGTTGTTGACGAGGATGTCGAGGCGGCCGAAGCGGGCGGCGACTTCCGCGACGACGCGCTTGATCTCGACGCCGTCGAGGACGTCGAGGCGCCATCCGTGCGCGGTTCCGCCGCCGGCCGTTATCTCTTCGACGACCCGAGCGATTCCGGCCTCGTTGATATCGGTGACCGCGACCATCGCCCCTTCCTCCGCGAACACGTGAGCGGTCGCACGGCCCATCCCGCTGGCAGCGCCGGTGATCAGCACCCCACGGCCTTTCACCGAGCGATCGAGTTTTCTGACTGCATCCATTTCAATTCTCCATATCGCGCGCGCATCAACGACAATTGTCGAGCTATCACACCCGACGCGAGTTGGGGTAATGAACCAGAGCGACTGCGACGACGAACGAATTCAGAGGACAGAGACATGGCGAACACCGAAAAGGAACGCGACGCATGGCTCGCGCAAATCAACGAGGCGGCGCTCGAGCCTGACCTGCCGATCGTCGACCCGCATCATCACCTGTGGGACCATCCGGGCAGCCGCTACATGCTCGACGAGATTATCCGCGACACGGCGTCGGGGCATCGCGTGCTCGCGACGGTGTTCGTCGAATGCATGTCGATGTATCGCGCGGACGGCCCGGAGCCGATGCGTCCCGTCGGCGAGACCGAGTTCGTCAACGGCATCGCGGCCCAAAGCGCGAGTGGGCAATACGGCGAGACGCGCGTCGCGGTGGGAATCGTGGGCTTTGCGGATCTGACGCTGGGCGAGGCGGTCGTGCCGGTGCTGGAGGCGCATATTGCGGCGGCGCCCGTGCGGTTTCGCGGGATACGGCACGCGGGCGGCTACGACGCGAGTCCGGAGGTCAGGAATTCGCACACCAACCCGCCGGCGGATTTGTACGAGTCGCCGCGGTTTCGCGAGGGCTTCGCCAGGTTGAGCGAGTTGGGCCTCAGCTTCGAGGCTTGGCAATACCATCCGCAGATGCCGGCGGTGACAGCGCTCGCGAAAGCGTTCCCGGACACGACCATCGTGCTCGATCACTTTGGCGGACCGCTGGGAATCGGTCCCTACGAGGGCCGGCGCGCGGAGATATTCAGCGAATGGAAGCGGAACATCGCCGAGTTGGCGCGATGCCCCAATGTGTTCGCCAAGCTCGGTGGAATCAACATGCCGGTGAACGGCTTCGGGTGGCATCGCAGGCCGGCGCCGCCGACCTCGGACGAACTGGCCTCGGCGACGCGCGACTACTACCTGCACACCATCGATCAGTTCGGACCGCGACGATGCATGTTCGAGAGCAACTTCCCGGTAGACCGGGTTTCGTGCTCATACGTCGTGCTGTGGAACGCGTTCAAGAAGATCGCGGCGCGGTTCAACAAGGATGAAAGAGCGCAGCTATTCCATCGCACCGCTGCTGAAGTTTATCACCTGAAGCTCCCCGATATGGCCTAATCGCCAGTCAAAAATCCGGATCGTTCGATCCCGTTGAACCATGCGTTCAATGGCTTGTGACGCCTTATTTGCGAAGACCTTAGTCCGAGCAAACGAGGCAGGTGACTTATGGCCACGACGCTTACCCGGCATCGCCCTACTGAAATACGTTCCGCCGCCTTCATCAAGCTCGATAAGGATTCGCAAATCCCGGGCTGGAATGCCGCGCTGGACCGCCTGGGCCGCGAGCTGGCCTGCGCATTCTTCATCGCGATGGCCGTCATGTGGGTCGTGACGACGGTCGCCGCGATTTTCGCCTAAACGCCCCCGTCAGACGTTGACGGTGCTCATGTCGTGGTAGCGGCCGCCGGCGGCGAAGCCTTTGGGCGCTACTTCCTCGATGCGGGCGAGATCACTTTTCGATAGCTGAATTTTTGCCGCCGCAACATTCTCTTCCAGATAAGTACGGCGCTTGGTGCCGGGGATCGGTACCATGTCGTCGCCTTGCGCGAGCACCCACGCCAGCGCGAGCTGGCTGGGCGTGACTTTCTTTTCGGTGGCGTTTTCCTTGATGCGATCGACGACCTTCAGATTCCTCTGCATATTCTCAGCCTCGAAACGCGGCGAGAGTTTGCGCCGCATGTCGTCGTCCGGCAACTCACGAATGTTCCCGCTGAGGAAGCCGCGGCCAAGCGGGCTGAACGGCACGAATCCGATCCCGAGCTCGCGCAGCGTCGGAATCACCTCGTCCTCGTAGTCGCGGGTCCAGAGCGAGTATTCGGACTGCAGCGCGCTGATCGGATGCGTCGCGTGCGCGCGGCGAATCGTTTTCGCACCCGCCTCCGACAAACCCAGGTAGCGGACCTTGCCCTTGCGCACCAGCTCCGCCATCGCGCCGACGGTCTCCTCGATCGGTACCTGCTTGTCGACGCGATGCTGGTAGTAAAGATCGATATGGTCAACGCCGAGGCGCTTCAGCGACGCGTCGCAGGCGGCGCGCACGTATTCGGGACGGCCGTTGATGGCGCGCCTGCCGTCGGGCAGGACCTGGTTGGCGAACTTGGTCGCGATGATCACGCGGTCGCGGTATTTCTTCAGCCCTTTGCCGACCAGCTCTTCATTGTGACCGAGGCCGTAGACGTCGGCGGTGTCGAAGAAGTCGATGCCGAGCTCGACGGCCCGCTCGAGCGTCGCGACCGATTCGTTGTCGTCGCGCGGTCCGTAAAACTGCGACATTCCCATGCATCCGAGGCCCAGCTCCGACACTTCGAGTCCCTGCGTGCCTAGTTTTCGCTTTTTCATGATTGATGTCCTCACTGTATATTGACATAGCGAAACAGGACGGCGATCGAAAGCGCTGTTCTCACTGATACTCCGTAACGCCATCGCGTGCCGACCCGTGAATAATGTACTTCTGTCGCTGCCGTCGACCCTGCTAATCTCACAGACTGGTTGTTAGCGGTGGTAGGCAGGTTTTTTCCGGCTCGCCTGGACCGTATCGAGAGAGGGCTTGTGACGATCGTGCGGCGCTGGATGCGGTTCGTATCGATATCTCGGACGGTTGCGTCATTCCTGATCACCGCGACGATTTTGTTTGTGTTTGTGGCCGGCGCGGATGCCCAGGTGAACGACGGCCCCCTCATCGGCCGCAGGCCGGCCGGGAGCATACTCACGGTCACGCCGACTCACTTGAGCTTCAGCGAAATCAAGCTCTCGAGCAGTACGGTAACGGAGACCAAGTCCTTCACCATCAAGGACACGGGCGACAGTCCGCTCTCGCTTACCGTCGCGACGCCAGCCGGAAGCCAATTTTTCAGGATAATGTCGGGGCAGGGTCCGGCGTCGCTACAGCCGGACCAACCGATGACCGTGACCGTAGAGTTTGCGCCCACCAGAGATGGAGCGGATTTTTTCGGCAGTATCGGGATCACCAGCGATGCGACCTCTGGCAGCGCGACGGCTAAAGTTAAATTGACCGGCTCGGCAAAAAAACACAAAAAGCCGACCCCGACCCCAACCGCCACGCGCACGCCCACTGCAACCGCTACCGCGACCTTGACTCCAACTGCCAGCGCGACCGCGACCATGACTGCGTCGGCCACAGCCACGGTCACGCTTACGGCGACGGCCACCGCAACGGCGACACCAACCACGACACCAACAGCCACTGCGACCGCAACTCAGACTGCGACTAAAACGGCGACACCTACGACCAACGCGACCGTAACATCAACAGCGACAGTCACGGCGACTGCTACTCCGACTGCAACTCCCACGGTGACAGCTACGGCAACCCCAACCGGCACTCCGACAGCTACAGCAACGGCCATCGCCACGGCCACCAGAACTGCGACCGTAACAGCAACGGCGTCCACTACGTCGACTGCCACTACGACTCAGACTGCAACGGCCACATCGACTACTTCGACAGCCACGCCTACCGCTACTACAACCACGACTACTTCGACTGTCACGCCCACTGCGACGGCGACCTCGACCACAGCTATCCCGACCGACGTGCTGACGTATCACAATGACATCCAGCGCACCGGACAAAATCTCACCGAGCAGACGCTGACCACCAGCAACGTCAAGACTTCGTTCGGTCAGCTGTTCCAGGTTTCGGTTGACGGGCTGGTCGACGCGCAGCCGCTCATCAAGACGCAGGTAACTATCCCGGGTAAGGGCACTCATAACGTGCTCTACGTTGTTACAGAGAATGACAGCGTTTATGCCTTTGACTCCGATAGCGGCGCAGCACTTTGGAACGTGTCGGTGCTTGGGTCGGGCGAGGCTGCTTCGGATAACCGGGGATGCAGCCAGGTAACACCCGAGATAGGTATCACGTCCACGCCCGTGATCGATCCGAGTTCAGGCCCCAACGGTACTATCTACCTGGTCGCGATGTCTAAAAACAAGATGACAGGCGCCTACTTCCAGCGTATCCACGCGCTGGACATGACGACCGGGGCTGAAGAATTCGGCGGTCCGACCACGGTCACAGCGACGTTCGCTTCGGGTCCTGCTTTCAATCCGGCGCAGTACAAGGAGCGGGCGGCATTGCTGCTGCTCAATGGTCAGATAATCACCACCTGGGCATCACATTGCGATGACGCGCCGTACAATGGCTGGATCATGGCCTATAGCGAGAACACATTGGCGCAGACTTCGGTCCTGGATGTCACGCCCAGCGGCAGTGAAGGCGCGATTTGGCAGTCCGGCGGAGGACCCGCGGCCGACAGTTCGGGCAATATCTATCTGCTGGACGGCAACGGGACTTTCGATACCAGCGTCAACAGCAACGGATTCCCCACCAAGGGAGATTTCGGAAACGGTTTCCTGAAACTGTCCAACTCGAGCGGATTGCAGGTCACCGACTTCTTCGAGCCCTTCAACACTGTCACCGAGTCGAGCGAAGACGAGGATTTGGGTTCTGGCGGTGCGATGGTGTTGCCCGACATGATCGATTCGACCGGCACGACCAGGCAACTTGCGGTCGGCACCGGCAAGGACGGCAACATCTACCTCGTTAACCGCACCAACATGGGCAAGTTCAACTCCGCCAACAATATCAACGCCTACCAGGTGCTGGTAGGCGCCCTGGACAATGGTGAATGGGCGACGCCGGCCTACTTCAACGGTACGCTTTACTACGGCGGAGTGAGTGAACCACTTCAGGCGTTCGCGTTTTCGCAGGCCAGGCTCGTGTCTATTCCATCGTCAGTCAGCAGCGAGACCTACGGCTATCCCGGGTCGTCACCAAGCGTTTCGGCCAACGGAACGAGCAACGCAATCGTGTGGGCTGTCGAGAATTCAAGCGGTGCGGGAATTCTGCACGCCTACGACGCGACCAACCTGGCCACCGAGCTTTACAACAGCAGCAAGGTGCCGGCGGATAGTTTCACCGACAACAAGTTCATGACGCCGACAATTGCCAATGGCAAAGTGTATGTAGGGACGCCCAACAGCGTGGCGGTGTTCGGACTAAAGCCCTGACCAGGCGCGCTCCTCACTGCGGATGAGTGGCGAGGAAGCGAAGCATCAGCTCGCGCAGCTCGGCACCATGCGGTCCGAACAGGATCGCGGTGCCGTGCGCGTGGCCGGGGTAGACCTCGATCGACTTCGGCGCTTGCGCCAGACCATACAGAACTTCCGGCTGGCTTCCGACCAGCGGATCGCCGGCCGAGGTGACAAATAGTATTGGGGCGCGAACGTGGCGGATTGCGTCGGTCACGGTCAGTCCGCCGAAGCTGGTTGGCGCCGAGATGCAGATGATACCGGCCACCGGCTCGCGCGCGGCGACCAGGATTGCGGCCTCGGCGCCGAGACTCGCGCCCGCGATGAAGATGCGCGAGACGCGGGGACTCAGGAACCGGTAGGCGGCCAGCAAGTCGCCGCCGGCGAATTCGGTGCCCGAGGTTCCCTCCGATTCCGTGAATCCGCGGAAGTCAAAGGTCAGCGCTTGGTAGCCGTGCGCCGCGAGCACTTGCGCAAAATCGGTCCAGTCGGACTGATCGGCCGGGTACATGTGCGCGAGGATCACTCCGGTCGATCCGGTTCCATAAAGATGACCGCGCAGCAGCACGCCGTCCGAGGTCGTGAATGAGACGTGCTCGCCGCCGAGATCTGCCGGCTTGCGCGTCGGATCCGGCGCGAAGCATCCCGCGGCCAGCGCGAGTATCGCCGCAATCGCAAGTATGCCGCGCTTTTTGCGAGCTTGAAAGGAACCTGATGGCTGATAGGATGCGGACATCGGAGGCAGCAACAATGACAAAACTTCACGGAACTTCAAGATCGCGCAGCGCCCGCTCCTTGTGGGCTCTCGAGGAGCTCGGCGTCACCTACGAGCATCTTCCGATGCCCACCACCGAAGCCAAGTCGCCCGCGCATCTCAAGCTCAATCCCAACGGCCACGTGCCCGTGCTCGAAGACGAGGGCGTCGTTGTGTGGGAGTCGATGGCGATCAATCTCTACGTGGCCGAAAAGTACGGCAAGAATTCGCTGTGGCCGTCGGAGCCCGCCGCGCGCGCCGACATCTACAAGTGGAGCTTCTTCGCGATGACCGAAGTCGAGCCGCATCTCCTCACCATTTTGCGCAACCGCGTGATGAATCCTCCCGAGAATCGTGACGAAAAGGCCGCGCAGGCCGCCGTCGAGGCTCTGAAAGCGCCGCTCAACGCGCTCGAAGAATCGCTCAAGGGCAAGGAATATCTGCTCGGCAAGAACTTTACGATCGCGGACCTCAACGTGGCGGCGGTCATGAGCTGGATACCGATGATGAAGCTCGACATCTCGTCGACGCCGAACGTGCAAGCGTGGCTGAACAGATGTCTCGGGCGCGATGCCAACAAGAAGGTGCGCGGGCTGAAGTAGCAGCCATCTGACTGAAGTGAGGTGAGCATCATGGGAGTGTTGTCAGGTTATCGCGTCATCGAGCTGGCCGGGATTGGCCCCGGACCCATGTGTGCGATGCTGCTTTCCGACATGGGCGCCGACGTGCTGCGAATCGATCGCACGGCCGAAGCGGGTTTGGGCATCGCGATGGATCCGAAATACAGCGTGCTCAATCGCGGCCGCCGTTCGGTCGCGCTCGATCTGAAAAAGCCGGAAGCGATCGAGGCCGTGTTGCGCCTCGTCGAGAAAGCCGACGCGCTGATCGAGGGCTTCCGTCCCGGCGTGACCGAGCGGCTTGGCCTCGGCCCCGACGATTGTCTCAAGCGCAATCCGCGCCTGATTTACGGACGCATGACGGGATGGGGACAGGACGGGCCGCTCGCGCATGCTGCCGGTCACGACATCAATTACATCGCGCTGTCGGGCGCGCTGCACAGCTTCGGCCGCAAAGGCGACGCACCTGTTCCGCCGCTGAACCTGGTCGGCGATTTCGGCGGCGGCGCGCTCTACCTGGCTCTGGGAGTGGTCGCGGGCCTGCTCGAAGCGGGTAAATCGGGCAAGGGCCAGGTGGTGGATGCCGCTATGGTCGATGGAGCGGCGTCGCTGATGACCGCGATTTACGGCATGCACGGCTCCGGGTTTTGGAACAACGAGCGCGGCGACAACATCCTCGACACCGGCGCGCACTACTACGAAGTTTACGAAACCAAAGACGGCAAGTACGTCGCGATCGGATCGATCGAAGCAAAATTTTATGCGGAATTGCTCCGGCTCTCGGGTCTGCAGGGCCAGGAGCTGCCGCATCAGCAGGATCGCAAGTCGTGGCCCGCGATGAAGGATCGGCTGAAGACGCTGTTCCGCACGAAGACGCGCGACGAATGGTGCAAGATCATGGAGGGCAGCGACATTTGTTTCGCGCCGGTGCTCAACATGGATGAAGCGCCGAAGCATCCCCACAATAAGCATCGCGGAACTTTTGTCGAGGATGGCGGCGTGACGCAGCCGGGGCCCGCGCCTCGATTCTCCCGGACGCCGAGCGCGATTCAGCGCCCGCCGGCGCGCCCAGGCGAGCATACCGAGGAAGCGCTGCGCGACTGGGGCTTCGCCAACGCCGACTTGGAGCAGCTGCGTAGATGCGGCGCGATCGCAAAGCCGGAGTGACGCATGCGCGACCCGTCAGACGAGGCGCTCCACGCGCCTCTGAACTTCTCCTACTTCACTCCCTCGCCGTTCGACCCGCGCTGCGGAACGATTCCTTGCTGCAGCCGCTCCTGCAGATTCTGCGGCCGCGGAATGCCGATCGCTGAGTCGCCCTCGAGCTTGTCGAGCATCTCTTTGCCGCCGACCTGCTGGATGAGCCGCTTCGGGAGCGCCTCGATCAGGTAGTCCGCGGGCATCTTGGGAGCGTCGACGTGCTTGCGCTTCATCACCATCTCGATGATCGGCTCGAGCTCCTTCATCTTCGTGGCGCGAATGGCGACGTCGCGCTCCGCGAACTCGGGTAACACTTGCTTACCGAACAGTTCGATCGACTCCATGATGTGCTCGTGGCGGTTCTTCCCCGCCTGCATCACGAAAATCATCTGATCGACGCCGGCGTTCTCGAAGCGCCGGAAGTACTCGCGCAACTGATCCGGCGTGCCGACCGCGCCGCGCAGGCCCTGCTGATCGCCCTGATCGTTGTCGAGCCGCGCGCTCAGCCGGCGCTGGCGCATCGCAATTGCAACGTCGGGCGAGTACCCGCGCTCGGCGCGCTTGTTAGTGAACTCCTCCCATACGTTTGACACCCCCGGCTTGTGATCGCCGAACACGTAGTAGTGGCCGAGTGAGTAGCCAAAGAAGTTGCCGCCCTCGAGCCCGCGCAGGATAGCTTCGCGTTCGCTCTGGTGACACATCATCGGGGTAACGCACGAAATCTCGGGATTGATCGCGCTGCCAATCGGAACGCACTTCTCGGCGAGCGTCCTGCGGTAGTCGCCGACCCAATGCACCGCTTCCTCCGGATCGATGAACGAGAAAGTCAGGGCGCCGATTCCGCATTCCGCGGCGAGCAGGATCGTCTCGCGGCGCGAGCATGCGACCCACACCGGCGGATGCGGCTTCTGTACCGGCTTCGGCACCACGTTGCGCGGCGGCATCTTGACGTACTTGCCGTCGACGCCGCCGAACGGAACCTCGGTCATGCACCGCAGCGCGGTCTCGAGCCCCTCGCGCCACATCTCGCGTTTCAGAGCGGGCGTGAGATTGAAGCCGCCGAGCTCCGCGAGCGACCCCGACTCGCCCGAGCCGAACTCAACGCGCCCTTTCGAGACCAGGTCGAGCATCGCGATTCGCTCGGCGACGCGCGCGGGATGGTTGTAGCCGGGCGCGGTCAGCACGATTCCGTGGCCGAGCCGCATATTCGTGGTGCGCTGGCTCGCCGCGGCCAAAAAAACTTCGGGCGCGCTCGAGTGCGAGTACTCTTCCAGAAAGTGATGCTCCACTTCCCACACATTGGTGAAGCCGAGCTTGTCCGCCAGCTCGATCTGATCGAGTGCGTCCTGGATGAGCTGCAGCTCGCTCTTTTCCTCCCACGGGCGGGGTAGCTGATGTTCATAGAACAGTCCAAATCTCATAAGAGTCCTTTGCGGATGCGGGGCGGAACGTAGCTACCGCTCTTATCGAAGCCGCCGTGACAGCCGATTTCCGGTCAACTGGATTTACCTAACACACGTTAGCCTGATGGCGGATATTCAGGCAAGTCCGCGCGCCGAAATGAACCCCTCGAGAATGGCGGCGTGACGCAGCCGGGGCCCGCGGACCCGATTCTCGCGAACACCGAGAGCGATTCAGCGCCCGCCGGTGCGCCCAGGCGACCAACCGAGAACGCGCTGGGTGTGATTTTTTGGCACAATGAATGACTGACTAAACAAACACTTATGAGGTACACGCCATGTCGAGTATCGACCAGAGTGAGATGATGACAGCAAGCAGAAATACTGCCGTCGTCGACGAACTTATTGAGATGCACGGCCTTCGCTTCCATTTTCGCGATTGGCCGTCGAAGCGTTTGAATGCGCCAAGTCTGGTTCTCTTGCATGGTTTTACGGGCCATGCACGGTCCTGGGACGCTTTCGCCGAGGCGATGACCGATCGCTATCGCGTGTTGGCGCTTGATCAGCGCGGTCACGGTGAGACCGGCTGGGCGGCGGCCGACCGGTACGGCATCGACGATATGATCAATGATCTGGAGTCCTTCGTGCAGGCGCTGGGCTTGCAGGACTTCACGCTCGTCGGCTTGTCCATGGGCGGCCTGGTTACGATGGAATATGCTGGCCGCCGCCCTAAGCCACTCGCGGCTTGCGTTATCGTCGATATCGGCCCGGAAATTGACCGGTCTGGGTCCAGTCGTATCCAGGCCAACGTGCAGGCGGCAGATACCTTTGCAAGCCGCGAAGAAGCATTTGTGGTGGCTCGCGCCGACAATATCCTGAGGCGCTTCATCGACAGCGTTCCGACGCCAGCCTGATGCGGACTGAAGACGGTCGCTGGACCTACCGTTATGATCGCGCCCTGCGTACTCCAGGCAAGCTGCCGCTGCCGGATCCGGAAACAGCCTGGCGGTCATGCGCGAACATCGAAGCCTCGACGCAAATCGTTCGCGGCGAACTTTCTGACGTTCTCTCTCCGCAGATCGCGGAACGGATGGTCGCGACCATCCCTCACGCACGGCTTGTGACTGTTGCCAACGCAGGTCATGGCGTGCCTTACGACGCCCCCGAGGGGTTTCTGGCGGCGGTGCGCGAGTTCCTGGAAGGATAGCGTTGGTCGCCCCCAACTCTTTGCCGTCTCATGACTGACTAGATACGCCACGAAGAGAGAAAGATATGCCGAGGACTGTTTTGGAAAATCCTTCAGATCGCAAGGCGTACATCATCACCGGACCGACCTCCGGCATCGGTCGCCGCACTGCATTCGAATTGGCCAAGCACGGCACGGTCCTCCTGGTCGGCCGAGACCGCCGAAAACTCGACGAGGTGCAGAAGGCCATCAAGCAAAAAGGACAGCACGCGGTTTCGGTCCTGTGCGACTTATCTGATCCGGCAAGCGTTGCGCACGCGGGTGCGGAAATCATCGCGCTCCATCTTCCGATCGCCGGCCTGCTCAACAACGCGGGCATCGGCGGACAGATGCGTCCGACGAAGAACGCGATGGGCTGGGACATGACCTTCGCGACGAACCACCTAGGCCCGTTCGCGCTGACAGAGGCACTCGCGCCGCATCTCCCCGACGGTGCGAACGTCGTCTTCGTCGCCTCCGGTGTGGAAGATCCCGAGCGCAAGCTCGCCAAGGCTGTCGGCTTCCGCGGCGGTCGCTATATCTCTGCTGAGGCGAGCGCGCGGGGCGAGTGGAAGCCTGGCGGTGCCACGCAGCCTGGCTTTGACGCCTACGCCACGTCGAAGCAGGCCAATCTTGCCACGGCGATGGCGTTCGCCCGTGAGACTCCACGGTTACGCTTCAACGCACTCGAACCCGGCTTTACTCCGAACACCGGCCTGGCACGCGGGGCCAACGTCCTCGTGGGCTTCTTGTTGAAGTACATCCTTCCGTTGCTCGCGCCCTTCATGAAGTATTGGAGCACCCCGAAGCGGGCCGGGCGCGTGGCCACCAAAGTCCTGATCGATGCATCCGGTCTGACCGGCATCTACTACGACGAAGCCGGCCACCCGATGCTCGGTTCCGTGCTCGTGCGCGATCCGAAGTTCCAGGACCGCGTCGTCGCTGAAACCCGCGCCTTGCTGTCAACGGTTCCAAGTTGAATCGCCAAAGGCGCGATCTGACTAACTTGGCGCCTGGACGGGACGGCTGGTAGACCAGAAAAGACGCCCCTCGGCAAGATCGGCAAAGCTTGGCCCTGCTCCACGTAGTACTGGGTTCCAAGGGGTCACACCTTGGCGCGCGCCGCGATCTTCCACTCTCCCTGCAAGGCAGAGGATGAAGGTAAGGGTCCTTATTGACGAAAAAGTATCACGATTAGCGCGAGTATCCCGAGCATCGAGATCATTGCGGCGACTATCACTGCCAGTGAGCGCCGCCTGCCGACGTACTCCGCTCCGAGCCCTCGGATATCCTGGCGGTATTCAAGGGTCGCCAGGATCAGTGAGAAGAGTCCGATGCTCACCAGTATGAAAGCGAAGCCGCGTGGCCCGATCAGGCGATTCGGTCGTCCGGGCGGCGCTTCGATCTGAAAGAATTTGTAGATGGTGAAGCCGAAAGTGATTAACGAAGTCGCCGTTCTGATCCACGCCATCATCGTCCGCTCGTACGCAACGCGCGTGCGATCAACGGCGAGTCTGGTCGAAACGTCGAGGGCCGGTGCCCTCTGCGGACTCTGCTGCTCTGTCATTTGCGTTCTAGCCTTAAGTGTCTCGCTAGTCCTTAGACCTGATGGTGCTATCCACCGGCTGTTCCGGCTTGTCGAGAGCGAAAATCCGCCGATAAAATCTGCGCGCTAACCAGCAGCATCCAGATTGGGAAGACCAGCGTGATCCACTTCCAGTTGGCGATCACTGCCAATAGCATTAAGGCACACGCGTATCCCAGGAATGCCAGCCAGCGCGAGAAAATGGCGGTACGCATCGCGATGGTGCAGGTTGAGAACATAAAGACCCCTGCCATTTTCATTGCAAACAGGTTCAGTAACGTGTCGTCTATACGACGGCCGAAGTAGTAGAGTTCGCCATGGATATTGCCTGCTGCCACCGACTCAACGAGCGCGTCCATCACAGCCGATGCGACGAACAGGCAAGCCACGAACAGCAACCCGCTCGCTAAGAATACGGTCGCGAAGAACTGGTCTTCGAGCTCGCCCAAGCGGCTACGAAGCACGCCAATGAACCACAGAAACGCGATACCGGCAAACGGAACACAGTCCAAAGCAATTCGTACTGCATCTCGGTGGTATGGCTCTGTCAGCCAGATCCCAGGCAAGGACGGATCAGCCGGCACAGCGTACCGGACGAGCCCCAGCCCAACGATCGTCAGCAACGAAAAAATCACGCCGGCGACGGCCGCGCCGCGCGGAGGCGTGAGGGCTTGCTGGCGATAAGGCTTTGGCGTGCTCGTCACGTTAACGTGAGATGTTCATCTCTATGTGGCGCGCTCAGGGCGTCAGAATAGGTGCTGTGTCAATTGACTGTATAGCCGCGCCCTTGCAGACAGGCCGACATCGCTCGCAGGTATGCGTCTCTACCAGGACTGGACGCCGCGGCTGCGTCAGCTTTTCTATCTGCTTCTCGTACTTTTTCGTCCCGACGGCGGAACCCGCCAACCATTCCTCCCATTGCTGCTCCGGCGGCGGCGCCCTTGCCGGCGTTACCAGTAATCGCGCCGCCGACCGCTCCCAGCGCAGCTCCTCGACCGGCTCCTTGCAGAACCGGAGCGGACGACGATGAACGCTGTTGAGTGGACTGGGAGTTTGCGCTCTGCGGCCTGCTCGGATCGAATCCCGTTTGTTGTACCGCCCAGGAATGGCACTCGTATCGGTCTTTATCCTGCTGCGCCTGGTTCTGTCCTTTCGAGGGATAGATAAACAAGTCTGTTTGCGCCGCCGCTATTGGAGGGCAAAAGAAAAAAACCAAAAGGCTAAAGGGCAACACGACTAGAAAACTGGGCTTCGGCCCAACTGTCACTTCATTTTCCTCCTCTAAGGTGGCGAACGATTAAGGACGACGTGTCGTTCGCGCCGCACAGTACTTCAGCTTAGGTGCTGTGCCCTGCGCCCTCGCCCGGACACAGCACCTTAGGCGGTTCGTCGATACCCGATGGCCGGTCAGTGGGGGCCGCTCCCGCTCGCGTCCACCAATTTCCGCATCACCGCATCCAGGTTGAAGGAGGCCGGCTTCTGACGCGGCGGGAACTTCTGGAAGTTCTCGATCTGTTGGGCTACGATCGCCTGCATGGCGTAAATGACGTAGGCGTGGCTGATGAACCAATCAAAATAGGTGTTGGAGTTTTCATCGGCCCGCTCGAACGGATCGCGGCGCAGATGGAAGAGCTTTGGAGCTCGCAGGTGAACGAACGGCTCGAGCCAACACTGTAGCTGCTTGGCGCGTTGCTCCATCAGCACCACCTTCCAGTCGTGCATGCGTATCGCCAGGATGTCACCGTCATCACTGATGTAGAAGAAGAACTCCCTCGGGCTCTCCTTCGCCTCGCCGGTCAGGTACGGCAACATGTTAAAGCCGTCGATGTGGACCTTATAGGTCTTGCTGCCGACCTGGTAGCCGTTCAGAAGGTTCTCCTTGATGTCCGGTTCTCCCGCAGCGGCCAGCAGTGTCGGCAGCCAATCCTGGTGAGTTACGATGCCATTCACCACTGAACCTGCCTTGATTTTGCCCGGCCAGCGCACGAAGGCCGGCACGCGCCAACCGCCTTCCCAGTTGGTGTTCTTCTCCGACCGGAACGGGGTAATGCCGGCATCAGGCCAACTGTTGTAGTGGGGGCCGTTATCCGTGGTGTACATCACGATCGTGTCGTCGGCGATGCCTAGCTCGTCGAGCTTGCCCAGCATCCTCCCGATATCTTCGTCGTGGGCAACCATGACGTCGTTGTAGTCTCCCTGTCCGCTCTTGCCCCGGTGCCTCTCAGCCGGGTGCGTGCGGAAATGCATCGCGGTGGTGTTGTACCAGAGGAAGAAGGGCTTATCCGCCTTGTGAACGTCGTCGATGAAGTGCAACGCATGCTCGGTTATTTCGTCGTCGATCGTTTCCATCCGCTTCTTCGTGAGCGGTCCGGTGTCCTCGATTTTCTGGCCGCCCTTGCCGTCAGCCCAGCAGTGCAGTACGCCGCGTGGCCCAAACCGCTTCTTAAATTCAGGATTCTTCGGATAGTCGGGATCCTCGGGCTCCTCTTCCGCATTCAGGTGATAGAGATTGCCGAAGAATTCGTCGAAGCCATGCATCGTCGGCAGGAATTCGTCCTTGTCACCCAGATGGTTCTTGCCGAACTGGCCGACGGCGTAGCCATGAGGCTTGAGCAACTCGGCCATGGTCGGATCCTCCGCGCTCAAACCGACATCGGCTCCGGGCATACCGACCTTGGTGAGGCCTGTGCGGATCGGATTCTGGCCAGTGATGAACGCGGCTCGGCCCGCGGTGCAGCTCTGCTGAGCGTAGTAGTCGGTGAAGGCGACGCCTTCATTTGCTACGCGGTCGATGTTGGGCGTGCGGTAGCCCATTTGCCCGCGGCTGTTGTAGCTGATGTTCCACCAGCCGATGTCATCGCCCTGGAGGATGAGGATATTCGGCTTTTGCTTAGCCATTTCGATCTCCTTCTGGTTAGCTTGCCAATTTCGGGTCAACTCTCTCAATTGAGCGAAAGGGCCGGTGCCAGGATGGATAATCGCGACTTGGTCCGACCTTCTTCAGCGCTCTGCCTCGGTAAATACTCGGATCCGGTACGGGCTGATATTGTACTTTGGTACACTACCTTTTCGATTTTTTATCGGCTTCACAACGCGCACGCGAAGGAGTTTCTGGAGATGGGCTGCGTGCGATTCAGGATTCTGGCTCTGCCCTGAACGGAGACTGAGACAGTACCCTTCTGCACCACGTAGTACTGGGTTTCCAAGGGGTCACCCCTTGGCGCGCGCCGCGCAAGCGTGACTTTTATGCGCGGCCGGTCAGGCGGGCGCGCTCGAGCACGCCCTCGAAAATCCGCACCGCGACCGCATCGACAAGCACCCCACCCGCTCCTGCGGCGCCCGCGCCGTCGCGGGTCGCGGCCTGGTAGGCCTCGGACATTTTGCGCGCGTTTTCGATCTCGTGAGGCGTCGGCGCGAACACGTCGTTGGCGATTTCGATCTGGCTTGGATGTATCGCCCATTTGCCGACGGCACCGAGCGTCGCCGCCCACGTCGCCTCGCGCCGGTAGCCGTCCGGATCTTTGAAGTTGCCGAAGGGCCCGTCGATCGCGTCGACTCCGTTGGCGCGGCACGCCGTGATCATGCGCACGCGCGCATGATGCCACATGTCGCCGGGGTATCGATTCGCCGGATCGCTCGCGACGCCGAAGCGCATGCCCTGGCTGGCAGAAAGATCTCCAAACCCTAAAATAAGCGCCTCGAGCCGTGGCGACGACGCCGCAATTTCCTCGACGCGTGCGAGCGCCGCACTTTCCTCGATCAGTGCCTCGAGGCCGATCCTGTTCCTCAGATGGAGTTTCGTCTCGAGCTGCGTCAGCAGCGTGTCGAAGAACCAGATGTCACGCGGCGCCTTCGGCTTCGGCACGATGATCACGTCGAGCTTTTCGCCCGCGCCTTCGACGACTTCGATCACGTCGTCGTGCGCCCAATGCGTATCGGCGCCGTTGACGCGCACCGCGCGAATCTTTTTGCCCCAATCGAGATTGCGCAGCGCATCGACGGCGTTCGCGCGCGCCGCTTCTTTTTGCGCCGGAGCGACCGCATCTTCAAGATCTAGAAAGACCATGTCGGCCGCGGTCGCCATCGCCTTCTCGATCATCTTTGGACTCGAAGCCGGGGTCGAAAGCTCTGAACGTCGTAGTCGCAGCGTCATGATTGCTCCTTGTACGCGATTGATATTCCCGCGTCAGCGAGCACCTGCTCGGTATGCTCGCCCAGGCGCGGCGCGCGCGCGTATATTCCCGACGGCGTTCCCGTCAGCTTGATCGGACATCCCGTCAGCACGATCGGCGGATTGTCGCCCGGCTGTTCGACCTCGACCAGCATGTCGCGCGCTTTGGGATGCGGGTCCTCGAAAATATCTTTGGCGGTGTTGACCGGGCCAACCGGCACCTTGCCGCCAATCGCGTCCACGACTTCGCGAGTAGTGCGCGCTTTTGTCCAGTCCGTGATGAGGTCGCGAACGAATTCGGCATTGGCAACTCGCCGGTTAACGTTGCGCGTGCGATTGTCGCTCGCAAGCTCGGGCCGTCCGAGCGCATCGCAAAGAATCTTCCAATGATTCTCGCCAGGCGCTGCGATCGCGACGGCGCCATCGCGCGTCCGAAAAATATCGAATGGGCACAGCACCGGCGTCCCGTTGCCGACCGGTTCGCGCACGATACCCGCGCTCGAGTAGCTGTAAACGATCATCTCGCATAGCGCGAGAATCGCGTCGTACATCGCCACGTCGAGAAATTGTCCGCGGCCGGTCCGACGCGCCGCATGAATCGCCGCCACCACTCCCAGAGCAGCAAGCGTGCCCGGATAAATGTCCCCGACCGCGGGGCCGGCCCTGTAGCCACCGCCGCCTTCCGGTCCCGTGACCCCGACCAGCCCGCCCATGCTCTGCGCCACGATGTCGAACGCGGGCCAATCGGCATACGGACTCGCGCCGGTGCGCGGATCGCCGAAGCCGCGAATCGCCGCATAGACCAGCGCGGGCTTGATTTCGCGCAGCCGCTCGTAGCTGACTCCCGCGCGATCCATCACGCCCGTTTTCGCGTTCTCGACGACCGCGTCCGCCGTCTTCACAAGCTGGAAAAACGTCTCGCGGCCCGCGTCGGTCTTGATGTCGAGCACGATGCTGCGCTTGTTGCGATTGACGCTCGCGAAGTATCCGCCGTAGTCGCAACCTTTTCGATCGGCCGGATGCGGTCCGAGGCTTCTGCTCATATCGCCGGCGGGCGGCTCGACCTTGATAACGTCGGCGCCGAGGTCAGCCAGCAGCATCGTGCAGTACGGACCGGCCAGCGCCTGCGTCAGATCCAGCACGCGAACATCCGACAGCGGTCCCGTGCGCGCGCTCATCGATTGCCCCAATGCGAGCGGCGCTTGATCAGCACCGTCCGCTCGCCTTCGAAGACGATCGTCCCGTCATGTTTGGTCCCCCAATGCTTGAAGCGCACGATACCGGCGTCATCGCGGTCGGCGTCGCGCTTCTCGAGCACTTCGCTGTAGGCATACAGCGTGTCGCCATGAAAAACAGGCGAGGTGAACCTGATGCCCGTCAAGCCGAGTTCGGCGAGCGCGTTTTCGCTGGTGTCCTGCGTCGCCAGCCCGATGCACACCGAGCCGGTGACCAGCCCGAAGACGAGCCGCTGGCCAAATTGCGTCGAGCGCATGCGATGCTCGTTGTAGTGGCCGTCGGCGGTGTTCAGCACCAGCTTCGTGAGCATCTGATTTTCGATCTCGCCGATAGTGGTGCCGCGTGCGTGACGCATTTTCGCACCGACCTCGAAATCTTCGAAGTAATTGCCCGCGCCGGTCAGCTTCGAGATTGATGTACTCACTTCTTTACCCTCGGCAGCAGGCGATCGGAGATGATCCGCAACTGGATTTCGGAAGTACCCTCGAAAATTTTCGTCAGTCGCGCGTCGCGCCAGTAGCGCTCGAGCGGGAAGTCTTTGGTATAGCCGTAGCCGCCGTGAATTTGCAGCGCCTGGCTAGTGACGCGCTCGGCCATCTCGGAGGCGAACAGCTTCGCCATCGAAGCTTCTTTGTCGCATCGCCGCTTGCTATCAACTTCAGTCGCGACGAAGTACATAAGCTGCCGCGCCGCCTCGATCTCGGTCGCCATTTCCGCCAGCTTGAACCGAATCGCCTGGAATTCTCCGATCGGCTGCCCGAACGCGACTCGCTTCTGCGCGTATGCCAGTGCGTCCTCGAGGCCGCCGCGCGCGAGCCCGATTGCACGCGCCGCGGTATGCACGCGCGCCACCTCGAGCCCGCTGACCGCGCCGTAGAATCCCTTGCCTTCGCCGCGATCTTCGCGCTCGCGGCCGAGCAAGGCGTCAGCCGGCAGCTTGAAGTTGTCGAAGTGCAGCTCCCACGTCTTCCAGCCGAAGTAGCCGATCTTGCGAATCGGCGAGCCGGTCAGCCCCGGCGGAAACTTGCCGCGCTCCTTCAGCACCAGGAACTGGCTGATGCCCTCGTGGCGGCGGCGCGGGTCGGACGGCTGCTTGGTGCGCGCCAGCACCGAGATGAAATCGGCGCCGTCGGCGAACGTGCACCAGGTCTTGGTGCCGTTGAGCATCCAGCCGTCGCCGTCGCGCGTCGCTTTGCACGAGACGTTGGCGAGATCGGAGCCCGCGTCCGGCTCCGACAGCGCAGCCGCGCCGAGAAATTCGCCGCGCGCCATCCGCGGCAGATATTCACGCCGCTGCGCCGCCGTGAATCCGCCGCCGAGTCCGTTGCCGCGCGCGATTATGCTCGCGACGCTCATCCATGCGCGCGCGAGTTCCTCGGTGATCAGCGCGTACTCGAACGCACCCAGGCCAAGCCCGCCGTATTCCTCCGGGATGACGACGCCGAAATAGCCCATCTCGGCCAGCTTGTCCCGCAACGACATCGGGATGTCGCCTTGCTCGGGGTCGAGCTTGTTCGCAATCGGCAGAACTTCGTTCATCGCGAAGTCGCGCGCCGCACTCTGAATCATCCGCCGCTCGTCGGTCATGTAACTCACAATGGCGCTCCTCTTCGTTTGGCGACCAGGTTGGTGCGTTCGTAGCTGATGACCAGTTCGTCGCGTTGATTGCGGGCTTCGGTGCGCCACGTGACGATTCCGAAGTTGCCGCGACTGGCGGATTCGCGTGTCGAGACCACCGTGCTGCGCGCGTTCAGCGTATCGCCGGGATAGACCGGGCGATGAAATTCCAAACCGTTGATGCCGAGGAACGGTCCGCCGGCTTCGCTCAAGTCCTCGACCGAAAGGCCGACCACCGTGCACGCGACCAGCATCGGATTTACCACCACGTCGGGATGACCGTGCGCGCGCGCATACTCGGCGTTGAAGTAGAGCGGGCAATGCGCGAGCGTCGCGGTGGTGAATAGCGAATTGTCGCCGGCGTTTATCGTGCGGCCCCAGTGATGCTCGAAGACTTGGCCTTCGTGGAATTCCTCGAACGAATGGCCCTTGTGCACGAGCTTGAACTGACTGAAATCGGGATCTGCCATAGACCAACTCCTGGCAAAACTCGCGGAACGCCGTGAAATCCTTCGTCTCCTCGACCCTAGATCTGCGATAACTTACAACTATTTCGCGGCTTCCAGAAAATGGTCGAATCGTGCAAGATGGCGCTGATTAGCAACCATCGGAGATTCTCATGAAGACAGAGACAATCGACTACAAGGACGGCGACGTTACCCTGCGCGGCTATCTTGCTTTCGAAGACAAGAAGTCGGGCAAACGCCCCGGCGTTCTCGTGATGCCGGAAGCTTTCGGCTTGGGCGAACATGCGAAGAAGCGCGCCGAGCGGCTTGCAGACCTTGGATACGTCGCGTTCGCCGGCGATCCGTACGGCAACGGCATCGAACTCGCGAACTTGCAAGAAGCGATGAAGCATGCGGGACCGCTATTCGCGGACCCGGCGAAACTTCGCAAACGCGGCCGAGTCGCACTCGATCATCTAGCATCATTGGCGCAGACCGACGCCAGTCGACTCGCCGCGATCGGCTTTTGCATGGGCGGCACGTTCTCGCTGGAACTCGCTCGCGACGGCGCGCCACTCAAGGGCATCGTCAGCTTTCACGGCGGCCTTCAGACGCAGCGACCGGCAGAGGCTGGAAAGGTAAAGGCGAAAGTCCTGGTCTGCACGGGCGCCGATGACACGTTGATCCCCGTCGAGCAGGTCAACGCCTTCGAGGCTGAGATGATCAAAGCCGGCGCCGACTGGCAGGTGATCACCTATGGAGGCGCAAAGCACAGCTTCACGAACCCGAATTCGGACAGCCTCGGGATGCCCGGCATCGGCTACAACAAACTCGTGGACGCGCGATCGTGGAAGGCTATGGCCGATTTCTTCGAGGAAATATTCGCCGCCTAGAGGCGGGATTTCCTGGTGCGAGCCTTAGCAACTCTTTTAGGTGCGGGTTCTTCGACAGGCTCAGCGCGATTCCGGCCCGTGAAGAGCGCGAACATCGTGAACGCGATCATGAAAGCGACGGTGACTAAGGACACATAGAGCGACCATCGACGGATGGGAGTAGGGCGCAGCTCGACTTGTACGCTATGTGTCCCGGCCGGAACGGTGAAGGTTATCTCGCCGCTGACTGATGCAGGCGAAGTCGCAACTTCCCGATCGTCGACCAGCACTGTCCATCCCGGATAGTCGAAAATCGAATCCTGCATGAGCGCGGGTTCGCTCGCATCGACTGTGAACGACTGGCTGTGCGAGTTGACGGCAAGTTGATGTACGACGGGCGTGGAGCGGACGCCTTTGAGCAGGACGCTGTCGAAGTAAGGACGGTATTGCACGGTTCGCGGCTCGTACTCTTCGCGAGTCGACGTGTTCAGACCCAGGTGAGCGATTGAGTCTGCCGCGTAGTAGTCTTCATCGTAAGTCACAATTCCCTTGGGTGCGGTGTGCGCGACGTTGAGCAGCACAACGACTAGAAGCGCGACGCACGCCAGCCGGGGGCCTAGTCGTTCGAACGCGTACAGCGCCAGCAGAGGCATGAACAGCGCCGGAACGCATAAGGTGCGCCACGGATAAGCGAGGTATTGCAGCGTGTCGACGTGCTCCCAAATCGTCCACGACAAATCGGTGGCTAGCAGCGCGGCTGCAGTCGCCGCGCCGGCAAAGACGATAGCATCAAGGCGGCGGGTGCGATTGGCCGCGCGTATAGCAATAACGAGTCCCGCGACCGCCAAAGCTATGTGAGCGAGTCCTAGTGAGTACGAAATACCGTTGGTCGGACCGCGTGACGCGTAGCCGAATCCCCACGGCGACCAAAACAACTGGGACGGCCAGATAATGTAGTTGGTCCAATTGAGGAAGCCGGTGCGCAGAAGATCGGTCTTGACCAAGTCGCGTTCGAGGAGTGCCGGGAGCCAGAAGAACGCACTGAGTCCCAGCCCACCGACCATCACGCCAGCGCCGGCCGCAGCGGTTTTCAGCCGATGATCGGAGACGATGGAGCGAACCGCGATGATCGCCGCGAATGCCGGAAACATCAGGAGCGCGATCGCATTGTGGGCCAACGGCAACATCGCCACAGCAAGCGCGCCTAGCAGCACACTGATCGCGGTCGGGCGTTGAAGCGCCGCTATCAGCCCGAGCAGCGCTACGGGAGCCACTGCAATAGCGGACGACTCGGCGAATCGCGCAGACACGTACATGTCCAGAGACTGATACGGCGCGAACAGCCATGCGCCTGCGGCGCAGATCGACGCGACACGGGAAAACGAGAGTTCTCGGCCTATGAGGAATATCGCGATCGCGCCGAGAGCGAACAGAATTGCCGATCCAAATTGAAGCGAGTTCGCAAGCGAGAAGCCGACTTTGAAGAAAGGCAACGCAATCGCGTAGATAAGAGGCGGCGCGAACTCGAAAAGCGGCTGTCCATGCCCAGCGCCGAGATCCGGCGCCCATACCGGCGGGAATTGATGGTCGCCAAGTATTTTGGCGAATTCAGTCAGCCGCGGCGGGTACTCGAGCGAGTCATGGCCATCGATCAGTTTGCCGCCGAACAGGGTGTGCGTGAAGAGCAGGATCAGAACTGCGAGCGCCAGCGCTGTCCGCGTCCTGGGAGTATCCCAAGGGGTCGCGACTTCCGCCAGCCGCGCGGTAATCCTGCGTTCCATCGCGGCGTAGCTCGGCCGTCGCATCGCTTGCGCGATCAATCCCACCAGGATGAAGCCGGCGATCAGCAATATCGGCTTGATAGGTCCGGGACGGTATCGCACTTCGATTTGATGTTCCCCTGCGCCGACCGGGATCGCGCAGAAATCGGGATAGACCCGATAGATTGGCGCGGGCCTACCATCAACGGTGGCTTCCTGGCCTGGAAAGTAAGTGATCTTGAGCAACGCGTAACAGGGTCGAAGCAATGCCATTCGGGCGCTGTAGGTCTCACCCTGCTTGCTTTCGGAAACTACTGCTCCGCGCGGAGTCAAAAATCGCGGATCGGGCGGGGGCAGCGCTTGAAACATTTTCCATTCCGGCACTCCCTTGAGATCGCCTCCGAGCGCGACCACCGCGCCGGCGCGCACCCCGGGATTCTGCATCCATCCCCAGTCGCGGTTGAGCACGCTCGACAAGGGACCATTGTAGCGCGCGCCAATATCCACCAGGCCGAAGTAGCCCTCAGTGGAAGCTTCGTAGACGGCGAGCTGGCCGTGAACTGCGCGACGCTTCCAATTGGGGGGCGCTGTGTGAGTCACAGGCGCAAGCACCGCCCGCATCGCGAATAGCTGGGCCTGGTAAGGATCCTTCTCGTCGAGTTCGGCCGTCACGTCAGCGCCCCACGACAAGCTGTGATAGAGAAAGCTGAGCTCATCGAAGCCGGCCAGCGTCAGAAACGAATACGGCTGCGACGCCGCGATTAGGAAACTCCTGGCCCACATTCCGGTCGGACCGCACCACACGCGGCCCGGGCGCTCGCGCATTATCGTGCGGATGTCAGCCAGCGACGCGTCGAGATCGGGGCCCTCGCGCGCGATCTCGGCAAGACTTTCGTCGCCCCATAGGTTGTTCAGGCGCAGGTAACTCGAGCGCTCGGCGAAAATAACGATAGCCATGGCGCCCAATGCGATCACGGTCGCGAGTTTAGCTGCGGATCCGGCCCGCCAGGCGACCTTGGCGATTTGGGCAAACGCCCAGGCCGTCAACAGCACGGCGAACAGTTCGAAAACCGATTCGAAACGGCTGACGTGAAACGTCCCGGGCAGTCCCAGCGCGAGCATGAAGTATCCCCAGGTCGTGCGGCCGAAAAAAATTGCTAGCCACACCGCGGTGAGAACCAGCAGGCGTCGCGGCATCGGCCTTCTCCACCGATACAGCGCTATCAGCGACGCCGCCGCAATCGACAGCGTCATAACAGGTAGGCGGCCGTCGTCGAAAAAGCGCCCCGAGAACAGCGTGTTGATTATGTTGCGCGATCCCCAAGAGTCGAATTTCCAAACATCATCCCAGCGGCAGCGGTTCGCCTCGCCGCTGGCGAGCAGCATCGGAACGACGAACCACGCGAGCAGGATGACGGCGGGAATCAGGATCGATGCGGCGCGGACGACTCGCCGCGAGCGGTCGCCCCGCGGTCCGACCAGCGCGATGACTGCTATCGAGACAATTAGCGCGTAGCCGAACACCACGTGTGACAGTGCGGTAGCCGCAATCAGGAAAGCCGCCAGGATTCGCCGCCGGCCCGTGTTGAGCGAGTAGTTGGCGAGTCCTAGCGCCGGCATCAGCAGGTTGTAGGACATCAGTTGCGTGTACAGGCCGGAACCGCGTCGAACATACGCGCCGTAAGACAGCCCATAGCGGCTGAGGTCGCCGACCTCGCTAACGCCCAGGATAAGAATTGTCGCGAAACCCGCGGCGAGCGGCTCAAGACCTAATAGGCGCGCACCCAGATAGGTAGAAGCTGGTAACACTACCATCAACAGATAGTAGAGCACCGCGAATGACGCCGGTGCCGAAGCGAAATGACTCGTTATCGAAAGCCACAACCCCGCTACCATGTGCGGGAGCGGCTGATAGAAGTGCCACAGCGGATATCCCAGCGCCCATTGCGACATCCATGGGTCAAGGAACGAGTCACCCGTGGTAAGACTGTCAGCCAGGCGTTTCGATGCTGCGATATGGAAGCTCAGGTCGTTGACCGGCACCCGCTCAATGCGAACCTCCGGCCAGAGCAATACTGCATTGACGATTAGCGCAAGCCCTAGCAGCATCAGCCCAGGGACTTCCGCGCTGAGCCGCGACGAAATGGGAATCCCCCACCACCCTCTGACTGGCTGCGGTGCAGGAATCGACGCTTCGATACGAGGTTTTGCTTTAGCTGCCGCCGGCATTCTTCGCTAACTGAATCTGCGAAAACTGTAACCTAAGGAATTAGAAGCACCCTGCCCACTGCTTGCCGGCTTTCGATGTAGGCGTGCGCCGCGGCAGCCTCCGACAGCGGAAAGGTTCGATCGATCACGACCTTCAATTCGCCTCGCGCAGCCTCGTCGATCAGCCGCTGGATCATGTTGTGGGCACGGTCGGTGCCTATTTCGGCGCCCAGGAAAACTCCGGTCAAGGAACGATTGCCCGCCATCAACGACGATACATCAACCGTCATGGCTTCCCGTCCCGCGGCGCCGACCATCGAGACCCGCCCGCGATAGGCGAGTGATAGCAGGCTGCCCTGCAACGTCGCGCCACCTACAGGGTCAACAACCAGGTCGACGCCCCGGTTATGGGTAATCTTCATGACCGACTTTACGACGTCATCAGTCTTATAGTTGATCCCATGATCGAGACCTAGCGGCTTCAGCCGCTCCAGCCGTTCGTTGCTCGATGCCGTCGCCAGCACAGTCGCACCCGCTCGCTTGGCAAGCTGAATTGCCGCGACGCCTACACCGCTCGCGCCTGCCTGCACCAGCACTGTCTCTCCCGCCTTCAGTTTGCCGAATTCGAAGAGGCAATCGTCCGCGGTGCCGAATGGCACGGGGATGGCTGCGGCCAGCTTGATGTCGAATCCGCGCGGCACAGGCCATGCGTTGCGCGCCGGCACGGATCGCAGCGCCGCATGGGAACCCATAGCATTAACGGTGGTGACCTTCTGTCCTACCTTAAGGTCTGTTACCTCCGAACCTACCTCGACAATCTCGCCGCCGGCCTGGTAGCCAACAACATGAGGCTTACTGAACAGCGCGCCATGCCAACGATTGAGCGTGTCGCCGCCCTCGATACTTACAGCCTCGACGCGAATCACGACGCCTTTGGGATGACACTCGGGATCGGGAACATCTTCGTACTTGAGGACTTCCGGACCGCCGTTTTGATAATAGACCGCAGCTTTCATTCAAGGTCTCCTCGCCCACTTACTCGGTGATCGCCGAATAGATGATGTTCCTGAGTTGTCCGCGGAAGTTGAAGGTGGCCGACGGCATCAGCTGGGTCATGAAAATCACCACCATATCTTCCTTCGGATCCACCCAGAAGATAGTCGACGCCGCGCCGCCCCAGTAGTACTCGCCCCCGCCGAGACCGCCGGCCTCGACCTGGCCGAGCGTCATCGCGAAGCCGAGCCCGAACCCGACGCCTTCGTACGCAGTTTCCGAGAACGCGCCAATCGCCATCTGGCTTAGGTCTTTGCCGCCGGCGAGGTGGTTGCGATGCATCAATTCGATCGTGCGAGGTCCCAGGATGCGCGCGCCGCCCAGTTCGCCGCCGCGCCGCAGCATCTCGCAAAAGCGCAAGTAGTCCGCCGTCGTACCGGTAAGTCCTCCGCCGCCCGAAAAGAAGGTGGGCTGCTTGAGATAGTTGCTGCGCTCCGGATCGTCGATGAGCTTAAGCGTTTTGTCGGCCTGTCGCTCGTAGTTAGCCGCGAAACGATCCGTCTTGCGCGGCGCCACCATGAACGACGTGTCCTTCATGTCGAGCGGATCGAAAATCGTCTCTTGCAGATATTGGTCGAAACGCTTTCCGGAAATCTTCTCGACCAGGTAGCCGCATACGTCCGTCGACAGCGAGTACATCCAATGCTCCCCCGGCTGGTAACGCAGCGGCACCTTCGCGAGCTTGTCCGCAAACCCGCTTAGCGTTTCGCCCGCGCCGCGTCCCACGCCGACTTCGCGATAGACACGGTCAACGGGATGATTGGTGGCGCCGTAGGTAAGTCCGCCGCTGTGACTCAGCATGTGACGCATCGTCATCGGCCGCGCCGGCGCGGCAGTCTCCATGCTCGCGCCTTCACCCGACACCCACACCTTCTGATCGCGCCACGCCGGAATGAAACGCGACACTGGATCGTTGAGCTGAAAGTGACCCTGCTCGTAGAGAGTCATCAGAGCCACCGACGCGATCGGCTTGGTCATCGAATAGAGCCGGAAGATCGTATCGTCCGCCATCGGCTTGCGGCGCTCGCGATCCATCAAGCCTTGCGATTTGAAATAGGCAACGTGGCCGTGTCTTGCGACCAGCGTCTGGCAGCCCGCGATTTTACCGGGCGCGATATAGTTCTTGTCCAGGTGTTCGGTGATTCGATTGATTCGTTCGGGCGCGAATCCGGCCCGCTTGGGTGCCAGTTCCATATGGCCTCTCCTCGTTTGCGTCGATCAACTTTACCGTGATGCTACTGTGCGAACTGCTCCGCGGCCAGTGTGTGATCCTAAAAGTAAATCGGATCGACGTACAAGCCGCGGGCGGAGGCGCCCGGTGGCTCCGGGATGCCGAATGAAATCACCACGTACCGTTCCAACTCGCTCGCCAGCGCGCGCACGCGCTCGTATCCGGCGGACGCCTCCGAGGTGAACAGCGACAGTCGGTCCAGACCGCGATCGGACAGCCATCCGCACTGCGCGCGGAGAAGCGCCTCGAATTCGTCTTCCGCGCCCGGTAAAAATCCCCAATCCAGCGCGAGACCGCGCCGCGACTCGACGCGGTTGCCCTTCGACTCGATGATAAACCGCACCGAGTCGCCCAAAGGCCACACGCCCACCGCCGCGCGATCTGTCATCCGCACCCGCTCCCAGCAGTAGTCGCGCGGCGACCGCTCGACGCGCGCGGTGAACGAGTCCACGGTGTACGGCAGATACATCTCGTCGGATTCGTGCGTTGCGTTCAGGATGTCAACGATTCGCGATGTATCACGGGGCGTCGCGGGTCGTCCGATTTGCGGACCTGCCAGCGACGCGCAAGGGAGTTGCGCGCGAATCTGATGCATGCTCCATCGGGGCGCCCCGGCAAAACCTCGCAACATCGCGGCATTGTCGACCGACGGGTATGCGGTGTTTCCGTCCGCCGATCCCTCCGGATACCTCTCATCGATTACGCGGTTTATGGCGCCCCACAGGCCTTTCTTCTGGTGCTCCGGGAGAATGCGCAGATGCGCGAACGCGTGCGCGCGATAATTGCGCCCTCCGACCCGCACGGTATGCAGCGCGGCCACGTTGACGCCCGCCGGCTTTCCATCCACGGAACCCAGCGCGACCACGAAGTTGTCCATCAGCCGCGTGAACGCGAAGTAGTCGTCGCCACGCTCGATCGTCATCGTGACGCCGTCGCCAAGCACGATTGGGCATCGCCGCTCGATGTCCGCGAGCACGGCCGCGTCCGCAATCGTCGCTTCGCGCGACACTACCTCGAAATCCAGGATACGCTCGCGATTGAGCATGGTGATTCGATAAGGCTCGCGGTCTTCGACCTCGATCGACAGCCGAAATTTCTTGTTGTCGGCGCTTTCGAGTCTGGCTACCAGGTGGAAGTCCGACCTCTGCTCGACCGACGCCACCATGAAATCGCCGTAGCTCTCGCAGCATCGCTTCCATCCGCCCGTCATCACTTCGTGCGGATACGGAAACGGCGCGCGCACAGACATCTTCAGCGCGCATCGAGCGTCGAGTTCGGCCTCGGACGCGCCTTCGCCCGCGGAGCTGACGCGCTCGAGATACCACGCCAGCTGGCGTCCCGCCGGACTGTCGGGAATTTCGTGAAATTTCTGCACTGCAGCCTCGCTGATGATCTAGTACGAATTCGCGCAATTGTCGCGCATCGGCATGAGTGCCGCGACCGCATTTCGATTCGGAATTGTGGAAAAACTCGCGCGCCCCTCGAGGCGCGCTGGCAGGAGAACGTCAGGAAAGCTCAGGCGTCGTCGCTAGCCATCGCGGGGCTCGCGAATCATCGTCAGGATCGCCAACAATTGATGTCGCGAAAGGACGTAGCCAAGCAGGCTCAATTCCTTGAACGCTCGAAGTTCGCGCCGCGTGATCTGATGCCGCTTGACGAAGGCACGATCGGTGATGAACTGACGCCACTCGTCAGCGGGTCGTTCGCGCGGTGGGATACTGTCGGTGGGATTCACCACGGCGGCAGCCTCGGGATGCGTGAGAAGAAAAATCTGCTGTCGGCTGACGCCAAGCGCGTCTTCGAGCCGGGCCATCAGCGTCAACGACGGCTTGCGCTTTCCGCTCTCGAGGTATGCGACGTGGCTTGCTTCGACGCCGAGCTGTTTAGCGAGCGCGCGCTGCGTCAGATCGAGTTCTTTGCGTTTCTGTTTGATCAGTCGCCCGAGACTGTTCTTCTGGCTCATAGATCGTACTCGGCAAGCAGGGCGCGTCTCAATTTTGCAAAATGAATCAGTCCAGCCAGGTACTGAAGTTTCCTGGTAGAGGGCAACCTTTCGCCGAAACTGAGACCATATCGGACTTCGAAGTATTTGAGCACCGTCGCAGATACCGCCCCCGGAAGATCTTCAGCGGCGGATCTCGGAGTTTTCTTTTTCTCGGTGTTCATAAAAATCTTTAGCGCAACTGATTTCGGATACACGCCCAAGCTCACCAAAACGTCCGCCGCCAACTCCTCCGGATCCTCCAGATGCTCCCCGTAGGAGGTATAGGCCAAGAGCTGAGCGTGGTCTCTGTGCGAATCAAAGAGCTGGCCGGTCAGGTGATGGCCCATTTCGTGAGAAAATGCCGCACCGACCGCAGCCGGATGATGCGCCGTGTTCACGCAAATCAGAGGCAGCCGCGACCCGCCCATTTTTCGCACGTAGAACCCCAATAGGGCAAGCCCCGCGGGTCCACTCAGCCTGGTCAGTCGGAACTGAACTCCCAACCCCGACCAGAATCGGGTGAATTCCCCCGGCGAAACCAGTCTCACGGGTTCTTCGTTCAAATGCGGCCATACCGAATGTCTGGCTTCCGCGATTATTGCTCGAACCTCGCCGCGTCCCAGCGATCTACGCAACGGGCGCGCGTAGTCATGTTGTTCGAGAAACCGAATTTCCGAATGGACGCGGCGGGAAGCGGACGACAAAGAGCGTGAAGCCTCGCTGGTCTTCACTATATCGGCTGCTAATCCGTCGAAAGTCGAAGAACTCTTTCTTGTCACGATGATTGTCACCCTTCCTTCAGCAGACCGGACAGTGGTTCTGTAAAATCAACACAACCTGTCTAGACGCTGCCAACGTATTGTTTACTTAACACAAAACAGGCTGGGAAAAGAAGCCGAGATTTCTTCGTGCCACCTGTTGACTATGTGTTAGCGAATAGAGCTAAAAGTGACCCCAGGTCTACTGTTCTAATGATCGGATGTGCGAAATTCGGACCGCTAAAGAGTCAACTTTTTGCGGTTCAGCATCGCCGTCCGATGATTCCGACTCAAGCGGCGAAGAGCCGCGGGCCGCCGCCGCGCCCCGATCCATCCGCACCTCCCTTTCCATTTTTGCCATCCATTTTTGCAATCGCTCATCAGAAAAAGGAGATTACCAATGGAATTGCGCCTCTTAACCACAGAAGGCGAGCGAAACGTTTTCGCCCGGCGACTAGCCGACGCGCGCGCCCGACATGGCGCCAGCTACCAGGATGCGGGCGCCACCCATGCGGGAAATATGGTTCGTCTGAACGCCACGGACACTTACGGGTTGTTCGAGACGGAACATGGCCCGGCGGAACGCATGATGGCCGGAGTCGCGCTGCATGACCTCGAGACCTTTCCGCAGAGCTGTCGCGAGCCTGATCTCTCGCATTTCGCGCCGCGGTCCGTTTTGGAGTGCAGCGACCATTGGTCGTTGACGCGCGGCGCCGGTATGCATGCCTGGCGCGGCATCGCGGTTCAGGTTGTTCGACGAAACCCGCGCGCGGTGCTGGTCTATCTGGCGGTCGGAAGTCACGGCGGATTTTACACCGCGATGGGCTTCGTCAACGCGGGCGCGCCTGTCGAGTATCCGTATCTCGAATGCCCCGGTCAGGGTCTGCCATGGGTTCAGCCGATGATTCTCGAAGGGGAAGCGCTGGCGAAGCTAACCTCGAACGTTCATCGGTTGAAGATCGAAAGCCCGGACAACTATCTGACTATCAGGTTCGACAATTCCGATCGGTTGAGGCCGGCGGCGAATCGCTTTGCAGTTAGAGTCGAGGAAATTCCTGCCGCGCACGCCCAGCCGTAATCCGGCTCTCAGGCTTCCGAAGAATTGACTTCTCAATCCGAAAAACGAAACGAGGAAAAATATGAACATCGATTTGGCAAGCGAACGACTCGCAGATAGTCGTCCGTCGGACGACTTTGCGGGCAATATTCCAATCAAGCTGACGCGCGACGAGCTGCACGAATTGTCCGCTCTGAGCCCGGTCAGAAGTACCTTTCACATCCTGGCCGAATGGACGTTGATACTGGCGGCAGTCTGTCTATGCCGACGCTTCTTCAACCCCGTCGTGTACCTGCTGACAGTCGCGTTCATTGGAGCGCGGCAACACGCGCTGCTCATTCTGATGCATGACGGCGTTCACTATCGCCTGTTCAGAGGCCGGCGCCTCAACGACTGGACCGCCGAGATCATCCTGGCATGGCCGAACCTGATTTCGGCGCGCGCTTACCGCAAGAACCATTTCGCGCATCATCGCCATTTGAATACCGGCCAGGATCCCGACTGGGCGCGCCGGCAGGGCGACGCGACTTGGGTCTTTCCCCAGCACCGGCGGCGGCTCACGATGTTGATGCTGCGCGACGTATCCGGGCTCGGCGCCATCTACTATCTGAAGCTGGCGGTGATGCTTTTATCGCGGGACACCGGAGTCAGCCGCGGCTTTCTGGCGACTCGATACGGATTTTACGCGGCGGTCGTCGCGATGTTCGCATGGTTCGGCGCGCTTCACGTTCTCTTGATGTACTGGTTTGTACCGTTGTTCACCTGGCTGATCGTGATCTTCCGCGTCCGCAGTATCGCCGAGCATTCCGCCATCGAGGGCCGCGCCAACGCCTACGCGCAGACCAGGTCGACGCGCGCGTCCCTGCTCAATCACATTTTCGTTGCCCCGAAGAACGTCAACTATCACATCGAGCATCACTTCTATCCGAGCGTTCCGTTCTATCGGCTGCCGGAGCTTCATCGTGTCCTGATGTCGAAGGGCGACTTCAAGGAATCCGTGCACGTGACGCGCGGCTATCTCGGGGTACTGCGCGAATGCGTTCGTGACTCGCAGTCCACGGCGTCGGGTATCCGGCAGATTGTGCGAATGCGGCCGGGCCGCGCCGGAGCGTGACCGAGCCTCAAGCAGATGCGTGCGCATACAAAAGCGGCGGCGGACTCTCTCAAGTCCGCCGCCGCTGAGTGGATATCATGCTTATTTCCTTCGAGCTGCTAGGCACGGGCCTCTGAAAAAATCCGGAGGAAATTCTCGGAGTAGAACCGCTCGCGAATCGGCTCGGGCCGATTTCCGAGCGCCGCCTCGAAGCGCGCGATCGGGTTGCGGCCGCCCTCGGTATGCGGATAGTCGGTCGAGAACAGGTACAGCTCCGGGTTTGACTGATCGATAAGCGCGCCGACGTCCTCGAACACAAACGGGGTGAACGCCATCTGCTGCGTGAGCTGCTCGGACGGCTTGCGTGTGAAGCGGGCAAGGTTCGCGTCAGTTTTGCTCCAAATCTTCACCACCCAGTCCAGCCGCACGAGCAGCGACGGCACCCATCCGGCGCCGAGCTCGATACATCCGCCGCGCAGCTTCGGAAAACGCTCGAAAACGCCGTCTATCAGCATCATCGAAAGGAACGTTTCCGGCCCCTCGTGCAGCACCGCCATATCTTTGGTGCGAAGATTCTCGCCGCCGCCCATCCAGTCTTTGACCGGCGGACGACCGTTGTTGATCCAGGCCTTGTCGAGTTGCAGCGGCGAGCCGCCGACGTGCATCACGAACGGAGTATTCGACTCGACCAGCCTCGCCCAGAAACGATCGAGCTCGAAATGGCCGGGCGACCGGCCGCCGCACGCGTGATGCGGCACCCAGATAGCTTTCGCGCCGCTCTTGAGCGCGAACTCGAGTTCCTCGAGCGCGAGTTCCGGCTCTTCCAGCGGCACGATCGCGACCCCCATCAGGCGCGCGTCATGCGCGCAGAAGTCCGCCATGTGCCGATTGTGCGCGCGCGCGGCGCCGTAGCGCAGCTTCGCGGCAATCTTCGAGCTCGGTGAAAACGGCATCGCCACGCTATGCGTCGCGAACACGAGCTGTTTCTTGAAACCGAGCATGTCGATGGCTTTGGAGCGTTCGCGCCCATCGAACGCGCCGAGCGCCTGGATCTCTTTCGAGCGCTCGATCAAATTATCGCCGAGCGCGATCATCTCTGCGACGTGCTGTTCAGTATGCCGTCCGCCACGCGCCATGATTTCCGCGACTTCCTCATCCGTGACCAGCGACGCGCTGTAGCTGACCGCGGGAATTTCCGCGCGCAGGTCAGGGTCCGCGTACTTCTGCAGGAAATCGGGAAGCTCCATGATGTGGCTGTCGGCGTCGTAGATCGGGCGGTTGTCGGGTGCATAGGCCATGGCGGTTCCTCTACTGGCTCAATATTTTGATGTCGAGGCCCGATTAGAGCACCAACATCAGTCGCCGCTCAAGCAACCGGAAAAAAGTAGTTGCTGCTGCGGCCGCAGAACCCTCACCTACCGGCCGCGATGCGGCCGGCCGCCTCTCCCGTAAAAAGAACGGGCGAGGTAAGAAGGAGCCGGGATTCTTCGCTTCGCTCAAGAATGACACAAAAAAAGTTCTAACAGGGACCTTACGAGTACTCAGGGTGAACTCCGCCCGCATCTGTTCTTCTTGGGACTGGGTGCAGGGGTCACCCCTGCCGAAGGAAGTGTGAAACCCACCGCGGGTTTCACTACAATAAAGTTCCGATTCCCCGGGAGGCGCCAATGTCAGATTTCTATTTCAATCCGTTCGATCCTGACTTCCGTGCGAATCCTTACCCGCACTTTCCCGCGCTGCTCGACGGTCCTCCGCGCCAGCTCAAGCTGTTCATGCCGACGACGATTATCGCCCGCTATGCCGATGTGATGACCGTTCTGCACGACCACGAACGCTTCACCGTTCGCCGCCCGGAGATTCCTTTTCGCGAGCGCATCGATCCGTTCGGCGGCGCGCCGACTATCCTCACCGCCGATCCTCCGGTGCATTCCCGACTGCGAAAGCTGGTCAGCAAGGCCTTCACGCCGAGGCGCGTGCGCGAGCTCGAGCCGCGAGTCCGGGAAATAACCAACGAGCTGCTGAGCCAGGCGATTGGCTCCTCCGAAGTCGAAGCGATGGCCATGCTTGCCAATCCGCTGCCGGTGATCGTGATCGCGGAGCTGCTGGGAGTCTCGGCGGCCGATCACGCCCAATTCAAGCAATGGTCGAACGATATGATCAGTTCATTCGGCCAGGACATGGCGGCCGGCCCCTCTCCCGCCGGCCTCGCCGCCAAGGATGAGCTCCGCCGCTACCTGGCGGAGGCGATCAAGCAGCGCAGCGCGAATCCCGCCGACGACTTGATCAGCGCGCTGATCACCGCTCGCGACGAATCCGACGCGCTCAGCGAAAACGAGCTGCTCGCGTTCGTGGTATTGCTGCTGCTGGCAGGAAACGAAACGACCACCAATCTGATCGGCAACGGTCTGCTCGCGCTATGCCGGTATCCCGAGCAGCAGGATCGCTTGCGCGCAAATCGCGAGCTGATCCCGTCGGCAATCGAGGAGATGCTCCGCTACGATCCTCCGGTCCAGATGACGGTGCGGATGCCGACGGCGGCGACCAATGTCGGCGGCACCGACATTCCTGAAAACAGCCTCGCCTTCATCCTGCTGGCGGCCGCTAACCGCGACCCCGCGCATTTCCCAAGTCCGGAAAAATTCGACGTCGCGCGCGACCCCAACGAGCACGTGTCGTTCGGCGAGGGAATCCACTTCTGCCTGGGCGCGCCGCTGGCCCGGCTGGAAGGGGCAATCGCGATCGAATCGATGCTCGAAAAATTTCCGCGTCTGCAATTGGCCAATCCGGATGCCAAGCTGGAATACCGAGGCTCAATGGCGCTGCGAGGGCTCAGCGAACTCCGCCTGTCAGGCCGGTAGTCCTGGCCTTCCTGGAGCAGGCGCCGCGGAGAATCGGAGCTAGGATAATTCAAGACATGCGGCGCACCAGACAATTGCGCCGCAATCGGTCCCCCACCCTGACCCTCCCCCGACGAACGTGGGAGGGAAGCGGAGCCCTCGATGGCCGCTGGCGTGAGGGATCGTCTATGGTCGGTCGAGGAATTGATTGCTGAGGTGAGTCTATGAAGCGAGACTTCGCGCTGAGAATTGATTGCCTCTTGGGTGGGGTTCGGTCCAGTCTTGACGCCATTGTTGAGTACATGCGCGCCATCATATTCCGAGCGGCGACTTGTCAGAGGAAGAGTTCAAACAGTACGTTCAATTTATAGGTAAGAGCATGGGCGAAACGGTCAAGTTATCGATGAGGTTGCACGACCAGTTCCCCGACATCATTCCAGATGAATTGAAAAGCGACCCAAAACCAGATTAGGCCACTACCTCCTGGCTTCCGGTATTGCGTTGCTCGCTTCGGTCAGGATGACGGAGTGCGCGAGGCGCGCACGGAACCTAACCCCTAACCCCTAACCCCTAACCCCTTCCCCAGAAAGAATGGGGAAGGGGACAGAAAAATCCTCTAGTGAATGCCGCCGTCCTATCCCCCTAGCCCCCTTTCCGGGCCGGAAAGGGGGGAACCGGAGCAGACTGTCCCCCGACCTCTTTCCGGGGCGGAAAGGGGGAACCTGGACCAGAGAGTCCGTTGGCTGGTCGTACGAGAATGAACCAGGACTTTTAGTGAATGTCGCCGTCCTATCCCCCTAGTCCCCTCGAATCCCGCCCTACATTATGAACAGCATCTCCTGGTAGGTTGCCAACGGCCAGAGGTCGTCGGCGACGATGCCTTCGAGCATGTCCGCGGTCTTGCGTACTGCCGCCATCGCCGGCAGCACCGCGTTGCACAGATGCTTGGCGTGATCGAGCTTGCTATGTCCTCCGCCCTCGGCCAGCATCCCTTCTAGCTTTACGATTCCGTCCTGCAGGTCCTTCACCAGCACCGTGACTTTGTCGAGCGTGTCGGTGTCGAACACGTAGCCGACCGCCTTGAGATGCGCGCAGGTCTGCGCCAGCTCGCCCTGGTAGCGGATCGCCGCCGGGAAGATGATCGTCCTGGCCATTTCGATCACGGTCCGCGCTTCGAGCCCCACCACGAGGCAGTATTGCTCGAGGTCCACATCCATCCGGCCATGCGTCTCGCGCTCGGTCAGCACGCCGTACTTGGCGAAGAGGTCAATCGCCTCTTTGCTTCCGAGCAGCGGGAGTGCTTCCACACACGAGCGCAGGTTAGGCAGTCCACGGCTCTCCGCTTCCTTGTGCCAGGCCTCGGAGTAGCCGTTGCCGTTGAAGACGATGCTGCCGTTCTCGGCCATGATCTCTTCGAGCACCTTCTGGATGGCGCCGTTGAGCTTCGCCGGATCGTCGCCGGCCGCTTTCTCGAGTTTGGTTGCGATGTAGTCGAGCGACTCGGCCACGATCGTGTTCATCGCTATCATCGCGCCCGCGATCGACTGGCTGGATCCGACTGCGCGGAATTCGAAACGATTGCCGGTGAAGGCAAAAGGACTCGTACGATTCCGGTCGCCCGCGTCTTTCGGAATGACGGGCAGCGAGTCGACGCCCACCTTCAACGTTTCTCCGCCCTTAGAACTTTTAGCTCCGCCTTTGGTCACCTGCTCGAAAATGTCGTTGAGCTGATCGCCGAGGAAGACCGAAATAATCGCCGGCGGCGCTTCGTTTGCGCCCAGCCTATGGTCGTTCGAGGCGGACGCGACGACCGCTCGCAGCAGCCCGGACCATCGATGGACCGAGCGGATGACCGCCGCGCAGAACACCAGGAACTGCGCGTTGTCGTGCGGGTTGTCGCCCGGATCGAGCAGGTTGCCCTGGGTCGCATTGCCGAGCGAGAAGTTCACGTGCTTGCCGGATCCGTTAACGCCCGCAAACGGCTTTTCGTGCAGCAGGCAAGTCATCCCGTACCGCTCGGCCACTCGCTTCAGCGTGACCATCGTCAACTGCTGATGGTCGGCGGCGACGTTTCCGTTCTCGAACATCGGCGCCAGCTCGAACTGCCCTGGCGCCACCTCGTTGTGGCGCGTCTTGGCCGGGATGCCGAGCTTGAACAGCTCGCGCTCGGTCTCGAGCATGAAGGCGAGCACGCGCTCGGGGATGGCGCCCAGATAATGATCCTCGAACTCCTGGCCCTTGGGCGGTAACGCTCCGAACAACGTTCGTCCGGTGGCGAGCAAATCCGGCCGCGAGAAGTAGAAATGCCGGTCGATCAGGAAATATTCCTGTTCGCAGCCGGCGAAGGAGACGACATGGGCTGGATTCACATGTCCGAACAGTTTCAGAATTCGCTGCGCCTGGTTGTTCAGCGCCTGCATCGAGCGCAGCAGCGGAGTCTTCTTGTCGAGCGCCTCGCCGGTCCACGAGACGAAGGCGGTCGGAATGCACAGCGTGGTGCCGTTCGGGTTCTCGAGGATATAAGCGGGACTCGTGACGTCCCACATCGTGTAGCCGCGCGCCTCGAACGTGTTGCGGATGCCGCCGTTGGGGAAGCTCGACGCGTCGGGCTCGCCCTGGGTGAGGGTCTTGCCGGAGAACTCGGCGATCGCGCCGCCCTCGCCGTCGGGCGAGAGGAAGCTGTCGTGTTTCTCAGCGGTGAAGCCGGTCAGCGGATAAAACACGTGCGAATAGTGTGTGGCGCCTTTGGACATCGCCCAGTCGCGCATCGCCGAGGCGACAGTGTCCGCGATCGCCGGGTCGAGGCGCGATCCGGTCTCGATCGTCTTCATCAGCGACTTGAACACAGGCTTGGGGAGCCGCTCCTTCATCGCCGCCTTGCCGAAGACGTTCGAACCGAAAAGCTCACTTGCCGAAACGTTCGCGAATGACAGGGGCGCCGAGGTGGGATGGTAGGTCGTGACGGCTTCGATAGCCTGCAGACGTGCCGAGCTTGCGCTCAATATCGTGTCCTCCAAAGTTTGAGTTGCTTATCTCGAAGGCCGTGTGACGACCCTCACGAGATCAACCTGTCTAACAGTGCAAGGACCGCGCCCCACGCGTCGGGATCGAATGTTGAAGCAATAGTTGGAGATTTCAAACGCGGCGCGGTGCAGGATGCCTCAAATTCCAACAGGATGCGCAGCAGACGGGCGATCGCTTGTAATAGTTCAATTCGTACTTGATGATGATCAGCGGATCGAATGTCGGAGAGTGAAGTGATCGAGGCAGTAATCTGGGATTTCGGCGGCGTGTTTACTAGCTCGCCGTTCGAGGCCTTCGCGCGCTACGAGCGCGAACGCGGTATTCCGGTTGGCGTGATCCGCAAGATTAACTCGACCAATCACGAGAACAACGCGTGGGCGATGTTCGAGCGCTCGGTTATCGACTTTGCAGGCTTCGACGCGGCCTTTGCGGCCGAAGCGAGGACGCTCGGCTACGAGATTCCGGGCCGCGACGTCGTCGCGCTGCTGGCGGGCGACTTCCGCCCCGAGATGATCGAGGCGCTGCGGCGCATCAAGTCGCGGTTCAAGACTGGATGCATCACCAACAACATGCCGGCGGACGCGTCTGCGGCGGTACAAACGAGCCGCTCGATCTACTCGCGCGAGATCATGGAACTGTTCGACGAACTGATCGAATCGTCAAAGGCCGGCATCCGCAAACCCGACCCGCGCATCTACCTGATGATGTGCGAGAAGCTCGGCGTGAAGCCGGACGCGTGCGTCTACCTCGACGACCTCGGCGGCAACCTGAAGCCCGCGCGCGCGATGGGCATGACGACGATCAAAGTCGAGAGCGGGCCGCAGGCGATTGCGGAACTCGAAGCCGCGCTCGGAATGAAATTAGTCTGACCCGAAACGCCTACGACCTGGGACCGCCGTATGTCCGCAATGCTTTCTCGAGCGACGCGAGCGTGGCGCGATTTTGAGCCAGTTGCAAGGTGACCGCCGCGCGCGCTGTCAGCGGCAATTCTTCTGTCAGGGCCACCTCGTATTCGTCGATCGCGGATTGAGCGTCTTTGCGACACCATTCGACGACGCCAGTGTCGCCCATGCTCATGATCACATTGAAGTCCATCGCGGCTCGATCGACAAATCCGAAAAACGTGCCCGATTCTTCTCCGCCTCCACCCAACCGCTTGCGCTCCAGGTCAAGATCATCCGCGTTGTGCTTGCGCGCCGCCGCCTGTTGGTTGAAAAACTGTTCCAGATTCGCCTTGCCGACATCGCTGGCGGCGCTCCGGTAGCGATCTTCACTGTCAATGCAAATTTCGATCAGATGGTCCAGAACTTCTAGCGGTTTCATTGGTGAGCCTCGTTCGGTAGTGCCGTAACTGATTCTAGGCTCCGCGCGGGAGCAAATGATGCGGCCGGCGAGAGGAAACCGGCGTTCGTTTCGAACGATCGCGGTTTAACGTCACGAGCGGTACAACGCCGCGGCTTGTTCAGCCGAGGGCGCGGGTGAATTCTTCGAGCAGGTCGCGCCAATGCTCGGTGCCGATCGAGATGCGCACCAACGACTCGCTGATTCCGGCGGCGGACAATTCTTCGGGCGAGAGTTCGCTGTGGGTGGTCGTCATCGGATGGCATACGAGGGTTTCGACGCCGCCGAGGCTGACGGCGTTCTTGGCGATTTTCAAACGGCGCAGGAATTCGAAGGCGCCGGTCTTGCCGCCTTCAACCTCCAACGACACGAGCGAGCCCGGGTAGTCGGTTTGCGCGTCGCGAATCTCGATCTGCGCGGCGTCGGTGAACAGGGAAGGGTAGATGACGCGTTTGACGCGCGGATGCTTGGCGAGTTGCTCGGCGATGCGCTGCGCGTTCTTGCTTTGGCGGTTCATCCGCAGCGCGACGGTTGAAAGGCGCGAATCGAGCATCCAGCATTCGTCAGCCTGCAGGATATTTCCTAACAGCGCGCGCATCCCGGTCAGCGTCTGGATCAATTCGGGATCGGCCGCGACCACCGCGCCGGCGAGCAGGTCGCTGAATCCGCCGAGGAACTTGGTGGCCGAGTAAATCGCGAGGTCCGCGCCGTGAATCAGCGGATGCTGAAACGTCGGGCCGAGCAGAGTGTTGTCGATTGCGAGCAGGGCGCGCTTCTTCTTTTGCTGGATTGCGGCGGACGCTTGCGCGATATCGGTCATCACGAGCGTGGGATTGGCGGGAGTCTCGATCAGCACGAGGCTCAGATTATTCGCCTGCGCGATCGCCTCGGTCAGCGCTTTCGTATTCCCCGCGGGCACCGGGCGTGCGTCGAAACCGAGCGGCTCGATTACCTGGTGGATCAAATGTTGGCTGCCGCCGTACAGAGGCTGCGTGTAGATGAGCGAGCCGCCGCGCTCGAGGAACGCGAGCATCACGGTGAAGATCGCGGCCATGCCGGAATTGAAGATGGCAGCGGAGTTGGCGCCGCGCTCGAGCGGCACGAGCTGTTCCTCGAGAATTTCGGCGTTGGGATGATTCAGGCGCGCATAGATCAGGTCGGGGCGATCGTCGCCGAGCGGACGGATTTTGCCAAGCACGATTCCGAATGCGCGCTCGGCCGCCTCTGGACTTGGAAAGACAAACGTCGAGCTGCGATAGACCGGCGGCCTGGCCGAGCCGACCGACAACTCCGGGTCGAAGCCCCGGGTCAGCACGGCGGTCTCCGGCCGCACGCGATAGGAAATCTTCGGCATCAGTTATTCTCGCCGCGCCTGCTTCTCACCGAAACGTCGAAGTAGCCGATTCCCATGTGCATCCTGTAGCCGACGAGGTCGCGCACCTCTTTGCTGAGCGTGCGCGCGATCTCGTATGGCACGTCGACGTATTGATTTTCTTCCTGGCGCATCCAGCCGAGCGAATACGAGAGGAAGACGCCGTAGCGCCACTCATCGGTGCGATTCGCGCCGGCGCCATGCAGCGTGCCGCCCATCCAGAGCAGGACCGAGCCCGCGGGCATCGCGGCCGCGACGACTTCATCGCGGCGTGCGACGCGCTCGGCGGGCCAGAGATGGCTGCCGGGAACTATAAGAGTGCCGCCGTTGGCCTCGGTGAAGTCGGTAATCGCCCACATGCTGGCGAGGATCATCCGGGGTCGCGGCACTTTGAAGAATTGATACGGATCCTCCTCGCGATGGAGCACCTGCTCGCGCGCGCCGGGGCCAATCTTGAGCGCGGCGGTCGCATGCACCTGGTAATGGATGCAGTTGGGTTTCAGGATCGCGTCGCACGCCGACAGTATCAGCGGATGCGTCACGAAGGTGCGAAAGGTTTCCGAGCGGGCGACCAGCGCGGTGATGCGCTTGGTCTTGCCCGGATAAAAGTCCGAAGTTCCGCCGTCGGCCTCATAGGCCTTGTTGATGCTCGCGTCGGGATCGACGATTTCAAGATGCGGTGCCAGTTCGCGTAAGATGGCGTCGCGCGTAGCCCTGTCAGTCAAGCCGGTAACGACCACCGCGCCGTCGCGCTCGAGGCATGCGACGACCTGAGACGAGGAGTCGTTGGCGGACACAACAGGGATTGACGGCATCTGCAAATCCTCCGGTCTCTGTGCGCGAGCGGCAGCGGGCGTCGGCCCGCGCCCTACTTATTTCTTATCAACTAGCTGCCGCCGACGACACTGGGCGCGACGGCGGGCGCCGGCGTTCCGGTTTGGAGAGCGTCGACGACCTGGCCGAGGTGGGCGCGTACAACGTCGGCCGGCACTTCACCTGCGGCGAGCCGGCGCGCGGGTCCAAGGCGCATCATGTGGAAGACGAAGATCGCGAATGCGAGCCCTCCCGCGACGACGATCAACGAAGTCATCGCGCCGGGGTCGACGCGCAGCGAGCTCACGCGATGAAGGACATAGAAAACCGAGAGCATCGTGACCCCGATCGACATCGCCGCCACGGTGAGTACGTCGCGCACCGGCTGTGACGCGCCGCGAGCCAGGTAGCGCTTCAGTTCGCCGCTGGAAAAGTAGTCGAGGAACCAGCCGACGTCCTCGTCGTGACCGGGTGTCGGCGGCGGTACGGTCGCGCCGGTCAATGGATCGATGGCTACCTCGCCGCCCTGGTGAAGCGCGATTCCGTCAAGGATTTTTCGGTGGATCGTTTCGGTGATCGGGAACCGGCGGGCGATCAAGAATGAAAGAGCGGAGCAAGTCGCCGGCCCGAGCGCGAAGATCGCCCGAATCGCGAAGACGACGCGCGGCACCTGGATGGCGTTGGGGATGTAGCCAAGGGAGGCGAGAATCGCGATCGGAACTGCCGCGCTCGGAATCGCGACGAACTTCGGGAGCATCGACCAGAACGCAGTGTACTGCGCCTCGCGCCGTTTGCCTGTGTGGAGCTCGTCGTAATCGATCACGTCGGCTTGCATCGAGGGCGTCAGGAACAGGCCGGCGCCGAAGCCGATGCCGGCCCAGCAAATCAGCACCATCAGCCAATGGATGTCGCCGGGCCGCAACAGGAACATCGCAGCGCCGCCGCTGATACCCAGAAAAAAGCTGGTAAGCCACGCGTTGAGCTTGCCGATTCTGCGGGCAATCCAGACCCACATGGGCAGCGACAGAAATCCAAATGCGAAGTAGCCCACCAACAATTTTGACAGCCATACGGAAGGATCGGGCGGGCGGATCACGTAGGCGTTGAAGAACGGCATCATCGTCGCCGGAATCGCGCCGCTGATACTCCCGACGACGTAGCTGGCGAGCAGAATGCCGAACGGGCGGTTGCGCAGCGCTCGTCTGACGCCGGGAACCAGGGGATTCGATTCGCGGGCGACGAAATCGGGGCGCTCTTTTATCGTCACCACCAGCAAGGTGTAGAGCACCGTGACCAGGACGCCGAAGAAGATTCCGAGCCGGAAGAAGACCTGGCGGTCGGTCAGATGCCACGCCTTCATCATGACGCCGGGAGCAGCCGCGGCCACGATCGTGCCGAGGATTGTGAAGGACTCGCGCCATGCGAACAGCGTGGAGCGATCGTGATAGTTCTGCGTGAGTTCCGGGCCGAGCGCGTAGTGCGGCAGAACGTAAACGGTGTGAAATATAAAGTAAAGGATGAAGGTTATGCCGAACCAGATCGCCGCGCGTCCGCCGGTCAGCGACGCCGGCGGATTCAGCAGGCAGAAAAAAGCCAGGCCACACAGCGGAGCGCCGACCAGCATATAAGGCCGGCGACGGCCAAGACGCGTGTGCGTGTGATCGGAGATCCAGCCCATCAGAGGATCGCTTAGCGCATCGAGCGAGCGTGCGATCGCGATCGCCATGGCGAGGAATCCGAGCGGCACCAGCACCACGTCGGCATAGAACTTCGGCATGTGGATTAAGATCGGAATGATCATCGCGGCGCCGGCGAAACTCGGGGCGCCGTAGAGAAGCTTGGTCCTGAGACTCAATGGCTCGTAAGCATGGGCAGCAGTGGTGGCGCCTCCGCCGGCAATTTTCGCATCCGCTGAATCCATCCAAAACCTCCCGGACCTAATCGAACCGCAACGCCAGTGTGATGTTAGATTACTTAGGGGATGGAAGGGAACGACAAAACGCAGTGGATACGCTGCATGGCAAGGGGACGCGGACGCCCCTGAGCGCCGTTGACGCACGCGGCCGGACTCTTGGTACATTAGAACGCAATCTGCAAATTGGCGCGGGGAGAAAAATTGTGGACGTTCGCGAGATCAATCTGCTCGACCCACTCGTCTTTGAAAACCAGGTTCCGCATGAGTGGTTCACCTACCTGCGGCACAACGCGCCCATCTTCAGGCATCACGAGCCCGGTGGTCCCGGCTTTTGGGTCATCACGCGTTACGACGACGTCGTCGAAGTGGGCCGCGACGGCGTTACTTACTCGTCCGAGCAGTCGCGCGGCGGCGTGGTCGCGCTCGAGGACGTCGACGCGGCGGCCGATATATCGGCGCAGGGCCGCATGATGCTCACGATGGACGCGCCCGATCACACGCGTTACCGCTCGCTGGTGAATCGCGGATTCACGCCGCGCATGATCAACGCGCTCAGCACTCACATCCGGGAGATGGTCACGAAAATTCTCGACCCGGTGATCGAAAAGCGCGATTGCGATTTCGTCACCGATGTAGCAGCCGAGCTTCCGTTGCAGGTGATCGCGGAGATGCTGGGCGTGCCGTACGAAGATCGGCACAAGCTCTTCGAATGGAGCAACCGGATGATCGGCAGCAAAGATCCCGAATACGCGGTCAGCCAGGAGAAGGTCCAGCAAGCCGCGATCGAGATGTACATGTACTCGAACGAACTGGCGAAGCAGCGCCGCGAGCATCCGCGCGACGATATCGTCACCACCCTCCTGAAACCGGATGCCAATGGCGACACGCTCTCCGAGATGGACTTCAACGTGTTCTTCCTGCTGCTCGCGGTGGCCGGCAACGAGACGACGCGCAACGCGATGTCGCACGGGATGCATGCGTTGATCGAGCATCCCGAGCAGTTCGCGATGCTCGTGGAAAATCCGCCGCTGGTGACGTCCGCGACGGAGGAGATTCTGCGCTGGGCATCGCCTGTGATGTTCTTCCGCCGCAATGTTACGAAGGACACGGTGATTCGGGGGCAGAAAATCAAGGCGGGCGAAAAGGTCAGCATCTGGTACATCTCGGCGAATCGCGACGAGGATATTTTTCCCGACCCGTTCAGCTTCGACATCAAGCGCACGCCCAACCAGCACGTCGCGTTCGGCGGCGGCGGGCCGCACTTCTGCCTCGGCGCCAGCCTGGCGCGGATGGAAATGAGCATCCTGTTCGAAGAGCTCGTGAAGCGGGTTGCGTCGGTCGAGCGGACGGGCCCGGTGAAACGATTGCGCTCGAACTTCATCAACGGGCTGAAGCATTTGCCGGTACGCCTGACGCCCAGCGCGCGCAAAGCCGCCTGAGCAAATTCCAGTTTTTGGAGGATGTCACGATGCTTGATCATATCGGCATTCCGGTTTCGGACGTCGCCCGCAGCAAACAGTTTTTCGTCGCCGCGCTGGCGCCGCTCGGCTACAAGGTGATCATGGATTTCGGCGAGGCCGTCGGGATAGGCGCAGCGGCCGGGCCCGACTTGTGGATCGGCAAAGGTCAGCCGGGCAGCGCGTTGCACATAGCGCTTTCCGCGTCGGAGCGCGGCCTCGTCGACGCGTTCTATCGGGCCGCGATCACGGCCGGCGGCCGTGACAACGGCAAACCCGGCATTCGCGCGCAATACCATCCGAACTACTACGCCGCGTTCGTGTACGATCCGGACGGCAACAACATCGAGGTCGTATGCCGTAAAGGCTAGAGACTCAGGGCGAGGTGTCCAGGAATGGCGTCTGATTTGGATCGTCCGCTGGCTGGCATCCGCGTGATCGATCACGCCGACGAGCACGGCGAGCTATGCGGGCGGCTGCTCGCCGACCTTGGCGCCGAAGTGATTCGCGTCGAGCCGCCGGGCGGCGCCGCGTCTCGAGGATTTTCGCCGTTTCACGGCGACACCAGCCTGTATTTCGCGGTCCGCAACCTCGGCAAGAAAAGCGTCACGCTCGACATCGGAACTGCCGAGGGGCGCCGGCGACTCGACGGTCTGCTCGACGCCGCTGATGTGTGGATCGAGTCGCGTCATGCCGATGACCTCAATCGTCGCGAGGCGCTCGAGCGCCATCCCGCACTTGTCATCACGTCGATCACCCCCTTCGGACTTACGGGGCCGTATCGCGACTACGAGGCGACCGACGCGGTCCTCGTTGCGATGTCCGGATTGCTTTTTCGATCGGGTGTGCCGGGCAAGCCGCCCCTACTGCCGCCGGGCGCGCTCGCATCCGACATCGCGGGCACTACGGCGGCGTTCGCTACGGTCGCGGCGCTGTGGGATCGCACGAAGACTGGACGCGGGCAGCATCTCGACGTCTCCGTGATGGAAGCGGCGGCGCAGACTTCCGATTGGGCGCTGCCGAACTTCAGCGCGACGAAAGCCCACGGCGGCACATACTTCGAGCTCCGCAGTGGCAGCGCGCCGCTCTACACGATGTACCGATGCGCTGACGGCTACGTCCGCTTGATCATCGTGAGTCCGCGGCAGTGGCACGCGACGCGCGCGTGGCTCGGTGAACCGCAAGTCCTCCAGGCTGACCACTTCGACCATCTGCTGGCGCGGATTTCGATCCAAACAGACATTCTCGATCCGATGTTTGCGGATTTCTTCAAAGACAAGACCCGCATCGAGCTGACGGTTGAGGCGCAGCGCCGCGGCCTCGCGATGACGCCGGTGCTGAGTCCCGACGAAGTGCTGGCGGCGGATCATTTCGCGTCGCGCAAAACTTTCCGCGATTCCGAGGCGGCGGCCGGCGTGCATGGCCGAGTCGCCGACGGCTTCTTCATCCTCGACGGACGCCGGCTCGGCTTCACCGGCCGTGCTCCCGCACCTGGTGAGCACGATCGCGACACGATCGCACCGATCGCAAAGGTGACGCCCCCTGGAAACTCCGCGCAGCGCCAATATCAATTCAGCGGGCTGCGGGTGCTGGACTTCGGAATCGGCGGCGTCGGCGTCGAAGCGGGACGGCTGTTTGCCGAATACGGCGCGGACGTAATCAAAATCGAGACGCGCGCACACCCCGATTTCATCCGCGCGATCTATGGCACCGAAATGAATCCGTCGTTCGCCTCGTCGAGCCGATGCAAGCGCAGCTTCGGCATCAACCTGCGCACCGAGCACGGACTCGAGATCATCAAACGGCTCGTCGCGGTCTCGGATGTGGTCATCGAGAACAGTGCCACCGGCACGATGGAAAAAATGGGCCTGGGGTATCAGCGGATGCGCGAAATTAATCCGCGCATCGCATTTGCTTCGAGCCAGCTGATGGGCGCGAGCGGTCCGTGGAAAGATTGGATCGGTTTCGGGCCGAATAGCCGCACCGCCGGCGCGATGACCTGGCTGTGGAACTTCCTCGATAGCGGGATGTCGCCGGGGTCGGGCGCGATTCATCCCGATCACCTCGCCGGCCGCGTGCTGGCTCTGGGAGCGATCGCCACGCTGCTCGCGCGCGAGCGTCGAGGCGTCGGCGGCCACGTGGAAGTGGCGCAGGTCGAAGTGATTATCGGCCTGCTCGCCGATCTGATGCTCAAGGCGTCGCTCGAACCAGGCGCTGTCCAGCCGCGGGGCAATCAAAGTGATCGAGGCGCGCCGTGGGGCGTTTACCCATGCGCCGGCAACGAGCGATGGTGCGCAATCACAGTTCGCAGCGATGACGATTGGCGTAAATTCCGTGCCGCGCTCGGCGATCCGGACTGGGCGCGTGCGCGCGAATACGAAACTGCGCGCGGGCGAATCGAAGCGCGCGGGGAACTCGATCGACGCGTGACCGAATGGACCTCCACGCGCAGCGATCGCGAAGTGATGGAAATACTGCAGCGGGCCGGCGTGCCTGCCGGCTTCATGATGTATGCGAGCGACATGCCGATTGACCCGCATATGCTGGCGCGGGGCTACCCTCAACCAGTGGAGCAGCCGGGAGTAGGCGCGATGATGTTCGAGGGGCCGGCTTTCCACGCGACCTCGATTCCCGAACCGCGCGTCGCGCCTGCGCCCGCGCTGGGCGAGCACACGCGCGAAATCTGCCGGACGATTCTCAAGATGGCGGACGCGGAAGTGTCGAGGATGGTCGCTGAAGGCGTGCTCGAAGAGTCCGAAAGCGGACGCACTTGAAGAGGCCGTCGCATCACGAAGCGTGACAATTCACACCGCATTACCTGCGCACCATCCGCTCGACCATGCCCACTGGAAATTGTAGCCGCCCAGCCATCCCGTCACGTCCAACGCTTCGCCGATGACGAGCAGACCGGGCACGGCGTGGGCCTCCATCGTTTTCGAAGACAGCGCTGTGGTCTCGACTCCGCAGACGGTCACCTCGGCCTTGGGGAATCCCTCGGAGCCGGTCGGTTTCAGCTGCCATCGTTTCAGCCGAGTCGCCAGTTCTGAAAGATCGCGGTCTGGAACATTCGCGATCGAAAGATTGGATGCCGCGGCACCGGCGAGAGCATGCGCGAGGCGCGTCGGCATCACCTCGGCCAGCACGGTTTTCAATTCGGCCTTGGGCCGCGCGCGTTTGCGGTCAGCGAGGTAGCTTTCGATATCCAGTGAAGGTGCGAGGTTGATCGACAGCGCGTCGCCGTCACGCCAGTACGATGAAATCTGCAAGATGGCGGGGCCTGACAGACCGCGATGCGTGAACAGAATATTTTCGCGAAAACTTTCGCGGCCGCACGAAGCGATCGCGTCCACCGAAACGCCGGCGAGAGCCTGGCAAAGCTCGAGCGTCGCGCCGGTAACTTTCAGCGGCACGAGGCCGGGACGCGGCTCGATAACCGCAAGACCGAAGCGTCGCGCCATCTCGTAGGCGAAGCCGGTCGCGCCCATCTTTGGAATCGAGAGGCCGCCGGTCGCGAGCACCAACGCCGGCGCGACGAAGCTGCCTTTGTCGGTCTCGATGCGAAAGCGGTCGGCGCGGGTAATTTCGCTGACGCTGTGCTGCGTGCGCAAATCGACGCGGGCGGCTGCGCACTCCGCCAGCAGCATCGCGAGGATCTGGCGCGCCGATCCGTCACAGAACAACTGGCCGAGCGTTTTCTCGTGGTAGCGAATGCGATGGCGTTCGACGAGCGCGATAAAATCGTGCTGCGTGTAGCGGCTGAGCGCGGACTTGCAGAAGTGCGGGTTGGCGGAAAGAAAACGCACCGGCGCTATTTCAAGATTGGTGAAATTGCAGCGGCCGCCGCCCGAGATGAGAATCTTGGCGCCCGCCCGATCGTTATGTTCGAGCAGCAGCACGCGGCGGCCGCGATTCCCGGCCGTCATCGCGCACATCAGGCCGGCTGCTCCGGCGCCGATGATCACAACATCGAATGATTCCATCGCCGACGTAATTACGCGCGTCGCGGCGCGGTCGTGCAAGGCTGCCCGGCTGGAGAAAATTTCGATTGTGGATTAAAGCTGATCGCATGAAGCAGTTTGTCCCGCGCGCAACAACGACGATGGAGGAACTCCTGTGACTGCGAGAAAACAACGAATCCCGTTCCGCGATTTTTCGACTCTGAGCGCGGAGGACCGCGAGATGGGCGAGCGCAACAAGGTCAACGGCGAGGTCGTCAACATCTTCAGAGTGTTGATGCAGAATCCAAAGCTGGCGCGAAGCTGGTCGCGCTTCGCCGGCTACATTTTGGGCGGGCAATCGCTGCCGGCGCGCGACCGCGAGATTTTGATTCTGCGGATCGGCTGGCTCAACCAGGCTCCGTACGAATGGGAGCAGCATGTGCGAATCGGCAAGAGCGCCGGGCTCACTGACGATGAGATCGATCGCATCAGCAAGGGACCGAAGGGGGGCTGGAATAAACATGACGCGGCGCTGATCCAGGCGGCCGACGATTTGCGCGAAAAGTCTGTTGTCTCGGACGAGACCTGGAAGCAATTGTCCGAGCGCTACAGTATCGAGCAGATGATGGACGCGGTTTTCACCGTCGGGCAGTACAACCTGGTGTCGTGGGCGCTCAACAGTTTCGGCGTGCCGCTCGACGACTACCTGCCGGGCGCGCACAAGCAGAACGCGTAACTGATGACGTTGCCGAAGAGCAAGACCGACCTTCCGGTCCGCGGGTTTGCTTCGAGCGCCGAGTGGGAGGCTTGGCTGACGGCCCAGCCAACGACCTCGACGGGTGTGTGGCTGAAGGTGGCGAAGGCGGCGTCGGGCGTCGCGAGCGTTTCGAAGCGGGAAGCGATCGACGGCGCGCTCTGTCACGGCTGGATTGACGGGCAGGCCGACAAGTTCGACGCCGGCCACTGGTTGATCCGCTTTACGCCGCGCCGACCGAAGGGCAAGTGGTCGCAGCTCAATTGCGAGCGCGCGATGGTTTTGATCAAGCTCGGTCGTATGCGGCCGGCCGGGATGACGGAGATCGAGCAGGCGAAAGCCGACGGCCGATGGCAGGGCGCCTACGAGCCGCAGAGCACGGCGTCAGTGCCTGAAGATCTCCAGTCCGCGCTCGAGCGCAATCCACGCGCGAAACGGCAGTTCGATCAACTCGACCGGGCTAATCGATACGCGATCCTGTATCGCATCCATGACGCGAAGAAACCGGAGACGCGCGCGCAACGGATCGAAAAGTTCACGAGGATGCTGAGCCGGGGAGAGACAATTCACCCGACCAGGCGGAACCAACAACGATCAGAGAGCGGTGAAGTGAAAGATGGATCTTCAACTCAAAGGAAAAACGGCGCTGATTCTGGGCGGCAGCAAGGGACTTGGACGCGGCGTCGCCGACGCGCTCGCGGCTGAAGGCGTCGCGGTCGCGCTGATAGCACGCGGGCAGGAGGCGCTCGATCGCGCGGTCTCCGAAATCACGTCGCGCGGCGCCAAGGCGATTGGATTTGCGGCGGACCTCGCGAACTGGGCAAGCCTCGAGGCGGCAGCCAACGGGGCACGCAAGCAGCTCGGGCCGATCGACATCCTGCTCAACAATTCCGGCGGCCCGCCGCCGTCCGGGGTAGCCGGGGTGCCGGCTAAAGTCTGGGAGGAGCAGTTCAACGCGATGGTGCTCCCGCTTTTTCGGATCACCGACTTGCTGCTCGGCGACATGCGCGCGCGAAAGTGGGGACGCATTCTGAACGTGGCCTCGACGAGCGTGGTCGAGCCGCTCGCCGCGATCGGAGTGTCGAATACGTTGCGCAGCGCGATCGTCGGATGGGCCAAGACGCTGGCGACCGAGACGGCCCGCGACGGAATAACGGTCAACACACTTTTGCCGGGCGCGATTGCGACCGATCGTATAGCTCAGATGAGCCGCGTCGCGGCGGAACGCCAGAAGATTTCCGTCGAGGAAGCAATGCAGCGGAGTGCGCAGGCGATACCGGTCGGCCGGATCGGCACGACCGCGGAATTCGGCGCGGTCGCGGCATTTTTGGCGAGTCCGCTCGCCGCTTACGTGACTGGCTCGCTGATCCGCGTCGACGGCGGCGTGCTGCGGTCGGTTTGAAAACGCGCATCGAGGTGCGAACATGAGGGACGTGCTGCCGCTGAGTTCGAAAGTCAGATTTGGCGCGATGGCGACCGCCGCCGATCGCGAGCATGCGCTGAAGACCGTCAACACGCTGTCGGAGTGGGGTTACGACAGTATCTGGACGGGAGATCACGTTGCGTTCACGGGACCGATCGACGATCCGTTGACCCAGCTAACCTACTTGTCCGCGCTCAAGCCGAGCCTGATTTTTGGCACCAGCATCTACCTGCTGCCGCTGCGTCATCCCGTGCCAGTCGCGAAGATGGTCGCGACGGTGGACCGGCTCATGGGCGCGGGGCGTTTCATTTTCGGCGTCGGGGTCGGAGGTGAATTTCCGCCCGAGTACGAGGCGTGCGGCATCCCGCTCAAACAACGCGGCGGGCGCGCGAACGAGGCTATCGAAATAATCAAGCGGCTGTGGAGCGGCGAATCGATCGAGTACCGCGGCAAGTATTTCAGCTTCGGGAAAATCACGATGCTGCCGAAGCCTCGCACGCCCGGCGGACCGCCGGTGTGGGTCGGCGGACGGGCCGAGGCCGCGCTCAAGCGCGCGGCGCGGCTCGGCGACGGATGGATGCCATACGTCGTGACGCCGAAGCGCGTCGGCGACGGACTCGAGTTCATTCGCGCGCGAGGCGGAAAAGGCCGGCCGCAAGTTCGAGCATTTCGGCACCGCGTTGCATTTGTTCGTGACGCTTGGGTCGAGCTACGAAGCTGCGCTCGAGGTCGCGGCGACGCATCTGAGCAAGCGCTACGCGATGGATTTCCGGGAACCGGCCAAGCGCTACGCGGCGATGGGAAAGCCGGCGGATGTGGCGGCGCGAATCGATGAGTTCGTCAAGGCGGGAATTCGCGACGTCAACGTGGATATCATTTCCGCTCCGGCCGAGCGCGACGCGCAGCACGAGCAATTCGCCCGGGAAGTAATCCCGCTGCTCCGGCACTGACAGTTAAACCAGTAAACCAGTAAACCAGTCGGCGTGCGTTGAGGTCACCGCAATAGTTACCGCGAGCACGCCGAGGTGCGGATCGGCGGGCGGAACAGGCGAGTTTCGGGAGCGGCGCAACTATAGTTCAATATGGTCCCATCGGCCGGTTGTGGCATAAAATAGCTGTAAGCCGCATTGCATCGGCTAAGACTCGGCTATGCCGCGTGAGTGACAGTGGCGGAAATCGAAAAGGAAATAGAGCAAGCATACGGCGAAAGTTACGATAGCTTCGCGCTGCTGTGGGTTGCCGTACCGATTTGCGCACTGATAATCGCTACTGCCGCGTTATACTTCGCCCGACCGGTGCTGCTGCCGCTCGCGATTGCACTCATCCTGAGCGTCGTCTTCAGTCCGGTTGCAACCCGCCTCGAGCGCTGCTTCGGGCGTCTCCTTAGCGCCGCGCTGGTAGTACTAATCGCGATCGGCGCTATCTCGGCGATTGGCTACTTTCTGACTATTGAACTGACTAGTGTCGCCGACCAGGTCGCTGGATACTCGGATAATATCGGGAACAAACTGGCGGCGCTTGAAAAGACCACGCCGCCTTGGCTCCAGCATATCAAGGATGCCGTCACCGACGTTCAGCGCCGCGTGGCAAGCGCCGAACCCGCGCCCCGCAAGACGCGCGAAGTGATGGCTGTGCCGGTTCCGAGTTCGCTCACCGACAGCCTGAAACCGATTGAGCCGATTGTCGATGGCATAATCAATACGCTGCTCATCGTGATGCTGCTGTTCTTCCTGTTGTACAGCCGCAAGGATTTGCGCGATCGATTCGTCCGGCTCGCGGCGCTGGGACGAGTTCCGATCGCGGCGCAAGCGATAGAAACCGCGGGTTACACCGTGGGCCGTTACCTGTTGCTTTTTTCGACGATCAATCTTGGCTACGGCATCGCCACGGGAACCCTGGCATGGCTGCTGGGACTGCCGAGCGCGCCGCTGTGGGGCCTGGTCGCATTCCTGTTGCGGTTCATTCCATATGTCGGCGCGATCAGCTCGGCGGTATTGCCGGCGCTGGTCGCCTTTGCGCTGTTTCCCGGGTGGAGCAAGGCGCTCGAGATACTTGGCGCCTTTGTGCTTATCGATCAGGTCGCGGCGCAATTCGCCGAGCCATTCATCATCGGCCACGGAATTGACGTTTCGCCGGTCGCGCTGCTGGTATCGGCGATGTATTGGTCATGGTTGTGGGGAATTCCCGGACTGCTGCTGTCGACGCCATTGACCGCGTGCCTCAAGGTTGCCGGAGATTTCATTCCGCCGCTGGGGTTTCTCTCGATTCTGCTTGGAGCGGATCGAGTGCTCGACGACTACCACGACTTTTACCGCATGCTGCTCGAAATCAACCCGGACGGCGCCCGCAATGTCGCGATCGCTTATTGCGATGAGAACGGTCTGGAGCGGACCTTCGACGAAGTGATTCAGCCGGCGCTGGTGCTGATGGGCGAGGAGCGCGCGGAGGACCATATCAGCGACGAGAATCAGCGGCTGATTATCGATACGACGCATCAGCTGATCGCCGAGCTCGGCAACCGGTTTGCAAAATCGCTGGTCTCGCCGAGCGTGAGAGTACTGGGCGTGATGGCGCCCGGCGAAGTGCACTTTCTGGGCCTGCTGATGCTGCTCGAGCTGCTGCGCAAAGAGGGCGTGGTCGCAACCTTTGCCGGCGAAGACAAATCGCAGGTCGATATTTGCGAGCTGGTCAAACGGTTCACCCCGGACTTCGTCTTCATCTCGTGCATGACCGCCGAATGTATACCGGCCACTCTGGAACTGGTGCCGGCCCTGCGATCGATCTCGGCTCGCTTGACGGTCATTGCAGGCGGGCCCGCGGCGGAAGAGCAATCGGATGAGCTAATCAATGCGGGATGTTCTCAGATCTGCTCGAGCACCAACGAAGCTCGCCGCGCAGTCCGCAATTTCATGCTCCAACGCGCGAAATCCCGGCTCCCGTTCGGAGCGATGTTGCCGCGGCGCTATGGGCGCGTGTCGCTACCCGCGACCGAAAAAGCAAAGTGATCTAGAGGTTCAGCTCTGTGGTTGCTGCCGATGATACGATCGGAGAGCTGCAAAAGATGCTTGCACTTCTCGAACGGAGACATGGCGGCCGCCTCGGCGTCGCAGTTCTCGATACCGTCGGCAGTAAGGTGATCGCGCATCGCGGCGACGAACGCTTTGCGTTGTGCAGCACGTATAAGTTTCTGGCCGCCGCGTTCGTTCTGGCGCGGGTCGACCGCATGGAGGAGAGCCTCACTCGCCGGATCGTCTATGCGAAGGATTACCTGGTCCACCATTCGCCAGTCACCGAGAAGCACGTCGGCGAGGGCGACCTGACCGTGGCCGAAATCTGCGAGGCGGCGGTGACTGTCAGCGATAACACGGCGGCGAATCTGTTGCTCGACAGCTTTCGCGGGCCGGCGGCACTGACAGCTTACATACGCTCGCTCGGAGACAGCGTGACGCGCCTCGACCGCCGCGAAACGGAGTTAAACGAGGCCGAGCCTGGCGATCCGCGCGACACCACCACTCCGGTCGCGATGCTCGAAACTCTACGGAAAACCGTTCTCGGGACCGTGCTATCCACCTCGTCTCGCGAGCGACTTACGGCATGGCTGGTCGCCAATAGGACTGGGGACAAGAGGTTGCGGGCCGGCGTGCCGAGCGGCTGGCGGGTCGGGGACAAGACCGGCACCGGCTCGAACAACGCGACGAACGACGTCGCCATCATCTGGCCTCCTGGACGCGCGCCAATCATCGTGGCGGCGTATTATGCTGAGGCGCGCGCATCGGATGACGAGCGCTATGCGGTTCTATCAGAGGTCGGGCGGCTCGCGGCAGGGATTTGAGCAGATCGTGTTTTTCCCGATCTAGAGACCCGGTCGGGGAGCGATATCCTCGGCGATCCGCTCGGGGGGAGGCGGAAAGCATGGCAGGGTACTGGTCACCACGTAGTGATAATAGTTGCCGTTCCAGGTGAACGTCCCGAGCGGTTTGCCGAAATTTGAAGTCATCGCGGTGAGCCGATCGCTGTCGGCCGCCGTGACGAATTTCGAGGGCGTGTACGCCAGAAAGCTGCTTGCCGTCTCGGGGACGACGGCGCCCAACGGCGGCGAGAAGTTCATCTGAAGAAAATTGACCGCCGGACGCCAACCATCGGCAGTCGTTCCATTTTCCGTTATCGGCGCCCATTGCCGCTCGTCGAGCGCATCGGTCACCTGCAGCTCGCGATATTCGGGCGCGCCGGCGGCACTTCTGCGCAACTCGATCACGCCTGGAATTTCGACGTCGAGTTGGCGACAGCTGTCGCCGCTGTCCATTGCGCTTTCGCGCCCTTCCTCCACCCTCTTTACGATATCGGCGTCCTGATTCCTGGACGCGCCAACACCTGCCGTCAACTCAACGGCTCCCTCGCCGACATCCGCCGCGACGTTAGCGGCGATCGGCGCGAATTGAGCCGCCGCCATCCAGCATCCGCTGATCCCAACGGCCACCGCGGCCGCGAATACCGCGACCAGCGATGCGCATAAATGTCGCCTCAAGCGATCGATATGACCCCCGGCCGAAAACCGTCAGCGCGCCGATGAACGCCTCAAGCATGGACGCCGCGATTCGGTTGCGGTTAGCCTAGCAGAAATCGCGCGATACAAAATGCCTGGGCGGAAACTTGCCGCAGATTGATTTGGTGAAAAAAGAACGGCCGGGCTACGAGTGGGGACCGTGGTGGGGAGCCGACGGTTCAAGTAGCCCGGCCTTTGCTTGGGGACAGACGCTGTTGTCTCGGGGGAGGAGATTGTCAGCGCAACAGGAAGAGAAGCAAGCATCGTGCCTCTGGGAAACCGAAGCGAATTCAAGGAATCGCCATCAAATTTTTTTCTCTTTCTGCGACGCGGGACACGTGAAAGTCTCGAATTCGGCCACTTTCCCAAGAAATTCGAGAGTTTTGCAAGTTGCGACCGCTCCGCCAGATGCGACCTTATATTGTTCGCATCTCACGGATGCGTCCTGCGGGTTGCTGCAACCTGACTGCACCGCGCGCGGCCCGGGTCATGCGTCGAATACCGGTAATTCTCTTCTCCCGCCGAATTTGTTTTGACAGTTCGCGCTTCCACTCGACGACGCCGTCATACACAACGATCGCGTGCGCCGCGCTCGGTCGCGTGGAAATTTTTGTTGAGTAAAAATCGATGCGCGGAGGAACCTCGGTTGAGAGCCGATCGTCGGTGTGTTACTTCCTAAGGGCTCGGGGCGTAGCGCAGCTTGGTAGCGCACCTGCCTTGGGAGCAGGGGGTCGGCCGTTCAAATCGGCTCGCCCCGATTCGCGCCAGTAGCTCAGGTGGAAAGAGCAACGGCCTTCTAAGCCGTGGGTCAGGGGTTCGAATCCCTTCTGGCGCGCCACGGAGGCGAATTGTGAGATCGGCGGCTCGAGACGCGCCGGTTTGATAGAATAGACCGAATGTGGTGAGTGTAGCTCAGTTGGCAGAGCATCGGATTGTGGCTCCGGCGGTCGAGGGTTCAAATCCCTTCACTCACCCCAAACATCCTGCTACGTAAGCAAGCTTCGACGGTGGGCCGTTAGCTCAGTTGGTAGAGCAGCTGACTCTTAATCAGCGGGTCTGGAGTTCGAGTCTCCAACGGCCCACCAAAAACACGGAACAGGAATGCTGCAGGTCGCCTGGACGGAAAGCCAGTCCACCGATTGTGGTTGAAGACATGCTTCAAGCTGACAATCGGTCGCGCTGACTCCAATGTGAGAAACTCATTCCGAGGGGGTGGAGACACAGTGCTTGTTCCCGACGGCCATGCCGTTTTTACAGCCGGGAACGGGGTCGCCGGTACCAGGAGTGCCAAGAGGAGGAGTGCCAATTGTATTATCGGCGCTTCCCTCCAGACTATTGCCGGCGCCAACTTGGGAATCTGGAGCAGCGAGTTCAGCAGCAAGCAGGCCGGCGGGTATAACTGTTTGCGTGACGCCCGTCTGGTTGCTGGCGCTCTCAGGTAGGTTCCCGCAATACGCGGATACGGCGGCGCCCGTAACCAGGATCAACGCCATCGAAACAATTGTAAGAAAGTTCTTCATTGCTACACCAACTTTGTTCAAAATTTACCGAGCGGAGACCTGTTTTAGTCACAAAACTAGTTTTATCGCAAGCGATGGTGTGGCAAGCCGTCCGCCGCCCCGGCTCAGAGATATGACACGGCGATGCCGCCCCCCTTTTTGGGGGACGGCATCGAAGCTCAGCCGCGCGGCGAACGAGGACATTCCGCCGCAAGCGCTGCCCTGGGTTCGTTGAGCCTATTTCAGCGCGGAAAACTTCGTCGGCGCCAGGATCGAATTGCTGAACGATGCGATTAGTGGGCCGCCTTCCTCGCTCTTGTCGCGGGCGGCAATCCAGTCCGGATCCGCTTGAAATGCCGCGAATTTCTTTTGCCGCTCATCCAGCGAATCCCACTTCAGAATGTAGTAAAGGTCGGCGTTCGATTCGCCGATTACTACCGTCCAGAAGCCAACTGGCTGGATGCCATGCTTCTCGAACAGCTTAACGGTCGCGGTCTCGAAACGTGTCACGACGGCGGGCAACTTGCCCGGCATACAATGATAAATTCGCAGTTCGTACAGCATCGGAACCTCACTGTTGGATTTTCTGAGCTACCATTTTCCCAGATGTGCGCCACCATCGACGTGGAGCACTTCCCCAGTTACCAGGCGGGCCTCGGTGAGATACAGCACAGCCTCGACGATATCCTGGACGTCGACGATGCGTGCGAGCGGCGACAAAGCCTTCAAAACATCCTCGGGATCGTTCTGATGCATCGGAGTGTTGACGACGCCTGGCGCGACCGCGTTCACGCGGATGCCATCCTTTGCATACTCCATCGCGAGGCTGCGCGTGATGGCCTGGATCCCGCCCTTGGTGATCATCGGGACCGAAGCATTCACGCCGGCTATGGGATGGTCGGCCATTGTGGTCGTCATGCTGACGATGCTTCCACCAGATTTTTGCGCCACCATCTGTTTAATCGCGAGCTGAGTGATGTAGATAAAGCCTTCCAGGTTGGTGGAAGCGAGAGATCTGAAGTCCTCGGCCGTGTAGTCCGTGAAAGGCTTGGCGAAGAATATACCCGCGTTGTTGACAAGCGCGTCGATTGACCTGAATTTGCTCATCGCAACATCGACAATCCTGGCCGCTGTTGCACTCGCGCCGATATCTCCGTCGACCAGTGCCAGTTTATCCGACGGTAGGAACGCGCCGGATTTGGTCATATCCCGGGAGGTCGCGACCACAGAGTAACCCCGCTCCAGATAAGCTTTCACCAGGCCCGCTCCGATGCCCTGCGAAGCACCGGTTACGATGACCGTCTTAGGTGCGTTCGGCATAGACGAACTCCCTTCGTATTCGTTTGCTGCAGCGTGCGGATCCCGTGCCGAATAACAACATCGGGTCCGGTGACTCTAAAAAAACTTCAGGGGCGGTCGGCGGATGGTTTCCTTCTTCGCGTGGCCATCTTTTTCGGCGCCTTCGTCGACTCGGGCGATGGCGGCTCATCGCCATTACTGGATGAAGCCGACGCAACGGCGACTGCGGGCACACGCCGCCGGCGAATCGCGGAAAGAGTCTCCGCGAGTTCGACCGCGTGTGGCGGCTCCGCGCGATCTTCGCGGGCGACGAAATCGCTCAAAGATAAAATTCCGACCAGCCGGCCGCGCGAGTCCACCACCGGGAGGCGGTGAATTTCGTGCGTGCGCATCAGGCGATGCGCCTTTTCCACGTCGTCGCCGCGCGCGCAGGTGATTACACGCCGGGCCATCACGCGCTCGACGGGAATCGCCTCAAGCGGCAGGCCTTGCGTGTATGCGGCCATCGAGATGTCGCGATCGGTGAGGATTCCCGCGAGCCTGCCGTGCGAATCGACGACCGGCGCGCATCCGCAATCGTGATCCCACATTATGCGGGCGGCCGCGTTCAACGAATCATGAATCGTGCACGCTCGCACTTCGCGCGTCATCAAGTCAGCGACTTTCACTGGATGGCACTCCTCGCAGCAGCATTGTGCGGCCGGTTCATTTCCAGGTTGAGAATGGTTTGATCGACAGATTCGAGTTGTAATAGCGGGGATCGCCGCTCACCTCGCGGTCGATCCAGTCGGGAAGTTCGACCTGCTCTTTAGGCTCCTTGAGTTCGACTTCGGCGAGAGTCAGGCCGTGATTCGCGCCGCCGAATTCGTCGACTTCCCAGGTATGGCCCTTGAACACGATTCGGTAGCGGGTCTTCTCCACGGGCGGATGCTCGCACAATTTACCCATAATCTCGTTCGCATCGGCAAGCGGAATCTCGTACTCGTATTCGTCGCGCGTGATTCCCGAAGTGGCGCCCTTCATCGTCACGAACGCGCGGTCTCCGTATGTGCGCACGCGGACAGAGTTCTTCTTCGAGGCCGAGAGATATCCCTGGCGAATGGCGAGGCCGTCGCCTAGATCGCTCCACTTGCGCGGATGAACCAGGAATCTGCGTTCGATTTCCTTCGCCATGTCTTTTTACTGTCCACGGCGGACGGTTGGCGATCGCCTAGCGTCGCCGACGGTTCGCGCCCTAATTTGCCGAGGCGCCGGCGCGCGGCGTCATTCCAGTCATCAACTTCAGATGACGAACATAGTTTATGTTCGCATGCGAGTTCAGGCCAAGCTTTGCAATCGCGCGAAGGACCGCGGCCGGGTCTTCGGATTCGATGGCGACGGTTTCGGAGGTGGCGCCGCCGGCGATTCCAACTTCAGCGAATTCAGCGGTGAACTTTTCCGACACGAATCGCCAACGCGTTTTCACCACGTCCACGATCGCGAGGTCGGGATGCGGCCGCACCAGGTCGCGGACAAACTCGACGTGCGTGTACGACGGCTGCGCGATGTGCGGAGTCGCGACCGCGAGATGGGGAAAGACCTGCTCGACGATCGTGCGCGAGTCGAGCGGGAACTCGCTCGTGAGCTTGGGACGCCATCGTTCGAGGCGGCCGACCTGCTCGAACATCAGCTTGATCTGGAGCAGACTGGCGCGAATCTTAAGATTGGCGGCGTCAGTGGTGCGCGAGAGAATGTGGGTCTCCGCGCTTTCACGCGGCTCGGAGGGCGCCGCAATCGCAGCCAGCCGATCTCGAAACGGGCCTAGCTGATTTCCCCAGACGCGGAATTCGAATCTTCCCAGCGGATTGGTCATCGTCGTCGCGACGGCACGTCATCGCGGCCGCGCACCACGATAGTATTAGTGCCGGGCGTGCAGGAAGATCAGGCGGCGACCCATTTTCAGTTTTCCAAGTTTGGTGAGCCTTTTACGCGCCGGCCCCTTCTCTCATTCCTGCCCCTCGGGCGGACGAACCGGGATCGCCGCCGTTCGATCGTTTGCGCGACGAGCGGCCGGCGCGGACGACTTGCCTGCGGCCCACCGAGCGCATCTGCTTGGTCGGCAGATCGTTGACGCTCAACAGTCCGAGCCGCGAGCGCAACGACTCGGGCTCGATTCCCAGCACGTCGCATACGTATTCAAAGGAGAACGGACTGTGGATGCCCATTTCGGCGCGGAACCATCGCTGAACTTCATCGAATTGCTCGCGGTCGGATCGCCGCGCCGAGTTGATCGTCTTCACGTAGCATCGCACGGCGTCTTCGAGCACCGCGAAAACCAGCCGCGTCTCGCCGTCGAGCATCGAGCGCCGCCGGGTTAAATCGAAAAACTGGACGGGCACCAGAAAGTCCGGCTCGAAGCGCGCGCTCAGCCACGGATCCGGCCCGGCGCATGCGTCGATTACCCGGTTCTGATTCGAAGGTCCGTATTGGAGAACCTGTTCTGACACAGCTGTAGACATGCTCGTGGGACCCTCCTTGAGCCGAATTTGGGAACCTGCTTGGTCAGCATGGTCTGTGCCAACTCGGCTACGGGCATGTTAAGCTGAGAAATCGAGGAATTCAGGGGCGTTCCCGGGCTTACGACGCGCGATGCTGCTCAATTATGCGGCATCATTACGATTGTCGCCTGTGCAATCGGATTTCTCGCGTGGCCGGGATCAATCTCAAAAAAGGCTCTCGCGTGTGCCCCGCGATCCGGCTACACTGCCGCGGTCCGGGGTGCAGTAATCCCGATCAAGCAACCGATTTGAAACAATTTCCGTATATGGAACTACTGGACTCGAGTTGTGCTCAGCAAGAGTATTGTGTTCGTTCGATCTTCTTAATGTGGCGCGAGGCACGATCAATGCTGATATTAAAAACCGGATCGACGAACCTCAACGGTCCCGACAAATGAAAACTCGAACCAAAACCCGACCGACGAAAACCGTGACGAAAACCGTCAAAAGGCAGAAGACCAAGATGGAAGCCGCAGTTAGCACCGGCGGACGACGGATCGATGCGCTCAAGCGCATGCTCGCCAAAGAGCGCGCCGAGACGCTCGCCCGGGTGAAAGAATTAATGCGCGAGCAGGCCCGCAACGGCGGCCAGCCGCCGGCTGATGAAATGGACGTGGCGCGATCGCTATCCGAAGTGGAGACGCATGCGGCGCTGTTCGACCGCGCGCAGGAACGGCTGAGCGCGATCGACGCTGCAATCGCGCGGCTGGGAGCGGGAGTCTATGGAACCTGCGCGCGATGCGGCGATGAAATCCCGCTGGCGCGGCTCCAGGTGATTCCGTTCGCGCAGTTCTGCGTCGATTGCCAGAACGAAGCGAACACTGAAGCTCGCAGCGGTCAAAGTGGTTTGGCCAAGCCGTTTGGCGGCCGCTGGTCCGGGCCCGAAGAGCTCAGCAATCCCGATGACGCCGAAGAACATGTCGAGCCGGTGCGCAATGCCGACGACGATGTGCAAGTCGACAGCGCGTTTGGGCCCGACGAGGACGAGCTCGAAGCGACGGGCGTCGAGAAGCGTCGTCGCGGGCGTCCGCCGAAAGCGAAGAAGCCGGCCGTGCAGAAGAAGATGCGCTAGGCAGGGGTGACCTCCTTCGGCTTCGCTCAGGACAGGCTCTGCACCCAGCAGTAAGAGAGGATGCGCGGACCCTTTGCGCGGAGTGTGTCTCATTGCGGGACGCGGATTGGACTGTTGCGGAACCTTCGGGTGATCGTCGCGGCTCTTAGATCCCGATTCCCAAGCATCTCGTGCGGTTTCCTCCAGGCGATGACGGCTCGCCGATCGGCATGGTGATTGCTCTGCTGTGACATGCAGTGGCGCGATCGCCTGCGCGAGGATCTCTCGAATGGACTTGTTGCTGGTTGAAGACAACCCGACCGATCGGATGGTTATCCAGGCCCGGCTGCGGCACGGATTCCCGGGCGCTCAGATTCTGGCGGCTGACGACCCGATTGGTTTGAATGAGCATCTCAGGCGCGCGGGCTGCGATATCGTAATCACCGACTACTGGCTGGGCTGGAGCGACGGATTGTCGGTTCTTCAGCGGGTGCGCGAGCGATGGCCGCGGACGCGCGTAATAATGCTGACCGGCAACGGCGGCGAAGAAGTGGTGGCGGGCGCGTTCAAGTACGGATTGTTTCACTACCTGCTTAAGCCTGACGGTTTCGACGAGCTCGTGTCGGTGACGGGCGCGGCGATGGAGAGCAAACGGCGCGAAGATTCCCACGCGCTGATGGCGATGATCTTCAACTCGATTCCTGAAGGAGTTCATTGCGTGGATGCCGCCGGCACGATCGCCGCGATCAACACGGCGGCGCGTCAGATGTACGGATACGCCGCAAGCGAGATCGTCGGACGCACCGTCGAGACCCTGCTGCCGGCGGGCCGGCGCGACGAAATCCGGCGGTTGCTGGTGCGGGCGTTCAGCGGCGAAATCATGCCCCGGTTTCCGATCGTCCAGGTCCGCAGCGACGGCGTCGAAATCGCGGTCGCGATGACAATTGTCCCAATGCGTGACAGCGACGGCGCGGTCTCCAGTGTGGCGTGTATCACCACGTCAATCGGCAAGGCGGTTCGCCCGGTCGTCGAGCCGAGCCGGCAGCATGAGCCGCATGCGCCGCGGCTTTCATTGGATTTGAGCATTCATTAGTGCGCCCGGCCGTGCGCCGGCGCTCGCCACATCTGTTTGGATCGCTGGACGCCGTTCTAAGGGCATTCGGGCCCTTAGAGCCGCTACCTTGGCGCCCGCTGGAAGACTAAAGTAACCGGTCTGATGGCTCGCAATGACTCGCCCAGACTGACCGAGCACGGCGCATTGAATCATGTGCCGTTTGTCCGCAGCCGACCGGTCCGGATCGCGCTCTACTACGCGCTCGGCGGACTTCTCTGGGTGGCGGTTTCCGATCGCGTCCTGTCGCTCATGCCGGCGCATTCGTACGACCTCAACCGGCTTATGTTCGTCGCGGTAAACTCGCTGCTGCTATACCTGGTGGCGGCGCGCTACATGAAAACGATTCGCGTGTCGGTCGCGGCGCGCGAGGAGGCATTGGTGCGGGCGCGCGGCTACTTCGAGTCGTCGGTCGAGGGAATTGTCTCGGCGGACAGCAACGGAATGATACGCCAGCTGAATCCGCGCGGGCAGGAACTGTTTGGCTACCACGAAATGGAACTCGTGGGTCAGCCGATCGAAATGCTGATACCGCAACGCTTCCACTATCGGCACGAAGCGCATCGCAGCGCGTTTTTCTCGGCGCCAAAATCCCGCATGATGGGCCGCGGAATGGAGATTGCGGGCCGCCGCAAAGACGGCAGTGAGTTTCCCGCCGAGATCAGTCTCAATGTCGTGCATACGCATCGCGGCAAACTGGTGATCGCGTTCGTGACGGACATCAGCGAGCGCCGTGCGATGGAACGCGAGGCGCGCCGCAACGAAACGGTCGACGCTCTCGCCGCGGTCGCGGCCGGAATCGCGCACGAATTGAACAATCCGCTGGCCGTGATGGCCTCGCGAATCGAGCTGATGCTCGCGTCGGACCAGGATCTCGGCGTCCAGACGCGCGACGACCTGCTGGTGCTGCAAAAGAATATCGAACGCGCCAGCCGCATCTCGCATAACATGCTTTCGCTGGCGCGTCAGCGCCCGGGCGCGCGTATCGCCGTGGACATGAACGTGGCGGTCGAAGAGGCGATGTTGATAGTGGGTGCGGAGGCCAAGGCCGGCGCGCTCCGATACGAAACGAGCCTGGACAGGTCGCTGCCGCCGGTGATGGCCGAGCCCACAGGCCTGGAACAGGTGCTGATCAACTTTATACTCAACGCGCGCGACGCGGGCGCGCACATGATCCGAATCGAGACTGCGCCGGCGCCGGAGCGTGCCGGTCACCTGCGGCTAACGATGTCGGACGACGGTTCGGGAATCGAGAGCGACGTGCTCGGGAAACTGTTCCAGCCCTTCTTCACGACCAAGGCGAAGGGGACGGGCCTGGGCCTGTGGCTGAGCCAGCGGATCATCCAGGATCACGGCGGCAGTGTCGCGGTCGAATCGGTGAAGGGGCAGGGCGCCACTTTCACAATAACGCTGCCGACGATGGCCGAGTCGTCCTCGGGGCGCGCGACACTCGCTGCGCGAGTCGACCGGGCGGCGAATCCGCAAATCTCCGCGGCGCGAAGCAATCAATCGGGGCGCTGATGGATTCCGCGCCGAGGCCCGCGCAAGCGAAAATTCTGATCGTGGACGACGAACGCGACCTGGTTGACGCGTACGTGCGGCTGCTCGAGCACTCGGGGCATCGATGCGTCGCGGCGTTCGACGCGAAAGAAGCAATTCAGATAATCGACGACGAATCACCCGACCTGGTGATCACGGATTTGAGCCTGCCCGACACAAGCGGCATCGAGATCATTCGCCACGTGCGAGCGAGATCCCCAGAGCACGCCGATCATCGTGATGTCGGGACACAACACGCCCGAACTCAACGAAGCGGCGCACGCGGCGGGCGCAAACATGTCGCTGCTGAAACCGGTTTCGATTGCGATGCTGAGGCGGGTGATCGGCGAAGCGCTCGCACGGTGAGCAGTCTGCGCTAAGAACAAATCGCGCGATTGTTCTTCTTCCCATTGTGGGAAGGGGAACAATCGGTTTCAGGGTGTGGGAAACTGCGAATCATCCTGGTACTTCCCACAGCGGTCCGGGTTTCGCGGCAATTGTTTCTTGTACCAAAGTGCAGGTATCCGCTGAATGAATCGTTCGTTATCTAGTTGAAATCCTCATCAAGCGCAGATCACGTTTGCGACGAAGATACTTTCCGAAGAGGCAGCATTAAAATGGCAGTTACACCGACCAAGGTAACCGTGAAACAGCCGATTGAAGATTCAAAACCGGCCGCCGCCGCAAACACAGAGAGCACGCGCCTGCGGGAATGCCGCGAGTCCCAGGTGCCGTGGAAGAAGTGGGGTCCCTACCTGAGTGAACGTCAATGGGGAACCGTGCGCGAGGACTACAGCGAGAACGGAGACGCCTGGAACTTTTTCACCCATGATCAGGCCCGCTCGCGCGCCTATCGCTGGGGCGAGGACGGCATCGCCGGGATCTCCGACGACAAACAGCACCTGTGCTTAGCGCTCGCGCTGTGGAACGGTAAGGATCCGATTCTGAAGGAGCGGCTCTTTGGATTGACCAATAGCGAGGGCAACCACGGCGAGGATGTGAAAGAGTACTACTTCTATCTCGACTCCACCCCCACACACTCGTACATGAAGTACCTCTACAAGTACCCGCAGGCGGCCTATCCCTACGCCGACCTGGTGGAGACGAACCGTCGGCGCACCCGCAACGAGATGGAGTATGAACTCCTCGACACCGGCGTCTTCAATGATGACCGCTACTTCGACGTCTTCGTGGAATACGCCAAAGCCAGTCCGGAAGACATCCTGGTGCGGATCACGGCAGTCAACCGGGGACCGGACCCGGCAGAACTGCATCTCCTGCCGACGATGTGGTTCCGCAACGACTGGGCGTCGTGGATTGCCGAATCCAACCGAGCTATCGAGAAACCAAACCTCAGGCAGATCGAGGCGGCGGCGGGCACCAGCGCGGTCGCGGCAAGCCATTCGCCGCTAGGTGACTTCGTCCTTTCATGCGAGGGCGAGGTGCCCCTGCTCTTCACCGATAACACAACAAACCACGAGCGGCTTTTCCCCGGGCAAAAGAACGAGAGCCCGTACGTCAAGGACGGCATCAACGACTGCGTGGTACAGGGCAATCAGGGCGCGGTGAACCCTGAAAAGCAGGGCACCAAGGCCGCCGCGCACTATCGCATGAACATTGCTCCCGGCCAGTCGGCGACCGTGCGGCTGCGCCTTACGGGCCAAGTCGGTGCCGGTAAGAATGCGAGAGCCAAAAGCACACCGTCCTCCTTCGGGGGACCGGAGTTTGACGAGACCTTGGCCGCACGGTTGAAGGAAGCGGACGAGTTCTACCGCTCTGTGACTCCGCCTTCCATATCGCCGGACGCGGCCAACGTGATGCGACAGGCCATCGCAGGCATGCTGTGGAGCAAGCAGTTCTTTTTTTTCGACGGAGAAAACTGGCTCAAGGAGCATCACTCCAACCCGCTCCATTCCGGATATCGATATTCCCGGAACTCGGAGTGGTTCCACATGCTCAACGAGGACATCATCTCGATGCCTGACAAGTGGGAGTACCCCTGGTACGCGGCCTGGGACCTGGCCTTCCACACGCTCCCGCTCTCGATCGTGGACCCGGACTTCGCCAAATCGCAGATGGAACTGATGGTCCAGGGAGTCTACCAGCACCCCAGCGGCGCGATACCCGCCTATGAGTGGAACTTCAGCGACGTGAACCCCCCGGTTCACGCCTGGGCGACCATGTTCCTCAATCGCACCGAGCAGGCCCTGCGCGGCGAGACGGACGTTGAGTTCCTCAAGACGATGTTCAACAAACTGGTGCTGAACTTTACCTGGTGGGTGAACCGCAAGGATCGGTTCGGTAAGAACGTGTTCGAGGGCGGGTTTCTGGGGTTGGACAATATCGGCATCTTCGACCGCAGCGCGCCGCTCCCGACCGGCGGCCACCTTGAGCAAGCGGACGGCACCGCCTGGATGGCTCTATTCAGCCAGAACATGCTGGAGCTTGCGCTTGATCTTGCCGTCCGCGACCGCCGCTATGAAGACATGGTCGTGAAGTTCGTAGAGCATTTCGTCTATATCGCCAACGCCATTAACCGTCCCGGTCAGGACGGCCTGTGGGACGAAGAGGACGGCTTCTACTACGACCTGCTGCGGCTACCCGACGGCAGTGCCAAGCGGCTCAAGGTGCGCTCGATGGTGGGGCTGCTGCCCCTGTGCGCCACCACGATAGTCGAGGCGTGGCAGCGGGAGCGCGCCCCGCGGGCCATGGCTCAGCTTCTCCAACGCATGCGGCGGATGCCCGAACTGATGGAGTCCATCCATCCCACCGGCCCAAGACACCTTGGCGTGGCGGAGCGGGGGATCCTGGCCCTGGTCAACCCGGAGCGGCTTCGCCGGATCCTCTCGAAGATGCTCGACGAGAACGAGTTCCTGAGTCCCTACGGTATCCGCTCGCTCTCCAAATTCCATGAGCAACATCCATACATCTTCGAGGTGCAAGGCCAGGAGTTCCGGGTGGACTACCTCCCTGCGGAGTCGAACACCGGCATGTTCGGCGGCAACTCCAACTGGCGGGGACCGATCTGGATGCCGGTGAACGCGCTCATCATCCGGGCGCTGCTGAGCTTCTACCTGTACTACGGCGACAACTTCAAAATTGAATGCCCTACTGGGTCCGGCAAGATGATGAACCTCTTCGAGGTCTCCAAGGAGATCGCAGATCGGCTGAACCGTATTTTCCTGCGCGACGAGCGCGGCAGACGTTCGGTGTATGGAGGCACCGAAAAGTTCCAGTCCGATCCTCACTGGCGCGACCACGTCCTATTCTACGAATACTTCCACGGCGACAAGGGGGCCGGGTTGGGCGCCAGCCATCAGACCGGCTGGACCGGTCTCGTGGCCGTATTCATCCAGATTTACGGCATTCTCGATCCCAAGAGGTTCCTGGAAGGAGGCAGGGAGGCCGGGTTCAAGGAACGCGTTCTTGACGCTTAGGGCGAAGCTGTCCTCGGTGCACGCTAAGGCTGCAATATTGTCAATGACAGTGTTGGGCTAGGTCGTCCTCAGATGAGGTAATAAGATGTCAGCGCACAGCGTGAGATAAGAGGGCATCCCTCGATTTTCCAGAGGCTGAAGGCCGAGTTCCTCAGTGCGTTGCCCGCCGTCGTGTTCTTCTTCCTGGCCGCCAATCTGATCAACATCACTCACGCGCTGCTATTTCATAAACAACAAATTGCACTCTTTTCAGAACTACGCTTGCTGGTAGGCGCGACTATTCTAGGTAAGGTGCTAGCTCTTGCCGATTTGCTTCCGATTATGAATGTGTTTCAAGGCAAACCGCTGATTTACAAGACTCTTTGGAAGGCATCCATATATTCACTGGGGGAGTTATTCTACCGCTACTGTGATTTTCTCGCGCCATACATTTTTAAGTACAAGGACCTAGGTGTCGCAATTCGACAATGGATACTTCAAGAGGATTGGTACCGGTTCTGGGGAATTCAGCTTTGGGTGTTAGTAGTACTGCTCGTCTATGTGGCTGCCAAGGAAACGATAGAAGAGATCGGCCGTAAGCGCATGCGTCGACTCTTTTTCGGCTTCTAGTCAGTTTGGAGACTTCGTGTGAGTCAAGTAGTGGCGACGAACGGAAAGCTGCTGATGGCGTCTGTAATACCGGCGGGTAATCGGCGAAGCGCTCGCGCGGTGAGCAGAAATTTTCAGGCGGGGGCGTTTTCGAGCAAAAACAGCATTTTCGCACGTGAGGCGATTCTATTTCTTTTGGGCGGCCTTGCCGGTTCCTGACAGCGAAACGGTCTGTGGCGCGCCGGTCACGTTGTCAAAAATCATCAGGGTTCCGGTCTGCGGCGTCGTATCCGCCGGCTTGAAGGTTACCGATACCTCGCAGCTCTTCCCCGGCGCGAGCGTTTCGTCGCATTCAGACTTTACCGCGAACACCGGCGGCGACGCAGTCTCCATCTCGATGCTCACCGTCAGACCGGTTTTTTTTCTGCCCGCATTCTTGATCTTGACAGTCTTAGGCTTGCTGGTAGTTCCGACTGTCACCTTATCTCCGAATGACAGCGAACGGGGAGTGACAGTCAGCTTCTCCGCGATTGTGGCGGGTTGGAGGGCGATTTGGCTGCCGACCATCGCGGCGGCCGTACCGCTCTGCGTGCAGGTCTGGCCCGCCGGCGCGGCGTTAGATGTTGTAGCGCCGGTATAAGCGACTACGTTGACGACGGTGCTCGAAACGACGCCCGAACCACCGCTACCGACGAATTGCGCATAGGGCGAGACCGGGCCTGACCAGGGGTTGGCGGTTGCTCCCTGGCGGACGACGCAGTTCAGGATCATAGCTTCGTTGCTTTGCGCGAGCTCCGAAAGGCCTGGAACCGAGAGACTGGTTGTACCGGTGCTGCTGGTTCCGACGCCAGTTGAATTGTTTGGATCGATCGGCGCGTCGAGGTTCGCGCCGCTGAAGCACTGAATCCAGCCCACATACGAGGTATTCGTCGAGCTAAGAGTCCAGGTGAAATTCGGTGGATCGCTACCGCCGCCCAGGGATTTGTACCAGTAGAGATAGTCCACCGCGCCGCCAGCACCGCTGCTGTCGCTCCGAATCGTGGTCCAGCCGGCAGGAGTTGCGCTCACCGAGAGGGCAGTCGCGGCATATGAAAACTCGGCGATGCAAATGTCGTTGGCGGCCACCCCGGAAGGATCGTTGGCGGATGCCCCGGAAAGCTCGTTGGCGGACGTCCCGGAAGGAAAGTTCAGAGTGACGCTTTGGGTCGGGGTTGAATTGTAGGTCGTAAGCGCCGCCGCCTGGTCCAGTAAGGGGGAGTCGCCCAAGCCTGAAGTAGCAGTGGCGGTTGGAGTTGCGGTCGTTGTTCGCGTTGCAGTTGCCGTCGCAGTGGCGGTCGCTGTCAATGTCGATGTTGCGGTGACGGTCGCAGTTGCGGTTTGAGTGGCGGTCGCTGTGCGCGTTGCGGTTGCCGTCGCAGTGGCAGTTGGCGTGGCGGTAGCGGTCGGCGTCGATGTTGCAGTTGCCGTCGGGGTCACCGACGCGGTCGCAGTGGCACTGGCGGTCGGCGTCGCTGTCCGCGTCGCGGTCGCGGTTGCCGTCGCAGTCGGTGTGGGGATCGTCTGTACGCCGCCAAACTGATAGGCGCCGGCACTACAGGTGTCTCCGCCGGGAGCCGGTCGCCCATAGCCGCGCTGGTCAGTCGTCAGCCGATCACCGCTAGAGTCAATGCAGTCCAAGAGCGGAATCGGGCCGGCCGCCGGACTGCTCCCCTCCAGCGCGATGGTCTCGGTCGGCCCGCCGTTGTTGGCAAGGCCGCCGCTGAAGTCCGGATTGGTATTATTCAAGCTGCCAGTGGCGGTAAAGCCGCAGGAGCTATCATCGGAGATGTTGTAGCCGGAGTCGGCGGTTCCATCGCAGTTGCCGGCGCCTTGGCTAGCCGCCAAAATGGTGCCCCTGAGTTTAGCATCGTTGTCATTGTCGTTAAGGTTAGCGATGGCGCCGCCGAAGGCGGCGCCGCCGCCGCTGACCGCGTTACTCGAAAAGGTGCTGTTCGTGACGGTCATTGTGCCGGAGTTAGCGATGGCGCCGCCGTAGCCGTCGGCCTCGGAGCCGCCGCTGGCCTGGTTGGCCGAAAACGTGCAGTTGGTGACGGTCAGCAGGCTGTTGTTATAGATGGCGCCGCCTTCGCCGGCGCCGCCAGCGCCGCCGCCGACGGTGAGGACGCCGACGGCCTGGTTAATCGAAAACGTGCTGTTGGTGACGGTCATTGTGCCGAAGTTAGCGATGGCGCCGCCTAAGCCGTTAATGCCGCTGTCGCCGCTGGTCACGTTACTCGAAAACGTGCTGTTGTTGGTGGTCAGCGTGCCGCTGTTCAAGATGGCGCCGCCTTCGCCGTCGTTACCGGTAGTACCTGTCGCGTGTCCGTCATCCAGGGTCAGAAATTGCAGGTTGAGCGTGGCGCCAGTGTTCACTGCCAGCATGCGATAAAGACTGTCGCCGGAGACGGTAACAGTTTGCCCGGTGCCATCGATCGTCAACGTGTTCTCGATTGCAGGGAGCATGCTGGTCAGCGTGATCGTGCCGCCGACGCTGAAGTTGATCGTGTCGGTGCCGGTGCCCGCCGCGCATCCGTTGACGGCGGCCTTAGTGTTGGCTGCGGTGATCGCGTCGCGCAGGGCGCAAACTCCCGCCGAGCCCGGGTCGGCCGTCGTGTTGACAGTTATCGTGTTACCGCTCGCGTCGGATTGGGTCAGGACTAGACAAACGGGCGCGACCACGATTAGCAGAGCAAGCAGCAATCCCGGCCGGACGATCGCTCTGGGAGCGCTTAGGCTCCAGGCAGCCGCAGACGGTGAAGCCCGCGCCAAATATCCAGATGTTGCACTCCAACATCTGGTCCAGAATCTTGCCCATTCCTCCACTTGCTGAGACCTTCCGTCGAGGATGGTCAAATGTTCTGCCAACCAGGTTCCTGCGGAACTGCCACGCGCGATTCCCTCTTCGCGGCGTTTCAGAAGCGACCCGAGGGTTGGACTAGTAGCAGATATTGGAGTGTTAGGTACTGTCGCGCCAAGCGTAAGTCAAATCGCTGTTCGGAACACGGAGCAGAGGCAGAATCCTGGATCGCGCGCGGAAGAAAACTCGCGCTGAATAAGGTGCCTCACCTTCAATCCTCTTCCTTGGGGAGGGGGAAGAACTGCGACCAGATTATGCGAAGCTCTCCTTGCAGGGATGCTTGTTAGCCCAAAGAACTACAGGGTGCGTTTGAAGGATACGCTGGCTAGTATCAGCATCAGGACCATGAAGACCAGCAGGAACGCTATGTCGCCGCTTACTGCGGTGAAGTCTGCGCCTTTGAAGAGGATCTGCTTTATTGCGCTTACCGAATGAGTTTCGGGATTGAAGTGCGCGAAGGCTCTTAGCCACGGTGGGAAACTTTCCACCGGGTAAATCGCGCCGCTGGGGAAGAACAGGATCACGTTCAGAAATCCCGAGAACGTCCCGACCAGGCGCGGATGGCCCGCGCGTCCCAGCATCGAGAACGTCATCGCAAGCAGGCCGGTCGCGCTGATGACGATTATTACGATCAGCATCAACAGCGCCACGGGTCCGCCGAGGATTCGGCCGCGCGTGATCATCAAGCCGAGGAACAAGACCAGTATGCCGCCGACGCTGGTTACCGTCACGCCGCTGGCGAGGATGCCGCCGGCGATGTCCCATCGCGAGAGCGGAGTCACCAGGTAGCATTCCGTGACACCCATGAATTTGTCCATCACCCAGTTGAACACGCCGGACATCAGCGAGCCCATGAAGATTGCCATCACGATCACGCCTGGGATAAGCGAGCGATCGTAGTCCACGTAGGGGAAGAGCCAGCTCGGGCGCAGCGAGATGTCGTTGAGCTTCGGCTCGCGCGCGGTGACGAAGGAGACCCTGACGGTGGCGGCGGCCGTGTCGAGCACGCTTTCGAGCGTCTCGGAGCTGATGCTGTCGACGTTGTCGGTGAACAGTCCTATCTGCGCGATGCGGCCTTCGGCGACGTCGTGGCTGAAGTCGGGCGGAATGACGACGACGCCTTTGTAGAGCCCGTCGCGAACTTCGTCGACGGCATTTCCGGGATCGTTCTCGAAAGTGACGTCGACGGTCTTAGGTCCCGCCTGCAGCGCGAGCAACTGTTCGACGATTCGGCGGGCGAAGAGGCCGTGATCCTGCTCGACGACGACGATCGGCAGATGCTTGAGCTGGCCCTGGAAGGAGTTGCCGATGATCACCAGATAAACGATCGGCATCAGGATGACCGAGATCAGCGTGATGGGATTGCGCGTCAGCTTTTTGAGATCGCGGCGCATGATGGCGAGGAACTTGAGCCCGAACATCGACGACCTCCTCAGCGCTGCTGCGGCATCCCGGCTCCCACGAACAGGCTGACCTTCTTGGCCGGCTCGTCGCGGAGTGTGCGTCCGGTGAAGTGGATGAAGACGTCTTCGAGCGAGAGCTTCTGCACGGTGATCGACGTCACATGGTCGCCGGCGGCGTCGATGGCCTCGAGAATTTTGGGAATCGCGTGCGCGCCGTCGTTGGACGAGAGCTGGAGGCGGTTGCCGCCGTCGCGATTCACCTCGCGCAAATACGGCATCGGGCGAAGCATCTCGGCGATAGCGTCGGGATTTTTTTCGACCACGAGATCGATCCGGTCCGCGCCCGGCACCATCGATTTGAGGCCCACCGGCGTGTCGAGCGCGATTATCTTGCCGCCGTCGACGATTGCGATCCGATCGCACAGCGACTCCGCCTCGTCCATGTAGTGGGTGGTAAGCGAGATGGTGATCTCGCTTTCTTTGCGCAGCGTCTCGAGCAGATCCCATACGGCGCGGCGGCTTTGCGGGTCGAGTCCGATGGTCGGCTCGTCGAGGAACAGCACGTCGGGCGAGTGAATCAGGCCGCGCGCTATTTCGAGGCGCCGGCGCATCCCGCCCGAATAGGTCGCGACCAGATCGTTGGCGCGCTCGGTCAACCCGACCATGTGCAGGAGGCGATGGCCGCGTTCGCGGCGCTCGCGGCGCGAGAGGCCGAAGAACTCGCCGTAGATATCGACGTTCTCCCATCCCGTGAGATCGAGATCCGAGGTCAGCGCCTGGGGGATGACGCCGATATTCTGGCGGACCTTGCGAGGGTGGCGCGCGACGTCGAAGCCCGCGACGAAGGCCTGGCCGCCGCTCGGCGTGAGCAGCGTGGTGAGCATCCGCACGACGGTGGTCTTGCCGGCGCCATTGGGGCCGAGCAAGCCGAATACCTCGCCGCGACGGACCTCGAAGTTGACCTTGTCGACCGCGGTGAAAGTACCGAAGCGCTTAGTCAGGTCTTTGGTCTGTATTGCTAGTGACTCGGGTTCCATCGGTTCTCGGAAAAGTGACTTCCGCGGTCATCCCGGGTTTGAGTTCGCCTTCGGCTTGCAGCACCTGGACCTTGACGTAGAACGTGCGAATGTCCTGGCGCCCGCGCCGCACGTCGCGCTCGGTCGCGAACTGGCCTTCCTGCCCGATAGCCATGACGCGGCCCGAGAAAATCTGCGGCGGCGTGGTCGGCAATTCGACCTGCGCCGCCTTGCCGATGTAGAGCGAGTTGAGGTCGGTTTCTTCGACGTCGACGCGCGCCCAGATTGTCGAGAGGTCGTCGACGGTCAGAACCGGCACGCCTGGCGTTACCCATTCACCGACTTCGAGCGCCTTGCTGACGATGACGCCGTCGACCGGCGACTTGATTTCGGTGTCGATGATTTGATCGGCGTAGAGCTGCACGTTGGCTTGCGCGCTCAGCACGTCGGCCTCGTCCTGCTCGACGCTGGTGATCGCGTCATCGCGAGTCTTCGACGCAATCGCATTCGCCTTGGCGAGCTCGATGTCGCGCGCCAGGTCGCGTCGCGCCTGCGCCAGGTTGGCCTCGGAATGAGCGAGGTCAGCCTTCGACTTGGCAAGCTGATTTCGTAGATCGATATCCTCGATCCGGCAGACGACCTGTCCCTTGGTGACGTGGTCGCCTTCGAGCAGGTCGAGCTGCTTGATACGGCCGCCGATGCGGCTGGTGATATTCACTTCGGGCGCTTCGATCATGCCGACGACCTTGATCGTCGAACGATCCTCGGTCGGCCACAGGTAGGCGCGCCCGAAGAAATAAAATCCGAGCACGACTCCGGCCAGAATCGCCAGCCGAATGAGGCGCCGAACCAGGGTTCGGATCATTGTTGATGCACCGGCCTGAAATGATCGGTGGGTTCCGCGCCGAGCGAACGCAGTATCAGGTTGCCGAGGTCGCGGCTCAGCTCAGAGACCGGGCGGCCGGTGCCGTAGTACAGCAGCAGCGAGCGAATCGCGCCCTGAATCGCGAACGTCGCGAGGCGCGGATCGACTCGCGTGAACACGCCGGCGCGGATTCCCTCTTCGATCAGCGACGCGAAAAAATTGAAGGCGCGCTCGCGCGAGCCTTCGATGATGCGATTGCGCGCCTCGCCCAGCCGCGGTTCCTCGGTCGCGTAGAACTGAAGAAAATCGCGGCGCTGATCGTAGAACTCGACCATCACCGCGATTGAACGGCGCATCCGCTCGACCACCGACAACCTGGGATCGGCGCTCGCCTGATAGGTGCGATAGGCGGTGTCGAGACCGTCGCTCAGAACGCCGAGGTAGAGCGCGTCCTTCGACGGAAAGTAGAGATACAGCGTGCCCTTGGCGACCCCGGCGGCGGCAGCCACGCGGTCCATCGTGACGGCCTGGTAGGGCTCGTGCGCGAAGAGCTTGAGCGCGGCGGCGAGAATCCGCTCGCGCTTGGCGGCTTGTTCGTCGTGAACGTGAAAGGGGCGGCCATTGTGAATTTGAGTGTGATTTGTGCTTGTTCTGTTCATATACTGACCAGTCAGTCATATTTATTCAGGCGTTGAGGTACGAGTCAACTGTGACCGTTACGTGTACGTTGGATGTTGGTTGCGTGTTTCAGAATGCGTGCCTAGACTGCTGAGCTTCCAAGGCTCAGAGGTTGGCGCCCGTAGCTCAACTGGATAGAGCATCAGACTTCGGATCTGAGGGTTGGGGGTTCGAATCCCTCCGGGCGCGCCAAATGCGCTGGGGAGTGGTCGCATCTTTCGGTTCGCGAGATCGTTTGAAAATGCTAAGATGGCCATGGCCACTGGCTGAAAGAGAGGGACAATGATGAGAGCCGCGTTTATAGGGGTCGCTGCTGTTTTTCTGGTCGCATACAATTCTTCGCCGTCATCTGCCGCGGAAAACACGGCGGGAGGCGCCAGCGTAGTCTCTTCCGCGCAAGCGCCGGTCTCGAAGGGGACGACGAGTCTTTCGCTGGACTTGGCCCAAAGTACGCAAACCGGCCAGGTCGCGATAGCCGACGTATTAACCTACGGCGGCCCATTACCGACGATCACCGCGCCCGACGGATGGGAGTTGATCCGCGACGACTTCACCCCAACGACCCGGCAGACGCTCTATTGGCACGCAATCGGGGGCGGCGACCCCAGCACGGCGGAGTGGACATTCAGCCAGCCGGTGGATGCGCAAGGCGCGGTCGTGTTGCTGGACAATGTTGCGACAGACGCCCCGGTCGATGCGAGCAGCGGCAATACCGGCGGCGTGAACGGAACGATCACGGCGAAATCCGTTACGACGACCACCGACGGGGATCTAATCCTTGCTTTCAACGCGACTGATTTCGGCTCCTTCCGCTACGCCAGCTGCGGAATATGTGGCGGACTGAATCCGACGCTGCCGGAAAACGAGAGCGTAGTCCTGAATCAGGAGTCCACTGGGCTCGAATACTGGATTCTGGCGAGCTCTCAGAGCCAGGTGGGCCAAACCGATCCTCAAGTCAGCGTCGCTGCCCAGTTTTACAATTGGGTCGCCGCGCAGGTAGCGATAAAGCCGGGTAGTTGACGCAAAGCCGGTTCACCAGTCGCGTCGGTTAGCATATTCGATTGTCGACGAGCGCGATCGGGCGAATAAACCCGTCCCGAATAGCCTTGAGTGCGCTTCCACCCGGTCCTTGATTCGAATCGAGCCGGCGCGTAGGTAATTGCTACAGGTAGGCGGACGCGCCAAAAGGGGGCTGACGGGTGCATCAGTTGAAATACGTCATCGCGGCGTTTGCGATCGTCGTCATGCAACTGTCATCGAGCGCGACTGCCCTCGCCCAGAGCGGCACCTGCGGCGGGATGACCGTTGGGCAACTGACGAGTCTCAACGGGTTCGTGCCGTTCGCGGCCGGCAGTCTTTGGAATACCGACATTTCCAACGCTCCGCTGGATCCAAATTCCGCCAACATCATCGCTTACATCGGCTTGTCGGCGACTCTGCATCCGGATTTCGGCTCGGGCACCTACGGGGGACAATCGATAGGCATACCGTACGAAGTCGTGCCCGGCACGCAGGTCAACGTAACCGTGAATCTGGGCGCATACGCGGACGAGAGCGATCCGGGACCGATGCCGATTCCGTCCACCGCGCTGATCGAAGGCTATCCGAATCCCGGCACCGGCGACCGCCATGTGCTCGTGCTCGATAACGGCGGCTGCTGGCTGTACGAGCTGTATAACGCTCACAAGCTGAGCAGCACCAGTTGGAGCGCGGACTCGACCGCCGTCTGGGACATGACGATCGACCCGCATCGCCCGTACACCTGGACGTCGGCCGACGCGGCGGGTCTGCCGATTTTCGTGGGACTGGTGCGCTACGATGAAGTCGCGGCTGGGGCTATCAAGCATGCCGTCCGCTTCACGGTGCCGGTCACGCGCCAGGCGTTCACGGCGCCCGCGTCGCACTGGGCATCGTCGGTAACCGATCCGAACGCGCCCGCGATGGGCACGCGCCTTCGGCTGAAAGCGAGTTTCGATATTTCGGGTTATTCGGCGCAGAACCAGGTGATCCTGACGGCTCTGAAGCAGTACGGGATGATACTCGCGGACAATGGCAGCGCAATTTATATCAGCGGGGCGCCCGACAGCCGCTGGAACAACTCCGACCTCCACCTGCTCTCGAATCTGAACGGTGCGGATTTCGACGTGGTGACCACCGGCCCGGTCTACACAAGCGCCGACGTGCCGACCGGCGCGAATCCGGCAATCGGCAGTTTCACCGCGAGCCCCACGCACGTCGCAAAAGGGAAGGCGGTCGTGCTGAGCTGGACGACCAGCGATGCGATCTACAACATTATCTCGCCCGCGGTCGGCCCCGTGCGCGGCAGCTCGATCACGGTGCATCCCAAAGCGACGACGACCTATACGCTGTACTCAACGAATCAGTACGGACGTAGTACGGATAGCGTGACCGTTTCTGTTCCTTGAGCGGGATTGCGATGCGGAGGCCGACGTCTCGCTCGTCAAGCGTGCGGTTGTGCTTGCGCGCGATTCGAATTTGAGATAGCCACGTAGTGCACAAAAATTCCGTGGTGGGGGACAGATAGTTTACATGCGGTTCAAGTCGTCGACGCGGCCATCGGCTGCCGCGAACGTGTCGCTGTTGTCTTTGCTGTTCGCGTTTGCACTCGTTGTCGTGATAGGCGGCTTAGTGACCCGCGCGTCTGCGCAAAACGCCGTCAAGATTCCTTTCGCGAAGCCCAAAAAGCCGAAAGCGCTCACAGCTTCTCCGAAGAAGCTCAACTTTGGCGAGCTTGCACCGCTGGAGCGGGGCGCGGCGGTTACCGTAACGATTCACAATCCGAATTCGAGTGCGACGATTGACGTCAGTTCGATCGTCGCGTTGGACCCCGAGTTCGTTCCCTCAGCTAACTGTGTGGCCAGCCTGGCAGCGGAGGGTGATTGCGTCGAGTCGGTCGTCTTCACTCCATCTTCCGACGGCAAGAAGTCGACAAAGCTGATGGTCGTCAACAGCGCTGGCAAACCGCTCAGCATAAGTCTGAAAGGCGAAGGCATCGGCGCACCGGTGGCGACTCCAACCGCGACCGCAACACCGACCGCGACCGCTACGGCGACGGCAACCGCCACAGCGACTGCGACAGCCACCGCGACTGCAACTGTGACGGGTGCGACCGCGACCGCAACTCCGACGGCCACGCCGACGCCCATTGTGTGTCCGAACCCGGCCCCGGGGGCATGTTCGCCGTCGGGTCCACCGTCGGTCTCGTCGTTGATTCCGAGTTCGGCTGTGGCGGGCGGCCCGGATTTCCCGCTGGCTGCCTGCGGATGCAACCTGACGGCATCAACCGCAATTCAATGGAATGGAGTCGCGCAGACCACGAGTTTCGTTTCGTCGAACCAGCTGAACACGACGATTCCCTCGGCAGACATAGCCAACGTCGGTGTGGATCAGGTGACCGTCGGGGCGAACTCGGTGGTTTCGGCGCCGGAGACATTTTTCGTCGGGAGCACGGGCGGGCCTGGATATGCGGAACTGGTGATCAATCAACAGTCCAATGACATCGTGAACGATCCGGTCAACGGGGTGATTTACCTTTCCGTGCCTGGCAGTGCGCCAACTAATGGCAACAATATCTCGGTGCTCAATCTGGCGACGGGGCAGATATCGACCTCGCAGTTCGCCGGCAGCGAGCCGGACGTGCTCGCGATCTCGGATGACAGCTCGTTCCTCTATGCCGGGCTCGACGGAGCGTCGACGGTACAACGCTTCACGCTGCCGGGCCTGGCGACCGACATAAGCTATCCGCTGGGCCGCAGCAGTTTTGCGGGTCCGTACTTTGCGCTCGACCTCCAGGTCGCGCCGGGTGCGCCTTCTACCACGGCGGTTACCCTCGCGGTTATGGGTGAAAGTCCGGCGGCACAGGGAGGAATCGTCATTTACGATAATTCCAACCCCCGCCCGACGATCGCTAAAGGATTCGGCCCAGGCGGTGGCGGAGGTGTTCTGTACGATTCGATTCAGTGGGGATCCGATGACACCGCGTTGTACGCGGAGAACAACGAAGACACCGGGTTCGACTTCTATATCCTGTCGGTGACCTCAGGCGGAGTCGTGTTGGCGGATGACCTTTCAAATGACTTCGACGAGTTCGGCGCAAGAATTCACTTCGATTCCGGCAGCAAGCTGATCTACTCCGATGACGGACATATCATCGATCCTTCGACGGGAAATCCGGTTGGGCAGTTTTCGGCAGGGTTCAACAACGTTATGGTGCCCGACTCCACTTTGAACGAAGCGTTCTTCGTCGACTCCTCGGGCACGATCCAGAGTTTCAATTTGAGGGAATTCAGTCTGATCGGTTCGATCACGCTCCCGAATGTTTCGAACTCTCCAATTCGGATAATCCGATGGGGCAACAACGGGCTCGCGATAAATACCTCGGGAGGGCCGGTATACCTGATAGGCGGCAATTTCGTGCACTAGCCAAGTCGGAGCTGGATTAGATGGCTAAGCAAAAAGAGCGAGATCGTTTCGACGGGTACGCGGTTGAGCTGTTCCTCGATGAGGATACCGACTGGCTAGCTCACTTGGTCGAACTGCCGGGGATTTCGGCATTCGGTCCCACTCCCGACAAGGCTCTCCAGGAACTCGATGTAGCTTGGTCGGCCGCCACTGAATCCTACGCGGCCCGCGGTGTTGAGATTCCAGCGCCACGGGGAAGCGAGTGAACTCAAAGCGGGATGGCGGTTCTGAATAGTATGAAGCGGCCCAGCATTTCGCCTACCAGGACTGACATCACTGCTATGTAGAGCAGGCCGGTTGCCGCCATCGTCTGGGGGATTTTCAGCGTCTGCCAGCACATCCAGACCAGCACGATGGTCGCGATTGGACCGAGTATCACCCGAACTGCCAGCAGTCCGAGATGCGAGGCGAATAGATCATGCACGGCGGCGGCCGCGCTGGCGCTGCCGAGGATTGCGGGCATTCCGATCGCGAGTCCGAGCGCGACGAGGTCCGCGACCAGCACGATTCCCAACAGTCGGACGAAGGTGCGCAGGTAATCGACCGGCATCTCGAGGTCGATGAGGTACCAGTGGCCGAACAGCATCGCGCCGCTCACCAATCCGAGCACCAGCGCCGAGGTGATGGAGGTGAGCGCATAGGCGACGACTGCGGCAGCGCCGAAGCCGGCCGGCATCAGCAGCATCACGTTGGCGAGCAGGGCGACAAGGCCAAGGCCCAGGCCGAGCGCGTACGATCGCGCGCGGATGAAGCCGTTTTCGGTCCACAACGTATATAGGTAGACGGCGACGGCGGCGCTCGAGAGCGTCCATAGCGCGGCTGCCGTCCACAATGCGCCGGCGCCCGGACCGGCGGACGCGCCGCCGCGCAACGCCAGCAATCCGAGGCCGACGGCGGTCGTGATCGACGCGGCCAGGTAGACCGAAGCGCTCGATTTGTAAAAGCCGCGCTCGACGTTGAAGAAAGGCGGAATCGCCAGCGCGAAGAGCCCGCCCCAGGCGAGTTCTCCGAAGACGAGGATGAAGCAGGCAGCAAATCTGGTCACGCGGGAATACTACCGGTCACGGCGAAGAACGAACACTGGATCGCTTGCCACGTCATATCAATCGATGAAATAAATTCGTCCCGGACGAGACCAGCCGCGATTAGACAAATGCAGGGTTGCGACTATAATCGAAGTAGATAGAAGGGACCGATGGGGAACAACATGCGTTCGAAAATTCTAACCTGGATGGCGATTGGACTGGCGCTGTGGATTTCCGGCTGTGCCGCCGCGCGCGAGCAGGAAGTGCAAAAGCAGCAGGTGTTCGAGCATCGCGTCGACATGGCGCATATCTGGGTCACTACGGAATCGCCGCCGGCCGGCAAGCCATACTCGGAGCTTGGCGAGCTGACCTATACAGAGCCTTTCACTCCTGATGCGATCGACGAAGCCGAAGATCAGCGACAAGCTGAAGGCGATGGCCTTTGCAAAGTGGCCTGATACGATCGACGCGATCGTCGACGAGAATCAGACGACCTCGAACGACGGCTCGCAAATCACGGTCACGGCCAAAGCGATTAAATACGACTCGTCGGTTGACCGTGACGCGTTGCATCACATGAACGAAAATATGGTCGCGTCGCCGAACGGCAACTAGCGGCTCGCGATACTACAATGATCGAAGCGGGTGCGCCGCGGATACAGTCCGCGATGCGCCCGCCTTTATTTGCGCTTCACGAGCGACATCGATTTTCCTGCAAAGGAGAGATGCGGATGATGACGCGGCTGATTCCGAACATCTTCTACAGCAGCATGAGCGACGGACTCGAGCTGTTCGTGACGGGTCTCGGCTTCAAGGTGCTCCACCAGGACGGCACGCTGGCGGTGGTCGAACGAGACGGCGCCAAAGCATACATCGTCGAGAGTGCGGAATTTGCGGCGAAGGATCGGCCGGAGATCACGATCGAGACGGACACGATTGACGAAATCTATCGCGAGGTTCAGTCACGCGCGCCGCAGATTTTGCATCCCAACTCGAAGCGCGTCGAGAAGAAGCCGTGGGGCGCGCAGGAGTTCGCCGTTCGCGACAAGACCGACGTTTGCGTGATATTTCGCCAGTGGTAAGCGCTGAAGATTCAGGCTGGCGCCGACTCGGCTAATAGACCGTCGAGCTTTCCGGAATCGTTGAGGGCCTTCAATTCGTCGAAGCCGCCGACAATCTTGCCGTTGATGAAAATCTCGGGCACCGTGCGGCGCCCGCCAGACATCTCGATCATCTTCGCGCGCAACGCGTCGTCGTCGGTCACGTCGATTTCATCGAACGCGATGCCCTTGCTCTTGAGCAGGCTCTTGGCCCGCGTGCAGAAGGGGCAGTAGGTGGTTGTGTACAGTTCGACTTTCGCCACGTTGTTGTTGTACCTCGCTGATGCCATTGTTATCCGCGCGAAAAAGCCTGTCCAGTGGATTAATCGCTAGCGGGTGTTGGAGTACATTCGCTTGAGACGAGCGGGCGGCACGCCGATCAGGTACATCGCGCGAATCAGCCACATTCTGAGCACGGTGCGCGCCACGCCGTCGCGACTCCATCGCCGCGCGGACGTCGTCACGCGGGTGCGCAGGCATGCGACGCGTCCGGCGCGCTTCAGGCGTCGCGAGAATTCCAGATCTTCGCATAGCTCCAGCTCGGGAAAGCCGCCGAGGCGGTCGAAAACGTCGCGCCGCACGAAGATCGCCTGATCGCCGGTGCCGGTACGGCTGATTCGCGAGCGCAGGCTGATCATCGCGCCGATAATCCGGTAGGGAACGGCGCTCGCGTCGAGCTTTACGTCGAAGCGCCCGCCAACTACCGCGGGATCTGACAACGCCGATGCGATGTCAGCCGCGAACGTCGTCGGTACTATTGTATCCGCGTGGACGAAAACCAATGCGTCGCCGTGCGATGCGCGCGCGCCCGCGTTCATCTGGCGCGCACGACCGCGCGCTGCGGAAATCACCCTGTCGCACAACGGTTGCGCTATCGTGACGCTCGCGTCGACGCTGCCGCCGTCCACCACTACGATCTCCACGTCGGGAGCGCCGCGGCGAAGCGCGTCGAGCGTGCTCGCGATCGTGGCCGCTTCGTTGAGCATCGGCACGATGGCCGAAAGTGTGTTCACTCTTCACCTGTTGCGAATCAATCCACCGGAGGATTCACGATCGGCGAGGAATTGGGCTTGGCCGAATCGCCCTTGACGATAACGCGGCGTCCCTCAATCTCGAGACGGCCCTGCTGGAAGAGCGCGATCGCGTGCGGGAAGATGCGATGCTCCTGTTGGAGGATGCGCGCCGCGAGGCGTTGTTCGTCGTCGCCGGGCAGCACGGGCACAGCGGCTTGCACGATCACCGGGCCGACATCGACGCCCGGCGTGACGAAGAAGACGGTGCATCCTGCTATCTTGACGCCGTATTCGATCGCGTCCTTCGGCCCGTGGATGCCGGGAAACGACGGCAGCAGGCTGTTGTGAATATTCATGATGCGGCCGGGGAACGCGTCGATCATGACGGGCGATAGCAGGCGCATGAAGCCTGCAAGCGCGACCAGTTCGACGGCGCGATTGCGAAGCGCGGCGAGCACGGCGCGGTCGAAGTCCTCGCGCGACGCAAACTTGCGATGGTCGATGACGGCCGTCTCGATTCCGTGGCGGCGGGCGCGCTCGAGGCCCTGCGCGTCGGCGCGATTCGAAATGACGAGGCGAATCTCAGCCTTGAGATCGCCGCGCAGAATCGCGTCGATGATGGCTTGCAGGTTGGTGCCGGAGCCGGAAATCAGGACGCCGAGTTTGACCGTCGGATTTTCCGCCATCGGATTAATCGTTGCTCACTGGCTCAGCGAATCGACACTCCGCGCTTGCCGCGCGCGACTTCGCCGACAACATAAGCCGCATGTTCGCGGCGGCGCAAATGCGCGACGATGCGGTCGGCCTCGCGTGCGGGCACGATCGCGACCATCCCGAGGCCGTTGTTAAAGGTGCGATCCATTTCGGCGCGGGCGATTTTGCCGAGGCGCTGGATCAAGCCGAAAATCGGCGGCGTCGGCCAACTGCCGCGTTCGACGATGGCGCGGGTGTCCTTGGGCATCACGCGCGGCAGGTTTTCGAGCACGCCGCCGCCGGTGATATTGGCGAGGCCGTTTATTTTGAAACGCTCGAACAGCTCGGCGACGACGCGCGCGTAGATGAGCGTCGGACGCAGGAGTTCCTCGCCGAGCGTGCATCCCAACTCGTCGATATGCGCCTCCAGCTTGAGTTTCGCGCGTCGCAGGACGCGGCGCACGAGCGAGAAGCCGTTGGAGTGAAGTCCGCTCGAGGCGAGTCCGATCAGCACGTCGCCGGCGCGCACGCTCGACGGCTCGGGAATCTGCGCGCGCTCGACGATTCCCACCGCGAAACCGGCCAGGTCGTACTCGCCGGGCTTGTACAGTCCGCTGAGCTGCGCGGTTTCGCCGCCGACCAGGCTCATGCCGGCCTGGTCGCATCCGCGCGCGACGCCCTTGACGATATCGAGCGCGATTTTCTTTTCCAGTCTGCCGGACCCGATGTAATCGAGAAAAAACAGCGGACGCGCCGCGTGGCAGATGATGTCGTTCACGCACATCGCGACGCAGTCGATGCCGACGGTGTCGTGACGCCCGGTTTCGAACGCGATCATGAGTTTGGTGCCGACGCTGTCGGTGCCCGCGACCAGCACGGGCGCGCGCATCTTGCGCGCACCGTTGAGACCGACCAGCGCGCCGAACCCGCCGACGCCGCCGATTACGTGCGCGCCGGAGGTCGTCTTCGCGATCGAACCGAAGAGCGGAATCAGGCTCTGCTTCAGCGCGATGTCGACGCCGGCAGCTTTGTAGGTCATCCCGGGCGCCATCAGTTTGATGTCCTTCTCGATATCTTGCGCCGCGCGGCTATCGAGGCGCGAAATGCGCGCTCGCCGTTTGGATAAGTGACCAGGCCTTCGCGGTACTCTTCGATCTCGAGTCCGCCCGCGAGCGCGCGAAGCTCTCCATGACCGAGCAGAAAGCGCGGGTCGCGCGGATGGCCAAGTGTGGCCTGATCGATCAGAAAGGTATCGGCAACCAAAAGGCCGCCGGGCCGGAGCGCGCGCTCAAAGTTTGGGAACAGTGCGCGGTCGAGGAAATTTATGTTCACGATGGCGTCGAAAGATTCGTCCTTGAGATGAAAGTTATCCAAGTTTGCGACCACGGGCCAGATGGCGAGGTGCGAAGTGCGCACAGTCGCGGCAAGAAGGCGCATCGCTTCGGATGAGAAATCAACCGCGACCACCGCAAGGCCGGCGCGGGCGAGCGCGAGCGCGTTGCGTCCGCGACCGGCGGCGACGTCGAGCGCGACGCCGCGCGGGACTCGCGCGAGCATCGCAGCCAGGAACGGCTCGGCTTCGCCGGCCGTCTTGCCGCGATGGTGTCGGTCCCACTCTGTCCGTTGCGGTTCGTTCATAGGACGCGGGCAAGCGGGGAGACGCCCACGCTGTGCGTCAGTGTGCACGCCGTCGAATCGTTGGTCAGAAGAAGTACCGAAAACTCTGGAGGGTTAAGTTCATCAGCCATATCTTCTCCGCTCACTAGAGTTTTCCCGGAGGATTCAGCCACCCGGTTCTTCCAATAGCTGATCCAGCCGCATCACTCGAAGACCCTTGATGGGAACCCGATTGAGCAGAATAAAAAGCTTTTCATCATGCGTCACGAAAACATCAGCTGCAGCAGCGGCGCAGACCGCATGTTGTAGGTCACAAGAATCAGAACTTTTGAACGATTTTTTCTCGACTGCCGTTCGGTAAATGAACGACATTCCAGCGCCAACCATGGCTCTGACGCTGGATAATTTCAAGAGATTGCCTAGTCCTCTTTGTTTGCATTCTTCGGCCACGCCAAAAAGACTGAGCGAAGGCGAGCGCAACCGCTTCCGCGCCTTCTTCGAAGTATTGCTCAAAGTTCGGTGTCTCGTTTTTCTTCTGGAATTCCTCAAGGTCTTTCTCGCTCTCCGCGCGAGACTTTTTGACACCTTCAAAAAACGCTCGCTTTTGCTCCCAGCTCTCCCGGTTGACTGCTTCCAGCTCCTGCGCGCTAAGCGGACTATCAATAACGCGATCTATTGCATGCCGAATCATAGCGACCGTACGCTCGTCCTCGAAGGCAGTATTAGCCCGCTCGCCGTTGTAGGCGAAGTGTCTGATGTCGTCTTGGAGGATGACGCTGTGAAAGCGCACGAAGTAGTTCCAATTTGCCAAGTTGGCAATCAGACTGAGCTCACGCCCCACGATCTCGGGGTTACGGTGCAGAGCCGCGAGCGTCTCCCGAATGTTTGTATGGCTGAGGGCGATTGTTAAGCGTCCCGAAGATACGGCGGCACGCAAATCCAGCTCGTCTGCGTCGGTAACGCCATCTGTCTTCTTATACAGGTGGTCGTAGACGTTTGTATCCAAGTAGGCGAGTAGTGACATTTTTGGTGGATGGAGATTCGCGCAACGTTAGGCAGGTTGTGCGCGCTCTTTGTCGAAGAAGATCTCAGCCAGCAGGAACCTAACCCCTAACCCCTTCCCGCGCGGGAAGGGGGACCGGAAGTAAATTTTTCGCGCTACTCACTCCCAGCCTTCGCGCTCTCCTTTCGTTCCACTTGGCAGGATCCGGTTCGTTCATAGGACGCGGGCGAGGGTGAAGACGTCTACGCTGGCTGCGCCGGCGGCTATCAGGACGCGGGCGCATTCGTCTACGGTGGCGCCTGTGGTCATCACGTCGTCGACGATTAGTACGCGGCGGTTTTTGACGCGCTCTGGATGCGTGACTGCGAACGCGCGGCGGACGTTTTTGATGCGCTCGTCGTGGTGACGCGCGGTCTGCGGCGGGGTGAAGCGTTTGCGGGCCATCGCGGTTGTATCGAGGGGCAGGTTGAGGCGCTTCGCTACTTCCGCGGCTAGTAGGGCGGCCTGGTTGAATCCGCGCCACCATAGGCGCCGCCAATGCAGCGGCACCGGGATTACGACGTCGTAGTCGGCGGCTGACAGTGGCAAATCGTCGCCCAGGTATTCCGCGAGCGCGCGGCCGACGGATTGATCGAGGCCGTACTTGTGACGACGAATCAGTGCGGGCAGGCTGCCGGGTTCGTCTTCGGCGGTGGCTCGATAGCGCGCGATGGTGCGGGCGATTCGATAGCGCGGCGGATGCGCGAGGCATCGGGCGCATTTTTGTTGCTTCAAATCGCTGACGGCGGAATCGAGCGGTCCGCCGCACACTTCGCAGCGCGGATCCGGCATCCGCTCGACGCGCGCCACGCATTGAGTGCAAACGCGCTTTCCCTGGCTGGCTACCGATGCGAGTGGAGTTCCGCACGCGGTGCATCGCGGGGGATAGAGAAAGTCGAGGACAATCGAAAAGCTTTGCGAGAACGTTTGGGCGAGCGCGGGCATATATGATTGATGCGTCCGGCGGCGTCCAAACTCAAGGGGGTTGTGGTATAGAGAAAGCCATGAGTGGACCGCTTGACGGAATTCGAATTATCGACTGGACGATCTGGCAGCAGGGGCCGGTCGCCACGCAGATGCTCGCCGACCTGGGCGCCGAGGTTATCAAGATCGAGGAGCGCGAGCGGGGCGACCCGGGCCGCGGAATTACGGCGGTCGCGGGCAGCGCGACCGTCAAGGGCGGGCGCAATTATTATTTCGAGGCCAACAACAAGCACAAGAAGAGTATCGCGCTCAACCTGAAGCATCCCGAGGCGCGCGCGATCGTGCATCGGCTGGCCACGCGCAGCGACGTTTTCGTGCAGAACTTTCGCAAGGGCGTCGCGCAGCGGCTGGGGCTCGGCTATGCCGACCTCGCCACGCTCAACCCGCGAATTATTTATGCGAGCGCGTCGGGCTACGGACCCGAGGGGCCGGACAGCGGCGAGCCGTCGTTCGATTACCTTGGGCAGGCGCGCTCGGGAATCATGAACGCGGTAGGAAGCGGGAGCACGGCGCCGACTTACGTGTATGGCGGTATTGCGGATCAGATGGGCGCGATCATGCTTGCCTACGGAGTGCTGGCGGCGCTGTTCGCGCGCGAGCGGACGGGAATCGGGCAGGAGGTGGATGCGTCGCACTTGGGCTCGATGATGGCGCTGCAGGGACTGAACGTCGTCGCGCGGACTATCATGGGCAAGGAATTTCCGCGCAACACGCGCGCCAACGCGTACAATCCGCTGTGGAACCATTATCGATGCGCCGACGACAAATGGATTTCGCTGGCGATGCTGCAGCCCGATCGTTACTGGAAGGATTTTTGCGAAGTTCTGGGAAAAACCGAGTTGATTGAGGATCCACGCTTCACCGACGTGAAGACCCGCGGCAAGAACTCGGCGGCGCTGGTCGCGATATTCGACGAGGTGTTCGCGACGCGCCGGCGCGACGAGTGGATGCGAATCCTCAAGGGGCGCGGCGACTTCATTTATACGATCGTGAACTCGGTGACCGACTTGCCCACCGATCCGCAGGTCAGGGCCAACGATTACGTCGTCGACTACGATCATCCCGCGCTGGGCAACTTGACGCTGCTCGGGATGCCGGTCAAGTTGAGCGCGACGCCGGGCGAGCCGCGCGGGCATGCGCCGGAACTCGGCGAGCATACCGAGATTGTGTTGACCGAGATGCTCGGCTACTCGTGGGACGATATCGCGCGGCTGCGCGAGGCCAACGTGATTTGAGCGCCGCTTACACAGACGCGGCAGGGGAGTTGATGCGATGGCGATAACGGGGACACTCGAAGACCGCGAGGAAGTTCGCATCCTGCATGCGCGCTATTGCCTGATGATCGACACCTGCCGCTACGACGAATGGATCGATTGTTTCACCGAGGACGGCAGCTTCGAGAGCCCGCGCTTCGGCAAGCACGCTGGGCGCGACGGCCTCAAGCGATTCACGGCGCTGTACAAGGAGTCACTCGGCGGCGCGCAAGTGCTCCACGTAGTCGCCAATCCGGCGTTCGACCTCGACGGCGCCGCCGGCACCGGCACTTCGTACTTCCTCTACTACCACTGCAAGAACGGGATAGTGCAGCAATCGACCGTGGGATTTTACACTGACAAGTTGCGCAAGACGCCGGCTGGATGGCGCTTTGCGAGCCGCCAGGTGACCATCCTGGGGCATCACTGAAGCTGGACCCGAATTTGCGCGTTGATAGAATTTTGCTGAGGCCCTGACACACACGCCTGGATGCGATCGAGGCGTGAATGCAGTTGAGGATCGACTATGGATCAATCGACAGGTGAACTGATCGGGCGGCTTTCACGGCTGGAACTGCAACAGGCCAAACTCCAGCGCAGCAACAAGCATCTGCGGCTGATGACCGGCGCGCTGATGCTGGTCTGCGGCGCGCTGTTCACGATGGCGGAGACCAGTTCGGTCGTCCCTGACACGCTGGAGGCGCAACAATTCCTCCTGCGCGACAGCGCCGGCAAGCTGCGTGGCGCGATAGGCGTGACCTCCGACGGCGCGGTGGGTTTCAATCTTGAAGATGCCAGCGGCCGCACGCGAATGACTCTTGACCTCGCAGCCGACGGCAGTCCCGGTCTGGATTTCTTCGACCAGGATGGCAAGATGCGCGAGACTGTGGCGCTGGGGCCGGCCGGCGACCCGGGACTCGGTCTCTACGGCGAAAAAGGCCATCTGCGAACCGCCCTGGATATTCCGCAAGCCAAGACTCCCGGATTGGCGTTTTACGATCATGACGGCAAGCCGTCTTGGGGAGCCCCCTGACATGCGCTCACACCGACGGTTCTTGAACGCGAGCCGCTCCATCGGCGCGCTCATTCTGTTTGGCATGATCGCCTGCGCCGTTAGCGGATGTTACGAAGGCGATTACGGCGGCTATTACGGCGGTGGCTACCCGGATTACGGCTACGCGCCCTACTCATATGGCTGGTACGGGGGCGGCTACCGTCGCGATTTCGACGTTCACCATTCGTGGGAAGGACACTACGGTGGCGGCGGGCATCATACGGAGTTCTATCACGGTGGTGGTGGCGTCGCGCACGTGGGCGGTGGTGGCTTCCACGGCGGTGGTGGCTTCGGCGGAGGTGGGCACGGCGGCGGTGGCGGCGGTCACGGGCGCTGAGTTCTTTTCGTCCTGCGCAAAATAATGCGGCGCCGGATCGCGATACGATCCGGCGCCGTTTTTCGTTTTTTGTCGACGACCGCCTACGCTAGAAGGCCGAGTACCACGGCACTTCGTGCGGATTCTCCACTTGCCAGTTGATATTGAACTGTTGCAACAGCGTGCCGTCGGAGTGGGCGAGCGCGAGCTTGGCGTTTTCGAGATCGACTTCGGCCTGCACCTGGTTGCCCTCGGCGCTCACTTCCTCTTCCTGGAATTGCAGCAGGTCGTGCGTCGTCGCCATCCCGACCTGGAACATCACATACTCGTCGTGGAGCGCCTGGCGGGCGTAGTAAGTCGCCGAGGCCGTCGCGGCGGCGCGCTTCTGATCTGCATAGAGATTAGCGATCGAGCTCTGCACATTGACGACCGCCTGCGACAGCGCCGCCCGATAGAGCACGCGCTGCTGCTCGTATTGTACGCGAGCCTGCGCAAGAGCGGCGCGCGGCACAGCGTTGTCCAGCGGCATCTGGAAGGTCAGCACGGCGGCGTAGTTGTAGTAGGTGAAACCCCACAGGCGATCGAGCGCGTCGCCGTAGATTCCGCCGAACGGCAGCTTGTTGCCGGGCACGGACGTCCCCGCCTCCACCACAGTACAGTTGTGGGTCGTGACCGTGCTTAAGCTCGACGTCGGCTCACAAGGCGTAGTTCCTGACGCAGAAGTCAGGCCGAATTGCGCGCCGAGGTTCAGCTGCGGCAGCACCTGGTTCTCCGAGAACTTCACCTGCAGCAACGCGTCGCGAATCGCCTCACGCATACTGCCCAGCGACGGCACGTACAGCACGGCCAGCTCTAGCGCCCGCTCCTCGTCGACGACGATCCGCTCCTGCGGATTGGGCCGCGTGAGCGGCTGAATCTCCTCGGGGATAAAGGTGCCGTACGGGTTGAGCATCACGTCCTGGCGGATCTGGACGCGGGAATTCTTCAGGTTGGCTTCGGCGGTGTAGACGTTGGCCTCCGCGGTGGCGGCCGCCGATTGCGCTTCCTGCAGATTGATCGGAGCAAGAGTGCCGACCTTGACGCTGATGGCGTTCTGGCGGACCAGGTCGAGATTAAAGACCAGCGCGGCGCGGGCGACCTCGAGATTCTCCTCCGAGAGGACGACGTTCCAGTAGTCGTTGCCGATTTTCTGCACGAAATCCTGCAGTGCCTGTCCGTAGGTCCATTGCGCCTGCTTCTGACCCGACTCGGCGATCTGGACGTTGATAGTCGCGAACTGCCAGCCGAAGTTCTGCAGCAACGGCTGTGAGAGCGAGAGTGCGAGGGAGGGCGCGTAGGCAGGATTGACGCCGGCGAAGGTCGAATTCGACAGCGCGCGATCGTTGTTGAAGGTCACGCCCCAGGTTCCATTGGTAATCGCCGAGACCTTGTTGAGGCCGAAGTTCCAGTCGTAGAATTTCTGCACGAACGCGTCGGCACCGGCGGTCTGCAGCGCGGACGTGACCGGTACCACACTCTTCTCGATATCACCCTGCGCGGTAAGATTCGGATCGAAAGTCCCGTTGGCCTCCCTGACGGTTTCCATCGAGGCGACCGGGTCGAGTTGGGAGGCCTTCAGCGACGGATTATTCTGCATCGCGATGTAGATGGCTTCCTTGAGCGTGAGGCCGCGCGCGTTGGGATCTTCGGAGCGCAGGTACCGCTCGCTGATCACGTTGTCGGGCGCGAGTTCCTGGGTCAGCGACCACTGATGCGCGAAGATGCGCGGCAGATTCAGCAAATCATCGTGATGCTCGAACTGGTTGCTGGCGCTGGGCGGCACGCTGCCCTGCGGCGGCTGCTGCGGCCCGACCGGCACGGACTGAAGCTCGATAGGTCCGGTCAGGGTAGGGGGAGGCAATGGCGTCGTGGGCAGTGAGCCGGTCACCTTGAGATTATTCTGAGCGAATCCGAGCGAGGTTCCGACCAACAGCGCGGAAACGATCAGCATCGCAGAAAAAAAGAATTTATATCTGGACATCGTAACAAACCTCCGTGATACCTGTTGCCATCACCGGCGATGGCCCGCCGCTTGCGCGCGGAGCGATTTCGCGATTGGACTCAGCAGCCGGAATCGATCTGCCTGCGCCGAATCGAACGGAAACGAAGCGCTTGCGCGCCGCCAATTAGCCCGCGATTATAACCAAGGCTGCCCGCCATGTCTTCCGAAATCGAAGGCGGCCGCGCTTCAACGCGAGAAGCACCTGGAGATGGTATGCGCGCTGTCAGGCTGGTAATCGCAATACTCATCGTGTCACCGATCCTGATGCTTGCCCTCAGCGAGTCAAGACTCTCGCGGCAACCATTCGCGCAAATTACCGCGGCGCCGGGACCAGCGCCACTGACTGCACCCGTGGCCCCCGGTCAGCCGCAGCCCTTCTCGACGATCGGCGCGCTGCCCGCGCTCGCACCAGCGCCGGGGACTACACCGCTGGCAGCCGCGAGCGCGGCGCCGACGCCGCGCGCATTTCGATGCACCTGTTCGGCGCCGGGAATCTGGACCGAATGGGCGGGCATCGTGTCGTCGTCGAGCTATGTGCTCGCCAGCCAGGCTGCGCGCGGGCAATGCGCCAACTACATCCTGAACGCAAACGCGCCGTCGCCGTATATCGCGCAGGAAGGAGGAAACACGTTGAGTCAGCAACGGCCGACAATCTACAACGGCACAGCGTTCACGCAGCGTGCGCAGGTGAACACCTCGGTGGGACAATCTTTTCTCCAGCAACGCTCGACGGTTGCGGAGGAGCAGAACCAGTGCACGCGATGTGCCTGCAACTGACGCGGGCTAATCGATCAGCGTCTTCAAATCGGGCGGGAGCGGCGCGGTCACCTTGACGTGACCGACCGCCGGCGAGTCGAACGCCACGTCGCATAGATGCAGCCAGAAGCGCCCGTGCGCGAGCGTCGGGCTCGCGGGGCCGCCGTAAAGAGTGTCGCCAACGATAGGATGGCCAATACTCGCGAGATGCACGCGAATCTGATGGCGGCTGCCGGTTTTTGGCGCGATTGACAGCAGCGTGAAGTCACCGACGCGGCGGACTGGCTCGGCAAGGGTCGTCGCGGGACGGCCGGCGCGTTTCGGATTCGCGCTGGCAGCGTCGCCGACGACCATCTTGCGCGCGTTCTTGGCGTGATGCGCGATCGGCGCGTCGATCTCGGTCTTGTGCTCGAACGCGCCGGCCACGAGCGCCTCGTAGCGCCGCGCGATTCGTCCGGCGCGAATCGCATCGCGCAGTTTTTCGAACGTGCCGCGATTGCGCGCTATCAGCAGAGCGCCTGATGTGCCGTTGTCCAGCCGATGCACCAATCCGCCTTCGAGCGGCTTCTCGCCGACGGTCGCGGTCTCGGGAAAACGCGCGACGACCGCGTTCATCACAGTGTCGCGCTCGCCGGCATCCAGCGGATGGCACGGCATCCCGCCGGGTTTGTTTACGACGATCACGCTCGCATCTTCGTGGATAACTTCGAGCGGGAGATCGGCGTTTGGCTCGATCGCGGCGCGGCGATCCGTCGCGGCAACTTCAACCCGATCCTCGGCGCCGACAATTTCACTCTTCTTCGAGCGACGCCCGTTGACTCGCACCATCCCGCGCTCGACCAACTCCTGCGCAACGCGCCGCGAAGGCGCAAATCCAGTCCGCACAAGATAATGATCGAGTCGTTCTTTCGATGCGTCAGGCACGATAACTACTGCCGCCAGACAAGGCCAGGGTTTTGCTCCCAAGGATGGACCTCGACCGTCCAGTCGGACAGCAGCGGGATGAAACGTCCGCCGGCTGCGTCGCACGCCTGCTTGGTAGCGATCGAATCGAACTCCGTCCAATCCGTTGTCTTCGCGTCGGCGTGGCGAGGCGGGTCGCACAGATTAACGTCGCGACTCCATCGCGCGACGCTCAAAGGGACGTGTCGGTTGAGCTGATCATCACTGGCGTCTTTCTCAGCGACGTAGGTTGCACCGATCAGCCTATAGCCGCCGCCAGGAGTGGGTTGGTATAGAAGCGAAGACGGCTCGCTCGGATTGAACGTGACAGCGGGTTTCACACCGCTCGAGTGCTTCCAGAAGCGGACAACGGGAACTTTGATTTCGGGAGCAAACGGTTCGAAGCCATCGGCCTCGGCGACGTGATAGTCCTGGTACTTGGCCAGTGCATGCTGAAGATCAGTCACGAGGATCGCCGCGCGCGCTTTGTCCGCGTCGTTCTCGGGCCGCAACGCTGTGTGCTCGATGTGGAGCGACATATTCTTCTCCAATTGGTCGAAGCCGTGAAGTCTCATGAAGAAGAATTTGAAATATGTGACTTGCAAGAGTGGCACGGCCAAGACGGCCGCCATGCCCCCGAAAAACCACCGCCGAGACTTCCTGTAGACCTCCACATGCTCGGGAGCGATTTCCTTCTGCCACCGCGCACTGAAGGGCAACATAGCGAGCAGGTTCACTTTGATCGAATAGAGCCGTCCAATCCTCTTAGGAACTGCCGTTTTGATCACGCCTGCCATAAAGATCAGCCAAACAATCAGACGGGCAAGTATGACGGCCCGATCGAGCTGCCAGACGCTCATGGTAATGCTGAGACGCCCCGCGCGAGATCGTAATCCAGTCTCTCTTTTGCGGCGTCCGCCAAGGAAGTTAGTGGCTCGCGGCGGTGCCGGTGGGAGTCGGCGCGGCCGGCGGGCGATTGTATACGGAAAATTGTAGAGTCGCGGCATAGAGCAGAATCCCGAGCAGGATTACCGCGGTGAGAATGTCCATGAAGCCGAGTTGCGTTGCGCCCCGTGCCAGACGTTTGAATCCCCGCATCCTTCCTCCTTGCCGACTCTCCACCCTATACACCCGCCGCCGTGCGCAGAGCCGAGCGGACCTGGCGGCCGTGCTCCGGCAATCCGAACAGGCGCCGCAGCTCGCGGCCGGTCTCGGACTTCTCGCACGCCGCGATATCCAGCGGTGAGCCGGTCGCCACCACTCGGCCGCCCTCGTCGCCGCCGCCGGGGCCGAGATCGATCACGTAGTCGGCGTTCGAGATGAACTCGAGGTTGTGCTCGATCACGACCAGCGTGTTGCCTTCGGTGACCAGCCGGTTGAGCACTTTGATCAGGCGCTTGATATCGGTCGAGCTGAGCCCGGTCGTCGGCTCGTCGAGGATGAACATCCGTGGCAGATGCGTGCCGTCTTCCCCGGCCGGCGCTGGTTCGAGATCGGCGAGCAGAAAGCGCGCGAGCTTGAGGCGCTGCGCTTCGCCGCCCGAGAGCGTCGAGGTGGTCTGCCCGAGCCGGATGTAGCCGAGGCCGACCGCGATGAGCGCGTCGAGGCGCTTGACGATCGCGGGATGATGGATGAAGAACGCGCGCGCGTCCTCGACGGTGAGATCGAGCACCTGGTTGATACTCAAATTGCGCAGCTTGATCGCGAGAATGTGGCTCTGGAAGCGGCGGCCGTCGCACGCGTCGCATTTCACTTCGAGGTCGGCCATGAAATGCATCTCGATGGTGACGGTGCCGGTGCCGCTGCATTTCTCGCATCTCCCGCCCGTGACGTTGAAGGAAAAATGCCGCGCCTGCACGCCGAGCCGGCGCGCTTCGGGGCTGGCGGCGAACAGTTTGCGGATTTCGTCGTAGATTTTCAGGTAAGTCGCCGGATTCGAGCGCATCGAGCGCGTCGGCAACTCCTGTCCCATGTGGACCATCTCGCCGATCAGCTCGAAGCCTTCGATCCGGTCGCATTCACCTGGCTCCGCCGACATGTCGCCGTTGCGGCGCAGGTAGTTGTTGTAGAGCACGTCCTCGACCAGCGTCGATTTTCCCGAGCCTGAGACTCCCGTGACGCAGACCATGCGCCCGGCTGGGATTGCGACGTCGATATCGGCAAGGTTGTGCTCGCGCGCGCCGAAGATTCGAATCGCAGGATCGCGCTTGACGAACTTGCGCCGCTTCGCCAGCGCGCGCATCAGCAGCACGCGTCCCGGCGACGACGCCATGCTGTCGAGATTCGCCGTTGCGGGCGGACCCGAGTACGTGAGTTCGCCGCCCTCGCTGCCACCGCCGGGGCCAAGCTCGACGACGTAGTCGGCGCCCGCGATCATCGCGGGGTCGTGCTCGACGACGATCACCGTGTTGCCGAAGTCGCGCAGACTGTGCAGCACCGCGAGCAGGCGGCGCGCATCGGCGGCGTGGAGGCCGACCGTAGGCTCGTCGAGAGCATAGAGCGTCCCGACCAGCACGCTGCCGAGCGCGCTCGCGAGATGAATCCGCTGCGCCTCGCCGCCCGACAGCGTGCGCGCCTGCCGCTCAACCGTCAGGTAGCCGAGGCCGACTTCGACCAGGTAGCCGACGCGATTGCGCAGCTCGCGCATCACGACCGCCGCGCGCGTGGCGACTTCGGGAATCGATGCGATCCTGTCGAGCCACGCGACGAGGTCGCGGATCGAGAGTCGTCCGACGGCGGCAATCGACCGGCCGTCGACCAGCACGTTGAGCGCCTCGGCCTTCAGCTTGGCGCCGCCGCATGCGGGGCAGGTGACGAAGCGCCGATACTTCGCGAGTAAAATTCGCACGTGAGTTTTGTAGCGGCGCCCTTCGAGCCACTTGAAGAAGCCGTGCACGCCCGGCCATTTGTCCTCGTCCCACTTCCCGCGCGGACCTTCGTCGCCGTCGAGCAGCCAGGTGCGCTCCTCGTCGGTCATCTCGCGAAACGGCGCCGAGGTGCGGATTTTCCTGCGCCGCGCCAGCTTCAGCATCCAGTCGTTCATCTCGCGATACGCCGGCGTTCGCCACGGCGCGACCAATCCGTTGCGCATCGACAGATTCGGATTCGGAATCACCTTGTCGAGATCGAGCTCGACGGTGCGGCCGAAGCCTTCGCATTCGGGACACGCGCCGATTGGGCTGTTCGAGGAAAACAGCGCCGTGGTCGGCTCGGCAAACGCCGTCGCGCATCGCGAACAGTTGAAGCGGCGGTCGAAATCGATCGCGCCGACACTGTGCGTGTTGCCGTTGTCGCGCTCGACGCGGACGGCGCGCGCGCGTCCGGCACCCAGGTAGAAGGCTTTCTCGAGCGCCTCGCGCACGCGCTCGATTTCGCCTTCGCTCTTGTTGCTCACCGAGATGCGATCGACGACCACCATCATTGTATTGTCAGGCGGCGGCGCGGCGCCGTTTTGCGCTTCGGCGGCGATCGCGCGCGCGGCGAACTCCGCGGTCTCGGTGATCGCGTCGTTGGCGTACAGGCGATGGTACCCGTTCTGAATCAGGTAGCCTGCGGCGTCGGGAATCGAGCGCGAACCCGCCTCGAACGGCGCCAGCATGACGTAGAGCCCGGGCGCCGCGAGGATTTGCGCGCCGGCGCTCTCGACGCTGTCGCGGCTCACCTCGCCGCCGCATTTCGGACAAACCGTGCGCCCGACGGTCGCGAACAGCAGGCGAAGATAGTCGCTGATTTCGGTGACGGTGCCGACCGTCGAGCGCGCATTCTTGATGGTGTTCTTCTGGCGCAGCGCGAGCGCCGGCGGAATCTCGGAAATCGCATCGACGTCCGGCCGCTCCATCCGTTCGAGGAACAAGCGCGCGTAAGTCGAAAGGCTCTGCACGTAGCGCCGCTGACCCTCGGCATAGACGGTGTCGAAAACGAGGCTGGATTTGCCGGAGCCGGACACCCCGGTCACGACCGTCAGCTTTTCGCGGGGAATTTCGAGCGAAATATCAGCGAGGTTATGAGTGCGCGCGCCCCGGATACTGATTGAGCGATCCAAGCTTGTTCCCAACCACTTACCGAGGGTCTTCGATGGGGCGAGTTTTTTGGGTTTTGTTCTTGCGCTCGCCCGGATATTCGTCGGCGACCTTGGCGTACAACTCGGCGAGCTGGATGTCGAACTTCGCCTGGATGCGCCGGGTTTCAGCCTCGCGTTCGGCGACCGGCATCGGAGCGAGCCGCGCCAGTTCCTCTTCGAGCCGCTGCATCAGGCGATTTCGCGCCACCAGGTATTCGTAGCCGTTCATAGGCGCCAAAACCTCAAAGTTCAAAGATCAGAATTATATGTTATCCTCCAACGAGCGAATAGCCCGCGCGTGTGATCGCGCAACTTGACGTGGGAACTCATACTGAATCATCGCTCGACTCGAGCCGCGTCGAAATCATTCGCGCGTGGACCGACGCGTCGATCTGCCACGGATTTATCGGGCGCTCCGGTGGCGTCAGCACGGGCGCGTTCGCCTCGACGAATCTTTCTTACTGGGTCGGCGACGACGAACGCGCCATCGACGCGAACTGGGAGCGCATCCGTCGCGAGGTGCCGGAGCTGAAGCTGGTCGCACGGCTCAACCAAGTGCATGGCAACGTCGTGCACGCCGCGACTCGTGACACCGCGGGCCTTCGACCGGCGGGTGACGGGATCGTCACTGCCGAGCCGGGCGTCATGCTGGGAGTCTTCACGGCCGACTGCGTGCCGATACTGATGGTCGATGCGAAACGAAAAATAGCCGGCGCGTTGCATGCAGGATGGCGCGGCGTTATCGCGGACATCGCCGATGCGGGCGTCCGCGCAATGATCCAGCTCGGTGCTCGCGCGTCGGACATTCGCGCCGCGATGGGCCCATCGATCGGGCAGTGTTGTTTTGAAGTTGACGCCGAGCTTGGCGAGCGCTTCGGCCGCGAGATTGCGGGCGCGCGGAAGCATACGAGGGCAGGGCGTCCCGGCAAGGCCTTCATCGACTTGCGCGCCGTCGTGCGTGATCAGCTCGAACGCGCGGGACTCGCGGCGGCGAACATCGCGAGCATCGGTCCGTGCACCCGGTGCGCATCGGAGCGTTTTTTCTCGCGGCGCGCGGCTGGCGGAAAGATCACAGGCTTACAGATGAGCTTCGTCGGGTTTGCGGAGTAGCAAGATGCCGCAACGCAAACCAAAGAAGCATCGCGCCGGCGGCCTGATCGCGAAAATCCGCAAGCCGATGGCGCCGCCTTCGAAAACGATCGAAGACCCCACCAAATACAAGCGTGAGCGCGAGCTGGAAAAACTTCGCCGCGACGAAAAATCCGGGAATTCCTGATGCCTACGCCCGTTAACGGACAGGTTCGCGTTGGAGTTATCGGCGCCGGCCTCATTGGCCAGCTGCATTCGAGGATGCTTCGCTTCGTCGCCGACGCTACCGAGCAGAGCGTTCGCGTCGTGTCCGTTGCCGACTTGTCGCATCCGGCGGCGGAGCGGCTTGCGGCGCGATGGCAGGGCGCGCGGGCGCTTGAGTCGGCCGAAGAGATAATCGCGGATCCGTCGATCGACGCGGTATGGATTTGCACGCCGACCGCGATGCATCGGCAGATCTGCATTGCCGCCGCGCGCGCGGGCAAACATATTTTTTGCGAGAAGCCGCTTGCGATGACAGCCGCGGAAGCGTCTGCCATGGCGGCTGCGATCGCGGCGTCGGGGGTGACGAGCCAGGTTGGCCTCGTGTTGCGATTCTCGCCGGTATACAACGTGATCAACGCGATGTTCGAGGACCCGGACGCCGGTAGATTGCTCAGCATCACGATGCGCGACGATCAGGACTTTCCTACCCGCGGCACTCATGCGAGCGCATGGCGTAACGACCCGTCGCTGACCGCCGGCGGCACGCTCATCGAGCACAGCGTTCACGATTTCGACTTGCTGACGTGGATGTTCGGGCCGGTGACGAGCCTTTATTGCCGTACGCGCAACCTGAACGGGGCGGAGGGAGTTGAAGACTTCGGCGCGACGTCGATGGAATTTGCGGGCGGCGCGCACGGCCAGCTCACTTCGATATGGCATCGGATGATCGCGCGCCCGAGCAATCGCAGGCTTGAAGTCTTCGCCGAGAACTTGTTTGTTGCGTGCGACGCCGATACTCTCGGGCCGGTTGTTTTTCAGCGCGGCTCGCGCGCGAATGAGGAGACGATCGGTGCCGACGAGGTGATGGCGAGATTTAAGGAAAAGATTCTGCGCGAGCGGCCGTACCTGGCGCCAATCAAGGATCGGCTCGCGATTCCCTACGCCGCCGAGGATGCGACCTTCATCGCGGCGCTCAAGGGACTGTGCGAACCCGATCCTGAATTTGCGGCGGGCGTCGCGGCGCAGCGGATGGTGGAAGCGGCGTACGAGTCGGCGCGCGCGGGCGCGGCGGTGCAAATCAAAACTTAAAGTGTTACTTTAATCGAGGTGCAGACCAGTTCATGATCGACTTTGAGCTCAGCGAAGAACAACAGATGATCCGCGACAGCGTCGGAGCCTTCGCGCGCGAAGAGATTCGCGCCGCCGCGCGGCCCGCCGACGAAAGCGGCGCGATTCCCGCCGCCCTGATCGCCAAGGCATGGCAATTCGGATTTGTCAGCGGCGCGATCCCGGAAAAATTCGGCGGCGGCGGCGACGCGCGCTCGGCGGTGACCGGCGCGATCGTCGCGGAGGAGCTCGGCTTCGGCGATATTTCGATCGGCTTGCACGTGCTGGCACCGCGGCTGTTCGCATTTCCGATCGTTGAGATGGGCACCGACGAGCAGCGCGCCAAATATCTGAAGCGATTCGCCGGCGTCGACTTCGCCGCCGCGACCGCGGCCGTCATGGAGTCGCGCTTCGATTTCGATCTGTCGGCGCAGCAGGTCTCAGCCAAGCGCGACGGCGCGGGATACATCCTGAACGGCGCAAAGTGCTACGTGCCGCTCGCGGCCGAGTCCGACACGATGCTGATTTATGCGGCGACGGACGCGTCGAAGGGTTTCGCGGGCGTCGACGGGTTTATTGTTCCACGCGGCGCGGCGGGCGTTTCGATTTCCGAGCGCGAAAAAAACATGGGTCTCAAAGCGCTCGCGACCTATGAGTTGACGCTTAAAGACTGTCGCGTCGGCGCCGATGCGCGCCTGGGCGGTGACAAGGGTATCGACTTTTCGCGGCTGATGAGCGAGGCGCGGGTCGCGTTTGCGGCGATGGGCGTCGGCGTGATGAACGCCGCGTTCGAATACGCGCGCGACTACGCCAAGGAGCGCAAGGCGTTCGGCGTGCCGATCGCGACCAAGCAGGCGATCGCGTTTATACTCGCCGACATGGCGATTGAAATCGACGCGGCGCGCCTGCTGGTGTGGGAAGCGGCCTACGAGCTCGACAAGGGCCGCGATGCGCTGAAGGCAAGCTACCTGGCAAAGAATTATGTTGCGCAGAGCGCGCTCAAAGTGACGGACAACGGCGTGCAGGTGCTCGGCGGCCACGGTTATATCCGTGAGCATCCGGTCGAGATGTGGCTGCGCAACGCGCGTGGATTTTCGGCTATCGAAGGAATCGCAACGGTCTAACGGGCCGCGACGGAGAAAAATCATGATCGACTTCGAACTCGAACCTCAAATTTTGAACCGGCTGCAGATGTTCCACGCGGTTTCGGAGCACATGATGAGGCCGATTTCGCGCGACTGCGACGAGCATGAGCACACCAAGCCGACCCAATTTTACGAGTCGATGTGGTCGGCGTCGGCGGCCGCCGATATCCAGGTCGGCAACGACCGGAGCAAGAAAGCCGACGGCGCGGGATCGTCGACACCTCGACGCGCCAATCTGATGACCGTGCTCAGCACCGAGGAGCTGTGCTGGGGTGACGCGGGATTGTACCTGTCGACGCCCAACTCGGGGCTCGGCGGCGCGGCGGTGTTGGCGGCGGGAACACCCGAGCAGAAGGAGCGGTTCCTCAAGCGATTCAAGGAGGGCAAGCCGAAGTGGGGCGCGATGGCGATCACGGAGCCGGGCTTCGGTTCCGATTCGTCGCAGGTCACGACCACCGCCACGCGCGACGGCGACCATTGGGTGATCAACGGCACGAAAATTTTCTGCACCGCCGGCGAAATGGCCGCTGAGAAGTCGGAAGGCTTCGTCGTGGTGTGGGCGACCGTCGACAAGAGCGCGGGACGTCCCGGAATCAAGCCGTTTGTCGTCGAACACAACACACCCGGCATGCAGGTGGTCAGAGTCGAGAACAAGCTCGGCATCCGTGCGTCGGACACCGCGGCGATTGTTTTCGACAACTGCCGGATTCCGCTCGACCATCTGCTGGGCAGCGCTGAAGTTCGCAAAGAAGGTGGCTTCAAGGACGTGATGGCGACCTTCGACGCGACCCGGCCGATCGTCGCGGCGATGGCGATTGGAGTGGGACGCGCGGCGCTGGACTTCGTGCGCGATTTTCTTAAAGAACAGAACGTGCCGGTTCGCTACGGCATCTCGCCGCGGCGCCTGACGGCCGTCGAGCGCGACTTCATGGAGATGGAAGTGCAACTGCAGGCCGCGCGATTGCTCACGTGGCGCGCCGCATGGATGCTCGACACGGGCAAGCGCAACAGCCTCGAGGCCTCGATGGCGAAGGCCAAGGCGGGCCTCGCGGTCACGCTGATCACGCAGAAGGCGGTCGAGTTGCTTGGACCGCTGGGCTACTCACGCAAAATCCTGGTCGAGAAATGGATGCGCGACGCGAAGATTAACGACATCTTCGAGGGCACGCAGCAGATCAACATGATAATTATCGCGCGGCGGATTCTGAACTACAGCAGTAAGGAACTGAATTAAAATGCGGGACGCGGAGCCCCGCTTCTAGTAGAACCACTTGCCCTGGTCCCATCGGAAGATCTCGGTGGTATGTGTGTCGAGGATGGCCCTTGGCTGCGCATGCCGGGCTTCATCCTCGGACTTGCCGGCCAGGTAATATTCGAATTCCTCGTAGGTGATCTTTCCGATCGAGTAGCCGTCTTTGGATTGATGCGTTTCGCAGGCGGCGATCTTGCCGTAAGCGGTATAGGTCGTGGTCTCGAACCCGTCTTTCAGGACGAACTTCAGTTTCGAAAGGTTGTTGAGCTCGCGATCGTGCAAATCCTGCTGCCAACGTTTGCAGAAATCCGGGAATAGTACGGATGCCTTCTTGTATTCGATATCGCGCTCGATGCGGTCGGGGGTAAGCTGCGCAACCAGCGCTTTGACCTTTTGCCGCAGCGTCTTCTTTGCCGCCGGCGAGGCGGCGGCGTCTGGCACGGCGGCGTCCGAATCCTGCGATTGAGCGTGCGCCGGCGACGCCGCAACTATCGCCACGAACGCGAGCGCGGCGACTGCGGCTGCTATACCTGCCCTTCGTGTAAATGTCATCGCGATGGTTTCTATAGCAGAAATCCACACTATCGTCAGCATGGACTGAGAGGTGCCGAGAAGAAAAGCGGCCGCAGCCCCTCGACGGGACTGCGGCCGGTTGCAGACGTTGTAGTCTCGGCCCGGCTTATTCTTCGGGTACCAGCTCGACGCGACGGTTTTGAGCGCGGCCCTCAGCCGTTCTGTTGGTGGCGACGAAGTCGGTCTTGCCGTAGCCGTGCACCCTCAACTGGGTTGCCTGGATTCCGCCATTGAGCAGGTAGTTCGCCACCGCGTTACCACGGCGCTCAGACAGCCTCAAATTGTAGTCCACGCTGCCGATAGCGTCGCAGTAGCCGTTGACGTTAATCACGACGTTCGGATTGGCCTTCAGAGTCGTAATGGCTTCATCCAGAACGGCGGTATCGCCCGGCCGGATATCATATTTGTTGAAGTCGAAGTGCACACCGCGGAGCACCAGCTTCTGTCTGAACGGCGGTGGAGGCGGTGGCGGTGGAGGCGGCGGTGGAGGCGGTGGTGCCGGTGGAGGCGTCGGCGACGGCGCCGAGAGGTATCCGACCAAACCGCCGATTACGGCGCCCATCACGAACCCGGTGGGGCATCCGATCTCATAAGCCTCTGCGGAGCCATTTGTCGCAGCCATTCCGCAGCCGAACCCTCCGCCAACAATTGCGCCGCCGGCAGCTCCGTACTCAGTGTACTGTCTCTGCTGTGGCGTCCACGACGCGCACGACGAGACCGTCAAAAGAACGACAGTCGCAGCTACGCCGATCCAGTTTTTGCACTTATGCACGGGTACCCCTCCCTAGGTTCAGGCTGTTCGGGAACAAAAACTCGGAAAATTCTGCCATTTTTTGGAAGCTAGGTCCATTAGGCAGGCGAAGCGGTCCTATAGCGAGAGATTCGTAATACCTCGTTTACAAAAAAAAGCGGCCGCAGCCCCTCGACGGGACTGCGGCCGGTAACAGACGTTTCAGTTTCGGCCTGGTTTACTGGCTTACTGGCTTACTCGTTCGGCACCAGCTCGACGCGGCGGTTCTGAGCGCGACCCTCAGCCGTGTCGTTGGTGGCGACGAAGTCGGTCTTGCCGTAGCCGTGCGGAATCAACTGGCTCGACGGGATGCCGGCTTTCACCAGGTAATCCACAACGGCGTCCGAACGCCGATCGGACAGCTTGAGGTTATATTCCTCACCGCCGATAGCGTCGCAGTAGCCGTTGACGTTGATCGTCACGTTCGGATTGGCCTTCAGAGTCGACGCAGCCTCATCGAGAATTGCAGCGTCACCCGGCCGGATTCTCGACTTGTTGAAGTCGAAATGCACTCCGCGCAGCACCAGCTTCTGCCGAACAGGCGGCGGCGGGGGTGGCGGCGGAGGAGGAGGCGGTGGCGGTGGCGGAGGCGGTGGCGGCGGCTGGATTATTGGATCGCAGATGTAATGTCCGGCCAGGGTGCCCAGAACCAAGCCGGCGCCGCCGAGGCCAGTGGCCCAGGCAATATTGTTTTCGTGATCGCCGGTGTTCTCATTGATTGCGATCCCGATTCCCGCTCCGGCGCCTGCGCCGAGCAGCCCTCCGACCACAGCGCATGTACCCCAGCGGCGAGGCTGGGACAGATTTGCGCAACCTGAGACCGTTAGTAGAACGACAGACGCCGCTACTCCAATCCACTTCTTCGATTTATGCACGAGGACCCCTCCCAAGGTTCAAGCTCGTTCCAGAAATTAAACTTCGAGAATTGTGCCATTTTTTGGAAGCCAGGTCCATTCAGGTGGAAAAGCCGTCGGATAGCGCGAAATCCGTAATCTTTCGTTCATAGTAAGGAAGCGGCCGCAGCCCCCGACGGGACTGCGGCCGGTAACGGTCAGTACGGGCCTGGCTTACTGGTTCGGCACCAGCTCGACACGACGGTTCTGAGCGCGGCCCTCAGGCGTGTCGTTGGTGGCGACGAAATTGGTCTTACCGTACCCGTGCGGAATCAACTGCGTCGACGGGATGCCGGCTTTCACCAGGTAATCCACGACCGCGTCGGAGCGGCGGTCGGACAGCTTCAGGTTGTACTCCTCGCTGCCGATTATGTCGCAATAGCCGTTGACGTTGATCGTCACGTTCGGGTTGGCCTTCAGAGTCGTCGCAGCCTCATCCAGAACGGCGGCGTCACCCGGACGGATATTCGACTTATTGAAGTCGAAATGCACGCCGCGTAGGACCAGCTTTTGCGCGACCGGTGGCGGCGGAGGAGGCGGCGGAGGCGGCGGCGGTGGAGGCGGCGGCGCTGGCGGCGGTGGCTGGACGATTACCTCGTCGCAGATGTAGTGGCCAGCGAGCGCGCCGAGTATTGCGCCTCCTGCTGCACCACCACCACCGGCCCAGGCACGGGAGTCATTGCTGCTGTTGCTGTGCGACCCTTGGGTGTTGTCGACGATGACAATGCCGATTGCCGCGCCCGCGCCTGCGCCGAGCAGTCCTCCGACGAGTGCGCAGGCCCCCCATTGGCGTGGTTGCTGCAAATATGCGCAACCGCTCACGCCCGACGCGAGCAGGGCCATGCCAGCGACGGCAACGACCGCATTCAAAAGCCTTGATTTCAGTCTCATGAGCTCCTCCTCACCCAAGTGCGTCTACGCGCGAAGCGAACCCCTCGCTTTGCCCCGAGCCCCGGATCATGTCCAAACAGGAACTACCCGCCCCAATTGACGGGGAAATATAGTTATATTTGTAACGAGAATGCAACACGTGCCCGGCGGATTTCTGCCCGCGCGGGCTGGCCTTCTGACGGACAGAGCCACGCCTGCCTGTGGATAAGTGGCGATGAAGTTGCGCTGGTCAGCCGGTCAAGCCCTGCTCATGTATATCGCGTTGAATGACTGCCCTATCTGGCAACAAGCAGACGGGCGGCGCGCTCATATGTTTCGAATCAGTATGGGTTGTGCTCACCGTGATGGACGTGATTGGGCGGCGGCGGCTGGTTAACCGGCGGCACGCCATACGGATGCGGGTTTCCCTGGTAGTGCTCTCCCTCGGCAGCATGATGTTCCGCGTTCGGGTACCAGTCGGGATGATGATCGCGAACCCAATTGGGGTCATGATCGTTCCACCAGTCGCGATCGTGCCAACTGTGATCGGGGCCGTAACCGCCCCAGCGGTCTGCGTTCGGCAGCCTTCCCCAGGTACCGGGGTGGCTCTGCATGAACTCCTCCAGCTCAACATGTTGGCGGCGGAATGCCGGGTTGAAAATCAGGTCGGGATTTCGCTGCAGGTCGTGCCTCACATCCGGGTGATGATTGAGAAAATCCTCCAGGCGCGGGTCGGGGTACTGGGCCGTCGAAATCGACGGCAACGCCATCGCGAGCGCCACGACCGCAACTGCGAGAATGGTTTTGAGATGCTTCATATGCGATTTTCCTCCCAGGGACGATCGGTTTGGCTTGAACAGTAGTCGATATGCCGCGAATCGCTCGCGGCGCATCCTAGCAAATTTGCCGGATGTCACCTATTCCGCGCGTCGACAAATTCGACGCCTCCCCCGAAAACGTGCATGCGCCACCAGATTTCGGATGACCGGGCGTGTCAAACGCTGACACTAAACTCAGCTAGTATCTTTTCTTAATTCCTGGGTGCAGGGATCACCCCTGCTTGCTAAAATATTTCACTCATCATGCTTTCACTCGCGCGCGGCAAGGAGGGGACTTTCAAGCTGGTCTCGGGTTACAAGCCTGAGGGCGACCAGCCCGCCGCGATCGAGTCGATCGTTGCCAATCTCAACGACAAAGTGCCGCATCAGGTCCTGCTCGGTGTCACCGGCTCCGGCAAGACCTTCACGATGGCCAACGTGATCGCGCGCGTTAACCGGCCGACGCTCGTGATGGCGCCGAACAAGACGCTCGCCGCGCAGCTCTACAATGAGTTCAAGAGCCTGTTCCCGGAAAATGCGGTCCGCTACTTCGTCTCGTATTACGACTACTATCAGCCCGAAGCGTACGTGCCCTCGACCGACACGTTTATCGAGAAAGACGCGAGCATCAACGACGAGATCGACAAGCTGCGCCATTCCGCCACCAAGGCGCTGCTCGAGCGCAACGACGTGCTGATAGTCGCGTCAGTCTCGTGTATCTACGGCCTCGGCGAGCCCGAGGTCTATTTCGAGATGCTGGTGTTCCTCGAAGAGGGGCAGACTATCGACCGCGACAAGATGCTGCGCAAGCTGGTGGACATCCAGTATCAGCGCAACGACTACGATTTTCATCGCGGGACGTTCCGGGTGCGCGGCGACACGGTCGAGATTTTTCCGGCCTACGAAGAGCAGCGCGCGGTACGAGTCGAGTTCTTCGGCGACCAGGTCGAGGCGCTGTACGAAATCGATGCGCTGCGCGGCAAGGTGATTCGCAAGCTGCAGAGCGTCGCGATCTACCCGGCGTCGCATTACGTGACGACCTCGGACCGGATGGAAATCGCGGTGCGCGACATCCGCGCCGAGCTGAAGGAGCGTCTCGAGTTCTTCCGCACCGAGAATCGGCTGCTGGAGGCTCAGCGACTCGAACAGCGCACGATGTACGACCTCGAGCTGCTGGCCGAGATGGGTTTCTGCCCCGGCATCGAGAACTATTCGCGCCATCTGACCGGCCGCCTGCCCGGACAGGCGCCGCCGACGCTGCTCGACTACTTCCCGAACAATTCGCTGTTTTTCATCGACGAGAGCCACGTCACCGTTCCGCAGATTGGCGGGATGTATCGCGGCGACCGCTCGCGCAAATCAGTGCTGGTCGAGTTCGGCTTCCGGCTGCCGTCGGCCCTCGACAATCGCCCGTTGAATTTCGAAGAGTGGGAGTCGCACGTCGTGCAGGCGGTCTACGTTTCGGCGACGCCCGGCGACTACGAGCAGGAGAAATCAGGCGGCCTCATCGTCGAGCAGCTGATTCGCCCGACCGGACTTATCGATCCCGAAATCGAGGTGCGCAAGGCCGGCACGCAAGTCGATGACCTGCTCGAGGAGATTCACAAGCGCGTCGCGGTCAACGAGCGGGTGCTGGTGACATGCCTGACCAAGAAGATGGCCGAGGATCTGACCGACTACTACCACGACCTCGGCATCCGCGTGCGCTACCTGCATTCGGATATCGAGACGATCGAGCGCGTCGAAATAATCCGCAGCCTGCGCAAGGGCGAGTTCGACGTGCTGGTCGGAATCAACCTGCTGCGCGAAGGCCTCGACCTGCCCGAGGTGTCGCTGGTCGCGATTCTCGACGCCGACAAGGAAGGCTACCTGCGCTCCGCCCGCTCGCTGATCCAGACCACCGGTCGCGCCGCACGCCATATCAACGGCCGCGTGCTCATGTATGCGGACGTCGTCACCAAGTCGATGGAACAGGCGATTGGCGAGACCAACCGCCGGCGCGCCAAGCAGGTCGCATATAATGAGCAGCACGGCATCACGCCCATATCGATCACCAAGGCGATCGACGCGTCGCTGGTCGAGATGTACTCACCGGAATGGGCCGTGGTCCCCGAAATTGGCGACGATAAGAAGGACGAGGAGTTTATCCCGGCACACGAGCTGCCGGACCGAATCACCGCGCTGCGTCAACAAATGATGGACGCGGCGGAAAATCTCGACTACGAGCGCGCCGCCGATCTGCGCGATCAGATCAAGAAGCTCGAGCGCCACGCCTTCGGGATGGATCAGCCGCGCCATCCGGTGCAGCCGTCGCTGCCACCCGGCTCAGCGCATCAACCGAAGTACGAAGGCCCCAAAAAAGACACAGCAGAAAAAGGCATACCAGTAAAAACTCGAGGCCGCCGCGGCGCAGGCGCTGCCACCGGCGCCGCCGCAGGCGCGATGCGCCCAAATCGCCCCGTAAAGCAAGGCAAGCTGAAGCTAATCCCCGACGCCCCCAAGTAGGGGCGAGTGAGCCCGCTAGAATGCCGAGCGTTGAACCCATAACTGCCGAGTACGTGACGGGATTGGTCGAGCACAAGGTGTCCGAGCGTAAGACGATCGACTACAAGAGCGCTCTTCCGGGCGGTGCTGATCAGGAAAAAAAAGAATTTCTGGCTGACGTTTCCTCCTTCGCCAACACCGAGGGAGGCGAACTGATTTTCGGCGTGACAGAAACGTCAGGGGTCCCGACGGAAATCGTAGGTGTGACGTTGGGAAACTCTGACGCGGAAAAGCTTCGCCTTCAAAACTTGATTCGCGACGGGCTGCAGCCACGACTGCCGAGCCCACCTGAAATGGAATCCGTCATCACCGAAGAAGGCAAATTGGCCTTTGTCGTAAGGATTCCTAAGAGCTGGCGTTCGCCGCACCGTGTCTCATTTGGCGGTCATGGGCACTTCTACGCTCGGCACTCGAACGGAAAATATCAGTTGGACGTCGGTGAACTCCGCGACGCCATGGTTCGAGGCGAATCCGTGAGCGAACGAATCAGGGCATTCCGAGCCGAGCGCGTCATTTCAGTGAAATCGGGCAATACACCGATCGTCGTCGAGGACGCCCCGACACAGATTGTCCATCTGGTTCCTCTATCTGCGTTCACGTCCGGTGCGGCGGTGGATATTTCAACGGCCATTCGAAGGATTGCGTCCAGCAACCTTATCCCGCTTAAGCCCCTAGGTCGGTCGAGTGGATGGGATCATCACGTTAATCTTGAAGGACGCGTTGTCTTTGGAGTGACCGGTCCTGGTGACGCGAACGGCCGGTCGTATACACAATACTACAGGAACGGAATATTCGAGGCCGTCGGTACGCTTCCGATTGGGTCCAAGGCAAGTCCTACCGTTCCCTACATTTTTTCGGCTGATTGGGTGTATGAACTTCGGGATTTCCTAGCTCGATCCTTTGCGCTGATGAAACAGTTGGAATCGGAGCTCCCCATTGTATTCTTCTTCAGCCTCACGGGCATTCGCGGTGTCTCGTTATCCATGGACTCTTACATTGGAGCTATTGGGAATCCATTTAAGACTGATGACCTTGTACTGGGAGAACAAATCATCGAGACTTACCCGCCTTCCGTGGATCCGCTTTTGAAGAGAATTCTGGGGATTGTTTGGAATGCCGCCGGCTTGGAGGATTGCTTGCTCTTCGACAGCGAGGGGAAATTGTTGCCACCGCAGCGATAGTCCTGCTGCAACAGTCCTTTCCGTCATCTTCTCCTTGTTCCGTCTTTTCATTGTGTCATCCCGAGCGAAGCCGAGGGACCCCGGATCTTTCTCGACGCACGGCACGTCACCTCACTTAGGGCACGCGGAGCTGAGTAGCTCCGGATCCGTCGCTTCATTCGAAACTCAAATCATCCCACGCTGGATTCATCGACTCGATCAGCTTGATCTTCTTCGCACGCGTCCAATTCTTCAGTTGTTTTTCGCGCGAGATAGCCGAGGCAGGATCTGCGAATTCCTCGAACCAGACCAAGCGATCAACGTGGTAAGTAACAGTGAAGCCCGGATTCTCCTTCATCTTGTGCTCGTCAACTCGACGCCGGAGATCGTTCGTGACCCCAATGTAGATTGTGCGAGATGGACTCGCGACGATGTACACGAAGAAGGAAGTGCGTGCTATGCCCATAAGCCTAGCTGAGCAGATCGGATCCGGAGCACCTCAGCTTCGCGTGCCCCAAGTGAAGTCGAAGTACCTTACATCGAGAAAGATCCGGGGTCCCTCGGCTTCGCTCGGGATGACACAATAAAGGACAGCGCGCTCTGCGATTTATTCGACGGTGCTAGCGGGGCGTTCGCCGGACTACGTGCAGGCGCGCGACGGTGTCGGCGTCGCGTGAATCGCCGCTAACTGCGGCCTCTTCCTCGCCTTGGATCAGCTCGGCGATGGTGAGCATCCCAATCAACGCGACCATCGACAACCATGCAAAGCCGTAGCAGAGCGCGGCCGCGCTATATCTTATGCGTAACAAGGTCTTATCTCTCCAGGACGCTTCTAGCATAGACTTGACTATATGACTAGTCAGCAGCAACAAGAAGTTGACAGAAATTGTCACGCTCAGAACATTTGCAGGATGAAACGGCCAGGCTTTGAGGGAGAAACACGCTTTTTTCTGCGCTTCTTATTTGTGCCATTCTGGAGCGACTCACGGAGCGAGACACATGGAAATCGGATGGATCGGAACCGGAATAATGGGCGCGCCGATGGCGCGGCGATTGATCGGCGGGGGCCATCGCTTGCGCGTTTTCAATCGCTCGATTGAAAAGGCGCGCGCGCTGGCGGCTGACGGGGCGAGCGTGGCGGCCGATGCCGCGGCATGCGCCGCCGGCGCGGAGGTCGTGTTTATCATGGTGCCCGACACGCCTGACGTCGAGGCGACCGTCGCGAAGATCGAGCCGGCGCTCAAAGCCGGGCAGATGGTCGTTGACATGAGCACGGTTTCGCCGGCGGCTGAGCGCGCGATCGCCGCGCGGCTCAAGCGGGCCGGTGTCGATTACCTCGATGCGCCGGTCTCGGGCGGCGATGTAGGCGCTCGCGACGGCACGCTGGCCATAATGGTCGGCGGAGACGCGGCCGCGTTCGCGCGGGCGCGGCCATTGTTCGATCTAATGGGCAAAAGAGTTACGCACATCGGCGCGCCGGGTGCGGGCCAGATGACGAAGCTGGCAAATCAGATCGCGGTCGCGATCAATCTCGAAGCAGCGGCCGAGGCGATCAAGTTCGCGCGCGGCGGCGGTCTCGACGCGTCGCGGGTGGTCGAGGCAATTGGCGCGGGCGCGGCTGGGTCGTGGCAGTTGTCGAATCTCGGTCCCAAAATAATCGCTGGCGACTATCGGCCCGGGTTTTTTATCAAGCTGATTCGCAAGGACCTGCGGCTGGTGGCCGAAGCGGCGCGCGAAGCGGGGCTGGCGCTGCCGGGACTCGCGCTGATGGCCTCGATGTTCAACGCGTCGGCGGCGCTCGGGCACGACCTCGACGGCACGCAGGCGGTCGCGGCGGCACTCGACAGATTGGCGGACGTGAAGTAGTACCAGAGTTCGAACCCGGATTTTTTGGAGGGCCTAAAATGGCAGACCTGCTGACCGAAGTGAAAGACCGCGTGCTGTACCTCACGCTGAATCGGCCCGACAAGCTCAACGCGATGAGCAACGAGATGATGGGTGCGCTGGTGGACAACCTGTCGCGCGCCGCGACCAATCCCGAAATCGGCGCCGTCGTGCTGACCGGCGCGGGCCGCGGATTCTGCTCGGGCGGAGATATCGGCGGGATGCGTGCGCGCAACGAGGGCGGAGGCGCCGCCGAGGCGACGACGACGATCGAGGATCGCGTCGCGGGCCTGCGTCGCGGCGAAGAGGCGTCGTTGATGCTGCACGAGATGGCCAAGGTGACGATCGCGGCGGTCAACGGTCCGGCCGCCGGCGCCGGCTTGAGCCTCGCGATGGCCTGCGACATCAGGATTGCGTCCGACGCGGCGCGTTTCGGTACCGCGTTCGCCAAGGTCGGCTTCTCGGGCGATTACGGCGGCACCTGGTCGCTGACGCATCTGGTGGGTTCGGCAAAGGCGCGCGAACTGTATTTCCTGGCCGATGTGATCGGCGCGGACGAGGCGCTGCGCATCGGATTGGCAAATCGCGTCGTGCCTGCGGCGTCGTTTCGCGACGAGGTGCATGCGCTCGCGTCGCGAATCGCCAACGGTCCCACGATTGCCTACGGCTACATGAAAGCGAATCTCAACGCGGCGGTGAATCATGAGTTCAACGAGTTGCTCGACCGCGAGGCGTGGGGCCAAACGATGACCGGCCGCACCGAGGACCATCGCGAGGCAGTGAAGGCGTTTCTCGAGAAGCGCCCGCCGACGTTTAAGGGTCGATAGCGTTTTCGCGTCCTCTCCTCGTTCGAGGAAGGGCATCTTAGTAATTGGACCCTCACCCCGCGCCAGAAGGCGCGGCCTCTCCCTGACAGGGAGAGGCTCGATGCGGAGGTCACTGACGATGGACTTCAAAACAATCATCTACGGCTCACGCGACGGCGTCGCGAAGATCACTATCAACCGCGCCGAGCGGATGAATGGCTACAACGAGACGATGGTCAAGGACATGTGCGCGGCGATCGATCTCGCGCGCCAGGACGACGACGTGCGCGTGTTGATCATCACGGGCAGCGGGCGCGCGTTCTGCGCCGGCGGCGATATCAGCGGCGCGCCGGAAAGCCGCTCGCGCTTCCATGGGCATCCGATGGGCCACATGCTCGAGATGCGCGAAGGGTTCCATCAGCTGGTGATTTCATTGCATCGTTTTGACAAGCCGGTCATTGCGGCGATCAACGGCGCGGCTGTGGCGGGCGGCCTGACGCTCGCGCTGTCGTGCGACTTCCGAATCGCGTCGGACCAGGCGCGGCTGGGGGACACTGCCCTCAAGTTCGCGCTGCTCTGCGATGAAGGCGGAGCGTACCTCTTCCCCCGCTTCATGGGACTCGATCGCGCACTCAAGATGACGCTGCTGTCCGAAGTCTATGACGCGAAGACCGCGCTCGAGCTCGGCCTGGTGACCGAAGTGGTGCCGCACGCGGAGCTGGAGGCGCGCGTGAACGACTTCGCGCGGCGGCTCGCGGACGGACCGCCGTTGGCAATCAGGCTGGCCAAACGCATGATGTACAAGCAGCGCGAGATGACGCTCGAAAACGCGCTCGAGGACGCCGCGCTCAACGTGATGATCACCAATCCTTCCGAAGACGTGCGCGAGGGGATCCGCGCGTTCCGCGAAAAACAGAAACCCAAATTCAAAGGCAAGTGAGTTTTTTGCCGCGCCGCTACAGGAGACCTCGTCCCGATGCCGATGAAGAAAAAAGATATCGAGAAGCTGCTCAAGAAGCCGATCGTCGCTGTCGTCGCGGTCACTGCCCCCGACGGCGCGCCGCACGCCGTGCCGACCTGGTACGAATACACCGACGGGCAAGTCGTGTTTCACACCGCCGCCGATTCGTTCAAATACAAATGCCTGGTGCGCGACCCGCGCGTCACGCTGGTCGTCGATACCAAGAAGGCGCCGTACAAGACAGTGGTGCTGAAGGGGCGCGCCACGCTCGAGGAAAAGATCGACGACAAGCGCACGGAGCGGATGGCGGTCGAGTACCTGGGCAAGAAACTCGGAAAGGCGTACGCGAAATCGCTCAAAGGCAACAAGGTCGTCGTCGTCACATTCAAGCCGGCGCACACAGTCTCGTGGGACTACAGCCAGGAGAGTCCATAGGACTCCCTCGTTGGACGACGGCGGCGCGCTACGGACGAACGGCCCCCAAATCGCCTGTTCAGCGTCCAGCCGCAGCCAGTGGGCGTACCTCTGCAGCTATCTTCGCGGCGCGCTCGTCCATGGCTTTGCGAAGTTCATACTTCGCCTGCAAATTCATCCAGAACTCAGCGGTCGTGCCCAAATAGCGCGCGAGTCTCAGCGCGGTGTCAGCTGTGATCGCGCGCTCGCCCTTGACGATCTCATAGACACGCGAGACGGGCACGTGAATGTCCATCGCGAGCCGGTTGATGCTCACCCCAGCCGGGACCAGATAGTCTTCGTTCAATATCTCACCCGGGAAAATCGGAGATAGTTTTTTTGTTGTCGCCATTTTGAGTTTCTCCAAGTTCACCGGTGATAATCGACAATCTCGACGTTTGACGCATCTCCCTTATGCCACACGAAACAGATTCGATACTGCTCGTTGATTCGAATACTGTGCTGCCCGCGACGGTCGCCCTTCAGAGCCTCCAGGTTGTTGCCGCGCGCAGCGGCCAGATCGCCGAGTTGTCGAGCGGAGTCCAACGCTTCCAGTTTCCGACGTGCAGCGCGCTCGATGTGCCGCAATGCTGGTACCTCCTGCTGTTCAAAAAGAGCTTTTGCGCGGGAATCGCGAAAGCTCCTGATCATAAACCATTGTTAACTCGCTACGCGGTTACCGTCAAACAGTAAACGCAGCGCGAAAACCGTAAATCATTGCGACCACCGATGCTTTCGAGGCGCTAATTCATCTGCGATAATTGCATTAGTGGCACGACAGGTAGCAAACGATGCGGTTATCGAGGCGCTTGGGCACGTAAAGTATCCCGGTTACGACGCCGATATCGTTGCGCTTGGAATTGTCGAGGATGCCCAGCCGGACCAGAACGGCGGTTACGCGATCACGATTCGGCAGGTCAGCGAGCGTGACGAGGTGATTCGCGAACTCGCCGCCAAAATCCATCATGCGCTCACTCACGACCTCGGCGTACCAAAAGTCGAGTTGCGGGTGCGTCGGATTGAGGCCGAGCTGGGCGAGAAAACCGGGCGCGTGCGGCTCGAGGGCACCAAGCACATTATTGCGGTGGGAAGCGGGAAGGGCGGAGTCGGCAAATCGACCGTCGCGGCGAATATCGCGGTGGCGCTCGCGCGCTTGGGGCTCAGTGTCGGCCTGCTCGACGCCGACATCTACGGGCCGTCAGTGCCGATGATGTTCAACGTCGGCGATGAGCGGCCGAAGTCGGCGGGCGGACAGAATTTCTACCCGATCGAAAAGTACGGCGTGAAGCTGATCTCGATCGGATTTTTTCTGGGCGAGAAGGCGCCGGTCATCTGGCGCGGGCCGATGGTGATGGGCGCGGTGCGACAATTTCTCAAGGACACGCTGTGGGGCAGTCAGGATTTTCTAATCGTCGATCTTCCGCCGGGCACCGGCGACGCGCAGCTCACGCTCGCGCAGCAGGTCTCGCTCGACGGCGCCGTGATCGTGACGACGCCACAGGACGTCGCGCTGCTTGACGCGACGCGCGCGGTCAAGATGTTTCGCCAGGTGCATTGCCCGATTCTCGGCGTGGTCGAGAACATGAGCTATTTCGTGTGTCCCGACTGCGGCGAGCGCGACGAACTTTTCGGCTACGGCGGCGGCGAGCGGATGGCCGCCGAGGAAGGGACGCAACTGCTCGCGAGGATCCCGATCTATCCCGACGTGCGGCAGGCCGGCGACGACGGCATGCCGATCACCGTCGCCAACCCCGCCCATCCGGCCAGCGTGGCGTTCATCGACCTCGCGCGGCGGATGGTGAACGCCGTTGCGGATTGACGACTAACAACTTGCTCCACCTGCCCCGCGCCGATATTGTTGGCGTTCGGTCGTTTTGTTGAATTCGCGATCGTGCTCGGAGCTCGAAGATGTCCACGCTGATAACAGAAGAATGCATCAACTGCGGTGCGTGCGAGCCGGAGTGCCCCAACACCGCGATTTACGAAGGCGGCGCGCAGTGGGAGCTCAACGGCGCGACCAAGCCCGCGATCAAGGACGATATCTATTACATCGTGCCCGACAAGTGCACCGAATGCGTCGGCTTCTTCGATCAGGAACAGTGCGCGGCGGTGTGCCCGGTCGATTGCTGCATCCCCGATCCTAACATTCCCGAGACCGAAGAGGTGCTAATCGATCGCGCTCGCGTGCTGCATCCCGATCAAACCTTCGGCGCTGAATTCCCGTCGCGGTTTCGCAAGGGCTGACGCCAAGGAGCTCTGAAGTTTGACGACCAAAGGTCCCGTCCCGATTGCGCCCGCGGACGGCAAGCTCGGCGTTCTGCTTCCCGGCATCGGCGCGGTCAGCACGACGTTCATCGCGGGAGTCGAGGCGGTCAAGCGCGGGCTGGGCGCGCCGATCGGATCGCTGACGCAGCTCGCCACCGTTCGTCTCGGCAAGCGCACCGAGGGCCGCACGCCACTCATCAAGGATTTCGTCCCGCTGGCCAAGCTGGAAGACCTCGAATTCGGCGGCTGGGACATTTACGAGGACAGCGCGTATGAAGCCGCGCTCAACGCAGCGGTGCTCGATCGCCGGCTCCTGGAGCAGGTGCGCGAGCCGCTGGAAAAACTTCATCCGATGGATGCAGTTTTCGATCAGGACTACGTGCGCAACATTCGCGGTCCCAATCTGAAGGAAGCGCGCACCAAGATGGACAAGGCCGCGATGCTGATGGACGACATCCGGCAATTCCAGAAGCGCACCGGAGTCGCGCGCACCGTGATGGTGTGGTGCGGCTCGACGGAGGTCTTCCATCAGCCGGCCGCCGTGCATGAGACGTTGAAATCCTTCGAGGCCGGGCTCGCGAATAACGATCCTGAAATCGCGCCGAGCCAGATCTACGCGTACGCCGCGCTCAAGATGGGAATCCCGTACGCGAACGGCGCGCCCAACCTGACGACAGACACGCCCGCGCTGCTCGAGCTCGCGCGCGAAACCAATCTCCCGATCTGTGGCAAGGACTTCAAGACGGGGCAGACGTTTATGAAGACGCTGATCGCGCCGGGATTGAAGGCGCGCATGCTCGGGATGTCGGGATGGTTCTCTATCAACATCCTTGGCAATCGCGACGGCGAGGTGCTCGAGGATCCCGGCTCTTTCAAGTCCAAGGAAGAGACCAAGCTGTCGGTGCTCGACCAGATCCTCCAGCCCGAATTGCATCCGCAGCTTTACAGCGACGTGTTCCACTCGGTGAAAATCAATTACTACCCCCCGCGCGGCGACTCGAAGGAGGGGTGGGACAATATCGATATCTTCGGATGGCTCGGCTATCCGATGCAGATCAAGATTAACTTTCTGTGCCGCGATTCGATCCTGGCGGCGCCGCTGGTGCTCGACCTCGTGCTGTTTCTCGACCTGGCGCATCGCGCGGGCATGCGCGGCATCCAGGAGTGGCTGTCGTTCTACTTCAAGGCGCCTATGCACGCGCCGAACATCTATCCCGAGCACGACATCTTCATCCAGCTGATGAAGCTCAAGAACACGTTGCGCTGGATGCGCGGCGAGGACCCGATCACGCACCTCGGCCTCGAATACTATGACTGAGCGCCTTGAAGATAATTCATTTTGAAATTCTCGCTGAAATTGCCAGCATTGAGACTATCGCCCGTTCGGGCGGCATCCGCGAGCTTAAGCGGCTGCGCAAGGCCTACGGGGCCGGCAACTGGCGCAAGCGAAAAGGCGTTGCGCGAGTGCGGCTCGCCGATGGTACGATTGTGAACGGTGAGGTCCATTGGTATGAGGCGCATGGCCGCGGTAAAAAGGAGGTCAAACTGAAACGGATATGGAGCGATTGATCCACAGAAACGGAAGCCTGCGTTTCCTGCTCTGCGTTCAGAACAGATCCTATCGCACTTCGCTGGAGATCCGGAAAGTTTATCGCGCGCTTCCAGATCCCGATGGCGAACGGCACGGCTTGGTGCGGGTAATCGACGAGAGTGGCGAAGACTATCTATACCCGCGCCGCTACTTTGTGGATATCGATGTGCCGAAGCCGGCGCAGAAGTGCTTCTCACGCGCCCAGGCCAGCGCCCAGTGAGCCGAATGTCCCCGCTCAAGGACAAGACGATCGTGCTTGGCGTGAGTGGCGGAATCGCCGCCTACAAATCCGCGGAACTGGTGCGCTTGCTTGTAAATTCGGGCGCGAACGTTCGCGTTATGATGACGCGCAACGCCACCCAGTTCATCACACCGCTCACGCTCCAGACGCTGAGCTCGAATCCGGTTGCCACCGATACCTTCTCGCTGACGCAGGAATCCGAGATCGGGCACATACGGCTCGCCGACAGCGCCGACGCGATCGTGATCGCACCCGCGACGGCCGATGTGATCGCCAAGGCTGCCGTCGGTATCGCCGACGACATCGTGACGACTGTCTTGCTCGCGACGCGCGCGAAAGTTGCGTTTGCGCCGTCGATGAACGTGCACATGTACGAGCATCCGACCGTCGCCGAGAACCTTGCCAAACTGCGCTCGCGCGGCGCGGTTATCATCGATCCCGCCGAAGGCGCACTCGCATGCGGTTACGAGGGCAAGGGCCGCCTGCCGGACCCGGCGATCGTCGTCGCGGAAGTCGAGAAGATGCTTTCCGCGCAGGACCTCGCGGGCGAAAACATCCTGGTCACGGCGGGGCCGACGCAGGAGCCGATCGATCCGGTGCGATTCGTCACGAACCGCTCTTCGGGCAAGATGGGGTTTGCGATTGCGCGCGCAGCATGGCGGCGCGGTGCGTCGGTGCGAATCGTCGCAGGGCCGTCGGCGCTCGCGACGCCTTACGGCGTCGAGCGTATCGACACGGTGACGGCAGCTGCGATGCTAAGTCAGACAGCCAGCAATTTTCCGTGGTCGACTGCGCTCGTGATGGCGGCGGCAGTTGCAGATTTCCGTCCCGCACATCCAGCCAGCGGCAAAATCAAGAAAGATGCGCGCGGGCTTCGCCTCGAGATGGCCTCGATCGCCGATGAGATGCCGCGGCTGGCGACGAAGAAGGGCACGCGCCTGTTGATTGGATTCGCCGCGGAGACCGACGACCTCGACGCCAACGCGCGTGCCAAGCTCAAGCGCAAGGGACTCGACCTTATCGTCGCGAACGACGTGACCCGCGAGGGCGCCGGCTTCGAAGTCGATACCAATATCGTCACGCTCTTCGGCTCCGACGGCGGCTCCCAGAGCCATCCACAGATGTCCAAAGACGCGGTCGCGGACCTGATCCTCGATCGAATCGTCGCACTCCGCGCTGCCAAACCGAAATCCGGCCGCGCGGAAAAATCCTCGCGCCTGCGTGCCGTCAGATAGGCTTCGCATGGATGCGTCATCGCCGCCGGATCGCCGCACGTTGGTCGCAACGATCCGCGACTATGTTGAGCAGTTGCGCGAGGAAGGGATGGAAGGACTCCCCGCGGTCGCGTCGCGCGCAACGCAGACATCATCGGCGCCTTCAGTGAGGAAGGCCGACGCCGCGCCGATGGCCGCGGAACTATTTTCGAAATATCCGGGGCTCGAAAAAACTTCAACCCTCGATGAGCTGCGCAAGTTCATCGGGGATTGCCAGCGATGCAAGCTCGCCCCGCGCAGGACCAATCTCGTTTTCGGAGTCGGCAATCCCAACGCGCAGTTGATGTTCGTGGGCGAGGCGCCCGGCGCCGACGAGGATGCCCGTGGCGAGCCTTTCGTCGGCCGCGCCGGTCAGTTGTTGACCGACATCATCGAGCGCGGCATGGGTATCCGCCGCGACGACGTGTACATCTGCAACGTGATCAAGTGCCGCCCGCCCGACAATCGAAATCCCGAGCCGGACGAAGTGGCCTCGTGCGAGCCGTTTCTTTTTCGACAGATTGACATCGTGCGCCCGCGCGCGATCGTTGGCCTCGGCACTTTCGCCGTGCAGGCCGTGCTCAAGGTGAAAATTCCCATCAGCAAGCTGCGCGGCAACTGGCAGGATTTTCGCGGCATCCGATTCATGCCCACGTTTCATCCCGCATACTTGCTGCGCACCCCTGGCGACAAACGGCTGGTGTGGGCGGATATTCAGGAAGTGATGAGATTCCTCGGGATGCCGATTCCGCGCCGCGGCGGTTCCGCGCCGTGAACACGCGCTCGAGGCTGGCCGTTGCCGCGGCGTTGGCGATCGCGATCGGATCATTTGTATCGCGCGGGATCTTTGCCGCCGACGCGCCAGCGAAACCGGCCGCGCATCCGCCGTGGGTTGAACTGATCACGATTGACGGCTCGATCAATCCCGCCGTCGCGTCCTACATCGAGGATTCGCTCGCGTCCGCAAATGCCGAAGGTGCGGGCGCGCTCGTCATCGAGCTCGACACGCCGGGCGGGCTGCTCAACTCCGCTGAGAAGATCGTCAAGGCTATCCTGGCTGCTCCTATACCAGTGATCGTTTACGTCGCGCCGTCGGGCGCCAGCGCCGCGTCCGCCGGGACTTTTATCACCGAGGCTGCAAACGTGGCCGCGATGGCACCGGGAACGACCATCGGCGCGGCTCATCCGGTCGAGGAGGGCGGCGAGGAGATCAAGGGCGCGATGGGTCAGAAGATCGAGAACTTCACGGCGACCTTCGCGCGCGCGATCGCACAACAGCGCGGGCGCAACGAAGATTGGATCGAGCAGGCCGTGCGCCACAGCGTCGCGATTGGCGAGCGCGAGGCGCTTGCGAAAAATGTCGTCGATATCGTCGCGCCCGATTTGCGCAGCCTGCTGACTCAGGCCACCGGGCGCAAGGTGCAGGTCGCCGGCCATACCGTGACGCTCGCGCTTGCCGACGCCGTGGTACGCCGCGTGCGGATGACGCCCGGCCAGCAACTGCTCAACGTTCTGGCCGATCCCAACATCGTCTATCTGCTGCTGATGGCGGGATTGATCGGGTTGTACTTCGAGTTCGCGCATCCCGGCGTGATCTTTCCCGGCGTCGCCGGCGCGATCTGCCTGCTGCTGGCGCTCGCATCGTTCCAGGTGCTGCCGGTAAATCTCACCGGCTTGCTGCTGATTTTTCTCGGCGTCGGAATGCTTATCTCCGAGGCTTTCGTCACCAGCTACGGAATCCTTGGCCTGGGTGGGGTTACGGCGTTCGTCATAGGCTCGCTATTTTTGATCGACACCTCAAAGACCGACCTGGCGGTTAGTCGCGACATTATATATGGCGCCGCCGCCGCGCTGACGGTGATCATCCTCGGGATCGGATACATCGTGGCGCGCGAGCGTCGCAGCCGCGCGACCACCGGCGCGGAAGGCATCGTCGGCGAGGTCGGCGAAGTGCGCGAGGCGATCGCTCCCGGCGCGCCCGGCAAGGTGTTCGTGCATGGCGAAATTTGGCGCGCCGCCAGCACCGACGCGCTGAGCCCGGGCGTGCGCGCTCGCGTCAAGTCAGTCAACGGTCTGGAACTGCAAGTGCAGAAGCTGGCGTAGCGCCTGAAGTTGGCGCAGGGTATCGGCATGCCTCGCGCGCTTGGGGGCGAAGGAGAATCGCGATGGCGAGCGGAGTCGGCATAGTCGTCTTCATCGGCGTAATTTTCGTTTTGAGCGGGCTCAAGGTCCTCAACGAGTACGAGCGCGGCGTGGTGTTTCGCCTCGGCCGCCTCACTCCCTATCGCGGGCCGGGCGTGATCTTCGTAATTCCAGTGCTCGAGCGGATGGCGCGAATCGATCTAAGGACTGTGACGCTCGACATTCCGCCGCAGGACGTCATCACCAAGGACAACGTGACCGTCAAAGTCAGCGCGGTGCTGTATTTTCGCGTCGTCGATCCTTCGCGGGCGGTGACCGAGGTCGCAAACTACCTCTTCGCCACGATGCAACTGGCGCAGACCACGCTGCGCTCCGTCGGCGGGCAGACCGAGCTCGACGAGCTGCTCAGCCAGCGCGACAAGCTCAACGCGCGCATCCAGGAGATTGTCGATTCGCAAACCGAGCCGTGGGGCGTGAAGGTCACGCTCGTCGAGTTGAAAAATATCGATCTGCCGCAGGACATGCAGCGCGCGATCGCGGCGCAGGCCGAGGCCGAGCGCGAGCGCCGCGCCAAGGTGATCGCGGCGGAGGGCGAATTCCAGGCGTCGCAGCGGCTCGCGGATGCGGCCGAAATCATGAGCAAGAGTCCGATCACGCTCCAGCTTCGGTATCTGCAGACGCTCAAGGAGATCGCGACCGAAAACAATTCCACCACCGTCTTTCCGATGCCGATCGATCTGTTCGAACCGTTCCGCGCGTTCGCAAAACTGGCCGGCGTCGGCGACGACAAGCCCAAGACCTGAAGCGCCGCATCGTTGCGTTCGCACCAAACTGAATTTTCGGAGAAAATTTCGACCCTATGGGCAAGCTGATAATGGTTCGCCACGGCGAAAGCGAAGGCAACGCGATTCGGCGCTTCACCACGTCGGGCGAGGCGAAAATCACTGACCTTGGCCGCCGCCAGGCGCTCGAAGCCGCCGTCAAAATCAAACTGACGTTCCAACCGATTCGCGTGATTGCCAGCACCTTCGCGCGCGCTCGCGAAACCGGACTGATCATCGCCGCGGAAGTCGGCATCCCGATCGAATACGAGGCGGAGTTCCGCGAGATGAGTCTTGGCGACCTCGCCGGAAAGCCGTACGAGTCGATCGCGAACGACCCCACCTACGATCCTAAGCGCTCGTGGCTGTGGCGCGCGCCAAACGGCGAGAGTCATGAGGATGTGCTGAAGCGCGTTGCGCCGGTGCTCGATCGCGTCGCCGAAAAATATCCCGACGACGAAATTGTGATCGTCAGTCACGGCGGCGTGATGCGCGCGGTGTGGGCGCACGTCACCGGCAGCTGGGAAAATGCACACGTGCCGCCCAACTGCGGCATTGTCGCGATCGAGCATCATGGCGGTCGCTACCGCGAGCCCGAAGTGATCTACGGAGAAACTCCGGCCCGCGAAACGGGCGGATGAACTTCAGGCTTTGCCCGCGCCCGGCAAAACTGAATCGAGAAATTCCTGACTGCGCAGCCGCCGATCCACAATCGAACCGATGAACCGGGCGAGCGCGAGCGCACCGTCAGCGCCTGCCGCTTCCGACCCGGGCGAATCGTTCATCGGCAAGGTCCCCAATCGCGCCAGGATTGCCGCGGCTCTGCCCGACATTTTGATTGCGCCCTCCGCCACCGACGGCCGGCATTTCGCGCACACGATTCCGCCGCGCGACACGACGAAATACACCGCGGCGCCATTGTCGCCGTTGACGACGTTGGCAGTCGCGCAGATGCGGCAACGCGTGAACTCGAGTCCGAAGCCCGCCCATCCGAGCAACCGCATCTCGAACGCCTGCCGGATGGCCGCATCCGCAAACCGCGTGCTGAGCGCGCCGAGGCCCTCCGACAGCACGCGATACGCATCCGCGGCCTCGCTCTCTTCCGTGGTCAGCGCGTCGGTCAGTTCGAGCATGTAACTGCCGAGCGCAATCTTGGCGAGGTCGTCGTCCAGCACGTGCTGGGTCAGGTCGGCCGCCTCCGCGCGAGTGATAAACACCAACTGCCCGTGGGGCCGGCGGCGGTAGTGCAGGACGACGTGCGAAAACGGTTCGAGCTTACGCTCGAAGCGATGCCGCGACGCCTTGGCGCCCTTCGCGATTCCGCTGAGCTTGCCGGCGTGGAGGGTCAGCAGCGTCACGATTCGATCCGACTCGGCGTAGTCGCGCGCGCGGAGCACGATCGCCGGCGTTGATTCTTCGATCGGCATTTTTTAGTCGCCGACGCTTCTGCGGAACACGGCTTGCTGAATATCCTTGACCTCGACGCGCATCCGCTCGGCGTTGGCGATCGCGCGGCCCGACTCCGACGCTTCTTTCAGCAGCACGTCGAAGCGCGCCGCGATATTTGCAAGCTTTGCATTCGCCTCGGTCAGCGCGCGCCGCCGCAGCTCCTCGCTCTCCCACGCGCCCTCGGCGTATTCGCGCAGCTCGCGGCTCTCGAACACCAGTTCTTGCAGCTTGTCTTCATATCCTCTGACGATTCGGCGCAACGCCTCAACGACTTTGGGCCGCTCCTCGGGATCTTTCCAGAGCACGTGCGCAAGGAACATCAGATCGTCCTCGGTCACTGCGGTGCGTCCCGCGACGATCGCGTGCGCGCGCAAAATGCCGAGTGAATTTTTCCAGCGCCGGTCCGACACGACGATTTGCTCGCGCGCCAGCTCGCGCCTGGTTTGCGCAATCGCCTCGAGTATCGCTCCCGGCACTTTGACCGCCGCGACCATGGCGCGCAGCTCGTCGAGCTCCGCAAATTGCAGCTTCGTGCGCGCGCGCTCCCGTCCGCCCGCCATCATGCGGATAAAGCCATGCTCTTCGGTGATGTAATCGGCCATGAAACGCAGCATGAAACGATCGTAAAGAGCGGTCAGCTCGTCCTCGTCGGGCAGTTCGTTCGACGCGCCGAACATCGTGATCAGCGGCACCGCGATGCGTTCGCGCCCGTTGTGAAAAATCCGCTCATTGATAATCGTCAACAGCGCGTTGAGGATCGACGAGTTGGCTTTGAAGATTTCGTCCAGGAACGCGATGTGCGCCTCGGGCAGTTTGTGCGCGGTGACGCGCCGGTAGTCGTCTTCCTCGAGGCCCTTCAGGCTCACCGCGCCAAAAATTTCCTCCGGTGTGCTGAACTTCGTCAGCAGCCACTGAAAATAGTTCGCGCCCTCGATTCGCCGGCACAGTTCGTCGGCCAGCATCGATTTCGCCGTTCCGGGCGGCCCGATTATCAGCACGTGATTCGCCGACAGCAACGCCACGATCGCGCCATCGATCAGATCGATTCGCTCGAGGAACATCCTGTTCAGTTCCTCGCGGATTCGCGCAAGCTTCGATAATGCGGTGTCAGCCATTTGCCCGTTCAACATGATCTCTACCAGACCGCGGCTGAAGACTTAACCCCACGCACGCTTCGAGACTTGCCGCCGCTCCGCTGCTGGCGCTAGATCAGGTAGTTGCAAGCGGAGGACGGTCGCAATGGAAAAGGCGCTGAGCGGGGTCAAAGTTCTGGACATGACGCAGTTCGAGGCGGGCACCTCGTGCACCGAGATGCTCGCGTGGCTCGGCGCCGACGTCATCAAAGTCGAGTCGCCAAAGATGGGCGAGCAGGGTCGCTGGCTGCTGACTGAAAAGCAAGGCGTCGATTCCTACTACTTCATTCTGCTCAACGCCAATAAGCGCGGCATCACGCTCAACCTCAAGAGCGAGAAGGGCCGCGCGATGTTCATCGATCTGGTCAAGCAGTTCGACATGCTCACCGAAAATTTCTCGCTCGGCACGCTCGAAGGCCTCGGTCTTGGCTACGATCGGCTGCGCGAAATAAATCCGCGCCTCATCTACCTGACCATCAAGGGCTTCGGCACGCACGGCCCGTATAGCAAGTACAAAAGTTTCGACATGATCGCGCAGGCGTCCGGCGGTGCGATGTCGCTGACTGGGTTTCCCGGCTCGCCGCCGCTCAAGCCCGGACCTACCATTGGCGACACCGGCACCGGGATGCACGCGGCGGTCGGCGTGCTGGCCGCGTACATTCAGCGCGAGCGCACCGGCAAGGGACAGAAAGTCGAAGTCGCAATGCAGGAAGCGGTGCTGAATTTCGTGCGCGTCCCGATGATGGGCACTTACGTCACGCACAAGCCCACGCCGCGCACCGGCAATCGCGTCGGCGGCGGCGGTCCCGGCGACATCTACAAATGCGCGCCCGGCGGCGACAACGACTATTGCTACATCCTGTGCACCTCGCCCGAGATGTTCGTGAGCCTGTGCGAAGTGATCGGCCATCCCGAGCTCGTGAGCGACGAACGATTCGTTGGACGAAACCGTGCGAAGAACGTCGAGGCGCTGACCTCGATAATCAGCGAATGGACCGGACGTCACACCAAGTTCGAAGTGATGCGCATCCTCGGCGAAGCCGGCGTCCCGTGCGGTGCGGTGCTCGACAGCGTCGAGCTGCTGAACGACCCTCATCTCAAGCAGCGCGGCATGATCGTCACCATCAAGCATCCCGTGCGCGGCGACTTCACGATGCCTGGATGCCCGGTGCGGCTTGAAGATTCGCCCGTCGAAGTGACCGCCGCGCCGTTGCTGGGCCAGCACAACGCCGACGTCTATGGCGAGCTGCTCGGCCTCGGCGCCGGCCAGCTCGAAGATCTCAAGCGCGAAGGCGTCATCTAGATGCGGCTCTCTTGACAGGGCGCGGCGACCCGTTCGAAGCGATCGAGTACCTGCGCCGCGAAGGCGAGGGCCTCCTCACGCGCTTCGCCCGCTCGAAGCGCGGCGTCGTGTACGCCGATCTGCGCTTCGAAGTAGTGTTCAACCGTTCCGGCGCGGCCGTGAATGGGGAGCCGCGCGACGGCTCTGAGAGCGAGAATGCCGCGTACGCAGTCTCGGTGCATGTCGGCGATCGAGGCGGTTCGGTCGGTCATGGACAAACTGGCGCGGAGATCGGCGCTCTCGCCGGGCGTCCGGCGAAGCTCGTCGCCGAAATCCGCCGCGGCCTTGGCGAGGCCTACGATCGCGCGCGATTTAGCGCCCGCAAAAAGGGAGAACTCATCGCGCACCTTCGCGATGCGGCCAAAGGCCTGCTTGTCGCGACAATTCCGTCTCGCGAAAGAGTCCGCGACGATGTCGACGCGAGCTTTCGCTGCGATCCACGTGCGCTCTCGACCGACGAGCTCAAGAAAATCTCGCTCGACGCCTCGCGCGAGGTTGGCGCACTCGGTGAAGCGATCGCGTTTCAGGTCGTTGCTGCGATGACGGAGTTGCGCCGCGAAATTTTCATCGATACCGCCGGCACGTTGGTCTCGCAGGCGTACGCATTCTCGCAGGGCGACTGCTACGTCGTCGCGCAAATCGGCGACGGCCACCAGGAAACCTACGACTCGATCGGCCAGCAGCGCGGTCTCGAATGCCTGAGCGACGGATGGCGCGGCGAGTTGATGCCGAATCCGTCGCTGGCGAAGTTTTGCGTCGACCTTGCCACCGAAGCGCGCGAACTCGCCGCCGCCCCGGTCCTCAAGCCGCCCGACGGCGAGGTGATCGTGGTTACCGACCCGCACTTCAACGCGCTCGTCTCGCACGAGGTGATCGGTCATCCATGCGAAGCCGATCGCGCGCTCAAGATGGAAGCCGCTTACGCCGGCCGCAGTTGGTTCCTGCGCTCGCTCGCGGACAATCAGTTGGGCAAGCCGGTCGCGTCGCCGCTGTTATCCGCCTGCTCCGATCCGAGCCTCGACGGCTACGGCCACTACCTCTACGACCACGAAGGCACGCGCGGCCGCCGCGTGATGCACATCGATCACGGTATCTTCAGCGGCTTTCTGAACTCGCGCGCGACCGCCGCCGTGCTCGGTGCCGAGCCCAATGGCTCAGCGCGCGCGAGCGAGGGATGGCATGTGCCGCTGATCAGAATGTCCAACACGTTCTTTCTCCCCGGCGAAACGCCCCCCGAAAAAATCATCGCCGACGTCGAGCACGGCTACTACGTTTGCGGTCATCAGATTCCCTCTATCTCGGAGTCGCGAGAGAATTTCAGAATCTCCGCGCGCCGCGTTTATGAGATCGATCACGGGCGAATCGGGCGACTCTACCGGTCCGGCAGCGTGATCGCCGACTCGAAAAGCTTCTTCACCAATGTGGACGCAGTCGGCAACGATCTGCGGCTGATCGCAATTCCCACCTGCGGCAAGGGTCAGCCGATGCAAATCAAGCGAATGTCCAACGGCGGACCGACGCTGCGCTCGCGCGCGCGCCTGGCGGGAAACTGATGCGCTCGCTCGCCGACCTGAAATCCTTCACCCGCGAGGCGGCACGGATACTCGCGCGTGAGAAGGACCTCGCGAGCTACGAGATTTATTGTGCCACCGCAGAGCATCGAATCGCCCGTCTCAACTATACCTCGGACATTCCGAGCCGCGGCCTCGAGGAGTTCAAGTCGCTTCATGCGGACGGATTCCAGCTGCGCGTTGCGATGCGCCGCGATCCGCACGAAGTCGGCGCCGCATTCGAAGCGGGAGACTTCAGCTCGGATTCCGTCCGCGACGCGCTTCGTCGTGCGCGCAGCGCCGCGGTCGTCGATCCGCATTTCCCCGGGTTCCCGGGTGTCGCGCTCGACCGCAAGCTTGCGCCGTCCGAAAAAAGCGATCTGGCGAGAGTGGGGGACGACGCGCTCGCCGCCGCCGCGTGGTACGTTCTCGACGGCGCGCTCTCCGCATTCGCCAAGCGCGCCGCTGCATCTCGAATCGAGCACCCTGGTCTGATCATCGGTGGAGACGTCTCTGTGATTCGCGATCGAATCGCGATCTTCAACTCGAATTTGGCCGAGGTGCGCACGGACGAAAGCGCGCATTTCAACGCGTCCGTTACGTCGATCATCGAATCGCTCGGTGCCAAGGGTACTGCGACCGCGCTCGGGGATTCCGTCGCTGCGATGCGCCGCGACGCCCGCGTGATTGGCCGCGACGCCGTCCGCCGCGCGCTTGCTCTGTCCCACGGCGCCCGGCCCGCAGCGGGAAAATTTCGCGTCGTGCTTGGACCGCAGCCGATTGCCGAAATTCTCAACTACATGGTGATGGGCTCGCTTACCACTGGCTCGTTTCACGCCGCCAGCTCCGCCTACCACGGAAAATTCGGCGCGCCCGTGATGGATTCGCGCCTGAGTCTCGCTGACGATCCGGCTTTGCGCGCCGGCGCGATTCGCCGCCGAATCACCTGCGAAGGAATCCCTACGCGCCGTGTCGAATTGATCCGCGACGGCAAGCTCGTCGGCCTGCTCTCGAATTTTTACGACACCCACCGCATCCTCACCGACGAGCATTGCGCCGAAAAGCTCGGCGCCAGCGCCCCCGCGAAGCTCGACTTTCCTCCGCTGAGCGGTTACCGGCTTGGCGAAGGCGGCGGCCGGCGCTTCGACGCGAGCCCCGGCTCGGCGGGCACCAACGTCGTGATGCGTGCGCGCGCCGGAGTCACTGACCGCGAACTCGTACGCGCTGTCGCGGACGGAATCTACGTCGGCCGCATCTGGTACACCTATCCAATCAATGGCCAGCGCGCGGGAGATTTCACCTGCACCGTCACCGGCGATTCTTACATCGTTCGCGACGGAGAAATCGCCGAGCCGCTGGCGCCCAACTGTTTGCGCATCAACGCGAACATCGCGCAGGTCTTCGAGCACCTGCTCGCGGTTGGTATGCGGCCGCATCCAGCCACGGTGTGGGGCTCGCCCGAGGCGTACTACGTTCCCGCGATCGCCGCCGGCGAGATCGCGCTCGCGGAAGTCGCGCCCACCTGACCGCGCGCGCCGCTCGGTTACATCCGCGCGATCACGTCGCGCGAAATTTCGTCGATGCAGTCGTTGTAGCCGTCCATCGGCGGATTGATGAACACCTGCGACAGGCCCGCGCGCTCCATCGATCGCAGCCGCTGGACCACTTCCTCCTTCGTGCCGACGATCGTCGTCGCAGCGATCGTTTCCGGCGTCACGTACTTCTGCTCGAGCGGCGTGACGTACGTACAATGGCCGATGTGCAATTCGAGGTAGCGCTCGGCGGGTGGCGACTTCATCTGCGCGACGTACTCCTCGTACGCTTTATAAACGGGCGCGACCGCCTCCGGCAGATAACCCGCGCGCGCGTAGCCCGCCGCGATCGCATGAAAACTCGCCATCACCCAGTGCCCGGTCATCGCCTTCACGCGCGGCGAGTCGAGTTTCTCGCCTGGGCGCAGCACGCAAATGTGTGTGAGCGATACGATCGGCATTTTGTCCGCGGTGCGTCCCGCCTTCGACGCGCCGGCCTCGAGACTTTTCCGCACGACGCCGACCCGCTCCGCTTCGGTTATTCCAGTCGTGATGGCGCCGTCGCCAAACTCGGCGGCCAACGCCAACGTCTTGGGGCCGTTGGCCGCCACGTACAGTGGAATCCGGTCGTCGAGGTTGATGAAGCGCCGATCGCGATGCAGGTACCTGATTTTCCGGCTGAGCCCTTCGGCGTTGTAGATCGCTTCGCCGTCGTGAAGCAGATCGCGAATCACGCGCAGCTGCTCGCGGAACTCCGCCTGCTTGACCGGCGGTAGTCCCATCACGCGCCGCCCCGTATGCCCGGTGCCGAAGCCCAGAATCACGCGTCCCGGCGCGAGCTGGTTGATCGTCGCGATCGAATGCACCGTCACTGGCGCGATCCGGTTCGACGCAATCGCGACCCCGGTGCCGAGTTTGATTTTTTTAGTGTTCACCGCAGCGAGGGCCATGCAGGCGTAGGTGTCGCCCCAAATCATGTGCGAGTCGGGAATCCACGCGTGAGTGAAACCGCGGTCCTCGGCGTACTTGACGTCCGTGATCGCGCGCTCCGGCTTGGTGAATATCAACGTTCCGAAATCCATAGTCAGGTTCCTCTCATTGAACGCGACTATAGCCGACCCTCACCGCCTCTCGTCAAAGCGCGCTATGGTGCGGTGCCGATGGCTGCGAACACGCGATGCATCACGCGCATCGGATCCTCGGGCCAGCGCTCCGCCAGCATCACGCGCAACTCGTCGTCGAAAGCCGCAACCTGCTGAGGCGCAAGGCTCGCGCCGACTCCCGCGCTCGCGCGAATCCGCCCGCGCCATGCCTCATGCGTGTAGATCGCGTCGAGGTCGAACGAAAACGTTTCGATATTCACAAAGCCCGCGACCGCCATGTCGCGCGGCCAGAGCGGATGGATTCCCAGGCCACCGGCGAGCTTCCATTTCGGATTGTGCTTCTCGATCAGCTTCTCGGTGGCCTCGATCATGTTCCCCGGCAGCGGAATCCAGTCGAAGTGCGCGATCACGAGCATCCCGAGCGGCTTCAACACGCGTCGTGCCTCAGTAGCCGCGCGCGGACGATCGAACCAATGCCAGCATTGTCCCGCCGTCACGAGATCGAACTCCGCCGCAGGCATTCCCGTCTCTTCCGCTGCGGCGTTGACGTACTTCACGACGACACCCGCGCCTCGATCGAGCTCCGCCGCCTGCTCCATCAGCGGCGTCGATCGATCGAGCCCTGTAACTTCGCATCCGCGCAGCGCCAGCCCGCGCGCGATGGTTCCCGTGCCCGTTCCGAGGTCGAGCGCGCGCATTCCCGACCGCAGGATTCCCAACGATTTCAGCCGCTCGAAAAATTCGTCGGGGAAACCTGCGCGATGACGTCCATAGTCGCCCGCAGTCTTCCCGAAATCCGCTCGCAACTCCTTGAATCGCACTTCCACCGAGCTCATGCGCTGTTCCTCCCGTGAACTTGACTGTATATAACTGTCTCTATCTGGACGCAAGTTGATCGATCGGTACTTGACGGCGCCCCCGCGCGCATGGCGTGATTCTGATGGTGGCGACTCGCAACTCCGAACGTGCCAATTCCGAACGCGCAGGCATGATAACCGCCAACGAAGCGGCCGATCAGCTCGGCGTCAAGCTCGGCACGCTCTACGCCTACGTCAGCCGCGGCTGGCTGAAAAGTTATCGCCGCAAAGTCGGCCGCCAGGCGCTCTATCGCCGCGCCGACATCGAAGCTTTGCGCGGCGTCGTCTCCACCGAGCGTGGACGGCGCGGACGCAGTCTGCCCGCCGCATCGACGTGGGTCACGGTCGCACAACCGAAGAGCATCGACGACGGTGCGCCTGGTGTCATCGTCGCGGAGTCGGCCGTCAGCTCGATCAACGAGGGCAAGCTCGCGTATCGCGGCTATCCGATCGAGGAAATCGTCGCGCACGCGTCGTTCGAAGAAGTCTGTCTGCTGCTGTGGAGTGGCGAGCGTCCAGTCGCCGAAGAAATCGCCGCGCTGCGTGCCGAGATCCAGGGCGCACAGATGCCGCCCTCGGTAGCCGACGCGCTTGCCGCAGTTGGTGACGACGCGCCCCCGCTGCTGCGGCTCGCCGCCGTGATGCCTAGCCTCGCCGCGTGGGATCGCCGTCAGCCGCCGCGCACGCGAATCGATCGCGCCAAGCTCATCATCAGCCAGCTCCCGCTGGCACTCGCGAAACCTCCAGCGCCTGGCGCTCCCGGCGGCTCCGGAATGGCCGGACGCCTGCTCGGATGGGTGCCTGGTTCGACCGCCGCCGACTGGGAAGTCGCCGCGCTGGACCGCGTGTTGATCGCGTGCGCCGAGCACGAGCTCAACGCCTCGACCTTCGCCGCCCGCGTCATCGCGAGCACCGGCGCCGACCTGTTCGCCTCGGTGCTCTCCGCGCTGTGTTCGCTGAGCGGACCAATTCACGGTGGAGCGTGCGATCGCATCGAGGCGATGTTTGCCGAGCTCGAAACCGGCGCGCGCGTCGACGAGTGCCTCGCGACATTCACGCGCGACCATCGCCTGCCGCCGGGCTTCGGTCATGCCATTTATCCCGATGGCGATCCGCGCGCCGCACTGCTGCGGCAAGTCGCTCAGGCGATTGCCAAGCGCCGCGGGCGCCGGCTGTTCGAGACCGCGCTCAAGGTCGAAGCCGCCGTATCGAAACGCGAACGCTTGCGGCCGAATCTCGACTTTTACCTTACCGTATGCGTCCGAATGCTCGGATTTCCGCGCTCGATGCCGGCCGCAATTTTCGCCATCGGCCGCGCCTCGGGATGGATCGCGCACGCGCTCGAGCAGTACGCAGACAACCGCCTCATCCGTCCGCGCATGCGCTATCGCGGCGCTCCGCTGCGCCACTGGGAATAGTCTTTTTACCGACTCAGCGAAAATTATTTTGGCGAATCTTCTTTGACGCGAGCCGCCGCGCCGTCGTATTGAAGGTACTCGGAGGTTTCGCGAATTAAGGCGATCGCAAAGACCCGTCCCGAGCCCGGCGCGGAAGTTATCGACGCTCCCGTGCCGGCGCCGGCCGAAGGCACGCTGCTGGTTCGCGTCGGCGCCTGCGGCGTATGCGGCTCCGACCTGCACCTGGTAGATTGGGAACTCGGCGCCGAGCGCATGGTCGCGCGCCTGCCGGTGATACTCGGCCACGAACCCGCGGGCGAAGTCGTCGAGGTCGGCGCGCGCGTCGCCAATTTCAAAGTCGGCGATCGAGTCGCGCTCGATCCCTTCGGCCATTGCGGGCGATGCGGTCCATGCAGCGCCGGCCGCTTTCATCTTTGCTCCGCGCCAACCACGCTCTCCGGCGCGTTCGCCGAATTCACCGTCGCGCCGGTCGGAAATGCGCACCTCGTTCCTTCGACGATGAACATGGAGCAGGCCGCGCTGCTCGAGCCGTTCGGCACTGGTCTTCACGCCGTCGAGCAGTCATGTCTGAAAGCCGGCGACAGCGCCGTCGTCGAAGGTCCCGGACCCATCGGCCTCAGCATCGCGCTCGCCGCGCGCGCTCTCGGCGTCACCTCTATCGTAGTGACCGGGCTTGCGGTGGACGCCGATCGTCTCGCGCTCGCGCGCACGCTCGGATTCGAAACTGTTTCGGCCGGCGATCGCGACTGGATCGAACAGACGCGCGCGATGCTCCCGCCGGACGGCGCCGACGTCGTGTTTGACGCGGCCGGCGCGATCGATTCGCCGCGCGAGCTGCTTCGCCGCGGCGGTGAACTCGTCGAAGTCGGGTGGCCCGCGCGCGATCTCAAGTCCGCCGAGCTGCGCTCGCTGTTCTTCCATGGCGTGACTATTATCAACTCACGTATTCGCACGCCGGAAACCTGGCGCCGCGCGATCGCGATGGTCTCGAGCGGCGCCGTAGACTTACTCCCAATGATCACCCATCGCTATTCCATCGCGCACGGCCTCGAAGCATTCGATCTCTTGCGCGAGCGCCGCGGAGTAAAGGCATTGATTATCCCCGGTGATTAGCTATTAGCTAATCGAATAGTATTTGGAGAATTACCATGAAAGACGGATTTAAAATCGCCGATGTAGATACTCACTTGATGGAACCTGACTACGTATTCGAGCGATACATCGACGATCGCTACAAATCCTCGGCGCCCAAAATGGGCTTCGCGCCCGAGTCCGGCCGCCGCACGTTCCTGGTGGAAGGCGAACCCTTCACGCGCGAAAAAGGCAAATACCCGATGGCCGCGCCCGGCTTCCTCGACGCGGTGCGCAAGGCGATGAAGCGGTTCGAGCGGGCAGCCAAGCTCGGTTTCAGCCCCGAGAGCCGGTTGATGGACATGAACGAGCAGGGTGTCGACGTGCAGATTGTCTATCCTACCGCAGCCGGCCAGATGCTGGGTCGCGAATTCCGCGATCCGCAACTGCTGGCGGCTTGTTGCCGCGCCTATAACGATTGGAGCGCCGACTACTGCTCGAAAACCAGCGACCGCGTCAAGTGGGCCGCGATTCTGCCCATGCAGGACGTGGGCGAATCGATCAAGGAAGCGAATCGCGCCGCGAAAAACGGGGCAATCAGCTTTTACGTGCGACCCAATCCAGTCCGCGGCCGGACGCTGTTTCACGACGACTACCTTCCGCTGTGGGCCGAAGTCGAAAAGCTCGGGCGCCCGATTTCCACCCACGATTCCGGCTCCGCGTCCGTCGAGTCGTTCGGCGATCGGATGGATACTCACGTCACTGGCCACATTCTGTCGCATCCGTTCGAGGCGATGGCGGCGATGGCGGGTCTCATCTGGTACGGCGTCATCGAAAAGTTCCCCAAGCTCCGCGTCGTCCAGGTCGAAGCCGACGGCGGATGGGTTCCCTACTGGCTGCAGCGGATGGAACAGCATTGGGATTTCAGCGGCAACTCTGAGCACGAGTATTTGAGCAAGCGCCCGACTGAGTATTTCAAAAGCAACTTCTTCGTAGCCTTCCGCGGCGACGAACCAACCATGAAAGCCGCGCTGGATATAGTAGGGGACAACAACTTCTTGTGGGACACTGACTATCCGCATCCCGACGGCACTTTCCCTTGGGGCATCGACGCACTACTCAAACAATCGATCCCATTCTCGAGCAAAAAGAAGATCCTGTGGGATAACGCGACCCGCGCCTTTGGTTTCAACTGAGTAATCAAAGTGTCGTCGACGAGGTACATGACATGGAGCTGGAACCGCTTTTCGAAATCACCGCCGAAATTGCGCCGCCAATATTAGTCGCGGACACTCCCGACGGAACCCGCGCGATCGTTCACGTGACCGGCGGCAAATTCGAAGGTCCGCGCCTGAAGGGCACCGTGCTAGCCAGCGGCGGCGATTGGTTCCTGATGCGTCCCGACGGCGTCGGCGTAATCGACGTGCGCCTCGTGCTGAAGACGGACGACGGCGAGAACATCTATATGACTTACACCGGTCGCGGGAAGATGGGTGCGACTGGGCTGACCGGGATAAGCACTGCGCCGGTCTTCGCAGCGTCGACTAAGGGCAAATACGCCTGGCTGAACGGCGTCCAGGCATTCGCCGAAGGTGAGACAACTCCCGCCGGCGTGAGGTACAAACTGTATCTGCGGAGATAGCCGATCGCCGTTGCCAGCCTTGCGTCAAGTTCGCTCGCCACTCATCCGGCAAGCTTTGTGCGCAGGAGGTCGTTGATCACTTTCGGATTTGCCTTGCCGCCCATCGCTTTCATCACGGCGCCGACGAAGAATCCGAACAGCTTGTCGCGGCCCGCGCGATACTCGGCGACCTTTTCCGGCTCTGCGGCGAGGATCTTGTCGCAGGCGGCGGCGATCGCGCTTTCATCCGATACTTGCGCGAGACCCAGCTCGGCGATGGTCGCCTCCGCGTCTTTGCCGGATTTTACCATCGCGGCAAACGCGGTCTTGGCGGCGTTCAGGCTGATCTTCTGCGCTTCGACCATCCGCAGCAGCGCGCCGACTTCGGCCGCGGGCGGCACCGCTTCGATGAACGGCTGGTTCGAGTCGCGGGCGACGCGCAGCACTTCGGTCATCACCCAATTGGCGGCGCTCTTGCGATTCTTAAGTCCCGGCAACGTCGCCTCGAAGTAGTCGGCGACGTCGCGGTCCGCGATCAGCACCCCCGCTTCGTATTCCGTCAGGCCCTCGCGCACGTAGCGCGCTTTCCGATCCGCTGGCAGCTCGGGCATCGAGGCGCGCACCTGCTCGACCATCTCGCCCGGCACAATCAGCGGTGGCAGGTCCGGCTCAGGGAAATAGCGATAGTCATTCGCATACTCTTTCGAGCGCATCGGGCGCGTTTCCTTGCGCACGGGATCCCACAGGAGCGTTTCCTGCGCGACTCTGCCTCCCGCTTCGACAATAGCTATTTGACGGCCGATCTCATACTCAATTGCGTCTTCGACGAAGCGAAACGAATTGAGATTCTTAATCTCAGTCCGGACGCCATACTCAGTCGCGCCGCGCTTGCGCACCGACACGTTGCAATCGCAGCGGAAGCTGCCTTCCTCCATCTTGCCGTCCGACGCGTCGACGTATCGAAGTATCGCACGCAGTTGGCGCAAGTACGCGCCCGCGTCTTCGGACGAGCGCAGATCGGGCTCGCTGACGATCTCGATCAGGGGCACGCCGGAGCGATTGAAATCGACCAGGCTGGCGCTTTCGCCGTGGATATTCTTGCCTGCATCTTCCTCGATATGGATTCGCGTGAGCCTCACTCGGCGCGTTTCGCCATTCTCAGCCGCCGGCAAGTCGATATAGCCACCTTTACATATTGGAGTTTCGTACTGACTAATCTGATAGCCTTTCGGCAGGTCGGGATAGAAGTAACTTTTGCGATCGAAAATAGAGTAATCGGCGATTTTACAATGCGCTGCGAGTCCGGTTCGAATAGCCAGTTCCACCGCGCGCCGATTAAGGACGGGCAGCACGCCCGGCATGCCCATGCAGATCGGACAAACGTTCTCGTTCGGCTCCGCGCCGAAAGTGGTCGAGCATCCGCAGAAAAGTTTCGAGCGGGTCAGAAGATGAGTATGGACTTCGAGTCCAATCACCGCTTCGTATGCTTCCCGATTCATCTTCGTGTCCGTCAGACCGCGGGCGTGCGCGGCTTGAATGCGCCAGTGCGCTCGAACGCGTCGCCGGCGCGCAAAATTGTTTCCTCGGCGAAGGGCGGCGCGATCAATTGCATCCCAATTGGCAGATTGTTCGCGTCGTGCCCGCACGGCATCGCCATCCCCGGCAGACCGGCGAGGTTCACCGAAATAGTGAAAATGTCGGAGAGGTACATCGTCAACGGATCGTTCATCTTCTCGCCGATTTTGAACGCGGTCGTCGGCGCAACCGGCGTGACGATCAAATCGCACTTCTCGAACGCGCGCTCGAAGTCGTTTCGAATCAACGTGCGCACCTTTTGCCCCTTCAGGTAGTAGGCGTCGTAGTAGCCGGCCGAGAGCGCGAAGGTGCCGAGCATGATTCGCCGCTTGACCTCGGCGCCAAACCCTTGGGCGCGTGTTGTTTCGTACAACGCGATATTGTCCTCGGCGCTGACGCGCAGACCGAAGCGGATACCGTCGTAGCGCGCGAGGTTCGCGCTCGCCTCGGCGGTCGCGACCAGATAGTAGGCGGCGATGGCATAGCCGGTGTGCGGCAGCGAGATATCCACGGTCGAGGCGCCGAGCGATTCGTAGTGTTTAAGCGCGGCGCGCACCGACTTCTCGACCTCGGGCTGCATCCCCTCGACGAAATATTCGCGGGGCACGCCGATTCGCAGTCCCTTGACGTCGCCAGTGAGCGCGCGTTCGTAGTCGGGCACGGGACGCGCCGAGCAGGTCGAGTCGCGAACGTCCTTGCCGGCGAGCGTGCGGAGGATGATCGCGGCGTCGCGCACCGATTTCGTAAACGGACCGACCTGGTCGAGCGACGACGCGTAGGCGACGACGCCGTAACGGCTGACGCGGCTGTAAGTCGGCTTGATTCCGACCACGCCGCAGAAACTCGCTGGCTCGCGAATCGATCCGCCGGTGTCGGTGCCGAGCGAGCCGAGGCATTCGTGAGCCGCGACCGCGGCGGCAGACCCGCCCGACGATCCGCCGGCGACGCGCTCGGTATCATGCGGATTCAGCGTCGCGCCGAACGCGGAGTTCTCGGTCGACGAGCCCATCGCGAACTCATCCATGTTGGTCTTGCCGACGAAGACCGCGCCGTCCGCGCGCAGGCGCTCGATCACCGTCGCGTCGAAGGGCGGCACGAAATTTTCCAGAATTTTCGACGCGCAGGTCGTGCGCACGCCTTTGGTCGCGTAGATATCCTTGATTCCGAGCGGAATCCCGCACAGCGCCGGCGCGTTGCCCGCGGCGAGGCGTGCGTCGGCCGCGCGCGCCTGTTCGAGGGCTTCCTTCTCGGACACGGTGATGAACGCATGAAGCTTGGGCTCGGCGGAGGCGATGCGATCGAGGCAATCGCGCGTCAGCTGCGTCGCGGTGATCTGACGCGCGCGGAGCTTCGACGACGTCTCGGCGATCGTAAGTTTGTTCAGTTCCGATGCCATGCAGGAAGTTTTACTTGACCGAGAAATCTACTCGATTATTTTCGGTACTTTGAAGTAACCGCGCTCGCGCGACGGTGCGTTCGCGAGCATCGCGTCCGCCGCGGGCCGGTTGGTCACTCCGTCATCGCGCATCGGCATGCCAGCCTCGCCGACCTGCGTCGTCGGCGCGACGTCTTTGGTGTCGAGCTCGTTCAATTTATCGACATAAGCAAGCATTTCGTCCATGTCGGCGCGCAGACGATTTTCATCTTCGGGCGACAGTTGCAGGCGCGCGAGGAGCGCAACGTGGCGCACCTGCTCGAGGGTTATTTTTGTTTTTTTAGTGTCAGCCATGATGATTTCGCGCAAATCGTAACATTCCCAGTGATCCATGTCAGGGGCGTCTGCAGTTCATACCATATGTGGTGGTTCTGAGATGGCTTGGCTACCAAGGGTAGCTTCGTTCCGTCAAAATTAGTTTTTGCTTTTTGCGGCACGCTGCGTCGCCGGAATTTCGGGTGAGCGCTGAGCGGGGATATTCTGGCGGTTGAACCATACTGTCAGGAATAGCACGGCAGGTTCGCGAGCGTCAGGCTGAATAGTTCATCCCCCCGAGGGCAGGATACCGGAGAGAGTGCGAGGCGCCGCGCGGAATCTAACCCCCTAACCGGTCGTTCACCGAAACAGGTTCCATCCGAGGGCTGGAACGAGTTGATCGTATGAAACACCGAGGAGCCAAACGAAAGCGACCGGGCCGGTGCCTTGCGACGCGCGATTGAGCGCGATCTGTACGCCCAGGTTCACCTCGAAGGTATCGTTCATCCATGCGATTGCGGGGGTCAGCTCGAAGTCGGGCGCTGAGGAGTTGCTGTGCGCGCTCAGGTACTGCGCGTAATCGAAATCGAGATTAGGCGTGAGATTGCGCATCAGCATCGGAACCGAATTCGACGCTACATTCGTGTCGAGGTAGCTGAGCGAGTATTCGAGTTCCAGGTCGGCACTCAGCAGATCGTCGCGGGCGCCGGTGACTTTGCTTTCCCATCCCGCGTCGCCCTCGATCCCGAACGGTTGTAGCATGCGGAGCGAGTAGGGTAGATCGCCGAGGCCTTTCTGAAAGAGCAGGTCGCCACCGGCGCGCGGATGCGTTCCGGAAACGCTGGTGTCGCCGACCGGCAGCTCAAGCGTCGGGCTGATAGAGACAACGAACTCATTGGGGCGCAGTGCCAGGAGCACCTGCTTATACGCCAGAGTGAGGTTGCTGAATCCGCTGAGCGCTTCGTCCTCGCCTTCCTGCTCGAGACGCTGGTAGCCGACGAAGAGCGAGAGGCTGGAGGTGGGGGAGATGGTTTTCTCCAGGTACAGCGACTCGAAGTTTTGCGCGCGATCTACGCCGCCCGAAATGGTCAGATAGTTTTCGACCGTCGCGTCATTGCCAATGAAGTTGCCCACGAACGATCGCGCGGCAGGATCGGCGCGCGCGAGCGTCGCGCACAGCAGAATTGAGGTGAATGTTGCGAAGATCGGTTTGGCGGAATTGCGTCGGTTTGCTGAAGCTAGACGATTCTCCGCCGAGCTCTGCGGGCGAACGCGAGCCTGCACAGCATCTTGAGCGGTCGACATGCAGACTCCACGTTAGCGCAGCGCGGTCCATCGCATAAGGCGGCAAAGTTCGGGGCCGCGCAATCGTCTGCGCGACGAGCGGCATCGACACCATCGCGGGGGTGACTCCTGCGCATTGGTTAGAGAGTGTCGTGCGGTTGGGAATCGTGCGGCGGCGTGGTATTTTTTTGAAAAATCGAAAGCTGGCGCGGTCGGAGGCCTACGATGAAGATTTCGATGTTCCATCTGATGCCCTATCGCGATCTGCCTGATGACTTCGCGCAGAAGTATCACTCGGTGTGGGTCGATCCGCCGTATTACGAGCTCGCCGATTCGGTCAAGGTCGGCCAGTACTACAACTGGACGCTCGACGAGCTGATTCACGCCGCCGACAAGGGGATCGACGGTATCTGCGTCAACGAGCATCATCAGAACGCGTACGGCTTCATGCCGAATCCGGACCTGATGGGCTCGATCCTCGCGCGCGCGACCAACGGCACCGACGTGGCGGTGGTGCAGATGGGTGCGACGCTGCCGACGACGAATCCGCCGACACGAATCGCCGAAGAATATTCGATGATCGATTGTATCAGCGGAGGCCGCCTGGTCGCGGGGATGCCGCTTGGGACGTCGCAGGACGTGAACTTGTGCGCCGGAATCCCGCCGATTGAGCAGCGCGAGCGTTACTACGAGGCGCACGACCTCATTCTGAAAGCGTGGCAGTCGCCGGAGATTTTCGCGTGGAACGGCAAGTACTTCAAACTGCCGATGGTGAATATCTGGCCGCGTCCGATTCAGAAGCCGCATCCGCCGGTGTGGATTCCTGGCAGCGGCAGTCTCTCGACGTGGGATTTTTCAGCGCGCCACAATCACTGCTACTGCTTCCTGTCGTACTGGGGAAACAATTTCGGCAAGCGGGTGATGGACGGGTTCTGGGATTTCGTCGCCAAGGGCAATCACGATCCCAACCCGTATCGTGCGGGATTTCTGCAACTGGTGGCGGTGTCGGAAACCGACGCGCAGGCCGAAAAGGACTACTACAAGCACATCCGATATTTTTACGACAAATGCCTGCATATCCTGCCCGAGTATTTTCCCGTCGCGGGCAACCAGGACTACAAGAGCCTGGTCAACAGCGTGACCAAGCTGAATCCGCAGTTGTTCGATTTGATGAACAAGATTCCGGAGTGGAAGTACAAGGACTTCGTGGACAATCAGTTCGTGATCGCGGGCTCGCCGGCCACCGTGCGTCAGCAGTTGATGGAAGCGGTCAAGAAACTTCGCGTCGGCAACCTGATGGTGCTGCTGCATATCGGATCGATGCCGCACGACTTGACGATCAAGAATATCGATCTGTTCTGCAGCGAGGTGCTGCCACATTTCCGAGCGGTCTGGGACGGTGAATGGGACAACAAGTGGTGGCCGGAGTCGCTCAAGGGGCCGCGCAAAATGATGGCGTCGAACGGAGCGCATGCTGCGGCCCTACTTAGGGAGTAGCAATGAAGCATCTTCACCTTACGACCGACCTTATTTCAAAGATCGACGAAGTTGAATTCCTCTATACGCAGGATCGAATGAATGCAGTTCGGGACTTCAGAAATGAACCCGACTGCGTGAAATACATCAAGCGAGAGAACCTTCGAGCGGTCATGTTGCCGTCCATCCCCAATCCATATTTCAATCGTATTTTGTTGTCCGGTCCCGTCTCCACCGGCTCTCTTGGTGAAGTCCTGGATCTCTATCGTGCAAGTGGTGCAAAACCTGATTTAGAAATCAGTCCAGGTGCTCTGGATGAAGAACTGGCAAAATTTCTTCAAGCGCAAGGTTACGCTCAAACCAAATTCCTTCCCGTTTACGTAAAGCCAGTTGATGAACTGAGTGCGAGCCACTCAGATTCTCTTCAAGTTGTTCAGATTTCAACGCCGAAAGATCTGAGCCAGTTTCAGGATCTTTATCTTCAAGGATGGGATATTAGGGCCACTGTTATCAGGTCCTATATCGAAAGATGGTCAAAGTACGCAGATTGGAAGTTGTATCTCGCCTATCTCGGCGACCAACCTATCGGTTGCGCAGTTTTATATTTGAAGAACTCGATTGCATATTTGGCAGATGCAACCACGCCCGAAAAGTTTCGGGGCAAGGGTGCACAGACCGCCCTTCTTCTTGCCCGGTTTAAGGACGCCATGGCGTCCAACGCTGATTTGATATTCACGCGGACAGATTTTGGCTCTACCAGCCAGAAAAATATGGAAAAGCAAGATCTCCGAATTTCTTACGCGAGAGCCTTTTGGACGAAGCTAGCCTAACAGATGGAGTTCTTATGGCGGCTGTGAACGACAAGACGGTTAGCGTGTGGGGCGACAAGGTTCATCCCAAGGTCAGGATTCTCGGCGACGGCCCGCCCCTCGTCTACCTGCACGGCGGCTATGGGCCAATCGAGGTCGAGCTACTCGACGAACTTGCCAAAAGCTTCACCGTCTATGCTCCCGAGCATCCCGGGATCACGGCGGGCGACGAGGATTCCTACAAGGCGCTCGACGACATGTGGGACCTTGTCCTCTACTACTACGACCTGTTCGACAAGCTCGGGCTCAAGGCGCCGGCGGTGGTCGGTCATTCGTTCGGCGGGATGATCGCGGGCGAAATCGCGGCGACCGATCCGACGCGCGTCGGCAAGCTGGTGCTGATAAGTCCGCTGGGGTTGTGGCGCGACGACTCGCCGATACGCAATTACATCGTGACGCCGCAGGCCGACCTGCCCGCGCTGCTGTTCAAGGATCAGCATCACCCGTCGTTGAAAAGGATCACGCTGAACCCCGAGGATCAGCCGGGATTCATTCGCATCACATGGGCGCTCGGATGCACCGGCAAGTTCATGTGGCCGATACCGGACAAGGGACTGCGCAAACGGCTGCATCGAATCGCCGCGCCGACGCTGGTCGTGTGGGGGAAGGACGACAAGCTGTTGCCGGCGGTGTACGCTGACGAATTTCGCAAAGGGATTCCAGGCGCGAAGATTCATCTGGTCGAGGGCGGTGCGCATATGATGCCGCTGGAAGAGCCGGCGAAGCTCGCCGCGACGGTCGCGCAGTTTCTCAAGGGATAGCCACCGGCGATTCGGTTCATCACTTGCGGATTGGCGACGCGTCGAATACTTCCATTTAGGACTGTTGGACAACCTTATGCACGGACGTTTGATTGTTCGGGCGAATGCGAGTGGATAAAATGAAACTCAACTCCTTTAAATTGTCGTGCCTGGCCGTCGTGGCGGTGCTCGTGCTCGCCTCGGCTTGCAAAGGCGCAACGGATGGACTCCCAGTGAGAAACACAGGTCATTACGCAATTATCGAGACCGAACGCGGCACCATCGTCCTCGAGCTTTACCCCGAATCCGCGCCCAAAACGGTCGCGAATTTCGAAACGCTGGTGAACAAGGGCTTCTACAACGGCCTGACGTGGCATCGCGTCGTCCCGGACTTCGTCATCCAGGGCGGCGATCCTGACGGCACGGGCGCGGGCGGTCCCGGATACACCGTCCCCGCCGAGATCAAGGAAAAGCACCTGCGCGGCAGCGTCGCTACGGCGCGTACGGGAGACGATGTAAATCCGAATCGTGAGTCGAGCGGCAGCCAGTTCTACATCTGCCTCGAACCGCAGCCGGGACTCGACGGCCAATACACCGTCTTCGGCGGCGTGATTAAGGGCATGGACGCGGTCGACAAAATTCAGAAAGGCGACCACATGAAGAAAATCACGCTCGCCAAGGAGCCGCCCAAGTAGCTGCGGCGCGTCGCAAATGGCGGATTCACGAAGCGGGCACCCCCAGCCGGCGGGGCCCTACTTCAGCGTAGACCTGCATCTCCATACCAATCGCGGCAGCTCGGACTCGAACCTGGCTCCGAAAGACCTGGTCGAACGCGCGCGCGCGATCGGAATCGGCGCGGTCTGCATCACCGAGCACGACAACATGTGGGACTCGCGCGAGATGGCGGCGATGGCGGGCGACTCGGGCGTGATTTTTCTGCGCGGGATGGAAGTGACGACCGACATGGGGCACGTCGGCGCATTCGGGCTCGAGCGATACGTCGGAGGAATCTACAAGCTGGCGGAACTGCGGCGCGTGGTCGACCTCGAGGGCGGGATCCTGATCGCGAATCATCCGTTCCGCTACAAACTCGACCCGCGCTTCTCGTTCATCAACCCCGATTCGGAACCGATCGATCCAACTTACCCGGAGCGGGCGGCCAAGCTGAAAATTTTCGAGCTGGTCGACGCTATCGAAGTGCTCAACGGCGCGTGCGGCGAGGACGAGAACGTGTTCGCGCTGAAAGTCGCGCGCCATCTCGGGATGGCGGAAGTGGCGGGCTCGGACTCGCATTCCGCGGGCTCGGTAGGATGCGTGACGACGCTGCTGGAGGGGCCAATCAAGGACGAGCGCGATCTAATCGACGCAATCCGGTCGAAGCGATGCCGCGCAGGCCGCGGCCTGCTGAAGAGCGCACTCGCGCCGTTCGAGCCGGCGGCGCCTGTTAGCTAGCAGGAACGACTACTGTCCCCGGCGGCATTGTTCATCACGCTATCGATCCGATAAAATTTTCGCGCCGCTGCTGAGACTTTAGCTATGAGTGCCAACAAGGATCGCCTCGCTCTGATCGAGCATCTCTCCTCGATCGGCGGCGAGCATTCCGAGGATCTCCGCGAGACCCTGGACCGCGTGGCCTTTGCGATTGCGACGGGCATGGAGGCCGAGGTCTGTTCGCTCTACCTCTTCGATCCGCAGCGCGAGCGAATCGTGCTGCGCGCCACCGTCGGCCTCGATCGCGAATCGGTCGGCAAGGTTTCGATGCGGCTAAACGAGGGGCTGGTCGGGCTGGTGCTGGAGCAGGACGAGCCGATCTGCGTGCCCGACGCGATGAGCCATGCGCGCTACAAATATTTTCCTGAGACCGGCGAGGAGCGCTTCCACACTTTTCTTGGCGTGCCGGTTCGCGACGGCCGCAAGAAGCCGCTCGGAGTGCTGGTCGCGCAGACGCTCGAGCGGCGCAAATTCAACAAGAGCGAAATCCGCCTGCTCAACACCGCCGCCAACCAGGTCGCGCAAATTCTTTCTCATTTCAGGCTGCGCGAATCGCTCGTCACCAAGGAAAAAGAGCGGCTCGAATACAAGCGGCGCATGATCGAGGCCAATCGGCAGCTCAAGGATTACGAAAAAGTCGGCGGCAAGACGCGCCACGCGCCGCCCGCCAAGATTCGCCGCCCGCGGCTGGCGGGACTTTCCGCATCGCCGGGATTTGCGCAGGGCAACGCGCACGTCGTCGGCACGTTTCTGAGCAGCGTCGATCGTCATCAGAAATCCCGCGACCCCAAGGCCGAGGCCAAGCGGTTCGAGGAGGCCCTGACCCGTTCGCTCGCCGAGCTGGCGACGCTGCGGGTGCGGATGGAGCCGCTGATGCCCGAGTCGGACCTCAGGATCTTCGACGGCCATCGCATGATTCTCGAAGACGAGGAGTTCGTCGGCCGCATCCGCGAGACGGTCGCCAACGGCTACACCGCCGAGAGCGCGCTGTTCCGCGTGATCGAGGAGCTGAGCGCCTCGATGCTGGCGGTCGCGGACAATTATTTGCGCGAGCGCGCGACCGACTTCCGCGACGTCGGCCATCGCGTGCTGCGTCATCTGCGGCAGGAGGAAAAGCGCGCGTCCTTCACCAAGCCGACGATTATCGTCGCCGAGGAGCTCACGCTCTCGCAGTTGACGATGGTCAGCCACGACAAGCTTGCGGGTATCGCGCTGCAATCGGGCGGCGTCACCTCGCACGCGGCGATCCTGGCGCGCGCGTTCGAAATTCCGACGGTGGTCGGCGTCGAACACCTGATGGAATCGGTACTCGAGGGCGATTCGCTCGTGCTCGACGGCAACGCGGGCGTCGTTTACGTCAATCCCGGCACTGAGATCGAGCGCGACTACGTCAGCCTGTCGCGGCGCTACGAAGCGTTCAAGAAGGAGCTGATCGAAGAGGGCAACGCGCCCACCGCGACCCGCGACGGCCATCGCGTCATGATGCTCGCGAATATCGCGCTGCTGGCCGACATCCAACTGGCGCTGCGCTACGGAGCCGAGGGCGTCGGACTGCTGCGCTCGGAATTCTCGTTCCTGACTTACGAGGATTTTCCCGACGAGACCCAGCAGCTGGCGCTGTATAGCAAGATGCTCGAGGCGCTCGGCAGGCGCCCGGTGACGATTCGCACGCTCGACATCGGCGCCGACAAGTATCCGCCGTACATGCGGGTGCCGCGCGAGGACAATCCGTTCCTGGGCTGGCGTTCGATACGCATCTCGCTGGAGATGTCGGGCCTGTTCAAGGTTCAGCTCCGTGCGATTCTGCGCGCGGCAGCCAAACACAATGTCCGCATCCTGTTCCCGATGATCTCGAGCCTCGAAGAATTGCGCCGCGCCAAGGAATTGCTCGCGGAGTCGCAGGCCGAGCTGTTCAAGGAAGGACTCGAGCACAATCCCAATATCGAAGTCGGTATCATGGTCGAGGTGCCGTCGGCGGTGTGGCTGGCGCCGCGGCTGGCGCGCGAAGTCGATTTTTTCTCGGTCGGTACCAACGATCTAATCCAGTACCTGCTCGCCGCGGACCGCAACAATCCTAAAGTCGCGCACCTGTACGAGGCTCTCCATCCCGCGGTGATTTCGGCAATTGCCGAGGTCGTCAACGTCGCGCGCGCGGCCGACAAGGAGGTCTGCCTGTGCGGCGAGATGGCCAGCGACCCGCTCGCGGCGCTCCTGCTGGTCGGGATGGGCCTCGATGAATTGAGCCTGAGCCCGCTGTTCATCCCGGTGGTGCGCAAGGTCATCAGGGAGGTCGATTATCAGACCGCCCGGCTTATCGCGCGCGAGACTTTGCAGATGGCCAGCGTACAGGAAATCAAGGGGTACCTGGTCGAGCGCTACCGCGACCTGGGGCTTATCAATCTCGTCGAAATGTACCGCTAGTTACCCTAAATCAGGATTATCCGCGCTAATTCCTCGACTTTGACGCTATTAACGTGTTTCAATCGGGTGGGTTGACATTCCCGGTCGAGATTTGATTACTTATGGTCTGACCGAGCGGTTAGATATTCCCCCCGCGTCTTCGGTATGATGGGCAGGGTCGGGTTGCTGTTACGAACCAAAAGCAGAGGATCTATCGATGCTATTTCTCGTATTTCTTGGTGCATTCCTGGTATTCGCCGCAAGCATCCTCTATTGGCTATTGGGGACCAATCGCTATGGCGGTGACCGTCCGGCTGCGACGCTGCAGTTGACGGCCCGTGCGGGCGCGACGGCCGAGGCCGCGATAAAGCCCGAGCCTTGCCGCACAATTCGGGTCTATTTCATCAAGCCCTCGCGTTACGACGAGGACGGCTTCGTCCAGTACTTCCGCTACGGCGTCCAGCCGAACAACACCTTGACGGTGATGACGGCGCTCAATGAGGCGTTCAACAAGCGCTACGCCGTAGAGCGGAACGTGCGGCTCGAGACGGTAATTTGGGACGAAATCTGCGACGGCATCGTCAGCCCTGAGACGATCAAGGCGATTAAGGAAAAGGCACAGGAAGATGGCGTCGAGCTGCTGATTGGCCTGGCCGGAGTGCAATCGAATCAGTATCCCCGCGGGCGCGACCTGGCGCTTCAGTTCGTCGCCGAAGGGCTGCCGACCATGATGGGCGGCTTCCACGTCAGCGGCTTTCCTGATTCCTGCAAGTTCCTCAACGAATGCGGCGTTACGACCGTGGTTGGCGAGGCCGAAAACATCTGGGGCGATATCGTCGAGGACTTCCTGCGCGGCGAGTTGCGCAAGAGTTATTCGGTCACGCAGGGAATTCGCGCTAAGACCGGCCAGGAAGACATCATCGTGCCCCTGATCACCGAATCGCTGCTGCCGGTGCTCGACGATCGTTACCTCACGCGATTCTTCAACGACACGATGACCACGCTCGACACTTCGCGCGGATGCCCGTTCACCTGCTCCTACTGCAGCGTGAAGAACGTGATGGGCCGCACGATGCGCTCGCGCGAGCCCGACGCGGTCGTCAGCTGGGTGCGCGACGCCTGCCAGCATCATGGAATCGAGTCGCTGTTCCTCGTCGATGACGACTTTTTCCGGTCGCCGCGATGGGAAGAGATTCTCACTGGCTTGGTCGAAGTGAAGAAGGAGTATCCCAAGCTCTCCTTCATGATGCAGGTGGACGTCGACGCGTCGTGCTACGCCAATGTCGCCGAGGGCGAGACCGAGACCGCCAAGCATCGGCGGAGCAAGCGCTTCACGGAGCTGGCCGCAGCCGCGGGATGCTACCAGGCGTTCGTCGGAATCGAGTCGCTCAACCCCGACAACCTGAACTTTGCGACCAAGTATCAGAATACCGACGATCGCCAGCACAAGGGCAAGCTGGAGGTGGTGCGCGCGCACGTGATCGACAAATATCGGCGCGTCGTCGAGAACTGGCACAAGGTTGGCGTATCGGTGCATGCGGGGTACATGCTGGGATTCCCGTTTGACGGCCCCGATTGCGGCCGCGTCGCCGCTGCTACACTAAAGAAAATCGGCTTCGATATCGTGTCATTCTTCATTATGACGCCGCTGCCGGGCACCGAGGACCAGGTGCGCTTCACCAAGGAAGGCGCCATCATCGATTGGGACTTCAACCAGCTCGACTCGCAGCACGTCACGCTCAAGCACGACAAGCTGGACAAGGAAAGCTGGCTTGGCGCGTATCGCGACGCTTACACGGGCTTCTATTCGATCCCGCGCTTCCTGCACACGATGTTCACCGTATGCGCGGGCCGCGGCCTTGACGCGGAAGCGCGCAAAGGGGTGCTGCGTCAGTTCACGTACTATTTCTTCAGCTATCGCCAGGGGCGGCATCCGATGGTCGGCGGGATTTGGCCGATTCGCCGCCGCGACGTGCGCCGTGCGGCGGTCACCGACGACGAGGCGCGTCGCTTCTACCTGGGCGGGAAGCGCTTCGACGCGATTTTACGCGGCGACGGGAACGAGGGATTCGCCGGAGCGCCGGCGTAAGCGACGCAAATTCTGAAAAAGTTGGCCGATACCGGCGCGATCTCGATTGGGATCGCGCCGGTGTGTTTTCAGGGCCTTTCGCACGCCAAACGCCTGCCCGCCCGGAAATAATTCACGTCATGCTTGCGCCAACGCCATGTAAACGGCTAGGGATTCCAGCGGGGATTTCATCATGATCACTAAGCCCGAAATCATCGTTGCCGTTGTCGTCCTCGCGCTAATGATTTTCGTTCCATTCCTGCGCCGGATACTCGGCCTGCTGATCCGCCTCGCGATCTTTGCGGTCGCCGTGGCGGTGGTGGCGGCGGGAGTCACGATGATCCTGAACAACGAAACGATTTTCGAACGACCAGGCTTCTCGCAGCGCGTGGTCCGCTTCGTCACGATGAACTCCGCGGCCGCCAGCACCACCGGTTCGAGCTCGGTGACTTGCGTAATGGAAAATCTTCCAGCGCCTCCACCAACAACCGCCGCAGCCCCGCCGCATAAGCATCCCGTCAAGAAAGAAGGCCCGGCCGAACCTCAGATGACCCGCAACGACGTGACGAAAGCCGAGCCCGCGCCGCTCGACGATGTTTTTCCCGAACTGATTCGGCGCGAATATCCCGGTATCCCCCGCCAGACCCTGTTCAAACTGTCTCAGGATACCGTCAACTCGCTCGGCGGATGGAAAGTCGTCAAGGCCGACCCCGGCAACTCCACAATCGATTGCATTTATACGTCGCGCATTTTCAAACTTGAGGATGACGTGAGGATCACGATCGACCCGGGAGGCGAGATCGAGGTGTGCTCGCGTTCCGGCCTGGCCCGCCCCGATGTGACCTCGATCCTGCGCTACTTCCCCGGTGACCTCGGCGCCAACGTCGGGCATATCAAGGAATTCTACGAGGCGCTCGAACCAAAGATGGACGAGGTCTACAAGGAGCAGCAGGACCAGGAGAACGCCAAGAAGCCGCCACACTGACGCGCAGGCGCGAGGGCTCCCTCAGGGACGCGCTTCGAGCACCAGGTTGAACGGGGTGGCCGTTGCGCGACGCACTCGCGAGAATCCTCCCGCCGTCAGCACCTGACGCAGCCGCGCTTCTCCCGCTTGAGTGCCGAGACCGAGTCCCACTTCCTGCGAGAGTGACGCGGGCACGCAGATCATTGTGGACGCGGCATAGAACAGCCGGCCGATCGGATTGAGATTGTCTTCGAGGCGATCGTTGCCGAACGGCTCCACGACCATCCAGGTTCCATCGTCGGCGAGCGTGGTTTTCACGTGCGCGGCCGCGCCCACGGGATCGCCCATGTCGTGCAAGCAGTCGAAGAACGCGACCAGGTCGAAAGTCCCCGGATAATCCTTGCTCGAAGCGCGCTCGAAGCTGACGCGGTCGGCGACTCCCTCGGCGCGTGCCACTTCGCGCGCGCGGTCAATCGATGGCTGATGATAGTCGAAGCCGAAGAATCGCGATTTCGGAAACGCCTTCGCCATCAGGATTACCGACGCGCCGTGACCGCATCCGACGTCCGCGACGCGCGCGCCGCGTTCGAGCTTTTGCTTGACGCCGTCGAGCGCCGGAATCCATTCGGCGACCAGATGCATCGCGTAACCGGGGCGAAAAAAGCGCTCGGTGCCGCGGAACAGACACGGGTCGTGCTCATGCCATCCGACGCCGCCGCCGTTGCGAAACGCGTTGGCGACTTTGGGTTCGTCGCGGACGGCGGCCGCTACTACCTCGTACATGGCGGGAAAGAATGCCGGCCCGCCTTCGTCCGCGAGCACTATTGCTTGCTCGGGCGACATCGAAAATCTGCCCGAGTCGGAGTCGTAGTTGATGTAACCGGCGGCGGCCTGTGCCGCGGCCCATTCGCGCACATAGCGCTCGACGGTGCCGGTCTTCGACGCGAGTTCGGCGGGTGTCATCGGTCCCGCGGCAGCCAGCGTCTTGTAGAGGCCAAACTTGTCGCCAATCAGCACCAGCGCCGCGCCCATCGCGGCGCCGGCGTCGCCGAGCATTTTGCCGATCAGCTCGTTGAGCTTGTTCCCGTCGATAGCCATCGCATGCCTCCGGCCCCCCGGCGTGCTCTTTTCTTTAGAGCGGACACGCGCTTGCGTCAATCGCGTCTGCGGAGGCGGCCATAGCGCAGAACCGGCGCGGCGCGTTCGAAGGCTTCGGCGATCGCGTTCGAGACCAGCCGGATCTTGGCGGCGCGTCGCAAGTCCTGATGCATGACCATCCACACCTGGCGCATCGTCGGCCGTTCATGCGGCCATACGCGCTCGAGCTCCGGCCGCTCGTCGGCCACGCAACACGCCAACTCGCTAATCCCGATTCCGTCGGCCACAGCTTTGACTTGCGTGAACCCGCTCGTGGTATGCATCGCGACCCGGGCGCCGTCGAGCGACTCCCCGTAAAAGGGCACACCGAGCGACGGCGGGGTGACCGGGAAGTTGATGAGCGAATGACCGCGCAGGCCCGCGCCGCGCTTGGGCCGGCCGTGAGCCGCGAGGTAGCTTGGCGAGGCATAAGCGGTGACTCCAAGTTCTCCGAGCTTGCGGCAGATCAGGCTGGCGTCAGGGGGGCGCGTGATGCGCACCGCGAGATCCGCCTGGCGTCGCGCGATGTCGAGCGTGCGCAGGCCCACCAGCAAGTCCACCTGGAGTTGCGGGTGATTGCGCAGGAGCGTCGCGAGCGCCGGGATGATGACCTGGTGCGCGAGCATTTCGAGCGTCGTCAATCGCACCAGGCCGCTCGACCTCGTGTCGTGGCCCGTCGCCAGCCGCTCGACCGCGAGCGCGGCGGTTTCCATCCCCTCGGCCTGGTTCAGGATGGCCTGGCCGGCCGAAGTGATTTCGAATCCTTCGGGAGTGCGATTGAAGAGTTTTGCGCCAAGACGCTGCTCGAGCGACGTGAGCCGGCGTCCGACGGTCGCATGATCGACACTCAACGCGCGCGCCGCCCCCGACAGGCTCCTTTCGCGGGCGGTGGCGAGAAAGAAGCGGACATCGTCCCACTGTTCCATCTGGAATTTGTTCCGCCGTGAAATTATGCACGGTAGATGTGCACAGATACCTAATTTTCACAGAAGGACGATGCGCGCAAGGATTTCATCCACAAGCACTTCACCGGGCGTCGAGTCCCGAAAGCATGGAGAGGCACTACTCATGAGCGAGCAGGATAAACGCGGATGGGAAATCGTCGGCGCGCTTTTCGCGACCTTGTTCCTGATCTGGGGGCCGGTCAATGCGAGCGGAGTTTTCTTCCTGCCAGTAGTCAAACACTTCGGATGGAGCCGCGGGTTTTTCTCGCTGCTGGTCGGCACGGCGCCGCTGGCTGCAGGCCTGAGCAGTCCGGCGGTCGGATGGCTGATGGATCGGATCGAGGTGAGCAAGATGATGATCGCGGGCGCGTCGGTGGTGGCGTTGAGTTTCGCGGCACTCAGCCGCGCGAATACGGCGGCGGAATTCCTGGTAATCTTCATATTACTCGGGGTAGGAATCACCGCCTCGACGATCATTCCGAGCGCGCTGGTGATTACCAACTGGTTTCAAGCGAATCGGGGGCTGGCGCTCGGGCTTGCGTTCGCGGGAATCCCGCTCGGCGGCACGGGAATCACAATCCTCGCCAACTACGTGGTGCTGCATTACGGATTTCGCGCGGGATACTTCGCGATGGCCGTCCCGATCGGCTTGATCGTGATTCCGCTGCTGGCCGCATTCGTGCGGACGCGTCCGGACGCGACCGCTGGCGATCCGGTCCGGGCTGCGGGCGGCGACTCGGTCGCGGTGCCCGGCCTGGAGTTGCGCGAAGCGCTGCGCTCGCGATCATTCTGGATGATTGCGATCGCCGAAGTTCTGTTCGCCACTTCGAATGTCGGCATCAGGGTCCATCTGATTCCCTATCTCACCGGCCTCGGATATGCGCCGACGGTTGCGGCCGGACTCTTTGCCGCGATGTTCGTATTCACCGCGATCGGGAGCTTTGCAATTGGATCCGCGGCGGATCGTCGCGGCGGACGCGTGATGCTCACGGCGGTGTTCGTCGCGGGCGCGGCCGGTATCGCATTGTTGCTGGGAGCCGCGCACTTCGCGGCAGTCGCGGCGTTCATCGTCGTGTTCGGATTGGTGAGGGAAACGCACCTGCTGCCGCTCGTGATCGACGAATCTCTCGGCGTCCGGCGACTCGGCTCGATCCTTGGACTGCTGGCGCTCTTCACCACCTTCGGGTTTGCGGCCGGGCCGGCTATAGCAGGGCGGATCTTCGACGTGACTGGCAGCTACTCCGGCGCCTTGATCCTGTTCCTAGCGATGGCGTTAGTATCGGCGCTCGCGATGCGCGCCACGCTGCCCCTCGGTGAGGAGAAGTCGCGCATCGCGGTCGCGAGAACCGCAGCCGCGTAGCGTAGCGGCGCCGCCGATGATCTGAGCGCTTTTGACAAGATGCACTCGATCCGGTCAAGCTGGATCATATGGCGATGCGGGAGGCTCAGATCGACGCGCTGGCGACTCATCTCGTCAATGGCCTGATCGATCGTGGCCTGATCAAACCCAAGGCCGACGCCAAGGAACTGGTCGCGTGCGTGGTCGAGCTGATGTCGGCGAATTTCGAGACCGAAGCTCAGATCGACGAAGAGGCCGACAAGATGGCCGAGGCGGAGGCGCGCCGCGACACGCGGCTCGACGTCACGCGGCTGCGCAGTTTGATTCGCCAGCGCCTGGCCGAGAAGAAAAACTTCACGCTCTAGCTGGTGCCATCGAGTCCGGAGCGGCAAACAGCATTCGGCAGAAACTAGATCTCCGGACGGCTGATTCTAAAAAAATGAAGCTCACCGAAGCACGAGTCCTGTTCCTGGCGCGCGAGTCGCTGGCGAAATTGCGCGACGAGGGCCTGGCCGAAATAGCGAACTTTCCGCTCGCGCTGCGACAGGCGCGCGAGATCGTCGCGCAGTTCAACGAACAGGGCGACGAGCTCGACGCGATTGTGCGGCGCAAGATCAATTCGATCAAACGCGGCGTCGTCGAGGGCTCCAACGAATGGACCCTGCTCTACAAGCGCTACCGCGACGAGGAGATGCGGAAGAAAGGCCCGCAGCGCTGAGTCGGACGCGTTGCGGTTGCGAGCAACCTAACCCCTTCCCGAGCGGGAAGGGGGACCGGATTTGGAAAGGTTCTGCGCCTCAGGGATTTGTGCGCCGGCATATAACGTACGCCGTCCGTTGTGAACCCCGATATTCAGCATCGAGGTGCGCAAACGAAAAACGCGTCCGGTTCCCCTTCCCGCTCGGGAAGGGGTTAGGGGTTAGGTTCCTCGCGTTGCTACAATCCCCGACATGGACGACAACGAATTTCGCGAACTCTCCGACGTCGCATTGAGCAAGGTCGCGAAATGGCTCGAGGACCTCGACCCCGACGAGGTGGATTACACCACTGCCGACGGCGTCGTGACGATTGAGTTCGCGGATGGCTCGAAGTTCATCCTGTCGCGGCAATCGCAGATGAAGCAGATGTGGTTGGCAGCCGGCTCGCACGGATTCCATTACAACTGGGACGCCGCGCGCGGTCTGTGGCTCGACGACAAGGACGGCCACGAGTTGTTCCCACGGCTGGCCCAGACGATTTCCGAGCAACTCGGTCATCCCGTCGCTTTTTAGTTTTTTTAGTATCTCCGCGGCACTTGTACCCTGTCCTGCGCCGTGCTGTTGATCGCATCCAATAGCCCACAATGAGCCTGGACGCCGACGTTATCGTGATTGGAGCGGGGCCCGCCGGATGTGCGGCGGCGATCAGGCTCGTTGCGGCCGGCTACGAGGTGCTCGCGCTCGAGCGCAAGGAGCGCGAAGACGGCGAGGATATCACGTCGGGCGAGGTGATGGTCGTACCGACGCAGAACGAGTGCGCGCAGTTGGCCGTCAAGTTCGAAGGGGATTGGGTCCTCGACCGGATCACCGGCTTCCGCAACGTCTATCCCGATCTTTCCTGGACGTACCATCCGATTCACAACGCCATATTTCCCGTGCAGGTTGACCGCGGTGGATTCAACGCCGCGCTGCGCCGCAGACTGGTCGAAGCGGGCGGGCGGCTGGTCTGGAACGCGCGCGTCACCGACCTGGAGTTTCGCGGCGACGCGGCGATCGCAACAACGGGCGACGGCCGGCTGCATTCGGCGCGGATGGTGATCGACGCGGGCGGCCGTTATGCGCCGTCGCTGCGAGTGCTGAATCTCAAATCGGAAGATCCCGAGTTTTCGCAAATCGGCGTCGCGGTCTTCTTCAAGTCGTTCGACGGCACGCCCCTGCATACGTGGGATCGGCATCTCTACGGCGTGCGCGGCGCGATGATCAGTGGCTCGAGGATTCGGCCGGGGCTGTATCGCTATATCCTCGAAGCAGATCTGGCCGAAAAGCAGACCGACCGGCTCGGCGCGATCGAATTTTACGAGTCTGTCGCGCGCCAGCATGACAGATGGCTCTACGAACGCGTCGTCAGCGAGCCGCGAGTGGGCCGGCAATGGTCGATGGCGCCGCTCGGGTATCGCGTCAGCGCGGTCGCGCGAGACCGCCTGCTGCTGGTCGGCGATGCGGCGGGATATTTGTCACCCATAACAGGGCAGGGCAACGAATTCGCGCTGCGGACGGGACGACTGGCCGCCGCCGCCGCGGACAATGCTTTGCGCGCCGGCGACTTGTCCGCGAGCGCATTCGCGTCGTATGTCGAAGGCCGCAGATACGAAGTCGATCGCCAGGTCGATTACGTGAGAGCTCAGTTGCGAATCCTGCGAGACCGCGACGCGCTGCTAAGGGCCTCGCGCGACGACGCATACCGAGCATCGGTGTTCGGTCCATATGGAATCCCAGCGACGGAAGGAGGCTCGCTGGTGTGAGAGAGGGGGGAGGGGGATCACTTAATTGAATGTGAAACCCGCCGTGGGTTTCACGCTTCCTTGGGCAGGGGTGACCCCTGCACCCAATGAAAGATGCGGGACTTCGTCCCTGTTAGAACTCTTTGGCGGGAGGGCGAGGGTCCGTTTCTTACCTCGCCCGTTCCTTTTACGGGAGAGGCGGCCGGCCGCAACGCGGCCGGTAGGTGAGGGTTCTGCCGGTGCTTGCCATAAACTATCCACACCCTTATCCACAGGACTTGCAATTCTCTGAAATCTGGCTAAACTGCGGTTAGCACTCGGACGTTGCGAGTGCCAATTGACAAAACCCGGACAGTAATTAACTTTCCGACGGCGGGAATCGTCCCGTCAAGCAACACTTTTCAGCAAGCAAGGAGGCTGCTGGTCCCCAATGAAAATAAAGCCACTGGGAGATCGAATTCTCGTCAAGCGGATCAAGGAAGAAGAGCGGACCAAGGGTGGAATAATCATCCCGGACACCGCCAAGGAAAAGCCCCAGGAGGGCAAGGTGGTCGCCGTCGGCAAGGGCAAGTATGGCGACGACGGCAAGCTAATCCCTATCGAGGTCAAGGCCGGCGACAAAATCCTGTTCGGCAAGTACTCGGGCAGCGAGTTCAAGCATGAAGGCGAAGACCTGCTCATCCTGCGCGAGGACGACATCCTGGGAATCATCGAGTAGGCATTTTTTCTTTTTCGGCCTGCCCGTAAACGAGTCCCGCAATCCGATCGATGAAACTGTAAAAAAGGAAATATAGGAGAGGCAAAAGAACCATGCCCGCAAAGATAGTTCGTTTCGGACAAGAATCGCGCGAGAAGATCCTGAAAGGGGTCAACGTTCTCGCCGATGCCGTCACCGTGACGCTCGGCCCCAAGGGCCGCAACGTCGTGTTGGAGAAGAGCTTCGGCGCTCCGACCGTGACCAAGGACGGCGTAACCGTAGCCAAGGAAATCGAGCTCGAAGACAAGTTCGAGAATATGGGCGCGCAGATGGTCAAAGAGGTCGCGTCCAAGACCTCCGACGTCGCCGGCGACGGCACCACCACCGCCACTGTGCTCGCCCGGCAGATCTTCACCGAGGGCATCAAGATGGTCGCCGCGGGGCACGATCCCATGTCGCTCAAGCGCGGAATCAATCGCGCCGTCGAGGCGATTACCGGCGAGCTCAAGAACCTGTCCAAACCGACCAAGGATCGCAAGGAAATCGCGCAAGTCGGGACCATCTCGGCCAACAACGACTCGACTATCGGCGACATAATCGCCGAGGCGATGGAGAAGGTCGGCAAGGAAGGCGTCATCACGGTTGAAGAGGCGCGCGGACTCGAGACCCAGCTCGAAGTGGTCGAGGGGATGCAGTTCGACCGCGGCTACCTGTCGCCGTACTTCGTGACCGATCCCGAGCGGATGGAAGCGAAGCTCGACGACGTGTTCATCCTGATTCACGAGAAGAAGATCTCGTCGATGAAGGACCTGCTGCCCATCCTCGAGACGATCGCCAAGACCGGCAAGCCGTTCCTGATTATCGCCGAGGATATCGAGGGCGAGGCGCTGGCGACGCTGGTGGTGAACAAGATTCGCGGCACGCTGTCGTGCGTCGCGGTCAAGGCGCCGGGCTTCGGCGATCGGCGCAAGGCGATGCTCGAAGATATCGCGATCCTGACCGGTGGGCGCGCGATTTCCGAGGAGCTCGGTCTCAAGCTCGAGAGCATCACGCTCAACGATCTCGGCCGCGCCAAGCGCCTGGTCGTGGACAAGGATAACTGCACGATTATCGACGGTGCGGGCAAGAAGACCGATATCGAAGGCCGTATCAAGCAGATTCGCGCGCAGATCGAAGAGACCACCTCGGACTACGACCGCGAGAAGCTGCAGGAACGGCTCGCGAAGCTGGTCGGCGGCGTCGCGGTGATTCGCGTCGGCGCGGCGACCGAAGTCGAGATGAAAGAAAAGAAGGCGCGCGTCGAAGACGCGCTGCATGCAACCCGCGCCGCGGTCGAAGAGGGCGTGGTTCCCGGCGGCGGCGTCGCGCTGATTCGCGCGTCGAGCGTGCTCGACAACATGCGCGCCAGCGAGGCCGAGAAGGTCGGTATCGCGATTATCAAGAAGGCGATCGAAGGGCCGGCATGGTGGATCGCGTCCAACGCGGGATGGGAAGGCTCGGTCGTCGTCGACAAGATCAAGAACAACAAGGGGCCGTTTGGATTCAACGCGGCCAGCGAGGAGTTCGAAGATCTGATGAAGGCCGGAATCATCGACCCGACCAAGGTGGTTCGCAGCGCGTTGCAGAACGCGGCGTCGGTCGCGAGCCTGCTGCTGACGACGGAGTGCATGGTGGCCGAGAAGCCCGACGAGAAGGGCGGGGCTGGCGGCGGCGGAATGCCGGGCGGAATGCCCCCGGGCGGCATGATGTAGCCCAGGGAACAGAATTCAGAACTCTAGCAGCGGCGGGGCCATCGAGGCTCCGCCGCTGTCACATAGTCTCAAGGATGCCGCCAACGCTGCTTAGCAATTTCGAACTGCGGTTGAAGCGGTTTCACCGATTGCCCGTCGCACCCAGCCTCTTTGGAGAGAAGGCGGTGCTCCTCTTCCCAACAGATTTACCGACTTCCTGATCCTCGCAGAAGTTGGTTGCCTGATTTGGACGGAGCCGGATCGCGAATCCGCCCAAAAGTAGCAACGGTTCACAACCGTTCTTGCCGCGAATTTTTTTGTTCAGATTTGTGGCTGCCGAGGCATAACCATTGCAATCTTCTCTTAGTGGCGCGGGTCAAAATCTTCAGCGTGCTACTCGCGCGGTTGGTACAAATCAGAGGTTGGTAAGAAGTGCAAAAACTCGATGCGATTGCGCTGTTGAAAACAGATCATGCGGCGGTCAAGAAGCTCTTCGCGAGCGAGAAGAGCCTGGCCGGGCGCGAGGGTAAAAAGAAGGAAGCCATCTTCGCTCAGATCGAGGCGGCCTTGGTCGTGCACGCCACGATCGAAGAGGAAATCTTCTATCCCGCCGTCAAAAGCGCCAGATCGGAACACGTCAAAGACGAAGCGCGCGAGGCTTACGAAGAGCACAAGCAGATAAAGAGTCTGCTCGCGCAAATCGCGGGTATCACGCCCGCCGACGAAACTTACGACATGAAGATCAAGGTGCTCAGGGAAGACGTTGAGCATCACGTGAAGGAAGAGGAAACCGAAATGTTTCCCGACGCCAAAAGGTTCCTGGGCGAGAAACGGCTGCTGGAACTAGGCGCGGAACTGGAAGCCCGCAAACGACAGCTCGAGAAACGTCTTGCTTCCAAACCCGCCTCGGGCAATCAAGCCGCGGCTCACTCAGCGAAGTAACTATTCAAACCAGAGGTAAACCGAAACGAAATATGGAATCGCATGGCTACTAGGAGTCCCGGTATCGGTCCTCGTTATCTGGTTCGTGTTAAGCCACGTACTTTGAAGCCAACCTACTGGAGGTGATCAGCGTTGAAAAAAATAGCACTAACCCTGGTTTCGTGTTCCGCACTTTTAGGGCTGGGGACCATCACGATGGCGCAAGACGCGCGGCCTGTCGCACCCGACAACTCCGCAGTCAACGTCAGGGATCGCGCCCCGGACTCGATGACCGCAGGCGAACAATCGAGCGCCAAAAGCGATGTCGAACTCACCCGCGAGATACGCAGGGCGGTGGTCAAGGATGATTCGCTTTCGATGCTTGCGCATAACGTGAAGATTGTCAGCGCCAACGGCACGGTCACGCTGCGCGGCCCGGTCAAGAACGAACAGGAAAAAGTCGCTATCGCGAGCAAGGCCCAGGCAATCGCCGGGGCAGATAAGGTCGACAATCAACTGGAAGTCAAAGGTCAGTAGTAAGGAGACAATATGGCGAAGAAAGCAGTATTTGGTATCGCAAAGAGTGAATCTCAGGCGATCTCGATCGCCGACAATCTGAAAGCAGCCGGCTTCTCCGAGAACGACGTCTCGGTTCTGTTTCCAGATAAGCAGGGAACCAGGGATTTCGCCCACGAGCAGAACACCAAGGCTCCCGAGGGCGCGGCGACCGGCGCAGGCAGCGGCGCAATTCTGGGCGGAGCGTTGGGCTGGATGGTCGGTATCGGAGCGTTGGCGATTCCGGGCCTCGGCGTCTTTATCGCGGCCGGCCCCATCATGGCGGCCCTGGCCGGCGCGGCTGGTGGCGCAGCCGCCGGAGGTCTCACCGGTGCGCTCATCGGCATGGGCATTCCCGAATATGAGGCCAAGCGCTACGAAGGAAAGCTCAAAGACGGGAACATCCTGCTCTCCGTCCATACCGAAGACAGCAAAGAGCGCGATCGCGCGAAGAAAATCCTCGAGGCCGGTGGCGCTGTGGATATCTCTTACACTGGTGAAGCGGCTGTTCCCAGGGAGCACCGGTCGGCTGTTCACTAAATGCACCACGTGGGTCGAATCTCCTCGATGGTGATCCAAGGAACAAATCTGGGACTGGCGCAGCGGCGGGGCCATCGAGGCTTCCGCCGCTGCTTTTTGTCGGAGGCAAAGCGCGGCAGCTGTTTGAGGAGTTGTCACCGCAATGCAACAAATCGCTGGCGTGCTACGACGATCGAAGATTCCGATCGCGCTGCGGTCGGCTGAGCGGCGGCGAAACAGCAATGAATCGGCCCTGAATCCCGCGCCGAGGCTCTGCCGGCGACGCGCGCGTCAAAGTTCAAAGCTTACATTTCTTGGCCCCGCACTTGCTAAATGGTGAACGGAGCTGTGAACGCCTTGGGGACTGGGCTGGCGCAGTGCTCGTCCAAGGAGGAGCCGTCAATGGCAATTCGAGTGCTCATTGCGGACAGCTCGGGGATGACGCGCGACATCATTCGCAATCATCTTGAATGCGGTGGGTGTCAGGTGATTGCGGAAACCGAGACGGTCGCGCAGACAATCGATCTTTTCCGCACGACGCGTCCAGATGTCGTCACGCTCGACATCTGGCTGCGTGGTGCGGACGGGAATGACGCGTTGTCGCTGTTCAGGACGATTCGCCGCGAGTCGCCGCAGACGTCGATCGTGGTCGTCAGTGCATCGCAGTCGCCCGACGACTCGCATATCTACCTGCGGGAGGGCGCGCTGGAATGCCTCGTGGAGCCGTTCGACAGTGTCGGCCTAGGGCGCATGTGGCGGCATCTGGCGGAACTCTATCCCGAGCTCAAGCGCAGCGACGAGACGTACCTGGGCGTTGCCTCGCCAGGCCACCGTCGGATTGATCTCTCTAGCGCACCATCAGGCGTTCAATTGAAACGGGCTGGCCGGGCACGAAACTGACCGACAGCACCCATCCGGAGCTGTCGGTCGAATAGAGCGGCGCCGGCGTTCCGCAATAGAAGGCGCGTGTCGAGCCCTGCGAGACGTCGCTAAGCACGTGCACGTGGCCGAGCGCGACGTAGTCGTAGCGCGAGCGCTCGATTTCCGCGGGCGTAATCGGCGACGATCGTTCGAACTCGCCTTCCTCCATGAAAAATCCGTGCGCCAGCGCGATGTTCCACAGCCCTTCCTCGCGCTCGGGCACGCGGCTCATCGGGCGGTAGTCTGGCGTGTGCTCGACCAGCGCCCGGCCCCATACGCGAGCCGCAAGCTCTCGGAAATCGATGGATCTGCCCTCGGGCTCGAGAATCAGGTGCAAATTTTCGGGTAGCGCGCCCGGCGCGAGGGCCGCGTAGATCGATCGCTCGTCGTGCGCGTCATGGTTGCCGGGAATCATCACGACTGGCATCCGCGCCCGCGCGATCGTTCCCAGCGCGAAGGCGAGGCCTTCCTCGGTGACGCGCGCCGAATCGAACAGATCGCCGACTATCAGCAGCATGTCGGCGCCGCGGTCGTTGGCGATGTCAATAACGCGGCCAAATGCGCTGCGCACTTTGTCGCGCAACTGGATGCCGCGCTCGCCTGACCCGAACGTGTCGGTCTCCAGGTGGACGTCGGAAGTGTGAACGAGCGTCAGCGGCCGATGCGGATGTTTAACGGGCAAAGCAGGGTCCTTAGATACGTCGATGGATCATTCGTCGAGGTACTTCCGGGTGTTCAGTCCGTCCCAAGGGCGCACCCGCGCTCGGGACAGAATCTCCGGCGCCATCAGCCGCGCATTTACGCCCATGCGGTCGTACGTCTTGTCCACCGGCGACCAATGGGTCACGCACCCGCAAATCTTGCAGCGATGGAACTCAATCTGCTTCGCACCTCGCATATACGTGTCGGTAAGTCCGCTTGGAACAATCACATCCTTGGGCGAGTAGTAGGCCCAGAGTGTGCCGTAACGCCGGCACAGCGTGCAATTGCAATCCAGCACTTCGTCTGGAGCGCGAGTAATCGCAAGGCGGACCGCTCCGCAACTACACGATGACTCGATCATGGCTATTCCTTCCTCAAAATGGCGGCAGTTCCGGTCGATGATAACATGCTGTAGAGTCAGATTTACTAGAGTTCGAGGGCCCATTCCATCGCACAGCGTTACCGCAGGGAGTTTGTCACTTGATTGTCGTAATGAAAGCGCACGCCAGCGAAGCTGAAATCCAGGCCGTTGCAAAGATGGTCGAGGAACTCGACTACAACGCGCACATTATCCGCGGGGTCGAGCGCACCGTCGTCGCATGCGTGGGCGACGAGCGCGGCGAGAAGCATCAACTGACCCATCTGGAGTCGGTGGCCGGGGTCGAGCGCGTGATGCCTGTTGTGCGGTCGTTCAAGCTGTCGTCGCGCGAGGTGCGCCCCGAAGGCTCGCGAATCAAGGTCGGCAACATGGAGATCGGCGGCAACCGCATCGCGGTGATCGCGGGACCGTGCGCAATCGAGAGCGAGGCGCAGGTCGAGGCCGCCGCCGACGCGGTCAAGGCGGCGGGCGCGCATGCGCTGCGTGGCGGTGCGTTCAAGCCGCGCACGTCGCCGTACTCGTTCCAGGGGATGGAAGACGAGGGGCTGATACTGCTCGAGCATGCGGGACGGCGGGTCGGATTGCCGGTGGTGACGGAAATCATGGATCCGCACGATATCGACCTGGTCGTCGAGCATTCCGACATGCTCCAGGTGGGAGCGCGCAACGCGCAGAACTTTTCGCTGCTGCGCCGGCTCGGCAGAATCAAGAAACCGGTGCTGCTCAAGCGCGGCATGTCGATGAAGCTCGAAGAGTTCATGATGGCGGCGGAATACATCCTGTCGGAGGGCAATCCCAACGTCGTGTTGTGCGAGCGCGGCATTCGCACCTTCGAGACCGCGACCCGCAACACGCTCGATCTGAACGCCGTGCCGCTGCTCAAGGAATGGACGCATCTGCCGGTGCTGGTCGATCCGAGCCACGGCACTGGCATCTACAAGATGGTGGCGCCGATGGCTCTGGCGGCCATAGCGGCGGGCGCCGACGGACTGCTGATCGAGGTGCATCCGAAGCCCGACAGCGCACTGTCCGACGGCCCGCAGCAACTGAAGCCGTCGCGTTTCGCCGACCTGATGAAGGCGCTGAAGCCGCTGGCGGAAGCCGTGGGCAGAACGCTGTAGGTTTTATCGGCGTTAGCAGATTTCTGGTTCCCCTTCCCGCTCGGGAAGGGGTTAGGGGTTCGGTTATCTGCTACAACCGACACGCGCATGATTCGCAGCCGGAAAATCACGAGCGGCCAGAAGGTTCATCCCGACAAGCTCGCGTTCGCCAAACGACTACGCCGTGAAATGACTCCCGCAGAGCGGCGACTTTGGAAGGCCCTTCGCCGAAACGCGCTGGACGGGTTCCACTTTCGCCGTCAGCAAGTGATCGAAGGGTACATCGCCGACTTCTATTGCGACGCCGCCAAATTGGCGATCGAGCTCGACGGCAGTGTGCATCAGGAGCAGTGGCAATACGACGATTCGCGCGACAGGGCAATCGCCAGCGTAGGCGTGCGGGTACTCAGAATTTCGAATGACGCGATGCTCGACGTTGAGGCGGTTATTGAGCATATCAGGCAGGAGCTGGGGTCGCGCCGTAGAACCTAACCCCTAACCCCTTCCCGAGCGGGAAGGGGAACCAGATAGAATGGAGTTGCCCCCGAATGCGTGCAGGGGCAAGTCCAGAAGATGGCCTTTCCGCGCAAGAAGGGGAACCGGATAGGAGATGGCCTTTCCGCGCAAGAAGGGGACTGGATTATTTTTTCTGGTTCCCCTTCCCGCTCGGGAAGGGGTTAGGGGTTAGGTTATCTGCTACAACCAACACGCTGATGATTCGCAGGCGCAAAATCGCGAGCGGCCAGAGCCTTGGGTTGCGCTCGAATTGCGTCAGCGGTAGTTGAGAAACTATCCGCGCTCGACGGGCTTGCCGGCCCAATTATTTGAATCGAGCGCCAAAGGAGAAATCGTCATGGCGAAGAAAGCAGTCAAAACAATCCCCGACGGTTACCACACCGTTACGCCCTTCCTGAACGTGAAGGGTGTGGCGAAGCTGATCGACTTCCTGAAGGAGGCGCTTGGCGCCGAGGAGGTCATGCGGATGCCCGGCCCGGACGGCACCGTCGGGCATGCCGAGGTGAACATTGGAAATTCGCGACTGATGCTGGGCGAGGTGATGGGGCCAACGCAGCATCCTTCATCGAGCTACTTCTACGTATACGTGAGTGACGCTGACTCGATGTACAAGCGGGCGACCGGCGCGGGCGCCAAGTCCGTTACTCCGCCAACCGATCAGTTCTGGGGAGACAGAATGGCGACCGTGACGGACCCGTTTGGAAATACCTGGTCGCTCGCGACGCATAAGGAAGACCCGACCCCGGAAGAGATGGCCAAGCGGATGGCAGCGCAGACGAACCGCTAAGCCGACCCGACGATGCTCGCGATGCGGGGGATCCGGTGAAGTGGGATCCCTCGCATCATTATTGTAAATTCTACCAGCAAAATATGCTGGTGCCGCTTTGCACTGCGTGCAAATTGCACTACTGTGCCCTCATCTCACATAAGCGCGCATTCGACATAATCCGATGCACCGCAACCTCTCTACCAGAGCCACAAATGCAAGGTTTTCCAAACAAGAGCCTGCCCCCGCCCGCGCGACCAAGGCGGTTGAGCGTCTGGAAAAGGCGCCGACCGGCATCAATGGTCTCGACGAAGTAACCTTCGGCGGACTTCCGCGCGGACGTGCGACGCTGATTTGCGGCAGCGCGGGCTGCGGCAAGACCATGCTCGGCGTCGAGTTTCTGGTCAACGGCGTCCGCAAGTACTCGGAGCCCGGCGTTTTCGTGGCTTTCGAGGAAACCAAAAACGAGCTGGTGGTAAATGCCGCGTCGCTTGACTTCGACCTCGACAAACTGGTCCGCGAGGGCAAGCTCGCGATCGATCACGTCCATGTCGATCCCAACGAGATCGCGGAGACCGGGGATTACGACCTCGAGGGACTGTTCATCCGGCTCAAGTACGCGATCGAGTCGGTCGGCGCGAAGCGAGTGGTGCTCGACACGATCGAGACGCTTTTTTCCGGTTTCTCGAACACCGCGCTATTGCGCGCTGAAATTCGGCGGCTGTTTCAATTCCTCAAATCTTTCGGGGTAACCGCGATTGTCACCGGCGAACGAGGCGAGAATTCGCTGACGCGCTTCGGTCTCGAGGAATATGTCGCGGACTGCGTGATCGTGCTCGATCAACGCGTCACCGATCAGATCACGACGCGCCGCATGCGGATCGTGAAGTATCGCGGCAGCAGTCACGGGTCCAACGAGTACCCGTTCATCATCGACGAGCGCGGATTTTCCATGTTGCCGGTCACCTCGATGGCTTTGCGGCACAAGGTCTCGAACGAGACGATATCCACCGGCGTGCCGGACCTCGACGCGATGCTGGGCGTCGGCGGCTACTACAGAGGTAGCACCGTGCTGATGTCGGGGACGGCGGGCATGGGGAAAACCAGTTTCGCCAGCGCGCTGGCGTGTTCGGCATGCGAGCGCGGCGAACGCGTGCTCTATTTTGCCTTCGAGGAATCGGCGCAACAGATCGTCCGTAACATGCGATCGGTGGGCGTCGATCTGCGACCCCATATCGACAGCGGACGCCTGCGGATCGTCGCGCAGCGCCCGTTTCTCTATGGCCTGGAGATGCACCTGGTTTCGATCCACAAGGAAGTCGATCGGTTCCGGCCGAGCGTGGTGATTGTGGATCCGATCTCGAACCTGGTCTCGGCCGGAAGCGCGCGAGAAGTGAACGCGATGCTCACGCTGCTCATCGACTTTCTGAAAACCGAGGGCATCACCGGGTTCTTTACCGTGCTCACCGAAAACAGCGGACGGCTGGAAGCTACAGACGTCGGAATTTCTTCGCTCATCGACACCTGGATGCTGGTTCGGGATATCGAAGTTTCAGGAGAGCGCAATCGCGGCCTTTACGTCCTGAAGTCGCGCGGCATGAATCATTCGAATCAGATTCGTGAGTTTGACTTGAGCGCGAAAGGGATCCAGCTAATCGACGTTTATCTCGGCCCGTCCGGGATGCTGACCGGCTCTGCGCGTGCGGCGCTCGAAGGGCAGGAACGCGACGCCACAATTCGGCAGGCCGATGAGAACGAACTGAAACTTACGCAGCTCGAACATCGGCGCAAGGCGATGGAGGCCCACATCGAAGCGCTGCGCGCCGAATTCGAGGCCGAGTCGGCGTCGGTGAAAAAGTCGGTTTCACTCGAAAACAAGCGCGAAAAGAAGCTGCTCGACAACAGATCCGCGATGGCGAAGAGCCGCAAGGTAAAGGGTCACTTGCCTCAAATGCCAGACCGGAAATAATGAAAGGTAGTGGGCTGGTGAAGAAGAAGAGCGCTTCACCGCGGAATCCGCGCGGATCGCGTTCGCCCAAGGCGAGTGCCATGAGGAAGAACAACGGACAAACCGACGAATCCTGGATGATGCGCCTGTACGTGGCCGGTCAATCGACGCGGTCGCTCGCGGCGATCGCCAACCTGCGTCGCATCTGCGATGAGCATATGCCGGGCCGGTACACGGTTGAGGTAATCGATCTCCTGCGCAATCCGGAACTCGCGAAGGCCGACCAGATTGTCGCGATCCCGACGCTGGTCAGAAAACTGCCAGTACCGGTGAGGCGCATCATTGGCGATCTTTCGGCGACGGAAAAGATTCTCATGACTTTGGAGCTCAGCCCGGTCTGAGAAACGGGATGGCGAAAATTCATCAAATCAAAGCGGCCCGCGCGAAGGCGTCGCGGCCTGCGCGCTATATGCTGCGCCTGTTCACCAGCGGCACCACTCCCCGCTCGACCAAGGCGCTGCGAAACCTGCGCGAGATTTGCGAATCGAATCTGAAGGGCAGGTACGAGCTCGAAGTGATCGACATCTACCAGGAGCCGGGCCGCGCGACCGAATCGGACATCATCGCGGCGCCGACCCTGATCAAGGAGCAGCCGCTTCCGCTCCGACGGATGGTCGGCGACCTGTCCGATCGGCCCAAAGTGCTCTTCAACCTGGCAATCGCGAGCGGGGCGAAATGAAGACCAGCCTGAAATCCTCGACCCGCCTGGAACTTGACGAGCTTCACCAGCGTCTTCAGGAAGCCGAAGAGACTCTCGACGCGATTCGCAGCGGCGCGATCGATGCGCTGGTGGTGGCGGGACCCGCGGGCGAAAAGGTCTTCACGCTGGAGGGCGCCGAGCATCCCTATCGCGTGCTGGTCGAGAGCATGAACGAGGGCGCCATCTCGCTGTCCAAACACGGGACCATCCTGTACTGCAACTCGGCATTCGCGCGCATGGTCGGCGTTTCACTGGATCGGATCATGGGTCACGAGGTTTGCGAATTCGTGCCTGCGGAGAACCGCGGCGCATGCAAGAAGTTGATTAAGCAGGGACTACGCGAATCGGTTCGCGCCGAAATGACCCTTCTGCAGACCACGGGCGCCGCTCTGCCAACTCAATTTTCGCTGACTCCGGTGAGCCTCGGGGACCAGCCGTCGATCGGCGTCATCGTGACCGACCTGAGCGAGCGCAAACGCAACGAGCAGGCGGAGGCCGCGGTCCGGATGCGCGACGAGTTCCTGGCGATTGCCTCGCACGAGCTGCGGACGCCGCTAAGCACCCTTGTTCTTCGCCTGGGACTGCTCGAGCGTCACGCCCAGAACGGCGACATGAACCAGGTCGAAACCAGCGTGAAGCGGGCCAAGGATCAGACCGAGAGAATGCGCCGCCTGGTGGACCGGCTACTCGACGTTTCCCAACTGGCCAGCGGAAGACTCCATTTGGAGTTGGCGCCCGGCGATGTGGGTGAGGTGGTTAAAGAAGCCGCGGAGCGGTTCTCCGAAGATGCGGCGAACACCGGCAGCGAACTTCAAATAAACGTCGTCAAAGGAATCAGCGCGCGGCTGGACAGGTTCCGGCTCGACGAAGCGATCGGCAACGTCATCTCCAACGCGATCAAGTATGGCGCCGGCAAGCCGATTAGTGTTGAGCTAGACACGAAGGACCGCAAAGCCGTGCTGGTCGTGCAAGACCGTGGTATCGGGATACCGGTCGACGATTTGTCGCGAATTTTCGGACGCTTCGAGCGAACTGCAATCAGTCACAACTACGGCGGACTCGGGCTCGGCCTCTACATCGCGAACCAGATCATCCAACAACATGATGGATCGATCAGAGCGGAGAGCCGAACCGGCGGTGGCGCGCGCATCGTCATCGAGCTGCCGCTCATTTCGAGCATAGAAGGAAAGGGAAAAGACTAGGCACAGCTGCGTCGAGCACCGCTCTTCATGCCAGGCATTCATCTTCCTGCGAGCCTACTGTGGCCAAGGGTCTCAAAAAGCCCTCACAACGCAACGATTCCAGGGATTCTCCCGACCACGCCGCGCCGAGGATTCTAGTGGTCGAGGACGATCTCGATCTCGGTGAAACCGTTTGCGAAGTCCTCAGGATGTCGGGCTATCGCGCGTCGCATGCCGCCGATGGGCTCGAGGCGCTTCAGATACTTGGACAAGATGGCTCGCACGACCTGATACTGCTGGACCTGATGATGCCGCGAATGGACGGATGGGCATTTCGTGAAGCGCAGCTGCGCGACCGCAAGCTGAAGAAGATCCCGGTCGTAGTGCTGTCGGCGGCGGGCGATAGAGTCAAGCCAATCAAAGCCGACCGTCTATTGCGGAAGCCGGTTAAGCCCGAAACCTTGCTTGCCACGATCAAAGGATTTCTCCGATGAAGGTCCTGGGTCATCTGACTGGCGGCGCGCGAGGCATTTCGCCTAGACTAAAAGCCAGCACGGGGAACCAGGCCGTGAGTCACTTCAACGCACCCCCGGACGTTGCGGCACATCTGGCGGCTATTGTCGCCTCCTCCGACGACGTCATTGTCAGCAAGACTCTTGAGGGTGTAATCACGTCCTGGAATCCGGCCGCCGAGCGAATCTTTGGCTACACGCCGGCTGAAGCAATCGGAAAGCACATCAGGCTGATCATTCCGCCCGAGCGATGGGCCGAAGAAGACGACGTGCTGGCACGGCTCCGGCGCGGTGAAAGAATCGATCATTTTGAAACCATACGGCGTACCAAAGACGGTCGCCTGCTCAATATTTCACTCACTGTCTCGCCGATTAGGGATCAGAACGGCACCATCGTCGGGGCGTCCAAGGTCGCGCGCGACATCACGGAACGCAAGCAGGCCGAACTAGAGCGCGAACGCCTGCTGGCCTCGGAGAGAGAAGCTCGCGCGCAAGCCGAGGAGGCCAGCCGTCTCAAGGACGAGTTCCTGGCGGTCGTGTCGCACGAGCTCCGCGCCCCCCTGAACGCGATTATGGGCTGGGCTTCGCTGTTGCGGATGCGAAAGCTCGATGAGCAAACGGCGCGCGCGATCGAGACGATCGAGCGCAACGCGCAGACGCAGAATCAGCTCATCGGGGATCTGCTCGACGTATCGCGGATTGTTTCAGGGCAGCTGCGGCTCAATATCCGGCAGTTCGAGCTCGCTTCCGTGATCGAAGCGGCGATCGAAGTGGTTCGGCCGAGCGCCGACGCGAAATCGATTCGTCTACAGACTCTCCTCGATCCGGCAGCCGGACCCGTGGCCGGCGACCCCGACCGCTTGCAGCAGGTTTTCTGGAACCTGTTGTCCAACGCGGCCAAGTTCACTCCCAGAGGCGGCCGGGTTCAGATTCGCCTGCAACGAATCGACTCGCACATCGAAGTGATCGTGTCCGACACGGGCAAAGGAATCGATTCGAAATTGCTACCCGTCATTTTCGATCGCTTCCGACAGGGCGACAGCAGCACGACCCGTGAATACGGCGGACTTGGCCTGGGCCTGGCGATAGTGCGTCATCTCGTCGAGCTTCACGGCGGCGTGGTTTATGCCCACAGCGATGGAGAAGGGAAGGGCGCGGAGTTCACCGTGCAGCTGCCGCTGTCAATCGCGGCCCGAGCGGCACAACTCGACGAGGAACGCCGAGTTCATCCGAGCGTCAGCGAGAGTATCCCGGGCGCGATGCCGTCGCTGGCCGGTTTGCGCGTCCTGTTAGTGGATGACGAGCTGGATGCGAGAGAGATTCTCTCGGCCATTCTCCGTGAAGCCGGCGCTGAGGTCGCCGCGGCGGCAGGTGCCCAACAGGGCATCGATATGATTGCCAAGTGGCGACCCGACATATTGATCTCGGATATCGGCATGCCCGGTGAGGACGGCTATGATTTGATACGCAAAGTGCGCGCCCTTTCACCTGACCAGGGCGGCCAGACTCCAGCGATCGCGTTGACCGCACTTGCCCGCACCCAGGATCGCCTCAAGGTGCTGTCGGCCGGCTACCAGATGCACGTGCCGAAGCCGGTGGAACCTGTAGAGTTGGCGACCGTCGTAGCCAGCCTGGCCAAGAGGCTTTGACGTCTGGGCGCGATTGCTCACAGCGGCTTGTGCCAGAACTCCATGTTGACGCGCCTCGGGCCGACGACGACCTGATCGAAACCCACTTTGCGATAGAGTCCGCGGGCGACGACGTTGTCCTGGCGCACTTCAAGTGTGATGCGGCAGCAGTTCAACTCGCGCGCCCTCGCTTCGATTCGGTCGAGCATCATGCGCCCGATTCCTGTGCCGCGCATGGCGGAATCGACGAAGATGTCGTGGATGTTGATCAGCGGACGCGCGTTGAAGGTCGAAAATCCCAGGAAGCAGATCGAAAAACCGGCCGGCGAGCCGTCGCGATACGCAAGGAATACGTAGCACGCCGGATGCGCGCGCAGGCCGGGCACCAGGTCGCGCTTGATTCGCTCCGGCGGCGGCTCGCCACCTTCCATAGGGTCGCGCATGTAGGAGTCGAGCATCGCGACCAGCGCCTGCTGATGCTCGGTGCGCGACAGGTCCGCGTCGACGATCGTCACGTTGGTTGCTCGCTCAGCCGTCATGAGACTTTCTTGTCGTCCTTATAGGTTTCCTCCCAGTTCTTGAAGCCTTGCGGGTCCCATCGCTTCCACACGCCATCGCGCTTGCCGTCCTTGTACATTCCCTGCGCGGCGATTTTGCCGTCGGTGTACCAGCCGACGTGCTCGCCGTCCTGCACGCCATCCTTGTAGTGATCTACAGACTTCTTCTGGCCGTTGTCGTACCACATCGTCCATTCGCCGCTCTGCTTACCGTCGTGAAATTCCCCCTCGAGCATCTTCGAGCCGTCATCATGATAAAGCACGTAAGGTCCTTCCTTGACATCCTGCCCGTTGACGCACGCAATCTCAGACCCGTTAGGCGGCCCCTCGCCCACCTGCTTAGTTCCAGCCGGACAAACCGGCGCGGTTTTGCAGGCAAAGAGGGTCGCGGCGAGGAGGAGAATCGTCGATCTATACCATATGTTGTGGTTGCTCGGTGGAGGCACCACTATCGATAGTTTCGTTCCGTCAAAATTAGTATTTCGTTCGACCAAGCTCTGTCGAACGTGTGCAAGCAGCGGGCTAAGCGGATGAGGGTGATGAGTGGGATGCATAGATGATCATTTTTAGCACGTCGGGGAAGAAATGGTCAGGCTGAAAAGTTCATCCCGGTGGAATTTCTGTTCCCCCTTTCCATTTGGAAAGGGGGTTAGGGGGATAGGACAGCACGATTCCTACAAAACCCGTATTCCCCTTCCCCATTTTTTCTGGGGAAGGGGCCAGGGGTTAGGGTTGTTTCGCATTGCTACCTTCCAATGCTAACTACCAGTGGATGCCAGCGTTAACTCTGCGTGAACAGAGAGATCCAGAACTGATGCGCCGCGCGACGGAATTGCGACGACGCATGACTCCCGAAGAGCGCGTCATTTGGCAGGAGCTTCGCGGTAATCGGTTAGCGGCGCACTTCAGGCGACAGCAGGTGCTCGCGCCCTACATTGTGGATTTCTATTGTCATGCCGCGCGGCTGGTGGTGGAGATCGATGGCAGCCCGCATCGCGCGCAACAAGGATATGACAGAGTGCGCGACGACTATTTCATGCGGTGCGGGATCCGGGTGCTGAGGTTTTCCAACGTATCGGTACGGGATGATTTGGCGTCGGTGATTGTCGCGATTCGAGCGGCGCTGGGCAGGCAGAACCCTAACCCCTAGCCCCTTCCCCATAAGAAATGGGGAAGGGGAACCAGAAGAAGTCATCCGCGCGCGCCGTCCTATCCCCCTCACCCCCTTTCCAAAATGGAAAGGGGGAACAGAAGGCAGAGTGTTGTGTCCTATCCCACGTCCCCCTTTCCAGAATGGAAAGGGGGAACACAATTTTTCGGATACGGGCGCGCTAGTTCGAGCCTGTTGAGCCTAGTAGGTTGCCGCCCAGGGTTGCGTTGCCTACTGATACGTCGCCGATCACGTTGATCAGGGCTGGCTTGCCGGACTTAAATGCTCGCTCCAGAGCTGGCTTGATCTGCTCGTTGGTCTCGACGTGCTCGGCATGACAGCCCATCTCGGCGAAGATTTTGTCGTAGCGAATGTTCGGCAGCATGTTGAACGGGTCGGTACGGCCCTTGAGCCCCGGCATCTGATCGAAGTTCGGGCCCCATGAGCTGTTGTTCCACAGCACCGTGATTACCGGCAGCTTGTAGCGGGCCGCCGTCTCCATGTCCCATCCGCCGATTCCGAGTCCGCCGTCGCCGCTGATTACGACGACCTGCTGGCCCGGACGCGCGAGCTGCGCGCCGATGCCCATCCCGACGCCGTGACCGACCGGCGCGAGCGGGCCCGCGTCGACGACCTGGCCCATGAAGCGGCAGGTGAACGCGCGGCTCATCCATCCGGAGAGCGTGAAGCTGTCGATGACGGTGGTCGCGTTCTTGTCGAGCACCGTGATCAGGTCCTCGCACAGGCGCGCCGGATGAATCGGCTGATTCTTCTGGACCTTGGCGTTCTGCTCCTTGATCTGATTGTCGAAGCGCTGGCGCGTTTCCCAGACCTGCTTGACCCACGGCGAGGTCTTGTTCTTCGAGAAGTCGAGCTTGAGTTCTTTGGCTCGATTGATCATCTGGCGCAGCACGATCTTCGGATCGCCGACCATCGGCAGGTCGGCGTTGACCTGCCATCCGATTCGTGTCGGCGTCGGATCGACCTGGATGTACTTGGCCTTGTCAGTCCAGGTCGGCGGCTGGCCGAAATGCTCGCCGCTCCAGAAGCGGAAGCCGATCGCGAGGACCACGTCAGCCCCGCCGGTGAACGGCTTCTTGAACGCACCGCGAATCGCCAGCGGATGCTCCTCGGAGACCACGCCCTGGCCGGCGCGGCGCGCGTAGATCGGAATATTGGTCAGCTCGACGAACTCGCGCATCTCGGCGCCCGCCTGCGACCAGAACAGACCGTCGCCGCCCGCGATCAGCGGACGCTCTGCCGCCACCAGCATCTCGAGCGCGCGATCGATTTTGGCGGGATCGCCGGCCGAGCGGACGTCGTCGATAGTAAACTCGCGCGCGCCCTTGCGCTGCCCCGAGTCTTCTTCGTGGTGATAGAGAATGTTCTGCGGAATCTCGAACAGCGCGACGCCTTGCGGCGGCGAGATGGCCTCACGGAAGGCGGAGCGCAGATCGAACTGAATCGTGGACCAGTCGGTCACGCGCTTGGTGAACTTGGAGAAACTGTCGACGACTTCGGAGCCGTAGGCCTCCTGGAAGGAGCCGAGATGATCTTCGGTGTTGGGATGCTGTCCCGAGATGCAGACCACAGCGCTGTTGGTGAGTCCCGCGACGCACAGGCCGGTGACCGCGTTGGTGAGGCCACATCCCGCCGTGACCATGCATACGCCGACTTCGCCCGAGGTGCGCGCGTAAGCGTCGGCGGCGTAGGCGGTGGCCTGCTCGTGGCGCATGTGGATGAGCTTGATGTCGTGGTTGCGCAGCTGTCCGAGGATCGGAAACAGATGGCCGCCATTGATCGCGAAACAATACTTCACACGATTCTCGCGCATCACGCGCGCGATTAATTCTCCGCCGTCAGCTTTCGCCATTACCAAACTCCTTTGAGGAAATTTTCCCGCTTGGTTCGAATCCTTGCACATTTACCGCGTCGCCGAAAAGCGGAGGCGGCTCCTACGAATCAATTGCAAGATGCAGTCTGAAAAAATGAACCGGATGGGTTGATCGTCGCGTGCAAGCCTGTCAGGTTTTACCATCGTTCGGTGCGGCCGGCTCGCGCGGATGCGAGCGTTTTTTTGGATGGCGGATTGGGGAGTGGTGGAGGAGTAGCCGAATGCCAACAGGCGAAATTTAAGTTCAGGATTCCACGATGCGGCGCATTCTCGCCACACTTATCATAATCACCGCTTTTGTAATTGCCTCAGCTACGGCGCACGCCGACTCGCCCCCGGTGTCCACGGCTCCAGTGCCAACATCGTCGGTGCCGTCGTCGTCGTCTCGATTCTCACTGTTGGATCCCAGCACGTGGAGCTTGCCGCAGTACGACTGGAGCTCGTTCAAACTGCAGAACCCCAACAGCTGGCCGTTCATCCCGGTGCCTGAAGTCGCCACCGATCCCAACGGCGGAGTCACGTACGGCGTGCTGCCGGTGTGGCTGTTCACCGATAACAAGAACGAGATCAGCAGCATCCTGGCGCCGGATATCAACTCCAACAGCACGCTGGGACCGGGCGGGAACTTTCGCTACCTGGCGTATCCCTCGTCGGACACCAATTGGTACGTGGAGGGAGGCGCGCAGGAGACTATCGCGCGCAACGTCGATCTCGATTACCAGACCGGGCGCGAGCATAAGAAGTGGTTCTCGTTCGAAGGGCGCTTCTTTTTCGAGAAAGATCCCACCGAACGCTTCTACGGAACCGGCAATGATTCGCACTACGGCAATCAGACCAACTATACGACCAAGCAGATTTACGGCGAGGCGATTTTCGGGCTGAACTTCAGTGAGCAATGGCAGCTCTCGCTGATGGAACGTCCGCGCTATGTGCGAATCGAGGATGGCGGGTTCACCTCGGTGCCGTCGATTTTCAAGTTGTTTCCGGATCAGAAGGGCATCAACGGTGGCAGCGAGGTTCTGCAGCAAGTGATGATCCAATACGACTCGCGCGACTCGGTGGATATCCCGCGCTCGGGCACGCTGGGGCGGCTCTACTATGGTAATGCGGATCGCAGGTTCGGCAGCTCGGTTTCGTACAACCGCTTCGGCGGGGAATTGCGTCAGTACATTTCGGTCGGCCAGCGAATCACCTTTGCCGGTCACATTTTCAACGAGTACGAGCCCGCCGGTAACGAGATGCCATTCTGGTCGCAGGCGCGCCTTGGCGGCGACGAAAGCCTGCTCACCGATCAGGAAACGCTGCGCGGTTACGGCGCCGGCCGCTACATCGATAACAATCTGTTCGTTATGAACGTCGAGATGCGCACGCGGGTGTGGGACAAAGACATTTTGGGCACCCACGGCATCCTCGAGCTGGCGCCGTTTGCCGAAGCGGGACGCGTCGGCCATGAAATGGGCTATAACCCGTTTACGGATCTGCACCCGGTCGGCGGCATCGGATTCCGGGGGATTGCGGAGCCGTTCGTGGTCGGCTTCGTCGACATCGGATGGGGTGGCGAAGGCGCCGCGGTCTTCTCAGGTATCAACTATCCATTCTAGTAGCGTGCCGACTCATTCGCGTATCTGCCAGCCATCGTGCGGCTGCCGATGACACACCGAATTCCTGCCGTCGCTGCCTGTTTGCGACTCGGGACGATGCTGCTGGTTCTGATTTCCGCTGCCTCCGCGATCGCCTCTTCGCCCAGTGGCCATCGGCCGTTGCCGCCGCAGGTGCTTTCCGATGCTCCGGGAATACATGCGTTCGGGAAAGGACGCCAATCGTGGTGGGGCGTCCGGGTGTACGACGCGACGCTATGGATCGTCGGCCCGCGATGGTCCGCGGCTGCGCCTCATGCGCTCGATATCGAGCCGGGCCGGGATGTCGCCGCCGACACCTTAATTGATAACGCGATCGCCGAGATGCGCAGCCTCAAGGTCGGCGACGAAAGCAAACTTAGAATCTGGCAGGCGGAAATGAAAAAGGTTCTTCCCAACGTCCGGCAGGGCGATCAGGTTGTCATCTTCTGCCCGGACACCAACCGCACGCTTGCCTATTTGAACGACTCGCGCACTGCTGAGGTCGACGATCCGTCATTCTGCCCGGCGGTCATGAGCGTGTGGCTTCATCCGCAAACCAAACATCAGGCAATGCGGAAATCGCTGCTCAGACAATGACCGACTCGCGGCGACTGCCTCGCCGCACATAGCGCGCGCTCTCGTGGGCTGATATCTGAGAAGAGTCTGCTTTGCCTCAGATGCGGCTTTCTGAACTCGACTACGACTTGCCCGAGGAATTGATCGCGCAGGAGCCGCTGGCCCGGCGCGACGAGGCGCGCCTGCTCGTGCTCGATCGCAAGTCAAAATCGCTCGAGCATTCGCGCTTCTACAAACTCGTCCGTCATCTGCGCGAAGGCGACCTGATCGTGCTCAACGACACGCGCGTGCTGCCGGCGCGCCTGTTCGCGCAGAAGGAATCGGGCGGCCGCGTCGAGTTGCTGATGGTGCGGCCGGCCAGTCCGCTCGAAGGTCCCGATGGTGCATGGCTCGCGTTGATCCGGACGCATCGCGTGCTCAAAGATAATGCGCGGCTCATCCTGGGCGACGGTCATGCACTGAGGATTGCGGGATACGCGCGGCCGGGGCGCCCGATCGTCGTGGCCGAAGGCGACACTTCGATCGAACAAATACTGCAAATCGGCGGCACGCTCGCGCTGCCTCATTATATACATCGCACGGTCGGTCCCGCCGACATCGACGACTACCAGACCGTGTATGCGGCGCGGCCCGGCGCGATCGCGGCGCCCACCGCCGGGCTGCATTTCACCGACGAGGTCTTCAAGGCGCTGGCCGACGCCGGCATCCGCACCGCCACGGTGACGCTGCATATCGGTCCTGGAACCTTTGCGCCGGTGCGCGCCGTCGAGGTCGAAAGTCACACGATGGAATCCGAGTGGTACACGATTCCGCCCGCGACCCAGGCCGCCGTCGAACGTGCGCGGCGAATCGGCGGGCGCATCGTCGCGGTCGGCACCAGCTCGACGCGCGCGCTCGAGTCGTGGGCGATAACCGGCGACCTCGAGGGCTTCACCGGGCTCTTTATTCATCCGGGCTTTCGCTTCAAGCTGGCAGACGCGATGTTGACGAATTTCCATATGCCGCGAACGACGGTGCTCGCGCTGGCGATGGCGTTTGCGGGACGCGATCAGATTCTCGCCGCGTACCGCGAAGCGATTCGCCATCGCTACCGCTTTCTCAGCTACGGCGACGCGATGTTGATTCTCTGATGGGCGCGCCGATCGAATTCAGCGTCTCGGCGGTTGACGGTGACGCGCGTGTCGGGCGAATCGCAACTCCGCACGGCGCAATCGCGACGCCTGCGTTCATGCCGGTCGGCACGCACGCCGCGGTCAAGGCGATGGCGCCCGACGAGTTGTGGGCGATGGGCTATACGATGGTGCTCGCTAACGCGTACCATCTCGCGATTCGTCCGGGCGCTGAGCTGATCCGCGAGATGGGCGGGGTCGCGCGCTTCATGGGCTTTCCCGGTGCGGTGCTCACCGATTCGGGCGGGTTCCAGGCGATGAGTCTGGCGAAAATCAATTCGATCAATGAGGAAGGCATCCGTTTTCGGTCTCATCTTGACGGCGCGCCGCTGATGCTCACGCCCGAAAGCGCGATCGACATCCAGCAACAGCTCGGCGCCGACATCATGATGGCGCTCGACGAATGCACGCCGTTCCCTGCCGAGCATCGCCGCGCGCTAAAGTCGCTCGAGCTTACCGCGCGATGGGCCGAGCGCAGCCTGGCGGCGCGCAAGAGCACGACGCAAGCGCTGTTCGGAATTATCCAGGGCAGCATTTTCGAAGATCTCCGCAAGATCAGCGCGTCGCAGATAACCTCGATTGCGTTCGACGGCTACGCCGCGGGCGGACTCTCGGTCGGCGAGCCGAAGGCCGCGATGCTGGAGATGGCGGCGGTGTCAGCGTCGATCATGCCGGCCGACAAGCCGCGCTACCTGATGGGCGTGGGCACGCCGTCGGATTTGCTCGCCGCGATCGCGATGGGCTTTGACATGTTCGACTGCGTGCTGCCGACGCGAAACGCGCGCAACGGGATGGCCTTCACCAGCCAGGGGCCTGTCTCGATTAAGCAGGCTGCCCATGCGCGCGACTCGTCGCCGCTCGATCCGGCCTGCGATTGCCGCCCATGCCGGACCCATTCACGCGCCTACCTGCGTCATCTATATTTGTCGGGCGAGATACTCGCGGCGCGCGCGCTGACAGAGCATAATCTTCACTTCTATGCGAGCTTGATGCGCCAGTGCCGCGATGCTATCGCATCCGGGACCTTCAGGGCGTTTGCGATGGTTTTTTCAGCGAAAATTGAAGCTGGCTTGGTCGACGTTTCGGTTGAAGATTGAGTCTTGAGGACGTGATCTGATGTTGTTCGATGGTACCGCCTGGGCGCAGGCCGCCGCCGCCAGTCCAGCCGACAATTCGTCGTTCGTGCAGCAGTTGATGACTGGGCCGTTGCCAATCATGGCAATGGTGGTTGCGGTCATCTACTTCCTGATCTTGCGGCCGCAAAACCAGAAGGCGCAGGAGACGGCCAAAATGCTGAGCGCGCTCAAGCGCAACGACGAGGTCGTGACGACGGGCGGAATCATCGGGCGAATCCAGGACGTCGGCGACAAAGTCATCACGCTCGAAGTCGCGCCCAACGTCAGGCTACGGGTCGAGCGATCGCAAATCTCTGGAATTTCGAGCTACAAGGCGTCAGCGAAAAAAGAAGACAAGTAGGGGCTTCATCATAGTGGAACAGACTCAAGGTTTCGGACCGATCCTGATTTTGCTCGTGCTGATCGTGTCCTTTCTCTACATGCATTTCACCAACGGCAGCGGGCTCACGCGCATCTACATTGCCGGCGGGATCGTGGTGGCGGCGATACTCATCCTGCTGCCGAGCCTCAACGTCGCGATGCCCGATTGGGCTGGATTCGGCTCGACCAAAATCCAGCTCGGTCTCGATTTGCAGGGCGGGACCCATCTACTGATGGCCGTGAAGCTTGACGATGCGGTCCAGACCCAGTTGCGCCGTCGCGCCGACGATCTCAAAAAAGAGCTAAAGGACAACAAAATAGATTTCGACAGTGTCGCGGTCGACGATTCCGGCAATCTGATCGTCAAGCTCAAGTCGAGCGCCGATCGCACGCCGTTCCTCGACCTCGCGCAGAAATCGTTCTCGGATTTGATCGTGTCGAGCAATACCGATTCGTCCAGCGTCGGTCCGGCGTACTCGCTCGCCTACAAGCCGCAGGAGTTGCAAACGATTCGGACCAACGCGATGGATCAGGCGCTGGAAACGATTCGTAATCGAATCGATCAGCTCGGCGTCCGCGAAACCACGGTGGCCAAAGAGGGCGACAACGAAATTTTAGTGCAGCTTCCGGGCATCCAGGACCCCGAGCGCGCCAAGGAACTGATCGGCAAGACGGCGGTGCTCGAATTCAAGCTGGTTGACGATTCGAAAAACGTGCAGGACGCGATCAAGGACGGCCCGCCTCCCGGCGACGAAATCCTCTATGGCAACGCGGAGAGCGGCGGCCGCGAGCCGTACCTGGTCGAGTCTCCGGTGCTGATGACCGGCGACGTCGTCACGGATGCGCGCGTGCGTCCGGGCGCGCGGCTCGAGGGTCCGTACGTGGCGGTCGAGCTGGACAACCGCGGCGCGGACATCTTCGACGCGATGACGTCGCAAAACGTCGGGCGGCGCCTGGCGATCGTGCTGGATAACACCGTCTACTCGGCGCCGGTTATCAAGGAACGAATTCCCGGCGGCCACGTGCAGATCACGGGACGCTTCTCGATGGACGACGCGCACGATCTCGCAATCGTGTTGCGCTCGGGCGCGCTGCCGGCGCCGGTCGAAATCGAAGAGGAGCGCACCGTCGGTCCGTCGCTCGGCCGCGATTCGATTCGCCAGGGCGAGATGTCGTTCGTGATTGGCGCGGGCGCCGTGCTGATCTTCATGGCGCTGTACTACAGTGGCGCCGGTCTGCTCGCGGATTTCGGTCTGTCGCTGAATATTCTGCTGCTGATCTGCGTGATGGCCGCGCTCGGCGCCACGCTAACATTGCCGGGTATCGCCGGTATCGTGCTGACGCTGGGTATGTCGGTGGACGCGAACGTGCTGGTGAACGAACGAATGCGCGAGGAGTTGCGCAACGGCAAGTCGCCGCGCGAGGCGGTGAAGCTCGGCTATGAACGCGCGTGGTCGGCGATTCGCGATTCCAACATCTCGACCTTCGCGGCGGGGCTGATCCTGTTCCAGTTCGGAACGGGACCGGTCAAAGGCTTCGCCGTCACTCTATGCGTCGGAGTGCTGACCGGACTCTTTTCATGTATTGTGGTGACGCGGGCATGGTACGACTACAAGATTTCGATGAGAAAGCTGACCCGAATTAGCGTTTAGTTGCGATTAATGAAGCTAAAAGACCTAAATTGAACCGTCAAGACTTACCGAGCTGCGGGCATATTATTACGTCCTTATGACTACCGCCTTGACTTGGGCGATGGGCGCGTATTACAAAATCGCGTCCCGACAAAATCCCTGAAAGGCGTCTTGTTGGACTCGCATGGCCGATAAAGACGACATACTGCTGAACTCCCGCGAAGTCGCGTTCCTGCTGGACCTGAGTCCGGACACGGTGAACGAATTTGCGCGGCGCAATATTATTCCGGCCTTCAAGAAGGGCCGCCAGTGGCGATTTCGCAAGCGCGATATAACTTCTGTCAAACGTCAGTTGCGAGGAGTCAACGCGGCGGCCTGACGCGACGCGCACGAATCGCGCGCGTTGCAATCCGGCAAGGTCGCCGTCGTGAACATCCTGCCTCGCGCTGATCTCCTGGGCCGCGTCTAACCCAAGGGAGCTTCTCCGATGTCCCAACCGCATGAGAGCCGCGTCTACTCCGACCTGGCGCGCTTCTACGATTTCTTCTTCGGCCGGGTTTTCGTCGATCGCGAGCACGAGGTTATCGAGAGCCTGAATCTCAGGCCCGGTAACCGCGTGCTCGAGGTGGGAGTCGGCACCGGAATCGCGCTGGACGGATATCCGCCGTACGCGCACGTCGTCGCGATCGATCCTTCGGCCGACATGCTCGAGCGCGCCCAGAAGCGCGTTACCGAGCACGGCTGGAAGCATATCGAGCTTCGCCTGGGCGACGCGCTCAATCTCGACTATCCCGACAACAGCTTCGACTACGTCACTTCGTTTCATGTGCTGACCGTGGTTCCCGACCCGTACCGCATGATGTCCGAGATGGTGCGCGTGTGTAAGCCGGGCGGGCGCATCGCAATCACGACACATTTCCAGAGCGCGAACCCGGTGGTCGCGGCCCTCAACACAATTTTCAATCCGGTCGCGCGCCAACTGGGATGGACCACCAAGCTGCGCAAGAAGGACGTGCTCAAGGACCATCCGATCACGCTCGAGCGCAACGAAAAGATCAGCCCGCGGTCGGTGCATACGGTGATAGTCGCGCGCAAAAACGCGTGAGCCTTTAGCGCAGCGTGGCTGAATCGAACAAACCCGACTCTGACTCACAGGCCAACGACGAACGCGTCGAGGAGCTTGCCAAAGAACTCGCCGACCGTCTGCGCGCGATGCCCAATCGCCAGGAACTCACCGATTATGCGGTGAGCCTACTGAAAGAGAGCAACGAGGACGCCGGCACGGCAGAGCAGGCGGCCGCGATGGTCGAGCGGGCGGCGCGCAACGACCCGTTCAACCCGATAGCGTTCGCAATTCCGCTGCTGGTGATTGGCGCGGTGCTGTGCGCAACCGGAATCCTGGCCGGCGTCGGCCTCGGCATAATCGGAATCGCAGTACTGATGGTGCTATGGGGCCTGATAGTCGCATTCTTCAGCCGCTTCCGCCGGAGCCCGAGCAAGCCACAAGCATAGTCTTCCCCTCTCCCAAAGGGAGAGGATCGAAGGTGAGGGACCCTATTCAGCACGCGATTTCTTTCGCGCGCGATTCAAGATTCTGAAGAATCAGAGCTTAGAAATTTCTCGATTTCGTCCAGCACGTCATTGGTGTTGTTTAGTACCTGATGATTCCAAAATCGAAGCACGCGATAGCCGCGCGAAGCGAGATATATTGTGCGAGCTTCGTCCTCGTTAGATCGTTCTGCATGCTGGCCGCCATCGAGTTCGATTATGAATCGGCGTTCGATTGAGCAAAAATCAACAAAATACGGACCGAGTGGAAGTTGACGTCTGAACTTTACGTTGCACATTCGTCTCCCTCGGAGATACCGCCAGAGGACCTGTTCCGCAGGAGTTTGCTCGCGGCGCATTCTGCGAGCGGTCTCGTGAGATGCTTCGGAGGAGGGCACATCGGAAATCTCGCAGGGCCGCAGTAAAAGACAAGGTACGCAGAGAACAGAAATCGTAAGTCGCGCGCGAGAAAGCGCGCTCTAATAAGGTCCCTCACCCGCGCCGCAGCGGCGCGACCTCTCCCGTCGGGAGAGGGGAAGAGTGATCGGCGCGGTGCTGTGCGCGACAGGAATCCTGGCCGGCGTCGGCTTGGGCATAATCGGAATCGCAGTACTGATGGTGCTGTGGGGCCTGATCGTCGCATTCCTCAGCCGCTTCCGCCGCGGAGAAGTCTTAGCGGTGGTCTTCTTTGCGGTTCGTTGAGTTTTTGGAGCCCAATCTGTAGAAATTCACGCCTTGCTGTCATAAAAATAGCTGTTGCGCTACGACGTGCGCTTAGGTAAGCGAATGGGTGGCAATCGGCGGCTCGTAGTGAGGGCACGGACTGACCGCTGCCGCACGGGGGTGCTGTCTGATGAGCCGAATCGCGGTTGCCGTCCGCTCGATTCTTCTTGCTGCAATTTCCAGGGTCACAGGTTTTTCAAGCGCGCGGACGTCGCTGAAATTCATCGCCATCATGCTCGCCGTGCTGCTGCCGTGCAGCCTGATATTTTTCCCACCCAAGCTCAGAAGTCAAAACTCAATTGTTGTCAACACGCTCGACGACCCGGGCACCAGCACAGAATGCAGCCTCCACGGCGCCATCGAGAACGCGAACTCGATGAGCACTAACACGGACAACAACTGCCCGGCGGGCACCGGCGACGACGACATCACTTTCAGCGTCTCCGGCCAGATCACGCTGGCCGGCGCGCTCCCGATCATTGTGAATACGCTGACGATCGACGGGACCGGGCAGTCGATCGTCGTCGACGGCAACCTCGCGGTTAGGGTTATGAATGCGCAAACCGGATCCAACCTGACCGTGAACGGCCTGACTATTGCCCACGGCGCCACCGCCACCTCTGACGGCGCAGGCATCCTTAACGGTGGCACGCTGATTGTCACCGCCTGCATCTTCTCCGTAAACGGTTTCGGCACGGAGCAAGGCGGCGGCATCTACAACGCGGGCACAGCTACAATCACCGACAGCACCTTCTCCGGAAACACGGTGGACGGGGAATCCAGCGTGTTCAGTCGGGGCGCCGGCATCAACAATGGTGGTACGATGACGGTCACCAACAGCACCTTCGTCGGCAACCAGTTCCCCTACGAGGGCGGCGCCATTTATAATTCAGCTAGTACATCCTCGCTGACGGTCACCAACAGCACCTTTGACGGCAACAGCGCGCAAAGCGGCGGCGCCATCTTCACTGATAATGGCATGGTAACGGTCACCAACAGCACCTTCACACAAAACACGACAGCCGGCAGCGGCAATGACATCTTTCCCGCCGGCGGCGCTAGCATCGCAGATTTCAACGGCCCGGTGACGGTCAACAACAGCATCTTGTACGAGGATATGGGCGCTAGTGAATGTCTTCGCCACGGCAACACGATCAACTTCGGCAGCAACAGCGGCTATAATATCTCGGACGACGCAAGTTGCGGATTCGGGAACAGCACTGCCGACAACGGCCAGACGATCGGCGACAGCGTCAACGACCCTACGGGCCTCCTCGACCCCAACGGCCTGGCGAATAACGGCGGGCCGACCCAGACCGTCGCGTTGGAACCGGGGAGCTTTGCGGTCGATGCGATTCCGATCGCGCTTTGCCCGCCGACCGATCAGCGCGGCCAACCGCGACCCGATCCCACCGGCTCGCAGACTGACTGCGATATCGGCGCCTATGAGTTAACCGGGCTGCCTCCAGCCACCCCGACCCCCACCGCAACCGCGACCGCTACCGCGACCGCAACGGCCACTGCGACCGCGACGCCAACCGCCACGGCAACTGCGACTGCAACCGATACCGCGACCGCGACTGCGACCGCCACCGCGACGAACACGGCCACCGCGACTGCGACTAATACGGCGACAGCGACTGCCACGGCGACGGATACGGCGACCGCAACAGCGACGCCGACCGCGACGCCGACCACCGCCATTTCCGTGCCGACTTCGCTTGCGATGGGCAACTCGCCGGTTGGGGACACCATCACCAAGAACCTCACGGTCAGAAACACCGGCACGAATCTGCTGTTCGTCGGCAACGTGACCTCCAACGATCCTGAATTCGCCGCCACCGGCGCGACCAGTTGCCCGCCGGGCGGACTTGCGCACTTGGCAACTTGCACGATCGCGATCGGTTTCACGCCGAGCACGCTCGGCTCGCATAGCGCGACTCTCTCGGTTTACGATAACGCCTCCAGCAGCCCGCAGAGCGTCGCGGCCAGCGGCACCGGCACGATCACTATGACGGTGTCTCCCGCCAGCTACGGATTCGGCAGCGTGAAGGACGGCTCCAAGGCGGTCAAGGCGATTGTCGTGCACAACTATCAGACCAACCCGGTCTCGCTGAGCGAGAGCTTCAGCGGACCCAACGCCGGCGATTTCAGCGTGACCGGCGGCAGCTGCACCTCGACCCTTGCAAAGACGGCGGCTTGTTCGCTGATCGTAACTTATGCTCCGACCTCGATCGGCACCGAATCGGCCGCCATGACGGTTACCGACAGCCCCGATTCGTTAGGCCCGTACCCGGTTTCATTCACCGCGTCGGCAACCGTGCCGGAATCCGTCTCTCCGACGAGCCTCCACTACGCAAACGTCTACCAGACGGCCGCCAAGACACTCAGCGTCACTGTTACCAACCACTCCACTAGCGATCCGATCACGCTGACCGGCACGGCCATCGGCGGCGCGAACTCGAGTGACTTCGTGGTCACGGGCGGCGGGACCTGCGGAGCGTCGTTGGCGGCGTCGTCGAGTTGCACTTACGCGGTGAAGTTCACGCCAAGCACCGAGACGGCCGAGAGCGGCACGCTCTCGATCGGGGTCATGGAAGATCCAAATGGTGGTCCTGCGGCGATCGCACTCAGCGGAACCGGAGTGACGCCGCTCATCGTGGCTCCAGCGGCAGGCATCGCCTTCGGCAGCGTCGCGCCAGGCCATTCGTCCGCGAACAGGACTGTGACCGTATACAACTACGGCGGCGCGGAGGCTTTGATTAAGCAAAGCATCACCGGGACCAACTTCGCCGACTTCGCGGTGACGGGCGGAACCTGCCTCACGTTGGCCGCAGCAAAAGGCGGCGAGTCGATACTGAGCGGCCACACGTCGTGCACCTACCTCCTGAAGTTCACGCCGAGCACCGTCGGAGGCGAGAGCGCGACGCTCGCCGTCAGCGCGGTTGGCGACGCGGCCAGCCCGCACAACGTGAGCCTCACCGGCACCGGCAGCTAGCCGGCCCATCTCGATGACGAAGACCGCCGGGCTTTTCTTCCCCTCTCCCAAAGGGAGAGGATCGAAGGTGAGGGACTTTGTTCAGCGCGCGATTTCTTTCGCGCGCGATTCAAGATTCTGAAGAATCAGAGCTCAGGAATTTCTCGATTTCGTCCAGCACTTCGTCAGCGCTTTCCAGGACCTGATCATTCCAAAATCGAAGCACGCGATAGCCTCGCGAAACAAGATAACTCGTGCGCGCTTCGTCGTCGCCAGACTGATCCGCGTGCTGAGAGCCGTCGATCTCTACAATTAACCGACGCTCGATCGAGCAGAAATCGGTGAAATACGAACCGATCGGAAATTGGCGTCTGAACTTCACGTTGCACATTCGCCGGCCGCGCAGATGGCGCCAGAGAATTTGTTCCGCCACAGTTTGCTCGCGGCGCAGTTTGCGGGCGGTCTCGTGAGATGCTTCGGACGAGGGCACGACCCCAGGAATTTTGCAGTTTCGGAGAGAAAGGCAAGGCGCGCGGAGAACCAAAACATTGAATCGCGCGCGAAACGCGCGCTGAATACGGTCCCTCACCTTCGATCCTCTCCCTTTGGGAGAGGGGAAGAGGCGGCAGATGTGATTGAACACCCATCCGCACTAATCCCTCAATTTCAATGAGTCTTCTTTGTTGCAGAGATCGTTCAAAATTAGGTAGGCTTACGCCGGATTTCGAGCAGACTCGCGAGCATAAAGTCGTAACGGTTGGATTTTTTTACAAGATTTGCTGAGATTGATGTGAGCGTCTTTTCACGACGGCGGCTCCATGGAGCTTTTTAGCGGATGGCTAAGTTTGACTGGAACGAAACCAAACGCCAGATAACCGATTCGCAGGCCTGGCAGTCGATCTTCAGGCATGGCTACGAGGACACGCCGCGCAACCGGATCCTGATGGTCTCCGGCAACGTGTGGCTGCATCTGCATCCGTCGAAAGTGCAGAAGCACACCGTGCGCCTGCGCTTCACCTGGTGCATGGGCGGTATCACGTTCCTGCTTTTCCTCGTGACCGTCGTCACCGGCGTGTACCTGATGTTCTACTATCGGCCGACGGCGGAATACGCATACGCCGACATGAAGTACCTCGAGTTCGACATGCCGTTCGGAATGTTGATGCGCAACATGCATCGATGGGCCGCGCACGGGATGGTCATCGCCGTGTGGCTGCATATGTTCCGCGTGTTCATGACGGGATCGTACAAACCGCCGCGCGAGTTCAACTGGGTGGTCGGCGTGATCCTGCTGGTGCTGACGCTGCTGCTGTCGTTCACCGGATACCTGCTGCCGTGGGATCAACTTTCGATTTGGGCGGTGACGGTCGGCTCGAACATGGCGCGCGCGACGCCGCTGCTTGGGCATGGCGGCCCGTTCCATGAAGTGCTGGGTGTGAATCCGGTTTACGACGCGCGCGCATTTATTTTCGGCGGCGCCGAAATCGGACCGCATACGCTGCTGCGATTCTACATTCTGCACTGCATATTTTTTCCGTTGATCGCGAGCATCTTCATGGCGGTGCACTTCTGGCGAATCCGGCGCGACGGCATGTCGGGGCCGCTCTAGGACCGGTCGAGGCTGAGGATGGGAGACGTGTTTTCATGGTTTTTGCACGAGGGAATCGTGCGGGTGCTGTCGGTGCCGATCGGCATGTTGCTCTTGCTATATCTAATGTACGTGTTGGCAGCGCCGCCGCCGTGGAGCGACGACGAGGACGGAGCGCCTCACTAAGGGATTAATCATGGCAAGCCCGGAAGGTAAGGATGGCGGCATCGTGATGCGCGCGGCGGGCGCGGGCGCAGGCGCGGCGGCCCGGACGCCGGCGCCGGGTGGCGGCTCGAAGCGAATCGAAGTGCCGATCAAAAAAGCGGGCGGCGGCGTCGAGGAGAAGCTCCACACCTGGCCGTTCCTGGTGCGCAACGAATTCCTGATGACGCTGCTGGTCATCATCGTGCTGACGGTATGGTCGCTGTTGCTCAACGCGCCGCTCGAGCAGCCGTCGAATCCTACCCGCACGCCAAATCCGTCGAAGGCGCCGTGGTACTTCCTGGGCCTGCAGGAAATGCTGGTGTTCTTCGACCCGTGGTACGCCGGCGTCGTCCTGCCGAGCTTCATCATCGTGGGCCTGATGCTGATTCCGTATCTCGACATCAACCCCAAAGGTAACGGCTACTACACGCTGCGCGAGCGGTATTTCGAGATCCTGACTTTTTTCATCGGCTTCCACATCCTGTGGGTCTCGTTCATCATCATCGGCACGTTTTTCCGCGGCCCCGGCTGGAACTGGTTCTGGCCCGGGCAGGTCTGGGATCCGCATCTGGTCGAGGCGCTGACCAACGTCGATTTGCCGTACATGTTCGGCTTCCGCGATTACCTGGCGTCGGCACTCTTCGGCTTGTTCCTGATAGGCGGCTACTTCGTGGTCGGCTACGCGGGCTTGTATTTCTGGATACGATCGCGGCCCGCGGGCGATCCGTGGTCCGCGTTTCCCGGCGGCGGCCCCGAAATTTTGCAGAAGTGGGGACCGGTGCGCTTCGGCATCACCGGATTTCTGCTGATCGCGATGGCCGGCGTGTTCATCAAGATGGCGCTGCGGCACGCGCTCAACATCAAGTACATCCTGGTCACGCCCTGGATTAACATCTGACGTGGCCGCGACGACTCCGTGTTCATCCTCGCCAAAGTATTGCAGGCGCTCGGACTCGCCGACGTCGGGTTCGCACTTTACGTCGGCATCACGCAGCCGCACGGGATGGGACACGAATACGAGTTCACCGGCATCGGCATCCTGGTATTTCTGGCCGGCTATATCATCGAAGGCTTGTGGGTTCGCGCAGGCAAATGACTACTGACTATTCGACTGAGTATTCGCATGTTGGCCGCGCGGCGGCATTTGAGGACAGGTAGAGCAGATGGCTGGCAGACCGGGGCTTGATCCCACCGAAGAAGGGAAGTCATACAGCGCGTTGTTCGTGCTGCTGGTAGCGGTGTTGCTCGTCAGCGCGGTCTGGTCGATCTGGGACGACAACATCTCGCGCCGCCCATGGAAGCAATATCAAGTTCAGTGGGATCACCTCGCCTACGACAAGTACATGAACGATGCGGCCGAGGAGCAGAAGCGCCTCAACGCCGATCCTGAATATCAGAAAGTCTCGAAGGACCTGGCCGAGGCGCAGAAGGAACTCGATTCCGGCGCCACCGCGGCCAAGCTGGCGGATTTGCGCTCGCAGTTGGTCGATCTGAACAACACCGCCAACGACAAAGATCAGTTGGTGCGTTTCACCAAGTCGTATTTGACCGAGCGATGGTACGACTACAACCACGCCGTTCAGTACAAGCAGGATCCGGCCCCGTACAAAGCTGAAATCGACAAGCTGAACGCGGAACTCGCGCAGGAACAGATCGTCTCCGACAAGGCCGTGGCCAATCTGCAGGCGGTCAAGGATCAGATCGAGGCGCTCAACTCGAAGGTCGAGAGCCTGACCGAACAAATGAAGAAGCTGACCGCCAAGCGCGACGACTTCTTCGACAAGGCCGACTCGTGGATGATCCCGGTCAAGTTCCGCAGCACCATCCTGTTCCGCTATCCGAAAATTCCGAAGATTCAGCAGACCGCGATCGACGACTTCGACCGCAACGCCTTCGACGAGGCGATCGCGCGGGTCGATCGATGCCAAAGCTGCCACATGGGCGCCGACAAGAAGGGCTTCGAGAATGCGCCCGAGCCGTTTCGCACGCATAGCAACTTCGATCAGATCATATTGAAGCATCCGCCCGACAAACTCGGATGCACGCCGTGTCACGACGGGCAGGGGCCCGCGGTCAGCTCCGTGCGGCTCGCGCATGGCGACGATCCGGATTGGGATTCGCCGATGCTGCGCGGCGACAAAATGCAGTCGCGATGCATCAAGTGCCATCTCGATGTCGGCTCGCTGCACGACGCCGCCGGCAAACCGATCGCGGCGAACTATGTCGAGGGCGAGCGCATGTTCCAGCAGATGGGATGCGCAGGATGTCATCTGGTCGCGGGCTACGAGGACATGCCGAAGATCGGACCCTACCTGAAGCTCGCGTCGGCGAAGCTCGATCCGTCGTGGACCGTGCGATGGATCACCGATCCGCATGTGTTCCGTCCGCACACGCGCATGCCGAATTTCATGTTCTCTACCGATGAAGCGACGCAGCTCGCGGCGTTCATCTTCGACAGCTCGTCGAAGAATTCGAAGGATTGGCTCACGGCCCATCCCGAGCTGCCGACGCTCGAGGCGGACATCAAGAATCCGGCGTTCGTCGAAGAGGGCAAGGGTCTGTTCGAGTCGGTCGGCTGCAAAGGATGCCATGCGATCGAGCCCGACCAATATGGAGCACCGGTCGGCGTTGCCGAAGGCTTCAAGCCCAACGAGGCGCGCACGACCAAGGACTTCGCGCCCAACCTGAGCAAGATCGCGGAGAAGACTTCGGCGTCGTGGATTTACACGTGGCTGAAGAATCCGCGCGACTTCTCACCGCATACTGCGATGCCGTCGCTGCGCCTGAGCGATCACGAAGCTGAAGCGCTGACCGCGTTTCTGATGACGCATGGCGAGAAAAAAGAAGACGCGGGCGTCGACACCGCGCTCAAGGATCCCGACAACATCAAGAAGGGCGAAGCGCTGGTGCGCAAGTACGGATGCTTCGGATGCCACGAGATCGAAGGGATGGACAAGGAGTCGCGCATCGGCGTCGAGCTGACGACCTTCGGCTCCAAGCATCTCGACGAACTGTTTTTCGGCAACCAGACGCAGATTCCCGAAACCTGGGATCAATGGACGTTCCACAAACTGCAGACGCCGCGCATCTATCAGACCAAGGACGTCGAGCAGTTGATGCCGAATTTCGATTTCGACGACGCCGACATCAACAACCTGGTCGTGTTCCTCGCGGGCGAGACGCAAGGCACGGTGCAGGAGCGCTATCGCGACCCCGGCTCAGAGCATCAGACGCAAATCGTCGCGGGCCGGCGAATGGTCAACTACTACAACTGCGTCGGCTGCCATATCGTCGACAATCGCGGCGGCTACATACGCCGCTTCTACCCGGAAGATCAAATCGCCTTGGCGCCGCCAATACTCAATGGCGAGGGCTTCAGGGTACAGCCCGAGTGGCTATTCACCTTCTTGCAGGGACCGACGCCGATTCGTCCGTGGTTGAAGATCAGGATGCCGACCTTCCACTTCACCAACGGCGAAGACGACACCATCGTGAACTACTTCACGGCGCTGTCGGACATCAACGTGCCGTATATGTTCATCAACACCAACCTGACTCCGCCGGCTGAGCTGCAGGCGGGCGCGAAGCTGATGTCCAAGGACTACTTCAGCTGCTTCAGTTGCCATCAGCAGGGCGACAAGAAGCCTGAGGGTCCGCCCGAGGGATGGGCGCCCGATCTTTCGCTCGCGTATCACCGCTTGAATCCCGACTGGATACTGAAATGGATCGCGAATCCTCCGTCGCTGATGCCGGGAACTAAGATGCCGTCATTCTATCCCGGCGGCCCGACCGACATTCTGGCCGGCAATCAGGACGAACAGATCCGCGCGATGCGCGACTACATTTTCTGGTTTGGCACTCATCCGGGCGAGACACTTCCGGGCCAGGTGGCAGAGGTTCCGGCGAAAGTGAGTAATGCCGCACCCACACCGGCGAAAGTGGCGAAAGTAAGTAAGAAGTAGTTTACGATCAGCTAGTCGATTGAGCTTTCAACTGATTATTGGCTATGGTGAGAGTTTGTTCATCTGATAAAACATCCGGGGAACTTTCAAGGAGAAAGATAGTAATGAAAAAGTATGCAGTTGTACTGGCGGCGTGTGCCGGCGTCGCGCTCAGCATGAGCGTCTGCCCCAGCCTCGCGAGCGCCGCCGGCGGCACGATTAGCGGGACTGTCAAGTATGACGGCACCGCGCCCGCGCCCAAGCCGGTCGAGGTGACCAAGGACAAGGAAGTCTGCGCGCTCCATCCGCACTTCACCGAGGATCTGATCGTTGATCCCAGCGGCGGAATCGCCAACGCGGTCGTGATCGTGAAGGGCGCCAAGGGCGACCTGAAGCCCACCGAAGTAAAGTTCGATCAGAAGGGATGCGACTACTTGCCGCACGTGCTCGCGTTCCCGGCCGGCAGCACCGTGGATATCACCAATTCGGACGGGATTCTGCACAACATCCACACCTATGTCGGCAGCGAATCCCAGTTCAATGCGGCGCAGCCCAAGTTCCAGAAAGTGATTAAGCATGTCGTCGATAAACCGGATGTGATCAAGGTCACCTGCGACGTGCACAACTGGATGCACGGATGGTGGTACGTGACCGACACTCCGTACTTCGCGGTGACCGACGACAAGGGCAACTACTCGATCGCGGGCGTGCCGCCGGGCGATTACACCGTCGAAGTGTGGCAGGAAACGCTGGGCACCGACGATCAGAAAGCCAGCGTGAAAGACGGCGCGACGGCGACGACCAATTTCACGATGAAGCCGAAGGGCTAACGCTCCCTTTGTTCCCCTCTCCTGAAGGGAGAGGGGTTAGGGGTGAGGTGATTTAAACGGGGCCGGAGCAATCCGGCCCTGCCTTTTCAGTGACGATGATCAAACGCCTCGACACTCTCGAAGTCGCGACCTCGGATCTCGCGGACGCCGCGTCGATCTACGAAAAGAACTTCGGCTTCGCAGTAACGAAGTCGGCGGACGGCAAATCGGCGTCAGTGAAAGTCGGCGGCGCGGAAATTCATCTCACCGGCGCTAGGATCGATTCTGCGGGCGAAGGGATGGTCGGTCTCTGGCTCGAGGCGGAAGACGTCGAGCAGGTGGTCGCGAATTTTCACCTTGCCGGCCTCGACGCCGGCGCGATTCAGATCGAGTCGGGACGCCGCATCCTCGCGATAGATCCCAAACTCGCCAACCAGGTCCCCTTGTTCATCTTTGATCGCAAGGCCTGACCTCCAAGAACCCGCGGGCACAGGCATTGCTTCATTAGATCTCCAAGTACCTCTGGAGATTGCATTTATGTCGAAATTAAAGCGAATTATGCCGATTCTACTAACCGCGGGCGCGCTTTTCGTGCTTACCGGATGCGCGTCGCAGCAGGCCGAGTACACTACGAACCAGGTAACAAATTCCACCTCCGACACGGTCGGTTCAGTACTAGACGGTGTCGGTTCGGTGGTTATGTATCCGTTCCACCTGGTCGGCGATTTGTTCTCGTAAGTCGCTCGATCACGCACTCTGCGGAAACAGGATACTGTCGATCGCCAGCCGCTGTGCTTGATTGGGATCGTTCTCGACCCTGCATTCGGCGTTGAAGATCATCGTCGCGCGCTGCGATGCGTCGTAGGCCGGCCATCGCGGCGCCGCGTCCGCATTGGGTTCGCCAGTGCGCGCAAACGCTATCCACCGATCGCTCATCGCATGCGCGAGGGCGGTAACGTCGGGGCGATCGGGCGCCAGGCGCGGCGCCAGCGCGGTGTTGTCGAACACGAACGGTATCTCGAGCGCATGCGGTGACTTGAGCCGCCCGCCTGCGACCGGCGTTTCCCAATCGAATCGGTACAGGTATGCGGGCGCGCCGTGCGCCGCCGCTTTGCGCTCCGCGATTTTTCTCGAGTAGGCTGCGGTCGGATACTCGGTTCCAATCAGGAACATCAGCTCCGAGGGACTCGCGCCGGGATTCTCCTTGCGGAAAATCTCGATCACGCGCTCCGCGTCCGCTCCCAGCAGACGGCCCGCGCGCCGTCGCAACCCGCTCTCGTCAAGTGCGAACGCCTTCGGATCGCCGGCGACAAACAGCGTCATCTCGGTGCGGTTGTAGCCGATGATTAGCGGCACGTCGTTGGAAACGTCGGGCGCGGTCGGATCGAACGGATGTCGCGGCAACGTGACTCCGTCGACCACCGGCGAGAAACCCTGGATGAAGCCCGGGACTCGCGCGCCGAGCTTGGCCTGGACTGCCGCCTGCGCGGCCACGATACGCTCGACCGGCACCGATTGCGCCTCGCGGACCTGCGCCCGGCTGAGTCCAAGCTCCGCCAGCAGCATCTCCGCGACCTCGTCGGCATGGCGCACGCTGTTCATCTTGAATCCCGGACCGCTCTGCACCACCGCGCGATGGAACAGGTTCTTCGCCGCCGGCATCGCGAGCAGCGTCGAGACTTTCTGCCCGCCGCCCGACTCACCGAAGATCGTCACCTTGTGCGGATCGCCGCCGAACTTCGCGATATTGTCGCGCACCCATTCGAGCGCCGCGACCAGGTCCATCATTCCAACATTGCGCGACGCGCCAAATTCGCCGCCGCCGATGCCCGCAAAATACGTGTAACCGAGCGCGCCTAGCCGATGATTGACGCTCACCGCGACCACGTCGCCGCGCCGCACCAGGTTGCTGCCGTCGTAAATCGGCGGCGAGCCCGAGCTCGCCTGGAATCCTCCGCCATGCAGCCAGACCATCACCGGCCGCTGGCGATCGTCGCGCGCTTCTCGTGTCCACACGTTGAGCACGAGGCAGTCCTCGCTCTCCGCGATACTATCGGCGTCGGCGTACGCCGCGAATCCGCTCCGTGGATCAACCAGCCCGCGCATCGACGAGGGATTCTGCGGCGCGCTCGGTCCATAGCTGAGCGCGTCGCGCACTCCAGCCCACGGCGCCGGCGCGACCGGCGGCATGAAGCGATTGCGTCCCGCGGTCGAAGCGCCATACGGAACGCCCTTGAAGCTGGCGACGCCCTTGGCGGCAACTCCGCGAACCTTACCGTAAGCGGTCTCAACCACCGAATAAGACAGCGCCGACGAATCCTTGGGAACAGAAGCTGCGGTCATGGCTCGACCTCCTCTGACTTCAGCTCTTGGTATAGATGGCCGCCCGCCCGATCCGCAAGATTCCGGTCTTCCCCTCTCCAGAAGGGAGAGGGGCTAGGGGAGAGGTCCCGATGGGAGAGCGGCTAGGCGAGCGCTCACGCCTCGGTCGTGAACGTCGCGCGGACCGCTTCTTCGAGCCGATGCGTCAGTTCGGTGCGGTCGGCGCTGCGCATTCCTTCGGTCGGGATCGGTTTTCCGATCCTCATGCGCATCGTCAGTCCCGGCGTCACGAATATCGCGCCGCGCGGGTAAAAGACCCCCGATCCGCTGATCGACATCGGTACCGCCGGCAGCTTGGACAGGATCGCGAGCCACGCCGCCCCTTCTTCGAAATCGTGCACGCGGTTGTCGTTGAAGCGATGGCCCTCGGCGAACACGCAGACGTCGAGGCCGCCGCGGATGATCTGAATCGCTTTGCGAATCGCCTTGCCGCCGGACTCGCGGTCGATGAGGATATGCCCGCCGTGTTGCATCGCGAAGCCGACCAGCGGAACTTTGAGCAGTTCTTTTTTGCCGACGAAACGAGGCTCGCCCGGCATGAACGCGGCGGTCGCGAAGATGTCGAAGAAGCTCTGATGGTTGGCGACCAGCACGTACGACTTCAGGCCGTCAAGATTCTCGAGGCCCTCGATTTTAACCTTGATTCCGGAAACCGCGATTATCCCGCGCCCCCACGCCCGAGTGACCAGGGTCACCCAGTGCGGCTTGTTTATCAAAGCCGCGCTCGCCGCGGAGATCGCACAGATCCCGGTCCATATCACCGACAAAAGCGTCGCAACCACGCCCCACGCGAGATTGAAAACCCCGCGCGGCGCGGCGGCGGTATACGGCGAAGCTTGCGGTTGACCGGCCATGCAAAACTACTCTGCCCGCATGCAACCCCGCGCTGCAAGCACCTCGATCGCATTGCGGACCTGAAAACTGCCAAATACGTGGTATCTTGCCGAGAGGTCATCCAGCCTACGAGGCGAGTTGCAATTCTTGGAGATTAAGAATGAAAATGCCGGCTGGATTCGAGGGAACGTTAAGGGTTCAATAGGGGGTAGGTGAAATGGCACGGGACGACGCCAGCGGGCTCAGAGCGGCTCTTTCTCGAGAAAACCTGACCTTCTATTTCTTCATGGTTATATGCATGCTCGTTGGGGTGTTGCTTCTTTTTGTAGCCGCCAAGTGGAAACACCAGTCTCAAGAAAGCGGAAATAAGGAGAAGATGCTGATATTCAGGATAGGGCAGAGCATGTCAGCTATCATGTCCCCCGATCATACCCATCCTCCCAGCGTTTCCGCTGCTGCACCAACAGAGTCTCTTCAGGACCGAATTGCGGAACTGATCACCGCGTCAGATCAAGACGGTGCGTGGGCTGACGTATTGCGTGATTTCGGTATTGCGGTCCTGATAGCGGTTTTTGTGACAGTCGTGATCGACGTCCACACTAGCAATCGCCTTCGGGAACATATCTCATACGACGTGTTGTCGGCCGCATATGCCAAAGTTGTCCCTGAAAAGATCTATACTCAGATTGCTGACAGCGTATTCAGGTCCGACGTATATCGCCGCAATTGGGAAGCTCATATAGATGTCGTAGAATTAGATCTTTCTGCCGGCATTGCAGTCATTACGGCCACGTATTCCTACGACCTCGAAAATCTGAATGAACGACGGGTACCGTATGAGGTTCTCGCAGCCGTTAGCCTCGACGTTCCGATCCCGGACAGAAACATCCCTAAATTCAACTCGGTGACAATCACCGATGAACACAACAAATCGTTGGTGGACGCGAACGCAGACGAGACAAAAGCAGTCTTGGCAACACCTCCGTCCGCACAGAACGAGCCCGTTATCAAAAGGAATTTGACACTTAAGCGAACCAGCCAGGAGATGCAACTCGTTGCTCAGGTGCATATACCTCCTCGACGCAACATTACGGTGAGGTACCAAGTTGAGAGAGCAATTCGAGTACCTGGACAGTTTGTGTTGAATGCAACCGCGCCTGCGGACGGAATCAAAATTATCACCAGAGTTAATGGATTCAAGTTGTTTGTCGTTCCTTTGCATCCTGACGCCGAGGCGCTGCGTCATCCACAGCCTGACACCTGGCAGTTTGACGCCGGCATATTGCCCTGGCAGGGGTTCCGATTCATAGCGGAAGTCTGAAACTGAGAACAAAACATTTGAGAGACAGAATGAAACTACTTTTGATTAGTGCTACCGGGTCCCCATCTTTCGAGCATTGCCGACAGGAAATGATTGGGTTCTTGGGACGATCGAAGAGACTGGGATTTGTATCGGCAGCGAATCTCTTTGATGAGGAAGATTACTTTCGAGCCATTAAGGAACGTCTGATTGGAACCGATCCGCCGGTCTCGCGAGAACTAGTTCATATTCGGTGGAACTCCAATTGGCGCGATGAGCTCAACAAGATTGATGCAATTTTGATCGGCGGAGGCAATACCTACGCGCTCCTAGAACGATTGTATCAATCGGGCTTGCTAGATGTCCTACGTGAAAGAGTCCGGAACGGATTGCCGTATGTTGGTTCAAGTGCCGGGGCGAATGTGGCTGGACCAAACATCCTGACTACCAACGACTGGAATGTAGTGGGGATGACCCAATTCGAGTCACTAGATTTGGTGAGGTTCAACATAAACCCCCACTATGTTGAGCGAAGCGCATCAGATGCAGCACACAGCGAAACGAGAGACCTGCGAATCCGGGAGTACCATCAAGTTCGCAAGAACCCAGTAGTGGCCGTCGAAGAAAGTGCTGTTCTAAGGGTTGTGGATACAAGGGTTTCGGTTGTTGGCAAAGGTGGGGTCAAAGTATTTACGCCGGGTGATAAGCAACGTTGGTTTGAAGCGGGTGAAGACCTAACATTTGAAGACTCGCCATCTTCAGATGAACGGACCGAAAGCCCCTCTCTGATCGGCGCGGACCAAGATCCGGAAGATTCCCTGACCGGCCCGACGCGCTCGTCCGGTCGATAGTAATATTGCACTTAAGCGCGTTACCAGGCACGGCCGAGACATCGGGCGCAGAAGTTCCCCTCGTTAGACGCAGCGCGGGATGCGATTAGCGGTGACGCATCCTTTGCCACAAAGTTGGCTCCGCCTGACGGCCTTCGGAACATCCGACCAAGTGTCATTCTCCCCGCTGCTCACGATAACAACACTTCCAGCAACCCCTGAACTTTTACGCCTTACGCTTTCCAAATTATGCTGTCAGAATGTGAGCGATGCTCGACTCTTTCCTTTCACCATCCACAGCCACGGCGCGCGCAGGTTCGCTCCAGCCAACCACCGTTGTCATCACGTTCTGCCAATGCGTTCGCACCCGCCGAACGGAAGAGAAAGAAGAGACAGTGCAGGAGAAGACGGTTTTCGACAAAATCGAACCGATTTCTAACTTTAGAACAATGTTACTTTTCTTCATCACGGCCGCCGGCGCGCGATGCGATAAGCCCAACGTATCCATCGCCGCGGCAAAGTTGACATCGGCTAATGGCGTTGGTAACTCTGATCTCGGAAGACTGAACAGACTGTCGAGGTTTCTATCGTGCAAATTACCGGGTTTCAGCAGTTTCTCGAAATCCTGACCGTTCCCGACAACATCCCGATCATCGCCATGATGATCCTCGTGATGTTCTTCACGTATATCGCCCTCAAGCAGGCCCGCCGCAACGACCAGCTCATCGAGCACGGCCATCGCGAACGCATCATCGACGAGATGCGGAAGTAGGCCACCAGGAAAAAAATGCCATTTACGATCATCGCCGAGAATTGCACCGGATGCAGCGCGTGCGAAAAGCGCTGCCCCACCGGCGCCATCTCGGGCCTGTCGAAGAAGGTCTATTATATCGAGGCCGCGATGTGCATCGATTGCGGTGCGTGTGGGGTGATTTGCCCCGACGACGCGATCATGAACAATCACAACGAGATAACCCACGTGCTGAAGCGCGCCGAACGCCCGGTCGCCGTCGTCCATCCCGACAACTGCAACGGATGCGGCGTGTGCGTCGACGTTTGCCCGTTCGATTGCATCGCGCCGTCGCCGGAGAACACGGCGGTCTATCTCGGCAAGGTGCGGGTCAACGAAAAGACCTGCGTCGGATGCCTGCTCTGCGAAGAGGTCTGCGGATGGGACGGAATTTACATCATGCCGTCCGGCCAGAAAGAGGCGTTCCTGAATTCGCTCGGCTACGAGAGCAGCGAGGAAAACGTTCTTTAGTATCTACCCGGATGCTACTCGTGCTTGCTGCGGTGCTGCTTGTCCCGCATCAACCAGCTCTTGCTGCTGATTTGTCAGCCGGGCCCGAGAATGGTCCTGAAGCGGCGTGCACCGAAATCAAGAATGCGCTGCATGCGCTTGCCGACTCGGAGCACGACGAGTCGTTGGCGCTCGATCTTGCGACGGGCGGCGGCAACTCGGCTGCGATCGTCGAGGCGCGGCTGTCGGTCCTGCTCGATCGCACGCAGGATTTGCGCATCGCGCTCAAACGCGCGCGACAGAGCGCGGTAGCGCGCGACCCGATGGTCGATCAATGCACGCGGATGGGCTTCCGCGCGCTGGTGATCTCCGAGAAGCTGAGTTCCGACGTGGAAACGGTCCTGTTCGGCGGCGGCGACTCCGTCGCCGCCGCGCCCAGCTCGGCGCCATAAAAAACCCCGCGGCGCCCGCTGCATCGCCCCCCGCTCCTCACCCCTGACGCTGCCGCGCAGCAGCGTTGCGCGCAGGAATGCTCCGCTCGAGAGGGGGCGTCCCCGTCGTGCGGTTATCGTTCCTCCTCTGTACGCTTCTTCGCTGCAAGTTTCGCCAGAACGCCATACAGTACTTCGTTCAATACTTCCAGATCTTCTCGGTAGGTAGTTTTTTCTCCTATGTTAAGACCAGCAGATGTCTCCAGCATAGCGTGCTCTAGATCATTCCGTCTCAAATATGCACGCGCTAACTCCAAATGCATCTTTTGCATCGCCCTTTTGCCCAGAGCTCGATTTCCAGCCCGATTAGCTATCTCTTCTGCTATCCTGTATTCACTTCTTCCCATTTCGAGATCGCCTTCCCAGATATGCAAAAGACCCCACGTAGCTGTCATTGCGACTCGACCAGTCGGCTCGATATTCTCAACCTGAAAAGATTCGAGAATGCGTCGCGCTTCGGTTATTTCCTCTCGCATTAAGCATACATAAGCTAGATTATTTCCGATTACAGGATCAGCAGGGTATAGCTGATGTCCTTTCAGAAGGATTTCTTTCGCCTTGGCGGTATCCCTCTTCTGATCGGCTAGCAACACACCCAGAGTAGCGAAGAATCGAGACGTAGGATGCCCTTCGCCAATCGTTCGTTGTAGCGCCTCGATCGCTTCCTCAACACGACCATTCTCAACTAAGCAAGTTGCGTGCACAAAACGTGTATCTTCATCTTTTGGGAACAGCTTTATGGATCGCTCTGCAAGCTCTAAAGCCTCGCCGCGCAAACCCTTCCGCATGTACACTCGGGCGAGGTTACTGAAAGGGAACGCGAGCTTGTCTTCACCCAGTTCGAGCGAATACTTGTACCACCGCTCCGCTTCTGAGAGGTCGTCGAGAAAGGCGCAACATACGCCTATGTTGTTCGCGATACAGGCGCCATGAATAGACTTTTCCGAGTGCTCCTTTTTCATTGACTCGATCGCAAGCTGGAATTGAGCTCTCGCGGGCTTATATTTCTCAGACGTAAGAAATGACTGAGCCAACATTTCTCGTGCCTTGGAGTCATCGGGGTATTTTGAGATCAGGCTCTCTAGCAGTGGCACCGCATGTTCATGCTCGCCCTGTTGAAAGAGAATCAAGCAAAGAGCGCGAATTGTTTCGGCAGTTCCAGGTCCGAGCGTCAACGCAGTGTTGAATGCGCGAGCCGATCGGCCCCAGTTCCTCATCGAGGCGTACGCTACGCCGAGTGCTTCATACAGTGCAGGCGTACGAACATCATTTCGGATGGCTTCTCGAAGATTCCCGATTGCTTCTCTATAACGGTCTTGATCCATGAAGATCGTCGCAAGATGGTATCGCGCCATTGTGGATGTCGAGCCAAAACCAGTAAGTCGCTTAAGTAGCTCAACGGCTTTGTCAAAATCCTTGCGCTGTATGGCGATATAGACGAGACCCATCAACGGAATCGGGTCTTGCGAGGATTCCCCTATAGCATTGATCCTGTGGTAGATCTCTTCGGCTTCGGTTAGTCGCCCATTCACGATCAAAACCCGCGCCATCGTAAGCTGCGCAGCGTAATTGAGCGGTTCCAAGCGTAGGGCGTCTTTCAACTGATCAACGGAGTCATCCGTACGGCCAGCATTGATGAGCGCGGTAGCAAGGTTGACCTTAGCGCGAACACTCCGAGGATGCCGAGCTACTTCCCCCGCGATTCGCGAGATCACTTCGTCAAGTATAACGTTGCTTTGGCCCGATGTCCTTCCCTCAGGTTCGCTTATCAGCCACTCAGCACTAATTCCTTGGCCGAGTTCAATCGAGATCGGCATTCGGACGAGATACGGCGCCTTTGGCGGATCGAGTCGAAACTTCGGGCGGAAACGCGCGAATTCACCGTTACCAGTATTGTCTTCTTGCAGCACAGCTATACTCCCAGGTCCAGCGTTACGGGCGTTTGTCCTGCCGACGATGTTTCTGATCGCGCCAGCGCCGATATTGTTCCTCGTGACGCAGAATCCACACACAGACGTCGATCTTACGAAAGATGGTTCTATAGTCGCAAAGACGCTTCCGATAATCCAAATTGGCCATAGACATATAGAGTTCATCCAACTGGCTTCGAATACAGCGCGGAATGTTGGAACCGAAGGCAGCCAGACTGGGAAGGGGATGCCCCGCGGCTATGCTTTCAACGAAGTTTTGATAAGTTCCACGTCGCTTCTCGGAAGAAACCGCTCGCATCACCTCCATCAGCTCTTCCGTATAAGGTCCATCAAACAAGAAGTTAACCAATTGACTACCCGAGAACATTTCGAAAAGAATGGCACCTAGGGAGTATATGTCTGCGCCGAACGCAATCGCCGGATCCGCGTCATGCAACAACGCGAACATCTCGGGTGCTACGTATCGCTTATCTCCCGGAGGCCACATATAAGAAGCAGAGAGTGGATCAGTGACGCCGTCGATTCGGCGTGCGGCACCCAGATCCGCAAGTTTGATTGATTTGTCAGACATCACCAAAAAATTGGAGGGCTTTAAATCACGATGAGCAACCAAAAGGCGATGAATACGCTGGCTCGCTCTGCACATGCCTCGAAATGCGAGCAAGATTCGTTCGGCACTCCAGCCGCCCTGAGCGATAGCGGATTCCACGTCTGAGCTCGCGAGTTCAAGGACGTAGTAAGGAAAATGGATTTCGAACGGTATCCCACTCTCGAGCTCTTCCCTGTGAACAAACTCGGAGAGAGGCGCGACTAGGTCGATGATGTCTTTGCTACCGGTAACTTCCTCAAGTAGCTTCGCTTCCCTCTTGAACGACTCCAATCGATAGGCGTTGCCCTGATGATGAGGGTTGTAAAACTTGATAGCCACTTTCCTGTTTGAGGTTTGATCCACGCTTTCAAAAACCAATGAAAAGTATCCGCCTCCTCCAATAGCATTCACTCGCTTGAGGTCTGCGAAGCGATTGTCGAGAACAGTGATTTTCTCGATCAGCCGCAGATAGGCTTCACGATTTTCCTCTGGCATCCCGTCTCCCACCAAACCGCTCACGAAGAAATTTAGTCGCTTGGTCGGGATTTTCGCGTAGGATCCTCAGGATCTCGGGTGGGGTCTTGCCCGCAGCGAGAAGCAGTCGATCGCTGTTGTAGTTAAAGTACTTAGCTACTCGACCGACTACCTCTTCCGACGGAGTCAAATCACCGTTTTCCAATTTGCTGAGGTAGGTGTAGTTCACACCCAAGTCTGGTGCTAGCCGCTTAATCCCCAAACCCTTTTTCGTCCGGAGTTCGCGTAAGATTTGCCCAAATTCGGTCATCGATGCATAATTCTAGGGTGGGTTGACAAATCTGTCAACCGTCTCTGAACCGGGCGCGTTCCGCTTCGTTATTCGCCAGCTCTCTACGGACGGACAACCCGAGTCGACGACGGCGCGGATGCGATTAGTGGGACGCATCCTGCGCCCCACCAAAGTTGACATCGCCTAATGGGGCGGATGCGCCCGAGCTCGGGGCTAACCCCGCTGGGCGCGCTGCATCGCGGCGCGCTCCGCGACCCTGACCTGGCGGGCGGGGGTGTTGCGCGGAACGAACACATACGCCAGTGCGAGTATCAGCAGAAACGCCTGTGCTCCGAGCGTTTGAATCGTCGGGAACAGGCCGAGCATCGGAATTGTCGGCGCATAGTCTACGAACGTGGCCGGCACCACCGACGCTTCCTGCAGGCTCGCGACGCCCTGGCCGACAAACACGATCGCCAGCGCGTAGAGCATGATCGAAGTCGTGTGGAAGAAAATCTTCATCGGGATTCTGTCGGCCGCGCGCCTGATGACCACGAACGATATCGCCAGCGCGACCGCGGCCGCGGCGATGCCGGCGGCCACTGCGTGACGCTCGGCAACTCCGGTCGCGCCGTTGGTCAGCGCCTGAAAGAAGACGATCGTCTCCGCGCCTTCGCGCATCACGGCTAGAAACGCGGTGAGCCCGAGCGCGATACCGGGAATCGTGCTGCGCTCGGCGCTCTCGAGCTGGTGCGATATGAACTTCATCCAGCGATCGGACTGGCCCTTCGAGGTCATCCACGAGCTGACGTAGAAAAGCGTCGCGGCGGCGAACAGTTGGAAGACGCCTTCGAGCGTGTCGCTGGCGTCGTCGGTGATCAGATGATTGACCGCCCACGCCAGCATGATGCTCGCGACGATCGCGGCTGCGGCGCCCGCGTAAATGTCGCGCGCGCGGCCGATTCGCCCCGCGCCGCGCGTGCCGGCGGCGAGCGCGACCACCACCAGCATCGCCTCCATCCCTTCGCGAAAGAGGATGCCAAGCGAGTAGAAGAAGTAGGCGACAGCGGTTTGTGTCATGGCGCGATAATTCTGAGAATGATTCTCAATTCCGATAGTAGTCGCGACTCTTCGCGATGTCAACGAGACGATCTTGCTCATACTTGCGACGGTGCGGAGGCGGTAGTAGCGTCAAAAGTGAAGCGGGCCCGCGCACGGCCGCTTTTTTTTAGGGTCTTCTGTTTCAGGGTTGAGTGAGGCGGTCAATCTCCCGATGCGATGCGTCTACTGCAGCAAGCGCGCCGGCCTTATCCGCCGCGTCTGCACACCGTGTGCGAAAGTAGTCGCCATCGTGGATCGTGCAGGCGGTGAAGTCGGATTGGCCGGGCTGGTCGACATTTTCGTCGAGGAAGGACTCACTCGTGAGCAGGTCGATGTTGTGCTGGACGCACAAATCGGCGCCGAACCTACCATCCGCGACCGGCTGACCTCGAGCATGACGAACGTTCTGATGCGCAACCTCGGGATGCCGGGGCGGCAATCGCCCGAAGATGTGATGAAGGTGCGAACTGCGATGCGCAGCGGCGGCGGCGCGGGCACCTGGGTCGGCGGTGAGGAGCCGCCCGACCATCATTAGATCGCAGAATCGACCATGGAAAAAGATCGCAGCGACTTCGCCGTAATGAATCGGATGATCGATCATATCCGGTTGCTGATTGCCGTCGATGACGAGGCGATTCCGGTCAAGAAAAAACTCGAAGCACAGGCGATTCTCAAAGACTTCCAGGCGTTGCTTGCGGAAGCGCCGGAGAACCAGGAGCGCGGCAGGATTAAGGGTTACTACGAGATCCTGTGCCGCGAGTTGGGCGACGAGGCCGACGTGGCGGCGTTGCTTAGCTCGCTCAAGAATTATATCCCGTACCTCTAGTTCGCGGGTGCGTGGTCTGCGGAGAGACGAATGAGTTTGCAGCAAATCGGCGTAGTCGGGGCTGGGCAGATGGGCGCGGGAATCGCACAGGTCGCGGCGCAGGCGGAAATTGCGGTCGTGATGCACGATATCGCGCCGGAGATGTGCAAGCGCGGGGTCGATTCGATCGCGCGCAACCTGGACCGGATGATCGAGCGCGGCCGCTTCAAGCCCGAAGAGCGCGAACGCGTGATGCGCCGCGTCGAGACGACCACCAATCTCGAGGACCTGGCCAAAGTCGGCTTCGTGATCGAGGCGGTGATCGAAAACGAAGACGCGAAGATTGCGCTGCTGCAGAAGCTCGACAAGGTCTGCCCGCCCGAGACGATTTTCGCCTCGAACACGTCGTCGATTTCGATTACCAAGATGGGGGCGAAGACGTCGCGCGCCGACCGCGTCATCGGGATGCATTTCATGAACCCGGTGCCGGCGATGAAGCTGGTCGAGATCATTCGCGGACTGGCGACCTCGGAACCGACGTTTCAGCAGACCCGCGCGCTCGCCGAGCAGCTCGGCAAGACCACGATGACCGCGCAGGATTTCCCGGGGTTCATCGTAAATCGCGTGCTGCTGCCGATGATCAACGAAGCGATTTACACGATGTATGAGGGCGTCGGCGGCGTGACCGATATCGACACTGCGATGAAGCTCGGCACCAACCAGCCGATGGGCCCGCTCGAGCTGGCGGACCTGATCGGGCTCGACACCTGCCTCGCGATCATGGAGGTGATGCATCGGGTGCTGGGCGACGACAAGTACCGGCCGTGCCCGCTGCTGAAAAAATACGTGGACGCCGGATATCTCGGGCGCAAGTCGGGCCGCGGTTTTTATGTATATGATGAGAAGGGTACCTTGATTCCGCCACCGCGCTAGCAGCGCGTGCGCGCCGGGGGAGGCGTGCGCAGGGAGGGAACGAGCATGGCCGTGAAGGCATTCATCCTTATCGACACGTCACCGGGCAAGGCGCGCGAGGTCGCGGCCAAGATTCGAGGCGTGCCCGGAGTTTCCGTCGCGCACGCGGTCACGGGGCCGCACGACATTATCGCAATTGCGGAAGCCGCGGACGTGACGTCGCTCGGCGAGCTGATCGTGCACAAGATTCAGAGCGTGACCGGAGTGAATCGGAGCCTGACTTCGATCGTCGCGGATTGACGCAGGTTAAGAAGAGATTACCGAGTCGCTCGCGAGCGTGGCGAATCGTATAGGATATATACTGGATTCAGGAAGAATGTATCGATGGCTGAACTACCGGTAATCAAGCGGCTCAAAAAAGACCTCGAGACCCTCAAGCGCGAGCTCACCGTGGACCTGCCCAAGGAACTCGAGCGCGCGCGCGCGCACGGCGACTTGTCGGAAAACGCGGAATACGCGATGGCGAAGCAGCGCCAGGAGTTTCTGCGCGCGCGGGTCGGCAACCTGGAGACGCGAATCGCGGAGCTCACGATGATCGATCTCGAGACGATTCCGCGCGACACCGTCGGCCTCGGCAGCCGCGTGCGGCTCGAGGATCTCGATGAGGGCGGTATCGCGGAGTTCGAGATCGTCGTGCCGGAAGAAGTCGACGGCGCGCAAAATCGCATCTCGCTGTCGTCGCCGCTTGGGCGCGCGCTAATCGGCAAGGCGGCCGAGGACGATATCGAAGTCGTCACGCCCAAGGGCAAGCGCGCCTACATGGTCAAGCATCTCACGACGATTCACGCGATCCTCGCCGCTGAGAACGGCAACAAGTAGAGCACGTTAGTTGGAAAGCGGGGCTCCTCGCCCCGCACCCTCGGCAGGGGTGACCCCTGCACCCAGTAAACGGAAAAAATCTGGTTCCCCTTCCCGCGCGGGAAGGGGTTAGGGGTTAGGTTCTTCGATTCGAGCGAGGGAGTAATCACTCTCCGTACATTGAATCGATCTGATCTTTGAAGTGCGCCTGAACTACCTTGCGGCGGACCTTCAGGGACGGGGTCAGTTCGCCGGTTTCCTGGCTGAATGGCTGCGGGACTATCGTGAACGCCGCGATCGCTTCAACGTCCGAGAGCTGCTTGTTGATTTCGCGAATCCGACCCTGTACCAAGGTTCGCAATGCTGGTGATTTCGCCAGCGCGTCCGCATTCTTTGGATCCAGTTTGTTCTCCGCGAGAAAGTCCCCCAGATTTTCGTAATCGGGCACGACCAGCGCCGCCAGATGCTTGCGGCGGTCGCCGATCACACAAGCCTGGCTGATGAACTTGTCGCCCGTCAGCTTGCTCTCGACGTAGGCGGGCGAAATATTCTTGCCGCCCGACAGCACGATGATTTCCTTCTTGCGGTCGGTGATCGAGATGTAACCCTCGACATCGACCTTCGCGATGTCGCCGGTATGGAGCCATCCGTTTTCGTCGATCGCTTCCTTCGTTTCGGCCTCGAGCTTGTAGTAGCCCTTCATGATGTTCGGCCCGCGCAGCAGCAACTCGCCGTCGGGGGCGGTATCGACCTGGATGCGCGCGAGCGGCAGTCCCACCGTGCCGATTCGGGTCTTGCCGTTGTGCAGATTCACCGCCACGACGGGGGCCGCCTCGGTCAGGCCGTATCCCTCGACGATTGGAACTTCGGCCGCGGACAGGAAGCGGTTGATCTCGGTGGGCAGCGGGGCGCCGCCGGAAATCAGGTAGCGGATTCGACTTCCGAAAATTGCGCGCACTCGCGCGAAGACCAAACGCCGGAACAACGCCATCGAGAGCGCCAGCAGTGGAGGAACCGGCTTCCCGCGATTGCGATATTCGGCCGCCTGCTCGCCCGCCGCGAGCGCCATTCTGAACAGTCGCTGGCGCATCGGCGGCGAGGTCTCGACCGTGCGCATCACGCGGCTGTGTATTACTTCGAGCAGGCGCGGCACCGTAAGCACCACGGTCGGCTCGACCTCGGTCAGGTTCGATGCGATTTGCCCGAGGCTCTCGGCAAACGCGATCGTTCCTCCAGCCAGAGCCACGGTGTAATAGCCGGCCGTTCGTTCGAACGAGTGCGCGATCGGCAGATGCGACAGGGTCATGTCGGTGTCGTTGAGCCCAAGCGCGGCGAGCGAGTCCTCGGAGTTGGCAAGCAGGTTGCCGTGCGAGAGCATCACGCCTTTCGACGCGCCCGTCGTGCCCGACGTATAGATGATCGTCGCGAGATCCTCGCTGCTGCCCTCGACGATCGCCGCCGGCGTCTCGGCGCTCACCGACGCCGCGGGCATGACGGCGGGCGTTCCGTTGGCGGCAGGCGCGGACTCCGCGCCCGGATGCATCGCGACAATCGTCGTGACATCAGGAATCGAGGCGCCGAGGCCGAGCAGCTTCTTGATCATCTCGGGCCCGTTGGCCGCGATGACTTTCGCTCCCGAATCGCTGATGACGTGGGCGGTCTCCTCGACGCCGCTGGTCGTGTAGAGCGGCACGACGATCGCGCCGAGGCCCAGCACAGCCTGGTCGACGACGATCCATTCGGGGCAATTGTCGGAGAGGATGGCGACGCGATCGCCGGGGCGCACGCCGAGGCCGAGCAGGCCGGCGCGCAACTTTCCGGCGGCCTCGGAAACTTCGGTCCACGAATGGTCCGTCCAGACTTTGTCGCGCTTGTCCTTCAAGAATGCGCGCGCGCCGTACTTCTGCACCTGCGCTTCGAAGCATTGGGAAAGCGTTGCCACGCGATCAGCCATGAGACCGAGACCTCCTCTTACTCGAATACCTGTAGCCCAAAGACTTGTTCCCGCCAATCGTGCGTCGTTGCTTGATTGACGGACGCGCAGAAATGGCGAACCTGCGACCGCGAAACGCTTGAATTCGCTGGCGAAATGTGAGCGTCATGTCGGCGTTGATTAAGCGGGGCTGGTGCTGGTGGACAAAGATTTTTCATTTCACTAATCGTGGTGTTGACGGGCATAATCGCTCCGAATTCATGAATCCGAAGCCGTTGAACGTCGCCTCGCCCCCATTGATCGGCGCGGTGAACGTTCGTCCGGCATTTGCACTTTGCTAGCGCAGAGGTGACGCTTCGATGCTCGAGCACTTGTACTTTCCGCACGATATCTCGACCTTCGGTCCTCAGATCGACTTCCTCTTCGAGTTGATCTTCTGGATCGTGATGGTCGTTTGGGTCGCGGTAATGATCACGATGGTCGTCTTCATGATTCGCTATCGCGCGCGGCCCGGCCGCAAGGCGGAGTATATCGAAGGCAATTCGCGTCTCGAGATCATATGGACCACGGCGACTGCGGTGATTCTGATCGTCCTGGCGTTCATGAGCCGCTCGACGTGGGCCGATATCAAGGAGCATGGGCCGCCGGGCGACGTGTTCTACCAGGTGGTTGGAAAGCAGTTCAATTGGGAAATCACCTACCCGGGACCCGACGGTAAATTCGGCACCAAGAGGAGTTTCGAGGTCGACAACGAACTGCACGTGCCGGTCAACAAGGTCGTGCGGATCGACCTGACCTCGAAGGACGTCATTCACAGCTTTTTCGTCCCGAACATGCGCCTCAAGCAGGACGCCGTCCCTGGGCGCATCATTCACGTCTGGTTCGAGGCGACCGAGGTCGGGCAATACGAAATTCCATGCGCGGAGCTGTGCGGCTTCGGGCATTCGGGGATGAAGGGCAATCTGACGGTCCAGTCGCAAGAGGATTTCGACAAGTGGCTCAAAGACCAGTACTCGCAAAACAAGTGAAACACGCACTCGCCGGCCACGTCGCGCGGAGGAGCTAGTCCAAAGATGAGCAGCACGGCAGCGGTTGCGGCACACGGCGCCCACGAGGAGCATCATGCGCTCGGCTTTTGGCGCACGTACATTTTTTCTGAAGATCACAAGATGATCGGGCGGCAGTTCCTGTTCATGGCGCTGTTCATGATGTCGATCGGCGGCCTGATGGCGATGCTGATGCGGTGGGAACTGGCGTTTCCCGAAACCGCGGTCCCCGGCTTTCACTGGGTGCCCGAGCCGTTCATGTACGACGGCGCGATACCGCCCAACACCTACAACGCGATGTTCACGATGCACGCCACCATCATGATTTTCTTCGTGGTGATGCCCATCCTGGTCGGATGCTTCGGCAACTTTCTCATCCCGCTGATGATCGGCGCGCGCGACATGGCGTTCCCCAAGCTCAACATGCTGTCGTTCTGGGTCGGCGCGGTCGCAGGCGTGATCATTCTGTCCTCGTTCTTTGTGCCCGCGGGTCCCGCCGCCGCGGGCTGGACCTCGTACGCTCCCCTGAGCGCGGTGCCTATCTACACCGGCGTCGATTGGGGCCAGGACTTGTGGTGTATCAGCCTCATCGTGCTCGGCGCGTCGTCGCTGATGGGCTCGATCAACTACATCACGACGATCATCAACATGCGGACCAAGGGGATGTACTTCTTCCGCATGCCGCTGGTGATCTGGTCGCTGTTCATCACGGCGATTCTGCTGCTGCTCGCGCTGCCGGTGCTGACGACGGCGCTCGCGCTGTTGCTGTTCGATCGCATGGGCGGCACGCATTTCTTTCTGCCCGCGGGCGGCGGCGAGCCGCTGCTCTGGCAGCACCTTTTCTGGTTCTTCGGCCATCCCGAGGTCTACATCATGATCCTGCCCGCGATGGGGATCACCTCGGAGATCATCGCGACGTTTTCGCGCAAGCCCATCTTCGGATACCGCGCGATGGCCTACGCGATGATCGCGATCGCGTTCCTGTCGTGGATCGTTTGGGGCCATCACATGTTCCAGTCGGGGATGGATCCGGCGCTCGGCAGCAGTTTCATGATCACTACGATGATCATCGGGGTGCCGTCTGCGATTAAGACCTTCAATTGGCTCGGCACCCTCTACAAGGGCAACATCCATTACACGGCCGCAATGATGAACGCGCTGGCATTCGTCGCGATGTTCGTGATCGGCGGGCTGTCGGGAATCTGGATGGCGTCGACGCCGGTGGATATGTACATCCACGATACTTACTTCATTGTCGCGCATATTCACTACGTACTATTCGGCGGTAGCCTGTTCGGGATCTTCGCGGGAATTACCTATTGGTATCCCAAGATGTTCGGCCGGATGATGAGCGAGAAGCTGGGCAAGGTTCATTTCTGGATCACCTTCGTGGCGTTCAACTGCACATTCTTCCCGATGCACATCCTCGGCATGGCCGGGCACATGCGCCGCATTTACAATCCCCAGCAGTACGATTTTCTGAAGCCGATCATTCCGATCAACGAATTCATTTCGATCAGCGCCTTTGTGCTCGGCGCCGCGCAGTTCCTGCTCCTCGCGAACATCATCTACAGCTATTACAAGGGGGCGAAGGCCCCCGAGAATCCGTGGAACGCGAATACCCTGGAGTGGACGACGCCTTCGCCGCCGCCGCACGGCAACTGGCCGGGTCCGGTGCCGGTCGTTTATCGTGGACCGTACGAGTACAGCTCGCCCGAGGTTGCGGAAGATTTTCTGCCGCAATCTCAGTTGATAGAACACTCGACGGCCGCGGCGGATTAGTCAGTCGAATAGCTAGTGATGAATCAGTCGCCAACTGAGGTGGATAAGGCGCGCGGACTGCATCGATTTGCGGTGTTGACCGCGGGCGCCACCTTCTGCCTCATCTTCGTCGGCGGCCTCGTCACCTCGACCGGCTCCGCGCTCGCCGTTCCCGACTGGCCGCTGGCGTTCGGCAAACTCATTCCTGCGTGGCAGGGCGGCATCCGTTTCGAATATGGTCATCGCCTCGCCGCCGGGACGGTTGTGATTCTCACGCTGGTGCTGATGGCGTGGGCGTGGCGCGCCGAGCCTCGACGATGGGTCCGCAGACTTGTCATGCTCGCGTTCGGGCTGATCATCGTGCAGGCCATCCTCGGCGGAATCACCGTCCTGCTCGAATTGCCGCTCGCGATCGCAGTGACGCACGCCGCCACTGCCCAGGCGCTGTTCTGCCTGATGGTGTCGATCGCTATCTTCACCAATCCGCGCTGGGATTCGACCCCGCACGTCGACGATCCGCCGTCACGCATCTCGCTGCCGGCGCTCGCCGCCGCGACGACCGCCGTCATCTATACGCAAATTCTCGTCGGCGCGGTGATGCGGCACATGAGCGCCGGACTCGTCATCCCCGATTTTCCACTCTCGTTCGGCTACGTGGTGCCGCCGTATTGGAACGAGTTCATCGCGATCAACTTTGCGCATCGATGCGGCGCGGTAGTCGTGACGGCGATGGTTTTGTGGACGCTTACGCGCGTGCTGCGGACTCATCGCGAGGTCGTCGCGCTGCGCCGCCCCGCGCTCGGGATGTTCCTGCTGCTCGTCGTCCAGATCTGTCTCGGCGCGATCACAATCTGGAGCGGCCGCTCGGTGATCCCGACCACCAGCCACGTCGCGGTCGGCGCCGCGGTCCTCGCGACCAGCCTGACGCTGACGCTTCGTGCGTATCGCATTCTCGGGACGCCTCATCGCGACTACGCGCTTGAGTCGCACGCGACTTCGCGCGTCCTCAAACGGCAGGTGACCGCGTGAGCGCCAAAGTCGCGACCGCCGAATCCGCGCTGACTCTGCCTCGCGGCCACGTGAGCGATTACTTCGAGCTGACCAAGCCGCGCGTCGTGCTGATGGTGCTGGTCACGACGCTGGCAGGTTTCTATCTCGGTGGACGCGCGGGATTCGATATTACGCTCGCGCTGAATCTGCTCGCGGGCACCGCACTGGCCGCGGGCGGGACGCTCGCGCTCAATGAATACGTCGAGCGCGACACCGACGCGATGATGGATCGCACTCGTCATCGCCCGCTGCCAGATATGAGGATGCGGCCGGCCGAAGCGCTGGTGTTCGGCGTGAGCGCGACGACGGCCGGCCTCGTTTATCTGCTGCTCGCGACGAACCTGCTCTGCACCGTGGTGATTGCCGCGGTCACGATCATTTACCTCGGCGCGTACACTCCGCTGAAGCGTTACACCTGGATGTGCAACATCGTCGGCGCGATTCCCGGCGCTCTGCCGCCTGTGGCGGGATGGGCCGCGGCGCGCGGCGGCCTCGGCTGGGAACCGACGATTCTGTTCGCGATCATGTTCCTGTGGCAGTTGCCGCATACGTTCGCGGTCGCGCGGCTGTATCGCACCGACTACGCGCGCGCCGGCATCCACTTGCTTCCGCAAGACAATGCGCGCGGCGGAAATGCTTCGAACCCTATCGTCATCGCTGGAAGCCTTGGACTCATCGCGGTGGCGATCATCCCGACCATGCTTGGCTTTGCCGGAATTACTTACCTGGTTATCGGAGCCGCGCTGGGCATCTGGATGCTGGCATTTGGAGTGGCAATGGTCCGTTCGCCCGGCAATTCCAAAGCGGCGCGACGATTGCTCCTCGCGTCGTTAGTTTATTTGCCGATCGTGTTGTTAGTACTCGTACTGGATCGCGTGTGAGTATTCGAATGCCTACTCTGGTGACGCGCGAAGAGCGCAAAGCAGAAAACTGGCGGACGCTGAAGATCCTGATCGGCATCATGGTTTTGTTGGTAGCGGTCTCAGTAGTGACGATTATCGTGAAGCATAATTGATATGGCGCCGAGCGTGACAGCCTCAGCGAAAGTTCGCCCGTTCGTGGCGCCAATCCGCCGCGGGCGGTCGTCTGACTCCGGCGCGAACGGCGATCAGATCGAGCGACCGTTCATCAGCAGCGCGATGCTCGCGATCATGATGCTGATCGCGTCCGAGATGATGCTGTTCAGCGGCCTCATCGGCGCCTTCCTGGTCTTCCGCATGCAATCCGCCTTCTGGCCTCCGCCGGCTCTGCCGCGCCTGCCGATCGCGGTCACCTGGGTGAACACTTTCGTATTGCTGTCGAGCGCGCTCACGATGACGCTCGCGCTGCGCGCGGTGCATCGCAGCCGCCAGCGCCTGACGCGCCGCTATTTGGTGGCGACGCTCGCGCTCGGCGTTACGTTTCTGGCCGTGCAGGGCAGCGAATGGGTGCGGCTGGTTGCGCACGGTCTCAAGCTTTCCAGCGGCATGTACGGCGGCACTTTCTATTTGCTGATCGGATGCCACGGCGCGCACGTGACCGCCGGCGTCATCTGGCTCGCATGCGTGGTGTGGTTTGCGATGGGCGGCAGATACAATGCGCGCAACGCCCACGGGATTGAGCTATGCGCCGTGTACTGGTATTTCGTCTGCGCAGTCTGGCCGGTCCTGTTTGGGCTGGTATATCTAATGTAGGTTTTTGTTTTTTGTTGCTTGCCGGGAGAACGTGATGTTGAAAAGTACAAAGCTCAAGACCGCGGCGATTACTATGTTGAGTGCTGTAGTCGCTGCCGCACCTCGCCTGGCGAACGCGTGTGCGACGTGCGGGCTGTCGGACGGCGATGCCGCGTTCCACGCATACAAGGCCAGCGTGTTGTTCATGCTGGTGTCGCCCTACGTGTCGTTTGCCGCTATCGGCGGGATTACTTACTTTGTCTATCGGCGGTCGCAGCGCCAGGACCGGAAATCAACTACCAAGTAGTCATTTCGAATGAACACTGACTATAGCTATTTGCCCCAAAGAGGATGGTTGCGATGAGCCAGGCTGCCGCAGTAGAGACTCACGAACACGGCGCGATGCAGGCCGACCAGCTGGAACCGTCGCTTACGCCGGGAAATCTCGGCAAGCTCGGGATGTGGTCGTTCCTGGCCGGCGACGCGATGACCTTCGGCGCGGCCATCGCCGCGTACGGCGCGCTTCGCATCGGCAACCCCAATTGGCCTTCGCCCGCCGCATTTCTCGGCATCACGACCACGGCGATCATGACGTTCATCCTCATCTGCTCGAGCGTCACGATGGTCGAGGCGCTCGGCGCCATCCAGCACGGCAACATGTCGAAGTATCGCAACTTCATGGCCCTGACCGTTCTCGGCGGCCTGACCTTTCTGGGGATGCAGGCATTCGAGTGGCATCATCTGCTCGAAATAAAAGGCATGTCGATCAAGGTCGACCTGTTCGACGCGACCTTCTTCATCCTCACCGGCTTCCACGGCTGTCATGTTTTCGGCGGCGTCGTGTACAACAGCGTGCTGCTGATTCGCGGCATGACCGGCAAGCTGACGCAGGCGAAGGCGAACCTGGTCGAAGTCGCGGGTCTGTACTGGCACTTCGTTGATTTGGTCTGGATCCTGATCTTCACATTCATCTATTTGATTTAGGGCGCCGTTTTTCCAACGACTACGGCTGGAGACGAAATTCAAACGATGACTACGCAAGCTGCGATTTCAGGACACGAAGCCGAGCACAGCGGGCCGAACTACATTGCGGTTTTTATCTACCTGTCGGTGCTGACCGCGATCGAGCTGGGCGTGTATGCGATGGGACTGCCGCAAGTCGCCAAGGTCGGTTTGCTGGTGGCGCTCGCATGGGCGAAAGCGGTGCTGGTCGCGATGTACTTCATGCATCTCGCGATGGAGCGAAGGGCGCTCGCAATCATCGCGATCATCCCTGTGATACTCGTCACGTTCCTATGCTTCATGCTGCTGCCTGATCTGACGACGCGGATGTGGACCAGGTTCGATCATCCCCGACCGGTGACCGATGCGGCCGAGATGGGTGCGAATCCGGTCGCGCCTCCGCCGATGCAAACGCCGTAGTTTGGCGAGCAGGTTGGACTCCTACCATTCGCTGGCGCCGCTCAACGCGTTCCTCAACGGATGCGCCACGGTCCTGCTGCTCGCGGGATTCATCTTCATCAAGAACGGCTGGGTGCGGGCGCATCGCGCATGCATGCTGAGCGCGATGGGGTTTTCCGCGGTCTTCCTGACGTCATATCTGGTCTATCACTACAACGTCGGGAACGTGCGCTTCAGCGGCGAAGGGTGGGTTCGTTCGCTTTACTTCTCGATTCTGATTCCGCACGTAATCCTGGCGGGCGTGATCGTCCCGCTCGCGCTCACGACAATCTGGTATGCGCTGCGCGGCCGCTTCCGGAGCCATCGTCGAATCGCGCGATGGACCTGGCCGCTTTGGATGTACGTATCGGTTACCGGCGTGATCGTTTACCTGATGTGCTACCAGATGTACACGCCGATATATAATCTGCCGGCAACAGCTATCGCTCAGTCCGCCTCGCGCTGAAGACAGTCAGCATTGCAGGCAGTACTTGTCATCCTGACAAAGCGAGCAACGCGAGCGGCAGGAAGGATCTCGGACAGCTTCGCGTAAGCGAAGCCGGTACCGGTTCTGAAATCGCGAAGCGCTCCTATCCCGAAGCTACGCCTTCGCGCTCGGACGGCTCGATACCGCCTGATGCCATCGCGCGAGGTTCTTCTGATTCTCCTGGATCCTGATTTGCGTCGTGCGCCCGAAATCGATTCCGATCAACGCCGTGATATCCGCAATCGTGTAGCGTGGTCCCGCGATAAATTCGCGATCGGCCAGCACCGTGTCGAGCCACTCGAGTCGTTTGACCGCCGCGTTCTTGCAAACCTCGCCGTATTCCTTGACTTGCGGGATGCGTCCCTTGAAAAAATCGCTGGTGTTGCGGAACGAACCCGCCGCCATCGATAACACTTCGAATTCCATCCGACGGTTCCACATCTCGACGACCGCCTTGTCCTTGGCGTCGACGCCCATCAGGCGCGGCTCGGGCTTGATCTCTTCGAAGTAGCGGCAAATCGCGACCGACTCCGCGATGTGAGTGCCGTCGTCGAGTTCGAGCACGGGCAGCCCGCCCATCGGATTGATTTTCAGAAATTCGGGCTTGCGATTGTCGGCAGTCGCGATGTTGACCTGCTCGAAGGGAACGTTGTTGATGCCTTTTTCCGCGAGAAAGACGCGCACGCGGCGTGGATTCGGAGCCCCAGTGAATTCGTAAATTTTCATAGTGGTTGCAATTTAAAACTGTGCGGCGTTCCCGTCAACCCGCGAGGGCTCAAGCTTTCGCGCTCGGACGACTCGATACCGACTTATGCCAACGCGCAAGATTCTTGAGCGCCGGGTCCGCGGTAACGCCCGCCATCTGCGCGGCGAAATCGACGGCGACCTCGGCAGTGATATCCGCGATGGTGAATCGGTCGCCAGCGAGGAACGGCTTATTGCCGATTTGCGCGTCGAGCCATTGAAGCTGTTGTTTCGTAGCCTCGCGCTGCGTCTCGCCATACTCCGGCATCTGCTTGAGCCGGGCCTTGAACAGTTCGTTGGTATGCTGAAACGCCCGCCCGGCGGCGCTGAACAAGCCCAACTCGACTCTCCGGTTCCACATCTCGATTTCCGCCTGCTCGCGGCTGTCCTTGCCCATCAGGTTGGGCTCTGGATGCAAACCTTCCAGGTAGCGGCAGATAGCGACCGACTCCGCCAGGTGCGCGCCGTCGTCGAGCTCGAGCACCGGCAGCCCGCCCGCGGGATTCTTCGCGAGCATCTCCGGCGTGCGGTTTTGGCCGGAGAAAATGTCGACCTGCTCGACTGGAATCTTGAGTCCTTTTTCCGCCACGAAAATTCTGAGCCGTCGAGGATTAGGGGCGAGAGCGAAATCGTATATTTTCATAGTGGTTGCAATTTAAAACTCGCGGCGCGTCCGCGTCAACCGTTAAATCGTCAGCTCAGCCGCTCGCGGTAGTAGGCGAGATAGATCGCGGTGCCGACTGACCCGGTCAGGGAAAGGAACAGATACATCACTATGAAGCGATGTGTCGGAGGCGGCAGTTGGTGCAACGACCAGAACAACACCATGTTCGCCGGCACATAGAAGGCGTACACAATCGAAATCGGGAGCGACCACGCTCGCATGTTCCAGATGCCGTAGGCGTAGGTGAGAAGAAAGATGCCGAACAGCGGACCGAGTAATAGGTTGTGGAAAACGCCACGGAATTTGTGACCGAGGATCACTAGCCCACCGACCGCCGGATCGTGGGCGAACTGGAGTGCCTTCGTAAAGTCGGAAAGCGCGAGCAGGACGAAGAGCACCGTCATCACTGTGAGGAACCATCCGCGAACGGAAGTCGACGACTCGATTGTCATGCGCGGGAAGCTAATCGCGCGCGCGGTAATATTCAAGCCGCGAAAAGGAAACGGCCGGAGCCATCGAGGCTCCGGCCGTGGTTTCGATACGTTGATGTTGCTGTCACTCCTTCAAAAATTTCCGGATCGCGCCGACCAGCGCTTCCTGCTGCTCGTACATCACCATGTGGCCGGCGTTCCTGATCAGCTCGAGCTTGCTGTTCTTGATGCGGCTTGTGAATTCTTTCGCGTAGACTGGTGGAATCAGCTTGTCGTCGTCGCCCCAGAGCAGCAGCGTCGGCGCGTGAATCCTGTACGCGCGCTTCTTGAGGCCGCGGTCGGGGATTGGCCACAGGAATTTGCTGGCGGTCGCGAGCCGCTTGACCCGCTCGACGTACATCGTCTCGAGCGCTTTGAAGTCCGACGGTATCGCGGTCATCATTTGCGCAGCGGTCGAGTTGGGATCGTGAAATAGCAGCGGCGCAATCTCGGTGAGCTGCGCGGCGAACAGGTCGGGGATCGGCGTCTCGTCGATCCAGAAACCGGCCGGCGCAATAAGCACGAGCTTCTTCGCACGATGTACGTCGAACGCCGCGACCTCCGCCGCCAGCATCCCGCCCATCGAGTGGCCGACGATGTTGGCGGTCGGGATTCCGAGTTCGTCCATCAGCTCGTGATAGAACAGCACCGCGTCCGCGATGTCGTCGATATACTCGTTGCCTGTGGACTCGCCGTAGCCGGGAAATTGCGGCGCGTAGACTTTGAAGTGCTTGCCGAGCTCCTCGAGGAACGGCTCGACCGGCATCAGGCCGCCGGCGCCGTGCATAAACAGCAGCGGCTCGCCGTTCCCATAGACCTGCATCTCGAGCGAGAACCTTCCGTTTAGCAGTTTCTGAGTGGTGTTCATTTCGCGCTCCGCACCTCCGCCGAGGCCGACGCCGACGCGTGCACGTTGCCGTTTACTTCGGTCTTCTGAAAATGGACGGGCGCCGGCATCGCGATCTCATTTTGCGGCATCCGCTTGGGCGACCACTTGTCTTCGAAGTTGCTCCACAGGTCGCGCATGTGCGGCATGACCTCGGTGGCGAACAGGTTAGTGCTCTTGCGCACCAGTTCCGGCGGCATCGAGCCGATCTGCTGGAGGATCATCAGATGTCCGCAGTTGAGCGACTTCATCGCCTCGCGCAGACGCTCGCGCACCGTCTTGGGCGAGCCCGCGATCACGTAGCCCTGATCGATAAAGTCCTTCCACTTGAGACCTTCGCGACGCAGCGCCGCCTGGTCGCCAACCTGGCCGAGCACGCCGGCCTTGATCGTCTTCACCGTGCGATAGCCCGGCGCGTCGGCGAAGCCGTTATAGACGTGCAGGCATCGGTTGTAGAAGTAATCCATGTGCGGCGCGTAGTCCTTTTCCGCCTGCTCGTCGGTCTCCGACACGGCGACGACCTGCGCGAACCCGAGGCTGTAAGGATTCAGCTCCTTGCCCTTCTTGGCCATCACTTCCCAATAGCCGTCGGCGACTTTTTTGCCCGCGATATACCCGAAGTAGGAAAGGAAGCTGTACTGGTAGTCGTGGTCGGCGCAGAAATCATAGGTCTCGACCGAGCCGCCGCCGGGAATCCAGATGGGCGGACGCGGCTGCTGAATCGGCCTTGGCCACAGGTTGACGTAACGCAGCTTGGTGTATTTGCCGTTGAACGAGAAGACGTCCTTCGATGTCCACGCCTTGATGATCAGGTCATGCGCCTCATAGTACTTCTCGCGAATCGTCGCGGGGACCTCGCCGTAGCAGAAGTTGGTATCCATCGAGGTGCCGACCGGGAATCCCGCGACCAGCCGGCCGCCCGAGATAACGTCGAGCATCGCGAATTCCTCGGCGACGCGAATCGGCGGATTGTACAGCGCGATCGAGTTGCCGAGCACGACCAGGTTGGCGTTGCGCGTGCGCCGCGTGAGCGCGGCCGCCATGATATTCGGCGACGGCATCAGCCCGTACGCGTTCTGATGATGCTCGTTGACGCCCAGCCCGTCGAAGCCCATCGAGTCGGCATACTCGAGCTGATCGAGGTAGTCATTGTACAGGCGATGCCCGACTTTGGGATCGTACAAGTCGCGCGGGATATCGACCCACACGCTGCGATACTTTTCCTTGAAGTCTTCCGGCAGGAACCGGTACGGCATCAGATGGAACCAGGTAAATTTCATAAACGATTCTCCTTTTGCGCTCGTCGCACGCCGGTCGAAATCACGCGGGCGCAGAGACGGCGACCTCTTCCGAGTTTGATTTCCCGCTAATCCGCGCGCGCGACACACGATCCGCGCTCTTCCCCTCTCCCTGCAAGGGAGAGGATGAAGGTGAGGGTCCTTGTGCAGCGCGCATTTTTCGCGCGCGATTCACGATTCTGCTTCTGCCTGCTTTTCTTCGTACGCTCAGCTGCGACGCCGCCAGATGCGACTCGAGCGCCTCGTCGACAAAATGCTCGGGGTTGAGCCCGGTCACGTCGCGGAAGAAATTGCCGTCGCCCATCAGCATGAACGCGCCGTTCATGCTGGCCCATACGACCGCCGCGGTCTTCTTCGGGCCTATCGAATTGGCGATAACGCCGCCGACGAACGCGCGCCTGATGGTGCTCTCCCACAGCCCGAAGAGTTCGTGGCTCAAGTCCATCACGCGCCGAAAATTCCGCAGTTCGGCGGGCCGCTTGAGACGCTGATGAAGCTGCGAGAAAACCACCGAATGCTGCGACAGAAAGATTTCGCGCGATTCGCGCAGATGGTCCAAATAGGCGGATGCGATCGCCTTGAGCTCATCGAGCGGCGCGAGCTGACGCGCAAAAATTTCGAGATAGCGCGCGCGAAGCTGTTCGGCGCGGTCCGCAATCAGGTGCAGGCAAAGATCATCGCGCGAGGAATAGTAGAGGTAGACAGTGCCGACGGCGACTTCGGCCTCGCGCGCAACCATCTCGATAGTCGCGCCTTCCAGCCCATGCTTGGCGAAGACTTTCGCGGCGGCGGTGAGGATAGCCTGCCCGCGCGCCCGCCGTTCGCGCCGATGCCGTTCCTGAACGCTCATCTAACCACGCGCAATGAATGAAGATTCATATTCTGAACTGGAACTCATAGCGCGATCGGAAGAAACTGTCAAAGGGCAGAGGAGGGAAGGGGAAATCACTTTATTTAATGTGAAACCCCTCCGTGGGTTTCACACTTCCTTGGGCAGGGCTGAGCCCTGAACCCAGTACCATGAGAAGATGCGGGACTTCCTCCCTGTTAGAACGGGGTAAGGGGAGAGGCGGCCAATCTTACCTCGCTGGCGCGACGCCAATCGGCGGTTGACACTTCGCGCAAGGCGCGTAATCTACTTCAGGATTCGCTCGGGGAAGCCGGTGAGAGACCGGCGCTGCCCCGCAACTGTGAGCTGAGTGCCGCATCTGAAATCGCGGCGCTCGTCGAGTCAGGCGACCGGGCGAATCGATGGAGCCGTAAGAACCTTCGCGGGAGAGGGAGGCTTCAGGAGTTTTTTTAGTACTACTGTCGGCGCCGTATTGCCGCGTGGTTACTCGTCGCTCCTGGCCACTTCGATTCCAATCCGCGAAGTATCGGCCGGACGACGTTGGACGAAGAGCACCAACAACGATTTACCTACGATGCGGCCGCGGCGCGCCCGCGGCGGTGGCGATCGCGAAGCCATCTTGCTTCGTTTGCGGCTTCGATCGCGGCGCATGCAGCGATCGTCGTGCTAATCGCGTGTTTCGCGTCGCCGCTTGCTCGTACGAAAGGCGAATGGGTGCTCGCATATCTTGTCGAGGGGACGGCTGGTGGTGCGTTGGGACGCGGCGGCGCTCGCGCCGGCGCGTCAGCGTCGGCGCCGAGGCGCGCGGACAGCGCGCCGCGCGCGGCGGTGCCTTCGGCACCGCCGCCGCGGGCGCTTCCGCGTCGGCGTCGTCAACCGGTTGACGACGCCGATACGGAAGTTGTAGCCCTGAAACGCCCGGTCGCGCTGGCGCGACCGAGCGCTTCAGGGCGTGAAGAGTCGGCCGCGTCGCCAGGCGACGCGGCCAGCGCTCATGTGGCCGCTGTTGGTAGCGACAGCGGCCTGGACCGTGGTGGGGCGGGGTCGCCCGGCGCCGCCGATGGCGGCGCCGGCGCTGGCCCCGATTCGACCGCGCACGCCGACTACGCCCGCAATCCGCCCCCTGCCTATCCCACGCTCGCGCGCAGGCGCGAGCAGCAAGGCACCGTGACTGTCAGGGTGCTGGTGGGCGCCGACGGTTCCGTCGAACGCGCCGAAGTCGCGGATTCTTCCGGCTTCGACGCGCTCGACGCCGCCGCGCTCGAGACCGTCCGCTCGCGATGGCGCTTTGTGCCGGCGCGCCGCGCCGGAGTTGCCGTCGAAAGCTGGGTCCTCGTGCCGATCCGCTTTGCCCTGGTCGAGGCAAACGCCATCCGTTGAAGCTCCGCGCCCGTGGTGATTATCCGGACAAGCCGTGATATAAGCCCCATCCGAGGAGGGTAGGAAAATGGCTCCGAAGGCATGTACTACTCTGGCGGTGGCGGGGCTGATTGTCGCGGCTGTGATGCTTGCGCCCGGCCGCGCACGCGCGATCGAAGTCAAGAAGGACCTTTACAACAACAGCGGTCCCGCCGGTCCCAGTGCTTCGGGTCCCGCCAAAGAGAATCCCATCCCCAAGGCGATGGCCCAGCAGCTCAGCGACACTATCGCGAGCGAATCCGACACCTATGTCAGCGACGAAAGCGAGAAGAAGTCGTCGGGCCAGGTGTACGTCGATCTCGAGCATGCAAAGTTTCTGTATCTGCCTACTATGAAGGCTGGCCACTGGACCGTGCTGGCGAAGCTGCAGGCGGCCGAGTACAAGCCGTCCAAGAGCGGCGAGGGCAGAGGCAAGCCGACCGGCAATCAGAAGACGTTGGTGTTCAGCTACCGGCTCGACGGCAGCAAGTGGACCGAGATCGAACAGCCCAAATGGGAAGACGTCGACACGGGCGCGGCAGCAGCCAAAAAGTAGTACGTCGGCACCTAAAAATCGCATTTTGTGAAGACCAGGATTCAGAACGATCTCAAGGCCGCGATGAAAAGCGGCGACAAGTTGCGCACGATGGCGCTGCGCGGCGTGTTGTCCGAGATCTCGCGCCTTGAGAAGGACGTTCGCCGCGACCCCAACGATGCGGAGATCCTGCAGATAATCAAGCGCGAGCGAGCCAGGCGCGAAGAGTCGCTCGAGTTCGCGCGCAAGGCGGCCCGTCAGGATCTGATCGAGCAGAACGAGACCGAGGCCAGGGTCCTCGATTCGTATTTGCCGGCCGCGGCCTCGCCCGACGAAGTGCGCGCGGAAATCGCGGCCGCAGTCGCGGCGGGCGCGTCGCAGATCGGCCCTATCATGAAAGCGCTGCGCGACAAGTTCGGCGCGGGCCTCGACGGCAAGGTCGCCAGCGAGCTCGCCAAGGAAGCGCTCGCGAAGAAGTAGGAGCTTCCCTTACAACAATCGCCTGAAGAGGCCCGGATAGGTGACGACCAGCGCGCGATTATCTACTTCGATATCGCGCGTGAAGTCGCTGTCGATCGATTCGTAGCGGTAACGCTTGCGCGCCTCGAGGCACGTATAGCGCTGCGGGTCGGTCGTGAGCGTGAGCGCGGGCACGAGAATATAGACGGCAACAATTTCGGCCGATTGGCCCGCCCGGAGCTTAAGCCGGCGAATCGGGAGTGTGTTGGTGAACGGCGTGGCCGACAGATCGATATCGATCGCGCCGCGAAGTTTTCGGATCGGCTTGCCCGAGGCGTCGGACCAGTTGCCGTTGCCGTCGCCGGCGATTTCTATCTTGCGATTTTCGCCGACCAGGCCGACCTCGGCGCTTCTCACGCGCCACGCCTTGTCGCATCGAATGCGATACCGAATCGCAAAGACCGAGTCGTCCACCGAGCCCACGACCACCGACTCGGCGACTATCTCGCGCGGGCCTTCGCGGAGAACCAGGTGCTCGATTCCGCGCGCGTCCCAATCCTGCCAGCGCGCCACTACCGCATTGCTCATGGCCTCAGCGTATCGCACAAAATTCCGGCGGGGCGCCAGCGCGACATTGCGGTTGACGCCCAAACCTTTTTCCCGCTAGCAGTTGGACGTAATCCCGAGTCCACGCTCCGAGGTAAAACCACATGGCGATTGATTTCACGATGCCCCCGCACGTGCTCGAAATCCGCGACAAAGTCCGCGCGTTCATCAGCGAAGAGATCGAGCCGGCCGAAGCTGAGATGCGCAAGAATGGCAACTGGCGCGACGGAATCATCGAGCTGCGCCGCAAAGCGCGGCAACGCGACCTCTGGCTGCCGCACATGCCGAAAGAATTCGGCGGGCTCGGACTCGACGCGATGGCGATTGCGGTGATCTCCGCGGAATGCGGCCGCACGCGGCTTGCGTCGTTCATCCTCAACGTGCAGGCGCCCGACGAGGGCAACATGCACACGCTTCTGCATTTCGCGACGCCCGCGCAGAAGGACAAGTATCTGCGTCCGCTGTGCGACGGCAAGATCAGGTCGTGCTTCGCGATGACCGAGCCGGAGGCGGCGGGCTCGGATCCGACGCAAATCAAAACTGCGGCGGTGAAGCAGGGCGACAACTGGGTGATCAACGGGCACAAGTGGTTTATCTCGGGCGCGCACGGCGCGAAGTTCGCGATTGTGATCGCCAAAACCGATCCCGACGCCGATCCGCCGCAAGCGCGCAACTCGGCGTTCATCGTCGACCTGCCTAATCCGGGATTCAGAATCGTGCGCGACATCGACACGATGGCGGGCAAGGGAAATCACTGCGAGATAATGCTCGAGAACTGCGTCGTGCCGGCCGACAGCATGCTCGGGCCGCGCGGTCAGGGGCATACGCTCGGGCAGGTGCGGCTGGGTCCCGCGCGCCTGGCGCATTGCATGCGATGGATCGGCAGCGCGGAGGTCGCGCTCGAGATGCTCGTGAAGCGCGCGATGGAGCGGCAGGTGCAAGGCGGCCTGCTGGTCGACAAGCAGGCGATCCAGTTCATGATGAGCGAGTCGGCGATGGAACTGTACACGGCGAAGCTCATGGTGTTGCACGCCGCGTACCTGATCGAGAACAAACAGCCGTTTCGGCAGGAAGTCTCGATGGCGAAGCATCACGTGGCGAACATGTTGTGGAAGATCACTGATCGCGCGATCCAGGTGCATGGCGCGCTCGGCTACTCGACCGACACTCCCCTCGAGTCGATGCTGCGGCATGCGCGCTCGGCGCGGCTGGTCGACGGCGCGGACGAAGTGCACATGACACAGATCGCGCGCCACGTGATCGAAGCGTTCAAGCGCGACGGCTCTACGCGCGCAGCGACCGGCGCGGGCTTGCTGTAGATATCGTCGCGCGGAGGCTCCCATGGCCACAGAAAAGATCGAATCGTTCCGCGTCGCGGTGCCCGACGAAGTGCTCGTGGACTTACGCGCGCGGCTCAAGAACACGCGCTTTCCCGACGAGGTCCCCGATACCGGCTGGGAGTACGGGACCAATCTCGCGTATCTGAAGGAAATCGTCGAATACTGGCGAACGAAATACGACTGGCGTGCGAACGAGCGCGAGATCAATCGCTTCGCGCATTTCAAGGCGAACGTCGACGGACTCGGAATCCATTTCATCCACGAGAAGGGCAAGGGGCCGAATCCGAAACCGCTGCTGCTGATCCACGGTTGGCCCGGATCGATTTACGAGTTCATGCAACTGATTCCGATGCTCACCGATCCGGCCGCTCACGGCGGCGACGCGACGGACTCGTTCACAGTGATCGCGCCGTCGCTGCCGGGCTACGGATTTTCGGATCACCCGCGCGCTCGCGCGATGAATATCCAGGCGATGGCGGAGTTGTTCCACAAGCTGATGACCGAGACGCTGGGTTACAAGCGCTATGCGGTACAGGGGGGAGATTGGGGCGCGGCGATCACGTCGCGAATCGGCGAAGTGCACGCTGACAGCGTCTTCGGCATTCATATCAACATGATTGCGATCGGCCCCGCCGAAGGACGCAGCGCGCCGGAGCTCACGCCCGAGGAGAAAGTGTTTCTCGGGGACCTGGAAAAATTCCGCACCGCCGAAACCGGCTACCAGTGGATACAGGGCACGAAGCCGCAGACGCTCGCCTACGGGCTGAACGATTCGCCGGCCGGACTGGCGGCGTGGATCGTCGAAAAGTTCCGCACCTGGAGCGATTGTCACGGCGACGTTGAGAAGAGCTTCACGCGCGATCAACTGCTGACCAACGTGACGATCTACTGGGTCACGCAGACGATTAATTCCTCGACGCGACTGTACTACGAGGCGCGGCATCATCCGTGGCGGCTCAAGCCCGGCACCCGAATCGAGGCGCCAACCGCGGTCGCGCTCTTTCCGGCTGAGCTGGTGCGTCCACCGCGGCATTGGGCCGAGCGCGTGTACAATGTCCGTCGCTGGACGGAGATGCCGAAGGGCGGGCATTTCGCGGCTATGGAAGAGCCGGAGCTGCTCGCCGCCGACGTTCGCGAATTCTACAGAGACTTAAGCTGAGCGCGCGGTCTTGACGTCACGCCGATGCGGGTTCGTCGAACTTTACTAAGTCGGCGTAGAGCTTTTCGATCTCGCGGCCGAGTTTCTCGTAACGCGCGATCAGATCGTCGGCGTCTTTGCGCGCGAGATAGAAATTGGGATCGTTCATCTCGGTGGCAATCGCAGCGCGTTCGTTTTCCTTCTGCTCGATCTCGGCTTCGATCTGACTCCGCTGGCGCGCGATTCGCTCGCGCTTGCGAACCGAGTCGCGATCGTCTTTCGCTGCATGCTCGGTTTTCGGCGCTCCTGTTTTTTTCTGATGCGGGGCGTTGCCGTTGTTGCCGCGAGTATCGCGCAACTGCACCGGAGCGGACCGCGTCGGCTGCGATGACGGCGACGGCGCTTCGGTCTGCGCCTTCTTTTCGAGGTATTCGTCGTAGTTGCCGAGGTAGCGAATCGCGTGGCCCTGGCCGACTTCGAGCACCTCGGTCACCAGCTCATTCAGGATGAAGCGATCGTGACTGACTATGATGACAGTGCCGGGAAAACGCCGGAGCGCGTCGAGGAGCGTGTCCTTGGCCACGATATCGAGGTTGTTGGTCGGCTCGTCGAGCAGTAAACAATTGCTGGGGCGCGCGAGCACCTTGGCCAGCGCCAGGCGCGCGCGCTCGCCGCCCGACAGCACCTCGACGCGCTTGTACACGTCGTCGCCCGAGAACAGCATCGCGCCGAGAATCGATCGAATCTCCGCCATCGTGCGGCCTTGCGCGCTGTCGCTCAGCTCGTCGAGGACGGTCTTATCATATGTGAGCGACTCGGCGAGATTCTGCGCGAAGTATCCAGCCTGCACGCTGGCGCCGACGATTCGCTCGCCGCCGGACATCGGCTCGACGCCAGCCAGCAGCTTCATCATAGTGGATTTTCCCGAGCCGTTCGGACCGACGAGAGCAATTCGCGCGCCGCGCTCGATTGTCAGATCGACGCCGTCGTAAACGGTCAGCGCGCCGTAGCGTTTGACCGCGCCCTTGAGCTCGAAGACCCGCCGCGTGCTGCGCTCGCACTTCGGAAAAGAAATCGCGGGCGGCTTTTGCGATCCTTCCGGCGGCTCGAGGCGTTCGAGCTTGTCGAGTTGCTTGATGCGGCTTTGCACGAGGCGCGCCTTGCTCGCCTGGTAGCGAAAGCGGCTGATGAAACTTTCCATGTGCTCGATTTCTTCGCGTTGCCGCTCGAACGCCGCCATCTCGAGCGCGAAGCGTTCCTCGCGCAAGACGAGGTAACGCGAGTAGCCGCCGACGTATTCGGTGAGCCGCCCGCGCGACACTTCGACGGTGCGCGTGGTGACGCGATCGAGAAAGTAGCGATCATGCGAGACGAGGATGATGCCGCCCTGGTACGCGCACAGGTAGTCCTCGAGCCAGTTGCGCGCCTCGATGTCGAGGTGGTTGGTCGGTTCGTCGAGCATCATGAAGTCGGGGGCGTCGAGCAGGAGCTTGGCGAGCGCGATGCGCATCCGGATGCCGCCGGAAAATTCGGCGACGTCGCGGACGAGGTCTTCATCGGTGAAGCCTAGCCCGAACAGCACCGACGTGGCGCGACTCTCGGCGCTGTAAAAATCGTGGCGCTCGAGCTCGGTCAGCACCTCGCCCAATTCCTCGAGTGCGGCGTCGTGCGCCGGCCCGGAATGCTCATGCGCGAGAATCTGTTCGACTTCCTTGCGACGAACGTCGAGGGCCTGCATCCGGTCGAGCGCCGCCAGCGTCTCGCGCAGCACGGATCGGCCGCCCATCTCGGGAGCGTCCTGCGCCAGGTATCCGACGCGGGTGCGTTGCGGGCGGGTGATTCGCCCCGAGTCGAGCGGCAGGACTTCGGCGATCATTTTGAGCAGGGTAGATTTGCCCGCGCCATTGAGCCCGACTAGGCCGACGCGGCCGTCGTCGGCCATCGACCAACTGACCCCGTCGAGGATCCTGCGGCCCCCGTAGGACTTGGAAAGGTTGTCGAGACTAAGCATGGTGAAAGAAGTCATCCTACCAGCGGCGTTTGCGTGCCGAAAGTGACTCCCGCCCGCCATGCTGTTCGAGGGGCTTCCTACGAGGCCGACATTATGTTAGGAAATGTTACACTATGGCAAAATTCGCCCCCGGATATTCGCTCCCCAGGAGCGCCGACGAGTTCGAAAGACTCTGTCTGAAGCTCTTGCGGCGTCATTGGCAGCTTCCTCAGCTCGAGCGTTTTCGCGATCCTGATCGCGCCGAGAAGGGGATCAACCTGATCGAGATCAGCGGCCGCCCGCGACTCTCCGCCGTCAAGTGCGACCTGCGCGCTTCGCGCAGCGAGTTGACGGTCGCGGAGGTCAAGGATGCTGTTGACCGGGCCGCCAGCCTGAAGCTTCCAATCGGGCGCTTCGTGATTGCGACTACGGCCGCCAAGCCCGACGGCTTGCAGCGTTCGCTGTTCGATCTGAACCGCGCGAACCGCAAGGACGGTATCTCGGCGATCGAGGTGCTGACCTGGGACGATCTTGAGGAGCTGCTGGACGAGTATCCGCAGATCCTCACCGACTTCGGAACCGCCGCCAAGCGCCAGGCCCTGACCCGCGCCGACGCGGTCGTTCATCTTGAGGCGCGATGCGAGCCTGCGGCGGCGGGACCTTCCGATGCACTGGGAGAGGAGATCTCCGCCGCCCAGGCGTTTCTCGATAGCCGACAGTATCAGCTCGCCCGGCTCGCGCTGCTCAGACTGCGCGAGCAGAAGTGGAGCCAGCTGTCGAACGCACACAAGTTCCGCGTGCTTTCGTACCTGGGAGCCGCGTGGTTGAAGGAAGGCGAGCCGCGGAAATCGGCGATGCTCTTCATCGCGGCGAAATCGCTGCAGCCCGACGAGGAGAACGCATGCACCAACGAGGCGCTCGCCCACGAATTGCTCGGCGAACGCGAGCGCGCGTTTGCGCTGGCGGACAAGCTGCGGATGCAGTTTCCGTCGAGCGGACGCGCGGTTGCGTTGTGGCTCAACAATGCACCCAAGTCGCTCGACGCGCGGACGCTTGAAGAAAACGTCGCGCCCGAACTCTCGTCCGATCCCGAAGTCGCGGTGGTGATGGCGCGCCGCGCGCTGATGGACGCGCATTTCGATCGCGCCGAACGCTATGCGCGCCTCGCCAGCGCCGCGCTGCCCAATAATCCGATCCCGTGGCTGGTCCTGGCACAGGCGATTCTGCTCAATGAACTCGAAGCCGCCGCGGCCGGCGCCGCCGATGCTCCCGTGCAAAACGACGAGAGCCGCGTCCGCGAGGCCGAGAGTTGCTTCACGCAGGCGCTCACGCTCGCGCAGACCGAACACGACGCGCATAGCGAAGTGCAGGCATTGATCGGGCGCGCGCAGGCGCGGATTGCGCTGCACGACACCGACGGCGCCGGCAAAGATATCGAGCTGGCGCATAGCCTCGAGCGCGAGGATGCCAACGGCCTGTGCGAGTATGGAATCGTGCTGCGATCGCGCGGCAGCCTGACCGAGGCTATCGAGGTGCTGCGCCGCGCCGCTTCCGTGGGCGGCCGCGATGACATCGACTATCATCTCGCGGTCACGCTCCGCGAGCGCGACGAACCCGGCGATTTGCAGGAGGCCACCGAGCTGCTGATGCGCTCGATCGCGCGGCCGGACTCGATTCCCGCCGGCGATTTTCCCTTCGCGGTCGCCGCCGCGGTCGAAGCGCTCTCGACCGCCGAGCGTTATCACGACGCCGACGCGCTGTTGTCTTCGATTGCCGACGGGCGCCTGCCCGGGGTTACGATGCGGACGTTGCGCGCCAATCTCCGCTTGACGCAAGGCAAATTCGATCAGGCGTCGAAACTTGCCGACGAGGCCCTGTCCGGGCTAACCCCTGACATCTCGGCCGACAATCGGCGCAAGCTCGCCGCGTTGCTCCACGATTTGGGACGCTATCGCGACGCGCTGCCGCTGTGGCAAACGCTCGCGCCTCCCGGCAGCGCCGGCACCGACACGCGCCGGCTGCTCGATTGCGCAAGCCGGCTTGGCCGCGAAGACATCGTGAACGACATCTCGCGCCAGTTGCATCCCGAAAAAGCAGCCGACGCCGGCGCACTCGCGGGTCAACTCGACAAACTCGAACGCACCAATCCCGAAGCCGCACTGGCCGGGCTCGAGGAACTGCTCCACGAGCATCCCGACGACCGCGTGCTCCGGCTGCGTCGCTCGATCGTCGCGGCTCGTCTCGGCAAGGTGGACCTGGTCGTCGCCGATCCGAATGCGATGCCCCCGGCGCGCGAAATTCCGCCCGCGCTCGGCCGCGCCGCCGTCCAATTCATGCGCGACGGTGGCCGCGCCAACGAGGCGCTCGCCTACGCGTACGAATTGTTGCGCCGCCAGGGTGGCAGCGTCGATTCCCATCGCGCGTACCTGGCGGCGCTGGGACCGGTCGGCCCGATACCGCACGTGCCCGACTTCGAAAGCGCCGGCACCGGCGCCGCGCTAAGTTTCGTCGAGGAGGGATCCAACACCGAGAAATGGATCCTGCTCGAGGACGCCAACGACGCCGACGAGGCGCTCGACGAGTACGGCCCGCAGCATCCGATGATGCGCGCGGTCAAGGGCAAGAAGGCCGGCGAGAAGTTTCAGCTCCCCGAAGGCCGCTTCAGCCGCCGCCAAGCGACCGTCAAGCAGCTCATGAGCAAGTACGCATTCCGTTACATGGACGTGCTCAACAACTGGCAGGCGCGGTTTCCCGGCCAGGCCGAAATCGAGATGAGCTACGTGCGCGGCGACGCGATTCCGTGGAACGAAATGACTGACGGCTTCGAGTCGCTGTTCGAAGCGGGCCACGCCAACGGTAACGGCAACGGTGTTGCCAATGGCAACGGCGTCGCCAACGGCAAGGCCAACGGTTCTGCCAACGGCCACGCGATCGGCGCCGGCAATGGCAAGCGCGAGGACCTGCTCAAACAGGCCGAGCGCACCTACGCCGATAACGCCGTTCCCATCCATGCGCTGGCGGAACGAATCAACCTGAACGATCTGCAGACCATGTTCATCCTGGCGCAACGCCCCGAAGCGCCGGTGAAGTGCTGCACCGGCTCGCCTGAGGAACTCGAAGCCGCTCTGGGAGCCTTCGAGCGCGCCAACGCGGTCGTGCTCGATCTGACCGCGGTGGCGACGCTGTGCATGCTTGGACGGCTCAGTTTGCTCCCGACCTGGCCGCGTCAGTTCGTGATTTCGCAGTCCACTCTGGCCGAACTTCGGCGCCTCGCGTTCGACGATACTCTGCTGCGCCTGCCGCCGGGATTTTCCGCCTCGCTCAGCAGCAACGGCAACGACGGCAAGCGCGCCGACGTTCAGTTGAAGGGGCTTGCCGATGCGCTGCAGTCGGTGTGTCGCGTGCGCGACGGCGCGGTGCTCGCCTCGATCGATCAGGACCGCCGCGAGCGGCTGGTCAATTTCTTCGGCCGGCACGGCGCCGAGAGCATCGTAATCGCCTCGATGCCCGGACACGTGCTGTGGACCGACGACATGATCCTTGCCGATCTCGCCAAGACCGAGTTCGGCGTACGCCGCGTGTGGACCGAGGCGGCTTTGCAGGCGCGCGCGCAGGCGGGCAATCTCGATCCCGCCGAGCTGGCAACCGCCAGCACCAAGCTCGCGGGATGGGGCTACTCGTTCACCACGCCGAGCATCGAAACGCTGATGCGCGCGGGTTCGGTCGCGGTATGGAATCCCGATCAGTTCCCGCTCAAGCAGGCGCTCGATCAGTTTGCGGCCGATTCGATGAACATGTCGGATGCGGTGCGGCTGGCGGCCGAGCTGATCGTCAAGATGTACAACGACCAATACCTGCGCGGGCAGCGCCGGACGGTTACTTCGCGCCTGCTCGACCGGCTTGCGATGCGCCCTGGTGGCCGCGATGTCGTCGAATCGCTGCCGCGTTCGTTGCCGATTCGCTTTGGACTCGATTTGATTCGAGCGCGCGAGCTGAGCGATGTGGTGCGGGGATGGATGCTGCCCAAAGCGAGTCGCCAGCAGGCCGAGCGCCTGATGGCGGGCCGCTGATCTCGCATATCAATCGATCGGGTAGTGTGGCTTCGACCCACTACCCGATCGCGACGCGTCGTGTTAGGCCTCGCGATCGAGTAGAATCCCGCCCGGAACAATAAGCGGGCACAGGAGGAACGCACGATGGCGGCAATCGCCGAGGGGGACCGTATCGTCCTCATCGATCGCAGGCTCTTTAAGGACGACAATACCCGGATTTTCGTGGGCGTCGTCGAGCAAACCGACGGCGACCTTATTCGCGCCCGCGGCTACGTCTTTCACGTCAGCTCCTACGAGGTTGCGGGACAGGAGCGCCGCGGCGAAGAACGGATGCGCGTATTCTCGATGGGTTCCGGGGACATCGTGTACCTGCTGCCGCAGGGACAAGACATCTCGCGGCTGATGCTCAAGCGATCGCCCAAGTCGATGACGCTCAGCGACGGGCAATACGCGATGGACCTAAGCGACTTCCTGCTGCGCGCGTAGCTCCGCGACCTGTCGAAAGCTTCTGGCGAAGCTGTATAGCTTCGCCGGAAGTGGCTGTCACCGTAGTGGGGACGATCGCGCAGTTTTCGCGCGGCGGGACGCGTAGTCTCCGGCCGGCATCCTTAAGCTAGACCGCTGACCTTCGGGAACCGGTGCTTTTAGTTCTTCGCATTACTAGCTGTGGTGTCTTGCGATAGCTATTACAGACTGACCCGAGGTAGGTTCAATAAGCCGGGATCGATATAAGACTCGAGCCCGAATTGATCCAGCCACACGGCGGTTCTTCCACTCGCCTTTGACCGCGTTCCGCTAGACCAACCATAAATTACCAACAAGGCCTGAGGAGTGAAGCGGGATTCGATCCCGCGAGGTAGAGTCTTATGCAAGTATCGGTCAAGCCGAAAAAGGAATTGTGTACTAAAATAGCCAGGCTCGCGGCGGCTGTCGCGTTTGCCCTCCTGATTGGCAGCTTCGGGGTCGGACCGGCATACGCGGCCCACGGCCACGGCGGTGGCGGCGGCGGACACGGTGGCGGCGCCTACCATGGCGGTGGCGGCGGCTATCATGGTGGCGGCGCCTACCATGGAGGTGGCGGCTACCACGGAGGCGGAGGCTACCACGGAGGTGGCGGCTACTACGGAGGTCGCGGCTACTACGGAGGTGGCGGCGGCTACTACGGAGGCCCAGGCTACTGGGGAGGTGGCGGCTATCCGTACTACTACGCGGGTGGGCCGTATAACTATGGCGAAGGGCCGGAGTACTCCTATCGGCCCGAAGGCGTCCACCTCTTCTTTGGGCTCTGATAGTGCGGTTCGCTCGACGGTAGTGTCCTAATCCGAAATTAGGACACTACTCGCTCGACGCACTAGATTTGTAGCTTTCCGCCAACTTGGGTAGCTTCGCTGGGATGGCAAGGAAAGCTGTCACCGGTAGCGCAGGCCAAACCGGGTCGGCGAGACCCTTCTCGCGACTGTCCAAACTGCTTCGTGGCTTTCTCGGACTGGGTCCGGGCATCGTAACCGGCGCCGCGGACGACGATCCCAGCGGCATCGCGACATATTCGCAAGTCGGCGCCCAGTTCGGCTTCGCGATGCTCTGGACGATGCTTCTTAGTTACCCGCTGATGGCGGGTATCCAGGAGATCAGTGCATGGATCGGCCGGGTGACCGGGGTAGGCCTGGCAGCCAACATCCGCCGCCACTACTCACCCGTGACTCTCTATACGCTCGTCGCGCTTTTGCTGATCGCCAACGTGATCAACCTGGGTGCCGACATCGGAGCGATGGGCAGCGCTCTGCAAATGCTGGTGGGCGGCTCCGCGCTTTTGTATTCGATCGCGTTTGGACTGATTTCGGTGATAACCGCAATCGTCGTCCCATACGAGCAGTATGCGCAAGTACTCAAGTGGTCGGCACTCGTGTTGTTCGTTTACGTCGCGACCGCACTGACCGTTCATGTTCCATGGCAGCCGGTGCTGCGCGGGACGTTTATCCCATCGCTGTCTTTTTCGAATAGTTATCTGACCGCGTTGACCGCAGTGTTTGGAACTACCATCAGTCCGTACCTCTTCTTCTGGCAGGCATCGCAGGAAGTGCAGGAACAGAAGGCTGCGCCGGGGGAAAAGGCCCTCAAGGACGCCCCACGGCAGGCGCCGCGGCAACTCAGCCGGATGCGGGGCGACACCTACCTGGGAATGGCGTTCTCCAACGCGATCGCCTTCTTCATCATCCTGGATACCGCCGCCGTCCTTCACGCTCACGGCATCACCGACATTCAGACTGGCGCCCAGGCTGCTGAAGCGCTGCGCCCGCTGGCGGGTGAGTTGGCCTTCCTGCTCTTTGGCCTGGGGATCATAGGAACCGGCTTGATCGCAATTCCGGTTCTGGCCGGCTCCTCGGCGTACGCGCTCGCAGAGGCCGTCAAGTTGCCGATCGGACTCGAGCGTAAACTGGACAAGGCCAAGGGATTCTATGGAATCCTGTCGGTGGCGACGATTCTCGGGGTCGCGTTGAATTTTGTTGGAATCAATCCTATCAAGGCGCTTTTCTGGAGCGCCGTGATCAACGGCGTCGCCGCCGTGCCGATCATGATCGTGATGATGCTGATGACGGCCAACGCGAAGGTTACCGGCCCGGTCCGATTGCCCCTCACGCAAAAGATAATCGGCTGGATCGCCACGTCAGTTATGTTTCTCGTGGCAGCCAGTATGATCGCAAGCTTCGCCAGATAGCAGGTCGATACGCGCCGCTACACTTTCTCGACGAATTCGATAATCGCCGCGGCAGTGTCGCCGGGATTGTCCAGCGGCACGTGATGAAACGCGCGCGGGATTTCCTTCAGCACCGATCCGCGAATCTTCCGATGCATCCGCGCCATGTGCGACGGACTCACCAGCCCGCTCTGATCGCCGCGCAGCAGCAGCGTCGGCATCGTGATCTTCCTGATCTTCGGCCGGGTCATTTTGTTCCCATGCTTACGCCACGCCCGCGTTTCCGGATCGAAGCGAAACGCCCACGCGCCCGTGGGTAGTTGCTCCGCGCCGAGCAGCGCGAGACGCTCGATTTCCAACCGCGTCAGATACGTCTGTGGCGGCTGCAGGCGGAACTTCCTGATGATGTCGTCGGCGGAGCGCAGCTCGGGACGAACGCCGCCGTGTGACCTCCGGCGCCATCGCCACATCAGGCGCCGAAACAACGGCGGCGGTCCGTGCGGCGCGTCGACGATTATCAACGCCTCGAGCAATTCCGGATGGGTGACTGCCACCCACTGCGCGACTGCGCCGCCCATCGAATGCCCGACCAGCACCACACGCGTGCTGAGGCTCTCAATCAAGCCGCGAACGTCCTTCAGATACGACGGCGGCCCGTAGTTTCCCGCTCCCGCCCACTGGCTGCGCCCGTGACCGCGAAAATCAAGCGCGAGCACGCGCCCATACGGCGTCAGCAGCGGCGCGACGCCGTCCCACCAATGCACATGCGCCGCGCCGCCGTGCAGCAGGACGAAAGTGCGTTTGTCGGAATCGCCGCCCCAGTCCAGATAGTGAAGCTTGAGTCCCTCAACCTCGACGTACCGATGGGTCGGCTCCGTGAGCACGGTAGCCGCTTGCTGTTGTGCCATAACCGTCAATACTATTCGACGCGAAATCGTGAGCATAGATTTTCACGCCATGCCGCGTCGTGCTAACAACCGCAGCAGAATAGAGATTGCCGAGGAGTATTTTAGATGGCGCTCAGACTGGAAAACAAAAACGCATTGATCACCGGCGGCGCCAGTGGAATCGGACGCGCGACCGCGATTCGATTCGCAGAAGAGGGCGCCAACGTCCTAGTCGCCGATCGCCATCTCGCCGCCGCCGAGGAAACCGCCGCCTCGGTCAAAAAGCTCGGCCGCAAGGCGAGCGCATACCAGGTCGATACCAGCGACGAGGCGCAGGTGGACGCAATGGTCGCGCAGATGGTGGCGGACCTCGGCAGCGTCGACATCGTCGTCGCCGCCGCGGGAATTTCTCACGCGCACTATGGTGAAGAAGGCCAGCCCGACATCACCTTTCTCAGCAACAAGTCCTTCGCCAACTGGCGCAAGGTTCTGAGCGTCAACCTCGACGGCGTGTTCCTCACAGATCGCGCCTGCGCGCAGGCGATGATCAAGGCGGGCAACGGCGGCCGCATCATCAATATCGCGTCAGCCGCCGCGCGACTCCCAACGCCCGGCGTCGGCGAGTATTCCGTCAGCAAGGCCGGCGTCTGGATGCTGACCCGGGTGCTCGCGACGGAGCTGGCGCCGTTCAATATCACCGCCAATGCGATCGGCCCCGGATTCATCAAGACCCCAATGACGGCCCAGCTCCAGGACATGCCCGACATGTCGCAACTGATGCAGCGTGTGCCAATGAATCGGATGGGCGAGCCAATCGACGTCGCCAACACCGCGCTATTCCTCGCCAGCGAAGAGGGCCGCTACTACACCGGCTCGATCCTGCACCCCGACGGCGGCATCGTCATGCAGTGAGCAGCGGAAAGCACGCACGACTGGTTCCCCTTCTAGCTGTCTCCTCTCCCTGTAAGGGAGAGGATGAAGGTGAGGGTCCTATTACAGCGCGCGATTTCGCGCGCGAGTCAGGATTCTGCATGTGTCGTACGACGATCGCGGCGTTCGCCGCTTTTCTTCTGCTTCTCGCCGCGATGACTACGGCTGCACTCGCGCAGGAGGCGACCGCGACGCCCACGCCCATGATGCTGCCGGTGATTCCCGCGATTCAGCTTCAGACGGTGCCCGCCTACGGCCCGGCTCCGCTGACCGTCGGCTTCTTCGTATCGAGCACCGATCCGGCGGCCGCGCCGTTGACCAGCTATATATGGAATTTCGGCGATGGCCAGGTTTCGATGCTGCCGCCGACCGCGCTGTTCCACACCTACACAAATCCCGGCAGCTACGTGGTCAACGTGACTGCGACCGATACCGCCGGCCATCAGGCGACGACATTCGCCGGCGTAATCGTGACGCAGCCCGCGCACTAGCCGGGACTAGTCCTTCAGCATCTCGATCGTGCCCGTGTCGAGATCGTAAATACCGCCAACGATCTTCAGCTCGCCCGACTTGACCATCGCCGATAGCTCTCCTGAAGTGGCTAGATTCTTCATCACCAGCTTCACGTTCTCGCGCACCGCATTTTCGACCGGATCGCCCGCCATGCCCTTGCTTGCCGCCACCGCCGGTCTCAACTCGCTAAGCATCGGGCCCTCATCCTGATCCGCAGTACCTTCATGACCCGCGACCGCGGCGATCACCGCGCCGCATCGGCGATGTCCCAGTACCATCATCACGCGCACGCCGAGGTGCTTGACCGAGTAGTCGAGGCTCTCGATCACCACCTTGTCGGCGACGTTGCCCGCCACGCGCACGGTGAAGATATCGCCGAGTCCGCGGTCGAAAATAATTTCGGGCGGCGTCCGCGAATCCGAGCACGCCAGCACCGACGCGAACGGGTGCTGCCCCTTGGCCACTTCGGCTCGCCGCGCCGGCGTCTGATTGGGATGCTCCAGCTTGCCTGCCACGAACCGCTGATTACCCTCTAGCAAAAGCTGCAAAGCTTGCGTGGCACTCATAGTAGGCTTAGCTACCTCGGCAAATACTACCGCGCGCGTCGTCGTCACCAACAGCGCGGCAATAGCCAGCAGCATCAAACTCCTTGCAAAGATTTTTTTATGTCGAGTCATCGCTTCTCCCCATCTGTTCAGCGGCATTGACGCCGCGCCGCCATTCGCCAGTCGTGGTAAGGCCCATCGAGCGATACGGCTCGCGTCGCATCGTATCGGAAAGGCGGCAGATTCCCAAATCTCGAATCTTCTCTTCATATTAATGTCTACGCCGATTGAATGTTGACCCACTTTGCCGCGGGGTCGCCGAAGTAAAGCTGACCCACCCTGGCGGGCTCTGAGCAGGGGGAGTGCGAGAGGGATCTCCCCCTGCCGCCCTGTGGCGGAGGCCGGGGACTTGGCCGCGCCGCCGTATGATGTGGTAAGAACTGGTCCTCGGAGGCAACGCTCAGTTATGCCGCTACTTGGAGCAATCTGCCACGTTGGTATCACGGTCAGCGATCTCGATGGCGCTATGGAGTTCTTCAGGCCGTTCCTGGAGTTCCTCGGATATGAGATTTGGGATGAGGGAACGGAAAGATCTGACGGGATACGGAATCCGAATGGGCAGCGCGTTAGAGTGACGGTCAACCATGGGAATGGCGCGGTGTTAAATCTCTGGGAAGCGAAGCCTGAGTTTGCCAAGCATCCATTCGAGGTTTACGAGGTAGGGCTGCATCACATCGCCTTCTACACCGATACGCGTGAGCAGGTTGATCGGGCGTGCGAGCTAGCGAAGCGCCTCGGTGCGAAGGTCCTCGATGGTCCCGGCGAGTTCCCGTACGATCCGGAAGGCTGGTATGCGGTGTACTTTCTCGGACCGGATGGACTCAAGTTCGAGGTAGTCCATCAGCCATCAGCCGTGAAGAGGTATGCGGAGATGATGCGTATCGCCGAGCAACTGATGAAACATTGATTGTCCGCGCAGCGGTCTGCTAACTGAAGCCTCGATGAAGCTCCGCCACGCCGCCGCGCTCTTGCTTGTAGGATGGTACCTTTTGATTCCTCCGGTTTTCAGCCCGATGGGGGGCCATCCCCGCGCGTTCAACGATCTGAACGCGCCGCTCAACAGATGGGATATCTGGGCAAAGTTCGATTCCAATTCAACTTGCGAGAAAGAGAAAGAACGCATTCAGAATGAAGCTCCTCGGCGCCTCAAGTTTGCTCATGAGCATCCCGGCGAGGATTCGAACGGGAACATCGTAGCGGTTGCGGAAGCCTGGCAGCGGGCGCAATGCGTCGCCGCCGACGATCCGCGCATCAAAAGAAATCCAGAATGAACCCGCGCCAACGGGGCTGCGGAAAAATACTTGACAAGCCGCGATTTCGGGATCGATAATTTGATCTGCTTCGGCGCGGGCGCGAGTGTCGGGTCTGCGATCGCCAAGGAGTCGCGCGGAGCCTCTCGTCTGATGAAAATCTCCGCCGACCCGTTAGTGTTGTCGCAGAAGGCTCGCCTGCTCTGCGCGCAGGCAAACGTGAAACCGAACTTCTAGCATCTGTCGAGAGCTAATGTCGCGGAGCGCGACAGACTCTGCAGAGTCCTGAGCGCGTTTTCGTGATTATTCATCATAACCGCCGTTGGTCTGTCGCTGCGCCCGACGCCGAAGCTTCCATGTTTTCGTACATTTTTGCATCGCCTTTGCATCGCCCTGACGCCGCTTGGGCTGAGCGGTCACTTTTCACATCTGCCGCGCGGGATTCCTCACGCCTTTGAAGCGGAATACGAGAGCCGTGAACAAAACGAACGCATAAAACTCCGCCAGTTCGGCGCTGGGAGAGGTTGTGCGATGAGCACGCGACCGAAGACGAGCTTTGGGCAGGATTCAATGGTCTGGGTGTGGGATTCGATGTGGTTGCCTGCGGTCGTCGTCGACCGGGCAGGCATGGATCGCGTACTAGTCAGGGTCGACCACGGAGTGACGTTCGCCGCAACCATGGCAAACCTCCTGCCGCGTGACCTCGCTGGCCAACACGCGCGGCCGCCGTCCTTACGACAAGGCGTGCACCCGAACGGAGTGGCGCTCGCACTTCGAAGGTAATTTATTTCACTTCAAGGAGATCGACTATGCCCACCATTGAGAAGTACGAAAACCTTGTCATCGGCAGCGGAGCAGCGGGCAAGCTTATGGCCTGGACCATGGGCGGCGCGGGTCATCGCACCGCCGTGGTTGAAAGGGGATTGCTGGGCGGCGCGTGTCCTAATGTTGCCTGTCTTCCGAGCAAAAACATTATCTATTCCGCCAAGGTCATCTCACTCGCGAGGCGAGGCGCGGAATTCGGCCTCAAAACCGACTCGATGAGCGTCGATATGAAGACCGTTCAGCAACGCAAGCGGCTGATGGTCGAAGGGCTCCAAAAGCTGCACGCCGATCTCACAAATAAGAGCGGCGCGGAACTGATCATGGGCAGCGCGCGATTCGTCGCTCCCCGCACGGTTGAAATTGAGCTCCGTGATGGCGGCAGAAGAACCATCGTCGGGGACAGCGTGTTCCTCGACCTCGGTTCGCGCGCGGCTATGCCCGAAATTCCTGGACTCAGGGCTGCGAACCCGATGACGCACGTGGAGGCTCTCGACCTCGATCGATTGCCTAAACACCTCGTGGTGCTGGGTGGCGGCTACGTGGGCCTTGAACTCTCGCAGGCGATGGGCAGGCTTGGCGCGCGAGTGACCGTGATCGAAGAGGGCCCGCAACTTGCCAGCCACGAAGATCCTGACGTCGGCGCGGCACTGCTCGATCTATTCGTTGCCGAAGGAATCGAGGTGTTACCGGGAACCGAAATTCAGCAGGTGGAAGGACGTTCCGGCGATCAGGTTCGAGTTCACGTCAATAGCGGGCAACGGAAGCGCACTATCGAAGGTACCGACCTGCTGGTTGCGACCGGCCGGACGGCGAACACCGATGGAATCGGTCTCGATTTGACCGGCGTCCAACTCAACGAGCATGGCTATATCAAAGTCAACGACCGGCTGGAGACCACCAGCGAGAACATCTGGGCGATGGGCGATTGCGCGGGCAGCCCGATGTTCACGCACGTCTCCGAAAACGACTTCAGCATCGTTTACAACAACCTGAACGGCGGCAATCGAACTACGAAGAATCGGCTGATCCCGTTCTGCATGTTCACCGATCCGGAACTGGCGCGAGTCGGTCGAAATGAGTCCGAGGCGCGGCGCGACGGCATCGAATATCGGCTGGCAAAGATGCCGATGGCCAACGTGCTGAGGACGCGGACGGTCTCCGAGCCGCGCGGCTTCATGAAGATGTTGATCGCGAAAGAAAGCGACGAGATTCTCGGCTTCGCGGCGATGGGATTCGAGGCGAGCGAACAGATGGTCGCCGTGCAAACCGCGATGCTCGGCCGCCTGCCGTACACACTTTTGCGCGACGCGATTTTCACTCATCCGACAATGTCGGAGGGCTTGAACCAGCTATTGGCCAACGTTCCGGCGCGATGAAAATCATCGCTAAAAAGAGAAAGGACGCAGTTTTAAACAGAAAGGATTAGTCCAATGAAGCCTATCATCAACTGGTTGAATAGGTATGGGATTCTCGAAAGCGATATCGACTACCATGTGATTCGCGCATCGATGGTGATCATATTCTTGTTCTTTGGCTATCAGAAGTGGTGGAACTACGAAGCGCAGGCGCTGGTCCCCTATATCACCAACGGCCCTCTTATTTTCTGGATGTACCCGGCGTTCGGTGTCAGGGGAGCCACCTGGTTCCTGGGGGTTTCGGAGTGGGTGTTCGGCGCGCTCCTATTCTGGGGATTCTGGAATAAAAAGGCCGGAGTTCTTGGCGCGCTCGGCGGAATTGGATCATTCGTATCGACCACGACGATCATTCCGTTCTTCCCGGATGGCTGGGCAGCGTCAGCCGGTGGATTTCCAGCAATGAAGGAGAACGTGGCATTCCTCATGAAGGACCTGGTCCTACTGGCCGTGTCATTCTATCTGCTGAAGCAGGACTTGCTTAGATTGTCACTGTCCGATGGCCTGACCAGTTCCGCGAAAATCGGTGTGTCAAGTTCTTCGGATACCCTAAGGCGGACGGCATAGCAATTTCCCAGGACAAAGAGCAGAAACCTTGAAAACTGACCTTGCCGATTTCGTCGGCGCGATAGAAAGGAGATCGAGATGAATAAGTTGACGGGCAAAGTGGCAATCGTTACCGGCGCGTCCAAAGGAATAGGAGCGGCTGTCGCGAAAGCATTGGCGGAAGCGGGGGCAGCTGTCGCGGTGAACTATTCCTCAGCCAAGGAAGGCGCGGATCGCGTCGTTTCGGAAATCACCAGCAGCGGCGGCAAGGCGATCGCAATTGGCGGCGACGTCACCAAGGCTGGCGACGTGAAACGGCTGTTCGAGGAAACGCGGAAGAGTTTCGGATCGGTCGACGTGTTGGTGAACAACGCCGGAGTCTTTCAGTTCGCGCCGTTCGAGGAGATCACCGAGAAAGAGTTCCATCGCCACTTCGACATCAACGTGCTCGGGACGATTCTTGCGACTCAGGAAGCCCTCAAGCATTTTCCGCGCGGCGGCGGAAGCATTATCAACATCAGCTCGATCGCGAGCGAAAATCCGGTGCCCAAGTCTTCTCTCTACGCCGCGAGCAAGGGCGCAATCGACACGCTCACGATGGCGCTCGCGAAGGAGTTGGGGCCTCGAAAAATACGGGTCAATACCGTCGCTCCCGGTCTCGTGGACACCGAGGGCAATCGTGACAGTGGCTTCGTCGGTAGCGCGGACGGAGACGCGGGAGCCGCGGCTACTCCGCTCGGCGCGCGATTCGGCCTCCCCAATGAAATTGCTCCCGTCGTGGTGTTTCTCGCATCGGACGACGCTGCTTGGCTAACTGGCGAGAGAATCAGCGCATCCGGCGGCCTGCACTAAAATAAAGCGGAAATTCCGGCTAAGGTCGTCCGGGGCGGTTTGTAATACGTGGATCGTCGTTTAGGTAAGCAGTCATTCGAGAGGCGGCAATGCCCGGTTACGCGGCCCCATCGACGGAAAATCAGCCAGCTCCCCTGAGCGTATCCAGCACACTGGCGCGATGGGCGGGCATCGGCGTTGTCATCCTATGCGTCGTCGCAGGGTTTCTCTATTTGGGAGGCTGGTTCAATCCGCATGAACTAACACCTGCGCGGTTCGTCAACGGTTTTGAAGAGGTTTTCGGAATCCACTCCGGTTTCCGTCGCAATCATGCCAAAGGCGTGTGCGTCACCGGGTACTTCGACAGCAATGGCCAAGGAGCGCGCCTCTCTAAGGCCGTTGTGTTCCAGACCGGCCGCGTGCCGGTCATCGGCCGCCTCTCGCTCGGCGGCGGCAATCCCTATGTTGGCGATACTCCCGACGCGATCCGTGGCCTGGGACTTCTGTTTCGGTTGGGCGATGGCGAAGAGTGGCGGACGGCGATGATCAATCGTCCGGTGTTTCCGTTCAACACCCCGCAGGCCTTCTACGACAACTTGATTGCTTCGAAACCCGACCCCAACACGCATAAACCCGATACGGAAAAAATGGCGGCGTTCGCGGCCGACAATCCCGAATTTGTGCGGGCGGTAAAAATCATTCAAAGCCATCCAGCGTCGTCCGGTTTCGACAACAGCACTTTCAACGGCCTCAATGCGTTCCGTTTCATCAACGCGGCCGACGTCTCGACGCCGGTTCGATGGTCGATGGTGCCGGTGGATGCGGTTAAGCCTGAAGACCCGGCTCAATCCGCCAATTCCGACAAGAATTATCTCTTCCGCGATTTCATCGCGCGGATTCATAGTGCGCCCGTGCAGTGGCGGCTGATCCTCACGGTTGGGCAACCCGGCGACCCTACCAACGATGCGACGATCCCATGGCCGGAAGATCGGGAGCACGTCGATGCCGGTACGCTGACCCTCGACGAAGTTGAGGCCGAGGCGCCTGGAAACTGTCGCGACATCAACTTCGATCCGTTGGTGTTGCCGGTCGGCATTGCACCGTCCGACGATCCTTTGCTCAGCGCTCGATCGGCAGTTTATTCGCAATCGTTTACAAGACGAGCCGGCGAAACGAAGGAGCCGAGCGCGATCACGCCTTCGGACGTGCAAAAGTGAGCGTCAGGATGACGACGAACCCGCAGCAATTCCCGGTTTCCATGCGGTTTCTTCACTGGTTGATGGCCGCGATGGTGCTGACCATGCTCGGCATTGGTGTCGCCATGGTCGCGTCGCTCGCCGACTACCATTGGCTAGTATCAATCCATCGCCCGGTGGGGATCCTGATTCTGATTTTAGTGGTAATCCGGTACGTGAACCGGCGCTTCAGCACTATGCCTCCTTTTCCCGCGACGATGTCGCCTCAGGAGCGCTCGTTTGCACACGTGTCGGAAATGCTGCTGTACACATTGCTGTTTGTGCAGCCTCTGGTCGGCTGGGGGATGTTATCCGCGGCGCGCTATCCGATCGTACTGTACGGGCCGCTGCATCTTTTTCCCATCCTTCCGCATAGCGTGATGTTGTACGCTGCATTGCGGAAGGCGCACACGGTTCTCGCCTACCTCTTATTCCTCGCGTTCATCGCCCATTTTGGATACGTGCTGTTTCATACGCTGATCCTGCGGGATCGGTTGTTCAGCCGCATGGCGCCTTATAGAGTCCCCGCGCGCTAGCGAGTTTCTGCATAAAATCGCGAGAGGAGATGACTGCAGCGCATCGAGTTCGAGCTGGCTTTGGAATCCCGGTTGCCGCCGGCCTGCCTGTCGCCGGCATCGACGCCTTGGCAGTTCGCCATTGACACCGCGCGGCTATTCGCCAGTATTAGTGGCGATGCGGAGCAAATCCATTACCGGTGTAATTTCAGTGTCCATGACAATCCCGGCAAAGCGAATCTTGCTCGCGATCGTAGTCGGCATCTTCGCTCTTGTCAGTGCGGGATGCATGGGCGATCAGCAGGCAGAGACCCAGAAGTTGGTTCAGCAGCAACAGGACCAGCTCGAGCGGCAGCAACAGGAGATCGAGGCCATCAAGGCAAATCAGAATCAGGGCTACACGCCGGGTGTCGCGACGTCCTCGCAGGGCGGCTGCGACCAAGCGGTCGAGGCGGCCGCGAGCCAGCGCGGTGGCGACAGATTTTCGGCCGGCGACTTCTCTAAGGCACTCGGATACTACCAGGACGCGCTCGCGGCCTGCCCTAACGATGACCGAGCCGAGGTCAACGTGGCGCGCAGCTATGAGGCACTTGGCAACAAAGCCGCTGCCGTGAAGTATTACAGAAAGGCAGCCGACCACAGCGGCCCCACCGTCAGCGACGCCTCCGAGGAGGCCCGCGAGGCGCTGGAACGTATGCAAGCCTCCCGCCTGCCCTGATCTGGACCGGCATCAACCCCGTGTAGACACGAGGTTGGTTCAACTCGTCCCTGTCGTTAGATTCGATGGTGGAGCGGTTCTTCGTTCCGATTTTCCATGGACAACGGCGACAACGAATCTCAGGAATTGCTGGCCTCGCGACCGCGCCGAATTGCAATTCTTACCGCCGGCGGCGACGCTCCCGGCATGAATGCCGCCATTCGCGCCGTGGTCCGCAGCGCCGCCGTCGCCGGAGTCGAGGTGATCGGCTTCAGGCGCGGCTACGAGGGCCTCATCCGCGACCTGGCCGAGCCGCTCGACGGCCGCTCCGTCGCCAACATGATTCAGCGCGGCGGCACTTTCCTTGAGACCTCGCGCTCGCCGGAGTTTCGCACGCCTGCCGCCCGCGGGCTGGCCGCCCGCAATCTGAAACGTCACCAAATCGAGGCGCTCATCGTGGTCGGTGGCGAGGGCTCGATGATCGGCGCGACGCTGTTCGGCACCGAGACCGGCGTCCCGGTCTACGTCATCCCGGCATCGATCGACAACGATATCCCCGGCACAGACTACTCGATCGGCTTCGATACCGCGGTCAACACCGCGCTCGAGGCCATCGACCGCATCCGCGACACGGCATTCGCCTACGAACGGGTCTTTTGCGTCGAGGTGATGGGCCGCGACTCGGGCTTTATCGCAATCGCAGTCGCGCTCGGCGGCGGCGCCGAAGCCGTCATCGTCCCGGAACTGCCGTTCAGCCTCGACGATATCTGCGATCGCGTCGAGGACAGCCATCGACGTGGCAAACGCTCGACCATCGTCGTGGTCTCGGAGGGCCCGCGCACGGGCGGCGTCATCCCGGTCGCCGAGGCCCTGACCGCCCGGCTGGGGGTGCAAGCCCGCGTCGTCGTGCTCGGCCACGTGCAGCGCGGAGGCGCGCCCACTGCCAGGGACCGGCTGCTGGCGAGCCGGATGGGCGCAGGCGCCGTCAAGGCCATCCTCGACGGTGCCGGTCCGTCGCTGATTGGCGAAGAGCGGGGTGCAATCGTTCGCGTCCCGCTGGGCGACGTGGCTAATCGCCGCCGCCCGCTGGACCCGTCCCTGCTAGAGCTCGTCCATCAGCTCTCGACCTGACCCCGCAACCGCACTCTGGCCCGCGCTATCCGCCTCGACCGCGCCCCGGAAATGGTCCGGACGCCTTCCCAGTCCGTATCTATAGATGGCCGATTCAACGCAGCCGCGTCGGGAACCAATGGCACCAGTCGATGGTTAAGAGAGCGCATGGGAATGGTCTCATCGGGGTCGATCTGACTTCCCGGCGGATTCAAGAGATGTCTGAAGGCTTCCAACTGAGTTCCGATGCCACGGTCGAGCGCTTCGTCGGCCTGAACCAGATTCTCCCCAGCCAATACTTTGACGTTTCCGGCGGCCATCGCCTGACTGGCGAACAGCGCCTGATGCTCGCGTTGCTGGCCGACGCGATCAACGTCTATCAGCAGGGTGTGCTGTCGCGGAATACGCGCAAGCGCCTGCTTTTCATCGATGCCGAGCGATGGATTACCGCCGGCGCGAAGTGCCGCCACGCATTCAGCTTCGATACGGTGTGCGACGCGCTCGGGATCAATTCGAGCGTCCTGCGGCGCCGGATGATGGCGTGGAAGCATGAACTTCGGCGCAACATCGAGACGCGCGCCGCGACGCCTCATCTGAGGCTCAAGATCACGCCGCGCAACAAGCATCTCAGCCAGCGCCGCCGCCGCAGCCGCACACAAGTAGCCGTCCCGGCGTTCTGAAAGGGTGGGCGCACCGGCGTTGGTGACCGATGCGTGCCAACCTAACCCCTAACCCCTTCCCATAGTGGGAAGGGGAACCGGTCATAGGTAAACTCCATCCCGCATCTTGTCTTAGTACTGGGTGCAGGGGTCACCCCTGCCCTCTCGCCAACGCGTCGCAACAATGCGATAAATCTCAACGAACCCCCTCGGAGGATGTTTCCATTTTGAAGAATCCATTCAGTGTCGAAGGCAAGGTTACTATTGTGACCGGCGGCGGAACCGGAATTGGCGAGTCGATCGCCAAGGAATTCGCCCAGCGCGGCGCGCCGGTGCTGATCGCGAGCCGCAAGGTCGAGAACCTCGAGCGCGTGCGCGACGAAATCCGCAAGGCCGGCGGCAAATGCGAGATGACGCAGGTCGACGTCCGCGACGCCGAGCAATGCGACAAGATGGTGGCGGAGGCGGTCACGAAGTTCGGCCGACTCGACGTGCTGATTAACAATCACGGCGCCAGTATCACGACGCCGTCGCTGAATCTCTCGCCCAACGGATGGCGCGCAGTGGTCGGAATCAATCTCGACGGCGTTTTCTTCTGCTCGAAGTCGGCGGCGCGCCAGTTTATCGAGCAGAAGAGCCCCGGCTCGATCGTCAATATCTCGTCGACGGCGGGCGTGCATGGCTCGCCCACGATGCTTCCGTACGGCGCGGCCAAGGCGGGCGTGATCAACTTGACGGTTTCCCAGGCCGGCGAATGGGGCCCGATGGGCATCCGCGTCAACTGTATCGCACCCGGCCCAATCGACACCGAAGGCGCCGCGCCGCGCGTGTGGCCAAATCCGAAGGTCAAGGAGATGGTCGCGCGATCGCGCGCGCTACAACGCTTCGGCCGCGTCGAGGAAATCGCCTACCCATGTATCTTCCTGGCGTCGGATGCGTCGAGCTACGTCACCGGCTCGCTGCTGATAATCGACGGCGGTGAAGGCATGATGCGACTGGGCGGCTAGTTGGACAAACTCCCGCGTCAACCGTAAAAAAGTAAATAATTTTTCGATTCCGTCGAGAGAGGTTGATTTCATATGGCTGATAAGAGCGCTGTCGGTAAAACCGGCAAACCATTCAAGATGCATGTCGATTGGAGCAAGGTGCGTGAGTTCGCACGCGCGATCAAAGACCCGAATCCGCTCTACTTCGACCCGGAACTGGCGAAGAAGGAACTCGGCGGAGTGCCGGTGCCGATCACGTTTCTGCAGACGAGCGCGTTCTGGACCGACGAGACTTCCAGTCCCGGCTTCGGCGGCTTCGACCTACGCCGTATCCTGCACGGCGAGCAGGAGTTCGAGTTCTTCAAGCCTATCTTCGTCGGCGACACTCTGACCGGTGTGACCAAGGTCGCCGACGTGCTCGAGAAAGAAGGCGGCCGCGGCGGCAAGATGACGTTGCTGATCACGGAGACCGAGTACACCAACCAGAAGGGCGAGAAAGTCGCGATTGCGCGCTCGACCCTGATCGAAACAGGACAAGCAGTCAAAGCCTGACTCCAGTGGGTGAAAAAAGATGGCAAAATTAAAATTCGATTCTGTCAAAGTTGGCGACGAGATTCCGAAAATCGAAATCAAAGGCGTCACGCGTCCCGATTTCGTCCGCTACGCCGGTGCCTCAGGCGACTTCGTCCCGCTGCATTACGATCAGACCTTCGTCGAGGCCGCTGGAATCCCGACCGTGTTCGCGCAGGGGATGTTCACGGCGGGCCTGCTCTCTAAGGCCGTCACCGACTACGTCGGGATTGGCAACGTACGCCGCTTCCAGGTGCGATTCGCCACTCGCGTATGGCCGGGCGACGTCGTCACGTGCACCGGCAAGGTCACCAACAAAATCGAGAAGGACGGCGAGAAGCAGATCGAAGGCGACCTGATCGTGCTGAATCAAAAAGGCGAGCCGGCAATCCGCGGCAGCTTCCGCGCGGCGTGCGCGTAGGGGAAGGGTAAATCACTTAATTTAATGCGGAACTCACCATGGGTTCCGGCAGGGGTGACCCCTGCCCAAGAAAGCGTGAAACCCACGGTGAGTTTCACATTTGATTAAGTTCTTTCCTTCGCTCGGAGTCGGCGCGGGGGCCTTTTGGCAAAGTCGGCTTAGTATTATTATGACCGATCGTCACAGTTAACTTCTGGTTTCGGCTGGTCGGTGGGGCGATGGTGCCGATTCGCTACAATGTTCGAAGCCTGCTCGAGAGGCGCGCGACGTCGGTTATGACGATGCTCGGGGTAGCGCTCGTCTCGATGATCTTCGTTATCGTTTTCGGATTTGCCGCGGGACTCAACGAATCGCTGCGCAATGCCGGCGAAGATCGCAACGTGATCGTGATGGCGCGCGGAGTCACCAGCGAGAACGAGAGCTTCGTTCCCCATCCGGCCACCGAGATACTCCAGGTGCGCCCGGAAATCGCCATCAACCAACAGCATCAGGCGCTCCTTTCGCGCGAGAGTATCGCCGGAGTGAATATCAGCAGGAAGGCCGGCGCCAAGGAATTCGCGCTGCTCCGCGGCGTCGATCCGATCGCATACGAAGTGCATCGGAACCTTCATCTGGTGGAAGGGCATTGGCCGGTGCGCGGCAACGCGGAATGGGTGGTCGGGCGAAGGCTGCTGGCTCGCTTCCCATATCTTCAGCCGGGCGCAACTTTCCACTATGGGCATCGCGAATGGAAGATCGTCGGAATCTTTTCCGACAACGATAGCGCCCGCGAATCAGAAGCCTGGACCGACATCGACGATCTGATCAACGACCGTCACTGGGACGCCGGCGGCGCGTCGGCGCTGCACGTGGTGCTGAATCCCGGCAGCGTCAGCGAATTTGCGGATGCGATCAAAGGCGACGGCCGCCTGACGCTCCAGGCCGAAACCGAGACCGAGTACTATGCCGCGCAGGCATCGGTCGCGGGACAACTGCGCATCCTGGGGTTGATCGTGGCAATCGCTCTGGCGATCGGCGCGACCTTCGGCGGCATGAACACGATGTACACGGCCGTGACCCGGCGCGGTCGCGAGATCGGAGTGCTGCGCGTGCTGGGATTCTCGCGCGGCGACATCCTGAGCAGCTTCGTGATCGAGAGCGTCATCCTGGGCGTCACCGGCGGCGTGGCCGGCGTCGTGCTCGCGACCATCGTCGCGTGGGCGACAGGATTGACGAGCCGCACGATGAGCGTAGGTGCCATGTTCTTTTCATATCGGCCAACGGCGGGCGCGATTGCGGCCGGAGTCGTGGCGGCCGCGCTTATCGGCGTGGCAGGCGGGCTGATGCCGGCGCTGCGCGCCTCGCGAATCGGCATCATCAGCGCGCTGAGGGAGGCCTGACGATGGCGGCCAAGCTGCTGACGCTCGCATTTCGCAACATGCGCCGCCAGCTTCGCCGCACGATCCTCACCGGGCTGACCTTCGCAATCGCGGTGTTCCTATGCACGGTGCTGGTCGCAGTGCCGTGGTCGATGGATCGAATCGCCTACAACGCGTCGAAGGGACTTCGCCTGGTGGTGACCGAGCGCAACAGCGGGCGGCTGCCCGCGCGGTACTGCGGTCCAATCAAGACGCTGCCGCACGTGATCGGATGCGCGCCCGAAATCGTGTGGGGAGCCACGTATCGCGATCCCAAGGACCCGATCATCGCTTACGGAATAAATTCCGACATCGCGAGCGTTACTGGCAGCAGCGACTACCAGCCGCCGCCGGACATGATCAAGCAACTGCTGACGGACCGCCGCAACGCGATGGTTGGATACGCGCTGATGCGTGAGCACGGATGGAAACTCGGCGAACCGGTCACGCTGCGCAATCCCAGCAATGCGAAGCTCGCGCTGACCTTCATACCGATAGTCGAGTTTCCGACCGAATATTTGTCGCGCGCGCTTTTGTTCGATCGCAGGATGCTCGATGACGCGGTGAAGAATGTTTACGGCGCGAACATCCAGGACGAGGCTTCATTCATCATGGTGCGGGTCGACACCGCCGGGAACATGGGATTGGTGGCCAACGAAATCGACGAGAATTTCCACAACTCCGACGCGGAAACCGAGACGATGACCGAGTCCGACTCGGTCGCCAACGTCGTCAGCGCAATCGGCAATATCCGCACGATCATCTACAGCTTGTGCATGGTGGTGCTGCTGACGGTGTTGCTGATAGCCGCCAATTCGATGGCGATGATGGTGCGCGACCGAATCAGCGAAGTGGCTGTTATGCGTGCGCTCGGATTCACGGGGGCCCATATTGCGATTCTGCTCTTCAGCGAGGCGGCGCTGATCGGGCTCGCGGGCGCGATTGCAGGTGCGGCGCTCGCGCTCTGGATGTTTGGGCACGGTATCAGACTCGGCGAGATAACCGGGATGATCGGCTATGTCGAGGTGCGTCCGGCAACGGCAGCATTCGCGGTCGCCGGAGCGGTGATGGTGAGCCTCGCGAGCGCGCTAGGCCCGGTGATTCGGGCGATGCGCGTAGCGCCGGCGATGGCATTTCGCGAGGTTGTCTGAGCAGTTTCGGTGCTGGGAACCGCCCTGTGGACGGAATTGTTGAACAATTGTGGATAGTTAGCGATCTATTTCTCTTTTCTGCTTGATAAGCTGAGCAGAATCCGGCAAAGAAGACGAATTAGCGCGGCTGCTCGCTAGGGGTGGGCTATCCCCGGCTGGCTCGGAGGCGCAACATAATCTTAATGGGTGAAGTTCGCCATATCATTATTCATGGGCATTTCTATCAGCCTCCGCGCGAGAGCCCGTGGACCGGTTTGATCAGCCCCGAGTATGGCGCGGTGCCGTTTCAGAACTGGAACGAGCGGATTCTCAGCGAATGCTACACGGCCAATGCGCATGCGCATACGATGTCCGGGCCGGTCGTTCATGTTCGCAACAATTACGAGTCGCTGAGTTTCGATGTCGGGCCGACGCTCGCGGGATGGCTGCAGACGCATGGCAAGACCGCGTATCGCGCGATGACGCGTGGCGACGCGCTGTATGCCGCCAGTCATGGTGGGCATGGCAACGCGATCGCGCAATCGTACAGCCATTCGATTCTGCCGCTGCTGCCGCCGCGCGACCGCGAGTTGCAGATCGCGTGGGGAATCGACGATTTCATCTTCCGGTTCGGGCGCAAGCCGGCCGGGATGTGGCTGCCGGAGTGCGCCGCCGACGACGAGACTCTCGCGTCGGTCGCGGCGGCGGGAATCCAGTTTGTCATTCTCGCGTCGGATCAGGGCAGGTTCGGCGGCCCGGGCGCCGAGTCGCGCGGTGCGGGACCGTTCCAGTGGCGCAGCGGCGATTTGAATCTGGCGGTGTTTCGATTCGACCGCGAGTTGTCCAACACCGTCTCTTTCGGCGAAGGCTTGGCCGACGGCGCGCGGCTTGCGGAATGGATGGCGGACACGGCGCTCCAGCTGGAGCCCGGAGCCGCGATGATGATTGCGACCGACGGCGAGACTTTCGGGCATCACAATAAACAGGGCGCCTCCGAGCTGGCGCGCGCGCTGATCGCCCTCGAAAATCGCGACGACGTGATTGTAACGAACTGCGCGGACTACCTCGCCACGCATCCGGCTGTTGGATCGTTCGAGATTGCAGGGGCCACGTCGTGGAGCTGTCCGCATGGCGTCGAGCGATGGCGCGCGAACTGCGGGTGTCGCAACGATGCGAGCACGTCGCAGGAATGGCGCGCGCCGTTTCGCGCCGCGATGGATTTTGTGAAGTACCATGCCGAGGCGACCTATGACCGTTTCGCGCCGGCGCTGGTGAAAGACCCCGGCGCGATCCTGCGCAGCGGGATCCGCTTGCTGATCGATACGAATCCCGCCGTCCATGACGAGATTTTCAAGCGCTTCGGCGTTGCCGACGAGGTTAATCGCGAGGCGCTGCTCCGGATGCTCGAGATGGAGCGTGCGGGGCAGGCGGCGCTGACCAGCTGCGCGTGGTTCTTCGACGATTTCGGCGGGCTGGAGGGGCGCGTCGCGCTCCGATGGGCGGCGCGCGCGGTCGAGCTGGCCGGGGAGCATTCGGCAAGCGTCGAAAACGAGCTGCTCGAGCGGCTGCGCGGAATCAATTCGAACCGGCGCGAGAATGGCGACGCCGCGACTCTGTACCTCAGCCTGAAAACGCGCGAAGCTCGCGGTCGCGTGTAGCCACAAGCAAGCACGCAAATTTTATCGACAGGTGTAGGCCGATGGCTTCGACCGAAGCGACTCATATCGACTCGACGCTGACCGAATCCCGCAAGTTTCCGCCCCCCGCCGAGTTCAGCGCGCGTGCCTGGGTAAAAAATCTCGACGAATACAAAGCGCTGTGTAAGCGCGCTGACGACGATCCCGACGCGTTCTGGGCCGAGTGCGCGCGCAACCTGCATTGGTTCAAGCCGTTCGGCAAAACGCTCGAATGGAACTTCCCGTTTGCGAAATGGTTCGTCGGCGGCACGATCAACGCGTCGTACAATTGCCTCGACCGGCATCTCGACGGACCGCGCCGCAACAAGGCCGCGCTGATTTGGGAAGGCGAGCCGGGCGACTCGCGCGTGCTGACGTACCAGATGCTCGCCGACGAAGTTGGCCGATGCGCCAACGCGCTCAAGAGCCTCGGCGTGAAGGACGGCGACCGCGTCGCTATCTACATGCCGCTGGTGCCGGAGGCAGCGATCGCGATGCTCGCGTGCGCGCGGATCGGCGCGATTCACTCGGTGGTCTTCGGCGGCTTCTCGTCGGAGGCGTTGGCCGATCGGATCAACGACGCGGAAGCGAAGGTCTGTATCACGGCGGACGGCGGATGGCGTCGCGGGCAGGTCGTCGAGCTCAAGCAGAATGTCGATGACGCGCTGAAGAAATGCCAATCGATCCAGAAAGTGCTCGTGCTCAAGCGCGTCGGCAACAAGGTCGAGATGCGCAAAGGGCGCGACGTGTGGTGGGACGAGCTGGTGGACGCGCAAAGTTCGAAGTGCGAAGCGGCGCAGCTCGACAGCGAGCATCCGCTGTACACGCTCTACACCAGCGGCACTACAGGCAAGCCCAAAGGCGTCGTGCATACGACGGGCGGATACCTGACCCACGTGCTGATGACAATGCGCTGGGTCTTCGACTTGAAAGACGACGATATCTACTGGTGCACCGCCGATATCGGATGGGTCACGGGCCACAGCTACACCGTGTACGGGCCGCTGGCGGCGGGCGCGACGGTCGTCATGTACGAAGGCGCGCCGAACTTTCCCGAGAACGATCGCTTCTGGCAGGTCATCGAGAAGTACAAGGTCAGCATCTTCTACACCGCACCCACGGCGATTCGGACTTTCATCAAGTGGGGCGATTCGTGGGTGAAGAAGCATGACCTGTCGAGCCTGCGGCTGCTCGGCTCGGTCGGCGAGCCGATCAATCCCGAGGCGTGGATCTGGTATCGCAAAGCGATCGGCGGCGAGCGATGCCCGATCGTCGATACCTGGTGGCAGACCGAGACCGGCGGAATCATGATCAGCCCGATGCCCGGCGCGGTCGCCACCAAGCCGGGCTCCGCGACGTTACCGCTGCCGGGAATCGCGGCCGACGTCGTCACGCGCGACGGCAAAAGCGTCGGCGCCAACCAGGGCGGCCTGCTGATCGTGCGCAAGCCGTGGCCGGGGATGCTGCGGACGATCTATCGCGACCCCGACCGCTACAAGAGCAATTATTTCGCGCAGATAGAGGGCGCGTACTTCACCGGCGACGGCGCGCGTCGCGACCAGGATGGATACCTGTGGATCATGGGGCGCGTCGACGACGTGATCAACGTGTCGGGGCATCGCCTTGGCACGATGGAGATCGAAAGCGCGCTCGTTTCGCATACTACCGTCGCGGAGGCGGCATGCGTCGGACGTCCCGACGATATGAAAGGGCAGGCCGTGGTCGCATTCGTGACGCTCGAGGGCGGGCGCCGGGGCGACGACAAGCTGCGCGAGGAATTGCGCGCGCACGTAGTCAAGGAAATCGGCGCGCTAGCCCGACCCGACGATATAAGATTCACCGAAGCACTCCCCAAAACGCGCAGCGGCAAGATTATGCGGAGGTTGCTGAGGCAGATAGCGTCAGGCGATCAGACCCTCGGCGATACCACGACGCTCGAAGATCTCTCGGTGCTGTCAAAGCTCCGCGAGGACGAGGAGTAGCGGGAAGGGAGGTTCGAATCCTAACCTCCCCTCGGACAAGGCGAGGTTAGGATCTGGATCAAATTGAGCATTCAAATAGTCACTTCGTCTGCAGATGACTAGCTAATTCAGTAACCCGCGCAGGATCGATAATGACTATTGCCGCCGCACCCACCGCGAACATGATCGCGAAGCCCGCCATCAGGCGCAGATAGAATGCCGGCTGATGGCTGGTTCGCGCCTCAGCGGACTTGAAGATCGCGTTGACTGCGTGCGCCAGCGTGAGCCCTATTACGGCGTCGCGCACGGCGCTGGCGCCGGTGTTGACGAAAGACGCCAGCGTCAGCGAGATCGCGGTGACGTCCACCAAGCCACTGATTGCCGATACCACCATCTGGCCGCCATAGCCCATGTATTGCTTGGCGACGTGGGTGAGCAGCAGCACGACTGTGAAGACCACGCCAAATTCGAGCGCGGGGCGAATAGAAAAGGGATTGCGGAATGTGGAATCAGCAAGCGCAGAGTGCTCTTTCGCAACCGGCGCGAGCACCAGCGCGGCGGCGAATCCGGCAAGCATCATCGCGGCGAAAGCGGGAACGGCCGCAATCGCCAGCATCGGGCTGACCACGGCGACTATCAGCAGCGTGCGTGGAAACAGTATCGAATTGGCTATTAGCGAATAGCGCGCCGCCGGCACGGCAGACTCCGGTGAATCTGCCACCGCTTGCGAGATCCCGGCGGTGTAAGCAGTCGTCGAGGCTATTGCACCTACTATTGCAGTGAGTAATGCGCCGCGCTCGCTGCCGGTAAACTTGGTCAGGAAGTAACCTACATACGAGACGCCCGACACTAGTATTACGAATAGCCAGATCTCGCGCGGCGCGAAAAAATTGAACGGTCCATAGCTGCCGCTCGGCAGTAGCGGGTAGATGATGAAAATGAGACCGAGAAAACTCAGCGTGTCGATGTATTCGCGGTCGGAGATCGCGTCGCGCACAAAATGGCGGAGCTGATCGCGCTCGGCAAGGATCGCCGCCAGCACGATTCCGAGCCCGGCGCCGAACGGCCGGTCGGAGGTCAAGCACAGGCCCGCCAGTGCGAAGGTCGCCACGGCCGCGAGCTCGGTGGTGATGCCGTTGCGCTTCGGGTGATGCGCGCGCATCACGAGCACGGCGCCGATCGTGCCGACAAACAAGGCGATAGCGATTGCCGCGTTGCCGGAATGGCCGGCGACCGCGCCGATCAGCGCGATTATCAGGAAATCGCGCATGCCGGGACGCGGCGGATCGTCAGGGCCGGGCTCGCGCGTGCGGCCGACGAGGAATCCGATCGCCAGCGCGAGCAGGAATCCCAGGGCGGGCGAGTTGGAGCCGGTAAGATCGGGCATCGAGAGGAGGATGTTACCGGAATGTTACGACGAATGCTTGCCCGTATTGTTGGGGAAGGGGGCCGTATGGTTCCCTCGCCCGTTCGTCGGGAGAGGGTTAGGGTGAGGGACATTTGTGCGGCGCGGTTGTCTGTTGCGCCGCACATCCGGAATCTTCGGCAAATTTTGTCCCTCACCCGCGCCGGAGGCGCGGCCTCTCCCCTCAGAGGGCGAGGCAATTCGGAGGAACCCGTCCGATATCATCCATAAACAACCGCCTTGCTGACACCTTGGCCGGGGTGGTATCTTGCTCACGTGAAGTGGGCTCGTGCCCACTTTTTTGTTGGTGTCGCAAAAAAGGGTCCGCGACATAGATCCGGCGGCAAACTGGCCGCAGCGAGCGCATAGGTGAGAGCAGATGAACGCCCTGACGCTTCATCCAACCGCGGAAAAGGTGGTCGCGCTGCTCGAGCCGCATATCGAACGCCAGGGTTACGAGTTGGTTTCGGTGGATTTTCGCAAGGGCACTCGAAATTCCCTGCTGCGGCTGCTGGTCGACAAGCCTGGCGGCGGCATCGCGCTGAGCGACCTGGAGAAGTTGAGTCCGACGCTCGGCGATTTGCTCGACGTGTACGACCCGGTAGAAGGGCGCTACACGCTGGAAGTCGCCTCACCGGGCGTCAACCGCCCTTTGCGCAAGCTCGAGCATTTCGAGGCGGTCAAGGGCGAGCGGGTCAAGGTGCGGACGCATCGCGCGCGCGATGGGCAGAAGTCGTTCATGGGCAGGCTGGTGGCAGTCGCTGAAAGTGGAATCGAGCTTGACGACGAGACCAGTCGCAAGCGGCAGGCAATTGGTTTCGACGAGATGTCTGGAGCGAATTACGAGTATGACTTTGACAAGTAGACGCATCGGCTCCCGATTGCGCGGAGCCACAAATAAAATTGGCGCACAACTCGTGCGCCCCGGGGAGGCGGTATGCAGGTCGATCTGAACCGGGTAATCGAGCAGGTCAGTAAGGAAAAGGGCATCGACAAAACGATCGTGATTAACGCGGTCGAAGAGATGATGCATTCGGCGGCGCGGCGCACGTTCGGGCCGGACCGCAATATCGAGTCGCGGTTCAATCCGGACCTCGGCGAAATCGAGCTGTTCGAGATAAAAACCGTGGTCGAGAAGGTCGCCAACGCGGCGGCCGAGGCCGACGTCGCCGAGGCTCGCGCGAAATACGATCCAGAGGCGGAAGTCGGCGACGAGATTCTGATCAAGCTCGACACCGCGACGATGGGCCGAATCGCGGCGCAGGCGGCCAAGCAGAATCTCATCCAGCATATTCGCGACGCCGAGCGCAAACAGATTTTCAACGAGTTCAAGGATCGCAAGCAGGAAGTCGTGTCGGGAATCGTGCAGCGCTTCGAGCGCAAGAACATGATCGTTAACCTCGGACGCACTGAGGCGATCCTGCCCGAGAAGGAACAGATTCCTCACGAGCGCTATCGGCAGGGCGATCGCATCCGCGCGCTGATCCTGGACGTCGATTTGTCGGAGAAGGGACTTTCGATCGTGCTCTCGCGCACCTCGAACGACTTCCTGATGAAGCTGTTCGAGCAGGAAGTGCCGGAAATCTACGAGGGTATCGTCGAGATTCGGCAGAGCGCGCGCGAGCCGGGCGGACGCGCCAAGGTCGCGGTGTACTCCAAGGATTCGGACGTCGATCCGGTCGGCGCGTGCGTCGGGATGAAGGGCACGCGCGTGCAATCTGTAGTGCAGGAGCTGCGCGGCGAGAAGATCGATATCGTGCCGTGGACCGACGACCAGGCCGAGCTGGTCTGCCGCGCGCTGGCGCCTGCGAAAGTGTCGAAGGTGATTATCGACGAGGACGAGCATGCGATGGAGGTGATCGTCCCCGACGATCAACTGTCGCTGGCAATCGGCAAGCGCGGCCAGAATGTGCGCCTGGCTCATCGCCTGACAGGATGGAAGCTCGACGTGCGCAGCGAGGCGGAGGCCGAGGAAGAGGCTCGCTCGGCGCGCGCGTCGCTCAACGCGATTCCGGGAATCGGCGATATCAACGCGGAACTGCTCTACCAGTGGGGATTCCGCTCGGCGGAGCAACTGTCGGAGGCGGATGAGACCGCGTTCGACGTCGAGGGAATCAGCGCCGAGCGCGCGACCCAGATAATCAACGCGGCGCGCGAGCACGTCGCGAACAAGAAGGCCGCCGCAGCGGAAAAGGCCGCAGCTGCCGCCGAGGCGGCAGAGGCGGCTGCGGTGGAAGCCGCGGCGGCGTCCGCGGAAGAAGCGGTGGCGACAGAAGCGGAAGGTGCGGAGGCGGCTGGCGACACGATTGCCGAGGTTTCCCCGCCGGCTGCAACCACTGAAGACGCGGGAGAAAAATAAATAGCAACGTCGCCCGAGCGTACCTGTATCGGATGTATGAAGAAGGATGCGAAGGCATCGATGGTGCGAATCGCGATCGTCAATGGGCATGCGGAAGTGGATTTCGAAACGCGGCAGACCGGGCGCGGAGGATATTTGCATCCGGCGGCGGAATGCGTCGAGCGGTTCGTCGGTTCAAAAGTTAAGGAATTTCGGGCGCTCCGTCGAAAAATAGAACGTCCCGAGCGCGACCAAATAGCGGCGGCAATTAAACTGCGACTGGATAGAAACTCAAAGGTCGAATAGTATAACTCGGATGGCGCGAAAGCGGATCAAAACTCTTGCTAGTGAATGGGGATTCCCGGTCGAGGATTTACTCGCCGGATGCGCCCGCCTCAAGCTCGGGCATACGCAGTCCGAGTCGAGTCTTCTCTCGCCCGAAGAGGCGGACCGGCTGAAGGCCGACCTCGACGATCAGGCGCATCGCGCGACGATCCTGCGCCGCGAAACCGTGCTCGAAACGAGCAGCGGAAAAATCCTGGAAAAGCGCCTCAACGCCACCGTGATGCGTCGGCGTCATGCCGAGGGCGGCCAGCCTGCCGGCGGTGCGGACACGCCTTTCCATTTTGAAGTCGAAGAAAGCCGCGACGATTCGTTCGGGGCGCCGTTTCTCGGCGACTCAACCGCGGAGACCGAGACTCCGGTCATGTTCGACTCGGGGCATCACGTGGACGCGCCAGTTGTCGAGCCGCATCGCGTGCCCGAGCCAATCGTTGTCAAGCCGGAGCCCGAAATCGAGGAGATTGGCGAGGCTGATTACGAGGCTCATCCGCCCGAGGCCGCCGTCCATATTAAGGATGAGGAACCCGAGCTCGAGCCCGAACGTGAGATCGCTACTCCTGAGCCGGAACGCGAGCAAGTCGTGGCAGAGGCGGCATCCGCGCCCGAAGCTGTTCCGGCATCGCCGGCGGCGCCGTCGTCGCGGTTCGGTTATCGCACCGATCGCGTGCGCCCGGCGGATACTGCGGAGCGTGGCTCCATCAACCTAACGCGCGGCTCGCAGACGGGGCCGACGCTCGACGACGGACAGAAGGGACCGAAGGTCCTTGGCAAGATCGATCTGCGGCCGAAAGCGCCGCCACCGCGTCCCGCGTCGCCTGGTTCGCGTGCGCCAGCGGGCGCGCCGAGTGCGCGGCCGGGACTCACGGGACGCTTCGCGCCACAACCGCAGCAACAGCCGTCGCAGCCGGCGGACGGGATGCCGCAGCTTCCGCCCGATCAAGTGGCCAAGCCCGGCGGCGGCCGTGGAATCAAGAAAAAGAAAGTCGTCAAGAAAGGTAGCACCGATCTCGCCGCCGAGCGCGAGATGCGCGGGCTGCGCGTCCCGAAGAAACGGCGCGCGCTGCCCGGCAAGGAACAGCGCAAGACCGAAATCACCACGCCCAAGGCCTCGAAACGCGTCGTGCGAATTACCGAGGGCGTCACGGTCGGCGACCTCGGGCGCTCGATGGGCGTCAAGGCTGGCGATCTGATCAAGAAATTGATGGAACTCGGCCAGATGGCGACGCTGAACCAGGTGCTCGACGTCGACACCGCCACGGTGCTCGCGGGCGAGTTCGGTTACAGCGTCGAGAATGTTTCGTTCGACGCCGAGCAGGTTATCGAAGAGACGCCCGAGGAGGCCGTCGTCGGCGAGAGCGTCACGCGGCCGCCGGTCGTCACCGTGATGGGCCACGTCGATCACGGCAAGACCTCGCTGCTCGACGCCATTCGCCACACCAACGTGACGGCGCGCGAGTTCGGCGGAATCACCCAGCATATCGGCGCGTACACCGTCGAGGCGAACGGGCGGAAGATTGCGTTCGTCGACACTCCCGGCCATGAGGCGTTCACTGCGATGCGCGCGCGCGGCGCCAAGGTCACGGACATCGTCGTGCTGGTGGTCGCGGCCAACGAAGGCGTGATGCCGCAGACGCAGGAGGCCATCAATCACGCGCGCGCCGCCAACGTTCCGATAATCGTCGCAATCAACAAGATCGATCTGCCCGACGCTAACCTCGACAACGTCAAGCAGCGCCTGACGCAGGTCGGCCTGGTGCCTGAAGACTACGGCGGCGACACGATCACCGTGCCGGTCTCAGCCCGCACCGGCGAGGGAATCGACAAGCTGCTCGAGATGATCCTGCTGCAGGCCGACGTGATGGAGCTGAAGGCGAATCCGTCGCGCGCCGCGCGGGGCACGATTATCGAATCGCAGCTCGACCGCGGCCGCGGCCCGGTCGCCACCGTGCTGATCCAGGAAGGCACGCTGCATCAGGGCGATCCGTTCGTGAGCGGAACCTCGTACGGCCGCGTGCGCGCGATGCAAGATCATCTCGGCCAGCGCCTTACCGAGGCGGGGCCGTCGACGCCGGTCGAAATTTTCGGCCTCTCGACCGTGCCTGAGCCGGGCACCGTGTTCACCGCGGTGGTCGAGGAATCGAAGGCGCGGCAGGTCGCCGAGTATCGGCGCGGCAAGCAGCGCGAAGGCGAACTCGCCAAGACCAGCCGCATCTCGCTCGAAGATTTGAGCCAGCGGATGGCGGCGGGCGAGGTCAAGGAACTCAAAGTTATTCTCAAGGGCGACGTGCAAGGATCGGTCGAGGCGCTGGCCGACGCGCTCGCGCGGCTCTCCACCGAGGAAGTCAAGCTCGAAGTGATCCACGCCTCGGCGGGCGCGATCTCGGAGACCGACGTGACGCTCGCGTCGGCTTCCAAAGCCATCATTCTCGGTTTCAATATCCGTCCCGAGCCGAAGGCCGCCAATCTGGCGGAGAAAGAAGGCGTCGAGATTCGCCTCTACACGGTCATCTACGAAGCGATCAACGACATGCGCGAGGCGATGGAAGGTCTGCTCGCGCCGACTTACCGCGAAAAGGCGCTCGGACGCGCCGAAGTCCGCAAAATTTTCAACGTGCCTGGCGCCACCGTCGCGGGATGTATGGTCGTCGAAGGCAAGATTGTGCGCAGCGCTCGCGCGCGGCTGGTGCGCGACGGCCGGCCGGTGTGGGAGGGCAAGCTCGCCACGCTCAAGCGCTTCAAGGACGACGCGCGCGAAGTCGCACAGGGCTACGAATGCGGTATCGCGCTCGAAAATTTCAACGACGTGAAACCCGACGACATAATCGAAGCGTTCGAGATGGAAGCGATTCTGCGCAAGCTCACCGCGCCAAGTCCCCAGACGGTGCGCGGCCAGGCGGCGGTCGAAAAGCAGCTTCAGCCTTAGAGTGTGTGCTTGCTGGTCGTTCCGGGCGCGCGGCGCGCGCGTCGGCGGAAGGGGCGTATCATCATGGTTATCGGCGTCATGCGGCTGACCCTGTTTCTGCCGGAGAATCATTCGCTCAAGGGCAAACGGCAGGTGCTGCGCGCAATCAAGGATCGCGTCCGCAACAAGTTCAACGTCTCGATCGCCGAGTCCGACAACCACGACCTGTGGCAGCGCGCCGAGTTGGGTATCGCGCAGGTCGGCAGCGATCGCGCGTTCGTGGACAAGGCGCTGCGCGAGGTCGTGAACTTTATCGATTCGCTGGGGCTGGTCCCGCTCGGCGAAGAGCAGCTCGAAATTATCAACTACTGACACGGGTGAAAGTCATTGCCTGAAGGCCGAAGACCGGAGCGCGTCGCCGAAGCTGTCTTGAGAGAGCTGTCGGGGCTGCTGGTGCGTGACCTGCGCGACCCGCGCCTGCGCGGTATCACGCTGACCGCCGTTAGGATGGACGACGACCTGCGCCACGGGCGCGTCTATTTCTCGCATCTCGAAGGTTCGGTGCGCGCGCCCGCCGCTGTCGCTGGCTTCAGGAGCGCGAGCGGCTTCATCAGGCGCGAAATCGGCAAGTCGCTGGGCCTTCGATACACGCCCGAACTGGATTTCGAGTTCGACCCCGGCCTCGAGCGCGCCGCCCGCATCGACGCGCTATTGAAGCAGTCCGCGCCGAAGGACTGAGAAGCATCCACTTAATCTAATGCGGAACCCACCGTGGGTTCCGCACCTCCTTCGGCAGGGGCGACCCCTGCACCCAATGACAAGCGAAAGATACGGGACATGTTCGGCTCACTTCGATAGCATCCTCTCGCGATTCTCTGACTTCTCGCCGCGCTCGAGCAGTGGCTCTACGTTGCCTGTGATCAACCGCGAGCCGCGGTCGTTGCGGACGTACGTCCATGCCCATTCGAAGATCACGATGAAGCGGTTGCGGAATCCGATCAGAAAGAAAATGTGCACGAACAGCCACATCAGCCACGCGATCACTCCGCTGAGATGCAGCCCTCCGATGTCGGCGACCGCGGCGGCCTTGCCGATCGTCGCGAGCGTGCCCTTGTCGCGGTAGTGAAAAGGGATCGTCGGCTCGCCGCGAATCAATCGCACGACGTTCTTCGCCGCATGCCGCCCCTCCTGCAGCGCGGCCGGTGACAGTCCCGGGACCGGCTTGCCGTCCGACGAGACCGACGCCAGGTCGCCAATCACGAACACGCCGTCGGCGCCCGGCACCGAGAGATCCTGGTTCACGATCACGCGGCCCGCTCGATCCACCTTGACGTCCGCGCCGAGCGTCTTGCCCAGCGGCGATGCGGCCACGCCCGCGGCCCAGATTGCGGTGCGCGAGTCGAGGCGCGCGCCGCCGTGCACGACCCCGCGATCGTCGATAGCTGTCACCGGAGAATTCGTGACGACCTCGACGCCGAGCCGCTCCAGTTGCCGCCGCGCGCTAGTCGACGCTTGCGGCGACATCGCGGGCAGCACCTTCGGGCCCGCCTCGATCAGCACGATTCGAGCGCGCCCGGGGTCGATTTTTCGAAAATCGCGCTCGAGCACGCGCCGCGAAATCTCGGCGAGCGCACCGGCCATCTCGACGCCCGTCGGGCCTGCGCCGATTATTGCGAACGTCATCCAGTTGGCGACCTCCGCCGCGTCGATCTCGCGCTCGGCCGCTTCGTACGCGACCAGCACGCGGCGGCGAATCTCGACCGCATCCTCGAGCGTCTTCAAACCGGGCGCCGGCTCGAGCCATTGGTCGTGCCCGAAATATGAATGTGTCGCGCCGGTCGCTACGATCAAGTAATCGTACGCCACTTCACCGTCGAGAAGCTGCACGATCTTTCGACGCGTGTCGATCGACGACGCCTCGCCAAGAATGACGCTGGCGTTGCGCTGGTTGCGCAGGATCCGCCGTATTGGCGACGCGATGTCGCCGGGATTCAGCGCCGCAGTCGCCACCTGGTACAGCAGCGGCTGAAACAGGTGATGGTTGCGGCGATCGATCATGGTCAGCCGCACCGGCGCGCGCTTGAGCGCACGCGCAGCTGCGATTCCGCCGAATCCGCCGCCGATGATCACAACATGCTTAGTGGGAGCCAGCGCGTCCACAATGCTTGATCGTACCTCTTCTTAGTACCGGGTGCAGGGGTCACCCCTGCCGCGGGTGCGGGGCGCGCAGCCCCGCATACTAATGTTAAGCTCGGAGCGGACCCATGAATTCGATTGTGTTGGTAGATAAGCCCGCCGGAATCTCGTCGGCAGAGGTGGTCCGTCGCGTCAAATCGCGCGTCAAGCCGGCCCGCGTTGGACATCTCGGCACGCTCGACCCGTTCGCGACCGGGCTGCTGCCGATCATGATTGGCGAGGCGACCAAGCTCGCGCCGTTTATCGACGGCGGCGACAAGGAGTACGCGGGCCTCATCCGGCTCGGCGTCGAGACCGACACGCTCGATCGCGATGGCGCCGAAGTTCGCCGCGCTGAGGTGCCCGCAATATCAGCCGAGACGCTTGCGCAGGTCGCCGCGCAGTTCACCGGCCCGATCGAGCAAGTCCCTCCCGTGTACTCCGCGATCAAGCGCGCCGGCGTTCCGCTTTATCGGCTGGCGCGGCGCGGCGACGACGTTGCGCCGCCCGAAAAACGCAGCGTCGAGATACGTCGCCTCGATCTCATTTGCGAAGCGTCCGACGCCATTCGATTCGTCGCGACGTGCTCACCGGGCACCTACGCACGATCACTGGCGCGCGATATGGGCATCGCGCTCGGGACAGTCGCGCATCTCGAGGAACTCCGCCGCACCCGCAACGGTGCGTTCTCGATTGCCGACGCGATACCGCTCGGCGACGTCCTCGCAGCTCTCGATTCGGGCGAGCCACTCGCCCACACGATTTCGCTACGCGACGCGCTCGTCGGCATGCCGGAGGTGGTCGTCGATGCGACGGCTGAAAAGCGGCTCCGCAACGGCGACTCGCGCGCGCTCGACTCCCAGGTTCCATCCGGGGGACCGCTCTTCAAGGTGATATCGCACAGCGGTGAACTGATCGCGGTCGCGCGAGTGACCTCGCGAGTGACGGCGATCGTCGAACGAATCTTCAATCTCGATGCTGAGGAACCTAACCCCTAACCCCTTCCCACTGTGGGAAGGGGGACAATCGCGGAGACAGGATACGGCGCTCTCCTCGCAAATGTCTCCCCCGATTGAGAGCGAAAGGTTGTCTCAACATTTCGCGCTTAATACCGGGTGCAGGGGTCACCCCTGCCCAAGGAAGCGCGAAACCCACGGCGGGTTTCGCTACAATAAAGTTCCTTTTTCAACTGCACCCGTTACCCTGCACCCTATACCCTGCCTTTACTCCTCTTCCCGGCTCTGTTAATTTGGTCGGCTAACGATAAAGGAAAAGGGAAAGTAAGAACTCCGAATGCCTCTTCCATCAGCCCGTAAGCGGGAAGTCATACAAGCCAACGCTCGAACCACCAATGACAGTGGCTCGCCTGAAGTTCAGGTGGCTATCCTGTCGGCCCGGATCGACCAGTTGACCGAGCATCTCGCGGCGCACAAGAAGGACCATCATACGCGCCGTGGACTTTTGCGACTGGTCGGCAAGCGTCGTCGGCTGCTTGATTACCTGCATTCGCGCGACTTTTCGCGCTACAAAGGTCTGATCGATAAGCTCGGCATCCGGAGATAGGCCGCACATATTCTGCCGCGACGCCCTCAACACATCGGGCGCGCGGGCCTTGGCTGCCATCCTGGCGGGTAACAAGGCGCGTCCCCTGTGACGCCTCGCGGGCACCGAAAAAACCGCAATCGTCGCGCGGCCTCAGATCCTCCCTCAGGTATCACTAATGTACGAGAAACTCGAAATTGATTTTGCGGGGCGCAAGCTCTCGCTCGAAACCGGCCGCTTGGCCAAGCAGGCGCACGGCAGTGTGCTCGCGACCTACGGCGATACCGTAGTGCTCGCGACCGCGGTCTCGCAGTATGAAGCGCGGCCCAACATGGACTTTCTGCCGCTCACCGTGGACTACGTCGAGAAGACGTTCGCGGCCGGCAAGATTCCCGGTGGTTTTTTCAAGCGGGAAGGGCGCGCGTCCGAGAAGGAGATTCTCACCTCGCGCCTGATCGACCGCGCGATGCGTCCGCTGTTTCCCAAGGGCTACGATCGCGAAACCCAAATCATCGTGACCGTGCTGTCCGCCGATCGCGATAACGATCCCGACATGCTCTCGCTGATTGCGGCCTCGGCGGCGCTGCTGGTCTCGGACATCCCGCACAAAGGCCCGGTCGCCTCGGTCCGGATGGGCCGGGTCGACGGCAAAATTGTCGTCAATCCGACTCACACTGAGATCGAGGGCAGCGACGTGTCGCTGGTGGTCGCGGCGAGTCCCGATTCGATCATGATGCTCGAAGGCGGCGCGCAAATCGTCGACGAAGAGGCGATCCTCGAAGCGCTCTTCGCGGCGCATGAGGCGATGCAGCCGATATTCGCGATGCAGGAAGAACTGCGCCGGCGTGCGGGCAAGCCCAAGCGCGAGTTCGCGGTCAAGGAACGCGACGAGGCGCTGCTGGCGGCTGTCGAGAAGAGCATCGGCGACGGAATCGAAAAAGCGCTCGCCACCAAGGGCAAGAAGGAACGCGCCGCCGCGCTGTATGCGGTCAGCGACAAGGTCGTGGCCGAGCTCGGCGAGAAGTTTCCCGACCGCGCCAAGGAAATCGTCGACGCTTGCGACTACCTGGTGCGCACTCGCGTGCGGCTCGCAATTCTCGACGACGACAAGCGAATCGACGATCGCAAGTCCACCGACATCCGCCAGATCAGCGCCGACGTGCAGGTCCTGCCGCGCACCCATGGCTCCGCGGTGTTCACTCGCGGCGAGACCCAGGCGCTCGCGACCGTTACGCTCGGCACGTCATCCGATGAACAGAAGATCGACGCGCTGCTCGGCGAGCGTTTTAAGAAATTCCTGCTGCACTATAACTTCCCGCCATTCTCGACCGGCGAGGTGAAGTTCCTGCGCGCGCCGTCGCGTCGCGAAATCGGACACGGCGCACTCGCAGAACGCGCGCTCTCTCCCATCCTTCCCGATGAGTCCGACTTCCCGTACACGATTCGCGTCGTGTCGGACGTGCTCGAATCCAACGGCAGCTCCTCGATGGCCACTGTCTGCGGCGGCAGTCTCGCGCTGATGGACGCGGGCGTGCCGACCAAGGCTCCGGTCGCGGGCATCGCGATGGGCCTGGTGAAAGAGGGCGACAAGGTCCGCGTGCTCACCGACATCCTCGGCGACGAGGACCATCTCGGCGACATGGACTTCAAGGTCGCCGGCACCAAGGCCGGCGTCACCGCGATCCAGATGGACAACAAGGCCGGCGGCGTGTCGAAGGACATCATGCGCCAGGCGCTCCATCAGGCGCGCGACGCCCGCTTGTTCATCCTCGGCGTGATGGAAAAAGCGCTGCCCACGGCGCGCAAGGACGTCTCCAGCTACGCGCCGCGAATCGTCACGCTGCACATCAAGCCCGACAAGATTCGCGAAGTGATCGGCCCGGGCGGCAAAGTCATCCGCGGACTGGTCGAGCAGACCGGCTGCAAAATCGATATCGAAGACGACGGCACTGTGCTGATCGCGTCGGCGGACGGAACCGCGATGGAAAAAGCCATCAGCATGATCCAGGCAATCACCGCCGAGCCCGAAATCGGCAAAATCTACCACGGCACGGTCCGCAAGATCGTCGAGTTCGGCGCCTTCGTCGAGATAATGCCGGGCACCGACGGCCTGCTGCACATCTCGCAAATCTCGAACGAGCGGATTCGCCGCGTCGAAGACGTGCTGCACGAAGGCGACGAGATCAACGTTAAGGTGCTCGACGTCGATCGCAGCGGCAAAATCCGGCTCTCGATGCGCGAGGCCGAGCAGGAACCAGAAAAGGGAAATTAATCGGCGAATGATTCAAAAGAGCATTATCGGAAACGGCGTGCGGATTCTCACCGAGGCGATGCCGCAAGTCGTCTCCTCGTCGATTGGGATTTGGGTGGAAAACGGCTCGCGTTACGAGGAGCCCGCCGAAAACGGCACCTCGCATTTCATCGAGCATCTGCTTTTCAAGGGCACCAAAAAGCTCACCGCCGCGCAAATCGCCGAGGCGTTCGACGCCGTCGGCGGCGTGCTCAATGCCTTCACCGGAAAGGAGTACACCTGTTACTACGCCAAGGTTCTCGGCAAGGACCTCGAGATGGCGACCGAGGTGCTCGCGGACATTTTTCTCGACTCGGTGTTCGATCCCGCCGAGATAGAGCGCGAGCGCCAGGTCGTCTTGCAGGAAATTTCGCAGGCCGAGGACACGCCCGACGATTTCATCCACGACCTGTTCACCGAAGAGTTCTGGAAGGGTCATCCGCTCGCGTTGCCGATTTTCGGCTCGGTCGCGACGGTAAATAAAATCGACCGCGAGCAGCTGATTTCATTCATGGCGGAGCGCTACCGCTCCAGCCGCGTTTTCATCGCAGCGGCCGGCCAGGTCGAGCACGAACGCCTCACCGCGAAATGCGCGGGGCTGTTCGGCGGCGTCGCCGGCGACGGCAAGGTCGAAAAATTCTCGCCGCCCGTGGACAAGCCGCTCGTGCTGACGCGCGAAAAGAAGCTCGAGCAGGCGCATATCTGCATCGGTGGCCCCGGCATCAGCCAGTCGCATCGGCTGCGCTACGCAGCCTACGTGCTCAACACCGCGCTCGGCGGCGGGATGTCCTCGCGGCTGTTCCAGGAAGTGCGCGAGAAGCGCGGCCGCGTCTACAGCATCTACTCGTTCATCTCGTCTTTCATCGATTCGGGGTACTTCGGCGTCTACGCCGGCACCAATCCAGAATGGGTCGATGAAGTGCTCGAAGTCACCGTCGCCGAACTGCGCAAAGTCGAGCGCGACGGCCTCGAGCCGGCCGAACTCGCCCGCGCCAAAAGCCAACTCCAGGGCAACATGCTGTTAGGAATGGAATCCACCGACAGCCGCATGAACCGTTTGGCCCGCAACGAAATCTACTATCGCCGCGACGTCTCGCTCGAAGAGTTGTCAGTAGGAATCGAAGCCGTCACCAACGACAACATAGTCGAGCTCGCATCCTCCTGGTTCCAGCCCGACAAACTAGCGATGGTCCTGCTAGGCGACCTGAAAGGCCGCAAAATAGGCCGCGAAGTCTTCGCCCCCCTCGCCTGACGCTGAGACTCTAATTGCCTCCCACGTTCGTCGGGGGAGGCCGACGCGCGTCCGCGCGCGGCGGGTGGGGGACCATCATTCTGAATTTCTCCCCGCATCGTGCCAGAATGCGCAGCGCATCAGGATGTCTTCGCGCTCGGAACGCTTGCTATCGCGGATTCAATTCGCAAGATTGCATCCATGCCGCCGACTGTAAAAATTGCGCGGGTGCGCAAAAGCGCACTGCCGCTTCCCTCCTACCAGAGCGAGCATGCGGCCGGGATCGACCTCATGGCCGACATCGGCGCGCCAATCGAGATGGCGCCGCGCGAGCGTCGCGCCGTCCCGACCGGAATCGCCATCGAAATTCCGGTGGGCTACGAAGGGCAAGTGCGCCCGCGCAGCGGCCGCGCGCTGAAAGAGGGCCTCGCGCTCATCAACTCGCCGGGAACTATCGACGCCGACTATCGCGGAGAAGTTAAAGTATTACTTGTAAATTTGGGCGAGCAGCCGATCGTCATCAAACCCGGCGATCGTATCGCCCAACTCATCATCGCGCCCGTTATCCACGCCGATATCGTCGAGGTCGATGAGCTCGCGCCGACCTCGCGCGGCCCCGGCGGCTTCGGACACACCGGCCGCTGATCGCGATCCACGAAAAGCGCGCCCTCTCGATTGCGCCGGCAGCCTCGCGTACTTTAATTTCATCGACACTGAAAAAGTGAAAGACAAACCGACCGAGACCGATGCGGCATTGACCGCGGTGACGCCGATCGACGGCCGCTACCGCGCGCGCACGCGGAGCCTGGAGGCGTACTTCAGCGAGTTCGCGCTGATTCGCTACCGCGTCCGCGTCGAGATCGAATGGTACCTGTCGCTCGCGGGACATCCCGAGATCGGCGCGCTGAAACCGATTCCCGCTGCGACTGCGAAGAAGCTCCACGCCGTTTACGAGGACTTCACGCTCGACGATGCGCGGCGCGTCAAGGAACTTGAGGCGACCACTAATCACGACGTCAAGGCGGTCGAGTATTTCGTCAAAGAGCGAGTCGCCGCAATCGATCCGACGCTGCCGATCGAGATGGTGCACTTCGCGTGCACCTCCGAGGACATCAACAACCTCGCCTACGCTCTCATCTTGAAGGAGTTCGTCGAGAGCGACCTGACGCCTCGGCTCGAGGCGGCCCTCGCGCCGATCGTCAAGCTGGCGCATCGCTACAAGTCGCATCCGATGATGGCGCGAACGCACGGCCAGGAAGCGTCGCCGACGACGGTCGGCAAGGAGATGGCGATTTTCGCCACTCGCCTGACGCGCCAGCTCTCGCAACTTCGCCACCAGGAATTTCTCGGCAAGCTCAACGGCGCGGTCGGAAATTTTAACGCACATCATTTCGCGCATCCCGAAGTCGACTGGATCGAGCACTCGCAGAACTTCGTCGAGCGCCTCGGCCTGACCTGGAATCCGATGACCACGCAGATCGAAAGCCACGATTTTATCGCCGAGCTGTTCGCGATCCTGATGCGAATCGACACGATCCTGCTCGGCTTCTGTCGCGACATGTGGAGCTACATCTCGATCGGCTACTTTGCGCAAAAGGCCGTCGCGGGCGAGACCGGCTCGTCGGTGATGCCGCACAAGGTCAACCCGATCGACTTCGAAAACTGCGAGGGCAACCTTGGAATCGCGAGCGCGCTGTTCGATCATCTGGCGGCGAAGCTGCCGGTCTCGCGATGGCAGCGCGATCTGACAGACAGCACCGCGATACGCTCGATGGGCACGGCGTTTGGGCATCTGGTCGTCGCGCTCGCGTCATTGGAGCGCGGTCTTCAGCGCGTCGAGCTCAACGAGTCACGGATTGCCGAAGATCTCGAAGCCGAGCAGGCGTGGGAGGTCGTCGCCGAGGCGATCCAGACTCTCATGCGGCGCCACGGGCTGCCGAAACCGTACGAGACGCTCAAGGAACTGACGCGCGGCCGGCGAATCGATAGCCGGATGGTCAAGGAGTTTATCGCGACGCTGCCGCTGGACGAAGGCGCGAGGCGCGCGCTCCTCGAGCTGAATCCGCGCAGCTATGTGGGACTCGCGGCGAAGCTCGTCGAGCGATTCGCGCCGCCCGATCCAACGGCGCCGATCGACAGCCAAGGCGTCGAGGGAGTCGATTACTCCGAACAACCTACGAAAAAGAGCTCGCGTCCGGCTAACCTAACCCCTAACCCCTTCCCTCGAGGGAAGGGGAACCGGTGACTGTAGATTCGCCTATCCACAGCGCCGGTGCGATGGTTTGTGGACAACTGGCGCTGGCTTCGTTGTGATGCGGCGACCGGTCGGTAAGATGATTAGATTAGAATATTCCAATCGAACCTAAGGGAGAACGTAACGTGGAAACGACTCCGCAGAAACTCGAAATGTTTTACGAGGGCAAGGCGAAGAAACTTTACTCCACGTCCGACCCGGACCTCGTCATCGCCTACTTCAAGGACGACGCGACCGCGTTCAACGGCAAGAAGAAGGACACCATCGAGGACAAGGGCGTGATGAACAACCGCATGTCGGAGCTGTTCTTCACGCTGCTCGAAAGGAATGGCGTCAAGACGCACTTCGTCCGCCGCCTGAACGATCGCGAGATGCTGTGCAAGCGCCTGCAAATCATCCCGGTCGAGACTGTCGTGCGGAATATCGTCGCGGGCTCGATGGCGAAACGGCTTGGTCGCGAAGAAGGCGAGCCGCTACCGCATCCGATTGTCGAGTACTACTACAAATCAGACGCGCTCGACGATCCGCTGATCATCGGCGAGCATGCAATCGCGTTCGGCTGGGCCACTGCCGCGGAGCTCAAACAGGTCGACGCGATGGCGTTGAAGGTGAACGACATTCTCCGCAAGTTCTTGGACGAGCGCGGCGTCATCCTGGTGGATTTCAAGCTCGAGTTCGGACGGCATCACGGCGAGATTCTGCTCGGCGACGAAATCTGCCCCGATACTTGCCGTTTCTGGGACAAGGCGACGCGGCAGAAGCTCGACAAGGATCGCTTCCGCCGCGACCTGGGTGGCGTCGAAGAGGCATATCACGAGATGCTGCGGCGGGTTGAGAACTAATGGGCTGACGGTCGCGCGCCAGAGGGAATGAGTTGCAAGTAAGAGTGTTCGTGACGCCCCGCAAGGGAATCCTCGACCCGCAAGGGCGCGCGGTTGAAAGTTCGCTCACGAGTCTCGGCTTCAAAAACGTCTCGGGCGTCAAAGTCGGCAAGTACATCCTGCTCGAAGTCGAAGCGCGGACCGCGTCGGAGGCGCGCGACGAAGCGAAAAAGATGTGCGAGGCGTTGCTCGCCAACCCGGTGATAGAGGACTACCGCTTCGAGGTGGACGGCGAATGAAGTGGGGCGTCGTGCGATTCCCCGGCTCGCTGGACGACGGCGACGCGCTCTATGCGATAGCAGACGTGATGGGCCAGGACGCGCGAATGCTCTGGCACAAGGACGAATCGCTCGGCGGCGTCGAGTGCGTAGTGTTGCCGGGCGGGTTCAGCTACGGCGACTATCTGCGCACCGGCGCAATCGCGCGCTTCTCGCCGATCATGAAGAGCGTGGCGAAGTTCGCCGCCGATGGCGGGCTCGTTATCGGCACCTGCAACGGCTTTCAGATTCTTTGCGAGGCGCATCTGCTACCCGGCGCGCTCACGCGCAACCGCTCGCTCTCTTTTGTATGCGAACGCGTGTGGCTCCGCGTCGAGAACTCGAGCACACCGTTCACGCGCGCGACCAAGCAGGGCGATTTGCTCCGGCTGCCGATCAAGCATGGCGAAGGGCTGTACGTCGCGCCTGAAGATGAACTCCGCCAGATGGAAGAGCGCGGGCAGGTGATTCTGCGTTACGTCGATGCGGACGGGCGCGAGAGCGACGCGGCGAATCCCAACGGCTCGATGCGCGCGATCGCGGGCGTCGCCAACGAACGTTTCAACGTCTTCGGCTTGATGCCGCATCCGGAGCATGCGGTCGAAGCGATGCTCGGTGGCACCGACGGCCTGAGGATATTTCGGTCGATAGCAGGGAGCGCGCGATGAGCGAGCGTCCCGTTTCGCTGACGGGCGAGCCGAAAGTCGATGTCGAGCAGGCACGCGCGTTCGGGCTCGCGCCTGACGAGTATCGCAAGATCGAAGAGATCATCGGCCGCACGCCGACGTACACGGAACTTGGCGTGTTCTCGGTGATGTGGTCGGAGCATTGCTCTTACAAGTCGTCGCGGCGTCATCTGCGAAAGTTGCCGTCGAAGAGCGAACTGGTGGTGCAAGGGCCGGGCGAGAACGCCGGCGCGATCGACGTCGGTGATGGCTGGGCGGCGGTATTCAAAATCGAAAGCCACAACCATCCGTCGTTCGTCGAGCCCTACCAGGGCGCGGCGACCGGCGTCGGCGGAATCCTGCGCGATATTTTCACGATGGGCGCGCGTCCGGTGGCGAGCATGAACTCGCTCAAGTTCGGCGCGTTCGAGCATCCGCGTACGCGTTTTTTACTGGGCGGCGTAGTTGGTGGAATAGGCGGTTACGGCAACTGCGTGGGCGTGCCGACGGTCGCGGGCGAAGTGATGTTCGACCCGGCGTACAACGCAAATATTCTCGTCAACGCGTTCTGCCTCGGGCTGGTGCGCAAGGGTGAGATGATGAGCGCGAAGGCGCGCGGCCGCGGCAACCCAGTGCTTTACGTTGGTTCGGCGACGGGGCGCGACGGAATTCATGGCGCGTCGATGGCGTCGGCGGAGTTCGACAAGGAAAGCGAGGCCAAGCGCCCGGCGGTACAGGTTGGCGATCCGTTCACCGAGAAATTATTGATCGAGGCGTGCCTGGAAGCCGGCAGGACCGGCGCGATCGTCGCGATCCAGGACATGGGCGCGGCAGGGCTCACGTCGTCGTCGAGCGAGATGCCGTCGCATGGCGGCCTCGGAATCGAACTCGACCTCGACGCGGTGCCGCTGCGCGAAGCGGGGCTGACGCCGTACGAAATTCTGCTCTCCGAATCGCAGGAGCGGATGCTGATCGTTGCCGAGCGCGGGCGTGAGGCGGAACTGCAGGCGGTGTTCGAAAAATGGGACCTGCACGCGGTCGTGATCGGACGCATAACGGACGACCATCGATGGCGTGCGCGATGGCGCGGGCAAGTCGTCGCGGATCTTCCGATCGGCGCGCTGGCAGATGACGCGCCGCTGTACGATCGTCCCGCCGCCGCGCCGAAGACTCAGGCCGCGAAATCTTTCGTCACTCAGAAATATCCTGAGACTACTAAAGCGCTGCGTGCGCTGCTCGACAGTCCCAACGTTGCGTCGAAGAAGTGGGTCTATCGGCAATACGACTCGATTGTGCAGAGCAACACGGTGCTCGGGCCGGGCAGCGACGCGGCGGTATTGAGAATCAAGAATTCGCGGCGCGCGATGGCGCTCAAAGTCGATTCGAATCCTCGCGCGTGCGCGCTCGATCCGTATCTCGGCGCCGTCGCGACGGTCTGCGAAGCGGCGCGCAACGTCGCATGCGCCGGAGCCCGCCCAGTGGGAATCACGAATTGCCTGAACTACGGCAATCCGGAGCGGCCCGAGGTGATGTGGCAATTCATCCGCGGCGTCGACGGGCTGCGCGATGCGTCGATTGCGTTCGGCGCACCGGTGGTCAGCGGCAACGTCAGCTTTTACAACGAGACTGAAGGCCACGCGATTCCGCCGACGCCGACGATTGCGGTGCTGGGCGTGATGACCGACGTCGCCACTCATGTTACGCAGTTTTTCAAGAATCCAGACGACGCGATTGCGATCGTTCGTACGGCGGCGCCGTTGCTCGCCGCGAGTGAGTACTCGGCAATCTTCGGAATTGACGGCGGGCAGCTTGGCGCGATCGACCTGGCGCGCGAGGCGGCGCTGGTGGATGGGCTGGTTGAAGGGGCTGAACAGGGGCTGATAAGATCGGCTCACGATATCGCCGAGGGCGGGCTTGCGGTGGCATTGGCTGAAGCCTGTTTCAATCCGCGGGCGATTCTGGGAGCCGAAGTTGAACTTGGGCACGCTGGAAACGCTGACGCGGTTGATTTTTTTGGCGAGGGCGCATCGACCGTGATTCTGTCGGTCGCGCCGGGCGACGTGGCCCGCGTCGAGAGTTTGTTTGCCGGTCGAGGATTGGAGTTTGCAGTTATCGGACACGTGGTCGCCGATCCTCGGCTGAAGATTGGCGAGACGCTCGACGAAGAGGTTGCCGAACTGCAGCGAATTTACGAAGACGCGATTCCAAGGAGGCTCAGAGGCGGTGACTGAAGAAGACTCGGTCCTTGCTGTCGAAGCAGTCGAAGAATCGAACCTCGACGTCTTCCACGAGGAATGCGGCGTGTTCGGCGTCTACCGCCATCCGGAGGCGGCCAACCTCGCGTACCTCGGCCTCTACGCGCAGCAGCATCGCGGGCAGGAGTCGGCGGGAATCGTCTCGTCCAACGGCAAGTCTCTGATCTGGCATCGCGGGATGGGTCTGGTCGCCGACGTCTTCAACAACTCGATCATCGAGAAGCTCGAGGGCACCAGCGCGATTGGGCATAACCGCTACTCGACGACGGGCTCGACGACAATCAGCAACTGCCAGCCGCTGGTGGTCGAGTACGCGCGCGGCGGGCTGGCGCTCGCGCACAACGGCAACATTGTAAATTTCAAGGAGCTGCGCGAACGGCTGGAGTCGACGGGCTCGATCTTCCAGTCGTCGTCGGACAGCGAAGTGATGATTCATCTGATCGCGGCGTCGCACGCGCCGACGCTGCCGGAGCGGGTCGCGGAGGCGCTGGCGCAGGTGCGCGGCGCGTACTCGCTGGTGGTGCTCACGGAAGATTCGATGATCGCGGTGCGCGATCCGCAGGGCTTCCGTCCGCTGGTGCTGGGCAACCTCAACGGCGCGACGATCGTGGCGTCGGAAACCTGCGCGCTGGACTTGGTGCGCGCCGAATATATCCGCGAGATCAATCCCGGCGAGATGATCGTCGTCGATGAAGGCGGGCTGCGCTCGCTGAATCCGTTCGCGCATGCGCCCACCAAGCGATGCATCTTCGAGTACGTGTATTTCTCGCGGCCCGACAGCCAGGTCTACGGCCGCAACGTGTACCAGGTCCGCAAGCAGCAGGGGCGCGCGCTCGCGCGCGAGGCGCCGGCAATCGCGGATATCGTCGTGCCGGTGCCCGATTCGGGCACGCCCGCCGCGCTTGGCTACGCCGAAGAATCGGGAATCCCATTCGAGATGGGGCTGGTCCGCAGCCATTACGTCGGCCGCACGTTCATCGAGCCGCGCCAGTCGATTCGGCATTTCGGCGTGAAGATCAAATTCAACCCGGTGGCCGAATTGTTGCGTGGCAAGCGAATCGTGCTGATCGAGGACTCGATCGTGCGCGGCACCACGCTCAGGAAAGTGATCCCGATGCTGCGCGAGGCGGGCGCGCGCGAAGTTCACGTGCGCATCTCCTCGCCGCCGACCACCAACTCGTGCTTTTACGGCATTGACACGCCCACGCGCGAGGAACTGCTCGCGTCGTCGCATTCGGTCGACGAGATCCGAAAATACATCACCGCCGACACGCTCGCCTTCCTTAGTTGGGACGGGCTGTACTCGTTCAACGGCGAGAGCCGCGACGGATTTTGCGACGCATGCTTTACCGGCAACTATCCAGTCGAGATTCCGCGGGACACCGGGCCCGCCCAGCTGCATTTGTTTCTCGCCAATGAAGACGGGCTGAAGGCCGACCGCCGCTAGGAGGCGACTAACGGCTCCCCAGCTCCTCGTCGATCGCTGCCTCGAAGGCCGAGGGCGACTGCGCGCCATTCATCGAATGGCTGCCCACGATGAAATGGGGAATTCCGCGCAAGCCAGCTGCCTCGCCCTCCGTCCGATCGGCGACCACGGCATCCTCGTACTTGCGCTCATCAAGACACCGGTCGAATGTCAGCGAGTTCAGTCCAAGCTGCGAGGCAGTGGACTTTAGTGCATCCGTCGAGAGTCCTGACGGATTTTCGAAGAGCGCATCGTGATAGGCCCAGAACTGACCCTGCTCGTCGGCGCATCGCGCGGCGATAGCCGCATCCATGGCGTATCGGTGAGAAGACAACGGGAAATCCATCCACACCAGCCGCACCTGGTCGCCATATTTTTCCATCACCTGGCGGACTGCATCTTCAGCCTTGCGACAAAACGGGCACTGGAAGTCGGAGTATTCGACGATCGTTACCGGTGCATTGTCGCCGCCGCGCTGCGGATGGCCGGCGGCCGCCTGACTGTCCTGCAAGCTCGGCTGACGCGCGGGTTCTGAATCCGAACGGGCGCCGGGTGAAGGAACTCGGACCCAATCGTCCTGCGCGAGCACGACGCTACCAGACATCAGCATTGCGGCGCCGATGATTGTCGCCACAATAGTACTAGTTGCGTTTCGCAATGATTTCCCCCGCTAACGCCAGTTCGGGCCCGTATTTTATGGTCGCCACCCAAAACCACGCAAGTACCGGGCTGGCAGTACATAGAGGGGATTCGAACCTATATGACGCCAGGGCTAGGGCGTTGAGTCGACGACGTCCTGCACGAATTCCTTCATCGGCCGGCGCGTAACCAGTATGCAAATGCATCCGGTTCGGGGGTAGCTAAGGCATACGCTGTAGCCCTTGTATTGATAGTAGTGGTGCTCGGCGCCGTAAACGTTGTTGTTCTCGCCTTGATCCTGCGACTCGCCCGGCGGTGGCTGTAGCCCGTGCGACTTCATGTAGGTGCATAGGATCGTTCCCGAGTCGCCGCGATAGAATGTGAACGCGACCGGGCTGCCGTCGGGCAGGTTATCTAACCGTGCGCCGACGAGCTTGTAACCACGCTGCCCAAAGTCCCACACAAATCCCGGGAGCTCGTGCTCCATGTAAGTGTCCGATATGTCGGCGGGCGAGTTCGACTTCACATTGGGTTCGAAATGCTGGACGAACTGCGCGTAGTTGTTGATTGCCAGGTCGAAGGGAGGAATCGCGTGCGCTGGGGCTGGGCCGCCGACGCCATGAAGAATCACGAATGCGAAAACGGCGACCGCGGCCATCGCGACTGGCGCCCAGACTCGCGCGCCGCGCATCGACAGCCAAGCTGCGCGATCCGCGCCGGCGGCCCGATCGCGCCCGCGTCCGGCGGCGCTGGAAGCGTCGGCAGAATCGACTGCATCCAGCGCGGCGAGGATCGAGCCACGGACCATCGCCGGCGTGCGGCGCATCTTGGCGCGCTCGCGCATCAATGTCTTGACGGCGCGCTCCTCCGCGAAGCGTGCGCGACAGCTCACGCATCCCGCCAGATGCTCTTCGGCTTCGCGCAACTCCGACGCGCTCAACTCACCGTCAACGTGAGCCGACAGGTATTTCTCGATGTAGGTGGCGCAATCCATTTCTATCGTGCCCGACTCGCTACACTCCATCCGCCATGTTGCTCCGGAGTCAAGACCGTATTATCCCTCGCTCTTTGGCGAAGCTTACCAACGTCTCGCGCAGCATGGCGCGTCCACGTGAAACTCGCGATTTTACCGTGCCGATCGGTATGTTCAGAACCCCCGAAACCTCCTGGTAACTCAGCTCTTCTATATCGACGAGCACAATCGCCTCTCTGAACTCTTCCGGCAAGCCCGCCAGCGCCGTCTCGACTTCTCCCTCCATCCCTTGTCCGGACAGCATGGCCTCGGGATTCGATCCGGCCTGGTCAGTTCGCAGGCTCTCCCCCTCGACTTTGCGCTCGAACTCCTCCGCAGTGGACGCCGGCTGCTCGCGAGAGGATTTTCGATAGCCGTTGCGAAAGTTGTTGAACAGGATCGTGAGCATCCACGCGCGGCAGTTCGTTCCGCTCTCGAATTGATGAAAGAAGCGGTACGCACGCAGCACCGTTTCCTGGAGCAAATCATTAGCGTCGTCGGGATTGCGCGCGAGCCGGATCGCCATCGTGTAGAGCGCGTCGAGATGAGGCAATGCCTCGTCTTCGAATCGCTTGCGTCGATCCGCGCCCGTGCCGCTCTTGTCCGCCATATGCCAAGTTCAGAAACATAGCATCCCGCATCATTAAAATCTTGCATAGGCCCGAAATGTTCCCACTGGCGCGGGTTTATTTTTCGATCGATGCCATTGCCGCGACTCGCCGCAGCATCCGGTTCGCCGCGTTGTCCGTAGTATCATCAGATGGAACCGTCGTGCGGCCGGGGACGTTTAGACTCTGCCGCCGAGGTGTAGTAATTTCGGCGCGCAACACATAACCGAGGAGACAGCGACTATGACGAAGACCAAACTTACTGGCGCGATGCTGGCGACGGCCGTCGCGCTGATTTTCGCGAGCAACACCGTGTACGCGGCTGACAGTTCCGATTCGACGGCCGCCTCACAGGTCAAGTGCGTCGGCGGCAACGCGTGCAAGGGCCAGAGTTTGTGCGAGAGCGCAGAGAGTAGCTGCAAGGGGAAGAACTCCTGCAAGGGCAAGGGCTACGTGATGACGCCGTCGGCCAAGGAATGCATCGCGGCAGGTGGCAAGCCGGATACCACCAAGAAGGCCGACTGAGCGCGATTGCGAGCGATGAAGCGTTCCGACTTCCCGATGCTGGGTTACGGCGTCGGACTTAGACGTCAGCACTACAGCCATGTCCTTGCGACTCATCCCAAGGTCGATTGGTTCGAAGTGATTTCCGAGAACTTCATGGTCGAAGGCGGACGCGCGCTCGAAGTTCTTGAAGGCGTCCGTGCCAACTATCCAATCGCGATGCATGGCGTGTCGATGTCGATAGGATCCACTGATCCGCTGAATCTCGACTACCTACGGCAACTGCGCGACCTCGCGCGGCGTTTCGAGCCCTCGTGGATCTCGGATCACCTGTGTTGGACTGGCGTGGGCCGCCGCAATCTGCATGACTTGCTGCCGCTGCCATACACCGAGGAGGCGCTGCGCCACGTCGTCGCGCGCATCCGCGATGTGCAGGACGCGCTCGAGCGCCCGATACTTATCGAAAACGTCTCGAGCTACATGGCGTTCGCCGATTCGACGATGACCGAGTGGGAATTCATTTCAAGTATCGCGGCCGAAGCCGACTGCGGAATCCTGCTCGACATCAACAACATCTTTGTGAGCGCGTTCAATCATCGCTTCGACGCCAACCACTATATCGACGCCGTGCCGCCCGAGCGTGTCGTGCAGTACCATCTCGCCGGGCATAGCGATCACGGTACGTACCTGCTCGACACCCACGATCATCCGGTGCGCGACGAAGTATGGGCTCTATATGAGCGTGCGGCGCGGCGCTTTGGCGCGGTGTCGGCGCTGGTCGAATGGGACGACAACATCCCGGAGTTCGCGGAGTTGGCGCAGACTGCGGAGCGCGCTCGTACCCTATTTGGCATGACGGCGCTGAAAGCTGAACATGATTCGCTTGAAAAATCTGGAAAGCCTGCTCTATCGGCTGATCACCGCGCCTAGCGGCGTCGCCGAGGGACTCGCGGCCGAGCGCGATTTGGACGCGGCGGCGCTCGGCGCGATCGTGCTCGGCGACGATCGCCTGTCGGCGGAAGCTCGCGTCGACATCTACGCGAACATGTATTTCTACCGCTTGCGCGACGCGCTCAAGGAAGACTTTCCCGCCACGCTCGCGGTCCTCGGCGACGACAACTTTCACAACCTTGTCACCGGCTATCTGCTCGAATATCCGCCCTCCGAGCCGTCGCTGTACTATTGCGGCCGCTATCTCCCGACCTGGCTGCGCGATCATCCGCTGCGTGAAGGCGCGCCGTTTATCGCGGACCTCGCTGCCCTCGAGCGAGCAATCGTCGAGGTGTTTCAGGGCCCCGACGCCGCGGCCGTTGAGCCTGACGCGCTCCGCGCCATCGCACCTGTCGATTGGCCGGCGATGAAGCTCAAAATTCAGCCGTCGGCGCAGATACTCGCGCTCGATTGGCAAGTCTCCGACCTGTTGCGAGCCGTAGAGGAAGATCGCCCGTGGATTCCCGCATCGCGCGCCGTAGTAAAAGTCCTCGTATGGCGCCGCAACGCCCGCATCTTCCACCGCGATCTCGAAACAGCCGAAGCAGATGCGCTCGACGCAGCTTCTGGCGACGCAACCTTCGCCGAAATCTGCGCACGGGTAGCAGCCAATGCCAACACTCAGGATCCCGTAGCCGCAATGAATCGAATGCTAGCGCGCTGGCTCTCCGACGCTCTCCTCGCGCGTTTATGATCCTTTCCCCCTGTCTCCTCTCCCTGTCAGGGAGAGGATGAAGGTGAGGGTCCAAATACAGCGCGCCGCGCGATTCAAGATTCTGCCTCTTCTGCTATAAGATTCATTGAGCGCGCGATGCGCCTCAACTCATGGCGGCGAATCCCAAAGTTAGCGGCGACACCATCACCGTCGAACGTCCATCGAGCCGCGATCAGCTCGAGGAGTTCGCGCGCCTGCCATTCCAGGTTTACGGCGCACGCGATGCGTGGTGGCCGCCCGATGTCCAGAACGAGATCGACCTGCTGTCGCGCCGCAGCCTGCTCTCGTCGCACCTCGAAGTCACTCCTTTCTGCGCGCGCCGCGCGGGCCGGGTGGTCGCGCGTGTCAGTGCGGTTATCAATCGCCGCTATATCGAACACTGGAACGAGCAACTTGGCCAGTTGATTCAGTTCGAGGCGCTCGAAGACGAGGACATCGCCGTCGCCGCGATGCTCGACCAGGCGGTGCAATCTCTGCGCGAACGCGGGATGCGCGCCGTTCGCAGCGGCTTCGCGGCTTTTCTCGATTATCCCTATGCGATCGACAACTACGATTCGCTGCCGTCGTTCCTGCTGCGCGGAAGTCCTGCGTCGTACCATCGCTACTTCAAGGAGGCCGGCTTCGTTACCGAAAAAGGGCAGCTCGACTACACCGCGCCGCTCACGCCCGAAATCATCGCGCGTTATCGCCTGATGGCCGACGCGGCTGCACAGGCCGGCGTCACGATTCAGAGTTGGCGCGAGTTCGGATTTCTGGCGGCCATCGACGCGTGGACTGACGTGACCAACGCCGCGTTCGATCGCCATTGGGGATGGAATCCTGTGACGCGCGCGGAAGTGCGCCCGATGCTCACGTCGCTGTGGGAAACTCCGGTCGCCGACCTCTCGATGCTCGCGACAATAGGCGGCGAGTGCGTCGGCGCGGTGTTCTCAGTGCCCGACCTGAGTCCCGCGCTGGCCCGCGTCCGCCGCGGTGTCCGGCTCGACGCCGAGCGCGGGGGCGGTACGCGCGGCGCGCTCATCAATATCGGCGTCGTCGAGCGCGCGCGCGGACGCGGCGTGGCGGTTGCGATGGCCGCGCGATCGTTCCTCGCGATGGCGCGGCGCAAGATGCGCTTTGCCGGCTATACTCTCGTGCTCGACGACAACTGGGCATCGCGCCACACGGCCCTCAGCCTCGGCGCCCACGTCACCGGCAACTTCGTGACCTATCGCCGCGATTTGCAGGCTTGATGCTCAGCCTCCGCTTCCTCGTGCTGTTCATTCACATCGTGGCAGTGATTGTCGCGCTCGGCGGCTCGCTGTTCAGCACATTCGCCCTCGCCCCCGTCCTGGCTGCGGAACTCGATCCGCCCGCGCGCCTGCGCGTCGCGCGCCGAATCGTGCGCCGCCTCGGCGCGATCGTGCTTACCTCGCTCGCGGTGCTGGTTGTGACCGGCATCTTCAACGTGCTCTATATCGGCGGCGTTTCGATTCTGCTCGCGTTCAAATTGATTTTCGTGGTAATCGCAATCGCGCTCGCGCTTTATCAATATGGAAGCCTCGGAGTGCAAATCTGGCGGCTCTCGGCCGCCGGTCCGAGTCCGGAAGTAGCAGACCTGCAGGCGCGCTTTCGCCGCGTCGGACTCGCAGTCGGCTCGATCGTGTTGTTGATTGTCTACCTGTCGCTCGGACTCACCCGCGGCCCAGGCGCAATTGCCGGATGATTCCCTGATGCTAAGAAGAAAAAAACCGCGCCGAACGCCCGCCTGGATAGAACGGCTCACCTCGCTCGCGCTGATGCTCGGCGTTATCTTCACGCTCAGTTACGGCGCCGGCGCGCATATCGCAGTGCGATATTTCAGTCCGTCGTTTGGCGCGTGGTGGAATTCCAACGAGTTCGCAATCATCGAGTGCGCGGCATCGGCGCTCGGAATGTTGATCGGGATCCGCATCGGCGCGCGGCTGGTGCAAGCCGGCGCGCTCAGGAACCGCTCGATGATTGCGGCGGTGATCGTCGGCGCGCTCGCGCTGCCGATGGTCGGACGGGTCGGCGCCGAAATCGCGCGCTTCAAATTCACCAGCGGCGCGTCCACCCGCGCATGGCTCATCGACCGCTTCACCTACGACACCGGAATGTTCCTTGACAAGCTTCTGGCAGCGGGCGTTTACTCGATCAAAATCGCAGCCTTCGCACTTCCTGTCGGGATGATTCTCTTCGGCTTGGCGATTGCTATCTTCATGACTGCCGAGCCTGTTGGCGACACCGCTGTCGCAGCTTCGAAATGAATCGAGACGATCGCAAGCCCCGCAAGCCGCACGCCATCAGCCGCCGATCGTTCATCAAGGGCGCAGGCGCGGTGGCGGCGGCGGCCGGTTTCGTACGCGTCCGCCCGGCATCTGCCGACGAGAAGATTCTGCCGGCGGGAGTCGTCGAGAAGCTCGGCCCTGACGCTGTGACGATCGAACTCAATATCAACGGCAACGCCGCGACGCTCGAAATCGAGCCGCGCGTCACGCTGCTGCGTGCGCTGCGCGAGCATCTTGGACTCAGCGGCACCAAGCTCGTCTGCGATCGCGGCGCGTGCGGCGCATGCACCGTGCATCTCGACGGCAAGCCAGTCACGTCGTGCATGGTGCTGGCGATCGACGCGCGCGGCCATCAGGTCACGACTATCGAAGGTCTCGGCACGCCGTCGAATATGCATCCGGTGCAGGCCGCGTTCGTCGAGGCCGACGCTCAGCAGTGCGGATTTTGCACGCCAGGCATGGTCATGTCGGTCGCGGCCGCACTCGAGCGCAATCCTGCTTCGACGATTGACGAGATCAAACATGCGACGGCGGGGAATACCTGCCGATGCGGCACTTACCCGCACGTCTTCGCGGCCGCTCTCAAAGCCGTCAAGCCGCGACCCGGCGAATCCGCGCGTTCGGCTCGCGCGGCGAAGGACGCCTGATGTCGCGACGCGTCACGCTCAACCTTGGCTTCCAGGGCAACACGCGCGACGTCACAGTCGTCATTCCCGACGACGAGCCGACGCCTTGGGATTGGGGCGACCGCCTTTCCATCGTCGGCAAACCCACGCCGCGCGTTGACGGGCCGCTGAAAGCGACAGGAGCCGCGCACTACACTTACGATATAGAACTGCCGGGGATGCTTTACGGCGCGATCCTGCGCAGTCCGTGGCCGCACGCGCGAATTCGCAACGTCGACATGTCAGCGGCGCAGCATCTCGCCGGCGTGCGTGCGGTGCTCGCGCTCGACGATCGCGAAGTTCGCTTCGCGGGCCAGGAAGTCGCCGCCGTCGCCGCGATCAGCTCCGATATCGCCGCCGACGCGCTCAAGTTGATCAAAGTTGACTATGAAACTCTGCCGTTCGAGGTCGATATGGACGCCGCGATGGCGGATACAGCGCCGCGCGTTTTCGGCCGCGGCTCCAACGTCGGCAAGACTTCGAGCTCTAGCATCGGCGACGTGCCGCGCGGACTCGAAATCGCGGCGAACACGATCGAGGCTACCTACACGACTGCCGTGCAGACTCACGTTTGTCTCGAAACGCACGGCGCGGTGGCGAGTTTCAACTCCGCGGGAGACCAGCTCACAGTATGGTGCTCGACGCAAGGGGTTTTCTCCGTGCGCGACGACCTGGCCGTGTATTTCAGCCTGCCACCGGACAGTGTGCGGGTGGTTTGCGAGTACCTGGGCGGCGGCTTCGGCTCGAAATTCGGCGCGACTCCCGAGATGATGATTGCGGCGCGGCTGGCCAAGGCGGCCGGCGTGCCGGTCAAGGTGATGCTCCCGCGCGCCGACGAGCATCGTTCGACGGGAAATCGGCCGAACTCGGAGCAGAAGGTCAAGCTCGGCGTCGATCGCGAGGGAAAGTTGACCGCGATCGATTTGGTCGCGCGCGGAAGCGGCGGAATTGGCGGAGGCGCGGGCAGCGCCGGCCCGTTCAGGTCGGTCTATCGATGCGCGAATATCCGCACCCAGGAGACCAACATCTATACCAACGCCGGGCCGTCGTCTCCGATGCGAGCGCCCGGCTGGCCGCAGGGATGCTATGCGCTGGAACTCGCGATGGACGAAATGGCGCGCAAGGCCGGTATCGACCGGCTCGAATTCAGGCGCCGCAACAGCGACAACCCGGTCCGCGCGGCGGAATACGAGATTGGCGCACGCTCGTTCGGTTGGGCGGAGAAAAACGAGGCGGCGAAGGCCAGCGGCCCTATCAAACGCGGTGTCGGCGTCGCGTCCGCCGAGTGGCACGCGGTCGGAGTGTCGGGTCCGGAGGCGCAAGCGATCGCGCATCGCGACGGCACAGTCGAGGTCAGGGTCGGCACGCAGGATATCGGCACCGGCACGCGCACGGTGCTCGCGATTGTCGCGGCCGAGGAACTCGGCTTGCCGGTGAATCGCGTGAAGTCCGAAATCGGCGACACGCGATTTCTTTTTTCAGTGCCGAGTGGCGGCAGTCTAAGCGCGCCGTCCAACTCGCCGGCCGTGCGCCAGGCCGCGGCGCATCTCAAGGACAAGCTGTTTCGGATCGCGGCGCCGATTCTTGGCGCCGAGCCGACCGACCTCGAAGCCGCCGACGAGTCCATTCGCGTGTGCACCAATCCTTCGCGAACAATTTCATTTACCGACGTATGCAAGCGAATCCCCGGCGATTCGATTTCCGCGCAGGGCGAGCGCGTGCCCAACTATGGCGGCTTTCGAACCGACCAGGCCGGATGCCAGTTCGCCGAAGTCGAAGTCGACACTGAGACGGGAATCGTGCGCGTGACGCACGTCGTCGCGGTGCACGACGCGGGACGCATCGTCGATCCGCTGACGGCGCGCAGCCAGGTCAACGGCGGCATCCTGATGGGAATCGGGTTCGCGCTGTTCGAGGATCGCCGGATGGATCCGCAGCTCGGCATCATGGTGAATCCTACGATGGACGACTACAAGCTGCTCGGCGCGCTCGACGTTCCGCGAATCGACGTGACATTTTTCGAAGTCGCCAACGGCATTACGAACACCGGCGTGATGGGACTCGGCGAGGTGTCGCATGTCGCGAGCACGGCCGCGGTCGCATGCGCGGTGTACGACGCGATCGGCGTGCCGGTGCGCTCGATTCCGATGACGCCCGATCGCGTGCTGGCGGCGCTGGGGCGCGCGTGAACGATTTTTTTTGGAATTGCGATGAACCGATTTGAAGTGATCACTCCGGCCGACCTCGCAAGCGCGTCGCGGCTGCTGGCCGAAGATGGCAACGTCGCATTCGCAGGCGGCGTCGATGTAGTCGATCTGTCTAAACAAAGCATCGTATCGCCGGCCGCGCTCGTGAATCTCAAAGGCCTGAAGGAACTCGGCGGAATCGAAGTGCGTCCGTCCGGCGATCTTCGCCTCGGCGCGACGGTCAAGCTGAGCGAAGTCGCCGAGCATCCCGTGATTCGCGCCAAATTCACGGCGATTGCCGAGGCGGCAGGCGAGGCGGCGACGCCGCAGATTCGCAATCTCGGCACGGTCGGCGGAAATATCCTGCAGCGCCCGCGATGCTGGTATTTTCGCAATCCCGACGTGAATTGCCTGAAGAAGGGCGGCGACATTTGTTACTCGATCGGCGGCCTCAATCGCTACCACGCGATTTTAGGCGGCGGTCCGTCGTTCATCGTGCATCCGTCGAATCTTGCGCCAGCGCTGATTGCGATGCGCGCGAGTGCGACCATCGTCGGCCCGGCTGGCGGGCGCAGTATCGAACTGGAGAAATTCTTCACGCTGCCGACTGTCGATGCGAAGCGCGAAAATTCCCTCAAGTCCGGCGAGATTGTCACCGAAGTGATCGTGCCCGCGCCTTCTGCCGGCGTGCGAAGCCATTACCTGGAGGCGCGTGAGAAACAGAGCTTCGACTGGCCGCTGGTCAGCGTCGCGATCGCGCTCGATTTCGTGCCGGGTGCGAAGACTGTCAGCGATGCGCGCATCGTAATGGGCGCGGTCGCGCCGGTGCCGTGGCGATCGCCCGAGGCGGAAGCCGCGCTGAAGGGCGGGCCGCTCGACGAGTCGCGCGCTCGCGCCGCTGCCGAAGCCGCGCTGAAGGACGCGCAGCCGATGTCCGACAACGCGTACAAGGTCGTGATTGCCAAGGTGATCGTGCGCCGCGCAATCATGAGCGCCGCGGGCCTGGAGGCCGCCTGAAATGCCTTCGCCGTTCTGCGCGCTACTGCGCACCAAGACCGCGTACTACCGCACACCCGACGGCGAGCGCATTTTCAAGCCCGACGAATCGACGGCATGCTACACATGCCTAAAGACGCAGCGGCCGGTGGGACCTGACGGCCGGCCAGTCGATGCGCAATCGTGCGGCGCAAGTCGTGGATGCTTCGAGCAGGAGTGAAAAGTTTCGAGGAGGACCGAGGGCGATGAGTGAGCACGCAGACGATACGGTCCCGATTCTGCCCGGCCGCGTGCTATGGTTTGCCAGAGGAACGCATCGAGGGTTCGTCAACCTCGGAACAGAACGCCACCGTCATGTCGCGGTAGAGTTAAAGTGATGCTTTAGAATATGAAAAAACCGAACGGACCCGGTGTCCCGAGCCTCCTGCCTGCTGTCGCAGTTTTTTTCTCGCTGACGTTCGTAATCACTCCGGTTCACGCCCAGGTCAAACCCGGCGACATGATTACCGCGAAGAATGCGGAGCAGGTCCGCGCGCTGGTGAGTCCGGGCACGTTCATCGCGGTCTCCAGGGGTATGCAGATGAACATCGTCGCGCCGAGCCGCGTCGTTTGGCCGCCGCCGTTCCAGGACGCGACTGAGAAGTACTCGGGCCAGGTGCGCCTCGCCCCGGACCATCGCGACTTGCTTGGCTACGTCGCCGGACAGCCGTTCCCGTTGCTCGATCCCAACGATCCCGATGTCGCGGCCAAGATCATGTGGAACCAGTACTTCAAGCCGATCTCGAGCGACGACTATGACTTGCGCTTTTTCGAATGTCAGGTGGCGAAGCAAAATCCCGGCGCGCAACAGTCGCTGATGACGCAGACCGAGGTCGGGCATCTGGCCGGTTACTCCGATATCGGACGTACCGAGGTCGAGCCGCTGCCGGTCGATCCGGATTTCAAAATTACCGGCATCTGGGCGCGCATCGGGGCGTATCCCACGCTCGCGCCCGCCGAAGATCGCGGTAGCGGTGCGATAGTCTATCGCTACTGGGATTCGATGAAGGCCGACGACACGTGGGCATTCTTGTCAGGAACGCGGCGCGTGCGACGTGTGAACGAAGTGATCCTGAGTTCCTCGGTGGGGCTTTCGACCTGGGACGCCGATCACGCCGGCGGCTTCGGCGCGAAGCCGCAGGAGTACAACTTCAAATATCTCGGCGACAAGAACATGCTCGCATGCGCGCACGCACAGAATTCGCCTGCGCATCCATGCGCGACGGACGGCGGCGCCACCTCATGCACCGACGATTGGGAGATGCGCCACCTCTATGTGGTCGAAGTGACGCCGCGTCCGGAACGAATCCAGGGCGTGCTGCAGTCGAAGACGATCGTGTACGTCGACGGCGAGGGATGGTTCAATCCGTACGTCGACAGCTACGATCAGAAGGGCGAGTTGTGGAAGACGCAGATCTATCTCAACACCTACCGCGATCGCCCGGTGCCCGACGCCAAAATCGCCGTCTATCCGTTCAAGCGTGAGTTCATCGTCGCCGCTTCGAGCATCGACGTGCAATCCGGCGTCTCGACGACCTGCTACCTGCCCGGACCCGACACGCCCGAGCGCGAATGCTGGTACATCAACATGGGCGCGGTCGACAAGAGCTTCTTCACAACCGAAGCGCTGACGAAGGCGGGGCACTAGCTCACTTTATGGCCAGCGCGTTCGGGGGCGAGCCTACTCCGCCCGGTATGTTGAGCGGCGCCGACGTCAGGAAGAAATCGTAGCGGCCGTCGTCGGCGCAATCTTCCGCCAGCCCTTCGAGGTTCCACATCTCGCCAATCGGCATCCCGAAGAATGCCAGCATGTGGAAATGCAGAAACTCCATTTCCTCGCCCGCGGGTTTCGGCAACGCCTCGAGCGCCGGCGAATCCGACGCGACCGCCGCCAGATGATTGTCCCACAGCCATCGCGCGGTGCGCTCGCTGCCTTCGATTCCGGGCACGACAGTCTCCTTCGCCAGCTCCGCCTTAATCTCCGCGCTCGCCGACAGGTAGAACTTCGTCCATCCGATCCGAATCAGCAGGATGTCGCCGGCCCGTAGCGCGACTCCTTGGTCTTCGAGCGTATTCTGCACGTCGGCGAGCGGGATTGACTCCGCCCTTCTGAAATTGATCGACTTGCCGATGCGATCGTAGTACAGCGCCACGTCGGCGAGCACTCCGCGTCCCGCGATTCCGCGCCGCGCCAGGTTGTCGATCCCAAGCCGCATCCCTCCGCGCCCTGTCATCTCGCTGTCGGGAATCCCGTTGTAGGCCCCGTGCACCGGATGCTTGACGTGCGCGAGCGCGTCCCATTGCGACGAGGCTTGCGGGTAGAAGTTGTCCAGGTAGTCGTCCAGCACAAATTCCGCGTTCGGGAAAATCTTGACCGTATGCTTGTGTTTGCCGCGCGTGAACAGCGGCGGGTCGGGGATGTTGATCGGGAGATTCAGCGCGAACACTTTGCCCGAGCGAATCGACGACGCCGCCGCGACCACGCACTCAGGCGTCAGCAGGTTGATTGTGCCGACTTCGTCGTCGTCGCCGAACACGCCCCACGCCGCGCCCGCCGGCGCGCCCGCCCGCACCGGCAGGTCGTCGTAGCTTGGGATCTTCGCCGCATGCGCCACCGCGTTCCTCACTGCGCGCGTCGCCTTGGCGGCCACTTCGCTGACTTTTCGCACCGCGGCGCGCTCCATCCGGCCGGCCGCGGTCTCGATATCGACCGATGCGCGCGTGGCGGCAGTCACGATGTCGGCGACCTTGCGTTCTATCTGCCTGGCGAGTTTCTTCGACTCCGCCGGCTTCGCAGTCTTGGCCGCAATCGGGCGCTTGACGCTTTTGGTTGCGGCCTTCTTTCCCTTGGCTGCTTTGGGAGCGACTTTGCGGGACTTCGGCGCTGCTTTCTTTATCTTCTTTTTGGCTTTGGCCACTGGTTGGATCCTCCTGAATTGATGAACGCGACCGCATCTTCTCTTAACAGACCGACCGCCAATGGCAAGACCAACGCCGTTTGCGGCTTTCGGATAGCCGCGATTTGGCCTTGAGACAGAGGTCTCCGCGATGGTACTGTACGGGATTGCTCCTTGCTCCAACCTGGGGCTGCAATCCGTAAGGAGGACTTGGCAAGCGCATGCGGCGCTACGAAACTATTTTTATTCTCCGGCCTGATTCGGGTGACCCCCAAATCAAGGAAGCCATCAAACGCTACGAGGGGATCATCGCCGCCGGCGCCGGCGAGATGATCGAAACCGAAGAATGGGGATCGCGCGAACTCGCCTACAAGATCAAGGGCGAGCGCCGCGGGTTCTACGTTCGTCTCGACTACGTTTCGCCCGGCCCCGTGATGAACGAGGTCGAGCGCAATTTGCGGATCTCCGACACCGTCCTGCGCTATCTGTCCGTGCTGGTGGACGACGACGCCGACGTGGCCAAGGCGCGCGAGGAACTCGAGGCGCGCAACCGGCGTATCGCCGAAGCCAAGGCGGCCCAGGAAGCCCGCGCGGCCGCTCTGATGGCCTCGCGCGAGGAGCGGTCCGCCGAGGCCGAGGAAGCGCCCGACGCTCCCGAAGAAATAATGGAAGCGGCGGCCGAGGAAATCGCCGGGCCCGAAGGTGACAGGGAACCGGATTGAGCTCGAAGGCCGGCTGCTCGACGAGCCCGAACTCCGCATCACGCCAGCAGGCACGCCAGTATTGCGCTTTACCGTCGAATGCGGCGCGCCCGGCGAGGAACTGAGACTCGGGATCGTGATGACCGGCGAATCGGTGCTGGCAGCGAAACCGCTCCTGGAGCCGGGTCGGCAGGTTAAGGTGGTTGGAAGAATGAGAGCATTGAAGACGCTGCGAAAAGACGCCGTATTCGAAGTTGTCGCCGCGTCGGTCGAACGGAATGAATCGTGACTGAAATTTTCATCAAGGAAAAGTTTCCAGGGAAGATAAATGGCTGACGAGGAAAGATCTGAAAGAGGCGGCGACCGGCCGCGAGGCGAGGGCGGCGGCGGACGCTACGGCGGCCCGCGTCCTGAGGGCGATCGCGGCGGAGATCGTGGCGAGGGCCGCGGCGGTGAGGGTCGCAGCGGCGGGATGCGTCGTGGGCGCCCCGGCGGGCGGCGCAAGGTATGCCGCTTCTGCGCCGACAAGACGCTCAAGGTCGATTACAAAGACGTGCGCACGCTCGGCAGCTTCATCACCGAGGGCGGCAAGATTGTGCCGAGCCGAACCTCGGGCAATTGCGCCAAGCATCAGCGCCAACTTGCCGTCGCGATCAAGCGCGCGCGCGTCCTCGCGCTGCTGCCGTTCTCGACGCTCGGAGTCTAGGCGGGCTTAATCCAGTGACGCGCAAGGCTGTTATCGGGATGGTTCGCGCGGCTGCGCTGGCGGGGGCGTTCTTCCTCGCCGGCGGCGCGATACCGTTGCTCGGCGGCATCCTGATGATGGTCGCTCCTGCGCCAATCATCCTCTACGCGGTCGGGCGTCCCGGCCCAAACCTGCGCGCGACTATCGCGGTCCTGCTCGCGACCGCCTTCGTGGCGATCCTGGCGGGACCGTTCGCCGGTCTTGGCTACTTCGTGTCGTTCGGCCTGGCCACCGCAATCGCATGCTACATGCTCGAACGGCACTCTTCCTTTGAAATGATCACCGCGGTCGGCGCGGGCGCGATGGTGGCGGCTTCGGTCGTGGCCGCGCTCGTCGTGATGGGCGGTCCTGACGCGCTCATCAAGACCGTGCACGACGAACTCGCACAAGGGATGGCGCGGGGGCAGGACTTCTACAAACTGATGGGGATGCAGGCGACGATCCCGGCCGACACTACCGCGAGCGTAATCTCGCTGACAATGCGTCTGTCGCCGGCGTTTGCCCTGCTGGTCGCGGCGAGCACGATGCTGCTCAACCTGCGCGTGTTCTGGCGATGGGCCGGGCCGCAGCGGCTGGCGTACAACCTGTTCGGTGATTTTTCACGATGGTCGGCGAAGGAATGGCTGGTGTGGTTGTTGCTCGCGAGCGGATTCGGGATATTCATCCCGGTCCCGGCGATCAGCGACATCGCGCTCAACGGCTTCATTTGCATCGCGGCGGTGTATTTTTGCCAGGGACTGGCGATTATCGGGTTCTATTTTCAATCGCTCTCGGTCCCGTCGATCGTGCGCGGCATCATTTACTTCGTCGTGTTCGCGCAACCGGTGGTGGCTGCGCTGGTGTGCGTCGCGGGCGTCTTCGATATGTGGATCGACTTCCGGCGGCTGAAGCCCCCCAGCCCCGAAGCGAACAACCTGGGCGATTTCTTTTAAGATGAGAAACCAAACCCGTAACCCCAACAAAACCCTCACCCCAGGCGCGGACGCCGTTCCCTCTCCCGCACTCGGGATAGGGTTATTCGGTACTCAGGAGACGTAGAGGATGAACGTGCAAGTCATACTCAACGAGGATCTTCCCAACCTGGGAAGGACCGGCGACGTGGTCAAGGTCCGCGCCGGCTACGCGCGCAACTACCTGTTGCCGCGCAAGCTCGCGGTCGAGGCGGATCAGAAAAATCTGCGCGCCTTCGAGCATCAGAAGCGCACCGCGTCGCGCCGCCGCGAGATCAAGCGCACCGACGCACTGTCCGTGAAGGCGAAAATCGAGGCGCTCGCAATCACGCTCCATGCCCGCGCCGGCGAAGAGGGCAAGCTGTTCGGCTCGGTTACCAATATCGATCTCGAGCGTGCGCTCCGCGAGAACGGTCTTGATATCGAGCGGCGCAAAATTCACCTGCCCGAGCCAATCAAGCAGCTCGGAGAGTTTACGGTGCCGGTCAAACTCGATTCCGAGGTTGAGGCCAGCTTGAAGATTACCGTCGCGGCGCAAGCCGAATGAGGACTTGCCCGATATGATCAAACTCTACGACTTCCTCTCCTGCCCCTTCGGTCAGAAGGTCCGCATCGTGCTGGCCGAGAAGGCTCTGACCTACGACCTGATCGCGGTCGATTTGACCCAGCACGAAAATCGCAAGCCCGACTTCCTGCGGCTCAATCCGTTCGGGCGCGTGCCGGTGCTGGTCGATGACGACACGACGATTTACGATTCGACGATCATCAACGAATACCTCGAGGACGAGTATCCCGAGCCTCCCGTGCTGCCGCCCGTCGGTTCCAGTGCGATGCGCTCGCGCGCGCGGCTGTTCGAGGACTTCGCCGACACCTCGTTCACGCCGCCAGTCGGCCAGTTGATAGCTGAAATGTCCAAGCCGGAGGGCGATCGCGATCAAAGCCGCGTCCAGCGGCTCCATCAGTCGGTCGAGCGCGTGCTCGATTACCTGAACCACGAATTGCAGGGCAACAATTTTCTCGCCGGCGAGTTCTCGGTCGCCGACATCGGCTTTGCGCCGCGGATGCTGGTGCTCAACGAAATCGGAATCGACGTGCTCGGCAACAACCGAAACAACATCGACGCATGGATCAAGCGGATGATGGAGCGCCCGAGCATCCGCAACCTGCAAGGCATCGCGGCAGTGCCGGTCGCCGGCGGCTGATCGCGATTCGTCGCCCTTCGACGTATCTGAGAAACGCGTGCGCCGTCCGGTTTCCCGGACGGCGCGCGTCGTAATGATAAGACAACGGATCTAGTGACGGACTGGCAATTCTAGACGATCCTCGCCCGCGTTAATAGCGGGAATCCGCTCCCATCTCGTCGTCCTCGCTGCGCGTTGGCCCGATGCCGGTGGGACGGAACAACAGCTTGGCCGCGAACAGCTTGTCGCCGATGCGTCCCTGCGATTTCAGTTGGCCGCCGTGCCGCTTGCAGTGCGGGCATGCCATCGAGCCGCTGAGCAGGCCGGCGTTTTGAGGGGTTATTTTGAGGTCGAACTTAAACCCGCAACCTGGATTCTGACAAATCGTGCGGTAAACTACTCCCGGGTTGCTGGTTGTCCTTGATTCTTGTCTGCTGACCGCTGGTTGCATTTTTTCTATCCTCCTCCATCGCGCTCCATCGCGAGAGGTTTATTTTCGAGTTTACAATATCGATCCTTAGCCACTTAGACGAAAGATGCTGAAGGAAGTTTCAAGCAATTGACGTGCCTCGCGGAACAATTGGCTGAACGGTGCAATATCGAGTAAAATCAAGCTAAATTTACGGCTCCGGTGCCTCCTCACTATGGCTGACTCTTGCTACGACCCGGAAATTCCTGCGGTGTCTGCTACAACACGCAATTTTAACGCTCGAAAAAAGCTGAATTTCGGCGCCTCGATCGACCTGCTTCCGCTGATACCGCGAGACACCTATACTTGGCGGGCTTGTGCTGATGTGAGCCGCCAATGACGATTCGAGTACCCTTCCTCAAATGAGAACGCTGGCGCTAGTGATGGCAGGAGGGCAGGGCACGCGTCTCCATCCGCTCACCCGCGATCGCGCGAAACCGGCGGTCCCCTTCGGCGGCAAGTACCGCATCATCGACTTCGTGCTCTCCAACCTGGTCAATTCGGGCATCTACGCAATCTACGTGCTGGTGCAATGGCGCTCGCAATCGCTGATCGAGCATCTCAAGGACGGATGGCAGTTTGGCGGGATGCTGCCGGATCACTTTGTCATCCCGGTTCCGGCCCAGATGCGGATGGGCGAGCTGTGGTACCAGGGAACCGCCGACGCGATTTTTCAGAATCTCAATCTTATCGACGACACCAAGCCCGACCTGGTCGCGGTCTTCGGTGCCGACCATATCTACCGGATGGACATCCAGCAGATGATCGAGTTTCACACCGAGCGCAAGGCCGCCGTCACGGTCGCGACTCTGCCAGTGTCGGTCGATGAGGCAAACCAGTTCGGAATCGTGCAGGTCGATTCGGGGCTGCGCGTCTCGGGCTTCGTTGAGAAGCCCGACAACCCGCCGCAGATGCCTGGCGCGCCGGGGCGCTCGCTGGCCTCGATGGGCAACTACCTGTTCAGTCCCGAAGTGCTGCGCGAGGCGCTGATCGAAGATTCGATCAGGGAAGACAGCAATCACGATTTTGGCCGCGACCTCATCCCTTCGCTGATCGATCGGGTGCCGGTGTATGCGTACAATTTCATGACCAACCGAATCCGCGGCGACTCCGAGGTCAATCTCAGCTACTGGCGCGACGTCGGGACCCTCGACGCGTACTACGAATCCAACATGGATTTGCGCGACGCCCGCCCGCATCTGAACCTCTACAACCCTTACTGGCCGCTGCGCACCGCGTACTACGATCAGCCGCCGGCGAAATTCGTGTTCGACGAGAACGGGCGCCGCGGCCTGGCGCTTCATTCGGTGATCGGCGAAGGATGCATCGTGTCGGGCGGAGCGGTTCGCAATTCCGTGCTCGGGCGTTCGGTGAGGGTGCATTCGTACAGCCTGGTCGAGGACTCGGTCATCATGGACTATGCTGATATCGGGCGGCACGCGAAGATTCGCCGCGCGATTATCGACAAGAATGTCTATGTTCCCGATGGCGAAGAGATAGGATACGACCTCGAACGCGATCGGCAGCGATTTTTCGTCACCGATTCGGGCCTGGTCGTGATTCCCAAGGGCCCCAAGCGCGAACGCTCGGTGTTGTAGAGATGGGATCAGCTTCTCCGTCCGCCGGTCCCAAGCCCGATCCACGCGAATCGCCGGATCGGGCAGCCGACATGTTGAGGCGCGGCGCCGCTCCGGCCGGTTCGGCTGACGGCGTGCCGGAGAAATCGGACTTTCCGCTGTCGCTCGGAAAGCTCAAGAGCACGCGCATCCGGCTGGGCCTCAAGGATCGCTTGATCTTCTGGATGCTAGTCGCCGCGCTGCATCTGCTCAGCCTGCTGCCGGACTTCATTCTCTACAAGTTGGGAATCGCCTGCGGTTTGATCTTCCATCGCTTCGACGAACGTCATCGGCGAATCGGAATCCGCAATCTCGAGATCGCATTCCCCGAAAAGAGCGACGCGGAGCGCCGGCGAATCCTGCGCGCGTCGTATATCAACCTCGGCCGGACGGGCGCCGAGTACGTGCGGCTCGGCGGATTCTTCTACCGCCGCCTTGCGCGCCGCGTCACTTACAATCGCCTCGACATCTGGAACAATCTCACGCCGAGGTACCCCGGCAAGGGCGCGCTCATCCTGACCGCGCACTTCGGCGGCTTCGAGTTGCTGCCCGCGGGCCATGCGCTGCACGGTTTCCAGATTGGGCTGGTGCATCACACGCAGCGCTTCCTCGCCGGCGACGACTTGGTGTCCTTCATCCGCGAGCGGGCGGGCGTGCAGATAATTCGCAAGCATACGGCGGCGCGCGAGATGCTGCGGTCGCTCAAGCGCGGCGAGATCATCGGTATCCCGCTCGATCAGAACGCGAAGCGCTCCGAGGCCGTCTGGGTGCCCTTCTTCGGCGAGCAGGCCGCGACGCCAGGCGGCTTCGATCGCCTCGCCATGATGGCCGGCGCGCCGGTCGTGCCTGTCTTCATAGTGCGGCAGCCCGACGGCATCAGCCACGTGATAGAGATCTTCGAAGAGATTCCACAGCAGCGCACCGGTGATCGCCACGCCGACGCGCTCGTCAACACCGCCCGCTACCAAAAAGCAATCGAAGAGATGGTCCGAAAGTACCCCGAGCAATGGCTCTGGACCCACCGCCGCTACCGCACCCGCCCAGTAAGAGGCACCCCGTCGCTGTACAACTAGGAAGCTGTACTTACAAACGCGTGTGTTCTCTGCTCCTGCTCTTTTTTTGTGTCATCCTGAGCAAAGCGAAGGAACCCGGATCTTTTCCGGTGCGGTAAATTCCTGACTGGCGTCGCGCGAGAGGTACCGTGGACAACATCGAGAAATACCAGAAACAACTTCTCGAGCAGACGCAGAAGCTCTACCAGGAGACGCCGATTAGCGAAGCGACCACGCAGGCTTACCTTGCGACGCCTCGGCATTGCTTTGTCAGGCGCTATCGCGAATGGGGCACCAGGGAATGGCAGGTAGTGAATTCAGATAGTTTGGCCGAACATCTCGCTACGTTGTACGCGAACCGGCCGATAATTCTCTTTGGGGACGACGATCAGAACATCCCGTCCACCATCTCACAACCCTCGTTCGTGCTCAGGATGCTCGACCTGCTGCAACTCAAGCCGGGAGACAAGGTCTTTGAACTGGGAGCCGGCAGCGGATGGAACGCCGCACTGATAGGGCATTTGGTCGGACGAGCAGGACGAGTCACGAGTCTCGAGATCATTCCGGAGCTGGCTCACAGCGCATCGGAAACGATCGAGTCGATGGGAATCTCGAACGTGCGCATCATTGCGGGTGACGGCGCGGAAGGTTACCAGGATTCAGCGCCCTACGATCGCGCCATCTTTACCGCCGGAGCGTTCGATCTACCGCATTTTTTCTACGAGCAGATCCGCGAGGAAGGATTGTTGCTCGTGGTAATCAAGACCGAAGGCGGCGGAGATAACCTGTTCGTCCTGCGCAAAACCGGCGATCACTTCGAAGCGATTGAGTCGCAGCCATGCGGGTTCGTGCAGCTTCGCGGCAGATACCAATTTGAAAATCTGGAGCCCGCAGTTTTGGAGCAGGCGATTCCCGAGTGGGGCGAGCTTCGGGACCAAGAGATCGGCAGAAGGCGCTTTTGGTGGGGTGGCAAAGGAAAAGATTCTCTTGTGTGGCACACCCGGGGCATCCGCTCCTTTCTGGGGATCACAGAACCCGCCTTCCGTGCATTCAAAACTGAAAAACCCGACGAACAGGCCAGAGAACATCATTTCTTCGGGCTATGGGACGCGGTGAACCGCTCGCTGGTCGTCGCGAAAGACGATTGGCTGGTCGCCTATGGCAATGCTCAGGCGGAGGAACGCTTGCTGCAACGGCTTCGCCAGTGGGTAGAGGTGGGCATGCCGACGGCGGCGTGTCTCGACCTCAAAGTATATCCGATCGACGCGCCGCTACCGGTTGGCGACAATCAGTGGCTCGTCAAACGCAGGGACTCGCAATTCCTGTGGACCCTGCAGCCCTGACCGCGTTCTAGGAACAGACTTTGGCGAGCTAGCCGTCAAGCGGCGGTCTGACGCCCTCGGGCGATTGGACGAAGCGTCGCGAGGATAGCGATTGCGATTACCCATGCGGCGGCGCCGCCGATTAGCGGGATTGCGCCGCCGCCTGCTATCCACCATGGGATTGCGGCGCGGTTGATGATTATTTTCGGCCATAGCTTTGAGCCCAGCACGAAGCCGCTGTGCAGGCCGATCGAGAAATACACACTGCCCGTGAGGATATACGCTTCACCGAGCACGAGGCCGAGCAGAAACAGGCCTATCAGCGTGGGAATTGCTACAGCAGGATCGGTGAACTGGTCGATGCTGTGCGCGAGCGTGATCAAGCCTGCGGCGGGCTGGTAGCCGGTGACGTAGAAGCGCGCCGGGGAGCGCACGAGATGCGCGACGGCGTAGATTGCGGCGCTCGCGATCAGCGCGACGCGATTGCCGAAGTCGGTTTTCATGCCGCCGAGCAGGAATGCGCGAAAGAATGCTTCCTCGATGAATGCGATCGCAATCGCCGCGAGAAGATACTTCGCTGTGAGCGCCACCAGGTCGTGATCGGCGAAGTGACCGCCGCCAAATTCAAATGCCAGCGCGAACAGAATCGCGATCGCGCATATCGCCACGACGAATCCGCGAACGGCGTACCGGATGCTCCGCCGCGGCAAATGAACGAAGCCCTTTATCATCAGTGAGATGAGCTTCAGCTCGCGCGCGAAATACAGCATCGCGATCAGCAACGTCGCCATCACGGCGCGGTCGAAAATCCGTGGAAACGGGAACCTCCATCCCGCGGCCGCTACGGCGACCGCGACGACTGGCGCGACGATTACCGCGGCGACGATTCCTGCGGCCAGCACCAGCGCGAATCGCCCCGCGAATGTTCGACGCACGCTAACCTAACCCCTAACCCCTTCCCTCGAGGGAAGGGGAACAATCGCGAAGAGAGTCGTAACTCAGTGCGGACGCTCCGGATCGAGTTGGGGTTCGAGCGTTACTTCGACCGGGCATGCGCCGGCGGGAGAGTTCACGATTTGCATCACTGCCTGGGCGACGTCGGCTGTCGTAAGCATCGCTGCGCGGTTGAGCCGCTTGTTGTTCGGAATCAGCGCCGTATCGACCAGGCCTGGAACAATCACCGTGAGCTTGAGTCCGCTCTGGCGCATCTCATGGAAGGCCGCGCGCGTGAATGCGACTAGCGCGGCCTTGGTCGCGGCATAGACGGCCTCGCCGGCGGGAGTCTTGATAGCAGCCGACGATGCGACGTTGACGATCGTGCCGGCGCCCCGCGGAGTCATCGCGGCGGCGGCCAGGCGCGTCAGCGCGATTGGCGCGCGCAAATTCACGGCGATCATGCGGTCCACGTCGACCGGGCGCATCTTGAGCAGCGGAGTTCGCGGGGGAGCCCATCCAGCGTTGTTGACGAGCATGTCGATTCGTCCGTAGCAGTCGAGCGCGGCGTCGATGAGCAGGTCGGGCGCATCTTCGCTGGCCAGGTCAACCAGCACTATCAGCGCGCGCTCGGGCGGAAGGCCGCTCTGGGAGCGGGTCTCCTCGAGTTCGTCGCGCGTGCGAGCTGCGAGGCATAGCGAGTAGCCCGCGCGCGCGAGCGCGAGCGCGACTGCGCGCCCGATACCGCGGCCGGCGCCGGTGACGATCGCGACGCGGGCCTCGTCGCCGCGCGATGTCCCCGCAGGGGTCACTTTTGGCCATCTTGCACGGATGTAATCGGTCGCACAGACTGACGATAATGAATTCGCAGGTATTCCGCGAGTACGACATCCGCGGCATCGTGGCGGACGATTTCGACGACGCGTTTGTGGTCGATCTCGGGCGCGGCTACGCGACCCTGTTGCATCGCGCGGGGAAGAAAACGATCACGCTCGGCCGCGATTGCCGCCTGTCGTCGGACCGGCTGCGCGATCGCCTCGTCGAGGGACTGCTCGGCGCTGGCATCAACGTGGTTGACGTCGGTGTGGTGCCGACGCCGCTGCTTTATTTTTCGGTGCTGAGCTGGAAGATGGACGGCGGCGCGATGATCACGGGCAGTCATAACGCGGCCGAGTACAACGGCTTCAAGCTTGGAGTTGGGCCGACGACGATTCATGGCGCGGAGATTCAGCGGCTTCGCGAAATAATCGAGCGGCGCGATTTCGTCACGACCGGCGCGAAGGGCTCGATGACCGAGCGCCCGGTGATTCCCGACTACAACGATTTTATCATGTCGCAGTTCAAGCTGACGCCGGGGATGAAGGTCGTCGTGGACGGCGGCAACGGATGCGGCGGCGTGATCGCGGCTCCGCTGATGAAACGGCTTGGACTCGAGACGATCGAACTCTACACCGAGATGGACGGGCGCTTCCCGCACCATCATCCGGACCCGACGGTCGAGGACAACATGCGCGACCTGGTCGCGGCGGTGAAAAAAAATCGCGCGACGATCGGAATCGCATACGACGGCGACGCGGATCGTATCGGTGCGGTCGACGAAAACGGAAAGATCGTATGGGGCGATGAGCTGATGGTGGCCTTCTCGCGGGCGATTCTGCGCGAGCGTCCCGGGGCGACGATTATCGGCGAGGTGAAATGCTCGAAGCGGATGTACGACGACATCGCGCGCCACGGTGGCCGGCCGATCATGTGGAAGACCGGGCATTCGCTGATCAAGAGCAAGCTGAAGGAGGAGCATGCGGCGCTGGCGGGCGAGATGAGCGGGCACATGTTTTTCGCCGACCGCTACTTCGGTTTCGACGACGCAATTTACGCGTCGTTCCGTCTGCTGGAAATCCTGAGCCGCGAGGGACGCGGCCTCGGCGCGATTCTCGCCGATCTTCCGCCGAGCCACATCACGCCGGAGATTCGCGTGGATTGCCCCGACGATCGCAAGTTCGAGGTGGTGCGGCAGGCCGCCGATTTTTTCCGCAAGCACTACGAAGTTATCGACATCGACGGCGTGCGCGTGAATTTCGCCGACGGATGGGGCCTGGTGCGCGCGTCGAACACGCAGCCCGCGCTGGTCACGCGATTCGAAGCTACCAGCGAAAAGCGATTGGCCGAAATCCGCGCGCTGTTCGACGGCAAACTCCGCGAACTCGGCGCGATCTGAGGCGATGGCTCGACGTTCCGCGCCGAATCGCGCGTCAGTGCTGATTATCGCGGGCGGCCGCGGCACGCGCTTTTGGCCGGCGAGCCGCGAGGCGCGGCCGAAGCCGCTGTTTTCGATTGACGGCAAGACCAGCCTGCTGGCGGACACGATCGCGCGCCATGTGCCGCTAGTTCCGCGCGAGCGAATTTTCGTGCTGGCGGCGGCGGCGCATCAGGCGCCATTCCGCCGTGATCTGCGCGGCCGCATCCCGACGCAGAATTTGATCGTCGAGCCGCAAGCGCGCGGCACTGCTGTCGCAATCGCCTACGGCGCCGCGATTATCGAGCGCAGGCTGGGCGACGGAGTAATCGCGGCGGTCGCGGCAGATCACTATATCGCGACGGCCGCGCAATATCGGCGCACGCTTGCCGACGCGATCGGTCTCGCCGCGGCAAGCGAATCGATCGTCGCGATCGGGATTCCGCCGACGGGGCCTGACACCGGTTACGGCTATCAAAAGATCGGCCCCAAGGTCGGCGCCGGATTCCGAATTGAGAAGTTCGTCGAGAAACCCCCACTCGCAATTGCGCGCCGGATGGTCCGCAGCGGGCGCTACTTGTGGAATGCCTCGATGTTCGTCGTATCGACGCGGACGCTGGCGCGCGAGTTCGCCGCGCATTCCCCGGCGCTTGGCATCGACGCCGAAAAACTCGCGCGGACGCCGCGGACGAAGCTCGCGCGCGCCTACGGGCGGCTGCGGTACGATTCGTTCGACCGCGTGATAATGGAGAAGAGCGCCAACGTGCTCGGCGTGCGCGCGCGATTTTCGTGGCACGACGTGGGATCGTGGGACCGGCTGGGTGATGCGGTCGGCGACGCGGGCGGCAACGTGATTCGCGGCAATGCGATCGCGCTCGACTCCGAGCGGGTGCTGGCGTATCCGGACTCGCGCCTGGTGGTGCTGTTTGGCGTGCGCGATCTGATCGTCGTCGACACGGGAGATGCGATCCTGGTGGCGAATCGCGCGATGTCGCCGCAGGTCGGGCGAATTACGCGGGAATTGGAGCGACGGGGATTGAGGCGGTACTTGTAGTCAGTCCAGTGCGAGGGCGTCGCACAAAAGTGCGAGCTTGCGCAGTTCACTTTCGCGAACGTCATCCTCGGTAGCCAGTTGACGCAGTTTGGCCGCGACCGCGTCGTCGACGGATTCCCACTTCATCGCGTTGTCGTGCAAGTCGGCGGCGAGCGTGCGGATCACCTCGAGGTCGCCGCTGAGGCGCGCCCAGTTGTTCGAGCCGTCGTGCAGCGCGGCCTCCGGCAACTTCGCCCAGACGTTGTGGTCGGCGAGAATTGCGTGCATCACCTTGACGTGCGCGGCTTCCGCTTCGGCGATCGCCTCGACTCCGGTTTTGATATTCGCGGAGGTCAGCGTGGCGTGTCGCCTCAGACGGTCGACGAGCCCCTGATTGCGGCCGGCGAGCACGGCCAGTTCCTCGAGCAGTTCCGCTCGCGCCGAAACCGGCGAAAACAATCTCTGAAAAAATCCCATACCGGTAGCCATCTCCCCACCCGATGCGCGTTGATGTTATGCAGATGCGTGGCGCATCGCGACAATAGCTATTGGCATCGAAGCCGTGCCTGTCAAGGGAGCGCTAGGAGTTGAACAACGCGCGGACCAGCGACGATTCGCGCTTGAAGAATCCCTGCGTGTGGTATGAATCGTCGAGCCGCAGCAGAGCGTAATCCATGTAGTGGCCAATTTCATGCATCAAGGTTCGTACGAACGTCTTCGGCTTGACGACGTCGTGGCGCTGCGCCGTGCGCATCCAGAGCACGATGTACGGCGGCCGGCGCATCCGCGGATCGTAAGGATAGAACAGCCCGTGCAATTCGCCGCGAGTATTGCGAGGACGCACGCCGCTGACCTCGACGGTGACGGGCGGGGTCGCCAGGCCCCGGCAAATCTCGGCGGTCAACGCGCGCGCGCAGGTAGTACATGCTGCGGGGTTGCCGGTCTCGAGCACGCGCATCAGGGCGTCGAGCGAGTTGCGCGCGGCGGCGCTGGGGACATAGTCGTAACGCTCGACGCTGTCGCTCTTCAGGTAAGTTCGCTGCGCGCGCGAGGAGAGCCGGTAGAAAAACGCGGGTAGTCGCGTCTCGGTATTCGTGCGAAGGGTCAGACCGGTAGCCACCACACCTCCATTGCCGGACACTCACTTCCGGCGCCGCATCCACAAAGCTATCATCCGCGCAATAGTCACAAGGGGCAAGCACTATGCAACTGAGTATTGTCGAAATCGCGAAACCCGCGGACGCCAACGTCATCGTCGGCCAGGCGCACTTTATCAAGACGGTCGAGGACGTTTACGAGGCTCTCGTGCAGGCTGTCCCCGGAATCAAGTTCGGGCTGGCGTTCTGCGAGGCGTCGGGGCCGTGCCTGATTCGGCATACGGGCACCGAGCCGGCGCTTGAACAGTCGGCGGTCGAAGCGGCGTCGGCGATCGGGGCAGGGCACGTGTTCGTCGTGATTTTGGGCAACGCCTTCCCGGTCAACGTACTCAATCAAATCAAATCGGTGAGCGAAGTATGTACTGTCTTCTGCGCGACGGCGAATCCGCTGCGCGTGATCGTGGCCGAGGACGGCGGCGGACGCGGCGTCGTCGGCGTGATCGACGGCAGTTCGCCCAAAGGCGTCGAGAACGAAGGGCATCAGGCGGAGCGGCGCGCGATGCTGCGGCGATTTGGCTACAAGCAATGAGCGTCGATGGATCAGGCTTCGAGACGAGGCTAACCTTGTAGGAGAGGTAGCATCCAGATGGGTGGCGGACAGCGGACGCCGGCGAAAGCGAAAGCGGACCCGGCGAAGAAAAAACCTGGCGAGTGGCGAATCCGCGGATGGCGTGTGCGAAATCTCGCCGCCGGCGGATTGCTGCTCGCGTTCTTCGCGGTTGGGTTTTACGTCGCGCAACTGTACGGCGAGATTTCCGTGCTGATCGAGCAACGTCGCGCCGCGCTGACCTCCGCGATTTTTTCCGCGCCCTTTCCGATCAGCGCCGGCGACGACCTCGATCGCAGCGGATTGCTGGATCGGCTGGCGCAGTTGAGCTATTCGCAGGTGCCCGCGGCCAACACTCCGGGCGAGTATACGAGGGCGAAGAACGCGATCGCGATCTACCTGCGATCGTTTCATGTCGGCGCGAAGGAATATCCCGCCGAGATGGTGCGCGTGAGCGTGGCCGGCACGCGAATCACGGGCGTTGCCGATTCGTTCGGCGTGACCAAGTCCGATGCGATGCTCGAGCCTGAGGTGATCGGCCGATTGCTGCCGGGCACGCCCGCCGAACGCGTCGAGGTCCAACTCGGCCAGCTGAAGCCCTTTCTCGTCAAGGGATTGCTCGACAACGAAGATCGCTTTTTCTATTACCATCCGGGAATCGATCCGATTCGAATCGTCGAAGCCGCGATTGCCGATTTTCGCGCGCATCGCCTCGTCGAGGGCGCCAGCACGCTCACGCAGCAGTTGGCGCGGACATTCATGGAGCGCCACGAGCGCAGCTTCAGCCGCAAGTTCCGCGAGCTGGCGGTCGCGGCGGTGCTAGAAATCCGCCTCAGCAAGAATGAGATCCTCGAGCGTTACATCAACGACGTGCCGATGGGCGAATACGAGGGCACGCCGATCGACGGGATGCCGCAGGCGGCGCGATATTTTTTCAACAAGGACCTGTCCGAGGTGACACCCGCGGAGGCGGCAACGCTGATCGGGATGATCCAGGCGCCGACGCTCTACGATCCGCGGCGTCATCCTGACGCGTGCCGCAGGCGGCGCGACGTCGTGCTCGGCGTGATGAAGCGGGCGGGCGTGATCGATGACGCCACCTACGCGGCCGCGCTCGCGACGCCGATTCAGATTACCAAACCGCCGGGACTGCGCCGCGCGCCGTACTTCACCGACTACGTGATCGCGTTCGTGAACCGGATTCCGGGCTTCGACGGCCACCTCGCGGGACTCAAGGTTTACACGACGCTCGACACCGAGCTGCAGAGCGACGCCGTCGATGCGGTAACGGACAACATCGCGAAGCTTGAAAAGAACCATCGCCGGCTGCGCCGCAGCAAGGCTGACGGCCAGCTGCAGACTTCGCTGGTCGCGCTGGACGCTGAGAGCGGCGCGATTCGCGCGATGATTGGCGGCCGCGACTACTCCGAGAGCCAGTTCAATCGCGCGGCGAATGCCGAGCGTCAGCCCGGGTCGGCATTCAAGCCGATTGTGTACCTGACGGCGCTCGATCCCGACCGCGCGCCGTTCTCGCCGCCACTCACGCTGGCGTCCGTTCTGCCCGACGAGCCGATGACATTCCCCGACGGATGGACGCCCGCGAATTACGAACGCAATTATCAACCGCAGGTGACGGTCGCGGAAGCGTTGATCGAATCGCTAAACGTGCCGACCGCATACGTCGGCAGCGAGCTCGGACCCGCGACGATTGTCAAGACCGCGCACGAGATGGGCATCCACGAGGACCTTCAGGCCTACCTGCCGATTTCGATTGGCGCCGACGAGACGACACTGCTCGAGCTCACTTCCGCGTACCAGGTTTTTGCGACCGAGGGTGAACAGTCGCCGCCGTATGCGGTCGAGGCGGTCGTCGATGCGAAGGGCCATCAGATTTACCAGCACGAGGACGAGGAGAATCGCGTGATTCGTCCCGCTGTCGCGTATTTGATCACGGGCGCTCTCAAAGCCGTACTGCGCTATGGGACCGGCGCGAGCGCGGGACGCCTGGGGCTGGATTTTCCCGCGGCGGGCAAGACCGGCACGACGCAGGACTACAAGGACGCGTACTTCATCGGTTACACGCCGGCGATCGTTTGCGGCGTCTGGGTCGGCTTCGACGAACCGGAGAGCCTCGGCCTGACCGGCGCACAGGCGGCGCTGCCGGCATGGGTTCAGTTCATGCAGGATGCGGCGCCGGCAGACCCCGAGGATTTTCCCGAGCCGTCGGGTATCACGATGGCGACGATCGATCCCGAATCCGGCGGTCTCGCGACTCCAGCCTGCCCAAAGCAGGTCTCGCTGCCGTTCCTGATCGGCACCGAGCCGACGCAGCTGTGCCCGCTGCACGGCGGAATGTTCGCCAGCGCGCCTGCGCCGATGCCGCCAACGATGCCGCCAATGCCAGGCTCCGTGCCTCCGCAGCCGGTGGCGCGGACGAATCCTTCGTCATCCGACGTTTTCAGCGCAGTCGGCAAGTTTTTTTCCGGGCTTTTCCACTAAATCGCAGTGGAATCCTGGCCTCTCTCTATCAGGGAGAGGCCGCGCCTTCGCGCGGGTGAGGGTCCACTTTTCCAGGATGCTCTTTTTACTCTGCCTCTGCCTCCGGCGAATTTCTCGAGTGCAAGGAACCAGGAATTTTGACCCTCACCCGCCGTTCGAGGACGATCGGCGGCCTCTCCCTAATAGAGAGAGGCGAGGAGGTTTTGAAACTTTTACAGACCTGACTCGTCTAATCGGGGCGCTATAATGAGATTTGTGCGCTATGGATGCGGCAACTTTAATTGACCGCCGACTTCGAAGAGCCGAGTACGCTTGCAAGAAGATCTGCATACCAGCCCGCGATGGGCGAGAAATGCGTTTGCGGCGCTGACCGTCATTGGACTGATTGGCCTGCTCGCGGCGAGCGGATGCATTAATGGCGAGACTATTGAATCGCCGTCGCACGATGAACCTGTAGCCGCCGCCAGCGCGGCCTCGCTCGGCAATCCAGCCGCAATTCACGTTAACCTCCAAGCGGCAATTCCCGCGGGGGGCGACGTGCTGATCGCAGGCGGCGCGGACGCGTCGAATCAAAGTCTCGCGAGCGCCGAATTTTTCGACTCGTCGGCGGGGCAGTTCGCGGTTACCGGAATCATGTCGTCGAGGCGCGCGGGCGCATCCGCGGCGGCGCTGTCGGCGGGCCAGGTGATTCTTGCTGGCGGGTTCAGCGGCGGCGCTTCGATCAAGAATTTTTCGCTCAACCTCGAAGGCAACGTGCTGAGCAGCGCGGAAATCTTCGACGAGGCGACCGGCGCGTTCTCACCCACCGGCGCGATGGCCACGCCGCGGCTAGGCTTCACCGCGACTGCGTTGAGCAACGGCAAAATCCTCGTCGTTGGAGGCCAGGACAATCTCGGCAACGTCCTCGACACCGCCGAGTTGTACGATCCGGCCACGCGCAAGTTCATCGCGGTCGCGAACACGATGAGCGATCACCGCATGTTTCACACCTCGACGCTGCTGCTCAGCGGCAAGGTGCTGGTCGCAGGCGGCGCGACCAATCTTTCCGGCGACACGACCAACTCCGCCGACATTTACGATCCCGCGTCGAACTCGTTCAGCGCGGCGACCTTCCCGATGGATCATCAGCGCGCCGCGCATACCGCGACGCTGTTTGTTGCCGGGCCGATGGCTGGCAAGGTGCTGATTACCGGGGGCGTCGGCGGCTCGAGCTTTTTTTTCAAAGATAGCAGCGCTGAGATCTACGATCCCGCCTCGCAGGAATTCACACTGCTCTCGAGTTTCATGAACGAGCCTCGCTCGCTTCATACCGCGACGCTGCTCGAGGACGGGAGCGTGCTGCTCGCGGGCGGCTTTAACGGCTCGGTCGCGCTCTCAAGCGGCGTGCTGTCGGGAGCATCGGGGTTGACGAGCAATTCGGCGGAGACGTTCGATCCGGGCAGCGGCGATTTCACTTGCGTCGGCGGATTCAACACCGATACGACCCGGTGCAACCAATCGATGACCGTCGCGCGCGCGGGACATACGGCAACGTTGCTCGCGACCGGGTCGTACCCGCATCGAGTGCTGATTGCGGGCGGAATCGGCGCGGCCGATCCGGTTGCTCACGGCAGAGCGCTCAACAGCGCCGAGCTGTTCAATCCCGCATCGGGCGGCAGCTTCAGCGCAACCGGCGCGATGTCCACGGCGCGTGCGCTCCACACCGCGACTCTTCTACACTAGACGCGCGTTACTTCGAGCGCGATCCGCGCCTGCCCGCTCATGCCGCTGCCGGTTTGCGGATCGGCCGGAGGCTGTGCAACGCCGTTGCCGTCGGTCGCGCGCACGCGAATCATGAAATCACCCGTGGCCGGTGGCGCGAAGCGATACTTCCAGACGGTCCACACGTACGGCGAGCTGTTCTCGACGAGCTGCGCGTTGTGCCAGGTGACGCCGTCGTCCGACGACACCTCGACGCGCTTGATTCCTGACGGTCCCGCCAGCGCCCACCCGTAGATGTCCAGCGGTGCGGTCACCTTGGCCTTGCGATCGAAAATAGACATCAAGCCCCCTTCGACGCGCGGCGAGAAAAAGCCCAAGTTGACCTTGCGCCAGCATACGTCGCTCCATCCGCGAACCTCCCAGTAGCCGGGGATTTCGTGGTCGGCAAATTCGAGCTCGGTGAGCCACTTCGGTTGTTTCATCCCGTACTTCCCGGGAACGAAAATTCTGAGGGGATAGCCGTGCTCGGCGGGCAGCGGCACGCCGTTCATCAGGTACGGCAGAAAATTTTCCTCGCGCATCAGCTCGTCGACCGGCAACACGGTGTGATAGCCGTCCGCCCCGCGCATCGCGACGAACCTCGCACCCCGCTTGACGCGCGCGCGCTCCAGGAGCGGCCGTAGTTGCACGCCGGTCCAGTTCGCGTTGCTGATAGCGGTGCCATCGGGCGGGTTCGAGATGCATTCGAGCGTCAGCATCTGGTCGATCTTCGGCAGCCTGCGAATATCCGCGTAGGAGAACTGGAGCGGATTCTCGACCAGGCCCTTGATGCTGAAACGCCACAAATTGACATCCACTGACGGCGTACTTCCCGACGACGTCACGTAAAAATTCGCGTTCGGCGTCGGCCCCCCGAACTTCGACGTTGTCGCGCTCGCCCGCGCAATTCGCGCGCCCAACGGGACGCCTGCGAGCGCGATCGCGGCGCCCGACGCCGCGAGAAATTTTCGCCGCGTGATCATTCAAGTGTCTCGTCTTTATCTACGCCGTCTGTTTCGCCCGAATCGGCGTCGACGAAGGCCTCTTGTGCATGCTCTTGCTGACTCGACGCGGCGGCGACCAGCTTTCGCGACACGATGATGAACGCGGAATGCGCAATCATCCTGAAATGCGGCCGCACGCTCATCCCCTTCACCTGCCAATGGCGAAGCAGCGTCTCGAAGCTTTCGATTTCGCCGAAGTCACTGCGCGCCTGAATCGCCTCGACGGTGTCCTTGAGCTGCACCGCCGTCGGCACGTAGCAGACCAGCACGGCGCCGGGCCGCAGCGCAGCGGCCGCGACCGCGAGTGCACGTCCCGGCTCCGCGAGATCGAGGAACATCCGATCGACTCCGGTTTCGTCGAAGCCCGCGTAAAGGTCGCGCACCTTGATCGTCCAGTTGGGCGCGTCGCCGAAAAATGCGGCCACGTTCTTGCGCGCAGCGTCGGCGAAATCCTCGCGCAGCTCGTAAGAGACCACGCGTCCCGCAGGCCCGACCGCTCTCAGCAGCGCGATCGTCAGCGCGCCCGCTCCCGTGCCACCTTCAATCACCGTCGCGCCCGGAAACACATCGCCCCAAATCAGCAGCGGGCCGGTGTCCTTGGGATAAATCACCTGCGACGCGCGCGGCAGATGCGGGATCAGGTCGGCGTAGGTCGGCCGCAGCACCAGGAACGCCTCGCCAGTCGAGAACTTGACGCGCGAGCCTTCCTCGACGCCGAACAAATCGTCGGCGCGCAGCTCGCCGCGGATGAGAATCTTCTTGCCCGCCCGCAGCATCTTCATGTAGCGGCGCCCCTTACGATCGATAAAAATTACGGCGTCGTTTTCTTTGAGGCGCGAGTCCAAGGTGATTCAACGCTTGCACGCGGAGCAGGCGCGGGCAACACGCCGGACGCGCCACTCACTTTATTTAATTTGAAACCCAACGTGGGTTTCAAACTTCCCCGGCAGGGGTGACCCCTGCACCCAATACTAAGCGCGAAATGTTGAGGACAACCTTTCGCTCTCAATCGGGGGAAATGTTTAGTGCCGATCCTCTTTCCGCGACCGGTTCCCCTTCCTTCGAGGGAAGGGGTTAGGGGTTAGGTTCCCCAGCATCGGGCTGTGCTCGCGTCGCTTCGCGCCACGACCCCGCGCTCCGCCTATTGACTATGCGGCCTTGCGACCTTACCTTTGAGGTGCACCCGGCTAGATGGTAGCGACCAATGGCCGGGTCGTTTTGCGTCAACATTGATCCGATTCCAGGTACAAATTCGAGAGCGTAATCCCGTAATCAAACTCGAGAGCAATTCCCGTCATGGCAGAGAAAAAAGCAAAAACCGCTGAGAAGAACGCAGGCATCCAGCAGCGACACATCTGTCCCAGCTGCGGCGCCGAGAGCAAGGTGACCAAGTTCGCCGGTTTCGGCCGCAAGGGTTTCTACCTGGTCTGCGAGAAGGCCTGCGGCTTCGTCGGACGCACGCGCTAAGCGCGGAGGGGGACTAACGACGATGGGCAGAGCGCGCAAGAGCAAGACCTCCAAGCGCGACAAGTACGCGTCGTTCGGCGATATGGCGGACGAGGCGGACGAAGATGCCGACCTTCCCAAGGACGAAGCCGGGCGGCGAAAAATCAAGCGCCAGTACGGCGAGCTGCTCGGCATCCGCATCGAGAAGCTGCGCGGCAGAATCCTCAACCGCGAGCGAATCAACAAGACCATCGAGGGCATCTACTTCATCTGCGGCTCATGCCTGAAGGTTTGTCACTCGCTCGACGACGGCCTCAGCGAAGATCCCGCCAATCAGAACAATCTGTGCGGCGAATGCGCCAAGGCGCTGGCTGCCGCCAACAGCGCCGCCGCGGCCGCCAAGGAAAGCGGCGGATCGTCGCGCCGCTCAACCCGACCGACACGCAAGCGCGCCGCCGCGAGCTGAGATGCTTGTGCGCGTGACAACGAAAAGCTAAACAGGGCCGATGTCTTTACAGCTGATCCGTCCCGATATCAATCTCGATTTCGTCGGGAAGCGTTATTTCTTCGTCGCACTATCGACCGCGATCAACATCCTGGCGATCGTGCTGCTGTTCACCAAGGGTCTCAACTACGGCGTCGATTTCGTCGGCGGCAGCGTCGCGCAAATCGAGTTCACCAGCCGCACCAACGGCGACGCGATTCAAAAGGCGCTCGCGCCGCTCGATCTTGGCGAAATTACAGTTCAGGACTTCGGCAAGGCGGGGCAGTCGTTCCTGGCGCGCTTCCAGACGGTCAAAAACATCGGCAGCATCGGGCCCAAGCTCGAGGGCGCGCTCGACAAAACCTACGGCCCGGGCGTTGCGAAGGTGGTGCGAGTCGAGAGCGTAGGCGCCAAAGTCGGCAGCGATCTGCGCCGCAAAGGCTTTGCCGCCGTTATCATCGCGACCATCTTCATGGGCGTGTATATCGCGATCCAGTTCCGCCACGTGAGCTGGAGTTTCGGCGCGGGCGCCGTGATTGCGCTAATCCACGACGTGCTGGTCGTGATGTGCGCGCTCGTCATCAGCCAGTATCAGTTCGACTTGACCACTCTCGCCGCGGTGCTGACGGTCATCGGTTACTCGGTGCATGACACGATCATCGTGTCGGACCGTATTCGCGAGGACTCGACCAAGCGCCGGCGCGAGCCGATCGCTTCGATCATGAATCGCGCGATCAATGAGACTCTCTCGCGCACCATCCTGACCTCGGGCACCGCCATCGTGGTGCTGCTGTCGCTGCTGGCGTTCGGCGGCCCGATCCTGCGGCCGTCGGCGTTCACGCTGCTGATCGGTTTCATCACGGGTACGTACTCGTCGATCTACATCGCAGGCCCGGTGGTGCTCTTCTGGGAGGGCGGCGCGGGCCGGACGCAGAAGGGCACGGGTTCCTCGCGCGCCGCCTGATCGTTCGTTGAAAACCGGCCGCGGCATTTACGCAATCGTGAACGCTCGACCGATGGAGCGGACAGCCGACCATGCCGTTCTGACGTTGAGCCTCGAGCGCGCGGATGGAATCGAGAAGGTGGCGTTGAGATGCCGCATCGCGACGCGCTTGCTCGGCGCCGCCGACTCTCCTGAAAAGTTGATCGAGCGGATCGCGCCGTGGCTCGAGCGCGAATTCGAGCAAACGCGCGAAGCCGCCCTGAAATCGATTCGCACCGAGCACAAGCTGCTCGAAATTTCCTTCGACACAACAAATCCCGGCCCATTCGCGTAAGCGTCGCGCGCACCTCGCTCGCGCCGTGGTTGAGGGGTGCGGATACCAGCGTCGAGAAAGATCCGGGATTCTTCGCTGCGCTCAGACTGACACAAAAAAAGTTCTAACAGGGACGAAGTCTTGCATCTTTCACTTCTTAATATTGGGTGCAGGGGTCACCCCTGCCGAAGGAAGCGTGAAACCCATCGCGGGTTTCACATTTGATTAAGTGATTTCTTCCAGCGTGCACGTTCGCGCTATACGATCTTATCGCACTCGCCGGAGGAACCTCACTATGGCCATCCAGATTCGCCGCGCGACCGAAGCCGACATCCCCGAACTATCGCGATTGGTCGCTGCCCTCGCCGCATGGGAGCAATCGCTCGACCCGCGCGTGGACTTCGATTGGGACGGGATTCGCGACGCGCCCAACTGGCTGCGGCTCGTGCTCAATCGCGCGCATCACGCGGTTTGGGTCGCGACTTCTGACGAGCGCCTGGTCGGTCATCTGTGGATTCGCCTCAAGCATCAGGCTGACGGAGCGCTTCCTCAATCCATCGGCTATATCAGCCAGGCTTTTATGGACGAGAACTTCCGAGGACGCGGGCTAATGAAGCCGATGCTCGAGGCCGCCTACGAATGGTTCCGCGACGCGGGGATTACGGTCGTCACGCTGAGCGTGTTGCATCGCAACTGGGTGGGAGCGACGGCATGGCATCGACTGGGCTTCAGCGATTGGCGCGAGGAGAGGCGGATGGACCTAAAGCCGCGCCCGAAATAGCTCGATTGTCGCTTGTCTGACCGGTCGGTAAGCCTCATATTGTCCTTGACAGACGGGCGCAATCGCCTTACTAGACTGGTTGGGTCCAGTATTCCGACTGAAGGACCGGCCGGGCTCCATTTCGTTTGACTGTTTCGGCGGAAGCCTTATACTATACCTAGCAGGTCCACTATTGAGGAATGGACACTAAGAAAATGCTTAAGAAGCCTGTTTACATGGACAATCATGCGACCACGCGGGTCGATTCGCGCGTGCTCGATGCGATGCTTCCCTATTTCACCGAGAAGTTCGGCAACGCCGCCAGCCGCAACCATAGCTTCGGCTGGGAGGCGGAAGAGGCCGTCGTTCGCTCGCGCGAGCAGATCGCGGCGCTAATCGGCGCCAAGTCCAAAGAAATTATTTTCACCAGCGGCGCCACCGAATCTGACAACCTGGCGATCAAGGGCGTCGTCGAGTTTTACAAGGACAAGGGCAACCACATCATCAGTTGCGTCACCGAGCACAAGGCCGTGCTCGACAGTTGCCGCGCTCTGGAGCGGGCGGGCAAGGCCACGGTCACGTACCTGCCGGTCGACAAGTACGGGATGGTCGATCCGGACGCGGTGCGCCGTGCGATCACCGACAAGACCGTGCTTATCACGATCATGTGGGCCAACAACGAGATCGGCACGATTCATCCGATTGCGGAGATCGGCAAGATCGCCAAGGAAAAGGGCATCGTCTTTCACACCGACGCGGTGCAGGCGATTGGCAAGGTGCCGGTCGATCTCGAGAAGGCGGGCGTCGATCTCGCGTCGATCACCGCGCACAAGATTTACGGTCCGAAGGGAATCGGCGCGCTCTATGTCCGCTCGAAGGGACCGCGCATTCGAATCTCTCCCCAGATGGACGGCGGCGGCCATGAGCGCGGGATGCGCTCGGGTACGCTCAACGTTCCCGGGATCGTCGGGCTCGGCGCGGCGTGCGAAATCGCGGGCAAGGAAATGCCGGACGAGGCGCGGCGCCTGATTCAGTTGCGCAGTCAGTTGCAAGCGGGACTGTTCGAGCGCCTCGACGAGATTTACGTCAACGGTCATCCGACCGAGCGCCTGCCTGGCAATCTCAACGTGAGCTTCGCGTATGTCGAGGGCGAGTCGCTGCTGATGGGTATCAACGACATCGCGGTCAGCTCGGGCTCCGCATGCACTTCGGCGACTCTAGAGCCGTCGTACGTGATTCGCGCGCTGGGAATCGACGACGAACTCGCGCACAGCTCGATTCGTTTCGGGCTGGGGCGTTTCAACACGCTGGAAGAAGTCGATTACGTGACGGACCGCGTCAGCAAGGAAGTGAAACGGCTGCGCGAGATGTCGCCGCTGTACGAGATGGCGAAGGAAGGAATCGATCTCAAGTCGGTCAATTGGAAGTCGTAACCCGTAGAAGCGGCGCATCAGGGAAAAAGAATCATGGCTTACTCAGATAAGGTTATCGAGCACTACAACAATCCGCGCAACGTCGGCAGTTTCGCCAAGGACGAGCCGGGCGTCGGCACGGGCGTCGTCGGCGCTCCGGAATGTGGCGACGTGATGAAGCTGCAGCTCAAGATCAGCGACAGCGGCGTGATCGAGGATGCGCGCTTCAAGACTTTCGGATGCGGCAGCGCGATTGCAAGTTCGAGCTACGTCACCGAACTCGTCAAGGGCAAGCATATCGACGAGGCGATGACGATTAAGAACACCATCATCGTGAAGGAACTGAATCTGCCGCCGGTCAAGATTCACTGCTCGGTGCTGGCCGAGGACGCGATCAAGGCCGCGATCACCGACTGGCGCAAGCGCAAGGGCGACGACGTCGCCGCCGAAGAGCCGGCCAAGTCGAAGGAGGCGTAACTTCTCGTGGCTGTGATTTCACTTTCCGAGGGCGCCGCCCAGAAGATCAAGCAACTGGTCGCCGACAAGGGCGAGGGCGCGGGGCTGCGCGTAAAGGTCGTCGGTGGTGGATGCTCGGGCTTGCAATACCGGATGGAAATCGACGCCGCCAAGGAGCGCGACAAGGTTTTCGAGCGCGATGGAGCGCGGCTGATCGTGGACAAGAAAAGTTTTCTCTACCTCAACGGCTCCGAACTCGACTACGGCGAAGAACTGATGTCGTCGGGCTTCAAGGTCGTTAATCCTAATGCCAAGCGCAGTTGCGGATGCGGAGAATCGTTCGTCGTATGAACGAGTGGACGTGGGGACTGCAGTCTCAAGATGATCGAATGTCCATCATGTGGAAGGCGGCAAGAGCCGTCGCTGATTTGCGTTGAGTGCGGTTCGCCGCTCGCGGCGCCGCTCGACTGTTTCGCCGCGCTCGGCATCCCGCGCAAGCTGACGATCGATCTCGGCGCGCTCGAGCGCCGCTATCACGAATTGAGCCGCAAGCTTCATCCCGATCGCTTCGCCTCGAAAGGCCCCAAGGTGCGCGACGCGAGTCTGCGCGCGACCGCGACGCTCACGCGCAGCTACCGTACGCTCCGCGATCCCGTCGCGCGCGGTCTTTACTGGCTCGAACTCAACGGTGAAAAGCTCGCTGAGAACAACAAGCGCGTTCCATCCGAGCTCGCCGAGCTGGTCTTCGAGGTGCAGGAGCAACTCGCCGAGATGCAGTTGGCGTCGGATCCGGAAGCGGCGCACGAACGCGCAACAGAGATCGCAGCGCGTCGCGTCGAACTTCAATTCAAAATGGACGAGATGCTGGCCGGTCTCGACCGCAATTTCGCGAAATGGGATCAGCCGGTGGACGAAAAGATGCTTAGATTGGAATTGAAGGCGATCCTCTCCAACATTGCCTACCTGCGCACCCTGATTCGCGACGTCGATCGCGCGCTCGAGAACTCAAAGGCCACCGAAGCGCTGACTTAGTACTAGAAAAATGGGACGGATTTTTGGCATAGACCTCGGCACCACCAACAGCCTGATCGCCGCGATGGAAAATCGCGAGCCGCGCGTGATTTCGGTCGGAGAGAAGGGCAGCGCACTGCTGCCGAGCGTCGTCGCGATTGCGCCTGATGGGACAGTCACCGTCGGCGAACGCGCAATCGAGATGGAACCGCATCTGACCGTTGAGCGCGACGGGCGCGTGAGCGCGGTCGGCTTTGCCGGCGGCGAATACGGCGCCGTGATTCGATCGGTCAAGCGCTACATGGGCCTGGGCGGCGACGAAGTCGCGCCCGAAGATCGCGCGCGCTACACCTTCGCCGATCTCAGCGGTCCGGTCGTGCGCTTTCAGGTCGGCAAGCGCGTCTTCACGCCCTCGCAAATCTCCGCCGAGATTCTGCGCGCGCTCAAGGACGGCGCCGAACGCGCGCTGCGCGCATCCGGTAACGATGAGAGAGTCGAACGCGTCGTCATCACCGTGCCCGCCTACTTCAATGACGGCCAGCGCCAGGCCACCAAGGACGCCGGCCGCCTCGCCGGGCTCGAAGTCGTGCGACTGGTGAACGAGCCGACGGCAGCGTCACTCGCCTACGGGCTCAACAAGATGGCGACCGGCAACGTCGCTGTCTTCGACTTCGGCGGCGGCACTTTCGACATCTCGATTCTCAGCATCAAGGAAGGAATCTTCGAAGTCCTCGCGACCAACGGCGATACGCATCTGGGCGGCGACGATATCGACCGCGCGATCGTCGATTGGATCCTCGCCGAACTTCCCGACTCGCTCAAACTCGATCGCCATGTCTGGAACAGCGCGCGCATGGCCGCCGAGGATGGCAAAAAACGTCTCACCGACGTTGCCGAGACCGAGGTCGTCGTCGAACTCCCCGGCCATTCGATTCGCAAGCGCCTGACGCGTGACGTCCTCGAGCAAATGGCCGCGGCGTTCATCGCGCGCACCCTCAAGCGATGCGAACTGGCGGTCGCCGACGCCAAGCTCACGCCCGCCGCTATCGACGCCGTCGTCCTGGTCGGCGGCTCGACGCGGATGCCGATTGTCCGCCGGCGCGTCGCCGAGATGTTCCATAGAGAACCCCTGTGCTCGATAAACCCTGACGAAGTGGTCGCTTTAGGAGCCGCCGTCCAGGCTTCTGTGCTAATGGGAACGCAGGGGGACATGCTCCTGCTCGACGTGGTGCCGCTGTCGCTCGGTATCGAGACGATGGGTGGCGTGATGGAACGTCTTATACATCGCAATACCACCATTCCGACCAGCGTAGCCGAAGGTTTCACTACCGCTGTGGATAATCAAACACATGTTGATATCCATGTTTTGCAAGGAGAGCGCGAGCTTGCTAAGGATTGCCGTAGCCTGGCGCGCTTCAAGCTGGGGCCGATTCAGGCTCAGCCGGCGGGTGTCCCGCGTATCGAGGTCACTTTCCTCATCGATGCAAACGGGATACTAAATGTCAATGCGCGCGATGAGCGCACGGGCCGCGAGCACTCGGTCGACGTCAAGCCCAGTTACGGCCTGACGGACGATGAAATCGAGCGAATGCTTGAAGAGGCTATCGATCTTGGGGAACAGGATCTCGAAGAGCGCCTGCTGATTTCGGCGCGTAACGACGCCGAGCAAATCCTGGGCGCACTTCGAAAGCAGCTCGGCGAGTTCGGCCGGCTGGTCAATGCCGGTGAGCGGGCGCGGATGGATGAGGTGGCGGAGCGGCTGGAGGCGGCGCGAACGGGAACCGATCGAGAGCTAATCGCAAAACTCGTGGAGGAGCTGAACGAGGTAACCACTCCGTTCGCGGAGCGGATCATGGATTCGGCTATAAAACTGGCGCTCGAGAAGAAGTCAGTTGAGGAGCTTTCCTAGCCGCCTGAATGCAACGGAAGTCAGCGCAGGGACGTACTTTTAAAGATGGGACTCAAGTGGGATCAGGCCGAAGAAATCGCGGAAGTGCTCGCGGAAAACCATCCGGGACTGGACCCGCTCGACGCGCGCTTCACTGACTTGCGTCAATGGGTGATCGATCTCGACGAATTTGACGATAACCGCGAAGGCTCAACCGAAGCAAAGCTGGAAGCCATCCAGATGGCATGGCACGAAATATATAAGGAACAGAACGAAGACGACTCTGAATAGGCGTAGACGTGGCTACGTCCAAAAACTACGGGGAGGTGGGGTGTGGTGGATTTACGCAGTACAACGTTGAAGGCGGATAACGGAGAGAAGATGCAGGAAAAGGAAACACTGGACGAGAGATTGCCGGGGTTGTTCGAGCCCGACACGCTTTTGCCCATTCAGTACTTCGAGGCGATGCGCAAGAAGCATCTGCTCGAGGGCGAAAAGCGGCTCATCCTGAGCGTGCTCGAAGACGCGATCGAATGCTTCATGAAATGCATCGACGCGTCGACCAGCAAGGGCCAGCGATTGTTCCGCGACGCCGACGAATGGATTGCGCACGAGGACAAGCGCTGGGTCTTCTCATTCGACAACGTCTGCGACATGCTCGACATCAATCCCGAGTACATGCGGATGGGCCTGCGCAAGTGGAAGGACAAGCGGCTCGACGCGATCGCGCGCCGGCGCGCAGCGCTGGTGCTCGAGACGGAGCGGGCGGCGGCCGAGGCTGCGATGCAGCCTGCGGCGCCGGTTGCGGTTGCGGCCGCGTCAGCGGCCGCAATCCAGAAGCCCGCGACCAAGGTCGCGGGCAAAGCGGCGGCGGCGCGCGTCAAGCGCCGCCCCGAGCGCGTTCGCGTCGCGAAGCGCTCATCGGCGCGCAAGCTGCGCAAAGCGCGCGCCTAGGACAGCAACTCAAGAGACGCCGGGCCGCGTACCGCAGCCCGGCGTCTCTCTTACATTCTGACAGCGTCGCGCGTGTCTTCGACACGCGCGCCGCGCTGTTCTCATATGCTTGCCTGGGTGTTGTAGAGTTGGGCATACGCGCCGCCCGACGAGACCAGTTCAGAATGCGTGCCTTCTTCGGCGACCCCATCCTCAGTCAGCACCAGGATTCTCCCCGCGTTCCTCACGGTCGATAGCCTATGCGCGATTACCAGCGTTGTGCGATTGCGCGCGAGCCGGTGCAGAGACTCCTGCACTGCTCGTTCGCTTTCATTGTCGAGCGCACTTGTGGCTTCGTCGAAAATCAGGATTGGCGGGTTTTTGAGAAAGACGCGGGCGATGCTGAGCCTCTGCTTTTGTCCGCCAGAGAGTTTCACGCCGCGTTCGCCGATCTCTGTGTCGTAACCGTTCGGCAGCGCCATGATGAAAGCGTGCGCATGAGCCATTTTCGCGGCCTCGATGATCTCGTCGATGCTCGCATCGAGCTTGCCATAGCGGAGGTTCTCCGCGACCGTTCCCGCGAACAGATAAACATCCTGCTGCACGATGCCGATATTTTGCCGCAAGGACTGCGGGCGGACCTCCCTCACGTTGCTGCCATCGATTAGGATGTCGCCCTCGGTCGCATCATAGAAGCGCGCGATCAGCGAGCAGAGCGTGGTCTTGCCGACTCCCGAGGCGCCTACCAGCGCGACGAACTCGCCGGCTTTCATCTGGAGAGATAAGTTTTTCAGCACGAGTGGCGAATCGTCGGCGTACCGGAAGCTCACGTTGCGGAACGTGATATCACCCCGCACGTGGGTCAGCTCCGCGGCGCCAGCCTGGTCGGGCATGTCCGGCTCCATCTGCAGCATCTCAAAGAACCGGTCAAAACCCGTGCTCCCTTCCTGATAGAGCCGCGCGAAATTCACGAGCCGGTGGATCGGATCGACCAGCACCGCGACACACATCAGGAAGGTAAGCAGGTCGGCGAGGTCGAGCGACCTCCGCGCGATGCCCGTTGCGCCGAACACGATCACCGCGATGGTGATGAGCTGCGTGAAAGCGGCCATGCCGCCGGAGAACCATGCCTCGCTCTGATAGCCCGCGCTCCTGCTCGCGAGAAAGCGATCGTTCTCGTAGTTGAAGCGCGCAGTCTCGAAGGCCTCGTTGGTGAAAGACTTAACCACCCGTATCCCCACGAGCGAATCTTCGACCCGCGCGTTGATGTCGCCGATCCGGTCCTTGCTCAATCTGAGCGCGGCAATCATGCGCCTGCTGAAATGCAGCGCGAAGACGAACATCACCGGCAGGAAGCACAGGACCATCAGCGTGAGCGTCCCGTCGATATGCGCGAGGATGATTAGCACCCCAATCAGCTCCAGGCTTGCGATCGCGAGATCTTCCGGCCCGTGATGATAGAGCTCGGCGAGGGAAAGGAGATCGTTGGTGATCCGCGCCATGAGCTGACCGGTTCTCTGCCGGTCGTAAAAGCTGAACGATAGTTTCTGGTAATGCTCGAACAGCTCTCGGCGCATGTCCCGTTCCATCTTCGCGCCCATCACATGTCCCTGATAATCGACGAACAACGTGCATAGGGCCTGGAGGGCGACCAGCGCGAGCATGGCGACGCCCAGCGCATAGATCCTGTCGAGCGCGCCGGGTGCGCCCTTGGTTGCAAGCAGGTTCTTGGTGATGAAATTCGTACAGACAGGCAGCAGCAACGCCGCGGCCGATATGACGACGGCGGAGAGAAGGTCTGCGAGAAGCAACCCTCGATATGGCCTGTAGTAGGAGAGGAACTTTTTGGCTCGCGAGCCTGCGAATCGATTCGCAACCCGCTCGGTCAGCTTTGTTTTATCGGGGGTTGTGCGTGCTGATCCCCCGGAAAATAGCGTTCGCATGAAACACCATGTCCTTCTGATGGGTTAAAACCGCTCTCTGAATGGACATGGACGTTGTCATTTCGCTCTCCCAGGTTCGGTAGTTGAGTCGGAAGGAAGATATCACACTCCCGGTCGCGGAGTACAAGGTCGGACAGGGTGCCGGTCGCCGACCACGTCGGCGACGGAATCAAAACGCGCCGCTCCTCGATCTTGGCTCGCCCTTATTTTACGGGAGAAGCGGCCGACCGCTGTGCGGTCGGTAGGTGAGGGTTCTGCTCCGCGCGCGACGCCGACAGGCCCGCCACTATTACCCGCACGATCTCTCTGAGCCGCCGATGGTACTGCGCGCGGCTGGTCGCCGCGCTTTCGATTCCATGCGCGGCCGCTACCAGCATCTGGGCCAGGTCGTCCGGGTCAAGCTCCATCCGCGCCGGCTCGAGCTCTCCCGCGCGAGTCGCCTCTTCGATCATCTCGCGGAGCACTTTCATGTAGCGGCGTCCCGACTGCGCAAACAGATCCGCCGACAGGCGATTCTTCGAGTCCATCAGCTCGGCCGCATGCGCCGAGCGATATACCGTCTCGAAAAAGAACCCGAACTTGGCCTCGAGCACGGCGACCAGCCGCTCGTCGACGGGGCCGGCGGTCGCGCGCGCCAGTTGTACCGCGGATTCCGCGCGCTCGATCAGGCTCTCGCACAGCGCGCGGAAGATCTCCTCCTTGCTCCTGAAACTCAGGTAGACGGTGCCCTTGGCGATTTCCGCCTCGCGCGCGATGTCGTCGATCGAGGTGCGCCGGTAACCGTATTGGCTGAACAGCCGCAGCGCCGCATCCAGAATCGCCGCACGCTTGGCTCCCGGCGCACCTTTTTTAGTAGGGTTCATCCTGGCTTCTTTCGGACGCGTGCTTCCTTATGCTTATGCTGGCAACTGCAATTGCCGTTGCGGCCGCACCACCATCTCGAAGATATTCAGTTCTATCGGCTGCGTCACCGCGAACAGCACCGCGCGCGCCACGTCGTCAGCCGACGCCAGGAACAGCTTGCCCGCCGCAGCGATTTGGTCGAGCACCTCGGGCGGCAGTTGCCCGCCGGGCTTGATGTCCGCCTTGATTCCCAGCGAATTCACGATTCCCTTGACGAATTCCGGCGGGAAGTTGCGCGCGAAGTTGGTGGCGACCGCGCCCGGCATGATATTCACGACGCGAATCTTGTCGTTCTCGAGTTCCTTGCGCAGCGTCGTCGCGATCGAATTCACCGCCCACTTGGTCGAGCCATAAACCCCCGACGCGTCGTTGCGTCCCGCCACCGACGAGATATTTACGATGTGCCCCGAGGCGCCGCATGCACGCATCGCGCGAATCGCGGCCTGCGCGCCCACCAGCAGCGCCAGCACATTGACCTCGAGCATCTCGCGCCACTTCTCGGGATCGCCGTCGATAATCGAACTCGGGAACTCGAGGCCCGCGTTATTGACCATGATATCGAGCCGTCCCGTCGCCTTGACCGCCCTGTCGACCAAACCCTGCATCTGTCGCACGTCGCGGGCGTCGAATGCCACCGCTGTCGCGCGACCGCCGGCCTTTTCGATTGCCTTGACGCCTTCGTTGAGCGCCGACTCGGTGCGTCCCGCGATAAACACGTGCGCGCCCGCCTCGCCGAGCCGAATCGCGATTGCGCGGCCGATACCGCTCGACCCGCCGGTGACGATAGCGATGCGTCCCTTGAGCGATTGATTGTCTGCCATGAGTGAAACCTCCGTGAGTTGCTGACTGACCAAATGACCGATTAATCTGAAACGGTCAATCAGACTAGCAGCGCGGGGAACGCGACGAAAGACGCTGCGAGTCTAAGTGATTCGATGGAAAGTGCTTCCCCAGGCGAGGAACCTAACCCTAACCCCTTCCCACTGTGGGAAGGGGAACCAGAAGAAGTCATCTGAGCGGGTCCCTGTCCTATCCCCCTAGCCCCCTTTCCGAGGCGGAAAGGGGGAACAGAGCAGAGAGTCCCTTGGCTGATCGTGCGAGAATGAACCAGTCGGTGCTCGAGCCGAGGAACCTAACCCCTAACCCCTTCCCGAGCGGGAAGGGGAACCGGATTATTGGGAGTTACTATGAAAGTAGGATATTTCACGCCTAACCCCTAACCCCTTTTTCCGGGCCCTCACTCCAGGCGCGGACGCCGTTCCCTCTCTCGCGGAGCGGGCGAGGGTAATTTGGTACTGCAGCCGGACATAGTGGGGCAACCGGAAAAATTGGTGCTATGTTCGTAAGCGGCATGCCGCTGCGGACGAAAATCGAATGTCCCGAGTGCGGCGCCGACCTGGTCGTCAAGCGCGGCGGCGTATGCCCCGGCTGCGGCGCGCGCATCAGCGAGCACGTCGGCCGCGTCCGCGCGCGCGAGAAGCGTATCGAGCAGGTCGTCGCCATCATCGCCACCGTGCTGGTGGTCGGGGTGGCCGTCGTCACCAGCGGCGCGACGCTGCTCGAGGGAATCGCCGCCTACGCGATCGTCGGCGGCGTAATGTACTACCTCGCCCGGCGCACCTTCGTCTGACTTTTTTTGGGGGTCCATTTTTGATTTTCGATTTTTGCCGGCTCGCGGCTGAACGTTTATTTATTTTTGAGGCCGCGCGACCGCGGTCCGGCGACTCGTGTCTGAACGTTCGTTTAGTTCATGCCGGCAAAACCTGAACATGCGTTAAGCCATTCTCTCCGTTGACGTTTTTCGTTTTTTTATTTTCGAATTCGTGTATCCAAATTATTTCTGTTGCGTATTGCTAGCCGATGACCAAGTGCGTTGCAGAGAATTTTTCTGACGGCTCGATGGCATCCTTAATGCTCACTTAGTAGGGGAGAGGTAACCGACGATGAAATCCAAACGAGGTCTGATGACGATGCTGGTTGGGCTCGCGATGCTTGCGACGCCGCTTACCGCAGCCGCCTACGACCACAGCTACTCCGTCCACCACGATTCGCATGCCGCGCACAGTTTCGCCCGGGCGCTCCGCAACGGGAACCCGGCGGCGGTCCGCGATTTCCGCGCAGAGCGCGCCTTTGGCACCGCCGGCGAATACCGGAACTACGGTCGCCCCTACAACCGCGGCTACTATGGGGCTCCCGGGTATGTAGCGGCTCCTGGATATGCAGCGCCTTACTATGGCGGCGGCGTGCCGGCCTATGCGGTGGGGAACGGATGCGGACGAGCGCAGAGCGTAATGAACCAATACTATCGCGACCGGAACACCGGCCATCCCGCGGCCGCCTATGATTTGCTCCGTCAGAATCAGTGGGCGTTCCGTAGCGGCTGTGCAGGTGCGGCGCCGGTCGGCGGCGGAATGCTCAGTGGACTCGGTGGACTATTCGGCGGAGCGCCTGCGTACAACAACTACCGGCCCGCGTACAACGGCGGTGGACTGGGTGGACTATTGGGCGGAGCGCCCGCGTACAACAACTACCGGCCCGCGTACAACGGCGGTGGATATAACGGCGGCTACGGACAGCCCGGCGGAAGCTCGATGCTGGCACCGCTGCTTCAGTACATCCGATAACCAAACCTGAAAACGCATCTTTGATGCGTTCCTCAATACCCTCAGCGCGCCCCGTCTCCTCCCGGCGGGGCGTGTTTTTACCGTTTACTCTCTTTCACACCGCCATCAGCCTTTCGATTGCGCGTAGCACCTTCACCCGGCGCTCTTCCGGCGTCCTCGCGAACGACGAGAACTGCAGCGCCGTGGTCGTGATCCCCGCGCGTGCGTAGTCATCGAGCCGCCGCCGGCATTTCTCCGCCGGCCCGAACACGAAAATCTTATCGACCATCTCGTCGGGAATCGTCTCGAGTGCTTTCTTGCGATCGCCGGCGTTCCACGCGTCGATTGCGGTCGCCGCTTCCTTGTCGTAGCCGATCTCGCGGAAGAACTTGTTGTACTGCGGCACCGTTACGTAGGCCGTCAGCGAGCGGCGGAACAGCGTGCGCGCGACGGCTTCGTCCTCGTCGACGGCGCAGATTATTCGGCACACTACGTCCAGCTTCGACGGATCCTTGCCGGCTGCGCGCATCCCGTCGCGCGTGTTGTCGAGCATCGGTGCGACCGTCTCGGGCGTCACGAAATTGACGATCACGCCGTCACCCAATTCGCCCGCCAGCCGCAGCATCTTGGCGCCCTGCGCGCCGATATAGATTTTCGGCGGATGCGTAATCACTGAATCGAGCCGGAAGCCGTTCATCTTGACCTTCGCGCCGGCCATCGTGACTTTCTCGCCGCGAAAGATCGCGCGCAGCGCTTCGACCGTCTCGCGCATCTGCGTCACCGGCTTTTGAAATGGCACACCCATCCAATTCTCGACGATATTCGGCGTCGAAATTCCGAGCCCCAGGATGAAACGGCCGCCTGCCAGTTCGTTGACAGTGACCGCCGACATCGCGATCAGCGGCGCCGGCCGGGTGAACACCGGGATGATCGCGCATCCGAAGCGCATCTTCTCGGTGAGCATCGCGGCCGCGGCAATCGGCGCGAACGCGTCGGTCGAGAAAGACTCGTACGACCACGCGTCGGTGTAGCCGCATCGGTCGGCGGTGCGCACCAGCTCGGGAAAATGAATGCCGTTGAACGGATCGAACGGGATGGTGATTCCAAGTCGCATCTTTTTAGAACTCCTTAGTCCGACGAGACTATCGCAGCCGCCCGCATCTCGCCTACCTGCCGCCGGGCGCGAGGTTGAGCACTTCCGCCAGGTGCAGCGGGCGTCGCGTCGGGCAGAAAGGTCGAATCTGCGAGCGGCACGAGGCTGCTCGCTTCGTCGGGATGACAAATAAGTGCGCTGTCCGAGATGGTTCCACTGCGCTCACCCTCAAGTAATGAGCCAGAACGCGATGGCGACGGATGCGCAGGAAGGCATCTCCGCCTTCCTGCGACAAGCGCAAACCCACCTGGTGCGTTAAATAAACTAAGGCGGCGATTCACAAGAAGTCGACCCGCTGATGTCAGTTTTTCACCGTATTCGCCGAGATGCCTGCGCCTGCCCCGGTCATTCACTACACAGCGCGAACACTTCATGTGGCATGTCATGTCGGGTCACGATCTCGGTTGACTCGCAGTCATTCCATATGTAGGATTTCTAGCCAGTTAGTAGTTATTAGATGAGGAATTGGATATGCAGTCGTGAAACCGCGCTCAAAACAACACAGTTCGGGAGGGCTGAAAGATATGGACCGCAACCAGTTCACGTTCCAGCTGAGAAGCGCCTTGATTGCGCTGACAATCAGCTTGTGCACGCTCGGCATCGCCCGCGCCGCAAGCGCCTACACTTTCACCACTATCGACGAGCCGGATGCGACCTCCGGAACCTATGTTCAAGGAATTAACTTGTCGGGCGAGGTCGTTGGATATTATGGAAATAGCGTCGGCTCGGGAATCCATGGCTTCGTGCGCAACACAAAGGGAACCTTCAAGACCTTCGATTCGCCGGGCGCCGTTTCCGGCACTTGGGCCTTTGGGATCAACGATTCCGGAGCGGTCGTCGGAATATCTGTCGATAACGTCGGCGAGCATGGCTTCTTGAGAAGCAAGAACGGGAAATTCAGCACGATCGACGAACCCGACGCCACTTTCGGGACCAATGCTCTCGGGATCAACAAATCGGGAGACATCGTTGGAACCTATGGAGATAGCGTTGGCTCGGGCACCCACGCCTTCGAGCTCGACACTTTGGGCAACTTCACCAGCTTCGACGACCCAGACGGCGTCAATGGGACCGAGGGTGCCGGGATCAGCGACGATTTGAACATCGTTGGAGTATTTTACGATGACGTTTTCTCGATGCACGGCTACGTCGCCGACTTGGGGGGCGACCCCACCTCCATCGACGTGCCGAGCGCCACGCTCGGGACCGAGGCTTCGGGAATCAACGCATCGGGCCAGATGGTTGGAACCTTTCTAAATGGTGTTGGCTCGGGCACCCATGGCTTCGTGCTCAGTGGGGGAACCTTTACCACGATCGACGCACCGGGCGCTGCGCAAGGCACCTATATTTCCGGAATCAACTCAACGGGTCAGCTCTCGGGTACTTTCACCGATAGCCTCGGTAACTCGCACGGCTTCGTGGCAACTCCCTGAAAATCGCCTCGAACCGCCAGTCCGAGTGGCGCGGCAGGCCTCGCCCCCCGCGCCACCGGCCTGGCTACCTTGCGGAAACTCTCAGACTCGATTTCCCCATTCTGACAACCGTTGTCCAACCACCGCGCTGGAACAGGATTTGTGTTGAACAACAAGATTTCCTACAGCGCAAACCGTGCCCAGAACGGGCCGGCAGGCGTCGGCATTTCGCCTACCGGCGGCCGGCGGCGAGGTTCAGCACTTCCGCCAGATGCATTGGGCGTCGCGTCGGACAAAAATGGCGAATCTGCGAGCGGCAGGAGAATCCGTCGGCGACGATGATCGCGTCGGGCGGCGCGTTGTCAATTGCGGGAATCAAGACTCGCGCTCCGATCGCCTTCGACACCTCGAAATGGTCGCGGTCGTAGCCGAATGCGCCCGCCATCCCGCAGCATCCCGCGTCGAGCACTTCGAGTTGCGCGCCTGCCGCGCGCGACAGCAGCGTGACCTCGTCGCCAATCCCGGCGATCGCCTTCTGATGACAATGGCCTTGCACTAAGGTCTGCCGGCGCAACTCTGGCGGTGCGAAGTCTGGCGCATTTCTGACCAGGAACTCGTCGAGCAAGAATGAATTCGACGCGAGCGCGGCGGCCCGCGCGTCGTCGGGAAAGAGTGATGGCAACTCGTCGCGAAACGTGAGGATACAACTCGGCTCCAGCCCGATGATCGGAATGCCGACGGCGACGAACGGATCGAGCGCGTCCATCACGTCGGTCAGGCGAGCCTTCGCACGGTCCAGCATCCCCTGATCGTAGAGCGGGCGGCCGCAGCACAGCTTGGCGCGCGGAACGATCACGCGAAATCCGGCGCGTTCGAGGACTTCTACCGCGGCGATTGCGACCTGCGGCTCGAAGAAGTTGTTGAAGGTGTCGGGAAACAGCACGACTTCGCGCGTGCTCGCTCTGGGAGCCGTCCTGCGCTCGAACCACGAGCGGAAAGTCCGCCGCGCAAAACGCGGCAACTCGCGCTCCGGATGAATCGCGAGAGCTTTTTTTACCGCGTCGCCCACAATCGGTGCGTGCAACAGCGCGTTGGCGAGCGACGGTGCATACGATGCGAGCCGCGCGACTTCATTCAACCTGCCGAAGAACGACGATGACAGCGGACGCCGATGAGTCAGATAGTAGTTCCAGAAAAATTCCGCGCGGTACGCTGCCATGTCCACGGACGACGGGCACTCGGCCTTGCATCCCTTGCACGACAGGCACAAGTCGAGCGCCTCCTTCAACGCGGGATCGCTGAATCCTTGCGGCAGCAGGTCGCTTGCGAGTGCCTCTAAAAAAATTCGCGCGCGGCCGCGTGTCGAGTGTATTTCCTCGCGCGTCGCCATGTACGACGGGCACATCGTGCCCGCTTCGGTCTTGCGGCATTTTCCGATTCCCACGCATTTTAGCGCCGCGCCCGCCAATCCGCCTTCGGCTTTGAAGTTGAAGTGCGTGGCGATTTCGCGCGGCCGATAGCTCGCGCCCAGCTTCAGATGCGAGCCGAGTGGATGCGGATTCACAATCACGCCCGGGTTCATCATCGAATCGGGATCGAAGATTCGCTTGAAATCGCGGAACGCGTCGATTAGCTCGGGCCGGAACATCATCGGCAGCAGCTCGGAGCGCGCGAGCCCGTCACCGTGCTCGCCCGAGAGCGAGCCGCCGAGACTCGCGACGAGTTCGCCGAGCTCGACCATCGCGGCACGGAAGGTTTCGATTCCGGGCGCGCTGGCCAGATCGAAATTGACGCGCGCGTGTACGCATCCTTCGCCGAAATGTCCGTAGTAGGTCGCCACCTTAAGGTTGCGGCGGCTGAGGATGCGATCGAAGCCGCGCAGAAATTCGCCGAGCCTGGCGGGAGGCACCGCAGAGTCTTCGGCGCCCGGCCAAGTGCGCGGGCGCCCTGGGATGAACGCGCTCGAGCCGAGCCCCGACTCGCGAATCTGCCAGACCGCAGCCTGCTCCCGCGCATCTGCGAGGTACGCCGCGCCGGTGCATTCGCGGAGTTGGCGCGCATTCGCGATTACGCGTTCCGCGCGCTCGCGCGCTTCGTCTTGCGACGCGCCACCGACCTCGACGAGCAGAAAAGCGCGCCCGGCCGGCAGAAACCGCACGCCCGGCATCTTCTTGATGCGCGCGAACTCGGGAAGATTCTCATCGAAGCCTTCCAGCGCTTCCGGGCGATGTTCGAGCAGCCACGGCATTTGATCCGCTGCGATAAATACGTCGTCGAATCCGAGCACGGCCAGCGCGATTTCATTGGGGCGCGGCACGGCGCGTATCGTCGCGCGAAGGACTGTGGCGAGCGTGCCTTCCGAGCCGACGAGCGCGCGCGCAAGGTTGAAGCCGCGCTCCGGCATCAGCTCGTCGAGGTTGTATCCGGAGACGCGGCGCGGCAGCTTCGGGAAATGCGCGCGCACGGAATCCGCGCAATGATCGCGAAGTTCGCGGATGCGCGAGTAGAGCTCGCCTTCGCGGCCGCCGCGCGCGATCGCGGCGTCGAGTTCCGCGTCGTCAATCGATCCCGCGAGCGAAAGTTGCGTGCCGTCGTAGAGGACGACCTCGAGCGCCTCGACGTTGTCGACGGTCTTGCCGTACGCGGCGGAATGCGCGCCGCATGAGTTGTTGCCGATCATCCCGCCGATGGTGCATCGATCTTTCGTCGACGGATCGGGCGCGAAGAACAGGCCGTGCGGCGCGAGCGCGGCGTTGAGATGGCTCTGGATGAGGCCGGGCTCGACGTGAGCCACGCGCGCGGCGGCGTCGATCGCGACGACTCGATTCATGTACTTCGAGAAATCGAGCACGAGCGCGGCGTTGCATGCCTGGCCGGCGAGGCTGGTGCCGCCGCCGCGCGCAAGAATCGGTATCGAGTTTTCGCGTGCGAGCGAAAGCGCCGCGATTACGGCGCCCTCGTGCCGCGGAATGACGACGCCGACCGGCACCTGGCGATAGTTCGACGCGTCGGTCGCGTAGGCCGCGCGAGTGCCCGCGTCGAAGCGCACTTCGCCTTCGACCTGGCGCGCCAGTTCGAGCTTCAGGGAGTCGAGCGAGGCCATCGTGATGGCCTGATTCTATTCGAGGAATGGACGCGCGGAACAGCGCGCTTGAGACTTAGAGAGGCAGATCCTTCAATCCGGGCTTTGGGGCGCCGACCAGCGCGACCATTTTGCCCTCGGGGGCGCGGTTTTCGTGCATTGCCTGGTGGCATTCGGGGATTTCGGCGAAGGTGTAGGTCTTGGCGAGGCACGGATCGATCTTGCCGTCGAGCACGAGCTGATTGAACGCGTAGGCCTGCTCGTCGTTGGCGAAGTGCGAGCCCTGCAGGCGCTTCTGACGCATCCACAGGTAGCGCAAGTCGGCGACCGCGTTGTAGCCGGTGGTGCCCGCGCAAATCACGACCATCCCGCCGGTGTCGCAGACGAAGACCGAGGTGGGAATCGTGTCTTCGCCGGGATGCTCGAACACGATGCGCGGATTTTTGCGCTCGCCGACGATGTCCCAAATCGCTTTGCCGAACGCGCGGCATTCCGCGGCCCACTTGTTGTACGACGCGGTCTCCTTCCAATGCGGCATCATGCCCCAATGCAAATATTTTTTACGGTTGATGCATCCCCTGGCGCCGAGCTTCATGCAGAAATCGATTTTGCGATCGTCGCCGACGATGCCCACCGGAATTCCGCCTTCAGCCTTGACGATTTGAATCGCCATGCATCCGAGACCGCCCGACGCGCCCCAAATCAGCACCACGTCGCCGCGGCGCACGACATGCGGCGCCCATCCCATCAGCATCCGGTACGCGGTCGCGCCCACCAGCGTGGGCCCGGCGGCCTCTTCCCAGGTGAGGTGCTTCGCCTTGGGCATGCACTGATGCGCCTGTACGCGCGCGAACTGCGCGAAGCTGCCCCAGTTGGTTTCATAGCCCCAGATTTTGAACGTCGGGTCGTACATCGGATCGTCGCCGTTGCGGACCGCGGGCGAGTGTCGATCCCAGACGCCGCAATGAATCACGACACGGTCGCCGACCTTGACGTTGTGGACGTCGTGCCCGGTGGCGTAGACGATTCCCGACGCGTCGCTGCCGCCGATATGAAAATCCGAATGATCGTACTTGGCTTTCTGGCGCGCGCCGATCACGTCTACTGGCGAGCCGAGCGCCGCCCACACATTGTTGAAGTTGACGCCCGCCGCCATCACGTAAACGAGCACTTCGTCGGGGCGGATTTCCGGGACCGCGATTTTCTCGATCTTGAACGCATGCATCGGGTCGCCGAAGCGGTCCGCGCGGATCACCTGCGCGTACATCTGCTTCGGCACCTGGCCGATTGGGGGAACGTGCCCGATCTCGTAGATTTCCTTATGGTTCATTTCGATTGGTTATTGGTTACCACCGCCCCGATGGACCCGCGATAGGCGGCCGGCTGCTGGTTGGCTCCAGTTGTGGTTTGAATTGCGAGTCAATAGCGTGCGGGAATAGGTACCTGTTTGCCGCAGGTTTGACAATACTTACCTGCCGGGCGTTAGGGAACGGGTGGGTACCGCGTCCGAGGAACCTAACCCCTAACCCCTTCCCGCGCGGGAAGGGGGACCGGAATTCTCAGGACTTGGTTGACGTGCAACCTTTAATTCCATAAAAAACGGATTCGGCTTCAGGATTTTTCGCAACTCTACGATTACAGGAAGCAAGGCAGCCTGACCCATATGGCGGTGCGCAAAATCGAGCGTGGCCACTACTTCGAGGACTTCGAGGTCGGGCATTTATTCAAGCATCATTGGGGTCGCACTATCACCGAGGGCGACAACAGCTTTTTTTCGAGCGTCACGATGAACTTCAACCCTAGCTACTTCAATCGCGAGTACGCGCAGAGCCTCGGTTACAGGAACGTGGTCGTCAATCACATGCTGGTGATGAACGTGGTGTTCGGACTGTCGGTCGAGGATCTCAGCGAGCGAGCTATCGCGCATCTCGGCTACGAGAAAATGAAGTGGCACGAGACGGTCTATCCCGGCGACACGATTACGTCCGAGTCGCTGGTGCTCTCCAAGCGCGACACTTCGCGGCCCGATCGCGGCGTCGTGAAGTTCCGCACCACCGGCTACAACCAACGCGGCGAAAAAGTGCTCGAGTACGAGCGGCCGGTCCTGATTCGCAAGCGCAATCCTCCCGCCTAGGAGCACACGATGCCGCTAGTTACGCCTGAGCATGAATTTATCCGGCGCTCGGTCCGCGAGTTCGTCGAGGCCGAGGTCAAGCCGATCGCCAACGACCTCGATCGGCAAAACAAGGAAATACCGGAAAGCATTCTCAAGCAGATGGCCGAGCTCGGCTACTTCGGCGTGATTTTTCCGGCGGAAGACGGCGGCATGGGGCTGGATTACATCTCGATGGCGATTGTCACCGAGGAGTTATCGCGCGGATGGCTGAGCGTCGGCTCCGTGATGACGCGCAACATCATCACCGGCACTCTGATCAGCGCCAACGGCACACCGGAGCAGAAAAAGAAATTCCTGCCGCCGATTGCTCGCGGCGAGATTCTGACCGCGGCCGCATTCACGGAGCCCGATTCGGGCAGCGACACGGCGTCGTTCAAGACGCGCGCGGTGAAGGATGGCGACGGCTATCTGATCAAGGGCTCGAAGATGTGGTGCACGTTCGCCAATCGCGCGCACATGCTGACCGTGATGACGCGCACCGATCCGGACATCTCGAAACGCCACAAGGGACTCTCGCTGATCCTGTTCGAGAAGGAGCCCGGCGACGATTTCATGCCGCCGACTTTGACCGGCTCGCCGATTCCGACCATCGGCTACCACGGGATGCGCAGTTATGCGCTGCAGTTCGACGACGCGTTCGCGCCCAAGGCGAACCTGATCGGAGGAGTCGAAGGGCGCGGATTCTATCAACTGATGGCGAGTTATGAGGCGGCGCGAATCCAGACCGCGGCGCGCGGCGTTGGCGTCGCGCAGGCGGCGTTCGAATGCGCGGTCAAGTACGCGAAGGATCGCAAGCAGTTCGGCCAGCCTATCGGCGACTTCCAGGTGATTCGGCACAAGCTCGCGCACATGGCCGTTGAGATTGAAGCCGCGCGCCAGCTTTGTTATTTCGCCGCCGCCGAAAAGGACACCGGCAAGCGATGCGACTACGAGGCCGGGCTGGCCAAGGCGTTCGCCGCCGAGATGGCCGAGCGGGTCACGCGCGAGGCGATGCAGGTGCACGGCGGCTACGGCTATTCGATGGAGTTCGAGGCGCAGCGCTTCTGGCGCGACGCGCGCGTGCTGTCGATCTTCGAGGGCACCAGCGAAATTCAGTACGAGGTCATCGGCCGGCGTATCATGGAGCAGAGCTGACGTGAGTATTACCAGCGACGGCAGCTACTTCGAGGATTTCACGGTCGGCGACACGCTCGTCCATCAGCGCGGCCGCACGATCACCGAGGCCGACAATCACAACTTCACTTCGCTGGTGATGAACACGGCCGAGCTGCACTTCAACCAGGATTTGATCGACAAAAATCCCGGCGCATACGTCGGCGGCAAGCTGCTGGTGTACGGCGGCGTCGTGCTCGCGTTCACGGTCGGGCTCGCATCGGAAGATACCAGCGAGAACGCGATCGCTGAAGTCGAGATGGACAACGGCAAGCATACCAACCCGGTGTTCCACGGCGACACGATCTACGCCGAGTCCACCGTGCTCGAGAAGCGCGATGCGGACCGACCTGACGCGGGATTGGTGAAGTTCAAATTGATTGGCAAGAAACCCGACGGTACCGTGGTCGTTGAAATCGAGCGCACCGTTTTGATCAAGCGCAAAACTCACTACCTGCCGGCCTGAGAAAATCAGCTATTTTGGAGAAATCGATCAATGTACGTACTGGACAAAGGCACACGCTTCGTAATTCCGCGCACCGAGATGACCTATCCCGGCCACAACATGAAGCTGCACGTCACGGCGGCGGACGCGGTGAAGGCGCCCGTCGATCACGTGATGGCGGACTTCGAAGACGCGTGCCCGTATGAGTTCAAGGGCGAGAAGAGCCGCAAGGTGATGGTCGAGGCGCTCAACACGCTCGACTTCGGCAAGAAGGTTGTCACGGTGCGCCCTAACAATATCCATTCGAAGTTTTTCAAGGGCGACATGGAGGCGATCGTGCTCGGCGCGCCGAATCGCTTTCACGGTATCATGCTGCCGAAGACGCGCGGGCCCGAGGAGATTCGCGAAGTGTCGAAGCTGCTCGACGATTTGGAAAAACGGGGCGGCTGGAAGTACCGCATCCAGATCGAGTCGCTGATCGAGACGCCGCACGCGCTGATTCATGCGTACGAAATCGCGACCGCGTCGGACCGGATGTGCGGGCTGGTGTTCGGCATCGCCGACTACGCCGCAAATCTCGGCATCCGCGAGATTGTCGAGAATCAGAACCAGAATTTTCACTACTCGAAGCAGGCGGTGGTCGTCGCCGCGAAGGCCGCGGGCCTGCATGCGATCGACAACGTCTATCTGCGGCTGTGGCGTAACACCGATTCTCCTGAGCGCGTCAAGGAACTGCAGGCGGGGCTGCGCGAGAAGAACGTCGGCGCCGCGAACCTCGGGATGGATGGAACATGGGTCATACATCCGCAGCAGGCGGAGATCGCCAACGCGTGCTACACACCGAGCGTCGATCAGGTCGAGGAAGCGCGCCGGGTGATCAAGCTCTACCACGAGAAGGGCGGCGGCTCGATGGCGGATCCGAAATCCGGCGAGATGATCGACGAGGCGACGATCAAGATTGGCCTGATGGATCTGGCGAAGGGCGCGCAAGCGGGCCTGGTCTCCGACGCCGAGCTAAGAGATTGGTCGGCGAAGAGCCGCGAGATCACCGGGTATGACATCCTGGAGCTGATGCGGCGAGTTGCGTAACCGCGTCGCCCCCCTCTGTTCTGCCGACTATGGACAGACGCGAAAGATTCGTCCATCTTCTAGTCGAAGCACTGGGGAAAGCACGCGAGTTAAAGAACTTCGCGCTTGACGCAGAATCGAAAGCGAAAGCCGCACGACTAATGGAGCGCGTACAGAAAAGTCGCAAGACAATGGAGGCCCTGAATCGGGCTTCCGCGTCGAACGGGAAAGGCTTGAACAAGGTCACGTTGAACAGGGCCTTGGATCGTTTGATTGAAACCATGGATGGGGTCAATCGCGAACTAGACGATCTGCTCGCCAAAGCCAAGGAATAGGCACGTCTCGGGCATCCTTGAGAGGTTGGGCTCGCAGTAGTGCGGCCTTTCACTTTTTTGACCGCGCTACAAACGCCAGTGGCGGGGCCAGTGGTTCCAGACAAGTGCCCGCGCGCGCGCTCCGCGCGCGATGCGTTGTTGCTACGGGTGCTGGAAAATGTAACAACAGATGGTTCGGGCGGGGTCGTAGTTCAGCCCGGTTAGAACGCCGGCCTGTCACGTCGGAAGTCGTGGGTTCAAATCCCATCGGCCCCGCCAAAAATTGACTCTATCAGGTGTACGAATTTGAAGCTGACCGAACAAACCCGCAGCATCTCGCGCGAGAATGGGCTGCGCGACCGCAACTGGGTGGTGATCGACGCAAGCGAGCGAGCGCTCGGACGAGTGGCGTCGCGTGCCGCGAGCCTGCTGACCGGCAAGACCCGGCCCGACTACACTCCCAACCAGGATACCGGCGACTTCGTCGTTATCATCAACGCCGCCAAGGTTCGCCTGACGGGATCGAAAGCGCTGGGCAAGCTATATTATCGCCATACCGGATGGCCGGGTGGAATTCGCACGACGGCCGCGGGCAAGATGCTCGACGCCAAGCCGGAGCGGCTGCTCGAAATCGCGGTTAAGGGGATGCTGCCGAAGAATCGGCTCGGCCACCAGATTTTCAACAAGCTCAAAGTCTATCGCGGCCCCGAGCATCCGCACGCCGCGCAGAAGCCCAAGACGGTTGTCGTCTAAACAAGGTACGATCTTTCCATGGCAGAAAAGAAAAACATCATCTGGACAACGGGACGGCGCAAGACCGCGGTGGCGCGCGTGCGAATGCTGGCCGGCACCGGCACGATCACGATTAACGAGCGCACGCTCGAGGACTACTTCCCGCGGCCGACCTCGCGCATGCGGATCCTGGAGCCGTTCGAGGCGACCGAGACGGTCGGGCAGTACGATGTGCTGGTGAGCGTCGAGGGCGGAGGAATCGCGGCGCAAGCCGACGCGGTCCGTCATGGGATTTCGCGCGCGCTGGTCAGCGCGACCGAGACGCTGCGGCCGACACTGCGCAAGGGCGGGATGCTGACGCGCGATCCACGCGAGGTCGAGCGCAAGAAGTACGGGCGTCACAAGGCGCGCAAGCGGCCGCAATACTCCAAGCGGTAGGACGATCGAATCCGCGCGTAGGTCGTGCGGGAATTTTTTTCATTTTCGAGACGAGAGGGCGTGAGCGATGCTCGCGCCCTTTTCATTTTCTGCTGATATTACGGGCGTTTATGGGGAAGTGTTTGACAAACCCCGACGCGGAGAAATACAAGGAGAGCGCCAGCAGGAGAGGGCGGCGCCAGATGCGTCGAGACCGAAGTAGCTTTTGTGCCGGAGTTGGGGTGGGGCTTTTCCTCGTAAGCGCGCTGCTGCTCGTCGCATCGGGGCCGGCGATGGCGCAGACTGCGGCCGGATCATTCGCGTCGGTCATCGGCCAGGTACAAATTCAGCGCGGCGGCGGCGCGACGTTCGGAGCGGCGGCCGGCGTCGGCGTCAACGTAGGCGACCGAATCGTCACCGGCGCCGGCGGTCACGCCGTCATCGTCCTTAACGATCAGAGCCGGCTCGAACTAGGCCCGGCCAGCAGCATCGCGCTCGATCAGTTCACGATTAACGGCGGAGTCGCGTCGATGCGCGTCAGCTTGTTTACAGGCGTGATGCGATCGCTGCTCAACGCCGCGGCGGGCGAGGCGCCCGCCGATTACCAGGTGCATACTCCGAACGCGGTCGCGGTGGTGCGCGGCACGAAGTTCGATACCGCATACACCGAGAATGTGATCAGGCCGGGTTACCAGGGATGCGAACGATATACTGACGTCTCCGTCTATCAGGGCACCGTCGACCTGGCGCCCCAGGCGGCGCCCAACGCGGGCGAAGATGTCAGCGCGGGCTACGAGGCGACGCTGCCGTGCGACAAACCTCCAACGGCGGCCGGACCGCTTGCGATGACCGGTGCGACATCGCTCGACAGCGCAAGCGCCGGCGGCGCCGGCTTCGCGGGACCGGCGCCGGGAGTGAGCGTCGCGCCGGTGCCAGCCTGTCCAGTATGCGTGAACGTGACGACGGTTCCGGCGGCGGTCAGTGCTGGACATTTTTAAGGGAGGAGGTGAGACGTGGCGACGAATCGAATTCCGCACATTAGCATGACGGTCGCCCTCGCAGTTGCGATTACCGCATATGCGATCGCGCCGCCGGCGCATGCGCAATGGTTTGAAGACACCTATCCCGGCTTCTTCTCACTCCAGACGCCCGGACTCTTCAAGGTAACGCCGTTCGACGGCGGCTTCGCCAGCGACAAGTATGGCGTCCTGCAGGAGGGCGTGCAGGCCGAGCAAAGCGTCACGCCGTATATCGGAGTGTTCGGCCGCGCGACCGGGTATCAACTGTGGGTCAGGCAGGGCTTCGAGAGTCCTCTGGCGCCCGGCAGCGGGAGTTTTCCGCGCTTGAACTTCGGCCGCTTCCAGGGCGGCGCCGATTTCACGCTGTCGCCGGGTACGCATCTGTACATCTCGGGCGGCCGCGACGTGGCGGATAGCGACGCCAACGATGTCGAAGGCGATTTTTCGAGCTGGATATTTCTGCACAGTCAGCATCCGCTCAATGGATCGTTCAGCTCGATCCATGATTTTCAAAATGGCGTCACCAGCAGCGAAATCGATCTGCAGGCAATCCTGCTTTCGAGCGAACAGTTCATGGTCCTTGGCGGAGTCGGGGGCGCGATGTACTTGGGCGGCTTCTTGACCGACGGCCAGGGACAGGGCGGCCCGGATCTCGGCCTTTACTATCGGCCGTGGCAAATAGGCGTCAGCGCGCAGGCCGGCTATGGCAACGCTCATGAGTACGGCCAGATCAGCATGTACAAGCAGTTAAGCTGGTTCGAATAGCCGCGACGTATCAGGCAAAAACAGCGCTGGCGGAAGGTTCGGGTCGCCGGCCAACGCCATTAGCGGAGAGCGGGCCGCCAAGGTAAGCTCGGATCGCTAACGATGGCGAACGCACAACCGTCACATACGGGCCTCAGGTTCTCGTGGCGCACCTTCCTGTTCGGAATTGTGCTGCTGGCTTTCTGGTTCGCATTCCATCAACGCTTCTTCCTCGCGTTCGAGCGGATGGACCTGACCGCCTACGACCTCGGAATAAATATCATCCCCCCGCACAACTCCTCGGGCCTGATCGCGATTGCCGCGGTCGACGAAAAGAGTATTGCGCAACTTGGGCAATGGCCGTGGCCGCGAATCGTGCTCGGGAAGCTGGTGGACGCGCTCAAGGACTACCAGGTCAAGGTCATCGGATTCGACGCGATCTTCAGCGAGGCCGACAAGGGCGATGTATCGCGCGGGCAGACAAGTGAAAAGCTCGCGGCACTTGGCCTCCAGGCCAAAGATATCCGCGAGGTGCTGGGTCCGAGCAACGACGAGGCTTTTGCCAATGCGATGAGATCGCAAGGCTCGACCGTGCTTGGCTATGCGTTCGAGGGCCATCATTTCCGGAGTAACGTTGGAAATGACAAATCGGCGGGCTACCTGGACGTTGTTCGAGATCCCGGGCCGCTGGGCTTCGGCATCGTGCGGCAGACGCCGGGCAAGCCACACGATTTGATCAATGCGCAGTGGTATCAACCACCCTTTGCGCTGCTCGAGGACGCGGCGCACTCGACCGGATTTTTCGACGTTGACGCGGACGCCGACGGTGTAATCCGCACCGAGATGACGGTGATCCGCTTCAAAGACCGCTACTGCGTGCCGCTATTTCTCGCCGTCGCCGACGCGTATGTGGACGGCGCGCCTATGACGCTGGGAATCGATTTCAATGGAGTAGCCGGGGTTACGATCGGCGGGGTGGCGATACCAGTCGGCGACGACGGGCGGATGCTGGTGAACTTCCGCCGCGGTCACAATCCATTCCCGCACTATTCGATCTCGGACATCATCAATCACAAGATCGCGCCGGAGAAACTGAAGGACAAGATCATTCTGGTCGGCGCAACCGCCCACGGGCTGGGCGATCGCGGTGTAACTCCTATCGATGGCGATATGGCGCGCGTCGAGATCCACGCCCATGCACTCGACAACCTGCTTCAGGGCGACTTCATCCAGCGATCCTACGAGGCCGTTGAGATCGCGTTCTTCGCCGCCCTGTTGATGGGAATTGCGGTGGCGCTTGGCGTCGCGGGGATGTCCGCGATGGGATCGGCGGCGTGGGCCGTGCTGCTGGCGGTTGGCTATTACGTTTACACGCGGTCGCGGCTGGTTAATGACGGCCTGGTCGTCGGCGTGGTGTTCCCGATGCTGACCGTGCTGCTCATGTACATGTTCCTGGCGGGCTATCGGTATATCATCGAAGGACGCGAAAAGCGGTACCTCCGCACCGCGTTCGAGCATTACCTCAGTCCCGACTTCATCACTTCGCTGGTTGAGTCGCCCGAGATGCTGAAGCTCGGCGGCGAGCGGCGCCATCTCGCGATCATGTTCGCCGACATCGTCAGCTTCACCAAGCGCGCCGAGAAGACCACGCCCGACGATCTGCTCGCGCTGCTGAACACCTACATGACCTCGATGATCGACGTGATATTCAAAACCGGCGGCACGGTGGACAAGTTGATGGGCGACGGAATCATGGCGTTCTGGGGCGCGCCCAACGACCTCGAAAATCCGTCGCGCTCCGCTATCGAGTGCGCGCTCAAGATGCTCGAGAATCTGCGCTACCTCCAGACCCACGATCCGCGGTTCGCCGACCTCGACATCGGCATCGGCATATCGACCGGTGAGGTCGTAGTCGGCAACCTGGGCGGCGAAAACCGTTTCGACTATTCTTGCATCGGCGATACGGTCAACTTCGCTTCGCGGCTGGAGGGGCTGACCCGTCATTTCAAGGTCCATCTGCTGGTCAGCCGTCAGACCTACAGCGAAGCCGGCGCCGGCTATATCGGGCGCGAGCTGGGTCTGGTGAAGGTCAAGGGAAAAGAGCTCTTCGTGCCGATCGTGCACGTCGCCGGACACGAGAACGACAGCGTCGATCCCGCGTTCTATCGCGACTTCGCGGAAGTGCTGTCCAGGATTCGCGCGGGGGACATCACTTCCGCGCTGGCGGAACTCGAGCAACTGGGCGAGGAGCGCCCGGATGACACTCCGGTGCAGCTCTACCGGGACAGGCTTGCCGCCGATCCCGAGCATCCGCCCACCGACATGGTCTTTGAGTTCGAGACCAAGTAACTGGCTCGGCGCGCGCAATTCTGATACTTGAGTCTTTCAGTCTTTCGACCCCGATTCGCAGAAGGAGCATTGAAATTCCGCAAGTGGCTACGCATGACAAAGTGAAGGTGGCTGTGGTAGGCGCCTCCGGATACTCGGGTATCGAGGCGGTCCGCATTCTCGCCAGCCATCCGTTCGTCGAGCTGAGCGTGCTCACCTCCGAGCACTATGCCGGGCGCGAGGTCGCCGACGTTTACCGCCACATGGCCGGCATCGACTTGCCGCCATTCGAGGAATTGCGCCCCGACCTGGTCCAGGGGCGTGCCGACGTCGCGCTCTCGTGCCTGCCCGAAACGGTGGGCACCGCGCACACGGCAGAACTGGTCAAGGCCGGCATCAAGGTGGTGGATCTTTCCGCGGATTTTCGCTTCAAGGACGCCGCGCAGTTCCGCGCCACTTACGGCATTGAGCATCCCGCGCCGCAACTCCTCAAGGAGGCGGTTTACGGGCTCAGCGAATTCCATCGCCACGAACTTCGGGAGGCGCGCCTCGTCGCCAGCCCCGGATGCTTCCCGACCGGCGCGTTGCTCGCGCTGCTGCCGCTAATCAGGCGCGATCTGATCGAGCCGTCGTCGATAATCATCGATGCGAAGTCGGGTACGACGGGTGCGCGCCGGGCTGCGTCGATCGAGCAGCTGTTCGCCGAGGTCAACGAGAATTTCCGCGCCTACAAGGTCGGCAACCATCGCCACGTTCCCGAGATGGAGCAGGAAATCTCCGCCGCGCTCGGCCGCGACATCGCGCTGCTGTTCGTACCGCATCTGCTGCCGATCACGCGCGGTCTGCTGAGTTCGATCTTCATGCGCCCGCGCGCCGGTACCACCGAGAGCGACGTTCACGCCGCGTTCGAGGCCAGCTTCGCCAAGTCGCGCTTCGTGCGAATCCTCAAACCAGGCGAGCTGCCCGAGCTGCGCAACGTGCGCGCCACGAATTTCTGCGAATTGGCGTTCATCCTCGATCGCCGCAGCGAGACCCTGCTGGTAATAACCGCGATCGACAACCTCGGCAAAGGCGCCTCGGGGCAGGCCGTCCAGAACATGAACCTGATGCTGGGCTACGACGAAGCCGCCGGCCTGCTGGCCGCCGCGCCGGTTCCATAGAACAACAGAACAACTACTTGCCCTCGTAACCTAACCCCTTCCCTCGAGGGAAGGGAACAATCGCGCGACCGCCCACTGACTTTCCGCTCCTCTCCGTTCACCAATTGAAAACTTGCGTCACCCGACGCCGTCAAATATTTTGAAAAATGTTCGCGGAAATGTGTAACCGTTGCCCGCTTCCAGGACCGCGCGCTTAACCAGTTAATTACGGTCTCCGGCACACCTTATGTGGATCGTCCGCCTCGCGCTCCGCCGACCGCTTTCCGTCGCCGTGATGGCGCTGCTGATGCTCGTGCTCGGCGCGCTCTGCTTCGGCCTGATGAACGTGGACATCTTCCCGGAGATCGATCTCCCAGTCGTTATGGTGGTGTGGAATTATCCGGGGCTGTCCGCGTTCGACGTCGAGCGCCGCATCGTGTTCATCTCGGAGCGCGCTTACTCGACCACCGTCAACGGTATCGAGCACATTGAATCCGAATCGATCAACGGCATCGGGATTCTCAGAGTCTATTTCTATCCCGGTACCGGCATCGGCGCCGCGATCGCGCAGATAAACGCGGTCTCGGAAACCATCCTGACCACCCTGCCGCGTGGCGTGGAGCCGCCGCAGATCATTTCGTACAACGCCAGCAACGTGCCGGTCGCGCAGCTCAACATTTACAGCGACGTTCTCTCGACCGCGAAACTTTTCGACTACGGCCTGAACTTTATCCGTATCCAGCTCTTCACGATTCCCGGGTTTTCGTCGCCCGCGCCGCTGGGCGGCGTCCAACGCGCGGTGATGGCCAACCTGGACCAGACCGCGCTCTACGCCAACGGGATTTCCGCGTACGACGTCGGCAACGCACTCGACGCCACCAACGTCGTCATCCCGTCGGGCACCGCCAAGATGGGCAACTACGAATACAACGTCGACTTGAACATGTCGGTGCCGAGGGTCCCCGACTTCAACGGGATGCCCATCAAGTATCTCAATGGCGCGCCGGTGTTCCTGGGTGACGTCGCGCACGTGACCGATACCCATCAGCCGCAAACCAACGTGGTGCGCTTCAACGGACGGGACGCCACCTACCTGCTGGTGGTCAAGCACGCCGACGCTTCCACGCTGACCGTCGTGGATGACGTCAAGGCAAAAATTCCCGAGATCCGGGCCACCGCGCCCAAAGGTCTGAACGTGCTGCTGACGTTCGACCAGTCGCAATTCGTGCGCGCGGCGTTGAAAGACGTGGTGCAGGAGGCGGTCACGGCCGCGTTCCTTGTGGCGATCATGGTGCTGCTGTTCCTGGGCTCGCCGCGCAGCATGGTCATCGTCATCACCTCGATACCATTGTCGATTATGACCGCGATCATCGGCCTCAAGCTCAGCGGCCAGACCATCAACACGATGACGCTGGGCGGCCTCGCGCTGGCGGTGGGAATGCTGGTTGACGACGCCACCGTCGAGGTGGAAAACATCCATCGCAATCACGCGATGCACAAACCGCTGCTGGTCGCGATTCTGGACGGCGCGTCGCAGATCGCGATGCCGACCCTGGTCGGCACGCTGTCGATTTGCATCGTCTTTTTTCCGGTGGTGCTGCTGACGGGAGTCGCGAAATTCCTGTTCACTCCGCTGGCGCTGGCGGTGGTGTTCTCGATGCTGACCTCGTACCTGCTGTCGCGTACGCTGGTCACTACGATGGCGCGCTATTTGCTGCCCGACACCCACGAGGAGAACCTGGGTAGCGGCAGATGGGGGCGCATGGTGCGCGCTTTCGACGCCCGCTTCGAGCGGGTCAAGCACTACTATCGGATCGGACTAGCCAAGTTTATCGCGCGCCGGAGTTTCTCGCTGGTCTTCGTCGCAATCATCATTCTGTCTTCGTCTGCCATCCTGCTGGTGGTCGGCGAGGATTTCTTTCCCAGCATCGACGCCGGCATGATGAGCTTGCACGTGCGGATGCCGACCGGGACTCGCGTCGAACACACCGAGTATGTGATCGACCAGATCGAACGCGCGATTCGCACCGTGGTGCCCGCCAACGAGCTGGTAGGCATCAGCGACAACATCGGTCTGCCGCTCTCCTACGATTTGGCGTTCTATCAAACCGATACAATCGGACCGCAGGACGCCGACGTGCTGATCCAATTGCAGACAGAGCATAAGCCGACGGCGATCTATCAGAATAAAATTCGGGATCTTCTGGCGCGCCGGTTTCCAAATGTCACCACTTACTTTCAGGCCGCCGACATAGTCAGCCAGGTGCTGAATTTCGGCCTGCCCGCCGCTATCGACGCGCAGATTAACGGCAACAACCTGCAGGCCGATTACGACATCGCGCTGCGCCTCGAGAATCGCATGCGGCTGATTCCCGGCGTCAGCGATATCCGGATCGCCGAGCCGCAGGACTACCCGACCTTCTATGTCGAGGTCGATCGCGACAAGGCCCTCCAACTCGGCATCACGCAGCAGGAGGTCACCTCGAGCGTGCTCGCTACGCTCTCCGGCGCCTCGCTGTTGCAGCCGAACTTCTGGCTCGATCCGGTAAACGGCGTCAACTACAGCGTCATCGCGCAGTCGCCGCAGCACCTGATCGACTCGGTCGCTGCGCTGTCGAACATACCTCTGAGCACTCCGGCGTCGTCTTCTGGAATCAACGGAGAACCCGCGTCAACCGCGTCCGTCGACGGCACGACCACGACCCAGCCCCAACTGCTCGGCAACCTCGGCACCATCACTCACCGATGGGATCCCGCGGTCGTCGCGCACTACACGGTACAGCGCGTCATCGACGTTGACTGTGCCGCCCGTGGCCGCGACCTCGGCAGCGTCGCCTCCGCCGTGCAGCGCGAGATCAACAACCTCGGCCCGTTGCCCGCCGGCACCCATGTCGTCATCCGCGGCCAGAGCCAGGCGATGCGCGATTCGTTCCGCACCCTTGGCGAGGGCATCGTGCTCGCCATTATCCTGGTGTACCTGCTGATGGTCGCGAACTTTCAGTCGTGGCTCGAGCCTTTCATCATCATGATGGCGGTGCCGGGCGCGCTGGCCGGCGTGCTCTGGATGCTCGCGATAACGGGCACGACCATCAATGTCGAGTCGCTGATGGGTGCGATCATGGCGGTCGGCGTCGGTGTTGCCAACGGCAACCTGCTGATCGTTTTCGCCAACGATTTGCGCGAGGAAGGCTACAGTCCGGTCGCCGCCGCCATCGAGGCTGGGCGCACCCGCTTCCGCCCGATCATCATGACCGCGCTCGCGATGATTCTCGGCATGCTGCCGATGGCGCTTTCGCTCGGTTCGGGTTCGGAGATGAATGCGCCGCTGGGCCGCGCAGTGATTGGCGGGCTGCTTGCGGCCACGCTGATGACGTTGTTCGTCGTGCCGGCCGTCTACTCGATCTTCGGCCGCGACGTGATCGGGAAAAAGCAGCGCGACCGCGAGATCGAAGAAGTCACGCTGCCGGGTGCTTAGTATTAATATATGCCTGAGCTAGAAGACGATCCGAAAAATTTCAGCGTGCCCGCGCCAGGCGGATTTTTCTTCGCCGGATGGATCGTCGCGATCGTCGTCGCGTTGGTCGCGACCGCCGGCCTCGTGCTCGCCCGCGAGTTATGGATCGGCCGGCAGACGTCAGCGCTCCAGGATGAAAACCAGGCCGGTCCGCATGTCCTCGTCACCAGCGTCTCGCAGGCTGCGACGACTCGCGCGCTCAGCCTGCCCGCGACCATTCAAGGCTTCGATCAGACCGACGTTTACGCCAAGGTTCCCGGCTACCTGAAGACCCTCAAGGTCGATAAGGGCGACCGCATCCACACGGGACAGGTGCTTGCCATCCTCACGTCGCCCGAACTCGATCAGCAGACTGCCAATGCGCGCGCGAATTACAACATCGCCCTCATCACCGACAAGCGTAACCAGATCCTCGTGCACCAATCCGTAATCCCGCAGCAGACCGCCGATGAGTCCCACGCTACTATGCTGCAGACCAAGGCGACCTTGGCACAGGACATCGCCTATCAGGCCTACGAGACGATCACGGCGCCCTTCGACGGCATCGTAACCGCGCGGTACATCGATCCAGGCCACCTTGTACCCGCTAACACTACTCCCGGCACGCCCGGTAACGGCGCGATCATCGCAGTCTCCCGGATGGCTCCCTTACGCGTGTTCGCGTACGTGCCACAGAACATCGCGCCGTTCGTTAAGGACGGCGACGCTGCCACGATTACCGCCAGAGGCTACTCCGGCCAGAAATTTACCGGCACCATCACGCGTCATCCCGAAGCACTCTCTCCCGACACGCGCACGATGCTCGTGGAGGTAGACCTACCCAACGAAAATCACGTCCTATACCCCGGAATGTACGCTACTGCCGAGTTCACAGTGGCGATGGGCACAGGATCGCCAATGATCCCAGACGACGCGCTAGTATTCCGCGACGGCAAAGTCTACGTCCCAGTAGTCCGGAATAACCAGCTACACCTAGCCGAGGTAGTACTAGGTTACGACAACGGCCAGATGGTCGAGATCACCAGCGGCATAAATTCCAGCGACAAGGTAGCAGTAAACGTAGGCCAAGCCGCCCGCGACGGCGAAAACGTCCAACCAGTCGAGAATCCCAAGTAGCTATTAGCTTAGCTGGCATCCATCGCGATGCCCTCAGATGACTCTCGCGCGCCATCGCGCGACAGAGCTGAGACGTACGACACCTGCACTTCGGTCTTGCCCAAAATCTGGCCTTTCGAAATCACCACATTGCTCGAGTCGACCATGTCGATCGCACTTCCGCTGCCAGGACTCACCGTGTAGCCGCCAACCGTGCCGGCACGACACTCGGTGAATTTGACCTTCGTGTATTTGGCCAGCTTAGGCATGTTGTCATAGGTCTCCAACGCCTCGACGATCCATTCCGCACAGTTACCCAGCAGGGCTATCCCAGGAGGCGCCGCCACTGAGAAGAAGCATCCCACGCTCGTCGTGACATTGCCCAGGAAAATCGAAGCCGCCGTCGTTGAGCCCGGGTGTACGCAGATAAGGCAGGTCAGCTCGTCGCCTGGTGACACAAGAATCGTGGTGATCCAGAAGGAACCCGCGGGATACCATTCCCACCACGGATTGAACTGATGCCGCAGCGCGCCGCCCGAACTCATCACGTCCGCATCGCAGCCCGCTTGCAGCACGTCTCCGGAGCCGTCGTCGCCGTCGATTCCGATCCAGGTCGACGCGGTGTACCAAATCCCGTGCTTGGCCCCGGCCGGCGGTGAGTCATTCGGCGTCGTCCAGGTGCCCTCGACCCATTTGACTCTGTCGACGCTCGACGGAAACACGATCCCGCCCGACCAGATCGTCGAGGTCTCGGGGCCGTAGCCTGGCCTGAATCCCGGCAGGCGTTTGCGCCTTATCTCCCGCGGTCTGAAGACCGGCTCGACGATGCGGAACTGCCGCGCCTTTGCCTCCCAGCGCTTCGCGAGATCGCGGAAGGCGACGGAACATCGCGGGATTCCGTATATCGCGCGTTCGCGGTCACTGGCCTTGTCAAGGTCGAAGGAGGCGGGTGGAACCTGGTAGGTGCGTACGCTGAAACCATTGGCTAGAGCTGTTGTCGGCATGCTTACTCCTTTGTAAACAATTCCATCCTCGAAAAACCACACAACCGTTGATTACGACCGCTTTGATGAAGACGACGTCAGGAATGTTGCTCGACGCGACGTCGCCGATCGGAAGTGAAGATTCCACGCCGTAGGTGCACCCCTTGCTCGCGTCAGAGGATGTAGGCGGGAATTTCAATTTGAATTTTCTGGTTCCGCCTCGCGTATAGAACAGGCAGCGAATCTTGGCAAGGCTCAAAACAAAGAAACGCCGCCGCAGGTTCCATTCCGACAAAGCGTCATTCAGAAAAAGTGAAATTGTATGATTGTCATCGCAAGCGAATATCAACAACGACTCGCCTCCGATAAACTCACAGGATGCCCAAGCACCTGACTCTTCGCGTCCACCTGCCACCCGCGCTTGCGACCCAACTTGGCGCGCGACGCAAACAGACCGGACAAACGCTGTCCGCCATCATTGTGCAGGCGCTCGAGCGGCTGCTCGGCGACGAAGACCAGACTGTGTTTCAGACATCTACCGTTAACGCGCTGATGCAAGGTGCTTCTACCGGCGATATGACGATGGGCGAGCTCAAGACTCACGGCGATTTCGGTCTTGGCACGTTTGACGGACTCGACGGCGAGATGATCGAGCTCGACGGCAAGGTCTTCCAGGTGCGCTCCGACGGCCGCGCGCATCCGGTCGAGGATTCGACGCGCACGCCGTTCGCGACGGTGAGCTTTTTCAAGGCCGACGAGAGTGCGCGGCTCGATCGCCTGTGCGATCAGCCCGCGATGCTCGCGGCCGTCGCCGCGATGCTCCCCTCGCAGAACATCTTCCACGCGCTGCGAATCGAAGGGCGCTTCGACTACGTGAAGACTCGCGCCGTCGCCAGGCAGGACAAGTCAGTCGGCCTCGAGGATGCGGCGCGCGACGAACCGATCTTCGAGTTTCACGACGTCGAGGGCACCATCGTCGGATTTTTCACTCCCGACTACCTGCGCGGCGTGAACGTGCCCGGCTATCATCTGCATTTCATCACCGCCGACCGCAGCGCCGGCGGCCACATGCTCGATTGCCGCACCAAAGACGTGACGATCAAAATCCATCACACGCCCGAATTCGAACTGGGCACCCCCGGCACCGAAGAATTCCTGAAAGCCGACCTATCGCAAGATCAAACCGCCGCGATTAAAAAGATCGAAAGCTAGCGGGTCACAGCGCGGCGAAGTTGCGATTTTCGTGTGGCCAGGGCGGCGCGGCGGCGATCGCGTCGAGCACATCCTCGGGGCGTTCCACCAGCGACCACATCGCGCGATGCCGCTCGTCCATGAATCGGCGCTCGATGCAGCTTTCAAGGAACGACACGCACGGCGAATAAAAGTCCAGAGTGTTGACCAGCACGATCGCACCGCTGAATAGTCCGAGCCGCTTCCACGTGATCGCTTCGAACAGCTCCTCGAGCGTGCCACATCCGCCGGGAAGCGCGATCACCGCGTCGACTTCGTCGATCATCAGGCGCTTGCGCTCGTGCAAATCGTTTACGATGAGCAGCTCGCTGAGCCCGCGATGCCCCCATTCGAGGTCGTACATGAAGCGGGGTAGCACGCCGATCACGCGGCCGCCCTCGGCTAACGCAGCGTCTGCAAGATGCCCCATCGAGCCGACGCTGCCGCCGCCATAAACCAGGGTGATCTTGTTGCGCGCCAGCGTGCGGCCCAGGCGCGCGGCGGCGTCGTGATAGGCGGCGTCGCACAGGCGGCTCGACGCGCAATAGACGCAAACTCGCTTGATAGCCATCGCGCGATCGTATCCGACCGATTCGCGCCCATCCAGACGCTGCGCTGCGGTCGCGTCGAAGGTCACCATCGAGCGGCCTGCAGGCGGTAGTAGGCCGACACAGACCGGCGTAACGATCCGATGCCATCAGTGTCCCAACCTGCGACACACAGCGTCGTGGTGATGACTGTGAGCAAAAGAGGGATATGACTCGGTCTGGGCGCGACGGCTGAATTACTCGAACGGACTCAACCTATTCGACGTTCTCTTCGTCAAGCATTCGCCTTTATTCTCAGGAATCAGTCTATAAAAGCGTAGTCGGCTTAACACTTGCTCTAATTGGCCTTGTGATGCGCGTTCATCGCTCGTCCCGGAGGATCCTTTAGTTGCAGAACAGCCGACCATTCATCAAAGCAAACGCCAATTACCTGGCATTCGCGGTCGCGGCAGCGCTCGTTTTGGCTGGTGCATCGGCCTGGACGCCTAGGCTCGTCACGCCCGCTCATGCGCAGACCTCGCCACCGGCGCAAGTTGAAATCGCGGGTCTGGAAGCGGTCGCAGCGCGTCGCTCGACGACCAACTTTATGGACGCGGCAGCTCGATCACTTGACGTGAAAAAGTACGACCTCCCAGTTGCGATTCATCGGCCGCTCGCAGGACGCGCGGGCATCTTTCAGGATGAAGGCGACGGCTTCGAACCGGGCGACAATGCCGGATCCGCAGAGTATGGCGCCGACCGTTTGACGCAACGGCATCGCGTTCGCAAGGCGGAATTTCCCGGCGGCAGCGACAACGGCACGGTGACTCCGCCCGACACGCAAGGGACCGTCGGCCCGAACCATCTGATGGCCGTGCTGAACAGCAACGTGACGATTGAAACGCGCACCGGCGTGGTCCTGAGCTCAGTTCCGATTGCCTCGTTCTGGTCGAGCCTCGGCGGTATCAACGAGGCGTTCGACCCGCGCGTGCTGTTCGATCGGTACGCGAACCGATGGATCGTCTCGTCGGGCGCCAATCCCGTATCGGCAACGGCCTACATCCTGGTCGGGGTATCGCAGACCAACGATCCGACCGGTGGCTGGAATCTCTACAAGGTGCCCGTCGACGCAAGCGGCGCGAGCTGGGCCGACTATCCGACGCTCGGCTTCAACGGCGACTGGATCGTAGTACAGACCAACGTTTTCACCGTGAGCGGCGGCTTTGTGGCGTCCAACATTTACGCATTCGACAAGGCAGACCTCTACGCGGGCGGCGCCGGCCAGTACACGGTGTTCCACGATCCCACTGGATTTACCGACTATCCGGCAGTGACCCACGACCTTACGCTCCCTATCGAGTACCTCGTCAGGAATTGGGACGGCCCAGGCGGAACGCTGCGCGTGAGCACGATCACGGGAGCGATCGGATCGGAGGTGCTGACGACGGGCGTCGCTTTTCCCAAGTCGGCGAATGGATGGCAGGACGCCGGGGCCGAGAATTTTGCGCCGCAGCTTGGCTCGACGTGGCGGATAGATACGGACGACGACCGAATCGAGAACTGCGTTTATCGAAACGGCTCGCTGTGGGCCGCGCAGACGGTCTTCTTCCCGCTCATCGGCATGCCGACGCGCTCGTCGGCGCAGTGGTGGCAGATCAATACCGCCGGCGGCAGCCTCGGCGTCGTGCAGCAGCTCGGGGAGCGCGACGATCCGACGGGGCAGTTGGATTACGCGTACCCGACGCTCGACGTGAACGCGAACGACGACATGATGATCGGCTACTCGCGATTCGGCGCGTCTCAGTATGCGAGCGCCAACTATTCGTTCCGGTTGCACGGCGATCCGCTGAACACGCTTGAGGCTGACACGGTCTTCAAGGCGGGAGAGGCGCCGTACTTCAAGGACTTCGGCACGGGAGACAATCGATGGGGCGACTACAGCAATGTGGCCGTCGATCCGATCAACGACATCGACCTGTGGACGATCCAGGAATACGCGGGCACCAACAATACCTGGGGCACATGGTGGGGAACGATCGCGTTGAGCGGGACCGTTGCGACGGCGACGCCGACCGCGACCGCCACTGCGACGCCAACATCGACGCCGACACCAACACGCACGCCAAGGCCGACCCGCACGCCTAGGCCGAAGCGGACTCCAAAGCCGACGCGCACACCGAAGGCGACTCCGACCCCGAGTTAAATAGGGTGCCAAAACGCGAAACTGAGGCAAAGATCGACCGATTTTGAGACGATTTGCAACGGTGCAACCAGCATTTGTTAGAGGATTGCTACAAATTGGAGAGTCGCAAAGCCGACGATCCAGACAGTCGGGAAGTGAAGATTGGATAATAATCCGCCAAAATGAAGGAGAAAATTCACTTTGTCCGAAGCTCGCGCACGAACGCGGGCAGCATGCCGCATTCCGGCGACCTGCGGTCCAAGTTTTGCGAAGACAATCAGTTGAGGACGGTGCGTTGGCGCCTTAGGCAAACGCACCGGGAAGATCTGATGAGGATGCGAATCAACCGGAGAACAGCAGTTAAATCAGCTGACCTGATTCTGATCGTCGGCGCGGTGCTCGCCATTGCAATGATGATTTCGGCGATGCGTCACAACCGAAAAAACTTACAGCAAGGTTTGGGGATGCGGAGTGCGGTGACGGCGCCGGCCGTATAGCGCTACATATTAATACAGCATTGGATCGCGACGCGGGGGGAGGAGACGCATCGCGCCCAAAAACCTTGGAGTAGGAACAGGCCCGGAATTCCGGGCCTGTTCCCGTTTTTGAGATTTCATGTGTGCGCTGAGCGGCGTTTCAACGCGATTGCCCGTAGCCGCTGCCGGTCATGGACGTTTCGAATTTACGTCAGTAAAATGCGCGTGCACAAAGGAATAGAAACATTCGGCGGACGAAGTGAAGGGGAGATTGCTGTGGGGGTTGATTGTGGGTGCGGCGGCGTTCATCGCAGTTACCTCAGCGGCCGGCATCAGCGGTCACGCGGCTGCCGCGACTGCGAGTTTGACGGCCACGCCGACGCCGGCCGCAACCTCCGGTCCAAGTCCCGTTTCCGCGACGCTGGACTTAAGCCCCCGGTCAGTCACGTTCGCGAGCGAGGTGGTAGGCCATCGGGGCCCGCCGTCGAAAATAGAGATTGTGAACCACAATTCGGCCGAGGCAGTGACCTTGCGGCAGCCGACGGTGAGCGGTGGATTTTCCGTGACGTCGAATAGTTGCCCGCGAGAGCTGCCGGCTGGCGCTTCCTGTACGATCGAAGTCGCATCGCTTCCGGTCGCGAAAGGTAAACAAAAAGGCTCGCTGCAGGTGAACAGCAACGCCTCATTCGGATCGCAGACCGTCAAACTAAAGGGCAACGGCGTCTTACCCAGGATCAAGGCGAATCCGCAGTCGCTGAACTTCGGAGCGGTGAAGGCGGACAGCGTCAGCAGTGCTCAGAGCATCACCGTCGTCAATCGCAGTCCGGTGCCAATATCGTTCGCGACCGCTCCCGCAGCCACTCCGCCGTTCAACGTGAGCGCCAACACCTGCGACACGATCGCGGCGAACGGAGGAACTTGCACAATCTCGGTTGAGTTCGCGCCGCACGATCGAGGCAAGTTCGAGGGCACGCTCGAACTTCACGATAATGCGGCCCGTAGCCCGCAACATATAAGACTCCTTGGGCATTCGAAGTAGATGGTTGCGCCTCGAGAACATGGCTTGCCGAGGATTTCGCGATCTGAGACCGTTATCGAGGTGACGTGCGCGTCGCGCGCGCAATCAAACGTGATGCAAGCCGCTCATCCACACCGTCCGTCAGAACCGCCGACACTGCCCTGGATACCTCGGCCGCGCCGTTACCTGGCCGCGCTGTTCGCGATGCTGATGTCGGCGACGATTTTCGAAGGCTACGACATCACGATCTTCCACCTGGCGACGCCGGAAATCGCGCGGACTTTTCATCTCGCCGATCCAGCCATCGGCCTGATGGCGACCATCGTGCGGTTTGGCGGGATGCTGTCGTTCTTCGTGGTGATCCTCGCCGACCGCTACGGTCGAAAACCGATCATCTCGACGACCGTACTCTGTTACACAGTGCTCACCTTGTTCACCGCGCTTTCGAGAGGCGTGCGGTCTTTTACGATCTTTCAAAGCGTGGCCCAGATATTTCTCGCGGCCGAGTTCGGGATTGCCGTCACGATGATCAGCGAGGAGTTTCCCGACTCGCGGCGAGGACGCGCGGTCGCGGCGCTGCACATGGTCGCGTTTCTCGGCGTGACTGCCGCCGCACTCACCTACGCCATCATGGCGGAGTCGCGATGGGGCTGGCGCGGCATGTACCTGCTTGGCATCGCGCCGCTGGTGATGGTCGCATTTTTGAGGCGCCGCCTACGCGAGACCGGCCGCTACGTGGCGCTCGAGCGGGCGCGCGCCGCGGCTGGGCATGAGCGTCCCGCATTCTGGACGTCGATTCGCAAATCCCTGCAGCCGTTTGCGGGACCGTATCGCTCGCGGCTGCTGATGATGGCCGGGCTATGGAACTCGATCGGTCTGATCGGCGGCCCCACGGTTACCTACTTCAGCCTCTACGCCCGCCGCGATCATCATTGGAAATCCCACCAGGTCGCCGCGGCGATAATTCTCGCCTACGCGATGGGCACGGTCGGCAGCATGCTGAGCGGATTCCTGATGGACCGGCTGGGACGAAAGTTCACGACCAGTTTCTTTTATCTGTTGTCAGGGGCCGCGATGTACATGCTGTTCACCAGCGATGGTTACGGCCCGATCCTCGCGGCCGAAGTCGTCACGATGTTTGCGTACCAGGCGGCGCGCACCGCGACCTCTGCGCTCTCGACCGAGTTGTTTCCGACGGCGATTCGAGCAACCGGATACAGCCTGTGCGTGCAGGTGATCGGGCAGATCTGCTGGATGCTGTCGCCGGTGGTGATCGGGCTGCTGTCGGGGCCGCTTGGCGGTTTAGGCAATGCGGCGTCGCTCTTTGCCGCCGGACCGATCGCCGGCGTCGTGATCGTGATGTGGTTCGTGCCGGAGACTCGCGGCAAGACGCTGGAAGAACTCTCGCCGAACGTCGAAGAAACGCCTCCAGTTATCGGTGATTAGATCGATTGACGCACTAAAGCCCAAGCCGGGCTCTGATTGTGTTCACGACAGCTTCTGGAGCCATCGAGGCGTCGACGACGATCGCGTCCGCAGGCTCCTCCAGCGTGTCGAACTGACTCTTGAGAAGATCCGGATTCATGAAATGACGGCTGCGCTTGCGAAGCCGTTCCGCGATGACCGGTTGCGAGACCTTTAGGTAGACGACCTTCACCGAGTTCCGATCCACGACCAGCTCATCGCGATAGGATTGCTTGAGCGCGGAGCACGCGACCACTCCGTTCCTGCCGTCTGCGAGCATCGTCTCGATCAATTTTCGAAGCGCGCGCAGCCACGGCGCGCGATCGGCGTCGTCGAGCGGGATCCCTTGATGCATCTTGCGCTTGTTCGCCGCGCTGTGCAGATCGTCGCCGTCGTGGAACTCCCAGCCGAGCGACGTTGCAAGCGCGCGCCCAATCGTCGTCTTGCCCGCGCCCGTCACTCCCATCACGATTAAGACCACCGAGTCCTTCTTACTGCGCGCCGCCAGCAGGCTCGACGCTGATAACGATCGACTTGGACGCCGGGGTATTACTGACTTCTGCGACGCTTCCGAGCGCGACCAGCGGATTCGTCTCCGGGTAGTAGGTTGCAGTGCAGCGCCGCGGAATGTCGTAGGGGATCACGCTGAAATCCCGAATCGTTCGACGCTGGCCCTGAAAGTGGCTGGTGAGGTTTACGAGTTGCCGTTCTTTGAGTCCGGCTTCGGCAACGTCATCGCGATTCATGAAAATCACCCGGCGGCCTCCGTGGATTCCGCGGTACCTATCGTCCAGACCGTAAATTGTCGTGTTGAATTGGTCGTGCGAGCGAATAGTCATCATCAGGTACTGATCGGCATCGAGTTCGATCGGGCGAATAGGATTGACCGTGAAGTTCGCCTTGCCCGTGGTCGTGTCGAAGCGCCTCTGTTTCGCGGCCACCGGTGCGTAGAATCCATCTGGAACGCGCACGCGCTGATTGAAATTTTCAAACCCGGCCACGACCCTGGAAGCGCGGTCGCGAATCTGGTCGTAGTCGAGAAAATTCATCCAGTTCACGTCGCCCTTGCCGCTGACAGTTGCCGCGGCGATGCCGGCGATGATGGCAACCTCGCTTTTGACGTGTTCAGACACAGGAGTGAGCACGCCGCGCGACGAACTCACGACGCCCAGGGTATCTTCCACTGTCGTGAACTGCGGTCCCGACGCTTGCACATCGACTTCGGTGCGTCCCATGCAGGGCAGAATCACCGACGTCTGTCCCGTGACGAGGTGATTGCGATTCAACTTGGTTGAGATGAAAGCCGTGAGGCTGCACTTTCTGAGCCCGCGCGCGACCACGTCGGTGTCAGGAGTGGCTGAAAGAAAGTTGCCGCCGAGACTTATGAACGCCTTGAGCTTCCCTGCGTCCATCGCCCGGATAGTTTCGACCGTATCGTAGCCCTTGCGGCGCGGAGGGTCGAACTTGAATTCGTCTCGCAGGCGGTCAAGGAATCCGTCGTCCATCTGCTCCCAGATACCCATGGTCCGATCGCCCTGGACATTGCTATGCCCGCGTACGCATAGGACTCCGGCGTTTGCTTTTCCGATATTACCGCGCAGCAGGAGCAGATTGACGAGTTCGCGGATGTTTTCAACTCCGTTTCGGTGTTGCGTCAATCCCATGGCCCAGCAGATGACCGTGCCGCGCGCCTTGGCTGCGATTTCGCCGACGTCCACGATCTGTCCTTTGGCGATGCCGCTTTGTTCCTCGATCTGTCGCCATTCAGAGGTCTTCACGTGCTCGCGGAATTCCTCGAAGCCGCTGGTGTGGCTGCGGATGAAATCCCAGTCGAGCACGGTGCCCGGCGAACGGTCCTCAGCCTCGAGAACGGTTTTGATTATTCCCTTCAGCAGCGCCACATCGCCGTTGATGCGAACTTGCAGCAGCCGATCCGAAAGCCGGGTTCCGGCGCCTAACAGATGCATAGGCTCTTGCGGATGCTTGAATCGCAGCAAACCCACTTCGGGCAACGGGTTGACGTCGATTATTGTCGCCCCGTTTCGCTTGGCGGCGAGCAGCGAGGTAAGCATCCGCGGATGGTTGGTCCCAGGATTCTGCCCGATCGAGAAGATAAGGCCGGCGTGCTCGAGATCGCTCAGTCTCACCGTGCTCTTGCCGACGCCCAAGGTCTGGCCGAGCCCCCATCCGCTTGATTCGTGGCACATGTTCGAGCAATCGGGCAGGTTGTTCGTGCCGTATAGCCGCGCGAATAGCTGGAAGAGGAAAGCCGCTTCGTTGGTCGCCTTGCCGGAAGTATAGAAGACGGCTTCGTCGGGCGACTCAAGCTGCGTAAGCTCCTTAGCGATGGTCTGGAACGCGTCATCCCATGGGATGGGCTCGTAGTGAGTGGCGCCCGGACGCAATATCATCGGACAGGTCAATCGTCCCTGGCGATTGAGCCAGTAGTCCGACTTTTCGCTCAACTCCGCGATGCTGTAGCGCGCAAAGAATTCAGGTTTCACGCGCGCGATGGTAGCCTCATCGGCCATCGCCTTGGCGCCGTTCTCGCAAAACTCAACCGGATGACGTTTGCCATCCGGATCGGCCCATGCACAGCTGGGACAATCGAAACCCGTCTTCTGGTTAACCGCCAGCCACGCGCGAGTCATCCGGATCGGGCCCATCTCGCTCCAGCCATAGGCAAACGAATGAAGTATCGCCGGAATCCCCGTCGCCACTTTGGGGATCTCAGTTATCTTCAGACCTGCGATCGCTTCCGGTATCTGATCCGATACGATGCCGTGACCTGAGTCCTCCTTCGTGTCAGTTGCCCAGGACTCTTTATCTTCGTCCTTCTCGCTGGTTGCCATGAAGTCACCTATGGGTCGCGAGAAAAAAATGGTCGGACTGATTACTTCAACGCCTTGCTCTTGGTCTCGATTGCGCTCAGCAGATCCTTCCACGAATCGACAAACGCCTTGGCCGCGTCGGTCTGCAGATCGGCGCCAAGCTTTGCCACGTCGATACCGACCCGGCCGAACTCCGCCAGGACTTCTTCACAGTCCGCGCCGTCGCGTGGAATGACGCCACTGACCCGGCCGTGCTCGCCGAATGCGAGCAATGTCTCCTCGGGCATCGTGTTAACCGTGTTGGGCGCGGCCAGCGCGCCGATGTAAAGAACGTCGGACGCCTTGGGATCCTTGGTGCCGGTACTGGCGAACAGCAGCCGTTGCGCGCGCGCTCCAGAGTTCGCCAGTCGCTGCCAGCGGTCCGACTCGAGTACGTCGCGGTATGCCTTGTAGGTCTGCTGGCCGATGGCGACGCCTAGTTTGTCGCGATCGCGGTCGGGCACTTTGTCCATCGTGGCCTTGTCCCAGCGGCTGATGAACAGCGACGCCACCGACCGGACGTCGGGGCTCAAGCCGGCGGCGATCCGCCGCTCCAGTCCACGCATATAAGCCTCGGCAGCCGCCATATAGTGATCGCGAGAGAAGATCAGAGTGACGTTCACCGGCACGCCCGAAAAGATCGCCTCTTCGATCGCCGGCGAGCCTTCCTTGGTGCCTGGAATTTTGATGAACAGGTTGCGCCGGTTGGCCTTCTTGTGAAGCGCCGTGGCCTGCGCCACCGTATTCTTCGCGTCGTATGCAAGCAGCGGCGAGACTTCCAGCGATACGAAGCCGTCGACGCCGGCGGTGCGCTCATTGATCGGAGCGAACAGATCGGCGGCCCGCGTCAGGTCCTGCACGGCCAGCTCGAAGAATAAAACCTCCCCGGCGATGCCGGTTCCGACCAGCCGGCGAATTTCGGAATCGTACGATTTGCTGTGAGTGATAGCGTGGTCGAAGATCGTCGGATTCGAGGTCAGGCCCGTGACCGAAAGATCGCCGATGTAGCGTTTGAGCGTGCCGCTATCGAGCAGATCACGCGTGATGTTGTCGAGCCAGATGCTTTGCCCCAGATCGTGGAGCGCTTGAGTAGCCTTCATGATCTCACCTCCAAAGTGTCGTTTACGATTTCCGGGTTATCATACTTCGCGTCAATCTCCACGGTCCACGTGATTCGTATCGTTCCACAGTTGAATCGCGGGCTGGGACAAATTGTGTTCGTAGCCGAGCGCGCTCAGGCTCGCGGTGCTCAAGAGAAAGTACTTGCCGGCGGCAGGTTCCAGTCCGAGCCAACGCGCAGTAAGTACGCGCAGAAGGTGGCCACTCGAGAAAATCAGCACATTGCCGGCAATCTCGCGCGTTCGCTTCACTACTCGGTCCGCACGCGCGCCGACCTGATCCGGCGACTCGCCTCCCGGACAACCGTCGCGAAACAGTTGCCAGTCCGGGCGCTCTGCATGGATTTCCTCCGTGCGGCGCCCTTCGTATTCGCCGTAGTTCCATTCGAGCAAGTCGCGATCGACTTCGGCCCGGGCGCCGAAGCCCGCCAGCTCGCAAGTCCTCATCGCGCGCTGCAACGGGCTGCTGAACACCTTGATGAAACTCAGTCCTTTCAGCCGCTCGGCCAGCCGGCGTGCGTTGCGCTCACCGCGATCGGTCAACGGCAAATCTGTCAGTCCGGTATGCTGGCCGGAGATACTCCACGCAGTCTCACCGTGCCTCGCAAGGTAAACGACCGGAATCGTCTCACTCATGGCGTCACTTTCCCTCAAATGCGCTGTTGTGAGAATGGTCAGCGAAGGAGCGGGCTTGATCCCGTCCGTTTAATTTACGATTGTTAAGCGCATAGCGGTAGCCGCATCGGAGGTGTCGTTATGGCAGGGGAAAATATCGGCGAAATCAACGAACCCAACCGTTGGCGTCTGGAGACTCCCGGGCATTCCGGATGGAAGCGCTCGGCGCGGCCCGGCGATCCCGACAAGTACCTGATGATCTCGGCGGACTGTCACTGCAACGAGCCAGGGAATCTGTGGTACGAGCGGATCGATCACAAGTATCGCAGTCGGCTGCCGCGAGTTGAGGTCGATGAAAACGGCGTCAAGTGGGCGATTTCGGAAGGATGGGCGCGCTCGCGCCTGCTCGACAACCGTTTGGAAGGCGAGGACCATCTGCGCGCGAAGGCCGGCGCCGATCCCGAGCAGCGGCTGAAGGATCAGGTTCGTGACGGCGTCGATGCGGAAGTCATTTTTCCAAACAAGGGCCTTTCGATGTGGGCCACGCCGGACGCCGACTTCGCGCACGCGCAATGCCGCATCTACAATGACTGGGCGTGGGAGACGTTCGCGAAGTACAACGACCGCATGTCGCCGCTCGCCGCGATCGCGACCGCCGACCTGCAGGGATCGATCAAGGAAATCGAGCGCGTCGCGAAGCTGGGATTTCGCGGCCTGACGCTCCCGTGCAAGCCGATCTTCGGCGCGCATGACGCGCGTCATCCCAACTACAATCTGCCGATTTTCGATCCGATGTGGTCCGTAATTCAGGAAGCGGGTCTGCCGATCACGTTCCATGTCTCGACCGGACGCGATCCGCGCGCCGCGCGCAAAGACGGTGGCGCCGTGATCAACTACGTCTCGCATTCGCTCGTCCCGACGATCGAGCCGGTCGCAAATCTGTGCGGCTCGGGTGTGCTCGAGCGTTTCCCGGGAATCAAATTTGCCGCTATCGAATCGGGCATCGGATGGGTCGCGTGGGCTCTGGGAGCCATGGACGAGGCCTATCACAAGCATCACATGTGGGCGCTGCCGCGGCTCAAGATGCTGCCGAGCGAGTACTTCCGCGCCCACGGATACGCGTCGTTCCAGGAAGATCCGGTCGGGCTCGACCTCGCGGTGAAATACAATCTGACCAACAACTTCCTGTGGGCGAATGACTATCCGCATCACGAGGGAAGCTGGCCTCATTCGGCCGAAGCGATCGAGCGCGAGATGGGCGGCCTGCCCGAAGACGCGCGCGCGAAAATCCTAGGCCTGAATGCGGCGCGCCTGTTCAAGTTCGACGTGGACGCGCTGACGAAGTCTCATCGCGATCGATTGACCGCGGCGAACTGAATCGGCTGCTAGATGCCGTCGTCAGAGTTTTCGCATCACTACGCCAGTCTCGACGGCGTGCGGATCCATTACGTCACGATGGGGCAGGGTACGCCGGTCGTTCTGCTCCATGGATGGCCGCAGACCTGGTACGAATGGCGCCGCGTGATGCCGCTGCTCGCGGACAAGTATGCGCTCGTGGCGCCCGACCTGCGCGGCCTCGGCGATTCCACGCGGCCAGCCACCGGCTACGACAAGAAAACCGTTGCGAACGACATCTGGTTGCTCATGCACAGCCATTTCGGGCACACGTGCTTCGCGGTAGTCGGTCATGATTGGGGCGCCCCGGTCGCGTTCCGCCTCGCCGCCGATCATCCCGCAGAAGTGAGCCATCTCGCGATGCTCGATGTTCCAGTCCCCGGGGATCAGCCGGCCGGCGCCGCGATCGGCGGCGGACAGAGATGGTGGCACCTGTTCCACCAAGTGATCGATCTGCCGGAGGCGCTCGTCTACGGCCGCGAACGGCTCTATCTCGAATTCTTCTACATGAACGGATGCGACCAGGCCGGCGCGATCGGCGACGCGGACATCGCGGAATACGTGCGGACGTACTCGCAGCCGGGCGCGATGCGCGCCGGATTCAACTTCTACCGCGCGCTTCCGCAGGACGTCGCGGACAATCGCGCCACTCTCGCGACCGGATTCAAACTTCCGATGCCGACACTGGGACTCGGCGGCGGCGGACCCCGCGGCCGCGGAGATCTAGTAGTCGAATCGCTGCGCCGCGTCGCGCTTCACGCCTCCGGCGGCTCAATCCCAGACTGCGGCCACTTCATCCCCGAAGAGAAACCGATCGAGCTCGCCAATCGCCTCCGCGAATTCCTCGCGAAGTAGATTTCGCTTTCGTTCGCGACCGCAGTTTGGTACGCCTCCAAAATAGGTATTCGCCTGAGGAGCATTGCCGTGGACTTTAATATTCCTGCCGATGTAACCGCTTACCTGGCCGAGCTGGATGCGTTCATCGAAAAAGAGATTAAGCCGCTCGAACGCGAGAACGACAACATCCGCTTTTTCGACCATCGCCGCGAATGGGCGCGCACTGACTTCGAACGCGACGGCCTGCCGCGTCATGAATGGGAAGCTCTCCTTGGCGAGATGCGCCGGCGCGCCGACAAGGCGGGACACTATCGCTACGCGCTGCCGAAAGAATATGGCGGCAAGGACGGCACCAACCTCGCGATGGCGATCATCCGCGAGTACCTGGCGGCCAAGGGGCTCGGGCTGCACAACGATTTGCAGAACGAAAGTTCGATCGTCGGCAATCTGCCGACCGTGCTGATGTTTCGCGACTTCGGCAACGCGCAGCAGAAAAAGGAATTCATTCCCAAGCTGCTCGACGGCTCGATGCGTATCGCGTTCGGACTCACCGAACCCAATCACGGCTCCGACGCGACCTGGATGGAAACGCGCGGAGTTCGCGACGGCGATCACTGGCGAATCACCGGCGCCAAGATGTGGAACACCGGCCTGCACGTCGCCACGCACGATTTCGTGTTCGCGCGCACCAATGGCAAGGACGGCAGTCCGCGCGGCATCACGTGCTTCATCGTTCCCACCAAAAGCGCGGGCTTCAAGATCGAGGAGTATCTGTGGACCTTCAACATGCCGACCGATCACCCGCGCGTTTCGCTGACTGACGTCGCGGTGCCGGCCGATTCCATTCTTGGCGATCCGGAAAACGGCTTGGCGGTGGCGCAGCACTTCGTCCACGAGAATCGCATTCGCCAGGCGGCCGGCTCGCTGGGCGCGGCGCAATATTGCATCAACGAGAGTGTGAAGTACGCCAAGGACCGCAAGCCGTTCGGCAAGCCGCTCGCGACGAACCAGGCTATTCAATGGCCGCTGGTCGAGCTGCACACCGAAGCCGAGATGATCCGCAACCTGATCCACAAAACCGCGTGGCAAATGGATCAGATGTCGAAGCCCGAGGTCGCGCTCAAGCTCTCCGACAAGGTTGCGATGTGCAACTACCGCGCGAACCGGCTGGTCTGCGAGGCGGCGGACCGCGCGATGCAGGTGCATGGTGCGATCGGGTACTCGCGGCATAAGCCGTTCGAGCACATTTTCCGGCATCACCGGCGCTACCGCATAACGGAGGGCTCGGAGGAAATCCAGATGCGGCGCGTCGCGCAATATCTGTTCGGATTTTTCAAGGACCGAAAGCAGGCCGAAGAGTAGGGCGGTCGACATGAGCAACGAAGACTTCGCCGCGCGCCTGCAGGCCGCAATCGCGCGTCACGTCGGAGCGCCGGGGACAATCCACGACCTGCAACGATTGACCGGCGGCGCGAACAAAACGACCTGGTCGTTCGACGCGGACGTCGCGGGTGCGCGCGCGCCATTCATCCTGCAACTCGCCAGCGCCCGCGCCAACGACGAATCGAATCCGCTGGCCGGAGTGTCGCCGCATCTGACTGCCGACGAAGACGCCCACCTGATGATCGCGGCGGTGAAAGCTGGAGTTCCGGCGCCGCGAGTGCGAGCGATTCTGCATCCGGACGACGGGCTCGGCCCCGGCTACGTCACCGAAAGAGTGGCAGGTGAGACGCTGGCGACGAAGATCCTGCGCGAGGATCGCTTCGCCGGTGCGCGCGCCACGATGGCGAAGCAGTGCGGCTCGATCCTCGCCGCGATTCATCGCATCCCGGTCGCTGAAGTTCCCTTTCTGATGAAGCTTACGCCGGCGGAACACATCGCGGCGCAGCGTCGAATCATCGAGTACTTCGGTTTTCATTCACCCGCGCTCGAACTCGGGCTCAAGTGGGCCGAGCAGCACGCTCCGCGCGACACTCGCCACACGGTGGTGCATGGCGACTTTCGCGCGGGCAATTTCATTGTCGGCGAGGAAGGGATCCGGCTCGTGCTGGACTGGGAGATTGGCCAGAGCGGCGATCCGATGCAGGATCTCGGCTGGGTATGCGTCAAGACGTGGCGCTTCGGGGGCAAGAAACCGGTCGGCGGCTTCGGCACGCGCGAGGATCTGTTCGAGGCGTACGAGAAAGCCAGCGGACAGTCCGTCGATCCCGCGCACGTGCGCTTCTGGGAGGCCTACGGCAGCGTGCGCTGGGGAATAGGATGCTTCAGCCTGGGCACTCGCGGAACCGAGGAAATGACTATAGAACGCTGCGCGATCGGCCGTCGGGTCGAAGAGCCGCTGTGGGATTTTTTGAATCTGATCGAAGGCCGCGACTGACTACTTGAGTGACTATAGGACTGACTATGCCACAGAGTACTCCGAAGGCTGCGATTCTGCTCGAGGCCGCGGTCAAATACCTGGAAACCGAGCTGATGCCGACGCTCGACGGTTACCATCGCTTCCAGACCCGCGTCACCGTCAATGTGCTGAATACCTTGCGTCGCGAACTCGAACTGCGCGGCGCGCAGGCGGAGGCCGAGCGCTCGCGGCTGGCCGCGATGCTGGGCCATGACGGCGAGGTCGAGACGCTAAGCGTCGAGCTGGCGGAGCGGATTCGCACAGGAGCAATCGCGATCGACGATCCCGCTCTGCGTGCTCACGTCCGTCAGTCGCTGGCCGACGCGCTCGCGATCAACAACCCAAAGTGGCTGACCCGCTGATGGCCGTCGACGCCGATAGCTGGCCACGCGACTTTCGAATCTTCGCCGCTCTTTGCATTTTCTGGTCGATAGTTCTGATGGCGCGCTCGATCTTCAACCTATCCGCCGGAGGAGTGCCGCTCGAGGACGTAATCTTCGGCGTGAAGTTCTACGGCGACGAGGCCCGCGTCACGATGGCTCTGCAAGCCATCATAATCGCCGCCTTCGGCATTGGAATCTCAATGCGCCAGCGCTGGGGCATAATGCTCGCGCTCCTCTACATGGCGCAAGTAGTAGCAGGCCACGCGATCTTCATCGTGTCGAACCTCGGAGTCGAGTCGCAACGCGTCCACGTAAAGGTCGCATCAGCCGAAAGCCCGGTCGTGCTGCTGATCGCGCTGTACGTGCTCTACCGCTCTCGCCCGCTTCTGCGCCAAGCCTCCGCCTGATGATAAATGTTTTCAGGGATCGTAGGGCGAACAGGAATCGAACTTTCAGCTCGGATTTCCAGTTTCAACCGAATATACGGGTACGCCGCAGCTTTCGCGGCTTGCACGACGTCGTCCGCCGAAGATGAATTTGCGTTCTCCATGGCTCCGTAGCGAGCTTGACCCAAAAATCAACCGGTCGGAAAATTATAATGGAGAAAGCGGTTGAACCAGGGAGGTCTTTAATAGTGCGAATCAAGAGTTTATCGGACGCTGTCCACATTGGGGTTGGAACTTTCGGTCTGGCGGGGTTGCTGCTGACCACCAGTGGATGCCTTGCCACCCGCAATTGGGTCAATGATCAGCTGAAACCAATCACCGGCCAACAAGAGCAGCTCGAAACGCAAATGAACAATCTGCATCTTGAGCGGAAGCTGGTCCTGGATTCGACCAATGGGCCGACCTTCAAGACCGGATCCGCTGCCTTGAGCGCGAACGACAAGCGCACGATCGATCAATTCTTCGGAGATCTGGAAGGACCGAACGGCTCCAAGACAGCGGACTCGGAGCGCGTCTTCGTGGTCGCCGGGTACACCGACAGCGTCGGTCATGAGGCGTACAACTACGACCTCGGACAGCGTCGTGCGACGAGCGTCGCCGGATATCTGGTCGGCCAGAAGGGCTTGGACCCGATGCAGGTTCGCGTGATTTCCTACGGCGCGAGCAAGCCGGTCGCCGACAACAGCACATCGAGCGGTCGGCGCATGAATCGGCGGGTCGAGATTCTGGTCTTCCAGGAGAAGATTTCGACCGCGACAGCGGCGACCGGGACCGGGATGACCGGGACAGGGAGCTGATTCGTCGCGCTAGGACCGCCTCGCGAATTGCAGGCGGCGTTTATCGTGGCCGGTTCGCCGCAGCAGGCGAATCTACGGCGATGATCTATGTGGTGGGCGGTGCAGGTTTCGAACCTGCGACCCCCGGCTTGTAAGGCCGATGCTCTACCACTGAGCTAACCGCCCGCGCCCCGAAATGTTAGCAAAAAAAGACGGCCGCGTGTGTTATCGACACACCGGCCGCTCTTTTTAGAATTGATTCGTGACGATGGTGCCGCTGCGACCTGCCTAGGAGCCTGCCGGCGGCGACGACGCCGGCGCCGCGCCGACGCTCTCGTTGAGCGAGTCCTTCAACTGCTTCCCCGGCTTGAACTTCGCCGACCGGCTGGCCGCTATCTCGATCGATTCCCCGGTCTTGGGATTGCGCCCGGTGCGCGCCTGGCGTTCCGACACTGAAAACGTACCAAAGCCCGAAATGTTCACCCGCTCGCCCTGGCGCAGCGCGGCTATGACGTCGTCGAGCACGATGTTGATTGCGCGTTCGGCATCGGCCTTGTTGAGGGGAAGCTTGTTTGACAACGCCTCTATGAGTTCAGCCTTGGTCATATGTACCTTCAGCGGTCTTCCCATCCCCGACCGCGCATTTGAGCCGCGCGCTTCCAGTTCCTCCCCGGAAGGCGCGGTGTCCCCCGCTCAGAACTTTATGACAGGTTCGTCGATACCGTCGTGTCGTCTTCGTCCCCCGGCGTTATTGGTACCTTCGGTTCCGGCTCGCGCAGGAACGCCAGGTCGCTATCACCTTTCCCCGTCTTGAAGAACGTATCCGGATCGGTCAACACCAGCGCGTGCTTGAGCACTTCATCCATATGCTCGATCTGAATCAAGGTGATGCCCTTCATAATCTGCGCCGGGATCTCCTCGATATCCTTGGCGTTGTCCTTCGGCATCAGGATGGTCTTGATGCCGCCGCGATGCGCCGCGAGCACCTTCTCCTTGAGTCCGCCAATCGGCAGCACCCGCCCGCGCAGCGTGATCTCGCCGGTCATCGCAAGGTCGTTGCGAATTGGCGAGCGTGTCAGCGCCGACACCAGCGCCGTCGCGAGCGTGATTCCCGCCGACGGCCCGTCCTTGGGAATGGCGCCTTCGGGAATATGAATGTGAATGTCGATACGATGATAGAAGCCGCGATCGAGCCCGAGCACCTCGGCTCGCGAACGCACGTACGACAGCGCGGCCTGCGCCGATTCCTGCATCACGTCGCCGAGCTGGCCGGTGATGGTCAGCTTGCCGCGTCCCGGAACGATCGTCACCTCGACGCTGAGCAGCTCGCCACCGAGCTCTGTCCACGCCAGCCCGGTCGCCACTCCGACCTGCGGTACGGTCTCCGCCGTGCCGTAGCGGAACTTCGGGACGCCGAGGTACTTGCCCAGGCTCGAGCTCGAAACCTTGACGTGCGCGTTGCGATCGGTCTTGACGACTTCGACCGCGACTTTGCGGCAAATGGACGCGAGCTCGCGCTCGAGATTTCTGACGCCGGCTTCGCGCGTGTAATGGCGGATGATGCCCTGGATTGCGCCGTCGGACACCTCGATGTTCTCGGGGCGCAGCCCGTTGGCCTCCTGCTGCTTCTTGAGCAGGTACTTTTTCGCGATGTTGAGCTTCTCCGTTTCCGTGTAGCCGGGAATCCGGATGACTTCCATCCTGTCCTGCAGCGGCCGCGGGATTCGGTCGAGCGTATTCGCCGTCGTGATAAACATCACTTTCGACAAATCGTAATCGCAGTCGAGGTAGTGATCGTTGAACGTACAGTTTTGCTCGGGATCGAGAACTTCGAGCAGCGCCGACGACGGGTCGCCGCGGAAATCGGTCGACATCTTGTCCACTTCGTCGAACAGCAGCACGGGGTTGGACGATCCGGCCTTGCGGATCGACTGGATCACCTTGCCCGGCAGCGCGCCGATGTAAGTTCTGCGATGCCCGCGGATTTCGGCTTCGTCGCGCACACCGCCGAGCGACACGCGCACGAATTTGCGTCCGGTCGCGCGCGCCACCGACTTGCCGAGCGACGTCTTGCCGACGCCCGGAGGTCCGACCAGGCACAGGATTGGCCCCTTCATCTGGCCGACCAGCGTCTCGACCGCCAGGTACTCGAGGATGCGCTGTTTGACCTTCTCCAGCCCGTAATGATCTTCCTCGAGAACGCGCTCGGCTTCCTTGATATCGAGCTTGTCCTCGGTGTACTCGAACCACGGCAGCGACAGGAACCAGTCGAGGTAGTTGCGCACGACGGTCGCCTCGGCCGACATCGGCGACATCATCTTGAGCTTCTTGATCTCGCGCTCGCACTTCTCGCGCGCCTCGGCCGGCATCTTCTTCTGCCGGAGCTTCTCTTCCAGCTCCTGGATCTCGTTCTTGAATTCGTCCTTCTCGCCGAGCTCCTTCTGAATCGCGCGCATCTGCTCGTTGAGGTAGTACTCCTTGGACGTCTTCTCCATCTGCTTCTTGACGCGCGAGCGGATGCGTTTCTCGACCTCGAGGATTTCCAGCTCCGAGCGCATGTAGCCGAGAATCTTCTCGAGCCGCTCGGCCGGGTTGGTCGATTCGAGCAATGCCTGCTTGTCTTCGAGCTTGATGCCCAGGTGCCCGACCAGCTTGTCGGCCAGGAACGCGGGATCGTCGACCGCGGCGATCGACGTGACCATCTCGGGCGGGATCTTCTTGTTGAGCCGCGCGTAGTTGTCGAAGGTCGAGACCACCGAGCGCATCAGCGCTTCGACCTCGGTCGAGCGGTCGCTGACTTCCTCGATCTCCTCAGCCTCGACCTGGAAATATTCCTCGTCGGAGACGTAGCGGATCACGCGCGCGCGCTTCTTGCCCTCGACCAGCGCCTTGACTGTCCCGTCGGGCAGTCGCAGCAACTGCACGACCACGCCGAGCGTGCCGACCGCGTACAGGTCGCCGGGCGCGGGCTCGGCCACCTTGGGGTCCTTCTGCGTCACCAGCAGGATCGGTGTCTTCTTTGCCTCGGCGGCTTCCAGAGCCTTGATGGACTTCTGGCGGCCGACGAAGATTGGATAGACTTCGTGTGGGAATACGATCAGTTCGCGCAACGGGAACAATGGCACCACGTTCGTCGTTGCATCGCGATTATCTTTCTTGTCATTGCGAAAAAGCATCTTGTACTTCTCGAATCTCCCGAGCTATGCGGTTTCGGCGGTCTTTTGATAGACCAGCAGCGGCTGCTCCTTCTGAGTAACCACTTCCTCCGAGATTAACACCTCCTTGATGTTGGGTTGGGACGGAATTTCGTACATCAGGTCCACCATGATTGCTTCCATGATGGCGCGCAGACCGCGAGCGCCGGACTTGCGCTTGAGCGCCTCGCGCGCGATCGCGCGCAGCGCACCCTGCGTGAATTTCAGGTGGACGTTCTCCATGTCGAAAAGTTTCTGATACTGGCGCACCAGCGCGTTCTTCGGTTCGGTGAGAATCCGCACCAGCGCTTCCTCGTCGAGCTCGCCGAGCGTCGCGATGACGGGCAGGCGGCCGACGAATTCCGGAATCAATCCAAACTTGAGCAAGTCCTCCGGCTGCACTTCGTACAAAAGCTCGGAGACGGTCTTGGGATCGCGATGCGTCAAATCGGCGCGAAAACCCATCGTCTTGCCCGAGATGCGCCGCCGGATAATGTCGTCGAGCCCGACGAACGCGCCGCCGCAGATGAACAGGATGTTGGTCGTATCGACCTGCAGGAACTCCTGCTGCGGATGCTTGCGGCCGCCCTTGGGCGGCACCGAGGCCATCGTGCCCTCGATTATCTTGAGCAGCGCCTGCTGGACGCCTTCGCCCGAGACGTCGCGCGTAATGGACGGGTTATCGCCCTTGCGCGCGATCTTGTCGATCTCGTCGATGTACACGATGCCGCGCTGGCATCGCTCGATGTCGTAGTCGGCATTCTGCAGCAGCGACAGTATGATGTTCTCGACGTCCTCGCCGACGTAGCCGGCCTCGGTCAGCGAGGTCGCGTCGGCAATCGTGAACGGCACCTGTAGAAAGCGCGCGAGGGTTTGCGCCAAGAGGGTCTTGCCGACGCCGGTCGGACCAATCAGCAGGATGTTGGACTTCTGCAGCTCGACGTCGCCCGTCACCATCTGTGAGTCGATTCGTTTGTAATGGTTGTGGACCGCGACCGAGAGTATTTTCTTGGCGCGTTCCTGTCCGATCACGTATTGGTCGAGCACCCGCTTGATTTCGGCGGGCTTGGGCACCGCGGAGCTTTGGCTGAACGCTTCTTCGCTGTCAGTCTCCTCGGCGATTATGTCGTTACAAAGGTCGATGCATTCGTCGCAAATATAAACCGTTGGGCCGGCAATCAGCTTTCGAACTTCGTCCTGACTCTTGCCGCAAAACGAGCAAACCAGGTTGCCCGAGCGGTCGTCATGCTTGGCCATACTGCCTCCCGCGGCTCACTTGGACGGCCTTCGGCTAACGATTACCTCATCAATCAGCCCGTATTCAACCGCTTGATCCGGCGACATGAAGTAGTCGCGATCGGTGTCCTTCTCAATCTTACGCAGATTCTGCCCCGTGTGCTTCATTATGATGTTGTTGATTTCCTCCCGCGCGTGCAAAATTTCCTTCGCGTGTATTTCGAGGTCGCTCGCCTGACCCTGCATCCCGCCGAGCGGCTGATGCAGGATAATTCGCGAATGCGGCAGCGCATAGCGCCGTCCCTTCGCACCCGCCAGGAGCATGATCGCGGCCATGCTCGCCGCCTGCCCAAGGCATAACGTCGACACGGGCGGCCGGATGAACTCCATCGTGTCGTAAATCGCCATCCCGGCCGTCACCGACCCGCCCGGCGAGTTGATATAAAAGTTGATCTCTTTTTCGGGATCTTCGGATTCGAGGAACAGGAACTGGGCCGTGATCAGGTTGGCCACGTCGTCGTTGATTTCGGTGCCGAGAAAGACGATGCGATCCTTGAGCAGGCGAGAGTAGATGTCGTACGCCCGCTCCCCGCGCCCGGTCTGTTCAACGACCATCGGTACCAGATTGCTCATACCTCCGACCCGCGCCACAGCCAGGATCCGACGACAATTGAGTGAAGGCCGCTGACGCCTTCAAATTGTAACGTCTGGGAAATGGTCGAGCAACCGCGTTTGGCGCTGAACTGCGTAGCAATGATGCTAATTCTGCTCTGATGCACCGTTTTCACGCTTGACACAGCTCAAAATAAATCCACGCTCGCGCGCGAGCATCGATTCGGGCAGCTCGACCCGCTTCGCGCTCATTCTGAGCGCATCGAAGTTCTTAGCCTCTCTCTATCAGGGAGAGGCCGCGCCTCCGGCGCCGGTGAGGGTCCATTTTCCGAGAGCCCTTCTTCTTCCGGAGTCAGCGCGGCGTTGTCAGTGCAAGAACCAGGAAATCGAAGAATGAGGAATTTTGACCCTCACCCGACACTCAAGGTCTCGCGTCGGCCTCTCCCTGATAGAGAGAGGCTGGGAGTTCCTGTCATGCGATGCGGCGGCAGACGTGCAGGATGCTGAGATGGTGCTTGCGGATTCGTCCTTTGGGCCGTTGCCCGATCAGCCTGCGGACCTCTGCGTACAATTTGTCGCGCTTCCATTGCTCCCAGGCGATATGTCCCGAATACGTATTGAGCACGTCGATGTACGTGTCGGCGCTGTAGTCGACCGTCCACATCGAGCGCTTGACGCCGACAACCTCGAACAGGCCGCTGCGCTCGATTTCTTCGCGCCGGTGGGCATCTGCTCCGGCAGCGCCGGGGGCCATTCGAGATGTGGTTCGCCAATTGCCTCGTAGCATCGTTGGATTTCTGTGAAGAAGGGATCGAACCCATCTGGAAACGCATGAGCGCCGGTATCCAGGACTGCGAGCACGCCATCCGGCTTCAGGACGCGCGCGGCCCTCTGGTCGCGCACTTCCTTGTCGAGCCAATGCCACGAGTTGGCGGCGAATACCATGTCGAACCGCGATTCCCGCGGCTCCCACGATTCGAAGGCGGCCGTAACCACCTCGACGCGCGCGAACGGCTCGAGATTGCGACGAGCGACAGCAGCGAGATTCGCGCCGAGCTCGATGCCGACAACGCGGCATCCGCGACGCGCGAGATGACGCGTAGCGTGACCCGTACCGCATCCGAGCTCCAAAACGAAGGCGTCGCGTTCGAGACCGGAAAGCGCGAAAAGATCGTCGAAGATCTGATCCGGGCAGTCGGGACGAGCCCGGTCATAAAGCTCGGCGACCTGATCGAAGGTCCGTTTCAGCTTGTCGCGATCAGCGTCAGCCATCGGATTCAGAATAGCGGATGAGGGCAACTCAGCTCCGCGAGCCTTAAGCGAAGTCGAACTGTCCCGGCGTCCAGAAAGATCCGGGGTCCCTCGGCTTCGCTCGGGATGACACAAGAAAGGACGCAAGAGACGTGGCGGCGATGCTACTTCGGCTCGGTTTGTGCGTCTTCGCGCGGCTCGGCGGGAGCGTCTTCGCGCTTGGCGCGGCTCAGGATGTAGTCGAGCGCCTTCTCGCGACGCATCGTCTGGCGCAGCGCTTCGCGATTTTCTTCCTTGCGATAGAATTCGGCGGCGCGGTCGCGATTGCGCCCGCTCTGCGTGACGATTTCCGCCACCCGCTCGCCCAGTTCTTCGTCATCGATTTCGATTTTCTCCTGCTCCGCGAGCGCGTCGACGATCAGCGCCGTGCGCGCACGCTTCTCGGCCCGCGTCTTCAGGTCCTCGGCGCTCAGCTTGACGCGCTCGCTGGCGTCCTCGTGCGAGAGGCCGCCCGCTTCGAGCGTCTGATGCAGCTCGGATTCCATCGCGCTCAACTCGCGCGCGACCAGCGACTCGGGCAGCTCGACCGGGTTGCGCTCGATCACGAGATCGAGCAATCCCTGCCGCGCGCGCGCGTTGGCCTCCTGCTCGGCGTGCGCGAGCAGCTCTTTGCGGACGCGGGTGCGAAACGCCTCGAGGTTCTCGTCGCCGAGGTCCTTGGCGAAGTCGTCGTCGACGGTCGGCAGCTCGCGCCGGTAGATCTCCTTGGGCGTCGCGCGCCATTCGATCGTCTTGCCGGCGAGATCTTTCTGACTGTAGTCGGCCGCGTAGGTCTTCGAGGCCTTCATCTCTTTGTTCAGCTCCGCGCCGATGAGCGCTTCGTGAACGCCATGCGCGAGCGCGCGCTCGGAAACCTCGACCAGACGATCTTCGGTTTTCGTGCTCGACAGCGGCTTGCCGTCCTCGAACGCTTCGATCGACGCGAGCGCGTAGTCGCCTTCCTGGACGACGGTGCGATCCTCGACCTTCTTGAGCGTTCCCTGCCGCTCGCGAAATCGCGCGATCGCCTCTTCCACTTGCTCGTCAGTGACCTCGGCTTTGAACTCGGGCACCTTGAGTCCGTCGTAGTCCTTGACCTCTATTTTGGGGCGCAGGTCGAAGGTCGCGCTGAACTTGAGCGCGAGGTCTTTCTGCAGGTCAGTCTGCTCGGTGACGATTTCGGGCGCGACCACGGGCTTGAGGTCATGCTCCTCGAGGGCCTTTTTGGTGTATTCCTCGACGAGGCGCTGAACGACTTCGCCGCGAACCTGTTCGCCGAAGAATCGCTCGAGCAGGTTGCGCGGCGCATGGCCGGGGCGGAAGCCCTTGAGCACCACGCCGCGTTTCAGTTCGTTGTAGGCGCGATCCAGCTCGCTCTTGATTTCGTCGGGCTCGACTTCAATCGTAAGTTTGCGCCGGAGACTGTTGGGTTCTTCGATATTTACATTCATGGCGGTTGAACCTTACAGATAAACATACCGCGATTGGAGGAATCAACCGAGGAGGATGGATTCTGGGGTTTCGCTACAGTAGCGATATGACTTTCGCAATCAAGCCGTTGATCGCATCGTCAAGGAAGTTGTAGCCCGAGGTTGGAGTCAGCCCGTAGGCGACAACCGCCACGGCCGCGAGTATGAGCGCGTATTCGGCCATGGTTTGGCCCGGCAGCTTTTGCCGACTCCGCTCGAACAGTCCAAGCATCGGTCAGATACTAAAGCGGATTTCAAACCAGGGCACCACCAAAAGATTTGGGATTCTTCGCAGCGCTCAGAATGACGCAGGGAGAGCACCTCGCCGATATGGACTTCGCTTTCAGGAAAACCTAGACTGCGCCAGATACCCAGAGGGTGATCGCGCGACTATTATCGGCGTATCTCACTGATTCAATTGCACAGCGGGCACTGCCCTTAAATCAAACCTCGACCTTTCAGGAGACTCGGATTGCGATGAGCGAATCGAATATCGTTCTGCCCACTTTATCCAGCGGACAGGTAATGATCCTGTGGCTGGTACTGGTCTCGGCGCTGGTCGCGCTGGGCTACGGTGTCGTGTTGATACGCGTAGTGCTGGCTGCCGACCCCGGACCCAAATCGATGACCGACGTGTCCGACGCGATCGAACTTGGCGCGATGGCGTATCTCGGACGCCAGGTCAGAACCATGGTCTGGTTCGTCGCCGTCATCTTCGTCGCGCTGTTCCTGATGTACAGGCAGGTCTATCAGGGATTGTATCTGCCGCTCGGAATCTCGATCGCGTTCCTGATGGGCGTCGCAGCGTCGTACGGCGCCGGTTACGTCGGGATGTGGCTGGCGGTCAAGGGCAACGTCCGCAGCGCCAACGCCGCGCTCACCAGCTTCAAGGACGCGATGGAACTCGCGTTCAAGGCGGGCGGAGTGTCGGGGATGTTCACGGTCGGGCTGGGCCTGCTCGGCGCGACGATCATTTTCCTGGTGTTCCGCGAAAACGCGATGAAGGTCCTGGTCGGCTTCGGCTTCGGCGGCTCGCTGGCCGCGCTGTTCATGCGCGTCGGCGGCGGAATCTACACAAAGGCGGCTGACGTCGGCGGCGACCTGGTCGGCAAGATCGAGCAGGACTTGCCCGAAGACGATCCGCGCAATCCCGCGACGATTGCCGACAACGTTGGCGACAACGTCGGCGACTGCGCCGGCATGGCAGCGGACGTGTTCGAGTCGTACGAGGTTACTCTCGTCGCCGCGATCATCCTGGCGGCCTACGCGCTGCAGGAATCCGACTTTATCGCCGCTTACGGCCAGTACGCGGGCGCGTTCGCCGTCAAGCTCATCATGTTCGCTCTCATCCTGCGCGGCGTCGGCGTGTTTTCCTCGATTATCGGAATCATGGCGGTGCGCGTGCCGGCGGGCAAAATGCTCGACCCGATGCGCCCGATCAATATCGGCTACATGACCTCGGCAGTGGCATCCGTGATCGGATTTTTCGTCGTGAACTATCTCTACCTCGACGACCCGCGCACGGGCGCGACCGACTGGCGCTTCGCATGCTGCGCCTCGCTCGGAATAATTCTCGCCGTCGTGACGCTGTGGCTCACCAACTATTTTACCCATCCCGACAAAGGTCCCGTCACGGAAACCGCGATGGCGGCGCGCACCGGCCCGGCTACATTGATCCTGTCGGGGATGGCCGAGGGGCTCGAGTCGTCGGTCTGGGCGCTGCTGGTGATTGCGGCCGCGATTATCGGCGCGATGGCGATTTTCCACGAGTCGCTCGCGCTGCAGTTTTACGGAATCGCGCTGACCGGCCTCGGCTTGCTCACGACCACCGGCTTCATCCTCGCGATGGATACCTACGGACCGATCACCGACAACGCCCACGGCATCTTCGAGATGGGCGGAATCCATCAGGAGGAGGCGTCGAAGACGCTGTCCTGGATGGACGCGATCGGCAATACCACCAAGGCGCTGACGAAGGGCCTCGCGATTGCGACCGCGGTGCTCGCCGCCGTCTCGCTGTTCCGGTCGTTTATCGACGAGGCGCATCTCGGCGCGATTGGCGTGCAAATCAACATGCCGACCGTGTTCGTCGGCCTGATGATCGGCGGCGCGGTGCCGTTCCTGTTCAGTTCGTTCGCGATCAAAGCCGTTAGCCGCGCGGCGTACCAGATCGTGTTCGAGGTGCGCCGCCAGCTTCGCACCCATCCGGGAATCATGGAGGGCAAAGAGCTGCCCGACTACGGCGCGTGCGTCGATATCGTCACGGCGGCGTCGCAGAAAGAACTGCTCGGCCCCGGAATCCTTGCGGTCTTCTCACCGCTGCTGGTCGGCTTCGGGCTCGGCGCGGGCGCACTCGGCGGATTCCTCGGCGGCACGATCCTGACGGGACAGTTGATGGCAGTCTTCATGTCCAATGCGGGTGCCAACTGGGACAACGCCAAGAAAAAAGTCGAGGACGGGTTCCTGGGAGGGAAGGGCACTGACGTGCACAAGGCGTCGGTGGTAGGAGACACGGTCGGCGATCCGTTCAAGGACACGGCGGGCCCGGCGCTGAATCCGATGATCAAGGTGATGAACCTGGTTGCGATTCTGGCGGCGCCGTTCACGACGGTTTCGCTAGGCGGCGTGACGGCGCTGCGCGTGTCGATCGTGGTGATATCGATCATCGCGCTTGCGATCGCGGTCACGTTCTCCAAGCGCGGCTCGATCGCGGAAGAGAGCCTGGCAATCGAGACCAAGCAAGCCGCCTGAGCGATACACAGCTCTGAATTCATGAAGGGCCGGACGGAACACATCCGGCCCTTTCTTATTGCTCGTCTGATTCCACGAAGGCGCGCAGGCGGGATAACGCTGCGTCCCAATCGTGCGAAATCTGATCGAGGTATCGCTGTACGTCGGCGAGACGGTTCGCGCGCAGCTGCCATACGCTTTGCCGGCCTGTGCGCATGCCGCGTGCAAGCCCGGCCTCCTCGAGTGCGTGCAGGTGCTTGGTGATCGCCTGGCGCGAGACCGTCTCGCCAGCCGCGAGCCGGGTGATCGGCAATGGTCCGCCCGCGCAGAGCCGAGCGACGATTCGCAGACGAGTCTCGTCACCCAGCGCCGTGAAGAGGAGCGCCGCGTCGGCTCGTCTCGCCGCGGCGCCAAGAGATAGTCGTGCCATGACCGGCGGTTCAGCCTGCCGCGCGCTGCGCGAGGTATTTCTCGATCAGCGTCATCTGCGCAGCCCATCCCTGCTCGTTGGCGGCGAAGGCTTTGGCGCGCCGCTCGAGCGGGATTTGGTCGAAGCCAGATTCGGTGACGGTCAGCATTATGCCGTCCGATGCTTCCTCCAGCTGGAACACCACGAGGGTGGAGGGCTCTTTCGAGTAATCGACGCTGGAGTCGACGGCGAACGGATGCCATCGAAATGAGAACAATCGCATCGGTTCTACGCGATCGACCGCGAACTCAAAACGCAACCCCTCGTGCGGTTTCTGGCGCTTGGCGACTTCCGGGTCCACGGTCGTCCCAACGATCTTTCCCGTGATGCTGGCGCCGGCGACGAAAGGGCCGTCGAAATCGACGCCGAACCAGCTGCCGAACTGCCTGGAGTCGCTGATCGCGCGCCACACGCGCTCGCGCGACGCGCGCAACAGGACGCTTTTCTCGATGCGGTCAGTGTTTGTCGCCATATGCAACCTCCGAGTTGCGCTTACGATACCGCCATTCGTGGACGAAACGCAACCCTTCGGTTGCGGAATGGGGTTGAAGGAATTACTTTGCCTCGCTTGGCTGTTCCTCGTATCTTTTTTTCTTCTTATGGCAATTGAATACCGCGCGTTGGGGAAGACCGGGCTGCGCGTCAGTACGCTTGGGTTTGGCGGTTCTGAAATTGGCTACCAGGCGGTTGCGCAGAAGAAGGTTGATAAGATCCTCAATACTGCGCTCGATGCGGGCATCAATGTGATCGATACCGCCGAGTGCTATGCCGATGGCGAGTCGCTGATCGGTAAGGCGATCGCCGGGCGGCGCGCCGAAGTCGTCCTGATGACGAAATGCGGGCATGCGCGGCTCGGGTCCGCGTCGGAGCGCGCTTCAGGCTATGCGGCTAACGATTGGGAGCCCGCGATGCTGGCGCGGAGTATCGAGCTCAGTCTCAAGAACCTGCGCACCGACCATGTCGACGTGATGCAGTTCCACAGCCCGCCGCTTGCAACGCTCAAGGACGGCCGCATCATCGAGGTTCTCCACAAGGCTCGCGAGCGCGGACAGGCGCGCTTCGTGGGATGCAGCGCCGACTCCGATGAAGCGCTGTACGCGGTCGAAAGCGGCGCGTTCGACACGCTTCAGATTTCGGTGAGCATCGCGGACCAGGAGGCGATAGATCGCGTGCTGCCCAAAGCGGCCGCGCGCGGGATGGGCGTCATCGTCAAGCGGCCTCTTGCGAACGCGGCGTGGCGTCACGGCAAGCAGCCGCCCGCCGACTGGTACCATCGGCCGTATTGGGATCGCCTGAAGGCGCTCGACTACGATTTTCTCCATCGCGGCGTCGACGACGCGGCCGCGATCGCGCTTCGATTCACGCTCGGCACCGCGGGCGTGACCACCGCGATCGTCGGCACGACACGGCCCGAGCGCGTCGCGCAAAATATCGCGCACGCCGGCGCAGGACCGTTGCCGCCCGCTGAGTACGAAGCGATTCGCGCTCGATGGCGCGCGGTGGCACGCGCCGATTGGATTGGACAGCGCTAGCAGGCGGGCTATTTTGCGCGCTCGCGGAGTTGGCGGGCGGCGCCGGCAAAGAAATTTCGCGCGATGAACGAGCGCTCGCCGGCCGCCATCTCCTCGAGTATCTCGGCGTTCAGCGTGATCGCCTCATGGTCCGACGGATTCGCGTTCAGCGCGATCTCCGCCACTGCCAGCGCGCGCTTGAGTTGGGCCGCATCCTTGAGGGCGCGCGCTTTTGCGATGATCGCGTCGCGCCCGCACAGCTCGACGATGTCAGCGCTGCGTTCCATCCGCGTCGCCGGGAACATTTGCGACGGCTCGCCCGACCACCATCCCGCGTAACGCCGGATGACGTCGCGCACCACGAACGGGACGCATCCGTAGATCGGCTGCAGGTAGGACTTCGCCGCGAGGTCGTCCGGTATTGAAATGTCGGCCTCGACGATGTCCACCGGCCACTCGCCCGCGTTGAGCCGCCGCACGACTTCATCGTGGATAACGCGGATTGCGCGCGCCGTCTCGCGCAGCACTTCGCCGCATAGCTGCTCGCCGCGATACGCGGGCCCGTGGCCCGGCAGAAGGTAACGCGGCGCGCGCTTCGCGATCGCCTCGAGCGTCTCGGCCCACGCCAGCGTGTAGCGCTGCACCTTGTTGGGGTTGCCGGTGTTCGGCATCGACGAGACGATCAAGTCGCCGACCATCGCCAGCCGCCGCGTCGGCATCCAGACCCAAGTCGCGTCGTCGGTCTCGCCCATCGCGTGATGCAGCTCGACGGGCTCGCCGACCAGGTCGAGAAATTGTTCGTCGCGATAAACCAGGTCGGGGTAGGTGAACGACTCGGGCTCGAAGAGTCCCTGCGTCGCGAACATGCCGCCGAACTGGAGCGCATTGATATGCGCCTGCCATCCGCTGGTCAACGCGTAACGCTTGAAGCGGGCGGCGACGTCCTCGTGTGCCCAGATTTTCGGCCGCGCATGCCCGCGCGCGAGCGCGTCGGCGATGAACGCCTCGGTGCCGAAGGCGTGATCGCCGTGGCCATGCGTATAGATCAGGAACGCGAACGGCTCGTCGCTGACCTCGCGAATCGCGCGCACCGCCGTCGGGCCCATCTGCCGCGAGCTGGTATCGACGACGACCATTTCGCCGCGCCCGTACGCGAACGCAACGTTGGCGAAGCCGTGGAACATCGCGATTCCCGGCTCGAGCACTTCGAGCTGCCCCATCTGCGGGTCGAAGCCCGGCAGATTGTTCGCTTGGATGCGGGTCGGCGCGGAACTCATCGTCGTTTCTCCTGCGGACGCTGGTTTGCTTACGGCTTACGACGAATCTATCGTTTAGACTTCGTATTGGGAAACGAAGGTTTTTTTGAACTCGTGAACTGATCGGTTATGGTCGGTCGGTAACCAGATTGAAAGGGTGGAAGGCAGGTGAACGATGCGCTGCCAGACTCTCGGGGCAAATCACGACCTGGAACTGCTTAACCTTCGACGCGAGCCGGCGCCCGCCGAACCGGAAGGCACTTTCCATTTTGATAGAGAATGCAGAAAGTGCGGGGCGTCTTACTGGCAGCACGGAATGTTCATGGATATTTCGGGATGGAAATTGAAGTCAGCCACTTCCGACTGCGGCTGTCCTCAGCCCGATTCAAATTAGGGCACTAATCCCGATTCGTTTTTTTACTGAGTTCGCGCCGAGTCGGTCTAATATCCGATCCGCTACCGTCGACTTCGAGCCGATCTTTGGAGATAAAGCGATGGAAGCACTAAAGACTGAGACTCGCCTGGTCCTGCCGTATTGAATGATTTCTCTAGGGGCAATATAGCAGCGACGTTTCCGCGTAGAACGGAGAATGATCGGCACCGCCGCCCGCGAGGAGCACGGAGCCATCCGTTAGAGTGGTGCTGGTGTACTTTATTCGATCCGGCGGGATTGCGCCGAGCGACTCGAATGTCTTTGAGGTCGGATCGTACATGTGCGCGGTCAAGCCGTCCTTACGAATTGGATATAGAGGAAATCCGATGCTGGTTACGAGAACGCGTCCGTCATGGAGGAGCGACGGCATCGGGTCAGCCACTCTGAATGGAAAGTTGCCAACGGAGGTGAAACGGCCACTCTGAGGGTCATAAAGGTCAGCCTGTCCCGGAGAATCTCCTGAGTAGCCCGTTACAAGCACTTGCCCACTCGTTAGAAGAGTAGCGTGGCACCAGCCGAAAATTTGCGGCATCTCTCCGGTTCTAGTAAACCGGCCGGACTGCCGATCGTAGACTTCAGCGGATCTGCGATCTTCTTCATTCGCCCCCTCGCAAGCGAAAAGTACTCTCCCGTCGCGTAATTTGACTGCCGCAGGGTGGTATCGCCTCATAGTCGGTCCGCCCGTCGGCATGAACGTTGCCTTGTCCGGATCGAACAGAGTCGCCGTGGTTTGGCCGACTAGCAAGACCTCACCGCTATCGAGAAGAGTCGCCGAATCTGGTGCCTGGTCCATTGATCCAACAGGCGTGAAAGATTTTGTCTTAGGGTCGTAGATCTCAATCGTAACCAAGGCAAGATCTGAACGGACGTTTAATACGTCAGCGAGGTATAAAGGGAGTTGCCCAATACCTTTCGAAAATCCCCCAGCTATGAGGACGCGGCCATCTGGTAATCGCACCGAGACCGCCTGCTGCCGAGGGACGGTCATCGTTCCCGAGCTGAGAAACGTCCCTGTAGAGGGATCGAAGATCTCACTTGAATCGAGCGCTGTCGATGGTTGTCCGGTTATCCCGCCTGCGATCAGGACCGTGCCGTCGTTCAGCAGCGTCGCGGTATGAAGGGCGCGTGGTGTGAGGATCCTGCCGGTCTCGACAAAAGCTCCGTGTATGTTTCCGCACGTTCCGCCTTGGCCGGTCTGTACTTTGGCGGGAGGAACAGGTACTGCCGTCGGCAAACATGCCCAGGAGAGCAGCAACGCCACGCTCGTAACAATCGCGAAGGGCCGCTTTACAATCATCTCAACTAATATACTTGGTGGTGGGCTACTTTGAATCTGGCTTTCAGCAAAACCATCAAGAAGATAAAAGCCACAGAACAGATAATTCCAAGCCGCCACGGGCTGAACGGGATAGGGAATAAAATCACGATCACCCACCACCAAGGCCAAACGGTTGTCGCTTTCTTTGTAGGCTCCATTTTCAAATTTGTGCCCAAATTAGATCGCTACCCTCTCGCGGCTGCGGGTCGCTTGGGACGAATCTATCGTTTAGACTTCGTGATGGAAAATGAAGGCTGAACTCATCGGCTCTGGCGCGCCATCCGGAGAGCTGGAACGCCTGTTGGCGCTGCAGCATCACGATCCCCATTCGATTCTCGGCGCGCATCCCGACGGCAAGCACATCGTGGTGCGCGCGTTTCGCCCCGACGCGTCGTCGATAAGCCTGCTCGTGCATGGCGACGCGCCGCGGCCGATGCGGCGGCTCGACCCGGCGGGACTGTTCGAAGCGACCGTTGACGGCCGCGTCTCGATTTTTCCGTACGAGCTCGAAATTCACTACCCCGGCGGCGAATCGATCACAATTCACGATCCGTACTCGTTCTTGCCGACGCTCGGCGACCTCGATCTTCATCTGTGGGGCGAGCAGCGAGACGACCGCGCCTACGATAAGCTCGGCGCGCACGTGCGCGAGATGTCGGGCATCCGCGGTGTGTCGTTCGCGGTGTGGGCGCCCAACGCGCGCGGCGTCAGCGTGGTCGGCGACTTCAATCGCTGGGACGGACGCATCCACATGATGCGTACGCTCGGCAGCTCGGGCGTGTGGGAGCTGTTCATCCCCGGCGTCGGCCCGGGCGCCAATTACAAATATGAAATTCGCACGCGCGACGGCGACTTGCTGCTGAAAAGCGATCCCTTCGCACAGCGGATGGAAGCGCCGCCCGCGACCGCCTCCGTCGTTTACCAATCGAAGTACGAGTTTCACGACGCAGACTGGCTTGCAGAGCGGGCGCGCCGCGAATGGATCAAAAGTCCCATTTCGATCTACGAGGTTCATCTCGGCTCATGGCGCCGCGTGCCCGAGGAGGGCCATCGCCCGCTGACCTATCGCGAGATGGCGCCGATGCTCGGCGACTACGTTACGAGCATGGGCTTCACCCACATCCAGCTGATGCCCGTGATGGAGCATCCGTTCAGCGGCTCGTGGGGTTACCAGGTCAGCGGCTACTTCGCGCCGACCGCGCGCTTCGGCAGTCCCGACGACCTGCGCTATCTCATCGACGAGCTGCATCGGCGCGGCATCGGCGTGATCCTCGACTGGGTGCCCGCGCATTTTCCCAAGGACGAGTTCAGCCTCGGCCGCTTCGACGGCACCGCGCTCTTCGAGCACGCCGATCCGCGCCAGGGCGACCATCCCGAATGGGGCACGTATATCTTCAACTACGGCCGCGCCGAGGTGCGCAACTTTCTGACCGCCAGCGCGCTCTACTGGCTGGGCGAGTTCCACGCCGACGGCCTGCGCGTCGACGCGGTCGCCTCGATGATCTACCTCGACTACGCGCGCCGCGAAGGTGAATGGATTCCCAACGCATTCGGCGGGCGCGAGAACCTCGACGCGATCTCGTTCCTCAAGAAGCTCAACCAGGACGTGTACCGCCTCAACCCGGGCATCATGATGGTCGCCGAGGAATCCACCGCCTGGACGGGAGTCAGCCGCCCGGTCTTCATGGGCGGTCTCGGCTTCGGCTTCAAGTGGGACATGGGCTGGATGCATGACACGCTCGAGTACTTCACGCTCGATCCAATCTACCGCCGCTACCATCATCGCGATCTCACCTTCGGCCTGCTCTACGCGTGGAGCGAAAATTTCGTGCTGCCGCTCTCGCATGACGAAGTCGTGCACGGCAAGCGCGCGATGCTGGCCAAGATGCCCGGCGACCGCTGGCGCCAGTTCGCGAATCAGCGCGCGCTGTTCGCCTACATGTGGGCGCGCTCGGGCAAGAAGCTCATCTTCATGGGCGAGGAAATCGGCCAGTGGCGCGAGTGGGATCACGATTCGAGCATCGACTGGAACCTGCTCGAGTATTCCGACCATCGCGAGCTGCAGGCGCTGGTGCGCGACCTCAATCGCATCTACCGCGACGAGCCCGCGCTGTGGGAGGCCGACACCGACCCCGCGGGTTTTCGATGGCTCGAGGCCGACGACGCCGACAGCAACACGATTGCCTTCATGCGAGTAGCGCCGAGCACCGGCCGCCGCGTCATCTGCGTGGGTAATTTCTCGCCGGTGCTGCGCAGCCGTTATCGCGTCGGTGTGCCCGGCCCCGGATTCTATCGCGAGATTCTCAACACCGATTCGGCGGCATACGGAGGCTCCAACACCGGCAACATGGGCGGCGTCGAGGCGGACGCGATTCCGTGGCACGGATTTTCGCATTCGATCGCAATCGAGATGCCGCCACTGGCAGTGATCTGGTTCTCCGTCCCCTAGTCGAGCTACAGAGTCCGCAAAGGAATCCTTCCACTTCCCCGTCTGACCGGGATTCGAAGGCCACTCTCCTGAAGACCGGAGTTGGAACCTGCTCGATAGCGCGGCTTGGACAAATCAGGTGGCCGATTTTCTTATGGTCGCAAGATATGTCTTAGCGCTCAACCATTGCTACAATAAGTATATATTTGCGCAAATACTACTACAATAAGTATATTTGGCCCAACTAATACTACAATAAGTATATTTGACACAAGAGAGGCTAATACATAGTTGGAGATTGGAATTGGTGTTTGCCTAATGCCTGCATAGATATGGGAGGTTTCTATGATGGTTCTTCGGAAAACGACTTTTGGATGGGCTTTAGCGTTGCTGCTCTCCATGGTCTGCAGCGCTAATGCAACTCCGCCCACAATTTTCTCCGAGACCTTTTCACCCATGGGTACGGCGCCAGACGACGGAGACCAGATCGCCTGCAGTGCAGTGTTCACGCTGAACACTACAGCGCAGACGCTCTCCATCGTTTTGTGCAACACCGGGAGCGCTGGGACAGATCAAGCCGACACCTTGACCGCGCTGCTCTTTAATGCGCCAAGCTTCACCAGCGGTACGGCATCACTAGCGGCCGGAAGCTCCCTGGTACACCCGGGCGACACGCCGGGCACTATAGGGTCGAACTGGCAGTACCTTCCTGGGCAAGGCTTGGGCTCGACCGGTGTTTTTAACTTTGGCCCATCGGGAAATCTTGATGGCGGCAACCACACGAAGCTCGACGGCTCGGGCTTCGGAATTCTATCGGGGGCAACCACGGCGGCCGACGCCCTTTTGGACGGTCTTGGCAAGCGTGAGTATATAGAGAGTTGCACCGATTTTACCCTCAACGGGGTAACCCTGCCCAACCTCAGCAGCATTACGTCGGTCAAATGTAACTACGGAACGAGCAACTGCGAAGGTGGATGTATCAGCACGGGCCCGACCCCAACCCCAACTGCGACCGCTACGCCGACTGCGACCGCGACGGCAACCGCCACGGCGACCGCAACTGCGACGGCCACGGCGACCGCGACCGCGACGGCAACCGCCACGGCGACCGCAACTGCGACGGCAACTGCAACCGCGACAGCAACCGCGACGGCAACGGCGACCGCGACGGCGACGGCAACCGCAACGGCAACCGCCACCGCAACAGCGACGGCGACTCCTACGTCGACTCCTACGCCGTCGGTGGCTGAGAGCGGGAATTCTAACACCAACGGCGCAGAGACGAGCATAACCATTCCGTACGGAGGGTCGACCGGTATGACGAATGAACTGGTCATTCTCTCGCTTAACGTACTCGACCCGCCGGCTGGCCTTACGGTAACTCCGCCGGCATCGACAAACACGTGGAACCTAATTTCTGATACCGATACGGCTGGCACCGATTACGATCAGTTCATTTACTGGCACGCGCTCAGTAGCGCAGAGGCCGCGGGGGTGCCCAATTTCGTGTTCACGTTTAATGATGCGGTCGAGTCGACCGGAGTTGCGGTCTTATATAGGAATACCTGCACCCAAACTACGCCTACCCCGTGCGTCGATAGTTCGGGGAACCCGATCCTCGACCAAACGAGCGGAAATTCGACGTCGGCTAATAGCGTTACGGAGACTGCGGATCTCAACGTTCAAGCCAACGGACTCGCCACTTGCGTCTTTGGCACGTCAAATACGTCCGTTGGATTCGGCACTGCGCCTACTTCGCCCACTACACTGAACCACGTGAACGGCAACGAAAGTATCAATGCCGGCTTGGATTTGTACGACAGGTTCGAGTTAGCCAACGGCACCGACGGAGCGTGGGAGGCGCTGCTTCCTACCGGCGAAACGGGTGACAACGTCGCCCAGTGCCTCAGCATAATACCGATAGGCTTTTAGAGCTTCGGGTTAGCGAACCCGCCGCCCGCAGAAAACTGCGGGCGGCGGGATTCCGGCAGAGGTTCGTTACGGCGCAGCACGTGCGAGGGGATCATGTCGCGACCGAAGTCGTCCATCTTCACATTTTCGGTTTTCAGCTTCGCCCTTCTGGTGGTGATCGGTGTCGCCAAGCCTGACCAGGCCTTCGCCTTCGGCTGCAACACCGTCACAATCTCGGGCTCGATGGAAGGTAATCTGCCGATTAAAGCTGGCGACACCGTGTCCGCCGGATACGACTTCACAATGCCCGGAAACCATCCAGCAGCGATGGTGACCTTTAGCAACGGCACAGTCACGCTCCAAGTAGTCTGCCCCGACAAGACCGTTCATCCGTTGACTATCAGCCTGCCGACTCAGACCTATGATGATCCGCTAAACGACGGCGGCGATTGGTTTCCGTCAGGCGATCAGAGCAGTCCGTCGGTCTATCAAGGGTCGGCGGTGTCGAACGTCTGCGGAAACCAGACTGGGCATGCGCCGCAAGGAGCAACATTCACAGCAGAGGTCTGCTCGACCGATACGGTCGACCACATCAACGTTCGGTTCCATTACACGGACCATACCAGTGGATCATGGAGCGGGACCACGACGGTGATTCCGTCATCTGCACCAACCCCGACGCCGACAGCGACCCCAACCGCAACGCCGACGCCAACCGCAACGGCGACTGCGACCGCCACGGCGACAGCTACTGCAACCGCGACGGCAACCGCCACGGCAACGGCTACGCCTACTGCGACCGCTACGCGGACTGCGACGGCAACCGCAACGCCGACGCCAACCGCAACGGCGACTGCGACCGCCACGGCGACGGCTACTGCAACCGCGACGGCAACCGCCACGGCAACGGCTACGCCTACTGCGACCGCTACGCGGACCGCGACGGCAACCGCCACGGCGACCGCGACCGCCACGGCAACCGCTACGGCGACTGCAACCGCGACGGCAACTGCGACCGCAACCGCGACGGCGACTCCTACGGCTACTCCTACGCCGGCGGTGGCTGAGAGCGGGACTTCTAACACCAACGGCCCAGAGGAGAGCATAACCATTCCGTACGGAGGCTCGACCGGTCTGGAGAATGAACTGGTGATTCTCTCGCTTAACGTACTCGACCCGCCGGCTGGCCTTACGGTAACTCCGCCGACATCGACAAACGCGTGGAACCTAATTTCTGATACCGATACGGCCGGCACCGATTATGATCAGTTCGTCTACTGGCACGCGATCAGTAGCGCAGAGGCCGCGGGGGTGCCCGATTTCGTGTTCACGTTTAATGATGCGGTCGAGGCGACCGGAGTTGCGGCCTTATATAGGAATACCTGCACCCAAACTACGCCCACCCCGTGCGACACAGGTACCCCTTCCGGGAACCCGATCCTCGACCAAACGAGCGGAAATTCGACTTCGGCTAATAGCGTAACGGAGACTATGGATCTCGACGTTCAAGCCAACGGAATCGCCGCTTGCGTCTTTGGCACGTCGAATACGTCCGTTGGATTCAACACTGCGCCTACTTCGCCCACTACACTGAGCCACGTGAACGGCAACGAAAGTATCAATGCCGGCTTGGATTTGTACGACAGGCACGAGTCAAGCACCGGCACCGACGGAGCGTGGGAGGCGCTGCTTCCTGACAGCGAAACGGGTGACAACGTCGCCCAGTGCCTCAGCATAATACCGATAGGCTTTTAGCGCTTCGGCTTAGCGAACCCGCCGCCCGCAGAAAACTGCGGGCGGCGGGATTCCGGCAAAACTTGGCAGCGCCTGGATTTGCCAGTTCGAGATTCCAGAGCCCGCTCGCCGTGATCTGGTTCTCCGTCCCCTAGTCGAGCTATAAAGTCGCGAGCATTATGAGCCCCGCATCGTTGTTCGCTATTGCCTGGATCGGATGGATCGTCACGTGGGCCGCCGCGTCATTCTGGTCTGGCCCCACGGAAAAGCGCCTCGCGACGTGGGATGTATGGGCCTACCGCGCGTTCACCGGAGTCGGCCTCATCTTGCTCTCGCATTTTACCGCGCGGGCGCTCGGCCTCAGGCGAATCTGGCATGTCGGCTACAACGGCGCGTATCTGCTGGCGGGACTGACCTTCGCCGGGATCCTGTTTGCGTGGTGGGCCCGAATCCATCTTGGGCGGCTGTGGTCGGGCTCGATCACGCGCAAAGAAGGGCATCACATCGTCGATACGGGACCCTACGGCCTCGTGCGCCATCCGATTTACACCGGACTCATTGCCGCGACCCTTACCACGGCGGCCGCGTCGGCGACGCCAACAGCGATACTGGGTCTGATGTTTATCGTGTTCGGTCTCTGGCTGAAGGCGCGCGCCGAGGAGCGGTTTCTTTCGACTGAGCTCGGACCGGAGGCTTACGCAGCTTATCAGCGCCGCGTACCGATGCTGGTGCCGTTCACTTAGCGCGGACGGCGGGCCTGATCGACATCGATCGCCCCTCTTTTAGGCAGCCCGCGCATCGTGTAATACAATCCGCAGCGCGCGATTATCTCCGGCGCGGCTCGCTTGAGCGGCGAAACAGGCGGACCACCGCCTCAACTGGCTCAGAGGAGAACTCGATGCGGACCCGAAAAGTTGTTGTCTCGAAAATTCGCGAACAGGGACTGCGAATCATTCCAGCAGCGGCGCTTGCCGCCGGGCTGGGGATGCTCGCGCTCGGCGGATGCTCGTCGCAGACCGCGGATGTTCCGCCCGAACATCCGGTGGCAGTAAATTTCGCGCTCGACAAGTGTCAGCCGATCGAGCCGAACCTTTACAAATGTCCGGCCGTCGATCAGCCGATCTGTACGCCGGAGTTTATTCGCACGGACGTGAATTGCGTGCGCATCGGCCCCAAGGGCAGCGTTTTCGTTATGCGCCAGGGCGCGAATCCCTGAGCGTAGCTGACGATCGGCATAAGGTCTTCGCGCCCGCCTGAGCATGAGCGCTCAGGCGAGCACTCGGCGCACAACAGCGTCGAATGCGTGCGCTCTACGTTAGGTCGCACCCCCTCCGCGTGACCGGTGCCCCTTCCCACAGTGGGAAGGGGTTAGGGGTTAGGTTAGCGCGCATCCCCACAAATCTGGGGTCCCGTCCCGCCCACGTTGCGCGTCGCTTGCCCATCTGACAATTTTCTAAACAGGTACCACGCGATGTCCTGTCCCATCTGCAAAAAGCCCGCTGACCTCACTCCGCAAAATCGCTTTCGTCCTTTCTGCTCCGAGCGATGCCAGCTGATCGACCTCGGCACCTGGGCCTCCGGCGATTACCGGGTCGAGGGCTCGACCAAGCCCGCCGACAACGAGCATCACGACGATCTCAAAAAGCGCAGGCTCCTCAATTGACGAGCGACGCGCCGGCGCGCATTCATCCGACTTCGGTGATAGGTCCCGGCGTTGAGCTGGCCGCCGGCGTCGAAGTCGGTCCGCTCTGCATGCTCGACGGTAAAATTCGCGTCGGCGCCCGCACGCGGCTGATTGGCCACGTCACGATTCTCGGCATCACCGAACTCGGCGCCGACAACGTGCTTCATCCCGGCGCGGTAATCGGCGACGAGCCGCAGGACCTGACCTACACCGGCGTCGCGCGCTCGGTGAAAATCGGCGATCGCAACGTCTTCCGCGAATATTCCACCGTCCATCGCGGCAGCGAGCACGGCGACGTCACCATCATGGGCGACGACAACTTCATGATGCAGAATGCGCACGTCGCGCACGATTGCCGCATCGGCAACTCGACCATCATCGCCGGCGGCGCGCTGCTCGCAGGATGGGTCGAGCTGGGCGACCGCGCGCTGGTCTCGGGCAACTGCGTTGTGCATCAGTACACACGCATCGGGCGGCTCGCGATGATGCGCGGCCTCTCCCGCACCAGCCGCGACGTGCCGCCGTTCTGCATAATGGACGGCACGCATACGCTGCGCGGCATCAATGTAGTAGGACTCAAGCGCGCAGGGATTCCCTCAAAATCGATTCACGCCCTGAGACACGCCTTCACAACGCTATTCGGCGCCCGCCAGAATCTAAAGATGGCAATAGATCGCCTGGAAAAATCCACCGCGCTGACGCTTGAAGTAATCGAGATGCTGAACTTCATCAAAGCCTCGAAACGAGGCGTAGCCTTCGGACCGAACGATCCGCATACATCCGACGATTCCGACTCCGAATCCTAGCCGCTCTCTATCAGGGAGAGGCCGCGCCTCGTCTTCGAGGCGCGGGTGAGGGTCCAAATTCCGAGGTGCTCTTCTGTTTCTCGCGCGTCACCACAAAATTGAAGAAATTAGGAATTTGGACCCTCACCCGCCACTCAAGGTCTCGTGTCGGCCTCTCGTTGATAGAGAGAGGCTTCTCGGATCCCAACCTTACGGCGTTTGCGAGTCGGCCTAACCCCTGAAACAATTACGGCGCGATGCGAATACGTCCTCGATTCTTTGTTGGTGTGGGTCTGATTGCCGCGGCTATCGGCTATCTGATCTTCAGCGCGATTCGCACTACTTCCGAATACTACCTGACCGTCACCGAAGTGGCGGCGCGCCAGGGCGAGCTCGATGGACAGGCGATCCGCGTTGCGGGGCGCGTCAAGGCCGGCGATATCGAGTGGGACCCGAACACGCTTACTCTGAAATTCGAAGTCGTGCCGATTCCCGACGTCGACGCCGCGCCGGTGAAGCCCGTTTCCGTCCTGGCGACCGATCCCATTTCGTTCCGCGTCGTTGCCGCCGGCGAGCCCAAGCCTGACATGTTTGCGCCCGGCCGCGATGTTATCGTCGAGGGCAAACTCGGCGCGGGCGGCGTTATCACCGCGACGCAAGTCATGACCAGTTGCCCTTCCAAGTACAAGCCCAAACAATCACAATAACCGCGGGGTTTTCCCGATGCCGGAACTTGGCAATCTTGCGCTCGCGATCGCGCTGATTCTCGCCGTCTATTCCATCGTCGCGAATATCTACGGCGCGCGTCGCAATGCGCCCGACTTCGTCGTCAGCGCGCGCCATGCGCTGTGGGCGATGTGCGCGATGGTCACTATCGCGGTCGTCGTGCTGTGGGCCGCGCTCCTGCGCAGCGACTTCTCACTCGAGTACGTGGCCGCATATTCCAGCACCACGCTGCCGACCGTTTACAAAATCACCTCGTTATGGGGCGGGCAGCAGGGCTCGCTGCTGTTCTGGACGTGGCTGTTGTCGATCTTCACGTCTGTCGCGGCGTTCCAGAATCGCCGCCGCAATCCTGAAATCGCCCCGTATGCGCTCGCGGTGCTGGCCGGCGTCGCAATTTTCTTTCTGCTGATGCTGAATTTCGTCACGCGTCCCTTCGATCTGCTCGCGACGGTTCCGGCCGAAGGCTCCGACCTGAATCCGCTGCTGCAGAACTACTGGATGGCGATACATCCGCCGTCGCTCTACACCGGCTACGTCAGCGCGACCGTGCCGTTCGCATTCGGGGCCGCCGCGCTGATAACAGGCAAGCTCGACGACGGATGGATTCGCTCGACGCGCCGCTGGGCGATTTTTTCCTGGTTCTTCCTGACGCTCGGCAACATGTTCGGCGCGCGATGGGCCTACGAAGTGCTCGGCTGGGGCGGTTACTGGGCGTGGGACCCGGTCGAGAACGCCGCCTTCATGCCGTGGCTCGTGATGACGGCGTACCTGCATTCGGTGATGATCCAGGAACGCAAGGACATGCTGAAAGTCTGGAACCTGTCGCTGATCGGGCTCGCATTCGGACTCACGCTGTTCGGCACCTTCATCACGCGCAGCGGCGTCATCTCGTCGGTGCATTCGTTCACGCAGTCCGGCCTCGGTCCGTACTTCCTGAGTTTCTTAATCGTGGTGACGCTCGCCTACAGCGCGCTGTTGATCTTCCGCTCGAAGCAGTTGCGCAGCCCGGCCGAATTCGAGTCGTACCTGTCGCGCGAGGCGGCGTTCCTGTTCAACAACCTGATGCTGGTCGGTATCGCGTTCGCGGTTTTCTGGGGCACCATCTTTCCGGTGCTGTCGGAGGCGGTGCGCGGCGTGAAGATTACCGTCGGGCCGCCGTTCTTCAATCGCGTCAACGGGCCGTTGGCGTTGGGCCTCGTATTCCTGATGGGGATCGGGCCGCTGATCGCGTGGCGGCGCACGACAGCTGACAATCTCGTGCGCAGTTTCACCGCGCCCGTTGCAATTGGCGTCGCGACCGGGATCGTCGCCGCCGTTGCGGGGATTCGGCAATGGTACGTGTTGACGGCGTTCTCGCTCGCGGCGTTCGTGCTTGGCACTGTGCTCGTCGAGTTTCGCCGCGGCGTGAACGCGCGCCGCCATATGGTCTCCGAGCCGCGCGCCAAGGCTTTCGTCAACCTCGTCGCGAAGAACAACCGGCGCTACGGCGGCTATATCATCCACGTCGGCGTGATCGTCGCGTTCGTTGGAATCGTCGGCTCGTCATTCTTCCGCACCGAAGTGAAAAAGAGCGTGCATCCCGGCGACAGCTTCACGATCGGGTCGTACACGCTGCGCTTCCAGGGCCTGGATGAGACCGACACACCGCATCTCGAAAGCGCAACGGCGCGCGTCGAGGTGCTGCGTCCCGACGGCCGCGAGATCACCGTGATGTCGCCGGCGAAGCTGTTCTTCAAGCGTCCGCAGCAGCCCGCGACCAAAGTCGCAATTCGCTCGACGCCGCTGAACGACCTCTACGTCGTGCTCGCCGGAATCGACGACAGTGGCCAGACCGCGACCTTCGAAGTGTTCCTGACGCCGCTGGTCTTCTGGCTATGGGCTGGTGGCCTGATGATGGTGCTCGGGACGGTTGTCATAATGTGGCCGAATGTGCGCGAGCGCGCCGCAATCGCGACCGTGCTCAGCCGCTCATCCACCGACCCGCGGGAACTCGGCGACGTCGTCGCGCCCGGAGGTGATTGACGCGTGCGCGCGCAACTCGTATTCGCGTCATCGGTCGTATTCCTCGTAGCGGTCTTCGTTTTTCTTTCTCCTGAACTGAAAAACGTTTCACGTGAAACGTTCGCGTCGGAAACCGCAACAACCGCGCAGGTTTATGAGGGGTTGACCTGCCAATGCGGTTGCGGTTTGACGGTCGCCAACTGCAATATGCCGACCTGCGCCTTCGCGGTGCCGATGCGTCGCGAGATCGACGGCATGATCGCCAAGGGAATGAGCCGCGCGCAGATAATCGCCTTCTATCGGCGTCAGTATGGTGAAAAAGTTCTGTCCGCGCCGACCACCGAGGGCTTCAACCTGCTCGCGTGGACGATGCCTTTCATCGCGCTCGCACTTGGCGGCGGCGCGATGGTGCTTGCGGTCGGGCGATGCCGCTCGAATCCGCCGCCGGGGCAGGCCGACTCGAAGCCGGGCGCGGCGCCGGCGTCATTCGACCCCGAACTCAGGCGGAAACTCGAAAAAGAACTCGAGGAGCGCAGGTAACCGGTGTTTATCCTCGCTGCCGCGCTGATCGTCGCCGGAGTCGCGCTGTTCGTCGCGGCGCCGCTCGGTATCGGGCTCGCCGGCGCGCGCGCCAAGTCGCAGGGCGAGCTTCAGGCCGAGCGCCATGAGCATGAACGCGCGCTGGCGGTGCAGGGTCTGCGCGAACTCGAGTTCGATCGCGAGATGGGCAAGCTGTCCGACGCGGACTACGACTCGATGCATAAAGCGCTCGAGGAGCGGGCGCTGACGGCGATGGCCGCGGCCGAGAAGATCCGCGTGCAGGCAGAGAAAGATGCGATCGCGAAGAAGGCGGCGGTCACGCCGTTGACGCCGGTGCCGCGCCGACCGGCGCCGCGCCGTACCGACACCGTGCCGACCCTCGTCCTGCACATGGATCCCCCGCAAGCACCGCCGCCGCCGTCCACAAAGATTCGCTTCTGTCCGCAGTGCGGGACGCGCGCGGCGTCCGACTCGAAGTTCTGCGCGCAATGCGGTACCGCGATCAAACCGATGGGCGCCGCTGCCGCCTGGACTGAGTGATGGCGGCGCCGGTCGTCGAGACTCACAGCCTCGCCAAGACATACGGTCTCGCGCCGGTGCTGCGCGACGTTGATCTGCGGCTGCTGCCGGGCGTGGGCGCGTTTATCGTGGGCGGCAACGGCGCCGGGAAATCCACGCTGCTGCGAATTATCGCCGGACTGGAAGCGCCGAGCGGCGGCAATGCTCTCGTCTTCGGGCAGGACACGCGCCGGCTCGCCGCGCGCTATCGGCGCCGAATCGGCCTGATGGCGCATCAGAGCTTCCTCTACCCGAATCTGAGCGCGCGCGAGAATCTCGAGTTCTTTGCCGAGCTGTATTCGCTCGCCGACCCGCGCGCCTCCGCCGATCAGTGGCTCGGCCGGGTCGGGCTGGCCGGCTTTGCCGAGACCCGCGTGCGCGCGTTCTCGCGCGGGATGGAGCAGCGCCTGTCGGCCGCGCGCGCGATGATCGCGGAGCCGGCGCTGCTGCTGCTCGACGAGCCGTTCGCGTCGCTCGACCATGACGGCGCGGAAATTGTCGCGGCGCTGATTCGCGGCGCGGTCGAGCGCGGCGCCTCGGTGCTGGCCACCGCGCATGCAGTCCCGGAAATAGACCATGTCGAGTTTGCGGTGTTCGAAATCTCGCGCGGACGCCTCGAGCATCGTGCGCATAAGGAGGAGGTCAGGCGTGGCGGGCGGCTCCGCGCGCTGCTGGGCAGGTAGAAGATGCCGGGATTTGCTTTTGCGGCCGTGCTGCGCAAGGACCTGCGCCTCGAGCTTCGCAGCGGCGAAAGCACGCTGGCGTTGCTCGCGCTGTCGATGCTGGTGCTGGTGGTGCTGGTGTTCGCGCTGGACGCGGCGCGCGTGCGCAGCGTCGACGTGGCCGCGGGCGCGCTGTGGGTCGCGATGGTCTTCGCCGGGATGCTGGGCGCGAATCGCGCGCTGCTGGCCGAGCGCGACAACGGCGCGATTCGCGGCTTGCTGATGAGTCCGCTCGATCCCGGGACGCTCTACGCAGCCAAGCTCGCCGCCGCCTTGATCTTCATGACGGTGGCGGAGGTCGGCGCGGTCATCCTGATGGTGTTGTTCTTTAATCTCGATTTCGACGCGTCGATAGCGCGGCTCGCGCCGATCCTGGCGCTCGGCGCGATCGGATTTTCCGCGCTGGCGACGCTGCTATCCGCAATCACCGGACGCACCCGCGGCGGCGATATGCTATTGCCCATTCTGGCCGTGCCGATTTTCGTGCCGGCGCTGATTGCGGGCGTCAAGGCGAGCGCCGCCGCGCTGGCGGGCATGCCGCTTGGCTCGATGGGCGACTGGCTGAAGATCATGGTCGCGTTCGATGTGCTGTTCGTCACCGCCGGTTACCTGCTGTTCGAGCATGTGGTAGGTGAGGACTGATTTTTCGGTGAATCCTGATTACAAGGCGAGGTTGATTCGCGCTGCATGAATTCCGCGCTTCGAAACTGGCTTGGATACTCGACGCTGGCGCTGATGGTAGCGGCGCTGTTCATGGTGTTCGACTACGTTCCGCCCGAAGCCGAGCAGGGAATCGCGCAGTTGATCTTTTATTTTCACGTGCCGCTGGCGTGGGTCGCGTTCGCGTCGTTCGGATTGGTCGCGATCGCGGGAATCTTTTATTTGTGGCTCGGCGATCAGCTGTGGGACGACCTGGGATACGCCGCCGCCGAAACCGGCATGGTCTTCTGCACGCTGATGATTGTCGCGGGCTCGATTTGGGCCAAGCCGATTTGGGGCACCTGGTGGACCTGGGACTCGCGCCTGACGACCACCTTTATCCTGTGGCTGATGTACGGCGGCTACCTGATGCTGCGTGCGAGCGCCGACGACACGCCGCAGGTGGCGCGCTTCGGCGCAGTGCTGGGAGTCGTCGCCGCCCTGGACGTGCCGATAGTGATAGCGTCGGTGCGGCTGTGGCGCACGATTCATCCTGCCGTGCTGGTCACCAAGCAGGGTGGGCATGGGCTCGAGGATCCGCGGATGGTCGCGACGCTGCTGGTCTCGCTGGCGGCGTTCACGGCGTTGTGGGCGTGGCTGCTGATGCTGCGCTTCGCGCAACTGCGGACGCGGAGCCGGATGGGCGCGCTGGCGGTCAGGATTGCGTTCGCGTCTGCGGACGTATCGGACAAGCAAGCGATGGAACCGAGCTGATGGAACATCTTGGCTACCTGTTCGCCGCCTACAGCATCATCTTTGCGGTGATTTTTCTGTACGTTGCGTTTATCTGGCGCCGGCAGGCGGCGCTCGACGCGGAGCTTCGCACGCTCGAGGCGCGGATGGCAGCGCTGACCGAGACGGCGCCGGCATCCGGCGCGCAGCCCCCGCAACCCGACGCGTGAGTTTTGTGTTTTGTTGCTAATCGAGTTTATACCGCATACCAAGTTAGTATAGTAACTGAGTATTGGAATCATCTGAACTGAGTATCCCGATTGGAATTTCAAGACTACTACAAAACGCTTGGCGTTGACCGCAAGGCGAGTGATGCGGAGATCAAAAGCGCGTATCGCAAGCTCGCCCGCAAATTCCATCCCGACGTCAATCCCAACAACAAGGACGCCGAGGCCAAATTCAAGCAGATAAACGAGGCCTACCAGGTCATCAGCGACGCCGACAAGCGCAAAAAGTACGACGAGCTCGGCGCCGACTGGGAGCATGGCGTGTCGCAGGAAGAGATGATGCGCCGGTACGCTCGGCAACAATCGGCGGCGGGGGCGGGCGGCGGCGCGGGCGCGGACTTCGGCGGCGGCGACTTCAGCGATTTCTTCTCGCAATTCTTCGGCGGCAGCGGACGATCTGGCCTCAGAAGTGGTGCGGGCGGACGCGGCCGCGGCGGCGCGTCGCGCGGATTCTCCGGCTTCGAGTTCGGCACTGAGCCGGTGCGCGCGCCGGACCTGCATGCCGAGGTCGGAATTACGCTTGCCGATGCGGTCAAGGGCGCCAAGCGGCGGCTCGATCTCGTCGCCGAGGACGAATGCGCCACCTGCGGCGGCAGCGGGATGATCGCGCGCGAGGAGAAGCAGGGCAAGGCGCGCGTGATTCGCTCCGCCGAGCCGTGTCCGACCTGCGGCGGCAGCGGCGTGGTGGCGGCGCGGCGCACGCTCGAAGTAACAATCCCCGCGGGCGTGACGGACGGCACGCAGTTGCGCTTGAAGGGGCAGGGCGGCCGCGCGCCGCGTCCCGATCAGAATGGCGACCTCTTCCTGACTATCAGAATCGAACCGAACCCGGTGTTCGCGCTGGCAGGCCGCGATCTGCGCGTGAACTTGCCGGTGTGGGACTACGAAGCGGCGCTCGGCGCCGAGATAACCGCGCCGACCGTGGACGGGCGCGTGTCGCTCAAGATTCCTGCCGGCAGCCAGGCGGGACGCGTGATGCGTCTGCGCGGGCGCGGACTGCCGGCTCGCGGCAAGGAGCCGGCGGGAGACCTGCTCTACGAGCTGAAGGTGCTCGCGCCGACCGACTTGAACGCCAAGGAGCGCGCGCTCATGCAGGAGTTGGCCGATAGCCTCAAAGCGCGCGGGGTCGCCGATCCGCGGGCGGAACTGATGGCGTCGAAGTGACGCGGAGCTGAATGCGATGGCGCGGCGGTCCCAATCGAGAAGCTCGACTCGCGGCGAAGTGATCCTGATGAGCCGCAGCGTGTTCCGCTCGATAAGCGGAATCAGCGAGCGCGAACTGGCCTCGTGGGAGCACGAGGATCTGATCGCACCAGTTCGCGTCGAGCGAGTGCGCGGACGGATCGAAGCGCTGTACGATCAGGACGCATTACGGCGCGTGCGTGTGATTCGCACCCTCGGCGAGGAACTCGAGGTGAATATCCCGGGGATCGGGGTGATTTTGCATTTGCTGGATCAGATGAGTCGGTAGTGGGGAAGGGGAAATCACATTATTTAATGTGGAACCCACCTGGGTTCCACACCTCCTTGGGCAGGGGTGACCCCTGCACCAGTACTAGGAAAAAAAGATGCGGGACTTCGTCCCTGTTCGAACTTAGTAAGGCGGAGGGTTCGATTCTTACCTCGCCCGTTCTTTTTACGGGAGAGGAGGCCGGCCGCATCGCGGCCGGTAGGTGAGGGTTCTGCGATGCCATCGCCAACCTTATGTTGATGCGTTTCTGATGCGGGAATAATCTCATCGCTGATGGTTCGAAATGCGGAAAAGAAAGTCGTCCGCGCTATCGAGGCGGCTTTGGTGCGGGTATCGGTGCAGCGGGGCGCATCCTTACTGATCGGACTTTCCGGCGGGGCTGATTCTGTTGCGCTTACTTGCGCGCTCGTCGGGTTGCGTCATCGGCTTGGACTCAAAATTTATGCGGCGCATTTGAACCATCGGATTCGCGGTGATGAGTCTGATCGTGATGAAGAATTCGTGCGGGCGATGTGCGCGCGGCTCGGACTCGAGTTGGTCGTCGAGCGTGCCGAAGGGTTGGGCGAGTCGATCTCGGGCGCGAATCTCGAGGAGCGGGCCCGCGAGGTGCGTCTTGCGTTCCTCGGTCGCGCGGCGGATCGCGTTGGGGCAGATTTTGTTGCCCTGGGGCACCATCGCGACGACCAGGCTGAGACGGTTTTGATGCGCCTGATGCGCGGTGCGGGGGCGGCGGGGATGGCGGCGATGGCCGAGCGCGGGCCGGGGCGCCTGATTCGTCCGATGCTTTCGATTTCCCGCGCCGAGATTCGTGAGTACCTTGACGCGCGCGCAATTCCGTTCGTCGAGGATTCGTCGAACTCGTCGCGCGACATCCTGCGCAACCGGATTCGCGCCGATCTGCTGCCGATGCTCGAGCGCGACTATGCGCCTGGCCTTGGTGCGCGGCTGGCTGAGGTCGCCGGCGAGATGCACTCGCTCGACGAGCTGGTCTTGGCGATTGCGGCGCGCGAGCTGGACGCGATGCGTATCGCCGGCGGTGCGCTCGACGTGTCGGGCTTCGGCGCGGTGAATCGCGCGGTGCAGGGAGCCGTGATTCGGCTGTTTATCGCCGAGCGGATCGGAACATTGCGCAGGATTGCGCGCGCGCATGTCGAGGCGATTCGCGAACTTATCGTGGGGGGCGGCCCGAGCGACTCGATCGATCTTCCGGGGGGCTGGCGCGCCGCGCGCGAGTACAATTTGTTTCGATTGATGAATCTGCGAGAGCGCAAAGCCGACAGCCCGGATTTTTCGGTTGTGATTGTTCCCGATGAAATCACAATCGTCGCAGAGGCGGGGTTCAAGTTTACGGCTTCGACCATTGCGGCGGCGGACGCCTCGATGCCGGATAGTCTGTCAGTCGCGATTTTCGATGCGGCGAAAATCGAGGACACGGGGCTGGTCGCGCGCAGTTTCATGAAAGGCGACAGGATGCGTCCGATGGGGATGCGCGGCTCGCGCAAGGTGCACGACGTCTTCGTCGATCGGAAAATCGCGCGCGCACGGCGTTCTCGCTTCCCAGTCGTGACGGTCGGCGGGGAAATCGCGTGGCTGCCGGGTTTGGTGCGCGCGGATTGCGCGCTGGTGACAAAGGCTACCGAAACTATACTGCGAGTAGAGGCGTCTGAAATCGCCGCGTAGCGCTTACCACATTGCGCGCTCGTCAGCGTGCTTGGTACTTTTTCAATGGCATGAATCAGCTGAGTTCACGCAGTATTGCGTTGTGGCTAATGCTGGGACTGATGTTCCTGCTGCTGTTCAATATCTCCAGCAAGCAGCAGCCCAAAGAATCCGAAATAATTTTCTCGCAGTTCCTCAATCAGGTCGGCAAAGGTCAGATCGGTCAGGCGACGATTCGAGGTAACGTCGTCAGATTCGAGTCGACCCGCGGAGAGCACTTCTATACCTACGCGCCTGACGATATCGACATGGTCAAGATGCTGCGCGAAAAGGGCGTCAAGATAGCGGCGCCCGCGGCGCCCGTCGAAAGCGATCCATGGTGGATGGTCGCGCTGGTGCGATGGTTCCCGATAATAGTGCTGGCGGCGTGGTGCTTCCAGGCGTGGCGCGCGCGGATTGCGCGCTGGTGACCACGGCGACCGAAACCATACTAAAAGTAGAGGCGTCTGAAATCGCCGCGTAGCGCTTACCACATTGCGCGCTGATCAACGTGCGTGATACTTTTTTAATAGCATGAACCAGTTTTCTCGCAGTATTGCATTGTGGCTAGTGCTGGGACTGATGTTCCTGCTGCTGTTCAATATCTTCAGCAGGCAGCAACCCAAAGAACCCGAAGTAATTTTTTCCGACTTCCTTAACCAGGTCGACAAGGGCCAGGTCGCCCAGGCGACGATTCAAGGCAACCTGATCAAGTTCGACTCGACCAGCGCCGAGCATTTCAAGACCTACGCGCCCGACGATCCCGACCTGGTCAAGACGCTGCGCGAAAAGGGCGTCAAGATAGCGGCCAAGCCGGCCGAGGGCGACCCGTGGTGGATGGTCGCGCTGGTGCAGTGGTTCCCGGTGCTGGTGCTGGCGGCGCTGTGGATCTTCTTCATGCGGCAGATGCAAATTGGCGGCGGCAAGGCGATGTCGTTCGGCAAGAGCCGCGCCAAGCTGCTGACTGAGAATACGCACAAAGTCACGTTCGCCGACGTGGCGGGAATCGACGAGGCGAAGGACGAGCTCGAAGAAATAATTCAATTTTTGCGCGACCCCAAGCGCTTCACGCGGCTCGGCGGGCGAATCCCCAAGGGCGTGCTGCTGGTCGGGCCGCCGGGAACCGGCAAGACGCTGCTCGCGCGCGCGATTGCGGGCGAGGCGGGCGTGCCGTTCTTTTCGATCTCGGGATCGGACTTCGTCGAGATGTTCGTCGGCGTCGGCGCGTCGCGCGTGCGCGATCTGTTCGTGCAGGGCAAGAAGCATGCGCCATGTATCATCTTCATAGACGAGATCGACGCCGTCGGACGGCATCGCGGGGCCGGCCTTGGCGGCGGTCACGATGAGCGCGAGCAGACGCTCAACCAGTTGCTGGTCGAGATGGACGGGTTCGAGGCCAACGAGGGCGTGATCCTGGTGGCGGCGACCAATCGCCCCGACGTGCTCGACCCCGCACTCCTGCGGCCGGGCCGCTTCGACCGGCGGGTGGTGGTGCCGCTCCCCGACGTGAAGGGGCGCGAGGGTATCCTGAAGGTGCATACGCGCAAGGTGCCGCTGTCCGACGATGTCGACGGGAGCAAGATTGCGCGATCGACGCCGGGCTTCGCGGGCGCCGATTTGGAAAACCTTGTCAACGAGGCCGCGCTGCTGGCGGCGCGCCGCAACAAGGACAAGGTCGAGATGTCGGACTTCGAGCTGGCCAAGGACAAGGTCATGATGGGCGCGGAACGGCGCTCGATGGTGATGTCGGGCTCGGAGCGCAAAATAATCGCATATCATGAAGGCGGGCATGCGCTGGTCGCGATGCTGCAGCCCGGCGCCGATCCGGTACATAAAGTTACGATCATCCCGCGCGGGATGGCGCTTGGCGTGACGCAGCAACTGCCGATGGACGATCGCTACACCTATCCGCGCGACTACCTGGTGACGCGGCTGGCCGTGATGTTCGGCGGGCGCACCGCGGAAGAACTGGTATTCGGCCAGATGACGACCGGTGCGGGCAACGATATCGAGAAAGCGACCGAGCTCGCGCGCAAGATGGTCTGCGAATGGGGCATGAGCAAGGAGCTTGGCCCGATGACCTTCGGGCGGCGCGAAGAGCAGATTTTTCTGGGCCGCGACATCGCGCATCATAAGGACTACTCCGAGCAGACCGCGCTCGAGATCGATCGCGAGGTGCGTCGTATAATCGACGACTCGTATCAGAAGGCGCGCCAGCTGTTGTCGGATCATCTGCCGCTGCTCCATGCGATCGCCGCGCGGCTGCTCGAGAAGGAAGTGCTCGACGGCAGCGAAGTCGAGGCGATGGTGACTGCGTTCCGCGAAGGGCGCGAGTTGCCGCCGTCGCCGGCCGCAGTGCGCAACGATCCGCCGCCGCGCCCGGGACCGGACACCGGCAAGGAAAAGCGCGCGGAGGACGAAAGCCCGGTGCCCGGACTCCCGCCGAAACCGGTTCTCGTCTAGTCGTCGCGCGCGCGCCGGCTGTCTCCTCTCCCTGCAAGGGAGAGGATGAAGGTGAGGGTCCTTGGACAGCGCGCTTTTCGCGCGCGAGTCAAGATTCTGCCTCCTTGAATGTGTGTGCGCTGAGGTAGTTGCAAGCTCGTTGGCGTGGATGAGGGGGAAGCGGGGCCGGTGCGATGCGACGCTCACCGATTCAATCCAATTCATCGACTAGTCGCGGCGGACACAAGCTCACGCCGCGATCGTTGCCCGCGAATCTCAAGCTGGCCGATGGCCGCGTAATCAAGTTCCCCGCAGTGATGGGCGTGCTCAACGTGACGCCCGATTCGTTTTCCGATGGCGGGAAATATCTCGACGCTGATCGCGCCGTCGAGCACGCGCTGACGATGGAAGCGGCGGGCGCCGACGTGATTGACGTTGGTGGAGAATCGTCGCGTCCTGTCGGTGCGGTGGAAGTGCCGGTCGAGGTCGAGCTCGCGCGAGTAACGCCGATGCTCGAGCGGCTGGGCAAGCGGCTCCGCGTGCCAATCTCCATCGACACGCGGCGTGCGGAGGTCGCGCGCGTCGCGCTCGAGTCGGGCGCGGCGATAGTCAACGATATCACTGCGCTCGAGCATGACCCCGAGATGGCGCCCCTTGCCGCGCGAACCAGGTGCGCCGTGGTGCTGATGCATATGCGCGGCGGTCCCGCCAATCATATCGAGTTCGCGCGCTATCGCGACGTGGTGCGCGAGGTCGTCGAGTACCTGGACTCGCGCGCGAGATTTGCCGCCTGGGCCGGAGTCGCGCGCTCGCGAATCATCGTCGATCCGGGACTAGGATTCGCCAAGACTGCCCAGCATAATCTGAAATTGTTAGCCGCCTTGCCCGACCTCTGTGCGCTCGGCTATCCCGTATTGGTAGGAGCGTCGCGCAAGACGTTCGTGGCGCGAATCGCGGTCGGCACCGCCGCGGTCGGCACCGCCGCAGGCGCGACCGAGCAGGAACTGGAATTCGGCACCGCCGCTGCGAACGGGCTGGCAGTGGCGGCCGGCGCGTCGATGGTGCGCGTACACGACGTCGGCGCGGGCGTCGCCGCGGTGCGAATGGCCGCGGCTATGACGGGACGGGATCGGCGATTCAGGCATGCATAACTACATACCAATGATACCGCAGCCGCGATGGCAGGACATCATGGATATCCTGATCGTCGCGTATGTAATCTACCGGATCGCGCTTTTAATCCGTGGCACGCGCACGATGCAGATGGTGTTGGGGATGGTGATTGTAGGCGGTGCGTTCGTGGCGTCGCAGGTGCTCGGACTATTCACGCTCAACTGGCTGCTGAACAATTTCCTCGGTTCGTTGTTCGTAATCCTGGTGGTGATCTTTCAATCGGACATCCGGCGCGCGCTGACTCGCGTCGGTGCGCAATCTTTCCTGGGGCGCAACGCGGCCACCGTCACGCCCGCGGAGGAGATAGCGACCGCGGCGGCGTGGTGCTCGGCGCGCCGGGTGGGCGCGCTGATAGTTATCGAGCAGGACGACGGGCTGGGCGAGTTCGTCGAAAGCGGAAGAATCGTCGACGCCAAGGTCTCGCCGGAACTCCTCGAAACGATTTTCATGAACGGCTCTCCGCTGCATGACGGAGCCGTGATAATTAACGGTGACCGGATACTCGCGGCGGCGTGCCTGTTGCCGCTGTCGCAAAACCCCAACGTGAGCTTGTCGCTCGGCACGCGGCATCGCGCGGCGATTGGCATGAGCGAGGACAGTGACGCGGTGGTGCTGGTCGTGTCCGAGGAGAGCGGGGCGATTTCTCTCGCGCGAGGCGGCGTGCTGAGCCGCGGGATGGAACCGGCTGAGGTACTTTCCACGTTGAGGAAGCTGCCGGGCTAGGAGCGCGACGGAAAAGACGGACGACGCACGATGAAGCTGGGCGATTTCAATTATATGTTCGCTGCAACCGGCTCGCGGCGTCTTCGCGGCGGCGACATCGGCCTGCGCATCCTCGCGGTGGTGCTCGCGATCGGTCTGTGGATCTTCGTCAACGCCGGCGAAAGGGGCGCGGTCGAGCCGCTGACGGTGCCGATCAGCTACGCCTCGCTGCCACAGGGGATGGTGCTCGTGAACCATCCGCCGACCCAGGTGAAAATCGAGGTCACCGGCCCGCGCACGCTGCTGTCACTGCTGGATCCCGAGCGGCTGACGCTCAAAATCGATTTGCGCAGCGTCGAGGCGGGACAATCCGAGTTCAAGATATATCCCGCCATGTTTAACGTGGAACGAAATACCGCTGTCACCAGCATCTCGCCGGATCAGCTGTCGCTTGATATCGATCGCCTGGTTACCCGCGACGTGCCCGTGCATCTGGCGGTCGAAGACAAGGTCGCGCCCGGCTATATGATTTCATCGGTGGATATTACGCCGCCGAGCGTCACCATCGTCGGGCCGAGCCGCTACGTGGCGCCGCTCACGTCGGTCAACACCGCACCGTTCGACCTCAAGGGACTCACCGCCGATACCAACCGTTCGGTTGATATTGTGCCGCCCGATCCGTCGCTGGGATTGTCCACCGGTCACGTCGATGCGCGGATCAACGTCGCCGAGGCGATCACCGACCGTGAGCTTCGCTCGGACGTGGAAGTGAAGGACAGCGATTTCAAGTACCGGGTCGAACCCAAACAGGCGACGCTGACGATTCGCGGGCCCGCGATCAAGCTGGCCGGTCTGGCGCCCAAGGGGCTGGCCTACGTCGACGCGAACGGCCTCGCGCCCGGCGCGCACGAATTGCCGCTACAGGTGACGGTGCCGGACGGAATGCAGTTGGTGCGTCAGTCGCCCGACAAGGTTAGACTGCGGATGTATCACCAGAAACTCACCACAACTGCCGATGAGCACCCATCCTAAACTGTTCGGCACCGACGGCGTCCGCGGGGTCGCCAACGAGGAGCCGATTACTTCGGAGACCGCGCTGAAACTCGGCCGCGCGCTCGCGCATGTGTTCCGCAATTCCACCGGGCGTCATCGCAGAATTCTTATCGGCAAGGACACTCGGCTGTCGGGTTACATGCTCGAGACTGCGATCGAGTCGGGAATCTGCTCGATGGGCGTGGACGTGTGGCTGGTGGGTCCGCTGCCGACGCCGGCGATCGCGTTCCTGACGCGCAGCATGCGCGCCGACGCGGGCGTGGTCATTTCGGCCTCGCACAATCCCTTCCAGGACAACGGGATCAAGTTTTTTTCGCGCGAAGGTTTCAAACTCGACGACGAGACCGAGCGGCGAATCGAGGAGCTGGTGTTCGACGAGGGCGAGATCAGGAAGCATCGCGCGCGCGCGGACGATATCGGCAAGGCCACGCGTATCGACGACGCGCTCGGCCGTTACCTGGTGTTTCTCAAGTCGTGTCTGCCGCGCTCGGTCGTATTCGACGGGCTGAAGGTCGCAATCGATTGCGCCAACGGCGCGGCCTACAAGGTCGGTCCAGAGGCGCTCGAGGAACTAGGCGCCGAAGTCGTGGCAATCGGCGTCGATCCCGACGGCACCAACATAAATCTGAATTGCGGCGCGGTGCATCTCGACGCGATTCGCGAGACCGTGCTGCGCGAGCACTGCAACGTCGGCATCGCGCTCGACGGCGACGGCGATCGCGTGATGCTGATCGACGAGCGCGGCGAAGTGTTCGACGGCGACGACGTGATGGCACTGCTCGGACGCAAGCTCGCTGCCGAAGGCCGGCTCCACGGCAACGCGGTCGTCGGAACGGTAATGAGCAACTTCGGACTCGAGCTTGCGCTGCGCGACGCCGGCGTACGGCTGATCCGCACCGAGGTCGGCGACCCCGCCGTCGCGCGCGAGATGCGTCTCAACTCGTACAACCTTGGCGGCGAGCAGTCCGGACACGTCATCTTCATGGATCACTCGACCACCGGCGACGGACTGATCAGCGCGCTGCTGGTACTCGCGCACCTGGCCGAGAGCGGACGCACACTCAGCGAACTGCGCGCGATGCGCCGCGTTCCGCAGGTCCTGGAAAACGTGCGCGTGCGAACGCGAGTGCCGCTGGCCGAGATGCCCGACGTGCAACGAATCATCGCCGACGCCGAACGCCGCCTGGCGGGTACCGGTAGACTGCTAGTCCGCTATTCCGGCACCGAGATGCTCGCGCGCGTAATGGTCGAAGGCGAAGACGGCCTCCAGATCAAAACGCTAGCCCAGGAAATCGGCGCCGCCATCCAGAAATACGCCGGCGCCCTCTGATTCCGTCAGCTTCGTTTCGCGCGCTCGCGATTCACCTTCAGCGGTTTCGAGCCGAGCGCCTTCAGGTACGCTTTCACCGTGCGCGTCAGGCCCATATAGAGAGCGTCGGAGATCAGCGCGTGGCCGATTGAGACCTCCTGCAGGCCTTTCACCGCTTTCGCGTACGCGGGGATATTTTTCAGGTCGAGATCGTGTCCCGCATTGACGCCGAGCCCGATTTTCCGCGCCAGGCGTGCCGCGTCGCGATGCGCCGCGAGTATCTCCTTGCCGGCTGGCGTTCCGAACGCCTGCGCATATGGTCCGGTGTACAGCTCGATTCGGTCCGCGCCCAGTTTTTGCGCGCGTCGAATCTGCTCCGGCTCAGGATCGAGAAAGAGACTGGTGCGGATGCTCACCTGCTTGAGCCGCGCGAGCACGTCGCCGAGCCAATCCGCCGCGCCGCTCGTTAGGTTCCATCCGGCGCTCGAGGTCAGTACGCCGGGCGGGTCGGGCACCAGCGTTACCTGCGTTGGACGCACGCGCGTCACGAGGTCGAGAAATTCCGCGCCCGGGTATCCTTCGATATTGAACTCGACCGTCATCATCGCGGCGAGGTCGAAGACATCCTGAAACGTGATGTGCCGCGCGTCGGGACGCGGATGGACCGTTATCCCGTGGCATCCCGCCGCGATGCAGGTGCGCGCCGCGGCGACGACATCAGGAATATTTCCGCCGCGCGCATTTCGCAGCGTCGCAATTTTATTGACGTTGACGCTGAGCCGAATCATTTCGCCTCAAGGCTACCAGAGCGACAGCGCTCATTCACGGGTAGTGTGCATTGTGTAATATTTTTCGTGAGACAGCCGAAGATGATTTTGCTCGACGCCGCACAAAGCCCCGAACTTGATCGCATCAGTCAGGAGAAGTACGGAATCCCAGCGCACTCGCTCCTCAAATGGCTTTATTGTAACCTTCGAGGCGGAAGATGAACGCGAACTGGAGAGAGAGAATCGTCATTGATCCGGCGATCCATCACGGCGAACCGTGCATCAAGGGTACGCGCGTGCCATTGAGCGTGATCGTTGGCAGCGTCGCCGACGGCGATACGCCCCAGCAGATCATCGACGCATGGCTGCAGCTGACCGGCGACGACATCAGGGCCGCTCTGAAATTCGCCGCCGAAGCGGTGAACAACGCGGACTTCGTACCCCTCCAGCGCACCAATGGCCGGTGATCGCGCACGTAAAGATCGACGAGGACCCGCCGCGGCAGATTGCCAACCTCGTGGCCGCTCGGGGTTATGACGCGGCGACCGTGATGGGGCAGGGCTGGCAGGGAGCTTCCGACGAGGAGCTTTGGCCGCGCGTCCAGAATGAGCGACGCTGGCTGATTACGGCAGACAAAGGATTCGCTGATTTGCGCCTGCATCCGGCCGGGAGTCACGCCGGTGAGGTCTTGCTGCGGGCACCGGAAGAGAGCCGCCGCGCGAACCTGGAACTTGCCGCCATCGCGCTTGACCGACTCAAGCTCGACGACCTCGCCGGCGCTGTTGTGGTGGTGACACATCGGGGCGTTCGCATCCGCCGCGCGCCACTCAGATAACTTCGTTCCTGCCAGAGTCGCGCAAGGCCTCTCCCGATGTAATATCTAAAAGCAGGATAGCCGACGATGATTTTGCTCGATGCCGCACAAAGCCGCGAACTCGATCGCATCAGCCAGGAGAAGTACGGGACTCCGTCGTACTCGCTGATGACGCGGGCGGGCGAGGCGGTTGCCGATGCGCTCGTCGAGCGGTTTCCCGACGCGGCAGCGGACGTGCTGGTCGTGGCGGGCAAAGGCAACAACGGCGGCGACGGATTCGTCGTAGGGCGGCGGCTTATCCAGGATGGCTTCGCGGTGCGAGCGGTTTTGCTCGGCCGCGCCGCGGACCTGAAAGGCGATGCGGCGCGGGCCTACGCGGAGTTCCGCGCATCTCGCGGCAAGGTGATCGAGGCGTCGGGAGAATCCAGCCTCGACGCCGCGCTGAGCAAGCGTCCGAGCGCTGTCATCGACGCGATTTTCGGCACTGGGCTGAATGCCGAGGTGAAAGACGCGCCGCGCCGCGCGATCGAGATTGTCGATTCGTTCGCGGTGCCGACGGTCGCCGTCGATATCGCGTCGGGCGTGAACTCGGATACCGGCGCGGTCATGGGCGCGGCGATTCGAGCGTCGCTGACCGTGACCTTCGGCTTCGCGAAGTTCGGCCACGTTTCATATCCGGGTGCCGGGCAATGCGGCGAGTTGCGAATCGCCGACATCGGGTTCGCGCCGCGCGCGATTGACGAGATAGCGCCGCGCGGCCGATTCCTCGAGCGCGCGGACTTGCAGCATTTGCTTCGCGCGCGGCCGGTGAACTCTCACAAGGGCATGTACGGGCATCCGCTGGTTATCGCGGGCAGCCGCGGCAAGTCCGGCGCCGCGCTGCTCGCGTCGCGCGCGGCTCTGAGAGTGGGCGCGGGCCTTGTGACGACCGCGGTGCCTGAGTCGATACAGCCGATCGTCGCGGCGGGCCAGGCCGAGCTGATGACGGAGCCGATCGCCGATCGCGACGGCCACTTTGACGGCGCTCACGCACCCGACACGCTGAAGATGTTGCTTGACGGCAAGAACGCGCTGATCGTCGGACCCGGGATCGGCGTAACGGATGATACGAAGCGACTCGTCGAGTGGCTGATTTTGGATGCCTCCGAGCGCGACCGCGCGATGCTTATCGATGCCGACGGACTAAACGCGCTCGCCGCAATCGGCTGCGAAACCTTGAAGCGCGCTCTCGGCCCCGTCGTGCTGACGCCTCATCCGGGAGAGGCATCGCGGCTACTGGGCGTAGACACTAAAACAATCAACGACGATCGCGTGTCGGCCGCGCGCTCTCTGGCGGATCGAACCGGCGCAACTGTGTTGATAAAAGGCGCGCGCTCCGTGATCGCCTCGCCCGACGGCGATATCTTCGTCAACTCGACCGGGAATGCCGGAATGTCCACGCCTGGAATGGGCGACGCGCTCTCGGGAATCGTCGGCGCACTGCTCGGACAGCATATGCGCCCGCTCGACGCGCTCGCGCTCGGCGTTTTTCTCCACGGTTACGCGGCCGACCGTGTCGCGGCGTGGATGGGACGCGTGGGCTATATCGCCGGCGACCTGATTGACGAGCTTCCCGCCGCGCTGGAAGCACTAACTGAGTAGTTGCGCTATATTAGTAAGTGACTAATCGCGATGGCTAATGAGGCAGTAGAATCGCGTGCGGCCGTGGTCACGATGGTGATCGAGAGCCGCTCGCCGCACGAGACCAAATCGTGGGGACGGCGGCTCGCGTCGCTGCTCGAAGGTGGCGAATTGCTCGGCCTGATCGGCGACCTCGGCGCGGGCAAGACTTGCTTTATCAAGGGCCTCGCGCGTGGGTTGAGCCTTCGCGAAGAGGACATCCTGAGCCCGACGTTTACGATGATCCAGGAGCATCACGGACGCTTCCCGCTCTACCATATCGATCTATATCGTCTCGAAGAGGCGACGCTCGACGACCTGGGCCTTCGCGAGTACTTGTTTTCCGAAGGTGTGGCGGCGGTGGAATGGTTCGAGCGTTTGCGCGGCGGCGCCGAGATGGAGTACCTGTCAGTCCGGATCAGTTACGCGGGCGCGAACCTGCGCCGAATCGAATTCAGCGCCGGTGACGCGCGTCATGCGCAGATCATTTCGAAGCTGAAACGCAGCTTCGCGTGACGGCGCGTCGTCCGATTTCATTTTTCCGATTTGCCGCCGCTCATCTCGCGACGCAATGGATAGTCCACGACGATGGCCCTGCCATCAGTGATTGCCCTCACAAAATGAAGTGTGTCCGGTGGCACGATTGCCACACAGCCGGGGCCCGCCACTTGCGTCTTGCCGCCAATCGTCACTTCGAGTTGCCCTTCAATCACGTTCCAGACTTCCTCGTTCGGATGCGAGTGCTCATGGATCGACGAGCCCGCCACAAAGTCATAGTGCCCGAAGGTCATACTCTCCGAATCGAAGTATTTCCCCTTCCATCCGGGAAGGCGCTCGATCATTTTCAACTCGCGAGTGTCGATGAAAGGCATCTTATTGTCTCCGCATGAGTCTGGCGGGGCTTCATTCCCGTATGTCTATAGAAACTGCCGCCTCAGGCAAAAGTTACGGTAGCATGCCGCCACGAAAGGGGGCTGGTTTGCGCACCATTTTCCGATCATAATACTCGATTACCCCATTTTTCAGGGTTTGATAGGGTATTTTGGTGGGATTGGTTGTTCAAAAATACGGCGGAACGTCGGTTGGATCGATCGACCGGATCAAAGCGGTTGCAGATCGCGTCGTAAGGGCGCGCGGCGCAGGCGATCGGATCGTCGTGGTCGTGTCCGCGATGGCCGGCGAGACCAATCGCCTGTTCGGGCTCGCTTCCGAGTTGAGCGAATCGCCAAGCGCGCGCGAGACTGACGTGCTGGTCGCGACGGGCGAGCAGGTGTCGGCCGCGCTGCTCGCCATCCGGCTTCATTCGATGGGACATCCGACGGTTTCGTTTCTCGCGTTTCAAATGAGCCTGACGACCGACTCGAATCACGGCCGCGCGCGAATCAAATCCGTGCAATGCGACCGCGTGATGCGCGCGCTCGACGACGGACAGATCGTCGTGGTGGCGGGTTACCAGGGCGTCAATCCCGATGGCGATATCACGACGCTTGGCCGCGGCGCGTCGGATCTGACCGCCGTCGCGCTGGCGGCCGCTCTCAAAGCCGACGCCTGCGAAATCTACACCGACGTGGACGGCGTCTATACCGCCGATCCCAACGTCTGTCCTAAAGCAAAAAAGCTCGGGCGCATCTCGTACGATGAGATGCTCGAGATGGCGGGACTCGGCGCAAAGGTCCTGCAAACCCGTTCTGTGGAACTCGCCCGCCGTTACAACGTGCCGCTCGTCGTCCGCTCCAGCTTCGGTGAAGCGGAGGGGACATGGGTCGGACAAGAGGATCAGTCGATGGAGGATGTGCTCGTTTCGGGCGTGACGCTCGACCAGAATCAAAGCAAGATAACCCTTGCCGGCGTTGAGGATCGGCCCGGTCTGGCCGCGAAGATTTTCAGCCCCATCGCCGACGCGGGAATCGTCGTGGACATGATTATCCAGAACGCGAGCGCCGACGGCCGCACCGACATGACGTTTACGATCGGCCGCGAGGACCTTGGACGCGCGCTCGAGATCGTCGAGCGCACCGCCAAGGAAATCGGCGCGGCTGGCGTGCGGCATAACGACCAGGTCGCCAAGGTCTCGGTGGTCGGCGTCGGGATGCGTACGCATTCGGGCGTTGCGGCTACGATGTTCCAGGTGCTGGCGGCGGAGCGGATTAATATCGAGATGATTTCGACCTCGGAGATTAAAGTCTCGGTCGTGGTCAATTCCAAATACGGAGAACTCGCGATGCGTGCGCTGCACGACGCGTTTGTAAACGGCGACGGCGGCCCAAACGCCGCGCCGCGGGAGTCAGTTTGAGTCCGATGGCCGATACGAAACACATCCAGGTTTACGACACCACTTTGCGCGACGGATGCCAGTCCGAAGACGTTTCGCTGACGGTCGAGGACAAAGTTACGATTGCCGAACGGCTCGACGATCTCGGCTTCGACTACATCGAGGGCGGATGGCCGGGCTCGAACGATCGCGACGCGGCGTTCTTCAAAGAGATCAAAAAGATCAGGATTCGCCGCGCGAAGATTGCGGCCTTCGGCTCGACGCGCCGCTCCGGAGTGCGCGCCTCGGCCGATCGCAATCTGCAATTACTGCTGCGCACAGGGACTCAAGTGGCGACCGTGGTCGGCAAGACCTGGGATATGCACGTGCGCGAGGCGCTCAGGATCCCACTCAATGAAAATCTGGAAATTCTCAACGACACCATCGCGTTTCTGAAAAAGAACTTCGACGAAGCGATTTTCGACGCGGAGCATTTCTTCGACGGCTATTTTCACAATCCCGAGTATGCGCTCGCATGCCTGAAAGCGGTCGACGACGCGGGCGTCACGCTGATCGCGCTGTGCGATACCAACGGCGGACGCCTCTCGCATGAAATCGAGGCCGCGGTGACGGCGGCGCGTGCAGCGGTCAATTGCCCAATCGGAATTCATTGTCATAACGATTCGGAAGTCGCGGTCGCCAACACTCTGGCCGGCGTACACGCGGGCGCGGTGCAGGTGCAGGGGACCGTCAACGGCTTCGGCGAGCGATGCGGCAACGCGAACCTGGTTTCGATCGTCGCCAACCTGCAGCTCAAGCTCGGATACCACTGCGTGCCCCCCGCAAAGCTCAAAACGATGCGCGAGGTCTCGACGCTGGTCTACGAGCTCGCCAACATCACGCCGTTCGCGCGCCAGCCGTACGTCGGCCGCAGCGCGTTCGCGCACAAGGGCGGGCTCCACGTCTCGGGAATCCAGCGCAACACCGCGACCTACGAGCATATCGATCCCGCGCTGCTCGGCAACGATCGCCGCGTGCTGCTCTCGGAGCTCTCGGGCCGCGCCAATATCGTGTACAAGGCCAAGGAATTCGGCCTCGAGCTCGATACGGCGAACGACAAGATCGCCGTGCTGCTCGACGAGCTCAAGCGCCTGGAGGGCGCGGGCTACACCTTCGACGGGGCCGACGCTTCGTTCGAGCTGCTGATGCTGCGTACGCTCGGTCTCACCAAGGAGCATTTCAACTTCGTCAGCTTCCGCGTCTTCGACGACAAATGGCATGAAGATCGGGCGCCCTTCAGTGAGGCGGTGGTCGTAATCGAAGGCCCGGACGGCGTACGCACGCGCAACTCCGCAATCGGCAACGGTCCCGTCAACGCGCTCGATTCGGCGCTGCGTCACGCGCTGCTGCCGTACTATCCAAATCTCGAGGCGATGCAGCTGGTCGATTACAAAGTCCGCGTGCTCGACAATGGCGCCGGCACCGAAGCGCGCGTCCGCGTGCTGATCGAATCGACGGACGGCAAGCGCCGATGGGGTACAGTGGGATTGTCGAGCAATGTCGTCGAGGCAAGCTGGCAGGCGCTGGTTGACTCGATCGAATACAAGCTGCACAAGGATAACGTGAAGCCCCGCGCCAAGGCGGTCGCTGGAAAACAAAACGGAGCGCGTCCGCGCTCGGCGAAATCCGGGCACAACAGCCACGCCGCCCATCCGAAGGTCTGAGGCGAGGCGCCGGGCGAAGAGGTACCTGCTATGGGTGCTATCAGCCGAATGAGAGAAGACATCCAATCGGTCTTCGACCGCGACCCGGCCGCGCGCACGGCGCTCGAAGTCGTGCTCTTGTATCCCGGGCTGCACGCCATCTGGGCCTATCGCGTCGCACATTGGCTCTGGGAGCATAACTGCAAGCTACTGGGTCGCCTGGTCAGCGAGTTGGCGCGCTTCATCACCGGAATCGAGATTCATCCGGGCGCGAAAATCGGCCGCCGCCTGTTCATCGATCATGGGATGGGCGTCGTGATGGGCGAGACCACCGAGATTGGCGACGACGTTCTTATCTACCAAGGCGTTACGCTCGGCGGCACCAGCCTCAAGAAGGAGAAGCGCCACCCGACGCTCGAGGATCACGTGATGGTCAGCACAGGTGCGTCGGTGATTGGACCGGTGCGAATCGGGGAGGGCAGCAGAATTGGCGCGGGCGCGGTGGTCGTGTCGTCGTCGCCGCCGTGGTCGACGATCGTGGGAATCCCCGGCAAGGTCATCGAGGGCGACAACGCTCGCCATGACGTGATGGAACTCGATCACGCCAAGTTGCCTGACCCGGTCGCGCGCGCGATGAGCAATCTAATCGAGAAGCTCAACAAGATGGGCGTGCGGATGGAAGAGATCGAGGAGCGTCAGGATTGCCTCGAGGACAAAGTCAGCGAGCATCACCCCGAGGCGCCCGATCGCATCATCGCCAACAAGGGCTAGCTCGTAGCCACTATTGTCGGCGAGGTTTATTTCAATCACTTGCACAGCGGTACCCAGCCTCAGCTGCGCCGCTCGGCGGTGAGTTGTGTCTGCAGTTCAGCGAGAAATTTCTTTACGGCATCGATCGCTGACTCCAAATAGTCGACGGGAATCTCCACGCCGAAGGCACCGAGTGGAATTACTTGTTGATCAGGGTTTTTGAACCAACCTGGGCGTAATTTTCTCAAATCTTTGCAGGCCTCGCCCTCGCCGTGCTTAACGCAGTTCGCAACCAACCTGAGTTCGTTGATTTTGGGCCACGACTTCAGTGTTGTGAGATCGATAGACCACGCTGACTTGAAGGCAGTGAGCACGTCGTAGAGTTGGGGTTTGGGATTCCGCTTCTGACCCAGCAAGTGTTGCGCCCAACGATAGAAGACATAAATTATGTGCTGTTCGAAGGTATGGTAGATCGCCACCGCATAGAGCGCGCTTAAGATTTGCTCGGTTTGCTCATTTTCGTAGTAGTCGTCAGTAAGATAGTCGTCGGGATAGTCACCTTCTTTTTCCAACCGTTTGACCAACTCGTCAAGCCGCTTCCGCTCGTCGCGAATCGCAGGACGAAGATAGCTAGTCCATGAATTCCAGAGGATATCCAATGCCGCGGACACAAGTATCTCAAAGTTAGCGACATGCCGTCCCAGCTGTTTGGAGTCTGTGCTACCGGGTTTCATTTGAAGTCTCCTCTAAGCGTTCACACTCACCAGTCGCAGTCTAGTATCCGAAGGACTTACCGGTCTCGCGCGAGCTGCTAGGAAAATTAATCCCCAATCAACCCTTGAGGAACGCGAGCAGGTCGGAATTGATCGTGTCCGCTTCCGTAGTGGGCATGCCGTGCGGGAAGCTCTCGTAGGTTTTCAGGGTTCCGTGCTTCAGCAGCTTGGCGGACAGCGGCCCGGCGGCGACGTAGGGCACGATCTGATCATCTTTGCTATGCATGACCAACACCGGGACGGTGATCTTCTTGAGGTCTTCCGTGAAATCGGTCTGGGAAAACGCCACGATGCCGTCGTAATGCGCCTTGGCACCGCCCATCATGCCCTGGCGCCACCAATTCTGGATGACGGCCTCCGAGGCTTTCGCGCCCGGCCGGTTGTAGCCGTAGAAAGGCCCCGCCGGCACGTCGCGATAGAATTGCGATCGATTGGCGGCCAGTTGTGCCTGCAGGTCATCAAACGCCTGCTTGGGAAGGCCGAGCGGATTGGCCGCCGTCTTCACCATGAGCGGCGGCACCGCGCTGATGAGCGCTGCCTTGACCACTCCGCTTTCGCCATGTCGCCCCAAGTAGTGCGCCACCTCGCCGCCACCGGTGGAATGGCCTACATGGATCACGTTTTTCAGGTTGAGATGCGCCGTCAAAGCCGCCAGGTCGTCGGCATAATGGTCCATATCGTGGCCGTCGGCGGTCTGGGTCGAGCGACCATGGCCACGGCGGTCATGGGCTATGACGCGATAGCCGTGATTCAGGAAGAACATCATTTGCGCGTCCCAATCATCGGCCGACAGCGGCCAGCCGTGGCTGAACACGATGGGCTGGCCTTTGCCCCAGTCCTTGTAGAAGATCTCAACGCCGTCTTTGGTTGTGATAGTAGGCATAGGATTGCCTCCTTGCTTGAGCTGGTTGGCTTATTGTGCAAGGCCGGATCGTAACAGACGGTAGTTTCTATGTCGCCACATTTTTTGGACGGCATCACAGCTTGTGTCCGAAGCCCGCGCCCATCTCGTATTCATTCGGACTCTCGATCATGCGACGGCTCAGGATTCGCTCGAAGCCGAACGCCGTCAGGTCGACCGTCGTGCTGGCACCGGTCAGAATCAACTCGGCCATCGACGCGCCAACCGCCGGCGCGGTTTTGAATCCCGTCCCGCTGAAGCCTGCCGCGACGAACAGCCCCGCGACTCCCGGCACCGCGCCCATCACGGCCCGCGCATCCGGGCTGACGTCGTAAATTCCGGCGTGGCCGCGCGAGTACGGCGCGTCGGCCATCGCGGGTATCCTCTTCGCCAGGCGTTTGCGCACCGCGGCGACGAAGTCGTCGTCGTTGCTCTCGCGAAAATCGTCGGGATTCGCTTCCGCCTCGGGCTTCCATCCGCCAAGGCCCGCCAGCGTCAAGTCGTCGCCATGCGGCCGAAAATAGCTGCCGGCGATCGTATCGATATAGATGCAATGCGTGAGCGCCGGCGGTCGCTTGAAGAATGCGATCTGCGCGCGCTCGCTCTTGATGCCGATCTTCACGTCCAGCGGCGCGAGGAGCGCGTCAGTCCATGGTCCGGCCACGACGCATACCGCGTCGGCCTCGTAACTGCGTCCCGCGCCGTCTGCGATTCCTGTGGTTCGTCCGCCGCGATTCACGATTCGCGCGACGGGTGTATTCGTCGAGAACTGCGCGCCGTGACGTTTCGCTGCGGCGGCCAGAGACTCGGTCGTCGCGACGGGGTCGGCGTATCCGCTGTGCGGTTCGATCGCGGCCAGCGCGACATCATCGACAAACGCGTGAGGCTCGCGCTTGTGCAACTCGGCCGCGGTCACGATTTGAGTCTCGACGCCGACGCGATTGAGCATCGCGACGTTCGCGCGCAGTCGAGCCGCATTGCGCTCGTCAACCACGACCGCGAAACCAGTCTCGACGAAACCGCATCGTCCGCCCACGATCTCATTCCAGTTGCGAAAGTAGCGAAGGCTCTTCCAGGCCAGTTCGGCTTCCGGCGCGAACGTGTAGTGCATCCTGACCAGCGCGCCCGACCGTGCCGACATCCCGGCGCAAATTCCGCCTTTGTCGAACACGCGCACGCGCGCGCCGGCCCGCGCAAGATGGAACGCGAGCGAGCATCCGACCACGCCCGCGCCAACCACGATTATGTTCGCGCTCGATGCCGTATGTGTCACTTTTTCCGCCTGCCGGTGTAAGATAAGCTAATCGCCGCACTGGTGGCGAACACAACCGTCCATGCCTATTTATCTCGATCATAACGCGGGCGCACCGCTTCGCGCAGAGGCTGCCGCCGCGATTTCGCGCCTGGTTGCCGATGGGGCAGGTAATCCCTCGTCGGTGCATCGCGCGGGCCAGCGGTCGCGCCGGATGCTCGAGGCGGCGCGCGCGCAGGTCGCGGCGATTGTCGGCGCCCAGCCGCGTCAGATCGTGTTTACCAGCGGCGGCACCGAGTCGAACAATTTTGCGATCTTCGGCGCGATCACTGCGGTGTCGCGTGGCCGTAAAATTATCTCATCGGAGATCGAACATTCGTCGATCCTTGCGCCGATTTCAGAACTCGAGCGTCGCGGCTTCGACGTGGTGAGAGTTGCACCCGACTCCGACGGGCGAGTCGATCCCGCGCGCGTGTTGGCCGCGATAGATAGCGAGACCGCGCTCGTCACACTCGGACTTGCGAACTCCGAAGTCGGGACGATACAGGAGTTCGCGCCACTCGCATCCGGATGCGCCGCGAAGGGTGCGTTGTTTCATGTAGATGCGGCGCAGGCGGTGGGTAGAATTCAGGTCGATGTCGCGTCGTTGGGATGCGATCTGATGACGCTCAGCGGTCACAAGCTTGGCGCGCCTGCGGGAATTGGCGCATTGTTCGTACGCGAGTCGGCACCCATTGCGCCAGTTGTTTTTGGCGGCCCGCATGAAAACGGGATGCGGGCGGGCACGCCGAACCTGTTTGGCGCCGTATCTTTCGGTGCGGCTGCCGAAGCCGCAATGAATACAATGGCGGCGGAGTGCGAGCGCATCGGGTCACTCGCCGCGTCGCTGTTGGCGCGTCTGCGCGATGCGATTCCCGGCCTTCGCCTGAACGGCCCGCTCGCCGGTCGGTTAACTAATACTCTCAACCTCACGTTTCCGGGCGTGCTTGGCGAGAGCATGCTGATTGCGCTCGATCTCGAGGGCGTCGAAGTCTCGATGGGCTCGGCGTGCGCGGCAGGAGCCGTCGAGCCGTCGCACGTGTTGCGCGCGATGGGCCGTAGCGTGGCAGACGCGCGCAGCTCGCTCAGGATCAGCCTCGGATGGAACAACACTGGGGAAGAAATCGACGCCGTCGCGGAAATCATCCCGGCGGTGTGGCGGCGCGTCGCCGACGCCGAACCTTTGTCGGCGGAGATCGCGCGATGAAGCCGCGAGTGCTAGTGGCGATGTCGGGCGGGGTGGACAGCTCCGTCGCGGCGGCGCTTCTGCGCGAGCAGGGTTACGACGTCGTCGGCGTCGCGATGCGGCTTGCGCCCGAGCCGTCTGCGCCGGTGGCGACGGCGCCAAGAGCGAAGCGCCGCGGCACTTGCTGCTCGCATGACGACTTCGAAGATGCGCGCCGGGTGGCCGAGCGCATGAATTTCCCATTTTACGTGATTGATTTGCGCGCCGACTTTGCCGCGCGCGTGGTTGATAACTTTGTCTCCGAATATCTCGGCGGGCGCACGCCGAATCCGTGCGTGATGTGCAATCGCGAGATCAAGTTCGATCGTCTGTGGAGCCGCGCTCGCGCGCTGAATGCCGGCTACGTAGCGACCGGGCACTACGCGCGAATAGAGCAGGGCGCTGATGGCCGGTTCCATCTGCTGCGCGCGGCCGACGATACGAAGGATCAGTCGTATTTTCTTTTCACGCTCGGGCAGGACGAACTCGCCCGAACGATTTTTCCGCTTGGCGCGATGACCAAGACAGAAGTTCGCGCGCGCGCGAGAGAGTTGGGTCTCGCCACCGCGGACAAGCCCGAGAGCCAGGAAGTCTGCTTCGTTCCCGACGGCGATTACGCGAGTTTTGTAGAGCGGCGAAGCGATCCTGCGCAACTACGACCGGGACCAATCATCGACAGCGACGGAAAGCGGCTGGCCGATCATGCGGGCGTGCATCGATTCACCGTCGGCCAGCGGCGCGGCCTCGGTATCGCGACCGGCGAGCGGCTTTACGTTCGCGAGATTCGAGCCGAGTCGGGCGAGGTGGTGGCCGCGCGGCGCGAGGAGCTCGATTCCGCCGGCTTGGTCGCGAATCGAGTGAGCCTGGTCGATGAGACCGTGGCGTCGGGCGGCGAGTTGAGCGTCGAGGTAAAGATTCGCTATCGTCATCGCGCGATTCCGGCGACGATGCGCGTCGATTCGGCGCGCCGCGCGGAGATTCGCTTCGCGTCGAGCGGTCCCGCGGTGACGCCGGGACAGGCCTGCGTCTTTTATCGCGGCGATGAAGTGCTGGGCGGCGGATTCATCGAGCGCGCGATCGCGGGAGAGCAAGCGAACTGACGATGGCAACACGCTTCGCAATTGCAACGCTCGGATGCAAGGTCAATCAGTACGATTCGGCGATTATCGAGTCGCGGCTGAGCGCGCATGGGATGGAACGTCGCGAGTTCACCGAGCAGGCCGACGTCTATATCGTCAACACTTGCACGATTACGGATCGCGCCGACGCCGAGAGCCTGCGGATCGCGCGGCGGGCGCGACGGCTGAATCCGAATGCGCGCGTGGTGATGACCGGATGCCTGGCGCAGGCGAGCCCTGACGTGTTGGCGAATGCCACGGAGGTTGACGCCGTGATCGGACTGGGCAGGCTCGACGATCTCGAGCGCGCAGCGGCTTCGGGAGCCGGTGATCGCGTGATGGTCACGAACCTGCGCAAGGAGAAGGCGCCGATCGAGCTGGCCGCGGTCACGCTCGACGGCCACACGCGCGCGTTTCTGAAATTGCAGGAGGGCTGCGATCAGTTCTGCACTTTCTGCATCGTGCCGTTCTCGCGCGGGACTTCGCGAAGCGTCGAGCCGCGCCGCGTGATGGCGGCGCTGGACGATCTCCATGCGCGGGGCTTCAAGGAAGTCGTTCTGACCGGGGTGCATCTTGGCGGCTACGGCAAGGACCTAAAGCCTCGGGTTGAGCTGGCTGACTTGCTCGAGATGATTGCGGAACGATGCCCGCTGGAACGGGTGCGGATAAGCTCGCTTGATCCCGAAGAGCTGAGCGATCGGATCGTGGAAATAATATCGGGCAGTGGAAAATTCTGCCCGCATCTGCATCTGCCGTTGCAGTCGGGCGACGACGAGACCTTGACGCGGATGCGGCGCCGTTATGAGCGCGATTATTTTCGCGATCGCGTCGAGCGCGTTTTGTGCGCGTGGCCCGACGCCGCGATTGGCACCGATCTGATTGTGGGCTTTCCGGGAGAGACGGTCGCGCATTTCGAGTCGTACTTTAATTTTGTCGAATCGATGCCGCTTGCGTATTTTCACGTGTTTCCGTATTCGGTCAGAGCTGGAACCACGGCGGCGAAGTTTTCCGGGCGGGTTAAGCCGGCCGAGATCAAGCGGCGCGCAGGGCTGATGCGCGAAATGGGCGAGCGCAAGCGGGCTCAATTCGCCCGGCGCTTCGTCGGAACAAAACTTAAGGTATTACTTGAAGAGCGCGGGCGCGCGGGCGAACTGCGCGGTTACAGCCGCAACTACGTGCGGGTATCGACGCAGGGGCCCGACGAATTGACGAATCGCGAAGTCGAGGTGGAGGCATCAACCGTTGAAGGCGCCCAACTGGTTGGGGAGATTGTTCGGCCGTGGGCGGACGCAACCGCCGGCGCCGGGACCTCTTGAAAGTCCCGGCACCAAACTCGAGCGTACGCTCGGCTACTCGTTCGCGCGGCCGCAATTGCTCGAAACCGCGCTGACGCATCCGAGCGCGGCGGTCGGCAGCGACGCGCATTACGAGCGGCTCGAGTTTCTTGGCGACGCGGTGCTCGATCTTGCGATCGCGGACCTGCTGATGCGCAAGTTTCCGACGGCCAAGGAAGGCCCGCTGTCCAAGCAGCGCGCGTCGATCGTGAACGCGCGCACGCTGGCCCTGAAGGCGCAGGCGATTGAGCTGAACGAGATGATGCGGCTGGGAAAAGGCGAAGAAAAAAGCGGCGGGCGCGAGAAGACCTCCATTCTTGCAGCGGTGTTCGAAGCGGTGATCGGCGCGATCTATACCGACGGCGGACTCGTGCCGGCGCAGCAGGTGGTCGAGCGGCTGTTCACCGGCGATATCGGCGGACCGTCCGCGGAGCGAGACTACAAGACCGAATTGCAGGAAATCGCGTACCGGCATTTTCGCACGCAGCCGGTGTACGAATTGATCGCGACCGAGGGACCCGATCACGCCAAGCGCTTCACGACTCGAATCAAAATCGCGGGGCGCGATCTCGGCGTGGCCGAGGGCGGCAGCAAGAAGCAGAGCGAGCAGGCTGCGGCGCGCCTGGCGCTGGGCCGGATAGAAGAAGAGCGCGGTGAGCGTCATGGGTGAGCATCGTGCGGGCTTCGTGGCGGTAGCCGGCCGCACCAACGTCGGCAAATCGACACTGGTGAACCGGCTGGTGGGGCACAAGGTCGCGATCGTCACGCCGCGTCCTCAGACTACGCGGCGGCGAATCCTCGGCATCCGCAGCGACGCCGACGCACAGATCTTGCTGATCGACACGCCCGGACTGCATGAGGCGAAGAAGCAACTGAATCAGCGCATGGTGCGGACGGCGCGCCGCGCGATCGCGGAAGGCGAAGTCATTCTGGCCGTGGTGGAAGCAGACGATCGCCTGAACCCGGGAGATCGCGCGGTGCTGGTCGATATCCGCGCGCTTGGCCGTCCGACGGTGGTTGCGATCAACAAAGTCGATCGAATCCCGCGCGCGCAATTGCTGCCTCTGATCGAGGAAATCAACCAGGGATTTCCCGGCGCGGAGATCGTGCCGGTCAGCGCGCTTACCGGCGAAAACGCGGGCGAGCTGTTGGCCACGCTCAAACGGATGCTCCCGGAAAGCCCGGCGCTGATGTCGCCGGATGAATACACGGATCAAACCGAACGGATGATCGCGGAAGAAATTGTGCGCGAGAAAATTTTTCTGAAAATGCGGCAGGAGATTCCATTCTCGACTGCGGTCAAGGTCGAGAAGTTCGAGGACGACGCGGAGCGCAAGCTCAAGCGGATTGGCGCGACGGTGGTCGTCGATCGCGAGTCGCACAAAGGCATGCTGATTGGCGCGAGCGGCCGCACGCTCAAGGAAATCGGCACGGCGGCGCGTCTCGAGCTCGAGGAAATTCTCGGCGCGCACGTGTTTTTGGAGATTGTCGTGAAAGTCGAGCGCGACTGGACGCGCGATCCGCGCAAGCTCGCGGAGTTTGGACTGTGACGAATCCGAGAACCGGGCGGGGCGCTGAGGCGCGGCGGATAGCAGCCGAAGGGTTGCCCGCGGTCGTGCTGGTCGGCCGCGCGAACGCTGGCAAGTCCACGCTGTTCAATCGAATCGCAAAAGGCGGCCGCGCGATCACCAGCGCGATTCCCGGAACGACTCGCGATCTAAATTTCGCCCGCGCGAAGTACGACGACCGCGAATTCGTCGTGGTCGACAGCGGCGGGCTGGAGCTGGGCGGGCACGAGCGGATGACGGAACGGATTGTCAGCGAGGCGCTGGCCGCAGTGGGCGTCGCGGACGTGGTGGTCTTCATGTTCGACGGTAGAGGTGGGCTGAGCGAAGCCGACGCCGAGGCGCTCGCGCTAGTGCGCGAAACCGGATGCCCGCTGATCATGGCGGTCAACAAGATCGATCGGCCGGGGCAGGAGGCGGAGGCCTCCGAGTTCTACGCGCTGGGCGGTGACGAATTGTTTTTCATCTCGGCGGCGCACGGACGTGGAGTCGACGAGCTGCTCGATCAAGTGGTCGCGCGACTGCCCGAGCGCGAAAGCGCCGCGGCCGCATCGCCAGACCTGAGGCTCGCGCTGATCGGCCGCCCTAACGTGGGGAAGTCGTCGTTGCTGAATCGGCTTTCAGGATTCGAGTGCGCGATCGTGGATGATACTCCGGGGACGACGCGCGATCCGGTGGACGTGCGTTTGTCGGCAAATGACCGCGAGGTGCTGTTGATCGACACGGCCGGAATCCGCAGGCCGCCGCGCGTCGAAGGCGAACTGGAGCATCATTCGGTGGGCCGCGCGATCGAAACGATCAGGCGCGCCAACGTTGTGCTGCTGGTGATCGACGCGAGCGAGGGAATCACCGACCAGGACGCGCGGCTGGCGCGGCTGGCGGACACCAGCGATCGCGCGATGGTGATCGTGTGCAACAAGTGGGACATCGCGGCGAAGGCCGGGCGCAAGGTGGCGGCATTCGTCCGCGACGCGCACGAGCGCTACCCGTTCCTCGAGTACGCGTCGATGGTGTTCACGTCGGCGGTGACGGGTGACGGCGTGGACGGCATCATTCCGGCGGCGACGCAGGCGGGAGATTCGTGGCGCGCGGTGTTTCAGACGTCGCGGCTGAATCGAACGCTGGCTGAGGCGACGGCCGCGATGGATCCGCCCCAGGTGGACCGGCGGCGCTTGAACCTGATGTACGTGACGCAGGTCGGCAGCGCGCCACCGCGGCTCAGATTTTTCACGAACGTCGAACGCGGCATCCCGGCGCATTACGTGCGCTTCCTCGAAACTCGATTTCGAAAATCGCTGGAGCTGGTCGGCACGCCGCTGCGGTTGGACTTTCGACGCACCGGACGCTCGTGGGTGCAGGGTAGTCCGCCGGCGCGGCCGCGCGGCAAGGATCGCAAGCGGCAGGCACCGCGAATCAAGCCGGCGCGCGCGTAGGGCACCGGCTTGTGGAGCATTGAGCGCGGCGGCATTTCGTATGCCGCGCGGCGTCCGCTATATTTCAATGTACAGTGATTTTGATTTTAGATTTCGGCAGCCAGTACACGCAGTTGATCGCGCGCCGCGTGCGCGAGGCCAACGTGTATTGCGAAATCCATCCGTTCAATTTCGCGCCGGAAAAAATTCGCGCGATGAATCCGCGCGGGATAATTCTTTCGGGCGGGCCGGCCAGCCTGTACGAAGAGAACGCGCCCGATATCGCCGACGAGGTGCTCAATCTCAATTGCCCGGTGCTCGGAATCTGCTACGGGCTGTACGTGATCGCGCAACACATGGGTGCGCGCAGCGTGGGCTCGCGACAGCGCGAGTACGGACCCGCGACACTCGTGATAGATGGCGATGACGCGCTGTTCGAAGGGCTGAGTGGTCGGGAGCATCGCGTGTGGATGAGTCACGGCGACCGGGTCGAGGCGATTCCCGGCGCGTTGTGCGCGATCGCGCACAGCGATAACTCGCCGTATGCGGCGTTCAAGAGTCGCGACGGACGCGTGCGCGGAATCCAGTTTCATCCGGAGGTCGTGCATACGCCGTGCGGTGCGCAGTTGCTGCGCAACTTCGTGCTGAAAATCTGCGGCGAGCGCGGCGATTGGACGATGGCGAATTTCGTCGAGACGAAACTCGCGGAGATTCGCAAACAGGTCGGGCCGACCGACAAGGTCCTGATGGGATTGTCGGGCGGCGTCGACTCTTCGGTGGCGGCGGCGCTGATACATCGCGCGATCGGCTCGCGGCTGCATTGCGTGTTCGTCGATACGGGGCTGCTGCGCGCGGGCGAGCGCGAGCGAATGGAGAATGCGTTTGCGGGCCAGCTTGGGATCGATCTCAAGGTGACGGATGCGTCCGAGCTTTTCCTGTCGCGGCTGGCGGGCATGCTGGATCCCGAGCAAAAACGGCGCATCATCGGGCATACGTTCATCGACGTGTTCGAGTCCGAAGAAGTTGTGCGCGGCGCGAAATTTCTCGGGCAGGGAACGTTGTACCCGGACGTGATCGAATCGGTGTCGTTCAAAGGTCCGTCGGCGGTGATCAAGAGCCATCACAATGTCGGCGGATTGCCCGAGCGGATGCGGCTGGAACTGGTCGAGCCGTTGCGCGAATTGTTCAAGGATGAAGTGCGGGAAGTAGGGCGGCAGCTCGGGCTGGCGGCTGAGGTCGTTGAGCGGGAGCCGTTTCCAGGGCCCGGGCTGGCAGTGAGAATCGTGGGCGAGGTCACGCGCGATCGGCTCGATCTGTTGCGGCGCGCGGACGCGATCGTGATGGAGGAAACCGCCGCCGCCGGTTTCGGACTCAAACTGTGGCAGGCGTTCGCGGTGCTGCTGCCGCTCAAGACAGTCGGCGTGATGGGCGACGGACGCAGCTACGAAAGCGTGATTGCGATTCGCGCGGTCGAGTCGATGGACGGGATGACCGCGGATTGGGCGCGGCTGGAGCCGGCGTTTCTCGCGCGTGTATCGAGCAGGATCACGAACGAGGTCAAGGGCGTCAACCGCGTCGTTTACGACATCACGTCGAAGCCGCCGGCGACGATCGAGTGGGAATGACGTGACGGTTCGCACGCGTTTCGCGCCGAGTCCGACCGGCTCGCTGCATATCGGTAACGTTCGCTCGGGGCTGTTCGCCTACCTGTACGCGCGGCACAACCATGGGCAGTTCATCCTGCGCATCGACGACACAGATCGCGAGCGATCGACGAAGGAGTCGCTCGACGAGATCCTCACAGATTTGAAATGGCTCGGGATGGAGTGGGACGAGGGCCCGCCCGACGAGGCATACTTTCAGACCAATCGGGTCGAGCGGCATCGTGAAGCCGCGCTGAAATTATTGCGCGAGCGAAAGGCGTATCCATGCTACTGCTCGGCGGAAGAACTCGACGCCAAGCGCAAGCAGGCCGAGCGCGAGCATCGCAGGCCGGTTTACGATCGCAAATGTCGCGGCCTCGACTTCCCCGCGGGCTTGCCGCTGCCCGACAAAGCCACGGGACGCAACTACACGATCCGTTTTGCGATGCCGCTGGACGGCGAGACGGTCGTCGACGATCTCGTGAAGGGCCGGATGGTCTTTCAGAACGCCGAGCTCGACGACTTTATCATCGTGCGTTCGGACGGTTCGCCGATTTACAACTTCGCGAGCATCCTCGACGACGTCGACATGCGCATCACGCACATCGTTCGCGGCGACGATCACGTGCCGAACACGCCGCGCCAAATGCAAATGGCGTACGCGCTCGGGTTCACGCCGCCGGCGTTCGCTCACTTGCCGCAAGTACTCGGGCCGGACGGGTCGCCGCTCTCGAAGCGTCACGGCGCGACTTCGGTCGTCGCGTATCGCGAGAACGGTTATTTTCCGGAGGCGATGCTGAACTACCTGGCGCGCCTTGGATGGTCGCATGGCGACCAGGAAATTTTCTCGAAGGATGAACTGACCAACTTTTTCGGCTTCGAGGCGTGCGGAAAATCAGCCGGCGTGTTCAATGCCGAGAAATTGCTTTGGCTCAACTTCCATTACCTGAAGGAACGGCCGATCCCGAAGCTGGTGGCCGAGGTCAAGCCGTTCATCGTCAAACGTGGATGGACGATTCCCGGCGATGACGCGTGGCTCGAAAACGCGGTCGCGACGCTGCACGAGCGCGCCAAGACGCTGGTCGAGCTGGCGGACTTTGCGTCGTTTTACCTGAAGGACGATATCGAGATCGATCCGAAGGCGGCTGCGAAATTCCTGAAGCCGGAAATCGCCGAACCGCTGCGCGCGTTGGCAGCCGAGCTCGAGGCGCACGAGGGCGAGGTTTCCGAAGCGTCGGTGCAGGCGGTCTTCGAATCCGTCCTGGCGAGATTCAACTTCAAGCTCGGGCAACTGGCGCAGCCGGTCCGCGTCGCGCTTACCGGCGGCACCGTCAGTCCCGGGATTTACGAGGTGATTGCGGTGCTCGGCAAGCGTCGCACGGTCGATCGCCTGAACGACGCCGTCAGACGAATCCCGCCGTCCGCCTGAACTTGATCACCTCGCGCTGACGGGCGGCAGCACCAGGATTTGCCCGTTCATCTCCGGCTGATGCACCGTGCAGTAGAAGTTGAAGATTCCGTCCTTGTGAAACGTGAAAATGTACGAGGTCTTGGTAAGCGGCGCGAGCTTCAAATGCATCAGGGCGGTTGAATCCGGCGCAGTGAGCATGAAGTCGTGCTCGTCGTCGGGCTGCAGATTCCAAAACGTGAGCATCGTCGGCACTTCGCGACGAATCGCCATGAAGGTCGGCGACCACGCGTAAACCTCGCCAAAAGTCTTGACCGTCTCCTTGGGCCCCGTCTCCTTGACTGCGACCGCCTCGCTCAAAACGATCACCTCAGCTCCAGGTGTGCCCTCTTTCGAGACGGAAACGATCTTCGACGCGGCCGCATCCGGCAGGTAGAAGTTCTTGTCCATCGCGGGCATGGGAGCGGCACTCGCGACGACATTCAGCATCGGCAATACTGCCAGCGCCGTCGTCAGAACCCGCCGCGAAAACGCGCGCGGCACTTCCCAGTTACGCATCCAAATAGTACCTTTGTAACATGAGTGTACTTGTACCATACGTAGTCGAGCAGACCGGCCGTGGCGAGCGTTCTTACGACATCTATTCGAGACTGCTCAAGGACCGGATCGTGTTCCTGGGCGGCACCGTGACTGACGATCTCGCCAACCTGGTCACCGCGCAACTGCTGTTCCTCGAGTCCGAGGATCCGGAGCGCGAAATTAATATGTACATCAACTCGCCGGGCGGCTCGGTCACCGCCGGCCTGGCGATTTATGACACGATGCAATTCGTGAAGCCTCCCGTCTCGACGCTATGCGTTGGGCAGGCCGCCAGCATGGGATCTCTGCTGTTGGCTGCAGGAGCCAAAGGGAGGAGATACGCGCTGCCGCATTCGCGGATACTCATCCACCAGGTATCTGGCGGGTTCGAGGGACAGGCCAGCGATATCGAGATTCACGCGCGTGAAGCGTTGCGCCTTCGCGAAATCCTGAACGAAATCCTTGCGCATCACACCGGCCAGAACGTCAAGAAAATCGAGAAGGACACCGACCGCGACAATTTCATGTCCGCGGCGCAGGCGGTCGAATACGGACTTATCGACGAAGTGATTTCCGGACGGCCAATCAAGGCCTCGCTGTAGCCTGAGCGCGGACCTGCGCTCGTCCTTGGACGCGGCGAGCGCACGATGCTCCACTATTGGTTCCTGCTTCCGGTCGGCGTCGCGATCGGCGCGCTGGTGATGTCCGCGGGCGTCTCGGGCGCGGCACTTTGGGTTCCCGTATATTTGTTGTGGCTCAAGCTCGACGCGCCAATCGCGTTCTGGCTGGGGCTGCTGACAATGCTGTTCGGCTTCGGCAGTGGGCTGATTCGCAACTTTCGCGACGGCACATTCGACGGCGTCATGGTCCGCCGCTATCTGCTCATCGCGATGCCCGCGGCGCTCGCAGGCGGATGGGCTTCGGCGCTGGTCAATCAGTCGTTGATCGTTGCGCTCTTCGGCGCGTTTCTCATCGTGTACGCGATATTGATCGCCGGCCGCACGCTGCGCACGCGCGTCGACGGGGATCGCCACGACCGCGTCCCAATATCAATCGCGCTGCTGGGAGGCGCGCTGACCGGGCTTATCTCGATTGGAATCGGAATCCTGGCGATGCCATCTGTTCTGCGTCATCGCTCGAGTCGTTCGCCGGGCGCGGCGATTGGCTCGCTTGTCATGATTATTTTTTTCACCAGTCTAGCCGCGACGATTGGCCGGATGCGTCCATCGCTCCTATCCGAACTTAGGCGCGACTCGTCGCAGATAGTCGCGATCGCAATCTGGGCGGTGCCCGGGGTCGTCGCCGGCGGGCAGATCGGTCCGCGCCTCGCGCAGACGCTCCCCTCGGAGCGCCACGCTCGCCTGTATTTCAGCGCGGTCCTGCTGCTCGTCGGTATGCTGACGCTGGCTCGTGCAGCCGCCGTCCGCTAGAGCATCGTCAATTGTCCGCACTGCGCTCGCACACGGCTACGGCCATTCCCTGCTCGATAACGCTGACTGAGTAAGACTTGTTCTTGCCGTCAAAGAGAATAGTTGAATTCGCGGACGCTGGCGGCGCGCTCTCACGACTCGTATCGATTCCGTTGAACTTGCTGCCGGGAACGAAGTTCGCACAATGTGTCGTATCTCCGGTCCTCAAGACCCATCGCGCGGACGACGTACCGCTCCCATCCTTGCCGATCGAATAGCTGCCGCTCTGCATTGTGAAAGTGCATACGTCGGCGCCCGATGGAAAGTGCGTGTCGTCTGCGACTCGCTCGGTGATCGTTCCCCGCACCAACTTGCCGTTTCCGTCCGCGGTCATCTCCATCGTGCCTTGTCCGGTTACGACCGGGGGTGCATCGCGAGTGAGTGGCCACGTGTAGAGCGTCACGCCGCACTCGAATGTTCCGTTGAAACCGTCGCCGCTTGGGTCTCCTTCAGCGCAGAAAGCGCGGGCTGAAGCCGCGATCAACAAGAGAACTGCGATTAAGCAGCGACGGTTCATCGCCAAGGTCCGCTAGAGCATCGGGCCGTCGGACCCGAGCATCGCGCGCCTTATCAGCTTGATCGGAACCGCGCCCTGTTTCAGAAAAGCGTCATGAAATTTGCCGAGGTCGAATGCGGCGCCCTGCTGCTTGCGGACGTCCTCGCGCAATTTCAAAATCATCAGCTTGCCCAGTTGATAGCGCAGGTAGCCGGGATCGCCGGTGCCTCGCAGCGCCTCGACCATCGCGTTGTGGGGCGTCTGGTAAGCGTTGTCTTCGAAGAATTTCTCCGCCTGATCCACCGTCATTCCCTGCGTATGCATTCTGATGCCGACCAGATACCGGCACGCACGCATCAGCGCGTCCTGCAGCTGCGCGAGGCGGTACTTCGGATCACCGTCGTGCAATCCTTCGTCGATCATCATCTGCTCGCAGTACAGCGCCCAACCTTCGATGTCCGCGCCCGAGCCAAAAACCAGGCGAACGATATCCGGGTTCGACCGGTTGTTGAGGAACTGCACGTAATGCCCGGGAAAGACTTCGTGAACCGAAGTGTTTGAAATGTTTGGCGCCGAATAGAAAACGAGCAGCTGTTCCTGCTTGGCGGCCGGCCACGACGGATCGGGAAGCGTCACGTAGTAAAACGCCTCGCTCGTTTTTTCGAATGGCCCCGGCGAATCCATCGACGCGAACGTCGTTGCGCGCGCGTACGGCGGCGTCTCACGCACCATCGGCAGCACGTCCGACGGGACGGTGGCAATATGATGCGCGACGACATAGGCGCGAATGCTCGCGAGTCCGGAGGCGACGGTGGGCAAGACCTGATTCGCGTCCGGATGAACCCGGCTCAGCGATTCAATCACTTCGGCCGGCGAATGATTCGGATCGACGAGCGCCGCGGTCTTCTGAAATTCGTCGCGCAACCGCGCCAACTCTTTGACACCGACCTGCTCGAGCTGATCGAGCGGAATATCGACCATGTCGCCGTCGTTGAGCATCCGCCGATACGCGTTTGCGCCAATCGCGTAGTCGCCGGCCGCCTTCGGCATCAGGTCGCTCTTGAGCCAATCAGCGTAGTCCTGGATCGCCGCGACCAGCTTTGAATTCGCCGCTGCGAACGCGCGCTTGTCGGGACTATCGGCGACCTTCGCGAATGCGAGCGGCACGTCGTTGTTGAAAAACGCGATCGTCGCCGGCATTTGTTGCAGCGCGATATCGACGAAGACCTTGGGCGTCAGCACAGCCTTCAGATTGCGGCGCGCCGAGTCGAGATTGCCGAGCGCGGCAACTTCGCGCGCGGTCACCGAACGCATCCGGGCCTCTGTCGGCGCGAACTCGCGCTTGATCAGGCTGTTGATCGACGAAGTGGGCAGGTACATTCCAGGATCGCGCTGGTAGCTGCGGACTTGCTCCGTCCACAGCAGCTCGCCGTCCGCATGCGCCATCAGCCATTCGCGATCAGCCTCGTTGGCCGGCGAGAGAGCTTTCGGATCGTCGGCGCTGAACGATGCGATCCACTTCTTCGCGTGACTGATGACCTCGTCAATGCCGGTCGCGCTCAGATCGTCGACTCGAGCGTCGAAACGATGGTCTCCGAGATGCGTCGCGCGCTCGGGATAGAGCCGCATCTCCGCTTCGACAAACTGCGCGACTTGCGCTCTGAAAGCCTGGTCGGCCGCCGACGTCTGCGCAATCGCCGGCGAAGCAATCGATATAAGAAGAGCGATCGCGCCTGCTACCTTCATCGAGAGCGGGGCGCTACTTCAGCGTGCTGGCGAACAACTGCGTCAGCTTTTCGAACGCGCGCTCCGCCTGCGGCTGGTTGTAGACCGGAGCGTCCGACGTCGTCCAGCCGTGAAACGCGCCTTCGTACACTTCGCTTTCGTATTTTCCGCCCCATGCGGCGAGCGCGCGATCGAACTTCTCGATCGCTTCTTTAGTCATGCTGCGGTCGTTGGTCGCGTGCCCGAAATACAGCCGCGCCTTGATGCGCGGCAGGACGAGATGCGGGCTCGTCGGCTCATCGGTATAGAGACCGCCACCGTGAAATGAAGCAACGGCTGCGACCTTGCCAGGCATCGCAGCGGCAGTGCGCATCGCAAACGAGCCTGTGAAGCAGTAGCCGACGACGCCGATCGACCCCGCGCTCACGCCCTCCTGAGCCGCGAGAAAATTGACGTAGGCCGTCGCGTCTCGCTCGACGGCTTCAGGCGTGAGCGGCGCCCGCAGCTCGCCGAACCGTTGCATCGTGCGCGGGTCTCCCATGCCAATCTTGACGTCGATAACCGGAGGCTTGGTCGTGCGATAGAAAACGTTGGGCATCAGCACGGTGTAACCCTTCTCGGCGAGCCGCTTCGCCATCTCGCGATGCGACGGTCGGATGCCGCCGATGTCGGTCAAATGGATGACGCCGGGAAATCGCCGCTCCCCTTCCGCCCGATAGAGAACACCGTCGGCCGCCCCGTCAGTCGTGCGAATCTCGATTGCTTTCTCGATCATTGTTGCCTCCTGCAAGCTCCGGCGCCGAATTTTTCTGTGGCGCGCCGAGCCCGATCCATATAGCACAGACGGGGAATTCACGGCGCTATTGACTGGCAGGGTCTATTCCAAACAGCTTTGATCCAATGCCGAACCGGATTCATCAATTTTATGCGGTGGCTTTCGAGGAGAACTTTTCGCTCCGCCAGATTGCGCCCGCTTTTCCCGAGGCGAGAATAACGCCGCTTGAGTTGTTCGTGCCTGTCGACACCGATGGCGGCCTATATTTTTTCCCCTTCGGCGCCGTGGTCTCGCATGATGTTCCGACCGAGCATCGCGAGCGCGTGTTCGCGCGCCTCACCCAGGTCCTGCCCAAGCTTACCACCCGGATAATTCGCGAGGACTATTCCGTCGAGGAGGACCTGTCCGCGCCGATCGGTATTTCAGCCGGGAAGCTGCGCGTCGACAAGCTCACTCCCCAACGCGCGGGGATCGTCGCGCTGACGGTCGCCCAGAGCGCCGCGATGGAATACTACGAGCGCATCGTGGAGAGCTTGTTCGCGCGGACGGCGGAGTTGGTCGATCGAATGGCGACGCGTGGTACCGTGCCGTATCGCATTACTCCGTTGCATCGCTTCATCGGCGAGGCGATTTCGTCACGTACCGAAGTCCTGGCCGTGCTCCATCTGCTCGACAAGCCCGACGCCGCGTGGGAAGACCCCGCGATGGACCTCATCTATGACGATCTGCGCGATGAATTCGACCTGGTCGATCGTTACGCGGCGCTCACCAGCAAACTGCAAAGCATCCAGGATTCTCTCGTGCTGGTTCTGGACGTCGCGCGTGACCGCCGCCTGGTACTGCTCGAAGTTATCGTCGTGCTGTTGATTTTGCTGGAAATAATCCTGGGCGTCATTCATTTCACATCTTGAGCCGGTTCGCCGCCGGGAATTAATATTGTAGAAACACTGATCTGGTAGTTTCCACATCGCGCGAATTTTAGTCTCGCGCTGGCGCGACCGCGCGCTTCCACTATTGGGGGCATGTGATGTCAGACGAAACTCCTCAACGCAAAAATATCGAAACCGCCGGCCATGGCGTCACCGCGTACGAAAAGGGCATCGACACCGGGCTCCTGCTGCCGGTGCAGTACGCCGACCTCATCAGGCGAAATCACGTGATCGAAGGCGAGCTGAAACTGCTGCTGGCAGTGCTCGAAGACGCGATTCGATGCTACCTGAAGAACGTCAACGCCAGGGACGGGGAGCGCCGCCGCGACTTCGTCGAGGTCAGAAACTGGTTCGAGGCCGGCGGCAGGGCCGGCGCCGCGCGCCCGGATATTTTCAGCTTCGACAATCTCTGCGCCGCGCTCGGCATCGAGCCGCGATATCTGCTCGAGCGCCTGCGCATTCTCACGATCGGCGATCTGCCGTCGCGCCGTTACCAGATGCGCCGGCACCGCCCGCTGTCGAGCCTCCGTCATTCAAACGGTGCGCGCGAGCGCGACATGGTCCGCTCTCACGGAACCTAACCCCTAACCCCTTCCCACTGTGGGAAGGGGAACAAATCGCGGAGAGATTCGACACTCTCCAAAACATTTCCCCCGATTGAGAGCGAAAGGTTGTCCTCAACATTTCGCGCTTAGTGTTGGGTGCAGGGGTCACCCCTGCCGAAGGAAGCGTGAAACCCACCGCGGGTTTCACATTGAATCAAGTTCTGCCTTCGCGCGTTACCGCTCCTCGAACTGCCACCGCGTCGCGCTGCCCTGAAATTCGCCGGGCGTCGCGTCAACGGCGATCACCTTGCGCGGACGCACGGCGAAAATCGGCCCCATGTCGAGCACGGCCTCAGGCTTCAAGTCCCACTGGTACTTGGGATTGTAGGCCTCGACGAAGCGCCGGATCGTCGCCGCATCCGTAATCTTCTCGGCGACGCCTTCGAGCGAAACCGCCTGCGTGCCGTCTTCAGGGCATACGACGCAATTTGGATTCGTCGCCAGGTTGCGCGCCTTGCGCGACTTCGCACCGCTGCTGAAGTAGAACGCGTCGTCGAACCAGATACCCCAAACGGGCACGCAATGCGGCCAGCCGTCTGGGCACGTCGTCGCGACCCAGTAGTTGCGCGACGTCGTCAGGCGCTCGACGGCCCATTCCCACGGCAGCAGCCCGCGGCCGCCGGTCGCGTCAAGAATTCCGTAACCCGGCATGTAAGGCCGGCTCGCTTTTGGAGGAGCAAGCTTGGTTGTCATGCCGGCTACGATCTCATCGGAAGATCGTCGCACGCAACTGTCGAAGAGTCTGAAAAATTTGTGGAGTCTAAAAAACTGAAAAATTTGCGCGAGACGCGAGGCTAGAGCAATCGCGGGACTATCCCGGATGCTCGAGCCTGGTCCCGCGCTCGCGCAATGATTAAGGCCAGAAACGAAAACGGACTAACTCTCGTTAGTCACGCCATCGTACCCAGTCATGATGATGCTCGCGGACGTATTCCGGATGATGGTCGTACCACCAGCCGCGGTCATGCCAGACGTGAGCTTCGTCATAGTCTCCGTCGTAGACGCGCCACTCCGGATACACCGTCACCCATTCCGGATGATGGACGTAGATCCAGCCCGGATGATGGTCATGCCACCATTGCGCGTCGTGCCATTCATGATGTTCGTCCCAGTCGCCATAGTGGTCCGCATGCGCAACCACCGGCGCCGCCGCAAACAGCGCGGTCAGCGCGGCGGCGGTGAATAATGTTCGAAGTTTCATTCCTGGTACCTCCTGGAAAGACAGAAATGGTCGATGAGGAAAATACCTCACTGGAATGAATACGAAGCATCGATAATGCCAGTTTCAGGAGGACAGAAAGGCGCGAAAAATCAGCTATCTTCGTGGTGCGATCGGCGGCAATTCGGGGACGGCCTCTGCAAAATATACAGGGCCCGGCAGAATGGCTCTCAGGTCCGGATCACGATCACCGGACGCGAAGTGACCCACCAGCGAAAAAACGCGGTCGTCAACGGCCGCATCGGACCCAAGGCAATCGCCCGAACTACGGCGAATGGAGGAATCACCAACGGGTTTTCAGTGATGATCCGGCGTTTCCTCTCGAGATCCTCGACGACCTCGGCAGTGCCGCTCACCTCCGCTCCGTCGCGTGACACCTTGACGTTGGGATTCTTGCCCAGGTTGCGGATCCAGTCCGAGCGCCATCCGTAGGTCGAGACCACGACTATCTCGCCGTCGCGCCGGCCGCACGGAAGGAGTGTCTGCCGCGGCAAGCCCGTGCGCCGGCCGATAGTCGTCAATAGCACCCATCCCGGCGCGCGCAGGTAATAGCCGCGCGCGAGTCTAATCCGAGCCGCGTTTAGTCGGCTCACCGGGCGCGTAATGAAGTGCAGTTTCGCGGTGAATGGTTCCGCGCTACCCGCTTTGGCCGCCATCACTCACCTACTCGCGGTTCGGATGACCCAGAAACTCCGCTAAGTAGCTCTAGCAGATTGTTTGCTGATTTTGGTGGGCAGGGAGTGAATCGAACACTCGACACAAGGATTTTCAGTCCTTTGCTCTACCGACTGAGCTACCTGCCCACCGTCTTCGACGGGTTCGCGATGAGGCGAACCTTCATTCGTACCGATGATTGCTGCGCCGCGCAACGGCTCGTTCATCGGTTGAGCGCCGCCACTCGCGACTCGACGAAATCAATTACCTTGCCCTCCAGGTTCACGCCGTCGAGCCGATCGATCTCCTGCACTCCCGTCGGGCTCGTCACGTTCACCTCGGTCAGGAAGTCGCCGATGATGTCGAGGCCGACAAAGTACAGGCCGTCGCGCACGAGGCGCGGCTTCAGCATCGCGCAGATGTCGCGATCGCGCGCGGTGATCGGAGCCTTCACGCAATTGCCGCCGACGTGGATATTGCCGCGATTCTCGTCGTCGCGCGGCACCCGCAGCATGCATCCCAGCGCCTCGCCGTCGAGCACGATCAGCCGCTTGTCGCCCTTGCGCGCCTCGGCGAGATAGCGCTGCGCCATGATTGGCCGCGACTCGTATTGCGTCACCGTCTCGAGAATCGCGCCGAGGTTGCGATCTCTGGTGCTGACCAGGAACACGCCTTCGCCGCCGTGTCCGTCCAGCGGCTTCACGATCATCTCGCCACCCTGCTCGTCGAGAAACGCCTTCAGCCGCGAAATTTCATAGGTCACCAGCGTCGGCGGAATCGCGTCGGGGAAATTCAGCGCGTAGAGCTTCTCGTTGGCCTCGCGCAGTCCCGCCGGACTGTTGAGCACGAACGTGCGATGGCTGTCGGCCAGGCTGAGCAGCATCGTCGCGTAAAGATAAGCCGCGTCGGCCGGCGGATCCTTGCGCATGAAGACCGCATCAAAGGTCTCCAGCGGATACTCCGCCCCCTCGTCGAGAAATTTGTAGTGAGGATTTCCGCGCCGCGTCAGCTCGCATCGCCGCGCCCGCGCGATGATCTGCGGGCCGCGCGCGTAGAGGTCGCGGAGGCCGAGAAAATATATTTCGTGGCCGCGAAATTGCGCCTCGAGCATGAACACGAAAGTCGTGTCCTTGTCGACCAGCACCCGCTCGAGCGGATCCATGATGAATGCGAACTTGCGCGCCATCGTCTTATTTCGTTTCGCCGTCTTCGGTTGTCCTTTGCCCATCGTCAAGTAACCCCGCCGCTATGCTGACCGCTGCCAGAGCCGCTGTCTCGCTCCTGAGGCGATTTGGGCCGAGTCCGGCCGGGAAGAATCCGGCCTTCGCGGCCTTGGCGCGCTCGTCGTCGTCGAAATCGCCCTCCGGTCCAACCGCTATCAATATCGCACGCGGATGCACGCGTCGAATCACATCGCCCAATTGCTCGCTGCCCTGCGCGCAGATTATGGCGAGCGTTTCGGGCGGCACGCCGCGAATCAGGCCGTCAACGCCGATTGGCGCCCGCACTTCCATCGCGACCGGTGACTGGCTTTGCTTTGTGGCGGCGAGTGCGAGCCTGCCCCATCGCGTGAGCCGCTCCGCGCCGGGCGAACGGACCAATCCGCGCGCACAGACGATTGGCCATAGCTCCGACGTGCCCAACTCTGCCGCCTTCTCGACAAGGAAATCCATCCGCGGGCCCTTGATGATTGCCGCGGCCAGGATGATTCGAGGTCGGGACGGCGACCGCGACGATGACTCGATACGAATCACCGCGCGCTCGCGTTCGTAGCGCTCGATTGTGCCGCGATGCTCGTTGCCCGAGGGATCAATCAACGATATGCGCGCGCCGGCGACCAGCCGCAGCACCGTGCGCATGTGATGCAACTCCGCGCCCTCGACGTGCGCGATGCCGCTCGCATCCGGCGCGCGCGAAATCGAAAAACGCCGCGGCGGCGACGAAACGGCCATCAGCGTGGCGCTCGCGCCATCACAAGCGTCGTCCATCCGCGATGCGTCTTGCGGCTGAGACATCGCAAGGGAGAGCGGTAGTGACTCAGCACATCGCCGGCTTCGTCGGCGAGGAATCCACCAAGAATCAGCCGTCCGCCGGGCGCGACGATTCGCTTCAGATGCGGCGCGAGCTCGATCAATGTGTGGCTAAGAATATTCGCCATGATCAGATCGAAATGGCGATGAATCGAAGCGAGCGGCACCGATGAGAATCGAATCGATTTCTCGACGCCGTTCAGGCGCGCATTGACGCGCGCGTTCTCCAGCGCCGTCGGATCGACATCGATAGCGATTATTTCGCGCTCGAGGCGGTCGCCTTTGCCGAGCAGCGCCGCCGCGATCGCCAGTACTCCCGAGCCCGTGCCCGCGTCGAGGATCGACTGCGGCGCGCGCTCGCCCATCAACGATTCTATCGCGCGCAGCGCGCCGGCCGTCGTGGGATGGTGTCCGGTGCCGAAGGCGCGCGCGGGTTGGACGACGATAGTCGTTCGGCCGTGCTGATTCTCGCGCTTCCAGGGCGGCACGATCAGCATTCGCCGCCCGACGCGAAACGGCCCGAACCGGCGCATCCAGAGTGTGGACCATCCAGGATCGACGATTCTCCGGACGCTGGAATTGCGAGTACCGTCGACGGCAGCGGCGTCTCGTGCGGCGTCAGCGAGCATCCCGGCCTGCTCCATCATGAGCCTGAGCCGCGACAGCTCGCTCGCCGAGATTCGGTCGAAGTACGCTTCAAGCGCGACCGTCTTGTCCTCTCTCGCGCGCGGCAGCTTCATTCCGGCGACCGCGCATCCGATGGCGCCGCCCGCCACGAGGATACCCGCGGCTTCATCCGCAAGATGCGCGTGAGTGCGGAAGATAGCCCGCGTGTAACTTCTCCTGGGTGCAGCTGCGCGTTGCATACTCTTGGGCGAAGTTTGGCATCAGAGCGGACTTCTTTCGAGTGCAGGGGTGACCCCTGCACCCAGTACTCGAAGCGGCTCCGTTGTCGCCGCGCAGGATGTTTATAGTCTGAGGCGGACGGGTTTGCGCCTGCGCTCTATGAGCGCGTAAACTCGAATCATTATCAGACTTCGATTTTTTCAACGTGGTGGAGGCGGGCTGTGCTGAACATAGCCCATCGCGGGGCGAGCGGTACTTTTCCCGAGAACACCCTGAGCGCTTTTCGCGCCGCTATCGACGCCGGTGCGGTCATGTGCGAGCTGGACGTTCAGCTCAGCCGCGACGGCGCCGTCGTCGTGATTCATGACGAAACGGTAGATCGCACCACCGATGGCAAGGGCGAAGTCGCGGAGCTGACCCTCGAGGAACTCAAGCGACTCGACGCGGGCGCGAAATTCAAAGGCACAATCAAGGCTGGCGCGCCCAAGGGCGAGCGAATTCCCACGCTCGATGAAGTGTTTGCCGTCACCAGCGGCAAGTGCGGGCTCAATATCGAGCTCAAAGCGGGCGGCCTCGAGCCTCAGGTCGCGCAGATCATGCAGGCGCGCAACGCGCTCAACGACAGCATCGTGTCGAGCTTCAACTGGGAATATCTGAAGAACATTCAGCAACTGAATTTCAATATTCGCGTCGGGTTGCTGGCCGAAGAGAAGCCGATCGCCCTGATGAAGAGCGCGGTTGCGATGCGCGCACATGCGATCAATCCTCGCTGGGACATGGTGACGGCCGATCTGTGCAAGGCGGCGCACGAGCACGGCCTCAAGGTGTACACCTGGACAGTCGACGCGGACGCGCGGATGCGCGCACTGATCGAATGCGGTGTTGACGGAATCATGACGAACTATCCGGAGCGGCTGCGGACGGTGTTGGGCGGTTGATTGGTGATGGGACGTTTCGGCGACGACAAGATCGAGGAAGTCCGCACCCGAGCCGATATCGTCGAGATCGTCGGCGCGCAAGTGCGTCTGCGGCGCGCGGGGCGCAACTTCGTCGGGCTGTGCCCGTTCCACAACGAAAAGACGCCGTCGTTCTCGGTCAATGCCGAGCGCGGATTTTTCCACTGCTTTGGATGCGGCGCGGGCGGCAGCGTTTACAATTTCATAATGCGCGTCGAGGGGCTGACGTTTCCCGAAGCGGTGCGTTCGCTCGCAAAAAAATATGCCGTCACGCTGCCGGAGCATGAGGTGTCCGGGCCGGCTGCCGGCGAGCGCGAGGCGATGCTCAAGGCCAACGAAGTGGCCGCCGAGTTCTTCGCCCATGTGCTGTGGAACACGACCGACGGGGCGCTGGCGCGCGACTATCTGAAGTCGCGCGGTATCAGCGTCGAGACGGCGCGCGCGTTCATGATCGGATTCGCGCCAAGCCGGCCGGCTTCGCTGGCGAAGGCGCTGGAAAAGCGCGGACTGCGCGACGCAGGCGTGAAGGTCGGGCTGATCAGGAAAGATACCGATACTGCGTACGACATGTTTCGGGCGCGTGTGATGTTCCCGATTCGCGACGCGCAGGGACGCCCGATCGCGTTCGGCGGGCGCGTGCTCGACGCGCGACTGCCGAAGTACATCAACTCGCCCGAATCGCCGCTGTATTCGAAAGCACGGACGCTTTACGGGCTGTTCGAAGCGCGGCAGGCGATTTCGTCGAGCGCGTCATCAGGGAAAGATCGCGCGATCCTGGTAGAGGGCTACTTCGACGTGATCGCGCTGTGGCAGGCCGGATTCAAAGAAGCGGTCGCGGGATGCGGCACCGCGCTGACGGTAGATCAGCTTCGCGTTCTGAGCCGCTACACGAAAAATGTGATCGCGTGCTTCGACGGCGACGCGGCGGGGCGCAAAGCCTCGATGCGGGCGTTAGAAATCTTCCTGCAGGCGGGATTGCTCGGCAGCGGGATTTTCATTCCGTCGGGCTTCGATCCCGACACGTTCATCCGCGAGCGCGGCGCCGCCGCGTTCGCGGAGCTGACAGACAAATCCGAGTTGCTGGTCGACTATTTTCTAAGAGAACAGGCCGGAGAGGCGCGCGGCTCGATCGCCGAGCGTGCCAGGGCGGCGCAGCGCGTCGCCGAGATGCTGAAGCTGGTCGGTGATCCGTTCCAGTTTGACCTGCTGGCGCGCAAGGCGGCGGGCCTGTTGTCGATAGGCGAGGAAGTGTTGCGCAAGGAGGCGCGCGGACCGGGACGGTCCGCGCCGCCGTCGCGATTCGCGCGCGAGCGCGCGCGAATCGCGAATCCGCCCGCCGCCGCCGCGGCGGGCGGCGGCGACGCCGGCGCGAAGGCCGAGATCGGCCTCGTCGCGCTGGCGCTGCTGCATCCCGGACTGCGCAATGAAATTGCGCAGTCCGGAGCGACGGCGAATTTCGAAGAAATTCGCCTCGGCGGCGTGCTCGCCGACCTGTGCCGCACCGATGAACCATACACCGCCTTGGAACAATGGATCGCGGATCGCCTGACCGCCGATGAGCAAAGCCGCGTCAGCGAGTTTGCGGTCGGTCCGTTGACCGACGAAATCGAGGACGAGACTCAAAAATATTCCAGCGATCTCGAAAAATGCCGCGCCCTGGTCAACGACTACGTCGTTGCGCTCGAGCGTCGGCGACGCACGCGCGAGCTGGGTCGGCTGCGCGAGAGCGCTGCCGACCCAGCCGGAGCGCAGGCCGTCATCGCGCTCCGACGCGAGAGTCGCGGCGCGTGAACGAATGTTCCCGCGATCAGCCCTTAAACCTGCTGCGCGAACTTGCTACCATCGTGGCAGCCTGATGCACCTCAGAGGGCCCATAGCTCAGCCAGGTTCAGAGCTGCCGGCTCATAACCGGCTGGTCCCAGGTTCAAATCCTGGTGGGCCCACACCATTTGTGCCCCCGGCGTCGCCGGCGGCTCGTAATCATGAAGACCGACAAACAACAAAACAACAAAAAACAAAACTTTGCGCGACGCGCACAAATTTAGCGGAGGCTGGAATTGCGTGAAGAGATAAACCGGCTGATGGATCTCCAGATCATCGACCGGCAACTGCAAGAGTTGGAGCAATCGCTGACCTCGATTGCCGGGCGAGTTGATGAACTTCGCGGTGAGAACCAGAACAACCAGGCCGAACTCGATCGCCTTACCGAACAAGACAAGGAAATAAGCGCGGCCCGTAAAAAGGCGGAGCGTGAGCTGGCCGAGGGCGAAGTCCGAATCCGCAACAAGCGGATGCGATTGACGCTGATCCGCAACGACAAGGAACTGCAAGCGCTGACCCATGAGATCGAGTCGTTGAAGGAAACCAATCAGCGCCTCGAAACCGAGCTGCTCACCTCGATGGAAGGTGCGGACGTGCGGACGGCGCGAATCAAGGAACTCAGCGAGGCGATCGCGAAGGGACGCGTCGATCTCGCGGCGGCGGAAAAAGAAATCGCGGCGGAAGTCGAGGAGCTCAAGGGCAATATCGCGAAGACGCGCAAGGCGCGCGAGAAGATTGCCGAGAATGTCGACCCTGGCCTGCTCGCGCGCTACCAGATGATTTTCAGCCGCCGCGCCGGCGTCGCTGTAGCATTGGCCAAGGGCGGGACCTGCCAGGGATGCCGGATGCGGCTGCCGCCCCAGCTCTACAACGAGATCCAGAAGCATCTGCAGATACATTTCTGCCCGAACTGCCAGCGCGTGCTGTACTACGAGGAGCCCGCGGAGAAGGCCGACTCGTAAAGCTCTTCCCCTCTCCCAGAATGGGAGAGGATCGAAGGTGAGGGTCCGATTCCAGCGCGCGTCTCTGTGTTTCCCCTCTCCTGAAGGGAGAGGGGCCTGGGGTGAGGTTGCGCGCGATTCAAGATTCTGCGTCTGCGGAGCGCTTACCGAGAGCGGACATTCCACCGATCCCCCTCGCGAATCAGCGTGAACACCGCGGGCATCGGGATCGATTCCCAGAACTCGTAGTCGACGTTTCGCATGAATGCGTGCAGCGCCAGCGCGATCAGGTTGCCGTGGCTCGCGAGTATCACCGTGCCGTCTGAGTGTCGTGACGCGATCGTGTCGAGCACTCGCAGGACTCTCACTTGCGCATCGCGGCTCGACTCTCCGCCGGCGAGCGCATAGTCGAAGTCTTCCCACGAGTGCCTGTAATGCGCTTGCCAGTCCGGCAAATCGGCGAGCGAGAGCATCCGTTCGCGGAGGTCATCGATCGTCTCGATGGCGAGTCCGCGCGCGCGCGCGATCGGCTCGATCGTCTGGCGCGCGCGGAGGTAGGGGCTCGAGTAGGCGGCGTCGATGCGCGTCGATGCGTGCACCTCGCTCAACCGATGCGCGTCGCGAATTCCTTTTTGCGTCAGCGGACGGGTGTATTCGTCGAAGCCTGAAGTTCCCGGTGCGACTGACTCTGCATGGCGAACTAGCAGGACAGTCAGCGGAGGATTGCCTTCTTACATAGCCGATCAAAGAACACTCAGTGCATCAGCACCGCGCGAAACCGGACCTTGCCCGTCATCATTCTATCGTAGCCTTCCGACGCCTTCTCGATTGGGAACGTTTCGATCATCGCGCGCACGCCATTGGCCGCCGCGAATTTCAGCGTGTCTTCGGAGTCCTTCGACGTTCCCGATGCCCATCCTATGATCGAGCGTTCAGCGCCGATCAGCTGGAATGAAGAGGCCGCGAAGGGTTCCGCGCTCGCGCCTACTATCACCAGTCTGCCGAGGACGCCCAGGCTGTCCACCAGCGCGCCGATCGCCTTGGAATCGGGCGCGGTGACGAGAATTACGGCGGCGCCTCCCTCCTTGGACATCTCGGCTGCCACGTTCTGAGTGGCCGTATCGATGTAACGCCGGGCGCCGAGCTTTAGCGCCAGCTCCTGCTTGTCGTCGCCGCGTCCGATTGCGATTACGTCGTAACCGGATTTGGCCGCGAACTGGATTCCCAAATGGCCGAGCCCGCCTATCCCCTGGATGCCGACGAGGTCGCCGGGCCTCGCGCCGCTGTGCCGGAGCGCATTGAACGTCGTGATTCCGGCGCACATCAGAGGCGCCGCTTCCTCCGGTCGCAACGCGTCGGGAATATGTGCAAGCGCCTCGACCGGCGCGATCACCTGCGCGGTGTAGCCGCCGTCGTAACTGATTCCGGGGATCTTCAGAAAGCGGCAGTTGACGAAGTCTCCGCGGCGGCATGGATCGCATTTGAAACAGTTTCCACCATGCCATCCGACGCCGACGCGATCGCCGAGCTTCCAATCCCATGCGTCTTCGCCGAGCGCCTCGATCACGCCGGCGATTTCGTGTCCCGGCGATCGTGGATAGGTAATGCCGGGCCACGCTCCCTCTTTCGTAAACATGTCGCTATGACAAATGCCGCAGGCCTGCACCTTAATCCGCACCTGCCCGCGCGCCGGCTCGGAGATTTTCTCGTCAACAATTTTGAAGGGACCCTTGGGCTGTTCGACGCGAACGGATTTCATACTCACCTCCACACTCTCGAGATCGGTAATTCGAGAATTACACGGGTCCCGAGTTGTGTCACCGTGAATTCGTGTCATTCGGAGGGTTCGCGAGTCTTCCGGTTTCTAACAAGCTCCGAGCGCCTTTCTGCGACCGGTTGGACTTGCCCCGAATGCGCGGCGGTTCGCGTTCCCCCTTTCCATCTGGAAAGGGGGCTAGGGGGATAGGACGCACCGATCCTTCCCACGTCCGGTTCCCCTTCCCGCTCGGGAAGGGGTTAGGGGTTAGGTTCCTTGACCTGGCGAAGATCCCAGGCGCGGCAGCAATCGAAAAGATGCTACTCTAACGGCGCCGGAGTGAGTCGGGCGATCGCTTCCCGAACAGGGAAGAGGAAAGTCCGGGCTCCATAGGGCAGGATGGCCGTTAACGGCGGCGCGGAGCGATCCGCGGAAAGTGGCACAGAAAATACACCGCCCGCAAGGGTAAGGGTGAAATGGTGGGGTAAGAGCCCACCGGCGCGCGAGTGATCGTGCGCGCATGCCAAACCCCATCCGGAGCAAGACCAAATAGGAGGCTGAGCGGCCCGCTCTTAAGGCCTCGGGTATGGTCGCATGAGCCGGCGAGCAATCGACGGCCTAGAGGAATGATCGCCGCCCGCAAGGGCACAGAACCCGGCTTACAGACTCACTCCGGTTCTTTTCAGTGAACGTGCTTTTTTCAGTGAACGTGCAATGTGCTGACAGGTTGCACCCCGGCTAACATCAAATTCCGGTTCCCCTTCCCGCTCGGGAAGGGGTTAGGGGTTAGGTTGCCCCGACGCCACCACACGCGCCGCCACGTCTAGCGGCTTCAGAATCGCAGTCCCCGATGTTAGATACCGCGACACTCGTGACAGCGCGGCTAAATCGCGCACACCCGCCTCGATCTCCGGCGCGATCGCGAGCTTTACTCCGCGCGGAAGTTCCCGCGCAAACGCCGCGACGCGCTCAATCTCGTCGAGCGTCCTGTCCCGATACGCCTCGAAGTGTTCCACGAGGCGCGCGAAGCCCTTGCCGTCGGCGCCGTCTTTGGCGAGCGACGCTCGCAACTCCGAAATTTCCGCGAGATGACTAAGCGGACGCTGGGCGGAGTCCGCGACTGCCGTCCAGGTCCGCTCATCGAGGAACCGATTGATGACTATCGCCGACAGCTTGAGGCCCTCGGCGTCCATTTGGGCGAGCAGCTCGCGCGCCTGCCGGATCCGATCGGGCTCCGCCGTCGTTACCATCACGAACTTGACGGCCGGCGAATGCAGCAGCGCCTCGGTCTTGTGCAGGCGATCGATTATGGCGTCCATGCTGTCGGCCATCGCCGCGAAAAAGTCCGTGATAGTCGAGAGCACCGTGCCTCCCGCAAAGCGCTCGATCTCGCGCACTACATATCTCGCAGCCTCGCTCGCGACCCTCATCGCAATCCGCCCGGCCGAGAGCGAAGGCGTGAACAGCCATCGCGCCGCCCGCGAATCGAGCAGCCGGATGAAGCGTGCCGGCGTTTGCAGGAACTCAAACGAATGCGACGCCGGCGGAGTATCGACAACTTCGAGCTCGAAGGCGCCGGTCTGGTGAAGATCGTAAAGCCGCTGCAGCGCGGCGAAGGCTTCGGAACCGGCGAACTCTGCGGTCAGACTTTTGTAGAATGGATTGTCGAAAATTCGCCGGCGCGTCGCCGGATCGGCGACAAACCGCTCGATAATCGCGTCCCAGGACCCGGACACATCGAGCATCATGGCGGACAGTTGCAGATGGGCGTCGAGTCCTGCCCCTGCCAGCTGTCGCGCGTCGAGTCGCGTCGGCTGTCCGCCCAGTTGCGCCAGCCCGAGCGCGTCGCGCAGCCGCTCGGAAGGATCGACGGTGATTACTGCGGTGTTGAGACCGGCGGATGCGCCCGCGAGCGCGAGCGCGGCGGCCACTGTTGTCTTACCGACGCCGCCGGTGCCAAGCAGAATCGGAATCGAGCCCTTGGTGAGCAGGTCTTTCAAGTATCGGCTCCGTGCAGCGTCAAGATAGCAGGCTTCCCACGTCCGGTCCCCCTTCCCGCTCGGGAAGGGGTTAGGGGTTAGGTTCCCCCATCTTCGCTCGCTTCCAGCGGTCTCGACAACCGTTGTCATCGCGCGGCGCTAAGCTGTGGACAGTAGGTTCGACGCTGCCGCTATCGAAGGATAGAATCGAGGCGGGTGGCGTGGAGGTGGCTTTGATGGAGTCGGAAATGGTTGTGGCGGCGCTGGTTGTTCTGAGCGTTTTGTCGATTGCAGGAATTCTGATCGTAATCGCGAAGCTGCGCTCCCTTCCCGCAAATGATTCCTTCGCGCAATTGGCCGAGCGGCTCGATTCGGTCGCGCGCAGTCTCGACGAAAAATTGACCCAGACGCGCACCGACCTGGCCGGCCGCCTTCAGCAGGCGCAAGGCGACCTCAGCCTCGCGACTGCGGATCGCTTGTCGCAAGGATTTCTCAACCTCAACGCGGCGTTGGAGCAGCATCTCTCTGCCGGCCGTCAGGAGCAGGCGAATTCGCTCAAGCTCGAGATTGCGGCGCTGACCACGCAGACCAAGGACAGCATCGAGGCGATCCGATCGGACGTCGGCGAGAAGCTGGCCGCGATCACCAACACCGTACAGGTGAAGCTCGATCAGAATATCAAGGACGGCTTTGCGCAGTTCGAAAAAGTTCAGAATCATCTCAACGAAGCGCAGGAGCAACTGAAAAATCTCGGCGTGATCGGTGCGTCGATCAACGACCTCAACAATCTGCTCAAGATGCCGCATCTGCGCGGACGATTCGGCGAGCAGGGACTCGAGCGATTGCTCGCGGATTTTCTGCCGCGCCACATGTACGACTTGCAGGCGTCGCCCGGCGGCGAAGGTTCGGGGCGCGCCGACGCGGTAATCAAGTTTCCCGATCGGACGCTGCCGATCGATGCGAAGTTTCCGCGCGAGCAGGTGCTGGCGCTTTTCGAAACCAACGATCCCCAGGCGCTCGATGAGGCGCGCGTCGAGTTCGAGCGCGTGATGAAGGAGCAGGCCAAGCGCGTCGCCGCTTACATTCAACCCGAGAATGGCACCACCGACATGGCGCTGATGTATCTGCCGAGCGAAACGCTCTACATGGAGGCGGTGCTGAACGCGGAACTGAGCGACTGGCTCAACAAGCGGCGGGTGTACCCGGTTTCGCCGAACACGCTGATCGTAACGCTGCAATCGATCCAGATGGTTTTCAAAATGTACGAGTACGCGAAGGGACACGAACGCGCGACCGAGGAACTGAAGAAGGCGCAGAACGCGTTCGGACACTTCGAGAATCAGTTCGACGCGCTTGGGAAATCATTGTCGAAGGCGCAGGACGCGTTCGAGGTCGCCAAGGGGCACCTGACGCGCTATCGCAATCGCGTGACGGGACTCACCGGCGAGCCGGCCGCCGAACTGGACTTTCCAGCACCGTCGAGCAACGTGCGCGAGATCGCATAAGCGGTTTTTCATCTACTGCGATTCCTCGTCGGACGGGGGCGGCGGCTTCAGTTGGCTGCGTTCTTTGCCCGCGACGATCCATCGCTCTACTTCGTGACGCTCGCGCTTCAGGAATCCAGCGATCGCGCGTTTGAGATCGGGATTCGAGATGTAGTGGATGCTGCGCGTGAGTGCCGGGTCGAAGCCGCGCAGCCATTTGTATTCGCCGCCGGCGCCGGGCTCGTAGCGCTGGATGCCGTTCAGTATCGAGTGCTCGATCCCCGCGTAGTAGCAGACGTTGAAGTGCAGGAAGCGGACCTCACGGAAGCATCCCCAGTAACGGCCGTACATCACGTTTGCTTTCGCGAGGTTGACGGCGCCTGCGATCAGCTCCCGTCCCGCGTACGCGCCGATGAAAACCATGTTGCGTTTGAACGACTTGCGGATGAGGTCGAAAAATTCTTCGCTGAGATATTGGCGGCCCCAGTAAAGCTTTTCGATCGTCGAGCAATAGATTCGGTACATCTCGGCGAACATCCGGTCGGGGATTTCCTCGCCCGCCGTCACGCGGATGTGGACGCCCTGGACGTCCATCGCGGCGCGCTCGTGACGAACTGCGGTGCGCCGCTTGTGCTTGAGGCGGTTGAGGTAGTCGTCGAAGGTCGCGAAGCCCGCGTTGTGCCAATGGTACTGATAGCCGAGCCGCTCCATGAAGCCGATTGGTGCGAGCGCGGCGGCCTCGTCGGGCTCGCAAAAATTAACGTGCACTCCGGACAGCTTGTTGTCTTCGCAGATCGACGTGAGCGCGAGACCGAGCAGATTGATCGGGCCGGTTCGATCGACGCCGGGCGCCGTGAGAAATCGGCGTCCAGTATGCGGCGTGAACGGCACGCCGACCAGAATTTTTGGGAAGTAGCGGATACCGGCGCGCTCGGCGGCGTCAGCCCATCCGTGGTCGAAGACGAACTCGCCCATGCTGTGAGTCTTGAGGTAGAGCGGGCAGGCGGCGACGATTTGTTTCCTGGGACCCTGGCGGACGACGAGATGATACGGCGCCCATCCGGTGTCGCGCGCGGCCGAGCCCGAATGTTCCATCGCGCGAAGCCAGTCCCACTCCACGAATGGCGAGTCGTCGGGAGTGAGCAGACTATCCCACGCATCGCGCGGAATTTTGTCGATTCCCTCGACGATTGCGACGTCTAATCGCGGTGCGGCGTCATTCATGGCAGAGTCAAAATATCAGACTTATCGCAACTGAACTGATTTTGCGGATGCTCACTAGGCATCCGCGAATTTGTTATTATATTTATCAGACGGAGCGAGGCGCTCCGAGCGAAAGAGGTGCGATGGCGGATTTCGTGCGCAAGCGAACGATTTCGGCGCGAATCACCGACGGTGACGGCAACGGCGACGGCCGCTCCGGCGGCGGCGACACTGTAACCGAGCGGAAGACCCGCACCAAGTCCAAGACCGCCAAACCGCCTCTCTTCAAGGTGATTTTGCTCAATGACGATTACACGCCGATGGAATTCGTGGTCGAAGTGCTGAAAGCGGTGTTTCACAAGCCGCATGCCGACGCGACGCGAATCATGCTGCATGTGCATCAGAACGGAATGGGCGTGGCGGGAGTGTATCCGTTCGAAGTCGCGGAAACCAAGACCCACACCGTCGAGGAACTCGCGCGGCAGGCCGAGTATCCACTCAAATGCGTGATGGAAAAGGAGTGACTAGGAAGTAGCATCGATGGCTTCATCGAATAACAACATCATGATCAGCCGCGAACTGCAGGTAACGCTGCAACTCGCGATGACCGAAGCAGTTAACCGTCGTCACGAGTTTGTGTGCCTCGAGCATCTACTGTTCGCGATGCTCCATGACGTGACGACGACCACGATACTGAAAAATTGCAGCGCCGACCTCGATGCGATCCGGCGCAAGCTGGCGCACTACCTCGACGAGCAGGTCGAGCGGATGCCCAAGGGCGAGGAGGTCTCGCCGCGCTACGCGATCGGAGTGCAGCGGGCGCTGCAGCGCGCGGCGTTGCACGTGCAATCGGCGGGGCGCCAGGAAATAACCGGCGGCAACGTGCTGGTCGCGATGTTTCACGAGACCGAATCGCCGGCGATTTTCTTTTTGCAGGAGCAGGGCGTCACGCGCTTCGACGTGATCAACTTTATTTCGCACGGCGTTACGAAGACTGGTGCGGAAGACGACGAGGACGGCGACGAATCGGACGGCAAGGATTCGATCGAGCCCGACGGGCACGAGCATGAAGGCGGCGACGAAGAGGGCGAGCGCAAGCTGTCGCCGTCGAAGGCGCTCAACACTTACGCAATTAATCTTGCGAAGCGCGCGGCGGATGGAAAAATCGATCCGCTGGTCGGGCGCAAGAAGGAACTCGAGCGCGCGGTGCATGTGCTGTTGCGCCGGCGCAAGAACAATCCCGTGTTCGTCGGCGAGGCTGGAGTCGGCAAGACCGCGCTGGCCGAGGGGCTTGCGCTCGCGATTCACAAGGGCGACGTGCCCGACGCGCTCAAAGGCGTCGAGATTTACGCGCTCGACATGGGCGCGCTGCTTGCGGGCACGCGCTTTCGCGGCGATTTCGAGCAGCGGCTGAAAGCCGTCATCAAGGCTGTAGTCGGCGACTCGAAGCGCATTTTGTTCATCGACGAGATACACACTATCGTCGGCGCGGGAGCCGCGTCGGGCGGCACGATGGATGCGTCGAACCTGCTGAAGCCGGCGCTCGCGTCGGGCGACCTGCGCTGTATCGGATCGACGACTTACCAGGAATACAAGCGCTCGTTCGACAAGGACAAGGCGTTGGCGCGGCGCTTCCAGCGAATCGACGTGGTCGAGCCGACGCAGGACGAGGCGGTCCAGATTCTCAACGGCATCAAGTCGTACTACGAGAAGCATCACAACGTCCGCTATACCAACTCGGCAATCAGGTTGTCGGTCGAGTTGTCGGCGCGCTACGTCAACGACCGCTTCCTGCCCGACAAGGCGATCGATGTGATGGACGAGGCTGGCGTCGCGGGGCATTTGCGCGGCACGGGTACGACCGAGCCGGTGACAGTCGGCACGCGCGATGTCGAACGTACCGTCGCGCGGATGGCGAAGATTCCGGAGCGCACGGTGTCGGCGACCGATCGCGGACGGCTGCAGACGCTCGACGAGGACATGAAGCAGGCGGTCTTCGGCCAGGACGAGGCGATCAACTCGGTCGCTCGCGCGATCAAGCTCGCGCGTTCGGGCCTGAGCCATCCCGACAAGCCGGTTGGCGCGTTTTTGTTCGCGGGACCGACGGGCGTCGGCAAGACGGAAGTCGCGCGCCAGCTCGCCAAGGTCATGGGCGTCGAGTTCATCCGCTTCGACATGAGCGAATACATGGAGCGGCACACTGTGTCGCGCTTGATTGGCGCGCCGCCGGGCTACGTCGGCTTCGATCAGGGCGGCTTGCTTACCGACGCTATCAACAAGACGCCGCATTGCGTGCTGCTGCTCGACGAAATCGAAAAGGCGCATCCCGACTTGTTCAACATCCTGCTGCAGGTGATGGATCACGCGACGCTCACCGACAACAACGGGCGCAAGGCGGACTTCCGCAACGTGATCCTCGTGATGACGACGAATGCGGGCGCGCAGGAATTGTCGCGCGCGATGATCGGCTTCCACGGCGGGGTAGGGCAGGGCAATCCCAAGGGCGTGCTGGAGAAGATGTTTGCACCGGAGTTCAGAAACCGGCTGTCGGCGACAATTGAATTTGCGCCGCTCAGTCCGCCGGTCATGGAACGCGTGGTCGACAAGTTCATTGCGGAGCTGCAAGAGCGTCTCGACAAGCAGAAAGTCACGCTGACGGTGACGCCGGCGGCGAAGAAGTGGCTCGCGGAACACGGTCACGATCCACGCTTCGGCGCGCGCCCTCTCGGGCGGTTGATCGAAAACGAGATCGCACGAGAGCTGGCAGACCAGGTGCTATTCGGCAAGCTGACAAAAGGCGGCAAAGCAACCGCAGACCTCGACGGCGACAAGCTCGCATTCTCCTACGAGCCGAATCAGGCCCGTCAGCCAGCGCCGGTCGCGTGAGCTCCGATTCCCTCCTCCGATGTTGGAGGAGGGTTAGGGTGGAGGACCATTTGCAGCGCGATTGTCTGACGCGCCGCGATTCTGCCCGGTACGCGTACATGGCTTACGAGCCGACACTCCCACGCGATGCAGCGCGCAACCTGCGCGCCAGCGCAACGGAAGCCGAACAAAAGTTGTGGTCGCGGTTGCGCGCGAAACAGCTCGATGGCTTCCAGTTCCGCAGGCAGTACTCAATTGGTCCGTTCTTCGTCGATTTCATTTGCCTGGAAGCGGACTTGATCATCGAAGTCGATGGATCGCAACACGCAGAGCAAGAACAGCGAGACGAACGCCGGAGCGCGTTTCTGCGCGCCTATGGTTGTCGCGTTTTGCGGTTCTGGAACTTCGACGTAATGAGCGATGTCGATTCCGTAGTTCAGCGGATTGCGGAAGTGCTCAGGCACACGCCGAGGAGAGGCAAGCAGGGAAGATAATGCTTGCTGCGCGTCAGACGATCGCGCAGCAATTGGTCCTCCACCCTAACCCTCCTCCAACGTAGGAGGAGGGAATCATTCGATTGCCAATCCAGCTTCTGTCAGGCGTTCCTCCAGCACCCGTATTCGGTCGTGGCCCCAGAACGGTTCGCCTTCGAAGATGAATAGCGGCACGCCGAAGACGTGGTCGTTCGCGGCTTCGTCCTGGGCACGCTGATAGGCGAGGGCGCCTTCACCTGACAGAAATTTGCGATAGTCGTCGGCTGACATGCCGAGACTTGCGATCACGCTCGCGACCGCGTCGGGCTGGTCGGCTTCCAGTTCGCGTTTGAAGAACAACTCGTACACTCGACGGCTGTAGTCGAGCAGGCGGCCGTTATGTTCGGCGAACATGCCGCCGATCAGGGCCGGCGTCGTGTCGTAAACCTTCAACGGTCCGCGAATCACCAGGCCGCGCGGCTTGGCCCATCGGCGCGCGTCGAGATACGAGTATTGCGCCTTGTGTTCAGAGTAGAGACTGCGCTCGCCCTTGCCCTTGATTCGCAGCTGGAACGGAATCCATCGGAGGCGAATTCGAAATTTCTGTTCGAGCGCGAACGCCGGATCGAATGCGAGGTAAGCGAACGGACTCTTGTAGTCCGAGTACATTTTCACTGTTTTCAGTGCCACCGTCTTAGCTTCAGAGTTGCCCCAAGGGTTTCTGCAGCACCGTCGGATGCACCCATTCTGCCCCGCCCGTCTCGGGATGATCGATGTTGTAGTGCAGGCCGCGCGACTCGCGCCGGCTCATCGCGGAGCGCACGACCAGCTCGGCGACCTTCGCGAGGTTGCGCAACTCGATCGTGTCGGCGTCGAGCAGATGGTCCCAGTAGTAGCTGTGGATCTCGTCCTTGACCATCAGGATTCGCCGCAACGCGCGCTCGAGGCGCCGGTCGCTGCGCACGATGCCGACGTAGTTCCACATCAGGCGGCGAATCTCGTCCCAGCTCTGCGTGATCATCACGCGCTCCTCGCTGCGAATCGCGCGGCCGGGATCCCATTCGGGAAACTCAGGCGGCGCGCCGCCTCCCGACGCGACGATTTCGCTCGCTGACGCGAACCCGCGCCGGCCCATCACCGCCGCTTCGAGCAGCGAGTTCGACGCCAGCCGGTTGGCGCCGTGCAGCCCGGTCATCGCAACCTCGCCGGCCGCGTACAGGCGCGGAATCGAGGTGCGTCCGTCGAGATCGGTCCGCACGCCTCCGCACATATAATGTGCCGCCGGCACCACCGGAATCGGCCCCTTGGTCAGGTCATAGCCAAAGCTCAAGCATCGCTTGAAGATATTCGGGAACCGCTTTTTGATGAAATCCGCCTCGCGATGGCTCAAATCGAGGTACACGAAGTCCAGCCCGTGACGCTTCATCTCGGAATCGATCGCACGCGCGACCACATCGCGCGGCGCCAGCTCGGCGTCGGGATGGTAGCGCTTCATGAACGCCGTGCCGTCGGGCAATTTCAGAATCGCGCCTTCGCCGCGCAGCGCCTCGGAAATGAGAAACGACTTGGCGGCGGGATGATACAGGCAGGTCGGATGGAACTGGTAGAACTCGAGATTCGCGACCGACGCGCCCGCCCGATACGCCATCGCGACGCCGTCGCCCGACGCGATATCGGGATTCGTCGTGTAGAGGTAAACCTTGCCGGCGCCGCCGGTCGCGAGCATCGTGGCCCGCGAAATCACTTTGCGGATTTCGTGAGTGTTGCGATCGAGCGCATACACGCCCCAGCACGCGCCGGGCTTGCCCGCGCTGGGAGTCTCGACGAGCAAGTTGATGGCGACGTGATTCTCCAAAGTGCGGATGTTCGGGCGCGCGGCGGCCGCCTCGGTCAGCGCGCGCATTATTTCGCGACCAGTCAGGTCCTGCGCGTGTAGCACGCGGCGATGGCTATGCCCGCCTTCCTGGCCGAGGTCGTATTCGAGCTCACTGTCGTCGAGTCCGCCGGTCTCGACGCGCGTGAAGCGAGTGCCGAGCCTGATCAGCTCGCGCACTGCCTCGGGACCTTCGCGCACGATAGTCTCGACCGCGGCGCGATCGCACAGGCCGGCGCCCGCGCGAATCGTGTCGTCGATATGCGATTCGAACGAGTCGTCGACGCTCCACACGCTCGCGATACCGCCCTGAGCGTACGCCGTGTTGGCCTCCGAGCTGCCGGCCTTGGTGAGCACGGTGACGGTGCCGACCTCGGACGCCTTGATCGCGAACGTCAGGCCCGCGATGCCGCCGCCGATTACCAGGAAGTCGCTGAACAGTTGCGCGTTATGCCTCATCAGGTGGCCTCGGGAGCGCCCTGCGAGAGAATCGCTTGGCGTTCGTTGTGTCAATTTGACGCTACTCGGTCTGCGCTCGGCCAGTCAAGGAGATCGAGCGCCTGCGATTTGCCCCCTCTAGCCGATTCCAATATCCTTGACGGTGCGAATCGAAACTAAAACCTTTCAGATTCGTCTAAAGGCTGAGGCCCAGGCCCGTGCCGATGACACCGCCAAACATGGTCACGATGTTCCGGATCGCAACGGCGCCGGTGCTCATCTGGATCCTGATGCACACCGGGCCGAGCGCGTCTTGGCTTGCGGCAGGTGTGTTCTTCATCGCGACGGTCAGTGATTTCTTCGACGGCTACCTGGCGCGCAGCTACGACTACGTCACCACGCTCGGCAAGTTTCTCGATCCGATGGCCGACAAGCTGGTCGTGACCACCGCACTCATCATGCTGGCCGGGATGGCGCGCACGCCGCACGTGCCGGCCTGGATGGTCGTGGTGTTGGTGACACGAGAAATTATGGTGACGGGACTTCGTGCGGTCGCAGCGGCCGAGGGGTTGATCGTCGGCGCCGAGGAGCTCGGCAAGTACAAGATGACGCTGCAGGCGATCGCGATTCACGGTCTGCTGATTCACTACACGTACCTGCACGTCGATTTCTTCGCGGCCGGGATGTTTATCTTGTGGCTGGCGATGGCGGTGAGCGTGTGGTCGGGCGTCGACTACTATGTGCGCGTGGTGAGGGAGCTGCGCCCGAAACCGATTGCCGCCAGCGGCAAGCGCGCGGTGATTTGACAGGCGCGCTCGCGCCGGATAATCAAGTGGATTCGATCTGCCGGATTGGAGAGCGGGTGTAGCTCAGTTGGTAGAGCGCGTGCTTGCCAAGCACGAGGTCGTCGGTTCGAAACCGATCACCCGCTCCATTGATTCCGAAAAAATTCACGCCGGCGGATTTCCCAGCGCAGCAGGCCCGCCGGGCGTCAGCTTCGAATCCCTTCGATCCAACCATCGCACTGAAAAATAAGCGCCGATCCACGAGCCCGTCGCGGCGAACACTACGTAGATCGAGTTGCCCGTGTAGCTGATCACCGCGAAGGCCGACAGCAGATACCATAGCGCGCTCCACGACGCTGCCCGCGACGGCCTCCGCGCCGTCACCGCTGCGTTGAACATGACGTACACCGCGTCGGTCGCGGCCGTCGATGCCACGACGCCCGCCGCGATCAGTGGATTCAGGTTGAGCGTCATCGGCTCCTCCATATGGAATGGTTGCTAACTTGTCTTGGCCGCTTCGGCCGCTTTGCTCGCATTATTGCACGCATGCGATGCAGGTCGCGTTGTCGCGGGCGACGGTCGTGATGGCTCCCTCGGGAACCATCTTCGCACCGAAACGCGCGCGATGGGTATCCTCGTTCGAAATTGCGCCGTTACCGTAATGACAGTTACGACAAAGGGAGGATCGCTCGATGATTGCGAAAACGCTGTCTGCGAGGGCTCGTACGTGTGCGCCAATGTTTGCCGGAATACTCGTAGCATGGCTTGCGCTGATGCCCGAGTTGGCCGCGGCCCAATCCACAGAGGGCCTGTCCGATTTGCAGAACGCTGCCGACGCGATGAACGCGCCGGCCCTCGCCAAGCGCCCTGAATTGACTTTCTGCCACGGCGACTTCGCGCTGTGCGCTGCGGCCAGCTGCACGCCAACCGGCGGTACCATCAAAGTCGAAGGCAAGAAACTTCCGGCGGCGTTGTGCGAATGCCCCATTCTGAACGGATGGAGCATCGCGGACCTTAACGGCGGCAACATGACTGGAAGCTGCGATCCGCCGCCGAACGGGGTCTGGTCCCTCTATTTTCCACTCACCGAAGTCCCGCAGGAATTCACAATGCCGCCGTGGCAGACCGTCGCGGCGACGCCCCTGGTTTGCCCGGGAGGCAGTGCCAGCCAGTACGCCGAATGCTTCAGCTTCGCCTGCGTGCTCGACGGTTCCGTCAACGGCCAGGCGCTCGCGAAATGCAGGTGCCCGATCGAAAGCGCTAAGAAGCAATTCGTCACGGCGGGCGGAAATTGCGATACTTCGAACTGCAGCGCGGAATTGTTGATCGGCGCTCCATTCCAAATAGACATCAACGCGTGTACCAACTAGCTCGGCGTATCACCGATAGAAATCGCGCTCGCATCTATTCATAAGCGGCCGGCAATGCGAAAATTTGCATCGACGAGATCCGTGTCGAGGTACCTCCATGTCGGAACCGCTCTCAGACCAGCAGCTCTCTCTCATCGACGCGTACTGGCGAGCGTCCAACTACCTGACCGTCGGCCAGATTTACCTGATGGCGAATCCGCTCCTGCGCGAGCCGCTCCGGCCCGAGCACATCAAGCCGCGCCTGCTCGGCCATTGGGGAACCTCGCCGGGGCAGAATTTTGTTTATGTGCATCTCAACCGGCTGATTCGCGAGCACGCCGCCAACGTCATCTACATTTCCGGCCCCGGCCACGGCGGCCCGTCGGTCATGTCGCAGACCTATCTCGAGGGCACCTACTCCGAGATTTATCCGCGCATCTCCGAGGACACGGAGGGCATGCGCCTGCTGTTTCGCCAGTTCTCCTCGCCGGGCGGAGTGCCGAGTCATGCCGGCCCGCACGTCCCGGGTTCGATCAATGAAGGCGGCGAACTCGGCTACTCACTCGTGCATGCGTTCGGCGCGGCGTTCGACAATCCCGATCTGATCGTCGCGTGCGTGATCGGCGATGGCGAGGCGGAAACCGCGCCGCTCGAGGGTGGATGGAAGGGCGTACAGTTCCTTAATCCTTCGCGCGACGGCGCGGTGCTGCCGATCCTTCATCTGAACGGTTACAAAATTTCCGGCCCCACCGTTTTCGGGCGCGACGCCGACGAACAACTCGGCCGCGTGCTCGAAGGCCACGGCTACGAAGTCCACTTTGTCGAAGGCGACGATCCGCCGCGGATGCATCGCGAGTTTGCCGCGACGCTCGACAATTGCTACGCGGCGATTCTCGCGATTCAGGCTGACGTTCGCGCAAATGGGCTCCAGAAGCGGCCGACATGGCCCGCAATCGTGCTGCGAACGCCCAAGGGATGGACTGGGCCGAAAATTGTCGACGGCGTGCAGATCGAAGGCACCTTCCGCGCGCATCAGGTGCCGCTTGCGGGCGTGAAGGAAAATCCCGAGCATCTGAAATTGCTCGAAGCGTGGATGCGCAGCTACCGGCCTGACGAGTTGTTCGACGAACGCGGAGCATTGAAGTCCGAAATCAAAGCGATGGCGCCGAAAGGAAATCGCCGGATGGGCGCGAATCCGCACGCCAACGGCGGAAAACTCACCATCGCCCTCGACATCCCCTCGTTCACCGAGTACGCGGTGCCGCTCGAGCAACCGGGAAGCGTCAAGGTTGAATCCACGCGCCCCTTCGGCAAGATGATGCGCGATATTTTCACGCGCAACGCCAAGCAGCATAACTTCCGCCTGTTCTGTCCCGACGAGACCAACTCCAATCGCCTCGGCGACGTGTTCGACGTCGAGAACCGATGCCTGGTGAGCCGCGTCGAGAGCTACGACGATCACGTCTCGCACGACGGCCGCGTCATGGAAGTGCTTAGCGAGCATTGCCACCAGGGATGGCTCGAAGGCTACACGCTCACCGGCCGCCACGGCGTTTTCGCGTCCTACGAGGCGTTCGCGATGGTCGTGGATTCGATGGCGACCCAGCACGCGAAATGGCTGCAAACCTGCCAGACCGAGTTGCCGTGGCGCCATCCGGTGCCGTCGCTTAACTACCTGCTCACTTCGACCTGCTGGCGCAACGATCACAACGGCTTCAGCCATCAAGGCCCCGGCTTTATCGACACGCTGCTGACCAAGCGGGGCATCGTGTCGCGAATCTACCTGCCGCCCGACGCGAACTGCCTGCTTTCGGTCGCCGATCACTGCCTGCGCAGCCGCGACTATATCAATCTGATCGTAATCGACAAGCAGGAGCATCCGGTGTGGCTCGACATCGACGCCGCGCGCGAGCATTGTTCGCGCGGCGCGTCGGTCTGGCGATGGGCCGGCAACGACGACGGCGACGAGCCGGATCTCGTGCTCGCCTGCGCCGGCGACGTCATGACCCAGGAAGCGATCGCGGCCGCATGGCTGTTCCGCAAGTATCTTCCCGAAATGAAAATTCGAGTCGTCAACGTCGTCGATCTGATGACTTTGTTTCCGCCCGACCGTCATCCGCACGGCATGAGCGAGGACGCTTTTCTCGAGCTCTTCACGCCCGACAAGCACGTGATTTTCGCTTTTCATGGCTACCCCGGCGAGGTGCATCAACTCCTGCACGGCCGCCCCAATCCGGATCGTTTCCACGTGCGCGGCTACGTCGAGGAAGGAACCACGACCACGCCCTTCGACATGCTGGTACTGAACAAGGCGAGCCGCTATCACCTATGCATCGAGGGTCTGCGCCGCGCCCCGCGCTACCAGGATCGCGCCCGCGAACTAATCAAGCAGACAGAAGCCGCCCTCGACGCCCACCGCAAATACATCGTCGAACATCTCGAAGACATGCCCGCAATCACCAACTGGAAATGGACCCCGGACTAATCGATTTCTTCGCGCTCGGCATGTTTGCACTGTAGTTCGCGATAGCAGCGAGCGTGTAGCCGGACGTCGATTACTCCACTTCCCTCCCACGTTATCGGGGGAGGGTCAGGGTGGAGGACCGCTTGCGGCGCAATTGTCCGGCGCGCCGCAAATAAATCCGGTCCCCCTTCCCGCTCGGGAAGGGGTTAGGGGTTAGGTTCCGAGTCACCCGCCCCCACTATAGATTCGTTGGTAGTGTCTCAGTTTGAGCTGAACGAACAGCTACCCACTTGTGCTCGCAGCGGGCCTCCCGCTTCCCTCCCCCGTTCGTGGGGGGAGGGTCAGGGTGGAGGACCGCTTGCGGCGCAATTGTCCGGCGCGCCGCATTGTCTTGCGCCAGTCGGACCAGTCGCTCATTGTTTTGACGCGATCCCTCGGTCGAGAGAACCTGTGCCTTCGGCTGGGGTGTTGAAGCGGGGGTAAACAGCCTGAAGCACGTAGCCGCTTTGATACTGAGTGTAATTTCCAGGGCCGTGAAGCATCCAGCCGGATTTCGCAGGAAATTTCACGACAAACCGTTCAACGCTAAGCCCGAGATAGAGTTGTTCTTCTTTCAGGTGGATCGTCTTTAAGCTTACGATCGAGCCCGGAACGCCTGCATCGCCTGGACTGAGAAGAAATTGCATCACGGCTTGATTGCCTTCGAACCGTAACGGCGGAACCGTACCAACAGCGAACGCAAAGATACGTAGATGCCAAGCATTTGCGTCTTCCGGTGTGGAGTTTCTGTAGTAAAACTCGCTTGGTTCAAAGATGATGAGTTGTTCATCCTCTCCCGCTGTATCGAACTCTTCGATGCCCCACACAGTCAGGCTCGCGCTTGAGCCGCTGGTACTTGGCGTCAAAAGCGACCGCGCGAGAAGACCAAGACCTTTCGGCTCACCAGTCTTCGCGTCCCGTCCTGAAATAATTTTGCCTCGATTCTCACTTGAAAATTGTGCGAAGCCATCGAGGTGGTAGGTCAGTTTGACGCGGTCTTCTGCAGTGAAGCCTACGCATTCATCATCTCGAATCGTGCGTTCACCGAGGGTCCGAAGGTCCATCAGATGCTTGAATAAGTAGCCACTTCGAGCACGGTGATACGGCGCAACTACCGAGAAGCCGTCTCCGTTCAAACCAATAATTTTCGTTATCTTGCGGAGTGTCTCGCCCGCGCCTGGGCGAATCGCGACCGTCCACTTCAGCTTTGCCATAATCTCCTGGAGCTGATCGTAGGCCCGTTGTCTAATCGCGGCAATGCCCCACAGGTGCGTGATGCGTTCACGATGAGCAGGAAAACAAAAACCAAAAATGAGCGTGACGAGCGTCGCAGGGCGGCCTGGTAAGAAGTAATCTAGCTAATAGCGAGCGCTAAACGACGACTGTCGCGGCCGCCCAAATCCGGTTGTGAGAATCTCTGAGGGCACCGAGCGCTGGCTCATCGAGTTCAACGAGGTACGTCGGCTTTTTTCGAGCCGCGTCTTTTATCGATTGTCCGACAACCCAGCCGCGTTCATCGATGAAGACTACTCGATCGTGCGCGTCCGCGCTGGATCTCAGTTCCAGGGGCCGGCTCTTCGCATACATTTTTGCAACGGCTTCGACGTTGGCGCCTATTTTGTTCGAGAGCATGCGGACCGTCGCACCAGGGGGAACTTTGTCGATGTACAAGTTGAACACTTTCTCGTCGATATATGCATCGACAACGAAGATGTCCTTCGCGGCCCTTGCAACAATGGCACTCAGATCGCGGTAGAAGGCGTATTCATCGCCGGGGTCGTACGCACCCCTGACTTCTTCTTCAGGAAGCCGGAGACGGAGTGTACTAATCAAGGCTCGCAGCAGAGCCTCAAATTCTTTTATCCGCAGTTCAAAATTCTTCTGCCACCGCTCCGCATCACTGGCCCACCTGGCTGCTGTTGCGTTGCGTGACTGGCCGCAAGAAACTTGTCTAGGTTGGAGCTGGGGTCACCGAACGCCTCCTCGATGATGTTTTGCGTGAGGTGCATCCATTCCGTTTCGTCTCCGTCGGCTTCTTCGTAATTCCGGTTCTTGAGGTTCTGGAGTCCTTCGAGCTGCTGCGTAAGGGCCCGCAGGGCACGATCGGGAGCCAAGGTGGGTTCTTTTGTTTTGCGTGCCACGATTCTAACAATGCGAGCTCGAGTCGCCGGGCTGAATTTCCCGCCGTGCCAGCTACGGTAAAGCCGCCGCTCGTTATGCCTCAGAACGTTCCCAGTAGCTCGAACTGCTCAATCGTGCCAGACTCGCCAACCGCAGTAAATCTAGGACGGAGCGTCCCCGCGGGAATCGGTCATCACACCGGCGGATTTCCCAGCGCTGCGGGGCCGCCCGGCATTGTTTTCGCGTCCGACCGAGCGATCCAGCCATCGCACCGAGAAGTAGGCGCCGATCCACGAGCCAGTCGCGGCGAAGATTACGTATTGCCCGTGTAGCTGATCACGGCGAACGCCGATAGCAGGTTTACCACAGCGCTCTCCACGACGCCGCCCGCGACGGAAGCCGCGCCGTCACGGCTGCGTTGAACATCGTTGACGGCAATTTCACTTCTTGCGTCTATCAACAAACTGCTGGCGGTGCGAGAATTTTTGACGATACTCTTGTTCGAGGTCTCTTCCTCATGTCCGAAAAAGTAAGCCCGCTCGCCGGAAAACCTGTCGACCAATCGCAGCTCGTCGACGTGCCGCGTTTGATCACCGCGTATTACAGCCTCACCCCAGACCCCGGCAACCCCGGCCAACGCGTCGCGTTCGGTACCTCGGGGCATCGCGGCTCCGCGTTCGACTGCGCGTTCAACGAGGCGCACATTCTCGCGATCAGCCAGGCGATTTGCCTCTTCCGCAAGAGTCAAAATATCAACGGTCCGCTCTACCTCGGGATGGACACGCACGCGCTCTCGGTTCCTGCCTTCGCCAGCGCGCTCGAAGTGATGGCCGCCAACGGCGTCGAGACGATGGTGGATAGCAACGGCGGCTACACGCCGACGCCGGCGATCTCGCACGCGATCCTCACCTACAATCGCGGCCGCAAGAGCGGGCTGGCGGATGGCATCGTGATCACGCCGTCGCACAATCCGCCGCCCGACGGCGGCTTCAAGTACAATCCGCCCAACGGTGGCCCGGCCGACACGGCAATCACCGATTGGATTCAAAATACCGCCAACGATTTTCTCAAAAACAAGCTCGCCGGAGTGAATCGTGTCCCGTACGAACGTGCGCTCACCGCTCCGACGCTTCACAAGCACGATTACATCGCCGCCTATGTCGGCGACTTGGGCAACGTCGTTGATATGGAGGCGATTCGCGCCGCCGGTGTTCAGGTCGGCATCGATCCGCTCGGCGGTGCGGCGGTGCACTACTGGCCCGCCGTGATCGAGAAGTACGGAATCAAGGCGACCGTGGTCAGTGACGTCGTCGATCCGACGTTTCGCTTCATGACCGCCGACTGGGACGGCAAGATCAGGATGGATTGCTCGTCGCCGTACGCGATGGTGCGTTTGCTCGCGATGCGCGATCGTTTCGACGTCGCGTTCGCCAACGACACCGACGCCGACCGGCACGGAATAGTCACGCGCTCGAGTGGGCTGATGAATCCGAATCACTATCTCGCCGTCGCGATCTCGTACCTGTTTCGCAATCGCCCGCGATGGCGCAAAGACGCTGCCGTCGGCAAGACTGTCGTCAGTAGCAGCATGATCGATCGCGTCGCGGCCAGTCTCGAGCGCAAGCTAATCGAGACTCCGGTCGGCTTCAAGTGGTTCGTGGACGGGCTGATCGACGGCTCGGTCGGATTTTGCGGCGAGGAAAGTGCGGGCGGCTCGTTTCTGCGCACCGACGGAACCGTGTGGACTACCGACAAGGACGGACTAATCCTCGGCCTGCTGGCCGCCGAGATGACCGCGCGCGAGGGACGCGACCCCGGCACGATATACGACGACCTCACAAAGAAGTTCGGCGCGCCGGCGTACGAGCGAATCGACGCGCCCGCAACGCTTGCGCAAAAGGAAATTCTAAAGAAGCTGACGCCCGAAAAACTAAATGCGCGGGAACTCGCAGGCGAGAAGATTCTCAAAACGCTGACAGTCGCGCCGGGCAACGGTGCGGCAATCGGCGGAATCAAAGTGATCGCCGAGAGTGGATGGTTCGCGGCGCGTCCGTCGGGCACCGAAGAGGTCTACAAAATTTACGCGGAGAGCTTTCGCGGCGTCGATCATCTGCATCGGATTCAGGCTGAGGCGCAGGAACTGATCGCGCGAGTCTTCAAGCAGGCCGAGTCGGGCAGTTGAACAACAACAAGGAACCAGGCTTGCCGGCTCGCCACACCATACTCTGCATCAACGTCGGCTCGTCGTCGTGCAAGTTCGCGCTGTACTCGATCTCCGCCGGCGCCGAATCGCTCGTTGCCGAGGGCGCCGCGGATCGAATCGGCTCGAGCGGCGGCAAACTCATCCTCCACGACGCCAACGGACGCTCGCTCGCCGAATCGGATCGCGAGCTCGCGCGCCCGCAGGTCGCCGTCGATGCGCTGCTCGGTGAGTTCGAGCGCCTCAAACTGCCGCGCCTCGACGCCGTGGGGCATCGTATCGTCCACGGCGGCGCGCATCATGTGGCCCCGGAGGTCGTTACGGCCGCGCTGATTGCCGACCTGAAGCAGCTGATCCCGTTCGCGCCGTTGCACATGCCGGGTGGAATCGAAGGTATCGAGGCGGTGGCCGCGCGCCATCCGAAACTTCCGCAGGTCGCATGCTTCGACACAGCGTTTCATCGCGGGATGCCCGAGCGAGCCGAGCGCTTCCCGTTGCCCCGCGAATTATGGGACGCCGGAGTGCGCCGCTACGGCTTCCACGGAATTTCTTACGAGTACATCATGCAGGCTCTGGGAGCCGACGTGCCGCCGCGCCTGATAGTCGCGCACCTCGGCAATGGCGCGAGCATGGCGGCGGTGGCAAACGGCCGCCCGCTCGACACCACGATGGGCTTCACGCCGGCGGGAGGCTTCATGATGGGCACGCGGCCCGGCGATCTCGATCCGGGCGTCATCCTCTATCTCCTCGCACAAAAAGGTTACGACGCCGCGCGACTCGCTGAACTCGTGAATCTGAAATCCGGCTTGCTCGGGGTATCAGGTGTCAGTTCCGACGTGAAGACACTTTTGGACATGCGAACAACGAACGCCGATGCGGCGGATGCGATCGAGATGTTTTGCTATCAGATCAAAAAAACGATTGGCGCGCTAGCAGCCGCGCTCGGCGGATTGGATCTGCTGGTCTTCACTGGCGGGATTGGCGAGCATGCCGCCGCGATACGGGCGGAAGCCTGCGATGGACTGGCGCATCTCGGGCTTGCGATCGATCCGCGCCGCAACGACGCCGGCGAAGACACGATCAGCGCCGCCGATAGCCGATGCCGCGTGCGGGTGATCCGCACCAATGAAAACCTGATGGTTGCGAGGCACGCGGCGCGGCTGGTATTTCCCGCTGACTGACTATCTTTGCCGCAAAGCCGCTCTCGGCGGTATAACAGTCGGGCCAGTGGTTTTGGCAGCGCGACTTTACTTTCTGAAGGGGCAGAATGCGATGAAGCTTTATTTCGCACCGCAGACCAGGGCAATCCGGCCGCTGATCATGCTCGAAGAACTGGAAGTGCCTTACGAGACGGTCCTGATCAATTTCAAAGCGGGCGAGCACAAGAGCAACGAATATCGAAAAATCCATCCGCACGGCCAACTGCCCGCCCTGCAGGACGGGACGCTTACGATGTTCGAGTCGGCCGCGATTTGTTCCTACCTCGCCGACAAGTTTCCGGACAAGCGGATGGCGCCGGCGTTGGGCACCGTCGAGCGCGGGATGTACTACCAGTGGATGTTCTATTCGATGGCCGCGCTCGAGGCGTTCGCGCTCGACCGCGAGCGGATGAAGGAGTGTTTCCTGGTCCTCGATCGCGCGCTCACAGGCCGTGAATTTATCGTGGGCAACAAGCTCACGGCGGCGGACGTGATGATCGGCTCGGCGGTGATATGGCTCGACGCGCGGCACCATCTGCTGGATGATTTTCCGTCGCTCGACGCTTACGCCAAGCGCATGATCGCAAGGCCGTCATTCCAGCGCGCATTCACGCCGCCGGAGAAAACCGCAGAACAGTAAATTCCGACGATGTGCGGACGATTCACGATCACGCGCCGCGACGGTAACTCGCTGGCGGCCGAACTCGGCGTCCCAGCGGACTCGTTCGTCGACTATCGGCCGCGTTACAACGTCGCGCCGACACAACAACACTTCATCGTCAGGATAAGATACGAAAATCGCGAAGTGATTCCCGCCACCTGGGGACTCGTCAAGAGCGGGTCGAAGGACTCGAGCATGGCGGGCAAGACTATCAACGCGCGGTCGGAGACCGTCGACACGCGGGGCGCATTCCGCGACGCGTTCCAGAAGCGGCGATGCGTGGTGCCGGCCGATGGATTCTTCGAATGGACGGGACCGAAGACCGCGCGCCAGCCGACGTGGTTCCATCGCGAGGACAGCCGGCTGCTGCTGTTTGCCGGACTTTACGAGGCGTGGCAAAAAGAGCCCGACGTCTGGGAGACGACGTTCGCGATTCTGACGACGGCGGCCAACGCCCTGCTCGAGTCCTATCACGATCGGATGCCGGTGATACTCGCCGATCGCGACGCCGATGACTGGATGGACCCGCGTGCCCCCGACGCACACGCGCTCAAGCGTCTACTGATACCCGCCCCGGCCGACCTGCTGACAGCAACCCCAGTCTCGCCCGAAGTAAACAACGTAGACAACGACTCACCCGAGTTGCTGGAACCCGCCGGCCAGATGAGCCTGTCACTCCGAAGCGGCTAGGCGGACGGATACTCAATTGATGCACTTTCCTGTGCGTGATAGTTGATTGGGTCCGGTCGCGACGGCGACCAGCGCGGGGCGGCGTACCCAAGTGGTTAAGGGAGAGGTCTGCAAAACCTCCATGCATCGGTTCGAATCCGATCGCCGCCTCCATCAACTCCCGTCAGATGGCGCGCACGCTCAGGCCTTCGGATTGTTGCGGGAAAATTGTCGGAACTTCGTCGTCAGCGGGAATCCCATCGGGATGTCGATGATTTGTTCGACCGCAAAATCGACTACGCGTTCCGCGCTCGCGAAGGTGCGGACGCGGCCGGGACTCCAGTCGATCGATGCCTCGCCGGTCAGCTGGAGCGTGCGGCCGGTATCGAAATCGATGAACAGGAGTCCGGCGTGCGGGTTGATCGTGACGTTGCCCAGCGTGTTGAACATGCTGTTGCCGTTGTAGTCGGGAAATGCGATGCGCCGTTCGTCGACTGTGCGGACGAAGCCCGGGTTGCCGCCCTTGTGCGACACGTCGGCGCCGCGCTCGGGATTGTCGGTCGCGATGAAGAACGTGTCGGCGTGAGCAATCTGCTGTTGCTGCGCTTCGGATAGTGCGATGCCCAGCTTGGCGGGAGCGCGATCCTTGTCGGACGCCGGCCGGCTGCCGACGAATATTCGCTCCTGAATATAGCGGCGGCAGTTGCCATAGACCTCGTCGGTCGTGATGTAAATTGCGCCATCCTTGACCATGCCGCGGCCGTTGACTCGAACGCGCCGACTCGCGACGAAGTCCGGCGCGAACAGCGCGATGTGGCCCTCGGTCGCGAGATTGCGAAACAGCGGGTCGTCCGATGACGCACGCGCCGCGATTCTGAGCGTACGATCGTCAACCGTCTCGATAAAGCCGGTCTCGCCCGTGACGACGGAGGCCCACACGCGACCGCGACTGTCGACCGTGCCGAGAACTACCATTTGTCGGCGTTCGAGAAACTCGCTGGCGCCCGGCGGGAGATGGTCGACGATGCCTTCGCCGACGTCGTTGGCGATGTCGCGGACGCCGGCCCGCTCCTGGACGGCAATTTCACCGCGGTGAAATTTCATCGCGCTAGGGAGCGGGCGCGCCGGGCATCGCGGAAGGATGCTCTGGTTTCACCAGCAGCTTGACGAGGCAGGGCGGCCCGCCGTCGCCGTAGCAGAGGTTGCTGACTTCGCCGAGTCTGAAATTGTGGTCGTCGTGCGTGTAATCGGGACAGATCCAATGGCCGCCTTGGCGGTAAAGAGCGACTGCGAAATATCGGCCGGCCGTTAAAGTCCCGGCCATCGAGTCACCGCGCGACGAGATGTCGCGCGAGTTCAGGATGTCGAATCCGTCGTGCGCTGCGTCGGGCGAGTACTGCATGAAGAAAATTCGCCATTGCCGTCCGGGTCGCGCGGTCGCCTGGTATTCCATCGAGTGGTCGAACGAAAAAACGGGCTTGTCGCGGCATAGCCACGGCCGCGCCTCCTGCGCGAAGGCGGGGCTCGCGAGCATCGTCGCGATCACGGCGGCCGTCGAGAAGAGTCGCGCAACTCTCAAAAGTTTCATCGTCTTTCTACTTCTTTCCGCCTGCGATCGCGATGATGCGGCCGACGATCTCGCCGAGGTTGGAGTCCTTGGGTGTGAAAACCGCTTTGACACCGAGCTCGAGCAAAGCTTTGCGGTCGGCTTCGGGGATTATACCGCCCATCACCAGCGCGACTTCGCCGGCGCCGCGGCTTTTCAGCAGATCGATCGTCTCGCGAGCGATCGACATGTGTGCGCCGGCGAGGCTCGAGATCGCGAGCACGTCGACGTCTTCCTCGAGCGCCGTCGCGACCATCTGCTCGGGCGTCTGCTTGAATCCCGCCAGGACTACTTCCATCCCGGCTTGCATGCAGGCGTGCGCGAGCAGCTTGATCGCGTTGATATGTCCGTCAAGGCCGGCCTTGCCGAGCGCGATGCGAATTTTGCGTTTCGTCGTCGCCACCGGCACGTTGAGTGCGCCGACGCTCACGCTGGTTTCGAGAATCGGCGGCGTGTAGCGGCCGCGGCTGACGCGCACGAGGGAATCGGTCCATTCGCCGACGGTGCCGCCGGCGCGCGCGAGGTCGATCGTCGCCTCAATCAGTCGGGAGTCACCGTCGTTAGCGGCTGCCCGTTCGAGCGCCTCGCGCGCTTTGGACACAGCGGCCTGGTCGCGTGCCGCGCGCCATTTTTTGATCGACTCGATGCGTTCCTTTTCCTTGACGGCCTGCGCAGTGTGATCCGCGTGCTGTTTCGGCGGCGGAGCGAGTCCGACTTCGCCGGTGAACGCGTTGACGCCGATTTGCACGATCTCGCCCGACTCGACCTTGCGATGACGCTCGGCAAGCTGGCGCGTCAGCTCGCCGCTGACGATTGAAATGGCGCGCGTATAGCCTGCCTCGCGCAGCCGGATCGCGATTTCGCGCGCGCGCGTTGCGGTCTCGGCGGTAAGCTTTTCGATAACTTTGCTGCCCTCGAAAATATCGCCGTAGCCCGCGAGTCCGGTCTCGTGCATGAGCACCTGCTGCGTGCGCAGGCTCAGCGTCTGCTCGGACTGGTCGGGCAGGGCGAGCGCCTCGCGAAAGCCGGGCAACTGGAGCGCGTTGACGCGCGCGTCGGCCGAGATGACGACCGGGAGCGCCTCGTACGCGATGCGAATGATGTTCACCTCGGGCTGCGGCTCCGTGAGCGTGAGCGATCGCACCTGGCATCCCGCGCGGAACGCGACGTCGTCGACGCCGTATTCGGTGGCGCAGAGCTCGCGCCAGAGCTTGAAGTACGCGCGAATCTTGCAAATCTCGGGGACCAGCTCGATGCCGCTGTTAATGAAGAATGAAATGCGGCGGACGGTCTGCGCGAAGGCTGCCGCGTCGAGCTTCGGGCGAATCGCGTCGAGAATCAGCAGCGCATTGCCGAAGGCATAGCCGACTTCTTCGGCGGGGCCGGCGCCGCTCTCCATGTAGTGGTAGCCACAGCAGTTGATCGGGTTCCAGTTGGGCACGCGCTCGACGGCGAAACGAATCAACTCGGTGGAAAGGCGAAACGACAGCTCCGGGTGAAAAATCGAAGTGCCACGCGCAACGAATTCCTTGAGCAGATCGTTCTGCGTCGTGCCTCGCAGCTCGGTCCACGGCACGCCGTGCTTTTCCGCGACGACCAGGTACAGCGCCAGGATGAATGGCGCGGTCGCGTTGATCGTCATCGAGGTGTTGATCGACTGAAGCGGGATTCCCTCGAACAGCCGCTCCATGTCCTGCCAATGGCAAATCGAGACGCCCGCTTCGCCGACTTCGCCGCGTGCGACGGGAGCGTCGGGGTCGTAACCGTTCTGGGTAGGCAGGTCGAACGCGATCGAGAGCCCGCGCTGGCCCTGCTTCAGGTTCGCGAGGAATCGCTCGTTGGCCTCGCGCGCGTCGCCGAAACCCGCGTAGGTGCGGATGATCCACGGTTCGCGGGGCGCGCGCGCTTTTTTCTCAGTGTCGGGCATCGACCCAAGGTTAATTGGCGAAGCGTCGGGATTCCAGCCAATCCGCAATGCAAGATCAATCTCAGCCGCGTGTCTCAAGCGGATCCGCTTTTATCTCCACCCAAGGATATCGCCGGCTCTGATGGTAGACAGACACGGTCGGCGGCGGAAAAGAGAGGTCCGCGAACGTGCCTGCCGAGACAGCGACGACGCCGGGGATCGTGTCGATGCTCCAGAGCACCGTGCTACCGCATTTCGGGCAAAACCGATTTGTGATGCGGCCGCCATCATCGCCGACGCGAACGAATTCAGTCGCGTGCCCTTCAGTCACGACGTCTTCCTGGCGAAACCAGGCGCCAAAGCCGAATGCGCTGCCGGTTTTCCGCTTACAGGCCAGGCAGTGGCACACTGCAATGCGGACGGGTTCTCCAGAGCAAGTGGCCGAAAGCCGGCCGCATGAACATTGAGCTCGACGAGTGGTCATAATTGGCTCCCATACGTCTCATCGCCGAGTTGAAAGATCACCGTCGATGAGCTGCGCGGGTTGCGGGTTCATGTTCACGATTGCGGGCTAGCTCGCTGGCGATGCTATCAATGAGCTCGATTCCCGAGAGACCGCTGTGTTCCGCAATCTCAAGCACCGTACTGCCGGTCTCGGTGCGGATTCGCGCGATCGCCTTGCGCGCTTCCGCCGCTCGATTCAGCTCCGATCTGGCCAGCTCTGCCAGATGCTCGAGGTCTTTCTTGCGCATGTGAGGGCCGCGACGATTGGTCAGCGCCGATATGTCGCCGGCGTCGAACGCGGACGGCGGCGTGCGATTGAAAAGCACGGCCGCCGGGGCGAGATGGATGCTGCTTAACTGGGCGTGAGTCTCAATCGTTTCGGAGATCGAAAGACTGTCGGCGGTCGTGACCTGTAGGATTGCGCAATTGCGCCCGTCGCGCATCATCCGCGAGATGTTGCGCGCTTCCTTGCCCACCACGCTGTCGCCGAACGTCGAGCGCGCCGCAGACGGCATCTTGAGCAGGCTCATCGCCTGCCCGCTCGCGGGCGCATCGACGACGATCAGGTTGCGAGCGGGCGGCTTACCGCCGTCGTGCCCGGCTTCATAGTAAACCTTGCCGAGCATCATCAGCTCGCGCAGCCCCGGCGCCGCTTGCACGAAAAATTGATAGAGGCGGCTGGCGAATACCGCTTTGAGCAGCATCCGGCCCGGCACCACCATGCGCAGATATTCCTCGAGCGCGGCGCGCCCGTCCAGCGTCATCAGCGCGAGATTGTGCGCGACCTGCGCTGGCGCAAACGACGGCTCGACGCCGAAGGTCGCCGCCAGCGGCGCGCGCGCGTCGCATTCCATGATGAGCGCGTGCGCTCCCGACGTCGTCGCGAGCTTCGCGATCGCGGCGCTCAGGGTGGATTTGCCGACTCCGCCCTTGCCGAGCACGATCAGCACGCGTCGGGCGAGGATTTCGTTTAGCATTTATGTTTGAGTGGCTAAGGTTTCTGGCTTTTAATCCGGTCCCCCTTCCCGCGCGGGAAGGGGTTAGGGGTTAGGTTCCTTAGCGCAAGCACAATGATCGCGAAGCTCACCTCGTTTACCAGCGGATTAGGTTCGCTCCCCAGGTGAGGCCGCCGCCGCACGCGTTGAGCATCACGATATTTCCGTCGTGAATACGCCCCTGCTCGAGCGCTTCGTCGAGCGCGATCGGCACCGAGGCGGCCGACGTGTTGCCGTAGCGATCCATGTTGGTGAAGACTTTTTCCGGCGCCATCCCGAGGCGCTCGGCGACGGCGGAAATAATTCGCATGTTCGCCTGATGCGGCACGAACAGGTCGACTTCTTCGAGCTTGACGCCGGCGCGTTCGGCGACGACGCGGCTGACTTCCTCCATGCTCTTGACGGCGATTTTGAAAAGCTCGGGCCCCTTCATCTGGATCGCGTCATCGGGGGATCGCCGCACTTCGGAGTCGATCGTGCCGCGGATTCCGGTGGCGCGGACCGAGAGCAGTTTCCAATATTCGCCGGCAGAGCGCAGCAGGCTCGCGAGCACTCCACGATTTCCCGGCTCCGTCACCATCACGCACGCGCCCGCGCCGTCGCCAAACAGAACCGCGGTGCTGCGATCGTTCCAATCGACCATCGTCGAGAGCGCGTCGGCTCCGACCACGAGTACGCGCTTGAAGTCGCCGGCGCGCATCTGTGCGTCCGCGACTTGAACCGCATACACGAAGCCCGAGCAGGCGGCGGCGACGTCGAAAGCCGGTATCGACGTGATGCCGAGTCCGTACTGAATCTGGCATGCGAAGGAGGGGAACGCGTACTCCGAGGACACTGTGCCGACTATGATCGCGTCGAGGTCGGCGGGCTTGAGGCCCGCGCGCGCGAGCGCGGTGCGGCTGGCATCGGTGGCAATCTCTGCCAGCGACTCGCCCTGGCGCATCGTATAGCGAGCGCCGATCCCGGTGCGCGAACGAATCCATTCGTCGGACGTGTCCATGTACCGCTCGAGATCCTTGTTGGTCAGCGCGGTGCGCGGTACGGCCCGTCCGGTGGCGACAATTCTTGAACTCATGATGAACCAGTAAGAAAGTAAGAAAGTAAAAAAGTAAAAAAGTAGAAAACTGAAAAGGTCAGCTCTAGTTAGGCGGGCCTGAAGGCCAGCGTTGTGTTGGTGCCGCCGAAACCGAATGAGTTGTTAAGCGCGATCCGAATCTTCGCGGGGCGCGCCTTGTTGGGCACGTAGTCGAGGTCGCATTCGGGATCGGGAAATTCCTGGTTGATGGTCGGCGGCATCATGCCGCGATCGATCGCGAGCACCGTGTACACCGACTCGATCGCACCGGCCGCGCCGAGCGTATGCCCGGTCATCGACTTGGTCGAACTGATCGCAAGTTTCGCGGCGCGCTCGCCAAAGACGTGCTTCACCGCCTGAGTCTCGGCGAGGTCGCCTTGCTCAGTGGAGGTGCCGTGCGCGTTGATGTAATCGACTTCGTTGGGATCGAGATCGCTGTCTTCGAGGCACATCCGCATGCACTTGGCGGCGCCGCGGCCATTCGGCGCGGGCGACGTGATGTGGTAGGCGTCGCTGTTGGCGGCGTAACCGCAAATTTCGGCAATTATTTTAGCACCGCGCTTGATTGCGGAATCGCGCTCCTCGAGGATCAGCGCGGCCGAGCCTTCCGACATCACGAATCCGTCGCGCTCCTTGTCGAATGGACGGCTGGCCTTCTCGGGATGTTCGTTGCGGGTCGAAAGCGCGCGCATCGCGACGAAGCCGCCCACACCCAGCGACGTGATGGCGGCTTCCGAGCCGCCCGTGATCGCCGCGTCGAGGTAGCCGAGCCTGATCATCCGGTATGCCTCCCCGATCGCATGGCTGCCGGACGCGCACGCGCTGGTGGTGGCGAGGTTGGCGCCGCGCGCTCCGTAGCGAATCGAGATTTGGCCGGGCGCAAGATTGGCGATCAACTTGGGGATGAAAAACGGCGTGACGTGACGCAGCCCCGTGTCCATGAAGACCTTGTGGTACTCCTCGATAGTGCACAGGCCGCCGATACCGACGCCGACCAGCACGCCGACGTTATCGGCGTTGTCCTCGGTGATCTTGAACCCCGACTGGCGCATCGCCTGCTCTGCGGACGCGACCGCATACTGGATGAACGGGTCCATTTTTTTGACGTCGCGCTTTTCGATCCAGTCCTCGGGATTGAAATCCTTCACCTCGCCGGCGATGCGGGCGGGGAATTCCGAGGCGTCGAAGCGCGTAATCAGTCCGATACCGGACCGTCCCGCCATCAAGGCGTCCCAGTTCTTCTCCACTCCAACTCCGAGCGGCGTTACCAGACCGACGCCGGTGACGACCACGCGGCGCTCAAGCATTCGTCTCATCAGGGCCCCTCATCCTCCATCGTGTTCAGCGTTAATCATCTAACAAAAAGCCCCCGTGGTCGAGAATGCGAACGATCTGGCCATGCACAAGGGTGTGTTCGCGCCGCAACGCCCGCATCGCGCCAAAGCGGGAGATGCTGACGCGATAGAATAGACGCGCCAAGACGTATTGAACCGATATTTGGATCTCCGAAGCAAGTCCTATCAATAGTCCGTCAGAATATGATAGTCAGGCACCCTTCAAGCGAAACCAGACAAAGCTTGGCGAAAATAATTGAGGTGTGATGCATCAGCATAATTTCCGTGTTGCGATTTGCGGCTGCCTGCTCATCGCTTTCGCTTCCCTGCTGACAATGTTGGCGGGCAGGCGCGGAATCTCATCGCCGCTTGAACCAGCCGCTGCCCTAGGGAGGACGGTGCCCGCCGAGGCGAAACCTCATAGGATGGATTTGTACGCAAAGCGGCCGCTGAGTTTCGAGCCCAACTACGGCCAGACCGACGCCCAGGTCAAATTCATCTCGCGCGGCGACGGCTATACCTTGTTCCTCACCCCGGCCGAAGCGGTACTCGCACTGCGCAGGGCCGGGCAGCAATCTGGTAAGGGTGAGCATCCGCATTCGGTCTCGATAGACAAGGCTAAAGCTGAGACGCTGCGCATCAGGCTCGTCGGGGCCAATCCGGACGCTCGAATCGAAGCGGTGGACCGTCTCGCGAGCACGTCGAACTATTTTGTCGCCAAAGATCCAGGCAAGTGGCGTACGAACATTCCGTCTTACGCGCGGGTGAAGTACCGCGACGTCTATTCGGGAATCGATCTGGTCTACTACGGCGCGAGTCAGCGCCAACTTGAATATGACTTCGTGATCGCGCCAGGCGCGAACCCAAACGCGATCGGACTGCGCTTCGAGGGCGCCGAGGCAATGACGCTAAACCGCGATGGCGACCTGATCGTAAGGCTCGCCGGCGGTGGCGAGGTTATCCACCATGCGCCAGTGATCTACCAGGAGCGCGACGGAAAACGCGAAAAAGTTGATGGCAAGGCCGTGCTCAAGAACAAAGATACCATCGGCTTCGAGCTGGCGCCTTATGACCATGCGCGAACAGTATTTGTTGACCCCGGCCTAAGTTACTCGACCTATCTGGGCGGTAGTCAAGTTGACTCGGGCCAGGCTATTGCCGTTGACGGGTTAGGCTTCGCCTACTTGACGGGGTTAACCGGATCCGACGACTTCCCCACCACGGCGGGCGCGTTCAAAACCACCAGTAGCCATGACCCGACTATGTTCGTGACCAAGCTAAAGGCCGATGGGTCCGGATTGGTCTACTCGACCTACTTGGGAGGCGATAGTCATGACAATTTCGAGGGTGGCTACGCCATTGCAGTCGACTCCCTCGGCAACACCTATCTAACCGGTGACGCCGGCAACAATGGCGATTTCCCGACGACGCCCGGCGCATTCCAGTCAGGCCCTTCTGGTGGCTATTCCGATGCGTTCGTGACGAAGCTCAGTCCCGACGGCTCGACCTTGGTCTACTCGACCTACTTAGGCGGCACTTATCACCCTGCTGCCGGGACCACGAATGGATATGCCATTGCCGTCGATTCCATGGGTTACGCGTATGTGACTGGAAAGACAACGTCGGGTAGCTTCCCCGCGACTATGGGAGCGTTCCAGACAACTAACAAGTGTATCTCTTGCACCAGCGCCTTCGTCACGAAAATGAATCTCGATGGCACAGGTTTGATTTACTCGACGTACCTGGGTGGCAGTGGCAGTCCTTATGGCGGCGACAGCGCCAACGGCATAGCAGTCGATTCCTTGGGGAACGCCTACGTAACGGGGACCGCCAACTCGTCGAATTTTCCCACGACTGCCGGAGCCTTCCAGACCGTTAATTCCGGCTTTTCGGACGCCTTCGTGACGAAACTCAAACCCGACAGCTCAGGGTTGGTTTACTCGACCTACCTGGGCGGCAATCAACCAGACATCGGTCAAGGCATCGCCATCGATTCTTTGGGCAGCGCTTACGTGACGGGCTACACCAGCTCGCCCGATTTTCCTACGACCCCCGGGGCATTTCAGACAGTTATGCGCACTATCTATGGGAACGCGTTCGTGACGAAATTAAAGCCTGACGGCTCCGGACTAGCCTACTCGACCTACCTGGGCGGCTACGGCGACATCGGCGATGGCGTCATCGACGATCCTGGAACCGACTATGCCTATGGCATAGCTGTCGATTCCTTTGGCCATGCCTACGTGACGGGCCAGACCTGGTCGAGCAACTACTATTGCGCCGGTGCCGGCAACCCAATTTCATGTTGCACCGGTGGCGGAACTGGTACGTGCAACTTTCCCGTCACTGCCGACGCGTTCCAGTCAACCGACAATGCCAGCAATTTCCCAAATCCAGGCCCTAACGCCTTCGTGACAGAAATGAATCTCAACGGCACCGCGCTGGCTTACTCGACCTACCTGGGCGGTAGCGGCGCATATTACGGCGACCGTGGGCTTGCTATCGCCGTTGACTCCACCGGCGATGCCTACGTGACGGGTTCAGCCTACTCGACCGATTTTCCGACTACTCCAGGTGTATTCCAGCCGACTGGTGGCAATGGCGACGCCTTCATAACAAAGCTCTTTGTCCCCGCCGGTCCGTCTCCCACCCCGACGACCAGCCCTTCGCCGACACCGACCGCCAGCGCGACCGCCACTGCAACCAGGACCGCCACCACCACGGTGACCGCGGCAACTCCTACCGCCACGGCCACCGCAACCTCCACGCCGACTTCGACTCCGACTCCGCTTCCAATTGGCGATAGTCCGGCTATCAGTCGCAGTTCGATCGCATTCGGAAGCAAGGTGACAGTTGGAACTACCAGCAAGCCGGAGACTATCACGATCAAGAACAAGGGTAAGAAAAAAACTGGTGTGCCGGTGAGCATCGAGATGGAGATCGCGTCGCCGTCGATGTTCGCGGTCAAGTCGGAGTGCGAGACAACGCTGGCGCCGGGCAAGAGCTGCAAGGCGTCAGTGACCTTCAAGCCGACTGACACGACCGAGCAGAGTGGCAGCCTGATGATTTATGACAATGTGACCGGCTCGCCACAGACGGTGACGCTGTCAGGAACCGGCCAGCCCGCCAAGTAGAGGAGATAGAACGGCAGACCGGCAACACCGAAATGCCCAGCCTGGTTAGACACCCTTCAGCGCGGTACGCTCACTGTGAAGGTTTTCTAGGAATGGCAAGCGAGTTTACAGCGATAGTTGAACACGACGGCGACTGGTATATCGGGTATTGCGCCGAAATTCCTGCCGCCAACGGCCAAGGACCGACCAAGGCAGAAGCAAAAGAGAGTCTGGCGAAGGCGATCAAAATGATCCTCGCGGATCGTCGCGCCGACGCTCTTCCCGGAGCCCCGTGTCGTTAGTGCGAAAGTCGGCGCTCTCCGGCATCCGTCAGCCTTGCCTTTAAACTGGTACCGATGAACAATTCAGTCGTGCCGCTCACCAATCCCGCAGACGATCCCTTCTCGAAACTTGCGCAGAACCTTGGCGAACTTGAGATTGTGATCGGCGAGCGCGCGCGGCCTGCGATTGCCGGCGTGCGCGAGGGGCTGCGCGACGCGATGGCATGCCGTGAGCGCGGCGATATGCCCGGGTCGATTGCCGCGATTCGGCAAGCGATGGCACAACTGGCCGCGCTGGGCAGCACGCTCGATCCGGAAGAGGGCGCAGTGATGCGGATAATCGCCGAGCGATTCACGGCCGCGCTCGGCGCCGGCCACAAAGATGATGCGAAAACCAGTGTGGACGTGATGCGTCGCAGGGCCGGCGACACCAAGGACGACGACAGCAAGGATTGGTGATTGCGGCCTCGGAATTACCGTTCGGCGCGCTTCCCGCAGGTGGATTCAACGGAAATCCCCTGAAAATGAAAACCCAAACCGGCGGATTCAATGACCGCCCAAACCACGCGGGGTGACATTTTGGCAACTGCAGCGCAAATCAAAGTGAAGCGGTCCGACCTCGACCAAACCTGCATCAACGCGATTCGCGTGCTCACCATCGACGCGGTCCAGAAGGCCAACTCCGGCCACTGCGGATTGCCGATGGCGATGGCGCCGATCGCTTACTTGCTCTACACGCGCTTCATGCGGCATAACCCGAAGAATCCAAAATGGTTCGGCCGCGATCGCTTCGTGCTATCCGCCGGGCACGGCTCGATGCTGCTGTACAGCCTGCTTTATCTCACCGGCTACGACATCACGCTCGACGATATCCAGCACTTTCGCCAGCTCCTCAGCAGAACCCCGGGGCATCCTGAGCATTGGTGCGTACCCGGCGTCGAGACCACCACGGGGCCGCTGGGCCAGGGCGTCGGCAACGCCGTCGGGATGGCGATTGCGGCGAAGCATCTCGAGGCGCGCTTCGAGCGCGACAAGTCCGGCCTGTTCGACCATCGCATCTTCGGCATCTGCAGCGACGGCGACCTGATGGAAGGCGTGGCGAGCGAGGCGGCATCGATCGCGGGTCACGTCGGGCTGGGCAACCTCATTTTTCTCTACGACGACAACCACGTGACGATCGACGGACACACCGACATCGCCTTTTCCGAGGACGTCGTCAAACGATTCGACGCGTACAACTGGCATACGCAGGATGTCGCGGATGCGAACGACCTCGGGGCGCTGACAAAGGCGATCGAAAATGGAATCGCCGAGACGAGCCGGCCGTCGCTGATTCGCGTGCACTCGATCATCGGCTACGGCAGTCCTCATAAGCAGGGAACTTCTGCCGCGCATAGCAATCCGCTCGGCGTCGAAGAGGTGAAGCTGACCAAGGAATTTTACGGATACCCGACCGAGCCGCCATTCTTCGTCCCCGACGACGCGCTGGCGCATTTTCGGCAATGCGTCGAGCGCGGTGCGGAACAGGAGTCGGCGTGGAGCGCGAAGTTCGAAACCTACGCGAAGAAGAATTCGGCCCTCGCCGGAGAGTTTCAGGCGATGCTGGCGAAAGAGCTGCCTGCCGGATGGGACGCCGAACTGCCGGTCTTCACGCCCAAGGATAGTCTCGCGACGCGGGTGTCGGCCTCGCAGGCCGAAGCCGCAATCACGAAAAAAGTCTGGAACCTGTTCGGCGGCTCCGCCGACTTGAACGAGTCCACTTTCACCGACATCAAGGACGGCGGCGATTTCGAGCGCGGTCATTTCGACGGCCGCAATTTGCATTTCGGAATCCGTGAACACGGCATGAGCGCGATACTCAACGGCATCGCGCTGCATGGCGGTTTCATCCCGTACGGTTCGAGCTTCATGTGCTTCACCGACTACGCACGGCCGTCGATTCGGCTGGCGGCGCTGATGCAAATCCAGGTGGTGTTCGTCTTCACCCACGACTCGATCGGCGTCGGCGAGGATGGCCCGACCCACGAGCCAATCGAGCATCTGTCGTCGCTGCGAGCGATTCCGCATCTCACGGTGATTCGCCCCGGCGACGCGAACGAGGCGGTCGAAGCCTGGCGCACCATCATGACCCATACGCACGGCCCTGTTCTGCTAGCGCTCTCGCGGCAGAAAGTGCCGACCCTCGATCGCACCAAAGTGGCGCCGGCCAGTGGCGCGCGGCGCGGCGGATATGTGATTGCCGAGACGGCGGGACGTCCGGCGGATATCATTCTGCTTGGGTCGGGCTCGGAACTGTCGCTGGTCGTCGATGCGAAAGCCAAGCTCGAAGAGAAGGGCAAGGCGGTGCGCGTCGTGAGCATGCCCAGCGAGAATATTTTCGAAAAGCAGGATCAGGCCTATCGCGACTCCGTCCTGCCGCCGAGCATTCGCCGCCGGCTGGCGGTCGAAGCGGGCGCGTTGATGTCGTGGTACCGATGGGTCGGACTCGACGGCGACATTATCGGGATGACGACTTACGGCGCGTCGGGCAAGTCCGAGGACGTGATGAAGCATTTCGGCTTCACCGTGGACAACGTCGTCGAGCGCGCGCTGAAATTGCTCGCGCGCTAGCGCGGCTCGATCGCATTTTCACACAGGAGCGGGCGAACATGGCCAGCGCGCCCGACATGCAGACCATCGCGACCCCCGGTTACGAGTCGCAGGTCAGTGCCGCGATCAAGGATCTCGACAAGGCCGGCTTCGCGGCGCGCCTGTGGCGCAAGGACACTTCGCTGTGGTCGACGCAGCCGGCGCAACAGGAAGAGATCAGGAACGCGCTCGGCTGGCTGACGGTCGCGAAGGCGATGTCTGAGCGCGTCGAAGATCTCGCGGCGTTTGCCGGCGAAGTGCGCGATGCGGGCTTCCGCGACGTCGTTTTGCTTGGCATGGGAGGTTCGTCGCAGAGCGCCGAACTGTTCGCGACGACATTTTCAAGCGCGCCGGGTTATCCGAAACTCCAGGTGCTCGATACGACGGTCCCCGAAACTATCCGGACGGTCGATCGCAACATCGACATCACGCGCACGCTGTTCGTCGTCGCGAGCAAGACCGCCGAAACCATCGAAACGGAGTCTCACTTCACGACGTTTTTCGAGCGCGTGAAGGCGAAGTCATCGAATCCCGCCGGATCGCATTTCGTCGCGATCACCGATCCGGGAACCAAGCTCGCGGCTATTGCGAAGGAATATAGATTCCGCCGCGTGTTCTTGAATCCTCCCGACATCGTCGGCTGCTATGCGGTGATGTCGTATTTCGGACTGGTGCCCGCCGCCCTGATCGGCATGGACGTCACGACACTCGTCGACCGCGCGCTTCGAATGACGCACAGCTCCGCGCGAGCCGTGCGAGTCGAGGAAAGTCCCGGCGTGAGCCTGGGAGCGATTCTCGGCGCGCTCGCGAAGGTGGGCCGCGACAAGCTGACGTTCATCATCTCGCCGCCGATCAGCGCGTTCGGCCTGTGGGTCGAGCAACTGATCGCTGAGAGCACCGGCAAGGACGGCATCGGGATCGTGCCGATATGCGACGAGCCGATCGTCGACGCGAAGTTTTACGGCAATGACCGTGCGTTCGTTTACCTAAGGCTCAGCGGCGGCTCCGATACCGTGCAGGATGCGGCCTTCGAGTCCGTCAAGAAGGCTGGCTTCCCGACCGTGCTGATCACGCTGTCGGACAAAATCGATCTCGGCGAAGAATTTATGCGCTGGGAAATCGCCTCGGCCACCGCGGCCGCGGTGATAGGCGTTGAGCCGTTCCAGCAACCCGAAGTCCAGGGGAGCAAGGACAACACCCGCCGCCTGCTGAGGGAGTTCGCGCGCAGCAAGAAACTTCCGTCGGAGCCGCCGATGGCAGAGAAGGGCAACCTTGCGCTCTCTTCCGGCGGCTTCGCGGGCGACGCGCTGAAAGGCCGGCACGAGTTTCGCGCGATGCTCGCCGGATTCTTGAATCTCGCGCGGCCTGGCGACTACTTCGCCACGATGGCGTATGTTTCGCCCAATCCGACCGTAGACAAGGAGATCGCCGCGATTCGCAAAGCCATCATCGAGCGCTACGGCATCGCGACGACGTTCGGCTACGGCCCGCGCTGTCTGCATTCGACGGGACAGTTGCACAAGGGCGGTCCCAACACCGGGCTGTTCCTGCAAATCACGCAGGACCATCGCGACACGTTTGCGATTCCCAACGCGCCGTACGATTTCGCAAAGCTCAACGAGGCACAGTACCTGGGCGATTTCCGCTCGCTCGAAGCGCACGGGCGGCGCGTCATTCGCGTGCATCTGGCGGGAACGGACCCGATAAACGCCATCGCGGCGCTGCGCCAGGAGATCGTAGCAGCGCTCGCCGGGTAGACTTTGCCGCCGTCGCTAAACAGAACCATCTGGCGCAGACTGTGCCCCATCGGCTAACTTTTAGATGTCGACTCCACCACCGGACGGTACTGCCATGCCAGAACCGAAGCTGATCATTCTGAACGACGCGCAGGAACTCTACGTCCGTGCCGCCGAAGAAACGGCGCACATCGCGGGCGAGGCGATCTGCACCCACGGCGAGTTCACGCTCTGTCTCTCGGGCGGTTCGACGCCCGCCGCCACCTACGACCTGCTCGCGACGCGCTTTCGCCTCAGCGTCGATTGGAAGGAAGTGCAATTTTTCTGGGGCGACGAGCGATGCGTCCCGCCCGATCACGCCGAGAGCAACTACGCGATGGCGAATCGCACGATGCTGAGCAAGCTCGGGCTTCGGCCCGACCAGGTGCATCGGATGCGCGGCGAGGATCCGCCGGCCTCGGCGGCGGCCGCTTACGAAGATGAATTGCGCAAGCGGTTCGGCCTTGCTGATGGCGAATTTCCCCGCTTCGACCTCGTGCTGCTCGGCCTTGGCGACAATCGCCATACGGCGTCGCTGTTTCCCGGCGATCCCGCCATTCACGAAACGCAGCGCCTCGTGGTTGCCGTTAACGTCGACGCCGAGCCGCGCAATCGCCTGACGATCACGCCGCCGGTCATCAACAATTCGCAGCGCGTGATGTTCCTGGTGGCGGGGCAGGGCAAGGCGGCCGCGGTGAAAGATATCCTGCAAGGACCGCGCGACCCCGACAAGTTTCCGGCTCAGATCGTCGCCCCGCACAATGGCGAGGTCATCTGGCTGCTCGACAAGGCAGCCGCCAGCCTGCTTTCGCCGCGCTGAATCGAACCGGATTTACGCGATGCGATTCGTCTTTCGCCACTTCACCGCGATTCTAATCCTCGCCGCCATCGCCGGCTGGGCGGCTTTTTATCTGCCATACACACCGACCTGGGCCGTGCTCCGGATGAAGCAGGCAATCGACGCGCACGACGGCGACGAGGCCGCGAAGTACGTCGATTTTGAAAGCGTCGTACAGCATGCGGGTCAGGAGATGGTTAAGAAGCAGGGCGGCACCGACCCGCTGAGCGCGATGCTGGGTAACGCGGTGATCGGAGTTCTCACCAAGCCGATGGCGCAGGTGGCGCAGGCGTGGGCCGTCAAGAAAGTCGATGACGGCGCGCGCGAGGTGCAGATGCCCAATGCGGCCGTGGCGGCCTCGCTCGTCCTGCTGCATCGAAACGGCGACACCGCGTCCACGGACTTCACGGACAACAAGGGGCAGCGGTGGCGAATACACCTGGCGCGCGGTGACGACGGCTATTGGCGCGTTATCGAGATTGAAGACGTCGAGCAACTGCTGCAAAAACTCCAGCGCAACCAGCCCATGGCCACGCCCTGAGCGCACGTTACAGAAATGTTTCGCCCGCCGTTCGCGCCTCCGCGTTTACTCTGCGCTCAGCGACGGCTACAATAAGTTTCACGCGCGGGCGAACCTGACGGGCTCGGCCGCGTTTTAGCATTCATCACACAATGAGACGCCCAGATATAAGAAATTTAGCGATCGTCGCCCACGTCGATCACGGTAAAACCACTCTGGTCGACGCGATGCTGCGGCAATCGGGCGTGTTCCGCGCCAACGAGCAGGTCATCGACCGCGTCATGGATTCCAACGCGCTCGAGCGCGAGCGCGGCATCACGATCATGGCCAAGAACACCTCGATCCTGTGGGGTGAGACGCGCATCAACATCGTCGATACTCCCGGCCACTCGGATTTCGGCGGCGAGGTCGAACGCACGCTGTCGATGGTGGACGGCGTGTTGCTGCTCGTCGATGCGTGCGAGGGTCCCTTGCCGCAGACGCGATTCGTGCTCAAAAAGGCGCTCGAGTCGAACCTGCCGGCGATTCTCTGCATCAACAAGATCGATCGCGCCGACGCGCGCGCGCCCGAGGTTCTCGACGAGGTCTACGACCTGTTCATCGACCTCGGCGCGAACGAAAGCCAGCTCGATTTCCCGGTCCTCTACACGAACGCGCGCGCCGGTACCGCGTCGCTCAAGCTCGAGGTGCAAAGTGAAAACCTGGTGCCGCTGTTCGACGCGATCGTCGCGCATCTGCCCGGTCCCGAAGTCGATCCCGACGCGACCCTGCAATTCCAGGTCAATAATATCGACTACGACGATTACGTCGGCCGCCTCGCGGTCGGCAGAATCATCGCCGGCTCGATGACGGCGTCGCAGAACTATTCGCTGTGCCGCCGCGATGGCAAGACCGTGGTCTGCAAGGTCGCTCACATCTACGGATGGCAGGGGCTGACGCGCGTCGAGCGTGAAACCGCCAGCGCCGGCGAGATAGTGATCGTCGCCGGCGTTGAGGACATCGCGATCGGCGAAACCATCGCCGACCTCGAGAACCCGCGTCCGCTGCCGCCGATTCGCATCGATGAGCCGACCGTGGCGATGACTTTCTCGGTGAACAATTCGCCGTGGGCGGGCCGCGAAGGAGAGTTCGTCACTTCGCGCAAGCTTGGCGAGCGAATCGAATTCGAAGCGCGGCGCAACGTGAGCACGCGCGTCGAGCAATTGACGCACGACTCGTGGCGCGTGATGGGCCGCGGCGAATTGCAGCTCGCCGTGATCGTCGAAACGATGCGCCGCGAAGGCTACGAGATGCAGGTCTCGAAGCCCACCGTCATCACCAAGCAGGCCGACGGCGAGATCCTCGAGCCGATGGAGATGCTGGTCATCGACATCCCGGCGGAATGTATCGGTGTGGTCACGCAGATGCTCTCGACGCGCAAGGGCAGGATGCGCACGATGGTCACTCACGCGAGCAGCCGCGTGCGCCTGGAATACGACATTCCCGCGCGCGGCCTGATCGGGTTTCGCGGCCGCTTTCTTGAAAACACGCGCGGCAACGGCCTCATGAATACGCTGTTCAACGGCTACGCGCCGTGGTCCGGAACGATCCGCTCGCGCGCCAACGGCGCGATGATTTCCGATCGCGAGGGCGTCAGCACGCCTTACGCGATCTTCCATTTGCAGGAGCGCGGGATATTCTTCGTCGGGCCCGGCGAGCCGGTTTATGAGGGGATGATCGTCGGCGAGTATGCCCGTGAGATAAACTTGCCCGTCAACGTGTGCCGTGAAAAAAAGCTCAGCAACATGCGCGCCTCAGGCCACGACGAAGCGATTCGACTGTCACCCGCGCGTGTCCCGACTCTCGACGCGGCGCTGGAATGGATCGACGAGGAAGAGCTGGTCGAGGTCACGCCGAAGTCGGTGCGGCTGCGCAACCGTGTTCTCAAGACGGGGCTCAGGAACAAGCATCGTGCGGGATACATCGACGCGCCGCCGTCGGAGATGGCCGACAACAACTGATCGCTTCGTGAGCCAGCCGGACTGCGCAACTCGGGACGCGCCTGCGGCGTCACGGCAATGATGAGACTGGTCCGAATCGCTGCGCTTTCCGCGCTGATCCTCGCAATCGTATTCGGCGGCTTGGCCGCGCTGATCGCATTCAACCAGTCGCGCATCGTCACTTACGTTCTGGCCTCGGTCCGCACCCGCACCGGCGTCGAAATCATCCCGCGCGCCACTTCCGTTCATCTCGGCACCCACCTGGTAGTCGTCCTCGACCAGCCGCAGGTGATCGCCAACGGCCACGAAATCGTCAAGCTCAAATCGCTGCGGGTGCTCATCTCCTATCACTCGATTTTCGTCAGCACCGGGCTCCCGCTTTATCGGCTGACCGCGACCAGTCCCGAAATCACACTGCCGGTGAGCTCCGGCAACGCGGCCGCCTTCCCAATGCCGCGTCCCGGGACGCCAACCATCGACGCCTTGCAGGACGTGTTGCACGCGCTGTCGCGGATTTGTTGGCGCGTCGAGACCATCGGCGCGACGGTGCGCTACGCCGACGGTATCGGGGTCGCCGATCATGTTGGAATCGTCGCGTACCGCACCCGGCGCGAGCCTTTCCGATGGCAGCTAGGGTTCAGTGGCGCGCTGCTTCAATCGCGCGTCTCCGGAGCGCACGTAAGCGGGAAATTCAGTCTTGGCTATGGAAAACATTCGCGGCCCGGCGAATTTGCGCATGGAGAAGTGTGGACCTGGGACGTGCCGCTGGAAGGAATCGAGGCTGAAGGCTTCGCGCTGGTCGGCACCATCCAGAATTCCGTGACGTTCTCGCTGCATGACGACGGCTCGGTGACCGCCGTCAGCCATGCGAGCGCGCAGAATCTGATGCTCAAAAGCGAGCGCCTCGCCGCGCCAGTCGACCTCGGCGCTTATTCTTTGCACGCCGCCTTCGACATCACCGACGGCAAATACGCCATCACGCAAATCATTTTGCGCCACGTCAACACAGCCGTCCTGTCCGGCGACACCGAGCTGCTCCGTCCTTTGAGTGATAAGCCCGAGCTGGGAATCCATCTCGGCGGGTTTCGCTTCGACGCCGCCGCCGTCAAGCAGCGACTCCTCTCGGTTCGCCATCTGCCGGCCGATTTCGTGGCGATGCTCAACCGGCTCGGGCCGGGCAAGGTCACTGTCGGCGACGCGACGCTCAGCGCCGCACTCGACGAGATCAAGACCGCCCCGCTCGATACCATTCGCAAGAACCTGGTGGTGACCGGAACCATCGAGAACGTCGGCTTCACGATTCCGGCGGACACGAAACTGCCGCCGGTCGAAGGTCTCAGCGCCCAACTGAGCTACTCGAAAGGTCTGCTCACGATCTCGCAGGGCACCGCGAAGTTCGGAAATTCCGCGGTCCACGACCTCGTCACCACTGCCAACCTGGGCAACGGAGTCGAGGGCGCAGACTACAAGACCAGCCTGACCGTCGACGCGGACCTCACCGAGCTGTTCCCCGCCATCGCCGGAGCACTCGAGCTGTATCAACTCAAGGATCGCGATCGCCTCGAGCGCTTGAGTGGCCGCGTGGAAGTCGTCACGAACGCATCTGGAAACTTGAGCGTGAAGACCCTGGTCCCGCCCAAAGATTACCAGGTGCGCGCTGACGCCATCGGCGCCGTCGTCAATATCAAGGGTTCGCCCGGCCCGCTCAAAGTTTCGCGCGGCACCGTCACTATCAATCCGGGGTCGATCAAGTTCGACCGCGTGAGGTTGGCTGCGACCGGCGGCGACGCGACGCTCGATGGCACAGTTAGCTTCGCGAAACAGGGCATCGTTCCTCATGATCTGATGTTGGATCTTCATGACTTCCCCGCGGAAACCTGGTTGCAGCTGCTCGTCGACCCATCCGATTTCGCCGTCAGCGGGCCGATTGGCGGCAAAGTTGTCGTCAACAGCGATCCCGCCACTCCCGGCGGCATGACGCCCGAAGGCAAGCTGGTCCTGGCCAAGGGCGACGTGAAATTTAATTTTCTGCGCGCGCCGATCCTCGTTCAGGGCGCGACGCTCACGATGCATCGCAAGCAGGTCGTCCTGGCGATGCCGGGCTCCAAGCTCGAGAATTCGGCGATCAATTTCCGCGTCACCGTCGCCGACTACACCCATCCGACCATTCGTATCGACGCCACCGTGCAGAAACTCGACCTCGAGGTGATGAATTTTGTGCGGATGCCGTGGTCGCCGGCCGCGCCACCGATCCATTTTCCGGTTCCTTGCCTCGGGCACATCGAGGCGCGCGCGGCAAACCTCGCCGCCTTTCAGATGACCGACGTCAAGACCGATTTCACGCGCAGCCCGATCGGCGATTGGCGCCTTTACAACTTCAGCGGGACCGCCTATCGCGGCAGGATGAAGCTCGAGCTGGTCGGCCGCGCCCCCGACAACTGGATGCACATGACCGGCAGCGCCACCGACATGGATCCCGCGCCGCTCTTCCTGCTCGGCGGCGAGAACAAACAGTCGCCATTGGTGGGCCATCTCTTCCTCGCCATCGATTTGTGGGCCAACACCGACACCAACTTTTTCGAAACTCTCGCCGGCAATATGACGATCACGGTCAGAGACGGAACCCTCAACAAGTTCACGCTGCTCTCGCGCCTCTTGAGTTTCCTCGACATCAAGAATTGGCTGAGCGCGCAGATTCCCGACCCGCGCATCAATGGCGTCCCGTTCAAAACAATTTTCACCGATTTCAAGGGCAAGGGCGGGCTCTTCTACACCGACAATTTCGCCCTGCGCGGCCCCGTGATGGACATCACGGCCAGCGGCAGCCTTCAGTTCGGCGCGGGCGCGATCGACATGCAGGTCGGCATGTTTCCGTTCGACACGGTCGACTGGGTGCTGAACCACATTCCACTGATCGGCGAACGCATCGGCTCGGGCACCGGCAAACTGGTCGCGGCGTACTTCCACGTCAAAGGTCCTGTGAGCGACCCCTCGATCGTGCCGCAGCCGATCTCGTCGGTGACGAACTTCATCAAGAAGACCCTCGGGATGCCGATAAACATCATCCGTCCCAACACGATCAAGTGACAGTGAAGAAATCGCGGCCAGCGCTGATCGTGTTTTGCCGCGAACCCGTCGCCCATCAGGCCAAGACCCGATTGATCGGAGCGATCACGCCCGCCGCCGCAGCCGCATTGTCCGACGCATTCGTCCGCGACGCACTCGCCAAGGCAGTCGCGGTGCGCCCTTCGAACATCGTCATAGCGGCCAGCGCACCTGGCGGCGCCCATCACAGCAAATATTTCCGGCGGATGGCGCGGCGATTCGGCGCCGACCTGATCGATCAAGGAGAAGGGTCGCTAGGCAAGCGAATGGCTCGAGCACTCCAACCGTTATCCTCTAACGGCGCGCTAATAATCGGCACCGACACGCCCTCACTGCCAACCGCACTGCTCGCAACCAGCCTCGACGCACTGCGCCGCAATCAAGTCGTGATCGCCCCAAGTCTCGACGGCGGCTACTACGCCGTCGGCGTCCGCGGCCCGATACCCCCGATCTTCACCAACATCCGATGGGGCACCGCCAGCGTCTTCGCCGCAACCGTCAAGCGCCTAAACCGCGCCAACATTCCCTACGCACTAGGCCCAGCATGGTATGACGTAGATCGATGGCCCGACGTGCTACTGCTAGCCGCCCACCTGCGCCTGCTCAGGAGGACGTCACCATGCCCCGCAACCGAGTCCGTCCTAAAACACCTTGGACTCCTAGGCCCCGATAGCTAGAGTACCCCGATGCGGGACAGGGCGAGGAGCAGAGTAAACCACGACGCCCGCGACACCATTCTACTGGGCTTGGTGGGATCCGTCGGCTTTACGATTCTGCAGATCTTTCTTCCCGCTCTTGCAGCCTACCCTGCCGCCTGGGAGCTTCCGCTTCTGATGCGTTTCCGGCCGCAGCCAAAGGTCAGCGGCACCGTCGTAATCGCCGCGATTGACGATCAAACCGTTGATCGAATGGGGCGGCCGCCTTGGACAGCAAAACAGTATGCTGACCTGATTTCCGCGCTTGGCGAATACGGGACGCGTGTCGTAGGTCTGCCCGTATATTTGCAGAAGGGTTATCCTATGTCTCCTGCACTACCGGCTCCGCTGAAAACCGGAGAGGGACTCCGGCCCTCAGTCGGAAAGGAAATATCCGACGGCCCGCCCGGAGACGAGGCACCTCTGATTGGGGCTTTGAAACGGCAAGGCGCAACCTACTTGGAGTACGACCGCACTTCTTCACGGGAGTACGCCCACTTCTATTCTTCAAGTGAGTACGCCCCTAGCGCCAACGCCGTTGCCGACACTAGCTTGATGAACGCCGTTGGTGCAGTCGTCTATCAAGTGGTCCGAGAACCTCCTACTCGACACATAGCCTACGAGATATTTGGCGGACCTTCCCTGCTTTCGGCAGTCACGCAGGGTGAGCGAATGAAGCATTATTTTGGGCCGTCGGCCACACTTGCGAAGGCCGCACTTGGTACGGCGAGCACTTTCTATGGGGGTTTACCTGTACAGGGTTTGGGGATGGCTATCCACATTAAAGATACGTACTACGCTTCTCTCCCGATAGCGCTTGTAAGCCGCTACTTAGGCGATGCCCCTATTACCCTGACGCAGTCGGGTTCGTGGATCGACGAAGTCGCGGTGGGCAAAACTAGTATTCCGGTCGATGGTTGGGGCCACCTATTCGTGAATCTGCGCTCACCAGACGCCATTCCCCGCTTCTCGGTCTCGGACATCATCGACCGCAAAGTCAACCCCCCCGACCTTAAAGGTAAGATCGTCCTGGTTGGCGAGATGATCGACAAGTCGATTCCAACCTATGCAGGTCCTCGCGATCGCGTGGAAATCTACGCAAGCGCCGTCGAGGACATTCTGTCCGGCCAATTCCTCCGGTTTATGTCTGCGGAGGAGGTGTTGGCAATGCTCGTCTTGACCATCCCGGTATACTTGGGGCTTCTCGCTTGGTGTGTAACCCGACCGAAGGCCGCCGCACTTTGGTCGTTCGGCTTCGTAGTTTACGCACCCGTGGGCCTCATCGCTTACGACACATTGACATTGGCTTTCAGAGGTGTCGTCTACCCCACTGCATCTCTGGCTGGAGGGGTCGCCTTGGTATCTGCAGGTGTCGCGTTCGTTGTGATCTCCCGCAGACGACACGAGCGTAACCGGTTTCGCAGTGCCTTCGAGCATTATCTCGATCCCAAAATCATAGATGCGGTAATGCTCGATCCGGCCGGACTTGAACTGGGCGGTGAAAAACGCCATCTAACCATTCTGTTTGCCGACATCGTGGACTTTACGACCAAGGCGGAGGCGCTCGGTCCGGAAGCCTTAGTCGAAACCCTCAATACCTTCATGTCGGCGATGACCGACGTGGTGATCAAGAGCGGCGGTGTTGTTGATAAGATTGTCGGAGACTCGATAATGGCGTTTTGGGGCGCTCCGGCGCGAGTCGAAAATTCGGCGCGTCTCGCGATCGATTGTGGTCTGGAGATGTTAGAGCAGCTTGGGCGGCTGCGCGCGCAAGATTCTCGCTTTGCGGACTTCGATATGGGTGTCGGAATTGCAACCGGTGAGGCGGTCGTCGGTAACCTGGGAGGCGAAACAAGGTTCGATTACTCTGTGGTTGGAGATATCGTCAACCTGGCTGCGAGGTTGGAAAGTCTGACCCGCCAGCTTAAGGTCTCTTTGCTGGTCAACGAGCAGTGTTACCGCGAGGCGGGCGGAAATTATGTAGCTCGCGACCTGGGACTGATTCGCGTCAAAGGAAAAAAACAGCCAGCCGCAATTTGGGAGATAGTAGGGCGAGAATCCGAGGTCTTTGACCATTCTTACTATACAAGCTTCTCTGAAGCGCTGGATGCTGCCCGGAAGACGCGCCAGGCCGACGCGCTTGAACGATTTCAACAACTGGCCGAGCTAAAGCCCGAAGACGTGGCGCTCAGGCTCTACGTCGTTCTGCTAGGCTCCCGCGACGACCTCGAACCTGAAGACTTGATTCTGGAATTCAGCACGAAGTGAAATCATAGGCGGCCGCTGACTCATGATCGAGCTGATTCTCTACACACGCAACGACTGCGAGTTGTGCCGCGAGATGGAACACGTCATTGCGGCTGAGCTGCCGAACTTCGACGCGCGTATCCAGCGGATCGAAATCGACGGCGACCCCGGCCTCGAGGCGCGCTTCGGCGTCGAGGTGCCGGTTCTGTTTGTGAACGATCGCAAGGCCTTCAAGTATCGATGCACTCCCGGCGAATTGCGCAAACGCCTGGCGCGCGAGGCTCGGGGCTGAGATGCCGGCTCGAACTCCCCACCGCATTCGGGTAATTCTCGCGACCACCGGCAGCGAGGAGCAGGCTCTTTCGATCGCGCGGGCGCTGGTCGGCGAAAGGCTGGCGGCCTGCGTCAACATCGTCGGACCCGTTCGATCCATCTATCGATGGCGCGATGCGGTTGAAGACGATCGCGAATACCTGCTGATTATCAAGACTCGCGCGACTCTCTACATAAAAGTCGAGACCCGCATTCGCGAGATGCATACCTACGAGGTGCCGGAAGTCCTCGCGATGACCGCGGATCGCGGCTCGCCCCCATACCTCCAGTGGCTGCTCGCTTCGACCGGCCCAATCCGCGCCTCCACGATCCAACCTCAATCGAAACGCGCAACAAAACCTCGCGGACGCTCCCGATGATCAGGATTGCAATTGCCGGCGCCGGCGCGATTGCCGAACGCGCGCACATCCCGGCGCTTCGCAGCGTCGCCGACGTGCAGATCGTCGCCATTCAGAGCCGCACCGCAGAGAAAGTCGAACGCGTCGCACGATCGCTCTGGCCCGACGGCGCCGGCCGCCCGAAAACCTATTCCGATTTCGACGAAATGATTGCGCGCGAGCGTCCCGATGCAGTCGGAATCTTCACGCCGAACCATCTCCATTGCGAATTCACCGTGAAGGCGCTCGAGGCGGGCGCTCACGTGCTCGTCGAAAAGCCGATGGCGCCGACGGCCGCAGCCGCGCGCAAGATGGTAGAGGCGGCGGCGAAGGCCGGCCGAGTGCTGATGGTCGCGATGCAGCGGCGCTTCGGCGGAGTCGAACGCGCTATCAAGGACGCCGTCACCAGCGGCGCAATCGGCGCACCCAATTTCATTCGCGCGCGGCTTTCTCACGGCGGTCCCCAAAACTGGGCGCCCGGACAAAAATGGTTCACGACGGCTTCGGAAGCGGGCGGCGGCGCGATGCTCGATCTCGGCGTTCATGTCGCCGATCTCGCAATCTGGTTCATGGGCGAGATCGATTCCGTCTCCGGACAGGTCGGCACTCTCGCCAAACAGATCGAAGTCGACGATACCGGCGCAATGATTCTGCATTTCAAGTCGGGCGCGATGGGCGTCGTCGAGGCAAGTTGGAGCAGCATGCCGCCGCTGTCTGCAATCGAGATTTACGGGAGCGACGGGCGAGTGATCGCGGGTTATCCGCGCAACGACGTGTCGATTCTGAAGGCTGACGGCAGTCCGGCGCCGGGCTTCTCGCGCGACGAGGTGATGAGCCGCTTCGATCCGCGCGATTTTCTCGCTCCGTCGCGCGCACTCGCCGCAAACTTTGTCGGCGCAATTCAAGGCCGCGAGCATCCGTCGCCCGACGGGACCGACGGACTGCGCGCGGTCGAGGCGATCGAGGCGTGCTATCGTTCGTCGCGGACCGGCAGTCGAATCAAGCTGCCGCTCGATTCATAATTCACTGATGTTCCGCGAATCGATCAAAAAGATGGCGCCGTATCGGCCCGGCGAGCAGCCGCGCCCCGGTCAGCGCCTGATCAAGCTCAACACCAATGAAAATCCGTATCCGCCGTCGCCGCGCGTGCGCCGCGCGGTCGCGAAAGCGATGGCGGGGTCGGCGCTGCGGCTTTATCCCGCGCCGCGTGCCGACGAATTTGTAGCGAGCGCCGCGAAAATCTACACGATCCCGCAAAACATGATCCTCGCCGGCAACGGCTCCGACGAACTGCTCGCGATGGTCTTTCGCGCGACGCTCGGAATCGGTGACACTGTCGCATATCCGGTCCCGACCTATTCGCTGTACGACACGCTTGCGCTCGTGCAGGAGGCGCGAATCGTGCACTGTCCCGTCGGCGCCGGCTTCGAGCTGCCGCTCGACGCCTTGGCAGACGCGCGCGCCAATCTCACGATAGTGTGCAGTCCCAATTCGCCGTCGGGCACCCTGACGCCCGCCCGCAGTCTCGGTGCGCTAGCGAAACGCCTGGACGGCCGGCTGCTGGTGATCGACGAAGCGTACGTGGACTTCGCCACCGAGAATGCGCTCGGCCTGGTGCGGCGCTATCGCAACGTGGTGGTGCTGCGCACGCTGTCGAAATCCTATTCGCTGGCCGGGATGCGGCTGGGCCTGTGTTTTGCGCATCCGTCGGTGATCGACGCACTGATGAAGGTCAAGGATTCGTACAACTTGAGCCGCGTTGCGCTCGCCGCGGGAGCCGAAGCGCTGCGCGATTCCGTGTGGATGCGCCGCAATGTCGCGAAAGTAATCCGGACGCGTGCACGAACCGAGGCGCGGCTGCGCAAGCTCGGCTTCGAGGTGCCGCCATCCCAAGCCAATTTCGTGCTGGCCCGGATGACGGGGCGGGACATGGCGCCGATCGCGGGCGGGTTGCGCCGCGCCGGAATCCTGGTCCGCCACTTCGCGACGCCACTGCTTCAGGACGCGCTTAGAATCTCGATTGGAACGCCGGCCGAGATGGACGCTCTGCTCCGGGCGCTCGCGCCATTGGTCCGCGTTAGTCCAATGAGATCGAAATCTAAAACCCGCATTCGCACTCGCCCAGGTTGAATTTTGATGGCCGCGATCAAGCGTCTGTTCGGCAGTTTCCGTTCGTCGCGCGGGAAAAAGTCCGAATCCGATTCGCGTCCGTCGATTGAATGGGTAGTTGCGGGGCTGGGAAACCCCGGCGAGCAATACTCGCGCTCGCGTCACAACTCCGGCTTCATGACGGTCGATCGAATCGCAAAAGCGCAAGGCGTCGAATTCGGCCGGCGCAAATTCAAGGGCGTTACCGCTGAAATAACGCTGGCCGGCAAGCCGGCGCTCCTGGTCAAGCCGCAGACCTTTTACAATCTGAGCGGCGAATGCATTTCGGATCTGCTCGGATATTTCAAAATCGCGCCCGAGCATTTGATCGTGCTGCATGACGAGCTCGATCTCGAAGCCGGGCGGCTGAGAATCAAGCAGGGCGGCGGCGACGCCGGCAATCGCGGCGTTCGTTCAATCGCGGAGTCGCTCAGAACAACGGACTTCATCCGGGTCAGAATCGGAATCGGACGGCCGCCAGGTTTCACTATCGAAATGGAACCCGGCCGGCAGCCGAAGACCGAAGAAAATAAGGACTACCTGTTGCGTCCGATGACCGCAGCCGAAAGGCAGGCGATGACGCCGATTCTCGAGCGCGCGGCGAATGCGGTCGAAGGGATCGCGGAGCATGGACTCGAAGTGGCGATGAATCGCTACAACCAACGCAGCTAAACTGCACTGAGCGACAGGGCCGCGGGAATCGCTAGTAACAAATTGTCTGGAACTATAATCATTCTGTTGACTTTGCCGCGCGCGCCGCGCTAGAGCATCAAAACATTGGAACCCTCGTCGCGTTGGTACGGGTAAGTATCGCGTCCCGTTCGAATGGCTGTGCCGTTCGCGCAGATGCGAGAGGGGCCTGGGTTAGCCCCGTCGGCCACACGCTGCGCGCGGTCTCATAAATTTTTATCCAGGATGGGGCTGCCATGTTTGAGAAACACAAGAACCGCTTCAGGAGAGCGGAAGAAGCACTGCGCTTTTATTTCCGCCTGCGCGAGCTGCTTCACAGCGGACGGACGCGGCGATTGGTGGCGGACGAGTTGCCGCTTGACGCGTGCACCGTGTCCGCCAACGCAATCGACGACTACCAATGTATCGGATGGTGCATGCGGGACCTCGACGAGATCGCCCTGTGGCTGCTTAGCGACATCTACGGACCGACCTGCTTCGGCGTGCATCGGCGTACATTTTCGCACGCCTGCAGGACCGGCAGGCTCGAGTTCCCGGGGCGCGAGTTCCGGCTGCGCGAAGTGCGCACGATCCACAACCACGCACTGGGAGTGGTGAAACGCGGATTGCGCGAGCTGAGCATGATTCCGTTCCGCGAGCCGCAGCCCGCCCGTGAACGCCGCCGCGTCCGAAGGGTGCACGACAGCGGGCGCCTGCATCGAAGCCGGGCGGCGACTCGCGTCTAGCAGGCAGATGACCGCGCAACTGCCGAACGGGCACTATTCCGCGGCGTGAAAATTCCTGTACGCTTGAGTGCCACTGGCACTGCGGCGCACGGAATTGACGAAGCGGAACGTGAACGAAAAGCGGTTGAATGAAGATGCGGCGGCGCTCGCGCGCGGCGCCGTCGAAGTCATTTCCCCGGCGGAGCTGTCGGCCAAAATTGCGCTCGGCCGCCCGCTCAGGATCAAGCTCGGGGCGGATCCGACCGCGCCCGACCTGCATCTCGGTCACAGCCTGGTGCTGAAGAAGCTGCGCGACTTCCAGCACGCCGGCCACACCGTGATTTTCCTGGTCGGCGACTTCACCGCGATGATTGGCGATCCCACCGGCCGCAACGAGGCGCGCAAGCCGCTGTCGCGCGAGCAGATCGAACGCAACGCGGAAACCTATCGCACCCAGGTGTTCAAGATTCTCGATCGCGAGCTGACCGAGGTCCGCTTCAACAGCGAATGGATGAACGACCTGGGCGTGCGCCGCCTGATTGAGATTGCGGCGAAGGTCAGCGTCGCGCGTCTGCTCGAGCGCGACGACTTCGAGAAGCGCCTCGCCGCCGAGGAGCCGCTGTTCCTGCACGAGCTGCTCTATCCCGTGATCCAGGGCTACGATTCGGTCGCGCTCGAAGCGGACCTAGAGATTGGCGGCACCGATCAGAAGTTCAACATGCTGGTCGGCCGCGACCTGCAACGCCATTTCGGACAGGCCCCGCAAGCAGTTATGACGATGCCGCTGCTCGAAGGCCTCGACGGCGAGCGCAAGATGTCCAAGTCCTTGGGAAACTACGTTGGCCTCACCGACAAGCCCGAGGACATGTACGGTAAGCTGATGTCGGTGCCCGATAAACTGATGGTTCGATACTACGAACTGCTGACAGCGGCCACGCCCGAAGAGATCGCGGCGGTGAAATCCGGCGGGTTGCATCCGATGGAAGCGAAGAAACGCCTCGCCCGCGCGATCGTCACCGAGTACCACGACGCGGCCGCCGCCGATCGCGCCGAGGATTACTTCGAGAGCAAGCATCAGCGCCGCGAAGTTCCCGCCAGCGCCCAGGTCTATCGAATCGCCGAGGACTTGTGGATTTGCGAGCTGATGAAGCAGTTACAGTTCACCACTTCGACCAGCGAGGCGCGCCGCCTGGTGAGCCAGGGCGCGGTGCGGGTGGACGGCCGCACGATTACCGACGTGAATTTTCGTTTCGTGCCGGGTGAGCACAAGGTGCTCGAAGTGGGCAAGCGCCGGGTCGCGCGAATCGAGCCCTGACCGCTACGCGATAGCGCTCAGTCCTGCTTGTTCTTCTCGGCCGCCGCGACCGCCTCGCGCAGCTTTTCCATCGTGCGGCCCAGCGCCTTTGTATAGCGCTGCTTGGTCCACGTCTCCTTGGTCCGCATCTTGAGCCATCCGAGCTTGACCGCGTCGGGCTTGTTGCCCATCTCGCCGGTCGAAACCTCGATGATCGCGCGTTCTTCGGTGTTGAGCGAGTCGAGCACTTCGCGCTTGAGGTTCTGCAGAAAACCGGACTTGAGGTCGATGTCGATCTTCATCGAAACTGCACTTCCATCACCACAGCCCAAACCATAGCATGCGCGTCCTCGACGGGGCAGGGGTGACCCCGTGCGCTCAGCGACGAGAACGGTCGCGGCATGCGCCGATCGGCGTGCCGCCTGCCAATGGCAGTCGAAGAGCAGACGCGTGAGCGCCGCTATTCTTCGTCGACTGCCTGGCGAATGGCGTTCAGGATGAACAGGAACTGATTCGGCGCCGACACGCGCCCGAGCATATTCACGTTCTTCAGGACCTTGAGTTCCTGGGCCGTCACTTTGTGACGCGCCAGCGTCCCGCGATCACCGGCAAATTTGCGCCATGAGTCTTCACTCCGCTTCGACGGCGAAGCCTCGCGCTGCTGACCCACCAACCAATGCGCCTCGGGATGCGCGAGCAGGAACAGCCGTTGCCGGTCGAGCTCGAGCGTTTCGGCGATTCGCGACAGTAGCGACAGGGAAGGTCGGCGCCGTCCGTTTTCCAGGTATGCGATATGGCTTGCCTTGACGCCGAGTTTGCGCGCGAGTTCACGCTGCGTGTAAGCGTATGCGCCGCGTCGCTGTTTGAGGACCTGACCGAGAGTTTCTTTTTTCATAGATCGTATTCCGCCAATAGTGCCCATCGGAGCTTTGCGTAGTGGATCATCCCGGTCAGGTAATTGAAACTCTGACCGGCCGGTAGTGAAGCGCCAAAATCAAATCCAACCAGTTCGCGTACATGCTTGCGGATGCGCGTGAATGCCTCGTCGGGAAGCCGGTCGGCGCGCGCGACCAGACCCCAATCCCACGCCTTCGCGAAAAGTTTTCGCGCGAGCGGTTCGGGATACGCCGCTAGGCTCACGATCACGTCGGCCGCCAGTTCCTCCGGTTGGTCAAGGTGAGCGCGATGCCCGGCATGGAAGAAGTAGTGAACTCCGTCGCCCGCTCGGCCGGCAACTTTCGCGGTCACGTGATGCCCCAGCTCATGCACGAAGGTTGCCTGGACCGCTCCCTGATGATGCGCGGTGTTGAGATATATGAGCGGTTTCTTGAGCGCTTCGCGGCTTTTGTCCACGTAGAAGCCCCGTAGCGCCATCCCGTCGGCGCCGCGGTACGGCGCGGTCTGAAGATCGATGCTGAGCCCCGAAGAAATCGCGGCGAGCTGGTTGGGCGACGCGGACCGCAACTGTTCGCGATTCAAATGCGGCCATATCTTCTGCGCCTCCTCGACGATCGCGCGCAGGCCGCGGTAATCGAGCGTGCGACGGATGACCCGCACGTAGTCCAGGCGCGCCAATTCGCGCAGTTCACGTTGCGGCTGTTTCCAGGCTTCAATTTCGTCGCGACCGTCTTTGCTGGCTCGTTTCAGGATTTCCGCAACCAGTATATCTACTTTCGAGCGCCCCACCAGTTTCCGTGTCACCACCAACAGTCTCACATAAATGGACACGCAGTCCAAGAGAGCAGCTTTGCGCCTTGCAAGAGTTAAAGAAGCGCAACAAAGAGCCGTGCTTGCGTTAACAGCGTGACTTTGCTATCGACACAATAAGTTACCGGCGGACCATTAAAACTAGCGATTACGCTAATCGTTGACTGTCCGATTACGAGCGCGAAAGGAGGGGACTTCGTTTTTTATCGGGCCGAGATCGAGCCTTACCTGAATCGCTCTCGCCACGTCGCTCCTACCTCTCAGTTCCATTCAGCAATGACGGGGAGACTCAACTCCCCGCTGCATGGAGGTATGAATGCAATGGAACTACGGCAACTCACCACCGAGAGTGAACGGCGAATCTTCGGCCAACGGATGGAGGAAGCGCGCGCCAAGCGGGGCGTGGGCTTCCGGGAAACGCGACGATCCAACGTCGGCAGGATTCATCTCGAATACGGGCTCCTCTACGGGCTGTTCGAGCACGACGAGGATCCCCCCGAGCAGATGATGTCGGGATTCGTGATGCACGATCTCGCCAGCTTCCCGCAAAGCTATCCGCAGCCCAACTTGAGCCATCTGCCGGCGCGCTCCGTGCTCGAGTGCGGAGAGCTGTGGTCGTTCGCGAAGGGAGCCGGTCTGCTGGCACGCCGCGGCGCGACGATCCTCGCGGGCCTGATGCAGATCCGCGCCTTCCTGGTGTATCCCACCGTCCAGCCGTGGGATCAGTCGGCCTCGTACGCGCAGAGCAACTTCGTCAAGGCCGGCGATCCGATCATTTGGCCGTACTGCGAGACCAACGACGGCGGCGGCATACTGGTGCAACCGATGGTGCTCGAAGGCGAGCCGCTGGCGAAGCTGCTCCATCATGTATTCGCGCTCGGCTTCGCCACCAGCGACTCGATGCGCCGGGTACGGTTCGACAATCCATTTCCAGTCGAGCCCACGCTCTCCCGTCCCGCAATCGACCAGGGCCGCGCCACGGTGGAGTCGGCGCCTGCGTACGGTCACGAGGCCAACGGCAACGCGCAAGCATAAGCGCCGAGCCCCCTAAAAAGCGGCGGCCCGAAAAAAAGCGGCGGCCGGTCGAGGAACCGGCCGCCGCGCCATCATCGCAGCGGCAAAGGGGTACTTCCGATCTCGGTTCCCCTTCCCAAGATGGGAAGGGGCTAGGGGATAGGACACGCGCCGACTTGAACAGTCCGGTTCCCCTTCCCACAATGGGAAGGGGTTAGGGGTTAGGTTCCGCACGCGACAACCGAGCGCGCCTTGGTACTGCGCGCCGCCGCCGCGGCTAACTCGCCGATGGCGGCGGAAGCGTCGGCGTCTGGCAGCCGCCGCCTCCGAGGCAATTGACGCCCGCGCCGAAATAAATCGTGGCCGCCTTGACCGGGAAAAACAGATAATTGAGCGGCGTATTAATCGGGTCGAACACCTGTGGCGGCCCGGACTCTTGAACCTGCTGCTCGAGGTGTTGCTTGGTGTTGGTCTCGACGTTCGAGATGCTCGCGATTCGTTCGTCGGAGCCGAAAATCGCCGCCTTGCCGGGGTCCAGCCACACGAATCGCAACACGCTGGCGCCGCTGTGATTGGGATCCGGGACATTGTCCTTCAGATCGGGCTGGCCCATCGCGCGCACCGCCTGGTCGGGCGTCATGCCGGGGCTGAGCGTCTTGGTCTGCATCGCCGAGCACGCAACGAGGGAAAAGGCGAGCAGCCCCAAAAAAGCCGCGCGCGCCACAATTGTCCGCATCGTCATCATCGATAACTCAAGCCTCACAGTTGGAGCTAACACACGAATCCTTCTCCGGCAACTCGCTTGCTTTCGCTCACTTCGCCGACGACGTACTCGCGACGCCCGCCGCCGGCTCGGCCATCGCCGGGATCGCCGCCGAAATTGTCGCCGGGGCCGGTTGCGCGGTACACGCGCCCGCCTGCGACGCCGTCAGCATCACCGGCTGCGCGCCAGTACTCGGCGATGGGCTCGCCATCGGATGCGTCAAATCGTACAGGCCATTGACCAGCCGCATCCCCCATCCACCGCTATTGTCCATAAAGCCGGTAAGCTGGTTGTAGAATCTGGGATCGTTGACCATCAGGCCCACCGTGCCCCGGCTCGAGTTGATTTTATCCAGGATATCCTTCAAGTCGCGCGACGACTGGCGCAGGTTCGGCAGCACGTCGTCAGAGAAATCCTTGTTCTCCATCAGTTGCGGGATAATCCCGTTGGCCTTGTCGAAACGCGCGATCAGCCCGTCGAGCCGCGCGCTGGTCGCGCGAATCTTCGCCGTCGTGTCCGACACGTTGTCCAGGAACCGCTTGCCGTTGGTCTCGTCGCTCAGCATCGCACCAACCAGCCCCTGGCCCTTGTTGACGCGGTCCATCGTCAATCCGAGCGCGACCGACAGCTTATCGACGTGATCGAGCGTCCGCTGAATCGATTCGAGCGTCAGCCGTTCCTTCGGGTTGTTGGCGTCCTCGCCGCGCACCAGTTCACTGACCAGCCCGTGCCCGTTTTCAATCGACGTAAGGATCGCGCGCAGAGAGCCCGAAATCGCCATGATATTCGCAATCAGATCGTCGGTGCCTTCGCGCTGCAGGATTGCCTCGTAGTCAATCGGATTTATCGATGCGAGCACTGTGTCCGGAGTCGCGGGCGGCGCCGACGCGGTCCCCGGCGTGAGCGCGACGAACTTGTCGCCGAGCAGGCCCATCGAATGTATCTGCATTATCGAATCGGTTCGCACCCGCTCCGCGGCCGATTGCTCGATCCAGATTCGCACGACCACGTAGCTATTCTCGGGCTCGGGCGGAAACATTATCGACTCGACCGCTCCAATCCTCACCCCCGACAGCGTGACCGGCGCGCCAGTCTGGAGGCCGTTTATTCGCTCGAAATGCGCTTGCAGGATTTCGGTGTGGGTAAAGATTTCCGCGCCGTGCCCGATCATGAGGATCGCGAAGCACAGGACCGCGAGCCCGGCCGCAATCAATGCGCCGACGCGCACGCGCGCATACCCGGTTTCAGCCACGCTCGCCTCGCATAGCGGCCGTAGTCATAGCGCGATCTCCACGAATTCGCGCATCAGCTCGTCGCGGGTCGCGCGCACCTCATCGGCTGTGCCGCTGAATCTTATCCGCCCCTGGTCGAGCAGCGCGAAGCGGTCGCCGACCATGAACGCGCTCTTGAGATCGTGCGTTACCACCACCGACGTAAAACCCAGCTGCCGCTGCAAATCCCGAATCAACAAGTTTATCTTGTGCGTCACCAGGGGGTCCAATCCCGTGGTCGGCTCGTCGTACAGCACCGCCTTGGGCTGCAGCGCGATCGAGCGCGCCAGCGCCACCCGCTTTTTCATTCCGCCCGAGAGTTCCGCTGGATAAAGATGCTCGACGCGCGGCATCCCGACCATTTCGAGCAGCTCGGTCACCCGCCGCGCGATTGCAGCCTCCTCCAGATGGCCATGCTCGCGCAGCGGGTAGCTCACATTTTCGAACACCGTGAACGAATCGAACAGCGCGCCGCCCTGGAAGACCATCGCGACTTCCTTGCGGATATCGGCCATCGCATCTTCGCTGAGATCGTTCAGCCGCCTCCCCGCGACGATCACCTCGCCGCTGTCGGGCCGCTCCAGGCCGTTCAGATGCCGCAGCAAAACGCTCTTGCCCTCGCCGCTGCCGCCGAGCACGACCACGGTCTCGCCTTCGAAGACCTCGAGCGAGACGCCCTGCAAAACCGGCTTGCCGGCCCCAAAACTCTTGCGGAGCCGGCGCACCTCGATAAATTTTTTTCGTCCGTCGTTCAGCATCAGCAATCAGATCGATAGAAAAAACTTGGTCAGGAAGAAATCCGAGATCAGCACCGTGATCGACGCCGCCACCACTGCCGAGGTCGTCGCGCGTCCGACGCCGTCGGCGCCCCCCGTCGCGGACAGGCCCTTCGCGCACGCGATTATCGCGATCTCGAAGCCGAAGAACACCGACTTGCCAAGTCCGCTCAGCAAATCGCCGAGCTGCGCGTTCTGAATCAACGAGCTGTAAAAGTAGTCGGCGCTCACGCCGAGCTGCGTGACCGAAATGAGCATCCCGCCGAACAGTCCGACCGCGTCGGCCAGCACCGTCAGCACCGGCACCATGACCACGGTCGCGAGCACCCGCGGCACCACCAGCTTCTTGATAGGGCTGGTCGCGAGCGAGCGCATCGCGTCGATTTGCTCGGTAACTTTCATCGTGCCGAGCTCGGCCGTGATACCCGCGCCGACGCGCGCCGCGACCATCAACGCGCTCAGCACGGGGCCCATTTCGCGCAACAGCGAGAGTCCCATGATACGGCTGACGTAAATCTTGGCGCCGAACTTCGCCAGGAACTCCCCCATCTGCAGCGCCAGCACCATCCCGGAGAAAATCGCGGTCAGGTTGACGACGTTGACCGATTTCACCCCGACCGCGTCGAGTTGATCGAGCAGCAGCCGCCCTTCGAACGGCCGGCGCACCAGGTAGCGGAAAAAATCGCCGGTCAGCACTCCGACTTCGCCAAGTTCGTCAAGGAACAGGTATATTCTTTCCAGCATCGAGGCCGCTCGCTGCGAGCGTAAGCGAACCCAATGAACGCAGCAACACGAAGTTGTGGCGGTAACGATTTTGGATAACGGCGACGAACTACTCTTCGTCTACGGCACTCTGACGAATTCCGCCAAGCGCGTGCTCCTGTTAGGCCGCCATATTAACGCGACCCCCGCGCGGCTTCACGGTTATGCGCGCGGCGAAAAGCGCTTCCACTTCGTCGCGAAGCAAGCCGACGCCGTCACTGACGGCGCAATCCTCGAAGGACTAACCGCGCGCGAGCTCGCCATTCTCGACGACTACGAAGAAGTGCCGACCCTCTACACCCGCCAACGCATAGAAGTGCAAGCCGCCGACAACCGCGAAATCGAATGCTGGATTTATCTGCCGACAAACTGGGCGAATGACTGAAGACGAAACAAAAAAGTGCGCCAGCACGCTTTTGTGATGAAGTCGCAGAACCCTCACCTACCGGCGGCTGCGCCCGCCGCCCGCCTCTCCCGTCAAAAGAACGGGCGAGGTAAGACCGGACGCAGCACAATCTCCTAACCAAACCCTTCGAACAGGGACGAAGTCCCGCATCTTTTCTTATCTTAGTACTGGGTGCAGGGGTCACCCCTGCCCAAGGAAGCGTGAAACCCAGGAGGGGTTTCACATTAAATAAAGTGTATTTTTCCCGTTACCCTTTAACGTCCGCAGGCGGCGCGACCGCCTTGGCCTGCTCGCCCCGCTTCAACCCGAACTTATCGATCCGATATTGCAGCGTCCGGTAACTCATCGCGAGCATCTTTGCCGCCTTCGCTATAACCCAGTCGTTGCGCTCGAGCGCCTGTAGAATCGTGTCGCGTTCGAACGTCTCGAAATTGAACCCCTCGCTGGGAATCTCGTACCGGTCCCCGCGCTGACGCTCACCGGCGCGCCCCGGCTTCTTGCGCGCGAGCACTTCCTCCGGCAAATCGCGCGGCGTCACCGTATCTCCCTCGCACAGCAGTATCGCGCGCTCGATCGCCGACTCGAGCTGACGCACGTTCCCCGGCCACGAGTAGTCGAGCAGTACTTCCATAGCCTCGCGCCCGATCTCTTTCACGCGTCCTTCCGCGAGATGCCCGAATTTCGCGAGCGCATGATTCGCCAGCAGTGGAATATCGCCGCGCCGATCGCGCAGCGGCGGCAGCGTCACCGTCACCACGTTGATTCTGTAGTACAGGTCCTCGCGGAAGCGCCCCTCGCTCGCTTCCTCCGCAATATTGCGATTGCTCGCCGCCACCAGCCGCACATCGATCCGAAACGAATCGTTGCCGCCGACCCGCCGCAGTTCCTTTTCCTGCAGCACGCGCAGGATCTTCGCCTGCATCCCCTGCGGCAGATCCGCGATCTCGTCGAGAAACAGCGTCGACTTGTCGGCGCTCTCGAACAGCCCGATTTTGCGCTCGTTGGCGCCGGTGAACGCGCCGCGCTCATGCCCGAACAGTTCGTTTTCGATCAGGTTGTCGGGAATCGCCGAGCAGTTGATCGCGACGAATTGCCGCGCCGCGCGCGGCGACAGCCGATGGATCGCCTTGGCCACGATTTCCTTGCCGGTCCCGCTCTCGCCCTGGATAAGCACCGTCGAATTCGACGGCGCGACCCGCCGCACCAGCCGGATCACTTCCTGGATCGCGGGATCTTGCCCGATAATCCCCTCGATCTCGAAAGTGCCTTCGAGCCGCCGCTTCAGCAGTTGATTTTCCTGCTGCAGGTTCGCGAACTCGGCCGCCTTCGCGACCCGCGTCACCAGCTTCTCGCGATCCGTCGGCTTCTCCAGGTAGTCGAACGCGCCCGCCTTCATCGCCTGCACGACGCTGTCGGTCGAGCCATGCGCCGTCAGCACGACCACCTGGCTGCCGGGATACGCGCCGCGCACTTTCGCGAGCAGCTCCTCGCCCGACATCCCCGGCATCATCAGGTCCGTCAGCACGACGTCGAAGCGCGACAGCGCCAGCAACTCGATCGCGCGCTTGCCGACCGCGGCCTCTTCGACCGCGAAGCCCTCTTCGCGCAACGTATCCGCCGTGATTTGCCGTTCGAGGTCGTTGTCTTCAACGACCAGTACTGACGCCTGCGTCATGCTTGTGTCCGTTTACCACCGCGCTCGGCGGGAAGGTGAATGTCAATGTGGTCCCGTGTCCGTCCGCGTTCGGTCCGATCTCGATTGTACCCCCATGCGTCTCGACAATCGCCTTCGACAGAAACAGCCCGAGGCCAATCCCGTCGCGCTTGGTGGTAAAGAACGGCTCGAAGACGTGGCTCGCGACTTCCGCCTCGATTCCGGCGCCGGTGTCCGAAAAGGTAATCACCATCGAGCCGTCGACCCGCTGAAATCCGATCCGCATCGTGCCGCCTTCCGGCATCGCCTGGATCGCGTTGGCCACCACGTTGATAAAGCAGGTGCGGAGCTTCTCGGCATCGACGTTGAGAATCGGCGACGGGTCCTCGCATTCCTCGACCAGGTCGATCCCCTGGCTCTTCATTTTCGATTCCGACAGCGCGACCACTTCGCCCACCAGCCGATACACGTCCGTCGGCGCCGGGAAAATCTCGATCGGCTTGCCGTAATGCAGGAAGCTTTGCACCAGGTCGGCCAGCCGCCGCATCTCGTCCTTCATGATCCCCAGCTGATGCAGAAATGCCTCGCGATCCTGCGGCTGCTGCGGAGCGTAACGCGCGCGCAGCTGATCGAGCGCCAGGCTGATGAAGTTCAGCGGGTTCTTGATCTCATGCGCCAAGCCGCCCGCCAACTGTCCCAGCGCCGTGAACCGCTCGAGCCGGTTCAGCTCCTGCTCGCGCTCGCGCGCATGCCGCAGTTGGCCGACCATGTCGTTGAAGCTGCGCGTCAGCAGGCCGATTTCGTCGCGCCGATGCGCTTCCGGGACCGGCTCGAGCCCGCGCGCCGCGATATTCTGCGCCGCGTTGGCGACCGCGTGAATCGGCTTGACGTAGCGATCGGCCAGGATATACGCGAACACCAGCCCGATCGCGAAAATCGCAAACGCGATCAGCAGCTCGCGCGTCCGGCTTTCCTCCACCGGCTGCGCGAAGTCGCCGAAGTTGGCGACCACCTGCACGTAGCCCAGCAGATGATCCTCGACCTGGACGGGAATCAGGTAGACCGTGGTCTCGGGTGCCAGGCCGAGCCGGCCGGCCGGAATCGTCACGAGGTCATTGGGATGCTTCAGTTGCTCGGGCGTCAGCCATTCGGCCTGCTTGGGCCGCAGCGCCGCGCCAATCAGCCGCGGATCAGAGCTGTTGAGGATCAGATTCTCGCTCGACGCGATCGATACTTCGAGTCCCTGCGTATGCAGGTCGTCGACGTAGTTGTGCAGTTGCTCGCGATCGGTATCGCCCACCGCCGTCAATTCCTGCACGCCGATCTGAATCACGCGCGCCAGGTCCTTGACCTTCTCCTGCGTGGTCGCGACGATCGCCGCCTGCGTGCCCAGGCTCACCCACACCTCCGCGCCGAGCGTCAACCCCAGCAGACCGACCATCAGCACGATCAGCTTCGCCTTAAGGTTAAGCGCGGGAAAGTATGAATCCATTGTCGATATCGCGATGCCGGCGCACGGCCCCGCAACAATAAGGAATTATATACGCGTGTCCCCCACCGCCAAACCGCAAAGTAGACTACGCAGGGATTTTCCGCTTCCCTCCCCCGTTCGTGGGGGGAGGGTCAGGGTGGGGACCAATTAACCGCCTGCGGCGCAATTGTCCGGCGCGCCGCATGTCTTGAATTCTCCTGGTGTCGTGTCCCACAAATAATTTTAAAATGGTCCGGTTTCGTTCTGGAACAGCCGCCCATCGCGCTTTCAAATCTCAGCTACGCTTCTGTTCCCCCTTTCCCGCGGGAAAGGGGGCTAGGGGGATAGGACCGCACGATTCCTACAACCAGTATTCCCCTTCTCGTTGAACGAAACTGCGCGGTCCAAAAGCGCTCTTGTTTGTTCCCCCTTTCCGCACCGGAAAGGGGGTTAGGGGGATAGGACGGCGCGCGGTCCCCTTCCTCTCTGGTTCCCCTTCCCGCTCGGGAAGGGGTTAGGGGTTAGGTTCCGTCTTCGTTCGCGCTCCGCGTGTCATTCCAGAACCGCCGCGGCAAAGAACCCCGGATCCTTCTTTTCGCGCTCCCTGCCGGGAGACTCTTATTCGCGAAACCTGCGTAATCCCGTGATTCACGGATAAAAGTCCGAGCCTCCTATTTCCCCTCGCCGCTCAACTTCACCATCTGCGTGCTGCCGTGCGCGTTGTCCGTGATCGTCAGCATGCCGCTCTGCGCCCCCGTCGCGCTCGGCGTAAACGTCACCGAGATCGTGCAAGATAAGCCGGCGGGAAGGCTTGCGGGACAGGAGTTGGCCTCGGTGAAAACGGCAGGATCGGAAATCATCTCGATCAACACCGCAATTCCCGGATGCTTCTTGTTGCCCTTGGGATTGGACACCTTGACCATTTTAGGTTTGCTCGACGATCCGACCATCGTCTTCGAGAACTTCAGCGCTTTGGGCGTGATCTTGAGCATCACCGGCACCGCCGTCGGCGTGGCAGTTGGCGTAGCGGTAGTGGTCGCAGTCGCCGTTGCGGTTGCAGACGCGGTGGCGGTTGCCGTTGCCGTAGCGGTCGCTGTTGCGGTCGCGGTTGCGGTTGCGGTCGCCGTGGCCGTTGCGGTCGCAGTTGCGGTTGCGGTCGCAGTCGGCGTCGCAGTCATGGTGGCGGTGGCAGTTGCAGCGGAGGTCGCGCTGGATGTTGCGGTCGCCGTGGCAGTTGGCGTCGCAGTCGCAGTTGCGGTCGCCGAGGCAGTTGGCGTCGCATTCGCGGTCGCTGTGGCAGTTGCTGTCGGCGTTGCCGTAGCAGTAGGAGTCGGGTTGCCGAATTCAAAAGCGCCGATACAACATTTGGTTTCCCCGGGCGCCGGCCGCTGAAATCCGCGCTGATCGGTCGTCAGCGGATTACCGTTTGCGTCGGTGCAGGCGTCGGTCGGCATGGTAGGGATCTGCCCAATCGCTGCACTGCCCGGCTCCAGCGCGATCGTCTCGGTCGGGCCGCCGTTGTTGGCGAGCCCCATAGCGAGGTCGAGGTCGCTGACGCTATTCTGGCTGCCGGTGTTGAAGAACGCGCAGGTGTCGTCATCCGACAGGTTGTAGCCTAAGTCGTCAAACTTTGTGCAGCCGACGCAGAGGCAATTGCCGCCGGTCGACGCCGCCAGAATCGTGCCCTTCAGCGTCGTTTCCCCTGCGCTGTTAATGCCGCCGCCGCCGTTTGTAGACGCGCTGTTGGCCGAGAAGGTGCTGTTGATGACCTTCAGCGTGCCGTCCAACGTGTTGTTAATGGCGCCGCCGCCGCCGCTGCCGCCGGTGGCCTGGTTGGCCGAAAACGTGCTGTTGGTGATGGTCACTATGCCCTCGTAACCGCTAACTTTCTCGTTGTCGATGGCACCGCCGAAGCCGGAGCCGCCGCCGAAGCCAGCGCCGCCGCCGGCAGTCTGGTTGGCCGAAAACGTGCTGTCGTTGACGGTCAGCGTGCCCTGGTTATAAATGGCGCCGCCCAAGCCCAAGCCGCCGGCAAGGCCGCCGAAGCCGCCGATGGCCTTGTTGGCCGACAACGTGCAGTTGGAGACGGTCAGCGTGCCGAGATTATAAATTCCGCCGCCCTCGCCGTTGCCGCCCGCGCCGCGGGCGCCGCCAAAGGAGCCCGTCACGCTGCCGTTCTGCAAAGTCAGAAGTTGCAGGTTGAGCGTCGCGGCACCGCTCACGCCATCGTTCACGTACATCAGTTCCACCGTACCGCCGCCGTCGATCGTGATTCCCGGCGAAGTCGTCGGGCCTGTGATGGTCAGCGTCTCGCCGATGACGATGGCGGGCAGCGTGCTGCCCAGAAAGATAGTGCCGGTCAGTCCGCTTTCGAAGACGATCGTGTCGTTGTTTCCGCTGCCGACGGCGCAGGTCGGATATGTGTCGTTTTGTCCGTTGGCGTTGGCGATCGCCTCACGCAGGCTGCAGGTGCCCGCCGCTCCGGTCGGGTCCGCCAGCGTAGTGACGGTAATAGTGGCGGCGTGCGCCGCCCCCGGCGTCGCTACGAACAAAAACGTCAGCGCAATCGCTGCGAGCGCAAAGCGCCGATTTCGATCTGCCACGGACGCCTCTCCACGGCGCACTCGGCCACAGTGGCAGATTTCGCCGCTAAACCCACTCAAGCAGGACTGGCCGAGTCTCCTACCACGCCAACCTACTGTCAAACACGAAGAGCAAAAGAGGGCGGTTCACTTATTCCTGCTACTTCCCCGTGCCGCTCAGTGACACCGTTTGCGTGCTGCCCTTCGCGTTGTCCGTAATCATCAGCATGCCGGTCTGCTTCCCCGCCGCGCTAGGCGTGAACGTCACTGAGATTGCACACGAAGAGCCGGCCGCGAGGCTCGCACCACAGGTGTTGGTCTCGCTGAACACGGCAGGATCGGAAATCATCTCGATCAACACCGCAATCCCCGGATGCTTCTTCTTGCCTTTGGGATTGGACACCTTGACCATTTTCGGTTTGCTCGACGATCCGACCGCGGTCTTCGAGAACTTCAGCGCCTTCGGCGTGATCTTGAGCGTCACCGGCACAGCCGTCGGCGTCGCCGTTGCGGTCGCAGTTTCCGTTGCAGTTTCCGTTGCAGTTACCGTTGCGGTTGATGTGGCGGTGGCCGTTGGCGTCGCTGTGGAAGTCGTTGCAGCAGTTGCGGTTGCTGTTTGCGTCGCGGAGGCGGTCGCCGTTACGGTCGGGGTCGGTGTGGCGGTGGCAGAACCAGAGGTCGTAGCGGTTGCCGTCGCCGTCGCGCTTGCTGTTGCGGTCGCGGTCGCAGCAGTGGTTCCTGTTGCAGTTGCCGTTGCGGTTGCGGTCGCAGTCGCCGTTGCGCTCGCCGTTGGTGTTCCTGTTGCGGATCCGGTCGCCGTCGTGGTGGCGGTTGGCGATGCGGTCGCAGTCGCGGTTGCCGTTGCGGTTTGCGTCGCGGTGGCGCTGGCCGTTGAGGTCGCGGTTGGTGTGGCGGTGGCAGACCCAGATGACGTTGCAGTGGCTGTCGCAGTCGCTGTCCGAGTTGCGGTCGCCGTCGCAGTCGCAGTAGGTGTCGCGGTGGCGGTGGCCGTGGGGGTTGCGGTTGCTGTTGCCGTCGGTCCCTGGAGCTCGAACGCGCCGATATCGCAGTTCCCGCTGGCTCCGTCTTCGGGGTCGGGCCTGGGCTTGCCGCGCTGGTCGCAGGTAAGCTGGAGAGACGACGAGGTGGTGCAGGGGTTCAACGAGCCCGCAGGATAGGTGCACGACGCGAACGGGATCTGATCGATCGCCGGGCTGCCCGTGAGCAGTGCGATGGTGAAGGTTGGGCCGCCGTTGTTGGCCAATCCGCTGGCGAGCATCGGATCGACGCCGTCGCCGTTGTCCGCCATACCCGTCTTGCTGAAGTTGCACGTGCTGTCATCCGCGATGTTGTAGCCGCCGTCGGTGACGGCATTACCGCCGCAATTGTCCGGGCTGCTGTCCGCCAAAATGCTGCCCTTGAGAGTAACGACACCACTGTCGTTATAGATGGCGCCGCCGCCGAAGGTGGTGGCGCCAGTGGCCTGGTTGCCCGAGAACGTGCTGTTGGTGACGGTCAGCGTGCCCTCGTTAAAGATGGCGCCGCCCGCTTCGCTACCGCCGTCGCTGCCGCCGGTGGCCTGGTTGCCCAAAAACGTGCTGTTGGTGACGGTCAGCGTGCCGTTGTTAAAGATGGCGCCGCCAAGGCCGTTGCCGCCCTCGCTGCCGCCGGTGGCCTTGTTGGCCGACAACGTGCTGTTGGCGACGGTCAGCGTGCCGTTGTTCAAGATGGCGCCGCCTGGGCCCAAAAAGCCGGAGAGGCCGGTCTCGCTGCCGTCCTCCATGGTCAGAAATAGCAGGGTGAGCGTCGCGCCTGAGTTCACGACCATCAGTGCCACCGCACCGCCCCCGCTGATCGTGATTCCCGGCGAGGTGGTCGGGCCGGTGATGGTCAGCGTCTCGCCGCTGACGATGTTGGGCAGAGTGCCACTAGTGCTGTTCAGCGTGATCGTGCCGGTCAGTCCGCTTTCAAAGACGATGGTATCGGTTCCGGTCCCGGCGGTGCAGTTCGTCGAGCCTGACTGGTTTTCGCCGTTGGCGTTGGTGATCGCCTGGCGCAGGCTGCAGGTGCCCGCCGCGCCGGTCGGGTCGGCTGTCGTGGTGACCGTAATCGTCGCCGCGCGCGCCAACCCTGGCATCGCGAGCAACAAAAACGTCAGTACAATTGCTCCCAGGGCAAAGCACCGCTTCCGATCTGCCATCGATCTCTCCCCAACGGCGCATGCGGCCGCAGTGGCAAATTTTCAGCAGGAAGCCAACTCAAGCAGGTCCGGCGAGTCTCCCACCGCGTCACCCTACTGTCAAATCGCTGCCACCGCCGGTACTGGCCTGACGGCCACTACCAAATTTCTCTTGTTCCCCTTCCCGCTCGGAAAGGGATCGCCGACCTTCTCTTGTTCCCCTTCCCGCTCGGGAAGGGGTTAGGGGTTAGGTTCCTCGTCTTCGTCCGCACTTTCTATGGATTCACTTATTGCCACTATTTCCCCATGCCGCTAAGCCGCACCATCTGCATGCTGCCGGTCGCGTTGTCCGTAATCATCAGCATGCCGGTCTGCGCCCCCGCCGCGCTCGGCGTGAACGTCACTGAGATTGCGCACGAAGAGCCGGCCGCGAGGCTCGCACCACAGGTGTTGGTCTCGGTGAACGCGGCCGGATCGGAAATCATCTCGATCAGCACCGCTGATCCCGGATGCTTCTTCTTGCCCTTGGGATTGGACACCTTGACCATTTTCGGTTTGCTCGACGATCCGACCGCGGTCTTCGAGAATTTGAGCGCTTTCGGCGTGACCTTGAGCGTCACCGGCACGGCCGTCGGCGTAGCAGTTGGCGTCGCCATTGCGGTTGCTGTTGCGGTCGCAGTTGCAGTAGCCGTCGCGCTGGCAGTTGCTGTGGCGGTTGCGGTCGCCGTTGGCGTTGCGGATGCGGTCGCGGTTATCGTTGCGGTCGCGGTTGTGGTTGCGGTCGCAGTCGCCGTCGGGGGGGCGCTGGAGGTCGCGGTTGCGGTCAACGTCGCGGTTGGTGTGGCTGTAGCAACTGTGCTGGACGTTGCAGTCGCCGTGGAGCTGGCCGTCGGTATCGCACTTGACGTGGCGGTTGCCGTCGGTGTCGCGGTCGCAGTCAGCGTCGACGCAGATGTAGCGGTTGCGGTTGGAGTTGCGGCCGGCGTTGCTGTCGCCGAAGGTGTTGGGGTCCTAGTTGCGGTAGAGGTAGGGTTAGCATAGGTAGGGCTCGGGGTAGGGCGCGGCACCTCTTGCAGCTCATACGCGCCGATGTCGCAAGGACCGTTGGAACCATCTTCCGGGTCGGGCCGGGTTTGGTGGCGCTGGTCGCCGTTGGCGATCATCGAGCATTCCGTATAGGTCACTGCATCGATCGATGGGCTTCCGGGCTCCTCCGCGATGGTCAGTGTAAAGCCGCCGTTATTTTGCAAGCCGGCAGGATCAAGCTTGGGCGAGACACCATCGCCGAGGGTCTGCCCTTGTGCGCCGGTGCCTTTAAAGCCGCAGGTCGTGTCATCGGATATGTTAAATCCACCGTCGACTATTGTTCCCGCGACTCCATCGCAGTTACCGCCGCTGGTACTTGCCGCCAGTATGCTCGCGCCGACAGCCGTTCCGTTCGGAGCCATGGCGGTGTCAAAAATGGCTGCGCCGTTGCTGGCGCTCGCTGAATTGCCGGAGAAGGTGCAATCATGGATTCCTACAATGCCCATGGTGTTGGACGTGCCACCGCCCGCGAACGCCGAGTTGGAAGCGAAGGTGCTGTTAACTATGTCGACTTCGTTCCCGGTGTTGGCCACCGCTCCACCATCGCTGGTCGTGGTATTGGCGTTGAAGGTGCTGGTCGAGATTTGTACGGTGTTGGTTACGCTGGAGTTGTTGATCGCCCCGCCACCTTGTCCGGCTGTGTTGGAAAGAAAATAGCTGTCGTAGATTGCCGTCCCGCCGGGGTCGACGTTGTCGATCGCGCCCCCGCTACCGTTGTTTCCGCCAGAATTGGAGCTGAAGGTGCCGCTCCCGACGGTCAGCCCACCGGGGTTGTAGATGGCGCCGCCACCCATCCCCGCCGTGTTGGAGGTGAACGTGCTGTTATCAGCCTCGATTTTTGTGGTGTTACTCGCGCCGAAGATCGCACCGCCGTGGCCACTGGCCGTGTTGGATTGGAACGTGCAGTAAACGACTTGCAGCGAACCTATAACTGAGACGGCCCCACCATTGCTGGCCGACCCGTTCTGAAGAATCAGGTTGTAGAGTTCGACTTTGCTGTTGTCGACGACAAGAATCTGGTTCGAGCCGCCGCCGTCGATGGTGGGTGGTATCGCCGCCCCTATGCTCAGTGATGTCGACGTGATGGGCGGCAGAGTGGACTTTAGCGTTATCGTACCTGTCACGTCGATCTCGATCGTGTCGACCCCTGTGCCTGGGGCGCAGTCTCCGCCGGTCGTATCCCCAGCGGCGTTGGAGTTGTTGATAGCCTTACGCAGACTGCACATGCCGTCACCGGCCGTTGCGTCGTCGTTAAGCGTGTTGACGACAATGACGCCCGGAGGGATCGGGGTCGGAGTCGCCGTTCCACCGGTCGGGGTCGGAGTCGCGATGGGTGGCGTCGCGGTCGCCGACGCTGTCGGGGTCGCCGCGCGCGCGGCCCCCGGTATCGCCACGAACAAAAACGTCAGCGCAATCGCCGCGACCGCAAAGCGCCGATTTCGGTTTGCCACGGATCCCTTCCCCCACGGCGCATGCGGCCGCGTCGGCAAATTCTCATCACGAGCTGACTCAAGCCGGTCCGACCGAGTCTCCTACCGCGTCAACTTACTGTCAAATCGCCGCCAGCGCTGCGCGTCCGCGGCGCCTTCCGTTCTTCCCCTCTCCCGACGGGAGAGGATCGAAGAGCCTGCCCTGAGCCCGCCGAAGGTTGAGGGTCGAGTTAGGGTGTCCCCGTTCCGCGCGACAACGGAGCGCTCCGGACACTGCGCCGCCGTCGCAACGGCTTCCCCTCTCCAGAAGGGAGAGGGGCCAGGGGTGAGGTCGCGCGCCCCGCCACGCCCCCGTCACAACTCGGCCGATTCGCTCTTGACCTCGGGCGCGACGGTCTTGCGCAGCACCATCATCCGCGTCGCGTACACCGCCAGGCTCAGTATCGCCACCACGAAGATCAGCCGCTCGAAGCCGCCGATATATCTGACCAACTGCTCGAGTTGCTTGCCGAACACGTAGCCGAGCGTCACCACGATCGGCACCGAGATCAGCGCCCCGAGCAGATCATAAAGCAAAAACACCGCCGGTCGCACGCCGAACGATCCCGCCGACAGGTAGATCAACGCGCGCAGGCCGGCCAGGAATCGCGCGTAAAAGATCGCGCGAGGCCCATGGCGCTGCATGAAACCCTCGATCCGCTCGATCTGATGCTTGCGGCCCGGCCGCCCAATCGAGAAATACCGCACCAGTCCCGAGCCGAAGCGCCGGCCCATGAAAAACAGCGAGTTGTCGCCCGCGACCACGCCCAGCAACGACACCGCCAGCGTGATCGGATAACGCGTGACCCCGCGATGCACCAAGTAGCCGCCCGCCAGCAGCGCCACGTCTTCCGGTATCGGCAGCCCAAGCCCGCACAACATCAGAACTACGAACAATCCAATATAGGTGAAGTGTTCGATGTACGCCGAGATCAGTCCGACCAAGCTCAGCTCCCGTGCGCGTAGCGCGTGCGCAGTGCGTCGCGGATTCGTTCGACCGGCATGCCCTGGCGCGCCATCGGTTCCGCGTCAAGAGCCTCGCCCAGGCAGATCCCACACCGGCTGCCATGATCGTCACGGTAGCAATCGAGCAGGTTCTTGTGCCCGAGTTGCACGTCGCATCCGCAGTAGCAGTGCAATTGTACCAGCAGCGCGGGGTCGCGCTCGGCGATTTCATACGCCTGGCGCACATTGCCCTGGAATCCCTGCGGGTCGAGCGTTTCCCGGATTCGCGCGCCCGCATCGCCGGACGCCGCCTGCCCATCCGACCCGCTCGACATGTAGCCGCCGTATGCGATCGCCACCACCAAAACCGCGGCGGCCGTCAGTGCGATAATTCCTTTGATACCCTTGAACATGACTCTCCCCGAGGCAAGAAATTATAGCATCTCGATGAATCTAAGGCTTTGATTCGCGAAACTGTATAGTGCGGCCGGCCGATGTGGTCCGCGCCGCGTATGGGGCAGGCGTTTCAGCATCCCCATCGCCAGGATGCTCCGCCGGAAGTTTCTCCGATCGAGCGGGCGCCCCAGGATTAGCGAGTATAGCTCCTCGAACTCGGCAAACGTGAATTCCCGCGGCAGCAGCGCATACGCGATATTCGTGTACTCGACTTTCGACTTCAGCCGCTTCACCGCATAGGCCGCCATCAGCGAATGGTCGTACGCAAGTGGCGGCAGCCGCGCGACTTCGTACCACTTTCCGGTCGCATATTTGTCCGACGCCGCGCGCACTCCCCGCGCGTCGGGAATCAACGCCATGTACGCGACCGACACCACGTGCGCGCGCGGGTCGCGCGACGGATCGCCAAACGTGAACAGCTGCTCGAGATAACCGCCCCGGAGTCCCGTCGAATCGTAAAGCTCGCGCCGCGCCGCGTCGTCCAGCAGCTCGCCCACGCGCACCAGCCCGCCCGGAAACGCCCATCGCCCGCGGCCCGGCCCGCGCCGCAGCTCGACCAGGTAGGTCTGCAGCCGCCCGCCGATAATCGCGAACAACACCGTGTCGACCGCAACCATCGGCCGCGCCAGCAGCTCGCCGCCCGCCGCGACGCCCTGTGCCTCCGCGCTCAGACGCTCAGCTCGAGCATCCGCTCCAGGGCCCGCTTCGCGCCCACGCGCACGTCCTCGGTCAGATCGATTTCGTACCGCAGGCGTCGCAATGAATCGAGCGTCGCCTCGAGCGTGATCATCTTCATGAACCGGCATAGCTTGCACGCCTTGTAGAAATGCTTGTCGGGAATCTCCATCAGCAGGCGGTCCGACAGCCCGCATTCCGTCACCACCAGGAATTTATCGGCGTCGCTGCTCCGCGCATAGGCGAGCATCGCGCTGGTCGACAGCACCGCGTCCGCCAGCGCAAGCACGTCGCGACGGCACTCCGGATGCGCAATCACCTTGATCCCGGGAATCGCGCGCTTGACCTTGAGGACCTCGACGGGAGTTATCTGATGGTGCACGTAACAATTTCCGTCCCACGAAATCACCCGCTTGCGCGTCTGCCCCTGCACATAGTTCGCGAGATTCTGATCCGGCACGAACAAAATATTTTCCGAGTCGATCCGCTCGACGATCTTCGCCGCATTCGCCGACGTGCAGCACGCGTCCGACAGCGCCTTCACGTCCGCCGTGCAGTTGACGTACGACACAACCTTAAGGTCGGGATAAATCTTGAGCAGCTCTTCCTTGCGCTCGGCCAGCGCCTCGGCCGTGACGCTGTCCGCCAGCGAGCATCCCGCTTTAAGGTCCGGCAGCAATACTTTGCGATCGGGATTGAAGACCTTCGCGGTCTCGGCCATGAAATGCACGCCGCAAAACACGATCACGTCCGCATCGCGCACGTCGCGAGCGTTACGCGCCAGCTCCAGCGAGTCGCCGATAAAATCCGCGACCTCGAAAATCTCCGGCCGCTGATAGTTATGCGCCAAAATCACAGCCCGCCGCGTTTTTTTAAGCTCTTTGATCTCCGCGATCATCTCCGCATAGCGCGCGCAAGTCTCATCCGTATAACTATCGTTCCCAAGCACAGCCAGCTTCCCGCGCAGCGCAGAAGCGGAAGTAGCAGTTTCCAAAGCTTCGTTCACAAATAGACCCTCACAACCGATGACTTTGCGTCAATCCGACACTTACTCCAGCGCAAGCATCGATGCAAGCCGTTTTAGTACTGGGTGCAGGGCTCAGCCCTGCCGAAGGAAGTGTGAAACCCACCGCGGGTTTCACATACGATTAAGTTCCTTCCTACCCCTCCGACGCCAACTCATGCAGCGCCCGCGCGCATTCTACCGGATGCGTAAACATGACTTCATGCCCGCTTTTCACGAACTTGAGCGCCGGGTTCCTGAGCCGGCTGGAAAAGTGCGGATGCCAGTTCGGCGCGCCCGCGACCGGCGTCTGATCGTCTTCGCAAACGATATAGCTGCTGGGAATTCCGGTGGCGAAGTAGGGCGCCATCGGCACCGGCGTAATCATCGGAGCGACCGGCTGCGGTCCCAGCGCCGCGAGCACGTATTCCTTCACAGCCGGCGCCATGTCGTTGCTGAGCCCGTCAAGAAAATCCTTGCCCATCCCCTCGATCGCGATCGATCGCTCCGGCAAAGTATCCGCGCCCGCCGCGAGCGGCGACGTCGCCGGATCGACGATCGGTTGCCCGTCGAGCGCCACCAGCGCCGTTACCCATACGACGCGCTTTATTCGCGCCGGAATCTTCGCCGCGACCCCGGGAATCGTAAGTCCGCCCAGGCTATGTCCCGCAAGCACGACGTTCTTCAGATCGTGCCGCTCGATAAACCCCGCAACGCTATCGACATAGCTATCAAGCGTAACCTTAGATCGATCCGCAAAGTTCATCCCATGCCCCGGCAGGTCAACCGCATAAGCACGGTCGCCAAGTTTCTCCAGTTGATTGATAACCGCAGCCCAGCACCAAGCCCCATGCCAAGCGCCATGCACCAAAACAAAAGTCTCCGCCATCTTCTTTCTCTCTTTAGTACTGGGTGCAGGGGTCACCCCTGCCGAAGGAAGTGTGAAACCCACCGCGGGTTTCACATTTAATTAAGTGATTTCCCCTTCCCACCCTAAGACGCGACCGCAGTAACTTCCTGTCCTTCCTTGATCGTAGCCGCCGGCACCACGATCACCGTCTCGCCGCCGCTCAGTCCTTGCCGCACCTCGACGCCGTCCTGGAACTCGCGTCCGACCACGATTGGTACTTCGTGGACTGTGTCGCCGCGAACGACCCACACCGAATTCGCCGCGCCATCGGTGACGATCGCCTTCTTCGGCACCAGCACCATCGGCGCCGCCGCGGTTTGCGTCACGATCGATTGAAAGGTGACCTTGGCGCTCATTTCCGGCTTGATAATTTTAAGATCGGGCTGCAGGATTTTGACTTCGACCTTCACCGTCCCTTTCTGCCGGTCGGCCTCGGGATAAATCTTCACCACCTGCGCCGGGAACGGATTGTCGGGATACGCGTCGGGGATCACCGTCGCCGGCGTGCCCATCTTGACCTTCGCGATATCGCTTTCGTTGATATCGACTTCGCAGCGCAGGTCGCTCAAGTCCGCCAGTTGCGCGATATCGGTGGCGCCGCCGCCAGCCTGGATTTCGCCGCCGAAATTAATCGTGTCGCCGAGTTCGCGATACTTCTGCAGCACCACGCCGTTGATTGGCGACGTGATCACGGTCTGGCTCACGTTGAACTTCGCGAATTCGATCTCGCCGTCCGACTTCTTGAGGTCCGCCTGCGCCACCGCCAGTTGATTTTCCGCGTCGTCGAGCGAGTCCTTCGATTGCACGCCCTGCTTATACAGAGCGCGCATCCGCTCGACCCGCGCCTGCTTCAACACCAGGTTGGCCGCCGCCAGGTCGCGGTCCGCGTAGGCCTGTTTCAATTGTGCCTGGTAGTCTCGATCGTCGATTCGCGCCAGCAGGTCGCCGACCTTGACCCGCTGCCCTTCCTCGATCGGCTCGGCGACAATCTGCCCGAGAATCTTGGTGCCGATCACGATATACTTGTGCCGCGTGATCACGTAGCCGCTGCCGGTCAGCACGGTGCCGGCCTGTCCCGCCTGTTTCACCATCACGATCGCGGTTTGCACTTCGGGCGGGCGGCCAATCGTCCGCTGATAGACGAAGTAACCCGCCACCCCAACGACGGCCAGGACTACCAGCGTGATCGCCGCCGGAATAAGCCGGCTCGGCTTCTTCGGATTCGCCGCGCGCGCAATCCTGAGCGACTCGAGCTCGCGGATATTCGGTCCTCTCGGTGCTTCGGTGGACACGGTCACACGCTCCTTAGCGCATCGACCACCGGCATTTTCATCGCCTGACGCGCCGGCAGCCAGCCCCCTACCATACCCATCACGGCCGCGAAAATCAGCGCCTCGATAACTATCGCAAAGGTCACGCGGAAGCTGAAGGCCAGCGTCGAGAAGGTCACGAAGTTGCCGAACGTCGTCGACAGCCCGTTAATCGGCATCGCGATTATTATTCCGATCACGCCCGCGCACACCGCCAGCACCAGCGACTCGAGCAGGAACGACGTCATCACCGCAATCGGCGCGAAGCCGAGCGCGCGCAGCGTGCCGATTTCCGTGGTCCGCGACGAGACCGCCGCATACATCGTGTTCATCGCGCCGAAAATCGCGCCCACCGCCATAATCACCGCGACGATCATCCCGAGCACCCGCATCTGGTTGGCGACGACCGCCTGGTCCTTGTAGTAGTCGGCCTCGGTCTCGGCCTGCAGATTTATCCGCGGATCGTCGGCCAGCCGCCGAATCAGCGCCGCGCTATCCGCCCCCGGCGCCAGCTTCAGGCGCACGTCGGCATAGTACGCGCCGCGCTGCGCGTCGTCCTGCACATTATGAATATCGCCCCAGACCTCCGACTCGAACGAGCCGCCTTGCGCCGCCATTATCCCGACCACCTTCCAGTTGCCGCGCCCGAAGCGGAGCGTAGAGCCAAGCTGCATATTCGCGTAATGCCCTTGCAAGCCCTTGCCGACAATCACTTCGTTGACGGAAGGATTAAACATCCGGCCTTCGACAATCTTGACCTTCGGATGCACTTTCAACGCGATCGGCAGAACTCCGCGAACAACTATATTGTCGCGCCCGCCGCCGACGCGTTCCATCAGCGCCTGCACCGGCAATTCAGGTGAAGCGTCGACGGTGCCATCAGATTCGCGCCGAATCTGCGGCAGAAATTTCAAAGCGTCGAACTGATCGAGCTGAATCGACGAGTAAGTCTCGGTGGTAGCCCCCTTACGCAGCACAATAACGTTATCCGGATCCCCAGTATCAGAAATAGCCGAATTCAACCCGGCCACGAGCGCCATAACAATCACAAAAACACAAACGACAAGCGCAATCCCACCCCCAGTCATAGCAGTAGAAACCCGTCTGACCAGCAGCGAGCGCACATTATATTTCAACGGAATAGCCATCTAAGTTTATAGTCCTCAGCAGATACCGATTACGCGACCGGTCCCTCTAACCCACAACGGCAAGAGGTTAGCTCCTTACTCATCCGAATCCGTTCCCCCTTTCCATCTGGAAAGGGGGCCAGGGGGATAGGACAGCGTCGCGCTCGGATGACTTCTTCTGGTTCCCCTTCCCGCGCGGGAAGGGGTTAGGGGTTAGGTTCCTACTCATCTCAAGTACCGCGAGCGCACCCTCTGTCATCCTGCCGCTCGCGATACTCGCTTCGTCAGGATGACACCAAAAAGCGCGATTCAAGTTCCCGCCCTCCATCCCTTTGCCGCCAGTCCCTCTTCCCACAATGGGAAGGGGTTAGCTTCCTGCTCATCCGAATCCGTTCCCCCTTTCCACCTGGAAAGGGGGCCAGGGGGATAGGACGTAACGATCGTCATAATTCTTCCTGTTCCCCTTCCCACAGTGGGAAGGGGTTAGGGGTTAGGTTCCTGTTCACGCAACCGTCCTGAGCGCATCCACAATATTCCGCCGCGCCGCCGAACTCGCCGGCACCATCGCACTGAACACTCCTATCAACGCCGCCACTATAAGCGTCTCGACCAGTATCACCGGCGGCATCCGGATCGCTCCGAGCGGCCCACCCACGTTGCCGACCGAGAAAATCTTCAGCACGAGATACGCCGAGCCGCATCCGATAACTCCGCCGATAAGACCTATCAACAATGACTCGGCAAGCAGCAGCGACAGAATCGTGCGCGCCGGAAATCCCATCGAGCGCATCACCGCTATCTCGCCGCGCCGCTCGCGTATCGACATCGCCGCCGTATTCGCCGCCACCAGTCCTATTGTCAGCACCACGATAAATCCCAGCAGCTCCGCCATCCTGAAAAACGTGCGGTACTGCTCCATAAAGCCGCCGATAAACGACGCCTCCGACTCCGACAAGGTCTCCGCCGACGAGTTGGCAAAGCCTTCATCGATCGCCGCTATCACCTGCGGCACACTTTCCGGCTTGTCGACTTTCACCCAGATATTATCGACGATTCCCGGCCGCCCGGCCGCTTCTTCCAGATAGTCTCTCCTGAACAACAGAAAATCCGGCGGTGCCTTGCCGCCGATTGTACCCACGATTTGCAGCGTCACGTTGAACGGGTAGAGCGTGCCCTTGAGCTGAATTTGTTGCCCTATCTGCAGATGGAACCGCTTCATCGTGCCCGCGCCCACCAGGCACGCGGTGCGGATTTTTTTGAACTGCGCGAACTGCTCCGGGCTGATTCCCCAGTCGGGCCACATCTTGTCGACCTCGTCGGGATCGGCCGCCAGGTTCGGAAACTGGTCGTAAACTTCGTGGTAGACCCCGCCGAACCAGCTCTCCGGCACGACCACCTCGACATGCGGCACGGCCACGATCCGCTGCTTGTAGGCCATCGGAATCGCATAGGCCAACCCGGCCTTGTTATGGGTAGCAATCCGCGTCGAAGAAGCCGTATTCCCAAGAATCTGATTGGCGACGGTCGGCACGCTGACCAGCACCGAAAAAATAAACAACGAAACCGCAATCGACAACACGGTCAAAAAGGTACGTCGCTTACTACGAACCAAATTCTTAAAAACCAGCGCCGTATATTTCATCGCGCCACCTCTTACCCGCGTCGCCCGTTCCTCATAGGAACCTAACCCCTAACCCCTTCCCTCACCCCAGGCGCGGACGCCGTTCCCTCTCCCGCGGAGCGGGCGAGGGTAATTTGGTACCGCAGCCCGACATAGAGGGGAAGGGGAACCGGATTGTAGGAGCGGTTTCCCAACTGGGTACCGGGTGCAGGGGTCACCCCTGCCCAAGGAGGTGTGGAACCCACGGTGGGTTCCACATTAGATAAAGTTCCTCTTTCTCTCTCCTCACGCATGCGCCGACGCCTCCGCCGGTGCGCCTCTCTTCCCCGGCTCAACCCCGGCCAACACGCCCTTATCCAGCCGATAAACCGTATCTACATACCGCTCGGCCCGCGGATCGTGCGTGACCATCACGATCGTCTTCTGAAACTGCCGATTCATATCCACCAGCAATCCCAGAATTTCCTCGGCCGACTTCGCATCGAGGTCCCCGGTCGGCTCGTCGGCAACGATAATCGTCGGGTCAGCCACGATCGCGCGCGCAATCGCGACGCGCTGCTCCTGCCCGCCCGACAACTGGCGCGGATAATGGTCCATCCTGTCGGCCAGTCCGACCACTTTGAGCGCGGTCTCGACATGCTCGCGGCGCTCGGCCTTGTTGAGACTCGTCAACAACAGCGGCAACTCGACATTCTCGAACGCGGTCAGCACCGGAATCAGGTTGTAGAACTGGAACACCAGCCCGATATGACGCGCGCGCCAGCCCGCCAGGTCGCGCTCCTTCATGCCGGTGATCTCCTCGCCGCCGACGGCGACGCGTCCGGTGCTAGCGTGATCGATTCCCGCGATCAGGTTGAGCATCGTGGTCTTGCCCGAGCCCGACGGCCCCATGATCGCCACGAAGCGCCCGGCCGGAATCTGCACAGTCACGTCATCGAGCGCGCGCACCTCGAACTCGTCGCGCTTGTAGATCCGGGTCACATGCTCGAGATCGATAGCAAACTTTTCGTCCATGAGCTCTCCCTCTTTTTTACCGAACCCTTGACAGGCTCATTTACCGGCCACGTTACGCCGCCTCATCTGGATCTTCCCCCAACCAACCTCCGAACAGGGACGAAGTCCCGCATCCTTTTCTTAGTACCGGGTGCAGGGGTCACCCCTGCCGAAGGAGGTGTGGAACCCACCGCGGGTTCCACATTAAATGAAGTAACTTTCCCGCCTTTGGAGCGTATCTGCCTCTTCAACTGCGAGCAAAGCCGAGCGAGCACCCGCGCTTTCGCATCGGTAATCGCGCGACCCAACTCGACCATCGTAGTTCGCACCGGGCTAGCGCCCGCGCGCCGCATCGCGGCGACGATTTCAGCCAGGATAGCGGTGCGCGCCTCATCGTCGCGGCGCGAGCGCTCCATATGCTCGAGCGCGATTTCCGGCTCCTGGTCCGCGAAATAAATCTTCACCTGCGACTCGTCGAATACGAACAGCGGCTGCGCCGGCTCACGCAGCATGCGCATGAAATGCGCCCTGCCGCGCGGCGTGATTGCATAAACCTTGCGCGCCCGCCGTCCGCGCCGTTCCGTCCGCAGCCTGACCAGCCCGTCGCGCGCAAGCTTTTTTAGTGCAGGGTATATCGATCCATCGCTCACTCTGTAGAAGAACCCGACCGGGTCCTGGAAGCGTTGCTTCAGGTCGTAACCGGTCGCCTCCGCCTCCATCAGAAAGCCGAGGATCGGGAACTTCACGTCCATCCGCGGCGGCGTTTTTTCGAATTCGAGCGCCGACCTGGCCGGAAACAGCGCCGCGCCAGGGCGATAGCTCCGCGCGCCATTCAGACTTGATGTCACCGACACGTGATTCATACCAATCAAGCCAATAGCTCGACTTGAGCTATCTGTCAAGAACTGATGCGCGCCTCACGACGCAGCAATAAGACTGCGGACTACTCGCCCAAGATTGCTGCGGCCGCCAAGCGGCGCGACCCGCGCGCCCGCCGCCAAAAGCTCGCGCATCCGCTCCGGCTCGGGCTCCGTGCCGAACACCACATCCCAAATCCGCGATGTAACCCCGAAAATCGCGTCCGGCTCGCCAGCATGATGCGCCAGATGCCGCGCGCGCAGCCGCGCTTCAACCGCGCATGAAGGCAAGGCGAAGTGAATCCGGTAGTGAACGTACTCATAGACGGCGAATCCAACGACGATTCCGCCATAAAAAATCACGCCCGACGCCAACCCGAACATCGCCCACGCACCACCGAGCGCGACCGCGGTGGGAATCCAAGCGCCCAGCGCAAAAACGGCCCGCGGATCGCGATGGTGCACGTCATGCAGCTGTGTCACGAACGTGCGATTCTGATGGCCGAGCACGCCGTGAATGACGTACTCGACAATCGTCCACGCAAACAGCCCAGCCGCGAACACCAACGCATCGACCAGCATCAACACTGATCGTAGGTCGGTTGCACACCGGTAATCAACGCAGCAACGAGCATGCATCGGCTCGCAACCGCGCTTGACACCCTATTCAAGGAATGGAATAGTCTAACCCTCGACTACGATAATTGTCAGGCTTTCGAGGAGGCCAAATCCATGTACGACTCAGCTAATCCATTCCTGAACGGCAACTACGCGCCGTGGCGCGAAGAGGGCGACGCATTCGACCTCGAGATCGAAGGCGAGCTGCCGCGCGAGCTCAACGGCGCGCTCTATCGCATCGGCCCGAACCCGCACTTCAAGCCGCTCGGCCGCTACCATTGGTTCGATGGCGACGGGATGGTGCATGCGTTCATCCTGCGCGACGGCCGCGCCGCGTACCGCAACCGCTACGTCCGCACCGACGGGCTCAAGGCCGAGATGAAGGCGGGGCGCGCGCTGTTCGGAGGCTTGATCGATCAGCCGCGCGAGATGTCCCCCGAGTTGCCGCCGTTCAAGAACACCGCCAACACCAACATCATCGGATACGCCAATCGCCTGCTCGCGCTGCTCGAAGCTGGGTCGCCGCACGAGCTCAAGCCGATGACGCTCGAGACGGTCGGGCTGTTCAATTTCGACGGCAAGCTGACCGGCCCGGTGACGGCGCATCCCAAGTTCGATCCGGTCAACGGCGACCTGCTGTTCTTCGGTTACCAGCCGTTCCCGCCGTATGCGACCTGGTATCGCGCGAGCCGTGACGGCAAGCTCCTCGAGTCGCGCCCGATAGATACCGGGTTGCCGGTGATGATGCACGATTTCATCGCGACCGATAACTACGCGATCTTCTTCGTATGTCCGTCCGTGTTTCATCTCGAGAATGCGCCGGCTGGAAAGCCGCTGTTCGTCTGGGAGCCGCAGCACGGAACGAAGATCGGCGTGATGAACCGCAAGACTGGCGACGTGAAATGGTTCCAGGACGAGGCGTTCTTCATTTTTCATTTCCTGAACGCGTACGAAGAGAACGATTCACTCGTTGTCGACGGATGCAGGATGGCCGCGCTCGACATGACCGGCAATTCGTTCGGCGGCAACCCGCCGCTGACGTGGCGATGGAACCTGAATCTCAAGGACGGTTCGATGCGCCAGCGCCAGATCGACGACGTCTCGAACGAGTTCCCGCGCTTCGACGAACGCCTGGCCGGCCGGATGCATCGCTACGGCTACTTCGCGGGCGGCAATCCGGGATCGCCAGAGAGCAAGACCTGGAACGCGCTGCTCAAGCGCGACTATCAGACCGACAAGCTCGAAGTTCAGGACCTCGGGAAGCATTTCGCTCCCGGTGAGCCGGTGTTCGTGCCGCGCAACGCGAAGTCATCGGAAGACGACGGATGGGTGCTCGCGGTTTGGTATGACGAGGAGCGAAATCGCAGCGAGATGGTCGTGCTCGATGCGCAAAACTTCGCGGGTGCGCCGGTTGCGCGGATCAAGTTGCAGCATCGCGTGCCGTGGGGCTTTCACGGCAACTGGGTGCCAGCGCAATGAAGAAAGCGATGCGTCCGGCGAGGGTGCCGATTCGCGAATCGCAGCGCGACGTTCCGAATGACGGGCTCGGCTACCTGCGTTTCCCCACCCGGAAGGCGTCGTTGGATCTCGCTCTGCTCGGATTGATCGCGGAAGTGCCCGGCGTGTCCGGCTACGACATCATGAAGATCTTCGACGTGTCGATGGCGCATTACTGGCATGCGCATCCGACGCAGATCTATCCAACCCTCGATCGGATGGAAGAGTTCGGGCTGATCAAGCGCCGCAACGTCGTCCAGCGCAACCGGCCGAACAAGCGCCTGTACACGATCACGCCGGCGGGGGAGCGGCTGTTGATCGAATGGCTCGAAAGTCCGTTCGAAGGAATCAACCTGAAGCATCCTCCGCTGCTGCGATGCCGGTTCCTGGGACATCTCGGCGCCGACGGCGCCATCGCTGTCCTGAAAGAAGAGCGGAGGTCGTGGGCGATTCATCTGAAGCGCTACCGCGAGCTCGAGAAGACCTATTTCGCCGACGGCAAGGGCTATATCGACGTGAACAAGATGTTCTCGATGTTCACGCTCAGGCGCGGAATCGACTGGATGGGCGAGAACATCGGATGGTGCGACTGGGCAGTGGGCGAGATCGAGCGCAATCGCGCGCTGTTCCCGGCGGACAATATGCGCACGCAGATGAAGCCGCTGATTCCATTCGATCCAATCCGCCACGGCCAGATGGCGCATGACGAAAGGGTCGCGGGGATGAGGAAGTACAATCGAAGGAAAGCGCGCGAGAAAGAGCGCGCGGCGGAGAAGGGGAACAATCCACTTAATTGAACGCGGAACCCACCGTGGGTTCCGCACCTCCTTGGGCAGGGGTGACCCCTGCACCCAGTACTAAGAAAAGGTGAGAATCCCCGATCCTTCTTTGCCTCTCTCTATCAGGGAGAGGCCGACGCGCGTCCGCGCGCGGCGGGTGAGGGTCCAGATTCCAAGTTCTTCATCTTGCCTGTTCGCGCAGTTGAAGAAGTCTTGAGGCATCGAAAAACGCGAAGAAGGCCATTTTTAGACGCGGACCCTCACCCGCGCCGGAGGCGCGGCCTCTCCCTGATAGGGAGAGGGTATTTTGAGAGAGCTATGGAATCAGACGGGGCGTAACCTTTTCGGGGCGGCGCGGTTTATGTAGTTAGAGGCTGATGTGTCTGGGCGAGTTGCATCCTTGTTGGCGCGGGCTGGGGCGCGGGAGAGCGGTCACGCGAATGTGCGCGATTGCGCGGAGGATGGATTGAAGGCTCGGGGCGCATCTGCGGTGTCCAGGGGCGGCGGCGCCAGCGACGCTGCCGAGCGGGCGCTTATCGAGGCTGCGCAGCGGGACCGGGGGCGGTTTGCTGATTTGTATGAGGATAATTTTGAGCGCGTTTATGCGTATATCGCGCGGCGGGTGCGCGATCGCGACGAGGCGCAGGATATTACCGCCGATGTTTTTCATCTCGCGCTGAAAAATCTGGCTCGGTTCGAATGGCGCGGCGTGCCTTTTGCGGCCTGGCTCTTCAGGATCGCATCCAATGAAATAGTCGATCGCGCCAAGGGCGTCGCCAAGCGCCGGCTGCTCGAGCGCGAGGTTTTTCATGAGACCACAGACCGCGTCGAATTGCCGGCGGGTCTTGAACAGGACGAGCGGCGGGCGCGGTTGTTCAAACTCGTCGAGCGGCTGCCGCGGGATCAATCGCGGGTGATCGCGATGCGATTTGCGGAGGATAAATCGATTCGCGAAATCGCGACGGCGCTCGCACGCAGCGAAGGCAGCGTCAAGCAGCTTCAATTCCGCGCCATGCAGAATTTGCGGGTGCGGTTGGGTGATACGAATGGCTAAGGGAAAACTGATCGAACAACTGGACGAAGCGGTGGAGGCGATCATGGCCAAGCCAGACGCATCGCTGCCGACTTCCGACCCGCGGCTGGCGGCGATTTTGCGGATCGCGGGCGAGTTGCGGGATTTGCCGCGCGCCGATTTCAAGAGTCGCCTCAAGGACGAGCTCGCCGCGGAGTCGAAGCAACTTGAATCGCCGCCGGCACCGTCCGCGGTCGGCACCGCCGCTGTCGGCAAGCCGTTGATCACGCATGAGGATATAGAAGAGCGGCTCAAGGAGTTGGAACAGCAGCCGAACTTTATCGTCCATGACGTGCGCGCGGCGCTCAGCGATTTGCCGGATATGTCGATGCGATTCCTCGACTCGATGAACGATCACCTCCTGGTAGTGTCGCGCGGCGATCGACGAACGCATTGGGAACGCCATTTGGGGTCCGACGAGATGATCTACGTGACGGACGGCGCGACCGACGTGGTGACGCTTACTGATGATGGGCCGATTGAATCGACGATCCACGCGGGTTCGCTGTTCGTCTGCCCCGAAGGACTGTGGCATCGCCTGACGCCGCGGCCTTCCGTGTCGGCGTTTTACCTGACTCCCAGCCGCACCGAGGGCTCGGCGGCGAAGGATCCGCGCTCGAAGAAAGAACGCGGCAAGATCAATACGGCGCGCGCCCGCAAAGGCTCGCGCGGCCGAAGCCTCGCGAAGCTGGAAGAGCACGACCTGCATGCCGCGTTGCGCACCGTTCCGCATCTGACGATCACGGCTGACACGACCGAACACGAAGCGAACGCCGCCGTGCGCAATGTCGCGAAGATCGGAAATCTTACGCTCGGGGTGATGAGCTATTCGGGCCTGACGCCCTGGGAGCGGCATCCCGACGGCGACGAGTTGTTGCTGGCGCTTGACGGTGAGCTCGACGTGACGGTGCTGACGGAAGAGGGGCCGGTGACGCGCAAGCTGCGCGCGGGCGAGGCGTTCGTGTGTCCGCAGGGACTGTGGCATCGGCAGAACGCGGCGAAGTCGGTCTCGATGCTCTACGGGACGCCAATCGAGACGAGCGAAGTTTCGTTCGCGGACGATCCTCGTGTCGTTGCCGCCACAGTGGAAGCTGCGCCCGTCCCGGCGGCTGGAGTCTCACGCAGTATCATGCCGTTCCTGAATATCGAGGGCGCGGCGAGCGCGGTGGAATTTTACAAGCGCGTGTTCGGCGCTACCGTTCTGATGCGCGACGAGGAGCCGAGCGGAATCGTGAGCCATGCGATGCTCAAGATGGGCGACACCACGGTCATGCTTTCGGATCCGACCTCGGCGGACGTGAAGCAGAATGACGTGCATCATCTGTCGCGCTCGCCGCGCTCGCTCGGCGGCTCGCCGGTGCACTTGTACATCTATGTTGCCGACGTCGACGCGGTCTTCAAGCGCGCGATTGAAGCGGGCGCGAAAACTATCGACATCCCGGAAGATCGGGAGTGGGGCGACAGGTGCGGCGGATTCCATGACCCGTACGGGCACGTGTGGTGGGTTGGAACGCCGCTGAAGGATCTGCCGCCGAAACAAAAAATGTAAAGTGGCAAAATGCGGAGGTACACCATGACGAGCAAAGTGAAGATGGTTCCCGACGGTTGGCATAGCGTAACTCCATTCTTGAGCGTCAACGACGCGGCGCGAGCGATCGAGTTCTATCGCAAGGTGTTCGGCGCGACGGAGTTGGAGCGCATGGCGGAGCCTGACGGGAAGGTTAATCATGCGGTGCTGAAGATCGGCAATTCGATCGTAAGGCTCTCGGATACCAGTTCCAAACACGTAGCGGAGTGGGCGGCAAAGGGCTGGTCGCGCAGTCCGCAATCGCTGGGCGGCACGCCGGTGCAGTTTTACGTCTACGTCGAGGACTCGGACGCGGTGTTCAAACGCGCAATAGCCGCAGGCGCTAAAGTGATGGAGCCGATGGCGGACAAAGATTGGGGTGACAGGCTGGGCTCGCTGACAGATCCATTTGGACATATCTGGATGATCGCGACTCACAAGAAAGACGTGCCTTTCGAGGAAGTCGCGAAGAAGCGCACGGGAGTCAGTCGCGCGGCGAACTGAAGATGAAAATTTCTCGCATCATCGCAATTGCCCTCGCGGTCGTCTTCGTCCTGCTTATCGCGCGCCTGGCACGGCTGGAAAAAGGCGGGCCGGCGCACGTGGACGTCATGCTGCCTGGGCAGGAGCCGGCGACGATGTATCTGCCGGGGCCCGGCGATCCTTTCTACACGCAGTTTCCAAAACCCATGGCGCAGCGGCCACCGGCGGTCGTGCTGATTCACGGCTTCAGCGGAGATCGCGTGGTGATGAGCGCGCTGGCGCGACGGCTGGCGGAGAACGGTTACGGAGTGCTGGCGATCGACGTCAGGGGCCACGGCGAGAATCGCAATCCGTTCAATGGCGCCGAAACCGACAGCGGCAGCCTGCGCAACGATGTGAAGCAAGCGGTCGATTATCTGCGCAACAGCGACCTGGTCGATGGATCGCGAATCGTAGTGATGGGGCATTCGATGGGCGCGGGCGCGGCGCTCGATTACGCGACGCACGATCCCAATCTCAAGGGCGCCGTGATGATTTCGGGCGGATGGACACTGGATGCCGAGCGCCCGAAGAACGCGCTGTTCATTTTCGCCCAGCGCGATCCGGTCGAGCCGATCCAGGACACCTCAACGGCGCTGGCGACGCGTCTGGCGGACGTGCCGCAGATCGAACTCGGCAAGAGTTACGGCGATTTCGCGCAGGGCAACGCAGTCGAAGCGGTCCGGGTGCCGGGCGTCGATCACGTGACGATTGTGGCTTCGCCGGCGGCCGCGACCACGATCGTAAGATGGCTCGACAGCAGCTTCGGAATCGCGAGGACCGGGTCGATCGAGCTCAAAGACGCGCGGCGGTTAACGGCGCGATTCGCGCTGATAGTCTTCGTGATCCTGCTGGTGCCGTTGGGCCGGGTTTGCGGCTCGATGGCGGCCAGCTGGGCGGAAGAACGGCCCGGACCGAGCGGATGGATCGGGTTGTTGATCGTAGGCGGCGCGTTGTTGGCCGCGATGCCGCTGGCGGCGGCGAACCCGGCGTCGTTCGTGCCGATCCTGGTCGGCGATGTCCAGATCTCGTGGCTGATGGTCGCGGGGCTGATTATGCTGGGCGTGCTCGTGCTGTGGCAGCCGCTCGAATGGTACCGCGTCCGCGAAGGCGTCGGCTCCGCGATACTCGCCGGGGCAGCGGGTTTCGCGGTGGCCTACGTGTGCCAGGTCGCGCTGTCGGTGATGTTGCATCACCTGTCGTTGTCGCCCGAGCGGCTGATGGTGATGGTGATGGCGACGGTACTGATGTTTCCGTTCTGGATCGGCTTCGAATTGCTGGTGCGGCGCGGAGGACTGGCAATTTCGACGGTGTGGGGCTCGCTCGGGCGCGCGTTGATTCTGATTTTGATGGTGGTCGGCGTGAGCCTGCGCGTCCTGCCGTTCGTGCTCATGCTGATCCTGCCGATTATCGGCGTCGGCTTCGTGATGATGGAAATATTTGCGGCGTCGGCCTACAGCGTGTCGCGCAACCTGATGCTGATAGCGGTCGCCGAATCGCTGTGGTTCGCGTGGATGCTCGCGGCAGCGAGCCCGATCACTTTCATGTTCTAGGTGACGAGGTTAAGGTTAGGTTCGCCGCAATTTTTTAATGCGCCAAGAGGCCGTGCGCGTGCTAGGCTTGACGGAGCAGATGACTCTGTCTGCATTCCTCACTTTTCAACCGTCGTGCGCGACGAAAGGACAACAATGATGCTCGAAACCGGAAAACCGTTTGTGAATTTTTCGCTCCAGAACCAGGACGGCAAGCAGATGAAGCTCGCCGATTTCGCCGGTAAGTGGCTGGTGGTCTACGTCTATCCCAAGGACGACACTCCCGGATGCACGATTCAGGGCAAGTCGTTTACTGCCAGCAAGGCCGACTTCGACGCGGCGGGAATCAAGGTGGTAGGCGTCAGTGCGGACGACGTCGCGTCGCATAAGAACTTCAGCAACAAGTTTGCGTTTACGATCGATCTGCTCGCGGATACCAACGCGGAACTGCTCAAGGCGACCGGCGTCGGTCAGACCGACTACAACGGGACCAAGTATTGGAACCGGACCAGCTTCGTGATCGATCCCAAGGGCAACCTTCGCAAGGTTTACGAAAAAGTGAATCCGCAGGGGCATGAGAAGGTGCTGCTTGACGATATCAAGGCGATGCAGAAGGGCTAGCATCAGGGGCTTTTTAGTGGCGCATTTCGGCGGCTTCTTGGAACGTTTGCTTCTTGCCGTGAATTTGATTTGATGGATCAGTTGGCAGGGGCCCTGACCAGGCGCCGCGGTCACTACGGGGTTGGGCGGATGCCTGAATTTCGGACGAAATTTATCGTCCGATAATTAGATGGTCCGGTACTTGCTCTGCCTCATGTCATGATCCACGAGTCTCGCTACATTCCAGGAGGAATGCATGGTTAAGAAGATCGCCGCCATAGCCGGCGGCGTTTTGATCGGCTTGGTCATCGCCTTTGCGCGCGCTGGCGCGTTCCCGTTCTGGGGGTCCGATTCCGACGCTTCCAAGGCGCCCCCGGCGCAGCAAGCGCAGGCAAATCCGCCGGCCCCGTTGCCTGCCCCTCCGGTGCCGGGAGTGCAGGTGGCGCCATTGGCGCCCGCAGCGCCGAATACCCCCGAGCCGAACGAAAAGGTCGGCGTGGTCACGTCGTTCGCGCCGCTAGTCAAAAAGATGATTCCGGCGGTGGTTAGCGTCAACGTCGTTCAGGATGTGAAGGTTCAAGGAATGCCGTTTGGCCCGCAGGCCGGACCCGGCGACGACAATGGCGACGGCGATGATAATGGCGGCGGGGACAACGGCGGTGGCGATCAAGCAGGCCCGCCGTCTGGCGGCGGCGGCGATCCCTTCGATCAGTTGCGCCGCTACTTCGGCCAGGGCCAGCGCGAGTACAAACAGCATGGCCTCGGCTCGGGCGTGATCGTTTCAGCCGACGGCTACATCCTGACCAACAATCACGTGGTCGGTAACGCGGAAGAAATCCACGTCACGCTGCAGGACAAGCGCGAATTTACCGCCAAGGTCATCGGCAAGGATGCGAAGACCGATCTCGGGCTCATCAAAATCGACGCCAAGGACCCGCTGCCGGTCGCACCGCTGGGCGATTCCAATACTGCCGACGTCGGCGACTGGGTAATCGCAATCGGTAACCCGTTCAACGTCGGCATGACGGTGACGGCGGGAATCGTCAGCGCGAAGGGACGAATCCTGGGCGGCGACTACGACGATTTCATTCAGACTGACGCGTCAATCAATCCCGGCAACTCGGGCGGCCCGCTGATTAACACGCGCGGCGAGGTCATCGGCATCAACACCGCGATCTACAGCCGCACCGGCGCCAACAACGGCATCGGCTTCGCGATCCCAATCGACATGGCGCGCAACGTGATGGATCAGTTGAAGGCGCATGGGCGCGTGATCCGCGGATGGCTGGGCGTCGAGATTCAGGAAGTGACGCCGGACCTCGCGCAATCGTTCGGGTTGCCGAAGCCCGAGGGCGCGCTGGTCGCCAGCGCGGACAAGGACGGCCCCGCGGGCAAGGGCGGCGTCGAGCGCGGCGATATCGTGCTCAGCTTCAACGGCCATCCGGTCGACGACGAGCATGAGCTGCCGGCGCTGGTCGCGCAGACTCCGATCAATACCAGCGTGCCGGTCGAGGTGGTGCGCAACGGCAAGCACATGACCCTCGACATCACAATTGGCGAACGCAAGGAGCCGCAGGTGGCGTCGGCCAAGGCCGAGGAGCCGGGCGGTAACTGGGGGATGCAGGTCGGCGACATCACGCCCGAGATCGCGCAGCAGTTCCATCTCGAGGGCACCAAGGGCGTGGTGATTCAGAAGGTCGCGCCGGACAGTCCTTCGGCGGACGCGGGTCTGCAACCGGGCGATGTCGTGCTGGAAATCAATCACGACAAGGTCGGCGCGGTTTCGGAATTCGTCGCCAAGGCAAAAGAAGCGCAGACCGGCAAGAAGCCGGCTCTGCTGCTGGTGCAGCGCGGCGGCGCGACGCTGTACACGGTCATCAAGCCGGCCGGCGAGGCAACGGGCTGATCGCAAACTGAGTGATACGCAGTCAAAGCGCGGCGCATCGACGTGATCGATGCGCCGCGCTTGTTTTGGGAAGCGCTACGCTTTCGCGCGCATCATCCTGATGCTAGGCGTTGAGGCGCGTGATGGTATCCTCGCGAAAATTTGACGTGGCGATCGCCGGCGCCGGTCCCGCGGGACTGGCGACCGCGCTCTTTTTAGTGAAGCAGCGGCCTCGGCTCACGGGTCGAATCGTCGCGATCGAGAAATCGGCGCATCCGCGATTTAAGGTCTGCGCCGGCGGCCTGATTCCCAAGACGATGCTTGCGCTCGACGAGCTTGGGATCCCGCTCGACGTTCCCGCCGTCGAAGTGACTCGCGGCGAGGCCAATACTCCGGTTGGCAGCGTCGATTTGTCACGCGGCGGCGATGTGCTCGCCACCGTCATCCGCCGCGACCGGTTCGACGCGATGCTCGCGCGAGCCGCCACTGATGCGGGTATCGAAATTGTAGAGCGTGATCGCGTTCTCGACGTGGCTCAGGATGCGAACAGTGTGCGAGTCAGCACCGACAGCGGAGTTTTCGAGGCGCAAGTCCTGGTGGGAGCGGACGGATCGGGCAGCCGGGTCCGTCGCTCGGTATTCGGCGCCGGCAAGGAAACGATCGGGCGCGCCTTGATGACCGACATCGCCGTCGATCCCGAGCGCACTCCCGAATTCATCTCGCGACGCTACCGGTTCGACTTCCGATGCGTGAGCCGTGGCCTCAGCGGTTACTGCTGGTCGTTCCCGTGCCTTATCGGCGGCGCGCCGCATCTGAATGCGGGCATTTACGATCAACGTCTGGGTGGATTCACCAAAAAAAGCGAACAACCGCGAGTCATAGAGGCACTCGTCGCGGCTTTCCCCGAACTTCCGCTCGACGGTCTGAAGCAGCGCGCGATGCGATGGCATTCGTTCCCGATTCGATGGTTCGACGCCAGTGACAGCTACGCTCGCGGACGCGTGATCCTTGCCGGCGACGCGGCCGGCGTCGATCCGCTGATGGGCGAGGGCATTTCGTGCGCGTTCGAGCATGGCAAGCTGGCGGCGAATGCAATCTGCCAATATCTGGACGGCGACGGCGGCGCGCTGCAAGCCTACGATCGCGCGCTGCACGAAGGTGCGGTGGGCAAGAAGCTGGGCAAGCTCGCATTCGCCGCGCGACACTTCTACGGCCCGCATCACAGTCTTTTCTTTCGGATAGCGGGCGTCAGCCGCCACGCACGGGAGATCGGTGTGGATTGGTACAACGGCGCGCGGCATCTCGACGAAGTGCCGACTCGGCGCCTGATCGCCCGATGGGCGCGCGCGGTTCTTTTAGGTGAGCCTGTGCGATAGCATTTCGATTGTCGCTCGCAGTGGAGAGGAAAGCAGGTGGCGGATCGAGTACGAGTGGCGCCGGCGCGAAAGCGTGCGGGTGCGAGACGACCGGCGAAAACGAAGCGGCGGCCGGGAATCTTTGTGCTGGCCGCGCTGGCGGCGCTGATTTTGGGATTCTTGGCGAAACGAATCATGATTCCGTCAGCAGTCCACTACATCGCGTATCGACCGCCCGAAAGGCCAAATGCTGACGCCACCGCCTCGGAACAACTGACACCCGGCGATCGCAGCGAACTGGACACGATCATCAAGCGCAAGGCCAAATGACGAGCGTTTAGATGGCAGGCTCGGTGCAAATAGCGGACGACCTCGGCTTTCGGGTCGAGCTCGAGCGTCCGCCGGAGCGAATCGTGTCGTTGGTGCCGAGCTGGACCGAGACCTTGTTCGCGCTGGGCTTCAATTCCGAAGTCGTAGGCATAACCAAATTCTGCGTCGAGCCGGTCGCGGCGGTTGCGTCGATTCCAAAAGTCGGCGGTACCAAGAATCCCGACATCGGCGCGATCGTGAAGCTTGAGCCCGAGCTGGTGATCGCCAACGCCGAGGAAAACCGGCGCGAAGACGTCGAGCGGCTGCGCGCGGCTGGAATCCCGGTGTTTACGACGTATCCTCGCACGGTGCCGGGCGCCGTGGACTCGATCCTGCGCCTGGGTCGTGCGCTGAGTCGCGAGTCCGCCGCCGCGGCGCTGGCCAAGGAGATCACGCTCAGCGTGAGCGGAATCGAGGCCGCGCTCGGAGTATGGAGCAAGTTGCGGCTGCGCGTTTTCTGCCCGATATGGAAGAACCCGTGGATGTCCTTCAACGCCGACACTTATGCCCATGACGTGCTGCGGATGCTCGGCTACAACAATATCTTCGCGTCGGCGGGCGAGCGCTATCCTGTGACGACGCTCGAAGAAGCGGTCGAACGCCGCCCAGATATCGTGATACTTCCCGACGAGCCGTACGAATTCGATGAATCAGACGTTGCCGAATTGAAGCCGCTGCTTCCGCCTGCCCTCAGCCGCCGCCTGCTGATAGTCAGCGGCCGCGACCTGCATTGGTACGGCGTTCACATGGTGCAAGGCCTCAAGTCGCTGGCGGAGCGAATGGCGCGGGTGCGCGCCGCCGTTCTATAATCGTGCGGTTCCTAAAAATGAATGGGAGATTGGTATGATCCCGAAAATCAGCCTGACAGCCGCGATCCTTCTGATGGTGGCGCCACCGATGGCGAGCGCTTCGAATCGTGACGTGGCGAGTCGCGCGCCGCTGACCTGCCAAGCAACTGAATCGCCACAGGGCATCGTTGTCGCCCAGGACGCTCAACCAAACCTCGGCACCGGCACCGACAGTGATAGCGACAACAACGACAGCGACAACGATTCGAACGACAACGATAACGACAATCAGAACGACAACAACAATCAGATGGATCAGCAGAATGCCAACGGCAACGAACAGCCGGCTGCGGTTCCGCCGCAGGTCTTCAACACTCCCGACAACGATTCGAACGATGCGCCGCAGAATCAGGCTCCACAGCCCGAGCCGGTGAATCCATATCAATAGCGCCGCGCCGGCGGATCGATAACTTGGCCGGGCCCGGCCCGGCTCGCTCACTTACATCTGCGACTCGTTCATCGAGGAAAACCGCGATGCCTTCACCACTGGACGGAATCAAAGTACTCGACCTGACCAAGCTTGCGCCGGGGCCGTTTTGCACGATGATCCTGGCGGACTTTGGCGCCGAGGTGATCAAGATTGAGGAGCCGGGGCCTCCCACCGGAAGACGCGCGGAGCAAGCCGGTGCGGCCGGCACGCGCGGGCCGGCCAACCGCTTCGCGAGCTCGCCGTACAACGCGCTCAGTCGCAACAAGAAATCGATCGGAATCAATCTCAAGAGCGGCGCCGGCAAGGAAATTTACTGCCGCCTCGCGCAGCGCGCCGACGTCATCGTCGAGGAATACCGGCCGGGCGTCGCCAAGCGGCTCGGCATCGACTACGAGAAGCTTTCGTCGCGCAACCCGCGGCTGATCTATTGCGCCATCACCGGCTTCGGTCAGACCGGCCCGTATCGCGATCTCGTGGGTCACGATATCAACTACATCGCGACCGCCGGCGTGCTGTCGCTCTTCGGACGCCCTGGCCAGCCGCCGACGATTCCACACAACGTGGTCGCGGACTACGCCGGCGGCGGGATGCATGGCGCGATCGGAGTGCTGGCGGCGCTGGTCGCCCGCAACCAGACCGGGCGCGGGCAGTACGTCGACATCTCGATGATGGACGGCAGCCTGGCGCTGCTGGCACAAGCCTTCTCGACGTTTTTCGCCAACGGGAAAGTACCGCGGCGCGGCGAGACGATAAACGACGGCGGAATTCCCAACTACAACGTCTATCTGACCAGGGACGACAAATACATTACGGTGGCGGCGATCGAGCCGTGGTTCTTCGCCAACCTGTGTCGCGCGCTCGGCCGCGAAGATTTTATTCCGCACGAATACGATTCCAACAAGCGCCAAGAGATCGCGCGCGTGTTTACCGAGACCTTCAGAACCAAAACGCGCGACGAATGGTTCGAGATTCTCAGCAAGAACGACATTTGCGTGGGCCGGATGCTCACGCTCGACGAAGTGCCCAACGACCCGCAGGTGATGGCGCGCAATATGATCGTCGAGGTAGACGCTCCCGGCGGCAAGAAGGTCAAGCAAGTGGGCATCTCGGCCAAGTTCTCAGAGACGCCGGGATCGATAAGGTCGCTCGCGCCGCAGATCGGCCAGCATACCGACGAAATCCTCGGCGAGCTCGGCTACAGCAAGGAAGACCTCGACCGCTGGCGCGACTCGGGCGCAATCAAGTAGCTCGTCGCCTAGCGCCGTGAGGTTCGTCGCGTTGCCCGCCGCATCGAATCACGGTTAAGATTCGCCTATGCCACAGCCACCTCCGATGTTCATGCGCGGCCCGCACGATCCGATTCGCATCGAGCGCGCCGAAGGCCCATGGCTCTACGCCTCCGACGGCCACCGGATTCTCGACGCGGGCGGCGGCGCGGTGGTCGTGAACATCGGACAAGGACGACGCGAGATCGCCGAGGTCGCGGCGCGTACGATTGCCAATCTCGACTACATCGTGCCGGTCTGGACCTCGCCCGAGCGCGAGCGGCTGGTTGAGCGGCTGTCGCGATGGACTCCGGCGGGACTGACGCGGTTCTTTTTCACCAGCGGCGGATCCGAGTCTGTCGAAGCGGCGCTGAAGTTCGCGATTCTTTATCACAAAGCTCGCGGCAAACAATCGAAGAGCAAGATCATCGGAAGGCGCTTCTCCTATCACGGCAACACGATCGCGGCGTTGTCGGCCGGCGGCAGCGGGCGGCGCGCGGACTACGAGCATATTTTGCTGGACTGGCCGAAGATCGATCCGACCTACTGCTACCGATGTCCGTGGGGCAAAACCTATCCGTCATGTGAGCTCGACTGCGCGACGGCGCTCGAGAAAGAGATCCTCAAGCACGGCGCCGACTCGATCGCCGGGTTCATCGCGGAACCAATGATGGGCTCGAGCGGCGGGGTTGTGCCTCCAGTCAAGGAGTACTGGCCGAAGATTCGCGAGATCTGCACGCGCTACGACGTGCTGCTCATTGCTGACGAAGTGATGACCGGCTTCGGCCGCACCGGACGGCGCTTCGGCGTCGATCATTGGGACGTCGTGCCTGACATCCTGGTCGGTGGCAAGGGACTCACCGGCGGTTACATGCCGATGGGAATGATCGCGGTCAAGGAATCGCTGGTCGAGGAAGTCGAGCGCGCCAAGGCCGAATTCATGTTCTACACTTACAGCTCGCATCCGGTGGCGTGCGCGGTCGCCGACGAGGTGCTGGCCATCATGGAGCGCGAGCGGCTCGTGGAGCGGTCGGCAGAAGTCGGCGCGCGCCTCGGCTCGAGCTTGAAGGAGGAACTATCGGGGCATCCGATGGTTGGCGACATCCGCGGTACCGGGATGTTCTGGGGGATCGAACTCGTCCAGGACAAGGCGACTCGCATGCCTTTTGCTCCTGAAAAGAAAGTGACCAATCGCGTGCTCGGCGCGTCGGTCCGAAAAGGGATGTTCTTTTATCCGGCGACCGGGATGGCGGGTAAGGCGGGCGGCGACGCGATGATGATCACGCCGCCGTTCATCATCGGTGACGCCGAAATCGAGTTCATCATTCGCACGGCACGCGCGGCCCTCGACGAGATCCAGCCTAACCTGTAGTTTTTGCTCAGCACGTCCTAGCTTCGAGGAGAGAGCGGCACATGGCCGATAGCATCATCGGGCCGACTTCGCATTATTTTTATTCGCAGCGCCTGAAACTGCATTACGTCGATTGGGGCAATCCCGACAAGCCGCTGCTCGTGCTGGTGCATGGCGGCCGCGACCATTGCCGCAACTGGGATTGGGTCGCACTCGATCTGCGACGTCAGTTTCATATCATCGCGCCCGACCTGCGCGGCCATGGCGACTCCGACTGGGCGGTCGGCAGCGGCTACTCGATGATCGACTACGTGCTCGATCTCTCGCAGCTCATGAGCGCGGTATCCAACGAGCCCGCGACCCTGATCGGCCACTCGCTCGGCGGTGGAATTGTTTTGCAATACACCGGCACGCATCCCGACGCCGTCAAGCGCGTGGTTTCGATCGAGGGGATGGGCCCGCCTCCCGGAATGATCAAGGACACGCCCGCGTACGAGCGCATGAACAACTGGATCGGCCAGATGCAAACGCTCGCGCGGCGCAAGGCACGCGAGTATGCGTCGATCGAGGAAGCGCTTGCACGCATGATCGAGGCCAATCCGCATCTGAGCCGCGAGCAGGCGCGTCATCTTACGATCTGGGGAATTCAACGCAACGAGAACGGCACTTACTCCTGGAAGTTCGACAACTACGTTCACGCCACGTCGCCCTACATGTTCAACAACCGCGACGCGCGCGAAATCTGGGGGCGCATCACGTGCCCGACGCTGCTGATTCGCGGCACCGAATCGTGGGCGGGCGATTGGGTCAAGGACGGGCGCATCCAGGCGTTCAAGCACGCGGAGTCGGTGACGATCGACAAGGCCGGCCACTGGGTGCATCACGATCGCCTCGACGAGTTTCTCGCAGTCACGCACCGTTTTCTTGGCGTGTAACGACAATGCGCTGACGCCGTGATCTGCTGATGCGACGACCTAATCTTTCGCTGCGCGTTGACCAGTTCGAATACGTACAGCTGATTCTGCTCGCCGTGACCGTGGGCATACTCGCGGCGCTTGGAAATCTCGGTTTTCGTCAACTGATCGAATTTTTCTCGTGGCTGTTTCGCAACGTCGAGTGGAATGCGCTCGGAATCCAGCACGGCGGATGGCATCGCGCGCTGATTCCCGTGATCCTGCTGAGCGGCGGCGTCGCTATACTGCTGCTCGACCGCATCTTTCCTGAAGATGTGCTCGGTTACGGCTTTCCGAACTTCCTGGAGATGGTCAACCTCGGCACCGCCAGACTCAAGCGCCGGTGGATCTTCGTCAAGGCCGCGGGCGCCGCGCTTTCGTTGGGCGCGGGCGCGTCGGTCGGACGCGAAGGTCCGATCGCGCAGGTCGGCGGCGCGATCGGATCGACTATCGCGCAGCTCAGAAAATTGTCGCCCGATCGCGCCAAGGTGCTGGTCGCCGCCGGCGCCGGCGCCGGCATCGCGACGACCTTCAACGCGCCGATCGGCGGCCTGATGTTCGCGCAGGAAATCGTCCTGCTCGGCCACACCGAAATCGCCAACCTCACATTGCTGATCATCGCGACCTTCGCAGGGGTGATCACGTCGCGCGCAATCCTGGGCAACGCCGTTGTCTTCCTCGCGCCTGAATTCGTGCTACGCAGCTACTGGGAAATGGCGACGTATGCGCTTATGGGAGCCGCGCTCGGCGTTCTCGCCGCCTTCTACATCCGGTTCTTCAACGCAACCGAGACATGGTTCCGCAAGCTCGACCTTCCAGTATGGCTCAAGCTTGAGGCGGGACTCGCCGTCGTCGGTGTGATCGCGATTTGGCTTCCGCAAAATTTGTCGGACGGCTATCCGGTGATCAACCGCGCGATGGCTGGCGAGTTCGGCATCGGGATGCTGGCTGCGATGACCTGCGCGAAGCTGTTCGCCAGCAGCGTATCGCTCGGATGCGGGGCGCCGGGCGGCTCGTTCGGCCCGACGTTTTTCATCGGCACGATGGCGGGCGGGTTGTTCCAGCGCGTGTCGGCGATGCTGATACCGCATCTGACCGGCCCGCGCGGATCGTACGCGCTGGTCGGGCTCGGCGCGTTTCTGGCCGGCACCACCCACGCGCCGCTGACCGCGCTCTTCCTGCTCTGGGAGATGACGCACAGCGACACGATAGCGCTGCCCTCGATGATAGCGACAATTACGGCGCTGGTCGTCGCACGCGCGATCGAAAGCGAATCGATCGACGAGTTCCGCCTGGCGCGCGCGGGCAAGACGCTGCAAATCGGCAGCGAACGCCTCGCGCTCACCCTTATCCCGGTCAGCGCGGTCGTCACCAAGAACGTGACGATGGTGCATGAGAACACTTCGCTGTCGGAGGTGTTGCGCACCGCCGGCGAGACCGCGCAATCCACGCTGCCGGTTGTCAACAGCGACGGCGAGCTGGCGGGGACGATCGTGGTCCGCGATTTATTGTCCGTGCTCAGCGGGGGGCAGGAGCTCGGTCCGCTGGTCAACGCTTTCGACCTCTGCAATGCGCATTGTTCTACCGTGTCGCTTGAGGCGAATCTCGACGAAGCAAGTCAGTTGATGGAGCGCGACGGCCTCGACGAGATTCCGGTCATCGAGCGCAACAGCCGGCACTTCCTCGGCCTCGTTACGGGCCGGCAAATCGCGCAGGCGCTCAACCGAGTGACGGTTTCCCTCTCGACGCTTGCGACGCGCGATCCCAATATCTATTGGGCGACCGGTTATCGCGTGACGCGCGTCACAGTTCCTGCCAATGCCGCGGGAAAAACGGTGCGTCAACTCGACGCCCGCGCTCGATTCAGCGTGACAGTTCTGGCCGTTCAGGATGCTGCCAATCCACAAGGTGGATTCGCGCCGATCACGCCGGATCGTCCGCTCAAAGCGGGCGACGAGTTGATCGCGGCTGGTCGTCCGCAGGACATCCGGCAATTCACGCGCGAGCTGGAAGAAGGAGAAACCGCCGGCGGCGCGCGGGCCGCGGCTCAATCTGGATCGGGAAAGACGTAGGGGCGCGCGCGGCCGCCGCGGATTTCTGCGCACATCTGCTCGACGGTGCTTACGTCGCGCTCGAACTCCGTCGCGACCGTCATGAACCATTTCGCGGTCGCGAAATGCGCGTCGCTGCCGCCGACGGCCGTCAGACCGAGCTTGAGCGCTGCGTCCTCCGCGCGCCGATTCTCCTCGGTCGAGTTCTGGCCGTTCAGCACTTCGACCGCCCCCAGCGCCGCGCCGTGACGGCTCAGCAGCGCGTCCAGCCGCGCGCCGTAGCCGGAGTCGCGAAACGGATGCGCGGGAATCGCGACGCCGCCTTCGTGATGAACCACTTCGATCAGGCTATCGCTCTTGAGCAACCGCGCCGTCAGATCGAATCGACGCATCAGTTCGTCATTCACGCCGAACAGCAGCAAATGACCGAGGTCGGTGTCGGCTTCGATTCCCTTAAAGACCGCAATCTGAAATCGCGTGGCGAGTTCCGCGTAGAGCCGCCCGACTTCGGCGTCGCTTGGGAACAGCCGATGCTCGGTGAAGCAGATCGCGCCGAGCCCGCGGCCCTTCGCGAATTCGAGATACTTCTCCGGCGCGACGTTGGAGTCCGACGAAAGCCGGGTGTGGACGTGGAGATCGACGATCATGAAGTGGATGCTACGGCTCGGCGAAAAACCTGTCGCGCACCTGTAGATGGTCTTCGATCGAGAAAATTCGCGCGACCAGGAAAATCTGTGTCTGCACCATCAGGCGATCGGCTTCTGTCGGCACGATGCCCCACAGAACGATCGTGTCGCCAACCATTTTGAAATGCACCGTATTGTATCCCTGCGCGTCCAGCGCCTGGCGCAGCGCGACCTCCCGCGGCGTGGTATGCGCTGGCTCGGACGCGTCGGGGACGGCCGGCGCGCTTCCATCCGGCACCGCCGGAACCGCGCCGAAGTCTGGCCCGGTGTCGCCGTCGGAAGGCTGCGGTTGCGATGAATGGAACGCCAGGTATCCGAGCAGGAAACATCCACCGATCACCAGCGCCAGCGTCCGCGCGGGACGCCGCCTGCGACGGCGCTCATGATAGATTGGAAACTGTCCCGGCGAAGCGACATCGTCCAGCACGATCGTCTGCGCCTCATGCGCGCCGCCGTCCATCCGAGGCAATCGGCCCGTCACGTCGGCGGCGCAGAACGAGCAGTAGTTAGAATCCACCGGGATGTTCCGGCCGCAGCGCGGACATTGAGTGTCGATTTGGTCGGTCAGCATCGTCGGCGCCGACGCATTCTGCTCTCTGGATTTAACGCCGCTGAGCGGCAGCTTGAGTTGCGGACGCGACGACGCCGCGGTTGACGAGCTGTGCTGCGGCATCGTGATCGGCGTTCCCGACTTGATCCCCATCAGCCGTTGCTTGAATTCCGCCGCGTCGGCCACGCGCAAGGCCACGTCGTACTTGAGCGCCTGGTCGACCAGCTCGCAAAGCGCGGGATTGATATCGGGGCATAGCGAGCGCAGCGGTGGAAAGCTGAACGGCGGCTCGAGCGCGGGGTCGCGACCCGACAGCGCATGATGCATCGTCGCGCCCAGCGCATACAGGTCCGAGCGGAACTCGACCTTGCCGCGATATTGCTCGGGCGGCGCGTAGCCCTGCGTCCCGATCATCGTCGCGTTACTGAGCGGCTGGAACAGGCGCGCGATTCCGAAATCGATCAGCTTGACCTGCCCCGACGGCGTCAGCATCACGTTCGACGGTTTCAGGTCGCGATAGATCACCGGCGGTTCCAGGTTGTGCAGGTACTCGAGCGTGTCGAGAACCTGTAGCGCCACGTCGATAACCTCGCTCTCGGGAAGCTTGCCGCCGCCTTCGTTGAGTTTCTGCTCGAGCGTGATGCCGTCGATGAACTCCATGACGAGATAGTGATGGTTCTCGGCGCTGAAGCGATCGAACACCCGCGGGATATGCTCGTTGCTGAGCTGCGCGAGCATGTCAGCCTCGCGCTGAAACGCGGCGACCGCCTGCTTTTGAGTCTCGGGACTCGTGAAGCTATCGACCATTTCGGCAAGCGCACACGGCCGCGCGGCCAGCCGCAAGTCCTCGGCCAGGTAGACGAGCTTCATCCCGCCCCCGCCGAGCGGCTTCATCACGCGGTAACGGCCGCCGACGATAGTGTTGGGCGCAATCATGCCTACTGTTGAAATCTAACCATTACTTCAATTTTGTGGCAGATGGCGCAGCGGATCGTTTTCATCGAGCCAGCACGTCCTCGCGCATTGTATTGGAGAAGGCCGCATTGGCCGCGCATATCATGTGGATCAGGATTCCGAGCGGCGGATTCGCTCCGTAGGCAAACGAGACCCCGAAAAACCACAAAATTCCCTTGAATGGCTTGCCTCGATAAATGTGGCCGACGCCTGGAACGATGCTCAACAGGAGCGCCAACACTGGATTGAATCCCGAATCTCTGCGCATTAGCGGGGTAGGAGTTATCGGCGCGCCGCACGCTTTGCAGAAACTGGCGTCGGCGACGACGATCGGCTGACCGCATCGCGAGCAGAACCTCGGTTTCTCGAACTCGCCTTCAGCCACGGAAGGTAAACTGCGCGTCGCCGAACCTTACCGCATCGCCGTTGCTCACGCGCGTTGGCTCGGTCACGCGCCGGCCGTCGACGAACGTTCCGTTCTGGCTGTTGAGGTCGCGCACCACGAATGCGCCGTTGGAATTTTCGATACTCGCGTGATGCCGCGAGACCGAAGAATGGCTGACCACGATTTCGTTGTCGAGCGCGCGCCCGACGCGGGTCACCGCGCCGGCGTGGACGGGGTAGGGTTGTCCCGACGCGTCGATCAGGCTCGGACCGTCGACCTTCGCGTTCGCCCCCGCCAGGCGCGCGGCGACGTGCGCGGGATTCACCGCATCGGTCGCAAGCGACGCCTGCTGCCGGGCCGGCGCCGACGTCCCGCGCAGATGGAACTTAAGCTCATAGCCGCCGATGTTGATTCGATCGCCGTCGCGCAGGTCAACGCTCTCGATTCGATTGCCGTTGACGAAGGTGCCGTCCTGCACCGCGAGATTCTTGATGACATAGTCGGCGCCGCGCCGCTCGATCACCGCGTGCCGCTGCTGCACCAGGGGATCGCCGAACAGGCCGACCGGGTTTTCTTCAGCGCGACCGATCGTCGCCCGCGATCCTTCGATCCGGTGCTGGCGTCCGCGCAGCCGTCCCTGCTCGACCGTGAACCACGCGGCCTTGGTCAGTTCTTGCACCAGCCCGATGAACAGTCCGATCGCAAGACCAGTGACCGCTTCGCCGAAGAATCGCGACGCCAACCCGCCGCCGACTATCCATCCGATCAAATCGAATGCGATCCCGCCGACTGCTCCGCCCACCAGTCCGCCCACTGCTCCCTTGGGCAAGTTTTCCGTCGTGAGCGTCGCGAGTCCCACACCGGCGCCCACCAGCGCACCGTCGATTGCCCATCCCAAAAGTCTCGCGATGACGAGCGTTACAATCGAGCCCGAAACCAGCTCGCCATTTGGGCTGAAGCCGACTCCGCCCGCCTGGAGAACCGAGTTGAACACAAAATTTCCCAGGTAAGTGGAGAGCAGCGAGAGCGCTCCGCATATCAGGAAGCCGCGAGTGAAGCGGCGCTTGGCTTCCGGCGTCACGCGAACGTCGGAAGTATCCACGGCCGTGATAAACGCGCCGATTGCGCCCGCGGCGATCGCCGCCGAAATGTAGTACGCAATCATGTCGCCGGTCGTCTGCGCCTCGCCGAGATGAGAATTGTGCGATGCCAGCTCGACGGGCAGCCATCCGATCGCGCCGCCGCATAGCCCCGCGAGCGCCTTGAACGTCAGTTCGCGCCGGTTCAGAGAATCGCTTTTGAGAAGAGCTAGAGGTGAATTCACGCCGCCCTCGGCACAGGCATCCAGTATGAAAATATAATAGCCCGCAGCCCGCCGCCGGAAAACGCTCTCAGCAAACGGCATGCAATCAACCGCTTGCGCCCGTGTATTGCCCGCGCTCGACAAAAACAGGCATCATTGCGAAAACTATGAGCATCGAAAATCTCGTCACTGAAAAATTCGGCCCTTTGCAGGGCGTGAAGATCGTCTCAACCGGGACGCTAATCGCACAACCATTCGCCGCCGAGCTGGCGGCCGAGATGGGCGCGGAAGGGATCCAAATCGAGCGGCCCGGAATTGGCGACGTCGGATGGCGCAATATCGGCATCAGGCTCAAGACCAAGGACGGCAATTCCGCGGTCGCGACGACCTGGATCCAGGAACGCCGCAACGTATTTTGCGTCTCGCTCGATTTGACGAAGCCGCGCGGCCGCGAAATTTTCTTGAAGCTCATCGCGCGCGCCGACATCTGGATGGAAAGCTCGAGGCCGGGCACCTATCCGAAGTGGGGCCTCGACGACGCCGCGGTCTGGAAGGTCAATCCGAAACTCGTGATCACTCACGTCTCGGGATTCGGACAAAGCGGCGACCCCGACTATGTTCATCGCGCGTCGTACGACGTGGTCGGGCAGGCGGTCGGCGGCACGATGTACCAGACCGGATTTCCCGACCCCACACCGCCGACGCGCGCCGCGCCGTGGACGGGGGACTACCTGACCGCGTTGTTCGCGATGTGGTCCTCGCTCGCCGGCCTGACTTACGCGCGCGCGACCGGCAAAGGCCAGTCGATCGACGTTGCGCAGTACGAAGCCATTCACAAAACGCTCGGCGGCACGATGGTCGAATACTTCCAGAATGGGATCGTGCGCGAGCGTTCCGGAAATCGCGCGCAGGGCTTCCAGCCGCTCGACACGTTCCAGGCCAGCGACGGATGGGTCGTGATGGGCGCGATCGGCGACGTGTACTCGCGGATGCTCGGCGTGATTGGGCTCGATCCCGCCGACCCAAAGTGGGAAACGGCGCGCACGCAACTCGAATCGATCGAAGGGATCGAGTTCGACGCGATCCTGCGCGGATGGATTTCCGAGCGCTCGGTGAAGGAAGTCGTGACGGCGATGGCGGCCGCCAACGTGCCGTGCTCGCCCATCATGACGAGCAAGGATATCGCCGAGGACCCGCAATACCGCGCGCGCGGTATGCACGTCGAGTGGGAAGACGAGCAGGTCGGTCGAGTGAAGGGCATCGGCGTCGCGCCAAAGTTCTCGCTGACGCCGGGGAAAATCGTGCGCGGATCGGTGCCGATCGGACACGACAACGATCGCGTCTATCGCGAACTGCTCGGCGTCAACGCGGCCGATCTCGAAACGCTCCGCCGCGACAAAGTGATCTAGTTCGCGACTTTCGCCATGAAAGTCTCGACTGATTTACCGAACGATCGCTCGTCCGGATACCGCCCCAAATCCAGGATGAAATAGGTAGCGCCAGCCTCGCGCTCGGTCGCGACTTTGGCGCGCGCCGCGCCGGTATCGTCGAGCTTGAATCCTCGACGCACGACAATTTCAGGCAGCTCGCGTCCGGCCGCACGCGCGCGCGCGTGCAATTCTTCAACATTTGCTTTAAGTTCCGCCGCGGGCAGCATCGGGTGCCATCCGTCGCCGAATTTGAGCACGCGATTCATCGCGGCCGGGCTGTTCCCGCCAACCCAAATCGGCGGGCGCTTGGGTCTGGGCAGGAACACGAACGACGGAAACTTCACGAGCGAGCCATCGTAGGCGCCGGGCACCTCGGCACTGAACAGATGGTGAATCACGCTCAAGGTCTCATCAGTAATCGCGCCGCGCCGGCGAAATTCGGTGCCAAGCGCGGCGAACTCGGGCTTCATCCAGCCTACGCCGACGCCCAGGATCATTCGCTCGCCCGATAGTTCCTGGATCGTCGCGACCTGCTTCGCGGTCAACACCGCCGGCCGATAGGGAACGACCAGCACCGAGACGCCGAGCTGGATTTTCTCGGTCGCGCCCGCGATGAAGGCCAGCGTCACGAGCACGTCGAGATAACGGCCGCCCGAACCTTCGGTCTGGTCGGGTGGGATGCACAAATGATCGGAAACGAAGAGCGCGTCGAAGCCGGCTTGCTCGGCGATTCGAGCGCAGGCGCGAATCGTGGCGCGATTGGACTGCGGACCCATGTTGCGGATTGCGACTCCAAACTTCATCGCGATTCCTCCGGCGACGTCCCCGACGCTAAGACGCCAAAAAAGACTGGCAAGCCCGCGCGCATCCAGTCAAACTACCGCCCAACCACGGAGGCGACAGACGCGTGGGCCGTCCATCCGCGAAGCAGCGCAAGCCCTACAACCTCGACGCGATCCTTGACGTGGCGGTGCGTGTGTTTCGCGAGCGCGGATACGACGGCAGCTCGCTCGACGACGTCGCGCGCGCGGCAGGTATCACCAAGGCTAGCATCTACTATCACGTTCGCGGCAAGGAGGAGCTGCTCGCGCGCGGCGTCGGGCGCGCGCTGGACGCGCTGTTCGCAGTGCTCGACGAGCGGCCCGCGAAGACCGGCCGCGCCGCCGCGCGCCTCAGATATATCGTGCACCGCACGATTGAAATCACCGTCGATCAGATGCCCGAGGTGGCGCTGCTGCTGCGCGTGCGCGGCAACACAGCCGTCGAGCGGCGAATCATGGAACGGCGCCGTGCGTTCGACCATCTGATTGCGCGGGTTGTGCGCAATGCGCAGCGCCAGGGCGATTTGCGCGCGGACGTCGACGCGCGGCTGGCGACGCGGCTGCTGTTCGGGATGTTGAACTCGATTACCGAGTGGTACCGACCCGGCGGCGGGCTCGACGCGCCCGAAATTGGCGAGGCAATCTTCCGGATTGCGTTCGAGGGGATACAGCAGCGCGCCGCGTTTTGACAAATCAACCGAATGGTTGGTAGATTAGATCAGGAGACAACGCCGATGAGCGAATTCGAAATTCCGCCGGGCGGCCTGATCGAAGCGCCGACCGTTGCCCAGCCCAATATCTTTCCGATCGAATGGCGATGCGAGACGCCCAAGCTCGCGGAAATCTACGAACGCGCCAAGCGCGAGGGCTTCAATCCCGCCGATATCAACTGGAGCGAGCTTTCGCCCGAGGCGTGGAGCGACGACGAGAAAGTCGCGATCATGTACTGGTGGGCGCTCCTGTCCAACTTCGATTCGTCAGGGCCGGCAGTGTTCGCGCGCGCGACGATTCACGCCTGGGAGATGCACGAGGAAGACCCGGTTCGCAAATGCTTCTTTTCGATAACCCGCGACGAGACCAATCACGAGGAAACCTGCCAGCGCGTCATCCAGCGCCTGGTGCCGAACGGGCCGCAAAAATTCACGCCGAAGAGCGAGCTGCAGCGCGTCGCGCTCAACAATATCGGCTGGCTCTACCATAACGGCGGCCGCTACTGGACAGGATACAACCGCGCGATCGATCGTTACCCGCTCGCCGTGATCTTCACTTCGTTCATGATGGGCGAAGTGGCGTCGTCGACGCTGTTCCACGGCATGGCGCACGCCACGACGCATCCGGTGTTCCGCGATATCTTCACGAAAATCGGACGCGACGAGGCGCGCCATCTGCAGATTTGCATCAACCTGCTCGAGAAGGAGTGGCCCGGACTCACAGACGAGCACAAGACGTTCATCACCAAGCAGCTGCGAGCCGGGTTCGTGTTTCTCTCGATGGTGCTCTGGGAGCCACCGGCACAATTCTGGGATTTGCCGGGCTACTTTCTGCACAACCATCGCATCTTGTTGCGCATCGCGCGCGAGGCGGGGCTCGGAATCCTCACCTACGTGCAGCAGGCCGACAACTGGCGCCTTGCGATCGCGCGCGTGCGCAAACTGGTCGAGCGCTGGAACATCCAGTTCCCCGCGATTCCCGAACTTGATATTGAAGGCGTTGACGTCGGCGATATCACCGCCGAGGACATCATCCCGGTGTTCTAGCAAACTCTGAGGCCATCAATATGAGCGTCGAATTGTCAGTCGAAAGCGGTCTTGCAGAAATTGTCCTAAACCGTCCTGACAAGATGAACGCGTTGAACGACGCGATGGTGGCCGAGCTGAATGGAGCGCTCGAGCGCGCGGCCTCGCAGGGCGTGCGCGCGATGATGATTCGCGGTGAAGGACCGGCGTTCTCCGCGGGACGCGACCTGGCGGATGCACATCCGGGCGACGAAGACGCCGAAGCGATAATCGAGACGACGTTCAATCCGCTGATCAAGCGAATCGTGGCGTTTCCGGCTCCTACCTTTGCCGCCGTTCATGGCGCGTGCCTGGGAGTTGGACTCGGGCTCGCGCTCGGATGCGACGTGGTCTATGTTGCCGACGATGCGAAGATCGGGTCGCCGTTCGCGCGGATCGGCGCGGTACTCGACTCGGGCGGGCATTCGTTTTTCGCGTCGCGCCTGGGGACGCATCGCGCGCTCGAGCTGATCTACACCGGTCGCTTGCTCTCTGGCGCCGAGGCGGCGCAGCTCGGACTCGTGAATCGCAGCATGCCGCGGGATTCGCTGGTCGCGGAGACCAGGAAAGTTGCGGCGCAGGTCGCCTCCGGTCCGACCGCCGCGTTCATGCAATCGAAGCATCTCGTGCGCAGGATCGACGAAGAGGCGATGGGCCTGTTCGCTGTTCTGAAATGCGAGGCGCAGGCGCAGGGAGCGGCGGGGCGGACAGCGGATTACAAGGAAGGCATAACAGCCTTTCAACAAAAGCGCGCGCCGAAGTTCCAGGGCAAGTAGCGCCTAGCCGTTCAGGAACTCGACCATCGCCGGGAGCGCCGTGCGATCCTGAAGCATGAAGAGGTGTCCGCCCTCGAAGAAGCGCAAACGCGCGCCTGCGATCCGGCCCGCAAGCTTGTGTTGGGTCTCCGCCAACGCGATACCGTCGTAACGCCCGGCCGCGATGAACACCGGGCAACGGATCTGCCCGAGCCGGTCCCACGTGTCATGCCTGGCGCGCGCTTCGAGTTGGCGTCGCGCGCCCATCTCGCGGCCAGGCTCGCCGGCGTAAGGATCAGCCGCGGCCATCGCCAGGAACCGCGCGAACCCGTCGGGATTGGCGGCCGCCCAGGCCGCGTCGAGGCGAGTGTCTGAAATCGGGATGAGATGACGCGTGCGTTCTTCGCCCTTGAGATGCTGGATCGTGTGCAACGGATACGAGGCGCCGCCCGCGCCGCCCGGCGAGGTGCATGCGAGCACCAGCCGCTCGACCTTGGCCGGATACCTCAAGACCAGCTCCTGCGCCACCATCCCGCCGAATGAGGCCCCGATCACCTTCGCCCTCGGCCAACCCACGTGGTCCAACAATGCAGCCGCATCGTCGGCATAGTCGGCCATCGTATAGGCGACGTCCGGCTTGGCCGAACGGCCGAGGCCCCGCTGGTCGTAGGCCAGAACGTCGAAAGCCTTCGGCAGCGGCCCGTCGAACACATTAGGCTTGACGCGCAGGTCGCCGCCGGTGCCCGAGATAAAGAGCAGCGGTGCGCCTTGTCCGGCACGCTCATAGTACAAGTCGATCGCGCCAATTTGAGCCATGGGCATGGGTCGAAATCCTTTTTTGGCAAGCGGTCCGCGCTCGCTCGGCGCCGGTGGTAATGGCGATTTCCTTCAGATTAAACCCGGATTTGCGGCTCGGTCATCCTCAATGCTTCCCAATTTATTCCGTCTCGGGGCGAGAACAGCGCCACGGCGCATCGACCCACACCGCTTGACCGTCGTCTTCAACACCCGCGACGACGAGAACTCACTGATACCACGATATCACGGCTGCTCCGCGGCGGCGGCTTCCACATCCTTGAACGAGACCGCCTCGCCGAAGAGCCACTCGTAAGGCTGCTGCGGCGCCGACTTCAGCGCACTGGATGCAATCGCCGCAACGAGCCGGCAATGGTCGCTGCTCAGCGTGATCAGGTAACGGCGGGCTTCTGTGGTCCGGATGCCGCCGAGAATCTGCGCGGCGAGCATGCGGTCCCCCCAGTCGTCGCTGTGGAACAACTCGACCGCGTAGTCGAACCCGGCATTCGCGCGAAGACCCAGCATGCGCTCGATCGCTGCCGCCTCGATCCTCCAGTTCTCCTCATTCCCTTCATCCTCGGTGGAAGCTAACGAAGGCGGATCGCAACGTGGATCATGCACTGGTGACGCCAACTCCTTCCAGCAAGCGGCAAGGCCTTTTGGCTTGGCATGGGCCGCCGCGATCTTCGACTTGAGCTGCTCGAGCTTGCGCTGATAAAACTTCCGGATTGTAACGTTGCTGTATCGCGTGCCGGTCCATGCATAAATCACCGGGAAGACCGTGTCCCATGATACGCACTCGTGAAAAATATAGGTGGTATCGAGCACTAGTTCGAAATTTCCATCCTGGTTGATGTCTTCGATGAGTTCATCGTCCTGCGGCCGGCCTTCTTCTTCCGTTCTATAGAGTTCGAAGCCGCTTGGGGTCCGGTCGACGATAACGACGCCTGGACCTCCACACCGGGTTGCGCCCTGTTCGACCACCATCGAAAAGGTTCCGCTGTGATGCAGATCGGCGAACCGGACGGAATCGACCCCATCGGAACCGCTCAATTCCTCCAGGAACGCGGCGACACTCTCATTCGACGGTGGATGAGCCGCGAGGCTGTCGGGCGCATTGACCGACCAGTCACGCTTGGCGAGTTCCAATGGATCGGCCGCGATGGATGACGTCGGCGCAGACCAAAGCGCCGCGACCCACATCAGCAGCGCAGAGAACATCAGCCGGCGGCGATTTCGCATCGACGGTTCCCCTCTTTTTTCGATGGGCTGATTGCTATCGCGCAAGAGGTCGTCGTTTGATTGTGTCACGGCGGACCTGAGAGTAAACGATCCTTCTCGAATCGCGTAGTAACTCTCTGTCCGGCGCGCGCCTGAGTTCCAGGGCAGATAGCGGGAGACGTGGTTCAGGCGCCGGGCTTTTCGCTGTCGTGGGCGTGGCCGATCGCGTGGCGAAGCTTGCGGTCGAGCTTGGCGCAGTTCAGGACCACCTTTTCGGAATGGACCGCGTCGACGGCGCTCAGCGGGACGGTGAAATCGCCGGCGTTCTCGACGTAGATCACCAGCTCGGGGCGGCCTCCCGGCGAAACCTGGCGAACGGCGCCAAACTCCTCGCCACCGTCGGAAACAAAAGCCTGGAACCCAACTTGAATCTTTTCCTGCACGGCGTATTTCTCCACTGCGCCAGCGCGCCGCCGACTTTGCTCTTTACCCGACCAGTATCCACCGAAATCCGCTTTGGGTCGAGTTTCGGATTGGGGCGAGGATCAGAACTCGTCGGACGGTTTGACGGCGCGGAACTGAATGAGCAGTGCGATGTCGTAAATTATTTTGAGCACGCCGGCGCAAATCAGCGGCCATCCGAATGACGAACGATTCAGCATCGCGCCCGCGGGCAGCGGCGCAAACGCCGACGCCAGGCTGCGCGGCACGTTGGTCACGGTTGCAGCGGCGGCGCGCTCCTCGGGCGGCACCACCGCCATCACGTAGGACTGGCGCGCGGGCACGTCCATCTGCGACATTGACGAGCGCAGCAGCAGAAATGCCATCGCGAGAGCGGGGGTCGGCATCAGGGCGGTCACTATCAGCATCACATTCGACGGCAAATGGCTGAAGACCATCGTGTTGATCCGGCCGAAGCGCGCAGCGAGCGCCGCCGAGATGAACTGTGAAAACGATCCAAGCAGTCCGGCCGCGAAGAAAAACGTGCCCGCGACCTGGACGGAGATGTCGAAGCGGCGGAACAGCCACAGCGCCAGCAGCGACTGGATTACGAATCCGCCGCCGAGCGAGTCGATACTGAAGAGCGCCGACAGCCGGAACACGATTGCCCGCGACTTCGCCAGCGGGGCGGACTTGATGGGCTGGCGCTCGACCTCGATGGCCGCCGAGAGGCGCCGATAAACCGCGAACGCGATCACGGCGATGATCGAGTATGCGACGAAACCCGACCGCAGCGCCGATGCGAGCGCCCATCCGTGGCGCGCTGCGAGTATCGCGGGCACGCCGCTGGCCAGCGCGCCGAACGCACCGGCGAGCGCGCCCGCCACGTTGTACATCGCGAACATCGCAGTCAGATCGCGCGGCTCCGCGGCCTCGGCCAGTGCCGCCTGCTCGACCGGCAGAAACAGGCTCACATCGCCGGCCGAAGGATTGAGCGTGCCGACGACGGCGACGATGAACAGCGGCCAGAAGCTGACCGTAGTGGCGAATCCGACGCCCGTCGCGAGCATCAGCGCGCAGGCCGCGAGCAGGATTCGACGACGACCGAGCCGATCGGTGGCTAGTCCCACCCAAAGCGTCAGCGCCGCCGAGCCCAACAGCGTGCCGAACACGATTGCGCCGACGCGCAGCGGATTGAAGCCAATCGCGGTCAGGTAGCTCGGCAACAACACGCTGACGGCGCCGTCGGCCAGGCCGCGAAGCGCACGCGTCGCCAGTAGCAGCTTGGCGTCGGTCGTTGCACTCTGCGGGAAGAATCGGTTGATGGGAGTGAGCATGATGTCGCAATGCGCAGGTCTACAAGGCTCGTCCCGCCGAGGAAAGCGCTCGCGGATCGCGGCGAGCGAAGTGCCGCACGTGGCCGGCGGTTGGGTGGAGAAGCGATGCCTGGGCTCCGATCGCGCTTCGCTATCGGTTGTTTTGAAAGCCGACTTTCTGTAGCAGCATCACAACTAGGCGTAGCACCACTGCTCGCATCGGAAGAGTGCATGAGAGGAAACATGAGCATGTAGTTTGAAGTCCGTTGGCACAATTGCTGCTCTAAAATGCTTGGTATTGACCATCGGGACAATGGTCAATTTCGAAAACAAAATCGCTACGAAGGAGGACAAAAGGAACATGGAAAAGATCACGAAGTTGTTTGTAAAGGTGCGCGAGTATCAGCGCGGCCAGACCATGGCGGAATACGCGTTGATCATGGCTGCAGTCGCGGTCGTGGTGTTCGTGGGCTACCAGACCATGGGCACGACCATCACCAAACTACTCGGTACCGTCAACGGGCAGCTCTAACTGTCGACTCGCCATGCTCTCCTGGCGGGGGCACCGTGTCCTTACCCGCCAGGGGAGATCACTACCCGACAAAGCATCTCGCCGAGCATCATCTACTGCCGAGCATCGAGGCGCGCGGACCACGAATTGTTCCTGGCTCGCGCAAGACGCCTCAGTTTTTCATTCTGGATGGGGTTTTTGGTGAGCCGGCCGGGACTTGAACCCGGGACCCTGTGATTAAAAGTCACATGCTCTACCACCTGAGCTACCGGCTCGCCTGCGAGGTTTCAATGCTTACAGGTAATTCCGCGCGTTGGAAATAGATGCCTCAACTATCCACGGACATTGTGCTATTTAGCGGGGGCCCGATGACCAAGGTCAATGCAGCATCGATGCGCGAGACTGCGCCCGAGGCGGTTCCGAAGCCGCCCGCATCGATGTCGCTATTTCGATATTCCCCCGGACTTATCCTCATTTCGATCGCGATTGCCGACGCGATTCGCCTACCGGATCCGGACATGTGGGGGAACGTTCGCTTCGGCCAGGAATTCCTGAGCCAGCACAGTCTCGTGCTGCACGATACCTACACCTACACGGAGGCGGGGCATCCGTGGACCGGCCACGAATGGCTCGCCGAAGTGCTGCTGGCCGCGGCCTTCAATCATGCCGGCGTGCTCGGATTGATTCTGCTGAAACTTGCGTGCACTGCGGTCGTGATCCTCGCGCTCGCGGCGGCACTGGCCGAGACCGGATCGTCGACCCTGGTACAATTTGCGGTACTGATCGGGGCGGCGGTGGTAATCAAGCCGCAACTGCAGTTTCGTCCGCAATCGTTCGAGTTCGCGGTGTTGGCGGTGCTCATGTACCTGCTTACTCGCGATGCTTACCGGCGGGCCGGCCCGCTGTGGCTGGCGATTCCACTGCTTGCACTATGGGCGAATCTGCACGGCGGATTTTTCATCGGTATCGCCGCCCTTGGCACCTATACCGCCGTGTCGGGCCTGCAGGATGTCATGGCGGGGCGCGGCTATGCTCGCGCGATCAGGCTGGCGGCAATCACGGGCGCGGCGACGCTCGCGACGCTGGCGACGCCGTACGGTTTCGCGACCTGGACGACGGTCTCGCACGCGCTGCGCAATCCATACACACGCATCGTGATCGTCGAGTGGCAGCCGCTGGCCTCCGCGGCGCTCGAGCATTGGCAGCAGCATCGGTTTCTGGTCTCGAATTATGACATCGGGATCGCGATGATCGCGATCACCGGCATTTCATGGGCGCTGACCATCGAGGCGACCGATTTGCCGCTGTTTGCGATAGCGGCGGTGATGGCAATCGCAGCGTTCGTTTCGAATCGGAATCTGCCGATCGCGATGATCACGCTGGCCGCGCCACTCGGGCGTCATTTCCCGCACGCGTGGCAAAAGATGGTGCCCGCCAGGCCAAGCACGGAGCCGCAACAGCGCTCAGGATGGATTAACCAGGCGGTTCTGGTCACTCTGTCGATCTTAATTTTCGTTCAAGGCGGATTTTTCTCGCGCTCGCTCGAGGCGGCCGACCCATACCCGGCTAGCGCCGTCGAGTTCATGAAGCAGCATCAATTGCAGGGCAAAATCCTGAGCACGTTCCAGTGGGGTATGTATATGATCTGGAACATGCCGTCCGGGTCCCGGCTGTTCATCGACGGCCGCTACGATACGCTCTTTCCTCTCGACATCATTTATAAGTTCGCGCTGTTCAATTTCAATCAACCCGGCGGCGAGACCGTGTTGGCGGAATTTCCCCCCGACTTCGTCCTGATCAAGCCGGATTCCGGCTCGCGAGAGCTGATGGACGCGCGCCCGGACTGGAAATTGATCTACCAGGACGGGTCATCGATGCTGTACGCAAAGCAAGATTCAACGGCGGCAAAAATAGCGGGAGTTCCGGTAACAGGCATCGCGCAGCCGGGGCGGTTCCCGTAGTGCGTTTCGGCCCGATCCTGAGCCTAAATTTAACGCTGTAAGTCTGCGTACCCCTTTGAAGGCGACAGTTGACTCGATGTTGGAACATAGATAGCTAATTGTCCTCGATTCGCGCGGTTCAGCTTACATTTGCTTCCTAAAAATGAAACGCGGGGTTGGTAGCTCGTCGTCGGGCGCGGGGAGAAGGCGAGTAATCGTGTGGCGAACGAGCCGAGTCGGTCCAAGCGGCTCAATTGGTTGACACTTTTCGGGGGAATAAATTTGAAGAAGTCAGGGGGCTGGAACCTCGCGGCGATCTGCTTGCTGATCGTCGCCGCTTCATTGGCGACTCCGTCCATCGCGATGCAAGGCGACACGATCGCGGACATCGTGCTGGGTCAGCTCAATTTCTCCAACGATCCTCAAAACGTCACGGTCATCAGCGGGCACGGCCTCTATGGCCCCGTCGCTGTGGCGGTTGACACAAGCGTGGTTCCGAACCGCCTCTACGTCAGCGACAGCGAGAACAACCGGATACTGGGTTACAAGGATGTAGCAACTCTGACCAATGGCGGTCCGGCCGACCTGGTGCTTGGACAGCCTGCCTTTTCTTCAAACGGCTGTAATACCGGCGGGCTGAGCGCCGGCAGCCTGTGCGTGCCCGACGGGGTTGCGGTGGATGCCAGCGGCAATCTGTACGTTACGGACAACAGCAACAACCGCGTGCTCGAATACAACACGCCGTTCGCCGGATGCACCGCGTTCCCGTGCGTGGGCGGGTCCGCCAGCCGGGTTTTCGGCCAGGGCGGAAGCTTCACGTCCGGCGCCTGTAACAATGGCGGGTTGAACGCGAACAGCCTATGCAAACCGTTCGGGGTTGCACTGGATACGCACGGCGATCTCTATGTTTCGGATTCCAACAATAACCGCGTGCTCGAATACAACACTCCCCTTACTAACGCCACTGCAGACGCAGTGTTCGGACAGGGGAGCCTCTTTACTTCGAGCGTATGCGGGGTGAGCGCGACCAACTTGTGCCAACCATACGGTGTGGCACTCGACGCTGACGACGATCTCTATATCGCCGACACCACCAACAACCGCGTGCTCGAATACAACACTCCGCTGACCAGTCCGACCGCCAATACCGTCTTCGGGCAACTAGGCAGCTTTACTTCACACGCCTGCCGCGACGGCGGCGGGACGCCGTCGGCCAGCAATCTCTGCCTGCCCTACGGAGTTGCCGTGGATGCCGGCGGCAACGTCTACATTTCGGATTACAGCGACAACCGCGTGCTCGAGTACAATACTCCGCTCTCCACCGACACGGTCGCCGATAGAGTGATTGGCCAGGACGGAAGATTCACAACCGACCACTTCCTCGGTGCCGCCGCGAGCGCCGTGGACGAACCATCGGGTCTCGCGCTCGACGGTAACGGAGATCTGTACGTGGCCGACTATGGTGCGAACCGCGTGCTCCAATTCACTACGCCGCTCAGCACCATCGCTAATGCCGATTTAGTCATCGGTCAGAACTTCTTTAACACCGATAGCGCGAACCTGGCCCCGACCACCGCCAGCGCGATGCCATATCCGAGTTCCGTTGCAATTGACACCAGCGTCGTCCCGAACCGGCTGTATGTTGCCGACTCGGAGAACAACCGGGTGTTGGGCTGGCAGAATGTGACGACTCTTTACAACGACGAGCCTGCCGACCTGGTGATCGGTCAGCCCGGCTTTGTCTCGTTCGCGTGCAACAACGGCGGGATCAGCGCGAGCAGTCTCTGCGGAGTCAGCGAAGTTGCCGTTGACAGCAGCGGCAATCTCTATGTTGGAGATAACGACAACTACCGGGTGCTCGAATACAACGATCCATTCGCCGCTTGCAATTCTTTCCCATGCGTCGCCGGGCCCGCCAATCTGGTGTTCGGGCAGGGTGGCAGCTTCACCTCGAACCTCTGCAACAACGGCGGCGAGAATGCTTCCACCATGTGCGAACCCGGCGCTCTGGCGACCGACACCGGCGGCAACCTCTACGTTGCCGATCCCAGCAACAATCGCGTCCTCGAATTCAACACGCCACTCACCAATGGCACCACCGCGGCGATGGTGTTCGGGCAGGGCGGCAGCTTCACCTCGAATACCTGCAACAACGGCGGTTTGAGCGCGGCCAGCCTGTGCGGACCCAACGGTCTGGCGGTGGATGCGAGCGGCGATCTCTTCGTCTCTGACGGTAGCAACTGCCGCGTGCTCGAATACAACAGCCCGCTTGCCACCGACAACACTATTGCGAATCAGGTCTTCGGTCAGCCCGGTTTTGTCTCGGGCACCTGCAACAACGGCGGGATAAGCGACAACAGTCTGTATTTCACCTTCGGGATTGGCCTGGATACGGACGGCGACCTCTACGTAGCCGACGACGGCAACAACCGCGTGCTCGAATACAATAATCCTCTTTCCAACAATACCGCCGATCTCGTGTTCGGACAGCTAGGAAGTTTCACGACCGGCACTTGCAATAACGGCAGCGTAAGCGCCAGCAGCCTGTGCGGCCCCCTCGATGTAAAGGCCGATGTCAACGGCAACATCTACGTCGCTGACGCAATCAACGGTCGCGTGCTCGTATACGACAATCCGCTGGGGCTCACCGCCACGCCGACTCCGACCACCACCGCGACCGCGACGGCAACGGCAACGTTCACCGCGACTGCGACGAATACCGCAACCGCCTCCGCTACGCCAACCGCGACTCCGACAGCCACGGCAACGGCCACTGCGACTTGCACTCCGACCGCCACAGCCACGGCGACAGATACTGCGACCGCGACGGAGACCGCTACGGCGACAGATACGGCAACCGCGACCGACACTCCGACGGCTACTGCGACGGCGACCGCAACCGCGACGAGCACGGCCACTCAGACCGCGACTGCGACGGCAACCCCGACGATGACTGCCACCGCAACTGCCACCCCGACAGCGACCGCTACGGCCACTGAGACCGCGACGCCGACTGCGAGTCCGACCACCTCCGGTTCGGTGCCGGCTTCACTCGCGATGGGCACCTCTCCCGTCGGGAACACCGTCACCAAAAACCTCACGGTCAAAAACACCGGCACCAACCCGCTGTTCGTCGGCAGCGTGACCTCGAACGACCCTGAATTCGCGGCCACCGGCGCAACGACTTGCCCGCCGGGCGGACTGGCGCATTTGGCCACCTGCACGATCGCGATCGGGTTCACGCCGAGCACGCTCGGCCCGCACAGCGCGACGCTGCAGGTCTTCGACAACATCGCGGCCGGCCCGCAGCACGTGGCGCTCAGCGGCACCGGCACCGCGGATCTGACAACCACGAAGAGCAGCCTGGTATTCGGTGACGTAAAGTTCGGCGCCAAGGGTCTCGAGGCCTTCGGCGTGGTCAATTATCAAACCCAACCGGTGACGCTCAGCGAAAGCTTCAGCGGGACCAACGCGTCTGACTTCTTAATCACCGGCGGTACCTGCGCGGGAACCCTGGCCGCCAAAACCTCCTGCTCGCTCTATGTGACCTTCACGCCGGGTGCCTTGGGCTCAGAATCAGCGACGCTGACGGTCGCTGACAGTCCCGATCCGCTGAGTCCGTACATGGTGGCGCTCAGCACCGGGCCGACGATTCCGGCGACCGTCGCGCCGCTCACGCTTGCGTATGGCACGCTGGGCTCCGCGACACCTTCGAAGACCAAGGACGTCACGGTCACCAACAAATCGGGATTTTCGCTGCCCGTGGGCGAAAGTATCGGCGGCGCGAATGCGAGCGATTTCGCGGTGAGCGGCGGCACTTGCGGATCGATGGTAACCGCTAACTCGTCGTGCACGATTGCGGTGACGTTCACGCCGACCGGTGGCGGCTCGCCGGAGAGCGCAAGCATGGCGGTGAGCGTCGGGAACGATCCGAGCAGCCCATATAGCATCAGCCTTACCGGAATCGGGCCCTCCTGAACGCCCTCGCGCCCGCCGCGCCGCCTCGCAGGGTGCGGTCAGGAGCGGGGCGCGCTGCGGAACAGGGGTGCGAACGCGTCGCGATACTGCCATGCCAGGAACGCCTCGAGGGCGGTCACCACGAGCGCGATCACTATCTGCATGGGCACCGGCGATAGAAAAATGTGGAAGAAGACGATGTTCACGATATCAGACGCTAGAATGATCAGCGCAAAGGGCACCGCGACGCCCAGCAGCAGCAGCGCTCCTCCTAAAACCTGGGTGCCGAAGATCAGCGTGAACATGTAGCGGGTTTGGATCAACGCGCCGAAGAATGCGCCCGCGGCGGGAGTGGGCGGAGGATTCGGCATGAAATGCAGGAAGCCGTTCAAGCCGAACACAAAGAACACCAGGCCCAAGAGAATACGAGCGACGATAACTAGCATCTTCATCACCATTTCCTCCCGTCGTCAGTGCTGGCCCAAGCCTGGGCTGGTTTTGGAACGAAATAGTCATAGCAATCGTCGACGCGCTGCACCATCGACAATTTGACAGTGAATAAATTACGGGTCGCGACGGCGAAAGCGCTGGTGCGCGAATCGATAGGCCGTCGAACGGAAAAAAATACATGGCGGCGATGCTGCAAAATTGGCGGGACTGAGGCGGCGGGGGCGAGAGTCTGTATCAATTACAAATTAAGCCAGCCATGATTCAGTTCCATCGGCGCGGCGAAGGCGAGACATCAAGAACCAAATGGGCTTCACTTTGCTTAAGCCAGAAGGTAAAATTGCCGCTCAAGCGGCTTGACATACCAGCCCCTACTGGATTATATCCAAAACCCTACAAACTGACAGGGCAGGTTTAGTAACTAACTGTAGGTCAAGGGTCGTCGCGGGGAGAAAATCAAGATGCGCCTTCAAGAGTACTCAAGCGGACCTCCGGTAACGGCCGCGCATGATTTGCGCGCCGAACCGGTAGACGCCGCGAACGAGTGGCTGAGCCTGGAGCATCTTGCGCACGGGTCGGAGCGGGTTGGCGGGATGGTGGTGCGGTCGGCGCAAGTGCGCAAGGTATTGAAAACCGTTTCACGTCTGAGTCCGTACAAGGCTACCGTGCTGATTCACGGCGAGTCCGGTACCGGCAAGGAGCTGGTCGCGCGAGCCTTGCATACGCTGGGCTCGGCGCCGGGCGGTCCCTTCGTGACTTTCAATTGCTCGAACCTGGTCGAGTCACTGGCGGAATCGCAGCTGTTTGGCCACGTGCGCGGCGCTTTCACTGACGCGCGCGAGGATTCGCTGGGATATTTCCGCTCCGCAAATGGCGGGACGCTGTTCCTGGACGAAATCGGCGAGCTCCCGCTGCGGCTGCAGCCCAAGCTGCTGCGCGCGGTCGAGACGCATGAGATCCAGCCGGTCGGTTCGTCAAGGACCTACTCGGTCGATATCCGGCTGGTCGCGGCGACCAATCGCGATCTGAAGGCGATGGTCAAGGCGGGGCAATTCCGCGACGACCTGTACTACCGGTTCAACGCGGCCTCCATCGTGATTCCACCGCTGCGCGAGCGGCGCGACGCAATCCCGGCTTTCATCGCCCATTTTATCGAGCACTACAATCGCCTGTTCAGCAAGGACGTAAAGTTCGTTTCGCGCAACGCTATGGACGCGTTATGCGCCAATCAGTGGCGCGGCAACGTCCGCGAGCTCGGCCATGCAATCGAGAGTGCGGTTCTGATGACCGAAAGCGACCGTATCGATCTCGACGATTTGCCGTTTGGCGGCGACGATGGGGATCCGGAGGCGCTCGGCGAGCCGATCAACGCAACGGTTCCGAGTGGCGCGCTCGAACTGGTCGAGGGCGGGGCCAACGATTCCGCAAAGAGCTGGCCGTACTCGCTCGACGCCGTCATCCGTGAGGCATCGAAACTCGCGCTGATTCGTGCGTTGCAGGCGACCGAAGGCAACTGTCATCGCGCGGCTGAACTGCTGGGCGTGTCGCGTTACACGGTTTACCGGATGTTGAACCGGTTTGGCTTGGCCGAAGGCCGTACCTACCGGACGTTCCGCAAGCCGACCGTCCGCCGCGCCTAGAAGACCGGGCGGAAGAGACCCAATCCGCGCCGGGGTTGGAGAGGTCCCGGCCGCGCCGCGCTATGCGCGCAGGATTACCATCCCGTCGCGGACCGCGAGCCGGCCCTCGCCGCTCAACGTTTCGAAGAAGACAACGGTCTGACTCGCGCTGTCGTTGCGAGCCAGCAGGCGCACGGTCAGCGTCGAAGGCATCGTAACCATCGCGCCGAAACGGCACGCGACTCGTTCAATTCGCGCCGGATCCTTGCCCGCCACGCTCTCGACGATTCGCGATACCGCCATCGCGAGCGTCGCGGTCCCGTGCAGGATGATCTCGGGCAGTCCGGCGGCGCGGGCGACCGCGGCGTCGGTGTGAATCGGATTGAAGATTCGCGCGCACTCGGTGTAAACGTGCGCCATGCCCGCCGGCACGTCGACCTGGAACTCGGAAAGCGGCTCACCCTCCTCGACAATCGGTTCCGCCGGCGCGGGCGCCAACTTCGCGGGAGCATCAGGCCCGTTGACCTCGACGCCGCGATAGATCGCGCCGTACCAACTGGTGCAGACCGGCTTCCCGGCCTCGTCGACGGTGTCGAGGCGCGTGACCATGTAGGCGCCGGGCGGGCGCCGCTCGACACCCGCGACCGTGAGGCGCGTCGTCAGGCGCTCCGGTGGTCGAATCGCGCGATACAGCACCGTGTCATGCGTCGCGTGTACCGCGCGCATCGCCTCGGCGCGCGTGAGGGTGGTGGATTTCTCGAATTGCGCGCGCATCGCGACCTGCACCGGCCATTCGAAGCAGACCGGGAACATCGGATGCGCCAATACGCCGCGCACGGTGTCCATGTAACAGGGAATCGCGTCGCCAAGCGCGGCGGCATAAGCCATCGTCCAGCGCGAATCGATCTCGGCGACGATTGGCGTCCCGGCGCTCCCGACGATCGAGGATTCAAGCGGCATGACCGTTACATCTACCCGCCACCTGTGGCCCCGTCCAGCGCTTTGTCGAGGCGAGCAATGGCGGAGACGATTCCCTGGTTGTAACTTAATTGCGATGAAGACCGGCGATCGAGATCCTAACTCCTACTACCAGAGCAAACTGGGCGTCGCATTTTACGATGTCTTCACCCGCGAAGCGCACGAGAGTGGACCTGTGAAAGGCGACCTGTCCTTTTATGTCGAGTGTGCGAGCGAGTTCGGCGGACCGGTGCTCGAGTTGGCGACTGGAACCGGACGCGTGCTGTGGCCGATTGCGGCAGCGGGATTCGAGATCGTCGGCATCGACACTTCCGAGGGTATGCTCGCGATCGCGCGCGCGAAGGCTGCCGCCGAAACCCCGGAGGTCAGGGGCAGGGTGAGCCTTCATCAGATGGACATGACCGCGTTTCACCTGGACCAGTCCTTCCGGCTGGCTATCGTGCCGTTTCGAGCGTTTCAGCATTTGACGACGCCCGAGCAGCGGCGCCTGGCCCTGCGACGCGTGCATCGGAGCCTGCTTCCCGGCGGCCACTTCGTCATCGATCTGTTCGATCCTCGGCTGGAATACTGTGCGCCTGGCGTCCCGTCGCCGAACCCCGAGCGCCGCGTGAAAGATCCGAATACGGGACACACAGTAGTGCGGCGAGTCCTTGAGCGGATAAACGATCCGGTTCGTCAGCTTGTCACGGAGACCTATCGAATCGAAGAACTGGACGAGGCCGGGATAACACTAGCGTCCGAAGAAAGCTCGTGGACGCTAAGATGGGCGACGCGTCAGGAAATGAGATACCTGTTCGAGCTGACGGGCTTTGAAGTGATAGCCGAGTACTCGGACTTTTTCCGTTCGCCACCGGCCTACGGCAAAGATCAGTTGTGGATTCTGCGCAAGGCTTGATCCGCCACAACGCTTAGTCTAGCCGCGCGAAGGACGGGCCGGCGAAGGGTGGCGCGAATCCATTCGCTCTACAACTTTGCTCAGCCAGCGGCGGAATCTTCGGGTGCTGTCGGCCTCGGAACCGAGACCTAGCGCTCGCCGGACGCTGGCTCCGAACAACGAATCGCCGAGCACCAGAATAAAGAGACAGGAAGCAGCGAACAGCGTCTCTTCCAACTCGGGGAGCGTCGGCCCTCGTTGTGAGCTCGGCGAACCCGGCCGGCATGCATCCTTTCGGCCGCGGGCTTAAAGACGCCCGGCTTCATCGTCCGGTAGCTATGACCGGAAAGAATCAGCCAGGCCAGCAGGCGCGCCATTCCGCGGCGCGAAGCGACCTCGTAGAAGCGCTCGAGAACACCCTCGATGTCCGGTTCTTTCGCGCTCGGCCACCCCTCTAGGAATTGTGTCTGAAGCCTTGTGATGCCGCGCAGGACCATCGCTTCGACCAGACCCTCGCGACTGCCAAAATGATGCAGGATCGCGGGATGCGAGATGCCCGCGTCGGCGGCGATTTCCTGGAGCCGAATCGCCTCCGGGCCCCCGCCGAGCAGGCGGCGCTCGGCGGCGTCCAGGATGGCGCTCCGCGTCTCCGTAGCGTTTCGACGCCGCCGAGTCGCGGTACGCTCCCGAGCCGACGCCGTCGCAGGATGGCTCCTGGAGCTAGTGCCGCTCGGTCGTCGCGGTCCGGCTCGCATCCACTTTGATCCTGGCGGCGCTCGCGGCAGCAGCGACCTCGGCCGATTTGCCGCGATGATCCCGATAAGTTTTGAGAGTCCATTGAAACGCTGGATGGGTCGAGGCCGAATCCCTGATTTTCGCGAACGGCTCCGGAAGTGGACCCACGGTCTTGGCGGGATACGGAAATTCCGGCGGTCGGACCAGCGGAGAGAGCAGGGCCGCCGCTGTAAGGTCGGCGACCGTGAAGCGATCGCCCACCAGGAAGCCCGACGGCCGCAACTCGTCCCGCAGCCGATCCATCGCCGCCATCGTCTTGCCGCGCGCGACTTCGGCAGTGGCAGGGCTGATGTCCATCTGGCGCCGCATGACGAAGCCGATGACGGGAGCCATCGCGCGATTCGCGAATTGCACTGCAGGGCGCGCATGAGATACGAAGGCCGCGCGCACAAACGCCGGGTATGGCAGGATGACGTGAAAAATCCAGCGCCGGATGTACGGTCCAAGTTCCTCATCGAACCAGGCTTGCAGTTCGAGCGCGCGGCGGCGTTCGTCGGGGTCGGCGGGATAGAGGGGCGGTTCGGGATACGCGCGCTCGAGCGCGTCGATAATTTTGCTCGAGTCCGAGATAACCTCGCCGTTGAGCTTCAACACGGGGACGTGCGTCTTGCCGGTCATCCTCTTGACGACGGAGACGTGAAAGCCGGGCACCAGCGAATGGCGGATATGCGGCACGCGCTTGAAATCCAGCGCCCAGCGCGCCTTCTCGTTGAAATGGGAGCTGGTGAACTGCCACAACTCGGGAGTATCCATGGCGGCGACTTCCTTTTGCGGATTCGGGCGGAATCGACTACTTACAATCTTGTAACTTAGTTCTTACAATATTGTCAATAGAGTGCGACCGCCCCAATCTTGGAAGCTAACTCTTGCGCCGAGCTCGATACCTCCGAATGAGCGCATTCGTTGAGCTGTCGTGCGCGAGCGCTGGTTCCTTGGAGGATTCCAGTTCTGGGATTATTTTTTGGGCTAGTACTTTGCCTAGCTCTACGCCCCACTGATCGAATGAGTCTATGTTCCATATTGCGCCTTGGGTGAAGACGCTATGCTCGTAGAGTGCTACCAGCTTGCCCAGCACTTCGGGAGTTAGTTCGTCGGCCAGTATTACCGTCGACGGGCGGTTGCCTTCGAATACCCTGGCCGGCACCAGCCAGTCTGGTGTGCCTTCGGCCTTTACCTGCTCGGGAGTTTTGCCGAATGCCAGCGCTTCGGCTTGTGCGAATATGTTTGATAGCAGTAGGTCGTGATGGCGTCCTAGCGGGTTGAGCGCGCGACAGAATCCTATGAAGTCGCATGGGATTAGTTTCGTCCCCTGATGGATTAGCTGGTAGAACGAATGCTGGCCGTTGGTGCCGGGCTCGCCCCAGTAAATCGGTCCCGTCTGGTAGTTGACCGGTGCGCCTTCGAGCGTGACGTGCTTGCCGTTCGATTCCATCGTTAGTTGTTGCAGATACGCGGGAAAGCGCTTCAGGTATTGCTCGTATGGCAGCACGGCGACGGTTTGCGCGTCGAAGAAATCGTTGTACCAGAGGCAAAGTAGGCCCATCAGGACCGGCAGGTTGCGCGCGAACGGCGCGGTGCGAAAATGCTCGTCGATCGAGTGGAAGCCCGACAGCATCGCGCGGAAATTGTCGGCGCCGACCGCGATCATCGTGGACAGGCCGATTGCGGAGTCCATCGAGTAGCGGCCGCCGACCCAATCCCAGAAGCCGAACATGTTTTTGGTGTCGATGCCGAACTTCGTCACTTCGGCGGCATTGGTCGAGACCGCCACGAAATGCTTGGCGACCGCTTTGTCGTCGCCAAGCGCGGCCAGAGACCAGTCCCGCGCCGTGTGCGCGTTGGTCATCGTCTCGAGCGTGGTGAACGTCTTCGACGAAACGATAAACAGCGTCTCGGCCGGGTCGAGGTCGCGCGTGGCCTCGGCGAAATCGGTGCCGTCGACGTTGGAGACGAAACGCACGGTCAGATTGCGATCGCTGTAGTGGCGCAGCGCCTCGTACGCCATCACCGGGCCGAGGTCGGAACCGCCGATCCCGATATTAATGATGTTGCGGATGCGCTTGCCGGTGTGACCTTTCCACGAACCGTCGCGGATGCGCGCCGAAAAGTCCGCCATGCGATCGAGCACCTCGTGGACCTTGGGCACCACGTCGTCGCCGTCGACGCCGATCGAGGTGCCGCGCGGGGCGCGCAGCGCGATATGCAGGACGGCGCGCTTTTCGGTGACGTTAATCTTGTCGCCGCGGAACATCGCGTCGATGCGCCCGCGCAGTCCGACCTCGTCGGCCAGGGCGAGTAGCAATCGGATGGTTTCATCGGTCACGCGATGCTTGGAATAGTCGAAGTACAAGCCGGCGGCCTCGACGACGAGGCGCTCGCCGCGCTTCGGGTCTTCGTCGAACATCGCCTTCAGATGGCGGCTATGGATTTGGTTGTAATGCGCCTGCAAGGCCTTCCACGCAGGGCGCTCGGTTAGCGAAATCGATGCTGGCATGGGTGTCTCCTTCTACAAACGCGGCGCCGCTGGAACTTGGCCGGCGAGTCCGCGACGAACTTCATCTTCGCGCGCCGATTGGCGCGACAGGTTTTGCGGCGCGAGCATCTGGAACATGATTAACGCTGCGGGCACCAGATAGAAAATCGAGCCGGGCACCCACATGATAGCGCCGGCGACAATCTGATCGCCAAGCGGAGTGAACCCCGCGATGCGCGGCGCGGTCGCATAGAGAGGATAAATCAACCGATCGGAAAACATGAACAGCGCGGCGAGGACGGTGTTCTGCCCGTCGGCGAGCAGGAGATACGGGAGCATCGTCCATCGCGGCCATCGTGCGACGCTCGGCCATGGCTGGACGACCGGGTACCAGAACATCAGCGCGGTCGTGAAGAAGCAGGCGTGCTCGACCACGTGCCATCCGTCGGAGCGGAGCGCGAGCTGAAAGGCGGCGGGCACATGCCATCCCCAGGTCGCGGCGGCGAATGCGAGCCAGCACACGAGCGGTTGCGTCAGCCACTCGAAGACGACTCGCACCGCGCTCGAACGGAGGATTGGTCCGACGACGGCCTTGGCAATCCGCGGAGGCAGGCCTCGCACGATTGCGATCGCCGGCGCGCCTGCTAGCAGGAGTGACGGCGCGACCAGCATCAGCAAAAGATGCTGCGTCATGTGAATTTGCAGCAGCAGGTCGTCGAGTTCCTCGAGCGGCGACGCGATTGCGATGAAGAGCGCCGCAATCCCGGCCATGAAGGTCGCGAGTCGCCAGATGGGGAAGCGTCGCGGCATTTGGCGATGCAGTCGCACGAAGCCGCGCGCGTAGATTGCGGCAGTGACGAGCAGCATCGCAATCGTGGCGATTGGCGGCGTCCACGAATCGAAGGCGGTCTGTATTAGAGAGTTCACTGCGATGCCGGCGCGGCGGGTTGTGCCGAGTCGCGCGCGGGAGGCTCGCCGCGCGGATGCATCGTGGCGAGGAATGCGACGATCGCGTTGACCTCCGCAGGCGTCAGGTTCTTTCCGTAGGCCGGCATGTTGCCGCCACCTTGAATTATCTGTCGAACGATCTGGTCGCGCGTGAGTCGCGTGGCGGTATCGTCGAGCGCGGGACCGCGCATCCCGCCTTGTCCGCCGAGCGAGTGACAGTTGCGGCATTGCTTGCTCTGCACGAGCAACGCGCCTTGAAGCTCGAGCGGAGTGCGGCCCTTCACATAGTCAACGGGCGTCGGCGCGGCGCTCCACGCGTCCATCACAGGCGACCATGGCGAGAACGTACCGAGCCAGGTGAGCGTGCCGATAGTCGTGACGGCGAGGATGACGATCACGACCGAGAAAGGGCGCCGATGCCAGCTCTTCTCGCCCGTTCCAGAAATGAAGGGTAGCGCGAAGAGCAGGCCGATGACGGCGACCGGACCGGTCAGCATAAGCACCGTCTCGGTCCACGGCGGCAATAATGCGAACAGAGAGAATAGCCAGAGGAAGAAAAAGTCGGGACGCGGGACGGTCTGGATGATTGTCGGATCGGGCTGGCCGTTGGGACCGATCGGGCCCGCCACTGCGGCGACGACGAGCAGGCTCAATATGATGAGTCCTGCGAAGACGAGATCCTTTTGCGCGGCGAACGGCATGAACGGCTCGCCGTCGGCGTGTACTAACTCCTGGTACTGCTGCAAGTAGGTATTGCGTCTGACTATTCGACCGGGCATCGGCCATTCGTTGATGCCGAGCCTCAGCACCAGGTAGAGATGCAGGCCGACGAAGCCGATCAGCAGCGCGGGAATCACGAATACGTGCAGCGCGAAGAAGCGCGACAGCGTCTCGCCGGCGATGATCGGTCCGCCGAGAATGAGATCGACGACCTTGAAGCCGATGATCGGAGTGCGTCCGGCGATCGACGCGCCAATGCCGAGGCCCCAGTACGCGTTCTGATCGAAGCGAAGAACCTGGCCGGTGAATGCCATGCCCAGCGTGCTCAAAAGCAGTACGCATCCTGCCACCCAGGTGAGTTCGCGCGGATATTTGTAGGCGCCGAACAGGAAGACCTGGATCATGTGCACGAACATCAGGGCGACCATGAAGTTGGAGCCCCAACCGTGCAGCGCGCGCAGATACCATCCGAGCGGTTGTTGGTAGTTCAAATAAATAAGGCTATCCCAGGCGCGGTCGGCGGCGGGCGTATAAACAGTCGCGAGGCAGATGCCGGTGACTACCTGCAAAATGAACACGACCAGCGTGGCGCTGCCGAATATGTACCACCAGCTCGCGGAGCTGCGCGGCACGGGATGCGCGGAGACGTCGGCGATTGTCTGGCCGAGCTGCAGTCGTGCGTCGAGCCATCGGCCGACTGATTTGAGCCGTTCAATCATGCTTGCGGCTGGCCCAGCGTCGGCAATTGACCAGCGTAAATCCAAAGTTTGCCCGCTTCGACTTTGTATTTGTATTGATAGAGCGCGCGCGGCGGCGGTCCCGACGCGTGCCTGCCATCGGAGTAGAAAACGCCGCCGTGGCACGGACACATGAACAGTTCTGACTCGGCGAACCATCGCACCGGGCATCCGAGATGCGTGCAGTTGATCGCGAAGACCTGGAACTCGTCGCCCGTCATGTGGCGCACCCAGCACGGGATCTTTGCGGTCTCGCCATCCCACGCTTTTTTGAACGGGTTTACGTATTCAGCGAGGCGTGTCTGATTTTCCGGATAGTCAGTCAGCAGGCCGAGCGGTATCCAGTCGAGCCAGGTGAAGCGCCGAGCAGGCGACAGTACGTAGCCGACAATTGGTATTGCGAATAGTGCAATAGCTATTGCGTTAATGACTATCCCGATACGAAAGAGGAAATTGCGGCGCGTAGTCTTTTCAGGAGTTGGCGTCATTTTAGTTGCTCTGAGCCAGAGGTGGCGCGGGACGTTTGGAAGCTAGCCACGCGACCACGTCGGAGACCTGTCCGGCGGTCAAGGGTTGTCCGGCGACGTAGTGTTTCCAATCGGGATGGCCGAGGTCGGGGCGTCCCGCGATGACGATTGTGCGCAGGTACTGATTGCTGACGAGCGACAAGTAGGAAGCGTCGACGACGGAACCGGCGTTCGGCCCACCTTTGCCGTCGGGACCGTGACAAGACTGGCAGTTCGCAGCGTACACTTGGGCGCCACGATCCGAATCGCCAGCGGAACTGGAATAGGGTGGGGCGCCCGCGCCTGCATCCGGTGCGCCAGCCCAAGTTTTGCGGATGCCGGCGATCAAGATGTCGATCTGATGATCGGTCAAGTCGCCGCCTGAGCTTTGGGCAAACGGCGGCATCGCGGTGCCCTGAATACCGTCGGCAATAACGTGGCGCATCGAGGTGTCATCGATGATCGCAAGATATACGGGATTGTTCATCGCAATCGCGGCGCCGGACTTGCCGTCGGCTCCGTGGCATCCGGCACAATTTTCGCCATACAGCGTGGCGAAGTCAGTCACGGCGGAAGGGCGCAGCGGTAGGTCGGCCTGGGCGGGACGGCCGGGCAGCGAATCGCATCCGGCGAACACGATTGCCGCCAGCGACGCGCTCGCGACGAGCGATTTGATCCGGCGCGCGTACAATTTAATCCTGGCCCTCGCGTTTCTCGCCGAGGCCGGGCGCCTCGATGCCGGTGCGAACGGCGAACGGTAGATGCTGCATCGTATGGACGCGCTCGGTCAGATTGACTACGAAACCCGCGACGGCGCCGAAGGCGATCTGGCACAGGATGAACCATCGCCATTCGATGCGGGCGTCAAGCAGCGGATTGATGACGTTGAGCGACGACCATAGCAGGCCGGTCCACAGCAGCGGGGCGACGATCGCCGCCCACAATGCGGGGTAGCGCGGGAACATCGGGAGCATCACGCCATAGAGCAGTCCCACCAATAATGACGTGGAGGCGTGAATGATCAGCGCGACGATGAATGCTTGCGGAATGAACGAGCAAAGCGTGGCGGTGTCGGCGTGAGCGAGGTTGGCCATCGCAGTCGCCGCCAGAATGTTGACGGTGTACCAGGGGCTGCCGTGAAGCGCGATGCCCTGCAGCGTTGCGAGCACAGCCATGACGACGCCGCCCGCGATTCCACCTTTGATTCCCGCGGAGTACGGGTAGATTTCGAGAGGCAGAACGGCGCGATTACCCAGTTCGCCGACCTGCAGGTAATCGACCCCGATTTTTGCGGGAACGACAGCTTCCACGGCAGGCTCGACGCGAACAGCCTCGCGATGCTCGACCGGAAGCACTTCGCGAAACCATCCGACGGCGCCCGAGACAAATAGAACGATGCCGACCATGCTGACCGCGACGTTGGTGACGAGGCCGGCGAAGGCGAGCGTCAAGCCCAGCGCCAGGATCATCGGCCACGCCGTCGGCGCGGGAGCTTCGATTACTCTGTCGGTATTTTCCTCAATAGCCATTGCGTCAGCTCATCGGCCGATCACGTACACGGTAATGAATACTACTACCCACACGGCGTCCACGAAGTGCCAATACCATGAGAGAACATCGGTTCGCTCGACGTGACGATCGTTCATGTAGCCGCACATAGTCAGAATCATCACGAGCAGGATAAGTAATAATCCTACTGTGACGTGGAGTGCGTGCAGACCGACTAGTGAGTAATAAGTAGTCCCGAAAAGGTTAGTGCGAATCGTGAGGCCTTCGTGGTAGATGAGTCGATGCCATTCGAGAGCCGTGCCGGCCAGGAACTCAAGACCTAGCGCGAAAGTTACGAACCACCAGATGCCGAAAGTGAAAATGGAACCGGCGCGCAAGGCTCGGATCGCGATTACGATCGTGATGCTGCTTGAGAGCAGGCAGATGGTATTCAGAATCGGGGGCGATAGGACGTCCTTGGGGAACGGACCGGTGAGGCTTTTGCCCAGGTAAAAGACATAGGCGACGACAAAGATCGAGAAGAACACCGACTCGGTGAGGATGAGTGCAACAATGCCGACGCGGCCGCGATATGGGAGCGTTTCGCTCCATCGCACGGCGGTTGCGGGAATCGCGGTGGATGCTGCGGCCATTAGAAGCTGCTCCGGTTCATTCGTACTTCCAGTCCGGGTCTTCCGGGTGTTTCAGGTCCCATAGGGGACGGCGGCTTTGCACCTTCGGGGTTTCGGCGAAATTGTATTCCGGTGGTGGAGAAGTGGTGGACCATTCGAGCGTCCACGCATCCCAGGGATCGTTGCCAGCTTTTTCGCCGGAGCGGAGCGAGCGTATAACGTTGATCACTAGTATGAGCACGGCGATGCCTTGCACCAGCGCGCCGATCGATTCGATGAAGTTAAGCGTCTCCAAACCGCGGCCCGGCTGATAGGTATAAATGCGCCGCGGCATCCCGCGCAGACCAGAGAAATGCATGGTATCGAAGGTCAGGTGGAACCCGATCAGGAATAGCCAGAAATGCCACTTTCCGAGAGTCTCACTGAGCATTCGGCCGGTAACCTTCGGGAACCAGTAGTAGATAGCGGCGAAATCCATGAAGACGATCGCGCCCACTAGTACATAGTGGAAATGTGCGACAACGAAGTAGGTATCCGTGACTTGCCAGTCGAAGGGCGCGACCGCCAGCATGATGCCGGTCAACCCTGCGATTAGAAACTGAAAAAGAAATCCCAGACTGAACAGCATCGGTACCTTGAAGCGAAGTTTTCCGTGCCACATTGTGCCGAGCCAGTTGAAAATTTTGATGCCGGTCGGGACGCCGACCAGCATCGAGGAGGCGGCGAAAAACGAGTTGCCGACCGGGGTCATGCCGACGGAGAACATGTGATGCGCCCACACGCTCAGACTGACGAAAGCGATCGCCGCCGACGCCGCGACCATTACGCTGTAACCGAAGATCACCTTGCGCGAGAAGACCGGGATGATCTCGGAGGCAAACGCGAATGCGGGAATGACCAGGATATAAACTTCGGGATGACCGAAGATCCAGAAGAAGTGCTGCCATAGAACTGCCGAACCGCCTGCCTGAGTGTCGAAGAAATGCGCGCCAAGGAAGCGGTCGAGCAGCAGCATCGCCTGCGCGGCTGAAAGCGGCGGCAGCGCTACCAGCATCTGAAACGCGACGACGACCGCGAGCCACACCAACACTGGCATCTTGCTGAGCGTCATACCTTCGCATCGCATGCAGAATGCGCTGGTGATTATGTTGATGGCGGTCGCAGTCGTGCCGACGCTGGTCAGAAAGATACTCAGTATCCAATAGTCAGTACTGTTGCCGCGCGAGAACGGCAGCTCGGTCAGCGGTGCGTAGGCAAACCAGCCCACATCCGGCGCGCTGCCCGCGCCGTAGAGGCCGTCGCCGCCGATATAGCTGAAGTAGAGAAGCAGCGCGCCGAAGAACCATAGCCAGAAACCGAACGAGTTGAGGCGTGGGAAGGCGAGATCGCGCGCGCCGATCATGAGCGGCACCAGGTAATTGAAGAAGCCGGTCAGGATCGGCATACCCACCAGGAAGACCATCGCGGTGCCGTGCATCGTCAACAGGCGGTTGAATACCTGCGGAGGCACGATGCCGGCGTCGGGGACGGCGAGCTGAAGGCGGATCGTTAGAGCTTGCAGGCCGGCGACCACAAGAAAGAAGAGGCCGCCCGCGATGTACATGATGCCGAGGCGCTTGTGATCGACCGTGACGACCCATTCGTGGAGTTTGCCGAGTAGAGGCAGCGAATCCGCATCGTCGACGGCGCCGAGAGCAATTTCCTGATCGATGGTGCCTGCCATGTCCGTGTCTCCAGGTCAGCGCAGTGTCGCCAGGTACGCGACCAGGTCGTTGAGGTCCTTGTCGCCGAGATTCATTGCCGGCATCAGTGCGCCGGGCTTCATGACGCTGGGATCGCTTACCCAGACCTTCAGGTGATCGGGTGTGTTCATGGCGACGCCCGAGCCGATCGTCTCGCGCGTCATCAGATGAGTCAGGTCGGGGCCGAAACGCCCGACTGCCGCGGTGCCTTGAATTGTATGGCAGTTGACGCAGGCGGTGGTCTCGAACACCTGGCGCCCGTGCGCGACCGACGCGTCGAGGGCGGGCGGCTGCTTCTGCGTGGCGACCCATCGATCGAAGTCGGCGCGCGGCTCGACGATCACCCGTAGCAGCATCATCGCGTGCTCGGTGCCGCAGTACTCGCCGCACTGCCCGAGGTAGGTTCCGGCGACGTGCGGATCGATCCACATGGAATTTTTCCGATTCGGGATGACGTCAGTTTTGCCTGCGAGGCGTGGTACCCAGAAGCTGTGCGCGACATCGGCGGACTCGAGGTCGAGAAACGTCGGCGTCGGGCTTTTCGGATCGCTGAGCGGAACGTGAAGTTCGTTGGCAGTAACGACGCCGAGGTTGGGGTAGCGGAACTCCCACCACCACTGGTGCGCAATCACGTGAACGCTGATAGCGCCGGGCGGCCGCGCCGCCGCCTGCACCGTATATATGGTACGGGCCGTTATCAGGATTAGGACTAATACAATGAGGACGGGGACCGTGGTCCAGGCGAACTCGATCGGATTGCTGCCGTACACCTGCGGCGGCTCGCGGCCGTCGTCGCCGGGGCGGACGCGGAAACGCACGATGCTGTACGTCAGCAGCCCGCCGACAATCAGGAAAATCACCCCTGTGATCGAGATAACGAAGAACGCGACAGTATTGATTTCGTGAGCCGGGGTCGAGACCGCATTGAAGACGCTGCTCGGGGGATCTTCGAGTTCGAATCGCCCATCCCCCAGTCGTTCGCCAGCGCGGCAACCGGAGAGCAGCCGATAACGGCAATCGTCAAGGACCAGCGCTGCATAAGTGCATACAAGATGTTCGCAGCTCCCGGGACCGCGCGGCCGCCGACGCGGCAGCGCAATTGCCAATCTCAAACAGCTAAAATGAGTAGCACAAAATAGTTTTTATCACTAAGCAGGCGAGGGCTGGCGGGCGAGCGGTGGATTAGTTCGCGACGGCCGATACGATCGCGCGATCGCCGCGCGGCAGGATCATCACTTCGGACATGCGAGTCTCGGGATCCAGCCTGATGAAGTAGGCGGGGAAGCCGGTCTCGGCGACGGCCACGTTGGTGCGTGCGTCGCAACCGCATCGCGCCGCCATCCCGTCGTTGATGGTGGCGAGCCGGTCGAGGCTGAGCGCCGCGAGCTGCAGGTTCGCGTCGTCGACGAACAGCTTCACCGTAGAGTCCTTCATCTCGATTCTTGAAACAATTGGGGTGCCGGAGACTGTCGTGGTCTTCGCGACCCATCGTGTGAATTGGCTTTGGTCCATTTTCTTGACGTTGGGATAATTCCTGCGCGCCTCGGAGATAGCGGCGCCGAGCGAGCGTTTCTTGGCGGCGGGTTCAGCGAACACCTGCGCGTCCGCCAACGTCCAGATTTCCTTCGACCATCGGGCAACCCTCGCGGGATCGTCGCCGGGCAAGCTCTGATAATCGGTTGCGGCGCGCTCGGCGTCGGCCAGATCGTGCTCGGACAGGGCCGCTTCGACCTCCTGAGTGTCCTTGCCGCGCTGGGCGTCGTCTATTTGCGCGATAATCGAATCGCTCTGGCTGCCCGGCTCCTTCGCCGCGTCCAGGCATACGCCGCGCTGCTCGGCGAGCGTGTAGGTCGGACGGCCGATCTTGAAGTCACAGAGGCAGAGGTCGTCTTTCACCTCGCGCCGCTCGCTCGGACTCAGATCGCTGCGGGCTGAGAGAGCGACCAGTTCCTGACGCGCTGCCGGATAATTGGCGGCCGACATTTGGTCGCGCGCCGCAGTCAGCGCCGACGGGGCGCATCCGGAGAGCGCGATTGCGAGCGCGATCGCCGCCATCGCGTGGCCGAGAATCGGCGCGAGAGCCGACGGCCATACAGATGAGACGCGGTCGCGCAGCATGGGCCGATTATGGCAAAGGCGGCACGCGATTGCCTACCCCGTTGCGATGAAGATGGGACGCCGCGCGGGAGCCTGAATCACTCGATGTATCGCGATGCGACACGGGCGGACGCACATTCGCATGCGCGGTTTGCTTTGGGCGGCTACGCCAACTTTCACTCGGAGCGATTGCTGGCATGAGTGGTGCAATTACACCTCATTACAAGGCGCCGAGAGCCGCAAGCCGCAAAGGAGCGGCGATCGATGTGGAAGCGGGCTTCGGCAGCCAAACACCACCGGCGGTCAACAGCCCGGTTGGCATGAACAAATCGATTGCGCTGACGAAACGCGCAAAGGAGGACATCAATAATGAACTATATCAACAAACTCATGGTTAGGGTCCGCGAGAGCAAGCAGGGACAGACGATGACCGAGTACGTGCTGATTATCGCGGCGATCGCGGTGGCCGGGTACATCGCGTACCAGGGCCTCGAAGGCGGCATCAACACGATCATCAGCAACGTGACCGCAACTCTGAAGGGTGCGTAAAAGACCGCTGGTTCTCGCGAACAAGTCGTTGCGACGGCGCAAACGACAAGGAGGGACATCGACAATGAAGTACGTCAACCAATTCGTTGTTCGAGTCCGCGCAAACCGGAAGGGTCAAACGATGACTGAGTACGTGCTGATCATCGCAGCGATTGCGGTGGCTGGGTACATCGCGTACCAGGGCCTCGAAGGCGGGATCAACTCGATTATCGCCAACGTGACCTCGACTCTGTCGGGCGCGTAGCAGAGAGACCCCAAGGCCAGCGAGGCCGAATACCGAAACCAGGGATAGGCGGCGGGGACCCGAGTGCCCCGCCGCGCAAATCCGGAGACGGGAGACGAATTAGACCGCTGGATGAGAGGGAAACAGTGACTTCAGGAAGTTTCAGCTGCGCGGTTCGGCGCGGCTCGCGGCGGGGGTCGCGATGAGAACTTGAGCGCTTGAAACCTGCTCGTGGGGAGCAGTCAGTGTCGGCGGGTCGCGAATGAAAGGGGAGCATAGATGAAACGACCTATAGTGTTCTTGATCCTTGCGGGTATGGGCGCGGTGCTGGCCGCGATCGTGGTCTTTTCCGCCATCAGAAAACGCGAGTCCGAAGTACAGCGCGCGATGGCGCACACGGTCGAAGTGCTGGTCGCCGCCCACGACATACCGCTCGGCGCCAAACTCGAGCCCGATGCCGTCAAATTGGTCCGCTGGGCGCGCGACAGCGTCCCGCAGGGCGCCTTCACCGATCCGCAGGCCGTGGCCGGCTCGTTCGCCAAGAACGAGTTCGTCGCCAATGAGCCGGTGGTCGCAAGCAAGCTCTTCATGGGCGAAAAAACCTCGGGCGTGATGCCCCTGCTGATCCCAGCCGGGATGCGTGCGATGTCGATGCCGGTGGACGAAGTCGCGGATATCGCAGGCTTCGTCGAGCCGCATACCCGTGTCGACATCCTGGTTGCTGTCGCCGGTACTGGCCCGAACGAGCCGTCTTTCTCGCGCATCGTTCTCCAGAATATCGAGGTCCTGGCGGTCGCTCAGGAAATCGAGCACGTCAAGGACACTCCGGAAGTGGTGAAAGTCGTCACGCTGCTGGTGACTCCCGCGGACGCCGAGAAACTTACTCTCGCCAGCCGCGAGGGGCTGCTACGTCTGGCCATGCGCAACTACAGCGACTCCAAGATCGTCGCGACCAGAGGGATCGCGTTGACCCAGCTTTTGCATGACGGCGACGCCCCCGCCGCAATCGGCTCGACGTTGCCCGTGATGCAGATACAGCCGGCGCCGGCGCTCGCCGCGCATGCGGCTTCGCATGGACCGACGGCGTTTCGAATCGAAGTGATGCGCGATGGCAAGTCGTCGGAGGCGATGTCCTTCATCCATTCCGGCATGGGGCGGCGCACCTCTTTTGAAGCGCATCAAGATGAAGTGCATCAGGACGCGCCGCCCGCCGCTTCACAGCCGCCGCCTATGCCTGCGGCTCCCGGATTGCCCGACCCGCCGGAGTCTCCGGTTTCGTCGGCCAAGCCGGCGTGGTCCGCGAGCTTTTCCGAACCGCCCGAGAGCGCCTTCGTGGCTAATCGCGCCGAGGCCTTAAACGGTCACGCGTCGACGAATCTCGCGCCGCTCAGACCCGGGGATCCAGGGTACGAGCCGGCGCCAAAGACTTATCAAGTTCCATGATCGCAGATGGCAGCAGGGGGGAAGCCATGAGGGTACGCAAAAGTATACACACAGACATTTGGCGGGCGGCAAAAGCAAAATTCGGCCGACTGTTCGCGTCCGTCGGATTCCTGCTGGCCGTCAGCGCCACATCCGCACCAGCCCAGGTGAAAGATGTGACGGATTGGGTTCCGGTTTCGATGAACGCCGGCGAGACCTACGTGATCAGCGATATCAAGCCAGGCACCAAGCCGTTGTTTAAGGTCGCGAACAACCCGAACGCCTTCGTCAGTTACGACTCGCCGCCGGGCAAGCTCACGATGCTCAGCGCGGGCGCGGGACGCTGGATAGTTACCGTTACCAGCACCTCGGATCGCGAAGTCAATTACGACCTCAATGCGTTCGCAGCCGCGACCCCCGGCTCGCCAACCACGCCTGGTAAGGCGCCGCCGCCGTTGAGCGATGAGGGACTCGACGCTCGGCCGGGAGCGGGCGCGCCATCGCCGATATCACCTGCAACGCCTGATTCGCTAGCCAGTTCGTCGTCCTCTTTGTCGCCGGCTTTACCCTATAGCGCGAAGATCCCCGACCAGCCTTCGTCCTCCTTTGACGCATCGTGGAACAAGCCTGCCGAACCGGGCCGGGCCGTTCAGGCGTACGAGCCAAGCCCGTCGGTTGGACCGCTCGAATCGCACGCCGGTCAATATCGAAATGATCCTTCGGTCCTGGATTCAGGCGTTGCCTACCCTGACGACACTGTTTCCGGAGGAAAGCATTACCTGCCGCCGGATGCCATCTCGCTCATGATGGGCACCTCCGAGGTAATCGACTTTCAGCGGCGCGTCACCCGCATCTCGGTCGCCGACTCGAAGATTGCCGACGTGCAGGTGATCGATCCGTTCCAGCTCAACCTGATCGCCCATCAACCCGGTTTCACCACGCTCGCGATTTGGGACGCTAACGGACGCTACGACGAACGGACGGTCCGGATCGACGCCAGCGGCCGCCAGCAGGTGATGCTCAACACGATTGTGGCCGAGCTCGACCGCCAGAAGCTGGAAAACCAGGGCATCAACCTCTCGGTTGCATTCTCCAAGATGGGCCTGTCGATTGTAGGTCTGCCGGGCACCGTCGCGACGCCGTACAGCCCGAATAGCACTCTTCAGAGCTCGGCCTCGTCCGGATCTTTGTCGGGAACCACCTCGCCGAACGGAGTCATCCCCGCCGGCGGCCAGATAATTCCGCTGTTGTTGTCATCGACCGTGACCTATGGCCTGGCCGCGGAAAACGCTGACGTTATGTGGCAGGCATTCTTCCAGTTTCTCGAGAATCACAGCCTCGGCAAAATCCTCGCCGAGCCGCATCTGCTGGCGAACTCCGGCGAGAAGGCGAAATTTCTGTCCGGCGGCGAGATTCCCATCGTAATCGCCCAGGCGCTCAACTCGACCATCGTCTTCAAAACCTACGGCACCTCGGTCGAGTTCATTCCGACCGTGGTCGGCCGCGACGATATTGAGCTGCTGGTCAAACCCGAAGTCTCCCAGCCTGACTTCGCTCAAGGCGTTAGCCTGTTCGGCTTCACGGTCCCGGCCTTTGTAACTCGGCGCGCGGAGACGATGGTGCGCCTCAAAGACCGCCAGACGTTGATCCTCGCCGGCCTCATTCTCCACCAAAAGACCTCTCAGGTGCAGAAGGTTCCCTACCTCGGCGACATCCCGTGGGTGAAAGGTCTTTTCCGCACCACTTCCTACTCGGACCAGGAGAGCGACCTCGTGATGAGCGTGACGCCCGAGATTGTCCGGCCGCTGCCCGCGGGCGGGCAGGTTTTCTTGCCCACCAATCGCGGCGAGATGAACTCAGACGAAATCAAGACCAAACCGATCGAGCCGCCCGATGCGGCCCGGCCCCGCTTCTAGACGCCCCCGGGAGAAAGATCGAGTGCCATTCAACGGATCAAAAGGTGAAGGTCGTCGCAGCACGATGAAAGTCATGCTGGTCGGCGATCCCGGCGAGCAGCGCACCCAGCTCAAAACGGTACTGGCGGCGTTGTCCGAGCCTCAGCTTGAGATTGTCGAGGGCGAAGCCGCCACCGCCGCGAACCTCTCCGAGAACGCCGCCACGCCGCCCGACGCAACCCTGGTGATGGTCATCGGCAATGAGGAGGCCGCCCTCAGTTTTCTCCAGAGCCAGTCGCTCAATTCACCGCGCCCGACTCTGCTCGCCGTGCTCAACGCGCGCTCGGCCGGCCTGATGAAGCGCGCGCTGCGCTCCGGCGCCGACGAGATTCTGTTCATGCCGCTCGACCCGGGCGAGGCCACCCGCGCCCTACTGAAAGTGAGCGAGGCGCGCTGGCGCACCGAGCGCCGCGAAGGTGGTGTAGTCATTTCCGTCGCCAGCCTGGTCGGCGGCGTCGGTGTGACCTCGCTGGCTGCCAACCTTGCGCTGGCGCTCGCGTCGTTGCATCAACATGTAGCGTTGGTCGATCTCGACCTTCAGACCGGCGGCCTCGCGGTCTTTCTCAACCTCGATCCCGAAGTGACCATCATGCCGCTGGTGCGTCTGGACCATAAGCTGGATTCGATCCAGCTCGAATCCGCCTTGACCAAGCATTCATCGGGCGTCTATCTGCTGGCCGCGCCCAAGCGAATCGAAGAGGGCGAGCTGGTTTCGGACATCACGGTGGGCACGGTGCTCGATCTGATTCGTCAGTTGTTCGACTACGTGATCGTCGACTGCGGCGACCATGTGGACGAAAACGGAGTCGCCGCGTGGGAACGCTCCGAGTATCTGTTTTACGTCCTCAACCAGTCGATCGCCGCCGCGCGATGCGCCTGGCGGTTCATCGATCTATTCGAGCGCCTGGGACTCACCACCCTCGAGCCGCGCTTCATTCTCGATCGCTACAACCCCGCTCATCCGCTGACCGAAAAGGCGATCGAAGCCACGCTCGCCAAATCCATCTACGCCAGGATTCCAACCGACGATCGCACTTTCGAAACCATCGAGATGAAGGCGCAGGACCTTTTCCAGGTCGCGCCGTCGTCCCCGGTCGCGCGCGCGATGCTCGATCTCGCAGCGCTGGTGATGCCGCGGGTCGAACCGGCGGCTCTGAAGGAAACATTCATGTCGCGGCTCAAATCCGCCTTCGTCACACATTGAAGTCCAGGCATTGAAGTCAAAGAGGTATGCAAGATGGGACTGACTGATCGACTCTCGAATGTCACCAAGGGCGGACGTCCCCCGGACGCTGTTAGCGGCGGCGGCTCGCTTATCGGCGCGACCGTCCGACGGCGCAAGGACGCTATCGCGGATAGCTCGCGCCGCCTGAAAGTCAAAGTTCACAACAAACTGTTCGAGACTATCGACGTCTCCAAGCTTGAGACCCTCGAGCCCGCGATGGTCTCCACCAAAGTTACCGCCGCCATCAACGACATCCTCAATGAAGACGGCCGGCTCCTCACCGACACCGACCGCGGCCGGCTCATCGAGGAACTCAAAAATGAACTGCTCGGCCTGGGCCCGCTCGAGCCCCTGCTCCGCGACGACGAGATCACCGACATCCTGGTCAACGGTCACAATCAGGTTTACGTCGAAAAGCGCGGCAAATTGCACGCCACCGACGTCGTTTTCCAGGACGACCAGCATCTGATGCTCATCATCGACCGCATCGTGTCGCGCGTCGGCCGCCGCGTCGACGAATCGTCGCCGATGGTCGATGCCCGGCTGCCCGACGGCTCGCGTATCAACGCCATCATCCCGCCGCTGGCGCTCGACGGCCCCGCACTCTCCATCCGCCGCTTCGGTAAGCATCGCTTCGACATCGGCGCGCTGGTCGAGAAGGAAGCGCTCACCTGGGACCTCGTCGAATTTCTGCTCGCCGTCGTTCGAGCCCGCCTCAACGTCATCGTTTGCGGCGGCACCGGCTCGGGCAAAACCACGATGCTCAATTGTTTGTCCGCGTTCGTTCCCGAAGACGAACGAATTGTCACCATCGAGGATTCCGCCGAGCTTTCCTTGCAGCAGCCCCACGTCGTCCGGCTCGAAACGCGGCCCTCCAATCTCGAAGGGCGCGGCGAAGTCACTCAGCGCGACCTCGTCAAAAACTGCCTGCGAATGCGCCCCGACAGAATTGTCGTCGGCGAGGTCCGCGGCGCCGAAGTCTTCGACATGCTGCAAGCCATGTCCACCGGCCATGACGGTTCCATCGCCACCATCCACGCCAACAGTTCCCGCGAATGCCTCGGCCGGCTCGAGATGATGATGCTGCTGTCGGGCGTCTCGATTCCGCAGCGCGCGATGCGCCAGCAGATTGCCTCTGCCCTCAACATCATTGTTCACGTCAGCCGGCTGTCCGACGGTTCGCGCAAAGTCTTGAAAATCTCCGAGGTCAGCGGCATGGAAGGCGAGATGATTATGATGCAGGACTTGTTCGAGTTCGTTCGCGTCGACACCACGGCGGCGGGAAAAATCAACGGCCACTTTCAATCGACCGGCATCCGCTCGACGTACACCCAGCGCCTCGAAACGGCCGGCTACAAGACCGAATCCAAGGTTATCAAGACGGCTGCGCGATGAGTCTCAGCGACCTTTTGATTCCGGCTGGGGTCGCGGGCATCGTGCTGGTGGTCTGCGGGATGTGGTTCCTGCGCGGCGGCATCCGGCCCGGCGTCAATCGCACGGTCATGCGACGTATGTCGCGGCCCGACGTAACCGGGGCCGACGACATCACCAAGACCGATCGCCATCGCCTCAGCGGGCACGAATTCCTGAACTGGTTCTATCGGCTCAATCTGCTCCAGAAACTCGAGGAAAACCTCTGGCAGGCCGGCATCTATGCGCGCATCTCCGACGTTCTGCTCGTAATCCTGTTGATGTTCGCGGCGGGGCTGGCCGCGGGCCAGGCGATTTGGAACAAGGTGCTCATCTCGATCGCAATCGGCGCGGCGATGGCTGCCCTGCCCATAGTCTATATCCGGATTCGCCGGCAGCGGCGCCTCAAGGCATTCGCAAAGCAACTGCCCTACGCGCTCGATTTGATCAAATCGTCACTCGAAGCCGGTCACACGCTGCTGCGCGGTTTGCAAGTAGTCGTTTCGGAGTTCGCGGACCCGATCTCCACCGAATTCCGCTCCGCCATCGAGCAGAGCCGCCTCGGTCTGCCGCTGGCGCGCGCGTTGGAAGAAATGCTCAAGCGCGTGCCGCAGGAGGACCTCCGCCTGCTGGTCGTTGGCGTGCGCGTGCAATCGGAAGTCGGCAGCTCACTCGCGATAATTATCGGGCGATTGTCCGAAATCGTCCGCACCCGCCAGCGCCTCCAACAGCAAATCAAAGCGCTTACCGCCCAATCCAAGATGAGCGGAATATTGGTCGGGTTCCTGCCGATCGTGATGCTCGGGGCCTTCAGCATCATCCAGCCGAGCTACACCAACACGCTCTTCTATGATCCGAGCGGCCAGAAGATTCTTGAGGTTGCCGCCGTGCTCGACGTCATGGCGTTCCTGACAATCCGCAAGCTGCTCAAGGTGAAGTACTGAGTCCCAGCGATGTCTGCAGTATATGCCAGCCTGACCGTGTTGCTTCTGTTCGGCGCGATTTCTCTCGCCGTATACGTCGCCATATACGGTAGCCATCGCCCGTTTGACGAACGCATCACCGACATCGGCGTCAAGATGCGTGTCGCCTACGGAAATCCCGCCAATCTCGACATGGAGTCGGCGTCGTTTGCGAACTCGTTGTTTCGATGGGTTGCCAAGCGCATTCCCGAACCCGCACTCAACACTCCCGAGCGCGAAAAGCTGGCACAGCTCCTGATTCGCGCCGGGTTTTCCCGGCCGAGCGCCGTCCGCACCTTTCATTTCAGCCGCCTCGCCTCGACGGCGGGAACTGCGCTTCTTGCGATCGTCGTCTCGATCGTGTTCGGCTTTCACGGCGTCAAACCCCTCATTTTCATATTGATCGGCGCGGGCGTTGGAGCGTTTGTCCCGAGCTACTACATCGGCCGCAGAGCGAGGCAACGCACTCAGGAGATCGGCAGCCAACTTTCCGACGTTTTGGATTTGCTGGTCGTATGCGTTGAAGCCGGCCTCGGCCTCAGCGAAGCCATCAAGATTGTAGGCTCGGAAACCGAGCGCCAAAACCTCAAAATAGGAACCGAGCTGTCGACCGTGTCTGCCGAGCTCGCCGCCGGCGCCACTCTTGGCCAGGCGCTGAGAAGTTTCGGCGAGCGCACCGCGGTCGAAGATATCAAGCCGCTGGCCGCGACTCTTGTGCAGAGCGAAAAGCTCGGCGCGCAAATCGGTCCCGCGCTGCGCTCCATCTCGGACACGATGCGCACCACGCGGCGCCTCCGGGCCGAAGAGGCTGCCGCCAAAACCACCGTCAAGATTCTCTTTCCGCTCGTGCTGTTCATTCTGCCCGCTATGATGAGTGTGATCGTCGGCCCCGCCATGATTCAGATCATGCGGGCACTCACCGCGGTCCCCAAGTAGCGCCGCTCTTGACGCGGGCGCCTCGGCACAATATCCGATCGATCATGGCCGATTCAGAGCCGCGCACGCGTGCCCTCGAGTTATGGAACGAGGCGATGCGCTTTCACATGAACCACGATCTCGAGCGCGCGGTCGAACTTTACACAAAATCGATCGAAGTCTTTCCGACTGCTGAGGCTTACACCTACCGAGGGTGGGCCTTCGAGGGAATGGGTCGAATCGACAACGCGATCGCGGAATGCCGCCGCGCTATCGAAGTCGATCCTGCGTTTGGAAATCCATACAACGATATCGGCGCATATCTGATCGCCAAGGGCGAGCTCGACGAGGCGGTCCCATGGTTGGAGAAGGCCAAGGCCGCGCCGCGCTATGATCCGCGTCATTATCCGTTTATGAATCTCGGCAAAATCTACGCCGCCAAGGGAATGGTGAAGCGCGCGATCGACGAATTCGAAGGCGCGCTCGCATTCGCGCCCGGCGATCCGAACTGCGAGTCCGCGCTCGCGCAACTCCGCGCACTTTTGAATTGAACCGCTTGGAATCGAAGTGATCAAAGTCGGAGAGCTGGCGCCCGATTTCACCCTCGCCGCGCACGACGGTGGGAGTCTTTCGCTGCAAAGCCTTCGCGGGGTCAAAGTGCTTTTGTGGTTCTTCGTCGAGGCCAACACGCCCGGTTGCACACTCGAAGGACGCGGGTTTCGCGAGCATCAATCTTACTTCGACGAAAACAACATCCGCGTTGTCGGTGTCAGCTTCGATTCGACTGAAGACAATGCGGCGTTCGCCCGCCGCTACGAGTTCGCCTTTCCACTTCTCAGCGATACTGATCATTCCGTCGCATTCGCATACGGCGCATGCTCGGGAGTGGGCGCAAAATATCCCGACCGCGTGAGTTTTCTAATCGACGAGCACGGCGCAATCGAACGCGTCTACGACCAGGTCGATCCACGCGACCATCCGGCGCGCGTATTGGCCGACATTCTTGGTGTATGACCGATGCCGCAACCGCCGATGAAAGTCCGCGCCATAATTTTCGACCTCGATGAAACCTTGATTGAAGAGGAAGTCTCGAACGACGCTTCCGCGCTGGCCGCCGGTGGGATTGCCGCGGCTCGCCACGGGGTCGATCCGGTCGCGCTGCTCGCGGCCTTGCGGATGCGCTCGCGCGAGCTGTTTCTGGCCGGCCCGATGATCGACTATTGCCGCGACATCGGAATCAGCTCGCGTGAAGCTCTGTGGGGTTCGTTCACCGGCGGCGCCGCGGCCCTCGCACAGCTTCGGGGTTGGATGCCCACCTACAGACTGCGCTCGTGGATAGCCGCGTTGAACGAAATTGACGTCGACGACCAGGCGCTCGCCGCCGAACTCGCGGAATTCTTCGCCAGCGATCGGAGCCGCCGCCACGTCGTCTACGCCGAGACCGAGCACGTCCTTCACGAGTTGAAAAAACACTTCCCGTTGGCGCTACTCACCAACGGCGCACCCGATATTCAAGGCGCCAAAATAGACGGTTCGAACCTGGCCGGCTTTTTCGAAACGATAATCATCTCGGGCGACCTGGGATTTGGAAAACCCGACCCCAGGATTTTTCAATTGGCGCTCGAACGGCTGAAAGTCGCCGCGCACGAAGCGGTGATGATAGGCGACAGCCTCAACCGCGATATCGCCGGCGCCCGCGACACAGGCCTCCACACCATCTGGATCAATCGCTACAACAGAACGCTCGCAGATACTCATCCCGTCCCCGATCTCGAGCTGACCAACCTGCGCGATTTGCCAGCCCTGTTGACACCCGCGGACTAGTTCTTCGTTCGAGTAGCGGCAAACCAATGTCGCATTCTGACTGCTCGACGCCATCGAAATGCCGCATCGAGCGCCGTCTGCATCCCGTCGCTCAGCGGTGCCTATCACAGATAACCGTTCAACGAGTGTCCCGATTCCGACCCGATGGCCCGTGACTTGCTCTGAAACGGTGGTGCACCAAACAGATCCCCCATCGGTCCCGGGAACTCTGCCCGCTCCTGCGACAGCCACCAATGGCGCCAACGGCGATAATCCCGCAAACGAGATGGTCCCGCTCGCCAATCTCGTGCACAGCGCGGACCGGCTAGGCGGGATGGTCGTGCGCTCGGCGCAGGTGCGCAAGGTCCTGAAGTCGGTCTCGCAGTTGAGTCCATATAAAGCGACCGTGCTGATTTCGGGCGAATCCGGAACAGGAAAGGAACTGATCGCGCGCGCGCTTCACACGCTGGGTCCCGTTCCCGACGGTCCATTCGTGACGCTTAACTGCTCCAACCTGGTTGAATCGCTGGCCGAGTCGCAGTTGTTTGGCCACGTCCGCGGCGCTTTCACCGACGCGCGCGAGGAATCGCAGGGGTACTTCCGATCGGCCAACGGTGGCACGTTGTTCCTAGACGAGATCGGCGAATTGCCGCTCAAGCTCCAGCCCAAGCTGCTGCGGTCGGTCGAGACGCACGAGGTTCAGCCGGTCGGCTCGTCGCATTGCTACAAAGTCAATCTGCGGCTGGTCGCCGCGACGAATCGCGACTTGCGCGCGATGGTGCGTGCCGGCCAATTTCGCGACGATCTCTACTACCGCCTGAGCGCTTCCGCGATTTTTATTCCGCCGCTTCGCGAGCGCCGCGAAGCCATTCCGGCGTTCATCGGTTTCTTCATCGAACAATACAATCGCCTGTTCGGCAAAACTGTTTCTGAAATCTCCCGCCGTGCCTTCGAAATCCTGTGCGCATATCAGTGGCCGGGGAATGTCCGCGAACTCTCTAACACTATCGAGAGCGCAGTGATCTTGAGCGAGCGCAATAGTATCGGCGTCTCCGATCTTCCCGAGCAGATCGTGGACGGAACCGGCGCCGAGCTGTTGTCCCCCCACGAGGAATCCTCCGCCAACGGCCACGCACTCGCTCAAGTCGCGCGCCGGCTGCCCAAGCTTGATTTCGCCGGCGAGCCGCCCGGGTTTTTGCTCGACGAGGTGATCAAGAAGACCCTGATGCGCTCGCTAGAAGAGACCGAGGGAAATCGCAGGCGCGCCGCCGACTTGCTCGGCGTCTCACGCTCGACGCTCTATCGGATGCTCACCCGCTACGGAATTGCCGAGAGTCCACATCGCCTCTCCGTCCAGCCCACGCTTTGACACTGCTCCTCGTACCCTTTTAGACTTCCTTGAGTGACTTTCCGCCACTGGAAAATATTAGTTGATTCGATAAGAATCCCGATTCGATGAGGATGAGCGTGGGATTCATCGCGGCGCTCGCCGCGATTGCAGCTGTTGTTGATGTCTGCCCGGCGCTGGCCGCTTCGCCGCCGCCTGACCTGGTCGAGATGGAACGGCAGGTGTCGCTCGAGCTTGCGCATGTGCGCGACAGCGGCCCCACCGACCCCGTTCAGCGCCAGCGGCTCTCCGACGCGAACCAGTTGGATCAGAAGGGTGAAGCGGCAATCAAATCGGGCGATTACAAATCCGCAGAGGACAATTTGCTCAAAGCCCGCGAGATTGTGCGCCACTTGCGTCAGCACCAGACCACTTACTGAGTCCGACCGCGCATTCATCGCGCGCGCAGGTTCTGGTAAATTCCAGGTACGGTTCTACTATGAGCGGTTCGGACCAAATATGGGCTGAGGCGGTGCGCACGCTCGAGCGCGGGCAATCGTTCGCGCTCGCGACGGTGGTGAACGTTCGCGGCTCGACGCCGCGCGAAGTCGGCGCCAAGATGATCGTCCGCGCGGACGGGCAGTTCGGCACTATCGGCGGTGGATGCGGCGAAGCCGAGGTCTTTCGAAAAGCTCGCTTATTACTTGAAGAAGACGGTGACCGCGGTGCGCGGCTTGCGGAAGTCGATCTGACCGGCGATTTCGACCAGCGCGAGATTGGCACCTGCGGCGGCATAATGGATGTCTTCGTTGATCTGTGGTCTCCCGCCCGCGACCTGGGAATCGCGCGCCGGCTGGCCGACGCCGCCGACCGCAGCGCTCCCGGCGCGTTGCTCACAGTGGTCGATCCCGGTTCGCGAACGGAAATGCCGGCAGGGTCCCGGATGTTTATCGATCCACGCGATGCGGGCGCGCGCGATGAGAGACCGATCGATCTGCCCGCGGCGGGATTCGCGCAAATCTTCGAGCGAACGGCTGACGCGATTCCCGCCTTGCTCGAAGTCGACGGCGACGGCAGCCTTCAGCCTGTCACGCATCTCAGCGCCAATGGCGGCGTGCGGCTGTTCGTCGATCCGATCGTCGGCGCGCAGCGCCTGATAATCGTTGGCGCCGGCCACATCGCCGTACCGTTGTGCGCGCTCGGTGCGATGCTGGGGTTTCACGTCACCGTGATCGACGATCGCGCGTCGTTTGCGAACCGCGAGCGGTTTCCGAGCGCCGACGAGATTATCGTCAAGCCTTTCAAGGCCGCAATTGACTCGCTCGCGCTCGACGGCCACTGCTACCTGGTTTCCGTGACGCGCGGCCATTCTTTTGATGAGGAAGTTGTGCGCGCGGCGCTGATGCAGCCGTGCGGATTTGTCGGGATGATCGGTTCGCGCCGCCGGGTGAAGGCGACGCTCGAGCGAATAGGCGAGAGCGGAGTTCCCAAGGAGCGGCTCGCCGACGTTCATGCGCCGCTCGGCGTCGCGATTGGCGGTGAAACGCCCGAGGAGATTGCCGTCTCGATCATCGCCGAGATTATTCGCGAGCGCCGCACCGAAGAGCGCGACGATTTCACTCTGGGCGTGCGTTTCGGCATGCTGAAGCGTTCGGATTAGCGCGCATCGATGCGGCACGATCTCGAGGGCATCATCCTGGCGGCCGGCGAGTCGCGCCGGATGGGCTACCCGAAGCCACTACTCGAGATCGGCGGCCGAACCTTTATCGCGCACATTACCGAGACCATGCTGGCGGTTGTGCCGCGGCTCGTGATTGTTGTCGGCGCTCATAGCGAGCGCGTACATGCCGCGATTCCGCGCGACGCACGTATCGCGATCGTCGAGAATCCGAACTATTCGCGCGGCCAGCTCTCGTCGCTGAAGGTGGGCCTCAACGCTCTTCATCCGAGCGCGGCCGGCACGCTCGTGCATTTGGCAGACCATCCGCTGGTGCAGGTGGAAACGTTTCAAGCGGTCGCCGATTCATACGATCGAACCGCCCAGCCGATAGTGATCGCGCGCCACGACGGCCACCGCGGCCATCCGGTAATTTTCGACCGCACAATCTTCGCCGAACTGCAGTCCGCCCCGGAACAAGAGGGTGCCCGCTACGTGGTGAACGCCGACGCATCGCGGGTAATCTACGTCGATCTGCCCGACCCGGGAATCAATCTCAACCTTGACACCCCGTCTGACCTGGCCCGCGCCGGCCTATCGCCACCGCCGAGGAAGTGATTAAAAAAACCTCGGCTCGCGTAGCGAAACGGCGACGGGAGAAGAATCGTCGAAAAGGGGCACGCCATCGTGATAAATGTGGTTGTCAGACTGCGACCTGCTGGCCGGATGCGGAGAGCGGACTTCCAATTTGCCGAATCCTTTCTATGTTACTCCCTGAATTGTTGATTTCCGGCCCAATTTTGCGAGTGAATGAGATGGTTCCCTAGGGCATAAATCAGGCGAATATCTGTGTAACCGTTGGCGAGGTAATGCGTATTAATAAACAGTTATGTTGGGTCTGTCGGCGCGTAGCAGGGCAGGGTGGAGATTGAGCGCCAAACCCGACGAGGAACTGATTGTCGAAGTCCTCGGCGGGGATACTGACGCCTTCACCGAGCTCGCATCGCGGCATCGGCCACGGGTTGAACGATTATGCCGGCGGTTTTTTTCAGACGAAGAGATGGCGCGCGATATCGCGCAGGAAAGTTTCATCCGGGCCTACACCGCATTGGCGACGTATCGCGCGGAGATGCCGTTTGGCGGATGGCTTCGCGCGATCGTTGTGAACCTGTGCTACGACGAGTTGCGCCGGCGGCGGCGGCGTCCCGAGGAACTGATCGGAGACTTCAGCGCGCCGGAAGTGCAGTGGATGCAAACGGCCAACGTGGCGTCGCCAGAGGAGTTGGTCGGTGATGCCGAAGAGCGGCGCGAAGCTTATGATTTGGCGCATCGCCTGCTCGATACGCTCAAGCCTGAGGACCGCATGGTGATGGTGCTCAAAGAGAGTGAAGAACTAAGCGTCAGCGAAATCGCCGAGACGCTTGGATGGAGTGAAGCCAAGGTAAAAATTCGCGCGTTCCGTGCCCGGCAAGCGCTTCGCAAGCAGGCGGAGCGGATGCTCGCGGCGGGACGCAACAGGTAACGGTCATGAATTGTTTTGAAGCACGACAGGAATTTCCAGCACTATGGCGCAAGACGGCGACGCCCGAACGGCGAGCCGAACTGCTGGCGCATCTGAAGGGATGCGAGAAGTGCGATCACGCGTTTCGCGTCTTCGCGCTGACGGCGCCGGTGCTGCATGGTGAAATGGAACAGCCGGCGGCTCGCGTATTGCGGCCGGCGCGGCGCGAGTTCTCGCTGGCGGACCGCCCGCGACGGTTCGCCTCGGTATCGCGCGAGGTACCGCGGCCGAATCGATGGATCTCGATGGCGGCGGCGGCTGCGATCTTTGTATTCGCGACCAGCGCGGCGTATCTTTCGACGCGAGCGCCGAAAGAGTCTATTGGCGATGTACTATCGACACCCGAGTCGAGCATGACTTCTGAAACCACAGGCGATCCATTGGCGCCGGAGATGCCGCTGACAGAGAGCGATCTTGCCAGCTAGGTCGAATATCTGGTTCGGCTTACTGATCGGAATATCGTGCATCCTGATTGGCTTCGCGCTGAGCACGCTGGCCTACCGTTATCGTTACTTGCATGTGCCAGGGGGCGGGTTGATCGAGCGAATGAATCATGAGCTCAATCTGACGCCTGCGCAGAGTGATCGAATCGCAGATATCCTGCGCGATACCCGCTTCAAGGTGATGCAGGCGCGGCAGGATTATGTGCATCGGCGGCATCAGCTGTTTTGGTCGGGGCTAAGCGACATTCGCGGCATTCTGACGCCCGACCAGCAGAAGATTTTCGATCGCGACTTCACTCGGCCCTGGGAGCATCACGGGCACGGCGACCACGGTGACGACGAAGAACTGCCGTCCGAAGGAGGGCCGCCTCCGCCCGCATCGCCAGCACCCGCGGCTCCCACAAACCCGCAAAATTAAAAATTCGATTTCTCGGGCGCCTGAACAATCGAAGAACCAGGCAGCGAGCATCTTTCTCTTGCGCTCCGGTGTCGCTTGACTCCCGCAGCAATAAAATTGCACTCATAGTGTCATATATGATGTTTGCCGCCCCGACGATCGCACGACTCGACGATGCCGCTTGAACGCCCGGCTCGCGCCGCGAGTTATCGCGTCTATGGGATGAGTCAATCCTATTTCACGCGCAAGCTCACCGGCTATCTCGACTACAAGGAGATCCCACATCTGATGCGGCGGTTCGCGGGCGGAAATCGCGCCGCGCGCGACGCCGGATGGCCCGGCGCTATGCCGGTCGTGATGACGCCTGAGGGCGAATTCATGTGGGATACAACCGCGATGATACATCATCTGGAGTCACGCTTTCCGGAGCCGCGCGTGTTCCCAGTCGATCCGGTGCACCGGTTCATTGACTACATCCTCGAAGACGCACTCGACGAATGGTTTTACCGCACCGCGGTCGGCTCGCGATGGTTCTACGAGGAAAACCATCAGGTCGGTGGATGGGAGCTGGCGCGCGACGCCACCCACGAAATGGAAATGCCGTGCGACCAGGCCTACGCGGCGGTGAAGGCGCACGTCACGGCAACGTGCGAGCCCTTCGGGGTGACGGCCACAAACATCGATTCATGGATCGGCGAAATTTTGCGGCCCTGGCTTCGCGTAACCGGCGCGCATCTCGCTTTGCAGCCGTATTTCTTCGGCGCACGTCCTTCGCTGGCGGACTTCGCGTTCTTCGGCGGTAACACGGCGCATTTCAGCAACGATCCGTTGTGCCGGCGCTGGGTCGATGCGGACGCACCGGCAATTGTCGCGCACACGCATCGCATCATGGAGCCCGACGACCAGCGTTTCGGCGAATGGATGGCGCCCGGCGAAGTGCCCGCAACGATGATCGCGATTCTGGCTGAACTCGGCCAATTCTATTTGCCCTGGGTCAGTCGCGCGGCGGTAGATGGGAAAGCGGAGCTGGGATTTGCAAGCGGGCAGCGCGCGGAAATAGCAGTTACGCCGTTTCTTGCCGAGGCGCGCGCGATTCTGCTCGCCCGCTACGTGGAGCTTCGCAGCGACGCACTCGACGCGTTACTCGAGCGCGCGGGAATTCGTACGTACTTCGCCGATTATGTCGATCATGCCGGCAAGATTCCGAGCTACGAGACGCCGCCGCGTCCCGCATTGAACCGCCCGTTTGGACCGCCCTGGGAAACAGAGCGGGCTGTTCGATGAAAGGATCGGGCGGCGTGCGTCTGGCAACTAATTCTCTGCGAGGTGCCTCTTGAAAATTCTGAGAACTCCCGACGCGCGATTTGCCGACCTGCCGGATTTTCCGTTCACGCCACACTACTGCGAGGTGATGGATTCCGACGGCACTGTCCTGCGCATTCACTATCTCGACGAAGGTCCTCCGGCTGCGAGCCCCATGTTGCTCATGCACGGCGAGCCGTCGTGGTCGTTCCTCTATCGCCAGATAATCAAGAGCCTTGCGGCTCGCGGTCATCGCGTGGTCGCGCCAGATCTCGTCGGCTTCGGTCGTTCAGACAAACCGGCCGAGCAATCGGATTATACTTTTGAGCGTCATGTGCGATGGATGAGCGACTGGCTGACGGCGACGCGACTGACGGACATCACGCTCTTCTGCCAGGACTGGGGCGGATTGATCGGGCTTCGGCTGGTGGCCGCGTTTCCCGAAAGGTTTGCGCGCGTGGTGGTGGCTAATACCGGGCTGCCGACCGGCGAGGGATTCAGCGAAGGGTTCAAGCGATGGCTCGAGTTCAGCCAGAGCACACCCACCTTGCCGATCGGGCAGATTGTGGGCATGGGATGCCGGCGCGCCCTGAGCGAAGCCGAGAAAGCCGCGTACGACGCGCCGTTCCCGGACGAATCGTTCAAGGCGGGCGCGCGTCGCTTTCCGGCGCTGGTTCCGATTACGCCGGAACACGGCTCGGTCGCCGAGAACAAGGCCGCGTGGAAGGTTCTGGAGAACTTCACCAAGCCTTTTCTGACCGCGTTCAGCGATTCGGACCCGGTGACGAAAGGAGGCGAGCTGATTTTTCAAAGTCGCGTGCCGGGAGCCAAAGGGCAGAAGCACGTGACCATCACTGACGCGGGCCATTTTCTCCAGGAAGATAAGCCGGACGAGATCGCCGACGCGATCGACAGGTTTGTCGCATCCACCAAGTGAATTTCCCGTCGCTCTCAGTTCACGAAACTCCGCGTCTCAAGCGTCGGAAACGGTGACTGAGTTTGTGGCTGCGACCTCGGCGGCGCTGCTGATTGATGAGGCTATGTGATTGCTCGGCGATTTGAGGGGTTGCGCTTGCCACGGCGATTGAGGGCGGCACAGGGTTGGAGTCAGGCGCGCGAGTGGGATCTGGTCGGGCGGCGGATGGTCGAATGTCGGTCGCAGGCGAGATGTCGCGCGAGACGGTAGCGGCCAAAGTCGTGGCGGCCGAGTGACTGCGGATTGTGCTTATCGTTCCGAAACTCCACACAATGACGGGGACCGCGACTACCGCGGCCGCCGTGCCTGCCGCGATTTGTCTCCATCGCGATTTCAGCAGAGCGGTTGCGTCCGAGAGAACCTTCGCTGCCGTGCTGGTCGGAGCTGTTGGTATGACTATCTCGTTCTCGGACTTTTCGAAGTCGCTTAGGAACTGCGACACGACCTTGCGTGCGTCGAGGCCGAGAAAAATTGCGTATCGCTCGAAGAACGGCAGCAGGTAAAGTTGATCAGGGATGGCGTCGTAGCTGTCGCTCTCGATCATGCGCACATAGTAAGCGGGAATGTGCGTCTCGCTCGCTACCTGTTCGCGCGAGAGACCTCGACGCTTGCGAGCCTCGCTCATGAGTTCGCCGAGCGTCTGGTCAACTTCGAGACCCGTCCAGCTATCGTCGCGAGGGGACAGATCCGCGACAACATCGCGGGAGGCTTTCACGCTAACAAAGAAGGCGCCGGTTTCCGGTCCGATGGGAGATGTCGCGATGTTTCTACCTGGGCCGTGCCGCGGCGCGATATCGCCCGGCTCATCGCAGACGCGGTCGGAATCGCTCAAGCAAACCAGATTGACCGGGGCTGCAAGCGCGCTCGAAGCGTTCCCGGAGAACGTAGCCAAGTGGTTTCTGACAACGGACATCCTCCACCTCCTCGACCCACCCCAACTTTTGCGGACCGAAGTCCGCTGTTGCCGAACGTGAATATTGCCACAAGCGCAAACCAATCTAAAGTATCGAATTAGAAAATTAGTCATTCGAAACGAGAGTTTGTGAGTGGGCAGTGGATGATAGATCATGGGTCTAACAACTCGATAAGCAAATAAAGCTGGTCATAAGCCGAATGGCTTTCAAGCTCGTTGGGACCAAGAGGGAGAGAAAAATGAAAGTTGAGAACGCAGTTTATCCGAGCATCGAGGGAGTCCAGGCGTTGGGGCGCGATACGTCGACGACGAAGATCGCGATGCTGAACCTGCTCAAGTTCCGCGCGAAGGCGATCTACAAGGATGGTCGGGCCGATAACATCTCGGGTCGTGAAGCGTATCTGCGCTACGCGGGCGCGATGACGAAAATTGTCGAGCGCGAGGGCGGCCGGATATTGTTCACTGGCAGAATCGCGGGCCTGGTGATCGGGGAGGTCGAGGGAATGTGGGAAGTCGCCGCGATAATTGAATATCCATCGCGAGCGGCGTTCCAGAGAATCGTGACGCTGCCGGAAGTGGCGGAGATCAGCGTCCATCGCGAGGCCGGACTCGAGGGTCAGCTGCTGATCATGACCGAAAGCATGTAGGCTGCTCAGCCCGTCGAAGAAATTCCCGAAGCGCGGTCAGAGAGCGCCCATCTGCTTGAGCGTCTTCTCGGCTTCCGATGCGATGGTGGGGTTCTTGGCGCTGTCGCCGAGCGCAATCTTCAAGTACTTGAGCGCGTCGTCGCGTTGGTCGGTCTTCTGCGCGAGGATCTCTCCCATTCTGAGCGCGGCGAACGTGTTCTTGGGGTCGATCTCGTACGCCTTGCGGTAGTAGACGAGGGCGTCGTCGGTCTTCGCCGGCGAGAACGACATATACGCCTCACCGATATTCAGGTAGGCGCTGACCTGGTTGGGCTGATACTTGATGAGCTTCTGATAAACCTTGACGACGTTGGTGAAGTCGGAGCGCGAGTTGTAGTAGAGGCCGAGATAAATGTACGCGTCGTCGAGAGTGGGATCGATGTCGGTGGCCTGCCAGAGCAGCTTTACGGCGGCGTCGCTGTCGGACATCTTGATTGCGGCGTCGACGAGTGCGCGGGCCTTGGCCGAATTGGCGTCCTGTGCGCGCGCGGAAAAAGCAAAGGACGCGAGCGCAATTATCAGGGCGGCGGCGACAGTCAGTGGTTTCAGCGCGGTTCGATCTCGCATGGCTTCAGGTCGTGCATAGGATCTGCAATCTAAATGGTGGCATGAAAGGCGGGCGCTGCAAAGCTATCATACGTGCGCGGCGGCCGAGGGTGTTTCGAGATGAGAAACAAAATTCAAGATCGATGAAGACGCATCACTTCACTGCCAATGGGCTCACGCTGAGCTGTCTGGACTACGGCGGCGATGGCAACTCGCCGATGCTGTTTCTGCATGGCGGTTCCGCGCACGCGCATTGGTGGGACTTTGTCGCGCCGGCGTTCGTCGGGAACTTTCACGTGCTCGCCCTCGATCAACGCGGCCATGGCGACAGCGAATGGGCGCGGGAATGGGCGTACGGCTCGCGACATTACCTGTCGGACCTGGACCAGGTGATCGATCAATGGGGTTTCGGCGCGCCGATCCTGGTCGGGCATTCGATGGGCGCGCATAACGTGCTCGCGTACGCGTCGGAGCACAGCGAGAAATTGCGGGCGATCGTCGCGCTCGATCCGCCGCCGGACTATACCGAGCGCGCGGTCGAATTCCTGCAGTCGATCGCGGCAAAGCCGCCGCGCCGTTACGAATCGCTCGATGAGGCGGCGCGAAATTTCAAGGTTCTGCCGCGCGAGACGCTCGCGAAAAAAGAAATCCTCGCGCACGTCGCGCGCCACAGCTTCAAACGGCACGACGACGGCGCCTGGATGCACAAGCTGGATCGACGCACGATGATTCGCGAGCCGTCGCGAGTGTGGAAGTCGTTGCATCGCATCGCATGCCCCGCGCTGATCGTTAAGATTACCAGGAGTCCGCTGCTGGATCGCGAAGTCGCAGCGAAAATGGTCGCGCAGTTGGCGAACGGGCGGCTGACGGAAATCGATGACTCGTATCATCACGTGATGCTGGATAATCCCACGGCGGTGATCGAAGTGATCCGAAGTTTCGTAGACGATCTGAAATGACGGCGCCGCACAGCCATCTGCTCGAAGGCGCTCCGCGCCTGCATTACCTGGAATGGAATGAGCGGGCGCCGCGCACAATCATCCTGCTGCATGGCAACTCGGCGAATGCGTGGTGGTGGGAACCGGTCGCGCGCGTGATTGCGCCTGAGTATCGGCTACTCGCGCTCGATCAGCGCGGACATGGCGACAGCGAATGGGCGCGGCCGGCGGCGTACTCGCCGAGCGATTACGCAAGTGACATCGAGAGGTTCGTCGCACACGTGGCCGCAAATGCGGAAAAGCCTGTGGTCGTCGGGCACAGCATGGGCGGGCTGAACGTGCTGTTGTTCGCGCGGAATCATCCGGAAAGCGCTCGCGGTGCGATGGCGATCGACGTCGCAGTCACGTCGAGCCGCGGACGGGATCGTTATCTAAAACGGCTCAAAGGACTGCCGGTGGTGACGTATCCCGATCTTGCAACGGCGAAGGAGCGCTTTCGGCTGATGCCAAACGAGGGCGGAATCCCGGACGAAGTGCTGCGTGAAATTGCTGAAAGAAGTTTGGCACGCACCGATGAAGGGCGGTGGACGCTCAAGTTCGATCGCGAGAGTTTTCTCGGCGGCGACGGGCTCGCGGTCCTCGAGACGATCAAGGAAATCAGGATTCCGACGATGCTGGTGCGCGCCGAGCATAGCCGTATCATGACGGCCGAGGGGGCGGAGCAAGCGCGCGCGTCGAATCCGCGGGCGCGGCTCGTGACGATTGCCGACGCGCACCATCACGTGATCCTCGAGAAGACGGACGAGGTCGCGCGCGTGATCGAAGAGTTCGCCGCGAGCCTGCAGCGTTAGAGTTCGCGTTCCATCAGGCGGTGCGCGATGCCGGCCTCGTCGAAGACACCGCCCAGCGGGCTGAATCCTTCTTTTAGATAGAAGCCTTCAGCTGTAAGTTGCGCGTGCAAAATTGCCTTGTGGAATCCTCGTGTGCGTGCGCGATCGATTAGGAAGCGCAGGATGGCGGCGCCGGCGCCAGTGTTTCGAAATTCCCGCAGGACGGCCATTCGGCCGATCTTCACTTCGCTCACGCCATGCTCGACCATCCGGCCGCATCCGACGGCAACGCCGTCGAGCATCGCCAGCGCGTGAAACGCGTGCGCGTCGTCGGCGTCCATTTCGATTTCTTCGGGCACGTTCTGCTCTTCGATAAAGACGCGGCGGCGAATCGCGTAGACGCGCTGCATATCAGCGGGCGATTCGATTGCAATTACTTTGAGGCGCGAGGATTCATCCACGAGCGATTGACTAGCGCGCGAGAAGCGAAGCGTCAAATCCACTTCGAGCGTGAAGCGGTGCTGTGCTACGCTCCCGGGTCATCGAGGAGATCGCGATGCCGCAATTGTCCGAGACAGTATTCGCGCCGGAACTGGACGGCGGGCAATGGATTCAGCATGGCCCGGTGAGCCTCAAAGCGTTGCGCGACAAGGCGATCGTACTGGTAGATTTCTGGGACTACACTTGCGTCAATTGCATCCGGACTCTGCCGTACGTGGTGGCTTGGAACAACAGATACGCCCAGAGGGGGTTGGTGGTGGTCGGCGTACACGCGCCGGAGTTTTCTTTCGCGCGCGAGGGGTCGCATGTGGCGGAAGCGGCGGCGCGATTCAGCCTCGAATACCCAATCGTGCTCGACAACGAGTACGCGATCTGGCGTGCGTACTCGAATCGCTTCTGGCCGGCCAAGTACCTCGTCGATGCGAAGGGCCGGATTCGCTACTACCATTTCGGCGAAGGAGCGTACCAGGAAACCGAAGTAGCTATTCAGGGATTGCTGCGCGAACTGAATCCTGCCGCGAGCCTGCCGCCGCCGATGGAGCCGGTGCGCGACAGCGATCGTCCGGGCGCTGTCTGCTATCGCGTGACGCCGGAGTTGTATCTCGGCCATGCGCGCGGCCAGTTCGGAAATTTCGAGGGCGTGGTTCGCGATCGGCCGCATGACTATCGCGACGCCGGCCCTCACGTCGAAGGCATGACTTATCTCGCCGGCAAATGGCGCGTGGAGCAGGAGAGCGCGCGCAGCGAGGCGCCGGGCGCGGCGATTTCGCTCAGGTACACGGCCAAGGACGTGAACCTGGTGATGGGTCCGCTAGCTGGGGCGAGCGTCCGCGCGGAGGTCACGCTCGAAGGCGGGCAACGGCCGGGCGACGACGTGAAGTTCGACGGCGAGCACGCGTTTATCACAGTTGACCGGCCGCGGATGTACAGTGTCGTCGCGAATGAGGCGGTGGTTTCAGGCGCAGTGACTATTCGTGCCGAATCGGCAGGGCTGGCTGCGTACGCATTCACTTTTATTTCGTGCGTAGTCAATTAGAGCCGACTGACTAATCGACTATTGTTGCGGGGAGGGCGAATTCCCGATGACAAAGGCGGACGAAAGAGCGAGCGACGAGCAAATTCGCGAAGCCGCGAGGACAATACTGGCGGCGCGATATGCGATCGCACTGACGGGCGCGGGTATGTCGGTCGAAAGTGGAATCCCGCCGTTTCGCGGACCGGGCGGGCTGTGGACCAAATACGGCGAACCGCCGATGAATGGCTTTCAGCGCTTCATGGCGGATCCGAAAAAGGCGTGGGAAGAGCGGCTCAGCAAGCGCAACGACGAATTGTACAAACCGCTGACAATTGCCAAGCCCAACCCTGGCCATCTCGCGCTGGTGGAATTGGAGCGATTGGAAGTGCTGCGCTTCGTGATTACGCAGAATATCGACGACCTGCATCGGCAGGCCGGGCAGAAGGCGCTCGCGGAAATTCACGGCAACTGGACGTTGATTCGATGTCTCGATTGCCGGACGCGGTTTCACGTCGACGCGATCAGCCTCGAGGAGCTGCCGCCATCCTGTCCGCGATGCCGGGGCCTGTTGAAATCGGACACGGTTTCGTTTGGCGAGCCAATTCCGATCGACGTGCTGAACATGTGCGCGGAGCATTCGGCCAAGGCAGACCTGGTGATCGTGGCGGGAACCTCGGCAACGGTTTATCCGGCGGCAGGATTCGCACTCGAAGTGAAAGAGCGCGGCGGAATATTGGTCGAAGTGAATCTCTACGACTCGGAGATCACGCAGATTTGCGACCTCAGCTTGCGCGGCGGATCGGCGGAGGTGCTGCCGCGCCTGGTGAATGCGATCACGGGGATCAGAAGAGCGGCGCTGTCGTAGGAAAACAAATAGAAGAACTTAATTGTATGTGAAACCCACCGTGGGTTTCACACTTCCTTGGGCAGGGGTGACCCCTGCACCCGGTACTAAGAGAATCGGCACCGCCGCGGGATGCGGGACTTCGTCCCTGTTAGAACGGGTTGGGGAGGAGCGGTCGAGCTCAGTTTGCGCGGGCCTGGATGTAGTCGTCGGAGGGTTTCGGTGGCGGTTTCAGAGAACCCAGGTGCTGGTGAAGCAGGAGCATCTCGTCGGTGCCGTCGAGCGAGGTCGGGTTGCTCGTTGCCACGATGTCGAAGCGGCTGCGTCTCGACGCAGGGAGCGCATCGAAGAGAGTTCGCCACGCGATCAGATACTCCGGCATATCGAGATCTTTCTGCGAGACGATCGGAATTGTGCGGCGGCTGTAAAAGGCAACGTCGTAGTTGAGCGCGCCCAGGTAGCCGACTGGTTTGTCGTCTACGATTTTCATGGCATGGTTGGTGAAGTCCCTCAGCGAGAGGGTGTTGGCGATGGCCGGCACGACGACGACGTTGACCGCAACCGTGATGAAAACCATCGCGGCTGCGATCGCGAGCACGATTCGTTCGACCAGCGGCCGGGTGACCGGCAGCCGCACACCGAGTACGACGACCGCAAGCGGCATCGCAAGCGCGAGCATCCAATGCTCGCCCACTGTCGCGGTCAAGACCTGCGGGAAGGCGGGTGCGGCAATACTCGCCGCTTGCAGCAGATCGGCGCAGTCAGTCGGCCTCGCGACGAGCATCGCGAGCGCAACCAGGCTCGCGCTGCCGAGCAGCAGCATCGCGAAGCCGGACAATCGCGCGATCCAGCGGACGCAGGCGCGCGCCGGCTCGGGACGCACTACTGTCTGTCGGATGTAGATCGCAACCAGGGTGACGAATGCGGGATACATGCAGAGCAGGTACACGCCGCGCTTGCTCTGCGGGAGGTTGAAAAAGATCAGCACGGTTGCGAACCAGACGAGAATATATTTGAAGCGAGGATCGAGCACGCGTGGCGCGCGCGCGGCCTCGATGCCGACGATTGGCAGCAGGATGGTCCACGGCAGAAATCCGGCGAAAAGAGCCAACTCCATGTAATAGAAAGGATGGATGTGGCCTTCGTGGAAATCGCTGCCGCCGGCGAAGCGGAGCAAGTTCTCGGCGAGGATTTGCTTGCGGAAAAATTCCGGGCCGCCTTCGATTAGCGCCGCGAGGTACCATCCCCCGGCGAGCACGAGAACGACCACCGCGCCGCGTACGAGGCTCATATCGCGGAGTAAGGTCCATCGCTTTTCCGCGATGATCCAAATCAGGGCGACGAGGCCGGGAAGAATCAAGCCGATGGGGCCCTTGGTCAATACGGCGAGCGCAATGGCGACGTATAGAAGCATCCTGCGCCGTGTCAACCCTTCGGCCATGAGAATGAATTCGAAAAACGCGACCTCCATGAAAAAGGTCAGCGTCATGTCGACGCGGGCGCCGGTCCCGGCTTGCAGGTACTGAAACGTCGTCGCGAGGATGAGCGCGGCGATTAGAGCGGTCACGTTGTCGAACAGGCGGCGCACATAGAAGTAGCAAACGATCACGCCGGCGATGGCGAGGCCGGCTGACGGCAGGCGCACGGTGAATTCGGTAACACCGCCGGTGGCGAGCGAGACGAGCGCCGCCATCCAGTGCATCAGGAGCGGCTTGGATGGAATTTCGACGCCGGCGCGCTGAGGCAAAATCACGCCACCGCCGTTAACGATGTCGAAAACGGTGACTGCCTCGCGCGGTTCGCCCTTGGTGTAGAGTGGGTAGCCGCCGAGATTTACGAGATACAGAGCGACCCCGACGATCAGCAGGATCGGCCATGCGTGGCGCGGCTCGGCGAGAAACTGGAGCCAATGGGGGGGCTCTGGATCGCTGGTCACTTCAGATGCGGAGGATGCAGCCTCCGGGCCGGCGGGCGTCATCTGTTCGTGGAGTTTCAATTCGGACCGGGAGGGGAAGCCCAACCCCTAGCCCCTTCCAATGTGGGGAGGGGAACAATCGCGACGAGAGACCGGCGCGGGGAGCGAAAAGCTAGTATTCGCTTTTGACGCGGGCGCGGCCCATATCGTCGTAGATGTAGATGTCGGTCGGATTTTCGTCGCGCGTTTTCTTGTGCGAGCCGTCGCAGAAGGGTTTGTTCTTCGAGAGTCCACACGCGCAGATGTAAATTGGCAGCTCGGTGCCTTCCGGGACTTCGTAGGGCGCGTTTTTTTCGTGTCTGATCATTCGGGCCATGAAAGATTCCCTCGCGTTGAATTTCTTCTCTGGTGCGCACGCAGTTAGAGCGGCGGCACCTGTGGGTCACTTAAGTCCACGCGGCTCGCAGAGTCAATGGAATTCAGATGAGAGGTTCATGGATTGCCTCGGCGGCTTCCGACGCCGGTTGCTTGCGATGCGGATCCGCGCCGAGAACGAGCGCCAGCACCCCGCTGACTGAAATCAGGATGCCGACGACCTCGCGGGCAGTTGCGCGCTCGCCGAGAAACATCACCGCAAACAGAATCGAAAGTATCGGGATGCCGGGCACCACCAGCGCCGTCGTCCACGCCAGGGATAGCCGGTTGATGGCGCCGTACCAGGTGAGACCGCTCAGAAAATAGATGAAGAAGCCGGTCACGATCATCACGCCGAGCGAAGTTGGGTCGGCGAGTTGTACGAGCGAGTCGCGGCGGAACAGCAGGAGCATCGCCGTCAGCACGAGCGCCGCATAAAAGAACCGGCCGCCGGTCATCGAGATCGGCGTCAACGGAGGCATCAGCTTCAACCCCATCACGTGCGACGCCTGCCAGAACAACGGAGTCGTGAAGATGATGGCCGAGGCCCATAACGGCGAAAATGAGCCGCCGCCGGCGAACACCGAGCCGATGCCGACGAGGATCGCGGCGGTCGCAAGCATCTGACGTCCGGACGGACGCTCGCCGACGAACGCCGTCGAGAGAATCAGCGAATAGACCGGCTCGGTTTGCAGGAGCAGTACGCCCGCGACCGCGCCGATGCGGGTCAGTCCGTAGGTGAGCGTGAGGCTCGTCATCACGGTTCCAGCCATCGCGACCGTGAACAAGCGGCCGCGGTAACGCGGATCCATGATCAAGCTCAATTCGCCGTTGAACCAGAGCAGCGGAATCGTGCAGAGCGTCGCGAAGACGACCGCTCCCGTGCAGAAGAGCAGGGGATCGAGATGTACCGCGCCCCATCGCGTAATAACGGGCTGACCCGCGCCGATGATCGTGTTGATGATGCATAGCGTGAAGCCGACCTGAAAGGCGCGCGCGCGCCGGACCGCCGCCGCGTTGGCGACGGGGGACATCGACTCCGCCGAGGTTTCAGTGCGCATCGATTACGCTCGCGCCAGGGCGACAGCGACGACGATCGCGGCGAGCACGATTCGATAAATCGCGAACGACCGGTAGGTGTGGGTTCGTACGAAGCTCAGCAGGCCAACGATGGCGAGCAGACCGAAGACCGCAGAGGCCGCAAAGCCCCAATCAAGCTGTGCTGTCAGCCCGGCGTGGAAGGCCTTGTGCGCTTCGAGCAGACCCGCGCCGGCGATGATCGGCGTCGCCATCAGGAAAGAAAAATTGGCCGCATCGGCGCGTTCGACGCCGAGGAAGCGGGCGGTGGTGATCGTGGCGCCGGAACGGGAGACGCCGGGAATGATCGCCAATGCTTGGCTGAGGCCGATGAAGAGTGCGTCCAAGAATGTGAGGTTACCTATTTTGCGCTTTTCCGACCCAAATGCATCAGCAGCCCAAAGTAGAAGGCCGAGAGTAGCCATCGTGGTGGCTATCAGGAGCGGCGAGCGGAATACTGTCTCAGCCTGCTTCTCGAGCAGGACGCCGATGATGGCGCCGGGAACTGACGCGACCATCAACAGAAACAGCAGCCGGCGCTGGACGCGGTTGCCGTTGGCAAGCGACAAGACCATTTCGAGCCATTCGCGCCAGTAGTAAACCAGGAGCGCCAAAAGTGTCCCAAGGTGAAGCACCACATCGAATGCAAGTCCGGGGTCCTCCTGCCATCGCAACAGCCATGGAACGAGGATAAGATGGGCCGAACTGGAGACCGGAAGAAACTCGGTCAAACCTTGAACTGTTCCGAGAACAATAGCCTGATATACAGAAAACATAATATTTCCAGATACTTAGGAGAGTACCGCACGTTTCGTACTTAGATGTGCCGGTCGGGACCCTTGACTACGAAACTCACAGATAGCTGAATACATGTCGAAGTTGCTCCTTGACCGGCTCGCCACTTGGTTTAGAATTGGTTCGGTGTTAGGAAGAGCAGTCGAGAGTAGCAGGAGGCTCCAATGCCTATGAATCGAGTTGCCAGAGGCAAGGTGATTCCGTTGCGCGAGGTAAGCGTAATTGAGTCGGACGGATCGGCCGACCAGTCTGCCGCTTGGGATAACATCAACCCCGGCGAACCGCGTCCATTTCCGGTTGTTTCAACATTGCCACGTTTGCCGGTGATGATCCCCGACGAGATCCTCGACTACTATGGGTGGGTTTTCTGCCAAGGTGGATTTCTCAATCTCCAGATGACGTTCGAGCAATTCCTGGCCGTGGTCGCTGCGATAAGCCCGGCGGGACTGAGCCCCGAATATGACGCGAGCGAGGCATCGTACCCTAACGACTGATCCTCTGCGATAGCGCGAGAGGATTGTTTCGATGCCCGCTCGGGCGAACTTGAGCGGGCATCGATTTTTTGTCGAGTCGACTTTCACGATTTGATTTTTCCGAGCCGGCCTGGAGGTGCCTCGGTTCTGTTCAGTTGTCAGACGGGGCTTCCTTTCCGGCTTGGGGTTTCGGTCCGTTCAGCAAGGTGTTCCTGACCCAGACGCTGGGCAGGTTGGCGGCGTCGGTGGGCGATTTGAGGCCGTTGTCTTGCGCGATTTGCCGCCAATTGTCCTCGTTGCCGGTCGCCCGTTTGGCGAGGTCCTTCAGGTCCTCGTTGGGCAGGAGCGCGTAGTTGACGCCGCCCTCTTTGGGCGTGCCGCCGGACGGTGGGAATTGCGCGGCGAGCGTGTCAATTTTACCGAACAGGTTCAGGCGCGTGGTGGCATTGTACTTTGCGATGTCCTCGTCGGGGATGTCCTCGACGCGGACGTTGACGACTATTCGCGAGCTGCGGCTGCCTAGCGGCACGGCTTCGATCTCATAGCGATACTGCGGATGCACCCCGACGAGACTTCCGAGCACGCCACCGCCGGTGTCGGCGTCCTTCCACAACGTGACGAGTTTGTCGTCGGGCTTGACCTCGAACAGGACGCCCTCGCCGCGCAGCACGTCCTGGGTCAGAAGAAACGAATCATGGGCGCTGTATGGGAGGTCGTGCTGCTCGCCCTCGGCAGCATCGGTGCCACCGCCAGCGGCGCGGTTGGCTAAATATGGAGCGGCGCATCCCGCGACAAGCAGTATCGAGAAGACGATCGAGATTTTTCGAAGTTGCCTAAGCACAGTCCGCACCGCACTCATCCCAGACGTAAAGGAACCACGAAGAGTTTCATGCGCGCAAGATGAACCGCCGTACCCCCTCGCATGCGATTGAGATTGCACGGCAGCCCCGCAGACGCTAATCAAATATACCCTTATGACCGACGCAGAAAACAAATCGCCGCGGCACGTGATGGCCGTGGTCGGGGCCGCGACTGCGGGCTCGGAAATCGCGCGAATCCTCGCCGATCGCGGCGCGCTGGTGATCGTGTTCGAGCAGAATCCGCGTCCCTATGGAAAAATCGAAGACGGGTTGCCGCGATGGCACGTCAAGCAGCGCAAAGACGAGTACGAGGAAATCAACAAGCGCCTGGACCATCCCAACATCGAATTCGTGCCGATGACCCGGATGGGACGCGAGCTCGATTTCGAAGACCTGCGGACCAACTGGGGACTCAGCGGAATCGTGCTGACCCATGGCGCGTGGCGCGACCGCGCGTTTCCGGTCGAGGGTGCCGACCAGTTCATCGATCGCGGCCTCGTCTATCAGAACAAGCTGATTTATTGGTTCAATCACTACCTTGAAAAGAACTACGACGGCCCGCGCTACCAACTGACCCCGGGAGCGATTGTCGTGGGCGGCGGACTCGCGTCGATCGACGTGGTCAAAGTCCTGCAAATCGAGATGACGCTTGCGGCGCTGAAGGCGCGCGGCATCGCGGGCGACATGCTCGCGCTCGAGCGCGAAGGAATCGAGCCGGTGCTCAATGCGAGCGGGCTCAAGTACGGCGATCTCGGCGTCGCACCGTGCAAGTTGTACTACCGCCGCCGCGTGCTCGACATGCCGCTGTCGGACATTCCGCCTGACGCGCCCCCCAAGCGTGCCGACGCGCTCAGGCAGGCGCGCGCGAAGATCCTGGACAAGGCGCAGCGCAAGTTTTTGTTCGAGTTCCAGGAACTGCGCGCGCCGAGCGGTGTGATAAGCGAGAATGGCGCGATGGTCGGAGTGAACTTCAGCCGCACGGAAGTCGCCGACGGACAAGTGCGAATCGTGCAGGAGGGGGTCGAGTCCGCGCGCGCACCGCTGACGATCAGTTCGATCGGCAGCATCCCGGAACCGATTCCCGGAATCGCGCAGAAGGGCGAGGTTTATACCTACGTCGATCAGAAGATCGGCCTGCTGATGGAAGGCGCGACGGCTGTGTTCGCGGCCGGCAACGTGCTCACCGGCAAGGGCAATATCAAGGACTCGCTCGACAGCGGCACCGAGATTGGAACGCGCGTGGCCGAGGCATACCTGGGCCTGTCGGACGAGGAACTCAAGATTGCGGAGGGCGCGCGCAAGGATGCGGCCGCTTCAGGCGAGAAGATCGCGGGTGCGCTCACAGCGCGACCAGAGATCGCGCCGGAGCACGTCGCAAGGCTGCTCGGCCATGTGCGCAAAGGACAGCGCTCGGTCGGCTACGACGGCAACTATCGCGCCTGGATCGCCAAGGTAACGCCCCCCGACCTGCACTAGGATTTTTCGCGTTGCACTACTTGCTGCGCCCGCCGTTCAGGGGATGCCCTTTTCAGCCTGCCCGGGAAGCGCGTGACGTGATACGATGAGGTATGCCAAATTTGTATAGGATACCTCCCACTCTCGGGTCTGCCCGACATTCGACAACAGCGATTCGTGAAAAACAGAAATCTGACGGAACGAAACTACCCCTAGTGGTATGCCCGTCGCAGAACCACAACTAATAGTATACATTGCCATTTCCTGACCAATCGAACTTTCACAAATTGGCTCCGTGTACGACTCAAGAGGGCGAAATGGCGGCGTGATGGGTAAAGAATTGGCGAAATCGACTTTGCTCTTCAAGGCCCTGACCTTCGCCGCTCACAAGCATCGGCTTCAGACTCGCAAAGGCAAAGAGCCGATTCCCTACATCAATCATCCAATCGCGGTGGCGAACTTGCTGGTGAACGTCGGCAAAGTCACCGATACCGCGACGATCCTCGCCGCGATTCTTCACGATACGATCGAAGACACGGCCACGACTTTCCGCGAGCTCGAATACGAGTTCGGCTCGACAGTTTCAAAATTGGTCGCTGAAGTCTCGGACGACAAGAATCTACCGAGCGAACAACGCAAGCGGCTTCAGATAGAGCATGCGTCAACTCTTTCCCGCCGCGCGCGACTGATCAAACTTGCGGACAAGACCTGCAATCTGAGAGACGTAGTCGGCGATCCGCCCAAAGGATGGTCTTTGCAACGAAAACGGGAATACTTCGATTGGGCCAGGTGTGTCGTCGAAAAAGTTCGCGGTACCAACGCGGCGCTCGAGCATGCATTCGACGCAGCGTTTTCAAAACGGCCGTGAGAGAATCTCAGTGCATGCTTCTTTTCGAGTTTTGCCTCGTCGCGCTCGCGACGGTAGGCTCATCCGAATGATGGCAACGGAGGTGCGGTGTGGACGAACTCAAGCGAACTGACCCGGAAATTTATCAGCTCATCAAGGATGAAGAGCGCTACGAAGTCGATTCGGTCCGGCTGATCGCGTCGGAGAATTACGTTTCGAAAGCCGTGCTCGAAGCCACCGGATCGATTCTCACCAACAAGTATTCCGAAGGCTACCCCGGACGCCGCTACTACGAGGGTCAGCGCAACGTCGATCAGATCGAAACGCTAGCCGTCGAGCGCGCCAAGGCGCTCTTCAAAGTCGACCACGCAAATGTTCAGCCGTACTCGGGCTCGCCGGCGAACGTCGCGGTATATTTCGCGCTGCTCAAGCCGGGTGATACCATCATGGGCCTCTCGCTTCCGCACGGCGGGCATCTGACCCACGGATGGCCTGTCAGCATTACCGGCACGTTCTGGCGCTCGACGCAGTACGTGGTGGATCGCGAAAGTCACGTCGTGGATTTCGACAAGGTCCGCGACCTGGCGCGCAAGGAGCGGCCGAAAATCATCGTGACCGGCGGCACCGCATATCCGCGGCTGTGGGACTTCAAGAGCTTCAGCGAGATCGCGAAAGAGGTCGGCGCTTTGCTGCTCGCCGACATTTCACATGTCGCCGGATTGATCGTAGGCGGCGTGCATCCCGACCCTGCGCCGTACGCCGACGTCATCATGACAACCACGCACAAGACTCTGCGCGGCCCGCGCGGCGCAATGATCATGTGCCGCAACCAATACGCCGAAGCTATCGACAAAGCGGTCTTCCCGGGGCTGCAGGGCGGTCCGCACAATCATACAACCGCGGCGATCGCCGTTGCGCTTAAGGAAGCCTCGACGCCGGAGTTCAAGGCGTACGCAAAAAAAGTCGTGAGCAACGCGAAAACGCTCGCTGACGAGTTGCTCGCGCGCGGATTCAGCCTCGTCTCGGGCGGCACCGACAATCATCTGATCCTGGTCGACCTGACCAACAAGAAGGTGATCGGCAAGAAGGGCGCGAAGGCGCTCGACGCGGCCGGAATCGTCTGCAACTACAACACCGTCCCGTACGATCCGCGCAAGCCATTCAGCCCCAGCGGCCTTCGCCTCGGCACGCCGGCGGTAACTTCGCGCGGGATGGACGACGCGGAGATGCGCCAGATCGCGAAATTCATGGACGAAGCGATTTCGCATGCCGGCGACGAGGCAGCGCTGAAACGAATCGCGGCCGCCGTCACAGAAATGTGCCGCAAATTCCCCGCCCCGGGTATCTCGGTCAGCTAGCGGTCGGAAGGGGTTAGGGGTTGGGTTGACTTTCCAAGCTTCGTGACGTGATAAAACCTGAATGGCGAAAATAAAAATCGAACGCGGCCTCCATCTTGGAACGCCTTACACACCCGACATGCAGGACGGCGGCAAACGGCCCGAGCCGACGTGGAGCACGATTCGCGATCAGGTCCGCGACGCCGATTCGCTCGCCTACGACACGATCCTCGCGGTCGAAACGCAGCACGATCCGTATCTCGAGCTGGCAGTGGCGGCGCAGGAACCGTCGAAGATCGAACTTGCGACCGGTATCGCGCTCGCCTTCACGAAGAGTCCCGTCGCAACTGCGTATACCGCATGGGACTTGCAGCGCATGAGCGGCGGGCGGCTGAACCTCGGACTTGGGTCGCAGGTCAAAGGCCACGTGATGCGGCGCTTCGGGATGCCGTGGTCGAAGCCCGCACAGCGGATGAAAGACTACGTCGGTGCGATGCGCGCGTGTTGGCGAACCTGGCAGACTCGCGAGCCGTTCAACTACCAGAGCGAGCACTACAATCTCTCGCTGATGACGCCGAACTTCGCGCCTCCGCCGGTCGCGAATCCGCATATCCCGGTGCTGATCGCCGCGGTGCAGGAGCGGATGCTGCAAGTTGCGGGTGAAGTGTGCGACGGTGTGCGCTTGCACGGAATCGTCACGCGGAAATATCTCGACCAGATCGCGTTCCCGAATCTGAAAAAGGGCTTCGACAAGTCGGGCCGGCCCGCCGCGGAATGGAACGATTTTCAAATTGGCGGCGGCGGCTTTCTCTGCGCGGCAAAAGACCAGGACTCGCTCGCGCGTGCTGTCAGCGGAATGAAATCAACGATCGCGTTTTACGGATCGACGCGCTCATATCGTTCCAGCTTCGAAATCGACGGATGGGGCGACACCGCTGACCAGTTGCACAAACTATCCGTGCAACAGAAATGGCCCGAGATGGCCAAGCTCGTGACCGACGAGATGGTGCACGCGTTCGCGGCGGTCGGCACCTACGATGAGATCGCGCGAGTCATCAAGAAGCGATTTGCCGGCGTGAATCGGCTCTCGTTCGACATGCCGGTGAAGAACGATCACGACCGCGGCGTGCTCAAAGAGATCATCCAGGACCTGCGGCGCTCATAGCCGCGCTCAGGCGGGCGGCGGGTTGATGTCTGACCACAAGCGGCGCATCAGCTCGATGTGCGTCTCGACGGCCCACAACGTCTCGCTCGCGGCGCTCTCGGGTATCGCGCGAAAGATCGAACCGGCGCTCGAGTCGCCGTGATCCTTGTCCACCTTGACGTGAACGCTGAAGAACAGCAGTGCGTCGTCGGAGAGTTTGTAATGACGGCTGAGTCCATCGATCACACGGACGTAGGCGTCGGGGTTGAAGAGCTCGGAACCGAGACTGATTCCGGCCAGGGTGACGTACCACGGTTTCGATTCGGCCAGCCAGTACATCCAGTGCATCATCGCGGTTGCGTCGGCGGTCATGCTCGCGTCGAGCAGCTCGGCGCGCGGGATTCCGATAGCCTCGCCGAATTCGAGGTAGAGTTCGGGATGCGATCGATTGGCGCCGGAGACGCGGCCGAGTTCTTCTTCGATCAGATTCTCGACGATCGCCTTGCGCGCCGGAAAATCATCGCACTTCGCATAGATGAGGCCCAGGATGTTGGCATTGTGCGCTTTGTTGCCGATGAAAAGCTGCGTCGCCCAATGACGAAGTTGCGGCATCGACAACTCGCCACGCTCAATCTTCTCGATAGTGGGGTGGGATCGCAGTGTGCGATTGTTGCGTTCGAGTTTCTCGATCAGGCTTTTCAGCTGTCGCGTCCCTTTCTCGACGTCCATGCTCAATTTCCTCGTGGCGGAGCGGGGTTGGAACTCAACGAGGCGCGTTCGGCGGCGAGTTTTTCCGCGATGTCGCGCCGCAGTTCGGTCTTTCTTATCTTGCCGACGTTGGTGAGCGGGAGTTGGTCTACAATCTCGATTCGTTCCGGCCATTTGAATTGCGCAACGCCGCGGGCCGCTAGAAACTCGCGCATCGCGGAAAGCGCGAACGTCTCACCATCTCGAAGAGATAAATATGCGCACGCCTTCTCGCCGAGAATTGCGTCGGGCATCGCCACCACCGCGGCGACGCTGACGGCAGGATGAGCGATCAAGTGCGCTTCGATCTCCTCGGCGTTGATTTTCTCGCCACCGCGGTTGATCAGGTCTTTGATTCTTCCCTCGACGACGAGATTTCCCGACGGATCGAGCCGCACCACGTCGCCGGTGCGGTAAAATCCATCGGCGGTGAAGGCTTCACGGTTGCGCTCCGGCGCCTGGAAGTAACCGCGAATCGTATATGGACCGCGGCACCATAGTTCGCCGACTTCGCCGGTCGCGACGTCTGTTCCGTCGGAGTCGACGATCCGGATCTCGTCGGCCGGCGAGAGTGGACGCCCTTGAGTCCTGCACGAAACTTCTTCGTGATCGTCGAGGCGCGTGTAGCACAACAATCCCTCGGCCATTCCTAGAACCTGCTGCACCGCGAGATGCGGAAACGCGCGTTTCAGAGCATGTGCGGTCGGCTCCTGGAGCCGCTGACCGCCGACTGTGATCACTCGCAGCGAGGCGAGCTTGGCGACAGAGAATTGCGGAAGGTCGAGCAGGGAAAGCGCTAAAGTCGGCACGCATGGCAGGTGAGTAATCCGTTCGCGCTCAATTGTATCCGCGAGATCAGGCGCCTTGGTCGATTGGCTGAAGACCGTGCGCGCGCCAATAAGTAGCGCACCCAGGAATCCGGGGCATGCGAGCGGAAAATTGTGCGCGGCAGGAAGCGCGATCAAAATGCACGAATCCGACATCAGTCCTGTTACGGCGGCGGACTCGCGCGCGTTGTACAAATAGTCGGCGTGAGTGCGCGGTATTAGCTTAGGCATCCCAGTGGTGCCGCCCGAGAGCAGAAACAATGCGACGTCGAATGGATCCTGAGTCGAAGATCCGATCACACGCGATGAGCCGCGTGGCTCATGCATCCAAAGACATCCATCGGCCGGCGCCGTCGAAAAGATGGACTTCAATACAGGGAGCCGGGCCTTGAGGTCGCGTGCGAGCATAGCGTGATCGAATCCGCGATATTCGGGTTGAATGGCGATCGCTTTAGCGTCCGCGGTCGACACCAGATACTCGACTTCGGCTTTGCGAAAGGCCGGCAGCGCCATGACAGGAATCGCGCCAACTTCGACGCATGCGATGGTCATCGTCGCGAATTCGACGCAGTTGGGGAGCTGGATGACCACGCGATCGTCGCGCCCGATTCCATTACGGGCAAGCAGGACGGCGAGGCTTTTCGCTTCCGCTAAAAATTCCGAATAGGTGAGGCTTCGCGTCGAATCGCCGACCGCAATGGACTTCGGCCGCTCGACGGCAACATTTGCGATTGCTTGAGGGATGGTTTCGCGGCGCCAGATTCCCTCGCGAATGTATCGCTCAGCAAATTCGGCGGGGAATGGCGAACATCCTTCGAGCATCGTCGTCGTGGCGCCGGCGCGCCGCCTCAACGGGCAGAGAGAGTTCCCGCGATCATGCGGAAACATTCGTCCATAATCCGGCCGCGCTGTTCATAATCGCGGGCCGGCTCGTACCAGGTGTAAAACCAGTTCATTGCGCCGAACAACAGTGAGGTGAGAATTCGCGCCTGCTCGCGGTCGAGGCTTTTGTTGCGATGTGCTGCGTAGCCTTCGAGCAATCGGCGGCAGATGCGGGAGTACTCGCGCTTGAGGCGCGTGATATCGGCAGCGTAGCGGCCGGTCAGCGAGTCGGCTTCGCGGACCAATACTTTCATTTCGGCGAGATTGCTCATGTGGTATTCGAGATGACTGCGGATGAATAGACGCAAGCGCTCCTCGGGATCGTTGCTCTCTGACATCCGCGATTCGGCGAGCGCGACGAGTTGTTCGAACGCGCGCCGCGAGATGAGATAAAGGATTTCCTCCTTGTTGCGGAGATAGTAGTAGATGCGGGGAAAGGAACTTCGCGCGCGCGCCGCGATGTCGCGAATCGACGCGAGGCCGAAACTCTTTTCAGCGAAGACCGCGGCAGCCGATCGCAAGATGTGATCGATGTTTGCGTCGTACCGCTCGTCGGGCGCCATCGCACGCGGGGCCGGCTTGATTCGCGCGACCCGCTTCGATGCTTCCTCGAGAATCGCTTTCTTCAAGCCATCACCCTAGCTGAAACGGCGGCCGGCCGCCGGATCGGGGATCGGAATCTCTAGCTTGGTTAACAGATTGTTGACCTCTTCGATAAACTCATCGCGCATCTGTTCGTTGCTGCGGCGACGCAGGCCCCATCGAACGTAATCGAACTGCCGCTTGGACCCGGACTTTCCGAACATATCCAGACCGGCGGGGTACCACTTTGCAAGATGTTTGATCAACAGTTCGCGCCCATGATCTCCTTCACGCTGCAAGTACCTGCGAATGAGCCGGTAGCCGAAGGCGGCGTGGCCGAGTTCCTCTTTGTGAACGCGCTCCGCGATTCGCGCGAGCGGTTCGTAGCTGCACCCGACCCACTCGTGTCCCATGTAGGCGCCCTGCCGATCGGCGAAGAAGCTGAACAGTCCATATTCGAGCCAGTCCATGGCCTGATCGCGCATTTCAAAGATGTAGATTGGCATGGGAGACGCCATGAACTTGCTGTCCACCGTTACGCCGAGGTCTTCGAGCAGTTTCATCCAGTAACTTGCGTGCCGGACTTCATCGGACCAGAACGCCGCGTACTCGGCCTTGTCCTCGGCGGTGGGAGCCAGCGCGAGCGGCTTCAGGAGTGTCCGTTCGGGCGCGAGCATGTATTCCGACTCGATGCGCGACTGGATCGACAGCATGCGGACTAGAAGATCCTTGTAGTCGGCGGGAAGGCCGTCGGGCCCGTTGAAACGAATATCGGTCGCAGGGGTGGGGTTGCTCATCGATCGTGCGTCCTCATAGAGTCTGTCGTTCTGAACGATAGTTCAGAAATCGGATCAATATCAACCTGCCATGGTCAGACCGCCGCTCACGCTCAGGACCTGGCCTGTTACGAAATCGGAATCCGAAGAAGCGAAGAACGCAACCGCGCCCGCCAGGTCGGCCGGTTGCCCGAGCCGGCGAAACGGGATGCCACGCGCCATCGATTCGAGTACTTTCTCGCGCCTGGCCATCGCGCTCTTGAGCAAAGCGGTTTCGGTTGGTCCGGGACAGACGACGTTGACGTTGATGTGATTCGCCGCCAGCTCGCGCGCGAGTGTTTTTGAGAACCCGATGATGGCGGCTTTGCAACCCGCGTAAACCGCTTCGCCACTCGAGCCGACACGGGCCGCATCGGATGAGATCGAGACGATTTTGCCGGCGCCGCGCGTTTGCATTTGAGGTGCGACGGCTTTGCAGCAATTGAGCACGCCGCGAAAGTTGATCGCGATCACTTTGTCCCAAAACTCAGGAGTGGAGTCGACGAACGGCATGAGGACGTCCCATCCGGCGTTGTTCACCAGGATGTCGATGGGTCCCAATTCTCGCTCGACGCGATCGGTGGCTCTGATTGCGTCGTCAAGTTTGGTGACGTCGAGCGCAACGGCGATCGCGCTCGCGCCGCGGGCACGAATTTCCGTGGCGGCCTGTTCGGCGGAATCGAGCTGGATATCCGCGAGCGCCACCTTGGCGCCTTCGTCTGCGAGCCGCGACGCGATCGCGCGCCCGATTCCCTGGGCGGCGCCGGTTACGATCGCGACTTTGCCTGTCAGGCGGCTCACGATGCTAACCCTAACTGGCGATCCAACCGCCGTCGATAATGAACGGCGCTCCGGTCGCAAACGGTGCTTCGTCGCTGGCGAGAAACAGCGCGGTGTGCGCGATTTCGTCCGCGCTGCCGACGCGGCCCAGCACCGAGCTGCGTTGGATGAATTTCGGCTGCAGTCTGTCGGGTCCGGTGATTCGATCGACCATCGGGGTGTGAATAACTCCCGGGCAGATGCAGTTGACGCGAACGTTGTAGCGGCCGTACTCGAGCGCGGCGACGCGCGTCAGTGAAATCACGCCGGCCTTGGCCGCGCAGTATGCGGCCGCGCCCTTGAGTCCGACGATTCCCGCGACCGACGCCGTGTTGATCACCGCGCCGCCGCCGCGCTCGACGATCCTGGGCAGTCCATATTTCATTCCGAGCCATACGCCGCGCAGATTGATAGCTATCACGCGGTCGAATGCTTCTTCGCTGAGCTGCGCGATGAAGCCGGACTCGCCTTCGATGCCGGCGTTGTTGTAGAGCACGTCGAGTCCGCCGAACGCGCGGACCGTTTCTTCGACCATCGCGCGCGCGTCCTCTGAATCGGAGACGTCGGCGCGCAATGAGATGGCCTCGCCACCTGCCGATTTGATCATCCGCGCGGTCTCGGTTGCGGACGATTCGGTTACGTCGATAGCCGCGACCTTAGCGCCTTCGCGCGCGAACAGCACCGATGCCGCGCGCCCCATTCCAGAGCCAGCGCCGGTTATCAGCGCGACTTTTCCCGCAAGTCTCATGGGAGTCTCCCTATAGGCATTGGCCGCGAGATTAGCGCATTTTGGGGCGACCCGGTTAGTTGGGACTAGATCACTTTATTTGATGTGAAACCCACCTGGGTTTCACGCTTCCTTGGGCAGGGGTGACCCCTGCACCCAGTAATAAGAGATGCGGGCGGAGTTTACCCTGAGTACTCGTAGGGTCCCTGTTTGGAGGTCTTGAGGGAGGAGCAAGAAAAACGGACGGAGTCGCAGCCTGGTGGCGGCGACCCCGTCCTTGTGGAGGGAGGAGGTTCCTGGACTACTCGGTCGGGGTTGACTCGTTGCTCGGGCCGCTTTGTGCCCACAGCGCTTTCATCTCGGCGTGAATCGAGTCGAGCTTGGCCTTGGTCGCTGAGATTTGCGCGAGCTGAGCCGGGGTCAGCACGTTGCGGATCGCGATCGCGTCCTGAATCTGCTCATTCAGCATCTGATCGTGGAGCTGCGTGATTGTCGTCACCGGGACGGACAAGTCGGTCGCGGCTACCGTGCCGGTCGACGTGTACTTGGCCGCGATTGCTTCCTTGGCGGCTTTGAGCTGCTGCATCTCGGCCTTCCGCGAAGCATGTCGCGCCTGGAAAATCGCGTGAATTTGCTGCTTTTGCGCATCGGTCAGATTGGCGGTTCTCAACAATAGCGGAAGCGGGACGCCGAGCGCGTCCATGCCGCCGTGCATGCCGCGGAAACCGCGGTGCCCCATGTGACCGCCCATGCCGCCCGAATTCGATGAAGCGACATGCGCGACCGCAGCGACCAGCAGGATTGCCATAACTACGGGAACGATGCCGCGCGAGAACTTCGAAACCATAAATAACTCCTTGAGTGCGAGCGCCACCTTGATTGGGGGCGATTGCTCTAATCTAAATGTACGTTAACCGAAAAAACCGGTTACGCAGCGGAGCGATCGGCGAGGCTTTTTGTGCCAACGGCGACTAACTTCGGCGGCTGGCCATCAATCGGTTCGCGTCGGCATAGGTGGTCGCGCCTTCAAGCATCGATTCGTACCTGCCAGTGGTCAATAACTCTACGACCGTCTTCTGCAATGACGACATGGCGCCGAGGGTCAGCCGGGTGCCGACGCTCAGTCGCGCCACGCCGAGACGCTCGAGCTCGTCGGGAGCCGGAATGCCGGGGAACGCGAGGAGGTTGAGCGGGCCGTGGAGGGCGGGCACGATTTGCTCGATATCGGCGCGACGGCTGACGGCCGGGATGAACAGACAGTCGGCGCCGGCGTTGCGGTACGCGTTTGCGCGGCGAACTGCGTGTTCGAAGCGCGAGTCGGGCTCGCCGATTCCGAGCAGGTACACGTCGGTGCGCGCGTTGATGACGAGGGGGACGCCGCTGGCATCAGCGGCTTCGCGCGCCGCCCGTACGCGCTCGACGGCAACGTCCAAATCGTAGAGGCGCGGAGTGCCGTCGTGAACCTGGTCTTCGAGATTGATTCCGACGGCGCCGGCGTCGATGACGCGGCTAACGGTCTCGGCGACTTCGTGGGCGTCGTGGGCAAAGCCGGATTCGATGTCCGCCGAGACGGGAAGCGTCACGACGCGAGCGATACGGGCGATCGCGGCAATCATCTCGTCGCGCGGAATCGCTTCGCCGTCGGGATAGCCGACTGAAAACGCGACGCCGGCGCTGGTGGTCGCGATCGCCCGCGCGCCTGCTTCCTCGATTACGCGCGCGCTCATCGCGTCCCACGCGTTGGGTAGCACTAAAATCCGCGAGCGATCGTGCATCGCTCGAAATGCTTCTGCCTTGGCCCGTTGCGTTTCGCGGTTCATGTTGCCTCCTGATCGTCTGAATACATACAACACCGCATCGGGCTTCGTGTGAAATATCGATTAATGAAAATCATGCGACGGCGGGACTGCGCCGGGAATCTTGATCTCCTCGAAGCGCCGCGCGCGAATCGCCGTCACGCCGTCAACCTGTTGGAGCACGCCTTCGGCCAGCAGGATTCCGGCGCTGCGCAGCAGCAGGCGGTTTTGCTGGAACAGGTCGGGCGTGACGATCAGGTTGGCAATCCCGGTTTCGTCCTCGAGCGTGATGAACAGAAAGCCCTTGGCCGTGCCGGGGCGTTGGCGCACGATCACGACGCCGGCGGTCTTCACCCACGATTGATGTTTGGCGCGCGTGAGATCGTCGGCGCTTAGAATTCCGCGCGCGGTCAAATCGCCGCGCAGATACGCCATCAGATGAGGCCCGGTGGTGATGCCGGTCGCGGCGTAGTCCGCCAGCGTTTCATCGATCGGCGTCATCGTTGCCAATGGAACCTCGCTATCTCGTGGCTTCACGCCCGCAAGCAGGCTCGTGGGATCGCGCTCGACAGCGGTCGCATTCCACATCGCGTCGCGGCGCGCCAGGCCGAACGCGGCGAACGCACCCGCGTAGGCGAGCGCGTCGATCTCGCGGCGGTTGGGTCCAACGCGCGCGGTAAGATCGGCAATCGATTCGAATTGCCGCCGTGCACGTTCGCTTTCGATGCGAAGCCCGATTTCCTCGCGCAGGCCTGTGACGTATCGCAGTCCCATGCGCGTCGCGGGGCGCCCATCCACGATTTCGATCGTGCATTTCCAGCTCGAGCGGGTCACATCGATCGGGAGCGCGACGGCGCCGTGGCGCGCGGCGTCCTTCACCAGCGTTGAAGGATGGTAGAAGCCCAGCGGGTAGCAATTCAGCATCGCGGCAAGGAACGCCGCCGGATGGTGATACTTCAGGTACGCCGAAGCATACGCGATCAGCGCGAAGCTGGCGGCGTGCGATTCTGGGAAGCCGTACAACGCAAACGATGTGATCGAGCGCACGATGTCGTCGGCAATGTTGCCCTGCAGGCCGTTGCGCAACATCCCGGCGCGCAGCCGTGCTTCGATTTTTTCCATCCGCTCGGCGGAACGCTTGAATCCCATCGCGCGGCGCAATTCCTCGGCCTCGCCGCCGCTGAATCCCGCCACCGTCATCGCCATTCGCAGCAACTGCTCCTGGAAAAGCGGAACACCGAGCGTTCGCTTGAGGATCGGTTCAAGCGAAGGATGCGGATATTCGACGGGCGCGCGATGGTTGCGGCGATCGAGATATGGATGCACCATTTTGCCGACGATCGGGCCGGGGCGGATGATCGCGACCTCGACTACCAGGTCGTAAAATCGCTCCGGCTTCATCCGCGGCAGCGTCGCCATCTGCGCGCGGCTCTCGACCTGGAAGACGCCGACAGTATCCGCGCGCCGCAGCATCGCGTAAACGCCGGGGTCGTCAGGCGGAAGATGAGCGAGATCGATCTCGACTCCTTCGTGCGTGCGGATCATCGGGATTGCTTCTTTCAGCGCCGCCAGCATCCCGAGTCCGAGCAGATCAATCTTTATGATGCCGAGATCGGCGCAGTCGTCCTTGTCCCATTGAATCACCACGCGGCCGGGCATCGAGGCCTGCTCGAGCGGAACGATCTCATCGAGCGGCTGCGCGGCGATCACCATGCCGCCGCTATGCTGCCCGAGATGGCGCGGCACGCTCTGAATCCTGCGCACGAGATCGACCATCATCATGATTCGCGGCGCTTCCGCATCGACGCCGCCGCGCTTGAGCAGCGTCACGAGATCGTCATGATGATCGCGGAACTCGTACACCTGGTTGAGCTTGGCGAGCCGGTCAACCTGCTCGGGCGAAAAGCCCAGCGTCTTGCCGACCTCGCGCACCGCACTTTTTGTTCGATAGGTGATCACGTTCGCGGTCATCGCGGCGCCGCGCTCGCCGTAGCGGCGATAGACGTATTGAATCGCCATCTCGCGATCGTTGCCGCTGGGCAGATCAAGGTCGATGTCGGGCCATTCGCCGCGCTCCTCGGAAAGAAAGCGCTCGAACAGGAGTTCCATCTTGACCGCGTCCACCGCTGTAATTCCGAGCGCGTAGCACACCGCACTGTTGGCCGCGGAGCCGCGTCCCTGCACCATGATGCGGTTCTCGCGGCAGAACTGGACGATGTCCCATACGATCAGGAAGTAGCCGGCGAGCTTGAGCCGCGCGATGATTCCGAGCTCGTGCTCGAGTTGGCGTCGCGTGCGAACGTCCATTGCGCCGCGCCATCGCTCGCGCGCGCCGGCGTAGGTGAGTATGCGCAGATAGCTGTCGGGCGTTTCTCCCGGCGGGAGCGGATAGTCGGGAAAGCGATAGCCCATGTCGCAGAGCTGGAAAGTGCATCGCTCGGCAATCGCGCGGGAGGCGGCGACGGCGCCCAGCAGATCGCGAAACAGCGCGGCCATCTCGGCTGGCGATTTCAGATGGCGCTGGCTGTTGATCCACAAGGCGCGGCCGGCTTCCTCGAGTGTGGTCTTGAGCCGGATGCACGTCAGGACGTCGAGCAGCCTGCGATCCGAGCCGCCGTGGCATACGTCGTTGGTCGCGACAATCGGAATTAGCTCCGCGCCCGCAAGCGCTGCGAGCTTGCGATTGAGGCGCTCCTCGCCAGCGTCGAGATGACGTTGCAAATCGATGTAGAAATTGCCCGCGCCGAAAATCCCGCCGAGCCGCCGGCTCAGTTCGCGAGGATCATCGCCACGAACGAGCATGCGTGACAGCGGGCTCATCGCGCCGCCGCCAAGGCAGATGAGTCCGCGGCCGTAGCGCTCGAGTTCGTCGAGCGTGATGCGACTTTCGCCCTTGGCGGGATAGACGGGCGGTGCGGCAGAGCCGTCGCGGGCGAGCGCGCCGGGGTTGAGCACGCGCATCTTCGCGTCGGTGATCATGCGGCAGAGGTTCTGGTAGCGCATGCGATCCGGTGCGAGGACGTAGAGGCGCGAGTCGTCGTCGAGGGTCAGCTCCGCGCCGACGATTTGCCGGATTCCCGCAGACTTCGCGGCCTGGTAAAAGCGTGGCGCGCCGTAAAGTCCGTCGCGATCGCCAAGCGCCATCGCGCTGTAGCCGAGACCCGCCGCGCGCGCCGCAAGATCCTCGGGCGTGCTGGCGCCTTCAAGAAAACTGAAAGCACTGCGCGCGCGAAGTTCGATGTAATCGGAGTGCATGGCGATTCGACGCGAATAGTCAGTCGTAGGCGCCGTCGAGGAACCATTTGTGCGAGTTCAAGTCGCGGAACACGCGGTAAACGCAGCCGTCTTCGAGCGCGAGCTCGTAGTAGTCGCGGATGAAGCCGCAGTTATCCGCGCCATTCATTTCCACTCGCGCATCGCTTGCGGAGTTGCCATTGAGATGCGGGGTGGGCGAGGGCGCCGGCTTGAGCGAGGACAACGCCTTCAGATTTTCCGCGGAGACCTGGCGCGGATGTGCTCCGAACATGCGTCCGTCATGCAGCTCCAGGCCGCGCGGCGGTGCGGAATTGTTTTGGCCGGATGAATCCGCGTGCGTGTCCGCGTCCACGATGCAACCGAGCCACCATTCGCCGTTGCGCCGCCACGGGCCGGCGATCGAGATGACACGCGCGCCAAGATTCTCGCCGCGGACGAACTCCGGGATCTCCCGCGAGCACATCACTTCGATTTCCCGCGCCGGACGAATCGCGCGTATCACGAGCTGCGTCACATTTTTCGCGGGCGCAATTTCGGGAATCGGCGGCGCGGGCGGCGGTGCGAACGCGTCGAGCCGCATCGCTTCGGGCCGATGCGAATTCTCCGCACTCAGCATTCCGACGTTGCCGGGGCCGCAAAGCGCCGCCAGCCGCGCAATCGTGGTCTGCAGCTTGTCGGGCGCGGGGCAGGGCGGCAGGAACATGTCTGTCTGCGCGGGGCGCGGGACGCGCGGCGCGATCTCGATTCGAATCGATTCGACGGCAGCTTCGGGCGGCGCCGCCTCAAGGCTCAGGTTGATGAGCGTGAGAATCGCGCGGACGTCGTTCGACGGCGCCGCGACTTCGACCCGCTGATTGAAACTGCGATGACCGCTCATCCCAAACGCGAGCGTGATATCGCCGGCGACCAAGCCGCGAAGTGAAAGCCGCTCGGCGAGCCGCTCGAGCATCGCACGCATGACGAATCCCAGCGGCTCCAGGAGCTCGATGCCGTATTCAAGCTCGACAGTCTCGACGAAAAACTCGGCGCGGCGGCGCGGCACGAGCGGCGCGTGACTGCCGCCGCGCGCGAGGCAGACCAGCTCGACGCCGCGACGACCCAGTCGCGTGCCGACAGCGTCGGGATTGAGGCGCGCCAGCTCGCCGAGGCGGCGCATCCCCCATCGGGCGAGGGTGATCTCGAGATCGTCGCCGCGATCCGACTTTCCGAGGCCGAGCATGTCGAGCGGCAGCCAGTTCAGGAATTCGCGCTCGCGCCCGGCTTCGATTACGCGCACGCCGCCGCATCGCGCGGCCAGATGCGCCAGCTCCTTGTTGGCCGCGAGGCCGGCGGCGGCGTCCATCCCGACTCTGCGCACGCATCGCACCAGCTCGGCGGTGATTTCCTCTTCGCCGTTGTAGATGCGGTGCAGGCCCGCGAGATCGATCCATACGCATCCTGGCGCGCCGGACTCGACCACCGGTGAAACCGATTCGGCCGCGTCGAGCAGCGCGGAATGCGCCGAGCTTTCCGCAGCGGGCGAGCGATGAACCACGACCAGGTCGGAGGAGATCGCGCGCGCCTGCGCGATCGTCATGCCGGGGCGGATTCCAAGCTCGCGCGCGCGTGGCGAGATGGCGTCGAGCTCAGCGTGCGGCGCAAGGCTTTTACCGATAGCCAACACCTTGTCCGCGAACGCCGGATTCGAGCGCACCAGCGCCGCAATAGAAAAATCAGCGACCATGATGCACGCGATACGAGCCATCGAAACACCGTGTTAGCTGCTAGCAGCTCGCGGAAACTCGAACCTGCGGAAGCAAGCCGGACAGATCTGGAATTGGAACCGGATCGACGAGCGCGCGTACGCGCACACGCCGCCCCGTCCCGCCCATCTTGTTGCGCGCAACCGTCGCGTCGACTACGAGTCCGTCGAATATCACCGGTGAGCCGGGAGCGAGCCGGCTGAACGACGTGTCGGCGCGGCTGGCGGCCAGGCTCAGCGCCGCGAACGTCCCGCACATCCGCCACGGTGCGATCGCGATTACGGCAGCGCCGCTGCGCTCGGCCGCGCGGGCGATTCGCAGCGCCGACGCGTGTGCGAGTGCGCGGGGTGCTTCGCCGAAATCGACAACGACCAGGCCGAAGCCGCCGGCCTCGAGCACGAGTTCCGCAGCTTTGACGATGGCGGACCTCACCCCTAGCCCCTCTCCCTTCAGGAGAGGGGAACGAAGGTCGCGCGCGCAGGGGTGACCCCTGCACCCAGTACTAGGAGAAGATGCTGGATAGGGACCGTCTTTCGATCCTCTCCTCATCGACGCCCACAGCATCCGGCGAAGTTCTACTCCGGCGCCCGCCATGCTCGCGGGATCGAAGGTACCCGACGCGTCGAGCCATGCGGCGACCTCGCCGCGGCGGGTGGCGAAGGCGGCGAACGATGCGGCAATGGAGGTCTTGCCCGAGCCTGCGCGGCCGGTGATTTCGCTGATTCGCCCGCGCGGGATTCCGCCGTCTATCAGTGCGTCGAGCGGGGCGAGTCCGGAGCTTAGTCGGCGGTCCTTGCGAGTGAGTTCATGGCCACGAAAAACTCCTGCAAAATCAAATAGTTGTGGCTTTTCGACCGAGATATGCGATGACGGCCTGACGGCCGGAATCGGGCTTGAAGGATCGCTCCATGAGGGTTTCGGAAGTGCTGCCACAAAGTACGTTTTCGCTCTTTCTTCGCCATATGTCAACCACGCTACTGTTCCATCACGACGCGGGTTACGCCGTTCAGGAAGGGATCGAATTGACGGGCTATGTAGCTGGTCAGAAACATTTTTGCGAATGCGATTGTCGGGGTGCTGGTTACGGCGCGGCTCATCAACGAATTCGACAGCAGGAAGCGCGGGCCGAGCTGCTGCATGTCCTGTATCTTGACGATCTCGGGCCATCGCTCGGCCTGGATATTGCGCGCCGCGAAGTCGAGTGTGGCCTCGTCCGAGTGCAGCATGAGCGCGCGACCGAGATGGTTCGCGGCGACGACCGCGTCACGCAACGCGACGTTGATGCCTTGTCCGCCGACGGGAGACATCGGATGGGCCGCGTCGCCGATGAGGAGCAGGCCGGGCGCGGTCCATTCGCGCAGCCGATCGCAAATGACGTCGAGCAGGAACGGATGCGCCAGGCCGCTCTTGTTCGCGACGAGAAAATTTCGCAAGTCGGGCGACACGTGCGGCGCGAGCTCGTTGATCCATCCGTCGGCGCCCAACTTTTTGATGTCGCCGAAGGTGCCTTTGTCGATGACCCATCCGATCTGCATGTGCCCTTCGGGGGAAGGATAGATGATGAGCAGGTGCCCGCTGCCGATGTAGGCGCGCGCGGTGCGGCCGTCGAGAAAATGGCCGGCGACGTGCCCCCATACGACGTCGAAGCCCTGCATGATGCGGTCTTCGGGGAGCGCGGCGCGTTTTCGAATCGCGGATGCGCGCCCGTCACATGCGATGACGAAGTCGCCGCGAAAATCGCGCGGACCCTCGAGGGTGTCGGCATGAACGCCGACCACGCGATCTTTTTCGAAGATGAGATCGCGAACCGTTACACCGCGCTCGAGCTTGAAGCCGGGGAATTTCGATGCGGCGGTGACAATCATCTCGAGCATCGCGGGTTGCGGCGCGACGCGCGGAGGCGGATCGAAGCCGTCGATCGGAATGGCGACCACTCGTCGTTCGCCGCGAAAGAGCTCGACGGTTCGAAACGAGAGATTCGGCAGTGCGTCGAGCGGCTGGCGAAGGCCGGCCTCGCGCAGCGCCGCGATTCCCGACGGCATCAGGATCTCGCCGCGGAACTCGCGCGAGAAATCGGTCTGTCGTTCGAGCAGCGTCACCGCGACGCCGCGGCGCGCGAGCAGGTAGGCGAGCAGGGCGCCCGCGGGTCCGGCGCCGACGACGATTGCGTTGGGCATGTCAGACTTCGCGGGAGGTTTGGTCGTCGATCAGCGTTGCGAGGCCGTCGCGGTAGGGGGACGGCTCGAGCTCGCCGACCAGCGAGCGGGCGATCGCGACCTGCTCGGCGGCGAGGCCGCGCGCGGCGCCGATGATTTCAGGATCGCGCAGCAGGTCGAGCGCGCGCTCGAGCACCGCGCCCTCCATCGTGGCGCCGTTCTTGAACAGCCCGCGCAGCTCGGCGCTGCGCTCGACGCCGAGCACGACCGGCAGCGACGGGATGCCGGCGCGCAAATCGGAGCCGACCGGTTTGCCGATTTTTTCTTCGGGCCCGAGGATGTCGAGCAGGTCATCGACCATCTGGAACGCCAGGCCCATCGCGGTCCCGAGTTTCGCCATCGAGGCGATCGTCCGCTTGGATGCGCCCGCGAGATCGGCCGCGACCATGCCGCCGGCGTGGAACAGCGACGCGGTCTTGCGATCGATCACCTTGATATAATCGGCCAGAGTCGCCGCCGCGTTGTGACGGAATCGTCCCTCCATCACTTCGCCTTCGGTGAGCTGGATACAGGCCTGCGCCGCGATGCGGATGAGATGTTCTTCGAAGCGGCCGCATACTTCGAACGCGCGGCAGAACAGGTAGTCGCCCGCGATCAGCGACGGGCCAAATCCGTAGCGTGCGAACGCCGAGGGCTTGCCGCGACGCAGCAGGCCGCCGTCGATGATGTCGTCGTGGAGCAGGGTTGCGGAATGGATCAGCTCGAGCGCGATTGCGGCGTCGATCGCCAGTTCGACGTTCGACTCGGCTCCGCCGCATGCACGATACACCAGCATGATAAAGGTGGGCCGTAGCCGTTTGCCGCCGGCGTCAACAAGGTAGTGGCAAATTTCCGCGATCATCGATTCGTTAGAGTCGAGCAGGCGCGAGAGTTTCGCTTCGGCCGCGGTCAGATCGGCTTCGACGAGGCGCGCGGGGTTCGACGCTTCAGGCGTCGAGGCTGCAGCGAGTTGAGTTGCCTTGGCTCTTTTCACGTTTCAGTGTTTCACTTTTTAACTGCGACACAGGTTAGCGGAATAAATCGGCTTCGGCGGGACGAATCAATATGTTCGCGCTGCCTTCGAACGGTTCGTATTTGTATCCGCGCGCGACGACTGCAGGAATGGCGCCCGCTTTTTCCATCAGGAGGCCGGCGGCGGACGCGATCTCGTCGGCGATTGCGACAACAGTGTGATGCAATTCGCGGCCGCCGAGGTCGGTGGTGCCTCGCAAGTCGAGGATCGGATTCATGCCGGCGATGCCGAGGCATATTTCGGTGAGGCCGTCGCGCCAGGGACGGCCGAAGGTGTCGGTGATCAGCACGGCGATGGTGACGTTGAGGCGGCGGCGAATTTCATCGCGAAGACGGCGCGCAGACGCGTCGGGATCTTCGGGCAGCAGGATGGCGCGGTCGTCCTCGAGGCTGTTGGATTCGTCGACGCCGGCGTTGGCGCAGATCCATCCGGGGCCGGTCTCGACGATGAGCACGCCGCGATCGTTGCGGACGATTCGACTGGTCTGGCGCAGCACGATTTCGACCGCGCGCGGATCTTTCTCCCATCGCCTGGCGTAAGCCTTGGCGAATTCGGAAGGCTCGAGATCCTTCAAATCCACGACGCGCCCCTCAGCTTTCGAAACTACCTTCTGACAAACGATGAGAATATCGCCGGCGGCGAGCTTGAAGCCGGTGTCGTCGAGTCCCTTGACGATCAGCGCGGCGAGATCGTCGCCGGCCTTCACCATCGGGATGCCCTCGATCGCTGTGAGACTTATCGTGCGCATCGGCGGCACCAGCCTACTATACCTCAAGCGCTCGCAGAACCACTTCAGCGAGCGCGGCGGCGCGGTCGGGAGTGGTCATGATGGTGTCGGTGGCGATCGCGCGCATCCCAAGCCGTTCGATCGATTCGAGGTAGCGGCGATCGGTGTTGTCTAGGACGAACAGCCCAGCGAAGTCGCGATAGAGGCGCGCGACTCCGAGCGGAGAGACTTCCATGCCGAGTCCACGCAGCATTTTGTCGGCGGGACCTTTGAGCGTCTTACCGCCGACGATCGGGCTGATGGCCGCGACAACGACACGCGATTTCACGCGGCGGAGCGCGTCGCGCACGCCAGACAATTGCAGAATCGGGCCGAGCGAGACGAACGGATTCGACGGCGCGAGAATGACCGCGGCGGATTTGCGAATAGCGTCGAGGACCGCGGGAGTGGGGCGCGCATCGGAGATTCCGCGCAGCTCGATCTTTTCGACAGCACCGCGTGCGCGTCCGCGCACGAAATATTCCTGGAAGGGGATGGCGCGACGGCCGCGCAGCTTCACGAAGGTCCGAACGCGATCGTCGCTCATCGGCAGGATACGCGACTTGACTGCGAATGCGTCCGCGATTTCCGCGGTGATTCGGCTGAGCGATGCGCCCTGACGAATCCGCTCGGTGCGATAGAGATGCGTGGCGAGGTCGCGATCGCCGAGGCCGAACCACGGCTTGCCGTAGAAGCGCTCGAGCGCGGAGAGCACGTTGAACGATTCGCCGTCGAGTCCCCAGCCTTGCGCGCGATTCACCACGCCGGCGAGCGTGTAGGTGACGGTGTCGATATCGGGGGAGACGTGCAGCCCGTAAAAGGTTTCGTCGTCGCCGGTGTTGACGACGACGGTCAGCCGAGCGGGATCGATACGGCGAACGAGTCCCCGGATGAACTTAGCCGCACCCACTCCCCCCGCTAGCGTGGTGATCTGCCGGGGCGGGAGAGGTCGCGATTGGGCGCGCGCCATTGGGTGCCTTTCTTCCGTAGAGCTTCTTGTAGAGCGTGGTGCGTTCGACCGCGACGCGGCCCATCTCGCGCGCTTTTTCTTCGAACAAATCGACAGGCACAAACTCGCCCGAGTCGCCGCCGGCCTGGGCCGTGATGCTTTCCTCCATCAGCGTGCCCGACAGATCGTTGCATCCGGCCTTGAGCGTGAGCGCCGCGAGATCGACGCCGCATTTCACCCACGACGTTTGTATGTTGTCGATCTGCCCGCGCAGGAACAGGCGCGAGAAGGCGTACATCTGGAAATCCAGCTGGCCGCGATCAACTGGCGACACGAGACCCTTGCGGTAGAGCATCGTGTTCTGATGGATGAATCGCAGCGGCACGAATTCGGTGAAGCCATGCGTATCCTTCTGGATCGTGCGCAACAGGTCGAGATGGTTCACGACATGGTGCGGAGTCTCGACGTGGCCGTACATGACAGTTGAGGTCGTCGGCACGCCGACCGCGTGCGCGGTGGTGATTATTTCGACCCACGCGGCGACGTCGACTTTCTTGTGGCTCAGGATTTCGCGCACGCCGTCGTCGAGGATTTCCGCGGCGGTGCCCGGAATCGAGCCGAGTCCGTGCTCCTTGAGCATCGTGATGTATTCCGGATAGTCCATACGCACGCGTTTGGCGCCGTACATTATTTCCATCGGCGAGAACGCGTGGATGTGAATCTCGGGAAACGCGCGCTTCATCGCGTCAAGCAGGTCGCGATACTTGAACGGCGGCATGTCGGGGTTGATGCCGCCCTGCATGCAGATCTCGGTGGCGCCGCGCGCGACGGCGTCGGCAACTTTGCGCACGATCGTTTCGTCGGAGTGATCGTAGGCGTCGGCCTCCCAGCGCTGACGCTTGAAGCCGCAGAACTGGCATCCCACGAAACAAATGTTCGTGAAGTTGATATTGCGGTTGACGACGTAGGTGACTTCGTTGCCGATATCCTCGGCGCGCGCAAGGTCGGCGCATTTCACGGTTGCCCGCAGATCGTCACCTTCGGATGTATACAGTAAAAAACCCTCTTCGGGCGTCAGCTCTCTTTTCAGGAGAGCGTGTTCAAGCGCGGTGCGCATCGCGGGGGACGCCTTGCTGAACAAAGCGTCAACGGGAGTCGCCTCGATTTCGTCGACGTAAGTGCGCCAGTACTCCAGGTTCATGATTGGCCTCCGACAGGTCGATCCCATATCGCGCGCACTTTAGTCGCGACCGCCGGGTCGAGCCATTCATCATTGATGTATTCGTTATAAATTGCGAGTCTTTCACCGAGCCTGAAACCGGCTCGCGCGCATTGCTCGCCGAGCCGCTCGAGATGCGGCCACGGCGCCTCGGGGTTCACGTAATCCTTGCTGAGCGGCGAAATCCCGCCCCAGTCGTTGATTCCCGCATTCAAGAACAACTCGATCTGACGCGGCGACAAGTTGGGCGGCGCCTGCACGTTCATCGACGGGCCGAGCACGAGGCGCGCAGTCGCGATCGCGCGCGCCATGTCGTAAGCGTCGGGCTCCGGCGCGTCGGCCATCGCAATCTCAGGCTTGGCGCGAAAATTCTGGATGATCACTTCCTGAATATGACCGTGACGCTCATGAATGTCGCGAATCGTCGTCAGGCTCAGCGCGCGCTCGGCTGGAGTCTCGCCGATACCGAGGAGGATTCCCGTCGTGAACGGAATTCGCAGCGCGCCGGCCTCGTCGATCATCTTGATACGCAGCGCCGGGTCTTTGTCGGGCGCCGCCTGATGGACTCCGCCGCGCGCACGCAGTCGCGGCGATATATTCTCGAGCATCAGGCCCATGCTCACGTTGAGCGGACGCAGCGCCCGCATTTCGTCGGACGTCATCAGGCCGGCGTTGGTATGCGGCAGCAGTCCCTCTGCCAGCGCGATTTCACACGCGTGGCCGACGTATTCAATCGTGGTGCGGACGCCGAGCGTCGCCAGCACGTCGCGATATTCCTTGAATGCGACCTCCGGCTTGTCGCCGAGACACATCAGCGCCTCTTTGCATCCAGCTCGGCGCCGCGCCGCGACCACTGCGCAATCTCGTCGGGCATCATCGTCCACGCGCCGGCGTCGCCGGGATCTTTGCGGAACGTGCAGTAAGTACATCGATCGCGGCACAGATTCGTGATGGGTAAAAAAACTTTGCGCGAGTAGGTTACGTCGCGGCCCTTGCCACGATCACGGAGCTCGCCCGCCGCGGAGAGCATAGCGTCGAGGTCGCTGTCGGGGCATTCGATGAGCGCGATCGCGTCGGCATCGCTCAAGCGGTTGCCCGCCAGCGCTTTGTCGAGGAGATCGCGAATCGGCGCGCGTTTGCGCGGCTCGGAAGCGAGCGATGAAGGTACCGACGCCATCAATCGCTTATAAGACATCAGATACGGGGAGGCAACCTAGTTGCAAAAGAAAACTGCGCTTGCGAGCGAGGTGACCCGCTGAATGAGCGTCGACAATTCCGGCATAAGGAGCAACTCAGCTTCGCAGGCCTCAAGGGGTGCGAAGGGCCTCGACACCGAGAAAGACCCGGGGTCCCTCGGCTACGCTCGGGATGACGCAATACGCACAATACAGTGATAGGACGGTACAATTGGATGTTGGAGGACACGCGATAATGCTCACCGCCGATCCGCTCGTTCACACTTACTCGATTGTTGCGCGCGATCCCGCCACCGGGCAGCTTGGCGTAGCCGTGCAGTCGCATTACTTCTCCGCCGGCTCGGTCGTCACGTGGGCGGAAGCCGGTGTGGGCGTGGTCGCGACGCAGGCGTTCGGTGATCCCGCATACGGGAAGCTTGGCCTCGATCTGATGCGCGCGGGCAAGAGCGCGCCGGACACGCTTGCGGGTCTCGTCGCCAGCGATTCAATGCAAGTGCTGCGGCAGGTTGCGATGGTCGACGCGAAGGGACAGGTCGCAGCGCACACCGGTTCGACGACGATTCCCGAAGCTGGACATATCGTCGGCGACGGATTTTCCGTGCAGGCGAACATGATGGTCAGGAACTCGGTCTGGCCCGCGATGGCCGAGGCGTACCCCGGCGCCGGCGGCGAACTCGTCGATCGATTGCTCGCCGCGCTCGACGCGGCCGAAGCCGAGGGCGGCGATATTCGCGGGCGGCAATCGGCGGCGATATTGATCGTCGAGGCGAAGAGCACCGGACGTCCCTGGCTCGACAGGATCTTCGATCTCCGCGTCGACGACGCGTCCGAGCCGCTGGTCGAGATTCGCCGTCTCGTCGCCGTCCGCCGCGCTTACATTCATATGAGACTTGGCAACGAAGCGGCCCGGCGCAGCGATCTGGATACGACCGAGCGCGAGTTCACCGCCGCTGAGCGGCTGATCGGCGACAATCCCGAAATGCGCTACTGGCACGCGATCGCATTGCTCGGTCTCGGCAAGATCGACGACGGCCTTGCGATGCTGCGCGAAGTCGGGCGGCGCGATCGCAACTGGATCGAGCTCACGCTGCGTCTGCCCAACTTGTTGCTGTTGGGCGATTCAACATTGAGGGACCGCATACGGAAACTGCTGGAGTGACTGTCGCCTTGGAGACAAAAACGTTTTGCCCCGCTGGTCCGCAGGAGTTAGGCTGGGCGGGATAGGCGAACCCGGAGTACCGAGATGCCCGAAACCAATGTTGCGCGCGGCGCCGTCGAGCCGGCCCCACGCGTCGAGTACGAGCTTCAACTCTACTACTGGATGAAGTTGATTCGCGCGTTCGAGGAGCGCGTGTCGCGATTGCATCGGCAGAACAAAATCCTTGGCGGCGTTTACTCGGGCGCGGGGCAGGAGGCGATCGTCACTGGGATTTGCGCGCCGCTGCACGACGGCGACTTCACCGCGCCGCTCCATCGCGACATGGGTGTGTTCATTATGCGCGGCGTCGATCCCGGCCGCCTGATGGCGCAGTTGATGGGCAAGGAGACCGGTCTCTCGCGCGGCAAGGATTCGTTCCTGCACGGCGGCGACCTTGAGCACGGGGTTTTCGGGTCGACTTCGATGCTCGGTTCGTCGCTGCCGGTGGCGGTCGGCGCGGCGCTCAAATTCAAAATGAAAAAGAATCCCAACGTCGCGGTCGCGTTCTTCGGCGAGGGCGCGGCTTCGCGCGGCGACGTGCATGAGGCGATGAACTTTGCCGGCGTGCACAAGCTGCCGGTGGTCTTCGTGTGTGAGAACAACCGTTACGCGTACTCGACGCCGCTCGAAAAGCAGATGGCGATCGAGGACGTCGCGGATCGCGCCGAGGCCTACGGCTTCAAGGGTCACGTGTGCTCGGGCAACGATCTGCTCGCGGTGCTCGAGCTGAGCGAGCGCATGATCGCACGCACGCGGGCTGGCGAGGGCCCCGTGCTGATCGAATGCAAGACTTATCGCTACCGCGGGCATAGCGAGCACGACGCTGCGCTCTACCGCGACCAGGAAGAGCTGATCGAATGGCAGAGCCGCGACCCGATCCCGCGCTTCGAGTTTTATCTCGAAAAGAAAGGCCACGAGATCAAGGGTATTCGCGAGCAGATCGACGAACGGGTGAACAAGACCGTGCAGGCGGCGGTGGATTTCGCGGAAAGCAGCCCGCTGCCGGAACCTCAAGAAGCACTTGAAGATATTTATGCGCCGGCGGGCGCGCCTATTTCCCCCAACTCCAGCTCTTCGTCCAACGGCAATCGCTGAAGCATGGAAGTCACTTACATCAAGGCGATTAATTCGGCGCTGCACGAGGAGATGCGCCGCGACGAGAATGTTTTCGTGATGGGTGAGGACGTCGCGGATTTGGGCGGTGCGTTCAAAGCCACCGAAGGACTGCTCGATGCGTTCGGCGAGGAGCGCGTTATCGACACGCCGATCTCGGAGGCGTTGATCATTGGGGCGGGAGTCGGCGCCGCGGTGCTCGGGATGCGTCCGGTGGTCGAGATGCAGTTCGCGGATTTTATTTCGTGCGGCTTCGATCAGATTGTCAACACGGCCGCGACGCTGCGCTACCGTCACGGCGGCAAGGCCGCGTGTCCGCTGGTGATTCGCGCGCCGTCGGGCGCGGGCGTTCACGGCGCGCTGTTCCATTCGCAAAATCCCGAGGCGTGGTTCACGCGCGTGCCGGGACTCAAGGTGGTCGCGCCCGCGACTCCGTACGACGCGAAAGGACTTTTGAAAAGTTCGATTCGCGACGGCAATCCGATCGTGTACTTCGAGCACAAGCGGCTCTATCGGAGCATCAAGGAAGACCTGCCCGAGGGCGATTTCACGGTGCCGATCGGCGTCGCGGAAGTTCGCAAGGAAGGCGGCGACCTTTCGATAATCACTTACGGCGGCACGCTCGGGCAGTCGCTCGACGCGGCGCGAATAGTGGAAAAAGAGGACGGGCTCGCGGTCGAGGTGCTCGACTTGCGGACCCTGCTGCCTCTAGATCGCGAGGCGATACTGGCGACCGCGCGCAAGACCGGCAAAGTGCTGGTCGTGCATGAGGATCGGGTGACCGGCGGAATCGGCGGCGAGGTTTCCGCGATCATCATGGAGAACGCGTTCGAATTTCTCGACGGTCCGGTGCGACGCGTCGCGGCCGTTGACGCACACGTCGCGTTCAGTCCGCCGCTCGAGGAGTTCATTCTGCCCAGCACCAACAAAATCGTGGACGCGATCCGCAGTTTGGCGGCGTATTGAAATGGCGATCGAAGTAACGATGCCGCAGATGGGCGAGAGCGTCGTCGAAGGCACCATCTCGAAGTGGCTGGTCAAAGAAGGCGACGTCGTCACCGAAGATCAACCGCTGGTTGAAATTTCTACGGATAAGGTCGACACGGAAATTCCGTCGCCGGGCGCGGGACGGATCGCGAAGATTGTCGCGGCGGAGGGCGAGACGCTGGCGGTCGGCGCGACGCTCGCCGTGATCGAGCAGGCAGGCGCCGAGACCACGGCAAAACTGAAAGTAGTCGCGCCGAAATCCGCGCCGAAGCCGGAGCCGATGCCGGCACGGACGGAGTCGCCACAGAACAAACCGGCGGTGAGGCCCGCGCCGCCTCCACCGCTCGTATCGCGGCCTCAGTCGATTCAAGCGGCCGGCGCTGGACTTCGTGAAGCCGAACCCGACGCTGGAGGCCCAAGGCGCTTCTCTCCGGTCGTGCTGAAAATCGCGGCGGAAGAGGGTATCGACCTGAGTCGCGTTCCCGGCACGGGAATCGGCGGACGCGTCAGCAAGCGCGACCTGCAGCGTTACCTCGACGCGCTGCGAAAGGGCGGAACGCCCGGTGTTGCCGCGCAGCCGCAGACCAATGGCGTCGCGCAAAGCAGCTCGCGTCCCGCGGTGGCTTCGTCGACGACGCAAGCGCCGGCTCAACTGGGGCCAGGTTTCAAGCCGCCCGTCTATCAACCCGTCGAAGGCGACCTCGTCGAGCCGTTCACTCGCCGGCGCAAGCTAATCGCTGAGCACATGGTCTACTCCAAGACGCATTCGCCGCACGTGGGCACCGTCGCGGAAGTGGACGTCACCAATGCGATGCGACTGCGCGAGACCCACAAAGACGAGTTCGCGCGCCGTGAAGGCTTCGGTCTCACGTTTCTGCCGCTGGCAGCCGCGGCGACGGTTCGAGCGCTCAAGGAATTTCCGCGGATGAACGCGTCGGTAGTTGGCGACTCGGTGGTGACGCGCCGCGAAATCAATCTCGGCATCGCGATGGATACCGACGAGGGCCTGCTCGTCCCGGTCATCAAGGCGGCCGAGGGCATGTCGGTGGTCGGAATTGCGCGCGCGATCGAAAGCCTGCGCCGCAAGGTCGCGGAGAGGAAAATCACGGCGGACGATCTCGCGGGCGGCAGCTTCACGCTCTCGAATCCCGGGCGCGAGGGCAATCTTTACGGCTTCGCGATCATCAATCAGCCGCAGGTCGGCATCCTGCGGATGGGCGAAGTGAAGAAGCGTCCGGTGGTCGTCGAAGTCGACGGCGCCGACGCGATCGCAATTCGCACCATAATGTATCTCGCACTGTCCTACGACCATCGCGTCGTCGATGGCGTGCTGGGCAATCGATTCCTCTACCGCGCTGCGCGCATCCTCGAAGAAGCCGACTTCGAATTGTAGCTTCAGGTTGGATGCGTGCCTTGTTGCGCGCGTAGTTGGTGGATCATGTTTGCGATCTGGGCGCTCAGGTCTCCGACGGTGCGGCTTAGCGCCGCTGCCGCGTCGGTTTCATCGCCGGGTTTGGAGGGCTGCGTCAAGTGCGCCTCGACCGTGTAGAGAATCTTGCCGATGGAGTCGAGAATCGTCCATTTCGCTGACAGCGTCGCGTTGCCCTGACCGTCGGTCTCGAAGCGATAGACATCGATCAGCACCTGCAAATCGACATGCACGGTGTTGTACCATGGGAATACGACTATGCGCTCGGCGCTTGCCTGCGCGGCGAGGTCGCGCTCGATCGCGCTGGTGAAGCCATTCTGCAGCGACTCGCCCCATCGATCCTCTTTCGAGAGCTCGAGACGATTAGGCGCGACGCGCGTGACCACCTCCGGCCGATCGAGGTATGGCGGCAGTTTGATCGGCCCAAGTCCAATCGTAAAATCGCCGCTGGTGCTCTGCGCATTCGCAGATGCCGGCGCCGCGGCGTCCACGGTCGGCGTGAGGAGATAAAACTTCGAGACGTCTTTCTGCGGAGCGAGAATTTGTTTCGCGAAGTATGAACATCCCGCGAGCGAAATCGCGACGGCGCCGGCCGCACAAATCTTCAGGAGCGATGTGGTCAAGGGCATCGCTCAGTCCTGGCTGAAGTCGCGCCCGCGGACGATCGCGCTCGGGTTGCGCTGCAAGTAATCCGCCAGCTCCTTGACCGAGTGCGCGGCGGCGGAGACATCCTGCAGCGTCTGCAGCGCCTGGTAGTTGATGGGAGAGTTCGGCTCGATGGTGGTTTGCACAGTGCCGAGCGTCAAGCGGAACTGCTTGGCGGCGGCGTCCGCGGAACCCGAGGTCTTCTGCAAAGACGCCGACAGGGGCAGCACCTGGCCGTTCACCGTGCTGAAAGTCTGCTGGGCGCCGGCGAGAGTGTGGTCGAGTTGCTCGCGTGTCTTCTCGGAATTGTTGACTACCTCTCGAAGCGCCGGCGCGGTGGTGATTTGCCGTATCGAATCGAGCATGCCGGTCATCTGCGTGAACACGGCGTTGAAGTCGACCTTGTCGAGCCTTTCGACAATTCGCACCGCCACCGCCTGCGCCTGTTCCAGGGTGTTTGGAATCGCGGGGATTTGCTGCAGGCCTTCCAGCGGGTTGTTTACCATTACCATCGGCGTGTTCGGTTCGATGTCCAGCGCCACGTAGAGCAGGCCTGTCACGAAGCTGTCCGAGCCCAGTTGGGCGCGCAGACCTGCCTTGACCAGATTGGGAATTGTATCCTGGTCGCTCAAGTCGATGGTGGCGCCGTGGGAAAGAATCTTCTTTTCGTCGAGCTGGATGACGACCGGGATGCGCACCCGTGCCTTGTTGTTCTCTTCCTGCTCGAGGCTGAGTTGAGTCTGGCTGACCTCGCCGATCTCGACGCCGTTGAATTTGACCGCGGCGCCGACCCTCAGGCCGTTAATATCGCCAGGGAAGTAGATCACAAATTTGTGCTTGGTTTGGAACAGGCCGCCCTTCAGGACGACGACCGCGGCCAGGATCAAACCCAGCGCGCCCAAAACGAACGCACCCACTGTTGCCGGATTGACTTGCTTACCCATGATTCCTCGCTGATTTTTCCGCGTCCTCTCCGCCGCGCGTCAGAAAAGTTCGCACGCGCTGATCGGTGCTATGCGCGAGCAGGTCCTTGGGGTCGCCGTGCGCGATCATGGTCCTGCTTTCGGCGTCGAGAAAGACGCTGTTGTTGCCGATTGCAAAAATGCTGGCCAGCTCGTGAGTTACGACCACGATGGTCGCGCCAAGGTTGTCGCGCAGTTCCAGGATCAAGTCGTCGAGCAGGCGCGAACTTATCGGATCGAGGCCGGCCGACGGCTCGTCAAAGAAAAGTATTTCCGGGTCCAGCGCGATCGCGCGCGCAAGGCCCGCCCGCTTCTGCATCCCGCCGCTGATCTGGCTCGGATAGTAGCCCTCGAAACCCTTGAGCCCGACGAGAGCCAGCTTCAATGCGGCGACCTGTCGAATTTCCTGATCCGTCAGATCGGTAAATTCCTCGAGCGGCAGCCCGACATTCTCCGCCAACGTCATCGAGCTCCACAGCGCGCCGCCCTGATACAGCACGCCGAAGTGGCGCAGCATCTCCTCGCGCTGGAGCGATTCGGCCGCTGTGAAATTGAAATCGCCGTACCAGACCTCGCCCTTGGCGGGCTCGATCAATCCCAGCATGTTGCGCAGCAGGGTGCTTTTCCCGCTGCCGCTGCTGCCCATAATTATGAAAATGTCGCCGTGCTTGACCGTGAAGTTGATGTCCTTCATCAGCACGAAGGTTCCGTAGGCCATCGTTAGATCCTGGACGGTGATCGGCGGCGGTCCGTCCTTGGGAAACCTCGTTTCGGAGACCGGTTTTCCGTCCGAAGCCTTGAATGATCCGTGGGTCGTCGCCATATCAGCGCGCCGGGCTGTCCTGGTTGATTCTCACTTCGGGTTAAGCACCTAGATTCCCAGGATGTTGAAGACGAATGCGAAGATTCCGCATGCGACGATTACATACACGATTCCCGTCACCACCGCCTCAGTCGCCGCCTCGCCGACCGCCGACGAGCTGTTGCCGCACTGAAACCCGCGCATGCATCCGGCGACAGCGATGATTATGCCGTAAACGGCGGCCTTGAAGATGCCGCCGAAGATCATGGTGAGCGTAATCGCATGCCGGGTCTCTGTGTAATAGGTGCGCAGGCTGATATGGAGCATCGTCGTGCTGACGAACGCGCCACCGGCCATCCCCAGGCAATCGGCGTACACGCACAGCAGCGGGATCATCAGGAACAACGCCAGCACGCGCGGCAACACCAGGAATTCGAGCGGCGAGATTCCCATCGTGGTCAGCGCGTCGATTTCCTGCGTCACCTTCATCGAGCCCAGCTGCGCGGCAAACGCGGCGCCCGTGCGCCCGGCCATGATAATCGCGGTCATCATCGCGCCCATGTCGCGAGTCATCGCGATCGCGACCAGGTCGGCGACGTAGATGGCCGCGCCGAATTGCTGCAGCTGTACCGTGCCCATGAATGCGAGAATTACCCCGACCAGGAACGTGACCAGCGTGACGATGCCGAACGCGCTCGCGCCGCAATCCTGGATCACCAGCATCAGGTCGATCCTTCGAAAGCGCGCCTTGCCCACGCATAGCCTGGCGAACGCGATCGTCACCTCGCCAAGGAAGCGCAGAAAGTCGTCCAGCCCTTGTGCATACGAAATCGCTTCCCGGCCAAGCTGTTCGATGAACGACGTGTGCGAGACCTCGGCCCGGGCGCCGGTCTTCTCGGGCACCGCTTCCGCGAGCTGAATCAGGCTGCGCACGCCTTCGGGAAGCGGGCTCCAGTCGGCGGCCAACTTGCGCTTATGGCAAATCTCGCTGACGCCGAGCAGGAACGTGAGCAGGCCGCTGTCCCAGTCGTGAAGTTCGGCGGCGTCGAAAGTCAGCTTGGTCGGTTTGGGTGCGGTGTCGAGCTGTTTCGTTAGCGCGTCTGGCGATGCCAGCCCGTGATGAAGATGCCAATCGCCAGCGAGCCGGATGACCAGCGTGGAATTATCGGCGCGCGCAAACGAAAGCTCGCTCGATTGCCGGGATTGTTGGGGCGCCTCCATCGGTGCGGCTCAATAGCTCGCCGATAAAAGGTAGCACAAATCTTCGCCTTTCGATGGCTCAAGGGGCTGTTTCGCAAGCCAAAGGCGGGCGCATTGAATATAATATTTTGCATGAAGGCGATGGTGGTTGAAAAGCCGGCGCCGATCGAATCGGATCCGCTCCACGCGATCGATGCTCCAGTGCCCGAGGCGGGGCCGGGCGAAATTCTGGTGCGCATTCGCACATGCGGCGTATGCCGGACCGACCTTCACGTCGCCGAAGGTGACTTGCCGCCGCGACATCCGCGAATCATTCCAGGTCATGAAGTGGTCGGCGTCGTGGACAAGCGCGGCGTCGGCGCGGCTCGCTTCAAGCAGGGCGATCGAGTCGGCATCGCATGGTTGCGCGAGACCTGCGGCGTATGCGTCTATTGTCGTCGCGCTCGCGAGAATCTCTGCCCCAACGCTCGCTTCACGGGTTACGATCATGACGGCGGCTACTGCGAATGGGCCGTCGTGCGCGAGGATTTCGCTTACGCGCTGCCCGATTCGCTCGGCGACGAGGAAGCGGCTCCCCTGTTGTGCGCAGGAATAATCGGCTTTCGCGCAATCAAGCGCGCTGACGTTAGGCCCGGCGCGACGGTCGGACTCTACGGCTTCGGCGGCTCGGCTCATCTCGCGATCCAGGTGCTGCGCCATTGGGGATGCCGCGTGTTTGTCATGAGCCGCGGCGGACCGCATCGCGACTTGGCGAAGGATCTCGGCGCCGAATGGATCGGCAACGCGGAAGATCAACCGCCCGCGCCGCTCGATGCGGCAATCCTGTTCGCGCCGGCGGGGAACTTGGTACTGCCCGCTCTGGAAGCGCTCGATCGCGGCGGAATCCTCGCGGTCGCGGGAATCTATCTAAGTCCGATTCCGTCGCTGGACTACGAAAAACATCTCTTCTACGAAAAAGAACTTCGCAGCGTGACCGCCAACACGCGCGCCGACGGCGAAGAGTTTCTGAAACTCGCGGCCGAGATTCCGATTCGCATTAGCACGATGGCCTTCGGCCTCGCCGAAGCGAACGTCGCGCTCAAGATGCTCAAGCACGACGAAATCAAAGGCGCAGGCGTGCTGCGAATCTAGTGAGGAACTTGATTGAAGTGAAACCCACCGTGGGTTTCACACTTCCTTGGGCAGGGGTGACCCCTGCACCCAGTGCTAAGAAGAATGCGGCACTTCGTGCCGCTCACCTTTTTGTGTCTTTGTGGAAGTTTTGCTTCACTCACAACTGCCGCTTCATTAGACTTCGTTGACGCACTAACGCGATGCTTGCTAGCCTTCAACTGCGACGATCTAACGTATATATCAAGCGCCAGAGGCATCGATGGCATTAACTAAAAGCGGGCTCGAATCCGGCAGCGGCGACGAGATTCTGCTCGGCGATACCGCGGTCCTGACCCGTCTCGACAAGGCGCTCGGCTGGGCGCGAAAATTTTCGATCTTTCCGTATCCCTTCGCCACCGCGTGCTGCGCGATGGAATATATGTCGCTCTCGATGACCCCTTACGACATCGACCGCTTCGGCGCGCTGCTCCCGCGCTTCACTCCACGCCAGGCCGACTTGTTGATGGTCATCGGCACCGTGACGGTTCGCCAGGGACCGATTTTGCGCCGCGTTTACGATCAGATGGCGGAGCCGAAGTGGGTGATGGCGTTTGGCGCATGTGCATCGACCGGCGGCTTTTACGACAACTACGCGACCTTGCCCGGCATCGATAAAATTGTCCCGGTTGACGTCTATGTTCCCGGCTGTCCGCCGCGGCCCGAAGGCGTGCTCGACGCGCTGATGGCGCTGCAACGCAAAATCCAGGGGCAGAAGCAGAAAATCATGGCGCTCAGCGAAAAGCATCCCGCCTGATCATTCGAAAGGGCGCACCGGACTTCCATGGAACGGATACTGACCCGCTGGCTGGATATCCCTGATCTTCGCAAGCTCGACGTGTACCTGGCGAACAACGGCTACAAGGCCGCGCGCAAGGCATTCTTCGAGATGACGACCGACGACATCATCAACGAAGTCAAGAACTCGAATCTCCGCGGGCGCGGCGGCGCGGCGTTTCCCACGGGAGTGAAGTGGAGTTTTATTCCCAAGGATTCTAAAAAACCGGTTTACGTTTGCGTCAATGGCGATGAGAGCGAGCCAGGCACCTTCGCCAATCGCTATCAGTTCGAAAACGATCCGCACGGCATCATCGAGGGCATCCTGATCGCCTGCCGCGCGGTCGGCTCGCATACCGCGTACATTTACTTGCGCGGCGAATTCTCCGTGCAGAAGCGCAGCATCGATGCGGCGCTCGATGACGCACGCGCCGCGGGCTACGTCGGCAAGGACGTAATGGGCTCCGGCTACGGCGTGGACATCTGGACGCATAAGGGCGCGGGCGCGTACATATGCGGCGAGGAAAGCGCGCTGCTGGAATCGCTCGAAGGCAAGCGTGGCTACCCGCGCAACCGGCCGCCATTCCCCGCGATCGTCGGCGCATTCGGATGCCCGACTGTCGTCAACAACATCGAGACGCTCGCGAACGTGCCGCACATCATCAATCGCGGCGCCGCATGGTACAAGGCGATCGGTCCCGAGAAGAGTCCCGGCACCAAGCTGGTATGCGTCTCGGGCCACGTGAACAAGCCCGGCCTGTACGAATTACCGATGGGCATGCCGATGAAGGAAATTATCTACGACGTCGGCGGCGGCATTCTCGGCGGCAAGACGCTCAAGGGCGTCATACCGGGCGGCGCGTCATTCCCGGTCCTCAACAAGGACGAGGCCGAGCGCGCGATTTTCGATTTCGACTCGATGCGCACGATCGGTTCCGCGATGGGCTCGGGCGTGGTCATCGTCATGCACGAGGATACCTGCATGATCGATATGTTGCGGGCGACCGCGCACTTTTATCATCACGAATCGTGCGGCCAGTGCACGCCGTGCCGCGAAGGATGCGGCTGGATCGAAAAAATCATGACCGAGATGGAAGCGGGGCAGGGCAAGATCGAACAGCTCGAGCTGCTGAACAACATCTCCGACAATATGGTCGGCAATACGATCTGCGTGCTCGCGGACAGTATCGCGATGCCGGTCAAGAGCTATGTCGCCAAGTTTCGCGATGAATTCGAAGCGCACATCAAGCTGGGGCGCTGTCCTTTCAAGACCGCATCCGCGCAGCAGGCTGCGTGATTTAATCAAATGCCCAAGCTCACGATTGACGGCAAGGAAGTTGAGGCTGGTGGCAACCTGAATCTCATCCAGGCGGCCGAGCTCGTCGACATCGAGATTCCTCACTATTGCTTCCATCCCGGTTTATCGGTCCCCGGCAACTGCCGCATGTGCCTGGTCGAAGTCGAAAAGGCGCCCAAGCTCCAAATTGCCTGCAACACGCGCGTCGCCGACGGAATGGTCGTCCACACCAACAGCGACAAGGCCAAAACGGCGCAGAGGGCGGTGCTCGAGTTCCTGCTCATCAACCATCCGATTGATTGTCCCGTTTGCGATCAGGCCGGCGAGTGCAGGCTGCAAGACTACTATATGGATTACGATCAGCAGCCGTCGCGCTTTCCGCTGCCTGAGAAAAATCACAAGGGCAAGGCGATCGACATCGGCTCGGGCGTGATGCTCGATCAGGAGCGATGCATCCTGTGCGCGCGATGCACACGGTTCTTCGACGAAATCACGAAGACTTCCGAGCTCGCGATTTTCGAGCGCGGCGATCACAACCGCATCGACATCAATCCCGGCCAGCCGGTCAACAATAAGTACGCCGGCAACGTCGTGGACATCTGCCCGGTCGGCGCGCTCACCGAAAAAGAATTCCGGTTCCGGATGCGCGTGTGGTATCTGCATCGCACCGCGTCGGTGTGCGGCGGATGCGAGCGCGGATGCGCCATCGACATCCATCACCACCGCGGACGCATCTACCGCTTCAAGCCGCGCTTCAACCCCGGCGTCAACAGCTACTGGATGTGCGATGAGGGCCGTCACAGCTTCCCCGCGCTGCAGAACGAGACGCGGCTCACGTCGCCGCTCGTGCAGGCGAAAGATCAGCTGGTAGTCGAGCCGTGGGGCGAAGGAGTCAGGCGCGCTGCGTCGATCATCGCGGACTACAAGCGCACGTACGGCCCCAATTCGATCGCGGCCGTCGTCGATGCGACCTCGACCAACGAGGAGGCGTTCGCGCTCAAGCAATTGATGAAGACCGCGATCGGCTCGGATCGAATCGCGACGCTTAACTGGTCGCCGCCCGGCGTCAGCGGCGATGACAAGCTACTGATCCGCGCCAACAAAAATCCCAACACGCGCGGACTCGCCGCGCTTGCACTGTCTGCCGACGGACTCGACGGCCTGGCGGCCGCAGTCGCGTCAGGCGAACTCAAGATGCTCATCGCATTTCGCGCCGACCTGGTTCGCGCCCTCGGTGAAGAGGAGTTTGTCAGGCGCTTTGGCGCGCTCGACTACATGCTGGTCCTGTCTACAGACGCCAACGAGACGTGCCAGATGGCCAACCAGGTTTGGCCGATCGCCGCGTATCCCGAGATCGACGGCAGCTTTACGAACTTCCAGGGCCGCGTGCAGCGAATCAACGCCGCGTTCCCACCGCCCGGCGGCGCCATCGCGGGCGTCGAGGCGATCGCGAGGCTCGGCCACGCGCTCGACGGCGTCGATCGCCCGCACTCTGCGGAGACCGTCTTCGCCGCGATGGCCGCCACAGAGCCCGCCTTCAAAGGTCTCGCGCTCGCGACCCTCGGCGAGCATGGCGCCGATATCGCCGTAAGCTGAACACACACTTCGCTACTCGCTGGACGGCTGGAACACTATCTCGACGCGATCCAGGTAGCTGAGCAGTTGCCGCGCGAGCGTCGTGACAGCGCCATCGTCGCGCGCCGCCGCAGCCTGCTCGAGCCCGCGCCCCATCTCCGTCATCGACTCGAAACCGTAGCTGCCGCCTTCGCCCTTGATTCGATGCGCGATACTGCTGATTGCCGCGTAGTCGCGGCGCGCGAGCGCCTCGAAAATCGTGGCAATGTCGGCACGTTTGTGCGTCAGAAAACCCGGGATCAGGTCGCTTAGGTCCTCGTCCACTTCCACTATTACTCGGTCCGGCATATTTCCTCCTTATGATCGGTAACGTCCGCCCCTTCGTCATCCAACTGGTTCGGTTCTACCGCGTCGCGAATCGCTTCGAGCAGCGTCGCCTTGCGGACCGGCTTGGTTACGTGCGCGTCGCATCCCGCCGCCTTGGTGCGATGCACCGCCTCTTCCAGCGCCGACGCCGTCAGCGCCACAATCGGAGTGCGGGTGCGATGGTTGGCCTTCTCCCAGCCGCGAATTGCGGTGGTCGCTTCGTAGCCATCAACGATCGGCATCTGGATGTCCATCAGCACCAGGTCGAACTTCCCGGCGATGAATTTATCGATCGCCTGCCGGCCGTCTTCGGCTTCTTCGACACGGTAAGGTGTTTTTTTCAGATACGCGCGGATCAACGCGCGGTTATCGTGTGAATCGTCGGCCATCAGAATCTGCAGTGGCCGATTGAGTATTGGCGAAGTCGATGCCGCCGCGATTGCCGGCGATGCTCGCCCGTTGCCGTGCGGCTCGACCCGCGTTCCGTCGCAGGCTCGCGCGATCGATGCAAACAACTCGGCGCGCCGCACCGGTTTGACAATATAGTTGTCGACCCCAATCGCACGCAGGCGCGCAAGCTCGGCGGTCAAGTCGTTGGTGCCGAGCATCATTACGATTCGCGGCCGATCCGTCCCGCCACCAATCAGGCACTCCGCGACCTCGAATGCTCCTCGCGCCGGCAGCGTGCCATCGAGCAGCACGACCTGGAAGCGTGACTGCCGCGAATCGTCAAGCCGAAGTTCCGCGAGCGCCTCGGTCACTGACGACGCCTCGGTCACGATCGCCCCTTGCGCCGCGAGCAGCCCCGAGACAATCGAGCGGCCGTCGACGTTGTCATCGAGCAGCATGATTCTCAGCTCGGGGAACGCCCGCGCCAGCGGCGCCGCGGAACGGGCGGCGCCGATGGCAAATTGCGCGGTGAATGAAAACGCGCTTCCCGCACCCGGTTCGCTCGCGACTTCAACCTTGCCGTGCATCAGCGCGACCAGCCTCGACACGATTGCCAGTCCGAGTCCGCTGCCGCCGTATTTCCGCGAGGTGGAAGAGTCGGCCTGGCTGAATGCGTGGAACAGCAGGTGGCGCTTGTCGGTCGGAATTCCGATGCCGGTGTCGGTTACCGTAAATTTGAGCGCACCCGCGGTGGTCGAGTCCGGGTCGTGCTCGATCGAGACGAGCACCTGTCCCTTCTCGGTGAATTTGATCGCGTTGCCGACCAGGTTGATCAGGATCTGCCCGAGTCTCAACGGATCGCCAAGCGCGACTTCAGGAATCTCCGGCGCAAACCGCGCCATCAGCTCGATTCCCTTTTCATGGGCGCGAATCGCCAGCGTCTCGAGCACCTTCTCGGTCACGTCTTTGGGATTGAACTCGACCGCCTCGAGGCTGACACGCCCGCTCTCGACCTTGGCCAGGTCAAGGATGCCGTCGATCAGTTTGAGCAGTGCATGGCCGTTGCGGATCACGGTGGTCAGATATTTTCGCTGCTCGTCATCCAGCCGCGTTTCCATCAGCTGATCGGCCATGCCCAGGATCGCGTTCATCGGCGTGCGAATCTCGTGCGACATGCTCGACAGGAACTCCGACTTGGCCCGCGACGCCGCCAGCGCCGCCTCGCGCGCGCCTACCAGTTCGCGCTGCGTCAATTTGATATCCGCGACATCCCGCGTGATCGTCAGGCAGCACTGCTGGCCGTGGAGCTCCAGGTTGATCGCCGAAACCAGGACCGGACGCTCCGAGCCGTCTTTCATGCGGAATGTCACCTCGAGGTTCCGCACTTCGTTGGTCGTCATGAGTTGTTCGCCGAACGCAATCATTTCGTCCGGATACACCCACAGGTTGAGTTCGGTAAAATGGTGGCCAACCGCTTCTTCGCGCGTGAAGCCGGTTGCTTTGAGGAACTCCCGGTTGACATCGATATAGGTTCCAGCGACTTCGGCCAGGGTCATCGAGTCCAGGTTCGCGTCGAAGAGTTTGCGGAAGGTCTCCTCGCTGTCGCCGAGCGCCTTTACCTGCACCGTCAAATCCTCGCGCGCCGACAGCAGGTCGCGCTCGATACGCTTTCTCGCCGTGATGTCGCGAATGTACGCGACCACGCATAACTCGCTGCCCAGGTTGATCATCGATGCCGAGATCAGGGTGGGGACGCGGGTGCGATTACCGGTCTGAAATTCGACCTCGAGGTTACGCACCAGGCCGTCACGCGCGAGCATCGTCGTGAGATGCAGCCGATCCGCCGGATCGGTCCATACTTCGAGTTCCAAATCCGAAGAACCCAACGCCTGTTCGCGCGTGTAGCCGCCCAGACGCAAAAACTCCTGGTTGAACGCCACGTATCTGGAGTCCGACACGCGAGCGACGGAGATCGCGTCCGGACTTGCGTCAAAAATATCGCGCACGGCCTTGGCACTCTCGTCGAGCTTGCGCGACGCTTCCTTGGCCGCCGTCAGGTCACGAATCATCGTGACCACGCAGTCTTCGCCCTCGAGTTCGACGCGTACAGCGGCCAGTAGCGCCGGCATCACGCCTCCATCGGGAAGAATGAACTCGACCTCCAGGTCGCGCACCACGCCCTCCGCGATGATGCGTTCCTGAAACTTCCGATGCTGCTCCTCGCTGGCCCAGATCTTACGCTGGCCCTTGCGGGAATCGTCGAGATCCTGTTGTCCGTAGCCAAGGCGCGCGAACTGCTGGTTGAAATCGATGTAGCTGCCGTCGGACAGCCGGGTCACCACGATAATGTCCAGCGTCGCGTCGAAAATTTTGCGCAATGCGGCGTGACTGGCGCGCAGATTCGTCTCGACGCGTTTGATCTCCGTGATGTCGCGCGTCATGGACAACACGCACCGCTCACCGTCGACTTCGAGCATCGACGCCGAGATCAAATTCGTCTCTTCGCTGCCGTCCTTGCGGCGCTGCGCGATTTCCATGTTCCTTACGAGGCCAGACTGTTCGATGTTCTCGACAAACCGGGTCAGTTCCTCTGCGCGTGGCCACGTTCCGAGCGCGATCACGTCGGTCCCCATCACGTCGTCGCGCGTGTAACCCGCCACCTGGTAGTTGTCGTTGACGGCGATGAAACGTCCGTCGACCAAGCTGTTGATTGCGATGTTCTCCGGCGACGCGTCGAAGACCTTGCGCAGCACCGCTTCGCTTGCCTGCAGCCGAACGAGGTCGCGTTCCCGGGCAGTTGCGATTTCCGCGCGCAGGTCCATCTCGTGCCTGAGCAAACGATCGTTCTCGGCCAGCGCCGCCAGTTGCTCGGCCAATTTGCGCCGATAGCGGCCGCCATGAACCGAACTCAACTGCGACAACAGCGCCGCACCCGCCAGCATCGTCCAGGCGACCGCGAGGTGCGAGTTCGGATCGCTGATCTGGGTCGAGTACGCGAACAAGGCCAGAGCTCCGACCGCTTCGAGCGCCGCCTGCCAGCGCGGGCTCCACGGCAAAAGGACGCCGGCCCCGAAGAAGCACAACCAAAGCGATTTGACCAGCACGTCGCCGTCGCTGTTGATGACCGCAATCCGCGCCGTGCACGCGATAATCGACGCAAAGAGCGCCAGCGTCAGCGCCTGCCAGTTCCGCATTGCGCGCGGCGACAGCATCGTCGTGAGCGCCACCACGCCCAGCGCCATGCTGGCGATGTGAAGCGGCAGCGTCTTTGCGAACATCTGCTGATGTTCCGCCGCGTCAAGCAGGGTGTATCCGATCTGAACCGCTATGACCGCCAACGAGACCGCGCACAGGAGCGACGACACCCATGCGAAATTGCCATCGCCGCCCATCACGAGCGTCATCGCGGCGTCGCGACCGCCCGCCGGTTCGATTGCGATGCCGTCGACTATCGCGTCGGAAGCGCCACGCTGCGCCGACGCAGCCGTGCCGTTGACAGTGTGCCGCGGGTCACCAATCCCCAAGCCCACGGAAGGATCGATCTGATCGATCTGATGGTCCACACCTGATAGCAAGTCCAATGCCCTCACTAGGCACGGCAACGACTTGCTATCGAGGTCTGACGCTGCCTGCTGTCGCCGAATTTCCGCGTAGTCGCGAAGGGTGTCTCAAAATGCGTCGCTCGCTTCGGAAATACCTTCAGCCGCCGAGCGCCGACTCGAAGTCCTCGAGCAGGTCGTCGCTCGATTCCAGTCCGACCGACAGCCGGATCAGCCCGTCGCCAATTCCTGACTGCGCGCGCTCCGAGGCCGACATCCCCGAATGCGAAGTCGTCGCCGGCCGCGTGATCAGGCTCTCGACGCCACCCAGGCTGGGCGCGCTGATCGGAATCGTCACGCGATCCATGAAGCGCCGCGCCGCCTCGAGGCCGCCCTCCAACTCGAAACTGAGCACGCCGCCGAAACCGTCGAACAGCTCGCAGGCGCGGATGTGATTGGCGTGGCTCTCGAGCCCGGGATAATTCACCCGCGCCACCGCGCGATGCTGTTCGAGCCAGCGCGCAATCTTGAGCGCACTTTCATTCTGATGGCGCACGCGCACCGCAAGCGTCTTCATCCCGCGATGCAACAGAAAGCACGCGTGCGGATCGAGGCTGCCGCCGAGGTGGTTCAGCGTATGTGTGATGCTTTCGACCAACGCCGCGCGGCCGATCACCGCGCCTGCCACGATATCGGTATGGCCGTTGAGATACTTGGTGCCACTGTGCAGTGACAGATCGAAGCCGATTTCCGCGGGCCGAAAATTGATCGGACTCGCGAACGTGTTGTCGATTATCGAGACCAGCCCGTTCTCCGCCGCGAAATCCACCGCCGCCTGCAAATCGCTGACCTGCAGCAGCGGATTCGACATCGCCTCGACGTAGATTGCCTTGGTGTTGGGACGAATCGTCTCGCGCCATGTCGCCGGCTCGTCGCCATCGACGAAATCCACCGCCATCCCGTAGCGGGGAAACTCCTCGGCGAACAGGTCATGCGTGCCGCCATACACGCAGTCCTGAGCTATCAGATGCCCTCCGCCAGCCAGAACAGTAAAGAGCGCCGCGGAAATCGCCGCCATCCCGCTGCCCGCGACCAGCGCCGCCTCCGCGTTCTCGAGCGCCGCGAGCTTGGCATGCAGCACCATATGATTCGGCGTGTTGTTGAGCCGGATGTAGCGCAGGTCGTGGTAGCTGGTCTGCCCCACGTACTCGTAGGTCGAGGATTGGAAGATCGGCATCGTGACCGCGCCGCCGATGAGCGGCTCCGGCTCGCCGGCGTGAATCAGCTTGGTGTCGAGCCCCTTGATAAGTCGCGCCATGCAGCCTCCGATGCCACGACATTTATCACCGGGCGCATCACGGAAAATAGGTGTCAGCCGCCTTACCCTTGCTGTCGCTGTCCGCCACGTTGCCGACCACCGGGCCCTCGCCAGGGATCGCGGCACGCCCGAAAAGTACCGCGGTCTGATCGCTGTACAGCAAATGCCAGCGCGCGTCTTTCCTGACTATATCTGCGCCCTTGGTGCGAGTGCCCATCAACACGTAGTCGTGGGGATACTCGTCGAGCAGGCTCTCCGCGCCCTTCATGCCGTAGAAAAACATCGCGTACGCGCCTTCCTGCTTGTCCGTGTAAACCAGCTCGCCGCGCGGATCGATATAAACTTTGAACGCGTCGGCGGCGTGCCACAGCACGTAAGAGCCCCATTCGAACTCGCACAGCATGTTGCCGTGAAGTTTGTGCTGCTCGATGAACGCGAGCGCACCGGTGGGCACCGGCTCCCAGGTTTTGAGCCGATTCGAGAAGGTTCCGCCAACCAACGCGAGCATCAACGCGCAAATCCCCAGCAACAGCGGCGCCGGTTCGTCACTCGCAGCCGGCTGCACCCCAGGCTTGATCTCCGCCCCGCGCTCCAATGCCAGACTCGCATGACGCGCGAGCGGAATCGCAACCGCGATGACTCCGATTGCCACGTTGCGGGCCGCGTAAAATGCCGCTCCGATGAAGATCGTCGCGATTGCCAACATGGGGGCGTCGTCCAGGTCGGGCGCCATCGCAACCGCCGCGACGAACACGCCAAACATCAGCAGCGGCGCGACGTCCTGAAGCAAATCCACCTTGTTTTCCCGCCACGCCGTCAGCATCAACTTCGTCAGCGGCACCCAGTCGTTGATTATCTTGCGAATCAGCGGATCGCCGACTGAATGCACCACGCCCATCCACAAGCCGACTCCGAACGGATTGATGATCGTTGCCGCCGCACATCCAAGCGTGACCAATGCGAGCCGCCACGCCGACGCCATGCGGGCTGTGTCTCCCGCGAATCCCTGGGCGAACATGACCGCGGCGGCGACACCCATCGCGCCAAGTCCTACGATGTAACCGCCGTGAAAATTCGCCCACAACGCGAACATCGGAATCAGCGGCCACAGGATCGCCTCGCGCCGATAGACCTCGATCGCGATCGACATCATCACGACGCTGATCATCATGAAGGTGAAGAGCTGCGGGCGAAATTGCATCTGCGTCGAGATCGCAACGGCGCTGACTATCAAGGTCAGCCTCTGCACTCGGCCCGACGCGCCGGTGGCGGAAATCCCAATCGCCAACGCTACGATCAGGATGCTCGAGACGGCAAATTTCAGGAGCTTAAGGCCGAATACTCCGAGCTGCGCGTAGCAGAAGGCCAGCGCCACCTGCGACAGCCACTCGTGATTGTGCCACGGCGCGCCAGCCGCGGCATACGAGTAGGTATCGAAGCGCGGAATATGGCCGGTGCGGAGCGTCGTCTGGCCGGTCAGCATGTGTATCCACAAATCCGGCTCGGCGAAGTTGTCCGCGGTCGCCAGCGCGATCGAAAGGATCACCGTCCATCGCGACGCCGAAAGTAGTGAATAGCCCCGGTTATTCAACGACGGCTACGAGTGAATCATCGCCGTCGCGCTTCCGCAATACCGATCCGCTCGCCCGCGCGCGCTTTCGCATCCTCCATCGCGTCGGTATCTTTAGTTGCGTGAAGGCTCTCGTAATCGGCGGCGGCATAATCGGCAGTTCAGTCGCGTGGCGTCTCGCTTCCGACGGCGTCCAGGTCTCGGTCTTCGAGCGCGGCCGTCTTGGCCTCGAGGCCTCGTGGGCTGCAGCCGGACTCATCGGCCCGCAAGCCGAGGCGCACGAGCCCGGCGCATTTTTCGACCTCGCGCTGGCCGGCAAGCGCTCCTTCGACGCCGTCGTCGAACGCCTCACCGCCGAGAGCGGCGTCGATCCCGAGTACGACCATCACGGAGTCCTCTACGTCGCCTTCGACGAGGCCGCCCGCGCCGAGCTGCAGTCGCGCGCGCGATGGCAGCGCGCGGCTGGCGGCGACGTCGAGGAACTCTCTCCGCGCGAGGCCTTCCGGCTCGCGCCCGTGCTCTCGGAAAAAATCATCTTCGCGCTCCACATGCCCAACAACCGCCGCGTCGAGAATCGCAAGCTCACTCTTGCTTACATCAACGCCGCCACCCACGCCGGCGCCGACTTCCGCGAAGGCGCCCGCGTCTATTCGATCGACATCGACGGCGGCCGCGCCACTGGCCTGCGCCTGGCCGACGGCTCGCTCGAGACCGGCGACATCGTCATCAACGCGGCAGGCGCATGGGCTGGCGATATCCGCGGCCTCGAGGACGATCGCATCCATTTCTACCCGGTGCGCGGGCAAATCCTATGCTTCGACGCGCGCCCCGGCCTCATCGGTCCTTCGATTTTCTCGACCAACGGAATATTGGTGCCGCGGCGCGACGGCCGCATCCTGGCCGGCTCGATCTTCGAGGATGCGGGCTTCAACAAATCGGTGACGCTCGACGGGATGGAACGAATCCTGCGCGCCGTGCGCTCGCTGGTTCCCTCGATCGCCTCGATTCCGTTTCGAGAGGCATGGGCGGGACTGCGCCCCGCCAGCGACGACCTGCTTCCAGTGCTGGGGCCGTCCCCGACAGTCGCCAACGTCCTCTACGCGGCCGGCCACTTCCGCAGCGGCATCCTGCTCTCCGCGTTAACCGGAGAAGTAATCGCCGACCTGGTAAAGGGCCGCCAACCCTCGATCGATCTCACGCCGTTTTCCCCATCCCGCTTCCGCAACGGCACCGCCCACCAGGTAAAACTGTCCGACATGATATGAAGGCGCTCGGATTAATCCGCGACCTGTTTTTCCGCGCGAAAATCGACGCAGTAGCCGCCGCGGTAGGCGCAGAGGTCGAATACGCGTCGTCGCTCGACGCGATAACTCCGCGATGCGCCGAAACTAACCCCTCAATAATCTTCGCCGATCTATCCGATCCCACATTCCCCGCGTCAGAAACTCTCACCCAAATCCGCAACGCAGCCCCGGGCGCGCGCGTGATAGGGTTCGCCTCGCACGTAGATCTGAAATCGCTAAAAGCCGCCCGCGAGGCAGGCTACGACGCGACGTTATCGCGAAGCGAATTCACCACCCAACTCCCCGACTTACTCAAATCCCCGCAGCACTAACTCCGAGATAGTACCGGGTGCAGGGGTCACCCCTGCCGAAGGAAGCGTGAAACCCACCGCGGGTTTCACATCAGATAAAGTTCTTTTGAACTGTGCGGCAGTGATATAAATCTTCCATGCCCACCGCTCTCGACGACTTTCATCCTGCCGTTCGCGCCTGGTTCGAGCGGCGTTTCGCTGCGCCGTCGCGCGCGCAAGACCTCGGATGGCCCGTTATCGGCGCCGCCAACGAGGCGCCTGGCTTCGACGTCCTGCTATGCGCACCGACCGGCAGCGGCAAGACTCTCGCCGCGTTCATGTGGGCGATCAACGGTCTGGTGCTCGACGCCGCGCGCGACGCGCTCCGCGATGAAGTCTCGGTCCTGTACGTTTCTCCTCTGAAGGCGCTCGCCAACGACATCCGCCTCAATCTCGAGGAGCCGCTCCACGGCGTGCGCGACGTCGGCGCCGCGTCGGGCGTCGATCTCTCGCGCATCCGCGCCGGTCTTCGGACGGGCGACACGTCCGCGAGCGAGCGCACTGCGATGCTTCGGCGGCCGCCGCACATTCTCGTCACGACGCCTGAGTCGTTGTTCATCCTGCTGACCTCGCCGAAGTTCCGCGAGAAGCTCGCCGCCGTCCGCCACGTGATTGTCGATGAACTCCACGCTCTCGCCGGCAACAAGCGCGGCGCGCATCTCGCGCTGACGTTGGAACGCCTCGAGCGCTTCGTAACGAGTCGCGGGAATGCGCGTCCGAATCGAATCGGCCTGTCTGCCACGTTGAATCCGATCGAAAAGCTGGCCGGCTTCCTGGCCGGCTACGACGTGGCGCGCGACCACAAGCGTTCACCGCGCCCAGTTAGGATTGTTCGCGCCGACGATCGTGTCCGCGCGATGGATCTCCAGGTCATCGCGCCCGGCCCCGAAATTGGACCGCTCGCCACGCATCCGCATTGGGAGGCGATGTACGACGAAGTCGCGCGCCTCATCGGTGAGCATCGCACGACACTGGTTTTCACGCTGAGCCGCCGACATGCGGAGCGGGTCGCGCTGAATCTGCAGAAGCGGCTCGGTACTGACGCTGTGATGGCGCATCACGGGAGCCTCGCGCGCGCCGAGCGATTGCTCGCCGAGCAACGCCTCAAACGCGGCGAGCTGAAGGCGATCGTCGCGACCGCGTCGCTCGAACTCGGCATCGACGTCGGCGCCGTCGAGCTCGTATGCCAGCTCGATTCGCCCAAATCCATCTCGGCCGCGATTCAGCGAATCGGCCGCTCGGGTCACAGCCTTGGCGCGACTCCCAAGGGGCGCTTCTTCGCGCTCACCACCGACGATCTGCTCGAATGCGGCGCGGCGGTGCGCGCGATTCGCCGTGGTCATCTCGACGAAGTGGAAATCCCGATGGGATGCCCCGACATCGCGGCGCAGCAAATCGTCGCAATCGCCGCCGAGGAAGAGGAAATCTCCGAGGCCGAGCTGCTGCGCGTGATGCGCAGTGCGTATAACTTCGGCGATCTTGACGACGGCAAACTTCGTCGTCTCCTGGAACAGCTTGCAACCAATTTGCCTGAAAAGATCATGGGCGCGGCGCCGAAAATTTTCTTCGATCGCGTTAACGCCCGCGCTCGCCCGCGCCGTTCCGCGCGCCTGTCGGCCATCACCTCGGGCGGAACGATTCCCGAAGCCGGCAACTACGACGTCGTGATCGAGTCCGAGGGCCGCAAGGTCGGCGACGTCGAGGAGGACTTCGCGCAGGAGTCGTCGCGCGGCGACGTGTTCTCGCTCGGCTCGATGCCGTGGCAGATTCAGCGCATCTCGCGCGGCCGCCTGATGGTCGAGCCGGCGCCTGGGATGGCGCCGACGCTGCCGTTCTGGCTGACAGAGGCGGGCGGCCGCTCGAATGCGCTGTCGAGCGAAATTTGCGATCTGCGCCGCGAGATTTGGAGCCGTCTCGAACGCAAGGAATCACCCGAAGACTGGCTGATGACCGAATGCGCGATGTCGGAGCGCGCCGCCACGCAAGCCGTCGACTACGTCCGCCGCGGCGTCGAGGCGCTCGGCGCGATTCCCGACGAAAAAACGGTCGTCGTCGAACGCTTCTTCGACGGCCTGGGCGGCACACAACTCGTCATCCACACACCCTTCGGGATTCGCCTGAATCGCGGACTCGGCCTCGCGATTCGCAAACGCCTGTGCCAGTCGTTCGATTTCGAGATCCAGGCGTCCGCGATCGACGACGGCGTGCTGCTCGCGCTGAATTCGCGCCACAGTTTTCCGCTCGACACGCTGTTCAGCATGGTAAAGGCGCGAAACGTTCGCGACGTGCTCATCCAGGCTTTGCTCGCCGCGCCGATGTTCGAAGTGCGCTTCCGGCATGTCGCGACGCGGGCGCTGGCCGTGATGCGCTCGTCGCGCGGCAAGCGGGTTCCGGCCTGGATTCAGCGACTGCGCTCGCAGGAGCTTTTGTCCGCGATTTTTCCCGACCAGCAAGCCTGCTTCGAGAACCGTCCGGGCGCGATCGAGCTGCCGGACCATTTCGTGATCGACGAAACGATTCGCGAATGTCTCGAGGAGTCCACCGATCTGCCACGCACGGTGCGGATGCTCGAAGGGATCGAGAGCGGCGCGATTCGCACCGTCGCCGTCGACGCGATCGCGCCGTCGGTGTTTGCCCATCGCCTGCTGCTAGCGTGGGATTACTCTTTCCTCGACGATGGCGAACGCGGCAATCGCCGCTCGCGGACCGTCACGATGAATCGCGGGATGGCCGAGGACGTGTTCCGCAAGGAAGACCTCTCCGACCTGCTTTCGGCCGAGGCGGTCGACGCGGTCGTCGCCGAAGTAACGGGGCGCGCGGCAGGACGCAGGCCGCGCTCGCGCGACGAATTGTACGAATTGATTCGGGCGCACGGCTCGCTGTCGCAAGCCGACGTCGAGGAGCGTGCCGGCGAGGGTGCGCGCGCGATGCTTGCGGAGCTGGACGCGGAGCATCGCCTCGCCCGCGTCAGTCTGAGCGGCGAATCGGTTGAGAGGATTATTGCATTCGAGGACAAAGCGCTCTTCGCTTCGGCGTACGACGGCGCGTCGATCGATAGCGATGCAGCGCGCGCGGACCTGGTGCGCGGCGCGCTGAAGACTTGCGGACCGACGACTGTCGGCGAAGTCGCTGCGCGATTGCGCCTCAAGGAATCGGAAATCGAGCAGAGCCTCGCGACGCTGGAAAGTCAGGGCGCGGTCTTCCGAGGTCACTTCACGCGCGCCGACGTGATTCAATGGTGCGAACGCTACAATCTGGAACGGATCCATCGAATGACGGTGGCGCGCGTGCGCGCTGAAATCGAACCGTGCGCGGATCACGAGTACGCGGCGTTCCGGCTCCGATGGATGCATGTCGGCGGCGCTGAGCTGGCCGCGGATCAGAGTGGCGTGGCGGCGGTGCTCGAACAACTTTCAGGAATCGCGGCTCCGCCGGAAATCTGGGAGCACGCCATCCTGCCGGCGCGAATCGCGGGCTATCGGCCCGAGATGCTCGACCTGGTCTGCATGAGCGGCCAGATGAAGTGGGTCGCAATTGCGGGCGAGAATGTCGAGAATCGTCCTTTGAATACGCCGGCGCTGGTTACGTTCGTTGCGCGCAAGGCCAGCCTCTTCGTGCCGCGCGAAGAAGCTCTTCCGGAGGACGCGAAGGAACGAGCGGTGTTGGAGGCTCTGGGAGCCGCTGGCGCGCAGTATCTTGACGAGGTCGCGGAGCGCGCGAACGTTTCGGAGCGCGACGCGCTGTCCACGCTGTGGCGGATGGCGGCGGCCGGGCGCGTCAGCAACGACAACTTCGCGCCGCTCAGGATGTTCGCCGACGATCGCGGCGCCGAGCGCGCGCTCGAATCGGTCGCGCGACGTCCGACGACGCGTCGCGACGCTGCGGTTCGCGCGCGGCTGAAGTCGAGCGTGGCGGGCCGCTGGTCGCTGACACGGGCGCGTGACGATCGCGCTGATAGCACGGATGATGCGCGGGAGCTTGCGCTGAAATTGCTTGAGCGTCACGGAATTCTGGCCCGCGAGATGCTCGGAGTCGAATCGACGCATATTTCGTGGAGCGAGATTTCGTTCGAGCTGCGGCGGCTCGAGTATGGCGGCGCGATTCGACGCGGATGGTTCGTGCGATCGTTGTCCGGTGAGCAGTATGCGCTCCCCGAGGCGGTCGAGATGCTGCGCGCGGCACGAACCCTTATTCCCGCCCGCGAGAAACCGGTCGCGCTCAGTGCGATCGATCCCGCCAATCCATATGGCGTCGTGATTCCCGGATGCGGCATCGCGCGCGAAGCCGGCAACGTGGTCGTCATTCGCGCCGGCCGCGTGATTGCGGGCTTGCAGGGACACGCGATGATCTCGGGCGGCGACGGTGAAGTCGATGACGAGGCTTTCAGCGCGGCGGTCGTGGCGATTCTGACGCTGAAACCGCGTATCGCGATCGATTCGATCGACGGCGTCGCTGCGCTCCAATCGCCGCGAGTCGGGCTACTTGCCGCGATGCGATTTCATTCGGACGGCCGCTCGCTGGTCTTCGACGGATTGCACGGTCCGGCGCCCGCGCGGTCGCGGCAGGCGAATCTAAAGTGATGGTTGAAGATACCTAACCCCTACCCCTTCCCTCGAGGGAAGGGGAACCGGAGTTCGAGGTAGGATCGTTGCGTCCTATCCCCCTGGCCCCCTTTCCAGATGGAAAGGGGGAACAATCGCACGCGAGTAGCCGGCGACCTAATCCCTAGCCCGTTCCCATTGTGGGAAGGGCGACCAGATGCTGATCGCGGACGACCATCGGTCGCGAGATTCCGCGCTTGGCTGGTTGATTGGGGGTGCTCGCGCGCTATTCTGAACGCATGGCTACAAACAGTTTCGGTGCTCGGGCGACGCTTGGCGTCGATGGGAACAGCTATACGATTTACAAGCTGGAAGCGCTCGAGAAGCGGGGCTTCTCGCTGGCGCGGATGCCTTATTCGATCAAGGTGATGATCGAGAACGTGCTGCGGCGCGAAGACGGCGTCATTGTGACGACCGGGCAGATCGAGGCGCTGGCCAAATGGAACGGCAAGGACGGCGAGCGCGAAGTCTCGTTCATGCCGGCGCGCGTGCTGCTGCAGGATTTCACGGGAGTGCCGGTGGTCGCGGACTTGGCGGCGATGCGCGATGCGATCAAGCGGCTCGGCGGCGATCCGGCGAAAGCAAATCCGTTGCAGCCGGTGGACCTCGTGATCGATCATTCGGTGCAGGTCGATTCTTTCGGCAGCGCCGATTCGTTCGCGGCAAACGCCAAGCTGGAGTTCGAGCGCAATCGCGAGCGCTATCTCTTTCTTCGCTGGGGGCAGGGCGCCTTCGACGATTTTCGCGTGGTGCCGCCCGACACCGGAATCGTTCACCAGGTGAATCTCGAATATCTCGCGCCGGTGGTTTTTTTGGCGAAGGACGGCGAAGCATACCCGGACACGGTGATCGGCACCGACTCGCATACGACGATGATCAACGGTCTCGGCGTGGTCGGATGGGGGGTTGGCGGTATCGAGGCGGAAGCGGCGATGCTCGGGCGCTCGATGCCGATGCTGATTCCCGAAGTGATCGGCTTTCGCCTGGCCGGCAGCCTGCGTCCGGGCGCGACCGCCACCGACCTGGTGCTGACGGTCACGCAGATGCTGCGGCGCAAGGGCGTGGTTGGCAAGTTCGTCGAGTATTTCGGGCCGGGCGTGGCCTCGCTGCCGGTCGCGGACCGCGCGACGCTCGGCAACATGTCGCCCGAGTATGGCGCGACGATGGGATTTTTTCCGGTCGACGATCAGACGCTGACCTATCTGCGGCTGACCGGACGCAGCGACGCCCAGGTCAAGCTGATCGAGGCCTACTGCAAGGCGCAGGGGCTGTTCAATTCGCCCGACGCGCCCGAGCCGAAATTTTCCGACACGCTCGAGCTCGATCTCGGCAGCGTCGTGCCGAGTATGGCGGGGCCGCGCCGTCCGCAGGATCGAGTTGCGCTTACGGCGGCCAAGGGCGACTTCCGGCGCGAGCTGGCCAAGGAATTCGAGGAGCATCCGAGCGTCGATCGCGACGAGCTGACGAAGTGGGTTGCCGAAGGCGGCAACGGCGTTTTTTCTGCCGCGGACGACGGGACAATACTCGAATCGAAGCTCGGGCATATCGCGCACAAGGTTGAAGTGCATTCGGAGGGCGGCGGCCGGTTTCCGTTGACGCACGGATCGATCGTGATTGCCGCTATCACCAGCTGCACCAACACCTCGAATCCGTCGGTGATGCTGGCGGCCGGACTGCTCGCGCAGAAGGCGGTCGCGCGCGGCCTGACGGTCAAGCCGTGGGTGAAGACCAGCCTCGCGCCGGGCTCGAAGGTCGTCACGCAGTACTTGAAGCGCGCGGGGCTGACAGCGTCGCTCGAGAAGCTGCGCTTCAACCTGGTCGGTTACGGATGCACGACGTGTATCGGCAACAGCGGGCCGGTGGCGGAGGCGATTGCGGGCGCGGTCAAGCAGGGCAACCTGGTGGCGTGCGCGATCTTAAGCGGCAATCGCAATTTCGAGGGGCGAATCAATCCCGTGGTGCGATTCAACTACCTGGCGTCGCCGCCGCTGGTGGTCGCATACGCGATTGCGGGCACGATGGATATCGACGTCGAGCATCAGCCGCTGGGCATCGGCTCCGACGGGCGGCCGGTTTTCCTGCGGGACATCTGGCCGTCGCAGGAAGAGGTGGCGGCGGCGGTGACGGGTTCGGTTCACGCCGCGATGTTCAAGAGCGAGTACGGGCAGGTATTCGACGGAGACGAGCGATGGAAGAGCCTCGCGGTTCCAGAGGGCAACCTGTTCCGCTGGGAAAAAGATTCGATGTACGTGAAGGCGCCGCCGTTCTTCGACGGCGTGACGGCGAAAGTCGGCGAGTTCTCCGATATCGTCGGAGCGCGCGCGCTGGCGGTGCTGGGCGACAGCGTGACGACGGATCACATTTCGCCGGCGGGCTCGATCGCGGCCGACAGTCCGGCGGGCAAGTATTTGATCGAGCATGGCGTGCAGCCCAAGGATTTCAACTCGTACGGAGCGCGGCGCGGAAATCATGAGGTGATGGTGCGCGGGACGCTCGCGAATATCCGGCTCAAGAACCTGATGGTGCCGGGCGTCGAGGGCGGCTTCACCGCGCATATCCCGGACGGAGAGCGGATGACGATTTTCGACGCGTCGGAGCGTTACCGCAAGGAAGGGGTGCCGCTGATCGTGATCGCGGGCAAGGAATACGGCTCGGGCTCGTCGCGCGATTGGGCCGCCAAGGGTGTGCAACTGCTCGGCGTGCGCGCGGTGATTGCGGAGAGCCTGGAGCGAATCCATCGCAGCAACCTGATTGGGATGGGCGTGCTCGCGCTCGAGTTCAAGGCCGGCGAGAATCGGCAGAAGTTGGGGCTCACGGGGCAGGAGGTATTTTCGATTGTTGGGCTGAAGGCTGGAATCAAGCCGCGGCAGACTGTGAAAGTGCGCGCGGAATCCGGCGGCAAGACGATCGAGTTCGAGGCGACGTTGCGGGTGGATACGCCGGAGGAGGTTGAGTACATCCGGCACGGGGGGATATTGCCGTTCGTGCTGCGGGAGATGACTCGCGGGTGAGGGCGTGGCGCGGCGCCGAGCGCATCGAGTATGTTCGACGCGATCTGACAAACGTCGGTACCGAGCCCACAGCCCTTTCTTGAGCGGTCGGGTTACGCTCAAAGGAGTGCGCAATGGCTGTCCAAAAAGGCACCTCGTTCAATCTTACCGACACGTTCGTGCAACTGAGCGATGGGCCTTCCGCGGTAGTCATACCGGGCGGCTCGGAGTTCTGGTCGCAACTCCGTCAACGTCCCGACTGGCAAGAGAGCAGAGTGGTGATGATTGGGCATCAGACTGCCGACTGGAAGAATTGGGAGATGCATCCGGCAGGCGATGAGGTTCTTTACCTGCTTTCGGGTGAGATGGATCTCATTTTGGGCGAAGCTGGCGGCGAGCGGAGCGTCAGGGTGCGCGCGGGCGATGGGTACATCGTTCCTCGGGGCACCTGGCACACGGCGAGAGTTTTTGCTGGCGGAGATCTCCTTTCAATCACACGGGGCAGCGGAACCCAACATCGGGGGCTCAAGAAGACCTGATCGCCAAATCAGGAGGGCAGAATCTTGAATCGCGCGCGGAAAATGCGCGCTGTAATTGGACCCTCACCTTCATCCTCTCCCTTACAGGGAGAGGGGAAGAGAGGATCGGGCGCTTAGCTTCATCGTTTCCCTTGCGGGGAGAGGGGGCGGCGGCGCGGAGTTATGAAGCATATCGGAATTGTTGCGGTTAGCGCGGAGGGGGCGGCGCTTTGTTATCGGACTGTCTGTGTTGAGGGTGCAGAGATTCTTGGGCCGCATGAGTATCCGGAGGTCAGTCTGCATGGGTTCTCGCTTGGCGGGTATCAGCGGCTTATCGATCAGGATCGTTGGGATGCGGTGGGTGAGATGCTGCTCGAGTCGGCGGGGAGGCTCGTCCGCTCTGGGGCGGAATTGCTGATCTGTCCCGACAATACGGTGCACCAGGGACTCGATCTTGTCCGCGAGCGTTCACCGGCGCCGTGGCTCCATATTGCCGAGGAAGTCTCCGACGACGCTCGGCGGCGCGGCTTCAAGCGGCTCGGAATTCTTGGAACGCGCTTCCTGATGCTCGGTCCCGTGTATCCGTCCAAGTTGGCACCCGTCGGTATCGACTGCCGCGTTCCGAACTCCGAACAATGCACGCGTATCAATCAGATCATCTACGATGAGCTGGTCTGCGCGCGGTTCCTTCCGGAGTCGCGCGCATACTTTCAAAAGGTAATCGCCGATCTTGCGAGCATCGGCTGCGATGCCGTCGTGCTGGCATGCACCGAGATTCCGTTGCTCATCAGCGCCGCCGACTCTCCGATCCCGATTCTGGACTCGACGCGCATTCTTGCCCGCGCCGCTCTTCGTAGAGCGGCCTGAAGGAACCTCACCCCTGGGCCCCTCTCCCTTCCTGGAGAGGGGAAAGCCACAGGTTCCCCCTTTCCATTCTGGAAAGGGGGTTAGGGGGATAGGACGGCGCGCGCGGATGACTCCGTTCTGATTCCCCTTCCCCATCCTCTGGGGAAGGGGCCAGGGGTTAGGGTTGTTTCGTTTGCTGCCTTCCAATGCTAATCACCAGCGGATGCCAGCGTTGACTCTCCGTGAACAGAGAAATCCGGAACTGATGCTCCGCGCGATGGAATTGCGACGACGCATGACTCCCGAAGAGCGCGTCATTTGGCAGGAGCTTCGCGGTAATCGGTTAGCGGCGCACTTCAGGCGACAGCAGGTGCTCGCGCCCTACATTGTGGATTTCTATTGTCATGCCGCGCGGCTGGTGGTGGAGATCGATGGCAGCCCGCATCGCGCGCAACAAGAATATGACAGAGTGCGCGACGACTATTTCATGCGGTGCGGGATCCGGGTGCTGAGGGTTTCCAACGTATCGGTGCGGGATGATTTGGCGTCGGTGATTGTCGCGATTCGAGCGGCGCTGGGCAGGCAGAGGCCTAACCCCTAGCCCCTTCCCCAGGAAAAATGGGGAAGGGGAATACCGGATTGTAGGAATCTTGCTGTCCTATCCCCCTCACCCCCTTTCCAGAATGGAAAGGGGGAACAGAACAGACATCACCCCTGGCCCCTCTCCCTTCAGAAGAGGGGAAAACACCTCACTCCTGGATCCTCTCCTTTCTGGAGAGGGGAAGACAGAAATGGCGCCTATTGCATGTGACTGCCGGCGGCGCCGGAGGCCGTCGAGGTGCTGGGGGCTGCTGCGGCGGCATTCGCGGGAGGCTTCAGCGCGGTGTCGTAGCTCGCGATGCACTTGTAGTAGGGAGGCATCTTCTTGAGCCGCGACTTGCAAACGTCCTCGGACTTGAACGTTTTGAACTTGAGCCATTGGTACAACGGTGCCGAGCTGTTCACTTGATAATTGCCCGACGTGTCCTTCACCGGCGGAAAGACGGGCGGCGGCAGCATCAGGTACCAGCTAATCAACACCAACGCAGTTGCATAACACTTTCGCATCCCCGATCAGTTACAGATTTTTTCGAGTGAATGCGAGAGGCAAGCGAGCGCGGGTGCTGTCTTAATTCGGGCCTGAGTGTCTGAATTTAAAAGTGCGAGTGTCTTAATTTCAGGGTATCTCGTCAGACGATACGCATTTAGCGGCGGCAACTCCCGCCTGCATATTGCCTAGTTGAGACGGACCGAAATCCTTGAACTGTTTCGCGAAGAAGCCAGAGGCTTGGTTCTTGGCAAAGTCTACCGCTCCCGCTTTCGCCCGTTCGCACGCATCGTGCGAGGAATATGGCTTTCCGAACGTCTGCCATTGGCTGATTGGAGCATTCGGGTCGAAATGCCCATCCTGTCCCACTGGAGGTAGCATGAGCATCCAGAATGTCTTGCGGCTCTTGCAAGCGACCAAACACATGATCAGGGCCAACGCGAGCGCGGCGGCGTGACGAAACTTTGCATTCATTGCGCGGCCTCAATCAATTAGTGAGGACACGACCCGAGCGCGGCTCATGCCGGTTGTGGTGCAACCGCGTCGAGGCGGACGGACGCGCCGCTCTTGCGGGTGGCGTAGCGGCTGAGCAGCCGGACGACGGCGGGGGTGACTTCGTCGATTGCCTCGCGGCGGAAGCCGACCACTTCCGGGCCGCGCGCGCGCATCATGCCCATCATCGAGAGCCGCAAGAGGGCGGCGACCGCCTGACAGTAGCGGAAGCGCTCGAAGTCCATCGGCGCCATCGCGTGATAGAGCGGCATGTATAACGCCGCGAAACTCGCGCGGAGCCCGTTGCCGACGAGGTTGTCGCGCATCCATCGCGGCTTATCGAGAGCAGACGACGACAAAATCACTGCCGTCATTGCGGCGTCGAGATGGCGATCGCCGACGTCGGTGTTCACCCAGTCGATCACGCCGGTCACGCGCATGCCCCGCACCATCACGTTCAGCGGATGATAGTCCATGTGCACGAGCGAGTCCGGGCTGCGGCGGAATTTGGCGGCGCGTTCGGTGACGAGATTGAGCGCCTCGCGCAGGCCGGGAAGCGGGCCGGTCTCGACGCGATTGGCGATGATCGCGAGCATGCGATCGAGCAGCGGAGAGTCAGCGGTGGTGGCGCCGACGGGAGCATAGGCGCGCGGAATGTCGCGGAGGCCCGGGCTCGAGGGATCGAATTTATGCAGCCTGGAGTGCGTGCGGACGAACGAAAAAAATGCCATCGAGAAGGTGCCGAACGCATTCGGAAAGCTGCTGGCGTTAAACAGCCGAGTTCCCGTGAGCCGCTGCATGATGAAGAACGGGGCGCCCAGCGCGCGCGGGTCGGCCTCGAAGGCGTAGGGACGCGGGACCGCAAAATCGGCGGCGAACAGGCGGTCGATGGTGGTGTGTTCGCGTGCGCCCTTGGCGTCGGCGGCGGAGCCTTGATAGAAGCGCAAGACCATCGGCTCGCCGACCGGGAGCGACGCGAACGATTTCGACGCCGCTTCGAGCGTGAATTCGAAGACTGTGGTCTCCCATCCGCTGGCAAGGATGCTTAAGCGCACGACCGGTGCGTCGAGGTAGGCGGAGAGTCGTCGTTCAATGTCGCGAGAGTCGAGCATCAGAAGAGCGCGGGCGAAGAATCCGCGCGAATGGCAGCGTAGTACACGCGGGAATTGGGCGCAATTGACCTGACACGCGTGTCAGGTGGGCAGCGTTGCTCAGTGCGGCGTCATCGGACTCATAAAATGTTGCTGGGTTCCGGGGTTTGGCGGCGGTTGCGATTCCGGGGCCATCTTGAGCGTCTCGTTGGGCAGCGTCTGGCCGTCTTTCTGGAAATTCTGCTGCACCATCGAGGACAGCAGGGGTCCGCCGCGATCGCTTAGATCGATCGCAACTTCGACCGACAGTCCCAACCGCAGCGGTTTGTCTTCAGGCACCTTCCCGTCGATCACAATCTTGACCGGCACCCGCTGCACGACCTTGACCCAGTTGCCGGTCGCGTTTTCGGGCGGCAGCAGCGAGAACGCCGCGCCGGTGCCCATGCTGATCGAATCGACGTGACCCTGGTAGGTGTAGCCGGGATAGATGTCAGCGCCTATCTCGGCCTTCTGGCCGACGCGCACGTCGGTGAGCTGGGTCTCCTTGAAGTTGGCGGTGACGTAGAGCTTGCTGAGCGGGACAACTGCCAGGAGAGGCTCGCCGACCTGGACGCGGTTGCCGACGTGGGCGGTCTTGTGAGTGACGACGCCCGCGAACGGGGCGGTGAGTTTGGTGTAGCCGAGATCGAGCCTGGCGGCTTCCAGAGCGGCTTCGGCTTGTTTCACGACCGGACGGTCGTAGCGTGAATGGTCGTCGTTTTGGGTGCCGAGAGCGGCCTCGGCTTGCGTCAGTTGATGCTCCGCCAGCGCCTCATCGGCCATCGCGATACGCAGTCCGGTGTTGGCCTGATCGTATTGCTCAGCGGAAACGACGCCTTGTTCCTTCAACGACTTGGCGCGCGCGAAATCGATTTGCGCCTGCTTGAGCTGCGACGCCACCAGCGACACGCCCGACCGCGCCGCCGCGACGCCGGCGTAAAGCTCGTCGACGGATTGACGCGCGCGCTCGAGCTGGGCCTGCGCCTGCTCGACCTTGACTTCGAAGTCGCGCGGGTCGAGCGTCAACAGCAACTGGCCTTCCTTAACCGTCCAGTTGTCCTCGACGTAGACATTGGTGACGGTGCCAGCGACTCGCGAGGAGACCAGTGCGACGGTGCCGTCCGCGTAGGCGTCGTCGGTGCTGACGTGGCTTTCGATGTACTGATAGTAGCGATAGCCGGGAATCGCGGCGGCGGCGGCCACGATAATCAGCACAACCAACAGAACCCGGCGTACGAGCTGCGAATTCATAGAATGATTTCAGGGGCGGGAGGATCTGGCCGCGTTGTCGAATCGATCGCTCACTTGCCAAGAGGCTAAGTATGACGAATGGGAGAGGCTGTCAATCGAACGCGGAAGATCGGGCGCGGATTCGATTGAGCGAAGAGGCGCCCGCGCGATTCTCGACAGAGAGAATCGCGGTCAAATCAGCTGCTGACGGCCGAATCTGAGCCTTCTCGAGTGCCTTCAGGTTGAAGAAAATGCGCGAAGCTGTGATTGCCCAACGAATTGTTGCCGCGACAGTTAGATCAACGTTGGCCCCAAACTGACAGGACGCTTGCAGGGCCCCAAAAGAGCAGGATCGCCGCGGCGGCGGGGATTTCCGCGGCGATCCTGAATGTCAGCAACGATACATGCTGACCACTTGAGCCGACAGGACGGCACTCTTACTCGACGACGGAGACTTTCATCTTCATGAGCATTTCATCCATTCCGACGGTGCGATCCCGGCCACGGTCCACGTCTGGCTTGGGGCTAGTAGCCCGAACATGCGGCGGGCGTTCTACAGGGCGCCCCCGTTGTCTGCTGCTGGTCCAGGTTATTCGGGCTCCCGGGACCGACGGTTGCCGCGCGTGGGGTCACCGCTGGGACGATCAACGTTCCGTTGGGCAATACTGTGATTCCGTTCATCGTAACCGAACCGGCCATACTCGAGGCTCCGGTATGGCTCCCGACAGATCCAGTCATTCCTGCACCCATCGCGCCGACATGTGCCCCGACGGCGTCGCCCATCATTCCAAGCGCGAACGCCTGTTGCGCGCAGAGCGCAATCGCTCCGGCGGCACCCAAGAGGGCGGCAGTTAAGATCTTGTTTTTGAACATTGTTGTTTTCAATTTTCTTACTCATCCTTTGCGTGGTTGCGATCAAATTTACTGCCATTAAGAATCCACTGGTTGAGACCAAAGTTCCTGCCAAGTCGATAGGTAAGGCCGATCAGCCCTTCGGGCGTGAAAAATCGGCGCACAAAACCAACGTCTAGCGCGCTTCCAATCGCACAACTTTTGAAATTCAAAAGACTCGCGATATGCAATCGGTTGAATCCGACAATTTCTGAAATTTCAGCCCTTTGCATTTTGAATTGCCGTGCTCAGAGGTAGCGGGATATCGACGCGCTGACGTGCGCCTTCAGCGGAATAGGACTCGATGCGTGAGAAAAAATTCCCGCGATCGAGGCGGACAGGCAGTCGGGAACAAAATTGGCGCGCCCGCAGTTTGAGGTCTGATCGGAACGCGAGTGAAGAGCGTGACTACGATCGAGTTGCCAGCTATTGCGGGCGCTGACTCAATAGTGCGCGACGGTCATGGCTCGCGAATCGTCACGTTCGGACCTTTCATAACAGTCGCCACTACCGAGCCGTCGAGCGTCATGTTGGCGGTCCAGGTGGGAAAGGGTGGCGCGCCTCCGAAAAAGGTGGCATCCACCTTTCCGTCCGGGCTATCGAACAGGATCAACGACGGCGCGCGCGTGGCGATCACGAATCCGGTATTCAGGTCCTCGACCAGCGCCTGGTAGCGCTGATTCACGGGACCGCTCAAGAAAATGCGCAGGTCCGGCGACGCCGGCGCGGCGATCGAGTTGAGGGTGCCGGTGCTCTGTATCGACACGGTGCCGAAGGGCGCGCTGGTCGACTGGACATCGAAGACATGGAAACCGAGGATTATTTCGAGACTTAGCAGGCCGTTGTTAGCGGTAGTTTTGGTCGCAACGAGTCGAGACGGCGGGGCGACGTTACAGACCACAACGCTGAGCGGGACGGTACCCTGAAACGTCCACGACGATCGCGCGTCCGATAAGGTCGCGGTAAACGTTGTGCCCGCCGTGCCGAGAATATTGAACGACGGCAGCCGTGGGCCGTTGGGCGTATTGCCGACGCTCCCGGAAAATCCAGTCTGGTTGTTGCAGGCCGCAATTGAAATCACGAGCGCCGCGCCGACCATGCTCATCGACAAGGCTCGCGCGAGAGATCGCATAGACAGGCTCGCCATCGTGCTCACAGCTGCTGCTGCACGCTGAAGTTGTTGCAGATGCCGGGGCATGAACCGTCTGGATTCGAGCAGGTGGTCGGGCAGGTTACCTTCTGCGTCGGGGTCGCGGTCGGAGTCTGGGCTCCGGTCATGGTCGGACTCGGTGTCGGCGTCGGCCCGTTGATTGGCGGAGGCGTCGGGATTGTTACGGTCAAGGGATCGCCCGCCGGCGAAGGTGTAGGCGTCGGCGCCATCGGCGTCACCGAAGGAACCGGCACCGAGGCCTCGAACCTCTGCACCTGATAAGTGTCCGCAGGCGCGCAGAACGCGTAGTTATTGCTTGGCGATTGATTCGGAAACTGATTCTGTACGATGGAGCTTGTTATCTGCACCTCGGGGTTGTCGTCATCGGTGGGGGCGTCGGGATCGAGCTTCTCCAGGACCACCGAGGTGCCCAGATCCGCGTTCGCGACGGTCCCAGTGATACTGCCGTGACCCATGCAGTTAATAGTCTCGGTAGGTGTGGGCGCGGTCACGGTCGCACAGGCGGCAGGGGCCGCAACATCGCTTATCGCGACAGTGTTGTGGCCCTGATAGGGATCGACGACGCCCTGGTAGAGATCGATCGTCGACGCGAACAGATCGAAAGCGGGAACCGAGGGCGGAACATTAATCGTGTATGGGACCACGCCGGAGCTGGAAGAATTGACGGTAACCGGCATCGGTAGCGCACCTTCGATATTATTGCTGTCGTGGTCTTCGGCGAACACCTGGACCAGCGTGGTCTGCCCCGAAAGTGGCGGCGTTATGGGGAAAGTACCGGTGATATATGCCGTCTGGAGCGCGAGGTCACACGGGCCGAAAGTGCTGCTGGTGGCGTTAGGAGTGCAGGTGCCGGCGGTTTTACCGGTGCCTCCGCCCGGAATTGCCTGGACGACTAAAGGCTCGTAGCCCGGCGCCGTGACCTCCATCGCATAAGACTGGTTTTTGGGCAGCTTCGGAACGTTGTTGAACGCGGCGGGAGTCGTGATCGTACCCGGCAACGGAAACGAGCCGGTGTTGTCGGTGGTCGCGGTCGCGACCGCGACGCATGCTCCCGGGGTCGTCAGGCAATTTGCCGACATGTTGCTGTCGGGCGGAATCAGCAGCGCCAGGGTTGCTCCGACCACGGGCTTCTGCGGGACGCAACCGTCGACGATGGAGCCCGTGATATTGTCGAGCGTCTGTCCGGCGGTGACCGCGAAGTCAGGGTCCACCGTTATCGATAGGCCTGGGTACAGCGGCTGCAGCCGTTCCGCGGCGTAAGTATCCGCTCCGCCCGCCACGGCCAGGTCATAGAGCGTTCCGAATCCAAGTGGCGACTCCGGTGACGCCGGGCCGCCCGCCGCCGGCAGTGTCAGGATGAAGCATGGCTTCGAAGTGGGGCAGCTACTCGAACTCTGAACCAGAGCGCTCGAAATCGGGGTATTGGTGCCGAGCAATTGGGCGGTCACCGCCAGCTTCCTGACCTTTGTCGAACCCCCCGAACTCGAACCGGAAACATCGACGGACCCTGTAACCGTTCCCAGCACCGAAGATGTAACCGGGCTCATCGTGATGTTTACCATGTATGCGCCGCCCGGTGTCGTCGGCGCCGACACGATTGTCATCGACAACTGAAGGATCAGCGGCGCCACGACTCCCTTTTTCGGCGCAACCAGCGGGCTGCCATCGGGGTTCGTCGCAATAAGGTTGTCGGGGGTCACCAGCTGGATGGGGTAGCTGATGCATCCGTCGCTATTGCCAATCGGCGACGCTGTCGGACAGTCGGGAATCAACGTGCCGGGATTTTGGGTATCGATTAGAAGCTCGGCCTGGCGGTAGCTATCAACCCGCACGGGGGCGGTATTGAAGATCGTGGGTACGTTTTGCGAATTGTTAAGATCGATCTGCAAATCCGCGCTCTGCCCGGAGCCTCCAATCCCCGGAGGCACCGGAATCTTTTGCCACTTGCCATTGTTGGGGGATGCCGACGCTTTGGGATTGATCCGAACGGCCTGAATATTGAGAAGCACGTTCTGAAAGTTCGGCACCGGCACACCGCCGATCGAGCTCTTGGGCGGGACGCCGACAAATCCTATCTCGACCGACGCGCCTTTGGCGGCCTGCGCCGGCCCAGGGCTCGCGAGCAACACGCAAATTAGGATGACTAAAGGTATGATGAGGGCGTGAGCAGTCCGATAAACAAAAAAATCTTTCACTCGGAATCCATCAAAGAAGAATTCGGTCAGCGATTGGGATAACCTAATGGCTGTGCGAAGGCAAGAATACAATCGCTCAAATGAACGTCAAATTGATCACTGGAGCTTGACTGCCTGCCTTCCCAATCCGGAGAATCACTACTGCCAGCGATGAAATCGTCCAACCGAACCGCCTACCGTTGCCTGTGTACGCTCGTCATCCTGATTGGTTTCGCGTTTCGAGCGACGACCGCCGACGCCAGCCTGAAAATCACCACCGGAAACCCCGGCCTCGAGCATTTCGACACCGACGGCGGCGTCCAGCTGGACTTCGGCCTGACCGATCAAAACGGCAACCCGGTCGGCAACCTTCGCCCCGACAATGTGAAAGTCTTCGAAGACGGCAAGGAAGCCAAGATCATCGACTTTCGCGGCGTCGGCCAGGGCCGCCCGGTTGACATCGTGTTCGTGCTCGACGTCACCGAATCGATGCAGCCCTATATCGACGCCGTCAAGCAGAACGTGATCTCGTTTGCGCAAGATCTCCAGTCCAACAGCCGCGACTACCGCCTCGGACTGGTGACGTTCGAGGATTACGTGGTCTCCGCCTACCCTGACTGCAATTGCGCGTATCGCAATTCGTTTACCTCGGACGTCAAGCAGTTCAGCGACTGGGTCGGCAGCCTGCACGCGGGCGGCGGCGGCGACATCCCCGAGGATCAGCTCGACGCGCTCGCCTATGCGGCGAAGTTTCCCTTCCGCCCCGAGGCCGAGGGCATCATCATTATCGTCACCGACGCGCCGCCGCATCATGACGGCGACGGCTCGGCTGACACGGCGCATGACCAGGCCTTCTGGGACCATCACACTCGCGGCGTGCAGGTGACCGATTTGACCGGCACCAAGGTCGCCGACCTTCTCAAGAAGAACGGGCTCACTCTCTATGGCGTGGTTCCGCCGCCGTTCATCGCGCCCGAGTACCAGGAAATCGTCGATGCGACGCACGGCCGCTCGTACAATATCATCACGGAGGAAGGCCGCTTCGCGACGCTGGTGCGCGAAATTGGCCATTCGATCGCGACCGAGTATTCGCTGACCTATCGCACGCCGCGGCCGATTGAAGACGGCACCAATCGCAGCGTCCAATTGAAGGTCGATTACAACAGCGACGCCGGCGAAGCTGAAACCGCCTATCAGGTGCGCGGACTCGGTGGCGCGGCGATCAACGTGCCCGAGGACGAAGGCACAGCAGCGGGCGGCAACACGACAGGCACGGGCCTTAAGCAAATCTCGTTCAACTGGTGGAACGGCGCGGTGCCGTTGATTGCAGTCCTGGGACTGTTCGGGCTGTCGCGGATGAAGTTTGGGGTCTCGGCCGAAGAACTGAAAGCTATCGTCGAGGCGCAGGGCGCACCTTCGTTCCGAATGCCGGCGGCGGCACCGTCAGCGGCGCGCCCGATACCGCGCGCACCGGCCGCGCGTCCGCCGCAATCTCCAATCACCGCGCCCCGCGGCGTGGGCAATACTCAGGGCGCGCGCCTGGTCGCCGTCGATCATATTGACCCGGTGCCGGCTGAATACTCGCTGATGAAGGACGAGATAACCATCGGGCGCGGCGAGGACAACGACGTCGTCATCCCGCACGCCAGCGTGTCGCGACAGCATGCGCGCCTGATGCGCCGCGACGGTGGCTTCGAGCTGATGGACCTGAACTCGACTAACGGCAGCTATGTCGACGACCGCCAGATTCGCGGCTCGGCCTTCCTGAGCGCCGGCAGCCGAGTTGCGCCTCGGCGACATCCGCTTCGTGCTGCAGCTGTAGCGTGATCCTACGCGATCAGTGGCCGGCTCTCTCCAGAGCTTGCGGCGCCAGGAACGAGTTGTCCACCGTTCCCATGTCGATATACCAGCATTCGCGCTCTTCCGCGGTCGCTCCGGGCATATAGACCACCGAGCTGACGCCGCTGGTGAGATCCTCATCGACCAGCCCCAGCTGGAACATCCGCTTGTACGGATAGATGGCGACGCGCGCGTCAGGCACCGGCCGGTCGCGATAAGTGTTGAAGGTCGCGATGGTCTTCCACAGCTTGCCGTCGCGATCGTACTGGTCCGACGCCGTGATGAACCATCCTTCTGAGTCGATGTACAGGATTCGCTTCGGGATGGTCACGTCATGCCCCGGTTTTGCGTTCGCTTCGATCACGTACAGATGCCGCATCTCCCAGTTTTCCGGGCAAATGGTTCTGCCCCCATCTTGCGGACATTGCGGCTCGGGCGAATGCGCCGCATGCACCGACGCAAGCATCTCGCGCTCGCCGAGGAACCGGTAGTTGTAATCTTCTATTTTCGCCGAGAATCCGAAGTACGAATCCGGATCGAGCGTGTTCGCGTAAGCGGTGCCTCCGCTGGCTCCTCCCATACCGGCGCCGCCGTAGCCGCCACCTCCGCCGCCGCCGAATCCCGGCAGCGCCCCGATACTGTCCGAGAGCGTTTCCGCCGATTCGCGCCGTAGCTTGCGTGTCTGTGGATTATATACCCAGACGTTGTCCTCGATTTTGGGATCGATGTGCCGCTGGCGCACCATCCCGTAACCTCGCAGCGCGCTCGGTTCCATGAACGGATAGAACCCGAAGCGATAACGCAGGCCGCTTTTCACGCCGTCGGGATCGGTCGGTATCGGCGGCACCTCGATACGGCCGATATTGTTGTAGAACGCGAAATGCCCGACCGTGTAGTAACTCAGCGGCGAGCCGCTCGAATGCTTGTCGAAGGTCGCAACCTCCGGAAAGCGCATGTCGATATCGTCGCTGTAGAGCGGCCGGTAACTGAAATTCCACATCACCTTGGTCGCCACTTGCGGATCGTTCGGATCGAGCAGCGGAAACGGTTGCCCGGACGACGTAACCCACCAGCGTGCCGTCGGGCGCGAGCTTGACCTGCGGCGAATACTTTTCGGTCGCAACTTTTGAACGGTGGCGGCCAATCGAGCCGGTCGCTCGGCACGATCCTGAGCTGCATCCCGTCGCGAACCAGCACGTAGTTGCCGGGGCTCAGCAGCTCGACCACTTTGGACGCGTTGTCGGTGGTGATTATGTCGCCGGGTTTGACGACGGCATCGCGCCGCCGGCAGCCAGCAGAGCATCGTCGCAACCAGGGTTCCTGCCACGATTCGCAGCGATGACAGTCGCATGAGTCCTCCAATGATGCGCGGCGCCGAGCCGGGCGCGTCAGCGGGCTATCTTACAGTAGTTAGGCTCCCGTCGAAAATATCTTGCTTGATTGTTCATTGATGCGCTCCCTATGATTTGGGCAGGAGCGGCTGAGGTCACTCACATGAAACAAAATATCAGCAGAATTACTTTTTTCGCGGTCGTGCTTTCGGCGATCGTATGTATTGCTTTTGCTGTCCGCGCCGACGCGCAGCTTCGCCCGATGGGGATTCCGCTTACCACCACCATGGTCATCACCAAGCCCGCGCCCGGCACGATCTACGGTGACAAGCAGGTGGTGACGATGGGCGTGAGCGGGAAAACCTACAAGTTCCTGCTCAACGACGCCTACGTCGACGATCCCCGGGGCATCGTCCACTGGCCGGACATCTGGCAACTCGTGCGCCAGTACAGACCCAACTTCAATGTCACCGGTCTGGGCGAGGACACCTTCGCAAAGATGCAGCCGGGCGAGACCCTGACGGTGCGCGGCATGTTCGCCGCCAACAATCAGAGTTTTGAGGTAATGGGCACCGAACCAGGCGGCGGCGCTTTCGCCCCCGCGCAGCATTACTAGAGCCGGGCGCGGGAGAAAGAACTTAATCGAATGTGAAACCCGCCGTGGGTTTCACGCTTCCTTGGGCAGGGGTGACCCCTGCACCCGGTACTAAGAGAAGTTGCGGGCGATTGTTCCCCTTGCCTCGAGGGAAGGGATTGGGGGTTAGGTTGCGTACGTCGGTCGCGGCGCTCACACTGACCAACCGCCCATGATCGCCGTGAGTTCGCGGCTGCGGAATTCGAAAATCTGATCCAGGCTCCGCGCGACGAACAGGTAGTACGCAATCTCGCCGAGCGGTCCCAGCGGCATCGCATACTCGACACGATCCTTCATCTCGGTAGCGCGGCCGCCGATGTCCGTGAAGCTGTGGCTATGACGCCATGACGCGTACGGCCCTTTCTCCTGCACGTCGACAAACTTGTTCGGCGCCTCGACCACTTCAATCCGCGTCCGCCAATGCACCGGGACGCCATACAGCCGAATCTGGTAGTCGATTACGGCTCCGGGATGCACGACGGCGGGAGGAGTCGCGAGAAATTTGAATTGTAAAAAAGCCGGCGTAAGCCGCTTGAGGTTGCGCGCATCGGAGAAAAATCTGAAGGTCTCGACGAGCGGCCGCTGAACAATCTGAGTGCGTTCCAGCGTACGGATTTTCATGCGATTCCAGTCGGTCCTTCAGGCTGCCCGCTGCTTCTTGATCCGCGCGGCTGCACCGGGCGTGAGAGTCTTGCGGGCCATCTTCAGATCGTAGTGCGTCTGAAGATTTAGCCAGAATTCCGGGCTGTTGCCGAAATACAAGCCCAAACGTAGCGCGGTATCAGCCGTTATCCGACGGCGGTTGCTTACTATCTCAGCGATCCGGTTCGGAGAGATACCGATCGCCTTCGCGAGCCGGTTTTGCGACAGGCCGTATTCGGCCAGAAACTCTTCCTTCAGCATCTCACCGGGAGTGACCGGTACAAATTCATCCTTCATCGAAACTCTCCTAGTGATAGTCAACGATCCGAACCTCGTAGGCGTCACCGTTGCGCCATTTGAAGATCACGCGCCACTGATCGTTCACCCGGATCGTTTCCGAACGCAAGTTGTGCCGGTGTCCGCGCGTAGTGTAACTTTGAAGGCTCAAATCAGGTGAAAAACGGCACGAAATCGGGTAAATGAAAAAACTCACGGGAGCACAAATCGTTATCGAGAGCCTGATCGCCGAAGGCGTCGACGTAATCTTTGGCTATCCCGGCGGCGCAATCCTGCCCACCTACGACGCGCTGCTCGACTCAAAGATCAAGCACGTTCTCGTCCGCCATGAACAGGGCGCCACCCACATGGCCGAAGGCTACGCGCGCGTCAGCGGACGCCCCGGCGTCGTGCTGGTTACCTCCGGTCCCGGCGCGACCAACTGCGTCACGGGAATCGCCGACGCCTACATGGATTCCACCCCGATGGTAGTGCTGTCGGGACAGGTTCCGACCACGATGATCGGCAACGACGCCTTCCAGGAGGCCGACTTCGTCGGCATCACGCGGCCCTGCACCAAGCACAATTTCCTGGTCAAGAACGTCAAGGACATTGCGCGCATCATCAAGGAAGCGTTTTATATCGCCGGCAGCGGCAGGCCTGGCCCGGTCGTCGTCGATCTGCCCAAAGACGTGCAACAGGCCGAGCACACTTTCCATCTTTCCGAAAAAATCGAGCTGCGCGGCTACAAGCCGACCATTCGCGGCAATCCGCGCCAGATCGAGCGCGCCATCGAGGCAATCGAGAAAAGCTCGACTCCCCTGTTCTACGTCGGAGGCGGCGTGCAATGGTCCGGCGCCGCGCCCGAGTTGCGCGAACTGGTCAAAGGACTCGGCATTCCGATTACCGAAACGCTGATGGGACTGGGATCGTACCCGGCCTCCGACTCGCTGCGGCTCGGGATGCTCGGAATGCATGGCTCGTACGGCACCAACACCGCGGTCTGCAATACCGACTGCCTGATCGCGGTCGGCGCGCGCTTCGACGATCGCGTCACCGGCAAGATTTCCGAGTTCGCACCGAAGGCCGAAACGATTATCCACATCGACATCGACCCGTCGTCCATTTCGAAGAACGTCAAGGTCGATATTCCGATCGTCGGAGATATCAAGTCAGTACTCACTGATATGCTCACCACGATCAAAGGCCGCGAGAGTATCGGCAAGCGCCACGCCGATTGGGCGAAATGGCATCAGCAGATCCTCCAGTGGCAGAAGGAGAAACCGCTCTACGAGAACGGTAATCGTGGCGAGAGCGTCTCCCCGCTCGACGTGATAGCCGAGATGCACAACCTCACCAAGGGCGACTGCATAATAGCTACTGACGTTGGCCAGCATCAGATGTGGGTAGCGCAGATGTTCCCGTTTGAGCATCCACGCTCGTGGCTGACCTCGGGCGGCCTTGGGACCATGGGCTACGGGCTGCCGGCGGGAATCGGTGCGACCTTCGCCGCGCCCGACAAGAAAGTAGTAGTGGTGTCGGGCGACGGCTCGATACAAATGAACATCCAGGAACTTGGTACCGCGGTCCAATACAACGTCGACATCAAGGTGATCATTCTGAATAACTACTTTCTCGGAATGGTTCGCCAATGGCAGGAGAAGTTCTACGCCGAACGGTATTCGTACTCCGCGATGTCGGTGCCGAATTTCGTCAAGCTCGCCGACGCGTACGGCGCGCGCGGCTTTAGAATCGAGAAGTCGAAAGATCTGGTCGCGACGATGAAAGAAGCATTCGCAACGCCCGGCCCGGTGCTGATCGACGTCGTGATTCCGAAGGAAGAAGCCGTGATGCCGATGATTCCGCCCGGCGGCGCGATGTCCGAGATGCTGTTCGCCTGAACCAGCTGGAGGTGCACTGATGGCGGCGCGCGTACCGTATCTGAATCGCGAGGACCTTCCGGAAGCTGACCGCGTGATCTTCGACAACCTGGCCGCCGAGCGCGGCGGCACCGTCGGCAACATCTTCCGCGCCCTCGCGCACACGCCAAACCTGCTGCGCCGCTTCTGCCAAATCGGAAGCGAGCTTCGCAATAAGACCGCGCTCGATCCAGAGCTTCGCGAGCTCGCGATTTGCACCGTCGGACGGCTGACCGACGCGCAATACGAGTTTGTGCATCACTGGAACCTCGCGCGCCGGGTCGGCGTCTCGCGCGAGCAGCTTGAAGCACTCGCAGATTGGGAGAAATCGCCGAGGTTCAGCGACGCCGAGCGCGCCGTGATTCGTTACGCCGTCGAGACGACCAACAACGTTCGCGTCACTGATGCTACCTGGAACGCGTTGAAGGAGTTCCTCGACACGCGCCGCCTGATGGAACTGGTGCAGAACGTCGCCTTCTACAACATGGTCGTGCGCGTGCTAGTGCCGGTGGGCGTCGAGCTCGAACCCGGCACAACCAAACAGTAGCGATGGTCAAGACCTTCAACTTCTTCAAGCGCAGGCCGGAGCTGAGCGTGGAGCGCTTCCGCGAGTACTGGCTGAATCAACACGCCGCGGTAATCCGTGCAATACCTGAGGTGCGAAAGTACGTAGCGTCGATCGCGCTGCCGTCGTCGTATCGCAATGATCACGAGCCGCATTACGACGGCATTTCCGAGGCGTGGTTCGACGATGAAGAGACGCTTCGGAAGATCGCCGACTCCCAACCGCTACGCGCCGCGATCACTGACGACGCGGTATTTGTCGATACGTCCAAAGCGGGATCGATCATCACCGACGAGGTCGTCCAGAAGGAAGGCGCGACGCCGAAAGACGCGGTCAAGGTTCTATCGCTGCTCACTCGCAAGCACGGTACGGATGTGGCGTCATTCCAGTCATACTGGCGGACCAGTCACGGGCCGTTGGCCGCGATGATTCCGCAGGCGCGTCGCTATGTGCAATGCCACGTGCGTCCGTCCCGCTACGCCGACGGCCGTACGCCGCGTTACGACGGTGTCGCGGAGGTCTGGTTCGACGATTTCGATGCGGTCCGGGCGTCCGGCAGTACCGACGTCTATCAGGAGATCCGCGCCGACGAGCTGAAGTTCCTCACGGTGCCGTTCCCACGCATATTCGCGTCCGAACATCGAATCGTGTGAGGCGGACGCGCCAAGACTTCTTCGAACATGGGATCGACCTCTTCAACGAAGGGCGATTCTTCGAGTGTCACGAGGCGTGGGAGGAAATCTGGAAGTGCTCCGACGGCGCGGTGAAGCTATTCTACCAGGGATTGATCCAGGCCGCGGTCGCGATTCTGCACGCGCAGCGCGGAAATCTCGAAGGCGCAAGGTCGCTGTACGAGAAAGCGTCGGACAAGCTCGATTCGATCCCGCATGAGCACATGGGTCTCGCAATCGGCGAGCTGCGCGTGGAGCTGAGCCGCTTCATCGACGCTGCAACCAGCCCAGCCGGCACGCCACTCCCGGCCCCGCCCCGATTGCGACGAATTCCGAAGTAGGGCGCTCAAACGCGTGAGGCGATCCGGAGCTGTCATCTGCCCGATCGTCTTGATGCCGTTCGCTGCCGCTTCTTTGCTTTGTTCGACCCGGCGCGATTCAACGAGGACTGCACCATGTATGCCGAACGCGTCATACCCGCCTTTCCCGCCAGCTGGTCGATGGCTTCGAGCTGGCTTTCGCGCGCCGTTATATTGATGCGCACGGTTTTCTCTGGCGCGGGTTCAACGCTGACCAGAACGGCCACGGCGCCCTTCATGTTCGGGTCGTTCGTCAACGCGTCCAGATTTGAGGGAGCTGGCACCTCATCACCGTCTTCGATCATACCCGCAATGTGGAACGCGAGAGCTTCGGCAGCCATCCGTCGCGCTTCCTCGAGCGTCTTCCCGGCCGTAACGCATCCTGGAAAATCCGGAAAGCTGACCCCGAAATCCGAATCCCGATCCTTGTGTAGATAGGCAATGTAATCCAAGTTGTTCTCCGTATCAGCTCAGTCTTCTGCCAGCCTGTTTTTCTATGCTTTTGAGAGTTCCTATCGGTATGTCGCGGCTCGGATGGGGTACGGTGACGCGGCCCTTTTTCGTGTGGTGCTTGAACTGCTTGTGGCTGCCAACCTGATTGACCTCATACCAGCCGTCGCGCTTCAGCTCCTTGATAACGTCCCGGCTATTCATCGTCTCATGTTTAGGAAACAATACGCACTTTCTACACACTGGTCAATTTCCGAATACACACTCCATACGCACGACAATTTCGACGATTCGGCGTTGCTGAACCGCGACACGTGCGCGTTCGTCCGGCGGTCGAGTCGGCACTTTCGTGCGTGTATGATGCGGCGCTGTAGGGAGTGCTGCAGCTTGTGACTAGACGACGATTCATTGCGATGGCGGCTCGTGTCGGCGCGATCGTGTCGATGACCGCCGGCAAGGTGCTGGCGTCGATTACGGGCAATAGCGGGATGCAATATCGGACGCTTGGCCGTACCGGCGCGAAGGTCTCGCTCATCGGAATCGGCGGCTACCATATCGGGCAGCCGAAGGATCCGCGCGACGGAATCGCGATTGTCCGCACCGCAATCGACAACGGCGTGACCTTCATGGACAACTCGTGGGATTACCATCTCGGCGAGAGCGAACTCAGGATGGGGAAGGCGCTGCGCGACGGCTACCGGGACAAGGTCTTCCTGATGACCAAGGTTGACGGCCGCACCCGCTGGACCGTCGATTGGCAGCTCGACGAGTCGCTGAAGCGCCTGCAGACCGACCACGTTGATCTGCTGCAGATTCACGAAGTGATCCGCGACAACGATCCCGACCGGGTTTTTGGAAAAGACGGCGCTATCGAAGCGCTGCTCGCGGCAAAGAAAGCGGGCAAGATTCGCTTCTTCGGATTCTCGGGGCATAAGACTCCGGCGATGCTGCTCAAGATGATCCGGCTCGCCGACCAATACGGCGTCACTTTCGACACGGTGCAGATGCCGCTCAACGTGATGGACGCGCATTACGACAGCTTCCAGCACAATGTGCTGCCGGTCGCGCTCGAAAAGAATATGGGCGTGATCGCGATGAAGTGTTTCGGCGACAATTTCATCCTGCAAAGTAAAACCGTCACGCCGATCGAAGCGCTCCACTACACGATGAACCTGCCGATCAGCACGCTCGTCATCGGATGCGAATGGATCGGGTATGTTCATCAGGCGCTCGACGCAGTGCGGACGTTTCGACCGCTGACTGAGACGCAGGTCGCGGCGATCCTCGCCAAAACGGCCGAGGCCGCGAAGGGCGGCCAGTTCGAATACTACAAGACGCGCGACACGTTCGACGGAACGTCGAGAAACCTGAAGTGGCTCGGATGAAGTGATATAGTCAGTGACTATTGGCGCCCGGCGGAAATGAGATTGGAATGAGGTTGGTGCGACTGACTATTGGCGCGGGTGAGGGTGACGTACCTTTGAACGCTGCCTGCAACGCGTAGAAACCGGCGCGCGGAGTCAGCACGTCGGCGCCGCCGTTAAGCGATCCGGGGCCGTGGTCGGCAGTGAGTAGTACGGGATCGCCGGCTCGGCGGCCGGGGTTTGTCGCGACGGACATCAGCCCGAACCATTCCTCGTCCCAATAGGACGAGAAGCCGCCGCCGCCCGGCTCGCCGAACGGAAACTTACTCTGGTCTACGGTCGTGTCGTGCGACGACCAGGTCTCGGGCCGGCGCTGCGCCTCTTTCCACCATTCGTCCTGGAACTCAAACACATATCCGCCCGACAGAATGCCGCCGCCGGCTGTCGAAAGTGTCGAATCAGATCCGTAGATGTCGGATGCGATCTTTTGAATCAGCCTGGCCGCGCGATTTCCAGGTGCACCGTTGAATTCATCGGCCACTGCGGGGCTTGCGCTCACCCACTGCGGGTTAGGCGGTGGCGGCGGTTGTCCGTCGCGGGTTCGAATCGAAGCGGGCGCGCCCCATTCGGTCAACATGATCGGCTTGGGAACTGGATTGGGCGGTTCAGTCCCTATGCCGGCGCCGTTCGTATAGTGGCCCTCGACTATCCAGTGCTTGAAGTTTGCGACGTCTTCAGTCTCGGGCCTGCGATACGCGTTGAACCCCCAGACGTCGAGCGCGTAGATGTCGGCGGGATAGGCTCGCCGCCGATTTGCCGAGCGGCAGTCGGGCCCCGGGTTCGCGCCGTCGCGATCGACGCATACTGGAACCGTAGGCGCGCCTGGGTGGGCGTCGGCGGTACTTTTGAAAGCGACTAATGACTTCAGGAGCATCGCCGTCTCGGGAGGCGGATAGTCCGCGAACGCCGTCATCGTCAGTTTGCCGGGTGCGTAGTGCTTCGCGATGGCGCCGAGCCGATTGAGGTACTGCCAATAGTCAATGTACCTGTCGGTGCCGCGCGCGAAGGGCAGGTTAGTCTCGTTGCCAATAGCAAATCCCAGCACCGCGGGATGATAGCCATAACGCTGCGCCAACCACTGAGTAGTGCGCTCGATATACATTCGCTCGTCGTGCGCCGACACGGAATCGGGATTCGTGCCGGGAAAGGCAAGCCACGGATCGAGTGCAATACCGATGACTACGTAAATCGGGTTGACCCCGTGATTCCAGCACAAGTCGAGGAACTGATCGCCGCCGTCATGCGCCGGCCATGCCGCGAAACCGGCAGGAGCGGTCGTTGCGCCGAAGCGGACTCGCGGAGTCACGCTCCAATCGAGCGTCTTCCATTTCGAATAGTCTGCCGGCGTCATCGGAACCCATTTCCACCAGGCGTAGGTGCGGATGCTGTTGGCGCCGAGTTGACGCACGAGGCCGTCGGGGAGGTCGACGCCCGCTTCGAGGTCGTTGTAGGTAGTGCCCCACAAATCGCGCGTCCAGATTGGAGCGTAAGTGAGATGCGCGGGATCTCCCCAGAAGTAATCCGAGCCGGGAATCGTCAGCGCGGCGTCGTTGATCGGGCGCGGCGAGTAGTCGACGCCCTTGACGACGAACGGCTGCGGCGGGCCGCCGTTGGTTGACAGAAGGATGGTCTTGCGATCGCTCGCGACTGACCATCTGGTGCTCGAGGAATCAGGCGGGAGCACCGTCGTCGCCAACGCGTCGCTCGCGCAGAGCATAATCGCGAGAATGGCGACAAATGCGAAGCTTCGCAGGCAGTTCGTATCGGTGTTCGCAGGCTGGATCAATTCGCAGAGTCCCCCGACTCAACTCGCGCGCGCCGAAATGCAAGTGACGTACCTTCATTTGCGCCGTGTTTGAGTCGGAGCGACCGAAGGATTGGTACAGTAGTCAATCAAGTGCTGCCATCACGTGCAGCACGAGACGAAAAGCGATTAACATTCAGGCGGAATCTAGAAAGGAATATCTTCGTCGTCCATCGGCGCGACGTCGTCGCCTGCGCCGCCTGCCGGCGCGCGACTGCGAGCCGCGCCGCCGCCAAAGTCTCCGGCCTCATTGCCCATCGGAGCACCGCCGCGCGAGCTGAGGAACTGCACGCGCAGCGCGACAATGTCCGTGGCCTTGCGTTTGCCGCTGCCGTCCTTGGCTTCGTACTCACGGTAGGAAATCCGCCCCTCGACATAAACCGAGCTGCCCTTCTTCAAGTACTGCGCGCAGGCCTCGCCCTGTTTGCCCCACACGGTGATGTTGTGCCAGTCGGTGCGTTCCTGCCGCGCCCCGCTCTTATCGGCGAACGAGTCCGTGGTTGCAACTGAAAAGCTCGTGACCGAACTGCCCGAGTTGGTGAACCGAGTTTCGGGATCGCGTCCGAGATTGCCGATGAGAATTACCTTGTTTACCGACGCCGCCATCTTCGCCACCTCATGACTCGAAAAAGTAGTCCCGCCCCGTTCGCAAGGCAAGGCAGCGCGTTTAGTTGCGTGAACAGCGACTTTCGCAGCCCAACTATCACCGATATAATTCGGCTCGGTGCGGGAGGCAGGATTGGCGATGGCGGCAAGCACTTCCACAACCGCTCCGGTACGCATCGTAGCCCTCGGCGGGCTGGGCGAGATCGGCCTCAACCTGATGGCGATCGAATGCGCCGGGCGCGCGATCGTGATCGATTGCGGCGTGATGTTCCCCGACGAACCGGCGCTCGGGCTGGGCACCTATGTCCCCGAGATGGCGTGGCTCGAACGCAGCCACGTCGCGGTCGAAGCGGTGGTGCTCACACATGCGCATGAGGATCATATCGGCGCGCTGCCTCATCTGCTGCGCCGCTTCAACGTCCCCGTCTATGGAACCGACATCACGCTCGCCTTCACGCGGCGGCGCCTTGCTGACTCGGAGTTCAACGAGCCCGTCGATCTGCGGATGATCGAACCGCGCCATCCGTTCGAGGCGGGGCCGTTCAAGGTCGAGCCGATTCGGGTTACGCACTCGACGCCGAACTCGATCGCACTCGCGATTCGGACTCCCGCCGGAATAATCGTTCATAGCGGCGACTTCAAGATCGATGACGCGCCTGTGGACGGACAGATGTTCGATCGCGAACGCTTTGCCGAGCTTGGCGCGGAAGGCGTCGCGGTGTTGCTGTCGGACTCTACCAACGTCGAGCGTCCCGGCCGCTCGGGCTCGGAGAGTTCGCTGAAACCGGTGCTGCGCGAACTCACCTCGCGCGCGCGCGGCAGGTTTTTCCTGTCGGCATTTTCGTCGCATCTGCATCGGATTCGCCAGGTGGTCGAGGTCTCGCGCGAGTTTGGCCGCCGCGTCGTGCCGCTCGGGCGCGCGATGGCGGAAAGCGTGCGGCTCGGTCTCGAGACCGGACAGCTTCCATTTGCGCAAGCGATGTTTGTCGAGCCGGGCGAGGCCGAGTTCATCGACGGCAATCGGCTGAGCTACCTGACCAGCGGCAGCCAGGGCGAGCCGCTCTCCGCGCTGGCGAAACTTGCCGGCGACGCGCACCCACGCGTGCGAATCGAGCACGGCGACGTGGTCGTGCTGTCGTCGCGCTTCATCCCCGGCAACGAACGCACTATCAACACGCTCGTGAATCGCCTCTACCGGCAGGGCGCCGACGTCGTCTACGACGCGGTCGCGCCGGTTCACGTGTCGGGGCACGCCAGCCAGGACGAACTGGCGGAACTGATCGCGTTGACGAAGCCACGGCACTTTATTCCGATTCATGGCGAGTATCGTCATCTGAGCCGGCACGTCGCGCTCGCAATCGCTGCCGGAATTCCGGAGCACAACTGCTTCCTGCTCGAGGACGGCGACTCACTGGTACTGAGCGGTGGCGAGGCGCGCCGCGGACCGACTGTCGAAGCGGGCCGCGTGATGCTCGAAGGCGCCGAGGACGGCGACCCCGCTGTAGTCGGCGAGCGCCGGGTGCTCGCGCGCGACGGCACCGTGACGGCGGTGGTGGTTCTGTCGTCGAAGACCGGGCGAATCGTCGCGGGCCCGGACCTCCTTTCGCGCGGTCTCGTGAGCGGCGACGGAACTTCGGCGCACATGCGTCGCGCGAAGGAGGAGTTGACGCGGCGCCTCGGCGCGCTCGGCGGCTCGCTGCAAGCCAACGATCCTCGCGTCAAGGAAGAAATCGTGCGTGCGATTCGGCGCTACTTCAGCGACGAGCTCGGCAAACGGCCGTTGGTGATTCCGTACGTGACGGAGGTGTGAGCACCATCGCGCGCAAGGAGAAAACGCCGATCGAGTTGCCTCCTCCGGCCGCCTTGGTCGAAGTTTCGCTTGCGCCGTCGCCGGGCGGCCGAATCGCTCGCGAGCTATGCGCGCTCGCGCTGTTGGCGTTCGCGGTATTCGGCACGGTAAGCCTCGTCAGCGTCGATATCGGTCGGAGTCCCAACCTCGGCGGTCCGGTGGGCGCGGCGATCGCGGCGGCGCTCGGCGGCCTGGTTGGATATCAGTCGTACACCGCGATGATATTGGTCGCGTGGCTGGCGCAGCGCGTATGGACGGGCGCCGGAATCGTCACGATCGCGCGCGAGATTGGCGGCGGCGTCATTCTGATTCTCGCGCTTGCGACGGCCGGCGCGCTGTGGAATCCGCACGACGCTCGGATGGGCGGTGAAGTCGGCGCGGATATCGCGACGCTGCTCAGCGACTCGCTCAACGTCTCCGGCGGCGCGATCGCGGTCGCGCTGGGATTCATCTGCGGGATGGCGTTGATGCTCAAGCGGGCGCCGACCGAGTTGCTCGCCGGAGTCGCAAATAAGATTCGACCGCGCCGCGATATGTTCGAACTTGACGACGGCGCGCGAGTCCCGTTCTCGCTGAGCACGGGCGACGAGATCGACACGGACACCGACGGCGTCAACGGCAAGGCGGCGCCATTGAAGGTCAGGCTGCTCGAAATTCGCGAGAAGCGCGACAAGGCGGCCGCGTCGAAGCCGCGCCAGAAGGGTGCGTTCAAACTGCCACCGCAATCGTTGCTGGACCTGCCGCCCGCCGAGCATGCGCAGGTCGACGAGGGCCAGCTCGAGCGCAGTGCGCGCGTGCTCGAGCAGAAGCTCGCGGATTTCGGCGTCGAGGGGCGCGTGGTCGAAGTGCAGCCGGGCCCGGTCGTCACGATGTACAAGTTCGAGCCGGGCTCGGGAATCAAGGTGAGCCAGATTGTCAATCTCGCCGACGACCTCTCGATGGCTCTGAGAGCTGCCGCGGTGCGAATCCAGGCGCCTGTGCCTGGCGAGGCCGTAGTCGGGATCGAAGTGCCGAATCGCAAGCGCGAACGCGTCTTCCTGCGCGAGATCCTCGAGGCCGAAGAATTTTCGGCGGCGCAGAGCCAGCTCACTATCGCGCTCGGCAAGGATATCGCCGGCCGTCCGGTGGCGGCCGACCTCGCCAAGATGCCTCATCTGCTGATCGCCGGCGCGACCGGAACCGGCAAGTCGGTTTCGCTGCACACGATGATCGCGTCGATTCTGTTCAACGCGACCGCCGATGACGTGCGGTTGATTCTCGTCGATCCCAAGATGCTGGAACTGTCGGTGTACGAAAATATTCCGCATCTGCTGGTGCCGGTCGTCGTCGATCCGCAGAAGGCTGCGTCCGCGCTGCTGTGGGCGACGCAGGAGATGGAGGGCCGCTACCTGCGGATGCGCGAGCTGGGTGTGCGCAATATCGACGGCTACAACCACGCGCTCGCGTCTGGGGTATCGCTCGCACAGCTCAAGATGGCGGGGCAGAGCGCGCCGGCGTCGGACGACCCCAATCAGCCGGCGGTCGGCGCGATCGAGCATCGCAAGCTGCCGAAAATTGTGATCGTCATCGACGAACTCGCCGACTTGCTGCTGAGCGAGGGCAAGACCGTCGAGCGCGATATCACGCGGCTTGCGCAAAAGGCGCGCGCCGCCGGGATTCATCTGATACTGGCGACGCAGCGGCCGTCGGTCGACGTGATCACCGGGCTAATCAAGGCGAACCTGCCGGCGCGAATCTCGCTGCAAGTGACGTCGCGCGTCGATTCACGCACCATTCTCGATTCGATCGGTGCGGAACGCCTGCTCGGCGCCGGCGATATGCTCTTCATGCCGCCCGGCAGCGCCAAGCTTCGCCGCCTGCACGGGCCGTTCGTCGGCGAGCATGAGATTCGCAAGCTCACCGATTTTCTGCGCGAACAGGGCGCGCCCGAATACCGGATGGAAATCCTCGACACCAAGGCGCCCAGCGAGGATGGCGGCGATGGATTCGGCGCCGACGTGCAGGACGAGATGTATGATGAGGCGGTGCGAATCGTGATGGAGACCAACCAGGCGTCGATTTCGATGATCCAGCGGCGGTTGCGAATCGGCTACAATCGAGCGGCACGGATGGTCGAGCAGATGGAACGCGAAGGAATCGTGATGCCCGCGGACGGCGCCAAGCCGCGCGAAGTGCGCCTGCACAGCGCGCGATGACGGGCGGCGACTCTCTCCCGAAAAAAATGTGGAAGACGATTTTCACGGCAGCGGTGATGCTGCTGATTGCCGCCGCGCCGGTTCGTTCTGAGACGACGGCGCCGTCCGGTGCGCCGGTCAGCAAGGATTTGAAGCAGGTGCTCGATCGCCTGCAGCGTCATTACCACGACACCAACTCATTCACGGCGAAGTTCAGCGAGGAAATCGCGGCGGTCGGCGCACCGAAGCGCACACGCCGTGGCACGGTTTCATTTCGCAAGCCCGGGCGTATGCGCTGGGAATTCGAAGCGCCGGAAATGGAGACAATAGTCAGCGACGGCGAGACGCTCTACAACTACGATCCGGATCTCAACCAGGTTGTCGAGACTCCGCTGAAGCAGGCGCTCAAATCGAGCAGCGCGACGTCGTTCCTGCTCGGAATCGGAAATATCAACCGCGACTTCAAGGCCGCCTTCGCGAATCCTCCGAAGCCCACCGGTCTCGTCGATTTAATCCTCGATGCGAAGACCGGCGGCTACAAAATCGAAGTCGGCCTCGACCCGAAGAGCTACAATCTGGTGACGCTGACGCTCACCGATCAGCTTGGCGACGTGACCAGGATCGATTTCAGCGACGTTCAAGACAATGTGGAACTGCCCGATTCGACTTTCGCGTTCAAGACGCCGGCAGGCGCGGACGTCGTGACGGCACCTGCCTCGCCCTGAAGTTCTGATACACTGAATCATAGCAAGATCGATGCGCTGAAATTCCGGGTCGCGATTGCCTCGCGACTATGCGACGGGTATTTTTAAAAGCCCTCTGAGTTTCTCCGGTTCCGCGAATGGAAAAAGTTCACCTACTCACGCTTGGATGCCCCAAGAACCTTGCCGACAGCGAGCTGATGCTTGGCGCGCTGACGTCGGCGGGATTCGAGATCACGCTCGATCCCGAAGAGGCGCAAGTGCTGCTGGTGAACACCTGCGCGTTTATCGAGGCGGCCAAGAAGGAATCGATCGACGCGATCCTCGAAGCGGCGGAGGTCAAGAAGCGCGGCTTCGGCAAGCGGCTGGTGGTCGCGGGATGTTTGTCGCAGCGCTACGCGACCGAGCTTGCGGCGACGATGCCCGAAGTGGACGTGTTCGTCGGCACCGGCAACTTTCTCGATCTGCCAGAGCTGCTGCGGCGCACCGAAGCGCCCGAGTCGCGGCCGATTCCGTACGCCGGCGCGGCGCATCTGCTGCCGACCTCGGCAATCCCGCGAGTGAAGACCGGCGATTTCTTCACGTCTTACTTGAAGATTTCCGAAGGCTGCAATCACAAGTGCGCCTTCTGCATTATCCCGAAGATTCGCGGGCTGCATGAGAGCCGTCCGCTTGCCGACCTGGTCGCCGAGGCGCACAACCTGGCCGTCGGCGGCGTTCGCGAGATCAATTTGATCGCGCAGGATTTGACCGCCTATGGCCGTGACCTCAACGAACCGTCTTCCCTTGCGGCGTTGCTGCGCGAACTCTCGACGATCGACGAACTCCGCTGGATACGCCTGCTCTACTGCTATCCGAATTTCGTGACCGCCGAGCTGCTCGACGCGATCGCCGAGCTGCCCAAGGTCGTCAAGTATATCGACATGCCGCTGCAGCATGCCGACGACGCGATGCTCCGCGCGATGCGTCGCGAGCGCTCGGGCGCTGCTCTCGTCAAATTGCTCGAACGCGTGCGCGAGCGAATCCCGGGCGTCGTGCTGCGGACGTCGTTTATCGTCGGCTTTCCCGGCGAGACCGACGCCGCCTTCGAGCGCCTGGTGGAGTTCGTTCGCGAGGAGCAGTTCGACCGCGTCGGCGTGTTCACCTATTCGCGCGAGGAGAATACCGCCGCGTACGATTTGCCCGGCCAGGTGCCCGAGCGCGTCAAGCGTGCGCGGCGGGCAAGCCTGATGGCGACGCAGTCGGAAATTTCGCTCGCCAAGAACCGAGGCCTGGTCGGACGCGAAATGGACGTGCTGGTCGAGGGCCCGATGCCGGGACGCTCGACGCGGCTGCGCGGGCGAACCTCGGGGCAGGCGCCCGAAATCGACGGTTCCGTGTTTCTCGAGGGCGAAGCGGAAGCGGGCGAGTTCGTCCGCGCACGAATCGACAAGGCGCTTAGTTACGACCTACACGCAACGGTCGCCGGCGCGGCCGCTTAATATATTGGGAGTCGTAAATTCGATGGCGAATAAACCAGTTGCCGCGAACCGAAAGAAGTTCCTTGCCAAAGCGCGCGAACAACTGCTGGAAACCAGAAGCAAACTGCTCGGCGAGATCGATTCGGAATTGCGCGCCGAACGCGAGGGCAACAAGGACGAGGGCATGGACACCTATGACCTTGCGTCCGAGGAGCGCGATCGCGAGATCAGCTTCATCCTGTCAGACCGCGAACGCGTCAAGCTCCAGCAAATTGACGACGCGCTGGAGCGGCTCGACGAAGGCACCTACGGCGTCTGCGAGTCATGCGGGCTGGAGATCGCCGAGGAACGCCTCGAAGCGATGCCGTTTTCGCGGCTGTGCCGGGATTGTCAGCAGGAGCAGGAGCGCGAGGCAAAATCGCAGCGGCGCTTCGACGACGAGCCCAATACCTACCGCAAAATAGGCTCAACCGACGCCGACGACGAGAGCGCCTAGACTGGCGGGCGCGCGCCTTGGCGTGGTTTACCGCGCTGCCCAAAACAGTCATCCTAGACAGACGACTTGCGCAGGATTCGCTGTCCTTAACCCTTGTCAGGATCGCTGCGCGAGGATTTCAGCAACCGAATAATGAGGATATTTTCCGATATCGATAACGGCGGTTCCGTTGGGCCATCCGTCGAGATAACCGATGCGCGCGCGCGGATTCGCGCCAATCTTTCCGGCGTCGGCACCACGATCGCGCTGGCGAGCGCGCGCGGCGGAGTCGGCAAGAGCATGCTCGCCGTGAATATAGCAGCGGCGTTGGCGATGAAAGGGCGCAAGGTAGCAATCGTCGATGCGGACCTGAATTCGCCGAGCGTCGGCGCGATGCTCGCGATGAAACCGCCGCGGCGCCTCCCGATGATCGAAGGAATCGAGCCGGCTGCCGGGCCGCATGGCTTGCGCGTCGTATCGAGCGATCAGCTTCCCGGCGGCGAGGCGGCTCCGATCAGCTTTGTGGATCACGATCAGACCGATGGGAACCACGACGGCGAGCAGGTTGCGCCTGGCCCGGTGCGTCCTGCTGAACTGAGTTACAGCGAAGCGCTGCGGCGAATACTTGCGCAGTCGCAGTTCGGGAACGTTGATTTGTTGATAATCGATCTCGCGACCGGCCTCGATCGTTTGTACTCGATTTCCGGCATGGTGGCGCTCGACGGCGTTCTCCTGCTGACTCATCCGTCGGCGCAGGACACGAGTGCGGCGCGTCAAGCGATGAAGATTGGGCAAGCGATCGGAGCGCCAATCGTCGGCATCGTCGAGAATATGACCGGCTTCAACTGCGACGGATGTCGCGCGGTGCGGCCGCTATTTCCGGAAGGCGATCTGAATAGCGTAGCGCGCGAGGCTGCGGTCCCAATCCTGGCGCGACTCGCATTCGAACCGCGGCTCGCGGACTGCACCGATCGCGGTGCGCTGTTCGTCCGCGAATACGCGTCCACGCCGACCGGCAAAGTGCTCGCCGACATCGCCAGCCACGTTGATGCGATGGTCGCGGCGCGCACTCGCGCGGCAGATACGCCCGCCTAGCGCGGCTCCTCAATCGGAATCGTCATCGCTCTCGTCGGCCGACGTCTGTACCGAGTCTGCCACTCGCGAATATTCAAACATCCCGGCGCCGCGATGCGCACCGGCGCGGAAGCTCGCGAATCCGAGTGACGTGTAGATACGCGACTGCTCGGGCCCGGGGCGCGACAGCGGAATAAAGCATTCGACGTCGCCCGCGACTTCGCATGACGACCCGTCCGAACGCGTGAGCGATGCGGAAATTCGATGTGGCGGTTCCTCGACCGACGGTGTTTCGATCGTGAGATCGCGCAACTCGCACTGCGACCAGCCGGCGGTGCCGAGAATCCTGGCGGTCCGACCTGGCGGCGCGTCGTCGAGCGTGACTAAACGGGCTTCGAGCGCGCGCGGCGCGTCTTTGTCTTCGAAACACGCCCAAACCATCCGGCGCGCGGTGAATTTCTGCGGGCCCAGTCCGGTGAACGACATTCCCGCGCGCGCAAATCCGCTCAGGGTCCGCGTCGCGCCGCCGATGCAAACATGTCCCGCAATTCGCCCGAATGCAGCGCTCGACGACGGGCCATCCTGCGCGGTGCCCGGTGAAGACAGCACACGATCGAAGTCGAAGTCGTCTCCCGAGCGATCGATTTGGAAACGCACTTCAACTTCAGCGGCGCAGTCGAGACGGCCGGACGCGAGCGCGCGCTCGATGCTTAGATACGCGGTAGCATCGGGCACGATCACGGCGGGTCCGCGAAATGCGAGCACGATCGAGTCACCCTCGCGCCGAAGGGAGAGCGGGCCGTGGGTGACGGCGCTCGCGGACCGTGTGGGTCGGCCTTCGGCGGTGAACAATGCGGCGCGATGGCCGTCGAACAGCATCATGATTCGCGCGCCCATGCCCGCGCCGCCGACGTCGAAGCTCGCCATCGCGCCGAAGCGCGCCGCGAGATCATAGAACTCGATGCCGACCCTGCCGGGTGCTGCGACCGTCGCGGCCGCGCCGATTTCCGATCTGGCAACGGGCGGTCGCGGCGCGCGATTCACGACGAGAGGTGCGCGAGGCGTGTGCGACTCGGCGCCGTTGGGCGAGAAGACTTCCGCGATCGCGTCCTCGCATCGCGCGCGAAAATCGCCGGGCATCCTGATCGCGACCGACAATTCGAGCTGGGCCGCATCAACGACGCCGCGCACTGCGGTTTCGGCAATCGATCTGAGCGCCGCGTGCGGACTTTGCCGATGACGCGGGGTGAATGCCTGCAACACGTTCTGCAAGCCGCCGCCCGGGTAACGCATGCCGTAGGTCGGCTTGATTCCATGCCGATGCAGGTGGTCGGCGAGCCTGGCGAGCGGACCATTGATGAAATCGTCACAGGCCGACACGCAAGCGGAGCCGGTCGGTCTCAGTTCGCCGCTTGAATTGCGCAGTCCGAGTCCGAAATCGAGGCGCGGCTCGATAATGTTCCATCCGTGGATAAGCAGCACAGTGACGCGGCCATGACGCGCGACGATTGCGTCGACGCGCTCCGCGATCATTTCGAGCAGCCACGGCGCGTGTTCGATTATCTGCGACAGGCGGTTGCAATCGAGCCGGTTGCGATCCATCGCGACGTTGATCAGCGCCGACGCACCCAGCCGCACCGCAAGTCCGCGCGTGATGTCCGCGGTGTGAAGGTCGTTGACCTTGGGATTCAGGATCGAGCGGGTGCGCGGTTCCGCGCGTCCGCCGTGCGGGGCTATCAGGAGCAGGGGAGAATCGGAATCGATCACCTCAAGCCATGACTCGGAGGCGGCGGTCGCGGTATGAAGCCCGGACTCAGGCATTCAGGTCGACGCGGCTCGATGGGACTTGAGCGCGAAGCGCGCGTGCAGAATGAACGAAGCAATAAAATAATAAGCGATGTAACTCAGCCCCGCCCACAGCATGATCGGATTGATTGTCGGCAGCATCAGCAGCGATGCGATCGTCAAAACGCCCCAGATTATCCCCAGCGTGAGCGTGATCGGGCGCAGCGGAACAGTTCGATTCGGATAGATATATTTGAGCGGCATGAACACCATCACGGCGAGGAGCATCAGTACGGCGACGTTGAAAAATGTGCCGCTGCCGAGACAGTAAAGATAAAACGCGACGAGGTTCCAGTAATTCGGGAAACCGAGGAAGTAGTGGTCCGGCGTTTTGGCTTCGGTGTGGCAGAAACCGTAAACGCTCGCGAGCATGACGAAACACGCCAGCGCAAGGCCCCATCGCGAGTCCGGGATAATGCCGGCCTCGAGCATCAGGAACACCGGCGCCACCGTGTAGGTGAGGTAGTCGACGATATTGTCGAGCAGCGCGCCGTCGAAGGTCGGCACGCGCGTCTTGACCATCAGCCAGCGCGCGAGCGGGCCGTCGCTGCAATCGATGATCGTCGCTGCGCCCATCGCGAGGAACGCCGCGCGGAAATCGCCGCGCGACGCGAAGAAGATCGCGAGCAGGCCGAGCGCCGCGCCCAGCGCGGTATATAGATGTACGCCCCACGCGCAGGCCGTGAGAAATTTCTGCCTCGGGAATACTCGCGGCAAACTTCCGGCTGCGCCTGACGAGGTCAAGTCATTTATCCGGCTTGTAGTCGCGCGGCCCGAAGTATTCTTCGAGCACCGTCATGAACGGTCCGCATGCGCGGTGTCTTTTCACCAGCTTCATCGCTTCTTCCAGTGACATTTGCCGATACGCGCGCAAAAACGCAATCGCCAGCGTCGGCGCCCGATTCATCCCGGCGTTGCAATGCAGATAGACGCGCGAGCCCGAACCGACCAGGTCGCGCAGATCGTGCAGCGCCTCTTCGAGCCGCTCGGCCATCGCGTCCGCGCTGCCATCCTGGATAGGAGTCCGCACGTAATCGATTCCATGCGCGGTATACTCCGCGCTGAGGTCGGTGTTGTCCAACCCGTTCATGCGCAGATCGTCGTCGTCCTGAAGATTGTGAACCGCGGTAATCCCGTAAGTGTCCTTCAGCCAGCCGATATCGGCTTCGTTCGGATACTCGCCAACCAACAATTCATCCGAGATTATGCTGACCGACGGACGCCGTCCGCCGCGAGTCGGTCGCGCTGCGTGGTCGGGGCGTTTGCTGAACCAATCTACCATCATCCAAATCTAACCATCCGGCGGACAAGTTTACAGCGTCCTAACCAGGCACATCACGCTTTGGCGTGGCCTCGCGGCAGCTCGGGCGAGCGGTCGCTTTTGGCGCGCGCTTGCTTGACCGGCTGGGTACCATTCGACGTCGCAGTATCCACGTCGGAGGTCAGAGCCAGTTTCTGACGCGAGCCGGAGAGCGCGATGACTGCCGCGCGCATCCGGTCGGCAATTTTGCGATACGCGCCGGCGCCTTCGGAGCTCTCCGCCAGCTCCCGAAGCTCAGCCGCGGTGATCGCGCGACCGATGCGGACCTCCACGGGATGGCGGCGCGGGACGAGGCTGCCCTTGCCCATCACGTCATGCGTGCCGCGAATCAGCACTGGCAGCACGTCGCATCGACTGCGCAGCGCGAGGAGTCCTGCGCCGCTTTTGAACTCGTGGATATCGCCGTCGGCGGATCGCGTGCCCTCGGGAAACATGAGCACGCAGCGTCCCTGCGCCAGCTCGGCGAGCGCGTCTTCGAGCGATTCGAGTTGCGCGCGCTCGCGATCGAATGGCATCAGCGACGTGAAGTTCGACGCGAGAAACCGCCGCGCCGGCGTATTGAAGAAATAATCCTTGGCGGCGAGCACGCGGATGTCGTCGCCGACCGCGCCGAGCGCGTGACCCACCAAGCTGAAGTCGAGATGACTCGAATGGTTCGCGACCACGATGAAATTGCGATTGGCCGGGATGTTGCCGCGGCCCAGGATCTTCGGCTTCAGCCAGCCGTCGAACATCGCGCGCTCCGCTCCGCGCACCGCGAAACGTCCCAGCCACTTCAGCGGCGCCGGCAGGTGTGGAGTGTAGGGTTCGGCGAATTTTGCGTAAGACGGCAGCCGATGACGCCCGTTACCGGCCGGCCGCGCGGCGAGAAGCTGCAGGTCCGCGACGGTGCGCAGGTCCGCGATTTCCTCGGGCGCGATTTCGCGGCTCGCGCGCTCGCCGATCAGCTCGCCGATTTCCGCAAGCGCGAGCGAGTCGAGCCCCAAGTCCTCGATCAGCCGCGTCGCCGGCGCGATGTTGACCGGCTCGGTGGCGATCGAAGCGAGCGCCTCGGCGAGCCAGGCCTCAACTTCGGAATTAGTGTTATCGGCGCGGGCGTCGTGCGTACGAACGTCGAGCATCCGCCGCAGCATCGCGGCAACGTCGGCGCGTTTGATCTTGCGCGTGCGCGTGCGCGGCAGCTCGGCGTCGGTGAAGCGGAGAATCCTGATTCGTTTGTGCGCGCTGAGTTCGCGCGCGACCTTGTCGAAATCGCCGCGCAGTCCATCTTCCACGGCGCGCCGGCTCTCGCCGCGCGAGTAGGCAGGCACGACCAGGGCAGCGACCTGCTCGCCCTGTCCGACTCTCAAGCCGACGACGGCCAGCTCTTTGACGTACTGCGACCTGCCGTAAATTTCTTCCAATTCGTCGATGTAAATATTGTTGCCGCCGGAATCAACGATGACTTCCTTGGCGCGCCCGACGACGTACAAGCGCCCGTCGTCGTCGAAGCGGCCGAGGTCGCCGGTGCGGAGCCATCCGTCAGCCAGGACTTCGGCAGTCGCGGCCTCGTTGCGGTAGTAACCCGCCATCACGTTGGGGCCGTATGCGATTATCTCGCCGATCGATCCGGTCCCGGGCATCAGTTTGATCTCGATGCCGTTGAGTGGCCTTCCCACCGAGCCGACCTGGTGCGGCTCGTCGGGTCGTGCAACTGCCAGGACGGGCGCCCCCTCAGTCAAGCCGTAACCTTCGAGCAACGGGATTCCGATGTCGTTGAAAAATTCCGCGACGCGATGGGGCAGGGCGGAACCGCCGCTGACTGCGAGCCGCAACCGGCCGCCGAGCGCGGAATGAACCTGGCGAAAGACTATAGCACCGAAGTTCAGGCCCGAGTTCGCGTCGAGGCGACGATTCAGATCGCGCAGATTGTCAAAAGCGGCGTGAAAGAACGGACCGCGCGCCTCGACTTCATCGACGATGCGGCGATGGACCGCTTCCCACACCGCCGGCACTCCTATCAGCGCGGTCGGACGAACGTCAGCGAGCGTGCGCGAGAGCGTTTTTGCGTCGACCTCGAGCGGATAGACAATTGTCGCGCCACTGGCGATCGGCAGCAGCATCCCGCAGGTGAACTCGAACGCATGGTGCAGCGGCAGCAGCGAAAGCACCACGTCGTCAGCGCCGAGCACGAACACGCGCGACAGCATCGCGATTTCGGCGGCGAAGTTGCCGTGTGAGAGCATCACGCCCTTGGGCGCTCCGGTGCTGCCCGAGGTGAACAGGATCGAAGCGAGCGCCTTTCGCTCAGGCGTTGCCGGCGGAGTCTTCGCGTCGCCGCGCAGAATGAATGGACGCGCGAGCTCTGCGAGGTCGAGCTCGATTAGTTTCGGGTGAGCGTCTCCAAGCGCCGCGCCGAGGCGTTTGTGAACGTTGCTCGACCGCAGCGCGGCCGCGGGCTCGGCAATCTTGCAGATGGGCGTGAGCTCCTCCGCGGAAATCAGCTGGTCCAACGGCACGGCAATCGCACCCGCGCACAGAATCGCGAAATACCCGAGCACCCAATCGGGCGAGTTCTCGCCGATCAGAAGCACGCGATCGCCCGGCTTGATGCCGCGCGTCGCGAGCAGCAGCGCCGCGCGATGCGCCCGATCGCGCAGCTCGCGATATGTAGTCTGCGTCTGCTGGCCAGACGGACGGCGAGCGATCATCGCGGGCCGCGAGCCGTAGCAGTCGGCGGCGCGATCGAGCATGTCGACGAGGTTGCGATGACGGGGCAGCGACTTCGGCCTGCCGCGCGCGTGGAGATCGAGCTGCGGAAAAATATGGCGGCGCAGTCCGGGCAGATGAATATTGATCCAGTAGTCGCGCCAATCGATCAGATTGGGACGAAACGGATGGCGCTCGGCGTCGGCCGGCTTGAGCGACGCGTAAAGCGCGCGGATGTTGCTGGCGTGAAAAGTATAGACGAGCTCCTGGATGTAGGGGCGATAGACTTCGACCAGTTCGCGCGCGAGGTCGGTGTTCTCCTTGAATTTGTCGATCCCGCCCTCGATTTGTTTCGCGCGCTGATTCTCCTCGCCCACCACGCTACGCGCGAAGGCCGCCGCTTGCTTGAGAATCCGCGGAACCGTGTTGCTGGCGAGGTCGTAAGTACTCTGCGAGACGACCACGGCTTCAAGGTGAGGCCCCAGCCAGCGCATCGTGCCGCCGTCCTTGCGATGCTCGCGGCGATTGCTGAGAGCGGTCAGCTCGACCAGCCGGCGCATCGGGAGCGGATTCCGATCCGAAGTGCAAAGCTGGTAGATCGGCTTGTGCTTGCGCGAGAGCAGCGCGGCCAGAATCGGAATCATCGCGTGCGCGGCGAGATCGACCGGGATCACGTCGAGCACCAGCTCGGCCTTGGCGGGATAAAAGCGGTAGCCGCGGCCGGCGAGATAGGTAAGCGGCGCGCTGGTATTGACGCCCTGATTCCATCCGGGGAACGGATCGCGCAGCGCGCTTTCAATCACCGCGGGACGCACGACGGTTACGTTGAGCGCGTCGCGATGCGCGAGCACCAACTGTTCGCCGAGGCTCTTGGTGTAGCTGTACGTGTTCGGCCATCCCCAACTTTGCGCGCGCCCGCGCCCGACGTTTTTCAGGCGCTCCTCGACCCATTGCTTGCGCCGATGCTCGACCGCGGACTCGCGCGGAGCGTCGGCGTCGCGATCGTCGCCGTGAAATTCCGCGTGACGCAGTTGATCGCGCGACTCGGCCTGCACGCGCTCGATGGCCGCCAGAGCGTCGCGAATCTCGCGCTCGAGCCGAAACGACTTGCGCCCGTCGGGGCTCCAGTTGTGCGGGATATCGTCCTCGTAGCGATGGCCGTCGGCGCTGCCCGCGACGTAGCAGGTCGACACATGCATCATCGCGGCGCCGAGTTTGCCGCAGAATTCGATGACGTTGGCGACGCCGGTGGTGTTGACCTCGATCGCCTTCTCGAGCGACGCCTCGAAGTTCACCAGTCCCGCGCTATGCACGACCGCGTCGAGGCTGCCCGGCTTGAACGGCTTCGCTTCTTCGCCGAGCAGGCCCTCGTTGGTGATGTCGCCGGGTACGACGACGACCTTTTCTTCGATGTAGCGGTCGAACTTTTCACCAAGATGCTCGCGCAGCGGCGCAAACACGGGTGAGTCGAGAATCTCGCGGCGAAAGCGGCCGACGCTGCTGCGCCGGTCGCCGCGAATCAGCAGATACACGCGCTCGATCTCGGGATGCCATCGTAGCAGGATCGCGAGAAACACTTTGCCGAGAAATCCTGTCGCGCCCGTGAGCAGGATGCGACGACCTTTGAGCACCTGCTCGAGCGCCGGCATGGCCGCGCCGTTGCGTTTGCCGTTCCTACTCGACATCGGCAATCACCAACGGCGGCAAGTGTAGATAAGTGATCGACGCTGAGCGGCCGAGTTCCGAGGTCGCCATCGCGATGGCCTCGTCGAGCGTGTCCGCCGCTTCCCATCCCAGCCGCGCCGCGACATCCGGCTCTTCGCATCCCGCGGCGATCACGCGTCCGACATGTTGGCGCGCCGGCTCGCCCCAGTACCACATGTAGAAGGGATGGACGCCGTGGTACGCGTTGCCGTAGCGGTACATGTGGATGTAGGTGGGGTTGCGCGCGAACTCGCGCTCGAAGGTTTTCTCAAGCTCGACGGCGTCGGTCGTTTCCGCGAGGCATCGATGGAAAAACTCGATGTAACTAGGATGATGCTCGGGATGAAATTCGTCGCGCAGCGGATGACAGACGATCATGGTGCCGCCTTCGCGCACCAGCGGCTTGTTTCGATACATGTTGAAGAGGTAGCCGAGGCCGGTGCACTGCACGAGCACGGGATTCATGATCGAGTTCACGTTGTACGGACAGATGTACGGCACGCCGACAATTAAAATATCGGCCTGGCCCTTAACCGGCACCGCGTATTGCTGGAACACGCGCGCGAGCGCCTTCTGATGCACCGCCTCCGTATCTCCCGCCCACACACCAATCATGCCGTACGGCGCCGCGTAATTGTGCAGCGCAGTGCGCCGCATCTCGCTCGACATGTTGCGCAGCGTCCACTGAAAGCCGCGGAGCCGCGTGCGATCCCAATCGGTAAATTGGTCTTCGTTCTTGTGCAGGAAATCGAGCATCCCGCCGTACATCCGCGTGTTCACGGCCGTCTCGATTTGAAAAATGTTGAGCGACTCGTGAATCAGCTGGCCCATCCGGTCCGATGAGCGATGCAGCGCCGAGCGCGTCGGGTCCATGTACGAATGCGAATCGCGCAGCGTCGCGACATTGTGGTGATGGCGCAGGCTCTGATACGGCGCGAGTCCCACCGCGACCGACTTGTGCCCTCCATCCATCGGCACCAGGTTGATGTTCAGGTAAATGAGCAGGTCGGACTCGGCGGCGCGCCGCGACAGCCATACTTCCTCGCCATGCTCCGTCTTGCCGAGCATCGCCAGCTCGGCGCGATTTTCGGCGTCGAAATTGTAGAGGCGGTCCGGCCAGTACTGCTTGAACGCGCGCTCGCCAACGATGCGGCGAATCTCGCCTTCGGTCATCCGCCGATGCAACGAGGTCGCGATCACCAGGTGGACGTCGTCAACGCCGTAATCGGCAAGCGTCTGCAGCACCTGGTTGAGCAGGCGCTCGCGAATGTCGGGCCGGCGCATCTGCGGCAGAGGCAAGCTGATGTCGTCGATCGCAATCGTCACGCGCATGTTGGGACTGAGCTGCGCGAACAGCGGGTCCTGGTTTTCGGCATGGAGCAGCGCGTAGCGAATGGCCTGGTCGGGGTCCGCGAGCGAGTCCATCGGCGGCGGCGGATAGATCACGCGCGTGCCGACCGGCAGCTTCTCGAACAGAAATTCCTCTCCATAGGGAATGATGCGTCGCTCCGAGCGCCGATTTACCTTGACGACCAGCTCGCTGCGCGCGCCGACTTCGTGCCGCAACTCGGCGGTTTTCAGTTCCTTGAGTTTTCCTTCAGGCCGCGCCATCAGAGCCTCGCGTCGATCGTACGTCGTCGTGGTTGAAGTCTTTGTCGTCAGGAGTTCGGTCGTTGTCAAAGTTTCGAGGGCGCTCCGAGAGCGCCGCAGCCTCGAAATGGATCACCGGCCATTGCCGGCTGAGCGCGGCGGCGCGCAATCTGCGGTCGGGGTTGACGGCCACCGGGTGCCCGAGCGCGGCCAGAAACGCGGTGTCGTAATGCGAATCGGCGTAACCCCAGCAATCGGCGAGGTCGAGGTCGTGCGCGGCGGCGTAATCCGCGCACCACACCGCTTTTTCGTCGCCCGCCATGACCGGCTCGGCCAGCCGTCCGGTCGCGCGGCCACGACTGAAGACGAACCGGTTGGCTGCGAAGTCCGCGACGCCAAGATGATCCGCGAGCGGCGCGACGATGAAATCCGGCGAGCCCGTCACGAGCACCGGCTCGATTCCGGCGGCGCGATTCGCCTCGATCAAGTCCATTGCGCGCGGAAAAAGATGGCCGGCGAGGATGCGTTCGAAATATTCCTCGCCGAGCGAGAACAGCCGGTCGCGCGAGACGCCCTTGAAGGCTTCGAACAGCACAGTGTTCAACAGCCGGCGGTCGCGCTGCTCGGCGATATACAGGCGCGGGAGTCGCGCGGCGAATCCAAGCAGGTAAGAGACGCGCCCCCTCCATTCGCCGACGTTGGCAAGCGTGAAAATGGCAGCATGCACCAGGTTCAGATCGACGAGGGTGCCGTCGAGATCGTAGAACGCCGAGCGACGCTTGATCGCCTTGGGCGCGTGGGAGTTAGACGCTTTCCTATGGCTATAAACTGACATGTCAGTCTAGTTTGGGCCCAAAAAAGAGTCGTCCCCTGGATCGGTCTTGCGTACGGTTTCGCCTTGCGATGGCACCAATTTGAACAGCTCGGGGCGCGCGACGCCGCTCAGCCCGAAGTGCAGGATCTCCTCCACCAGCGCCGAGATGTCCGTGTCGTTGCTGCGCGAAAGCATCCCGATAACTTCCTTGATGCCGCCGAGAATCGCGTACGACACGGCGCGCGTGTCCGAGTCGCGCACCAGGTTCATCTCGATCCCGAGATCGAGCGAGCGTTTGATGAGCGCCGCGATGCGGTCGTAAAAGTCCTGGATCTTGTCGTCGAGCTCGTGGTCGAAACCGGTCGAATGGTTCAGCAGGATGTCGGTGAGCTCGCGCTCGGCGAGCGCGTAGTTCAAAACTCGAGTCAGGTTGGCGCGCAATTGATCGACAGGGTCCGGCTCTCCGGGCGCGATGCGCAGGCGCTGGACGCGCTGGGTGAGCTCGGAGACCGCCTGCTCGAGCAATTCCTCGAAAAGGTCTTTCTTGTTTTGAAAATAGAGATAGAACGTGCCACGCGCGATGCGGGCGCGGGCAATAATGTCCGCGACATTGGTCCTGTGATATCCCTTGCGAGCAAAGATGCGCTTGGCGTGCCGCAGCACTTGCGCGCGACGAGCGTGGCGTTCCATTGTTGCTCCGTGCGGTACTTCAAGCCTAGTGCGGGACGTCGCGCAGTGTCAAATCCGTCGGAGGAGTGTTACGAAACGCGGGAGGTATTCGGATGAGTGATTCAAAATTTTGGGACAAGGCGCATGCGGCGGCCAAGAAGGCCACTTGGGCATATCTTGCGACTGCGATCAAAAACCAGCCCAAGGTTCGCGTGGTGCATCCGGCCTTCGAGGGCGAGCGCGTGTGGGTCGCGACGGGACGCGCGTCGGCGAAGGCCCGGCATATCGACAAGAACCCGAGAGTCGAGCTGTTCTATCAAATCGGCGCCGAGATGGTTCATCTGACGGTCACCGGCAAGGCGAAATTCGTCGAAGATCTGGCGGAGAAGAAGCGAATCTGGAATAGCAAGATCTTCGACTACGACCTCGCGCAATTCTGGCCGGGCGGTCCCGAATCGAAGGACTTCGGGCTGATGCTGATCACGCCCGATCGCGTCGAGCTGACCTCGCTGGCAGAGATGACGACCGGGAAGAAGCCGGAAGTCTGGCGAGCGTCGGGGAAGTAGCTCCAAAAGATTGGTTCCCGTTCCCTTCAAGGAGAGGGCCAGGATTGCGCCCTCCCGTTCATGTCCGATTGTTCAACCAAATGGTTGACAATCGGACGCCAATATTGTAATTGTTCAACCCGATGGTTGAACAACAGTCAGCACGGCTCGACGCCGTCTTCCATGCGCTCGCCGACCCTACCCGGCGCGGGATGCTGCGCAGCCTCGCCGGCCGCGAGCTGAGCGTCGGCGAGCTGGCGGCGCCGTTGCGCATGACGTTCGCGGGCGCATCCAAGCACGTCAAAGCGCTCGAGCGCGCCGGCCTCGTTCGCCGAACAGTGCAGGGACGCCAGCACTTCTGCAGTCTCGAGGCGGACCCCCTGGCCGATGCCGACGAATGGCTGCGGTTTTACGAGCGCTTCTGGGCCGATCGCCTCGACGCTCTCGAGCGCGAGTTGCGCAAACCTGAACGAAAAACAAAAACCCAAACGAGGGAAAAGCGATGAGCGATTACGGCGTTGTCATCGAGCGCCGCACCGTCCGTTTCGAACGAGTGCTGCCGGGTCCGATCGAGCGCGTGTGGTCGTATCTGACGGAATCGCACAAGCGCGCAAAGTGGCTCGCTTCAGGCGAGATAGAACTTCGCGTCGGCGGGCGCGTCGAGCTGAAATTTAACCACGCTGAACTGGGCGCGAACATCGAACCGACGCCAGAACGCTACAAGCATGAAATAGGGGAGACGTTCGTCGGCCGGGTCACGCGCTGCGAACCGCCTCGCCTGCTAAGTTTCATCTGGGATATCACTGTGGCAGACGGTTCCGAGGTCACCTTCGAACCGACTCCCCGCGGCACTGATGTGATTCTGGTGCTGACGGAGCGCCGGCTGCGCGATCATGCCGAGATGGTGAGTGTCGCAAGCGGCTGGCATACGCACCTGGGGATCCTCGTCGATCGTTTGAACGGTCGTGAGCCGCGCCTCGACTGGTCGACGCGCGTTAAAGTGGAAGCGGAGTACGAGAAGCGCTTGCCGGCTGACTGACAATTCCCAGGGCTAGCCGCGGACGCGCTCGCGGGCGAAGATTGCGCGCTCTTCGGCGGTCATCTTCTCGCGGATGCGCGAGCCTTTGCCGACGTGCCGATACTGTCCGCCCTCTGAAAAATACTCTTCGTAGGGCTGCGCGGGGATCGCCTCTGGCCCCGGCGAGTCGGTTATCTTCACGTCCAGCACCTGCTCGACGAGGTTCGTGTCGTACATCCTCACCGCGTCGTAGTCCGTCAGTAGCGCGCATACTTCGACGCAGATGTAGCATCCGATACATTCCTGGAAGCGATCCTGCACCGGCTGCACGCCGCGTCCCGGAACCGAGCCGGGCGACAGGTACTCGATGCATTGCACGGGGCAGAACTCGGGACATTTGCCGCACGGGAAGCAGAGGTTCACGTCCATGAACGCGACTTCACGCGGCCGCTTTTTCTTTTGTCCGACTTCTTCGGGAGTCTCGGGGATGCGGTCTTCCTTGAGACGGCGCTTGATGATCTCGATGGCGCTCATGGGTTCATAGTCGCACTTTTCAGGTCGGCACGGTCAAGAGCGAGCGATCGGCCGCGCCTAAAAGAAGAACGGGCCAGCGCAATTCTGCGCCAGCCCGACGCCGACTGGAAAAGGGGGGCAAACCCAGCCAGCGCCCCCCGATCTAGCAAATTGCCACGCGAGCGTCTATTCCCAAAATGATGACATTCGCGCGATTTGAAATTTATTTGACCGCGAAGATACGGCCGCTTGAGGTACCGACGTACAGTATCCCCGACGGCGACGACGCGGCCGTAGTGATCTTGCCGAAGCCTCGCGCCGACCATACGTAGCTGCCGTCGCCCATCAGCACAGCGCCCACGTCGCCCGTCGCCGCGTCGAACACACCGTCGTTGCCGAGCACGCACAGTCCGGCGGCGCTTGGCTTCAACGTCGCGTCTTGCCATCGCAGCTGCCCGTCGGAAGAGACCCCGTAGACCGTGTCACCGCCGGCGAAGATCGTTCCAGACGGAGCGACCGCAGGCCCCGCCGTTACCGTATGTGCGGGGTTGACGTGCCAGAGCGGATTGCCGGTCCGCGAATCGATCGCATACACGCCGCCGCCGGCCGAGCCTGCGTAAACGACGTCGTCCGCATAGGCGACAGATCCCGAAAATCCGCCGTCAGGTTGGAATGTCCAGAGCACGCCGCCGTCCGACGCGAGCGAATTGACGGCGCCGCGCGCCGTTCCCACCACGATCCCGTCCGGTGTCGTCGCCGCTGTACTCACCGGTCCAACGCCGACGCGCCAATTGAGCGATCCCGCGGTGCTTATCGATACCAGGTCGCCGCCGACGGATGCGTAGATCGCGCTATCGCTCGCCGCCAGCGGTCCCTCGCTCGCACCGATTTCGAGATGCCAGAGAGAGGCGCCGTCGGGATCGACGGCCGCAAGCTGTGTGCTGGACGACATCGCGAGCACGGTGCCGTCGGCCAACACCGCCGGCGACGAGCCGCTGGCACTGCGATGCATGATTTCCTTGCCGCTGGAATTCAGCCCGTGCAACACTCCGTCGCGGGTGATGAAGAATATAGAGTCGCCGGGGCCGGTTGCGATTCGTCCGCGCAATTCCGCGCCTGGATCAAACACCCACATCAGAACGCCCGCACTCCGCGCCGATACCGCCGGCGTACTCGAAGCCGCCGGCGCGCCAGGCGCCGGAGTGGGCGTAATGGTAGCCGTCGGGGTGACGCCGGAGCATTGCGCCGGGCAGTTGTCGAAGCAATTGGGGCCGACACCGACTGCGACGGACTGGCTACTTATCTGTGAATTGCTCGCGGCGACGCAAACGCATCCCGCAACCAGAGGCAGGTAGTTACCGCCCTGAGGCCCTGGCGCTGGCGGTTGCAGCACATTGGGATCGCTGGAGGTCCAAAGTGTGGTCGGTTCCGTCGTGATGTCTACGAACGAGATTCTCGTTCCATTTTTTGTGGCGAATGTACCGATTGCATTGAACTGGACTACCGTCGGCGTTGCCAACGGCGCGGTGGTCGGTACGCAGGTGGGGCTGGCCGACGCGCGCGGCGTCAACGTGGGCGTCGCCGTGACTTTCGTTTTGGTCGGCGAAGGCGTGGCCGTAGCCGACGGCGGGGGACCATTTGCGAGCACGATCATTTGGAGTGCGGGGCCAGGAGCGGGGGTCGGGCTCGGCGCGCTGCTGCCACTACTGCCGCCACAACCGAGCCAAATTGCTCCGAAGACGAACAACCCAACCGGCGCAATCACCAGCCATCTGAGCCACCGCGACAACATCAAGTGATGAGCTATGACGATGCGAGCGTGCCCTGTCAAGTTGACGCGCGGTCGGCGACAAAAAATTCACGAGTTGATCTCGACTCGTGCGCGTGCATGACCGATGTACGCGAAGACCCAAGGTCCGCGAGATAAATAGACGAGATAAAAAAATGGCGGGCACCTGAAGAGGGGGGGGACTCTCCGATGCCCGCCGGTTCGTAGCAGCCGTCCGTGTACGCTACGGACGGAATCCGATTAGTCGGGAGGAACTAACCAACCGGAGGGTGCCAGAGCCGTTTGCACCCAATAATTGAGACGATTCGATTCAGCGATTATTCAAACTCAAAAATTTTCATTTGCACGCGACTTCGGTCGTACTACACTCTGCTGCGGAGGCCTCGAAAAAGCTTATGGAATATCGGCGATTGGGCGGTACCGGGCTCAAAGTTTCGGAGCTATGCCTTGGTTGCATGACGTTTGGCCGTGAAACAGACGAAAAAACTGCCGGCAAAATTCTAGATCGGTTTATTGAGGTTGGCGGCAATTTTCTGGACACCGCGAACGTTTATGCGGCCGGCGCGTCGGAGGAAATTCTCGGACGAATTCTCGGTGAACGTCGACAAGATTTGATTGTCGCGACCAAAGTCCGCTTTAACGCGAACATTTTCATGGGCAAGACGGTCGCGCCCAATCAAATCGGCCTCTCGCGCGGGCATATCATGTCGGAGGTCGAGGCCAGCCTGCGCCGCCTGAAAATGGATTACATCGATCTTTACCAGGTGCATTCTTGGGACTTTGAAACGCCTATCGAAGAGACGATGCGCGCGCTCGACGACCTCGTGCGTCACGGCAAGGTCAGGTATATCGGCGCGTCCAATTTTACGGCGTGGCAACTGATGAAAAGTCTGTGGGTCAGCGATAAACACGATTTCGCCCGATTTGACTGCCTGCAGCCGCAATACAGCCTGATTTCGCGCGAGATCGAGCGCGAGATTATGCCGCTCTGCCGCTACGAGGGCGTCGGCGTAATTCCGTGGAGTCCGCTCGGCGGTGGATTTCTGACCGGCAAGTATCGTTCGGGTCAGCGGCCGCCCGAGGACAGCCGGCTGGCCAAGATGGATATGTGGAATCGGCTCGCGGACGAGCGCAATTACAAGACGCTCGAAGCCGTCGAGCACGTCGCGAAGGAACGCGGACGCGCAATCTCGCAGGTCGCGCTGGCATGGGTGAATCAGCAGCCCGGCGTCAGCTCGGTGATATACGGCGCGCGCACCGAAGAGCAGAACGAGCAGAACCTCGGCGCGATCGGATTCCGGCTCGAGGCCGCCGAGCTCGCGGCGCTCAACAAGGCAAGCGCGCTGCCGCCGGAATATCCCGATGCGATGCAGGCGCGCCTCCCGGGCTACCCGCGCCATTGACCTTGATATCAGATTCCCCTTCCCACTATGAGAAAGCGGTTAGGGCTCCTGGGAATGGTGGCTGTTCCCCCTTCCGCCCCGGAAAGGGGGTTAGTGGGATAGGACAGCGTCGCGCTCGGATGATTTCTTCTGGTTCCCCTTCCACCAGGGGAAGGGGTTAGGTGTTAGGTTCCGAAGGCGCGCCCCGTCGGGCGCGCCTCTTTTTCCGCGTGATATGACCTATCAGCCTTGAAACGACGGCCCGATGAAGCTGCGCGGCGGAGTCGGCACTGACGGGCTGTCCCCACCCGGAGGCGAGAACTGGCTGCCGACCGTCAGGCCACCGTCGACGATCATCGCCTGGCCGGTGACGAATTCCGAATCGTCGCTAGCAAGGTACAGGGCCATCCCGGCGATGTCCTCGGGATGCCCGGCGCGAGGAATCGGCTGGGCCTTCGCCATCCATTGTTCCATCGCTTCTTTACACTCCGGGCTGATTGCGATGCAGTATCGGCGTGTTGATTCCGCCGGGGCAGATACAGTTGACGCGGATTTTATCCTTGGCGAATTCCAGCGCCGCCGAACGCGTCAGGTTGACGACGCCCGCTTTCGCCGCGCAGTAAGCATGCAGTCCGTTGAAGCCGCGGATGCCCGCGACCGACGCCGTCGATATGATGGAGCCGCCGCCCGCTTTGCGCATCTCGGGCGCCGCGTGCTTCATTCCAAGGAACACGCCGCGCAGCAAAACCGCCTGGCTCTTGTCCCAGTCCTCGACCGAAATTTCTTCGAGCGGTCCGACCGCGCCGCCGATTCCGGCGTTGTTGTAGATGATATCCAGACGACCGAATTCCGTGATGGCGCGCGCGATGAGCGCCTTGATTTCGGCTTCGGCGGAGACGTCGGTTTTCTGGAAGACCGCCCGTCCCGCGTTCTCCTTGCAGTCGCGGACTGCCGCCTCGCCGCCCTCGACGTTAAGGTCCGCAATCACCACCGCCGCGCCTTCGCCCGCGAACTTGATCGCGGTCGCGCGTCCTATTCCGCTAGCCGCTCCGGTGATTACCGCCACTTTGCCCTTGAGCCTGTCCATTTCTATTCCCTCTGCTTAAAAGAATTCCGATGGCACGCAACGCGTGCGACACAACTCGATCTAAGTATCAGACCGCGACTTGAAGCTGGTAGCGCCGCCGCTCACATCTCAAACGACGGGCCCGAAAAACCGCTGTCCGGCAGACCCGGCAGCCGAAAGCGAGCGTTGCCGGTGTTGATTCCTCCGTCGACGACCATCGCGGTACCGCTGATCCAGTCCGCCTCGTCGCTGGCCAGGAACAGCGCCATCGCCGCGATGTCGTCGGGCTTGCCGGCGCGCGGTATCGGTTGCATCCGCGCCATATTTTTCTCCGATTGCTCCTCGGCGCCGGGACGACCGCGATGAATCAGTGGCGTATTGACGCCGCCGGGGCAGATGCAGTTGACGCGAATTTTGTCGTGACCAACTTCAATCGCGACTGCCTGCGTCAGGTTCACGATTGCCGCTTTCGCGGCGCTGTACGGCGCGAGATAGCCGACGCCGCGCAGGCCGGCGACCGACGCCGTCGAGATAATCGATCCGCCGCCCGCCTTGCGCATCTCGGGAATCGAATACTTCATGCCCAGGAACGCGGCGCGGAGCAGCACCGCGATCGTTTTGTCCCAGTCTGCTGATTCCACTTTTTCGATCGGCCCGACCGCGCCGGCGACGCCTGCGTTGTTGAACATGATATCGAGGCGCCCGTATTCCTTGATCGCGCGCGCGACCGCCGCCTTGATATCCGACTCGCTGGTGACGTCGGTGCGCTGAAAGACCGCGCGTCCACCCGCCGCCGCGCATTCAGCCACAGCCGTCTCTCCTCCCTGCGCATTCAAGTCAGTGAGGACCACGCTCGCGCCTTCTTTGGCAAAGCGGAGCGCCGTCGCGCGTCCCATCCCGCTCGCCGCTCCGGTGATCACGGCGACTTTTCCCTGGATTCTACCCATTGCTATTCTCCTGCGCGCTTAAAGTCGCGCGGCACTTACATGAGCTCGCAGAAATCTCAATAGCAATGATTCACGCCAGCGGGGTAGCCGTCACAAAACCACTACGTACGGTACAAACCGCAAGCGCCGCTCCCGCTTCGCGACCGGTTCCCCTTCCCTCGAGGGAAGGGGTTAGGGGTTAGGTTGCCGTGATACGATAGTAGCGCCCATGCTCCCAGAAGAGGAAAAGGAAAAACGCGCCGCGAACGAAGCTTCGCCAGAGCCGACCGGGCCGGATTACGGCTCGCTGATCGATTATCCCAAGGATGCCCCTTCGCAGGGTGCGGAAGGCGCTGTCGCCTCCGACGCACTTGTGCTCGAGGACGAATCGGCCTCCATCGATCAGAAGTTGGCGACCACCTCGACCGAGCCCGGCATTTACCTGCTGCGCGATCGCGCCGGCAAAGTACTCTACGTCGGCAAGGCTAAATCTCTGCGCTCGCGCGTGCGCGCATATTTTCGAGAGGGCGGCGACGGACGCTACCAGGTTCGCTTCTTGATGAAGCGGGTGCGCGATTTCGACACTATCGTCACCGCCAGCGAGAAGGAGGCGCTGATCCTCGAAAACAACCTCATCAAGCAGTACAAGCCCAGGTACAACATCCGCCTGAAGGACGACAAATCCTACCTGAGCGCCAAGATCACCAATCACGCGTGGCCGCGAATCACCGTCACGCGCAAAATCGTCAAGGACGGCGGCCGCTACTTCGGCCCGTTCGGCTCGGCCGACGGACTGCGCGAGACCATCGACGTCATCCGCAAGGTCTTTCCGCTGCGCACCTGCACCGACGCGGTGTTTCGCAATCGCTCGCGGCCGTGTCTCGAATATCAGATCAAGCGATGCCTCGGGCCATGCTGCCTGCCTGTCGATCGCGACGAGTACGGCCGCCATCTGCACGCGGCGCAGATGCTGCTCGAGGGGAAAAATCTCGAACTGCTGCGCGAGATGCGCGACCTGATGAAAGATCACGCGTCGCGCCTCGAGTTCGAGCAGGCCGCGCGCATTCGCGATCGCGTGCGCGCGATCGAGAAAACCGTCGAGCGCCAGACCGTCTTGCATCACTGGGGAATCGACGAGGACGTGTTCGGAATCTACCGCGAAGGCGGCTTCATCGAGGCGATCGTGCTGATCGTGCGCGGCGGCAAGCTGACCAGCACGCAGGGATGGAGCTTCCAGGACCTGGAATTTCCCGTGCACGAAATCCTCTCCGATCTCCTCACCCAGTACTACTCGGGAGCGCGCAATATCCCTGACGAAGTGATCGTGCCGGTCGAGCTCGAGGACGCCGCCGTACGCGCGGAGCTGCTCTCAGAGCGGCGCGGAAAGAAATGCGAAGTGTTCCAGCCGCAGCGCGGCGAGAAGCTCCGGCTGCTCGAAATGGCGATGGACAACGCGCGCCAGAGCTTTGCCTCGCGGCGCGATAACGAAAAAACCCGCGAGCGGATGCTCGAGGATCTGCGTGTCAAGCTCGGCCTGCGCAACACGCCCAAGCGGATGGAGTGCTACGACATCTCGAATCTGCAGGGCTCGATGGTGGTCGGGTCGCAGGTGACGTTCGACGAAGGCGAGCCGCAGAAGAATCTCTACCGCCGCTACCGGATTCGCAGTTTCGAAGGCCAGGACGACTTCGCCAGCATGTACGAAGTCCTCAAGCGCCGCGTCGAACGCGCGGTGCGCGAAAAAGAGTACCCGGATTTATGGGTCATCGACGGCGGCAAGGGGCAGCTGAACGTCGCGCTCGAAGTGCTGCGCGAGTTCAAATTGCTCGACCAGATCGATTGCGTATCGCTCGCCAAGCAGCACGTCCTGAACGATCGGCGCGCAAAAGAAGTCACCAAGTCCGAGGAGCGCGTGTTCGTTCCCAGGCGCAAGGATCCGATCGTGCTGCCGAAAAACTCGACCGCTCTGTTCCTGCTCGTGAGGATTCGCGATGAGGCGCATCGATTCGCCATCACCTACAACCGCGAGCTGCGGCGACGCGCGCGGCTGCGCTCGGTGCTCGACGACATCGAGGGCGTCGGCCCGGTGCGGCGCCGCGCGATGCTCCGTCATTTCGGCAGTCTCAAACGGATTCGCGAGGCGACGGTCGACGAGATTGCGGCGGTGAAGGGACTCAACCGCGAGCTAGCCGCTGAGATTCGCCGGCATCTCGACGAAATGACGGCGCTGCTCGACGTCGAGGAATCCGCCGGCGCCGCGGATCAACTGACGCTTCCTCTCGATTCATCTGCGATTCCTGCCGAGGCTGCCGGTGCGGGCGTCAATGACGCGCCGGTGCGCGACTGAACTAAAAGTTCTCCAGAGCACACATCCTCGCTCGCGCTGTCTACTTGTGTAGGTGTATAATCTACTAGTCAAGAGCCGCCGCAGGACGCCGATGACGCGCAAAGGAGTGCGTAGCTATCGCCGCGGGAGCACTTTACGTAACACGCGCCGCCTCGCGACCGGTCAGGCTGGACTCGATCAAGTCCCGCGAGATCCAGCCGCCGGTCCCGGCGCTCAGCCCGCTTGAACGGCTTCCGCCAATCTACGCAGTCGCGAGTTCGATCGTTGCTGGCGATGCGCTTGGCAATTTTCATGTCGCGCTTCCAACCTGGCTCGCATCGGCGTTTGCGATATTGGCGCTCTGCGCATTTCTCGACTCTCGAAGGACGCTCGGTCTTGCAGTCGCGTACTTGGCGATCGGACTCGCCGCGACGGCTGCGGTCGCGAATGTGCTCGGGCCGCCGCGCGACTCGCACAGCATCGCCGCGATGCCCGAAGGTTCGCGCATTACGATCGAAGGAAGTGTGTATCCAGAGACGGAGCACGAACCTTACGGCGATCGGATTTACGTCGCGGTCGAACGGGCCGCCGGGCCGAGCGGTACGATGTTGGCCTCCAGCGGCAACGTCCGAGTCGCGGTGCTCGGGGGCGGCGATTTCAAGCTCGGCGACGAAATCAGCCTGAGCGCGCGCATTCACTTTCCACGCAACTACGGAAATCCGGGAGAATTCGATTACGCGGCACTGATGGCGCGCGAAGCCATCGACGCGACGATGACCGCGCCGAATAAGTCGCTCGGTTCAGCGAGATTTCGAATCATCGGGCATCGTTCCAGCTTTCCCGCCGGCCAGATTGAATCGATTAGGGCGCACATCGGCGAATTCTTCGATCGCAACCTTGCCTATCCTGAAAACGCCGAGATGCGCGCGCTCGTGATCGGCGATCAGGGCGAAATCGGCGAGCCGCTTCGGCAGACCTTCGCGCGCACCGGCATGGCGCATCTGCTGGTCATCTCGGGACTACACTTGAGCATCGTGGCAGCCGCGATGTTCGCGGTGGCGCGGCTGGCGATGATGCTGTTTCCTGGGCTCGCGAACCGCGGCTACGCGAACAAGGTCGCCGCGCTCGCCGCGATGCTGGCGGTATGCGCGTACGCGTCAATCGCCGGCCATCACGTGTCGACGGTGCGCGCGCTGGTGATGGTGCTCGCGTACATGCTGGCCGTAGCGATCGATCGTTCGCGCGAGGCGATCGCGTCGCTGGCCCTTGCCGCGATCGTGATTTGCGTCGCGCTTCCCGGTTCGACCGCCGACATCGGGTTTCAGCTCTCGTTCGCTTCGGTGATCGCGATCGTGCTCGGGATGCGCCGAGTTGCCGCCTGGTTCGCGCGCCGCAAACGCCTCGGGATGCTTCGTGGTGAACCCTCGTTGCCGCGATGGCGGTTTCTGGAAGGCGGCATCGGCTACCTCGCGGTCTCGTTCTGGGCGATGGTGGGGACGGCGCCCCTCACCGCATATCATTTCAACCAGTTTGCGATTGTCGGCCTCGTCGCGAATGCCGTAGTCGTGCCGATCATGGCGTTCGGCGCGACTATCAGCGGACTGATAGCCGCCGCGGTGAGTTTCTTTTCGGAGTCCGCCGCGCGTCCGATACTGCTTTTCAGCGCGGACGCGCTCGGGACCGGCAACTGGCTGGCGGCGAGTTTCGTCGATTGGCCGCTGGCCTGGTTTCGCATCTTCACGCCGACGATGCTCGAACTCGCAATCGCGTACGGGTTGCTGATCATTTGGTTGCTCGCTCCGCTTGCCGCAGCGCCAACCGCACCGCGATCGCGCGACGAGGTTCCCGATGACAAAGCAAACGAGCCCAAACTCGGATGGCGGGCGCGAGGCATCATCGCGCTCGCATTCGTTCTGGTGGTTGACGCCGGATGTTGGACCTACGACCGCTTCTTCAATCCCGACCTGCGCGTGACGTTCCTGTCGGTGGGGGAGGGCGACGGCGCGGTGATTCGATTTCCCGGCTCGCGCGTGATGGTGATCGACGGCGGCGGCTCCTACGGCGGCTTTGATGCGGGCGAGCGAATCGTCGCGGCGTACTTGTGGTCGCAGAAAATCATGCGTGTCGATTACATCGCACTGAGCCATCCCGATCTCGATCATTTCGGCGGCTTGGATTTCATTGCCATGAATTTCGCGCCGCGCGCGTTTTGGACCACCGGCGTGACCAGCTTGGACGTCAGCTATGGACGTTTCATGGGCGACCTTGAACGAGCGAGAATTCCAATCGTGCAGGTAGGCGAAACGGCGCCGGTCGCGTCGATCGGCGGCGTCGCGATTTCGTCGCTCAACGGTAACGCAGGCACCGCGAAGTCTCACAACAACAGCTCGATGGTGTTGCGATTCAGTTTCGGCCGCACGTCAGTGCTGTTCACCGGCGATATCGAGTCAGCCGGCGAACGCGCAATGCTGGCGGATCGCCGGAACCTACACGCCACGATTCTCAAGGTGCCACATCATGGCAGCGCAACTTCATCCACGGCCGCGTTCATCGCGTCAGTGCATCCTGAGGCCGCGGTGATCTCGGACGGGTACTTGAATAACTTTCACTTCCCGGCGCCCGCCGTCGTCGAACGTTACCTAGAAGCGGGCGTCGACTTGATGCGCACCGACCTCGACGGCGCCGTGATCGTCGACGCCACACCGGACAACATGACCATACGAACGTTTCGTGGTCGCCATAGCTCGATCCACATCGTTTCTCCCGGAGTCGCAGGAGTCGGGCGTTAGTGTTCGAAGCATCCGAGCGGAACGAACGTTCAGACCGTGGTGTAAAGTCGGCGCGCGGTTCTATCGACCCCGCCTATCACTCTAAGCTACATATGGATCGGAATGGATCTCGAACTCACTGAAGCACAACGCGGCGCCTGCGACGTCGCCCGCCGCTTCGCGCGCGAGAAGCTTGGACCGATCGGCGTCGAGGCCGATCGCTCGCATCGATATCCCGCCGAAGCGATCGACGAGCTCTCCCGTCTCGGGATGCTTGGCATCTTCCTTCCCGAACAATACGGCGGCGCGGGTCTTGATCACGTCGCGTATTCGCTGGTGCTCGAGGAACTCGCGGTCGAATGCGCGTCGACGGCGGTAATCATGTCGGCGCATTGCTCGCTCGCGTCTTGGCCGATCCTCGGACTCGGGACCGCGAAACAGAAGAGTCACTTTCTGCCAAAGATGGCGACCGGCAGCTGGCTCGGATGCTTTGCGCTGACCGAACCGCAGGCCGGCTCCGACGCGGCGGGTCAGAAGACGCGCGCGGTGCTCGACGGCGACTCGTACGTGATCAACGGCACCAAGAATTTCATCACCAATGCGCCGCAATCGAAGGTGGCGATCGTGTTTGCGATGACGCAGCCTGACAAGGGCCATCATGGGATCAGCGCGTTTGCCGTCGAGACCAGCACGCCGGGATGGGCGGTCACGCGGGTCGAAGACAAGATGGGAATTCACGGCGCGCATTCCGCTCAACTAAGTTTTTCGGACATGCGCGTGCCGCGCGAGAATCTGTTGCTCGAGGAAGGGCAGGGTTTCAAGGTGGCCATGAAGACGCTCGACGGCGGCCGAATCGGAATCGCGTCGCAAGCGCTCGGTATCGCGCGCGCGTCGCTCGAGGCTTCGTTGAAATACGCGCAGGAACGGCTCACGTTCGGCAAGCCGATCGCGCAGTACCAGGCAATCCAGTGGAAGCTTGCCGACATGGCCGTCGAGATCGACGCGGCCCGCCTGCTGACGCATCGCGCGGCCACGCTGAAAGATCGCGGCGAGTCATGCACGAAGGAATCCGCGATGGCGAAGCTGTTCGCCGCTGAGACCGCGATGAAGTCCGCGACCGAGGCGGTGCAGATTCACGGCGGCTACGGCTACACCAAGGAGTTCAAGGTCGAGCGCTTTTTCCGCGACGCCAAGATCACCGAGATCTACGAAGGCACCTCCGAGATTCAGCGCCTGGTAATCGCGGGCAGTGTGCTGGAAAACCGGTGAGGCGAAATCCGGCGAGGACCGTACTGTGAGCAACAAAAAAGAGTGGCTCGAGACGACCTACAAGCAGGCGAGCGAGCGTCCCCTCCGCTTCTCGACCGTGTCCGACATGGAGCTCGACCCGCTCTACACGCCCGACGACCTAACCGGCTCGTACGACGACGCGATCGGCAACCCCGGCGAGTTTCCGTACACACGCGGTGTGTACGGCTCGATGTATCGCGGGCGGTTGTGGACGATGCGCCAGTTCGCCGGCTTCGGGCTGGCCGAGGACACTAACGCGCGCTTCCACTTCCTGCTCGGCCAGGGCCAGGACGGCCTGTCCACCGCGTTCGACATGCCGACGCTGATGGGCTACGACGCCGACCACGAGCGCGCGCTCGGCGAAGTTGGGCGCGAAGGGGTCTCGGTCTCGACGGTTTACGACATGGCGGCGCTGTTCGATCGAATTCCGCTCGACCGGGTCAGCACGTCGATGACGGTGAATTGTTCGGCGTCGATCCTGCTCGCGATGTACCTGGTGGTTGCCGAGCGCAACGGAATTCCGTGGGAGCGCATCGGCGGAACCATCCAGAACGACATGCTCAAGGAGTACATCGCGCAGAAGGAATGGATTTGCCCGCCTCGCCCCGCGCTGCGAATCGTCACCGACATGATCGAGTTTTGCGCGCGCAAGGTTCCGCGCTGGCACGCCGTGTCGATTTCGGGCTACCACATCCGCGAGGCTGGCTCGACCGCCGTGCAGGAATTGGCGTTCACGATTGCTGACGGCATCTGCTACGTCGATGAGGCGGTCAAGCGTGGAATCGCCGTCGACGAGTTCGCGCAGCGGCTGTCGTTCTTCTGGAATCTGCACAACGATTTTCTCGAGGAGGTCGCCAAGCTCCGCGCCGCCCGCCGGATGTGGGCGCGTATCATGAAAGATCGTTTCGGCGCGAAGAATCCGAAGTCGATGATGCTGCGCACGCATGCGCAGACCGCGGGCGCGTCGCTGACCGCGCAGCAACCGATCAATAACGTGGTTCGCGTGGCGATCCAGGCGCTCGCAGGCGTGCTCGGCGGAATTCAGTCGCTGCACACCAATTCGATGGACGAGACGCTCGCGCTGCCGACCGAGCAAGCCGTGATGGTCGCGCTGCGCACGCAACAAGTAATCGCCGAAGAGACCGGCGTGACGAACACGATCGATCCATTCGGCGGCAGCTACGCGGTCGAGGCGCTCACCGACAGGATGGAGCGCGAGGCCAACGATTATATCCGGCGCATCGACGAGATGGGCGGGATGGTCAAGGCAATCGAGACGGGCTACCCACAGCGCGAGATCGCCGAGGCCGCATTTCACTTTCAGCGTCAGCTCGAGCAGGGAATCAAGACGGTGGTCGGCGTGAACAAGTATTCAATCCCCGAAGAAATTCCGATCGCGACGCTCAAGATCGATCCGGCGATCGAGGAGCGGCAGATTCAGCGCGTGCGCAAGGTCAAGCGCGAACGCAACGCGGTCGCCGTCAAGGAAGCGCTCGCGCGCGTCTCCGAGGCGTGTCGCTCCGGCGAAAACCTGATGGGTCCGATTTGCGAGGCGGTGCGTCGCGACGCGACTGTCGGCGAAGTTTCGGATATCTTTCGCGCCGAGTTCGGCGTGTACACTGACCCAGGCTGGATTTAGGCGATGGCGGAAAAGAGACTCAGAATTCTGGTCGCGAAGCCCGGACTCGACGGTCACGATCGCGGCGCGAAGATTATCGCGCGCGCGCTGCGCGACGGCGGGTTCGAGGTCATCTACACCGGCCTTCATCAGACGCCCGAAATGATCGCGGAGGCCGCCGTGCAGGAAGACGCCGACGCGGTCGGGCTCAGCGTGCTTTCGGGCGCGCACATGACGCTGTTCCCCGAGGTGATGCGCCTGCTGAAGGAGCGCGGCGCCAGCGAGGTCGCGGTCTTCGGCGGCGGGATCATTCCCGATGACGACGCCGTCAAGCTCAAAGCGCTCGGCGTGCGCCAAATCTTCACACCGGGCGCGTCAACGGAAGATATCGTGAAGTGGGTGCGCGAGAACGTCGCGGCGCGCTCTTAGGTCGACATGGACTTCGATCTGACTGAAGAGCAGCGGCGCATCCGCGAAACGCTGACCGATTTTGCCGAGCGCGAAATCAAGCCGCACTCGACGAAGTGGGACAAGGAAGAGACCTTTCCGCGGCATATCGTCGAGCAGCTCGGCCAGCTCGGGTTTCTTGGCGTCGCGTTTCCGGAAAAATTCGGGGGCGGTGGCGCAGATACCCTGTCGCAGGTGCTCGTCGTCGAGGGGCTCTCGCGCTACGACGCGTCGATTGGGCTCACCTGCGCCGCGCATATGTCGCTCTCAACCGGGCATATCGCCGGGTTCGCTTCCGACGAGCTGCGCGATCGTTACGTTCCAAACATGCTCCAGGCGAAGAAGATCGGAGCGTGGTGCCTGACCGAGCCGAGCTCCGGCTCGGACGCGGCCGCGATGCACACAAAGGCCACGCGCGTTGGCGATAACTATTCGATCACCGGTTCCAAGATGTTCATCACCAACGGCACGGTCGCCGACGTTTATGTCGTGATGGCGATCACCGACCAGGCGCGTGGGCGCGACGGCGTGTCGGCATTCATCGTTGACCGCGGTACAGCCGGACTCTCCAACGGAAAGAAAATCGAAAAGCTGGGATTGCGCGCGTCTGACACTGCGGAAGTCATATTCGAAAACGTCGCGGTGCCGGCGCGCAACCTCGTCGGCGACCTCGGCGCCGGTTATCGGCAGACGCTCAAGGTGCTCGAAGCAGGGAGAATCGGGATCGCGGGATTCGCGGCCGGAATCGCACGCGGCGGATTCGAGGAAGCGCGCGCCTACGCGCTCGAGCGCTGGCAGTTCGGCAAGAAGATTGCCGAGTTCCAGGCGATTCAGTGGATGTTCGCCGACATGGCGACGCGAATCGACGCGTCGTGGGTGCTCATCTGCCGCGCCGCCGCGCTCAAGGATGCGGGCAAGCCGTTCGCGCGCGAGGCCGCGATGGCAAAGCTGTTCGCGTCGGAAACCGCGATGTGGTCGACGATTAAAGCCGTGCAGATTCACGGCGGCTACGGCTACGTCACCGATTTCCCGGTCGAGCGCTACATGCGCGACGCCAAGCTCTCGGAAATTGGCGAGGGCACCAGCGAAGTGCAGCGCATGATCATCGCGAAGTCGCTCCTGCGCGACGGCTACCTGCCCGCCTGATCGCTCAATCTTCGAGCAGATCTTCCTGGATTGATGCGAGCTCGGCGGGTGCGAGGCCGATTACCTCGCGCATGAAGCCTTCGATGCCGCCGTGCTCGTCGATTAGTTCGAAGACCGGGTCAAGTTGTTCGGCTGCTAACGGAACCTTCGCGAAGACGACGTTGCTTTCAAGGAAGTCGGCGACGATTCGATCGCGATCGACTCCGAGCATCGACAGCAGCATCGCGGCGCCGACTCCCGTGCGATCGCGTCCGGCGGAACAATGGAAGAGCAGCGGGTAAACGTCGCGCTCGGCGAGCAGCTTGAAGAACCGGCGCCAGTCGTGTCGGAAGTGCATCACGAGCGCCAGATGCTCGCGGCCGGGTTCCGGTGCAACCCGAGTGTAGCCCTGGTCGTTGAACCACTCGTCGCCCATCGGGATATGTTCCCATCGTATGCCCTCGCGCGAAGCCGGCACCGGCGCACCCAGGTGTTTCACTTCGGCGCGGCTCTGGAGAGTAACCAGGGTGCGAAGCTTAAGCTGGCTGATGGGACTTTCGGCCGGCACTTCGGCGAGATGCGATGAGCGAAAGACCATCCCGCCTCGGACGCGTCGGCGATTGGCGGCGGGATAGCCGCCGAGGTCGCGGAAGTTTTGCGCGGCGAAGCTGCGCAGCAGCTCGAAGTCGACGACGACACGCGGCTGTTGGGTTTTTTCACCCGCGTTGTCGGTCTTGTTCTCGTTTTTCGGCAAGGGATTACAACGCCCCGCTTTGCTTCACGAGTTTAGCAGGGCTCGCCGCGCCGGCCAAAGGAAAGAGTGCGGCAAGGGCCCTTGCTTCATGCACTGCGGTCGGTTAATCGACTGGAGTCTAGTTATATGGCTGAGTATAGCGACAGTTCTGCTGTTCATGCCGTTGCGGTGGCGCCGGTGTCGCGGCGCGAGCGCAAGAAGGGGCGCACTCGCGCTGATATTTACAATGCCGCGATGAACCTGTTTCTACGGCGCGGTTTCGGTTCGGTTACGATCGAGGACATCTGCGACAGCGCCGACGTAGCGCGCGCGACTTTCTTTCTGCATTTCCCTGCCAAGGAAGCGCTGTTAATCGAGTACGGCGAGCGCGCCAACGACGAGCTGGCGGCTGCGATTGGCGAGTATCGCGGCAACGCGACGGCGACTCTAAGGATGGCGCTGAAGATGCTGGCCGAGCGGGCCGTCAGGCATCCCGACGTGGTGCGGCTGGTGATGCGCGAAATGCTCGCGAGGCCGCGGCTGCTCAGTGAGCATGACGAGAAGACGGCCGATTTGATCAATTTGCTGGCGGCGGTCATCCGCCGCGGGCAGAAGAGCGGCGAATTTCGGCGGCGGACGGAACCCACGGTCGCGGCGCTGACCGCGTGCGCGGCGTTTTTTGCGCTCATCTACACGTGGGTGCGGCATGACGGGAAGATCGACATCGAGGGCGCGGTCGGTGAGACGTTGGACATTATTTTGAATGGGATCAGTGAGAAGAAGTCCAAGCGAGGGCAAGTGCCCGCGCAGATTCGAAGGACAAATATCTAGATGGGAAACACTCATGCGATTGTGATTGGCGGTAGCATGGCGGGGCTCTGTGCGGCGCGCGTGCTTAGCGGGTTCTATGACAAGGTCACGGTCATTGACCGCGACGCCTATCCTGCCGGTGCACACGAGCGGCCCGGCGTTCCGCAGAGCCGGCACGTTCATGCGCTGCTGATGCGCGGCAGGCTCGAACTGGACGGGCTGTTTCCGGGTTTCGAGCAGACGATGCTCGAGCGCGGCGCGCTCGAGATAAATTTCGGGCGCGATTTCGCCGCGCTTCGACCGGACGGATGGGCCGAGCGGCGCCCGAATTCGATCACGACTCTGTTTGCGAGCCGCGTGCTGATCGAGGCGACCGTGCGCGAGCTGCTCCGCCGTACTCCAAACGCCGAGCTGATCGAGCGGGCCGAGGCGGTCGGATTCGAGACGGTGCGCGGCGACTCGATTCGAGTCAGCGGAGTAAAAGTGAACCCACGCGACGGCGGCGCCGCGTTTACTCTGAGCGGAGACCTGATCGTCGATGCGAGCGGGCGCACGACCAGGATTCCGTCGTGGATCGAAGCGATAGGCCTGCCGATGCCGCCCGAGACGGTGGTCGATTCGCATACCGGGTACGCATCGCGATGGTACAAGACGAATCCCGAGCGGCGCCCGAAGGATTGGTGGTGGAAGGGCGTCTGGATCGATCCGATCGCGGAGAATTTCTCGACCGCAGGCGTGCTGTTCCCGGTCGAGAACAATCGAATGATCGTCTCGCTGGCGGGGATCGGAGGGCATTATCCGCCCAGCGACGAAGCCGAATTTACCGCTAAGCTCGCACAACTTCGCTCTCCGATAATCTCCGAGGAAGTCGCCCTGGCGGAGCCGATGTCGCAGGTCTATTCGTACCGGCAGATGGCGAATCGCTGGAGGCATTACGACAAATGGGGCGCGCGGCTCGACGGGTTCGTTGCGCTCGGCGATTCGTCGTGCGCATTCAATCCCGTCTACGGGCAGGGGATGACGTCGGGGGCGCTGTCTGCGCTGATGCTCGGCGAATGCCTGCAAAGGAACGGCATAAACGACGTCGAAGTCCCGCGAAAATTTTTCAAGGCGCAGGCACGCTTCCAGGCCGAGCCGTGGGGCCTCGCGACGGGCGCCGATTTCAGAGTTCCGGGCACTGAAGGCAAACGTCCTATGATCAGCCGCGTGATAGATCCGCTGCTGGGCAAAATGTTCGCGGTCGCCAACGACGATCCTGCGATCGGCGACCGGATCGGAGAAGTAATCAACATGATGAAGCCGCCGTCGGCGCTGTTCGAGGCGTCCTTGCTGAAGCTAATCGCGAAAGCCTGGTCACGGCGGCTGATAAGGGGAAGGAGACAGCAGAAGGAAACCGCCGCTATGCCGCCGCTGGCTCTGGGAACCGAAGGCTGAGGTTAGGACACTGGATAGTTACTGTTGGTTCTGTTGAGAGTTGTTGCCTGAGCTAGATGGGTGGGGTAGGTCTGGTTGCGGTTCTATCTGTAGTTCTACTGACATTATTTGCTTGCCGCCCTGGCTCCTATAGACGCCGCGCATTGGCGGGACGTCCGAGTAGTCACGGCCTATAGCTACTCTTATGTGACGCTCATCTACCATGCATCCATTCGTTGGATCGAAACCCGTCCATCCCTGGCCCGGTAGCTGTGCTTCCAACCATGCGTGGCTGGCTTGCGCGCCTACGCTTTCGACGGTGGATTTCGCGGCGGGGGCCAGGTAGCCCGAGACGTAGCGCACTGGGATGCCGGCAAGGCGCAGCACGCCTATGGTTAGATGCGCAAAGTCCTGGCATACGCCGCCGCCCACTGAGAGGATTTCGTCGGCGGTCGATTGCACCTTGGTCATTCCAGGCTCGTAAACAAACTGGTCGCGAATGAACGCGACGACGCGGTTCGCATAGGCGGCTACGTCTTCCGAGGGATCGGGCTTGGCGAGCCAGAAGAACTTGCGCATCGGCTCGCTGAACGGAACGTGGCGGCTCGCGCTCAGGAAGTCGTACTCGACCCGATTGCGCACGTGGTCCTCGAGCAGGAACTCGCCGAACGGCATCGGAGTCGCGGCGGGCTGCGGACCGGGTACGCATTCGACGAGAGATTTCGCGGTGACGATCAGCTGCGGGTGTCGATCGTGAATCGAAAAGCATTGGACGCGATTACCGTAGTAGTCGTCGTATTCGAAGGTGGACGCGTCTGGGGTGATTTCCAGTTCGAACTGGAGGCATCGCTGGCGCGCGCCGTCGAGCGGCTTCATCCGCACCTCGTTGTGCGAATCGTAGGCCGGCATCTGGTACTCGAAGCGAGTTGTGTGACAGATCCGCAGCAGCATCGCCGTCAACTCAATCGCTCTTCAGGTAGCGTTGAAAGACCTCGTCGCCAAGCTCGGCGCATCCGTCCTGAATCTCGAGAAGAAACTGGTGCAGGCCAGATTTGATCACCTCGAGCGAGCGCTTGGAACGCATCAGGGCCAGCAGTTCTTCGAGCTGCGACGATGGCGGCGACGGCTCGGGCGCCTGGCTCTTGATGCGGTTGAGCGAGGTCTCGAGCATCGCAAGCGCGAATCGCGCCGACCGCGGAAAGGTCGGATCGAAGAGCAGGATCTCGACGACATTGTCGATTCGGATCGAATTGCCGAAGCGTTTGCGGTAAGCCTCGAGGCCCGATGCGCTGCGCAGCACTGCGGCCCACTGCAGAATGTCGAGCGAGCCGCCGACGTCTTCCAGCCGCGGCAGCAGGAAGTGGTACTTGACGTCGAGCATCCGGGAGACATCCTCGGTGCGCTCGAGCATGATGCCGAGTTGCATGAAGTCGTAGGCGATGTCGCGCGGGATGGTGCTTTGGCGGATGCCGGACAGACGATAGAAGCTGTCCTTGAGATCGGCGAAGAACGCAAACACGCCGGGCGAGACGAAAAGTTCCGGCGTCCATTCCTGCGCGTCGAGATAGAGCGTGTTCAGGTCGAGCCACAGCTCGGAGGAAATGTAATGGCGCAGCGAGATGGCGTTGTTGCGGGCGGTGTTGATGCAACTGCGAATCGAATTTGGATTATCGGTATCCAGCGCGAAGAAGTTGAGAATGGAAGCGTCGTCGGCGTTCGTGTAGGACTCGGCGAAGAGTTCGCGCTCGCCGAAAATCGCGAGCAGGGGCGCCCACGGCTGCGCGTCGCGCGGCGGGCTCTCGATTAGGAGATGGTAATTGACGTCGAGCAGGCGCGCGCGCCATTCGGCTCGTTCCAAATTGCGAGCGGTCCAGAATAGATGACTCGCGATACGCCGGAGCATCAGGCCTCGAGCACCCAGGTGTCCTTACTGCCGCCGCCTTGAGATGAGTTCACGATCAGCGAGCCCTCGCGAAGGGCGACCCGGGTCAGACCGCCGGCCAGCACGCGCGGCTTGGCGCCGAGCAGCACGAAGGGGCGAAAGTCGATGTGCCGCGGCGACAGCCTCATCCCGCTCTCAGAGCCATTATGAATGATCGTGGGATGGACCGAGAGCGCGATGACGGGCTGGGCGATGAAAGCCGATGGATCACGGATGATTCGCTCGCGAGTCGCGGCCAGTTCGGCTTCATCGGCCTTAGGCCCGATGACGACGCCGTAACCGCCGGACGCGCCGGTGGGCTTGACGACGTAGCGCTCGAGATTTTTGAGCACCTGCTCGCGGACTTCAGCGTCGCGCAGCAGGTAGGTCTCGACGATGGGAAGAATCGGCTCCTCGGCGAGGTAATACCGAATCATCGCGGGCGTGTACGCGTAGACGGCCTTGTCGTCGGCGACTCCCGTGCCGACCCCGTTGGCGATGGCGGCGTTTCCAGAGCGCAGTACGGCGGTAAGGCCGGCGACGCCGAGCAGAGAATCGGGGCGGAAGACCAAGGGGTCGAGGAAGTCGTCGTCGATGCGGCGGTAGAGAACATCGATTTGGCGGAGCCCGTGCACGTCCTTCATGTAGAGTTTGCGATCGACGCAGACGAGGTCCACGCCTTCGACCAACTCGATGCCCATCTGCTGCGAGAGGAAGACGTGCTCGAAGAACGCGGAGTTGAACGGGCCGGGCGTGAGCAGCGCGATGGTAGGATTGGATTTGCCGGCGGGCGACATCTCCATCAGGCATTGCAGCAGGTCGGCGGGGTAGCGCTCGACGCTGCGCACGCGCGAGGCGCGCATCAGGGTCGGGACGAGGCGCGTCATCACGACGCGATTCTCGATGACATACGAAACACCGCTTGGGGTGCGCACGTTGTCTTCGAGGACGTAGAAGCGGCCGTCGGCGCCGCGCACGAGATCGATACCGGCGACGGTGACGAAGTTGCCCAGCGGAGGCTTGATGCCGACGGCGGCGCGGCGAAACTGCGGGCATCCGAGAACCAGGTCGCGCGGCACGACGCCGTCGGACAGGATGCATCCGTCACCATAAACGTCGGCGAGGAAGGCGTTGAGCGCGCGCACGCGTTGAATGAGGCCGGCCTCGAGCGTCGACCAGGTCTCGGCATCGATGACGCGCGGTATCGGATCGAAGGGAAAGATGCGCTCGGAGCCGTCGGCGGCGCCGTAGACGTTGAAGGTCACGCCCATGCGGCGGAACATCCGGTCGGCGCGCGCGCAGATTTCCGTGAAGTGAGCGGGTGGCATCGAGAACAGCGTGTCGATGACGGGCCCGCATCCACTTCGCGGACCGCTCGAGAGGTCGATCATCTCGTCGAACGCGCTCGCGTCGTGCTTGTACGCCGCCCAAACGGGCACCGCCTTGCCTGTTTCGGAAACAGTCGCAGTCATTGTAGATCACCTCACCGCCTAGACTGGCGCGGAATTCATCATCGCCAGCACGGCCGGTGTCATTTGAAGAGCAATCGACGGGCCAGAATCAGGCGGGAATTTCGGCAGCGGTCTGAGCGAGATAGGCCTGGTAATCGAGGTTGGTAGCGAGCAGGTGGGCATGCGTGCCGGAGGCGGCAATCGTACCGTCGTGAATGAAGAAAACGTGGTCGCAAGCAGCAAGCGTGTTGGACCGATGGGCGACTATGATGACGATTCGATCGCGCGCGAGGGCGGTCAGCGTATCGATGAGATCGGACTCGCTGGCGGGATCGAGCGGCGCGGTCGGCTCGTCGAGGACGATGATTTCGGGGCGTCGAAGCAGGGCGCGCGCGATCGCGATTCGCTGCTTCTGTCCGACCGACAGGCGAGCACCGCGCCGTCCGAGTATCGTCGAGTAGCCGTCGGGGAGCCGATCGATAAATTCCGCCGCACCCGCCATCGCGGCCGCTTCGCGAACGTCGTCATTCGACGCGTCGGCGTTTCCGTAGCGGATGTTGTCTCCGATCGAAATCGAAAACAGCGACTCATTCTGAAATACAAACCCGACCCGCGCGCGAATCGCGTCCGGCGCGACGGCGCGTGAATCGACGCCGTCGAAAGCGATCGTCCCAGCTGACGGCTCGACGAAACGCGGAATCGAATAGATGAGCGTGGTCTTGCCGCATCCGCTCGGTCCCGCCAGCGCGACCATCTGGCCTGCGCGCATCGACATCGTGACGTCGTGGAGGACGGTGACAGCGCCGTAACCGATTGCGACGCCGCTGAATTCCAGGCTGTCGACGCGTGCCGCGAGTCCGTTGCTGCGTCCGTCAGCGACCGGCTCGGCGAGGTTGTCGAGCACGCTATGCACGCGCCGCAGTCCCGCGACCGACGCCTGTACCGAGGCCCAAGTGCTGCCGATAATACCCATAGGCCTCGCCAGCATCCCTCCGTAGCCAGCGAGCAGCACGATGTCGCCGAGCGTCATCCGGCCGGCAATCACCTGCATCATCAGATAGTAGAGGGCGTATCCGATCAGCACGCAGCAGACGGGGGTCAGCACGACCACGATCACGAAAGCGATCGCCAGCATGCGGAGCGTCGAGCGGTAGGAATCCCAGCTCGCAGCGTCGACGGCGGCGGTCTCGCGCGACTCCTGCCCGAACGCCTTGATGAGCTGGACCTGCGCGATGCGCTCTTCGAAGGCCGCCATCACGTTGCTGCCGCTTTCGCGCATCGCCTGGCTCTGGTCGCGCAGGAGGCGTCCAAAGAGGCTGCTGCCGATGGCGACGACGGGCAGAAAGAGAATCGAGACGACGATGATGACGGGCTGGTTGTTGAATTGCGCGGAGAGCACGACGATCGCCATCACGAACATCAGGAGCGACATGATCGGCGCGAGCACGCCGCGATAAAATAGCGGGCCGATCGACGCGCTGTCGTACATCACGCGGAAAACGGCGTCACCGATTTTCTGATCCGCATAGAGCGCGAGCGGCGAGCGCAAAAATCGTTCGTAGATTGCGGTACGCAGCGACTGGTTCATCCGCTGCGTGAGATCGATCGTGACCCGCGACTCGAGGTAGCCGAACAGGCCGTTCCACAGGCTGCCGCCGTCGTTGGCGTCGTTGGCGGTGACGCCGGCCTGGTCGAGTCCGCCGCTATCGACGTTGGTGCCGAGGTCCTGCGCGTCGCCATGGATCATCCCGACCAGGATCACGGCTAGCGCCAGAAATATCGTGACAGCAACTAGCAACCCGGTGCGGCTGGCGCCGACCATCGGAGTGAGAATCGCGGAAGGGATGCCGGTGAGCGGATGGCCGTCGAGCACGTTGTCGATGACGATTTTCAACGGCCACGGCGTCATCAGGAAAAAGGTCAGCGATACGAAAACCAGTGTGCACTTGATCGCAACGAGCCCGCGATAGCGGCTGACGAACAGCCAGCTCTTGACGAGCAGGCCCCAGGCCTCGCGCCAGGTGAGCGGGGCGTGCTCGCCGGCGTAGAGAAGATTCGCGCGCGAGTCGCGCTGCGAAACGGCGTCAGGCATTGCTTACCTCGCGAACCTGAACGTCGTCGAGGGCGGATCCGTCGGCGGCAACGAGACGGCCCGCGGCAAGCTGATATGTTCGGTCAGCGCGAGACGCGGTGGTGCGGCGATGCGTCGCGAGAATTACCATGCGCTGCCTGGGAGCTTCGTTCACCCAGTCGCGCAAGCCGCGCATCACGGCCTCTTCGGTCGCGACATCGAGCGACGAGGTCGGTTCATCGAGCAGCAGAATCGGCGCGTCGCGCAGAATCGCACGCGCGAGGCCGATTCGCTGCGCTTGCCCGGCCGAGAGCTTGGAGCCCTTCTCGCCGAGCATGGTGTCGAGGCCGTTCGGCAGAGAACGAACGAAGTCGCCCAGGCCCGCGCGGCGAATCGCTTCGACAACTTCGGCCCTCGGCGCGTCGGGGCGTCCGTACGCGACGTTGTCATGAAGGGTCGCGCTGAAGAGCGGATTTTCCTGCAGCGCGACTGAAAGCATGCCGCGCCAGGCGGGAAGTTCGAAGTCGTCGATCGGCTCGGCGTCGAGCAGGATACGCCCCGCTGACGGATCGAAAAATCTCACGATGAGCGAAATGATCGTGCTCTTGCCGGAGCCGCTGGGACCGGCGACCGCGGTGATTTCACCGACGCGGGCCTCGAGATTCACGGCTCTGAGGACGGGCGTGCGCGGGTCGTAGCCGAACGTCACCTGGTCGAAGCGCAGCATCGTCGCGGATTTTGGCGGGATTCCGCGGCCGCTCCGGACGCTTTGCTCGGGCGTTTGGCCGAGCATCTCGAGCACGCGCGAGATTGCGACGACCACGTCCTGCATGCTGCCCCACAGGTTGGTGAGATCTCGCGTGCGACCGCTGAAGCGAGCGAACAGCGTCAGCGAACCCTGAAACAGTCCGAGCGAAACGGCGACGTGCGCGAGGCCGGCGGTCCCACCCGCCATCACTTCGGTCGCGCCGACGTACATCACGGCAACATAAGCAAGGCCGCGGACGGTGTTAGTCATGACGCGGTAGCGCGCGAGCATCAGACGTGCGCGGCGGGCGGCAATGAAAGCGTCCCAGTTGTCGCGCGAATAGTTTTCCGTCTCGCGAGTCTCGGTGCCGAAAGCCTTGACGGTTTTGATCGACGCGAGCGTCTCTTCGACGCGAGTCGTCGCGCGCGCCATCGCCTCACGCTCGCCGATAAATGCGGTGCGCAAGGAATCGGCGAACATCCACGCCAGTATGAAGTTCGCGGGCATCAGCAGCGCCGCGATCAGCGCCATCCGGGCGTCGTACCAGAGCAGGTAGAGCAGCATGCCGAGGGCGGCGGGAACGAAGATCACCGGCTGAACGATCAAGCCGTTGATGACGCTCGGAATCGCCGCCGAATCCTGGAACATCCGGAAGATCGCGTCGCCGATCTTCTCTTCGGAATGAAAGCGGACGCTCAGTTCCTGCATGCGGGTGTAGAGATTGACGCGGAAGAGATTGCTGACGCGCTGTAAAATCCAAATCCCGTAGCCGATGAGCAGTCCAACGACGACCACGCCGACCACCGCCGCGATGCCGCCGACGGCGCATGCGTGAATGAGGACCGTGCGCCGGTCGGCGTCCAGCGGCACGCGAAGCATCCACGCCTGCGCGGGCCTCAGCGCGTCGCCATGACCGACGACGTCGAAGAAAACGCGGATGAGGTTGAGCACGACGAGTCCACCGAGGAGGGCAGGCAGCGTCAGCAGGAAGAGATATACGAGATGGCGCCGGTACGGGCGGATAAACGGCCAAACGCGCGTGGCGAGCCGGAACACATCGCGCGAACGCAGGGCGCGAGCGGCAGGGAACGCCAACTCGCGCATAGGCGGAGGCGCAGCAATGGTGGTTGATTTAGACTTCAATCGTATCGCGCATACTCACTTACCCCGGGCGGCGCCGGCGGCGGCGAGTATGTTGTCCTCGAGCACGAATTTCGAAATGCAGTCCAGCTTGTTCTGATTGGCGCCCAGATCATAAGTGCCCTGGAAGTCGGCTGACACGCTCGCGAAGGTCGAATGCCGGGGGGATTTCTCAAGCTTGATGGTCACAGTCGCGGTGCCGTCTTCGTACTTATAAATCATTTGGACAGGGCCGGTCTGACAGAATGCCCAATGGCGCCACACCTCTTCGCCGATGGGGGATTGCCTGGCGACGAGGGTGTGGGTTGCCTCATCCGCGCTGACCAGTTGGAAATGGCTCGTCGCCGGGTCGCTGAAATACTTTTTAAGACTGGCGTAGACTTCGTCGACGGGCTTTTGAATTTCCTGCATCCGCGGAACGACACGCGGCGCTTCGATCGCGAAGGCGGGCGTGGCGACAGTGAAAAGCAGAGGGGTGATGATCGAAGCGATAAGTAGTTTCATGACTCCTCCATGAGTGTGAAGGTTGCGAGTCCAAATAAGATCATACGGCTAGCAAATCGCCGGGCAAAGAGGCGTGGTCGGCAAGGACTCTTTGATGGTAACTTCGCGGGACCGTTGCGCGCTCGGCGCCTCGAGATAAAAGGAGCGAATCATGCCCGCGTTGATTTTCGAAAAACGGAATCACGTCGCCTATCTCACACTCAACCGGCCGGAGGTTCACAACTCGCTGAATCCGGAGATGCTTGTGAGCCTCGCGGCGGCGTGGAAGGAAATCGACAGCGACGACGCGGTTCGCGCGACGATCGTAACCGGCGCGGGCAAGGTCGCGTTCTCGGCGGGCGCCGACCTGGGGCGGTTGATTCCGCTGTTCACCGGCGCGCGAAAGCCCGAGGACGAATGGGACACCAAGCTGCTCGCGGACCGGAAGCTCGGCGACATCGCGCTGCTGCGCGGCTACAACATGGACAAACCTGTCATCTCCGCGGTCAACGGCTTTTGCATCGCGGGCGGAATGGAATTCATCCAGGGCACCGACCTGCGAGTGGCGTCGGAGAACGCGAGCTTCGGGCTGCAGGAAGTGAAGTGGGCGATTATCCCGGCGGCCGGATCGCTGGCGCGATTGCAACGCCAGATTCCGTACTGCAAGGCGATGGAGATTCTGCTGACGGGCAACAGGATCGACGCGCAGGAGGCGTGGCGCCTTGGGCTGGTCAACTACGTCGTGCCGCAGGACCAATTGATGGCGAAGGTCGAGGAACTCGCGGCGACGATCGCGCAGAACGGGCCGATGGCGGTGCGGAAGATCAAAGAGGCGGTGCGGCGAACGTCGGGACGTCCGTACGAAGAGGCGTTCAAGATCGAAAATGAGATTGCGCGCGAAGTGATGAAGTCGGAAGACGCCAAGGAAGGCCCGCGCTCGTTCATGGAGAAGCGCAAGCCGAACTACAAGGGCAGGTAACGGGCGTCGGGCGCTCAAGCTCCCGCCAGGGCGCGCATCGTGTTTGGATAATCGCGCGACGCGGTGGCGGGCGGGCCGATCGGAAAGACCACGGGATGGGTGACGCCGGCGGCGCGGAAGCGCGCGACGAAATCGCGGCCGGCCTTAGCATTCCCGAACACCGCGATCTTGCGGCATGACGCTTCCGAGATGGCTCTGGGAGCCTCGTCGCGCTTGCCATCTTTCCACAAGCGGCGCACCTCGTCGAACTCGGCCGCGAGTCCGTAACGCGCGAACATCTTGTTGTAGCTGTCCACGAATGCGTAGCTCGCCAGTTCGCGCCGGAACGAATCGACGGCTTTGTCCTCTTCTTCGGTGATGCACATCCGGATGTAGATGCCCACGTCGACGGCGGACGGGTCGCGCCCCGCGGCTTTGGCGCCTTCATGGATGTGCTGGACCATCGGCGCGATCGCCTCGGGCGGCGAATAGTTCATCAGGACGCCGTCGGCGACTTCACCGGCCAGCCGCAGCATCGGAGCATTGAGGGCTGCGAGGCAAATCTTCGGCGGACGTGGCGCGGTGATGTGCATGCTCAGCTTGAAATCGGACTTGTACACTTCGCCCTGGAACTTCGAGCGGCCCTCGGTGAACAACTGGCGCATGATCGTGACACATTCGCGCATCGCGGTGATCGGCTTGCGATACGCCGCGCCGTGCCATCGCTCGACGATGATCGGACTAGAGACGCCGAGTCCCGCGATGGCGCGGCCGCCTGACAGTTCGTTGATGGTTAGGAATCCCATCGCCATCGCGCCGGGCGTGCGAATCTGAATCGGTATTACGCCAGTCGCGAGTTCGGCTTTGCGCGTGTTGACCGCGAGCGCGGCGAGACTGACGAACGCGTCGGGTCCGCTGACCTCGGCGATCCACAAACTCGTGTAGCCTAGGTCTTCGGCCTCCCGGATGAGCGCGAGGCGGGCGGGAAGAGCGTCGGCGCCGACACCGACGTTGGTTTGAAGTCCGAGTTTTTGGTTCGATGGCATCTTTAAAATCTGCGCGGGTTCACCTTACCGTATTGGTAGCATAGAAAATCCGGTCGCGTCAGGCTGAAAAGTTCACCCCTCCGAGCTAAAGGCAGAATTGGATGCGGCGACTCGAAACCGGTACCGGCTTCGCTGACGCGAAGCTGTCCGAGATCCTTCCTGCCGCTCGCGTTGCTCGCTTCGGTCAGGATGACAAAATTGGATGCTGCGAAATTGATTTGAGGAGGGCTTCATGCCAATACGACGGATGCAGGCGACGATTTACTTCGTCGACGACTGGGATGCCGCGATCGGTTTCTATCGCGATGTGCTCGGACTGAAGGAGGAGGTGAACTTTCCGAACCGCTGGGCGTTCTTCCGGGTTCCCGGCGGCGGGAACATCGCGTTGCAGCCGCGCTACGAGGACGCTACGAATCACGTCTCAATTGAAGTGACAGGCATCGGGAGCTTCGTCGCGGACCTCAAGGCACGAGGAACCAAGGTGATCGAGGATGTCTGTCAACAGGAACATGGCGAGACGGCGCTCGTCGAGGACCCGTCGGGCAACCTGATCGCGCTTATAGATACGGCGACCTCAAAATTTCCGCACGATTAGAGAACGCAGGAGTGTTGAACGATGAGTTACTTTGATTCAAATGGCGTGCAGATTTACTTCGAGGAACACGGCAAAGGCGAACCCGTCGTGTTGGTGCATGGATTTGCGTCGCGGGCGGAGCACAACTGGGGCGTGACGCAGTGGTTCACGACGCTCGCGCCGCACTACCGGGTCGTCGCGCTCGATTGCCGCGGTCATGGCAAGAGCGGCAAGCCTCATGATTCGGCGGCGTACGGCGGCGAGACGATGGGCGGCGATGTCATCCGGCTGATGGACCATTTGGGAATCAAGCGGACGTTGATCATGGGCTATTCGATGGGCGGGCGAATCGTGACGGGGTTGCTGATGACACATCCGGAGCGTTTGCGGGCGGCCGTGCTCGGCGGAATCGGGGCGGTGTCGACGACATCGCCGTCTTTCAGCCGGCAACCGATCGTCGATGCGCTCCTCGCAGAAAATATTTCGAGTGTTACCGATCAGCGCGCAAGAGAATTTCGTAGATTCGCGGAGAGTGCCGGCAACGATTTGAAGGCATTGGCGGCGTGCATGGGCTCGAATCGCGAAGATTTTACGGCGGAGCACATCGCAGCACAGAAAATCAGCGTGCCGGTGATGATCGTGATCGGCACCAAAGACCTGTTGGTCGGCAATCCGACGCTGCTGCGCGATTCGATTCCGGGCAGCAAACTCATGATGCTGGAGGGACGCGACCATCTGAACGCTCCGGGTGACAAGCTTTACAAGGAGGCAGTGCTGGAATTCTTCAAGTCCGCGCCGGCGTGAGCGTCAGATGATTCGCGGGTCGTTTAGGGTGCCGGTTAGTTTATAAGGCTGCGGGCCTGGGGGATGCGGCAGGATCGCTAGCAGAGCTGCCAACTGCGCGGCGGCGGCGGGAGACGTGGAGAGGGTGAATTGGATTGCCAGCTCGCTTTCGTTTGGGTCGGGCGCTAACTGGACGGTGCCTTCTGCGGTCAGCGTCAAGTCGCCGCCAGTGGTCGTGAATTGTTCGATCGTCAACGTGCCTTGATCCAATTTGAAGGTTGAGTGGCCGTCGCCGAGACGGATCGGCGCCGACGCGAGTGCCGACGTGAACGTCAGTCCCGCGGCGCTTAGTACGCCGTCGCCGGTCTGCGCGATATCGCCGGAAGACAGCCATAAGTTGCCGCTTCCGGACAGCGTTCCCGCAGCTTCGGTGCCGGGAATCGTGAACAAGCGCTGACTGGCGATATCCACGGAGTCGAGGTCGTAGTTGATAGCAGTACCGCCGCCGCTGGGACGAAGCGTGACGTTGACGATGCCGTCAAAGAGCGCGGCTTTGACGCAAACGCCGGGATGCAACGTGAGCATCGAGAGAAACGACGGCGCGATCGTCACGGCCGGGCTCTCGAGGAGCAGGCCGGCCGACGCGGGCCGGGTCGAGGTCAGGCGGACGCCGGCCAGGCGCGCGCCGAAGGGAAAGCTGACGCTCTGACTGGTGCTGGAGACCTCGAGGCCCATCGGCGCGAGGACTTTCGTGAGAGTCGTCGAGTAGGGAAAGGTCGAGATCAGGTAGGCGGCGAAAAGCGTAAGCCCGACGACCGCATAACCGACTCGAATAAGGCGCGTCCCCCGGTATGGCGCGGACGAGTCGCCGGGCGCGTCAGGTGTTCTTGGCGAGCGCAACACAGGTGAGGTCAACGTCGTAGGAATGCGTGTCCTGAGTGCGGCGCTGGATGCGAATGTTAGACACGCCGATAGGCATCGGCAGCGAATTGATGCCGTAGAGCGCGTCGACCAACTGCGCGAGATTAACGTTGTCGAGCTTCAACTGCACGCTGTACTCGGTGAAGCCGTCGGTGAGTTTGCGATCGGCGCCTGGCGCGATCGATCCAATCTTCTCGCGACCGACGCTCTTGGTCATCGACGCTTCGATGACGGAAAACAGCGAGAAATCCTTGCCCAGCGGAACCGTGCGCCGCTCGGCGTTGGCGAGGTCCGACTTGACCTGCGCGTAAGAGCCGGCGAGCCGGCGAACTTCGAGGAGATCGTTCTGCCGCTGAACGATCTTGTCCTGCAACCCCGAGCTGAGATCGACGATTGGCATGTAGATCAGGTTGTAGATGAGAAAAACTCCGACCAGGCCGGCGGCGATTTGCACCAGGATGCGTTCGCGCGGCTCGAGTTTCTGATAGCGTCCGCGCGCCTGCGCGAGCCACGGATCGACGCGCACAGCCGCCTGCTTGAGATACGGCCGGAGCGAATCCATCAGCCGCGCGCGCAAATTTTCGATCCATTCTCTAAGCATTGCAGCTATTCGTCACTCGCGGCTTGCTCGAGCGCACTCATCGGCGCGGCGTCCTTGAAACTTGCGTCCATGCGAAAATCCACTTTGCTCGGATCGGAGCCGGCCTTGGCATGCGCGACCTCGATGGTGCCGAAGTAGCCGCTCGCGTCGAGCGCTTTTTTGGCCTGGTCGACGGTTGCGAACGAATCCGCCTGGCCGGTCACGCGCACGCCGTTCGAGTCGATCTGAACGTCGGCCATCTGGACCGGAAATCGGGGCGGCAGCGCTCGCGATACGGCGACCAACGTGTCGAGCGGCGAATGCGTGAGGTTGCCGCCAATCAGAGTCAGGCGCTTATGCATTTTCGCGATTCCCAACTTCAATTGAGTCTTGGGGTCGACCGGATTGGTCTCGCCGAGGACGGGTCCGGCGACGGCGGCGATTTCCGCGTTGAGCCGGCTGAGCCGGTGAAGATTGGCGGAAACGCCGAGCGCGAAATGAAAAATGAGCACACCCAACAGGGCGGCGGCCAGAATTCCCGAGGTGTAGAACGGACTGAGATCGCCGCGAACGCGTCCGCGAAAAATGAATTCGCCTTGCCGGAAGTTGATCAGATCCAGCCGCTTGTCTGGCGACTCGCCGAGCAGCATCGCGACGCACGAGGAATACTTGCCGGTATTCGGCACCGAGCCCTCGAAAAGCCCGGTATAGTCGAACGCGCCGCCGTCGCGCACCGACATCGCGAGCGAATCGGAGAGCAGGCCGCGTACTTTCGGATACGCCGCCGCCGCACCCGCGACGATCACTTCGGTCTGTTCCACTTCCTCGCCGTGCGCGAGCAGGGTCTGACGCAACAGGTTGAGAATCGGCGCGGCCGCCTCCTGCGACACCACCGAACCGTCGGGCGTCATCAGCCCGCCGGGCATCGAACGCATCGCGCGCGGCGTGCCGCCAAGATCGACCAGCACGGCCGCGGTGGATGATTCGTCGCCCTCGACAACCAGGTGCGCCATCGGCTTGCTGCCGTTGCTGGTGCCGTTGGGCGCGCGCGTGAACATCGCGGCCAGGGCGAGGGGGGCGAGCGTGACGGTCTTGGGATCGAGTCCCGCCTTCTGCAGCAAATCCAGATGATGTTGCAGATCGGTCTTGCGCACCATCGCGGCCATCACGAGCGTATGATCGCCCTCGCGACCGACGCGGGTGAAGGCGACCGCGGCGTCGTCAACCGGGAAGGGCAGGTGCTCTTCGAGCGCGAAGGGAACCACCTGATGCAGCCGGCGCGCATCCTTGAACGGCAGCTCGAGCAGGCGTTTGGCGACGCGATCGGCGGGCAGCGCGGAGATCACGATGTCGGGCTGTCCGGCCTCGACGACCAGGCGCGAGAGCGCGCCGCTGAGATCAGCCTCGTCGTCGGCGCGAACCTTGTCATAGACGCCGGCCAGCGTGAACGAATTCCACGAGCGCTCGGCGGCCGCCGCGCGCACGCGATCGCCCATGAACTCCAGCGCAAGGATTCGTTGAGCCATTAAGCGCCCCGGGGGCTAGTCCTCATGCCACGCGGCGAGCGTGCCGATGCCGGTGGTCTCGCGATGGAAGGTTGCGATGATGATTTTGCGGGCGCCCGCATAGGTCCCGGTTCCGTTAATCGTGAAAAATGTGCTCCGCATGTCGATATCGTGTCCAAGCGTGGGCGGGGCGGCCTCGCCTAGAAGGTTTAAGATGTCGGTAGGCTGAGTGAACGGCCGAATCGCGCGGGCCTCGACGATTTCCTGCACGATTTTCAGATCCTCCGTCCATTGCGGCTCCAGCGCGGCGAGCACTTGCGGCGGCGCAGTGTTGGCATTCACCGCCGTCGTGGGCATCGTGGTCAGGAAGGGGCTCACGCGGTTGAAAAGTACTTCGCTGAACCCCTGGACCATTTGCAAGTCCCCAATCGTCGGCATCGGGCCGTCGCGCGGTTGATAGGGCGGCTTCAATCCCAGGTAGTAATCGCTGGCGCCGCCGGATCCAGTGGCGCCATTTGGCGTGATCCAGTTGACGATACCTTGAACCAGGTCGGGGTTCACTTCGAGCACCGCAAACAGCCGCTGTATTTTCGCGATCTGAAGCGGGTTGGGTTGGCCGTTTTGACCGATCATCGAATTGATATTCAGTTTGCGGTCTTCGTCCACGATAGTCAGCGAGACATTGCCGCCCGCAACCACCATCGGCGGAAACGGCACGGCCCACGGGTCGTTTAAAGTCTCGGCCGGAGTTCCCGCCGGCGATATTCCGATCTCCTGCTGTTTGGCGCGTGCGTCCGCGGCCAGCAGCGCCAGGCCGATGTTGATGGCCGAGCGCGCCAGGAATCCCGAGCGCAGTTCATTGGCCTGATTGGCGGCAGACACGAAGCCGAGTCCCGAGGTCATCGCGAAGTCGACCACGACTAACGTCATCAACGCGACGCCGAGCAGCACGGCCAGCAGCGCCACGCCGCGCTCGTTTTTTCGCAGCCGCGTTACCATTGCGTAATCCCCATCGGCACCGTGACTTGCGTCGCAAAGTCCATCTCGCGACCGCCCGGCGCCCCCAACTGAATCTGGACGGCCACCGCGACCGGCAACTGACGCCCGCGCGGCAGACTCCCGGAATCCCAGCTTTCGCCCCAGACATTGCCATCGAAATAGCGGATGTGAAGCGAGAGCACATTGTCCGCGAGCACGATGGATTGCGACGCGACCGTGTTGGTCAGCAATCCACTTTGCTGCGAGCGTTGCAGCAGGTACCAGCCCGGCTGGTCACGATTCGGCGTCAAGTTGTAGGTTACTATCCACTCCGGCGTGATGCCGGTGATCGCGCGGCGATGCCCTCCGCTAAAGGTGGACATCGTGATCGTATCGATCGGGAGGCGGCCTGCCATGTGTCCGTTACCGAGCAGCGCAACGTTGCTGGGCTGGTAGTTGGTCTGCACCGCATTGCGCAGTTCCTTGGTCATTTGCCACAGCAGGGCGCGGCCTTCGCGATCGACCATGAGCCGCCCTTCGGCGTGCACCTTGCTATGCGCGATAGTGTTGAACGAGCTGGCCAGCATCGTGAGGATCAGCGCCAGCACGCCAATCGCGAGCATCATCTCGATCAGCGTGAAGCCGCGCGGCGCCCGACTCGTCCCGATACGACGCGCGATCATGGCACTCCCGGCGCGGGCCCGTTGGTATCGGGCGGAATCGGATTATGCAGGAACTCGACGAGCCCGAAGGACTGCGAAAGCTTGGGACCGTAGTAAACCGCAACCATCACTTTGCGAATGTCGGGAAACGTGCCCGACTCCTCGACGCTCCGCTGCCAGCGGTAGTCGGGGAACTCGCCGGGAAACGCCGCCTGGAAATCGCCGCTGGTGATGCCGAGATCCGGAAATCGTTCGAGCTCCGCCTCCGTCATGACGGCCTGCGCAAGCATCGAGGCTCGGGTCGCCTGCTGGGCGCGAATAACGGATTGGATGCTCTGATGATGCAAGCTGAGCAGGCCGAGCAGCGCGATACCGAGAATGGCCATCGCGACCATCACCTCGAGCAGGGTAAACGCGCGCGCGCGCCGGCGAAGAAGATTCACCGCGACATCCCCGTCATCCCCTCCGGCATCACGTCGCCGTTGATGATGGCGACCTGTCCGGTCAGCGGGGAAAATTCAAGCGTCATCACGTCGCCCGAAGCGTCGTCGAGATGCACCACGGTCGCATCGACGTAGCCCTCGGGATAAAAGTTGGTCGAGACCACGCCGCGATTTACGGTGCCGACTCCTTCGACGGTTACGTCGCGAATCCGAATGTCCGCGGGCATCATTACCGGGTGCTGCGACACGCTGGTGTCCGGCGCGAACACCGGCTCGACGGCATACGGATCGAGCTTCGCGGCCGCGTAGCCATTGTTGTCCATATCGAAGATGAGCCGCAGCACCAGCTTGTGGCCGGTGGCCTCATCGAACATGTAATTTGCGCGCCCCGCCAGCCGGCGCGCCTGACTCTTCAAAGCGGCCTGGCGAAATCCGCCGAGATACGGCATCGCGATGCTCAGCATCAGGCCCATGATGAAAATTACAACCGCGAGTTCCAGCAGCGTGAAGCCCGGCGATGCGGACGACAGCCTGCCTCCGCGGCGCTCACGCACCATCGCGCTGGCGCGGCGGGGAACTGGAGCGCGCTGCGATTTCATGACGTCGTCACTGCGATTGGCTGGCGTCTATAACGTCCAGAGCCGTCCGTACTTTCGGCGCCTGCTTTGCCGAACGACTTCAGCACGTATGAGTTCCCGTCGCTCTGGAAGAAATACTGGTTCCCCCATGGATCCGTGGGAAGGCGTTCGATATAGCCGCCACCCTCGTAGTTGGCGGGCACGCGGCCGCTGGTCGGCGGCGTTACCAGTGCGCTGAGACCCTGATCGGTGGTCGGGTAGAAGCCGTTGTCGAGATAGTAGCGATCGAGCGCGGTCTTAATCTCGGCGAGATCGGCTTGCGCTTTGGTCTTCTTGGCCTTGTCGGCGGCGCCGCGCAGACTCTGCACGACGATGGTCGCGAGCAGTCCCAGGATGAGAATGACCACCATGATTTCGATCAGGGTGAATCCGTCCTCATTGTATCGGCGTGACTTCATCGCCTTTACCTCCGGCACGTTTTTCATTTTCTCTTTCTCACTTTCTTACTGCATCAGCTGGTTGAGCTGGAAGATGGGCATCAGCACCGCCAGCATCATGAACACGATAACAGCCGCCATCGCCACCGTCATCAGCGGTTCCAGCACGGTGGTCATCTGGCTGAGCGAGTGCGAGACTTCACGTTCGTAGTTGTCGGCGACCCGCTCGAGCATCCGCTCCAGTTCGCCGGAGCGCTCGCCAACGCGGATCATCTCTACCAACAGGGGCGGGAACAGCCCGCTACGCGCCAGCGTCTGCCCCATGCCGTGGCCTTCGCGGATGCTTTCGCGGCTTTGTTCGACGGCGTCCTTGAGCAGGCCGTTGGTCACTACGCCCTTGACCGCGTCGAGCGCCGGCAGCAACTGCACACCGCTGGCGAGCAGGGTAGCCAGCGTCCGCGCAAAGCGTGCGCAGATAATCCGAATCATCGTCGGCCCGATGTAGTAGAGCTTGAGAATCCAGGTGTCGTACACGCGGCGACCGCGCGGCATCGCCATCGCGGTGCTGAATCCGGCCACCAGACCTACCAGCAGCAGAATGAGTTCAATCCAGTAGCCGGTGACGATCCCCGAGATTCCAATCAGGATCTTCGTCGCGAGCGGCAACGCCGCATGCTGCTCTTCGAAAATCGTCGCGACCTGCGGCACCACGTACGCCACCAGAAAGGCCATGATCGCAGTGCCGACGCACATCATGATGATCGGATAGGTCATCGCGCCGCGCACCTTTTGGACGAACTCATTCTGGCGCTCGCTGTACTCGGCGAGCCGGTCCAACACCGCCTCCAGCGCCGCCGCCTGCTCGCCGGCGCGCACCATCCCTATGTAGAGGTCTGAAAAGACGTCGCGATGATTGCTCAGCGCGTCGGCCAGCGACGATCCCTCGCGCACCCGCTCGCGCACCTGCGAAAGCATCCGCTTGGTCGCGGCGCGCGTCGATTGATCGGCGAGCGCGGTCAACGCATCGACCAACTGCACGCCGGCGCCGAGCAGCGCGCTCAACTGGCGCGTGAGCAGCGCCAGGTCCGAGGCCGGCATCTTGTGCCGCCACAGCGAGGGCAGCCAATCGCGCTTGGCGGTCTCGCGCTCGACGGCGGTGGACTCCTCGTTGAGGACGGTCGGGAAGATTCCCGAGGCGCGCAGCTTGCCGCGCGCGGTCCGCGCGCTGTCGGCGTCAACCACGCCGTTGACGGTGCGACCGTTGGCGCCAAGTCCTCGATAAGCAAATACTGGCATCGGTGAAAAAAGACCGCGTCGAGCGCTCTAGTCGATATCTTCCTGCGTGACGCGCAGCAGTTCCTCGATCGAGGTCTCGCCGCGCAGCACGCGGGCCGCGCCGTCCTGGCGCAGCAGCGTCATTCCTTGCGAAGTGCACTTGCGACGCAGCGTGGCGGCGTCGGCATTCTGCATCACCAGCGAACGGATTTCATCGTCCATGATCATCAGTTCCTGAATCGCCATTCGGCCGCGATAACCGGTATTGCGGCAGCTGCGGCATCCCTTGGGACGGCAGACCTTGCCGGCATCGTCGACGTTCTTGAGTCCGATGCGCGCGAGCTCGGTATCGCTGGGCGGGTGCGGCTCGCGGCAATCGGGGCAAAGCTTGCGGACCAGGCGCTGTGCGAGCACGGCGAGAATCGACGAGGAAACCAGGAACGGCTCGATTCCCATGTCCACCAGCCGCGTCACGGCGCCAAACGAATCGTTGGTGTGAAGCGTCGAGAAGACCAGATGGCCGGTCAAGGCAGCCTGGATTGCGATTTCGGCGGTCTCGCTGTCGCGGATTTCGCCGACCATGATGACGTCGGGATCCTGGCGCAGAATCGAGCGCAGGCCGCTGGCAAAGGTCAGCTCGATTTTCGGGTTCACCTGCATCTGGCCGACGCCGCGCAGCTGATACTCGATTGGATCCTCGATCGTGATGATGTTCTTTTCGGGCGAGTTGATTCGGCTGAGACACGCATACAGCGTCGTCGATTTGCCCGAGCCGGTCGGCCCGGTCGCCAGGACGATCCCGTGGCTCTGCCGAATCAGCCGGTCAAGGCGCAGCAAGTTGTCGCCGGAAAATCCAAGATGGTCGAGGTTGATGACTTCGACGGCCTGCGCGCGATCGAGCAGGCGCAGCACGATCCGCTCGCCGAAATTGGTCGGTATCGAGGAGACGCGCAAGTCGATATCGCGGCCCGCGATGCGCAGCCGGATCCTGCCGTCCTGCGGCAGGCGCTTCTCGGCGATATTCAGGCCCGCCATGACCTTGACGCGCGACGTGATCGCGGGCTGAAAGCGCTTGGGGGGAGACAACACGTCGAACATCATCCCGTCCACGCGGAAGCGCACCACCATTTCCTTTTCGAACACTTCAATATGGACGTCACTAGCGCGGTCCTTGACCGCCTGCGACAGGATGCCGTTGACGAGCTTGATGATCGGCGCCGAATCGTCGGACTCGAGCAGGTCCAGCGGCTCCGACGCGAGCTCGCTGGCGACTACGTCAAGGCGCTCTTCCTGGAGATCGATCATCAGATCTTCGGCCGAGGTCGCCGAAGCCTGATCGTACGCGCGGTTGATTGCCTCGGCGATCACTTCGGCCGGCGCGATCAGCGCATTTATCTGCGCGCCGTACAGGATTCGGAGGTCGTCGAGCGGCTCGTGGTTAGCCGGGTCGGCGATCGCAACCGTCACCATGCCGTCGACGCTCGAAAGCGGGAGCAGGCGGTTCTTCTTGGCGTAGTTGATCGGAATCTTCGAGACGAGGCCTATATCGAGTGAATTCTCGTCGATATGGGCCTGGAACGGCAGCCGGTATTCCTGGGCGAGCGCGCGGGCCAGCCGCTGCGGCTCCAGAGCGCCCATCTCGACCAGCACGTCGGCCAGTTCCTGGCCGGGCTTCTTGCGCTGACGCGCTTTGTCAAGGTCTTGCTCCGAGACCCACGAACGGTCGAGCAGGATTGCCTCGAAGCTTTTGCGCGCGGTCGCCATCAGACGGGCTCATCCGCCGGCGTCAAGCCGCGTTGATTCAAGTCATATGCGGTCATGTTCAACGACAATACCCACCCCGAACTTACCACCGTTCCCCCCATTCGAGCTCAATTAGACACGATGGTTCTGGCTAGTTGCAAGGTATGCGTTCCCCCTGGCACGGACAGGTTGCGCAGCCATCGGCTGCAGTTAATAGTGCACCGCTCCGGGCTGTGTCTGGGTCCCGTTCCCAATCGGGCCCTGGTTGATCCCCATGCCGAACCCCGTATGCCCCTTGGGCGGCATCGTATGCTCGGCTTCTTGCCATGAGACGAGTTTACCCCCAACAAACTTCAAATCTAAAAACGTGCCCTTGTCGCCGTCCTTGGTCGAGGTGTACAGCACCGCAGCCGCAACGTCGTTGCTGTTCGGTTTATAGGGGTAACTCCAGACCTCGGTATCGCCCGGCAGGTAGGTTCGGAGGTCGGGCTCGCCCCACGAATGATGCACATCGGGCGAGGTCTGGCCGACCTGCAGCGTATCCGACATGCGGGTGGCCTTGATTCGAGTGCCGGCCTGATAGGCGAGACCGCATCCAGCGAAAGAGGCAAGGGCAGCCGAGATGACTGCGAGCAGGGCGAAGCGGGGAAATCGGACATTTTTCATGATTCGGGATTTGATTGATATTCGATCCATCGGCGCGATTTTGTGGGCGCCATCCTTGATTGTCAACGTTATGCTATAGAGCAACCGATATGAATGAGGGAGATCCCGATGGCGCGTAGTAAGCTGACCCTGGTGAAAGGAGCGTCGCAACGCGGCTCGCTGGTGTACGGGATGCGGATTTTCGAGCCGGGCGCCGTCGCCGGCGTCGAGGATGCGCGCGTCAATCTCGCGGACGGCACCAGCGGGCGAGTCACGATGCATCTGATCGAAGGCACGCGAGTACAAATCAGGCGGCAGCTGATGCAAAGCATCGACGCGTTTTTCGAACTGCTCGACGAGCAGTAGAATAGAGTAGTCCGGTCCCCCTTCGCGCGCGGGCCCAAAAAAGGGGGTTAGGGGTTAGGTTCCTGAAATCGAATCAACCAGAATGGACGGTAAAGAGATGGAACTGAAATTTATCAAGTACGAGAAGCGCAACCATATCGCCTACATCACGTTCAACCGGCCTGAGCGGATGAACGCGCTGCATCCGCCGTGTCACGTCGAGATGGACAGCGTGTGGGACGACTTCGTCGCGGACAAGTCGGCGTGGGTCGCGATTGTGACGGGGGCCGGCGACAAGGGATTCTCGGCGGGCAACGATTTACGCTGGACGGCGGAGAATCGCGGGGAACTGGAGAAGACGATTCGTGGCAAGGGCGGCTTCGCGGGGATTACCGCGCGATATGACATCTACAAGCCAATCATCGCGGCGGTTAACGGCTTCGCGCTTGGCGGTGGATTCGAAATTGCGCTGTCCTGCGATATCATCATCGCGGCCGAGCATGCGCGCTTCGGATTGCCGGAGCCGCGCGTCGGCCTGATGGCGGCGGCCGGAGGAGTGCATCGCCTGCCGCGCCATATCCCGCTGAAGATCGCGATGGGCATGATGCTGACGGGCAAGCACATCACGGCCGCCGACGCGCTGCGCTACGGAATCGCCAACGAGGTGGTGCCGCTGAAGGATCTGATTGCAACGGCTGAGAAGTGGGCGGGCGAGATCATGGAATGCTCGCCGCTGTCGGTGCAGGCGACCAAGGAAGCGGCGATGAACGGCCTTGGGATGCCGGTCGAAGCGGCGCTCGCGAAGCATTACGATTTGCAGTCGAAGCTGTTTAGATCGAAGGACGCGGTTGAAGGTCCGCTGGCGTTTTCGCAGAAGCGAAAGCCCAACTGGACGGGAGAGTAGGGCGCCTCACGCCCGTCGCAGGCGAGGAGCAGCGACGAAGATGCAGGAACTCTGGCTGTTGCGCGATGCAATTGGGACGCTGGTCGTCGGCGCGACGACTGCTGCCTTCCCGCCAGTCGGCACCGGCGCGTTCTGGACGATCGTCGCGTTCTACGGCGTCGTCACGATTCTATTCGACGACGAAACCCCGCGCGGCGTCCCGGGAATGGATTTCTTCTACGCAACGCGCCCGCATCTGAAAGACCCGCAGAGTTAGCTTAGGGCATTCCAGATAGAAATGTAGCGAGCGGAACAAAAAGTTTCACAAGTTGTTGCGGATTTCGATTGACAATTGGCATGCACGTGTCTTGGCGCGGTTGTGCTAGGATTAGCACATAGGTGATGGCATGCCGATAAATTCCGTGATTCCCTCCCCGATTTTTGAGACGCTCAGGGATTCCGAAGATACCCTGCGGACCACGCTCGCCGAGCTGGCCGAAGACAAACGCAAGCAGCGGCCGAATATCTCGGAACGCAAGCTGGCCGAATACCTGGCCGATCAGATGGGTTATCGCGGCGCGAAGAACGTCGAGGCACTGGTCGCCTCGCGCGAGCGAATCGCCAAATCCCGCCAAGCCGTTGGTCTGAACAAGTAGCGCGCTCCTTTCACGCCGAATAGGCCGGCCGTTGCTACCTCGGGGCCGGTCCGTATTCCCATCGGAATCTCAGGCGCCGCCACAGTCGCCGGACTCCTCGGCTGTCGCCGAGGGCGGCCAGCAGCCGCGCGTTGTACACGAAATGACCTCGCCAGTCTTTAGGCACTGCGTAAGACATGAGTCTGCCTCTCAGGTGTTAGGGCGGAGCTTTCTCCCGGAAGGATTGTAGGATTTGGTGTCTTTGCCTTTCGGATGCTTATTGAGTCTATTGCTCTGCGTCTATTGCTCGCGGATGCTGCTACTAACATCGATCCTGCAAAATTGCAAATGCTATCTACTGTCAAAATGTAGGATCAGAAGCGCGCCTCTACTGACGCCCGGCTAATGGCCGAGGTGGCGGGCGAAGAAGGATTCGATTCGCTTCCAACTGTCTTCGGCGGCTTCGGGATTGTAGGCGGCCTTCATTGGGCCGATCCTTCCAATCCACGGGAGAAAGCCGCGGTTGCGGCTCATGAAGCTGTGGCCCGCGTCTTCGTAAATCTTCACGTCGTGATCGACGCCCATCTCAGTCAGCAGCTTTTCGAGCCTGCGACCCTGCGCCGCGAATATCCTGTCATTGCCGCCGAAGCCGCCCAGTACCGGGCATACGCCGCGTAACTGGTCGGTGGATTTGGGCACGTCGCCGTAGAACGTCGCGGCGACGCCGAGCGGAGTGCGCACCGCGTACATCAGGGCGAAGCCGCCGCCCATGCAAAAGCCGACGACTCCTATGCGCGCGGCGTCGACGCCGGGCTGCTGCTGCAGGAATTTGCGCGCCGCGTCGAGGTCTTTGAACGCGTCGCCCTCGCCACGATTGAGCGTCATCAGGGTGCGCGCGATACAGATGAGGCGCATGCCCTCGCGATCGTAGAGGTCGGGCGCGAGTGCGGCGTAGCCGAGGTCGGCGACTTTCCCGGTGATACGACGGATGTCGTCGTTGAGCCCGAAAATTTCGTGGATGACGATGACGCCTGGACGCTTTTGCGAATCGGACGGCGCGGCGTACGCAGCGCGCATCGGGCGGCCGCCGTCGGCGGGGAAAGTAATGTCAGTGGTGGTCATCGACCGGCCTCATTGGTGTATCGCGGATTTCTCGCGTCTTGTTTTCGTTTGGTGCTATCAGCTTCGCTCGGCGGCGCCCCATGACCGAAGCACGGACAATCAATACCACGGGAATCAGCGCAAATACCCAGCCGGCCCGACGGCCGTTGTATCCACCGAGGGCGAGGGAGGCGCACGCGGCGAGCAGGCCAATACCGCACATGAGAAGATTCCGGACTATTCGCTCGCGCGTTTCGAGGGTCTCGAGCGAGCTCAGGTGAAGCGCGTCGCGCAAGCGGTAAGCATGGACGTAGAGGAGTGCAAAGAGCGCGTAGACCGCAGTGAATCCGATCGCGAAGACGAAGGTCAGCCATTGGGCCTGATCGTATCTGATCATCAACGCCAGCTTGCCGTCCGGCATGCGAGCCATCGGGTCGCCCGTGGTAGTCCACACGGTGACCAGCAGGCTGAAAAGAAACTTGAGCGGATAGACGTAAAGTATGACGACAAACAAAAGAAGACTGTTCAGAAGAATGGTGCGACTGTCCTGCAGACCATAGCGGCGAAAAAAATTGTAGTGATCGTGCCAGAGCTTGATCAGGATCGCGAAGCAAATCGCGAAGGCTGGGAACTCGCGCAGGGTTTCGAGCAACTGATCGAACGTCCGGGGCACTCCGAGCGAGACGCCCAGCAGGGTAAGCGCAAAGGCGAAGACCACGTCGCTCAAGGCCTCGACTCGAGTAACCTGGTCGCCGCGCAGCCGGAAGCCGTCGGGCGCGGCGACGGTAGTGTCAGTGGTAGTCATCGAATGGTTTCGCGCCTTGCCCAGCTGCTCAGAATGACACAAAAGAGGCCGGCACGAAAAAGTGGGCTCGTGAGCTTTGCGAATGCGATCGCAGAACCCTCACCTACCGGCCGCGTTGCGTCCGGCTGCCTCTCCCGTAACATAACGGGCGAGGTAAGAGTCGGACGCCTCCGCCCCAACCAGTTCTAACAGGCCGTCAGGCCGCATCTTCTCCTAGTACCGGGTGCAGGGGTCACCCCTGCCGAAGGAAGTGTGAAACCCACGGTGGGTTTCACGTTAGATTAAGTTTTTTGTTTGCCTTTTTTCGGGCCGCCGGTTTTCTTCGCGCGAGTCTTCGAGCGCGGACCTGATCCATAGTCGCCGAATGGGTCGTCGCGCTCGCGGACGGCCTGTCGAAAGCCCGCGGCCTGCGCGCGCGCGACGAAATCGAGGCCCTCCTGCGTATGCCGTGCGATTCCGTCGAACAGCGAGCCCACCAGCCGCGACGTCGCCAGCCCCATATTCTCGGCGGTGTGATTGCAGAGCAGCTTGAGCATCTGCAGTTGATTCGTCGGAACGCGAGCCATCCGCTCGGCGAGGGCGTTCGCGCGCGCATCGAGTTCGGCGTCGGGGACCACGTCGAGGATCAGCCCGATGCGCGCGGCCTCGACGGCTGGGATTTCATCGCCCGTCAGCAGGTAGCGCTTGGCGCGTTCGAGGCCCATCCGATACACCCACATCGCGGTGGTCGGCGTGCCCCACACGCGCGACGGCGGATAGCCGAACGACGCGGACTCGGCGGCGAGGATCAGATCGGCGCATAGCACCATGTCGGTGCCGCCCCCGATACACCATCCGTGCACGGCGGCGATCGTGGGTTTTCGCGCGTACCAGAGCTTCATGTACACGTTGACGTACTGCGAGATCATGCCGTAGTCGGCGACGGAGTCCCACACGCGATTGCGCGAAGTCTCGCCGGCCTGCGCGCGAGTGGACCCCGCGAGTGCGTAGCCGGCGCAGAACGCGGGACCGTCGGCGCGCAGCAATATCACGTGGACGTCGCGGTCGGCGTCGGCGCGATCGATAGCGGCGGCAAGCTCGTCGCGCAGCTCAGGCGTGATGGTATTGTACTCGGCGGCACGGATGAGCGTGATCGTACCGACGCCGTTGCGGGTCTCAGTGCGCAGCGTGTTCATGGCAATCGCATATAGCAGCCAAGTGGATGATCGGAACAGCGGGGCGATCCAAGCAACGAAAGCAAGATGTTGTGATGCGTCCGCAGAACCCTCACCTACCGGCCGCGTTGCGTCCGGCCGCCTCTCCCGTAAAGTAACGGGCGAGGTAAGAGTCGGAACGCAGCGCAGCCTCCGCCCCGAACCAGTTCTAACAGGCCGTCAGGCCGCATCTTTTCCTGGTACCGGGTGCAGGGGTCACCCCTGCCGAAGGAAGTGTGAAACCCACCGCGGGTTTCACATTAAATTAAGTGATTTGCCCTTCCATCATCCGCGCGACATCGCGCTCACGACCGCCGCCGTCACCTCCTGCGTCGACGCCTTCCCGCCGACGTCGCGCGTCAGCACCTTGCCGGCACGCAGGACGGACGCCGTCGCCGCGCGAATCTTCGTGGCGGCCGCGCGATGCTCCAGGTAGTCGAGCATCATCGCGCTCGACAGGATCATCGCAATCGGATTCGCGACGCCTTTGCCCGCGATATCCGGCGCCGTCCCGTGCACCGCTTCGAAGATTGCGCCCTTGTCGCCGTAGTTCGCGCCCGGCACCAGCCCCAATCCGCCGACCAGGCCCGCGCACAAGTCCGACACGATGTCGCCGTAGAGATTTTCCAGCAGCAGCACGTCGAAGGACTCGGGATGCGTCACCAGCCGCATGCAGGCGGCGTCGACGATTTGCTCCTGGTAGCGAATGCCAGGGTAGCCGGCCGACACGGCGCGCGCGCATTTCAGAAACAAGCCGTCCGACAGCTTCATGATATTGGCTTTGTGAATTGCGGTGACCGATTTCCGCCGATGCTGTCGCGCGTACTCGAACGCGAACTTTGCGATTCGCCGCGACGCGCGCGCCGTGATCACCTTGATACTCTCGACCACGCCGGGCGCGATTTCGTGCTCGATTCCCGAGTACAGGTCCTCGGTATTCTCGCGCACGACGATCAGATCGACGTTGCTGAACGGCGTATGCACGCCGGCAAAGTTCATCGTGGGGCGCACGTTGGCGTAGAGGTCAAAGGTGCGCCGCAGATGCACATTGATCGAGCGCCATCCTTCGGCCACGCGCGTCTCGAGCGGACCCTTGAGCGCGACCCGCGTGCGTTTGAGCGATTCGATAAGCGCCTCGGGCACGGGAGTACCAAAGCGTCGGAACGCGTTCATCCCCGCCGCCTGCCGATCCCATTCGAGCTTGACGCCGGTCGCCTCGATCACCGCGAGCGCCGCGCTCATCACTTCGGGCCCGACGCCGTCGCCCGGAATCAACGTGACTGCGCGCCCGCGATGCGGCTTCGCGGTGTTGTCGGATTTTTTCTTTTTGGTCACGGTACTCGGTCTAGGAGATCGGTGGATGGCATTCAACCGCAAACACAAAAAAAGAAAAAAAGAAGCCCGGCAGGTCGTCGAGACCGCCGGGCTTCAAATTTGAGTCAGTTAAGTTTCGCGTCGAGTCGCCTGCGTGAGTTGCTCGACGCCGCAACCTACGGACAGGTCACTGTCAGGTCAAATGCCGAGTCCGCCGCCGTCCCTGCTGGAATAAAGCTGTACACTAAAACGCTATCGCCAGTGATCACCTTCGTGGCGCCTGCGACGCTGATCTCGCCTCCGGTGATGCCGTCGATCGTTGCCTCGAACGCGCACGCGCTAACGTCCTCGCTAAAGGTAACCTCGCACTGCCCGGTGGCGACTGGAGTTGCTGTCACCGCGCCCGCTTTGCTGCTCGAGCTCAACACCGCGCAGGCGCTGCTCACCACCGCAAAGTTGTTCTGGCCTTCCAGCACGGCAACGCGCGCTGCGAGGGCGGGCAGGCCACCCTTCTGCGATCCTCCCCCTCCATCGCCTCCGCCTTTACCTTTACCTTTGCCCGGATCGGCCCAAGCTGACGAGATGAGCGCGGCGGCGAGCAGGACACTGCCGATAATACTGATGCTGCGCCTCATAGACTTTCCTCCGTAGTTCTACTGAGCGTTCATTGAATGCTACTGGATGCTAGTGAAAAGATCTCGTCGACACAAACTTTAACGTTGAGTCAAATCAATCTTTATGATGTTTCAACTGGTTCCTGCTAACCGGTTTGGAAAATTCGAACGAGATACCACAGCTCATCTCATCGCAAGCCCGGAATTCGCGAGGATCGCCCCGCAATCAGTAGTTGGCTAGCGCTAAAAAAATGTCGCTGACGTTGGTGCCCGTCGGCCCCGTGACGAACAATCCGCCCGACGCTTTGAAAAAGTTGTACGCGTCGTTGCGCGTCAATGCGGTCGCGGCGCTCACTCTGGCGCGCTCGCCGTCGGCGACGGTGCCCGGCGACGCGAACGCGCCCGCCGCGTCGGTCGGCCCGTCGATTCCGTCGGTACCCGCGAACAGCGCCGCGATTCGCTTTGGTTGCCCGCGCCCGATTTGCGACAGCTCGATTCCCATCGCGAGCGCGCATTGCTGTGCGCGACCTCCCTTGCCGCCGCCGCGCACCGTCACGACCGGCTCGCCGCCCGCGACGACGCACACCCGCTCACCCGTGATTTCGCACAGCTCCTTCGCCAGCGCGCGGCCGGCGTCGTTGGCCTCGCCATGCAGCGCCTTGCTTCTCTGCGGATGATACCCGAGGGCCACCGCTTCCCGCTCGGCGGCTTCCAGAGCCAGGTCGCTGTCGCCAATGATCACGTTGGTCACGCGCTCGAGGATCGGATCGTCGGTCTTCACCGCCGCGTCCGCATCGCCCGCGACCGCCCGCTCGAGGTACGAGCGCACCGCTTCCGGCGCGCGCCCCCAGACGCTGCGCCGCTTCATCGCGGCGATCGCGTCGCCGAAACTGCTCGAGTCGCCCGCGGTCAGCCCCGAACCAATCGTCGCCAGGTCGTTGCCCGGCACGTCGGAAATGATCAGGCCGAGCACGCGCGCGCCGCCGCAATGGCGAAGCAAACGTCCGCCTTTCACAGCCGACAGATTTTTCCGCACGATATTGAGCTCGCGAATCGACGCGCCAGCTTTGAGCATCGCCTGGTTGACCGCGACCTTGTCCGCCAGCGTAAGTCCCGCAGCCGGCAGCGTGAACATCGCCGACGCGCCGCCGCTGACAGCGACAATCACCAGGTCGTCCGCCGTCGCCCGATTCAACATTTCGCAAGCCACCCGCGCAGCCCGCTCCGACGACTCGTCAGGCACAGGATGACCCGCCTCTATTTTTAGTACTAACGCCCGCTCCGATGTCGCTCTTTTTAGTCCTAAGGCCCGCTCCGATGTCGCGGCGGGACTTTTCGGAACTACGGCGATAGCGTCAATGAGTTTGTCGCCGATTCGGCGCTCGATCTCGCGCGCCATTCCCGCCGACGCCTTGCCCACCGCCAACATAAAAACTCGCGACGCACCGGCAATCAAACCAGGAACCCGCTCTGCGCCCCGGCATCCGCCCTCCATCGCGATGCCGACAAGTCGCGCCGGCTCCACCGCCGCAACCGCCGCGCGATAAATTCTTTCAAGGTCAGCCCTTTCCGGCGTTTCCGTCGTCGCCATATCTGTCATCCTGACCGAAGCGAGCAACGCGAGATGGTCTGCGATTAGCGCAACCCTTAAACAATCTGGTTCCCCTTCCCGCTCGGGAAGGGGTTAGGGGTTAGGTTCCGCGCGCGACTCGCGCGCCTCGAACTTCGGACTATCAGCCCTTCAACGTGCGAATCTTCCCCGATTCTTCCGCCACCAGCACGAGGTCCGCCATCGCGACGAATAGCCCAGTGCCGACCACGCCGGGAATCGCCAGCAGTTCGCGATCCAGCCGCGCCGGATTTGCGATTTTCTTCACCGCGCAGTCGAGAATCAAATTGCCGTTGTCGGTAATGAACTGCCGGCCGTCCTTTTCGCGAATACGAGGCTTCATCTCCATCGCTTTGATCCTCGCAGTGACCAGCGATAATCCGAATGGCACCACCTCGACCGGGAGACTCCCGCGATCGCCGAGCTTCTTCACCATCTTCTCGTAGCCGACCAGCACGACGAACCGCCGCGAGGACGCCACCACGATCTTTTCGCGCACCAGCGCGCCGCCGTAGCCTTTTATCAGGTTGAGCCGCGGATCGACCTCATCGGCACCGTCGAAGTCGGTATCGATTTTCCCCGCTTCCGCCAGCGTGACGATCGGAATTCCCATCGAGCGCCCAAGCTCTTCAGCGGGACTGGAAGTTGGCACTCCGCGAACGCCGATCCCGCTGGCTCCCAGAGCCCGAATAAACGCGCTAGCCGCCCGCCCGGTCCCAAGCCCAATCGTATGCCCCGGCTTAACGAACCGAAGCGCATACCGCCCCAGCGCCTCCAGCGATGCGTCGTCAGCAGCCATGACCTATTTCCTCTCCCTGTCAGGGAGAGGTCGCGCCTCCGGCGCGGGTGAGGGTCCGAATTCCAAGATGCCTCTCACGATTCGCGTTTCGTTCTCCTGAACTAAAGAACGTTTCACGTGAAACCTTTTCGCTAAAAAGCCCAGCAAATGAGCGCTGTTCGCTCCGAAAAAAGCGAAACTCGCCTGCCTTACGGCTTGCCGTTGCGCAGCAGTTGCATGAACTCCTGGCGCGTCTCCGTGTTGGTGCGAAACACGCCCAGCATCGCCGAGGTCGTGACGTAGGAATTCTGCTTCTCGACCCCGCGCATCCGCATGCACAGATGCTCAGCTTCGAGCACCACGGCGACGCCGAGCGGGTCGATTTCGGACATCAGGGTCTGCGCGATCTGCGTGGTCAGGCGCTCCTGCACCTGCAGGCGCCGCGCGTAGATTTCCACCATCCGCGCCAACTTCGAGATTCCGACAATCTTGCGATTGGGCAGGTACGCGACGTGCGCCTTGCCCATGAACGGCAGCAGGTGATGCTCGCACAGGGAATAAAAATCCAAATCCTTGCACAGGATCATTTCCTGGTAGTCGTCTTCGGCAAACAGCGCGCCGTTGATCGCTTCCTTGGGATCTTTGGCGTAGCCGCTGGTCAGGAATTCGTAAGCCTTGGCGACGCGCGCGGGCGTGCGCTCGAGTCCTTCGCGAGCCGGGTCTTCACCGATATGCCGCAGGATGACGCGGATGGCGTCCTCGAGCTTGCCGCGACCGCCGGCGTCATTTTTTTCCGCCACCTTGATCCGGGAACCATTTGCCTGTGTTCGGTTCATGTACCGGTCTCCTTGCGCCAGCGGCTGAACTGGAGCGCCAGCTCGATAGCGAGTGAGGGGCCGCCGCCGCTCATAATGATGAACCCGGCGGCGTCGCGAGCCAACGACTTCATCAGCGCCATGTTCTCGCGGATCGAAAACGCGCGCACCTCTTCTTCGCTCATCCCGGCGTATCTGTCCAGATGGCTGCGGGCGCCGCTCAAGTCCTTCACGCGGTCGATCAGGTAGGTTGCCATCGCCTCGCGCTTGACCGGCAGGATTCCGAGCATCGTCCTGATCCCCAGGCTGTTCGCTTTCGCGACGAAGCGCCGTCCCGTCTCCGCGTCGAATACCGGCTGCGTGATCACGAAGCGCGCGCCGGCGGCGGCCTTGCGCTCGAGCAGCTCGAACTCGCGCTCGATATTTTTTCGATTTGGATTCGCGACCGCACCCGCGACAATCGACGGAATCGCCTTCAGCAACCGCTTGCCCTCGCCGGTGTCGCCGCGATTCAAGTCGGCCACCATCGCGAGCAATCCGTACGCGTCGATATCGTGCGACACAATCACATTGCCGTCGATATCGGGTGGAATCTTGTCGCCGTTGAGCGCGACTATCGCGTCGATTCCAATCGCGGCCGCGCCCAGCAGATCGGATTTCAGCGCGAAGCGATTGCGATCGCGGCACGAGACGTTCAGCACGACCGGGATCTTGAGGCGCTCCTTGATAGCGGCGCCGAAAACCAGCCCCGACATCTTTACCTTGCCCAGCGCGTTGTCGGTCAGGTTGATCGCGTCGACGTGGCCGACCAGCGCGCCCAGATGGCGCAGCAGCGGGGCAGGATTGATTCCGCGCGGGGGCGAGACTTCGAGCCACAGCGCGGGCGTGGCGGCGTTCAGGCTGTCGAGGATTGAGGGCAACGGATTTCTCCGTGGATGCTGGATGCGCGAGTCAGGCCGCGTCTTTTACGGTTTCACGCCGTCACGCCTGGCGGCGCTCGGTCGCTTTGACCTTCTGATACTTGCGGTAGTCGTATCCGGTCGCCATCGCCATCAGCAGCGGCTCCATCCCGCCTTCGCGCTCGCGGCGCAACACTCGCAGGCGATCGAAAAACTCGCGGAAGTCCTTGTCCACGCGATGTTTGCCGTCGATCGGCGTCAGAAAAAAGTCATGCAACCGCGTCACGGTGAAACGCAGCGACGAAAACCGCAGTTCATTGGGAAAGGCGTCCCACTCGGCCAGCGAGAGCGTGCGCACCGACTCGTAGCCCGACAGCAGGTAGCGGAAGCGGTCGAGCGAGTAGCTGTTATCGACGAAGCACAGCGCGTTGACCGCGGTCGCGATATCGAAGATGAACTTGCCGCGGCAGGCGGCGTCGAAATCGAGCATCGCGGTCAGCTTCTCGCCGCGAAACAGCAGGTTGTCGGCGAAGATGTCGCCGTGGATCACGCCCTTGGGCAGTTTGCCTTCGAGATAGCGCGTCAGGTACTCGACCTCGTCGTCGAGGGTGCGGCAAATCTTGCGGAAGTAATTCGGCAGGCGGTTGCGCACGGTCAGGTACAGGTCGGCGATCCGCTCGAAGCTGAAGCGGTTGTCGATTCCCTTCTTGTACGCCTTGCCGATCACATGCAGGTCGCCGAGGGCGTGACCGATCGTTTCGAGCTGGCTCGGCTTGACGCGCGCCGGCATCAGCACCTTGCCCTCCTGGTATTTGAACAGCGACACGCAGCGGTTGTTGAAGTTGCGGTAGAAGCGCCCCATCCGATCCTGCATCGGATGCGGGCACGGGAACGCGTGCTTGCGCAGAAACGACAGCAGATCGATTTCGCGCTTGAGCTCGTTCTCGCTTTTGACCTCGTCGATCCGCAGCAGGAATTTGCCCTTGGCCGCCTCGAGGATGTAGTTGGTGTTGACCGAACCTTCCGGGATGCCGGTCGCGCTGGTGACGCGGCCCAGACCGTAGTCGTCGGCCAGTTCCTTGAGAAACGGTTTGCTTAACTCGGTATAAACGGCCATAGGGACGCGGGCGCGATCAAATGAAGACTGTCAGCCCGCCAAGTCTAAGGTGTGCCCGGCACCTCGTCAACTAGGGGCCGCGAAACCCTTGTAAAAGGGGGGTTTGGTGCATTTCTGAAAATGGCCCAAACCCGCCGCGGCAACTTCCAAGTTGCCTCAAACGTCGAGCGCGGCTAAATCAATCTGATGCCGACATCCAGGAAAACCGCCGCCAAAACTCCGACGAAGCCCGCAACCGCGACTAAGAAGAGCGCCAGCGCCGCGCTGGAAGGAAAGAAGGCGCCGGCCTTCGCGCTGTCCGACGCCGACGGAAAAACCGTCGCGCTCAAGCAGCTCATCGGCTCGAACAACCTCGTGCTGTATTTCTATCCCAAGGACATGACGCCCGGATGCACCATCGAGGCGTGCAGCTTCCGCGACAATATCGCGCCGATAAAAAAGCTCGGCGCCAAAGTCGTCGGCATCAGCGGCGATTCGACCGATTCGCACGGCAAGTTCATCGCGAAGCACGAGCTGAACTTCCCACTGCTTGCCGATCCCGGCAACAAAGTCTGCAAGCTGTACGGCGTGTACAAGATGAAGTCGCTGTATGGGCGCGAGTTCATGGGCATCGAGCGCACCACCTTCATCATCGACAAAGCAGGCGTCGTGCGCCGCGTGTTCCCCAAGGTCAAGGTGAACGGACACACCGAAGAAGTGATCGAGGCGCTGAGGGCAATCGCGTAGCCGCGCGGTGAAAAGCGGTGCTCGGTGCGCGCTAACCTAACCCCTAACCCCTTCCCACTGTGGGAAGGGGAACCGGTCACCCACCGCCTCTCCCCGTACCTAGTTCTACAGGGACGGAGTCCCGCATCTTTCTTCGTACTGGGTGCAGGGGTCACCCCTGCCCAAGGAGGTGCGGAACCCGCGGTGGGTTCCGCATTAAATAAAGTGATTTCCTGGTTCCCTTTTTACCCCGCGGCGGCGGCGCTGGTTGTGCCGAGTAGATTGTCGCGCAGGAAGGCGCGCAGTTCGGGCTCGACGCGTTTGCCGAGGTCGTGTGAGGCTTGCGGGAAATAGTAGGTCTCGACCTTCGCGCCGCGCTCGCGCAGTGCGTCGGCGAGCTTTACGGCTTGTCCCACCGGCATCCGATTGTCCTGCTGGCCGTGCATGATCAGCACGCTGCACTCGAGTTTCGCCGGCAGATGCGCGATGACGCTGCGCTCTTTCAGGATCCGTTTGCTCGGCCACACTTCGCGGAGGATCGACAGCTTGGTACGCAGCGGCGCGGTCGGCCATAGCGACAGCGGATCGTAACATCCCGATTCCAGGATGAGTGCGCGCGGGCGCGAGTCGTAATCCATCAGCAGGCCCGCCGCGACCGCGCCGTGCCCGAGGCCCCATACCGCCAGCCGCGTCGCGTCGACGTCCGTTCGCCCCGCCAGCATGTCCAGCGCCTTGCGCGACGCCACCACCGACGGCTGTCCCACGAACCGGCTCGGCCCGGAAGAATTGCCGTAGCCCGGGATACTCACGCACGCGACCTGGATTCCCATCGCGGCGATTCCCTGGCTCATCTTCACGCATTGATCGACGTTGCCCTCGCCGCCGTTGAGAACCAGCAGGCCGGGCCGCCGCCCCTGCTCGGCGCTGCGCGTCAGGTAGCCCTCGATATGGTAATTCTTGGGACCCACCGCGACGTCGAAGTTGAACTGGTCGACGTTATTGTATTTCGACTCGAGCGATTTGCCGGGAATATGGCAGGCGATCGACGACACGGCGAGCACAATCGCCACAATAGAAAGTCTCGCGAATCGTCGCGCGGTGAATGAATGCATCTTTAATGGTGAGCGAGCAGATGCGCTCGGCAGGCCTTCTGACATCGGCCCGTAATCTACTCGCATTGTCAGCATTTTAAAACAGGCTAGCGTAGCGCGCGTAACATACCGCATTGAATCGCACCGAAGTTTGACCGATACTGCTTGATTCACGAGCGCTATATTTATTTTAGTGCGCAATTAAATTCGGGAAAAGCAATGGCAACGCAGGCAGATAAGGCCCACCAGGCATCGGCGGCAATCGATTTCGATAAAAACGGCGGCGTCGTCGCCGCGATCGCGGTCGATCACCTGAGCCATCGCGTGCTGACCGTTGCCTACATGAACCGCGAGGCTTTCGACGAAACGGTCGCCACCGGCCGCGCCTGCTACTTCTCGCGCTCGCGCAACAAGCTGTGGCGCAAGGGCGAAGAGTCGGGAAATTTTCAAATCGTGCACGAGATTCGCATCGACTGCGACGCCGACGCGATCGTGGTCGCCGTCGAGCAGCGCGGCGACGGGGCCGCATGCCACGAAGGTTACGAGTCGTGCTTTTTCCGCAAGCTCGACGCGGGCGCGTGGAAAATCGTCGAGCAGCGCAAAGTCGATCCCGCCAAGTACGGCCCTAACTACGGCCATCAATCGAAAAAGCCGGCCGCCTGATTCCATATGGCTGATCAAGTTCTGAAATTCGGCATCCCCAAGGGCAGCCTCGAGGAGCAGACGCTCGAGCTGATGCGCAAATCGGGATGGCGCATCACGGTTGGCTCGCGCTCCTACATCCCGACCACCGACGACGCCACGCTGAGCTGCCGTATCCTGCGCCCGCAGGAGATGCCGCGCTATATCGCAGATGGCTCGCTCGACGCGGGCATCACGGGCAGCGACTGGATCGTCGAGAACAACGTTACGCTGCACCAGGTCGAGAGTTTCATTTACGCCAAGGCGACGCTGACGCCCTCGCGATGGGTGCTGTGCGTGCGCAACGACTCGCCCGTCCAGCGGCTCGAGGATCTCGAAGGCAAGCGCATCGCGACCGAGCTGGTGCAGTTCGTCACGCGAATCCTCGCCGAGCGCAAAGTCAAAGCGGAAGTGGAATTTTCATGGGGCGCCACCGAGGCCAAGGTCGCCGAGGGCATCATCGACGCCGCTATCGACGTGACCGAGACCGGCTCGTCGCTGCGCGCGAACGGATTGCGCATCGTCGAGGAATTGCTCGTCTCGAATCCGGTGCTGGTCGCCAATCCGGCCGCGTGGACCGACCCGTGGAAGCAGGCCAAGATTCGCCAGCTCGGCATCCTGATTCGCGGCGCGCTGGACGCTGAGAATCGCGTCGGCATCAAGATGAACGTCGCCAAGGGCAACCTCGAAAAAGTGATCGCACTGCTGCCGTCGATCACGGCGCCGACCATCTCGCACCTGTACGCGAGTCCCGCGCTGAAGGGCGTCGAATGGCTGGCGGTTGAGACGGTGATCGCTGAGCATACGGTGCGCGAGCTGTTCCCGAAGCTGCTCGAGGCGGGCGCCGTCGGCATCGTCGAGTTCCCGCTGAATAAGATTATCGGGTGAGTGAGGGTGGCCGTCGCGGAACCTAACCCCTGACCCCTTCCCTCGAGGGAAGGGGAACCCGAAGACTTATGAGGATCGTTGTGTCCTATCCCCCTGGCCCCCTTTCCAGATGGAAAGGGGGAACACGAACGTCCACGCATCCGGCGCAACCTCAGATGCTTCGGGCAAGTTATGCAGAGGTATCGGAGCAGACCGCGGCCAGTTCCCTTCCTCTCCTCATTGTGGCACAACAGAATCACTCACCACGGAGGTCGGCATCATGGGTCTGCCCAACGGCGTGCATCACCTCGCTATCTGCACCAAGGACATCAAAAAGCAAATCGACTACTTTTCGCAGGTCGTCGGGATGGAGTTGGTCGCGCTCTACTGGATGCATGGCGTCGACAACACCTTCCACGGCTTCATGAAGCTGAGCAACAGCTCGTCGATCGCATTCGTGCAGCATCCCGACGTCGCGAAAATCCAGCCCATCAAAGGCGTTTCGCATGCCGGGCATACCACGCAGAACGTCGCGGCCGGCGCGATGCAACATCTGGCGCTTAACGTCGACACTTACGACGACCTGATGGCGATTCGCGACCGCGTCCGCTCGCACGGGCACTGGGTGATGGGCCCGCTCGATCACGGTTTCTGCAAATCGATCTACCTGGCTGCGCCCGAGGGAATCATGCTCGAGTTTTCGACCTCCGAAGGCGGCTCGATTGACGCCGAGTCGTGGATCGATCCCGAAGTGCAGGCGCTGGCTGGAATCAGCGCGGACGAAGTCGAGAAATACAAGCATCCCGCGCCGTTCGAATCGAAGGGCGGCAAAGTCCCGCAGCCCAAGCCCGATCCGTCGAAACCGCTGATGGACTACCCGCCCGACGAACGCATCTGGACGATGAGCGACGAGGAAGTGACGCGGCGGATGAGCAATACGACGCCGCCGGTGCAGAAAAAACCCAAAGCCGCGTAGCCGGTGATTGCCTCTCGCCAGATCTTTATCCAAGACTTTGGCCTTGCGTCAGAGGCGCGGCGCGTGAGAAGCCCGCGCGTCAAGCACATCGCAAGAGCGGTAAAACAGTGAAACTACCGATAGTGCGCGTAATCCTGTACGTCAAAGACCTTCCCAAGGTCGCCCATTTCTATCAGAAGCATTTCGGCATGAAGCCATTGCCGTCGGACGATGCGGGATGGCTGGAACTGGAGAGCAACGCCGGGGGTTGTACTATCGCGCTCCATCAAGCCGCCAAGAGTCAAAAAAGCGGTGCGGCTATGAAGATCGTCTTTGGAGTATCAAACGTCAGGCAGTTCATGAAGCAAAGAGAAGCCGAGGGATTGAAATTCGGACCGGTCCACGACACGGGCACCTTTGAGTTCACCAACGCCAAAGATCCCGCCGGAAACTCCATTCAGATTTCAAGCCGCCCCTTTGGGCGTGGCGCTTCCCAATGAGTGAACATCGACCGGCGCCCGCTTCGAGGCGCGTACGGACCCTTTCGTCAGATCGATCCGTCGGATAATAGTCAGCCGTATGCCAAAGCCAGTAGGCGCGCAGGACGTTGCCGCGCGGGTTCCGCCGGGACAGATCCTGACCGACAAATTTCCGGTTCTTACTTACGGGCCGACGCCGCGCTTCGATCCGAAGACGTGGGATTTCAAAGTGGTGGGGATGGTCGAGAAGCCGCTTCGATTTTCATACGAGGAATTTCGCGCGCTGCCGCAATCGCGAGAGGTCGCCGACTTTCATTGCGTGACGACCTGGTCGCGGCTCGACAACGCGTGGGAAGGCGTCAGGGTCGCCGACCTGATGAAGCTGGTGAAGCTGCGGCCTGAAGCGCGCTACGTGATAGTCCATTGCGACGGCGATTACACGACCAACCTGCCGCTCGACGAGTTCCTCGATGACGACGTGATGCTGGCGTATCGCCGTGACGGGCGCGACCTCGAGCCGGAACACGGCTTTCCGCTGCGCCTGATCGTGCCGAAGCTCTACGGATGGAAGAGCGCCAAGTGGGTGCGCGCGCTCGAGTTCGCCGATATCGACAGGCGCGGCTTCTGGGAAGTGCGCGGCTATCACAACCATGCGGACCCCTGGACCGAGGAGCGCTACTCGTTCCAGGAAGATCCCGAAGACTGAATTTTTTGGCCTCGACGCTCAACCGTCAGAAGAGTCTCGCGCGATTTCGCGACGAGGAATTCGATCTCGCGGTAATCGGCGCGGGAATCAACGGCGCGGCGGTCGCGCGTGACGCTGCGATGCGCGGGCTTCGCGTTGCGCTGATAGACCGCGGCGATTTCGCGGGGGCGACGTCGTCGCGATCGTCGAAACTGATTCACGGCGGCTTCCGCTACCTGCCGCAGGGGCAGTTCAAGCTCGTGTACGAAGCGCTGCGCGAGCGCGAGCGCCTGCGGCATCGCACGGCGCCGCATCTGGTGCATCCGATTCAATTTCTGTTTCCCGTTTATCGCGGGCGCGGCTTCAATCGCTTCACGATGGCGATGGGGCTGACGCTGTACGACCTGTTCGCGCGGATGCCGTTCAAGGAATGGCATTCGAGCCTCAACGCCGCCGAGGTGCGCGAGACCGAGCCGGCGCTCAGCCGCGACGGGCTGACGGGCGGCGCGATGTACTTCGACGCATGGGCCGACGACGCGCGCGTCACGTTCGAGAACGTGCTCGACGCCGATTTGCATGGCGCGGCGGTCGCGAATTACACGGCGGTCGAGAGCTTCAGCACGAGCGACAGCAAGATCGCGTCGGCGCGCGTGCGCGATTTGCTCGGCGGCATCGCCTGTGAAATTCGCGCAAAGAAATTCCTGAACGCGGCCGGGCCGTGGGTGGACGAGATTCGGCGGATGGACGACCCGTCGTCGAAACCGTGCGTGCGTTTGACCAAAGGCGTGCATCTGGTGTTCGCGCGGACCGTTCTGCCGGTGCGCGAATCGCTCGTGCTCGGCGACGAGCGCGGGCGAATCGTGTTCGTGATGCCGCATGACCGCTACGTGCTAGTGGGCACGACCGACACTGATTTCGCGGGCGATCCTGCGAGCGTCAGGGCGGAAATTGGCGACGTCGAATATCTGCTCGCGGTACTGGCCGAGAGTCTGCCGGGAATCAAGCTCAAGAACGCCGACGTGGCGACCAGTTTTGCGGGATTGCGCGCGCTCATTCGAGAGAAGGACGGCGCGTCGCCGTCGGCGGTGCCGCGCGAGGAAGTGATCCTCGAGAGCGCGTCGGGGCTGATCACGGTGGCGGGCGGCAAGTTCACGACGCATCGCGAGATTGCAGAGAAGCTCGTTGACCAGGTGATGAAGCGGCTCGGGCGTCATGCGGGAATCTGCCCGACGCTCGCGACGCCGCTACCGGGCGCGCGGCCGTTGGCCTCGGGCGACGAGGCGGGCGGTGCGAGCGTGCGAGGTATACCGGCCGCGGCGGCTGAAATTCTGAAAGCGCGCTACGGAACGCGCGCGCCGCTGGTCGCGCGAATCGCGGCCAGGCGGCCCGAGCTGGCAGAGCCGCTGGCGCGCGGCTGTCCCGCTCTGGGAGCCGAGGTCGTCAACGCGGTGAGCAACGAGATGGCGCATTCGGTCGGCGATTTTCTGATTCGGCGCACGTCGCTGTCGTGGCGCTCGCCGGTCGAGGCGGAAGCGGCGGCGGCGGCCGTCGCGCGAATCATGGCGGCTGAGCTCGGATGGGATCGCGCGCGCGAAAGCGCCGAGGTCGCGAGCTTCACGCACGAGCAGCAGAGCCGGCGTGTCGTCGCGTGAATGAAAATGGCGGCTCGCGAATCGATCGCGGAGTTGAAGAAGCGCGCGAGCCGAGTCTCGCGTACGCTCGCGAAACTCTATCCGAAGGCGCGCATCAGCCTTGACTTCGAAACGCCGTGGCAATGCCTGGCGGCGACGATTCTGTCGGCCCAGTCGACCGACGCGGGCGTCAATCGCGTAACGCCGCGGCTTTTCAAGGAATATCCCGACGCGCGCGCGATGGCGGCGGCGGACCCCCGGCACGTCGAAGAGTTAATCGTCAAGACGGGATTTTTCCGGCAGAAAACCCGCTCGCTGATGGGCGCCGCGCAGAAGATCGTCGCGGACTACGGCGGCGAGGTTCCATCCGAGATGGACGACCTGGTGAAAATTCCAGGCGTCGGGCGCAAGACCGCGAACGTGATTCTCGGGCATATCTTCGGCAAGCCGGGGTTCGTCGTCGACACGCATGTGCGGCGGCTCACGTATCGCCTCGGATTCACCAGGCAAACCGATCCGGCGAAGATCGAGATCGACATGCAGAAAATCCTGCCGGCGGAAGACTGGACGCCGTTCTCGATGCGGCTGATTCTGCACGGGCGCCAGGTGTGTATCGCGCGCAAACCGCAATGCGAGATTTGCGCGGTGGCCGTCGATTGTCCCAGGACTGGTGTGGGGCGCACGCTCGCGATGACACGTGGCAAAAAAGCTATTTCGCGTAGCCGATCTCGACGAGGAAATCGCGCACCAATTGATTGAAGACGGCGGCGTTTTCGAAATAGATCGAGTGGCCGCAGCCGGGCACGGTGCGCAGTCGCGAATTCGGCAGCGCCGCCGCCAGCGCCTTGATGACGTCGGGCGTGATCAGCGTGTCCTCCTCGCCGACCATGCACAGTATCGGCATCGTGAGGCGCTGCTTCACGGCGCCGAGATCGTAGCGGAGGCCGACGATGCGCGCGCCCGCGTCTGCCGGCGGCCGCGCGCCAAGAATCCGGACCTCGTCGTACAGAAACGCCATCTCGGGATGCCTGGTGAAATAATCGGCGGCGTAGGTCGGCAACGATCCGATCGCCGGCGTCGCATCGACGGGAATCGGCGTGCGCGTCGGCGCGAACTTCATCTCGGGGGTGAAGATTCCACCCGGCGTATCGCACATCACCATCGCGGCAACGCGTTCGGGATGCTCGAGCGCATAGCCGACGATCGTCCATCCGCCCATCGATTGCCCGATCAGGACGGCCTTGTCGATTTTCAGATGGTTGAGCAGGGCGCCGAGATCGCTCGAGTGCGCGCGATTGAACATCTCGTCGGGATCGGACGAGAGGCCGAAGCCGCGCTGGTCGACCGTGATGCATTCGAACGAGCGCATGAAGTAGGGGACCTGCTGCCACCACGAGAGATGGTTGCCGCCGAGGCCGTGCATGAAGACCAAGGGCGCGCCGGCGCCAACCCGCTCGTAGTAAAGCGAGAACCGTCCGATTTCCAATCTGCCAGGCGTGATTCGATATTCCATTTCCATCGCGATTCCCCGTGCGAGCTTGCGTGCAGTTTTACGACGAGCCCTTTGATTTGTCGATGCGCAGGCCTGAGAGGAGTTGGGCGACGTTTGCGCCGACCTCGCGGCGGGCGGCGGGCTGGTCGTCGGCGTGCGCGATGTAGATCGCACCCTCCGTGATCGCGCCTATTAGCAGATGCGCGAGCGAATCGATCGGTCCCGGCGCGATTATGCCTTGATCGGCGGCCGCCTGCAGTGCGCCGATCACCAGCCGCAGGTTGTACTGGGTGTCGATCTCGCGCCATCGCTCCCATCCCAGGACGGCGAGCGCGTCGATCAGCACGATGCGCTGCACGGCGGGATCGAGGCAGGCGTCGAGGAACGCGTCGCAGCCGGCAAGCATCGCGTCCCAGGGCCCGGACTTCGAGACGGCGGCCGCGGCGGCGGTTTGAGTGAGTTTCTGCTCCTCGAGATCGAACACGGCGGAAAACAAGTCCTGCTTGTCCTTGAAGTGATGATAGAGCGCGCCGCGGGTGACGCGGGTACGCCGCGCGACGGTCTCGATATCGGTTTTGGCGTAGCCGAGGCGGGCGAAGAGCTTGCGCGCGGTCTTGATGAGGGCGGCGCGGGTGGCCTGGGACTGCTCGAGCTTGCGGCTCTTGACTGTCATACCGTTCTCATGTCACATACATACTGTTGGTATGTTAAATACCATCACAATCGGACGACAACAGGAGGCAGGTTAGCAATGAACGCAGAGCAGTTCCATCAGGCGCGCAAGTTCGCAGACACCAGCTTCGGCCGAATCGCCTACGTCGAGCAGGGCAGCGGTCCGGCCGCGCTGTTCGTGCACGGGTTTCCGCTGAACGGCTTCGCGTGGCGCGGTACACTGGACGATCTCGCGGCGACGCGCCGATGTATCGCGCTCGACTTGATGGGGCTCGGATACACCGAAGTTCCCGTGGAACAGGACCTCGGCTTCGACCGACAGGCCGCAATGATCGCTGCCTTCATCGACCGGCTGGGATTGCCGCAGGTGGACCTGGTCGGCAACGACAGCGGCGCAAGTATCAGCCAGGTGTTCGCGGCGCGATATCCGTCGCGGCTGCGCAGCCTCACGATCACCAACTGCGAAGTTCATGACCTGTGGCCCAACGCGATGCTGAAAGCAGCGTTCGACCAGTTCGCGGACCCGTCGATCGTCGTGGGAATGAAGGCGATGCTGCAGGCGCCGGCCGCCGCGCGCCAGGCGTTCGCATCGGTCTATGAGGACGCGGGACGAATCCCCGACGAGGCCTTCAAGACCTACATCGAGCCGCTGGTTTCGTCGGACGACAGGAGCGCGCAGATGCGGCGCTTTCTAAATCTCGGCAATCTGAAGGTGCTGACCGCTATCGCGCCGCAATTGCGTGAGCTCAAAGTGCCGACGCTGATTGCATGGGGCGACGCCGACACCGCGTTCGATCTGAAATCGCCGGAGTGGCTGAAGAACAATATCGCCGGCGTGCGGCGAGTCGTCATGGTGCCGCACGGGAAACTGTTTTTCCCCGAGGAGCATCCTAAGCTGATGAGCGTGCTGCTGCAGGAGTTCTGGCGCAGCATTGCGTGAGTCTCGCGCGCGCCGACGCGATCAATTTGAATCGCGCAGGGTCGTGACGCGCCGGACTAGCGCCAGGAGCGGGTGGGTCTCACCTTGAAGCGGCTGTGACCCCTGCGGGATCTGAGATGTATCACGGTTGCGATCAGCGTCACGAACGCAAGCTCCGACAGCAGCAGTATGCTGAAGCGGTCTACCCCGCTGAACGCGTCAGAAGTAGAAGCCTGGCCGAGGGGCGTTCCCATGGTGGTCATCAAGTGGTCACGCCACTGTGAGATGGCGACCACGCCATTCCATGCCAAGGCCGCGACCACGACTATCCCCCAGAAAAAAATGGCCCACCGCTCGGGCCTGCGGCGGCCGACGATAACGCCGAGCGAAGCCTGGTCGCGCATGACCCCAGGAGCATCACTGACCGGAAGGCGGCGAAAGTCAGCGACGGGATCTTCTTCCTTGTCTTGGGGCGGCGCCGGCTGCGGTACTCGCGTCGCGTGATCGGGATGGCCCGCCTCGCGAATCTGGCGCAGGATGAAGAGCATATCCTGTTTGCAGGTCAGCGTTCCCAACAGCGCGCATTTTGAGAGCGCCTCGAGTTCCTGAGGTGTAATCTTGAGGCGACCGATGAGCTCACGATCGTTGCGGATCTCATCGAGGATTGCTCGCTCGTGGCGCGGCGTCAGGTTCAGGTGATCTTGGTCGTTCCCTTTCATGGCTCCGAATAATGACTCTCAATACGGCATAAAGCAATACTAGGGATGGCGTGAGATGTATAGAGGATTATAACATCCATAAGAGACATCAAGGGGTCCAAAAGACTAAGCAAATAGTAAATATTACCTACTCATTGTAAGTATAAAAGCGAAGATGTAACGAAATACTACTTTGAGTTTGATGCGCCGCTGGTCGCGAAGATGGGAACGGGCCAAGGTGGACGCGGGCGTGATGCGATACCCGCTCAAAGCTGAAAGTTGCCCCGGCCGGGAATCGAACCCGGACTTGAGGTTCCGGAGACCTCCGTGATGTCCTTTTCACTACCGGGGCGCAGGACGCGGCCAAGGACAGAACTACATCAGCGATGTGCGGCGGACAAGGCGAGCGATCGTTGACCCTCGCCCCGCGCGCGCGGCAGCATGACTGCGATGGCAGTGACCAACATTTCCGACTCCGCGCACTTGCTGCGGGAGCAATACAAGGACGGTTCGAACCTGTCGGCGCGATTCCGGCTGCATCAGCGGTTCAGCATCAATCGCTATGGGCTGATGCGATGGATCTTGGACAGGATTCAGGTTCCGGACAACGCGAGCGTGCTCGAGCTCGGCTGCGGCACCGGCATATTGTGGCGCGGGTCGGCGCAGGCGCCTCGCGGGTGGCGCGTGATTCTGACCGACATGTCGAACGGGATGCTCCGCGAAACTCGCGCGCATCTCGCGCGGCTGGGGCATTCGTTCACCTACATGCAGGCCGACGCGCAGGCGATCCCGTTTCGCGACGAGTCGTTCGACGCGGTGATTGCGAATCACATGCTCTATCATGTGCCCGACATTGCGCGCGCGCTCGACGAGGTAAGGCGCGTGCTCAAGCCTGCGGGTGTCTGCTACGCGGCAACGATGGGACTCGCGAATATGCGCGAGATGAACGAGCTTGCGGCGCACTTCTTTTCGATTCCGCGCATGACAGAGTCAGCCGCGAAATTTGGTCTCGAGAGTGGCGAGGCCTTCATGCGCCGGGCTTTCAGCGAGGTGAAGCTCGAGCGCTACCCGGACTCGCTGGTGATCACTGAAGCTGCGCCGTTGATGGACTATATCTGCTCGATGCGCGTGCGAAGCCGAGTGACCGACGAACAGATTGCCGCGCTACAGCGGCATGTCGAGAACGAAATCGCGGCGCACGGCGAAATCCGGATGACCAAGGACTCCGGGCTCTTCATCGCGCGGCGCTAGTCAGTACAGGATCGACGGGATGAACGGGAAGCGCGGCTCGTTGTAGAGGCCGACGGTCATCAGGGTCGTCTGCTGCATCAGGCGCAGGCCCTTGCCGTAGCACCATCGGAGCAGCTCGCCGTTGCGCGACGGAATCAGCGGGCCGTGTCCATGGAATTCCGTCGCCGCCGAGATCAAGGCCTTGAGTTCTTCGTTCGACTCACCGACCGCGTAGCCCGCGTATCCGATCGCGGTCGCGTAACCGGTGATGCGGCCGAGGTGCTCGACGACATTCGCAGTCCGACCCGTGATGGCGTCACGCAATTCGCGGCTGCGCTCGTGTCCATGCACCGCGAAGTGGAGCCGGTCGCATGCAGCGACGTCGGCTTCGCTGGCCGGGCGAACCTTGTAGCCCGGGACTGATTCGTTGATCGGCGGTCCGACCATCAGGGACAGTGGCTCGCGGATTTCGAAGCCGAGCTTCGCATACAGGCTGAACGAGCGATTGTGATAGGCGACCTGCACCAGCCTGACGCCGGGCAGTCGATTGGCCGCGACGCGATCGAGCATATGCTGCATCATTGCGCGGCCGGCGCCGCTGTTCTGCACGTCGGGATCGACGCTGATCGGCCCGATGCCGGCGATCGGCGCACGCTCGTCCATGAAGTTGCTGCCGGCGATGCGTCCGTTCACTTCAGCGACGATTCCATAGAAGCCCGGATTGTATAACATGCCGCCGATGATGCCTTTGGCGACAGCCGGCGAGGGGAAGTCGTGGGGGAAATTATGCTCGTCGGCGATCGCGCGGAATGCGCGATAACAAATCTCGCCGCAGACGTCCGCGTCCTCGCGGGTGGCGCGTCGAATCTGCGTGTTCATATGCAGCATCCTCCGATTAGGTGAACATTGGCTACGCCGAGGCCTTGATCTCGCGGAGCATCTCGGCCTGGCGGCGGTCGGCCTCGGGCCGCGTATGAGCGATGACTTCAACGAGCTCATCATGGACCCGGCCGTTGGTCGCTACGATGTTGGCGCCGCCCAGGTCGAGCTCGGAGCCGTCCATGTTGGTCACGCGCCCGCGCGCTTCCTCGACGATTAACGCGCCGGCGGCCACGTCCCACGGGCGGAGCCCGAATTCCCAGAATCCATCGGTGCGGCCGGCCGCGACGTAGGCGAGATCGAGCGCCGCCGAGCCGGTACGGCGCACGCCTTGCGTCCGCGTCATCAGTTCTTCCCAGAAGCACAGGTAGAAGCGCCGGCGCTCGCGCCGGTCGTACGCGAATCCGGTGCAGAGCAGGGCGGAGCACAGATTGGGCGTCGCGCTGACGCGAATCGGCTTGCCGTTGAGGCGCGCGCCCTGTCCGCGATGCGCCACGAAGCATTCTTTCTTGAGCGCGTCGAACACCACGCCGAACTGCACGCGGCCGCGCCTCTCGTACGCGATCGATACGCAGAATTGCGGGTAGCCGTGCGCGAAGTTGGTGGTGCCGTCGAGCGGATCGATGATCCATCGATGGTCACTTTCGTGCGCGCTGGCGCCGCTTTCCTCGGCGAGGATCGCGTGGGTCGGAAATGCGCGATGGATGACGTCGATAATCGCGGCTTCCGATTCGCGGTCGGCTTCGGTGACGAGATCGATCGAGTTCGACTTGCGATTGATGGTTATTCGGCTGAGGCGTTTGAGATGAATTCTGCCGGCGGCACGCGCGGCGCGGAGCGCAACCTGTTCGATTTCATTTATCACGGTAGAGAAAACTATTACTCGCCGGGTGAAGCGTCCAGCGCGACGCGCAGATCAATCGACAGCGCGCGACAAAATGCAGGATTTACCAGCGGGGCGTTTCAGGCCGAAATCCTAAAGGGCAATCGTCACTTGCACGGCGAGAACCAGCGTGTCGCTGATCAGGCCGGTGCCATTGGGCCGGAACACGCCCTGGATATCCGGTTGCACGGTCAGCGATGGGGTCACGTTGTACATGTAGTTGGCCTCGATTATCGCTTCATGCGTCTGTGTCGGCTCGTGAGCCGCGCGCTGAGCGTCGCGGAGGTCGCTCGAAAACTGGCCCCAGATTCCAAACAAGCCCAGCTCGTCGTAGTCCCGGTGCGGAATCAGCCCGAAGTACAACAATCCCGCATCCCAGAAATACTCATCGGTGTTCATCTTTGGCGGCGCATAACTGAACGCGAGGAATGACCACAAACCCTGATGAGGGTTGGTTGCGCCCTCCGGCCGGCGAAGGAGCCGCTGCTGTCCCGTCACGTACATCTGCCAGGTTCCGCCGCGCATCTGACCGGTCCTGAATTGCAGTCGTGGTTCGGAATCGTAGAGCCCGCCGAGCTTGTACGTTCCCGGATATCCGGCGTCTCGCGTCTGCTTGGGCGAATAGCCGAGCTCCTCCATGATTGCGACGCCGGAATTATGCCGAAGGCTGAAATCAACGCCGTGGAATTTATCGCTGCGGAAGTCCCGGTAGGTATTGTATGCGCCCGTCATCGAGTAAAACTCCGGCGAGGGCTGGTAGCGCGCCCGAATTCCCCAGGCCGCGCCCGGATAACTCGGAACGTTGGCGTTAGTCGGAATACTCAGCGGATTGCCGCAGAAGCCGAGATTTTGCGCAAAACAGTAATAGGGCGATGTCGCGAAGTCATCGAGAGCGTTGATGCGGCCGGCGACGACATCAAGCTGCTTGTTGAAAAATAGATGCTCAACCGCCAGGTCGACCAGTCGTATCGTTTGATGGCCGAAAATCTGCTGTACCTGAAGAGAGTTGGGGATGTCGTTCGACAGGCTATTGCCTGTACGTTCCGATGCCGACGCAAGGAAGTAGGTATCCTCGAGGCTGAGCAGTTTCTGGAGATCAACTGCGATCCCGAGCGCGATGTTGTGCGTGTACCGGAACTTGTGCACTTCTCCGCCGACCGGGTTACCGGCGGATTCGCTTTCGTAGGAGCCGAAAACGGAGACGCCAGCGCCGGCGAGGTCACTACGCACGCCATACCAATTTCCCGTTGCCCCTTTCAGCTGATCCCAGGATCCTGGAGCGAACAAAATCATTGGATCGAGGACACCCCATTCAGAGGCCCAATCCTGATTGGTCGCGTGCATCCACGGCGTCGAGAATGTCTGCGCTAGTGCGGCCGTCGGAAAGATGCAGGCGAGCACGAAGTTGAGGACCAGTAATTTTATTAGAAGCCGCCTCATCTATCGTCCCATCCGGCGAGGGTCAGGGATTGGCACCCAGACCCGGTTGCGTGGTCCGCCACTGACGCGAGATGTCCTCGAGCGATTTTCCTTTGGTTTCAGGAACCCAATCGACTATGAAGATGAGCGCTGCCATACCCATCGCGGCATAGAGGAACCACAGCCACGGTCCCATCATCGCCTGCAGCACCGGGAACGAAAGGCTGACGAAAAAGTTCGCGGTCCAGTTGGCCGCAGTCGAGATTCCGGCAGCTCGCGCCCGCGCCCGGTTGGGAAAGATTTCAGAAATCATCAACCATACGACCGGTCCCAGCGAGAACGCGAAGCACACGATGTAGAGTCCAATGAATCCTACGGTAATTGGCCCAAGCCAGTGTTGGTTAACATCGAAGGTTGAACCGAAACTTTGAGCAGCGCCCAGCGCCGTCAAACTCAATGTCATTCCAACGAGTCCGGCCAACAGCAGCGGCTTTCTTCCGACTCGATCGACCAGCCAGATAGCGATCAACGTGGATAGCACGTTGACCACACCGATTCCGGCGGTTGCCGCCAATGCAGTGGTCGCGCTGTTCAGGCCGGCCCTCTGAAAGATCTGCGGAGCGTAATAAATAATCGTGTTGATTCCGGTCACCTGTTGGAAAACTGCCAGCCCGACACCGACCAGCAGCGCCGGACGAAGTCCGGGCATCAACAGTTCTGACCACGCAGCCGGCTGATTGTGCGCGAGGTCTTCGTGGATCTCGCGTACCTCTGCATCGATTTCGTCCGGCGACCGCACCAGCGAAAGCGCTCGTCGCGCGGCTTCTTCTGAACCCGTTTTCAGGAGCCATCGTGGTGACTCGGGCATCGCGATCATTCCGAGCACCAGCAACGCACCGGGGATGAACGCGAGCCCGAGCATCCAGCGCCACGCGTGCTCGGGGGCCAAAGCTCGATCAACACCGTAGGAGACGAGGATGCCGACGGTGATCGCCAGTTGAAATAGCGATACCAGCTTGCCGCGATTGCGCGGCGGCGACAGCTCCGCGATATACATCGGCGCAGCGACGGAGGTAAGTCCAATCGCCAGTCCGATGAGCACGCGGCTCGCGATCAGAATGTCGACGTTGGGCGCGAGCGCCGAGAAGACTGAGCCTGCAACAAAGCTTAATCCGGCGGCGATGTTGGTCCGGCGCCTGCCGATTGCGTCAGAGGAAGTTCCGCCGATCAGCGCGCCGAACAACGCGCCAAAGGTCACGGCGCTGACCACGAGTCCCTGCTGCGCCGGACCAAGATGGAACTCGGGGACGATGAACAAGATTGCGCCCGCAATCACGCCGGTGTCGAAGCCGAACAAAAGGCCGCCGAGCGCCGCGACCATTGCTATCAACGTTATGTACATTTACAGGTTACCAACGCGGGGTTTCGGACAGGCCGATGCCGAGGGCGACCTTGCCGAGCAGTTCGCGGGCGCGGGCGTTGGACAGCGGATGATTCGGGCCGGCGCGCACGTCGCGGTAGTAGCGCTCCATCGGGAATTTCTTAAGCATTCCGTGCGCGCCGACGATCTCCATGCAGTAGTCCACCGCGCGGATCGCGTTGTTGGTCGCGACGTATTTCGGCATCACGACTCGCGCCAGTCCGGCTTCGCCCTTGAATGACGCACGATCGCGAATGTAGTCGTTGGCGACGCCGAGATAGAGCGCGCGCGATTGCGCGATCAGCGCTTCGGCCTCGGCGATGGCGAACTGGATGCCGGGCAAATACTTGATCGTGCGCGGCTGGGTGAGCGGTTTCAGGCGGCCGGCGAATTCCTTGGCGAACTTCAATGCGGCTATAGCCACGCCGGTGTAAGTCGCGGCGACGGAGATGCCGAACCATGCGAACAGCGAAATCGCCTGGTCGTTGACAGGCCCGACCGGCCGCGACTCAGACATCGCGACCGCGGGCACGCGCACGTCTTTGATCACCAGGTCGTGGCTGGCCGTCGCCCGCATGCCCATCGCGTCCCACGTTTCAATCAGCTCGAAGCCGGGAACACCGCGTGGCACGACGAAGGTGGCCGAGGCGGGCGGATTCGAGTCCTCTATCGTCGCCATCACCATGAACAGATCGATCACTGGCGAGAGGCTGGTGAAGGTTTTGCGGCCATTGAGGACGTAGGTCTCGCCCTCGCGGCGCGCGCGCGTCGCGAAGTGGCCCCAATCGCCGCCGGTCTCGGGCTCGCTGATGCCGCCGCCGAGAATCTGGTGTCCGCGCCCGATGACGTCGAAAAACAACTCCTCCTGCGGGCGGCCGGTGGCGCGCTCGACCATGCTGCCGATGCCGAACAGGTGCATGTTGATGGCGATGGTGGTCGCGGCGCAACCTTGCGCGAGCTGCTCCTGGCAGAGCGCAAAATCCTCGAGGTCGGCGCCGAGTCCACCGTGTTTTTCGGGTATGACGAGCGCGGTGTATCCGGCCGCTTTCATCTTGTCGACGTTTTCGACCGGGAATGAATTGGCGCGATCGTGTTCTCCTGCGCGAGCGGCAAAGTCGGCCGCGAGTTCCGCCGCAAGCGGCACAAGGTGATTGCGTCGATCAAACATCAGTTGGACTCCGCATCGAAAATCCCGACGGCAAACAGTGCCATGAACCGGCGCGCGAAGAAACCGGTGAGAAAGTGAAAGGACTATTTGCCGGCGGGAGTGATCGATGGAGCAGCGGACAGGGCGTCAGACGCGGCGACGGGCTGCGCCATCATCAGGCGATGCGCGTGCGGCATGATCGTGGTGAACAGATCGACTTGCGAGTCGAGCGATTTGCCAAGTCCGCTCAGCAGACCCATCATGCGGCCGACCAGCAGAACGTCGGCGGGAACCTCGACCACTGGATTCGCGCGGATCGCGCGCGGCAGTTCTTCGTTGAACTGCTCGATGAGGTCCTTATCCGCGTAGGCCTTCTTCTGCTTGATGGTACTGCCGAGGAACAAATCGGCGAACGCCAGCAGCGTGTCGGGATTGCCGTTGCGCGTGCGAAAGCCCAGCTCATGGAACGCCTTGATTATCCCGTCGCGATTCGCGGTGAGAATCGAAAACGTCAGCCGCACGATGCCGTCGCGGAATGCGGGCGGAAAATCCTTGGCGAGGCCGAAGTCGAGCAGCACAATTTTGGGGCCGGGCTGTATAAGTATGTTGCCGGGATGCGGATCGGCGTGGAAGAAGCCGTCGCGCAGGACCTGGTCGCAGAAAATCTCGACGAGCTTCTGCGCCACGGCGTGCTTGTCGATTCCGGCACGCTCGAGCGCGTCAACGTCGGTGACCTTGATGCCTTCGAGGAGCTCCATCGTGAGCACGCGGCGCGTCGTGAACTCGCGATAGACTTCAGGGACGATCACGTCGGAATCCGCGGCGAAGTTGCGGCGCATCGTCGCGGCGTTGTCGGCCTCGTGGATGAAGTCCAACTCCATCGGGACGTACTTGAGCGCCTCGCGCATCAGGACGCGATAGTCGAAGTCGCGCTCGAGCTTCGCGAGCCAGTAGAGCACCGTGGTCATGTTGCGGAGATCGGCGCGGACGATGCCGTCGATACCAGGATACTGAACCTTCACGGCGCATCGACGGCCGTCGTGGAGGCGCGCCGCATGCACCTGCGCGAGCGAAGCCGACGCCAGCGGCGCAGGATCGAACTCGGCGTAGACAGTCTCGAGCGGGCGGCGAAGTTCGCGCTCGATCTGCTCGCGGATCATCGCAAACGGCCGCGGCGGAACGCGATCGTGCAGGCCGGAGAGCGTCGAGACCCATTCGTCGGGGAGCACGTCGGCGCGAGTGGCGATGAACTGGCATGCCTTGATGAGCAGACCTTCAAGGCGAAGCGCGGTGCGGTTGAGGGCCTGCGCGGCGCGGAGGTCCTGGCGGCGGAACAGCTCAGCTTTGTTGCGATCGTCGATAAGGCGCGTCCAGAGCTGCGTGCCTTTGTAGCCTGCGTACACGTAGGCGGCGAGCCACACCACGTTCGAGAAGCGCCATGCGCGGGTCGCGAGCCCGGGTTCGGGCACGTCGGCGGGAAAGTCGAAGCTGCGGTCGAGGCTGGAGTTAATCATACGGAGAGTTGGGACCGGGTTCAGTCGGGCGCCGGTTAAATCCTACGTGATGCGTGCAATTCTGAGAACAGAACGCTCGTTTTGACCGATCGGGCGGCGCTTGACTGATCGTCAGCTATTGGATTAATGTGTGCGTCGTGAAGCCGAGTCGTAATGTACGTCGAGTCCCCAATTCAATGAAGGTCCTCCTGAATTGAGACGGACATTGATACTTGGCTCTAAAAAGCCCCGGGCGCTTACGAGCCCCGGGGCTTTTGCTTTTTGGTTTCTTGGTGCCGTAGACCGGGTGGGGAAGGTTCCGTGGAAATCACACGACCGCATGCTCCGACAATTCGCGATATCACGCGCCGCTACTACACGGTATGGGGTTTGTACTCGTTCGCCGGCGGATTCCTGTTCGGCGTCTATCCGATCTTCCTGCATTCGCGCGGGCTCAACCAGTTCCAGATAAACAGCGTACTGGCGACGTACTTCGTCGTGCTGTTCCTGACCGACGTGCCGACCGGCGCGTTTGCCGACCTGCTCGGCAGGCGGCGCTCCTACGTGCTGGGCGCGTCGCTGCGGGTCTGCGCGTTCCTGCTGTATTTCGTCGCGCATCATTACTACGTGTTCCTGATTGCCGAGAGTATCGACGGTATCGGCACGACCTTCGGCAACGGCGCGATCGACGCGTGGGGTGTCGACGCGCTTGACGCCGCCGGCTACGACGGCCTCAAGGACCGGCTGTTCTCGCGCATCTCGCAACTGACGACGATTGGCTTCATGGGGTCGGCGATGATCGGCGCGTACGTGGCCGACATGAATATCGCGTGGCCGTGGCTGCTCGGCGCAGGCGGCTATGTGATGGCCGGAACGCTCGGCGCATTCCTGATGCACGACGAGCGTCCGCGTGCGGCGTCGGTCAGGGTTGCGGACATCCCGCGGCGAGTCGCGGTAAAGGTCGGCGACGGCATCCGTGCGGGACTCGGCGCGCATACCGTGCTGATGCTGAGTGTCGCGGGCGCAATCACGGTTGCGGCGTGGGTGCCGTATTGGGTCTCGTGGCCGATCATGTTCAACCAGAGCATCGGGGTCGGTGTGTGGATCATCGGCTGGATCTATTGCGCGCTGTCGACCGCGCGGCTGGTCGGCGCCGAGGTCAGCGCACGGCTGGAGGTTGACGAATCGCAGCGCGCGGCGCGCGTGAGCATGCTGATTGTCGCGGCGAGCACGATGCTGTTCCTGGCAGGTCTGTTCGGCGGGCGGCCGGTGCTTTCGCTCACGATGCTGTTCGTGATGAACCTCTTCACGGGCGCGATGATGCCTCTGGTGCAGAGCTGGTTCAACGAGCAGCTCGAATCGGGCAATCGCGCGACGCTGCTCTCGTTCCGCACCACCTTCGAGACGATGGGCGGCTCGATAGGACTGCTGTTTGCAGGACGAATCGCGGACACGGCGGGCATCCCGTTCGAATGGCAGATCGCGGGGCTGATATCGATGTGCGCGGCGCCGGTGTACTGGGCGATGCGCCGGCGCGAGAGCGCAGAGGTCGCGCTGGTGGGCTCCGCGAAGTAATTGCACATCCGGTGTGCGCGAGGGCGCGCACGGAACCTAACCCCTAACCCCTTCCCACGCGGGAAGGGGGACCGGAGTTGTGAGGATCGTCGCTTCCTATCCCCTGGCCCCCTTTCCAGATGGAAAGGGGGAACGCGAAGCTGCGGGCATTCGCGGTAACCCCACGGTTGTAGGAGATTGGGTGCAGGGGTCACCCCTGCCGAAGGAAGTGTGAAACCCACCGCGGGTTTCACTACAATAAAGTTCCTCACGACCGTATCCCTACTAGCGGTGTGGGCGGGGGTCCGTTAAAACTTATAACTCAATGGATTTCCCACGAATCAAGCGGCTGCCACCTTACGTCTTCAACGCGATCGGAGAGTTGTGCCTGCAGGCGCGCCGTGCCGGTGAGGACATAATCGATTTCGGGATGGGAAATCCCGACGAAGCTACTCCCCCGCATATCGTTGCGAAGCTGATCGAGGCGGCGTCCAAGAACGCGAACCATCGCTACTCCGTCTCGCGCGGTGTCTACAAGCTGCGGCTGGCGATCTGCGATTGGTACAAGCGGCGTTACGGCGTCGAGCTCGATCCCGATTCGGAAGCGATCGTCACGATTGGATCGAAGGAAGGTATCGCGCACCTGGCGCTGGCGATTCTCGACCAGGGCGACGTGGTGCTCGCGCCGACGCCGACCTATCCGATTCATCAGTACGGATGCATCATTGCGGGCGCGCAGGTGCAGGGCGTGCCGATTCGCCGCGGCGAGGAATTTTTCGACGAGTTGATGGCGACGGTGAATCGATGCTGGCCGCGGCCGAAGTTCCTTATCATGAACTTCCCGCACAACCCGACCACCGCGACCGTCGATTTGCACTTCATGAATCGGGTGGTCGAGTTCGCGCGCGAAAACGACATCATGGTCGCGCAGGATTTCGCGTACGCGGACCTGTGCTTCGACGGATACAAGGCGCCATCGATGATGCAGGTTCCTGGCGCGAAAGATATCGGCGTCGAGTTCTTCACGCTATCGAAGAGTTACAACATGCCGGGCTGGCGGGTTGGTTTTGCAGTCGGTAATCGCGAGATGATCGCGGCGCTGGCGCGGCTGAAATCGTACTTCGACTACGGGATGTTCGCTCCGGTGCAGGTGGCGGCGATCGCGGCGCTGAACGGGCCGCAGGAGTGCGTCGCCCAGATCAACGCCACCTACAAGCGTCGCCGCGACGTGCTGGTCGAGGGCCTCAACCGCGCCGGATGGCCGGTCGAGAAGCCCAAGGCGACGATGTTCGTGTGGGCGCCGATTCCGGAGCCGTTTCGCGCGATGGGCTCGCTCGAGTTCGCGAAGTTTCTGCTGGCCGAGGCCAAGGTCGCAGTCTCGCCGGGGATCGGCTTCGGGCAGGACGGCGACGGCTTCGTGCGCTTCGCGCTGATCGAGAACGAGCATCGCACGCGCCAGGCAATCCGCGGAATTCGTCACGCACTGCGCGACGGCCACGCCGAAATCCCGGTGAGCGCGGCCAGCGGCTCCTGAGCGCAATCGCAAAAGCATCGGGGACAGTTGAAAAATTGAAACCGGTACGGATTGCCCTGCTCGGATGCGGTACCGTGGGCGGCGGCGTGGTCAAACTGCTGCTGCGCAATCCCGACAAATACGAACGTATTCTCGGCGCGCCTCTCGAGCTGGCAGGCGTCGCGGATCGGAGCCTCAAGCCGGACGAGGTGCCCGGGCTGCCGGCGAAACTGATCACGCGCGACGCGGCGTCACTCGTCACGCGTCCCGATATCGACATCGTGGTCGAACTGTTCGGCGGTCACGAGCCGGCACGTGCGCTGATCATGAAAGCGCTGGCGTCGGGCAAGGACGTCGTGACCGGCAACAAGGCCCTGCTGGCAGAGCATGGCGGCGAGATTTTTCGCGAGGCCGGCAAGCACGGGCTGGCGGTCGGCTTCGAGGCGAGCGTCGGCGGCGGAGTGCCGATCATTCGCACGCTGCGCGAGGCGCTGGCGGGCGATCGGCAGCGCGCGGTTTACGGAATCGTCAACGGGACTTGCAACTCTATCCTCACCACGATGACGGAGAACGGCGTCGAGTTCAGCAGCGCGCTGGCCGACGCGCAGGCCAAGGGCCTGGCCGAGGCGAATCCCGCGACCGACGTCGAAGGGCATGACTCCGCCCACAAACTCTGCCTGCTGGTGACGCTGGCGTTCGGCGTACTGGTGAAGCCGGCGCAGATTTATACCGAAGGGATCACGCAAATCACGCAGGCGGACATCGCGTATGCGCGCGAGCTGGGCTACGCGATCAAGCTGCTCGCGATCGGCAAGGATGACGACGGCGCAATCGAGGTGCGGGTGCATCCGACGATGATTCCGCGGCGGCATATGCTGGCGGGCGTCGGCGGCGCGTTCAACGCGATCTATATCCACGGCGACGCGCTTGGCGCGACAATGTATTCCGGGCTGGGCGCGGGCGAGATGCCTTCGGCGACGGCGGTGATGGCGGATATACTGGAAATCGCGCGGCATCGGATGGCCGAAGGATCGGCGCGAACGCATGCGTTTGGATTTCCGATTCACCTGATGAAGGGCGCCAGTGTCAAGCCGATGGACGACGTGGTATGCGAGTATTACCTGCGATTCACGGCGCGGGATAAGCCCGGGGTGCTCGGCGCGATCGCGTCGGTGCTCGGCAAGCATGGGCTGTCGATCGCGTCGGTGATCCAGAAGGATCGCGGGACGGCGCGGACGGTGCCGGTTATCATGCGGACGCATGACGCGCCCGAGCGCGGCCTGAAACGCGCGCTGGCGGAGATTCGAAGGAAGAAAATCGTGCAATCGGCCCCTGCGTTTATCCGAATCGAGGAGAATCTCTAAGCGATGGCGTCGGACTCGAAGAGCGGATCGAAAAATCGGCGGCTGTTTCACTGGCCCGGCCTTATCGAGCACTACCGGCGCTTCCTGCCGGTGACGGATTTGACGCCGATCGTCACGCTGAACGAGGGCAACACGCCGCTGATCGAGGCGCCGGCGATCGCGGAGCGGCTCGGATTAAACATCAAGGTTTACTTTAAGTTCGAAGGCGCCAATCCGACTGGTTCGTTCAAGGACCGGGGCATGACGCTTGCGATCTCGAAGGCGCTGGGCGAGGGCGCTCGCGCCGTGATTTGCGCCTCGACCGGGAACACGGCGGCGTCGGCGGCGGCGTACGCGGGACGCGCCGGGCTGAAGGCGTTCGTGCTGATTCCGAAAGGCGCGGTGGCGCTCGGCAAGCTGTCGCAAAGCGTGATGCATGGCGCGCGCGTGCTCGAAGTGATCGGCAACTTCGACATCTGCTTGAAGGTCGTGCGCGATCTCGCGGAGCGCGACCCGCTGGGGATTCGGCTGGTCAACAGTGTGAATCCCGATCGAATCGCGGGGCAGAAGACGGCGGCGTTTGAGATTTGCGATCAACTTGGCGACGCGCCGACGCATCATTTTCTGCCGGTCGGCAACGCGGGCAATATCACGGCGTACTGGGCCGGTTACCAGGAATATAAGTCGGTGGGTTTGAGCGAGCGCATCCCGAAGATGATGGGTTACCAGGCGGCGGAGTCGGCGCCGATCGTCGTCGGTCATCCGATTGACGATCCGCATACGGTGGCGACCGCGATCAAGATTGGCAATCCCGCGAGCTGGAAGGGCGCGACCACTGCGCGCGACGAGTCGGGCGGGATTATCGACATGGTCACCGATCCGGAAATCCTCGCGGCGTATCGGTTGATCGCGGCCGGCGGCATCTTCGCAGAGCCGGCATCGGCGGCGTCGGTGGCGGGGCTGCTGAAATACGCGGGCGCCGGATTGCTCAAGCCGGGATCGGTCGTCGTGTGCACGCTCACGGGCCACGGCCTGAAGGATCCCGACACGGCGCTGAAAAACTTAAGTAACACGATCGTGGTCGAACCGGACATCGCGAAAGTGCTGAAAATCCTGGAGCGCGAGTAAATCAACGAAAGAACTCGATGAAGTACATCATCATACACGGCGACGGGATGGCTGATTGGGCGTGCGAGGAGCTTGGCGGCAAGACGCCGCTTCAGGCGGCGCACAAGCCCAACATGGACTTGATGGCGACGCGCGGGACGCTCGGGATGGTCGCGACTATTCCGAAGGGGATGCCATCGGGCAGCGATGTCGGCACAATGACGATGCTAGGCTACGACCCAGCGAAGTACCACACCGGGCGCGCGCCAATTGAGGCGGCGAGCCAGGGAATTGAGATGGGGCCGCGCGACGTGGTGTTTCGCATGAATCTGGTGTCGCTGAAGCCCGGCGAGGGCGGCGCGATGATCATGAACGATTTCACCTCGGGTCATATTACGAGCGAGGAAGCCGCGGAAATCGTCGCGGACCTGCGCAAGGAACTCGCGGGCGACGGAATCGAGTTTTTCAACGGCGTCAGCTACCGGCATCTGATGATGTGGCGCGGCGGAATCGCAACGACACATCTCACGCCGCCGCACGACATCACGGGCAAGCCCGTCGAGGAGCATCTGCCGAAAGGCGCGGGCGCGGATTTGCTGCGCGATCTGACGCGGCGCTCGGCAGCGATTTTGCGCGAGCATCCGGTGAACAAGGCGCGCCGCGAGGCGGGCAAGGCTGAGGCAACGTCGGTGTGGTTCTGGGGGCAGGGTACGCGGCCTTCGGTGCCGACGTTGAAGGAGCGCTTCGGCGTCGAAGGCTCGGTGATATCGGCAGTCGATCTGGTCAACGGGCTGGGACGGCTGGCCGGACTGAATCTGATTAAGGTTCCCGGCGCGACCGGATTTCTTGATACCGATTATGCCGCGAAGGCTCGTTACGGTCTCGAATCGCTCAAGTCGCGCGGCTTCCTGCTGCTGCATATCGAGGCGCCCGACGAAGCCGGTCACATGGGCCGCGCGGATCTGAAGAAGGAAGCGATCGAGCGTATCGACGAGCTGATAATCGGGCCGATGCTCGCGGGGCTTGGGGCGCTTGGCGATTTCGCGATCCTGCTGATGCCCGATCACGCGACGCCGAGCCAGCTCAAGACTCATTCATCGGAACCGGTGCCGTTCGCGCTGATGACGTCGGCGCAGTTCAAGTCGGGCGGCCGCGTGCCGCATCGCTACACTGAAGATGACGGCACTGCGACGGGCGTGCTCGTCGGCGACGGCTATCACCTGATAGAATCGTTGTTCGGACACCCCTTGCAGACCGCATCGAACTGACCCGGAGGCCCCTGGATGGAGCGGAATCTTGCCCTTGAAGTGGTACGCGCGACGGAAGCGGCGGCGCTGGCGGCGGCGCGTTTCATCGGCAAGGGCGACGAGCGGATGGCGGATCGGGCGGCGTGCGATGCGATGCGCAAGACGCTGAACTCGGTCGCGATGGACGGCAAAATCGTGATCGGCGAGGGCAAAGAGGGCGACGCCGAGTTTCTGTACGAGGGCGAAATAGTAGGCACTGGCGCGGGCACCGAAATCGACGTCGCGCTCGACGCGATCGAAGGTCCAATCATCTGCGCGACCGGCGGGCCTAACGCGCTGTCGTGCGTCGCGCTGGCTGAGCGCGGGCGAATCCTGCGATGCCCCGATACTTACATGGACAAAGTCGCGTGCGGGCCGGCGGGGCGGGGCGTGATCGATATCGACAGGTCGCCGACCGACAATCTCAAAGCACTGGCCGAAGCGAAAAAAGTCTACGTCGAAGATTTGCGCGTGGCGATCCTCGATCGCCCACGTCATGAAAAGTTGATCAATGAAGTGCGCCGCGCCGGCGCCGGCATCAAGATGATCTCGGCCGGTGACCTGTCGGCGGCGATCGCCACCACGCGTCCCGAAAGCGAAATCGACATGCTGATCGGGATCGGCGGTGCGCATCAGGGCGTGCTCGCGGGCGCCGCGATTCGTTCAGCCGGCGGCGAGATGCAATGCCGGTTCGTGCCGCGCAACCCCGAGGAAGCGGAGGCGTGCCTGGCGATGGGAATCATGGATTTGAAGCATCGCTACACGCTCGAGGAGCTGGCGGGAGAGAACGTGATGTTCGCGGCGACGGGCGTGACCACCGGCGACTATCTGCGCGGCGTGCGATTTTTCTCCGGCGGTGCGATGACCAACAGCGTGGTGATGCGCTCGAAGACGCGCACCATCCGCTTCATCGAAGCGATTCATCATTTCGATTTCAAGCCCGAATATTAAACCGGCTTGCAGGAAGGTGCGGGTATGTGGCTGCGCGTGACGATGAATGACAGGCCGATGATGATTAACGGCGATCGAGTGGTGAGAATCGCGGAGATTCCGGAAGGCAAGGGGCGTCGCGGATGCCACGTATATCTCTCGCTCACCGAATTCCTGGAAGTCGATCAATCGCTGCACGAGATGATGATTTCGCTCGGCTTCGAAGAGCGGCAGTAACCGCTACATCATCTGCAAAGCCTGGCACGTACTCGAGTCCGGCTTGAACTGGCCGCTTAGGCACGACAGCTTGGCCGCGTCTATAAGCGCCGGCTCGTCCCATTTCGCCGGCCACGGCCCGGTGTTCACGGCGGCGCAGGCCTGGTTGTTGCCCGTCGAGCACCACGCGCTCAACTCCCCATGCAGCACGGCCATCTGCTGGCATGCGTCCTGTTTGCCGGCGTTGCAGGCGGGAGTCTGCGTCTCGATCGGCGCGGTGGATTCGATCGCGACCTTGGTGTCGCTGAGCGCCTGCACGATCGTATGACAGGCCGCCTGATTGCCCTGGTTGCACTTCTCGGTCGATTCGGCGCGAATCTTCGTGACGAAGTCCTGCGCCTGCGAACTGCATCCCGAAGCTGCGACCACGACGATTGCGAGAGCGAGTAAGCCTGCGGACACGCTGAACTTGGCGGGCACAAAGGCATTGTTTCGTGCGCGATGAGCCTCACGCAAGCAGTGTCGCGAGCCACAGGGGTTGACAGTCGGCGCGCGCGGGGCGGAATTAGAAACGTGGACCTTAAAAATATTCTTTTCGAAAAGTCCGCGATCGCGACGCTGACAGTCAACCGGCCGGCTGCGCTCAACGCGTTGAATCGCGAGGTGCTCGAGGAAATGGCGCGCGTGATTCGAGAGGTGCGCCACGACGCGTCGGTGCGCGTGCTGATCGTCACGGGCGCGGGCGACAAGGCGTTCGTCGCGGGCGCGGATATCGCGGCGATGGCAAAAATGTCGGCGGTCGACGGTCTCGATTTCTCGCGCTTGGGCCATCGCGTGATGGAGAGTTTCGAGGACCTGCCGATTCCCGTCATCGCAGCGGTCAACGGCTTCGCGCTCGGCGGCGGCCTCGAGTTGGCACTCGCGTGCGACCTGATTGTCGCGAGCGACAAGGCGCGCTTCGGGCAGCCCGAGATAAATCTCGGACTCATCCCGGGCTTCGGCGGCACGCAACGCCTGCCGCATCGAATCGGCCACAACAAGGCGCGCGAGCTGATCATGACGGGCGAGATGTTTGACGCGAAGACGGCGCTCGAACTGGGCCTCGCCAACCAGGTCGTGGCGCCCGGCGACTTGATCGAAACCGCGCGCAAGCTGGCAGAGAAAATTGCGAGCAAATCCGCCGTCGCGATTCGCCAGGCAAAAGCCGCGCTGCGAGCCTCGTTCACGATGAACGAGGATGCCGGCCTGCGCTTCGAGCAGGAGGCGTTCGGCGTGGTCTTCGGCAGCGCAGATCGCGTCGAGGGCACGAGCGCGTTTGTCGAGAAACGCCCGCCGAAGTGGCAGCACAAATAGCTCTTAACACCGGGTGCAGGGGTCACCCCTGCCCAAGGAAGTGTGAAACCCACGGTGGGTTTCACGTTAAATTAAGTGATTCCTTCCTCCCCGGCGCGCTGCTTGACGACCTTCCGCACCTGTGGGAAACTCCGGCCAGAGAAGAAGACGGCGCCGCCGCACGAGGCGGCGTTGATCATTTTGACGGCATCATTAAATTGAAGAATTGAATCGTCCGGAGGATTTTCATGGCTGAGCAGGCTCAAGCTACTGACACGGGACCGCGTCCGATCGTTCCATGGCTGAAATTGGCGCCCAAGCCCCATCTCGAAGGTATCAAGTGCGAGAAGTGCGGCGCGATTTATTTAGACCCCAAGCGGGTCGCATGCTCGAAATGCGGCGAGACTGACAAGTTCAAGCCGCTGACCTTGTCCGACAAGGGCAAGGTGTACGTGTTTTCGGTCGTGCATCAGTCGTTTCCCGGTATCAAGACGCCGTATGTGACGGCGATCGTCGATCTGCCCGAGGGTATCAGCGTCCGCGCGAATCTGACCGGCGTCGATCCGGAGCAGGCCCAGAAGGAACCCAACAAGATTTTCAATCTGCCGGTTGAGTTGGTGACCGGCGTTGCGGCCAAGGATCGCGAAGGGCACGACGTGGTGGCTTTCTCGTTCCAGCCCAGCAAAAATTAGAGCGCCCAGCAAAGCGCACGCGGCGAACAACTTTACGACGGACCTGAGCTTCGGGCCGGGCCGCCAGGAGGGATCAAGATGCGAAATGTTTATGTTCTCGGAACCGGGATGATCAAATTCGGTCGCTATCCCGACAAGACTGTTCCGGAGCTCGGCGGCCAGGCGGCGATCCTCGCGCTCAAGGACGCGGGAATTGGAATCAAGGACGTCGAGATGTTCGCCTGCGGAAATCTCTACCAGTCCAACGCGATGGTCGGACAGAGAATTCTGCAGCAAATCGGCCAAACCGGAATCCCGGTAATCAACGTCTCGAACGCATGCGCGACCGGGTCGACGGCGTTTCGCGAGGCGTACATGTCGGTCGCGGCCGGGATGTATGACATCTCGATGGCGGTCGGCGTCGAGCAGATGGGCAAGCAGGGCTTGCTCGGCGGCGCCGGCGGCGGCGATCCCGCGTACTCGACCGAGGGCAAGGTCGGCTCGGGCCTGATGCCCGCGGTGTTCGGCCAGGCGGGCATCGAGCACATGCGCAAGTACGGCACCAAGATGGAGCACTTCGCGAAAATCTCGGTGAAGTCGCACAAGCATGCGACCAAGAATCCGTTCTCGCAGTATCGCAACGAAGTCTCGCTCGAAGACGTGATGAATGCGCGCATGGTCGCGTATCCCAACACTCTTTATATGTGCTGCCCGACGGGTGACGGCGCGGCGGCTGCGATTCTCGTGAGCGAAGACAAGCTGAAACAGCTCGCCGGCGGACGCAAGCGCCCGAAGGTCGCGGCCTCCGTGCTCACCTCGGATCCGTGGACCGATCGCGACCTCACGCTGCCCGACGTCAGCACGCTGACGCGGCGCGCGTCGAAGCAGGCCTACGAGAAGGCCGGCATCGGCCCCAAGGACATCGCACTCACCGAATTGCATGACTGTTTCGCGACGGCGGAGCTCGTGCATTACGAAAACCTCGGACTATGCGGCGACGGCGAAGCCGGCAAGTTCATCGACTCGGGCGGCGGCGTACATCCGAGCCTCGGCGGGCACGATCCGGTCAACGTTTCGGGCGGCTTGCTCTCGAAGGGGCATCCTCTCGGCGCGACCGGCGTCGCGAATATCTGCGAAGTGGTCTGGCACCTGACGCAGGACGATCGCGCGAAAGATCGCCTGGTGCCTAACGCCAAGGCGGGCCAGGCCCACGTGATCGGGCTGGGTTCCGCCTGCACGATTCATATCCTGACGGTATAATTCAGGTAGCAACGCCTAATCGGCACTTCGAGAGAGGGCCGCCCAAACAGGCGGCCCTTTTTCTTTCCCGATCAGGCCGATAAATTTGACGACCGGACTAACAGAATGGCGAACAACAACACAAAATCGACGGCTGAACGTCTCGGCTACGCCGCGGATGCGCGCGCGCTCATCCTCAATGCCGACGACTTCGGAATGTGCCACGACCAGAACGAAGGCGTCATGACGGGATTGAAGGATGGTGTGTTCACGGCATCGACAATCCTCGTGACCTGCCCGTGGTTCGAGGAGGCGGCCGCCTTCGCGCGGAGCAATCCCGACGCCGACCTGGGCGTGCATCTCACGCTCACCGCCGAATGGGACAGCTACAAATGGGGTCCCGTGCTGGGAGCGCATGCGGTGCCGTCGCTGGTCGATGAGCGTGGATACCTGTGGCAGACCGTCGAGCAGGTCTACGAGCATGCGCGCATCGACGAGGCGGAGGCCGAGTTGCGCGCCCAAATCGAAAAGGCGGTCGCGGCGGGAATCGACGTGACCCATCTCGATTCGCACATGGGCACGCTCCAGCTGCGCGCCGACTATCACGAGATTTACGCACGGCTTGCCAATGACTATCGCGTGCCGATCCGGCTGGCGTCGCGCCGCCGATTGGGCGCCGAAGGAATGGGCGCGATTCTCGATCAGCTCGACGGCTTTGGCGTCGTCACTCCCGACCATCTCGTATTTTACGGGCCGTCGTCGTTGCCCGAGACCGACTCCTACTGGACGAATCTCCTTCGCACGCTGAAGCCGGGCGTGACAGAAATTTTGTGTCATCCCGCGCTCGCGCGCGACGAACTCAAGAGTTGTGCGCGCGACGCTTTCCAGCGCGAAGCCGATTTCCGGTACTTCACATCGGACAAGGCGCGCCAACTGATTGCGGACGAAGGCATCAAGCTGGTCGGCTTCCGCAAACTGCGCGACCTCATGCGCGGCAATGTTCCAGGAGCACAACAGAATTGAAGTTCGCAAAGGTCAGAGGTTTCCAAGACTTACTTGGAAACGATGCGGTCGTTGTTCGCAACATCGAAGAACAAGCGAGACTTTGGGCAGATCGCTACACGCTCAAGGAAATAAGAATTCCTATTGTGGAATCATTGGAATTGTATCGCAGGACAAGCGGCGAAACCTCCGATATTGTTGAAAAGCAAATGTTCACCTTGCGAGATCCTGACGACAGAGAGGCGACGTTCGCACTCAGACCCGAAGGCACGCCTGGAGTAATCCGTGCTTATGTTGAAGCGGGGCTCCATAAACGGGATCCGATCCAACGCTTTTTCTACTGTGGAGAGATGTTTCGCCACGAGCGTCCTCAGAAAGGAAGATTTCGCCAGTTCACCCAATTTGGAGTCGAACTGTTGGGACGTGGCGAACCTGAATGCGACGCCGAAATTCTGAAGTTTCTTGATGATCTCCGAGAGGATTTGGGTCTAACGCTCCGAATGGAAATCAACTCTCTTGGAGACGCGATCTGCCGGCCATCTTATCGAGCCGCCGTGCTGGAGTTTGGTCGAGCTCACTTCCAAGAACTGTGCGACGATTGCCGCCGTCGCTTGGAAAAGAATCCCCTAAGACTGCTAGATTGTAAGACCGACGCTAAATTGATGGAGTCCGCACCTGAGAGCATAAACTATCTATGTGACGACTGTCGAAAGCACTTTGATACGGTCAAAAACCTAATTTCTGCCGCCGGGGTAAAGTTCTCTATCAATTCGAGGCTTGTTCGCGGATTGGACTATTACACGCGCACGGCCTTTGAGGTCCTTTCTAGCGATGTAGGATCCCAGAGTGCGGTCGCTGCCGGAGGCAGATATGATGGTCTAGTCGAAGCACTTGGCGGTGGACCGATTCCCGGTATCGGATTCGCGATAGGTATAGAGCGTCTTGCTTTGGCGATGCGTTCAATCGCTCATAAAGAAGACGAGGTGAAGTAGATTGTCCTTTCAAAGATTCCTCGGTGAGCCCTCAATAGTAGCTATAGCGCCGATGGGCCATAGTCTTCTTGTTTACGCGAACAAGATTGCGCACAAATTAAGACAAGTTTCGCCAGACAATTTGGACCCGATGAAACGCTACGGGGTTTTGGTCTTGTCGTCTGAGCGAAATCTCAAATCTCAGATTCGGCAAGCTGCAGCAGCTGGAGCAAAGGTTCTCCTCATTGCAGGGGAACTCGAGCAATCACGAGGAGTAGTCCAACTCCGACAACTAAATTCGAGGCTACCCTTCGACGCGCCCTATCAGGAAATGATCCCGATCGAGAATCTAGTTGCCGAGATAAAGAGTCGCCTCCAACTCGGATAGCTTGTTTCTCACGCTCTGTGGGCGCAGGTATCGTTTTGACTAAAAAATACTTCAACTATGATGGGTAATGTCGAAAACTGAACAATATTCTCCGCTGCCGCCGTGGACTCGAACCGACTACTGCGGCGCGATTCGCGCCACCGACGTCGGCCGCGAGGTTGCGCTGTGGGGATGGGTCCAGACGCGGCGCGATCATGGCGGCCTTATCTTCATCGATCTTCGCGACCGCGACGGAATCGTGCAGCTCGTGCTGAATCCCGCGCACAATGCCGCCGCGCACGAGGCCGCCGGCGACACGCGCTCCGAGTTTTACATCGCGGTCAAGGGCAAGGTCGTGCGCCGCGCCGAGGGCACAGTAAACGCGGAGCTTCCGACCGGCGAAATCGAGGTGCTCGTCAGCGCATTCGAGATTCTGAGCGGGTCGGCGCCGATGCCGTTTCAGATTGCCGACGGCGAAGCGACCGCCGAGGAAATTCGCCTCAAGTACCGCTATCTCGATCTGCGCCGCCCCGAGATGCAGCGCAATTTGCGCCGGCGCCATCAGGCGTTGCAGGCGGTGCGCAGCCATCTCGATCAGAACGGGTTTATCGACGTCGAGACGCCGATACTTTTCAAATCGACGCCCGAGGGCGCGCGCGACTACCTGGTGCCGAGCCGCGTGAACCCCGGAAAGTTCTATGCGCTGCCGCAATCGCCGCAGTTGCTGAAGCAGATCCTGATGATCGGCGGATTCGACCGCTACTATCAGATAGCCAGATGCTTTCGTGACGAGGATTTGCGCGCGAATCGCCAGCCCGAGTTCAGCCAGATCGATATCGAGATGACCTGCCCGCGGCCTGAGGATGTCCAATCGATCGCCGAGGGAATGATCGCGTCCGTTTATCGCAGCGTGCTCGATGTCGACGTCAAGCCGCCGTTTCCGCGGATGCCGTATGCCGAGGCGATTGAGCGTTTCGGAATCGACAAGCCTGACACGCGCTTCGCGATGGAACTGAAGAATCTCACAGCCGCCTTCGCGGGCACGTCGTTCAAGGTGTTCGCCGAAATTCTCGCGCGCGGCGAATCCGTGTATGGAATCAACGTCACCGGCGATCACAACAATACGCTCCTCCGCCGCGAGCTCGACGAGCTTACCGAGTCGGTGAAATCGCGCCATGCGATGGGTCTGGCGTGGATAAAAGTAGGCGAGGGCGGCGGATGGCAGGGACCGATCGCAAAGTATTTGAGCGACGGCGAGCGCGCCGCGGCCACTGCCACAGCGGCTCTGAAAGCCGGCGACACGCTGCTGATGGTCGCGGGACCGCCGGACAAAGTGCGCCCGGTCCTCGGTGATATCCGTTTGCAGCTCGCGGCGAAATTCGGCCTCGACAAATCCGACGAGCTCAAGTTTTTGTGGGTCGTCGATTTCCCGATGTTCGATTACAGCGTCGACGACAAGCGCATGGTGTCGGTAAACCATCCGTTCACCGCGCCGAATCCCGACGACCTCGCGATGCTCGAATCCGCGCCGCTGAAGGCCCGCGCGCTGGCGTACGACATGGTGCTCAACGGCCAGGAACTCGGCGGTGGCTCGATTCGTATCCATAGCCGCGAGCTTCAATTGAAGGTATTTGAATTGTTGGGGCTGACGCGCGAGGAGGCGATCGACCGCTTCGGCTTTTTGCTCGACGCGCTCAAGTACGGCGCGCCGCCCCATGGCGGAATCGCTTTTGGAGTCGATCGGATTTGCATGATGCTTTGCGGCACAGACTCGTTGCGCGACGTGATTGCGTTCCCCAAGACGCAGAAGGCGGTCGACCCGATGAGCGGCGCGCCGTCAGAAGTCGATCCGCGCCAGCTCAAGGAACTGTCGATCAAGGTGACGTCATGAAAATTAGTTGTGCATCGGCGTCGGCGCGATTGGCGCTCGTTGCCGCCGCGTTGTGGCTGGCGCCGGGATGCACCACGCTCGCGGCGGACGCGGTTAACTCGACGACCGGCGCGGTGAGCGATGCGATCAATCAGCGCGACGTGAAATCGCATGCGGTGCGCTCGATTAAAACTCTCACTATCAATCGGGTCGCGGTGATGCCGTTGGTGGAGACCGTCCCGGGCGGTGACGAGATGGCTCCAGGAGCCGCCGAGGCGATTACCGCCGAGCTTTATAGCTCGGTCGCGATGGCCGGTGGATGGGATCCGATCCCGGCGCAGGATGTCGACGAAGCAATGCAGAAGTTGCCGCCGACTACGCTCGCCAACCTCGATCAAAATGCGATCCAGCTCGGCCATGACGTATCGGCCGACGGCGTGATCTACGGCACCGTCGAACGCTACAAGGAACGCGTCGGCATGGACTACTCGGCGGCGAGTCCGGCTTCGGTGTCGTTCTCGCTCAAGTTCGTCGATCTCAAGAGCAAGCAGATCGTGTGGACGGCGAAGTTCGCCAAAACGCAAGCGGCTCTGAGCCAGAATCTTTTCGATCTCGCCAATTTCGTGCAGCGTTCAGGACGCTGGGTGCGCGCTCACGAGATCGCGCAAGAGGGCGTGAAGGAGGCGGTCGCCGATCTTCACGGCGATCTCAACCTGTCGCAAAACGTCAAGCGCTTCGAGACCGGCAGCTACGGCGAACTCAAGTCCGGACAGCAGCGCTACAACACCGGCCCGCAGGGAATCTACTAGAACGCGCTACTCCCACGGCGAGTGCGGCTTCACCTTGAGCGCCTGCGCGACTGCGCGATGCACGACATGGCCGTCGAACGTATTCAGTCCGTGGCGGATTGCGGGATTTAGCAGGCCCGCCTCGAGAATGCCGCGGTCCGCGATCTCCAGCGCATAGGTCAGCGTCGCGTTGGTGAGCGCGTACGTCGACGTGTGCGGCACCATCGCAGGCATGTTCGTCACGCAGTAATGCACGACGCCGTTGCGGATGAACGTCGGCCGCGCGTGAGTCGTCGGCGCCGAGGTCTCCGCGATTCCACCTTGATCGATCGACAGATCCACGATCGCCGCCCCAGGACGCATCCGCGCAACCATCTTCGCGCTCAGCAGCCGTGGCGCGCGTGCGCCCGCGACCAGCACCGCGCCGATCACGAGGTCGCAGTTGGTGACTTCCTCGTCGAGCGTCGCGCGATTCGACATGACGGTGGTCACGCGGCCGCCGAGCAGGTCGCTCAAATAGCGCAGCCGGGTTGGATTGATATCCATGATCGTCACTTCGGCGCCGACGCCCGCGGCCACCCGGCATGCGTTCAGTCCCGCGATTCCGCCGCCGAGCACCACGACCTTGCCCGGCCGCACGCCTGACGCTCCGCTAAGCAGCACGCCGCGTCCGCCGCTGCGTGCCTGCAGGCACCATGAGCCGGCCTGGATTGCGAGGCGGCCCGCGACTTCGCTCATCGGCGCGAGCAGCGGCAGGCTCGAGTCCTCGAGTTGGATCGTTTCGTAGCCGACCGCCGTCACGCGGCGGCGAAGCAACTCGCGCGACAAACGCCGATCCGCGGCGAGATGAAGATACGTGAAAAGAATCAGCCCGGGACGCATCAGCGGATATTCCGGCGGCTGCGGCTCCTTGACCTTCAGGATCATGTCGGCGCGGCGCCAGACGTCGGGCGCGCCGGCGACGATCGATGCGCCCGCGTTGCGATAATCCTTGTCTGCGAATCCGCTGCCGACTCCGGCTCCCGATTGCACCATCACGCGGTGACCGTGCGCGCGCAGCGCCGCCACTCCCGCCGGAGTCAGCGACACGCGCTGCTCGTCGGATTTGACTTCGGTGGGAATTCCGACATCCATGCAGATTGCCCTTCCAGCTTTGCGCGATCCGTCTATCAGTTCGCGCGCGGCTTCGACGATACGGCGCGTGGCAAGCCGCTGGCAATCGCGGGAGACGCGCGGCCTAACGCCATCGACCCTCGACAGTCAAGAGTCATGCGCTTGATCAATCCTGGCGACGGTGCGAATCGGAACTTGACAAAACTCGCGCCGCTGCGCTTCATGAGCATTGAAGCGATCGCGATCGGCTTCGCGCGGAACGGCCACCAAATGCGCACCGCTCACGATTTCTGGAGGAGTCATGGAGATCCCGCAGGGGCTCAAATATTCGAAAGAGCATGAATGGGTCGCGACCGAAGACAGCGTCGCGACCGTTGGAATCACCGATCACGCGCAGGACCAGTTGGGCGAGATCGTTTACATCGAATTGCCCGCGGTCGGCGACAAGGTCAGCAAGGACGATCCGTTCGGCGTCGTCGAGTCGGTCAAGGCCGTCTCGGACATCTACGCGCCGGTCACCGGCACCGTCATCGAGATCAACGAAGACCTGCCCGAGAGCCCCGAAACCGTCAACGAAGATCCGTACGGCGACGGATGGCTGATCAAGGTGAAGATCACGGACATGAGCGATCTCGAAGAATTGATGGACGCCGAGGAATACGCGGAGCTGCTCGCGCGCGAGAAGGAGTAGTCGCGGCGCCGCGATTCAGGCCGGTGGCGCGGAGGTCGCGCCGGAATCGGAAGCGTTAAGCGTCGCGGCCGCCTTTGACACCGCGATTCTGACGTTGCCGGCGCCCGCGGGAGGATCGATGAACACCATCAGGAACGGCGCCGACGACGACGGCTCCATCGCGAACGCCTTCTGCGGACTCAGCGCCTGCGAGAACTCGATCTCGCGCGGCGTCATCTCTCCGAGCATCGTGGCCGAGAGCTCGTTGCCGCAATAGACGCTCTGGCTGGCGAGCGGATGCGCGCCGTCGCCAATCAGGTAGGCGTCGATCTTGACCAGATGCAACGGGCGCGGTCCGACGTTTTCCGCATTGCCGGTTATCACCAACGCGACATGGCCGCCCTTGAGCGTGTAATACTTCGAGCGGACGCCGTGCAGCGTCACCAGCATCGCGGGTACAATGGGCCGCGCGAAGTAATTGCTGAGCGGCGACTGGCTGAGAATGCGCGCGCTGGCGGCAGGCTCGTCGCAGATGAGCGCGCTTGCACCGAGGAAAACGATCGCCACGAAAAAAAACATCGCGAGAAAAACTCCCGACGCATGAGTTGCGCCGGGCGACACTGTGTCGGCGCTATCGTCGGCCTGCCCGAAGTGGAAGCCTGCGGCCTGCGCGGACGGGGGCGTCGGCGCAAATCGAGGCGCGTCGGCCAGCAGCGTCGCAGCCATGCGGCGCACCGGAGTGGGCGGGCGCGGCGCCGCGTCGGGCTCGTCTATGCTCGTAGGCGCGCGGCGGGTTGGTGGGGATTCGAATTCAGCCGGCGGCTCGCCCACCTGCCATCCGGCGCCGTGGGGCTCGGGACGCTCGAGCTCATGCTCCGGCGGCGCATCGCCGAATGCTTTGCGCTCGTCGCTGAAGTCGAATCGCAGGTTTTCGCCGGTGTCGGCCTTTTGCTCGCGCTCGCCGAAGGGGCGATTGAGCGGATCGTCAGCGTCCGGCTCGCTCCGTTCTCCTTTGCCGCGAACTTCGGGTTCATCGGGCGGCGCCTGTGGCATCTTGCGCTCAACGGGCGCGCTCGGACGTGGGGTGGATCGCGGCGCGCGAGCCTGGGGCTCAGGTGCAATAGTTGGCCGCGGTTCCGCGACCGGCTCGCGCTTGACCACGTCGCTTTCGACCTGCGACTTGAGCGCGCTTGGCCGCGGCCGCGCGGGTCGGATCGTACGCGCCGGTTGCGATTCGCTCTCAGCGGCTTGTGGAGCCGGTTTGCGAGGCCTTGCGGGCGCCGGGTCCGCGTTGAACACGTGGCCGCATCGCGAACACTTGAAGGTCGGTGTATCGTCGGGCAGGACCCGCTCGTCAATCCGATACCGGGTGTGGCAACTGGTGCATTGAATTTCGATCATTCCCCCACCTCACATCCCGCGTTGAAAATTATCATACGGCAAAGCGTCGCGCATCTTTTGGCCGGGAGCGTCGTGCGATGCGGATAGCGCTCCTGACGCGCCGTTTCGATAGTGCAGGCGGCGGGACCGAGCGCGATCTGATCGTTACGGCGCAAGGACTGCGCGCGGCGGGCCATCACGTGTCTATTTTCGCGGACGAGATCCGCGGCGCAACCGGCGGCTGGGAGGTCCATCGCGTCGGCGCCGGCCCGAGGCTCGGACGTACCCTGTCGCTGCTGCGATTCGGATGGACTGCCGCCCCTGCCGCGCGGCGCACGGGAGCCGACCTGGTGCTGAGCTTCGCGCGATGCGTCGGCGCCGACCTGATGCGCTCAGGCGGCGGTGCGCACGCCAGCTATGTCCGCGCGGCGCGAAAATGGCGCGGCGCTCTCGGCGCGGCGGCGATGCGGATGAGCCCCTATCACCGGGTGCAGATGCTCGTCGAGCGCCAGGCCTTTCAGCATCACGGCCTGAAGCGCGTAATCGCGGTGTCGAATTTCGTTCGCGACGATCTGATTCGCGAGTTCGGCCTCGCGCCTGAAAAAACGGTCACGATTTACAACGGCGTCGATCTCGACCGCTTCCGTCCCGCCAACGACGCGTCGGAACGCGCCACAATTCGCCAGAAGTTTGTCGTTCCGGCCAGCGCGCGCGTGGTCGCTTTCGTCGGCAACGGCTTCGCGCGCAAGGGCTTGGGATTCCTCATCGAAGCGTGGCCGCTGGTCGCGGGCGGTGGGTTCCTGCTGGTAGCAGGCGCCGATCGGCAGACGGAAAAATTCGCGCGCCGCGCTCGCGCCCTCAACGTCGGAGGGCGCGTAGTCTTCATGGGTCCGCAACCCAACGTCGAGGCGATCTTCCACGCGGCGGACGCGTTTGCGATGCCCTCGCTGTTCGAGCCGTTCGGCAACGTCGTGATGGAGGCGATGGCATCCGGATTGCCCGCGATGACCAGTGCGTTCTCAGGCGTCGCCGAGTTGATACCGCCCTCGATGCGCGGGTTTCGAGTCGACAATCCCGACGATGTAGGCGAGGTCGCGCTCCGTCTTGGCGCGCTGTTCGACGCGCCCGCAAGTCTCAGTCCCGAAGCCCGCGAGACGGCCGAAAAATTCACCTGGACCCGCTACGCCGAGGAGTTAAACGCGCTGCTCGAATCGATAAGCTGAATCTTCGCCGCGCTCAGATGAGAAAAAGTCCTAACACGAAGTCCCGCATCTTTTCTTAGCACTGGGTGCAGGGGTCACCCCTGCCCAAGGAAGTGTGAAACCCGCGGTGGGTTTCACATTAGATAAGGTGATTTCTACCCGCCCAGGCCGTCGAACATTCCGCGCGCGACTGCTAGCCGCCGTTCCTCGCGCGCGATTCGCGGCAGGCCGGCGCCCGTCAACTGCGCGATTCGCAACCTCATCCATGCGATCGCGTTCTTCGCGATTACGTCAACGGCGGAATGCTTCTCATGCAGCATCCGGCATCGGCCGCGCTCACGCGCAATCCTGATGAATCGTTCGCGATTCGCGCGCGTCGCGTCAACTTCGTGATAGACGAGAGCTTTCGGCGCATAGCCGATTCGAAAGCCCGCGCGCCGAAGCCGCTGCGACATCTCGGTTTCTTCCTCATGCCCACCGGCGCCAGGCCCTAGCCGCTCGTCGAATGATCCAACTTGCTTGAGCGCGTCCGAACGAAAAGCCATGTTCGCGCCGAGCACTCCCCGCACCTCGATCACTTCGTCACCGTGGTCGGCGATCGGCAGGTCGAGATACACTGCCATCGGTCCGACTTTTTTTTCGGGATCTTCGGCCGCGAGGATTCGCCCCTTCATCGCGGCAAACTCGCGATGCGTATCGAAGAACTCCTCGACCGCCGCGAGATAGCCCGGCACAACGACCAGGTCGTCGTCGAGGAAGACCGCTAGTTCGCCCGTCGCCTCCGCGATTGCGCGATTCTGAATGCGACACTTGCCCGCGCGCGGTTCGTGCAGATGCTTGAGCGGTGCGCCTTCGAGCCCCAGTTCCATCGGCGCGGGCGTGCCGTTCTCGGCAACGATTATCTCGCGCGAACCCGTCGCAAGCTCAGGTGCGAGGCTCGCAATCAGCCGCCGCATCGAGTCGGGCCGGTTGTGCGTCGCAACGATGACAGTCGTCTTCAATGTTTTTCGATTTCGGGTTCCTGGATTTTACGAAATCGCATGATGATGTTTTCATCCATCAGCAGGCTCGCGCTGGTCATGAAACCAAACAGCTCGCGATTGATTCTGCGCTGCTCCGGGTCTTTTACGCCGCGTCCATAGAGCATCCACGAGAATCCCGCGATGAACGGCCACAGAATCGGCGCAAAAATTCGCGAGCGCAGCTTGCGCCGGCTCCGCCCGAGCGCGTCCATCCGCAGCCCCGCGCCCCACGCGATCCAATGCAGGTCGTTGAGGCCCATCACATGCCAGTTGCGACCGTCCGCGACGCGATACTTGTACGCCAGCGGCGCGCGCCGTCCCTTGTAGTAGCCGCTCAGCAGGTAATGTATTCGCGAGGCGACGTTCAGGCGATTGGGCGTCGTGACGATCGCGACGCCGCCCGGCCGCATCATACGCGCGATCTCGGCGAGCATGTGCGGGATGTCGGCGAGATGCTCGATCACTTCCAGCATCATCACCAGGTCGAAACGCGCCGGACGAAACGGGAGATCGTTGTTGAGGTTGACCGCCACCCAGCCGGGTTTGCGGGTGCGATACTCGGTCGAGACCACGCGCCATCCGCGCTCCGCCAGGAGACGGCTCGAGAGGCCGTCGCCCGCACTCAAGTCCAGCGCGAGCGATGACGGCATCGGCGCCGGCGCAAGCGCAATCGCACCGCGAACCCGTTCACTCATCGTAACTGCGAATTCTGTTGCACTGAGGCCGCGCGCTCAAGATGGCCGCGCGAGCGTCCGAAGCTCGTCTTGAATTGGAATCATCAGCCGGTTAAACCGTATACTCTTGCCCTCGGACGCGAGAGTGGCGGAATGGCAGACGCGCAAGGCTCAGGACCTTGTGAGCGCAAGCTCGTAGGGGTTCAAGTCCCCTCTCTCGCACCAATCCAGTCGTTCACTGGCGCCGTGGCGCGCGTCAATTAGGTGAGGGGATCGCGTCAGTCGAATCCTTGTTGCTCGTATGTTCCGGGCCGTGGCACTTTGCGACGTCCGCTTCGCTGGCACCGATGGCCGATGCGATCTCGGCATCGGAACGACCCGATTGCTGCTGCAGCTTCACGACGTTGCAATCGACATGGTCGGTGGAAATCGAGCTGCAACCCGAAATCCCGCCCGCCAGCAGCAACGCTCCAAGCGCCGCTGCCATACCCAGTTTGCGAAACGCGTCAGCCATGAAGTGTCCCCTCCCGAATCGAATACAGCCCGTCCCCAGGTCCAAGCATGGGCACGATATTATTAACCACCTCGATTTTACAAGCTGTAGATCGACCCGACGGATTGGCGTGAGCGCATCGCGCTTGAGAGGCGACCGGCGGGACAATATGATTTGAGGCCAGGGCGCCCGGCGCCCTTTTTTCGACGGAGCGACACTGGTGGATCTGCCCAAAACATTCGATTCCAAGTCCGCTGAAGAACGATGGTTTCAGAAGTGGATCGACCTCGGCTACTTCAAGGCCGATCCCGCGCGCGAGGGCAAAGTCTTCTCGGTCGTTATTCCGCCGCCGAACGTCACCGGCCAGCTCCATCTCGGCCACGCGCTCAACGTCTCGCTGCAGGACATCATCGTGCGCACGCGCCGGATGCAGGGTTACAACACGCTGTGGCTGCCCGGCACCGACCATGCGGGAATCGCCACGCAGAATGCGGTCGAGAAGGACCTCGCAAAAGAGGGCAAGGACCGTCATCAGCTTGGCCGCGACGCGTTCGTCGATCGCGTCTGGCAATGGCGCGAGACTTACGGCGACCGAATCCTGAACCAGTTGCGCCGGCTCGGCGCGTCATGCGACTGGAGCCGCGAGCGCTTCACGCTGGACGCGGGGCTGTCCAACGCGGTCACCAAAGTCTTCGTCGATCTCTACAACAAGAAACTCATCTACCGCGCGATGCGGCTCATCAACTGGTGTCCGCGATGCGAAACGGCGCTGTCCGATCTCGAAGTCGATCACAAGGACGTTCAAGGCAGCCTCTGGTACATCCGCTACCCGCTCGCCGACGGCTCGGGAGCCATCACAATCGCGACGACGCGGCCCGAGACGATGCTCGGTGACACCGCCGTCGCCGTGAATCCCGAAGACGAGCGCTACCGGTCGTACGTTGGCAAGACGCTTCGGCTTACGCTGGTGGGACGCGAGATAAAGGTCATTGCCGACGCTGCGATCGATCGCGAATTCGGCACCGGCGCCTTGAAAGTTACACCCGCGCACGACCCGGTGGACTTCGAACTCGGCAAACGTCATGGCCTCGAGCAGATCTCGATTCTCGACGGCACCGCCCACATGAACGAGAACGCCGGACCATACCGCGGTCTTTCGCGCGAGGAAGCTCGCAAGCAAGTCGTCAAGGACCTCGAGCTCGCGGGACTTCTCGAAAAGATCGAGCCGCATAAGCACGCCGTCGGCGTGTGCTCGCGATGCGACACGATCGTCGAGCCGATGCTCTCCGAGCAGTGGTTCCTGCGGATGCGCGAGATGGCCGATCGCGCGATGGAAGCGGTGCGCAAGGGCGACACGACTTTTCATCCGAAGTTCTGGGAGAACACATTCTTCAGCTGGCTCGAAAACATCCACGACTGGTGTATCTCGCGGCAATTGTGGTGGGGCCATCGGATTCCCGCCTACCGATGCGTCCGATGCGACCATCTGATCGTCGCCGCCGAGCGGCCATCGCGATGCCCCGAGTGCGACGGCTCCGACATCGTCCAGGATGACGACGTGCTCGACACCTGGTTCAGTTCGGGCCTGTGGCCGATGTCGACGCTCGGCTGGCCGGACGACACTCCGGACTTTGCGCGCTACTACCCGACCAGCCTGCTGCTGACGGGATTCGACATAATATTTTTCTGGGTCGCGCGCATGATGATGTTCGGGCTGGAGTTCACCGACAAAGTCCCGTTCAAGGACGTGTACATCACGCCGCTGGTTCGCGACACCGCCGGCAAGAAGATGAGCAAGACGAAGGGCAACGTCGTTGACCCGCTCGATTTGATGAACGACTACGGCGCCGACGCGGTCCGCTTCACGCTGGCGCAGTTGGCGGCGCAGGGCCGCGACGTTATCCTGTCGCAAGACAGGTTCGCAGCGTCGCGCGCATTCGCGAACAAAATCTGGAACGCCGCCCGCTTCGTGATGATGAATCTGGAAGGTGCTCCGCAACCACTGCCGAAAGTTGAGATCGCAAAGCTCGGACTGGCCGAGCGATGGATCCTGTCGCGCCTCGACGACACGATTCGCGACGTTAGCAGCTCGATCGACGCGTACGAATTCAACGTCGCGGCGATGAAGCTCTACCAGTTCATCTGGCACGAGTTCTGTGATTGGTACATCGAGCTGTCCAAGGAGCCGCTCAAGGCCGGCGACGAGCGCCAGGCAGGCGCGCGATGGGTGCTGATCAACGTATTCGACAAGATGCTGCGCTTGCTGCATCCGTTCATGCCGTTCGTGTCCGAAGAAATATGGCAGGTGATTCGCCCCTATCTCGACGAGCCAAACCTCGCGGCGCATCTACCGATCGCGAAGTACCCCGAGCCGTCGGCGGAAAATCCGCTCTCGGCGGAAGAAGAAGCCGACATGAATCGCTGCATCGAAGCGACCGAAGCGATCAACTCGTTGCGCTCGCTACTCGGGTGGCATCCGGGCCAGCGTGTCCAAGCATTCGCCAAGCGAATGAGTGTCACATCATTCGAAGATTTTGGTCGATGGCTGCCGTATGCAAAGACCCTCGCGAAACTCGAGGAGGTCACCCACACACTAAATGAGTATCCAGACGCGAACGTCGTATTTACACAGGTCTCGTTTGGCGACGTCGGCGTGGCTGCGCCTGAAGGATATGACTTCGAGGTCGCGCGCCAGAAACTGAAAAAACAATTGGCCGAAGTTGATAAGCACTTCAATCAGCACGAGGCGCGACTGAACGATCAAAAATTCCTGACGAAAGCAGACCCAGAAACCAGGACGGAAGTCGAGCAGCGCCGCGAGGCTCTTCGAGGCCAGCAATATCTGCTGAAAGAGCAACTTCAACAACTCGGCGAACCCGCATGAGTGATCGCGCGAATCCTTCTCCGTCGTCTGATTTCTGGTGTCATCCCGAGCGTAGCCGAGGGACCCCGGATCTTTCTCGACGCCTGGCCGACTCACCCCCAACCACGGTTTCATCGATTCGCTCTACATTCTGACTCATAGGCGTCTGTGGAACTGTTCAAGCAATTCGATCCCACCGAACTCATCAAGCGTGCCCTCGCTGAGGACGTGGGGCAGGGCGATATCACGACGGCGGCGACCGTTGCTCTCGGCGCGATGGGCCGCGCGAGGATCACGGTCAAGGAACCGCGCATGATTCTCGCCGGCGGCATCCTAATCGAGCCCGTTATGCGGCACGCGGGTGCCGAGCCCCGAATAGTTGCGCTCGCGCCTGAAGGCGCACAACTGAAGGCTGGCGATCTGCTCGCCGAGATCGACGGCAAGCTCGCGGGATTGCTGATCGGCGAGCGCACCGCGCTTAACTTCGTGCAGTTGCTGTCGGGAATCGCGACGACGACGCGCGCATTCGTCGACGCGGTCGCCGGTACTCACGCGAAAATTATCGACACGCGCAAGACTCATCCGGGCCTGCGCGTCGTCGAGAAGTATGCGGTCCGCGTCGGCGGCGGGCGCAACCATCGCCTGGGCCTGGACAGCGGCGTGCTGATCAAGGAGAACCATATCGCAGCGGCGGGCACGGTGACGAAGGCAATCGAGGGCGCGCGCCGGGTCGCGCCGCACACGCTCAAAATCGAGATCGAATGCGAGACGCTCGCGCAAGTTGAAGAAGCACTTAAAGCCGGCGCCGACGCGATCCTGCTCGACAACATGACACTAGACAACGTCCGCAAAGCGCGCGCGCTGGCGGGATCTAAAGTTCAGCTCGAAGTCTCCGGAGGCGTGACGCTCGAGACGGTTCGCGCGATCGCCGAGGCCGGCGCCGATCTAATTTCGGTCGGCGCGCTGACCCATTCTGCGCGATTTCTGGATATCAGCATGAGAATTGACGCGGTCTGATTGGCGGGCGCCGTGCGCGCCCGATGTTTGGAAGTTAAAGTGATACCTCAGAATCCTTATCTTGCTATCGAACGAGGCGCGCCGGGCCGAATCGGCTGGCGAATCCATTATTTCGACGAGATCGACTCCACCCAGGAAGCCGCGCGCGAGTTGGCCGCGAGCGGCGCCGATCAGGGCACGCTCGTAATCGCCGAGCAGCAGACCGCGGGGCGGGGCAGGATGGGCCGCACGTGGCATTCGCCGTCCGGCGTCAACCTGTACACCACGATAATCCTCCGCCCGCCGATTCCGCTCGCCGACGTACCGCGCATGAGCCTGGTCGCCGGCGTCGCGGCCGCCGAGGCGCTCGAGCGCGAGGCGCCGGGACTCGTCGCGCTCAAATGGCCTAACGACGTGTGGCTGCGCGGACGCAAGGCCGGCGGCATAATCGCCGAGGCGGTGACAGACGCGCGCCAGAATCTCGACTGCGTGCTGCTCGGCGTCGGCCTCAATATCAACCTCGCCGCCAACGACCTCCCGCCTGAGCTCCGCGACAAGGCGACCTCGATGCGAATCGCGACCGGGCACGCATGCGACCGGATTGCGATCGCCGATTCGCTTTTTAATCTGCTCGACTCCCGCTATATGGAATCTCTGACGCGCGGCTTCGAGGCGGTCCGCCCGGCGTGGGAGCGCTTCTCGGCGCTGACCGGCAGGCGCATCGCGATTGTGGACGGCGGGCGGCGCCAATCGGGAGTGGTCAAGGGAATCGACGCGACGGGTGCACTGCTGCTAGACATCGGAGACCGCGTCGAGCGAATCGTCGCGGGTGAGGTGAGCGTGGAGGGGGCGTACGAGTAGGTTTATGTGATCAACGCGAAATAACTGCATCGATCGGGGCGCGGCGCTCTGAAATCGGCGCTGGTCCCGGCGGGCAAGCTGAGAGGTAAGCTCCATGGCAGTGGAGGAAATCGGACGGCTTAGGACAATCGCAATCGTGGGCCAGGGCGGGACCGGGAAGACGCAGGCCGCCGACGCGATGCTCTTCACGGCAGGCGCGGCGCCGAGACTGGGGCGGCCCGACGACGGCTCGGCCGCGATGGACTTCGAGCCCGAAGAAACCAAGCATCACATTTCGATAAGTTCCGCGTTCAATCATCTCAACTGGAAAAAGACCGAAGTAGTTTTCGCCGATACGCCCGGCTACACCGCCTTCCTGCCCGAGACGCTGACGACTCTGCGCGCGGTGGACGGCGTCGTGATGCTGATAAGCCCGGGCGCCGACACCAAGATCGAATCGGAAAAAATCTGGGCCGCGAGCGAGGACCTCAAGCTGCCGCGAATCGCGTTCGTGTCGCGGCTCGATCGCGAACGCACCAGCTTCGACGCCGCGATGAAGGATCTCGAGAAGGTGCTCGGCGCGCGCGCCGTCGCGCTGACGATTCCGATTGGCGAGGAGCTCGGCTTCAAGGGCATCGTGGACGTGCTCGCGATGAAGGCGCTGACCTACACCGACACCAGCGGGAAATTCAAGGAAGAGGAATTGTCCGCCGAGCTGAAGGCGAGCGCGGAAGCAGCGCGCACCGCGCTGTTCGAAGCGGTCGCCGAGACCGACGACGAGTTGCTCGAAAAATATCTCGACAAGGGGACTCTCGACGACGCTGAAGTCCGCACTGCACTGCATGCCGCCGTAGTCGAGCGCAAGATCACTCCGGTCTTCTGCGGCTCGGGCGCAAAGAATATCGGTATCGCGCCGCTGCTCGACGCGATCACGACGTTCCTGCCAGCGCCCAACGAGCGTCCGTTCGTGGAATGCCAGAATCCCACCACCGGCGAGCCCGTGGGCCGTTCCGCCGATCCCGCAGCGCCTTTCGCGGCGCTGGTGTTCAAGACGATGATCGATCCGTTCGCCGGCAAGCTCTCGATCTTCCGCATAATTTCGGGCCGCGCTCAAACCGATGGGGCCGTGTTCAACTCGACGCGCGAAACGAAGGAACGCTTCGGCCAGTTGCTGCGGCTCGAAGGCAAGAAGCAGTCGCCCATCGCCAGCGCGATCGCCGGCGAAATCGTCGCCGTCGCCAAGCTGAAGGATACCACCACCGGCGACACTCTATGCGACGAGAAGGCGCCGGTGCTCGTGATGCCGCCGCTGACGCGTCCGGCGGGCGTGATTTCTTTCGCGATTCGTCCGAAGACCAAGAGCGACGAGGAGAAGTCCTCGGCCGCGCTGCAGAAGCTGATCGAGGAGGACCTCGCGCTCGAGATGCATCGCGATCCGCAGACCCACGACATCATCTTGTCGGGTACCGGCCAGATGCATATCGAAATCACGGTCGAAAAGCTGCGCCGGAAATTCAACGTCGACGTCGAGTTGCAGGCGCCCAAGGTTCCCTACAAGGAAACGATCAAGGGACGCGCCGAGGCGCAAGGCAAGTACAAGCGTCAGTCGGGCGGCCGCGGGCAATACGGCGATTGCTGGCTCAAGATCGAACCGATGCCTCGCGGCAAGGGCTTCGAGTTCGTCGACAACATCGTCGGCGGCGTCATCCCGCGAAACTTCATTCCGTCGGTCGAAAAAGGCGTCCGCAACACGCTGCCCGACGGATTCCTGGCCGGCTATCCGATGGTGGACGTCAGAGTCACTGTCTTCGACGGCAGCTATCACGACGTCGATTCGTCGGACATGGCGTTTCAGATCGCGGCCTCGATGGGCTTCAAGGCGTGTCTGGAAAAAGCCCGGCCGATCATCCTCGAACCGATCGTCGCGATCGAAGTTGCATGTCCCGATGAGTGCATGGGCGACGTGATTGGCGATCTGAACTCGCGCCGCGGCAAAGTCCTCGGCATGGACAGCAAGGGTAACGGCCAGGTGATCAAGGCGCAGGTGCCGATGTCGGAGGTGCTGAAGTACGCGCCGGACCTGCGCTCGATCACGTCGGGCCGCGGCTCCTTCGAGCAACACTTCTCGCACTACGAAGAGGCCCCGGCGCCCGTCGCCGAGAAAATAATCAAGGAGACGAACGCCGCGCGCGAGGCTGCCGGCGCCAAATCGCACGCGCACGCCCACGCCTAGAGCCGTCGAGCGGGAGAGGGCGCCCGTGTATTGCCAAGGCCGTCCGTCTTGTACAATCGGTGCCGAGGCAGCGGGCAGATGGCGCCGATAGGAAAAAGCCTGGTCTTCGCCGGTATCGCGATCGCAGTCGTGGGACTGGCGTTGTGGGGATTCTCGTGTGTGCCGTATGTGGGCAAGCTGCCCGGTGACATCTACATCCGGCGCGGTAGCTTCACCTTTTATTTTCCGCTCGCCACCTGCATTCTTCTCAGCATCGTCGCAACCATAGTGCTTTCGTTGATGAGGCGTTGACGCTTTGGCGGTGGAAAAACCCAAAAAGCCGGTAAGCCCGCATCGGCTCGCAGAGCGCAAGCGACGCCGTCGCGAGCTTATCGCAGTCGGCGTCGCAGGCGCGACTCTCGTCGCATTCGTGCTCGCGCAAACCGAGCTGCCGCCGCTGACCCGTCACACCTCGCTGGTCTCGAATCTCGCCGTCATCTCGCTCTTCAACCTGAGCTTCCTGCTGCTCGGCCTGATGCTGTTCCTGGTCGGCCGCAATCTCGCCAAAGTCATCTTCGAGCGCCGCCGCGGATTGATCGGCTCGAAATTCCAGGTGCGCCTGGTGGCCGGATTCATCGCGGTCGCGCTGATTCCGAGCGCGTTCCTGCTCTACGTGTCGGGCGTGTTCCTGCACGCCGACATCAACAGCTGGTTCAATCCCGAGTACGAGCAGATTCTCAACGACTCGCTCGAAATCGCGAAGACCTACTACCTGAACTCGGCCAACAACGCGTCGCATTTCGCGCGCGTGCTGGCCGGCGAGATCTCCGCGCAGGGCCTGCTCGCGCCGCAAAAACGCGACGAGCTCAAAACGTTCATCAACAAGCGCCAGCAGGAATACAACCTCGGCACGATCGAGGTCTTCTCCGCCGATCGCAAACTGCTGCTCATCGACATCAGCCCCAAGACGCCCACCGGCATCGGCGCCTCGCCTGATTCGCCGATCATCTCGCAAACCCTGAAGGGACAGGCGCTCACGCGCACCGATCGCCTCGGCAGCGCCGACGTGGTCCGCGGCTCCGCGCCGATTTACGTCTCCAGCGAAACCGACAACGTGCTGGGCGCGGTGCTGGTCGATTACTATCTGCCGCAGAGCCTCGCGACCCGCGCCACCAACATCTCGCGCGTCTCCGAGGATTACTTTCAGCTCCGAATCCTCCGCCAGCCCATCATGAACAGCTACCTGCTAACGCTGGTGCTGATTGGACTCGTCGTCGTGACGCTGGCGAGCTGGTTCGGGATTTTTCTCTCGCGCGGAATCACCGGCCCGATAAAATTGCTCGCGCGCGGCACGCAGGCGATCGCCGGCGGCGATCTCAATTTCCGCATTCCCGCCGTTGGCGACGACGAGATCGGGCAGCTCGTCGATTCCTTCAATCAGATGACCGCAGATCTGCGCGCGTCCGCCGCCGAACTCGAGCGCCGGCGCCAGTACACCGAGACTCTGCTGCGCAACGTCTCGGCGGGCGTAGTCGGACTCGATCACGAGGGCGTCGTCACCACGATCAATCCATGCGCCGAGCGGCTGCTCGATATCAGCGCCGCCGACGTCATCGGCCGCAACTACCAGGGCGCGTTCCCGCCCACGTTGGCCCGCGCGCTCGACGACGTATTCGCCTTTGCCACGCGCCCGCGCGAAGCCCGCTCGACCGTCAAACTCGAAATCGCGGGCAACGAGACCGAGCTGATGATGACCGCGAGTCCGCTCGGCGACGCCCCCAACGAGCCGGCCGGAACGGTGCTGTTCTTCGAGGACGTCAGCCAGATTGCCAAGGTCGAGCGGATGGAAGCGTGGCGCGAAGTCGCGCGCCGCATCGCGCACGAGATCAAGAATCCGCTGACTCCGATCCAGCTCTCGGCCGAACGTCTGCGGCGCCAGCTCGGCGCGCGCCCCGGAATCGAATCGACGCTGGTCGAGGAATGCACAAAAACCATCATCGGCGAAGTCGAGGATCTCAAGCGGCTGGTCAACGAATTCTCGGCGTTCGCGCGGATGCCGCATCTGAATCCCGTTCCCGGCGATATCAACGCGCTCGCCGCCGAGACCGTCGCGAACTTCCGCGAGGCGAATCCCGGCGTCGAGTTCGCGCTCGCGCTCGACCCCGCGATACCGCTCATCCCGATCGATCGCGACGCGATGAAGCGCGCGCTCGTCAACCTGCTCGACAACGCGGTCGCCGCCGTCACCGCCATCAGTCATAACGGCGCCGGCCCGAAGATCGAGGTGCGCAGCCATCGGCGCCCCGACGACTCGATCGTGACGCTCGAAGTCGCCGACAACGGCCCGGGAATCGATCCGCGCCTGCGCACCCGTATCTTCGAGCCGTACTATTCGGGCAAAAAAGGCGGCACCGGACTCGGCCTCGCGATCGTTTCCGCGGTCGTCACCGACCATCACGGCTTCGTCCGCGTGACCGATAACCGGCCGCGCGGAAGTAGATTTGTGCTCGAGTTTCCCGTAAAATCCCAGCCATTCGCAAAGGCAACCGGCTGATGCGATCCTCACCGCGCTGCGACGAAGCAGCAAAACGCTTTCCCGGAGAGAATTTCACGTGAATGAAACCGTGCTGGTGGTGGATGACGAGGAGCGGATCAGGTCCTCATTGCGCGGAATTTTGAGCGACGAAGGCTTTCGCGTCGTCGACACCGGCCACGCGCCGGGCGTGATGGATCTGATTGCGCGCGAGAGTCCCGCCATCGTGCTGCTCGACGTGTGGATGCCCGAGATGGACGGCATCGAGTTGCTCCGGCGGATCAAATCCGAGCAGCCGCGCGTGCCGGTCATCATGATTTCCGGCCACGCCAACATCCAGAGCGCCGTCGCGGCGACGAAACTCGGCGCCGCGGACTTCATTCAGAAACCGTTCTCGGTCAGTGGATTGCTCGCGTCGATCGCGCGTGCGCTCGAGGGCGACTCCGCCGGCCCGGATCCGTCCAACACGCGCGGCATGAGCGCCGAAGTCCGCGCCGCCGGCCGCGAGGCAATCCGCGCGGGCGCGATTCCGCAGCGAACCATCGCGCGCTCGATCGTGATGGGCGGGCAGGGGCTTCACAGCGGGCTTAAGACCGGAGTCATTCTGCATCCGGCGCCCGCGGGATTTGGCATCGTGTTCACTTCGCTCGCCGACGAGACCGCGATTCCGGTCCGCTTCGAGAACGTCACCGACACCGGCTACAACACCACGCTGACCAGCGGCGGCCGCTCGGTCCGCACGGTGGAACACCTGCTGTCGGCGCTGCACGCGTTTGGCATCACCAACCTTCTCATCAAGACCGACGACGAAGTGCCCGCGCTCGACGGCTCGGCGCTCGAGTTTTGCAAGCAGATTGCCGAAGCCGGACTCACCGAGCAGGACGCGACCGTCGAGCCGCTCAGAATCAGGCGCAAGGTGACAATTGGCGAGGAAGGCGAGGGTCTCGAATTTATAATGGCCGAGCCCGCCGACCATCTGATCGTCGACTACAATCTCGATTACCCAAAACCGATCGGCATTCAGCAGTTGCACTTCGAGCTGACTTCGCCCGGCGCATACACGCGCGAAATTGCACCGGCGCGCACCTTCGGCTCGGTCCGCGAGTTCCGCAAGCTCAACGAACTTGGCCTCGGCGGCGGTGCCCGTCTCGACAACGCGATCCTCGTCGACGACGACAAAGTCGTGAACACCACGCTCCGCTTCGCCGACGAATTCGCGCGCCACAAGGTCCTCGACCTCATCGGCGACCTCTACCTGCTCGGGCGCCCGCTGCACGCACACGTCACCGCGTCGAAGACCGGCCACTCCGACAACCTCGCACTGGTCAAGGCAATCCACGCATCACTGTCCTAGGTCCGGTCCCCCTTCCCACAGTGGGAAGGGGTTAGGGGTTAGGTTCCTGACGCAACATTCTCTTCTTCATCCTCAATTCTGAAATCTCACGATGGACCTAAAAGGAAAAGTCGCACTGGTAACCGGCGCAGGTCGCCGCGTCGGACGTGCGATCGCACTAAAGTTCGCCGAACAAGGCGCATCAGTAGCGGTGCACTATCGCACCTCGCAGGCCGAAGCCGACGCAGTCGTCGCCGAAATCGCGAGCAAGCGCGCTAAGGCGCAGGCGTTCCGCGCCAATCTCGAGAACGTCGCCGAAATCGAGCAGATGGTCGCGAGCATCCTCGACGCGTTCGGCCAAATCGACGTCCTCGTCAACTCCGCGTCGGTCTTCGCACCCACGCCGCTCGCCGAGATCACCGAGCGCAACTGGGACGCGAACCTCGACACCAACCTCAAGGCGCCGTTTTTCCTGTCGAAGTATGCGGGCGCTGCGATGCGCCGGAATGGCGCCGGAAAAATCATCAATATTGGAGATTGGGCCGGCATCCGCCCATACAAAGACTACTTGCCGTATTCAGTCGCGAAGAGTGGACTCATCGGGCTCACAAAGGCTCTCGCCAAAGAACTTGCGCCCGAAGTCCAGGTGAACTGCATAGCGCTAGGGATGGTGACGCCCCCCGAAAACTACACCAAGGCCGAGGTGGAACGCCTCGTAAGTCGCACGCTGACAAAAAAAATGGGCTCGCCCGAAGACGTGGCCCGCGCCGTGCTCTTCTTCTGCGAGACCGACTTCGCCACCGGCGCAATCCTGACCCTGGAAGGCGGCCGTCTACTTACATCCTAGCCTTAGTACTGGGTGCAGGGGTCACCCCTGCCCAAGGAAGCGTGAAACCCCGGAGGGGTTTCACATTAGACTCTTAGTTCTGCGCCTCCGGCTTCGCGCCTGCGCTCTGCGTCGGCGGGCTCTTGAATTCGATCTTCGCCCCCTTCGCGATCTTCTTGATGATCTCCTTCACGACCGCATCCTCATTTTCGTCGAGGATGAACATCGCGATCTTCGCCTTCACCTCCGACAACGGCGAAATCGTCCCGCCGCGCCGCGAAACCACCTTGATAAAACTGTAGCCGAGATTCGACTCGACGATTTGCGTCAGATGCCCGACGGGCGTCGCGAACACCATCTTGTCGATCACCGGTGGTAACACTCCCGGCCGAAAGTAGCCAAGGTCGCCACCCTTCGCCGCCGATTCCGTGTCTTCGGAGTTCTGCTTCGCCAGCGCGGCGAAGTCCTTGCTCTTCTCCGCTTCCTTGTAAATCTTGATTATCTTTTCGGCCGCCGCTTTCTTCTGTGCGTCGGTCGCGTTGGCGGGAAGCTTCACCGCGATATGCGCGATTTGCACCTCGCCGGGATCCTTGACGAACAGATCGCGATGCTCGTCGTAGTATTGCTGAATCTGCGCGTCGGTCGGCTGCACGTGATGCGCCCGGAATTCGTCGTCGAGCATCTTCTCGATCATCATCGACCCGCGCACCGCGTTCATCAGTTGCGCATCCGGCGCGCCGCTCTGCGGAACGGTCTGGCCTTCGGCGCCGCCAACCTGGAACTCGCGCGCGCGCTGCGCGACCTCCGCGTCGGGAATCGTGATCTTTCGTTTCGCCGCTTCCTGCAGCAGCAGTTGCCGGTTGATTAGATTCTCGCTCGCGTCGCGAAACACCGCCTTGGATTCTTCGGTGCTGGTCGCATTGATCATCCGCGCTTCGGTCTTCGCGTAGTCGGCGATTTCCGCCGCCGTGATCGGCGCGCCGTTGACCGTCACGACCACGGGATCTCTCGGATCAGGCTTGACCAGCGGCAGGATTCCGAGGAAGCGCTGCTGCCAATCGAGCCCCGACTCGCCCAGTTGCGCGTGGCTCGGATACGCGGTTGCAACTGCGGCGACAATCGCGACAATCAGACAGGTCAGCAGCTTTCGGCGCGAGCTTGGATAGCGAATGCGCATCATTTCAAGACCCCCAATCGGCCCGGTCCAGCGACCCGTGCGATGAACCCACGGCGTATACTCGGATGCGCCCCGGCGTCAAGCGAATCGTTTCACGGCCGTGGCTCGGGAGATCTGCGATGGCGCAGTTGCGCACGGTGAGCATGGTCTTCGCGATAATCGCGAGCGTAGTCGCGATCGTCGCAGGCTTCATCCTGTTTTTCGTGATCGAGCCGCCATTCCTCGCGTCGATTTTCCTAGCCTCCGCCTCAATCGCCATCGGATGCTTCGTGCTGACGGGTATAGCCGCCTACTTCGGCCCCTGACGCTTTGCCGTTCCGGTTCCCCTTCCACCGGGGGAAGGGGTTAGGGGTTAGGTTCCTCGGCCCTATCCGCACCATGCGGCACAATCGCGACACCGTACGCCGTCGTGCACGGCGGCCCGGGCGCGAAGTAGTGCGCGACTTCCGGCGTATCGCCGCGCATGAAGATCAAACTCGACGACCGAGTCCCATAATTCTCAAGATGGAGGCACAGCGCATTGGGACGGCCTGATCGAGAATCGAGCTGAGTATTGTGATCCGCCAGCAGCGCCCGCAGCGCCGCGCGATGCCCGATCGGATCGCACTGAAAATCCGCTCGATTACCGAGCTCCGCGAACTTCCCGTACGACGCGCTGATCTTCGGACACTCGAAATCGTTTACGTCGAGGTTGGACAACAGATGCAACCCCGGCTTAAGTGCGACCACTTCGATCGACGCGCCGCGGTTGTAAGCGACGAACGCCTCGGTCCGCGACACCATCAATAGATTGAACGGATTGTAGTCGGACCCGCGCTCGCGCGCCGCGAACTCCGCCGCCTCCGCCGCCGTGCGGCGCCGCAGCGCGTCGAGGCACAGCAATCCGCGCGATCGCGCATCCGGATTACCGCCGTTCTCCGCGCGCCGATTCAGCAACCCCGCAACGATTCCGTTCTCACTAATCCCAAGCCAGGTCCCGCCCGCCTTGAGATCCTTACCGCCCACGACGTGCGGCTTCTCGAGCAGGGTAGTAGGGTCGGCCGCCGGCCGCTCCAGAAACTCATCGCGATTAGCGGCAATCACAACCGGACAGTCGCGCGTAGCCCGAAAGTAAATCGCCAACGTACACATCCGATCAAAATTGACAGCCACCGGGAACCCGCACAAGCCCCTAATCGACCGGTTCCCTTCCCACCATCGGAAGGAGTGAGGGGTTATGTTAGCCCTTACTGGTCGCCGCGCCGGCTCGGCTCCGCCTTGCTGTATCCTGACGTAGTCAGCACAATACAAATATGTCGGTAGTAAAGAAGATTCGCGCCTGCTTCGAATTGAGCGAAGGGCAGATCTCAGAGATCAGAGCCGCGCTCAAGGAGGCTGACACCGGCGACTTCGCAAGCGCGAAAGAAGTCCAGTCCGTGATCAAGAAGTGGAAGCGCGGTGCGGGTCAGACGGAGTAAGTGCCCGCTCAGCAATCTCGACGAAGAGGCCCAATACAGCTACGCGATGCAGAGTTCCGGACTGCGACCAGCTAACGGTGTATCAACGCGGTCGTTCGATGCCGCCCGGCGTTGGGCCTTTTGCAGCAAGCACTGGAAAGAGTACCGGTCTAAACAAAGACGTCCCGCTCCGCCTGGGACACGGAGCCGACACGGGAAGTAACCAGCCCCCTGCACAAGCTTCCTCCCAGCAAAAAGTTCTAACAGGGACGAAGTCCCGCATCTTTGTCTTAGTCCCGGGTGCAGGGGTCACCCCTGCCCAAGGAAGTGTGAAACCCACGGCGGGTTTCACATACGATTAAGTCTGCGTGCGCGCGCGATCCTCAACTTTGCGGCTTTGCTAGAATCGATGCGTGATTGCAGGCGAGCGATTCGACGTGATCGTCATTGGCGCGGGCGTCGTCGGCAGCTCAGTCACGATGGGCCTGGCCGAGCGCGGCCTTAAAGCGCTCGCCGTCGATATCGATCTCAGTGGACGCCTCAGTTCGAGTGAAAAAAACGCGGGCGGCGTGCGCGCCACATGGTGGCAGCGGGTCAACATCGCGCTATGTCGCGCGTCGATCGAGTACTACCAGCGCGTGCGCGACGAAGTCGGTTTTCGCCAAAAGGGTTACCTTTGGCTCTACGACAAAGACACGTTCGCGCGCGCCGTCGAGCACATACCGCTGCAGCGCGAGCTCGGCCATCTCATCGAGGCGTTGACCCCCGCCGAGGTCAACCGCCGCGTGCCCGAGATCGACAAGCTCGACGGTATCGCCGGCGCGACCCTGTCGCCCGCCGACGGCCTCATCAACCCGAATCTGCTCAAGGAGCACTATCGCGCCCGCGCGCTGAAACTCGGCGCCCAGTTTCTCGATCGCACCTACGTCGTCGCGATTGACGCGAGCGCGTCGAGCGTGCGCCTCCAATGCTGGCAGTCCGACGAGCAGCACACCGACGAAGGCCTGGTCCGCATGATGACGCAGGACGGGCCCGGCGAAGCCGAGACTGGTCATGTCTTCGAGCTCACCGCCGACTCGATCGTAGTCGCCGGCGGAGCATGGTCGCCGACCGCGATGAAGCTGCTAGGCATCCGCAACTGGACGCAGCCGATTCGCCGCCAGGTATGCATCGTCGACAATCGCGAGACCAACCTCGCCAACTACGGCATGATCGTCGATACCTCGGGCGTGTACTTTCACAACGAGGGCGCGCACATCCTCGCCGGATACTCGCCGCCCGACGAGCCGCCCGGTTATCACTTCAACTACGACGGCGAGCCGTTTTTCCTGAACGAAATCTGGCCGCGGATGTACGCGCGGATGTCCGCGATGGAACGCCTGCGTCACGTCACCGGATGGGCGGGGCTGTACGAAGTCAGTCCCGACCGCAGCGCGATCGTCGGGCGCGCGTGTCCGCGTGTCTACGAAGCGCATTCCTTCAGCGGCCGAGGCGTGATGCAATCCTACGGCGCAGGCCAGGCGCTCGCCGATCTGATCGCCAACGGCAAATACGGCGCCTTCGACGCGACGGCACTGTCACGCGAGCGCTTCGATCGCGGCGAGCAAGTATGGGAGGAACTCCACATCTGAACCTCACTTAGCACTGCTTTTGCTCAAAGTTGTCGGTTGCTTGTGGCATCGGACCCGGTCACGCAACTCTCTTGACACAAGTCTCGGATCTCTCTTAAATGACATTTATGGCGGTCGTTGGTCGTTCATTCTATCATAATCACAAGATGCCGCCGATATTGGCCGCCGTGTAGGTATTATGGAGTTAAATGGAATGAGCAACTACAAAATTCAAACTAAGATTGGCCTGGCGGAATTCTGTGCTGAGGGTACGGAAGATTCAGTGCGGGCCGACTACGACCGGTTCCTTAAGGCAGTGGCAAGCCGACCGGTCAACAATGGTGCGGCCGCCAAGATCGATGACTTGGGCAGTCTTGCAGGCGAGAACGGCGGTGAGGTTGAGCCAGCGCTTCTACAAGCCGTTTTTAAAGTCGATCAAGAACGCGGCTGGGTGTCATTGAAGATGCTGCCCCCGTCGGAGAGTGCCAATCGAGCCGCTGATGCGGCGCTACTCCTAATATACGGCTTTCATCGCTTACTTGAGCAGTCAGAGGCTCCGGTGACAAAGCTGATTTCCGGATTGCGGGAATCGGGAATTTCAGTCGACAGGTTCGATCGCACGATCGCCCCTCATTCAGGGCTAATTTTAAAAGGCGGCCAGAAGATCGGTGCCAAGTTTCGACTCAACAATCAGGGAATGAGCCAGGCTGCCGCCATGATTAGGAAATTCTTTCGATGTTAGCTGATTCATTTAGGGTGCTTGACGTTTAGTAGACATGGCGATATATTGCTTCTGTTGCCGCGCAGCCTATTTGCCGTGTAGGTGTTATGGAGTTAAATGGATGAGCAACTACAAAATTCAAACTAAGATTGGCCTGGCGGAATTCTGTGCTGAGGGTACGGAAGATTCAGTGCGGGCCGACTACGACCGGTTCCTTAAGGCAGTGGCAAGCCGACCGGTCAACAATGGTGCGGCCGCCAAGATCGATGACTTGGGCAGTCTTGCAGGCGAGAACGGCGGTGAGGTTGAGCCAGCGCTTCTACAAGCCGTTTTTAAAGTCGATCAAGAACGCGGCTGGGTGTCATTGAAGATGCTGCCCCCGTCGGAGAGTGCCAATCGAGCCGCTGATGCGGCGCTACTCCTAATATACGGCTTTCATCGCTTACTTGAGCAGTCAGAGGCTCCGGTGACAAAGCTGATTTCCGGATTGCGGGAATCGGGAATTTCAGTCGACAGGTTCGATCGCACGATCGCCCCTCATTCAGGGCTAATTTTAAAAGGCGGCCAGAAGATCGGTGCCAAGTTTCGACTCAACAATCAGGGAATGAGCCAGGCTGCCGCCATGATTAGGAAATTCTTTGCGTAATTTTAAACGCGGACCGTATTGAAAGTTTCTCGGTTCGCGAAAAGGAGAGAGCGATGCAACAAGAGGCAGTTCGAGAAATCCTCAGGGACGCCATTGACGTCACAAAGGAACTTCCGGCCGAATTGCGGCCCGTAGCATTCGGAAGGGTCTTGGATCTGTTGTCGGACTCCTTCTCGCCGCAGCGGGTTGAAGCTGCAACCCCCAAAGCGCCTGAGAAAGTTCGCGACCGGTTCAAGAGGGAGGCGCTCGGTAAACCTGCTCGAAGATCCCGAGGTGGGATTGGTCCAAAGCAAGCGACGTTACAAGCGCTCGAAAGTGGTTTCTTCGACCAAGCACAAACTCTTGAAACGCTGGCTCAACATCTGAAGCAAGATTTTGCGCTGACGTTTACCCTTCAAGTCCTGGGTACAGTACTTATGCGCCTCGTCAGGGAGGGGCGACTGAAGCGGGAACAGAATGGAGAAGGCCGCTACGCGTACCATAAGAACTAATTTCTCAAGGACGTCCTGTGAACATACGTGTTCGGGCGGCCTCGAAACGTGGAGTTTAATGAGATGGAGGGAGAAGAGTCGGCGCGCCGCGCGAGGGAGCTCGTTCGACAAGCCATAGATATTGCGAGCGAGGTTTCCGAACCTTTCCGCGTCGCGGTTTTCGCGAGAGTCTTCGATTTTCTTCATTCAGAGTCAGGCGTTCCCGGCACAAATCAGAATGCCGCAAGCGCTAGCACATCGACCGAGAGGGGCGCCACAAAATTTGATAAGCGGCCGAGGAAGGCACGGTCTTCGACGGGCGCGAAAGGAACGGCGTCGGAGCTGATCGAGACCGGATACTTCGACGAAGCTCGGACCGTCGAAGATGTCATCGAGCATATCAGCCTGAATCTTGCTCGAAGCTTCCCTTCAAAAGATTTGTCCAAGGGACTAATCCGTCTTGTTCGGGAGGGAACACTTCGTCGCGAAAAGAGCGAAGACGGCAAACTGAGGTACCGAAGAACCTAGCGCACTTTTGCGCGCCGCGCCCGCAAAGCGTGTCTACGAGGCGCATTCGTTCAGCGGACGCGGCGTGATGCAATCCTACGGCGCCGGCCAGGCGCTCGCCGACCTGATCGCCAACGGCAAATACAGCACCTTCGACGCCTCCGCACTGTCGCGCGAGCGCTTCGATCGCGGCGAACAAGTCTGGGAGGAGCTACACATCTGAGCGTTCTCAGCGCAACTCAGTGATCGGCGCTTGCGCTCGTGGGCTCCAGATCCTGGTCGAGGAACGGCTGGACAGCCCGATCGATCTGCTCTTCCTCTCCGTCGCCCGGGACGGGGACGTGATCGATGCCTTCTATGGGTACCAGCCGGGCTCCCGGAATGAGGGACGCCAATAAGGTACCCGCATAAAAGGGTACCACCTGGTCGCCGCGGACGTGGATTATTAGCGTGGGCGCCTTGATTTGGGGAGCGAGCGCGCTGACGTCGATATGATTACCAGCCGCACTGAACGCACCGGCATCCTCGGGCGTTTCAGCGACAGCCATCATCTCGTTCATGAACCGCTTCTGAACGTCGCTCCCGTTGGGCATCAGCATGTCGGTGAACATGTCGCGGTAGGCGGGATTGTTCCATCCGCCCGTCACCAGCGCCATGGCTTGCTGGCGCTGTTGCTCGGCCGGCGTATTAAGCTCCGGATTATTAAGCTCCTTTGCAGTCCATCCTCTCGCATACGTGTCGGCCAGAATGACTCGCGTGACCCGGTCCGGATGGCGTGCCGCATAGGCAATCACCGTTGGTCCTCCTGCGGAGTTACCGTAGAGGGCGAACCGCCTCAGCTTGAGTACGTCGACCACCGCCTCGAGGTCGCGCACCCTGGGTTCCAGCGAATAATCACGAAGGCCACGCTCCGAGAGGCCACATCCGCGTCCGTCGTATTGTACGAGCAGGAAGTGCGCGCCCGCTGATTCAAGAAAGTCGCTGTTATACGTCGGACTGTTGAAGCCACGTGTCAGATGCGTCGCCCATCCAATTACGAACACGACGGGCGGACCTTTGCCGACGGTGCCGTAGGCAATACGAACGCCGTCGCTGGTCGTGCAGTAACCGATCTTCTGATGCACGCGGACGGGGAGCAGGCGCGGGATATAGATGAGCAAGGCGGTAGCGATCTCAACGTAGAACACCGAATACAGAACGTACCCAACCAGCGCCGTGCCCGCCGACGCGAGGCCAAGCGTGCGCAGAGACGGAACCCGCAAACGCGCGAGGCGGGCAAACGCCGACCCCGTTGATTTTCCGCCGCGAATCGACGACGCAGTGGTAGTAAGAGTGTAGACGCGAATCGGGCGGCTTACGTTCTTGAGACGCTTCTCGCCGAGGTACGTCGCCGCCATCCCCGGCTTATTGCGAATCTCGTCGTACACATGGTCGGAGACGCAGATTCCGCCCGGAGGAGCCAGCGCATGGATTCGCGACGCGACGTTCACTCCGTCGCCGACTACATTGTTGTTGGTGAACACCACGTCGCCGACGTGAATCCCAACTCGCAGCTGAAGCTCGGGATCATCCACCAGCGCGGCCTGCAGCTCGTGCGCACAATTGACCGCGTCGGTCGCGCTGTGGAAGCTCGAGAGCGTGCCGTCGCCAATCTCGCCAAGCATCCGGCCGTTGTACTTCGGAAGGAGAGAGCGGAGCAGTTCGCGATGCTGGTGCAAGGCGCCGATCCCCTTGGCTTCGTCGCGGCCCATGATCGCGGTATAGCCAGCGATGTCGCTGAACATGATCGCGGCAAGCTCGCGCGTCGAATTTGATTCGGCAGGATTCCCCATTTCGTTTAGCGTTCCCCCGAACGGCTAACACCAGTCCGAACGCCGTGAATATACTCCAAATACCAGTGACCGATAAGCCGGGGCTTTCGCCGCTCGGCGCACCGGCACATACCGACCGTTAAAGTGGTTTCCTCGCCTTAACTCGGCGTGATATTTAATCTATTCCGCGCGGGGCTTGCCCCTTCGGCTTCCGCTATCAAGGAGGATGGATGTTTTCATCGATCGAGGACGTAGTCGAGCGATTCGCCAAGAACAATTATATTGCCAGCCGGCGAATCGCCACCGTCATCTACCTGGCAAGTGAAATGCGCAAGCCCATCCTGGTCGAAGGCCCCGCCGGCGTCGGCAAGACCGACCTGGCCAAGGTGCTCGCCGCGTCGCTCGGCTTCGACATGATTCGCCTCCAGTGCTACGAGGGCCTCGACGAGGGCAAGGCGCTCTACGAATGGGAGTACGCCAAGCAGCTCCTCTACACGCAAATCCTCAAAGACAAAATCAGCGAGGTGCTCGTCGGCGCCAAAGGGCTGACCGAGGCCGTCGATCGGATCGCCGCGCAGGACGAAGTATTTTTCTCCGAACGCTTCGTGCTGCCGCGCCCGTTGCTCAAGGCGATTTCCAGCGAGCAGCCGTCGGTCCTGCTGATCGACGAGATCGACAAGGCTGACGCCGAGTTCGAGGCTTTCCTGCTCGAGCTGCTCTCCGACTTCCAGGTGACGGTGCCCGAGCTCGGCACGCTCAAGGCCAAGCACATTCCGCTGGTCGTGCTGACGTCGAACAACGCGCGCGAAATGTCCGACGCACTGAAGCGTCGATGCCTGCATCTGTACATCGACTTTCCCGATCGCGCGCAGGAACTGGCCATCGTCAAGCTCAAGGTCCCCGAGGCCGCAGTCAAGCTCGCCGAGGAAGTCGTCACCGTCGTGCAATCGCTTCGCAAGCTCGATCTCAAGAAAACGCCCGGCATCAGCGAGACCCTCGATTGGGTCAAGGCGCTGACTCTGCTGAATGTGAACAGCCTCGACCAGGAACTCGTCACCGAGACGCTCGACACGATCGTCAAGTACGAAGGCGACGTGCGCAAAGCGCAGGAAGAGCTCAAGGATTACGTGCGTCGCGTGCGCGCGCGTCGCGGCACCGAAGCCGGCAGCGACAAGGATCTGCTCAACTGAGAAGCGACTCGATGAAGGGCAGGGCGGTTCACTAAAACAATGCAAGAGAAGCTCGTCGAATTTGCAAACCTGCTGCGCGAGAACGGCGTGCGCGTCTCGCTGGCGGAGACGCTCGACGCATTCAGCGCTTCCGAAGTCACCGGACTCGCCGAGCGCGACGCGTTCCGCTCCGCGCTGCGGGCCACGATGGTCAAGCGGGCCAGCGAATTGGCGGTCTTCGAAGAGCTGTTCGACATCTACTTCTCCGGCCTCGGCGAGATCATCAAGCAGGCCAGCCAGGCCGTGCAGAACGCGCTCTCGATGTCCGACCAGGAATTCCAGAAATTTCTGGACGAAGTCGAGAAGATGCTCAAGAAAGAGGGTAAGAATCTCTCCGATCTCGCCAAGCAATTGCTGCAGAACAACTCGGGCGAGATGGAGCGGAAGATTCGCGAGGCCTCGCGCGCCGTCAAGCTGCAAGGCATCGAGCGCACCATCGAGGAGAATTACTTCGCGCGCGCGCTCGCCCGCCAGCTCGGGCTCGACAAAATAGAAGCCGAAATCAAGGAACTGCGCGAGCAGCTCGAGAAGATGGATATCGGCGCCGAGCTCAAGGCCCGGATGGAGGAGTATCTCGAGCGCCGCCTCAAGGCGCTCGACGACATTATCCGCCGCTACGTCCGGATGGAGCGCGAGAAGCGCGACATCAAGCAGAAGGAAGATCAGCGCCTCAACCAAATCGGCGAGAAGAGCTTCTACTACCTGACCGAAGAAGAGCTCAAGAAGATGAACGAGGCGGTGACGCGCCTCGCGCAGCGCCTCAAGAACGTGATCACCGTCCGCCGCAAGCGCGCCAAGAAGGGCCGTTTCGATATCAAGCGCACGCTGCGCCAGAACCTCGAATACGGCGGCGTGCCGTTCAAGCTGCGCTTCGAGAAGCGCAAGAAAGAGAAGCCGCAGGTCGTGATCCTGTGCGACGTTTCCGATTCGGTGCGCAACGCCTCGCGCTTCATGCTGCAGTTCGTCTACTCGCTGCAGGATCTCTACTCGCGCGTGCGCAGCTTCATCTTCGTCGCCGACATCGGCGAAGTGACCGAGTGCTTCCGCAACAACGACGCCAAGGAAGCGCTCGACGTCGCGCTCAAGGGCGATATCATCAACGTGTACGCGCACTCGAACTTCGGTTACGCGTTTCGCAACTTCGTTACCGATCACATTGGCTCGGTGAACAAGCGCACCACCGTCATCGTGCTCGGCGACGCGCGCAACAATTACAATCTCCCGCACGATTGGTGCTTGCGTGAAATCCGCCAGCGCGCCAAAAGAGTGATCTGGCTTAATCCTGAGAGCCGCAACACGTGGGGCTTCGGCGACAGCGAGATGGATCGCTACGCCCCGCACTGCGATCTGGTGGAAGAGTGCCGCAATCTCAACCAGCTTTACCGCGTCGTCGATCGCCTGGTCGCAGGCTGACGGATTCGATCCGTGCGGCTGCGCAGCTTGTTCGGTTGACCACACGCCGTCTTTGGGCCAAGATAATTTCTCCAGGTGCCGCTCGGGATTTCGCCTCGAAGCCGCGCGCGCTTGAAGAGAAACGGTTGAAGATCCCGTCTATGGCTGGTCACAGGGAAGATTTCATTCTGATGATTGTTGGGGGGATTATCCTCGACCCCTCCACCAAGATGCCGATCGTGGTCCTGAAGGATCCCGACAACAAGCTCAATCTCCATATCTGGATCGGCCCGCTCGAGGCCACCGCGATGGCTACCGAGCTCGAAGCGGTCAAGCCGCAGCGTCCGATGACGCACGACCTGCTGCGCAACCTCCTCGTCGAGTTCGGCGCGACGGTCGAGTCCGCCGAGATAACCGAGTTGCGCGAGAACACCTACTTCGCACGAATCCACGTCAAGATGCGCGACGGCAAGGCGCTGGAAATCGATTCGCGACCGAGCGACGCGATTGCGTTGGCGCTGCGCACCAAGTCGCCCATCTACGTGGCCAAGAAAGTGCTCGAGGCGAGCAGCGAGCTCCACGAATCGCAAGGCGAGCAGCAGACCTCGGATCAGAATCTCGCCGGCGTCTCGCGCGACAAGTGGTCCGAGATCCTCGAGCGGATGTCGCCCGAGGATTTCAAATACAAGATGTAAGGGCGCCTGCGCGCTAACTCCTCTGGTCCTCTGCCGGGCGGTTTTTTTGGCCCGCTGGAGCTTTCGATGCCGCCGACGACACATCGCCGAAAAATAACTCAAAAGGAACTCAAGGCGCCCGACGAGCTCACCACGCTGGTCGATAACGCGCGCGACTTCCTGTTCGGCAATCTCACGCAGGTACTGATTTCGGCCGCGGTCGTCGTCGCGGTCGGAGCGATCGCGATTGGCGTGTACTACTACGAGCGCCATCGCGACAGTCTTGCGTCGGCCCGGTTCTACGACGCGATCACCGCGCTCAACGCCGGCCAGAACAAGCCGGCCGAGACCCAATTCAAGCAGCTTGCCGATGAAGAGCCGGGCCGCCGGCTCGGACGCCTCGCGCGATTTTACCTCGCGAGCGCATACCTCGCGGACGGCGACCTCGCCGATGCGCGCGATTCGCTGGTCGCGTTTCTCGCCGAGGAGCGCGACCCGACGTTCCGCAGTCTTGCGCTGACGAACCTCGCAGTGGTTTACGAGCGCATGGCCGACTGGAAAAAAGCCGCGGGCGCTTATCAGCAGGCGGCTGCCGATCCGGGGCCGGAGCAGGCGAGGGCGGAGCTCGGTGTCGCGCGGATGCTCGCAAGGGCGGGCGACAAAGAGGGCGCCATCGCCGCCTATCGCGGCTTCTTGACCGCGCATCCGTTCGCGCAGCAGCGCCAGGACGTATTGGAATCGCTGGCACTGCTCGGCGCACCCGCCGAGATTCCGCCGCCGCCCTCAGCCGCGGCCGGCGGCCCGCAGCCGGTCGTCATTCACTAATCCAGATCGCAGTTTTGAATTCCGCCTCGTAAGCCGCACGGTATTGTCGCGCTCAACACTGGAAGTCGCCTATGGGGCAATGCCCAAACGAAGTAAGCTGCACAAATGAGGGCAACCAAGTTATGAACTACTGGATCTTCACAGCAGCACCGCACAAAGACAAATCAGAGTCGTACACCGCGAAGCAGATATACGAGTGCCGGATGCAGGACCATTTCTGGGGCCTTGGTGAGAAAACAGCGAATCGGAAGAGTGTTCGGCAGGGCGATCAAGTCGTCTTCTACCGCGCAAGACCGGAGCAGGTTTTCGTTGGAACCGCCCGCTTGGCAACCGATTCCTTCGAACTCAATGCCGAGGAGCAGGCCGGACTTTCGCACGACAGCGCTTTCTTCACCTCGAAGTACGGCGTTCGGTTGGATGCAATTGAAGTCTGGCAGAAGCCGCGTCCCATGGCGGACCTTGCTTCGATTCTGAAATTCGTTACGAACCCGACGCAATGGTGGACTCATCTGCAAGGCGGCATACGGCAAGTCGAAGAAAGCGACTATGCAGCCATCACGAGCGGGTCTAGCCCAGCAGAGGGTTCTAGTCGAAGCACGGAAGAACTGGCGGCTCAGAGTCTCTTCGCCCTAGAGGCTCATTTGGAGGAGTTCATAGCACACAACTGGTCAAAGATATCTTGGGGCGCGGCATTGGAACTCTATGGCGGTGAAGAACATACGGGACGGCAGTACCCCGCAGCGACGTGGAGCATCGATTTCCTCGCAGTTGACCAAAAGACGAACGAGCTAGTCGTGATCGAACTTAAACGAGGTCAAACGAGCGACGCCACTGTCGGGCAGGTGCTGCGCTACGTTAATTGGGTAAAACAGAATCTAGCCCAACCGAACCAGAAGGTGCGGGGAATCATAGTAGCGAGTGAAATCGATGATGCGCTACGCTACGCCTTGAAAGGCTTGCAGAATGTTTCCGTGAAAACGTACGCAATTAATTTCTTACTTCAGGCGGTGAAGATCTGAACGCCGGATGTTCAGTCTGGCATGCACTAAAGGCCGCTTCAGCTGCGTGCGCTAACCGGATCTGCCGGCCGTAGGTGGCCGCGGCGTCGATCTCGACGCCTCAGCGGCACGCTGAACCCCTTCGGATGCACCTTCGACGAAGGATTTTGATTTTGACTATTCACGCGCGCGTTGGGTTATGATGCGCCGATGAATCGAACAACTGCGCCCTGTAGAAACCAGCTCAAGAGCATCGCACGACGAGCGATGCTCGCGCGTGGCCTGCTGCCGGACTTCTCCGCCGAGGTCATCGCGGAGACCAGCTCGATTGCGAACCCGGCCGCCGCATCGGATCCATCGCTGAAAGACCTTCGTCGTCTGTTGTGGGCATCGATCGACAACGATGATTCGCTCGACCTCGATCAGCTTTCGGTCGCGGAGCAACTCCCGGACGGCGCGGTGAAGATTCTCGTCGCGATCGCGGATGTCGATGCGATCGTGAAAAAAGGCTCAGCTATCGATAGCCACGCGCGGACCAATACCACTTCGGTCTATACCGCCGCGGAAATTTTTCCGATGCTTCCGGAGAAGCTCTCGACCGACCTCACCTCTCTGGCCGACGGCAAGGAACGTCTGGCTATGGTGATCGAGATGGAAGTTGCGGCTGACGGCGAGGTCGGCAACTCCGACATCTACCTGGCGGTGGTGGTGAATCGCGCGAAGCTCGCCTACAACAGCGTCGCTGCGTGGCTCGATGGAACGGCGCCCGCACCGGCGCCGATAACCAAAGTATCCGGCCTGGATCAGAATCTCCGCCTGCAGGATCGCGCCGCGCAAGCGATGAAAAGCCGGCGGCATCAGCACGGCGCGCTGTCGCTCGAAACGATCGAAGCGCGCCCGGTGTTCGACGGCGATTCGCTGACCGATCTACAGGCAGACCAGAAGAATCGCGCGACCGAACTGATCGAAGACTTCATGATCGGAGCGAATGGGGTGGTGGCGAGATACCTCGAACAGAGAGGTTTTCCCGCTCTGCGCCGCGTTCTTCGCTCGCCCGAGCGCTGGGCGCGCATCGTTGAGCTGGCCAAAGACCTCGGCGGAAATCTGCCGCCGCGCCCTGATTGCAAGGCGCTCCAGGAGTTCCTCGAGGAGCGCCGGCGGGCGGACCCGGCGCGCTTTCCGGACCTCTCCCTGTCAGTGGTCAAACTGCTAGGCCGCGGCGAATATGTGCTCAATTTTCCCGGGCAGCCGGCGGCAGGACACTTCGGGCTTGCGGTGAACGACTACACTCATTCGACGGCGCCGAATCGGCGCTACCCGGATCTGATCACCCAGCGCTTGTTGAAGGCGGCGCTTTCCGGAACCCCAAGCCCCTACAGCTCCGACGAGCTCAACGACCTGGCCGGACACTGCACCGACCAGGAGGACAACGCGACCAAGGTGGAACGGCAGGTGCGCAAGTCGGCCGCCGCGCTGTTGCTCGAGTCGCGCGCAGGCGAGCGTTTCGACGGCATGGTCACTGGAGCTTCGGCGAAAGGCACGTGGGTGCGAATCGACCATCCCGCGGCGGAGGGAAGAGTCGTGCGAGGGTACAAGGGCCTTGATGTTGGAGACCGTGTCATCGTCGAGCTGATCAGCACCGACGTCGAGCGCGGGTTCGTTGATTTCGCGGGGGTCCGAAAATTATGAAGTTGCGCAAATCGGATCCCAAATCGGATTCGCCGGCCAATCCGCCGCTCGCTTACAAGGACCAGAAGTTTCTCGACAGCGATGAAGCGCGTCCAATACGGATTCTCGCGGAATATCTCGAGCCGCTTCGGACTTTTTGCCGCGAGCAGGTACACGAAACAATCGTGTTCTTCGGCTCGGCGCGGATTGCGCCGGACGGCCCGCTCGGACGCTACTACCAGGACGCGCGCGAGCTTGCGAGACTAATCACGATTTGGTCCAAGGGTCTTCGTTCGAAGTGTCACCGTTATGTGGTCTGCTCGGGAGGCGGCCCCGGCATCATGGAGGCGGCCAATCGCGGCGCGTCCGAAGCTGGAGGAAGGACCATCGGGCTGAACATCGGGTTGCCGCACGAGCAGCGGCCCAATCCGTACATCACCCGCGAGCTATCTTTCGAGTTTCACTATTTTTTCATGCGCAAGTTGTGGTTCGCGCATCTCGCGCGCGCGATGGTGGTTTTTCCCGGCGGGTTCGGCACGCTCGACGAAATGATGGAGCTGCTGACCCTGCAGCAGACGCAAAAACTGGATCGTCCGATCACGGTGCTTCTCTACGGCTCGCAATACTGGAAGGAGATCATCAACTTCGACGCACTGGTGCGGCACGGCACGATCAGTCGCGAAGATCTCGACCTGTTCAGCTTTGTCGACGATCCAGCCGCGGCGCTTCGCCTGTTGCAGAAGGCGCTCGGCGCGCAACCCGAGGAAGAGCCACCGGCGTTCGCACATTCATGCACGCCTCAACGCCAACCGGGCTGAGCGTCCGGGAGTCGGCGCTATTTTCCCGCGAGCTCCGAGTCAATCACGAAGTCCAGAACTTTCCCGTCGGGCAATCCCACGACCGGTATGCCATTGACGAAGAAGGTCGGCGTCGACGTGACGTGAATCGAGTTGCCGTCCAACTGATCCTGCTTGATGCGCGCCTCGGTCTGCGGACTGTCCATGCACGCCTTCAGTGAAGGCTCGTCGAGCTTCTGCGCCTTCGCCAGCTTGGCCACCTGGTCCGGCAGATTCTTCGCGTTGATCGTTCCCTGGTTCGTATAGAAGTAGCGTGCGAAGTCCCAGAACGCCGCCGGGTTCTGCAGCCGCGCGCATTCGGCCGCCTCGGCGGCTTTCATCGCCCACGGATGCACGTTGAGCGGGTAAGCTTTGAAAATTACTTTCACCTTGCCCTTGTAGGTCGTGTTGACCAGCGTCTCGATCACGCTGAACGCATGTGCGCAGAACGGGCATTCGAAATCGGCAAACTCGACGATCGTCACCGGCGCGTTCGCGGGTCCCTGTGTCGGCCGGTCGTCCAGGCTCACCGCGCCCATGTTAACCCGTCCCCACGGCTCCGAGCTGACGTCGAGATATTGCCCGATAATCGCCTTGCTCTGATTTTTGTCGAAGAACATCGTCGTCGCGATGTTCTGTCCCTGGTCATTGCTGACGACAATTTGGCGCGCGAGCAGGTCGTCAATCGGGGTCTTGAACGCAGGGCCCAGCTTGATCAGCTCAGGACTTGGAATCTTGAAGTGCTTCTGCAGATAGGTCTTCAGAGCCGCGTCGCGCGCGGGATCCGTGGCGACTGGCGCCTCGCCGGAAGCGGGGGACGCCAACGAGTTCTGCGCCAGGGCAACGCTACCGCCGCACAACAAGGCCATCGCGCCAACGAATGCGCACACGGCTGCCATTTTTCTACCGCAGTTCAACTTCGCATAAGAAGTATTATGTAAACTACGAAAGGTACCCGAAAGTCGAAAAAGGCATGAAATCATTGAGTGCTCCAAACGCTCCTCGCTTCAAGTGTGCTTGTATCCGGCGCAATTCGAAATGGATGCAGCCGGCGAATTCCGCACAGGCTACCTAATCCCGACCGCTCCGTACAGCGCCGCGAGTCTGTGGACCAGCGCAACCAAGGCCCAGCGCGATCACTTGCGAACCGCCGCGCCCAGCGCTTTCATGACGGAATGTCGAATCGGCTCTGGACCCTTCGAGCACTGATTGTAGGCGCTCCGAACGCGAAATCTAGGTGGAGGACAAATATATGACCTGCGACGTTTGTGGGGCAGGCGACAAGAAAGAGGTTCGAGAACCGAAGGTCATCAACGCACGGCCGTTTGTGGAATGTCACAAACTTGAATGCGGACACCAGTGGCATACTCAATTTCCGTCGACTGGTGACCCGAACCAGCATCGCGAGTGCGACTGCGCGGACTACAAGCGCCCCCGATGAAACCGTCCATACGCTTTCTCGTTTTGGCGATTGCGGTTCTGAGCGTCACTCCGGTGTTTGCTGCAGGGCCGGTCAGAGTTCAAGTGCTCTGCTCTACAGACGATACAGTTGGCAGCCGCGTGTGCTTTCACCTAAAAGAACGAATCCGGAGCTCAAAAGGCTTTCAATTGATTTCCGCGGATGACACCAAGTGGAGGGCATTTTCAGTACATTTGGTTTCAATAGATGAAAAGATTGGCGGAGAAGAAGGAGTCGCGTCATCCATCGCGATTGCCTATTGCGTATGGGTTCCGGACTCGGGAGAGGAGTACTTGACGCTAAATGTAGAACAGGTTGGGAGTCGGGCGGTTGATGAGATGGCGGACGCGATTCTCGCTGAGATCGACAACCGGAGCAGTAGCGGATTAGGCGCGGCGCTCTTGAGGAACTGACCGAGCACTTGGGCCGTACAAGTTCCTAGCTAATCGCGGCTATTCCCCCCAGCGCTCGATTCCTTCCCGGGCGCCGCCGGCTTGTGGCCCAGCGCGTGCAGCGCTCTACGCGCTATGAAATTGCGCGGTTCGATCTTCAACGCTTCCTCGAAGTACGCAACCGCATTCGGCCCTCGCTGCAACGCCGCCGCGCATTGGCCCATCGCGATCAGCAGCTCGACGCCGCCGACGCCAAATTCGCGCGCGCGCTTGAGCGCCGCGAACGCTTCGGCGAATTTTTCCTGCTCCGCCAACGCCAGGCCGAGTCGCAAAAACGCCTCCGCGTTGAGCGGGTCGAGTTCGAGCGCGTCGCGATACATCAATAGCGCCGAGCGCCGCGCTCCCTTCTCGTATAGATCACGCGCCGCGGCGGCCATCCGCGCGCCCTCCTCGGGCCATCGCCGCGTTTCAACTTCCACCGTTATTTCGCCGTGCGAGACTTCCGCCTTGACGAGCTTCAGCTTGTCGCCCAGGTATTCGCGGACGCGGTCGAGAACCGCGTCGCCGTTGGTTTCCGGTGACTCGAGGAATGCGAGCCCCACTGGATCTCCAATGTGATCGATGCGCCGGATTACAATCGATCGCCGCGCGCGCGTCTTCCGCGATGGCGTCTGCTGGTCAGACGCGCTCATTGGGATCGAAGAGTTTCCGGTACTCGTCGAGTGCGAAGCGGTCCGTCATCCCGGCAATGTAGTCCGCCACCGCGCGCGAAATCGGCTCGCCGTAGCGTTCCGCGCGCGCGACCACATGCTCCGGCATCTGGCGCGGCTCGGTCATGTAAGTTTGAAACAGCGCCGCCAGCACCCTGCCCGCTTTTTCGGTCATGCGGCTGACGCGGTAGTGACGATACAATCGATCGCGCATCACCTGCTTGATTTCGTCGACCTGCGCGCCCATCGCGGGGCCGAAGCACGCCAGCGCCCTGCCCGCCCTGCGCAAATCGTCGACGCTGCGAATTTTATTGCGCTCCAGCTCGCCGGCGAGATTGGTCATCAGGTCGGTGGACATCGCGTCGATCATCCTGATGACGGTCTGGTAGCGAATCACGCGCATCTCGGCCGCCGCATACGCATCGCGCGCCGCCGCTGCCGACTCTCTGAACAGTGCGGACGCATTGAGCTCTTCGACGGTGAGCATCTGCGCCTTCAGGCCGTCGTCGACGTCGTGCGCCAGGTATGCAATCTCGTCCGCCAGGTCGACGATTTGCGCTTCCAGGCATGGGAACGTGCTCGCATCGAACTCCTGCGCGGCCGGACGGTCCTGGAAGTGCGAATGTTTCACAATTCCCTCGCGCACCTCAAAACTCAGATTGAGTCCGCGAAAATTGGGATAGCGGATCTCGATCCAGTCCACCGTGCGCAAGCTCTGCGCGTTATGATCGAAGCCGCCGTGCGGCGTCATCAGCTCATTGAGCATTTTTTCGCCGGCGTGACCGAACGGCGTATGCCCCAGGTCGTGCGCGAGCGCCACCGCCTCCGCAAGTTCCTCGTTGAGACCGAGCGCCCGCGCCACCGTGCGCGCGATTTGCGCCGCCTCGAGCGTATGCGTCAGGCGAGTGCGGTAGTAGTCGCCCTCGTGATTAACGAAAACCTGCGTTTTGTATTCGAGGCGTCGAAACGCCGCCGAATGGATCACGCGATCGCGATCGCGCGCAAAGACGGTGCGAATCGGATGCTCGGGTTCGGGAAAGCGGCGCCCGCGACTGGCCCGCGACGCCATCGCATACGGCGCCAACGTGCGCGACTCTATTTCCTCCAGCTCCTGCCTCGTCCGCAGCATTGCAGCCTTTATCTGGCGGTTCCGTTCAACATCCGAGATGCTACCACGCCGCCGACGGCTCCCGAAGCGCCCCGCTCGACATCGGTCAACATGTTGCGGGCTTATGTCGCCGCTCCTGGATTCCTATAATAAAAATTGGGTTCCCTGACGTGCGAAACCTCGGCCCCATCCGCCAGATCGCTTTGACGATCGCTATGAGCGCGCTCTTCGCCGCGTGCACTACATCCCAACCGGCCCAGCCTCCTGCCCCCGCTCCCGCGACGCCACCTGTGCTCGCCGCACCGCGCCCAACTCCGACGCCCCAGGTGGTCGGGATGGCTTCCTGGTATGGCCCGGGATTCCACGGTCGCAAGAACGCGCTCGGCGGAGTGTACCATCAGGAGGATCTCACCGCCGCTTCCATTGCGTTTCCATTGGGTAGCCGCGTGATGGTCACGAATCTCGACAACGGCCGCTCGGTCGAAGTTACGATCACCGACCGCGGACCATTCAAGAAGGGCCGCAAGATCGATCTCTCGCACAAGGCCGCGCGCATGATCGGGATGCTCGATCAGGGCACCGCGCATGTCCGCATCTCGCTCATCAGCAAGCCTGCCGGCACTCGCGACGTCGGCGCGCCGCTGCGCTACTGGGTCCAGGTCGGTTCATTTTCGGATCATCGGAACGCCGAGCAGGTGCGCGGCCGGTTGGCGTCCACCTATCCTGATGTCCACGTCGTCGACGTCCTTGATGCTGACAGTCACCGCTATTACCGTGTACGCATGGGCGCATTCGCAACTCGCGACGCGGCCGAGGCGCGCGCTTCCGACTCCGCCCGTTTTGGATTGCCAGTTGCGATCGTCACCGAATGAGTAGCCGAGCCACCCTTTTCCCCCGACGGCTCTGGTGGCCAATCTGCACTGTCATCGCGCTGATCGTCGTCTGGGGATGCGCCTACTCGCTGGTCAGGGGCGACCGGGTCAATTCGCAGGAATCCGCAACCGTCCGGGCCGGCATCCAGGACTTCCGCCAGCTTCGCTTCAAGCAGCCGGTCCCGATCATCGTCAAGACCCCGGACGAAGCCGAGGCCATGATGAAGGCCGACCTGATGCGCGACTACACCGACAACCAGTTCGAGGTCGACGCGGTCGCCGGTGCCGTCACCGGTCTCTTTCCCGCCGGCATCGATCTCAAGGCCGCGTCGCTAAAGCTGCTGAAGAGCCAGGTCGCCGGCTTTTACGATCCGCACGGCAAGGAAATGGTTCTCGTCAAGGGCGGCGCCGATCTTGGCATCTGGAACAGCGCCGCGGAGTTCATGATTCAGCGTGATGTCGTCGGCGAGATGCTGCTGGCGCACGAACTGACCCATGCGCTGCAGGATCAGAATTTCGATCTCGAATCGAGCCTCGACAAGGTCAAGAACGATGACGATCGCGAGTTGGCGCTCAAGTCCGTCGCCGAGGGCGATGCGACCATAGCGGGTTTCGCCTACGCCGCCGGACGCATGGACAACAGCATCACGGACGCGCTCGCCAACAGTCTCAAGGGCCTGCCGCAGGCTCTGGCCGCCGAAGCGCCTGGTACGCCCGAGGCCCTCAGCGCTCAACTGTTGTTCCAATATTCCGACGGCGTCCGCTTCGTCGCCGAGGCTTATCGCCGCGGTGGATGGACCGCTGTCGACGCGCTCTATCGCAACCCTCCGCAGTCGAGCCATCAGGTTCTCCATCCCGCGCTATACTTCGACAGCCCCACGCGGGCGCCGCGCATCCAGCTCGCCGGTTACGGCCAAATCATGAGCGGCTGGAAAAAAGCCGACGTCGACACTTACGGCGAGCTCATGCTGCGTGTGATTCTCGAACGCAATCTCGGCAAGCAATCCAGCGAAGTCGGACTCGCCTCGCGATGGACCGCCGACAGCATGATCATTCTGCAGGAGGGCCGCGACGTGAACGTAATCTGGATGCTCGCGTTCAGCGACGAGCAGACTGCCAGCCACTTTACCGTCGTCTACCAGACTTTGCTCGACCGCCTGCTCGGCGACTCCACCCCGCATCGCATCGATACGCGCTCGAACGCGGTGCTAATCGTTATCGGACAGGGCGCGGACTACTTCGATACTCTCGCGCCCGCAATCTGGAACGTGAGCACGATCGACACCGGCGGCGTTCGCGCTCGCATCGAGCCCTCCGCGGCATCATCGGTTCAATGATGTTTCGCTGCTTCCGCAGCCTTCGCGAGACCGTCGCGACTGAAATCCATAACCAGCAGCCGCATGAACGTGTTACCGCGCGGCGGCTCCGCAAGTTTGCCGGGATAAGGAAAATAGATCTCTCTGGCGAAGTTGCGGTAGCGTTCGATGGTAGGTTTCAGAGCCTCGTAAGAGCCGGTGATGCCGACGGACACCCCATCGTCGTCGGCAGGCCCAACGTAGAGTCCGTTTCGAGTCCTGATGTCGCGATCGCTGACCCACCCGGGCGGCAGCAAGCCACGCGACTGAAGCTCGTAAGGCGTCACCTTTGAGAGTTCGGCTCCGCCTACGAGGTATTGTTGTGAAGCGCTCACAAGCGCATCGAATCGAGCGGTATCGAATCGCGTTTCCATCTCGGTTGCAGTAAGCGTCCGGTAGGACGCCAATTCCTCCTCCGGGACCCGGTAAATGTACACACCGCCGGCATTTTGCGGGCTAGCACCGAGGCTAGCTAGCAGTGGCTTCCACAGAGGCCATGTAAGGTCAGTGACAAGCACGGTGCGAACATCATGGTTCGCGAGAAAAGCCTTCAACTGATCTTCCGCATCGGGAATGGCATCCTTATGAAGAAAATAATTGGTAATCGGCCAAGCGAGAAAGGCGTCCGGCGGACTAACCGATACGTACCCACCGGCCATTCGAAAGTACATGTCGGTCTCAGCTTGCCAAAGCATCGAGTTCCCAGTCACTCCGTAAGGCAACACCACGACGTTTTCGTTCGGGCTCAGGTATTCTTTGTATATACCTTTACTGAAGAGCTCCGGAGACTCGTTTGCCTTGACCCAATACGCGCTCGACAGGTTCGGCAATGAAAAGACAACTATAAAACCAGCAACCGCATACTTCCAGGTCGGCGATATATCCCGCGCACTCATAACTAGAGACACAACAACAGCCAGTGCGAGAAACGCATAGATCATGAACCGCGACGGAAGCGCGCTGTTCAAAAGCGGAAGATGCGTGGCTAGCTTCCATGGCATCCCCGGCCCTATGTGACCCGCGAAATGCAGTCGAGGACCTATCGCTAACATACACGCAACGCTCACAAACACGACTAGCGCCTTGCCCACCACATCGCCCCATCGGCGATAACCAAACCAAATCAGAACGCCCAGAAGGGCCGGGCTCATATAACCCGTTGGCTCTTCATGACCCTTTGTGAAGATGTTGGACACCTTGACCAGCAGGTGGTTCGCGCCGATAAGAAGACCAGGCGTAGGAACGAAGAAATTCAGGAAATCCACAGAGAAGGCAGTCGGCGAATTCACTGGCTTGTCGGGAAAGCCCGGCGCGAAGATATAGTAGAAGTAAGGCGCCAGCAGAACCACGACAAATGCCAGGCTGATCGTGATCGGTTTGATCAGCTGCGCGATGCGTACTCTCAAGTCATGCCCTGCGAACGCATAGAAGACCAGGAGACCGATCGTTCCGAACACCGCGAGAGTGGCAAAGGTCTCAGTGGCGAGCAGGAATTGAGTAATGAGTATCGCTGCGAGCAAACCGCTGAAAGTCAGCTCTCTTATGCGACCGTCGAGTCTAAGTAGTACCACATACACCGCCAGTGGGATTGGAAATATGAAAAGCAGGTGTAAGTGGCCAATCGCGACATGATGCAGCATGTATGGTGAAAACCCGAATAGGTATCCACCAAGTAGCGAAGACCAGTAGCTATCAGAAATGTGTCGGCAAAGGATAAATGCGCACCACGCCGCCAGCGCGGTGCATAGCAACACGCAGAGGTTGTACGACGCCACAGGTCCTAGTGAGGCAGTCAGGGGATATGCCACGAAGCTTGCGAGCGGTATTGCTGTCGACCATGCAAGGTTGTAGCCGAGCGGCGCCCAGACAGCCTTCGTGATGAACGGATTGACGCCGGTCGCCAAGGCGTGGGGCCACCACACCAGCGACCATATGAAGATCGTGGAATCAACAGTTTTGCCGAGCACAAAGGAGGAGAGTCCTTGAAACAGCGCGCGTCCAAAGAAGGCGATCGACAATGCGAGGTAACCCGCAAGACTAAACAGACCTTGGAGACCTATCGCGCGAGGCTCCTGCGCACGACGCTCCGCAGCTGGGCTCACTTCTCCGAGCACTGCCACGGCGCCCGCCCTACCCCACGTCGCCGAGACTGAAACCGAGCGCCAGCATTTTCCTCACCGCCACGCGCGCACCTGCCGATTCCCGGCTTGCCAACGATGGGTCGCGAGCGATCCACTCGTCAGCCATCTTGCGCGCGCGTTCGATCGTGCGATGGTCGCGAATCAGATCTACGAAGCGCAGCGGCAGTGCCCCGCTCTGCCGCGCGCCGAGCAGATCGCCCGGCCCTCGCAGCCGCAAATCAGCTTCCGCGATCGCGGCGCCCGTCGAGCATTCGCGCATAATTGCCAGCCGCTCCAACGCCGCTTCGTCCGCGTCGCTCGACGCCACGATGCAGCAGCGCGACGCCTTCTCACCGCGCCCCACCCTGCCGCGCAGCTGATGCAATTGCGCGAGGCCGTAATGCTCCGCCGCGACCACTACGATTATCGTCGCCTCCGGCACGTCGATTCCCACTTCCACCACGGTAGTGCACACCAGGATGTCGATCGCGCCGTCGCGAAATTCGCGCATCGTCCGATCTTTTTCCGCCGCTCCCATCCTGCCGTGCATCGTGCCGATTCGCGCCGCGCGCAATGCCCCCTTTTTCAGCCGCGCCGCCGTTGCGGACACCGACTTGGCTTCGTCTTCGTCGCCCTCGATATACGGCACGACGTAGTACGCGCGCCCGCCGCCATCGATCTCGTCGCGCAGACTCTCATGCACCCGCGTAATTTCATCCTCGCTGTAAATTTCGGTCGCGATCGGCGTTCGTCCCACCGGCAGCTCGTCGAGAAACGACACGTCGAGATTCGCGAACAGGCTCATCGCCAGGCTTCGCGGAATCGGCGTCGCCGTCATCATCAGCAGATTCGCCTTCGGCCCGATCGCTTTCATCTTCGCTCGATCGAAGACGCCGAATCGATGCTGCTCGTCGATCACACCGAGCGCGAGGTCGCGCATTCGCACCCGTTCCTGTATCAGCGCCTGCGTTCCGAACACCGCGCCGATTTCACCGCTCGCGAGCTCACGCAAAATCCGATTGCGCGCGGCACCCGTCACGCTTCCCGTCAACAGCGCGCTCTTGATGTTCAGCCGTCCGCAGACGCGCGTGAACGCCCGGTAATGCTGCTCGGCAAGCAGTTCGGTCGGCGCCATCATCGCCGCCTGATGCCCGCATTCGATTGCTCGTATCATCGCCCAGAACGCGACAATCGTCTTGCCGCCGCCGACGTCGCCCATCAGCATCCGGTTCATCTGATTCGGCGACGCAAGGTCGGCGCCGATTTCCTCGATCGCGCGCGACTGCGATCCCGTCAGCGCAAACGGCAGGCCATCGATCATCCTCGCGCTCAGGCTTCGAGAGCCATCGAGCGCTATTCCGGCGCGGCGCGCGCTGCGGATACGTTCAAGCGAAAGTGCCAGCTCGAATGCGAACAGTTCGTCGAACGCGAGCGCCAGATGGCCGCGCGACTCGCCGTTCGCCAACGCGTCAAAGTCAGCGTCGGGCGGCGGATCGTGAAGGTAGCCAAGCGCCTCGTGAACCGATGGCAGCTCGCCACGCAACTCCTCTGGAACCGCTCCGCGAATCAAGCCTCCCGCATCGGCAAGCGTGCGCGCTACCAGGCTCGCGAACAGCCGTTGCCCGACAATCGACGGCAAGCGGTAAACCGCACGGATCGCCTTCGGCGCGCTGTCCGAAAGCGCACGCAATTCCGGTTGCACAATTTCGATTCCGCCGTCCGCGCCGGCCGCGACCCGCCCGCGGACCAGGACGCGCGCGCCGCCCGGAAGATAGCCGCGCATATACGCGGGCAGGTTGAACCACACGACCCGAATCTGCCGACCGCCAACCTTAAGCCATCCCGACGCGAGCCGGCGCCACCGAGAACCGCGCATCGGCCGCTCCGAAAGTTTTCCAAGGTCGCCTTCAACAACGACGACGCTCCCAACCTGCAGCCCTTCAGCCGGCGTGCGCTCGCGCCAGTCCTGGTACCGCGCGGGCAAATGAAAAACGAGATCGCCGGCGGTAACAATCCCACGCGCTTCCAAAGCCGCCGCCCGCTTAGGCCCGATTCCCACCATCGCGGCGACCGGAGTCTCAATCCGAAGCCCGCTTCTTTCTGATCCCTCGCCCGTTATTTTACGGGAGAGGTTAGGTGAGGGTTCCGGGTTCACAAAGAACGACACAAAAAAAGTTCTAACAGGGACGAAGTCCCGCATCTTCTCTTAGTACTGGGTGCAGGGGTCACCCCTGCCGAAGGAAGCGTGAAACCCACCGCGGGTTTCACATTAAATAAAGTGATTTTATCGCCCTCGTCCTCTCACTCTCGATGGTAATCCTGCAGCGCGCGCACCTCGAACGGCTCATGCTTCAGCGCGAAGATTCCTTCGACTGCCGCCTTCGCCCCCGCCATCGTTGTGAAATACGGCAGCCGCAGTTCCAGCGCGGTGCGCCGAATCGAAAACGAGTCCCTGGTGCCGCTCGCGTCCGGCGTGTTGACGACCATCGCAACCCGCCCGTCCTTCATTGCATCCACTATATGCGGGCTGCCTTCGAGCACCTTGTTGACGCTTTCGCACTTGAGCCCGAGATTCCGAATGTGATTCGCGGTCCCGCGCGTCGCGATCAGTTCGAATCTCATCGCAACCAGCCCGCGCGCAATCGGCTCGAGATATCGCTTGTCCTCGTCGCGCACGCTGATAAACACGAGCCCGGCGTCCGGGAGATTCGACGACGCCGCCAACGACGCTTTCGCAAACGCCATCGCGAACGTCGTGTCGATTCCCATCACTTCGCCGGTCGATTTCATTTCAGGTCCCAGAATCGTATCGACGCCCGGGAATCGCCCGAACGGAAACACCGATTCCTTGACCGCGACGTGCGACGGCACCCGTTCGCTGGTGAACCCAATCTCGCTCAGCTTCTTCCCCGCCATCACCAGCGCCGCGTATTTCGCCAGCGGCACGCCAATCGCCTTGCTTACGAATGGAATCGTGCGCGACGCGCGCGGATTCACTTCCAGGATATAAACCTCACCGCCGTAAATCGCGTACTGAATATTGATCAGCCCGATCACGCCGAGTTCGCGCGCCAGCATCCTGGTCTGCGCGATCAGCTCCCGCTGGATTTCGGCGCTCAGCGTCGTAGGCGGAATCGCGCACGCGCTGTCCCCCGAATGTATCCCCGCGTGCTCGACGTGCTCCATTATTCCGCCGACCACGACCGTCTCACCGTCGGCTATAGCGTCCACGTCGACTTCGATCGCGCCCTGCAGGTAGCGATCGATTAACAGCGGATGGCGCTCGGAGGCTTGCAGAGCCTGCGTCACGTATCGGCGCAGCTCTTCTTCGTTCGGAATAACTTCCATCGCACGGCCGCCCAGCACGTACGAGGGCCGGATCAGCACCGGATAACCGACCTTCGACGCTCCCGCGATTGCATCGTCGAGCCCGCGCGCCAGCACGCCTTCGGGTTGTCTCAGTCCCAGCCGCATAACCATTGCGTTGAATCGCTCGCGATCCTCCGCGCGATCGATCGCGTCCGGGGTCGTTCCCAGGATCGGTACGCCCGCGCGCGCCAGCGGCACCGCGAGCTTAAGCGGCGTCTGCCCGCCGAACTGCACGATCACTCCGACCGGTCGCTCGCGCTCCGCAATCGCCATCACATCCTCGAACGTCAGCGGCTCGAAGTACAGGCGATCCGAAATGTCGTAATCGGTCGACACCGTCTCGGGGTTGCAGTTCACCATGATCGTTTCGAAGCCCGCGTCCTTGAGCGCCATGCTCGCGTGCACGCAGCAGTAGTCGAACTCGATCCCCTGCCCTATCCGGTTCGGTCCGCCGCCCAGGATAATCACTTTCTTGCGCGCGGTGGGCGGCGCCTCGTCCTCGCCCTCGTATGTGGAGTAGAGGTACGGCGTGAACGCCTCGAATTCCGCACCGCAGGTGTCCACCGATTTGAAAACCGGGTTCACTCCCGCATCGCGCCGCGCCGACGCTACCGCGGCTTCGTCGATCCCGCGCAGATCCGCGATCCGCCGATCGGAAAATCCCATCGGCTTGAATTCCCGGAAATACGCCGCGCCGAGCGGTTCGCGCGCGACGCGCTTTTCCTCCGCCACCAGTTCCGCGACGGCGTCGATAAACCACGGATCGATCTTGCTGAGCTCGTAAACTTCCCCGCGCGTGATTCCGAGCCGAAGCGCGTCCGCCAGATGGTACAATCGATGGCTGCTCGCGGTCGCTACTTGAGCGCGAATTTCTGCAGCCGCATTCGCGCTTGGTGGCTCCGAGAGCCCACTCTCCAGCCCATGTGATCCGATTTCCAGTGAGCGCAGCGCCTTTTGCAGCGACTCCTTGAAGGTCCGCCCTATAGCCATCGCCTCGCCGACCGACTTCATCTGCGGCCCCAGCTCGTCGGCCGCGCCGCGAAACTTCTCGAACGCGAAGCGCGGAATCTTGGTGACGACGTAGTCTATCGTCGGCTCGAAACATGACGGCGTCATGCGCGTGATGTCGTTTGGAATCTCGTCGAGCCGGTAGCCGACCGCCAGCCGCGCGGCGATCTTGGCGATTGGAAATCCCGTCGCCTTCGATGCCAGCGCCGAGCTCCGCGACACGCGCGGATTCATCTCGATCACCACCATCCGTCCCGTCGCCGGCTCGATCGCAAACTGGATATTCGATCCGCCGGTGTCGACGCCGATTTCGCGGATGATCCGAATCGCCGCGTCGCGCATGATCTGGTATTCCTTGTCGGTCAGCGTCTGCGCGGGCGCGACGGTTATCGAATCGCCCGTATGCACACCCATCGGATCCAGGTTTTCGATCGAGCAGATAATCACGACGTTGTCCGCCGTGTCGCGCATCACCTCAAGCTCGAACTCCTTCCATCCTTCGACCGATTGCTCGATCAGCACTTCGTGGCTTGGCGATTGCTCGAGCCCGTACGCGACCTTCGCGCGGTAGTCGCCGAGTTCGCGCGCGATCGAGCCGCCCGTTCCGCCGAGCGTGCGCGACGGCCGGATGATCACCGGCAAGCCCAACTCGCCCAGCACCCGCTCAGCGTCCGCCGCCGAACGCGCTATTGCGGAACGCGGCACTTCGAGCCCGATTTTCAACATCGCCTGCTTGAACAGGTCGCGATCTTCGGCCTTCTTGATCGCTTCGAGCTTGGCACCGATAAGTTCGCAATTGAATCGATCGAGCACGCCCGCCTCCGCGAGCTCAATCGCGAGGTTCAGCGCGGTCTGCCCGCCGACCGTCGGCAGCAGAGCGTCCGGACGCTCGCGCTCGATAATCTTGGTCAGCACCGCGACCGTCATCGGCTCGATATATGTGCGATCGGCGAGTTCCGGATCGGTCATTATCGTCGCCGGATTCGAATTGACGAGAATCAGCCGCAGCCCTTCCTCGCGCAGCGCCTTGACCGCCTGCGTGCCCGAGTAGTCGAACTCGCACGCCTGCCCGATAACGATCGGCCCCGAGCCAATCAGCAACACCGATTTCAGATCTTTACGAAGTGGCAACTTATGAATCCCAACTCACTGAATTTATGATCGCGCCGATGCCTCGGCCGCTATGATTCGTTCGAGCGCTTCCGCGCCGTAACGCGGAAACGTTTCAACCAGTTTCCTAAATCGCGCGAACAGGTAACCCGAATCGTGCGGCCCCGGCGACGCCTCCGGATGGTACTGGACGGAAAAAAACGGCACCCCGGTTCCCTGCAGGCCTTCGACGGTGTTGTCGTTCAGATTCAGATGCGAAAGTATCGCGCGGCCCTTCAACGACTCGTCGTTGACCGCGAAGCCGTGGTTCTGCGACGTGATCTCGACGCGCCGCGTCCGCAGATCCATCACCGGATGATTCGCGCCATGATGGCCGAAATCCAGCTTGTAGGTTTTGCCGCCGAGCGCCAATCCCAACAACTGATGCCCCAGACAAATGCCGAACACCGGCTTCTTGCCCAAAACGCCCGCGATGGCTCTGTAAGCGTACGGCAGCGCCGCGGGATCGCCGGGACCGTTCGACAGAAAAACCCCGTCAGGGTTGTGCGCGAGTATCTGTTCCGCGCTCGAGGTTGCGGGAATCACCTTCACGCGAAAGCCGGTCGCGACCAGCCGCCGCAAAATGTTCAACTTGATTCCATAATCGAGCGCGACAATCGTCGGCACATCGCGCGCCGCATCATGACTCACGCGGACGTGGCCGCTTCCCAATTTCCAATCGCCGAAGTCCCAATCGTACGGTTCGGCGGACGTAACCTCTTTGACGAGATCGCGGCCGACCAATCCCGGCGACGCCTTCGCTTTGCGCACCAGCGAATCAGGATTGAGATCGACGCTCGAGATCACCGCTTCCTGCGCGCCGCGCGTCCGCAGATGGCGCACCAGCGCGCGCGTGTCGATTCCCTCGATACCGACCACGCCGGCATCTTCCAGGTACTTTCCCAGCGGCATCTCCGAGCGCCAGTTCGACGGCCGCTCCCAATATTCCTTGACGATAAAACCCTCGACGTACACGCGCCGCGACTCCGCGTCCTCGGCGTTGATTCCGACGTTGCCGATTTCCGGATAAGTCATGCAGACCAGCTGGCCCCGGTACGACGGGTCGGTCAGCACTTCCTGGTAGCCGGTCATCGCGGTGTTGAAAACCGCCTCGCCCACGGTCTCGCCTACCGCGCCGAATTTACGGCCGCGAAAAATTCGCCCGTCTGCCAGCGCCAATATCGCTTCGCGTCCCTGGCTCATCGATCCGCTACGCCTTTCTCCCGTCGTAAACGATTTCACCCGCGACCATAGTCAGCACCGCCCTGCCTTTCAGCCGCATCCCTGCGAACGGAGTGTTGCGGCTCTTTGACAGGAATTTTTCGGGTATAACAGTCCATTCGAGATTGGGATCGATCACCGTGATATCCGCGATCGCGCCCTCCGCGAGCGCCCCAGCCTCCAGCCGCAACAGCGCTGCAGGATTGACCGACATCATTTGAACCAGCCGCACCGGCTCAATCAACGATCGATGCACCAACTGAAGCGCGAGCCCGAGCGCGGTCTCGAGGCCGACGACCCCGTTCGCCGCATGAGCGAATTCCTCTGCGCTGTCGTGGTCGAGGTGCGGCACCGGGTGCCCCGGACCGAAATAAGCGCCGAGCTGCTCCATCCGCTTCGACTTCGGATCGTGCGGCGCGTGGTCAGTCGCGATCATGTCGATAGTGCCGTCGCGAATCGCATCGAGCAGGTCTTCGACATCGCCGTGAGTTCGCAGCGGAGGATTCATCTTCGCGTTCGTCCCCCAGATCATCGCAGCACTTTCGTCCAGAGTGAAATGATGCGGCGTCACTTCACACGTGACGTGCGCTCCATGCCGGCGCGCCGCGCGGATCAGCTCGAGCGACTCGGCCGTCGACACGTGGCACACGTGAACGGCGCCGCCTGAGCCGATGGCGAGCGCAAGATCGCGGCGCACTCGTCGCGATTCCGCCGAATCCGGATAGCCGCTGACGCCCAGGTGCTTCGACACCGCGCCGGCGTTCAACGCTCCCTCGCACGACAGCGCGCGATCCTCTTCATGCAGCGCCACCGCGTAGCCGAGCCGCTTGGTTTCATCCAGCGCGCGCGACAGCACCATCGCATCGTCGATTGGAATCCCGTCGTCAGAGAACAATCGCGCGCCAGTTTCAAGCATCGCGGCAAAATCCACCGGCTCGATCCCGCGCAAGCCCTGCGTGACCGCCGAGACCGGCACGAGCCGCGCCGAGTGCGCTTCGCGGGCGCGCTCGAGCATGTAGCGCGTCGTCGCGGGATTGTCGTTGACAGGCGACGTGTTCGCCATTGCTGCCACGGTCGCAAAACCGCCTGCCGCCGCGGCCCGCAAGCCCGTCGAGATAGTTTCTTTTTCGGGAAACCCAGGGTCGCGCAAATGTACGTGTGGATCGATGAGCCCGGGCACGATCCAGCATCCACTTGCGTCGATTAAACTCGCGTCGTGCGAATTTGCTGCGGTCCCGGCCAGTTCCACAGCCGCGATCTTGCCGTCGAGCACCAGCACGTCGTACTCGCCGTCGAGTCCGCCCGCGGGATCTATCAGCCGCCCTCCTCTGAGCAGGATTGAGTTCAATGCGCCGCCTCCGGTTCCTTCAGCGGTTCGACCATTGAATAAATCGTTACGCGATCGTGCGACTTGACCTTCGGATCCGTTCCCGCAGACGCGAGGCGCACCTGCACGCGCTCGGTGCGCGAGGTCGGGATGTTCTTGCCGACGTAGTTTGGGCGGATCGGAACCGCGCGATGCCCGCGGTCGATCAACACCGCCAGTTTCACCTCGGCCGGACGTCCGCGCTGCCAGATCGTGGCCATCGCGCGTTGCACGGTCCAGCCGCTGTTAATCACGTCGTCGACCAGGATTATCGTACGGTCTTCGACGTTGAAATTCTCGGCGCCGTCGATCGGATGCAACGCGTCGGCCGGTTTGTAAACGTCGAGCGCTGCGCACGGCGGAAAGACTTTCGTCTTTGATCCGATCAGGTCGCGGAGCCGGAGCGCGAGCATCGCGCCGCGGCTGACGACGCCGACAATCGACACGCCCGGCATGTCGTGAACGTCGGCAATCACCTGGTCGGCGAGCGACTCGATCGCGCGCACGACCTCCTCTTCGTTCATGACTTCGCGCTGAGGGCCGCGCTTGAACGGTTCGTAGCCGCCTTCCTCGGCCTGTTTCACGCTGTCGAAGACGGCCAGCGAGCCTTCCTCGATCCAGTTGCGTACGTAACCTTGCAGGTTTTCGTCGAAGCGATAGTAGCGATGCGAGCGCGCGTGACCGACGTATTCAATCTTCAAGTCGCGCTCGCAGAACCCGCACTTGAGCGCGAGTATCGAGGTGTCGATGCTGCGACCAAGCGTGAAGCGCGGCGCCAGGTAGGCGCCTTCGAATCGTGTGATGCAGTTCGGATTAGAGCATCGCGGCGGCAGCTCGGCCTTGAAGCGAATCGGCTCGACCGTCGCGTGCGGGCTGGTGGTTGCAGCGGCCGCTCTCTCCATCAGCCACGCGATCAACGCCATCCGGACCGGCACGCCGGCCGCGGCCTGCTCGAAGTAAACCGCACGCGGGTCCGCGTCGAGCTCGTACGCCAGCTCGCTGGTGCGCGGCAGCGGATGCATCACGACGGCTTCATGCGTGCGGCTGGTGCGAAGCGCGCGCGCGTCGAAGCGGACGTACTCGGAGGCGCCGGCTTCCTTTCCCGACATGCGCTCCTTCTGCAGGCGCGTGACGTAAAATGCGTCGAGGGAGGCAGGCGCCTCGGCCATGGGAATTTTTCGAAGCGCCTCGTCGCCGGTGAAAAGCGCCATCTGATGAGGCGCGCTGGGCGTCAGATACAGCGCGTCGAGGCCGCCGGCCAGCGACTTGAGTTCATCCATCGTGACGGTCGAGAAGCTGTAGTGACGCTCGGCGGCAAGCCACTCGAGGACGTAGTCGGGAACGTCCATGCCACTGGTCGGCACGGCGACGATATTCGCGCCGAAACGCGCGAGCGCGTAAATGAGCGAATGAACGGTACGGCCAAACTTCAAGTCGCCGCATAGCGCGACCGTCAGTCCCTTCAGATGGCCCTTCTTTTTGCGCAGGATATAGAGATCGCAAAGCGTCTGCGTGGGATGCTCGCGGCTGCCGTCGCCCGCATTCAGCACCGGACACGGCGAGTACTCCGCGGCGACGCGCGCCGCGCCGTCATGCGGGTGGCGCAGCACGATAAGGTCGGCATAGCCGGCGACGACGCGCACCGTATCGGCGAGGCTCTCGCCCTTGGCGGCCGAGCTGGCTTGCATATCGGCCGAGCTTATCACCGCGCCGCCGAGGCGATGCATCGAGGATTCGAAGCTGAGGCGCGTGCGCGTCGAGGGCTCGTAAAAGAGCGTCGCCATGATCAATCCGGCAGCGGTGGTGATTTGCTCGCCGCGTTCGAGCTGGGCGGCGAAACCGTCGGCGAGCGCAAACACGCGTTCGATGTCAGAGGTCTCGAGGTCCTCGATCGAAACGACGTCAAATTTTGCCAGCCGTGACACTGTATTGTCCGTCGCGCATCGAGCGCGGGTGTTCGACCTCATTTTGCGTTTGCGTTGCCAATGACGACGGCGTCCGCGCCGTCTATTTCAGTGAGCCGCACGTAAACGCGCTGACCGTGCGGAGCCTGGATGTTCTTGCCCACGTAGTCGGCGCGAATCGGAATCTCGCGCTGTCCGCGATCGACCAGCACCGCGAGCTGGACCGATTCCGCGCGGCCCAAATCGGAGATCGCGTCGAGAGCGGCGCGCACGGTTCGCCCGGTGTAGAGCACGTCGTCGACCAGCACGACGCGCTTGGCGTCGAGCGAAAACGGAATGTCGCGGCCGAGCAGCCGGGGATCGCCGGGGAAGCCCTTGCCGTCGTCGCGGTAAGACGAGATGTCGAGCGTGCCGACCGGGACCTCACGTTTGCCGTTGGCGCGCAGCTCGTCCGCGATCCGTTCGGCGAGGGTGGCGCCGCGGCGAACGATTCCGACCAGCACGACGTTGTCGGCGCCGCCATTGCGCTCGGCGATTTCCATGGCGATTCGCTTGAGCGAGCGCCCGACCTGGGCGGCGTCGAGCGCGATGTTGGACGCGGCGCTCATCGCGAGGCCCAAAAGACCCAAAAAAAATCCCGGCTGCAAAAACAGCCGGGTCCGGAAATATACACTTTCATTGTCGTTCCTTTTCGCTATCTCAGTAGCGGATTAAAGGTAACAAGAATTTATGATCGCAAAAGATGCGCGTCAACCCCGCGCGCTCCAGACTGCTACGATCAGAAGACATCCAGCGTCGGAAATTTCGCGTCCGCTCTGACGCAGTCCCAGAGATAGATGGCGAGGCCGAGATCTCCGGTCCACAGCGAATACTTGCGCTGTCCGTATTTCGCGACTGCGCGATCACACTGGTCGATCGCATGCATGGCAAATTTGCGCGCGCGATCCAGCCATCTGTCGTCGCCCATGCGTGCGTACAGCTTCAGAAAGGCGTAGCCGCTGCCGGCAGCGCCATGACACAAGCTTGGCATTTTGACTGGCGGGCCGGCGGCCCAAACAAGCTCGCCCGCCTGCTGCAACATCGCGTCGATAGGCCAACGCGTATCGTTCGGAAATTCCGCCAGACTGTTGATAATCCCTGGGGCGCCGTTGCAGTGTTGCACAACTACCGGCAGCGGCGACGGCCTCGTCGTCGGGCCGACGTTGTTCGGCCAGTTTGCTTGCGGCCCTTCCATCAATGCGGTCGCGTAAACAGTCTCGCGGATTCGGCGCAGCATTTCGTCTGCCAGATTCGGCTTGAGCAAATGACGTCCACGGATCATCACAAACGCGTTGGCGGCGAAGCCATGGATGGCTCCGACACGCATTTCCGTAACGCCGTATAGGCTCGATGTCCAAAGATGGCATCGAGCTTCGTCGTTGTACTTCCATTGATCCCACAGTGGTTCGAAACTTCTTAGGAACAGCTCTTTCCAGCGAGCGTCGCCAGTGCGCTCATACATGAAAAGCGCTGCGAGCATTGCGCCAGCGCCTCCCCACGCCACGCCGCGCGGATCGCCGATCCTCGTTTCGAGGTGGCCGTAGAGTCGCCGCGCAACATCGTCGGACGGCGCGAGCTTCCATTGCAGGAGAAGAATTCCGGCCTCGCCCAGCAGGTACGACGCGAGTTCGGGGGCCATGTACTTTCGCACTACCGGATACTTTTCCATGTCGTCGCGAATTCGCGGAATTAACTGAAGCACCGTGGGCAGATAGTCGCGTTTGAGGGCTGCGGCTCCGGTGTCGTTGAGATAGTTGAGCGCCCAGATCACCCCCGCCGCGCCATGGTAGATGTACTTCATGGAATCCGGCGGCCGCTCAGGCGAGCGATCCAGTGGATGAATTGGCCACAGGCCTTCCGCGCTGAAGCTTCGACTCGTGTCTGTCACGATTCGATTGATCGCATCCAGAGCGCGGTCTTCATCCCACTCTGCGTCGATCAACCGTTCGTGTCGTTCGGTTTCGTAAAGTCGCATGCGGCGTGCTCGCCAGGACGACGCGAGTTACGCGCCGTGCTACTGCGATTTCTCGAATGCTTCTTCCATTGCCGCGGCTTCCAATGAGAGGCCGCGCGTTTCGGGTAGCAACAGCGCGACTATGATCGCGTTGGGGATCGCGAGCAGGCTTAGGTAGCCCACCACGATCGACAGGCCGCCGAGGCGCGCGGCGAAGACCGCGGTCAGGGACTGCGCGGAGACCGCCCCAATCGCGCCGATCAGCGAGAACCATCCCATCATCGCGCCGCGGATGGCGGTCGGAAAGAGTTCGGTCGCGATCGAATTGCCGCCGACCTGTCCCGCGCTCAAGCCCGCTGTGAAACAGCAATAGGTGACTCCGATCCACAGCCAGGCGAGGCCCAAATGCGCCGGCGGACCCCAATAGAAGGCGAGCGCGCCGAGACCGGTCATAAATCCCGCAACGAAGATCGTGGGGATGCGGCCGTAACGCTCGCAACCTCGCGCGCCGAGCGGAAAGCCGAGCATCCCGATGCCGCCTCCGAGCAGCATCATGACGCTGGCGGCGCCCGGCGCCAGCCCCTCGACCGATACGAGGTGGAAATATGACCAACTGCTGGCGGCGACCGCTGTGATGTTGGCCAGCAACGCGCATACCAGGATTGCGATTGCGCGGCGTCGATACAGCCGTCCGAAAGCGTCGAAGAAGCTGCTGGCTGAAGTGGTGCCGCTCTCGGACGCGCGCCGCCAGCGGCCGCTCTCCGGGATGACCCGGGCCGCCGTCCGCAGCGCGGCGACTCCCATCACCGACGCCATCAGCAGCATCCATCGCCACGAGTGATGACTCGCCACTATCGGCATCGCGACCAGGCATAGCCCGCCACCAAGACCCATCCCGAGCCCGCCCCAGCTTTGGCCGCGCGCGCGCTGTGCGATCGCGAGTTCTTCGGCGAGGATCACGATACAGCCGGAGACTGTCGCGCCGATGAAGGCGTAGAGCGCGATCTCGCTGATCGCGAAAGCAACGATGTTGGTCGAGACCGCAGCGGCCAGCGCGCTTATTGCGGTGCCGGCCATGCATATCAGCAACATCCGGCGGCGCCCGAGCCGATCGATCATGCGCGAGAGTGCGAGCGCGCCCAGCGCCGAGAGCGAGATCCATGCGAACAGGCCCGCGATTCCCGACTCGCCAAGGTGAAAGCTTTTCGCGATCCAGGGTGAGCCGATGCCGTTGATGGACATCGTGAAGCCCTCGAAGACGAGCACAGTCGCAATGGAGCGAACGAGGCGGTAAGTTCCCGGCGCAGCGTCGTTCTCGATCGCGCGCGAAGGTTCGGCGACGATCGCGTCAGGCCGGGGTGTAGCAGCAACCATCGTCGCTCATGCCTAGGCGATGCGTCGGGCTACGCGGCGATGCATTTTGTTGGTCATGTTCCTCCACTTCCACCACACAGCGTTCAGCAAGAAAGTGACACCGCTTCCAGCGATACACCACAAGCGAGGCGTTACCAGAGGAACATCATTCAGTTAAATCGCTTCGCGCGCCACAATCGGGGCGCGTCTGCTCGAGGGACGAGAAAATCACGCGCCGCGTTTGCGTTCTAGTTTTCGCAGGCGTTGATCCTGGTCGCGGGTTTGAACTGTGATGCGATCGTCGAAGCGGTCGAACTTGCGGGCGAGATTGGCCAAGGATTTGCTGGTCTGCTTTAGTTCGGCGCCGAGTTTCTTTGCCGCTATCTCGGCCGACGCCGCGATTTCGCGTTTGAGAATCTTCGTCGTCTCGCCGCCCGAAGCCACCGCATGCTGGCCCGTCGACGCGACGGCGCGGGCAGCTTCTTCACGAAACTCTACAGCGCGGGCGGCGAAGTCTCCGCGAAGTCCCTTCTCGGCGGTGACCAGCTCGTCGCGGAACTCGATGCGCGCCTTGCCGAGCGCCTCGCCGAGCCGCACGATCTCAGCGCCGAGATCGTCGCGCGTGCCGACGATACCGCGCCGATTCTCGGCGATCTGCTCGGACAGGAAGCGAATCTGGCCGCCCACTTCCGCGAACTGGCCGAAGATCTCGTCGCGCAGCGTGTCCAGACGTCCGCCGAAACCCGAGACCGCCTCGACCACAAGATCGAATCGCGCCCCGAGCTCCTCGAGGATCGCGCCAATCCGGTTCACCGCTTCGTCCGCCACCTGATGCTCCCTTCGAGCTAGTGCACGATCATGCCCATCCGATCCCATCTGACGTACTCAAACCACAGGAGGAGTTCGCTCAGCGTCGAAGCGCTTTCCGCCTTCTCGTCGTTCCAGGGCAGGTAGATGATCGTGGCGCGCCCTTCGACGTCGTTCAGATCGACGAAGCCCCAGAAGCGGCTGTCGTAGCTGCGATCGCGATTATCGCCCATCATGAACAGCTTGCCGGGCGGGACGGTCACGGGTCCGAAGTTGTCGCGCGGCGAGACCGGAGATCGATCCTGCATCGCGACCTCGCGATGCGCGTGCGGGTCGTCCATCGGCGAACCGTTGAGCCATACGACGCCGTTCTTTACCGCAATCGTGTCGCCGGCCACGCCGATTACGCGCTTGATAAAATCCTTGGTGCGATCGGGCGGAAAGACAAAAACCACGACGTCGCCGCGATGCACCGGATCGACATGAAAGACGTACTTGCCGAGCGGGAGACCGGGAATCTCAAGCCCGAAAATCGAGTCGGGCATCCGCAGCCCGTAAATGATCTTGTTGACGAGAATATGGTCACCGATGAGCAGCGTCGGCTCCATCGAGCCCGACGGAATCTTGTACGCCTGTACGAAAAATGTGCGGATGAAAATTGCGAGCACGAGCGCGACCAGCATCGCCTCGCCATATTCGCGCGCGACGGACTTCTGCGCGGGCGCGGCGGTCTCGCGAGGGTTCAGCGGCTGTATTTTGGAAATGTTGCGTGCTGGTTCTGCCACGATTGCCCTACTCCCCGACCTTGAGCAGGGCCAGGAAAGCCTCTTGCGGAATCTCGACGCGCCCAACCTGTTTCATCCGCTTCTTGCCTTCCTTTTGCTTCTCGAGCAGCTTGCGTTTTCGCGTAATATCGCCGCCGTAACACTTGGCGGTGACGTTCTTGCGCAGCGCTTTGACGGATTCGCGCGCGATAATCTTGGCGCCGATCGCGGCTTGAATCGCGACTTCGAACATCTGGCGCGGAATCAGCTCGCGCATCTTTTCGCACAACGCCCGGCCCCGTTCGTAAGCCTTGTCGCGATGCACGATAATCGAAAGCGCGTCCACCACCTCGCCGTTGATCCGAATATCCAATTTAACCAGAGGGCCGGCCCGGAAGTCCAGAAACTCGTAGTCCAGCGACGCGTAGCCGCGGCTCACCGATTTTAGCCGATCGTAAAAGTCGAACACGATTTCGGCCAACGGCAGCTCGTAGTGCAGGATCACGCGCTTCTCGCCGAGGAAGCGCAAATCGCGCTGGATGCCGCGGCGATCCTCGCAGAGCTTCATCACGGCGCCGAGATACTCCTCGGGCATGTGGATAGAGGTGAGAATGAAGGGCTCCTCGATGGCCTCGATCGCGTTCTCGTCGGGCAAATGCGCGGGATTATCCACCGTCGTCAGCTCGCCGGAAACGGTGCGCACCTGGTAGGCGACGGTCGGCGCGGTCACGATCAGGTTGATGCCGAATTCGCGTTCGAGCCGCTCCTGCGCGATCTCCATATGCAGCAGGCCGAGGAATCCCGCGCGAAAGCCGAAGCCGAGCGCCTGCGAGGTCTCGGGCTCGCAGATGAGGCTCGCGTCGTTGAGGCGGAGCTTTTCGATCGCGTCACGCAGCGCGCCGTACTGATTCGCCTCGGTCGGGTAAAGGCCCGCGAAGACCATCGGCTTCAATTCCTTGAAGCCCGGCAGCGGCGCAACCGCGGGATTATCCGCGTCGGTAATAGTGTCGCCGACGCGCATGTCCGCGACGGTTTTGATATTCGCCACGACGAAGCCGACCTCGCCCGGGCCGAGCGTTTCCGCGCGCCGTTCATGCGGCGTGAAATGCCCCAGGCGCATCACCTCGCCCAGCTTGTCGGTGCCCATCAGGCGAACTTTCATGCCGACGCGCAGCTCGCCGCCGAACATGCGCACCAGGCCGATCACGCCCTCGTACACGTCGTACCAACTGTCGAAGATGAGCGCGCGGACGGCGTCCTCGTTGGTGGGCTTGGGCGCCGGGATTCGCGCGACGATCGCTTCGAGCACGTCGTCGATGCCGACGCCCTCTTTGGCGCTGGTGAGAATCGCGTCGGAGGCGTCGAGCCCGATGATTTCCTCGATTTGCTGACGAGTGCGCTCGATGTCGGCGCCGGGCAGATCGATTTTGTTGATCACGGGAATAATTTCTAGGCCGTGATCGAGCGCGAGATAGACGTTGGCGAGCGTCTGCGCCTCGACGCCCTGGCTCGCATCGACGACCAGCAGCGCACCCTCGCACGCGGCCAGGCTGCGCGAGACTTCGTAGGCGAAATCGACGTGGCCGGGAGTGTCGATCAGGTTGAGCACGTAGCCCTTCCCGTCTTTGGCCGTATAGTTGAGGCGCACCGAGCGCGCCTTGATCGTGATGCCGCGCTCGCGCTCGAGGTCCATCGAGTCGAGGAACTGGTCCTTCGACTCGCGCATCGTGAGCGCGCCGGTGCGCTCGAGGATTCGATCGGCGAGCGTGGACTTGCCGTGATCGATATGCGCGATGATCGAAAAATTGCGAATCGAGGCGGCGTCGGTCATTTCAACTCGAACGGGAGCGTTGCTGCTTGAAATATTTGAAGGTCTCTTCGAGTCCGTCCGCGAGCTTTTTTTTAGGACTCCACCCGAGCTCTTTTTCCGCGAGCGCCGGCGATATGACCGAGCGCTTTTGCTCGCCGGGACGGGCAGCCGCGTACTCCGCCTTGGTCGGAAAATCCGCGATTGCGGCGAGCGTGGAATAAAGGTCGTTGACGTTGGTCTCGATGCCGGTGCCGATGTTAATCGCGATTCCCGACGCCCTCGATTTGGAGGCCGCGACCACCGCCCGCACCACGTCGCCGACGTAAACGTAGTCGCGCGTCTGTGTGCCGTCGCCGTAAATCGTCACCGGCTGGCCTTCGAGGATTTTTCCGCAGAAGATCGAAATGACCCCGGCTTCGCCGTGCGGATCCTGGCGCGGGCCGTAAACGTTGGCGAAGCGCAGCGCCACATAGTCGATCCCGTACTCGACCTTGTAAAAAAACAGATAGGCTTCGGTCGCCGCCTTGGCGACACCGTACGGACTCACCGGGCGTTTCGGATGTTCCTCGGTGCACGGAAACACATCCTGCTCGCCGTAAATCGCGCCGCCGCTCGAAGAAAAGACCACGCGCTTGAGGCCGTGCTTGCGCGCCGATTCGATCAGGTTGAGAAACCCGACCAGGTTGATCTGCGCGTCGAACGCGGGATCGGCGACCGAACGCCGCACGTCCATCTGCGCCGCAAGATGGAAAATAACTTCGGGCCGCGCCTTCTCGACGGCCGCCGTGACCGCCGCGGCGTCGCGCAGATCGATTTGATACAGCGTCGCTTTCGGATTCACCTGGTGCCGCTTGCCGGCGGAGAAATCGTCGAGCACCGAAACTTCACCCGCGCCGGACGCCACCAGCGCATCCACCGTGTGCGAGCCGATAAAGCCGGCGCCGCCGGTCACCATAATTCTCATAGAAGTGTCCTTGTCCTAAACGGGATGGCGCCCGACCGAGTAGTAACGCAGCTCGAGCGCCTTCATCAGATCAGGATCATACAGGTTCCGGCCGTCGAATATCACCGGCTCTTTCAGGTCGGCCTTGATGCGCTGGAAGTTGGGATGCCGGAACTCGTTCCATTCGGTCAGGATCAGCAGCGCGTCGGCATCCTTGAGGGCCTCGTAGTTGGTCTTGTGATAGGTCACGCGATCGCCAAAAATCTTGCGCGCGTTTTCCAGTGCTTCGGGATCGTGCACGCGACACTTCGCGCCGGCCTGCAAGAGCTCTTCGATCACGACCAGCGCGGGCGCTTCGCGCATGTCGTCGGTGCGCGGCTTGAAGGCCAGCCCCCAAATCGCAAACGTCCGGCCGCTCAGGTTTTGTCCGAAATGCTGCTTGACGCGCGCGGGAATCAGCCGCTTCTGCCGGGAGTTCACCGACTCCGCCGCGCGCAACAGCGCGAAATCGAGATTGTGCTCGCTGGCGGTATGAATCATCGCCTGCACGTCTTTGGGAAAACACGAACCGCCATAGCCGACGCCCGGAAACAGGAACGACGAGCCGATGCGCTTGTCGGTGCCGAGTCCACGGCGCACGGCGTTGATATCGGCGCCCACCGCGTCGCACAGATTCGCCATCTCGTTGATGAACGAGATGCGCATCGCGAGCATCGCGTTCGAGGCATACTTGGTCAGCTCGGCCGAGCGGGGATCCATAATGAGGATTGGATTGTCGGTGCGCACGAACGGATTGTGAATTTCCTTGAGGATGGCAGTCGCCTGCTCGCTCAGGCTGCCGATCACGACCCGGTCCGGGCGCATGAAATCTTCGATCGCGGAGCCTTCCTTCAAAAATTCCGGAACCGAGCACACGTCGGCGCGATGCTTGGCGACGCGGCCGACGATTTCCCGCACCCGGTCGTTGGTTCCAACCGGGACAGTGCTCTTGATCACGACGATGTGATAGCCGGTGATCGCTTTCGCGATATCCTCGGCGGCCTTGAAAATCGCCGTCAGGTCCGCCGCGCCCGACGCGCTCATCGGAGTGCCGACCGCAATGTACGAAACCATCGATTGTTTGATCGCGTCGGCGATGTCGGTGGTGAAGTGCAGCCGGCCTTCTTTGATGTTGCGGCGGACCAGTTCTTCGAGTCCCGGCTCATAGATGGGAATCTTGCCTTCGCAAAGCTGCGCGATCCGCTCCTGGTCGATGTCAACGCAGAATACTTCGTTGCCGCTCTCGGCGTAGCAGGTGCCGCTCACCAATCCGACGTATCCGCTGCCCACGACTGCGATGTTCATCGATAGCCCCTAGAATTCTTCCCTGATTACGTAGATCGGCTTTCCCTGCGATTCGTGATAGGTCCGCGCGAGCATTTCGCCAAGCAGTCCAATACTCACAAACTGTACTCCGACGACTACTAACAAGACCGCCAGAAGCAACGCGGGTCGATTACCCAGTTCGTAACCAAGTAGTATTTTCTCCGACACCAGTATGAAGGTCCATAGACTGCCGAGCCCGGCGAGCACGATTCCGATCAGGCCGAACACTTGAATCGGCGCGGTCGAATAGCGGGAAAGAAATTTGACCGTGATCAGGTCGAGCAAGGTGCGCACGATGCGCCACAGCCCGTATTTCGAAATGCCTGCCCGTCGCGGCCGAAATCCGATCTCGACTTCCGCGATTCGCGCGCCCTGCTCCGCCGCGATCGCCGGAACGAATCGATGCATCTCGCCGTAGAGCTGCAGACTGCGTGCGAGGTCCCGCCGATAGGCCTTGAAGGTGCAGCCGTAGTCGTGAAGCTTGACGCCGGTCATCGCCGAAATCAGCGAATTTGCTGCCATTGACGGCAATCTGCGGGTAAACCGCTCCTCCTGCCATCGCTCCGTGCGCCAGCCGCTGGCCAAATCGTAACCCTCGTCGAGCTTGGCCAGCAGCCGCGGAATATCGGCGGGATCATTTTGCCCATCGCCATCCATCGCAATTATCACGTCGCCGGTCGCGTGCGAAAAACCGCAGGCCAGCGCCGCGGTCTGTCCCGAGTTGCGCGCCAGCGAGATCGCGCGCACCTTCGGGTCGGCGGATTTCAGCTCACGCAGAGCCTCGATGCTCCCGTCGGTACTGCCGTCGTCCACGAATATCAGTTCGTAGGCGCGGCCGAGACTCTGCATCACGCGGCTCAACTCTGCATGCAACGGGGCGAGGTTATCCCGCTCGTTGAAGAGCGGAATAACTACTGAGTAGTCCATCTCGAATGATGAGAGTCTATTAAGTTGATAAACTCCCGATAGCGATTGTCTATCTCCTCCCAGGTCAGATCTAATAGCCTTTCCAGCGAGAAGCGCTCGACTCCGAATGACGCCATCACACTGCCGTATACGACCGCCGTGCGCAGCGAGGATTCGGTCACGCGCCCGTGCCGCGCGAGAAATCCCATCATGGCGCCGGCGAACGTGTCGCCCGCTCCGGTCGGATCGACGACCTCTTCCAGCGGATAGGCAGGCACCGCGAACATTCCTTCGTCGCTGAACTGCAGCACGCCATATTCACCGCGCTTGATCAAAACGGTGCTCGGCCCCATCTTCAGGATCGCGCGCCCCGCCTTCACCAGGTTATCCTCGCCCGTAAGCACGCGCGCCTCGCCGTCGCTGCAAAGCAGCACCTGGATTCGCTCGAGCACTTTCGCGAGGCCCGGTCGCGTGTTCGCGATCCAATAGTCATAGAGATCGGCCACGACAACTTTGGGACTGTGGACCTGGTCCAGCACGTGTTCCTGCAGGGCTGGATCGTTCGGCGCGAGGTACAGGTAGTCCGCGCGGCATTGGTCAGGGAGCAATTCAGGCGTGAAGTTTTCCAGCACGTTCAGCGAAAGCGCGACGGTATCGCGCTTGTTCATGTCCTCGTGATAGCGGCCGTGCCATCGCGTGGTCTTGCCCTCGCGTTTCGCGACTCCGCGCACGTCGATATTTCGATCGGTGAACAACCGCATGTCTTCGGCTTTGAAATCCGTCCCGACCACGGCGACGACGCTGACCGGCGAAAAAAATCTGGCGGCTATCGCGAAGTAGCTGGCGCCGCCGCCAAGCACTTCCTCTACTTTGCCGTTGGGCGTTTCGACCGTGTCGTAGGCTAGAAACCCGACTACAACGATACTCATCTATTGCACCAGCACTCCCAAAATTTCGGCAGCTCTAGAGATACTTGCCCACCAGCGGACGCAAGTCGTCGATCAGGCGCTGCGGAATTGCCGCGCGATCGGTAACGATCGTGTTCTTGAGCGCGTCCTGGCACGCGCAAGTCCGCGGACGATTGCCGAGCGTCTGCGCGAGCGCCGACACCGCGCTTTGCGCCTTGTCCACGTTGAGTTTCATCACGCGCAGGATCTCGCCGATATCAACCGCCGCGACCGACTCATGCCAGCAATCGTAATCCGTCACCAGCACCAGCGCCGCGTAACACATCTCCGCCTCGCGCGCGAGCCGCGCTTCCTGCATCGCGGTCATGCTGATAACGCTCGCGCCAAAGCTCCGGTAAAGATTCGACTCGGCGCGCGTCGAGAATTGCGGCCCTTCCATGCACAGGTAGGTCCCGCCTTCGTGAATCACCGAGCCGCCAGCGCGAGTCGCACCTGCCAGATCGCTCGCGAGATTCGCACACACGGGATCGGCCAGCGATACATGCACCACCATGCCGTCGCCGAAGAACGTCTCGGGGCGTTTGAATGTGCGATCGATAAACTGATTCGGAACGACCAGTTCGCCCGGATGAATTTCCTCTTTGAGGCTGCCCGCGGTCGACACCGAGACCAGGTGAGTCACGCCGAGCTGCTTCATCCCGAAAACATTGGCGCGAAAATTTATTTCCGACGGCAACAGTCGATGGCCGCGGCCGTGACGCGACAGAAATACGACCTCGATGTCCCCGATTCGGCCCTGGTAGAACGGATCCGACGGCCGGCCGAACGGCGTCTCGAGCTCCATCAGCTCGACCTTGTCCAGCCCCTTCATCTGGTAGAAGCCGCTGCCGCCGATCACTCCGAGAACGTTTTGTGACATTTTTCTTCGATGCTTTCAGGCCGGATTGTGCTGTTCGGCGTAGAGCTGGCCGCATGCCGCCGCAATATCGAGTCCTCGGCTTTCGCGGATTGTAGCGGTCAAACTACCGTTCTTGAGGATCGCTTGAAAGGCCTCGACCGCGGCGCGCGAGCTGGTCCGCAGAGGCGAATCCGGCAGCGGATTGTAGAAAATCAGGTTCACTTTGCCGCGCAACGGTCCGATCAACTTCACCAACCGCCGCGCGTCCGCGAGGGAATCGTTCACCCCGGCGAGCATCACGTACTCGAAAGTGATTCGGCTGCGCCGCTTGATTGGCAGGTTGCGGCACGCGTCGAGCAAAACTTCCAGCGGATAGCGCTTGTTGATCGGCGCCAGCCTATCGCGAAGCTCGTTGGTCGTCGCATGCAGCGAGACCGCCAGGTTGACCGGCGTCTCGCTCAGCAGCCGCTCCATCATCGGGACCAGGCCGACCGTCGAGACCGTGATCCGCCGCGGCGAGATGCCCATCCCCCAATCGGAGGTCATGATCGCGAGCGTCCGCACCAGCCGCGGGTAGTTCGCTAGCGGCTCGCCCATCCCCATGAAGACAAAATTCGTGAGCTCCTCGCCGGCGGTCAGCTCGCGTCGAGCGGCGAAGATTTGCGCCAGCATCTCGGAGCTCGTGAGGTTGCGATGCAACCCCATCCGCGCCGTCGCGCAGAATTCGCACGCCATCGCGCATCCCACCTGGCTCGACATGCAAAGCGTGACGCGCTTTTCGGTCGGGATTATCACGGACTCGATTTCTTCGCCGTCGTCGAGGCCGATGAGCAGTTTTCGAGTGCCGTCGGACGAGCGCGACACGAACGACGACACCGGATGCCCGATGGTGAAGTTCAGCTTCAGATAATTTCGCAGCGACGCGGGCAGATCGCGCATCTCGTCGAACGTCTCTGCCCCGCGAGCGTGTACCCAATGTAGAATCTGGCGCGCACGATAGCCGCGTTCGCCCGCGTTCGCGACGAGTTGCTCGACTTCATCGAGCGTCAGGTCGCGGAAATCGGCGCTCGCAGGCGCCGGCTCGACCAATGTCTGGCGATTCGCGTTCACGGCCCGTTTATTCTAATCGAAACGCCGCCGTGAAAGCAGGACGGGCTTTTCAGGACAGAATTTCTCGCGCGGGGAAAAAGAACGCGATTTCCTGCGCCGCCGTCTCGGGCGCATCCGAGCCGTGCGTCGCGTTCTGCTCGACGTCGATGCCGAAGTCCTTGCGAATCGTCCCGGCGTCGGCCTTTTTGGGATCGGTCGCGCCCATCAGTTGCCGCCACTTGCCGATCGCATTGTCGCCCTGCAGTACCGCGATGACCACCGGGCCGGACGTCATGTAGGCGCACAGGCCGCTGAAGAACGGCCGCGCTTTGTGAACGTCGTAGAATTTCTCGGCGTCGGTGCGCGACAGGTGAATCTTGCGCATCGCGACGATCGTCAGCCCCGAGGCTTCGATTCGTTTTAGTATGTCGCCGGTGAGCCCGCGCCGGACAGCGTCGGGTTTGACGATTGCGAAAGTTCGTTCCATGTAATTTATTTCTCGCCCTCGAGTACTGATTTCATCGTCGTGCCGAGGTCGGCCGGACTCGACGCGACCGTGATGCCCGCCGCCTCGAGCGCCGCGATTTTGTCCGCCGCGGTGCCGCGTCCGCCCGAGATGATCGCGCCCGCATGCCCCATCCGCCGCCCTTTCGGCGCGGTCTGTCCGGCAATAAACGCGACGACGGGTTTCTTAAAGTATTGCTTTATGTATTCGGCGGCCTCTTCCTCGGCCGTCCCGCCGATTTCGCCGATCATGATGACCGCGCGCGTCTTCGGGTCTTCATTGAACAGCTTCAGCGCGTCGATATGCGTGGTGCCGACGATCGGGTCGCCGCCGATTCCGATGCAGCTCGACTGCCCGATTCCAAGTTGCGTCAACTGGTACACCGCCTCGTAGGTTAGCGTGCCCGAGCGCGACACGACGCCGATATCGCCCGGCTTGTGGATGTATCCCGGCATGATGCCGATTTTGCACTCGCCCGGCGTGATGATTCCCGGACAGTTCGGGCCAATCAGCCGCGACTTGGCGCCCGCCATGTAGGCCTTCACCTTGACCATGTCGAGGACCGGCACGCCTTCTGTGATGCAGATGACGAGCTCGATGCCCGCGGCGACGGCCTCGAGCATCGCGTCCGCGGCGAACGCCGGCGGCACGTAGATCACAGTCGCGTTGCAGCCGGTCGATTTGCGCGCTTGCTCGACGGTGTTGAAAATCGGGATGCCTTCGAAATCCGTGCCGCCCTTGCCCGGCACCACGCCGCCGACCATTTGCGTGCCGTACTCTCTGCACGCGCGCGTGTGGAGTTGGCCGACCGCGCCGGTGATTCCCTGCGTCAGCACGCGGGTGTTCTTGTCGACTAAAATGCTCATCTGAAAACTCTCAAGCTCCGATTTCTTTCACGATGCGCCGGGCGGCGTCGGCCATGTCGCTGGCGGCGATCACTTTGATGCCGGACTCGGCCAGGATTTTTTTGCCTTCGACGACGTTGGTGCCTTCCATCCTGACCACCAGCGGCACGTTGAGTTTCACCTGTTTGGCCGCCTCGACGACGCCTTGCGCAAGCACGTCGCATCGCATGATGCCGCCGAAGATGTTGATGAGCACGCCTTTGACCCGCTTGTCCGCGAGCAGGATGCGAAATGCCGCTGCCACTTTCTCGGTGCTGGCGCCGCCGCCAACGTCGAGGAAGTTGGCAGGCTCGGCGCCGTAAATCTTGACGATGTCCATCGTCGCCATCGCGAGTCCGGCGCCGTTGACCATGCATCCGATGTTGCCGTCGAGATGCACGTAGCTGAGCTCGTACTTCGCTGCCTCGGTCTCGGCGGGGTCTTCCTCGTTGGCGTCGCGCAGTTCGCGGATGTCCGGGTGGCGGAACAGCGCGTTGTCGTCGAATGACATTTTCGCGTCGAGGCAGATGACGCGGCCGTCCTTCGTCACCACCAGCGGATTGATTTCGATGAGCGACGCGTCGGTTTCCACAAACGCGCGGTAGAGCGCCGCGAGCAGCGTCGCGAATTGGCCGACTTGCTTGTCCTTGAGGCCGAGCGCAAATGCGATCTTGCGCGCCTGGAAGCCTGACACACCGAGCAACGGACTGATTTGCTCGGTGAGTATCTTTTCAGGAGTCTTCGAGGCGACTTCTTCGATATCCATGCCGCCCTCGGTGCTGGCGATCACGGAAACCGTTCCCGCTTTTCGATCGACGAGCATCCCAAGGTAGAGCTCGCGAGCGACGTCGCTCGCCTCTTCTACATAAACGCGGCGCACGACGCGGCCTTCGGGTCCGGTCTGATGCGTCACCAGCGGCTTGCCGAGCAGCTTGGCGGCGAAGTCGCGCACCTCGGACGCCACGGTCTGCAGCTTGACGCCGCCCGCTTTGCCGCGACCGCCCGCGTGGATCTGCGCCTTGACGATAGCCTTCGGCTGGCCCAGCGCAGTGAACGCGGCGGCGGCCTCCTCAGGCGTAGTCGCGAATTGTCCCTTCGGAACCGGAACGCCGAAGCGCCCGAGAATCTGCTTGGCTTGATATTCGTGGATGTTCATTCAATTTCCTGCGGAGCGCTCATTTCAAAAACCAGATCACTTCATAAAAAGGTCGCGGAGCCATTTGATCGACGTCTGCCGGCCAACCGCGCCGATTGCCGTCGTGAGCGGAATTTCCTTGGGGCAGACCTCGACGCAGTTCTGCGCGTTGCCGCAGTCCGCGACGCCGCCCTCCGACATCATCGCGTCGAGCCGCTCGTCGAGGTTCATCTTGCCGGTCGGATGCTGGCTCATGAGGTAAACCTGCCCGATCACGGCGGCGCCCATGAACTTCGAATGCGTATTAACCTGCGGGCACGCCTCGAGGCAGCATCCGCAGGTCATGCATCGCGAGAACAGGTACGCGAACTCCTGCACCGCCGGCGCGATTCGCGGGCCTGCGCCCAGGTCGTAAGTGCCGTCGATCGGAATCCACGCGTGCGCCTTCTTCAGCGCCTCGAACATTTTGGATCGATCAACCCACAAGTCGCGGATCACCGGGAACTTCGACATCGGCTCGATCGTCGCCGGCCCGTTGAGTCCTTCAGCCAGCTGCGAGCATCCCTGGCGGACGCGCCCGTTGATGACCATGGTGCACGAGCCGCAAACTTCCTCGAGACAGTTGGCGTCGAAGACCACGGGCGCGACGCGCTTGCCCTGCCGGGTCACCGGGTTGCGCCGAATCTCCATCAGCATCGAGATGATATTGTGATGCGGCAGATACGGAATCTCGAACTCTTCGTAGTACGGTTCCGAGTTCGGCGTTTCCTGGCGCTTGATTCTCAGGACTTGCGTCTTCTCTGGCACTGCGATGCTCCTGCTCGACCTACGCCGCCTTCGGTTCGCTGGCGGACTTGTCGACGTCGTAGCGTCGCGCCCGCGGCTTGATGAGACTCACGTCAACCGGCTCCCAACTGAAGCGCGGGCCGTCGGATGACCACGCAGCCATCGTGGTCTTCATGAAGTTCTCGTCGTCGCGCTCAGGAAACTCGGGCTTGTAATGAGCGCCGCGCGATTCATTACGATTGAGCGCGCCGAGCGTCATCGGCCGCGCCAGCTCGAGCATGTTCCACAGCTGTCGCACGAACAGCACTTCCTGGTTCGCCCACTTCCCCTTGTCGTTGAGTCCGATTCGACCCCATCGCTCCTTGAACTCGAGCAGCTTGTTGTCGGTCGCCTTGAGCTTGTCGTTGTGGCGCACGACGGTGACGTTCTCGGTCATGATGTCGCCGAGCTCGCGCCACAGCGCAAACGCATTCTCCGGACCGTCTAGTTTGAAAATTTTGTCGAATGACTCGCGCTGCAGCTTCAGCTCCTGATCGAAAATCGTCGAGCTGGCCGCGCTCTTGTGCGACTTGGCGTAACCGATCATCGCCGGCTCAGCAATATTTCCGCAGTGCATGCACGACAGCAGCGAGTTGGCGCCGAGTCGGTTGGCGCCGTGATATTGAAATTCGCACTCGCCCGCCGCAAACAGGCCGCGCACGTTGGTCTGCTGATGGTAATCGACCCACAGCCCGCCCATCGAGTAGTGCATCGCCGGAAAAATCTTCATCGGGACTTTGCGCGGATCCTGGCCAGCAAACTTCTCGTAGATTTCGAGCACGCCCGCGACCTTGCGATTGAGTTCCTCGGGATCGAGATGGCTCACATCGAGGTAAACCAGCGGTTGGCCGTCGATGCCGAGCTTCATCTCGAACACGACCTTGTGAATCGCGCGCGTGGCGATGTCGCGCGGCACCAGGTTGCCGTACGCCGGGTACATGTCTTCGAGGAAGTACCAACACTCGCCGTCGCGATAGGTCCATACGCGGCCGCCCTCGCCGCGAATCGACTCCGAGATGAGTCGAAACTTGTCCTCACCCTGCATCGCGGTGGGATGCACCTGGATGAACTCGCCGTTGGCGTAAGTCGCGCCGGCCTGGTAGCAGGCGCTGGCCGCCGAACCTGTATTCACCAGCGATTGCGTCGAGCGGCCGAACACAAGGCCGGGACCGCCGGTCGCGATCAGCGTCGTGTCGGCGGGAAACGCGCGCATCTCGAGCGAGCGCGTGTCGATCGCGACTATCCCGCGGCAGTCGCCCGACTCGTCCTGCACCAGGCTCAGCATCTCCCAGCCTTCGAACTTGCGCACCAGGCCCGCGGCCTCGTAGCGGCGGACCTGCTCGTCCAACGCGTACAGGAGTTGCTGGCCGGTAGTGGCGCCCGCGAACGCTGTCCGATGATGCTTGGTGCCGCCGAAGCGGCGGAAGTCGAGCAGGCCTTCGGGCGTGCGATTGAACATCACGCCCATCCGATCGAACAGGTAGATGATCGACGGCGCCGCCTCGCACATCGCCTTGACTGGCGGCTGATGCGCGAGAAAGTCGCCGCCGTAAATCGTGTCGTCAAAGTGAATCATCGGCGAGTCGCCCTCGCCTTTCGTATTGACCGCGCCGTTGATTCCGCCCTGCGCGCACACCGAATGCGATCGCTTGACGGGCACGATCGAGAACAGATCGACTTCCTCGCCCTGCTCCGCGAGCTTCATTGCCGCGGTCAACCCTGCCAGCCCGCCGCCTACGATTATGTGATGCCCTGGCATTGGTCCTTCTCCTCAGGCGGGTGCGCGAAATGCGATCAAAATCGTGACGCTGACAATAGTCAGCACGACGAACAGCGCAACGCACGCGCGGTTCACCAGCGTTTGCGCCCGCGCCCCGACCGCAATTCCCCAGGTGATCGTGAATGTAAAAATTCCATTGGTCAGGTGATAGACGCAGGCAATCGTGCCGATGAGGTAGGTGGCGAGAATCAGCGGATTCATCATGAACTCATGCATCCGCATGTAATCAGTCTCGACGCCGGTGGCGTAGAAGTATGCGCGCGTCGAGAGGACGTGAAAGCCGATGAACAGGAACGCGAGAATCCCGGTGATGCGCTGTAACGTGTACTGGTAGTTGCGCTCGAACGGGTAGTCGTTGGGCTGCGCGCTGAGCGTGATGACGATTCCGTAAATCGCGTGGTAGAGAATCGGAATCCACAGCACCAGCGCTTCGACGGCGATCTGAAACGGAATGTTGCGCGTGAACTCGGTCTCCTTCCACCATGTGCCGCCGCCCTTCAGCACGAAGGCGTTTTCGAAAAGATGGAAAAACAGAAATCCGCCAATCGGAATGATTCCCGACAGCGAATGCAATCTGCGCAGCAGCCAGTGCTTCTCGTCCGCCGTCATCCCGGTGCGTATCTCGGGCGCGGCAACTGCTTCTGCTTCAGCCATAAGCCTTTCCTGAATCGCGAGCCTGCTCAGCCAGCCGCGATTACTTTGTCCATCGCCTCGACCAGTTCTCGCACATGGCCGACCGAACTGTCGAAGGCGGCCTTCTCGGCCGGCGTGAGCTGGATTTCGACGACGCGCTCGACGCCGCCCGCGCCTATTACCACCGGCACTCCCGCGAACAGCCCCTTCACGCCGTATTCGCCCTCGAGGTACGCGGCGCACGGCAGCACCTGTTTGCGATCGAGCATGTACGCCTCGACCATTTTGTAAACCGCGGTTCCCGCCGCGTAGTACGACGAAGTCTTCATCAGCTCGACGATCTCGCCGCCACCGCCGCGCGTGCGCTTCTCGATTTCCTCGAGCCGCTTCGCCGCGATCAACCGCTCGATCGGCTGGCCGCCCACTGTCGTGTAGCTGCGAATCGGCACCATGTCGTCGCCATGCCCGCCCAGCACCATCGCGGAAACGCTCTCCGTCGACACGCCGAGCTCCGACGCGAGGAAAGTCCGGTAGCGCGCCGAGTCGAGCACGCCCGCCTGTCCAACGATCCGACTCTTCGCGAAGCCGGTGACGCGCTTGAGCTGAGTGACCATCGCGTCGAGCGGATTCGTGACCGCGATCACGAAAGCGCCGGGCGCGTGCTGCTTGATCGCGCTGCCAACGTCGGTCATGACCTTCGCGTTTATTTTCAGCAGGTCGTCGCGGCTCATGCCGGGTTTGCGCGGCGACCCCGACGTGACGACGCAACAATCGGCGTCTTCTATTTCCTTGATGTCGGTAGTGCCGAGGACATTGACGTCGATACCGAGCACCGGCGCCGACTCGAGCATGTCGAGCGCTTTGCCCTGTGGCAGTCCCTCGATAATGTCGTAGAGCACGATATCGCCGAGTCCGCGAAGGAAGCACAGATGGGCGCACGTCGCGCCGACATTGCCCGCACCAATGAACGCAATTTTCTTCCGAGCCACGCTTTTGCTCCCGCTCTCTACCTGAAGATTATCTTATATTCGCGTTTCTGTTAATGAGCAATACTTAAGTGAGTCGGCGCGTCGAAACCGCCCGCCGCGCGGCGGCCACGCTGCCAAACGTGCGATAAATAGCAGCGTTTGCGCGAGTTGTGAACCCCCTTCCCAAACAGAAAGGCCCTTCTTTCCGGTTCCCCTTCCCGCTCGGGAAGGGGTTAGGGGTTAGGTTCCTCGCGCCCAAGACACGCCCCTACGCCACTCACGCCTCGCGGAGCCATCGCGACAGCTCGCGAAACGTCGGATGCTTGCCGTACATCAAAATTCCGGTCCGGTAGATTCGTCCGCTGACGAACATCGTCCCGCAAATCGTCGCGATCAACAGAATCAATGACAGCGCGACCTGCCACAGCGGCGGATCGTGTACGGCTAGCCGCTCGAACATCAGGATTGGCGCGCAGAACGGAAACAGCGACGCCGCCACCGAGACCGCCGAGTCCGACGACGTCGCCACTGGCAGAATCATTGCCGCCGCCGCGATCAGCGGCACGATCACCACGAAGTTCCACTGTTGCGCCTCGTCGATCGAATTGAAGATCGCGCCGACGCCGGCGAAGATCGCGCTGTACAGCAGGTAACCCAATATGTAGAAGACCAGGAAATAAACGATCAGCGATGGACCCACTTCGAGCGTCTTCATCGCCGTGCGCAGATACAGGTTTCGCGAAGCACTCAACGCCGCCGCCGCAAACCACACTCCAATCTGCGTCAGCCCGACGCTGCCGGTGCCGAGAATCTTGCCGGTCATCAGTTCCTGCGCGCTCGCCGCGCACATCAAGACCTCGGTGATGCGCGAGCTCTTCTCTTCCATGACCGATCGCATCACCATCACGCCGTACGACAACAGCGAGAACAGCATCACGAATAAAAAAACGAAGACGACCACGGCGCCGCGCAGCTCGTTGAACGCCACCGACGAATTGCCCGCGCGGACCGAGCTGAGTTCGACCGGCTGCAACGTCGCGGCCACTTCGCCGGCGCTGCTGCCCTGCTTCACCATGCGCTGCGCGGCGAACGCGTACGACAGCGCGTCGCTGAGCCGGCGCTGAAGAATGAAATCGCTCATCCGCCGCGTCGCGAAGACCACGTGGCGCGAAGCGATCGCCGCGTCGTCGAGCCACACGTAGCCCTCGAGGTCGCTCGCGTCGAGTTTCTTGTTAAGCAGCGCGCGCTCGGCGGGCGATGCCGGCGAGGCAACCGACGCCTCGTAGCTGGTGCCTCGCTGGCGCATCAACTCGCCGCGCGCAAGCTCGGCCAGCGCGCGATTGTCCGACGCGATCACGACTCGCGCCGGGCGCTCGCTGTCGCGCATGATGTTGCGCGCAGTCGAGGTGGTGATCAACGTTGGCAGGATCAGGAACATCCCCATGAACAGCGGCGTCACGAACGTCGACAGCAGGAACGAGCGCGTCTTGACCCGCTCGAGGTACTCGCGCTTTGCGATGATCCAGACCTTGTGAAGTGAGAACTCCATCATCGGTTGGATATCCGCTCGATAAATATTTGTTCGAGCGACGGGTCCATCACCTGGAAGCGGAGCACGCGCATGCCGCGCATCGCGGTCTGCAGCAGCTCCTGCGAGTCGGCGCCCGGCTTGAGGCGCAGCTCGGCGTGATTGCCGTAGTCATTCAACGAATCGATGAGCGGGTTGCCGGCCAGGCATCCGCCGTCGCCTTCATAATCGATTTGCACGAAGCGCCGGCCGTTGCGGGCTTTGACTTCGCTGAGACTGCCCTGCAGCACCGCCTTGCCGCGATGCATCAGGCAGATCGAGTCGCAAAGCTTTTCCACCTGGTCCATCCGATGCGTTGAGAACAGGATCGACTTTCCCGACGCGCGCAGCCCCATCAGCACATCTTTAAGCTGAATCGTGTTGACGGGATCGAGGCCGGCGAACGGCTCGTCCATGACGATCAGATCGGGATCGTGCAGCAGCGCCGCGATGAACTGGATCTTCTGCTGCATCCCCTTCGACAACTCGTCGACTCGGCGATCGACCCAGTCGGCGATCTCGAGCCGCCGCGTCCACGCGTCGATTCGTTCCTTCGCGGTGGCGACCGACAGGCCCGCAAGCCTGCCGAGAAAAATCAGGTTGGCGCCCACCGTCATCCGGCGGTACAAACCGCGCTCCTCAGGCAGATAGCCGACCCGGCGCAGCACGCGGCGGCGGAATGGCTCGCCGAAGACTCGCACCAGCCCGGAATCGGGCGAAGTGATGCCGATCATCATGCGGATGGTGCTGGTTTTGCCCGCGCCGTTGGGGCCTAGCAGGCCGAAGATGTGCGACGGTGGAATCGCGAACGAGATACCGTCGACGGCCGCATAGCCGCCGTACGATTTTCGGACTTCGAGCAGTTCTACGGCCGGCGTCACTATTGATTAGTGCGCCCACACGAGTTGCGGGTTGGTCTCCCAAGGATAGACGTGAACCATCCAGCCGAACACTTGCGGGAAAAAATGACCGCCGGCGGCGTCGCAGGCTTCTTTGGTGCCGATCGAGCCGTTAGGACCAAACTTTGTCCAATCCTCACTCTTCATGTGCGTGCTTATCGGCGGTATGCAGATATTCACGTGCCGATGCCATCTGGCGACGCTGAGAGGCACGCGTTGGTTGAGCTCATCGGGTGTGGCGCCTTTGCGATCGGTATACATCGCGCCGATCAGTTTGTAGCCGCCGCCAGGCGCGCGCTGGTAGAGCAGCGAGGTCGGCTCGGTCGGGTTGAACGTGAACGAGGCTTTGAGGCCGTACCAATTCCGGGTGAAGTGCACGACCTTTTGCTGTTTGATTTCGGGATGAAACGGCTTGAAGCCGTCGGCCTCGGCGACGTGGTAGTCCTTGTACTTGGCGAGCGCGTGTTGAAGATCGGTAACCAACACAGCGGCTCGCGCCTCGTCGCCCTCGTTGGCGGGACGCAGGCTGGTGAAGTCCATGTGCAGGAACATATTATTTGTCGTGCACATCGGTATCGCCGCGCCGCCTGACATCGCCGCCGTCGCCCCCTCCTTTACGTTCGGCTGAAGCTTGTCCGCAGTGGCGGAAATCTGCGTCGCGTCATGGTCGCTCGGATCGATATCGTCCAGGTCCTCCAGCGCGAAGGCGTGAGCCGATACGGCCAGTATTACTACCAGCGTAGCAGCGATTTTCACAGCCACAATTCGAAGCAACATTACCTGTTTTCCCCGCAAAAAGAGTCTATGCCCTGAACCGATCGCAGCCAATGATCGCCGGATCCGGCGGAACGAGCAGAAGAACTTGATTGAAATAAACACCTAATCGTACTGAAACTGCTATAGTTTCTTTTGCACCATTGTAGAGTTGCGCGAAGCACCCGTGGTCGGGGCCGGAGGAGGGGTTGGTGCGATGAATTTTCTTCTTTATTGGGGATCGGCCGGTCAGATCGCATTCGTGGTGATAGTGTTCGGTGGCGGCAGCGTGCTGGGCCTCTACATCGTCAGACGACTGGTTCCGCTCGACAGTTTGCGCAAGAACCACGACGTGGCCGGAGTTACATTCGGAGTGCTGGGCGCATTCTACGGCCTGGTGCTGGCTTTCGTTATCGTCGCCGCCTGGGAGCGGTTCAACGAAGCCAACGACAACGCGCACCAGGAAGCGACCGGGCTGGAGAGCCTTTACAAGCTTGGCGCGGGATTTTCCGAACCGATGCGCACCCAGCTCGATTCCGCCGTCGTCGAATATACTCACCGCGTGATCGACGATGAATGGCCGGCGATGGCCGACAACAGCTATCGCGCGGAAAAAGGCGGCGTCCTCAAACTCTGGTCGATCGTGCTTTCATACCACACCGCCGATAGCCGCGAGCAGATGCTGATGGATAAGTCGATCGATCAGCTCAACATAATAAATCAGGCTCGCAGCATGCGGCTGCTCTTTTACGATGACGATCTGCCCTCGGTCGTGTGGCTCGTAATCTATCTTGGATGCGCGATTACCATCGGCTTCAGCTATTTTTTCGGCAGCAATGTATTTCGCGCTCAGGTTGTGATGTGCGGGTTCTTTTCGATCATGCTCGGTATGACGATTCTTGCGATCGTGGAACTGGCGCATCCGTACCAGGGCGTGGTGACGATTTCGGACGAGCCGTTCCGCTATGCGCTGACCCGAATGAAGGAAGCCGAAAGCTACAAGATGACCAGCACAACCACCAGCGATGCGCTCAACCGGTTCATTGCCATCCGCGGAGAACAGTCTTGAGCCTTTGAACTCCTGGATCGTCGTCTTGTATGTTGTCATTGGAGAGGCAACGCGATGAATAGTTGGAAACACATAACCGTCAATCCGATTGCCGGTGCTCTGGGCGCTGAGGTTGGCGGGGTTCATCTTGGCGAGATAGGTCATGACGCCTTCAGCGAGGTGCGAGCCGCGTTCCTCGAGCATCAGGTGCTGTTCTTTCGCGATCAGGAAATCACGCGCGACCAGCACAAGGCGTTCGGGCGCCGCTTCGGCACACTCCAGATTCATCCCTACCTGCATCCGCTCAAGGACGAAGGGCATCCCGAGTTCGTTGTGCTGCAAAGCGACGAACAACATCCGTATCTCGCGGAGGCTTGGCATAGTGACGTGACTTTTATGGACGAGCCGCCCCTTGGTTCCGTGCTGAGATGCGTCGTCGCGCCGGAGTTTGGCGGCGACACGATGTGGGCCAGCATGTACGCGGCCTACGAGGCGCTGTCGGACAAGATGCAGCGGATGCTCTCGGATCTGGTCGCGATTCACGATACCGCGCGCACCTTCGCGCGCGTGGGCTACAAGACCGATCACCTGGGCGGTACGCCATCGCCGCAAGTGCTATCCGCCGAGCATCCTGTTATTCGCACCCATCCGGAGAGCGGCCGTAAAGGACTGTTCGTCAACACCACCTTCACCGCGTCGATCAAAGGAATGAAGCCCGCGGAGAGTGCGGCGCTGCTGGGCTTTCTTTACGGGCATATCATGACGCCGGATTTCAGTTGCCGTTTCCGATGGCGTCCCAACTCGGTTGCGATGTGGGACAACCGCTGCACGCAGCATCGCGTGGTCGCGGACAATCGGACCGCAAATCGCCGGATGGAACGGATAACAATCAACGGCGACAAGCCTTTCTAGAGGCGGCGGGAATTCACCTCGCCCGTTCCCACTCCGGCCGCACCGCGGCCTCCAAATACCTCGCCCGTTCCTTTTACGGGAGAGGCGGCCGGCCGCATCGCGGCCGGTAGGTGAGGGTTCTGCGTTGCATCACGAGCGAGAGGATTAGAAGCCTTTCTGGATCGAATCCCCGATCTCCTAGCGCGCTCGGGCCTGCTTGACGTTATCAGCACCGCCGTTCGACGCTACCGCCCGATCGAAGCCTGGGATTATCGCCTCGACAAACGCGTTGCGCAGCACCTGAGCAATCGCCTGCCACGTGCTGGTATCTGGACTCGTCAATTTTCCCTTAAGGTCTACGTCCGTCGCCACCTGCTCGGTGCTGCGATTCTTGAAGAGATGAGACGCGCCTGCTATCGCCAGTTCCTTGGCCTGATGCAGAATCGGGGTGCCCTTGTCCTTCTGGTAGTCATAGACCTTGAGGTCCGCGAACATCGGCTTTACGTAGCCGTCGATGTTGTTATCCTTGATGGCGACCTCGGAGAACACCGAAAATTTGCCGGCCGCCACATCGAAGCGCCCGTGCGCCCGCAGGATGTCATTCATCGAAGGCATGTCAACGTTCTGGATCGCGACCTTCAGGTTGAGCGTCGGCCCATGTTGGCTCGCCAGGTAATCGCCCGATATGCTGGTATCGCCGCTACCCATGAACTTGCCGTGAAGCGTTAGATCCGCGGGCCCTTGATTCTGATGATTGGAAAGGTTCTTCAGCGCGAGGTCGGTGTCATTGATGAAGACCTTGTAGTTAGGGTCGCTGGTCTGGTCGGTGAACGCGAAATTGCTGTGATTGATGTCGAACTCGCGCACGCTGATATCCACCGCCGGCCGGTTGTTCTGCTTCTCGATCTGCTTGCCGGTCTCCTTTACCCGCTGCGCTTCTGCCTGCTGAGTTGCCGGCGAATGAACATAGCCGACGTTAACCGCGTTGACGGTCGCGTTATCGACATCGACCCTCGTTATCTTGGGCGAGTACTCCAGGACGCCGTCGCTCGATAGCCGCCCTCCGCTCACCGCGATATTGATCTGGCGTATCTCGGGATCGAACGCGCTCAGCGGCACCTCGGCAATCGTGTAATGCGCGCGAGCGCCCGGGAAAGGCTCTTCGAGATAGTTCGCATGCCCGTCGATAGTGGCTCTGCCCGTGCCGAAGATCACCACCGTAGCGTGAAACCGCGACGGGTAGGCATTCTCGGGCGCGTGGATATTGCGGATGTTATCGGTCGTGAAGTTGAGATTAGCCAGATGCAGCGGCGGGTTCACCGCATCCTGAATATAGACGACGTCGCCATCCTCGATAGTGAACCGGTTGATCTTGAATGGGTAGGCAGCCTCTAGCGCGTCCTGCCATCCCTTCTGCCTGAGCGGAACTTTGTCTTTTTTCTCCGCCACTAACTGCGTCCGATCGATGTGAACCTTAGGATGCGAAAGGAGCACGTCGGCCACCACGCGTCGCGAGAAAAGTTCCTTCACCTGGATGTGGAAGCGCATCTTTGGGATGTCGGCGACCGCGGGATGCGGATGAGCCTCCTGAATGACCTTGAGGCCATTCAACGTAAGAATCCCGCCGACCAGTTGTAGGTGCGCATGGGCAAGCGCCACATGGTAGCCCTTAAGCTTCTGGTTCATCGCCGCCTGGGTTCGCGCCCGGACTATGTCATCGAGGAAAAATGAGGCTACGAACAACGCGACTATCAGAGTCGCCAATATCCCTCCGACCCAGAAAAGAACCCGGTGTTTTCGATAAGCGCCCATGGCGGTACTGCAACTGCTCGATCAGATCTGAAAAGCTTCCTCCGTGCGTTCCACGCGATAGTCGTGACGCTTTCTGCTGAACGCTCGGACGAAGACCGGAGTCATGCCGAGACCTAAGCCGAACAGCAGGTGCGCCACGAAGTAGGCCATTGGCATCAGCGCAACCCGCGCCGCCATCGTCGGGTTCATGTACGGCAGCACGGCCAGTTCCATCGCAACCCAGATGACGATTCCGACCGCGAGCCCCACAAACAGCGCCCCTACTATCGACGTCCGCCGCGAAGTGCATAAAGCAAACAGAATTCCCAGCACGATCGAAAATCCAAGCTGGATGCCGGCGCCGGCCAACATCGCCATCGAGCCTGCGACCAGAGCTTCAACTCCGTAGACCAATGCACCGAGCGCCTTGAGCGGCATGGTTATCCCCGCACCTGTGACGCTCGCATAAGCCATCATGAAACCCATCATGAGAATGGCGCTGAGGATTCCGTCGGCGATTCCGGCGACGAGCCGCCTGCCCACGAAACTCGATCCACTTCAACACTAGACGCTTCTGATTGTTGAGCCATGGTTCCGATCGGGCCGGCTAGGCCTGCTCCTTTTTCATCAGGATTTGCGCGAGATCGTGATGCTGCTCAAGGATCGGCATGATCTTGTCGATCAACGCCTCTATATCGTCATCGCTGGCGTCCTCACGCTCCTGCTGGAGTTCGCGAATGAGGCGTTCGTGATCGTCGCTGGTCTGCTTGAGAAAGAGCCGGTCAAATTCCGCGCCGCTAGCCGAGCTCAGTTTCTGTTCCGCCGCCTTTCCATGCGTGCCCTCGTGTCGGCCTTCTCGCGATCCCGCCGCCCCATCGTGAAAATGCGCACCGATCTTTTGCGCCATCGCAACTACCGCCTGATCAGCATTCGAATGGTCTTGAACGAGTTGATCTGCATAAGCGCGAACTTCGCCCGTCGAGGCCTTTCCTTCCGCCATCTTTGCGAGTGCTATCTCTCTCAGATCGGCCCGATGTATCTGCGCCAGGATTGCCGCGGAGCTCTTCTCAGTCGATGTCTCTGGGGACGGCGCCGCCCGCGTCGCGACAGGTTTAGCCTGAGCCGCCAATGCGTTCGGCTGCGCCGGCGCGGAAGCAGCCGCAACATTGTCACTCGTGTTCGCAGCCGGTTGCTGCCGCGATGTGGAGCAACCGGTCAATGCAACGGCTACAAGCGCCGCAACAAGGAACCGTCGCGTGCCTTTGGGATTTTGCAGTATTTCCATGGCGCTATCCTGAGGAAATCCTCGATAACTCGATACGAGGTGCGTGGGACCGGTGATCGAGCGATCAGACGTGCGAATGCAAGCCTGCAACAACGCAATCGGCACCCGCGCCTCAAACGCTTCAGATGAGTCTAAAGAAGCAAAAAACGTACCCTTGAATCTCGAAGCAAAAGTAGGGCCCCCACCCGAGAACCGTGAAAAAATTCCATTCTCAGCAGAGATGCCACCTGCACCCAGTACAAAGATGCGGGCAGTGGCCGCTGCGGCCCCGATGCCTCGCCCGTTTTGTTTACGGGAGAGGCAGCCGGCCGCAACGCGGCCGGTAGGTGAGGGTTCTGCGTTCACATCGCAAAAGCCCGACGGTTCGTCCTTGTAGCTTACTGGAGTTCTAGTCAGCTTGCTTTCATCGCTCGCCTCGTTGTAAGCGCCGTTTGATCGCTTCTCCGAAGCATAGCTATAGCCGTTGCCAGGCAAGCAGCTATCAGAATAGACATCCCGCCCGGGCCAGCGAAGAAGTATTCCCAGCCGATCGCACTCAACAAGATCTCAGCTACCAGGATAGTTACTATCAACGGCACTGCCTGCTTCGATTCTGTCCTACTGAGGCTGCCTAGCTGCCAGATCAGCACGGCTAACACCGCAAATGCCACGGTTATAGACAACTCATAGCCACGATAGAAATCCCAATGGCTGCGACTAGCTCCCATGATCTGGAAGTGAAAGGACTGCATCGCGCCGAACACAGCTTCTCCCCCCGGTCGGCGGCTCGGCGGGTCCGACGTCGCTATCGTGTGAAGCACGGTGCCGATAGCCTGAAGGATCGCACCTACTCTCAACCAAATAAAAGGTTTCATAGCGAGACCTCCGTCTTAGGACTTCATCTCACAGCCGCGGCGGTACGTGTTTGGATTGAGTCGGATCTTGATTTGTAGCTCAGGCAGCATCCGCTCGTTCAGTGAATCGCACCAGGATGATTCCCCAGCCATCGCTGTAGCCCTGACCCTGCTTCTGCATGATTGGGCCCGCTTCCCATCCGCGATGCTCCAGTTCTATGCGAGTGCCCGTCCCGTCGGCCGCGAATTTAACCTCGACCTGGGTCTCTGCCTCCCAATCGGGGGCCTTCCAGGTGAAGGCAACGACGTGAGGCGGCTGGAAAGCGGTGATGCGGCCGACTTCAAATTCGGTGCCATCGGTAAATCGCTCGAAGAACCTGCCGCCGACGCGACCCTCGATGAAAATGTCCTTGGCTTTTTCGCCGCCGAACGAAAACCCCTCTTTCAGCGGCCACCATTTGCCGATTTCCTGTGTGAAGACCCGGAACACGACTTCCGGCGAGCGTTCAACTCGAATGGACTTTCGAATAGTCATCGGTTTTCCTCCACGTAGCGCCTGAATGCGTTCAGGGTGGCGTCCCAGAACGCGCCAACTTCTTCCAATGTTCTGATCAATTCCTGGACGGCGAGATGGCCGCGTGGGGCAAGCTCGTAGATTCGCTCGCGCCCTACTTTCTTCACGCTGATGAGGCCGGCCCGCCCCAGCATCCGCGTATGCTTGCATATCGCGGGACGGCTGATCGCAAATCCGCGCGCCAGCTCTCCCGCCCGGCAAGGCTTGTCGGCCAGCCGGCGCAGCAATTCCCTTCGAGTAGAGTCGGCAAGCGCCCCGATGGTTGCGTCTATCGGCATCCGGACAATATGTAACCGAAAGGTTACGTATGTGTCAAGACCCTTCGCTGGTACGCCTCTTTGCGTAGCCAGTGCCGACACTCGTCTGCTAGGTTCGCGAAGACACTTTATGACAAACAAGAAAGTCATCGTGGTCGGCGCGGGCATGGCCGGACTGGCCGCCGCGTTTCGGCTCCGGCAGGCGGGAACCGATGTGACGGTCCTCGAATCGAGCGACCGCGTCGGCGGCAGAGTCGGAACCGACTCGCGCGACGGCTACAAGATCGAGCGCGGCGCGCAGCTGATCACCAGCACCTATCGCAACGCGCTCGGCCTGGTGAAGGAACTGGGCCTCGAGTCGGAGCTGAAGCCGACTAGCCCGTGGATGGCGATCGTCAAGAACGGCCGGCCGCGCCGGATGCCGTCGGGCGCGATGTTTCCGATCTACGCGCTCACGACTGGACTGGTCAGCCTCCCCGACCTCGCGCGCTTCATCTGGCATACGACGAAGCTGCATTGGCCGCCGGTCGACAACTACGCGGCGTGGGCCGATTACGACGATGAGGATACGGCGAAGTGGTGCGCGCCACGGATGGGACGCGCTACCGACTATCTCGTCGAGCCTCTCGTCGCGGGCGGCTTGTTATGCATGATCGAGGAAACGTCGCGCGCTGCGACGCTGGCGACGCTCGCGCTCACCGACAACGGCCGCGGCAAGGAAATGACGCTCGTCCGCGGGATGGGCTCGCTGCCGGAGACACTCGCGTCGAAGGTCAACGTCAAGCTCGAGTCTCCGGTGCAGGCGATCGAGATTCGCGACGACGCAGTTAGCGTCCAGTTATCGGGCGAGCAGTTGCGCGCCGACCATGTAGTGCTCGCAGCCACCGCGCCGATCGCTTCACGACTCTATCGCGGCGGCGACGAGGTTGAACGCAGGCTGATGGCGACCGAGTACGCACCGACGGTCAAGATTGGCCTCGCGACCAGCCGGCATTGGCGAGATGAATCGGCGTTGAAAGACGTGTGGGGATTTTTGATCCCGCGCCCCGACCGTCAGCTCGTCGCGTCGGCCACTCTCGAATCCGCCAAGGATGTCACGCGCGTGCCGGACGGCGAGATGCTGAACGTGTTCGTCAAGCCGGAAGCGGCCGGCGCGATAATCGATCTGTCTGACGACGAGATCGTCGCCAAGGTGCTGCCCGACATCGAGCGATTCTTTCCCGGCGCGACCGCAACGAAGCGCTTCGCGCAAATCCAGCGATGGCCCAACGCGTTGCCCAAATCGCCGGTGGGCCGCAGCCGCGACCTCGCCGAGTACAGGAAGTCGCGGCCGTCGTCCCGCCGCATACTGCTCGCCGGCGACTATATGGGACTGCCGCACTTCGAGTCCGCAATAGAGACCGGGATGTGGGCCGCGGATCAGATAATCGGCGCGCCGTCCTAGTTATTTACATATTGTCGACGATCGCTTTGCCGAACTCCGAGCACTTCAGGAGTTTCGCGCCGGTCATCAGGCGCTCGAAGTCGTAGGTCACTTCCTTCTTGCCGATGGTCTTCTCGAGGCCGCGAATGATCCCGTCGGCAACTTCCTGCCATCCCATATGCTCGAACATCAGCACGCCCGACAGGATCACCGAGCCCGGGTTCACCTTGTCCTGATTGGCGTACTTCGGCGCGGTGCCGTGCGTCGCTTCGAAGATAGCGTGACCCGTCAGGTAGTTGATGTTCGCGCCGGGTGCGATTCCGATTCCGCCGACCTGCGCCGCGAGCGCGTCGGACAGGTAGTCGCCGTTGAGATTCATTGTGGCGACGACGTCGAATTCGTCGGGGCGCGTCAGCACCTGTTGTAGCGTGATGTCCGCGATCGCGTCCTTGACCAGCAGTTCGCCGGCGGGCGGCTTGCCGTTGCAATCGTCCCATCCCACCGCCTTGCCCTTGTATTCGCGGCGGACGAGCTCGTAGCCCCAATCGCGGAACGCGCCCTCCGTGTACTTCATGATGTTGCCCTTGTGGACGAAGGTCACGCTCTTGCGCTTGTGCCTGATCGCGTAATCGAGCGCGGCGCGAATGAGTCGCTCGCTGCCCTCACGCGAGACCGGCTTGATGCCGATTCCCGACGTGTTGGGGAAGCGGATTTTCTTGACGCCCATCTCGTCCTGCAAAAATTTGATGAGCTTCTTCGCTTCGGCCGACTCGGCCGGCCATTCGATTCCCGCGTAGATGTCTTCGGTGTTCTCGCGGAAGATCACGACGTCGAGTTTTTCGGGATGCTTGACGGGACTCGGCACGCCGGCGAAGTAGCGCACCGGGCGCAGGCATACGTAGAGATCGAGCATCTGGCGCAGCGCGACGTTGAGCGAGCGGATGCCGCCGCCGATCGGCGTCGTCAGCGGGCCCTTGATGCCCACCAGGAACTCGCGGAAGGCCTCGACGGTTTCGTCGGGCAGCCATGTCTTCCATTGGTTGAACGACTTCTCGCCCGCGAACACCTCCATCCAGGCGATCTGGCGCTTGCCGCCATAAATTTTCTTGACCGCGTTGTCGAAGGCGTACTGCGACGCGCGCCAGATGTCGGCGCCGGTGCCGTCGCCTTCGATGAACGGAATGATCGGGCGGTCGGGAACTTTCAGAGTGTGATTGGCGCCAAGAGTAATCTTTTCGCCGTTGCTGGGAACCTTGATGTGCTCGTATGCCATCGGAGTCGCAATTCGCCTCGTGTTTTGATGATAGAGCGCAGACGCGACCCGCGTTTCGATTTTTTCACGGCGTCCCGCAGCGCTCAGAGTATCCGGCTATCATATAGCAAAGGATTCGTGATGCCAGTATCGAAGATTGGCGCGGCGTTCAGAGCGGCTTGACTTTCTCGGGGCGCCGGTCGCGCAGCCGTTTGGGAAAGTCCGAGGGCAGCGGCGGCGCGGTGGCGAAATACTCTTTCCAGGAACGCGGACGCGGCGTCACGACCTTCACTGTCCGCGCGGTTTCACGTTTTCCCATGGTCTGATATCTAGCATGAGAGTTCGACCGCAGACGAGCTCGCATACGCCGACAAATCGCAGCGGAGCAGCTGATGGATTTCACTTACACGCCGGAACAGGAAAAATTTCGCGCCGAGATAGCGGGATGGCTCGCGAAGAACTCCGCCGAAGCGTTCGGGCGCAAGGGCGAGGGCCTCGGCGGTTCGACCGCCAGCCTGCTCGACGTGCGCGATGACGGCCGCTGGGCTCAACTGCTCGATTACCATCGCCGGCTCTACAAGGCCGGTTACGTCGCCCTGCATTGGCCCAAGGAATGGGGCGGAGGCGGCGCGAGCATGATCGCGCAGGCAATCTACCAGGACGAAGTGCTGCGGCTCGGGCTGCCGCTCTACGGCGCCAATCAGCTCGCGATCGATCGGATCGGCCCGACTATCATGCATCTCGGCACCGAGCAGCAGAAAAAACGCTACCTGCTCAAAATGCTCACCGGCGAGGAAATCTGGTGCCAGGGTTATTCCGAACCCGGCGCGGGCTCCGACCTGGCGGGCCTGCAGACGCGCGCGGTGCTCGACGGCGACACCTTCGTAATCAACGGGCAGAAAGTATGGACGAGTCTGGCGCATCGCGCGGACTGGCAGGTGCTGCTGGTGCGCACCGATCCGGCGGCGCCCAAGCACAAAGGGATTTCTTACCTGCTCGTCGATATGCACAGCCCCGGAATCACGGTGCGCCCCCTCGTTCAAATCACCGGCGACGCCGGTTTCAACGAGGTCTTCTACGACAACGTGCGGGTGCCCAAGGAAAACCTGGTCGGCGAGCTGAACGCCGGATGGCAGGTGTCGATCGCGACGCTCATGTATGAGCGCGTTTCCGGCGGCACCCGGCATCCGGTGGAACGCACGATTGGCGAGCTGCTCGAGCTCGCGAAAAAAGTGGACTTCCAGGGCGGGCCTGCGTGGAAGCATCCGTACGTGCGGCAGAAGCTCGCGCAGTTCGCGGTCGAGGCGCGATGTCTGCGGCTGTCGCGCTACCGCTCGCTGTCGGCGCAGCTAAAGGGCAAGGTGCCGGGCGCGGAGAGTTCCTTCGGCAAGCTGTTTGCCACGGAACTGAACCTGCGAGTCGCGATGTTCGCCGACGAGATGCTGGGGACGTTCGCCAACGTCGAAGGCGGCAGTATCGGCGCGGTCGAAGGCGGCCGCTGGATGCATCGGACGCTCGCAGCGCGCGGACTGACGATCGCGGCAGGCTCGAGCGAGATTCAGCACAACATCATCGGCGAGCGGGTCCTCAAGCTGCCCAAGGGTTAGCGCGCGGATGGGGAAGTGGAACTTGGGAACTTGATGTGAAACCCTCCGTGGGTTTCACGCTTCCTTGGGCAGGGGTGACCCCTGCACCCAGTACAAAGAAAGGATGCGGGGCTTTCGCCCCTGTTAGAACTTTTTTTGTGCGATCCTGAGCGAAGCGATCTTTCCCAGCCTCTCTCTGTCAGGGAGAGGCCGACGCGAGACCTTGAGCGGCGGGTGAGGGTCCGAATTCCTAATTCTTCTCCCCTACCGCGCCGAATCGAGCAGCTTCTGCAGATTGCTGGTATCGCCACGCTCATTCGCCGTCTCGCCGGCGCGATCGTAAAGCACATTGCCGGCGCTGTCGATAACGGCGATCGTGGGGATGTAACCGTTATAATAGCGAGCAATCAACGGGCGCTGCGCCAGCGACGGATTTCGCAAATCGACGACGACGAAGCGAATCTTGTCCTTGTATCGCGGATAGAGTTGCACCAGTCGTTCGGCCTCGCGCGCGGTGTTCCAGCAGTTCGCGGTCCCGAAGAAGATCACGGTCGCATGATCGCCGGCGATCGAACCGTCGGAGAGATTTTTCCCCTCGATGGGAAAATTCGTGCTCGAATCGTCCGAGAAAGACAGATCGGGCGCGAGTTTCAGGTCGCTGGCCGGCGGGCCAGCGACCTCGGTCGCGAGCACGATGGAGAAAATCAACAAGGACGCGATCGAAGCCGCGATTGCCAGAACTCTGATATTCGGTTTCATATCACATTAACCGACGCGCGGGGTTGTAGGTTCCGAGGATGCCGTATGCGAGCTCAAAATAACAGATCGCAAAATTCGTCGTACGGACCGCGCGGTGCGGGCGGCGAAATCGCGTATGCGATCGTGGACTGTGCACTCGGGCGCCTGCTGGTGGCGGGCACCCGGCGCGGAATCTGCTTCGCCGCGATGGGCGAAGCAGATGCCGCGCTGGTCGGCGAGCTGCGCGCCGACTACCCGCGCGCGACGATTCGGGTCTACGACCCGAATCGACGCGAAGACTCGCGCATCGGCCAATGGGCCGATGCGCTCTCGGAATATATCGCCGGCCGCTCGAAGATGCCGGCGCCGCCGATGGATATTCGCGGAACTCCATTTCAATTTTCAGTGTGGGAGCAGCTCCGCGAGATTCCGGCCGGGCAGACGCGCTCGTATTCCGAAATCGCGCGACGAATCGGCCGACCGCGCGCCGTGCGCGCGGTCGGCACCGCCAACGGCGCCAATCCAGTGTCGATCGTCATCCCATGCCATCGCGCAATTCGCGCGTCGGGACATCTAGGTGGCTACCGATGGGGCCTGGATCGCAAGCGCAAGTTGCTCGAGATGGAGGCGCGAGAGGGGCCTCTTGAACTGAGCTAGGACATGCCCTGGATCGGCGAGGCCCAGCGCGAGAATACTGTGCCCGAAATCTTTTCCAGCGGCGGCATCAGCTCGCTCGCCTGAGCGATCATTCGATCGGCAGCGATATTCTCGCGGATTAATTCTTTCGCGAACGCATCGGCCATCGCTGCGACTCCGTCGCGCGTCACCTCGAAGTGAAACTGGAAGCCGTAGGCTTTGTCGCCGAGCCGAAACGCCTGGCATGGTGTCTTATCCGACGATGCCAGCGAGATCGCTCCCGGCGGCAGATCGAAGATGTCGCCGTGCCAGTGGAACGGCGTCATCGTCGCGGGCAGCCCGCGCATCAGGCGATCGTCTTTGGCGGTCTCGTCCAGCCGGATCGGATGCCATCCGATTTCCTTGCCGTTGGGGTTGCGCTCGACCTTTGCGCCGAGCGCCGCCGCGAGAATCTGCGCGCCAAGGCATACGCCGAGCACCGGCAGATTCGATTTCATCGCATCCTCTATAAGCCGCATCTCGTCGCGCAGCCACGGATAGCGGTCGGTCTGGTAAACGCCCATCGGGCCGCCCATCACAATCAGGCCGCCCGCCCCCTTCATGCTCGCCGGCACGGGCTGGCCTTCGTTAACGTGCACGTATTGCCAGGCGAGCGCGGCGCCCTCGAGCGCGTCGGCGATGTTGCCGAGATTCTCGACCGGGTGATGCTGCAAGACGTAAATTTTCGCCATCGAATGAATCTATGATGCGATCGAACTAGCCGCTAGAGCAAAGTGCCGCGGCGGACGCGGCCGAGATGCGTGTAGGCGCGCTGCGTGGCGACGCGGCCGCGCGAAGTCCGCGCCAGGAAACCCTCCTGCAGCAGGTACGGTTCGTAGACTTCCTCGATAGTGTCGGATTCCTCGCCGACCGCCGCGGCGAGGCTCTCGACGCCGACCGGGCCGCCGTCGAACTTGTCGATTATCGCACCGAGAATCGCGCGGTCCATCTTGTCGAACCCGGCCGTATCGATTTCGAGCAGTTCGAGCGCGCCCAGTGCGATTTCGCGCGTGACGACCGGCGCCTCGTTGACCTGCGCGAAGTCGCGCACGCGGCGCAGCAGGCGATTCGCGATGCGGGGCGTCCCACGCGAGCGCGATGCTAGTTCAGCGGCTGCTTTCTCGTCGATCGCCACCTTCAGCAGCGCGGCGGAGCGGCGCACGATCTCGCCCAGCTCCGCGTGATTGTAGAAGTCGAGATGGAAATGCTGGCCGAACCGGTCGCGCAGCGGCGAGCTCAGCAGGCCCGAACGCGTGGTCGCGCCAACCAGCGTGAACGGATTGACCGACAGCTTCATCGTGCGCGCGCCCATCCCCTCGCCCACCACGATATGAAACTCGAAGTCCTCCATCGCCGAGTAAAGCCGCTCCTCGACGACGCGCTGCAGCCGATGAATCTCGTCGATGAACAGCACGTCGTGCTCTTCGAGGTTGTTCACGATTGCCGCGAGATCGGCGGCGCGCTCGATCGCCGGCCCCGAGGTGACGTGCAGGTTGACGCCGAGCTCGCGCGCGATGATATGTGCGAGCGAGGTCTTGCCGAGGCCGGGCGGACCCGCGAACAGCACGTGATCGAGCACCTCGGCGCGGCCACGCGCGGCCTTGATCGACATGCCGAGAATTTTCTTGTTGTGCTCCTGCCCGATGAATTCGTCGAGCGCGCGCGGCCGCAGCGCGAGGTCGAGCCTGCGATCTTCTTCGTGGCCGACGCGCGCGGCGAGACGTCCTTCGGGCGCGGGCGCCGCGGAGTTGGCATTTTCTTGAGGCTTACTTTTCGCCAAGCAGCACCGCCAACGACTTGCGAATTATGATTTCCGGATTTTGCACAGCGCCGGCGTCCGCGGCGATGACCGCGTCGACGGTGCGTTTGGCCTCGACCGGTTTCATGCCAAGATTCACGAGCGCGGAGACCGCCTCGTCCGCGGGGCTGGGCGGTTGTCCATTTCTGTCCGGCGCGGGGTGCGGATGACCGTTGGGCGCGCCGGTCGACGGCGCCGCCAGCGTGAGGTCGGCGACCTTGTCGCGCAATTCGCGCACGACCCGCTCAGCGACCTTGGGACCGACGCCCGGCACCGCGTCGATTCGCTCGACATCGCCCTTGCCGATCGCGGCGACCAGTTCTTCGGGCGCGAGCACCGACAGTATCGCGAGTGCGAGTTTCGGACCGACGTGTTGCACGCTCATCAGCAGGTCGAAAGCGCGTTTCTCGGTCGCGCTTGAAAATCCGTAGAGCGTGAGCGCGTCCTCGCGCACGACCTGGCGTATCTCGAGCGCGACGCGGTCGCCGAGTTGCGGCAATCGATAGAAGGTGCTCAGCGGAATCAGGATTTCGTAGCCGATGCCGCCGGTCTCGACGACGATGCGTCCCGCGTCGCGAACTATCAGCACGCCTGAAATCGAGGCGATCATTGCGGCACCATTCGCGGCTTGATTCGGCGCGGCGCGGGCGGCCGGATGCGCTCGATCGCCTCGACCAGGTTCGGCAGGCGGCCGCGGCCGAGATGGCAGAGCGCAATCGCGAGCGCGTCGGCGGCGTCGTCGGCGAGCGCGATCGCCGGGTCGAGCTTCAGCGTCTTGCGCACCATGTATTTCACCTGCGCCTTGTCGGCGTGTCCGTGACCGGCAACGCAGAGCTTAACCTCGTTGGGCGGATATTCGTACATCGCGAGGCCGCGCTCCGCCGCCGCCAGCATCGCCATCGCGCGCGCCTCGCCGAGGCGAAATGCGCTCTGCACGTTGGCGGCGACAAAGTGGCGCTCGAGGCTGAGCGCGGTGGGCGCGAACTCGTCGATGATGGCGAGAAGATTTTCGTGGATGCGCCGCAGCCGCGTCGGCCCCGGCGCGAGCGACGCGCATCGAATCGTGCCGGCAGTTACGTAGCGTACTCCGGGACTTTCGACGACGCCGTAACCGCATACCGCACTCCCGGGATCCACCCCGAGTATCCGCATACCCCACCTCCGCGGCAGCACCCGCGCGGCCTACGCCGCCGAGAACTGCGCCATCTCTTCGTCGCTGATGTCGAAGTTCGCGCCGACGTTCTGCACGTCGTCGTGATCCTCGAGTTCTTCCATCAGCTTGAGCACCTGCTCGGCCGCATGGCCGGAAACGGCGACCGTATTTTCGGGAATCCGCGTCTGTTCCGAATGCGCGATCGCGAGGCCGGCCTTTTCCAGCGCGTCGCGCACCGCGTTCAGTTTGTCGGGCGAAGTGAGCACCTGGAAAGTATCGCCGTCGCTGGTCACGTCGTCGGCGCCGGCGTCGAGCGCGAGTTCGAGCAGCTTGTCCTCGTCGATGGCGGATTTTTCAATTCCGATCACGCCGCGCTTCTTGAACATCCAGCCGACGCAGCCCGTCTCGCCCAAGTTCCCGCCGCGCCGCGAGAAGATGAAGCGCAACTCCGCGACCGTGCGATTGCGATTGTCCGAAAGCACGTCGACCATTATCGCGACGCCGCCGGGGCCGTAGCCTTCGTAAGTGATTTCCTCGAGCGACGCGCCGCCGATTTCGCCGGTGCCCTTCTTCACGGCGCGATCGATGTTGTCGTTGGGCATCGATTGCTTCTTGGCGACCGTCACCGCCGTGCGCAGGCGCGGATTCGAATTAATATCGCCGCCGCCGAGTCGCGCCGCGATCGTGATTTCCTTGATGAGCTTGGTGAAGACGCGGCCGCGCTTCGAGTCCGTAATCGCTTTCTTATGCTTGATCGAACTCCATTTCGAATGACCCGACATGACAATTACCTTCCGCGGGGCCCCCTTGACGGACGGTCCCGAACGATGCCGAGATTATCATAAAGATTCGTCCAAGGGAGAATGGCGCGGGAGGCTATAGCGCCGCGGCGGGCGGGGCCAAAAAAAAGGAAAAGTGAAGAGTTGGACTTGTCGCGGCACGCTTCTGTTATCATGCTGGGGCAATGGTCGGGGTGATACGTACGACTTTGGGCTTGATCGCGGCGATGTTCGTCGCCGGATGCCTCTATCCGCCGATTACCCAGCCACCGCCCGACGAACAGCAGGAAGTCGTAATTCCGCTGCCGTACGATCTCGCGTGGGACGCGGTGAATAAGGTCATCGCGGAAAATTCCTTCCGCGTGCAGGCGCAGGACATGACCAACGGGATCATCGAAACGGCCGGCCCGCGCTTCACGCTGCACGACGCCGATTGCGGAAAGATAAAGAGCGTGGCCGGTGCTTACGCGGCCGAGCCGGAGCTGAACTCGTCCTCGGTGTACAACTTCCTGGTGCGGCCGCGGGGTCCCGAGGCGAGCATCGTCAAGGTGCGCGCGACGTTCAATTCGTCGGTGGATGTCCCGTTGCATCCCGCGACCGACGTCGATTGCGTGTCGCATGGAATCCAGGAATCGAATCTGCTGCGCGAGGTACTGGCCGAGGCCAGCAGGACGCATCGCCCGGTGTTCGCCAGGCCGAACGTGTCTCCCCAGCCTGCCCCGTCGTCCGTGAACGCCCAGGCGTCCGGGCCAGCGCGCAGGCCGCCGTCGTCGGTTGATAGAGCTGAAGTGCTACCGTCCCTGCCGCAGTCCATGCGGGGGTTTTCACTCGGCGGAAGTCCCAATCTGCCGGCGCCCCCGGCAAACTGACCTCCAGGATTCAATCGCCGCGCTGGAATGCCGGCATTTTAGAACTCCGGGTACGCTCGCACGCAGCGCCCTACTGTCGTCCAGCTTCCCTTCCCGTTTGGGCCGCCGGAAGCGTGAAATCTGTACCATTTCCCGGTCATGCGGCTTATCCGGTTAGCGATGCCGTCTTCCGAGAACGAAACGAAGTCCGCCGCAACTGTGGCGCCCCCGTTTAGTTTCTCGGTGGTTCCCTGATCGGTCTGATGACTTATCGTCCGACCGGTGAAATCGACGGTAAACACGTCATCTATGTCGACTGCCGTTTGAGCCGGGATAAAATCGGTGCCGACGCAGTGGAGGCTTACCGTTGAGTCGTCGGCTCTCGCGCCGTGCGCCCGTACCATAATGAAGCTGAGGATCACTGCCGCGGAAATAAACCACGTCCTTTTGTTCTTCATACGCACCCCCGATGAACTGTCGATCTGCTGTTGTGTATCTGTACCTCGGCTCGTACCAGCACCATAAATAGCCGCCTCCCACTTGCCAACCCCGGCAAACAGTTTTGTCGCACGATTGTCAACCCCGGCGCGAATCGATGACAGCGAATTCGCGCGGGCTTGACATTTTTTTCGTCCGGGATGAAACCGGGGCCATCACTCTTTTGCTCGCGGAGTAATCCCATGAAAGGTCGCGTCGCGTTCATCCCGTCTGCTCACAAAATTGAATTCCACGAGTACGACGTTCCGGCGCCTGCCGCCGGCGGGCTGGTCGCGTCGGTCACGCAGACCAACGTATGCGGTTCGGAAGTGCATATGTGGAAGGGTGAGTTCGGGCGGCGCGGCGTGATGCCGGGGCATGAGATGAGCGGGCGCATCGAGGCGCTCGGAGCGGAAGTGCGTACGGACTGGGCGGGCGTGCCGGTCAAGGAAGGCGACCGAATCGCGCCGGTTTACTACACGGTCTGCAATCGATGCGCGAATTGCGTGAGCGGGAATCACGCTGCCTGCACCGCCAAGGTGATTGGCGCGCGGCATCCTGATGAGCCTCCGCACTTCACCTGCACGTTCGCCACTCACTATGTCGTCAAGCCCGATCAGCATTTTTATCGCGTGCCTGACAACGTGCCCGACCTGATCGCCTCCTCGGCGAATTGCGCCATGTCGCAAGTGTTCTGGAGTCTCGATCGCGCGCGGCTTCACTATGGCGAGACGATTCTGGTGCTCGGCGCGGGAGGACTCGGGCTGCATGCGATGGCGATTGCGAAGGCGCGCGGCGCGCGCGTGATCGCCGTCGACGGCGTGGATTTGCGGCTGCGCGAGGCGCGCCGATTCGGCGCCGACGAGACGGTCGATCTGCGCGAGTACGCCGACCTCGAGGCTCGCGACAAACGGGTCCGCGAGTTGGCCGGCGGATGGCCCGACGTGGTGCTGGAGGTGGCGGGCGTCGCCGAGGCGTTCAGCGACGCGCTCCGGATGGTCCGCATCGGAGGCCGCGTGATCGAAGTCGGCAACATCTCATCAGGCCTGACGGTCCAACTCCCGCCGTCAGTGATAACCTTCAAGTCGCTGGAAATAATCGGCGTAGCAACCTATCCGCCACACTATCTGAAAAAATCGCTGGACTTCCTGGCAGCAAACGTCGACCGCCTACCGTACCAGGAAATGTGCGACGCAACCTTCCCACTATCACGCGCAGCGGAAGCCCTGGACAAAAGCGAGCATCGTGAAGTAACCCGCGCGGGGTTGTTGCCCGGGCGGGACTAGCGTTTCGCGCGCCCGTGGATAGAACAGCAGGATCTGAGCAGCGCGCAAGCCTCAGCGATTATTTGGCGGCTGAGCGCACGCTTCTCGCATGGATTCGCACCGGCTTGGCCTTGATGGGTTTCGGTTTTGTGGTGGCGCGCTTCGGCCTCTTTCTCCAGCAACTCCAAGTCATGCAGCGCGCTCCCTCAGAGCGGTCATACGGATTGTCGCTGTAGTTCGGCACGGTTCTTATCGTAGTTGGAGTGTTCGTGAATGTTTTTGCCGGATGGCATCACCTCCGCTTGGTCCGCGAGTTGGATCTAGGTGAAACGGCACACTCCCGTCCTTCGACCCAGCCTGTGGCGATTGCTTTCTTCCTGGCATTGGTCGGACTGGCGATGGCGATCTATCTTGTTTCGGTCTGAAGTTCCATTCGTGCGAAGTGCGCAACACCGGGAGGCATCTATGACGCTTAGTAGAGGCAAGGGAATCGTCGACGTACCAAGCAATCACTCGGTGGATCACACGGTGGAGAGGCTCAAGGCAATCCTGGCAGCGAAGGGAGTCACCCTGTTCGCGCTGGTCGACCACAGCGGAGAAGCGGAAAAGGTGGGATTGAAGATGCCTCCCACCAAGTTGTTGATGTTCGGGAGTCCCAAGGCTGGCACTCCGCTCATGCTGGCCGCTCCCAGCATCGCCATCGATTTCCCGCTTAAGATCCTGATCTGGGAAGATGGCCAGCGGAAAGTCTGGGTTTCCTACAACAGCCCGGCATATTTGCAGGAGCGGCACGCGGTACCGGATGAGTTGCTGCAGAACATCGCAGTAGTGGAAACCCTGGCATCCAAGGCCGCCGAGTAGCTCTCTCCGCTTTGGCCGCCGAGCTTTCACCCGGCGGCCATGAGCTGGTGTGAGTCCTTGAATCCGGGCTATGTGAGAACTTCACCTTCAGTTCCTATACCAACCGAAGACCGATCATTCCGCGGGCGGCGCAAACCAGATCACATTTCCGCTCGAATCTTTCACCAAAGCGCCGCCGCCAGCTGTGCTCGAGTAGCCCGCGTCGAAGCGGTCTTGGCCCGTTCCGTCGAGCGCGAGCATTCCGTTGGCAGAACCGTCGCCGACTCCACCCAACTCGAGTTGCGGCTTGCCGGTTGCGTCGTAGGTAACCGTTCCAGCCTCGGTTCCATTGGGCGCGACGCCGGCCACATAGCGCGTCACGTTGTTCGAATCGCCGGCAAAGAAACCCGAACCGTTGGCGGCATTGCCGAGACCTGCACGTGAGTTCCCGCTGCTGTCCATAACCAGGGCGCCTGCGCTGGTGCTATCCGCACTGACGCCGCTGATCAGCACTGTCTTTCCGCTGCCGTCAGACGCCGTCATCCCTGCGCCTTGACCGCTGATGCCGAAACCGGCGCGGGTCACACCCGTTCCAGGCAAAATGGAATTGCCATCGTACATCGCCAGACCGGCGGCCGCTCCGGTTTCGCCCAGCCCGAGCACCTGCTTGCCCGACTGATCGAAGAACACCAGACCGGCGCTGCTGCCGGCGCTGCCGAGCCAGGCCACAGTCTGGCCGGCTCCGTTCACGATATTGATCTGCTCCGCGGAGATAGTTTCGGCGTCGAGCGCCACCATCTTCTTCACCGTCTTCGCCAGCAACTGCGGCGTCGAGGTCATCGCGGCCATCCCAAGCACCGTGACCGCAACAATCACCTTCATCGCCCGATTGGCCTTCTCAAGCCGCGCGACGCGCTCGCTCAGAGCTGCGATCTGAATGTCCATGTTGTTCCCCTCCGATAGTTACCGGGCCGTTCCCCAGCCAGCGCGCCCGGAATGTTCATAAACCAAGTTGCCGCTCGTAAGCTGGCCGAGACTAGTCCTATACAACGGCATTTTCCAAGGCGCCGTAACACTGCCGAAGGACAGTTTTGCGGCCGCTATCAGCTGCCGGGGTGGTCGGGGATTAGGGCTTCGGCGGGCACTAGCTGATTGTCCATCGCGCCGGGGATTTTCCAATACAGATGCAGGTAGGAGCCGCCGCCGACGTTTCGCTCGCCTACCTCGATCCGATGCGGCCCCTCGGTCAGGTAGATAGTTCCGACATCGTGAGGTTTGCTGGTCAGGCCGGGATCGTGAATCACCGGCGTGCCGTCCACCGTGACCCATCCGGAATCGTCAACGTCGATCGAAAACGTGTAGTTGCCGCTGGCCGGTGCGATCAGCTGGCCGAGCCAGATGTCGCACGATGGAAACGGCATCGCGCCCATTTCCGCGATGTCAAAGAAATCGAGCTGTCGATCGATTCGCACTACGTGCGGCGGGGTCGCGCCACATTGCTCGCCGACGTAGTAGCGGCCGAGCAATCCATGCTTGCCGCTTTGCAGGAACGGCTGCATGACTCGCTCGCTCATCGAGAGCATGAACACCGCCGCGATTCCCACCCCCGAGGCGATTTGCGTAAGTCGGCGCGACGCGCCAGTGCCCCACAGCCCGAGCGTCCCCGACAAATCAAATGCGCCGAAGATCCAGAACGCGCCGAGCGGCCAGAGCTGAAACGGACCAGGCAATCCGACCAGTTTCCCGAGGTTGAAGGCGACCGAGTCGCCGACGATCATGCCGCCGACGAAGAATGCGTCGCGGTTGGTGGCAAAGTCGCCGCGCATGAATTGCTGGAGCGCGAAGTCGCGCACCGGGTTGTCGTATTCGTAGGGAAAATGCGGATTGGTGGCGGTCGCCATCAGCATGATCGCGGCCGACAGCGCGCCAATCGCGCCGAGCAGCCAATCGCAGGCGGCGGGAAGAAACGCGAGCGCGAGGACCATGAACGGAACCGACGCGACGATTTGCCGCGGCCCGGTCGCGGTGCCTCCTCCCCACGAGACGATCGATTCGCCGTACGCGGCGTTGAACAGTATCAGCACTACGAACGAATAGACGGTGACGACGAACTCGGCGCGCCATCGTTTCAGTCGCGCGAAATAGCCGACGCCGACAATCGACAGCAGCAGGACCGGGTTGCAGAAGAACAATCCGCGCTGCGGATCGAGCAGCACGTTCCAGAGAATTCGCATCTTCGGATAGGTCAGGCCGACGAATCCGACCGCCTGCTCGGGAAATTGACGATTCTCGGCGGGCGACGCCTTGAACGCCTGGTAGCTGAAGAACAATGGATTGCCGAAGGCGCCCCAGTTGTAGGCGAGCATGATTGCGACTGTTATCGCGGCGCCGACGGAGAACGCCGCCAGGTCCGACCACTTGGGCAATTTGAATAGAGCGTAAATTCCGATCGCGGCGGCGACCAGGAAGACCGGGTAGTCGTTGAGCACCGCCCATCCCGCCAGGAAGCCGCTCAGCAGCGCGCGCGTCGACGACGGATGAGTATCGAAGGTCGCCAGCAGGTAGAACGCGGTGAAGACGCATAGCGCGGCGACGGGTTCGCCGGTGAGTTCCGTGGCGTACGGAAACGCAATCGTCGCGAGGCCAAGAATCAGCGCAACTCCCGCCGCGCGGCCCTCCGACGCACCGAAATATCGTGCGAAGCGAAACATTACGACGCACAGCGCCGCGATTAGCAGGCTGGTCGTGAAGACCGTTGTCAGGTAAGTCACGAACGCCCAGTACAATGGCTCGTGCGCCGCGCTCATCGGCAGCAGCGCGATTCGAAAAACCATCCACGGGATCAACGCCGTGTAAGACGTGCCCGGCGCCTTGACGGAATAGATGTGGCCGTGGAACGTGATGATGTCGGCGGTGTTGTAGCCGCAAAAATCGTTGATCCACAGCGCCCCCTTCTCGACCATCGAGCGGATCAGGTCGAAGCGGCACGCGATGCTCTGGTCGGAGCCCTGGTAAAAGTACGCGTACGTGACGAACGGGATCAGGAAGACCGCGGCCTCGATTTGCCGGCGGCGATCCTCGGGGTCGATCGCGCGGCCTGAGCTTGCGCCGCCCCACTTCATCGCTTGGTCGAGCGCCCCGACATCGCGGCGCGAAGCGAATTGAAGATGCGAAAATCGTCGTCACCGTAGATCCGCCAACCCGCCCATGCGATCGCCGCCAACGCCACGTACGTAAGCGCCAGCGAGATCGGCGAGCCAATCGGCACGGGCAAACCCTGTTGCCGAATCGCCATCAAGTCGTAAGTGGGAGTAGCGTTGGGAGGAGGCGCGTCGATTTTCACCAGCGTGGCATTCCGAAAAAATGCGGTGCCGGTGTTGAGGCTGCCGAATCCGCCGACTCGCAGCGCCACGTCGATATCCGCGCCGTGCCCGCCGACCTTGAGATACAGCGTCACGTGCTGCCAGTCGTTGGTGCCGTGGATGTCGGCCGACATGATGCCGTCTTCCATCACTGAAATCGTCGCGCCGGTTTCCTTGGCGCCGACATTCACGGTGCGCACGTCGACGCTGAGCTGATACCATCCCGGCTGCACGGTCAGCGATTGCATCCAACGCGCGTCGTTGGCCTGGAGATTGTCGACTTCCAACTCGCAGGGCTTGTCGGTGTACGAATGCCAATGAGCCAGGAACGCCTCGGGCTTGTTAATCCAGGCCTCGGTACGCCACAGGTCGGGTTGATCTTCGGAACCTTTGGCGAAGTCGCCGTTGAGCAGCAAATTTTTTTGTTCGACGGCGACGGCGCGCCGCGGCGCGAGAACGGCGGCCAGCGTCGCGAAAACAAACAATGCACCGAGCAAGAGCGCGCGGCGGCTCCGATTCGAATGCGGAAGAGCGATCATATCCAACTGCGCAGGCCGCCGACTTGCAGCCACATCCGCGCGTAGTATCCGTCGCGGCTGATCGGCATGCCCACCCAAATCGGAAAGTAGTACACGAACAGAACCAGCGCGACGACCACGAACACGCTGGCAACGTAGCGGCCCGCGTACCTGGTCTTCAGCAGAAGCACGAAGTACCCGACCACCATCGCGGGAAAGGTGAGCCACGCCCACTTCAGCGGCATCCCGAGGAAAAATACCGGCGTCATCGTCAGCAGCAGCGCCAGATGCTCCCATGGCTCGGCGCGCTCGTTGAAACAATCGGCGAGCAAAATCGCCAGCGCCAGGTAGCCGAAGTAAACCGACGCCATATAGTGATAGAGAAATAGCGTGCGGCCGATCCACGCCCATATCAACCAGTAGCTGAGATAGCCGATGACCAGGAACGAGCGCGTCAGCGTCGGCCGTTCGATCGCCTGCACCGCCGTGATCGTGATCGCGGTCAGCGCGCCCCACCACAGGACCGGATTGCCGCCGCCCCACACCGTTTGCACGTCACCTGTCTTGGGAAAGTTTTGCCAGTAGGCGATCGGGCGCAGCATCAGCGGCCAGCTCCACCATGGCGACGCGTACGGATGCGTGGCGGACGAGACGCTTTTCTCATACCAGACGACGTCGCTGTAGTACTTGAAGAGATCCTCGATGCCGCCCCACCAGCCGAGATAATAATGCGGGAACCACACCGCCAGGTATGCAATCGACGCGACCGATCCGACGAGCAGGACTGCGCCAACGTTCAACGGTTCGAGCAGCTCCGCGAGCGACAGCATCCGCGTCCCCGGCGTCGTCGATAACGAGCGCCTGCGCCAGTAAATCTCCGCCACTCGCAGCGCCGCCACGACCAGAACGATCAGCAGAATGTATCCAGGGGTCGCGCCGCTCATGAAAACCAGCAATCCGAGCACAACCGCGATCAGCGCAATGAAAATCGCCGACGTCTGATCGAAAAGATCGATTCCGATCGAGACCGGAGCGGGCGCGGATACTTTGATTTTCTTAGCCTTCGAGTCGATTGGCGCCTTCGACTCGACCGGCGGCACCACAGGCGCGGGTTTGGGACGCTCCTTCGCGAGCACGTAGAGGATGAACCCCATCACGAGTAAAAACGTGATCGCCGGGATGTAGAGTTTGCTCGCCAGGCACAAGCCAAGCGCCAGACCTATCCACGGCAGGATGCGCCGGCGTCCACTCGCGTCGGGCGTCTGCGCAAATTTAAAAAAGAGCAGGTACGAGACGGCCGCGCAGGTGAGATAGACGATGTCGATAACGGCATAGTGCGAATCGACCAGGTACATCCCGTCGCACAGAAGTATCCCGCCCGCGAGCGCACCGACCAGCCGCGATCCCGATATCCGGCGCCCGAGCAGGTAGGTGATTCCAATGATCGCGGTGCCAAGCGTCGCGTTGCCGACTCGCCAACCCACAGGATGATCGCCAAACAGCAGGATGCCGAGGGCAATCACCAGCTTGGCCAGCGGCGGATGAGGATCGAGGAACGACTCGCCGTGCAGATAGTGCCGTCCCTGCGCGACGAAGTGGACCTCGTCGAAAACGATCTCGGCCGGATGCCCCAGGTGATAGAAGCGCGTGATCGCGGCGACGATCAGCAGCAGAGAAATGACGATCGTGTCGGTCGCGATCCACGGCGGCGCGATTGATGGCGCTTCAACGTAATCCTCGACCTGCCGGGGCGTCCCGAGTCTCTCGAAGAAGGCGCCGACGGCTGCGTTCGTTCCGCTTCCGTCCCGCAACCCCGTCGCGCCGTAGTAAACCGTCAGCCCGAGCGCGACCACGTTGAGCGCCGAGGTCGCCATCGCAAACCCGTCGCGCGCGTTTAGGAACACCACGGTGTTGAGCGTGTGCAGGATGTAGGCCAGGTTGATGAAGCAGGTGATCGAGATGATCACGAACACCACCATCATCTCGGGCGCTTCCAGAGCGAGCGGCACCGCGAGCGCGATCGCCGGGTACATGTACCGCTCGTGCATGCGGGGCGCGACCATGAAGAATCCAAAAATCGCGACGAACGCGGCGAACAGCAGGCGCGTCGGCGTGCGGCCGCTCCACAATATCCACGCGACGAATGCATACAGCGGCACCAGCAGGCCCATGCCGAGCGCGAAGTACGAGATTCCCGCCAAAGTGTCCGAATCCGACTGGCGCAGCCCGCCGAGCAGCGCCATCAGGTTGAATGCGTTGACGGAAGTCTCGTGGTAGTACGCCGCGGTGGAAGTGTAGAGCTTGAAAATCCAGTTCCACTCGTGGCCGATTTGGAACGGCGCGATTAAGATGATCGCGACCGCTATCATCGCGACTCCCGACCCGATCCACGTCGCGAAGTCGGCCTCGAGCAACGTCCATACTCCCAGCACCGGCAGCATCATCAGGCCCTGCGGCTTGACCAGCACCGCAATCGCGGCGAGTCCCCACGCGATCTCGTATTGCTTGCAGATGATCAACCCGATGCTGAGCAGGATCACGAACGTCATCACCGAATCGCTCTGACCCCAGACTACGGTGTCGAACAGCAGCGCGGGATTGAGCGCGACCATCAGCATCGCGATGAACGCCATTTCGGGCCGGCTGCCGCGCCGCATGAACACGTAGACCACCAGCGCGAGCGCAAAGTCCGCGACGATAGCCGGACTCTCCATTATGATTCGGTAGAAATCGCCGGTCGCGCCGACCGCACGCCCAATAGACCCCGCAACCCACAGCGCGTAGAGGTAGCCGGGCGGGTAGTCGAGAAAGGATCCCTGCTGATAGGTATGCGCGGGACCGGACGTGACGATTTGGCTGCCCCACGCCTGGTAATCGCCAACGTCGGCGCCGAAGCCCGGGAAAAACGGCATCACCGCGAGCTTCACTGCCGCCAGCGCGCCGAGCACGATCAGCGTGGCGATAAGCCCGGAGTCGCGATCGTCGATCAGCGGCCGCAGGTAGTCGTACACCGCGTAACCGACCAGCGCGATCAGAATCGCGCCGCTGACGAATCCCGGCAATTTGCCGGTTGGCGTGTCGGGAGCCGACGCCGCCGCGATCGAAAATATCGACAACGCGACCGCGCCCCACTGCAAAAATGGCGCGCGCGCAGCCCACCGCCGAGGCCTGTCCCCCGCGACCTTCAACACTCGATCATCCTGCTATTTGCCCACATCGCGCGCCGATAAAAGATAGCGGTTATTGGGGCCGCGATGAACAGTCTAGACCGTCGATTCAAGGGCGGTCTGACCGCGGCTGTCGGCTGGCGACCGTCCTCGCGCGCAGTCTATGATGCGTCATTGCCGCCAAGGAGAACGCCTCGATGCGACTGATCCATACCGTCTATGAGCCCGCCGGCGAAGGGCCGCATCCGACGCTGATCGCGATGCACGGATTCGGCGCCAATGCGCTTGACCTACTCGGGCTCGCGCCATACATCGCCGATGGCCGCTTCATGGTGATTTGTCCGCAAGGCCCGATGGAAGTGCCGATCGGCCCGACGCGCGGTTACGCATGGTTTCCGATTCGGATGGGCGCGACGCCCGATCGCGGCGCAATCGACGACGCGAACAAAATGGTCACCGAGTTTCTCAACGTGGCGCTGCAGAAGTATCCGGTCGATCGAAAGAAACTGGTGGTGCTCGGGTTCAGCCAGGGCGGCATGATGGCGTATCGGCTCGCGATCAGGAATCCGTCGAAGTTCGCGGCGCTGGTCGCGCTCTCGACCTTCTTTCCACCCGACTTGAAGGACGAGGTCAACGATACCGCCGCTCTCGAAGCGCTGCCGACGCTCGTCCAGCACGGCCGCGCCGACGATATGATCGAAATCACGCGCGCGCGAGCGTCGGTGGAAGCGCTGCGCGCCTTGAAGGTCCCGCTGACTTATCGCGAATACGATTGCGGCCACGAGATAACCGCCGAAGGCCTGCAGGATCTGTCAAACTTCCTCACCGAAAAGGTGCTCGAGCCAATCGTCAAGTTGTAAGCGACTCGTCTTCCACAATCGCGACCGGCCGCACCCATCCCGCGCTGCCACCCGTGATCTTGATCGGCAACGCGCTCACTTTGAATCCGAACGCCCGCGGGATTGCTCCCAGGTTCGCCAGCTTCTCCATGTGCAGATGCTCGCGCTCGCGACCGACGAAGTGCGCCGGGAACAACGCGTCATTCCTACCTTCGCGCAACCCGCGCGCCATCGTCGCAAACGAGACGTCCATCGCGATCGCGTCAATCCCGATCAGCTTCACTCCCTGGTCGAGAATATAATTCTGGCCCGCGACCGAGAGTCCCGCCTGTCGCCGCACGTACTCATCGACGTTGTCGAGATACCGGTCGCCGCCCGTCCACAGCAGCACGATATCGAGCGGCTTGAGCGCGTAGCCGATTCGCGACAGCTCGCCCCTGATGTCCTCGACGCTGATGTCCTCGCCCTCGCGATGCCGAAAGTCCAGCCGCACGCCGTCGCCATAGCACCATTCCAGCGGAATCTGATCGATCGTGCGCGCCGGCTTGCCCTCGCACAGCGGGCCGAAATGCCACGGCGCATCGATGTGATTGCCGGCGTGCCCGGTCAGCGTGATCGTTTCCCATCCGAGCGCCATCGAGTCCGGATAGTCGCCAACGTCGGATCCCTTGAACAAGCGCAGCATCGCACGCGCGCCTTCCTCGTGGCTGACGCGTTTGAAGCGATAGGTCCACGGCGGATACGGCGCCGCGTCGAGCGGCACCCCGATATCGATGATCTTCACGCGCTTTCTCAGTACTCGGAGCGCGATCTTACCCCCGAAGACCCGCGCCATCCAGATCGCAAAACGAAGCATGCTAGTATCGCCGCCATGAGCGAGGACACCACTTCGGCGCAAGCGTTTGCGAAACTGCTCGCGGTCGTCACTGAACTGCGCGCGCGATGCCCCTGGGATCGCGAACAGAAACTCGACGACAGTCCGCGTCATCTAATCGAGGAAGCGTACGAAGTGGCCGACGCCGTCGCGCGCGCCGACTCGTCCGATATCGCCGAGGAAATCGGCGACCTGACGGCGCAATGCCTGTTCGCGGCAGTGATTCTCGCCGCGCAATCGAAGTTCGATGTCGCAACGGTCATGCAAAACGCCGTCGAAAAACTCATCCGGCGGCACCCGCACATCTACGGCGACACGCGTGCCGAGACCAGCGCGCAAGTCCTCGAAAATTGGGAGAAGATCAAACAGCGCGAGCGCGAGAGCAAGCATCCGGGCGGCGCGAACACCCTCGCGCACGTCGGCCGCGGCCTGCCGGCTGCGATGCGCGCGGAGAAACTCGGAGAGAAGGCACGCCGCGCCGGAATGGATTGGGCGAATATTCGCGAGGTGCTGGCAAAAGCTCGCGAGGAACTCGACGAGGTCGAGCGCGCGCTCGATCGCAACGACACCGCCAACGCCGCCGAAGAGCTGGGCGACCTGATGCTCGCAGTTTCCAACGCGCCCCGCTTTATCGGCAACGATGCCGAGACGACTCTCCGCGCCGCCTGCGACAAGTTCGTCACGCGCTTCGACGAAGTCGCAAGAATCGCGGCATCGCGCGGCCTCGACCTCAAAGCGATGACGCCGGCGGAAATCGACGCGCTATGGAACGAAGCAAAGGCCGCGACGCGCCCGTCCTGACACGAAAACCGTGGATCAGGGAAAGCTGGATCTGAAGTCACTGTACGCGCCCCGAATCAACTCGATGTGCATCGCAAAGTAAGCGGCCACCAGACCGATGACGACATAGAAGAACCATTTCGATGCCAAGATTCGGTCCATCTTATTTGCAGGCTGGTGCCTCGAGTAGTGTGTCGAGCTCAACGCTACCGCTTATCCCGACGACTGCCTTGCCGTTGAGAAAATCTATCGAGCCATCCGACCTCAGTTCAGCTTTGATGCCGCATTTTAGGCAGTGATGTCGCGATGGCGGTTCATTGGGCTTCGTATCTTCTACGAAATAATGGCCCTTGAAATCCGAGAGCATTCAAAAAGCATAGCAACCCGCCCTTTAGACAACGAACGCCCAAACGTGCAGGACGGTTCCGATGGTAACGTGGCGAGCGCGGCCGCGTGGCGGAACGACTTGAGATTCACTGCACCGCCAGTACCAATCGACCCTGCGTATTGCTCCCGCGCGCGGAGGCTGTTAGATAAGACTGGTTATGCCTCATATTCCCGTTCATCCATCGGCCGAGAAGCGTCATCGGCAAAGTCTCAAACGCGCCGAGCGCAACCGCGTCGTCCGCACACGTGCCCGCACGTTGGCCAAGACGGCGGCGGAAACTATCGCCGCCAGCAGCGACCAGGCCAAGGCGCAAGAAGCGCTCCGGCAGGCCACCAAGGTGCTTTACAAGGCGATCAGCAGCGGCACGATGCATCGTAATACGGTCCGCCGCAAAGTTGCGCGGCTGTCAGCGAGCCTGCATCGAAAGTTCGGCAAGAAAGCTTAAGCGGTCCGCCCGCGCCTACGGCGGCTAGTCGGGCGCGCTCATCAGATCGAGGATCAATCCGGCGAGCGCTTCTTCGCGCTCCTTGATCGTGCCGTCCTTGAATCCCGCGTCCATCGCGCACGCGCGCCAGTAAGCGCGTTCCAGGCGCGGCAATCCGAAGCGCCGCGCTCCTTCGATTGCGCGGGTCGCCAGCCCGCTTTGCGGCGAAAGCCCCAGCGCGGCCGCGACGTCGCCCGGAGTCCGCCGCGCCGCCATCAACGAGGCCGCGATCATCATCCGGCGCATCATCGGTATAATCTCGACTGCCAGGATCTCGAAGACCTCGCGCCCGAGCGCGAGCGCCCGGCCCAACTGCGCGAGCGCCGCCGACGTCCTGCCCCGCGCGACGCTCTCCGCCAGCTCGAATGCTTCCGGCATCCGCCTCGCGCCTTCGTCCAAATCGCCTGGCTGCACAGCCGCCCCAGGCTCGGCGAAAATTGTGACCTTGCCAAGCGTGTTGGCGATCGCGGCCAGATCTCCGCCGTGACGGGAAATAATCAGGTCGAGTGCGGGCGGCGACAGCTTCAGGCCGAGCGATTGCGCGAATGCCCTCACGTATTGCTCGATCTGATCGTCAAACGGACGCATGCAATTTACCAGCAACGCCGACTTTTCCGCGGCGCGGCGGATTTTTGCGGGCGCGTTGTCTTTTTCGTAAAGCAAAACGAGATTGCCGGGACCATCCGCGCTCTCGATTGCCGCCGCCAGCGCCGCCTCCGAGCCGCCGCTCCCCCCCGGCGCGCGCGGGTCGCCGGCCTCAGCGTCGGCGCCCGCGGTTTCCGCGCGGTCTCTTCGCGATTTCAGTATTCGACACGCGATTACCCGCCTGGGCGCGAACAAGTCGGGCTCGCGAAGCTCGTTCAGCACGGCGCCATAGTCGTCCCCGGAGCCAATCTGAAAGCTACGATGCTGGAATCCGTCGGCGGCCAGCTTGCGAACGATTGAATCGAGAACATATTCGCGGAGAAACGCGTGCGGTCCGAAGATTACGACGATCGGCGGGATTCGCTTTCGTTGTTCCCCGCTTGCGCTCCGGAGGTGCGCCAGCGCGGTTTCAAGCGGCACGTTCTTGCATCCTCTGCGCGCGACGCCCAGTGAAAAAGTAAAGGTTAGAAGCCTTCGGCCATCTCGACGTACAAGCTATGCGCGAATCGCTGCATCATCTGGTCGCGCCCCACCGCGGTCTGCGTTTGCGCAACCTGGATATCGGTCATCTCCGCGAGATCGCCGGCGCGCAGGTTCTGCTGCAAAAACTCCGGCGTCGTGGTCACGATGTTGGTCGCTACGACCGGAGCATGCAGCCCGCCGCCGACGTTGCGCACGGTCCAGATGACCTTTTTCGTGTGGAGGTCTTTGAGCTGCGCCGAAACGTTTATGCTCTGGCGGTAGCTGGTCGGCTCGTCCGCATTGTTGAAGTTTGAAGGCGTGGAATTAAAGAGCCTGACGTTGCCCGAAAGCTCGAGGTCAGCCGCGTCCGGACTATCCACGACCGTGAGCCTCTTATGCAGCGCGATCTCATCTTTGATGTAACGCATCAAGTCGTCGTTGAGGCCCGTTACTCTCGTGGTATTGCCAAAGCGCGCGACGTAAATCGTCTGGGCGCTCTGCGGCAGCATGTCGCCCGACGCCGCAAAGTGATAGCCGCATCCCGAGATAAACAGGCCTGCGGCGATCGCGAAGCCGAGCAGCCTACTCGGCCTTGGATAGCGCAATTTCCTCACCCTTCTGCTTGAGCCCCAACCGTCCCGCGATTTCGTCCAGCACACCATTAACGAAGCGCCCCGACTCGATATCGCCGTAACACTTCGCAAGTTCGATCGCTTCGTCGATAGTGACGCGCGCCGGAATATCATCCATCCTGAGCAATTCGTAGAGCGCGATTCGCATGACATTGTGATCGACGCGCGACAGCCGTTTGACCGACCAATGTTCCAGCGCGTCCGCCAGGTGCTTGTCGAGCGCCGCTTGCTCGCCCCGCACTCCTTCCATCAACTGGACGGCGAATTTGCGCGCGCTTTCCTCGGCCGGAAAACTTTCGAACAGCGCCGACAGATCGTCACTGCTGGCGCCGCCGCAGATATCTATCCGGTAAAGCGCCTTGAGCGCGAGCTCGCGCCCCTGATGTCTTAGTCCCATTGCAATTCAACAGCCGCCGGCGGACAGCGGCTTACTCTCTCACGTGATCAGCTTCAGTTCCGAGAACAGATGGCCGAGTTTTTCCTTCTTGGTTTTCAGGTACCCGATATTTCCCGCGTGCGGCGTAACCTCGATCGGCACCCGCGAAACATTTACTCCATAACGGCGCAGGCTTTCTATCTTGTGCGGATTGTTGGTCAACAACTGCACCTCGCCGACGCCGAGATCGCGCAGAATCTGCGCGCCGATTCCATAGTCGCGCAAGTCCTCCTCGAAGCCCAGATGCAGGTTCGCTTCGACCGTGTCCATCCCGTGGTCTTGCAGCGCGTAGGCGCGAATCTTGTTCCCGAGCCCGATTCCGCGGCCCTCCTGATGGAGATAAATCACCACGCCGCGATCCGCCGCCATGATTCGCTCGAGCGCCTCCTGTAGTTGCTCACCGCAGTCGCATCGCGCCGACGCAAACACGTCGCCGGTGAGACACTCCGAATGGAGCCGCACCAGCGCGGACCGTCCGCCGCCGACCTGGCCCTTGATAAGTGCCAGATGCTCGCGGCCATCGACGACGTTGCGAAAGACCACCGCCTGCAGCACGCCGCCATCGATGGGAAATGGCTGCTCGGAAACGCGCTGAACCAGGACTTCATTCGTCAGGCGATGCGAAACGAGGTCCTTGACGTAAACTATGGGCAGCGAATGCCGCGCCGCGAACTCGCGCAGTTCCTTGAGCCGCGCGGCCTCGCCGTCCTCGCGCAGTATCGTGCATAGCGCGGCGACGCGGCCGATCCCCGCCGAGCGCATCATATCGACCGCGCCTTCGGCGCGTCCGATCCGCACCATCACGCCACCGCTCAGCGCCATCAGCGGTAAAATGTGGCCGGGCATGACGATATCGTCATGGCGGGATTCGTCGAAGGCGACCACCGAGATCACGCGCGCACGATCGCTCGCCGAAATGCCGGTGGTGGCACCTTCGCGCGCGTCGATCAGCACGCCGGCCTGCTCGTTCGAGTCGCCGTTGTCGGTCGAAGGCTGGAGCGGAATCCCCAGTTCGCGGAAGCGCTTGTCGGGAATCGCGACGGAGATGACGCCGCGGGCCTCGCGCGCCATGAAATTGATGTCGTCGGGCGTGATTTTCTCGGCCGCCATCACGAGGTCGCCCTCGGCGTCCTCGCGCTCCTCCGCAATCATCACGACCATCTTTCCGTCGCGCAACGCGGAGAAAATTTCTTCTAAAGAAGCCGATGCCATCTGATTCAATTCAACGATGGCGATATTATCACCGTCTCGGCAACCTAACCAGTGCGCCCCTTGCGCGCGATGACGCCGCCCTCGAGCAGCCAGTCGTCGCCGACCTGGCGCGCCGAAAGATCTTCAAGCTCGAGCGCATCGCGCACCCTGCGCGACCTCATCCCGCCAATCACAGACAGGCCCTCGCCTAAGATTTTCGGCGCGACGAAGAACGCGACCCGGTCCACGACACCTCCGCTCAGCGCCGAGCCGGCGAGATTCGCGCCGCCTTCGATCAATACGCGGCACCATCCACGGCGCCCGAACTCCCGCATCAACGGATCGAGCTGGATCTTGCCGTCACGCGCGGCGGCCGCAATCACTTCGACGCCGGGCCGCTCATATCTTCGGCGGGCGCGTGCGAGATTCTTCGCGGTGGTTACGAGGATGGCGGGTGCACTCGACCGACCCCGATATACGCGCGCCGTCGGCGCGCTACGCAGGTGCGCGTCGACGACGACGCGCACCGGATCGCGGGCGCCGCCCACGATCCGGCATGTCAGGCGCGGGTTGTCCGCTATCACGGTGCCCGCGCCGACCATCACGGCGTCGCATTCGCGACGCCATCGATGGACCAGTTCGCGCGACTCGCGCGAACTGATCCATCGCGAATCGCCGCTGGCCGCGGCGATTCGCCCGTCCATCGACATCGCGAGCTTCAGGATTCCCATCGGCCGCCCAAGCATCAGCCGCGTGATGAACCCTTCGTTCAGCCGTCGCGCTTCGTCTTCGAGCACTCCGGTTACGACGTCGACCTTTGCGCGCTTGAGGATTGCGATTCCGCGTCCGCTGACGCGCGGATCCGGATCCACGCATCCGACGACGACGCGCTTGACGCCTGCCGCGACCAGCGCGTCCGCGCACGGCGGCGTCTGTCCGAAATGCGCGCACGGCTCGAACGATACGTACGCCGTCGCGCCGCGCGCGAGCGCGCCCGCGGCCGCAATCGCCTGCGCCTCGCCGTGCGGACGCCCGCCGACGCCCGTGACCCCCCGCCCGACGACCCGGTCGCCGCGCACGATTACGCATCCTACCGACGGATTTGGAGTTGTCAGCCCCAGGCGATCCCGCGCCAGCGCGAGCGCCTCAAGCATGAAGCGTGCGTCCCGAGTCGCAGCCGAATCAGGAGCCGGAGTCGCTTTTCTTGTCACCGGCGGCGCGCGGTGCGGGCGCGTGCTTGCGTTGATTGATCAGGTCTTCGAGCTCGTGCATGAACTCGTCGATATCCTTGAACGAGCGATACACCGACGCGAAGCGCACGTACGCGACCTGGTCGATTTTGTGCAGCTCGTTCATCACCGCCGCTCCGATCGCGTTGCTGGCAACCTCGCGATCGCCCTGCTCGGCCAGTGTGGCCTCGATGCTGTTGGCGATCTGCTCGATCGTTTCCATCGAGACCGGCCGTTTTTCGCATGCGCGCTTGAGGCCGGCGACTATCTTGGCGCGGTCGAACGGCTCGCGGCGGCCGTCTTTTTTCACGACCATCGGCGTCGCTTCTTCGACCCGTTCGTAGGTGGTGAAACGCCGCTTGCATGACGAGCACATGCGTCGGCGCCGAATTATCATGCTGTCGTTCGACATCCTCGAATCGACGACACGGTTTCCGGGATGACGGCAGAATGGGCACCGCACGGGCTAGCTCCGAAAGCGCCGCGGGCCCGGCGATTTGTCACAAGCGAGTTTTGAGTCGCGGGGCTTCAGCTCTTGTGAGCCTCGATATAGGTGACGACGTCCTTGACGGTGCGGATTTTCTCGGCGTCCTCGTCGGAGATTTCGATGTTGAACTCCTCTTCCAGCGCCATCACCAACTCGACGATGTCGAGCGAATCCGCGCCGAGGTCCTCGATGAAAGAGGCCTCCGGAGTTACTTCGTCAGCGGCCACGCCCAGTTGCTCGCTTATCTTTTCGCGAACCTTGGTTTCGATGTCTTCAGCCATCGTGCTCTCGTTCCTCCTGGCAGCGAGCCGTCAATAGGCCGCCGATCAATATTCTAACATTATCCCACTGCCGCGAAGACCAGAGGTAACGGGCGAGAGGGTCGGGATTAAATTATCAGGGGAGCATAAGGACTGAAAGGCGCGGACGCAAGGCGCCGTCAGCCCTTGGACGCGGGATTCAATTCATCCACCCTGCGTTCGCTTCAGAGTTTTTCGGCCACCGCCTCTTCGATTTCGTTCTTCCATAATTCAAGCTCCCTTCCTGATTCGCTTGTCTCGCATCTCGATCAAATGCTTTGCGAGTCGCTCAAAATAAAGGAAATATGTCGGGTCGTCCTCTGCGCCGCGAACCGAACCGATCGCCTTCCGTATGTGCTCATCTTCCCACGCATCGATAATGGAGTCACCCAGGATCTCATCGACCAATTCCACATCTACAAGGTTGCGATGAAAATACAAACCGATTTCCTCCGAGGAATCCAAGATAGTCATCGATTTCATCATCGGTCAGCGGCTCTTTCTTGATACTGATCTGGCGCAGGTTTTCATCTTCACTGAACTCTCGTCTAAATCGCTCGAAACTCTGAATTTGAAATCTGAGCAATTCTCTCTTCGTCGCCAGACGATGGGCGACGAATTGAGCCGTTATTGCTGCGGCCGCACCCACAATCGCGCCAACAAGGCCACTCAGTAGGATCAGGTTCATGCGTTAGGCAGAACCTTACACCTTTGGTCACTACTTCAAAACCGCCAGTTACTTCAGCCCTTGGACGCGGAAGCAGGCTGCGAGATCGCCTTCAACGACGCTAGGTCCTCCAGCGGGCGCACCCGAATCGTCCGGTACATCCGGCGCATCATGCCCATCAGCACCCGGCCGCTTCCGAACTCGATTGCGTCGGTGACGCCGCTGGTTGCGATGACGCCCATCGATTCCTCCCATCGCACCGGCGCGGTTATCTGTTCGAGCAGCAGTGGCACCACGCGCGCAGGATCGCGATTCACTTCAGCCGTGACGTTCGCGACGATGCCAAACTTGAACTCCCCGACCTTGAGCGCTCGCAACACCGGCTCCATCCCGTCGCGCGCCGGTTGCATCAGCGGACAATGAAACGGCGCGCTGACCTTCAACTCCACCGACATCGAGGCGCCCCGCTCCTTGGCAATCTCGAGCGCGCGGCGGACGGGCGCCGCATGGCCCGCTATAACGACCTGGCCGGGCGCGTTGAGGTTCGCGGGCACTGCCAGTTGGCCGTCGCGCGTGACCTCTTCGCAAATCTCACGTACTTGTTGAAGTTCGAGCCCTATCAAAGCGGCCATCGCGCCCTGCCCCGGCGGCACCGCTTCCTGCATCAGGCGTCCGCGCTCGCGCACCGCGCGCACCGCGTCGGCAAACCCAATCGCGCCAGCCGCGACCAGCGCGCTGTATTCGCCAAGACTATGGCCCGCCGCGATTTCCGGCTCGCCGCCGATTTCCTCGCGATAGACGCGCAGCGCCGCTATCGAAGCCGTCACGATGGCCGGTTGAGTGTTGGCAGTCAGCCGCAGCTCGTCTTCCGGGCCTTCGAAGCAGAGCCTGGACAGCGGAAACCCAAGCGCCTCGTCGGCTTCCTTGAACGTATCGCGAGCGACCGGGAAGTTGTCCGCAAGTTCCTTCCCCATCCCGACCCGCTGCGATCCCTGCCCCGGAAAAAGAAACGCCAGCTTCATCTATCGCCGGCGCCTCACGAATCGCTCTTCGGACGATCCGGCGAATGCGCGCTCGCGTCCGGCTCGTCTTTGGTGTGCAACTCGCCTGACTTGTGCGATTTGTCGACGCCGGGCGCCGTGCCGTTGGTCGTCACTGGCGCTGTGTCGGCGGACTCGTCCCGCGCTTCCTTCTTGGGAGCGCCGCCGCTCTGCGATCGGGAGTGCGTGGATTCGTAATTGGCGCGCGCAATCTTCGCTGCGTCGGGATGAAGGTCCGCGCCGTGCTCCGGTGACGGCTCGCGCAGCGGGCCCGTACCGCTCGGCGGCGCGGGATGCGAGTCGTCGCGCCGGGGCGGCTCGCCTTCCTTCTCGCGGCGATGCAACCGCCCGCGCATTTTGCCGAACAACGCGCGGATGCCCTTGCCGGCGGGAGGCTTGATCGGCCCGACCGGCTGAATCTTGGCGAGAATCTCCAGAATTTCGGCGTTCACATGATGTACCAGTTGCTCGTCCGCCGCGGCTCGAATGGCGTTGCGAATCGCCTTGGGGTTCGACGAACCGTGCGCGATGATCGAGACGCCGCTGACGCCGAGCAGCGGTGCGCCGCCGTATTCCGACGGATCGAGCCGCTCGCGCATCGCGGTGAGATTCTTTCTCACCAGCAGATACGCCAGCCGCGTGCGCCAGCTTCCGCCGAACACCCCGCGCAGGCTGCCGAGCAGGAACGACGAGAATCCTTCCATCGTCTTGAGCGCCACGTTGCCGGTGAATCCGTCGGTGACGACGATATCCGCCTTGGCGCGGTTGATGTCGCGTCCCTCGACGTACCCGATGTAGTGCACGTAGGTCGGCATCTGCTCGAGCATCGAGGCCGCGGCACGCGTGATGTCGTTGCCCTTCGAACTTTCCTCGCCGTTGGAGAGAATCCCGACGCGCGGGCGCGAGACGTTGCGCACGTGCCGCCAGTACACGCTGCCCATCACGGCGAATTGCACGAGGTTGATCGGCTTCACTTCAGTATTCGCGCCCGCGTCGATCAGCAGGCTGAAGCCCTCGCTGGTCGGCACCAACGACGCGATCGCCGGCCGATCTACGTACGTGAGATTCCCCAGGATCATCATCGACGCCGTCATCACGGCGCCCGAATTTCCCGCGCTGACAAACGCGCTCGCATCGCCGCGCTTGACCAGGTCGAGTCCGACGTGAATCGAGGAGCGCGGCTTCGACAGCACGGATTCGAGCGGCGAGTCGTCCATCAGAACGACTTCGGGCGCATGCTCGATTCGGATTGGCAGGTTAGCGGCGTCGTGGTCGGCGAGTTCGTGCGCAAGGATCTCGCCGTCACCAACCATCACGACTTCGATGCCGAAGTCGCGGGCTGCGTTCACGGCGCCTTCAACGGTCGCCTTGGGAGCGAGATCGCCCCCCATCGCGTCGAGCGCGATTTTCACGGTCGTACTCCGCCGCGCCCTATTCCTTAATCTCGGCCAACTGGCGGCCGCGGTAGGATCCGCAATGGCGGCAGATGCGATGCGGCATCACGGGCTCGCCGCACGACGCGCAGCTGCCGGGGTTGACGGCGCGGAGCGCATCATGCGCGCGGCGCATGTTCTTCTTCGAGTGCGAAGTACGGCGTTTGGGTGCTTGCATGACGAATTACTTCCTAATGTTGAGGTTGAGCTTATCAGGTGCGCGGCAGTTTAAGCGACCGTAGAGCTTCGAGGCGCGGATCGAAGCTCTCCACGCGGCAATCGCACGTGCCGCGATTCAGATTCACCCCGCAATGCGGACACAGACCGCGGCAATCCTCCTCGCAAAGCGGACGCGTCGGCAGCGCGAGCAGGACCTGCTCGCGAATCAGCGGGCTCAAGTCCACCTCGTCGCCCTCGTACAGCGAAAATTCCAGATCCTCCGCGCGAAGATTGTCCTCGTCGTATCCGATCGACTTGGGCGACAGCACGAAGCGAAACGGACGGTCGCCCGCCGCATCGAAATCCTCGGCGCATCGCGCGCAGATCGCGCCGGTCCGCGTCTTCAGCTTGCCCGCGAAGAACAGCTCAGTCCCCGCGCGATAGAACGACACCGACACTTCGACCGGGCCCTCCAGGCGATATTCTCGGATCGGCCCCTGCCCCAGGATACGGTTAATTTCCTGCTCCGGCTCGGCAAACGCCATTTCTTTGGCATCCGCCGTTATGTCCTCGATTCGGATTTTCACTGTTCTTACTGTTCACGTAGCGCCTTGAACGGAATCGTGGAACAAGAATTATTGCATTTCGAGCGTAATGTTCAAATACGCTTGGCGCAAACGTCGCTTCACTGTAGCGTCGGACAGATTTTATCCTGGAAGGTGCAATTGCGATGACAACCGAGCGTTTCACTTTTCCCGCCAATTTTCTTTGGGGCACCGCCACCGCCGCCCATCAGGTCGAGGGCAACAACCTCAACTGCGACTACTGGGTGCTCGAGCACACGCCCGGCTCGCCGTTCGTCGAGCCGTCGGGCGACGCGTGCGACCAGTACCATCACTACGCCGACGACATCGCGATGCTCGCACGGCTCGGCTTCAACGCCTACCGCTGTTCCATCGAATGGGCCCGCATCGAGCCCGCGCCCGGCGAGTTCTCGCGCGCCGAACTCGACCACTACCGCCGCGTGCTCGCTTGCTGTCACGAGCACAAGATCACGCCGATTGTGACCTTTCATCATTTCACGTCGCCGCAATGGGTTGCCGGCGACGGCGGATGGGAGGACAAGAAGACCGCCGAGTTGTTCGCCCGCTACTGCGAGCGCGCCGCCGCGCACCTCGGCGACCTGATCGGCGTCGCGTGCACCATCAACGAGGCCAACCTCGGCGCCTACCAGTATCTGCTCGGCTCGCTGCCGCTGAAGCTCGACCCGGCGCGCCTCCCGTGGATGACGGAAGCGGCGCGCCGCATCGGTGCCGACCCGAATCGCTTCGCGCCGTTCCTGATGTGCGATCAGATGAAGGCGCGTGACACGATGCTCGAGGCGCATAGGCTCGCCGCCGCCGCGCTAAAATCGTCGCGCGGCAAATATCCGGTCGGCATCTGCCTCGCGCTCGGCGACTTGCAGGCCATGCCCGGCGGCGAGGCTCGGCGCGATCGCATCAAGGCCGAGTGCCAGGACATTTTCTATGAAGCGGCGCGCGGCGACGATTTTATCGGCGTGCAAACCTACACCCGCAATCGCATCGCCGCCGACCGCACGCTGCCTCCAGAGGCCGGCGTCGAGACTACGATGATGCACTACGAGTTCTGGCCCGAAGCGCTCGAAGCGAATATCCGCCAGGCGAGCGCCGTCGCCAAAGTGCCGGTCATCGTCACCGAAAGCGGCATCGGCACCGACAAGGACGATCGCCGTATCGAGTACGTGCGCCGCGCGCTGAACGGGGTCGCGCGATGCATCCGCGACGGCATCGACGTCCGCGGCTACTGCTACTGGTCACTGCTCGACAACTTCGAGTGGAACTCCGGCTACCGTCCAACCTTCGGCCTGGTAGCCGTCGATCGCCAGACTCAGACGCGCTCGCTCAAGCCAAGCGCCCAATGGCTCGGCAACATAGCCCGCGCCAACGCAATGGATGTACCGACCGATCAGTCCTAAAATCCGGTTCCCCTTCCACTCGGGGAAGGGGTTAGGTTTTCCGGAACTCAAGCGCCGGCGCCGCTGGATTCCTCGAACAGGCTCCGCTGAATCATCGGAAACAAATCGCGCTCTTCGCCATCGATCACATCGTCGAGGCACACCGCGAACGCCGTCAGCGCGGTTCCCGCCCTGGTCACTTCCTCATCCGAACCGGTGATGAATGACGCGGCGTCAACTGTTTTCGCCAAGTCGCACAGCCGCACGCGCTGTTCGCGCGCGCGCAATATCAGGTCGGGCGGGAAATTCTCCCGCGACTCTGCCCATGGAAGAAGGATATCCTGTTGGCTGCTAAGGTGATGCGCAATCACGGGCTTGATCGAATTCCACGCTTCGGCAGCTTCCGCCCGCAGTATTGTGTCCGCAGGCTGGCGCGCGACCACCGCGCCGGCGACCGCCGCGTTGAGCAGGCTTTCGCACAGTTTTGAATCTTCGCGGCTCAACCGCGCGAGCGTCGCTTCGACCCGCCCCGTGTTTGCGTCGTTCTCAAGTAGTTGATTCGATTTGTTGGCTAGCATCGCCTTCTCCTCATCCTGCCAATCAAGTGTGCATCGAGCGTGCCAGTAAAAAGCGTAGACTAGACGCAAACCTCTCTCGCACAATGAGTACGCATTCTCGCAACGCGAAGCCGTCCTCGCGAAATGAAACGAAATTCGTCGAAATTCGTCGAATTGTTAGGGGCTTCGCACAGGACTATAATTCGCTTCATATGAGTCGCATCGTAAATGCCTTGGCGGCCTTCGGGCTCGCCGTGGCTCTGGCGGGATTGGCCTCTTGCGAGCCCGTGCAGAATCCTTATGGTGCGACCAAAGCCGCGCCGCTCGGGAGCTCGAGCGGCTTCGATTCCAACTCCAGCATGCCGCCGCCCTCGGCATCCGGTACTGTTGTCGGCGGCACGATCGATTCGCCGCAAAGTGAGGGTCTCTCCGACTACCTCAAGCATCACTCGCTGCCGTTGGTCGGTGCGCAAGTCGTTACCAGTTCGAGCGGTGGCAAGCAGGTAATCCTGTTCGGTTTCGTCGCGAGCGATTTCGGCAAGACCGACGCCGAGCAGAAGGCTCGCCACTACCTGAAGGACCCGACGCTGGTAGTCGACAATCGCATCAAGATCAGCCCCGAGCTGGCTGGCAGCACGGGCAGGTCCGGGTCCACCGTCAACGGAGTCCCGTCCGGCAATGCGATGCCGGCCGACGGCTCCGATCCGTACGCGGCATCGGGCTCGATCCAGGATTATCAGAACAACGAACCGCCCGGTGCGCAGGCATACCAGGCGCAGGGGATGCCGCAGTATCAGCAATACCAGCAGTATCAGCAGCTCAACAGCGCCCCGCCCAGCATGCTGACTACTATCCTCCCGATGCTGCTCGGCGGCGGTATGACGATGGGCAGCGGCGGTTTCGGCAGCGCTCTCGGCGGAGGTATGGGTGGAGGTTTCGGGGGAGGAAGTTTCGGCGGATTCGGCTCCGGCGCCGCGCCGGGCTACGGCGGCGGCTACGGCTATCCGAGTTATCCGGCGCCGATGCCGAATTCAGGATTTGGCGCCTCTGGAGTCCCCTACTGACTCGGCCGCGTCTTCGATCGATCCGTACCGCTATCTCGCCAGCTTGAACCGCTCGCCCAAAAATACCTGGCGCACTGCGTCGCTCGCGACGATGTCGCGCGGTTTGCCCTCGAACAAAATCTTTCCCGAGTGAATGATATACGCGCGATCGATGATCGACAGCGTCGCGTGCACGTTGTGATCCGACATCAGTACCCCGATGCCGCGCTCTTTCAGATACGACACGACACGCTGAATCTCGACGACGGTGATCGGATCGATTCCCGCGAACGGCTCGTCGAGGCATAGGTACACCGGATCGAGCACCAGCGCCCGCGTGATTTCGACGCGGCGGCGCTCGCCACCGGAGAGCACGCCAGCCTTGGCCTTCGCCAGGTGCGCGATTCCGAGCTCGTCGAGGAGAGTCTGAAGACGCGCGTAGCGCTCCTCTTCGTTGAGCGGCAGCGTTTCCAGAACCGCCAGCAGGTTTTGCTCGACGGTCAGCTTGCGAAAGACACTCGGCTCCTGCGGCAGATAGGATATCCCGCGGCGCGCGCGCTGGTAGAGCGGCAGAGTCGTGATGTCTTCGCCGCTGAACATGATTCGCCCCTTGTCGGGCTTGAGCAGGCCCACCAGCATGTAGAAGGTGGTCGTCTTGCCCGCGCCATTGGGCCCCAGGAATCCGACCACTTCGCCCGGCTTGACGACGACGTTGACGTTGTCGACCACCGCGCGTCCGCCGTAAACCTTGACCAGGCCTTCGCCGCGCAGCGCCAGCGTTTCGGCCTTGTCAGCGTCGCTAAGTTCGCCCGATTTGATGCTTTCGACTCTCGCCATTCTAAAAGTGCCGCTCAGGTGGTCGTCCTAGAACTTATCGGCTTTGACCCGGATATGGAACGCTCAGGCAATATTGGGAGTGCTTTGATTCCCCTGTTAGTGGGATGGAGCCGGGTTCGGAATCACTACGACCAGAGCTCTAATTGAGTTTCAGCGGTTCGATCAGCCTGGCGCTGGATTCCGGGGTCGGATCGCCATCATATTGCGGCAGCATGCCGATCTCGCGGAGATTCAGCCAGTTAGCCTTCTTGCTCACCCAGATGTGATCCGCCGCGCGCGCGGGAACTGCCCCGTCGACCAGCCCGGTTGGTATCGCTACGACTGGATTCCCGGCGAAGACAGCGGGCAGTGGCGACCCGCAGGTTTTGCAGAAGGACCTGCGATACGCAGGGGGCTCGCGAAGGATCGGTGCGTCGACGAATGAGATCAGCGCCTCGCCTCGGATCCAGCGAAACTTCTCCGCACGCACGCGGAATTCCGCGGCGAACGGCGAGCCGGTCGCGCGTTGACATCGCGAACAATGACAAATCTCAATGTCGGTGGTCGGACCATCGAACTCGAAGGCGACGCTCCCGCAAAAACACTGTCCGTTCATCTTGATGACCTCCTGACACGCGAGGATTCTCGAGGTTCCGGCAGCCGCGCCTTTAGTTAACTGACTCGGCTGCGCCCCTTCAACCATCGCGGATTCGATGCGCTCCAATGCGCCCTGTGGTAGATTGCGGCGCCATGGCTGACGGGGTCCGGAAAATCTATCTTTGCGGTCCAATCATGGATGCGGAGTCCGAGCACTCGGCCAAGGACTGGCGCACGCGCGCCAAGGAACGGCTGGCGGGAAGATTCATCCTGCTCGATCCGCTGCGGCGCAACTTCCGCGATCGCGAGATCGATTCCGCCAACGAAATCGTCGAGTTCGATCTGCAGGACGTTCGCGACGCCGACCTGCTGCTGGTCAACTACTGCAAGCCCTCGCTCGGCACTGCGATGGAAGTCTTTTACGCGGGCCACGATCTCGGCAAGTTCGTGATCGCATTCAGCCCGTTCAGTTTTGCCGAGTGCTCGCCGTGGATGGTCCGCTTTTGCACCAAGATACTGCCCGATCTCGAATCCGCGATTAGCTATATCGATCGCCATTTCCCCTGAGAGGAGTGTTCCGATGGTCAAAGGATTGTGTTTCGCGAGCGGCGTTATCTTCGGAGTTGTGTTGGCATGCGCCGCGTGCTCGCAAGGGCCTGCCTATAGCGGCGGTCCCTACAGTGTGTCGCCCGAACCCCCCGGCTACTATGGTCCACCTCCCGGACCTCCGCCCGGCAGCCATCCTGAAATCTCGCAAGCTATGAACGAACTACAGCATGCCCGCTACGTACTACAGGCCAAAGCCGCGAGTGACTATCACGGTCATAAGGCCAACGCGATTGGATATATCAACGACGCGATCGGCGAATTGCAAACATGCATGACGATGCCGTAGCCGTGAAAGAACTGACTAGTCAAGCAACCCTATCAGCAGGGTTACGGCGAGGTCCGAGTTGACAAGTGCCGAGCGATTCCAGAGAACGCCGCCCTCCGGCAGCATCAAGCCCTCGCCGGGCTCGAGGATGACGCGAATCCGCGCCGACACCGAACCAAGAGCGATCGCCAGGTTCTTGTCGTCCAGGTTAATACAAGCGAGCAGTGTCCCGACTCCGCTGCTGAACCGCATTGGCCGACTCGGTATCAGCGCTCTATCGCGATGACTTTCAGAAGCCACCACCTCCAGCAGAGCAAGCGCAGGCCAGCTCCAGTTCTTGTACTCGAAATACTCGGCGATCTCGCGTCCAAAGCCTTCAAACCCCTGGGCCAGAGCGTCGTCATCCGATTCAGCCAGACTCCACCATTGCTTCAACAAGCGCCGGGGTATGCCGATCACTGACAGGTCGCCGTCGTCGGCACACATCGCCGCCAGCTCGTCCGCGCTAGCAGGTCGCCATGCGGAGGAGTCGAACACCTGCACTCGCTCGGCCAGCGTCAGCGGGCTCTGGTATCGCGGTGCGTCGCAAATTCGAAAACCCGGCGCCTGTTTCATTGCATCGGTCTGCGAGTCAGCCGTCAGGCCGCGTTCGTGACGCCGATTGGATGCTGCAGTTTGTCAACGATCACGTCGACGATTACTTTGCGATTCAGACGGCAGAACATGGTCTCGGTCGAGTCGAACGAGCCATTTTCGAAATACTTATTCACCGGCGCGCCGCCACCGCACAAACTATAATACTCACATGTCTCGCGGCACTTACTCAGTCCGCGCGCGATGTCACTACTCATACGCTGAAACTTTTCGCTGTTGATCGCGGACGCGAGAGTATCAGTATTCACATTGCCTATAGCGAAATCACCGTAATGACTACTCTTGAGGCCAAGCAATTCCGGCGAATATGAAGTGAAGTTGCCGTCGCAGTCGATACTCAATATCGCGCATGGCGCATTTTCCTGCGTCGGCGGAAAGTCATTGCCATCGCCGTTGACGCCAAGAATCATCGGGACCATCGAGTCGAACTCGCGCACGCTCACGATCGATTCGTCGCGCGCGACCAGGTCGAAAAATCTTCCGATGAAACGCCGGAATCGGCTCTCGACGCCCGCGGCACCCAGCGTCGACGCGGCGTGCGGTCCTTCGATCTCCTCGATATTGAAGGCGACCTCACGAATCTCGTTCTCGACGTAGAAATCGTACAGCTCGTCGGCGTAGTCGAGCGACTCTCCGGTTAGCACGGAGATCACATGGAACGGCACGCTGTTGCTCTGCAGTCTTCGGATGCCCGCCATGACGCGATGCTGAGTTGCGCCGCCCTTGCGCGTTTTTCGATTGCGATCGTGGAGAAACGCCGGCCCGTCGATGCTGACGCCGACGTTGACGTGATGCGCCTTAAAAAAATCGCACCAGCCGTCGTCGATCAGGACGCCATTGGTCTGGAACGAATGCCTTACCTGCAAGCCGCCGGGATTATGCGCTGCGACAATTTCAATCGCGCGTTGGTAGTAGGAGATCGGCAGGACCATCGGCTCACCCGCGTGCCACACGACGGTGAACCCCTGCTCGACGATCCCGCTGGAAAAAACAAATTCAAAGACGCGATTCAGGGTCGCGTCGGACATCCGGCGCTTCGAGTCGCGATCAGGAAGGTAGCAGTAGGTGCAGTCGAGATTGCAGAACGGAGTCGGCTGCAGAACGAGTAGCTCGAGCGGACCGGCGATTCGCCATCTATTGCCGGCAGCCATCTTGAATTTTGCCCGATGCCGCGCGACGCATGCTGGCTTGCGATTTCCGGCCGCGTCCTGCCCGTGTCACCAATTGCGCCAGTTGCGCCAGTTGTGCCAGTTCGGCCAGCCCCATCCGCGCCATCCGCCGTTGCGCCAATTGCGCCACCACGCCAGTTGGACGTTCGAATCGCCCTGCTGTTGCAGATTCGCGTTCGCGTCCTGTGCTTGCGGGCGAATTTTCTCGACGCGCTGCTGGAGGGTTCGCGTGGGATTGCTGTCCGCGACGTTGGCGTCGGCGGGAATCACATTCAATATCGTGGTCGCGAGCACGATCGTGCTAGCGCTCGTACCGATCAGCGTGCGAAGCCGTTCTTTAAGTTTGTTCCTGGCGGGCTTGTCGGATTCCACGTTTCCTCCTGTAGGTAACTCACTCCCGGTTGTATCGGCTAATCGTCGAAATCCTTGTCAGTATTCCGATCTAGCGATTCCCGAAGTCCAATGTCAACCGAGCGCAACTACCCTGACTTAGATTACGCGCGCGACTCCGGGCCGGTTACGGTTGACATCGACAATTTTCCTTCAGTAGGATTCCTGTGTAGTGTGACTAAAGCCTTTCGGCTCTTACCCCCACGTCACTTCAGGAGGTCCTACACCATGAGGTTCCGGCCGACACTTTCCGCGGCAATCCTGGGCTCTAGCCTTCTGTGCGCTAGTTTCCTTTTGATGGCCGCTGACGATTCGCATCCACCCGAGCCGGCCAATCCCGAATACCAGCAATGGACACACTTCAAACCCGGCACCTATGTAACCCTCGAGCGAATGGTATACGAACATCGCGAGAACAATGTCGGCGTCGTGGAAGCCATGGCGCACCCGCCTCACGCCGCGGTGATGCGCATCAACACCAAGCTGGTCGATCTCAACCCGGAAAAAGCCGTCCTCGAGGAAACCAGGGTTGATCTCGGCGAAGGCAGCGAAACCGAGATGCCTCCTGACAAGGTGACGCTCTTCGCCAACGGCGAAGTCAGCAACGCCAAGGAATCGCTGTGGGAGAAACCCCCGAAGCAGGAAACTGTCAAGGAGACTGAAGGCGACGAAGACCTGACTGTAATGGGCAACAAGATCAAGACTCATTGGGTCGAGACCTCGGTTAAGACCGGCAATGAAATGTCCTGGTCGAAAGACTGGCTGTCGGATGACGTCCCGGGCGGCCTGGTCCAGGAAGACACCAAGAAGACCTGGAATGGAAAGCTGCTGGTCGAATCCAAATCCAAGGTGATTGACTACAAACTGGGTAGCTGATCGTTTCCTCGAGCGAATCGATCCCAAATTGAGCCGGCGATGACAAAACCATCGCCGGCTTTTCTTTGTGCCACTGTTCCGCGACGCCGTGGGATGCTACTTCCTTAGGTCGTGGCCGACGAAAACGAATATGACAGCGAGCGCTTTCCCGGGAATTTCTACCAGGGGATGATCCTCAAGCTCGACCGCGGCCGCGGCCGGGGCGTGGTGCGCTCGCACAGCGGCAAGGAGATCCCCTTCGAGTTTCCATTCGTAACGGTCCTCGGCGCGGAGATTGGCGGCACGATGCCGGGCATCGAGCTGATTCGCGAAGGCGACATCGTTGGCTTCGACGTAGGATGGACCTCCAAAGGACTGCGGGTCACGACCATACATCCGCGGACCGCCGCTTCGTAACCAAAACTTTCTAACAGGGACGAAGTCCCGCATCTTTCTTAGTACTGGGTGCAGGGGTCACCCCTGCCGAAGGAAGCGTGAAACCCACCGCGGGTTTCACATTCAATTCGTTCCTCTCTCCTCAGTGCTTGCGTTGGTACATCCGCCATGTCCTGACGCCTAGCGGGTACAGCTCGCCCAGGATTTCGTAGCCCCTGGAACTGTAGAACGCTACGTTGGCTTCGGTCATGGTCTCCAGATAAACGCCGGCTATCTCGGGACGCGCCTTCGCCTCGAGTGCGAGCCTGTCCACCAACGCCTTACCGTAGCCCTTGCCCTGAAATGGCGGATCGCAGCCGAGCACCTGCAGGTACAGATGGGGTTCCTTGGGATGGTTGTCGGCCAGTACGCTGACCAGGTTCAGCCCGCGCCACATTCCACCCATTCCGATTGCCCGGATCATCCGCGGCATCTGTCCAAGTCCGGTGGTGATCATCCCGAGCGCGCCCGGATGCCCCATGCCTTCGGTCATCGCGGCCGCGACGACGCGCCCATTGTCGTCGATCACGCCGAACACCGGCTGCCCTGAGCGGCGCTCTATCGCGAGCATCCCGCGGAACAAGTCCGCCAGATGCGTGGCGCGCTCGACCGGGTCGGTGAGATCCGGAATTATCGCCTTGAAGGTCGGATCGTTGATGAACGCGCGGCCGAGCGAGTCCGCGGCCTGGTCGTGCTGCTCGGGGTAGAGGGCGGTGACGTACGGTTTTCCATTTTCAGGCATTTTCTCTTGATACCTCAGTTCACTATGATCTCGTGAGCGCGCGCGCGACTGCGTCGTGCCATCCGGCGAGCAATCGTTCGCGCTCGGCGGTCTGCATTTTCGGTTTGAACACGTCAGCTCTTTTGACGAGGGCGTGCAACTCGTCCGGTGATTTCCAAACTCCCACGGCCAATCCCGCGAGCATAGCCGCGCCCATCGCAGTCGTCTCCGCTATCTTTGCGCGCCGCACCGGCTTGCCAAGGATATCCGCCTGGAACTGCATCAGGTAGCGATTCGCGGTGGCTCCTCCGTCGGCGCGCAGCTCGCTCATCGGATGGCCGGTGTCGGAGGCCATTGCAACTATTACGTCGCGCACCTGGTAGGCGATACTGTCGAGCGTGGCGCGGATAATATCGGCGCGGGTCGTGCCGCGCGTGATTCCCACGATTGCGCCGCGCGCGTTCGCGTCCCAATGGGGAGCGCCGAGTCCGACGAAAGCAGGCACCACGTAAGGCTGCGTGCGATCTCTATTTTTCGCAAGACTGGCACGCGCCTCGGCTTCCGTATCCGCAGCCGTACGCACCAGCTTCAGGCCGTCGCGGAGCCATTGCACGGCCGCGCCCGCGATAAACACCGACCCCTCGAGCGCATACGCGGGCTCCCCGGCGGGACCAAGCGCCGCGGTGGTCAGCAGACGATTCATCGACGGCACCATCTTGTCGCCGGTGTTCATCAGCAGGAACGCTCCCGTCCCGTACGTCGCCTTCGAGTCGCCCGGTGCGACGGCGCCTTGGCCATATAGCGCCGATTGCTGATCGCCGATCACCGCCGCGATCGGAATCGCGTGCGGCGCGATCGTTCCCGGCGCCGTCTCGGCAATCGGGCCTCTCGAACTGACGGCGCGCGGCAGCATCGCGCGCGGAACCCCGAGCATCTCGAGCATCTCGTCGTCCCAATCGAAGCGCGCGAGGTTGAACATCATGGTTCTCGACGCGTTGGTGTAATCAGTGACGAACTCCGCGCCGCGCGACAATTTATGTATCAGCCAGGTGTCGATCGTGCCGAAGCAAAGCTCGCCGCGCGCGCCGCGCTCGCGCAATTGCGGTTTCTGGTCGAGCAGCCAGTTGAGCTTGGTGCCCGAGAAGTAAGGATCGATGAGCAATCCGGTGCGGCGCGCGACTTCGGGCTCGCGGTCGCGGAGTGCATCGCAGATAGCGGCACTGCGACGGCATTGCCAAACGATCGCGCGATAGACAGGACGCCCGCTGCGCCGCTCCCACACCAGGAACGTCTCGCGCTGATTGGTAATGCCAACTCCCGCGATCGCGGAGACCGAAACTTTCGCGGCAGCGATCGCTTTATTCGAAAGTGTGACAACGGACCGATAAATTTCCTCCGGATCATGCTCAACCCACCCGGGCTTAGGATAGAACTGCCGAATCTCGGCATAAGCACGCCCGCGAATCCGCCCGCGCGCATCAACGACGAAGACAGTAGTGCCGGTAGTTCCCTGGTCGATGGCAAGTATCACCTGAGGCATCGCGAAATTTCTCCCGCCGCCGATATTTACACGTTTCTGTGCGAAGTCGAGGGACCCCGGATCTTGAATTCGATTGATTGAATGTGAAACCCGCGGTGGGTTTCACACTTCCTTCGGCAGGGGTGACCCCTGCACCCGGTACTAAGGAGAAGATGCGGGCTTCGCCCTGCTAGAAGGGTTGGGGTGGGACGGTCGCCCTTCTTCTTGTGTCATTCTAGAGCGAAAGTTGCTGTAGCGAAGAATCCCGGATCCTTCGTTGTCTGCTCCGTTTTTTGCGTCGTTCTGAGCGCAGCGAACAAACCCGTTGCGTCGCTCGCGGCCGCGCGATTTCTCGCAATCGCACCATCCGAGTGGCATTATAGTTTCGCCTGTTTTGCGAAAAATGCCGCTTAACTATTGCGGTTTAAAGCGAAAATGTTTCACGTGAAACGTTTTTTGTTCAGGAGAATAAAACGCGAATATGGCGAGCACTGGCGTCAGCTATTGTTGTTTGTCCGAGTATTTTTGCAAAGTCTGCAGTCCCGTTGCCTAATTTTACCTTGGCCGTTTTGAGAAAGGCCCTGACAGTCAGATCGATGAACGAGTTGAGATCGGTAGTAGCGCGAGGAAGTGATGTCGCGAACCTGGCTCGGTTATGATGGCGGTGCCGGAAGGGTCGATCCCCAAATCGAAAATTGGCATGAAGCATCCGCGTGTTCCCGATCAGTTTATCGGCGGGCTAGCCGCCCTTCCTGAGCTCTTTCGCGCATCCACAACGTGGCGCGGGATGAGCCACCAGGAAGTGGAGGAAGTCATTCGCCTTGTGCCTCCCCCAATTTTTGAGTCGATCTGTTTTCTGGACAGGTTGACCAGTCTCTGGCGCTACGACTACGGAGAGCCCTTTGACAATCTACCGGGCAACCAGATGGTGTTCGGAACGAACATGTACAACGAGGTTGAAAGGCTGTTCGACGTGCTTAACTGTGCGCGACGTCGTTTAGATCCTGATCAGCTACGCAACTACCTCAGTCGCTTGGCAGACCCGAACAAGTATCAAAATTTCCTGTTTGAATTTGCCCCAATCTTAAGACTCGACTCTTCGGTCAAAGCGGACTACGAGGTCCCAGGCTATGCCGAAGGAAACGGAACGGTCGACTGGTTAATTCGTTCGGAACCGGTGCCTCTGCTGTTGGACGCGAAGAACAGAACGAGAGACCTGATCGAGTCGCTTGTCCGTTTTCAGCTTGGCGAAAGGGATCCGGATGGCACCGCTCCGGCTCCGACTCACGACCACTCGCTTCTCTTTAGGAGCGTTGAGCAGAAATTCAAACAGCGCAGTCCTTCTGAAGTCATTCAGGGTGTTTGGGTCGTGACCACAATTGCGCAAGAGGAATCGGAATTGCTGGCTGCATTCACGAAGCTGGACAGCTCGCGTGTCCACGTCGCGATCTTCGGCGATTGGGAAGATGACGTCTATGTTCTGACAAACGATGCGGCTGTCAAAGAGACGGTACTCCAGGTTCTCCGCCTCCGAGAATCTCGAAGAGCGGTCTTTCGCCGCGGAATCGTCCCTGTCTAATGCACAAGAGACCGTCTGTCCCCGAGCCAAAGCGAGGCTCCCTCCCCAAGGAGAAATATGATCTCCTGCGGAAAATCATCGGTCGATACCATAGCGAGGCAGAGAAGTGCGCTTCCGTTCGAGCATATTACGCAGCCTGCGTTATGCTAGCCGCCGCGCTCGAGGGAATGTTGCTCCAGATGTGCGATTTGCTGAATGACGAGGTGGCCCAAGCGTTGTTGAAACTCCCTCGGAAACCGAAAGGATCGATTGGACACTGGGGCCTTGATGACCTGATCGAAATCGCAGTTGCTGCCGAATGGCTGCCGATTCGGCAGGGACCCGACCTGGCCGAACCAGGCATCGGTGAAAAGGCCCACCTCATCCGTCGGCTTCGAAACCTAGCGCATCCGGGCGTGCACCTTCGCGAAGTGAATGAGGTACCGATTACTGCCGCATACTATCGTGCCGCCTACGTGCTGTTTGATGCAGCCCGCGACTGGTTTTGGATGAAATTCGCCGAGGGCGCACCGATGGAACCTAACCGGTCGCCATTCGGACCACCGAACAGAGTCGTCGTCAAGGTTCCTCGTCCGCGAAAGAGGCGGCGAAAATCGAGTTGAATCTACAAGGGACTGTGTCGCGTTCCCATAACGGGTGCCGCCGGAACCTCGAATTTTGACCCTCACCCGACGCGCGATGACGCGCGTCGGCCTCTCCCTGACAGGGAGAGGCAAAATCGCACGGTTCAGAGGAGAAGCAGAATCCTGAATCGCGATAGTACGCTGTATTTGGACCCTCACCTTCATCCTCTCCCTCGCAGGGAGAGGAGATAGAGCGCGGGCGAGGCGGCTCCAGCCCGCCCCCAATCGTGACTTGCCTCGTATGATTGGCGAGTTCATTATAAGCGCGCTTGCCGCACCTTCTTTTCGGGGAGTCGCGATTGGATTTGATTCATGAGTGAGTTGGTTGAAAAGAAGGACGACCTCATCCGCTATTTCCAGGAAGGCGGCAAGCCTCGCGCGCAGTGGAAGATCGGCACCGAGTACGAGAAAGTGGTCGTCCGCGCCGCCGACGGTACCGCGATCCCCTACTCCGGCGCCGGCGGCGTCGAAGATCTCCTGCGCCGGATGGCGGCCGACTTCGGCTTCGAGTCCGAAGACGAGCACGGCCATATCCTGGCGCTCAAGGGCGAGCGCTCCGCGATCACGCTCGAGCCCGGGGGGCAGATCGAGTTGTCCGGCGAGCAATGCGCGGATATCCACTGCGCTCACGCCGAGTTTGCGACCCATGTACAGCAGCTGATCGACGTTACCGGCCAAATCGGCGCGACGGTGCTTGGACTTGGGATGCAACCCGTCAGCCGTATCGACCAGATCGAGCTGCTGCCGAAGGCCCGCTACCACATCATGTACCCGTACATGGCGCGGATGGGGAAGCTCGGCCAGCGCATGATGAAGCAGACCGCCGGCGTGCAGGCCAACCTCGACTACAGCGACGAGGCCGACGCGATCCGCAAGCTGCGCGTCAGCATGGGTATAGTGCCGCTCCTGTACGCGATCTTCGCCAACTCACCGCTGAGCGACGGCGGCCTCAACGGCTATCACAGCTTCCGCGGGCATATCTGGACCGACACCGACAACCAGCGCAGCGGGGTTCCGGAGTTCGTGTTCCGCGACGATTGTTCGTTCGAGGATTACACCGAGTTCGCGCTCGACGTGCCGATGTACTTCCTGATTCGCAACCATGAGTATATCGATCTCACCCAGCCGCCGGGCCTCACCTTCCGCCAGTATCTCGAGCGCGGTTACGGCCGGGAGCGCGCCACCGTCGACGACTGGACCAATCATCTGACGACGATTTTTACCGAGGTCCGCCTCAAGCGGTACGTCGAGATACGCACCGCCGACAGCCAGCCGCCGCAATTCATGCTCGCGTTGCCGGCACTGCTCAAGGGCGTCCTTTACAATGACGATTGCATCGCTGCCGCGTGGGACCTCGTCAAGGGATGGAACTATCGCCAGCGCCTCGAAATCACCGACGGGGCGCATAAGAACGGCCTCGACGCGCGGGCCGGCCGCTTCAAGCTGCAGGCGCTCGGCAACGAATTGATGCAGATAGCGGCCCAAGGCCTCGAACGCCAGCGGGCGTTGAACACTAGCGGGCAGGATGAGACTATCTACCTGTTCCGCCTGATGGATCTGGTCCGCAGCGGCCATAGTCAGGCCAGTTTTGTGATCAGCCGCTGGAAGGGTGAATGGAACTATGACGTCGCTCGTCTAGTCAAAGGGTGCGCTTACGAGGCTGAATCGATTCTGTAAATGCAGCTCAGGTTCTCACAAATTCACGTCACGATTCTGAATTTCGTCCTGGTCGCCGCGCTGGCGCTCGTGTCGGCCATGTGCGTGCGCGACATAATCGAGCGCAGCGTTTCGAATGATGCCGACGCTCCCAGCTCCACGTCGGCGGCGCGAAAGACCGTCAACGGCGTGCGGACGCGCGCCTACTACGACGCGATTGTCAAACGCGACATCTTCAACGAGGCCCCGCAGGAGAGCAGCGGGCCTGCGCCGGTGGTGGAAGAGGACCTGCATCTGAAGCTGCTCGGCACTTCGCTGATGAGCAAATCCAAGCCGTACGTGATCGTCGAAGATGAAACCGGGGTCGAATCGCTCTACCAGGTGGGCGAGGACATTCCCAACGCCGGCAAGCTGGTAAGCGTCGAAGTCGACCGAGCGTTCATCGACCGGGGCGGCCATCGCGTCGCGATTGAGATTCCCAGCGCGGACATTCCTGAAGCGCCTCCCTCCCAGTTGGGCGGCGGCGTATTAAGAGGTCCGATGCTCAGAGGCACTCCTGCATTTCGGAATAGGGCGCACGGTTTTGGCCGTCGTGCGCCCGGCGACAACGGCGCCAGCGACGACAACGTAAAACTCCAGCTCAAGAAACTGGGCCCCGGAAAATTCGAGGTCAGCCGCGCCGAAGTTCAGCAGACGATGGAGAATCCCGCGCAGTTCTTCTCGCAAATGCGCGCGATGCCCCATTTTGTCAACGGCAAGACCGACGGCTTCTCGATCTCGCAGGTCGCGCCCGGCTCCGTCTTCGATCAACTCGGCCTGCAGAACGGCGACATGGTGACTTCGATCGACGGGCAGCCCGTCACCAATCCAATGCAGGCGATGGGCTTGATGCAGGCGATGAAAACCCAATCGGCGATCGACCTCACTGTCAATCGCGGCGGCCAGCCAACCTCGGTTCATCTCGACCTGCGCTAAGCAGGGGTCACCTCCTTCGGCTTCGCTCAGGACAGGCTCTGCACCCAGTACTAAGGCCGCGCTCCGTTGTCGCGCGCGATGTTGTCTCCCTTCCCACGTGAGAATTTACATTTCCGGTTCCCCTTCCCGCTCGGGAAGGGGTTAGGGGTTAGGTTGCTGGGTCGTGCCTCGGCTCGAAGTATCTCCTACAATCTAAATTCCACTCGCGTTCTGCCCTCTAGGAGGAAGTCATCGTGAAGGTTTCTTTGTACGGCATGGCGATCAAAACGTTCGAGCCGATGTTGCGTTCACTGTCCAGTATTCTCGACAAGGGTGCGGAGCACGCCAGCGCCAAAAGGCTTGATCCCGCGGCGCTGGTGAATGCGCGCCTCGCGCCCGACATGTATACGCTCGCGCAACAAGTGCAGCTCGCCTGCGATCACGCCAGGGATTCGGCCGCCCGCCTGACCGGCCACGAGCCGACGCGCGGCGAGCACAACGAACGGTCGCTCGACGAGCTCAAGGCGCTCATCGCGAAGACGATCGATTATCTGCAGAAGGCGCGCGCAGACGAATTTGAGGGCGCCGAGAATCGCAAGATCACGATTCCGATTCCCGACAACATGGAGGTCGAGATGAACGGCGCGCAGTTTCTACGGGATTGGGCCCTCCCGCATTTCTACTTCCACGTCGTGACGGCCTACGACATCCTCCGTCACAACGGCGTCGAGATCGGCAAGCGCGATTATATGAGCCACGTGGGCAGCTACATTCGCCAGCGCGGCAATCCGTCGTGAGCCGCGCCCGAACGCGAGCGGATGAGGACGTATCGGTGAGCGCGCGAATCGTAAGACTCACTGATGCGCAAATTTCCGCGGCCGCGGCGACGCTCGCGCGCGCGTTCCACGACGATCCCCTGATGGTCTACTCGATTCCCGACCCTGCGGCACGCGCACGCCTGCTGCCCGAGGTGTACGCGAGGATGATCCGCTTCGGAACGCTCACGGGCGAAGTCTACGCGACTGCAGACGCGCTCGACGGCGTTGCGCTATGGCTCCCGCCCAGCGCGAAATGGACGCGCGAAAATATCGAAGCGTCGGGGATGCATCAGATGGGGACGCTGATTGGCAACGACGCGTATCAGCGCTATCGCGACGTGGTCAGCCGCGAGTGGCAGGCGCGCGAGCGCGACATGATCGGCGCATGCTGGTACCTGTTTCTGCTCGGCGTCGAGCCGAGCCGTCAGCGTCGCGGACTCGGCGGCGCGCTGATGCGTCCGGTGATGGAGCGCGCCGACACCGCGCGCGTCGCCTGTTATCTCGAAACCGAGAACGAGCGCAACGTGGCCTTCTACCTGAAACAGGGCTTCGAAATGATCGTAAACGGCGAAGAAGCCGGCGCCACCGGCGTCAAATTCTGGACCTTCAGGCGCCAGCCGAAACGCTTATAAGACGGCCAGCAGCGCCAGGACTGCGAAACATCCAAGCAGCAGCAGCATTCCGGTGCGCAATCCGTGCGCGGCCCATTCGCGGCTGGTGATTCCCAGCCGGCTCGCCGCCACGATATTGGGGATGTTGCCGGGAATCAGCATCCCGCCACTGATCAGCAGCCCAAGCATCGCGAACCGTTGCTGACTGCGGCTCAGCGCGGGACCGATCTCCACTGCGGCAAGGGTGGCATTGTCGACCACCGCCGAAATCGTGTTGAGCCAGAAAAGCATCGCGCCGGGAAGATGACGCACGTAGGCGTCGACCACGGGCCTGAGGCCGGCCGCAAGTCCGACCAGACCCACGATGAAGATATAGACCTTGCCCGCCCGAATCAGGACGGGCGTCCACGAATCGCTCTCGGCGACCAGATGCAGCCTGGACCGGCCTTTGCCTTCCCGGATGAAGAGCGTGGGTATCGCGACCAATACGATTCCCACGATCACGAACGGGCCCAGCAGTCGCGCCAGGTACCAGAAGTCGGCGTGCAGAGCCGCCAGCACCAGCGTACTGGCCGGCATCCCCAGGGGAGTTGTGACAGCGCCCAGCCCAATCGCAAAGCATCCGAACACGGTCGCTGCTATCTCCGCGGACCGATCCATCTTCAGCAGCGAGACGGCCTCCGCAAAAATCAATGCCGCCACCACGGCGGTGATGAAGCCGGCCAGGATGCCCAGGATGATCGTCAAGCCGAAGCACAACCAGCGCTGGCCGACCGTCCTCGATGCGACCGCGAAGAGCCGATCGAGCCGCGATTGCATCAGGCGGAACACGATTCCGAAGACGAGGACCGCCGAGGTCAGCGCGATAGGCTCGCGCAACGCCGATCGCACCAGCGCGTAACTGAATCGCCCCGCCACGGCGCACGTGATGCTTCCGGCGACTAAAAAAAACACCTCGACATTGCGCTCGATCGGCTTGACAAGAATTGGCCCAAGCAAAACCGCAACGATCGCCAGGGAGGCAAGGATCAACGTAACCATGCAGCCGCAGACTTATGCAGCAATGAGGAGTTCATGCAAACGCCGGCTTTCGCGATGCGCTCTGCCTGAATCCCCTCTCCCTGTGAGGGAGAGGATCAAGGTGAGGGTCCTTTTACAGCGCGCTATTCCGCGCGCGATTCAGGATTCTGTCCTCGTCCGCCCGACGCACCGCTACTCGAACGGCGGAGGTTGGTTGGTCGGGACGTTCGGATTCACTACGGTGTTCGGATTCCCTGCGCGAGGAGCAATAGATGATGCCTCCGACGAAGGCATGCGCTGAAGAGTCCCCGAGGCTTGAGTATTTACAACATCGCCCGAGTCGTACAACCCGCTTGATCCCATCCGCGTAGTGGTCGTGTTGCCGCTCGCGTCGTTACATATTTTATCAACGTAGGCGCCCCACGGGTAAGCGTGAGAGGAGACATGGCATTGTGTGCCATCGGCCATCTGCGGTAGCGCCGTCGAAGCGGAACATCCGGACGCGGCGATTACGAACGCCCTCAACAAACCTCTCCCAATCATGTTCATCGCCCTGCTCTTGAAGAACCCAGGCATCGTCTCGAAGAAGATAGGGTTCAGTCCGTTCGACTCGACGTTACTCGAACGCCGGAGGTTGATTGGTAGGAACGTTCGGATTCACGACCGTGTTCGCCGGAACTGCGACAGGTCTGGAATATGTCCTCGGCTGATCGCTGGCAACCGCGGCGGCTGCGCTCGGTGAGACTGGAGGGGCCGACAACGCGAGAACTGGCTCAAGGTGTGCCGAGACCATGGTCTGATTGTGATAAAACATGGCGCCGTCAATACCATCGATCGCGAGTCCGACAAGACCAGTAAAGAATAGGTCGGAAACAAGATAGCCCCACTCCACGTGCGTGGTGTCCGCTATATCTTCTGAAGAAAAACCAGGTTTGCTGACATGAATGTCTAAGTCGTCGTTGCGATTAGTCTTTAGCGAGTATGGCGTGGTTCCCTGGCGCCCATCGTTCACCGACACCAGGGCGCCCGGCGGATCGCTCTCGACCATTATCTCTTCGCTGTTCCCCTGAAAGAGAGTCGCGCAACCGGACGTGAACAACACTGCTAGCAAGCTAGCGAAAAGTAAACACTTGGACATTTTATGGTATCCCCCGAGCCGCTGGATTTACTCCAAATTCGACGGTAGGACAAGCCGAGTTGCAATCCTTTTGTTAGCTGCAACCCGAAGAATTTAGCGAGATTCGAGCTGCGGCAAATTTCGGTGGCGGCGCTCGACTATACGACCATAGCCGCGGCCTGTAGCGGCGGCCGGTGAAGTAAGTTACAAAATCTGAACGATGGAAGTCCGATCCGCGCATCACAGCGAGCGGGACGAAGTCATCGAGCTGCTCGGGCGATGGTACAACGATCGCGGCGAGTTCTTCGCTCGCTACAATCAAAATGATCCCGGCTTTCGCGATGCGTTGTGCCTGGTCGCGCGCGACGGCGGCCGCCTCGTTTCGACCGTCCAGATTTTCGATCGCACCATCAACCTCGACGGGCAATCGGTGCCGATGGGCGGTATCGGCTCCGTCTTCACGCTCGACGAATACCGGCACAAGGGCGTCGCGTCTGCCCTGATGCGTCTGTCGGTCGATACGATGGCGCGTGAGGGCTTCGAAGTATCCTTGCTGTTCGCGGACCGGCTTACCTTCTACAACCAGTTCGGATGGCGTGAGATCGAGCGCAAGCTCAGCCTGCTGGCGGGCGCCGCTTCAATCAACGCGCCCGATCGTTTTGTGATCGACAGCTTCGAGACTGCCCGCGACCTCGCCGAAGTTGCCGCGCTTCATCGCGCCTGCAGCGGCCGCTTCAACGTCACCGCGGTCCGCGACGACGCCGCGTGGCGCGGGAACCTCAAATTCGCCGGCAATCAGCCGCTCCATCCCGGCGAAGGCTCCGAGGAATATTTCGTCGTATGCCGCGACGGCGCGCGAATCGCCGCCTACGCGCGAGTCACGCGCCTGTACGGCGTCTCGATGGTGATGGAGTACGGCTACGATGCCGGCGCGGTTGACGCGATGCTTGCGACGTTCAAGTACCTCGGCCAGTCGGCGGCCGGCGTGGCTATCACCGTGCGGCGCGTCGGGGATCATCGCCGCGCCGCGCTGCTCCACAGCGCCTCGAAGCCCGCCGAGCCTTCCGTGCTCGTCTCGCATACCGCGCACGATCCCGCGCTCGAAAAAGCGCTGGGCGACGCGGGATGCCCCGTCGCACATCACATCGACAACAATTACATGTGGCGAGTTCTCGCACCCGACAAGCTCGCGCGCCGGTTCGCGATGACTGCCGAAGCCGCATCGGCGCATGCGTTCGAACTCTTCGCGGATTCGCGCTCGGTCTACTGGACCGCCGACCGTTTTTAGTTTTTTTAGACAACTATCTTCGGGTAGTGTGCGCGCGCTCGCCGCGAAGCGACCGGTTGGCTAGTATTCTTCCGTCGTCTCAGTGTTCGATGTGCTGCGGAGGTGGTGCGTGATGAAAGTTCTGTTGCCTTCTGGCGAGTCCCGAAAATTTCGAATGGCCGCAGCAGTAGCGCTCGCCGCGATAATGTCTTCGCATACTGTCCTCGCTGCGCGCCGTCATCATGCCGCCGCAGCCGAGTCCGCCTCCGAAGAGGAGAGCGCCGCCAGCGCGTCGAGCGCGGGTCTCGGTACGTATTCCGAGGCGTGCGTGCTCGAACCCACGACCGGCACCGTCATCTTCGAGGCTAACGATCACACGCCGTGGCCGACCGCGTCGCTCGCCAAGATGATGCTGATGCTGATCGCCGCCGAAAAAATCCACGACGGCTCGCTCAAGCTGACCGACAACATCACCACGTCGCGCAAAGCGGCCGAGATGGGCGGTTCGCAGGTCTATCTGAAGGAAGGCGAGACGTTTTCGCTCGACGACATGATGAAAGCGGTCGTCGTCCATTCGGCCAACGACGCGTCGGTCGCGGTCGCGGAGTATATCGCGGGCTCGACGGAGGCATTCGTCGTGATGATGAACCAGAAGGCCGCCGCGCTCGGGATGAAGGACTCGCACTACTACTCGACGAATGGCCTGCCACCGGCAAAGGGAGAGTCGGCCGACGTCGCGAGCGCCTACGACCAGGCAATTCTCGCGCGTGAGCTGCTGAAATATCCCGACGTGATCCGATGGTCGTCGATCGACACCGCGCCGTTCCGGGCTGGGACGTTTATTCTGCGCAACACCAATCACCTGGTTCGGACGTATCCGGGATGCGACGGCCTCAAGACCGGATTCTACGACAAGGCGGGCTTCAACGTGGTCGCCACTGCAAAGCGCAATGATCTGCGACTGGTCGCGGTGGTGCTTGGCAGTCAGCACAAGCTGACGAATTTCAAGGAAGCAGCCGAGATGATGTCGCAGGGATTTCTCAACTACGAGATGCATTCGGTCGCGAAGAAAGGGGCGCCAATCGCGCAATCCGTCGCGGTGAGCAATGCCGATACTGACAGTATCAAGCCGGTCTGGGGCGCCGACGCGGGCGTGTTCGTCAAGCATGGCGATGCAAACAGCGCGATCAAGGTCGACTACAATCTGCCGCCGTCGATCGCGGCGCCAATCAAAGCCGGTCAGCAGATTGGCACGGCGAACGTGACTGAAGGCGGCAAGCCAGTCACCACGATCACGTTGCTCGCGCCTTCCGACGTTGCGAAGACAACCTCGCTAACTAAACGTCTGTTAAGTATTTTCTGAGGTTAAGTTTTTTGGCGATGTGCTCTAGATAACACTTTCGATTAGGCTCTCCGCTTCGTACATGTTATTGTTGTTGTCTCAGCCCCGCCTGGATTGAATTTTTTTGTAACCCGCCTGATGACTGCAAAAGATAAGTATTACCGCGCCTATATGGACTTTCTCGAGACTGCGGAGCGAAAGCGCCGCTGGAATCTGTTCGAGGACGTCCCGTGGGACAAGCTCTCGCCCGACACCAACACCGAAGAACGCGCCGTTCGCATCGAGACCTATTGCGCCGAGGAGATGTACCTGCCGGACTACACTGCCGCCGGTAACGAGCTGCTGCGAGGAGTGTTTGGGCTTGCGTGGTTTCAGACCGCATGGAGCTACGAGGAGTCGCGCCACGGACTCGTGTTCCGCGAGTACCTGCTCCGCTCCGGCCTGCGCACGCAAGCGCAATTCGACAAGTTCGAGACCGACGTGTTCTCGCGCGCGTGGAAAGTTCCGTTCACGACGCGCCGCCAGATGAGTTGCTACGGCGCGCTGCAGGAATCGGCGACCTATCTGGCCTATCGCGCGCAGAAGGATCGCGCGGAACTCGAGAACGACGCGACGCTCGAGGCAATTTTCTTCCTGGTCAGCCGCGACGAGGCTGCCCACGCCGGCTTCTACCGCGAGATGATCGAGATCGAGATGGCCGAAGACCGTGTCGGCACGCTGGCCGATCTCGCGTATGTGCTCGCGAATTTCAAGATGCCCGGCGACGGCCTGATTCCGAATTATCGCGAGAATCTTCTACTTGGTGGCGGCGGGATCAGTCCGCGCTTGTTTTTGACGCGGGCAGTGCTGCCATTGCTGAAGCAGTTGGGCACCAGCCGCGACGAGCTCAGGAGTGCGTCAGCCGCAGTAGTTCCACTGCGCGCGGCATCGTAGCATCCGTGGTATAGTTCCTTCCGGCGATGAACCGGAACCGACTTCTGATTGGCGCCGCCGCCCTGCTGCTCATCTGGCTTGGCGGCAACCTCGCGCTTCATTTCGGCCTCAAGCATCACGATCGTCTCGACTACGACATCGACACGATTTTCCCGCCCGATAAACCTACGGTGCCCGGCGAGATCTATGCCTCGACGCTGGCGGCGATCATGGACCATGAGCTGCACACGGGCTTTGGATGGCGTCCCAACGATTTCTTCCTGTGGGGCCCGAAAGTCGCGGCGGACAACAACTCCGATCGCCAGCTCGGGATCATCCAGGCCGTCCGCGAAACCACGCGCGTCTTCAAGGATCACCTGACCAAGGTTTCCTCCAATCAATACGATCCGAATCTCGTGATCGCCGACACTGATTTTCGAAACGATGCGGAGAAGTGGATACTGCCGTCGGCCGAAGGCAAGTACGACGACGGCATCGAGCATCTGCGCATGTACGTCGCGGGGCTGCACACTACGCCGGAGTCATCGCGCGAGCTCAACACCCGCGCCGTCGAGCTGGTGCGCCTCGTCCAGACGTGGACCGACCTGCTGGGCGACGCCCATGCGAACCTGTACCGGACCACGAAGGACGATGGCAGCCCGGTTCATAGCTGGGATTGCGACCACTATTTCTATCATTCGCAGGGTTATGCGCATGTGATGTACCACATGATGCAGGCGGTCGAGCGCGAATACGCGGGGCAAATCAAGGACGACCCTGTGCTGAAGTCACTGTTCGACGATTCGATCGACGCGCTCGGCAAGGCCGCCGTTATGAAGCCGCTAATCGTCATGAACGGTTCGCCCGACGGGCTGTTTGCGAATCATCGCCGCAACCTCGACGGCTACATCACCGAGGCACGCCAGAAGATGTACTCGCTGAGAGAAGAGCTGGAACGCTCCCCGCTAGCAGACGCGCAATGACGAGAGTGAAGCGGGCGACTACAGGAGCGGCGCTGCTTGTCCTCTGGATACGGTTCCTCGCGGTTGTCGCGTTTGGAGCCGATCCTTCTGTTTCCCATCCAAAAGGCTCAAAGCCCGAGATCGCCACCATGGCCTGGGACGACTCGAACATCGAGTACCTACGCGCGATGGAAGACCCGTACGAGGAAGGCGATTCCGAGGTCGCAAAATTCGTCTGTTGGGAAGATCCCGACTTTGACTACCGGATGATCCGAGCTCAGTCCGCAGAAAGCTGCGGAATGGCAGAGTTTGATTGGGTCGATCTCGCCGGCAATCACCAGTACCACTTAGTGACAGTTTCATCCTCCCTTGATTATAGTTTCCACAATTCGCTGAGGATCTATAGCCGCGATTCTTTCGGGAAGATAAGCGAGCAACAATTTGACGGGTACTTCATCCGCCTGGCAGGAATCGCACAGAGGAAGAGTGGTCCGTTAAGAATCTACACTCCTCTCTATGATCTGAATGGCGATAGCAAGGTCGAGCTGGTTATCCTCGACGCGTTGGACAGGGAGTATTCGGGCGGTCCCTTTGGGTCACATGCGTTGGCGCTCTGGCCCAAGGTGTACAGCCTTAAGAAGGGGAAATACATTGAATCAAGCCCGGAGTTTGCAACCTTTTACGACACAGAGATCCTGCCGCGACTCAATAGCGTTACTAGCAAAGGCCCTAAAGAAGCAGCACGAATGATTCCGTCGCGGCCGACGCCGAGCTCCCCGGTGTTCAATACCGGAACAGCCCAGCCCGAAGAGTTGTTAGCGGCGGCGGAGATGGCGCGGGACAAGATTCTGCGGGTGCTAGGTCGTGACCCGACGGCGGGCGAACAACAGGCGCGCCAATGGATGACCAGCCCGGATCCCGAGCTGCGGCATGATGCCGTTGTGGTATTTCGCGACATAGGCGGCCACGGAGCAGACTTGGCCGAAGCGGAGCGCAAGGAACAGGAGCTAGAAGCTTCGCTCCCTGGATTCAACGGTCTAAGGCGGCCGCCCGCCCCTGCCGGATATTCGATCGGAACTGTAAAATGACCGCTCTAGCGTCGCTGCTTACAGCTCGATGAACGGGCAGAGCAGCATCACGCCGCCGCGGATGAGTATCTCGAGCATCGTGGGCGCCCAGCGGTCCGGGATGCCGAGCGCGACGGCGGCGGCGCGAATCGCCCACGGCGTCGAAGCCTCCGCGCTGCCGCCCCGGAACTCCATCCATCTCCGCTCGCCGCGATAAGTGACCAGTTGATGGCGCTGGTGCTCGGCGATTTTCGCACGCGAGCGCGCGATCGCGACGGCCGTCGACAGTCCGCCGACTTCATCCACGAGTCCGCGCTCCTTGGCCGCGAGACCGCTCCAGATGCGCCCCTTGGCGACCGCTTCAGCCTTCTCGGGACTCAAATGCCGGCCTTCCGCGACCTTCGCGGTGAACGCCGAGTACATATGACCGACGGTTTCGTTGAGCTGCGCGAGCTCGGTCTCAGTCATCGCGCGCGCAAATGACATCGCGTCGCTGATGGGCGCGCTCTTCACGAAATCGAAATGCACGCCAAGTTCGCCTAGCAGCATCCCGAGATTGAACTTCGCGTACACGACCCCGATTGAACCGGTGATTGTCGCCGGCTCGGCGACGATCGCGTCGGCGCCGGCCGCGACGTAGTAACCGCCCGAGCCTGCCACATCGCCCATCGAGACGACGACCGGCTTGCCGCGCCCCTGCGCCTCGCGCACGGCGCGCCACACCAGGTCCGAGCCGACGGCGGAACCGCCGGGTGAATTCACGCGAAACACGATTGCCCTGACGCGTTCGTCGCGCGACGCGCGATCGATTTGCGCGGCCGTCGCGACGCCGCTGATATATTCGCCGGTCGCCGGCACCTCGCCCGAAACTACCGGGCCGCTGGCGTGCACCAGCGCGATTCGCTGACGACGCCCGCGCTCGCGGGTGAAGATTGCGTGACGCCGGTATCGCGTCAGGCTGACGAACACTTTGCGCTTTGCCTCGGGATCGAATTCCGCGCGGATATCCTCGATGTAGCCTTCGCGATCTATCAAGCGATTCTCGACGGCGAAGGTCGTGCTGACGAAACCCGCCGCGATCAGCTCGCGCGCGCGCTCCGGGGTCATTTTGCGCGCCGACGCGATCGTCTCGACGAGGATTTTTTCCCAGTCGGAGACGATCGCCTCCATGCTCTCGCGCACCGCCGGCGACATGGTCTCGCGACCGAGAGTCTCAGCCGCGCCTTTGTACTCTTTCCACTGCAGCGTCTGCGCCTGGATTTTCAGCTTGTCGAGCGCGTTCTTGAGAAACACTCCGCCGGTCGCCACCCCGAGCATCGTGAGCATCGTGTCGGGATTGGCGACTATTTCGCCCGCCCCGGCCGCGACCAGGTATTCGCGCAGTCCCGCGCTATCGCCGCGCATCAGCGCAATCACCCGCTTGCCGCCCGCCTGCGCGGCGCGCAGCAGGCGATGGATTTCGTGCGCGGTGGCCAGACCGGCGCCCAAGCCCGCGATCTCGACGACGATCGCGCGAACGTCGTCGTCGACGGCTGCCGACTCGAACGCGTAGCGGAGATGGTCGAGGCTTTGCGCGCCGCGGCGCATCAGCTGATCGAGCGGCGAGCGAGTCACGTCCTCTTCGATCGGCCCCGCCAGGCGAACTACCAGGACGGCGTCGCGCGGGATTTGCGCGGGCCTGACGACGCCAAACCAGAAGGCCGCCACGAGAGCCACCGCGATTCCAAGTGCGGTGATTCCCGCCTTCCAATCGCCGGCCGCGCAGGCAACGGCGCCTGCGGCACACAAAATCGCGACGATGATTGCGAGGCGGACCTCGCGGCTTATCCACAAATTTCCAAAAAACCGGTTCTTCATCGGATGGAGCGGTCGCCTTTTCTAACTGGTCCAAATACACTACCGCTTTTCGATGCCCAGGTCTGTCCTCATCCTGACTCTTGCCCTGACCGCCGTGAGCGTCGCGTCATGCTCGACCAGTGTCCCGCCGAAGCCCGGACCTCCGCCATTCGTCGCCCATTCGACCACGCTCGACGTCACCAACGGTATCAAGGTGCTGACCAACGTCCAGATGCCCGAAGGATTCGCACCGATCCCGTCGCGTCCCCCCATCTGGCTCGAGGAGAGCCAGGAGATTGGCGTCATCGGAACGCAGGCCGGGCATACGATTATGTATGGCCTGGGCGGCGCCGGTTGGCGAACCGGTCGTATCCTCGCGGCTGAGACCGGACCGGGCGCGGCCGAGGAGGGAAGTATCGCGGATGTCGACGCGAGCCCGAACGGCCTGACACTCGCGACGGCAATGGTCATACGAGGCGCCAGTCGAGTCGATGTGATCGTCCGCGACCTGATCGCGACCGGCCCGGGCAGCGTGATCGCGAGCTTCAACGGCCAGTTCGACTCGATCTCGATTAACTGGCTGAACAACGCGACGATCGCGCTCGCCCTTCGACGGCATCTCGAACCGCTCGAAGCCGGCACCAACGAACCGCCGTCGCAATCCGATTCCGACCAGGCGGAGCCGCCGCCCACTCTGGCCGACGGATTGCAGTTGATCGTCGTGACTGGCGCCGGTTCCGTCCTGCCGGTTAAGTTCTCGTGTCCGATGTCGGCGCTCAGTTGGAGCGCGCACGGTGTCTATGCGGTCGGCCAGGGCGATGCGGGCGCTGCGCCGGTTATTCTCGATCGCCGCGCCTCGACCTGCACCAGGTTTCACGTGCGCGCGCCTATCCACGTGCTCGATTGGGACCAGAACGACGAAGGATCGTTCCTGTATGTCGGGCCCGACCCCACGCACCACACGATCGGCGTGTACAAGTACGACATCGCGACCGGCGACGAACATCTGATGGGCGTATCTACCGGCGCGGCCGCGTTCGCGAAGGGCAACGGTACGCTCACGCTGGGCAATCAGGGACTGTCGTTCAAGCGGGCGATTGAGCTTCCCGAAGGGTCAGTGCTCGCGCAGGTCGCAATAACGCATCCCGATCAGGCAAAGGTGGAGGTGAAAGCGCTCGGCTTCGACACCGTGCCGGAAATGCTCGCGCAGAGCACGATGGCGTTCTCGAGGGGTGCGGATGAAGCGGCGATGCAGGTCTATGCGCCGAGTGCGTCGGTGCCGTGGCGAAAAATCGTCACCTATTCTCTGCAGTACGACAGCGCCTTTCTATTGGCCGAAGGCCCGGCGCGCGGCACCGTCACGATGAGTTGGTCGCTGCGCGGCCGATGGCTGGCGTTCCTGGACGGCGACGCATCGATCGGCACCGTGATGACAGTCCTCGCCCCGCCGCGCTAGCTCCGACTAACGCGTCACAGGAAATAGAACGATTCAGATTACCGGCGAGCCTGGATCCAGCCCGAACAGCACGCGTCCCACCACCTCGAAGCGCGCGGTATTCATCAGCACGTGCTGCGATGCGGTGTGCACATCACGCCAGCATCGCTCTATCGGACACGAGGTTTGCGCTGAGCTCATCCCGGCCGCATCCGCGACCAGATCGACCGCCTGCACCGCCAGCTTCGCGGCAGTGACCACTGCAAGCCGCGCATGCGCGCGATCCTGGATGCTGAAGCTGTCGCCGGCTTCGCCCTTGCGCCAGATCTCGTCGTTGCAGTCGTAAAAGTAGGCGCGTGCCGCGCGCAATAGCCCTTCCGCCCGCGCGAACTGGATCTGCGCGATCGGACGCTCGCGCAACGTGGCCCGAGTGGCCGCCGGCACCTTGGCTTGCGCGATCTCGTTCAGCGTATCGAGGGCGTGTCGCGCGGTGCCAAGCACCACCGATACCAGGCCGCCCACAAATTGCAGCTGCAGGGGAATGTTCGCGAATGGACCGCGCTGCCATGGCGATTTCGCGTTCAGCCAGTCGAAGGTGAATTCATCGGAGACAAAGACGTTCTCGAACACACAATCGTTGCTGCCGGTTCCACGCATTCCCGCCGTCGACCAGGTATTGAGAATTTTCGCCTGACTGATAGGAAACAGACCAGCTCGCATCACCGGAGCCCCGTCGACGATTTGCAGCGCACCGTCGCGCAGCACCATGCCCGCCGCCATCAGGTAGGTCGCATGAGCCGAGGCGCTGGCGTAGGTCGCCTTCCCGCTGAACTGCCATCCGCCCTCGACCGCCACCACGCGAGTCGTCGCGGGATTCAGCGAGCCCGCGCTCACACCATGCGGATCGCCGAAAATCTTCTCGAATGCCGCGCGGGAAAGGTTGTACCCAAACAGCGGACCGCCTCCACAAATGGCGAGATTCCATCCGGCGGACCCGTCGATGCGCGCGACTTCCTCGCACAGCCGCAACGTGTCGGGAATCGTCAGTTCGCCACCGCCCATCTGGCGTGGCACGAGAATCCGAAATAGCCCAGCCTCACGAAAGGCATCGACAACCTCGCGCGGCATCTGCGCCTCGCGCTCGGCGCGATCGGCGTGCTCGCGAATTATCGGCGCCAGCTTTTGTATCTTCTCGAAATAGGGACGCGCGCGTTCCGATATGAGCTGATCCATATTCAGTACCTCGCCGCGTATGAGTCTAACTGCCCAGGCGTGCGCGATTCATCCAGTAGTCCGCCGCGGCTCGGAAGGCTGCGGCGGCGCGCTCGAAGCTGTCGAACACGACCAGCCCGCGTGCGCGCGCAAGCTCCTTGCCGCGCGCCACGATCGCCTCGACGTGCGCAGGATGCATCACGATTGCTAACGGCTTGGTCGAGCGCCCGGCAAAATCCGCCAGCTTGTCGAGCAGGCCCGTTATTTCGTCCTCGTGCGTGGCCCATCGTGCCGCACGCAGCCCCGTGCCGACCTCCAGTACGATCGCGTCGATGACCGGGTCACGTTCGAGAATCTCGAGGATGCGATCGAGGTTGCCCTGATGATGTCCCGCGCCGATGGTGCCGCCCGCGTCGAGCGGGTTGCGGTAGCTGCCTCCGACGATGTTGAAGAACGTCTTCAGCTCGTCGTAGGACGACTCCGATAGGGCGGGAATCTCGAGCCCGGCCGTCGCGAACGTGTCGGTGATTACCACGGACTGGCCGCCGGTCATCGCGACCAGGCCCATCCTCCTGCCGCCGATGCGCTTGGCGCGCGCGAACAGCTCGACCGCGTCCAGCATCGCGTCGAGGCTCGTCACTTCGACCGCGCCGCTTTGCTGAACGACGGCGCGCCAAGTCGCGTCGGGCGTCGCGAGCGAGCCGGTGTGCGAAAACGTCGCGCGCGCGCCCGCCTCGGTCACCCCGCCCTTCCAGATGACGACCGGATGACGCTCGGCCGCATGCCGGACGCTGTCGAAGAAGCGCCGCCCGTGGCGCACGCCCTCGATATACATCCCGATCACGCGGGTCGCCGGGTCGGCCGCCATCAAGTCGATATAGTCCGCCGCCTCGAGCACCAGCACGTTGCCAATCGACGCGGCCTTATTGACCTTGATCCCGTGGACGGGCGCTTGCAGGCAAAAGTTGATCGTGTGCGTGCCGCTTTGCGAGATAAAGCAGACGTCGCCCGCCTCGCCGACTTTTTCTTCGGGAAAATTGCGCAGTCCGGCGCCGGGGCTGTACAGCCCCATGCAATTCGGCCCGACCAGCGCGATTTCCGAGTTGATCGCGATCTCGCGAATCTCGCCTTCCAGCCGGATTCCGAGTTCCTCCGAGGTCTCCGAAAATCCCGACGTAAAAAATCCGATCGAGCCGACGTGATTGGCGACGCAATCCTTCAAAATTCGCGGCGCGATCTGCCGCGGCACGGCACTGACCGCGTAATCGATTGGCTCGGTGATTTCCGCCAGGCTCTTGCGATTCTCCACCCCCATCGCCTCGATGCCCGGTATCTCGTTCGGATCGATCTGCACCGAGTAGAGCTTGCCCTTGAGATGCGCCATCGCGCGCAGCCACATATACCCGCCCATCCGCTTGTCGCCGATGACCACTACGGTCCGCGGGTTGAACGCGCGCTCGAGATTTTCGAGCCGCGCCGCACGATGCGGGTCCGCCTGCGCCGCAGCCGTGGCGTCGGCGATCACGATTCGCGCGTCCAGGATCGCGAGGCCGTCCTCATACGCTACGACCGGATTCAGATCCATCTCCGCGATATCCGGACGCGTAGCGGCGATTCCAGAAATGGTCTCGAGCAGCGACACGACCTGGTCGATATCGACGCCCGGCTGACCGCGGACGCCGCGCAAAATCTGCGCGCCGCGAAGGCGCGCGAGCATCGCCGACGCCTCGCGCCCGCCAATCGGCGCCAGCGCCAGCGAAGTATCGTTCATCACTTCGACGAACACCCCGCCCAGCCCGACCATCACCATCGTACCGAATCGATCGTCGCGGAACGTCCCCGCCAGCAACTCGACGCCCGGCTTCGCCATCGGTTGCACGGCAACGCCTTCGAAGCGCGCGTCGCGGGCCTTGGCGGCGAGGCTGCGGCGAATTCGCTCGAACGCATCGCGGACCGCGGCTTCATCGCCGAGATTCAGCTCGACGCCGCCGACGTCGCTCTTGTGGCTCACATCCGGCGACAACACCTTCAGCACCACCGGAAATCCAATCCTCGACGCGGCGCGCACCGCGTCGTCCGCCGTCAATGCAGCCTCGGGCACGACGACCGGCAGGCCGAGCGAATGCAGGATTCGCTTGCTCTCTATTTCCGTGAGAACCGACCGTCCGCTGCCACGAGCCGACGAGATTACCGATGAAACGATGGAGTCAGTCACGCTTGTCGCGTATAGCAGAGCCACGGAACTAATTGAACCGTCGGGAGCATCGCCGCATGCCACGTCCGGCCCGCATACAGGGAAAAGTGTTCGTCACTCGCGCAATCGATTCCGCGGCGCTCGAGCGCCTTAGCGCCGCGGCCGAAGTCACGGTCTGGCGCGACGAGATGCCCCCGCCGGCGTCGACGCTGCGATCGGCGGTGGCGAACGCCGACGCAGTACTCTCGATGCTAACCGACAGGATCGACGCGCCCGTGATTGCCAGCGCGCCGCGCCTACGCGTCATCAGCAACCTGGCCGTCGGCGTCGACAATATCGACCTCGACGCTGCTACCCGCGCGGGTATCGCCGTCGGTCACACGCCCGGAGTGGTGGCCGAGGCCACTGCGGACCTCGCCTTTGGATTGCTCATGGCTACTGCGCGGCGAATCGCCGAAGCCGATCGTTCCGTGCGCGCGGGAAAAGAGCGCACTTGGGGACCGATGGTGATGCTCGGCCACGACGTGCACTCGAGCACGCTCGGCCTAATCGGATTCGGCGCGATCGGCCAGGCGATGGCGCGCCGCGCGATGGGCTTCGGGATGCGCGTGCTCTATCTCAATCGTCCCTCGCGCACGCGGCATCAATCTCGCCAGAATTCAACGCTTGCGGGCGCCGTTGGTGTCAGCATGCCTCGTTTGCTGGCTAAATCGGATTACGTATCGCTTCACGTGCCTTCGACGGCAAAGACCCGTCACATGATCGGCGCGCACGAATTCGCGCTGATGAAGCCGGGCGCGATTCTAATCAATACCGCGCGTGGCGCCGTCGTCGATCAAGCTGCGATGGTCGCGGCGCTGAAGTCGGGGCATTTGGCTGGCGCGGGCGTCGACGTGACCGATCCCGAGCCGATTGCATCCAACGACGCACTGCTGCGGCTCGACAACGTCGTGATCACGCCGCACATAGGCAGCGCCAGCATTGCGACGCGCGCGAGCATGGCCGCAATGGCGGTCGACAATATCCTGGAGGTATTCCGTGGGCGCGTGCCGCGATGGTGCGCGAACCCGCAAGTCAGACTGCGTCCGCGCTCGGACGCAACGTGACCACAAATAGAAACGGCGGGGACAATGCCCCCGCCGCTCCGGATACTCCGCAGTCGAGAATCGGTCCGCTTTACAGCTGGCCGTTGACCGTGGCGAGCAGCTTGGTGATGGTCGTGCCCATGGTCTGGTAGCCCACGAACACTACGACCGCGACCGCTGCCATGATCAATGCGTATTCCGCCATCGTCTGGCCGCGCGAGAACTCATCAGCCTTCACATACAGTTTCCTGATCAGATCCATTTCCGTGTCCCTCCGGTGTTTTTTTCGTTCAGACAGCGCGGGCAGGATTTGAACCCCTGCGCTCTATGAAGCGTTACCACTTTGTTGGCAAACTCTCTCTACAAAGTTGTAAACACCCGCCACTCACTCTTTAACTCTTGATTGGTTATGCTTGGTTCAGATTGTAAATTCATGTCTTTACTCAGCTTCGACATTTTCTACGTGCGTCACCCATATGTCAAGAGCGATCGTTACTCTTAGTCTCCGCTGTAACATATTTAAAAGTTATTCGGCTGACTTCGCCACCACCCATCACTGGAAAACAGAGAGATGGATTAAAGGACGTTAGAGTACTAAAAGATTACTATAGCGAAGAGCGATCCGCTTTCTCTAGCCGGCAGCTACCGCGACCGCGTCGCTCAAGCCGAAACTCCCCTCGTACAGCGCCCGTCCGACCACCACGCCCACGACACCGGCACTGAATCGCGTCCGAAGAGCGCGAATGTCGTCGAGAGTAGCGACGCCTCCCGACGCAATCACAGGGATGCGAACCGCCTTGGCGATTTCTTCGATGCGGGCCGCATCGATGCCCATCTGCGCACCGTCGCGCGCGATGTCCGTCACGATTGAGGCAGCGACTCCGGCCGTACGAAACCGATCCGCCGCATCGGTAAGAGTGAGCTGGCTGGTTTCGACCCATCCCTTGATGGCTAACCGGCCCTCGCGAATGTCGATTGATCCGAAAATGCGACCCGGGAACTCGGCACAGGCCACGCGGACCAGTTCGGGATCGAGCAGCGCGGCGGACCCAATCGAGACGCAGTCGGCGCCGCTCGCGAACGTCGCGCGCACCGCTTCGATTGTGCGCAGCCCGCCGCTCACGTCGATTGCGCATCGGACAGCCGCGCGAATTTTCGCGATCGCCTCGACGTTTTGGGGCGCGCCCGCAATCGCGCCGTCGAGATCGACGACGTGTATCAGCTCCGCCCCCTCCTCCTCGAAGCGACGCGCCGTCTCGCCAGGATCGTCGCCATAGACGGTCGCCTGCTTCATATCGCCTTGGAGCAGGCGCACGACCTGGCCGCCCTTCAGGTCAATCGAGGGAATAACGGTGAACTTCTCGAACAAGCGGTCTATTCTGGCCTGCGATCTAGCTGAGCGTGCCCTTGGTCGAAAGCACGCCAGAGAGCCGCGGTTCGCGCGCCGTTGCATGGTCCATCGCGCGCGCCAACGCCTTGAACGTCGCTTCGATTATGTGATGCGGATTGCGGCCGCTGATCAGGTTGAGATGCAGGTTCATCCCGACTTCGTCCGTCAGCGCCTTCATGAAGTCGTGTACCAGCTCGGTCTGGAAGTTGCCGACGCGTTCCTGGCTGATCGGGACGTTGTAGCCCAGGTACGCGCGCCCGCTGATATCGACGATCGCCGTGCAGACGGCCTCGTCGAGCGGCACCGTCGCCTCGCCAAAGCGCTTGATTCCCGCGCGATCGCCCAGCGCCTGCCGAAACGCTCGCCCCACCACAATTCCGACGTCTTCGACCGTGTGATGGTCATCTATATGCAAGTCGCCGCTGGCCGCGACCTTCAAGTCGAAGAATCCGTGGCGCGCGAAGCTCTCGAGCATGTGATCGAGGAACGGCACTCCAGTCTTCGCCTCGCCGCGCCCTGCCCCGTCGAGCTTGAGCGCGACCGTCACGGAAGTCTCGCGCGTCTTGCGCTCGACTACCGCGCTGCGTTTCGCCTTAGCGGGCGCGAGCAGCGCGACCGGCCGCGCCGTCTTATCTTTGTTTTGCAAGCTGGCTTTTCGTTTGTTTTGCATATCGGCTTCCACTCGCCTTTCCATCCGCCGCCCCTGCCCGAAGTTCCATCGCGCGTGCATGACCCTCGAATCCTTCCATCCGCGCGAGATGCGCGACAGACGGTCCGAGCGCCGCAATCGCGCCCGTCGACGCCTCGATTATACTGGTTCGTTTCAGGAAATCGTATGCACCCAAAGGCGACGCGAAACGCGCAGCTCCCCCCGTCGGCAAGACGTGGTTGGGACCCGCAAGGTAGTCGCCAAGCGGCGCCGGCGTAAGCGGCCCCAGGAAGACCGCGCCCGCTGCCTTGACCTTGGGCAGCCATCGCGACGGGTTGCGCACATCGAGCTCGAGATGCTCAGGCCCGATCTCATTGGCGAGGTCAAACGCCTCGTTGAGGTCGCCAACGACGACCATCGCGCCGCGTTTTACCAGTGCAGCCTCGACCTGGCGCGCGCGCGGCAGGCTCTTCAGCGCGATTTCCACCGCCTCCGCGACGCGCTGCGCGATACTCGCCGAGGTCGTCAGCAGCACGGCCGCCTCGTCGCCCGAGCCGTGTTCGGCCTGCGCGATCAGGTCGGCGGCGATCCATTCGGGATGCGCGCGGTCGTCGGCGATCACCAGCACCTCGCTCGGCCCCGCCATCTTGTCGATGTCCGTGACGCCATAGACCATCCGCTTCGCGGCCTGCACGAATGCGTTGCCGGGCCCTACGATCTTGTCCACCGGCTTGATGCTCTCGGTCCCGTATGCGAGCGCCGCGACCGCCTGCGCGCCTCCGACGCGATAGAATTCGTCCACGCCGGCAATTTCCGCCGCCGCCAGCACGGCGAGCCGCTCACCTTCCGCCGACGGCGGCGACACCATCACGATTTCTGCGACGCCCGCCACCTTCGCTGGAATCGCGTTCATCAGCACCGATGACGGATACGCACCGAGCCCTCCCGGCACGTAAATCCCGACGCGGCGCATGGGCTGCACCATCTGCCCCAGCCGCATCCCGGACTTGTCGCGATAGATGAACGACTTCTCCATCGTGCGGCGATGAAAATCCGCGATTCGCTCAGCCGCCAGCTCCAGCGCCAGCCGATCTGTCGCGGGGATTCGATTAAACGCCGATTGACGTTCCGCCGCCGTCACGCGGAGCGTCGAGGGAGTAAGCTTCACGCCGTCAAATTTCGCAGTCAGATCGATCAGCGCGCGATCGCCGCGCTTTCGCACGTCCGCAATGATCTTCGACACCGCTCGATCGACGCCGGCACTGTCGCCGCCACACCGCGCCAGTATCGCCGCCAGAAATTTTTTGAATTCCGGCGTCTCAGACTTGAGAACCCGCGGCCTCATTATTCTTGGGCGCGCTCGATTCGCGCGCCGAGACGCGAAAGCTTCGCGTCGAGCGCCTCGTAGCCGCGATCAAGATGGTAGATGCGGCTGAGCTCGGTCGTGTGCTCGGCGGCAAGCGCCGCGATTATCAACCCCATGCTGGCGCGCAGGTCGGTCGCCATCACGGGAGCGCCGCTCAGCTTCGATGGCCCGCGGACTACGGCGGTGGGACCTTTCATCAGGATGTCGGCGCCCATCCGCGCCAGTTCCTGCGCGTGCATGAACCGGTTTTCGAAAATCGTCTCCGTGATGACGGAAGTGCCCTCGGCCTGCGTCAGCATCGCCATCATCTGCGCCTGCAGATCGGTCGGAAACCCCGGATATGGCAGCGTGCGCAACTCGACCGACTTGAGTCTGTCGCCGCGCGCGACGCGGATGCTGTTGCCGTTGACCTCGACCACCACCCCCGCCTCGCGCAACTTGGTCGCGACCGCGTCGAGATGCTCGATCGGCGCATTTTCAATCGTCACGTCGCCGCCGGTGATAGCCGCCGCCGCCATCATCGACCCGGCCTCAATTCGGTCCGCGATCACTTCGTGCTCCACGCCATGCAGCCGCTCGACACCCTCGATTTCGATCACGTGCGTGCCGGCGCCGCTGATTTTCGCGCCCATCTTGATCAGCACTCGCGCGAGATCCTGCACCTCGGGTTCGCGCGCCGCGTTTTCGATTACAGTGTGGCCGCGGGCCGTAACCGCCGCCATCAAAATGTTTTCCGTCGCGCCGACCGACGGCGAATCGAGCCAGATGCGCCCGCCCGTCAGTCTCTCGGCATGCGCCTCGACGTAACCGTGACGAAACTGGATCTTGCTGCCGAGCGCGCGAATTCCCGCGATGTGCAGATTCACAGGCCGCGCGCCGATCGCGCATCCACCCGGCGTCGACACTCGCGCGCGTCCGATCCGCGCCAGCAGCGGGCCGAGCACCACGAACGACGCGCGCATCGTCTTGACGAGTTCGTAGGACGCCTCGTGCGAAGTAACCTTCGCCGCGTGCAGCTCGACGCGATGCTCGTCGGTCCAGCGCGCCGCGACGCCGAGCTGGATTAGCAGGTCCATCGCGGTTTTCACGTCGCGCAGGCGCGGCACGTTGGTGAGATGAAGCGGCTCGGAGGTCAGCAGGCACGCCATCATGATCGGCAGCGCTGCGTTCTTGCTGCCGCTGATCGAGACGGTGCCGCGCAGCGGAGCCCCGCCATGAATGATCATTTTTTCCATCGCCGATTACGCCCCGCTTGGTCGCGCGCGCGCGACAACGACACGCGGATGCCCTGCGAAATCGTTTATCACAGTGACAACCCGCAAGCCCGCTTGCTCGACAAGCTTCGCGACCGCGGCCGCCTGCCCCGCCGCCACTTCCACGATCAGCTCGCCGCCACGCGCAAGATGCGCCGGCACGCCCGCCACAATTCTACGCAAGATATCAAGCCCGTCCGCTCCCGCGCTCATCGCAACCCGCGGCTCGAAGCCGCGCACGTCGGCTTCCAGAGAGGCAATCTCCGTGTCGTCCAGATACGGCGGATTCGAGACTATCACGTCGAACGCCCCGAGCGCCGGTCCGTCGAGAACATCGAAGCAGTCAGCGCGCCGGAACGTCACTCGATTCTCGACCCGATGACGCCGCGCGTTGCGCGATGCCACTGCGATCGCGTCGGCGGAAATATCCACGGCTGCGATTCGCACGCGTGGCGCGTTGACAGCAATAGCGATCGCAATCGCGCCGGAACCTGTGCCGATGTCGAGTACGCGCGCATTTGGCGTCCCCGCGATAAACTCCAGCGCCGCGCCGACGACGAACTCGGTCTCCGGCCGCGGAATCAGCACCGCGGGCGTGACTTCGAAATCGAGCGAATAGAATTCCTTCTGTCCCAGAATGTACGCAATCGGCTCGCGTTTGATGCGTCGCGCAATTAGCGCGTCAAATTTTTTCAGTGTCGCGTCTGAAAGATCGATCGAGCCGGTGGCAGCCGCTTCGCGCGTGACCCCCGACGCTTCCGCCATCAGGAGTTGCGCGTCGAGCCTAGACGACTCGATGCCCGCGTCCGCCAGCTTACGCGACGCGTCGCCGATAGCCATCAACACAACGCGCGCGAGGTCGCTCATGACCGCACTACGCGCTGAGCGCCTGCTCCTGGTCGTACGCCGCCAGCGCGTCGATGATCGGATCGATCGCGCCGTCGAGAAAATTGTCGAGCTGATGAATCGTCACGTTGACGCGATGGTCGGTCACGCGCGACTGCGGAAAATTGTAGGTGCGGATGCGCTCCGATCGGTCGCCCGTCCCAACCATTGATTTACGCGTCTGCGCGATTTTCGCCTGCCGCTCCGACTGCGCCTGTTCGAGCAGCCGCGCCCGCAGGATCTTCAACGCCTTCGCCTTGTTCTTGTGCTGCGATTTTTCGTCACGCTGGATTATCACCATCCCGCTCGGTATGTGCGTGATTCGCACCGCCGAATCCGTGGTGTTGACGCTCTGACCGCCCGGCCCCGACGCGCGCATCACGTCGATTCGCAGGTCCTTCGCCTCATTAATATTGACCTCCACCTCGTCCGCTTCCGGCATCACCGCGACCGTGACCGCCGAGGTGTGGATGCGCCCCGAACCCTCGGTCTCCGGCACTCGCTGCACGCGATGCACCCCGCCTTCGTACTTGAGCCGCGAGTATGCGCCGCGTCCACTCACCAGCGCGATCACTTCCTTGATTCCGCCCAGCCCCGTGTCGCTGAGACTGAGCGACTCGATCTTGAATCCGTGCCGCTCGGCATAGCGCGTGTACATCCGATAGAGGTCGCCGGCAAACAGCGATGCCTCTTCGCCGCCGGTGCCTGCGCGGATTTCGAGGATCACGTTCTTCTCGTCGTTGGGATCGCGCGGCGTCAGCAACTCCTTGAGCTTCTGTTCGAGGTCGCCAAGATTTTTCTGCAAGCTCGGCAGCTCGGCCTTGGCCAGCTCACGCAAGTCGGCGTCGTCGCCGTCCAGGATCGACTTGTGTCCCGCGATCTCGTCCGCGACGCGGATATATTCGCGCGCGCAATGGGCCGCCTCGGAAAGCTGCGCGCGTTCCTTGGCGAGCCTGGCGTATTCGCGCTGATTGCCGAGCGTAGCGGGATCGCTGAGCTTGCGCTCGAGTTCCGCGACCCGCTCTTCTATCGCGCTTGCCTTATCGAGCATCGCCGCCTTTCACGCTCGCCGCCAAAAAAATAAAACCTGGAATAGCCCCTAAAAAGAGAACGGCGCGGCCATTACGACCGTGCCGATGGATTCTCCCCCGCGCACCCGGGTGCGTCGAAAAAACACCGCAGGCGGCGGGAGTTGCTATGCTACTTCTCTGCGGCTGCCGCTTCCGCCGTCTTTTCGGCCGGCTTCTTGATGCCGTACTTGCGATTGAACCGCTCGACGCGCCCCGCTGTATCGACCAGGCGCTGCGTGCCAGTGTAAAAAGGATGGCACTTCGAGCAGACCTCGACGTGAAGCTCTTTGAGCGTCGAGCGCGTTTCGAAAGTGTTGCCGCACGCACAGATAACCGTGCAGCGGCGGTATTCGGGATGGATTCCGGGTTTCATTTTTATTTCTCGAACTCTTCTACCTGTTGTACGGCAGGATACCATCGCAAGGTACCTCGCACAATTCGCCTGTTGCGACTGCCGTTTCGTCCTTTTCGTATCGCTATTGCCACCTCGTTCGGTGCAATTCTAATCACGATCTGCGCGATTGCCAGCTACGCCGCATCTTCGCCCGCGAATCCTGTGCCAGCCCCGATTGGCGCAAATGCCGGCTTCGCGCCTGACAACCGAACCCTGTTCGCGCCGATCGTTTATCTCGCGCCGCCCGGTCCAGCACGCGCGTCGCGCGCGATCGCGATTCTCGATCGCCAGCTCGGCTTCCAGCGCAAGATTTCCTTCCATCCCAAGATCGCGCCCGCGCTCCAGGACGTCCTCGACGTGCTTCCGCCGCGCCAATCGACCCTGATCCGCGCCGCCGCCCTGTACTCGAACCAGGAGATCCCATGGCGCGACGAACCCGACGGCACGCATCAGATTTGCGTGGCAGGGCAGCCGGACGACGCCGACTATCTCTACACGCTGGTCGAGAGTTGGCACGGTCCGGAGGAGCCGGCGCGATTCTCGGGCGTCTTCGGCCTCAAGCCCACGAGCGATTCCACCACCGACAACGTTTCGAGCGTCACCGGCACGCTCGCGGGCGAGTTGATGATCGACACCTACGGTCTCGGCGCGCTCGTCGATGCGATCGCCGACATGCTGCGCGAGTTTCATGGCGACCTCAAACCGCCGTGGGATTCCGCACCCGGCACGTTCAACCATCATGACCGCGCCGCGCTCGACCGATTCCACCGCCAGATGCCGCATCTTGCCGAAAAGTTCGACCATTACTTTAAATTCAACAACCTGCTCGACGAATTCAATTCGCCAGCCGGCCCCATCGTGCTCGTTAACGTCGATGCTGAGGTTCGTCAGGACGCGCTCAAAAAATATCCGCTGCTTTACGATTTCTATCGCAAGGTCGTGCCCGCGGTGACGGCGAAGTCCGAGATTTTCGATACGCACGGCAATTACTGGTTCCGCGAATCTTTCGATCACGGTCACATTCGGGTCACGATGATGCTTCGCAACGGCCTGCTGACGCCGTTCAACGCCGCGATGCACCCGGCCGGCGACAGCGTCGCGCTCGGCGATATCGAGCGCGGCAATTACCGCACCGTAGCGTCGGGACAGATCACCAGTCTTGCGATGAACTTCGGCCTCGCCAACATTGGGTTCACGACTGACTACCGCCGCGACCCCGGGGCCGTGACGTTCGACAACCGGATGAACACGGTCCCGCAACTGATCGCGCCGCCCGGCGTGCATCAGATGATGGATTTGATTGCCGGCGACTTTCTGCGCGTGCTGGCGACCGGCAACGGCGGCCTCAACACGAAGATCAGCTCGCGCCTGCTCCCCAACGGAACTTACGAATTCTCAGGCGGCGCCACCGCGCAGTTGAACTACTCGCCAACGCTCGAATTGCTCGCGCGAATCGGCGACGCGATTGCACAGGAGCACAACGACAAGGTTCGCGCCGAGGAGCGCGCATTCGGCGAGGAACTTTTCGACGCGTTCGTCGCCGACTACAATGATGCGCGTCCGGCAATCGCCGCTTTGGATTTGGACAAGGACCATCAGCGGGAAAACCCTAAATGAGCCGCGCACCACTAAAACTGAAACGGTTTTTCGCTCTCGCGATTTTGGCCGCCGCTGTCTTCGCCGCCGGATGCGCCGAGGACCAGCCACCGCCGCCGATGCCCGACCCCGGCCAGCCGCAGGTGAAGTTGCTGACCAACTTGAATGACGTCGCCGCCACCCCCGTCAATCCGCTCGCTATCGAGCAAGCGCCCGCTCCCGGCGAAGGACTTCTGCGCGATGAGAGCACCGTAACAGCCGGGCCCCGCACGTACGCGACCGAGCCAGGCATCTCGCGCGAGGTCGGCAACGACACGAATCCCGGCACGGTGCGCCTGCTCAACGCCAAGGCCGCCCAGTTCGGGAATTTTTCCGCGGTGATTCTCGATCGCATCTATGCGCGGCTCTTCATCGCCGAGAAGAGCGAAGAAATCTCGCGAACCAAGCTGCCCACCGAACTCAAAGCCGTCGTCATCACCGCCATCCTGGATAAAAGCGGCAAGCTCACCGAACTGATCCTCGAGCAGCACAGCGGCAAGGCAAAAATCGATCAGATGATGCTCGAGGTCTGCAAGAAAAGCATCTGGTACGAAAATCCTCCCGTCGCCGCCCGTTCCGACGACGGCACTTACAAGCTGACTATCCGTCTGAAGCTGCAGAATTACGCCTCCGGCGACGAGCATCATTGGAGCTTCATCACCGATCTCGCACTCGGCATCGGCTAACCGCGTCCGATCGCGCGCTGGCAGCAGCCATGCGCCGCTTCTGCTAGAATCGCCGCCGTGAAATCGCTCGACGACTATCTCCCGCGCCCCGGCCTCTCGATTCCCATCGTCACGATTCTCGACGCCCGCGGCCGCCTCCTCGAAGACCAGCAGCGCGCCGTCGTTCGCTTCGCGCTGCAGGACGGCGCCGGCGCCGACATCATCTTCGCGGCAGGGACCACCGGCGAATGGGATCGCATCGACAACTCGCGCCGCCAAGCGGTCGCACGAATCGCCATCGAGGAATGCCGCCGCGCGCGCGCCTCGGCCGCCAAGAAAATCGAAGCGTGGGCAGGCATCACCGCTCATACCCGGAGCGACACGCTCGACAACCTCACTCACGCGCTCCACGCCGGCGCCGACGCGGTCGTAGTCGCACCGCTCTCGATCAAGGACGTCCAGCATCCCGCCGAATTCGTCGAGCGCGATATAGGCGCCGTGTTCGACCGCGCGGGCCGGATGCTTCCGCTGTTCCTTTACGACAACGCCGACATCGCCGCGCCTGGCAAGTCGCCTCATCTGCACACGATCGACGTCAAGGCGATGGCGCGGCTGCCGTACGTTCGCGGAATAAAAGTCACCGCCAGCAAAACCGTGATCGGCAACTACTCGCGCGCCGCGTCGCACTTCAAAGCCGGCCACGAGTTTGCCATGTACGCCGGCAACGCGTACCTGATTTTCGATTTGTTCGCGCCGCCCGAGAGCGTCGGCGATCGCATGCGCCACTACTGGAACCGCTACCTGACCCAGCGCACGCGCCCCTACGGCGTCGTCGCGGGACCCGCCAATGCAATGCCGCGCGAATGGCAGCGCGCGTGGCAGGTATGTCGCTCCGGCGATATCGAGCTGATGCGGCTCTATTCCGACGCAATCGAGGAATTTCGCATCGCATGTACCTTCAAGCGCGGCGCCAAGGCCTATCGCCCCGTCATCGCAACTCTGAAAGCGTCGCTCAAAGAATTGGGCGTCATCGACAGCGACGCCGTCGGCGTGGGCACGCCGCCGCTCAGCGACCTCGAACGCCGCGAATTCTCCGCACGCTTCGCCGCACTGCGCGAGCGTACTGCCGAGACGCTTGAGCGCGGATGGGTCACCGAATACGATTCGCCCGCCGGCCATGCGCCGGTCACGAAACGAAAATCTGCGGGGCGCAATGGCTGAAGAGAAACTCGACGTCATCGGATGCGGCAGCATGGTCGTCGACCTGTTCTACCGCACCCCGCGCATCATCCGCGCCGACGAAAAAATCCTGCTCCGCGCGCACACCGCCAGCGCCGCCATCGAACGCACGCAGGTCGGCGGCCTGGTCCTGAATCATCTGGGATGGGGCCGAATTCTCGGCTTGAAAACCGGCATCTTCGGCAAGATGGGCGACGACCGCAACGGCGAGTTCCTGCGCGACGGCATGGATCGCCTCGGCATTCGCCATCACCTGACCTTCGACGGCACCGCCAGCGCGTTCGCGACTATCTTCGTCGACGCCGCCGGCGACCGCGCTATCTACATGGCGCGCGGCGCGACCGGCGAGCTCACTCCCGCCGAGGTCCGCAGCCGCCACGGCGCGTTCATCCGGCGCGCGAACCTGGTTTCGACCGAGATTTCGCAGCTCCCGCTCCGCACCGTGCTCGCGATCCTGCTCTTCGCGCGCACCCATTCGATTCCAACGATTCTCGACGTCGACGTGCCGCCCTCCGACACCATCGGCTCGCTCGGCACGCGCGCCGAACTCGAGCGGGCGTTGAAACTCGCGACCTGGCTAAAACCGTCCAAGGCCGCCGCCCGTGAAATCGTCACGGGTAATGGCCGTGACACGCTCAAGATGGCCGAAGCGATTCGCGCCCGCTACGGAAATCGCGCCGTGATCATCACCGAGGGCGACAAGGGATGCTCGATCGCTGCGCGCGACACTTCCGTGCGCGTGCCCGCTTTCAAGGTCAAGCAGGTCGACTCGACCGGCGCCGGCGACGCGTTCCTGGCGGGCGTTTTCGCCGGCCTTCGCCTCGGCCTGCCGTGGGACAAAGTCGGACGGCTCGCCAACGCCGCCGGCGCGGTCGCCGTGACGCGCCTCGGCGCTTTTCCGTCTGGATTCGAAGTGCGCGAGGAAATTCTCGACACTTACGGCGAGCCGCTCGCGCTGCCGACGCCGCGCCTCGACGCCGAACCGCGCGAGGCCGCCATCGGCGACTCGACCGGCGAAGTCGAAAAGTTCTTCGACCTCGCCCTCGCCGAGCTCGCCGCGCTGCGCGGCGGCTTGAACATCGCCGCCATCTCGCGCACCGTCGAGATAATCCGCACCGCGCTCGGCCGCGGCGGCCGCGTCCACGTAACTGGTGTCGGCAAGCCCGAGCACGTCGCGCGCTACGCCGCCAGCGTGTTCTGTTCGGTCGGCACGCCCGCGACTTTTCTGCACGCGACCGAAACCCTGCACGGCAGCCTCGGCCAGGTGCATCCGCGCGACGTCGTCATCGCGATCTCCAACAGCGGCAACACCGACGAACTGCTCTCGACCGCGACCGCCATTCGCGAACAGGGCGCGCAGATGATCGCAATCACCGGCAACAAGGACTCGAGCCTCGCGCAACTAGCCGACCTGGTAATCCACGTCCCCGTCCCCAACGAAGGCGGCGGCCTCGGCCTCGCCCCGCGCATCAGCGTCCTCAGCGAAGTCTTCGTGCTAGCAGGACTGTCCGTCGCGTTGGAACTAGCCCACGGCCTGACAGTCGAAGAGTACTCACGATGGCACCGAGCAGGCACAATCGGCGAAGCAGCCCGCCGCCTCGCGGAGACGCGCGCCTCAAGCCGCCGCGCCTAATCTCAGAGGGAGCATGAAAGTCCTGGTCACGGGAAGTTCGGGACATCTGGGCGAGGCATTGGTCCGCACTTTGCGGGACTTGCGGCACGAGGTCGTCGGCCTCGACATCCTCGATTCCCCATTTACCACTTGCCGCAGGTCGATCACCGACCGTCCGTGCGTCAGGCGTTGCATGAGCGGCGTGCAGGCGGTCTTTCACACCGCCACGCTGCACAAGCCTCATGTCGCCACGCATACCCCGCAGGACTTCGTTGACACCAACATCACGGGCACGCTCAATCTGCTGGAAGAGGCGGTGACCACAGGGGTCGAGTCGTTTGTCTTCACCAGCTCGACGAGCGTCTTTGGCGACGCGCTGGTGCCGCCAGCCGGAGCGCCGGCCGCATGGGTGACCGAGGAGGTCCGGCCAATTCCCAAGAACATCTATGGTGTCAGCAAAGCGGCGGCGGAGGATCTTTGCGAGTTGTTCCATAGGAACAAGGGACTTGCATGCGTCGTGCTCAGAACGTCGCGATTTTTCCCGGAAGAAGACGACAACAAGGCTGTGCGGGAAGCCTATACGGATGACAACGTCAAGCTGAACGAATATCTCTACCGGCGCGTCGATCTCGAAGATGTCGTAAGCGCGCATCTGTCAGCCGCCAGGCGCGCGCCGAAGATCGGTTTCCGCCGGTATATCATCAGTGCGACCACACCCTTTTCTCCTAGCGATTTGCCGGAATTGCGGGTCGATGCCCCGCTCGCGGTGCGGCGTTGCGTTCCCGACTATGAGGCAGAGTACACGCGCCGTGGCTGGAAGATGGTTCCAAGCATCGACCGTGTGTACGTCAATGAGCGGGCTCGAAACGAGCTGGGCTGGCAACCACAATATAGTTTCAAGTTCATCATTGACCGTCTGCGCGCAGGTGAAGACATGAGAAGTCCTATGGCCCGGCTCGTAGGGTCAAAGGGATACCATGCCGAGAAGTTTGCCGATGGGCCTTATCCCGTGGAGTGAAGGCCGGTTCATCCATGCCGGCTCGAGGAGTTGTGCTCTCTCCCAAGCCCGATCTATGACAACTAGAGATCCCGCAGGAGGCTCCCACCATGCACGTTGGCTACGGCGCAGTTTTCCAGAATCCCAACAACGCACTTCCCGACGCCGAGGTTTATCGCAACGAGCTCCGGCTCGCCGAGATGGCCGAGCCGCTCGGCTTCGATTCCATCTGGTCCGTCGAGCATCACTTCGACGACTACACGATGTGTCCTGACGTCCTGCAATTCCTCTCCTACATGGCCGGCCGCACCACGCACGTGAAGCTCGGCTCGGGCGTCGTCGTTCTCCCATGGCACGATCCGATCCGCGTCGCCGAGCAGGTCGCGCTGCTCGATCACGTTTCCAACGGCCGCGTCATCCTGGGCCTCGGCCGCGGCCTCGCGCGCATCGAGTACGACGGTTTCCGCCTCGACCAGAACGAAGGCCGCAACTTGTTCGTCGAGTACGCCGAGCTGGTTTTGAACGCGCTCGAGAACGGCTACATGGAGGGCGGCAGATTCACTCGCCAGCCGCGCCGCGAGATTCGCCCGCGCCCCGCGCGCTCATTCAAGGGCCGCACCTACGCCGCCGCCGTCTCGCCGGAGTCGATGCCGATAATGGCGAAGCTCGGCGTCGGCCTGCTGGTGATCCCGCAAAAGCCGTGGGACGCCGTCAAAAAAGATTTCGAGGTCTATCACAAGGTCTGGCGCGAGGTTAACGGCGACGCGCCCGCGCCCCGGCCGATTTCCGGCGGCTTTTGCGTCGTCGACGAAAACAAGGACCGCGTCGAAGAGCTCGCGATGAAATGGATCACCGCCAACTACCACACCGTCATGAAGCATTACGAGATGATGTCGCCGGAGTTCGGCACCAAGAAGAGCTACGAGTTCTACAGCAACGTCAGCAAGTTCATCAAAAAAACCGGCCCGGACGTCGCCGCACGCGACTTCGCGATGCTGATGCCGTGGGGCACACCTGACCAGGTGCTCGAGAAGTGCGCCTTCATCCGCGACACGATCGACGCCAACGCTGTGTTCTTCAATTTCAGTTTCGGCGGGATGCCGTACGACGCCGCCGAGCGCAGCATCAAATGCTTCGCCAAGTATGTATTGCCCGAACTGAAGAAGTGGAACACCGAGCCGCTCTCCGATCCAGCTCCGATTCGGGCCTCCGCCTGATGGTGAGTTAGCGGGCGGTGCGTGATCTTCCGCTGAGCGCGCGGGCCATCGCGTCGGGGAGCAGAGTCCTGATGAGGCGCAAGTAATTCCTGACTCGCAACGGATCGAAGCGAATCGCGCGCGCGAATGCGCGGCGCGCGAGCGCTCGATCGCCCTCTCGCAGCGCGCGAAGCCCGATATAGCCGAGGATGCTCCGCGGCGCGCGACGGCGCGCGACCACATGATGATGCCCCGACACGCCGTAGCGCTCGCGCACCAGCCGCTCGAAGACGACGCCCGCCTGCTCCTGCCCGCCGCCGGGTTTGAGCGCGTCAGGGAACAACGCGAAGCGCCATACCGCAAGCGGTTCCGCCAGGTAGCGAAAGTTTCCGTGTTCGCGAGCGCGGAGCCAAAGGTAAACATCCTCGAACGCAATCAACGCCTCATCGAATCCGCCCGCGAGGTCGAACGCGCGCCGGCGCATCAGGACCGCACTCGGCAGAATGGGCCACAACCGTTCGAGCATCTCGTCAACTGTCGGCGAATGACTCTCGCCGACGAGCGAAGCCATCTGCTCGCGCCCGGTGCTGTCAGCGAGCGCGAGATCCGTGAAGACGAGCACGCAATTCGGGTCAGCGTCGAGCGCCTGAACGGTGCGCTCGAGCATCGTGGGCCGCCACCAATCGTCGGCGTCGAGGAACGCAAGGTACTCACCCGACGACGCGCGCACGCCGGTGTTGCGCGCGGCAGACGGCCCGCGTTTGGGCTCCTTGAGAATCTTGATGCGGCCGGAATACTGCGCGAGAACCTCGAGGCTGCGGTCAATCGATCCATTATCGATCGCGATGATTTCGAAATCCGTGAACGTCTGCGCGAGTACACTTTCGAGCGCGCCCGCGACCGTAGAGGCGGCGTTGTAAACCGGGACGATTACCGAAACGCGCGGCATCCTGCAGATCCGCGAGTCAGCTATGCGACCGCCGAACGGCCGGCGCCGGCACGGTTGTGCATGGAGGCTGGATCGGCGCGCGGGCGCTTCCACGCCGAGAGATCGCGCCCCGTTATCCGCTCGAACGCTTCGACCTCGGGCCGGAAATGCTCGCGCACTCGCGCTTCGGTTTCAGCGTCGAGCCTCGGGAATGCTTCGCCGCCGCCGAAGCAGAAGCGCCATACCCCGGCGCGCTCGAGCGCGCGCAGCGCGCGATGCCATCGATGCGCCCGCATCCAGTCGCGGGCGTTGCGCGCGTTCTGCGCGAGGCGCCGGCTGCGCGGCGCATGCGTGACCGCGTTGACACGCTCGGCCGCGGCCGCCTTGGCACCAACCTTAACCGGTGCCACCCCGATGAAGGCGCAAATACGATCGAGATAGGCCTGCGGGTCGGCTTCGAGATCGTCATAGATGCAAACCATCACGCGCTCGGCTCCAAAGACGCGCTGCCATTCAGCGAGATGGTGCGCGTAGCGACTCGACTCGCGGATGACGGGGTTGCGCGCGACGGTCTCCTCGAAGCCGACGCGCGTCCACGCATCGCGGCGCATCACGCGGTACGACGAGTACGCGCGGTCGGTCGGGTCGCGGAACGTACAGATGATGCGGCATTGCGGGATATGCCGCGCGATTCGTTCGCGCGCCGCGGCCGATCCGAAGTAGTTGGGATCGATCTCGCCAACGGGCACGTCGGCCGGACAGTTGCGGAAGTAATCGAGATACCAGTCGATTCCCTTCTCGTAATGACGAACGAAAAAGTCGGTCTCCTTGGCGCCTTCGGCAAGGCCGACGTGGCCGCGCAGCACCTCGTCGAGCCACGAGGTGCCGGTGCGCTGCGGTCCGACGCCGATGAAGTCCGGCAGCCGCGTCGTGGCGATCGCGCTGGTCATCGGGCCGCGCGCTCCGGATCGGATGCGGTCGCATTGCTCGCCGCCGGTTGAGTACGACGTTCGGAGCGCGCTTTGCGATCGGCGCGCGGCATCTTCCAGGCCGACAGGTCGCGCCCGATGAGTTTTTCCAGTGCCTCAACCTCCGGCAGAAATTGCGCACGCAGCCGCGCGTCGACCTCCGGAGTAAGCGGCGGGAATTTCTCTCCGCGGCCATAGCAGTAGGCCCACACTCCGCGACGCTGCAGGAAGTTCAGCAGGCCGTAGGCGCGACGATCCTGCAACCAGAACATCACGTGGCGCGCGTTCTGCGCGAGATGCCGGCTCTTCGGCGCCAATTCTGCCGTGTTCTCCGCGCCGCTGCGAAAGCTGCTCTCATCCAGCGAGACGCGCCGCGCGGAGATGAAATCGGTCACCTTATCGAGATACGCCTGCCGGTCTGCAACGAGATCGTCATACAGCGTGATCAGCACGCGCTCCCTGCCAAACTTCTCCAGCCACTTCGGCAGAAAGAACGAGTACCGATTGCCGGCGGCGATCATGCTGCGGGTGGCGATCGCCTCCTCGAAACTCGCGCGCGTCCATACGTAGCGGCGCATCAGGCGGTAGAACGAATACGCCCGGTCGACGGGGTCGCGAAACGTGATGATTACTTTGCAATTCGGAATGTACTGCGCGATTCGCTCGATAGCGGGCTCGGAGCCGAAATACGGGCATACCTCGCCGACAGGGCGCGTAGTGTCGGCGTAGCGGAAGTGCGACGCATACCAGTCGATGCCGAAACCATAGCGCTCATTCCAGAAGCGCGTTTCCTTGACGCCGCGTGGCAGCCACGCCACGCCCGCGAGCGCCTCGTGGAGCCACGTGGTCCCGGTGCGCGCCGGCCCGATTCCGATGAAGCCGGGCAGGATCAGTTTCTCCGCCGCGCTCAAGTGAGCCGCCCCGGCAATTCAATTTTGTTGACGGTGTGGACCTGCACTACCTTCGCACTATAGCCGCTGGATGACTGAGATCGAACGCATAGGTTATCGACTGTCATGGGAACGGTCGAGCGCGCGAATGATCGACATCGGGAGCAGCGTTCGCGCGATTCTCAGATACGTCTTGAACGCCGTGCGGTCGTAAGACAGCGAGCGAATCAGGCATTTGCGCGCGGCGGCGCGATTCCCCTTCTTGAGTTCCGCGAGGCCGGTATTTCTTAGGATGCGGACCTTGTGTTGGGTGTAACTCTGAAGAACTCCCGACGCGCGATCCCCATAGCGAGCCCGAATCGACCTCGCGAACAGCTCGCCGCGGCTGTCCCGCCGCAGCACTTTGGGATAGAGCGGCCCCACCGTGAAGCGCGTCAGCTTTTCCGGGAGATACCTGAACTCGCCCTGCTCGCGAATACGAATCCAGAAGTCCAGGTCTTCGCTGAATCCTTCCGCGAACCGCCCGCACTGTTCATAAGCCGCGCGACGCATGACCACAGTGCTCGGCATTATCGGCCACAGCCGGCTCAGCATCTCGTCCATGGTGGGCGAATGCGCAGTGGCCGCATCGACAGGCGAAGTGCCGAGGTCGCGGCCGGCGGTGTCCTGATTCAAAACATCCGTGTAGACCAGTACGACCTGCGGGGACTTGTCGAGAATCGCGATCGCCTTTTCGAGTTTGGTCGGCGCCCAGAAATCGTCGGCGTCCAACAACGCGAGATACTCACCCGTCGACTTTGAGATTGCGGCGTTGCGGGCGGCGCAAAATCCTTTGTTCGGCTGCCGGACGATCGCGATCCTGGAACTGAACCGTTCAAGTATTGCAGCCGTATCGTCGGTCGAGCCGTCATCGACGACTACGATCTCGAAATCATCGAAGGTCTGCTCGAAAACGCTGTTGAGCACGCGCTCGATGGTCGCGGCGCCGTTGTAGACGGGAATGATGACGGATACGCGCGGCAAAAATGCGGGAACCCCTAGAGGCTGGTCGCGCGCTCTATTGCCGATGAGCGGATAGGCGCTACGTCGTCGCCAACGCGCGGCGCGCGCGGTTTCTTCCACGCGGACAGATCGATTGCGAGCAATTCCTCGAGCGCCTCGACCTCGGGCCGGTACATCTCGCGGATGCGCGCTTCGACGTCGGGCGCCAGCGGCCCATACGGCCGGCCGCCCTCGTACACGAAATGGCCCAGTGCACTTTTCCGAAACCAGTTCGTCGCCCGATACATCCGGTGCGAAGCCATCCAGGTGATAATCTTGCGCGTGGTACGCACCAGCCGGCGGCTCGGCGGCGCGGTCTCGACGAGGTGCACTCGCTCCGAGGCGCGCGCAGGAGGAATCACGATTCGATCGATTCCGACGAACGCGGTTACCCGATCAACGAACGCTTGCGGGTCGGCTTCGAGATCATCATACAGACCGACCATCACATGATCGGCGCCAAATTGCCGCTGCCATGCGGCGAGATGAAACGCGTAGCGGTTCTGCTCGCGAAATTCACGATGCTTCTCCACCGCTTGCTCGAACGGAAGCTTGGTGAACGCGTGGCGGCGGAGCAATTTGTAGAACGAATAGGAGCGATCGACAGGGTCGCGGAACGTGCAGATGATGCGGCACTCGGGGATGTGCCGCGCGATTCGCTCCCGAGCCTCCGGCGACACAAAATAAGTCGCGCACACTTCGCCGACTTTCATCCCGGGCGGACAGTGGCGGAAGTAGTCGGCATACCAGTCGATTCCCTTGTCGTAGTGCTTCGAAAAAAAGTCGGTCTCCTTGATGTTGAACGGCAGCCCCACGTGGCCCTTCAACACCTGATGCAGCCAGGTCGTCGCGGTTCGCGGCGGCCCGACCGCGATGAAGTCCGGGAGCCTTGACGGTGCTGTTCGTCTTGCGGAAGACACAGGATTCAAGGAGCGTGGCGTCGCTCTGGTCTATCCGGTGTCCAACACCGGCGCATCGCGGCGATGACGGTCACGCTACCATCGCCAATATTTCATATCAACGAGGTGCTTGATCGAGGCGCTCATCCGTTGCTCGATCGCAGAGCGCGCGGAGCATCTTCGACACTGCGCGGCGTCCGCGGTTTCTTCCACGCGGAGAGATCGATCGCGAGCAATTCCTCGAGCGCCTCGACTTCGGGAAGGTAGCGCGCGCGCAGGCGGTCCTCCTGCTCGGGCGTGAGCCGCGCAAACGGCTGGCCGCGTCCCTGGCAGAACTCCCATACTCCCGTGCGGTCCATAAAATTTATCGTGCCGTATGCCTGGCGGCCTTTGAGCCAGTACATCACGCGCGTCGCTCGGCGCGCGAGTTTGCGGTTCCTGGGCGCGAGCCTGAAGGAATTTATGTCGTCGCCTATTTGCGGCTTCTCGGAGAGCGCGATTCGCTCGACGCCGATGAAGCCGGTAACCCGGTCCAGGAATTTCTGCGGGTCGGCCCGCAACTCATCGTACATCGTGACGAGCACGTTCTCGCGCCCGAAAGTCTCGAACCATTTCTTGAACAGCGTCGCGTAGCGGCTCCATCCACCGAGATCGGGTCGCGATTTCAGGACCTCGTCGAACGACCCGCGCGTCCAGGCGTAGTGAGTGTTCATCTTGTAAACCGAAAATGTGAGATCGACCGGATTGCGCAGCGTGGCGATCACTCGACAGTCCGGCATGTGCGCCTTGATACGGTCGGGGGCCAGCGGATGAAGCAAGTAGGGACAGATCTCGACGATGGGCCGCGCACTGGTCGCATAACGAAAATGGTGCGCGTACCAGTCGATGCCCTTGTCGTAGAAGGTGGTGAAAAACTGCGTCTCCTTGACGCCGTACGGCAAATCGACGTGGCCTTCGAGCACGCGATGCAGCCAGGTTGTGCCGGTGCGCGGAGGACCGACGCCGATAACGTCGGGAAGCCTCATCGCCAATATTTCATACGAATTAGGCGTGGGGCGCTAGCACAGATCGGCGAGCGACTGCTCGAGGATCGTCATGCCCTCGTCCATCAATTCGGGGGACGCGGTCAGCGGCGCGAGAATCCGGATGACGTTGGAGTAAATGCCGGCAGTCAGCAGGATCAACCCGCGCTCCGACGCGCGCATCGCGAGGCGGCTCGCGAGCTCGGGCGCCGGATGCTTGCTTTCGCGGTCGCGCACCAGCTCGATCGCGAGCATCGCGCCGAGTCCGCGCACGTCCCCGATTAGCGGGAACCGTTCGCGCATCACCTCGAGGCGCGCGCGCACCAGCGCGCCATGCCTTTCAGCGCGCACGAGCACGTGCTCGTCGCGGAATATGTCCAGCACGGCGAGCGCGGCGGCGCATGATACGGGGCTTCCCGCAAAGGTGCCGCCGAGACCGCCGGGCGCGACGCTGTCCATGATAGCGGCGCGGCCGACCACACCGGATAGTGGAAATCCGCCAGCCATACTCTTGGCAATCGTGATCAGATCGGGCTCGACGCCGGCGTGTTCGACAGCAAACATCCGGCCCGTTCGTCCGAAGCCGGTCTGAATCTCGTCGGCGATGAAGACGATGCCGTGGCGATCGCACAGCGCGCGCAGCTCGCGGAGAAACTCGAACGGCGCGACGCTGAAGCCGCCTTCGCCCTGAACCGGCTCGATGATGATAGCGGCGACGCGCGACGGCTCGACCGACGACTTGAAGAGCGACTCGATCGCGGCGAGGCTCTTCTCCACGCTGCCGCCGCGATACTCGTCGGGAAACGGTGCGTGAAACGTATCGGCGGGAAATGGCCCGAAGCCCGCTTTGTATGGATTCACTTTGCCGGTGAGCGCCAACGCCATCAGAGTGCGGCCGTGAAATCCGCCGGTGAACGAAATGATCGCGGACCGGCCGGTCGCGTGTCGCGCGACTTTGACGGCGTTCTCGACCGCCTCGGCGCCGGTCGTGAGAAAGATGCTCTTCTTCGGCGCGGAGATCGGCGCGAGCTGGTTCATCCGCTCGGCGAGCTTGATGTACGGCTCGTAGGGAGTCACGCCGAAGCAGGTGTGAGTGAACGCCTCGAGCTGAGCCTGCACGGCCGCCATCACGCGCGGATGGCGATGGCCGACATTGAGTACCGCGATTCCGCCGCCGAAGTCGATGTAGCGACGGCCGTCGGCGTCCCAGATTTCGGCGCCCGACGCACGATTGGCAAGAATTGGAATCGGCACACTGACGCCGCGGGGAATCGCGGCGGCGATGCGTTCGGACAGCGGTGTTACGAGGCTCATAATCTGCTCCTGACAGGCTCTGCTTGCACCCTACTCTACGCGCGTGAATGGGTGAGGTAACCTCACTAACAGTTTCGAAGCCGCCAGCAAATCGGTAACAATTGACCCCGACTATCGAGACTGATAGTTCGAGGTGATCAGGGCACAGGTGGGTAGAGGCGTCGGCGGCGGCCCTGATGCAGACAAGCGAGAGTCGCGCCGCGACGGTTTCCGACGGATGAAGAACTCCAGATGAGTCCGCAGCCCGAAAGCTCAACCTTCTACCAACCGATCGTACCGTCGGACCAGATTCAGTATCGCGAATACAAGCTGCTGCTGAAGCCGGAGCGGTTTCCCGACGAGAAAGCTTTTCACAAGTTCTGGAAATTGGCCCATCACTCGGCCAAGTCACTTGGCATCAAGCTCGGCAAAATAGAATCGATCAAGCCGCACACCCGCGAGGTGGTCTTCTACGACACCCCGCACATCAAGCTCTACAATCACGGGTTTATCCTGAGAAAACGCACGTTCTATCACCATGGCGTGCCCGACCCGCGCTACGAGCTGGTGCTCAAATTTCGGCATCCGGAAAAGAACGTCGCGCTGGCGGTGGATCCGCGCCCGCTGATGCCGTGCGAGTACACGCTGAAGTTCAAGGAGGAAATCCTCCTGCCCAAGGATGGCGCGGCGGGAATGCGGCTGGTCTATTCGCACAATTGCGAGCTCGACACGCCCAACATCATATTGACGCAACGATTCGAAGCGACCGCGGAAGTATTTCCGGCGCTCAAGAAGATCGACGCGAATCCGAAAGCGGCGCTGAGCCTGGTGAACGGCCTATCGATCCACGAATACCTCGTCGATTTGGGCATCCTGGACTTCGGGCACAAGCTCGCGGCTAAGGCGACCGTGGCGGTGTGGCGAGTGCGCTCGACCAACGCCCCGCTGGTGGCGGAGTTCGCTTACCAGTTGAAGTTCGAGAGCCCTGAAGCGGTGCGGCGCGAGCAACGCGAGCTTTCCGAGTCCTTCTACACTGGCCTGCAGTCGCGGGCCCCAGACTGGGTGATGCGTGGAACAACCAAGACGGCCCTCATCTATGGATATGGAAACGCAAGCGTCAAACACCAGGAGTGAGCCGAACCTCCGTCCGAGCCTGCTGACGATTTTCAAGGTTTTCGTCTCTGCGGGAGGACTGAGCTTCGGCGGCGGCGCCGTCGCCTACCTGCGCGAGTACATCGTCAAGCAGCAAGGCTGGCTCGACGACGAGGGGTTTCTCGGCGCGATGGAGATTAGCGAGACGGTGCCCGGCCTGATCGCGGTCAACATGTCGGTGATTGTCGGCGACAACCTGCGCGGCATCCCGGGCGCGATGGTGGCGGTGCTCGGAATGCTGCTGCCCGGATCGATCTCGGTCATGACGCTCGCGATTCTGTATCAGTCCAATCACAGCAACCCCGACGTCAAGCACTTTTTGCTCGGGATCGCGGCGGCAGCGGTCGGCCTGCTGACGATGGTGGCGGTGCAACTCGGGCGTCGGCAGTTCGGGAAACTCCCCGACGCCGTCATCGTCGCGGTGACGTTCTTCGCCGTCAGCATCCTCAAGATAAGCCTGCCGCTGGTGCTGGTCACGCTCGGACCGATCTCAGTGTGGCTCTACCGCCCCAGCGCCTCGCCGGAGCGTCAACCCGGGGAGCACTTGCCGTTTCATCGCGGCCCCCGCCACCATCTCTTTCACCGGTAGAAAACATGGTGCAGTCACATCCATTGCGCCTGCTTCACCTGTTTCTCGTTTTCTCGCTGCTCTCCGTGCTCGCACTCGGCGGCGGTAACTCGATATTGCCCGAGATGCGGCACATGACGGTCCACCGGTTGAACTGGCTCACCGACGCTCAGTTCCGCAGCATCTATAGCCTGGGGCAGGTGGTGCCGGGGCCGAACATGCTGATGGTCCTGGTGATCGGCTATCAGCTCGCGGGATGGCTCGGGATGGCGGTCGTCGGTATCGCGTTCTTCCTTCCGGACTTTATAATCGCGCTGTCGATAAACCGGTTGTGGATTCACTTGGGCGGCTGGCCATGGCGCGTCTCGATTCAGCGCGGACTGGCGCCGGTTGCGATCGGGCTGATGATTTCCGGGACCTACACGATTGCGCGTCTTTCCATCGTGGACGTCACGACGCTCGCGATTGCGCTGGTGGTGTTGGCAATCCTGCTCTGGCGCCATATCAACCCGGGCATCCTGGTGCTGGCCGGAGGAGCGGTGTGCATGCTGCTGTCGCGCTAATCCCGCGGCAATCGACGCCCGCGATTGAAGAAAAAAAGAAAACGCCGGCAGGAGTCCATGCTCCTGCCGGCGTCGTGCATTCCGAATCGTAAGGCGATTCGCTCAGCGGCCGATTATTACATGTGGCCGACTTCGGACATCTTCACCATCGCCTCGGTGGTGAAGAAGGCTTTATCCACCGCACCCATATTGATGTACCAGCATTCCTTCTCGGGCGTCTCGATGCCGGGCAGGTAGCACATGGTGGCCTCGGTGCTCTGCACATCGGTGGAAGCGGCGCCGACGACGAATTCGCGCTTGAAGGGATAGATTGCGACCTTCGCGTCCGGCACTGGACGATCGCGATACGCGAGCCAGTAGATGTGGTTGCGGAACAGTTCGCCGGCGCGATCGTAGGTATCGATGTACGGCTCGAACCACATTTCAGAATCCATGTAGATGACCGTCTTCGAATCGATCGCCTGCGAGGCACCCTGACCGCCCATCTGGCGTCGCGGCTCCGCGGTCACGATGTACATGTGGCGCATCTGCCACCGCTCGGGGCAGGCACTGGCGCCGCCGTCCGTCGCGCATCGGATTTCCGGTGAATGCTCGGCGTCAACCGTCGCGAGCATCTCTTTCTCGCCGATGAACTTGTAGTTGTACTGTTCGGTCTTGGGATTGAAACCCGAATAGTGATCGGGGTCCCAGGTCTGCGCGCCGGTCGCGGTCGAATTGAGGCCCTCGTTCAGACGGCGCAGACGCCGTGAGCCGGTGTTCCAGGCCCAAGTATCGTCGCCATGATTCGGATTGGCGTAACGATAGCGCAGCAGGCTGGTGCCACGCGCGTCCTCGGGCGCCAGCTCGGGACCGAGCAGGAACAGCCACAGACGGTTGGTAGTCTTGAAGTCGGGATCGGTGGGCAGCGGCTCCACTTCGGTCCGGCCGACGAGATCGTAACCGGCGTAGTGGCCGAGCTGTCCGTACGCGATTTCGAAGAAGGGCTTGTTGTACCCTGTATAAACCGTGTCGCAATCGAAATAGCGCAGATCGTAGTCGTCGGACTGAATCGGGCGGAACACGTTGTTCCAGACGACCTTTTCCGCCACGTCCGGATCGTTCGCGTCGATCAGCGGGAACGGCTGGCCGGCAACGTAGCCAATGACGCTGCGATGATCTTTCGAGAGCGCAACCTGCGACGAATATTTCTCGGTCGCATCCTTATAAGGAGGCGGCCAGTCCACGCGTGCCGTCGGGACGATTTTCATCGTCATCCCGTGCTGCACCTTGTAATACACGCCCGGCGCAACCAAATCCTTCACCTGCGCCGCGTTGTCCGGAGTGATGAAGTCGCCTGGCTTCACGCCTGCCACCCCTGGCAAGCTCGACGCCATGAGGGCCAGCAATGCGATGCCCCCGACGACTACCGTTTTACGAATCCCCAATATCCCCAGTTGCATTACGAACCTCCATGAAGGCCCCGAGACGTTTTTCCCTGTCGACCTGAATTCCTTTCGCCGTCAATACTTCACACCTATTCTTGCTATTAGAACGGTCAGATGCGGATGTCAATGCGTCTAATTTCGCTTTGGCTCAAATTTACCTATTGCGTTCCGGGAGGCACGAGCCTATGCGGGAGTGAAATCGCCTATTTCGCCGCCTCCCGCCACTCGGATTCCGGCCTCCGGCGATAGATACCCTTTTCCCGTGCCAGCATCCCGCATCCGATCATCTCGCGCCGCAGCGTGGCGCAGTCGTGATGATGCAGCTTGAGGATCGCGTTCACCCGCGCCTCGCTATAGCTAATGTCGAGCGCGAAAAAACCGGCCAGCCACTTCAGAATTACTAATCGCTTCTTGTAGCTGACCGGAATTTCGAGCAGACGATCTCCGTCGCGAAAGTTGTCGAGGACTTTTTGCTCGAAGCCGCGGGCGTCGGCCGTCACGGCCAACCTGGCGATATTTTCGGGACGAAAGACCGCGCGGCTGATCTTTCCAAGCACCTCTTCGTTAAGGCGATACCAGCGGAAGTTGCCGTCGGCCCGCATTCTCACGAGCTCGAGCTGCTTCAGCACCGCCAGGTGATGCGAGACGGTCGGCTCCTTCAAGTTGAGCATCGATGCGAGTTGCTGCACGCTGTGCTCGGCGCTGGAAAGCAGGCCGATCATCTTGAGCCGGCTCTCGTCGGCCATCGCCTTGCAGAACTGAAGCATGATTTCGGGCTGTCGCGGATCCATCACGCGCTCCTTAACTACTTTGATTCGTATCTAATTAGATAAGTATCAAAATAGCCATGGCAATCAAAGGGGCCGGTTCTGGCCCGCCAAGCCTTCGACTTTGCGCAGCCGAGCGATCCCGACCTCACTAATTCACTCGGCGTCAATCGGCCGTTAATCTGTCGGTAACGTCAATTTGGCACGACATACGCGCTGGTGCGGCCAATGTTCGGACGCTACCATCGGGAGGAAGGAAAAATTATGGGCATGCGGAAGACCGCGATTGTAGCGTTGATTGCGATAGCCGGGCTCGGTGCGCCGCTGCAGCAGGGGGTATCGTTTGCGCAGCCTGCGCCGGGCGCGATGGCGACCGAGGCGATGGCCTCCAGCCTGTCGCCGGCGGACAAGGACGCGCTGATGAAAAAGCTTCAAGAAGCCAGGAAGCACGACAGGGTCGCGCGCGAAGGATGGTCGCAGGAGCCACTGACGCAGGCTACCTACGACAAAAAGATTGACGAGATAAAAGCACTGATCGCCAAGCTAAAAAAGGGCGAAGACTTCCCGCTGAGCGACGTCGACAAAGCGGTCGCATCGCCCCACAGCGCCCCGTACTGAAATCTCGCTGAAGGCAATTCGAAGGCGGTCCGCCACCGGCCCGCTCTCGATCTATTCCTACTTGTCGGCGAAGTGAAATTTGTGCAGCAGGCGATGGATGACGGGCGCAAGTAGAAGACCGACCACCGCGATCAGCGCGAGGCCGCTGTAGAGCGCGTAGATTGACGCAAAAATCTTTGCGGCATCGGTCTTCATCGGATCGACGGGACCCATGCCGCCGAGAATCATTGACGCGTTGAGCAACGAATCGATCCACGGCAGGCTGTCGAGATAGTGATAGCCGCATACGCCGATTGCGAGCGAGCCAAGAATGACGGCGCCTGCGAGAGCGGTCCATCGCGCGAGCCGCCACAGGAACAAGCGGCGCGGCAGCAGCTTTTCGTGAAGACGTTCGAACCGCATCGAATTTTTTTGCAGCACGAATGGACGAGCCATCGCTCACTTCGGAGCCTGCGATTCGAAGAAGCTCCACATCGTGTCGTTGGCGTCGATGTCGTCGCTGACCGGGCCGAGGATCATCGTGACCAGGGCTCTCTGATGAGCGCCCGGCCAGGTGTGGCCGCCGCCCTGCACGATCACGTTTTCCAGCCCGCGCCCAGCCGGACAGGAATAAGTCTCGACCGTCACCGGCATCGAATCGCCCGGGTCCTTGGCGGGCAACTGCGTTCGATTCGCTGCGCCGCAGCCGTTGCGCTTCTGCCAAATCGCGACCGCCTCCGCGTTGCTCATCGCGGTACCGCGACTACCGAATTGTGGAGCGATCGGACCGCCATTGAACGGAACGAATTTGTCGGCGGTGCCATGAAAAAAGATTACCGGCATCGGGCGCGGCGACGGGCACGCCGCATCGACCGGCTGCGTCGCCGCAACCACGGCGATTCCGGCCAGCGCGTCGGGCATCACGCACGCCATGTGCTGCGCCATGAATCCGCCGTTGGAAATCCCGGCCGCGTAGACGCGCTTCGGATCGATCAGTCCCTGCGCCGTCACCTCCGCCAGCATCGCTTTCATGAACCCGATATCGTCCGCTACCGACTCGTGCCCGATCACGCGGCCGTCGTTCCAGTGCTTGTCGATCCCCTGCGGATACATGACCACCAGGCCGTGCGCCTGAGCGATCGCATCGAAGTTCGAGTAGGTTTCCTGCTGTGCGTCAGTGCTGCCGCTGCCGTGCATGAGGATGAACGCGGGCAACCGTTTTCCGCTCTGCCCGGGAGGCACGTACAGCAGGTAGCTGCGGCTAACCCCGTTCACGTCGATAGTATGTGCGACCGCATCACCGGCAACCGCCGGGACCGACGACGACAGGACAGCCGCAACCAGAACAAATGCGGCAACAATCGCAGCGCATCGAACCATTCGATAAAATCCGCGCGACCGGATCCGCATGTCAATTCGAAAGCGCAAGACGGAATCTTCCCGATATACGTCCTACCCGATCGCGCATGGCACGGCTCAATAGTGCGTAGAGGTACCTCAGCCTGAAGTAGTACGAAACATAGGCGTATTCTTTTAGGGCAAGCAACTTCTCTTTCGACAAGTGCTTGTGGTGAAATACTACGTTGAATAGGTCGAATTTGTTCCAATCGGTTTCGAAAATCCGATCCTCCAGGTCGCCCCAAAGCGGCGTTCCAGGAAGCGGCGTGAAGATGTGAAATCTCGCTATGCTGGTGTTGAGTCGCTTTGCGTAGTTCACTGTAGCGTGAACCGTTTCTTCCGTATCAGTGGGTAGTCCTAGCACGTAGAAGGCAACGACTTTGATGCCGAGCCTATCGCAGGTCGAGACGATATCCTGCTGATGGGAGAAGACTCCAGGCGTGCGGTCCACCTTCTTTAGAACACCAGGGTCTGCTGACTCGACTCCAACTTTTAGACTTGTCAGGCCAGAGCGTCTCATGAGCACCAGCAACTCTGGGTCCAGTCGATCGAGTCTTGTTTCGCATTCCCAACGTAGAGATGGATGTTTCTGAATAACCGCTTCGCAAAACGCCGAGACCCACTTCCTATCCAGGGTAAATGTCGGATCCCGGAAAACGACGTTACGAATGCCGTAGTGAGACTCCAGGTGAGACAGTTCCTCTAATACGTTCTCAATGCTTCGCCGGCGATAGCTCCCTATCGTTACGTAAGGGCAATAGCCACATGTGTAAGGACAAGACCGACTCGCTTGTACGAACGCGAACCGCCTCTCCGGGAACGCGAAGGAAAATCGGGATTTCTGAATCGCAAACACATCCCAAGCCGGAAACGGAAGCGAATCGAGGCTCCCGACCGGGTCGGCCGCAACCACTCCTTCCGGAATCGAATCTCCGTGAATTGCCTGAAACACCGACTCTGGCTCGCCTTTGATGACTAGATTCGAATAGGGAGCGAACTCCTGAGGTCTGACTGTTGCGAGGTGACCAATTACGATCGATCGAACATTAGGCCGGCTCGCTGCTGATAGGACGGCCTCCATATCGCCAGTAAAATTCGCCAATGACGGAGCAACAACCATTACGCCGTCCTCAGGAACTCGTGATGAACTGACAACCGTATGGCCGTTTTGACGCAGAATTGCCGCCGCATATCCGAACGTCAAAAACGGAGGGTCTGCCATCCTGCCCCGCAGAAACTCCAGAACTCGTCCGCGAATGGAGGTTCCTACCGAGAAGCCGGCTCCAAGACCGGCGTTGTATTCTCGATCGACTCGAGTCGGGCCTTCCGGCGAAACCAAGGTGACTTTCATCGCTATAACAACACTGAACCGTTCACCACTTAGGACCTCATTGGAGCAAACGCGTCCGTTCTGAAAACTAAGTCTGCACGAATCAATGGTGGATTCAAAGGCATGGCGGTAGCCTGCTTCTATCGCGAAGCAACTCGCTGTGAAAGAAAGAACCGTGGCGTCCCCGACGACAGCATTGCGCGACAAGAGGAGCCGATCAAATCTCATGCGCACGGGCTAGCTGAAAAGTGCGATGCGGTAAGCCCGGTTAGGAGGTGCATCTTGCCCGAGACACCGGAAATCGAGACGGACAACCTCGACGAAAAGATTCACGAGGAACTCGAGCGCACGGGCGGCTCGTTGCTGAAGGCGATCGCGCTCAGCACCGCACTCTTCGCAGCCCTGGCTGCGGTTGCGGCCTTGCGCGCGGGCAGCACCGTGAACGAGGCTCTCGTACTGAAGACCGAGGCAACCCGCCTGCAGGCTGAAGCCTCGGACAACTGGGCGGCTTACCAGGCGAAGGGCATCAAATCCGCGGTCCAGCAGGCATCGGAGTCTTCATGGATCGCGCTTGGCAAACAGCCGCCATCGTCATTCGCCGACGAGCGCCAGGGCTACGCCCGCGAGCAGGTTGCAATCGAGCAGGTCGCCCGCGAAAAAGAAGCTGAGCGCGATAAGAAGTCCGCCGAGGGCGACCATCTGATGCATCAGCATCACCGATTTGCCAACAGCGTCGCCCTGTTCCAGGTCGCTATCGCTCTGGGCGCGGTAGCGGCACTCACCCGGGTGCGCCCGGTCTGGTACGCATCAATAGTAGTCGGGCTCAGCGGCGCGGTCCTATTTCTCGCGACCAGGGTGTGACGTTTCCCGCGCCAGTTGAGTTGACGCCAGTGGGCGCGTCGTCACGCACAAAAGGCGGACAATTTACAGGACGGGTGTCTAAAAAGCTGAGCGTCCCCGACGGGATTTGAACCCGTGTTACCGACGTGAAAGGCCGGTGTCCTAGGCCGAGCTAGACGACGGGGACCTTGGGTGCGATGCCTGAAAACCCAAAACACGAACGCGCGCCACGTGCGCGCCTGAGAGTGAAAAACCGAAACTATCAGAGCCGCGAGAAGCGGAGCAAGGCATTGCGGCCGGCGGTCGAGATGCGCGAGGACTCATCCCGTGAAGCGAGCCTTGCCCACGATTTCAGACACCGACTGGTGGCCTCTCTCGGCGAGAAGCGCGTCCAGTTCGCTATCGATTCGACCCAGCGCGCCCGCGCCTTCCTTCATCAGCGCCGATCCCACCTGCACCGCGTTTGCGCCGGTCAAATGCGCGATGTAGGCGTCGCGACCCGTGTTGATTCCGCCGACCGCAACCACATCGAGCAAATTTTCGCTCTCCTTGAAAAACGCGTGCGCTTGCGACAGCGCGCGCGGCGGACCCGCGATTTCCCCGCTGGCGATGTCGACTGCGATCTCTTTGGGAAGATCGTTGGCGCACACCGCGATTGCGATGCGCATCGACTTGAACAGGTCCGCGATTGCGCGCGGCTCGAACGGCACTCGCGGCGGCACTTTCACCGCCAGCACGCATCCGGTCTCGCCGCGAACTTTGCCGAGCAGGGATTTCAGGCGCTCGAACGACGCGAACGGCGCCACCGACTTCACAACGTAGTCGTCGGCCAGGTTCAGCTCGACGATACTGACGCCGGCGCGATCGAGCATCCTCGCAACCTCGACGAATTCATCTTCGCTGGCGCCGACCACGCTGCCGACAACTTTCTTGTTACGAGCAGTGAGCTCGCCGGCAATTGACTGAAAATACTCGACGCCGCGATTCTTCAGGTTCTCCGGCATCTCGAGCCCGGCGCGATTGCACGACTTGAAGACCACGGCGCCGCCGTGCACCGCGCATAGCTCGTAGAGCTCGCCGCGTTCCGCCGAGCGCGCCCCCGATGCGTTCATCACCGACGACGCCAGCTCGACGCCGCCCAGCCGAATCGATGTCCGTTCCATCCCCTACGTCTACTGTGCGCGATTGCCCGGCCGCAAGCGGCGGCGTTGTCAGACGAATCGGCGACCGATAACCTCGCCACGATGACCACCAATTCTCCCATCCTGATCGCCGGCGCCGGCGCGATCGGCTCGATTGTTGGCGGGATGCTGCATGACGCCGGGCACGACGTAACGCTGCTCGGCCGGCGAGCGCATCTCGAAGCGATTGCGCGCGGGGGCTTGAAAATTTCTGGGCTGTTTGGCGAGCGGACCGTCACTGGCATGACGCTGGCAGTCGAGCCCGAGAGCCTCGGCAAGCGTTTCGGGCTGATCCTTTGCGCGGTCAAGAGTTACGACACCGAATCGATGGCGGCGGCGCTGTCGGATCGTTTGACGGACGACGGCGTGGTCGTCTCGATGCAAAATGGCCTCGGCAATATCGAAATGTTGATCGAAAGATTCGGACGGCGGCGCGTATTGGGCGCGCGCGTGATCTTCGGCGCGGAGATGCCGTCGCCCGGGAGCGCCCGCGTGACCGCTTTTGCCGAGCCACCGGTCGCAATCGGACCGGCGCCCGCGCTTCATCGCGAGGACACGCCGGCGCTTGCCGCGCGCGCCCGCGCGATCGCCGCGATGCTCGACGCGGCCGGCGTTCCCACGGTGGCTGTCGACGATATCATGCCGGTGCTGTGGGCCAAGATTCTCTACAACGTGGCGCTGAACCCGCTCGGCGCGCTTTTGCAGCAGCCCTACGGAGCGCTCGCGGCCGATCCGGACCTGAGGGCGATAATGGATCGCGCGATCGAGGAAGCATTCGCAGTCGCGCGGGCGCTCGGCGTCGCGCTGCCCTTTTCAAGCGCGGAGGAATATCGAAAAGTCTTTTACGAGCAGTTGATCCCGCCGACGGTCAGTCATCGGCCGACGATGCTGCACGACCTTCACGTTCGCGGACGCACCGATATCGGCGCGCTGAACGGTAAGATCGTCGAGCTTGCCGATCGCCTCGGCCTCGACGCGGAGACGAATCGGATGCTCACTCGACTCGTCCGAGCTGCGAAACGAGTCACTGAAAAAACTAAAAACAAGGAGAAAGGATGAAGGCCGTATCGATACGCCGCGCGAGCATGGACGCGATCGTCGCGCAAGCCGAGCGCGAGTTCCCGTTCGAGTGCTGCGGGTTCATCATCGGCGATGACTCGGTCGAAGACGTGCGCCCGATCGCCAACATCCAGGACCGGATGCACGCGAAAGATCCCGCGGCGTACCCGCGCGACGCGCGCACGGCGTTCCTGATGGAGCCGAAGGAGCATCTGGCGGTGATGAACGAAGTCGATCGCCGCAAGCTCGCGCTCCGGGTCGTTTACCATTCGCATCCCGATCACGACGCGTACTTTTCCGCGACCGACCGCGCGCAAGCATGCTCGTTCGATCCGTCGGAGCCCGACTATCCCGACACCGTGTACATCGTGATGTCGGTCCGCGCCGGCAAATTCGCGCGCGCGGCCGCCTTCGCCTGGGATTCCGAAAAAAAAGAGTTCGCCGAGACGACACTGACTGTCGAATAATGGCGTTCCCCGCACCATGCAGCCGAATTCGCGGGCCGATCTCCGAAAAAGGCAGCTATTCGCTGGCGATTCAGCCGAAAATGTTTCACGTGAAACGTTCTTTCTAATCGCTCACAAGCAGTTGATCCACCTGCGGACAACGAGTCACACAAATTGCGCGTGAAACGTCGCGCAATCGATGAAAAACCCTTGTGGCTATTGAGGTTTAGACTCAAAACGTTTCACGTGAAACGTTTTTAGTTCAGGAGGACGAAACGCGAATAGTCAGGGAAATTTGTCATTCCAAGCGAGATAGGTTTGAGGGTCGAGAAGGCGTTCGGGCCGAAGATGGAACATCTGATGCAGATGCAGCTTGCATTCGATCCGGATCGGGCGCTGAGCCAGGATCCGTGTAAAACGATACGTCGCGAAAAGAGACGGGATCGTTTGGGATGGTTCCGACGAAAGAGCGCGCACAGCATTCACGGGGTAGTTTTGCGGCAAACCGCCCTCCAACGCTGCGCGACGACAATCGATAGAGTGCGATGGTGCCTTCGCCGGCTAGACGGGCAAATCGTGGATCAGTGCGGGCTAAGCGCCGTGTTTGTCACCCACTGGTAATCCCACATAGATTCGTTTTCTAGGACCCAATCTTCCGAATCATCGTCCAACCGAGTGACCCTAAGCCGAAACACTGAGAAATTGAGGAGGCCTTTCACGCCGAAGGAATGAATGATTTCGGATATGCTCAGGCTGCCCCAATAGGCCACGAAGCGCGAATCGGGCGACCAATAAAGGCCGCCATACCCTTCTGCCGTTCGGACAAGCTTTTTCTTCTCATTCCCGGAAGGGCTAACCGCGAAATATGAATCACCGAAAAACCCTGCGTCGGAAAGAAAGGCAATCCACTTCCCATCTGGAGACCAAGTCGGACTGGTGCCAGTTGCGAGCTTGTGCGAGTTCTTCGTCGCGGTGTCGAAGGTCCGAACTTCGCCTTCAGCTGTGTTGAGCCAATAGACGAATTGCTTCCCATCCGGCGACCAGCATTGAGACGTAAGGAACGGTTCGACAAGTTTGGGTGGAGCAGCCACGGCCTTTTCTATGGCGCCCGAATTGAGGTCAAGAATCCATAGATCCTGAGCGCAACACCCGCGCGCCTCGAATGCCACCTTGGATTTATCTTTGGACCAACAAATGGTGCGCGGATAAGCGTAGCCGAGGTATTGCCGCAGGCCAGTGTCATCAATCCCAATGATTCCAAGGTGACCGTAGTCGAAAGCTATTTCGGTTCCGTTAGGCGAGATTACGCCATGGGTTGCACCGCCTCTGCCGGGAAATGGCAGAGCGCTCTTTTTCGAACGGCTAGCAAAATCGACCGTGTAGATCTCGCTATCGTACACCGAGACCAGGTTAAGTCCCTTCTGTCTTTGTAACCGCTCCAATTCCGCACGAACCGGTTCTTTCCCACATGCCTGGGCGAGCATTGCAACGGCAACAATCGCCCCGACCATCAATGGTCTGATCATTGGAGTTCTAGTAAGAAAAGGAACATCGGGTCGAAGAGAAACCAATCCATTACTGCCCCCTTTCGACAGCGTCAAGCTGCCATGTTGCAGATTAGGTCGCCTCAATACGTGTTACCAGATGTAGGTGCGAGCAGGCAGAGGCAGAATCCTGAATCGCGCGCGGAAAAATCGCGCGCTGTATTAGGACCCTCACCTTCGATCCTCTCCCTTATAGGGAGAGGGGAAGAAAGGCAGTGCGCTCATTTTCGCAAAGGTGTTCTTGCGGGAGATGTAGAAGAAGGATCCGGGATTCTTCGCTTCGCTCTAGAATGACAATAGAAAGTGCGAATGAAGACGAGGAACCTAACCCCTAACCCCTTCCCGCGCGGGAAGGGGGACAAGATAAGGAGGGGGTCAGTTCTCTGAGGTGAATTGTTCTTCTTTGGCTGCCATTTCTAATGATAGGCCTCTGGTTTCGTCTATCATTTTGCCGAATAGGATTGCGGCTGGGATTCCTACTATTGATAGGGCGCCTACTACTATTGATAGGCCGCCCATTTTGTTTGCCAGGATTGCTGTTGCGGCGTTGGAGATTACTGCGCCTATCGCGCTTACCAGGGCGAACCATCCTATCATCGTGCCGCGTAGCGGAGTGGGAAACAGTTCGGTTGCCGCTACGTTGCTCGCGACGGTGCCGCCGTTGTCGCATACGTTGAACCAGAAAAAGCCCGCCGACAGCCACATCAGGGGCCATGCGAAATGTGTCGGCGGGCCCCAGAAGTACCATAGGTGTCCGGCGGTGATTGCGATTCCGAAGGCGACTACTGTCGGCACGCGACCGAATCGCTCGGCGGTCCATGCGCCGAGCGGAAAGCCCAACAATCCCAGTCCGCCGGCGACTATGGTCATCGTGCTGGTTCCGGCGGCTGACATCCCGACCACCGAGACCGCGTGATAGTAGCTGAACGCGTTCGCGCCGGTGGTTGATATGGCGGCGGCGAGCGCGCATACGATCATCGTGATCGAGCGCTTGCGGTAGAGCGGCTGGAAGACGTCGTAGAAACGCGTCCTGGCTGTGATTCCCGACGCGTCCGAAACTTCCCATCGCCCGCTCTCGGGCAGCAGGCGCGCCATCGCGGGCAGCATCGCAGTGCCGGCCGCCGAAATCACGAACATCCATCGCCAGGATAATCCGTAGGCCACGAAAATTGGCATCAGGAATACGCAGAGTCCGGCTCCCATCGCGCTCGCCAGGCCGCCGAAGCTTTGGCCGCGCGCGCGGCGTGCGATGGGCAGCTCCTCGGACAGCATCACGACGCATCCGGAGCCGGCGGCGCCGACGACCGCATAGAGTCCGATCTGAAAAATCGTGAACCACAGCAGCGTGGTCGCTATTGCCGTGCCGATGCTGCAAATGGGAATCGCGGCCATGCACCACAGGATCATGCGGCGGCGTCCGTAGCGATCGATCATGCGCGACAGTGCGAGTGCGCCCAGCGCGGACAGCGAGATCCATGCAAACAGGCGCGCGATGCCGGCGCCGTCGAGGTGGAAGCTGGTGCCAATCCACGGTGCGGCGACCGAGACGATTGCTACCGCGTAACCCTGGTAAAAGAGCATCGCGACCAGCGCGAGAACGGTGACGCGCTCGTGCGCGGCGGATTCGGCGGCGGCGGCAACTAGCTGCTCGTCGCTTGAAGTCGCTTTCGCTGTTGTTGTTGGTGCGGGATCGCTCACAAAATAAAATCGTGGAGCCTGGTGTCGTGTCCCATAAATAAATTTAAGAACAAAACCCTAACCCCTGGCCCCTTCCCCATAAAGAATGGGGAAGGGGAACAGAAAAATCCTATGGTGAACGTCGCCGTCCTATCCCCCTAGCCCCCTTTCCGGGCCGGAAAGGGGGAACCACACAAGAGAGTCCCTTCGCTGGTCGTACCAGAATGAACCTGAACTTTTTTGAAGATACTTACAGGACACAACACTCTAACCGCCGGCGACCAGCTCGAAGACTGGGGTGCGGGACGCGGTGGCCGCAAACGCGTTGGCGGGCGAGCCGGCGGGCACGTCGAAGAAACGCTGGACCTGGGACGCGAAGCGATCGACGAACGCCTTGATGACTTCGGGCTTGTCGGCGTCGGCCAGCTCGCGCACCATCAGGGATTCGGCGCGGGAACCGCGTCGCAGTACGATGTGGCCGGCGGCGCGCGCGTTGCGAGCCCATGCGGTCTCGCCGCGTGCAGCAACCAGCCATCGGCGACCCTGGAAGTCGAGCACGTTGACGGGCGTGGTGAAGGTCTTGCCGGATTTTCGGCCGCGGACTTCGAGCAATCGCATGTATCCGGGCGCGAATCCGAGCTTGAGCGCGCGGCCCATCAAGCGGTTGAAGAATCGATCGAGGGCGCTTTCCTTCTGAAAAGTCTCGGGCATAGAGGGCAGCATATATAAGGAGGCGGCGGGTCGAAACCGCGGAGGGAACCGAGGAACTAATCTAATGTGAAACCCGCGGTGGGTTTCACACTTCCTTCGGCAGGGGGTGACCCCTGCACCCAGTACTAAGAGAAGATGCGGCCTGGCGGCCTGTTAGAACTTTTTTTTGTGTCATTCTTGAGCGCGTCTGGATGACTCCGCTTCAACCAGCCGAAGCCCTGAGCGAAGTCGAAGGGGAAGAATCGCGGCTCCTTCTTCCCCTCTCCCGTTTGTGGGGAGAGGTCGACGCGAGACCTTGAGCGTCGGGTGAGGGACCAAATTTTCCGGATCGCGCGCCCTTGGTAAGTATCCCCTTGACGGCAGTATTACCGATATGCCATGATTGGCAGTATGAGCAAAGTTAATCGAAACAATCCAATCAGATCGGGCGCGTCAGAAGGTTTGTACTCGTTCATGGAGTTCGAGCGCGAGTATCCAAACGATGCAGCGTGCCTCAATGCGCTCGTTCGCAGGCTCTATCCGAACGGTATCTATTGCCCATCGTGCAAGCGAATCACCAGACATCACAGAGAATCGAACCGCCCTTCATACGCTTGCCAGAATTGCGGGCACCACGAACATCCAATGAAGGGAACGATTTTCGAGAATTCAGCTACATCGCTCAAACTCTGGTTCTATGCGATCTATCTGATGTCATCCACGCGATGCGGCATCAGCGCAAAACAGATCGAGCGTGAAATTGGCGTCACGTATAAATGCGCGTGGCGCATGTTCAACAAGATTCGTTCGATGCTCGATGAAAGCGGCGATGACCCCAAGCTCAGCAACGAAGTCGAGATTGACGAAAGCTGGTACGGCGGAAGCGAACGCAATAAGCACAAACACAAGCGGAGTTCGCATCGCAATATGGGCAAGGCAACCGTACTCGGTATGGTCGAGCGTCGCGGACGCGTCACTACCAAAGTTCTCGAACTCCCCTGGAAAGGGTACACACTGAATCCGATCAAAGAACGCGTGCTGCCGCGCACGATGATATTCAGCGATGAAGCCGGTGTATTCAAAGACCTCCACTCGATGGGCTACAACCATAAACGCGTCAATCATTCGCAAGGCGTGTACGTGGATGGCGACGTTCACACAAACACAATTGAAGGCTTCTGGAGCCTAACCAAGAACGGGATTCGTGGCGTCTATCACAACGTCAGCGCAAAGTATTTGCAGATGTACTTGGATGAGTATTCGTTCCGATACAACCGACGAAAGAGTCTCGGCAGGCGCAATATGTTCGAGGCATTTGTTGGCAGAATCCGCAAGTCATCGGTGGCTAGCTGATGGTGATTTTGGTAGTCTGGAAACCGGAAACGCCCTTGCTGCTAACAAGGGCGTCGTGCGGGTAACCGGCAAGTCAGTTCCGCCGGTCGTTGGATGATGTTGGACTACGAAGCAACCCCAGCATAGCCGACCTCCCCATACGCTGACAAGCCGACCAAAGCGATTCGGTCAGAATCGCAGGGAGAACTGTTGTCATGGAGAACGATTTCCAGGTCATCAAGGAAGTGCTGGAGAAACAGATTAGGGCGATCGAGGACAATACTGCTGCGCTACTTACGGTCGCAATGCAGGTGATCACCGCAGCCGGTACTCACGTAACCGGAGAAGTCATAGGAGAGGTAAAAGAGAACGTCAAGAAGTTGTACGACGACTTAAAGGAAGACGTTCGCTACTAAGCAATAAGGGACTTTTCGCCGAAACAACCTGCGTGCTGGAAAGCAACAAGATTGCGGTTTCAAGCGCCATTCGCGCCTTATTTATCGGGACACCATCAAGTTGTTTCACCAGCGCGCGGGACAATTCATTCTCTGATTTTAGCTTTTTCATTTCTTGTCTCGCTTCCGCGTGGCCTTCGCCAGGTCGCGCTCAAATTGCCCGCGTGTCGGAATCGGAATGCTGATCTGATCTTCCGGCTTTGGCGCACGAGTCTTTTGAGTTATCGGCTCGCCAGCATCGTCCATCGTCGGCGCATCGCGTTTTCTCTTTTGCTTGACTTCGCGTTCTCTCATTTCAATTAACCTCGGATGCTGTAAGACTTCCCAAACAGATTCTTTAGGTGAGACAATCGCAATGCCAGAATTGATTTTCCTCTGTTCTGCTTGATCTTGATCAACGTCCCAATGAGCAGACACAAGACCGATCCAAATATGCATCACCTGTAAGCTGATCTGAGGGCCAATCTTGACCAAATCGATCGGATTGGCGAATACCGGGGAACCGCTTAATCCGTGCATCGAATGAGTTTCAATCAAATATGCTTTTATGTTTCGTTCTTCGTCGAGCGATGCGTCGCCAATATCTATCGGTTCTTTTTCATCAGGCATCGCTGCTATCGTTCCAGTTCTAACAATTGGGGTGTTTCGCTCGCGTCCCTTGTGCCTTAGAAATAATCCCGTAATAAAAACGTCGGTGCCAAGATTGATTGGCCATCGTTCTGGATTTGCCTCAGGTTCAAAATCGAGAGCTGTGTGATCCGCTTCAGGCAAAATTCTGAAAGGGAGCGCAGCAATATCAACCGCACCATCGGTTGGATGGAAATACCAGTGCTCGATCTTCGTAGGCATCGGCTGGAAACGAGTTCCATGTTTCCCGTTTAGATACAAATAAATGATCCCATCGTCCGACCAAGACTGATGCTTTGCGTGCTCGATGACGTGCGCAGCGGTCACCAAGTAAGCGAAAAATAGATGTTCAACTTTGACCTGTACGAAAAACGCAGTTGCAATGATGTCTTCTTGTCCTTTGTATTTGCGACCGAGGAAAGCGACGCAATTGCGTACTTTGGGATGGATTAACAACGGTTCCCCTCGAAGCCCAATATAGTACTCTGTCCAACCCCAGCGGTTATCTTCTAGAACCTCTGGAATCGTCGATTGTGACGATTCTATTAGGCCGAATTTATTTACTGCCGTCAAGGGGATACTTACCGCGCCCTTGACAAAATGAACGTTCATTCAGTAGATTGAATTTCTCGATGCCGCGTATTGCTGAAGCTGTTCGCACTCCCGCGCCTGACGAGAAGCTCGTCAGGGCGCGGCGGCGGCAGATTTTTCTGGCTGCTTGCCGGGTGCTGGCGCGTAAGTCGTTCCATGAGGCGTCGGTTAAGGAGCTTGCGCTCGAAGCTGGGCTCGCCGCGGGTTCGATCTATCTTTATCTCGACAGCAAGGACGAGATTATTCCGCTGATTGCAGAGTCGATGGTCGCGGAGTTCGTCGAGATGTTGCCCGCCATTCGCGAGCGCACCGTCGGCGATCCGCGCCGCGAGCTGATCGACGTGATGCGCGCGATACTCGACGTGATCGATCGTTATCGCGAGGCCTTCAACGTGCTGCATCATGAGGCCCGCTACTACGAACGCCGTCCGCAGTATCGCACGGCGATGAAGAAGATCGGCAGCGACTACCTGGGCGCGGTGGCCGAGATTCTCGAGCGCGGCCGGCGCACCGGGGTCATTCAGTTCGAGGATGCACGCAGCGCCGTCCATGCGATTCACATGTTGTGCGCGGGATGGGCGATGGGCGCGAACAATCTAAAGGGGACCGACAAGGAAACTTACTGGCGCGAGATTGCGGCGCTCGTCGAAGGACGTTTTTTCGTTTTTTCCTCCGCCAACGGAGCGAGCACTACGGCCGCGACTCGCTGACGCGGCGGGTTATACGGGTTACTATCGAGGAGTTTTTTGCGATGGCACTTTACGACAGACGAACTCTCGAGGGCGTTTACAGCGTCCGCCAGAGCGTTGTTTACATCCAGAATTATCGTTACGCCGAAGAGCGCATGATGCGCATGATGGCGGGATGGATCGCGCTCACGCCGGAGCTGGCGGTCAAGCTCGAGATGGCCAAGCAGGTCTACGAGGACGCGCTACATACCGACGCGCTCGGCAAGCGATTGCCCGAACTTCGCGCGCAGCCGCAGATTTCCAAGCCGCCCAACGACGCGTTCGTCACGTTCATGAACGCGCTCGAGGACAAGGAGGAGTGGGAGGACACGATCGAGCGGCTGGTCGGAATCTACCGCGTGCTCAAGCCGCACCTGATTTCGCATTACAGCTCGCACTTGTCGGCAATGAATCCGGTTTACGAGCCGCCGACGCTGCGAATTTTGCAGCGGCTGGTCGAAGAAGAGAAAGGACACGTCGAGCGCGGCAGCGTGCTGCTCGACGAGTTGCTCGACTCGAAGGAAAAGCATCTGCGCGCCGCGAATTGGCAGTCGCACCTCGAAGGATTGCTCGGCGCGTCGGGAGGAGTCACGGGCTTTGAATCGGATGAACCGGCGCCGCGCAGAAAAGTCGGGCGCAGCTGAGCAATATGAAGAAACTGGACGATATCACTGACCTGCGCGAGGCGATCGCGACGCATGCGGCGGCGCTCGCGGCTGGAGATAGCGCGAAGGCGGAAGCGTTCGCGGTGCCAGGTGCGCTCGAAGCGCATCGGGATGCGGCGGCGGAGATTGCGCGAATTCCGCAGCCGGTGAAGGTCGAGACGCTCGCGCTGGCGAAGGTCGGCTTCCAGTACATCTCGAAACTTCGATTCACCAACGGCGGTGCGATGCGCCGTGTGCTCTATCGATGGCGCAAAGAGGCGGACGGCACGTGGCGGATAGTCAGCGTCGAGGACACGACGGGCAAGCGCTCGTCGTGGAGCGACATTCCGAATCTTGCGGCCGCCATCGAGCAGGCTCGCGCGGGGAACGGCAATGCCTGACCTCGGAGAACGCGGCAATGTGATGGGTCCGCAGCCGATAGCGCCGGTGGTCCAGCCACCCGCCGAGATGCTGGCGGCGGCCGAGCATCTGCTGGACGCGCTGATACGCGGCGACCTCGCGAGCGTCGAGGCGATGACCGCGGCGCAGGAGCTCGAGAACATGCGGCGTGTCGCCAGCGAGGTTCCGGCGGGCAAGTATGATAAGTTCGAGCTGATCGGACGCGGACGTATCTCGCGTCACTATTTTCTAAAAGCGCGACTCACCGGAACCAATGTCGAGCCGTTCAAGATTCAGTTTAGGCTCGGCGAGACCGATGGCAAGTGGACTGTTCGCGAAGCGTTGAACCTGACCGGGCGTCGCTCAGCGTGGACGCGGTAACAGGCTGGCAGGTCAGAATAGTAATAATGGGAGACTAAACGAATGCAAAGAATGATTCCTGTCGACAAGCTGGCGCGTCCCGAGGACCATATCCTGCTGCCCGCGAATCGCACGCGAAACGCGCGCGCCGAACAGGGATTGTCGCCGGGCAACGCGATGCCCTATGAGGATGATTTCCTGAAGTCGCGCATGCACGGCATTTGCGGCGGCGAATTCCAGGCGATGGAGGCGGCCGGCCGCACGCTTTACGATTTTCCCGACGCGCCGTGGGAGTTCCAACTCGACATGGCGCGCCAGGTGTGGGACGAATCGCGGCACGCCGAGATCTACATGAAGCTGCTCGAGTACGTCGGCTCCTATTACGGCGAATTTCCCGAAGGCGAGGTGCTGTGGTCGTGCACGCAGGCGGAGGATCCCGCGGCGCGCGTGGCGGGGATAAATCGCGGGCTCGAGGGACTGGCGTGCGACGTCTTCGAGCAACTGATTCGCATCGCGCAGAAAATGGGCGACTCGATTATCGAACGATCGGTGGATTACGTGCTCGCCGACGAGATCACGCACGTCCGGATGGGCTCGCAGTGGATGCGCAAGCTGACCGAAGGTGACCCCGAGCGATTCAAGCGCGCCCAGGCGTTCCAGGACAGTATCGATGAGCTGTTCAACTTCGGCCCGGGCCGCAAGCGGGTCGAGGACGTCGATCACATCAAGCAGCGCGTCAACGAAAAGGAAATCGAAATCGACGCGGGTCTCACGATCGCGCGCGAGGCGCGGCTGCTGGCCGGCTTCACCGAAGAAGAGATCGATCGCCTCGTCAAAGGCTTCGGCAAAAGCGCCGTCTACTAAACGCTCGAAACGAGTCTCAAAAAAACCTAAAAAGATGGAAAAATGTATTCCCGTTGACCGCCTCGCCCGTCCCGACAATTGGGTAGTACTGCGCAGCCGCCAGGTCCGCGAAATTCGCGAAGAGCAAGGCCTCGACGGCGGCCGCCCGATGCCGTTCGACGAGGAGACGCTGCGCTCGCGCTTGCACGGCATCTATACCGGCGAGTTGCAGGCGATGGAAGCGGCAGGCCGCACGCTGTTCGATTTTCCCGACGCGCCGTGGGAGTTCCAGCTCGACATGGCGCGGCAGGTGTGGGACGAAGCGCGTCACAGCGAGATTTTCCAGCGCCTCGTCGAGTACATGGGCGGTCATCCCGGTGATTACGTCGAGACCGAAATTTTGTGGCGATGCACGCAGGCGATGGATCCGGCGGCGCGGGTAGCTGGGATCAATCGCGGCCTCGAAGGGCTGGCGTGTGACGTGTTCGATCAACTCATCCGTATCGCGCAGCGCAACGGCGACGAAGTGATCGAGCGCTCGGTCGACTACGTGCTCGCCGACGAGATCACGCACGTGCGGATGGGCTCGAAGTGGATGCGCAAGCTGACCGAAGGTGATCCCGAGCGGCTGGCCAAGGCGCAGGCGTTCCAGGACATGGTCGACGAGGTCTTCAATTTCCGCGGCGGACGGCGCGCGCAGGAAGATATCGAGAACGATGACGGGCAAGTGGTCGCGATCGCGAAAGAGGCGCGGATGCTGGCGGGATTCACCGAAGAGGAAATCCAGCGGCTGATCGACTCGGCGCGCAAGAGCGCCGCGTACTGACCGGCCGAAATCGCAAGCGGTACTCGTTCGTCGCGAGTCAAGGGGTCCGATAGCGTCTCGTGCCTCCTCGGCTAGGGTAAAGAATTACTTATAGTTCTGCCCTTGCATATTCTGATCTGCTAATCTACATATTACGAACTCATTTCAATCGGATTGCATTCTGCACCTCCGGTTGAGTAGGAGTTACGTCTCGCGAAGACCGATGTGGAGCGCATGAAGTGACGCCCGATCGCAACGACAACGCAAACAGTTTGCCGACCAGCAGCCGTGCGCTGCGCGATTGGATCGGAGAAGTAGCAGCGCTCACCAAGCCCGACTCGATAGTTTGGTGCGACGGTTCCGAAGCCGAGAAAAGTCGGCTCACCAAACAGGCAGTTGCCGAGGGAATACTAATCGAGCTGAACCAGGAGAAGCGGCCGGGCTGCTACCTGCATCGCTCGAATCCCAACGACGTCGCGCGCACCGAGCAACTGACCTTCGTCTGCACTCCGAATAAAATCGACGGCGGCCCGACCAACAACTGGTCCGAGCCCGCCGAGACTTACGCCAAGCTGCGCGGATGGCTGGACGGCTCGATGCGCGGGCGCACGATGTACGTTGTGCCGTACGTGATGGGCCCGCTTGGTTCGCCGTTGTCGAAGGTGGGAGTCGAGATCACCGACAGCATCTACGTCGTGTTGAACATGCGAATCATGACGCGGATGGGCACCGCGGCGCTCGAGCAACTTGACGACTCCGGCGATTTCAATCGCGGAATTCATTGCACGCTGGACTTGAATCCTGAGCGGCGCCTGATTTGCCATTTCCCGCAGGACAACACGATCATCTCGGTCGGCAGCGGCTACGGCGGCAACGCCCTGCTCAGCAAGAAATGTTTCGCGCTTCGAATCGCGAGCGTGCTCGGCCGCGACGAAGGCTGGCTCGCCGAGCACATGCTGATCCTCGGCCTGCAGAGTCCCGACGGCGAGACAACATATATCGCGGCCGCGTTTCCGAGCGCATGCGGCAAGACCAACCTCGCGATGCTCACGCCGCCGGCGGAGTTCAAGGGCTGGAAGGTCTTCACGGTCGGCGACGATATCGCGTGGATGCGCGTCGGTCCCGACGGCGGCTTGTGGGCGGTCAATCCCGAGAACGGATACTTCGGAGTGGCGCCCGGCACCAGCGCGAAATCGAATCTGAACGCGATGAAGATGGTCCAGCACGATACGATTTTCACCAACGTCGCGATGACTCCCGACGGTGACGTGTGGTGGGAAGGAATGGACGTGCCGCCGCCCGACGGCCTGCTCGACTGGCAGGGACGCCCGTGGAAAAAGGGCTCGACCGACAAGGCGGCGCATCCCAACAGCCGCTTCACAACTCCGATGCGCAACAACCCGGCGTGGTCGCCGCAAGCCGACGATCCGCGCGGCGTGCCGATTTCCGCGATCATCTTCGGCGGACGCCGCGCCTCGACGGTGCCGCTGGTGCTTGAGTCGATCGACTGGACGCACGGCGTTTTCATGGGCGCCACGATGGGCTCCGAGACCACGGCGGCCGCTTCAGGAGCGGTCGGCGTCTTGCGACGCGATCCGATGGCGATGCTGCCGTTCTGCGGCTACAACATGGGCGATTACTTCGCTCACTGGCTCAAGATGCGCGGCGCAATCAAGAAGCCGCCGCGCCTGTTCATGGTCAACTGGTTCCGCAAGGGAGCAGACGGCAATTTCATCTGGCCCGGCTACGGCGAGAACATGCGCGTGCTCAAGTGGATGCTCGATCGAATCCACGGACGCGCCGGTGGCCGCGAAACGCCGGTCGGCATCGTTCCCAATGAAGCCGATCTGGATTTCAAGGGACTCGATCTCCCCAGCAGCGCCGCGCGAGACGCGCTCGCCGTGAATCCCGCGGAATGGAAAGCGGAGCTCGAATCCGCGGCCGAATTCTTCGAAAAGATCGGCCCAACGATGCCGAAGGAATTGAAAGATCGCCGCGAGGCGATCCTCAAATCGCTCAGCACCGAGGCTCCAGCACCGCGAGTCGCCGCCGGCCGCTAGCGGCGATCGAAATTCTTCCCCTCTCCCTGAAAGGGAGAGGATGAAGGTGAGGGTCCTTAGTCAGCGCGCGATTCCTTTCGCGCGCGATTTCAGATTCTGATTCTCTTTTGATCGAAGGCGTCCCGCGCGCCGGACTTCACCTCGCTGAGGCTTCCGGATCACGCTCGATCGCATCGAACTCCTCATTGACCCGCATGCTTTCCCTGCGCACCCTTCGTGACGCTCGCGCGATCACTCGTGCTTTGTCGCGTGACCGCCGAATTTCGACGCCTTGCAGCGGCGCCGACGCGAGCAATGTCTTGAAGCTTTTGGCACTTGAACTGAGGCGCTTATATTCCTCGGCGCCAACGAGCACAGCGACAGGCTCGCCGCGACGGGTTACCGTCTGTGGCCCTTCTCTAAGAGTGCGCTTCACCATCTCGCTGAAGCGCGCCCTAGCTTCACGAATCTGCCATTTCATGGAAATGAGTCTAGTCCGACTGCTTCTAGCCATCAAATTTAGAAGGTCGAGCGTAGCGCGCGATTCAAGGACTCTGCGCCGACTGCCCTAACGCCCTCGAAATGCCCGCAAAAGGACGCGGGCCGGAGTCAACCGACCTCGGCGCCGCATCAATAGATGGAACCTGTTCCCGCGCTAGTCGAGATGCTTGCGCAGGAAGGTCGGGATGTCGAGCTTGTCGTCGCCGTCTAGCAGCGAGTTCGGCTCGAGCTTCTCTCCTTCCGCGAGGCCACCGTCTTCACCGCGCCGCCTGAAGGCCGGGATGTCGAGCGTGCTGTCGTCGACGACCAGCCCCATCCTGCGGATCGGCTTGTTGCCCGGGAACATCCTGACCTGGCCCGCCTGCGCGGGCGGCGGCGCCGGCTGCTTGACCTCCATCGGATCGACGGGGCGCGTCGAGGCCGCCGCGATCGGCGCGGTGACCGGAGCGCCCGACGGCGAATAGCGCGAACTTCTATCGAGGTCGCCGAACCCGGTTGCGATAACGGTGACGCGAATCTCATCCGACATCGCGTCGTCGATCACCGCGCCGAAAATGATGTTCGCGTCCTCGTGCGCCTCTTCCTGGATCAGGCTGGCCGCCTCGTTTACTTCGTAGAGCGCCATGTCGGAGCCGCCGGTCACGTTGATCAGCAGGCCGCGCGCGCCCTTGATCGAGACGTCCTCGAGCAGCGGGCTCGAAATAGCGCGCTGCGCCGCCTCGACCGCGCGATTTTCGCCCGAGGCGGTCGCCGCGCCCATCATCGCCATGCCCATCTCGGCCATGATCGATCTCACGTCCGCGAAATCCAGGTTGATCAGCCCGTGCACTGTGACCAGTTCGGAAATTCCGCGCACCGCCTGCAGCAGCACGTCATCGGCCTTCTGGAACGATTCCTTCAACGACGTATTTTTGCTCGCGACCGAGAGCAGGCGCTGATTGGGAATCGTGATGAGCGTGTCGACCGCGTTCTTCAGCTCGCGCAGTCCTTCTTCGGCCTGTGCCATGCGGCGGCGCCCCTCGAACTGGAACGGCTTGGTCACGACGCCGACGGTCAGCGCACCGAGCTCGCGCGCGATGCGCGCAATCACTGGCGCAGAGCCGGTTCCGGTGCCGCCGCCCATTCCGGCCGTCACGAACACCATCTCGGCTTCGGACAGGATTTCGCGAATCCGCTCTTCGTCCTCGAGCGCGGCCTTGCGTCCGATTTCCGGATTGCCGCCGGTGCCGCGTCCGCGCGTGATCTCGGGGCCAATCTGAACGCGCAGCGGCGCGTGGTTATTCTGCAGCGCCTGGATATCGGTATTCACGGCGATGAAATCGACGTTACGCAGTCCCACATTGATCATGTGGTTGACCGCATTGCCGCCGCATCCACCTGCACCGATTACCTTGATCCTCGCGCCCGGGTCGGGATTACTCACCAACTCAATCATCACAGATCCTCCTCCACCACCTACCGGCAAAATTTGTTGCCCATTAATTTCTTGTTTCGATTCACTTTTCAAAAGAAGTCTCTCACCCAATCGCCAAGCCGCGAACGCAGGCGTCCCAGTCGGCCCGCTTTTCCAACGCCATTGCCATTTCCACCCGCCGCGCTCTGATGCAGCAGCAAGCCAGCGGCCGTCGTGTACATCGGCTTCATCAACTCTTCCGGCAGCCCCTTCAAGTTGATCGGAAGGCCGCGCCGCACCGGCACGCCGAAGATGCGCTCGGCCAGTTCCTGCGTGCCCTCGAGCAGCGAGGTTCCTCCGACCAGCACGATACCCGAGGCGAGGCCGTCCGAGACGCCGGAGCGCAGCAACTCGCGCTGCACCATCGTGAAAATCTCTTCCATGCGCGGCTCGATTATTTCCCCGAGCAGGCGCCGCGCGATGACGCGCGGTTCGCGTCCGCCGACTCCCGGCACCTGCACCATCTCGTCGCGCCGCACGACTTGGTTGGTCGCCACGCCGAACGTGACCTTGAGCCGCTCCGCCTCGGAAATAGGAGTGCGCAATCCCGCGGCGATATCGCTGGTAAGATGATTCCCGCCAATCGGCAGCACGGCGGTATGCATCACCGCGCCGCCGTGAAACACGATGATGTCGGTGGTGCCGCCGCCAACGTCGATGAGCGCGACACCGAGCTCGCGTTCCTCCGGAAAGAGCGCCGCGTCCGCCGACGCCAGCGGCTGAAAAACCATTTCGGACGGCGTCACGCCCGCGCGCTCGCAGCACTTGGTGAGATTCTGACCGTAGCTCTGCGCCGCGGTGATGATGTGGATGCGCGCCTCGAGCCGCACTCCCGCCATCCCGTATGGCTCGCGCACGCCCTCCTGCTCATCGACGGCGAACTGCTGCGGCAGGATATGCAGCACCTGCCGATCGAGCGGGATTGCGACGGCGCGGGCAGCGTCGATCACGCGATCGACATCGCGCGAACTTACTTCACCGCCGCGCACGGCGACGATCCCATGGCTGTTGAGGCCTTTGATATGCGGTCCCGCGACGCCAACCACGGCCGAGCCCACACGCACGCCGGAAGTTTTCTCAGCCTCCTCGACGGCGGATTTGATCGCGTCGACGGTCGCCTCGATATTGACCACGACGCCCTTGCGCAACCCCGTGCATGGCGCGATCCCGAACCCGAGCGTCGCCAACTGGCCGTCGGCCAGCGACTCGCCGACGATTGCGCAGACTTTGCTGGTGCCGACGTCCAGACCGGTGAGCAGATTTCTCATCGCGTCACCGGCTCCTCGCCCGGCTGGAGCAAAACTTTTTGAATACCGCTCTTATGCTTCGAATGGTTACGTTCGGCCACATGCAGGCGCACTACCGCGAGCCCCGGCGTCGTCAGATCGAGCGCCGCGATCAGGTTCTCGCGCCCTTGCCACTGCTCGCGCACCTTGATCGCGCGCTGAATTTCCGGCGTCGCGCGGTCGAGATCGATCACGACCTCCGTCTGCTCGCGTTCCAGGAACAGCGACGCCGTGCCGTCATCGCCGACGCGCATCTCCGAAATGATTTCCGACAGTTGCGCTTCCGCGCGCACCAGCTCCGCCGCGTAGTCAACCATCTGCGGTCCGCGCGCGTTGTCGAGCGTGGCGCCGCTCAACACCGGCAAATCGCCCTGCACCCCTGGCGAGACCGGCCCACGCAGTTCGCCACCGCTGAACAGTTCGTAGAAGCCGTCGCGCCGTTCGACGATCGCGATTGCGCCGTCACGCATGTCGCCGGCCGAAATCTCCGCTGCGCCCGGTCCGTGGGTGGCGCGACGGTAAATCCCGGCGCGTCCCGCCCACTCGACCAGCACGGCGGAGTAGCTCGCGGCGGTCGCGCGTGCCGGCGCGAGCGAAACCATGATTTGATCGCGATACGAGCTGAGAGTCGCGGAGGCTCTGAGCGTGACTGCACGGCCGGTCGTGCTGAATCCGGTCATCACGCCCAGTGCAAAAAAGGCGCACACAACCAACCCGCCCAACCGCGGGCTCCATCCTGCCACCGCCTTATTTCCAGGTCTCCGAGCCGCCACCCCACCACCTCAACCGCGCGTTACCAGTCGCCGACCATCCTAACCTCCGGCTCAAGCCAGACGCCGCTTTGCTCTTTCACCTTGTTGCGCGCCATGTCGATCAGTGCGCGCACTTCCGCGGCCTGTGCGCCGCCAAGATTCACAATAAAATTTGCATGCTGATCAGAAAAAGCCGCGCCGCCGAGCCGCGTCCCCTTCAGACCCGCGCCTTCGAGTAGCTTGCCCGCGAAATTCCCGGGCGGATTCTTGAAGATCGAGCCCGCGTTCGGCACGCCGCGCGGCTGTCGCGCCGCACGCTTGGCCTTCAGCTCGGCGACTCGCGCCATCAACCGCGAGCGATCGCCGCGCGCAAGCTCGAAATCGACGCGCGTGATTATGAAATGATCCGGCAACTCGGTGCGCCGGTATGCAAACTTGACGTCGTCCCTGGTCAGCGCAAGCGCCTCGCCTGCTTCGGTCACGCCATGCACCAGCGTGACCACCTTCGCGATTTCGCCGCCGAACGCACCCGCGTTCATCACCAATCCGCCGCCCACCGTGCCGGGAATACCTTCGCCGAATTCGAGCCCCTCAAGACCCTGGTCGACAACTTCCTGGACCAGGGCGCCGAATGCGGCCGCAGCGCCGGCGACGACTCTGGTGTCGTCAATGTTTATTTTTCCGAAGCCATCGCCGAGCCTCACCACCAGCCCGCGCATCCCGCGATCGCTCACGAGCAGGTTGGTCCCCGCCCCGAGGCAGAAGCACGGCACGCCCGCGCGATACGCGGCGGCTTTCGCATGCATCAGCTCGGGCTCATCTTCGACGGCGACGAACAAGTCCGCAGGTCCTCCGATTCGAAACGAGGTCAGCTCCGCCAACGGCATCGCCGCGCGCACTCGCGCGCCGAATTTCGCACGCAGCTCGCCCTCAAGCGCCTTCATGGACTTTGACCTCGGCGTTGAGCGCGTTCAGTATTTCGCCGCCCGTTTTGTAAATGTCGCCCGCACCCAAAGTCGCGATCACGTCGCCGGAGCGAGAGCCCGCCGCAATTCGTGCCGCGGGATCCTCGTCGGCACCAAGGTAGTGAACCTCGAGATGCCCTCGCGCACGCAGCGCTTCGTACAGACGCCGCGCCGAGACGTCGGCAATCGGCTCCTCGCCGGCCGGATAGACGTCGAACAGGTAGAGCACGTCGGCGTCATCGAATGCCGACAGGAAATCGTCGAACAGATCGCGCAGCCGCGTGTAGCGATGCGGCTGAAAGACCGCTACCACGCGGCGCTTGAACGACGCGCGCACGGCGGCCAGCGTCGCGCGCACTTCGGCCGGGTGATGCGCATAGTCATCGAGCACGATTCGTCCCGCCGCTTCGCCCTTGATCTCGAAGCGCCGGCTGATTCCGCCAAACTGCGCCAGCGCCGCGGCCGCGCGCTCGAAACTGATTCCGACTTCCATCGCGACCGCGAGAGCGGCGAGCGAGTTAAGAGCAACATGCACGCCCGGCGTGGGTATCGTCACTCGCCCAAGGTTCTCGCCTTCGCGAATCACCTCGAAGCGAGTCGACAGACCGTCGATTACGATTTTTTCGGCGCGCAGATCCGCGTCCGCCGCGACGCCATAGGTCACCATCGGCTTGCGAATCGACGCCACCAGCCCGCGCACGTTCACGTTGTCGATTCCGAGCACCGCCACGCCATAGAACGGCACGCGATTGATAAAGTCCGCGAACGCATCCCGCACTCGATCCATCGTGCCGTAATGATCGAGATGCTCCGGGTCGATATTCGTGACCACGGCGATAGTCGGGATCAGCAGCAGGAACGACGCGTCGCTCTCGTCGGCCTCGGCCACCATGAACTCACCGTGGCCCAGGCGCACGTTGCTCCCGGTATTGCGAATATTTCCACCGACCGCGACGGTCGGATCGAGTCCTGCCTCTTCCATGATCAGCGCGATCAGGCCGGTCGTGGTGGTTTTGCCATGAGTTCCCGCGACCGCGACGCCGAGCTTCGCCATCCGCAGAAGCTCGCCGAGCATCTCGGCCCGCGCGATCACCGGGATTTTCATTTCGCGCGCTCGCGCGACTTCAGGATTCGAAAATTTTATCGCCGACGAGATTACCACCGCGTCGATTCCGCCGTCGTCCTTCAGATGCGCCGGATGATGCCCCTGGCTGATTTCCGCGCCGAGCGACGCGAGCCGCGTCACGGTAGCCGAGGGTTTCAAATCGCATCCGCTAACTCGCATCCCGAGCTTCAGGCACAACTCCGCGATTCCGCTCATGCCCGCGCCGCCGATGCCGACGAAGTGCAGCCTCCGCTGACGCGTCAGAAGACCATTTGCGTGCAGTTCACTCACGCAGCCGCTCTCTCCGCAACTTCAAAACAAATTTTGGCTATCTCGCGCGCCGCATCCGGATGCGCCTCCTGATGCGCTCGTTCTCCCATCTCATCGAGCCGCGACGGATTTTGTATGAGCGCGCCGAGTTCGCGTGCGAGGTTCGGCGCAAGCTGTTCGTCGTCGCGGACTATTATTGCGCCGCCGCGTTTTTCAAGCACGCGCGCGTTGTGCACTTGCTGCTGATCTTTGTGGAAGGGATACGGCACGAAAATCGCCGCACGCGCGCCAAGAGCGATGTCCGTAACCGTCATCGCGCCTGAACGCGAGATAACCAAATCGGCGCGATGCAATGCGTCGGCGACATCGTCGATAAACGGCACCACCTCCGCCGCGAAGCCAATTTCGCGGTAAGCACTCCTCACCAACTCCTCATCCGCCTCCCCGGTCTGGTGGACTACGTGCAAATTTATAACACTTTTTCCGTAGATTTTGAAAGCCCCTACGGCACCAATATTCAAGCGATGCGCCCCGGACGAACCGCCTAAAACAAGGATTTGTAATTGCCTGTCCCCTCGGGGCGATCGGTCAGGCCGGTATCGGAAGCGGGTAGGATTCCCCGTCACTACCACTTTAGAAGAACTGAAGTAGCTCGCGCTGTCACTGAAGCCGACACAAATCTTTTTCGCGAATCTAGACAAGGTTCGATTAACGAGACCCGGACGCGTGTTCTGCTCCATCAACACGAGCGGCGTACGCGTCAGGATCGCCGCCGCGCCGATCGACGCCGACGCATAACCGCCGGCGCTCACCACGATGCTCGGACGAAACCGCCTGACCAACGACGTCGCGAGCCCGATCGCGCGAACGAATTCCACCGACGCACGCGCCCGCTCGATAGCGCTATGTCCGCGAATTCCATGCATCTCGAATAATTCGTAGCGGTACCCGCTCTTCGGCAGCCACTTCGCCTCGAGTCCCGCGCTGGTGCCGACGAACAGCACGTTGATATCGGGACGCTCGCGAATCAGTTCCTCGCCCAGCGCGACCGCTGGAAAAAGATGCCCACCCGTGCCTCCGCCTGCGATTATCACCTTCATCGCACCGCCGGCCGGCGCCCGAGCGCGAGTAGCGCACCCAACGCCGCCATCGCGATGATGATCGAAGTGCCGCCGTAACTCAGAAATGGCAGCGGCAAGCCCTTCGTCGGGATCAGCCCGATCACCACCGACATGTTGATCAACGCTTGAATCGAAAGCAGCGCGGTCAATCCCACCGCGAGCAGGCTCGCGAACGGATCGGGCTCGTCGTGCGCGATCCTCATGCCTCGAAACAGAATCACCAGGAACAGCGCGACGACCACTGCCGCGCCGATCAGCCCGAACTCCTCGCCGACAACCGCGAACACAAAATCCGTGTGCGCCTCCGGCAGATAGAACATTTTCTGGCGGCCCGCGCCGAGACCGACGCCCCACTTGCCGCCTTCGCCGAGCGCGATGAACGATTGCACGAGCTGAAATCCCGCGCCGCGCGCGACCGACCACGGATCGAGGAAGGTCGTCAGCCGCTTCATGCGGTACGACTTCGCCGCCGCCTGGAATGCCAGCAGGCCAAGCGCACCTCCGCCGGCAACCGCAAGATGCTGCCAGCGCGCACCGGCCGCCCACAGCATCGCGAACAGGATCAGCGCGATCATCACGGTGCTGCCGAAGTCCGGCTGCTTCAAGATCAACAGCGTGATCGGCCCGACGATCAGAAATACTGCGAGCGGTCCATGCTTGAACTCGCGGATTCGATCTTGTCGCTTGCTCAGAAACTTCGCGAGGAAAAACACCAGCGCGAATTTTACCAGCTCCGACGGTTCCGCGATCACCGGTCCCAGCCGGAGCCATCGTCGCGCGCCGCCCTTCATCAGCCCGAGACCCGGCACGTAAAGCAGCGCCAGCATCACGATCGACACGATGAAGAGCGGCATTGCAATCCGGCGGAGGCCGGCCAGCGAGAATTGCGAGAGCAGCATCAAAAGGAAAAAACCCACCAGGATGTGCGCGAGGTGCAGCTTGAAAAAATGGAACGCGTCGCCCTTTTTCTCGATACCGAGAAAGTACGTCGTGTTCAGCACCATCAGCAGCCCGAGCAACAACAGCGCCGCCGCCGGCAGCCACAGCCACGGGTCGGGACGCCGGTAGCTGACAGCGTCAAAGCGCCCGAACCAGCTCTTTATATACGTTCCCACGTTCCGCATAGTCCTTGAATTGATCGAAGCTCGAACACGCCGGCGACAGCAGTACGATGTCGCCCGGCCGCGCGGCGCGCGCCGCACGCTCGACGGCATCTTTGAGAGTCGCCACCAATTCGATCTTCGTTGCACCTTCGAGCGCCGCCGCCATCTTGTCCCGAGCCGCCCCGTTCAAAATCGCGAGCTTGACCTTCTCGCCGAGCGGCCGCCGCAGCGGCGCGTAGTCTCCGCCCTTGTCGAGACCGCCCGCGATTAGGATTATCGGCGCCGCGAGCGCGTCGATCGCCTCGATCACCGCGCCGACGTTGGTCCCCTTCGAATCGTCGATGTACGTCACGCCGCCGTTCTCATGCACCACTTCAATCCGATGCGGCAGTCCGCGAAATGACGCGAGCGCGCGTTCGATTTCTTCAGCCTTGATGCCGAGTGTGAGCGCTGCCGCCGACGCCGCCATCGCATTGGAGATGTTGTGGCGCCCTCGCAAACGAAATCCTTCGAGGCTGATTCGCCCGTGCGGCGCGTCGTCGAAATCAAAATCAAAAACAATCGCGTTAGCTTGTTCATCGAACCAAATCGACGCTCCCGACTCGCCGCGCGAGTGCCCGAAGCCGATCACGTACGAGTGCACGGTCTTCGCGAGCTTCCATACGTTGGGATCGTCACGATTCAGAATTGCATAGTCGGACGCCTGCTGATTCTCGAACAGCCGCGCCTTCGCGCGCCCGTAATCGTCGAGATCGCGATAGCGATCGAAGTGATCGTCGCTCAAATTGAGATGCACGCCGGCGCGCGGCCGGAATTTCTCGATCCATTCGAGCTGGAAGCTCGACACTTCGACGACCGCGACGTCCCATTCACCGCCGACCGCGTCGATTAATGGCGTGCCGAGGTTGCCGCCAACAAACGTGCGCCGTCCCGACGCCTTCAGAATCTCGCCGAGCAGCACGACCACGGTGCTCTTGCCGTTGGTGCCGGTGACGGCGGCGATTGGCACCTCCAGGAAGCGGCTCGCGAGTTCGATTTCGCCGACTACGGGGATTCGACGCTCAGTGGCGGTGCGTAACAAAATAGAATCGCGCGGTACTCCCGGACTCGTGACGACAAGGTCGATGTTGTCCATCCAGCTCGCATCTTCGGCGCCCAGCTTCAGCCCGCCTGAGGGTAGTTTGCCGCGCTCGACGTCGACGCGCCGATCCGTCATCACCAGTTTTGCGCCGCGCGACGCAAGGAACCGCGCAGCGGCAACTCCGCTGACTCCGAGTCCCACCACCATCACGCGTTTGTTCGACAACTCCATCAATTCAACGCAGCTTCAGCGTGCTCAGCGCGACCAGCGCGCACACTATCGAAACGATCCAGAATCGGATCACGACCACGGTTTCAGGAATGCCCTTGAGCTCAAAATGATGGTGCAGCGGCGCCATCAGGAAGAATCGATTGTGCGTCGCCTTGAAATAATATCGCTGAATGATCGTTGACGCCGCTTCCGCGACGAACACGCCGCCCGCAATCACCAGCGCGAGTTCCTGCTTGCACAGCACCGCCACGGTGCCAATCGCGCCGCCCAGAGCCAGCGCGCCGACGTCGCCCATCATCATCGAAGCCGGATATGCGTTGAACCACAGGAAGCCGAGCGACGCGGCGATCACCGACGCGCAGAAAATCGCGACCTCGCCGACGTTCGCGATGTACGGTATCTGCAGGTAGGTCGCGAATTTGATATTGCCGGCCACGTACGAAAACACCCAGTAGGTGAGCGCCACCGTCATCACCGGTCCAATCGCCAGCCCGTCGAGGCCGTCGGTCAGGTTCACCGCATGCGAGCATCCCACGATCACCAGCATCGCGAACGGGATGTAAAACCAGGTGTGCAGATCGGGATGCACGTTTTTCAAAAATGGCACCGTCAGATGCGTATCGAAGCCGAGATACAGAAACAGCCACGCCGCCGCAATAAACGCGCACGAGAACGACCACACCAGCTTCGCCGGGCCGGAGAGGCCCAGACCTTTGCCGCGCGCGAGCTTGAAGTAGTCGTCGCTGAAACCGATCGCGCCGAAGGTCAGCGTCACGAAAATCGCGATCCAGACATACGGATTTAAAATGTTGGCGAGCAGCAGCGTCGCCGCCAGCATCGACGCCACGATCAGCAGTCCGCCCATCGTCGGCGTGCCGGCCTTCTTCTGATGCGCCTGCGGAACTACTTCGCGAATCGTCTGACCGATGCGCAGCTCGCGGAACCGTTCGATCAGAATGGGTCCCAGAGCCAACGACAGCGCGAGCGCCGCCAGCCCGGCCAGCACAGAGCGCAGCGTCTCGTACCTGAGCGCGTTGAAGCCTGAATAATGTTTGTGCAGTGGGTAGAGCAGCAGGTAGAGCATCGCGGCGCTCGCCGAGTCTCAACTCTGCCCGCTGTCGAGTTCCGCCGCAATCTCGCGGACCACAACCCGATCGTCGAACGACAGCACGCGTCCCGCCACCAACTGATAATCCTCGTGCCCTTTGCCCGCGATCAAAACCGCGTCGCCCGCCCTCGCGAGTCGAAGCGCGATGCCAATAGCCCTGCGCCGATCCGGCTCCACGATATATCCGCCGCTGAGCGACGCATCCGCAAACTTCTTCTCATTCACGATTCGCGCGCGTCCCGTCGTCGTCAATCCTTTCTCGACCTCGGCGATTATCGCCAGCGGATCTTCACTGCGCGGATTGTCGGACGTCAACACCGGGACATCGGCGAGCCGGCCCGCAATTTCACCCATGATTGGACGCTTGCCGCGGTCGCGGTCCCCGCCGCATCCGAACACGCAGATGATCCTGCCCGCGCGCAAACGCCGGATCGCCGTCAGCACCGCCTCGAGCGCGTCCGGCTTGTGCGCATAATCGACCAGCACCGTGACTCCCGCTTTCGCCGGCACCGCTTCGAGTCTGCCGGGGGCCCCTGGGCATCGCCGCACCCCATCCGCCACCGCATCCATATCGACACCCAGGGCCGCCGACAGAGCCGACGCGCCCAGGATATTGAGCAAGTTGATTTCGCCGATCAGCGGCGATTCGATTTCGATCTTTTTGCCGAGCACCGACAGCGTCGCGCGAATTCCGCTCAGGTCCGCCTCGAATTTCTCGGGATGCACGTCGAGCGAGCGGTCCATCCCGAAACTTATTTTCGAGCCCTTCACCGCTTCGAGCACGCGCTTTCCGAACGGATCGTCGCCGCGCACGATGGCGACCGTGTCCGCGCGGCGGCTGCGCGGCAGAATCTCGGTGAACAGCCGCAACTTCGCCGCGAAGTACTCTTCCATCGTCGCGTGATAATCCAGATGGTCGCGGCCGAGGTTGGTGAACATGCACGCGCGGAAGCTGAGCGCATCGACCCGCCCTTCCGCGAGTCCGATCGACGACACCTCAGCCGCCGCATGACGCACGCCCTCACTCTCCATCCGCGCCAGCGCAGATTCGAAGTCGAGCGACTCGGGCGTCGTCAGTCCGCTGTAGATCTTCTTCCCCGCAATGAAAATTCCGATCGTGCCGATTATCCCGGTGGGCATCCCGGCCGCTTCGAAAATCGACGCGACGATGTAACTGGTCGTGGTTTTGCCGCTGGTCCCGGTGATGCCGATCAAATCGACGCGCTCGCTCGGCGCCTTGAAAAAACGCGACGCGGCCGCGCCCATCAGCAGGCGCGGCCGCTCGCTCTCCACCACAGTCGCCGCGGGGCGCGCTGCTCCGCCGTCCCATCCCCCAACCACCACAGCACGCGCCCCACGGTTTAATGCATCGTCAATGTTGGCCCGGTTCCGCTTCGCGTCGCGGGCCGTCGAGAAGTACAGATGACCGGGCCTCGTCTGACGCGAGTCGTAGCTGAGGCCCGTGATTTCCACGTTCAGATCGCCGTCGATTCGACGGACGTCGAGTCCTTCGAGTAATTCGCCAAGTTTCACTTTCGCCTGACCGGCGCGCCGCCGCCACTGAAGTACGACGCGGGTACGACGCCGGATTCCGCGGCAGTTTCGGCTCCGCTGTCCGCCACTATCGATGCAAGCGTGATTTTAACCGTCGCATGATTCAGCGGAGCGCCCGCGCCGGGCTCCTGCGCGACGACGTAGCCGCCGCCATGCACCTCGACGTTGACGCGCGAGACGCGCGCCAGCTCCATCACGCGCCTGAGACTGAGTCCCGTGAAATTCGGCGTGGCGCGAGTCAGTTTCGAGCCGGTCAACACGGGAAGATAGTCGTCCACGTCCGCGGATGTGGTTGTTGCGGCGTCGCTTTTGCCGTCCGAGTCTTTGCCGAAATCCGGCATCGGAATCATGCTGGCGGTATCGTACGGCTGATTCGGCGCAGTGATATTCAAATCGCGGACCGCACCTTGCGCGATTTCGCTGAACACCGGCGCCGCGATCAATCCGCCAAAATGTTCGTGGCCCACATCATACAGCGCCACCAGGATCAGCAGGCGCGGATCGTCCGCCGGCAAAAATCCCACGAACGACGACACGTGCCGATTCTGGTAGTAGGTGCCGTTTTCCGGATTCACCATCTGCGCCGTGCCAGTCTTGCCCGCGACGATAAAACCGTCAACGCGCGCCTTCGCCGCCGTGCCGCCATCGGACATCACGACGTTGCGCAGCAGCAGGTTCATCTGATGCGCGACGTCGGGCGCGATCGCGCGACGCATCACCTGCGGCGTATGCGTGAGAATCGCGCGGCCCTCGGCATCGTACGCCGCCTTCACCACGTATGGCCGAATTATGTTTCCGCCGTTGGCGATCGCCGCGTAGGCCACCGCCAGTTGGATTGGCGTAACCGCGACGCCCTGCCCGAAACCGTGATTGGCGAGATCGATTTCCTTCCAACCTGCCGGCTTGCTCAGCAAGCCCCCCGCCTCGCCCGGCAGATCGATCCCGGTGCGCGATCCGATTCCAAACGCGCGCAGTCCTTCGTAGTAGCGGTCCGCGCCGAGCGTCAGCGCGATCTTCGCCGCGCCGATATTCGACGACACTTCGATTATCCCGCCGAGATTCAGCCATCCGTGAGGACTGTGGTCGTGAATCGTGCGGCGGTCGATCGTGAATTGCCCATTCTCACAATAGAACTGGCGGTCGGTCGTGATCGCGTGATCGGCCAGCGCAATCGAGCCGAGAATCCCCTTCATCGTCGAGCCCGGCTCGAACGCATCCTCGACCGCCGGGTTGTGCAGACGGTCGTGAAGGTTGGCTCCGTCGGCGCTGACGTTCGCCATCGCCATCACTTCGCCGGTGAATGGATCGAGCACGATTACACTGCCGCGCTTCGCGCCGCTCGCCTTCACCTCCGCCGCCAATTCGGTCTCGGCGAGCGACTGGATCGACGAGTCGATCGTCAGTTCGAGCTGCGCGCCCGGCTCCGGCGCCCTGAGCGCGAGCGGGCTGTCGAAAATCGGATGCCCCAGGGCGTCATGATAGAAGCTCAGCTCGACCGCCTCGCCACGCACAATCTTGTCGTACTGCAACTCAAGGCCGGAGAGCCCCTGGCCGTCCATCCCCGCCAACCCCACCACCGACGCGGCCAGGTTGCTCTCCGGGTAAAACCTTTTGTATTCGCTGATCGTGCCGACGCCGTCGATTCCGAGCGTTTCGATCGCCTGCGCTTTGTCCGGCGCGATGCGGCGCTCGAGCCACACGAACGGCGCGTCCTTGTTCAGCTTCGATTCGAGCGAAATCGGCATCATCATCAGGATTGCCGCCAGCTTGCCGCGCTCGGCCGGCGAGCTCGACTCGAGCGCCCGCTTCGGCCGCGCGTAAACCGAGCGCGTCTCGGCCGACAACGCCAGGGGCTCGCCGTCGCGATCGACGATCGGTCCGCGCACCGCTGCGAGTTGGCTCTCTCCTTCATGCTCGTGCTGGGCTAGCGAATTCAGCCGGGGCCCGTACAATGCCACCAGCACTACCAGCCGGATCACCGCGAAGCCGAACAACGCCGCCAGCGTCAGCGTAAGCGCTCCAATTCGGGCGCGCCGCTGCTTGAACGATGTATTCATGGGAGCATCACCACCTGCCCACGCCCCGGTTGCGCAAGATGATACTGCGGCGCGAGTGCACGCAGTCTCTCATGCGAGCTGAGCTGCGCCGCCGTCAGGCGCAACTCGCGGTTTTCGTCCTGTAGCTTCGCGATTTCTTCGTGCAGCGCCGAAAGCCGATAGCCTTCCTGCGTCGCTTCCAGCCGTATCATCAGCGTGGCGAATCCCACGATCGCAATCAGCACGCCCAGCACCGCCGGCACCAGCTTCGACGGCCGCCGCGTCGGTTTCACGCGCGCGCTCATCCTGCGCTCCGTTCGATGCACCTGATTCTCGCGCTGCGCGCGCGCGGATTGCGCGCGGTCTCCGCCGACGACGGCTTGATCACCTTTCGCGCAATCGCCGTGTATCCTCCCGCCCGCACCAACTCCCGAAAACGCTCCTTGACCGGACGGTCTTCGAGCGAATGATACGAAATCATCAGCATCCGCCCGCCCGGATTGAGCATCGCGGGGCCGTCACGCAGCAGTGCCGCGAGACTTTCCATCTCGCGATTCACCGCGATTCGCAGCGCCTGGAAGGTGCGGGTTGCAGGATGCGCTCCGGCGCGCCGATGCGCTCCCAGAGCCCGCTCGACGATCGCGCGCAATTCCCCGGTCGTCTCGATCGGACCGCGACGCCGCGCCTCGACGATCATCCGCGCTATCCGCCGCGACCCGCGCTCCTCGCCGTACGTATAGATGATGCGCGCGAGTTCCTCGGCGCTCTCCTCATTGACGACGTCGCGCGCCTGCAGTGGCTGCCGGATGTCCATCCGCATGTCGAGAGGACCATCGAGGCGAAATGAAAACCCGCGATCCGGATCGTCGAGCGCGTAACTGCTCATGCCGAGGTCCGCGAGCATCGCGTCGGCGCCGTCGAAGTGATGCTGCTTCATAACATCCGCAATTTCGCCGAAGTCCGCGCGCTCGAGCACGACGCGATCGCCAAACTCCCCCAGCCGGTCGCGCGCGACGGCAAGCGCCGCCGCGTCGCGATCCAGCCCGAGCATCCGCGCCCTGGTCGCGCGTAGCATCGCCTCCGCATGCCCTCCCGTCCCAACCGTCACGTCGACGAACGCGAGCGGACCGTGTGCGGACAGCAGCCCGCACACCTCCTCCACCATCACCGGCACATGCCTCCGGTCCGCCGCGTCGTCTCCGTCTATCACCGCCAGATTCATCGTCCGTCACAGACCGAGCTTCGTGAAAAATTCCGGATCCATTACTTTCTCCTCGGTGGCCTTCAAAACCTTGTCGAGGATCTTCTTGTCCCAAAGTTGAAAATGATCCTGCCGCGCCGAAAACGTCACCTCGCGATCCAGCTTCGCGTAGTCGCGCAGATTCGTCGGAATCAGGATTCGCCCCTGGCGATCGACGGGCACCTCATGCGCTCCACCGATGAACAGCGTCTCGAACGCCTGCACTCGGGGATCGAATCGCGGCTTCGCTTGCAGACTCGCGTTGAGCGCGTCCCACTGGTGCGGTGGATACAGCGCCAGGCATCGCTCTCCGTCGTACGGGTAATTGGTGATATAAAGGCGATCGTGATTTTCGCGCTGCAAAATTTCGCGAAATCGGGCAGGGATACTCACCCTCCCTTTTTCATCGATCGAATGGTCGAACCGACCAGTAAACACCCCGCTCCCTCCCCGGTGCCCCACAACATCCCACTCTATCCCACTACAGTCAAGTAATTCGCGCCACCTCGATGTACCTGAAGTGACTACTAACTCAAATAGTCAGTAGCGAATAGAAAGCGAAACTAGGAATACGTCTGACTATTCGTCACGAAGTGAATCTCGTTGATGGGATTCGCGCAGCCAGACTGCTTGCACGCTCACTGGAAAAAACGCTATTGACGACTTTCGCCGACCTCAGCTTGACAACGTCGGCATTCATTCGCGAAACTCGCGCCGATTCGCTGGTCGATCCATCACATCAAGAATTAAGACGACTGAAGCTCATCGGGGCAGAGAGAGGATAGATGAAGACGGGAAATTCTTGGCTGCGAAGCGCCGCGGTGGTCGCAGCAGGCATAGTAATGACGGTGCTCGTCATCAGCCCCGCGGCTTATTCGAAGCCGAAAAAGAAAAAAGGCGCCGCTGCAACTCCCACCGAAACCGCGACGCCGACCGCCACGCCGACCCCCGAAGTTCACCTGTGGAATTTCGATCAGGACAAAGCGGGCGAAGTGCCCGCCGGATGGAAAGCGATCGAAGGCGACTGGCAGGTGATCCCCGACCCCAGCGCGCCCAGCAAGCCCAATACTTACGGCTTGCCTGCGGGCAGGATGCTCAAGTCGCTGACCAGCCTGCTCGCGTATTACCCAATGACAATTGAAACCGATCCGACTGAGTATTCCGACTTTACTCTCGAAGCTCAGTTCAAATCCGCCGGCGGACGTTTCGATTGTTCCGGCGGCCTCATCTTCCGCTACGTCGACGAGAAAAACTTCTACCTGATGTCAGCCGGATGCCCCAATGATTACTTCGCGCTCTCGCGGATGACCAACGGACAGCTCGCCACTCTCAAGCAGCAGGTCGTGCCTACAGACAAGGACACCTGGTACCGGCTCAAGGTCACGGCCCAGGGTGGCCACTTCTCGTGCTACGACGACGATAAGATGATCTTCGATTTCGACGACAACAAAATCGCGAAAGGCAAAATCGGACTCTGGGCAGCCGACGATTCGCAAGCTCAATTCGACGACGTGAAACTAACAGTCCTCGGCGCAGGCGAGAGCGGCTCCGCCCCCGCCGCGTCCCCATCGCCCTAAAAAACAAGGAACGAAAGAAGTCTCTGTGCCCAAAAATTCTGGTCCCCCTTCCCGCGCGGGAAGGGGTTAGGGGTTAGGTTCCTAGTTGCATGTGGGCGCATGGCGACCTACTCTGAACGGTGATGGAATCCACCGAAGAAAAAGCGCGCGTCGAGGTCCGCATCGAGCCGCTGCGCGGTCTTCCTCTCGCGATGGAAATAGCGGGCGGAGTCGGCCGCACGCTCGGCCTGACGCTGCTGTGGGGCCTCGAGATCGTGCGCGATTCCTACTTCCGCCTGCTCGATCGTCTCAACGTCCGCCCGCGCCACAAACGCGCCAGCGCCTTCCCCCCCGGCCAACCAAAAAAGCGCACCACCCCGGCTCGCTAGCTCTTGGTACTGGGTGCAGGGGTCACCCCTGCCGAAGGAAGCCGTAAAAAATGAAACCCACCGCGGGTTTCACATTAGATAAAGTTCCGCTCGCTCATTCCTCCAGCACGCGCGCCAGGTACCGCGCGAGCTTCTCATCCAGCACCCGCACCAGCGCGTCCGTCTGCGCCGCCTGGGTGATCTTCAGAAATCCCTCGAGGCGATTCTCCCGGTCATGGTCGCGAATCAGCCGCGCGATCATGCTATGCGACAGCGCCGCCAGCTTGACCTCGAGCGCACGCCGAAGCTGCTCCATCGTATCGTCGAGTTCCGCCTGTGGCGGCGACGCTCCCAGCTGAAACCCGCAGCTCGGGCATCGCGGGATCGTCTCGGGCGCGATTGCGCCGCCAAGCTCGCAGCGCACGATGCGCGCGCTCAGTTCCGCGACCCGCGCGCCGAGATGCGCGCCGGCGGGGGCACCGAGCGCGGCGATCGCGTTGAGCCGCGCGAGCGCGTCGAAGTACCGCCGCGCGTCTCCCGCGGCCCGTTCGAGCCGCTCCATCTTCTCCATCCAGCGCGCATGCGCGCTCAGGTAACATTGCACATAGGTCCATTTGAATTTCTGAAAGCGCGCTTCCAGCGCATCGAGACTGCGCGGCGGACCGGTCAAAACTCGCGGCCCCAGCTCGACTCGGAGCAGTTCGCACTCTGTCTCCAGCGAAACGATCGCCGAATGCTGCCAGACATTCTCTCGGCTGCCCGCTTCGTCCGGGGCAGCTCGCAGTCCGGTCGCCGCCAGGTACTCGCGCATCGCGCGCAACCGCGGGATCGATTCGGCAGCGGCGGCCAGTGCCTCATACGCGCCCGCGATTTGAATCGCCGACGCAAGATACAATCGATCGGCCGCCGCCTCGAGCATTGCCACCGCGCCCGATTCAGCCAGCGCCACGTACTCCGCGATCACCGCGCTATTGGCGGCCAGCATCTCGAGGTTCGCTTCCTTTAGCGCCGCCACCAGCACTTCGCGCGTGCGGATCGCACCCTCGACCGCCAGCGCCATCGCGGCGTCGAGCCGGGTCAGGCGCGCGTCGAGGTCCTCCCGGTCGCGCGCGGCCGTAAGCCGCGGATCGAATCGCCGCGCCAGCTCCAGCGCCGCGTTGAACGCCGCCAACTCCGGCGCGCCGGCAGCTTGCGGGTCGAACCGGGCAGCGTCGGTCTCGAAGCGAATCACACCGCCGGTCGATACCTCCAAACGGCGGATCAATTCCCGCATGGCGGGCGTCGTCCGCGGGTCCGCCGATCCGTTGTGCGCGAGCATCGGCACTCGCGACTTCAGTTCTTCGATCGCCAGCGCCGCCGTGCCGCCGCAAACCGCTTCCACCATCAGCGAGTCGATTATTTCGCGCGCCAGTTCCCGTTCGTATCGGTCCAGGTCGGCGATCCGGTCGCGCGCAATCTTCCACGCGGCGCGCCCCGCATCGGCCAGGAGCGCCTTGAGCAGGTTTGAAATCGCCGCGTTCATTGTGAGATCTGGCGGGTAGATCAACCGCGCCGGCAATTCGCTCGCAAGAGTCGAGGAGGACAACACCTGGCGCGCAAGCCGCGACAACGACACGATCGTGGCGGCGCCGGAACTGTCACCGTCCGGCTTGGGATGGGTGGCGATTATGCGGAGCGCGCTTAGCGCGATCGGATGGAACGGGAAAATTGCGTGGGGCGGCAATCCTGCCGTGTCGATTCCCGCGTACGCAACATCGGCCTCCAGTGCCGCATCTTCGACCAGCCGCCGCGCGCGCCGCACTGCGACGGTAGTCTCCTCGTTGGCGTCGCGCGGCGCTACCGCCAACGGGCGCGCCGCTTCGGGAGCCATCGCGCGCCCGGCCGCGATCACGGTGAACTTCACCTGGCGAAACGCCCCGGCAACTTGAGCCAGCGTCGCGAAAAACTCCGCCGCCGACTCGCATTCGGAAGTTCCAAAATCGATCGCAACCGTTATTTCCCTGATTCCCGTCCGTCGCGCCGTCTCCAGCCCCACGTTCAACGCGGCAGCTCCGCGCATCTGCCGGAAAAGATCGCTCGAAGCGCGCGACTCGCCGCCGATTTGCTCCGCCAGCACGCTGAGCAGGCACAACTCCACCTCCGCCGCGCGTACGCGGCCGGCCAGTTCGAGCCCGCACACGAGCCGCCGCATGTTCTGGGCGTCGAGCGCGCCGGCCTGCCTCTGCAGCGCGATAACGTAATCAAGGAAATGGGTCTTGCCGCATCCCGCCGGTCCGCCAATCCAGAAGACCGAACCTTGCGGTTCCGCGAGATGCTGATTGATAATTTCCCAGGAGCGTTCGGCCGCGCGCGTGAGCACGTAGCTCGCGACCGTCGAGACGCGCGGCGACGTCTCGAGTTCCAATCGTTCAGGCGCAGGCGGCTCGAGCTCGAACCAGCGCCGCGCCGTCGCGCGCCGCCCGTCTCCCTTTGCCAATTCCATCGCCTGAGACTATAGGAACAGAAAGCATCAAAATGTCACGTCGCAGCGACCAAAATGTGGACTTTCTGTCACGCTAGGAACCAACCCGCATCGACAACGGGAAAATTTCACTTGATTGAGTGTGGAACCCACGGCGGGTTCCACATCAAATGAAGTGATTTCTACTCCTTGCACGCATTCCAGGTCTGCGACGGCGCGTTGTTGTAGTTGAATCTCACGCACGCAACCGACGCGCAGGCACTCGCCAAATCCGCGGTCGGAGGCACGTTTGCATTCTTCATCAGCCATAGATTCAGCTCGCTGACCATTTGCGGACCGAGTCCGTTCAGCTCCGGCACCACTACGATGTAGAGCGCGTCTTGTTGGCGCCGCGCGGTGGACCACGACCCCGGATGCGCGATCGAGGGGAACGCCTGCATCCTGCGATGGGTGGTCGGACCCTCGACGACCTTCCAGTTGTTCGCAATCTCGACCGCCAGATGACGTGGGAACTCGTTGATCAAGTCGCCGACGTCGGTGTCGCCGGGCGGCTCGACGCCACCAGCGCACGCGCGAACCTCGTTCCAGTAGCGATCGATCGCAAGTGCAGCCGCGTTGCGCGATGCTTCGGTCTTATACTGCCCGTTAGTCTTGACGCGAATTCCGGCGGGCGTAACCAGGTCAGCCGCGAACTCCGACGCCGACAACTCGAGCGGCCGTTGCCCGACTTCAGCCGGAGTGCCGGTCTGATTAAGCGGATAGTAAGTAGATTGCGTCGGACACGCGATCAGCGCACTCGACATCGCAGTCGCGAACAAGGCCGCCGCTACGCACCGCACCCTCGCGCGAAACCTCCCGCAAGCAACCGCGTTCCCCTCCACCACCAACACCGAAGTTTCCATAACGAAACCGGAAGCTCCATTCGAATCTCCGGTTCAGGCTCCACGCATCAACCACCCTCGTCAAGCAGAAGGATGCGCCCGCAGAACCCTCACCTGCCGGCGGCTGCGCCCGCCAGCCTCCTCTCCCGTAAAAAGAACGGGCGAGGTAAGAGTAGGACATTCCCCATTAAAACCTTCTAGCAGGGACGAAGTCCCGAATCTTTTTCTTCGTACTGGGTGCAGGGGTCACCCCTGCCGAAGGAAGCGTGAAACCCACCGCGGGTTTCACATTAAATAAAGCGATTTTCTCCCTAGATGACGCCCTCGCGCTTGAGGCGCTCGATCTCCTCCGCGCCGATTCCAATCGCGCCTAGCACTTCGGCGTTGTGTTCGCCGAGTTCGGGCGGCCTTCTCGTTGGCCGGTCGGCTTCTAGCGCGGCGGACATCTTAATAGGAGTGCCGGCGACGCGAATTTTACCGCGGGTCGGGAAGTCGCTGTCGATTAGCATTCGGCGTTGCGCGGTTTCGGGATCGGCGATCACTTCTTCGACTGTGCGCACCGGCGCGCATGGGATTCCCGCCTCGATCAGTCCTTCGACCATCGCGTCGCGCGTCTGCGCTCGTGTCCACTCCGAAACGATCGCGTCGAGTTCGTCGGCAATCTTGAGCCGTGCGCCATGATTCCTGCATCGCGGGTCGGCGATCAGCTCTTCGTGGCCCATCAATTTCGCCAGCGTGCGCCAATGCGCTTCCGTCAGGCAGAAGATCAGAATCTCGCCGTCGCGCGCGGGATAGACGTTGGTTGGACACGCACCCCAATGACGATTTCCCAGCCGCTTGAACTTCAACCCTTGCAGCGCGGGCGCGACCGCGCTGGTCAGCGCGGGAATCGCCACGTCGAGCATCGCGACCTCGACATGCTGCCCTCTGCCAGTCCGTCCGCGATGTATCAGCGCGGCCAGAATCCCGCTCACCATATGGCTGCCGGTTCCCATGTCGATAAAAGTGGCCGACGTTTTCACCGGATGGTCGGGGAAGCCGGTGATACTGATAAATCCCGACGACGCCTGGATGGTATTATCCATCGAGCCAAGCTTCGCGTACCTGCTGTCCGAGCCGTAGCCCTTGCCCGACGCGTAAATCAGCCGCGGAAAGCGCGCCGCGATCTGCTCGTAGCCCAGCCCGAACGACTCCATCACGCCGTCGAGATAGTTTTCGACGAGCACGTCGGCGTCCTCGAGCAGCTTCAGCACGAGTTCCTGCCCGCGCCGATCTTTCAGGTTGATCGTGACCGAACGCTTGTTCGCATTGAGCATCAGGAAGGAATAGCCGGCGCCGCCCGGCGGCAGTTCCGGCCGCCGCAGCACTTCGCCAGTCACAGGCGGCTCGATCTTGATGATATCGGCGCCCATCGCGGCGAGTTGCAGCGTGCAGTATGGCGCCGCGTAAACCTGGCCGAGATCGATCACGCGGATTCCATCCAGAGGCAAACTCATCGTCCGATCCTCATCGCAAAAGCGAGCGTGCGATCACCATCCGATGGACTTCGCTGGGGCCTTCGCCGATTCGGCGGATTCGCGCCTCGCGATACCACCGCTCGATTGGAAATTCCTTGCTGACGCCGTAGCCGCCGTGAATCTGCACGGCGCGATCGACTACGCGGCCGAGCACTTCGCTCGAATAGAGCTTGGCGATCGACGCCTCGGTGCGGAAGTCCTCGCCGCGGTCGGCCTTCCACGCGCCTTCCCACGTCAGCCATCGCGCCGCGCGCAGCTCGACCTCCGAATCCGCGAGCATCCACTGAATAGCCTGCCGCTTCGCGAGCAGTTCGCCGAACGTGCTGCGCTGTTTGGCGTGATCGATCGCCATCCGGAGCGCAGCCACGCCCACGCCGACGTTGCACGCCGAGTACGGGAAGCGCAGGCGCGTCAGTAGGTCGAGGCACAGGTTCAATCCCTCGCCCTCGGGTCCGAGCCGCTGCTCGACAGGCACGACGCAATCCTCGAACTGGACTTCGTTGGGCAGCGCAGACGTGCGAAGCGTGCGGATTGGCCGCGGCGTGAATCCCGGCGTGCCCTTCTTGATTATGAAGCAGGTGATTCCCTTGCGGCCGGCCTTGGCGTCGGTGCGGGTGAACACGACGCCCCACTCCGCCTCGTGCGCATGCGAAATAAAAATCTTGGTGCCGTTGAGGACGTAGGTATCGCCCTGGCGAACCGCCTTGCACTGGATCGCGCCGGCCGGATCGGAGCCGCCCGACGGCTCCGTGATCGCGAAGAACGTATGCCACGCATTCTTGATCGTGCCGCCGGCGTAGGTGCGCTTCTGTTCCTCGCTGCCTGCGTAGATAACTGGCGGCGGGGTGCGCCCGAAGACGCCGCATCCAGGGTTGTAGAGTCCCATGCGATGCTGCGCCATTTCTTCTGTCAGCACGCACATGTCGAACGTGCCCAGCCCGCCGCCGCCGTACTCGCGCGGCGCACCCATGCACCACATGCCGGCGGCTTGCGCCTTGCGCGCGAGGCGCCAGTATTCGTCCTCGGGAATTTCGGGCGCGTCGGGATCGCATCGCGCTTCGATTGGGATAATTTCCTCGCGGATTATTTTGCCAACCTGGTCGCGAAGAGCGCGTAACTCCGGCGACAGTGCGAATCCGTTGTCAGTGTCCATCAGAAAAGTTCCTCCGCCGGTTTCCCGTCTCCATCGAGCCCGCGATTCAGTGCGTGAAGCCACATTTCGCGGATCCATTCGAGGTCGTACGCGCCCCACGTTCCCTTAATTTCGAGATCGATGCTTCGGATGCGCTCGATGGCATCCGTGATTTTCGCGATGGCGGCCTCGCCCCAAATCCGGCGATGGACGCCCGTCTGTTCCAGCGCTCCCAGATAATCAGACATTCCCGCAAGCACGTCGCTGCTGTAGCGCCAGAGATCTTTCTCGGCGTCCGCGAGGCGCGTATCCGCGCTCGAGGCGATCTGGTCAGCGGCTGCGATCGCCTCGTTGAACGTCAACACGGCTTCCCGCAACTCGATGCGCTTGCGCGCGGCCTCCCCGGGCGGCATCACCTTGCGTATCACGTCGGCATAGTCGAGGCAGAGCTTCGACGCGCGCTCGACCGCGCGATAGGCAGCGGCCATCTCGCGGGCGCATCGCGGATGCCTGCCGGCAGCAGTGTTTACCAAAGTTGCCTCCGGCTCAAAATCGGGATCTCGCGATCCGCGAACGAATGCCTCCAGGTTCACCGGATAGGCCATCACGCTGTAGGCGCCAAAGGTCAGGCACGAAATGCTCGTGATGCCGAGGCGTAGATAGGCGCGCAGATCGGACGCGATTATCGCGGGCGTCGCGAAGCCCAAGCCGCAGAATAGGATCGCGTCGGCGTAATATTCGAAGACGTGGCCGCGGCCGTCGAAGATGTCGATGTAGCGTTTCAGTGATTCGAGATAGCGCGGGTTGATCTCGCAGGCTGGGTCGTCGATGGCGTGGCTGTAACATCGCTCGCGCGGCGCCCATTCGAACCAAACGTTGTCGAGCGGCTTCAGGCCGGGATGCGGCTCGATGGTGTCGTGATAAGCGAGATACGCGATCGGCGGCGCGTTGGAATCGACGGCGAGTGCGCCGGCAATCGCGTTGACGACCATCATATATTGGAGCTGCGGCGGGAGCTCGCGGCATTGTGCGCATCGACACCACGCGCCGCGCCACACATCGGCGCCCCAGATGTGCAGCAGCTCGTTTTCGGGATGGTCGCGGACGTAGGCGAGCGCGCCCGCGCGGACGAGCGCGACGGCGTCGGGATTCGAAACACAGAGATTGCCGCTCGCGGCTCGAACGCCGTCGCCGCCGGCCGGGAAATACTCGGGATGCTCGGCGAAGCGGGCGCGCGGCAGCAGGAGTTGCAGGACGTGGCCGCCGTACTCGACGCCGATTCCGTGCTCGCGCAGGAGCGGTGCGACCTCGTCGATCTTGAGGCGCGTGTCGTGCGCGTGGCGGATGTACGAGAACGCATTGATGCCGCGGCGCGCCATCCACGGGATGAATTCGCGGTCGTGGCGGAGATGCAAATCGAGGCGATCCGGGAAGTTGTAGTCCCATGTCATGATGTCGGAGACGAATGCGCGGCGCGTGAAGGCGGGCGTGACGCGCCATGGTTCCAGCGCGGCGAGGCGGGCCGAATCGATGCGCGGATACCTTGGCGCGACGCCGGGGAGGAATTGCGCGCCGAGTTTTTCGAGGAGATTCGACGCCGCGTGAATCAGTCCGCGCTCGCTTCCGGCGCGAATTGTTATCGAGTCAGAGCCGCGTGAGATGTCGAAGCTGTCGCCTTCGAGTCCGATTGGCGATGCCTGCGCGACAGCCGGCGAATCGGCGAGCTCGATTCTGATTTCGGATTGCGTTAACGACGCGTCCCGAGACGATCCGACTTCGGTTCCGAGCATCGCCGTGAGTCCGCTCGACAGATCGCGCGCCGCGAGCGATCCGACTTCGCCGGCGCTGGCGCTGAAGCGGATTCGAGGTGCAGCGGCGCCTTCTTTGTTCATTTTTTGGAACTCACGATGCGTCCGGCCCGTCGTTTTTCCGCCGGTTGGGGAATGATAACATGAGCGTCGCGCTTTGATAGCGTAGCCGAATCCTAATCGAAACTATCGACAGGTCCGACCCGCACAATGCCGAGTCCCAATGAAATTCTCGCCGAACTCAAGAAAGTAAAATACCCCGGCTTCACCCGCGACATCGTTTCGTTCGGGATCATCAAGGATATCGAAGTTGCGTACGCTGGCGTGACCGTGTCGCTGACGATGGCGTCGGCCAAACCCGAAGTCGTCGAGAAAATCGTGGCCGATGTGAAAGCCACAGTCGCGGCGATGGCGGGCGTGCCTGCCGTCAACGTTCAGATCGAGCAGCCCGCGCCGAGTGCGCCGAGGACTGGGGCAGGCGTGGCCGGGCCGCGGACGATCGCGGGCGTCAAGCATATCGTCGCGGTTGCCAGCGGCAAGGGCGGCGTCGGCAAATCGACCGTCGCGGTGAATCTCGCGCTCGCGATGCATGCGCTCGGATGGCGCGTCGGCCTGATGGACGCCGACGTCTACGGCCCGAGCGTCGCGATGATGGTCGGCGTCGAGAAGGCGGTGACGCTCACGCCGGAGCGGCGCATCATCCCGCTCGAGCGCTACGGCATCCGGTACATTTCGATGGCGCTGTTCGTCAACGACGAGACGGCGATCATCTGGCGCGGGCCGATGGTCACCAAGCTCGAGACCGAATTTCTCTTCAACGTCGAATGGGGCGAACTGGACTGCCTGGTGCTCGACCTGCCGCCCGGCACCGGCGACGCGCAACTGACTATTACGCAGCGCGTGGCGCTCGACGGCGGCGTGATCGTGACGACGCCGCAGGAAATAGCGCTGCTCGACGTCAAGCGCGGCGTCGCGATGTTCGACGAAGTTCACGTGCCGGTGCTCGGCGTGGTCGAGAACATGAGCTATTACATCTGCCGCAAGTGCAACCATCGCCACGAGATTTTCGCCCACGGCGGCGGCGCGCGGCTGGCGGATTCGCTTCACGTGCCGTTCCTCGGCGAGCTGCCGCTGGTCCGCGAGCTGCGCGAGGGCGGAGATCATGCGAGCCCGATCGTCGCTGCCAACCCGGCGCATCCGATTAGCGCGGCATTCAAGTCGATTGCGTCGAAGGTGATCGAAGGACTCGATCGAACCGAAGCGCAGCACGCCTCTTAGCTTTTACTTTTTACCCGATGTCAGACCGTCCAAAAATTTCGCTGATTACGATTACGCGCGACGAGGAGGCGCTGATCGGCCAATGCCTGAAGAGCGCATGGTTCTGCGACGAGAAAATAATTATCGATTCGTTCTCGACTGACAAGACGGTCGAGATTGCGCGTGGCCTCGGCGCCGACGTCGTGCAGCATGAGTTCACGAACTACGTGAAGCAGAAGCAGAAGGCGCTCGATCGCGCGACCGGGGACTGGGTGCTGCTGATGGATGCGGACGAGCAGGCGACGCACGACCTCGGCGAGGAAATTATCCGCGCCGTGACGTCGCCGGCGCCCGCTGACGGCTACCGGATTCGGCGCATCCTGTATCACCTGGGCCATTACTACTCCCACGCGATTTACCCCGACACTCCTGTGCGCCTGTTCCGTCGCGAGCGCGGGCATATCGGCGGGCGCGATCCGCATGACAAGGTCGTCGTCGAGGGGCGCGTCGAACGCCTGGACAAGCCGATCCTGCACTTCAGCTACCGCGATATCGCGGATCACGTCGCGACGATCAACCGGTTCAGCTCGCGCGCGGCGCTGGAGCAGGAGCCCAACGCGCTGACGCCATTCAAGATGATAGCGAATCCGGCGTGGCGGTTTTTCAACTTTTATATTATCCGCGGCGGGTTTCGCGACGGCGGACGCGGACTGTACGCGGCGATGACGGCGGCCTTCTACGTGTTCTTGAAATACGCGAAGTTGTATGAGCGCCGGCTGAAGGCACGCACCGGACTGTGAGCCGCCGGTGGTCAGCCACTTCTATCGCGCTGTAGACCTGATAATTTAACCGACAGCCCATGAAACGACTGCTCTCCTACGCGCGACGCTACTGGTTGCGTTACGTATTCGGAATTTCCTGCACGTTCGCGAACGCCACGCTCGCGGCGATCATTCCGCTGTTCATCCGCAACGCGATAAACGCGACCGAGAAGCATCGGCCCGATCTGGTCGCGCATTACGCGGAGTTGATGATTGTTTTCGCGGTGACGCTGGGGACGGTGCGCTGGTTTTCGCGCTTCGTCATTTTCAATATCGGTCGCGATATCGAATACGACTTGCGCAACGATCTGTTCCAACATCTCACCACGCTTGGCACCGACTTCTACCAGAAGATCAAGACGGGCGACTTGATGTCGCGCATGATCAACGACCTGACCGCGGTCCGAATGATGGTGGGGATGTTCGTGCTGTCGGTCTCGAACACGCCGCTGATGTACGGGCTCGCGCTGGTTTTCATGAGTTCGCTCAACCGGCGCCTGACGCTGTTCGCGCTACTTCCCTACATTGTGTTGTTCATCGCCATCCGCTGGCTGATGCGCAAGATGATGATGCGCAGCCTCAAAGTGCAGGAGGGGCTCGCTGCGATCGGCTCGAAGGTGCAGGAGAGCCTGGCCGGGATTCCCGTCGTGAAGGCGTACACGCTCGAGGAGCACGAGGCCGGCCTGTTCCGCAAGATCAACGACGCCTACAACGAGCAGGGCCTCGCGCTGGCCCGCACGCGCGGCGCGATGATGCCGATGATTCGCTGCGCGGCGGCAAGCTCGACGATGATCGTGTTGATTTACGGCGGCTCGCTCGTGATCAACGGAAAAATGTCGCTGGGATCGCTGGTGGCGTTTCTGAGCTACCTGGGTCAGCTGGCGATGCCAACCATCCAGCTCGGATGGATGCTGTCGATCTATCAGCGCGGCAAGGCGTCGATGAAGCGTCTCGACGAGATCTTCAACGCGCGCGGGGCCGACAGCGTCGCAGGCGAGGAAGTCAAGATCGAGATAAACGGCGCGGTGGAATGGAAAGGGGTTTCGTTCAGCTACCTGGCGAACGGCGGCGACGGAACGAACGGGAAGATTCCATACGCGCTCAAGAACATCAACGTCAAAGTGGGCGCGGGAGAAAAGCTCGCGATCGTCGGCCGCACCGGCTCGGGAAAATCCACGATGGTCAAGCTGCTGACGCGCCTCCTGCAGCCGACCGAGGGACGAATACTGCTCGACGGCCGCGACGTCGAGGAGATGGCGCTGGGCGCGCTACGGCACACGGTCGGAATGGTGCCGCAGGAGCCGACGCTGTTCACTGACACGCTCGCGCGCAACGTCGCATTCGGCAAAACCGACGCGTCGATCGATGAGATCCAGAGCGCCGCGCGAATCGCGGGACTCGAGCCGGACATCGCGGTGTTGCCGCATGGTCTCGACACGATCGTCGGCGAACGCGGCATGGCGCTGTCCGGCGGGCAGAAGCAACGCGTCACGATCGCGCGGCTGCTCGCCTACAATCCCGCGATCGTCGTGCTGGACGACGCGCTGTCGAGCGTCGATACCGAAACCGAAAAGGCGGTGCTGGATAGCCTCGAGAAAAGCGTCGAGGGCCGGACTACGATCGTGGTGTCGCATCGCGCGTCAACGGTGCGCGACTCGGATCAGATCGTGGTGCTCGAAGAGGGCGAGATTGCGGAACGCGGCACCCACGAGGAACTGATGAGTCGCCGTGGGATTTACGCGGAGCTGTTCCATCGCCAACTGCTCGAAGAGGAATTGAGCCGCTACTGAAATGCAGGTCGTCGAGGAAAAACCGCTCGCCAGGACCTACGACGCCGGGTTGGTGCGTTGGGTCTGGCAGTTTATCCGCCCGTACCAGGGGCTGTTTTGGCTGGCGACGTTCCTGATGCCGCTCGACACGGCGTTTTTGCTCGCGCAGCCGTACGTCATCAAGCTGACGGTCGACGAATTTCTGTCGGGCGCGCATGGAGCGCGGCCTCCCGCATGGCTGGCGACGCTGTTTCGCGCATCCGGCGGACACGGCCTGTTCGTGATGGGCATGTTGTACCTGCTGCTGGTGATCTGCGAGTTCGGCGCCTTCTACGCGCAATTCTACCTGATGATGATGGTCGCGCAGTTCAGCCTGTCCGACCTGCGGATGGCGCTGTTCCGCAAGGTCGAGCGTTTGCCGATGTCGTTTTTCGATCGCACGCCGGTCGGCAGGCTGGTCAGCCGGATGACGACCGATATCGACTCGATCAACGATATGTTTTCGGCGGGCTCGCTGACGATATTCATCGACGCGATGACGCTGGCGGGCATCGTCACGATCATGTTCACGTTGAGTCCGCGCCTGGCGTTGTCGGCGCTGTGCGCGATTCCGCCGCTGGCGACGGTCATTTATTTTCTGAGTTCCAAATCGCGCATCGTGTACGGCCAGATACGCGACCGTCTCGCCGCGTTGAATGCGTACCTGTCCGAATCGCTGGCGGGCATGATGATCGTGCAGCTCTTCACGCGCGAACGCGAAAGCCGGCGCGAGTTCGACGCGCTCAACCTGCGTTCGCGCAACGTGCAGATGATGGCCAACGTTTACGAGGCCGCGCAATTCTCGTCGGTGGAGGCGCTCAGCTCGATCACGGTCGCGGTGATTCTGTGGATCGGCGGCGGCAGCGTGATCCGCCACCTGGTAACGGTGGGCACGCTGATCGCGTTCATCCAATACGCGCAGCAATTTTTCATGCCGCTGCGCGATATCTCGACCAAGTACAGCGCGCTCCAGTCGGCTCTGGCGGCGATCGAGAAAATCCACGCGCTGATGGAAGGCGAGACGACGCTGCCGGTTGCCGCGCAGCCGAAGCGGCCGGCCATTTCGCGCGGGGCGATCGTTTTCGATCGCGTCAATTTCGAATATCGCCGCGGCGAGCCGATTCTGAAGGATCTCAGCTTCACCGTCGCGGCTGGCCAGAAGATCGCGATCGTCGGGCCGACCGGCTCGGGCAAAACCACTATCATCAAGCTGTTGAATCGTTCGTACGATGTGACCAGCGGCCGAATCCTGGTTGACGGCGTCGATGTGCGCGACTGGGATCTCGGCGCGCTGCGCCGCGAAATCGGGTACGTGCAGCAGGACGTGTTCCTGTTTGCCGGCGACGTGATGGAAAATATCCGGCTGTCGCGAACCGAGTTGAGTGAGCCGGAAGTGCGCGATGCGCTACGGCGCGCGCAGGCTTTGCGATTCGTCGAGCGGCTACCGGGCGGTCTCGCGGAAGAAATTCGTGAACGCGGCGCGAACTTGTCGGCGGGCCAGCGCCAACTCCTGTCGTTCGCGCGCGCGCTCGCGTACAACCCGCGAATCCTGGTGATGGACGAAGCGACCTCGAGCGTCGACAGCGAGACCGAGCGGCTAATCCAGCTGGCGCTGAACGAGTTGCTCGCGGAACGCACCGCCGTCGTTATCGCGCATCGGCTCTCAACTATCGAGCGCGCCGATCGGATCATGGTGCTGGGCGGAGGCATGCTGCGCGAGAGCGGGACGCATGACGAACTGCTCGCGCAGCGCGGACTTTACTATCGGCTGTTCGAATTGCAGTACGCCACGATGGCAAACAGCGACCGCCTCGTGGCGGGCTGACGAATCGGACTGATGACGGAAGACGTGGCTGGCACGACGCGGCGGGCGGCGCGAGCGCAACTTTGGGCAGCGTTCCTGCTGCGGCTGACGGCGATAGTCCTCACGCCGATTCTGCTGAGCGGATGCTACGCGGGATACATCGCGCGCGCCGCTTACGAGGAAGAACGAATTCTGTGGAATCGCAAGCCGATTGACGACGCACTCGCGCGCGGCGATCTTTCGGCGGACGTTCGCGCCAAGCTGGAGACCGTGCTAGCGGTGCGCAAGTTCGCCGCCGACAAACTCGGCGAGAACGTCGGCGGTGCGTATGAAAGCTTCGCGAACGTCGATCAGGGCGCGATCATCCACGTCGTGATGGCGGCACCGCGCGACTCGTTGGAGCCGTACACATGGTGGTTTCCGATAGTCGGCCGCGTGCCGTATCGCGGCTTTTTCGACGAGAGCGACGCCCTCGCCGAGGCCGCAACGCTCGAGGCGGAAGGGCTCGACACGATGGTACGGCCGGCGATTGCGTTTTCGAGCCTTGGATTTTTCGATGACCCTCTCCTGACGAATCTGCTCAAGCTGGACCGCGTCGAGCTGGCCGGCGTGCTAATCCACGAGCTGTTCCATCGCACCTACTACCTCGCGAGCGACGCGATGTTCGACGAGTCCGCCGCCAACTACGTCGGCAGCGCGGGCGCCGTCGCTTTTTTTGCGGCGACTGACGGCGAGTCGGCGCCGTCAACAATCGCGGCGCGTGGCATCCTCGAGAGCGATCTCAAGTTCGCGCGCTTTCTGCTCAAGGAGCAGGCGCGACTGCTCGACATCTATATGGCGAAACTGCCGAAGGAGGAGCTCGACAAGCGTCGCGAGGCGGCCTTCGCGGCGATCAAGGCCGACTACGCCGCGCTGGCGCCTACCCTATCGGGACTCGAGCGCTTCGACCTCGACAAGCAGCCGCTCAACAACGCCGTGCTGGTGAACTACATGATTTATTTTCACCAGCTCGATAATTTCGCGGCGCTCGATCGGATGAATCACGGCGACCTGCGCGCGACAATCGCGCAAATCATCTCGATCGCCAAGGCGCATCCCGAGGATCCTTTCTACGCCGTCTCGCAGGCGGTCCGCGCGGCGCCTCCGGTCTCGGCGGGCCGCTAGGCCAGCACTGCGGCAGCAATCGCGCGCGACAATTCCGCTTCGCGGCCACCGAAGAAATGATCCGTACCGGCGATGATCTCGAGTCGCGCCGAGTTACCGATTCTCGACTGAAGCGCCTCCAGCCCCGCTACCGGCGAGTACGAATCGCGATCGCCCGAAATCAGTAGTATGGGCTTGGAGGCGCCATCGGGAATGCGCGCATCGGCCATCGCGAGTGGTAGCGCGACCGCGACGATTCGCGCGATCTCCGCGCGTTCGTATCCCGCACTCACCGCGACCATCGCGCCGAAGGAATATCCCGCCATCACAGCGCCCTCCCTGCGCACGCCGGATTGCGCGAGCAGGAACGCCATCGCCGCGACGGCATCGTCGACCTCGCCGGGACCGCCGTCATGCTCGCCCTCGCTGGCGTTGACGCCGCGAAAGTTGAAGCGCAAGGTCGCAAACCCCGCTTGCCACATCGCTGCGAGGATCGCGTCGACGACGTTGTTGAACATCGAGCCGCCGTACATCGGATGCGGGTGACAGACGACCGCCGCGGGCGCATTTCCGCCGGGATTGGCGAGCAGACCCTCCAGGGTCAAATCGCCCGACTGAAACGAGACCTGAATTTCATTCATCGCGGTTTTTTAGAACTTAAACTGTTACTTTATATTCTTTCTGACTATGGCTTTCGCCGATCGCTGATATAATACAGTTCATCTTGATGGATGAAACTCCCCGACTCGCTGTCGACCGGATGCTGATGCGATTGGCGCGATGGCTGCGCCTGCTCGGCGTCGACGTTATCGCGGACGCGTCTCTCAGCGGCTCTGAGCTTCTGAAAATCGCTCGCGCGGACAACAGAATCCTGGTGACGCGCGACAAACGCCTTCGCACCGCGGCCGACGTTTTCTTCATCGAGAGCAACGCCATCAGCAGTCAATTGCGCGAGGCAGTCGGACGTTTCCGGCTCGACCCTCGCATGATTTCTCTCACGCGATGCTCGCGATGCAACCTGGTGCTGACTCCCGTCGCGCGCGAACTCGTGTCGCGGCGAGTGCCGCCCTACGTCTTTGCCAGCCACGATCGATTTGCCGCGTGCCAGGCCTGCGGCCGGATTTACTGGCCTGAGACGCACCCGGCACGGATGCGCGCGATGCTGGATTCGATTGCATTTTGACGGTCCAGGCGGCCGCCGTGATGGCTTTTTCTTTGCATTGCATCACGAGCGCATTGGCGACTATAAGAAATGCGGGGATCTCAGATTCGAGATACTGATTAACGGCCGGGGGAAAAATGTTTAATTTCAGGGCGTTGCCATCTGCGCTCGCGATTTTGCTCTTCACACCGATGAGCGCGCACGCGGTCTCGCTCAGCCTCAACGGAGGCGGCGCCGACTTGCAGATGGACAATACGCAGGCAGTCTACGCCAGCGACAGCAACGGCGTCCCGGTGCTGATCACGGGAATCGGAATGACGACTCGCGATGGCGGTACCGTAACCGAAGTCGGCGTGCCGTCGATGATGCCCGATGGACGCGTGATCTTCGGCGCCGAGATGCAGCCCAAGGACACCAATATCAAGCCGCGATGGAATATTTTCATCGGCAACGCCGACGCGGTGCCGAGCCATCGCATACTCGCTGCCATCAATCCGAAGGCCCTGGAAGGCGATTGCACGCCCTCATTCAAAGGCGACCCCTATCCCGTCGCGGACACGGACGAAAATATCGCGTTCATATCGACCGTCCCGCACGGCCGCGATGCGTTGTTCTTTTATTCGCGCGGCAAGCTCACCTGCATGGCGAAGGCGGGCGAGAAAACACTCCAGGGGCACGAGATCGCAGTCCTGAGCTTCGGCAGCCCGCAGATGGGCGACGACGGTCAGGTCGTATTCACCGGTTTTCTCGGCGATAGCACGAAGCCCGCCGGCCATCGTCAGGCGCTCCTGCTCGCTTCCCTTGCCGGCGGCGTCTCGGAGCTCGCGGTCGAGGGCGAGTACGGACCGAATCACACGCTCTATCAGCGCCCGTTCGGATTACCGGCCGCTCTGCCCACTGAGCGCGGGACCATGGCCGCGTTCACGGCCAAGACTCCCACCGGCGCGGCCCTGTTCCTGTACAGCGGCGGCTCGATGGCGCGAATCCTGCCGACCGGCACTCTGACGAGCGTCGGTCCGGTGACGTACCTGTCCGCCGGGCGCCCGGGCCTGATGGCCGACGGCACAACCGCGGTGCTGGCAGGATGCGCGCGCATACCGGCAATCTTTCGGCTGACGCGGCAACGCCTCGATTTGCGGATTCAGCGCGGACAGCTGACTCCGTTCGGCACCGAACTAGAATCGCTCGGCGACCCGGTGCTGACCGCTTCGGGCGCGATGTTCGTCGGGGCCACCGATTCCGACGATCGCGAGAAGCTCTACGTGCTCTCGCCTGACGACGCGTTCTTCGAGGTCGGCGAATCCGAACTGATCTACCGAATCGCGATGGGCGCGCAGAAGCATCCTTCGATCTTCACAGGCACGCTGACGGTGAACCAACACGGCGACTTCGCATATCTAGGCGGCCGCTAACGCTTCGTCCTTCCGCTTCTTCCCCTCTCCCTGCAAGGGAGAGGATTAAGGTGAGGGTCCTTTAACAGCGCGCTTTCCGCGCGCGATTCAAGATTCTGCCGCTTTTCTGCGCTCCCCCATCACGCGAACAAAATAAATCCGGTCCCCCTTCCAGCTCGGGAAGGGGTTAGGGGTTAGGTTCGTACAATGCGCGTCCGGTCCCCCTTCCCGCTCGGGAAGGGGTTAGGGGTTAGGTTCCGAGTCACCCGCACCCACTATAGATTCGTCACTGCCGCTTTTCTGCGCCCTCGCTTCCTGCCATTTTAAGCAGATGCCAGATCACGCAAAATTTATCACCCTCACGCCCCAAGTTTACGATTACCTGATCGCGCACGGGCACAACGGCGATCCAATCCGCGCCGAACTGGCCGCCGAGACCGCCAAACTGGGCCGCATCAGTGGAATGCAGATCGCCGCCGAGCAAGGCACCTTCATGGCGATCCTCGCCGGCGCGATCGGCGCGCGTTCCGCGGTCGAGGTCGGCACCTTTACCGGCTACAGCGCACTCTGCGTGGCTCGCGCGTTACCCGCCGACGGCAAACTTCTGTGTTGCGACGTCAACGAGGAATGGACCAGCGTCGGGCGCCGCTATTGGGAACGGGCCGGCGTCGCCAACAAGATAACGCTCAAGCTGGCCCCAGCGGCCGAGACGCTGAAGGCGCTGCCCGCGTCGCACGCCTTCGACTTCGCATTCATCGACGCCGACAAGTCGAGCTACGCGATCTACTACGAGGAAATTCTGAAGCGGCTACGCCCGAGCGGATTAATCCTCATCGACAACGTGCTGTGGAGCGGTGCGGTCGCCGACGCAACCAAACAGGACGCTGACACGGTCGCGCTGCGCAAGCTCAACGACTTCATAGCGAAAGACACACGCGTCGAGGCCGTGATGCTCGGCATAGCGGACGGCCTCACAGTCGTCCGCAAGAAGTAACCGCGCTTTCCCCGCTCTCCAAAAATCCGGTCCCCCATGCGCCGGGGGCGATTCCCACAGTGGGAAGGGGTTAGGGCTCCTGGGAGTAGTGGCTGTTCCCCCTTTCCGCCCCGGAAAGGGGGTTAGGGGGATAGGACAGCTACGCGTCGACCTCTTCAGGTTCCCCTTCCCGCTCGGGAAGGGGTTAGGGGTTAGGTTCCGTTCCTCTCGCAGTGTTGGCAAAGCGCGATTACGATAAGCTCCCTCTGACTCACAATGCACCAACTCCACACTCGACGCCTAAAAGGCACCCCCGCCGGTCCTGATGACTTCGCCGATATCCGCCGCCTGCACACCGACCCGCGCGTGATGGCGACGCTGTCCGCCGACGGGAAAATTTTCAGCGAAGGACAGACCCGCGCTTTTCTGGATCGCGCCGCGGAGCATTGGAAATCGCACGGCTTCGGCCTATGGATCCTCCGCGATCGATCCGATGACGACTTCGTAGGCTACGGCGGAATCAAACACGCCAACGTCGAGGGCCGCGACGAAATCGAACTCGCCTACGCGATCAGATCCGACCACTGGGGCAAAGGATTCGCCACCGAAATCTCAATCGCCGCACTGAAACTCGGCTTCGACACGATTCACCTCGAACGAATCGTAGCCTTCACCCTCCCGCACAACCAGGCATCGCGCCGCGTAATGGAAAACTGCGGCTTCACATACCAGCGCGACATCATCCACGCCAACCTGCCGCACGTCCTCTACATCCTCGAACCTCCCGACTTCATCTCCAGCCAAAAAAAGTTCTAACAGGGACGAAGTCCCGCATCTTTCCTATCTTAGTACTGGGTGCAGGGGTCACCCCTGCCGAAGGAAGCGTGAAACCCACCGCGGGTTTCACATTAAATTAGTGATTACGTTTCCTGTGTTACCATCGGCACGCTAGACTTGCCTGATTGACATGGACGAACGCTACGACCCAAAGAAAATCGAGCCCGCATGGCAGGCTGACTGGGAACGCACCAATCTCTACCTCACGCGCGAGGACCCCGGCCGCCCGAAATTCTACATCCTCGAGATGTTCCCCTACCCGTCCGGCGCCGGCCTCAGCGTCGGCCACCTGCACAACTACGTGCCGTGCGACGTCATCGGCCGCTACAAGCGGATGGCGGGATTCAACGTGTTGCATCCGATGGGATGGGACGCGTTCGGACTGCCCGCCGAAAACGAAGCGATCCTCAAGGGCTCGCATCCGACCGAAACCGTTCCGCGCTACGCCGCCAACTTCAAGCGCCAACTGACCATCTCCGGATGCGCGTACGACTGGACGCGCGAGATCAATTCGTCGTCGCCCGAGTACTACAAGTGGACGCAGTGGTTCTTCCTGATGCTCCACAAGCGCGGCCTCGCCTACCGCGCCAACGGAGCGCAATGGTGGTGCGACAAATGCCAGACCATCCTCGCCAACGAACAGGTCATCAACGGATGCTGCTGGCGCCACCCCGACAATCCCGTCACCAAGAAGGATCTCGAGCAGTGGTATCTCAAGATCACTCAGTATGCGGATCGATTGCTCGCCGATCTCGACGGCATCGACTGGCCCGAACCGATCAAGCTGATGCAGCGCAACTGGATCGGCCGCAGCGAAGGCGCGGAACTCGCCTTTCCGGTCGCCGCACACCCAGGTAAGGAAGTCCGCTTTTTCACGACCCGTCCCGACACCGTCTTCGGCGTATCGTTCATGGTGCTCGCGCCCGAGCATCCGCTCGTCGCCGAGATAACTACTCCCGCGCAGCGCGCCCTCGTCGAGAGCTACGTCGCCGACGCGCGCCGCCAGACCGATATCGAGCGGATGTCCACGGCGAAGGAAAAATCCGGCGTCTTCACCGGCGCCTACGCGCACAACGTCTTTACTGACAAGGACATCCCGATTTGGATCGCCGACTACGTCCTGATGGGCTACGGCACCGGCGCAATCATGGCTGCGCCTGGCGAGGATCAGCGCGATTTCGAATTCGCCACCAAGTTTGGCTTGGAGATTCCGCGCGTGACCGCCCCGGCCGACGGCAGCGCTCCGCCAACTGATCGCGCCTTCGCGGAACCCGGCATCGCCATCAACTCTGGCTTCCTCAACGGCAAGACGACGGCGGAAGCAATCACTGCGATATGCGAGTTCGCTGAAAAACGCGGAATCGGCCGCGCGACTATCAACTACCGGATGCGCGATTGGCTGATCTCGCGTCAGCGCTACTGGGGATGCCCGATCCCGATCGTGTACTGCAAGACCGACGGCATCGTCCCGGTGCCCGAAGACCAACTGCCCGTGATGCTTCCTCCGATGAAGGACTACCTGCCCTCGGGCACCGGCCGCTCCCCCCTCGCCAACGTGCCGGAGTTCGTCAACACCACCTGCCCCAAATGCGGCGGCCCGGCCGAGCGCGAGACCGACACGCTCGACGGCTTCGCGTGCTCGTCATGGTACTTCCTGCGCTTCGCGTCGCCGCACGAAGACCGGCGCCCGTTCGATCGCCGCGCCGTGGACTACTGGCTGCCGGTCGACCTCTACATCGGCGGCGCCGAGCACGCCGTGATGCATCTGCTGTACGCGCGGATGTGGACCAAGGTGATGTTCGACGAGGAGCTGATTGGCTTCGACGAGCCGTTCCCCGCCTTGCGCAACCAGGGCGTAGTCTGGGCGAGCGACGGCCAGCGGATGTCAAAGTCCAAGGGCAACGTCGTCACGCCGGACGCGATGATCGACAAGTACGGCGCGGACGCGCTGCGGCTCTGGGAGCTGTTCATGAGCCCCTTTGACGAAGCGACCAACTGGAACGAAAGCGGCGTAGCCGGCACGCTAAGATTCATCACGCGCGTCTGGACGATGATGCGCCGCTACGTAGAAGCCGGCTCCCCGACCGGCTCTCCGAGCGAAGAAACCCAAAAGCGCACCCACAAAACCATCCAGCTAGTCACCGATCACATCGAACGCCTGCGCTTCAACACCGCGCTAGCCGCGATGATGGATCACCTCAACTACCTGGCAAAACTAAAGCCCGAAGAGATGGGCCGCTTCCCTTCCGAATCTTTCATCTTACTACTAGCGCCAATGGCCCCGCACGTAACCGAAGAAATCTGGCGCGCGCTAGGCCACAAAGCTTCAATTCACCTGGAAGCATGGCCAAAATTCGACCCAAACCTAACCCGCAACGAAACAGTAACAGTAGTAGTCCAAATAAACGGCAAAGTCCGCGACCGCTTAGAGGTCCCCGCCGGCACCTCAGAATCCGACGTGAAGGATCTCGCCCTGAAAAGCGATTCCGTAACCCGCCACCTGGATGGCAAACCACCAAAAAAATTCATCTTCATAAAAGACAAAATGCTAAGCATCGTCGTGTAACTTCGGCGATCCGTGTTTCATACTTCGCCCCAGTTAGGATGTTGCGTTCCGCGCCACTTCTTGTTCGCGTCGCCCGCTTTTTTCCCTCTCCCTGCAAGGGAGAGGATGAAGGTGAGGGTCCTTATACAGCGCGCTGTTTCTGCGCGCGATTCCGGATTCTGCCTCTGCTCTGAAGGCGAGTGACCGCACCTCCCAGTTAACAAATTGTTTCGTTTTCTGTTCTCCTGAACTTTATTGCCTAAACAAAACGTTTCACGTGAAACCTTTTCGCCTTAAACGCCAGCAACTGCGGACGCTTTCCGGAAAAAGCGAAACGTTTCACGTGAAACGTTCCCGTCTGAAAGCCCTGCAAACGCACCGGTTGTTCGCGAACTAGCCGCAATTCGATCCGCCAATTGATTTGCGCTCAGTGGCCGTGCGATGCTTCCGGCCGGATACGACACCAGACACATTTCGTCATCCGCAAGGAGCGATCGACATGGCCGAGGAAGTTCTCAAAGTCACACGCCATCAGAACTACGCGGTCCTCACGCTAAACCGTCCGGAAAAGCGCAACGCCCTCAATCAGCCTTTGATCGACGCTCTCGACCAGGCGCTGCGCAAGTTCGAAAACGAGCGCGAAATCCGTGCGCTGCTGCTCCGCGGCGAGGGCGCGAGCTTTTGCGCTGGAATCGATCTGAAGGAAGTGGACGAGACCAGCGGCGTTCATAACCCGACCTCGCTCGAATCCGTCTTCGGCCGGCTCGAGCGTTTCCCGGTGCCGACCATCGCCGCCGTGCAGGGCGCCGCCCTCGCCGGCGGACTCGAACTGGCGCTCCATTGTGACCTTCGAATCGCGTCGGACAATGCCAAGCTCGGGATGACGCTAGGCCGCGTCGGCCTGATGGTGCCGTATGACTTCACGCGCAAGCTGATCGAGGTTTGCGGCTCGGCTAACACCGCATGGATTCTCTACACCGCCGACCTGCTCGACGCCGAGCGCGGCCGTCACATGAATATCGTTCACGACGTCGTCGCCGACGCGAAGCTCGCCGAGGCCACGACCGCACTTGCCGAAAAGATAGCAGCCAACGCCCCGCTCTCTTTGCGCGCGATGAAGGCGACGGTTCGCCGATGCATGAGCGAGACCTTCGACGCATGGCACGAAGACATGCTGCAGATGGCGCGCTCGGTCCGCGAAAGCAGCGACGCCAAAGAAGGCGTCCGCGCCTTCCTGGAAAAACGCAAGCCAGTCTGGAAAGCGCAATAGCGAGTCCAAATGCCGCGATCGCCGGTTCCCCTCTCCTGAAGGGAGAGGGACTAGGGGTGAGGTTCTTCTAGCGCTGCGCACGTCCTACTCCGAATGCCGCCCCAGCGCGTTCCGAATCGCGGCGGCGCTCTGCAGCAGCGTGCTCGGCAGATTCAACGTCCCCGCGACATTTGAATATGGATACAACCGCGCGTTGATGTGCGCATGCAGCGGCAGCCCTTCGCCCTGGTGAATTTCATAATCCAGCGGCAGCGGCCCGAGGATCATCAGTATCCGATAGATCGCATTTGCGAACTGCCGCATCTGTTCCGGCGCCAACTCGGACAGCAATCCCCGAAAGTCCGGCATCACGACATCGTAGCTGCGCGGGAACAGACCGATCGGGCTCGCATAGCTGACCACCGAGTCGCCGCGATCGATTACCAGCTTGAGTCGCTCCATCAGCGCGACGACCTCGTGCCACAGATGAGGATTCTCGCGCTCGACGCGCGCCTCCGCGAGCACCGCGGGAAACGGCTCCGGCGATCCGATGATCTGCTGATGCAGATGAGGCTGCGAGGCGCCTGACTCGCGCCCCTGGTTCTTGCGGATTACGACCGAGCAGATGTCCGGATTGTCCAACGCGAGGCGCATCACGCGCGCATCGGCTTGCAGCAGATGAAGAAAATGCGCGCCGCCCAGCGCGCCGGTGAACATCAGATCAGCCTGCGATCGCGGCGCGTCGATAAAATGACGCGGGTCCTCGACGACGATGTACGACTCGTTGCGGCCACCGGTCAGCTCGGCGGGAATTCGCGGGAAGAGATTGTTGATCACGCGCACGACCCAATTCGCGCTGTCGTCAGCCCTCACGCCGCTCCATTCGGGTATGGCCTCGCGAGTCAGCCGAAAGATCTCACGCGTCGTCATGCTTTCGTTGCCCGGACAGAAGGGACACGCCTCGGTCGCGTGGCGAATTGATTCAGGACTTAGATGCTCTGTCTCGGGATCGGCGCTCTCGCGCCCGCCGAGCGTGAACGCAAAGCTCTTGCCGCGAACGTCGACAACGTATGAAATCACGCCGGTGATTGGATTTTTGATCCACACCAACGCACCATCGCGGATTTCACATTCTATCGGCATCGGAACGTGATCACCTTTAACAATTGCCGCAACGCCATTACAACGTCGGCTCGAAAGCGGCGCGACCAGGCGGTCACCTTGACTCTGCCCATCGGCTCCGTTATCCCAAGTGATGAGGACGGCGACCCGGCAAGGCCGGGACAAATCGGGGTCTGGCGATCCGCAAGCGCGGGCACCAGCCTTTTTTTTGGTTTTTTGGTTGTCGCCGCGAATCGCCCGCGTCCAGTGAAAAGTGAAAAAGTGAATAGTCAAAAATGCCGCAAATGAAGAAGTACCTGTTTACGCCCGGGCCGGCGCCGGTGCCGCCCGAGGTTCTGCTCGAGATGGCGCGTCCGATCATCCACCATCGCACGCCCGAGTTCAGCGCGGCGCTCGATCAAGCGCGCGATCGGATGAAGCCGCTCTACGGCACGTCGGGCGAAGTCATTCTGCTCGCGTCCACCGGCACGGGTGCGATGGAAGCGGCGGTGATCAATTTGCTGCAGCCGGGCGAGCATGCGATTTACGTAAATGGCGGCAAATTCGGCGAGCGATGGGGCAAGCTGCTTGCCGCGTTCGGCATGATTGGGCACGAGGTGCGCGTTGAATGGGGCCGCGCCGCGCGTCCCGGTCAAATCGAGGACGCGTTCAAGGCGTATCCCGAGTCGCGCGCCGTGCTGGTGCAGGCCAGCGAGACTTCCACTTGCGCAGTGCATCCGGTGGCCGCGATCGCCGAGGTCAGCCGCAAGCGCGGCGCGATGCTGATTGTCGACGGCATCACGTCGGTCGGCGTCTTCGAACAGAACATGGACGAGTGGGGAGTCGACGCGTTCGTCACCGGCAGCCAGAAGGCGCTGATGCTTCCGCCGGGGCTCGGAATGGTCGCGCTGTCGGCGCGCGCCATCGACGTCGCGAAGACCAACAAGACGCCGCGCTTCTATTTCGATCTGCTCAAGGAATTGAAGGCGCAGCGCGACGAGCACACCACCGCATGGACGGCGGCCGTGTCGCTTATCTTCGGGCTCAACAAATCACTCGAGCTGATTCACGCCGAGGGCCTGCCGCAGGTTTACGCGCGTCACGCGCTGATGGCGGAAGCCACGCGCGACGCCGCCGCCGCACTCGGGCTAAAACTGCTGTCGCCCGACAACCCCGCGCCCGGCGTCACCGGGATCCTGGTTCCCGAAGGTCTCGACGGCGGCAAGCTCGTCAAGTTCCTGCGCGACAGCCTGGGCGTGTCGGTGCAGGGCGGCCAGGATCAGATGAAGGGCAAGCTCGTGCGCATCGGACACATGGGGTATTTGAGCCCATTCGACACGCTGATCGCGGTCAGCGCGCTCGAGATGGGGCTCAAGCAAATCGGCGCAAACATTCAACTTGGCGCCGGCGTCGCCGCGGTTCAGGCACGCCTGGCACGGAGCATCTGAAACGCACATGGCGGAAACTTTCCGCGTCCTTCTAAGCGACTCGCTTGCGGCGCAGGGGATTGAAGTCCTCAAGCGCTTCCCGCAGTTACAGTTTGACGTCAAGACGGGACTCAAGCCCGAGGAGCTGGCGAAAATAATCGCGCCCTACGACGCGCTGCTGATTCGCAGCGGCACTCGAGTCACTCGCGAAGTAATCGACGCCGCCACCTCGCTCAAAGTGATCGGGCGCGCCGGCGTCGGCGTCGACAACGTCGATATCGAAGCGGCGACGCGCCGCGGAATCGTCGTGATGAATAGCCCGACCGGCAACAGCGTCACGACCGCGGAGCACGCGGTCACGATGATGATGGCGCTGGCGCGACATATTCCGGCGGCCAACGCCTCGATCCATGCCGGCAAATGGGAGCGCGGCAAATTTACCGGCGCCGAGATCTGCAACAAGACGCTCGGCGTCGTTGGACTCGGCAACATCGGGCGGATCGTCGCCGACCGCGGCCTTGGCCTCAAGATGAAAGTGATCGGCTACGATCCGATCCTGACGGCTGACGCCGCCGGGCGTATCGGCGTGCAGCTGGTGAGTCTCGACGAGCTTTTCGCGCGCGCGGATTTCATTACCGTCCACACTCCCTTGACCGACGACACCAAGGGACTTGTCGGCACCGCGGCATTCGCGAAGATGAAGAAGGGCGTGAGAATCATCAACTGTGCGCGCGGTGGGATCGTCGATGAGGCCGCACTGGCTGATGCGCTGAAGGCCGGCAAGGTAGCAGGCGCCGCGCTGGACGTGTTCGTCGAAGAGCCGCCGCCCGCCAACCATCCGCTGCTCCAGTTCGACTCCGTGATCGCAACGCCGCATCTCGGCGCCGCGACCGACGAGGCGCAAGTGCAGGTCTCGGTCGACATCGCGCATCAAGTCGCCGAGTTCCTGATCGATGGCACCATTCGGCAGGCGGTTAATATCCCGGCGCTGTCCACCAAGGAGCTCGAAATACTCGGGCCACATCTCACGCTCGGCGAAAAGCTGGGCAGACTCGCCGCGCAACTGATTACCGACGCGCCCAGGCAGCTGACGCTCGCGTTTGGCGGCGAGGCGGCGAATCTCAAGCCGGATGCGATCACCGCCGCTGTTCTGAAAGGGCTGATGAGCGGCTTCCTCGACGAGGATTTGAACTACGTCAACGCGCCGTTCATCGCTCGCGAGCGCGGTATCACCGTCGTCGAAACGCGCTCGCGCGAAATCACCGACTACGTCAACACTTTGACGCTCAGGGTTCGCACCGGCGCCGGTGAGCATGAAGTCTCTGGCGCAGTGCTCGGAAATCGCGCGCTGCGACTGACCCGGATCGACGGTTACCGCGTCGAGGCGGTGCCCGAGGGCTACTTCCTCATGCTTCACAATCGCGACGTTCCCGGAGTGGTCGGCGCGGTGGGCACGATGCTCGGGCAGGCCGGGATAAATATTGGCGGACTGGAACTCGGCCGCGATCGCGTGGGAGGAACCGCGCTCAGCATTTTCGAAGTGGATGAACCGGTGCCGGCCGCGGTACTCGACAAGCTCAAGACGCTGCCAGCAATCACGGCGGCGTCGCTGCTCAAGCTCTGAATTTATTTGCGCACCGGGCATTTCAGCCCGACAGGTGCGCGCGGAGGCCGGCGAAATTAACGCCGGTCGGGGAACAGAAATGAAGACAGTTGCTGTGGTCGGCACGCAGTGGGGTGATGAAGGCAAGGGCAAAATTGTCGATATGCTCGCGGCCGACGCCGACGTGGTCGTGCGCTTCCAGGGCGGAAACAACGCGGCTCACACGCTGGTGGTTGGCGGCAAGAAGTTCGTGCTGCGGCTGGTGCCGGCAGGCGCGCTTCATCCGGGCAAGGCTTGCGTGATTGGCAACGGACTGGTCGTTAACCCGATCGCGCTGCTTGACGAAATCGCGGACCTCAAGCGCAGTGGCCATCTCGCCGACGACAGCTTGTTCAAGATCAGCTACGAAGCGCACATGGTGATGCCGTATCATCTGGCGATCGATCGCGCACGTGAGGCGCGCCTGGGCAAGCGCGCAATCGGCACTACAGGATTCGGAATCGGCCCGGCCTATGAAGACAAGATGGCGCGCGTGGGATTGCGCTTCGAAGATTTGCTCGACTTCAAATTTTTTGCCGAGAAACTCCGCCGCAATATCGTCGAGAAGAACGCCTACCTGAAAGCATTGCTCAAGACCAAGCCGATCAAAGCCGACGAGACGATCGAGGCGATGAAAAAAGCGCGCCGCCGGCTGCTGCCGTATCTGTGCGACACCGGGGCGTTCGTCAGCGACGCGATCGAGTCGGGCAAGCGCGTGCTGTTCGAGGGCGCGCACGGCACGATGCTCGATATCGACCACGGCACCTACCCGTACGTGACCTCGTCGAGTTGCGTCGCGAGCGCAGTCTTCAGCGGCACCGGCATCGGGCCAGGAAATCTCGAAGCGGTGCTCGGCATCAGCAAGGGCTATACGACGCGAGTCGGCGCGGGCCCGTTCCCCAGCGAGTTCACCGGCTACCTGGCGGATTCGCTGCGTGAAGAGGGCGACGAGTTCGGCGCTGCCACGGGGCGTCCGCGGCGGATCGGATGGTTCGACGCCTTGCTCGCGCGCTATACCGCTCGCGTCAACGGGATGTGGGCGCTCGCGCTGACCAAGCTCGACGTTTTGACGGGGATCGACCCGGTCAAAATTTGCGTCGGCTACATCGTGAAGGGGAAGCGCTACGACGACATGCCGCCGTCGCATCGGATGCTCATCAACGCCAAGCCCGTGTTCGAAGAGATGCCGGGATGGAACGACAGCCCGGCCGGCGCGCGCACGATGGCCGAGTTGCATCCGAGCGTGCGCCGCTACGTGGAACGAATCAGCGAGCTGGTGAGAGTGCCGATCGCGATGATCGGCGTCGGCAAGGAGCGCGAAGCGACGATCGTCGTCAGCAACCCGTTCGCCGAGTAATCCGAGCTAGCGGTTCAGCGACTCGACGAATTCCTCGACCGTCATTCCTGCTTTTCGAATCAAGCTGCGAAGAAGGCCTGGACCAAGCTCTCGATGTAGTGGAACGGTAAGGACCACGACGGCCCCGGATTTGACTAGCGTCGCGTGACTACCCTTCTGCGACGCGCGCGACCAGCCGACGCGCTTAAAGGCGCGGATTGCGTCGGCGCCGGAGCAGACCGGCAATCTGGCCATCGATCAAACCTAAGCTGTTAACTCGCTGAGGTTTTTATTTCGACTTCGGCGACCTCAATTTGCGTCGAGATCCCGTACTCTCGCCTGGTTTCCAAACTCGCTTCGATCGCTTCGCGGATGTTGGCGAGCGCTTCCGCTTCGGTCCGCCCTTGAGACAGACAACCCGGCAGAGCCGGGCACTCCACGACGACGAAACCGGCTTCGTCGCGTTCGAGCGTGACCAGGAACTTCATGCTTCTCACTCTAACATAGGGGAATCCGACAACGAATCTCTGTCCCCTACGCTGCGCAGACCGCGGCGAGGCTTGAGATCGCGACGCCGCGGCGGCCCAGCCTTACGTCGTTGCGATCGAAGCCGTTGGTCGTGTAGCCGATCGAAATTCCCGTCGCCGGATCGGCCCATCCGATCTGTCCGCCCGCGCCGCTGTGACCGAATGCCAGCGCCGAGTTGGTCTTGCCGAAGCCGCGATAGTTCGCGAGCCCATCGCCTCCCGCCACGACAACACCCAACGCGCGGTTGCACTTGACGCCGAAAATCGGATCCTTGTAGTCGCCCGAGCGAACTCGCAACGCGTCCTTCAGGGCTTCGGGCTTGATGATCGGCGCGCCGTCGAGACCTCGATTGTGCAGCAAGCCCTGGTAAAACAGCGCGAGGTCGCCCGCCGTCATCACTCCGCCGCCGCCCGGCACGCCGGCTTCCATCACGTTGGGACGGTTGAAACCCAGGATCGCGTCTTCCGTAACTTCGGTTACAGGCATCGGAGGCAGGCCGAGTTTCTTTCGCTCCTCATCGGACAGCGCCTCTCCGACGTAGCAAAGCTTCGCGACACGATTTTGATATTCGCGCGGCAACCCGACGCGCATTTCCGGCAGTCCGGGCGGCGTTGAAATCCGCTCGTGCACGAACTGACGAAAGTCCTTGCCCGTGCGGCGCTCGATTATTTCCGCGATTACCCAGAAGCCCGAGGTCGGATGGTACTCGAATTTGCTGCCGACCGGCCATTCCAGCCGCCACATCGCGAACCGCTCGAGCCGTTTGCTCTTGTCGAGCCAATCGTCCTGCGGATACGGCGCGTTGGGAAATCCGCCGACGTGGAGCAGCACCTGATCGACGGTCATCTTGTCTTTGCCGTTGCTGCCGAACTCGGGAATGATTTCCGCGACGCGCTCGCCGGCGCTCAGTTTGCCTTCGCCGATCAGAATCCACGACGCCGCCGACATGATCGCTTTGGTGCACGAGAAGATCACGTAGAGCGTATCGTTCGTCGCGGGTTTTTCGCTTCCGCCCTGGACTGCGCGACCGACCGTGCGCATCGCGCCGATTTTTCCATTGCGGGCGATCGCGATCTGCGTCGATGGCAGCAGACCATCTTTGACTTCGCGCTCGGCGCGGTTGAAAAGCGCTTCGACTTTTTCAGGATCGAGGCCGACTTCGCGTGGACTATCGGCAAAATGATTTTGCGCGGGCATTGCTGGGCTCCCTGAGATTGAATTTGTCCTCGGGGTATAACACACCGCGGCCAATTCGTCATTCGGCGGCGACGCGTACCGGACCTTGCGACGAGATCCATCCCGCCCGGCCCGGCAGCGTCGTGCGAATGACCTCGCAGGCCGGCATTTCCGCGCGATTCAGCCGCGACGCGACCTCGCGAAGCTGCACGAACGTCGCGCCGCGCTCCTTGAGCGCGCGGACCAGAGCGGTGAAACTCGCAAGCTGCCCCATGCCCTCGGTCTCGGCGTGGATAGTGTGCACATTGAGCGCATCGGGCTTGCACAAACCGAGATAGAATTCGCGCACCGCGCCGGCGTCGGACAATTCACGACGTCCCATCACCTCATCGAGCGTCGGCAGCGTGGTCGGAATCTCCGGCGTCGCGAGGACGCGTCCCTCGACTACGCATCGGTACGGTGCGACGCCTCGCGTATCGCTGCGATAGTCGAGCGCCATCGCGTCGAGTGCGAGCATGGCCGCGTCGTTGGTGCGCCATCCGGGCGCGGCGAAGCTCCGCGACGGTTGATCGAGGATCGCGCGGTATGCCTCGAACGCGTCGGCGAGCTCGTTGCGAACTCCGCGCTCGCCGATGTCATCGAGATGATCCTGCCATCGCACGTGATCGTAGCCATGCACGCCGACTTCGAAGCCGCGCGCCTTGAGGTCGCGGATAATTCCGGGGAACGACAGGGCGATCGGCCGCGCCGGCAGCAGAGTCCCGGACAGAATCGTGCGCGCGCCGTACATCGATACGGCCTTGGTACGGAACATCTTCGACAGGAACCCACGATTTCGAAACACGCGCAGAATTGCGCGGCCGGAATTGTCGGGACCCATCGAAATATAAAAGCTCGCCGCTACGCCCTCGCCCTCAAGCATCGAGGCAAGTCGCGGCGCGCCCAGTTCGAGACCCTGATGGGTATCGACGTCGATCTTGAGTGCGATTTCCACGCCCGAATGGTTGCGCGCCTAGGAAGCCATCTCTTTGCGGAACCAGTCCATCGAGATTTTCACGCCCTCGCGCAGATTCACCTTTGGCGTGACGCGCAGCAAGGTGCGCATCTTGGTATTGTCCGGAACGCGGCGCGGAATGTCCTCGTAGCTGTTGCCGTAGACTTCCTCCTGCGTGACGAACTTGATCTTCGACTTGGTCGGCCCGAACAACTCGAGCATCAGCTTGGCGAACTCGAGCACCGTCGTCTCGACATCGACGCCGATGTTGATCGCATGTCCGTCCGCATTGGGATTCACTCCCGCCTGGACGGTCGCCTCGATCGCGTCGGTCACGTACGTGAAGCATCGCGTCTGCAAGCCGTCGCCAACGACCGTCAAGTCCGCGCCGCGCAGCAGTTGCCCCATGAAGATCGTAAACAGCCGGCCCACGTCAACCTTGTCCAGGCGCGGACCGTACGCGTTGAAATAGCGCACGACCGTAACCGGCAGTCCGAGCTTGTGATACGCAAAACAGAAATGCTCGCCGACCGCCTTGGACGTCGAGTAGCACCAGCGGTCGATACTGGTGGCGCCCAGCACGCGATCGTCGTCCTCGCGCCACGGCACCTTGGGGTTGCGGCCGTAAACTTCGGAGGTCGAGCTGAACACGAGGCGCGTGCTGTGCTTGTAGGCCGCCTTCAGCACGTTCTGCGTGCCGTTCACGTTCACGTTGAGCGTTTCGTAGGGGTCGGCGACGTAGTGCTCGACGCCGACGACGGCCGCCAGGTGGTAAATTAGGTCGACCTTCGAGACCAGGCTGTCGATCAACTCGACGTTGAAAACTGAGTCGTGTACGTAGTGAAAGCGCGGATTGTTCAACAGGTGGCGCACTTTGGCAATCGAGCCGGTGTCGAGCACAAAGACCTCGTCGCCGCGCGCGATGAACGCATCCGAAAGATGTGATCCGAGAAATCCGGCGCCGCCGGTTATCAGAACCCGCATGTGACCTCCGCGACCTAGTCGAATTGAATAGTATCTTTGACGCGCGCCGCGTGGGAAAGAGCCTCGCGCGCAATGCCTTCGACGCCACCTTCGAACTGCGCAATCCTGACGACTAGACTGCCCTCGCCCGCCGCAATTTCGATCGCGCCTTCGGTGGTTTCGCGCACGACCCGCCCCGGCTCGCCGGCGCTGCCATTTTCCACGCCAATTTTCGCTTCCCATATCAGCAGCTTTCGGCCGCCGACGAAACCGAACGCGCCGGGATACGGATGTGTCACGGCGCGCACGAGATTGAAGATTCTTCGCGCCGGCCATCGCCAGTCTATCCGCCCGTCCTCCGGCTTTCGGCGCCCGAAGTAGCTGCCCTTCGAGATATCCATTTTTTGCCGCGGCGCAGTGCCCGCGACAATCTTCGGATGCAGCTCGTCGATCAGCTCGACGCCGAGTGGCACCAGCTTGCGGTACAACGTCAGCGCGTTGTCGCTATCGTCGATCGCAACCGCACGTTGCCCGACGATATCGCCGGCGTCCGCGCGCGCAACCATGTGATGCAGCGTGACGCCCGCCTCGCGTTCTCCATTCACGAGCATCCAGTTCACCGGCGCGCGCCCCCGATATGCCGGCAGCAACGACGGGTGCAGATTGTAGGCACCAAGGGGCGCGAGTTCGAGCACGCTCGCGGGAATCAAATAGCGGTAGGAGAATGAATAGATCACCGCCGGTCCAATCGCACCGACTTTCGTCGCCGCTGCTTCGACGTCATCGGTGTACACCGGGACGCCGTGCCGCGCGGCCAGTTCCGCACACGACCGCCACCAAACCTCTTCATGCGAATCGTCGCGATGCGTGAACAGTGCCGCGATCGGCGCGCCCATATTCAGCAACGCCTCCATGCACGCGTAACCCATCTCGTGATATGCGAACAGCACGCAGCGAACCGATTTCACGGTCGCGCCGGATGCGACGCTCGAAACGTTGGACTCAACCATTAATCGTTAGTCGCGTTAGTCGGCTGACGAATCCAGCGGCTTGCCGTCAGCTCCGTGCACCGCTCGGACGACGTAAGTGGGACGCCGCCGCACCTCGATGTAGATGCGCCCGGCGTACTCGCCGATCAGCCCGAGCGCGAGGAATATCATCCCAATGAAGAAAAACAGCACCGCGAACAGCGTCCACAGCGCGCCCTCTTCCTGCGGACCGTAGATCAGCCGATGCGCAAGGAGCACGACCGCCATCATCACGGCCAGCATCGAGATCCCAATCCCGGTCATGCTCAGCATCTGGATCGGGATGAGCGAAAATCCGGTGATCAGATTGAGACTCAGCTTCGCCAGCGAAAAGAGATTGTACTTGGACGTGCCGCCCGCGCGATCGTCGTGGCCGACCGGGATTTCCGCGACTCGCTTGGCGAAAGTGTTGGCGAGCGCCGGGACGAACGCCGCCTTCTCGTCGCAATCGACCACCGTATCGACGATATGCCGCCGATACGCGCGCAGCATGCATCCGTAGTCGTGCATCGGTACGCCGACAATTAGCGAGGTCAAGCGGTTGTGCATCCTCGACGCGTACCGCCGATAGGCCTGATCGTGACGCTCCTCACGCCATCCGCCGACGACGTCGTTGCCTTCGTCGATGGCCGCGATCAGCCGCGGGATTTCCTCCGGTGGATTCTGCAAGTCGGCATCGAGCGTGATGACAATCTCGCCGCGCGATTGTTTGAAGCCCGCCAGGATGGCGGAATGCTGTCCGAAATTGCGCGCCAGCTCGACCACCCGCACGCGGCCGTCTTCGCCCGCCGCAATTTTGCGAAGGATGTCGAGCGAATCGTCGCGCGAGCCGTCGTCGATAAAAACCGTCTCCCACGGTCGGTCCAGGCCGTCGAGAACCGGCTTGAGGCGCGACCAGAGACTCGCCAGGTTCGCCGATTCGTTGAACACCGGCACCACGATCGACACCAATTCCCGCTCCGCGCGCGATACGGCCGACGTACCTCGAATCGGTGATATTTTGCCGGGTAAGCTCACGGGCGTGCGCGACCGAGCGCGATTTATATACACGAAGCCGCGGTCGCGTGAAGTGATTCTTGCAGACAGCCTGCCGGAATTAAAGATAGCGGCAGGCGCCCCGGTTGACCGCGCGTGATCTCCTCGCGAGACTGCTTCGACGATGCTCGCCGCCAACCGACCTCTCCGCCTCACCATCTACGCCGTGCTCGCCGCCATTCTCTATCTTCCCGGTCTCGGCAGGCCCGCGCTCTGGGAGCCCGACGAGGGCCGTTATGCGGAAATCGCGCGCGAGATGGTCGTCTCGGGCGACTACGTGACGCCGCGCGACGACTTCGAGCTGTACTTCGAAAAACCGCCGCTGGTCTATTGGGCAGAGGCCGCATGCATCCACGTCTTCGGCGTCGACGAATTCGCGGTGCGGCTGCCGGCCGCGCTGTTCAGTGTCGGACAGGTCGTCGTTACAGCCGCGTTGGCCGACGTAATGCTCGGCGCGACGGCGGGACTCTTCGCCGCGCTCGTGCTCGCGCTGAGTCCGCTGTTTTTCGGCTTTGCACGATTCGCGACTCTCGATCCCGCGCTGGCATTTTTCCTTACCGCGGCGCTCGGCGCGTTTTATCTCGCCGCGCGTGACGATTCGTTCTCACGACCGTCGGCTCGCAGGTGGATGCTGACCTCCGCCGCGATGCTCGCGCTGGGCACTCTCGCCAAAGGACCAATCGCACTGCTGCTGGGCGGGGCGATCGCTCTGGCATGGCTGGCAACCGAGCGGCGAATTCGTCAGATCGCACAGATGCCGCTGGCCTGGTGCGCGCTCCTCTATGCGGCGATCGTCGTGCCCTGGTTCGTCTCGATGGAGTTGCGCAATCCCGGCTTCCTGAATTTCTTTTTCATCCACGAGCATCTCGAGCGCTACGTCAGTTCGAGCGAACACGGATGGGGCCCGTGGTTCTTCATTCCAATCGTGATTGGCGGGATGTGGCCCTGGATTTTTTTCGCACCGCTCGGATGGTCGGCGATGCGCGCCGGCGACAACTCGCCGGAAAATGAGCCGGAGCGATCCGGTCAGCGCGCGTCCGCGCGATTCCTTGCCATCTGGTTCGCCGTGGTCTTCGTGTTCTTCTCGATTCCGCGCTCGAAGCTCGGCAGCTATATCCTGCCTGCGCTTCCGCCGCTCGGGATCTTCGCGGGATACGGCCTCGCGCGCCTGGCCAATCTCGACGCAATGCGCCGACGCCGCCTCCTCGGCGTCGTCGCGATCGCGAACCTGTTGCTCGCGGCTGGTCTGTTCGTATTTGTCGAGCTCGGATTGGCTGCGATGAATCCCGCGCTCGGCCTCGACGGATTGCTGATTGGCGACGTGCTGGCTGTCGGCGCGATTGCGATGTATTTGCTCGGGCGCACGGCCTTGCGCGCTACATACGCGATCGGCGTGCTCGCACTCGCGATGCTCGCGACGGTTCCGCTGGCCGCACGCGTGCGCGAAGACGCGTCCTCGATTTCCACCTATCGCAACCTCGCAAACACGGCTCGGCCCTATCTTGTCGGCGACTGCACGCTCGCCTCATACCGCCACTACGTCCAATCGCTTCCGTTTTATACGCGCGTTCGCGAGACTCGCGTCGAGTACTGGGGCGAGCTTTCCGAAGTTTCGCCGCCGGCGACCGGCAAGTCGCCGTTTTTGATCGGCTCCGAGACGCGCCTGCGCCAGGCCTGGTCGTCCGGTTCGTGCATGATTCTGATCGCCAACGAGCGCGACCTGAAGGGATTGCAGGATTCGCTGAAGCCCGCGCCGGTGATTATCGGATGCGAGGGCAAAAAGCTCGCGCTCTACAATCGCGCAATCGCGCCGCCGCCGGCTGCCGCCGATTGCCTCAAACCTGAAGCGGAGAAATAGTTGTCCCGCCGCGAGGACTTGGATTCGGACGCGTTCGACTGTAGCTTTCTCGGGGAGAGACTGATTGCCGGTGGCTGACAAGAAATCCAAAATGCAGGCCGCGGATTTGGGTGCCGAAGGCGCGATGGCGGAACAGTCGCTGGGCCAGTTGATTACCGAAACCCGCGAGCGCAAAGGGCTGACGCGCGAGCAAGTCGCCACCGAGGCTCATCTGCCGGCGCATTACGTCAAGATGATCGAGACCGACAGCTACGACCTGATTTCGGATCGGCTGTACCTGGTCCCGTTCCTGCGCCGCTACGCGGCGTTCCTGGGTCTCGACGCCGAGGAAATTGCCTCGCGCTTTGTCAGCAACGTTCAACATGCCGAGGCCAACGTGGTGCGAATCTCGCAAGAGCTCACGATGGTCGCGAAGAAGCCCGGCGCCCTGGGTCGAATCGCGTTCGGCGTGATGATTGCCGCGATCCTCTTTTTACTCGCCGATATGGCGTGGCGCCGGTATGAAGAGCGTCAAGCGCCCGCTCCGGCGCCTGTCGCGTCGCCGGCTGCGATGGCGACCGCGGAGAGCGAAACTATGCCGCCCGCGACGAGCGTGACGAATCCCGAATCTGCGGCGCCCCCGTCAGCGCCGGCGGCTGCTTCGAATATTGCACGACCCTTGAGCGTCCCGCCTGCGGCCAAACGTCCCGACCCGCCGCGGCCGATCCCGCGCGAGCCGACGGACGACTAGCAACTGAGCTAGTGCAGGATTGAGTTGGCGATCTCTTCGGCGACGAGTTGCTTGGCGCGTCGCGGGTCGTCGCCCGAGTGCACGACCGCGACCACTTTCAGCTCATCGGTCGCGCCTTCCAACGACGCGCGCGCGACGATCACCGTGTCGTAAAGCTGGTTCTTCGGGATGTCGTCATACGGCGTCCGCCCGCGGGCCATCGCCTGCTTGCTCGCCTCGTACGCCCTGAACTGTTCCGTCGCCGGATCTTCGGGAGACAGCGCCTGGCGGCGCGCCTGCATTGCATAGGGATCGATCGGTTGATCGCCGCCGTCGCCGAGCGGCGGCGGATCCGCGCCGGCCTCCTTGAGCAATTCGACCATCGAAGGATCGCCCGGGAACATCTGATTCAATGACACTCCCGGCGCAAGCATTTGCTGGCTCACCGTGACGGTGAGCGTCACCGAATTGTCCGAATCCCCCGGCTGACCGCGGCGCGCCGCCCGCAAATCTTCGTTCAGCACGCTCTGCACCACCGTATCGGTGCATATCGCTACCACGCTGGCGTTTGCGGGCGCCGTCAGCTTGCCGGCCATCTTGATGTCGGCGGCGTACGCAGTAGTTCCGGCAATAGCTACCGCAATAGCTATTGCGGCGATCGCGCGATGCACTGCTTCACGCACCCGACTGCTCATCGGTACGCGCGGGCCGCTTCTATAGGCCAGGTTGCGATCACTTCGTCGCCCCGCACTACATAGTACTCACTGTGGAGATTGATCGTCGTGTCGTTGTGGCTGGGAATTATTTCAATTTTCGATCCCGGCTCGAGACTGCTTTCGCCAGCCGCAACAGCACCATGTTCCTCGGACAGGTGCGCGACCTTGATCGCGGTATCCTTGATCATCGGGGGGCCGAATTCGTTGGTTAGCGATTTCATGCCCGCGTCGATTATCGCCCGACTGCCGCGCCGCGAAATTACCGTCGCTAAAAGAGTCAGCGCCGGACGACCCAGGTCCGGGCGCACATTCCGATAGGCGCCGTCCATGAAAACGTACGAGCCCGCCTGCACTTCGGTTACGTCGGGCCAGCTGCCTGCGATGTCGAACGTCCCTGTCCCGCCCGCGCTCACGATTTCCGGCGCGAGTCCCGCCGCCCGCAATGCTTCGACGTGCCGGCTGAGCGTGGTCAACGCCTCGCGCGCGGTTGCGATTCGCTTCTCTCGATCCGGGACAAGCACGGCGTGGCCCTCGTAGCCCATCACTCCGCGATAGTTGAGCCCGGCCCGCTTCGCGCGCTGCGCCATTTCGACCGTCTCTTCGGGTGTCTCGGTGCCGCATCGATGCATCCCGGTGTCGACCTCAATTATCACGTCGGCCGTTCGACCGGCCCGCGCCGCGCCCGCTTCGAACTCGCGCACGTTGAACTCGCTCTCGACAGTTCCGATCAAATCGACACGCGCCGCGGCTTTGAAAAACCGATCGATCTTGGCCGTCCCTGTTATTTGATTCGCGAGCAGCACGGGGCCGAGTCCGGCGCGCGCCAGCACCTCGACCTCGCCGAGCTTCGACGCGGTTAATCCGATCGCCCCGGCTGCGAGCTGCCGTCGCGCGACCTCGGGCGTCTTCGGCGTCTTGAAATGCGGCCTGAGCTTCTGCGGACGCGCGGCGAAGTACGCCGCCATCGCGCGGATATTTTCCTCGAGCACGTCAAGGTCGAGAATCAATGCGGGCGTGTCGAGATCGCGTTTCGTCATCGCGTCAACTCTAGCACGGCAGCCGGTGCGCCGGCCCGTTACGGAATCTTCTGCTGCAACAATTCCTGCGCGCGCGCCGCCCGCCATCTTATCAGCCGCTCGCCGAGCTTTGGGTCGCTCAGCGCGATTATCTGCGCCGCAAACAGACCCGCATTGGCCGCGCCGGGCTTGCCAATCGCCATCGTCGCGACCGGCACCCCCTTTGGCATCTGAACGATCGACAGCAGCGAATCGATTCCGTTGAGCGACGTCGTCGGCATCGGCACGCCAATCACCGGCAAAATAGTCTTGGCCGCGACCACTCCCGCCAGATGGGCCGCGCCGCCGGCGCCGGCGATTATCGCGCGGATTCCACGGCCCGCAGCCTTCGCGGAATATTCCAAAGTGAGGTCGGGCGTGCGATGCGCCGACATGATCCGAACTTCATGTGGCACTTGAAGTTCCTCCATGACCTCGGCCGCCGCCGACATGTATTCCCAGTCGCTCTTGCTGCCCATGATCACGCCGACAATCGGTGCTTTGCTGTCCGCCATCGTGGTCCCTCGTACGCAGCAGGCTGATTTGCGCCTGCGCGCATGTCAAGTCGCGGCCGGTATGAGCGCCGTGAATATTTCGGCACAATGTATCCGCGATGGCGACAACAATTCCGATTCCGAGCAATCAGTGCGAGTTCACGCTCGCCGAAGTTGTCGAAGCAACCGGAGGCGCTCTCGTCCGCGCCTCTTCGGCCGGTTCGGCCCGCGATCGCGTCCGAGGCGTCAGCATCGACACGCGCTCGATCGAAGCCGGCGCGATATTCGTCGCGCTGCGTGGCGCGGCGTCCGACGGTCACGACTATATCCCACAAGCCGCCACGCGCGGCGCCGCAGCCGCGATCGTCGCGACCGGACGTCGTCATCCCGCACTCGACTGCATCGAGGTTGACGATACCCTCGCTGCTCTTGGCCGGCTCGCGCGCCGCCATCTCGCGCGAACACGCGAGGCCCGGGCACTCCCGCTCATCGCAATCGGCGGCGCCGTCGGCAAAACGACCACCAAAGAACTCACCGCCGCGCTCGTTCGCGCTCTGTTCGGATCGACGCTCTCAACGCCGGGCAATCTGAACAATCTGATCGGCGTGCCAATGACGATCTTCACGCTCACCGGCGCGCATCGAGCGGCAGTCCTCGAATGCGGTACCAACACACGTGGCGAAATCCCGAAGTTGGCGCAAATCGTCGAGCCGGACGTCGCGATGGTCCTCAACGTCGATCTCGAACACAGCGAAGGGCTCGGCACGCTCGACGACATCGCCGACGAGGAAGCGGCACTGTTCTCGACTGCGCGCCACTATGCAGTCGCGTCGGCGGACGAACCGATGGTCCTGGCGCGGATTCCGCAACACTTGCGACGAGTCACATTTGGCAAATCGCCCGACGCTGACGTGCGGCTGGTCAGCCGCAGCGCGGGCGCACGCTCGCGCATCAGGGTCGAAGTCGCTCGCGCGATGGTCGCCGCGGGAGTCGAGCCTTCCATCGAAACTGAGATCGCCCTGCTGGGCGAGGCCGCCGCTCTCAATTGCGCCGCCGCGATTGCCGGTGTCGTCGCGATGCATCCGCGCTCGCTTGAGTCACGCGAGATCGCTGCGATCGCCGACGCGCTCGCTCGCGTCATGCCGGTCGCCGGCCGGTTGGCCAACGTTTCGATCAACGGCATCTTCGTGATCGACGACACTTACAACTCGAACCCTCGCTCGATTCGGGCCGCGCTTGCAGCCGCGCGCGAAGTCGCCGACGGTCTCGGCGCCCGTCTGGTGATCGCGATGGGCGATATGCTCGAACTCGGCGAGCAATCGGCCGCCGCGCATCAGGAGGCGATTCGCGACGTGCTACGCTCGCATCCTGCCGCGTTCGTCGCCGTCGGCGAGGAGATGAATTCCGCGCTTGCCGCGATATCCCGCGATGCGGATACCGCCAACGTAGTCGCGGCGCCCGACAGCGTTGCGGCGGCGGGAATAGTTGCGGGATTGATCCGACCCGGCGACGTGCTGCTGGTCAAAGGCTCGCGCGGAATCGCAATGGAGCGCGTCATCGAACGGCTCGGTTAACGCCTATCAAGATTGATCGCCTCAAAAGCCGATCGCAAACCAGTAAGCGCCGCTCGACTTGCCGTTGGCGGCGCCAATCGCGTTGCTCCAGATCCAGAACTGCGATGTCGTGGGCGGATACGCGGCGCTGACCATGGCCACGCCATCGCCGTCCGCGTTGTTGCTCGGGCCTTCAGGCGTCAATGTCACAGGCATGAAGATCTCGCACGCGTTGGGAAAAGCGATCGGGAATGAGTACGGCCCGCGAATCCCTTCATCTTCGGTGGGATCCCAGGTCACGAGTCCCCACTGCGCGACGTACTGGATGAGTCCGCGATTTATATCGCTGACGCCGACCTTCAGGTAGCCGTTCTGCCCCATCGAGCCGGTAAAGAGCGCCGTGAACGCCTGCAGCGTCGCGATATTCGAGATGTTGGTGTTCTGGCGTCCGTATAAAAATGCAGTGCGGTTCGCGAGCTGCTGATGCGGCTGGTTGGAGATGCCGGTCCCGTTGAAGCTCGCGCCGCTGGCGGCGCCTTCGACCGGGTCGGTCGCTTGAATTTGATATACCTCATTCGAGGTAAACTCTGCCGTGTCGATTAGTGTAGCCATTGACTACCTCAGAAGGTAAGCGTCCACGTACCGCTGATACTCATTCCCGCGCCAAATACTATTGGTGCTATAGTCTTGCGCGCGAGCATCGGAGCCGGCGCGGTAGTTCCCGGCAGTCCCGCGCTCCCATGGTTGGCGAAAATCGCCAGCTCCTGAATAGTTATCCCCTGCGCGCCAGTGTCTGCTGTCGTCAGCGACCAGTTGAAGGTCACGCTGCCGTTGCCGTCCTCGCTGTGACTGTCGAGTGCCTTGTAGTATGCGGGCGTTGTCAGCGCGGTGTCGGTCACGGCCGGTGCGTTCGATCCGGTGCCGAATCCCACGGCCGCCGCAAATTCGCCGGTGGTGTCGCCTCCGAGCAGCGCCGCCAGAGCAGGCAGCCCGGCATTGACGAAAAGATTTGGTCCCTCGTTGATCCGCACGACACGGCCGCGCTCAACGAGACGGATTCGCACAATTCCTATCGGCCTTCTCATTTTAACCTCCGTGCAAAACGGCAGCGCCGTTGACGATCAGCGCCGAATCGGCAACCGCAGGTTGGTTGGCGCCGTAAGTGATCCCGCTATGCCGATAGTGCGCGTTATAAGCGGGGACAATCGGACCGTACGCATCGGTCGACGACGCCGTCGCGATCGCAAATTCCAGCGCGGCATCATTCGGCGCGGGTGCCGCGTCGACCTGGTACTTGACGATTCCACCGAGCGTCAGCCTGTCCGATGGCACCGGACCCGCGTCGGAAATCGCCGGCACCACAAACCATATCGAGTCGAGCAACGAGCGCGCCGGCTTGAAGAAGGTTACCGCTGTCGATGCCGTCGATGCCGCATCGATTGAGACGCTCTGCCCGTCGACGAGATCGATCAACACACGAAACACCGCCCATCCCTGATTCGACGGATACGAATTGCCGCCCCAGGTCGACTGTCCTTCGAGCAGCGTCACCTGCGCCCATCCCAACGAGGCGAGCGCCTGCTTGATCGACCATGGCGTGCCGCGGAATCGATGCAGCGGGATCGCATTCTTGACCAGTTCGCGCTGCGCCGCCTCGGTCAGCATTTGATCCGTCACCGCGCCGCCGTCCTCGATCAGGTTGTCCACGTCGATCAATGTATCGATGTCCGTAAGCGCGTCGACGCCCAGCGACACCGGCGCAATCAATTGCCAGAGGGGAGACAGGATGTCCCACTGCCACGCGAGGAAGGGCAAGGCCCCTTCCACTACCGAGTCGATTCTGTAAATCAACAGGGTCGTGAGATCGAGCGCCGCGAGGCGCGCAATCAGCACCAGCAACGCTTGGGTGCGCGTATCATCGATCGACGGCGCTGCCGAAAGCTCGGGCATCAGCTGTGCTCCGTGCTGAACGCCGTCGTCAGCGAGATCATCGTGCAGTTCGCCCACTGCCCAGCGGACAGCGGGGTCAGCGCCGGCGTCGTGAGCGTCACGCCGTACACGCCGGCGACCGACAGCGCGGCGATTATCTGGCTCGGCACGATGTCGCGCTGAATCTTGGCGGCGAGCTCGATGGCGAGCTCCTGCACCGCGGCGGTCGCGGCGGCCATCGTAGCGGTTGGATCCGCATCCGAGTACAGCGTCACGGTCCCGGTGATCTGGTAGTCGACCTCAGTCACGGCCAGCACGTTGACGGTGTCGGTGAGCGGACGCACTGTGTCGGCGCTCAGGACCGCGGCCACTTTCGCAAGCAGCGCTGAGTTCGCGACTCCCACGCTGTTCGGCGCCGCCGCCGGCTGCACAGTCACCGGTCCGGTCAACAGGTAGACGTTCACCGACCCGGGTGCGGGGCTGATAATTTGCGCGTCGACGATCGAGGGATCGGCGCCGATCGCAAAGAACCGGTATGCGCCGATTGGTCCCGCGACGCTGAACTGATTTGGCGCGGCCTGAATGCGGGCGCGAAGATGCTCGTCCGTTTCCGGCGCTGAGCCGCCGGTGGTCGTGCTGGTATTGGTTACGCTCGCAATCAAAGCATTGGGATTGAGCTGGACGTTGACCTGTCCTGCCAGATATCCGTTAGCAGCCGCTCCAGGAGCCGTCGCCGCGGCCGCGACGCTGCCGGTAGTGGCGCCGGCCGCAATGATGATCGTAGCGCTGGTGGCGAACGCGAAATGCCCGTCGCTGGTGCCAGCCAGCGTTCCCACGGAAATCGTGAACGGCACGGTCAGCGGGTTCGCGAGCGTGAATTGAAGTGTCGTCACTGCCGGTTGCGACGCCAGCCGAGTGACACTCAGCAGTTGACCGAGATAGTCGAGCATCGGGAACGACGCGAACGCAAGCAGATTCTGCTCAGCCGCGTACTGGATCGCATTGCGCACCAGCGATTCGCGGTACGCATACAGATTGATCAAAAGCCGCTCGACCTGCGCCGGATAAAGCGTTCTGCCTGACGCCGCCTCGAACTCGGCAATCATGTCGGCGAGGATCAGGTTTGGATCCAGCCCGTCGGCATCGTTGACGAACACCGGCGGAGGCAGCGATGGAATTCCTGCGGCCATCAACTCATCCTTTCGTCGCCGTCGGCGCGGTCCGCACTAGACCGTCGCTCCCGGGATCGTCACGGTCGTGGTCTGGACGCTCGCGGCAGCGGCGCCCAGCTTGAGTTGCCAGTTGAGGGTTACGTCGAGATGAGCGCCCGACTGCGTACTCGAGTCAATTACCGGTTGCGCCGTCACCGAAACAAGCTTCACGCGCGGCTCCCAGGTCGTGATCGCCGATGTAAGCTCGCTCACGATCGCGGGCAACGCCACATTGATCGGAAAATCGATAAAACGCCAGATGTTCGCGCCAAAGGTCGGCCGGAGAGGATCGCTTCCTTGCGGCGTGGTCACGATAATTCCCAGGCATTGCTCGACGTCAGCGATCCCTTGCACCACCTCTCCGATGGCTCCCAGAGCCAGCGACCAGTCTGCCGAGGTGATGTCCGCCAACGTGACTGCATCCGCCGACATTCCTCACCCCGCCAACACGTCGGTGCTTGCCGTCACGATCGTTCCGGTCTGCTCGCCGACTTGAACCGTATCGCCGAGCCGCGCGACGCCAGCCAACAGACCGGTTCCGAGCCGCACCTGTCCGGCCGCCCGGATGATGACGTTGCCGCTCGAGTCGATCTGAATTTGCGCCCCGTTGGCCGTAACATTGAACGCCGCACCTTGCGGCAGGCTCACGCTTAGGATGTGCTCGGTGCCGTCGTACTTGATCTCACCCTGGTCCTGAAATTTCAGATCGAGCAGATGCGCGTTTGAGTCGTACTTGAGTTGCGTGGTGTCCTGGAAAAGCAGATCGAGGATGTGCGCAACCCGATCGTAATCAAAGTTGGTGCCGTCCCGGAACGCGAGATGGAACTTGTCGGCGCTGTTCACCGGCGGCACGTCAACCTCGGAATAAATCGCGCCAAGCACCGCGCCGGCTTCGTCGCGCAGATCCATCAAGCATACGACCTGCTCGCCAATATCCGGAATCCAGTACGCTTTGTCGTTCTGCGTTTTGAAAAAAATAATCGGCAGCCACCAGCTGATCACTTCGTCGTAATCCGGAAACACGACGCGCACCTTTGCGCGCAGCGTGTCCTGCTGCTGCACGATCCCGACGCGAAACGTGGGATTCAGCGAGGCAAACCGCTCACGGTATTCGATTATATCGTTCATGCACTGACCCGCCGCGCCGCGATTGTGGTCGAGTATCCTGTCGATCGCGCCAAACGATGCTGCGCCGTCTCGATCAGGTATGTTCCATCGAGCGCACCCCATCCGCTGAGTTGTACATTGTTTCCCGCCACCAGCACCGTGTTCCCCGGCCCTTCCAGCGACGCGTCGACGAACACCATGTTATGCAGATGAAGCAAGGCTTCCGCCTTTACCAGCGCTTGCTGCGCGTTCTCGCAGCGAGCGACGATCTTGAGCGTATCGCCAGTCGGCACGGGCGGGTCCGCGAACACCGACTGAGTAATCAGTTGCTTAATGTCGGGATCGAAGTACGAGAATTCCGCACCGTCGTAGATTCGGCGCGCGCGATTCCGAAATGAAAATCGAACCGTATCCGATCTCATGATCGTCGTCACCGCCGGTACGGACTCGAGCACCGGCCGCGAGTAGAAAATCAACTGCCCGGCACGCACCGTAAAATCGAAGTTGTGCTCGCGCGCGAGGCGCTTCAGAAATTCCAAATCCGTCTGGCGCCGTTGGGTGACGCGAGCAAACGTCACGTCGCTCTCGGACTCCGAGGACGCCGTCACCATTACCAACCCGTACTTCGCCGCGATCAGCCCCGCTATTTCCACGATGCCGATATTCTCGTATGCCACAGTATTTGCGGTGCGCATCGGCGACGTGATGTATGCGGCAAGGCAGCGGAGTTTCATCACGTCGGGCGGACCGTCCAGTTCCAGTTCGTCAATCTGAAATTCACCGCAATCCAGCAGAGCCTCGCCGTTATAACCAATCTGGAGACTGACGACGTCGCCGAGCGCCGGATACCAGGGGCCTTGCCATTGCTTGGCGGAATCTTCGAGTTCCACTTCCAGCTCGCCCGAAGCTCCATCCAGCCGATCCACATATCTGATCGCAAGAACCATCTGCGACACATCGGCCGTAATATTCACACCCAGGTAACTGAGTATCCATTGTGGCGAACGAACTATATACGACGCGCTCGCCGCCATTACTCACTCACCACTTGAGACAACTTCCAGGGCGGCAAGTCGGCTGTAACCACCGCGCTCTTCTGCAGGATCGGCACCGCGATTGATATTCCAGCATCGAACACCGGCTCGATCGGAACATTCGGATTAGCCATTATGATCGGTGAATAGTCAGTCGGATCGGCATAGTATTGCCAGGCTAACAAGTCCCACCGTTCACCCGCCGTCGTAATGTGGAGTATGAAGGATCCCGACGGCGTCATCGCGCGGCGCTCCTCACGATCACGGCCGCGGACACATCATCCGCTTCAAGATTGGGACCGCTTGAACCCGTCGCGGATAGAATACTGAGCAATGCCGAGACGCCTGGCGTCAACGAACCCTCTGGGCCGCCCCCGGCAGTTCCGCTTGACCCTGTCGCGATCCCGAGCGGAGAAAACCCGGCTACCGGCTGCGCGTTGGAAAGAAGTTGCAGGTCAGCTATCCATTCCTTCAATGCGAGCGCAACTTTGATCGCGATGGGAGCACCGCTCGCCGACAATTGCTGCGACTTCACCTTGATCGACTCGATTACAAAGAATCCGCGGAATCCTCCATTGCCGAAGACCAGCGGCAGTGCAAGATGCTGCGCCGCGGTCGCGCGCAACAGGGCCAACTGCGCCGCGGGATTGGTGAACGATGAGTGCCACATCAGCTCGAAACTGAGCCTCTCGAGATCGTCACCGACCCATTGGATGCGTGGTTTGCTTTCAATCACCCGCTGCTCGGCGAAATCATAGGCCGCCGCCGATTCGTAACCTTCCGGAGAACCGACCACCTCGAATTGAATGTCGCCCAATACTGCGAACAAAGAATTGCTCCTCAAAACCGCGCGCGCTCGCGCCGCACAGATTCCCGTTTCAGTTGATTGAACAGTTCCTCACGATGTGCGCTCAGTGCGCCAATCGCGTCGGGCGCCAAACCGCCGCCTGCCACTGACCCATTGATCACGACCGTCGGCGACGAATGAACAGTAATTCCCGCGCCTGCGCTGCCGCCGTCCTGACCACGAGCATTGCCCGCTGGTTCTGCGAATTCGCGCTGGGAAAGATTCCGGATCGGAATGACTCCTCGAATCGATGAAGCCATGCGCGTGCTCGCGATGAGACCATCCCTCGCGAGTGCCGCGCGCTCTGATTCGAAACCGTCTTCCGATCGATTCGAAACCTGGGCATCCGATCTCCGCGGCGAGTCCATACCCGCGACAACCACTCTGTTCGCGGCTTGGAGCGCGCGATGCGCCCGCTCGGAGAAATCTCTCAAGGCTGATCGTGTAGCGCGGTCTTTGCCGTCCGAATCCGCCCAGGCTGCGCGACCCAATTCGATCGATCGTTTGACTCGCGACAGGCCCTCCATCGCGGGAGCCAGGTCCTGACTCTCTCGCAGAGAGTTCGCAGTCATGCGAGTCCGCTCGTTCGTCGAATTTGCCAATCCAGCTCCCTCGCGTGCGGGAAGACGACGGTACTTCGGAGACGAAACACTCGCGGGTATTTGCAGGCGATAAACTGCGGGTGTCCGGACCTGCGCGGTCGCTCGCGCGATCCGGACGTTTTCTCGTCCGATGCTGGCTAGGCGGTCAAGAGTGCCAAGCGCACGCGCCGAGCCCGCTCCGCCACTCTTCGCCGGCGTGCCGATCGTTCTGGATTGCCTCGCCATTGATGACTCGCTCTTAAGCTACTGGGGGTTCAACTAGGCTCGCGCACTGTTGCGCTCGAATGGCCGGCGCTGAGAGGTCGCCGCTTCGACTCGCAGCGGACGCCCTGCGAGCTCCTTGCCGTTCATCGCTCGCAGCGCGATCGCGGCGTCTTCTTCATTCGACATCTCTACGAATCCAAACCCGCGCGATCGCCCGTCGAAACGATCGCGCACGATCTCGGCTCGTTCCACTCCGCCGATCTGGGCAAACGCTTCGCGTAGATCTCCATCGCCTAACGAAAAACTCAGGTTGCCTACAAATAATCTCACTTTCATCGTCTCACCGTTTCGCGTCATTCATCAGTTCATGGATTGCGCTATAGTCAGTGCCATTACTAGTCGTCATTAATCCCTCCGCCGCGTTCGACGCACATCCGTTCGTAAGACGTCATCGCGTCGAGCCAGTACGACAGCTCCGCAAAGTCCATCTCGCTCAGCTCCCGGACTGAGAATCCGGATTGAACGAGGCCTGCGAAGTTCGCTGCGGAGGGCGGTCGAAATTTTCGTCAATCACCTCAGCCTGCAGCGCCATCACGTCCGCAAGATCCATTTCGAGCACGTCCTCGTACACGATTTTGCGTCCGTCCACGCGCGCCAGCTCGGCGATCAACGCAAATATCACCGCACTCGCATCGCCGCCTGCCGCTGCCCGCTGCGCCCGCATCAGGTCCCGCCCGCGTCCCTTTCGCACCTCGGCGCGCGTGCCCGATGGTAAATCGATTGTCCGGCTATCCTCTTCGCCCTTTGCTTCCGCGCCATCGACTCGTACTCCATTCACAGTGATTTCGTCGGTCTTCATTAGTCATCGCTCCCGTCTTCCGGTTTCAGTGGAATGCCAGGTCAGCCGCCGAGATTAGATCGAAACAGACTCAGTTGATCGACGCCGCCGACTACGTAGATATTGGCGAATACGTCGTACAAGTATATTTGCACTCCTGCGACGTATAGTTCGCAGTGATAGATACTTACTACCGACGTGGTCTCGACCATCTTATGCTGACGAAACGTCGGACTTCCGGCATCTTTGAAGATTCCCGTCATCAGGTACACGACCGGAAGCTGCGCAGTTCGGCCCTGGCTGGTGTACTGCTCGAGATTTCCTCGCGCCTGGAAGGAATGAGTCTGGAATGGACTCGTTGACATCGTTAACGTGGTCGCATCGAATGACGACCATTTGATTTTCGACTCGAGCTTTTCTACGCCCGCCCAAAGCTCAGCCGTCCCGGCCATCCCCAGGCCCTTATAGTCAATCATCTTGTGCTTGGGATTGGCGATTTCGATCTCCTCGGCCCGCCCCAGTAGTCCGACGCCGTCGATGTATATATTTGCATTAGTCAGTGAGTTGATCTGGATATTCATTCTGCTTCCCTGAGATACGCGGTGGTTACGACGTCGCTCCCGCCGCTACGGTTATCGGACTGGTTTGCCCGAGTTGTTGTAGCAGCGTCACATCTATGAATGCCTCGAAAGTGATTCTCTCTGAGGGTGGCGGCGGCATTACGTCGATGTCGAACACAAGTTGCCCCGCGGCGATCTGCGCGGCGGGATTCTCCGCGGGGTTGAAACTTGCCGCGCCTGCGACCAATGCGCCCCGCTGGATCAGCGATCTGATGAAGGCGTTCGCGCTGGCCAGGATCGCGTCGATCAGCGCGTTCGAAATCGGCTGGTCGATGAACTGGAGCATCGCGAGCTCCAGCGATTCCTCGATTACGTCCATCGTGCGGCGTACCGAAATAAAATTGTCCGGCGCCGCTGATGTCGGATACTCGGCGCTCCTGTTCCCCCACACGCGAAGTCCGGTCCCGAATGCGTTGAACACCGTCACGATTCCCGCCGCATTCAGATTGTTGGTGTCGGACGACGCGTCGAGAATTGAAGCGTAGAGCGTAACGTCGGGCCCCAGCATTCCCTCGACCTGCGTGTTGGACGGCGACCACCAGTAACCCTGCGCCAGGTCCTTGGCCGCAATCCCTCCTGCCACCCACTGTGAATATGGCCCGACCGAGTTAGCGTTGAATTGTGCTGTCAGCGGCAGCCCTGAAGGGCTGAGCGTCACACCCGTCGGCACGATTCCCGTGTCGTAGAACGTCTCTTGCGGGTAGCACAGAATTGTTCGGTTGCTCGATGTTGCAAACGCATTACCTACAACACCGCGATTGGCTATTGCAGTCGCTACCGCGGTTGCGGGCGGCGAGTCTACCAGCGCCATCGCGCGAATCTTTGTCGCCATCGCGTCGAGCGCGGTCGCAACCGTGGCGTCCTGCGAGTAGCCCGGCGCAATTAGTATCTTGGGGAAAAATCCCATCGTCCCGTAGGTCGTCTGGAATGCCTGCAGCCCCGTGTACACGCCGCCCGTGACCGCTCCGATCACGTCAGCGTCCGCCACCTTCGACGGGTCCGCGTAGTTGAACGCGATCAACACGCTCGCGCCGGCGGTAATATGTCCTCCCGATCCCGTCGGCACGATCGCGATCGCGCCGTTCACAGCGTCGAGCGTATAGTCAGTGCCCGCGATATATGTAGTACCCGCTGGATTACTAGTGACTACCACGCTCGACACGCCCATATGGCCGAGGTTGATCGCTCCTTGCGTGTTGAATGTGAACGCGGTCGCAGCTATCGCCGTGAAATGAATGCTGGGATTGAACACGTTGACGACGATCGCCTGTCCCGCTCCTTGCGCCTGGATTGCCGCCAGCGCGTACGGAATCGAGTATCCTCGAACCAGGGGACCGAAGTTTGCCGCGTCGAGCGCTGACGAGACCAGCACCGGTGTATTGGGCGCCGGCGCGACCGACGGCGATTCCACCGCCCACGTCGGCGCCGTCCCCACCAGTCCAATCACCGCCGACTTGACGACCGTGACCGGAACCGGCCCGTTCGGCACTTCGATCACCTCAACCCCGTGCAAGAAACTAGCTGGCATGTGTCACCTGTTACTCAGTTGAATCGAATTACTATTCATTGTGGTTTAGTTAGTCGGTTCGCTCTGGCCCGCGGTCGCAATAGCCACTTCGGCATACGTATAGGCGATCTGAACTGTCTCGCCGGCGGAGATTGCACCGCCCGGGATCGCACTGACTATTCCGTTCGCGCGATCTACCGAGTAATCCGTGCCCTGGATCAGCGCTGAGCCGCCCGGGCCCGTGATACTCACGGCAAACACGTTGCCCTGCGGAAGCTGTATCTGCTGGCTCGAATTGAACGTGTACGCTGTCGCGCCAACCGTGATCGAGGTCTGCCCGCCTTCTTCAAGGGCGATACCTTTGATAAAGAGCGGGAAATCATCGGGTTGCGACGCTTCGACGGCCACCGTGCTCAGCGCGAACGTCGAGGCGTACGTCCATACGCCGCCCTGCTTGTCGCGCTTCACGAATTTTTCACGCACTGGAAACATCTTGCGGCAGCCCGGAATCAGATATCCGGTCAGCGCGGCGCGAATGCTCTCGATGATCGCGTAAGCGCCCGGACTCGGCCCCGAGGCGTCTCCGCCGACCGCCCATCCGAGGTCGCGCATCATTATCGCGATCTCGAACTCGAGCTTGCGTTCCTGGATTATCGCCGCTGTGTCAAGCAACTCGCCGTACTGCGCGCCCTTGTACATCACCAGCGCCGCGCCCACGCGATGCGTCAGGCGCCAGCTCTCAGGATTATCGGGATAGTGTGCGATTTCGATTGAGTTGATCTGTGAACTCAGCTGATTGACGATCGCGTCCTCGATCGTCGCGATATCGATCGCCGTCGGCGGCGCGAACGTAACGCCATTCCACGGCGCGTCGAGCATGGCACCCATCTCAGTACCCCTTCAGTTTGCCGCGGTTGAAAACGCGATTCGGTGCATGCACGGTTTCCACCGCCCCTGCCGCCGTCGGGGGTTCCTGGTTGTCTGCCGACAGACCGAGTGTCAGTTCACCGGCCGCAACTTTCGTCAGCATCGCGATCGCGTCTTCATAACGCTTGCGCGCGTCTTCGAGGTCGTGCAGCGGACGCAGCGATTGCAGCCGGTACATCGCGATATCGGTCGTGAGACGGTTGAGCACCGCCGGCGGATCTGTCAGCGGCAATGCGAAGCGCCCCTCGATGTATCCGTCGATTTCCGCTGAAGCGTCGGCCAGGGCCTGCGTGATCGGTACGTCATTCACCGTCGTCGCGGTAGGATCTTCATTAGTCAGTTGAACCAGGTCTCGATTAGGGTATCGGTTGATCATGTCCTGCGCGGTCGCGTAACTCACTGTCGTAACCTCATCGCATCGGAAGTGACTATTCGCCCGAAAGGTCTCTCCGCGGGCGCTGGACAACTGATTTGCGCCCGCGGAGAGTGGGCTCGCATTCCGGCGCCGCGGGCAGGAGGGAGACCCGCGGCATTCCGGCTCAGGGAAACTGGTTTCATCGCCGCGTCCTTACGCCAGGAACTCACTGACGATAAGGTCCGCGCTGTTGCGCCAGATGTTCGAGGTGGCGACGCTCGCACTCGCGCCGGTGCCGGCCATGAACTCCGAGTTGAGCAATTGACGCGCGACCTCTTCCAGCGTCGGCGGCACCAGCAAGTAGACGCCGCTTCGGCTCGAGAGCGCGCCAAAGGGCTGTCCCGCATCGGTTTTGAACGCTCTCATCGCCGCGCGCGCGGCTCCGTAATTGGTCGGATTGCTCAGATCGGTGTTGCTCGCGTACGCCAGCTGCCAGAGCCCGACTCCGGTGTTGGCGCGTCCGTCCACGCCGTAACGGAACTCGCGCCGGTTGAAGACCGCCTCGTCCGCGACATTAGTCATTCGCGTGACTGCGTATTCGCGGCGCAGCTGAAAGATGAAAGGACGAATCACGCGCGACGCGTCGATCAGGTACCAGTACGCACCCGAACCGCTCGAGTTGATATTCGCCGCCGTGGTCCCGGCCTGGCCAAGCAGGCCGACCGGATGACTCGCCGAAAAAAAGGGCACCCCGTCGAAACCGACCACGTCGCCTGGATTCGAGACCGCGTCCTTGATCATAGCGAACAGCAGCATGTCCGGATGCACCTTCGTATCCCATCCGAGCTGCTCGATGATCGGTTCGTACGCGCCGTAGGTGTCGTCCTCGATATCGTTGCGATCGATGGCGACCGTATCTTCGAAATTCCGATTGACTATTGTGTATTCATGCGTTTCGAGCGCCTGGATTACTCTGTCGCCTAGCCATTCGCGGAACTTGGTAGTGCGCCCGAGCCATGGATAGGTAGTCTGGCGCGAGGCCGAACGCACTACGCTGGTGATCTGCTCATAGTATGACGGCGGCTTCTCGAACCCGCGCTGGAAGACGACGTCGAAGCCGGTGAACAATGCGGTCAGATTGGCTGCGCTGATTTCCATCTAATTCTTCCTCGTCTTCATTTTTTTTCTTAGGGTCATGGTCATGAAGCTGCGGTCGACTGATGCCAGAAATCCACCCACACCTGGCCGCTCGGATCGATCGCGACCACCACTCCGGCCGCCGCATATTGCTGCACGCTCGCGCCCGTTGCGCGATCGGTCGCCGTTACGTTGTTGTCGTCGAGCGCGAAGCAGACCAACCCGACCTGCGCTGCGCCGACCGATCCATCCGTCGCGTAGAGGAACACGCCCTTGCGCGCCGTGATCGAAATCGCGCCCGCCGCGCCTGGATTGTTGATCGCGTTTTGCCCCGGGATTCCGTTGCTCACGTATTCGGCGCGCCCAACGACCTTGAGCGGGTTCGCGACGGTCGTCGTCGCCGACGCCGGCACCGCATTGCCGGCCGCGTTCAGCGCGACAATCCCGCCCAGGTAGATGTTGGTGTTCGCCTCGACGGGATAGACGCGCATCCTGCCGCTATCGGCCATTTCGGGCGTGTTTCGCGCATTGGTTAGAGCCGCCATCTTTTCACCCTTGTTGATGCGCGCCCGCCGCTTGGGAGCGGCGCGAGGCGCGAGTTAATCTCGGTTGTTTCGAAAATCTGCGCCGCGGATTTCCGCATTTCGCAGGTCGGCTTCTGCTCGCTCCAGGCTCAGGAAGTCCGCGCGTCCCCGCTTGCGCCGCATAAACTCCGAATGCTTGAGACCGAGCTGCGCGCAGATTGCGAGCTCGGCCGCGTTGAGCCCGCCGGCGCGCCGGTCGGCAGGCGGCTCGCCCCCGAGCCCCAGGTTTTCGCCGACGATCGACGGCTGCTTGGCGGCGAACGCCTGGAATCCGCGCGCGTCCGCGGCGCAGTAGGCGATCGCCCACTCGCGCTGCGCCGGCACGATTTTGCCCGCCCGGATCATTTCCTCGACTACGTGCGCGGCGCGCTCGCGCGCGCGCTCGGCCCTGAGCGTGTTGAGCTCGGTGAGCGCGCGCTCGAACTCCGCGATCGCCACGAAATGCGCCGGGTCGTGCGCATGCGCGCTCGTCGCCGACGCTGCCGCATCGGCGGCCGCCCGCATGCGCGCTCGTCGCCGACGCTGCCGCATCGGCGGCCGCCCGCAGCTCGCGCACTTTTGCGACGACCTCCGCGCCGGTCGCATCGCCCTCGAGATTCAGAAGTTCGCGCAACTCTTCAGTTGGAAATTCCATGCGTTCGTCCCTCGCGTTTGACGCTTTTGTGGCCGTCCGCGACGCCGCTATCGCGGTCAGATGAAGATTTGGATTGTTGGTGAGACCCGCTCGCAGCAGCCGGGTCACGCTGCCGTCTCTCGGATCGAACTGGAACACGGGCGACACGTAGCGGTACTCGCGCGCCACGATCGAATTCGCCGCGCGCGCAGTCCATTCCACGCGCCCCCACACCGCGCCGTCACGCACCTCGAGTTCGCGAATCCATCCGGCCGCCGGAGCGGGCCGTCCCTCGGGCGCGCCGAAGTCGGTCGCATGGTCGTAGTCGATCGGCAGGCCCGCATTCATCTGCATCGCAGTGGTCGAATCGATTACCGCCGCCGGATCGTCAAGCCGGAATGGACCGCGCCCGTCGCGGCCGTAGAACACGCCGGCCGGCAACAGCTCGATCCATTCGGGCGCCGCCGCCACTCTCTGATCCGTTTCCACCGCGGAGGCGGGCGCACCGGCGGTATCGATCACGAACGAAGGAATCAGTTTGCCCGCCCGCGTCTCGCTTTCACCGCCGGTGCGTGTAGTGAGGTGTTCCATCGAGGGGCATTGTGCATCGAGTTTCTAATTTGCATAAGGCTGAACAGTTCAGCCCTGAACTTTTGTGGCTATTGGTTAAATCATCTCTACTAATGGTAGATGTTGGCTCGCGTTCACCCGCGCCGGCCTGTTAGAACTTGCCTGCCATGAAATCCGCTGCGCCAGTGATCGAGGTGAGCGCGCTTCGCGTCGAGCGCGAGGCTGTCATCCTGGATTCAATCGATTGGCGCGTCGCACGCGGCGAGCATTGGGCGATTCTCGGCGCCAACGGCTCGGGCAAAACTTCGCTGCTGCGTGCACTCACCGGATACCTGCCGCCCACCGCCGGGGATATTCGCGTGCTCGGCGAGACTTACGGGCGTTTTGACTGGCGCGATCTGAGGACGCGTATCGGCCTGGTCAGTTCCAGCGTGCATCAGATGATGGAGGACGGCGAGACGGCTCTCAAAGCCGTCGTCAGCGGACGCTACGCGCAAATTGGCTACTGGGGCGAGCTGCGCGACGACGACCGCCGCGCTGCCGACGCAATCCTGCGGCGAGTCGAGGCCCGCGCGCTCCGCGATCGTCCGTGGCGGTTTCTATCGCAGGGCGAACGCCAGCGCGTGCTGATCGGGCGAGCGCTGATGGCCTCGCCGCGGCTCTTGATCCTCGACGAGCCGTGCGCCGGACTCGACCCGGTCGCTCGCGAACACTTCCTGCAATTCATCCAGCGCCTAGTTGTGGCCCGCCGTCGCGGCGCGCCCACGATGGTGCTCGTGACGCATCACGTGGAAGAGATCGTCGCGACGTTCTCGCACGTGCTGGTGCTGAAAGCCGGGCGCGTTCTCGCGGCCGGACCGCGCGCACGAGTGCTCACATCCGCAATACTGTCCGACGCATTCGCAGCGCCGGTGCGCCTCACGCGCGAACGCGGCAGGTATTCAGTGTCGGTGCGGCCGCATCGGGGAATCGTAATTTGACGGGGCGTCTGCGGGGGATGGTTAAATCACTTTATTGAATTTGAAACCCACGGTGGGTTTCAAACTTCCTTCGGCAGGGGTGACCCCTGCACCCGGTACTAAGAGAAATGGGGGAGAGAGCGGCGGGCCATTTTTGGCCCGCCGCTCCGTCGCGCGCGCAATGTTACTTGCTCGCCGGCGTCTATTTCTTCGGCGCTTTGCCGGCGCCGGACAGCGGGACCATCTGCGGGGCTCCCGACTCGTCGTCGTTGATGACCAAGTTTCCGGTTTGCTCCGTGGTATCCGTCGGACTGAAGGTCACTTCAACCTTGCAGCTCTGTCCCGGCGCCAACATTGTCGTGCATTGGCTGCTGACCGTGAATGGCGAGTCGGTGGTCTCACCGGTGACCGTTACGGTAATCCCGGATTTCTTCGGACTGCCGTTTTTGATCGTCACAGTCTTGGGTTTGCTGGTCGAATTCTCCGCCGTCGATTTGCCGAAGCTCACCTTCTTGGGTGAAATCTTCAGCTTGGCGTCGACGGGGCTCGGCGTTGCAGTTGGCGTGATGGTTGTGGTTGCAGTAGCCGTCGCGGTCGCCGTTGCCGTGGCAGTGGCGGTCGCCGTCGTGGTTGCAGTCGCAGTAGGTGTTGCCGATCCGCTTGAGGTCGACGTCGCTGTCGCTGTCGCCGTCTCCGTTGCGGTCGCGGTCGCTGTCGGTGTGCCGACGGTGGCCGTCGCAGTTGCGGTCGCAGTCGCGGTTGCGGTCGCCGTCGGGGTCGGCCCGCCCGACGGAGTCGCGGTCGGGGTCGCCGTCGCGACTGTCAGGCTGCAGCCGCTGCCGTTCGGATCGAGCACCGTCAGGAATCCGCTGGTGAGCTGATTGGGAGAAGCCATCGCATTCGACGCGTTGTTGGAGCCCTGAAAGGCGGTGCTCGTGACAGGGAAGTCGGTCGAATAGGTAAAGCCCGAGACGTAGATTAGCCCTTGCGAATCCACCTTGATGCCGACAGCGCCATCAAGCTGTCCGCTGCCGCCGAGAAACCGCGAGAAAAGTAGCTGGCTCGCGGGCAGCGCCGTGGGATCCAGTTCGGCAACAAATGCAGTCACCGGCACCGTGAATCCATCGAGCATGACTCCTTTGTTAGGGCCGGAAGTGCTCGTGGTCTGGCACGCGTTTGCGCTCAGCGGGAATCCGCCGGAGGACCCCACCACCCCAGTCGTAGAAGCCGAGATGCCGGTTATGAAGACCTTGCCGCCGCTCAGTGCCATGTCGACGATCGCCTCGCCGATACCAAGGTTGCCGAAGCCAGTGTTGATTTGTGTGCCTTTCCCGCTGAAGTAGGTCGAGTAGCGGACCTGGTTCAGGCCGGCGTCGTTCGTGTTGAGCTTGGTGACGAAGCCTGCGGTAGCAGGCGGGCCGGCGTTACTCGCGTTGCCGGCCTGGTTGGTGCCTTGGAACGCCATTTGGTCGATGCCTGCGACCGGAAAGTTAGTCGATCCTGTCAATCCGGCCACGTACACCACACCCGCGTTGGCGGGGTCCGCCTGGATCGCAGTTCCAACGTCTCCCACCACGAACGAGCTGACGAACCCCGTACCTGCATTCCCCGAGCCGCCCAGATACGAGGAGTACATCAGCGAGTTCGCAGCGTTGGCGCCCGGGTTGATCCCGGCGATAAATGCGTTGCTGGTCGCGAGCGCGGTGCCCATATAAGTGGACTGCGCGGGATTTACCGTCTTCAAATTGTTGGAGAAGGTGGCGCCGGTGATCCACATATTCAGACTCGAGTCCAAGGCGAGGCCGATACCGGCGTCGGCATTCGAGCCGTTGCCAGCGCCGCCGTAGTAGCTGTTGAACGTCGGCGAGGCGCCCCCGGGAACTTGTTCGGGAACCACCATCGCGAATGCATTGCTCTTGGTGTTGGTTGACGCCAGGTCAGTCTGAAAGGCGTTGGCAGTGACGGGAGTGAACCCGCGAGCCTGCGTGCTTTGCGTCGAGCCCACCAGATAAGCGGTGCATCCGGTGCTGCAGGCGGGATCGAGCGCGACTCGCGCAACAGTAGCGTTGTCTTCTCCGTCGATGTAACAGGAGTACACCGGTTCGGTGCCGCTCGAGTTCAGCTCGGATACGAACCCTACGTTAGTACCGCCGTTCTTCTGGTTGTTGTTCTTTCCCCATGCCCCGCATGAGCCGGTGCCCGGGAAAACATTAGTTGGGTCGGCGCAAAGTCCATTGAGAGGCGCTGGCCCGGAATAGGTTTGGCCGACAACGAATGCCTCGCCGTCCTTATCCACCGCGATACCGAAGCCCAGATCGCCGTTGCCATGTCCGGTGTCATTTGAGCCGGCACACACTCCGTTTCTTTCGTCGCCCTTTGCGCCTTCGTAAGTCGCATAAACCAGCGATGCGGCCCCCGACTTGGTGGTATCGAACTTCGCGATCATGACATTGGGATTCTGATTTGGCGGAGCAAAGTTGCCGTCGAGTGTGCTCTGAAAGAACCCGCTCACGCCGGGAAGATCGTTGGACTCCGCGCTGCCGGCGATATACGCCATGCCAGTCGTACCATCGAGGGCTACGTCGAGGGAGACATCGGCGACCAACAGCGGAGTACCCTGCGTAACGAACGAGAACTGCTCCAGATTGAGCATGCTGAAACTCGAACCATGGCCGCCGTAATAAGTTGAGTATTTGATCTGCGGGCTTGCGACTGCGATGCCTGGGGTTATACCCGGATCGATTACGATCGGGCGCGAATGATCGTAGGCGGCGAGCCGGAGGCCGGCCTCGTGATGCTCGATGCCCGCGATTGTCTTTGCGTCTTTTGCCAGCGTCAGCGATCCTGCCACCGGCGCGCGCGTCCCGTCGGCGAGATCCTGATAAATCTTGGGGCTGCGAATTGTCAGCGAGCCGGAGCCGGTCTCGATTCGAAGATTACCTTGCTGGTCGAGGATGGTGCGGTTGCCTCCTTCGATCGCAAACTTGATCTTCGAAGTGTCCGCGCCCGGCGCAGCTACGATGTCGTATTCGAGGGCGTCGGGATTGCCGTAATACACCAGATCGATTCCAGGATAAACGTCGTGGTAGCGAACCTTGGCGAAGGTCGGGATATTCTGATGCCACTTGCTGCGATCGTCGCCAATCAGGTAGTTGACGCGTGCCGACAGCGCGCCTTCACCCACAACCTCGGGATGACGATTCGCGCCGATCAGCCTGATACGCACGGCGGACTCGTTGAGGTTGGTATGATCCACGAACGGCTTGCCGTCCAGCCCGATCGGATACGGTGATTTGTCCATCTCGCCGCCGATCATCGAGAAAGTCGCGGCGTCATCGGTCAGGAACAGTGACATGCGGCCGGCCCGCGCCAGATATCTGACGCTCTTGTTGACCTGGCCCTGGTTCTTTTCGAAATACAGCGGCAGCCCGGCGATCTTGTTCAGCGCATCCCTGCGAGCCTGCTCCGGATTATCCACCGCTTTTGTTGCCCTGGTCGCCATGCCGATTCGCGCGCCAAACGTCATCACGACGAAAGCCACGATCGCGATAGCCCCTACCGATAGCGCCGCGACAGAAAATCGCGCGCGCGCCGAAACGCCCGAAATACCTACAGACATTGGTGTCCTCCCCGTGTAGATCCCGCCGTTTAGTCAAAAAATTGCCGCCCGCATGGAGTCCGCCCGCAGGCGAAAATCGCAATTTGGGCATTAGTATCATTACGCACATCTAAAGACAAGGTAATTGCGCACAGTGATCTAAAAGCGCGCCGTTAACAGAATAAGATAACGAGGAATCAGGAAAGCCGTTGTAGAAACGGCATCAATGAGTCATCCAGCCTAAGAATGCGCGTCACAGCGCTTCGTCATCGCAGGTCAGGATTAGCGCCGATCGTGAATTTTCCAGACACATTTGGGCAGGGGGTCGCCGGGGGTGAGGTACAGCGCAGGGAAATCGCACTCCCCGACTCGTACAACCGCAATTGAACAAGACACTGAGTCCGGCGCCCGACAGCAGCACAACTACGCACAACTGCGACGGAAAGCGTTGTACCTATCCCGTCGCTCACCTTCGGCGCGCGACGATCTCTCCTCGGACAAGGAGAGGTTAGAAGTCCGGAAAAGAGCCGGGATTCTTCGCTTCGCTCAAGAATGACACAAAAAAAAGTTCTAACAGGGGCCGAAGCCCCGCATCTTTTCTTCTCATTGGGTGCAGGGGTCACCCCTGCCCAAGGAGGTGCGGAACCCACGGTGGGTTCCGCATTCGATAAAGTGATTTCCCCTTCCCCCTATCCTCACTTCCCCGCGCCGCTCATCTTTATTGTGACCGTCTGATGCTTTGGGTCGCTGCTGGTGATCTCGAGCACTCCGCGCGCCGTTCCCTTCGCGGTCGGTGCGAACTGAATCGTCACCGCCATCGAGCCTCGTGGAACGATCGTGAATTCTCCGCCGCTCACCACGAACGGCGCGCTCTCCGTCGGCACTGCCGCCGCCAGCGTCACCTTGCCCGCGTTCTTGAGATGAATCGTGTGCGACTTCGACCGGCTCCCGACCGCAACCTTGCCGAAATTGATCGACTTCGGACTCACCTTCAGCTTACCGCCCGGCGACGGCGTCGGCGTCGCGGACGGCGTCGCGGTGGCAGTCGCGGTTACGGTTGCAGTCGCAGTATTGCTTGCGGTGATCGTCGCGGTCACGGTCGCGGTCGGCGACGCCGACGCCGTCGCGGTGGCGGTCGGAGTCGCGGTGGCAGTCGCGACTATCCCGTCGTAGATCAACGAGCGATTGTTGCTGCTGTCCGCCACGTAGAGATCGATATTCGAATCGACCGCCACCGCGGCCGGCGCGCACAAGCTGTCCGCGCCCACTCCGTTCAGGTCGCCCGGCGCGATTCCCCGATTGCATCCCGCGGTTGTGAGATTGCCGGCTGCGCCCTGCCCTATCGCCATTGCGGCGGCGGCGTCCGCACCGAACGGCGGCTGGTACTCGAGCACGCGATCGTTGTTTACGTCGGCCACCCACAGATTGCCGAGCCCGTCGAGCATCAATCCGGCCGGTGCGCATAATGTAGCCGCGCAGGGCGCCGTCGCGCCGCGATTACATCCCGAGGCCGTGAAATCGCCGCCCTGTCCGATCACCCGCGACGCATTCTGGGTGCCCGCCAGCGGCGCGTCGATTTCGAGCACGCGGTCGTTGCCAGTGTCGGCGACAAACAGATTCCCCGACGCGTCGAGCGCCACGCCGCCCGGACTGCACATGCCGTGATCGCTCGGCGCCGGGTCTTGGCCGACGCCGTCGGCGCATAACGTGTCCGAGAAATCAGCGATCGCGCCCTGTCCGTACGATCGACTCGCAATCGCGTCCGACGCCACCGGCGGGTTACCCGCCTTCGCGAACTCGAGCACGCGATTGTTCGCGGCGTCGGCTATATAGATGTTACCGGCGCCGTCGACGGTCACGGCCGACGGACTGCACAAGGTCGTCGCACTCGCGCCGCTCGGATTGCAGCTCCGAGTCGTAAACGTCCCGCCCTGCCCGTAAACGAAATCCGCCGTCGTATCGCCCGCGCCCGGCTCGCCGCTGGCCGCGTCGAACGGCGTGTTGTAAACGAGCACCCGATTGTTGCCCGAATCCGCCACGTACAGATTTCCCGTTTGATCGACCGCCATCCGCGCCGGGCCGCACAAGCTGTCCGCGCCGAGTCCCGCCACGTCGCCCGCCGCGACGCCGTTGTTGCATCGGTACGAGAAGAGGTCGGGCTGTCCGAACGCGATATCCGCCGGCTCAGCGCTGACGAACCCCGACACGTCGTTCCATCCGAGCACGCGATTGTTCGCGCTGTCTGCCACATACAGATGACGCCGCGGCGGGTCCGACGACGCGTCGACGGCGATTCCGCCCGGCGCATTTTCGCCGATCGCATCGACGAAGTTCGGCGCGTTATGCGACCGATCGATCTGACCGCCGGCGCCGTTGGCGACCTTGTTGCCCGGCGAGCTGCCCTCGTTGAACTCCAGCACGCGATTGTTCGCCTGGTCGGCAACATAGAGATTGTTGACCGCGTCGATCGCGAGACCCATTGGGAATTGCAGCGAGGCCGCATTCGGATTCTGCGCGCCGGGGCCGATCATCAGGTTGAGCAGGTCGGCCGTCATCAGCGGCACCGGCTGCGTGTACTCGTAGACCTGGTTATGCGGCTCCGACGAGACATAAAAATTCCCGTTCGAGTCGGCTGCGACGCCCGACGGCAGCGCGAGGCTGTTGCCCTGAAAAACCAGGTCTGCCCCGACGTTGTTAGTCTGCATAAAGCCGAACGGGCCGTTGTATTCCAGCGCGCGATTATTCTGCGTATCGGCGACGTAGAGATTGTCGGCGCTGTCGACCGCAATCCCGACGCCGAAGAACGGCGCCATGCACAGTGTACTCGAGTTCGCGCCGCCGCCCTGGTTGCAAGCTCCGCTCTCCAGGTCCGGCTGTCCGATCGCGACGTCAGCAGTCGCGTCGCCGAAATTCCCGGGCGGTCCGCTCACACTGGTCATTGGAATGGGCGCGAAAAAAACCAGTGCACGATTATTATTCACGTCGGCGACGAACAGATTGTTACTCGCATCGACCGCCAGGCCCTGCGGACCGTTCAGGCTGTTCGCGCTGAGTCCATTTTCATTCGCCGCGTTCGTTACAAAGCTGCCGGCCTGCCCGAATACCGCGAACGCCGGGAAATTGCTCGTCTGATCCGAGCTCAACAGCGCCGCGAACGGATCGGCATACACCAGCACCCGGTTGTTCTGCGTGTCGCCGACATAGACATTGTGCAGCACGTCGACCGCGAGGCCGATCGGCTGGCACAGTGTGGTCGCGCTCGGCGCCGGCGCGTTCTGATTGCATCCGTACGAATTGAAATCCGGCTGTCCGATCACAAGATCCGCGGCGCCGCCCGACGCGAACGCCGGCGCGCTTTTCCATCCCAGCACCCGATTGTTCTGCGTGTCCGCGACCAGCACGTGGCCCGCGGACTGGTCGAGGGTCACGCCGGCAGGAGCGTCCATGCCGGTCGCGTCGACGAAGTTCACCGCGTTCTTGATAAAATCGATCTGCCCGAGCACGCGATCTGCCACCGGCGCACCGATGCTCGCGCGCAAGACCCGCACCGTTGCCAGCAAAAGCTCGGCTCCGATAAGCGCAGCCAACACGATCGAGCCAGTCCGCAAACCAGGGCGCACGCGCCCTCCTTCGCCCACCTTGGCCAGTAAAAAGCAAAAAACCTTCCGATCGCGCGCGGTCGTAGAGAGACCAGGCGGACGACATGGTCAGGCAGCGTGTTAACTATGAGTCAAACAAAGCATAACCCGAAGTGTTGCCGAGCCGAACGCACTCGAAGTTCCCCAAAGCACAAATTCTCCGCAATTATCTTTGGGCAAAGGGAACTTAATTGAATGTGAAACCCCTCCTGGGTTTCACGCTTCCCTGGGCAGGGGTGACCCCTGCACCCAGTACTAAGAAAGATGCGGCCTGACGGCCTGTTAGAAGGGTTATGGGGAAAGGGCGCATCCGCGCTTCGCGACCGGTTTCCCTTCCCCTCTATGTCTGGCTGCAGTACCAAATTACCCTCGCCCGCTCCGCGGGGCGGCCCGAAACGGCGTCTGCGCCTGGGGTGAGGGAAGGAGTTAGGGCTCTTGGGAATAGTGGCAGTTCCCCCTTTCCGCCCCGGAAAGGGGGTTAGGGGGATAGGACAGCGACGCGCTCGGATGACCTCTTCTGGTTCCCCTTCCCACCATGGGAAGGGGTTAGGGGTTAGGTTAGCCTGCGTCGGCAATCGAGCCCTAATAGTCGTTTTTCATCAACCCCGTTACGCCCGCGATCAAGATCGCGCTTAACAACCATCCGGAAAATATTTGCAGCCACAGGTAGTGCCGCACCAATGACCCGCTGAGCCTGAACTTATATCCGAGAATTACGCAATCGCCGGCCGCCTTCGAATTGGGCCACCAGTAGTGCTCTTGATGGAGGTTCACAAACGGTAGGAAGACGTCCACCGAATACAGCAACGGATGCAACTCCTCGTAATCGGGCTCCGAGGATTGTGGAAATGTTCTCCGGGAAGGTCGGGCGCATCACGCCGGCGCGCTTGGCCATCCACACGATCGGCCATCCAAACAAGATGACGAATAAAGACCATCCGATAGTCCGCAGCGGCTTGTGTCCGTAGCCGATAGTCGCGTTCAGAAATCCGCCCCATAACGCACTTGCGCGGCCATGGCTCGCGTAGCGCAGATCTTCCGAGGCGACCAGCACCGCGACCGCCCCCTCTTCATCGCCTTCCTCGCGGAGCACCTTCGCCAGCTCACGATAAGGTTGCGGGTGATATACGGCTTGCAGCGAGAGCCAGCGCAAACGTGATGGCGCGTCGGCGACGCCGAGGTGCTCATAAGTGAACCCGTCGACGCTTAACTTGCCAGGTGCCGGCCAGCTGAGCGGATCATCGAGGAGGCTCTCAACCGAGGCTCCATCCAGGTTCAGGGCAGCTCCATTCTCGAGCACCACGTTCTGCCAGAAGAAGATTTTCGCTGACATTCCCAGAGCAAGGAAGCCGAAGAACCCCCGAGCGGGGCTGGGGCCGCCCAACTCGATGGGCGTGGGCGCACCCGAGAAAGTCGCGTCTTGCACAACCATGGCCCCTCCGACGCGGGCCCCCAGCAGAACAACGCTTCCGTACACGTGAATCTTTCCAACAAACCCTCCGAAGAACACGTCGCTGGCGGTTACGAGACCCGCGGCGATGATCGCGTAGTTTCTCGGGTTGTTGAACGTTCCGGAAAGCGTCAGGCTTTTGCCGATCGTCGCCGTGATGAGGTCTACTCCACCATCGGCCTCGAATCCGCAACACAACCACACGTCACCCCCGATCCGGGCGGATTCCAGGTCGAGCGCCATTTTCCATTCCAACTCTTCCGCTTCAGTTTCCTGAGGCTCAACCTTGGAATGCGTAAAGTCGCCACCGCGGGCGTCAAAATCGCCGTCGATAGTCGAATCGGGAAACCACACCTTGCCCGACGCGCGGATGAAATTGAGGTTTAGGTCGTTGTGAATCACCGCTGCGCGCCCATCGATCTCACCAGTGTAGCAACCGCCCAAGTCGAGGCTCGGGAACGATGCGTGTTCGAGGGTCATCCGCTCACCGATCGAACAGTTTCGTAGCGTGAGCGCGAACGGCAGTGTCAGGTTCGCCAGATTCAGCTTGCCGGTGATTCGCGCGCCGAGTAGCCGGATGCCCTGCGGATCGATCCGCGCCTTCGCCCGAGGATCGACGCACAGCCATCGAATCAGCTCGGCGCGGACCTCGCGCTCAGCGCCCCACCTATCGGCGTGCGAGGGATCGTTGGACGGATCATCCGGCTTTGCGCTCGGTCCGGCGATCGCAAATCCGCCTGGCTCGGAACGATACGAGCCCGCGAATCGGAGCAACGATCGCTCGGCCTGATTCAGATTGGAGAACTCGGATTGGGCAAGCGTCTCCAACGGGACCTCAGGCGCGGCCGCGGCCGCGTCGGCGCTGCGCGCCACCGAGGCAGTGCATAGAAGAAACGCCAATACCACGGCGAGCGCTACTCCGCGCCACTGTAGAGTTTCGCCGATCGAAGTAAACCCTCGCGCTCCGAATCCTAGAAAGTGGTCAGGCATAGCACAATCGCGGCCGCACAGTTGCATCTTGAGCCGCAGAACCCTCACCTACCGGCCGCGATGCGGCCGGCCGCCTCTCCCGTAAACAGAACGGGCGAGGCAAAGAAGGAGCCGGGTTTCTTCGCTTCGCTCAAGCACCGCGTCTCACAAATATCTTTAAAATGGTCTGGTTCGTTCTGGAACAGCCGCTCACCGCGCTTTCCAGTCTCGGCTACCCTTCTGTTCCCCCTTTCCCGCGGGAAAGGGGGTGAGGGGGATAGGACGTGGCCAGATAGTTGCCTCAAATCCCCTTCCCCTCTATGTCCGGCTGCAGTACCAAATTACCCTCGCCCGCTCCGCGGGAGAGGGAACGGCGTCCGCGCCTGGGGTGAGGGAAGGGGAAGGGGCCAGGGGTTAGGGCTCTGTTCTTAAAGATATTTGCGGGACAGCGCTCTAGAATGACACCAAAAAAGTTCTAACAGGGACTCTACGAGTACTCAGGGTAAACTCCGCCCGCATCTTTTTCTTTTTAGTACTGGGTGCAGGGGTCACCCCTGCTTCTCCGATTTTTCCTTTCCGCATCCACCTGCTAATGTTCCCGTCGAAATCTGCCTAACCGCCAGTACCGGAAAGGAGACCGCGACCATGACCATCAAAGAGCGAATCGGGTTTGTGACCCTCACTCTCGCTGCCGCCTTCGTCGGAGGCGCCGTGTCCGGCCATATCTTCGCCGCCCGCACCGTCGACGCCGCCTATGCCCCCAGGATGGTGACCGCGCAGAAGTTCATGCTCGTCGACGCCCGCGGCAAGACCCGCGGCGAGTTCAACGTCACCAGCAGAGGCGTCGCGCAACTCGCGGTCTTCGACGGCACCGGCACGCTGCGCGCCGGCCTTGGCGTCGGCCGCGACGGCGCGCCCGCACTCGGCATCTACGGTCACGACGGCAAGCCGCGCGCCGAAGTCGGACTCACCAACAGCGTCGCCCGCGTGGTGCTCTACGACGCGAACGCGACGCCGCAAGCCAGCATCGGCGTTTCTCCCGACGGCCAGACCGGTCTCGGCCTGATGGACACGGAGGGCAATCCGCGCGCCTCGATCATCGTGGAGCCCGACGGCACTCCCACGCTGCGCCTGGGCGATCGAGCCCACGGCCGCATCGGCATGGATCTGACGCCCGACGGACGGCCCGGCCTCGCATTGCTCGGCACTGACGGCAAGACGCGCGCGTCGCTGACGCTGAACACCGACGGCGCCGGCGCACTGACCTTGTTCGACAGCAATGGCAACCCGGTCAACTCCGTTCCCTGATTGACTCTTCGCCGGGGCGGCTCGCGATTTTTTGCTGCCGCCCCGCTTTTTTCTCTCCACCGCAAGGAAGCAATGCGACAACGCCCGATCACTTCAATCGCCTTCATCTTGTTGACTGCCGCATTTTCGGCCGCGCTCGCCGGATGCGGCTCGATTCAGCCGACGCCCGCGCCAACTCCCGAGCAGCAGGCCGAGCAGGTCGAGCCGATGCTCTCGGCGGCGGGATTCCGGATGCTCCCGGCCGACACTCCTCAGCGCCAGCAGCAACTCGAGTCGCTGGTTCCGTTCGATGTCAATTACTATGTTGGCAAGACCGGCACCCTGCACTACTACATGGCCGATCCTGTCTACTGCAAATGTATGTACATCGGCACCGAGGAGAATTATCAGCAGTACGAGAAGTTGAAACTCAACGAACAATTCCAGGAAAAGGAAGGCGAGATCTCCCAGCAAGACCTCGAAGCCCAGCAGATGGAGGAGATGGACGAGCAGGAAGAGATGTTCAATCCGTACGGCATGGGCCTCGTCGGTCCGATGGGCCCTGTGCTGTACACCTACTGACGCCGGAACGCCACTTGTCTTGAGTTCAAGTTTTCCAGACGGCTGAAACTAGCAGCTCGATTCGAGTCTCCTAAAAAGATGCAGTTTGACGCTTTCCTCGAGCGATGCCGTGCGCAATGGCCCGAGTTCGCCGACCCGCGCCGCCTCGCCCGCTCGACGCATCCCGCGGATCGCTCGCTCGCGCACATCCTCGGCGAAATCCCCGGGATGGCCACGGAGAACAAACTGCGGCTCCTAAATTGCGCCGTCGCCTCGCTCGACGCGGGCGAAGTTTACGTCGAAGTAGGATGCTACAAGGGCGCGAGCCTGGTCGGCGCCGCGGCATCCAATCCGCGCGCGCGCGTCTTCGCATGCGACAATTTCTCGCAGTTCGACGGCGCCGCCGACGCACTCCGCCGCACGCTCGACGCGCACACCGCGCCCGGCCAGGTCACTTTCCACGATATGGACTTCCGCGACTTCCTGGCCGACGCGCCATGGCGTCCCGCGCGCATCGGCGCCTACTTCTACGACGGCGGCCACTCGTTTCGCGATCAGTACGACGGCGTAGCACTGGCAATCCCGCACCTTGCAGACGACGCGGTAGTCATCATCGACGACACCAACAAACGCGCCGCCCGCTCGGCCAACGACTTGATAGCGCGCGCGCTGCCCCGCTTCGAACGCGTCCTGGACTTGCGCACGCCGCGCAATCACTCACCAACCTGGTGGAACGGCATCCAGGTCTTCCGCTACCAACACCAGCCCAACGACGCATCAGTCAAATTCCCAACCGCCGGCTTCGCCATAAGAAAACTAATCTACGACGACATCTTCCTGGAATTAAAACACCGCCGCCGAGCCCGCCGCGCGGTGCGCAAATCGATCAAGGACCGACTGCGCAAAAACAATTGAACCCACCGCCCAGTAAGCAGTTGGCGACGAACGTCGCCACTGCGAGAAAGTCCCCCAACCAACTTCTAACAGGGACGAAGTCCCGCATCTTAGTACCGGGTGCAGGGGTCACCCCTGCCGAAGGAAGCGTGAAACCCACCGCGGGTTTCACATTAAATCAGTTGAGTTCCCCCGTCTCTTTGATCGCTCCCAGCACCGCCTCCCCTTCCCCAGCCTCGACGATTCCCAGTTTGTCGAGGATCGTCTTCTGCGCGACTCTCAGTCCGCGATCCGCCAGCATCGCGACGATCTCCGCGAACACTTTCACATCGCCGTCGTCTGGTAGCCCCAGCTCGATTTTCGGATAGCGCCGTTGCGGGCCCATGTTCAGCTCGACTATTGGGCGCACAAGATCGCGCGCGAGGGTTGCTGCCAATCGACGCGCGTCGGCATTCAGGATGTCGCGACGAACGCCCTCATGCACTTCCGCTGCCGCTCGCGAGCCTCCTGAGCTGGGCATCTCAGTAGTCAATGTCTGCCCGAGCACTGCTTTACTCACTTGCGCATCCAGGTATTCGCAAAAGCTCTGATACATCTCCGAGCTGCCACTCTGATGCGCCTCGGTAAACTCTATTACCATCGACTCGGGCATTATCGCTGCCGCGTCGGTGCCTATTCGCGATACTGCATTGAGTAATGCCTGTTTATCCTGTTCCGAGGCGCCTGGATGGTATTTGCCGACTCTCAGTGGCTGTCCGAATACCTCAGTGAACGTTACCCAGTCCTTTAGTACGTAGTTCTTGAACAGGTACGCCCACCCCGCCGCGCGCGCGAGCCCTCCGCGTATCGGCAGGCCCGCTTTTGCCTTCGCGAAATGAGTGACGAACTTGAACGGCGCGAGCGGCGCCGTCATCGGCTGTATCCCGATTCCGGGACGAATCGACCCGTACAGTCCATCGCCGCCGAAATGCGTCGGGCGGGTCGCGGCCGCATCGCTCTCAACCGGAATAATCTCGCCCTTCAGGGTCCTCACCAGCATTTCCTCGCCCGATATCCAGTCGAACGCGAACCAGCGCGGGTCGCGCCACTTCAATTGCGCGGGAAACCATTCGCGCCCAGAGGTATCCCACATTATCTCGGTGGCGGAAAAGCCCTTGCCCACCGCGTCGAGCACGTCGAACAGCGCGGTGTCGAGTTGTAAAGGTCCATCGACGAGCATCTCGCGCACCATCGCCGCCGCGCGTTGATCTTCCGAGGCGCTCGACGCCGCCCGCACGATCAAGTCCAGTTGCGCCACCGCATTTTTGCGAGTGGTGAGCACCGCCAGGTAATGCAGATCCTTTTCCTCGATCTCCTCGGCCAGTTCGAGGTAGAGATATGGATCGCCGAACTCGGCTTGCTGCAGGATTCCCGTCAGCCGTTCCGGCGTCAGTCCGATCGACGGATGCATGACGGAATATATATTTCGCACTCCGGCCATCGTGGGTGCTGCCTGCTCTTCGCGCAACATCCCGGTATCAACTTCGCGTCCGTAGGCATCGTAGAGTGTCATGGATATACTCCAATGCGATTAGTCAGTTCGTGATTCCTTGGTTGCCGCTTCGCCAATTTTCAAAAACCATTCGCTGCCGCATCGATGACACGGTTCGGGCAAACGAACGAGCGCAAGTATGAACTCGTACCCACATTCTTCGCATTTCCATCTCCAGTAGCTATTCATACGGTTGAATTCCTAAAACCCACGGTGCCTGGTCACGACGCTGTCTTCATCCAGTCCTCGGAACTCGAATCGATCCCTTTTTCTTGACGGGCGCGCTGGTATGTACGCGATTTGGCCGGGGTCGGCGCGTGACGCGAAGAATGCGAGGGCCGCCGCCATCGCGGAATCGCCGTGCCGTCCCTTGCCGTCGACCCCGGTGCGCCGTTCGGCGATTTTTGCCACGCCTTGTTCGAGCACGATCGCGCGATGGTCCGCGAGCACGTCGGCGTCCTTCGGAATCTCGATCGTGCCGTCCTCGAACGCCGCCTTGTAGCGCGGCATATTCTCCCGGTACCACGCCTCCGACAGCATCACCTGCACGATTCGCGCGCCGTAGCGCTGCGCCGCGGTCTCGGCCAGGTATTGTCCGTTGCCGCGCGCGTCCATCGCGCCGGTAGTGAAGCGCGGCAACCGGTCGGCGATATAGAAGAGCACCTGCTCCTGGTTTCGAAACGGGATGTTCCGCAGCTCGACGACGAATGGCGTGCGCCGCGTCAGATCGCCGGCGATTTGCAGCGGCCAGATGACGGTCAGGTCTCCCGAGCGCCCGAAGTCTTCGCCGAAGAAACTCGCGCGCGCCGGATCGAGCGCGGCGAGCGCCGGCGCGATATTGTCCTCGCACCACGCCTGCGTCTCCGAGTAGCGCTGCGCTTCGGGACGCCCGGAAAATTCCGACGGCATCTCCCATCGCAGGATCGGGATACCGGCTTTCATCCGCGCCTCGATCAACACCGAGCTCAGGTACGCGCCCGACGACGCGCGCGGGATGCAGAACAGCTCCTCGCCGACGTTATCGCCGTAGTAGTCGATAATCTGCTGCCGCCATTCGCGCTGCTTTTCCTCGCTCCACTCGCTTTCGCTCTGCTCGCATATTTTTCTGTATAGTCCGTCAGATAGTGCTTCGTCGAAAGTAGTACGATGAAGTGAGTATGGGCGCCGGCCCGCGCGAATCTCACTGATTAGTTCATTGAAAGGATTGTTGGCGCCGTTGTGAGTACTGATTATCCGCACCAGCCCGCCCCACATGGTAAACGCCAGGGCCGCTTTCAGGAGACCGGGCAGGTCGTCGTGGAAGGCGGCCTCGTCGATCACCGCGCAGCCTTCCTTGCCGCGCAGATTAGACGGCCGCGACGAGAGCGCGACGATCTTGTGGCCGGACGCAAAGCGAATTCTGTAGGCCAGGATGTCGATTTGCTCGTCCTCGAGCACTATTTCCTCGATCGCCTCGGCCGCGCGGTTGAACCGCCGCGCCCATCGCGCGGCCGCCTCGACGAACTCGAGCGCCATGTCCTTGTTGTAGCCGATATACCATCCGTCGATTCCGGCGCGGCCGGTGGTCGCGGCGCCGAGCGCGCGATCGGCAGCCTCGGTCCAGGTGATACCGATGCGGCGCGATTTCTCGCTGACTTTGACCTGAGACTGATCGGCCAACCATCGGCGTTGGTAGGGAAGTAGTATTGAGAGTGGTTCGCTCATTGGTTAGTGGCTATTCGGTCGCGCTCCTTCTGATTCCCTCGCCCCACGAGGGGAGAGGGTTTAAGTGGGGTGAGGGACAATTGTGTGTGCGATTGTCTCGCGCGCCGCACATTATGATCTTCGGAATTCAGCAATTTGGTCCCTCACCCGCCGCTCGACGACGAGCGTCGGCCTCTCCCCTCGTTGGGGGCGAGGCAAAGACTCGCTTCGCTCGGGATCAGACAAGACGTCATCGCTCGATCTCCATCAGGACTGCTTTGATTTGGTCGGCTGCTTCTTTGCTTAAGCCTTTGGTGCGGGCTTCTTCGACCTTTTGCTCGACGGCGGCTACGCTTGCGCGCATTCGTTCGGCCCACTTCTGATGCTCGCTTTCCGCCTTGACCAGGCCTGACACGCAGCGGGCCATCGCCTCTATATTCACCGGCGCGACCTGTACGTCCTTGACGGTTTCCGTGTCGTTGCGTTTCCTGTGGTTCGGGTTTTCGTTGGAGATGGCCAGGAGCTCGAACAGGCGGGTCTGCACCAGGCGGAGCAGCGCGGACTGCATCTGGGTGTCATCACCGTTGAATTGTTCGCAGACGATTCGCGCCTGTTCGGTTGCCAACCGGATCGCTTCGAGGCGCCGCTCGAAGTTCTGCCCATAACGGTCGATAGACCTGGCCGAAATCTCGAAGCCATTGTCCCCCAGCCATTTCGCCAATTGCTTCGACGTATGGAATTTGCCGTCGCTGATGAGGGCGTCGAGCTGCTCCTTGAGATCCCTGGGCATCCGCTTCATTTTCCACCCGCGGGCAGGCTTCGCGATCGGCACTCGTTTCGGTTTGGCGTCGGGATCGCTCTCTTTCGCGCCCTTGTGGTTTGTCATCACGCTTTTCGTTGCTCACCAGTACTTGCGCGGGCGGGCGACGCCGGCCGGCGCCGGGAAGTTGTACTCGACGACGTCGACGCCGCTGGCGGTGAGTTTCGCGAACCAGGTTTCCGCGTTCTCGCCTTCGAGCTCGAGCAGGCCGAGGTCGCGCAGATAGGAGAGTTCGCGGCGCACGGTGTTGAGCGACAGCGAGAGTTTGATATCGGCGAGCACGCGCCAGATTATCTGCTCGGAGACCGCTATCGGCCGGCCGGCGTCGACGACGCGCAGCATCCGCCAGCGCGCTTCCTCGCGATTCTTTTGTTCGAGATCAATTGCGTCCGGCATACAGCCTTTCCTTTACCTCTCCGATTTCTTCGCGCATTTCTTCGCGCATCGCGTCCAACTTGGCATCGAGCGTGCCGCTGAACCTGATCCAGTCCTCGCGGCGCACGTACTCGAGCGGCAGATTTATTCGCAAGTCAGTCAACTGTCTTTCAAGGTCGTCGACGCGGCCGGAGTCGCGCAGATGCATCTCGTCGCGCCGCTTCAGCAGGAACTGAATGGTGCTGGCGTTCACCGCGACGAACGCGATGAAAGCGCTGGCCCATCCGACGGCATTGCCCCACTCCACTAGATCAAATCTCCTGGTCTCGTCTTTTTCAGGAACCTAACCCCTAACCCCTTCCCTCACCCCAGGCGCGGACGCCGTTCCCTCTCCCGCGGAGCGGGCGAGGGTAATTTGGTACTGCAGCCCGACATAGAGGGAAGGGGGACCGGCGCGCGCGCGGGGTGTTGCGGCTCATTGGTGTGCCGGCGTGCCGAGGCCGACTGCCAGCGACGCGGCCGCGCTGGCGTTCACCTGGATTTGCACATTGCCGCTGAGCGTTCCGGCCGTCACCGTGAGTTGCGCGGCTTGCGTTACAGTCAGCTTGCCGGTGGCCTTGATTACGCATGAGCTGCCGTCGGCGCTGGGAGCCAGTGTTAGCGTGCCGTCGGGATCGGCGGACGTCCACGCGGGAGTGACGCCGGCCGGCGCGGCGGCGGGATTGCCCTCGTCGTCGACGAACGACACGGTCGCGGTGACGAGCTGGTCGTCGAGCAGGATGAAAGGAGTCGCGTTTGCCATTTTTCTTACCTCTTTTTTTTAGTTTTTTAGTACTAAGGCCGCGCTCCGCTGTCGCGCGCGGAACTCGGAGTGCCGAGCTTGACTATGAGTTTCGTAGCCTTCGGTTTGTTCGCGTGTCGATGCCGCCGGCGCTTGCGTTTTTCATCGTTGGGACTGCGCCGGGTTTTGTGGTTTTTTGCCTTCGACACTTTGGAACCTAACCCCTAACCCCTTCCCACGTGGGAAGGGGAACCAAAAATAAAAGCGCGAGACACCTGCTTAGCTCTTTGCCTGCGTTGCTGGTGCTCCCGACGGAGCCGTCACGGGGGCGGGCGCGAGGCCGGTCGGGCAATTGCCAAGCGTCACGGTCATCGGCACGATCAGCTGATTGCTCGAGTTGGTGTAGCCGTACACCTGGCACGAGAACTCATTGGCCTCGGTCTGATAGGTGGTGCTGATCGACATCGGCAGTGTGGGAGTTTTGCCTTCGCAATAGAGCACGAGGCTCGCGTAGTCGACCTGCGCCTGCGCGTTGCAGAAATTGGTGGCCTCCATGCTGAGGGCGGCGGCGCTCGGCACGATCGTGTTCTTGCCGCTGATCATCTGTTTGGGTGTCGGCTGGAGCAGGCCGCCGCCCTGCTGCGCGCATCCGGTGAGCATCAGCACGCACGCGCACAAGGACCGAACGGACCGTTTTCGAATCTTCAAACTCATATCAGTCTTTCCTCTCTCTCGTTTCGAGGCGGCGAAATTGCCGCGTTTTTTAGTGTCAATTCCTCGGTCCTTCAGGGCGCATAGGTCACATGGCTGGCTGCCGTGCTGAGCGGCGTCGAAAGCTGGCTAAGTCCTGTGTCGACGGGCGTCTCGATCGTCATCGTGACGACGCCCGCGTCGTCGCATCGCGCGACGATACGATGGGGCGCGAACAGCAACGGGACCTGGCTGGTCGAAACGTCGAAAGCCATCGCGGTGCCCGGCGCGAGCTCGCCCGCGAGAGGCGGGCGGCCGATCGCGCAGTCGAGGGTGAACATCTTCTCATGCACCTGCACGCATCCCGCGCAGGCGAGCATGAGCATTGAGCAGATGAAGAACCTAACCCCTAACCCCTTCCCGAGCGGGAAGGGGAACCGGATTATTGGAACCGGCGCCCTCCTCGTCTTGCTCCCCTTCCCGCTCGGGAAGGGGCCGGGGGTTAGGTTCTTCGGCGGCAAGTTATCTCTCGGCTGCACGCTTCACCGCCCTGTCGTATGCGTCGCGGCAGTAGTCGCGATCGTCGTGGAGAATCTTGAAGCGTTGCTGACGCACGGCGTCCTGCGCAGGCGTGAAGCATGCGGCGAGGCCGGAGCCGCGCGGACACGGCGAGCGCTCGGCGTCGGGAAGCTGCGGCGGCGGATCGAGCGGCGCGATCTTTTTGGTGAACGTACTTTGAGCCCCGCTCTGCGGCCAGTCCGATGCGGGCATCGGCGGCGAGTCGATATGCGACTCGAACGTCGGCGCGCATCCCGCGAGCAGGCAGGCGCAGGCGCACGTCACAAACGCAGCACGACAACGTCGTGCGAGCAAACGCACAACGCAGAAGTACTGGGTGCAGGGCTCAGCCCTGCCCATGATCGGCGTCGACAGAAATTTTGCTTCTTCGAACATCTGCTTTTGCATCCTCGACGTCGGACTCGGATTGGTCGCTGATTGCGAGCGGCGCAGTCGCGACGATACGGCCGTAAAGGGCGAAGGCGGCGGTCGTCAGCGCCATCATGTTGCCGATGGTCACGCCGTTGGCGGCCATATCGCCGACCACGAGAACGATCGTGCTGACGCATCCGTAAAACGCCTTAGATTTGTAAAATGCTTTTTTAGTTTTTTTAGTGTCCACGCGGCCTCTTTTTTAGTGTCTACGCGCTTCTCTGCGGTCGTTGAAAAAGTGCTCACTCATAGGCGCGGAGCAGCCATCCTTTGAGAAATTCGCGGTCGGCGGGCGCGCGCGCGGCGACGAGGCGGTAGTAGCCGGCGGCCTCGGAGCGCATCGCGGACATCAGCGCGGACGCGTCGGCGCGCGCGGCTCCAGCGGCGGTCGCGGCGCCGATCGCGCCGTCTTCGGTGACGGGCGTGCCGCATGCGCGCAACGCACGCTGAAGGCATTCGATGGCGTGGGCGGCGCCGATATTGACGGCGAGATCGAAAGTCTTGGCAGCGACGGCGGCCGGCAATTGCGAAAATCCGAAACGCAGCCACCATTCGCGCCAGTAAATTTGTATAGCCGCGTCGCGCGTGAGCGTCGTGATGTCGAGTCCGGGATGCGCGCTGGCTGAAATTCCGAATTTGGTGGCGCCGCCGGCGTCGGCGGGATCCGACGAATAGCCGCCCTCGTTGGCGAGCACGCGTTCGACGGCGATTAAGAATTCCGGGCTGTAGGCGTCAACGTTGATTGATTGGTCCACGTTTCAATCGCTCGGCGATCGGCGCGGACGTTGGCGCAAGGGACTGGGCGGCGGGAGTTTCGGGGGCGCGATTCACAGCGAGGACCTTGTACACGTAGCGCTCGGTGCATCGGAGTTCGTGCGCGATGCGCGAGATGCTGACGTGGTCGGCGCGCATCGCGACGATCCGCACGCGGCGGCGATTGTGACTGCTGGTGGACGGGACCAGGATGCGCTCGCCGCCGAACACGCGCGCCATCGCGAAGGCACCGATAAGGCCAATCGAGCGCGCGATCTGGTCGCTGGGCGCAGGCGCGGCGGGGACGTACAGGCGGCGGCCGCCGAAGTCCGCGACGAGCTTGTCGGCAGCGTCGCCGCCGATCGAATGATCGATCAGATCGTAGAGCGTCGGACGGACGGCATCCGCAAAAGGACTGAAGCGCGGCACCGGCGCAGCGGCGCGAGCGAGCGTGGGCATCCGGCTGGGGCTGAGGTTCATAAGCCGTACGCATCGCGCAGATTGGAAGGAATCGCGCCGATATTGCGATCGCGGTCGTAAATGAGCCGCCAACTGATCTCGACGTTGTCGTGAACGCAGCTTCGGCACAGGCCGTGATTGCGAGTTACGTCAGCCTGGGTGGTGATTTCGTGACACCACATACAGGCCGCGGGTCGGCTAGCGACGGTGGGACGGACGGGCGAGGTCGCGGGTTCCATAAATCCTCCGCGCGAGTTGGGGCGAAGTGAAAATAAAAGTCGTAGCGGCAGCGGGCACGAGGTCGCGAACTGAGGTAAAAGAGTTCAGGCGGCAGGATCGGTCGGCGGTGAGCAATTGGGGATGAGCGGTCGGAGGCATCGCGCGGTGACAGGGAGATAGCGAGCGCGCTTTGGGAGGCGGGGGATTGGGCTTGAGTTGAGAGTGGTTGGCTTGTGGCGAGATCATGCTCTTTATGAATCTTATTTCACATTAGGAGATTTATGTCAACTACAGTGGTTGACGCAGCTTTTCGTTCCCGGCTCACGCAGGTGATCCAGTCGTTCGGATCGGTGGTGGCTTTGGCGACGGCAGTCGGGGTGTCGGACAACGCAATTTACAAATGGCTAGCCGGGCGGGGACAGCCGAGCGTCGCGAACCTGGTGGCGCTGGCGCGCGCGGGGCGGGTATCGCTCGAATGGCTGGCGACGGGCAGCGAGTCCGCGCAGACGGCGCAGGCAGTCACGCGCGCGGTCGAAAGCGGCGACTTCATCTTCATGCCGCGGAACAGGATTCGATTTTCGAGCGGGCGCGACGGGCTGCTCAGCAGCGAGCAGGTGGTCGATTCGATCGCATTCCGCGCGGACTGGGTCAAGCGAGCGCTCAACACCGAGTCGCGCGACTTGATCCTGATCGAGGTGGTGGGCGATTCGATGGCGCCGACGGTCGAGGATTCGGACTTGATACTCGCCAATCTCGCGGAGCCGCGCTTTCGACAGGACGGAATCTACCTGTTGCGGCATGAGAGCGGGCTGACGGTGAAAAGAATCCAGCGGCGTCCCGACGGCAAGCTGCTGGTGCGCAGCGACAATCCGAAGTACGAGGCGATAGTGGTCTCGAACGTGAAGATCATCGGGCGAGTAGTCTGGATTGGCGGGCGCGTGTGATGGGGTTCAACGAGCGTCAGCGGGACTGACGCCGAATTGTGTGATGAACAGCGCGCACGCGATCATCGCGAGACCTTTGAGGAACATCGAGACGTTGACGGCGCGCATCACGGGATCGGCGAGCGTCACCATCGCGGTGCCGTGCACGACGATCGTCACGGGGACGAGAAACAGCACGATGAGCCAGCCGCCGAGGCGCGGGCGATAGTTGAAGAGGATCATGGCGGCGCCGGCGAGCTCGACGAGGGCGGAAATCGCCACCCAGAAGGCACGAAGTGGAATCGGCGCGGGCATCAGCTCGATGTAGCTCTGCATCGAGGTGAAATGCGTGATGCCCGAGAGCACGAAAATCAACGTGAACAGGATGCGGGCGGTGACGCCGATGGCGGGACTGATGATCTTGAGATCGCCTTTTTCAGTGTTGGTTCGCATGGTCGTGGAACGATAGTGGATTGGCAGCGGCTATAGAAGAGTTTTTCTCTTTTAGGGTCTACGGACTATGCTGCTGACGTGGGGTCGGGAATCAAAGACACCGAGATAGTGCGCGCCGACCTGGCGGAAGTGATCGGGCGGCATGAAATCGGGCTCGACGCGGCGCGGCCCGACGCGGTGGCGCGCCGGCGCAAGACTGGTCAGCGGACGGCGCGCGAGAATATCGAGGAGTTGTGCGACGCGGGCACGTTCGTCGAGTACGGGCCGATCGTGGTGGCCGCGCAGCGCCGACGGCGCACGATTGACGACCTGATCAAGAACACGCCGGCTGACGGGCTGGTCACCGGGCTTGCAACTATCAATGGAAATCTTTTCGGCGCGGACAAGGCGCGCGCCGTCGTCATGTCGTACGACTACACGGTGCTGGCGGGCACGCAGGGGCATCAGAACCATCGCAAGAAGGATCGGATGTTCCAGATCGCGCGCGAGCTGCGATTGCCGCTGGTATTGTTTGCCGAAGGCGGCGGCGGGCGGCCGGGCGACACCGACGGCGGCTTTCATAATTCGCGATCGTTCCACGATTTTCCGAAACTGAGCGGACTGGTGCCGCTGGTCGGTATCACGTCGGGGCGATGCTATGCGGGCAACGCGTCGCTGCTTGGATGCTGCGATGTGGTCATCGCGACGGCGCGCTCGAATATCGGGATGGGCGGGCCGGCGATGATCGAAGGCGGCGGGCTGGGCATCTTTCGTCCCGAGGAAATCGGGCCGATGGAGGTTCAGGTGCCTAACGGCGTCGTCGATATTGCGGTTGCCGACGAATCGGAAGCGGTGCAGGTCGCGCGCAAATATCTTTCGTACTTCCAGGGCGCGGTGAGCGAATGGGCCTGCGCGGATCAGCGTCTGTTGCGCAATATCATTCCCGAGAACCGGCTTCGGGTTTACGACGTGCGCGCGGTGATCGAGACGATGGCGGATACGGGCTCGATGCTCGAGATTCGGCGGGACTTCGGGCTCACGATGATCGCGGCGTTCATCAGGATCGAGGGGCATCCGTTCGGCGTGGTCGCGAACAACCCGAGGCATCTCGCGGGCGCGATCGACAGCGACGGCGCGGACAAGGGCGCGCGTTTTATCCAGTTGTGCGACGCGTTCGACATCCCGATTTTGTTTTTGTGCGACACGCCCGGAATCATGGTCGGCCCGGAAATCGAGAAGACCGCGTTGGTGCGACATTCGTCGCGGATGTTCCTGAGTGCGGCGAATGCGACCGTGCCGTTTTTTACGATCGTGCTGCGCAAGGCCTACGGGTTGGGCGGGATCGCGATGGCCGGCGGGAGTTACGACGCGCCGCTATTCACGGTGGCGTGGCCGACGGGAGAGTTCGGTCCGATGGGACTCGAGGGCGCGGTGAAGCTCGGCTATCGCAACGAATTGGCGGCGATCAAGGATTCGGCGGCGCGCAAGAAGCGATTCGATGAAATGGTCGCGACGATGTATCAACGCGGGAAGGCAATCAACAACGCGTCGCATTTTGGAGTTGACGATGTGATCGATCCGGCTGATTCGCGCAGATGGATCGCGACGGGCTTGCGAGCAAGCGCTCCGCCGGAGCCGCGGAGTGGAAAGAAGTATCGATACATTGATAGCTGGTAGGTTTGTACTAGTGTTACTCACTGAGGTATCCAGATTGCGCGTGGCTGAGGAGAGCATTGGCAGGACGCTATTGTATGTGAAACCCCTCCTGGGTTTCACGCTTCCTTGGGCAGGGGTGACCCCTGCACCCAGTACTAAGAAAAATTGAAGGAGAGTTGATGTGATCAAGTCGTCCGAGGAAACGGTGAGCGTTGCGGGCGCGCAGTTGGCGATGGTCAAAGGAGGGTCGGGGAAGCCGCTGCTGATTTTTCATGATGAGCTTGGTTATCCGGGGTGGATGACCTGGAATGAGACGCTCGCGCATGAGCGTGAGTTGTTTATTCCGTTGCAGCCTGGGTTTGGGAAGACGCGGCGGTTGGAGTGGGTGCGGACTTATCGGGATTTGGCAGGCTTCTACTCACAGGTCGTGCGCGAGTTGCGACTCGATCCAGTCGATGTCATCGGATATTCGGCGGGTGGGTTTATCGCGGCCGAGATGGTTGCGGCTGATCCGAAGATCTTTTCGAAGATGATCCTGGTGGCGCCTATGGGTATCAAGCCGGCCGAGGGCGAGATTATGGATATCTTTCCGATCACCATGCGGACGCATCTGCGGGCTACGGTTGCCGACCCGGCGGGTACGCCCGAGTTTCTCAAACTATATGGCGGCGAGATGACGCCCGAGCAATTCGAGGCGTTCGAGGACGCGCGGGCGGAGTCGGCGCGAATCGGGTGGGAGCCTTACATGCACAACCCCGCCCTGCCCTACCTGCTGCGCGGGACGACGACGCCGACGCTACTGGTGTGGGGAACGCGCGATCGGGTCGTGCCGCGCGGGTGTATCGATGAGTACAAGAAAGCGATAGCGGGGGCGCAGGTCGCGACGATCGAGAACGTTGGGCATCGGCCCGAAATTGAAAACTCAGATGAGTTTGTGCGAATAGTCAGTCGTTTTCTCAGTGAGTAGTAACTCGCAGAAGGAACCTAACCCCTAACCCCTTCCCATAGTGGGAAGGGGAACAAGAAAGGAAGAAGGCGTTTCTTCAGCGAATAGCTAATCGGGAGTCATCATGAAAATAGGATATTTCACCGAGCGTCCCGTGCGCTGGATTCCCGAAGAAGTGATACTGCGCAACGGTGGACATTTTGCGGTCTCGAATAGCTACTTCGATCGCGAGCGGGCGGCCGAAGACTACAATTACTATATCGATGAGAACCTGTACGCCGAGGAACTGGGATTCGATATCGTCGCCCTGAATGAGCATCACGGTAATCCCTTCTGCATGGGGAGCGTGATGAACGTCGAGGCGGCAATCCTGGCGCGGCTGACGAAAAAGGCGCGCATCCTGCTGATCGGGAATCCCCTGCCAGTGATCAAGCATCCGCTGCGCATGGCGGAGGAGCTCGCGGAGATCGATCTTATTTCGCGCGGTCGGCTGATCTCAGGATGGGTGCGCGGCGCCGGGAGCGAGCAGTTCTTCAACAACGCCAACCCGACCTACAACCGTGAGTATTTCGAGGAGGCGCACGATTTTATCGTGCAGGCGTGGACCCGGCCGGGGCCGTGGCGCTACGAGGGCAAGCATTTTCACTACCGGCACGTGAATCCGTGGGCGCTGCCGTATCAGAAACCGCATCCGCCCATGTGGATTCCGGGAACGCTCAGTCCCGAGACGGTGCGATGGTGCGCGGAAAAGTCGTATCCATATTTTGGACTGGGCACCTCGCTCGGTCCCACCTGCGACCTGTGGGACTACTATGCGGACGAAGCCGCCAAGCACGGTTATGAAGCGGGTTCGGAGAATTTTGGCTACGTGCTGCCGACGTTCGTCGCGGAGACCGAAGACCGGGCGCAGGAACTGGGCAAGAATTTTCTGTTCGGCGGCGGCCAGAACTCATTCGCACGCGTCGAGCATACGCTGCCGCCCGGATACAACTCCAAAGAAGCGATTCGGAAACTCGCGAAACAGCCGCAGGGCAGCTGGCTCGGAGTAAGCGGCGACAAAATGCGCCAGCAGGGCGAAGAGCAGGTAATCGATCCGGAAGCGATCCGACAGAAGTTGATTCCCGGGTATCAGAAGGCGCAGAAGGCGATTCAACTTGTGATCGGCACACCCAAGTCGGTGCTGCCGAAACTGAAGAGTATCCTCACAGTGCTGCGGCCGGGGTCGCTGGTGATATTCAGCGTGCAAGGCCCGGTCGCTAACAAGGATCGGCAGACCAGCATGCGGCTGTTCGCACAGGAAGTAATTCCGGCGCTGAAAGAACATGCGAAGTCTATCGACCTGGCCGATGCGTTCGAGCGTACGCCGGGAGCGACCAAGTTGACGGCGGGAACCTCGCGACGGCCGGTGTCAGATCGCGGTCCGCTAAAGGAATTGGGGTTGGCGCAGGGGTGACCCCTGCACCCAGTACCAGGAAAATCGGAACCGTCGCGGGACGCGGACTTCGTCCCTGTGAGGAACTTGGTTGAGCGGAGAATCAGATTAAATCGATCATGAAGAAGGTGCTGATGGTCTGTACCGGGAATATGGATCGCAGTCCGACGGCTGCGATGGTGCTGGCGGAGATGTGCGCGCCGATGTGGGTTACGTCGGCGGGGACCGAGCCGTGGGCGAAGAACCAGGTCAGTATCGAGCTGGTCGAGGAAGCGGACGTGATTTGCGTGATGGAGGAGGCGCATCGGCGGCATATCCGCGATCGCTTCGGCGCGGCGCATGCGGAAAAAGTCGTCGTGCTCGATATTCCCGACAACTACGTTTGTTGGGAAGACAAACTTATCGTGCTGCTCAAGGGCAAGCTGCGTGCGGCGCTGGGACTTACGGCCTCGCGAAGGGAAATCACTTAATTTAATGTGAAACCCCTCCTGGGTTTCACGCTTCCTTGGGCAGGGGTGACCCCTGCACCCAGTACCTAAGAAACTCGCGCGGGGACCTACAGGCCGTATTCTTCGAAGATTGCCTGGCGCAATCTTGTGAAGTGGACGAGGCCGGCCTGGTACTGGAATCTTTTCTGGATGGGCAGAGTTCCAAGATCGAGGCCGTAGCGGCGCGCCAGGGCGGCGACGGCTTTAGCGGCTGCCGCCGATTCGAGCCGTTCATTCGCCTTCGCAGGATTTTTTGGGGCCGCTGGGACGTCGAACAATTTCGCAGCAATGTTACGCGGATAAACCCCGAGACTCACGAGTACGTCGGGGGCTAGCTCGCGCGCGTCGCTCAGGTGCGCGTCATAGCCGGTCTGCCGCGAGAGCTGGACCGATTCGTTGCGGGTGGAAAAAAGTTTCGCGGTGACGTGATGTCCCATCTCGTGCAGGAAGGCGAGCGCGACCGCCGCCGGGTGATGAGCGCCGTTGAGGCAGATTAGCGGGCGTTTGTCCAAACCGGAATCACTGCCCAGGTAAAAGCCGAACACCGCGAGGCCCGACGGCCACGGCATCCTGGCGATTCGAAAATCGGCGCCAAGAGCGGAGGCGCGCTCCGCGAACTCGCTCATCGAGCCGATCCGAACCGCGTCGTCATTAAGATGCGGCCAAGCTTTGCGCTTGGCGACGCCTACAATCTCGCGCACTTCCGCGCGGCTTAGAGAGGTACGCAGCGCACGTCCATAGTCGATGTTCCATAGACGCGTAATATCATCCGGAGTGGTGGTAAGAGCTGGAATGCGTTCGTTTGGGCCGCTTTCGGCACTTTTTACAATGTCTGCGGTCAATCCAACGATGCGCGAGACACGTTTCTTCACGCTCATTTGTCAATCGTCCCCACTGACAAATTATAACCAAAAGTACTCAATTAATGCTAGATAGGCAACAAGGAAGCCGATTTAGACAATCTTGGGTACAAATCGCGTTGCGTTTTGAAGCTCATCCTGTGTAATAACCGCCAGCACGTACAAGTAAGTCTCACAAATTGGCGTACTTCTAACCTCGGTGTTTGGATTTGACGACCAATTTTCAATCTCTCCTGGTAACCCTCGCGCCGACTTGTCGGCAGCTTCTGCACACTAACGCGCCGCGCTCGCCGCCACTGTCGCGGACACGTGGGGGACCAGCTCCAAATCGAGAATATATCGCGACGAATTCAGCAATGAAGGAAGGAGTTACTCGCTCATGGAACTACGCTTACTATCCACCGAAACCGAAAGAAAGATTTTCGCCGCGCGCACCGAGCAGATTCGGGCCAAGCATGGAGTCGGCTTCAAGGAACGCCCGCGATCGCGCCTCGCCAGAATTCATCTGACCTTTGGGAATCTGTACGCCCTGTTTGAAAACGATGGCGATCCGGCCGAGCGAATGATCGCCGGGCTGGTGATGCACGATCTCGAAATGTTTCCGCAGACCTGTCCCAAGCCCGACCTGTCGCATCTGCCGCCGCGATCGGTGCTGGAGATCAGCGAACTGTGGTCGTGCGCGATAGGGGCGGGCGCGCTGGCGCGGGCGGGCGCGGCAATCCTGGCGGGACTGCTGGATGCGCGCGCGATCCTCGCCTACCTGGGAGTCAAGCCGTTCGACGGGACGCCGTTTTACCGGGCGACGGGCTTCGTCGATGCGGGCGAGCCGGTCGAGTATCCGTACCTCGAGACGCTGAAGGGAGAAGCGATTTGGGCGCAACCGATGATCCTGGGCGGCGAATCGCTCACCAAACTGACCCGGGTATTTTCGCAATTGATAATCGAGACATCCGACGACTTTAGCGTCCTGCGTTTCAGAAACTTCCTGAAAGGAAGATCGGCGGGTGGCCGTCCAGTGTTCGTGGACGATCACGCGCCGATGGCGGCAACGCGGCCGGTGCATCAAGACATCGCGGCGGCGATGTCATGACGGAAATCGCGGTCGAGAGTGGGAAGGAGATCGGTTTGAGCAACGCGCGTACGAGGGGAACAATGAATTACGGATCAGCGGCAGAGTCGTCGTCCGAGCCGGGTCGCTTCGGCGATATCGGCACGAACATTCCGGTCAAGCTTAGCAAGGAGGAACTGACAAGGCTGTCCACCGTCAATCCGATTCTCGCCTTAGTCCATGTGGGCGTCGAGTGGGGATTGATCGTGGCAACGATCTATCTTTGCCAGCGTTTCTGGCATCCGATGCTGTACGTGTTCGCGGTCGCGTTCATCGGCTCGCGCCAGCACGCGCTGCTGGTGCTGATGCACGATGGCGTTCACTATCGGCTGCTGCGCAATCGGCGGCTCAATGACTGGATGTCGGAGGTAATCCTGGCATGGCCGCATCTGGTTACGGCGCGGCAGTATCGCAAGAATCATTTTGCACATCATCGGCACCTGAATACCGCGCAGGATCCCGACTTGAAGCGCAGGAAGGGCGACCCGGCGTGGATATTTCCGCAGGCCGTTCCCGACCTGGCGAAGACGCTGGTTCGCGACGTCACGGGGTTGAACGCGCCGGCGATGCTCAAGCTGGCGGCGTCGGTGGCGTCGGCGGACGCTGTGCCGGCGGGGTTCTCGGCAATGCGGTACGGATTCTATGCGGCGAGCCTCGGCGTCATCATCTACGCCGGCGCGTTCGAGGCCTTCGCGCTGTATTGGGTCGTCCCGATGTTCACCTGGCTGGTGTTGATCATGCGCATCCGCAGCATCGCCGAGCATCACGCGATCGACGGGCAGGACAACGCCTACCCGTTGACGCGGACTACGCAGGCAAGCTGGCTCGAGCGGATTTTCCTCGCGCCGAAGAACGTCAACTATCACATCGAACATCACTTTTTCCCGAGCGTGCCGTTTTATCGCCTGCCCGAGCTCCACGCGATCCTGATGTCGAAGCCAGGGTTCCGCGAAGGCGCGCATCTCACGCGCACGTATTGGGGGGTGCTCGAAGAGTCGGTGGGCAGGACGCGGTCGCGTCGCGACGAGGTTCGCGGCAGGGGCTGGAAGCTCGGGCGCATCCGGCCCGTCGCGGAGGTCACGGGTTGACGAGCTGATAGCGCTGATAACATAACTTTCAGTCTAGACAGGGTGTTTGCGCACCGCGGGCGCAGGCTTGTAGAGTTGCGCCCGGGAGCGCGTGCCCCCCAATGAGAGCCACGACAGGGGAGATCTCCGTCGGGCGGAGGATTTCGACCCGGTTCGTGAATGGCTGTTATCCCGATAACCTACAACCTTCGAAGCCTGATGGTCCGGCGGACCACTTCACTGATGACCGCGCTCGGGATAGCGCTGGTCGTGATGGTGGTGGTGATTCTGCTGAGCTTCGTCAGCGGGCTGCGGCAAAGCCTCGAGCTGGTGGGAGAGCCGGGTCGCTGGATCGTGCTCAGCCGCGGCACCGTGTCCGAAGGCGAGAGCTACATTCCTCGCGAGCAAGCGGACATCCTGAGGAGCCGGCCGGAGATAGCGACCGACTCGTCGGGCGTGGCGCTTTTCTCTCCCGAGATGGTGGTGCCATTCAATGCCGCCGTGAAGCGGCCGGCCATTCAGTTCAGGCCGGCGTCGCTACGCGGAGTATCGCCGGCCGCATATCGGATGCGTCGCGGTCTTCAGCTGGTGGCTGGTCGATGGCCAGCGCAGGGCCGCGACGAGATGGCAATCGGACAAAAGCAAGCGGCGCGATTTCCGGAGCTTGGCGTCGGCTCGACGTTCAGATACGGCCGACGCACCTGGACGATCGTCGGAATTTTTGCGGATCGAGGCAGCGCACTCGAGTCCGAATTCTGGACGGACATCGACGTCCTGCAGCAGGATGCCCGATTCGAGAACGGGTATTCGTCATTTCACGTCGTGCTTAAGCCTGGCACCGAGGACACCTTTCGAAGCGCGCTCACCGGAGATGCGCGGCTGACCGTCGACGCACTCAGCGAGCGGGAATTCTTTGCGGAGCAGGCCAAGGTCGCTGACCGGTTGCGCGAACTGGTTTTGCTGGTGGGGCTGATTGTCGGAACCGGCGCGGCGTTCGGCGGCATGAACACGATGTATGCCGCGGTCGCGCGGCGCACGCGCGAAGTGGGAGTGCTGCGCACGCTGGGCTTCAGCCGGGGCTCGGTGCTGACGAGTTTTCTCGTCGAGAGCGTGATTCTCGCCGTGGCCGGCGGAGTCATCGGCGATCTTCTGGCGATCTTGCTGGGGGTCGCGGCCGGACTCAATCATCGGTTGATGAGCGTCGGCGCCGTAGTCTTTTCCTCGGCGTTCACTTTGAGCGCGCTGGCGGGCGGAATCGCCGCCGCCTTGCTGATTGGAATTGCCGGCGGACTGCTGCCAGCCTGGCGCGCGGCCCATCTGCCGATCATGGAGACCCTGCACGAGGCGTAATCGATGCAGACGCTCCATCTCGTTTTCCGCTACGTGATCCGACAGCCCCGGCGCTCGATTCTCACGATGCTCACGTTCGCGGTCGCGACCTTCATCTTCACGGTGCTCGCAGCGATACCCGGCTCGATCGACATGATTCTCAAAAAGACTTCCGAGACTCTGCGCCTGTATTCGTACAACGCCGACGGGCGTTACCTTGGCGTGCCGGCGCGCGATTGCAGAGCGGTGGAAAAAATTCCCGGGGTGGTCGCCTGCATGCCGATGGTCGTGCTTCGCACCAGCTATCAGAACGCGTCGGAAACCGTGCAGGCGTTCGCGCTCGACGCCGACAAGGTCGCGCTCATGTATCCCGACTACGATCTTTCGCCGCAGGTGCTCGAGCGGTTTTCGAGCGATCGGACCGCTGCGGTCGCGGGACGCCTGCTGATGCGCAAGCATGGCTGGAAAGTCGGCGACGTGGTCACGTTGCGCGGCGATTCCAACCGGCTCGACATCAAGTTCACGATGGTCGGCGAGATCCCGGCGGACAACTATCCGAATTTTTTCATGTTTCGGCGCGACTACCTGGTCGAGGCGGAAAAGGCGATCGGTATCCCCGAGGAAAAACATCCGGCGGGATTCCTGGTGACGCGGGTCGACTCGGCCAGCCATCTCTCATCTGTCATTCACGAAATCGATCGCACCTTTCACAACTCGGATTTCGAAACCGCGTCGATGACTGAAAGCGAAGCGGTGTCCGGCCTGATGTCCACGGTCGGCGACATCCGCGACATCGTATCCGCGGTGTCCGCGGTGATCGCGCTGACGATTTTTTTGATCGCCGCCAACTCGATGTCGATGATGATCCGCGAGCGATTGCGCGACGTCGCGGTGTTGAGAGCGCTCGGCTTCAATCCGCCGTATATAGCGCGGCTGCTGCTCGGCGAGTGCGCGCTGATTGGCACTGCAGGCGGCGCGCTTGGATGCGCGCTGGCGCTGTGGCAGTTCGGCAGCGGCACGACGCTGCGCGCGGTGCTCGAGAGCGCCGGCTATCTGACGGTGACCTACGGCGCGGCGCTCGAGGCGCTGCTCGCCGCGACTGTTATCAGTATTTTGAGCGCCGCGATTCCGGTGCTGGGGGCAATGCGGGTGACGCCGGCTGACGCCTTTCGCAAGACGATCTGAACTCTGTTATTTGCCGACCGCGTGGCGAACGGTGTTGAGAATATAGATGAAGTCGCGCGGCGATTTCACGTCGCCGAGCAGCGCCACACGCGCCAACATTTCCATCTCGTCGTTAGAAATGTTGTGGACTCGTCTGAGCGGTTCGTCCTTGCGAAAATCTTCCCAAGCCGTCTTCGCGTCCGACTTCGGCTCGGGGCTGAGGATAGCCATCGCGCGCGGATTGGCGAGGAAAAACAGTTCCCGCCGATCGAGCCCGAGCACTTCGGCGAGCCGGGTTACGATCTTGTCCGACGGGTGCCGTTTGGCCGATTCAAGGTGTCCGATGTACGGAGTTGAAGTCTTGATGCGACGCGCCACCTCTTCCTGCGTGAGGTCGAGCTGCCGCCGGCGATCACGAAGTACCTGACCGAAACTGCGTTCCTTCAACCGTGCCATTGATGTGTCCCCTTGAGAAGCCGTGGGCGGCGTGCGCTCAACCGCGTTACCGTCAATCCGGTGAGATTCGACGCTGCCAGTTTGTAGCATCCAGCCGCCTGTAAGGCAACGTCGGCGATGAAGGCGGATTGGCATCGGCTTCCTCGAGATCGCCGCCTTTCACCAGGGTGGACCACAGGTCCTTCGGATCGCCGAAGATCAGGTCGGACTTGGCTGGGACCACGTACCATGCGCCCGCCATCACCTCACTTTGAAGCTGGTCGCGCAGCCACTGGGCCCTGCCCAGGACGACTCGGACATCGGCGACCCGCGGGTCCTTCAGGACCGTGGCGATCGCGTCGCGGCCGGTCGCGACGTAGGTGTCGTCGAAAACCCTGGTCGCAGAGCCGATTGCCGCCGGCGCGCGAAAGATCACCGACGCCTCTTCCGGCTCCACCGGCCCGCCATTGTAGGTCGTTTCACCGGAGCCTTTCAGTGGGCGCGCCTGCGGGAACATATCCTGAACCCGCTCTTTGCCGGGATTGTTTATAATGAGGCCGGCGAGCAGCGGCGGCTCGGTGGAGGGAACCATCAGAATCACCGAATGTTGAAAAAACGGGTCCTGCAGATCGCGAGTGGCAACCAGGAAGGAAGGCGTCGTCAGGTCGGTGCTGCGCGCATTTTGCGCAGTCGCCACAATCGCAACCAGCGCGGCGAATGCTGCCAGGACGCCCGCTGCCGCATGTCCACGGAGCCTGATGCTGAATCCCCGCATACAACAAGTACATACCGTCAACCCGAAGCGAGGTTCAACGCCGGGCCGTCGAGCAGAAAACGCCACCACCGCTCCGTGGAATGAGCGGCGGTGGCGCTGAGGCGGTGCGGCGATCGGTTTGAGTCGATCAGTGGTCGTTGCCGTTGCCAATCAGCGGGCCGAAGTTGTCGCCGGCCGGCGCGTTGAGCGTCGTATTGGTGCCGACCAGCAAGGAGCCCGGCTTGACGGACCCGCCCATCATCTGTTGCGTGACGTTGTATCGCGCGACGCCAAAGGGTGCGGCGGAGCTGATCGCCACCAAGTTGCCTTTGTCGTCGAATGCGATCCCGTTGGGCGCGGCCAGGCTCGTGTCCATCGCTTTGCCGACCTTTTCATCGACCGGGCTGATGGTAATCTCAGGAGTTGGATTCGGGCTGGTGAGTTGCGATGGCCCAAACTTGACAAGGGTGAACGGGGCGTTGGCGTTGCTGGACCAGAGGTCGCCCGCGGCGTCGAACACCAGGGCCCACGGAGCTTGAATTGACCCCATTCCATCGTCATCGAGGATCGCGTCGGGCACCAGCGTGCTGACGCCACTGCCAACTGCAGGCAGATGGCCGGAATTGAATTCGAAAATGGTGGTTGTCCCATTATTCGCGATGTACAGATTGCCGTCGTGCAGCACGATTCCCAGCGGACCGGTGAAGGTGGGGTCGGACTCAATCGTCGTGGTGAACGGGATATCGCCGCCGGCCGCAAGCTGGGCCGGAGTGATCACGAAGACTTTATCGGCCCCATTATCGCTCACCCACATGTCGCCCGACGCGTCGAAGACGGCCTGCTGCGGAAACACCAAATCTACAGAAGTGATCTGCACGTTCGGCATCGGCATCGGATCCTTCTTGAGATTCTTGAGCTGCTCCTCGGTGAACTCCTCGAGCGACGGTGGAATGGTGCCTCCGGCGATCGCGGTGCCGCCGTCTATCACCCACAGATTGTTCGACCCGTCGAAGACCACGCCTTGCGGCGCGCCGAACACGGAGCTGTTGAGCTCCAGCGTCGGTTTCTCGTCATGCGCACCGGGTGGAAGATTCGCGAACTCGACGACGTTGGTGCCGTTGGCCACCCACAAAGCCTGGTTGGCTCCCCCCTGGTGGCTTCCCGCCAGCGCGGTGCCCGCGGCTGCGACGGCGAGAGCGGCTGCGGCCAGGATCGTACGCATTCCCGTCAGTATGTAATAAAAGCTAGACTCGGGGGCGCGACGGGCGCCTGAAATCCGGGGCGTCGTCGCTGTGACATTCTCGATTGTGATTGCGTTCATGGTTTCCTCCTCTGCAATTTGGGTTAACGAGCTCTGTTTTAGTGACCGATTTCGATTCGACATTTGCCTTTCATGCCCTCCCAGATTTTTTTCTTCGACGAACGAAAGCCTAACGGCGCGTGCGGTTTTTGGCGACGCGCACTGCGTTAGGCATGCGTTAAACGAGCGTATGATTTGCGTTCAGACTGGTTTTGGGCGAGCCTTCTAGTGAATTTATGGGGGCAATCTCACAACTGCTGTTCAAGCCGTATCGACTCGACCTCCAAAACGAGCAGTTGTGGCGGGCCGACAAGCTGATCGCGCTGCGCGCAAAACCGTTCGCCCTGCTCCGCTTCATGGCGGAGAATCCCGGCCGCCTCGTGCTCCACGAGGAATTGCGCAAGGCGATCTGGCCGTCCACTTACGTCAGTGAGGGCGTGCTCCGCGTGTACCTGCGCGAGGTTCGCGCCGCGCTCGAGGACGACGCTGAATCGCCCGGCTTCATCGAGACCATCGCGCGGCGCGGCTATCGGTTTATCCCCGCAGTCGAGCGAGTCACCGCCGCCGGCACGTCGATTCCGATCGCAAGCGGGACGCAAGCATCGGCCGCGACTCCCGCAATGGTCGGCAGAAACGCGGAACTCGCGCGCTTGCGCGGCGCGTTCGCCAAGGCCTCACTCGGCGCCCGCCAGATAGTTTTCCTCAACGGAGAAGCGGGCATCGGCAAGACCACGATCATGGAAGCTTTTCTAGGCGAGGTGGTTGCGAGCGATGAGGTGTGGATTGGGCGCGGGCAATGCGTCGAGCATCGTGGCGAGAGCGAGCCGTACCTGCCGATGCTCGACGCGCTGCGTCGGCTCGCCCATCATGGCGCCGGCGCGCGAGTGGTCGAGACGCTGCGCAAGCGCGCGCCGACGTGGCTGGTGCAGATGCCGGGCGTGATTGACGATGCGGCCTTCAGCGAGCTGCGCAAAAAAGTTGACGGCGCCAGCCAGCAGCGGATGCTCCGTGAGATGGCGGACACGCTCGAGCAGCTAAGCATCCAGCGGCCGGTGGTGCTGGCGTTCGAAGATCTGCATTGGAGCGATCCTTCGACGATCACTTTGCTCGACTTGCTCGCGCGGCGGACGGAGCGCGCGCGATTGTTGATAATCGCCACGCATCGGCCGGTCGGGATTCTGCCCGGCGAGCATCCACTTCGAATCCTCGTGCAGGAATTAGCAGGACGCTACTGCGAGGACCTGCCGCTGCCGCCGCTGACGGCTGGCGAAGTGGCTGAGTATCTCGGCAATCGAATCGAGGCGCCCGAGGCGGGCGACGCGGTATCGCTCGATCAAGTTGCGCGTTCAATCCATCGGCGGACCGAAGGCAACCCTTTGTACATGGTCACACTGGTTGGCGCGCTGCTGGGCAACGATGGCGCGAAGGCATCCACGGGGACTGCGAAACGCGCGTCGTTGCAGGATGTGATCGAGGGCGCAGATCGAATCGTGCCGAGCAACGTAACGGATATGATCGCTCGGCAATTTTCGCGGCTCAACGCCGAAGAGCAGCGGCTGCTCGAAGTCGCCAGCGTCGCCGGCGTCGAGTTTTCGGCTGCGGCCGTCGCGGCAGGCGCCGATGCGGCTTTGACGGACGTCGAGGAACGATGCGCGGAATTGGCGGGCAGGATGTCGTTTCTGCAGGATGCGGGCGACGACGAATGGCCCGACGGAACGGTATCCGCGCGCTTCCGCTTCCAGCACGCTTTGTATCGCGAGGCCGTGTACGCGCGGTTGACCGCGGGCCGCCGCTCCGCATTGCACCATCGCATCGGCGAGCGGCAGCAAGCCGCTTATGGCGATCGTGCGATCGAGATCGCGTCGGAGCTGGCGCGCCATTTCGAGCAGGGACGCAATTTCGAGCGGGCGCTGCGTTATCGCGAGCAGGCCGCCCGCAACGCACTCCGCCGCAGCGCGCCGCGCGAGGCAATCGAACATCTTTCCGCGGGCTTAGGAATTCTCGGCCGCCTGCCCGAAGGACATGAACGCCTCGAACACGAACTGCAACTGCGGCTCGCGATGGGCGCCGCGCTGCAGAGCACCGGGGGCTACGGCGCGGCGGAAGTCCAGGATGCGTACCAAAGGGCGGGAGAATTGTGCCAGCAGTTGGGCGAAACGCCCCACCTTTTTCCAGCGCTGATGGGTCTGTGGTCGTTCGCGGTCGGGCGCGGAGAATGGAAGCGCAGCCTCGACCTCGCCGAAAGAAATCTGCGCCTCGCGCAAAGCATCGCGGAGCCCGCACAGCTCGCAAGAAGTTGGCGCGGTCTCGGACACGTCCAGTATTTTCTCGGCCGCTTTGATGATGCGCGCGAAAATCTCGAGCGGGCGATCGCGCTGACCGCCGATTCGGAGCCGCGGCTGGATACTTTCACCTACATGTCCAATACCGGCGTCGAAGCGCGCAGCGCGCTGGCCTGGACCTTGGAGTTGATCGGCTATCCGGATCAGGCGCTCGCGATGATCCGCAACGCGTTGTCGATGGCGGAACGGCTCGGCAACGTTGCCGACGTGATCTACGCAACTTACTTCGCCGCGGTGCTCTACGGTTTTCGACTAGAATGGCCCAACGCGGAGAGCTGGTCGCGCCGCACCGTCGAACTCGCGACTGAGCATGGGCTGCCTTACTACGTGGCGACCGGAACGAATCTCCACGGCACCGCGCTCGCCGAGCAGGGTCGCTTCGACGAGGGCCTGCCGCTGATGCAGCAGGGGGTCGCGACCTCGCACGCGATTGGCGTTGAAGCGGGATTGACCGGGATGTATCTGATGATCTCGGAAAATTCGATCAAGGCAAAACAATTCCGGCTGGCTGCCGATGCGATCGAGGAAGGATTACGCTTCGTGAAAATAAAGGACGAACATGCATGGGAGCCGGAGCTGCATCGCGTCAAAGGCGAGTTGATGCTCGAGCAATTTCGCCACGGACATGGCGTCAAGGGCGTCAAGCGCGGCGAGAAAGACGCCGAGGAATCTTTTCTTGCCGCGCAGGAGATGGCGCGTGCGCAGGGATCGCGCAAATGGCAACTTCGCGCCGCGAGCAGCCTGAGCAATCTCTGGAAGCATCAGAAGAAAAAGAAGGAAGCGCGCCAGGTGCTCGGCGTCGCCTACGGCCGTTTCACCGAAGGCTTCGAGACGACGGAGTTGAAGGCGGCGAAATCACTCCTCGCGCAGCTTTGAGATCAGCCTAAATGAGCGGAGATCGAAAAGCTGACGTGGCAGTCGTCGGTGCGGGCATCCTAGGTCTCGCGCATGCGTACTTTGCCGCGAAGCGCGGGCGATCGGTCGTCGTCTTCGAGCGCACTCCTCGCGCGCAGGGAGCGTCGGTGCGCAACTTCGGCATGATCTGGCCTATTGGGCAACGAGCCGGCGCGGTTCATCAGATGGCGACGCGCAGCCGTCAGATCTGGAATGAGATACTCGACGCGTCAGCGCTCCCGTATCGGCCGACCGGCTCGCTTCACGTCGTTTATCATCAGGACGAAGTTGACGTGGCACGCGAGTTCGCCGAGCGCGGGCCAGGCCTCGGTTACACCTGCACGTGGCTTTCGCCCGCCGAGGTACTGAAGAAGAGTCAAGCCGTTAATCCCAAGGGACTTCTCGGCGGTATCTGGAGTCCTACCGAGCTGACCGTCGATCCGCGACAGATTCTCGCCAGGTTGCCGGCGTTTCTCACTGAGAAATTTGGCGTTCAGTTCCGCTTCGGCACCGCAGTGCGATCGATTGAGCTACCGCGCATCGAAGCCGGCGCCGAGGTATGGGAAGTCGCGCAAGCAATTGTCTGCGGCGGCGACGACTTCGAGACACTCTATCCGGAATTGCTTGCCGCTAGCGGGATCGACCGTTGCAAGTTACAGATGATGCGCACGGCGCCGCAGAAAAACGGCTGGGAGCTTGGCCCAGCACTCGCCGCGGGACTAACGCTGCGCTTCTATCCCGCATTTGAAATTTGCACAACGACCTTGCCGAAATACAAGGCGCGTGTCGCGCGCGAACTCGCCGACTACGATCGCTTCGCTATTCACACGCTCGTTTCGCAGACCGCAGACGGCGCGTTGACGCTGGGCGATTCGCACGAGTACGGTCTCGCAGTCGATGTGTTCAACAAAACCGAAATCGACGAGCTGGTGATGCGAAACGTGCGCGAGTTTCTGGTCGCGCCGGATCTCTCGATCGCGCAGCGCTGGTATGGCGTGTACGCGAAGCACCCGGACAAGTCATGCGTTGCGATCGACGCCGCGCCGGGAGTTCGCATTGTCACCGCGGTCGGCGGCTCCGGCATGACGCTGTCGTTCGGCCTGGCGGAACAGATGATTCGCGAGATGAATATATAATGAGGCAATCGTATTCGGGACCGGTGAAGGCCGTCATTCTCGACTGGGCAGGAACGACGGTCGATCACGGCAGCCTCGCGCCGGTGCGCGTCCTGCAACAGGTGTTCGCCAAGCGCGGCGTTCCCATTTCGGAAGCGCAAGCGCGGCGCGATATGGGGGTCCTCAAGCAGGACCACATCAGAAAGATACTGTTCGAGCCAAACGTCGCGGCTCGATGGCGCGACGCCGCCGGGCACAAGCCAACCGAGGCGGACGTCGAGGAACTGTTCGCGAACTTCGTGCCGCTGCAACTCGAATGCCTGGTCAGATACTCAACGGTGATCGACGGAGTCGCGGAGACAGTCGGGCGCATTCGAAAACGCGGAATCAAGATCGGAAGCACTACGGGATATACGCGCGCGATGCTCGACATGATACTGCGGCCCGCCGCCGAGCAGGGCTACTCGCCGGACTGCGCGATCACGCCTGATGAGGTCGGCGCCGGGCGCCCGCATCCGTGGATGATCTACGCCAACGCAATCCGCCTGCAGGTCGAGCCGCTCGAGGCTGTCGTGAAAGTCGGCGACACTCCCGTCGATATCGAGGAAGGACTGCGCGCGGGTGTATGGACGATTGGCGTCGCGCGCACCGGCAACATGATTGGACTGTCAGCCGAAGAGTTGGCCGCGCTTGCACCCGTCGAGCAGGCGAGCCGGATCGAGAATGCTCGGACTGCGCTGTCCGCCGCGGGTGCGCATGAAGTAATCGACGCGGTCGCCGACTGCGAGGCGGCCCTCGACGCAGTCGAGGCGCGCATCCGCCGCGGCGAACGGCCTTAGGAGATCCAGAAGCAGAATCCTGAATCGCGCGCAGAGCGCACTGTACAAGGACCCTCACCTTCATCCTCTCCCTTACAGGGAGAGGGGAAGAAATCACGGCAGGTCACGCGAAGCTCTCCTTGCGCGGAGAGGAGGCAGAAATTCTCAGTAGCGTGCGGCTCGGCGCGCGATTGGGCCGTCGTCGCTGAGCGTGATGTGCGTCAGGGTTTGTTCGTCGTGGTTCATGCGCCATGACAGGAGCTTCTGCGCGTATTCGAGCACGAGCGGAGCGTACGCAGGGTCGCTCGCGAGGTTCGTGAACTCGTTTGGGTCTTTCTGCAGGTCGAAGAACAGGGGAGGCAGGTTCGTGAAATGAACATATTTGTAGCGCTCGCCGCGGATGATGTTCATCGTGCATTGATGCATCGTGAGTCCGAGCTCGCGCTCCGCCGAGTCGTCGGCCGGATCGCGGAAGTCGAACTCCCAGTGCGCTTCGCTGCGCCATCTGACGGGGCGCCCCGCGCCTTCGAGGAACGGTGCGAGCGAGATCCCGTCGCATTGCACCGGAATTTCGGCGCCGATCGCTTGCAGCATCGTCGACATGATATCGACGTTTTCGGTGAACGACGAAACTACTGCGCCGCGCGCAGAGCCGGCTCGCGGCCGCGGATCGCGAACGATTAGCGGTATGTGGTAGGAGCCGTCGAAGTAGCCGCACTTGCCGATGAGCCAGTGGTCGCCAATCTGCTCGCCGTGATCCGAAGTGAAGATGACGAGCGTCGAATCCCAGCGCCCGGACTCCTTGAGAAAGCGAATCAGACGTCCAATCTCGGTATCAACCCGGCTCATCAGACCGTAGTAGACGGCTTTCAGCCGGCGAAGGCGCTTTTCATTGTTTGTCGCTCTGAAAACGCGGCGCTGAAGCTGATGCGCGAGCCACGGATGCTGCCTGGCTTCATCTTCGGGCGCGGCGAGACGAGTGAAACCCGGCACCAGCGCGGGATCGTACATCGCATTGTAGGGCTCGGGCGCGACGAAGGGCGGATGAGGCCGCAGGAGCGATAAGTGCGCGACGAAAGGACCGCGCGCGCTCTTGATGTAGTCGATGGTTTGCCCGACCAGAAAGGCGGTGTCGTCGAACTCGGCGGGAAACTTGAGCGGCTTGGGTTGCGCCGCACCGTCTTCATAGTCAGGGCCGTCCGCGCGATAGCCATAGGCGAAGCGGATATCGGCAGGCACCTCGAAACCGCGCGCGCGCAGCCAATCGGTCCATGGGGTCGGTGCGCCAATCATCAGGCACACGGGCCGGATGCCGGGCAGAGGACCTTCGTAGGATTTCAGCCACGGGTCACCCGCGTCGAGCGCGCGAGGATCCTGGCTGGTGTCGGTGTAGCCGAACAGCACGGGATCGTAACCGTGCGACGCGGCCTCTTTGGCCCAGTTGGTGTGGCGCGCATCGAGCGGAGTGCCGTTGGTCCCGGACCGATGATTCTGCAGATACATCCCGGTGTGAAGCGAGGCGCGGCTGGGACCGCATGGGACGGCGTTGGCGAAGTGACGACTGAACAGCACGCCGTCGGCGGCGAGCGCGTCGAGATTTGGCGTACGAACTACAGGATGATCGAGCGCCGAAAGACAATCGCCGCGCCATTGGTCGGCGGTAATGAACAATACATTGAGCGGCGAAGACATGTGCGGGCTATGTCGCGAATATTAGCCGCGGCCCGCACTGGCCGTCCAGCGCACGACTTCAGGCGTGGAGGCCGCCGCCTACCAACCAGATGATCAACACGACCATGAGTACCAGCATCAGCAGGCCGCCCGGATCCCTGCGACCGTGATGATAGGTTCTATAACCGCCGCCGCCGCCGAATAGAATCAGCAAGATGATAAGTATCAATAACATCGTGATTTAGCTGCTCTTTGACCGCACTGACAGTCGGCTAGTGCCAGGTCAGTTGATTTTTTACCCCGGTGACGCCCTGCGCGGCCGCCGCGATATCGCCGGCATGCTTTGCGTCGCCGGCCGACTTGACCACACCGCTCAACAACACCTTGCCATGGTCGCAATCGACGGCGACGGGATAGTTGTCGGCCACACCGTCGTTGGCAAGCGCGCTCTTGACCTCGGTGATCAGCAGAGCGTCGTTGGCGCGTTCAGCCGGGGAGTTATAATGATGGGCAGCCGTGACGTTCACACTGTCGTTCTCGCGAGACACGGAGTTCGAGGAGTCAGTCGTGCCTGATTCGGCGTAGGCATTGGCGGCGAACAGTCCGCCGCCGATCAATGAGCCGATCACGAAGGTCGCCATGGCTGTTCTGGTACAATTGGTTAACACCAGGTGATTCTCCCGCGGCCGCGATCAGTTACTGGGAGTGACGGTTGTGGATTCGCTATGATGAGAACTCGAGCTATCGACAGTCCCGCCGGCGCTCGATTCGCTCGAATCGCGCGACTTCTCCACCGACGTGCTGCTAGTCGTAGTTGGAGGAATCACCTGTACCGGCGGGGCCTGCACGACAACTTGAGCCGGGGCGGCGGCGGGGACATAAGTGGTGGAGTCGACTTCCTTGGTGGAACTGCCGCATCCGACTACGCAACTTAAGGCCGCAACACTCACGACGCTGACGACAAATCGTTGTATCGAATTCATTTCTCTATTCTCCATTGGAACTCAGGTTGTGAATTGACGATCGGCCTTTTCGATGCGCCAATTGTTGTTGCGATCGCGAGGCTCGCGCCGAGCCGGTGCCATCGCGAGTCGCGCTAATAACCGCTGGTCTGGGTGACGGTGGTTCTTTGGGTCGTGGTCGGATCCGGGACATTGGTCTGCGTCGTAGTAGTGGTCCGCGAGACCTCAGTAGCTGGAGCCGGCTCGTCTACTGCGAACACGGCGCACGCGCTGGCGCACATACTACCTAGTAGAATTATAGTTGAGATATACACTGCTGTAGTCAGTTTTCTATTTGTCACAACCACACGGTAGCACGACTAGTAATATAAAGTTTATTTGGATCGCTGCTTAAGGTTACTAATATAACCAAAGGATCGTATATTCCGACGATCCGAATGATCGAGCGCTGAAAGACAAATCGCCGCGCCATTGGGCGCCAACCGCGACTCTCATTGCAACGCCGACAGCTACTGTGACCGCGGCAACTCCCACGGCAACTCCGACCGCCAGCGCGACGGGAACCCCCACCACCACTCAAACTCTAACTTCCACGCCGACTCCGCTTCCGATTGGCGATAGTCCGGCTATCAGTCGCAGTTCGATCGCATTCGGAAACAAGGTGACGGTAGGAGCTACCAGCAAGCCGGAGACTATTACGATCAAGAACAAGGGTAAGAAAAAAAGCGGTGTGCCGGTGAACATCGAGATGGAGATCGCGTCGCCGTCGATGTTCGCGGTCAAGTCGGAATGCGAGAAAACGCTCGCGCCCGGCAAGAGCTGCAAGGCGTCGGTGACTTTCAAGCCGACGGACACGACGGAGCAGAGTGGCAGACTGATGATTTACGACAATGTGACCGGATCGCCACAGACCGTGACGCTGTCGGGAACCGGTGCGGCGCCGAAGATGAAGAAATAGCCAGGGGCTGGCAAGCGCCTTCCACGCCGAGGCCTCAATTCACGGGTGAGACTCGCACTGTGAGCACGTGGGGGCCGCGGAAATAGCGGTCGAACTCGCCGCCGACGTAGTTCCAGTGGTCGTTGGGATTAAACCAGGCGTCCATCGTGGGGATGAAAGGCGCGAGCAGGAAGGTCAGAGGCCCGAGATCGGGCCTCATGTCGAGGCGAACGAGATCACCTGGATATAAGGGCCAACGCTGCGAGCCGTCGGGAAGCGACGCGTTGACGCTGAAGATCTCCGGACCCGGGACGCATGCAAATGCATGAAAGCTGATTTCACGGAGCCCTTGCCGAAGGCTGCCAACGACCATCAACAGACCGGACGCTCCCGCGAAGGAGTTGGCCGGGATTTCAAGCTGAGACTTACGTACCTTAGACTTGCCCGCCGCGTAGCTCGTGCATGATGCGATGCCCGATTTGCGGTCGAGCGTGTCGAGCATATAAGGCGTCCCATCGGCGTTGAAGAACGAGTGCCGATAGGAGTCGAGCCTGGGCGCCAGACGTCCGTCGCCGAGGTATAGCAGTTCGTTTTCACTGTCGCGCTCGCCATCAAGGTACCTGGTCTCGCCCTTGATCTCTTCGGTTGAGTTGTTCCGCAGGACCGTGAAGCGAGTAGATCCGATCGTCCTCTTCCCATCGGAGGTCAAGATCTTAAACTGTAGCCCACCAAAACCGGAGGAGCCGTTCGGACCAGGCTCCAACGCGGCCGCGATGCTCGAAAGCGTCATGCACGCGGCAATAGAAAGCGCGACGAGCAGCGTCGTTTTCAAAATCCGACTCAAGAGGATAGCGGCGAGTCGATCGTCAAATGCCGTAGTGAATTTCGGATGCGAATTGCGGCGTCGTCGAACTGCGACCGAAACCCGCGTTGGCGGCTCGATGGTAAGCAATCACGGCGTCCAGAATTTCCGGGATTTCATACACCGCGCGGTTGTCGATCGCGGCTACGCTGGCGCGCAGGCGCAGATACTGCTCGCGATCCAGCATCGTCGAAACCGCACTTGCGATCTCGCGGAATGAAGGCAGTACCACTCCGAGCTGGTTTTGCGCGATCCAATCGGTGTTGAAGCGCTCCTGCACCATCGTCCAGGCGTTGCGTTCCACGATCAGGGGAAGGCCCATGACCAGCGCCTCGCTGATACTGCCGGGACCCGGCTTGCCGATAAAAAAATCCGCGAGCTTCATGAAGTAGGGAATTTCCTGGGTGAAGCCGACGCAATGAAATGGATAGGACAGCTTCATGCTTTCGATATCTTCGCGCAGCTTGTCATTGTGACCGCATACGAAGATCAGTTGAGTCTTCAGTTTCGCCGCTTCGATTCTCTTCGCGATAGTCGCCATCTGGCTCGAGCCGTAGCTGCCGAACATCACGATACCCGTCGGCAATTCGGGGTCGAGTCCCAGTCTCATTCGCTCGGCTCCGCGGTTCATTGTCATCTGGCTGTAGAACTCAGGGCGCACGATCATCCCTGAGGTGCGGAAGACGCGCGCCGGAGCATGTCCCATCGCAATCGCTTGTTCCGCAGCGGTAGCAGTGCCGCAAACCAGGTACTGTCTCTGACGTTCGATCCAGAAGTGCGGCGGGCAGTCGGCGAGGTCGGTGAGGATGGTGACCATAGGAGTTTCGGATCGCACCCGTGTCGCGTCGGCCTGTCGGATACCTTGCAAAATCGCGTGATTGAAATTGGGGATCATCGAGACGACGAGGTCGGGCTGCGAGTCCCGCCAATGGCGCGCCAGCAGCTTGATCATATTCGGTTCAAATTGCCGGATCAGCATCTGGGTTATCCGCAGTAGCGGACCGGTGCCTATCGTCAGGCCGTGCTTTAGCTGCGAGTTGTAAAAGTTCTCGATGCGAACTCCGGTGAGGCGCCGGATTACGTCGGCCGGCTCGAGCAGGTCGCGCAGGTTGATTAGTCTTATGTTCCACGAGCGACGCTGTTGCTCGGCCACCGACATCAAGGCCGTTGCGGATGCGCGATGTCCGCCGCCGGCGTCGAAGTAGATCAGGTCCAGTTGCGCGTCGTGGTAGTTCGGCGACTCAAAACTGTAAGGTGTCACAAAGTCACCCCCTGTGACATCGCTTCGGAAACTGAAGTGTTAGCGTCCGAGGCGTTCCATCGGATGACCTGCAGCGCCCCGTCCTGCTCCTCAACCACAGCAGTGCGGCTCAGCACCCAATCGCCGTCGTTCACGTACAAGATGCTTCCGATCTGGCGATGGTCCGCGCGATGAATGTGTCCGCAGATGACACCGTCGGCCCGGTGATCGCGCGCAGCCGCAAGTACCGCCCGATCGCGAAAGTCAGTGAAGAACTCGATGGCCTTGCGGGCGGGATTGCGCAGATAGTCGGAAAAAGAGCGGCCTTCGTCGCCTTGGTGCGGGGAGCGCCGATTGTACCAGTCATGAATCCGCTGCGCGCGCGCGTAGGCATTGGGTCCGATCTTCGGCAGCAGGCGATTCAGATTGAGTGAGCCATCGAACTGGTGCCCATGAATAACCAGCATTTTGGCGCCGGCGGCGGTGGTGTAAATCAACGAGCTCACCGAAGGGATCGATCCGAACAGCCCTTCAACGAGGCTAACCTTGGACTCATCGTGATTGCCCGGCAGGAATACGACGTTGGCGCCACGATGGCGCCATTGCACGATCTCATCGACCAACTCCTGTTGAGCATGACTCCAGTGCCACGAAGGTCCCCAGTTCCACCCGTCGACTATGTCGCCCACCATGTAAAGAGTTTGCGCAACGTGATGGCGCAGAAAATCGAGCAACGCACTTGCCTTGCATGCACGGGTTCCGAGATGAACATCGGATATCCAGATCGTTCGGTAATAGCTGGGCTGAACCATGGTCTACACACCTCCTCCCCGCTTCGGCTCGCGCTAACCGCAATGCGAGCGCCCCCTACCGCCTAGATCCAACGACCCCTTACTGACCAATATGGAATCAGATCGAAGCCGCGACGACTACTAAGTTCGGTGAACCGCGGCTGAAGAATAGAGTAAGAACGAATTATCAGTGTATTAGCAAGTTGATACTCACAGATTAACGCAATACTACCTGCGAGCCTGTGAGCGGGCCCAATGGTTCTTTCAGAAACGTACGGGTATGTTTTTGTTCGCGAGGTGCAGCGGCTATCGCCAAGTCAGCTTGCTTTTGACGCCGATGACACCTTGTGTGTTGAAGGCGATGATCGACGCCCGCCTGGCGGCATCCGCGGACGCCACCACTCCACTCAATTCGATGGTACCGTGGTCGCAATCAACTTCGACCGGGTATCCGTCGGAAATTCCCTTCTCCGCGAGGGAGCTTTTCACCTCGGTAATCAGCAAATCGTCCTGCGCGCGTTCAGCCGGAGAATTGTAAAGGTGCTCAGCCGAGGTTTTGACCTGGTCATGCTCGACATTCAGCGAGCGATCGGTCTTTTCCGTTGGAGAGTCAGCGACGGTGCCAGGTTGAGAAGCGGAATTCCCGTCCTGCGCGTGCGCATTCGAAACAAACAGCGGGCGTGCAACAAGGCCGCAGATCAGCATCGCGCTAACGATATAAACTTTCTGGAGTTTCATGGCAGTTATTCATGGGCACGGAAAAACGCCTCCGTCTTTCCGTGCCCACCTCAGAATAATAGCTAGTTGGTTTCCTGGTAGGTCTTCTTCTGATAGCTCGTGGTGCTCTGTTCCTCAGGCGGGGCCGAGGGAACCGCTGTCATCGGAGTCACCGTCGAAGACTCGCTGTGATATGCGCTAGAGCTTTCCTGGGTTGCGTTGTTGCCCATGTCGGTAGAGTCCGACGTGCTCTTTTCCTCACTGGTGGTAACAGTGCTCGGCGGATTGACTACGACCGGAGCGGGCTCAACGACAGTCTGCTGCTGCGGAACTGGTACGTAGGTCGTCGAGCTGGTCTCTTTGACCGCTTCCGTGGATGAACCGCATCCGCTGATGAAAGGTAACGCAGCGAGACTCAGCAGCGAAAGCGCGATCCTCATTGAATTCTTCATTGTATAAAACCTCCTGGGTTTTCGCTGTAGAGCCGCTGTGAGCACCGTTCGGCCCTACATGTGAAGAATGAGCAAGAACCAAGCCATTGGAAACAACAACATTTTCCAGTTGTAGTATTGGCGAGCAGTAGCTGTGGTCGGTAATCCGAACTGGCGATACTCACTCGGTCTGTTCAGCGGTTCGATCGGACATGGGATGCCGCTGTAGGACGTAGACATGCGAGGCGCGAGCGGCGCGCGATAACTCCGCAGCGAATTTTCCGCCGGCCTCGGGAAGAAATGCCGAGTCATACACGATTTGATCGAATTCATCGCTCGATTGAAGGAGCTTCAACCCGTCGGCGGAGGACGCGGCCACGACCACCGTGCATCCGGTGCGCTCGAGACATTCCTTGATCGCGCTATCCTCGTCGTCGGACGAGTCGGTGATCAAAAGAGTGGTATGTGGCGCTGACTCCGAAGCGATCTCTGCGGGATTATTAATCCCCGGAGTGCTAGACCTCTTCCTGGTGCGGCCTGGGCGCATCGACGCAACCAGTTCTTCCGCGCGCGCATATTCCTCTAAACGCTGGACCCGCTGAGAAGCCTTCTCGATCAGTCCAGCCAGACGAACCATCTCGGCTTCGTAGGCCGACGACGCTAGTTGATGGCGCATGAGTGAGATTCGCAGGCCGATGGCGTTGAGCAGGTCATTGAGCTCGCTGGCGGCATTCTGTGCTACCTGAACGATGGGATGTAATTTCCGGGATTTCGTCATGCCGGAACTCCGTGCCGGCACCGCCGAGCGATCAAACATAAGACGGAACCTCTACCAGACTTCGCGCGCAAACAGGCGCCGCCGCCAAACTCGCGGCTTTGAGGCACGAGTCGGCGGCGGCCACACATGAGAGCTAGACCTACCGATAGTTCAACTAGTTGCTCGCCGAGCTAATTACCATCAGCTGGTTGTTCACGCTCTTGACGCCGTCGGCTTGTTCCGCGATCTGTGCCGCATGCTGCGCCATCTCGGGCGAACCCACGCTGCCCTTCAGAGTGACGATTCCGGCCGTAGTCGTGACGTGTATTCGGGTCGAGCTAATCCGCTTGTCGCTCGCCAGCTTAGCCTTGACGTCGGCGGTGATCGCAGTGTCCTTGGTGGCGCGCTCGGTGCCGTGAAACGCATCCTTGGCGGCCATACCGGTATCGGAACCAGCCTGTTCCATTTCGTGACCCGCCGCGTTCATCTGCTGACTGGCAGGCGCATTCTTATCCGGCGCGGGCGCGCTGCTATCCTGCGCGAAGGCAGGAACTGATAAGGCCATACCGAATAGGACTGCCGGTACGATTAGTTTGAGTGAGTATTTGTTCTTCATAAGTCTCTTCCTATGCGAAGTGTTAGACGCCTTGCGACTTGAGCCACTTCTCGATTGCTTCGCGTTGATCTCCCGAGCGCTCCTGAATCTTGCCGACCAGCTTTTCCATACTGCCTTGGGCCTGAGTCAGGTCGTCGTCGGTAACCTGTCCCCATTTGCGCTTGATCTCGCCGGCCAGCTGCTTGTACTTGCCCTTCATCTGATCGCGATTCATTCCTATTGCTCCTATCTGTAAATTGGTTTCACGACCGATTGCCGTGACTTACCATTAGGGGAGCAAGTATAGGGCCACCTATTTAAATCCATAACCCGCAAGGCTTTTTTCACAAAGCCAGGGGTAATTTGTTCACGATTCCGAATATGGCGGGGAATTTAACCGCCACGCAGATGGCGGAAAAAATGAGGTTCCCGCTCTAAGGCAGCGATGGGATAGCTGAATCGGCGAGTTTTGGGAGCGGCGATAGCAACGTGGAAGCCTTGGTCGCAAGACTAATCGCAGCGACGCTATCGCGCTCGGCAAGAGCTTCCTTGGCTTCCGACAACAATTTCTGCGCCAAAATATCGCGTTGAGAGTCGTCAGCGCTCAAATTTTTGCGATCAACCTGCTTTTCTACTTTATCGACGTCCTGAATCAATTTCGCTGCCTTCGCAGGATTTGCGTCACCCGTCCCGGATGATTCCAGCGCCGGAGAACTCACAGTGTAAGTTCCTGGCGCGGGCGCGATGCTCGCGACTGACGGCGCCCCTCGCGGAGTCGATGCTGGTCGCGCAAGAGCGGGAGTGCTGGGCCCCATCGCAACCGGATTGGGTTCGAGGCTGACGTCGGCATTCGTGGGGCCCGAGCCTTCGACCTGATTGGCGACGCTCGCCGCCTGCCTCGACGCAGTCGCTGCCTGCTTGGAGGCGAGCGCAGCCTGGGCGGATGCATTGGCGGCAGCCTTCGAGGCGGCGGCCGCGTTTTCCGAAGCGGCACGCGCCTGCCGGGCGGTTTTCTTGCCTGCATGGCCGGTCGTTTCTTCGGCCACCGGGCTTGCGGCGGGGCTGGGAGTTTCAGTTGCGGTGGCAGTAGCAATAGGAGCCGGCGTCGGAGATTCGGCGGGAGTCGAGCCGCTGAAAAAACCGGTAACTCGCGCCATGCTGGGCGCTCCGCCCGAGCATCCGGCGAGAGAAATTATCGGAAACGAAATCAGGAAAAGGCGCAGCCAGATGACTGGCCGATCGACTCGCTTAAGCAGCGCTTGAGACCGCTGATTTGGCAGGCGCATTTGCTCTAATCGGGATCGTAACCTTGCACACCGTACCTTGGCCCAATTCTGAATCAATCGCTATCTTGCCGCCGTTGAGCTCGATTGCCCGCATCGCGAAGGGCAAGCCGAGCCCGCTCCCGCTGGCTTTGGTTGTGTAATACAAGTCGAAGATCCGATCCAGTTGCTCCTTGCCGATTCCCGGTCCACGATCGGCGATGGTAAGTTCGACCGCCGATCCTTGCAGTTTGCTGGCCAGCGTCAACCCGCCTCCGTCAGGCATCGCTTGCTCAGCGTTGGTTATCAGATTTGTGAGCGCCTCGTAAATCAACCCGCGATCGGCCTGGACCGGCGGCAATGCGGCATCGAGCTGATACTCGACTTTGATCCGCTCGCCGTTGACGCGCGCGCCAAGTTCCTTGAGCAACTCGTTGACGTCGAACTCGCTCAGCTTCAGTTGCGCAGGGCGCATGAATCTGAGCAGCGCCTCGACCGACTCGTCGAGGCGAGTCACCTCATGGCGCAATTTGTCGATGTGCTTTGCGCCCGCGTCGCCGGCTTCGTGGCGCAACAGCTCGAGCCTCATGTTCATTCCGTTCAGAGGGCTGCGCAGTTGATGAGCCAGTCCGGAAATCAGCGTCCCCAGGCGCGCGAGCCGGTTTGATGAATCGAGCGCGGTCTCGAGTTCGATGACCGGCGTCAGATCCCGCAACACAATCAGCAGGCCGGCTGGAACCCGCTCACGGCCAAGCCGAAAGAATGAAACCAGGTAGGTACCGCCGGCCGGCAGCGGCAGTGGAACGTCGCGGGCATCGGTCCCGGCCACTGTCGATTGCACCAACGCCAGCAATGGATGCTCGGGACCGAGCGCCGCGGCCAGCGATGCGCCCTCGAGCGAGCCGCTCTTCGGCGCCAGCCGTTCCTGCGCTTCCTTGTTCGCGAACAGCACCACGCCATTGGTGTCGAGCAGCACGACAGCGTCCTGGATCGAACGGACAACGTCGAACAGATGACTCTGGTCGCTGTCCAGTCTGGACCGATCCTCCCTGACTTGCCGCGACAGCTCATTGAACTTCTCGGCGAGTGTGGTCAGCTCCTGGGCCCCCGAGACCTTCAGCTCGGTAGGACTTTTCCCGGCGGCAAGCTGTTCGAATCCGCGGGTCAGGACGGCGAGTTGGCCGAGGAGCCGGTTTGCAATCAGCGATACCGCGAGTATCGCGGCCGCGATCACCAGCCCGGCCGTCGCGACGATCACCATCAACAGATGACGGGCCTGGTCCGCGATCAGAGCCGTCGTCACGCCGACCGAAATAGTCGCAGCCGGTTGGCCGTTTATGTCTATGCGGCGCCGCGCTTCGTAGACTTTCGCCGTCAGAAGAGTCGGCAGCGACGTGAACAGCAGCCATTGTGAAGCCTGTTCGTCGAGTTCTCTGACCGACGGCAGGTTGAGGGCGGGTTTGCCCTCGCCGTCGCCATTGGCAGCCACGATCACGTTGCCGTCTTTCCCGACGATCGACGCGGCCACGACCGCTGGACCGAACGCAACCGTCGAGTCGAGCAGCTTGCGCAACGGTTCGTTGCCGCGAAGCAAGGTAGCGATGTCGCCGTTGCCTTCGGAAAGCGCCAGGCGCACCTGTTCGAATATCTGCGAAATCATGAAGTCGCTCGATCGCGACATGTCGTCGACCATCGTGCCGATTCGGGAATCGATCGAAATGATGCTCAGCGCAATAGTCGGAACCAGCATCAGCACAAGCGCCATCAGGGCCAGTCTTGCTCGCAGTTGCATAGTTCCCCGCGCGAGTCGGTCGATTAGCTACGACGAACGTTCGTTGCCGAAGCGTTCGAGCTTGTTGTAGAGGGTTTTGGCGCTGACCCCGAGGATTTCGGCGGCGCGGGTTTTGTTGCCGGCGGTGAACTCGATAGTGCGCGAGATCATTTCCTTCTCGACGTCGTCGAGCGAGCTGCCGAGCGCAATCTTGATGAAGCCGCCGTCGCCGCCGCCCGCCGCGCGGAAATCGTCGGGCAGATCGGATTTGCGAATCGTGCGCCCCTCGCACACTATCAGCGCGCGCTCGACCACGTTGCGCAACTGGCGCACGTTGCCCGGCCACGGATGCGCCGCCAGCGCCTTCATGCATTCCTCGTCCACCCCGTTCACGTCCTTCTTGTTCTGCGCCGCGAAATGGTTGATGAACATCTGGGTCAGTTGCGGCAGGTCGTCGATGCGCTCGCGCAGCGGCGGCAACGCAATCGTGAACACGTTGAGCCGGTAGTACAGATCCGAGCGCAGCTTGCCCTCGCGCACCGCCTGCTCGATGTCGCGGTTCGACGCCGCCAGCACCCGGACGTCCAGCGGGATCTCGGCCGTGCCGCCCACCCGCCGCAGCCGCTGCTCCTCGATAACCCGCAGCAGCTTGGGCTGCAGCTCGGGCTTCATCTCGGTCAGCTCGTCGAGCAGCAGGGTGCCGCCGTTGGCGACCTCGAAGCAGCCCTCCTTGCGCCGGTCGGCGCCGGTGAACGAGCCGCGCTCATGGCCGAACAGCTCGCTCTCCATCAGAGTCTCGGGTATCGCCGCGCAGTTGACCGGCACGTACGCCCCGTCGCGGCGCGGCGACAGCTCATGAATCGTGCGCGCCACCAGCTCCTTGCCGGTGCCGCTCTCGCCGGTTATCACCACCGACGCCGACGATTGTGCCAGCCGCTCGATGGCCGTGATCACTTTGCGCATCGGCATCGAGCGCCCGAACAGCGGCCCGAGCTCGCCGACCTCGGCCAGGCGCCGGCGCAGGCTGGAGTTCTCCTCGCGGATATAGATGTTGTCCGCAATGTTCTTCAGCACGCGCTGCAGATGGTTCGGGTCGACCGGCTTGCGCAGGTAGTCGATGGCGCCTTGCTTGAGCGCCTCGACCGCGTCGGGAATTTCGCCCTGCCCCGAAATCATGATGGTCGGCAGGCTGATTCCCAGCTCGCGGATATCGCGCAACAACTCGAGTCCGCCCTTGCGCGGCATCCGCAGGTCCGACAGCAGGATGTGCGGGTTGAAACTCGAGATCAGCTCGAGCGCCCGCACTCCGTCCTCCGCGATCTCTCCGCGAAATCCCCATGCCTCCAGGGACTCGCGCCACTCCTGGTGCGTGTTTACGTCATCATCGGCGATCAAGATTCGTATTTCGTTGGCCATGGTTTCAGCAAGTGTTCGGTCACCGGTGTCTGGCCCGTGGAAGTGCAACAACCGTGCACAAAGGAGCGTTTCCTAGATAATCCTGCTACCCACCTCAACTTTATGCTTAATGAGCCGGCGCCGAAGCCGAGTTACAGATGTAATTCTTACCGAAATTTGCGTCTCTGTCACACCCTCTCGGCGCTCGTACCCCAGAGGCATCCGCGTAGACGCCGTAGCGCTTCCGCGGGCGGCAGTTCGTGGTGGAATTGGCCGGAAATTTGATTGCCGCGAAGGAAAATTATTACTTAGTCCGTTCGCCATCAAGAGGCTTTTCGACCGCTCACTAGCAATACTAATTGGAAATACTATCGGAGTGTAATGCCTATAGTATGTTCAATCCGTGGCATAGTAGTTGCTGAATTACTAATCATCACAAGTCGAGGAGACTGACTAATGCTATACTACGCACTCGTTTTTCTATTGATATCAGTGGTCGCAGCGGCACTTGGATTTGGCGGCATCGCAGGCACGTCCGCGGAATTCGCGCGAATCCTGTTCGTGGTGTTCCTGGTGTTGTTTGTGGTTTCGCTCGTCGCCGGAAGATTGATCATATGAACGAGCGAAGACACGGGCTGACTATGTAAAAACGTCACAGTCTTCGCTCGACATATATTTGCCGAGTAGTCTCTTATCGGCGAATTTATGCGGAATTCCCATCGTAATTCAAAGAGACCGGGCATAGGCCCCGAAATTGCACCGCACTAATGTCGAATGGATCAGCATTTTGAAAACGGACGTTGAAGTTCGACCGCTTGGGAGTTTTCCAATAACCATTTTCAGGAGTAGAAAAATCATGATCCAGCTTACCCATCCGGCCGCGCGTGCGGCCGCGGCGGCCACAACCCTACTCGGCGCTATCATGCTCGCCAATCCATCGTTTGCGGCGTCCTCCACGGCACGCGCACAGCTTGCGCAGGCCAATTCGGAGCAGGCCATGGCGGCGACCGCGCCGGAATCCCCAAGGCACGAAACCGTTGATGCGCGTATCAGCGAACTGCACCGCAGACTGCACATCACCGAGGCTCAAAAGGCTCAGTGGGATGCGCTCACCCAGGTGATGCGCGACAATGCGCAGGCGATGGCGGACGTCGAGAAGCAGCGCGCCGCTGACGCGTCGTCGATGAACGCTGTCGACGTCGTCAAATCCTACTCGGCGGTGATCGAGGCCCATGAAGATGGAATGAAGAAATTTGTCCCGGCCTTCGAGAACCTCTACAACAGCCTGTCGGACGCGCAGAAGAAGACCGCCGACTCAATGTTCCGGGTCCGCGCGCGGACCGAGGCAAAGAAAGAAGTCAGTAAGGCGAGCTAGTGAAGCGCGAATCGCAACGGCGATGGAGAGTCAAGATGAAAACCTCGAATACACATAAAAATGACTCGCGATCCATGTTCAAGAGATTTGCCAGGATCGCGACGGCGCTCGCATTTGGCGGCCTGCTTTGCACGTTCCCCGTAGGCTCGGCGTTGGCCGCGCACCATGGCGGTGGCCACGGCGGTGGACATGCCGGCTACCACGGTGGCGGCTACCACGGTGGCGGCTATCACGGAGGTTGGCACGGCGGCCATTGGGGCGGTGGCTATTACGCACCCGGACCCGACTTCTACGTGGCGCCCGAGCCGTATGGTTACTATGGCCCGGGGCCGTGCTACGGACCTTATTACGACTACAACTGCGGTCCTCCGCCGCCTAGCGGCCTGAGTCTCTTCTTCGGCTGATCGAAATATCGCATGGACGGTCGAGCGGCAGCCTAATCCGTTTCGCACCGTCCAGGCAAAGCTTCAGTTGTGATTGTACCCACCCGCCTCTGTTTCGGTCAGCGGCCGCGAGATGGGATGCTTTTCGAGAAGCGCCAACGAACGGCGAATATCTTCGAGTAGCAAGTCACCCAGGTCGCGGCTCACGCCGTGGCGGACCAGGATCCGCTGGACTACTAGATCCTCCCGGCTCGGCGGCATCGAATACGCCGGAACCTGCCATCCGCGCCCGCGGAGCCGATCGGAAAGATCGTAGAGAGTGAAGCCGTAGTCCGTCCCCTCTTTGAGCATCCAGCAAACCGCGGGAAGTCCGCCGTGTCCGTCATGTATGACGTGGAATGGCCCCATCTTGGCGATCTCAGCCGCCAAATGCTGCGCGGTATGGTAACAGGCGTTCTGAATCTTCCGGTAACCTTCGAAACCCAGCCGGACAAAGTTGTAGTACTGGCAAACGATTTGACCCGCCGGTCGCGAAAAGTTCAACGCGAAGGTCGGCATATCGCCGCCCAGGTAGTTGACGTGGAAAATCAAATCTTCCGGCAGGTCCGCATGATCGCGCCATATCACCCATCCAACCCCAAGCGGAGCAAGACCAAACTTGTGCCCTGAAGTGTTAATCGACTTGACTCGTGGCAGGCGGAAGTCCCAGACGAGGTCGGGGTCGCAAAACGGAGCAAGAAAACCGCCGCTGGCGGCATCTACATGTATTGGAATGTCGAGTCCGCTGTTCTTCTGCAGACTGTCCAGAGCCTGCGCGATGGCATGCACGGGCTCGTACTGGCAACACGTCGTCACACCGAGCGTGGGCACGACCATGATGGTATTTTCGTCGCAACGAGCCAACGCCTGTTCCGGCCCCATCAGCAAACGGTCGCCTTCGACCGGAACCTCGCGGACCTCGACGTCGAAGTAACGCCCGAACTTGTGCCAGCAGACTTGCACCGGCCCGCAAACCAGATTCGGCCGGTCGGCAGACTTGCCCTGCGCGCGCATCCTCGCTCTCCAGCGCCATTTCGCCGCCAGCCCGCCAAGCATCGCCGCTTCGCTGGAGCCGGTGGTGGAGCAGCCTATCGTGTTTGCGCCATCGGGCGAGTTCCACAGATCGGCCAGGATATGAACGCAGCGAGCCTCTATTTCCGCGGTCTGCGGATACTCGTCTTTGTCGCACATATTCTTGTCGATGCACTCTGCCATCAGGGTTTGCGCCTCGGGTTCCATCCACGTCGTGCAGAAGGTCGCGAGGTTTTGCCGCGAGTTCCCATCGAGCAGCAGCTCGTCGTGGATGAGTCCGTAAGCAGTTCGCGCCGAACGCTCCTCGCGCGGGATTTGATGCTTTGGTACCGACAGGGAAGGATCGCGGGAAGCATCGCTAACGTCCGCGTTCCTTTTTCCGCGATCATGTTTTCTGTGAAGTGACATTTCGATTCCTCCAACCAACAGGACGCGACGAGTTTAGCGGTTAGCCGGCAATATGTGCGAGGGCGCTATAACCGCTCCATATAATTTCGATGCCGATGCAGAACAGGATGAAGGCTGACAGCCGCACCAACACGTTGGTGCCCCGCGGTCCGAGCGCGCCCACGGTACTCTCGGCAAATCGGTAGCACACGTATATGGTCGCCGCAGTCGCGATAACGCCGGCGACGGCCGCCGCGCCGAGTACTGCGAGCTGGGTCACGGGCACCCGCGGCCGCTGGCTGCCGAGGGTTATAGCCACTGCAATCGATCCCGGGCCGACGGTGATCGGCATGGTGAGGGGATAAAACGCGTCAGTGGGTATTACAGGTTTGTGGGCGGCACGCTCGTCGTCAGCATCGTATCTCGCCTGGAGAAGATTCCAGCCAGTTGCGGTCACGATCAACCCACCGGCGACGCGCACGATTGGCAGGGTGATGCCGAAAAACTCGAGTACGTACGAGCCTACCAGCAAGGAGCCGAGCAGCAGGAAGAAGCTGTTGATCGTCACGCCCAGCGCAAGTGCGTTGCGTTCCTCATCGGTGCAGTGTCCTGTCAAACCGAGGAAAATCGGCGCGCCGCCAATAGGGTTTACGATCGGGAACAGCCCCGCGTAAACGAGCAGAAAGGCATTGGCGATGTCGTAACCGGAGGTCATTTGCACCAGACCCTAATAGACGCTCGCGCGCCCATTTGATAGCGGGAGGTACGGAACAGGTCAATCCGGGTTGGTCGCGCGGACGAAAAGGGAGACTCGACTGGTGAACTCGGCAGCCGCCGCTAAAAAGAGAGAGGTCCTCCAAGCCACCACCTTTGGCAAGCCGACGGCGGAGGAAGAAGGCAATCTGCTGAGTGCCTACTTCGTCGAGACCGACCAGTGGCAGAGCATATACGCCGGCGATATTGATGTCGTCTACGGACCAAAAGGAGCCGGCAAAAGCGCTTTGTACGCCCTTCTTCTCAGCAGAACAACTGACTTGTTCGATCGCGGCATCATCATCGTAGCCGCGGAAAACCCGAGAGGCGCGGTGGCGTTCAGAGACCTGGTGGCGAATCCACCCGCCGACGAAGCCGAGTTTCGCAATCTGTGGAAGCTCTTCTTCCTGGTGCTGGTCGCTCACACCCTGCGCGATTACGGAATATCACCGCCCAAGCTTCGAGAGGTGCTGGCCCACCTCGAAGAGGCCCGTCTGCTCCCGCGGAATGTTTCGCTGCGCGCACTTCTCCAGACCGCGTTCTCGTATGTGCGTCGTGTCATGCGCGCCAACTCAATGGCGCTCGAGACAACGCTCGAGTTCAATCCGGTGAGTGCGCTCCCTTCGGGAGTGACCGGCAGAATACGTTTTATGGAGCCCAGCAGTCTGGAGGAGAGTCTCGGCTGGGTATCTGTCGATCATCTACTTGGGCTGGCAAATGCCGCCCTTGAAGAGTCGCAATTCAGAGTCTGGCTGGTGCTTGACCGGCTGGACGTCGCTTTTGCGGAGTCAGCCGAGCTTGAGAGCAACGCGCTGCGGGCGCTGTTTCGAGTCTACCTCGATTTACGCAAGTTCAGCGCGATTTCGCTCAAAATCTTCCTGCGCACCGACATTTGGATGAACATTCTGAAGAGCGGCTTTCGAGAGGCGAGTCATATCAGTAGTCAGATGACTATTTCCTGGGATGAAGCATCTTTGATGAACCTCGTCATCCGGCGCGCGGTGCATAATCGGGCATTGCGGGAGTTCTATGCAATCGATCCGGAAGAGATAATGTCTAACCGAAACAAGCAGGTCGCCACTTTCTACCGAATCTTTCCGCGAAAAGTACATTCTACCGAGCCGCTCTGGACCTTTGAGTGGATTCTTCAGAATACCAGCGATGGCTCGCGTCGAAATTCCCCTCGCGAAGTGATCCATCTCCTTTCCGCCGCTCGACAACTGCAACTCAGAAGGTTCGAAGTGGGACAAGCCCCGCCTGACGGCACCATACTATTTGACGGAGCGTCATTGTTCGGCGCTTTGCCGGAAGTGTCTCGAATGCGCTTCCAGCAAACGTTATGCGCCGAGTATCCGCATCTGCGTGACAGAATGTATCAGCTCGAGAATGAGAAGAGCTCACACACTCCGCAGACCTTAGCCGCGATCTGGAGGATGGAGCTGCAACCGGCACTGGAAACTGCGTATCAGCTCGTTGACGTCGGATTCTTTCAGTTCTCCGGAACCAGGCGGTCGCCGCTGTTCTCGATCCCTTTGCTGTACCAAAGTGCCCTCAAGATAAGGCGTGGGCGTTGAAGGCCGGTCGCGACCGAAACCTATCGCAGGCTCGTATTCAGTTCGCTGACTGACCTCCGACGCGATACTTTGAGCGCGGGCACGACCCTCTTTTGGTCTTCAGGCATACTCTGGCGTTATGCAAACAACGAACACGATCCGCCGCCAGCCGCTTTTGATCTATGACGGTGATTGCGGGTTTTGCATCTACTGGGTGCGCTATTGGCAGAAACTCACCGGCGATCGTGTTAGCTATGCGCCGTATCAGGAGGTCGGCGCACAATATCCGCAAATTCCTGTTACCGCCTTCCAGCGTGCCGTCCAATACATACCCCCCGACGGGAAAATCGCGAGCGGTGCGGAAGCCGCTCTACTTACTTTGAGTCATGCAAGCGGCAAAGGCTTCTGGCTGACCTTCTATCGGCATGTTCCCGGGTTTGCCGCGATCGCCGAGGGCTTGTATGCCTTGGTCGCTTCGCATCGCTCGGCGTTTTACCGCCCGACGCTGTGGTTATGGGGGCGCCACTATGGACCGCCGCGTTACGATCTGGTTTCGTGGCTGTTTCTAAGAGCCATGGGCCTGATTTATCTGATCGCGTTTATTTCATTTGGCACGCAGGCGTTGGGGCTAATCGGTAGCCACGGCATCTTGCCGCTGTCTGAATTCGCCGACGCCGTCCGCAGCCAGGTCGGCGCAGCAGGCTATTGGCGGGTTCCGATGGTGTTCTGGCTGAGCCAAAGCGATTTCGCGATTCAGGCCGCGTGCTGGGTCGGAGCGGCGTTGTCGCTGCTCTTGATCTTTAACGTTCTGCCTTGCATCAGTCTGTTTTTTCTCTACGTGCTATATCTTTCGCTCTTCTACGCCGGCCAGGAGTTCATGGGCTTTCAGTGGGATCTGCTTTTGCTCGAGGCCGGTTTCCTCGCGCTTCTTCTAAGCATGGCGACAAAGCCGGGGATTTGGCTGCTGCGCTGGCTGTTGTTCCGCTTCATGCTTCTCTCAGGCGCGGTCAAGCTGCTGAGCGGTGATGCGACATGGGCTAACCTTTCTGCGCTTTCCTACTACTTTCAGACCGAACCGCTACCGACACCGCTGGCATGGTACGTCCATCACTTGCCGCAGGCGGTACTAAGAGCGTCGACACTGGCTACCCTTATCATTGAAGTAGGACTGCCGGTCTTGATTTTCTTTCCGCGACGTCTGAGGTTCGTCGCAGCATTCGGGTTTCTGTTGCTGCAAGTGGTGATCCTGCTCACCGGCAACTACACTTTTTTTAATCTCCTCACTATGGCGTTGTGCCTGGTACTGTTTGACGACGCGGCGCTGCGCAAGGTTCTTCCGAATCGCCTGACCCGGTTTGTGCAACTCCACGCACGGCAAACTGAGCCGCGAAGAATCGTTTCTTATGTCGTCGCAGCGTTCGCGACGTTGATAGTGTTCGTCAGCATTGCACAGCTTCGTGCGGTGTTCACCAGCCGAATCTCCGTCCCGGCCGCGTGGATCATTGATGAGGTCACGCCACTGCGTATCGTCAACACTTACGGGCTGTTCGCCGTGATGACTACCACGCTGCCGGAAATCATCGTTGAGGGCTCGGATGATGGCGTTAACTGGCGCGAATACGGGTTCAAGTACAAACCGGGCGACGTCATGCGGCGACCGCTCTGGAACTTTCCGCATCAGCCGCGCCTTGACTGGCAAATGTGGTTTGCCGCGCTGGGGACGGCGTCGGAAAATCCCTGGTTTTCGCGGTTCTTGCAGCGGTTGCTGGAAAATTCGCCGGAGGTGACGGCGCTACTCGGTAGCAATCCCTTTCCTAAGAAACCGCCTCTCTACGTGAGGGCCTTGCTATACGACTATCGCTATTCCACCCCTCAAGAGAGAGGAGCTACCGGCGCATGGTGGGTGCGGCAGCCGGAAGGAATTTACTATCCCGCGATAGCTCTCGGGTCATGATTTTCCTAGCCGCTTTCGCTCGGCGCGAGGATTTCAAAACGCATTCCACCTTTCGTTTTGAAGCATGATGCACCAGCCGGGGGCACGACTGGACGTCAATTTCGGCTTTGATTCGGCGCTCTTTCGTTTGGTCCGGAAAATGCGTTTAACGCTTTCTCATGAAGCTCTGGGAAAGCCATACTCCCCGCGCGCAGCGACATGCTCCGAGCGTTCGGCACGAGTTTGTTATCGGGCCGCTTTGCGATAGCGCGTTGTTTGCCAGCAAGGCGCGGCTCTACTACTGCATCCGATGCAAATGGCACTTCCTGGTCTGCGGGAAAACAGTTGTCGTGCTGGACGGCTACGGTCATCCGATGGGTGGTCCCGATAGCTCGACCCGCTTCGATACTTTTGCCGAAGGACCATGCCCCGAGCTCGCCGAGCTCGAATCTCGGTATCCGATCAAAGCAGATCATTTTTGGAGGAAATCCGATGAACCTGGAACTTTGGCTGCCCCTAACATTCCTGTTGGGGCTGGCTGGCCTAGGCCTTTGTTTCGCATTTTTAGTCGCCTGCGAGAAAATTTAGGGAGGCAGCCATGATCTATCTAACCGCCGTCGTTGCGGCCTTGGTGTTCGTGTACCTGGTTACCGCAATGGTTCGTCCCGAGTGGTTCTAGTCATTACCGCTTGCTGACATCGAAAGAGAGGACTTAAGGCCTATGTGGCTCCTGCCAGTCTCCATAATCGTATTCACGATACTAATTGCCATCCCCGTAAGCCGTTACATGGCGAAGATCATGGACGGCAAGTACCAGCCACCGCGAATCTTCGGATGGTTCGAGAACCATATGAATAGCGGGGCGCAAAACTGGAAGCAGTACACGGTAGCGCTGCTCGTCTTTAATACCATCCTCTTCGTATATGGCTACATAGTTCTGTCTGTACAGCCGTGGATGCCGCTCAATCCGCGCGGCCTCGGGATGCTGGCGCCCAGCACGATCTTTAACACCGTTATCTCGTTCATCACTAACACCAACATCCAGCACTATTCGGGGGACGTAGCCTTCTCGAATTTCACCCAGATCTTCTTTTGCGTCGCGATGTTTTTCCTGTCCGCGGCGGTCGGCTTGTGCGCTCTGACGGCGATCATTCGCGCGCTCAGAAGCGATTCGAACGTGGGCAACTTCTTCGTCGATATGTGGCGAGTGGTCGTCTACATGTTCCTGCCGGCAGCCTTTGTGATCAGTCTGGTCTTCCTTATCCAGGGAATGCCTATGACTTACCAGAGCGACTATCAGGTCAATACGCTGGAACCTGCCGCGATGGGCACTGCTGACAACGGACAACCCAAGCAGCAGACCATAGTCGTCGGTCCCTTAGCGGCTTTTGTGCCGATGAAGATGATGGGAACCAATGGTGGCGGCTTTTATGGCATGAACTCAGCCCATCCGTTCGAAAATCCAGGCGCGGGAACGAACTTCTTCGAAACCTTCTGCATGATGCTCTTCCCTATGGCCTTGGTGCTCATGTACGGACGGATGCTAAGCCGGTTCCGCCATTCGGTCGTCATATTCTCGGTAATGCTATTACTATTCGTCGGCACAGTGGTCTGGGCGATTTACTTTGACACGATGCAACCCAATCCGGGACTAACCGCCCATCCGCAAAGTCGAACGTTCACGATTGCGAGCGCGAGTGCGCCCGGCGGGAAGCGAGACATCGTTCTGCCAGCAGTGGCAGGTCTGCCAGTCGATCAACACCTGGGCAATCTCGAGGGCAAGGAATTGCGTTTTGGCACCTCGGCGGGCGCTACCTTTGCTGCTGCGACAGTTGACGTGACTTGCGGTGCGGTAAACGCCGAGCACGACAGCCTGAATCCTATAGCCGGGCTATCACCCTTCGTCGGCATGTGGCTGAACTGCATTTACGGCGGTAAGGGCGTGGGAATGATCAACCTGTTGCTGTTTCTCATCATAGGTATCTTTCTCGCGGGACAGATGGTGGGACGCACGCCGGAGTATCTTGGCAAGAAGATCGGCGCTCGCGAGATGAAGCTTGCGATGATCGCGCTACTGGTCCATCCGATCCTGATTCTTGGACCGTCAGGACTGTTCGCCGCGACCAGTTGGGGAATGAAGGCGACCAGCAACCCCGGCGCGCATGGATTGTCGCAAATCGTCTACCAGTTCTCGTCCTCGTCCGCGAACAACGGCTCCGCTTTCGACGGGCTCGGGGTCAGCTATGGCCTGAACAACAATCCGAATCCCGCGCCGGAAGCCGTTCCCTGGGACATAGCAGGCGGCCTGGTCATCATGTTCGGCCGCTATCTTCCAATCGTAGCACCGATCGCGATGGCGGCATTTCTCGGCATGAAGAAGAGCACGCCGTTCGGTTTGGGAACTTTGCGCGACGATACTGCGACCTTTGGCTGTCTGCTGCTTGGCACAATCGTGATCGTCGGCGCCCTGCTGTTCCTGCCGGTCGCCGCGCTCGGACCGCTGGCGGATCACTTAGGTCCGATTCCGTTCGGCGGTTAGGACCTGAGCCAACCATGTCGCACTTTCGAGGACCTTTGTCGCAGATGAGCGCGTTTTGTCGGAGGATCTAAGATGGGAGCTGTAGCAACACCGATACATAACATTGAATCACCGCAACATCCTCGTCCGCCAAGGCGGATCAGAAGCCGGAACCTTTTCGAACCGCAGCTCGTGCGCGATGCTCTGAAGCAGTCCTTCGTGATGCTGCGCCCGGATGTTCAGTGGGCCAATCCGGTGATGTTCGTGGTCGAGATCGGAGCGGTGCTGACCCTGCTATTCATTGTGCAGGCGATGGTGAGTACTTCCGCGAGCCAGGTCCCGATCACTTATTTCATCGCGCTGGATTTCTGGCTTTGGCTGACCGTTCTGTTTGCAAATTTCGCGACCGCCCTTGCCGAGGCTCGCGGCAAGGCCCAGGCCGATTCGCTGCGCAAGACGCGCACCGAGACGCCTGCCTACCGCCTCAAAGCCGGCGATGTCGTCGAAGAGGTGCCATCGACCGCTCTCAGGCCGGGTGACCGCGTCGTGATTGCCGCAGGACAGGTGATCCCAAGCGACGGCGAGGTGATTTCGGGCATCGCATCGGTGGATGAAGCCGCGATTACCGGTGAATCAGCTCCGGTTATCCGCGAAGCCGGCGGCGACCGCTCAGGAGTTACCGGCGGCACGAGGGTTATCTCCGATCGAATCGTGGTGAGGATTACGGCGCAGCCGGGCGAGACCTTCCTCGATCGCATGATTGCTCTCGTCGAGGGCGCCGTTCGGCAGAAGACGCCGAATGAAATCGCGCTGACGCTGGTGCTGTCCGCACTTACCCTGGCGTTTCTTATCGTAGTTATCCCGATTTGGCCGATGGCATGGAATGCTGAACAGTACATGATGGGCTATCTCGGTGCGACCGAACCGCTGAAGAGCCTCGGCACCGACGTTCCAACCCTGGTAGGACTCCTGGTCTGCCTCATTCCTACAACTATAGGTGCGCTTTTGGCCGCGATCGGAATCGCGGGAATGGATCGCGCGCTCCAAGCCAACATCATCGCCAAGAGCGGCAAGGCGGTTGAGACGGCCGGCGATATCGACGTTGTGCTGCTGGATAAGACAGGCACGATCACAGTGGGCAACCGCCATGCTACTGACTTCCAGCCGGTTGCGGGCTACACGAAGCATCGATTGGCGCAGTTGGCGGCGCTTGCTTCCGCGGCTGATGAGACTCCGGAAGGCAAGAGCATCGTGGTCGCAGCCGAGGCGGCCGGGGTCGGCGCAAGAGAATTGCAAACGCCAAACGGCGCGCAATTTATCGCGTTTAGCGCTCAGACTCGCATGAGCGGCATCGATCTCTCCGATGGCGGGAGCATTCGCAAGGGCGCGGCCGACGCAGTCATCGCCTTCGTCCGGAAGGGAAATGGCGTGGTGCCGGCCGGGTTGGAAGCGATCGTCGACGGCATAGCCTCGAAGGGCGCGACTCCATTGGTGGTGGCGGAAAATTCCAAGATCGCCGGCGTCGTCGCGCTCGAGGACATCCTGAAACCCGGGATGAGCGAGCGGTTCGAGCGGCTTCGCAACATGGGTCTGCGCACGGTCATGATTACCGGCGACAATCCTCTCACCGCCGCGACGATCGCAAAGCAGGCGGGCGTCGACGACTTTGTCGCGCAGGCCACGCCCGAATCGAAACTCGCCTACCTCCGCAAGGAACAGGCTGAAGGCAAGCTGGTCGCGATGATGGGCGATGGGACTAACGACGCGCCCGCGCTCGCGCAGGCTGATGTAGGTCTCGCTATGAACTCCGGCACCCAGGCGGCCAAGGAAGCCGGCAACATGGTTGACCTTGATTCCGATCCGACCAAGCTCATTGAAGTCGTCGAGGTCGGCAAGCAGCTCCTGATGACCCGCGGTGCGTTGACGACTTTCTCTGTCGCCAACGACGTTGCCAAGTACTTCGCGATCGTTCCAGCGCTGTTCGCCGGCACTCTGCCATGGCTCGCGGCGATGGACGTGATGCATCTTCACTCACCGACTTCCGCGATACTGTCGGCGGTGATCTTTAACGCGATCATCATTCCGGCGCTGATTCCTGTCGCCTTGAAGGGAGTTAAGTATCGGCCGCTCGGTGCCGATGCGCTCCTGCGACAAAATCTTCTCGTATGGGGACTCGGCGGTGTCATCCTGCCGTTCGCCGGCATCAAGCTGATCGATGTCGTCCTTAGCGCTATGCACCTGGTTGCGTGAGCAAGGCTAATTGAAGGTAACGACAATGAAAAATCACATAGTCAAAAGTCTGTGGCTGTTAGGCTCGAGCGTGGTCATCTGCTGCTTGCTCTACCCACTGGCAGTATGGGCCATCGGGCAAACATTCTTCCCGTTCACCGCCAATGGCAGCATGGTCGCGGGACCGGATGGCAAGCCGGTCGGGTCGCTTCTTATCGCACAGCCGTTCACCAAGGACGAGTATTTCTGGCCGCGACCCTCAGCCGCGTCCTATGACGGTTCGGCGTCAGCCTCATCCGCGCTGGCGGCATCAAACTATATGTTGCGCTATCGCGTAGCGCAGGCTTTGGGTCCGATCGTCAAGTACAAGAGCGGACCAAAGGCGGGTCAGCTGGTAGCCCCGGACATCGAAGCATGGTTCCAGCAGGACAGCTTCGGCGGACAGCCGCACATCGTCGCGCAGTGGGCGGATGCTCATAACGCGGCGGCGCAGGGATGGGTGAGTGCCGATCCGTCGCACGCCGCTTACATCACCGATTGGGCCAAGGACCATAAGTCCGAAGTGGCGGACTGGATCAAGCAGAACCCTGGCACCCCAACGCCGCAACCGTCGGATCTGGCAATGCTGTTCTTCGAAAACTTCTCCAAGCAGTATCCCGGTAAGTTCCCGTCGGCGGTCACCACCCAATTGCCTGGCGGCAAAGGCCAGACCTCGATTCAGCCGGTCAAGGACGGATCGGACATTCAGTCGAACTTCTTCGACATGTGGCGGCAGGATCACGCCGACGCGGACTTGCAGGATGTGCCGGGCGACATGGTTACGGCGTCAGCCTCCGGGCTCGATCCGCATATCACGCTGCAGAATGCCGAATACCAGCTCGACCGCGTTGCTCCAAAGTGGGCGACCGATACCAAGCGCGATCCGAGCCAGGTGCGCATGGAGATCGAGCAAATTCTTCAAGCAGATTCGTTTGCTCCGCTCGGAGGTCTCGTTGGCGAGAAAATGATCAACGTGTTGCAGGTCAACCTCGAATTGAACAAGCGCTACGGTGCGCCGCCCGCGTAGTCATTTTGCGGTCGTGCCGGGATAGAGCAATGGATGTTCGAAGACCCTACGGAAGCCCGGCGATCGAGTTTCGGCCCAGCAACAACGTGCCGCGGGAGCCGATCGAAGAAGATCTGCTGCTCGAGTCACGGAATCCTGAAGTGTCCGCGATGCTCGGGTTGCTCGAGCGGGCGGCGCTTGGCGATTCGACAATTCTTCTCACTGGCGAAAGCGGCACCGGGAAGGACGCATTGGCGCGCCAGATTCATCGATGGAGTCCACGGCGCAGTGGGCCGTTCGTAGTGGTCAACTGCACGACGCTCGCGGAGCATCTGCTGGAAGACGAACTGTTCGGTCATGTTCGCGGCAGCTTCACGGGCGCGATCAACGACAAGCCCGGACGTCTCGAAGAGGGCAACGGCGGCACCGTATTGCTCGACGAAATCGCCGAGCTGTCGACCTCGCTGCAGATGAAGTTTCTTCGTTTCGTTCAGGACAGCTGTTTCGAGCGGATCGGCAGCAATCGCACGCTCAGAGTCGATGTGCGCGTCGTCGTAGCATCCAATCGCAACCTGGAAGCCGAAGTGGCGGCCGGCCGCTTTCGCGAGGATCTGTACTATCGCCTGAACGTGATCTCATTCACGCTGCCGCCGCTGCGCGAACGAGTTCAGGACATCCTTCCTTTCGCCGACTGGACGTTGAAGCGAATGTCGATTGCCGGCAAGCGGCCCGATCTTCGCCTGTCGTCGGAGGCGGCCGAAGCGCTACTCAACTATCGATGGCCGGGAAACGTGCGCGAACTTCAGAATGCTATGAAGCGCGCAGCCGACCTCGCGCGTACCGATATAATCGCGCTCGATGACCTGCCGGATAGTCTCCATCAGCTCGCCTCGGGTTTCTTCGCGGCTGCTGCTCCGCGCGGAACCAGGCTGAAAGACTTCGAGCGGGAGCATATCCTGCGCGCGCTGGCGAACAGCCGGACTCTGGGTGAGGCCGCGGCGGCACTGGGCATCAATGTGACCACTCTCTGGCGCAAGCGCCGGCATTACGGGATCGGCTAAAACAAATCAGGATCGGCTTCCAGCTCCGGCCTGCTTCATTATCATGTCGTAGAGCGCCTGCGCTGCCGGCGATAGGTGCGCGGTTTTGCGCGACACGAGGACAAGTGTGCGCGAGACCGCCGGCTCGCCCAGCGCGACGACCTTGATCGCCGGATACGCGCCCTTCTGAATCGCGAGGCTCGGCACCACCGCGGCTGCCACGCCTTGCGCGACCAGGCCGACCGCGGTCGAGCTGCGCTGGACTTCGTAGTGAGACTGGAGCGGAACGCTCGGCGTTCCCAAGGCAGCGTCGAGGAGCGGTCGATTGCCGCTGACCTCGCCCGCGAAGATCAACGGATAGCCGGTCAATTGCGTCCAGGTTACGGTCCTGCGCTTCGCGAGCGGATGATCGTCGCGGCAGATGACTACAAAGCGGTCCTGGATCAACGGCACGCTGGTCAACTCGGGATGATGAGGGCCGCCGATATTGATTCCGAATTCGGCCTCGCGGCGCAGCACTGCATTCGCCACTCCCGACGAAGCGTGATCGAGGATTTTGATCCGGTTCTGCGGATATCGTCGCGCGTACTCCTGGATGATACGCGGGAGGTACTGCACGCCGACGGTGGGCACGCATGCGATCGATACGTCGCCACGCTGCGCGCGGCCGGTCTTCTGGATCTCAGTCAGCGCGTTCTCGAGGTCTGAAAGCATGCGGCGCGCCTGCGGAAGAAAGTCACCGCCGAGCTGGGTCATCGCGACCGAGCGCGTGGTCCGCTCGATGAGCTTGACCCCGAGCAGTGCCTCGAGATTTTGCAGACGGCGCGTCAGTGCGGTCTGAGTGATGTACAGGGTCTCGGCAGCCTTCTGAAAACTGGCGTGTTCGGCGATCGCGACGAATGCTTGCAGCCCGAGGGTGTCGATTTTCATGAGGTAGATTCATTAATCAGTGACATAAATTCATTTTACTGAAGCGATGGCGGTTAGCAAGATTGTGAAACTAGGAGGAGACATCAATGGTCACTATCGAATCGACGCCGGAAATGGCGGCACGCGTGTACGCGACGCTCGCGCGGAATATCGAGATCGTGCGACGCCGATTGGCGCGGCCGCTCACGCTGTCGGAAAAGGTCTTGCTTGGACATCTTGACGACGCGGAGTTTGAGAAATTGGAGCCCGGCAAGAGCTTCATCCAACTTAGGCCCGACCGGGTGGTCTTCCAGGATGTGCTCGGTCAAACGGGAATGCTGCAGTTCATGCAGACGCGGCGGGACAAGGTCGTGGTGCCGACTACGATTCACTGCGACCATCTAATCCAAGCGAGGACTGGCGGGGCGGCGGACCTGCGAGCCTCGCTCGACGAAAACCGGGAAATCTACGAGTTCTTGCGCTCGGCGGCAGCCAGATATGGCGCGGGATTCTGGGGACCCGGGGCCGGGATCATCCATCAAGTGGTACTCGAGAATTATGCATTTCCGGGCGAGCTGATTATCGGCACCGATTCGCACACGCCCAACGCGGGCGGTCTCGGCGCCTGCGCAGTTGGCGTCGGAGGCGCGGACGCGGTGGAAGCAATCGCAGGCCTGCCCTGGGAAGTGCTTTATCCCAAACGCATCGCCGTCGTTCTCACCGGAAAGCTAGGCGGCTGGACGGCGCCGAAGGACGTCATCCTCTACGTCGCCGGACAACTCACGGTTGCGGGAGGCACCAACTCGATCGTCGAATACATCGGGCCTGGAGCGCGCACGATCAGCGCCACCGGCAAGGCGACGATCACGAACATGGGCGCTGAGCTCGGCGCAACCACCTCGATTTTTCCAGCCGACGCAAAGATGTGCGAGTACCTGAAGGCGACGGGCCGCGGCGATCTTGTTCCGCTGGTCGAGCGATACCAACGCCTTCTGGAACCCGATCCGGAGGTCGAGGCCAATCCTGAGCGGCACTACGATCGCGTCCTCGAGATCGATCTCTCGAAGCTCGAGCCACACATCGCCGGACCACATTCACCCGACCGGGTGCGGCCGCTTTCGGAATTCGCCGCCGAGCTATCCGAACCGAACAATTCGATCCGCGATAAAATCTCCGCGGCGCTTATCGGTAGCTGCACGAACTCCTCTTACGAGGACATGTGCCGCGCCGCCGATGTGGCAGAGCAGGCAAGCGCTCACGGATGCAAGTCGCTGGCCCCGTTCATGATCACGCCGGGCTCCGAGCAGATCCGCGCGACGATTGAACGGGACGGGCAGATGCGATCGCTGAAAGACATCGGCGGCACCGTGCTCGCCAACGCCTGCGGCCCATGCATCGGACAATGGCAACGGCCAGCCGCCGAGGCGCCGAGCACGATCGTGACGTCCTACAATCGCAACTTTCCCGGGCGCAACGATGGCAACGCGACCACAATGAATTTCATCGCGAGTCCTGAAATCGTTACCGCGTTTGCGCTGGCCGGGCGGCTCTCGTTCAATCCGCTGACCGATTCACTTGTAGGCAGGGACGGCAAACCGTTTCGCCTCGAACCTCCGAAGCCTGCGCCGGAAGTGCCTGCAAAGGCCTTCGATCAGGGGCGCGCCGCGCACCAGGCGCCTCCGCCAAATGGAACTCGAGTGGAGCTGGCGGTGAATCCTGGCAGCGAGCGACTGCAGTTGATGCATCCGTGGCCGCAGTGGGATGGCAGCGATCTTCTCGACCTGCCGATCCTGATTAAGACCAAAGGGAAAACCACCACCGATCAAATCTCGCCGGCGGGATTCTGGCTCCGCTACCGGGGACATCTGGACAAATTCAGCGACAACATGTTCGTGGGCGCGGTCAACGCCTTCAGCGGGGAAGTCGGCAAGGGAAAAAATGTTGTGAGCGGTGACACGGCTCAGCCAATCGCGAAGATTGCGCAGGACTATCGAGCGCGGGGCATCAAGTGGATCGTCATCGGCGATAGCAACTATGGCGAGGGCAGCAGTCGCGAGCATGCGGCTCTGTCGCCGCGTCTGCTGGGCGGGGCGGCCCTGATTGCGCGCAGCTTCGCGCGTATTCACGAATCCAATCTGAAGAAACAGGGCCTGCTCGCGCTCACCTTTAGCGACGAGCAGGATTACGATCGAATCCGCGAAGACGATCGCATCAGCCTGCTCGGTCTGGCCGAGATGGCGCCCGGGAAGCCTGTTGAGTGCCGGCTTGCGCATTCCGACGGTACTTCGGAATCTCTTTCGCTCGACCACTCGTTCAGCGAAAGACAAATCGCATGGTTCCGTGCCGGTTCGGCCCTGAACGTGTTTCACAACTCGACGAAGTGAGTCGTGCTATCCCTACCGATGCGCGCCTCCGGCCGCCCGTCTTTCTTCGATGGCGACATACGCGGGAACGCTTCTAAGCGGCGTCTCCCTCGACACAGGTTGACGGTCAGTCAAGTAGCGGATCGCGGTATAGAAGACGGGGGTCAGGAACACTCCGAAGAACGTCACGCCGATCATTCCGAAGAAGACCACGGTGCCGAGAGCCTGCCTCATTTCAGCGCCGGCGCCGGTGGCAACGATCAGCGGGATCACGCCGAAGATGAACGCGAAGCTCGTCATGAGGATCGGCCGCAGGCGTAGGCGAGCGGCTTCGATCGCGGCGTCAGCAGCCTTCATCTCAGGATGATGTTCCTGCTGCTGCTTGGCGAACTCGACGATCAGCACGGCGTTCTTCACGCTCATGCCAGCCAGAACCACGAAGCCAATCTGGGTGAAGATGTTGTTGTCCATGTGCCGGGCCCAGACTGCGGCAATCCCGCACAGCAGGCACATCGGGACGATCAGGATGATCGCCGTCGAGAGTGCGAAGCTTTCATATTCCGCCGAGTGCGTCAGCCACACGAACAGGATGCAGAGCGGGAAGATAAGGAACGCGAGGCCGCCGGCGGCCTTCTCCTGGAAGGCCAAATCCGTCCACTCGTAGTTGTATTGCCGGGGAAGCTGCGCATCTGCCACCTCTTCCATCGCGGCGATGGCCTGGCCGCTGCTGTAGCCCGGCGCATTAGCGCCGATGATGTCGGCTGAGCCGTATAGATCGTATCTCTGGATCCGGTCCGGGCCGACTATATCCTTCAGCTCGGATATCGCACCCAGCGGGACCATCTGGCCCGCGGCATTGCGCGTCTTGAGCTGCGCCACCTGCGAGACGGTCGCGCGGAACGCGGCGTCGGCCTGCGCCATCACGTGCCAGGTGCGGCCGAGATAGTTGAAATCGTTGATGTAGAAGCCGCCCAGGTAGACTTGCAGCGCCGTGAAAACGTCGGTGACCGCGACGTTCTGCTGCTTGGCCTTGACGCGGTCCACTTTGACGTAAATCTGCGGGACGCTGGCGCGGAAGGTGGAGAACGACCTGCCCAATTCGGGGCGACTGCGGGCAGCATCGATCAAGTGTTGCGTCGCGGCCTGGAGCTGCTGGGGCGTCGCGGCGCCGGAACGGTCTTCAACCTGCATTTTGAAACCGCCGGCATTTCCAATCCCAGTGACTGCCGGCGGCATCAGTACCGCAGCCTGGCCACCTTCCACCTCGCTAAATTGTTGCCTGAGCCGCTTCGCGATGGCGTCCGCCGTCATATCGGGCTTGCCAGCGCGGTCAGCGAACGGCGTCAGATGCATGAACAGGAGTCCCGCCGCGGATGAGTTGGCGCCAGTCAGGATGGAGAAGCCAGAAACCGCGAACGCGTCCCGAATCCCTTTGGTCTTGAACGCCAGGTTGGCCAGTTGCGTCATCACCGCGTCGGTCCGCTCGATCGACGATGCGTCCGGCATCTGAACGTTCCCGATGAGATAGCCCTGGTCCTGCGTCGGAATAAATCCGGTAGGCACTATTTTGAACATGCCGTACGCCAGATAAACCAATCCCACGTAAACAATCAGAGTGATAACCCCGTAGCGGACCACATAATGCAGCGACTTGATGTACCACTGGTTGGTCAGCTCGAAGCCCTTGTTGAACAGCCGAAAAAACCAGCCGAGCGCGAAATCGAGCGCCCTGGTGAGCCAGTCATGTTTGGCGCTGTTGGGCCTGAGCAACAGCGCCGAGAGGGCAGGACTGAGGGTCAGCGAGATGAAGGCCGAGAGTAAGGTAGAGAATGCGATCGTCAGCGCGAACTGCTGATAGAACCGCCCGGTGATACCTGGAATGAAGGCGACCGGAATGAATACGGCAGAGAGGCCGAAAGCGATGGCGATGACGGCGGGCGTAACCTCGTCCATCGCCTTGAACGCCGCGTCGCGCGGGCTTTCGCCCTCGTCAAGCCATCGCTGTACGTTCTCGACCACGACGATCGCGTCGTCGACCACTATCCCGATGGCCAGCACGAGGCCGAACAGCGTCAGCATGTTCAGCGAGAATCCAACCAGCCACATGGCCGCGAAAGTGCCGACCAGCGAGACCGGGATCGCCAGGATCGGCACCAGCGAAGCGCGCCAGCTCTGCAGGAATACGAGCACCACCAGCGCCACCAGGCTGATGGCTATGAGCAGCGTGTTGATCAGGTCCGCGATGCTTTCACGAACGAAGGGCGTGGTGTCGTGCGCGACGGCGTAATCCACGCCGGGAGGAAAATGCTTCTTGAGCTCCTTCATCTTGGCGTAGATCACGTTGGCAGTGTCGATCGCATTGGTGCCCGGTAGCTGGAAAATGGCCAGCGCGACGGATGGGTGCCCGTTGTAATCAACGGTGGTGCCGTAGTCGGCGGCGCCCAGCTCGACGCGGCCTATCTCCTTCAACCGCGTGATGCGGCCGTCGGCGCCGACCTTGACGACTATGTCGCCGAACTCCGATGGATCGGTGAGCCGGCCCTGCGCATTCAATGTGTACTGGAAAGCGGAGCTCTGCTTGGGCAGCGGCGGCCCGCCGACGATTCCGGCTGCCACCTGGATATTCTGCTCTCGGACCGCGTTGACGACGTCGCCCGCGGTCATGTTTCGCGCCGCCATCTCGTCAGGATTGAGCCACAGCCGCATCGAATAGTCGCGCACGCCAAAGAGATTGATGTCGCCGACGCCGGGCAGCCGGGCGATCACATCCTTCACTTGCAGGGTCACGTAGTTGCTGAGGAACAGCGCGTCATGCGAGCCGTCCGGCGAGAAGAAGGCGATCGCCAGGGTTATATCCGGCGACGCCTTCTTGACGATGATGCCCTCCAGCTGCACCTCGGGCGGAAGCTGCGGCAGCGCGATAGCCACCCGGTTCTGCACTTGCACCTGGGCTATGTCGAGGTTGGTGCCGACCTTGAAGGTCACCGTCAGGTTCAGGTTGCCGGTGTTGGTCGACTGGCTGGACATGTAGAGCATGTTCTCGACGCCGTTGATCTGTTCTTCGAGCGGCGTGGCTACCGTCTTCGCGACAGTTTCCGCGTTGGCGCCCGGGTAGGTCGCGCTGACGGTGACGGTGGGCGGCGCGATCTGCGGGTATTGGGCGATCGGCAAGGTGAACACCGCGATCGAACCCGCGATGATCGCGACCAGCGACAGCACTATCGCGAAGACCGGACGGTCAATGAAAAAATGTGCGATTTTCACTGGCGTGCCTTGGTGGAAGGTTGCGAATCTGACTGATAGGCGGTCCGCATGTCGGGCGGCGTCTGCGCGATAGGAGGGCCCGCCGTGTCGCTCTCCATTGCGTCCAGCGATTGGGTCGGAACCGCTACCTCGTGCGGGATGACTTTCGCACCGGACTGCGCAAACTGCATTCCGTTGACGATGACTCGCTCGCCCGGTTTCAGGCCGTCGGTAATCGATCGCAGAGTGCCGAACAGCGCGCCCAACTTGACCGGCCGCTGCTGCACGACGTCATTGGCGCCGACGATCAGAAGGTAGCGCTCGTCCTGATCGGTGTTCACCGCCGCATCGGGAATCAGCAGCGCCTGGTAACGTCCGCTCGCCGGGATGCGCGTGAGGGCGAACAGCCCCGGCGTCAGTATGGTCGTTGGGTTGGCGATCACGCAGCGGATCTGCTGCGTTCCAGTGTTCACGTCGACCTGGTTATCGACGAAATCGATCACGCCTTGATGCGGAAAATTCGTCTCGTTTTCCAGTTGCAGAGAACAGGCAATGTTTGCTCCGGCAACGTTGCCTTTGTTCTCCTTCAGTGCCCGCTCCTGGTAAAGCAGCGCGGCGCTCTCGGGAACGTTGATGTAGGCATAGAGCGGGTCGATCGAGACGATGGTGGTCAGGGCGGTCGCCTGTCCGGAGCCGCCGTTGACCAGGTTACCGACCGTCACATTCATTCGGCTCACGCGACCGGTGATAGGGGCCCTCACCTCAGTCCATTCGAGATTGAGGCGAGAGGTCTCGAGAGCCGCTTCGGCCGCGCTCAACGACGCCGCCGCCTCGCCGTAAGATGCCTTGGTATTGTCGAAATCCGACGGCGCAATCACCTGAGCCTTGATGAGCTGGACGGAACGGGCGTAGTCAGCCCTAGTCTTGTCCGCCGTCGCCCTGGCCTGGGCGACAGCAGCTTTCTTGTTATCGAGATCGGCCTGGAACGGGCGCGGGTCAACCTTGAACAACAAGTCCCCCGCGTGAACAATTGCACCCTCCTGGAAAGGAGCCTCTTCGATAAGTCCGCTGACGCGCGCACTAACCGTGACCGTTTTGGGGGACGAGAGATATCCGCTGTATTGATCCCATCGGATCACATCGCGCTGGAGCGGTTGGCTGACTGTGACCTTCGGCGGCGGTGGCGCCTGCGGCGCAATCGCTCGATTGCAGCCTGGAAGGAGTGCGACTAGCAATGCGACGTATACCGTCGCCAATCGAAATTGGCGCAACTGAATGCGATTCATAAAACTACCTGTAATCGCTTATGACCGTGAAGTTATGATTACTTGTTGCCGGCCGCCGCCGGCTGCCGTTCGTGACGTAGAACGCTTAGTGGCCTTCGCGACAGTGTCTCCCTTTTCGCGTTTGAACTCGTCGCCGCTGGTTACGGCGGGCGCGAAGAGCCGCTGCCCTATACATTCCAGGCAGGCAGTCCATTTGCGCCGGAACTCGGGATCGAGCGGGTCCATGCCGGTTACCAGCGAAGTGACCTGGGGCAGGATCAGGGGGAATACGCGCAAGGCGCAACTCACCAGGAGCAACATCTCTTCGTCGGCGTCGGCCGGTAATCTTCCGCTGGCTTTCGCTCGCCGCCAGCGAGCAACCTCGGACTGCAAGAAGGCTCGGCGTTCCTCTTCCGCGACCAGTTTGCGGTTAGTCTTGTCGAGCGCCTCCCACTGCCACATCCGAAGCGAGTCGATATCGTCACAACACTCGTCAAACCCGGTGACCAGGCTGCTGCCGAAGTCCTCGTCCGGCGTCGATTCGATCATTGCTGCTTTGGCAGCCAACTTTTGCTTGAGTACGGCTCGATAGAGTCCCTCTTTGGATTCGAAGCAATAGAAGATCATGCGCTCGTTGACGTGCGCGCGGTGGGCGATCGCGTCAGTTCGCGCGCCGGCAAATCCTCTCGCTGCGAACTCCTTTTGCGCGGCCGCCATTATCCGTTGCCGCGTGCGGTTCAAATCGCGCTGTTGTGGCATTGTCATTCGGCTCCCCATTATGCAGATGCTTAATTGTATTAAGCAGCCACTTAATCACGCAAGAGCCGTGCCCAACAACGTCGCCGCAGGCCCCGGCAAATTGTGCCGACCGAGAACTCTCTCGAGTTCGCGAAAGGCAAAATAGGTCGCGAAATGCAATTACACTTTCGAACGCGGCGCAGCTTTTTCGAAGAAATGACCGGCCGTGATCAGAGGAAACGTCGTAGCCTCGGTCAGGTCCTGATCAATTGAATCAACGAACAGACCTGCCGAAAACACCCTGCGGCGTGCCCGGCAGTTCCGGCATTCCGGCCGCGGGAATTGCATGACTCACGAACGGTTGGGCGTAGGGAGCTTCGGGCCCCTCCATCCACGGACCTCCGGACGGCGCTGGCGAGAAGCCCCCGAGCAGCGGCGCCGACTCAGGGTCTATTGGCTGCTCCGGCGCGGGAGCCAGCGCTGGGCCGGCGGCTGAGTACGGGCCGACATCCCAGGACTCGCCCGGTTCGGTAACCGCAGGTGACTCAGCGGAGATTTCCGAGTCGGAACCGTCGATGCTCTGAGCGAGCACTGGTTGGATCCAGGCGAGTGCCAAGGCTACCACAAGTGCCGCTATCAATTTTTTCATTTTTCTATGCCACACCTTTAATCGGCTCGCTCAACGGGCAGGCAGGGGAACGTATTCGATGATTTGCGGCGGCGAGTTGAGATTCTCTCTGAAGGTAAAGCGCCGTAGAAGATGACCCGCGCTGTCGAAGACATCGGCGAAGCCCTGGCCCTCACCCGCTATATCGTCGAGCTTTGCACCGTTCTGAAAGGCATAAACGGCAATGGGGTTTCCGTTGATCTTCGCGATACCCAACGTCGAATATCCCGCTCCATCACCAGGTTCGAAGCTTGCGGCGTCGGCGCGAGTTAAGGGCAAAACAGCGGCCAAGATGCGTTCGCGGCGGGAAGTGGGAGCGGAATCCAAATTTATGACCTTCGCGCCGACGGCTATGTCGGGCGCGACCGAAGCGGCGCCGATCAAGAAAGCGCCAATAGACGCAACAAGCGTGGTCTTGAAAGCCTGCATGGCTTCTCTCTCTTGGCCGCGGTCCAGAAAAATCAGCAACGCCGCTGGCGGCTTGGAACCTCCGGTGTCGGAGGCGTGAAAAGTGGCCGCACAAATTACGTGAAGTTGGAAATCCCGCGGGCCGAGGCCGATCGAGCCGCGAAAGGCAAAATCGGTCGCGCAATGCGATCACTCCAACTTCGAAGCCTTCGGTGTGGCGGATTTCCACGTCACTTGACAAGCACGGGATGCTTGCATATACAATCAACTATGGCCGTAGAGACGAAAATTGTCGAAGCCGTATGCGTCGGTGGTTGCGTCCGCAAGCTGAATCGGATGGTTTCGGCGATTTATGATGGCGCGCTGGCAGGGGCCGGATTGAAGACGAGCCAGTTCAGCGTGCTCGTCGCGGTGGCCAACCGAAAAGAGGCCAGGCCGGCGGAACTGACAAAACTGCTCCAGATGGACGAATCGACGCTGAGCCGCAATGTCGAGCGAATGTGCGCGAGGGGCTGGCTCCGGCTTGAGCGCGGCGGAGATCGCCGAAGTCATATGATCGAAGTAACCGACAAGGGTCAGACCCTGCTTCGCAAGTGCCTTCCCGCCTGGCAGCGCGCTCAAGAGAACGTCAGTCAGCGTTTGGGAGCGGACAATATCACTGCGTTGAGAGCCGCCCTTCGCAAACTAAGCGCGTAGAACTTTCTAGTCCGGTCGCGCCCACCGGGTACACTATCTGTGGAAGAGCGCGCGAAGTATCGAGGGCAGGACTTCTCCGTCATAGCGCTCAATGTGCGAGTCGAGCGTGCGGGCCAACGCCAGCAGTGTCTGCGCGAAGCCGCCGTGGTCCGCGGTCTTTTGCGATTCGCGATCCAGACCCGGCGACAATTCACGCAAAGCGGTCATCAACTTGCCCATCTCGTGACGTTCGTTCTTCAGAGTATCGAGCAGGTCGTGTGGAATTGCGTGATGCGCCTGGCCCCACTCGAACACCAACTCCTCTTCGATTTGCAGATGCGAACGGAGATCCTGGCGTATCTCGTCCCACACCTGAGCGGCCTGTTGTTGCGCGGTGACCGCGCCGGGCTCGCTGGCGAGCCTGGTGGCAGCGCAAGCCAACCGCATATCAAGGCCGTTCAACTTTCTGTGTTCGCTCCCCAGACACGTGACCATCGTATTGATCATCGGAACCTCGAGGTCGGGCAGCGGACTGCTGCAAGGCGTCGTCAGAATCGTGCGCGGATTAGCTGCCATGTCGTTGGCCTCCGGTAGGAGAGCAATCGGGATGCCATCAATGGGAACAGTGAGAATTGAAGGTTTTTTGGTCCGACTCTTGTATATGCAAGCATTAAAGGCCGGCAAAATGGACAACATCATTGAAAATGACGGCGAAAGGCAATTCGCGAACGGCCAAAGCAGTCGCGATTTGCGAGCCAACTCGGATGTGATCGGCGAGCCCACCGATTCGCGCGATCCGTTCAATGCTCTGCGCAGAGATTCCGGCGAGGATCTCGGCCGCCGGTTCGAATTGCACGAGGGCGTCGACGGAGGGCATGGCACTTCGGGCGGAAGTCCATGGTTCCGTCGCATAAGCAAGCGAGTTGTATTGGTAGTGCTGCTGGTTCTCGGGTTGGCTGCGCTGTCGCCCTTCGCATGGAACTACCTGCAATCGTACGAATCCACTGACGACGCGCAAATAGACGGTCATATCGACCCTCTAAGCTCGCGCATCAACGGGACTGTCATTCGGGTGAACGTCGAGGACAACGACCGGGTGAAAGCGGGCGAATTGCTCGTCGAGTTCGACCCGCGCGACTACGAGGTCGCGGTGGCGCAGGCCCAGGCTCAGCTTGAACTTGCAGCGGCCCAGGTCGAGTCGGCGAAACAGGACTACGCGGCAGCGCTCGCGAACACTCGCCAAGACGACGCAGATAATTTCAGGGCGCAGCGGGATGCGCAGCGGTACTCCGCATTGCTGGATCAGCGGGTGGTGGCGCAGAACCAATACGATCAGTACATCGCGACCGCACGCGTCGATGCGGCGAAAGTCGATTCAGCGCGCGAGGCCGCCGGCTCGGCGCTCAAGACTATCGCGGCGCGCGAGGCGGACGCCGACGCGGCAAAGGCGGCGCTCGATCAGGCGCTGCTGAACCTCAGCTACACAAAAATTTACGCCCCGGCCAACGGCATCGTCGGCAGACGCACCGTCGAGCTTGGCGCTCGAATCGAACCGGGACAGACGCTGATGTTCGTGACCGAGACCGACGAGATCTGGGTGACCGCGGATTTCAAGGAGACGCAACTTTCGCGGATGCATCGCTGCGAGAAAGTCACGATTCACGTCGATACCTTCGACCGCGACTACGAGGGCTACGTCAGGAACCTACCGGGCGCGAGCGGCGATCGCTTCAGCCTGCTGCCGGCAGAGAACGCGACCGGCAACTACGTGAAGGTCGTACAGCGCCTGCCGGTGCGAATCGAGTTCGACCCCGGCCAGGATCCCGATCATCTATTGCATCCCGGAATGTCGGTGGAGCCCACGGTATGGCTGCGGTAGGCGCGATACGGCCGAATGCGCAGGTCGCGGCCGCGCGGGACCAGGCTTCTGCGGCGAGACCTGAGCACAATCCGTGGGCGATCGCGCTGGTGGTGACGATGGCGACGTTCATGGAGCTGCTCGACACCAGCATCTCGAACGTCTCGCTGCCGCACATCGCGGGCGGCCTCGGCACCAGCTACGACGAAAGCACCTGGGTGCTGACCAGCTACCTGGTCGCCAACGCGATCATCCTGCCGATGAGCGCGTGGCTCAGCCGCGCCTTCGGGCGCAAGCGCTACTACATGATGTGTGTCGCGCTATTCACCGCGAGTTCGTTTCTCTGCGGAGTGGCGCCCAGCCTCGCGATGCTGATCGTGTTCCGCGTGATGCAGGGAATCGGCGGCGGCGGCCTCGCGCCGGTCGAGCAAGCGATACTGGTCGATACTTTCCCCAAGGAAAAACTCGGCGGAGCGTTCGCGCTCTACAGCATGGCGATGGTCACGGCTCCAGCGGTCGGCCCGCCGCTCGGCGGATGGATTACCGACAACTTCTCGTGGCGATGGGTTTTCTTCATCAACGTTCCGATCGGACTCCTGTCGCTGATCCTTTCGAGCCGGATGGTGCACGACCCCGTCGAATTCACCGAGGAACGGAAGCAGGCGCGGCGCAGCGGGCGTCTTCGAATTGACTATGTCGGAATCGTGCTGATCGCGATCGGATTCGCGTGCCTGGCAGTAGTGCTCGATCGCGGCGAGCGCGACGACTGGCTGGGAAGCCATTTCATCGCCACCTTCCTCGCGATCGCCGTGGTCGCGATCGCGATCGCGATTTGGTGGGAGTGGCGCCACGACGATCCGGTGGTCGAGCTGACTCTGCTCCGCGAGCGCAACTTCGCGATCGCCAACGTCTACTACTTCCTCTTCGCGTTCGGGCTCTTCGGCAGCACTGTGCTGATTCCCGAGATGCTCCAGACGCTGTTCGGATACACCGCCACCGACGCGGGCCTGGTGCTGGGCCCGGGCGCCGCGGTTATCACGGTGCTCGCGCCTTTCGTGGTGCGGATCGTCCCGCGAATCGGCGCGAAACGCATGCTCGCGTTCAGTTTCACCGTCGCCGCGCTCTCCTTTTTCTACTACAGCGGGATGACAACCGAGACTGACTATTTCCACTTCACGCTCGCGCGTGTCTTTCAGGGCTTCGGCTACGCCTTCATGTTCATTCCGGTGAGCCAGCTCGCGTACTCCTATTTGCCGAAAAACAAGAACAACAAGGGCTCGAGCCTGACCAACCTATGCCGCAACTGGGGCGCGAGTTTCGGGATCTCGTTCGTCACCACGATGCTCGAGCGGCGAACCGAGTATCACCAGAGCGTGCTGGTGACCAATCTTACCTCCGCCGACGAAAGCGTGCGGCGGTTCGTGACGACCTCGAGCCATTTCCTGGTGACCCGGGGCGCGAGCACTCCCGACGCGATCCACCAGGCATACGGAATGGTCCAAAGCACGATGACGCAGCAGGCGACGATGCTCGCGTTCATGGATTGTTTTCACTTGCTCGCCATCGTCGTGCTCGCGGGCCTGCCGCTGGCGCTCCTGATCCGGCGTTTCGAAATAGGCAAAGTGGCGAGCGGCGGCCACTGAAATCCTTGCGAGTATCAAAGGCACGTCCAACAATAACAACGCAACAAGAAATGACGACTCACTGAAGGTTGTATTAAGGAGATATCAATATGCGCGCTGTTCAGCTCACGGCTTATGGCAATCCGGTCGAGGGTCTTAAGTATGTCGACATTCCCGAGCCCGAGGCTCCCGGCCCGAACCAGGTCCTAATCGGCGTCGAGTTTTCCCCGATCAACCCGAACGACCTCCTGCTCGCACAAGGCATCTATGGAATCCGCCCCGCGCTTCCAACCGTCATTGGCAATGAAGGTGTCGGCCGCGTTCTCGCAGTGGGAATGGGCGTGCAGAACGTCAAGGCCGGCGACCGCGTCCTCGCGCCGCTTTCCAGCTTCACCTGGAGGGAGCGAATGGTTGTTTCAGCGAAAGGTCTTTTCGCTTTGCCCGTCGACGCCGATCCGAAGCAGCTATCGATGCTGGCGATCAATCCTCCGACCGCGGCACTGCTGCTCAGCGAGTACGTCAACCTGAAGCCGGGCGAGTGGGTAGTGCAGAACGCTGCGAATTCGGCGGTCGGACGATGGGTGATCGCGTTCGCGAAAACGCGCGGCTTGAAGACCGTCAACATCGTGCGGCGGAGAGAACTCGTGCCCGAGCTTCAGGCGATTGGCGGAGACGTTGTCGTCGTCGATTCTCCCGATGTCTCGCAAGAGATCAAGGCTGCAGTCGGCCAGGCTGAGCTCCGCCTCGCGCTTGACGGTGTCAGCGGCCCGGCGACGGGTGTGCTCGCATCGAGTCTGTCGTCAGACGGCACGCTCGTGAGTTATGCGGCGATGAGCGAGGCTCCAATGTCAATCAGTCCGCTGGAAGTTATCTTCAAGCCGCTCACTGTGCGTGGCTTTTGGCTGGGCCATCCGGAGTCTGCCGCCAAAAGTCCGCCGGCGGTAGCGCAGGCGGCCGAGATGATCGCGTCCGGCCGGGTGCACATTCCAGTGGCGGCAACCTACGACCTCTCGTCCATCAAGGAAGCCGTCGCGCATGCACTACGCGGCGGAAAGATTCTTCTGGACGTAGCCGGATCATCCCGCTGACCCCGGAATAGGCATCTGTGCGCTAAACAGCGTCGACCAACCAGGACGGTTACTATGGACAACGAGATCAGCCAGCTGTTGTTGCTCGCAATATTCTGCGTCGTAGCAATAGTCGTCGCCGATTGGGCTACGCGGCCAAAGGATCGCAACGACGACGATTGACTGAGTGCGGTAATGAATTCAATCAGAGGGGTAAAACATGACCGTCAGAAAGATCGAGATCGAACGCTTCAGCATGACCTCTTCCAAGCCGTTCGCGGCGGTCGTGGCCGCGATTAAAGCGAGCGTTGGGCAGCCGGACATGGTCGAGTTCGCGCGAGCAACCAGGGGCACAGGGTCCTTCGATGAACTGGCGCGCGCGATTCGCGCAGGTCTGGGCAGGACGGGGCTGATGCTTTTCATGGAACTCGATCATGGGGCGATTCTGCGCAAGGAGAGCGGACAGCACGCGCCGAAAATTGTACGCCTTCTTATCGGCAACCCGCTCATTATGAAGGAGATGGCGAAGCATGTTCCCGACGCGGGGTCTTACGCGCCGGTCACGATTCTGGTGGACGAGCGCCCGGAAGGCGTGCGTTTGTCGTATGACAGGATGGCCAGCTTTCTAGCCCGTTACGGAAACGCGGAAGCCCTGGCGGTCGCTCGGGATCTGGATTCAAAAATTGAGAATCTTCTGCGAGAGTCTGCTCTTTAACGATAACGACGACACAAGGAGAAGTATAATGGGTAAGCTTGAAGGAAAAATTGCACTTGTGACCGGTGGCAATAGCGGCATCGGTCTCGCGACGGCGAAGCGATTCGTTGCAGAGGGCGCATATGTGTTTATCACAGGACGCCGGCCGGCCGAACTCGAAGCGGCGGAGAAAGAGATCGGCGGCAACGTCACCGGCATTCAAGGCGACGTGGCCAAGCTCGCAGACCTCGATCGCCTGTTCGCGCAAATCAAGCGGGAGAAGGGCAAGCTCGATATTGTATTCGCGAACGCCGGCGTCGCGGAACTCGCGCCTGTGGGAGAAATCACGGAAGAGCAGTTCGATCGGATCTTCGACATCAACGTCAAAGGACTGTTGTTCACCGTGCAGAAAGCCCTGCCTCTGATTCCCGCCGGCGGATCGATCATCCTGAACGCCTCGATCGTGGCGTCCAAAGGCAATCCCGCGTCGAGCGTGTACAGCGCGACCAAGGCCGCGGTGCGGTCGTTCGCGCGCACGTGGACTATGGATTTGAAGGAACGGAAAATCCGCGTGAACGCGCTCAGTCCGGGTCCGATCAATACTCCCGCCTATGACCGACTGGCGCAGTCCGGGCCAGCAGGGCAGCAGCTATTGGCGAGTATCGCGGACAGGGTCCCGATGGGCCGTTTCGGCACTCCGGATGAAATCGCTGGTGCCGCGGTTTTCCTTGCCTCCGACGACAGCAGTTTCGTCACCGGCACCGAGTTGTTCGTCGACGGCGGCGCCGCACAAGTCTGAGCCGCGACCAGGTGCTCGTATCGGGAACGATAGATACTCCGTCCTCGAATCCATCCAACGCTGATGTGGGTTGATTAGTGCGTGCCACCCCGGTAAGTCATCAGACAAGGCTCGGGTAGGAGAATAAAAATGGGACGGAAGGTATACGTCGTAGGCGTTGGGATGACCAAGTTCGAGAAGCCGGGTTCGCGGGCCTGGGACTATCCCGATATGGCGAAGGAGTCCGGGACCAAGGCTTTGCAGGACGCCGGGATCGCCTACGAAAACGTCGAGCAGGCAGTGGTCGGCTACTGCTACGGAGAATCGACTTGCGGCGAGCGCGCGCTCTACGGACTCGGGATGACCGGCATCCCGATCTACAACGTCAACAACAACTGCTCGACCGGGTCGACCGCGCTGTTCATGGCCAAGCAGTTCATCGAGGGCGGTATCGCCGACTGCGTGATGGCGCTCGGCTTCGAGAAAATGGAGAAGGGCTCGCTCGGCGCCAAGTACACGGATCGCATCAATCCGATGGACAAGCACGTCCAGCTGATGGCCAACCTGCGCGGATTTGCGCCGGCTCCCCCGGCGGCGCAGATGTTCGGCAACGCCGGGCGTGAGCATATGGAGCGCTACGGCACGACCGCGCTGCAGTTCGCAAAAATCGGATGGAAGAACCATAAGCATTCGGTGAACAACCCATACTCGCAGTTCCAGGATGAGTATTCACTCGAAGGAATCCTCAGCGCGCCGATGGTGTATGAGCCGCTCACTAAGCTTCAATGCTGCCCGACTTCCGACGGCTCGGGCGCCGCAATTCTGGCTAGCGCCGACTTCGTCAAAAAGCATGGCCTTGAGAACAAGGCCGTCGAGATTCTCGGCATGGCGATGGCGACCGACTTCACCAGCACGTTTTCCGAGAATAGCTGTATCAAGATGGTCGGCTCCGATCTGTCGAAGGCTGCCGCGCATAAGGTCTACGAGCAGAGCGGTCTCGGCCCCGAGAATGTCGACGTGGTCGAGCTCCACGACTGCTTCTCGTGCAACGAACTGATCACTTATGAGGCGCTGGGCCTATGCCCCGAAGGCAAGGGCGGTGAATTTGTCGACGCAGGCGCCAACACTTACGGCGGCAAAGTGGTCGTGAATCCGTCGGGCGGTCTGATTTCGAAGGGCCATCCCCTGGGCGCGACTGGCCTGGCGCAATGTGCGGAGCTCAATTGGCAATTGCGGGGCGAAGCGGACAAGCGGCAGGTGGCGGGCGCCAAGGTCGCCCTCCAGCACAATCTCGGGCTGGGCGGAGCGGCAGTAGTCACGATGTATCGCCGCGCAAATTTGGCCTGAGCCTCGGGATACCTCGCAATACGTTGAGAACTCGCTGGCAGCTGTCGCAGTCTGCTGCGAACTAGAGTTCTCCAGAGCACTCAAACTGCATTCGGCACCTCAGACGGCCTTGCCGCCATGCACAATACAATCTTACTCTGGAATAGACTTATCATCAGTAGAACTAACGGAGATTGTCATTGTGAAGCATTTGAAAATTGCGGCTTTGTCTTTCGGTATCGCGATGTTGTTCGGAATCGCAGCGGTCGGATTCGCGCAAACTTCCAGCACCACCAGCTCGAGCGAGACCACAAATGTGGCGCCGGCACCTCCCGTCGTCGCTGTGTACCCGGCTCCTGTGATCGTTGCTCCGGCACCTCCCATGGTTGTCGCGGCGCCGGCTCCGATGGTCGTGGCACCTGAAACGACTAGCGAACACCACTCGGCATCGAGTTCGAGCGACAGCTCTCCCAGTGGTAATTCGAGTGAGCACACCTCGAGCAGCAGCACCAGTAACTACTAGGAAGCTGTCCTTCTTGGGAGCGGCAGACCTCTTCGATGCGATTCAGCTCCGCATCGAACCTGCCGCTCTCATATTCTGACAGCTCTTTGACGACCACCGTCGCCTTCTGAAAGCCGTCTTGCGAGTACCTATAAGAAAAGACCCTCCTTCGGCCCTGGTTGGCCTCACAACGGAACAACGATCCGGGACGCAAAGCCGGGCACCTAGGTTCGATCTGAAGGTCCTGCGTTCCGCCGTTCGCAAACCTCTGTCGCAGAACCTGGTAGCTTATGCGATAGCAGCGGCGATCGTATGTTATGCGGCACGAGGTGTTTCCTGGCACCAGGTAGTCGATGCTACCAGTCACGCGACGCTCTGGATTTTTGTCCTAGCCAGCCTGGGCGGTTTTCTATGTTGGTTTATCGGCGAGACAGTCTTGTATTCCCGTCTGTTCAGTTACTTTCACGGTCCGACGGGCGAGATGGAACTACTTCCGACGATGGCCGCAGTCTACTTCCTTCAGATTGTGAACACTTACGTCGCCAGCGGCGCGTTCGTGCTTTTTCTGCACGCACGCAAGCGCGCGCCGTGGATAATGGCCGGATGCACCCTGCTGTTCCAGGCCTATCTCGACGCTTTGCTGCTGGCCACCCTGTCGCTCTTCGCGATCGTTCTCGTACCGTCGTCTCCGATTCGGCTCGGTCTCAGCTATGCGGCAGGCGCACTAGGCGCCGGCTGTTTGATCGCCTCCTTCTTCCTCGTTTGGGGAGAGCGCCTCTCTTCCGGCAATTGGCTTCGCTGGATCTACGACCGACCTTCGATGGCGAGTTTCCGTATGGCGCGGCCTTCGCAATATCTCAAGCTCCTGGGCATCCGGTGTCTGATCGTCCTTGGGGCGGGCTTTGCCCTCTATGGCCAGTTCGTCAGCTTTCATATCGCCGTATCGCTCGCGCAAACACTGGCATTGACGCCGTTCATTGTGGCCATCGGAAATTCCGCTCTCTCGCCCGGCGGAATCGGAACGACTCAATTGGTCTACACCTTGGCCTTTGCCCGGTTTGCCTCCAAGGACGACCTGTTCGCCCTGTCCCTGGCAGTAACCGTTTTCAACTTCCTGGTTCGGATACCTATGGGACTGGCGATGGGAGCGCCGCTCGCGCAAGAAGCAATCGGGGTCGAAAGCGAATTCGCAACTGCGTATAGGGTTGGGTAATAGCTATGGTTTTCAAGTATCGCCGAAATATAAGCATAGCCATCGTTCTCGGTCTGGTGTGGTTGAGCGTCGCTCACGTATCTCGTGCCGCAGACAATCAACGGGCCCAAGCGACCGTGGACCGGGTAGCCGGTCTTTTCAGCAGCAAGTCCAGCATCGCGACCGTCAAGATGCAAATTTCCAATGAAGATGGACAACGCGACCTTTCAATGAAGATCTGGTCGCTGGGCGACAAGGTCCTTGTACGTATCACCAGTCCTCAAGATGAAGCAGGCACCGCCATTCTGAAGGAAGGCAGCGACATCAGGTACTACCTGCCGAAATCGAATCGAACGGTCAAGATTCCCGCGTCGATGGCGATGACTTCATGGATGGGAAGCGACTTCACTATCGATGATCTCGTCAAGGAGCCTTTCCTCACGCGCGATTACACTATTAGCACTTCCTACGAAGGAAAGCGCGGCGACGTCGCGGTGGATGAATACACCTTGACCCCAAAAGCGGATGCTGCCGTCGTGTGGGGCAAGATCGTTCTACAGTTTCGGCAGGCCGACGGGGTACCCACATGGCAGGGTTACTACGGCGAGGACGGGAAACTGGCTCGAGAGCTTACGTTCTCAGAATACAAGACGAAAAGCGGCAAGGTCATCCCAACGCGACTGGTCATGCAATCGGCGGACAAGGTTGGCGCACACACCACAATTGATTACGAAGATATCGCTTTCGACGTACCAATCGGCGCAGGGACGTTTTCACTGCCCAACGAGAAACAATGAGCGGAGGTCTTCTACAGCTCGCGTGGCGTAATCTCTGGCGCAATCGCCGTCGCACGTTTATCACGATGGCGGCTATCGCGTTCGGTTATGCGATGCTGCTGTTCGTCGCGTGCCTTATGGCAGGCCTGCGATGGCAGATGATCCAGAACGGCACCTGTCTCGTCATGTCTCAGATCCAGATACATGCTCCCGGCTACTACCCGAATCGTTCGCTTCAGAAAACGTTGGGCGGAAGGAAAGGAACGGATGTCAGCGCACTGCTCGACTCGATCTCCGCTGATCGCCGTGTTTCTGCCGTAGCTCCGCGAGTGTACGGATATGCCTTGCTGAGTGCGGCCCATCGCTCTGCTGGTGTTGAGCTAATGGGAGTCGTCCCCGATCTGGAACCTAGGATCACCACTCTCAACACCCAGATAGCGAAAGGTAGTTACCTGACTGCGCGGTTGCCGAAAGGAGTGGTGATAGGAGACAAGCTCGCCAGCACTATCGGTATCGACTTGAACTCTGAAATCGTTCTGCTGACGCAGGCGGCTGACGGTTCGATGGGCAATGACGTTTACACCGTCGCGGGGATTCTTCACACGGGTCTCGATTCTGTCGACCGGGGCCTGGTTCTGATGACTCTCTCTTCGCTACAGGACCTTCTGCACCTTGCGCCCGCCAGGATCCATGAAGTCGGCATCAAGCTCAATCACATAAACGCGGCTACCAACGTGGCTGCCGCACTTGAGGTCAAACTGGCTAAGACTATGCCCGTGCGGGTGATGGCGTGGCCTGAGCTTGCGCCGGAATTGGCCAACTACGTTCAGTTCAACCACGGCGTTACGGTCGTTCTCTTTTTTATTTTTTTCCTGGTCGCGGTCATCGGCGTCATGAACACGATGCTCATGGCGGTGTTCGAGCGCACCCGCGAATTTGGCATGCTCATGGCCGTCGGTATGCGCCCCGCCCAGGTGATTAGGCTGATCCTGACGGAAGCTGCCGGCTTGGGCGTCGCCAGCCTGGTCGTGGGAGCAGCGCTTGGAGTTCCACTGCTCTGGTATTTGCAGGTACATGGTCTCGATTTGGGCGGCGCTACCGGCGGGGTGGTCTCCGTCGCAGGAGTGGTAGTGGGCCATCTATGGTACGGCCGGCAGGATTTTTCCGCCTACAGCGAGGCAGCAGTCGGGCTCGCCGCAACCGCCCTGGTGTCCGCGCTTTATCCCGCGTGGCGAGCTGCTCAGCTCCGGCCGACGGAAGCGATGCGTAAGGTCTGACAGTGACAAATCTATACCTCCTCGCGAAGATCAGCTGGCGCAACCTTTGGCGCAATCCCCGAGGCACGCTGCTGACAGCATTGGCGCTGGGTCTCGGGCTGGCGTTGCTGCTGATCTCGTTGGGCCTGCTCGACGGCGGCCACGAACAAACGATTGCGGATGGGGTCCGTTTCGGGCCGGGGCATGTAGTCGTCCAGGCCAAGGGCTATCAAGACTCCAGCTCCGACGAACTCCTGCTCCCAGCTCAGGTCGTGTCCAACGTCGAAGGATTTTTGCAAACCGGGAATATCAAAAACGTTGTGCGGGGAGTTAGTCCCCGGCTCCTGGCCACCGGCCTTATGAGTTCATCCGCCAGTTCTGCCGGCGTCAGACTCGTCGGAGTAATACCGAAGGACGATCGCGCGGTATCGTTGATCCCGCAGCGGATGGTTGAAGGAACCTGGCTGACTAGTGATGACAAGCTCTCTGGCGTCGTCATTGGCGACGAACTGGCTCGCAAACTCGAGCTGAAGATAGGCTCCAAAGCAGTGCTGATGACTCAGTCCCTGCGACCGCCGGGCGCCAAAACCGGGACTGACAGCGGCGATGAGATGCAAAGCACTCTTTTGCGAGTGAGCGGTATCTTTCGCACCGGGCTCCAGGCTATCGATGCCAACATGATTTTCGTTCCTTTGTCCGCGGCCCAGGCTCTGCTCGGAGTCTCCGATGGCCAAGTAACTCAAGTAGCACTTCTGCTGGTACAGGAAGGTGATTCGCCTCTGGTAGCAAGAGCTTTGCGAAAGCAGTTGACGGGATCTCCGGTTGAAGTCCTGACGTGGCGGGAATCTCTGCCGATGCTTGCTCAGATTCTCGGGCTCGACCACGCCTTCAACTACATCATGAACGGCGTAATCCTCGCGATGGTAGGGTTGGGAATACTCAACACGATTCTTATGCGAGTACTGGAGCGTCGGTATGAATTTGGCGTCAGCAAGGCTCTCGGCCTGCGGCCTCGGCAGCTTGCAATAATGGTCGTCGGTGAGTCGTTGGCGCTAACTGCTATTAGCCTGGTCCTGGGACTGGCGTTGGGCTTGAGCGTCCAGCACTATTTCGCGACGGCAGGATTGGATCTGCGCTGGGTATTCAAGGCGGGTCTTCCCCCTGCCCTTGTTTTCGATCCTATTCTCTACTCGCGCTTGAGCGTGGACCGAATTGTTTGGTCAGTCAGCATCGTATTCGCGATGGCTACGATCATTTCCTTTTATCCTGCGCTCAAGGCCGCGCGCACAGACCTGCCGGATGCTCTGAAGGTGCTTTAGTGAGGATGTATGGACGAATTCGCGATTAAATTGAAAGATGTGCGAAGGACCTATCGCACCGGTCCTATCGAGGTCCCTGCTTTGCGCGGCATCTCCCTGACTATCGGCGCCGGGGAATTCGCGGCTACCGCCGGTCCGTCCGGTTCGGGCAAGACCACGCTGCTGAACATCATCGGCGGACTCGATCGGGCGGACAGCGGCGAGATCTGGGTGGCCGGGCAGAACCTTCAACTGTTGTCCGCAGGTGAGTTGGCGCATCTGCGCTTGCAGCGCATCGGCTTTGTCTTCCAAACCTACAACCTGCTGCCCGTCCTTACCGCTTTGGAGAACGCGGAATTTACCTTGCTCCTGCAGGGGATGCCTGCACGCCAGCGTAGAGAAAAAGTCGAAAAACTATTTTCGGAAATCGGACTCGCCGGCCTTGAAGATCGTCGCCCCGCCGAGTTGTCCGGGGGTCAGCAACAGCGAGTCGCAGTGGCCCGCGCGATGGTTACCGAACCTGCCCTGATTTTAGCCGACGAGCCCACGGCGAATCTGGACTCTGCCTCTGCGATCGCCCTCCTCGATGTGATGGAGCAGCTTAATCGTACGACGGGTACGACTTTCCTGTTTTCCACCCATGATCCTCAGGTCATGGAGAGGGCGCATCGCTTGATCCGTTTGCGCGACGGTCAGATAACCGGCGACGAGAAGCGTAGCGGCCAGGTGGTTGCCGTGGCCCGACGAGCTGGCTAACGAGATTCCATTCCGGTTCTCCGCTGGATTCAGTGAGCGGGGACGAACGCTTGGGCTTCCGGCAAGATTCGCATCATCTTCCACAAACGCAGCGACCATCGATTGATCAGACCCAACTCCTTGCACAGGCCAAATAGCTTGGTCGAAGCTTCGTGCATGCGGGCGCCATGGATGGGATTCTTGCGATACGCCGCGTCCACCACTTCGCGCGGGATGTTATATTCGCGGGCTATTTGCGGCGACGCCTCCATCATCATCCTGCCCATCACCCCCAGGATGATGGGTACGCAAAGTCCCAGCCGTAGCCGGCGCGAGGGGCTCAGTTTCGGAACGAGCTTGCGCAACGTATGACGCGCGAAACTCATATGGCGCGCCTCCTCGGTGACATGGATCTGCATGATTCGCCGAATCAAAGGATGAGTATCCTGGCGGTTCTTGCGCAAAGTCTGGCGCTGTACATAGTCGATCGGATCTTCACCAGCCAGAACAAAGAAGAAGAACAGCTCCGGGAACTTGTGTGAGTACTTGACCACGAAGTTCGCGCACCTTCGTTCGATCCCGCCCAATCCGGGAAACTGGAAACCAGTTCGATTGATAAACTCCTGGAACATCAGCGAGTGTTGCGCCTCTTCGATAGTCTCGTGGTAGCAATAGCGGAACTCCGGCGCTCCGGTCGGCAACCGCGCGGCGAATTCCAGCAGGCCCCGCTTGAGGACGTACTCGAAGATCACGCCGATCTTCATGAAGTTGGCCAACATCCGAAGACCGATCCGCGACCGGATTCCTGCCGGCTGCGAGAGATACCATTCGGTCGCACCGAGCACGTCGTCCGGCTCGAGTTCCCATCGCGAGTCATCGTGATCGATCCGGAACTCGGGATTGTCCCATTCGATATCCGCGTACGCGTCGAAATGTTTCACCACCGATTGGTGGCTGAGCCTGTGAATCAGATCGGAGTAGGCTTTCCCAACATGCTCCTCTTCAGGAACAACGAACTCTTCTGGCATCAACTTCTCCAGGATTTCTGTGTTGGAGGTCAAAAGTTCATCATCGGTGGCGGTCAAGGCGAAAAAAACAGCCCTACAAGGAGCCGATGTTTGGTCTCCCAGGGAACATGTTCTATCGTTATTCGTCTAGTTGGATACAAACTACGTCTTACCTTATTGACAGGCCCGGCACCTGAATGCAATTCGTCGCGGTTAGCTTGCGAGGGGTCGGACGCGAAATTTCGAGGGAAAAGAGAAATAGCGTAACGATCCGGCGAGATAAACGCAGGCCGAAAATCCGTAACTTATTTCAGACGGGTGTTATGCACGAGTGCGGATCGGTGACAAATCGGTGCTGCGCAGGTACCGATGACCGTTTAAGGTCTGCCTATTAGCCGTTCCGCAGGTGCGGCGGCGACCGGCGAAACCGGCTGCGCTCCAGTAGTGTAGAAACGGACTAGCTCCGTCGTGACCTCTGGACCTCCGACAAAGGTGGTTCCCTCCTGCTTGAGCAGCCGGTACGGCGGCGCCGCCTCGAAATAGAGCGTGTTCTTGGGAATTACCGGCTTGATGACTTGGAGGACGAAGCGTGGCCAGTTCGGCATTATCGTCGTGATGTCGACCTTCGCGCTCACCTTTAGCGCAGAGAATGTGCCGGCCGGCACGCTGACCTGTTCGGAGCCAGCGGCCCAAACTTCTTGACCAACATAGCTGTACGGCGTGATCTGCTGATGAATCATACCTTCGGCGCCATCGCGCGGCGCGCTGAGGACGCGTAGAAACGCCACCCATGGAACCGAGTCGGGATACAAGTCATGGGGCAGATCCGCAGCCCCGGACAGCCGCATCACCGCTGCATCGTTACGCCAGAACGCACTCTGCAGCGCGCGGCCATGATCGTACAACGTCCACTTATACATGGTGCAACCCTTTCGGTGATTGGGAAACAGCCAGAAGGCGACTTCGAACTGATAAGTCGATAGCGTGGTCACCTCGATGTGGATCGTGTCGTCGTTCTTCGTTTCGTTCCACGACTTGACCTGGTTCAGCACCTCGCCCGTAAGGTTTGCTGTTTGACGGGTTTCGTCTACCTCGGTGCCGGGTGGCGGTGTCATTATATCGGCGCCGGATTGTTCGCTTATCATCGCGTTACCGATCAGGCCGCGCGTCACAAGCCAGGCATCCACCGCGCCACCTGCGCTCGACTCCGTGCTTGGCGTCAGAACCATGTCCGCGCGGCACACAGCAGCTCCTTGAGTTAAGCCCGCCGCGAACACCGACAGCGAAGCAATCAGAATCCAGACCCGGATCGATGAAGCGCTTATTCTGGAAATTTGTGACTCCTAAACACAGACGACGATGCGCGCCGGCGCAACTGGTTCAAGCATACCGGACCCTGCTCAGGCGCAGACGCTCGGCACGCGTACCGCGTGGAAACTGCAACTCTTCCTCGGGCAGAGAATGAAGATGTAAGTAAGCAAACTCTCGGGAGGTGGACTGAGCCTATGCCCTTACGACGCGCCGAAGCAAACCCTTCTGATTACCGAAACCGGAGCGATTAGCGCTCAATCCCGAATAGCGGGCCATTGCCAACAGGAAAGAGTCCAGTCACGTCCTTCGATTGCAAGAGCAGCAGCGTAGCCGCAGGCGGGGTTCAGATCCCGTAGAGACCAACGAAGCGCTTCGTCTGAATCTGGTTTGGTGCTCAGCAACGCTGCAGGTTCTCCCGGAATCATCGACACGTCGAACTGGTCAAGCGGCATCGAGAGTCCCTCACCTCTGGCCTTGATGTAGGCTTCCTTGCGGGTCCAACAGAGAAAAAATGCGTACTTTCGAATGCTGGGCGGAAGCGCACGGAGCGCCACGATCTCGCTGTGCGAAAAAAATCGTTCGGCGATTTGCTCCGCCTCCAAATCGCAGCGGATGAATTCGAGATCGACGCCAACCTCGCGGCCACGAGTCACTGCATAAAGGGCCATTCCGTGCGAATGCGAGAGGTTGAAGCGGATCGCGTCCGCGCCAGGCTCCGAGGCAAGAGCCGGCTTTCCATGGGCGCTATAACTGAAGGTGAGGCGTTCAGGTGCTCTGCTCAGGTAGCGGCCGAGGAGCGCCCTGAGTACTCCACGAGCTACGATGAAGCGCTCGCGGTCGCGGCTGAAGTAGAATCGGTCTGCCCGCGATCGTTCATCGGCGTCCAGAGTGTCCCGGAAGCGCTCTACCGGCCAAGAGCTCTGATCTAAACAGGCTCGCCAGACATGCACGGCGCCGCTATCCAAGCTCAGAAGCTGGGGCGGTGAGAGCCACGGAGAATCAAAAGAAGCGGCCGTCATCTCTCCGCTCTTCATCGTAGTTCCTGCGAAAGAGCCCGAAGAAGCAAAGGCTGCGTCGTTTTCAAGAAGAAATGGTCCCCGGGAAACATCCGGATCGAAAATGAAACAGCGGTCTGGTCGCGCCACGCTTCAAGATCGCTATGACTCACTTTCCGGTCGCTCAAACCACCGAAAGTAGAAATCGGGCAGTTCAGTGGAGGCCCTGACGAATATAGGTAGCTTTCGTACAGCGCGAAATCCGCCCGCAGTGACGGAAGCACGATGTCCATCAGCTCCTTGTCATTGAGCAGATCCCCTGGGGTTCCATTCAACCGACGAAGTTCCGCCGTAAATTCTTTTTCTGGCAAGTTATGGATCGGCAGGCCTCGACGAGGAATCTGGGGCGCCGGCCCTGCCGATACAAACAAGCGGACAGGGCGTACCTGATGCTTTGCCCGGAGTTGCCGGGCGAGTTCAAAGCTCACCAGAGATCCAAGGCTATGACCGAAAAATGCGAAGGGCTTGTCGAGAAGCGGACCTAACGCTTCGGTCAGCGCCTCAACCAGAAGTGAAAGCTGGCTGAACGGGGGCTCCATCAATCGAGTTCCGCGCCCCGGGAGCTGAACCGGACATACCTCGATATCGGCGGGCAGGCCATCCGACCAGTGGCGAAACACCGATGCTGCACCGCCGGCATATGGAAAACAGAAGAGACGCAACCGTGCCCGCGGCTTCGGATCGCGCCCCACAATCCACGACTCCAGTGAAGAGGACAAATTCAGGATTTCCTCTCGCTCGCTTTCACATGATTCCCGTTCAAATAGACGCCTGGCTGCTCGGGTACGATTGCCAAGCTATCCATCTTTTTCCGCAGACTCAGCGGTCTCATATCGGTCCACACTTCATTGATGTAGGCCAGGCATTCCGACTTGGATCCGCTCTTGGCTACATCGCGCCAACCGGCAGGATTCGCGCGATCCGCAGGCAAAATCGAGTACTGGCCCTCGTCGTTAACCACGACCTTATATTTTGTGTCTTCTGTATCGTCCTTGTTCATTGAGAGTCCTGCCTCGATTCATTCAATGGCTCGATTCTGTTGGTTTGACTGTCGAGATCCAGTTGCACTCGGTCTATGCACGCCGCCAGCTTTTCCGCGAGGGTCACAACGTTCGGTTTGTAAACCATGGTCGCGTGATTGCCGGGAACGATCTGAACATCCACGCCGCCCTCAGCCCAGTCACTCCATCCAAGGGTCGCATCGAGGAGGTTTCCCGAGAGATCCTCGCTAGCCTTGAAAAGAGTCACCCGACCGGGATAGCGATGCAGTACATAGTTCCGACTGGCTCGAAAATCCGATTTGCAGAGCTCGATCAAGCGATGCGCCTGAGAAGCCTCAATGTCAGCGGGTATCAAGCCGGCTTTCTTCCCCTGCTCCAGCACTCGCGCCAGGAGTTCGTCGTGGGGAAGGAGCGCAAGGGACTCGCTGAATTCCGTTGAAAGACCGAAATAGCGGACAACATCGGCCAACAAGATTGCTTCGAAGTCGTCGTCGGCAATATTTTCAGCGGTAGAGGGAATGCGAGCGTCGAGTAAGGCCAGCAACGCAACACTCTGGCCCCGCGCATGAAGCTGCTGAGCCATCTCGAAAGCTATCTCGCCACCCATCGACCAGCCGCCTAACAGATAGGGGCCTTCCGACTGTACCGATCGAATAGCTTCGATGTAGCAGGCGGCCATGTCCTCGATCCGGGTGTGCGGTTCCTGACCTTCTTCGACGCCTCTGGCCTGCAACCCGTAACAAGGTTGATCGAGCCCCAGGCATCGCGCCAGACCGATAAACGGGAACACGTGTCCTCCAGCCGGATGCACGAGGAAGAGCGGTCGCTTGCTGCCGCTGGGTTGGAGCGGTACCAGCGATGATGGTGTTTCAGAAGAAGAGTTCTGGCGGACGATATCAGCCAGACTCTCGACAGTTGCTCCTCGAAAGAGAGCAGCCAACGGAATTTTCTTACCTAGCCGCCTGTCGATCAGGGCGAACAACCGCACCGCCAGCAGGGAATGTCCGCCGAGCTCAAAGAAATTGTCTGTCACTCCGATCGGTCGAACGTTCAGCACCTCTTCCCAGAGAGCGGTTAGTTGTAGTTCCAACTCATCTCGCGGCCCCACGAATGTCTTTTGCATTTCGGGCCGCGCTTGGTCCGGTTTTGGCAGCGCGCCGCGATCCGCTTTCCCATTCGGCATGGTCGGAAGGGAATCAAGCAGCATAAAGACCGAGGGCACCATGTATTCAGGAACCTTGTCCTTCAGAAAACTGCGCAGGTCGCTAGCCGTAGGCGCATGCCCGCGATCGCCGACCACGTAGGCCACCAGGCGTTTCTCTCCTGGAACGCCCTGATGAGTCGACACAACCGCTTGACGCACGGAAGGATGCTGCGCGAGAACCGCCTCGATTTCTCCCAGCTCGATTCTGAAACCGCGAATCTTCACCTGATGATCGGTACGGCCGATATATTCGATGTTACCGTCAGGCAAGTGGCGCGCCAGATCGCCAGTCTTGTACATTCGCGCGCCAGCCACGTTGCTGAAAGGATCTGGAATAAACTTATCAGCGGTCAGGTCTGGCCGGTTCAGATATCCTCGCGCGAGACTCCTGCCCCCGATATGCAACTCGCCCGGAACTCCAATCGGGACTGGATTACAATGCCTATCCAGGATGTAGATCTCTCGATTAGCCAGAGGACGACCTATAGGGACTCGATGCGGTCTCGAAGTCTCTTCAACTTGCGACGCGGTTTCGAACGCGGTTGCGGTTATGGTCGCTTCGGTGGGTCCGTAGGCGTTGATTAGACGAACCGATCTTAGCGGGGTTTGCTGCCAGAGATTGAGGACTTCCGGTAACATGGTGTCTCCACCGACGAGGAACAGCCGGTATTGCGTACTCAAGACCTGCTCCGGCTCGACTGCCCACTCCTGGACGAGTTCCTGCCAATACGCGGTGGGAAGATCCACTACAGTTAATCCGAATTCGGCCGCTTTGCTATGAAATTCTGCCGCTCGCCATACCTCCTTTCCCACCACAACCAGGCGCGCGCCGACGATGAGGGTGGGCAGTATCTGTTCCAACGACAGATCGAAACTCATTGACGCGAACTGCAGGACCCGATCGGTAGGCTGTAGTTCGTAGTATCTTTCAGCATCTCGGCAATGTTCCGCTATGGAGCCATGCGAAACGAGAACTCCTTTCGGCTGACCAGTAGATCCCGAGGTGTAGATTATATAGGCGAGGTTCTCAGGTTGGCTCGCGCTGGTCGGGTTTTCCCCACTTTGCCCGGTGATAGCTTCGACGTCAGAATCCAAACAGATCACACGTGCGCGATGTTCCGGTAATCCTTGAATCAGGCCGTTTTGCGTCACTAGCACCGGGGCCTTCGAATCTTCCAACATGAAGCCGATGCGTTGCTTCGGGTACGCCGGATCCAACGGCAGGTAGACGCCACCTGCCTTCAGGACGCCCAGCAAACTGATCACCACTTCCAGCGATCGCTCGAGGCAAACGCCAACCGGAACTTCCGGTCCAACACCTGATTTCCGCAGGGTGTGAGCAAGTTGATTGGCTCGGCAGTTCAGCTCTCGATAGGTTAGCTGCCGATCTCCGAAGACAAGTGCGATCGCATCGGGGGTTCGCTCCACTTGAGCTTCAAAAAGCTGATGGATGCCCAGATCTTCAGTATAGCCGCTTGGGATGTCATTCGACCCCAATAGCACTTGTTGACGCTGGGTATCGGTTAAGAGAGACAACTCGGAAAGGTGTCGGTCGGGAGCTCTAATTGTAGCTTCGAGCAAGGTTTGGAAGTGGGCCAACATGCGAGTTATCGTGTCGGCGTCAAACAGGTCGGTGTTGTAGGCTGCCGTTGCGAGAAGGCCTTGCTCGGTATCGACAATATGAAGCGTCAAATCGAAGTGAGTGGTTCCACCGTCCGCTATCACAGGATTCAAGCTCAGGCCCGGTAGTTCCACCGCACGCAATGGCGCGTTCTGAAGAACGAACATCACCTGGAATAGCGGGTTGCGAGAGAGATCGCGCTCGGTGTGCAGTTCTTCTACCAGCCTCTCGAACGGCAGATCCTGATGGGCGTACGCGTCCACACAGACCCTTCGGACGCGCCGTACGAGCTCTCGAAAGGTGGGATTGCCTGAAAGGTCGGTGCGCAATACGAGCGCGTTCACGAAAAATCCGATGAGTCCTTCGATCTCGAGTCGGTTGCGGTTGGCGACTGGGGTGCCTACGAGCAGATCGTCCTGCCTGGTGTAGCAGTTCAGCAGGACTTTGAAGGCCGCCAGCAGCGTCATGAAGAGCGTCGCCGCTTCTTCCCGACTGAATGCTTTCAGCGCATCGCCAATGGCCTTGGGCAACTGCAATGACTGGTGACCACCACGAAAAGTCTGCACCGCCGGCCTGGGGTGGTCCTCGGGGAGTTCCAACAACGGCGGGCTGCCGTCGAGCTGCTTCTTCCAATAGTCGAGTTGCCTCTGAAGCACCGGCCCTTGCAGCCACTCTCTTTGCCAGTGAGCAAAATCCGCGTATTGAATGGGCAGTTCAGGCAGCGGTGATGGGCTTCCAGAGCAGTACGCCTGATAGAGTGCCGCCATCTCCCGAACCAGTACGCCGGCGGACCAGCCATCGGATACGATGTGATGCATGGTGAGAAGCCCGACCTGCTCGTCGTCGGCAAGCTTCAATACACTCGCCCGCAGGAGCGGACCTTTAGCCAGGTCGAACGGGTGCCGAGCCTCTTGAACGACCAGTCTCTGCACTTCGGCCTCTCGCTGAACCGCGGGCAGCGACCGCAGATCCACGACCGGCAACGTGATCATGAGTTTCGACGCGATTACCTGAGTTGGTTGTCCATCGACTATCGAGAATGTCGTTCGCAGCGCTTCGTGGCGCCGCACGATTTCGTTGAGACTCTGCTCGAGGGCGGCCAAGTTCAGCGATCCCTTGAGGCGAATCGCTACCGGGAAATTGTATACCGAGTTTCCCGGATCGAGTTGATCGATAAACCAAAGCCGTTGTTGCGCAAACGACAGCGGCAGGTCTTTATCTCGAGGAAGAGGCTGTATAGGCGATAGTTGAAAGCTCTGGCCGTCCAGCCGCGACAGCTCGAGGTGCTCGGCGAGGCCTGCCACCGTAGGAGTTTCGAACAGGCGGCGCAGCGGCATCTCCACCTGAAAGGTTTCACGAATTCGAGACACGACTTGAGTGGCCAGCAGTGAGTGGCCTCCCAGGTCGAAGAAGTCATCGTAGATGCCCACGCGCTCGACGCCGAGGACTTGCGCCCAAATATCCGCCAGCAGCTCTTCTGTGGGAGTGCGGAACTCCACGAATGCTTTTCCCAATTCAGGCCGCGCCTCGCCAGGCGATGGCAATGCTCGTCGATCCACCTTTCCATTGGAAGTCAGCGGAAAGCTATCGAGCATCACGAAACCGGCGGGTACCATGTGCTCAGGCAGCTTGTTCTTCAAAAACGTGCGCAGCTCGATCGCCGTGGGAGCGCATTGCGGTCGGGCGACCACGTAAGAGACCAATCGCTTTTCTCCCCGCGCGCCTTCATGCACTGTAACAATTGCCTGACTTACCGACGGATGCCGCGCCAGCGCGGCTTCGATCTCTCCAAGTTCAATTCTGAAGCCGCGGACTTTGACCTGATGATCTCCGCGACCGAGATATTGGATATTTCCGTCAGGCAGATAGCGGGCGAGATCGCCAGTCTTGTACAGGCGCTTACCAGGCTCGTTGCTGAAAGGATCCGGGATATACTTTTCGGCAGTCAAATCTGGAAGGTTTACATAGCCGCGCGCCAGACTCACACCACCTATGTATAGCTCTCCGCCAACCCCGATTCGCACGGGACGAAGATTAGCGTCCAGAATATACATGCGCGCGTTCGGTATCGGCCTTCCTATAGGGACTGTCGAGTCACCGCAGCTTCCGTCACATAGCCAGTATGCTGAGTCGATAATCGTTTCAGTGGGTCCGTAGACATTGTACAACTTCGCTCTGGAACGCCGGCCGAACTCAGCGACTACATCGGGAGTCAGCGCTTCGCCGCCGCACATCACCACGCGCAACGCGACTGCGTCCGCGAAAGCTGGCTCCGTTATCAGAAGGCGCAGAAAAGATGGTACGCAATGAAGAATGGTAACACCGTCATCGCGAATCTTTTCCGCTATGTAGCGGCAATCACGGTGAGCATTGGGCTCGGCGATTATCAGACGCGCACCTGCCAGCAGTGTCGGAAAGATCTCACGTCCCGCGGCATCGAACGTGATCGGTGTCTTAAGAAGAGTGCTGTCGTATTCCGTGATCGCCAGCGTCTGCGATAACCATTGGATCGTATTGCTAAGACCGCGATGCTCGACCATCACGCCCTTGGGCTGCCCGGTCGAGCCAGAGGTGTAAATCATGTAGGCCAGGTTGCCGACCGCGGCCAAAACGCGTGGATTGTCACAACCCTCGCCGGCAATTAATTCCCAATCGGCATCGAGACATACCAGGCCTACTCCTCGCTCCGGCATGCGCTCGCGCAACGGTTCCATCGTCAACAGCACTCGCGCCTGAGCATCTTCAAGTATGAAAGCGAGTCGTTCCTTCGGGTAGGCGGGATCGATCGGCACATAAGAGGCGCCCGCCTTCAGGATTCCTAGCAGCGCAACGACCATCTCGAGGCACCGCTCCATGCAAATCGCCACCGGCATTTCCGGCCCCACTCCCCGTGCTCGCAGGTAGCGCGCAACCTGATTTGCGCGTGCGTTGAGCTGCGCATAAGTCAGATGTTGATTCTCGAAGGTCAGCGCAATCCGGTCTGGCGTGCGTTCCACCTGCTCTTCGAACAACTGATGGATACACACGTTATCGGGATAAGGAGTCTCAGTCTGGTTGAAGGCGACTACCGGCCGCTCTTCACCATCTATAGCGGCGAGTACTTCTGCCAGGGCGCTCAACCGCACGTCCGGTTGTTCGACTACATGTTCAAGAAGAGTTTCAAAGTACTTTCCAAACCGAACGATGGTGGAGTGATCGAACAGTTCGGCGTTGTATCTTATCGAAATCGAGAGCGACTGCGTCGATTCGATTACCAGTAAGACCAGGTCCAGCGATGCGGACCGATGTTCCAGCGGAAATGATTGGAGAACAAGACCACCGGAGTTCATCGTGGGCCCTGCTTCCCCGTGTACGAATGTCGGCGCGCCCTGCTCCGCCAGCCCATGGGGCTTGTCCAGCACGAACATGACCTGGCAAATCGGCGGGCGGCTAAGGTCGCGGGCAGGCTTCAGTCGTTCGACCAACAGCAGCGTGGGAAAGTCCTGATGCTCGAGCGCGGCCAGCACCGTCTGGCGTACGTGGCTTACGAACTCCTGGAAAGTCGGATTCCCGGAGAGATTTAACCGTAGGAAAACCGGATTAGTAAAAAGTCCGACGATCTCTTCGAACTCTGCGCGGCTTCTGCCAACTACCGGCGAGCCTACTACCAGGTCGTCTTGACCCGTCAGGTAATGAAGCATCGCCTGGAACGCCGCGAGCATAACTACGTAGAGCGTCGCACCTTGGGCCTTCGCGAGCGCCTTCAGCCGTCCGCTCAATTCTTCGTTCAGAACGAAATCATGCGACCCGCCGCGATGCGTTTGTATCGGCTGACGCGGACGATCCGTCGGCAGTTCCAGCACCGGCAATTGCCCGGCCAACTGCTTCTGCCAGTAGGTCCACGAGCGCTCACCTTGCGCGCCCGCGAGCATTTCAGATTGCCAGCGAACGTAGTCGCCGTATTGCGAGTCGAGAGGTGGCAACGTCTCGCGATTACCCGCCGCTTCCGCCGGGTAAAGCGTGCCGAGTTCATTTAGAAGTATCGCGAGCGACCAGAAATCGATCACGATGTGATGCACTACCAGCAAGAGGAAATGTTCCTGCGCGGAGCGCTTGAAGACACTCACGCGAAGTAAGGGACCCTGCTCGAGATCAAATGGACGATGCGCCTCGTCGGCCAAACGAGGCTCGATCTCGTCGAGCGACCATGCTGAAGCATCCAACTCCTCGAAGTGGACCTTCGCGCCTTGATGTATCCGCTGCGCCGGTTTCCCGGAACGCACAGAGAAGGTGGTTCTCAGACAAGGATGGCGATCAACTAGCGCCTGAAACGATCGCCGCAAGGCCGGGACGTTCAGCTCGGAGATGATTCGCGCTGCGAAGCTGACGTTGTAGACCATGCTCTCAGGCGCCAACTGAGAGAGAAACCATATCCCCTGCTGATTGTAGGACAGCGGATCGAACGAATCCGGTCCGCTTAATTTCTTCCGAAGGAGATCGGCGAGCAGCGCACGTCTTTCCGCAGATGAAAGATCGGCAATTCGCTTGGATACATCAGGCACTAGGTAACCGCGTCTTTGGTCAGCATATCGGCGAGCATCGAATTTACTTGCTCCTCCGAAAGCGCATCGATGTTGGCCAACAAATTTTCATCGACGGCACTGTTTGCTCGCGCGCGGGCCTCCGGACGAATCTCTGATGGGTTGTCGGCTTCCGCCGTCAGTTGATCGAGGAGTTGCGTTGCCGCCTGCGCGACGCTGAAGCCCTGGAGAAATTTCACCATCGGCACGTTGATGCTCAGGTCCGCCGAGATGCGGTTCTTCAACTCGACCGCCATCAGCGAATCAAGCCCCAGGTTGGTCAGGGGTTGCTGAATATCCAGTTGCGAAGGCGAGAGCCCGAGCACGCGAGCCACTTGCTCGCTCACATAGCACTGCAGCAACTGAGCCCTCTCCGCGGGAGCGGCATCGAGAATCGCGCTGCGCTTCTCGCCGGAATGCACCGTCTGAGATGGGCCAGCGGCCTGCTCATTGGCAAGGTCGGAAAGCAGCGGTGGCTCCGTGCCGGCCGGATAGAACTCGTGATACTGACGCCAGTTCACTGGAAGCGCCACAACCTGGGTCGCGTCTTCGCGCAACAGCCGGTCCATCACCTCGAGCGCTCGCTTGGGCGGCATGCTCCTGATTCCGAGCAGCGCCAGGCGCCTGGTCAGGCTCTTGCCGCCTTCCGTCTCCGCAAATCCCAACTCGGCCCATGCTCCCCAGTTGATACTCAGGGCTGGGAGGCCCTGCGCTCTTCGATGGTGCGCGAGAGCGTCGAGGAAGGCGTTCGCGGCGGCATAGTTCCCCTGCCCGGGCTGGCCGATCAGTGAACCCGCGGAAGAGAAGACGACGAAAAAATCCAGCGGAGCGTCTCGAAGCAGACGATGAAGCATCCAGCCGCCGACCATCTTCGGCCGCAAAACCGTGCTCATCGCTGCAGCATCGAGTTGTAATAGTAATCCGTCGTGTAGCACCCCGGCCGCATGCACGACTCCACGAATCGGGGGCCAACCTTCAGCCTGATACTGCTCGACGAAAGCGCGCATCTGCTTTTCGTCGGCCACGTCGGCGGACACCAGATGCACGCTGGCGCCGGATTCTTCGAGCTGCCGAATCGCGGCAATTTGTCGAGCCAGGTGACTGCCGGCCTCCACCGAGCTCCAGCTCGAGCGTCGCGGGAGCTTCGTGCGTCCCAAAAGGATTAGTCGGCGAGCCCCCTGCCCTACCATCCAGCGCGCGACCATCAGGCCAAGATCGCCGAGACCTCCGGTTATCAGGTAGCTGCCGTCAGTGCGGCATCGCAGCGGGGTTTCGCGGACGCTGGATTGACGCCTTCGAGCCAATCGTGCCACCAGCCGTAGCCCGCTCCGGAATGCAAGCTGATTTTCACCGTCGGGAGTGGAGATTTCCTCCCACAACTGATGAGCTGCGCCGTCGCCGGGAGAGGAATTGGGTTCCAGGTCGATCAACCCGCCCCAAAATGTCGGATGCTCCTGAGCGATGACTCGGCCCAGCCCCCACAGAGGCGCTTGAACCACATCGACCGGTAGAGAATCCTTGCCGGCTGCGTTCGCTCCTCGAGTGACCAGCCATAGACGAGGCGGCTCGCGCCATTGCACGCCCGCGATCTCCTGCACGACCTGTAGAGCATTGACGCAACCGAGACTTTGCGCCGCTTCCATCGCGGCCGCCGTGGCGTCTTCGGGAAGGGAAGTATCGAGACTCCACAGATGTACGATTCCACGGCATGCCGGTTGAACTGGATCCGTCGCGCTGTCGAAAAGTCTCTTGATGTCTTCGGGCTGGCCAGGGCGAATGCAAGCGTGGCCGCTGTCGGTGCGCTCGTAGGCTTCACCGCGCGAGACGAGGATGCCCTTTTCTCCATGCTCTTCCAGGATTCGCTGCAATGACGCTCCGACGCCACTGCTATCGGCGAAAATCAGCCAACTACCCGGATTCGATGGAGTGGCTTGTTCTCCTGCGACACGCTCTTTGGGCTGCCATTTGAGCTCGTAGAGCCAGTCATCGAGGTTTTCTTTGAGACCTTCGCCTAGCGATTCGAAGTGTACGCCCAGCATCTCGACGACTACCCGTCCGGCTTCATCGAGGAGCCTTAGTTCTCCAACGGTCCGGCTAGCGTCCTCGTCGAGCACGCGCGCGCGACACCATAGATGTTCGCCGGGACGGCTATGAACGCGAATCTGACCGATGCGAGTCGGTATATAGATGCCTTGTTTGCCGTTTCTTTTTGCTTCAGTAGCTACTGCTGCTCCAAGAACCTGCAAGCAACCATCTAGAACTGCCGGATGAAGCTGATAGGTATTGAAGTCACCATCCGGATCGCTCGAAATCAGCAACTCACCCAGGACGCTCTTGTTGTCCAACCGCAGCTGAGTGACGCTCTGGAAAAAAGGTCCGTACTGAATCGCGTTTTCGCTAAGTTGTCGATAATAGTCTTGTCCCGAGACTTTCTCGGAGCTTCGAAGCTGGCTGTCGGCGAGCGATTCTTCTTCTGCGATAGGCAGTAAGCCCGACTCGTGTTGAGCAGAGACTTTGCCCGACGCATGTAGAGTCCATAACTTAGCGGATGACCCGCATCCGCCGGAAGAACTGTAGATTTGAAACGACGCCGTTCCGACCATGACGGGCGCGACGATCAGTTGAAGCGTGGTGCTTGCTCCGTCGGGCAGGAAGAGTGCTCGGTGAAATTCGACATCAGCTATCGTGATCGATTGCGAGCCGAGCGCCTCGCGCGCAGCGGCTGACGCCATCTCCACATAGACCGATGCGGGCAATGCCGCGACACCCGCGATTTTGTGGTCGTCGAGATAGGGGAGCGACTCCTTGTCCAACCGGATTTCCCAATAGTCGGCTCCCCCCGACTCGGCCGATTTGAAATGTCGGCCTAGTAGAGAATTTCTTGTCGCCGTGTGAATCGGCTGGTCGTGATCAGCTCCTGGCTCCAGCCAGCAGCGTTGTCGCTGCCACGGGTACGAAGGCAGGCTGACGCGTTCACCTCGCTCGGGGTAAATTCGGCTCCAATCCAATCCGTACCCTGAGCTATAAAGGAGACCTAGCGAGCGGAGCATCGCCGTATGCTCGTCTTCCTCTCGTCGAATGGAGGCGAGCACTGTGCCTTCCTTGCCCGAGTGATGAAGGCCCTGCTGAATCCCGCTCAGCAGAATGGGATGCGCGCTGATTTCCAGGAAAGTGTCGTAGCCATCGTCGAGCAGGCGTTGAACCGACGCTGAAAAAAGTACCGGCTCCCTAAGATTGCGCGTCCAGTAGAGCGCATCGAACTCCGACCCGTCGGCGACAGAGTTCAGCACCGTCGAGTATATCGGCACCGATGCGATATGGGGTTGCACCTCTTCGAGCGCCTGCAACAGTTCGCCGCGCAGCGGATCCATCTGCGGACTGTGCGAGGCAAAGTCCACTTTCACCATCCGGCAGAAGATGTCGCGACTTTGAAGCTGTGCGAGTATCTCTTCGAGGGCCGCGGGATCGCCCGACAACACGGTCGAGGTGGGACTGGTGCTGACCGCGATGGAAACCCGATCTTCGTAGCCGACGATCGCGCGGCGGGCGTCTTCGATGGACAGTTCCACCGACGCCATCGCGCCATGCCCGACCGTGCGCTTGACCAGGTGGCTGCGCTTGCAAATGATCAGCGCCGCATCTTCGAGGCTGAGCGCCCCTGCGACGTACGCGGCAGCGACTTCACCCATGCTGTGGCCCACGACCGCGTCGGGTTCGACGCCCCATGAGCGCCATAGGGCTGCCAGCGCGACCTGGATTGCGAACAGCGCAGGCTGGATTACGTCTACATCGTTCAACCGCGATTCAGCCGAATCGGTGGCGGCGAGCTCGGCGATCAAAGACCAGTCGGTGTGCGGTCGCATCGCCAGCGCGCATCGCTCGATGACCTCGCGAAAGATCGGTTCATGGAGCAGCAGCGTCCTTCCCATGCCGAACCATTGCGAGCCTTGTCCGGAAAAAACAAAAGCCAGTTTGCTGCGAATGGTGAGAGCTCTATGACCGGACGAGAGACCGGCCCGAGTCTCACCCTTCAAGAAAGCTGCCAGACCTTCGGTAAGTTGATCCGATGAATTGCCGGTCACGGCCAGGCGATAGTCGTTATGACTGCGGCGCGCGCTCGCGCTGTAACAAACGTCGTGCAGCGACGATTCGGAGCTCGCCAAAAATTGCTGGGTGATTCGCGCGACGGCCTGGAGTGCCTCCGGACTACGCGCCGAAAGTGGCAGCAGGTAGCAGGACTCGCCAGCCGAGGCTTTACGATGCTCGGTTCGCGACTCCGGCGCCTGCTGCAGAACCACATGAGCATTGGTGCCGCCGAAACCGAACGAACTGACGCCAGCCAGCGCTGGACCGCTCTCCGCAGACCACGGACCCGGCTTCGTCTGCACGCGAATCGGGAGTTCGTCGAAGGGTATGTGAGGATTGGGCTCCTGGAAGTGGAGGCTGGCCGGAATTTCCGAGTGCTTGAGCGCGAGCGCGACTTTTATCAGGCCCGCGACACCGGCAGCCGCTTCGCAATGTCCGATATTCGTTTTCACAGAACCGATCGCACACAGCTTTCCCGGCGCACGACCGTCAGCCAGCACTCGGCCCAACGCTCTTGCCTCGATGGGGTCGCCGAGTAGAGTGCCCGTGCCATGCGCTTCGACGTATTGAACGTCGCCCGGCGAGACCCCTGCTTTTCGATACGCTTCGCGCAAGACGGCTTCCTGCGCCAGCGGATTCGGCGCCATCAGGCCGTTGCTGCGGCCGTCCTGATTCACCGCGCTGCCCCGGATGACGGCGTAGATTGGATCGCCGTCGGCAAGGGCGCGGCTTAGCGGCTTCAGCACGACGAGTCCCGCACCCTCGCTGCGAACGTAGCCGTTGGCGCCCGCGTCGAAAGTCTTGCAGCGCCCGTCAGGCGCCATCACGCCGGCCTTGGTGAAGTTCATCGTGATGGCAGGCGACAGGATCAGGTTAACGCCGCCGGCCAGAGCGAGGGTGGACTCCCCGCTGCGCAGGCTGGTGCATGCCAGGTGGACAGCGACCAGCGACGACGAGCAGGCAGTGTCGATCGCGATGCTCGGTCCGCGAAAGTCGAACAGGTACGAGATGCGGTTGGCGGCGATGCTGAGCGCGTTGCCGGTGCCGGCGTAGGCGTCGATCCGGCTCACATCGCTGAACTGAATACGGCCGTAGTCGTTGTTCGAGATACCAACGAACACGCCGGTCTGGGTGCCGGCAAGCTTTTCGGACACCTGCCCCGCATCTTCGAGTGCTTCCCAGGTTACCTCGAGCAACAGGCGTTGCTGCGGATCCATCCGCGCGGCCTCGCGCGGCGAGATGCCAAAGAACTGGGGGTCGAAGCCGTCCACCTGCTCGACAAAGCCGCCCCATCGGGTGTTGATTTTGCCGGGGATGGTTCGATCCGGATCGTAGACCCGGCTTAGATCGAAGCGGTCCGCCGGAACTTCGGTGATTGCGTCGCGTCCGTCGCGGATCGATTGCCAGAATTCATCGGGACCGCTGCTGCCGGGAAACCGGCTGCCGATTCCGATGATCGCGATCGGCTCCGAGGCCATTTCGCTTCGAGCGTCCGGTGCGGGCGACTCGTTTTCGTTGGTCGAGCCGCTCAGATGCCGCGCGAGCGTTTCGATAGTGGGGAACTCGTAAGCCAAGTCAGCGGGAACTTTTTGTCCGAGCCAGTCGCCGAGTTCGCCGGAAAGGCTGACGGCTTCGGTCGAACCCATTCCGTAGCTGGCGAAGGGTTCGCGGATATCGATTTCCTCGGGAGCGACGCCGAGCAGGTCGGAGAGCTTGCCGACCAGCCATTTTTCGATGACTTCGGCGCTGTACGCGTCGGCGCGAGGACTTGCCGGCACGATCGACGCGTTCGCTAGTTCGCCATTGATGAGATTCCCGGCCATCGATTGTACCTCAGAGGCTGGCGAGCGTCCCGTCAAGAAAACCGGCCTGGCATGCGCGGCGTTCGAGCTTGCCGCTGGAAGTCTTTGGGATACTGCCGGCGCGCAGCAGCAGCACGGCGTGCACTCTCACGTCATGTTCTTCAGCTACAGCGCGACGAATGGCGCGAACCAGTGCATCGACATCGAGGGGGAGGCGTCCGTTGTGATGCGGATGCGAAGTGCCGTTGCCGTTACTGTGGCCGTTACTGTGGCCGTTGCCATTGCCGTTGCCGTTCCCATTTCCGTTGGCCGAGTGCCGATTCGCGGCGTAACGAGGTTCCACTTCGGCGGCGACGATCAGGCGTTCTTCGTCCGCGACCTCGACCGAGAAGGCAGCGCAACAAGCCGGCCGCACGGCGGGATGGCTCTGCTGCACAGTCAGTTCAATTTCCTGCGGATAAAGATTGCGGCCACCGATGATGATCAGATCTTTCAGGCGGCCGGTGACGAACAACTCTCCGTCGCCGAGAAATCCGAGATCTCCGGTGCGGAGAAACGGTCCTTCGCCCGTATCTGCGAGGTAGGCGTGGAAGGTTAGAGCTGTTTCCTCGGGGCGGTTCCAATAGCCATGAGCCACGCTCGGGGCCGACACCCAGATTTCGCCGACCTCGTCGGGAGCGCAAGTGGTCAACGACTCAGGATTAACAATAACGATCCTGGTGTCCGCTACCGCGTGACCGCTTCCGACCAGAGTGCGGACGTTGACGCGCTGGCCGGATGTCTGGACGACGCCGTTGTGGTTGTGTTCGAGCTCAGACACCTGGGTGGTGCGCAGGATAGGATCATCCTTCACAAGGCCGCCCGAAACGATCAGCGTGGCTTCAGCGAGTCCGTAACATGGATAGAAAAAGTTCGGACGGAAGCCGTTCGGCGCAAAGGTTTCGGCAAAGCGCTTGAGGGTGTCCGCACGGACCGGCTCGGCGCCGTTGTAGGCCAGTCTCCAACTGCTGAGGTCAAGCCCGAGCCGCTGTTCCGCAGTAATCTTGCGGGCGCACAATTCAAAAGCGAAATTGGGGCCTCCGCTGATGGTGGCCTTGTACTTCGAAACAGCCTGAAGCCATCGCACGGGCCGCTGGAGAAAGGACTGCGGAGGCATAAGAACGCATTCACGTCCTCCATACATAGGCTGGATAATTCCATTGGTAAGCCCCATGTCATGGAAGACCGGCAGCCACGTGACCGATACGTCGTCTGAGGTAATCTCGAATGCACGGCTGATGTGAGCGGAATTCTCGAGCAGGTTCCCGTGACTGACCACTACGCCACGCGGTATGGCGGTCGAGCCCGAAGTGTACTGGATCAGAGCGAGGGTGTTGGTCGTCGCGGCCGGATCGCGCCATTCATCCGCGCCCTCTACTATTTTGTCGGTGGCAATCCATCGGAGCGTTCGCAGGCCGGGCGCTTGCGTGAACAGACCTTCAACCTTAGCGAGGATCGACGAGGTGGTCAGTACGACAGTCGGTTGAGCGTCGTTCGCGATTGAGCGAAACCTTGAGAGCGCGCGCTGCGGTTGGGCCGTATTAGGCGGCGGCAGAGGAACGGCAGTGACCCCGGCGTACAAGCATCCGAAAAAGGCGGAGATGAACTCGAGACCTGCTGGGTACAGCAATAGTGCGCGCTCGCCGCTTGCATTGTAGCTTTGGAGCAGCGCAGCGATAGTCCGTGACTGCGAGTCCAGCGCGCTGTAGGTGAGATGCGCACCTTCGGTCTCGCCATCGATCAGGTAAGTGTAGATTCGATGCTCCGGCTGCTCGAACGCGCGCCATCGAAGGAGTTCGACGAGGCTGGAGACTTTTGCGCGAGTTCGATTCACCGTTGCTTATCCTTGCGTTACTAAACAGACACCACGAATGTTTTCGTGGATTACCGGATCACCGGATTACCCGACCGTGAGCCCAACTGTCGCGATTACGATGACTCAATTACTCGATTACGCCTGCGACAGACTGAGACGGTTCCATGAGAGCCTCTTCGGGCCTTCATTTCGCGATAGTTGGCGTTGGTCGGGTGGAAAGTGGTCGAAGGCGGGAGAAAGGCCCACAGTCAGACCGGATCAAAGTCGGGACCCGATTCCATATGTCGGTCCTGACCATCTAAGTGTGGGCGCGCCCACAGATGAGGTCAAGACAATGTCCCGGATCGCGCTAGATTTACGTTCCGCAGAGCACAATCAGTAAGATTGAGTTCAAAGACATTCTGATTTTTCCGCCTCGCCGCGAGTGATCCTAGTCGCGCTGCTGTAGAGTATCGGGCAAGGTCCATATCAAATGACTATCGCTCTCCAAGGCGCACGACTCTTCGACGGCAAATCGGATCGGATTGAAACCGGTGGAGTGGTCCTGATCGAGGGTGAAGAGATCGCCGCATCCGGACCGGACCTGCGAATCCCGGCCGGCGCGGAACGGATCGACCTCGGCGATGCCACACTGTGCCCCGGCTTCATCGACGCGCACACGCATCTGACAGTCGAAGCGAAATCCTACAACGAGTTTTTCATCGACCGCTTCCGGTCTCACGTCGCGGAAAAAGCTTACCAAGCCGCGGTCCACGCCCGCGTCACGCTGAAGGGCGGGTTCACGACCGTGCGCGATGTGGGATGCATGTATCCCGACAGCTTTATCGATGTGAGCTTGCGCAACGCGATCGCCAAGGGACTGCTCCCGGGCCCGAGGATGCTGGTGGCAATCAATCTGATCGGCGCGACCGGAGGCCATTCGGATCGCAATGCAGGCCTGCACTTCCTCGCCACCGGCAGAGAGTCCGACTACACCGACGGTATTGCGGACAGCCCTGCCGACCTTCGCAAGGCGGTCCGCTTCAATGTGAAGTATGGCGCCGACGTCATCAAGTTCTGCGCCTCGGGCGGCGTGATGTCGCTGGCCGACGAGGTCGACACGCCACAGCTCACGCTCGACGAAATGACCGCGGTGGTGGACGAGGCGCATCGGTTGCGCAAACGGGTCGCGGTGCATTGTCATGGCGACTCCGCGGCTCGCGACGCAATCGAGGCGGGGGTCGATTCTATCGAGCACGGAACTTTTCTGCGCGATGAAACGCTCGAAGCGATGAAAGCGAGCGGCGTCTACCTGGTGCCTACACTGTTGGTCCAGCATCAACTCGGGCGAGGATTGGACAAGCTGCCGCCCGAGCTGGCAGTCAAGGCCCGCCAGGCAGTCGAAGCAGCGCCGGGGATGGTCAAGCGGGCGCTCGAGATTGGAGTGACAATTGCGCTTGGCACCGATTCCGGCGTCTGCCGCCATGGAATCAACGCCCGCGAGATGGGCCTGCTGGTGAAGGCCGGCATGAGCCCGATTGGCGCGCTCAAGAGTGCGACCTCGGTGAATGCGGAACTGCTCGGCCTGGCCGGCAAAATCGGAACACTGGAAGCAGGCAAACGCGCCGACGTCGTCGCGGTGCCGGGAGATCCCGTCGAAGATATCAGGGTCGTCGAAAGAGTGATGTTCGTGATGAAGGACGGGAAAGTCGTCAGGAACAGCGAGCGCTGAAGTGGATCAAAATGAGGGTTGATATCGGCGGTTGCAGGCTGTTCTTCGATGTCGAAGGGGCCAAGTTGCGGCCTGACGGATCGCGGATGCGCGAGGTGCCGACGGTGCTGCTGTTGCACGGCGGTCCGGGGGCGGATCATTCGATCTTCAAGCCGGCATACTCGCAGCTCGCGGACATCGTGCAAGTCGTTTATTTCGATCATCGCGGCGATGGCCGCAGCGACGGGCGCGAAGATTCCGCGGGATGGAGGCTCTCGCAGTGGGGCGACGACGTGAAGGCGCTGTGCGACGCGCTCGAGATTGAGCGTCCAATCGTCATGGGCGTGTCGTTCGGCGGCTACGTCGCGATGTCTTACGCACTGCGCCATCCCGAACATCCCGCAAAGCTGATTCTTTGCAGCACGGCGGCGTCGCCCAGCAAGACGGATATACAGATCAAAATCTTCGAAAGGCTGGGCGGAGCGGAAGCCGGCGCGGCAGCGAGAGCCTTTCTCGAGAATCCCACGCGGGATGCAACGCGCGAGTTCCGGCGTCTATGCGGCCCGCTCTATCGCCGCGGTCCTCACGATCCGGACGTCGATGGGCGCACGATATGGAATCCGCGCTTGATGGCTGAGTTTCGCCGCGGCGAGAGAGAGACGATGAACTTCCTGCCGGAACTCCACAGGATCAAATGTCCGACGCTGGTGATGGTAGGCGAGGACGACCCGATGACGCCGGTGCCGTGCTCCGAAGAAATCGTCGCGGCGCTGCGACCCGATCTTGTCCGCTTCGAACGATTCGCGGGCGCCGGCCACGGTATCGTCGCCGATCAGCCGGAACGATTTTTCGAAGTGCTCCGCGCATTCATCGACGCATGAGCAAGAACGACTCTCACAGCGCGCCGAGAATCCCATCGGGAACTCCGTCCCAGGCGCGACGCTCCTCTTCAAACGGCGCATCGACGGCGCTGCTGGTCTCGCCAAGGAGCATCGTCGCGCGTCGCGCCTCGGTGTAGCCGGGCCAGTCGCCAAGACTCGCGCAACTGGGATTGCCGCCGCGCGCGAACGCGAGCCAGGCGTCCTGCATCTCAGTTGCCAGCTTTTCAGCCGCGGCACCCTCGCCCGCAAAGCGACGCATCCCCGCCAGATGGTTAGTACCAAAGACGAAGCCGAGCTCCAGGGCGTGACACGACCCCAGTGCGCCGCGCATCGCGGGCGAGCGCCAGGTGAAAAGATAGTTGTAGACGCGGCTTTCGCTCCGTCCGTGGATCTCAGCGAGTCGCACACCTGGCATGCGGAAGACGCGATCGGTCTCAATCGCCGAAAATAACTCCGGCGGCGTAACCGACGCGCCTGCGGATGCCCGCGCGCGCTCATACGTTGCGATCACGGAGCCGGCGAAGTCCGCGGTCAGCCGCTTGCTCATCCGCGCAAGCAGGCCGGCCTTGTCAAGTTTCTGGGCCGACGGATCCATCGCGGAGAACAATTTCCATTCCTCGAGATTGGACCCAACCATCACCGCGACACCCGCCGCCGAGCCTTGCGCCACCATCTCGATCAACTCGCGCGGTATAACGGTGCCGTCGACCACTGGCTGGTATGCCATCCCCAGCTCGCGATCGGGCGTTTTGCCGTCCGCGCCGAACACTCCGGTGAGCAATTGAGCGACCCGCAGCGCGCGAATCGCTTCAGCATCGTCGGGAGAGACGCCCAGCTTCGACAGAACTCTCTCGGCGGTCCGGTTCGCCCGCGTTATCGACGATATGGTGTCGCAAGATCCGCTCTGCGGTATCGCCTTGTGAAACATGCCCCGCGCCGAAGGCATCGCCAGCAGCGCTCCTACGCTCATTCCACCCGCCGACTCGCCGAAGATCGTGACGTTGTCCGGGTCCCCGCCGAATTCGGCGATATTGTCGCGGACCCATTGGAGCGCTGCGAGCTGATCGAGCAAGCCCTCGTTGCCGCTCGATGGGATTCGCCCGTGAGTCACATCGTTCAGGCGCAGAAACCCTAGTGGCCCGAGGCGATAGTTGATAGTGACCATAACCACGTCGCCGCGTTTGGCGAGAACCGTCCCGTTGTAAATCTCCTGCGAGCCGGCGCCGATTGTAAATCCGCCGCCATGAATCCAGACCATCACCGGTCGCCGCGCGCCATCGAGTCCGGGCGTCCACAAATTGAGATTGAGGCAGTCTCCCGACTGCGCTTGCTCGATCTTCATCGCCGCCAGCGCCTGGTTGGTGACCGGGTTCTGAGGAGCAACCGCGCCAAACCGCCGCGCATCGCGAACTCCTGTCCACAGCGCCGGTTTCTCAGGAGCGAGCCATCGCAGAGGGCCGACGGGCGCGGCCGCGAACGGCACGCCCTTGAAGACGAACAGTCCGTCCTGTTCATCACCTTCGAGTCTTCCGCAGCGAGTCGATACGATCGCGCTCATCAGTTATTACCTTGTGTGTCCCTGGGGTTCGCCTTCATGATCGTTTAATCACGAAGTCACAGTCCACAGCGGGTCGCCCATTTTCACCACTAGGTCCGACGTCCATTGCGACGTACCATGGCGCGCTGGCGGGAGCCCGAACAACGCTCGACCCATGAACAACTATGACGCTGGTATGCACGGCGTGCGCCGACTGGAACGCCAGCGACACGCCCACGATCAATCCGGCTACAATAGTTAGCCTCATATTTTATGACCTGCTAGCTCTGAGGAACTGAAGGGTCCACTTGCAGCTCGTTGGTAACATTTCGCACCCCGCTTGCATCCTTCGCGATCGCTACAGCACGCGATGCGACGTTCGAGTCGTGTACGCGGCCTTCCAGCGTGACGACGCCGGCGGTTGTGGTGACGTGAATCTGGCCGGATCGCATGTCCTTGGCGGCAGCCAGATTTGTTTTCACCGCCGCTGTGATTGTAGTGTCGTCCACCGCGGTAACCGCGCCTTGATACGCGTTCTCCGCCGCGCTTTCTGTGTTTTCGCCTGCCTGATGCATCGAAGTGCTGGCGGAAACGCCGGAGCCAGCGCTCGTTTCCTGTGCGATAGCCGGAATTGCCAGTCCAAAACCAAGAACTATCGCCGGTACTATAGCCAATATCTTGTTCTTACTACTCATAGCTCTAATCTCCTTGTTAAGGTTCATAGGTGGATCGCATCCAACTCCTCGGGCCTTGTTTGTAGGACTTATGGATGGTCTAGCGGAACGCGGTCAAAGGCGAGTGGAAGAACCGCAGTTTGGGCTGGATCACGTGGGGCTCGATACTTATGTCGATCCCAACTGGTTAAAGCTTTACACAGCCGATAGTGCAAAAGCCATCAAAGGGCTGCCAGGGTTCGTTCTGCGGAGAACTCGATAGATGATTCCAGAGTCTTCCTCTACAGAAAGTAGTCAAAGGACGGTTGAGGAAAGCACTGGCCTTAAGCGAGTTACGATTTTGGAGTCGAAGGAGAGACAGGAGCTTCACTCGTATCTGGTTCTGAGTTGACTCGCTTCATCTGCACTCGCGCCACACCTTTCTTGTTCATGCCGATCTCTTCCGCCGCACGCTTCGACAGATCCAGGCTTCGGCCCCGAGCATGTCCGGAGCGATCGTTGATACGAACTTTCACCGAGCGGCCTGTCGAGGGGTCGGTCACCACTACCAAGGAACCGATTGGTAGAGTTCTGGATGCGGCGGTCAATTCGTTGGGATCGTAGCGCTCGCCGCTGGCGGTCCGATGCCCGGAGTGTGCATCTGACTCATAGGAGGCGCGGATAGCTTTCGACGAATTCGAGCGGGTTCGCGAAGTCGCCGGCCTGGAAAGCGCAACCGCAGGCGGCGCTTGAGGCAACGACGGTTGCGGCGATTCCGGTTGGGTCGCGCACGAAACTGCGAGAGACAGACTCGCCAGCACGAGCATACCGCGGACGCAGAGTCGCCAATTGCTAATCATCATTGGCTATATGTTTCTCCTGCGGGCGCACAAGATAGTCAGTTGATACGCATCGCGCGCCCGATAAGGAATCGAAAGCGCCCATTCACAATGAGTAACCGCCGGCTTTCACTAGCCGCGAATCAACCAGACAACTACCAGGATGAGGACTATGGTTCCAAGAGAAATCGGAAGGTACATAACTACTCCTTCGACGAGCCTTCCTATGCAGAATGTGGAAGTTGGTCTAGCGTCAACGTGGCCGAAGGCGAGCGAAAGAGCCACTATCAGAACTGGATCAAAAGCGGACTGCGATTCCTATATCGATCCGACTCTTTCAGAGTACATTGAACGCGAACCTAATAGCCATCGCGATACGTCCCGGCTGGTTATCTGAATAACGAAGATAGCCGCGGCGCAAAGGCACTCTGGAACGGAGGGGGTGGGATTCGAACCCACGAGGGACTTTCATCCCTGCCGGTTTTCAAGACCGGTGCCTTCAACCACTCGGCCACCCCTCCAAACCTTAGATTCTATTAGGTTTTCGACCATTCTACTATTGCAATGGCAACCAAACGCGATATCCTGCTCCTTGCCAACCGATCATCCTGACTGGCTTTTCGGCCTGAATCCCCTGCTCCCCGCGAGCGGAGCCTTGTCACCGACGTCAAGCCGTGTGTAAAACGAGCACGGGACAATGAGCATCGCGAATGACATGCTCTGTGACGCTGCCCAAAACGAAATGCTCCAAGCCGGTGCGTCCGTGGGTAACCATCACGATCAAATCTACTCCGAGCTCGCGAGCGGCTCGCACAATATCAGTATCCGGCACACCGGTTCTGACTTCGATAACACATTGCACGCCAGTCTTGACGGTGTCGCGGACTATTGATTCGAGCTTGGCTCTCGCCTCCTTTTCCCATCGCGGTTCGGCATCAAATGGAAGCGGAACGTCCATATCCTGCGTAGGCACTCTAGCAATGTGCAGTACGTAGAGCGTGGCGTTGCTTTCCTTTGCTAAGGTGCTCGCCAAAAGGAATGCGGCCGTTGAATTTCCATCGAATTCGAACGCACACAATATCTTGCTATATTTAAGCATCGCTCTTCCCAGGTGGTGGAGCCTCCATCTTCAGGCTATCGGCGCTAGAATTCCGCCAGTGATCGACCCGTAGCCCTATCGACTGCCGCCTTGGTGACAGAGAATCCGTATAGGGCGTCGGCGTACGCAGCGTCGTCAGCGGTATAGCTGCGTTGCGCATCTTCCAGTTCGATAATGCTGGTCAGGCCCGCTTCATAGCGCTTCTCCGCGAGTTCCAGTTCCGCACGCGAAGCTGCAAGCGTCTTTTCGGCACGGGAGATGCGTTCAAGAGAAGCTTGCCAGTTGAGAAAGGAAGTATGAACCTGCAAAATTACTTCTTGTCGCAGGTCTTCGATCGCGCGAAGGATCGAGTGTTGGCGGAACCTGGTCTCCGCAATTTGATCAGTGGTAAGAAAGCTGTTGAAGATTGGCCAGGTGATGACTATCCCGGCGTTGAAATTATTTGCAGCAGGAGTGCCAGTCCCGAGTGCCGAGTATCCCGCAACCGCGTTGACGCTAGGATAGTAGTCGCTCTTGTACTGAACGATCCTGGCTCCCATCGCTTTCGCCTGATCATCGAGCGCAATCAAATCGGGCCTGCTCCGAAAAGCCGTATCGAGCAAAGAGTTCACTGACTCGGTGATCGGATGATAAGTTAAAATATCTGCCAGTTCGTACGCCGGCGCTGCGTCACTCAGACCCAATGCGTTGTCGAGCGCGACCTTGGCGTCTTCGTCGCCGTTACGCGCATCGACTAGGTGCAACTGAGCCCGCTGCACCTCGGCTTCCGTGACATAGGTGTCGAGTTGCGGCCTGAGACCGGCGTTAGCCTTAACCTGAGCCTCATGATTGTGATATCGACGCTGCTCGAGTGCCTGCTCGTATACGGCGATCAATCGTTTCGCCTGCAACAACGCGAAGTAGCGTTGAGAGACTTCGAAGATAAGATCAAGCTCAGTGAGCTGTTGATCGGCAGCCGCGGCAGCGGCTTCAAACTGGCGCTCTGAAACAAATCCATGCCGACGGCCAAAGTCGACGAGAAACTGGGAGAGCATCACGCCGCCCAGGTAGTTATTGCTGGTGTCCCAACTTTGCGACGTATCGTTTGTGGGGAGATTGTGATTCGATCCGCTTATTCGGGGAAACGCCCCGTCAGCGTTGTAGTACTGTGCATTGCCGATGCCATTGTCGGTGCTGCGCAGATACTCTGCGGCGCCAAACAGTTGCGGACCCAAGTATGATCGCGCTTGGCCGATCTGCTGCTGCGCGGCGCTGGTGTTGTCCGCGGCCTCCTGGAGTCTTGGGTGATATTTCAGAGCGATCTCGATTGCCTCTTTGAGCGTCAATTGGGAGTTCGGGGTAATCGGCCCTCCGTTGGAGCTGGTGGCCGAGGGGTTGGTGGTCGACGAAGTCCCTAACGGCAAATTCTCTCCAGGCATCGGTGGTGTTCCGGGGACGGACGCGGTCCCTTGCGCATCACCGGGTGATACCGCAGTAGGACCCGCCGCGTTGACGACTCCATTCGCCAACAGAAGCAAGAATGCTAAGAGAACGAGGGTTTCCGAAGATTTCATTGTTAGCCCACCCAACAGTTCCATCGTAGATTTAGCGTTGACAGGTAGTTCAGGTTAGTCGGTACTTTGAACCGGCGTGGACGTAGCCTGCAGGTCGCCATTCCGGATCCTAGCATCGACCTGTTGTCCTGGAGTGAGAGTGTTGCTGTAGGTGGCGACAACCAGTGACTTGGGGGAGAGACCGGAGGTTACCTCGACGTTGGCGCCGTTGTTGATCCCAGTCTTCACTGGAACTTCGACAAGATGTCCTTCGTTTACGACCAATAGGCGCGCCGAGTCGCCCGAGCCTTGAATCGCTGAAGCAGGAACACTTAGCGCATTGGGATGGCGGACCAGTTCGATGGTGACATGGGCATAGCTTCTCGGATAAATCAGGCGCTTCGGATTGTCTATGTCGACCTCGGTCAGCATTGTCCGGGTTGCGAGGTCGAGCGATGACGCATCTCGGGCAACGGTTCCTTCAAATACTCGATCCGGAAACTCGTCAAAGTGCAGACTCGCCGGAGTACCGATGTGGATGAACGGATATGAAGCTTCCGGGACGTATAGATAGATACGCAACTTATCTATGTCGGCGAGCGTCAGGATCGGACCGCCACCCTCGCGGTGGCCTCCCGCTCCCTCAGTAGCTCCGGGAGAGATCAACCCCGAGGTCTCGTCAACTCCAATGTCACCGCCGCCGGCGCGGATCAGCGCTCCAGGATCGGCGAATCGCCCCGTGATTACTCCCGCGAAAGGGGCAATGATCTTTGTATAGCCAAACATAGTCTGCAGGGCTGCAACCGCGGCCTGCGCCTCAAGATACTTGGCGTACGCCATGTCGACGTCTTGCTGCGAGATTAAGCGCGAGTCGCTCTGCTGAACCTTCTTCAGCCGACCGTAAGTTATACGCTCGATTTCCAGGTTCGCCTGCGAGCGCATAAGGTTCGAGCGCAGTTCCGGCACTTCGATTTCGGCCAGTACTTGACCCGCCTTGACCGAGTCACCTTTGTCGACACTTATACTCTTCAAATAGCCAGTGACCTTCGCGTGCAGCGCAGCTTCGTAGAAACCTACGACATCGCCTGGCAGCTCAATACTTTTGGCTATCGCTCCCTGGCGCGGATGGACGACGTCCACCATCGCTCGTTGAGGAGTAGTCATTGGAATAACAGGCGCGTTACAGCCGACCGCCGATAGGAAGGCGATCGACAAGATAGCCGTGACAACCAGTCCAATACTTCTCGCAGCTTTACCTAGTTCGCGGGTCATCGACGTCAGTTCTCGATGGGCGTTTGCGCAATTGCGTCGCCCTGGATTCGCCGATAGAAGAACTCGTAAACGCAAGGCACCAGGAACAGCGTCAGCGCGGTGGAAACGACCAGGCCGCCCACGGCAGCCCTTGCCAGCGGAGCTGAAGCTTCAGATCCTTCGCCCAGTTTCATCGCGATTGGCATAAGACCAGCCACCGTCGCCAAGGCCGTCATCAGGATTGGCCTCATTCTTATGCGGGCAGACTCGACCGCCGCGCGCCTAAGCTCCTGTCCATGGCGGCGTCGTTCGTTGGCGAAGTCGACGAGCAAAATCGAATTCGACACCACGATCCCGACCATCACGATGATACCCATGAACGATTCGATGTTAAGCGTGGTGCCTGTCGCCCATAAGGTCCAGATAACTCCTATCAATCCCATTGGCACCGCAAACATGATTATCAACGGGTCGAGGAAAGAGCGAAACTGCGCGACCATCACCAGATACAGCAGAACCACTGCCAGGGAAAGGCCGAAACCAAAACTGGAGAAGGACTTCTGCATCGAGGCTACTGCCCCGCGGTATCTGACGGAGACGCCGCGAGGCAGAGTCATCTTGCTCACCTGCTCCTGGATGATCGCCTGCGTGCCACCCAGATCCTGGGTGCTGGGCGCGACCAGCAGATCGACGACGCGTTGGATGCTGTAATGATCGGCTTCGGAGGGGTGGAACTCGGGAGAAATTGATGCCACGTCGCGTAGCAGCAGGCTCTGCGCGTGCCCGTTTTCGCGGTTCACGGTCTCGATTGGAATGTTCTGGAGGACTTCGAGAGAATCAAAGCCCTTGTCGGAGCCCGGATACTGCACCGTGAGGAAGTAGTCGTCCTTGTTTGCGCGGTCGATCCAGATCGAAGGCTTGATATACAGGTTTGAATCGAGCGCGGTGATTACGTTCTGTATAACTTCCTGCTGCGCAACGCCCAGACGAGCGGCTCTGACGCGGTCAACCTTGATGTTTAGTGTCGGATAGTCCAACTCCTGCGCGATGAAACTCTGCGCAACCTGCGGCAGACCGTCGATTTTCTCTTGAAGTTCCTTTGCCGTCTTATGCAGTTCGTCAAAGCTGTTGCCGGCAAACTCAACATCGATGGGAGTTATCTTCCCCAGATTAAGAACGGAGTCGATTATACTACCCGAGGAAAACAGGGTCCGCGCGTCCGGGACCTGCGCAGGGAGAAGTCGCCTCAACCGGGCTACGTAGTATTTGGTTGGATGCCGATGACCGGACTTGAGCGCAACCTGCATGAAAGCTGAATCCTGGGCGGCGTTAGGCGAGTAAATCGCGGATATGCTCGGCGCAATTCCGATATTCGAAACGACCATGTCAAGGTCGTCGGGCGGAATCACCTTGCGGACAACGGCTTCGATTTGACGCGCCATATCGGTGGTCAGTTCGATACGAGTACCGGCTGGCGCGCGAAAATTGATCGTGAACATCCCGGCATCGGTCTCGGGAAACAACTCGGTACCGAGACGCGGATACATCGCGAGACTGGCGACGAACAGAATCGCAACACCCACGACGACCACAGACTTGTGGTCCAGCGCATTTTCAAGCAGACGTTCGTAACCGGAGGCAAAGCGCTCGTAGGCTCGATTGAAGACCGCGAATATACCGGATGATTCGCCGTGCTCCGTGGCGAGCGCCTGTTCCCTGGTAAGAAAGCGAGCACAGTAGATCGGTATTACGCTCATGGCGACCAGATACGACGCAGCCATCGAAAGCACGACGGCCAGCGCCAGCGCGCTGAAGAGATACTTCGCGACTCCAAACAGAAACATGACCGGGAAGAAAACGATGCAGGTGGTAATGGTCGAAGCCAGAACCGGCAACGCGACTTCTTCGGCGCCTTCCCGTGCCGCCACCTGCGGCTCCTTGCCTTCGGCCAGATGACGGTTGATGTTCTCAAGGACGACCACCGAGTCATCGACTAGTCGGCCGATCGCAAGCGCAAACCCGCCAAGTGTCATGATGTTGAGCGTCGAGCCGTTGAAATAGAGACCGAATAGCCCCGCCAGAATGGAAAGTGGGATGGAAAGAAAAATAGCAAAAGTCGATCGAAAGCTGCCCAGAAATATGAGAATCACGAGCGAGGCCAGTACCGCACCGGATATCGCCTCATGTTCAAGACTATCCACCGCTTGCCTGACGTAAATGGACTGGTCCAGGATGGGTTTCAATTCCATCCCCGCCGGAAGGTCGAAGACCTTCGGCAGCAGTTCCTTGACGCCGTCGACCACCGAGATGGTATTGGCGCCGGCCTGGCGGAGAACCGGAACGTATACCGACGGTTGCCCGTTAATGAGGACCTTGTTGTATTGAATCTGAGATGAGTCGTCGACCTTCGCGACATCGTCCATCAGTACGGGCGCTTGACCACGTCCGATCTTCACGGGCACCTGGCCTATATCCGGCACCTTATCAATCATGCTGTTCGAATAAATGTAGTAATCCTTGGATCCGATCTTGACGTCGCCGGCCGGCAAGATGAGGTTGGACGTGTCGAGTGCGTGGACGACGTCCATTAGCGAAAGGCCACGCGCTTGCAGCGCTTGCGAATTCGCATACGCCATCACTTGCCTAAACTTGCCGCCGAAGGGAATAGGTACAGACGCGCCTGGCACTGTCGCCAGCTGGTTCCGAACGTTGTAGCGCGCTTGATCCTCGAGCTGAGTCTCGTCGTAACCTTTACCGGCGAGCGTGACCAGGACCACGGGCAGAGATGATGCGTCGTACTGCAGCACCAGTGGCGGAAGCGTCCCCGGCGGCAAAACCCCGAGGTCGGCCTCCGCCAGGGTTCCCATCTGTGCAGCGGCAGCCTCTATGTTGGTACCTGGCTGAAAGAACACTTTTATAATGCTCACGCCAGAGAGCGAACGCGACTCGATGTGGTCGATGTTGCTGCCCAGAGTAAAAAAGCGCTCGTAACGGAAGGTTATGTTGTCTTCCATATCGAGCGGCGGCATACCCTGGTAGAAGGTCGCCACCACTACCGCGGGAATTTTAATGTCTGGAAAGACATCCGTGGGCATCCGCGTAAACGCGGTTGCACCCAGAATGACGATCACAAGCGCTCCGACAATTATCAGGTACGGATTGCGCAGCGAGAAACTTGGCACGATGCAAACTCCCAATCCCCGGCTAAGTGCGCCGGTGGATTTCTACGTTGACCACAACCGCCCGCGAAAACTTGCTCGCGTGCTAGCGAATCACGAGTCTAAAGTTTGCTTAGAGCGGGTCCTGGCTCGCCGCGCGCGAGGGGAGCAATTTGTTCCGTCTTACTATCACCCGTACGGAAGGGATCCTGAATCCGAACCTCGGTAATGGTGTGGCGATCTGATCTTCAGATATCAGCTTCAGAGCCTGCGGCAGTGGAACAGCATTCGCCTCGTAGCCAGCCTTGAGATCGGGCACGCGTGACGAATCATCGGTGAAGCGCTGGGCCCCGCTGAGAGTTGTGTTCTCGGTCGATCCACAAGCGAGTCGTACGTGCGGATGCTGCAAGCGAGGCGTGAACGCGACGAAGCTTATCGCGACAAGAATCAACGCAACCAGCTGTAATTGTCGGCGACTAAGCATTGCGCAATCGATATTTTATCGTACCGAATTTTGAATGCAAGCGGAGCAATTCCCTTTGCGCTCGCGAGGATCCCAGATTCAGGACACAACAGCTCAATGAATCAAAGCGAACTTTGAATCATCCAGGTATTGAGGGTGATATGTTGGCTGTACCGGCCGGAAATGCGGGGCAAGTGCTACGAATGACCCTTTGCCGCGACGGATTGATCCTGCCACAGCTTTATACCACCGAGCAGACCCTCCGTATTGCTGACCACCCTGACGTTGGGCGGCAGCTTGAAGTTGATTGTCGCCGCATTGCCGCCGCCAATGTACAGTCGATCATAGTTGAACGTCTTCGACATCTCATCGATAGCTTCGCGCAGGTGCTTGTTCCATTTCTTCTTGCCCTTCTTCAGGAACGCCCGGTTGCCTAGCTCATCTTCATAGGTCTTACCGTCGTGAAACGGATGGTGCCCCAGCTCTAGATGAATCCGGTGGCCGTCCACGAACAGCACCGAACCGAAGCCTGTGCCTAGCGTGATCACGAGTTCGTCGCCGTGGCCCGTGACGCATCCCAGGCCCTGGACGTCGGCGTCGTTGGCGATTCGCACGGGGCATTTGAGTTTCTTCTTCAGGGCAGACTCGAGCGGGAAGTTGTCCCATCCTTTGCCGAGGTTCACCGCGGTGTAAACGACGCCATTTTTGATGACGCCTGGAAATCCCACCGACGCGCGGTCGAACTCGCCGGACATCTTGGCGAGCTCCTGGATGATCGCGATCACTTTCTTCGGCGTCGCGTTATGCGGCGTTTTGATTTTTTGCCGCTCGGTTATCATCTTGCCTTTTTCATCGAGCGCGGCCGCCTTGATTCCGGTTCCGCCGACATCGACTGCGAGAGTAGTTATCGACCTGGGCGCCGCTTGCTTCGCGGGAGCCGATGGCTTCGCGGCCGCCGGCGGCTTCAGAGGCGCCTGTCCGTTCGCGATTGGTTTTCCCGCCGGAATCTTCACGAGTTGTTCTTCTTTCATTTGTTCACTCTTGCTTTTTTAGTCACTCAGGATTGACAGGTAGCGACGATGCGCACGCATGAAATCCGCCTTCGCGATCGTTCGTTTATATACTAAAGCGTATTTGCACGCATTCCTGTGGCACCTGCTCGCCGCGACGTGATAATCAGGCCTCGCGGCGGGCCACCTTCATTTGCAATCGCGAATAGCAAACTACTTCGGGCTGGAACTTGCGGGCACCACGGTTCGACGCGAGGTGCTCGCCGGCGTTACCACGTTCGTCACGATGTCATACATAATCGCGGTCAACCCCGCCATTCTGAAAGCCGCCGGCATCCCCGAAGGACCTTCGATGGTCGCGACCGTGATGACCGCGATAGTCGGAACGCTGCTGATGGGCCTGTACGCCAATCGTCCGTTCGCAATCGCGCCGTACATGGGCGAGAACGCCTTCGTCGCATACACGGTGGTGAAGGTGCTCGGCTACAGTTGGCAGACCGCGCTGGCCGCGGTGTTTCTTGCAGGCGTGATGTTCACGCTGTTGACCGTGGCGCGCGTGCGCAGCTGGATGCTCGAGTCGCTGCCGCCCGGCCTGGCGTACAGCTTCGGCGTGGGCATCGGGCTGTTCCTGAGTTTCATCGGACTCAACGAATCGGGCATCGTCGCGATTGGCGTACCCGGCGCACCGGTGAGGCTCGGCAACTTCGCCACGCCGTCGGTCGAGATCGCGATTCTCAGTTTCGTGCTGATCGCGATCCTGATGATCCGCCGGGTGCCGGGCGCAATCCTGCTCGGGATTTTGATCTCGGCCGCGATTGCATTCGTCACCGGCGTCGCAAAGCCGCCGTCGGGTTGGGTCAGCATGCCGCCGAACCCCGCGCCTATCATGCTGCAAATCGATCTGGGCGGGGCCTTGAGCATCGGATTCTTCGGCGTGTTGCTTTCGCTATTCGTGATGGCGCTGGTCGACACGATGGGTTCGTTGATTGGAGTTTCCGAGCGCGCCGGGTTCCTGGACGCCGACGGCACGCTGCCGCACATCGAACGCCCGATGCTCGCCGACGCGATCGCCACGATGTTCGCAGGGCTGGCCGGCAGTACAACTGCGGGCGCGTACATCGAGTCTGCCGCGGGAGTCCACGTGGGAGGACGCACGGGACTGACGGCGGTGGTGGTCGCCGCGCTGTTCGCGATGTCGCTGTTCTTCGCGCCATTGGTCGCCGCAATCCCGGCCGCGGCGTACGCGCCCGCGTTGATTGTCGTCGGCGCGATGATGATTGCGCCAGTCGTCAAAATCGACTTCGACGACTACACCGAACTGATTCCCGCGTTTACGGTGATCACCCTGATGAGCTTTACCTACAATATCGGGGTCGGAATTACGGCCGGCCTGATTCTCTATCCGGTTTTCAAGGTCGTCGCGGGACGCCATCGTGAGGTTCCGGCCGGATTGTGGGTTTTATCCGCTCTGTCGACTTTATTTTATCTTTTTTATCCTTATCGTTAGTAAAAAAATGACAATTAGCGAGTTCACATCAGTTGACCTAATGCCCCTCGGAACGTAAGATTTCCCTTGTTGACGCCAGTCGGGCGTCAGTAAAGAGGGCGGACAGATGGCAATTTTCACCAAGCAGTTTGCGGACCACGACGACTACGAGGAGTGGCTGGAGCATGCCAGCGACCGGATCAACGTGCTGTCGATCGGAAATCCCCCCAGCATTTTTGGGTCGTCGATCGTGAAGCCAGGCGGACCCGTAATTGTAAAGTACCAGACCCACGACAAGTCGCTTGCTCCGCCAAGGGGCCTGACGGGAAAGGCCGTGGAGGTCGCGATCGTCGGAGCAGCGTTCTTCGCGCTGTTCGCCTACTTGATCGCGGAACTTTAGCCTCGACGAACCGCTTTCCGCGGCACACAGCTAATCAGATCGATCTCCCCCGACAGGTGCGGGACTCAGCGAGCCGGGCACGCGCGCAATATGGTCGGGCGTCAGCCGCAGCTTGCGAGTTTGCTCGTTGAAGAGTTGCGAGTAGACGCCGGCGCGCTTGACCAGCTCCGCATGCGACCCGACCTCGACGATTCTCCCGCAATCGAGCACCACGATCACGTCCGAATCGACAGCGCTCGCCAGCCGATGCGCGATCAGGAACGACGTGCGCCCCTTCGTTAGGCGCCGCACCGCGTCGTGAATCAGGTTTTCGACTTCCGAATCGAGGCCCGACGTCGCTTCGTCGAGAATCAGGATGGGCGGATCCTTCAAAAACACTCGCGCGAGCGCAAGCCGCTGTCGCTGGCCGGTCGACGGCCGCACTCCGCCCTCGCCTATCGTCGTATCAAGCTTGTTGGGCAACGATTCGACGAAGTCGCGGATGTTGGCCTGCTCGAGCGCGCGCCACACGTTCGCGTCGGGCGCGCCGGGGCGTCCATACTGCACGTTCTCGCGAATCGACGCGCTGAACAGGATTGCGTCCTGCGGCACAATCCCGATTGAATCGCGCAGCGACTTCAGCGTCACGCTCGAAATGTCGGTGCCGTCGATCAGGATTCGGCCGGCCGCCAGCTCGTAGAAGCGCGGGATCAGGCCGGCGAGCGTCGTCTTGCCCGCGCCCGACCTACCGACCAGCGCCACGGTCGTCCCGGCCGGCACGGCGAGGTTCACGTCTTCCAGCGTGATGCGAATCGGTCCGCCGTCGAGCGGCTTGTAGCCAAAGCGGAGATGCTCGATCTGGACCAGCCCGCTCTTGACCTTGAGGGCAGATGCGCCGGGCCGGTCGTGCACCTCGGGCGTCTCGTCGAAGAACGCGAAGATGCGCTCGATCGCCGCCAGAGCCGTCGCCACGATCACCGACAACTCCGAGAAACGCTGTAACGGCAGGTAGAGTGCGGGCAGAAGGCCGAAGAACGCGACCACGGTTCCGATGGTCATTTTGCCGTGCATGATCATCAATGCGCCCGCCCAGATCACGATCAGTGGTGCGCCGCGCGAGATGAACTCGGTGAACATCTGATGCGTCGATGAAAGCTTCACGCTCTCGATCGTCAGGTCGTACATTTCGGTGGTTCGCTGATGGAACCGGCGCGCCTCATCGGCCTCGCGCGCGAACGATTTGACCGTCGAGACGCCCGCGACGCGCTCCTGCAGCTCGCCGGAAAATTCCTCGACCACTTCCTGCAGATCGTGGCTCGTCTCCTTGATTCGCGGCGATAGAATCCTGATCACCGCGACGTAAAATGGAACGATGATCAGCGAGATCCAGGCCAGCCGCACATTGAGCGAGAACAGCAGCCAAATCACAAAGCCCAGCGACACGCCGTCCATCCAGATGTTGATCATCGCGGAGCCGACGAAGTTCTGCGCCATCGAAATGTCGGAAATAAATCGCGAGACCACCGCGCCCGACGACGTGCGATCGAAAAACGAATGCGACAGGCGCTGCATGTGCTTGTATAGCGCATAACGCAGATCGAAGATCAGCCGATGACCCGCCATGCTCGCCCAGTAGTTACGGTAGTAGGTCGCAACCGCCTGCACGGCAAACAGCGCAAACAGGGCCGCGGTCAAAGCTTCGAGCTTGGCGGCAGATCCCGTGCCCAGATGCATCGTGGCGGCGAGCGAGCTGCACCAGCTGTCGATCATTCGATTCAAGTGCTCGAGATGCGGCTGCGGAACCAGCAGAACGTCGAACACGTACTTAAATGCGAGCGGGAAGGCGAGCGGCAGCGTGAACTTCAGGATGCCCATGACCGAACCGCCCGCCACCAGCCACAGATGAGGGCGCACGTAGCCGAGAAACCGCACCAGGGCAGTCCTCGGAACGATGCGGTCGAAGATTCGCTCGAAAAAACCGCGGCTACGTTGGTCGGGTTCGTCGGGAGCGCCGGCGGGCTCACCAACGGAACAATCCGGCGTCTCCGGCGCGCCGGCGATCACCACAGAACTACGATTTGGCATGCCGACAGATTAGCAGTCGCGCAAGCGCCAGAAAATATGTCGATCCCGGTGGAGCTCAAGCGACTGACACATGTGGGCGGGGAATCCGGCGACGATGCACAAGGAGCAAGACGATGAAGTTTCTATGCGCGGTCTATTTCGAACCGGGAACATTGGCGGCTCTTTCGCCGAGCGAAAAGGCCAAGTTGGACCATGACTCTATGGCTTATGATGATGAGCTGCGCCGAAGCGGTCACTACCTGGTTTCCAATGCGCTCGATCCCGTCAGCAGGGCCCGCACCGTGCGAGTTCGCCGCGGCAAAACAATCGCTACCGACGGACCGTTCGCCGAAACCAAGGAACACCTGGGCGGGTTCATCCTGATCAACGCGGCGGACATAGACGAGGCCGTCGAGATCGCCGCAAAGATTCCGCTGGCGAAACTCGGCAGCATCGAGGTGCGCCCCACGATGACAATCAGCGGTAAGGCCTAATCGAGGAAAGAGAGAGAGCGCTACGCGGCCGCCGAAATGCGATCGATCATCGCTGGAATTTTGCTGCGCTTGGCGTGACCGGTGAGGCCGGCCGCCGCGATTCGCTCCATATACTCGCGCACCGCGAGCCTGATGAACTTCGCGGTCGCGATTCGCCCTTTGTCCACTTGCGCCTTGTCGAGGCCGCCGCCGCAGATGATGATCATCGGCTCGAGCAGCTCGGGACTGCCAATCAATCCGAGCAACGCGTGCTCGGTATGATCGAGATAGCCCTCGATCGCGTTGGCTTCGAGCGGGCGATGCTTCAGATGGTAGCGCAGTTGGCCCAGTCCGTAGGCGGTCTGGCGCGCCGCGTCCTGCATCGCGTAGCGCATGATCTTGCGATCGACGTTAGTCGGTGCAAACGCTCCCACTTGCCGGTATAGCGTCAGCAGGAATCCCGCCAGCGACAGGTTGATCGATACCGAACCCTGCGGAAACTGATCCGCCCACAGCCATTCCTTGAGTCCCTGCTCCCCGGTTGCGCTGGCGCGGCCGAGTCCGGCACCGCCGAAGAGCGCGCGCTTGCGAAACACTTCGAACAGCCGCGACGCGTCGAGCATCTGCGCGCACATCCAGCTCTTTAGCTCGAGGAAATCCTGGTTGATCAGCGCGACCCACTTCGACGGGAAGTCCATCGAGACGATCTGGCATTCCTGCAGAAACGTGTAGAGCTGCGCGCACGCCATCTCGAGCTCGGGCGCCAACGGATGCGCATGCAGCTCGGTCCACGGAATATCCGTCGCCGGAACCCATCGCCGCGCCTTCACCTCTTCGTAAAGTTCCGCGACGTTGTCCGACCATACATCCGACTTGCGATTCACGACGTAGCCCATGTCGGGCAGCTTGCCGACCTTCTCGCTGCCGCGCGACACCATCGACTGGCTGGTGCGCACGTCTTCGGGAATGTTCGTGTAGCCGTAGGTGCCAACGTCAAGATCCTGGTAGGTGAGTCCACGTTTCGGATCGGACGCGCGTCCTGCCAGACGTTCGGTCTTGGCATCGTACCAGTGCAGGCCTAAGTGTCCCTCCATCACCTTCTGTGCGGCTTGGAGGACCGTTTCGTCGACTGTGTAATCCTTGTCTGCGTAAAATGCCACTTAGGAACCTAACCCCTAACCCCTTCCCATTGTGGGAAGGGGGACCGGACTTGAAAGATTTAGTTCAGCTTGATGCCTGCGTTCTCGGCTGCGGCGCGGCCCATCTCGTACATCTTATAGAGCTTTGAACGGTCGCGGCGCTCCGGCATCCCACACTTATCCAGGCGCTCGAAATGCTCCTGCATCTGCTTCAGGTTGAACTGGGTCGTGATCTTGATTCCTTGCTCGATATTTTCCTTTTTTAGACCGCCGCCCGCGAGAATAATAAAAGCTTCGGTCAGCTCGGTCGCGGCGGCGCCGGCAAACGAAATGTTTTCGGCTTCATCCAGATGCGCGTGCAGCACTTCGCGCTTCTCGGGAAAATGCTCGAGCACGTATTTGAAATGCTGCATGCCGTAGCCGACGTGACGCGCTTCGTCCTGCATCACGAGCCGGAAAATCTTCTTGTCCACATCGGTCGGCGACAGGTATTCGCTGAAGCGGAACAGCGTCAGCACGTTGCCCTCCGCGACCAGGTGCAATGCCACCGACATCTCGCTGAAAGAATCGGCGTCGCGTAGATGCTTCAGCGCCATCTCGTTGATCGGACTCGCCTGCATAAGTCCCCAGCCCGTCGTGAGCGCGCGCTTGCGGAAGACCTCAGCGTGACGCGCCTCGTCCATCGCCTGCGCCGCTATAAAAGCCCGCACCTCGATAAAATCCGGATTGAGCCGCGGCAGCCACATCGCGGGCGTGTCAGTCGCGATCATTTCCACTTCAGTCAGGAACGTCATCAGCTGCGACAGCGCCTTGCCGGTGACTTCGGGCAGTTCCACACCGTCGAGGCGATCCCATGGAATGTCAGTGGTCGCGTTCCACTGGCGCGACACGGCTTCCTCGTAGTAGCTCTCGGTGTTGAAGGCCCATAGCTCGCTCTTGCGCGAGACCCATGGCTGCGCATCGGGCACACCGGCGGGAATCTCGGCGCCGCGCGGCGCATAGGAGCGGTTGTTGCGAACCTTTTCGGGTATATCGGTGAAGCCATAGGTGCCGACGTTAAGGTCTCGATAGGTCAGTCCGCGGCGAGGGTTGGCTTCTTCGGGGCTGATTTTCTCAGTCGCCGATTTCATCCATGACAGGTCCATCTCGCCGGTCCTTATCGTGTACAGCCACTTGTCGATGAAGTCCTTGTCCTCGGTGAAGTTCGTGGTCGAAAGGTATGCCATAATCATCCGCGCCTCCGCGCCTTAATTGAACCTAGAAGCTCACTTCGAGCTTGCTCGACAGATCGAAAAATTCCTGGATCGATTCCATGAACCGGTAAAGTTTGTCGTGACCGTCGGGATCGTCGTAGACGATCTTCAGACGCTCGCCGAAATGCGCCAGGGTGTTGATGTCGTGGGCGGCGTCGGCCTCGCCGTTGCGCCGGATGTTCTCGATCATCTCGCGCCACACCTGCGAGTCGCCCTGGATTTGAAAATCGACTTTCTTCAGATCGATCGCCGGCACTTCGCTGACGTTCTTGAGGTCGAAAACCTCGAACTCGAGCACGAAGTTACGCGCCTTGCCGTTGACGCCGACGCTGACGCCGAAGGTCGTGTCGATAAAGCCGAGGCGGCGGAATTTTTCCTCGTTCGCGGCCATCTGCGCCTTAAGCGCCTCGAAATACTCGGTCGAAGGAAAGCTAATCGCCATAAAATCGGTGTACCGTTCCCGGTCTCCCAATAAATTGATCAATGCTGAATGAATGTTAGGGGCAAACGACTCAGGAAGGCAAGCCAAACGTCGTTTTTGTGGTAACAAAACGCCTGTGCGTCGCGACTGTCCGTTGCACTGCACATCCAGAATCTTCAGCAATTTGGTCCCTCACCCGCCGCTCGAAGACGAGCGTCGGCCGCGTGTCTGTGACACCTCCCCACAGCGGGCGAGGCCAAGAACAGAACATTTCCGATGGCATACATCTCGCTTCTAGTCGGCGCGCCAGAGCGGAAATCTAATAGCTCAGTGCAACTGCCTCTTTGAGAAATCGGTTGTTTTTTCCCGTGAGCCATCAGAACTCACGGTCGCACCTGCGGAGAAAAATTTGCAGTCTTCATGAATTGAAATTTTTTCCATCAACCTGGGAGGAACTTGGATGGCCTCGCATCTACAAAAAGGGAGTTTCGCGCTTTCGTTCGCCCTCAGCATCGCCTGCACATTATCGATCCTGTTGATTTCCGCAGTGACGGTCTCGGCTCAAACGTTTTCGGCCACTGGGAGCACGGCATATCCACACTCCAACGGGACCGCAACGATGCTGTTGTACGGCAAGGTGCTCGTCGCCGGTGGAATTGGCAGCAATGGCGAGTCGCTGGCCATTGCCGAAATTTACAATACCAGCTCAGGAAACTTCGCCGGGATGTACAGCATGACAGCTGCCCGCTCCGGACAGACCGCAACACTCCTTGCTAACGGCAATGTGCTGCTTGCTGGCGGGCAGGACCAAAACAACAACACACTCAGTAGCGCCGAAATATTTGATTCTATAAAAGGTACTTTCGCTGCGACCGGCAGCATGAATTCTCCGCGTAATGGCGCCACAGCGACCCTGCTCGCCAACGGCAAAGTGCTGGTCACGGGCGGAGATTTTTTCGCCACTCCCGCCGGCAGCGGCACCATTCTCGCGTCCGCTGAAATATATGATCCAACGACTGGCGCTTTCACGGATATCGGCAACATGAACGTTCCGCGCTTCCTTCATACAGCGACTCTCTTGCCGAATGGTCAAGTTCTGATTGCCGGCGGCCAATATGGCAATGGGACCAGCTCAACCAACCAGGCAGAATTGTTTGACCCGTCGAAAAACACCTTCACCCTCACCGGCAGCATGACGACACCCCGCTTCGGCCAAACGGTGACGTTGCTTTTCGATGGACAGGTACTTGTAACGGGCGGCGGAGATGACAACGGCCCCGTCGACACGGCCGAAATCTACGATCCTGCCAGCGGAAGCTTCAGCCCGACCGGAGATATGGCGATCGGTACGGGCCGCCAGGATCACACAGCGACCTTGCTGCCCAATGGTCAGGTTCTTCTGACTGGCGGGGAAACGAAAGCAGCAGCCGGCGGTGTCACAGTCACGAATACCGCAGAACTGTTCGATCCGTCGACCGGAACCTTCGCCGCGACTGGCAGCATGAGCACCGCGCGATTCTTTCACCTCGCATCGTTGTTAAGCAGCGGTCAGGTGCTCGTGACCGGCTTTGGCCAAACCGCGGATATATACACGCCGGCGACAATGCCGGTGGCGAAAATCATGACGCTGGTCAACAACTCGGTCGTGCAGAACACAGTGATCATTTCCACCGCGGTCAATTCCCAGGTCGCCTGGATCAATCTGTACGTGGACGGCAACTACATCACGTCGAGCCCGCCGTATAACTTCACCTGGGATTCGACCACTGTCTCCAATGGCTCACATACGATTTCAATCGAGGCATTCAAATATAACAGTAGCGGCAAGAAGACCGAGGTCGGCTCCGATAGCATCACCGTCGACGTCGAGAACGGTACGAGCACTTCGACTCCAACCGTAACCGCGACCTCAACGCCTACTACGATAGCAAAAACTCCGACCCCGACGCCTACTCCGATGGCGCCAACTCCGACGGCGACGCCTACTTCGATACCGCCAACTCCGACCCCGACACCCACTCCCGCGTCGGGGCCGATCACGATCACCTCCCCCAGCAATGGCGCGACGGTCAGCGGCACCGTGTCGATCGTAACGACAAAGAGCTCGCCGGCGCAGTGGGAGAATATCTATATCGACGGCAACTACCTCGCGTCGTCGCCGCCGACCACTTTCAGTTGGGACTCGACCACGGTCTCGAACGGCAACCATACGATTACCGCGAAAGGGTTCAATTCAAGCGACCAGGTGGTGGGAACCGCTAGCGTGACCGTCAACGTCCAGAATGGAAGCGCAGCGGCGGCTGTGACAATCACCTCGCCCGCCAACGGTGCGACTGTTACCGGTGCAGTTACGATCGATACGACACTCGGTTCGAATGCGCAGTGGGAGAATATCTATATCGACGGCAACTACCTGGCCTCCTCGCCGCCGACCACGTTCCAATGGAACAGTACGAGTGTGCTAGACGGCAGTCACACGATTTCTGCCCGGGCCTTTGCCAACGGCCGAGTACTGGAAGGTAGCGATTCGATCACGGTGAATGTCGCCAACTAAGGGGCCAGATCTACACAGGTAGTAGCGATGCCGAGTCCCTCAATGGGGCTCGGCATCGTCGGCTTAAGTACCACGATCGTTCCCGTTGGCAGGATGAAGACCAGTCCCAGCTCTCGCGGCGGTGAAAAAGAAAAGTCCGGCGCTGGGCTTTTAGGCCGGCGCCGGACTTGAATGCTCAGCTTGGCAGGCGTCTAGTTTGCCGACGCTTGCTTGGTGTTGCCGCCGCCGGTCGCGAGCTCGTCGTCGATCAGCTCTTCGAACTTCTGAGCGGGCTGCGCACCCGTCAACGGCCGGCCGTCGATAAAAAACGCCGGGGTTCCGTCGACGCCGACTTTCTCGCCGGTGGCCTGGTCGGCTTTGATCACGCTGTCAAATTTCGTGCTGTCAAAACATGTGTCGAACTTGGTCGTGTTCAGGCCGAGCGTCTTGGCCGTCGCTTTCAGATCGGCGGGCGCCAGCTTGCTCTGATTGGCGAACAGCGCGTCACGGTACGGCCAGAACTTGCCCTGGTCATTGGCGCATCGGGCCGCCTTCGCGGCGTCAAGCGCATGTGCATGGAACGGCAGCGGGTAGTCCATGTGCACGAGGCGGATCTTGTCGCCGTATTTCGTACGCAACTGCGTCAGCGTAGCTTCCGTGGCCTTGCAATACGGACACTGGAAGTCGGCGAACTCGACGATCGTTATGGGCGCATCCTTGGCGCCGAGCGCCGGATGGCCGCTGCTGTTGACCGCAACGCGCTCGGGCTCGAGCAAAATTTTCACCGGCTCATTCTTGCGGAGCCGTTCGAGCAGCGCCTGGCGGTTAAGCATTGCTATCAGCTGCGGCTTGAGCTTGTCGTAGGGCGCGGTGGTCGCACTCTTGTTCTGATCGTAAAACTTTTTCGCGTCCGCGTCGGTCACGGCCGATTTGCCGCTGTATTCTTTCTTGAGATAGTCGTCGACGCTCAGCTTGTCGTGCTGGGCGGCCTGCCCTATCAGGTAGTCGTCGGTCATCGATTCGAGCGTCTGGCGCTTGAGATCGAACGTCTTGCTGGCGATCAGCTGATCGACGCGCTTCTCGAGCGCCGCGTGCATCTGCTCTATCTGCGGCTTGACCTTCGCATCGAGGTCCTTCTCGCTGATTTTGTGATCGCCAACCGTCGCAACCGTAGTGTTGGGGTCGTCGGCAGCCCATGCCGGATGCGCGACAATTGCCGCGCACGCGACTACGAGGGCGGCCGCAATCGCCGGAACGATACGCCACGCGGGTTCAAGGCGATTCCGCCCCGGGTGATTCATGTTTAGCATACGATTAATATTCGAACTCCTCTTTGAAGGTAACCGGCAAATACTATCATGCGGCGAGGGCGATGTCGCGATGCTAAAAACGAGGCATTTGCCCGGATCGGCGCGACTCGGCTACCCTGCCATTTACTTTGAAACCGAACATCGCAGTATTAATCGGAATGCTGACCCTGGCGCTACTGATCTTCCCGGCCGACGGCCGAGCGGCCGGCAACGATAACCGGCTCAGCATTTTTGTGGACTGTCATTGCTCCGATCCCGTCGGCGGAGACTTTTGCTCCGACGTCAAGGACAAAGTCAAGGATTCGATTGCGTACCGGCTCGTCGATCACACCGACGCATACGGCATCGGCGTGCATCTCTGGTGCGTGGACTTGTTCACGGGATTGCCGGGGGTCGACAGCAAGTTGACCGGCACGATGTCCGCGGTATCGGTCGCGTTCACAATTTATGCGGACCGGCTGCCAGGCGAAGTGTACGAAGATTCCTCCGTGTTCCGAGTCGGCAAAGAAGCCACCGACGAGATGTCGCAAAGAATCGTAACCGCTATCGGTCAGTTAGCCACCGCCAACAAGACGGTCTTCGAGCATATCCGCGCAACGCCGAAGCCGATGGCGACGCAGACCCCGCAGATCATCCAGTAGCGCTTCACCGAGGGCAGCATTTCCAATAATTTCTAATTTTCACGTCGCGCGAGAGTGGCGGAATGGCAGACGCGCTGGACTTAGGATCCAGTGCCGCAAGGCGTGGGGGTTCAAGTCCCCCCTCTCGCACCATCTCTCTTAGACCAAGTATTATAAGGGTTTTCGAGAAATTTGGGCGCGGCGCCCCTCGCCGGGCACGATGCTCGACACTCTTTTTTTGTCCACTTTTTGCCCACTTTTTTTCGGTACGGTTTTGAGCAGGTTCCGGACGACGCTCGCCATCGCCGTCGTCTTGGTCGCGCGGAACCAATGCGCGTAGACGTTTAGGGTAATGGCCGGCGAGCTGTGACCAAGGATGGATTGCACTTCTGTGACGGGGCTGCCTGCCGCGATCAGGGCGGATGCGAACGAATGCCGTAGGCTGTGGATATTGACCCGCCGGAGCCCTGCCCTACGGAGCGCAGGCCAGAGGGCCGCGCCGGAGGGCGACAGACCGCCTCAGGGGCTTCCCTTCGGGATTTGGAAAGACAAGCTCGTGTTCTCCCGGAGGGCACTGTAGCTGCCATTTTTTGAGGATGGTCGCGAGTTCCGGCGGGATGGTTATCACTCGGTGGCCGGATTTTGTTTTCGGTGGATAGAATCGGGCGCGCACGTCTTCGCCATGCACGCGCGTCCAAGAGAGGGAGCGCCGGACGAAAATCTTCGGCTCGGGTCCGCCGAGCTGGCAGTCGGACCAGCGCAGGGCCAGCGCCTCCCCGGAGCGTAGGCCTGTTGCGGCAAGAAACGTGAGAAGAGTTTTGTAGAGGCCGGGATCGGCGTTGCCGAGCATGACGCTGATTTCTTCCGGCGATAGCACCGTCTCAGGGGTTGCCTGGTCGGCTTGGATATCTTCGCCGCCGTTGAGTTCTCGATCTCCCGCGAAGGCGCGTTCGACGCGGTCGGCGGGATTGGCTGTGCAGAGGCCGCGGCGGATTGCCATTTGATAAATGCCGCCAATCATTCTGATGACGGCATTGATCGTAATCGTGGAGCGGCCGAGTGTGCGCATATCGTCGCGCATCTTTTCGATGGGTGCGACGGAAACTTGGTCGAGACGCAGAGGGCCGAATCGCGGCAGAAGATAAATGTTGAGGCGGGCGCGCAGCGCCTCGGTGTAGCTGGGCCTGCGGTCCATCTTGGACTCGAGCCATTGCCCCGCTGTGACGGCGAATGTGGGAACTTGCCTGCGGTCGAGATACTCGCCGCGCGTGACCTTTGTGGATGTCTGGGCAAGATGCTTCTCAGCCGCCTTCTTGGTCGGAAAATAAAGCCGCTTGCGTGGTCCCCTGGTTCCGAGAGGCCGGTAGTCAAGCCGCCACGCGCATTCGCAACCCTCGCCCTTACATCCGCTCTCGTGGAACCGTTTGATTGAAGCCATGGCGCCCTCACCTCTTCCCAATCCGCAACTTTTCTTCGGCGGCGATTTTCTGGAGCAGTCTGGAGGCCGGTTCGGAGATCGCCATTTCGCCGCGCTCCCAGCGAGCCACGGTGTTCGAGGTTACTCCTACGGCCTCGGCCAAGGCCATCTGAGTCCAGCCCAGTTTTCCCCTGAGCGCACGGATTTCCACCGCAGTCATACTATACGTAGCGTATAGCACGACCGAACGGAAGTCAAGCGGCTTGATTGGCGCGTTCTGTGAGGTAGCGTTCGACTTCTTCAATCCGGAAGCGAACGTAGTGGCCGAGTTTGAGCGATGGAAGGTTGCCGAGGCGAGCCTGTTCTCTGACCCACGATTCCGGGACGCCGAAGAGCTTGGCGAGTTCGGGAGCAGCCAACAGTGCACTCGTGTTGCTGAAGCTTCGAGCCGCGATACGCTGGCTCAGCATGAGGGAGAGCAGCGCGCCTTCGAGCGTCTTGAGCGCGGCGACGCGCGACGCGACCTGGGTCAAGAGTTCTGGAACGGATTCGAGAACCAGACCTTTTGCGCGCGATGGATCGGAGACAAGCTCGTCGATCGTTGCGGACGACGGGGGCGTCCTCGGCGCGACTGGGTGTGGCACTTGGTACGACATAGAAGACCCCCGACAGCGAAAGATCCCCGCAACCCCACACTCATCCGAGGAGTCATTGACCAACGGCGATGCCGTTGCTCGATCCGCGCTAAACGGTGAGCAACCAGAGGCGACGCGGTTCTGGACAGGCGCTCGCGCAGAGGTATTTGGCGATCATTTGGCGGAAGAAAAAGTGTGCCTGTGCACTTTCTGCACACTTGTCGAAAAGCGCCCGAGAAGCATAGCTGATTCGGCGATTTCTCCGATGCAGTGTGCAAAATCGGCACACTGCGGCTTGGAGGACTCGCACAACGAACGCCCGCTGTTGGTCGAGGCGCGAGTCTCCTCCTCGCTCGCGCTCGCCAACGCGCAAACGCTCTTCTTGGTTCGGCGTTTGAGATCAGACGAACGCGGCAGAGCCCGCTAGAACGTCTTTCCGCGAGGTCGTTAAGATTTTGTTAACAGCCGGACAGAAACAAGAACCGATCTGTTGACAGGTTATCCACAGTCCTACTATGTGTACGCCTCGGCTGTGCGGAGGAGGCGGGGTTTGATTTTTTACTCGCGAGCGAAAATTGGTTGGTCAGTCGCTAGCGATACGCCGGGCCATACGCCTGATCGAAGAAGCCGCTCCCACGAGCGCGCCGGTGATCATCACTGGCGAGAGCGGTACTGGGAAGGAGTTGGCCGCACGCGCAATCCATGACAAATCGCCGCGCCGTAGCCGGCCCTTCGTCCCCATCAATTGCGCGGCCGTTCCTGAGACCCTGATCGAAAGCGAACTGTTTGGCCATGAACGCGGCGCCTTCACGGGCGCGGATCGCCGTCGCGAAGGCTGTTTCGAACGGGCGAACGGGGGAACCCTTCTGCTCGACGAGATCACAGAGATGCGGCCGGAGATGCAGGCCAAACTGCTTCGCGTTCTCGAAGATAAGAAGATTTCGCGGCTTGGAGGCTCCGGGGAGGTTGCGGTCGACGTGCGGATTCTGGCCGCCTCCAATCGCGAACTTCAGCGCTCCATCCGCGAGGGCCGACTGCGCGCTGACCTGTATTACCGGCTGAACGTTGTGTCGCTCGAACTTCCTCCATTGCGCGACCGGATCGAGGATGTGCTGCTGTTGGCCGAAGAGTTCGTCCGCATATTTAACCGGGAGCATCGCAAGGCAGTTCAGGGAATCGCTCCGGATTGCCTGGACGCGCTCAAGGCTCATTCCTGGCCGGGCAACGTGCGCGAGTTGCGCAACGCGATCGAGCGCGCCGTGATCATGTCCAAGTCGCCGATGCTGTCGATAGGTGATCTGCCGAAAGAGCTTTCCTGTCGACCGGGGCCGAGGCTGGGCTTCACGGTCCGGCTTGGCTCTACGTTGGAGGAGGTCGAAAACGAGTTGATTGCCCGAACGATACTATTTGCCGGTGGCAACAAGTCGCGGGCCGCACAAATCCTCGGCGTCGGACGGCGCACTCTATATAAGCAACCCGAACGCTACAGCGCGCACGAGACGAATGGTCATTCCAACGGCCGCCCTTATCGTAACGGCCGCAATGGTAGCTCGTGAAGAAACTTCGCCTCGCGTCGCGGGGCCACTGATCGTTCCATCCATCACTGAGCGTTTGCAATTGCAAACGCCAGGCCGACGCTCTTTTGCTACACGCGCGGTGTGGCAAACGAGGAGGCTCTATTCCGTCGAAGGCTACGCGAGATCGTGATTCAGAGATACGGCTCGCTGGACCGCTTTTACCTGGAGACCGACTTCTCGAAAGGGCACCTCTCGCAAATCCTCCGCGGCAAACGCAGCCCCTCGCTGACCACAATCGTGAAACTCGCCCGAGCTCTCGATGTGCAGGTCGCGTATTTTTTTCAGAAATCTTGAGCCCATCACTGGCTGGACAGACTTAAGATTGTTCGCCGCGCGTGGCAGGTCGGGTAGTATCTAGAAATTGAGGAATTGAACAGGCGCGGTGTGTGGCCTCGGCCTCACGATCGCGCCCGCTGGAATTGGCCGGGCGCTGCTGTGTCGGAGGAAGGTTCGCCGCTAGAGGGCGAACCCGCCAGCAGTCTCGTCAACCAAAGCGGAGACTCGCTCTAACTCGCCCACGAGAATCATGTCCCGAGGCGACCGACCGTCCAGCGCTTTGATTGGAGCTTGGAACCATGCGCGCATCTCATAGATATCCTCGCGCATGAGTTCGAAGACCTCCTGAATGAGCGTAGCGAGAGAATGCAGCCTCACATGGGTCGTCGAGACTGTGACGCGATTCGGGATGCTTAACGGCTGTTGGTCGAGATATTGGCGCACTTCTTCTGGGGTCCAATCGAGCAGGTCGGCTACCTTGTCGGGATCGAAAAACCCGTTTCTATCAGTCGTGTCCAGGATAATTGCACGTGGCCTGCGCATGCTCTTCACGATCCATCTCCGTTCTGATTTTTGTTCGCTCTCGTTTGCTGATTCCAAAGTAACCCGATCTCGAGCCGGCTGAAAGCTCGCGCCACTGAGTAGTCCACAGGACCGGGAGTGCGATGCTACGATAGCGACTCTCCGGAGATGTTGCGAAGTGGGGTCCCGAGATGAAAAAGGCAAAGCGGAAAGCCAGCTCTCTGCGGAAAGAATCTAAGAACCGACTCTACGTTGACGTGACCGAAGAACTCATCATGAACCCGGATGCTCTCCCGGCCGAGCTCCGTGGATGGCGGCGTTACAGAATCGAGTACGGAGGCCATGCCGAAAGGTGCCTGCTTGAGAATAGAATCCTGCTGCCACCGCATGTTCGAGTAGAACGACTTGAGCGGCTGTTGAATTCCTAGCAGCAAGACCGGTGTTCTCGAGGCGGCATAGAGATGCGCTCGCACCCCCCTAATTGCGGGTGCCTTTAGTCCCGAATCGAAACGCCGAGCTGTTTGGACCCTAGCCCGTGCTATGAGCCGCTCGGAGTGTGCGTCGCAAACCAGGAGATCGTGATGAGCGGGCCAGCCGATGCGGTCTATCGGTCGGACGCAAGTCGCTGCGAGATTTGGGGCGCGGAACAGACACCGCGCACTGAAGTAAATCCGTCCAACCTGAATGACGAAGATCGACGGCTCGTCGGTCGCTTCTGGGAAAACGGCGAGCATCTGCTTCCTTGCCTTATCACCTGCTCTGTGGCGTTCGAGATCTGAGGTAATATGCTTCCAATCCCAGTGGCAACCGAAAAGCAGAAGAGACCCGAGAGCACTGCCCCGACGAAGGCCGGATTCATCGAACCGAATGCTCTTCCTCGCCGTAACACAACTTGCCTGGAGGTCCGGCCTGGCAGTACGAGGTAAAGCTCGACGGCTATCGAGCCATCGGTGCTCGGACGAAAACGGGTGTCGAGCGCTGGTAGCGAAACAAGAAGGACTTCTCGCCACGTTTTCTGAAGATCGCGCGAGACTCTGGATGCGCTGCCAGTCGAGACCGTGCTCGATGGAGAGATGATCGCAGTGAACGGCGATTGGCAGCCGTCGTTCAGCTCGCTTCAGAATTTCGGAGACGGCGCTGCGGGGATTCTCTTCTAGGCTTTCGACGCGCCGATGCTCGCCGGCGCGGACTTGCGTAGCAAGCCTCCAGCGACACGGCGCGACGTGCTTCGCGAGCTCATTTCAGAGTTGCCTTACACCATTCGCTTCTCTGAGACCTTCGACGTTTCTGCAGCGAAACCGATAGCGGCCGTTCGCTCCAATGGACTTGAGGGGGTCGCGGCAAGGCGGGCCGCCGTCGACCGGCAGCGATCGGCGACCGCTTAGGCTGAAGAATCTCGCAAATAGCCGACTCCAATGCCAAAATTCTAGTGCAATAACCTCCCCGCCTATCGTGCGTACAAGCCCGCGCGCTGTGCGCCCGACCGGAGGGTCTTAAACCGGGAGGCACGAAAAAGGCCGAGTCATCTCTGATTTATATGTCACCGTATGGTGACTTACATGGAGCGGAGAACTGGAACGCGCGCCAGGTCACGATCCAACCCGCGCAAGGGCGAAAATTCTCCTTCCTCTCTTTTCCGAATAGCTTCTAGCCAAAAGATCGACGCCGACGGCTGTTGCCCTTGGCCCAAAAATGAGGTAGCACCCATGCTGCGCCATAAAGGGGGGATGTCTCGATGAGCCTTTGCTTGCCAGCCAGACTTTCAGTGGAGAGTGACGCCACCGACTCGTTGTTACTTCACGACACCTTCGATCATCGAAAGACCAGCAAATCAAAATTCCAACTTATCTAGGCAGAAGGGGGCAACATGGCGACAGAGTCTGGTCAACAGCAGCGTTTCAAGGGGGCCGTCCACTTCCTGGCACAGAATTCGAATATCGAGACGTATTCGACACTCTCGGCCCCAGAATTTCTAGATGCTGGCAGTAGGGTATTTCGACGGATCGCATCGTGGGGAGCCATTCTCGCGATGTGCTCAATTGTCTCAGCGTGCGCGGGTTTCAACGCGGGTGTCAACCGGATGACTGAACTTTACCCTCAGACATCGCCGATTACGGAGATTGGTTGTTTCAATGAGGTTGTCGATAAATGCGGGACATGCTCTCAAGCGATCAAAGATCTGACGAGCGATAGTATTGCTCAGTTGGCCGTGCCCGCCGACAAATGCGATATAAGCACTGCACTGGGATGCGCCGAAAACACTAAGCTAGAAGACGCTGACTTCTTGATGTGTCGCGAGGAGAGACAACTCGGCATCGGCGTTGGACTTGCTGCCTTAGCCGCCGGATCCGGAGGCGCTGCGTTTGCCGGGGCCACCGCAGCTGCAGTCGCGATGGGTTCAATAGCAGGTGCAGGTCTTGGGTTAGACTTCATTACGTACAACGCCTCCAAAACCATGGCATTCGCAAGCGCCGTGGATCAACTCGATTGCGTCTACAAAAGCACGATACCGTCTCAGGCTGAAAATACGAACATCCAGAATGCTTATAACACCTTTCAGACCGATGTAAAAAACATTCCCGCTGATTGCGTTGCGCCGCAAGCAAGGGTCGCCTCACTTTATATAGCAGAGTCGACGATAGGACAGTATCAAAGCAACTTTGCAAAAGGACAACTCGATCGATTCGGCTTGAACCTTGTTTTGGCTGTTCAAAGTTCACAAATTTCGGCGTTTGCCGGATCCCAGAACGGCATACCTACGGCTGCACAGATTCAGCAAGGTATACAGGCTTTAAACCAGACGATACCGAGCGTCGGGCTCCCGAGCGGCGGCGCAGGTACTTTGGCATCCTTGAGTGGAACGACGGATTGCAGGCCGCAACTGGCGCACGCGGAAGCGGATGGCATAGCGTTTCACGAATCGCTGGCGCTGTTTCAGCTGCCAGATCCTCAATTTCAGCAATGCCTGAGTATTAGTGCGATAAGTGCCGGAGGCGGCGGCGGTAGTGGATCGACATCTGGCAAAGGTGGCACTGGAAGCGGAAGTGGTGCTGGAGGCGGAAGTGGTGCTGGAGGCGGAAGTGGTGCTGGAGGCGGAAGTGGTGCTGGAGGCGGAAGTGGCGCTGGAGGCGGAAGTGGTGCTGGAGGCGGAAGTGGTGCTGGAGGCGGAAGTGGCGCTGGAGGCGGAAGTGGCGCTGCAAGTGGCGGAAATAGCAGTTCCTCCGGCAATAGCAATGCGACAGCTGGCGGCGGGCCTACTCCCTTGTCGATTCAGTTCCCAGGCAATGTTGCCTATGTCAACAATAAAGCTCCAGACGGCACACCCATGGACGGCTCGACAATGGTTCAAGTCACTGGCGGAACACCACCTTACTACTGGATGAGTGTTGATGCTCACCAAACAGCAGGTGGCGTCGACGACAGCGTTATAGTCTCAGGCCCTGAGGTGACGCTACCTAAGACGAACAAAGAAGGTGGTCGTGTTCTCATAGCCGACCAAGCAGGTTCTCAACAGGTTGTCTATGTTAGGCCGCAACCTAAAGCGACTGCTTCTCCTGCAGCTTGTTGTTGCGCTGTAGCGGCATGCTCTGCTCGCTCGGGAAAGAAAGTCAAAAAAGAGCTGTAGCTGTTCGCTGAAATTCAGGCTCGGATTGAATACGAGAAATTTATTGGAATGGTGGTCTAGTTCGTGGTGCGGCGTCCTGTGAGATGTTCCGGCGATCGTTGGGCGCTCTTTAGTGTACGACGAGCAATTCGCTTGGCGGGGAACCAGATTAGGCGTTCAAAACATGAGACGCTCTCATAGTCTTCATAAATGCGGCTTGGTTTTAGTGTACTCTTGTATTTCTGTAATGGTTACTTGGACCTATGCTTCGGCCCAGGATCTGACGCCAAGAAAGACATTCGAAAATAGCATTATAAAGCTCGACGACCCGCGCATGCTTGAGCTAAGCGTAAACCTTATGGCAGTTACGCCACAGGAAGTCAAAACTGAAAAGGATGACCAGCTAGAGCTTGAATTCTACTTGCAGTCCGCTAACGAAAAGGACCTTGATGCTCTTATCGCTAGCCATCAAACCATTTCACCGGAGGAATTGAAGGAGAAGTACTCGCCTTCGAGCGCCGATTCGCAAACCTTAGTTGATTGGTTAAAGAGTCAGGGATTTATAATTACCCGTCGTACCACGAATGGAGTCTACGCCAAAGCTTCAATCGCGCAGATAGAGAAAAGCCTGAAGGTTAAGATGGTCCGGGTGCATTCTGAGGGCGTCACCTACGATGCTGCTGAAACTGCTCCGAGCTTGCCGTCAGATGTCGGCAAGAGTGTCCTCTCGATAGGCGGTCTTCAACCTTTTCTCAAAGCGCGGACGCAATCTTTACTTGTTCCGTTGAAGAACACGTCACCAAAAGGAGTACTAGTGGGTGCGGTGACGGCCGCTATGGCAGCTCCAGCCTCTGAGAAACCGCCTTACTTGGTTAGTGACCTCTTACGGGCGTACGATGCGGATGGAGTCGGACTGACTGGCGATGGCGAAAAAATAGCCATTCTGATTGATACGGCGCCCGATTTGAACGACTTCAACCTGTTTAGAGCGCGCAACCATCTTCCGCTTTTTCCAGGAGGCTTCGAGACGGTCAATATGAGCAGCGCCGTCTTGTTTGCCCCGCGGGGAGAAGAAACTCTCGATGTGCAGTGGAGTACAGGAGTCGCCCCTAAAGCAGTGGCACGGGTCTACGCAGCTGGCTCCACGCAGTACACGGACTTGGACAAAGCTATTGACATGATTATCGAGGACAAGGCGAGCCAGCCCACCATGGACCAGCTTTCCATAAGTCTAGGAGGGGGCGAGAAGTACATGCCGCAGGGAGAAGCTCAGGCCGAGCACAGCAGGTTCAGGCAGCTTGAGTCCTTAGGGGTGAACATCTTCGTGGCATCGGGCGATGGCGGATCAGACCCTAATTCGAACGGGACCTATCAAAAGGGCAATCTACAGGTAGAGTATGAATCGTCTGATCCTGACGTGACGGCAGTCGGTGGGACGAGTCTTACGCTCGATTCAAGTGGTAATATCACAAGCGAGGTTGGCTGGGCAGGTAGTGGCGGCGGCGTAAGTCAAGTGTTTTCTCCTCGACCCTCATGGCAAGCCGGACTCAACGTCGTTTCCAACGATTGGCGTCTGGTGCCTGACGTAAGCAGCGCTGCCGATAAGACGAAAGGAGCGATGATTGTTCTCAATGGGCAGAATCGGGAGATTGGCGGCACCAGTTGGGGTGCGCCTGTTTGGGCAGCCATGTGTGCTCTTATAAACGAAGGACGCAGGAAAGAGGGAAAACCTCCGCTCCCCTTTTTGGCGCCGCTCCTTTATCCGTTGGCCGGTACGCATGCATTCCGCGACATAACAGCGGGGAATAATGGACAGTACAATGCGGGACCAGGGTACGATCTGGTTACCGGCTTGGGAGTCCCTGATTTCAAGGAACTTGTACAGTCTTTGAAGTAGAGCAAACTAGCCGGAGGCGATTAAGCCGTCACTTAATCAGGCGGGGATCCTTCCAAAAACGGATGCTATACGTTTGCTCTTCCTGATATACACCCGCCTCAGCGGCCGCGGCTGGTAACCGCGCCTTCTGAGCGACAACACGGCTTGAGATTTTGTTTTCGGTGTAGGCCGGCCTTCGTGGAAACTGGTGAAGGTCATCGCCGCGCGGCTCCCGGTTAACACTCGGCCGTATGTTGCGATGCAACGCGCAGTGGTAGCAGCGGCCACGACGATCGGAGCGCTGACGATGTCGTTATCCGCCGGCATTCTTCGGGAGGCCGAGAATTAGTATTCGCGGTGATAAATGGGTTCACCGCGCAGTCGCCAGGCGGTTGAGGCGTTAACAATCTCTTTCGGTCGGAAGAGGCGATGCGTGCCTGGATCGGTCAACATCCGCAATTCAACGGTCGCGAAGCGCGCGTGTTGGACGATTTTCTTAGTCGACTCTGAGATGAAGTTGGCTACGGCGCCCGCGCTGCGCGCGGGCGCCGCGCCGCTTACGCGACTGGGCGAGGTTGGGAGAGGATGAAGTCTGCCGCGTGTTGCGCCTGGGCTGCGGTTTGAATCAGAAGCTTGCGATCGTTGCGAAGCTTCTGGAGCCAGCCGGCGACGTACGCGGCCTGATTCTCGAGGACTGCGTTTGAGATTCCAGCTTCGGCACAAAGGTAGGCGGCTCCCATTTCCGCGCACAATTCTTCTTTTGAGTAGACGGCGGAACCGAACGGAGCGACTTCGCAAATGCCTTCTCGCGCAAGGCGCTTCTGATGACCGGTGCTGTGCACGGTCTCATGCAGCGCTGTGGCGTAGTATTTCGGTTCAGCAGGGATGGATCGCCGTGCGCTCAGGCGGCGGGTTCGACACGCGATCTGTCGGCGTTTCAGGACGCCAGCTACATCTATATCGCAACCGTCCGCAAGGACGGCAATCAGAGCCGCGCCGCGCGGGTGTGGTTCATCGTGACTGCTGACAATAAGATCCTGATCGACACCAATAGCGACAGCTGGAAGGCAAAACGAATCAAGCGCGGCAGTCCGGTGCTCGTATGGCTCGGCTCCGAGGCCGGCCCCGCCTTCATCGGCAAGGCCGAAATCGTCCAGGACAAGGCGATTCAGGACTCGATGATTGAAAAGATTCCCGCGAAATACTTGCTGGCGCGGATCGGTTTCTTCGGTCCGAAACGTGCCAGGTTCGACGACGGGCAGGTCGTCACAATCAGAATCTCACCAGTACGCGACCTACCAGATGGGTTCGCTTCCTCACCTGGAACGCCCGCACCCAAGCTCGACGAGCACTCGTCCTCGCCGTGACCGTTGATGCGGGGCGCTCGCGCGATTGCGAGCGCCCCGCCGTGTGTATGCTGTATGCTGGCTATTGTTCGGGCACCAGTTCGACGCGACGATTCTGCGCGCGGCCTTCGGCGTTGTCGTTGGTCGCCACGAAGTCGGTCTTGCCGTAGCCGTGCGGATGTAGCCGGCTCTCGGAGATTCCGGCCCTGACGAGGTAATCCACGACGGCATCCGCGCGCCGGTCGGACAGCCTCAAGTTGTACTCGACGCCGCCGATTATGTCGCAATACCCATTCACGTCGATGTCGACGTCGGGATTGGCCTTGAGCGTCGAGGCGGCCTCGTCAAGCACGGCGGCGTCGCCGGGACGGATGTTGTATTTGTTGAAATCAAAGTGCACGCCACGCAACACCAGCTTCTCCTTCACCGCAACAGGCGGCGGAGGCGGCGGTGGTGGAGGGGGCGGCGGTGGAGGGGGAGGCGGCGGCGGTTGAACGATCGGATCGCAATAGTAATGGCCAGCGACTCCGCCGACCACTGCGCCGATTCCCGCGCCGGCGATTGCTCCCGCGATAATCCGCGATTGCGAGCCGTCTTTGCCCTCGCTGGCCTCGCCGATACCGAAGCCTGCGCCCGTGCCAATCAGCGCGCCGGCGGCGGCGCCGTAGACTGTGCACCAACCCAACTCGCGTTGCTGCGCGCATCCACTCAAGAGCAGCGCGATGCCGGCTACTGCCGGCAACAGAAACGACGATATACGCGATCGAATGTTCATGTCCCCTCCCACAGGCGATCGTTGACGTCGCTGAGCGCAAGCGACTGCGCTAAACGAACGGCGCAACCCTAATTCAGGGACATGTCGAAACAATTAGTCGCGGATTAATAGAATGTGACGTGCTGAGGGCTGTTTATTGAGTTGTCAACAAGAAATCAGACCAACAATTGGAATGCCTGCAGCGGATACTCACGCGAGCTTGGGGCGGACTTCGGCGTCGAAGCGATCGATGAATTTCGCGAGCGGTTCCGCTGTCAGCGGACTTATCAGGAGCTCGTCGACGCCGATCGCGGCGAAGCGATTTAAGTAGTCGGCGATTTCGGCCGGGGGCGCCAGGACGCCTTCGACGTAGCCGCCGGTGTCGGTCCATTTCGGCGCGAAGCCCAGGTAGACGCGATGACTTATCGCGAAGCCGTCGAGACTGCGGCCGCGGTGGGCTGCGAGCTCGCGAATCCATCCGATCCGTTCGGCGACCTGATCGGGGTTCATCCGCGTCCCATGCCATCCGTCGCCAAGTTCGACCGCGCGGCGAATGGCGCGGCGACTGATGCCTCCGACCCAGATCGGGATGTTGCCCGCGGCGGGACGCGGCCCGAAGCGCATGCCGCTGAGATCGAAAAACTGGCCATGAAATTCCGGGACGGCGGAGGACCAGGCCGCGCGCATCACGGCGATTGCCTCGTCGGTGTAGGCGCCGCGTTTTTCGAACGATACGCCGAGCGCGCGAAATTCAGCTTCAAGCCATCCGCTGGCGACTCCCGCGATGACGCGGCCCGACGAGAGCCGGTCGAGGGTGGCGAGTTCCTTGGCGAGATGAATGGCGTTGCGATACGGGACTACGATCACACTGGTCGCGAGTTTGATACGGCTGGTGAGGGCAGCGGCGTAGGCGAGCGTCGCGATCGGTTCCAGGACTTCGAGCGGAGGCAGGCGGCCGCCGGACTCGGGCACTACGATATGATCGCTGACCCAGATTGATTCGTAGCCGGCCTGCTCGGCGTGCCTGGCGACCTGCGCGATTTCGTTTCCGCTGGCGGCACCGATCTGGGGCAAATGAAGTCCGATTTTCGTGGCCGTTCTCCCGTGGATTCAGTCCGTTTCCTCACCCGCGAGCAACTCGACTATTCCGTGAGCGGTTGAAAAGTCGACGTGCAGCGAGCTCATGCAGAGCTTCCACGCATCCGCGTTATCGCGCTTGGCGATTAGGGCGAGCAGCTGCGACTTGAGCGGTTCCTGGACGCGGGGCAGCGCCGCCTTGGCCTGGGCGAGACCCGCCTCGCGCTTCTGCTCGATCTGGGCAAACCTTTGCATCCCGAGCTGCGTCGGGCACGGCTGTACTTCGTACCACTTGCCGCGTTCCTGGCCGATCGTTTTGTTGACCGTGGCGGTGTCGCCGCTCTCGGTTGGGAATTCCAATCCCATCAGATGAGTCGGCGGCATCGGGTAGGTGACATAGGGGTTTTTACTCATCGCGTTGGGCGGCAGTTTGGTAATCGTCAGTCGATAGTTCTTGCTGATAGGAAGATCGAATTCCCTTCTTATCCGATCGTGAAGAAAATCGCGTTTCTTGCCGATGCATTTCAGTGTGGACGGTGCGAACAGTTTCTCCATGGCGGCGTAGTCCTTGTTGTACATCGCGTCGGCCACCTTGCGCGCCAACGCCTGCTGCTGCGGCGTACCTTTCTCAGCCTTGATTTGCGCGGCCGAGCGGGTCGGAATGCCTTGCGGCGCAGAAGCAGGCGCATGCGACGCCGACGGCGATTCCTTGGGTTTCGCCGATTGCTGCGCAGCCGCGGGCGCGGCGAGCGCGGCGCCGATCACAAGCAACGCAAATGTTGTTGTCCGCCAAGCCTTCAGCATCTCACTCCTTTCAGCGCAGGCACGGGCCGCCATTCGAAATTCAAAATCGATGGCGAGATTAATCTTTGTCGGGGATCGACTTCAATTGCTCGAGCCATGCGGTCGCTTCGCTGTCCGAGGGCGCGCGCCAGTCGCCGCGCGGTGACAGCGATCCGCCCGAACCGACCTTGGGCGCGTTGGGAATCGCGCTGCGCTTGAACTGGCTCAACTGGAAGAACCGGTACAGGAACGTGTGAAGGTGTCCCTTGATGGTCGCGATGTCGTACTGATTGCGGCAATCGCGCGGGATGTCCGGCCAATCGCCGGCGTCCTTGTCGCGCCACGCGCTGTAAGCGAGGAACGCGACCTTCGGCGGCGGGTAACCGAAGCGCAAGGTGTAATAGAGAAAAAAATCGTGCAGCTCGTAGGGACCAATCGTCGCCTCGGTGTCGTGGCTGGAATGGCCGTCCTCCGACGTGCCCGGGATCAGCTCGGGGCTGATCGGAGTCTCGAGAATCTCGAGCAGTGTCGCGCTGGTCTCGCGGCCGAGGCTCTCAGTTTGCGCCAGCCATCGAATGACATGCTGGATCAACGTCTTCGGCACGCTCGCGTTGACGCTGTAGTGCGACATCTGATCGCCGACGCCGTAGGTGCACCATCCAAGCGCGAGCTCGCTCAGGTCGCCGGTGCCGACCACCAGCCCGCCGCGCAGATTCGCCAATCGAAAAAGATGGCTGGTGCGCTCGCCCGCCTGCACGTTCTCGAAGGTGACGTCGTAGACCTCTTTGCCCTCCGCATACGGATGCCCGATGTCCTTGAACATCTGCATGCAACTCGGCCGGATGTCTATTTCGTCGGTCGAGCAGCCGAGCGACTTCATCAGCCGTCGCGCCTGCTCGAGAGTGCGCTCGCTGGTGGCGAAGCCGGGCATCGTGACGGCCAGAATGTTCTTGCGAGGCGCGCCGAGCCGGTCCATCGCGCGCGCGCATACCAGCAGCGCGTGGGTCGAGTCGATTCCGCCCGAGATTCCAATCACCACGCGCTCAAGGCCAGTCGAGCGCAGCCGCGTCGCGAGGCCTTGAACCTGGATGTCGAAGACTTCGGCGCATCGCTCGTCACGCGTCGCAGGATCGGAAGGCACGTAAGGGAAGCGCTCGTAGCGCCGATTCAGAGGCATCTTGCCGCGCCGCGGCAATTCCCCCGAAAATGAAATCCGCCGAAAGCGCCGTACCCGCTCGAGCTCGCGATGCGCCGTGTCGCCGAACGTGTTCTGGCGCATCCGCTCCTGCGACAGCCGCTCTAGATCGATTTCCGCGCAGACGATTTGCGGCTGATCCTTGAAGCGCTCGGACTCCGCGACGATATTGCCGTTCTCGGCGATCAGCGCGTGGCCGTCCCACGCGAGGTCGGTCGTCGATTCGCCCGCGCCAGCGGCCGAATATGCGTACGCCGCGATGCATCGCGCGGACTGGCTGGCGACCAGCGCGCGCCGGTAGTCGGCCTTGCCAATCGTGATGTTCGACGCGGACAAGTTCAGCAGCATCGTCGCTCCCGCCAGCGCCGCGTACGACGACGGCGAAATCGGCACCCACAGGTCCTCGCAAATCTCGGCGTGAAACGTGAGCAGCGGCTGCTCCTCGTGCTGGAAGATGAGGTTGTTGCCGAACGGGACGCCACGAGTTCCGGCCAGATCGATTTCGTCGCGGGTTGCGGCGTCAGCCGAGCTGAATTGGCGCGGCTCGTAGAATTCGCGGTAGTTCGGGAGATTGGTTTTGGGCACGACGCCGAGAATCCGCCCGCGATGAATCACCACCGCGCAGTTGTATAGATGATGATCAACCTGCAGCGGCGCTCCCACCACGCTGACTATGGCAAGCTTAGCGGTCGCCTCGGCCACCGCGGCGATTGCATCCAGGCATGCGTCGAGCAGCGCGCGCTGCTGAAACAGGTCGTCGCACGAATAGGCAGTCAGCCCCAATTCGGGGAACAGCGCGAGCACCGCCTTGCGCTCGGCGGCCTCACGGATGAGCGCGACGGTGTGTTCGGCGTTGTAAGCGGGGTCGGCGACGCGAACGGCCGGCACTCCAACCGCGATTCTGACGAAATCGTGATTGTAGAGATTAAAGAAGTTGTTTTGGTGGTTGTTGTTCCTGGTCACGTCGCCTGCTCTTAAGAAGACTGTGCCGATTGTGGGCCTCCCGTACAAGATTGCCCGCTTCGGCTGGATGCATCGGCGCGATGCTGCGCCCCGTTTTGGTGCTGCCGAGCGCCTCCGGTTGTCTGATTCGCACGCACATCCGGCTGAACCCGGCGCGCCGTAATTAGGAGTGTGTCGGCCGAAAATCGAAAAGGGCTACGGAAGACACCCGCATGAGAAGCGAATCTCTCTATTTTTCAGGTACTTAGCTCGAACCACGCGCCCATTCGGCGCGGTTGAACAAATTGTTCAATCGAATGTAACGCCTATTTGGTGAAGGGCCGAAGAACAGGAGAAGCTACGATGCTTTCGACAGTATCCAGCAAACAGTTCTCGTGGACTTACAGCGCACCGGCGCCTGAAAAGCCCAAAAGCCTCAAATCCCGGGTCGGCGAACGCCTCGACGAGATCGCCGTTTTCGCACTGTGCGCGGTAGCCATCTTGTACATCGCGGCTGCCAGTTGCTGGTTCATTTTCTAAATGGCGTCAATCCCCCGAGCGCGCCCAGGCGGGGAGTCTCCGTGATGAACGGAGCCCCCGCCCGGAAAATCAAACGAAGCAGGCCGTCGGGGAATGAAAGTTTGGAGTCGGTGAATCTCTGGATGAGTCGATGAACGACAAGCGAGCAATATCCCGATCGAAACCGGGCAAGCACCGGCGGATGGCGATGCTCGCGGCGCTGGGCGCGTCGATGCTCGCAGGCGCGACGATACTCACAGTCCCGCATCTGTCGGCAGCGGTCAGCCGCACATCGATATTCTGGATTGGCATCATCGTTGCCTGTTCCGTGGCGCAATTCCTCTCTCGCCTCGTCCAACCTCGCTAGCTTAAGGGACAATTTTTTCCTTTTTTACCCGCCGGTGCGTTCCCAAAGGGGGGCACGCGCCGGCGGGTTTTTTTAGTTTTTTTAGTCTCTTCGTTCCATTTCCTGCGCTGAATATGCGCCCCCGCATCCCATTGTTCGACGCGTCAATCACTGCAATAAGAAGGTAACGACTCCGGTGACCGCGCCGGGTCGGAACGCTGTCGAAGGAGAAATCGCGATGCCATCAGACCGCAACGGGAACCGCCGCGTCACGCCCGCCAAATTCGCGCATGCCGTGCTCGCTACCAAGCAATTCCAGCCGATGGTCGATTGGTATATCACCGTGCTGGAGGCCGAAGTCGTTCACAGCAACGGCATGCTGGCGTTCCTCACCTACGACGACGAGCATCATCGCATCGCAATCGCCGCCGTACCCGGGCTGGCGGACAAAGCGCCGCACTCGGTGGGGCTGGACCACCTGGCATACACCTACGCAAATCTCGGCGACCTGGTTTTCACCTACGAACGGCTCAAGCAGGCCGGCATCGTTCCGGTCGTGACGATCAATCACGGTCCGACCACGTCGATGTACTATCGCGACCCGGACGGCAACCGCGTCGAGCTGCAAATCGACAATTTCGATTCGGTCGAAGAGTTGAAGGGCTTTTTTCATAGCGACGCGATGCAGAAGAATCCGATCGGCGTCTCCTTCAACCCCGATCAACTCGCGCGGGACTTTCACGCCGGCGTGCCCGAATCGGACTTGAAGAAATACGACGTCACGCGGGGTCTCGATCCCGAAACGATGCGGCGTCTGACCGGCATCAATCAATAGCTTGAAGATAGTCTGACCCGAACAATCGGAGCGGTAGGAGTCGAATGAAACTCGCGACCTTCACCCATGGCGGCGCGACGCGAATTGGCGTCGTCGTCGAGGATTCAATCGTTGATCTTGCGGCGGCGGCCTCCGAGCTGCCGCGCGAAATGACCGCGTTCCTGGTGGCGGGCGGGCGGGCCATCGATCGCGCGGCCGGCGCGGCGAAGAATTCGACCCACCGGATTGCGCTGGCGAGCGTCAAGCTCGAGGCTCCCATCGCGCGTCCTCCGGAGTTTCTCGCGATCGGGCTCAACTACGCCGACCACGTCGAAGAGACGAAGATGAAGCGGCCCGAGTTTCCGATGTTCTTCAACAAGCAATCGAGCTGCGTGACCGGGCCTGGCGACCCGATTCACCTGCCGCGCGCATCGTCGGCGCTGGATTACGAAGGCGAGCTCGGCTTCGTGATTGGCCGCCGATGCCGTCATGTGGCGCGCGCTCGCGCCCACGAGGTAATAGCGGGCTACGTGATCGTAAACGACGTGAGCGTGCGCGATTGGCAGCGCCGCGCGCCCACGATGACCCTCGGTAAGTCGTTCGACACGCACGGGCCGTTTGGTCCGTGGATCGTGACGCCGGACGAGGTTGGCGATCCGCATCAGCTTGACCTGAAGACCTTCGTCAACGGCGAACAGCGGCAGCATTCGAACACCAAGAATCTCATCTTCGATTGCTTCGCACAGGTCGAGACCCTGTCGACGGTCTTCACCCTGCTGCCGGGGACGATCGTTTCGACCGGCACGCCCGGGGGCGTCGCGGCTGCGATGAATCCCCCCAAATGGCTCAAGGCGGGCGACGTGGTGCGAATCGAGATCGAGAAAATCGGGAAGCTCGAAAACAAGGTCATCGAGGAACCGGCGAGCACCGACTTAATCTGAGAATTGACCCAGGGACGCGGCGGCAAAATCGTCAGACTTTTGGCGTCACGCCAAAATTTGGTCGCTCGCAGGCGGTAGTCTTCGCGCGGAGCCGAGGCGTTGATCGGCGCAAGTGCACCAGATGCTGCTAGCGACGCTTTTACGAGTCTTGGAGTTGCTAGGCTTCGGAACTGATTGATTCAGCACGTGCGCGCAAATGATAGCTGAGGAATGAGATAAGTAGCGTCAGCGACAAAATGTTGCACTCATTCTACAATCTGTAGCCATCGGTTGACTGAAGATGAGATCGCGTGCGCTATTAGCGTCGCTATTAATTAATGACTAATGGCACATTGATTGCTCCGTCTTTAGGCGGGAGGCGGTTCGGATGGGCGGGATGAAAGTATCTAACGCACTGGGGAGGGCGCGAGGATGCTGCCAACGACATCTAATGGATTCCGCCACTCGGAGCATGAGATAGACCAGGCACGATCCTCGTACCCTGGAAAGCTGAGCCGCCTCCTTCTTAAACTTCGCCCCCTGTTCAATGGAGACTACGGTCTCCAGAAACCGCGCCGGTCGATCGACCGCGAGCTGCAAGAACGCGAGCCAATCGATCTGCTATAGCAGCTCGCGACTCTTCGTGCCGTCACTTGAGCGGTGACAGTCACTGGCATCCAATGACGCGCTGTGCTGGTATGCGCACGTGAATGGCGATCGACTCGCCGCGGCGCTGCGACGGCCAGCGATCGTAGCGCTAATCTGGTTCGCGGCACTGTTTCGCCTCGTCGGCGCCTTCACCAGCCTGCCGCCTCTCGCGCATCGGCTCGATTTCGCTAACTACTACGATTGCGCGCTGGCGATGCGCCAGGGTCTCGATCCTTACACCATCGACCTCACCGCGATCGGCAACCGGCTCGGCCTCGAAACCGGCCCGCTGATCCACGCCGCCGACACTCCTCTCTTTCTGCTGTGCTTCGAACCTCTGACCCTGTTTCCTCCCGCCACCGCATTCTGGATTTGGACTGCGCTCAATCTCGTGGCGCTCGCGGTTGCTATCGGTCTGCTGGTGCGAAGACCGGACCTCGACTCGGCGACAGCCTGGCTGCTTGGCGCGCTGATTCTCACCTACTACCCGGTGGGCTGGAATTTTTTCTGGGGACAGACGCAGGTGCTGATCCTCATGCTGCTGACGCTCGCGATGCGCGCGATGGACGATGAGCGCGAGGGCGCGGCCGGGCTGTTCGTTGCGATCGCCGGGATGCTCCGCGCGTTTCCATTTCTGCTGCTCGTGTATTTCGCGCTGCGCCGAAAATGGAAGGCGCTCGAATTTGCGATCGGCGGAATAGTCGCCGGCGGGCTCATCACCGTCGCCTTTCTCGGCTTCGCCCGATGTTTCAGCTTTATCCACGGCGCCCTCTGGGTCTCGAACATGGACCGGATGAACTTCCCCTTCGTTATTTCCGTGGCGCCGTTCGTGTCGAGAATGTTCTGGGCGCTGTTCGGTTCGACGCCGGGACCAGTGGCCGACTCGATCCGGCGCGCCGCGATTGTCGCGGTGGACGCGATCATCCTGGGCATGACTATCCGCGCGACGCTCGCCGCAAGCGGACGCCGCGACTACTACTATCGAATCTATTCGTTGTGGATCGTGACCGCGCTGTTGCTGTCGCCAATCGCATGGCATCACTACCTGGTGCTGCTGGTGATTCCGTTCGTGCAAATCGCCGTCGCTACCGTCCACAATCCCTCGCGGCGCCGCGCGCTCTGGATGGCGGTCGCGAGCTATCTCCTGGCCAGCGTCTCGGTGCCGATCACTTTTCGGATGCTCGCGCACCCGACCGCATTTCAGCACGCGCTCCCGACTCTGTCCGCTCCGCTGCTGGAGACCGGCTTCTTCACGCTGTTGATGGGATACATAGCAACGTATTGGTTCACCGTCGATTTCAAAACTGACGATCGAGCGCTTGAGCCCCACGACGTCGCCGAGCAAGCACCGAACCGACTGAAGACCGGCTCATAGCGCATCCCTCTCGGCGTGACGTTTGCCCGCGAGATGGGTTAGATATCTCGGCAGGATCAGTTAGACGGAGAATCGAATGAAAATTTACGACTACAAACTGGCACCAAATCCGCGCCGCGTGCGCATATTCCTGGCGGAAAAAGGCCTCAGCGTTCCGCTCGAGGAAATAGACATCTTCAAGGGCGTCAACCGCCAGGAGGAGTTTCTGAAAAAGAATTCACTGGGTGGAATCCCGGTGCTCGAGCTCGACGACGGCCGGTATCTTGCCGAGAGCGTCGCGATCTGCCGCTACTTCGAGCTGCTCCATCCCGAGCCCGCGCTGTTCGGCAAGGGCGCGTTCGAGCAGGCGACCGTCGAGATGTGGAATCGGCGGATTGAACTGGCGCTGTTCGTGCCGGTCGGGATGGTCTGGGGACATTCGCACGAATTGACGCGCGCGCGAATCAAGCAGATTCCTGAGATGGGCGAGCAGAGCCGCAAGGTCGTCGAGCAGCGCTACCAATGGCTCGACCGCGAGCTCGCGGGCAAGCAGTTTCTCGCCAGCGACAAGTACTCAATCGCGGACATCACCGCGCTGGTGGTCGTCGACTTTGCGAAGTTCAACAACATCTCGATTCAGCCGGATCAGAAAAACCTCGCGCGATGGCATCAGGCGGTTTCGTCGCGTCCGAGCGCGGCCGCATAGCAACGATGCGGCAGGGGGCTGCGCACAGCTGAGTTCTAGTCGACGCGTCCGTGTATCCCGCAGCTCGGCGCGATACCCATCCGCTCGTAGTAGCGCTGGTGATATTCCTCGGCGCGATAGAACTCGGCGGCCGGCACGATCTGCGTGACGACCGGGCGCGCGAGCTTGCCGGATTCGTCGAGCCGCCGCTTCGATTCCTCGGCGGCCTTGCGCTCATTCTCATCGGAATAAAAAATTATCGAGCGGTACTGAGTGCCGACGTCGGGTCCCTGCCGGTTGAGCGTCGTCGGGTCGTGAATCTGCCAAAAAACTTCCAGCAGCCGCTCGAACGATACCCGCGCCGGATCGTACTCGACCTGCACGACTTCGGCGTGTCCGGTTTTGCCGCCGCAAACCGTTCGATAGTTGGGCTTCGGCACGTTCCCGCCCGCATATCCGACCGCAACATCAACCACGCCCTCGACCGCGCGAAAAGCCGACTCGACACCCCAGAAGCACCCGGCGCCAAATACCGCGAGTTTGTTCGTGTTCGCCATGCGCCTACTTAATGACGAGTGCCAGCGCGAATCAAGTGAAACGGCTGCCGCCACTGTGCGATCATCCAAACCTGTGCCATTATTCAAGCGATATGACAAGTATTATGGCGCACGTGAAGCTGTGGTCGCGGGCGCTTTTACTCCTCGCGGCGCTGGTTTGCTTCTGGCATCCGGAGGCCGGCGCCGCCGAAATCAAGATCGCGGCGGCGTCAGACCTGACCTTCGCGTTCAAGGATGTCGCCGCGCGATTTCAAAATCAAACCGGAGTCGCGGTCAAGCTCACGTATGGTTCGTCGGGGAATTTTTTCGCACAGATTCAAAATGGCGCGCCGTTCGATCTGTTCTTTTCCGCCGACGTGGGCTATCCGGAGAAGCTCGAGGCTGCGGGCCTGGCTGAGTCTGGCACTATGTACGAATATGCAAGCGGAAAACTCGTGATGTGGGTTCCCAACGCGTCGAAGCTCGACTTGAGCCGCGGCCTGGCGGCGCTGCTCGATCCCGGGATCGGAAAAATCGCGATCGCCAACCCGCAACACGCGCCGTATGGGACCGCGGCCGTCGCGGCGATGCGCCACGCCGGAATTTACGACCAGGTCAAAGGCAAGTTCGTGCTCGGCGAGAATATCTCGCAGACTGCCCAGTTCGTTCAGTCCGGTAACGCCGACGTCGGCCTCCTCGCGCTGTCGCTCGCGGTGGCGCCCGCGATGAAGGACAGCGGACGCTACGTCGAAGTCCCGGCGGCGGACTATCCGCCGCTCATCCAGGCCGCCGTGATTCTGAAATCGTCGCGCAACCAGGAGCTCGCGAACCAGTTTCTGAAATTTCTCAAGGAGCCTGAGACCGTGGCGCTGATGGAGCGATATGGTTTCTCGATTCCCAACGACGTCGCCGCGACGAAAATTTCCGCGCCGCACTGACCGCCGATGGACTGGAGCGCGATTTTCCTCACGCTGCGACTCGCGCTGGTTGTTTGCGCAATTCTGCTGATCATCGGAACGCCGATCGCATGGTGGCTAAGCTTCACCCGCTGGCGATGGAAATTTTTCGTCGAGTCGGTCGTCGCGCTGCCGCTCGTGCTTCCGCCGACCGTGCTCGGCTTTTACGTGCTGGTCGCGATGGGCTCGAACAGCCCGATTGGCCGCTGGTATCAGTCTCTCACCGGTCACGGGTTGCCGTTCACATTCGCAGGTCTGTCTATCGCGTCGGTCATCTACAGCCTGCCGTTCGCAGTGCAGCCGATGGCGGCGGCGTTCTCGCAGGTGGATCGCAACCTGATCAACGCGTCGTCGATACTCGGTGCGTCGCGGTTTCGTACCTTCATCCGCGTCGTGCTGCCGATGTCGGTCGGCGGCGTAGTCACCGGCTTCGTGCTGAGCTTCGCGCATACGCTCGGCGAGTTCGGCGTCGTGCTGATGGTCGGCGGGAACATCCCGGGGGTGACGCGCACGGTTTCGATTGCCATTTACGATCAGGCGCAGGCGCTCGACTACGCCGGAGCGAATCGCATGGCGCTTCTGCTGTTGGTGTTTGCGTTCGTCACGCTGTCGATCACCTATTCGCTCAACCGCCGAGTCTGGGCGGTCTGGCCGATGCATCGCTAGCACGGCGAACTGTGACCTCCGACCCGCGGCTATCGGTGCGCATCGCGCATCGGACCTCGAACGGCTTCGCGCTCGAGGCCGGCTTCGAGGCGGCGCCCGGTTTCACGATGATCCTCGGCCCGTCGGGCGGCGGAAAAACGACGCTGCTGAATTGTATCGCGGGTTTCGCGCGGCCTAACGCGGGCCGGATAGCTCTAGGAGCGCGCGTGCTGTTCGATTCCGACGAGCGCATCGATATGCCGGTGGCGGCGCGTCGATTGGGATACGTGTTTCAGAATCTCGCGCTGTTTCCCCATCTGACGGTCGCGCAAAACGTTCAATACGGGATCGCGAAGCTGCCTGCCGATGAGCGCCGTGCGCGCATGATGACGATGCTCGAGTCGTTTCGCATCGCGCATCTCACTGCGCGCAAGCCGGGGGAGATTTCCGGCGGCGAGCGCCAGCGCACGGCGCTCGCGCGGTCGCTGGTGACAAATCCGGAGGCGATCCTGCTCGACGAACCGCTCGCGGCGCTCGACCACGCCACTAAATCAAAGATCCTCGACGACCTGCGCGCCTGGAATGCGTCCCACGAAATTCCAATCCTGTACGTAACGCATTCACCCGACGAGGCCTTCGCGCTAGGAGAACGAGTGGTAGTGCTCGAAGGCGGACGCATCCTGGCGCAGGGGATGCCGCAATACGTACTAACGACGCCGCGCCACGAAACGATCGCGCAGGTAGTAGGCTTCGAAAATGTCTTCGACGCAACAGTAAGATCGATCGCCGAAACTCAAGGCACGATGCTATGCCAGCTGGACGGAAGCGCAACTCAACTGGAAGTCCCGCTAGGCCACGCGGAGCCAGGCGCGCGAGTAAGAATAGCAATCCGCGCCGGCGACATAATGTTAGCATCCGAGCATCCGCAAGGCCTGAGCGCCCGCAACTCATTCCAAGGAAGAGTCCTATCAACCCGCCGTGAAGGAGTTAGGGTAGTAGTAGCGATAGAAGCAGGCGCAACCTTCGAGGTACACCTAACACCTGGCGCGATAGATTCGCTGCGAATCGAAGCCGGAAAGGAAGTCTGGCTAGTGATCAAGACCTACTCATGCAATTTGGTGGAGCCGTCGGCGCGTTAGTTCCGGGTCGTGATCTGTCCTAGAACGTCCTTCAAGGATTTCAGATCCGAGGTCCCTCCGCTTCGGTCGGGATGACACCAAGATAAGAGTCAGGATGACGAAATGCGGTGTGGTGGAACGGCGCCAACCTAACCCCTAACCCCTTCCCTCGAGGGAAGGGGAACAATCGCGAGAAGGAGCTGCCACCTCACCTCCCTCGCTGCGCGGGGCTGCCTTTCCCGTAAAGCAACGGTATCGGACGGCGGGAAGGACCGAAAAGGTCATCTTGGATTTGGACCCTCACCCGCGCCGAGAAGACTCGGAGCGGCCTCTCCCTGATAGAGAGAGGCGAGATCCGGATCGTCGCGCGTCGTCGAACCAATCCAGCCATTTGCCTATGGTCGCGCGCAGGTTTCGTGAATCCAGTTTGTAGACTCGTTCGCGGCCTTGCTTCCGTACCCGGACTAGCTTTGCGCGCTCGAGGATTTTCAGGTGGCGGGTGGTCGTTGGCCATGCGCATGAGAAGCGGTCGGCGATCTCGCCCGCTGTCATTTGGCCTCCGCGGAAGTGCAGCACCATCAGGATCTGGCGGCGTTGGGCGCTCGCCAGCGCGTTGAAAGCGGTTTCGGTCTGGCGGATTTCGAAGGGGGCGCGCGCCTTCACAGCGCGAGTACTGCATAGTGCGGAAATTCTGTGGCCCGGTGTCCGTCGCGCGGCTCGCACATTTGTTCCATCGGCTCCCATAGCGCGAGCACCTCGGGATGCTCGTGCGCCGCCTCGAAACCGCGGTCTTTCCACGCAAACACCTCGACGAAGCATGAGGTCTTGTCACCGTCCCGTCCCTGCAGAGCCATCCGAGGCTGCTCGTGGACCAGGCCGAGTTTGTGAAGTGTGGGCCAGTGGCGCTTCAGCAGCGCGATGAAGTCCTTGTCGCGCCCGGCTTTCACGCGATAGGTGCAGACGACAATGGAATCGTTGGCTTTTGGCATGATCAAAATTTGGCAGCTTTGCTAAATGACGATCAACATTTGCGGTTGGAGGCGCGGCGGGTCGCTGGGCTGATGGTGCCCCCTGCGGGATTCGAACCCACGGCCCCAGGATTAGGAATCCTGTGCTCTATCCATCTGAGCTAAGGGGGCGACCCAAAATTATCTTATAATATCAAGCGTTTATGAGCTTCACGACCTTTCGGCGCGCCGCAAGCTTCGTTTCAGTGCCCACTTTTTGCCCACTTTTCTTCGGCTTCCCAAAAAAGCCCTGCGCGAAGCGATCCGATGCGCCGCTGTCTGCGTCGGGAAACCAATGCGAATAAACTTGCAACGTCACGGCCGGATTTGAATGCCCGAGCCGGTGTTGAACTTCAGTGATGGGCGCGCCAGCCGCGATGAGTCCGCTCGCATAAGAGTGCCGCAGGGTCTTAACGTTGGCGCTCCGGAGCTTCGCCCGACTTAGAGCCGGATACAAACCCTGGCGTAGGACGTTCGAGCGGTGCAGTGGTTGACCATCGACGCGGCAAAATACCAGATCAAACTCAGATGGTGGGCACTGCATTTTCCAAACTCTTAAAGCCGTGACCAACGCAGCCGGCAATGGCAGCGTGCGATATCCCGAACGCGTTTTCGGCTCATAGAATTTAGGTCGAACACGGCCCTCTTCTTCGGGGCCGCGCGACCAAGAAAGCGAGCGTCGCACGAAAACTTGATTATCGTCGAACTGCACGTCGGTCCATCTCAATGCATACACTTCCTCGGGCCGCATGCCCGTCGCAGCAACCGTCGCGAACAGCGTGCGGTACAGGCCCGGGTCAGCGTGCGCGAGGAGCTTTCTGATCTCGTCGCCACTTAGCACCTCGTCCGTCCGAACCGCGCGCAAGCCTTTTTCGCGCTCGGAAGTTTCTCCCGCAACTGTTAATTCCGCAACCGTCCTTCGCGGCCGCTCCGCAATCGCAGCCGGGTTCGTGGTCGCATATCCGCGGCGTATCGCCATCTTGAAGATGGCCGCGGCGGTGGTGAGCACGGCGCTTATTGTTTTCGCACTTAAGGTTGCGCGAAGGTCATCGCGTACCCTCTCGATCATAGTCACGTCGATTCGATCGAGCCGAAGATTGTCGAGCTTCGTTAGGTGGCGCATATGCACGCGCCAACCCGCAACCGTTGCCGGGTGTCGATCGATTTTTTCCTGTATCCAGTCTTCGGCGGTCTTGCCGAAGGTAGGAATCTTGGCCGGCTCGATGTACTCGCCGCGCGAGACTTTGTGCGCCGTGGCGGTGAGATGTCTTTCGGCCGCCTTCTTAGTGGGGAACTCGATGCGCTTGCGCGGACCGGCGAGACCCTGCGGGCGGTAGTCGAGGCGCCACGCGCACTCGCAATTCTGTCCATTACATCCGTTCTGATGGAACCGCTTTATAGAAGCCACAGTGCCCTCACCTCCTCCCAGTCCGTGACCGTTGCTCGGCGGCGATTTTTTTGAGGAGTCTGGCGGCCGGTTCGGAGATCGCCATTTCGCCGCGCTCCCAGCGGGCCACGGTGTTCGAGGTTACTCCTACGGCCTCGGCCAAGGCCATCTGAGTCCAGCCAAATTTCTCTCTGAGCGCACGAATTTCCACACCGGTCATACTATACGCAGCGTATAGACAGCAGGCGCGAAAGTCAAGCGGCTTGGCTGGCGCGTTGGGCGAGAAAGCGCTCGACCTCTTCGATCCGGAAGCGAACGTAGTGACCGAGTTTGAACGATGGGAGGTTGCCGAGGCGCGCCTGTTCTCTGACCCACGATTCTGGAACGCCCAGAAGTTTCGCGAGTTCCGCCGCACCCAGAAGCGCACTGCCGACGTTCCTGGCGCCGCCGTTCGCGACCCGCTGACTTAGCATCAGGGCGAGCAGCGCGCCCTCGAGTGTTTTCAGCGACGCTACGCGCGACGCAACTTGCGTTAGAAGTTCGGGCACGGACTCGAGAACCAAGCCTCTCGTGCGCGATGGATCTGCGAGGAGTTCCTCGACGGTTGCGGGCGACAGTGTCGCCCGCGACGTGACTTGGTGCGGCGCTTGATACGACATAGAAGACCCCCGACGTCGGAAGCTCCCCGCAACCCCGCACTCATCCAATCTGCTGTTGAGCAACGGCGGTGCCGTTTCTCGATCCGCACTGAACGGTGACGAACCAGAGGCGACGCGGTTCTGGACGCGCGCTCGGGCAGAGAGATTTGGCGATCATTTGGCGGAAGAGAAAGTGTGCCTGTGCAGTTTTTGCACACTCGGCGAAAAGCTGCCGAGGAACTTGGCTGATTCGGCGATTTCGCCGATGCAGTGTGCAAAATCGGCACACTGCGGACTGGAGGACCGCCGTTGGTCGAGGGGCGAGTCGCCTCCTCGCTCGCTCTCGCCCAGCGCGCAATCGCTCTTCCTGGTTCGGCGTTCGAGATCAGACGAACGCGGCAGAGCCGCTCTAGGTCGTTAAGATTTTGTTAACAGCCGGACAGAAACAAGAACCGATCTGTTGACAGGTTATCCACAGTCCTACTATGTGTACGCCTCGGCTGTGCGGAGGAGGCGGGGTTTGATTTTTTACTCGCGAGCGAAAATTGGTTGGTCAGTCGCTAGCGATACGCCGGGCCATACGCCTGATCGAAGAAGCCGCTCCCACGAGCGTGCCGGTAATCATTACTGGCGAGAGCGGTACGGGAAAGGAGCTGGCCGCACGTGCAATCCACGACAAATCGCCGCGCCGTAGCCGGCCCTTCGTCCCCATCAATTGCGCGGCCGTTCCTGAGACCCTGATCGAAAGCGAACTGTTCGGCCATGAGCGCGGCGCATTCACGGGCGCGGACCGCCGACGCGAAGGCTGTTTCGAACGCGCGAACGGCGGAACCCTTCTGCTCGACGAAATCACAGAGATGCGGCCGGAGATGCAGGCCAAACTGCTTCGCGTTCTCGAAGATAAGAAGATTTCGCGGCTTGGAGGCTCCGGGGAAGTTGCGGTTGATGTGCGGATTCTGGCCGCCTCCAATCGTCCGCTTGAGCGCGCTATCCGCGAGGGTCGGCTACGCGAAGATTTGTACTACCGGCTGTGCGTGTTTCCGATTGAACTCCCCCCGCTGCGGGACCGGCTCGATGATGTGCCGTTACTGGCCGAAGAGTTCATCCGCATATTTAACCGCGAGCATGGCAAGGCAGTTCAGGGAATCGCTCCGGATTGCCTGGACGCCCTCAATGCCCATCACTGGCCGGGCAACGTCCGTGAATTGCGCAACGCGATCGAGCGCGCCGTTATCGTGTCCCGGTCGCCGATGCTGTCGGTTGGTGACTTGTCGAAAGCTGTCGCCTCTCAATCGGGGGCGGAACTCGGCTTCACGGTTCGACTTGGCTCCACGTTGGCGGAAGTCGAGAACGAGTTGATTGCCCGAACGATATCGTTTGCCGGTGGGAACAAGTCTCGGGCCGCGCAGATCCTTGGCGTCGGGCGGCGTACTCTATATAAGCAACCCGAGCAGTACAGCGTGCACGAAACGAACGGTCACTCGAACGGGCGCCCTTATCGTAATGGTCGCAACGGTAGCTCGTGAAGAAGAGACCTCGCCTCGCGTCGCGCGGCGACCGATCGTTCCAACCATCAACTGAGCGTTTGCAATTGCAAACGCCGGGCCTACGCTCTTTTGCTAGACGCGCCGTGTGACAAACGAGGAGGCTCTTTTCCGCCGAAGGCTGCGCGAGATCGTAATCCAGAAATACGGCTCGCTGGATCGCTTCTACCTCGAGACCGAGTTCTCGAAAGGGCACCTGTCGCAGATTCTCCGCGGCAAGCGCAGCCCGTCGTTGGCGACTATAGTGAAACTCGCCCGAGCTCTCGACGTTCATGTCGTCGACTTCTTCAAAGGACCGTAGAAGGCGGGCTGCCATCATCGCCGCGCAGCATGCAGTGATCGAGCCCACGCGATAGACTCTCCGAATGTGGCAAAGCGTCTAGCGGCCAGTTTTGTAAATCTCGTCCATGAACCGACGCTCAAGTCGTACTGGCGTCGCAAGGCTCTCTGGCGGGTTCTGCGACATGCTGGTGTGGTTGAATCGTTCTGGCGACATGGAGCACGGAAGAATCGAAACGGGGCTTCCTTGATCACCTTTTCGCGAAGCTGCCTGATCTGACCGGTGCCCTCAATGCTTCCTGCACGCCCTTCTGGCCGCTTCTCTATATTCAAAGTCGTCTAATAGCGCTTTGGCGTCCTTCAAATCGGCGGTGTCGAAGCCTCGGTGAACCAGTTGTAAATCTCGATGAGCAGCGCGCATTGTCCAATTGCGATTGATGTTCGCACAGTGCCGAAATCTACTCCGACCAGACCGCTTGTTAGCGCGGTTCGCGATGAAAGGACAGCTTCAGTCTCAAAACGGCAGACAGGCCGCTTACTTGCCCACCACTGCGCCGAACCGGCAAAACTCGGAGAACCCATCGCGTACCGCCAGACAGAACTCACAACCACTCCCAGGTTAGCCTCCTGCACCTTTTTACTCTCGCTGCGTGATGCACTTTTTGCGCGCAGCGTTTACCGTGGCCGCACCTGGTGAACAGTATCTCGGCTTTGGTCTCTAGACATTCAATGGTAATCACACTATTAAAAGAGCAGCCCTCAAAGAAACGGTAGTGCGTTAAGCACATTTATAGCAACCAAGTTAGTCTCCATCTATGCTCTCAGCTAATCTTATTCCTGACGTTGGAGCTCTATCTCTCGGCACGGTGGTCGGTTGGTTAGTACGATATTTCATCCGACGTTTTGAGTCCTTCAATCCCGCGATTCTTGGTTCGCTGATTTCCGTCGTACTGGGAGGGGCGGCTATCCGATTCCTGGAAAGCGACCCTAATGTCTGGTGGTTCTATCCCATAGGCCTATTGCTCGGTTTCGTACTTTACTCGCTAGTCGTCTGGTTGCTTGTCGGGCAGCGCGGATATGGGGCTCTGTTCGGCTCCAAAAGAAAACCCTAACCGCTCATTCAAACCACTACCGATTTCTACTTGCCGGATCTCTAGAGCATCACTGTGAGTCAGCTTCTGGATCAGCTATTTGATCGAGACAAGCAGCTCTATTATTGTCCCTATCTACCTCTCGCTTTGCTAGGACCTCTTCAAATCGGATCGTTGAGTCCTAATCAGGGGCCAGACTTCGACAGATTGATGCGATCCCGAACCCGTGAACCTAAGACTCCCAAAGAAATCTTAGCAAATCGGCTACCGTCGCCCGACTTTGTTGTGTCGGTTCCGCGGAGAGCACCGAAAAACTTCCTTTACAACAATTTGCTACGTGGTCAATCCGGGCATCCGGAAACTGTCGCCATCATAGACACTGGTATCCATAAACAGCACCCTCTCTTACAAGGACTTATCGATCGTAACTACGACTGCGTGCTTGAGACTGGTACTGATGACGACAACTTGGGCGAAGACCTCAACGGCCATGGTACCACGGTAGCTCTGCTACTTACCTTGACTTCCCCAAGTGTGCGGCTTCTCAACATGAAGGTGGCTGATAAGGACGGACAATTCGATCAGGAGGCCGTTGCGCACGCAATAAATGCCTCAGTTAAACTAGGTGCAAATCGGATAAGTCTAAGTTTGGGCTGCTTCAACGCGTGTTGGGGACCGAGGCGATGCGAGATTTGTCGGGCGGCTGAGGAGGCTATCGGTAAGGGAGTTCTGATCTTTGCTGCAGCTGGCAACAGTTGGGGTCGCACAGCCTGCCCAGCTAAAGCTCGCGGAGTTTATTCGATAGCAAACTACGAACTTAGAAGCTTATTGTCGGAAACCAGTACACTTCCCGCAGAAGCGCGGACCACACTGCATGGCAAATTTTCCGGCAAAAGTGACATTGGACTGTACGCGATCGAACAAGCGGAGCATTCCATCGATGAATACGATCGACTCGTTGACGGATTAACTGGGCAGCAATCGGGAAAGACGCGTGCGTTCGAGTACTTGACATGGGCCGTCAATCTAAGCAAGGAAGCGTTTCTTGTTTATCCTGAATACTTGGACCTAGCAGTAACGGTAGTTGAGGCAGCAACCAACAAAGCATTCGCGCATCCATTTGTCCACGGACTCGGCTTTCTCGACTACTTGTGGTACTACGTTCCCGAAAAGCTCCTCTCAAAGCTGAAAGGGCAGATATCTGGCGCGTGGCTATCTGGTACATCGTTTGCTGCCCCAACGGCTACATCGATCCCTACTGGCTTTGCAAGAGTTATGAGCTTCCTCGGCGGCGGGGACTATGCAATTGCCGATGGAGCGGTTGCGCGACGCACGAGGTTCTCAGGAAGGGGCGAATATGTCGGAGGCGACGGCAAATTCATTTTGGCTCCATTTGAATACGGAGTTCTTGTCCGAGCGTTAAGATTGCACGAGCATAGGAAGTATCCGAAGCTTCCAGTGCGCCTTCGAGGCCAGACAACAAGAACACCGATGAGTCGGGCAGACCAGTTGTGTTGGGCTATTCTGAGGGGATTGAATGGTGGTAATTGGGACGCGGCCCGCGAATCGCTTGAGAGCATCCTTCGGCGTAGCGGCGAGTGGAAATTCGTTGAATACCTTTTGACTGACTTTATTCCGCATCAATCCGCGAAGTAACGTCCGCCGCTGTTCGAGCAGCCGCGATTCGCAAATCCACACGAGCCGAGATGATCGAACAAGTAGAGAGAATTTTCTCGGCGAAGCCGATATTCTGTAACAAGTGGAACGATGGTCGGCCGCTCGCGTCGACAGAGACGCGCTACCCATCTGGCGCCATACCAGTTGTTTTCAGGGTACACGAGGGAACCGAAAGAAATCTTTGAGGAGAGTCTGAGATGACAGCAGGAGTTAGCGATTTGATTCGTCAATTAGACCAGGCCGGAGAGATCATGCCGAATGATTTTCCTCGGCTGGTAACGCAGATCACAAGCGAGTTGGGGAACCTGATTCGGCTGAGCGGAGCAAAGGTTGCGAGTGTGCTACGAACACGAGGCATCGCAGCTTCAGGCGGCGCTTTGGGTGGAACGGGTACGGAGAGCATTTATAGAGATAGGGTCACCCTGCGGGTGAAGGAAGCTGCAAAGATGCTCAGTGTCTCCAATTCCGCAATGTACGAGATGATTGGTAGGCGCCAGATAGGTGTTCTCCGCCTGGGCAATCACCGTTCGATTCGAATTCCGAAGACGGAGATCGAGAGACTAATGTCGGAATATCTGGTGCCGGCACTGAGAGTGTGATCAACAGGACAGCGGCGCCCGCGCATCGCGCGGGCGCCGCCGATTTTCAGACTGTGCGCGGGGCCCGGAGGATATAATCCGCGGCGTGCTGCGCCTGCGCAGCTGCGTGGATCAGGAGCTTGCGATCGTCGCGAAGCTTCTTGAGCCAGCCGGCCACGTACGCGGCCTGATTTTCGATGACTGCGGCTGTAATGCCGGCTTCCGCGCAAAGGTAGGCGGCTCCCATTTCCGCGCACAATTCTTCTTTTGAGTAGACGGCGGAACCGAACGGAGCGACTTCGCAAATGCCTTCTCGCGCAAGGCGCTTCTGATGACCGGTGCTGTGCACGGTCTCGTGCAGCGCTGTGGCGTAGTATTCTTCAGCGCTCGCGAAAAGTTCGCGCGGCGGCAGAGTGATTCGATCTGTGATCGGGCTGTAGAATGCCTTTGAGCCCGCGTGCTGAATCTCCGGCGGTTCGGGCATTGCCGCGATGATCCGTTCGGCCGCTTCGATCGGATCGTGCTCGTGCGTCTCGACTGTCGGAATCTTGTCGAGGACCGCCTGCGGCAGTTCGCATTGTTCGAGGTTGAACACGCGATAATATCTAAGCAAGAACCGTCGGCGCGCCTTCGCGTCGGCCGTCTCGTTGTCGAGGTCTTCCGTGCTCTGCTTCGAGTCTTCAACCTTCCAGAAAACGACGATCGTACTTTCCTCGCCTTTGCGGACGTGTCCGCCTAGTTCGTTGGCTTGGCGCATCGTCAGCCAGAACGGTGAAACATATTTCGATGCGGAAAGCAGAAAGTGATTGATGCCTCTATATGGCTTCTTGCTCACAAGGTTGCGCGGCAGTCCGGCTGAGGTCCACGGCCTGCGCCACGGCACGACGCCTTGTTCAAGTAGATTGATTATCTTGTCGGTCACGATTGCGTAGATGTCCATTTCCGTAGTCTCCGATTGTGATTTGAATAGTTGAGGGAGAACCGCTTTCGCGGCTCTCCCGTTGCGTGGTGAGAACTAAAACGGGATGTCGTCGGATGCCTCTGCTTTCGGCGCGGCGCTACCGTTCTTCCGATTCCCTAGCAAACGCATTTGCAGGGCGACGATTTCGGTTCGATAGCGCGTGCCGCTCCCGTCCTTCGCCTCGTACTGGCGGGTAGTGAGCCGACCCTCGATGTAAACCTGACGGCCTTTGCTCAAGAACCGTTCGCACGTATCCGCAAGCGGTCCGAATGCGACCACGCGATGCCATTCGGTACGCTGCTGCTTGGTACCGCTCCGATCCGTGAAACGCTCGGTCGTCGCCAGCGAGAAATTCGCCACGTTCTGACCTGACGGCAGTGCGCGAACCTCGGGATCACGGCCCAGATTTCCGACCACGATTGCTTTGTTGATAGACATGACACTTACCTCCAATTCCTTCACTGTTTGATTTAGAATCCGTCTTCGTCGATCCGGTGGGCGTTGAAGTCGCGTTCGGCTTTCTCGCCGTGACCGCAACGAGTGCCGTACAGCGCCTTATCGCCGGGGTAGTAGAACGCTCGCTCGCCGGAATTGATTCCCGTCTGGCAATTCGGTTCGGCGCATTTCGCCGGATACCTGACGGTGATCCACTTGGGATCGCACTTGAACCTTCGTCTCATTGTCGTTTGCTCCTTTCGCCCGCTTCCGCTCCTGCGGCAGGGCGTGCTTTGTGTTGCTTTCATTCCCGCGCAACATTTTTCGCGGCGACCTCTCACCCAAATCTGGAGGTCGCAGCGCAGATTCCAGATGCGCGAGCGGAGCGGGCGGCAGGACGTGCCAGAGCGCAGCGGCCCGAACGGGCTGGCGCGGCGTGCTAGCGCAGCGAACGCCACCAATGAGAGCGGCGGCGAAGCGGAGATCGCAGGCGGGGTTGGAGTGGTAGGTGTGGGCCGCGACGCGGAGTTTTACGCAGCGCTCGCGGGGCGACTCACAGCGCAGCGTCGCGTGGAATGCTTGGATGGCCAACGATCCGGCGCAACTCCTTGTGGAAATGTCGCGAGGGCCGTGGTGCTTCTGACACGTTTTCGGCGTAACATGGCAGCGTAAAGCGTTCTTAAGAATGCATCGCTCAACTTAGATAGGAAGTGGGTAGCCGTGCGTGGGGCAGGGCGATGCCGATGGGCAGCCGAAACTGACCGGCACATGACGGTCGGCTGTGACGAGAGGCGTTGATGTAAATGAGGCAATTGGAGCTCGGGGTCGGTTCGCCCGCTCGCAAGGCGAAAGAATCCAATCCACCAGCACGGAGATCGGCTCAAGCTCCGGGCCAGTACCTCGGTTATTCGCTTCAAGCTACTCGCCTTCTGCAGATCTTGCTCGAAGGCGAATCGGGAGCGACGTACAGTTTAGAATTGTTCGAAGACGTCGGAGAGGAGCAGCGAGACGGGCGGAGAGTAGCTATACAGACAAAGAGCACCTCGACAGGCAATCCCATCGCCGATAACGCACTGGCATTCTGGAAGACATTTGCCAACTGGGCAGACGCGGTGCAGGCTGGAAAGCTTTCTGTGAATAAAACGATCTTCGAGCTTTATGTTTCGGCCCCTAAGACAGGTCGGTTAGCGGAACTTTTCCACAAAGCAAGCAACGAAGCCGAAGCGGGCGCTGCAATACGTCAGGCAAGAAAGATCCTTTCGCATCATAGAGATGAAACGCGGAAATCAAATTCAGATACGAACGGATCCGCGATTCGCTTTGCAGCTCATTTCCTTGCTGCGAAAGAAGAGACGATCGTCGGAATCGTTCAACACTTCCGGCTCGTGACCGGAAGCGGGAGGCCTCAGGCAGACCTGAGGCACCTTCTAGAGAAAAAGTTCGTTCCGCCGGAGTTCGTAGAGGCCGTTCTGTACCAGGCCTTAGGGTGGATCAAGAGTCAAACTGATTCTCTATTGGAGCAAGGTCTGCAGGCTGCGGTCGAATATGACGATTTCAGATCTACGGTCATTGGATTCGTTCGGAAGTGTAGTGCTCGCGAGATTTTAGTCAGCTGGGCGAGCAGACCGACCGCAGAGGCAGTGAAAGCCGATCTCCTGCGCACCTACGTTCGCCAGATTGAATTGATCGAATGCGACGACGACGAGAAATTCCACGCTATTAATGATTTTCTGCGAGCTTGCGTCGACAGAACGAACTGGAGCAAAGCCGGTATGGTTCATCCGTCAAGCTTCGACGAATTCGCCGAAGCATTGACCGTATTTTGGTGGAACCGGCGAGAACAAAACGAATTGGTTCACAAGAGACGAAATCAAGTCGAGCGAGGTAAGTTACTATATCTTGATTGCGGGTCGCACCGTGCCAGACTTGAGGGTTTGGAGGTGCCGGATCATTTTACCCCAGGAAGTTTCCATGCGCTGGCCGACGCAGAAGAGGTTGGTTGGCATCCCGAGTATCAGAAGGAACTCGGCTCATCTGAAAGGAAGAGAGTGAAAGGTTCGAAGAAGTGAATGTCCTCAGCAAGGAGGTCAGCGCAGTACAGAATCCGGCATTGGGAGCCGCGCTCTTATGGCGGTTTGCATGCGGCTATCGCTCTGGAAATGAGCGTGGCGAACCCGCGCCATTGCCTCTCTTGTTTTTAGTCTTGCCTGTTCTATTGGATGCAGACATTTCTGAAATGTTGGCGGGAACTCAGCTTCGGTCTGGACTGAGAGCATTCGTGGCGAAGTTCTCGGATGCGCGGGAGTCCAAGAGCGACTTGATCCTTTCTTTGCAAAATCGGTCTTCAGCCTATCGCGCGTTAACAGCGGAATCGCTGAGAATGGCCGTAGTGGCGGGGCTGCTTTCAATCGATCCCGCCAAAGCCGGCGTCTTTCCGACTTCGACAACTTTTCCAAAGGTTGGAATCCCCGAGACAATAAGACCATTGCTTCGCTCTGGCGATAAGTTTGGTAGTTGGCTCGGGAAGTTAACGCTTTACGAAATAGGCTTGACATTAAAAGTAGTGTTCTAAAGTGCTATTCCAACTTCGCGAAATAGTATTGTGGCCGCGACGCGTCGGACTGGAACCTAGGAGGGTTCGTTTCGAAGCGGGTCGCGTAAATGTTATTAGCGGGGGGTCTCGGACGGGAAAGTCTGCGATTATCCCAATAGTTGATTATTGTCTTGGTTCTGAAAAGTGCACGATCCCAGTTACCACTATCAGAGATGCATGTTCCTGGTTTGGTATACTGATAGAAACGCAGCTCGGTCAAAAGTTGCTAGCGCGCCGTGAGCCGGGGCACCTCAGAGCGACAGGCGAAATGTTTCTTTTGGAAGGATCCAACATACAGGTTCCAACTCGGGCACCTACTCGAAACACGACGGTGGAGGCTGTTAAGCGGTCTCTCGACGAATTGGCCGGTTTGAGTCAGCTTAACTTCGAGGCCGACGAAGCGATGAGAGGATTTGCCGGCCGAGTTAGTTTCCGCGATCTGGTTGCGTTCATGTTTCAACCGCAAAACGTGGTAGCCAATCCAAACGTGCTGTTCTACAAGACCGACAGTTATGAGCACCGAGAAAAATTGAAGGCGATCTTCCCGTACGTCCTTGGTGCCGTGAGTCCCGAGATCTTGGCTAAACGTCACGAGCTGGTCGAGGTCCGAAGGAATCTAAGAAAAAAGGAACAAGAACTAAAGTCTGTACAGCAAGTGACGGAGCGCTGGAGGTCTGAGATTCTGGCAAAGGTTGCGCGCGCCCGTGAGCTTGGCTTGATTCCTCAGGGTTCGACGCAAGTTGTCAATGCCGATCGAGCGATTGAACTGTTGCGAGGTGTCGTTTCGTCAGTTGGTGTCGAAACCAAGGTGACCGAGACCACGGTGAGCGGTGCGGTATCCGAGCTGACAGCTCTTCAACACGAAGAATCGCAGGTTTCGCAAGAGTTGTCTGGATTGCGACGGCGACTCGCGGAAATGTCGCAGTTGCGGGGTACTGCGACGGCCTTCCGTGGTGCACTGGAAGTACAGCGGGACCGTCTAAAAGTGTCTGAGTGGGTGAGTAGCCTCAAAGACGTTCAACACGTTTGTCCGATTTGTAAGAACCCGCTGGATGGCGCTACTTCCGAGCTGGATGTGCTTACAGCCTCTCTCAAGGAGGTCGAAGAAACCGCGACGCAATTCGAACGTGTGCCGGCAGCGTTCGATCGAGAATTCGAGCGCGTGAGATCCGCGATCGGCTCCGCCGCGGACCGGATGAGTGGGATACAAAGTAGGCGGAGAGCTCTTGAGCAGCGGTCTCGTGAGGCGCGAGAAAGACAGTTCAGCACCGTTGCAACTGCCCGTTTTGTTGGAAATCTAGAGTCGGACCTTCGCACGTACGAAAGTGTGAGAACGGATGGAGACCTGCAAGGTGAAGTGCGAGAATTGCGTAATCGCGTTGCCCAGCTTGAAAAGGAGATTTCGGAAGAAGAGATAAGAAAACGTGTCGACCGAGCCTTGGGTACAGTGAACCTGAACGCCGGACGACTTATTCCTGATCTGGATGCTGAGCGTCCAAATGATCCCGTCGCACTATCCCTTACAGAATTGAGCGTGAAGGTAGGAGGACGAAACAGAGAAGACTTTCTTTGGGAGATCGGAAGTGGCTCAAATTGGCTCTCTTACCACATTGCTATTTCACTGGCGTTGCAGCAGTTCTTCTTGAACCTCGGCGGGTCTCCAGTTCCGAGCTTGCTCGTTTATGATCAGCCTAGCCAAGTGTATTTCCCGAAGCGATTGGTCGAACGTCTTTCAGATAGCGACCCTGATCCGCAGCTAAAAGACGAGGACGTTGAAGCAGTGCGGAAAGTGTTCGACGTGCTCGTGAGGGTCGTACGGAGCACCGCAGGCGCGCTACAGGTAGTGGTGCTCGATCACGCCGCCGCCAATGTGTGGGGAGACATCCAGGATGTGCACGCAGTTGAGGATTGGCGCGAAGGGCGAAAGCTCGTGCCCGAGCAATGGTTAGCTCCCAGTTGAACTCTACCGCGCCTTGGCGGCCCGCTCGGGCAACTGACCGCTCTCTTTAGACTGGCTGTTACGCACCGAATTGTCGCGGGGTCCTGACCCGGCAGGGCGTGATCGCGGGTGCGGGGGGAAGTGGACAAATACTGGCGCCGTCTCCACAACGCCACATCACTAAGCCGATCATCATGAGCTCGACGAGCGCAGTGTGAAGCGCAAACAAGCGCGCATTGGAGTCTCAGAGCTCACTTGGACTTAACGCTGCCAACATGATAGAAAGTAGTCCTTTGACCGGTCATTTGTGACGGTCAGCTGTGGATATCCAGCAAGCAGCGCGTGTGTAGCCGTCTTTAACTGCTGCGGTCGGCCGATTGGGAGGGGAACCTTACGCCGACGGCCGCCGAGATCGACAGCGTCAGAGAGGGGGGATTTTCGCAGTATCGACGAAATAAACTCCGTAGCCTTCGGATCAGCAGCAGCCAAAGAGCTGACAGCCACACGCTCATCTTTGGAGCCGGTCTGTTTCAGGGGGATAAGTGGTTCGAGGCAAATTAGGAAGACACTGACTGTTGGTCGCTGAAACCGGAATCGCCTACGCGTAGCAACTTGGGCGCTTGCATGGCCGGATGGAGGTCATCTGCGTTGAGACTTTGCCATAAGGTTCGACAATATGAATGGAGCAGCCGACTCCGTCGTTGAGTGCAGTGGAATCCGGTCGCTATCCAATTCTTGAGAGTCCTTCGCGCTCAGATCCTTTTTCCGCTGCTGTTGCGGCGGAGACTTCGGATACGCTTGCAGATCTCACGCCGCACTTGCCTGGGTCGACCAGTGCCTCGGCCCATTCGGACATCCAATTCTCCGAAGACAACGAACCTTGGCGGCCGGTCCCCAGATGGGCTGACTTCCTTCTGAGCTTCGGATTTGCCTGGCGTACCACCGCGGCAACACCACGACGAATCGCGCTTATCTCAATGCCCTGCGATTCTGCCGCGGCTGGTTTAATTGCGCTCGGGGCCATGCGCAAAGTTCTGGAGACCGACGAGGCCAACGATACCGCCGCGCACTTCGAACGAATCAAGGCTCTCACAGCAAACGGCGCGGAAAACTGGTTCCTGCGTCACAAGAGCAAGAGATTGAAAGGGCGCTTTGTGGTCGAGAAGATCGACCGCGGCATGGTGTGGGTTCACGAAGAGCGGTCGAAGACTAGGGTTCGCACGACCATAACTCCGAAAGACGCGAACGACTGGCAATTTGAAGGCGAGGCTCCGGTTCAAGCACTAGCCGGAAACCCCGTACCCTACGACGAATTCTACGCCGGATTAATTCGTGGCGCCGAGCAGCCTCTCGCGGCGAATCTCAGGCTCTCCGACTCCCGCGTCTGCTTCGCGGGGCGCGTGGGTGGTGAAAGAGCGTCGCGGCGTGCGCTCGAAGGGGTCCGCTTCCAGACGTCCGGCCGAACGAGCGATCTTAGCGAGCTGCTTACTATCCAAGCCTGGTCGCCGGGATTGATTTCGCGCGTCACCTTCTTCAATGCGAGAACGCGTAAGCTCGATCGGGCTACTGGAATTCCGCAAGTTGTAATCGCAGATGGTGATCAAGCGTTCCTGAAAGTGATCGAAACCGAAGCGTTCCGCAACGGTGACGTAGTGGGTGTGATCCACCGCACAATGGAACGTAATCGGTTGGAAGCTGTCGGGAACAAGATGGCTGACCTAAGCCAGCAGTGGTATTCCCCGGATACTCAAGCGTCGGCAGGTAACCAATCACCGAAGGGGATTACCATATCGGTGCTTAGGAGAGTCTAGCGGGTGGTTGTTACAGCTTCCGAGATCTTCGATTTTATCGAGCAGCGACGGACTTGGACCATCGAAAAGTACGAGGTGGCCTATCGTCCCTTTAGCGCACTCCGAAAAACCGTGCGCATGATTATTCTCACGCTCTCCGAGACGGATAACAGCGAAGAAGTGGCTGGCAAGCTGCGCAAACATCTCGCGGAATTCCTCACAGTTCCGATACCTTTTTGCAGCTCTACACTCGGCTGGATCGACGAGATACTTGGGCATCGTGATGCCGTCGAAGCAAGATGGGGCCGCGAAGTTCGCCAATCCTACGAGATCGCTCGCCAGTCTTCCCGCGAGATGCAAACCGCAGAGAGTCCGCTCAGACTCAAGCTTCGAGAAAAGCTTCTCGAACTGATAGACAAAAGGACAACATACCGAATCTACTGCCACAGGAGCGCGAAGGGGTACTTTAGGTCCGTCTTGGATGTGCCGACAAACGAAGCGGTCAGCGACGATTGTTTCCTGCACTCGGTGAAAGGTTATCGGGAGGCAGCGCCGTTCGGAACATTGATAAAAGTGGGACCCTTGCGCTCGAACGGATGGGGCTCCGCGCCGGACGCGTTGCTGACGGCTCCACGGTTTGGTCGTCTGATACATCTAGTCTGGTCTGGCTGCGCTGACGAAGAAGACTTCGGTTACGATCCGGCTACCATCTCGTCGTTGGCCACTTCACTAGTGGGAAATGCTGGCCGTCGCGATGTCTCCCTTGGCCCCTCAACTACTTCCTGGGTTCCACAGGTCACGCTGGTTGGTGACGACCTCAACGAGATGGATCGCGATGTGGACGATCTGAAGCTTTTCAGTGTACTCGCCAGGTATGGTGACCCGCGAAAGGCAGTCCTCGTACAGATCGACGATCTGCGCGGGATCTTCTTCCCTCCCGAAGCGCGAGTGCCGAGTTTCGACCCCGCCGTACGCATCGAAGATGCGATCGACTACCGCATGCCAGTAGAGACGCTGGACGAGGGGATGTTTGTGATCTGGCCCGAGCTGGATGAGCCGGATTTGGGAGCACTGAGGGTCGCCGAGGGACGTTATAGCGTGGTCTGGAAAGATCGTTTGCGTGAAGCATTCATACTGGATGCCAATGGTTTGCTTCAGCGATTGCGTCGCGCAGGTATAGATCTTCAGCACCTGCGTTTCTGTGTAAAGCTCTGGTGTAAACCGCCTTCGACTGTCATCCACGCACCTCGAGAACAAAGACATTTCGAAATCTTGATAAAGACTCTCGGAATTGATTTTGACGAACCGCGACCTTTGCGAACCGCGCCACACGAGTGGTGGCAGTACGCATGGACGGAGATCGCCAGAGCGAGAGGCGAGGCGATTCAAACGGGCCGACAAGAACAAGAAATAATTAACGAGCAGCTGTTCGACATCCTAAGAGCGTCATTACCGACTATCGGCGAGCAGGCAAGAACGAACGACAACTTCGTATTAAAATTGCCTGAGGAGAAAACGCTCGAAGGTGGTGTCCAGTTCTATAAGATCCTTGCGATCGAGCAAGGTTTCCTGGTTCCGGACGTTGCGCTTAGAGTCGTTTCACAGATTGATGACATCGAGCAATGGCGCGTCTGATCCCTTCATTTACGGATGATCGTACCCCTCCCGGCGAACGGGACGTATTCAATATGCTTTCCAGTGGCCCTGATGACTGGGTGGCAATGCATTCTCTCGATCTGGCGCCCTGGAATCGCGGTCTACGCACAGAGGTAGATTTTGTTGTCATTGTTCCAGACACCGGAATTTTGTGTATCGAGGTTAAATCTCACGAAACGATCACCTTCGAGAACGATAGATGGTATCCGGCCGAGATCAAGCGCTCGCCGTTCAAGCAGGCCTCCGACGGAAGTCATACTTTCCACAGACGGCTTAGCGAACTCGCGCCCCACTTCAGAAATGTCCCCGTGGTTTATTGTTGCATTTTCCCAAGGGCACGTTTTGATCTCACCCGGAACCTCTCCGTCCAGCCATGGGAGCTCATAGACACCCGCGCGTTCCACAGATTCGCGAACGCAAACGACTTGTGCGCGGATCTGAAAATGCGTATGCGGAGGGCGATTGAAGCGGACAAAAATCTGAACCCGCTCGCGAACCAGCTCTCTCCGACTGAAGTCGCCACCATTCTGAGCTGTTGCCTGCCGATCCAGACACGACGCCCGGACGCGCGCGAGGAGATCCGCCGTCGCGAGGAAGAAATCGACCGCATATTGAGGCAACAGCAAAAGCCTGTACTTCAGCTCGCCGCATTGAACAACCGGCTTGGCGTAAGTGGCGCCGCTGGTACCGGCAAGACTCTCATTTCGATGGAGGTTGCGCGTCGAGCAGCCGAAACGGGGAAACGGGTGGGCCTCCTCTGCTTCAATCAGCTTGTTGGAGCATGGATGAAGGAGCAAGCCGACCATGCAAGCCCGGCACTACCTAATCTGATCGTCGGCAGGTCGATACGGATAATGGCGGAAATGGCCGGCATCAGAATTGCCGATAACCCGTCGCCCGGCTACTGGGAAAGTGAATTGCCAGAGCTCATCGAGGAGCGTCTTACAGATCCGGACATCGGATCTGTTGCAAGCTTCGACTACCTGGTACTTGACGAAGCGCAAGATCTTCTCGCGAGGCCTCGGCTTCTTGAGTGTTTGAGCAGGTTTCTTGAAGGAGGTTTTGAACAGGGCTCGTATTGCATCTTCGGCGACTTCGACAACCAGGTTCTTGGAGATCGCGCAGCTATGGAAAGATCGCTAGCGGCCCTGAAGAGCACTGGTGCGCCAGCTGTGTGGCATTTGTCCGAGAATTGTCGCAATTACCGGATCGTCGGAGAATCCGCCATACGTCTCAGCGGACTAGAGAGGTCAACTTATACCGGATACATGCGGGTCGGAGGCGGAGTTAAAAACTATGACATCTTCTTCTACAGTCAGGCCGATGAACAGGTGCAGAAGCTGGGAGAATGGTTAAGGGAATTTAAGAGTCTGGGGTACCGACCTGCAGAGATCACCATTCTCTCGTTCCGCGCAGCCGAGAACTCTGCCGCTGCCAAGCTTCTTGAGAAGGAATTCCGGTTGCGACCGGCTTGGCAGGGCGGTCAATCGACAGCGTACGCGACGGTCCACGCGTTTAAGGGCTTGGAAAACAAGGTTGTCATATTGACGGATGTCGTTCTTGGTGAGTCAGAGTTCCATAGATATCTGTTTTACATCGGCATGACGCGCGCGTCGGAGTCCGTGAGAATCCTATGTAACAAGAATTCTCAAGACACCTTAATTAAGTGGTTGACCGATAAGGATTGGCTATGACGGACAGGGAAGAGATGATTGCCTGGCTGCGAGGAGAAATCGTAGGTCCGTCACGGCCCTTGACGGATGCAACCTGTATCGAGTTCCAGGAAAAGCTCTTCGTCGATCCCGTACCCGTCCGCAGCGGCCCGTTAGGTTGGCGACCAGTGCCTGATTCGCAGATTCAAGAAGTCGTGTACTTTCAGCGCGAGGCGCCATATAGGAAATACGGCGTCGGACTGCTCCACCCTGATGGACAAGTCGCTCCTGATGAAGTAGCGGCAAAGGCCTCAGACACGTTAGGTGCGGAGAACGAGACTGACGAAAGCATAACGTCTGAGGAAAGCACCGATTCCGAAGAAAATGCGGATGAAATCGCGGGTGAGATCGATCCAACAGACACAACTGACGATTTTGAGGTAACGAGCGCGGATGTTCGTCGGCCTTCGACTCTAGGGCTCTCCTTTTGTGTAGGGCTGAAAGAGAGGTCGCGCCTGATAGTCAGGTTTCCGCAAGTCCGCCGATTTGGCTGGCAGGCAGAGACCAGCTCACAGTTTTCAGTGAACGGCCGATACGAGTCATGCACCCGGCGCTGGACCGATGCACAGGGCGTCGAAAAGGAAGCGCCGATGTGGCGGCGTCATTCGGCTGTGCTTCCCGATACTGTCATAGTGGTTAATAGCAACGAATTGGTTGTCGGACAGGTGGTTCGCAAAGACCTGCAAATGCCTGACGGCTCTCCTCTTCGTCTGCGCGTCGAAGTGTTTTCGCGTAGACTTCAGAATCTAGATGACGTGTACCTATTGACGCTCGTCCTCCGCAATTCCAGCCAGCCGGACAGCACCGCTAATCCGCAGGAAGCCACTCTTTATCAGACCTACTTCGAAGCTATTGTGGAAAACGGAACCTTCGAAAAATATCCAGAAAGTCAGCGTCCCTTTGATGAGCTGGATCGCGACGAGCAAACACTGTCGCTCCTCTATCAGGAGTCAGCGACTTGGGCGATCGGACATGGCTGCGCTGCTGGTTGGGACGCAGAACCCAATGAAACACCAAACCTTCTTTATGCCGATGTAATGCCGGCCGTGGAAACTCCCAGTGTCACACCTGATATCACGGACGCCAAGGGGGAACCGATCCGCCTTTCGATGCGAGACTTGTCGACGTTACCCGACGACGAAGGCATTGGGGCATGGAGGTCCTTAGCGAATCTCGTAAAAGAATACGCCAACTGGATCGAGGAACAACGTAGTAAATCTCGAAGCTTTTCAGATGACTTACGCGTTGTTGCGCAACGACATTTGGAAAAGTCAACGCTCTGTCTCGATCGGATGAATCGGGGAATCGAGATTCTTCGAACCGACCCGACAGCCAGACGAGCATTCAAGCTGACCAATCTGGCTATGTTGTTGCAACAGATAGCAACCAAGCAGTTGAAGAGACGTCCACTATCCTGGAGTCAGGATCAGAACAGCATCAAACCGGATTCAGATCATCAGTCCCCTTGGAACGTTTATGCGCAGAGTTCGGAGCGGACGGACTTAGGGACTTGGCGCGCTTTCCAGATCGGCTTCTTTTTGATGTCCCTGGACGGCGTGATAAATGGCACGTCCGCTGATCGCGAAGTTGTCGACTTAATATGGTTTCCCACAGGTGGGGGTAAAACCGAGGCCTATCTCGCCGTGATGGCGTTTTACATGTTCCATCAAAGACTGCTTATTCAAGCCGACCGGCAGGCCCTGCAGCGGGACGGCACAAACGTCCTTATGCGTTACACCCTCAGGATGCTTACGACGCAGCAATTTCAGAGAGCTGCGAGCCTCGTATGCGCTATGGAATTCCTCCGCCGGAATCCGACAACGCACACCCTCGGCGATATTCCTGGAATCAGATTTTCCGTGGGATTGTGGCTTGGCAGCAGCGCCTCGCCTAACACTAAGAAACAAGCGCAGAGCGAAATAGAAGCTTTTCGCGCCGAGCGGATTCGAGGAAACCCGTTGATCCTGACAGAGTGTCCTTGGTGCCGCGCGGAAATAGGTCGATACGACGGTTCCAGACCCCGGCGGATTAATCAGAACCAGTGGAGGAATCTGAAAATCAGAGGAATTGTCCTGCACCTGGAGGAAGGGCCTCTCCTTCTGTGCCCAGATGCCAAATGCGCTTTCGGAGGAGAACGATGGCAAGACTGGCTCCCTGTCGAAGTAATTGACGAGCGAATTTACGACAACCCGCCCTCGCTCGTGATTGCCACGGCGGACAAGTTCGCAATGGTCGCGTTCCGCCCCGCGGCTGGCGCACTCTTCGGCAAGACCATTGCTGGTGGCAACGTTCGTCAGACACGTATACCACCCGGACTCATTGTGCAGGACGAGCTTCATCTCATCTCGGGGCCGTTAGGAACAATCTACGGGCTATATGAAGCTATCTTCGAGCGGCTCTGCTCTTACGAGGTAAGAGGGCATTACATCAAACCCAAGCTAATCGCTTCGACCGCAACGATTCGCGGTGCGGAGGATCAAACCAAAGCTCTATACGGCAGAGACCGAATGGAGTTGTTTCCAAGCCCCGGCCTATCAATGAGCGATTCCTATTTCGGGAAATACGCGCGTCGCAGTGATGGTCGGCTCTCCCCAGGGCGGTTGTATCTCGGAATCCATGCGAACGACTATGGCTCGATCCTCACGGCCCAAGTCCGTGCGTTCTCGTCGGTTCTGTTTAGGCCAGCTTTTCTGGAGGAGTCCGCACGAGATCCATGGTGGTCCTTACTAATTTTCTACAACAGCATCAGAGAGCTCAGCGGAGCTAGAACGTTATTCGATTCAGACATTCGTTCTCGACTCAGATTCCTCTTCAATCGCGAGAACGTACCCATTCCCAATAGACGAAACCTACGAACGGTAGAGGAACTGACCAGCCGACTTACCCAAGCTGAAATCGTCGGTATGATCGATCGACTATCTACGGCGTACGATCAGTCAGATAATAACGCTCTCGACGTCTGCCTCGCTTCCAACATCATCGAGGTAGGAATTGATATTGATCGACTCTCGCTGATGGGCGTAGTAGGTCAGCCGAAAACCACGGCACAGTATATTCAGGTCACTGGGCGTGTCGGACGACGGTGGTGGGAACGGCCTGGGCTGATTCTAACGATCTACAATCCTTCCAAAAGTAGAGATAGGTCGCACTTCGAACAGTTTCATACCTACCATCGACGACTATATGAGCGCGTGGAACCGACCTCGGCCACGCCATTTGCCGTCTCCGCAATTCAACGTGCTCTACCCGGCGCACTGATTGCGTGGTCAAGGCAACACTCAGGCGCGTCAGTTGGAAACTACGCCGAGTATGAGGAACAGCTGGATGAAGGTTATGAATTGGTCCAGCAACGGTGCCAAATGGTTCAGAATGCTGAAGACCAGGCTCGGTCAATCGAAGAGTTAGAAAGAGTCCTCCGTGATCTAAAGGCTAAGTGGGGCCGAAATCCGCAGGATTGGGAGGAGTTTCCTCCATCTGTTAACGGTGAATACCTGATGCTGTGGCCTGGGCAGTTCGCAACTGTTCTCCAAAAGCAAAACGCAGTGACGGTGCCGAGCAGCATGCGACAAGTAGACAGAAGTGGCGAGTTGGTAATCACTCAAGCCTATTCGGTCGTGCGGACTGAAGAGGGTTCCAAGATTTAGTCATGGGTTATAAGCAAATTCGAGTCGGACAGATCATTGCTCCATTCGGACCGGGCAGCATTTATACCGATCGTCGTGGTGTTCCCCATGTTGTCTGCGGGCTCGATCATTGGTTCAAACGTTGGGATCAAATCCGCGGCCTCGTCGCCTGCGAGAACCGCGCCGAGTTTGAGAAATTTGAGCCGCGGCTTGCAGCCTTGCTAGGCGTCGATCGGTTTTCCGCGCCGCCCGATTTTCGCGCCGTTCGCAGGGGCGAAATGACACCGCCCCCCAACGCTCAACTCAACATCCCGGCGCTTCGATTTCCTCGCTGGTACCGCAACTCCAAGACGGCCGAATTACGCAAGTTTAACTTGAATTCCCAGAGGATCGATCCTGCCCTCACCGGAGGGCGTTGGCTACCCGTCCGATTCGTGTCCGTATGCGGAGCTGGGCACCTTTGCGAATTTCCCTGGAAGGAATGGATAGGATGTCAATGTTCTGGGGACGGAAACCTTTTTCTGACGGACCGAGGCGGCTCTGACCTAACCAGCGTCCGCATTGAGTGCCACACTTGTCCCGAGGACTCCTCTGGTCGAAAGGGAAAATCTCTTGCTGGTACGACGGGGAAACCCGATGAGACTAAGGGAGAGCGTAGTGCTCTGCAGACGGCTGAAATTACCTGCCCGGGCGACCGGCCATGGTTGGGCGATGACGCTACAGAGGCTTGTCGACGTCCTCTAATTGGTGCGCTCATCAATCAGACGAATATATACTTTCCAAGGACCGTCTCCGCAATTCTCCTGCCTGATCTTGAACAAAGAGACGATACCGTAACACAGATAAGAAATGAGATAGAGCAGGATCCTGGAATATGCGGAGTGGCGAAGACTCTATGGAATATGAACAACCGAAGACCGGCCGTGGCAATGATTCAGGGATCACTCAAGGATCGCGGATTTACGCATGACGCGGCGCTGGTTGAAAAAGCCTTGGAGAGTCTGTTGGCCGGCACCAATGTGCTGACGGCTGACGCAGACCGCCCTACAGACCCGGAGTCCGAACTGCTTCAATTCCGACGGGCTGAGTTCACCATCATCCGCAGAGAAGTCAACGATTCGCTGCGCATTCCTAACCTGCGTGTCATTCAGTCGGAAGTGTCGGATGAAATAGCTCCATGGTTCGCCAAGGTCAATCTGGTGGAGCGCTTGCGTGAGACAAGGGTCTTCTATGGCTTTGATCGGCTGGAAAGGGCTCGGCAACCTCTTCTCGGGATGCCAGAATCGGCGATGACCCAATTGTTTCATAATCCCCCGACGCAGCCCCAGGAGCGTTGGTTGCCAGCAATTGAGGTGTTCGGCGAGGGTATATATATCGAACTAAGAGAGGATCAGATCCGGCGTTGGCAGCAAGACAACGCCGACTGGTTGCGACGTCGCCTCGACGACGACTTCCTTGTTCGTCTGGGGGGCATTTTCCAGACACTTCCTCCTCTTAGTTCGGCCAATAGAGCTTGGGCCTCTCGGTACCTCCTAGTACACAGCCTCGCGCACATTTTGATAAGTCAATTTGTGTTCGAATGCGGCTACAGCACGGCCTCATTGCGAGAACGTCTCTACATTTCAGCCGATGCCGGCGCCCCTATGGCCGGTATTTTGATTTACACGGCCGCCGGCGATTCCGAAGGAACACTTGGTGGGCTAGTACGACTAGGAAGGAAGGAACGCTTGAGCCTGATCGTTCGGCGTGCCCTCAGCCGGGCTTCGTGGTGTTCAGCCGATCCGGTGTGTTCGGAAAATTTAGGAGGCCAAGGATCGAGACGAGCGAATCTAGCTGCATGCTACGCGTGTACGCTTCTGCCGGAAACTTCGTGCGAGACGATCAACGAGGGGCTCGACCGAGCAATGATCGTCGGCACGCCTATTGAGCGATCTCCCGGATGGATGGTGGATCTGATCGAACAGGCTTACGCGTTGGATCAATCAGGATACGCCTCTAAATCTTGAGATCGCTCGGTCTCGAACGCCTATCTAGACTTGAACCTTATTCGCTCTCCTCTGCAGGAACGTGAGAAGCTTACGCTCAACGCGAGTGGGTTGATGACGCACCTCGCATTCCCAGATGACTAACGTTGACCATCCAGCTATGCGCAATGCCCTAATATTTCGCCGATCACGTTCCACGTTCCCTTCCCGTTTACCTTGCCAGAACGATGCATTCGTTGCTGGCACAACCGCCCCGTACCTGCATTTGTGCACGTGCCAGAAGCAGCCGTTAACGAAGACCGTTTTCCTAAGCCTCGGAAAAACTAGATCCGGTCGCCCCGGAAGATGTCGCGCATGAAGTCGAAAGCGATAACCTAAATGATGAGCGATGGACCGGACAAAGAGCTCGGGCCGCGTATTCTTCCCGCGAATACGCGACATGCAGCGCCTGCGCTGCTCTGGCGTCAGAACATCTGCCACATCACACCAGCGACTTTCGTAGATTCGCTACGAACCGTTCCACTGTCAGCAGGCGGTCACTCCACCCTGGTGGATACTTCGCGTGCAACTCCCGAGGTACAACCAAAGTCACCCTCGCGGCATACATCGTCTTCAGCTGGCTCTGAGAGATACCCTGCTGAATGGTAAGAAGGTGCTTTCGCTTAACACGTTTGGCCTCTTTCGTGACCTGTCGCCACCTGTCCTTGCAGGTTCTTTTTATGCCAATCATGAAAAGCTTTTCGTCCGGCCATTTGGAGTCATTATATTCCTGAGCTCCCGGAATGATGATGTCGGGTTGGCCGTCTACTGTCTGCGGCTGACGTTCAAAAGGGATGCCGGCCGACTTCAGGAGATCTTCGACGTGATGCTCCAGAGATTGACCGGCGCGCGACTTTCGCCGCTGGAGGATTGAATTCGCCGTTCCAAGAAAATCGTCAACAGACTTGAATATCCGACAGACTTCCGGCTCGCAAAGTTTCCGCTCCACGAGTTTGAACAGCATGTATTCCTGTTCCACGCAGCGCATCAGACGATCGTCCGAAGGGAGCTCCGCGAAGTCGGAGATGCACTTCTCCAGAGTGTCCCTGGCGCCAGCGGCGAATCTCAGTCCGGTGGGGAATTCCGAAACAGCGCTCGCAAATTCCCGGAACTCTCTGTCGATGCATTCGTTTTGAGTTTCGAGGGGCGGCAGAACATCTCTGCGATATACGCCCCATGTGTCGATGACTTCGACACCTAACTTAGCCTGAACGTCTGCTATGTCATCTTCCAGATCCAGGACGTAGGCTAGAAAGTCATCCTGCGCTCTTGGCACTATAACGAGCAGCGACCCGACTTCGTCGGGCATCAAAAACGGAAAATCGGGACTGAACCGGGTAAGGCGGTATTCGCTCCGAGTGAGCTTCCCGTACCAGGTAACTACCGACTTTGTGATACGGCCGTCCTGCCACTCGACGCGCACCGGATGTTTGGCAAGGACCCCTTTCTCCGGGGGCTGTACCGAGTACATTTGCCAAGCCGACTTTGGTAGGTAAAACCCGCACTGGTGACTTCCCGTCAGGCCCACATCGTTCGGCGAGATGTACTTCAGAAGCGCCGAGCCGTATTGCAGTGCGCTATTGGCTGCGTCTTCTGATGTCGGCGATGGCATTTATTTCACCCGCGATTCGGACACTCCCAGGTTTGAGAAGGCAGCCATTGCCCCGATTGGCCACTCGCCATCGAAACACTTTTGCGATCTGGCGCGCGACGGCTTCCGCAACGGGTGGAACCACCGAATTGCCGAACTGTTTGTACGCCTGAGTGTCCGACACCACAATCGGCAGACTGTCCGGAAAACCCATGAGCCGTGCGGATTCCCTCGGGGTCATGCGTCTCGGAGATCGTCGCAAGCCCTGAGGGATCAGAATCTCCGAACCGTCCTTGAAGTAACGCGCGCTCAAGGTGCGAGTGATTCCCTCAGGATCGACGAGCCCAAAGCCAAAGCCGTTGCCTTTGTCTCGGTGCCGCTTCGCATACGCCTGAAGATACACCCAGAGTCGATTGCTCAATGTGTACTTCGAATCCGGGTCGTCTTCCAGAATCTTGCAGACTTTGGGACGTGGTCCGGACGGTTCCTCAGGGAAAGCAAAAGGCGGCGCATCGCCGAATGTCTTTCGATGGAAACCCACGATGAAGATTCGCTCGCGATGCTGAGGAACCCAGGATGCCGCGTCGACTACCTTGGTAAAAACTCTATAGTTCAGATCATTGAGCGTCGAAAGAATGACGGCCCAAGTCCGCCCACCGTCATGAGACTGAAGGTTCTTTACGTTCTCCAGCAGGAGGACCGGAGGCCGCTTGATCTCGATTATCGTTGCAAGACTGAAGAACAGGGTGCCTTGCGCAGCGTCCTTGAACCCATGCGCTCGCCCGAGACTGTTCTTTTTCGAGACACCCGCGATCGAGAATGGTTGGCACGGAAAGCCCGCAGCGAGAACGTCATGGTCCGGAATTTCCGAAGGCTTGATCTTTCTGATATCTCCTTCCGGAGTCTCTCCAAACCACGCTTTATAAGTCCGCTGGCAGTATTTGTCCCACTCGGATGAAAACCGACAGGTCCCTCCGGCGGCCTCAAGAGCGATTCGAAGACCTCCGATGCCGGCGAAGAGATCAATGAATGAGAACGGAACCGCCGCGTCGGGCTCAGTATGGGTCGGAGTCCTTCCCGCCGGCGGGAAAAGGTTGAATTGAGCGGGTCCCGAGGTGCCGCCACCGTATGCGTGACGAAGGATGCTGACGACGAACTCGTTCTGGCTCAGACGATTTTCGTGGCTTTCCCTACCGATCCAGGCGCGCACATCTTCCGGAAGACCCCGGACAAGAATCTCTGACGACATTTCTCCTCCAGTCGCTGGGAAAACCTGATAGCATTGATATCGTGTTTTCCCAGAAAGTCAACGTAGCCGTCAACGATTTATCCACTGGCAGGGAGAAAGGGTCGGCCCCAAAGCGAAGTATAGCATGCACGATCTTCGAGAGCGCACTTGTCCCGAGAACCTGAGCGCTGTCGACAATCCTGAGATACTCCCTGACTCTCAGAGTATCTGCTATTCAGGAGGATCATTCACTGCCAGGATTGTGCCGAGCAGCACAATCGAGCTGGGTGATTTTTCCGGATTCAAAACCTGACGCGGAGAGAACTAAATGACGGTGGAAGAGCTGATTCTGGATTGCCTAAAATTGGGCTTGGATGGCGAAAAGGTCGACTACGAGTGGGAACAGAACAATCGAGAGGCGGCCGTACTGAAGTTCGAGGACGGCCGGAAAGTCCGGATTACGCTAGAGAAGGTCGAGTGAACCGAGGGGATTAGAGGCACCAGATTGGTAAGGTGGTCAGGGGCATCTAAAGGCATCGGCTCGCATCGGTCGGATAGGAAACAGCGAGGGTTTCCCAAATCGGGGAGCCCTCGTTTCTTCTCGGATTTGCTCGCCTCAGACACAAAAAGACACTAATTGGGAGGATGCGGCGGTTTGCGTCCTCCATTTGTCGGTCGCCCGGTAAGTCTGCTACCTCACGGGAATGTTTTGTACTAAATGCGGGTCGCCGAACTTCGACCACGCGATAGTGTGTAAGAAGTGCGCTTCCCCGTTTGCGCCGAAGTTCATTCGGCCAAACAGAACGGTCGCGTCCCAAGTGTCTGGTTTCAAGTGGCGAACTATTCAAGTGCTCGGATGGGGATTGATAGGCACGACGCTTATAATGGGTCTCGTCCTTGTGGCAGATTTGAACGACGCTCCGAACACGCCTTCGTCGTCGGCGCCGTCGGCTTATGTCGCGCCCGCTGTCGAAGCGCCAGAGGAGAAGGCCGTGTCGACGGGCGGGTTTACAGACGATGAGATCGACCATGGGCTCGCCGCAATTTGTACGACAGTGATATTAAACGGCGGGCAGAGTGGAGCCGCGATGGTGGAAGAGACGAGTGGCTTACTGTGCCGACGCTTTAAGATCTGCGGTGCAAAAGCTCGGAAGCTTCAGCGGGTGACTGCAGAGCACTTTGGTGGCTGGGATGAAGTTGCCGAAAAATGCGAAGAGATAAGGTGAGCGATTCGACCCAAAAACCACCCATTTTCATTTTGAACCGTTAAACAGTTGAGCCATGAATCGCGAACTTTGGAAGGAGGCAGCGACCGAAAATTGGGTGCCTCATTGGACGTGTCCGACTTGCACGACCGGCTACCTTGAGCTTCTCGAACGACCGATCGCGGTGCATCCAACTCGAGAAACAAGGCGCGGTATGGGACAAGAAGATTTCAGCCAAATCGATGCCGAAGAACGATTCGCTTGCATGGTGTTCTGTAACAATCCTCATTGCAAGGAACCGGTCGCTATCTCAGGGATCACAGGTTTTGAGCAAGTCGATGATGGCGACGGGGGATGGGATTGGAGCAGATATTTAATTCCGATTTTTCTCTTCCCCGCTCCTCGTATGATTCAAATTCCCAACGACTGCCCTAAAGACGTCGTTGCAGAGTTACGCGCCGCCTTTATGCTCTATTGGTGTAACGGGGCGGCTGCAGTCGGCCGGCTTCGCGTTGCTTTGGAGCTGCTCCTAACGCACATGGGCGTCAAGCGCTTCGAGTTCACGCCTACGGGGCGTCCCAGACGGCGAAGGCTCAGCCTGCACAAAAGAATCGAACTGCTGCGTGAGAAGAACAAGCAATTTGGCAATTTGGTTCTTGCGATGAAATGGCTAGGAAACGAGGGAAGCCATCCGGGATCGGTCACGAAGGAAGACTTGCTGGATGGATTCGAGATGATGGAACACGTTTTGGATGACTTATTCGTGCGTGCGAAATCTCTCATACCCAAGATTGCGCGGCAAATAAATCAAGCGAGAGCACCGCGCTCGAAGCGTAGAGCGAAGGCTCGCTAGAATGAACCCGAGCGCCCTCAATGCACGACATTTCGCCGTGATCGTAGGATTACGCGAAATCTTTGCTCCGCACCAGATAGCCGATCTGGTTACGGCTAAATCATCACATAGGCGCAACGATAATTCGGCCCTTGTGTCTCCGAAGTGTCGTTCTGAAGCCAGGAATTGGCCCGTGTTTAAAAGCCGGTCTGTACAAGCCGCCGTAGGTTCTCAGTTCGAGGACGGCCAGAACGTCCGCGTTACCTTGCAGAAGGTCGTGTAAATCGAGGAACTGGGTCCGCAGACCAGCTCCTCGGCCTCACCCGCGCGCCGTACCCGAAGGAACGCTCTCACCCGAAGCTCTTTTCGTAACGGCCCCAAGCTTCGCTCATGTCGACGAACTGGCGGCCCGGCTCGACGCATCTTCGCAACCAATTGTCGAAATCGAGCTTCACGCTGTAGGCTACATCGAGCGACGTGAGCTCGAATCGCTCTGCGAATCGCAGATCATCCATCCCCTTTAGTTCGTTGATCAACTCGACAATGCTTTTCATGGTAATCTCACAGGAACGTGTTTTTCCGAGCAGCGTTGGGTGAGCGAAGGCTCACAGTCGAAGCACGGTTGATTGGTTTAACATACCAACATATGCTAGCAAATGTTGGTAATTCTATCAAGTGCCAGAACCTTTCACGAAAGAGAGAAGAGTTTTCATTCAGCGTGGAGGGCTGCTCCGCACCACTGCTGCTCTGCAGGCCGGAATACATCCGCGAACGCTCTACGAGATGCGCGACAAAGGCATAGTCGAACAGCTCAGCCGCGGCCTTTTCCGGCTGGCAAGTCTGCCGTCGCTGAGCAACCCGGACTTGGTGACAGTTGCGCTCAAGGTGCCTCGTGGAGTGATCTGCCTGATCTCAGCGCTTGCCTATCATGAAATCACGACCAGAATCCCACATGAGATCTATGTCGCCGTGTCGCGCGGCACTGAGCCTCCGCGACTCCCACATCCTCCGCTTCGCGTTTTTTGGTTTACTGGGCGCTCGTTTACGGAAGGGATCCAGCTGCACAAGGTGGATGGGATTGCGCTACGGGTCTACAGTTGCGAAAAGACGCTGGCCGACTGCTTCAAGTATCGGAACAAGCTCGGGCTCGATACAGTTCTCGAAGCCCTGCGGCTCTATCGAACCCGGAAGCGACCCAATGTCGACGAACTGATGAAATTCGCGCGCGTCTGCCGCGTGGAAAGAGTGATGCGCCCTTACCTGGAAGCTGTGCTCTACTCGTCGTGAAAAAGCGCCCAAACGTCCTTCTCTGGCTTTCCGCCAGGCGCGATGAAGCTCCGACTCAGCTAACTCAGCTTTTTGGGCGCCTATTCGGTGATGCAAAGTAGACAGGTAAGAATTCTTTTAGGATACAGCTCAATGAAGTCATTGTTCAATTCCATTCGCCGATCAGCACAAAGGGGGCCCAGAAGAATGGAGATGCCAAAGACTGCTGCTCGCCGGTGACGGCGCTTTTGATTTGCTTCCGCATCGTCTCAAGGCGAGCCCGACGCAACGCATCCGGCTTGGAGAGCCCGCTCTTGAGCCCTCTGTAGAAGGACTCCATGAAGAGACTGGTGGACTCGTCGCTTACCTCCCAAAGGCTCGCCACGACCGATCGACTGCCAGCGAACAAGAACGCACTCGTCAGGCCGACGATGCCTTCGCCGCGAGACATCTTGCCGCGAGCGGTCTCACATGCCGAAAGCACGACAAGATCCGCCTTCAGGCGAAGATTGAAGATCTCGGACATTTTTAGCAAGTCACTGTCAGGTGCGCCGGTACTATCTGGAGAAAAGATTAGAGCGGGCTGGTTAATCCATCGAACCTCGTCGCCCATAACGGCATGCGTGGCGAAGTGAAGGGTACGGTACTGGCTCAAGTCGAGTCCCAACAACGCTCGCTTAGTGGCATTGCTGCCAAGAAAGACAGAACTCGATTCTGGGCTGATTCCATAGACCGCTAGAATCGCGCGCACTTCCTCGGCCGAATAAGGGAGGCGATCAAAACCGACACCCATTTTTGTATAAGCACCGCGCGTGCTGAGCGCGAGTTGGGACCGCGCGGGAGTGGATTCAAAAGCTGGATCTCCGAAAGCTAACAGAGGGCGTTGAGCGGAGCTCGGATTGCGCCTGATGCCTTTCAGAGCGACAAGGACCGAAGCGGACGGTGCGTAGCTGAAGTCGTACTTCTTGCCCAAATAGGGCTGAGACGCAAGAGAGTCCGCAGGCCCGTCTAGTTTCGCGTCGGCATCGATGATGGCTTCGAACGGCAAATAGAACAGATCGGCATCTGGAACGACCACAATGTGGTGTTTGCCCTCGATTTGATCTCGGACGGGACCAACGAGATTGGCATAGAGTTGCTTTGCGAGTTGCACGTGCCTGTTTATCTCCGAGCTTCCGAATAGCGGTTCTCGAAGAGTGGGTAGGAATTGGTCCAATGTTTTGTCGATCACGTCTTGGGCCGGCAGCCGGTACATCCAGATCTTACGGTTCGTTATAACCCCGACTCCTGAGAACGACGGCCCGAGATCGTACTCCAGCAGCACAGTGTCGTCATCGAGCAAAGCCTGGACATCGGAGACTCGCACGGGTGTCGACGATTCCATGCTCGCGTATTTCGCATTAGCCGCTGCGATTTTTTCGTGAACCTGGCGCAGCTCCACCGTTTCATCAGTCAGAGCGTCTTGCAAAGTCACTTTTCTGAGCTCTGAGACCGTTGCATCGGAAAACGCATTCTGGAGCGCCGAAATCCTTACTCGCACCGCATCTTCTTGTCGAACCAGCGTTGGATCGACACCCTCGCGCGCGCGAACGCCCGCGTCGTTCAAGAGGTCCAAAAGGGCGCGTGCCTTCCCTTCCTCGTGGTACGTGAATGCTTGGTCAAGCAGCTCAGCCGATGGCGCTTTCGCATACAGTTCGAGCGTTACGCGCGTCAGGTTTTCGTAGAGACCCCAGGCCAGTTCTCTTGAAGAAAGCTGCAGCTCTGGCAGCTGCTGCCCGCCTCCGAATCGTTCCATCACTTCAGCAGCGCGCCGATCGTAGCTAAGCGCGGCATCTAGGTCGCCCTGCTTCTCGTAAGCGTAACCGATCCGCGCATAGACCCACATAACTTCGGGACTCTTATATTTTTCCGCTATCGCCTCCGCTTCTGTGAATGCGCTTAGGGCGTCCGCGTAATGGTTCATGCGCATGTACGCATCTCCCAGGAAAACCGAAGCGAGAGCCAGTTTGCGAAGAGTCTGTTCATTCTGGGGCAGCTTACGATAGACCGCTACCAGGGGCCGCAACATTGTCATCGCGTCTGCTGGCGTGCCGTATTCGGCTTCCATCTCGCCCATAGCAAGGAAAGAGTCTCCAAGAAGGAAGCTCATGGCCTTAGAGCGGTCTTTGAGCACACTGCTGGCGAGTTCCTCGCCTTGCCGTTCGTAGTTTGCTTGCGCCGACAAATCTCCGATCTGACCTGCGACGTAATACAATCGAAGGAGATCCGTCGTCTGTGCATCGTCATCTCCAGCCTGTCGGCTTTCCATAAGGGCGTAATCGTACCATTGCGCTGATGCTCTGAAATCCCCGATCTGCCGATAGATCTCGGCGACTTTTGCGAGGGTCAGTCCGGCGTTCTTGTGATCGGCGATCGACCGGTAGACTTCAACGGCTTGGGTATAGAAGCTGAAGGCGTGAGCGTAGTTGCCAAGATCGCGCTCTATGTTGCCACGCTCTGTTAGAATGCCTCCTTCGATCTGGGTCCGTAGCCGCGCGTTCGTGAATTCGGCGAGCGAGCGCGATGCATCGTCCAGGTAACTTTGAGCAGCGGCAAAATCGCCGGATGTTTCGGCCAGTTCCCCTAAGCCGTAGAGCGCGGGCGAATAGCTCGGCTTCGCACTGAGAGCCCTCTGATAAGCGTGCCGAGCGTCCTCGATCAGTCCAAGATTGTCGTAGCCATTACCAAGGTACCAGTAACACTCCGCGCAATCGGGTCTGAGTTTGACCGCTTCGCTGGCGGAATCGACGGTGCGCTGCCACAAGCCAAAAGTTTGATAACAAGATGCGAGTGCCGAATAAGACGCGTAATTCCATGATGTACCGTTAACGCGGCTTAGCCCTTGGAGAGCGTTCCACGCTTCAGTCAGTCTTCCTAACTGAACGTCCACGAACGCAAGCTGAGCGTAGGCATCAAAATAGTCCGGTTTCAGGTCGATGGCCTTGACATACGCGGCCGCTGCTTCGACGAGGCGATTCGTCGCACCGTACGCAGTCCCTAAGAGATAGTACGCTTCGGCCGACTTTGGGTTCAGCCGAATCGCCTGCTGCTCGGCTGTTATTTCTTGCTCAGAGCGCGAACTCTTACCGAACGCTTCGCCAAGATATAGGTACGGGGCGAAATTGTCGGGGGCGAGTCTGATAGCTTCTTTGAATTCTTTAATTGCCTCGTTCACCTGGCCGCTCTGACTGTATGCGAAACCAAGCGCGAAGCGGTTCGCAGCGAACGTTGGATTTTGACGAACGTCCTTTTCGAGAACTCCGATCGCCTCTTTAGATTTTCCCAGCGCCGCAAGGGCCGAGCCTAGACCTAGCTGAATTCCAGCGTCGTCGGGCTTCAGTTTGGCGGCTTGCTGAAAAGCCGCTAGCGAATCCCGCCAACGGCCCAGCTGTTGGTACGATAAGCCCAGAAGAGAGTACGGCACGTACCCGAGATTGCTGTTGTCTCTAATTGCGGCGTTGAGAGCATCCGCCGATTCTTGCCACCGTCGGTCTTTCTGGTATGCGATGCCAAGCAACAGCTCGACCGCGCTCCGCTTTCGTTTGTCTTGCTGCTGAACTGTGTCGAGAGCTGCCTTGTATTTCTCGATCCCTACTTCTAGCTGCCCCGCTTGGACTGCGGCGGCTCCCTGTCGAAGCAACTCATCCGGGTTGCCAATCGCCGATGACTGAGCTGCAGGGTTATTAGCGGTTGGAGGTGCGGCCGATGATGCCCCGCATTCAGCGAGCAAGAGCGCAGCGAGCAGGAAGAAGGACCTTCTGAGCTTCACGCGGACGGAGCATCTCTCTGCGTACATCAGCGTGCGCTGTTCTAGTGACAGAATTTAACCTGATGATAAGGGATCAATCCCGTTTCAAACGCCCGAGCCACGTCGGGAGCTAAACTGTCGAGCCGAATTTTGGTATCAGGACGTTGATAGTGGTCGATTTTGTCACTTCCAGCCGATTTATATGCGATTAGATCGACAAAACCGTCGCAGTTCACGTCGTAGTAGTAAACGACCTGTTGCCACTTCGGATCGACGCCTTTGAAAACGGTATCGAGTTTGTCTTTCGTCGAAGCGCCCATCACGCCGTAGTCGGGCACATCCTGAGCCGCGAGAAACACGAACCATGCGTCGGGCGGAGGAGTCTGAGATTCCGTGTAAGCACCGGCAATGTGATCGCCGAAACGTTCGATACGGCCAATCTCGCCATTCGCTTTGGCAGGCGCCTCGGCGACGCGGTTCGTCGATCTTTTAAGAAAGGTTTCAATGGTGTCGCCCGCGATGGCGTAGTTGAGTCCCTCTCCCTCATTGCTTTGAAAGGAGTTTATTCCGATGACTTGAGCCTTGTCGTTGAGCAAAGGACCGCCCGAATTGCCAGGGTTTATTGTCGTCTGCGTCTGGATGACATTTGCGCTATGGGTAATGTTTTCACCCTTATTCTTCCATTCGTACCTGGGCCTGATTTGGCTGATGGTTCCCGTTGTGTACGTCCATACCTCACCCTCGGGGTGACCAATCGCATGCACGTCATCGCCGACCTCCAGTTTGGAAATATCGCCCATAGGAAGAGGATGCAGTAGCCGCGAGGGAGCCTCGACTTTCACCACAGCTAGGTCGGCAATCTCGTCTACCTTGATTGGTATCGCTCCGTAAGCAAGGTCCTTCCTTACCTCGACACCTCGCTCCGGCTTGAAAACGACAGCAACCCGTTTTGCACCGTGGATGACGTGATAGTTGGTCAGAATTTCTCCAGTATTGCTTATTAGAACGCCGCTTCCGAGACCTGTATCAGTCAGGACCAGGACAGTGCCCGGCGCTGCCTCCTTGTAAACAGCGGCGTCGACCGCTCCTCGTGTTTGTTCCAAAATGAGAGTCTTGGGCAGGCTCTCCAGAGCCGACAAAACGCGCGCATTCAATGCTTCGGAGCTAGCCGAAACCGGTGCAATAGCAGGAACGATTCGCTTCGCAAATGCGCGCTCGGCAAAGGCTCCTACGCCTTCCTGAGCAAGTTCGCCATTGGACTTTCCCGGCTGAGAACCGACTCCAGAAGAATGCACTAGCACAAGTAGTAAGAGTGCGGCGAAGGCGGTGCCAGCGACCCCCAGAACAACGCGAAAATCAGTGGCGAAACTCCTGACTGATTCGAACAATGAAGCGAGTCGTCCGTAGAACGACGGCTCCGCCGTGGAGGTCGAACTGGTGTCTACTCGCACCATTGAAATCACCCCCTGCAACAGCGCCGCGCTAGGTTCAGGACCTTGGTCTTGGAGCCGGGCTAGTTCGCGAAGCTCAATAAGGCGATTGATGCACGCGGGGCATGATCGAAGGTGCATCTCGATCGACCTGGAATCCGTCTGACGATCAGCGCTAACGAACGCCGCTGAACGCAGGAGAGGCAACCTCCTCTCGGCGTCAACGCTCTGGTCCAGAAAATCACCCAGCGCCCCGATCGTGGGGCAGTCAGGTCGCGACGTTTGACTGAGCTGACCGAGTATACGCCGATCAATTTCACTCATCGCGCAACGACCTCGAACTCCCGCGAACCCGGCGGGTCGCGGAAATGCCCTCGGTTGCCGGACCGCATCGATGAATCAGTCCAATTCACCGGAACCCCAGCGGCACCTATTCCTCAGTTCCATCGACCGACTCCCCGCTCTCATCCTTATTGATTATCGTATCATCGGGTGTGATCACCACGTCGTCACCAGATTGCCATGTCGAGGAAGTCCCAGGATCCTCCGACTGGTAGACTTCACCGGACTGCATGATGATGTGGTCGCCATCGCTGGATACCGTGTCGATGGTGTCATCGTCCGAGGCCAGCGTCGGTCGGGCGCAAAAGACAACTGCGCCGATGACTAGTCCCACTAAGAGCACCTGGCTGAATCGTCTCAGGGTGAACCACCTGCTCTCGGGCTGATGAAAACCAGTTAGTTGCTCGCTTCGAATCATTGTTTTCGTTCCTCCTATATGAGAGGACTCCTGAAACGCATTATTTTTCCCTGACTCCGGTAATACCCGCTTTCTCGAGACAATCCGCGAGTGCTTCCTTGGCCCTGTGATACTTCGATGCGACCGTTCCGTGGGGCAATCCTAGAGTCTCAGTTATTTCTTTGTAGGCGAGCCCCCTTTCTCTCATCCAGAAGATCTCTTGGTCAATCTGCAGGATCTGTTGGATGCAACCGCTTAGCTTTCGGCGGATTTCCAGACTGATCGCCTGCTCTTCCGGTCCTGGCGAAGGATCGGTGAAACTCTCAAAAGAGCCCAGGAGATCGCCACCTTCGCCGGATTCCATCGGTTGCTCGAAGACTTCGAACTTGCGGCCGTGTTTTCGCAGGCAACTTCTGGCCTCGTTCTCCGAGATCGTCTTGAGATACGCGCGGAACTCGTGCTCGGAAGACCCCCGAAAGCTCTTGAGTCCCTCGTTCAGCAAGACCGTGAAAACATCCTGAAAGAGATCGTCAAGCGCTTCCTTTTCGAGATTTCGAAACTTCTGCAGTAGACGCCAAATCAGGGGACCGTATTGGCGGACGACCGTCTCCCAAGCCTGCGCCTCTCTCGCAGAGGCTCGCGCGAGAAGTTCCCCGAGATCCATCGCGTCAGCCGGGGATTGCCGGATCGAGGAAAAAAATCTCGCTTCGGGAGTCTCTACTATCCAAGAGCACCGGTTTTGATACGCAACACCGGCGCAAACAGGTGGAGGATTCGACGATGTTGAAAACGAAGTGGTTTGGAAAAATAGTGCTCGCGGCAGCCGTTACACTCACGGCTTCTTCCCCCTCTTGGGCGGCTGAGTACGTCCAAGGTTACTATCGCAGCGACGGGACCTACGTCCAACCCTATTGGCGCAGCGATCCCGATGGCAATCCGTTCAACAACTTCACATATCCCGGGAATTTGAATCCGTACACTGGCCGGGTCGCGCCGGGAAATCCAGACACCTACCTCCGGAACTACTACGAGCGCGATGGAGGCTTCGGCGGCTACGGACCGGATTACGGAGCCGGATCAGATGACGGTTCCAGCTCAGATGACGGTTCCGGAGACGAGTAACGGAGCGGCGATGCGACCGGCGTGACGAGGCTCGGCAACAACTAACAGATAGAGGTGAAAAAAATGAAGCGGAAGAAAATGTTTACTCTCTGGCCGGCGGTGAGCGATGAACACGCGGCAGTCCTCGCCGCTCGCCAGGGCTTTCACGCGGCCGTGTACTGTTCGATCGTAACGGCGATCTTCGCGGTCTTGGGCGGTTTTGGATTTCAGATCATGGATTTCAATCTGTGGAACCTTACGGACGCCGGACTCATGGTGCTGCTCGCCTTCGGGATTCGCCGAATGTCGAGAACCGCCGCAGTGATCGCGCTTCTATACTACGTTGCTGGACGAATAGATCTGTGGGCCGAGTACGGTTCCCAGAATCCAGTCATCGCCGGAATCTTCGTTTTGATGTTCCTGTCGGCTGTACGTGGCACATTCGCCTATCACCGTTTGAAGCAGCGAGCGGAAGGGTTGAATCCGCTTTCGGCCGCCGATTCCAGCGCAGACATTTCGCTCGAGGCGGTCATATGAAGATCCATCTGATCATTGCGTGTGCCATCGGACTGGCCTCAGCTCTGATGGTTCCAAAGGTTGCGACGGCGGGAGGACATCGCCCGTACGCTCAGAGTCAGATGAGGGTTTACTCGGTTCACTCACCCGTACACGTAAGGAGCTACATCCGGCATAACGGTCAGTACGTTGGTCCGCATTTCAGAACTCCGCCTAATCACACCAAGCTAGACAACTGGAGTACTCGCGGAAACGTTAATCCGTACACAGGAAGAATCGGGACGAAGCGGCCCTTCTAGCGGATACGAGTATTTGACCCAAGTGGATCTCGATGCGCGTAAAATTCGCCTTTTTTTGCGCCTGCAGACCTGTGGAAAAGCATCTTTCGCCGAATGCGCATTAATATTGACAATGCGCATTCGGCCTGTTAAATAATTTGGCAGATGGCGCGGTTGAACATATCGATACCCCAGGATTTGGCGCCCTTGGTGCGTAAGTGGCGCAGAAAACTCAACCTGTCGGAGATTTGTGCCTCGGTGCTTCGCGATGAGCTGGCCGCGGTGGAATCTCACCGCAGCGCCCTCCCGATCCTGCGGAAATTGCGGCGGCCAAACCCCTTGGAGCTGGAGCTTGCCGAACGGTACGAACTTCAAGAAGCTTGGGTCTCGGCCGTGGAAGAGAACGACGAACGGCAGATCCGAGAGACCTTAGGGAAGGCCGCGGCCGAATATCTAAACCAGAATCTCTCCGAGGGCTGCGTGCTGGCAATTGGCGGTGGGCGGCAAGCTTGGTGCATCGTTGAACACATGAGCCCGAGACAGATTGCGATGGATATTGTTGCTCTTGGCTACCGACAGAACGATCCGAATCTCCTCAATGCGCATCCCAACACGCTCGCGACGGTATTGTGGCTTCTTTTCAGCCCTAGAGCGAAGGCGTGGCTGATTGGCAACGCTCCGAATAAGACACTGAATGCATGCGCACCTATCGCGTCAAGGTCGCGGTACTTGGTTGTGGGTTCGTGCGCGCCCTTCGAGGCAGGGTCGTCACTGGCGCGACTACTTGGTACCTCGGCGACAAAGTCTCTGATCGCCCGGAAGGCTGAAGGAGACTTTTTGTACAACTTTTTCGACCGTGACGGACACATAATCGAGCTGGAAATTACGGGCGACCGTTCGATCCTTTCCGCCAGCGAACTCAAATCGTTGTGCAAACGTCCAGACACTAGAGTGGTTCTGGCTGCGGGCGGCGAGGAAAAGGCGGGAATCATAAGGAAAGCGGTGGAGGCGAAGTTATGCAACGTCCTCATCACGGAAACAATAGCGGCACAACTCCTGCTCGGCGAAAAGCGGCCAATGGCGAGCGTTCTCCGATCTTCCAGGTCAGCGGCTCGCGGCTGAACATCGTCGATCGAGAGAAAGCGATCCACGAGCTGGGCACTCTAGAAGGCGTGACCGCGTATACGGATCGCTTCCGCGGTTGTCCTGCTGATTCAAATTTCTTTGTGTGCTGTCAGGATCAGTCGAAGGACCAAAAGCTCTTCTGGTTGGAGCCAGTAAACTGCGTTGAAACGCTCGACGCGATGATCGAACGTGTGTTGTCAGAGGACGGGAAAAACCAGAAGGTGCTCATGGGAGGTTCCATAAATCGCGCGGAAGTGAAGCTTGAATTAGGCGAGGATGCCGAATCTTTTAAACTGTTCGCAAGGGTTTTCGGTTCAAATCACAAAAATGGCGCCAAGCTTGCGCACTTACTTGATGCTCGAATGCCCGATGGTCGGACCGTCCGTGAGAATGTGGAATTGCACGGGTTGGAGTGCGTGGACCGCTAGGACTTAGCGATGGACGAAATTGGATTTCCGCAATTTAGGGAGATTGATAACCGCGAGGCAGCAGCCGACCGGGTAGTTGTCGTGGCGCGTGAAATTCGCGCGCAATGTGGCCAAGCCCGTCGCTTGCCCTTCGATCCTCGGTTATGCGCGCAGTTCTTTGGCCTTGATGTGCTCGAGAATATCCTGCCAAAGGAACTTTCCGGACGGCTTTCGTGGGCTCATCAGAAGCCAACGATAGAGCTGCAGTCCGGCGATAGCGAAGCGCGCAAGCGATTTACTCTATGCCATGAACTGGCGCACCTTTCGTTCTTCGAGGGGAAATATTTGTCTGCATGCGACAAGTTTAAGCGATATATGGGAGACGCTATTCGGGCTGATGAGGAAAAGTATTGCGATCGAATCGCGGCCGAGTTGCTCATGCCTCGAGGTACTTTCCGGAAGCGAGCGATCGCACTTGAACCCTCTCACCAATCCATCGAGCAGCTTGGCGATGTGTTTGGGGCCTCCAGGAAGGCCGTTCTGACGCGGCTTCTCGATCTTAGAGCGTGGTCATTCGGATATGCGGAATGGGAGCTAGCATCGTTGGGCATGAAGCAGTCTTCTTGCCGCATTACTGTAAACAGAGGTAACAAGAGCTGGGACTGGACTCGTCGTCAGATCAGCGATCTCTTGCATCGGCTAGAGCACTTTTGGGCGCGACGAGCGCAGAACGAATCGCTGGAAAAGTTCAGCATCTGGCGAAGACAAAAGAGCGGCATTCTGATGGAAGTCGTTTCGCACCGGCTGCTCAATTGTGATGCCCTGCTCGCCCTGGTCTTCGTCTCACAGAGATAGCGCACACACGGCACACGACGCGCAACGAATTGCGTCTGGAGAAAAATGGACAAAGCTGGCCAAGTCGCGATCATTGACCTCGGCGGACAGTACTGCCATCTGATTGCGCGCCGTCTGCGCGATCTCGGCTTGGATTCGTTCATCTTCGGTCCCGAGGTCGATTCCAAAAGCATAGCCCCATTCGCCGGTGTGATTTTGTCGGGCGGCCCTCAGAGCGTGTACAACCCCGGTGCTCCCACCATCGATCCTGCGATACTCTCGCTGAACCGGCCAGTTTTGGGAATCTGTTATGGGCATCAGTTGCTGGCGAAACTCTTGGGCGGCGAAGTCAAGAAACGGGAAGGTGAATACGGTTTTGCGCGGCTCAATGTAACGACTCCGGATACCCTGTTTCGCCGTACACCTAAAACCCAGCAGGTCTGGATGAGCCATTCGGACGCAGTGGAGACGCTTCCTCCAGGCGCCGAGCGGCTGGCATGGACGGAGCGATGCGGGCATGCTGCGTTTGCGAACTTCCGCAAGCGCATCTTCGGCGTTCAGTTTCATCCGGAAGTGGTTCACACTGACTCCGGTACGAAAATTCTGAAGAACTTCGCCCGCAATATCTGCGGCATCAAAGGCAGTGTTGGACCCGCTGGACAAACTAAGCGGCTGCTCGAACAAATTCGACAAACTGCCGCTGGCAGATCAGTCTTTTTCCTGGTGAGCGGGGGTGTGGACTCAACAGTTGCCTTCGTTCTTTGCGCACAGGCTCTGGGAAAGGAAAAGGTTCTAGGACTCTACGTGGATACAGGCCTGATGAGGGCTGGGGAAACAGATGAGCTTCGCGAGAATCTAAAGCGGCTCGGTTTTGCGCGGCGCGTCAGGATTTGGGACGCCTCCAAAGAATTTTTGCAGCAACTCAAAGGAAAGACAGACCCTGAGGAAAAACGGCAAATCATCGGTCGCTTGTTTGTCGAAATTCAGTCGAAGGCGATGCGGAAGTATGGCGTCGATCCCAAGGGTTGGATGCTTGGGCAGGGAACTATCTATCCAGACACGATCGAGTCTGGCGGTAAGAGTGGTCGCGCCGCCCTAATCAAGACGCATCACAACCGGTGTGAGGAGATACGAGAACTGATTCGGCAAGGGCGGGTGATCGAGCCGCTCGCCGAGTTTTATAAGGATGAGGTGCGACAGGTCGGCAGGAATCTGGGCTTGGCGCGACGGATCACAGATCGGTGGCCCTTTCCCGGTCCGGGGCTAGCCATCCGCTGTATCTGCACTCAAGAAGCTGAATTCGCAAAACCGCTCTCTGAAAAACTTGCAAAGTTGGTCCAGCGTGCCGGATATCGCGGCGTTGTATTGCCATTGAAGAGCGTCGGTGTTCAAGGGGATTCGCGAACCTATCGAAGGGTCGTCGCGCTGCAGAAGAGCAGGGGCAGCATCGATTACCCAGCTCTTCGGGAACTGAGCAGTTCAGTCTGTAACGTGCACACGGACGCTAATCGGGTCGTCGTATTAGTTGCCGGAGAGCGGCATTTGAAAGACGCGCGCATCAGCTGCCGGGCGATCACCCCGCGGCGGTTGAAAATCCTCAGAGAGGCTGACCGGCGGGTAAGGTTGGAGGTAGAGCGAGCAGGCTTCAGCCGCGAGGTGTGGCAATTCCCGGTGGTTCTGGCACCAATCGCGTTCGAAAAGGGCGAGAGCATCATTCTTAGACCCGTGAACTCGGAGGATGGAATGACCGCGAATTTTGCGGCCCTTCCTCATGCGCTTCTGCGGAAAATTGCAGTAAAGGTTACGGACATTGTAGGAGTAGATGCCGTCTTCTTGGATGCAACCAACAAGCCGCCGGCTACGATCGAATGGGAGTAGCAAGGATGTTGCCCCAGGAAGAACTTGAACGGATTCGCGCTGAGGCCGAAACCATCTGCAAACCTTACGGCATTGGAATATCTTCCGTGCAAGCATTTCCCGACACTTCGGGCGGAGGCGCCTGGGTTTCTATCCGTTTGCCCGAGGGCATGGGACTGGATGCAAACGAAGTCGTGGAGGCATCTTCGCGCTTGGAGCAGTTGCCCGGAGTTGCACGAGTCTTCGTGACACTCACTTGAAGTGGGTCTAAGCATCCCAGAAAAAAGGGGGTCGGCGCCTAAGTTAAGTGAGATGGTGGGGTGAATTGCTGGATCGAAGCACCTCGACCGAATGTGAGAAGGCTGCAACGTTTTTTTAAGGTCCAATTCGTTGCGAACTTGGCGCGAGCACCTTTTCGCGCGTCATCGGCGCAGAATCGCGCCGCAATCGGATGCCGACTGCCGGCTCGCTGCCAGTTCCGCCTCGACACTCCGCGCAACGTTTCGTTGGCAAGCTGCTTGAATCCAGACAACCAGGTATCGCTATACGGTTCCTTCTCGTCTGCCCAGAGCGGCTTCGAATGGTGGCACAGCAGAATCTCTTCCCGCGAAAATCTCGTACGCATCTCTTGGCGTTCGAATTCAATGCAGGGAGTCGAATCGGAGAGTCAAAAGGACTATGCGTTACAGATATAACATCGGGCTGACTATCGCGTGCTTTGTCCTCTCAGGCTGCGGTGTTAACTTGTCGGCGGTCGGCGATTTCGCCAAAGAGAGCAGCCTCATTTCTTCTAACAAGGCGATGCTTGACGACACAGCCGCCCAAACTGAGATTCGGGAATACGACGTTGAAAACGGAATTCAAAACAACAACTTCATCGATCCTGCTTCCAAGGAGTTCACAGATCGCCTCGCTGTCACCAATTCCGCACTCGAGGCTCTCAACGGCTACATGACGGCGTTGGCGCAACTCAGCGCCAACGGGGTAGCTAATGTCAGTTCAGACTTCTCCATCATCGGAACCGCTCTCAAGTCGCTGAACGTGACTGATCCTGCGGTCCAACCGGGCTTAAACGCAACCAGCGCGCTCGTGAACATCCTGCTCGATGCAGCCGTCCGCAATGACATCGAGAAGCTCCTTAGGGCTTCGGCTGCACCTGTCGACCAAATCACAGCGTACTTGGTAGACCAAGCGCAAACCACGAGCAACACTTACAACCAGGCAATCGCCGTGAACGACAAATTTTGGGGTGTTCTGACCCACCAAACCGGCGAAGACATCAAATTTTGCAATCGAGTCAACCTTTGCAAACCGGTCTACGTGCTCGCAAATCGAGCCCGTGGCGCCGATAGGGCAGACCTAAGTGCTAAGGCAGCCGCGGCGGACGCGGCCGTCGTGGCCTTCCAAAAGATACGCCGCGACAATGCCGCTCTCGTTGCCAACGTCGACCATCTCGACGCCGCGGCGCTAATCACAATCCTCAAAAATGACGAACCAGATCTTCTAAGCGCCATTCATAATTTGAAGGCTTTATAGGAGCACAGCACCATGGCCACCCCTCAGCAATTGATCGATTTGTCGACCGAGTTAACCGATATCGTGAAGTCGATCAACGTGATCGTCGGGAAGCAACAACTTCCCTTCAACGCCGACACTACAAATCTTTCAAACGCGGCCTTTCTACTAGCTGCTCAGGCAAATACCATCGGTCAAGCTGGTCTCGCCGCACTGGCTAACGATGTTCAAGGAGCCATCAACCAGCTGACGACCCAAGTGGTGGCCGCAAATGCGGCTCTCCAACAGATTAATGACGTCAAGAAGGCGCTCAACATCGTCGGTGTTGTGCTGACTGGCGCAGCCAGTATCGCATCCAGCGTCGCGATCGGGAATTGGATTGGCGCTGCCGGTGACGTCGTAACCTTGGCCACCAATCTCAAGACTGCGATCGCCAACAACTAGCCAGCCGCGGGATGGCACCGGTGTCGTTCGACAATCAGTCTGAACCGTCGCGCATCCCGTCGCAGCTTCGTTTCTGGTTTCTCCGTTTCCAGGAAGCTTCAGCACATTTTGAGGCTCAAGCGCGGCCTGCATAAGCTCAGCAATCGAACACCAGGGAGGCCGCTTAAAAGTCTGGTTTATAGACCGCTTCGAAGCCGACGATTGTGCGAGGGTCGTGAAGGGTTTGACGTGCAATTGAAGCGCTCATCAGTACTGCTTCCTGTGCTGGAAGCGGAGAAATCCTCTGATCAGATTTTGCTTGTCGCCTTACTCATCGCTGCTGCGCTGCCGTTGTCGTTCCCGTAACGCGCGGCGCCTTGATTCATCGGAGTGGTGTTCGGTGTACGCGATGGCAGGATGGATATGACTCGAACATCCTTCGGTGCCTGCACGCGCTGTCCGCCGCCTGAACCGAGATTGGCGAGTTGCTGCGTCTGAGGGGCGAAGTCCGTTGACTTGACCCAGCCGGTCGCCGCGCCATTGGTGTCTCCACTACCGTTGCCGATCTGCGCAACCTTGTTGAATCCAGTCTGGAGCGCACTCGTGATAGGCCGTACAATCGTCTGCGCGACGTAAGCGGCTTCGAAAGCACGTCTGCGCCAAGCCAATAGTGCCGCCGACGATGCTCGCTGCGACGTGGGCACTGCGGCGCACGATCATAACGTTGCGTTGACGATTCGGCACAATTGTGGCACATTAGTGTCAATGCTAAACGCTCTGTATGTAACACGAAATGACGAGGGACCGGAATTCGAAGAAAGGGTAACCGCAGCTCTGCGGTCGGCTCATTTGCGGAGGCTTCCGGTAGCAAAAGCTGTGGCCGGCGTACGGCCGGACACCGCTCCTGATTTAATCGTAGCCGGGCTCGGCAAGCATGGAACCGCTGTTCTCCAAGTAAAGGGATTGCGTCGCAGGTTTCCTGGAATCGCGATCGTTATAACGGGCGGCAAGCTCTCCCGAGAGATTAGCGCGCAAGTTTACCGTGCCGGAGCAACGGCAGTAGTTCCACTGGGTGCCCTCGGCGATGCGATCGCGAATTTGGCACAAGTGTTCGAGGCGGGAAAGCCGAAAGAGGAGCATGCTTTAGGCGAAACAATGGTCGAAGAATTTCACGACCAGGCCACCGGCCGCCTCGACTCTGATGCGGTGGCGCGCGGTCTTGGCATTTCTGTTAGCGGGCTAGCGAAGGCGGTCGGACTAACGCCGTCGGCGCTGTCGAAACGGCCGCATGCGAAGGCCGCCCAAGACGCTCTTCGCGAGATCGAATTTGCGGTGGCTGCGCTGCGGAGGCTCCTGGGTTCCGACACGCGGGTGCGCGCGTGGCTCAATGCACCGCATCCTGACCTCGGAGGAGACGCCCCGTTGGCTCTTCTTACGAAGGGCTCGACCAAGGACTTGGCCGATTACGTCAGAGGCGCTCTCTCTGGTCAGCCCACGTAGTGCTCTCTGAAGACGAATTGAAACGAGCGCTTCGGCGCGCGCCGCTTATTGGCGCTGACGGCCCATTCCATCGATTCGTAGATCTGTGGTTTGTGCATCAAAACCTTGCCGGAGGCAGGAAGACAGAAGTCCTGGCCGGGCTGGGTGCGAAGATGCTTGGAGGCCGCTTCACTCCGCGTGGTACATTCGAAACGCTGTATGTCGCGACAACCGCCGCGACTGCTCGAATTGAAGCTGAGTCCCGGATAACGGCCTCGGGCGTGGTTGACACTCCGAGCAAACCCTACGTTCACTTCGTGGTCCGGGGCCGTCTCCAGAAGGTTTTGAATCTGACCGACATCGGCGTGTTGGCGACGTTAAAAACGACCGAGGATGAGATGACTGGTCCTTGGATAATGGGGCAAGTCCAGGGCGACGAAGCGCCGACTCAGGTTCTCGGGCGCGTGGTTCATGCCATCGGAAGAATCGAAGCGATTCTCTTTCCATCGAGCAAGGACAAACCTGACGGGCGCTGTTTGGCCGTCCTGCCTGACCGGGTGAAGAGAGGCTCGTGGTTGGAGATAGTAGACGAGACGGGTCTCGTGAAGGAGCGGCTGCCGTAGGAAACATGCGGAAATCCGACGAAGCCGTACAGGCTGAGGCGATGGAGACCGGCACTGGTTCAGTTTGGCTTTTTCGATCGACTCTTTTGGCGCGCTATCTTCTCGGCCTTGATTCGCATTTTGTGCTTCTTTCTGACTGGATCGTGCGCGAGAGATAACTCAGCGGCAAAACCTGGATTGGAACCTGTCCCTACAAAGGCGCGTGAGGAGCCGTGGATCAGGGTTCGTCGTCGTATTCTCATAACTTGGATTGACCTTGCCGATAGGTTGCCCCGACCCTTGCGCTACGGGCCGACGTAGAGTATCGGCGTCCTTATTCGAGGTATCAAACGAAAATTGCGGTCGTCCGCAATTAACGCAGCCCGCCTTATAGCACACGCTCAGAGGAGGATCGCAAATCGATGACTAATCAACTGTGCTCCGTATGCAATAAAGAGCCCGCAACGGGAAAGATTCGGACCGGAACCGGGATCGAAGTTCCGATCTGCGACGACTGCCGCAAGAAGGCCAACGAGACAGTGACTGTACCCGGACCTCTTCTTCCTCCAACCCGCCGGGGCTGACCGTCAAGCCCGACCGGTTCAATTGGCTGTCAAGCGATAGAGAGGAAAAATATCACGAGGCAGCGGCAGGGCAGCTTCAAGTCGTCGCAATGAAGAAGCCGTTCAACGTTCCTGTTCACGTTGGTATCGTTTTTGCCGGTTGGCGTCATGAGAGATCAGGTAGTGAAGACAACAACTAGCATGCTAATGCTGGCGTTGCTGCTCGCCACAACTGCAAGCGCAGAGGTTACCCCTCACAGCCTCGACTTCGGAGATGTCATTGCTGGCGAAGGATCTCCGGGCCGGAGACGGTTCGTCGTCATTAGTTCTAAAACCACGGAAACGTTAAGCAGCGTCGAAGTATCACCGCCATTCAGGCTGATAGGCACCAACTGTGGCTATTCAACGACCGGCAGCCGCGTGTTTGTTGACCGTTTAGGAGTAGCGCCGGGCCACACCTGTTATCTCGAAATCGACTTTCTGCCATTTGAGCCGGGTGCGGTGAACGGCACGTTGAAAATCAAGCTCGGAAAGGGAATCGAAACAGTCAAACTCTCGGGTCGAGCGATAGGTAGAACGCCCGCGCCCTGAGGCCGGAGGAGCAGCAGCTATTATTCCCTCGGCGTCCGGTTGGCTATGAACAGGAGGTTCAACGTTGCTGTTCTTGTTGGTACCGTCATTGCCGGTTTTGGCGCCGGAATGTGGACGGTTTTTGCTTTGAACGCGCGATCTAAGCATGCTCCCTCCGAATCCGCCCCAAGCGCGACCGAAGCTCCCAAGAGGGAAGCCGCGACGGTTGCGATTGCGCCTGCCGCAGCGTCACCCGTTCCAACCCCCGCCCCACGAGCCCAACATTACTGGTATCTCACAAAGGTTTCCGGTTGGGGCGGCAATTACGGGGCCACTAATTATATCGGTGTAGCGTCTCGTTTATATCCGAGTCTCTCAGATTGTGAGTCCACCAAAAGCCGTTGGGCACGTGAAGCACGGCATGCGTATGCCGGCATGGAGGGGTTGCTAGCCGAGAAACAAGTGGAAGACGCATATAATTGCGTTGAAGACACGAGTCCCGTATGGAAGGAACTCAGGCCCGAAAAGAGGTGGTTTCTTTTCGCTGGCGTCGAACCAGAGGCTTATTCCTTTACGAAACCCAAGGGCAGAACGCGGTGCACAGTTAACCTCGCTATTACTAGTAGCCGGTATATGTCCGGCTGGAACTTCGAGACTCTTCAGGGCTGTTCCAAAAATTTCCCGCTCTGGACGCGCTCGGATAAAGAGGCGCAATCTTCTTGGCAAGGGATGGCGGGATCGGGGTTCTGGGCACGCACAGATAAGAAAGAAGGTGCCGAGGCATACGAGCAAGGTTACGCGTGTATGGCATGCGTCCGAGGCAACGCCGCGATTCTTCAACGAGGAGCGAATCATAGCGATCCTGAAGGAGGCGGAGACGGCAAAAATTGAAAACACACAGTGATCCATCCTATTTGGATGAGAAGTCGCTCGGCCGGTTTCTAAGAGAACGACTCGACAGTGAACTAATTTCAGACCGCACGGTGCCGGGCCTTAAGCGGCCGTTCCGCCCCGACCATCGAAGCGAGAAGCACAAATTGATTGTCGAATATGATGCATATATGCATTATGAGTACGCTTCTGTTGTGATTACCGACGCGACGAAAGACCAGTTGCTACGAGAAGCCGGCTATAAAGTGGTCCGCGTTCCTTACTTCGTTCAGATGAAGGAGCCCGTTATCGGCGAACTGTTCGGTGAACTCGTAAAGGATCGGACACCGTTCAAAGATTTCCCGCACGGATTCATCGACAAAGAAGCTTTGCTCCCAGCCGATTTTTGCGAACTAGGAATTCAAAGATTTCTCGATGACCTTGATCGGTTTGCTTACATTCGGTCCGATATTCTCGGCAGTCTTAAAAGGGCCGCGGAGGAGAAGGGCAATTGGCGGCTTGTGTATCCGCCATCGCTTCGCGATAAGCTCGCTTTATAGCAAGTTCCTGTCACCTCTTCGTCCCATAGCGCGCAAGTGCGATAGGTGAAGCCCCACGCGGTGGTCGGGCGATCTGTGGATGGCCGCGCTCAATGTCAGTCATATACTTTTTCTGTCTGAACTGACCGTTAGATCTTGCTGGTGGCTTTGCCTATCGTCGTTGTGCTGTTGCCGTTCCCATAGCGCGCGGTGCCTGGATTCATCACCGTGGTGTTCGGCGCACGCGATGGCATGATCGATGTGCCTCGAACATCCTTCGGTGCCGGCACACGCTGTCCGCCGTCTGAACCGAGATTGCCGAGTTGCTGCGTCTGTCGGCCGAAATCCATCGCCTTGACCCAGCCAGCCGGTTCGCCGCTATTGCCGGCGCTACCGTTGCCGATCTGAGCGACCTTGCTGAATCCAGTCTGAAGAGCACTTGTGATCGGCCTAACGATCGTCTGAGCGACATAAGCTGCTTCGAAGGCGTGGCTGAGCGCGAGGCCGATTGTTCCGCCGGCGATCCCGGCCGCCATATGAGGCACAGCGATACTGACAACCATAAAGACGACGGAGAACGCGGTGTAGTTCAGCATGTCGGCTGCGGAAATGGTCCCGGAGCAAACGGTAGTCGCAATCGCGCTGGGCGGTAGACCATACGTGGTCCACCAAGGCAGTGTTGCTGGAATCGGCTTGCAGGCAGCTACCAAAGCTGCGCTCCATTGGTTTGCCATTTGAACGCCGACCGCAAGGACGAGATAGAAGAATAGAAGCCTCACGCCGATGCGGATGACGTAGCCGAAGTAACCTTCCGCAGCTGGAGCCGTGAAACGATTGGCTCCGAGGCCAAGCAGAATCACTCCGCCGCCCACGACAAGATAAGATTCGACCAGAGTCAGCAAGAGCATCGCAGCAGTGACCACGAACGTGAGCAGAACGATGAATGCGGCTACGCTTTGAACGATTGCTTGTTCGAAGTTCGTCATCATGCTGGCGTTGCCTGGGGAGTTGAAGATCGTGCTGGCCATATTGGTACCGACCTGCAACACGGTTTGCGGATTGAGTGCGGGTAGCCCGGTGACCGCCGAACCGATGGAAGAGAAGCTCTTTATGACACCATTCATCCACGAGAAGGCGTTCACGATCATTAAGTATACGAACCCTCCTGTGAGGATTTGTTTGATCAGCCGCCCGAGAAAATGCGGTGCATCAAGCTGACCCTCGGCGATAAATTGAATCCAAGTCACAAGGATGTCGATGAGCAACAACGCGACAAAAAGCTTGATGGCGTATGGTTGGATCGCCGTGCTGTAATTCGCACCTGCGTTATAGAATTGAGTTGCAATGTCATTGAAAGTCATGAGGCGTCTCCTTAGCCCAGCCCGTACCTTCTACGGTTGAGGCGGTGGTGCGGCACTATGGAAGGCATCAGGCGCACCGGACGCAGATGCTGCTGGCGCGGCAAAGAAATTCCGCTTCTGGTCCTCGGCGACCTGCCCCTGATAGATGCTCCAGCCGCCATAGAGCACTGCGCAGACCCCGATAATTCCCAACACAAGGATGAGTCGCTTTTTCGTGGAGTTCATTTACGACCTCACATCTTCGAATTCCTTAAGGTTGGGGAGGAGTCGGGGCACTATGGAAAGCGTCGGGAGTGCCGGGTGACGCAGGCGCAGAGAAGAATGCTTCTGCGGCGAGGTTGCTTTGAACCTGATTGTTGACCTGGTTCGCTGCCGCGACGTTTTGCGAATTCATCTCGGCCATAACCAGCTGTCGGAGCAGCTGAACCTGCTGCACCTGCGCAAGCGCTATTTCGTTGCTGACCTGAACCGCCTGCAAATTACCTATCGCCGTTTGGTTCTTGACCTCAAGGTTTTGGAGCGTGGCCTGTTCAGCTTGGAAGTTCTGGGCCTGCGCCTGCGCTGAAGCAAGTGCACCGTTGAGCGTGTCCAACGTGGTATTGACCGTCGTTTGCGGACTCTGGACCCCAGCGGTCGAGGCAGCGTTGTAGCCCGGATAGAGTTGCTGGAACTGCTGCGTAAGGCCCTGAAAGGTATACGAGAGTCCTTCCTGCTGATTGATCAGATCGCCGAGATTCGTAAGCAGGTTTTGGTTCGATTGCCAGACACCTGCGCCGCCGCCGGTCGTGTTCTTGATCGCGTACTGTAGTTGCTGAGCGAGGTTCGTGACGGTAGCGGTTTCCTGCTGAAGCTGCTGGAGCTGGCGCGCGAACATATTAGGGTCGAAGACAATCTGCGAGCCGCCAAACTGTGCGCGGGCAGGAACCGACGACGCGACCAACAGCCAAGCAACTGCGACCGAAACGGCGAACAAGAATCGGGAGAATCTTTTCGACTTCATTGACGTACCTCCCCCTGATGAACTCTTCCGTTGATACGGAACGGCGGAATGCCGCTCACACTTAAGATCGCGTCAGCCGGCGTCTCGACACGACCGTTGAGGTTGTCGAGGTACTCCGCCCAATCGTTCAATCCCCGCGCGCGGAGCCAGTCGGCGGTCCAACGATCGCCGTGCTGTTCGATCATCCGTCGAGCGGCGAGTACGTCCTCCTTCGATCCCGCTCCTATGAAGGCGAGCGCCGCCGGACCTAGTGAGAACTGGAACAATCGGCGCCCAAGCGGCGAGACGTAATAGTAGTGCCGCTTGGGAGTGGCGTCGGCGACGATGTCGATCTGCCGATTCGAAAGTCCGAATCGTCGGTACATCTCCTGCGTCCCGCTGTTCTTCGCCTCGGGATTCGGCAGATAGAGCTTCGTCGGACAGGACTCGAGAATCACGTCGCGATGAGGCGAATTAGCAATTTCGCTCAGGCTCTGAGTGGCGAGCACCACCGCCGCATTCTTCTTGCGCAGCGTGCGAAGCCACTCCTCGATCTTCGCGCCGAAGACACTGTTGGTCAGCATGATCCACGCTTCATCGAGGATAACGAGGGTCGGTCTGCCGTCGAGGCGCTGATCGATGCGGTGGAAGAGATAAGTGACGACGGGCACGACGACCTTCGGCCCCATCGCCATCAACGTTTCGAGCTCGAAAGTGATGAAGCGCTCTTCGAGCAGAACATCACGGTCGGCGTCAACGAAGCGCCCGAGGGGACCCGCGAGCGAATAGGCGCTTAGCCCGTCGCGCACGACATTGTCCTGCACCTGAGTGACGAGATTGCTGATGGTGCGCTGCTCTGGCGGTGCTTCCGCGACCAGTTCCAGCGCCCGCCACAGCGCTTTGCGCTGATTCGGAACGATTTGCACGCCCTGAAGCTCAAGCCAGTCTTCGAGCAGTCCCTGCATCTGCATACGGTCGGTCTCGTCGTCGATGCGCGCGAGCGGACAGAGCGGAACCTCGTCCTCTCCGAGATCGAGATGCTGTCCGCCAAGAGCCTTGGTCAGAACGTAGGCAGAGTAGCCCTTGTCGAAGAAAAAGATTTGCCCGTCATGGACTGCACGGAAGTTCGCTGCGATCGTGCCGAGCGCTACGCTCTTGCCGCTCCCCGTTGGACCGTAGATTCCAGTGTGACCGGTGTCGCCAACATGGAGGTTTAGTCGGAAGGGCGTGCTGCCCGTGGTTGCGCCGTAGCACAGGGCCGGCGTGTTCTTCGCATAGTAAGGGCAGGGGTTGTTCGCGAGGCCCGCCCAGATGCTCGTTAGCGGCAGAATGTCCGCGAGGTTCTGAGTGTTAACCAGCGGACGGCGCACATCGTACCAGCCGTGTCCGGGAAGCGAACCGAGGCAAGCCTCGACGGCGTTTATGGTTTCGTTGCGCGGATCGAAGCCCATGTTTTGGCAGACCTTGAAGACTAGTTGCGCGTTTTCATCGGCGACGTCGGCCCGGTCTTCGGTGATGATCACCTTTGGCGTGACGTAGCAATATCGAACAGCGCCGCCCTCGGCCTCGGTGATCGCCTCATCGGCGTCGGCTGCCATCTTGAGCGCATGCTGGTTCTGAAAAGCTGCTCCCGCGCCCGAGCCGAAATGTTCGCTGATGACGCCGCGAAGTCCGAGTCGCTTCTGGAACCAATTACGCCGGTACACTGTGAGCTGGCTGATCGCCGTCCGCGGGCCTACGGGAATCCCGCGCGTTGAGTAGCGGTAAGATATCGGTAACTCGCTCAAGAACGCGGCCATCTCGGCGTAGGAGAACGGCGGGAAACCGGCCAGCGCGATGACGCGGATGTGCCTGCCGCCGATGCGCGGTTTGAACCCGGCGATCAAATCCTGATTGCCGAGAACCGCATCCAGATAAGTTGGCGTTGTCGGCGCGGCGACTTCGCATATACGCCCGTTGATGCAGATCGCGAGATGCGACAGCAATGCGGGCATGTCCAGCGGAGTAAGTTTCCAGACGGGACTGATCGCATCTTCAAAATCGCGGAGTCGCTGCTTGAACCATTCGAGCTGTCGTCGCCAGTCAGGACGCGACGGCGTGCCCGTCAGAAAGACACCGGCGATCCGCGTTTGCGCGTCGGCCGGCGGGCGATACGTGATCGTGAGAATGCATCTTGCTTCGAAGTGCTGGCCCTCGCTGGAGTATTGGATCTCCCGCTCGCGATCGAGGGTCGCGCTGACCGGATCGGTAAACGTGCGGCTCGGGTAGTCAACGCTCGGATGACGGATGAGGTCGACGTTGTACATGAATCCGTCGTCCAGACGCGCAAGCGCGCGATTGGCCTGAGCGCGGTGCGCGTCGAGTTCTTCGACACTCGCAGAATTGAGGTCGAGCCCTGAACACTCGAAGGCCGACAGGAACGCGCCGTCCTTCATCGCGATAGTAGAGTCATCGATCTGGATCGCGTAGTTGAGCTGGTCAGGCAGACCGAGCAGTTTGCCGCGCTTTCGTCTTAAATCCTTGAACTCTTTGAGGAACATACTTCTTCCTCTCTCTACCTAAGCGCGCATCTCCTTGGGTGTCGGTACAGATGCGCGGATTCGGGGTGTCGATGCTGAGATTGGGGCGCGTGCGGGATAGTAGTCCTGATAGCGGATGTGGCGGACGTAGACCTGGCTCAACTGCGGATCGAACTTCGCCGCCTGAACCAACGCCCAATGGCCGACGGTCAGCAGGAACGCTCCCATTGCGACCGTGTACCAGTGGAGCCCGCCGCCGAAAATCAAAGCTGCGGCGGTGATCCAGTTTGCGATCGCCAAGGGTCGCTCCGCTCCAGCGAGCAGAATCGGGCGGGTAAGCGATTGATGAATCGCGCTTACCCGCCGCTCACTTTCAGCCATCGTCCTATCCTCGTCCGCCTAGAAGAGCGCTCCGCCCATCGGGAACAGCGTGGTCATCACTTGAGTGGCCCCAAGCGCACAAGCCCCACCGAACGCGAGCGAGGACATTTTTCGCACGCCGGTTCCATGCTCGCTGACCGACCACATTATCCCAGTACCGATGACGGCTGCGGTGGTGACCGCGTGGGCGACCGGTCCCTGCAGGTCGGTCTGCAGCGTTGTAAGCGGGGTATCCCACGGAAGCGCTCCGCCCGCGGCGATTGCTGCGAAGGCCCTGACTGGCCAGACAAAAGTGATCATTCCGTAGGCGTAAACAATCGATGATACCCATTTTCGCCACGTACCCTTTTTCCCTTCCAACCGCTTCATTTCGCGTACCTCCTTAGTCCGCAGACTTCAAAACGTTATTGCCCTGAGTCTTTGCTGGACTGCTTGTTTGGGGAAGTGAGTTTGAACCCATCGGTCGCGCTGTATCTGTCGACGCGAACCAGCTCTTTCACGCGTCGGCCTGCAGGCGTGCGGACGATGAATGCGACCAGGTTGATCGTCTCGGCAATGAGTTCCGGTTGTGGCGGAACGCCCGCTTCCTGGACCAGACTTGACAGCCTCGTCAGCGCAGCCTTCGCGCTGTTGGCGTGGATCGTTGTGACTCCGCCCGGATGACCGGTGTTCCACGCTTTGAGCAGCGCGAGTGCTTCGGCGCCTCGGACCTCGCCAATGATTATTCGGTCGGGGCGCAGCCGCATGGTCGTCCGTACCAGCCGCGTCATGTCAGCGGCCTCGGCGGTGTGGAGTTGGACGAGGTTCTTCGCGCGGCATTGGATTTCGAAGGTGTCCTCGATGATCACGTAGCGCTCGTTCGGATCGGAACGCTCGACCATTTCGTTGATGAGCGCGCCAGCCAGCGTGGTCTTGCCCGAGCCGGTCCCGCCAGCGATTACGACGCTGTGTCGCGAATCGACGGCTTCACGCAGGATGCTGGCGTGCGCGTCGCTCAGGATCTCGTCGCGTACGTAATCGTCGAGCGTGTAGAGGACCTGGGCCGGCTTGCGCATGACGCAACACGGCTTTCGGGCAACCGGCGGAAGCAGCCCTTCGAAGCGGATCCCTCCGATCAGGAGTTCGCCTTCAACAATCGGATTGACTGAGTTCACCACGTTGCCAAGTGACGAGGCGACGGTGCCGATCAGGCTTTCGACCTGCGAAGCCGCCAGCACCAGACCGGCTTCGTGCATTCCCTTTGCGTAGGATTCGAACCAGACGCGCCCGTCTTCGTTGACTATGATCTCGGTGACGTTCGGATCGTCGATCGCGGCGAGAATCCGTGGGCCAAGTTGTCTCCGGAGCAGCTCCTCCAGCCGCCGCTCCTGGGTCTGCTGCGTCGAGATCATTCGCTGTCTCCGTGAGATTCACTGGTGGAGTTGTCTTCTCCCCCACGCTCGCCGTTCTGGGACTCATCCGAGCTGGCAACAGGCTTCTTTCCGTTCGCGCCCGCAGATTCCATCTGCTTGATGGTGTCTTCGACCTCGAGCCGCCATCCATGGTGTCGCCGCTCTCCACTTGCCAGAGCTCGTTCGCGCTGGGCCTCGGGAATTTCCGGGAGGTGGGTCAGCATGCTCAGCGCGAATTGATCGAGCATGGCCAGGAGCATCGTCACCTGTTTGCTCAGCGGCCGGATGGCTTGCGCGATGAACGATCGATTCGCGTCGATAATTTTCTTTTCAGTTGCGGCCAACTTGGACTCGGAAAGGCTCACGGCCGCGCGTCCGTTTGACTGGACCAAACGCTCCTGGATGTAGCGTGAAAGCGAAAGGCCGGCCGCTTCAGCCTCTTCCTTCAATCGAGCGAAGTCGTCGCCGCTGACATACGCCGTAAGTTGTCGCCTCAAAGTAATCTCTCCTTCTTCCGTCCACGGTTCGTGATGGCGGCGGCGTCGGCCGCGTGGTCAACGGCAAATTTTAAAAACGCGAGCTGCGCAACCGGCTGCGGTTCGGCGGCCTTTCCGAGAGAGTCGGTTTGCGGTGCTGATCGATCCTGGGCGAGACTTTTTGTGTTCGGCTTGATCTCACAGGATACGGACGATGCCGTCACTGCGCTGGCGGTCTTCCCGACGGTAGTTGAGTTCGCGACACGATCGCTTACCAAAGGCGCTGGAATCCTCGTGAGTCGCTTGAAAAGCCGCTCGCGGTAGTAGCGAAGCTTGGCCGCGCGAATCGCCGGCAGTCCGGAGGCAAAGATCAACGCGTCGCGGGGACTGAGGTGCATCGCCTCATCCGGGGTCAGCAATGGTCGCGCAAATTCCGGTTCCGACACGGTCACTCCGGAACTTGAGATCGTCTGATGCACGTGGCGAACCGTGGTCTCGCCCGTCATCTGGGAGAGCAGCCGCGCAGTCTCGATGCCGTTCGGTCTGAACGCCACGCGCGTGTCGCAGTTCGACGTGATCGTCTCGTCATGGCCGTAGGCGCCACGAATTTGCGTAATGTCCTGGGCGATCAGGCAGGCCTTGATCCCGTATCCGGCGATCAGCGACAGCGATTTGGCGAACATGTCGAGGCGCCCGAGAGTCGGGAATTCGTCTATCATCAGAAGGAGCCGGTGACGGTAGCCTGCGACCGCACGCCCATGGCGGTACTCAAGTCGCTCGGTCAGCCGGTTCAGGATCTGGGCCAGCACCAGCCGCATGAGTGGCCTCATACGGTCCTGATCGGCGACCGTGACCGCGATATATAGCGAAAGCGACCGGCGGTGATTGACGAGATCGTCGATGCGGAAGTCCGAAACGGAGGTGTTGGCCGCGATCACCGGATCGCGGTAGAGCCGCAGAAAGCCCTTCACTTCAGAGATAACCGAAGCCCGCTCCTTCTCCGCCATGTCGAGCAAACTGCGCATCCCTCCGGCCACCAACGGATGAGTCCTGGTCGGATTGCCGTGCGCGTCTTTCCAGCCGAGAGCGCCCGTGGGGTCATGTTCGGCGCGCATCAGTTGCTCGATGGTTTCGTCGGCTTTCCGTTCCGGATCGAAAAGCAAATTGCCGACGCCGCCAAGCGTAGGTTCGCTTCCTTCATAGAGCCTGTGGAGGATGAACGCCTCGAATGCCTCCGAGCCGGCGCGCGACCAGTGGTCCGGGAGTCCGCGGCCGTCGGGGTCCAGCAAAAGCTGCACGATGTTCTGTACGTCCCGCACTTCGTAAGGTGTGCGCAGCCGCACCTCAGCGAGCGGGTTGAAACGTGCCAGTCCCGATTCGGGTGAGGCTGGCTCGAACTTGAGGCAGAGCTGGCCCAGGCGCTTGCGGGCACCGGCAGTCAGGGCCCAGTTCTCGCCCTTGAGGTCGTGAACGATGACAGAGTGCGGCCATGTCAGCAGCGTCGGGATCACGATCCCTCTGCCCTTGCCGCTCTGCGTGGGCGCGAAGACGAGGACGTGCGTTCGACCGCAGTCACGGATGTGCGATCGTCGCCATACACCCAGATAAACACCAGCGCGGCGCGCGAAGGGTTTTAGAAGTTTCGCGCGCTCAGCGATCCTGCGAAGCCTCCGCGGCAGAAAGCGGCTTTTGTCTACGAGTCCAGCCGCTCGAAGATCCCTGGTGTTGGCCCAGCGTGCTGATCCATGCAGATCGGATGGATTCTGAAACCATCCATGGCGGGCGACTGCAATCGCGCCCATCGCGACTGCGGTCAGAGTAACCATCGGGTAGACCGCCTCATGCACGCACAGCTCCCAGAGTGGCGCGAGGGTCCGGTCTGAGTGCCAGCGTAACCACCAAACCATCCAGTTCCACGGACGGTAGAGCGATCCGACTAGCGGAAAATGGCACCACGGCTGGCCGAGCGCCGGCGAGTAGCCAAAGAGTCGTGCGGCATGTTGAGTCGTCATCCAGTTCACCACCACGAAAACCGATCCCAGCGAGACCAGGACGACAATCTTGATCTGACTGAGACGTGTGTCGGCCGCCATGCCTGCGAAGCGATAGGGGCGTTGTTCAGCCACGACGATCCCTCCTCCCGTCGATGCCGCGATCAAGTCCACGATCAACGTCGCGCGGCTGGCTGCGCGCCCGGCTCTTGATAATGTCTTTTGAGAGCTGGCGTTCACGAAGATCGCGCTCGTGGTCTTGCGAGAGCTTCCAGCTTGCCTCACCGACACGGTGGGCGAGGCCCATGCCTTCGAGGAACTGCAATCGCGCCACGTCCTGCTCCGCCCTCACGCGGGCGGCATCGCTGCGCGGTTGGAACTGCTCGTAACTCACAAGACCGGACTCGTTCGCCTTGCGTTGCAGCGATCGGTCGATTTCGGTCCATTGCTCTTTTCGGATCACGCGCTCACGCGCATGCAGCACCTCGGGTTCGAGTCGCGGCCCAAGCTCCCTAGTCGCTATCTCCTGGCTTCGTCCGCGCATGCCGAGCTTCAGATATTCGCGGTCGATCTGTAGAGTCCGTCCATCGTCCCGGACGCCTCGCACTAAGAGATGTAGATGGGCGTCGTCGGTGTTGTGATGATCGATTGCAACCCACTGAAGCTTCGTATCGAGATCGCGTTCCATCTGTTCGACCAGGCCACGCACGTGTTCCCGAAGATCCAGCCTTGAGGCGTCCTCGGGTGAGACAATGAAGCGCCAGAGCAGCTCGTCGTTTTTCTCCCAGTCGCGCACGAGCGGGACCATATCCAACCCGTCATGCTCGGCACCAAAGCCCCTCCCCTTTCCCTGTTCCTGCTGCGCTCCCTCGCGTGACAGGTAGCGGGCGTGAGCGGCCCAACCGCCGGTATGGTCGTTGCGCTTAAACGACGCTTTGACCACGGAACGGCGGGAGTAGGTGTGCGGGTCCAGCGCGACTCGCCGCCACGTCTGCCCGCCGCTGAGACTGCCCCACGATTGGCGTCGAATTCCCCACCTTACCCGCACTCGCCGCAACGCAACCGCCCACCACGGAATCAGCGGACGGGGACGTTCCGTCTTCGCCAGACGAAGCTTGATATCGACCTCCTTCTGCCCGAAGAACCTACGCCTGCTCATGCGTCGACTCCGTGAGCAATGCGCTCAAGTTGGCAATGAGTTGCGCCGAATTCTCCGGCGCGTGTTCATGCAGGGCCTCGATGATTTCTCTGACCTGCGCACTGCTGAGTGTGACCGAATGAAGTTCCTTTGCGCGGCTCCACGACTTCCACGCGCGCTTGCTGGTGGCCCGCTCCTCGAGCCGCCCCCGTCCGGTCGCTGCGACCCGCGCGCGCTGCGCCGCATCGAGGGTTGCCCTCTCGTGCGCGACGCTGAGTAACGCTCCGAGCAGGAAGTCTGGGGGCTCGCGGTCAAGGCCGGCTATTGCTACCAGTCCGCCAAGATTGGCGAGGTGGATGGACTCTGAGTCCTTGCTCGTGGCTATGTCCGTTCGTCGCCATGATTCACCAAGTGAGAACCGGCTTGAGCGCGGCTCGAACTTCTGAAAGCGGAACCGGCCCGAAGTAGCGCGCGTCCCAGCTCCGCACGTTATTGAAACCAAACAGCCAGACCTCGCCCGGCGCGACCTTGCGCCTTCCCCAAGGTACATGTGGCAATCGTCGGCCTATGCTGTCGTGTGCTGCGACGGCGCTGTCTGCGAACACCTGTCCGTCGACGGAAACCCATCCCGGCTGCACTTCCACAAGGTCGCCGGGAAGGGCTCCAACAATCTTCGCGACCGGCTCG
>CAWDXY010000002.1:0-971612 GCA_963806485.1 uncultured delta proteobacterium
TCATGTCGCCGTTGATGATGGCGACGGTGGGCTTGGAGAGGACGCCGAGCGATTCGACCAGGCGCGGATCGACGGCCGCGTCGAAGCCGGCGCAGAACGCAGGGCCGGCGCCGGTGAGCGCGAGCATTCGGGCGGCATCGTCGTCCTCGACGTGCTCGAACAGCTCGAGCAAGCGGACGGCCATCGCAGGCATGAGAATCGCGCGCGCGCCGGGGTAGCGAAGCGTCGCGCTGACGCATCCGCTGGCGAAGGCAACGTCGATCGCACCGGTGGGCGCCCGACGTGCGACGCGTTCCGGCCGGGCTTTTTTCGCGGTGCGCGGCGTCAGACGCCTCCAGCCGGAGCGCGCAGATCCTTGCGCAGGATTTTGCCGAGCGGATTCTTCGGCAGCACGTCGATGAACTCGATACGCTCGGGGCGCTTGAAGCTGGCGAGGCGCGAGCGGCAGAACTCGGCGAGTTCGTGCTCGGTCACCTTGGCGCCCTTGCGGATACAGACGAAGGCCTTGACGGTTTGCCCCCAATCCACGGAGGGCACGCCGATGACTGCGCATTCGTCGACCGCCGGGTGGCTCATCAGGACGCTTTCGATTTCGGCGGGCGCGATATTTTCGCCGCCGCGGATGATCATGTCGTCTTTGCGGCCGGCGAAAAAAACGTAGCCGTCGTCGTCGAGCCATCCGAGGTCGCCGGTCGCGCGCCATCCGTCGGGCAAGCGGGCGTCGTCGTCGCGGCCGGCGTAGCCTTTCATGATGCGCGGTGTGCGGATGATTATTTCGCCGACCTGGCCGTGAGGGAGGAACTTGCCGTCTTCGTCGCGAACGCGGATTTCCACGTCGGGGAGCGGCTTGCCGATCGAATTGAGGCGTTTGAGCTTGAGCTCGATCTGCTCGGGCGTGCCTTCGATTCGATGATCGTCGGGGCCGAGCACGGTCAGCGATGACGTGGTCTCAGTCTGGCCGTAGGCGTTTACGAAGCCGACTTTTTTCGGGAAGACTTCGATCGCGCGGCGAATGACCTGCACCGGCATCGCCGCGCCGCCGTAGGCGAGGTTGGTCAGGCTGGAAAGATCGGTTTTGGCGAACGAAGGCTCGTCGATGATCTGCTTCATCATGGTGGGAACGACGAAGGCGTGCGTGACGCGCTCGCGCGCGGCCAGGTCGAGCCAGGCACGCGCGTCGAACTGCGGCATCACGATCACTTTGCGGCCGGTCCAGATGTTGGTCATGTACGCGGTGGTTCCCGCGATGTGGTAAAACGGCACGCAGACCAATGCGACACCGCGATCGGTGCCGTCGGCCATCTCGACGTTGGCGGTCACGTAGGCGGCGAAATCGCGGAAGCGCAACTGCACGCCTTTGGGCAGCGAGGTGGTCCCGCTGGTGTACATCAGGATCGAGATGTCCTCGTCTTCGACTTCAGCTTCGGACTCGTCGGGGTCGGCCTTGGCGATTAGATCGGCGAGGCGCGGCAATCCCCGCGCGCCGTCGCCGAGCGCGACGATTTTGCTCGCGCTGAGACGCGACTGAATTTTGTTTATCAGTTCGAGATAGCGATCGCCGACGAGCAACACCTTGGCCTGCGCGGTGTTGATCATGTACTCGAGCTCGGCATCCTTGGCGCGATAGTTGAGCGGCAGGAATGTGAGCCCGGCCTTGGCGGCCGCATAGTAGCATTCGATGTAGAGGTCGGAGTTGGTGTCGAGCACGGCGATGACGTCGCCATGGGCCAGGCCGAACTGTTTGAAGACCGCGCACAGGCGGGCGACCTGGTCGTTCAGATCCGCATAGGTCAGGCGTCGCGCGCCGAAGACCAGGATTTCCTGATCGGGCACGATCGACGCAGGGATCGTGACGAAATTAACCGTGTTCACAGCGCGCTTCCTCTCTTCCAGAGCCGATGTTCGAGCTCGAGTCCCTGACGCAGCGGCAAATCGAGGCCTCCCCAGACCGCCAGCTTGAGTAGCGCGGAACGCACGCGCGGGACGCGTGCGAAGGCGCGGGCGATCGTGAGCGCGCGGCGATCCAAATTCGCCAAGGGAACCACTTCGGCGACCATACCTACAAGTAACGCGTCTTGGGCGTCAATCCAACGGCCGGTGAGGCATAGGTCGAGCGCGCGGCCGAGGCCGAGGCGGCGGGCAGCGGTTTGCGTTCCGGCGACGCCGGGAATCATACCCGCGCCCGTCTCCGGCAGGGACAGGCGGGTGTCGTCGGCGGCGATTGCGAGGTCGCAGAGCAGCGCCATCTCGAGTCCCCCGCCGACGGTGTAGCCGTGGATCGCGGCGATAGTAGGGATGGGCAGCGCGCGGAGCATCCCCCAAACGTCGCGGCGAAAGCGGACCCATCGCGCGACGATGGGCGACGGCGCCATCCCGAATTCGGCGAGATCGCCGCCAGTCGAGAAGGCCTGGCCGGCGCCGCGCAAGACCATCACGCGAACGTCGCGGTCTTCATGAATGGCGGCGAGGATTTGAAACAGGTCGTCGCGCATCGCCATGTTGTAGGCGTTGAATTGCGCGGGGCGATTGAGCGTGACCACTGCGACGGGACCGCGCCTGGCGTAAAGCACCGCGCTCGAACCGTTCGCTTTCGACGGCATCAGGTGGAGCGCAGGTCGGCGCTGTCGCTGCTGGCGATGGCGGGACGGCCGCGCTCGTAAACGACGCGCCCGCCGACGATCGTGATATCGACGGTAAGGTTCATCAGATCGGAGGAGCTGAGCGCGAACGGGTCGCGCGGAATCACAATAAGATCGGCAAGATGGTCGGGCGCGATGACGCCGGCGTCGAGGCGGGCGAGGCGCGCGGCTTCGGAGGTGAAGAGCGCGAAGGCGGCGTGAATCGGGAGCGCTTCGGCGGGCGCGAGCTCGACGCCGTCAACAGTAGTGCGGGAAACGGCAGCCGCAATCGCGGCGAGCGGCCTGGCGGGCGTGACGGGAGCGTCGGTCGCGCCGACCAAGTGAACGTTGGCGTCCTTGAGACTTCGCGCGCGATAGAGATGTGCGACGAGGCCGGGCTCGGCGGCGTACTTGGGACCGCGGAAGTAGATGAAGCCGGGGTTGGTGACGACCCACACGCCGAGCGCCATGAGCCGATCGATATAGTTGGGCGGGATGAGGCCGCCGTGCTCGAGGCGAAACCGCGGCATCTCGTGTGCGCCGGCGAATCGTGATTTGGCGGATTCGATTGCGTCGATCGCCTCATGCAACTCTTCGATTTCGGTCACGTGAAAGGCGCAATCGAGTCCGCGCTCGAGCGCGCGCAGCACGGGGCGTGAGAGGCCCGCGGCGTCGTACTGATAGCCGGGCATGAACTTGGCGCCGGCCAACGAGATGCCGGCTGCACGGGCAAGCTGCTCGCATCGATCGACGGCGTCGAGATGCTGGCCGCCTATCATCACGCCGACGCGCTGGCATATCGCGCCCGAACTCGCGAGCCTGACGAACTGTTCCATCTCGACGGGACCGTTGCGCGTGGTGGCATCAGTAAACGCCGTGACTCCGGCAGCGGCCATTTCGCGGCTCATGATGCGCGCGCGCGATTCGGATTCGGAGGCGGTCACGGGCGGCAGATGATCTGATAGCCACGATTCCATCCCGACAACGAGGCCGGTGAGCTTGCCGGCCGCGTCGCGAATCAGGTTGGCGCCGTAGGGAGGAGTGAAGTCGGGAGCCTCGAGACCGAGCAACGCGATCGCGCGCGAATTGAGCCACGTCGCGTGGAGAGTCTGATGGCGCAGGCGCACCGGATTCTTGGGCACCGACTGATCCAATTCGGCGCGCGTCGGCCCACGTCGGTCGAGCATCAGCGCTTCGTCACATCCGAACGCGCGCAGCCAATTCCCGGGCGGAGTCTTGCCCGCGGCCAGCCGCAAGTCGCCCAGCAGGTCGCCGACGGTGCGGCATCGCTGCACGGAGATACCAGTGGCAGCGGCGGCAGCCTCGCGGAAATGGAGGTGCGAGTCGATGAAGCCGGGGGCGACGGCGCGTCCCGCGAGCTTGATCAGATGAGTTTGCGGACCGACGAACGGTTTCAGATCGGCGAACTGACCGTGCGCGACGATCAAGCCGCCCGAGATGGCGACGGAGTCGCTACCGGGATGGCCGAGGACGACACCCTGATGCAGAACCAGGTCGGCTTTCCCGGGAGCGATAACCACTTTGGAATTAGTACCTTCGCCGCCATCGCGACGGCGTTGAGGACCTAGTCGGAGCTTGGAAGCGGCTTGGCTTCCTTGATCTTCATCTCGACGTCGCAGCATTGCAGCGGGCCGGTGCCGGCCTTGTTGCAGAGCACCTCGGTGCCGCACTGTTCGCACATGTAACGCTTGCCGAGCACGTTAGCCATCGTAATCCACTCCTTGAATGCGGGCCGCGCAGGCCCGTCGGGTAAACTTAAAGTATCGCTTCAACTCGTCGAACCCTGCACGAACGGCAAATCGGTCACGATCGCGACGCCGCCCTCGCCCATTTTCAACTCCGCGCCAGGCGTCCATGCGCTGTGATGCAGAATCGCGAGCCCGATCGCGCCGAAGCGCGGCGAAAGCGCGGCGCTCGTCACCCGGCCGACTTCCTTGCCGTCAAGGCTCAGGACCGCGCCCGCATCCGGCGCATGCGCACTACCGAACTTAAGTCCGAACATCCGTTTTTTCAAACCGCCGCGCGCGGTCGCCCGCTCTATAGTTTCCTGCCCGAGGTAGCATCCCTTGTTGAAGGAGATTGCGCGATTGAGGCGCGCCTCAAGTGCGATCGTTTTGTCATTGGTGTCGACGCCGACGAGAGCGACGCCGTTTTCAATGCGGATGGTTTCGAGCAGTGAGGAATCCGCGCGGCGCGAACCCGGAGTCTTAGCGAGAATTGCGGCGATCGTCGAATCCATCGAATCGCGCCGGGCGATCACTGATGCGGCGGGTCCGCCGTAGCGCGGCAGATTGCCGACGAGCGATCCGCCGGCCTCGATGAAGTTCCAGGGGGCGAGCGACGACGCGTCGGTCGCATCGAGGGCGGCAGGTCCCTCGACGTCGATGACCGCAAATTCGCTGCCATCTTCGAATTCCACATCGTCGGCGACCAGCAATTTTTCGAGATGCGCGCGCGTGCGTGTCCATGCGGCGGCGTCGACGTCGAGGATGAGCGCGTCGGCTGTCACCCAGATGAACGCGTCGGAGATGACGTGCGCGTGCTCGGTCAGAAAGAGTGCGGGCAGGATGCTGCCGGCGCGGGCGCCTTTCACGTCGGCGGTACACATGCCGTGGAGGAACGAAGCGCGATCGTCGCCGGTCACGCGCACGATGATCCGGGCGTCGAGGGGAATGATCGCGGCGCTTGGACGATCGGATGTATCGAGATCTGGCATCTTACAGGATCAAGATACTAGAAAGTTGCAGCGTTGCGTAACGTTGTAAGGAACCTAACCCCTTTTCTCGGGCCCACGCGGGGAAAGGGGAACCGGATTTAAGATGGGCGGGTGCGGGCAGCGGGAACCGGATTTCAGGGGTGTTTTTTCCGCTAGGTTCAACTGCGGAAATTTGAATATAATCCGGGGGCACTTGGAGGGGTGAACTTATGGGCGCGTTTATCCTCGGTCTGATCGTCGGTGTCTGCGGTGCTCTCGCGCTCTTCATCTATGACGAGGGCGAGATGTTCTTGAAGCTCTCTCGGCAGATTAAGCAAACAGCAGAGCGCTACCGGCAAACGCCGTAGGCGGACAGGTCGAGAGGGGTGATCGATTTCGTCGCACATAGAGCCGGCGCGCGAGTGGCGCGTAGCGGATCCGTCTCGCGGCGGATCGCGACGACGATGGCAATTGTGGTGCTCGCGCTGGTTGCGATCGCGATCGGGCCGCGAAATTGCCTCGCACAGAGCACGCAGGCGCAAGCGCTGGAGTTGAGCGACCACGCTTTCGCGATGCTCAATGCGATAAATGCGGCGTCCAGCAAGGCCGGTCCAATCCTGGCGCCTGCGGCCAGCCTGGCGGGCGATGCGCAAACGCTGTCGACGGCGCTCGACGCGCATGACAATGGCGCGGCGAGCAGCGCGATGGCGGCGGTGCTCAGCGATCGCGAGAAAATAGAGGCCGCGGCGAAGATTGCGGGCGGGCAGTATCCGGAGCAGTGGGACACAATCAGGGAGAAGATCGCGGCGCTCGAAAAGCAAGTGCCCGCATCGAAGAGTGCACGAACGATCGCGCCCAGCGACGCCGCCGGGACGGTGCCGGCGTCGTATGCGTCGGTCGCGCCGCCGTCCGGTGAGAGGATGCCGGACGCGCCGAAGATTGAGATCGCATCGCGGGTCTTCCTGGGATCATCCGTGCGAGTGAAAGGCTTTATGGAGGGCACCGATCTCAAGTCGGCGGGGATTTTCGACGGCGACACCAAGAGCAAGGATATCGAAGTCGCGAGCGTGCCCGGCGAGCAACGCCTCAACTTCGATTTCACTATCCAGCAGCCCTCGCAGACGCAGTCGATCCGGGTGACCGATTCGTACGGGCGCGAGGCGCACGCGCTGATTGCGCCCGACCCGGCTGGAGTTGGCGCAATGCGCGGGAGCGAGGAGTTGATCGAAGTGGATCCGGGCGCGTCGCCTTCTCCGAGCGACGCGGGACCATTGGCGGAGAGCCCGCTGGCGTTGGCGGGTCCGTCGCGCGGTGACAACACGGCCGAAATTCCGCGCGAGAGCGATGAACTCTCGCCGTCGCAACGCCATATCGACGCGAACTCGTCGCTGGGACCGCTGACCAACGTGGAGATCAACGTGATCGACGCCGAAGAATCGATGTCGGCGCCGGGGAACGTCCAGGTTGTCGGGCAGATTGCGGGGCCGGGGGTGCGTCACGCGGGCGTCTACGTCAACGGCCGTCTGTCCAGGCCGATAGCGATAAGCGCGACGGGTTACAGCGCCTTCGACGTGACGTTTCCGATGCCGGCGGGCAGCGACGCGAGGATTCGCGCCTACGGCAACGGCAACGACTTCGTGGAAGCGTCGATCGACACAGTGAGCGGTGGCGCGGGGATGACGATGTATCGCAATCCTCCGATGTACGCGCCGTACGGAGCATACCCGGCGGCGCCATATTACGCGCCGAATCCGTACGCCTACGCGAATCCGTATGCGCCCGCCTACAATCCGTACGCGCCGAATCCGTATCCATATGGATACCCGCCGCCGTACGGAGCGCCGCCGCCCGCCACTCGTCCGTGGTACAGCAGATTGTTTCATTAGTGCGCGCGATTAAACCTCGCCACGCCGCCGCGCTCGCGCTTGTGGGCTGGTGTCTAGCGGTCACTCTCGGGAAGCAGGTGGATAAAGGGTGTTCTATCTGCGCGTTCAGCTTGGAGCTTGAGGCAATCAGTTGTGTGGAAAAATTTAAGACGGAAACCGAATGCAGATTCGGCGGATATAAATACGTTCAGGACTACTACGTGAAGGCAGACAAGAGCGGTGGACTTGTGGTCGTTCCACCAGTACCAAAGTGCTACGAACCTGCACCCGACGGTATACACCCCAAGGAAAAGTAGGCTGTCTGGCTGATCCGCACTAGTCCGGCAAATTAAGACACTGAGGAATTCAAATTCAGACATTCAGCCCCGAATTAAGACCGGACCGAACCTAGCCGCCAACTTGCCGCGCGCTGCGGGCTTGCGTAGAATCCGCTTCTTAACCTTCGTTCTTATCGAGAGTGTCCGCACCATGCTGATTCAAGCGACGCAACTGCGCCCGGGTATGATTGTCGAGTACAACAACGACCTCTGGCGGATCATGACGATCACGCATATCACGCCTGGCAACTGGCGCGGGATGGTGCAGACCAAGCTGCGCAACGTGAAGACCGGCTCGCAAACCGAGAACCGGTTCCGCTCGGAAGATCGCGTCGAGCGCGTGATCCTGAATCAGAGCAAAATGCAGTTCCTCTACCAGGACGGCGACGATTTCCATTTCATGAACACCGAGAACTACGAGCAGATCACGATCCCCAAGGATCTGATCGAGGACGTGGTCGGATTCCTGACGCCAAACCTCGAAGTCGAAGTCGAGTTCTATGAAACGACGCCGCTCAACGTGACGCTGCCCAAGACGGTCGCACTCAAGGTGGTGCAGACCGATCCGGGGATGAAGACGGCCGCCGTGAACAATACGCTCAAGCCGGCGACGCTCGAGACCGGGATGGTGATCAACGTGCCGCATTTCGTGGCCGAGGGCGACACGATCACGATCAACACCGAGACCCACGAGTACCTGTCACGCTCGAAGTAGCGAGTTTAGAATTGATTAGCGCGCGGCAAACGCATCGACATGTTGCGCGCAATCGAGAGACCGCGCCGGAGCACGCGCATCCGCATCCGATACGGTTCGGGCCGAATCTCTACATCGCGCATACCCAGCCGGGGTTCGAGGGAATCGCGGCGGACGAAATCGCCGTTCGAATCCGCGGCGCGCGCGAAATAGCGCGGCGCGTGGTGCCCGATCGCGCCGGGATGACGATTTTTTTCGCGCCGGCGGCGGAGAAGCTCGGCGCGATTCGCACTGCCGAGGACCTGTTCGGGTTGGCGGGCTACCGGGCCGGCGTCGGGCCGGAGAGCAAGGAACTCGACAAGATTCGCGGCGCCGCGCGCGAGGCGCCGCTGGTCGAAGCTGGCCTCCAGGCGCGCGTCAAGGTCTCGCCGGGAGCGCGCGCGGGCCGCAGGCTCAAGTTTCGCGTTATCGCCAGGATGGCGGGCGAGCACGAATATCGCCGCGTCGATTTTCAGCGGGCGGTCGAGCGCGGAATTCTCGAGCGGAGCGATCACACCTGGCGGCTGGAAGAAGAGGACGCCGACGTCGAGTTGTGGGCGAGCATGATCGACGCGGAGTTTTTTCTGACGGTGCGGCTCAGCGACGACCGAATGCGGCATCGCGAGTACAAGACCGCGCATCGCCCGGCGTCGTTGCGGGCGTCGAGTGCGGCGGCGCTCGCGTGGCTGTCGGAGCCGCACGAGGACGACGTCGTGCTCGATCCATTCTGCGGCGCGGGAACTATTCTGATCGAGCGGGCGCATCTGGGGCGTTATGCGATGCTGCTAAGCAGCGATCGCGACGCCGCCGCGCTCGCGGCGGCGCGCGTCAACGTGGGCGCGCGCTACAAGCCGATCCAACTCGAAAACTGGGATGCTGGAGCGCTTCCGCTCGGCGACGCGAGTGTAAATAAAATCGTCACCAACCTGCCGTGGGGATTGCGCTACGGATCGCACGGCGAGAATCGAAAACTCTATCCGCTATGGTTCAAGGAGTTCGCGCGCGTGCTCAAGAGCGGCGGCGTGATGGTGATGCTGACGGCGGAGTGGCGGCTGATGCGCGACCTCGAGCGCGTCCCCAAGATCGCACAGAGCAAGATTATTCGCGTGTCGGTGCTCGGCAAGCCGGCAGCGATTTATGTGTGCCGAAAGGGCTAGACGCCCTACTTTGCCGGGGAGAAGAACGCGAGCACTGCGTTTGCGATTGCGTGCGGCTTGCTGCCGTCGATCGGCACGATCCACGCCGACGGTGGCGGCGCAATTCCTAGCGCATGTTCGGGCGATCCCTCCAGGTGCACGCCCGCGTATATGAATGACGATGAATCGGGCGACCAGATAGTGTGCGAGACGGCGAGCTGATCGAAATAGCGGTAGGCGGTCGATTCGTCGGGCGTCGCGAGAAAGTTGCCGAGCGTTTTTGCGGCGCCGGTCCTGACATCGACGACCGACCAGGTGTAGTACGGCTTGTCTTCCGGGACGCCGATGTACGCCAGGTGGCGCGAGTCGGGCGCGAAGAAAAATGCCGCGACGTCGTCCTTAGTCAGCCATTTCGAAGTCGCGCTGGCGACGTCGACCAGCTTGATGCCGTGATAAGTCGGGTCCTGCGGCGTGATCGCCGTCGCGTATGCCAGATGCGCCGAGTCCGGCGCCCACACCAGGCTGTTCTCTCCCACCGGCAAGCTCACGACGGAGCGCGGATTAGTGGCGTCGGCGTCGGCGACTACGATGTTCGACTCGGCGTGGTAATTCTCGACGTAGGCTAGATGCCTCCCGTCGGGCGACCAGGCGGGAGTCTTGAACGGCGTGCGTCCGCTCGAGAGCACCTTGACGACGTTCTGGCTGGTGGGCGTCACGCTCATCAGCGAAACCTGCTCGGTGTGATCAGGGTCGAGGGCGAGCGTGTGCAGCGCAACTTCGCCTGGCTGAATACCCCAATCAAAGTACAGCGGCATCCCGGTGGTGACGATTCTGACCGGCGTCGATTCCTTGACCTCGGCGAGCACGAGGCTGAGTCCGCGCGGGTCGCCGAGCAGAAATGAGAGATGCTGCGCGTCGGGCGTCCACACCAGGTAGACGATGCGCTCGGAGCGGCTCTCGAAGATCAGCGTCGCCTGGCTGTCCGCGAGATCGTAAACCCAGACCGCGAACGAGTCTTCGGTTTGCTTGCGAGTCTCGGCCGAATAGGCGATGCGCTTGCCGTCGGGCGAGAACGTAGGCCATCCGTATTCGGTAGCGGCGGCGGGACCCGCGTCGGGAGCGGCGTCGGCGAATGCGGCCGGCCGGATCGCATCGTCGCCGCGAACGTGAATCGCAGCGGCCTTGCACGTGATGCATTTCGGCTCCGCGCATCTTGTATCGCAGTAGTAGATGTTGGAATCAGTGCCGACGTAAGTAATGGCACCCGGCGCTGGAGCGCCATAAGCAATTGAGCTGTGCGCGAATAGAAAAATGACTGCCGCAGCGGCGGAGATTCGCAAGCAGGCAAAGACGGGGCGCGTCGCCGATGTCGTCATCGCGTTTACAATTGCGCCTGCATGGGTGCCAAGGCAAGAACGAGGCGGCGCGGGAACCCACCTGCAAGGGGCGCGGCGGCGAGCGATCGCGATGTGTTGACACGACGGCGGTCTATCACGCAAAGTTGTGGGCATGCGCCGAGTTGCAATTATTTTGGCCGCCGCGCTTTGGCTCGCAATCCCGACAACTTCGCGGGCCCAGTACAACGACAACGATAAGCAGAATCCCAAGGAATATCACGACGAGGATTCGCAACCGCTCGCGATTGCGGCCGACCTGCTTTATCCCATTGGATACGGCCTTGAATGGCTGATCGCGCGTCCATTTCATTATCTCGCAAACGACAGTCCGGCAGCGCCGGTTTTCAGGCCGGTCGGCGGCAACGACACGTCGCCACCGCCGCCGGTTCCGATCATTCCCGACAACACGATGGAGTCCGCGTCGTCGGACACGATACCGCAGGATTGGTCTCCGACGCATACGCCCGTCACGACCAACGCCACCGTGATCAAGCCGGCGGCGCCATGGACGTCGCAAGCGCCGCCGCCTGCGTCGGGCAGTCAGCCGGCGCTTCATTGAACTTTCGCGTCTCGCCGTGAAACTTCGTCATTGACGCAATTCGAGGGTTATCTTCGCCCTTGAATGTTGCGTATCTTTGAGTAATAGAATTTCCGCTAATCGAATACGTCCAATCTAGTGTGGATGAGCTAATGTCGCTCGTCCCAAGCTGGGAGGTTGCGTCACTTAGATGGCTGTTGCACTCAAAGAGAAAGCTCCGACCGATCCCGCCGAACTCAAGAAGTGGCGCGAAGACGAGCAGGCTAAAGAACGGGCGAAACGTGACAAGGAAAAATCCGAGCTCGGTACCTTGTGGAGCCGTCGCGATTTTCTGGGCGTGCTCGGATGGGCGGGCTTTCGCGCTTTCTCGCTGATCGGTCTGCTCGCGGCAGTGCGCTCGGCGTTTCCGCGCGTACTCTTTCTGCCGCCATCGAAGTTCAAGGCCGGTTTGCCGGACGACTACGTGGTTGGCGAAGTCAGCGAAAAGTACAAGCAGGATTTCCGCACCTGGATCATCCGCACCAAGGCGGGCTTCTACGCGATCTTCGCCAAATGCACTCACCTGGGATGCACGCCGCGATGGTTGAAGACGGAACAGAAGTTCAAGTGTCCGTGTCACGGCTCGGGCTATTACATCAGCGGGCTGAACTTCGAGGGGCCGGCGCCGCGCCCGATGGATCGATTCAAGATCTACGTCGGCGACGACGGACAGCTGGTAGTCGACAAGTCCGTCATCTACACGATGGAACCTGGAGTCGATCCCAACGAACAGCATCCCGAGAGCATCCTGAAGCTCGTCTGACAGATTTGGTTCTGCGCACGACGGACGCAGCTCGGCAATGAGCCGCGTCCGTTTTTGATTTTCAATCGGGAGGAAATTTCCGCGATGCCATCGATCAAAGCCGGCAACCTCAACCTCAACTACGACACTTACGGCGACGGCGAGCCGCTGCTGTTGATCATGGGATTCGGAATGTCGGGCGCCGGATGGATTCCGTCGCTGCCGTTCTTCACCGGCTTCAAATGCATCTACTTTGACAATCGCGGGACCGGACTCAGCGACAAGCCCGAGGGCATCTACACCGTCGAGGGCATGGCCGACGACGCGAGCAACCTGCTGCGCGCGCTCGGAATCGCAAAGGCGAAGGTGTTCGGCGTATCGATGGGCGGGATGATCGCGCAAGAACTCGTGCTGAGGCATCCCGAGCAGGTCACCAAGGTCGTGCTTGGATGCACGATGGCCGGCGGCACGACCGCGAAGATGGCGTCGCCGGAAATTCTCGATCGGCTGATGACCGCGAACAAAATCATGGGGACCGATCCGGAGAAGGGCTTCGACATTCTGCTGCCGGCGATCATGCCGCCGGAATTCGTCGCCGAGCATCCCGAGATCAAACAAATGATGGTCGCGGGCGCAAAGATGTTACCGCCGACGCCGCCGGAGACCGCGGATCGCGCGATGGCGGGAATCCAGCAGTTCAACGCGTACGATCGGCTCGGGCAAATCAAGTGCCCGGTGCTGATCGTGCACGGCGACAAGGACGTGCTGGTGCTGCCCGAGAATGCGAAACTCATCAAGAGCAAAATCCCGCAGGCCGAGATGTACATCATCCCGGGCGCGGGACACGCGTTTCAGGAGGCCGACCCGGTCGGCATTCACCAGACGATCGTCGAATGGCTGAGGCGTTGAAACGCGCGACGACCCGCCGCGCGCGCGTTATTTCCCGGTTCCCTTGAGCCGAATGACCTGCTGATTGTTGCTCGCGTTGTCCTGAATCGTGAGGTCGCCGGTCTGCTCGCCGGCCACGGCAGGCTTGAACATCAGGCCTATCGTGCATTCCTCTCCCGGGCTCAGCGTCATGGATGGGGCGCAAGTTGTCTGTGCCTGGGAGGTCGAGAAGTCGCCCGTAAAATTCCATCCCGCGAGCGTGATTGGCGCGGAGTTGCGCTTGTTTGGCGCCGACAGAGTGACCATTTGCACATCGCTCGGCGCTCCGGTCTCGACCTTCCCGAACTTCACCCTGGCAGGCCCGTAAATGAGCGCCGAAGGAACCGGCGTCGTCGTCGGCGTTGCGGTTGGTGTCGGAGTCGCAGTTGTTGTCGCCGTCGCCGTCGCAGTCTCCGTCGCACTCGCGGTTGAGGTCGCGGTCGGCGTTGCTGGCTCCCTCGCAGGAGTTGTGGTTGCGGTCGCGGTTGAAGTTGCCGTCCCGGTCGCCGTGGCTGTCGCGGTTGAGGTTGCCGTCGCGGTCGTCGTGGCTGTCGTAGTTGAGGTTGCCGTCGCGGCGGTTGAAGTTGCCGTCGCGCTCGTCGTGCCGGTCGCAGTCGGCGTTGCCGTCAAGCTTGCCGTTGCGGTCTGGGCGCGAGTCATCGTGGCGGTTGCGGTTGCAGTTGGCGTCGCAGTGCCCGTCGCAGTCGCGGTCCGAGTTGCCGTGGCTGTCGAAGTCGCAGTCGGCGTGGAAGTCGCGGTCCGCGTCGCAGTTGCTGTCGCAGTTGGCGTCGGCGATGGCGGGCCCGCGAACGCGCTCGCAAATTCCGTCATGTCCACAGTGCCCAGGCCCGTGACCTGGTCGTATCCCGGGCCTGCCGAGAAGCCGGTCACACCGTTGAAAGTATTGTTTCCGGTGACGACATCCTCGACGCCGTTGGCCGCCAGCCCGGCTTTGGCGATGCCGTAGATGGTCGGGTTGAGGAAACCGAGACGGGGCTTGCCCGATGCCGCGGCCAGCACCCGCGAATAGCCGGCCCACAGCGGAGATGAGAGGCTCGTGCCGCCCCAGCAGCACTGGATCTGTGCCGCTCCGCTCACGTCGGCGCCGATGAACACCCACGGCGCCCATGCCATCATCGCAACGTCGGGGATGTCGCGCGCGTTGTCGGCCGGCACTCCCGGTCCGGTCTGCCACGCGGGCTTCGCGAAGATTGCGCTCTGGCCGCCGCCGCTATCATCCCATCCGCTCTCGATTCCGTCAGCACCGACGCCGACCACGCTGGTGTCATTGCCGGACGAATCGAACTGCGGACTGAAAGTCGTGCCGCCCACCGCGGTGACGTGAGGACTGGCCGCCAGCTCGCTCGGATTCCTAGAGGTCCCGGTGACGCAGGTGTTGCTCGCTGCGGAGTACTGCAGTCCGGCCGCGCCCCAGTCGCCGCTGGCGATGAAGACCGACTGTCCCTGCGTGGCGGCCTCTGCGAACAGCGAGTCGGCGCCGGTATAGAAGCTCGACCCCGAGCCGCAGAAGATGAAGCTGATGTTGATCGCGCCGCAAGCGTTGTCGGTGACGGAATCTTGAATCGCAGTGTAAAGATCGGTGCTCATGTACGCCTTGATCGGAGTGCGCGGCGCGGTCGCATGGGCGTATTCAATATCCAGCAGCGTCTCGACTTCACTGCCGTTTATGCCCGGCGAACTGCCCTGCGGATAGACGGGTGTGATAGCCGCGGCCGGTAGGCCGAAAGTGCTGTCATACAGAGTTACCGCCGAAGCCAGGTAGTCGGAGGCCTCGGCGAGCGCGATGCAATCCGGCGCGGGCGTCCCGGTGTTCCCCGCGTTCAATAGGGGCGTCTCGTCGTAAAAAGTCTCCACGTCTTTTGGTCCGAACGCGGTCGCGCCCGACTCAGTAACTGCGGGCATCTGCGACGCGTCCTCGGGGCTGGCGCCGGTAACGTCGGCGAGCGCGAGCGTCTCCGCTTTGCTCTGGATGCTCGGCTGCGGCGGCGCGCTTCGACGCAATCCCGCGGGCATCGCGGCGTGCATGTTGTCCAGACCCATGATTGAACCGACAACGCCGTCAAAATTCGCCGGGATGACGGGATCCGTCGTGTTTGCAAATGACGCGCCGTCAGTCATTAGCGTTGTGGAAAAAGCGCGCTCTGCCGTCTCGGCGTCGCCCCGCGCCTCAATCGTGCGCCCGATGCGATTGACCGAGGTGACCTCAAAGCCCTCCCCTTTGAGCCAGTCCGTAACCTGAACGACCTGTTCCCGGGTCGGTCCGAAGAGGCTGGCGAATGCCTGCGGCGTAAGCCACTGATGGTATCGGGGCGAGGCGGGATTTTGCTGATCGGCGAGCAACTGCTCGAGGGCAGCCTGGTTGCGAAGACCGAGAACAATCGTAAGCTGCAGCGGCATCGTGCGCTCCGCGCGCAATCCTCGCGTGAGCGCCGCCGCTTCCGCCGGATGATTGCCGCGCAGCGCGACCGGCCCTGCCGCCGTCGCCTGGTCAATTGTGAGAGCCAAGGCCATGACCACGGCGGTGGCTCCAAGCAATTTCGCCAATGCGCGCCTCGTGGTCATAAATCTCTACTATCAGCTATATCGTTTATATCGTTACGACGGAAGCTACTAGTCATAAATTCCTACTATGAGTTACGATGCGGCGAAGCCGCATGCCGACCTGCTAAAAATTCCCGGAAAACCTCGATCAGGTGGTGACAGACCTACTGACTATTGTGGGGAGCGATGACAAAACCTGACAATCGCCACAGCTGAGCGGCGGCTTGCTCAGCGAGGCATCTGCTCGGCGTTCGAAGTGACTTGATGAATTAAGACTGGCGTTTTGATAAAAGGCGCGTCGAACATGAACTGAATAGCTTTGCCGGTTGAATCACTTTCGCGTTGTCGAGGTGTCGTCATGAAAGCCTTCTTTCTTGCAATTGTCTCGGTCCTCGGCGTCGCGATACTTGCCTTGGGGGCTGCGGCCACCGCGCACGTGGTTACTCCGCTGCCCGCGCCGCATGTGAGCGCCGCGGTGAAGCAGTTACAGGCGCACGCGCAATCCGCGCGGCAATCGCAGCAGAACCCGCCGAACATCTCCTTCGCGAAGATTCCGATGAGCTTCGAGCCGAACCTCGGCCAGAGCGATTCGCGGGTGAAGTTTCTCTCGCGCGGGCCGGGTTACATGCTGTTCCTGACCGGCGACGAGGCGGTGCTTGAAATGCACGCGTCCGCGCCGACGCTTTCCAAACGTGATGAAGCCATCAGCAAAGGCTTGCGCGTGAAACTTCAGCCGCGTTCGTGGCCACCCTCTGCCCGCGGGAACGAAAGTAAGGCTGGCCAGGCCGCCGTCGTGCGAATCGCGCTCAAGGGGGCGGCGCAGGCGCCGCAAATTGGTGGCGTCGATCAGATGGCCGGCAAGTCCAACTATTTCATCGGCAACGACCCGAAAAAGTGGCATACGGATGTGCCCAACTACGCCGGAGTCGAGCTTAAGAATGTCTATCCCGGAATCGATCTAATCTACCACGGCAGCGAACAGGCCAGGCTCGAATATGACTTCAGGCTGGCGCCGGGCGCCGACCCAAACGCGATCCGGCTCGCCTTCAAAGGCATCCACAAACTCTCGCTCGACCAGCGCGGCAATTTGCTCGTGAGCGTCGGCGACCAGAAGCTTATCGAACCCGCGCCGGCCATCTACCAGGAGAGCGGCGGCAGGCGGCGGACCATCGCGGGAGGATGGAAGCTGCGAGGCGCGCATGAGGCAAGCTTCCAGGTCGCGGCCTACGACCGGAGCCGTCCGGTGGTGATTGATCCGCTCATCTTTTCGACCTATCTCGGCGGCAGCGGAAGTTGCGACACCATCGACACCTTTGCCATCTGTAACGGCGACACGGGCGGCGTCCGTTACGTCGATTCCTCCGGCAACGCCTACTTGTCGGGTACTACCTACTCAACCGACTTCCCCACCACCACTGGCGCGTTCCAGACCGTCAACAATGCCGCCGGGAATAAGACCGAAAACGTTTTTGTCACGAAGCTAAATTCCACCGGCACAGCGCTTATCTACTCTACCTACTTGGGCGGCAGTGGCGGCGGTTGCGTCTCCGGCTTCTGTCTGGGCGACAGCGGCAACATCGATCACGTCGATTCCGCCGGCGACGTTTTCATAACCGGTACCGCCTACTCGACCAACTTCCCCACCACCACTGGCGCGTTCCAGACCGTCAACCATGCCGCCAGCAATAACGCCTCCAACGTCTTCGTGACGAAGCTGAATTCCACCGGCTCAGCGCTGGTCTATTCCACCTACTTGGGCGGCAGCGGCGTTTGCATCATGGCCGGTGAATGTTTCGGCGACATTGCCTTCATCGCTTTCGTCGATTCCTCCGGCAACGCCTACGTATCGGGAGAGGCCTTCTCGACCGACTTCCCCACCACCGCCGGCGCGTTCCAGACCGTCAATCATGGCGCCACAAATCACACTTCCAACGTCTTCGTGACGAAGCTGAATTCCAGCGGCACGGCGCTGACTTACTCGACCTACCTGGGCGGCAGCGGCAGTTGCGTGTCCGGCATCTGCAGCGGGGACGGTGGTTTCAGCTCTTACGTCGATAGCTCCGGCAACGCCTACGTATCGGGAGATGCCTACTCGCCCGACTTTCCTACCACCACCGGTGCGTTCCAGACCGTCAATCATGCGGACGGAAATCACACCACCAACGTCTTCGCGACCAAGCTGAATTCCACCGGCACTGCCCTGATTTACTCGACCTATCTGGGCGGCAGTGGCAGTTGCGACAGCTTTGGCGGCTGCCAGGGCGACACCGGCGGCATCGATTACGTCGATCTCATGGGCAACGCCTACTTATCAGGAGACGCCGATTCGACCGACTTCCCCACCACCACCGGCGCGTTCCAGACCACCAACAAGGGCGCCGGCAATTCAGGACCCACCGCCAACGTCTTCGCGACGAAGCTGAATTCCACCGGCACGGCGCTGATTTACTCGACCTATCTGGGCGGCAGCGGGGTTTGCATCACCACCGACGTCTGTTTAGGCGAATTTGGCAACATCGATTCCGTCGATTCCTCCGGTAATGCCTACCTGTCGGGAGGCACCTACTCGGCCGATTTCCCCACCACCACCGGCGCGTTCCAAACCGTCAACCATGCCGCCGACAATCAAACCGACAATGTCTTCGCAACCAAGCTGAATTCCACCGGCACGGGACTGATTTACTCGACCTATCTGGGCGGCAGCGGCGTTTGCAGCACGCCGGGCGACTGTTTTGGCGACAATGGCGGGATCAATTACATCGATTCCGGCGGCAACGCTTATCTATCGGGTACCGCCTACTCGACCGACTTCCCGACCACCTCTGGCGCGTTCCAGACCGTCAACCATGGCGCCGCAAACCACACATCTAATGTCTTCGTGACGAAGCTGAATTCGGGCGGCACAGCTCTGACTTACTCGACCTATCTCGGCGGCAGCGGAGTTTGCCGCATGCCCGGCGAGTGCTCCGGCGACAATGGCGAGATCGCCTTCGTCGATGGCAACGGCAACGCCTACGTATCGGGCGAGGCCTTCTCGACCGACTTCCCGACCACCAGCGGCGCGTTCCAGACCACCAACAAGGGCGCCGGTAATTTCACCTCCGACGTTTTTGTGACGAAGCTCGCTTTGGGCGCCGGTGGTGGTCCTACGCCGACCCCGACCGCAACGCCGACCGGTGCCACGCGGACGGCCACTCCGACCGCGACGGCGACAGCGACGCGCACGGCGACGCCGACGGGCGCAACTCCCACGGCCACGGCGACCGCAACATCGACGGCGTCGCGGACCGCGACGCCCACAGGAACGGCGGCAACTCCCACGGCAACTCCGACGCCAACGCCGGCAACTCCGACGGCGACTCCGACCCCAACGCCGGCAACTCCCACCGCAACCGCGACTCCAACGCCGACACCGACATCGACGCCATCCGCGGTTCCCGGGCCACTGGATGTCAAACCGTCGTCCAAGAATTTCAAGACCGTAAAAGAGGGCAAGACCAAAAAGGCAACCTTTACCCTGAGCAATCCGGCCAAGACCGGACCGCCAATCACGTTCGGGAACCCGCTGGCGACGGTCCCAATGACCACCCCGCAGGTATTCGGGTTCCCCGAGACGGGCTCCAACAATTGCCCTGCGCAGCTCTTACCGAAGAAAAAGTGCAAGCTGACTGTGCTCTTTAGTCCGGTTTTGCCGGGTTCGACGTCGAGCTCGATAACCATTATTGATAACGCCTCAAACGCGAACCAGACGATCCAATTGGAGGGCGCCGGGAAATGAGCTGGAGGTGAGCCTTAGCCCTCTTACGCTCGTAGGGAGACTCCAAAAAAAAGTCCCTCCCCCGTTCGTCGGGGGAGGGTCAGGGTGGGGGACCGCTTCCGGCGCGATTGTCTGGCGCGCCGCATGTCCGCTCAAACTGAGATACTACCCTTAGGTCAGTCCCGAGATGCTCACGCGCTGACGAGCTGGGCCGCTCGTTCGATTGAAACCGCGGCCGGGTCGAGCAACGCCGTGGTCGCGTCTAATTCCCAGTCTGAGGCGGAAATCGCCAGCGGATCTTCGGGGCGCAGGCGATGCTCGACGACCATGCGCGCGAGGATCATGCGCCGCGCGTCGCCGCCGCTGGCGCCCGCGGTCGCGCCTTCCCACGTCATAAGAGCGGCGCTCGCTACATTATAGAGCGCGTCTGTCGCCAGCCGAGCCAATCGCTCATGCTTGGGCTTGGCCGCGACGTCGCCGGCGAACGCAACCGCGCGATCGATCAGCCGCGCGATTTCCGCGCGGAAGGCGGCGGGCGCCGCGGTGGCGGCCTGGAGTTTGGCTTTCAGAGCGCGGGCCAGCGTCTCGTGACCGCCGGACTTCGCGACCGCGCGATTGATCACGTCAAGCGCGTTGATGTTGCTAGTGCCTTCCCACAACACGCCGATATGCGCGTCGCGGATGAGCCGCGAGTTGACCCAATCCTCGATGTAGCCGTTGCCGCCGCGCACTTCCATCGCGCCGGTCGCGACGTTGATGTTGTCGCGGCACGCGCGGAACTTCAGAACCGCGGTCAGGATGCGCATCACACGCTCGGCTTCCGCGTCGCCGGCGCGCGCACGGTCCATCATCGTCGCGTCGTACGCGAAGACCGACAGCGCCTGCTCGGTCGGCACCATCAGTTTCATCAACTGGCGCCGCAGCAATGGATGCTCGATGATCGGACGGCCGAACGCCGCGCGATGTCGCGCGACCTGGAGCGACTCGTTGAGGCATCGGCGCATCATGCCGGCCGCGCGCGCGCCGTGCGACATGCGGCTGAGGTTCACCATGTCCATCATCTGGCGCAGGCCGCGATCGAGCGCGCCGAGCTGGTAGGCGATTGCGCCCTCGAGCACGACTTCGCCGCTCGCCATCGAGCGCGTGCCGAATTTGTCCTTCAGCCGCGCGATTCGATAGCTGTTGCGTTCGCCGTTTTCCAATCGCCGCGGCATCAGGAAGAGCCCGAGCCCCTTCGAGCCTGCGGCCGCCCCGTCTGGCCGCGCGAGTAGTAAAACAACGTCGCCGTCGACCGCGGAGCAGAACCACTTGTCGCCGTAGAGCCGCCAGAAATCGCCCTCGCGCCTGGCAACGACCGCGCTGTTGCCGAGGTCGGAGCCGCCCGCGCGCTCGGTCATGTATTGAGCGCCCTTGAAAATCTCGTCCATGTTCTGCGAGAGCATGCGGCCGAGGTAACGCGACTTGAGATCGTCGCTGCCGTAGTTTTCGACCAGCACCGCGCCGGTGTCGGTGACGCTGATGGGACACATCAGGCCAAACTCGGCCTGCACGAACAGGTACTGGAACGCGTACTTCGCGATGTAGGGGAGAGGCTCGGGCCATCCGAGCACGCCGGACCGATGCGCCATCGCATGCAGGCCGAATTCGCCGAAAGCAATCCGTTCCATCTCGCGATATGCCGGATGGAACTCGACCCAGTCCTCATCGCGGCCGAATCGATCGCGTGAATGGAGCACCGGCGGATGCTTGTCGGCAATTTCGGCAAGCTCGTCGAGCCGCCCGCCCGCAAGCTGGCCGAGGCGGTCCAGATGAGGTTCCATCGCAGCGCGCAGCCGCGGTTCCATGTGTAGATCGAGCAGGTCGCGCAGCCCGCGGTCGATACGGTAAAAGTTCAACCCACGACAATCAGGCGCAACCAGGTCTGCGGCGGCTCTATCGCCTGCAGATTTGTCCGAAAAAACAGATGCCATAGGGAACTAGAACTAATCTTTTCGCGAAGAGTTGGCTACAAACGCGCATACGGAGAAATAAGCGGAAATCTGGGACCTAACCCGGCTGATGCGAATTAATGTCTTGCGATCGACGCCGTCTTTTTTCCCATTTCTGGTGCCATTCTGCCTCCAGCGAGGGCAGGCCTAGGTAGATTTGCTGAGTTGCGTCGCAGAGACTGAGCAAGCCGAAAGCAACGACACGTTCGAATTTTTTCTTTATAGAATCCTCCCAACAGTAAGGAGGGCCGGGCCGATTCAAAAGCTCTGTGCCGGTTAGAATCAGTACAGGATTGATTGAACGTTGCGTTTTCCAACGCTTTCTTCCGGCTCTCGCAACTCGAGTGATCTCCGCGATCTCTTTGGTGGTCAACGTCTTTCGCAGCGTGCTGAATACGAGGACCGCTCCGGGAAAGGCCTGCGCAAAATGCCGCATTCGCTCGAAATCTCTTTTTTCGAATCTCCCGTAAGTCTTGCACTCACCAAAAGCGATACCATCGCGCTTCTCACCGAATATCGATTCTTCCCAAAACAGCGCGAAATCGGCCTCGAGGTCCTTCTTGTTCGGCGCTTTCGCAGTGAAACTTAACGTCGGAGTCACACGCATTCTGTGAAAACTATGTCCGTTGAAAAACTCAAGAGCCAAGAGCACCGCATAGGCTCCGTCTGCGTACTTGGGCACGCTGAATGGTCCTGACGTCCTATAACACCACGTCGCACTGTCGAGATTTCCAATCGCCGGCAGGATCTCCTGACACTTCGGGCAAGTGAGTGTATCTTGAATCTCCCTAAGCGAAGACCAGAAATTCCTAAAACAATTGGGACACTGGGTTCTCAGGCCAAGTTCAAATACTCCTTTCGATAAAAGATAGTTGTGAAGACCCGAGCCGCGCCGCGACTCTTGAAGTCTACTTTTTATTTCCGCAACGGGCAGATATCTCTCGGGACCAGTCTTTTCGTCGTTTCCCTCCTTGGCCGGGGTCCCGTCTTTTCGCAATGAACCTCCGTTCATATATTCAAGAAGGCCAAGCAGTTTTTCGTCGGTGAGAACCGGCATCGGACTGCCATCGAGCTTTTTATATATCTTCTTGGCCAACAAGCCCGGTGGAGAGAGCTTTGGTTTCCAACCTAGATCGGCCAGCCAGGCGAACATGACGCTTTCGGCCGCAGGAATATCCCTCGTTTCGGTGAAATCATCCCTAACCAGCTTTACAAGACCATTTCTACCGACGCGCCAGTCTCCTCGAAATGACGTTAGACCCGAGACGGCACGAACATAGTTTTCTCCTGACGCTTTTGGCAGGGCTTCAGCAAAGTACTCGTCCGAACCATAGAACCGAAAGCTGAGTTCGTTGGCGCATCGAGGTTCGCTGTGGTAGACGTGCTTTTGGGCGAATTTCGGCAATAGCGGTTGAAAGCGGATCCTCACTTGCTTGGCGTCATTGATCTCAAACGATGTCTCTTCCTCACCATAAACATCAGCCGGTACCGCTCCGTCCTTGTCTCTCGCCCAGTCGTCCCACACACGCGGGTACCAATGCTGTATGGCGAAAAATGGATCCGTCGAAGGATCGTTCGGTGCTCGCTCGAGTTTTAGTGTTTTCGCGTACTCCTGAACTTCAGCCATTGTGCAATTGCGAGCACGGATGATCGAAGCGAAGTCGTAGACCTGAGGATTGTGAGGCCATGAACGCCGATGGGCTGTCAGGAACTCAACGACGATCTGCTTCAATTGAGGATCGTCGGTAAGCTGCTTAGGTACCGGTACGACCTGCTTTCCTATTGCGCGCAAATTCCAAAAATCAACGATGTCCTCGACCTTCGTTGCGTCAAGAAAGTAGACGTTCCCGTGTCCACGGAAACCTGGACGGTTGGATAGATCAAGACCGCTCTCAGTGATCCGCCGGGGGAATAAGACATCCCGTTTCGTCAGTTCCAATAGTCGGTCAGGCTGAAACTCTACAGTTTCGGCTTCAAGAGGTTCCAAATACTGTTTCTCAAGTACACCACTCAACATGCTTGGGATCTCGCCGAACAGACTGGCCCAGAAGAGAGACAACTGGGTAGGAATTCGAGGTATTATACTTTCACGGGATACTTCGTTTTGTACTTAAAGTGTTCCTCGAAGACATCTCCGAGAAGCTCGAAGATGCCGAGGCCAAACTTGGGCGAGAAATACCCTTGCTGCTCAAGGGACTGCCAGATATCGCTAGGTCGGATGATTCTCAAACCAGTTTCAGTTATGTAAGACGGAGTTGAGCTTGAGCATTGGACAAGAATGTCGGGGTCAAATGCTTCGATATAGCCGAGAACAACGCTCCCAGCAGCTGGGACTTTCAGCGGTCCTTTCCAAGTGGCTGGCATGCGCTGGTAAAGAGGAATTATCGGAAAGTATGTGCCGGCCCAGAGACTCGAACTGAGACGTATCGCTTCTCTGACTTGTTCCTCGTTGCCAGGCTCAATCAGGTACGCGAGCCTGATAGGTCTAATTCTTATATCGACGCTTCCAAGCATGAGAACATGATATTACAAGGGGTTGAGGTCTCTCCACAGTAAGCGCACTCCCCGAGATAGCGATCTCCGGGCATCTCTCAAACCGGTCACCCTCAACCGCAGCGCCGACGCAGTCTGATCGTTAACGAAGTGGCGTGAGGTGAGCTGATCAGAATTTGTGGATGGAGTAGGAAATTAGAAGTAATCTTTTCGCGGCGCGCTGGCTACAAACGCGAAGCGCGAGAACGGTGAGCAAGAAAATCGAAAAAATCTCTGCCGATGAGGCGCGGCGGATAGCGCTGGCGGCGCAGGGGTTTGCGAATCCGCGGCCGTCGCGTCCCGACCGGCGGCATGTGCGGCGCGTCCTTGCGCAAATCGGGTTGCTGCAGATCGACTCGGTCAACGTGCTGGTGCGATCGCACTACCTGCCGCTTTTTTCGCGCCTCGGTTCCTACGCGCCCGAAATTCTCGACGCGTCGTGGACCGGATCGCCGGCGAATCGCGAGCTGTTCGAATACTGGGGTCACATGGCGTCGCTGATGCCGTACGAATTGCATCCGCTGCTCCGCTGGCGAATGACGGATGCGGAGGAGACCTACAATTACCGGGACAGCGACACCCGGCTTGGCAGTCTCAATCGGCGGCGCCCGGGCTTCATGCAGGCTGCGCTCGACGAGATCCGCGAGCGCGGTGCGTTGAGCGCTCGCGAAATCAGCGGCGCGGGCGCGAGCAAGGGCGGATGGTGGGGATGGAGCGACGGCAAGCGCGCGCTCGAGGCGCTGTTCGCCGCGGGCCGACTCGCGGCCGCGGGTCGTCGCGGCTTCGAGCGACTGTACGACCTGCCCGAGAGAGTCATCCCGGAACGCGTCCTGGCCATGCCGACACCTGAACCCGAGGACGCGCAGCGAGCACTCATGCGAATCGCGGCGCGTGCGCTCGGCGTAGCCACTGAAAAAGATCTTTGCGACTACTTTCGCATCCGCATCGGCCTCGGACGGCGTCGCGTCAGCGAACTCGTCGAGACTGGCGAATTGATCCCGGTCAGCGTCGAAGGATGGCGGGCGCCGGCCTACGTCGAGCGCGATGCCAGGTCGCCGCGCAAGCTGGACGCGCGCGCCCTGCTCTCGCCCTTCGACTCGCTGGTCTGGGAACGCGCGCGAACCGAACGAATCTTTGGCTTCCGCTACCGGATCGAGATTTACACTCCGTCGGCGGCGCGCAAGTACGGATACTATGTCCTGCCGTTCCTGCTGGGAGACCACCTCGTGGCCCGCGTCGATTTGAAAGCCGACCGCGCAACCCGGACACTCCTCGTGCATGGAGCGCATGCGGAACCCGGCGTTCGACCGGGCGCGGTGGCAGAGGCAATGACGCATGAGCTTACAACGATCGCATCGTGGCTGGGCCTTGAACGAATCCAGGTGACGCGACGCGGCAATCTCGCGCACAAGCTCCGGCCAACGCGCTATAAAGGAGAAGCTGGAGGCTCTGAATGATTCCTTTTGCCGGCAGTACCCTCAATCGCGCGAGCGAAAAGCGCACCGATTCAGCCTGGATCGAATCCAAACGACGCGATCCCACTTCGCTGGTGCTGCCGATGTGGCAACTGCAGCCGTTTCTGCTTGGGCAGGAAAATTCAGGCCCTCCGCTCGAACTGGGATTGCTCGCGCCGGAAATTGCGGAGCCGCTCGCGAGCGACGGAGCCGCGTGCGTCTTTCTTGGCCTCGACCGCGACCGCGCGATCTTCGCACTCGACGTCCCGCGGTCAGACGATCCCGCGAAGACCGGGCCGCTGGCAGGACGCGGATACTTCCGCGATGCCCGCATGGCCGCGTCGTTCGTGTCGATTAAGCACGCGGCTATCATCGGGCAGGCGAAGGCGATGATCGATTGGCATCGGCGTCATGGCTTCTGCCCGGCATGCGGCGCGCCGACGAAAATAATGGACGCGGGCTACCGGCGTCTGTGCGGCAAATGCAACGCCGAGCACTTTCCACGCGTCGATCCGGTCGTCATCATGCTCGCCACCGAGGGCGAGGCTTGCCTGGTCGGACGTGGCAAACATTTTCCGCCCGGGATGTTCTCCGCGCTGGCGGGCTTCGTCGAGCCCGGCGAAACGATCGAGGAAGCTGTACGGCGCGAACTGATGGAGGAAGCTTCGGTGAAGGTCGGTGAGGTAACTTACCACGCAACGCAGCCGTGGCCGTTTCCTTCGTCGCTGATGATCGGATGCTTCGCCAGGGCCGAGAGCCGCGCCGTAAAGGCCGACGAGAACGAGCTCGCCGAAGTGCGGTGGATCGAGCGCAGCGTCGCACGCGAGCTGGTCCAGGGTCAGCGAGTCGATGGCATCCTAGTGCCGCCACCGATCGCAATCGCGCATCACCTGATCAAGGCATGGGCGCTGGGCGAGAAGTAACCGCGAACGGTCGGCGATCAATCGCGGGCTTCGAGCTTGCGCGTCAGAGTTTTGCGATCGACACCGAGGATCGCCGCCACCTCGTCTCGATGCCCGCGCTACCGGACGGCGTCGCGGGCGGCGCTCGACAGGCCTCAATAGTCGAAATTATCCTGTATCATCGGAAGACACCGGGGGCACTCGCAAGGAGTTCGCGATGGGCATGCTGGTCAATGGCCGATGGCAAAACGACGACCTTCGCAGCGGTGCGGGAGCCGATTTCGTTCGCCCGCAGACCGTCTTCAGGAATTGGGTGACGGCTGACGGACGCCCCGGGCCGAACGGAGACGGCGGCTTCAAGGCCGCGGCTGGCCGCTATCACCTCTACGTCTCGCTCGCCTGCCCGTGGGCTCATCGCACGCTCGTCGTCCGCAAACTGAAAAAACTCGAGAGCGCTATCTCGGTATCGGTGGTCGATCCGTTCATGGGCGACGACGGATGGGCGTTCACCGCGCCGGATGGTTCGCTGACGCCGGGCGCCACTCGCGATGACGTCAATGGCGCCCGTTATCTGCACGAGATTTATGCGCGGGCCCGGCGCGACTATACCGGGCGAGTCACAGTGCCAGTGCTATGGGACCGTGAGAGGAACACTATCGTCAACAACGAATCGTCCGAGATCATTCGGATGTTCAACTCGGCGTTCGATGCCTCAGGCGCCGCAGAAGGTGACCTTTACCCGCAGCCACAGCGGAGCGAGATCGACGAACTGAACGCCGTCATCTACGACACCGTCAATAATGGCGTCTACAAGTGCGGCTTCGCCAAAACACAGCAGGCCTACGAGGCCGCCTTCGCGCCGCTGTTCGCGACGCTCGAGCGGCTCGAGCATCGCCTGGCGCGCCGGCGCTATCTGCTCGGCGCCAACACGACAGAAGCGGATTGGCGGTTGTTAACCACTCTGGTGCGCTTCGACGCCGTCTACTACAGCCACTTCAAATGCAACTTGCGCCGCATCATCGACTACGAGAACCTGTGGGGCTACACGCGCGACCTATACCAGGTGCCCGGCGTCGCCGAGACAGTGAGCCTTGCGCATATCAAGCGTCACTACTACGCCAGTCACGCGATGATTAACCCGACCCGTATCGTGCCCCTGGGTCCCGCGATCGACTTCGCCGCGCCGCACCAGCGCGCCCAGTTGGCCAACCAGGTCTGAGCTTCGATACGGCTCGCCAACGCGCTTGCATATAACTTGTATGTAAGATGACGGGGCGCCTTGAATCACGTCCGGCTTGATCGACGACGGCATCGCGCTGATGTTCGAGCCGGCGCACGGGGACCTGGCCGAGATGATCGGCAGTTCGCGGCCGATGGTGAGCCGGCTGATGGCGGACTTGATCAAGCAGGGCGAAATCGCGCGGCGGTGACGACTCTACATTTTGTTAAATGGCGGGACGATCGCCGTCGAGGCAAGCCGCAACGCCCCTGCGCTGGCGACGCCGCCCGCGGAGCATCACGAGCGGATCCGCGCCGGGTCGCGACACGGTCGCGACCCGGCGGCATAAAGTTTCGCGCGGCGATCGCGCACCTCCAGACACAAATCCGGTCCTCCACTGCTGCCTGTTCGGTGGCAGATTGCCAAAAATGCGGCATTTTCCAGCCGGATGCCCGAACACAATTACGTTGACTTCGCTGGCGGCAGGGTCGGTTCGCTCAGAGCTCGCCGGTTGGCGTGAAGATTGCTTCAAAATATTTCGGTGGTCAGGTTCGTCCAATCAATCGACCGTCGACGATAGGAGAGAACGTCATAATGATTGCCAGACGTATCTTTGAACCACAGATTCCCGAATCGGTCGCCCAGGCCTATGACGGGCTGCAGGCGCTGGTCACGCAGGACAGCGCTGCGTCGCTTGAGAAACTGCAGGGCGCGGTCGAATACTTGCTCGATAAGGTAAAGGCGGCGCGCGGCCTGGACGGCTCAGTCGCCGTCAAGCGCCGCCTCAACTAAAGCACTTCCTTTCTCAGTTGCGGGAACACTTTCGATACCTTGTTCAGCAGGTAGTCGCCGTACGTCCCACGGATCGTGGCCAGGTCAGTGCCATCCCAGCGACGCGCGTCTCGCCGCCTGCTGGTGGCAGACGGATCGGGCGTGAGTGCTGCAATTGGCGCAAGCACCGCGTCGAAGCTCGGGTCCAGGAACAGCGGCATCGAGATGCGATCCTGCATCGAGACGTTGCGGACGCGATGCAGCGCTGACACGTATCGCCCTCCCGTCAACCGCTCGAGCATGTCGCCCACATTGCAGACGAAAGAGTCGGGCACCGGCGGCGCCGCCAACCACCCGTCCCGATGCCAAACTTCGAGGCCGCCGATCTCGTCCTGCTGCAGCAGCGTCAGCAATCCGTAATCGGTGTGCTCACCCACGCCAAGTTCATTTTCGTTCGCGGCGGGCGCAGAAGGCGGATAGTTGAAGATGCGGAACAGCACAGTCGGGTCGCGGGTGTATCGCTCGAGGAAGTAATCCCGCCCCAGCCCAAGACCGGCGGCGATTCCACTCAGCAGTAGTTGACCGACGGCAGTGACTTCATAGATGTAGGTCAGCAGGGCGTCGCGGAATCCGGGCAACGCGGGATAAAGGTTCATGCCGTGCAGCGGCACGCCGTCTCGAACCCGCGCGTCGTCCGGCCCCAACTCGGTACCGAAGTAGATTCCTTCCTTGCGATCGGGCCGGCCCGAGGTTAGCTCGCCGTCAACGGGGAAGTAGCCGCGCCACGCCCGCCCGCCGCGCGCCATTTCGATCGCGAGTTTCTGTTCCAGCGGCAAGTCGAAGAACTTGCGCGCGAGCGTCATCAGCCGCGCGGACAATTCAGGATCGATTCCATGGCCCGTCACGTAGAAAAACCCGAACTCGCAGCACGCGCGATCGAGAGCCGCACCAACGCGAGTCAGGTCCAGAGCGCCGCCGCGAAGCGATGCAATGTCGATAATCGGAAGGCTGTCAGCCAAGTTCGTCAACGCGAAGCCCCGCCATAAGCGCATCCGTATTGATCTTCTTACCGAGGCATCCGAGAACCTCGCTAACCGAGTCCGCACCACCAATTTTAACTGCGATCAATCGCCCGCGTTCTTCGCTGAACTCCAGGACCGTCCCGGGCTTCATCCCAAGCCTCTCTCTGAGCCGTTTCGGAATGGTTACCTGGCCGCGCTTGGCAACACGAGCCTTCATAGTCTTCATGCATCAAATTATATCCGGTCTTGCGCGCTATTCAGACTGACCCTGAGCAGCTGAAACACCTACAGCGGAAGCGGACCGGCCTCAGTCTCCGCCATGACCACCTCCCAAGTGACCAGCGTTTCTGCTTTCAAGCAGCGGAAGCGGGCCGATATTCTCCGCGTGATCGATTGCGCGAACTGCGTAGTGCTTCATTCCTTTCATGTGCGGAACCGATAGTAGTTCAGGCGAGCCGGATGGCTGCGGCGTCGCGCTGACAGTGATTTCTCGCGCGGAACTGAAATTCGACTGCGTAATCGGCCTGGATGACGCGAACACCTGGTACGAGGCTGCCGTGCCGGATTTCCAATCGTCGCCCACGGCGGTGAAACTGAGAGTATCGTTCGCGCCGCCGAATGTAACCGCCAAATCGTTGATTGCCGACGGCGGCCGCGTGTCGTCGCCGTAGTGCCCCGTGTTGCGATCGTTCTGATGCCAGTGCCACGCCTCGTGATTCGCGGAAGTCAGCCCCGGCGTCGAGTAGATGTGGAGAAAACCCTCGCGGGTCGTTACCGCCACGTCGACTGTCCCCACGCCAGTCAAATCGCCCACCGCCGGCGTGGCGAGCGACCACCCTCCCGTCCATTGCGGCCATCCTGCCGCGGCAGCACCGGTCACGCCGTCGAAGCCATGCAGCGCGGCCGAGTCGGCGCTGAGAATGATATCCGGAACTCCATCGCCGGTGATGTCCGCAATCGCGGGCGCGCTGAAAAACGCCAGCCCCTGGATTTCCTGGGTGTATTGAAAGAGGTTATCGCCGGTCACCGGATCAGTCACTGAAACCGCCGAGCGCAGGCGAGTTCCCTGTCCGGGCGTTGATTCAAGGCCGTCGAGGATATCGAACACCGACACCCCGCCTTCGACGACCTGCGGGGTTGCGGTGCCCAACAAGTTCCCGATAGAGGGCGAACTGGTAAATCGAATGATCGGTGATCCATCCTCGGGGAAGGCTCCCGGGTTTTCGGTAAACGCACCGCTGGGATTGGAAAGTGGAATTATGTAGTTGAGAAAAAATTCCGGACTGGCGATTGCGGTCGGACCGCTGGGCAGTGTCAATGCGACCGGCGTTTGCACCCCGATCGTTACGAAATCGGTCGCGGTGCCGTAACTTTGCGCGAGCGCGTCGAGCTGGAGCGGAAAATTTGCGATCAAGTTGCCGGTCGACGAAAATGCCGTTACATAGTTCACCACCGTCGAGCCCTGCACGGTGTCCTGCAGGCCCACCAGCACATCGGGATGCCCGTCGCCGTCGATATCCACGAGCGTCGGCGTAGTCACGATCTTCGGATCGTGAGTGGCAGTTCCAAACGACGGGATCGATGAGGCCGGAATATCGGCCGCATCGACGGGCCAGCCCGGAACCAGCGATCCGTCGGGACGCCACGCGTAGATTTTCGCGTCCCATCCGGGCATCACGATATCGAGCTGCCCGGTGCCTTCGAGGTCGCCGAGTGCGGCGCCGCCGAACGATCCCGTCATCGGGTTGTACGAATTGGGCGTGTTCGGCGGAGGCACCGACTGCCGTTCGACGCTGCGGTCGGTGAAGACCGGAAATCCGCGGCGCAGGTTTCCCGCGCCGTCCCACGCATACGCGAATCCATCGTCGGTGGTGGTGACAATCTCGAGCGCGCCGTCATGGTCGAGGTCTCCGACCGCGAGCGGGCTTTCGATCGGCTGATGGGGAAACGGGATCTGTTTCGATTTCCACGCGGGCGACTTCAGATAGTTGAACTGATAAGAGGGATCGACGCCGCGGGCAAGATTGGTCATCACGGGAAAGCCCGGCGCCTCGCTGCCGTCGGGACGTATCGCATGTACGCTGCCGTCGGCGCCCGCGACAATCGTGTCGAGCACGCCCCGCCCTTCGATGTCCGCCATCGACGCGCCTGCTTCGAGCGAAGTTCCGAAGCTCAGCGGAAAGCCGGCCAGCTCCGCGTCGTTGTGGCGCAAATGAAAGACCCGCCGGTCTTCGCCAATCAATCCCGCGTTGTCCGTGACGACTACCCTCAGCGTCACGTCGTACTGCTCAATAGAAAGACGGTCGGGCGTCGGTGCGATGTAAGCGCCGGTCGAGAACGACGCGGGAATCTGCGTCAGGTCAAAAGATTCGCTGAGCGTCCGCAGCTTCGCTCCGCTGGCGCTGCCGCTGGCGATCGTAGTGAACGCGTTATCGAGCGGCTGTGGTCCCAGTCCGAATTGCAGTTGCCATGTGAATGAGCGTGCGCGCTGCGCGCCAACGGTTATCTCCACCGGCATCGACTTCGTGACCGTCGGATCGACCTCGTCATACCAGTTCGGCGAGTCGATATCCGCGGTCGGAGGAATTTTTCCGTTGTGCACCGCCTGCATCGCAAGGAACATGTTGGGCCGTCCGTATCCGTACTGGATGTTGAACTCCGCGCCGGGCAGGCCGGGGAAACATCCGCCGCACGGCGTGAAGTTGATCGGCGACGCGGTCGAGCGCACGACCTGCTCGACTTCGTTGGCATTGAGCGCTCCCGTTATCTCATGCGAATCCGCGGCATCGAGTCCCGCGCTCGCCACCATTGCCGCGACGCCCGCCATCGAGGGCGTGCCGGTCGACGTGGAACCGTCCTCGTTGGGCGCGCTGAACAGCGAATGAGGACCGTACGAAGTCAGCGATGAGCGCGAGCGGAATGTGGTCGCGGTCAGGTCGTTGGGCGATGAAGTCCCTGAGCGATTGGACTGATCCGACACCAGCGAATTGCCGGGCCATACGTGCGCCAGCCCCATCCCCTCGGTGTGGTCGGCCGATTCGAAATCGTTGCTCGCCCACACCACCACCACGCCGTGCTGGTACGCATATTCGACCGCACCCGCGAGCGCCGGTGCTTGCCCCGTGGCGGAAACGGTGACGTCGATTACCTTTGCGCCCGAGTCCACCGCGAATGCGATCGCCTCGGCAACCCGGTCGGGGCGATCGATCGCTTCGTCGCCCGCCTTCACCATGAGCAGGCGGCAGTTCGGGCAAATCCCGGCGCCGGCGAAATCATTGTTGGCCTCCGCGATCGCCTGCGCCGATTCGCCATCGGAATGTCCGTAGGTACTATTGTCGGTCTGCGGATCGTTGGTATCGCGATGAAAATTCCATCCTGAGATATCGTCAACGAAGCCGTTGTGGTCGTTGTCCTTGCCGTCACTGAACGCGACGATCAAATCCTCCGCGGTGATTCCGCCCGCATCGGGATGAAGCAAAGGGCGCGCGATGCGAGGATCGTTCGCATAGTCATCGACGGTGAGTACGCCGTCTCCGTCCAGGTCGTAGCTGTCGTTCGGTTGAAGACAACCCGGCGAATGGCCGTGCATCGTCGAGCCGTCGGCATTTTCGGGCGCGGGCAGCTCACCGCAATTGAGATAGGCCTGACGGCGAATATCGGTGCTCGAATTCAGGCGCCAGTTCACGCCGCCCTCGATGTACGCGACGATGACGTCGCTGCGGCCCATTCCGAATGACGCCCACGCCTTGTTCACGCTCATGCCCGACGCGCCCTCGGGATCGGTTGCAACCGGCGCGCTCTGCGGAATGCAGTCGTAGAGATGCCATTGTTCGGCGTTGAACGTCAGTCCGCTGAGTGGATTGCGCTCGGCAGGCGCATAGTCCGGATCGTTGGGACCGCTGATCGCACTGGTGCACAGATTGCCGTCCGCGGCGGAAGTCAGCGACTGAGGTAACGCGGCAATCGACAGCAAGCAGGCCAGAGCAACGGCGGCAACGCGCATCAAAAATCCCCCACGGACTGAATCGGACGAATCCTGTCACAAGCCTGCGAATTCGGAAAGTCAATCGAAACGGTTCAATACCTTTCTAATCGCTGACCAGTTGCAGCGCTGCTCGCGCACCCCCTGACTGAAGTTCAAGCCAACCCTGGGGCTGATTCGAGTGATGCATTTTTACTCGGTCCAGGCGATCTACTTTTGCTCCGGCGTTGAAAAAAGACACTGGACGCCCGCCGCACAATCTAGTATTTGAGAAAGTGCAGGCTGGGTTTTGCCCCCCTTTACCCAGCTGGCGTTCGGGCTGGCGTTTCACGGCGCTGGCCCGTTCTTTTTTCCACACGGATTTTTTTACCGCCAAAAAATAGAGGCACTTTGACGATGAAATAGCTAAAACATTACTGGCAATCACATGAATACAGCAGCGTTCGAGGCCAAGTGGAATCGGCGACGATCCATCATCCTGATATCGGCGATCCTCTGGCCGTTGCTCCAGTCTGCCAGCGCTTTGGCTGTGCCGCCGGCGGACCAGCATTTCTATTTGCCCGATACCAAGGGGTCCAGGATTGTGTCAGTCACCGCGGAAGGGAAAGGGGCGGCGGAAGTGACAATCTTGACCGAGTGGGTCGCGCGGGCACCGAAATTCGGCAACGTCTACGCGTTCTCGCCGTGGCTTTTCGCGGTGAGGCGCGAAGAGCCCACGATGCTCACCTTTTGGAATCTGCAGAACGAGGACCATGACTTCATGCTCACCGCGCCTGACTCGAGCGTGTTGATGCATTTGAAACTGCAACCGCTCGCGAAGACATCGTACCTATTCACGTTCCACAAAGAGGGGCTTTTCAACTTCTATTGCACAATGCATCCGCCGGCGATGAATGGCCAGATTCTCGTGGTGCCGGGCGCGAAAGTGAGATGAGCCGGGGTTTGGCGCTTCAACGTCTCCGTCCACCTTCTCAACGGTGTTGCGGATCGAACTTGTCCAGGTATCGGTTCTGGAATGACGACCATGCGGCGAGCCTCTCGTAGGCCTCGTTGGCCGGCCCGGAAATTTCCCTATCGCCGCTGAGATTTTTGAGCTCGCCGGGATCGCGGCTCAGATCGTAGATTTCGGCATGCGCTGAACGCGCATCGTAAAGATACTTGCGATCGCCCTCGACCACACCGAAGTGATAGTCGTCGAACAAGTAGGCGCGGCGCTCGGCTCCTCCATCGAACAGGTCTTCTCCTTGCCACTGCTGAGGAGCATCGAACCCCAGCAGATGAAGCACGGTCGGGGCGATATCGATTTGCCGCGCGATCGAATCGATTTTTTCGCCATGCGGGAACAGCCGCGGATTAGCAATTATCAGCGGCACCCGCACCTCTTCCTCATACAGTGAGAATCCATGCCCCGCTTTCCCATGTTGTCCGAACTGCTCGCCGTGGTCCCCGGTCACGACCACCAGCGTATCGTCGAGGAGTCCGCGCGCCGCCAGCTCGCGCTCCAGTTCTGCAACGTTGGCGTCGGTTTCCTCGACCGCGCCCAGATACCGGTTGAGGTCGCCGTCGGGGACGCCAAATGACTTCACCGCCGGTGGCGTATAAGGCGAATGCGTGTCATCGGTCCACAGGGCCAGGAAGAACGGCTTCGCGCGATCGGTCCCGATCCAGTTCATAGCAGCCGGTACCAGCTTGGCGTCCCGCGTGCGGAAATCGTAGTGCCATCTCCCCAGACTGTGCCCGCGCGGAAATCCCGGTAAGTCGCCCTTATCATGGACTTCCGGAAAGCCGTGCGTTCGCAGGTAAGACTGCTCGCTGTCCGCGAGGTTTCCTGAGTGGATGAAAGCCACTCGATAGCCGTGGCTTTGAAGGATCCCGCCGATTCCCGGAATCGACAGCTGGGGTGCGTGCGTTATGACCGCCTGCCAGTAGTGGTATGGGTACACCGAGGTGAACAGTCCCGCGACCGCATTGTCGCTGTACGGGCATGACACGTATGTCCGCTGGAAGAGCGCGCCGTGCTGCGCCAATTTCTCCATTTCAGGCGTATCGGCATAGGGAGCGCCGTAGAGTCCCATATACTTGGCTCCCAGCGACTCTCCTACAACCAGGACCACGTTCCGGGGGCGAAATCCGCTTCCAGCGATCGGCGATGCGCTGGCGGTATTCGCGCCCCCGCCTGCCGCACTTGCGCCGGGACGCGGCAAGAAATCATCCAGGTACTGGCTCGGAAATTTTCCCGCGAGGAACGCTGCTTCATTGTGATAGACCAGCGACCGGCAGAATTGCCATTCAGGGTTTTGGAAAGCGGACTGATACTCCTTGAAGTAGCTGCCCCACACCATCCCGGCGATCACGTAAAGCCCGACGCAGGCCGCCGCGGACGGCGAGTGAAACCCGCGCGCCGCGCGGCTGAGAAGCCCGGGCGCGAGCCGGCAAATGGCGATCGCACCCAACAGCGCGTATAGCGGCGCGAGCAAAATCGGCCGCAGACGATCACCGGTGTGCACAAAATAGGCGACGCTGTCGCCGATATAGTCCAAATGGTTTGAGAGAACGATAAGCTGGTAAGTCAGCGAACCTTGAAAGTATCCGTAGAGTTCCACATTTAGAGCCGCATAACCTGCGGCGAACAGTGCCACCACCCACCCTGCAATACAGACGGCGCGCCTGGCGTACGGGCCCTTGAGGAGCGGTAATGCCGTCCACCAAATCCAACTCGCAAGCGCAATCAACAACACGTCCTGGTAGGCGGCGATCGGAAGCCACCCCTCCAGGAGTGCTGGCGGACGAAACATCGGCCGCGCTAGCTGCAGAACCTCCAGCCGCGCATTGACCATCACTGTGGCAGCCCCGAGCCAGGCGGCAAACAATCGCTCGCGATCACTGAGTTGCACCTGGGCGGTGCGAATTCGCGGCCATAGTAATATCACCGCCAGGAATGCTGCTTCATAGTGATAGGGCAGCGATCTGTAGAACTGCCATTCCGGGTTTTGGAAGGCGGACTGATACCGGCTGAAGTAGCCGCCCCAGACCATCCCGGCGATCGCGTAAACCCCGACGAACGCGGCTCCGAGCCGCGAGTGAAACCCGCGCGCCGCGCGGCCGAGAAGGCGGGGCGCTAACCCGCGAATGGCGACTGCAACGATCAGCGCATACAGCGGTGCGAGTAAGACCGCGTACAGGTGCCCACCGGCAAGGCTGTCGCGGATATAGTCCAGATGTTTTGAGTAAACGATAAGCTGATAGGTCAGCGGAACCTGCAGGTATCTGTAGGCTTCGAAATTGAGGACCGCATAACCTGCCGCTAGCAGTCCCACCAGCCAGCCTGCGATGCAGACACTGCGGCGGGCGAGCGGGCGCCTGAGCAGCGGTAAGACCATCCACCAGGTCCAACTCGCCAGCGCAATCAACAACACGTCCTGGTAGGCGGCGAGCGGGAGCCACGGCGCCAGGACCGGCTTGTAACGGAACATCGCCGGCGCAAGCAGGAGAATCTGGAGCCGTACCTTGAGCAGCACGGCGGCAGCCCCGAGCCATAGGGCGAACAATCGCTCGCGATCGCTAAGATCCGCTTGCGTCGCACGAATTCTCGTCCACCACGACGAAGGCCCGATGTGCGGCTTGGGAGCCTCCGGAGCCGTTCCCAAACCTCCCGCTGCCTGTGCTGCTACCATACTTCTAAGCTGCGTTTAACCAGTCCTAATGCTTTTTATATGGCAGGCGTTCTTTTCGCAAGTGAGGTCATTCCGAGCCAGCGCAACGATGGACGATGGGTTCGGCGGACGATGGTTCAGCACGTGAGCGGCTGGACCAGCCTTAAGATCGCCGGCGCACGCCGAATAAAAATACTATTCGGCTGGGCCGCCTCCGTTTATCGAGGATGCTACCCGGCTCGCGAGCTCGCGGACCGCCGCCGCCAACCAGACAGCGGCAAGCTCTATCGCGGCAAGGCTGGTTATTCCGCCAGTGCCGCCCCTATTTTCACCAAGCTACCGCCCGAGAGTGCGGCGGTGTTTACGTTGATCGTCATACCGGTCGTAATCTGAATCATGTCGGCGATGAAATAGTTGTAGGTGCCGCCTGTGCCTCCGAAGCCGAACTCGCTGTTCTCGAAGTAAAATGTTCCGGTGTACGTTCCGCCATAGATAAGATTCTCGGTACAAGCGCCGACACTGCGGTCCTGAAAAAAGAGAATGCCTTCCGCGGCGCCGGTCGAGCCGGAGGTCGGCGCGCTGAGGTTAGAACTCGACGTGGCGAATATGCTGATTGGTGCAAAGGTAGAGGAACTTCCGGTGTTGTAGAAACTCACTCCGGACCCATTGAGCGTAATGTTCGACGTTTGCCCTGAACCCGGGATAGGTCTGTCTATCCCTTGTGGCGTGAAATCGTTGCTGCAGGTTTGCCCGGTCGGCGTCGATGACGTTGGGCTTGCCTGTGCCAGCATCTCTGCCTCTGGCGGCGCCGCGGGCGCCGGCAACCACGCCGGCGGTAGTGCCCGCCGCCGCCACTGCCAGCAGGGACGTTAGCCCCGCCCCTGGTGCTGACGCTGACGCTGACGTTGATGTTGACGTTGACCCTGGCGGTGATGGCGTTGGCGGAGTGGACGCTGGACCCTGGTTAGGGTCATTGCCGGTACTCGTGGAACTGGTAGAAGGAAAAGAAGGGCCGATTTCCATTCCGCCGCCGTTCATCACGTACTGCCCTGAAGCAAAGTTGATCGTGACAGCGGAAGCAGTATTTCCCTGAACGAACGTGCCGGTGCTGACACTCCCCGTTTCGATCCCACCGCAGTACGTGCCTGGCTGCAGATTACAGGTGCCAGGCGTGGTCATTGGTTGCCCACCACAGGTGGTAGCGGTGATCAAATATGCACTAGTTCCAAAACTGCAGCCGCCGACGCTTGGTTCAGATGTTTCCGCCAGCGGATCGGCGACCGGCGCCACATCTTCCTGAGGAGTCGGTGTGGAACAACCCCCGTCATCCTGAAACCCGCCGACGCTGAAGATTTGCAGGGCATTGAGGCAGTCTCCGCCGTGCGTGCCGATTGGATCCTGATTGTCCGAGTCTTCATATACTACGCAGTTCGGGGCATCCACATTTATCGCGGGACCGTTTGGGCCGGTGCCGATCACTAAATCGTGCTGGGCCACGGTGTCGAGCGCCCAGATACAAACCGGCGCCGGATTCGGCTTCGCTGTCGCGCGCGTGCTGATTGGCACCGTGCTGAACCCCAAAACACGCAGAAAATAAGTCGGAACCGAGGCTGTTATGATTGCTTCTACATAATCTTGCTGACCGGCGTAGGGTCCACCCGTCGGAGGAGTGTTGATGGCTACTGAATTCACTGTTCCGCCATTAGGCGCCGACTGGCCGGCGGTGAACCCGTTCTGAGTGGCGTCATAGATTCCTGCCGCCTGCACGCTGCTCGTAACTTCGTTTTGGTTGGCGATTTCGTTCGCACCCGCTTTGGCAGCAGCGTCGGTGGCTCTCTGCATCTGTTGCCGCGTCAGCCACAGCCGTCCCACATCGAAGACAATGCCGGCCATAGCGAGCAATACGCCAAGGGCGAGCGCCATGAGCACAACCGTCTGCCCGGACCTTCGCCGCGATGGCGTGTTCGTTGTCCGGCTGGGGCGGAGTTTAAAGATCATTTCGCAGAGCCTCCCTCGGGCGCCAGTTCCCGGTTCACTATTGCGCGCGCAAAATCGTCTGGCCATTAAAGGTGTACGACGATTGGATTCCGGGATAGTTGAGCAAGGTCGTGAAGGTCGCCGTGGTGTTCACCTGCACGTACTTTCTCCAATCCGAGCAGGGAGGCTTTTCACCGCATGAAGTTTCATCAGGCGTTAACGAGTTGCCACAGTAGCTAGCGCTGTTTGCGGAATTAATGGTGACACCGAAATTAACGCAGGACGAACCACTACTGCAGCAGCAGTAGCTCGTCGCGGTGGCGGTGATTCCGGTCAGATTAGCCGCGCCGGTCGCGGCACTTTGCATAGGGCTTATACAACCGGCGGTCACTACAGTTTGCGCGCCCTCCTGCGCTCCGGCACGCGCGGCGCCAACGACTTCGAGGTAGGTATAGAACATTCGGCCCGCATCTGTAATTGCGACCAGGAGCAGCGCCAGCACTGGAAGTACGAGAGCCAGTTCCGCGGCTGACTGTCCTGCGCTCCACCTCGCACACTCTATGCGCGAGCTTCCCTTCAGAGTCCGCTTACTGCCTCGGCGGCTATGCGACAAAGTGTTGTGTGCACTCATTGACTGATCGCCATCTGTGACGTGGCCGTGAGCGGCAGGGTGATCGATCTCATGAACGGAACGTTCAGCGGAAAGTTATATTGAACCTGCACTTGTACGACCATTCCGGGCGAGTATCCCTGCCACTGCGCACAGACCTCCAGTGCCCCTGATGTGGTGTCGGTGGGGCAGCTGACAATGGCCTCCGTGGTACTCAACGTCGGCATCGTCGAGACGACGTGGGTTAAGACCTGGGCGGCTGTAGCTGGGGAGGGGGTATTACTATTAGGAGGCGTGTAGGTGCCCCCGCGGACCGACGCCCAGCGCACCGCATCGCTAGCGGCGTAGGTGACCATCGAGTAGCTGTAAATCGCCATGCCGAAGTTGAAGATCGCAAACATCAGCAGGAGGAAGCCGGTTGCAATGATGGCAAATTCAGCCATCGTTTGGCCTTTTTCGCTCTTCTGCAACTTAAGTCTGTAGTTCATGGTGCGGCCGTGGCGCATTCCTCAAAATATCTGACGCTTTAACTGATTGTAGGGAATTTAACGGCGACTGCTTGTTACGCGTACGAAAAGCACAATAGTGTTCTTCACAACTGATGGCCCCGATTGTCGAATCTCGTCGCCGGTACCCACCTTACGACGTTTGCGTTACGGTAATTTTACCCCTCTCTAGAGATTTACGTGAAGTTACAGTTAGCATTGTGCCGCCTGAGTGGCAAGTTCCTGTCTACCAAAAAGGCTAGGATTTTCAGGATTAAAGCGGCGGACAAGATCCGAACGGTTCCGCAACCTGGCTGGAGCGAGCGGTCGCGGCGGCATTTGCACCGTTCGCCGCCTGGATGCGCAGTCAGAATTGCGCGTTGGTCAGAAATCCCAGCGCGACGTCGCTGCAGAGCGCGGTCGCGCCCAGCATCAGGGTCATGCCCACATACGCCACGATCGCCCGGCCTTTCGAACGTGTGGATAACTTGTCCATCGGCTAATCCCCTCGGCAAGTCAGGTCCAGGGCGGCGTTCTTGACGGCCCGAACGAGCTTCAAAGAGTGACCGCGATGCTACAGCTCGGGCTGCTTGCGCCACGATGAAGCACGGCGCATGCTAATCGGGAAACACTTTGTAGCTCTTTATGTCGAATAGACGGAACCCTCCCAAGAGCGCGCAACAGCCGCCATTTAGTAGCGTCACTGTGACAAAATGACGTTTCGCGCACAGCCGCGAAAGGCCGCGCGGGGACCTACTTTGAGCGAAATCGAAACGGCGGTCTCAGACGCTGCTAGTCCGACACGAGCATCTGCGAGGTGCTGGTCAGTGTCAGTGGCACGTTAGACATGAACGGAATTTGTTGCGTGTAGTTGTAGGTGATTGTGATCACTGCATCGTATTGAAGAGGAAGGTTCGGATCTGCGGAAAAACAAACGGTAACATTGGACGCGCTCAGGAAAGGCGCGTAGTTCGTAGCGACGGTCGTGACAGCGCTACACCCGCCGCACCCGGTTGAGGGGCACGGGCTGTTCGCGGCGCTCGGCGAGTGAACGATCGCGTATCGCGCAGCCTCCCGCGCTGCCTCGCTGACGGTGTTATACCTGTAGACCACGATACCCATTTCGACGATTGCAAAGAGCAGCAAGAGAAAGACCGTCGCCACCTGCGCAAACTCAGCTATCCCCTGTCCGGAAGGTCTCCCGCTGAGCAATGGAAACCGCTTATTCATTCGCCTGAACCTGCATTATCGCTTGCCCGGTCAGCGTGTACGAATGCGCAATACCAGGGTAGTTCAAGATGGTACTAAAGGTTGCTGAAGTGTTGACTGTCACGTACGTCGAATTCGCCGAGTAGGTGCAGTAGCTTGAAGCACACAGCGTAACAGTCTGCGGATTGGATACCGTGCAGGTGCACTGCGATGCGGTCGGCGTGCTCCAATTAGGCAGGTTAGGACAGGTCGCGCTCCCCGAGGGGACGCAACCGAAATCGAGCGAAGCCGCTTTCTGCATCCCAGTCGTATCTTGCGCAGTGCTGACAGTCTGCGAGCCGTATTGTGCCCCCGCGCGCGCCGCGTTGTTTACCGCAACGCTCACGAAGAAGACCCGGGCGAAATCGGCTATCGCAACCAGCATGAGCGCCAAAACGGGCACGACGATCGCAAACTCGACCGCGCTCTGGCCTTTTTCAGAAAGCCAACGTCTCTGCTGTTCGGGCTTTTCTCCGTAAAACCGCACTCTACTGATAAAGCCTGCTGGTTGTTATCGGCGGTGCTGAGCCTGAGCCTGACGCAGCGGCGCCAAGGAAGGTACTGCCGCCACTGAACGTAACCTCCCAGGCGTCCAGTTCCACATTCTCAGGGGCCGACGAGCTGCCGCCCGAAAAAGTCAGCATTGTCGTAGTAGGGAAATAGAGCGCTCCCTCAACGTTCCCGGTACTGCCCCCGCTGAACGTGGCCGCCGCAGTGTTGCTCGGGTCTTGAAAGAAAAGAATCCCGGGAAGGCCGGCCTGGCCCGTGCCCGGCGCGGTGAGATTCGCGGTGCTGCCACCGCTGATATCTACCTTCCCCGTACCGGAATTATAGATCGTAACGTTGGTGCCATCGATGGTCGACGTGCCGCTGACATTCAGGCCGTTGCTGCCGGTCAGGATATAGAGCCCAGAAGTGAGGGTGATGGTATGGCCGCCCCCGACCTTGATGCCGCTACAGTAAGTGCCCGGACCAATCGTACCACCGTTGCCGGAGGTAGCAGTCGTTTCATTAGCACCTGTCACACAAGCGCCCGGCGTCGGCTCATCCGAATCCAGGTAGGCCAACGGATCCGGAGTAGCTGCAACTCCGGTCGCGGGACAATTCGTGGTGCTCCCACTGCAGGTGACGCTGGCCCCGCCCGATGACCCCGAATAACTGCTCGCGACAACTCCAACCGTCGTCCCAGAGACTTCGGATGATCCGCCGCTGACATCCATTCCATCGCTGCTGGTAGACTCATCCAGAATACCGCAGTTCGCTTTGAGTTCTGCGCCGCCGCTAACGGTCAAGGTTTTCGCAACGTCACCAGGGTTCTTAATGTATACGCAGTTGGTCGAGGTGGCATATCCGGCGATCGCCGTGGCGCCCACGGTCACTGTGGAAAATCCAACCGCGCGCATAAAATATGTCGGTACCGCTTCCGACACGCTGGCCTGGACGAAGATCCCGCCGACCGGGTTGGTAGGCGGTGTGGACGGCGTCACAACCGATACCGAGGTGCTATTGGCGCCGCCGTTGATGTAGCCGTTGAGCTTAGCGACCTCCGCGCCGGCTGATTCGCAGCTTGACTCGGAGTTGCAACTGCAACTTGAAGACGTGCCGCACGCCGTTTGTAGCGCGTTGGCGCCGGCGATTGCCGCTGCATCGGCCGCCGTCTGCATGTTGCGACGCGTCGCGTAGAGAGAGCCAATGTCCACCGCCAACGCTGCGATCGCGATGATTACGAAGATTGCGCCCGCGACCAGCGCCACAACCTGCCCTGATTCGAACTTCCGTATTCTGAGCATTTTCTAACCTGAGAAATTCATTCTCATCGAAGAATTGTTAGTGAGTCCTCGAAATGCTGACTGGAAATGGCCCTGGAGTTTTCGTAACTCCACGGCCGGCTGTTCGTCACGATTTTATGAATCTCGACGGCCCGCTGCTTCACCCTTCGACGCCTTAGCGTTAACGGTGTTTTTACCCTCTCTGGGGACTTTCCTGAAGTCATATTTACCATTCCGCGACTCGAACGGCAAACACCCGCTGTTCAGATAAGACGGTATTACCTACACTTAGTAAGCGCCATGCCCTACCGCTCGTGCGACGCATCTGCGTATCCTGAAACTCGAACGCCGAAAAGCTTGCAGTTTCGCCAGGAAGTCCTGTTCGCCTTGCTGGCGACGCATCCATTCTGTAAATTAACACTCTCTTTTATGAGTGATATGAAGCGCTATGTGGCAGTCAGAGTGTCGGCGGATGCCACGAGCGGGTGGTGCGATTCGTGAAAAAGTCAATTTCCCCGGAGTCCATAGTGGTCGTGTCGCAGGATCAGGTTTCCTGCGATCTCGCCGGCGAAGCAGCAATTTTGGAATTGAAGACGGGCACCTACTTCGGACTCGATGAAGTCGGCGCGTCCGTCTGGAACCTGATCGCGCAACCGCGCCGGGTCATCGAAGTTCGCGATGCGTTGCTCGCGCAGTACGACGTCGAAGCGGAGCAATGCGGCCGCGAACTGATCGAGCTGCTCGACGCGCTTCACGAGCGTGGGCTGATACAGGTCGCGGAAGGGCCGCGTCGCGGATGAGACGGATCGCCAGGTTCTTCGCGCTCGCTCCGTCGGACCGGGCGCTAGTGCTGAGGACGCTGGCGCCGTTGATCGCGATGCGCGCCGCGACGTGGACAGTGACGTTCGCGCGGGTGAAGCGGATTGCGGACGCGATGAGCCGGCCGATGCGCGCTGACGCAACCGCCACCCAGCCCTCGCCAGGGCGGATTGCGTGGGCCGTGGCTACCGTGAGCCGGGTCGTCCCCCGCGGCCGCAACTGCCTGGTCCGCGCGCTTGCGACCGGTATCGTGCTCAAGCGTTACGGCTATCCGAGCGAACTGAGAATAGGCGTCATGAAGCCCGACGGCCGCTTCGAGGCACATGCATGGCTCGAGAGCGGCGGCAGCGTGGTGATTGGGGATTTTCAACTCGACCAATACGTGCCGCTGACCGCGCCGGGCGCCGGCGGTATTTCGTCAATGAGCCAGGAGTAATGGACCAGCAGCCCAAACTCGACGCGCAGCTAGCCCTCGCTTGCATGATGTTCATCCCGCCCTCGATGCGGAGTTCGCGAGTCGCGGCGATGCTGGTCGAGGCGATGCGAAATCCCGAACTCGCTCGCGAGCTTCAGGAGCATCCCAGGGCGGTGTTTGAACGGCGGTGTGGGCAAATCATACCGGCCGCCACCAGCATCGAAGTGCACTTCTCGACGGCGGACTCAATTCACCTGGTTTTGCCAGTATCTTCAAGGTCAGCCGAGCCCGCGCAGACTACGGTCGAGATTACCGATCAGGATCTGCTTTCTGAAAGACTGTCCGACGCTGACCGGCTCACTGCGGTTGCCAAGTGGCCGCCCCCGGACGGCTACCTGAAGGCGGGCAAATGAGAGCCGCGGGCGCGCAGGCGCCTGGACTTCCGCGCCGCGATTTCCAGAGCCTGAACTGGAGATGTTTCAGCAGCTCATCGATCCGGTTTCCGTCGCGACGTTCCGGTCCGAGTACTGGGAGAAGCAACCGCTCTATGTGGCGAGACCCGCGCCAGAGTGGTGCAGCGAGATGCCTTCGATTGACGATCTCGATGCGATCATTAGTCACACTTGTGCCCCCGAGGACTTCTCCAAGGAGCATCTGGCGCGGACAGATGATTACGGCGTCGAGACTTATCCAATCGAGAGAGGTCCGGACGGACGCCCGGACATGTCGGCTATCTATCGAGCCTACGCCACGGGCTGGACCATCGTCGTGCACAACCTGAATCGGCGCAGTACCCCGGTTGCGCGCCTGGCGGCCAGCGTCGCCAGCGAAATCGGGTACAACGTTCACGTGAACCTGTATTGCACACCTTCCGATTCCCGGGGACTCCGGGCGCACGCCGACTCGCACGACGTCATTATGCTCCAACTCGAGGGTCGCAAGTCGTGGCGCGTTTTCGCCCCGCAGTACCTTCTGCCCCTGGCGCCGCAGAGAACTGTGGTGAAACACGATAAACTTGGCGCTCCAGTCCTCGAAGCAAGCATGGAACCCGGGCATATCCTGTATATGCCGCGCGGATATATTCACGAGGCATTGAGAACGTCAGCTCCGTCGATGCATCTGACGATCGGCATCAGCCCGCTGCGATGGCTGGACTTGCTGGAAGCGGGTCTTCACGCTGTGGCAGAGCGTGATGTGCGTTTCCGCCGCGCGCTTCCATCGTTTGAGCCCGGCGACGAGCCGGGGGCCGACGAAGTGGAGCGCGAATTCGCTACGCTCTTGCAGGCCGTTCAGGACCGCAATGTCGTCCGGGAGGCAATCACGCGCGTCCTGGGTGATCGCAACCGGGAATTTCTGACCTCTCCCGACCCTCATTTCAGTTCTATCGAGCAGGCACGTTCTCTCTCAGGCCGAACCGAGGTGGAACGACGCCTGGGATGGCGTACCAGAATAATCCGTGACGATACTCGGGTGTCTATCGAGTTCGGTACTCGCAGCGTGAGTGCTCCCCTTAGCGTGGCCTCAGCGCTGGAGTTCGTCTCGACGCACCGACGATTTCGAGTGGACGATCTGCCCGACGGGCTCAGCCTGCAGTCGAAAATCGTACTCGTTCGCCGCCTGATTCACGAAGGACTGCTCAAAATCGCTGCGCCGCAAACCGAATAAATCCTACATTCGGACGTAACAATCGACTTCGGGAAGAGATTCCCTACAAATTCAAGAATTCAGAGGCTGTACACTGGGATGGGACAACGGTAACATGCATAGACTTGTTATTCTGTCTCTAAAATCAGGAGAGCGGTGCCAGTTACAATTTCCAACGAGTCACGGGTCGTCGTGTCTAAAGACCAGATTCCGTGCAATCCGGGCGATGAGGCGGCGACCATCGTCACCTGGAAGAACGATGTTTACTACGGCCTCGATCCGGTAGGCAAACAGGTTTGGCAGCTGCTCCAGGAACCCACCACTCTGGCGCAAATATGCGACATCTTGAAGGCCGACTACGACGTCGAGCCTGCACAACTTGAGTCCGATATTCGAGAACTCCTGGAACAGCTGGCTGAGCAGGGACTGGTCGAGATCACGCAATGATGTACCGGTACCAGCTCTATGGAATTCATTTGCGAAGCGATATCGAGCTTTTCTTCGCGCGAGACACTCCGGTCGGAGAGCCAGACGTCGACCTGCTCAGCGCAACCAAGCGCTTCTTTCGCGAGGCGAGTCGCGATGCGGTGCTGATACCCGACGCCGAACGCTGGTACGAATACGCGATACTCGAAAATGACCGGATCTACCTGCGTTGGAAAGATCAGTTTGAATTTCTGGTGGATAGGGATGGACGCCGGATCTGGTTCGGGTGGCTCGGCGCGGACTCGCTAGAAACCTTGCGAGTTTACATTTTAGGGCGTGCGCTGTCTTTTGCCCTGGTCAAGCAAGGCTTCGAGCCGATTCATTCGAGTACGGTTGTGCTGGATGGCGGCGCGATCGCATTCCTTGGTGAGAGCGGATTCGGGAAATCTTCGCTGGCGGCGGGATTCGTACGCGATGGCTACCGGTTGCTCACCGACGATCTCCTGCTGGTCTCGCAACGATGCGGCCGCCCGGAAGCGCAGCCGGGTCCGCCCCGAATCAAGGTGTTTCCGTGGGTGGCGCGGCACTGCCTGGGCCGAATTGACGAGGGCGTTCCGATGAACAATTGGACCGAAAAGTTAGTGCTGCCGCTTGGCGAGGATCAGCACCAGGCCCATCCGGTGCCGCTGCGGACTTTTTACGTGCTCAGCAGTCCGCGCGAGGTCTTCCGCAAGCAGGGTATTCAGATCGCTACGCTTTCTCAGCGCGAGGCGTTTATTGAGCTGATTCGCCATACTTTCAATTATGTGCTGACTGGTTCCGAACGTCAGCAGCGACTGTTTTCCAAATCGCTGCAGCTGGCTTCTCAAGTTCCGGTGAAACGAATTTCGTATCCCAGAAACCTGGCGTTGCTCCCGGAAGTTCGCCGACGGATTCTCAGTGACCTCGCCGATGGCATAAGAGCCAGTGACGAGAAGATTTCTGCCATTGCATGAGGGTTTTTCCTGCTCTTGAATCTTAATTCGCCATGAGTGGAATCGTCGGCATAGTTAATCTGGACGGCGCACCGGTTGACCGTCGATTGCTCACGCGGATGACCGATCATCTTGCGGTGCGTGGTCCCGATGCGCAAAACATGTGGCTCGAGGGCAGCGTCGGCTTCGGCCATACAATGCTGCGGACCACTTGGGAGTCCGAGCGGGAGCACCAACCGTTCAGCCTGGACGGCCAGGTCCGGATCACCGCGGACGCGCGGATCGATGATCGCGAGACCCTGGTTGCAAAGCTCAAATCAAAGGGTCAGGAGGTCGTGTCCTCGGCGCCTGACGTCGAACTCATCCTGCACGCGTATCACGCCTGGGAAGAACGATGCGTCGAGCATTTGCTCGGCGATTTTGCATTCGCAATCTGGGACGGACGTGTCGGACGTGTCTTTTGTGCTCGCGATCACCTGGGCGTCAAGCCTTTTTACTATTCTCAGACCGGCCAAAGCTTTGTCTTCAGCAATACTCTGGATTGCGTGCGGCGGCATCCGAATGTCTCCAGCAAGCTGAATGAACTGGCGGTCGCCGACTTTTTGCTTTTCGAAGTGAACCAGGACGCCGCGACGACGATTTATTCGGACATCCAGCGCATCGCGCCCGCTCATTCCCTCACCGTATCGAAAGATGATTGCGTCTCGCGCCGTTATTGGTCGATGCCGATCGATGAGCCGGTGTATTACAAGCGTAACTCTGATTACGTGGATCGCTTCAGGGAGTTATTGACGCTGGCGGTCCGGGATCGGGCGCGCACCCCCTGGATTGGCGTGTTCTTGTCGGGCGGACTGGACTCGTCATCGCTGGCGGCGACCGCGTGCCGGTTATCGGATCGGCGGCCGGCCGTCGAGGCCTTTGCCGCAGTTTTCGACCGCCTGATTCCGGATGAAACGCGTTACTATTCCGGGTTGGTGGCCGATCACCTCGGTATTCCGATTCACTACGGTGTGCGCGATAACGAGTCGCTGGATCCGCAGTGGGAACGCCGTCCGCTGCGAACCCCTGAACCCATCACGGCGCATTCCGTCAGGCTCGCGCAGAGATTGGACCAGTATCGGAGTCTGGCAGAACACGGACGCGTGTTCTTTTACGGAGAGGGCCCTGACAATGCGCTCACGTACGAATGGCGATCGCATCTCGCTTACCTGGCGCGGGGGCGCCGGTGGACCAGACTGATCCGAGACACTTTCCAGCACGCGATCGCGCATCGGCGGATTCTTCCCGTGTCAGCTATTCTGTCCAACCGCAAGCGAAGCGCCGGCGAAGCGAGCAAAGCGGGGTTTCCGCCCTGGCTCGACGATGCGTTCGCATCGAGGACGAATGCGCGGGACCGCTGGGAGACGATGCGATCCTCTGCGGATTCGCCCCATCCGGTCCGTCCGGTCGGGTTTCAGTCATTCGCGAGCCCGCTGTGGCAGAGAATGTTCGAGTCGGTGGATCCCGGCTTCACTGAGGCTCCGGTAGAGTACCGGCATCCCTATGTTGACCTGAGACTGCTCAGGTATATGCTTTCGGTGCCATCTCTGCCATGGTGCCGTCGGAAGTATCTGATGCGCCAGGCGATGCGTAATAATTTGCCTGGGGAAGTGCTGCGCCGGGACAAGGTCCCGCTATTTGAGTCTCCCGTATTTCAAGCGGCTCGGCAGACAGGTATGCAGCCGCTGGTTCCAACCGGAGATCTTTTCAAGTACGTAGACCCGCGGAAGGTGCCAGATACGATGGCTGGCGACGCGTCGGAGTTCTGGCTGAACCTTCGGCCGGTTGTTCTTAATCATTGGTTATGGTGTTCTGAAATCACGAACTGAATATCCCAGGAGGAAGGAAGAATGGCATTCGAAGAAGAGAAAGGGGCTGAAGCAGTCAGCCCCGAAGGAAAGAAGCCGTATCGCAAACCGCAATTGCAAGTCTACGGCGATCTCGGCTCCCTGACCGGACACCTAACCACAGGGATGGCCGAGGATCACTTCTCCCCGGGGCCTGGCGACAAGACCTGAGGCGATCCAAGCTATCAGGATGTATGACCTCGTAAGCTACGGGAGAATGGTCGCCGACAACGGGCGTATCTCATCATATGACCGAGCGCTGCGAGCCAACATCCGGCCGGGGTCGGTGGTCCTCGATATTGGAGCCGGACCCGGAATCCTTTCGTTTCTTGCCTGTCGTGCCGGCGCCGCCAGGGTCTACGCGGTGGAACCCGACGACGTGATTGAGTTGGCCAGGCAGCTCGCGGCAGACAACGGGTTTTCGAACCGCATCGAATTTATTCAGGCGATGACAACAGAAATCGATCTTCCCGAGAAGGTCGACGGAATCGTGGCAGAGGTTCGCGGCCGCAGTCCGTTTTTCCAGAAGGGTATCGTTTCAATCCTCGACGCACGCGACAGGTTTCTAAAGCCCGACGGCTGGATCATTCCGGCACGCGACACGATCTGGGCCGCGCCTGTCTCTTCCATCGAGCTTTATGAGAGGTTCATCGGTGCGTGGAACACCGAGTCCCAATTCAATTTCGACCGCGCGCGGCTGAAGGCGGTGAACAACCTCGACGCAGTTCAGCTGAACGCCAGAGACCTGGTCGCGGCACCGCAACGCTTGGCAGTGCTGGACTACAAGAGTCTCGACGCAATCAACTTTGCCGACGAGATGCGGTGGATCATGAACCGCGCCGCATCCGCGCACGGGGTGTGCACCTGGTTTGATTGCGAAACCGCCGTGGGGATCGGCTATTCCAATTCACCCGCCTCCGGCGAGCGGCATATTTACAAGCAACTGTACTTTCCCTGGCCGGACGTCGTCGAACTGATAGCCGGCGACCAGATACGGCTTCGCCTGCGGGCCGACTTCATCCACGGGGATTACGTATGGTCATGGGAAACTCGGGTGATGAGGGGCGAGCGCGTGACGTCCGAGTTTCGGCAGTCAACCTTCGGTGGCGCGCCGTTTGCGCCGGACCGCCTGCGCAAGCGAGAGCATAGGTTTGTTCCGGAACCCAATGAAGACTATCGGATCGACAGGCGGGTGCTCGACCTCATGGAGCAGAAACTTTCGCTCGACGAGATAGCGAAGGTGCTTGTCGCAGAATTTCCCGTGCGCTTCAAGAATTGGAGCGCCGCGCTGGCCAAGGCGGCGGACCTATCCGAGCAATATAGCAAGTGACTTTCGACTAGCGGCAAGGCTTCGATGGAACAGCTGCCGTGATTGCGCCGCTATATTTTTTTGTTGAGCGCCTCGTACTATGGATTAACAACGCGACTGCCGCGCTGCTTCAAGGTCTCTTTCTGGGGCTGCTGAGCTATGACCAGTTGGAGCGGCTTACAGAGCAACGGTATTTGCGGCGGTATGCTCGCTACTCAGACGAGTCCTATCTGAAGTCCGGCCTTTTTATCTGGGAGCAAGAGGCGATTCGACGTTATTTCCCGCCCGATGGCCGGATTCTCGTGGCCGCGGCCGGTGCCGGTCGAGAGATGCTCGCCCTGGCGAATTCCGGTTTTCAGGTGGACGGCTTTGACTGCTGTGTGCCTCTGGTTGAGGCCGGCCAAAGCACATTGAGGAAACACCACCTCGACGCGAAGCTGGTCTACGCAGCGCCCTCCTCCGTGCCTGAATGCGGAGGCCATTACGATGCCGTCCTGGTCGGCTTCTCCGGCTACATGTATATACCGGGAAGAGCCCGCAGAATTCGTTTTCTTCGAGACCTGCGGAAGTTTCTGAATCCGGGCGCACCCGTGATGGTATCCTTTATGGAGGGCATGCCCGGAAGGCGGCGTGTCTGGACGGCCAGGATAGGGAGTGCCATCCGCAGGCTACGGCGGGCAGAACCGGTAGAAGAAGGAGATTGCCTTAGGGCCGGATTCCAGCATCACTTCGTCCGGCAACAGATCCTTTTGGAGATGAGAGAAGCCGATATTGAGCTGCTATACTTTTCCGGAGGAACTTGCTACGGCCATGCAGTAGGCTTGGTGCAGGGCTAACTCGAGGTTTTGAGGGGCTCGCATACTCTCATGATCCAATTGAGAAAGGCCGGACTGGTTGCGGACCCAGAAGATGTAGCGGCGCTTCGCAGCCGGTTTGAAATGGCACACTGGGTTCTAATCCCAGCTATGCTCGATCCGCAGCTTCATTCCCTGGTTCTTTCCTCTATTGAGCAAGGCCATTGGCGTGAGCGAAAATATGAGCGGTCCGGGTACCATTACGAGGCCGTCCTTGAGGCAGGTACCGCGGTTAATATCCTGCAGTTCATCAGCAATACGCCGAGGTTCCTGGAAACAATCGGCGAGATAACCGGCTTCGGTTCTTTGACCTGGTTCGAAGGCCGGGTGTACAGAATGAAACCTGGCGCCGGCCATACTACCAGGTGGCATGATGACTACAAGGATGGCCGGCTGATAGGTATGAGCCTCAACCTGAGCGCGCGAATATTTCAAGGTGGTCTCTTCCAAATGCGGGAAAGAAAGTCGCGCCGGATGGTAGTGGAGATTGGCAACACGGGACTGGGTGATGCCATCCTCTTCCGCATTTCCAAGGACCTTGAACATCACCTAACCGGCGTCCCGACCGGCCATCCCAAAACGGCATTTGCGGGATGGTTCAGCGCTAAGCAGGGTATGAAGGAGCGGCTGAGGGTTAGCCCTGAGTAGGGACAAGGTTACCCGAAACTGGCCGCGCCTCCTTCGTCCTAACCAATGCGCTCCCAGATCTGCCAGTAAGGACCGGGCTGGATAAGATCCCATCCGCGCCCGAGAAAGGTAGGGGCCGGTTGATCTGCTGGAAGCGCCAGGTACCGCACTCCGAGGTGATCGATGAAGCTCTCCGGATCCCGGCTTATCTCGTCGAACGTGTGCAAATAGGCTGGCAATTGTTCGCTGGGAATCACCTCAGGTCCGTAGTCATTCAACAGAACCGCGAACCTGTCACGGTTCGTTCCAGCGAGATACTGATCAAGAACCAATCTCGTCCCCCGCTCCTCATCGCCCACGACCATGTCAATCTCCAGGAAATTGCCGGCCAGCGGCCGCTGTAGTTCCGCGACTGCGGCGAGATCGACAAAGGCCGCATCACCCGCAATTACAGAACCAGGCTGCAAAGGTCTTACTCCGGGCACCAGCCTTTGGCGACTATATTCGGAATAGCTTGTAATGTCCCTCCTGGACCCGATAAGACTGATCGATCCAGTAAGATAGATTCCGCCAGCCAGAACTGCGGAGACTAGTAGCACGTAAACCCAGCTCGGAATGTTCGGCCTTGATTTCCAAAGCATAACCACGTCTAGTGCTACTGCTATTGCCATTGTATGCATGACCGCAACGGCCAGCCAGGTCCAGTGATAGTTGTGCAAATAAATACCGTGTATAAAGCCCGCCAGGTACAGACTCACGCCTGCGCAGGTCATGCACCAGGCTAGACTTAGCGGTGGGATCTTTCGACGGGTTACCCAGAGACCGAAGATAGCCAGCTCGCTTAGGACCAGGTAAGGATGAGCGGATCCAGGAATACTATGTTGGTTGATTGGCGCAAACAGTCCGAAATGCTCGATCCCCTCTGCAGTCAAGGCGTTTTTGGCCAGGTAATCATGGACGATCTGCGGCCATCCGAGCGCGACTCCCAACACCAGCGTCCAGGCGTACGTACTGCGGTCGGCCCGATCGACCAGAATCGCCAGGCACAGCCCAGCGGCTAACATTGTCCATAGGTAGAAATACACGTAAAAGGTCAGCGCAAAGACTAAACCGGAAAGGACGAGATTGCGCCGGCTCGAATGCTCACGAGCGATGGAAGTCACCACTAACTGAAGAAATATGAACGGAAGGTCCAATGCTGGATTGGTAAGCCGCCATTGCCATACACACACTGGCCTCGCCAGCAGCGGATGCCCACGCAAGTGAGCGACGAAATCTGAAGCGATCAGGTAGATCTGGTGTACGAACAGAAACCTGTCGGCGAACTGGGGCACACCGAAATCTATATCGGCCCAGATGCAGATCGCGGTCCCTGCCGCCAGCCATCGGTTTCGGAATACCAGCCATAGGAACAGATAGAGCGTAAGGCCTGCGCCGAGAGCGGCCGCTACGGTCCAGAGAACCTGAATCCAGAAGATCGATAAGCCTAGCCACCTGGTTAAGCAGACGAACGGTATGTATTGAAGCCACGGATAAAAAGAGGCGCCACCCTGGACCATCGGATCGCTTAGGTAGAGCGCGTGACTGTAATAGGGCTGCGCCGCTAACTGAAGATAATAGAGCACAGCGCCTTCAGTGGGACAGGTAAACCCGTATCCTGAAAGCCAACAGGCGAAATTCGGCGTCAAGCCCAGCGCGAGCAAGGCCGTGCTGCAGACCAACACAGGTAGCAGGTGCTTCATAAGACGGCGGTCAGCTAGAGACAAGATCGATCCTGCTTAGTTCCGACGCATTTCTGACAGCTTGTAAAAATACTGGGGCTGTCCCGGGCCGCGTAACCAGTCGAGGATCCAGCGCTCGGGCATCGAATACTGAAGATAGTCGTATTGCTTCACAGTCCTGCCTTGTGCCAGCTCCGCCTCCATCCGGCTGATAAATCTGTCCGGCGATGTGTCGTTGGTGTGGCGCAGGAACCATATGGTGCCCGGCTTATGCCTGACTATCTCCATCGCCTGCTCGGCCGGTAGTTCATTGTTGAGGAAAATCACCTGGACTCCTTTTCCCAACCGATCCAGCATTGGGTCGACGACGGAACTGTATCCGTCCACTAAGAGCACGGCGCCGGTGGCGGGCGAATCGCGCATGATGACGTCCGCCATCGTCTGGTAGGGAACGCAATACGCTTTGTTCAAGTAGCCAAGCTTCGCGAAGTAGCTGTAGTCGCCGGAAATATAGATTATCAAGAGACCCGCGAATGCCAGCGAGCCGCGACGGCTCGCGTCGATTCCTTTCACCAAAAGGATCAAAAAGAAAGGTAGTACGAATAGAAGGTGGCTGGGTGTGAACGGGAAGCCGCTCCATCGGCTCACCCCGACGTAACCGACGAGCGATGCCGCGCCAACCAGACCTATCCATCCCGGTCGCGAACGTATTCCGCGATACAACCCGAGCGCAACCACAGGCGTCATTACCGCGCCAAGTACAATGCTGAGCAGGGAAATGGTCTCTCCGAAACTGAACGATACGAACCAATAGGCGATCCTTACGAGCTGATCGACCAATACGCTTCCCACTCGGTACGTAATCGACTCTCGCCACTGACCGAGCGCGCCGAATAGAGGAATTAACCAGGGTAGGTATAAGAGCGCGACCGCCAGAACTGGAGCAGTAGCTGTCGCCACGCGGATCTTCGGCGATAGCTCCGTGTTTGTCAGGAATAGCACCCAGGCTGACACCATGATCGCCAACCCCGGCAGATAGTGCGTGTATAGCAGCGCGACCAGGCAGCAGCTATACGCGAGCAGCCATCGTGGACTTCGCGGCCGAGCCAACCATTTCGAGGCGGCGTAGATCGTGAGCAGCGCCAGCGCCAACTGCATGCTGTAGGACCTCGCCATCCGCGCGTAGAGCAGCAGGCAAGGCGAGAGTACCCACAGCAAAAGGAACATTCGCCGCACTCTCGGTTCCAGTTCAATCAGCCACAGCCGGTCGAAAATTATGGTCGCCAGCAAGGTCCACAGGACCGACATCGCACGCATCTTGATGAGAGGACCGGCAGGCCACGGAATTTGAATCCAGAAATGAAGCAGGAAGTAATAAAGAGGCGGATGAGCTACACCCTCAACCATAGTGCGGAGCTGGTTCAGCGGCAGTGGAACCGCCGTGAGAGTGAACCATTCATCGCCCCATGGTTCGAGAAGATCGAGGCTATAAAACAACAGGCCCGCCTGGATCGCGAGAGCGCAAGACAGCGGATTCCGTCTCACCCAATCGGCGTATCGCGACCAGGGCGCCGGCGCTCCAGCCGATGGAATCTCAATGGCTTTCAGATTGACCACTATCCGCCGGAGTAATAAGTTAGCCGGGATTCGGTCGGCATAGCGGATTGCCAGAATACTCTCCCATCAGCGTTCGTCGCGCGACACGTCAACTGGTTGACCTGTCGCGGGCCCTGCGGCTGGTATGGCAAGCCGCGCCAGGCTGGACCCTCATCTGGGCCGTTCTGCTTCTCGTTCAAGGGTTTCTTCCGGTCGCGACTGTCTATCTCACTCGGCCGCTGGTCAACGGAATTGTCGCCGCGGTCCGCTCCGGAGGCAACTGGCGGCCTATCCTGCTGCCCGCCATCCTGATGGCGATAGTGCAGCTCCTGTCCGAGCTGCTGCGCGGCACGAGTAACTGGGTCCGCACCGCAGAGGCGGAGCTGGTGCAGGATCATATTACCGGGCTCATTCACCGCAAGTCGATTTCAGCCGATCTTGCGTTCTACGAGTCGCCCGATTTCTACGACCATCTGCACCGCGCCCGCGATGAAGCGAGCTACCGGCCCATCGCGCTGCTCGAAAAGCTTGGCAGCGTGCTCCAGAATAGCGTCACCCTCGTCGCGATGCTCGCGGTGCTGGCCGGTTTCGGCGTATTGCTTCCGTTGGCGCTGTTGTTGAGCACGATTCCCGTACTCGCCATGGTGCTTCGCTATGCCGTCAAGCAGCATCAGCTTCGTATTGAAACGACTCCCATCGAACGCCGCATCTGGTATTACGATTGGCTGCTGACTTCGGGACAAACCGCGCCCGAACTTCGTCTCTTTATACTGGGCGATTACTTTGAGGCGGCGTATCGCAGGCTGCGCGATGCGCTGCGCAAAAAGCGCATCGATTTGGCTCGCGACCAGGGCCTGGCGGAGCTCATAGCAGGCGCCTCCACCCTGATAGTGACCGCGGCAGCGTGTGTCTGGATGCTTTTCAAAACGCTGCGCGGCGGACTTTCTCTCGGCGATCTGACCCTTCTGTACCAGGCGTTCCAGCAAGGCCTGAGCCTTGCCCGGGAGCTTCTGCGAAGCGTCGGGGAGCTGTATCAGAACACGCTGTTCCTCGGCAACCTGTTCGAGTTCCTCGCGCTCGAGCCGCGCGTCGTCTCACCCTCGACACCGGTTCCTTGCCCGCGCCAGCTGCGCGAGGGCATCCGTTTTCAAAACATCAGTTTTCGCTATCCCGACAGGCAGCGCCTTGCGCTCCAGGGCTTTGAGCTGTTTGTGCCCAAAGGCCGCGTGGTTGCGATTGTTGGTCCTAACGGAGCGGGCAAGAGTACGCTGGTCAAGTTGCTGTGCCGCTTTTACGATCCTGAGGCCGGCTCGATCACGATCGACGGCACCGATCTTCGCGACTTCGCAGTCGACGAGCTTCGCCGACAAATCACCGTGTTGTTCCAGGAGCCGGTCCACTATAACGCTTCGGTCCGCGAGAACATTGGCCTTGGCGATCTCTCCAAGCTCGATGACGCCGCGCTCGTTCGAGCGGCTACCGAGGCTGCCGGGGCCGAAGCCTTCATTCGCCGCCTTCCCGACGGCTACGAAAATCTGCTCGGCCATTGGTTCGACAAAGGCGTCGAGTTGAGCGTTGGCGAATGGCAGCGGCTGGCTCTGGCGCGGGCATTTTTGCGGGATGCTCCAATCGTGATTCTTGACGAACCGACCAGCGCGATGGACCCCTGGGCCGAAGCTGACTGGTTGCGGCGCTTTCGCGAGCTTGCGTCGGGACGCACCACGCTGCTGATTACGCACCGCTTTACCACCGCGATGGTTGCCGACGAGATCCACGTTATCGAGGATGGACGGGTGCTCGAGTCAGGTTCGCACCAGGAGTTGATCGCGCAGGGAGGCCGCTACGCCGCCTGGCGCTCAGCACAAAATCTCCAGTGAGCCGCGAGTGCGAATTTCTGGTCGCGACGCTGCGGCGATTTTTCCATCCCGAAGATCCGCCGCCGGACCCGGACGGACTCGACTGGAGCGAATTGATGCGGCTTTCGTCGGCACATGCCGTTACGCAGCTGCTCTACCGGGCGCTTCGATCTGTCCCGATCCCCCAGCACGCTACCGAAAGTCTCCGCTCATGGTTCGAAGCAAATGCCCAGTGGAACCTGGCGCTCAGCGCAGAACTCCGCAGCTTGACGGAATTGTTCGAGGAACACGCGATCGCTTTCGTCCCGTTAAAGGGGCCGCTGCTGAGCCTGCAACTTTATGGCGATTTATCCATGCGCCGTTCGAGCGATCTCGATTTGCTCGTCCATCGCCGCGACGTCTTGCAAGTCCGTGACCTCTTGTCCGCCAGGGGCTACCGGATCGGCACCCCTCTGCACTGGCCATGCGATTCTGCTTATTTGCGTTCGCGGGGAGCGGAGATCTCTATGGTCGATGAATCCCGCCTTTTGAGCGTCGATCTGCATTGGCGGATCCTGCCGCAGTATTTCGCGAGCGCCTTCGATTACGAAGACGTTTGGCAATCTCTCGAATCGACTGCGTTCTGGGGCCGGACAATCCCCGTGCTACGTCCGGAACTTCTGCTGCTCTTGCTGTGCGCGCACGGTGCCAAGCATGCATTCGGACGCATCGGCTGGATCTGCGACATCGCATCCTGCCTTGTCGCTTTCCCGAATTTGCGATGGCCCGAGGTGCTGGCCGCGTCGGCCCGCGCCGGTACGATGCGCGAGCTGTTGTTGGGGTTGAAGCTAGCCGAGGATCTGATTGGGATACGGCTGCCACCAACCCTGCCTGGCGATCCCGAGGTGGACAAACTTGTCAGCTCCGTGCGAATCCGTATGCTGGCGGCCGCGCCGAGTCGCGTCCCTGAATCCGAGTTGATCCCCTTCTGCTTGCGCCTTTTCGAGTCAACCCGCCATCGTCTGCGCTACCTACTCGGCCACTTCGCGCCTTCCTTTGCCGACTACCAGGCCTTGCAACTCCCCCCCGCCCTTTATTTTCTTTATTACTTCCTACGTCCCGTACGACTCATTGCGAACTACACAGTTCGATGGAACCACCTGAGAAGAGCACCACAATGAGCGCGAGCGACCATTTCCTTTAGTGATCGTCGCGCGAGGCGCTGCCGCGAGTGAATGGGTCTACTGAGTGTGTCGCGGGGGAGCGGGTGGATTAGCGCGGCGTCAAACGGTAAAGCACCATTTCGGGATACTGCGCAATCCTTTCAAGCGAGAAGTAGCTATCGATCTCGGCGACCTCCCGCTTAAGCTCATCGAGCCATTCGCTGGACGTCGCCTTCAATATGAGCAGGTACACCGGGCGCCCCTCCTTGTCCGCCTCCGCCAGCTTGCGCGCTTCGTCCAGGTCGAGGCGGTCACTCGGAAGAAGTAATATTGGCGGTATCGGCCCGGACCATCCTTTGGATCTTTTGTCGTAAAGCCATTGCAGGTGTTCTTCGTTTACCGGTTGCGGACCATAATGACTGCGGAGGCCGACCAATTCGGTTCGTTCTCCGCCCGCATAGAGCTCGAGCCATTGTAGAGAAATATCGCTGACCAGTACCGCGTTCGTTAGCTGGGGCCGGATAGCGAGCACATGCTCGACCAGCTTCGACTGCTGCGGCAGGGGCTTCGCAAGCCGGGAAACTGTTTGCACCGCAATTCCGCCGGCGACAACCACATCCAGGGCAATCACCGCAAATCCAGCCCATCCCCACCTGAGCCATCGATTCGCGCCGACCAGCCCGTAGGCCGCGGCGGCAAAAACAATAAACAACGCCGGAAGCAGGAAGCGGGGGTCGATATAAAAATAAGCGAGGTAAGCAAGCAACAGCACGGCAAGAAAACCCAAGCCCAAATACACCGCTCGCATCGTGGTTGCGTTACTGCCCTTCCGGCGCATCGCCAGGAATACGCCCAACCCTGCGAAGACCACCACTGGAAACGGATAGAAACCGTAGCGCGCGTGAAATAACATTCGAGACTCAGTGCCCAAATCAAGCTGGCCGACGATGCCGTCGAGACCAAGCATCGCGATACCATAAGCGACAAAGTTTCCGTGCCGATAGGCAGGATCAGTGGGCACAACCAGATAGCTCAGCTTGAAGGGCTTGAAAACTGAGCTGTAGTGCTCCGGCAGCCAGAACGCGTAACCGTCTGAGAACGGCGAGCCGAGGTAGTGCAGATTCAGCCAGGCCTGCAATCCTGGAAACGCGACGAATCCGATCGCAAACGCCATCACTCGCGCCAATTGCAACCCGCGTGGCCGGACGAGCAAAGCTGCCGCTATCATTCCGGCCAGAATGGCGCCGTTGGTGGCGCGGATCGTGACGGCCAGGCCGACCAGCAGCCCGCACAGTGCGGATGCGATCAGGCTTTGTTTTTCCTCGGCATACAAAAATGCCAATACCGCGAGGACTACGACGGCGAGCGCGGGAACATCACTCAGCACGCAAGTCGAAAGCCCGAGAAAAAACGGCGAGGTAGCTAGCAGCAACCCGGCCAGAATCGCGCTTGGCCTGTCGAACGCCCACAGTGTCAGCGCGTACAGCCCGGCTATTGCGATCAATGCCGTCAGCGCCGTAACCAGGCATAGCCGCTCGGGCCTGCGGCCCAGAAGGGGATACGCCGCGGCTAGGATAAGTGGATAGCCGATCGTATAGCGGCTCGGATAAGTATTTCCCCCGAAATGGAGCACCGGGCCCAGGCCGCGATCGAGGTTTACCGCGACCGCCGCGTATTCAACCGCGTCAGGCGTCGGCCACAATTCCTGTCCACTGAGAAATCCTGTGCGCGAGATTAGCAGCAGCGCAAAACCGAGCAGGAGTGCGAGCAGCGCCGCGTCAATTCCCTTGAAACGAAAGACGGATGCTTCAGCGGCACTGCCACTGGGCCGAGCGGGCTCTGATGAAGGGTCGTCCGAAGAATGGTGCGGTTTTACGGGGTTCGCTCCACTATTTGTCCAGATGCGGCAACGCCAGCCCCATGTTTGGGGCCGGCGTTGCCGGTTAGGTCGGTCAATCTGGACGTGCGCCTGCTATGGCAGCGTCGCGAACGCCGCCGAGTTGGCCGGATTGAAGCCGGTGGCGAAGAGCGGGCCCTTCGACCACGTCGCGCCCGTCTGGCTGTACAGCTCCGAGTAATAGCCGGTCGGGCCCGCATTGGAGCTGCCGCATAGGGTCGTCGCCTCTGAAGTGCCGATCGGCGCCGACTGCAGGGTCGGCGACAGTTGCGTGCATGCGCCGCCGGCTACCAGGATATCGGTCTCGTCGCTGCCGGCTGGGAGTTCCTCCAGGGCCGGCCCTTCACGCGGCTGAGTGAGCGCGCCGGTCGTGCTTATGGTGCTGGTGGACGGATTGTACAGGTCGACGTCACTCGTCGCCGCCTGCTTCAGGTTGGTCACCGACGTGCAGGTCGAAGGCAGCGTGCCGACTTCAGCATCGACGCCGCCCGGCAGGATTATGTCGCCCGCATCCATGCCGGTCGCGATCAGTGTCCCCGAGACCGCTTTCTTCGCGCCCATCGTGGTGCTCACCGTGGCCCACGTCTGTGAGCTCGGAGTGTACACTTCCGCCGAGTTCAGCGTGGTCGCAACGAGCTCGCCGCTGTTGGCCGGGCAGACCGCACTATTGGCCTCGATGCCGCCGAACGCAACCAGGTTGCCTTCCGACGGGGTCGCTATCAGCTCGTCCAACTCGCGTGGCGTGTTCAGGTTCCCCATGGTCTTGGTGAAGCTCTCCGAAGCCGGGCTGAAGATGAACGAATAGTTCGACGACTCGCCCAGGAACTCTATGAAGTCGCCGCCCGCCAGCAGGATATCGCCGCTGTCGCTCGGGATCGTCGCCGCGCCCTGGTCCACCATGCCGCACTCAAACGTATCGGCCACCGCCACGCCACCTGCGCCGGTCCCCGACGGTGCTGCGGTGGTCGTGTAGGTAAACGTGTCGCCAGTGACAGCTGTGCCTGGGCTGCCGGGACCGGTAACCACGTATTCTCCATCGTAGGTGTTGGCGGATATGGTTGACCCAATCTGTACCGCCGAAACCGTAACGTTGTCACCAACGATCAGCCCCGGCACGGGTGCGGTCGTGGTGACCGTTATACTTGTCCCGCTGGCCGTTGCCGACACGATGTTCCCGGCTGAGGCAAAGCCACCTGACGCGGTGCTCGTTCCGCTCGAGGTGGTGAAGGTAAATGTGGCGCCTCCATTGCTGATACCGGTCACGATCCAGGAGTTGTTGAATCCATTGACGCTGGTCCCGGCAACTATGACGTTGCTGCCCATCGTCAGCCCTGGCACCGCCGCCGCCGCGTTGACGGTTACCGTTGTTCCGCTTTCCGATGCCGAGCTGATCGGAGTCTCAGTCGTCGGCAGAGCGCACACCGAAGGTAGCGCGGTGGTGCATGCCGTCGACGTAGTGGACGACTCGCCCGCCGGGCATCCCGGAATCGGCGAGCTTATCGCGGTGAAGGTATCGGTGCTCGGGTTGTACAACTCCGCCGTGTTGAGCGCGGTCTCGCTCGGCGCTCCGGGCGGCGTGGTGGCGCCCAGGAACGAGATGCCGGTCGAACCGCCCACGATCAGCACCTGGCCGTCAAGCGAGGTGCCGCTGCCTTGGATCAGGGTTGCGGTCGGCCCACTACGAGCGCTCGTCATCACGCCGCCGCTGCCACTGCCGGCGAACGTGAAGCTCTCGGTGCTCTCGTTATACAACTCCGCCGTGTTCAGCGCTTGGCACAGGAAGGAACCGCTGGTCCCCGCATATACTGACGCGTTGCAGTCGTTGCCGCCCACTATCAGGGTCAGCCCGTTGGGCAGCGCAACTGAAGCAGTCGACTCGCGCGGCGTATTGAGGTTGCCCGTCGTCTTCACGAACGTGTCGGAGGCGGTACTGAAGATCTGAGCGGTATTGCTCGACACCGTCGAGGTCGCCAGTTCCAGCAATCCTTCCAGCTTGCCGCCGGTGTCGCCGCCCGCCATCAGGAGATCGCCCGATTCAGCTCCAACTGCCATCGTCGGGGTTGCGGTGGGTGTCGCCGTCGACGTGGCTGTCGCCGACGAGGTTGCGGTCGCCGTGGCTGTGGCTGACGAAGTCGCCGTCGCAGTCGCAGTTGCCGTGTTGGTCGCAGTCGCCGTGTTGGTCGCAGTCGCCGTGTTGGTGGCGGTCGCCGTGTTGGTGGCGGTCGCCGTGTTGGTGGCCGTCGCCGTGTTGGTCGCGGTCGCCGTGTTGGTCGCGGTCGCGGTATTGGTCGCGGTCGCCGTGTTGGTCGCCGTCGCCGTGTTGGTCGCGGTCGCCGTGTTGGTCGCGGTCGCGGTATTGGTCGCGGTCGCCGTGTTGGTCGCCGTCGCCGTGTCGGTTGCCGTCGCCGTGTTGGTCGCGGTCGCCGTGTTGGTCGCCGTCGACGTGTTGGTTGCCGTCGCAGTAGCGGTCGCCGTTGCCGTCTGGGTAGCCGCGGTGGTCTCGGTCGCAGTCGGCGTTGCCGTCTCGGTGGCGGTTGCAGTCGCGGTCGGCGTCTCGGTCGAGGTTGCCGTCGGCACCGTGCCGGTTGCGATTCCGGTGAGTCTGACCGTCTGAGTGGTCCGCTGCCCGTCATCGGTGAAGGTCAGAGTTCCAGTTTCGGTGGTGCCTCTCGAATTGGTGTCGGTTGTCGGATTGAAGGTCACCGAGACTTGGCAGCTCGAATCCGCCGCCACCGAGCTGCCGCAGCTATTGGCGGTGATGTCATACGGGCCGCTGGTAGCGATCGAAGTGAACGTTACCGCCACCGCGTTGGAATTCGAGAGCGTAACCGTCTGCGGCGCCGAGATGCTACCGACCTCGACGCTGCCGAACGACAGTGAGGTCGGTGACACAGTTGGAGTAATGATGTAGCCGGAACCCGACAATGGGATCGTCTGCGTCGGTACGTACGCATTATCCGTGACGACGACCGATCCGGTTCTGCTCCCGGTCTCCGTAGGAGTGAAAATCACACCAAAGGTGCAGCTGCCGCCGGCGGCGACCTGCGTCCCGCTGCACATGTCATTGACTACGCTGTAGTCGCCCGACGGCACAACGCTCGTCACGCTCAGTGGAACCGCGTTGGGGTTGGTCAAGGTGACGGTTTGTGCGGCGCTGGGAACCTCGAGCGGCTCAAGACCGAAGCTCAGGTGAGTGGGGGAATAAGTCGGCTTCAGGATGATGCCGGTTCCGTTGACCGGGATCGATTGGGTCGCGGGGGTCGCGTTGTCGGTGACGACGATGTCTGCGCTTATCGACCCGGTTTGAGAAGGAGTGAAAGTCACGTCAAAGCTGCAGGTACCGCTCGCCGCGACCTCCGTCCCACTGCACATGTCATCGGTCACCGTGAAGTCGCCGTTCGACGACGCGACGCTGGTGACGCTCAACGGAACCAGGTTCGGGTTGGTCAAGACGATGGTCTTGGCGGCGCTGGCGACGTCCTCTGGCTGTTGGCCGAAGCTCAGGTGAGTGGGATTAAAAGTAGGCTTCACGAGGATGCCGGTGCCCGAGAGATTCACCGTTTGCGGGCTGTTGGAGGCGGCGTCGGTGATCGTCAGCGTTCCCGTCCGCGCACCGGTCTGGCTCGGAGTGAACACCACGCTGACAACGCAATTTCCGCCGGGCGCGAGGTCAGTGCCGCTGCATCCATCGCTCGAGAGCGTGAAATCCCCAGAGGGGACGACGCTGTCAATCTGCAGCGAAGAGGCATTCGGATTGGTAAGGGTTACGTTTTTCGCGGCGGAGGTGGTCTCCACTTCCTGGTTCGGGAACGTAAGCGACGCCGGGCTGATGGTCAACCGTACGGTGGCGTACGCAGGCATGATTCCGATGCCTGCCATCATCAGAACGGCAGTCAGCGCGATCGCCGCGAATCTTGCGCCACGTCCGATCAGATACCTGACGCTCGCAAGCGCACAAAGCCCGGAATGCCGATCCAGCGACGCTCGATCAACCCGATTCTGCCTTCTAGTCATGGCGCACCCTCCCGAGGTTATCGCATGAAGTTATCGCATGAAGAGGCTTAGTGTATCTGTATGTTCCTTTTGGATTCGATATAGCCTTGGTTCACTACACCGGTTTCAGGCGGTTTGCAAACGCAAAATCCGAGTCCGGCTGATTTTCCCACAATCAGCAATTCGCCACACAGACGCCACACTAACCAGCCCGCTGTCCACGACCACCAATATTCGTGGCTGGGTCGAGCTCCGCTTCCCACCACGTTTCGCAGAGCGCCAGAATGAACATGAGCGCCGTCGCTGCGTTGAACGCGATCGATGCTTGCAGCATGCTAGCCATCTCCGACCACATCGCCGAAGAGAGCAGAAAAAAGGCGATCGCGCCGAATATGCTCACGACGAGCCGCTGCCGCGGTCTGTCTCCCCGGCCCAATGGTCTGATTAGATACAACCCCAAAGGAATCAGCAGGATATAGTAGTGCAGCCACGCCAACCGACTGCACATCAGCATGACCGCACATCCGAGACCGACGACCACAAACATCCGATGAATCGATCGTGCTGATTCGTCAGGGTCGCACGACAGCGCCACGTCCCCCGCGTGCCCTGATCTGGTTTGGAAGAACACCGCGCTTACGATGACCGTCAGGATGACGAAGATGTATATGGCCATCTCTCGGTGCATCGTCCGAAACAGCAGGACCGCCAGACCTAAGTTCCCGTTTTCCATCGGAGATGAGGAGGTCGCATGCTGCGGAAGACTCCTGATGAAATCCAACCACATGGCCGGCCGGCCGAAATAACTCACCGAGATCGCCACCGACAGCAGCGCCGCCAGACCCATTCCCAACAGCATCCGAGTCAGCCTCCGATAGTCCCGATCCGCCAGACCGGCCACCACACTCAGGAACGCAACGATAACCAGGTTGGGCTTGAGCATGACGCCGATACCCAGCGCCAGACCCGCGAGCAGGTCCCACGACCGCGTGAGAAAAAGCAGGAAGCACGCCAGCGACAACAGCTGAATCTGATTGAGGTTAGCGGCGACCCGCATGTCGGCGAGCAGCGGCTCGAAGCTCGAAGTAAAAAGCCCAACGGCCAGGATCGTCGCCACCGCCGAGTACCGGAGCAGCCGGCACAAGATGAGCGTCGCCCCCACAAAGCAGAGCCATGACGCGACCATGAAACGGCGCAAATCCTTGTCGTAGGCGCCGCTGGAGGTCAGACCGACCAGCGCGTAGACGAGAGGCGACCCGGTGACGGATATCCGGTTGTCATATAGCTGCATGTTGATTGCGGTCGCGTTTCGTTGCGTCTGGGAAACCTGCGGCGCCGAGCTTTCGCCGATCAAAACCGACGCCATATCCTGTTGACCGTCTCGCGCGTAAATGTTCTGGACGAATGTCGTCTTCAAGACGTGGGGCACACTCCACAAAATGAAGTAGTCGATCCCGGGACTGTGGGTGGCGTACTGCCAGACGTTCGACACCGGGTTGAGCAAGAGCAGGATCGCCAACAAGAGTGACGGGCACATCGCGCCTTGCAGTCGGCGTAACCATTCGCTCGGCACGGTCAGTTGCTTATTCGGGATTTCCATTTTCAACGCGGATTCCGACTCGCACCCGGATAACGCCGCGTGCAAACCTGCCCAGTCGCGCGAGCTCAACCCTCATGCTGATCATTTCGAGCGACGGTTGCAAAATCGATCTCACCCGCGCTATTCGATCAAGCTAAAGAACCCATTCAGCGAATCAAGTGATTGGCGATATTTCGATGTGACGTTGTTTTTGGTGCGTGTCATCGCAATTTGCTCTGACCCCTTCCGCGCGCGACTCCTGACCCGTCGCTGACACCATGGCCCAGCAATTCAGCGGCCAGCCGCCGGCCTCAAAACTGGCGGTGATCATTCCCGCTCGAAATGCCGCGTCGACACTTGCGCGAAGCCTGGATGCCATGTTCGCGCAGATCTCCGCCGAAGATGAAGTAATTGTCGTCGACGACTGTTCCACCGACGATACCTGCAAAGTGGCCGCCCGCTTCAACGTGAAACTGATCAAGTTGCCCCGCCACATGGGTCCTTCGGTAGCGCGTAATCGAGGCGTCGAGCTGACCAGGGCGCCGTTGCTGTTCTTCTATGACGCGGATGTCGTGCTCGCTCCCGGGGCGCTCGCGCGCGCGAAGGCTGTCATGGCGCGTCCTGACGTGGGCGCGATGATCGGTTCCTACGACGACGATCCGGCGGCGCAGACTACGGTAAGCCGCTTCAAGAATCTCGCCCATCATCACTTCCATCAGCGTTCGCACGCGGAGGCGAGCACGTTCTGGGGAGCGTGCGGCCTGGTTCGACGCGACCTGTTCGTCGCGGCAGGGGGATTTGATGATAACCAGCGCTATATCGGAGACGTCGAACTTGGCTACCGATTGGCTGCCCGGGGGGTGCGAATCGTTCTGGATCCCGAGCTGCAAGTGAAACATTTGAAGAAATGGACTTTGATTTCTCTGGTTAGAACTGACGTCGTCGTCCGCGCAATCCCGTGGACGCTGCTTTGGTTGAAGCATCGCCGGCTCCCGAGCGATCTGAATTTTTCCGCGGATCAGCGAGCGGCCGCGATGGTCGCCTTGGCGCTCGCGATAGCCATTCCAGTGGCGATTTTCAGAGACCCGGCCCGGCTGGTTGTCGTGCTATTGCTGGTCGCGGCGTTCTGGCTGAATCGGGATTTATATCGTCTATTTTTCAGAAAGGGAGGGCTGTGGTTCGCTCTCAACGGATTCTTACTTCAGCAGTTTTACTATCTGTATTCCCTGTTCAGTATCGCCGCTGGCGTCGCGATATACGTCGCACGGTCTTTCGGCCGCCGGCCTGAAGCTAAAACAAGGCGGACCGGGACCTGACTGGACGCTCCTCCAATTGAGTGCTCGCACCGACGCGACACTACCGCCGGTAGTGTCTCAACCTTGGTAGGGAGACGCCAAAAGAAACTTCCCTCCCGCGTTCGTGGAGGGTCAGGGTGGGGACCAATTAACCGATTGCGGCGCAATTGTCTGGTGCGCCGCATGCCATTCTCGGGACGTGGCGGTCGCGCTCCCTTAAGACGCGCGACCGCCGAATCCGTTAACTTCCGCTGCCGTACAAACCGATCTTCTGGGTCTTGGTCCCACCGTTGTCGCTGACGCTGAGGTTGCCATTGTCCGTTCCGGTCTTGCTCGGCGTGAATGTCACCGAGACGGTGCAGCTCGATCCCGCCGCCAGGCTGTATGGCATCGGTGAGCAGGTCGTGCCGGAGACCGCGTAATCAGCGATGCTCGGCGTGAAGCTGTTGATCGTCATTGCGACCTCATTGCTTGCCGGATTTATTATCGTCACCGTCTGGGCTGGGCTGGTCGTGGATTCTGCCACCGTGCCGAAGGTGAGCGACGGCGGACTGAACTCGGGCGCGGCGATTGTGCCCGTGCCCTGCAGCTTGATGATCCCGGGGCTGCTTGCGGTGGCGTTTCTGGCGTTGCTCACCACGCTCAGGGTGCCGGTGCGGGTGCCGATTTGAGTCGGAGTGAAGGTCACTCCGACGGTGCAGGTCCCGCCCGCGACCAGGTTCGAATTTCCGCTGCAATTGTCGTTGAACGTCGCGAAGTCGCCCGACGGCGTGACGCTGTAGACGGTCATTGCCACGGTGTTGTTATTCGTCAGCGTCGCGGTTCCGGTCGTCGTACTTTGCGTGCCCACCTGGGTGCCTGGAAATGCCTGAGTGGGAGAGAGGCCCACCAATCCGGCCTGGCCGGTGCCAACCAGCGATATTGTCTTCGGGCTGACGGCATTCGAGGTAAAGGTCAGCGTGCCGTTCAACGTTCCGAGCGCGGTCGGAGTGAAATTCACGCCGATCCCGCATACCGCTCCGGGGGCGAGGCCTGCCCCGCCAATCGGACAGGTCGGGAAGTCGGTCGGATCGGGCGACGCGTCGACCACAAATTGGGTGTAGGGGCTGGTCGTCGAGGTCGCCGAGATGCTCGAGAAGATGAGCGTGCCCGCTGATCCCGCCGCGCATGGACCCGTGTTGGTGGTCGAGACGTAGTCGGGGTAGTAGCCGTTGCAGACCGTGACGATCCGGTCCGGCGTGGTCGTAACGCCAGTATTCATGTAGGTCGAAGAACCGAAATTTATCCCGGTAAAGGGAATGATAACCGGCGTCGGTACCGCCGTCGGTGTGGCCGTCGCCGTCGCGGTACTGGTCGCGGTCGCCGTATTCGTCGCAGTCGCCGTGTTCGTCGCGGTCGCTGTCGCAGTCGCCGTGGCCGTCGCCGTGTTCGTCGCGGTCGCGGTAGCCGTCGCGGTTGCGGTCGCCGTCTGCGTATCGGTCGCAGTTGCGGTCGCCGTCGCAGTTTGCGTGTCAGTTGCCGTCGCAGTTGCGGTCGCCGTCGGTGTAGCCGTCGCGGTTTGCGTATCGGTCGCTGTAGCCGTTGCCGTCTGCGTGTCGGTCGCGGTTGCGGTCGCGGTATTCGTCGCGGTCGCGGTATTCGTGGCCGTCGCGGTATTCGTGGCAGTCGCCGTGTTGGTCGCAGTCGCGGTTGCTGTGGCCGTCGGCGTCGCTGTATTCGTCGCGGTCGCAGTATTCGTTGCGGTCGCGGTGTTCGTCGCAGTCGCAGTGTTCGTGGCCGTCGCAGTATTGGTCGCTGTCGCGGTGGCCGTATTAGTCGCAGTCGCCGTCACGGTGGCCGTCGCGGTGTTCGTCGCCGTAGCTGTATTGGTCGCTGTCGCAGTGGCCGTATTGGTCGGAGTCGCCGTCAGGGTGGCCGTCGCGGTGTTCGTCGCCGTCGCAGTATTGGTCGCGGTCGCGGTGGCCGTATTGGTCGGAGTCGCCGTCAAGGTGGCGGTCGCCGTGTTGGTCGCAGTGGCAGTATTCGTCGCGGTCGCAGTGTTCGTGGCCGTTGCCGTGGCGGTTGCCGTCGCCGTCGCCGTATTCGTCGCAGTCGCCGTTGCCGTCGCGGTCGCCGTCGCAGTATTCGTTGCCGTCGGTGTTGCAGTTAGGGTCGGCGTCGGCGTCGCGCACACACCCGTAGTCACCACCAGCATTCCTTCACCCGGACCCATGTTGGCCGACGAGGCGGACCCCGTCGTGCTGCCCGTACCTGTCGCGGTCACGACAAAATCGAAAGTCTGCGCCGTCGTGGTGCACGGAACTTGTATCGTCAGCGAAGAGGTGCTGCCGGTGATCGATGGAGGTGTGAAAGTCTCGACCGTGCCTGCCGGAAAAGTCGGTGACGACGATGAAACCGCCAGGCTCGCGGTGCCGGCCTGCGCCCCCATACCGTACATGACAGTAATGCCGTAGCTCGCCGAGGTAATCCCCGCGGCAACGGTGTTCGTTGTCGGCGAAAGCGTGAGAGCACCCATCAGGGGCCCTGCGGCCTGCACCTTCAGGTTCGCCATACCCGACGTGAAGTTGCCGGTTGTGTTGCCGGTGCCGGTCGCTTTTACCGTGAAAGGGTAAGTGTTTACCGCGGCGCCGGATGGAACCGCGATAGTCAGCGTCGAGGTGTTGCCGTTGATCGACGCGGGAGTGAAAGTCTCGGTCGTTCCCGCAGGAAAAGCTGGTGTCCCATCGATTACTAACAGACTCGCTGTGCCGTCGTTCGCCCCCGAGCCATAACTCACGGTGACCGTATAGGTCGCCGTGGAGCCGGGGACAAGAGTGAAAGTCCCCGGGGCGACAGCGACGCCCGTCACAGCCGCCGTGGAGGACACGACCAGCGTCCCGGTGGTGGTCACTACAGTGCCGCCCGGATCGGTCGCCTGGACCGTGAAAGTGTATGTCCCTGGCGTCGTGCCGCTCAGCGTGCTGATGGCCAGCGTCGAGGTCGGGTTCGGCCCGCTGCCGGGGTAGCTGACCGTCGACGGAGTAAAGGTCGCAGTCGCCCCAGTCGGCAAACCTGAAATAACCGAGAACGTCGCCGTGTCGCTGGTCGCGCCGGTAAACATGGCCGTAGTCGTGTAGCTCCCTGTGCTACCGGCGACAACATTCTGCGACCCCGACACCATGACGCCGGTCAGCGGCGTGCACGAAGTCACGGTCAGCGTATTCGCAGGCGAACTCGTGATGCTGTTGGTGGCGTCGCCGCTGGCTGTACCTGTTACAGTAAAACTGTAAGTCCCCGGCTGCGTCATGCCGCAGGTCGTGCTTATGGTCAGGTTCGAAGTCTCGTTGCCGCCGGTGCTGACTAGGGGATTCACGCTCCAATGCGCGGCCGCCCCTGCCGGCAAAGGTGTCGCGGATGAAATTGCGAGAGCCACCGAAACGTTCCCGCTACCATTGAAAGTGCCCGTAACGAGATAGTTCCCGCTGGTCACCCCGGAAACAACCGTGCCGCCGCCGCCTGACGGCTGCCCGACCGTGAGGGTATCGAAATGCGTGCTGTCCGTGAACCTGTATTGCGCCGTCAGACCCGAGGTCGCTCCGGTCGCCGTGATCAGGAACGTCACGCCGCCATCGTTGTCCATGATCATGAAACTGTTGTCGGTGAATGAACCCGTCGAGTCCGCCGTGTCCGTCAGCCAGGTATCGTCGGTGTCGGTCTCCTGGATCTGCAGCGTGACCGTCTCGCCCGGCGCAAATCCGGCCCCGTAAATCGTGACCGGCGAGCCCGGCGGATAGTCAGGCTTGTCGGTGCGGATAGTCTGATAGGAGTACATTTCGCTCAGCGCCAGCGGTTCGCCCGAACCGTTCTGTCCGCCGCTCATCAGCACCTGCCCGACCGCCGGCAGCGCAAAGAAATTGGCCGCGAACTCGTCGCGCGCCTCGCTCATCGGCTCGTTGGCGACGAACGCTCCTGCCACCGGATCGTAAAGCTCGTTCGCAGTGACTGGCGCTCCCGCGCTGGTGCCGCCCGCGATCAATACCTTGCCGTTATACGGCAGCGTCAGGCCCTGGTGGCCGTGGCGCGGCGTGATCATCTGCGCCGCCAGCGTCGTAAAGCTCTGCGCGACCGGATCGTAAACCTCGGCCGTATTCAGGTCGGTTCCACTGGCATTCTGACCGCCTTCGATCAGCACTGTCCCATCGAAATTGTAGAGCAGCGACGCGGTCGCCAGCGTGCGCGCCGTGTTGAGGCTCCCAACCTCCGTCACGGCGCCCGTGGTCGGATTGAAAAGCTCGGCGCTCGCCAGCGGTCCCGACGAATTCGAGCCGCCCGCTATCAGCACCGTGCCGTCGTCGAGCAGCGTGGCGGTATGATCCTGCCGCGCATGCTGCAAACTGGCCGCCTTCGAAAATGTTTTCGTTGCCGGATTGTAGATCTCGAGGTCGGCAATCGGCCCGTTCAGGCCGCGCCCGGCCGCAATCAGCACCTTGCCGTTGTTCAGCAGCGTGGCGGTATGATGGCTGCGGTCGTAGTTCATCGACCCCACCACCGTGAACGTGCTCGTCGACGGATTGTAGATTTCCGCGTCCGCCACCGGAAAGTCGTAATACAACCCGCCCGCCAGCAGCACCGTGTTGTCGGGCAGAACGGTCGCGGTCAGACCGGACACGCCGGTCTGGAGGCCGGAACTCAAAGTCGTGAACGTGTTGCTCGTCAGGCTGAAAATTTCCGCACTGGTGAGCGGCTCGCCGGAGCTGTTGTTGCCGCCGACGACGATCGCCTGCCCGCCGGGCAGCATCGCCGCCGCCGAATTGGTGCGCGCGGTGTTGAGATTGCCGGAAAGCGTCCACGCACCCGGCGCTTCAGCCGAAATCGGCAGCGCCAGCACCAGGATGACCAGCAACGCTTTAAGTACGATCGCTCCGACACGGCCTGCGCTCCCGCGCGGACCCAGATGGGCAGAATTCATGTGTTTTCCTTCCCCGTTTTCGCTCAGTCCCAGAGCGCGGGCTATCCTGGGGGCCGCAACGGCCCCGCGATATGTCCCTTGTCCCCTCTGCTAAAAGCCAAATAAAGGCTTCATGAGTAGGTGGTGATTACCACAAAACGCCTACTATAAGCAAATACCACACAAGATACGCTAATAGAGTGTTCTGAAAGCGAAGAAGAATAGACGGCCTATGCCGACTCGCCGGAACAAAATGACAAAACAGCCAGACGGAAAATCCGACTACCAGGCGATGAAGATAAAGAGGAAAAAGGCAGGCTGCTAGGGCTTTTGTCCCTTCCCGCTCAGGTCAACCAGTTGTGGACTGTTGGTGGCGTCGTCCTTGAGCGTCAGGCTGCCGCTCAGCTTGCCGGCGGCAGTAGGCTTGAAGGTGATGCTGATTGTGCATGTGCCCAGCGCAGCCAGCCGGGCGCCGCAGGTGGAGGTCTGCGCAAAGTCGCCGTCGGTGGACATCCCCGCGATGATCGCCGTCACCCCGCTGCCGTTGGTCACTTTCACAGTCTTCGCTGAACTCGAACTGCCAAGTCTATGACCCGCGAATTCCAATTTCGCCGGCGAGATCGTCAGCGCACCAGGCGTGGGCGTCGCGGTCGGTGTAGCGGTCACAGTCGCAGTCCGCGTAGCGGTCGGCGTCGCAGTCCGGGTCGCGGTCGGCGTTGTAGTTCGAGACGCGGTCGGCGTAGGCGTCCGACTCATGGTCGCCGTGGCTGTCCGAGTCGCAGTCGGCGTCGCTGTCGGAGTAGGGGTCGGCGTGGGTGTTGGGGTCGCGCACGTGGGGGGCGGCGTCGAGCCGGAATTGCCAACGAGCAGGACGTGCGCCTGGTACGGCTGAAAGTCTTCGTACAAAGTCGTGCTGGTGTCGGGCGCACATGCCATCCCAGTGTCGTAATCGAGGACGCTGGTAGCGGGTTGGGCCAGCGTGAACTCGGCGGCAACGCTGGCCCCCGTGTAGTTGTAAGCAAACAGATAGCGGGTGCCGTCGCTACCGACCTTGGTCTTGGTGAACACGGTACCAGTTGCGGAGTTCGCGGTGATCACCGGCGCGTCCGGACTGAGCAGCACGGGCTCCAGCGACTTGATCTCGGTGGTAACGTTGATCAGCTCCTGGTAAAGCGCCGCATGCTCGACCGGATTCGTCACGTACGAGAGGCCGACCGCACCGTAGGTCCAGTAAAAGAGGCCGGTCGCACCCTCCACGATCGCCATCCAGCTCATATCGTGCAGTTGCTGCTGAGTCGGCCATGCGCCTTCCAGGTCCAACCGAAAGAACTGAATGACGGTCCATACCGGGCGCGCGCCGTGTCCCGCCTGGTACGCCGCGCGAGTCCAATCCGCAACTTCGGCCAGATCGTTTCCACTGGCGGCGGCGATCGGATAGGGGTCAACGGCCTGGACGTCGACCGTGTCCTTCCAGAATGGCAGGTTGAGAGGGCTGTCGAGCACCGCCAGGTTGAAGCCCGAGGGATCGTTGGCCTTGATCAGCGAATATTGGTGGAACGTTTGGGGTTGCAGACTGATCGCGGGCTCGTCCTGAACGTAGTATCCGACCACGCCCGGGTCGAAAGATAAGGCGGAGGTATAATCCGAAATGAGCTGGTCCTGATTATCAGTTCCAAACTCTTTAGCTATGGCAGTCGGAAAATTGACGTTGTTTGAGTAAAATCCGTTAACCGTTGGCAGGAAGGTTATTCCGAATTGATGCATCGCCGTTGTATATGCGGTGATTGCCTGAGTTGGTGCGTTGGCCAGAAAGTAGTTGATGATCATGTTGATCGGCGCCTGGGCAATCGCGGCCAGCCGTGGCACATAGTCGCTCGGGCCGTACGAAAACCCGGTCGTGTCGTAGATTCCGAGCACGAAGTGAGGGTTGCCGTCGTTGAAATGCGCCAGGTTAGCCGGATCGATCCACGCCTTCATGCCGGCGCGCGCAGAGGCGTCGAGCTTCACGATTGCATAGGGGCTCTGCGTCATCAGCACGTTGCCGCCGGTGTCCTCGAGTTTTCCCGCGAGCTGATAGGTCCCCGGCGGCAGCGCGCTCATGTCCAGGGTGCCCGTGAACTCGGCCGACGCGGGAATGAAGATCTGGCTGGCGACAGTGTTGCCGCCCGCATCGAGCGCGTCGATTTCGACCTGCACGCTCCCAAGCGAGGTTCCGGCCGGCGGCGTGACAGTCAAGTCCAGGCTTGCGACCTGGCTCTGATCTGAAAACATCATTCCGCGGTAGTTCGGGTACAGCAGAAACATCTCTAGCCCCGGCGGGATCTCCTGCTGCAGCGACATGTTGGCAAACCATGCATTCCCGGTGGGCATCGGATAGCCGTAGAATCCAAGCTGCACGGACGAAGTCTTGCCAGATGGCACGGACAGATGCTGCAGAGTCGCCGTGGTCCAGTCGGTGGTGCCGTTGACAGTAGGCGAACGGCCATAGCCATCCAGGTCAAAGGTCGCGCCGGCGTCAGCCGTCGGGCTTAGAAAATCTTCCGTCATGATCTGGCCGCTGAGCGTGTATATCGCTCCACCTCCGGGCTTGAATGAGTTGACCGCAATCGGAGGGTTGTGACTGCAAGTCAGCGGATTGCTGTACTCGAGACTGGCCGCCCCGTTGGGTGCCAGCGTTGTCGGATCGACGGCGAAGCAGGTGCTCGGCAACGTCCATCCGGTCGTACCTTGCGAGAAATCGCCGTCCGCCAGCAGATTAGAACTCAAGGTCCAGCCCACTTCCGGAGCGGTCAAGCCGCCGTCGACAACTGTTTGAGCGAAGACAGGAGATTCACATACCAGTGATAATGCATACAACAATAATACTAAAACAGAACATCTAGCTAATGACTGAATAGCTAATGAGGGAATAGCTAATGATGTATAGTATCGGTACCGACGCGACATGATTGTTGCCCCCGCTTGAGTCGATGTGCACTGCGCAATCGCTCAAGGAGCAACTTCTCTGCCGCTGTAGGTGAGTCACTTGCCGATACTCACTAGTGTTCTAAAGCGAAACACTATGTCGCGTAACAACGCATGATCTTCGCGCCGATGACGCGCAATGAAACTGCGGGTCGCAAAGTTGAGATGAGTTGCGACATGGAATTGGCGGGCTGTCCAAAACTGGACAGCATCGAGTTGGCCCAATTCCGTCTTCACCAAGATTCGAGGAACGGATCCGCGCCATCCCCCGCTATCGCCGCTTGGGCGGTCAGCCCCGCGACGGTCGACTCAAACCCGGTTTATTTTCGAAGGTGAGAGCTTCGCGAAAGCGTGGCGCAACCCAATTGCCGCCAAGATGACCATCGCCGGTTCTGCGTGAGTACGCATGCGAAATTTTGCTGGACCACCGGCGTTCGGCGCCAGTAGCACTATAGCTATCAGGGCACATAGCAGTACCAGGTCGCGCTGCGCTTTGCTCATCTCGCGCGTGTTGATGAGCGCGAAAATAATGCCGGCAACTATGAGTATGCAGAGCGCTACTTGAAACACGACGAGGGCCAACATACCCGGATCGGAAAAAAGCGAGCTCGCGGCCGGGAGAATATCTTCGGTCGGGTGGCCAGCATTTGGAGCCCGCCACTCGAGCCCCAGCATTCGGCTCAAGACTGATCCGGCAGGAGCGAAGAGCAGAACCGCCGCGCCTTTGACCGTCACGAGCGCGAGCGCGACCGGCCGCTCGCGAAAAATCTGAATAGCCCGACGCTCGACCTCATCCGGATCGGTACCGGGGCGGACATTAGGCGGCAACGCGAGGTCCAATTGATGCTGCGCCACCTCGAAGCTCTCGTGCTCGCTGTATGCAACGACGGCAGCGGCCTTGAATCTGTAGAGATCGTTTGCACCGATGGTCGCGATCGTCGGAACGTTGCAACACGAGACGTTGCGATAGGTCCAGCCGATGACGGCGACGGCGGGCAAGAATGCGATAATCAGGATCGAACTCATCCTGGCCCGCCACGAAATTGGCAGGACGAGGATCGTCGCGCCGACCGCGACGGGAACAAACATCCCGGTCGGCCGAATCATGATCGCAACCGCCAAAACAACACTGGCGGCGATCGCAAGAGGCATGAATCGAGACTTGCCTGCCGACCGGATCATTGCGGCCGCAAGCAGGATGATGATCGCCACCACCAATTGAAAGAGCTGCTCTGCGACGATCGACGCGCCGGTGGCAACCGACGCCAGGTCAACCGCGATCAGTGCGGCAACCAACAGCGCACTCCAATAGTCCCAGAACCACGCGACCACAACGGAGGTAATCACGCATACCGTCGCGCCCATCAACGCCTGGACCGCAACCGCCGCCCTCAGAGAGGGCATCAAGGTGAGAAAGATTGAGTATCCGGGAGGATATCGCGTTTCGGCCGCCTGGCATGCGCCGTTTTCCAGCGCGGCGTAGCCACATCCAGCTTTAAGGCCGTCGGCGGGGGCCGTGTAGTGCCACGAATCCGCCTGAACTATCGCCCAATCGATCCCCGGATTCCGCAGCGGAACAAGCCTCAGCAACAAAGCCAAAATAAAGACGACACTCAAGCCGACGCGATAACGGGCTACAGTCATCTCAGGCAGGACCGTCTGCAGCGGCAAATTTGGCTGTCGATGAACTGGATCGACTGGTGGAAAAGTACTCGCCATCACCAATGCGGCGAGTTCTGCGGTCGCCGGAGCGTCACCCTCTTTTGCTTTTTCGCCAAGTCTGAAAGAGTACCAAATTCCGGGCAACCGCCCAACGGGAGGACGCGATACAGAGTGGTCGACAGGTCGCGCAGGCAGCGCTACTGTCCACGCGCGATCCGCATTGCGCCGACTGCGTTCCTGTGTCGAAGTGAATGACCGTGCTGGAATATAAGACCAGGCCGAAACGAAAGTTTAGCCGTTCCGTATTTGGTACCGCTGTTTCCCGATGGCCGCATACGAAAGGGAATCACCGGAACCGATAGATGGTATACGAAGGAGCAAAGCAGGCAGCGCCATCGGCGAGCGAGTCAGGGCTGGAAATCAGCGCAGAGAACTCCGGCGAAAGTCCAGCTGAGATCCACCAGAAACTAGGCAAGGCTCTACTAAGGACATTCTTCACCGGTCTTTCCTGGACCGCGGCGGCGCGCGGCCTGGCGTCGGTCGGGGCCACTTTGCGGTACGTCGCCTTCGTGCGGTTGCTCAAGCCCTTCGACTTCGGCGTAATGGCCAGCGCGACCTTGGTCTGCACGGCGCTGAGCGTGGCGACGGATCCCCGCATGGGGCAGGCGCTCATTCAGCAGGAAGATCGGATCGATCCGTATCTCGACACTCTTTTCACTATCTATCTCGTACGCAGCCTGGTTATCGGATTGGTGCTGGTTGTGTTCTCGGGTCCGCTGGGCAAGTTTTTCCATCTGGGCGATTCCTATACGGTTTTCTGGGCCGTCGTTCCGCTTCCAATCCTGCAGGCAATTCAGAGTCCGCGCATAGTAGCTCTCTATCGGCGTCTGGACTTCCAGTTCGTAACAATCTTGAACGTCGCGGAAGTGGCGGCGAGCCTGGTTTTCGGTCTGATGGCCGTGCTCTACTGGCGCGACTGGCGCGGTCTGGTGTTCTCGATGGCGGTCGGCGCTCTGGTGCGGGCCATCATGACCTACTGGCTTTCTCCGCATTGGCCGCGTCTCCGCTTCAACCTTGCCCGCGCGAAGACCATGCTGACGTTCGGATTGTGGCTTAGCTTGGGAGCGCTATGCGAATTCGTCTCCAAGCAACTTGATAATCTGGTAATAGGCCACCTGCTTGGGCCTGGAGCGCTTGGCGACTACCAAATGGCATTTCGCGCGGGCGAGATGCCGGTCGGGGAATTTACGATGGCCGCTTCCCTGGTGACGTTTCCGATGGTGGCGCGATTGCGCAAGCATCGCCACGAGCGAGCGCGACTGTTCTGGGCGCTGATCGGGGTCGTAGCGATAGTCGGGCTGTCGTACGCTTCGTTCATTTTCGCCTTCGGCACGAAGTTCGTTCTCCGGGTATTCGGACCAGCCTGGATTCATGCGGTCAACCCGCTCAAGGTCCTGTGCATTTATGGCCTCCTGCAAGGCTTCCTGGTGATCGGGCGAAGCTTCCTCACCGGGATGGGAAAACCAGAGCGATACGTGATCCTGGCGGCTGCCCGCGCCGGGGTTCTGGCCATCGTGATCTATCCATTCGCGGTCTGGCACGGGCCGACGGGCGCCGCGGCTGCCGGCGTGCTATCGATTCTGTGCGCACTGCCAATAATGGGCTACCTGCTGAATCAAACGGACTAGGCCGGCAAGATGACATCCTCCGACACGGCGACGGCGCCGTCCGCACAATGCGGACGGCCGCTGATCAGCATCGTCGTCATCAATTACAACTACGCGCGATTCCTGCGCGCCGCGGTCGATAGCGCGCTCGCACAGACATTCCCGAACATCGAAGTGATTGCGGTTGACGACGGCTCGACCGACGAATCGCGAGACGTGATCGAGTCTTACGGCAACCGGATATCATCGGTCTTCAAGCCGAACGGAGGGCAGGGGTCAGCGTTCAACGCCGGCTTCGCCGCTAGCCGGGGCGAGGTGGTGATATTCCTGGATGCAGACGATGCGCTGCATGCCACTGCGGCAGCCGAGGTCGTTAAGGCGTGGCGGCCCGGCATCGCAAAGGTGCAGTTTCAATTGGAGATAGTCGACGCGAATGGGGCGCCGCTTGGGGCTCGAGTTCCCGAATTTGAATTTTTTTTGCCAAATGGAGATCTGCGCGAACTTATCCGGCGTTGCGGGGGATATCCAACTGCTCCGTGCAGCGGGAACGCCTTCAGTCGCGCAGCGTTGGAGAAATTGATGCCGTTGGAGCAACAGTGGACGACTCCCGCCGATAAACCGCTGCTCACGTTGACGCCGTTCTTCGGCGATGTCGTGTCCCTTCGGCAGATACTCGGATTGTACCGAATACATGAGCAGAACGAGTCCAATTTCGGCGGACGCTATCTCGACCGGCTCCACCGCCGGCTGACCGAGACTCCTTATTTGCCCGGAACTCTTTGCGAGACGGCGAAACGGAGAGGAATCGAGCTCGATCCGCGCGTCATTGGATCGACGCTTCGACTGATAAAAATGAGAATGAGTTCGCTCTGCCTGGACCCGGCCAGTCATCCGATCGCCAGCGACACCCGGTTTGGATTACTCTTCGCAGGAATTGGGGCGTTGGCCCGCGAGCCGAATCTATCGACGCGAAACCAGATAGCCAGCGCCTTATGGCTGACGGTGATGTCCGTCTCGTCCAGGAAATTGGCAGCCTATCTCTCTGCTCCGTCTCGCTAACTGCCCGCGTCTATTCGATGGTTCCATGATTGGCGCGAACGGGCACGAGTGTCTGCTTTTATAAAGTAAGCAACCCGATCGTGGAACTGGCAAAGCCTTGGAACTGCATTCGGCGATGCGATACGCGCAAGAAATTCATTGACCGCGCGCGCACATCCGTCCCAGCCGCCGTAGTAGTCATCGACAATGATTAATCCACCCGGCGTGACATGCGGATACAGATTCTCCAGGCAAACGCGGGTAGATTCGTACAGATCGCCGTCAAGTCGCAGAATCGCGATTTCGCACGGAGGCTGAAAACGCGGCACCGTTTCTTCGAACCACCCCTTGACGAGCGAGAATGAAGTAGCGCCGGAGAGCTTCATTGAGGCCGCAGCTTCTTCTTCAGCCGCTGTGTTATTGTTGTGATAGCTAGGTCCCTTGGTATCGCTCTGCCACGCGGCCGCCCAAGCGCCATCCAGGTCTTTGCGCACAGTCGGCATTCCCTCGAAGCTGTCGAACAAAATATACTGCCGGCTGGCACCCAGCACCTCAGCCATCCCGGCGCTCATACCTCCGCGCCACACTCCGCATTCCACCACGCAGCCGGGCGTCGAATTGAACTTCGCGCACAGCTCAAGGTTCTCCACATACATCGCCTCGTGGATCACAGTAGAGGCGCGATACTTGCGGTAGATGCCTCGAAAGCCCGCGCGAAGGCGGCGCCTTTCGAGAACGGCAGCTATAACCGACGGTTTAGGCAGTGAGAGATGCGACAAACTCATTTCCAACGATGATATCCGACAGCGCTCTCGATTTGCAAAGAACCAGTTCGTTCAGCTTGAGTAGATCCTGAAATTCAGATACACGAACCTTTCCGGTGCAACGCAGAAAATAGTCGAGACGGCATGACAGGAATACAAAACGGATCGCCGCCACGATGGCCTGACTTCATTCATGTCGGTCCGCCCAGGACCGGCACCACCTGGTTACATGAAGTGCTGATCGGCCACTGTGGTCTTCCGAAATTCAAGGAAACGCATTTCTTCGAAGCCGAATACCGCCGCGGAGCCGATTGGTATCTGAGCCTCTTTCAAAACCCCGATCGTGCGCTGCCGATCGGGGAAATTGCCCCCACTTACTTTTCAAACCGTGTCGTCCGCGAACGGATCAAAGAACACATTCCGGATTGTAAAATAATCCTTACCTTTCGCGATCCCGCCGAACGTTTGTACTCACTCTATCGCCTGGCTCGCAAAAAAAGGCAGCCCGTGCCCGAGACCTTCGACGGCTACTGGAGAGCAATTGTCGATAGCGGATCCGAAGTCGCAACCTATGCGACCCAGTTACGCGCCTGGCAGAGGACGTTCGGCGAAGAGAATCTGCTGGTGTTGTTTTACGACGACCTGGTCGCGGACCGTCAGACCTATCTGAATCGAATTTGCGACTTCATCGGAATACCGCGCGTCTCGCTCGCTCAGTCGCCGGTGGGTGATTCCCATGTGTTCGACGCACCCGGCGCCGCGAAGCCAAATTCCTTGTCGCGGCGAATTGTAGTGGCGATCGACTGGATCGCAAAGCATGGTGGAGAAAGACTCGTCCAGTTCGGGAAGAACTCCCAGATACGAAATAAGGTACGAGACCTGTTCGTGGTGAATTTCGAATCGCTCAGCAGGGCTTCAGCAGACGAGTTGCTGGCATTGATGCTTCCGGAGACCGAAGAACTGGAGAAGATAACGGGTCGAGACCTTTCACAGTGGAAGCCCGGAGGCAAACGTCCCGACCAAAATCGCGAGGCGCGTATTCAGACGAATCCTTTTTGAAAAATGGTCCCCGAACCGGGCGCTTCTCACCGATCTACTATCTTGAGAACCATCGGTAGCGACCAATAACTCTGCTCCAGCACCAAACTTACGGGCCCGGGAGATTCCCGCTGGAAGTAGAACACCTGCGTGCTCCTCTTGAAGGGTGTCCAATCGGGCCGGCGTAGCGTGTCAGGTCCGGCTATCAATTTCAGGGACCCGCCGGAATTACGGGCCACATACCAGTAATTGTCGTCGTAGTGCTTCAGCGGAAGCGAAATGATCAGTTGCTCCCCGACCGGCAGCGCAATCGTCTGGCCAGTATCCTCGAGGTTAACATTCACGGCAGCCAAGTGGCGCGGGGGGCGTGCGGCGGAAATAGCGGAAGGCGCAGCGAAGACGAATCCCGCCACAATCGCGAAAGATGCAAGCGGCCACCACTGGCGGAGCGATCGTTTAACCATGGTTGCGTGAAACCTCCCGACAAGAATTCTTTACCATAGCGCGCGCCGCCGAAAAAGCCGCGCAACAATGAGGGTTCTGATGCCTCGCGCCTGATTCTGAACTCGTCTTGCGGGCAGCCCCGAGGATCGTGGGCATCAGAAGCCTAAAATTTGCCAGCAAGCATTCAAACCTCCATGGGCGAGCGGGTTCAGAGCTGGACTCGCTTATATCCTCAATCGAGCTGAATTGTGCGCTGCGGCTAGCAATCTTAATCGATTTTGACTATGTTACGACGCTAATACGCTTTGGTTATCAATCAATGTTGCGCAGCAATCAAAAACGGCAAGAGAGCTAACCGCATGGCGGCCCCAATCATCTCTGCCGGGCGAGAATACCGCGAGGAATCCTCGCTACCAGGCGCAAAAGTTCCCCCGCGCCGAAGCCCGATCGCGCTCGCGATCAAACGCCTCATAGACATCGTGGGCGCACTTTTTGGTTTGCTGGTCGGAGCAGTTGCATATTTGGTGTACAATCGCCGGATTCGCCGCGAATCGGGAGGCTCCGTCCTCTTTCGCCAGTTACGCGTGGGTGATTGCGGCCGCGTGTTCGCCATGTTGAAACTCCGAACCATGAAGACCGACGCGGAACTGGCGCTGGAGAAGCTCCGCGCGCACAATGAGATGCGCGGGCCGGTTTTCAAGATTCGCGACGATCCCAGAATCATTCCGATCGGAAAATGGCTGCGACGATATCACGTGGATGAGTTGCCCCAGTTCTGGAACGTGCTCATGGGCGAAATGAGCCTGGTCGGGCCGCGCCCTCCGACCCCCGCCGAGGTAGAACTCTACTCGCCCCATCATCTCGCGCGCTTGCGCGTCAAGCCGGGGCTGACCGGGTTGTGGCAGCTGTACGGAAACTCAGTCAGTGACTTCGAGGATATCGTCAACCTCGACTGCCGCTACATCGACTACTGGTCGGTGTGGCTCGACCTGAAGATCCTTGTAAGAACTGTCCCCAGGATTCTCAGGGGCGAGGGATGGTGAGGATCCCGGGTAGCTTCGGATGCCGCTGTTTCAGAAGAGCGCCGGTCCTGAAATCCGCGCTTACGTTGCCTTTATCCCTCTCGTAGGTCAGTGAAGCCCGCCGTCCGGCGACTCGCCAAAGAGATTGGCCCATGATGATCGTAAGCGCAGTTCGCCGGCTGATTCAGGACGAAGGTCTGCCCGGCCTCCCCCGTGCTGCGCTCGCCGCATTGCGGCCGCTCGACTTCCACATTTTCTTGATCAATCGCGGACAGTTGCTGGCGCCTCTTCCCGTCGCCGAAGGTGTTACGATGTATGCCGACTCTTTGGATCGGCTCAAAGTCGTGCGCGAGAAGTATACTGATCTGCCCAATGAATTCTGGCGAGATCAGTTAAGCGGCGCAAAGCACTGCGCGACGCTTGAACTCGACGGGGAATTGGGAGGAGTGGTATGGGCCTACGACTATCCCGCTGAGCGTCCGATAATTGTTTTGGAACCCGGGGAAGCGGAGTTATCTACGTCATACACCCTGGAAAAATTCCGCGGCCGCGGTCTATACCGGGCATTGCTGTATTTCGCCACTGAGTGGCAACTGCGCGAGCGCCCTCGCCTTTTCACGATTGTCGCCAGCAACAATCCGACCCCCATGAAGGCGGTTTACCAGGTTGGATTCCATGAGGTCGGGGTCATTCGGCGTCGCGCGATACTCGGATCTAAATTTTCAATTCACCAGATGACGGTGAAGTAGGATTATGCAAGCTCCAGGGGCTCTTATGGATGAATTTGCAGTCACATTGCCGGTTGCTCTGACCGGCTTGGTCACGGTTCTGATCGCGATTTTGGTAAACTACTACGGCCTGCGCATTTATCACCCATCGGCGGCCTCGAACGTCACGGACGATATCCGTCCACAAGGACGATGGGAGTTTTCTCCGGAAACGCTGGGTGGGTTTTCCTACTGGCAGCTCGCCCTGGTTAGCGTGGTTGGATTGTTCCTAGAACTTCTGATGATCAGGTGGATCTCATCTGAAATCAGGATTTTTGCGTTCTTCAAGAACTTTGTGTTGGTAGCCTGTTTTCTTGGTTTTGGCCTTGGGTGTTATCTTTCGCGTCGACCAATTCACCTTTCGGTGATGCTTCTCTCATTGGTCACCTTGGCCTGTGTCTGCAACTTTCCCTTGCCAAGCCTGCGCCACCTCGTAAATGGACTACCAGTTCTGGTGGGCGCCATCTCGCAGGTCAACATTCCTGGTGTGCCATCGCTGCCTCTCAACGCACACACGTTGTTGCTCATGGTGGGTGCTCTGTCCTTTGTCGTTCCGATCTTCGGATTGATCGCTTTTGTTTTTGTTCCGGTTGGGCAGCTTGTCGGCTGGCAACTCGAACATGCCACAAATGGTATTACGGGTTATACCGTGAATATCGTCGGCAGCCTTTTTGGAATCGCTCTCTATACGCTGCTGTGCTTCCTCTGGCAGCCGCCGGCGGTCTGGTTTCTGGTTGCGACTCTTTTGATCGCCTGCCTGTTTTGGCGCCTGCCTCTGTGGCGTTGGATTACAGTGCTGGCGTTCGTCGTATGTATCGGACTTGTAAGTGTAGGCGATCCAGGCGGCGGCGCAACCTATTGGACACCCTACCAGAAGCTGATCGTCCGCCCTATAAGCGATAAGAAGGGACTCGTTGCCTACGAATTTGTTGTCAACGGTGGTTGGCTCCAGCGCATCGTAAATCTCTCGCCCGATTTCGTGGCTTCGCACCCCGAGTTCTTTGGCAAGACGCCTTTGAACGAAAATCCCTACAATCTGCCTTATCGCTTTTATCCCAACCCCCCGTCAGTGCTTGTGCTTGGCTCCGGAACAGGTAACGACGTCGCGGCCGCATTGCGAAATGGGGCGGGTCGGGTGACGGCGGTGGAAATCGATCCAGCGATTCTGGAACTCGGCCGCCAGCTTCACTTTGAGCATCCTTATAGCTCGCCACGGGTGCACGCCATCGTTAATGACGCACGCAGCTACCTCGAGAATCCTACAGAACGTTTCGACTTGATAGTCTTTTCATTGCTGGACTCTCATACCACCAGTTCGTATTACTCAAGCATACGAATTGACAACTATGTCTACACGGTCGAGGCCTTGCGGGCAGCTAAGAAGCTCCTGAAGCCGGATGGCCTGCTTATCGTCAAATTCGGCGTTAAGACTCCGTGGATCGCGGCCCGGCTATTCGGACTGGTCAAAGACGTGTTTGGAGATGGTTTTCTCCATTTCGGGTCAGGTCTGGGATCTTCATACATGGTTGCTAGCGGCACCTTCTTCATCGCCGGATCGCAGCAGCGCCTGAACCAGGCCTTGTCTGACCCGCAACTCGCCGCGTACGTGACCCAGCACACCTTCTCAGTCAGCGAGGCGCCCACGCTAACGACTGACGACTGGCCCTACTTCTATCAGCACGAACCAGGACTGCCGGCATCCGTGATCGTCATTTCCATCGCGCTCATCCTGATTGGTTGGCGATTTCTGCGGCAGACCGGCACTGGGCTAGGCTCCATAAATTGGCATTTCTTCTTTCTGGGGGCCGCATTCTTGCTGCTCGAAGCACAGATCATAAGCAAAATGGCGTTGTTGTTTGGCACAACCTGGGTCGTCAACTCGATCGTGATCGCGGGTCTAATGGTGCTCATCGTCGCCGCCAACTTCCTTGTCGCCTGGAGAAGCCGCATACCTATCGTTGTAGGCTACATCGGTATAATTGTTTCAATTTCAGCAGCGTATTTTATCCCACTCGAGGACTTTTTCTTCAGTTCCTTCTGGGTTAAAGCGCTATCGGCTACGGCGGTGCTGTGCCTGCCCGTGTTTTTTGCGGGCATCGTGTTCATAAGAAGCTTTGCGCGGGTACGGTTCAGCAGCGATGCGCTCGGCTCGAACTTATTAGGGTCCCTTGCTGGAGGTTTGCTGGAGTCGCTTTCGATGTGGACCGGAATCAGATCGCTGCTGGTTCTTGCGGCACTTCTCTACCTGGCTTCCTGGATCACCTTGATGGAAACCACGGCCGTCGGTGTGACATCGGAAGGTACCAAACCCGAAGACCTTGCCGCGATGAAGGTAGCTCAACGCAGTTAGAGTCATCCTCGCGTCTCGTGGTGTCCGAGAACTTGAGCGTACTTCTGCGCGATGCTTGCAGACGTTTCGAGGCAATGCGACAGTGTCAACAACACGTATGAATCTCAAGGGCGCTGCAAAGCTGGTAATTCCGCAGGCCGTTGCGAACCAACTCCGAGTGGCGCGGTATCGTTGGACGCTGCGGCGCTTCCAGCCTTATCAGGTGCGACGGTCGAGGGCGGGATATCAGTTCGAGTTGTGGATCTCGGATCCAACAGCAAAGAGTTGGTACGACCGCGACGATCCCGAGATTCCTTCCGAAATGTGGTTCCTGGCAAAGCATCGCCTGCGTTCGGGCGCAACCGTGTTCGATTGCGGCGCGTTTCAATGTCTTATCGCGATGATTCTGGCCAAATTTGTCGGTACGACCGGAAAGGTGGTCGCGGTCGAGGCCAGCCCGCACAACTATGAAGCCTCGATCCGCAATTGCCGCTTGAACGATGCGAGCAATGTCGCGGTCATCCATGCGGCCGTGTCCGATACCTCGGACCCGATTGAATTCAATTACCGCGGGAACGGACAAGTCGATGACGGCACCGGGGCGTTCGGCAAAATCGCCGTCCCCAGTATCAGCGTCGATGAGCTCACACGCCGATATGGGCCTCCCGACGTTCTGTTCGTGGACGTTGAAGGATTCGAATCGAAAGTGCTGCGGGGAGCCGACGCTACGCTATCGCGTTATCGCCCGGATTGCTTCTTCGAAATGCACGTAGGATGCGGGCTCGAGAAATTCGGCGGCTCGGTTAAATTCTTCATCGATTCGCTCCACGCGTTTGGGTATCAACTGTGGATGAGTGGCCCGGGCTTGGACACCTTTGTCCCATTCTCAGAGCGATCGCCGCTGGTCGAGAAGCGATTCTTCCTCATCGCAACCACCGCCGCATCCTGATTCCTGGATCGGATTCCATAGTGCATATCGGCTTTACCTACTTCGCAGTAGTAAGTTATGCTCAGACTGACTAGTCGAGTGGCTATTATACTGGTGGTCGCATGCTGCTCGATGATTACGTCAACCGGCTCCATATATTGCGGCGCCATGGTGACCGGGGGCCTCGATGATACTGTGAAAGCGCGCGCCACGGCCTCCGATGGCGGCTTCGGTCCCTCCGCGGAACCAACTGTCGAAACGTCATGGTTCGGGAAGCTCTTCTCGGGCCGCGAGCATGCCGATCCCTTACAAACTTTTCTGCTGTTCCCGAACTACCGCGGAATGATGTTCAGCGACCAAAGCCAGGTCGCTCGCGTTGCGATCGACGTCAATCCGCCTGCCACTACAACTAAAGCGCAGCTTCACGTCGTGCTTGACGTAATGGATTCGGGTGGAAAGGTGCTTCTCACCAATCGGCTGTCGCCGCCGGCGCACAACTCCACCGTCGCGGCGATCGACATGCACGGTCTTCCTCTTGGACGATATCGGCTACAAGGTTATCTCGAAGGGACTGGGGGCAAGCGAATCTTCACGGCATCGTCCTACACCGTCGTAAAGGTCAGCAGCGAGACCCGCACCTCGATGAAGGTGTGGATCGACTCGGACAACACCATCCACATGGGAGGGCGGGCGCGATTTGTGATCGGCCTGTACGATACAACGGGCTCTGCGCTGCGACCTGACTACTATGCTCCCCGATTGAAGGCGATCGCCAAGGCGCCGATCAATCTGATGATAAACTATTTTCTGAGCAACGGGCGTTCTGATGTTATCTATCCTTATACCGACGCGATGGTGCCATTCGGCATCTTCTACCTTGCAACCGTGAATGCATTTTCTCCCGAGATGCGCTCGTATCCGCAGTGGGCGAGAGCGGAAAACGTTGGCGCTGACGAGCTGATTGCTCAATACTCCAAAGCACTCGCCGGCGACTCACGCGTCGTCGGCTATTACACATGCGACGAGTGCGCAAGCGAGTCTCAGCCGCTGACGTTCCATCAATATGGCCTGATCAAACAGTATGATCCGGCCAGCATAACATTCGCAGTAGAAAATCATCCCAATGAATTTCAGTTCTGGCGCGACACGGTCGACGCAATTGGCGTTGACCCGTACGTTCTCGGCACTCGCCATCCTGAAAGCTATGTCGGCGACATGACCCGCAAGGTCATGGATGCGGTGGATGGCGCGCGGCCGGTGTGGACGGTGATCCAGTTTTTCCGGCTGTCGCGGCTATCGCACTTCCCGACCGAGCAGGAACTCCATGATATGAGCTGGATGGCGATCACCGAAGGAGCGCGCGGAGTCTTCTATTGGTCATATGGATTAGGCGGACTTGACCGGGACGCGCGGGATCCACTGCTTCGCCAGCAGCTGTACGACGAGCTAGTCGAGGTGACCAGGGAAATCAGCGCGCTCGAACCGGTGCTGCTCGCGCCGGACAGTCCCGTGCTCTCCGCAAATTCCGCTTCCGGCACTGTGATCACGAAAGAAAAAGATCTCGATGACGGGAGCCGCTATCTTATTTCCTACAATCATAGCGGCTACAGCGTCGCGACCAGCTTCACGCTGCGGCGGCCCGCTCACGCGGTGTCAGTGGATGGCGAGCATCGTTCAATTGCACTGGAGCAAGGCGGCTCTCGATTCCAGGATACATACGCTCCATTTCAAGCCCACGTGTACAAGATAGAATGATGAACGCGACGGACATCTCCAGATTGATACAACCGACGTCGAGAAAGAGCGTGGCTGAGAAATTGTGCGTGCTATTTCATATGGCCGCGATCGCGATGTTTGCCGGAGTCGCGTACGCGGGTCCCGCGCCGCAGCTCGGCCCGAGCCTCGAGACCATGTGGCCGTACACTCAGACCACGGGAAGCAGCCTGCTGCCCAGCAGTCCTTTTGGAACTATCAGCGGCGGATGCAGTCTCGCGGGCTGGTCATTTCAGAATGTCGACCAGGTTGTATGGAGCGCGTTACCCGACCCGATCGGCGGAGTTGAGAGCGGCAACTGTGTCGCCCAAATCATCAACGCGTCGTCGTCGCGGCTGGTCGACGCCGCGAGCCAGACGCTGAATCTGTCGCCCGGCTTCTACGCTATCCGTTGCAACATCGCGTCGACAGGTAACAGCGCGGAGCAACTGTCGATTCAGTATGTCTATGCCGGTAGCGGGACGCCGCCAACCAGTGTCCAGCTGCACTTCGGCACCGATCCGAGCGATCCGACCGGCCAGACACCGTCGAGCCTGCAGACCCTCGTGACGGGCGGCAGCTCACCCGACCCGCTGTGCATCAATCTTGAGAATCCGGGTATTACCCCGCATCCCAACGACTGCAAGACCATCACGTGGGCGAAAACAATCGGCCAGCTTGTCAGTCTAATCAACGCTCACCCGAACTATCGCGCGGCGATTTCGGGCAATCGCGCGAACGCTCCGGCCAACGGACTGGACCCATCACAGAACGGCGAGAACATTCTGACCTCCTGTCCGAGCGGTGCGACCTGTCCGCCGTATCAGGCGTATCCGATCAACGGCGCGAACGAGAACTTCGGCTACCATTGCCGTGTTGGCGGGATGAACACCGGATTCCGCACCGATCTGGTCTTCGGAAACCATCCCCAGTGGGTGACCCCCGCGCCGCACTCGGAACTCGGCGAAGTCAGCCCGAGCGGATCGAAAGTGCGGTTCGAGATTGGAACGTTCGGACAGCCGTCGGGAACCGGCCGTTGGGGATTCGGTAAAGGGATGGGACTTTTCCGGCTCGCCGATCCGGTAGCGAATCTCATGGTGCGCTTCCCGAACTATTTGCATACCTACGTCGACACGCTCGCGGGCGGCGCTGACCTACAGGTGGATTATCGGTCGGTCTCTGGCGCGGCATGCTCGCGCGCGCCGGATTGCGCTACGGGACAATGCGAAATGGAGCTGCTAAGCGACGACTCGGTAGTCGCCCATCAATGCGTGACGCTGCGTCCGACCTGGCAGACGGTGACGGGGTTTGGTCTCGCTCGTATGGCCGATGGCGACTACACGGTCCGGCTTGGAGGCATCGCGTCAGGCGCGCCGTCGGCGACAATCTCGAAGGTCGCGCACATTCCGGTGGCGTGGAACGGCTATTTTGACGCGAACAACTGGCTCCACAAGCGCATTCCGGGCACGTCTCGGCGCGCGAAGTCGAGCAACGACATTTCCGATTTTTCCGGCCCGTTGCTCGCGCTCGGTTTCTACGACACGCAGCGCGCGGCGCTTAATGTTGCCAACAATGAGTGCATTCTAAACGGCGTGGCCGGGACGCCGGTCAACATCAGCTCGATATCTGAAACCGGCGGGACGGTCACCGTCGAGACCGCGACGCCGCACGGCTTGAGCAGCGGCGGCAAGGCGGCAATCGCGCAGTTGCACTCGCCGCTGGCGGCGGCGGCCTACGACAACTCGAACTTCGGTCCAATTGAGGTCACCGACTCGAAGCACTTCACCTTCGCTGCGGTGGCGGGGCTTCCGAGCGACCAGAATGACGGCGTGGTTGGAATCGCGTGCAGCAGCGGCCAGGGCTTCATCGGCGACGTTGCCCGCAATGCGCGTCTTGATCTTTATCTCAATTATCTCCTCGGGGTAACCGCAACTGACGCTATCGTGCAGCTTGGCGCCGCGCTCCAGGAGGAGCCGGGCGGCGGCATCTTGCGAATCGACTCGGTCAACAACGCCTTCTTCCCGGGGAATACAGCCTATGACCCGGAGCGCACCGGCCGCGTGCTGTCGGCCGACCCGGCGAACACCGGATGCTACTGCACGTGCGGTCCGACGGCGAACCCGCGCTGCACGGCCGCGACCGATCCGTTACGCAACTCGACTTGGAACGTCGCCGGTTATTGCGGACCGAACAACGCGACAATCGGCCGTCCATCCTATTACGCCGGGAATCTCTGCGCGCCGACGATGTTCGACGATCTTGCTCACCGGCTCGGCGCGGGAGGCAGCGATCCGCCCGGACTTGGCAGCGCGTCGACGAGCGTGCCGACTGGCGATCCGAGCTTTTTCGGCATGTATGTAAATGACGAGCCGACTCTGCAGTTCCTTCGTCCGGTGCAGACTCTGGTGCAGTATATCCGCACGTACTCTCGCTCCGCCGTCACCTTCGGTACGTTCGGCAACGGCTGGCCGCAGACGCCGAACCAGCTTTCTATCTGGCGCGACGTCGACGACGTGCCGATGGTCGATAATTATCCTGTCGCGTTCAACTTACCTATCGGCGGAGCCTCGCCGACGGCTTATCCAACGCTGACGCCGGGCCCAACGCCATTCCCGCCGAACGAGGGCGTGCAGCAGACGGTCTGGAAGCTGCTTCTTTCCGTCAATGGGGATCCAACCACTTCGCCGATAACGCCGGGTACGCGGCCAATCGGCTTCGTCCTGCAGGATTGGGGGGCACCTACGCTTGCGAGATGGCCTACATTTTTTCAGGCCGAGAACATGTCGTGGGACGCGATTTTCGGCGGCGCAAACGTCCTGATGTTCTGGACGGCCGGCATCCTGGGCGAATACTACATTCGTTCCTGCCCCGATTTCAGCGCGAATCCGCGCGCCTGCCAGGCCCAGCACAAGGCGACTGTCGTCATCCCTCTTCTGCGGGAATTCGATCTGTACAACCCCTTCATCGTCAGCACTGACAAGCACGCTGTGCGCGGCCTGCCGGCTGGCGTCCTTGGCTACGAGTCGACCGCGAAAGTTCAGACGCGCAACGGCCCGATGGCAGAGACAAAAGTTTTCACCGCCAATACGACCGCAACTAAGCTATGCGACAGCGAATCGCCGCAGCGCTGCTGGGCTCCGGCGGGTCAGCAGGGCAGCACGCGCCTCAATGAGGCACCGTGGTTCTAAGCACGACGACCGCGGAGCAGCAGCGCGACTTGCAACCGCTGGTCAGCATTATTGTCGATAACTTCAACTACGGTCATTTCTTGCGTGCGGCGATCGATAGCGCGCTTGCGCAGACCTATCCGCGGATCGAAGTGATTGCTGTCGATGACGGCTCGACCGACAACTCGCGCGAAGTGATTTCCGGCTACGGCGACCGAGTATCCGCGATCTTCAAATCGAACGGTGGCCACGCATCGGCATTCAACGCCGGATTTCGCGCGAGTCACGGTAGCATCGTGATGTTCCTCGACGCCGATGACGCGCTGCTGCCCAATGCCGCCGAAGAGGTTGTGCGAGCGTGGCGCCCCGGCGTCGCTAAGGCGCAATTCGTGCTGGCTCATATCGACGCGGATGGACGCCGGCTCGGAGGAACCGTGCCATATTTTCCGGCGCAGATGCCCGACGGCGACATAAGGGCGTCGATACTCGAGGCTGGCGGCTACATCGGAGTTCCCACCAGCGGCAACGCCTTCGCGCGAAACGTGCTTGAGCGACTCTTGCCCCTGTCCGAGACGAATTGGCGTCAGGCGGCCGACACTTCGCTTGAAATCATCGCGCCGTTTTTGGGCGACGTGGTCTCGCTCAGAAAAACTCTCGGCTGCTACCGGATTCACGACGCGAATCACGGCATGCTGGGCGACGAACTGGATTCGCGCAAGCTGCGCGTCAAGATCATCATCGATTTGCAGCGCGAATGGGCGCTGTCCGAGTTCGCCACCCGCTCCGAGTTCACGATCCCGCGCAATTGGGCCGCACGCGAGCCCGCCCATCTGAAATATCGACTGGCTTCGCTGCGTCTCGATCCGGCTCATCATCCGATAACGGACGATCGGCCAATGCAGCTGATGCTGATGGGACTCAGATCCTCGTGGCGCAATCCCGGCTACAACCTTCGAAGCAGGCTCTTTCACACGGCGTGGTTTCCGCTCGCCGCGCTTGCGCCCCAAGCGGCGGCGGTGAAGATAATCCGGCGCGGATTGATCGCCCGCCGCACTACGCGGCGACCGCACGTCGCGCCAGAATCTCGCGATAGAGCCCTTCAAACGCCGACGTGATCGAATCCCACGAATACCGAGCCTCGGCGGTTTGCCGAGCTTCGCGCGATAGCGAGTTTTGCAGCTCGGGGTCGGAGAGCACCCGAACTACTGACTCGGCGAACTTTACGTCGTCGTTTGCGATCAGCACGTCCTGTCCGTCGATCAATGGCGTGCCGGATAGACTTCGCGAGGTCGCAACGATCGGCGCGCCACTCGCCATCGCCTCGAGAATCTTGTTCTTCACGCCGAGTCCGAATCGTAGAGGACTGGCGTAAACGGCCGCGCTCCATATCCACGGCCGGATATCGGCGACCGTCCCGGTGACGTGAATTCCGGGGATGCTTGCCAGATTTCGCACTCGCGCTGATGGATCCGCACCTACGATCCAGAATGACGCGTCGGGAACCCGGCTGCGGACGGCCGGCATGATATCGCGAGCAAAGTGTTCGGCCGCATCTTCATTGGGCGGCCAGCTCATATTGCCGGTGAAGACGATTCGCCCCGGTTCGGGCGCCGGCCGGAAAGCGAAATACTCGAGGTCAACGCCGTTGGGTATCACGGCGACTGGTAGATCATTCACTGCGGCCGACAGCGCCTCCGCGTCGGATGCGGAGGTGACTACGACGCGGTCCGCGTAGCCAAACCATTTGCGTTCCTGATGCCGAGCCAGAACCGAGAGAAGCTTGAGACGAAACCGCTCTGGCGCCCGCGCAACATAGCCCCCAAATTCCTTGTAGCGCAGCGCCTTCGAATCATGCACGCAGAGAATCCCCGGCACCCCTCGCCTGGTCGAGCGAAGCAGCGCAGCCAATCCTCCGCCTTCGAGATGAAGCACGTCCGGGCACACTTTCGCCACAGCCTCGAGAGTGCAGCGCTCCAGCGCTGGATCGATGGCGCCGGTTATCGCGCGCGCTCTGGCGCCAACTCCATTATCGCGGCGAAAAATCGAGACGGATCGGCAGTAAGGACGCGGCCACTCAGCTTGCTCCGCGCCCTCTCGGTCATGGGACAGCGCAATAAGGTGAATTTCGTGACGAGCGGAGAGATTGCGAATCAGGTTTGCGGGTATCAGGCGAAAACCGTCATGACTCGGCAGATACGGAACCGCCTCCGATACCATCAGCACACGCATGCTAGCCGTCCGCGCCGGGCTCAGGCGTGTGCCAGCTTGCCGATTGATCCAAGCTTTGGTTTTGCTATCACTCCAAGCTTATCGTGGACTATCCGTGCCGCGCTGCCGTTTTCGGCGATTATCTCCTGATACGCCAGCATGGCTCCATCGTAGGGCCCTGAGGATACACAATCGTCGCACACGATAATCCCACCCGGAAGCAAATGGTCATAAGTTCCCTTCAGAGCCGATTTGGTTGGTAGGTACAGATCGACGTCGCACAAGGCCAATGCAATCGGACCGAGTGAAGAGTAATCGAATTCGACCGCATCGCATTTGATCGAATGGACATCGCCGTAGCCGGCAAGTTGCATGGAACGGTCGAACCACCTTTTGTCGTTGATTGTAAAGTGGGTGCCCAGGCTCGCGTTCTTGTTGCGCGCTTCGACCTCGTGTCGAACGTCGCGCCTAGTGAATCCGCTGAATGTGTCGAGCGCATAATACGCCTTCCGAATTCCACGAGCCTCTAGATGGCGATTTAGAAAGATCGTCGTCGCACCGCGGGCGCACCCGACCTCTACTATGCATCCGGGAAGATTCAGGGTTTCATCGAGACACTCGCACAAAAAAGCGAGCTGCGCCGGCGTGAAAAAATATGGATATCGTGCCGCAACCAACGCGAACAGAGGCGAATGATAAAGGACCCGGCTCAAAAGACCTCGCGACTTCATCAGGCAACCTAAGTTGTTATCTCGCAGCCCGCCGTGACGTCACAACTATCGCCGTTCGCGCCATCCTCGCGGCCGAAGCCGTTCTCTCTTTGGCGGCCGCAGCGTGGAGGCAAATCGCATACAAATTGGGTGTGAGCGAGATTAGTATCCAGGCTTCCTTGATGTATTGGGCGCTAAGAAAAAACTCCGCCACGATAGCGCCGATTACTCCGATCTGAAATGAAAGTGCGAGCGCCCCGATATCTTCGGGCGCACCCGGCAGCTTCCGAGCGCTCCCGCAAGTAGTCAAGGTTAGCGCCAGGATCGCGCAATAAAGCGCCAGCGTGGGTATTCCCCCCTCCGCGCCCAACTGTACGTATGTGTTGTGCGCGATTTTAGGGTCTGGCTGAAGCTCCGCCAGCGCTGGGTTGTAGTGAAATTCGACAGCCTGGAATTGACCCAGTCCTACGCCGAAAACCGGATGCGCTTCCATCATAATGATTCCCGCTCGCGCCAGCTCGACGCGGGACCGCGTCGAAATTTCGGCGCCGGTCTCCGCCTCTCCTTGGAATTGGATTTGCTCGATGCGTTTGAGCATCTGAGCGGGAGAAATCGCGAAGACCAATACCGCGGCGAAGACAAATCCCACCACCAACCGCGCTTTTTGGCGCGAATTGATCCATGCGAGCGCGGCCATCACCATTAGCGCAAGCAAGCCACCGCGCGACTGCGAAACGAACACCGCGAATGCGAGAATTGGGCTGCAAATCCGCCCGACCCATTTCCACAAATCGCGTTGTTCGTAGCGGATCAGCCAGATTGCGAGCGGCACCGCCACGACCAACGAGAGCGCCTCATAATTGGGGTCAGATGACGGGCCAATCGGCCGCGGCCAGTGATAGATGTAGTACTGCTTGTACAGCCAGGTGCTAGCTAACGTTTCGGCTATCACAATCACGCGAATAGTCATTTGCAATCTACTTTGCGTGCTGATGAGAAGACTTGTCGCGATCATCAGGATCGCGAAGGAAAGCATCGTCGACGCATCATTGGCCGGAAAGCTCAGAGAAGACATGGTGGTGCCGAAAAGCTGAAAGAGCGCGAACGCGGCAAACAGCACAAGAATTCCCACGCCAGGCCGCGGCGCTGCGTCGCGCGGGCGGGGAAGCAGTAGTGCGGCCGCCACCAGCGCAATTCCCACCAATTTGATCGGCGTCATGGGAATTCCGCCGACATGGAAAAAGTTGGCTCCCAAAATCGGATGATCCTGAAACGGAAGGAGCAACAGAAAGAGAAAGTAAAGGACCACCGCGCTTAGCCCATCCCCTGCATCAATTGGCGATCATTGGCTGTGCCGTTTAAAGGTTCCCAAATCATTGAGTGCACCCGGAGCAGAGTCTCCAAATGCTATAGAAGTCTTTCACGGAGGTGCTTTTGGATTCTTCCAAATAGTGGCTGCCGTTCGGACCGGATCTCCCGCACATGCCTGAGTGAGCCGGCGTCGAGATTGTGGCGCTCCATCCGCGACAACCCCCGCATCCCGTCGACGCATCCATGCAGATACGGCCGCACCTGCATCGCGCGCAACGAAAAAACTGCCATCGTGGCCAGGTAGCACAGCACCCGCCAAGTCGCCATCAGCGGCGGGAAAGATCGATATCCAACCCAGATTCCATTTCGCGTGTAGTAATAGTAGACGCGCCAATTGGGGCGATGCTCGATCGCGGCGTGATGGGTAGTCGATACGCGAGGGGTATGCACGACGCGCCAGCCGTCGCCGATCAGTCGATAGGCCAGGTCCACCCCCTCATGCCCGAGGAAAAATTCGGCCGGGTAGCCACCCGCCGACAAAACCTTTTCGCGGCTCAGCGCGGACGCGCCCTCGAGGATAAAGTGAGTTTCGAACTCCCGTGAGGCGTGCGAGATCGGCCGAGGATGGCACCAGTCGCGTGCCAGAACCTTACCGTCCGCACCGGTGACAGTGAAGTTCAGGCATGCGAGCCCTGGGTCGCGCGCGAAGGCGGTCTCCACTACCGCAATGCAGTCGGGACTGGACAGTTCGACGTCGTCATCGAGTGTAATCACGATCGGAGTGCCGGCCGCGCGCAACGCGATGTTGCGGCCCTCGCATCCGCCATTGGACGGCGCGGCGATGTAGCGCACATGGGGAAATTCAGCCGCCAGAAGGCTCTTCAGTTCCGGTTCGGCGGCGTTGTCGACCACGATGATTTCGGCTACCTGGTCCGCGTATCGAACCGCCGAGGCCAGCGCGCGCCTGAGATGTTGATGGCGCTTGTAAGTAAGAATCGAGATGGTGACCGCGCGGCTCATGCGGCTGCGAACCTCAAATGCGTCTTCCAGGCTCCGAGCGTAGCTCGCGTGAGCAACCGCCTGCGCTCCGACGGGTCCTGCGCTTCGACGCCAAGCGCCCGGCAAAGCCCGGCCGCCATCTCGGTTCCACGACCCCTGTCCGATCCGATCTCGTCCCAGAAAAAATCGATCACGCATCCGGTTCCGTATATCAGCGTGGCGAGCGAACCGACCCGCGCCGCGGCGAACATCACGCGCGGTCCCAGCTGACGCAATCCGGAAGGCCGGCGCAATGCGCGAGCCCAGTCACGCAAGCGCTGGGGGGCCGTCTCGAGACTGCTCAGTCGCGCAAAGATTCCGCGCCAATCGGCCGCGGCCGTGCTGGTGCGGAGCAGTTGCCCGCTTTCCCAGTTCCAGGTCGCGCGGGCAATCTCAACTGCTTCGCTGAATTCGCCGGCGAGAACGCCGGAGGGAAATTCGGCCTCGCCGAGCTTTTGAGCCGTCGCATTGCGGAAACGGTAAATGAGCCTGCCGCTCATCTCGGCTCCCAAAATCTCCGGGTGTGCGCGCAGCGCGTCCTCGACCGGTTTTTGCCGACTCCGGTATCCCGCCCGGTAGCATCCCAAAAAAACCGACAGCGACGTTCCCAGGTCGATCCAGAATTTAGCGAGCGAGTAGGCAACCGCCGTGCTGTCGCTGGCATCGTCCGCATACTCGCTGCGTACCGCGATCTGTTCGATGATTCGGTTGTTCAGCAAGCGAAACGCATCATGTTTGGATATTCCTTCGCCGCTCGACAACACCTGTGGAAGCGGAATCGTGGCGGGATCGCCCCAAAGCAGCTTCGCGTGCTCGCTCAGCTCCTGGGTAAATATCGCGGGACGCAGTCGCAGCATCCCCTCGGCTAGAATCGCGCGCAGCTCAACCTTGATTCCGCGCGCCGCGTTGCCGCAATCGTTGTTGGTGTCCTGCTCGACCTGCCGCATCGACCGTTGAATCTCCTGCCTTGAGACGACCCCGCCCCGAACTACCACCAGGCACTCGACATCGCTCAACCACCGGCTCTTGCTGCGCGGATGGGGGATTACGGTTCCCTCGCCGCGCGCGAAACTTCCTGTCAGGAGAACGCCGGCGACGCTTGGAGCGGCAGCGCATCCTCGGACGCGCTCGAGGACCCGTTCCAGCTCGCGGCGCACCTCGTCCTGGAACGCGGGATCGGCGCTTAACGGGAACGATCCTGGCGGGCTCAGGCTGAACGCGCCGTCAGTCATTCTCTCACATCGGGATCCGTGTACTTCGAGTATTTCGAGTACTTCGAATATTTCCCATAGCGCCCGTATCTGCCGTATCGTCCATAGCGTCCATAACGCTCGCTGCGGACGGTGGTATAAGAAGGCTTGAACCGGTTCAGCACCACGCCGAACAGAGTCTGGGGGTCGAACATCAGAAACGTCTTGGTGGTCGCGGCCCGAGCGGTGCTGTCGGCAGCCGTCACGATCAGTGTGCCATCGGCGGCCCGCGAAAGAATCTGGGCGTCGGGCACCAGCAAGGCCGGCGGGGTGTCGATTATGATGTACTGGTAGCCGGTGCTGCGCTTCACGGTTTCCATCAACAGCTCCATTCTTGTGGAAGCTAGGTATTCCGGCGCGCGATTGCTGGTCCCTCCCGAGGGCATCAGGCTCAAGCCCGGCACGGGCGTGGCCAGTACGGTGGAACTGATTTCGGTCGTTCCCTGCAGATAGCCGAGCAGTCCGTCAACTTTCGGCACCGGGAAGGCGTAGTGCTGAAATGGCGCGCGGATGTCGGCGTCTATCAAGAGCGTGCCGCTGCCCGATACTGCCAGCGCAGCCGCCAGGTTCAGCGCGATAAAACTCTTGCCCTCGCCGCCGACCGCGCTCGCAACGACAAATACCTTCGCGTTCTCGTGCTGAGAGGCCCATGATCGCAGCTTGAAGGCGAGCAGCTGGAACTCGTCAGCCGCCGTGCTGACCATATCCTCCCCGGCCGCGACCAGCGGCGGCGCCGGATAGCGTTGGGCAAACCTCGCGGCGCGGCCCGTAAGCGGCACCAGCTTTCCATTAGTGCCATTAGCGCCGTTGTGATTTGCGGACTCGCCGTCGGCTCCATTGTGGCTTGCCGATTCGCCATCGGCGGCAGCTTGATCGCCATTGACGGAATGTCCGGAGGCGCCGGCGTCGGACTCGCCCGCGACTCCATTCTCAGGCAGTGCAAGCGGAGGTTCCGCGATCTTCAGGTTTCCATTCTGGTTACGATGCTCGACCTCCGGCACTCGCGAAATCGCGATTGCGTCGACGTCGGCAAATTCCGCCCTGATATCGTCGGAATCCTTGAACGAAGTATCCGTGTAGAACAGCCCAAACGGAATTGCCAGCGCAATTGCGAGCGTGACGGCAACCCCGCCGCCTATCAGCGCAAGGCGATTTGGATACGACGGATTGACAGGCAGCGCGGCCGACTGCAGCACCTCCAAGCGCTCTCCCTGCCCGCGCTCAAGCACTGCCTCGTCGGCGCGAGCTTCGAAAAAGAGATTGCTGAGGTCGTTATAGCGGCTCGACAGGATTCCATAATCGCGGTTCACGGCAGCAACCGCCTCTTCGTGGGCTGGGGTCTCGGCGATTGCTTTCTGGTAATCCGCAATCTGGCGTTGGATTATACCTGCTACCGAATCGGGGGCCGGAGCAACGGTGGGTTGCTTGCCGGATTTCACAATTTCGGTCTTGAGGACGGCGATCTGCGCCTTGGTCTCAATAACCTCAGGATACTCGTCGCTGTACTGGGCTTTGAGCGCAACCAGCTTCGTTTGCAATGTCGCCAGCGCCGCATCGGGCGTATTGGCCTTCGGCGATTCCGGCGAAGCCGCTCCCGACGCATCGGTCTTGATGTCGTCGTTCTCCTCCGCCCGTCCGACCTGCAATTGGAGCGCTTCCAGCGCCTTGACGTTGTCGCTGAGATCCTGCGGCAGACTCCCGCGATACTTCTCCTTCAGGACTTTTATCTGGCGCTGGCTTTCGGCGAGCTTGCTTCTGGTCTCATCCAGCTCACTGGAAAGCAGCTTCATGGTCTCCACGTTGTGGCGTTCGAGTTCCTTGCGGTACTCGTCAATCATTATGTTCGCCAAATCATTCGTCACCGCTTGCGCCTTGACCCGATCACGGTATTGAAAGGAAATCTCGATTGCGTCCGGAGGCAGCGATTTCTGCCAACGATTCGGAGTCTTTGACTGCAACACCGTGTCCGGAATGGAAATCGATATCGCCTCGGCCATTTGTCCGGCTGCGCCGAGTCCCGGCTTGCCATCGCGAAGATACAAACCGTGCTTCGAGATCAGGTCCGTGAGATGCTCGTGCGTGACGGTTTCCTCGCTCAACGCCTCCAAGCGCGATTCCAGATGACTGGTCACGGTAGTATTTTGGGGTTCGGCTCCGATCAAATCGGATTGAATATCCGCGTGCCAGACTTCCAGCAGCACCGATGAGGTGTATTCCCTGGGCACCCAAACCACCGCGAGCGCCGTTAGCACGAACCCTGCGGCGATGGTCGAATAGAAGCTTGCTCGATGGCGGTGAACGATATCCCAGTATGGTCCGATATTAAGGAAGGTCTGATTACTCATTGCCAACTCCAACGAAAGGCCTCGATCGAGACCGCTAATCCTACGATGTAATAGTTGCCCACAGCCCATTGCCCACTTTGGGTGCCGCTGGATAGAAATTGGTTCGAGCCGCTCTCCTGGCTGCGAATCTCGATGAATTTGGTGTTAAGACTGAGCCATTTGTTAACGCGGTCACTTAAACCGACGCCCCAGGAAATGAAGTTCCCATTCAAGTCGGATCCTGACAGGTTATAGAATGCGCTGCCGGCACTTCCCGTCAGCCGCGGCGTGAATTCGTAACTTATGGACTCTCGCACCCCTCGAAAGTAACCGACGGTGCCCAGGAAAGAGGTCAGTTCCGGTTCTTGACCTCCGTATACGGCCGCGTTTCCGCGCTCGAACCGATATTCAAGCTGCCCGATCCCGGAGAGATTGACCTGTTCGCCGCTGGTTCCCGAGGTATGGGAAATCACGGGGCCTATGATTCCAGAGAAGTAAAGGTTTCGGGCCGGGAACCAGCCGATTTGCGCTAATGGCCAATGCGCCTGCTGGTCTGGTCGTCCCGACTCGCTAAATCGGAAGTCGTAGTACTTATATCCCGCGCCCAGCGAGAGGTAAGGGGACAAACGGTAGTCGGTGAGAGCGTACGCGCCCTGGTAGTAGCTGGTATTGCTCTGGCTGCTGTTGTTGGAATTCGCCCAGAAAGTCTCTTGATGAACGCTGAACTGGCTGCTCCAGTTGCGGCTCCATTCGTGTGACAAATCTACAACGAACTGATTGATCGATGCCTGCTGGTTCGCCAATAAGATAAGGGCCAGCACCGCGTTGGCCTGCGGAACCAAATCGCTGGTGGTGATGGCAAGCGCGGATGACGCATCGCGGTAGAAGAGTTCGTAGAGACGCAGTTTGGTCGTCGGTGACAGGTTCTCATCGTCGGTCGCGTTGACAAATTGTCCTTCTCCGGCGCGATCGTACCGGGAAAAATGTGCGAATAGCTGGGCGAAAGTATCGTAGTGCAGCGCGGCGTATCTGGCAGCCGACGTGTAGTCGAGGTAAAAGCCGCCGACCATTGTGCCCCCGAAGTCGCCTTCCCCGTTGGAGGTCTTGAGTTGAAGATTGTCGGCGTAAAACCCGTTCGCCTGGAACTCGGGATATAAGCGGAACAAGTCCTCCGCATGCCCTGCGGCGGGAGCTGCGAAAATGAAACACGCGACAAGAATTAAAATACCTGGATGATTTCTCGTTCTCTTGGTCATGGCACTGACACCGTGTCTCCTGGTTCCACCGGAACATCCGCCGATACATCCCCACCTGACCGCACCACGTTGTAGTTGACCGTGAGTACGACCGTTTCCTTCTCTCTATGACGCAGAATCCGAATCTTGCTCGCGTCGGCAAACTCCCCAAATCCCCCAGCCTCGGCGAGCGCTTGCGACAAAACCTCGCCTGAGTGGAGCTGGTACACGCCCGGCTTGTTAACCTCACCCAGCACGTAGAACACATGGCTGGCCGGATTGCTCACACGTACCGTTACATTCGCCGTGTGAACATAGCGCGCGTAACGCTTCTCTAGGTCCGCTTTCAGCAGGTCGGGCGTAAGCCCCGTCGCCGGAACCCTCCCTATTAGCGGCATCGCAATAGTTCCATCTGACGCGACGACTACCTTGCCGCTGAGTTGCGGCTCATTCCAGACAACTATTTCGAGTTCATCATCGCTGCCGATCACATAAGGATCGGCGGCGTCCTTCGCCGCCTCGTGCGGGACGACTGTTTGCCGCACCGGCGTGGAACTGAACAAGCTGCATGCGGCCATCGAGATTGAAATCGCGACCGCCAGCAAAATTGTTACGGTTAAAGTCGCACCGGCACGTGTCAAGTCGCGGGCGAACTCAATATTGCCAATCTTCATCAAGCTACTTTCCAACCGCTCCCTTCAGCGTCGTCTTCCCCTTCGCACCCTTGGGCCGCTCGGCAACGACCGAAAGCCGGCCATAATGCCGCGGCGCGGCGGGCTCGGCGGAGCGTGACCCATCACCAAGCGGATTTTGCATCCGGGTGAATCTATGTTCCTGGGAATCCCAACCCTTCAATAGAAGATACTGTTTACCGCGCCGCTGAACCAGTCCCCGCTCCTCCATTTCGTTCAGAAGCCGGCTTACCAGCGGTCGCGAGCTTGCAATCATCTCTGCCAGATCCGCTTGCGAGAGCTCGGGAATTATCAGCGTGCCGCGGTTGTCGTGCACGCCGACCCGATGACCGAGGTCGCTAAAGACAACTTCGAGGCGCTGCTGGAAGGGCAAGCCAAGAAAACTGGTCCACCAATGCAGACTCGACGACCAGAACGAATTTAGCGTCTGGTAGAGTTCTATCGCCTGCTCGGGATCAAGCGAGCGAAGCAGCCGCACCGCCCGTTCCCGCGTGAACAGTGCAATCGAGCACTTGGTCAGCGCCTGCGTCTCAAAAACTTTCGACCGCCGCCCTTTGCAGTCTTCGGTATCCGCGTAACCAATTATGTCGCCCGGACCCGACAGCCGCGCCAGCACCCGCGTGCCATTGACAGCGTTGCAGTACACCTTGACATAGCCCGCCAGCACGCAGCCGAACAAATCACCCGGCGATCCTTCCAGAAACACCATCGCGCCGCGCGGATAGCTGACCATGCTGCGCTGATCGACGAGCTCGTCCACAACGGCGCTCGGCACGCGCCAGCGGCTGAAATTTCCCCGCAGCTTCGCGTAACCTTCATCGCATCCGACGCCGCTTGTCATCAGCCGTTCCTCCGTATCATAGATGCGCCTTCATGACGCCGAAGATGTCGGTGATCCGATTGACGCTGTCGCCATAGTCAACGCTCGACACGAATGCCGACCGCGAGTGCGGCGCGGACGGAAGGAAGCCATGCATTCCGGCCGGGGCGCGCACACCCATGTGACATGGCGCTATCACCGTTCCCGGTTCCGTCAGGAAAATCTGCTCGCCGTACTTCCCATCCGGGAAAAATGAATGCAGGTTGACGAGGTCGTCGGTGTTGAGCCACCTGCCACCGTCGACTTCCTTCAGAGCCGCGGTGACCAGGTCGCGGGCGCGTTCGGAGAAAAACCAGAAGCGCGCCATCGTTGAATCCAGCAGGCACATGTAATCCGTCGCGGCGCGGATCGGCAGCGCCGCCAGGCGGGCCTGGACATCGATCGTCGCCTCGGTCGGCGCCATCCCGTGATCGCCGAAGACGTGAATATCCGCGGCGCCGTAGGCCTTCACCGCGACCCCGTGAATGCGCGCGATGGCGCTCGAGTATTTTTCGAGCATCGCCGCCGAGGCCTCGCGATCGTCCGCGTGCAAATGCAAAAAATGGTCGAGTCCCGCCAGGTACAGGAAATAGAATTTCGCCGCCCCGGCGCGCATATCCGCTTCGATCGATGCGAGCAGCTGGTCATCCGTCCCGTCATGGTAACAATACGTTTTGTAGGATTTACCGCCTTCGCGCAACAGGTCGAAAATCGAGCTGGAACCCGGAATTCCGCCGGGCGCGTAGATGTTGCGCTTCTCGCACACGTCCAGCTTCGGCAGATAGCTCAGCGGGACGCCGTACAGCTGAAAATAGCCGGTGAAATTGTTCATCCGGCGCGCCAGCTTTTTGACTGCGAAGCGCGCGTAACGGTTCTCGACCATCCACGGCGGCATCGCGCAAATCAATTTAAGCTTCGAAAAAGGAGAGTGCCCGTTCGCGCGATGGAACAGCGAGAGCCGTCCATGCTCCTCGGGAAATCGCCCGGTCAGAATCGACGGAATCGCGGCAGTGCTGAACCCAAGCACCGAATCCAGCGGACGCCGATAGGGCGCGACCTCCTTCAGGAACGGATCCTCCTTGATCCATTCCCAGCCCAGCGCGTCCATCAATACGAAGATGCTTGCCTTCATCGGTTGGCCGGTTTCCTCACTATCGCCAGCAGCCCGGAGCCGTGCCGCGTCGGCGTGTGATTCTCGAGAAAGCTCAGCGCGAGCAGAAACGGCAGCGACGCTGCGAACACAATCGGATTCGGCTTGCTGTCGCCGAGCACGAAAAACAGGTCGTGCGCTAGATTGCCAAACGGACCGTACGTCCAAACCGTCTTGACGGTTTCAAGACCGACCTCGCGCGCCAGCCCGTTGATCATCTCGGGCGAGTAGCCCGGCCGCACGTGACCGATGTCCTCGGGCTTGAATCCGATTCGACGCTCGCGCCATGCGACTAGCTTCAGATGACGGCGCTGCGGCACCGAGGGAAACGTCAGCAGCAGGTAGCCGCCGGGCGCCAGCGCCCGCGCCAGATTCGCCATCGCGCCGCGATCGTCCTCGATATGCTCGAGCACGTCGGTATTAGTGATCAGGTCATACTGTTCTCTTGCCGACAGGTTGAGCAGATTGTCGCGGCTGAAGCTGACGTTGCGCAGTGCCAGGTTCCCTGCAGCCGTTCGACACCGTTCGACTCTGTCATCGAGCAGATCGATTCCATGCACCCGCCAATCCGGATGCAGTCGCGCGCAATGAAGCGCGATATCGCCGCGCCCCGTGCCCGCATCGAGCATCCTCACGCCATTGTTCGGCAGGCCCAGACCATTGATCTCGCGGAATACGTGGTTAAGTCGAATCCGTCCCGGAATGTGAATCTCGCCGATGAAGCGGTAAGCATTGCGGCGCATGCGCGAGGGCTCGCCCGCAGCTTTCTCGATTCCGAAACGCGATGCCGCCATCGAACTCAATTCGAGATCCCCCGTCGCAGCCCCGGTCCCACCGTGCGCGCGATTCCCAGCGGCATGTAGCGCCACAGGCGGCTGATGGCCTGCAGGCCCTTCCGCTGCCGCGGCGCCGCAGCGCGCGGCGAAAGATACAGCGTGCTCCAATATGGCTGCACCGGAGTCGGCCCCCATTGCCGCTTGAATTCGAAAATTCCAGAGCCGAATGTCGATCGCCCGAAATCAAAGGTGTGGCAGCCGGACTCGATGCCGAGCCGTATCCCCGCCCAGTACAGGGCGTTGCTACCGTACACCGGGCGCGCCTCGGCGGTAGCACCCGTCCACGGTAACGTCATGAAGCCGCGAAAATTCATCGCCAGCCCGGCCGCGATCACGCGACCTTTGTTGCGAACGCGAATCAGCGAAAGCCGCTCGCGCAGATGGTTGACTAGTTGGCTGAAGAATCGGCGGCCGTGGGTGGGCGATCCAAGATCGCGCATGTTCTCCGAATAGACCGCGCAAAGATCAGCCAGCCCCGACGGATCGGTCGGGTCGCCCACGTCTACGCTGAGCCCCAGCTTTTGGATTCGCTTGAGACGATTGCGGCGCTCCGACGGCAGCCGCTGCAACTGCTCATCTACCGTCGACGCGAGCGCCAGATGTTGCGCCACCTTCTCCGTGCTGATTTCAAATGGCGGTTGTAACGGCTGCAGGCTGCGGATGTGCAGGCGCTTGGCGCGCAGCTTCGGGGCCAGCTCGCGCGCGTGCGCGATCAGCTCGGCATCCGCCGCGTCACGCCCCGCTGAATCCAGCGAGTCGGCGTGGCATACCCCGCCGTAGTCTATGTAGGGCATCGACGCGAGCTCGTTGCCGTAAAGCAGGCTGCGCACGAAAACAAAAGGCGCCGCCGCAATCGGACAGCCGCGCTCATCGCGTGCGATCAGGTAATGGGAATCGAACCCGTACGCCGATCCGATCACCTCGCGCCATTGCCAGAGATGACCCGACGTCGCGTCGGCGCAATTCGCGATCAGGTCATCCCAATCCGCGCGTCGATTCTCACTGCAAACTACAACACTCAATCTTTCATCCCCCGATTAGAGCTTTCGCGGTTCCCAAACGACCGGCACTGCGCCGGCAAAACATCGCCACAGTCCAATCGCCTGCGCGCAGTTGAGCGCAATAAACTGGTAAGCGAAGGTCGCCTTGCCTTCGGTGCCGCGACGGCTCGCGACCATACCGATTGCCGCGACGATCGCGAACAATATCTCCAGGCCCAGAATTCCTTGGAAGGTCCCCCCGCGCTCGGCCAGCGGCACGGTCACGATTACCGCGATCGCCAGCAGAGGAGCGGTCAACCAACGTAGAAGCTTATGCGAACTGAGGACCAATATCGACCCCCAGCGTCGCTTCCTCATTAGTTCCGGTAGCAAGTGGAAATACACCAGCGCTGCCTGCGAGACCATCCGCACCTGGCGTGCGAATTCGCTCGCCGCCGTGAATTCCTCGAAGCACACCGCATCGCGCGACATTACCGACCGCGCGTCTTGCAGCGATACCAGAATCGGATGCATGAAGTCGTTGATCAGTGCCGGATCCATTTCCTTGAACAGACTCTTGCGCATCGCGTAGATTGCGCCATCCGCCGTCGCGACTACTCCGAGCCGCGATTCCAGCGCCTTCAGCATCTGCTCGTAGCGTTGATACGCGGATCCGATCGTCTGCTCCGGATAGCGCGATACGCCCGTCACCAGGCCAACCGATTTGTCGCCGAACGGACGCGCAATCTTTTCCAGGGCGTCCGGCGCGAACATCGAGTTCGCGTCGGTGAACACCAGCACCTCGCTGCGCGCGGCCGCTGCGCCCGCGTTCACAGCGACTCCCTTTCCACGCCGCGCGTCCTGGCGAATGACGCGCACCCGCTCCGACGCCATCGACGCCGCGATTTCCGCGGTGCGGTCGCTCGAACCGTCCGACACCACGATCATCTCGGCCTCGCCCGGGTAATGACAGGCCACAAAAAGAAAATTTTCGATTTTCTGAGCGATACAACGTTCTTCGTTGTAGGCCGCGACGATCACCGACAACGACGGCGCTTCAATGCCATCGGCGGAGTCGCCGCGCCGCGGCCGCAACGCCGACAGTGCAATCAGCACGGCTGGATACAGCACATACGCGTACAACAGCAGAAATGCTGAAATGTAAAACAGGCTCGTCAATTTTTGCGTCCCCCGAAGCTAGTTCCCGCTAAGCCGCTTCTCCTTCCCGGCCAAGGCCGGTCAGCTCGGAATAAAGCGCAACGGTCTGTTCGATTTGCCGCTGCAACGCGAAATTCTCCCCAACGAACTTCCGTCCCTCTGACGCGAGCCGCGATGCCAACGCCGGATTGTCGAGCAGTCGCTCAATCGCCGCCGCCAGCGCGGCGGGATTCGCCGGCGGCGCCAGCAGTCCGGTTTTTTCGTGGATGACCACCTCGGGCGTGCCATCGACTTCCGTCGCGACCATCGGGCGTCCCGCCGCGAGCGCCTCGATCGCCACCAGCGGCAGACCCTCGTACAGCGACGGCAGCACCACGATGTCCGCCGCTTCGAGCAACTCCGGCACGTCGCGCCGGTAACCGAGGAATCGCACGCGATGGCCCAGCCCCAGCGCCGCACATTGCGCGCGCAAGCTCTGTTCGAGCGGACCCTCGCCCGCCAGCAGCGTAACCAGGTTCGGCCGTCGCGGCGCGAGGATCGTGAGCGCATCGATCAGATGCCGATGCCCCTTCTGATCGTCCAGCCGCGCCATCGTTAGAATCGCCGGCTCATCGCCCAGCCCCAGCGCGGCGCGAGTCGCCATGCGCCGCTGCGGATCCATCGGTGCGAAATGATCCAGATCGCGCCCGTTGTGAATCACGCGGATTTTGTCCTTTGGCACCTCTTTGGTTACGGTCAGATGACGGGCCGCCGCGTGCGACACCGCGATATACATATCCACCAGCCGTCCGACCTGCCGATCCACCCAGAACCGCGCGCGCAGGCCTTTTCCCATCCGCCAAGCCTCGGGACCATGACAGGTCTCGAGCACCGCGCCGACCCCCGCCATCCGGGCGATTCCGGCGCCATAGAGACTGGCAGTGAACAAATGGCAATGCACCAGCGCGATATTTTCGCGGCGGATGAATCGCAGCAGGCGCGCTCCGGCTGCCACGTCGAGCCGCGACGAGAACTTGAGCGGCAGACACTTCACGCCCGCCGCAGAAAGCGCAGGTTCCATCGATGCAATCAGCTCGCTCGGCGCCGCCAGACGGGGCTCGAAGCCATGCGCGCTCATCGCGGTCAGGATTGACAGCGCATGCTCCTCGGCGCCGCCGAATACACTGCTTGTGAGCAAATGCATCACCGCGCGACTGGGCCGTGAATTTGGCCGCTCTCTATGATTCAGCCCTTTGCTCCCCATACCGACCGACAACCTTGGTAAATCCTGACGCTCGAATCAACCCGTGTACGCCGTCTATAACACCTACGGCAGCTACGACATCCACAGTCCATAATGCGTCATTCAGAGTAACGTAGAGCGAAGAAATAGCTCATTGAGGACATCCGGTCCAGCAAAAAAGCTATCAAATCGGCTAATACCACGCCTCCGCAACGGTTGCATGCTGACTCCGGAGGGCGGCAATCTTGACCGTTTCTCACCTCTGCCCGCGTCCAGATTTACAAAATCCCTGGCGCTCTGTCGATATATCGGGTCAATTAGCCGCTATTGCGACACGCCGCCGACTGGGCGCTACAGAGTCCGTGCGCGTCGTCGTCAGCGCGCCCGCGCAGGATCGAGCTACCTAATTCTTACTGGTTTGCTTCGCCGGCGGCTTCGTCCGCCTTTTGCGCGGCGTCGTCGGCGGCTTCCTTTTCGGCGCGCGCCTGGGCGACTGCCGCATTGGCGGCGTCAATCTGATCTTGCGGCGCGTTATCGCCTTCAAGCTGATCGCGCGCCTCCGTCGCGGACTCGAGCGCTTGCTCTGCGGTATCCGCGGCAGCGTGCGCCTCGGTGGCGGCATCGGCGGCGGCGCTCGCTGCGGCGCTCGAATCCGATTGATCCGACGGCGCCTGTGCGCTGGCCGCATCCCCCGACGCGTCATCGCTCTGCGCCCGCGCCGGCGACATGTTCCCCATGGCAATCCCTATCGACAAAGCCAGCGCCGCGATCGTCGCCAGCCCGAAGCGGAAGTCTCGCCTGATGCTTTTATCCGAACTCATCGCTGCTCATCCTGATTTCATTCGTCCGATGACGATAGTTCTGCCATTGCTGTAAATCAATCGCCGCGTTGCGCCGCGCGCTCAGGGCGCGCTTGCCGGTGCCGACGCGTCCGGACCTTCCGCGGCGCTCCGCCGTCTGATCATTGCCGTGGAAAGTTCATTGAACTTCTGGAACTCCTGCTCAAACTCCAGCTCTCGTCCCATCATCTTATATTCCTGCGCGAGCCTCAGGTGCAGATGCATTTCGTTGGGGTCGAGAGTCGTTCCGACCCGCAGCTCTTGCACCGCTCCCTCGGGGTCGCCGGCCCTGTTCATCGCGCCGGCCAGCCTGAGGCGATAGTCCGGATTATTTGGCGCGATTTCAACGCATCGCTGGAAGAAGGCCACGTCGTCGTGCCAGTAGCGCTCAGTCTGCATCGTCGATACGGCGTACACGGCCAGGAGCATCGCCATCGCGGCGCCCACGGCCTTGCGCGCTGTGGAACCGGCGGCAGCTATCTGCACCACGGCAACTGCGACCGCCAGACTCCATCCGAATGATGGCGCGTAGAGAAAGCGGTCTTCGGCTAGCCACCACAGGGCGTTCAGGTTCAGCGCCGGCGCCATCGTGAGAAGGCTCCATACCGCGCAAAACAGATAGATGCGGCGGCTCGAACTGCGCCACGCCGGCACGAAAGCGGCCGCCGCGAGAAGCACCAACGCCGCCGCGGTTACGAATACGATTGGCTCGGGGTGCGTGATCCATCCGACCGTATGGGTTGGACCCGCCATCGCGGGGAGCACCAGCACGGCAAGATAAGTGATCAACACCATCGGCAGAGTCATCAAAACCTGGGCCGGGCTGTAGTGGATCTTCGACAACACGAAGCCGCGCGCGGCCAGCATGCTGGCGGGGAAATTAGTACCGAACATAAAATGCGGCCCGAGCGCGTTCAGGCGCGCGCACAGGTAGGCGATCGCCACAATAACGAATGGCGCACTGACGCGCAGTGCCGAAACTATCCGCAGTCTCGTACCCGTCGCGTCGCCTCTCTCGAACAGAAAAACGTATGCAAAGACGATCAGCGGAAAGAGGATCGCGCTCTCGTGAGTCAGTGTTGCGCATGCATATAGAATCAGCGCGATGATCAATCCGCGCGACCAACCCTGCTGGCGGCCGATCAGGAAGATCATCGCGCCCAACTCAAAAACTGTCGAGAGCGGCTCCGGGATCGCGCTTGCGAACACCACGGCGCCGACGTGCGCCGGGATGACGCCAAAGATCGCCGCCGTCAGCAACCCCGTTGCGACATCGCCGGTCAGCAATTGCGCCACGCGGAAGCACAGCATCACCGCGACCACGTGCAGGACAATTTTCGTCAGATGCCACGCCGCCTGATGCATTCCGAATAGCAGCACATTCACCGCGAACCAGGTGTTCTCGATCGGCCGATAGTATGCGCTCTGCGGAAGATTGCCGGGAGCTCGAAACCACCAGCCGTCATATCGGAACGAGTTCCAGACAAACGGCCAGAAATTGTGAATCAGCTTGTTATTTACAAATTCGTCCCAATCATCGAACATCCATCCATAGCGCACACTCGGAAGGTAGATTGCGATCGTCGCCAGCAAGATCGCGGCGAGTATCGCGGCCTGTCGCGAGGTGAGGCCCCAGACCACCGTAACCGGGGACGCTTCCGACACTTCCCGCGTCAGGGGTGCGATAGCGGCTTTCGATTTCATCGCGGTACCGGAATCGCAGTCGCCGCGTTGCCGGGCGCGACCCCGGCGCTGGCGGCGCGCTCTCTTGCCCAAAGCGCCCGCGTCTTCGCCATCTCGGCCGCGAAATCGGCCCCGCGCTGCATCATTGCGTACTGCTTCGCCATCTGGACGTGAAGATAAGGATTGTCCGGGTTCAAACTCACCGCATTCTGGAGCGCATTCATCGCCATGGTGAGATCGCCCTTCTCATTGAGGTTTTTTACCAGCGCTCGCAGATACTCCACATTGTGAGGATCGTAGGTCACGCAGCCCGCATAGAATGTCAGGTCGTCGTGCCAGTAGTGCTCGAGCCGTACCGCGGAAAGCGCGTAGGCGGCCAGCAGGAGCGCCGTCGCACCCGCCACCGCGGTGCGGGCACGCGGGCTGATGGCCGCGAGCTGTACCGCCAGCGTAGCAACCGCCAGGCTGAATCCAAACGACGGCGCATAGAGGACGCGGTCCTGGACCAGAGCGAATATCGAACCGAGTTTCATGGAAGGCGCGAGTGTCAGCGCACTCCACGCCGCGCAAAACAGATAAAGGTTGCGATAGGAACTCCTCCACACTACTGCGAATGCGATCGCCGCCAGAACTGCAAGCAGGCCTGCCGCAATGAACGTGATGGGCGCGACACTGACGATCCAACGCACGTCGTGCGCGGGACCCGCGATTCCCGGAACCATCAGCACACCGACATAGGTCAGGAGCACCACAGGCGCCGTAAAAATGAAGTCGAGTAGTCCGGGCGGAGGAACCGGTCTCGCCCATCCGACTGACACAGCGACCGCCTGGGCGTACGGCATACCCAGGAAATCGCTGGCCCCGAGCGCATTCAGACGTGCGCACAGGTACAGAATCGCAACCATCAGGAACGGAGCCGCAAGCCGCATCGATTCGCGGGCGGGTCGGGCTTCGATCAGAAAGAGATATGCTGCCACGATCAACCAAAAGAGGATCGCTGTTTCATGACTCAGCAGCGCGCCGGCGTACAGGATCAACGCAAACACCAGGCCGCGCGACCACCCGGGTTTGCGGTTGATGAAACAGCACAGCGCGCCGATCTCGAATATCGTCGACAGGGGTTCCGGAATCGCGGACGCCCACACCACCGACTCGACGTTGGCCGGAAGCAGTCCGAAGACTGCCGCGCTCAGTAACGCTATGGCCGAGCTGTGCGTGATGAGTTGCGCGAGCCGGAAGCACAGAACCACCGCGAATCCGTGCAAGACGATCTTCGCCAGATGCCACGCCGCGGGATGCGTTCCGAACAGCAGCTCATTCACCGCGAACCATACGTTCTCGAGCGGCCGATAGTACGCGCTCCGCGGCGGCCCGCCGGGCTCCAGGAACCACCAAACGTCATAGCGGAACGAGTTCCAGACGTACGGCCAGAAATTGTGAATCAGCTTGTTGTCTACAATTATCAGCCGATCGTCGAACACCCACCCGTTGCGCAGACTCGGAAGGTAGATTGCGATCGTTGCCAGCACGATGGCGGCGAGTATCGCGGCCTGCGGCGAGGTGAGGCCCCAGACCAGCGTGGCCGGGGACGCTACCCACACTTCCCGCGTCGAGGGCACGATAGCTGCTTTCGATTTCACGATCTCTCGCCGATGACTTGACTGAACCGGCATAATCGCACGCCGCTCGCGCACCCGGCAAGATTGCGCCGGCTTGCAGCCATCACGGCGACGGATTCGCAGCCGGCGATGCACCAGAACTTTGTGCCGCGCGATTCCGTTGGATCGTCGAGAGTTCCTTGGACTTCATGAACTCTCGTTCGAAGTCCACCTCTCGCCCCATCAACCGGTATTGCTGCGCGAGCTTTAGATGCATATGCGCATCGCCGGGGTCGCGAGTCACGCCATCCTGCAGTGCACGCACCGCGCCTTCGGGGTCGCCGGCCTTGTTCATCGCGGAGACTAGCCCGTTGCGATAGTCCAAATTATAGGGCGCGATTTCCAGGCATCGCTGGGAGAACGCCACGTCGTCGTGCCAATAGCCCTCGGTCTGCATCGTCGATACGGCGTACAACGCCAATAGCACCGCCATCGCGGCGCCGACGGCCTTGCGTGTTCTCGAACCGGACGCGGCAATCTCCAACACGGCAACCGCGACCGCCAGACTCCATCCGAATGATGGCGCGTAGAGATAGCGGTCTTCGACCATCGTCCAGAGAGCGTTCAGATTCAGCGCCGGCGCGATCGTGAGAAGGCTCCAGACCGCGCAAAACAAATAGATGCGGCGATTCGAGCTGCGCCGCGCGAACACGAAGACCGCCGCTGCGACAACCGCCAGTATCGCCGCGGATGCAAATACGAACGGTTGCGGATGCGTGATCATCTCCACCGCATGAGCTGGGCCCGCCATCGCCGGAATCGCCAGCACGGCAAGGTAAGCAAGCAACACCACTGGCAGAGTCATCAGGACCTGAGCCGGACTGTAGTGAGGCTTGTATTGTACAAAGCCACGCACGACCATCGGTCCCGCGTTGAAGTTGGCGTAGTAATGAGGTCCGAAAAGAAAATCCAATCCCAAAGCATTCACGCGCGCGCACATGTAGACGATCACCACGGCCACGAATGGCGCGCATACGCGCAACGCCGAAACTATTCGCGGTCTCGTGCCCGCCGCATCGCTGCCTTCGAACAGAAAAATGTACGCGAAGACGATTAGCGGAAAGAGCATCGCGCTCTCATGAGACAGTATTGCGCACGCATATAAAATTGCCGAAATGAACAACCCACGCGACCAGCCTGGCTTTCGACCGATCAGGAAGACCATCGCGGCCAGCTCGAAAACAGTTGATAGCGGTTCGGGAACTGCGCTGGTCCACACCACCCCGCCGACCTGGGCCGGCATCACTGCGAAAATCGCCGCTGCCAGCAGCCCTGCTGCGACATCGCCACTGATCAATTGCGCCACGCGGAAGCACAGCACCACCGCGACTGCGTGCAGGACTACTTTCGCCAGATGCCACGGCGCGGGATGTGCTCCGAACAACAGCTCATTGGCCGCGAACCATGTGTTCACCAGCGGCCGATAGTACAGGCTCTGCGGCAGCGAAGACGGATCTCGAAACCAGAAGCTGTCATAGCGGAATGAGTTCCAGACATACGACCAGAAGCTGTGAATCAGGCTGTTATCTACAAATATCCCCCAGTCGTCAGTCACCCAGCCGTTGCGCAGGCTCGGCAGATAGATCGCGATCGTCGCAAACACGATCGCGGCGAGGATCGCGGCCTGCCGCGAAGTCATGCCCCAGACCTGCGTGGCTGGATGCGTTTCCTCGGTTGTGGCCGCGAGCGATGCTTTCGATTTCATCATGGCGACGGAGTCGCGGAACTTTGTGCGGCGCCAGGCGCTTGGAGCGTTGCCGCGTAGAGTTCATTATACTTCCGGTACTCACGCTCAAAGTCCTGCTCTCGTCCCATCATCTGATATTGCCGCGCGAGCGTGAGGCGCATCTGCGCGTCACCGGGGTCGAGAGTGGTTCCACGCTGAAGCGCGCGCAACGCCCCCTCGAAGTCGCCGGCTCCGTTCATCGCCTGCGCCAGCCGGGCGCGATAGCTCTTATGATAGGGCGCGATTTCCACACATCGTTGGAAGTAGCTCACGTCGTCGTGCCAATAGTGCTCTATCTGCATCGTCGATACAGCGTACAGCGCTAACAGCGCCGCCGTCGCGGCGCCGACAGCCTTGCGCGCTATTGAACCGGACGCTGCAATCTCCAACACAGCAACTGCGACCGCCAGACTCCATCCGAAGGACGGCGCGTAGAGATAGCGGTCTTCGACCAGAGTCCAAAGCGCGTTCAGGTTCAGGGCCGGCGCCATCGTGATAAGGCTCCAGAACGCGCAAAAGAGATAGATGCGGCGATTGGAGCTGCGCCACGCCAACCCGAAGGCCGCTGCCGCGAGGATCGCCAGGGCGGCCGCGGATATGAATACGAGTGGCTCGGGGTGCGTAATCCACTCCACCGCGTGAGCCGGGTCCGCCAATCCTGGGAGCGCCAGCACGGCAAGATAAGCAATCAACACCACTGGCAGTGTCATCGCGATCTGAGCCGCACTGTAGTGGGGCTTCGATACTACGACGGCACGCACCATCATCGGTCCGGTGTTGTAATTGGCCGAATATTGAGGTCCAAAAAGAAAATCCAATCCCAGCGCATTCACGCGCGCGCACATGTATGCGATCGCCACGATCACGAATGGCGCGCAGGCGCGCAGCGCCGACAGTATCCGCAGTCTCGTTCCCACTTCATCGCCGCCTTCGAACAGAAAAATGTATGCGAAGACGATCAACGGAAAGAGGATTGCGCTCTCATGCGACAGAATTGCGCACGCATATAAAATTGCCGAGATTAACAACCCGCGCGACCAGCCCGGCTGGCGCCCGATCAGGAAGACCATCGCGCCCAGCTCAAAAACCGTGGACAGCGGTTCCGGGATCGCGCTGGCCCACGCCACCCCTTCGACATGGGCCGGCATCACCGCGAAAATCGCCGCCGTCAACAACCCTGCCGCGACGTTGCGGGTGAGCAATTGCGCCACGCGAAAGCACAGCGCCACGGCGACCACGTGCAAAACGACCGTCGCCAGATGCCACGCCGCGGGATGCGTTCCGAAGAACAAGGTGTTCGCCGCGAACCATACGTTCTGCAGCGGCCGATAGTACACGCTCTGCGGCAGCGCGTCGGGATTTCGAAACCACCAGCTGTCATAGCGAAATGACTTCCAGACGAACGACCAGCTATGAATGTAACTGTTATTTAGAAACTCATCCCAATCATCGAACATCCAGCCATTGCGCAGACTCGGAAGATAGACGGCGACGGTCGCGGCCAGGATCGCGGCGAGTATCGCGGCATCGCGCGGCTCGAGGTTCCAGCCTGAAGTGGTTGCATGCCGCTGACCGTCCACCGATTGTTCCGATCGGCTCATGCGGGCCGTGCGGATACTGTCCGCACGGCCCGGCGAATTAGAGTTCAGTGCGATGCTGAGGCGGCGGGAGCGGCGGGCGCACCATGGTCCATTGCCGAACCGGGCGCGGCGCCAGGCTTTGGCGGAGGAGGCAGCTTGGACGTCGGATTCTTTAGATTCTTATTGTAGTCGGCCGGCACAACAAAGGTGTCAGCCGCAAGGTCTTTGACTTCGATTTTCGTGACCGTGGTGGTCCTGATGAGCGGTTTGTTTCTGGCCAGCGCCGCTTCGATTTTCGCCCGCGCCTCGGGCGGAATTTTGGGCGACGGCTTGAAGGGATTTACCGTCCTGGTGCTGACCGTGGAGAGCGGGATGCCGTCGGGAATTTCGGCAGTGAGCGCCAGCGGCGCCGCGCCCTGCTTGGCCTTTTGCGCCGTCAACGCTTTCACCATCGCCTTTTGAAACTCGACGAACTCTTTGGCGCCGGGCGCGTTGCTCGACACGCATTGAGTTATCGCGAGGGTGCTCATAGCAACAGGCACAGTGCCGGTGTAATCCTGACAATCGTATCCGGCGACTTTGTCGGCGCGGTCGGTCTTTTTCAATCCGGGCGGTAAATCGGGTAATCCTTCGCGCGCCATCACGCGCTGGGATCCTCCGGCGGGCGGAAACGGCATCTCAAGGGACTGCTTTTCCTTCGGCAGGAGAAGGTACATCTTTCCGGCGTCGAGATCAGTGATGAACTCGCGATCGCCGTTGATGAATTTTTGCTTATGACCCTGGATCATCAGGGTCTGGTCGGTCTTGCTGCCAACCGGCTGGCTGCTTAGTGACAACTCCTGCGAGATTACGACGCCGGCCGACGCGGTAGTGGCGGCAATCGCAAGGACCAGCGCGATAGCCGCGGCTACGGTGGATTTCATGCTCATTGTTCTCCTTCCAATCCTTAAGAATCTTCTTCAATCTCCGGTGCATCGATAGTGCATATCGGTCGAGACCGCAAGCACGAAAGTGCCGATCTTCTTTCCGTCCGTGTGTGTCATTCCGTGTGTGTCATTCTAGAGCGAAGGGGAAGAATCCCGATCTTGTTTCCGCTCCAAATCCTTTTGTCATTCTAGAGCGAAGCGAAGAATCCCGATTCTTTCTTCTATTCCTCAGCACTCAAATCGCGCCAGGTCGGGTTTTCCTGTTCAATTAGTGCAATCTTCTTCCGGCGCAGCAAACCTTTGATCTGCTTCTCTGCGGCGATTGCTGCCCCGACATCGCTTGTTTCCTGAAAATAGACGAGGCGGTCGATCCTGTAGCGCTTCGTGAACCCGGCTACCGCGCCGCTTTTGTGTTCGTTTACCCGCCGCTCGAGGTCGTTGGTCACGCCAGTATACAGCGTGCGCGACGGACTGCTCATTATATAAACGTAGTAGTGCTTGCCGTTCGATGTTTTCCGCACACTGCTTCCGGATCCGGGATTCTTCGCTTCGCTCTAGAATGACACAAAGACTAGGAACAAAAACACAGAGAGCACCCTTCATATAGACGTAGTAACGCTTGTCGTTCGATGTTTTCCGCACACTGCTCCGGATCCGGGATTCTTCCCCTTCGACTGCGCTCAGGGCTTCGGTCTGGTGGAAGCGAAGTCATTGAGAGACGCTCTAGAATGACACAAGAAGTCGGAAGGGCAGAAAAACTCAGACTCAAATGCGGACGGCGGGCCATTGCTGGCCCGCCGTCCGGCTGCTGTCGTTTATATGAGCTGACGCTCCGCTACTTCACCCATCGACCCTAGTTCTTGCAGGTGAGGGTCTCAGGTGTCTCTCCCGACGCGTTGCCGGTGAAAGTAAGCAGGCAGGTGCCGTTATCGCCGCCCGAACCGGTCGGGCTTACCGCTGACGCGCCGATTTCGTAAGTGTCACTCTCTGCCACGCAAGTTCCAGCATGGAGGCCTGTGCAACAACCATAGGGCGCAAGGTTCCCGGTGCAGGACGCATTCGTTATGGCCTTTGCGGTGCAGGTGCATCCCGCGGTCCACGTAGCCGAAGGCGTGTAGTTGTTCGAATCAGCCTCGGTCAGCGAACCCGGTTCGGTCAACGTCAGGTGGCACACCTGGCTTTGGCCGGTGGTCGAGTTGCCCGCGTTGGTCCCGGTTGGAATCAGCTCGGCACCAGCGGCGCATTCACCCACGCTGGTATTGGCGAGGTGGAGCCCCAAATTGACCGTTCCGGGAACCGATACGGTCGCCGTGGCCGGTACGACCGACATCGTGAAAGTACCCGGCACAGGTGACTCGGACAGACCCGTGCAGGTGGCAATCTCGCCCGGCGGCAGGTATGCGCCACCAAGCAGAGCCGGCGTCGCAACTCCGGTCACGATGGTGTATGTGCCACCGTTACTCGTTCCCCAAAGCACTGAACTGTTGACCTCGTTGGCGCCAATCGCTGCGGGAACCGTGAGTCCGGCATCCGCATCGCGGCACAACGGTGTCGGCAGGCTGGCGGCGTAGTACTCGTCGTAAAGGTCCGCCTGGTTATTGGTCGTGCCGTCTTTGTAGACTTCGCCAGAGCCCATGTCGGTATAGCCCTGGGGCAATTGCTGGAAGTCGCAGACGTAGTTTGGCGCGCCGGTAGTATTGCCGACATCGTCGTTTGAGTTAAAGGTCAGAGTTCCAAAAGCATAGCCGTTCGAGAAGACCGACAGCGCACCCGAAGTGGCGCCATAAGTGCCGGTCGCTTCGTCCGTCTGGGTTGCCTGTCCATTGGCGACCAGATCGGTGCTGTTGCCGCCGAACCCGGTGCACAGAACTGAGCTCAGACCGAGGTACGGCGCTGCGCCGTACACCGTCGGAACATTGCCCTGGTTGGATTCTTCCTGCCGCTGGGCGGTGAAACTCAGCACGGGACCCACAGGCGGCGTGGGTGCCGTCGGTCCGCAACCAAAGTCTGAATCGTATGCGTTGCAGTCGCCCGGAATATTGCTATTTCCAGCCAGCGTAGCGCCCGCAGCTTCTTGAAATACCGTGAAGGTAAAGGGCAGCGTGATGTCGGCCGAATTGCCTACCCCGACGACGGCATTGAAAGTCGCCCCGAGCTCAACGGTATAGCTATTGGCCGGGCCAGGACCAACCCCGCCGGTGATGTAAGCGTCGGTGCCGGCGAAGCATGGAAGAGTGCCCTCCGCAGAGCTGATTGTGGAGCAGTTTTCCGGACCACCCTCGAACGTCTCGTAATCGTTATCGATGTAGATCATTTCGCCGCCGACGGAGGCACAGGTGGGCTCGGTACCGACGGCCGCTCCGAATTGCAGCACGCCCACTCCGGCGACGTAGTTCAGCGGATAAGTTGCGGCCGCGGTGGTTGCGGTGACAGGTTCGGTGCCGGTCACCAGGAACGCGTAGTCGTGGCCGCAGAAGCTTGGCGCGGTCGCGTTGGCCCTCGGAGCGGCGGCCAGAGCGAAGGCGCCCACCATTACTAGACCTAAGACAAATCTTTTCATAAATCCTCCCGAGACATTAAGTGCGTTGAATACTTTTTCCCGTCCCCGAATCTTGCGCCGCTCACCAATAAGAGCTTGTGCTGCGCTTGTCAAACCTCCTCTCTAACGACGCCCGCAAGTTTTTACGGGAAACCCGCGCGGCGCCGAAATAGCCTTCCCGATCGCATCGCACCGATACGAGAGCACGCCTGGAGCGTAATCCGGCATTGCCATCGAGCGCCCACTCTAGTCACATTGGAAGGCATTCGCCCATCTTTATTGCACCAGAAAGCGACGAATTTTGTGAAATAACAATTCTTTGGCAGTTATTTTGGAACATTCTGACACTCGAGGTGCCAATTTAGGGGTCTAGAGCCACAGTTTGGGTACTGTAGAGCACATCTGCAGAGACCTTTCGCTTGACAAATTTGCGCTGCGCAGATTACGTTCGCGAGCGGTTTAGACACTGCTGTCCGGGAGGAACTTGTCGATGCGTTTCAATAGGTCGTTCGCGCGGTCACTAGTTGGCCTTACTTTCTCACTGTTGTTTCTGTTGGCTGCGTTTGCGCGTCCTGCATCAGCGCAATCGTTTCTGGAGCCTGACAGCAGTTCAGCCAGCAAACTTTCCGTCTCGCCCAAGTCGTTGAGCTTCGACATCAAGAAGAACAGCAGCACCGACACCGAGACCAAGACTTTCAAAATCAAAAACGGGGGAACGGACAGCCTGGACGTAACCGTGACGATCAATTCCGGTTCCAGTCCCGACTTCAGCATCACGTCAGGCGGCGGGTCGAGCACGATTACGGGCAAGGGGACTCTCGACGTTACAGTTGAGTTCACGGGCCCCGGACCTATCAAGAGTAAGGATGACACCGGCAGCGTCGAAATCAGCAGCGACGCGGAAAAAGGGAAGACCAGCGCGGAGGTCAAGCTGAAGGGAGAATCTTCTCTGACAGTATCGACCGCGACGCCGACCATGACGCCGACTGCAACCGCGTCGCCGACCGCGACCGCGACCAATACGGCGACGGCGACCAATACCGCGACCGCGACCGCAACTAATACAGCGACAGCGACAGCGAGCAATACTGCAACCGCCACCAACACGGCGACCGCGACCAACACGGCGACCGCGACTGCGACCAATACTGCGACATCAACTGCGACTGAGACGGCGACGGCGAGTCCGACCGCAACCGTAGCAACCGCGACCGCAACGCCGACGGCGACCGTCGCCACCGCGACCGCAACGGCGACCGCGACCCCTGCAACCGCGACCGCAACGGCGACCGCGACCCCCGCAACCGCGACGGCAACCGCAACCAGTACTGCGACGAATACGGCGACCAATACTGCGACAGCGACCAACACCGCGACGAACACCGCGACGGCGACCGCGTCGCCGACGGCAACCGTCGCAACCGCAACCGCGACGGCGACCCTCACGGCGACCGCGACCAATACGGCGACGGCGACGGCCACTCCGACCGCGACCATAACCGGCGCAACCGCGACGGCCACTCCGACCAACACGGCCACCGCCACCAATACGGCGACGGCGACCGCGACCAACACCGCAACCGCGACGGCGACCAACACGGCGACGGCGACCGCAACGTCAACCTCGTCGACCACGGCGACGGCGACCGCAACTGCCACGGCGACCGCGACGTCAACTGCGACGGCGACGGCCACCTTGACACCGACCCCGACCGCCACAGCAACAGTGGCGATGGGAGAGACGGGCGATCTCCTGATGGCGGGCGGCGACACCGGCGGCAAGCTGGAAGGATTGCTGGAACTGGCGACCTCGACCAACTCGAGCGCGACCACTCAGATCTTCAACGAAACCGCGACCCCGCCAGCCTTCGTGAAGACGACGGGCAACCTCAATACGCCGCGCGAGTCGACTGCTTCAGTTGCGCTGCCCAACGGGCTGACCCTTATCGTGGGCGGCAACGACTGCGGGCCGTCAATATATGGCGGAACCAGCGGCTCCTTCCTCTGCCAGGCTCTGAACACGGCGGAGTTGTATAACGAGAGCACCCAGCAGTTCACGTTCGCCGGCGCCGGCAGCGGCGGCGTGATGACGAGCGCTCGTAGTGGGCCGACCGCAACCCTGATCCAGGGCAGCGGCACCTCGCTGGATGGCGACGTGCTGATCGTGGGCGGTTCGACCGGCATCTCGTTCCTGGGCGGCACCACGCCACCTGGAGCGCCGAGCGAGACCGCACTCAACACGGCGGAGTTGTACAACCCGACGGCAGATACCTTCACCGCGATAAGCTCGCCGATTCCGGGATGCCCGGCGGGCGAGTCGTCCGCCTCGTCACCGGCATGCACCAATGCGCTACCTTCGGTGTGCGCTCTGGCGACGAGTGAGACTCCGATCAACTCGGCATCGGAAAGCGGCACCACGGTAACCGTCAACGCGGCGGCGGCGGTGCCAGGCCTGACGATGGGCAGCAACGTCATAGTTGCCGGGACCAGTGTCAATGGATTCAACAACTCCTGGATCGTGACCGGCATCAGCAATGGAGGCGCTACATTTACCTTCTCCACCACGAGCGGATCGAGCACCGCGTCAGGTGGATTTGCCTCGGCTGGGAACATCGTGTCGGCAACGGCCAGCGGAACGAGTATAACGGTCACTACGACCGCACCTGTACCGGGGCTGATCGTTGGTGACAACGTTACGGTTTCGGCCGTACAGATTGGGTCATCCATAACCGCCAACACCTACGATGGAGAATACGTGGTGACCGGTCCCGGCAGCCCAGGCACAGCTGTCACTGGCGACACGTTTACCTACACGACCACCGCAGCACCGTCGGGGACCGGCGCAGGTGGCGTGGCAGTGGCCGATACGTTTGAGTGCGGCATGGTGGACCAGGGCGCGGCGACGATCCCGAGCGACAGCGGCGATATCCTGCTGGCGGGCGGCGACTTCGTGGAGTTCCTGGGTGAGTCGTCGAACTATTCGTTCATCTACAGCCCGGCTTCGAATAGCTTCAGCAAGACCACCGGGAACCTGAACACGCCACGCGAGTTGGACGAGCTGATAGCGACCCCGTCGGAAGGCAACCTCGTTGTGTTCGGCGGTATCGAGGCCAATAGCGCGGTCTGCCCGGCCAACAGCGGCGAGATCGTTGCGACCACGCTGAACTCGGCGGAAGTGTACACTCCGAGCTCACAGACGTGGTCCACGGTGAGCACCACGATGGGCGCGAAGAAAGCGGTCTCGGGGGTACTGATCGCGACCGGCATGGATGCGGGCGACATAATCCTGCCGGGCGGAGTCGACGCTGAAGTCGGCACGCTGCCTTCGACCTGCACATCGGTGACCAACCTGAAGCAGGCGGCGACGGGTGACGTCGACCTGTACAATCCGACCACCAGCACCATAAGCACGACCGGCGCGCTCACTCAGCCGCGTGAAGGGCCGGCCCTGGAGGAGCTCTCAGCCGGCAGCGACGAGACCGATATCCTGGTAGCCGGCGGCGCATGCACGCAACTGTCGCCGACCCTGGAGTCGGCACCGATCGGCACTTCAGAGGCACAGTCCCTGTGCGGCAGCGCCAATGCGGGCGCGACCGGCTTTTACTCGGAGCTGTACAGCCAGACGGCCGGGACGTGGTCGAAGGGCCCGCTGTTCGCGACCGGCTTCAGTCCGGCCAACTCAGCGGCGTTCGCGACGCTGCCATAAGCGTGGCGCATCCAAACTGACTGACCTAACCGGCAACGCCGTTCTCCCTCGGGGGGAACGGCGTTGCCGCATCTGGATAGAGTACCGGGGCATAATCAGAGCTCTAAAAGCTGATCCCGCTTTAATTTTTGTCCGACTCGTGGTCGTTTTCGTGTTATATTTTGCTACCTCTCGGGCCATCTGATGGCAGCCTGACGGGGCGGGTTGCGTCGGACGGAGAGTGAATTCGCAAGTGGAACAACCAAGCGGACGGTATCGGCGGCGGTTGGGGATTACTGCCGCCATGATTGCTGTCGGGCTCTGTGCGGCGATAGTGATAGCCGGCGGCACGACCGGCGATCGCGTACTGGGGCAGTTGGATTTCGCGCACAACGGGGCCAACCTGGTGGATGGCAAGGGCCTGTCCGGTCCTAATGACGTAGCGATCGACTTAAGCGCAACGCCGAATCGAGTTTACGTTGCTGACTATGGCAACCACCGGGTGCTGGAGTGGAACGACGCCGCCTCATTCACTAACGGCGCTCCGGCAGACCTGGTGATAGGCCAGCCCGATTTTCTCTCCAACGGTTGCAACGGGACCGGCGCTACCGTCAGCGCGAACACCCTGTGTTATCCTGCGGGAGTCGCGGTGGACGGGTCGGGCAACCTGTACGTGGCGGATTCCGGTAACAACCGGGTGCTGGAGTACACGAATCCAGCTGGGTCCTGCGACAACGTGTTCCCGTGCGTAGGCGGCGCGGCCAACCTGGTCTTTGGCCAGAGCGGAAGCTTTACGTCGCCGGACTGCAATGACGACACCGTCGATGGCAGCTCCACCAGTGCCGACCTGTGCGATCCATGGGGAGTCGCGGTGGACCGGTCGGGCAACCTCTACGTGGCAGACCTAAGCAACGATCGAGTGCTGGAGTACAACTCTCCGCTGACCAACGGCGCCGCGGCGGCCCTAGTCTTTGGCCAGGGCGGGAGCTTCACCTCGAGTGACTGCGATTTCGACACCAGCGATGGCAGCTCGACCGCGATAGACTTGTGCTCGCCAAGTGGAGTCGCGCTGGACGGTTCGGGCCATCTCTACGTGGCGGATGGCGGCAACAACCGGGTGGTCGAATACAACACGCCGCTGACCAATGTCACCGCCGATACGGTCTTCGGCCAAGGCGGGGACTTCACGTCAGATATGTGCAATTCCGACACCGGTGGTAATTCGACGGCTGTCGACCTGTGCAACCCGGCGTCAGTCATAGTGGACGGCTCGGGCGATCTCTATGTGGGGGATTCCAGCAACAATCGAGTGCTCGAGTACAATACACCGCTGACCAACGCCACCGCCGATGCGGTCTTCGGCCAGGGCGGCAACTTCACCTCGAGCGGGTGCGATTTCGACGCGGGCGGCGGGATCTCAAGCGCCAACGACTTGTGCGATCCCAAAGGAGTCGCGGCGGACCGATCGGGCAACCTCTACGTGGCGGATGCCGACAATAACCGGGTGTTGGCGTACAACACACCGTTCAGCACCGACCCGACGGCCGACAGGGTGCTCGGGCAGTATGATTTCATACACAACGCGGCCAACCTGACAGACGCTCAAGGGCTGATAAGCCCTCAGGGCGCGGCTATCGATGCGAGCGTCGCGCCGAATCGAGTTTACGTTGCAGATAACATCAACAACCGAGTGCTGGGGTGGAGAAACGCCGCCTCGTTCAGCAACGGCGCTCCGGCCGACCTGGTCATTGGGCAGCCTGATTTCATCTCCTATCTGTGCAACGGGGCCGGTGGCGCCGAGGTCCGCGCCGGCAGCCTTTGCAATCCAGCGGGAGTCGCGGTGGACGCGGCGGGCAATCTCTACGTAGCGGACAGCAACAACAATCGGGTGCTGGAGTATGCGAATCCGTTCACGGCCTGCAACAACACGTTCCCGTGCGTGGGCGGTCCCGCCGTCCTGGTGCTGGGCCAAGGCGACAGCTTCACGTCGAATATTCGAAACAACGGTGGAGTCAGCGCCAACAGCCTGGCTTCTCCATTGGGAGTCGCGGTTGACGGATCGGGCAACCTTTACGTGGCGGATAACGACAACAGCCGGGTGCTGGAGTACAACGCGCCGCTGAGCACCGGCGCGGCTGCGGCGCTAGTCTTTGGGCAAGGTGGAAGCTTCTCGTCGAATGCGTGCGACTATGACATCAGCGGGCTCTTGAAACTATCCTCCACCGCCAACGACCTTTGCAATCCAGCTGCAGTCGCGGTGGACGGCTCGGGCAACCTTTATGTGGCGGACTACGATAACCGCCGGGTGCTGGAGTACAACACTCCGCTCAATTCGCACAGTGGCGAAAAGGGCGCCGGCGACACCACTGCGGATACGGTCTTTGGCCAGAGCAACAGCTTCACCTCGAGGACATGCAGCAGCCAGCTCACCGCCAACAGCCTGTGCTTTCCAGCAGGAGTCGCCGTGGACGGGTCGGGCAACGTATACGTGGCAGATGGCTACAGCGACCGGGTGTTGGAGTACAACACTCCGCTGGTCACCGGCACCAACGCCGACCAGGTCTTTGGTACGTGCGGCGATTTCACGGGGTCGGCATGCACCGGAGACAGCGCCAGCAGCTTGAGCGATCCCACAGGGGTCGCGGTGGACCAGTCGGGCAACCTCTATGTGGTAGATTCCGGGAACAACCGCATGCTGGAATACGGCAACCCGCTGGGGGTTCTCTCGCCAACCGCCACAGCGACCTCAACCGCGACGGCGACTGCCACGGCGACGCCCACTCCCACCGCCACGCCGACGGGGACTCCGACCGCAACCGCGACGCCGACCTCAACTGCGACCGCCACGTCGACGCCGACTTCGACCTCAACCGGCGCAACCGCGACGACGACTCCGACTGCAACATCGACCGGCGCAACCGCGACGGCAACTCCAACCGCGACGTCGACCGGCGCAACTTCGACGCCAACCGTCACGGCGACAGCGACATCAACGCCGACTGCGACCGCAACCGGCACAACCGCGACGCCGACGGCAACGTCGACCGGCGCAACGACGACGGCAACTCCAACGGCAACCGCGACTGGTCTGACTCCGACTGCCACCGCAACCGCAACCAGCTCTTCAACCGCAACCAAGTCGGATACCCCGACGCCGACCACGACGGCTAACGGCGGCACTCCAACCGCGACCAATTCGCCAACAGCAACTCCAACCGCGACTGCAAGCGGCCGGACTCCGACTGCTACCGCTACCGCCACCAGCACTGCAACGGCGACTACATCAATCACACCGACGTCGACCACAACGCCCACCGGCGGCACTCCAACCGCGACCAATTCGCCAACAGCGACGGCGACCAGTACTCCAACGGCGACGACAACCACTCCAACTCCGACCGCCACACCGACCCCGGTGCCTGCTTCACTAAAGGTGTCGCCAAAGACCTTGCACTTCCCGCCCTCCGAAATGGGCAGCAGCAGCAAGCCGCTTAAGGTGAAGCTCTTGAATCCCCGGAATCACAAGCAAGACTTGCCGATCTTAATCGAAGGAATGGTGGTAACGCCGCCCTTCAGCATCGATAGCGCGCTCAGCACCTGTAAGGTCGGGATGGAGCTGGCTCCCAAGAGCGACTGCTTCTTCTTCGTGACTTACACAGCTAGCGCGCCCGGCAAGCAGACCGGGACTCTTACGATAACCGACGACTCGGAGACCGCCCATCAAGCGACCGTCAACCTGAACGGCACGGTAAAGCCACCAAAGAAGTGAACGATTCGCCATAGACTTTCGGAGTGCGATTCGCCAACCTTGACGCCAGTTCAAGGACCATCCCGCCCGAGGCAATCAGGGCGGAGGACCGGAGGGGCAACCTGAAAAAATCAGCGTTTCTGTTGATTCTTTCCGGGACGCTGGCGTTTTCGGCGTTGACGGTATGGGCGCAGGTTTCCCCGCAACCTATCCAGCACTTCGTATTCATCGTGATGGAGAACCATACCTTCGACAACCTGTTCGGCACGATGCCGGGAACTGACGGGGCGACGCAGGCGACGCTCTCGACTGGGGCAACCTATCCGCTTACTGAATGCCCGGATCGGATGCCCGACGATCCTTACCATGACTGGACGAGTACCCATGTGGCGTGGAATTGGGGCGCCATGAATGGTTTTGACTTGGTGAACGGCGACACGGCCGCCGATGGCTATCCGGCGCTTTGCCAGTACTACCAGAAGGATATCCCTAACTTCTGGTCCTATGCGACCAACTACACTCTGTATGACGAGTTTCACACCTCGATCCTTGGACCGTCGTTCCCTAACCATCTCTTCGGGCTTGCCGCATGGGCCAACAACGTGAGCGACAACCCGGTTCTCATTCCCTCCGAGTACTTTTACGACTGGGGATGCGACGATCCCGCCACCTCGATCGTGATGCAGGTGACTCGCGACTTTCCACCAGGTTCGCGGTTCTATGCCGAGAGCCAGTCGATATCGCCCTGCATGGACTTTCCCGCGCTCCCAGACCTACTCAACAGCGCGGGCCTTACGTGGACCTACTATTCCCCGGATGAAGATACGGACGGCTTCGAGTGGAACGGACTCGACGCGATTGCCCATATTCGTTACGGCAGCCAGTGGACTACCAATGTCAAGGAAACCGCCCAGTTTGAAACCGACGCGGCCAATGGCAAGCTGGCTAACGTCTCATGGCTGGTCGAGCCCCTGGAGGATTCCGGCCATCCAGTCGCGTCTATTTGCTTCAACGAGAATACTGTCGTCGATCTTGTTAACGCAGCGATGAGCGGTCCGGAGTGGAACAGTACAGCGATCTTGCTGACCTGGGACGACTGGGGCGGATTTTACGATCATGTTGTGCCGCCGCAGGTTGATCTGACTGGCTTGGGTTTTCGAACACCGTTGATCGTTATCTCGCCTTACTCGAAGAACGGTTATGTCTCTCATAGGGTAACGGAGTTTTCATCGTTTTTGACGACGGTCGAGCACTACTACGGCTTGCCACCGATCGGGGCGCCCGCAAGGGATGCCAGCAGCAACGACCTGCTCGACGCATTCAATCTGTCACAGGCGCCGAATCCGCCGATGCCGCTTGCAACGAGAACCTGCCCGCCGTACGTGCGTCGAACTCCGACCCCGACCGCAACCCGCACTCCGACCGCGACCGCGACCGGAGGTACTCCTACTGCTACCGCCAGTGCAACCGCGACCAGGACTGCAACCTCAACTATGTCGAATACGGCGACGCCGACCAGGACGGCCACCGGCGGCACTCCGACCCCGACTAGGACTCCAACCGCAACGGTGACCAGTACTACAACGGCCTCGGCGACCAGTACTCCAACGGCGACAGTGACGGGAAGCGGCACATCTCCGACCGCCACGCCGACCCCGGTGCCGGCATCACTAAAAGTGTCGCCGAAGACTCTGCACTTCCCGACCTCCGAGATGGGCAGCACCAGCAAGCCGCTCAAGGTGAAGGTCTTGAATCCGCAAAATCACAAACAGGACTTGCCGATTTTGATCGAAGCGATGGTGGCGACGCCGCCCTTCAGCATCGATACTGCCCTCAGCACCTGTAGACTCGGGATGGAGCTGGCGCCCATGAGCAACTGCCACTTCTCCCTCACTTACACTGCGAGCACGCCGGGCAAGCAGACCGGGACCTTTACGATAACCGACAACTCGGGGACCGCCCATAAGGTGACCGTCCACCTGGACGGCCAGGCAAAGCCACCTAAGAAGTGAACGATACGTCATAGGGTAGTTCGCCGAGGATCGTGAATGTCGCGAAGTACGCGCGCCAAGATGCGTTCCAGAGGTGGATCGATCCGGATAGAACCGCGACATGCTTCGGACCTGGCTTCATCAGAGGCCACTCGGCGCGGTGTTGATTCCGGCGAAGCGTCCATCTTTCGCATCAGAGCGATCGATGCGGTGCTGATGGCGCTCCTGCTCGCTTTTGCGATGCTCATGATCGCGAACACAGGATTTGCCAACGGACAGGAGTTGTGGCCGAGCCCCGACGCGGAAGGATACGCGGCGACTGCGGTAAACCTGGACCGCGGCCTGGGTCCGGTGCTCCATTTCGGGGGAATTTCTTATCCGAGCCTCCACCCGATCGGTTATCCACTCATCCTGGCTGCGGCGTATCCACTTCTGGCGCGCAAGCCCGAGCGGCTATGCCTGGTCACGGCGCTGACGGCACTGGTCGCGGTGGCCGGGCTCTACCTGCTGACCCTGTGGGCGTTTGACCGGCCGAGCGCGATTCTGGCCGGGTTATTCCTGGCCACGTCGCCGCATTTTCTGGGGCTTTCCACTTGCGTGATGAGCGACGTTCCTGCGCTTGCCGTCGTAGTCCTCGCTGTACTGGCATTTTTGTATGCTGAGGAAAAAGAAAGCCTGGTTGCATCCGCGCTGTGCGGTCTCCTGGCTGGCCTGGCCGTCACGATCCGCCTCACCAACGGCGCCATTTTGATCGGGATGCTCGCGGCGGCTCTGCTCGTCCGACCGCGCAGCTTACACTTAGCGCGAGTGATGGCGTTCGCCGCCGGATTTACCGCATTTCCAGGATTGCAGTCCTGGGTAAATCTCCACTACTTCGGTTCGCCGCTCTCCAGCGGTTATATGTTCTGGCTACCGGAGTACTACAGCTCAATTTTCAAGCCCTTTAAGTTGAGCTACCTCTTTGTACCCTGGAACCATCCGACTTATCGGCACGGAAATCTTGTCTCTTATGCTATTGTAATGCTTGGTCTCGACGGCATCCTCGGCCAGCTTACTCTGGGTACGGAGCTTCGAACGTTGGTTCACGCACCACGTTGGTACGGAGCTTCGACGTTAGTTCACGCGCGCTACGCTTTGTACCCGTTTCCAGTGGCAGTGTTCGCGGGGCTGGGCGTGTTCTTCGCCGTCCGCTGCAAGCACAACCCAAGCACGATGCGCGTGCTGTACGTGGGTTTGAGCTTTCTTGCCTCACTGTTGCTTACTTACCTGTTTTATTTCGATCTCGATCCTCGCTTCCTGATGCCGACAATGTTTATCGTTTTCGCCGCGGCGGCCTATGGGCTGGTCAGCGCGAATCGAAGGCTCGTGCCGGGATGGGCGGGATTTTTGGTGGTCGCCCTGGATGTGGTTGTCGCCGGCGCGATTGTGGTCCAGACGGTTTCCTGGCTCGCGATGCCCCCGCCGCGGCGGTCGGAGCTGCTCGCCGATGTGCTCGCGATCCGGCCCCAGCTGACGAACGCCGTGGTGGTCAGCGACATTTCCCTACAATGGCTGGAACTTTATGTGGGCGGAGAGCAAACAGAATTTGTCGGCCTCAACAGTCTTGATGCCTCTCGAGTGAACGATCAAGTGGTAACGGAATGGCATCTGAACGTGCTTCAGAACAAAAAGTCCGAAGGATGGTCGGGACCGATACCGCCGATACTCTTCCCCGGTGGCGAACTCGACTTGGCCGAAGCGCAAAAGCTCGCAGAAGAGGAGAAGAAGGGACGCCCGGTGTACGTTCTGGTAGCGAAGCCGCTGACCCGCGAATGGCAGAATGTGCTCAAGCAGGAGGCCGCTGAGATCGATAAATACTTCACCGACACAACGATCGCGGACTATCCCGAAGTTGGCCTATACCGACTGAAGCCACACTAACGCGCCCGCTCGCCGCGACAACTTTGAAACAGGAACGCCAATTCGACGCACATACGCAATATTAGTGGCTTGGTCGAGCTCTGCCCGTCGTGCCGCAAGTCGGTGGATGGACGCAGGCCCCGCTCTCAACATCATTTGGAAAATCTGGATTTTTAAGTACAATTGCGGCAATTGCGCGAAGCGAATTTGTCCTCCAGCAGAGGGGTTCGTTTCCGCCATTTATTCGGAGGATAGTACCGTCCATGGACAAGCACATCAGCAAGCATCCCGAAACGGAGCATCTGGCGAGCGACGTCGTTCACTACCGCGAGTACAAAATCCTGCTGCAGCCCGATCGGTTTACCAGCAAAAATGGTTTTCTCGAATTCTGGGAAGGCGCGACCAAGACTCTCAAGAAACTGGACATTAAGGTAGATGTCGACAAACACGCATTCGACAGCCAGGTTCGGGAAGTGCTGTTCTATGACACTCCGCAGTTCGATCTCTACAACAACCATTTCATCCTGCGAAAGCGTACCTTCTATGACCAGGGATGGCCGCGTCCCGGCCACGAACTGACCTTCAAATTCCGCGCCCCAGAGCTCGAGAGCGCGGCGGCCGTTGACGTGCGTCCGCAATTGGGTGGACACGATGAGGTAAAGTTCAAAGAAGAGCTATTGCTCGAGCGCAATCACCTGGGCGGCATGCGCAGCGTGTATTCTCATGGATGCGTGCTGACTTCACCTAACATCGAGCTCGATCGCGGTATCGAGGACATCGCCAAAGCTTTCCCGACCCTCAGGAACATAGACATACGACCTAGAACCAAAATGATGCTGGTTAACAATGTCGCGGTCGAGGAAGTGCAGAATACGATGGGAATCATACACTTCGGGCATCACTTCAAGGGTAAGACTACTATCGCAATATGGCGGAGCCGGGCGCTGGAAAAGTCCCTATCCGGCGAGTTCGCATTTCAGTGCAAGTTCGAGCGGCTTGAAGAGGTGAGCAAGGAGTCCCTTGAGCTATCGGAAGAGTTCTACAAAAAAGTGCAGCTCGATTGCGCGGAGTGGATCAAACTCGGCACCACGAAGACCGCGATGGTCTATGGTCTCGGCGATAAGCAACCAAAGAACCGCGAGTGAGATGATGACGAGCGGGTAGTGTCCTAACTTCAGAGTCAGGACACTACCGTCGAGAGGGTCGGGCTACTATCAAAGGCCAAAGAAGAGGCTGACGCCCTGCGGCGGCGGTGCGGGCGCATCGCCATAGTAATAAGGCTCAGGCGCCGCGTAGTAATCCGGCTGAGGCGCGTAATAGTTGTCCACGACCGTTCCCCCGTAGCCGCCACCGCCTCCGCGGTAACCGCCATGATTGTCGCCACCGCGATGAGCGGCAGCGCGATTGCCACCGCCGCCACGGTGGTTGTCGGCGGCGCGAGCCGGCCCCACACCGAAGCTGCCAATCACGAGCGCAAACCCGAGAGCCGCTCCAATCCTGGCTATCTTAGAGCGCAATTTCATTTCCGGTTTGAGCGATACTTGCATAATGACACTGCCTCGCGGGATCGATTCCCGCTTCACTTTGCTGCGGTCTGTTTTGCTGCCGAGGCTTTTTCGCGGGTGCGGAACAGCGAGTCGGCGGTCTTCTTCTGCGCGTCCGACATGGTATTGTAGAGAGCCTCGAACGGCGGAACGAATTTCTTCATTCCATCTTCATGCGCTTCAATGACCGACTCATAGGATTTGACCACGTCGACGGCGCTCATCGACTGAGCGTCGGCCGCCCGCTGCTTCTGCATCTCGACCATTGCTTGCGCGTTATCGCGCATCACCTGGGTTAGTGCGTCCCATTGCGGCTTCTGAGCCGCGGTGATGTGGAGCTTCTTGTGAAGATCCCTGATGCGCGCTTCGACGGGCGCCATGCCCGTAGAGTTCGACGCCGATGCCATCGCCTGCTGCGAACTAGCGTTCGCCAGGACTTGATTCGAGGCCGCAAACAATGGGCTGGCCAAAGCGATTGCGCCGAGAAGAGTTACCGCCGCGCCGGCTGCGCGTGCGTTCCGATGCGTGAACAAAACCATGATGACACTCCTTGTCAGTTGCGTTTGCTGAAACGTTGACTACTCTCGTTGAAGGTAAATCCGCGAACTTCTGTCAGTCTCCGCCACGAGCGAGGTAACTTCTATCTGCATTCGCCCAAGGACGTGCCTCACAGCACATCCATGTGTGTAATCCTGCTTACTATTACTCAAATGGTGCCACATATAACTCTATTCGACTCGGCTCGAGCATTCGTGGATGTATATCGCTAGACAAGAGAGTACAACATCAGACAGGAGCAACAATGAAATACAAACCCAATCTAGGAATCGCGATGGGAGTTGGTGTTGCGATGATATGCATAGTCGGCTGCGCGCCTACTACTCATGTCACGGAAACCACCACGACTAGGCAATACGATACTACCACTCCTCCAATCATGGTGGCGCCGGTGGCGGATGCCAACACTACTACCACCACTCAGTACAATAACGGTGTCGTGCAGCGGACCTATTCGCAGCCGGCTCCATACTCGTATACGCAGCCAGCTCCATACTCATCGCCCGATCAAAGTACTACCACGGTAACGACTGACGGCGATGACGGGGCGGTACAGAGGCGCACTACGACGACCTATGCGTCGCCGTACTAGCACTCCCGCTAACGAAGTTCGTGATTTAGAGAGAATAGAGAAAGGAGAATGTCATGTTGCTACTAATCATCATACTAATCCTGTTGTTCGGCGGCGGAGGCGGTTACTACGGCTATAGTAACTACGGCGCGGCTGGCGGCTTGGTGCCGCTCATACTCGTCGTGGTGGTGGTCTGGTTGCTGGTCGGTCGCGGCGGGCTCTGACGAATTGGCCATGGCCCGGCGAAGGTAAATTGCGTTCGTCTGGTTCTGTTACGGATGTAACCGAACCATACGAAGGTCCAGTGACCTGGTTGTCTCGCAGGCGTAGTATACGAATTCGCCCGAACAGCGTCGTAATAGTCCTTTGAGGTAGTGGAAGCGCCTAAGGAGTATCGCGGGTGACACTGGTCCATATAGTTCTGATTCTGGTCGTGATTGGATTGGTGATGTGGCTGATCAATACCTACATCCCGATGGCCGGTGCTATCAAAAGCCTGCTCAATATCGTGGTGTTCGTGGTTGTGCTGGTTTGGATACTGCAAACGTTCGGAGTGATCGGAGCAATACCCGGACTCCGGATACCGAAGTTGGCGTGAATCGGTGATCGACAAACAAAATGAGCGCGGATGTAAATCGACAAGGATCGAATCAACCGCCACAAAAACGATTGTTCTTCCAGCAGCCCAGCGGTGTTCGTCGCGAGGTGATAGCTACGACGGCTGGTATCCGGGAAACTCCCCCTTCCCTGCTACCTGCCACATATCCGAGCGGCGCCCATCGCGACGGTGATGGTACGACGGCGGGCATCCGGGAAACTCCCCCTTTCCGGGTGCTCGCCACATATTTCGGCGTTCAACTACACAACTGGATTCATTTCAATCGGAACCAACAACCATATCTTTAGCCAGCTCAGAGGTAATCAGGAATGACATTCGAAGATACCGCAAATTCCAGCGTCCGCAGCGCTATGGACCAGGGCCGTCAAGCAGCCGACAAAGCTACCCAGGCCGTCAGGGACGGCTACGACGCCGCACAGCAATTCGTCAAGGACAAGGGCGTTGACATGGACCTGCGTGAGTTCGTGCGCCGTGAACCGTGGCTTGCAATCGCGGTCGCGTTCGGGGTCGGCTACGTCGCCGCGCAGATCATTCGGCGCGTTTCCTGAAGGGAGCGAACGCCGTGAACAATTCAGCAGAGGCCACCGCGGCGGATGAGAGGCTGCGCCGGCGCGAGCGGGACATCGGCGAATACGTCAGGGAGGAACCGCTGACCGCGCTGGCTATAGCCGGCGGCGTCGGATTCGTCTTCGGCGGCGGAGCCAACAGCCGCATCGGGCTCGCGCTTCTGACCTTGGTCGGAAGGATCGCGCTGCGCGGGGCCGCCACCAGTTTCATCGTCGGCCTGGTCACCGGCAATCACGACAATCAAAAGCCCGATCGCGCAACAGCTCGAGGCGGAAGCTATGGCAACGGAAACCATGACAACAGAAGAACAGATTTCCGCAATCCAGATTGAGCGGGACGACGCGCGCCAAAACCTCCGCGACACGCTGGCCGATGTCAACGACAAAGTTGAACGCGTCGAAGATGAGATGCGTCCCGACCACGTCATCGAGAGCCATCCGGTTGGCTCCGCGCTGATAGCCGGAGCGCTGGGCTTTCTGTTCGGCTCAATAGTAACGAGCCGCGGCGCCGGTCCGGTCGTAATCGCGACGCTGCTCGGCTTCGCAATCTCAAAGCACATGTCACATGACTCGGATGAGACCCACTAAAGGTATCCATGGCTGATCTCATGTCAGAAAAACAGTCGCACGCGGCTAACGGCTCGCCGGCAACCCTACAGGATTGGCCGACGCTGGTGGGCAGGGCGGTGGACGACGTCTCGCGCATCCTGCAATCCGAGGCTCACATGCTGGAGACCAGCATGGGCGCGGCGCTGGAGACCCGGCTAGCTAGTGCAATAGCTACTCTAACTGTAGTCGCCGTGATGATTTGCGGCGCAGTATGCATGCTATGCGCGGGAATACTGCTGCTTCACGAATGGATACCGCTATGGCAGGCATTCGGAATCGCGGGCGTAGGCATCTTGCTGATCGGAATCGCGAGTTATGCAATCATGAAGTCTAAGGCTGGGCTAAAATCGAGTGGAGTCACAATCGAGTGAAGCCAATAGTAATGGTGGGAGTGATTATAGCCCTGCTCGGATTGTTGGGGCTCGCCATTCCGGAGTTCACTACCAACGAGACCAAGAACGTGGTGACGCTTGGCGACTTGAAGGTCCAGGCCACAGAGCCCACCTCGCACAGCGTGCCGCCGCTAGTCGGCGGCGCAGCGATCATCATAGGTCTAGTGCTGGCCGGCAGCGGCCTCTACCAGAAATCTTGACGCTTTGACCGTCTTCAGGTTGGCTCCGCGACTGAAGTGGCGGCGGCTATTTGGGCCGCGTCGCGAATCTGCCCGAAGTGGATTTTGCCTAGATCGAATTCCTCGAGCGCCTTGATCATGCTCGCCAGCGCCGCCTTGCAGGTTGGAAGATTTTTTCGAGCCCGCGTGAGCGGATTGGAGCGCGCGACGATAAAATTCTTCAAGTAAGGATGCATCAGGCCGCGCTTCTTGCCCGCGGCCACCAGTTCGACCGCCAGATCGTCGGCGCGCTCGACCTGGGCCGCGCGCTCCTCGCGATCTTCGATCGCCTCCTTGAGCGGCTTGGCCAGAAATCCGTCCACCCGGCTAAGCAGCGGCGCATAGACGCCACCCGAAAACCGGGGTTTCTTTTCATAAAGCAGGCCGAGCGTGATGAAATGCGCGCGCTCGAACTCGAACGCGAAGTCCTTCTCGGCGGATTTTGGCCGCTCTGAGAGACGAGCGCGATACATCCGGATAACCTCGAGCGCCTTGTCGCGCAGGTTGTGCGCCTTCTCGGTATTGAGCGCGAGAATTTGAAAGGCGACCTCGGGATCCGGCATCACGATCGCGGGAATCATCTTCGCGCCGGACTTCACCGCGGCGGCGCGGCGATGGTTGCCGTTGGGGGTCCAATAAGTGCCGGCGGAGTGAACGGCGACGATCGGCTCGGTAAAACGGTCAAGCTTCTTCATCACTTCGATCATCCGTTTGAGATGCGCCGGCGAAAGGTCGCGCTGATACGGCGTCGCGTCCACTTTCGCGAGCGGAAGCATCGCAAACAGATGCCAGTGATCGCCAATCGGCTCCTGATAAGCGGCGAGCGCCGCACCGCCATCGGCTTCAATCGTTGCTGCTAGATCGGTTACCGCGGCCGGGAGTTTTGCGCCGCGCGGAAAAGTCGCTAGTTCCACCATGCTCCAAGCTTGTAGTTGATGGACCGCCTCGCGGACAAACGGAGATTACGGCGAAGGCGCGGCGGCGTTGACCGCGACGATATGAAAGCGAACTGTCGCCTCGTCGCCGGCCAGGATCGCGCCGAACATAACGCCGGGCACCTTGATGCCGAACTCTTCGTAATTGAACTTCACTTCGCCGTCGCCCGTGAAGCTGCCGTCCGCGCCGAGTGTCGCGTGGACCGACATGGTCATGGCGTGCGCTTCGCCGTGGAGCGTCAGGAAGCCGGTCACGATCGCGGTGCCTTCGCGCGGACTGGTCTTGACGACGCCGACCACGCTGTTGCTCTCGAATCCGATGGTGGGATATTTGTCCGCCTCGAGCGTTTTTTCGGTGACGGAGCGATCGCGCGACGCATTGTTGCTGCGATAGCTGGTCGCGTCCATCAGGACCCGCACTTTCGCCGTGGCCGGGATGTTGGCGGGGTCGCCGCTCACCGCGCCGTCGATTATGCGGAACGTGCCGGTGGCGCTGCCGCGAATGAAGGCAGCCGGCTCCGCGACTGTTACGCTGACCGTGCTCCGATCGGCGTCAACTTTGAATCGCATCAGGGCGGCGCCCGCCGCGCGTGGCTGGAAAACGGTGAGCGCGAGTGCGCCGACCAGCGCAATCAGAGCGCGCGACCGGGCGTAGCGAAATTCATTTGCGGATTTACTCAATTGGCAAGTGCTCCATCGTCGTGCGATCAGCCGAAACGGCGGCGCGCGATTGCGACGCCGACAACAGTGTAGATGATTCCGAATCCGAAATTGACGGCGGCCGGAACCACCGCGCTCGAGGCGGCCAGGTTGCGGATCATCAGATCGTTGAATGCGCGCATCGCCCACGTGGTCGGCAGCGCGAGCGCTATCTGCTGCATCCAGTGTGGCTCGAAATCTATCGGCCACCAGCAACCGCCGATCGCCGCCATCGTCATGATCACGATCGCTCCCACCGGCAAAACGGCGTCGCGCGTGCGCCCGATTCCCGCGACGATCAAGCCGAAGGCCGCGCCGGCGAACGCGATCGCCGCCGCCGGCAGTATCAGTGCGGCCGGCGTGTGGCCAAGTGAGATTCCAAACAGCACGTATCCCGCCGCGAACAGCACCGCCATCTGGATGAATCCGACCACGAATCGCGCGAGCAACTTTCCGGTGAGTGTCGTCCACAGCGGCGCCGACGCGGAGCGCAGCCGCTCGAGCGTGCCCCAATCATGCTCGTCGATCAGCGCCAGCGACACGCCCATCAACATCCCGATCAAAAGAAAGGTCACAGCGAAACCCGGCACCTGCAGATCGAAGGCGTTGAATCCCGCGAACTCGCCGATTTCCTTGCCGGTCAAATCGACCTCGGCGAGTCCTAGCGTGCCCGGAATCGAGAGGCTCGGATCGATGACGGGCATCTCGGGAATTTTGAGGAGCGGAATTTTTGGCGCCGGCGGCAGCTCGGGCAGATTGAGATCAATCGGTGGAATCGTAAGTGCGCCTTCGAGCCTGCTCCTGGCGTCCCTGAAATCCTCGATGGGCGCGAGCTTGATTCCGCCGAGATCCAAGTCGGCCGGCATCGTGGGGATAGTGGGCGGCGCGGGAATATCTGAGGCGTGGCTGCCGGCCTGCTCCTTGAGTCGCTCGAACCAAATCTCGAATTGGCCGTGCGCGACGTCGAGGCGGCTCAGGTAATCCTTGAGCTCGTCGAGTTTCGACTGACGGGCGGCCGTGTCGGCGTCGAGCTTGCGCTCGATGCGATCCATCTCGGTATCCAGCGCCAGCCTGGTTCGTTCGCGCGCGTCGGTCAGCGCGGTCTCGATGCGCGCGCGAATCCGGGGCGGCCGCCGCGCGCGCCGCATCGGCTGAAGCGGCCAGGCGAGTAGCGTCGGCGCGAGCTTGCGCGGCGGCCTGGCGCGCTTGATCAAGCTGATTGGTAAAGTCGCGAGTCCGTTCAGCGGTTTGACTGCGCGCCTGCTCAGCGGCGGCGGCGCTGATCTTCCTGCACAGCTCCGAAAGGGCCAGCTCTATCTTTATCGTCTGCAGATACTTGACCGGATCGGTATACAGAATGAGCCGTGCGGCTCGGCCGTGTTCGATCGCGTCGGTGGTTCCGGCCGGAATGACGATTCCAACCACCGCCAATTTCTCCTCGCGAACAGTCCGCTGCGCAGCAACACGGCTCGAGGAATGAATAACCGACAAGTCGGGCTGATGGGCGATGGCGTCGAGGACCGCGTGCGCGACCGCGCCGTGGTCCTCGTCGAGAACCGCCACCGAATATTCGCCACGCGGCGCCCGCTGACCGCCATAAATTTTCGCCAGCGAAAAACCGGCCGCTGCGATGACGGCGATCGGCGCGACCAACAGCATGAACAGGCCGACCCGATCGCGCCGGATGAGCAGGAATTCCTTGCCGATCGTCAACCAGACCGCGAGCAGCATCATCGCCTCGTGAAAGGACGGTCGGCGGTCGTGGAACGCATCGCGTTCATGGCGTATCGCGAAGGGCGTGACCGGTAAGTTTAAGGAACGCGTCCTGCAGATTGGGGCGATGGACGTGAAATTCGACGACCTCGTCGCCAACCTCGGCGGCGCGGCGCATCACGTCGGGCACCTGATCGAGCGTGCGCAGCGTGGCCGCAACCGCGAAGCCGTCCAGCACTACCCACGGCAGTTCGTTGACGCCCGCGATTCCGTTGGACCATCCCGGCGGCAGCGCTTTTTTTGTCATGATTTCGATCCGCGGTTCCGTTCCCGCCAACGCGATCAGTTCGCGATCGGTGCCTTGCGCAACTATTTTCCCGTGATCGATCAGCACGATTCGGTTGCATAACCGTTCCGCTTCTTCCATGTAGTGCGTGCTGTAGAGGATCGCGCCGCCGGCTTGCGCGGCCGCCTCGACCACCGCGAAGATCCGTCCGCGCGATTGCGGATCGACGCCGACGGTCGGCTCGTCGAGCATGATCGCCGCCGGAAAATGGATCATTCCGCACGCGATGTTCAATCGGCGCATCATGCCGCCTGAAAATTCCTCCACCACGTCGTCGGCCCGATCGCTCAGACCGACTTCCTCGAGCAGACCGCGCGCACGGTTGAGAACATCGTGCGCGGGCATCCCCTGGATGCGTCCCCAGAACAGCAGGTTCTCGAGCGCGGTCAGGGTCGGGTAGAGCGCGAGCGATTGCGGCACCAGGCCGACGCTTCGGCGGGCCAGGCGCGGCTCGGTCGCGAGATCGTGAGTGGCAATCGAGGCATGGCCCGAATCCGGATCGATCACGCCCGACAGAATCGAGAGCGTGGTGGTCTTGCCGGCCCCATTGGGACCGAGCAGGCCGACGATCTCGCCGGCATTCACCGCGAACGATACGCCGTCGAGCGCAACGCGTTCGCCGTAGCGCTTGCGGAGATCCTCCGCACGAATCATGGGACCTGAGTTCATCGGCGATGAACCGCGGACGCGCGGAATTTCAGGTCGGCACTCAGCGGTAACTCACCATCTCGAGCAGATTGCCATCGGGATCGAGGAAGTAGATGCAGTCGTGGTCGCCCCAATCGATCGGCGCGGCGCTCTCGGCTCCTGCCGCCGCCAGCCGCTCGCGCGCGCCGGCAAAATCGCTCGCCGCCACCTTGAACGCATGATGCCCGCGGCCGAGCGGGTGGCCGATGATCGCTTGGCGCGCGGCGTCGTCAAGCGGCGGCCGTGGCACCTGGAACAGGGCGAGGTTCTGACCACCGCAATCGAGCAAAATTTGATCGCCGAAACGATTGACCACTTCAAGGCCGAGAACACCGGTATAGAAGCGCTCCGCGCGGGCGAGGTCCGCCACTTCGATACCGAAATGATCCAGCCGCTCGAGTTTCATCGCGGGCACCGGATCAGATTATCCACGAGCATCGATGATTAGGAAGATGCGGCCACCGTGTGACCCTCGACCTCGAGCAGCTTGGATGCGACTACGCGTTCCTTCTCGCTGCGGATGAAGGCCGGATCGAAAGTCACGATCAGGACCGGCAGAATGGTCATCGCACCGAGCATCGAAACAAACATCCAGACCGCCAGCAGCAGTCCCATCTCGGCATCGAAGCGGATGCTCGACCAGTACCAGAACAGCACCGATGCGACCAGCGTCAGCGCCGTGAAGGCGACGGCTTTCCCCGATGTGATCAAAGCCGTATAGGTACTTTCCTTGAGATCGTAGCCCTCCGCCAGTTCCTCGATGATCCGGCTTACTATGTAAATGGAATAGTCAATTCCGAATCCGACGCCGACAGTGACTACTGGCAAAGTGTTAATGTTAATACCTATGTCGTGGGCGCCCATGTAGGCATTGATCGCCGCATTGGCGAGCGCCAGGGGGAATAGCAAATAGAGTCCCGCCATGAATGATCGATAGGTAATGAGTATTATGATGTAGATAGTCGCGAACGCCAGCACGTTGAGCAAAAGATCGTTGTCGATGATCTCCTGGTTGGCGGCCGCAAGCTCCCCGATTATCCCGGCGGCGAGAGAAAAGGTCACGCCCGACACCTGATGCTGGGGTTCGGCGAAGAATCGCTGCGTGCGCAGCACGACTCGCTCGACGTTCTCACCCTCGCGATCCTTGGTGTAAACCGTCATCTGGGTGGCGTCGCGGCGCGGCGTTATGATGTAGGCGGTCGACAGCGGCGACGCTCCCGCCAGCAATCCGCCGAGCAGCTGTCCCGTCCCGCGCGCGGTGGTCGGCAGCACGTTCCACTTGGGCTGAAATTCTCTCAGCGCCGAGCCGCCATTGGAGAGCAGGTCGGCGACCGAAAATGTGCGCCCGACGGCGGGATCGCGCTCCATGTAGCGCTCGTACTCGTCCATCACGTGGTACAGCTTGGGATCGTTGAGCGAATCGCGCTTGGCGAGCTCCGCGACCACGACGAACTGCTCGATCGCGCCGAACTCCTCCTGGATCGCGGCCATCGATTTGTTATACGCCGAGTTGGGCCACAGGATGGGTGATTCGGACGACGGGTCTCCCACCTTGAGACCGGTCCAGAAAAACGCGCACAGCGCGATCACCGCGCCGGTGGCTACGAAGGTCGCGATGCGCCCCGAGCGCTCCAGCATCGGATTGGCGATCGCCATCAGCATTCGTTTGAAGAAGCCATGCTCGCGGCGCTCGATTACGTCGATGTGCGGCGGGTCTAGGTAGTAGTACACGATCGGATTGAGTATCAGCTCGCTCACGACGATCGCCGCGATCCAGAAGCTCGCGGTGATTGCAAGTTTCTGCAGAAACAGAACCGGCACCAGCAGGATGACGAGCACGCCGAACGCGTCGGTCAGAATTCCCGACAGCGACGGCACGAACAGCTCGGCGAACGACGACAGGATGGCCTTTTCCTTGTCGCGCAGGCGGTAGAACTCCTCGTAGTACCGGTCATGCATCTGCACCGAGTGGCTCACGGCGCGCGCGGTTATCAAAAACGGGATGACGAGCACCAGCGGGTCGAGTCCGAAGCCGAGCAGCCGGATGAAGCCCAGCCCCCAGATGGCGCAAATGACGCCGGAGATCGTCGGTCGCAGCGCGCCGCGCCAGTCGTGGAAATAAAGGTAGAGCAGGATCCACACGGCGAGCACCGTCGCGACAAAAATCCAGAGGAATTCCGGCGTGTAGTGATACACCCAGCCATAGAGGATCGGCTGTCCGCCGTAGTATATGTGCACCGTCGCGTCGCGCTCCGGCAGCACGACGATCTTCCGAATCTCGTCGAAGATGCGCGTGTAGTCGAGCCGCGATTCGAGGAAGCTGCCCTCTATAACCGCCGCCTTGTCGTCGAGCGATACGAACCGGCCGAAGATCACGCCGGGATTTTTGTGGACGTTGCTCTCGAGTTCGTTGAGCTCGCCGGGGGTCTGCGGAATGTCGCCGTTGGGCAGTACCGGCGTATTGAGGATCACGCCGCCGGCCAGCGGGCGAAAATAGCTCGCGGTCGCGATCGAGCGCACCGAGCCGTGCTGGATGCCGTAGACGAGATCCATGTTGTTCGTCATGTGCACGATCTTCTTGATGATCTCGGGCGTGTAGATCGTCCCCTCCTTCGCCTCGATCATGATCGTCACGTTGTTGACGCTGCCGAAGTACTGGTCGTACTTGTGCGCGATCTGGATGAACGGATGGTTCTGCGGGAGCAGGTCGCCGAAGCTCGTGACCAGCTGGGTTTGCGCTGCGTAGTAGCCGAAGAACGCCGTCAGCGCGCCGACGATACCCAGCACGATGAAGCGCCAGCGCAGAATCCATTCACCAAAACGATACCAGGTCATTGCGTTCTCCGAAGTCCCGGTGCTCGAGCGTTCGCGCTCAACCCTGGCAGAAGCGCCAGGTCTTGCCGCCATCCGCGGTGTAAAGGATGGTGCCGTAGCCGACGATCCATCCGTGCTGTGCGTCGAAGAACCGCGCCTGGCTGAGCGGGAACGGTATCGCCGGGATTGACGGATCGTGCGCCCATGCGCCGTTGGGCTGCAGGCGCAGCACGGTGCCCGTCAATCCGGTGGTAATTCCCTGGTCGCCGGCATACAGACTGATCGAGAACAGCGGATCGCGCGCCGGAATCTGCGGCGCTCCGGGCACCAGCGCGTCAGGCGCCGCGCCCGGCTTGTCCGCCTGATGAGCGAAGCGCCAGGTCTTACCGCCGTCGTCGGTCTGAATCACCCATCCTTCGAGTCCGCACGCCGCGCCATGCTTCTGATCGCGGAACGAGACGCTGAAAAAAGTCGGCAGCAAAAAATCCGCGAACCGCGGATCGTCGCTGGGTCCGAGCGGACGTTTCCACTGCGACACCAGCGATTGCTGCTGCTCCTGCCAGTTCTTGCCGCCGTTTTCGGTCGCCCAGATTCGCCCCAGCTCGCCGACCACCCAGCCGTGATCGACGTCGAGGAAACTCGCACTGTATAGAACCGGCTCCTCGTACGGCAGCGCATAGTCGGCCAGTTCCGGCGGAACCAGCCGCTGCAACTGGCGCTTGGTGAAAGTCTCGCCGCCGTTGGTCGTGCTCATCACCAGCGCGCGATCGCCAACCAGGAAGCCGTGATTCACGTCCGGAAACGACAGCCCGAATATAAACAGATGCGTCCGCGAGTTGAGCCGCTGCCAGGTCTTGCCACCGTCGCGCGTGCGCATCACCAGACCGTCCTGCCCGCACAGGTAGCCGTTCTGATCGTCGGCCATCTGGATTCCGAACACGCCGAGCTGGGTGCCGATGTCGATTCGCTTCCAGCTACGGCCGCCGTCTTCAGTCAACAGCACCTTGCCCCGATCGCCGACCACAAACGCACGCGTCGGGCTGGTCGGCCACACATCGAAAAACTTGTCAGTGAGCGTGATATTGCGCAGCGGCAGCGGCGGCACCGCAACCTCGCGATGACACCCCGCACTCGCGAGCGCGATCACAACAAAAAGCGTCTTGATCAACCTGTATGCGCGGAGGTTTCGCACCATTCGCCCTGATCCCATCGAAAAATTTCCCCTATACTCAAGCAAACCCGCCTGCTTAGCAAGCCATATTTTGCGCCAACAAAATCAGCCTGAAATACCGAAAATTACAGATCCGCCAGCAGCAGGCCGGTCAGGTATTCGCCCTCGCCGTGGCCGAGCAGCACGGGGTGGTCCGGGCCGGGGCCGAGATGCGCAAGCAGGCGAAAATTGCGGCCCGCGTTGGACGCCGCGAATCGCACGGCGCGAACGAAATCGTCGGCGCTGACGTGCGTCGAACATGAAAACGTCATCAGACGCCCGCCCGGCGCCAGCACTCGCATCGCAACCGAGTTGAGTTCGACGTAGAGACGGCCAGCGCGCTCTGCGTCGCCGCGGCTGCGCGCCAGCGGCGGCGGATCGAGGACGATCAGATCGAACCGGTTCGCCGTTTCGGCCATCAACTTGCCGGCTTCGCCGTGAACGAACTCGATGGCACCCGCCGGATACTCGTTCAGCTCGAGATTTTGCCGCGCAACTTCGAGCGCCCGCGCCGACGTATCCACCGCGACGACCTTGCTCGCCCCGCCCGCAATCGCCGCCAGCGCGAATCCGCCCTGGTAGCAGAAAGCGTCGAGCACCCGCGCGCCCGCCGCCATCCTGCCGGCCATCGCGCGGTTGTCGCGTTGATCAAGGAAGTAGCCGGTCTTCTGCCCGTGCTCGAAATCTATCTTGATCCTGATTCCGTTCTCGGATGCGATCGTCTCGGTCACCGGTTCGCCGCTGAGCACCTCGATCCGATCCTCGAGCCCTTCCTGCTTTCGCACCGCGCCATGGCTTCGCTCGATAATCGAGCGCGGATGAAGCAGGTCGTTCAGCGCGTCAACGACCGTCGCGCACATCCGATCCGCGCCCGCCGTCAGGATTTGCACGACCAGCACATCGCCGAATCGATCGACGACCACGCCCGACAGCCCATCGCCGTCGCCGTTGAAGAGCCGGTACGAATTCGTGTCGTCGCGGATAAACCTCCGCCGGATTTCGAGCGCCCCCTTGAGCCGGCGCGCCACAATTTCTTCAATTGCCGGCGCCTCCCGCCACGCAATCATCCGGATTGCGATCGTCGTCGCCAGGTTGCAGTAACCCATCCCGAGCAGCGCCCCCGCCGCGTCATGCACGGTGACAACCGCCCCGGCCTCCGGCGACGCGGGCTCGATTCGATCGATCGCCTGCGAGAAGATCCACGGATTGCCGCCGCGAACCGGTCCGTCCCGCCCGCGCTTGAGGATGACCCGCGCCCTGTCGGCGTGCTCAGAATGTCCCGACGATGAATTCACTAAAAAGCTCCGCCAAGGTTCCGCTGTGCAGTTCCCCCTTTCCAATTGGAAAGGGGGTGAGGGGGATAGGACAAACGCCCCACGATTTTCCTGCTTCCCCTTCCCCAATTTCTCCTGGGGAAGGGGTCAGGGGTTAGGGCTCTTTCAGGATCTCGTCACCGGCCACGGCGGCTCGCCGTCGCGCGCGAAGTCGCCCCTGCCGCCACTCTTCTTGATCAGCCTTACGCCCCCGATCTCCATCGCGCGATCGATCGCCTTCGCCATGTCGTAAATCGTCAGCGCCGCCGCACTCACCGCGACCAACGCTTCCATCTCAACGCCGGTGCGCGCGTCAGTCACCGCACGAGCCTGTATCTGGATCGACGAACGCGCAGAATCGGAGGTGAAATCGACTTCGACGACTTCGAGCGCAATCTGATGGCACAGCGGAATCATCTCATGCGTGCGTTTCGCAGCCATGATTCCCGCAATACGCGCCGCCGCCAGCGCCTCGCCTTTTTTGAGTTTCCCGCCGACTATCGCTTCGAGCGTCGCCGGCGCCATCCGGACCTCGCCGCGCGCGATTGCCTCGCGCCGTGTGATCGGTTTCTCGCCGACGTCAACCATCCGGATTCGCCCACGCGCATCAAGATGCGTCAGCCGCTTCGATTGTTTCTTGCCCGCCATCGAGGAAATCCTCTAGCATCATTCTGCCTGCCTGAATAACCTCCCCTTATCCGAGGAGACCTTTGCGCAACTGGCCGAAGCAGCATCCCCTCTCCCGAAGGGAGAGGATCGAAGGTGAGGGACCTTATTCAGCGCGCTTTTTCCGCGCGCGATTCAAGATTCCGGTTCTGCTCCTAACCTGTTCGGAGTTTATGCAAAGCTCTCTTGTCCAAAGGCAGGTCGGATCGCGCCGAGAGGAACGGAGCGGGAGCGCTGCGCCGCTAACCAGTAAAAAGTAAAAAGTAAAAGGGTAAAACACACAAATGCACAGCTCATTTGTCGCGGCAGATGGCGCTGGATGTCCACGGTTGAAAACGGGTGCTCACGATGGCTGACGACATTAATAAGGTAGTAATTCTCGGCTCCGGCCCTGCCGGACTTACCGCGGCGCTCTACACCGCGCGCGCCAATCTCAGTCCGCTCCTCATCGAAGGATACGAGCCCGGCGGCCAGCTCACTATCACCACCGACGTCGAAAACTACCCCGGCTTCGAGCACGGCATCCAGGGCCCCGAGATGATGGACGTGTTCCGGCGCCAGGTAACGCGCTTCGGCACCCGCTTCATGAGCGGCGCGGTGACCGAAGTGCGCTTCGGCCAGCGTCCCTTCGAGCTGGTCGCGGACGGCAAAGTGATCAAAGCCAAGGCCGTGATCATCGCGACCGGCGCAACCGCCAAACTTCTGGGAATTGAATCTGAAAAACGCCTGATGGGCTATGGCGTCAGCGCATGCGCCACCTGCGACGGCGCATTCTTCAAAGGAAAGGAAGCGATCGTGGTCGGCGGCGGCGACACCGCGATGGAGGAAGCGACGTTCCTGACCCGCTTCGTCACCAGGCTGAGCATCGTCCATCGCCGCGACACCCTGCGCGCCTCGAAGATCATGCAGGATCGCGCCCGCAAGAATCCGAAAATCGCGTTCATCTGGGATTCGACGATCGAAGAAATCATCGGCGAGCAGAAACACGGTGTGAGCGGCGTCAAGTTGAAAAATCTAAAGACCGGCAAACTAACCGAGATGAAAACCGACGCCGTATTCGTAGCGATCGGCCACAATCCCAACAGCGCACTCTTCAAAAACCGGCTAGAGATGGACGAAATCGGCTACCTGAAAGTGAAACCCGGCTCGACCTACACCAACATCGACGGCGTCTTCGCCGCCGGCGACGTAGTAGACAGCGTCTACCGCCAGGCAGTAACCGCAGCAGGCACAGGCTGCATGGCAGCAATAGACACCGAACGCTGGCTCGAAGCCAAAGGCGACTAGCCAACGCAACGCGGCTCGAAGACTCTTCCCCTCTCCCTGCAAGGGAGAGGATGAAGCTGAGGGTCCTTATCCAGCACGCGATTCTGTCCGCGCGCAATTCAAGATTCTGAATCTCCAGTCTTTCCGCAAAGCTCTTCCCCTCTCCCATCAGGGAGAGGATCGAAGGTGAGGGACCGAATTCAGCGCGCGATTCCTCTCACGCGCAACTCAAGATTCCGCTCCGCATTTCCTGTCCTCGTGTCATTCTAGAGCGAAGCGAAGAATCCCGGTCCTTCTTCTCCTCGCCCCGGCGGCTAGGTGTTACAGACACGCGGCCCGACGCTCGTCTTCGAGCATCGGCTGAGGGACAACCGCGCGGCGCTACGGGTGACCGGCGAAAGGTTTCGGGCCTTCAATCGCATGCCGAAAGAGAAACCGTCTGCTAGAGTACGGCGGATATGTCGCCGTTCCACAAAACAAAACGGGGCCAGACTATTCTCGGCGATTGGCCGGTGTACATGGCCAACCTGAACGCAGGTCGGTAGACTTTGTAAATCCGCCGACTGGTTCGGCATAGATGAAATAGGGTTGAGCTATGCGCTGCGAGTGTCAGAAACCTGGGACGCTGAACTCGGGCATAGAGGGCATCCTCGCCGGTGTGCCTGACAAGATGGGCCGGCGGTACATCGAGCGATGCGACGCGTGTGAGATTTTCCATTGCGACGGAGTTGCGGGCCTCGAATACGCAAGGATTAAAGGCGGCGGTTGCCGAAGTGACGTACGTGAGCGAGTACTCTGGACTCCCGAATGACTGCAGGTGCTCAGCTTGTGTCCCTCGTCCGGAGCCCTTGGACTGAAACACTTGAGCGGCTCGTTTCGCTGGTCGACGAGAATCTGCTGATCGTCAGCCCCTTTGTTAAGCGGTCTGCCATTGAGGGCGTACTCAAGCAGCTTGACCGGCGGCACCGTACTTCGCTGCGCATAGGTCTTGTTACTGATTTGAGGCCCGAAAGCGCCCTTGCGGGGTCCATGGACCTTGACGCTATAGCCGATATTGGTCGAAGCGTACCGGGTTTCGAGCTTACTCATTTGCCAAGCGTTCACGCGAAGGTCTACGTCGCTGACTGCAGCATGGCAATTGTAACCTCGGGGAACCTTACGGAGCCTGGTTTGCGCGGGAACGTCGAGTACGGAGTAGCTTTAACAGACGAAGGTATCGTCAAGGAGGTCAGATCAGACTTGGAAAGCTACGCCTCGCTTGGTGCCAATGTATCTATTGCTGACGTAGCGGCACTCTCGGCCGAAATGAAAGACCTGAAGGTGCTCTTTCAGAAGGCTGAAAGATCCATCCGTGAGAAAGCGAGGCGCGCATTCAGGGAAAAACTGGCATCGACCAATCTTCGACTGTTGCGACAGCGAGCGAAAGGAAAAACGACGCACGCTGTCTTCTCAGATACGCTGAGATTCCTCCTCTCGAAAGGTCCTCTGCGAACCCAGGACCTTCATCCATTAGTTCAACTACTCCACCCTGACCTCTGCGACGACTCCACCGATCGCGTCATTGACGGCGTACACTTCGGTAAGAAGTGGAAACATTACGTTCGTAACGCGCAGCAGTATTTGAAACGGCACGGAGAAATTCAGTTCGATGGTGAACGTTGGAACTTAGTCTCACACTCCTAGCTCGAAACGCTGCTTCGGGAGCGTCAGCCCGGGATCACAGGGGTGGAGAGCGGTTTGACAAGAGAGGCAGGATTCAAACAAAGGTTCTCTTTGCATATAGCCATCGGTGTGCTGTGACTCGCGTGCAACTCCGTCTAGTGGACGCCGCACATATCCTTCCTGTGGGAGCGCCCGGAAGCGTTGACCTTGTGCGAAACGGTGTCGCTCTCTCGCCAACCTACCATCGCGCCTTCGATGCGGGACTCATCTACTTAGATGAGCAATCTCGAATGCAATTGAACGACGGCAACGTTCAGGCGCTTCAACAGTTGAACCTTGTGCGTGGTTTAAGAACGTTCAAAGCTCCGCTCGGACAGATATTCCTTCCACCTGACCTTGCGCAACGACCATCCGCAGAATTTATCAGGCGCGCGAACAAATTCCGCCAGATCTCGCCGTGAACGCGCGTGCTTTCACCTCAGGCGCGCGAAGTAAATCACGTCATCAAGTGGCCGCGCGCCTAAGTGATCTTCCGATACATCGCGAGGCTAGGATCCGGGGTCCCTCCGCTTCGCTCGGGATGACACAAAGACTAGGAAGTGGGCGGATAGGGCGGGTAAAGATACAAGCGCAGAATCTTAAATCGCGCGCGAAATGAATCGCGCTGAACAAGGACCCTCACCTTCGATCCTCTCCCTTACAGGGCGAGGGGAAACACGCCTGCCCGCCGCATTCCCCGCTCGAATCCCCGAGAACCCGCCCTGATATTGGAGCGACACCGCAGCGCGACGAAGGAGCGCGGCACCAGAGCACAACCCAAAAATCACTCGGTGCAGGGCCGTGCCCTGCCGCGGAGGTTGAGGAACCGGCGCACGGTTCCTCATATCAAGGACAACCGTTGTCATCTAGCTCCGCCATAATACAATCATGATTTCTCCTAGCCAATCATCCCGGATTCACTCATCTTCAATCCCGACTCCGACCGATTCGCACTCATCCTTCCTCGCGTTCCGCACTCCCGCCGATCGTCAGATCGCCCCGCTCTCCCAATGCTTTCCGTCACTTGCCATGCCAACTGGCGGAAGAGATCGCGGATAAGTGCAGGAGAAGACGGAATTCGCCAAGCTACAAAATTTTCGGGTCTAGAACAATGTTTGTCAACGTCGGGTCGCCATCTTGTTATTGCTGTGATAACAAAACCGCCTATGCCAACTTCATTTCCGAAGGGATTTTTGTGGGGCACTGCCAGCGCATCTTATCAGATCGAGGGCGGCTGCAAGGAAGACGGCAAGAGCGAATCCATCTGGGATCGCTTCTCGCACACGCCCGGCAAGATTAAGCACGGCGATACCGGCGACGTGGCGTGCGATTTCTTTCACAAGTACGCCGACGACATCGCGCTGATGGAAACGCTTGGCCTGAACGCCGCGCGCATCTCGCTTTCATGGCCGCGCATCATGCCGACCGGCAAGGGTGCCGCCAATCAGAAGGGACTCGACTTCTACAGCAAGGTCGTCGACGAGATGCTCAAGCGCAACATCCAGCCCTGGGTGACGCTCTATCATTGGGACCTGCCGCAGACGCTCGAGGACGCCGGCGGATGGCCCAATCGCGACCTCGCGGAATATTTCCGCGACTACGCCGCCTCGGTAGCCGACTCGCTCGGCGATCGCGTGAAGCATTGGATGGCGTTCAACGAGCCGTGGATCTTTACCATCCTCGGCTACTTGATGGGCGCACACGCGCCCGGACGCCGCGAACCCGACCTGGCGATGAAGGCGACGCATACGGTCAACCTCGCGCAGGGGATGGCGATCAAAGCGATCCGCGAATCCACCAACAAGCCCGAGGCGGTCGGCACCGCGTTCAGCATGTCCCCGGTGCATCCGGAAACCGGGTCGCTCGAGGATCGCACGGCGGCCGAGCGCTGGCATCGATTTTACAACATGTGGTTCCTCGAGCCCGTGATGCACGGCAAGTATCCGCAAGCCTACTTGCAGGGTTCGGTCGAGGATCGCGTGGAGGTTCGCGCGGGCGACATGGACATCGTCAAAGCTCCGCTCGACTTCATCGGGATCAACCTGTACACGCGCGCCGTGGTCGCGCACGATTCGAACGATCACAATATGGGCGTGAAGCAGATCAGGACCCGCGGCGGCGAAGTCACCGACTTCGGATGGGAAGTCTATCCGCAGGCGCTCTCGGAAATGATCCTGCGCGTCACGAAAGACTACCCAGGCATCCCGATCTATGTGACCGAGAACGGATGCTCGTACGGCGACCAGCCGGGCGCCGACGGCAAGGTCAACGACCAGCGCCGCATCAGCTTCCTGCGGCGGTTTATCAGCGAGGTCGGGCACGCGATGAAGGGGGGCGCCGACGTGCGCGGATATTTTCTGTGGACCTTCACCGACAATTTCGAATGGGCCGAGGGATTCCAGCAGCGCTTCGGAATCGTCTACTGCGACTTCCAGACGCAGCAGCGAATCGTCAAGGAAAGCGGCCACTGGTACGCGCAGGTCGCGCGCACCGGCGCGCTCGATTTCGACCCGGCGATCTAAATGGAGCGCGCGCAGCGCGCGAGCCCGGAGACCGGAACCGGCTTCGCGTGGCGCGAAGCTGTCCGAGGTCCGTTCCTCCCGTCGCTAACGCTCCCGTCGTCAGGATGACAAATAATGCGAAGCTGTCCGGAAGAGTTGTCGTCGGTCGTCTTTCGACACGCTGCTGAGGTGCCGCGATGAGCGGCGGCGAATTCCTGATGTGGCTGCATCTGTGCGCGATGGCGTCGTACGTCGGCGCGCAGTTCGCGGTCATCTATATGCTGATTCCGGCCGCCGAGACCGCGCCCAACGAGGCCGCGCGGCGCGCGAGCCTTATAGCGGGCTTCAAGTTCTACAACCCGTTCACGATCGGCGTGCTGGGAATTATTGTGATTAGCGGCGCGATGCGCCTGACGGATCTGAAAGCGTCGATGAAGTTCGACTACTTCGCGCGGATCGGTTCCGCGTTGGAACTGAAGCTGGGACTCGCCTTCGTGCTCATCTTCATCCAGACCTACATCACGTTCGGACTGGCGTTCAGAATCGGGCGCCAGGAAGAGGTGGCCGCACACGGCGGCGGCGAGGCGTTCACCGTCGAACAGCTCAACTCGATGCTGCGGCGCATTCGCGCCATGTCCTGGTTCACGATCATACTGGCAGCCGCGGTCATCTGGGTGTCACTCACGATGGTCTCGCGAGCGGTGGACGAGCCCGCCGCCGCGTCGCGCATTTCCGCGCGCGCCACATCGGGTAGTGCGATTCGGATACCGATGCTACCCGTCACGCTTTCGATGTCGGCCGCGCGAATCGACATGACTTAGTGCGCGAGCGCGAGCAGCGAGCCGACGATGTACGCGACGGTGATGATCCCGAAAATCGCGCCCGGCATTTCATTCAACATGCTGTACTGCGCGAACCGAATCTCTTCGCTGATCGGAGCTTCGACGACCGACCCGATTCCCGCGAACCTTGCTTCTGTGGTTGATGCGTTCATTTTTATTTCTCCCGTATCTTCTTCTTCGGACGATTTCAGGCCAATGCCAGCAGCGAGCTGACGATGTATCCCAGCGTGATCACGCCGAACACTACGCCGGGCAGTTCGCTCAGCAGGCTGTTCTGCGCGAGGCGCGTTCCGACTGACGATTCCGCGGCTTCGTTGGTGTTGGCGAGCACTGCGATTCTGGCTTCGTTGGTTGTTGCGTTCATTTTCAGGTCCTCCCGTATTCAGTTGCTTGACAGTGGTAAAGCAAGTCGGGTGCCATCGAGAAAACTCTCGATTTAACAAGGGTTCTCAAGCGGACCGCTTGGTGCCAAAGGGCATTGATCGATAGAAATATCATTAAAATCAGTGGCTTAACGGCAATTGCAGAATGCGAGACAGAAAAGGCTCATCGTCTGCTTTCGCGCTTCGTTTCCTTTTTCGCGAATCGCTGCAAGCGCCAGCCCGCAGTCATTTAGCTGCGCATCGCCTCGCGCGGGGACCTCTTTGATAACCTCAAAGCATCTGCAAAAGTGGCGTGATGGCGAGTGAAGCGAATCAGGACGCGCCGCAATCCGACGGCAAAGCGACTGGAGGATTGAAGCCGACGACTGCGACGCTCCTCGCCGAGGCCATCGCCCACCCCACCGAGCGTCCGCATTTCATCCGCAGCCTGGCGTTACACTTCGCGGAGACCACAATCTTCCTGCTCGCCGTCGTCGGCGCGATCGCGATGGGACTCGGCATCACCGCGTACTTCGGCGAGCATCGCTACGTGCTCGCGTACCTTGCGGCCTACGCGGGCTTTTGCTTTTCCGATTTGATTGTGCGCGAGGACGCCGCGGACCGGCCCGCACACGTGGAGCTTAGCCGGCGCATCGCAGGGCAGCTCCCGCTGCTCGCGACGTTCGCGGCCGCCCCGTTCGAGCGCACCTACGTTTACGGCGGCGCGGCGCCGGCGTTCGTCAGCGCGCTCGGTCTGTTACTTGAGCTGCTGGGGATGTGGATGGCGCTGGGCGCGCGCGTTCAGCTCGGATTTTTCACCGCGGGCCGGACGGCCGAGCATCCGGTCCTCGTCAAGCGCGGCTTTTACCGCTACATCAGGCATCCGATTTACGCGGGCACTTTTTTAGTGACGTTCGGATGGACGCTCATCTACGGAGCGCCAGTCACCGCGATTTTGACGGTGATCATCGGAGCGATTTTTGCGCAGCGGCGGATAAGGTCTGAAGAGGCCGCGATGCGCGCGCGCTTCGGCGACGAGTACGACACCTACATGCGCGAGACCGACGCGCTAGTTCCCGCTATCTGGTAGTTGTTCAGCGGCTGCGCGCGTCGAGTTGGCATCGAGCGTGCGAGCAGAAGTCCTCGCCGCCGCCGATGCTGACGAACTTCGCGCCGCATCCCGCGCATTCGCGAATCGATTCGCCCGCCCGAAGCCGCGGCTCAAGCTCTGCCGCCGCTGATGAGTCGTCGCTCTTCGATCCTTGCGTCGTGCGGCGCGGCTTTCGCTTCTCCGGCGTTGCGCCGTCAGCAACCAGCCGGCCGTTCGCGCCCATCAACGCGAGTTCGTCGGCGCGATTGTTGATCGGATCGCTGCCGTGTCCGCGGACCCATTCGAATCGCACGCGCCGCGCGGAAACTTCGGCATCGAGCATTTCCCACAAATCGTGATTCTTGTTGCGCTTATAGTGAAGCGTCATCGAATCCACGACGTATCTGCTGTCACTCTTCAGAACCACGTGCGCGCCGGTTTCGGTCGCGCGCAAGCCCTCGATCGCGGCCATCAATTCCATTCGGTTGTTGGTAGTTGAGTCGTCATGACCGTTGAGTTCGGTCACGCTGCCGTCAGGATCGCGCACGACTATGCCCCATCCCCCCGGGCCTGGGTTACCGATGCAGGAACCGTCGGCGTAAACGAGATATTCGCGAGGCGCGGATGCCACGTCCCGATTCTAGCTGAGGCCGCGATCTTTTCGCAGCCGCGCGAACCAGTCGACGTACTGGCGCGCCGCCCGCTCCCACGAGAAATCCGCCGCAAAACAATTTTGCATCAGCCGCCGCCACGTCGCGCGATCGCGGAACGTCGCGACCATCCTGCCGAGCGCCGCGACCATTTCAGCCGCGTCGAACTTCTCGAACACGAAGCCGTTGCCGATGCCGCGCGCAGGATCGAATTCGCTGACCGTGTCGCGCAGTCCGCCTGTGGCTCGCACCACGGGCGCCGCACCGTAGCGCAGTGCGTACATTTGCGTGAGTCCGCACGGTTCGAATCGCGATGGCATCAGGAAGGCGTCGCTGCCCGCCTGGATTCGATGCGCCATTGTGTTGTTGAACTCGATGATCACGCGAAGTTTTTCCGGGTAGCGTAACTCCGCGTCCTTGAAAAATTTCTCGAGCACCGCATCGCCGCTCGCCAGCATGACGAGTTGCAAATCCAGGCGCATCATGGCGTCGAGCGCGTCGCGGAGCAGGTCGACGCCCTTTTGCCCGGTCATGCGCGTCACCATCCCGACAACCGGCCAGTCTTCACGATTGGGCAGCTTGAGCAAATCGCGCAAAGCGCGGGTGCACGCACGCTTGCCGTCGGGTTTCGCCGCCGAGTAAGTCGCGGCGATTTCGCGATCGTTGACGGGATCCCACTCGTTGTAGTCGGCGCCGTTGAGGATTCCCACGAAATTCTCGCCCTTGTCGCGCAAAACTCCTTCGAGTCCGAAGCCGAGCTCCGGATCTGTAATCACTTCATGCGCGTAGGTCGGGCTCACGGTCGACGCGCCGTCGGATAGAGCTATCGCGCCCTTCATCAGGTTGAGGTGGCCGTAAAATTCCAGGTAGTCGACCGAAAAATATGGCGCGTCGAGATTGAGCAGCGCGAAGTCCTCGCGCTTGCCGATACCCTGGAACGCGAGATTGTGAATCGTAAAGACCGACAGCGCCTTTTTGAAACGGCGACGGAGCGTGTTGTCAGCACGCATCGCAATTGTCGCGGCGGCAGAATGCCAATCGTGCGCATGGATAATGTCGGGCGCGATTATCTCCGCGGACGCGATCGCGGCGGCGCGGCCAAAGAAGACGAAACGCCGCATGTTGTCGGGATAGTCGTTGCCATTCTCGCCATAGATTCCGGGGCGCCCGAAAAATCCGGGATGGTCGATCAGGTACATCGGCACGCCGCGCGGATCGCTCGCGCGCAACACCGAGAAGCGTTCGACGGCGGCGCCGAATCGCATCGGGATATCGCGCATCACGGGCGCGGTCTCGACGCTTTCAACAATCGAAGCGTAACCGGGCACGATCAGCGACGGCTCCTCGCCCGCCGTGTCCAATGCGCCCGGCAAAGAGCCGATCACGTCGGCAAGACCGCCGGCTTTCGCATGGGGGGCGGCTTCCACCGCAACGATCGCTATCTTCACGGGTTCAAGATTCCAGAAAACCTGGAACCTGCAACGTATTGCGGTCGAGTCCAGCCAACCTAACCCCTAACCCCTTCCCATAGTGGGAAGGGGAACCGGTCGCGAAGAAGAGCGCGATCGCGAACCCTTCACATTTAGTTGAGCACAGTCCGCTCGGTCCGCGCTGTCGCCGGCGTAGGTGCGACCGCCTCAGCGCCCGGCTTAACCGCGTCGCCGTCGCGCAGCGCGGCACGGATGACCTCGTCGACAGTATCGACGAAAATCATCTCGAGTTCCTTGCGAACTTCGGGCTGGATGTCCTCGAGGTCGCGCTCGTTGCGGCGCGGCAGAATGATCGTCTTGATTCCGGCGCGCCTCGCCGCGAGCACTTTCTCCTTGATTCCGCCGACCGGCAGCACCTTGCCGCGCAGCGTTATCTCGCCGGTCATCGCGATGTCCGAGCGCACCGGCCGCCCGCTGAGCAACGACGCCAGCGACGCCGCGATCGTCACGCCGCCCGACGGCCCATCTTTGGGAATCGCTCCGGCGGGAACGTGAACGTGGATGTCGGATTTTTCGTAAAAGTCCGGCGCGATCCCGAGCGCCACCGCGTGCGTGCGCACGTAAGAGAGCGCGGCCTGCGCCGATTCCTTCATCACGTCGCCGAGCGAGCCGGTGAGGTTGAGGCCTTTCTGCCCGGTCATGCGGGTGCTCTCGATGAACATTATCTCGCCGCCGTTCGGTGTCCACGCCAGCCCGGTCGCGACGCCCGGTTCCTGCGTGCGTTCGGCGACCTCGGAAAAGAAGCGCGGTGCGCCGAGATACTTTTGTACATCCTCACCGCTGACGACGGCGGGCGCCGTTTCGCCCTCGGTTATCGAACGCGCGATCTTGCGACAGACGCGCGCGATCTCACGCTCGAGATTTCTAAGGCCGGCCTCGCGCGTATAGCTGTGGATAATCTCGCGCAGCGCCTCCTCGGAGAATTCGATCTTCTGATCGCCGAGTCCGTTCTCGCCCAGTTGCTTGGGGATCAGGTGACGCTGCACGATTTGCAGCTTTTCTTCCTCGGTATATCCCGGCAACTCGAGCACTTCCATCCGGTCGCGCAGCGCATGCGGAACCGGATCGAGCATGTTCGCGGTGGTCAGGAACAGTACTTTCGAGAGATCGAACGGCACGTCCAGGTAATGATCCGAGAACGTGTTGTTCTGTTCCGGATCGAGCACCTCGAGCAGCGCCGACGCCGGATCGCCGCGGAAGTCCATGCCGAGCTTGTCCACCTCGTCGAGGATGAAGAGCGGGTTGTTCGAGCCCGCGTTGCGCAGCCCCTGGATGATGCGGCCCGGCAACGATCCGATGTAAGTGCGGCGATGCCCGCGAATCTCAGCCTCGTCACGGATGCCGCCGAGCGACAGGCGCACGAATTTGCGGCCGAGCGCGCGCGCGATCGACTTGCCCAGCGAGGTCTTGCCGGTGCCTGGAGGCCCGACGAAGCACAGGATGGGCCCCTTGGTGTCGTTCTTGAGTTTGCGCACCGCGAGAAACTCGAGGATGCGTTCCTTGATTTTCTCGAGGTCGTAATGGTCCTCGTCGAGCACCTGGCGCGCGTGCCGGATGTCCAGGTTGTCCTCGGTCGATACGCCCCACGGCAGGCTCACCAGCCAGTCGAGGTAAGTGCGCACGACGGTGTGCTCGGCAGACTCCGGCGGTATCATCTTTAGGCGTTCGAGTTCCTTGTCGGCGACTTTGCGCGCCTCGGGCGACATCTTCGCCTCTTCGATCTTCTTCTCGATCTCCTCGACTTCGGAACTGCGCGGGTCGCCCTCGCCCAGCTCCTTCTGTATGGCCTTGAGCTGCTGGCGCAGGTAGTACTCGCGTTGATTTTTGTTGAGCTCGGTCTGAACCTGCGACTGGATCTTGTGCCCGAGCTCGAGCATCTCGATCTCGCGGCCCAAAATCGCAATCAGCTTTTCCAGCCGCCCGCGAACGTCGAGCGTCGCCAGCAGGTCCTGCCCCTCTTCGATCGGTATCTTCAGGTAAGAGGCGACCATGTCGGCCAGCCGGCTGGCCTCCTTCACCTGCATCGCCATCACCTGCAACTCGTCGGGCAGGTACGGCACCAGGGACACGAACTTGGAAAATTGGCTCACCAGATGCGCGTGCAGCGCGTCGATTTCCTTGTCGGTTGATGCGGGCTCGATGAGCCGCGTCACATGCGCGAGGAAGTACGGCTCGCGCTGCGTGAATTGCCCCAGCTCGATTCGCGCCAATCCCTGCACCAGTACACGCACGCTCTGATCCGGATAGCGCAGCATCTTGAGGATGCGCACCGCGGTGCCGCTCTTGAACAATCCCTCGGGCGCGGGCTGCTCGTCTTCCGGATTCTTCTGGGCCGCGAGCGCAATCACCTTGGACGTCTGCCCGCAGTCCTCGATCAGCTTGAGCGACGACGGCCGCGAAACCAGGAACGGATGTATCTGACTCGGGAAAATCACGATGCCGCGCAACGGCAGCACCGGCAGGATTTCGGGTATCTCGGCCTTGCTCAGATCCTCTTCGATCTCGAAGCGTTTTTCCCCTTTGGGTTTATCTGCCATAGGTCAATCGAACCTCGTAGGGAGGAACCCACGCCACACCTTCCACGCAACCCAAATTTCACCGTAATATATGGTGGTGGCGCGGACAAGCTTACCTCTTACAAAAGAAGCTAATCACGGTGACCGGGTCGCGCTACTGACGAGGAAACGTTGCCTAATATTGCATTTGATAGGTTATTCAGCGAGGAAGAAGCCAACGAGCTGATTCCGCGCCTGGAAATTTTGATGCGCCAGCTCCAGATGCAGGCGACATCGTTGCGCGCGCGTATCGACGAGCTGTCGGTTACCGATCCGTCGATCGTCCATTCCGCGATGAGCGAAATCGTCGGCCGTTATCCCGAGTTGCACTCATTTGCGACCAACATGGCTGACGCCGCCGCGCAAATCGAATCCTTCGGATGCATCCTCAAGGACATCGACCTCGGCCTGATCGATTTCCCTTACGACGCCGGCGACGAAGTCGTTTTCCTGTGCTGGCAGTTCGGCGAATCGCGCGTCGTCGCATGGCATAGCGTCGACACCGGCTTCTCCGAGCGGCAGCCATTGCCCGGCGCGCCCAACCGATGGCTCAACTGATCGCAACGCCAGCCTCTGGTCAGTAAAAACTAAAAACAATGATCGTAGTCTTGACGATTTACCTGGCGGCGCTCGGATGCTGGCTCGGCGGAATTGTTTTCTTCTCGTTCTTCACCGCGCCCGCCGTTTTCACGGTCCTGCCGCGCCACGAGGCCGGCCAACTGATCAGCGCAATCTTCCCGCGCTACTACCTGCTCGGCTACATCGTGGGAACGATCAGCCTGGTGCTCGCGATCTACTTCACAGCAGTGCGCGGACCGCGAGTATGGTGGGGCGGCACGACCGTCGCGCTGGCAATCGCGCTGGGGATCACCTTCTATGCCGGCACGGTCATCCTGCCGCGCGCCGACGCGCTTCGCGCGGTCACCGAAGATCCGAATCCCGACGTTGTCAAAAAAGCTGAGTTCGACAAGCTGCACCGCACGTCGGTGATGCTCAACGGCACCGTGCTGCTGCTGAATCTTGCCGCCATCGTCGGCACCGCGGGAGCGCTGACCTCTCGTGGCTGAGCATCGTTACAAGGCGGTCGTGATCGATCTGTTCGACACGCTCGTCACCTGGAATCCCGACGCGCTGCCGCTGATGCAATTTCGCGGGCGCGAAATCCGGAGCACGACGCCGCTGCTCTACCCCGCGCTGGAAGCCGCGATGGGTAAGCGCTTCGACCGCGAAAAATTCTCGGAGATGCACGCGTCAGTTTACGCCGAGATCTTCGCCGAGCGGGCAAAGCACGACGCCGTCGAGATTACTTGTCTCGAGCGCTTCTCGCGCACGCTGAAACTGCTCGACGTCGAAGAGGAACAAACAGCGCCGCTGGCCGAAAATCTGCGCCGAATTCACATGGCTCGCGTGCGCGAAGTCACCAAGGCGCCCGCCGCGCGTATCGACGCGATGAAACTAATCGCCAAACACTATCGCGTCGGCTTGATTTCCAACTTCGACGATTCCGAAACCGGCCATCTCATCATGCTCGACACCGGCATCCGCGAAATCTTCGACGCGGTGATCATCTCGGCCGACACCGGCTATCGAAAACCCAACCCGCTCATCTTCAAAAAAATTCTCGACGCGATGCGCCTCGAGCCTGCCGATATCCTGTTCGTCGGCGACACTCCGCTCGACGACGTGCTCGGCAGCAAGGGCGTCGGGATGCATTCGGCGTGGATTTGCAGGCGCGGCCGCGAGCTGCCGGCCGGAATTCCCGCGCCGGACATCGTCATCTCCGACCTGGCGGAGCTGCCCGCCGCGCTCGGCTTGCAAGGGTAATTCGTCCGGCGGGCTGTTGTGATGAAACGGCGGCAAGTTGTGGCGGTCATCGGCGCGGGTGACGCGCCGCGCGCCGTTTGCAAGCTCGCGTTCGCGCTGGGCCGCGAGATCGCACGACGAGGCGCCGTGCTGCTGAACGGCGGGCGCACGGGCGTGATGGAATCCGCGGCGGCGGGCGCACGCAGCGAAGGCGGGCATACGATCGGAATCCTGCCGGGTCACGATCGCCGCGAGGCAAACCGGCACATCGAATTCGCGATCGCCACCGGCATCGGCGAGGCTCGCAACGCCGTGATCGTCGCGAGCGCCGACGCGGTCATCGCGCTGGCCGGCGAGGGCGGCACACTGGCCGAGATTGGCTTCGCGAAGAAATTCGGCAAGCCAATCGTCGCGCTCGATTCCTGGCCGGAAATCGGCGGCTTGCACCGCGCCGACACTCCCGAAGGCGCGGTCGCGCTCGCGCTCAAGCTCGCCGCATCAAAAAAAATTCGCGACGGAGAAGTTGAATGACCGCCCAGGATCGAAGCCACTTCATCAAGCTGCTCGAACGAGCGCCGTTCACCGCAACGCTCGGGCTCAAGATAGAATCCGCCGCCAACGGCGCCGCCACCGTGCGGATGCCCTTCGACGTGCGCCTTCTCAACGACGGCGGCCCGACCGCTCCCGTACACGGCGGCGCGATTGCCGCGCTCGCCGACGTGGCGGCATGTGCCGCGGTATGGAGCCTCGCCGCGACCACGCGCACCGCGACCATCTCGATAACCGTGAACTACACCGGCTTCGCCGTGAACTCGGACTTGATCGCCCGCGCGCGAGTGAAGCGCGCCGGCAAGCGCATCGCGAGCCTCGCCGTCGAAGTCGCTGACGCCAACGACACCCTCATCGCCGACGCGCTGGTAACCTACAAAATCGCCTGAGCCCGCCGCATCGATTAGTTCACTCGGCTCGCCTACAATGGTCGTGGCCGATATTCATTGGGACGTGGAGGAGATGGGGCTATGTTTTCCCGCATTCGATTCAATCGTAACTGTATTTTCGCGACGCTCACCGCGGTGCTATCGCTGACGCTGGCTTCTGCAGCCCTCGCCGGCAACGCCGCTCCCGCCGCGACGCCGACCGGTGCTGAGACCGTGCTCTACTCCTTCGGCGCCACAGTCACCACCGGCGGCACAACCTGCAGCGCGAAAACCATCGACGGCGCCGACCCCAAGGGCTCGCTCACCTACGTCGCCGCCACCGGCCTGCTCTTCGGCACCACTTCGACCACCACCGCGAAGGGCAACGGCGACGGCACGATCTTTCAAATCAATCCCGACGGGACCGGATACGTGGTCGACAACTTCTTCGCCGGCGCGAAGACCGACGGCAACGATCCGCGCAACAACGCGATGACCCTGGTCGGCACCACCCTCTACGGCACCACGCTCACTGGCGGCCAGCACAGCAATGGCACCATCTTCAGCATCAACGACGACGGCGCCGGCTACTCGTCACCGCCGCTATTCGATTTTCCAAAGACTGCATCCGGCAGCAAAGGCGATCAGCCGTACAGTTGCTTCGTCGCCGTGGGCAGCGTGCTCTACGGCATGACCTCCGAGGGCGGCAAGCACGGCGGCGTGACCGGAGACGGCACGATCTTTTCCTTCGATACCTCCAGCGACACCTACACCCGGCTCTACTCCTTCGGCGGCGACCACGGCTCCGACCCGCACGGCCAGCTCATCCTCGACCCCAACGGCACCACGTTCTACGGCATGACGCGCACGGGAGGTAAGTCCGACGTCGGCGTCATCTTCTCCTTCGACACGACCAAGAACAAATTCAAAGTGCTCCACAACTTCCGCTGCCCCGGTAACAACACGCCTCAATGCGTCGACAGCAGCGACGGCGCGACCCCCGACCACGGCACGCTCGTGCAATCCGGCTCGACGCTGTTCGGGCTGACCACCTTCGGCGGCACTTACGGCAACGGCACGCTTTTTTCGATGGACACCGACGGCAATCACTTCAACATCGTAAGGAACTTCGGCAACCCCTCGACCAACGACGGCGTAAATCCCTACGGCTCGCTGATGCTCAACGGCACCACGCTCTACGGCACCACCGAGCTGGGCGGCAGCAAGGGCAACGGCACGGTCTTTCAAATCGACACGACCGGCGACAACTACGCGAAACTTTATGAGTTCCAGAATGGAGACGACGCCGCAAATCCCAACGACAACGTCATCCTGCTGAACAACACTCTCTACGGGACGGCTGAAACGGGTGGCCAATGCGACGACGGCGCGATTTTCGCCATTGCGTTGCCCTGAGATCTTCGCGTGTCGTCGACGCTTGACAAGATTCGCCGCGCCGCCGCGCCGCACGGACTCAACCTGGTCGCGGCAACCCCCGTCGCGCGCTACGAGGCCACTGTCAAGGAAATCTCGCGCGCCTCGGCGATCGATCCGCAATCACGCTCGATCGTCGTCATCGGCAACGGTGGCGGCGCGCTCTGGGACGCGCTCAAATCCCACGCGGCGCGCCACCCCGGATGGTGGAATCGTGAAAATCCGCTCGACGACTTCACTCGCGAAGTCGTCGAGCGCGACGTCGCCGCCCCGATTCGCGCGTCGGGCGCGCGATGCATCACCGTCTACCCGTTCATGAGCAACGGCCGCACCCTCAGCTTCATCGAGCTGGGCAAAGTTGCGGGCATCGCCGGCCCGAGCATCCTCGGCGTCACCGTGCATCCTGTATATGGACCGTGGATCGCTTTTCGCGCCGCGCTGCTGCTCGACGAGGAACTCGATTCACCTGGCGACGCGCTCGGCTTCGACCCATGCCCCCGATGCACCGCGCGCACCTGCATCCCCGCGTGCCCGGCCAACGCGGTAAGCATTGACTCAGGATGGGACATCCCGAAATGCCTGACTCATCGCGTGGAAGTAGAACCCGACTGCACCCCGCGGTGCCACGCGCGCGCCGGATGCGTGCTCGGCCCCGAGCATCGCTACCCCGACGACGAACTCGCCTACCACCAGATGCGCGCACTACGCTCGATGCGCCCGTACTACGAAGCCCACATCAAACCCAACCGCTAATTCCGGTCGCGGGAAGGGGCTAGGGGTTAGGTTCCTGCCTCCTATATAATCGACGCGTTATTGACGATGCCCTTCCCAATAAATCGCCCGCGCCGTTTGCGTCGCACCGAAACCATCCGCCGCATGGTTCGCGAGACGCGCCTGTCTGCCGACAACCTGATCCTCCCGATGTTCGTATGCCCGGGCCGCGGCGTGAAGAAGCCGGTCGCGTCGATGCCCGGTGTTGCGCAAATGTCGGTCGACAATATCGTCGCCGAGGCGCGCGAAACCTGGGGCGCCGGCGTCCCCGCCGTCATCCTGTTTGGAATTCCCGAACGCAAGGACGCGCAGGGCAGCGAGGCATGGAACGACGACGGCGAAGTGCAGCGCGCGATCCGCGAAATCAAGGAGCGCGTGCCCGGCATGGCGGTAATCACCGACGTCTGCATGTGCGAGTACACCGACCACGGCCATTGCGGCGCGCTCTCCGGGGTCGACGTGGATAACGACGCGACGCTCGAACTGCTGACGCGCTCCGCGCTCTCGCACGCGCGTGCCGGCGCCGATATCGTCGCGCCGTCGGACATGATGGACGGGCGCGTCGGCGCAATCCGCTCCGCGCTCGACGGCAACGGCTTCAGCCACGTCGCGATCATGGCGTACTCGGCCAAGTTCGCGTCTGCATTCTATGGTCCGTTCCGCGAAGCTGCGGAGTCGGCGCCGAAATTCGGCGATCGCCGATCGTACCAGATGGACCCGCCAAACGGCGACGAAGCGATGCGCGAGGTTGCGCTCGATCTCGAAGAGGGCGCGGACATAGTGATGGTCAAGCCCGCGCTTCCGTATCTCGATCTGATCTGGCGCGTGAAACATGAATTCAACGCGCCGGTAGCCGCCTACAACGTCTCGGGCGAGTACTCGATGATCCGCGCAGCAGGCATCAACGGATGGCTCGACGAAGAACGCGCCACGCTGGAAGTACTGACCTCGATCAAGCGAGCCGGCGCCGACCTGATCCTGACCTACTTCGCAAAGGACGTAGCCCGCAAACTCCGCGCGTGACCTACCTGTCTTAGTACCGGGTGCAGGGGTCACCCTTGCCCAAGGAAGCGTGAAACCCAAGGATGGGTTTCACATCCAATTAAGTGATTTCCCCTTCCCCTCGTTAAAGTACTCCGCAATCCCCTCGACCAGCCCCGCAATCGTATACCTCCCCGGCCTAACCACCACTTCGAATCCCCGCTGCTCCGCAGTAGCCGCCGTGATCGGCCCGATCGCCGCCGCTCTGACTCCCTTCACCGGCGCGCCGGTCAACTCGCAGAAATTCGTGACCGTGCTCGAACTGGTGAACGTCACGAGATCGATTGCCCCCGACGCGATCAACTCGCGCATCCGCTCGACCTGCGCGCCCTTCGGCTTCACGGTGCGATACGCCGGCGCGACGACGACTTCCTTGGCGCCCTTGTCGCGCAAAATTTCGGGCAGCGCCTCGCGCGCGACCTCGGCGCGCGGAATCAGGAAGCGTTTGCCGCGAATCCGCTTGGTTCCGAGCGCCGTAACGATCTGCTCGGCCCGATACTCGTCGGGCATCGCCGTCACGCGCAGCGCATAGTCGGCGAGCCGCGCCGCGGTGGCGGGTCCGATCGCCGCGATCGACGCACGCCCGAGGTCGCGAATGTCGCCGCCGCGCGATTTCAGCCGTTCGATAAAACTCTCGACGCCGGTCGCACTCGTGAAGATTATCCAGTCGAACGAATCGATACGCTTGATTGCGCGATCGAGCGCCGCGTAACTCCACGGCGGCGCGGTTTCGATCGTCGGAAATTCTACGACCTCGGCACCCAGCCGTCTAAGCGCCATGGCGAACTCCGGCGGGGCCGCGCGCGAACGCGTTACCACAATTGTGCGGCCGAACAGCGGCATTCGCTCGACCCACTTCAGATTTTCGCGCAGGCCTGCCAGTTCGCCGACCACGATTACGGCCGGCGCGCCGATTCCCTCGCGCGACGATGCGTCCGCGAGCGTCGCCAGCGTCGCGCTAACCGTTTTCTGCGCGGCTGTCGTCGCCCACTGCACTGCGACCGCCGGAGTTTCCGCCGGCAATCCCGCCGTGCGAATTCGATCGAGCGTCGCGCGCATCCGCGCCGTCGCCATCAGGATGACGATCGTCCCGCCGCGACGAGCAGCAGCGACCAGTTCGTCCCACGGCACCGTCGAGGTCGCCGTTTTGCTTTCGTCTTCATGGCCGGTGACGAACGCGACGAACGAGCCGTGCCCGCGATGCGTCAGCGGCACGCCCGCGAATGCCGGCCCCGCAATCGCCGACGTGACGCCGGGCACGACTTCGAACTCGACACGCGCGCTCGCCAGCGCCTCGGTCTCCTCGCCGCCGCGCCCGAAAATAAACGGGTCGCCGCCCTTGAGCCGCACGACGACGCGCCCCTTGCGCGCGTGCTCGATCAGCATCGCGTTCAATTTCGGCTGCTCGATACTTTTTTTCGAGCCGCCGCGCTTGCCCGCGTAAATCAGCTCGGCTTTGGGCGGCGTGAGCTTGAGCAGTTCGGGACTAACCAGGCTGTCGTAGATAACGACGTCAGCGCGGCCGAGAGCGTCGGCGCCGCGAATCGTGATCAAGTCGGGGGCGCCAGGCCCCGCGCCCACCAGGAAAACTCGACCGCGTTTACGCTTCGATCGAGCTTCTTTCCCCTCTCCCTGCAAGGGAGAGGATGAAGGTGAGGGTCCTTGTACAGCGCGCATTTTTCGCGCGCGATTCAAGATTCTGCCTCTTTGAACGCGCCGCTGAGGTTACGCAACGGTCTCGTTTCCAAGCAGAGCGGCCGCGCCGCGCGCAAGCAGTTTTTCCGCGAGCCGCTGTCCCGAATTTTCGGCGGCAGTCGGGGCAAAGTCAGGCGCGACCAGCCCTTCGATCGACTCCGACAACTCACGCGCGCCATCCGGACTGAACATCATCGCCGCCAGCGCGAGCGTGTCGCTCTCAATCCTCGCCCGCACTCCGACGGGAGTCGTGCATGACGCATCGATCGCCGCGAGGAACGCCCGCTCCGCCGCTGTTTCGTAAAACGCGCGCGGGTCGTTGATTGCGGAAAGCGCGCGATCTAGTTCTTTGGAAGATTCGCCGGCGCCGTTGGCAAGCGTTTCGATCGCGAGCGCGCCCTGCCCTCCCGCGGGAATAAAATCGCGCGCGTCGAGCTCGACGAACTTCACATCCTTCACTCTTCCCAGCCGCTTCAATCCCGCCATCGCGATTATGATCGCGTCGAAGCTGCCGTCGGCCATGCGCGCGAGGCGCGTATCAACGTTGCCGCGCAGCGGCAGGATCTCAAGTCCGCGATTCTTCCTGATTGCCTGGAATCGGCGGCGCGACGACGACGTCCCAAGCCGTGCGCCCGCGGGCAGCGCTGACAGTGTCGAGCCGTCGCGCGTCACCAAAATATCGGACGTATTCTCGCGCCCCGGCACGGCAGCTATGCGAAATTGCGATGGCAGCACGGCGGGGAGATCTTTCATCGAATGCACAGCCGCGTCGATCGCGCGATCGGCGAGCGCCTGCTCGAGCTCCTTTATAAAGAGTCCCTTCCCGCCGACGTCAGCGAGCGACGCCGACGTCATCTTGTCGCCGCTGGTGCGAATCTCGACGATTTCAATTTCGATTCCGGGAATTTGCGCCGCCAGCCGCTCGCGCACTATCGACGCCTGAGCAAGCGCCAGCTTGCTCGGGCGGGAGCCGATTCTGATCTTGCGCTTGGCCGCCATCAGGAGTCAGCGCGCTCGATACTCCGGTTAATCATTTACTTCCGGCCTCTGTCCGGTTCCCCTTCCCGCGCGGGAAGGGGTTAGGGGTTGGGTTCCTGGCGCTGCCGCTTTTGTCGGCTGGCGGTCACTCGAGGCCCGGATCGTCGTCGTCATCTTCGTCGGCGTCGTCGAGGTCGTCGTCTTGCGCGTCGAACTCGGCGCCCAGCAAGCGGCGTGCGACCTCGGCCGCGAACGCCGCGTCGAGCGTTTTGTCGTCGCGCTGCTTCAGTCCGGACAAAATACGATGCAGCAATTTGTTGGTCAGCCCGCGCGTCAGCAACTCGACGCGTTCGCGCTCGGCCGGCTCGAGTTGCGCCAGCCATCCGCGCGCCCGCCCCAGCTCGTCGTCGCGCAGCCGCTCGACACTGTAGCGGATGTCCTTGATCGTCGGCGTGAGATCGAGGCCCGCGAGCCACTTGAGGAACGATTCGAGTTCGAGCTCGACGATTTGTTCCGCCTTTTCGGCTTCGCGCTCGCGGTCTCCTAGAGATCGTTGAACGAGCGCGCCGAGATCGTCGATGTCGTACAGGTAAACGTTCTGCAGCGCGTTCAGCCGCTCGTCGAAGTTGCGCGGCACGCCCATGTCGATCAGAAACATCGGCCGGTAACGGCGCTCGCGCACCACCAACTCGAATTCGTCGGGACCCAGGATTGGCTTGGTCGACGAGACCGATCCGATCAGCACATCAACCATCTTGAGGTACGGTTTGTAGTTGTCGTACGGCACCGCGGTGCCGCCAAGTTCGCGCGCGAGCGCGACCGCGCGATCGAAAGTGCGCGACGTTATCAGTATCGATTCGACTCCGAGCGCGCTCAACTGCCGCGCGGTCAACTCCGCCATCTTGCCCGCGCCCATCAGCATCACGGTCTTGTCTTTGAGCGTGTCGAAAATCTGGCCCGCGAGCGCGACCGCCGCCGAGCTGACTGACACCGATCCGTGACCGATAAGCGTGCCCTTGCGAACGCGCTTGGCGACCGTGAACGCCTTGTGGAACGCGCGATGCAATATCAAGCCGACACTGCGCGCCTCGGACGCCTGCGCGTAGGCGAGCTTGAGCTGACCGAGTATCTGCGGCTCGCCGACGACCATCGAATCGAGGCTCGCACCGACGCGGAACAGATGACGCGCGGCGTCGCGCCCGGCAAAACTGTAAACCGACTCTGCGAACTCGGTTTGCGCGACGCTTCGATTCGCGGCCAGAAATTTGAGCGTCTCATCGGCGGCGCGCGCTGCGTCGGTCGCGACTCCTACCACCTCGACGCGATTGCAGGTCGAGATTAGAGCCGCCTCAGCAACCGCGGGGCACGACTCGCGGAGCCTGTCCAGCGACGCGACAATTTCGTCGTCGGCAAACGCCAGCCGCTCGCGCAACCCAACGGCGGCGCTGCGATGGTTTATACCGACGATGAATAGAGTCTGATCCATTTTCAGCCGAAGCTGCCGCCGTGCTTGCCCGGAAAGATCAGGTTAACGCCCACGAACGAACCAACCAACACGCTCGCCAGCACGATCGTGAGGGCAGCAGCGCGCCGCCCGCGCCATCCTACCGTCAGTCGCGATTCGAGCAGGCCCGCGTAGAGAATCCAAATCACCAGCGACCACGATTCCTTGGGCTCCCACGACCAGAAATGCCCCCAGGTCGCGTCGGCCCAAATCGCGCCGCTCACTATGGCCAGGCTCAACATTATGAAGCCCCATCCCAGCAGGCGATAGTTGATTCGGTCGAGCTTTTCGAGACTCGGCGCGCCTTCGTTGGCGGGACCGAGCGCACGCTTGGATTTGAGCCGTGACTCGTAGGCGAGATAGACGATACTCACGCTCGCCGCCAGCACGAACATCGTGTAGCCGAGAATTGCGAGCGTGACGTGAATCGGCAGCCACACGCTGCGGAGAGTCTCCGGCAATACCAGGCGTCCGCTGCTGGTCGTGAGCGAAGCGGCTCCCAGAGCGATCGTGACGGCAGGAGCCACGAACGCGCCGATCACCGCCAGCCTGAGCCGCACGATCATCACCAGCCCCGCCAGAGCGGTAAGCCACGCAAGAAACGACAGCGCCTGCGCAAAATTGCCGACCGGGATATTGCCGGCTTGCAATCCGCGCGCGGTCAAATCAAAGGCATGAAAAACTGCGCCGGCGCCGAGTATCGCAACCGCGTAGCCCGTCGCGCGGGTGCGGCCTGACGAGCGATCGAACACAAACAACGCGGCCGAGAGCGTGTAACACGCGAGCGCGGGCATGAGCCATAGCGTGTCCATCTTTTTAGAGGGGGGATAGGGCGCGCGGGAGGTTGAAGGCAATAGGATCGATTCCGAGCCGGGCTAGTCCAACCCCGTCACCAAGATGAGCCGCGAGGATCCGCTCGACCGCGGCCACGTCGCCAACCGCAATCGATTCGAGCAGCGCGGAGTTGGCGAGATCCTTCAGCCGGCGCATGCGATCGGCGGGATCGATTTCGTCGGCATGCAACCGCCGGCGCGCCGCGCGCAGCACTTCAAGCGTGAGCGCGTACTCGGCCCCGAATTGAGCCTCCAGCGTGCGTCTGAGCCGCGCCGCAAATGCGGGCGACGCGCCGCTCGTCGAGACTGCGATTTGGAGCGCGCCGCGCTTCACGACCGCCGGCGCAATAAAGGTGCACAACTCGGGAACATCGACGACGTTGATCGGGATCCCAAGCGCGCGCGCCTCGGCCGCAAGCTCGCGATGCAATTTCGGATCGTCAGTTGCGGCGTATACCAGCACGCATCCGCGGACGTCGCCGCGCGCATAGCCGCGAGCGATATGAATCACCAGCCCGCGCGCAACGATTGCTTCCATCGACGACGACAGCCGCGGACTCACGACAGTCACGTGGGCGCCCGCCTCCAGCAGCGACTCGACTTTGCGCGCGGCGACTTCGCCGCCACCGACCACCGCGCATTCGCGGCCGGCCACGTCGAGAAATATTGGAATGTAGCGCATGAAACTGACGCGATTTTATTACATGATGAGGGAATGAGACAGTCCCGAACGCCCGACGCATCGACCACGTCGACCGTGCAAGCTTCGCTTCGAGCAGTCAATCAAACCCGCGGGACCGTGCTCTGCGCTCGGCTCGAGGACGCCGGCGGTCTCGCCGGCCAGGGTCGCGGTCTGCTGGGTCGCGACGGCCTCAAGCCCGGCACCGGGATGCTTTTCGAGAACGGGCGCTTCACACCGTTCATGTGGATGCACATGTTCTTCATGCGCTTCGCGATCGACATCGTTTTCATCGGGCGCGGCGACACGGTGGTGAAGATCAATCGGCGGCTGCGGCCGTGGCGGGTCTCGTCGATAGTTTTTGGAGCGCGAAGAGCGCTCGAATTGCCAGCTGGCGCGGCAGACGAGAGTTCGACGGATGTAGGCGATCGGATTGCCTTCGAGCCCGTCGACTGAAGTTCTACGGTTGAGTGGAATAGCCGAATGAATTCATGTCTAGCTTAAACCATCTTCAACCATTTTAGACTCCCAACAGCACGTACTCTAGGCCCTTATCTGTTGCGGCTTCGCAACCATCAGTTGCATCACTGCGGCTACCGTAGTCTGCCTTAAACCTAGAAAGTCGAACGAATTGCTGAATAGATCAAGGTGGCACAAGAGATGCTCTGCTCAAGTCTCTGCTTGGCACAGTTGAGCGTCGTTCTTTGAACGAGAGGGCAAACGATTCACGAGACTTGATGAGGATAACGGAACGATCACGGCGATTCTGGATTGACGCGAGATTGTAGCTGTGTATAGCATTGCAAGTCTCATTTTGACACAGTAAAGCCGACCACAAGCAAAAAGAGTTTTTCTTCGTGAGAACACGGTTCAGGCACCAGCTTTGAGACATATTAACTGACGGGGACAATGGCCGATTTTGGCCGAAAAAACAGATCGAAGGAGGACACGGGACATGGACAAGATCACGAGGTTGTTTGTAAAGGTGCGCGAGGCTCAGCGCGGTCAAACGATGGCGGAATACGCGTTGATCATGGCCGCAGTCGCGGTCGTGGTGTTCGTGGGCTACCAGACCATGGGCACGACCATCACCAAGCTGCTCGGCACCGTAGACGGCCAGCTCTAAATCTCGGGGGTGAAATCCCGGTGTGGCGGATCTAAATCCTCCGCCACACCAAAGCCAAAAACACCTTTGCGCCTTCGGTTCGTTCGCGCAAAGTTGAGCAGGGTCAGACTAAGTAACGGGGACAATGGCCAATTTCGGCCAAAAAACAGATCGAAGGAGGACACGGGAACATGGACAAAATCACGAGGCTGTTCGTAAAGGTGCGCGAGGCTCAGCGCGGTCAGACGATGGCGGAATACGCGTTGATCATGGCCGCGGTCGCGGTTGTGGTGTTCGTGGGCTATCAGACCATGGGCACAACCATCACCAAGCTGCTCGGCACCGTTGACGGCCAGCTCTAGATCTCGAAGGGTGAAATCGGGGTGGCGGACTAACCCACCGCCACCCCCAATCAAAGTGAAAACCTGGAAGCTGTCCAATGGCCCGCGGTCGTTAGGAGCCGTGGTTTCTTAGCGGGGGTCCGAACAGACCCCCTCTAGGAGTGATGACTCCGGATAGAGGACGACAACCCTGGGAGGGGAGGTCAATGAAACAGCTGAAGAGCGTTTACCGATTGATAGCCAATCCGCGCGGTCAGACGATGGCCGAGTATGCGATCATTCTCGCGACGATCGCCACGGTATGTATTGCTCTAACGCAAACTGCGGGTACTATCATCAAGGCGTTGACCATTAACGTGGTTAACCTGTTTAATTAGCGTGTGTTCGCTGTTTTAGGCAGCCATTCACGTTTTTTTGGGGAGGTTGTGATGCCGGCAGATTCAATCACGCGCCGAAGGAGCGTTATTTCGACTACCTGCTTCGAACTCGTTCCTATTCACCCGGCTCGTATTCAATTTATTTCCCCACCGGCCTGTCTAGCTAATGTTGCGTTTCGCGTGGTAAAGAGGCAAATAGATACGGGTAGTTTGCTTTAAGTATTCGAAGATAGCCGGTCTGCCATATGAGCAGCCGGGGGGAGGGGCGATATGAGACGACCGATGGTATTCGTCTTACTTGCGGGGTTGGCGGCTATGCTGGCTTCGGTGATGGTGTACTCCGCCTTGAAGCGGAGGGAAGCCGAAGTGCAGAACGCGATGGCGCGTAACGTACAGGTCGTAGTCGCGGCGTACGATCTTCCACTCGGCACCAAGATCGACTTGGGCGAGGTAAAGATGACGCGCTGGTCGGCCGACAGCATGCCGGATGGTGCGTACACCGATCCCAAACAGGTAATCGGCAGCTACGTCAAGAACTCGTTGGTAGCCAACGAGCCGGTGGTGCAAGCCAAGCTCTTCACCGGGGACAAGACGGCAGGCGTGATGCCGTTATTGATCCCATTCGGGATGCGCGCCGTATCAGTTCCGGTGGATGAAGTCAGCGACGTCGCAGGCTTCGTGCTGCCGCATACGCGGGTGGACGTGCTGGTCTCGACCGCCAGCGGCGAGGGCTCCAAGGAGTTCTCGAAAGTAGTTCTGCAGAACGTCGAAGTGCTCGCCGTCGCGCAAGAGGTCGAGGAGAAGAAGGACGAGCCGACAATCGTGAAAGTCGTCACGCTGTTGGTTACGCCGCAAGAGGCCGAGCGCCTCGCGTTGGCGAGTCACGCGGGATCGCTGCGCCTGGCGATGCGCAATTACAATGATAACAAGATCGTACTGACCAGCGGCACCGACGTTGCCCAGATGCTGCGCGCCTACAGCCTCACGCCCGACGTTCCGGTGATGGCCGTGCAGCCTGAGCCGCGCCGCGTCGCCGTGACACCGCCCCGGCGCAAGGCGGTCGAGATCGAGATTCTTCGCAACGGCAAGTCGTCCGAGTCAGTCTCGTTCGTGAACGAAGCGGCGGCGGACAGCGAGGGTTCGAAGAGCTCCCGGCATGCCTCGAGCGATGCGGCAGAGTTCTCGGATGACGACAACACCACCAGCAGCGCCGCGTCAGACTCAACCACCGTGGCGAGCGCTCCTGAGCCCGATCATCATGACCTCGAGACCGCTCCCGTGAACAGCTACGTGGCTCCGGCTGCTGCTGCACCGAATGCTGCGCCGGATCACGTCCCAACGCCCAGAACTATCGAAGTACCGTAGGCCGCGAAGAAGGCAAGGTGAAGAAGATGAAAGCTAAACGTGGATGTGGATTGCTTCCGTGGCTAGTTGCAGCTGTCAGCATGCTCGTGCTTCAGCCAGGCATGTTGTGGGCGGCCGATAGCGGGGTCACGGAGATGTCTCTCAACCTGAATGCGGGTGAGAGTTATGTAATCAACAACGTCAGCCCTGGCGAGACGCCGGCCGTAGACGTGATCACAAACCCGCACGCGCTGGTGGTACACAACGAAGAGCCGGGCAAAGTCGTGCTGCTGGGCGCGGAAACCGGCGAATGGACCGTTTCTGTCAAAACGGCGGCTGGCGACACGGTCAAGTATGACGTAAACGTCAAGTCGGTCTCCAACCCCTACGACATCAATCATCCAGGCACCAGTCCGGCGCCGATTGCTGGCACTGGCGCTTCCTCTGGCACTGCGGCGGCTCCGGTAGTCGCGAAGCTCGACCTAGGCGCGGGTCCGGTGGGATCATCGTCGTCGACTTCCTCGTCTTCATCGACATCTTCATCGATAACTGGCGGAGCCACCTCGACTGTGGTGAGCCCGGAAACGGTTGCGGCCGCATCGCCTGGCGCGCCGGCATCGGCTCCGGAAGGGCCCGCTGCGGCAACCGCGCCGCCTCCGATTAATTCCACTTCCTTCGATTTCGCTCCGTCGACTCCTGCTGCTTCGTACGCTTACGCTCCGCCACCTGCCGCGCCCTCCAGTCAGACGGCTGCGGCGGCAGTGTCAAACGAGCGCTATCGGATGGATCCGTCAGTCAGTCTAAGTGGCGGCGAATTGCATTCAGGTGCAATTTCGGGCGGACGTCATTATCTGCCCGAAGATGGAGTTCAGCTGCAGACTGGGGCGTCGAGAATTATCGACTTTCCGACCCGCTTGCGTCGCGTGTCGATCGCCGATACCACGGTCGCCGACATCCAGGTGATAAATCCGTTCCAGGTCAACCTGATCGGCCACAAGCCGGGCTTCACGACTCTGGCAGTCTGGGACCAGCAGGGCCAATACAACGAGCGCCCGGTGCGAATCGATCCCAACGGTAGACAGCAGGTGTTGCTCGCGACGATGGTGGCTGAACTGGACCGCTCCGCTATCGAGAACCAGGGCACCAACCTGTCCGGCGCGCTCGCCCACGCAGGAGTGTCGCTGGTCGGATTGCCGGGCGCGGTAGCAACGCCGTTCTCCCCGTCTGTGAGCGTCACAAATCCGGCCGGGTCGATTGCCACAGTTAATCAATCGCTGGCGGCCGCTGGATCCCTTACCGGGCTGATACTGTCGCCGGGTCTGACTTACGGCCTGGCGGTGGGAAACAAAGATTACGCGTTGCAGGGATTCTTCCAGTACCTCGAGCAGCACAACCTCGGGAAGATTCTCGCGCAGCCGCAATTGCTCGCTAATTCCGGCGAAGAAGCAAAGTTCCTGTCGGGCGGCGAAATTCCAATCGTCATCGCGCAGGCATTGAACACCTCGATCGTCTTCAAGCAGTTCGGCACCTCGGTTGAATTCGTTCCGACCGTGGTCGGCCGCGATCAAATCGAGTTGCTGGTGAAGCCCGAGGTGTCGGAGCCGGATTTCGCCGAAGGCGTGCAGTTGTTCGGCTTCACTGTGCCGGCGTTCGTGACGCGGCGCGCGGAAACAATGGTGCAGCTCAGGGACAATCAGACGCTGATCATCGCAGGACTCATCCTGCACGAAAAGAAAACTAATATCGACAAAGTGCCGTACCTCGGCGACGTTCCGTACCTCGGCGGACTGTTCCGCAACACCAGTTATTCGAATACCGAAACGGACCTGGTAATGAGCGTAACGCCGCAAATCGTGCAGCCGCTGCCTTCGGGCGCCCAGGTTTACAATCCGACTTCGGTGCCGGAACTGACGCCTGAGCAGATCGAGACCCGTCGCCTTGCGCAGCCCGATGCAACTCGGCCGAGATTTTAATTCGGCGAAGGACGAGACATAGCCGACAAATTAGTGCATGATGTGACACGACATAGGTAGACCAAGGGGAATGTGTAGTGTCATCGCTCGGTAAAAAAAGTGACGGGTCACGTAACGGCCTGAAGGTTCAATTAGTTGGCGAAGGCGGCGACCATCGCGCAGAAGTCAGGGATGCGCTCGCCGCCTTGGGGGATCCGGTCCTCAACATCCAGGAGCTGGAGCCGGATCCCGACGCCGCCACCGACGCCTCCGTCGACGTCACGATGGTGGTGTTCAACGGCAACGACGAACTATCTCTTAGTTATCTGAACACCCAGGCGGGGCGAGAGCCCCGCCCGGTCCTTTTCGCGCTGCTGCACGATCGTTCTCCGGACTTGATGAAGCGGGTGCTGAGAGCCGGCGCCGATGAGTTGCTGTTTCTGCCGCTGGATCCCGGCGACGCGACCCGCGCGCTGCTCAAGATCAGCGAGAGCCGCCGGCGCGAAGAAGTTCATGTTGGCGGCGGCATGATCGTTTCGCTGGTGAGCCTGATAGGCGGCACCGGCGTCACGAGTCTGGCGGCCAACCTGGCGCTGGCGCTGCGTTACACGTTCGACAAGCGGGTCGCGGTGGTGGATCTCGATCTGCAGACGGGTGGCCTGTCGGTGTTCCTGAACCTCGAACCCGAGCGCACGATCATGGCGCTGGCCGAGGGCACGCGAAAGCTCGATTCGATTCAACTCGAATCGGCGCTCAGCAAGCATGCGTCGGGCGTCTACCTGCTGGCCGCGCCCAAGCGGATCGAAGACAGCGAGTTGGTCAGCGACACGATCGTTGGTGCGATTCTCGATCTGATGCGCCAGCTGTTCGACTTCGTGATCGTCGATTGCGGCACGCATATCGACGCGAACACGGTCGCGGCCTGGGAGCGCTCGAGCCATCTGTTTTACGTACTCGACCAGTCGATCGGCGCGGCCCGATGCGCGTGGCGATTTGTCGATCTGGTGGGGCGGCTGGGGCTGACGGGCCTCGAGCCCAACTTCATTTTGAGCCGGTACGTGGCGAATCATCCGATAAGTGAAGAGCAGCTGAGCCATACGCTGGCGAAATCGATTCACACGCGTATTCCGCGCGACGAAAAAGTTCTGGACCGGGTGCAGCTAAGCGCCCAGGATTTGTGGCAAGTGGCGCCGAACTCGCCGCTGGCCAAAAGCATCGAAGATCTGGCGCGGCGGCTAGAGGTGGGCGAAGAGTCCGCCGAAAGCGATTCTTCAAATTCGTTAGTCTCGCGCCTCTTGAACGTCATCGGCGCGCGCAGTTGAGGTGTCCGAATGAAGCTGGTTGAGAGAATTTCACAACAGAACAGTGCGACGCCGATTCCGTTTCAGCGCTCGCTGATCGGCGGCAATCAGAAGCGTGCGGTCAAAGACGTTCAGGCCGAGGGTTTTCAGCAGCTCAAGCTTGCGGTCCACAACCGGTTGTTCGAGATGCTGGACGTTACGCGGCTTGAGAGCCTCGAACCGGTACTCGCGGCGCATAAAGTTACCGAGGCGATCACCGCCATCCTGGACGACGAGGGGCGCCTGCTCACCGACACCGACAAGGCGCATCTGATCGAGGAGATCAAGAACGAGCTGCTGGGACTCGGGCCGCTGGAACCGCTTTTGTGGGACGATGAAATCACCGACATCCTGGTCAATGGGCACAACCAGGTTTACGTCGAGAAACGCGGCAAGCTGCACGCCACCGAGGTCAAGTTCCAGGACGATCAGCACTTGATGCTGATCATCGATCGGATCGTGTCGCAGGTCGGACGCCGGGTTGACGAATCGTCGCCGATGGTTGACGCCCGCTTGCCCGACGGTTCACGTATCAACGCGATCATTCCGCCGCTGGCGCTGGACGGCCCGGCATTGTCGATCCGGCGATTCGGGCGCAAGCGCTACAACATCGACGACCTGGTCGAGAAGAAGACCCTGCTGCCCGAGATTGTCGAGTTCCTGCGCACCATCGTGCGCGCGCGGCTCAACATCCTGATCTGCGGCGGCACCGGCTCGGGCAAGACGACCATGCTTAACTGCATGTCACTGTTTGTCCCGGCCGACGAGCGAATCGTGACTATCGAAGACTCGGCGGAACTGATGCTCCAGCAGCCGCACGTGGTCAGGCTGGAAACGCGCCCGCCCAACGTCGAAGGCAAGGGTGAAGTCAGCCAGCGCGACCTGGTGAGGAACACGCTTCGTATGCGGCCCGACCGCATCATCGTCGGCGAGGTCCGCGGCGGCGAAGTGTTCGACATGTTGCAGGCGATGTCGACCGGCCATGACGGCTCCATCGCCACCATCCACGCCAACACTCCGCGCGACAGCCTGGGACGCCTCGAGATGATGATGCTGCTGTCGGGCGTGTCGATTCCGCAGCGCGCGATGCGCCAGCAAATCGCGTCCGCGCTCAACATCATCGTTCACGTCTCGCGCCTCTCCGACGGTTCGCGCAAAGTGATGCGCATTTCCGAGATCAGCGGGATGGAAGGCGAGATGGTGATGATGCAGGACCTGTTCGACTTCAAGCGCACCGGAATCGGACCGGGCGGCGAGGTGCTGGGCCAGTTCGTCGCGACCGGGATACGGTCAACTTACTCGCAGCGGCTCGAGGCCGCGGGTTACAAACTCGACGCCAAGATTTTCCGCAGCACAATTGGATAAACACCATGGACTTTTTAATGGCAAGCGGCATATTCGCGCTCGTCTTCATGGGCGTGCTGGTCTTCAGCAGCAGCCGCGGCAATGAAGTCGAGCAACAGCGCGAGGTGGCACGGCGGCTGACGCGTCCCCCCGACGATCTCGATATCGATGTCATGCGCAAGCGCCGGCCCGAGGAAGGAGTGCTGCTGCGCGGGCTGTATAGCATGAACCTGCTACGCAAACTCGAAGAGATGATGTGGCAGGCGGGCTTGTACATGACGGTCGCCGACATCCTGCTGATCATCGTGCTGATGTTCGGCGCGGGACTGGTCGGTGGAAATATTCTGTTTCGCGACATGTGGTTCGCGCTCGGTACCGCTCTGATCGTTGGCAGCTTGCCGCTGATGTACATCCAGTTTCGCCGGACCCGGCGCATCAAGGCCTTTGCGGCGCAGCTTCCGTTTGCGCTTGACCTGATCAAATCGTCGCTCGAGGCTGGCCATTCGCTGCAGCGCGCGCTCCAGGTTCTGGTCAGCGAGTTCGCCGATCCGCTGGGTAGCGAATTCCGCACCGTGCTCGAGCAGAACCGGATCGGATTGCCGCTGCCACGCGCGCTCGAAGACATGCTCAAACGAGTCCCGGAAGACGATCTGCGACTCCTGATCGTCGCGGTCCGCGTGCAAACGGAAGTCGGCTCGAGCCTGGCTCAGATTGTCGGGCGGCTGTCCGAAATCGTGAGAACCCGCCAGCGCCTCAAGATGCAAATCAGGGCGCTGACCGCGCAATCGCGCATGGGCGGCATGGTCGTCGGCCTCCTGCCGATCATAGTGCTCTGCTTGTTCAGCTTGATTCAGCCGGGCTACACCAACCAGTTATTCCACGACCCGACCGGTCAGAAGATCCTGAAATTTGCGGTCGGCTCTGACGTGCTCGCCATCCTGACCATCAGGCGACTACTGAGGATTAACTACTAATATGAGTCCATTCGCGATTGGCGTATTCGTCTTCTTTCTGGCCGGCGCGGCTTGCGTGGCCTTGTACCTGGCCCTTTCACCGCAGAACCGGGCGGTCGATGAACGGTTCGCGGATTTGGCGGTCCAGATGCGCGCGTCGCAGGGCGCGCTCACTGGTGACTCGCAGGACGAAGGCGTGCTTCGCATGCTTTTCAGATGGGCCGTCAAGCGCGTTCCGCCGCCGGATCTGGACAGCCCCACCGGCGAGAAGCTCCAGCAGACTCTGGCGCAGGCGGGATTTCTGAAGTCCAGCGCGCCGCAAACCTATCAGGCTGTCCGCGTGCTGTTGGCGATCGGATGCGGCGTGATCGGACTGTTAGTCGGAGCAATTTTTCATAGCTCGGCGGCTACGCCGCTGCTGCTCGGAATCGGCGGCGTCGGGATCGGAATTTTCGTGCCCAGCTACGTCCTCGGACGGCGCGCACGGCTGCGCCAAAGCAATATCTCAAAGCAGCTCTCGGACGTGCTGGATCTGCTGGTGGTATGTGTCGAAGCAGGTATGGGACTGTTCGAAGCGATTCGGATCGTCGGCACGGAATGCGACCGTCATGGGCAGGAAATCGGCAACGAGTTGAACCTGGTCGCCACCGATATTTCCGCGGGCGCGTCCCTGGGACAGGCGTTGCGCGGGTTGGCGGAGCGGACTGCGGTTGAAGACATCAAGCCACTGGCCGCAACCTTGATTCAAAGCGAACAACTTGGCGCGCAGATCGGACCGGCGTTACGCTCCAGTTCGGACGCATTGCGCACGCGTCGCCGGCTGCAGGCCGAGGAACAGGCGCAGAAGGCGTCGATTAAGATTCTGTTCCCGCTGGTCATCTTCGTATTGCCCGCGATGATCGCGGTAATCATCGGACCGGCAATGGTCTCGGTCCTCCGTACCCTCTCCGGAAGCTGACCGCAATCCAATAGCCTCTCCCAGGAGGCCTCGAACCCGGCGCGACCATGCCTGGGTTCGGGGCCTGTTTGTTTTGTCCGATCGCACTTTCAGGCACAAGGTGCTCTCTGCGCTTGGGGACTAAAAAGAGAGCGGCCGCGGATTTGGCTCCACGGCCGCTCGATAAATTCCAAATCGGTTTCGGCGGAGTCTTGAACTGCCGCGAACGTCCGATGCTATAGACTGAGACGCTTCATCAACCGGTATAGCGTGGTCCGATCGACTCCCAGCACCGTCGCCGCGTCGACCCGGTTGCCACCGGCCGCCGCGAGCGCCGCCTTGATCCGCACGGTCGCCGCGCGATCAAGCGTCGTTTGCAGCGTGCCCTCGTCTGGATTGTCTGACGCCTGCGCTGCCGCTTGTGCGTGGTTCGAACCTTGCGCCGGTCCCGGCGTAGCGCTCGCGCTTGATGCGGACTCGACGGCGGCCGGCTGCGAAACGCCGGCACTCTGAGCAAGGTCGTCATCGAAAGCGTCGCCGTCGAAGGCGAACGCCTCGGGCATCAGCGTCTCTTGCCCACTCATCACGACCGCGCGCTCGATCACGTTTTCCAGCTCGCGCACATTGCCCGGCCACGAGTAACCGAGCAGCGCTTCCTCGGCCTCCGGCGAAAGCATGAGCGGCCGGCCCGCGTCGGTCGAATGAAAGGCGAGAAAATGATGCGCCAGCGGCAGAATGTCCTCGCGACGCTCGCGCAGCGGCGCAATCCTGAGCGGAATCACGCTGAGGCGGAAATACAAGTCAGCGCGGAATCGGCCGGCCGCGACTTCACGTCGCAGCTTGCGATTGGTCGCCGCGATAATTCTGACGTCCACCTTGCGCGGCTTCGACCCGCCGACGCGCAGCACCTCGCCGTCTTCGAGCACGCGCAGGAGCTTGGCCTGGAAGTCCGGCCCCGCCTCGCCGATCTCATCGAGAAAAAGCGTGCCGCCCGAGGCTCGCTCGAAGCATCCCGCGCGCTCGCGGATAGCTCCGGTGAACGATCCCTTCTCATGGCCGAACAGCTCGCTCTCGACCACGCCGTCGGCAAGCGCCTTACAGTTGATCGCGAGGAACGGGCCGTCAGCGCGATTACTCCAGTAATGAAGCATGCGGGCCACCAGCTCTTTGCCGGTGCCTGTCTCACCTTCGACCAGCGCGGTCGTGCGCGACGGAGCGACGCGCCGAATCATGGCGACCAGCTGGCGGCTCTTGGGAGCTTCCGCGATGAAACCGGCGGCGATGCTGGCGACGTCGAGCTGCTCGCGCAACTTCCGATTCTCGCGCTGCAGCGTGCTCATCTCGACCGCCCGCGAGACGACCGCGTTGAGCTCATCGGTGTCAAACGGTTTCGTCACGCAGCCGAAGGCGCCGCCGCGCAATGCCTCTTTGGCCGACTCTGCCGCCGGCAGCGGCACGCTCATCACGACCGCCAGGTCAGGCTGCTTGCTCTGTACTTTCTTCAATAAGTCCATCCCATCCATCCCCTGCATCCTCATGTCTGCGACGATTACGTCTGCACCCTCGCCTTCGAGCACCTTTAGTGCGGCCTCGACTGTGGGACACGTTTCGCATTCGTAACCGGCCTGTGAAAGGACCATCGCGGCACCGCGCGCCACGTGGAACTCGTCGTCCACGATCAGAACACGCGCCCTACTCTGTTCGTTGCGACCTCGCACCCTCGTCTCACGTCCGCGTTTTCCTTGAGGGGCAAACGCGCCTTAGTGTAGCATTCTTGCCCTCACCCGTAGAGGTGTCAATATAGACTAAAAGAGCCCGGTTTGACTGGATTTTTCGCGAAAAACCACGTTGTAAAGATGAAACAGGCGCGGATCCGCAGCGCCTTCAGCTGCGCTGCGGCCATGATATTTCATCCTGGCCGTGCGGTTCCGCCACAGCCCAAAAAGCAAACGGCAGGAGCGTCTCTTCAACTAGTTCGAGGAAGCGTTGCGCGACGTGAGCGGTATTGGCAGCAATCCCGGTGGTGAGGCCAGGTAGCCCAACGCAGGCTCATCCTGGTAGTCGGCAGCGTCGCGCGCCTGGCGAGCATTGTCGCGCGCTTCGCAGTCCTGTTGGTCCTGTCCCTGGCATGTGGTGATGGCATCGGATGACGCGCATCCGTAGAGACCGGCGGCTGTCGCCAGTATCGCGACCGCCAGGAGCCGCCTGATGGTTCTATCAATCATGGTTCCGGAGATAACCGTAGCAGATTATTTGATCTCGTCGATACGGATTTACCTCGCCCGTTATTTTACGGGAGAGGCGGCCGGACGCATCGCGGCCGGCAGGTGAGGGTTCTGCGGCTCAAGATGAAAGTGTGCAATCACCGCTCGTCCGGGTCTTCGAGCTTGCGAGCCAGGGTCTTGCGATCGACGCCGAGAATCGCGGCCGCCTCGCCACGATGACCGTTCACCGACGCGAGCACCGCCCGCGAATAATCTCGCTCGACTTCCGCCAACGGCATGCGCCGAGACGCGAGTTCCTCGAGGCGGGCCGGCGATTGATGGTCGCCGGTGATTCTGTTCGGCAGGTCGCCTCGCGTAATCCGACCACTGGAGCAAAGGATGACGGCCTGCTGGATCGCATTCTGCAGCTCGCGAATATTACCCGGCCATCGATAGCGCGTAAGGCATTCCCTCGTCTCATCATCCAGTTCAGGCGGGGCCTTCCCAGCATCGGCGCTGGCGCGCACCAGGAAGTGCTTGATCAACAGCGGAATGTCTTCGGGCCGGTCGCGCAACGGTGGCACCGCCATCGTCACCGTCGCGATGCGATAAAACAGATCGGATCGGAAACGGCCGTCGGCGACGGCTTTTTCCAAATCGGCATTGGTCGCCGCGATAACCCGGACGTCGACCGTGGTCTCCCCCGTCGCGCCGAGCGGCCGCACGCGTTTGTCCTCGATCACCCTGAGCAGCTTGGCCTGAACCGTCGGCGGCATCTCGCCGATTTCATCGAGGAACAGCGTGCCGCGGCTCGCCGCCGCAAAGAGGCCCAGCTTGCTCTGCTTCGCGTCCGTGAATGCGCCGCGAGTGTGTCCGAACAACTCGCTCTCGATCAGACTTTCGGGAATCGCCGCGCAATTCACGGGCACGAATGGGCCGCTATGCCGCGGGCTCAGGAAGTGAAGCGCCCGCGCCAACAAATCCTTGCCCGTCCCGCTCTCGCCGGTGATCAGCACGCTGACGGAGCTGTCGGCCACCTGCGCGAGCTTGCCCAGTAGCGCGGTCATGTTTTTACTCGCGGCGATAATGTTCTCGAGGCCGTGATTGCGGGCCAGTTCAATTCGCAGCCGCTTGACTTCATCGCGCAGGTCGCGATTTTCCAGCGCGCGCGAGACGATCAGAAGTAATTCGCCGTTGCTGAACGGCTTGGTGATGTAATCGAAGGCGCCGAGCTTCATCGATTCGACCGCCGTCTGAATCGATCCGAACGCCGTGATGATGATTACCGGCAGGTCGGGCGCAATCCGCTTGAGCTCGGCTTGCAAGCCGTGCCCGCTCATCCCGGCCATCCGGAGATCGGAAATCAGCACGTCGGGCGCATCCCGCTCGACAATCGCCAGAGCATCGTGGCCCGAATTGGCACTCAGCGGATGGTATCCGGCCTCGCGCAGAATATCGGACAACGCGCTGACCATATCGTGGTCATCGTCGACCACCAGTATGGTCGCCTGCTCGCTATGCGCGCCGCTGTTGCCGGGAGCCGGGCTCATGTTCGACTATCTCGCTGGATGCCATCGGGATTGCGACGACGAACCGCGACCCCGACGGCCCTGAGCTGAAGGTTATCTCGCCATCGTGCTCGCGTACTATAGACTGGCTGACTGCCAGGCCCATGCCGGTTCCCTTGCCCGGCTCCTTGGTCGTGAAGAACGGCGCGAAGACGCGATCCTCGTGCTCGGGAGCGACGCCCGCGCCGGTATCCTCGAACGCGAGCATCGCGCGCGAGCCCTGCCGGTTGTGCTCGGTGTCCGCGGTCACGCGCAACGTTCCGCCGCCGCGCTGCATCGCGTCGAGCGCGTTCATAATCATGTTGACGAACACCTGTTCGATTTGGTCGGCGTCGCAATTTACCAGCAACGGAGTTTCCCCGAGCTGAACGACGGTCTTCACGTTGCGATGCGCCGCTTCCGGCTCCAGGAGCGCCAGCGCGCGTTCGGCGATCGTTCTCAGGTCGCAGATCGTTTTGTGCGATTCGCTCTTGCGCGCGTAATCGAGCAGCATCCTGACGATTCGCGCGATCCGATCGATCTGGCGGACGATGACGCCCAGCTTGACGCGGCCGTCCGCTGAAATCGTTTCGTCTTGCTGCAGGGCCTCCGCACGCACGCGTATCACGCCCATCGGAGTGCCGATCTCATGCGCGAGTCCGGCGGCCAGCGTGCCGATAGTGGCAAGCCGGTCCGCGCGCTGAAGCCCGCGCTCGAGTTCCAATTCGCGCCGATGCCGTTCCCCGAGATCGGAGCGCGCTCGGTTGAGTTGCTGGTCGAGCTTGAGGAATTCTTCGCCAAGCAGTTCCAGCTCGCTTCCCCCGCTGCGATCGGAATCGTCCAACGAAAATTTCTTCACCTTCGCCGACAAATCGTCGAGCGGCCGCGACACGTAGCGGCGCACGCTCAGCGGTATGACGATGGCAACCACGCCCATCAGCACGATTGCGACGACGAGCGACGCAAGGGTTTGCGCGCGGCTGTCCCTTGCTATCTTCGTCCAGTCCTGGACTTCGAGCAGGTACCCGATCACGTCTCCGGCCGGGCCTTTGAGCGGAACCAACTCGCAGAACCAGTTCTTCACGCCCGCCGTCGGTCCGATCTCCGCGGAGTTGCGATGCGCGAGTAGTTGCGCACGGGCCGCGTCCGCAAGTTCAGCCGGAAAATCCGGCAGCGCGTACCATAGCGTACCGTCCTTTCGGAGGATTGCGCTTCGCGTTCCTTCGGCGTCCATCTTCCGGAACGCGTCGCCGACCTTGTTCCACTCCTGCGCGACGACTTCTTCGTCAACCGAGGGAGCCACGCCGGAACTGGCGGCGCGGGCCGACTGCTTCAGCTCATTTATGTAGACGTTGGACTGCTCGACACTCCAATAGGTATACGCCGCCAGTACTGGCAATACGCACAGCAGCAGGACCAGCGTCAGCCGGGTGCCGATTCTCACAGTCAGTGCTCCATTCGCAAGCGCGCCACTAGATGCCTCGTCGCGTCAGTCTTGTTGTCGGCGAAAGCCAAGTTCATCGCCAGTTATATGCCATCGCCCGCGTTCCGCCTAAACCGCCGCGAAGCGAAAAATCGGGAACAATGCCTCTGAGCGATCGGGAATTTTGACCCATCGCTTCGCGCACTATCCACACAATTGGCCGTGGATTCCGGCGAGTGAAGCCGCCCCCACATCGGTTGAGCAAGATTTTGTCCATCGAAAATGGGGCTTCGCGCGTTTAAGCAAACCCTGGCGCGCAATCGAAATCATCCGGGCACGTCACTTGCTGATGTGTTTCTGGCGGCCCGCCTGCGGACTTGGTCATGCAATGTCGGGGGACAGGCGCCGGCCAAGTGAAGTAGGGACCCCGGGCCGCCGTACTTTCCACGACCGAGGCGAACCATCACTCAAATGAAGACCAAACCAGCGCTGACCGCCTTTGCGGAGTCGAAGATGAATGAGATCTCGTTGCTCAACCGGGCAAACGTGTTCGAGGCCGGTCTCTTTTCGTGGGGGATTCCCGAACAGACCGCGAAGGAGCTGACCCGGCAACATACGGAACTCGACTATGCGCCTGGAAAGTTGATCTTCAGCCAGGGTTCGCCCGCCGACATCGTGCTCTGGGTCGTCAAAGGCGTGGTGCGCGAAATCTGTCCGAATGCGAACGGCTCGCAAACGCTGGTGCGGCTCGCAACCGCCGGCGACATTTTGGGTCTCGCCGACAAGCTCAACGACAAGGGTCAGTGGATCCGGCGCTTCGAAGCCTGGACCGCCAGCAAGTGTGTGCTTGCGGTTGTCACGCGCCAGCACGTGCGCAATGTGCTGACCAACATGAACCCCGAGGAACTGCTGGCGCTCTCGGAGCGGATGAATTCCGCATCTTCGGAATGGGTCCACTACTACGCGACGTTTCTGGGACTCTCGTATCGCGAGCGGATCGAAATGGTGATGGCCGAGCTGGGCCGCAAGTTCGGCATCGCCGATCGCGACGGAGTCCTGCTCACCTTTGAACCTACTCACTCCGATCTGGCCGAGATGATCGGCAGCTCGCGACCGGTGGTCGGCCGCGTACTGTCAGACCTGATCGAAGACCGAGAGATCGGACGGCGCGATCGCAAATACATTTTGCTGCGCGGCGGAGCGATTGAAGCCGCGGTGAGCGAAGTTCCTCACCATGCGAACACGCAGACGCCGCCGAGCATTGCGCCCGCAACGTCGAGGCGGCACAGCACGACCGTCCAGCGTCAGCATCGGTGGGGACAACGTTAGTAGTTCGAGTGGCGCAGGAACTTTATTTGATGTGAAACCCGCCTTGGGTTTCACACTTCCTTGGGCAGGGGTGACCCCTGCAGCCAGTGCCCACATCCCCGGGTCGTTTGAATCGGAATAAAAGCGGGCCCACAATGATCATCGAGATAGTGTTCGATGATTCGCGAAGAGGGAACCCCTATGCTCAAACTGGTGACATTGGTGTTTGCGTCGGCGCTACTACTTGCGAGCGGCTGCGCTGAGCATGATCAAATGGTTGCTCTTCAGCAAAGCTGCAGTAACGGCAATCAGAATGCTTGCCAGCAGATTGCCCAGAACCAGGGGCCTGAGAACTACCCGGCATATCCGAACGTACGTGTCTTCCCTAGCGGCCAAACGCCGGCGCCGGCGAATTTCGGCTCGTTCAGCGGATTAGGCGGGATCGGCGGAATAGGCGCGATAAGGTAGAGACGCAGGTTCCTCAAGCTGAACCGGCCGATGGCTCGGTTTCCTAGCGAAAGTGTCCGCTATAGCTTGTGCGCGAGGATGCCGGTGTTCATCAGCGACGTCAGCGTCATCGTGACGCCCACGATCGTGATCACCGCCGACGACGTCATCGGCAGCCATCGCGAGACCATCGGGCTGTCACTGCGAAATCGCGACATCAGCCGGCGTGCGTAAAGCGTTGCGATGCCGAAAAAGATCAGCACCGCCGCAAGTCCGATGCTGAACGCGACGATCAGGAACAGCCCGAATGCGATTCGCCCAATCGCCAGCGCGCTCAGCAGCACCACCAGCGCGGCGGGACAAGGCACGATGCCGCCGGTGATTCCCAATGCGAGCAGCTCGCGAATCGATACACCTGAATCTTCGTGCGAGTGAGAGTGTCCGTCGTGCAAATGCTCGTGACGATGCGCAACTGTTCCGTGCGAGTGAGAATGTCCGTCGTGCGAGTGCGGATGCTCATGTTCGCCGTGCACATGTTCTCCCAGGAAATTGTGCCGATGCGGTAGCGGTGCATCCGCATCATCGCCGTGATGATGATCGTGATGATCGTGCGCGTCGCCGCTGCCGCGATATCGCCTCGCGAACAGGATCATTCCCAGCGACGCAACCAGCAAGCCCGACGCGACACCGAGCCACGGATACATGCGATCGGGCATCACCCATCGCGAGGCGTACAGCGTGATGATTCCAAGCAGATAAACCGACGCGGTATGCGACGCGGTAACCACGGTCCCGAGCAGCACGACGTGGCGGATGTTGCTGCGCGAGCCGACCAGGTACGCGGCAACCAGCGTCTTGCCGTGCCCGGGTTCCATCGCATGCAGCCCGCCCAGCCCCATCGCGATCAGCGCCGCCATCAGCAGGAACGACGCACTCAGACTCCTGTTGTTCATCAGCTCGGTGAACGCGCTGCGAGGCGTGCCAATCGCGTTCGCGCGCAACGACAATGGCGAGGCCGCCGCGAGATCGGTTGGCGCAGGCGCGCCGAGCGAGAAAGTGACGCGTGCCTCGAGGGTTTGCGGCGGGCTGTTCAGCAAGTCAGTCGGGTAGTTGGATAATTCGTGGCTGCGATCCTGCGCGGGCACCGAACTGCCGGCGATTGCGCGCGATCCGCTCGCGACGGCGATAATTTCCTTCCATCCGGCGCGACCAGGGAAATTATCGTCCAGATATTCGACTTCCAGCGGACCTGATTGAGCCGCCGCCAGCGGAGCGCGATAGATAAATCCGAGTTTCATCGTCGGCAGGCCGCCGGCGCCAGGCGGAAAAATCACGTCGTGCGAGGTTTGCTCGAGGTTCAGCGGCTGTCCGTCGACCTTCACAACCAGATGCTGCTTGAGCGTTTCGCCGCTCGTCTTCAAATAATCTTCGACCCCCTGGCCGCCGACTTTGGGAGTGATTCCGGTACGCTGGATTTCCTGGAAGGTCGGTATTTCGGCCATGTCGAGGATGTAGCGGATTTCAATCGCGGCCCGGTCCGCGCTGATTCGCGTGTAATGGTTGATGCTGAAATTGCCCATCGGGTGCGCATTCGCAGCATGCGGCGCGCCGATCACAATCGCGGCCAACACGCCGGCGATAGTTGCGGATCCAAGCTTCAACCTAGCGCGCATCGCGAATCCCCTTGTTCGCCCGCGCCTGCGCAATAGCGTCCGACTTGTCATCGATTTCACGAAGGTCGCGCCGCGCCACATCGGCATACAAGACGTGGAAATCCGGGTTGAGCGCCAAAGCGTGGTGCAAATACTCGCGCTCCTTCGCATGCTCGCCGAGCGCGCGCGCAATCATGCCGGCGTGGAAATAGAGCACCGGATCGGGAGTGCCGAGGCTCAGCGCGTGCGCGTCGGCCTCGGCCGCTTCGCGCGCGTGTCCAGTTTTGTAGAGCGCGAACGCGAACACATCCCAGGTGTAAATATCTTTCCTGACTTGCAGCTCGTTGCGCGCAAGCTCGGCGCTTTCCGGCAAGTGCAGGTCGTGGTCGGCGTAGAACAGCGCCAACTCGCGGTTATAGACGAGCTTGTTCATCGCATTGAGCCGCGCGATGTACTCGACCAGCTCGTATTGTTTGCGGGCGTCGTCCGCGCGCTCCATCTTCTGATAAACGTCGCCCAGCGCGGCCGCGTAAATCGGCAGCGGTATCACGCCGATCGCCTGAACGTAAAATTGCGCGGCCTCGTCGTATTTGTGTTCAGCCGCAGAGACCCTGGCAAGACCGCTGAGCGCACGGTGAAATCCCGGATAGGACTCAAGCGCAGCCCGATAAGAGTTTTCCGCGTCGGCGATTTTTCCAGTCAGAAACAATTCCTCGCCCAGCATGAATTGCGTCCATGCGATATTTTCGGCAGGCGCCTGCGAGGCGGTAGCGATATCGATCGCCCTGCGCAGCTCGGACTTTGAACGCGCGGCGCGGCCCTCGATAAAATCAAGCGCGGCCCAACGGCTTTCGGCCAAGTACTGGATTCGGAAAGTAGCGTGTTCCGGCGATCTTGCCGCGTCGCGCAGCTTGGTGAATGACTCGGCGGCCTTCCCGTACTCACCCATCTCGAGTTGCGCGTCGCCGATAATCGCGTACTGCGACACGTCGCCGGTCTTGAGCGCCGCCGCACGCTGCGCGTAGTCAATCGCGTCGGGAAATCGATGCTCGCCAAAATACACAGCCGCCATGTGAGCGAGCGCGCTCACCGCCTCCCGATCTTTCGATTCGAGCGCGAGCGATCTGCCGAGCGACTGTTCGGCCAGGCTGTAATAAGTGATGTCGCCGGTTTCGCGGGCCTTCTGGATATAGGCGGCGCCGAGACGATCATAGTTGAAGTAGTCGTCGGGGTCGCGCGAGACCTTCCATTGCCAGAATCGGATTGTCCCGTCGGTCTGGTTGTAATGATGCGAGGATACGGGAGCCGGGCGTTGCTGCGGCGCGGGAGTATCGGCGCAATTCGCGGCCGTGGCGAGCATCGCGATAGTCGCAATCGCAGCGACCGCGCCGTAACCCATGCGCCTACATCTGCGGCGGATAGTCGATCGTCCCCGGTTCGCCCGGGAACGGGTGCGGTGCGCCGAGGAATGGGAAACTGGTGCTGAGCGGCACGTCATTCCCACTGGTGGTGAAGTTGTTGATGTCGCTGTCAGGCTCGATGTAGTCGGTGCCCTGCAGGACTGTCAGTACGCGCCGATCGGGACATTGTGGAAGGACCGTGCAATTCAGCGCGGCGCGAGTGCCGGTTCCGCTGCCGGGCAGACCGGAACCCGGGGGGAACTGCACATCCAATAACTGGCGCGCGAGCAGCAGCAGGATATCGCCCACCGGATCAGCGGGCCGTCGTCCATCCTGGTACCCCAGGGTCGCCTTCCCGCTCGGGTTGACGAACGCTCCGATCGTCGAAGTAGTCGGAATGTCGTTGGGCGGCAGGATGCTGGTGTCCAGCCGCAGATAGTCCGGCAGCACCACGTTTCGCACCAAATCGGCGCTGGTGTTTGCGTAGATTGGACTTCCGCCCACTCCTGACGGGAGCAGCGGCGCACCGTTGGGAAGCGAGGTCACGCCGATCGCCGTGAGCAGGCCGGCGCGGGCCAAGATCGTGTTGCCGGTACCGTCGTTGTCCATGGTGGTAAGCGAGTTCGGAACCAGGTTGCCGTAGTTCGCCATATCGTCGGCGGGAACCGTCTCATTGATCATGTCCTTCATCGCCGCGGGTCCGAACACGGTATTGAAGAGCTGCTGGCCCATCCGATCGACCTGGAAGAATTTCTTCGCGGTATGCTCGTTACCCTTGTCGTTGAATGAGCTGGAGGTGGTGCGGCTCGTCGTTCCCCAGATATTCAGGATCGGCGCGGCGCTGCCGAGCAGCATCTTCGTCGGCACAGAAATCGCGATTACTGAGACATTGAATCCAGCGAACGCATCGACGCCGCTGGTGCCGTCCGTATGAAGCTCGCGTCCACGCAAAGCGCCCAGCGCGGGGCTGGTGAATCCGCGGAATACGTCCTGATCGCCCTTGGAGTTGATCCTGAAGAACTGCCCGACGTCGAACACGAACGGATCGTCGAATTGGACGGCCTGGATTCTCACCCCCGAGGCGGGAGTTCCCGCGCAATTGGCCGTAGGAAAGCACGCGCCCACCATACCTGTGAAGTCCGGCTGGCCCTTGGGCTGCGGCACGGTCGGCGTGATGCTTTCGGGCTTGCGAGGACCCCATACCATGACCGTCTGCGCACCGTTAGCGAAGGGTCCGAACTCAACCTGCAAAACCAGTTCGTCGATCGCGTCGTTATCGTTGTCGATGTGAAATTGGTAGAGGATGTCGGAACTGAAATGATAGGACGACATTTCGGCGCCCAGCGAGAACGGATTGACGTCCATCAGGAAGACGACTGCGCCGCCGCTGGTATCGGTTGGATCGAGAAAGGCGAAGATATCGGTGATATCGCCTTCCGGGATTCCGTCGATAGTGGGCGCGTCGCGATGGTCCGCGGCGCGGGTGACACTCACGCCGAGGCATAACGCGGCAAAGATGGCGGCGGCGAGCGAGAGTTTCGATACCAGCTTATGTATCATGAGCAACCCTCCCGGCTTCTTCAGCCGTGCACGGATCGTCAGCCGCATTGGCATGCGGAAAATACTCAGGCTTGGATTTGGTGCAATGGAAATAGCAGATATCCACTTTTAAGCAAAATCACGAGTCACGCGAAGAACTCGATCCGGAGTCAAAAAAGAACTCGGCAGCCAGCGTGTGCACATTCGCATCGCCTTCCTCTCCGCGTCTATGAATTAGCCCGTTTAGTCGAGATACTTGGCAATCTGTTTTTCGGGAAGGTGGTTAATGCGCTGTGCGAACTGCGGGACAAGAAGTCCCTCGACAAAGCTTTGGCTTGCGTGCCCCCTGCTGATCATTCTCACGCTGTTGCTCGCTGCTGCACCGGCACGAGCTCAGCAAGCGACTCTTTCAGGGACGGTGCAAAGCGGTGAGCTGAGCCCAGTCCCGGTCTCGGGTGCATCGGTAACGCTCTATGCGGTTGGAACGTACTACGGCTCAAATCCTACGCCGCTCGGTAGCGCTACCACCGATTCCAGTGGCAATTTCACGGTGCAATACACTCGGCCCGGCCCCGGCGCTTTTGTCGTCTATTTGGTCGCGCTAGGCGGCGATGCCGGATCCGGGAGCAACACGGCTATCGGGTTGATGGGGCTGGACCTGATTCCCAGTCTGACGCCAACAGCAATGCAAAATGAGCGCGACGACTTTTCTCCAGGGGATACACCAGCCCCGCAAGCGCCGGTTACCATCAATGAACTGACGACCGTGGCGGCCGAGACCGCGCTGGCGCAGTTCACCGACTCCACGGGCGCGGTCATCGGTACGCCATCAGGCAACACCACCGGCTTTGACAATGCGATCAACCAGGCGCAAGCAAATCTGGTTAACACCTCGACCGGCTTGCCGGCGAGCTTCTGGCCGACGAGCTGCACTGGCGCTTCACCGCCGGTCAACTGCGACGGCTTGGAGCGGCTGGACACTATCGCCAATATCCTGGCGGCGTGCGTGGAGAGCAATGGACCGCAATCGAGCGCGTGCAGCACGCTGCTGAGCGACACAGGCAGCGTCGGCGGCACGACGCTTGCGGCGGCGCACTCGATGGCGACCAATCCCGTCATGAATGTCGGCGCGCTGTACAAGATTCAAGCCGCTTCTCCGCCTTTCACTCCCTATCTGAAAGCTAAGCCCGACGGCTGGGAGATCGCGCTCAATTTCGCGCCCGGCAACGCCGGCTTTAACGGAACGTTCTTCCTGGCAATCGACGCCGGCGGCAACGTCTGGGTGCCGAACTTCGAGGGCAACAGTGTGACCGAATTGAACCCCAGCGGTGGCCTGATCGCTACCTTCTTTCCCAACGGCGCCGCCTTGGATGGCGCGGACGACATCGCGATCGACGCCGACGGCAACGTCTGGGTGACAAATCAGCTGGGCAACAGCGTGACCGAGCTCAACTCTCACGGCCTCCTGATCAACAACTTCGCCCCCAGCGGCGCCAAATTCAACCACCCGTTCAATCTGGCAATCGACGCCATCGGCAACGTCTGGGTAGGTAACCGCAGCGGCAACAGCGTAACCGAGCTGAACTCCAACGGCGACCTGGTCGGCCATTTCGCTCCCTCCGGCGCCGACTTCAACGTTCTCGAGGGGGTGGCAATCGACGCCGATGGCAACGTCTGGCTAGGGAACACGAACGACGACAGCGTGGTCGAACTGAACTCGAGCGGCGAGCTGGTCAAAAGATTCACTACCAGCGGCGCCAACTTCCAGCTGCCGGTGGACGTGGCAATCGATGCGGTCGGCGACGTCTGGGCCACGAACAACTTTAGCAACAGCGTGAGCGAGTTGTTGGCAGGCTGCTCCGCCTCAAAGTGCACGGGCCACAACTTCTTTCCCAAAGGTTCCAACTTCGACTCCCCTGCCGAGATGGCAATCGACGCCGCCGGCAACATCTGGGTGACAAACGGTTCGGGAAGCGTGACCGAGTTGAACTCCAGTGGCGGCCTCGGGGGCAACTTCGCTCCGAGCGGCGCCGGCTTCGACGATCCGACCGGTATCGCGATCGACGCCGCCGGCAACGTCTGGGTGGCGAACGGACTGGGCAACAGCGTGACGGAAATAGTCGGCGCCGCGCGCCCGGTTCTGACTCCCCTCGTTGCCTGCCTTACGCAAATGCCGCCGCAGGCCGTATGCCTGGCCGGCGGCCCGGCATCGCCCACTGCCACGCCGACTTCGACCCCTACTGCCACACCGTCGCCCGGGGGTACGCCTACCGCAACCCCCACGCCAACTTCGACGCCAACCCCGGTCGATGCCAAGCTGAAGATTTCACCTACGTCCCTGAAGTTCAAATCTACTGCGGTCAATTCGGTCAGCAAGAGCAAGGAGGTGACGATCAAGAACGAAAGCTCGAAGAGTTCCGGAATAACCGTAATGATCGAGAGTGATACTGCCGCCCCGCCATTCGCGGTCGCAGTCCCGTGCGCCACATCGTTGGCGCCGGGCAAGAGCTGTAAGGTTTCGGTGACCTTCAGTCCAACGGATACCTCGGAACAAACCGGAGAGTTGACCATCTCCGACGACGCCACCGGGGCACCGCAAACAGTCCAACTGTCCGGAACCGGAAAGACCGCCAAGTAGAGGTCTCAGGCGCGGCGCGATCGCGACCTGGAACCGGTCGCTGCACGGAGTACCTGTCTGAGCCGCCCTTCTACTTCTCCTTGCCGACCTTGCCGGTTCCCGACAACCCCACGGTCTGTGGCGCGCCAGTGACGTTGTCAGAAATCGTGAGGCTCCCAGTCTGTGGCGTCGTGTCCGTCGGCATGAAGGTGACCGATACCTTGCAACTCTTGCCCGGCAAGAGGGTTTCTTTGCATTCCGAGGTCACATTGAACACGGACGGTGACGCGCTCTCCATTTCGATGTTCACCGCCAAACCTGTCTTCTTGCTGCCCGCATTCTTGATCGTGACCGTCTTGCGCTTGCTGGTAGTTTCAACTGTCACTGATCCGAATGCCAGTGAACCGGGTTTGATAGTCAACTTCTCGGAGATCGGAGTCGGCGTAGCGGTGGGGGTTTCAGTCGCACTGGGAGTTGCGGTGGTAGTTGCCGTCGCGGTTGAACTGGCGGTTGGAGTTGATGTCGGCGTTGCAGTAGCGGTTGCCGTCGGTGTTGCAGTCGGCGAGGCTGTCGGGGTCGCGGTAGCCGTTGCAGTTGCTGTGGCAGTTGGGGTCGGCGTTGGTGCGATGCTGGACAGCACGATCGTTATCCGGTGATTGAGAGTATCGGCGATGTACACATTGCCGGACTGGTCGGCGGCCGCGCCGTGGGGGCCGCATAGGCCGCTCGCAGTTGTTGCGGTGGTCAATCCAGTGCAAAACGCTGCGGTGAAATTGTTGCCTGCGCTGCCCTGGCCGTAAACGAGATCGGCGGTGACGTTCGGTGCGCCGGGATTCGCCAGGGGAGCATCATATTTGAGCACTCGATTGTTGGCGGTGTCGGCAACCAGGAGGTTGTCCTGTGAGTCGAGCGCCACTTGCGTCGGCTCGCACAGCAAGACTGCGCTGGGTGGCGCGAGGCTGCTCGAACCATTGCAACTATTGCCGCTGAAATTGGTTCCGCTGGCGCCCTGACCGAAGACAAGATTGGCGGTCACATTGGGAGCGCCTGGATTAGCCAGCGGCGCATTGAACTCCAGCACGCGGCTGTTGGAGTTATCGCTCACAAATAAGTTGCCCTTGCTGTCGACTCCAAGTCCGGCTGGCGAACACAATCCGGTAGCGCTCACAGGCGGATCGCCCTGCAAGCCGTCGGCGCAGGCATTGCCGCTGAAGTTGTTGCCCGGTGTGCCCTGACCGAAGACGACGCTGGCGGTGACATTGGGTGCCATCGGATTCGCGAGTGGAGTGTTGAACTCCAGGACCCGGTTGTTGCCGCTGTCGGATACGTAGAGATCCCCGGCCGCGTCCAGCGCCACGGCATTCGGGCTGCACATTGTTGTCGCGCTTGGAGATGGCGCCCCTTCGGAACCGTCGGCACAGGTCGCGGCCGAGAGGTTGTTGCCCGCCGCACCTTGGCCAAAGACCAGGTTAGCGGCCGGTCCCACGCAGGGCGGAGTCTGGCAGGAGGCGAATGGCTGATTGTACTCGAGCACGCGATTTCCGTCGCCATCCGCGACATATAGGTTTCCATTTTTGTCGACAGCAACGCCTTCAGGAAAACACAGGCTGTCAGGCCCCACGCCGTTGACGTCGCCGGCCGCAGTTCCGGTAAAGCAACGAGCGGTGAAAAAATCCGGCTGTCCTAGAACCAGATCCGCCGGCTCGCCGTTGGTGAAACTCGCTACGCTATGCCAACCCAATACTCTGCTGCTGTTGCCGTCAGCAACATAAAGTCGATTGGGGACCACGCTTCGGTCCACCGCAACAGAATCTCCTTCGAGCGCCCTGGCGCCGCCGAAATTGGTCATGTTATGGCTCGTGTCTATTTGCCCCAGGGCAAGGCTCGCTGCGACGCTGCCGGAAGCGTATTTGAGCACACGATTATTCAGGGAATCGCTCAAGTAGAGGTCGCCATTGTTGTCCAAGGCTTCACCGCTGAAGACATCCAGCACATCTCCTTGACTTCCACCCGTTGGACAAATGCCGGTGGCGGAGGGCGCGGGATCATTCGCAGAAACGTCACCGTCGGCGCAAATGTTGGAGCTAAAGTTTGTACCCGTCGCGCCCTGACCGAACACCTGATCGGCGGTCACGTTTGGTGAGCCGGGATTGACCAGCGGCTGATCGTACTTGAGCACCCGGTTGTTGCCTGCATCCAAAATAAACGCGTTGTCCGAGGAGTCGATTTTGACATCGCTTGGAAAGCATAGTCCGGTGGCGCTTGGGGCCGGATTAATGCCTACGCCATTTGCGCAGACACTCGCGCTGAGGTTGGTGCCAGTGTTGCCCTGGCCGAAAACCAGATCGGCGGTCACGTTCGGAGCGTCAGGATTGGCCAGCGGCGTGTTGTACTCCAGAACTCGGCTGTTAGTTTGGTCGGCAACGTAAAGATCGTTCTTGCTGTCGAGCGCAACCCCAACAGGGTGGCATAATCCGGTGGCGCTTGGGGCGGGATTGCGGCCTCCGCCGTTTGCGCACGTATTCGCGCCGAGATTGGTGCCAGTGCTGCCCTGCCCGAAAACCAGATCGGCGGTCACGTTCGGAGCGTCAGGATTGGCCATGGGAGTGTTGTATTCGAGCACTCGGGAGTTAAGGATATCCGCGACGAACAGGTTGCCCGAAGTATCGACGGCGACGCCTACGGGTTCGCACATCTCCGTAGCACCGACCGCACATCCCGCGGTCGTAAAGCTCTTGCCCGTCGGACCCTGGCCAAAGACCAGGTTCGCCGGGTTCCCTACACATGGAAAGCTCTGACAGGCGGCAAATGGCTGGTTGTATTCGAGAACGCGGTTGTTCGCCAGGTCGGAGACGTAAAGATTTCCGGCCGAATCGACTGTCGCCATCCCCGGAAAGCATAGGCTATCCGGCCCCAAGCCTTTGTTATCGCCGGCCAATGTTCCGTCGTTACATAGGCCAAAGAAGAAATCCGGCTGACCCAGAACCAGATCGGCTGGGGAGCCGTTGCTGAGCTCTGTAATGTTTTGCCAGCCCAATACGCGGTTATTGGCGTAGTCGGCCACATAGACGCGATGAGGTGTAACGCTGGTGTCGACTGCGACACCACTGGGAAAGTACAGCGCCTGCGGTCCTCCGAAATTTTCTGTCCCATGAAGCAGATCCACCTGCCCCAGATCGAGATCCGCCACCACGCCGGTCGCGAAGACTGGGGGTGGAAACGCGACAAAAGCGAGCAAAATGGATGTAGCTAACAGATGAAGGCCATCGCTGCGAAACTTCATCGATCAAAACAATAGCACGTGCGATTCTGCGAAAAAGTCTTCGCGACCTGGAACCAGGCGCGAGTTCCGTCGAATCAGGGTCCCCGCCCTTGTCCAGGTTCGGATTTAGGATGGCTCCCCGGTCCGGATATTCGGTCTGTTCGTGATAGCCCCGTTCAGGATCGGCCTACTGCTTAAAGACCACAGGAGGTCCGCTGACACGCTTCGCCGTGAGGGCGACCCTAACCTCGACGCGGTTGGCGATTTTAATGAAGGGAATCCCGCTGTTCATCCCGTAGTCCTTCCGGTCGAAGTACAGTGTGCCGCTAATCTGACCTGAGCCGGTGCCCTTGCCGGACACCGCAAGTGTCAGCCTCTCGGATCTTGTAACTCCGCGTATCGTAAAGTCGCCGTCCACCTCAAAGGTGTTGGGACCGCTCGGTACAATTTTCGTTGATCTGAATGTAATCAGCGGATTCCGGTCGACGTCGAAGAAATCCTGGCTCTTCAGCTTTCCATTCTTCAAACTGCTGCCGGTATCCACAGAGGCAGCCTGGATCTTGACCTCCAAAACCGCCGTCGTCACGTCTGGAGACGTAAAAGTTAAGGTAGCGTTCCACTTGTCGAAAGTGCCCTTGATGGCCACCGACGCTTCCACGTCGAATTTAATCGAGCTTTCCGCCGGCGTGATCGCGAAGACAGGAGCCTCCTGTGCCACGCTTACCGACGGGAGCAGAGCGGAGAGCAAAAGGCAGAGGGCAACTAATCGCATGGCAGCCAACGTGAGTCTTTCCGGATTCACTGTCAAAATACAGCTCCTGGTTTATGTGAGACAGGGATCCCACTTATCGATGTTAGAGTTTGAGATGGCTCCCCCTTCCTGGATACCTATCGAACTATGTGCCTCGCGCCGCAGCCAGAGTTCCGGGGCGTCCTGAAGAAATTCAGGAGTTCTTTCGCACCGACTAGACCTGCATCGCCAGTTGGTCTGTACGAGATCAGATCGGTCCATATCAGCAGGCAAGAAGGTGGCGCCAATGAGCTCGATTTCCTCACACGGCCGTTGGGTAGTGTCTCAGTTTGAATTTTGGCGGGCCGTTCCGCCCTCGTCCGTGACCTAGCTGCACTTTTCCAAAATCTCATCCACGACGCGTTCAATCGGCGCAGTGGCATCGATTACGACACCACCCTTCGGGACGTCTTCTTTCGTTGCATACAAACGCTTAATGAGTTCGCGTTCCTCTGGTTTTCCGCCGAAGTCAGTTGGGTCCCGTGCCACTCGCTCATCAATCCGCCGGCTCATGGTGTCCAGGTCGACCTCCAGGACAAACACGCTGTCAAATAAGTCGATGAATTTGGCAAAATTCCTCGAGCTACCACAGAAAAAGGTGGCCGCCTCCTCCTGGTTGGCGACGAAGGCTTGTACTTTCTCAACATCCCAAATCTGGTGCTCGGACATCCAGGTAGCCGTCGGTGTACCCGTTTCCGAAGCCGTCGGTAGACCCGTTTCCGGATCGCCTCGATACACCAATTCCCGGTCGCCATGAATGGCCTGGTAGCCGCGCCGCTGCAATTCTGTGCAGACCGCAGTTTTGCCGGCGCCGGAAACGCCTTCGATCAAATAGTTTCTGATGCCCATCAAACCGGCCCATCGCGGCCCCTAGCCGGACGCCTTCTCGTAGCTCCCGCGCTTCTTCGGCGCGTTCGCCGCGTCCATGATGGCACACAGATGCGTCATGTGCTGGAATTTTGGATGGCTCCCCGGGCCGGATTCGAACCAGCGACATGACGGTTAACAGCCGTCCGCTCTACCGACTGAGCTACCGGGGAGTGTTTTACGTTTTACTTTTTACTTTTTACTGGGTGCGCTCTCGCACCGAGTCGGAACTACTTTCGATATACGCGCGTCGATGCGAAATCAAGCATTCATCCGATCGCGCCCGACATTATAGCTGTAGATACGCCGTGCGAATCAAATCGAATCCGCGTCGCGCACGACTCGAGTTCACTGGGGAATTTTGGAGCCTTGCAGCGTTTTGTCCTGCACCGAGCCCATCGCCTTGACCGTCTCGGCGACGAACTTGGCCGGAAGCACGCCGGCCAGGCCCGAAAAAACCGGATCAGTGTTGAGCGAAGTGCTGGCTTCGAGAATTCCCCATAGCGCAAACCGAAGGCCGGCGCTGACGAAGACCGGCGCGCCGCTGGAAAATCCGGGCGCGCCGCCGCCGTCGAGATAGCTCAGCGTCTGCAGGCCCGCGCCGATGACCTCGGTGTCGGCAGGCACCGGAACCGAGACGTGGCCGAATCGGGCGAGCGCCTCGAACCGATGCTGGTTGACGCCCACGGTCGCGGCGGTCAGGTAGTACACCTGCGCTCCCGTTTCGGGGCGGGCGAGCGGATCGTCGTTGCCCAGCAGCGAGCCAAGCGCGATGGGCGCGATGCTGGCGCCCTTGGGGGTCAGCGGAGTCGCGGCGACGTCGGCCTTTTCTTCGTTCGGATCGAGCACCCAATGATTTTCGAGCGGCAGCGGGTCCTCGCGCATCGCGCCAGTCTTGGAATCCTCGAGGGTGAGCAGCAGGCCGGCGCGTGGATTGCCGTGATCGTCGAGCAGATTGTGATGAGCAGTCACCAGGTAAACGAAGGAGCGTCCGGGAAACACCACGCTGGGCACGGCGACGAAAAATGCGGTGCCGACCTGCTCGACGCGCCCGCCTCTATGGCTCACGATGCCGGCGACGTTGCGCAGAGTCCCGGACGGGACGGTATCGGCTTCGTCGGCTCGTGACATGGTCGGTGTGACAGCCAGGATGGACGCGAGCGCGACGACGGCCGCCGCAATCGAGAGTGTTGCTTTTCTCATTCGATCAGATTCATCCAGAGTTTTTGGGGGTTGATTCGGTCCCGTTTCGGCGCATTACGATAGCAGAAGAGCGCGCGCGTGGAAGGGGATCGCGGTCAGGCTCGACGCGTGAATGGGAAACAGTGCGGCGCGGCAGGAGCTATTCGCTCCGGCCGCGCCGTCAATTCAACTGTTCACTATTTAACTGGCGCGCTACCAGCGGTTGCGGTTTCCACCGCCGCCACCGCCCTCTCGGCCGCCTCCGCCACCACCGCCGCCACGCCGGCGATCTCCGCCGCCACCACCGCCGCCGCGCGGGCCGCCGGTGCTGGCGCGAGCCTCGTCGATTTTAATCCGCCGGCCTTTCAGGTCGGTGTCATTGAGGGTCGAGATTGCGTTGGCCGCCTCGGCCGCATCCGCCATCTCGACGAAACCGAAACCGCGCGATTGCCCCGAGAATTTGTCGCTCACGACGACCGCACTCTCGACCTTTCCTGCCTGCGCAAAGAGCTCCGCCAGGTCTTCCTGCGTAACCGCGTAGGCGAGGTTGCCTACATACAACTTAGTGGGCATAAAAGCCCCTCCTTCTGAATTTGCCGGGAAGCTCCTATACAGACGACCCTGCGGGGTGACCGGGATCCGTGAGAAAGGCCGCGTCCAAGGCGTTTAGATCCTGAAATTAAGATAAGCGCGACGCAATTCTGAGTAAAGTCGGGTTCGAAATGCGGTCGCGGAGCTACGCGGGCGGATGGGAATCGAGGAACTCGCGGACGTACTGATTCACCAGCTCGGGTTTTTCCTGCTGCACCCAATGACCGGAATCCGGGATGTACTTGATCTCGAACGGACCGCTGAACAGCCCCTCCATGCCGTAGGTCAGCTCCTTGCCCAGCGCGAAATCCTGCTCGCCCCAGATTAACAGCGTCGGCGCCGCGATCTTGCGATCGATCCACGGGTTCGAGCCGGGCCGGGCCATGAAGCCGGTGCGGAAGTTCGCGCGATAGTAGTTAATCGCTGCGGTAATCGAGTAGGGATTGCGAAACGCGGCACGGAAGTAGTCGAGATCGCTTTCGGTGAAGACGTTCTTCTGAATCGTGCCGTTGCGCAGCGCGTCGACCAGCGGCTGGTTGTTGTTCCGGCGGAACAACATCTCGGGAAGGCGCGGAATCTGAAAGAAAAGCATGTACCAACTGCGCAGCATCTGGCGCGGATTGCTCCGCAGCGCGTGACTCATCCGCTCGAGATGCGGACAGTTCATGACAATCAGGCGATCGACGACGTCGGGGCGCATCATGGCGGTCGCCCATGCCACGGCGCCGCCCCAATCGTGTCCGACTACAGTGGCGCGCCGATGGCCGAGCGCCTCGATTAGTTCGGCGACGTCGCCGACCAGCTTGTCGAGCGTATAGTTGGCGACTCCCACCGGCGCGTCGGACTCGCCATATCCGCGCATCTCGGGTGCGACGCAATCGAAGCGGTCGGATAGCGCGCGCATCTGATGCCGCCACGAATACCAGCATTCCGGAAACCCGTGGAGCATGACGATCGGCGGGCCACTGCCCGCGCGTGCGACGCGGAGAGTGATTCCGCTCTTGAGCGTGATCTTTTCGAAGTGCCAGGGTTCAGGCACGAAAAGTTACGCGGCGACTTTGGTCGTGCCTTGCATCGCGGGCAATTCCGGATTGCAGATGTAGCGAATCTTCGGGAGCGTTACGTCTGCCGTCGTGAAGGTCGCGGAGATTGGATTGTCGAGGCGCAGGTTGGCGCCGGCGCCGAACGCGTCGTTGTCGAGCAGGACGACCCGCGGCTTGCCCCGCTCTGCCTTCGAGAACGTAAACTCGGGATCGACTTGCACCAGCACCAGCTTGCCATCGTCCTTGTTGCGCGCCAGGTGCATGCTCGCGATGTACTGGATGTCACCGCCGGAGATCATGTCGCGGTCGAGCAGCTCGCATTCGAGGACTGGCTTGCCGTCGGCGCTGACGCGCGCGACCACCCGGTCGTGGCGTATGTCGATCTTCACGTCGCCGGCAACAGTCGGATAACCCCATCGCGCGGCCATCTCGCGGCGCGCGTCTTCATTGTCGCAGAAGCTGCGCAGCACGAAGCCGCGCGGTCGTACGCCGGTGCGGCCTGAGACGCGGACTTCGGCGATCGTGAACGGGCCGACCGGTGTGTCGGGATAGTTCGTCACACAGAAAATCGCATACTCGGGGATCGATGGATGCATCGTGGCCGGGATCAAGTTGTCGGCGGGATCGTCGTCGATCTCCATGTTGATGGTGAGAATTTTCGCGCCCTTCAGAATCCACGGCTCGGTTTTGTAGCCGTTGATCGTGGGCACCGACTTGCCCCATGCGGCCAGATCGAGCTTTCCATAACGCGGCGGCATCAACGACCTCCTGCTGCGGCGGAAGCGGAATCGCTCGCACCCTGAAAATGAGGCATCACTTCCTTGGCGAACAGGCGGATCGAGTCGAGCACCTTTTGCTGCGGCACGGTCTCGAGCGCGTTCAGCAGGAAGTTGACGCGATCGACGCCGACCGCTTCCCACTTCTTCATCTCGCGCGTAATGCGCGCGGGATTCCCGATCGCGATACCCTCCGGCGCACCGGACGCATCACCAGGCCCAGCCGCATCCTGGCGAAGCGACGGCAGCAGCCCAAGCGACGGATACGATTTGCTCGGATACGCCTCTCGCGCAGCGAGCAGTTGGGCGGCGAGATAGTTGAACGTGCCCGTTAGGCGGCGTCCAACCTTAACGCCCTCGGCATCGTCCTCATGGCAATAGAGAAAGTTCACGGTCGATACGGCTTCGTTGACGACCTCACCGACCGGAGTGCAGTTACGGATGATCTTGCGATAGCGCTTGACCTTCTCGTCCTGCTCGGCGAATCCGCCGAAGGTCAGCCCGAGGCTGCCCATCCCGCGCTCGGCGGCGTCGATCTCGGTGCCGGGACTGGTGACTGCGACCCAAAGCGGCGGATGCGGTTTCTGGTACGGCTTGGGAACGATCGTGCGCTGAGGCATCGACCACGACCGGCCCTGGTACGAGAAGCGCTCCTGCGTCCACATTTTCGGCAGGCAATGGACGAACTCGTCCCAGGTTTTCTTGGTCTCGTCGGGACTGGCGCGAAAGCCGGCCAGTTCGGTCCAGGTTGCGGAGCGGCCAGTGCCGACGTCGAGGCGTCCGCCGGAAAGAATGTCGAGGACCGCGGTCCGCTCGGCGATTTTGATTGGATGGTTGAACTCGGGCACGCACACGATGATGCCGTGACCGACGCGCATTTTCTTGGTCTTCATCGCGCATGCGGTCAGGAACAGCTCGGGCGCGGGGCAATGCGAATATTCCTCGAGGAAGTGATGCTCGACGGCCCACACCGAGTCGAAGCCGAGCGAATCGGCCAGCGCGACCTGCTCGAGGCAGTTGTCGTAGACAGTTTTTTCGGTTTCGCGCCCCCATGGTCGCGGTACCGAGATTTCATAGAAGAGGCCAAATTTCATCGCGTCACCTCCATACCGTTCGTTTAGCGCAATCCCGGCGAGATCGAAAGTCCCGTTAGGGGGGGAAGGGCAAATCACTTTATTGGATGTGAAACCCGCCGTGGGTTTCACGCTTCCCTGGGCAGGGGTGACCCTTGCACCCAGTACCAAAAATTGAAAATCCGGTTCCCCTTCCCGCGCGGGAAGGGGTTAGGGGTTAGGTTCTTCGATGCATTATAAATGACCCTGTATATCGCTTGACATATGTTGATTGATGCGGTTTAGATCGAGGTCGAGGAGTCGCGATATGAAACACGAACTTATCGACGTGGCCGAGCCTAACCTTATCCGCGAGCAATTTCCCTACGATGCGGTGCCGCGCATCATCTTCGACGGCGAATTCGAGAAGCCCGACCCGGCCCCCGATTTTTTTATCACCGACACCACCTTTCGCGACGGGCAGCAGGCGCGTCCGCCGTATACGGCCGGCCAAATCGTCGCGATGTTCGACATGCTGCATCGCCTCGGCGGCCCCAACGGCATCATCCGGCAGACCGAGTTTTTTCTGTACTCGAAGGTCGATCGCGAGGCGGTTAATCGATGCCTCGAGCGCGGCTACGAGTTCCCCGAGGTGACCGGATGGATTCGCGCGGTGAAATCGGACTTCAAGATCGTGAAGGAGATGGGCCTGCGCGAGACGGGGATTCTGACCTCGGCGTCGGACTACCACATTTTCAACAAGCTCAAGAAAACCCGGCGCGCGGCGATGGACGACTACCTGGAGATCGTCAACGCGGCGCTCGACGCGGGCTTGCGTATCCGATGCCATCTCGAGGACGCGACGCGCGCGGACTTTTACGGCTTCGTCGTGCCGTTCGTGTCGAAGCTGATGGAACTCGGCGCGGCGAGCGGGATTCCCGTCAAGATTCGCGTCTGCGACACGCTCGGCTTCGGCGTGCCCTACCCCGGCGTCGCGCTCCCGCGCAGCGTACCGAAGCTTATTTTAGGCCTAAGGCGGGAATGCGGCGTCAAGCCGGAGCAGCTGGAATGGCATGGGCACAATGATTTTCACAAGGTGCTCGCCAACGCGACTGCGGCGTGGCTGTACGGATGCATGTACGCGAACGGCACGATCCTCGGCTACGGCGAGCGCACCGGAAATCCGCCGCTGGAAGGGCTGGTGATGGACTACGTGTCGCTCAAGGGCGGCGCGAATGGAATGGACCTGTCGGTCGTCACCGAAATCGCGGAGTACTTCGAGCGCGAAGCCGGCTACCGGATTCCCGCGAACTATCCGTTCGTGGGGCGCGACTTCAACGTGACTCGCGCGGGAATTCATGCCGACGGGCTGCTGAAGGACGAAGAAATCTACAACGTCTTCGACACGGCAAAGATTCTGGGCCGGCCGCCGCGCGTGGCGGTCGACAAGACCTCGGGCGTGGCGGGGATCGCGTGGTGGATCAATTCGTACTTTGGTCTCAAGCGCGGCGCGCAAGTAGAAAAGCGCTCGCCCGAAGTGCTGGAGATCGCGAAGTGGGTCGATGCGCAGTACGACGACGGGCGAACCACATCAATCTCGGATCAGGAGATGGAGGCGCAAGTGCGCCGGCATCTGCCGCGACTGTTCGAGAGCGGCGCAAGAGAGCGTCTTGCGGGATAGCGAAGAACCTAACCCCTAACCCCTTCCCGCGCGGGAAGGGGGACAAGATTGTTAAGAAGTTCTCTTATGCAGAGGAATGGAGGTCGCGGCCTTTGCGCTCACGGCCCAGCAGGATTACGACTGCCGCGGAGAGCATCACGATTGCCGCGACGCCTGCGAGCGTCGCGGCGTAGCCGAATCGTTCGGCTAGGATTGCCTGGCTTACGGCTGCTCCTGAAGCCATCAGGACGCCGATCTGGTATGCGAGGCCTGAGAACAGGCCGCGAACTTCCGGCGGCGACAGTTCCGTCAGATGCGCCGGGATTACGCCCCATGCGCCCTGCACCATGAACTGCATCAGGAACGCGCCCAGCGTTAGGACCGCGAGCGTCGAGGGATAAATCCACAGCGGGATGACGAGGCCGGCGCAGATCACCGCGGTCGCCATTGTGCGGCGGCGTCCCCATCGATCCGACAGGTAGCCGAAGGTCAGGCCACCCAGCAGCGCGCCTACATTATAGATGAGCGCGATCGTCGCGACCGTGCGGGTGTCGAAGCCGCGCGTCTTTTCGAGAAAGGTCGGGTACATGTCCTGCGTGCCGTGCGAGACGAAGTTCATCGCCGTCATCAACAGGCAAAGGTAGATGAACAATTTCCAGTTGGCGCGAATCGCGCGCCGAATCTTCGACATGTCGGGGCGCGTGCGTTGCCATGCCTCGGACTCCGGGACCTTGGCGCGGATGTAGATAGTCAGCAGCGCGGGCGCGCCGCCGAGAAAGAACATCGCGCGCCATCCGTAGTGCGGAAAGACGAAGAAGAACGCAGCCGCCGCGAGCAGGTAGCCGACCGCGTAACCCTCCTGGAGCAGGCCGGAGAAAAATCCGCGCCAGCGCGGCGCAACCGCTTCCATCGCGAGCGATGCGCCTACCCCCCACTCGCCGCCCATCGCGATTCCGTACAGCGCGCGCATGAACAGGAACCATCCGTAGCTAGGCGCGAGGCCGCTCAGCACTTCGACGACGGAATAGAAGATGACATCGACCATCAGCGGGATGCGGCGGCCGTAACGGTCTGCTACCCAACCGAACACCAGCGCGCCGACCGGACGCAGCGCGAGCGTCGCGGTGATCGTGAACGCGATGTGCGAGATGGGGCGATGGAACTCGCGCGCCACCGCGGGCATCACGAAAATCAGGATGAAAAAATCGAAGGCGTCGAGCGCCCAGCCGAGAAAGCTCGCGAGCAGCGTGTGCGCGGCCTCGGCGGAAGTGATCGGGCGGACGGGCTCGAGGGCGGCAGCGGGCGAATCCATGGCGTGTGATGATTAATCGAACCGGCGCAGTCGCGAAAGGAGATCGCGAACGACCGACTCTGTTATCTCGCGCCCGGCGTGCTAGTCATACCGCATAGACAAAGCTGAGGTTGCTCCCGACTCGCCGCACCCACGGCTTTACCACATGCGGAATTACTTCAGTAGTACGGTTGGCTTGCGGCGAGCGATCCTGTGCGGCGCTGTTGCCTTCGCAGCAGTTGCGGTCGGGTTGCATGGCGCAGAGGGCCAGACTCAGCCACCGGCACCTGACTCTCTCAGGCCGCCCGCCGGCGAACATCTGCGGGCGCACGCGCATGCATCCGGGCAACAAATTTACACCTGCGACGGATCAAAATGGATTCTCAGCGGACCCGAGGCCAAGCTCTTTGATGAAACCGGGCAACAGGTCGGGTCTCACTTTGCCGGGCCAACCTGGCAGTGGTCGGACGGCAGCCGAGTAACCGCAAGACCTATAGCCAGTGCTACTACGGATGCGGAGTCGATTCCGTGGCTACTTTTGACCGCGACCGGTCACACCGGCGATGGCGTGATGAAGAACGTTTCCAGTATCCAGCGCCTGCAGACGAAAGGCGGCAAAGCCCCGGCTAACGGCTGTGAAGAATCGCACAAAGGCGCGCAGGCGCGAGTCTCGTATACTGCTGACTATTATTTCTACGCGCCCTGATACACCGAGAGAGATAGAGGGTTACCACTTCAGCCCCATCGCTTCAGTGAGAAACTTCATGAACGGCGATGCCGACGCACAGGCGCCGGAAAACAAATCCATGAACTCCGCCGAGCAGACTTCTTTGCGCGTGAACTGCGTGCCGCCAACGAAGTCCTTGCGCTTGAGGTCTTCAATCTGCGGATGGCCTGCGTCGTAGCCTTTCGGCGGACGCGATAACATGTCGCCCATCATTTCGAACCGCGCTGTGAATTTGCGATCGTTGATCGAGTTTTTCCATTTCGATGGGTGCGCTACGATCGCGTCGCGGATTTTGGCGACTGTGTCCGCTTGCGGATGCCATACGCCGACGCCCGCAAAAGCCTCAGCGGGCGAGAGCGACAGATAAAACGACGGCGAGTTGAAGTGCGCGCCGTCGCGATGGCCAAACGCAGCGGACGCGTTGGTATGATACGGCGTCTTGTCGCGCGAGAAGCGCAGGTTGCGGTATATGCGCATCATCGAGCCGCCGGTCGGGCGCGGGTCCGCCACGTAACACGCGCTGATCTTGCGCAGGCGCGGCGCGAAATCCGCGATGAACGCAAGCATCGGCTCGCGCACGTCGCGCTCGTAGCGCGCCTTGTTCGGCATGAACCACTCGCGATTGTTGTTGCGGCTCAGTTCTTCGAGGAATTCGAAAAAACGCGGAGTGAAGTAGCGCACGCCCATCGATTTCGCGTCACGCCAGGATGAATTCGCTCAAAATTTTGAAAAAATGTTCCGGCTGATCGCGATGCGCCCCGTGGCCGGCGTTCTCGAACACTTCGAGGCGCGCGACACCCGGGGTCATCGCGGCGGCGATATCCTTCGAGTCGGCGACCGGCAGAATCGGATCGAGTTCGCCGGCAGCGATCAGTGTTGGGCACTTAATCCGCCCAAGGTCGGGCAGAAAGTTCAAGGTGTGGGATTCGTGCTTGAAGAAATCCGCAGTCAACTCGAGATTCATCACCGCGCGCTGCATGAACTCGGGGCTCGACGGGGTCCGGTTGTAGAGGGGTAAACACTTTTTCTGATAGTCGGGCATCGTCTCCGCCCCGGGATTCTCGAAGAATCGGCGCGCCACTTCGCGCACTTCCGCGCCGCCCAGCCGCTCGAACATATCCAGCGATCGATCCTGCCGGCTCCGCGCCGCCGTGCTGCTGAGCACCAGTTTGCCGGGATGATCGGGATGGCGCGTCGCGTACGATATCGCAACCATCCCGCCGAACGACACGCCGAGCACGATCGGGCGCTCGATCTCCAGCGCCTCGCAAAACGTGCGCACATCGTCGCCCCATTGCGCGAGATTCCATTTCGCGCGGTCGCCGCGATCGCTGCGCCCGTTGCCGCGATGGTCGAGATAGATGACCTGCGCGATTTCGGCGAGCCGCGAGAAGTCGGGCTTGAAGTTCGAATGATCGAAGCCGGGGCCGCCATGGAGCAGGATTACGGTCGGCACCTCGCGCATCGTCGCACCGTCAGGCCGCAGCTTCGCGCCTTCCACGTCGAAGAACAGTCGAACGTCGCCACTGTTTACGCGCATCGGCGGACTTGTAACGCGAACAAGCACGCAGCGCAAACACGCGCGCGCATGAGTTGAATAGCTTATAGACGCTGCCGCGCTCAGGGTCGTGGGTTGGCATCTGCGAATCGTTCAGAACCGTTCCTCTCGCGACAAACCGGCGGTAGCGTCGAAACGCCCATGTTAGCTAAAAGCAAGGGCGTCGGCTCTCCGCTCCCCTTCTCCGCTCGAAGGCACGCTCGGCACGCGTTGGCTTTACCTTGAGGGCATAGGCCCGGGGAGCGAAAGATTAACGCGCGCCACCAACATTCACACAACCCGCAATGTCCGGAGTTGAACAGCGGCCCGGTAAGGAGAGAGTGAGATGAGAACATTACTGATCACCGTCTTGGCGCTTGGCTTGATGGCGATTGGCGCATCAACAGCTAGCGCGCAGTTTACAGAGGTCTGCTCAGACAATACTCCTGTTTCTGCCAACGGCTCCTTTAATATTGATGTTTCATGTCCCGCGGGAATCGTTATCACCGGAGGCTACTCCTGTAGTTGCAATCAGGGGGCAAACTTGTTGCCAGTTATCGTTGACGTGAATACGTTTTTCGGCGGGTACGTGGGAGGCCCGGTTCCCAACGGCTGGCAAACCATCGGGCAGACCCTGGCGAGCACTTCTGGCCAAACGTTCGCCTGCGTAAATTCCAGCTCAGGCGAAGTGAAGATTGTTCCGAGCTGCACCGTCGGATCGAATGCGAGCCCGTGCCACAACAACGATGTCTGCACTAACCTGAGCGGCCAAAGCGGCCAGTCACCATGTTCCAATCCAGCTTCCAATCCAACCTGTCAGGTGTGTATCACCTGTAACCTTCCGAGCTGATCATCTCGTGGCGAGAGGTTGAGTTCCCCGCCTCTCGCCTAAATTTCGATGTCGGTGGAAATCCGGGCCGACTCAGCGCTCGATACTTAGATGGTAGATGCCGTCGCGCGCCGTCGATTCGAGCATCACGTAGCCTTCTGCTTCCGCCGCGCCGGGAATGTCGCGAGCGCCGCGCGGATCGTCGAGCGTCAGCTCGAGCACCTCGCCGGGCTCCATCTGCTCGAGTCGCACTTTCGCGCGCGCCCAGTTGAGCGGACACTTGACGCCTCGCAAGTCGAGCCGAACAACGGAACTTTTGCCGCGCGCATCCATCCCTGCATGATACCTACCACACCCGGCGCCCGTGAATCCGCCGCGCGAAATCGCTAAACTTGCGCGATGTTCCTCGAAAGTGCCGAGCTCTACGACGCCATCTATCACTTCAAAAATTACGCGCGCGAGTGCGAGATTTTGCGCGCCGTGATCGCCGTAGCCGCGCCAGGAGCGCGCACGATCCTCGACGTCGCGTGCGGCACGGGTGGGCACGACAAATTTCTGAAAGACAAATATGAAGTCGACGGCGTCGATCTCAACGAAAATTACCTGCAAGCGGCGCGCGTGAAGAATCCCGCCGGCCGCTACACCCGCGCCGACATGACCGACTTCGATTTGGGGGCGACTTACGACGCGGTGACGTGCCTGTTCAGCGCGATCGGGTACGTGCGTACTGCCGATCGCATGCAGCGCGCGGTCGCATGCATGGCGCGTCACGTAAAGCCCGGCGGTGTGCTGATCGTCGAGCCTTGGTTCACTCCGGATGCCTGGAAACCCGGCGCGAGCTTCCTCCACGCCGGCGAAATAGGCGCCGACAAAGTCTGCCGCATGAGCCTGAGCGGCCGGGAAGGCAATCTATCGGTCACGCTCATGCACTATCTCAGGAGCACGTCCACCGGCATCGAGCACTACAGCGAACGCCTCGAGCTCGGATTGTTCACGCGCGACGAGATGACCCGCGCGTTCGAGTCGGCAAACATGAACGTGCGCTACGACACCGAAGGCCTGATGGGCCGCGGCCTCTATATCGCGCATGCGCGCGCGTGAGCCGTCAGTTCGCGAACCTTTCGGTCGCGCGTTGGAGAATCGCGCGCGTCGCGTCGAGGCTCTGGGCGCCCACCAGCGGAAATTCGCCGATGAAAAACGTCGGCACGCCGCTGACTCCGCGCTGATGCGCCGCGAGCGAATTGTTCTTCAGCCGCATCTCGTACTTCGGCGATTTGATCGCGTCCGCCACTTCGCGCGCGTCGAGTCCAGCCTCTTCCGCCAGCCGCGCGACGACGCCCGCGTCGCCGATGTTCTCGCCGTCGTTGAAGTAGGCGCGATAGATTCGCTCTTCGAGCGCTTCGTCACGGCCCGACTCGCGCGCGAACTCTGTCGCAGCCAGCGCGGCGCGCGAATTGGTCAGCACGGCGGGCGGCTTCATCGAAAATCCCACCGCCTCGGCCATCGCGCTGATTCGCTTCCAGAGCGCCTGTCGCGACGCCGCGTCGCCCGCCTCGCGCGCCTTGTCGGCGGCAATTCCTTCGGCCGGCCAGTCGGGATGAATCTGAAAACCGCGCCATTCGAGCTCGAAATCGAATTCTCGCTTGAGCCGCCGCATCGTTTCGAAGCCGACGTAGCAGAACGGACAGATATAGTCCGAGAACATCACGATCTTCAACGCCATCGCACGACTCCCATCTCACCAATAAACCAATATATGACCGGCGCGCGAGCGTCGTCAAAAGCCAGAAGAGTCGCACTGTTTCAGACTGTCACGGCTATGTTATTGAGCTAGTAGAGGCGCCGCTGCGCGCTCGATCGAGGTGACACTATGATTCTCGATTCTTTCAAGCTCGACAGCAAAGTCGCAATCATCACCGGCGCCGGCCGCGGTCTGGGCCGCGCGATGGCGGTGAAGCTCGCCGAGAATGGCGCCGATATCGTCGCCGCCGCACGCACACAGTCGCAGCTCGACGAGACCGCCGACGCCGTGAAAAAAACCGGGCGCAAGTGCCTGATCGTGCCGACCGACGTGACCATTTCGGCGCAAGTCAACGCGCTCGCCGAAGCGACGCTCAAGGAGTTCGGCAAAATCGACATCCTGATTAACAATGCCGGCGGCGGCGACAGCGGCCGCGGCAAGCAGCTCCCGGAAATCACCGACGAAGACTGGCGCCGCGGCATCGACACCAACCTCAGCAGCCAGTTCTTCGGATGCCGCGCTGTCATACCGCAGATGGTCAAGCAGAAGCGCGGCAAGATTATCAACATCGCGTCGGGCTACGGGCTCCGCGGCGGCAAGCACAACTTCATGTATGCGTGCGCCAAGGGCGGCACTATCCAGTTGACGCGCTCGATGGCGCTGAGCTACGCGCAGTTCAACGTCCAGACCAATTGCATCGTCCCCGGCATCTTCCCGCACAACGAAGAGATGATGCAGTTTTTCAAGGGCGGCAAATTTATTCCGATCGGCCGCGTCGGCGACGACAGCGAACTCGGTCCGCTCGCAGTGTTCCTCGCCTCCGATGCGTCCGATCACGTCAACGGCGAACTGATCGCAATCGATGGCGGCGGGCTGGCGGGCGGTATCGCGCCGACCGGAGTGGCGCCGGAGAATTCGAACTAGACGGGCGCAGATGACCGGAAAACAGCGGAGCTAAAAATGGCCTCCTCCAACGCGTCGAATGATTTCTCGCTTGAAGGCAAAGCCGCGCTGATCGTCGGCGCCGAGCATCCCGTCGGCCGCGCCGCTGCGGTTGCCCTCGCCGAGGCCGGCGCGAAAATCCTGCTTGCCTCGCAGGAGCCCGGCACCGACAAGCAGCTCAAGGAAGCCGGCAAACTCGTGAACGCCGCCGGCATCAAGCCGGTGATTCGCGTGCAGGACGCGGCGACGCGCGCCGACGTGTCTGCCGCCGCCGACCTGGCAGTGAAGGAGCTCGGCGGATTGCACATCCTGGTCAACGCGCTCGACACTCCCGCCTACGGCCCTGCCGAAGCCAGCGACGACACGGCCTTCGACAAAATAATCGAGAACAATCTGAAGACCGTGTGGATGTCGTGCCAGGAAGGCGCGCGCGTGATGCTCGCGCGGGGCGGCGGCGTCATCGTCAACATCACGTCGGTGCTGGCGGAGCGCGGTGTCCCCAACGCAGCGCTCTACTGCGCGGCAAAGGGCGCGGTCCTGAACCTGACGCGCGCGCTCGCGCTCGAATGGGCGCGCAAGGGGATCCGAGTCAATGCGATTCAGGCCGGGTGGCTCGACGACGAACCGAGTCCCGCCAACAAGGACGACGAGTTCAGCAAGACTCTCCTCAAGTACCTGCCCGACAATCGTCTCGTGAAGCCCGAAGACCTCGGCGGCGCGCTGCTCTATCTGTGTTCGCCGGCCGCCGGCTTCGTAACCGGAGAATCGATTGCGGTGGACGGCGCACTGCGCGCGCGCGTGTAGGATCCGCTCTATCTTTCCGCGACCGTGAACATATAATCGCCGCCGTCGTACTCAAACTTGCGAATCACATCCTTGATACGCCCGGATTCGATGTCGGCGGCGAGGCGATCCACCCCGCGCGCAATTTCTTCCTGGTCGGGAGCGTCCGCAAAACTCGAGATGCCGCTCCTGATGCGCGGGTCGAGATAACGCTCAGGCTGGAACTTTCCGCAACAGAGAAACAAATCTCTCAGGTCGGGAGTGACGTCGTATTTTTCCTCACATTCGACTCGGAAACCCGCCGCCTCGAGCAAATCGATCGTCGCGAATCGCTGGTAGGGCGCGTTCGCCTTCTCCATCATTCGCGGAAAATATTCGTTCAGCCAATAATGCCGCATCTGCTCGGCCGTGCCGTTGAGAATCACGAACCGCGCGGGCGGCGTCAGCACGCGATGCACTTCGTTGAAAGCCGCGACCGGGTCAGCCATATGATGATGCACGAACGTGCAGGTTGCGCCGTCAAAGCTGCCCGACGCAAACGGGATCGCCTCGGCGCGCCCGTTGTGCCACGCGATCGCCGGCCCTTTCTCCTTCGCCCGCTTGAGCATCGTCGTCGAAAGTTCGAGCCCGCGAATCGGCACGCCCGCCTGATGCATCGCGATCGTATAGTTCCCGGTGCCCGATCCGACGTCGAGATAGCGTCCAGTCGCGCGTGGGTGCAGATGATGTATCAGTCGCGAGAGTAGGTACGGGTCGGCCTGGCGCGTCGTGTCGTAACCCACGCCGATTCGGTCGTACAGGGCCATCGCTACATCTGCTCGCCGCCAACGGTCAGCACGATCGCACTCTCCTCGAGCGCCTCGACCGAATGCTCGATTGCGCGATCCAGGGCGACCATCGTCCCCGCCGTCACTAGCTGCGTCTTGCCCTTCGCGATGAAATTGATCCGGCCCTCGATCACATTCACCGTGATTGGCGCCCTGGTGTGATGCTCCTGCAGCTTCGCGCCCTTCTTCAGCATCATCAGCGCGACGTTGATCCCGTCACCCTTGACCAGCGAGCTGCCATGCCGATCGCCGCTGGCCCACGCAGGCTCGTTCTTGAGCCGCGCAATCTCCGCTTTTATATCAACGGCGACCAATCCGCCTTGCGCCAAAAAATTTTCGTTATGAGGATGCCTAGCCTGATGCGTTGCCTGATCGGCCTGCCGCGCCTGATCGGAATCTGTAACTTTCTGCGCCATCGAAGACCTCCGTAAATCAACGTCGACCCATTCTTTCGCCGCCCACAAAATTGCGCAATCACCTGCGCGGTGGGCGGCATGGCTGAGCCCTGCACCCAGTGTCTACGCGAAGGATGCGGGGCTTCGCCCCTGTTAGAACTTTTTCGAAAAGACCTGTCCTCAGGGCTTTTCGGTATAGACACTGGGTTGCAAGGGTCACCCCTTGCCGCTCACCGCGCAGGTGATTCATCATCTCCCGTATGAGTAAGCCGTCCGCCAACCAGGTCATCGAATACTCGAACTTCGCATCCGCCGTGACCGGCGAGGGTGACTGGATACCCGCCGGGTTCCCGCTGCCGGACGGGGGTTTCTGGCAGTATCGGGAGCCCGACGCCGTCGTCATCGTGCAGGACGGCTTTCTCCGCGTCGCCGCCGTGCCGTACACGCGCGGCCACGACAAAATCCAGTTCCTCGACAACGCCAAGCACATGTACTTCAGCACGCGCACCTTCGCATGCCCTGACGGCGGCGCGATTACGTTTTCGATCGACCTCGCCGCGACGATCGTCTCCGGCGTGCCCGGCGATCTCTACGACGGTTTCGTTTCGTTCAACGTGCTCGATTTCTCGACCGGCGCCGCGCTCGATTTTTTCGTCGGCAACGAAACGATCGCGACCGTCTACGGCAAACTGCCATTTCCGGGCGTGCCGCTCGTCGATCCGGCGCACGGTCCGCGCCACTTTTGCCTGTTCGACGAGATTCGCGACGCGACCGCGCCCGGCCAGCTCCATCACTTCGAAATCGCGTACGACTCCGCCGCCGACCGCGTGACCTTCTCGGTTGACGGCCGCCAGGTCCGCCAATATTCCAACGTCCCGTTCAAGCTCGGACCGTGCACGCTCGCGCTCGGCCTGATGAGCGAGAAAGACATCGCGCCCGGCAAGGGCAGCGTCTCATGCCACGGCCAAGGCGCAATCGGCAAATGGGGCAACATCCGAATTACAACCACCGCCCGCTGAATCAACAACTACGATCGACAGAGATACAACGCTCGCTGGGGACACTAAAAAGATGGAATTCGCAGGCTTCGGTCATATCACGCTGACGGTCAGCAATTTCGACGAATGCCTGAAATTTTACGATCGCCTGATGACGCACATCGGGATGCGCCGTTACTTCGAGTCGCCGCTGGGCGTAGGATGGTTCGCGGACGAGTACATGTTCGTGATGGGACATGCGGCGCCGGCCGGCGATCGCTTTTCGCAATGGCGCACCGGACTGCATCACTTGTCGTTCCGCGCGCGTAGCCGCGCCGAGGTGGACTCGTGCTACGCGATGCTCAAAGAGATCGGCGCCAAGATTATTTTCCCCGCCGAGCCCGGTCCGTTCTGGCCGGGCTACTATTCGGTGGTCTTCGAAGATCCCGACGGCACCCGCCTCGAAATGAACTACATTCCGCCCGAGGGGTGGGAGGCGGTCGCGGCCGCCGCCGACGCAATTGCGAGCGGCAAATCTTCATCATGACGGGGTGCTGGAACTACGACCGTCGGCGGCCGGACGGCGGCAAATACGAACGATGAAGCCGGTCCTCGTCGGCATCGCATGCATCGTCGCCGCCTCGTGGATCTATCTTCTCTCGGGCGCGGGAATGCCGGCGATGGATATGGGCGGCGGCAAAGTGATGCTGATGCCGCCGCCGTCGTGGAGCATAAGCTACGCGGCGGTTGTTTTTGCGATGTGGTCGATCATGATGGTCGCGATGATGCTGCCGACTGCCGCTCCGGTCATTCTTCGTTTAGCCGGTAGCGCTGAAAAGCAGCCAACTCGACTCAGCGGCATTTCGAGCGCCACGTACTTCACCGCAGGCTACCTTATCGTCTGGATAGGATTCAGCGCCGCCGCCACGATGGCGCAGTGGGCGTTCGACTCCGCGCACCTGCTGTCCGACTCGATGGCAATTCGCAACGAATCGGCCGCGGGCCTCATTGTCGTCGCGGCCGGCCTCTACCAGTTGTCGCCCGTAAAACGAACCTGCTTGCGCCGCTGCTGCTCGTCGAACAATCTTCTCGCCAACGAGCAACCCCAAAAACCATCAGCCGCCGCCCGAGCAGGCCTGACCTACGGCATCTCATGCCTGGGTTGCTGCTGGGCCTTGATGTGCATGCTGTTCGTCGTCGGCGTGATGAACATCTTCTGGATCGCCGCAATCACGATCTGCGTGCTGGCTGAAAAAACGCTGCCATCGGGTTTACTCATCGCGCGCGTCACTGCCGTAGGCCTGATCGGCTGGGGAAGCCTCGCGCTAACGACCGCCGTGTTTTAGAGGAAACCACTTAGCGCCGGCCACTCAGATGCGGCCGTATGCGCGCAGGCAAAGGATCGCCTCGAGTGTCAGGCGCCCGCGCCATTCGATGGCCGCGCCGGGCCCGGGGGCTTCCCACGTAATCGGCCAGCCGCCGTCGGGTTGCTGCCGGGAGGCTAGAGCGTCAAGGTGCGCAGCGATCAGATCGTCTGAAAAAGCTGGACGCCCGATGGCTGTGGGCGCCGGACAGAGTCCGAGCGGCGTCACTCCGTAGTCTGAGGTGCCGACTCGCTCGAGAAACCATTTGCTGCGCGGCGCCTCGCTGGCCAGACGGATCGCGACTTCGCGCGCGCGTGCACGCTCCGGCGCATACTCGAGGAATCGCAGCGCACATGCGATCTCATGCGCGTCGCCCAGCGGACGCTCCAGCCGTCTCCAACACCACTCGCTGGCCTGCGCCAGCCACCGATGGTTTGCACCCTGGAAGTGCAGCAGTGCGGCCAGACCCGCGGTCGGATTGGGAGAGTCTGTTCCAAAGGATGGCGAATTCCAGTGGGCGGCGCGCGGGTAGTCGAGAATATGCGGGAGCGCGATCTCGACACGACCATCCGGCTCCGCAACCGACGCCAGGAATTCACAAATGCCCGCGGCCAGCGCGGGGTCGCGAATATCCGCCTCGCGCAGTGCGCGGAGTGCATTCTCGCACGCGAGCGGCGTGCTCCCCGGCGCGCGCATGTCGGGTTCGAGCGCGTTGCCGAATCCGCCGTCCGCATTCCGGTAGGCCGTCAGCGCAGCGATTACGGCCTGGGACGAACCAGTTGAAAATACCCGCGAGAAGATCGCCCGCTCCAACAATCGCGCGTTGCGCCAAATAAAATCCGCGGCGGGCTCGATCGTCGCTGAAGCACTATTGCTCATGCGCATCACTTAACGCCGGGGAAGCTCAACGTAAAGCCGCCGTCGACCATGATCGTTTGCGCGGTCAGGTAGCTTGCTGCGGGCAGGCAGATGAGACAGGCGACTGCGGCTATTTCGTCTAGCGTTGGGAGGCGCTTCAGCGCGGAGCGTTCGGCGCATCGGCGCTGAAAATCCTCGTAATTGTCGCCGAGGTAGTTCGCGTAGAAGCGCGCCGAGTCCGTGTCGATGTAGCCGACGTTGAGGCCGTTGACCGTGATGCCGCGCGGGCCGAGCTCGAACGCGAAATCGCGCACGAGGCTCTCCAGCGCGGCCTTCGCGGCGCCCAGCACGCCGTGCCCGGGCAGATTGCGAATCGAGTCGATGCCCGAAATCATCAGCACGCGGCCGCCGTCAGCCATCACGCGGCTCGCCTCCTGCACCGCGGCGACGAAGCCGTTGACGCTCAGCGCGAAAGTTCGCGCGAGATTGTGCGGCTTGGTCTCGAGCAGCGGCTTGAACGCGGTCGCGGCCGCGTTGGCGACCAGGATGTCCAGTCGGCCCAGCTCAGACGCGGCGCGCGTCACCATCGCGCGCACCTGCGCTTCGTCCTCGAGGTCGGCCTTGATGAGAATCGAGCGCGGCGCGATGGCGCGGACCTCCGCGAGCGTTTGCGCGGCGCTCGCCTCGTCGCGCCGATAGTTCATCGCGACCGCCGCGCCCATCCGCGCCAGCCCAAGCGCGATCGCGCGTCCAAGTCCGCGCGTACCGCCAGTCACAATCGCAACCTTGCCGTCGAGTTCGCCCGTCATGCTTATGAATTCAGATTCGCGTAGAGAATTTTGCGGATGTCTTTGGCGATCGACTTGCCATCCGCTCTCAACTTGCGAGAATTGAACCCCTTCAGCTCGACACTCACCGTCAATTCGGCGTCGGAGACGTCGGCCGGCGTCGCGAACGCGACGCGACCGCTCTCGGGCGTCCGCGTTTCCGCGATGACCGCGTCACCGCGGGCATGCAGCGTGACGAGCGCATCAGAAACCGGCGGATGCTCGCCGTCGGGCAACCCATCGTTGTCCAGCACGGTGACGCGGATGCTGCGCAGGTCGCGCGCGCGTTCGATCTCGACGCGCAGATCGCGCAGATAAATCATCGGCTCCGCAAACACGCCCTGGATTCCCGCGCGCTGCGCCTCGCGCACCGGGTTGGCCTTCAGCTCGACGCGCTGCGCCGCCATCCCGTGGTCGGAAGTGACGATGAAGAGCGTGGACTCGAGCAAGCCGCGCGAGCGAAGCAACTCCATGACCGCGCCGATTCGCTTGTCGGTACGATAGAGCGCCTCGCGCAGGCCCTCATGATGTGGGCCGTAGTCGTGACCGGCGCCGTCGGTCAGCACGAATTCATGCGCGACGAACACGGGCGCGTTTTGTTTGTTTTCGTTACCGCAATGGTCGAACAGGTTGATCACTTGCGCCATTCCGCGGATGTCGACGATCTCCTCGCGAGTCATCGCCGGCATATTGTCCGCCGCCCATCGCGGGCTCACGTCGGAGACCATTTCTGCCGTGAGCGCCTTGAGGCGCGCCTTGTCGCCGACGATCCGCCGCTCGAACGCCGCGTGATCGGCGCTGCGTCCCTGCGGTTCATGGATCGACGCCGTGATCGTGCCCGCACCACCGGCGCGCTTGAACGCCTCGTAGAGCGTCTCGACGTCGGGATTCAGATAGCGCTCGGTCTCGAAGACGTTGCCCTGGATCGGCACGGTCTCGCGATGCTCGCGCAGGTGGAACGTCGGATTGACGACGTCGTGATGCCCGCACCACGCGCCAGTCAGAATCGTCGAGTGGCTGGGCCACGTGATACTCGGGAAATTGACGATCGAGCCGTGCGAGAGCATCGCGCCGCGCTCGACCAGGCCGGCGAGATTTGGAATCGCGCCCGAATTGTTGTCGAGCTGATGGCGCAGTTCCGAATGTGACAGGCCGTCGAGCAGGAACATGTACACGCGCGCGGGCGGCGTCGCGGTGTCGTCGATTATCTCGTCGAGCGGCCTGCCGTCCTGGCGCTTCATGTAGACCGCGGCGGGCGAGCCCGACGCGTCGAGGCCGGCGATTTTCGGAAGTCCCGCGATGCGCGCGATCGTCGGCGCTACATCGACCTGCCTGGCGTTCAGCTTGAAGAGTCCGCGCCGGACTCCCGGACCGCTGAACACCAGCGGCGCGCGGCATTGCACCACGTCGAGCGCGCCATGCTGGCCCGGCTGGATTCCGTAAGCGAAAGCCTTGGGGCTGACAACCAAGTCAGGCGCGCGCGGACTGTCGAAGAGCTGCGCGATTCGCTCGTAAGCGTAAGGATGGCTCATTACGCGCGGTTCGAAGTACGCGTGATTCGGATCGTCGGTGCGATTGCCGCTGCGGCCGGCGGCGTCGAGCTCCTCGCCGATCGTCGAGACGATGAACGGGTCCTGATTGGCGATCGGGTTCTCGCCGATTTGCTCGACGACTTCGAATGACAGCGCGCCGTTCTCGCCGGCGAAGCGCTTGAATCGAATCATGCCGCGGCGCGACCACACTTCGTACGCGTCGGCGCGCCATGTGATCGCTAGATCGGTGTATTCGGCGGCCGGGGTCTCGGCGAGCAGCGCGAGGATGGTCGCGTCGCCGGAGTCGTACTGATGCGGATCGAGTCCCTGGCCGCCGCGGCGTTCAGGTCCATGTTCGCGCAGCTTATCGGAATCACGATTCATTTTTTTTCCACTTCTCCTTGTCAAAAAAAACATTGCGCCGCGCGACATGAAGCGTGCAAGCTGTTTATGGCTCGCTACTTAACGTTTCGTTCACATCGTCGATGCGCGCGATGAGGATTGCGCCCGCGCGCGCATTCCCGCAATAGTGAAACCCCCAACGGGGAAAGGCAATCAGTATATGGCGCTGAACGAAGAATCGGGATTCGAATCGAAAATCGGAAAAGGCACCAAGGCTTCGGGGAAACTCAACTTTCGCGGCCCGGTGAAAATCGAGGGCGAAGCGGAAGGCGAGATCACCGGCGACGAAGTTATAATTGCGAGCGGCGCTGTCGTGAGCGCGCGGATTTCGGCGTCCAAGGTGACGATCGCGGGCGCGTTCAGCGGCGAAGTGACGGCGCGCGAGCGCGTCGAGCTGATGGCGACGGCCCGAGCGCAGTGCACGATCAACACGCCCAGCCTGGTGCTCAACGAGGGCGCTCAGTTCGACGGCGACTGCAAGATGCCGAACAAGAAGCTCGCGGCGTAAGCCGCAGTCCACTTAATTTAATGTGAAATCCACCGTGGGTTTCACGCTTCCTTGGGCAGGGGTGACCCCTGCACCCGATGTCAGGAAGCCAGCACGGTTTCTACTCCCCGCGAATCGCGGCGGCGGAGCACGCGTCCCGAGTCGTCAATCTCGATTTCTTCGACGTCGCCCATCCGCGGCTCGTAAATCCATAGATGCGGATCGTTGCCGCGCTGGCGGCATGATTGTTTGCTGGTGGCGGCAACGAGAGTATTCGGATCGATTGCGGCCACCCGCCCGGTCCATCGCGTCTGCCCGCGTTCGCGAATGTGCGCGATCGTCAGCGCGCGGAAGATGATCAGATCGGCATCCACTTCTCCGTAGCGGCCAAGCTTGGTGGTCAGATCGTTGCGGCTGCCCCCAGCACTGATGTTGCCGCGCAGAAAATTGTCGATTGATTCGTAGCTGGCGTTGCGAGCGAAGGGCCCGCGGCTGTAGCTGACAACGATGCGCCGGACGATGCCGGCGTCGTCGAGTTCCGCTTCGACTTCGTACAGGTTGGAGCCGCTGGCGGGGCGCCGAACGCCGTGAATCCTGCCCCATGCCAATGTTTCGCTCTCGACGGCTATCAAGTCACCGGCGCGGCGGATCTCGTAACGCAATTCACCGTCCGCAATCAGCATGCTCGAAAGCTAACCGCTCGGGTGGGGGCGGACAAGTTTGCCAGCGTCGGCCAGTTGGGCCATTGTGGCGATTCGAAGTCCCATGGCGCTCGCGCATCCGAGAGGGAAAGCTCAAATGAACTGGCAGGAGTATTACCGATCGCGCACGATTTCGGCGGACGAGGCGGCTGCGATGGTCAAGCCCGGGATGCGGGTGGATTTCCCGTTCGCGGCCGGGACCGTGATGCAGCGCGCGCTGGCTGCGCGCGGCAAGCAGCTCGACGGCGTCGTCGATCTCAGGATGGCGTCGCCGCTGATCGACCCGGGATGGCTGGGCGGAGACGTCGCTAACCGCTTCAGGATCGAGTTCGAGCTGTTCATCGGCAACCTGGGACGTCCCGCGCACGACCGGCATCAGGCCACCTACCTGCCGAATTTATTTTCGACCGGCTTCAAGCCGCACGACGAGCGGCCAGCCGAGGACAAGCCGATAGATTTCGTGTTCGTGAACGTGACGACGCCCAACGCAAAGGGATTCGTCAGTTTTGGGCCGCATCAGTGGAACAAGCGGATGTACGCGCGGCGCGCGCGCCATGCGGTGGCCGAAGTCGACGCGAACATGACGCGCACTTACGGCGACGTCTACATGCATGTATCGGAGTTCGAATATTTCGTCGAAGGAACTCCGCCGCCGCCCGATCTTGCGGTCCTCGAGGCTGCACTGGCTGCCATGGACGCTGAAAAGCGCGACGGCATCCGCGCGGTAATCGCGGAAGTGGGAGTCGAGCGTATCTGGCCACTGGTTCAGTACCTGCAACGCACGCCGCTTGCGAATTTGCGCGTTTTGCTCGGCCTGACGCCGCCGCCCGCGGAGTTCAAGGCGGTCGCGGGATATCTCAGCGAACTAATCGAAGACGGCGTGACGATTCAAATAGGAGTCGGGGATCCCAGCTCGCAGATGCCGCGGCTGGGCGCGTTCGACGGCAAGCACGACCTGGGGCTGCATACGGAGATGGCCGCGCCGGGAATCGCGCGGCTGGTCGACGCCGGGATAATCAACGGACGGCGCAAGACTATCCGTCGCGGCAAGGCGGTGGCGGTCGCGTGGTCGGGCTCGGATCCAGACGACCTGCGGATAATCGACGACAACCCGGCGTTCGAGATTTACGATCCCGAATACGTGCTCAAGCTCGCGACGGTCTCCGCCAATTACCGCCAGACGTCGATCAACAACGCACTCAGCATCGATCTGACCGGGCAGATTAACTCGGAGAGCGTGCTCGGCGCGCAGATGATGAACGGGACTGGCGGGCAACCGGAAACTCACATCGGCGCGTTTCTATGCCCCGGCGGACGCGCGATCACGCTGCTGCAATCGACCGCGGTGGGCGGCGCAATTTCACGCATCGTGCCGCAACTCGAAGCCGGCGCACTGGTCACGATACCGCGATATTTCGCCGATACCGTGGTGACCGAATTCGGAATTGCGCGGATGCTGGGCAAGAACCATCGCGAGCGCGCCGCCGAATTGATCGCAATTGCCCACCCGGACCATCGCGCCGAACTGCGGGAAGCCGCCAACCGGCTGTTCGGTTGATTCTCGCGTCGAAGCAGGAAACGCATCGATGCCGATCCCGGATACACCCAAACCGCGCACTCACGAGAGTGATTTTTTGTCACGTACGATCCGCTTGTAAATCTTTCCGATTCACAATAACCGCCCGCGATACAGTTCCGAATAGCACCACGAGGCTCGGCATATACCGTTAGGCTTGACCTAAGGCTGGAAATAGGCCAATAAGAGGGTCTATAGCGCAGGACAACTTTTGTGATAGTCTGTTTGCCAGCCTAAGAACGGGTAGGCACATTAAAGAGGAAGTGAACGAATGCCGTCCTCGACTAAAGTACTGACAGTGAACGAGTTGGCGGAGTATCTGCGAGTACATCGCTCGACGATCTATCGCCTGCTCAAGAAAGGCCAGTTGCCCGGCTTCAAGATCGGAAGCGATTGGCGCTTCAACGTCGAAGTAATCGACGAATGGCGGCTGCGCCAGGGGCCGGGCGTGCTTGAAGAGGAAGTCGCGGATTAGCGGACGGCTTTGAAAGGCGGCGGCACCGTCCGCCGACTTTCAAAACCGGCCGAGTTTCCGTGACCCGAACTGCCGCTGAAGTCACTTCGGTTCCACAATATTCGTTTGTTTTTCAGATTTGAGATTGACGCTCAATCTACTTGAGTTGTCGCGTGCACGCGTGCGCGGCTAGACTGCGACTTCGCACGGTAAACCGTGCAGAGTCATGCCGACTGATATTTCCGCCAAGACCCGACTGTTCACCGAATCCGTAATCCGCGAGATGACGCGGCGGGCGCTCAAGTGCGGCGCGGTGAACCTGGCGCAGGGATTTCCCGACTTCGCGGCGCCGGCGGAAATCAAGGAAGCGGCGAAGCGCGCGATCGACGAGGAATACAATCAGTACGCGATCACCCACGGCTCGCCGAATTTCCGCCGCGCAATCGCGGACAAGGTGCGCAGCTACAACGGCATCGCGTGCGATCCCGACCGCAACGTCACGGTGACCTGCGGCGCGACCGAGGCGATGATCGCGACGATGCTGGCGGTGATCAACCCGGGCGACGAGGTGATCATCTTCGAGCCGTTTTACGAGAATTACGGGCCTGACGTGATTCTGGCCGGCGCGACGCCGCGCTACGTGGCGCTGCGGGATCCGGATTTTTCGATCGATCGCCCCGAGCTCGAAGCGGCCTTCGGCCCGCGCACCAAGGCAATCGTGATCAACACTCCGCACAATCCGAGCGGCAAGGTGTTCACGCGCCCCGAACTCGAAGCGATCGCCGCGCTATGCCAGCGGCATGACACGCTGGCGATCACCGACGAGATTTATGAGCACATCATCTACGGCGGCGCGCGCCACGTCTCGATCGCGAGCCTAAAGGGGATGGCCGAGCGGACGGTGACGATCAGCGGGCTGTCGAAGACCTACTCGATAACGGGATGGCGGCTGGCGTACGCGATCGCCAGTGAAAGAATTACTGCGGCAATCCGCAAGGTGCATGACTTTCTGACGGTCGGCGCGCCGCATCCGCTGCAGGAAGCCGGGGCCGTCGCGCTGCGGCTGCCGGAATCGTTTTATGCGGAACTGACCGCGATGTACGAGCGCAAGCGCGGCGCGCTGTATGCGGCGCTGACGCGCGCGGGCCTGGAATGCAGCAACCCTGACGGCGCGTACTACATCGTGGCGGAGATTGGCGCGCTCGGATTCAAGGACGACTTCGCGGCGGCGGATTTCCTGCTGGACGAAGTCGGAGTCGCCGCGGTGCCCGGCTCAAGCTTCTATCATCGGCCGGAATTGGGGCATCGCAAGATTCGATTCACGTTTTCGAAGAGCGACGAGACGATCGCGGCAGCCGCCGAGCGGCTGAGCCATCTGCAGGAAAAGCTGGCGGCTCGACGCGACTGAAATCGGTCAGGAAGCTTTTTTGCCGCCCTGGATTGTACGCAGGCGCGGGCGCTCGATTCCGCCCGACAGGTATACCAGCACAGTCCAAGCGCTGCGAGTGAGCGGGTAGCAGAGCAGCACGCTGCCGCATGCGACCGCGCTCAGAATAAACATCTCGACAGCGTCAGACAGGTGCGCGGTGAGGGCGAGAATCGCCCAGCAGATCAGGAATGAGCCGGCCGCCACCGCGAAGTCGAGATACATCGCGCCGAGCGTCTCGCCGGGATCCTTCCAGAACACGACGTGGCACCTAGGGCATTCGCGATTCATCTTGAAGTGCGATTGGAAGATCGCGCCGTTGCGACACACCGGGCATCGGCAGTTGAGCGCGCACTTGATGAGAACGGATGCGGAATCTTTCGCCACGATCCTGATATAACCGCGTGGCACGCGTGAGGCCAGCGGCGATGTCGGCCGCGAATCAAAATTTCAATCGCCGAGATAGCGGCGCCGCACGAAGACTTCGCCCAGGAACAGCATGATTACCAGCGGGATCAGCCACGGATCCGCGCTGCGGCGAAATGCCACGGTCTGACCGCTGTGGCGGGCGATTGTCGCGGGCGTCGCGTCGAAGGCGCCGTGCGTCGCGGCTGACAGCCGGCGCAGCAGTTCGAGGTTGGGCGGCCTGATACGCAGCTCGGCGCTGTCGGCCGGGATCGATCCGGCGGCGGCGAATTCGCGCTGCTCGAGAATTTTTTCGGAATCGCCCGCTTTGAACATCAGCGTCGCCGCGTATTTGCCGCGCGGCAGTGGGCCGACTTCACCGCGATAGGTCGAGGCGTCAGCCTCGGTCATCGCACCGTCGACGGCGCGTCCCGGCCCGGTTATTCGGCACACCAGATTGCTGACGGGATCGGGATCGGCCTTCTCCGCCTCGATCGCGACGGAGCCGTCAGGCGCGCCGTGGACACGCATCGTGAACATCCCGGAGTCGCCCTGGCGCATCGTCCAGCCCGCCAACTGCGACCAGAATTCCACGTAACGGTTCCATCGAATCCAGCTGAGCGTGGCGAGCGAGTCGGGATCGGCGGCGAAAATCGCGGTGCGGCCCAGTCCATATTGCCACGACGCCAGCAGCGGCGCGGTTTTGTCGGCGCGCGCGACTTTGAGCGTGACCTGCGCGCCGTCCTTGGGCTCCGTCGCGGCGAAGAAATCTATCGGCGGAATCTCCTTGATGCCGATGCCGGAAAGCATCGCGGTCGCCTCGCCGGCTTCGACGGTGGTGCGATCCTGCTTGCGCCGGTTCATCGCCTGACGCGTCAGTCCGACCAGCAGGAGCGGCAGCTTCTCGATATCCTGCACGCGATAGAAGATACCGCCGGTCGCATTCGCGAAGTCCTGCAGCAGTTCGAGATTGGCGAGGTCGGGGCCGATACGAATGGTCGAGACGGGAATGTGTTGGCGCGCGAACTCGGCGATCAGGTCGTCGTGGTCGTGATACTGGCGGTTGGTGTCGCCATCAGTGAGCAGAATGACCTGGCGCACCGGGATGCCGCTCTGCAGAATCTCGCGTTCCGCGATTTCGAGCGCGTCCTTGAAGTCAGTACCGCCGCCAGGTTGCAGGCGGTCGATGCGATTCTCGAGCTCGCCGCGATCCTCGCCGAGTGGCTGCAGATGCGCGAGCACGTACGGCTGCGAATCGAACGCGATCACGCCGGCGAAGTCGGTATCGTCGAGCTGGCGCAGCAGCGCGATCGCGGCTTCCTTCGCATAGCGGATGCGCTCGCCGTCGCGCACGGCGGGATAGCGCGAGTCGTAACTCATCGAGTTCGATCGATCGATGCAGAGGTAAACGGCGATCGGCTCGCGCGACGGCGGCGGCGGCTGCGGCAGGAATTTCACGGGCAACGCCTTTTCGAGCTCACCGCCCGTGAGACTTTCCTCGCGCAGCGTGTCTCCCGTCGCGACGAGGCCGCCGCCGTAGTCGGCGACGTAGCGATTGAGCGCGTGCTGCGCGGCAGCCGTCAGCGATCCGGCGGGCACGTCGTCAAGGATGACGAGCTGATATGGCAGATAATCCGCGGGATGCTCGCTCAGGCTGCGCGGCGACACGAAATCAATTTTGTAGTTGCGCATCTTGAGCGCGGTCACGAGGCTTTCCGGCACGGTGGCCGAGACGATCAGAATGCGCGGCGCGCCGGTCACGGTAATCGGCGCCTCGACCCGCGGATTCAACGCAACTCGCGGAGGAGCAATCGAGACTTCCGCGCTCATCAAGTATGCGCCCGCGCGATCGAGCCGATACGGCAGTTCGAAGCGGTTCAATCCGGGCTTGAGCGTAATCGCTTGCGCGCCCACGGCAGTGTCGTCGCGGTTGAGCTTGAGCGTCGCGGAGACCGGCGACTGCGATTCACTCTCGACGTCGATTCTGAAGGCAAAGCGCTGATCGGCGCGCACCGAGTCGGGGGAATAGAAATTAGTCACCGCGACCCGCTCGGTGGCGGACGGCGGCGGCGCGGCGGCGAAGATTCGCACACCGTCCTCGAGCATTGCGGGCACCTCGGTCAGCGCGGAATCCTCGGTCTCGTTGCCGTCGCTCAACAACACGATCCGCTTGTCCGATTTCGGCGCGAACAAACTCTCAGCCGCCGTCAGCGCGCCCGCGATATTGGTGGCGCCCCCGTCAGCGCCGTCGCCGAAATTTCCCAGCAGCCGGGGATCGGTGAGAGGTGCGAGCAGTCGCGCGTCGCGGCCAAACCCGACGATCCCGAGCTGGTCGGTCGGCGCCATCGCAGTCTTCAACTGTTCGATCTGACCGCGCATCCACTCCTGCTGATCGGGCGACACCGAGCGCGACTCGTCCAACGCAGCGACCACCGCAACGCTCTGCGCCGCGATACGTCCCGGAATGCGCAAGCCCGCCAGCATCGCAACTAGCGCCACGACGCACAGCGCGCGAAGCGTCGCAGCCGCCGCGCCCGCCAGCCGCATTCCGGCGCGCATCGCGAGAATTCCCGGCGTCGCGGCAAGCGGCACCAGCACGAGCAGCCAGAGCAGATGCGGCCGATCAAACATGGCGCATCCCCCAGCGGCCAGCGTGGCCAATCAGCATCGCGGATTCAATTGTGAGTGCGAGCAATGCCAGCGCGATCAAAATGAAAACCAGCGGCTGCACTTGCGTTGGCGATTGCACGTTCGAAAGGGCGGCCGCTCTTCCGACCGGCGCGCTCGCTTCGGCCTGCGGTTCTGCGCCGATGTCGGACTCGACGGCGTCGTAATAGTTGGCGAGCACCTGCGTCGTCTCGCCGCCCGACTCGATTGTGTACCGCCCGGCTTGCAGCGGACGGATTCGCACGCGACCCCATTTGTCGGCGGCGACTGTGCGGACGCTTGCGTCGGGCTGCGTGACGCGCGCGGTTCCGGTCGCAGGCACGCTCACGTCAGCGCCGGTCGGCACGATCAAAATGTCGCGCGGCGCGGTCAGTTGTTTGACGAGATCGACCGTCAGCACCAGCGCGTCGAGATGATCGGCGGCGAGCAGGAGATGATCGCGCACGTCGAATGCCAGCACGCCGACGGGACCGCCTGCGGCGCGTCCGATCGCGGCCAAAGGAATCGACGAATGACCGGGGCCGGCCGCGGTCGCAATCAGATCCATCCATTCGGGGAGCGTCACGAGTCGCGTCGCACCAAGAGTCAGCGATTCGATCGCCGGCGATTCGCCCATCGCGTCGCCGCGAATATCGGCGCTCGCCATCGTTCCATAGACGGAGATTCCGGTCGCGTTCGACGCGGTCTTCGAGGCCTGCGGCGGATAAATGAGCAGCGTGGAGGCCGCTGCTACCGGCAAGTAGCAGTCGTGCATCACAACCAGTTCGAGCGGCTTCGCATTCGCGCCCGGCGCGTTCGCAGGCGCAACGTACTTGGCAGGATCAGCCGTCTCGATTTGGAAATTCGCGTTGACCGCGAGCAGCACGCGCGCGATATCGTCGCGCACCGCGGCGTCAGGCGAGAGCACCAGCACCTGCGCAGCGCGATCGGACGGCGCGTATGCGTAGCGGCTGTTGTCCGCATCGATCGCATCGGGAGTCAGGATTCGCGCGTGCAGCACACCTCCCGACTTGAGCGGTCCGAACGAGGCCACGACCTGTTCGCGCGGCGCGAGCATCATGGTCTGATGAAACTCCTCGTTATCGCCGAGATCGATCGCCAGTTCTGCCGGATGAGGCCGCGCGGAGAAATTGCGAATGACTGCGCGGCCGCGCGTCGAGCCCGGGATGCCGGGATCGAGCGACACGATCGCCAGATTGGAATCGCCGGAACCGACCTGGTGGAAATTCACGCGCGTGGTCGTGCCGACGTCGGCGAGAATCGCGGGCGCCGGCGGCCGATCGGCGAACAGATCGATTTCCGACGCGCCGCGCGCGCGAATCAGCGCCGCTCTCAGAGCCGCCGTGCGTGCAGGCACAGCCATCGGAACCAGATCGCCGAGCGCCTTGCGCAAGTCGGCCAGGTTCGCAGTCTGCGGATGACGCACCTGCGCCTCGAGCGCGTATGCGATTACGCTGAACTCGTCGCCGACCGGCACTTGATTGATTATCTGCATCGCCTGCTGGCGGGCCTCGTCCAGGCGCGTGCCAGAGCCCTCGCGCGCGCTCATCCCGGCGCCAAGATCGAACACCAGCGCATGGCTGCGGCCGTGACCGGGCGACGGCGGCCTCATCACGTATAATCCTGCGATCGCGAACGTCAGCGCAGTCAGCGTCAGCATTTCGAGCCAGAACAACGGGTCGATCCGCACGTGACGGACGCTCGCGACCGGCGCGGGCGCTTCGTCGAAGAGCATCAGGCTCGAAACTTCGATGGTCGGACGCGAGCGCGAGCGCAGATAAATCAGCACCAACAGCGCGAGGCTGAGTCCATAAATGATGTTCTGAGGATTCAGGAGACCCACGGCTATCTCACAATTCCGAGCAGCGGCAGTTCGCGTTCCATGAAGTTTTCCAGGTTGCCCGCGCCGAACGCCTGCGCATAAGTAATCGCGTGCGCCGTGCAAATCGCGCGGATGCGCGCGGCGATCTTTTCTATGTTGCGACGCAGCGCCGCGACCGTCGCCGGACCGAGCGCGGTCTCGCGAATCTCGCCGGTCTCCGCATCGCGCACGCGGTACAGTCCGGGCGGATACGCGGCAGTGCTCTCCTGCTCGCCCATCACATGGATGACTTTTACATCGTGACGCGCCGCCACCAGCCGCTTGAGCGCATCCTCGACGTCGATTTCGTTCACGAGGAAATCCGAGATGACGACGACCGTTCCCGCCGGCCGGCGCTGCAGCAGCAATTCGTCGACCGCCGCGCCCAGGCGCGTCTCGCCGCTTGCTCTAACCGACGTCACGAACGGCTTGAAATTGAGGTACGATTCGCGGCGCCGATGAAACTGCGTTGCTTCGAGCTTCATCGTCCCGCGATGCATCGCGAACGCGCCGATTCGCACCGCGTCGTTGTCGGCCATCCCGATGTACGCGAGCGACGCGCCGATCGCGAGCGCCAGCCCCAGCTTGTCGTCGCGCTCCGGCAATCCCATCGACGCGCTCGCATCGACCAGCGCGGTAACCTCGACCTGGCGATCGGCGCGATAGGTTCGCAGCATCAATTCGTCGAGCCGCGCGAACGCGTTCCAATCGAGGAAGCGCAAGTCGTCGCCGGGCGCGTACTCTTTGAAATTTTCAGGTTCGATTCCGAGTCCCTGGACTCTGCCCAGCGCGCGCTGGCCCGTGCGCACGGTGCGGGCGCGCTTGATGCCGAGCACCAGGCGGTCGAGCTTGCGCAAATACTCCGGCTCGAACGCGCGCGCCTCCAGCATGTGACCGCCTATACTTTCGCGGCGCGAACCGACTTGATGACGCGCTCGACAATGTCCGCGGCGTCGATTCCGTCGGACAGCGCGGCGTAGTTGAGCATGATGCGATGGGCGAGCGCGGCAATTGCGACGTGCTCGATATCTTCACGCGCGACGTTGGCACGCCCGTCGAGCAGCGCGCGCACCTTGGCGCCCAGGATAAGCGCCTGCGCGCCGCGCGGGCTCGACCCGAACATCACGTAACGATTGACCATCTCGTCGTGCACGGCCTTTGCCTCGTCGGTCACGAAGCGCGAATTCTGCGGCTGCGTCGCGCGCACCAGTCGCGCCGCGTAAATCTCCATCGCGGGAGCAGCCATCACTTCGCGGACCAGCCTTTTCAGCGACTCGATTCGCGCGGGTGCTTCGTCGGCGTGGAAAACCGCCTCGATCCCCGCCTCCTCGGGACCGGTCGTCGACGAGATAATTCGCGTCAGCTCGCCTTCGTCGGGATAGTTCAAACGGACTTTGAACAGGAAACGATCGAGTTGCGCCTCGGGCAGCGGATAGGTGCCCTCCATCTCGATAGGATTCAGCGTCGCCATCACGAAGTACGGCGGCTTGAGGCGGTAGGTCGTGCCCGACACCGTCACCTGCAACTCCGCCATCGCCTCGAGCAGCGCAGATTGGGTCTTGGGCGTCGCGCGATTGATTTCGTCGCCGAGCAGGATGTGGCAAAACGCCGGCCCCGGCTGAAAGGTGAACTCGCGGCGTCCATCTTCGCCCGACAAAATCACGCGCGTGCCGGTGATATCGGCGGGCATCAGATCGACAGTGAACTGAATCCGGTTGAAGCTCAGATTGAGCGCCAGCCCCAGCGTTTTCACCAGCGTCGTTTTGCCGGTGCCAGGTACGCCTTCGATCAGCACGTGGCCGCCGGCGAACAGCGCCGACAGCAACTCCTCGACGGCCTGATCGTGGCCGATGATCATCTTGTGGATCTCGGCCTGGACACGCCGAAACGTCCGGGCGAAATCCGCCACCGTTGGCGTTTCCGCCTGCACGTCACTCATCTTTCGAATACCTTCTTGATTGTGTTTCGATCGCCGGCCGGCACCGCGGCGCGCGCCACCGGTTCGTCCGGCTCCTGGTTCAGACTGAGAGGAGTGCGGACTTTGGGCGGGACATATGCGCGACCGGCGCCCTTCGCGCCGTGATCGACGGGCCGCGCTTCGATTGCGATTTCGAAACCCTCGCTGCCGAGCTTCGCCGTCGCGGGCGCGCCGAACAGGCTATCAGGATCGGCGCCGATTCCATGCGCCTCGCCGCCATTGCTGCTGTTCTCGCCGCTCTGCTGGATGCTGCGATCGGTTGCGCTGTCGTCGTTGTTGGGGTTGTCCTTGCCCGCGTCGGATTCCACGCCCGCCTCACCGGTGCCGCCAGGTGATGGCTGCGAATTAGGCTGGCGGGAGTCGTCTTCCCGCGGCAGATCGATCGCGTCGTTGGACTTGGGCTGGTCCTGTTTAAACTGTCCCGCGACCTCGCCACGCCGATTCTTCGGCGCATCGGGAGCGCGATGAATTTCATTTTGATCCTGGTCGCCTTTCGCATCGGCCAGCCGCAGGTTGAGACGCTGTTTGGAGGCCGCTTGCTGGCCAGTCAGCTTGTTCTGCAGATTCCCGGCCATGTCGCGCGCGCGGTTGACCAGCTGATTCAGCGAATTGCCGGCAACGTCGCCGCCGGCCGCACTCTCCCGAGCCAGCTTGTCCTCGAGCCGGCGCATCGTCGCGGCATCGGCCGTGACCGGCATCCCCGATTCGTCGCCTGGATCGGCGGGCCGCAAATGCAGGTCGTCCAGGTCGACGGTCAGGTCGTCTTGTCCGCTGTCGCCGGTGATTTGCGGCGCGTGCTTGATTTTTGAAATCGGAAACGCGAGCGCCGCCAGCACGATTGCTCCCGCCAGCGGGTAAATGGCGCGCGAGACGCGGCGCCGCTCGATTTTCGGGGCCGCGAATTCGTCCTGATAGCCGAGCGTATCTTCAACGAGGTACGACCACAGCGGGCCGCGGGTCTCGCGATGCGCGAGGGCGACAATCGTCGAGAGACGCCCCTTCAGCTCGGCGCGATCGTCGGCAATCGCCGCGGCACGGACCGCGCTGGCGCGCATCCGCCATCCGGCGCCGATCGCGCCCGCGATACCGATGACCGCGACGATCATCAGCGCCGCGCCGCCGATCAGGAAAACCAACGGCGACAGCAGGTATGCACCCGCAAACACGGTCGCGCCGGCCGCGATCAGGATCGCGAGCGAGTAGAGAATCGCATGCTGCAACGCCAGCGAGTTGAGTCGCCTGCGAACGGAACCGACCTGACCCAGGATTTGCCCGAGTTTCTCGTCAGCTCGCCTATCTTTCGAGGGAAACGACATCGATTGCGCCAGGCGCGTGAATCTAGGTTAGTTTAGCACCGCTGACCAAGCAACGATGAATCTCAGGTCGACGGTTCCTGCCCTTGGCGGCCTGCTAGAACGTCCACCCAACAATCGATTTCAGAAACACGCCGTGACTGGCGCGCGTCACTCCGATTCCCACGCCGAGGTTGAGCTCGAGCTGCGGCAGAAAATCGAAATTCAGCGCCGGCACGATGAAATGCTGCTGCTCCTGCACTTTCGGCAGCGGTTGAATCGATCCCATGTCGGCGTAGTATTCGACCGCCGGCGAAAGCCAGTCGTTGAGCTTGTAGACCAGCTCGCCCTGCGGTTCGAATTGAAACCCGCGATGCGCCCCGGGGCCGCTGAATGGATCCTCGAACACGAAGTTCGCCACGACGCGAAATCCCTTGAAGCTCGAGCCGACGATCGGCCGCAGCTCCAGCGTCATCGGGTTTTCCTCGGCCGCGTGCCGCATATAGTCGAGCTCGATATTGCCGCCGAACTGCACCGGCCACTCGAAGGTCTGCGGGATTCCGAAATGGACTTTCGTGCGTGAGCCCGAGTACTCGTAGTCGCCATTCGAAAGCTTCGCGGTACAGAAGTACTGCCCGACCTCGAGCCAGCGCACGACTCCGTACGTGGCCTCGAGCGTCTCGTGGATCTGGTGAACGTCGATCTGGCTCTTCGCCAAATATCCGGTCGCCGTGGTGGTCGTGTTCGAATGCAATTCCAGCGTCAGATGAGCGACCGGCGCCGTGTCGGTGTCGTAAATCTGGATTTCGTAGAAATCGATCGCATGCGATGGGCGCGCAGCCACAAGCATCGCGACGATGCATAGCGCGAGCACGAAAATATATCGGGCGCCTTTACTCATGTGCGTCTCGCAGAAAAGGATGACACAAAAAGTTCTCACAAGAACCCTACGAGTACTCAGGGTAAACTCCGCCCGCATCTTTCGCCTGGTACTGGGTGCAGAGCCTGTCCTGAGCGAAGCCGAAGGAGGTCACCCCTGCCGAAGGAAGCGTGAAACCCACGGTGGGTTTCACTTTAAATTCTTCCTGTCGCTTTCAGCGCGAGTGCACGACTCCTATCCGCGGGCACAGCGGCGCGATTTTGCATCGCGAGCACCACGGCGACGTCGGATGACAAATCGTCTGTCCGAATGCGACCAGGATTCCGTTGTACTCAATCCAATGTCGCGGAGGCAGGACAGCGCGCAGCGCAATCTCCGTCTTGTCGGGCGTCCTGGTGCGCACCAGGCCCCATCGATTCGAGATGCGATGCACATGAGTATCGACGCAGATGCCCGGCTTCGCGTACGCCTCGGTCACGACCAAATTCGCGGTCTTGCGCCCGACGCCCTTGAGCGTCAGCAGAGCGTCGATCTCGTCAGGCACGCGTCCGTCGAATTTATCGATCAAGTCGCGGCAAATTCCGCGGATTACGCGCGCCTTGGTGCGATAGAAGCCCACCGGGAAGATGAGCCGCTCGAGCGTCCTAGGCAACAACTTGAGTATCGCCTCCGGCGTATGCGCCAGCGCAAACAATCGACTCGACGCGGCCGCCGTCGTCGCATCCTTGGTGCGCAAACTCAGGATGCACGAAATCAAAGTGCGGAACGGATCGCGATGCTGCACGGCGATGAAGCTGACGATCGGCGCGTTCCACGACGGCGCCTCGCGCCTGAGGACCCGCAACACGCGGCTGACGCCACGCGCGTCGATCGGAGGGCGACGAGAGGCTGCAATTTTCTTAACCGATGCCATCTGTCGATCTGCTCAGCCGATCTAGCATGCGCGCGCGGTCCTGTAGTATCTGCCGTTTGCGTCGTCTGCCTGACACCAAGAAGCATGACCTCGTTTGATCGCCAGAACCCTAACCCCTGCCCCCTTCCCCAAAAAAAATGGGGAAGGGGAACCAGTTGCGCGAATCGTGCTGTCCTATCCCCCTAACCCCCTTTCCAAGCTGGAAAGGGGGAACAGACAAAGGTCGGTCGCCCTCGAACGTTCCTAACAGGGACGAGGTCTCGCATCCTTTTCTTTTAACATTGGGTGCAGGGCTCAGCCCTGCCGAAGGAAGCGGGAAACCCACCGCGGGTTTCACATTCAATAAAGTTGTCTCTTTTTGCTCTTCCGCTTCGTCGTTCCTGTTGATCATCCGATGGTTGACGCCACGCCTTCGACAGTGTTCCTTCATGGCGTGATCGAAATCCCTATCGGCAGATCAACGATTGCGGCCGCGTCGCTGTTCGCTTGCCTGGCGATCTCCGGTTTTGCGTTGGCCGCATCTCCATCCGCCACGCCTAACGTGCTGCCGGCTGAGTCGATGGGCGTCACGCAGGCGCCGCCGCCGCAGCCGATCAATTGGGACCGGGTCACGCAGGAAGCGACCGACCTGCTGTCCAAGTACATCCAGATCAACACCACCAATCCGCCCGGCAACGAGATGGACGCGGCGCGGATGCTCAAGGAGAAATTTCTCACCGACGGAATTCCCGCCACGACCTGGGAGCCGCAGCATGGACGCGGAATCGTCGCCGCGCGCCTGCGCGGCATCGGCAAACATAACAAGTCGATCATCCTGCTGAGCCACATGGACGTGGTGCCGGCCAATCCCAAGGAATGGCAGGTGCCGCCGTTCTCGGGCACCGTCAAGGACGGGAAAATCTGGGGACGCGGCGCGATCGACGACAAAGGCCCCGGCGTGATCGAGCTGATGGCCATGCTCGCGATCAAGCGCGCGGGCATCCTGCTCAATCACGACGTGCTGTTTGTCGCCACCGGTGACGAGGAAGAAGGCGGTAAGAATGGCGCGGGATGGTTCGTCGATCATGAGAGCAACGTCTTCTTCGACGCCGGCTATTTGATCAACGAAGGCGGCGGGATTCGCGCACTCGCCGACAACAAGCGCAAGGTTTACGTCGTGTCGGTCACTGAAAAGACGCCGCTGTGGCTCAAGCTTACCGCCAGCGGGCAGGCAGGGCACGCGTCCGATCCGCCGGCGGAGACCGCGGTCACGCGCCTGGTTCGCGCGCTCGACAAATTGAGCGACTACAAAACGCCCATACATGTCATCGGGCCGGTCAATGACTACTACCACACGATGGCCGAGCTCGATCACGGCCCCAAACAAATGCTCGATCTCGCCGCCGCGCTGAAGGATCCGGACTACCTGAAACAATTCCTTGACGATCCCAGTCAGAACGCCCGCGTGCGCGATACGATCACGCCCACGGTGCTGTCGGCGAGCCAGAAAACCAACGTGATTTCCGAAACGGCGTACGCCGAAATCGATTGCCGGCTGCTGCCGGGCAGCGATCCCAAGACGGTCATGAGCGATATCAAGAAAGTTATCGGCGACGACACCATCAAGATCGACGTGATCCTGAACTTCGCGCCGATCTCGTCGCCGTCGCGCTCGCCGCTGATGTCCGCAATCGAGACGCTCGCCAAAGATCACGACCAGGCCAGCGTCGTGCCCACCATGGTCATCGGATTCACCGACAGCCACTACTTCCGCCAGAAAAAGATCGTCTCGTACGGTTTCATCCCGGTCGAAGTAAACGCAGCCGAGGCAAAAGGCGTCCACGGCATCAACGAGCGAATCGGCGTCAAGGAACTCGCCGACGGGATTCAGCGGATGGTAGAGTTGCTCAAGATTTTCGGAGGCCAGCAGCAGGTGTCCAGATGATTCGAGCCGGCGTGGGTTTCTCGACCGCGCTCAATCCGCGCAACGCCGCCGCCGAGGCGACAGCCGCCGCGCTCGCGCAGGCGGGGATTAGCCGCGCGCAGGGCGCACTCTGTTTCGCGACGCCCGCCTACGGCGCCGCGTATCCGATGATCCTGCGCACGGTGGCTTCCGAAGCGCACACGCGCGAAGTCGCGGGATGCTCGAGCATGGGCGTTATCGCCGGTGAGACCGAAATCGAGTCGGGACATGCACTGGCCGTGCTGGTGTTTGGCGGCAACGAAAACGAGATTCATGCAACCCGATTTTTCGTGCCTACCCTGCGCGGCCGCGCCGCGGGCGTAGCGGCCGAGGTGGCATCCGCGGTCCGCGCCAAGCTCGACAAATCCAACCTGCTGATTCTCTTTGCCGATACTTACAACTTCGAAGCCGAGGCGACGCTCGAAGCTCTCGGCGCTGAATTGCCCGGCGTGTCGATCGTGGGCGGCGGTGCGAGCGAGGACGGCTCGATCGGCGAGACGTTCGTCTTCTGCGGTGACACGGTCAGCTCCAACGCAGTCTCAGGGATGCTGCTCTCCGGCGACTTCGAGCTGACGATTGCGAACTCGATCGCATGCGGCCTGATCGGCACGGCGCATCGCGTGACCGCCGCGCGCGACAACATCTTGATCGAACTCGACGGCCGGCCGGCATACGAAGTCTTCGCCGAAGCCGCCGGTCCGCTCGCTGCCGATCTGCGCCGCGCTCTGACGTACGTCTTTGTGGCGATCCCGGTGTACGAGAATGCGCAAACTATCGAGCGCGGAGAATTTGTCGTGCGCAATATAGTTGGCGCCAGCGAGGAGCATGGCGTGATCGCGGTGGGATTCCAGCCAAAGGTTGGCGATACCATCGGTTTCGTGCTGCGCGACGCCGAGCGCTCGCGCGAGGACCTGAAGGCGACGCTGGATGAATTGAGCGACCGCCTGGACAATAAAACGCCGCCCGCGTTCGGCCTGTACTTCGATTGCGTCTCGCGCGGCGCCGGCCTCTACAACATCCCCGGTCACGATTCCGCCTACATCAGGCGCGCGCTAGGCCCCATTCCGATCGCCGGATTCTTCACCGGTTTCGAAATCGGCACGCTCGCAGAGCAGACCTCGCTGCTACAGTACTCAGGCGTTTTGGCGTTGATCTCGGGACGCAAAACGTAATGTGAGCCCTGCACGAATGCAGTTCGTTTTTTGTGTCATTCTGAGCGCAGCGAAGAATCCCGGATCTTTCTCAACGACGGCAGCGCCACCCCAGCCACGCATCGAGCGATTCTTTTGATGCTCTTCTGTCTGCGCAAGTACTAGCCGATCGCGCCGAACATACACAGCTCACTGCGATCGCGCCGTGGTTGGGGGTGCGTCGGCCCGCACTGAAAAAGATCCGGGATTCTTCGCTTCGCTCAGAATGACACAAAAAAAATGACACAAAAAATAAGATGACACCAAAAAACGACTGAATTGTTCCGGCTGCTGCCGAAGCGAAAGAGACTCGGATCCAATATCCTAGGCGGGATTAGCGCAGCTTGCGGGTCACCAGCATTGCGATTCGATAGGTGAAATACAGCTCGCCGTCGATTCGGATTGGACGCGCGCCGCTTAGATCTTCGACCGCGTCCCGTTCGACCATTGCGATTGCTTTCGCCGCGCGCTCCGGCGACGTGTGCGCTGCCTTGATCCATTGCGAAACAGGAGTGCGGTAGCCGTGCGACGTGAACCGCACGATCTCGAGGCCGGCCGCGCCCATCATGCGCACAAGTTCGCTCATCGCGAGCGCATTGGTATGCGACGTGTCGCGCAGGCGCTCGAATTGGTTGTAGTACGCCGCGCGCTCGGGCTGTTCGCTGGCAATCAAATCCTCGACCGCGACCAGTCCATCGGCGCGGCACACTCGCGCCATCTCGCCGATCACTTTTTGCGGCTCGGCGAAATGATGAATCGCAAACCTGCACACGACCACGTCGAATTCACCGTCCTTGAAGGGCAGGCGTGACTCGACGTCGCCTTTCTGGAAGCGGACGTTGGCGAGTCCTCGCTCGGAGCGAATCTGCTCGGCAATCTTGAGCGGCGCGTCGGTCAGATCGATTCCCACGACCTCGCGGCAGACCGCTGGGAATGCCATCGCGACATGACCCGGCCCGGTCGCGACTTCCAGCACGCGCGCATCCGCCGGCGGCGCGACAATCTCGACCAGCTTGCGCAGATGCTCGGCGTCGCGAATCGCGGGCGCGGTCGCGTAGTCGTTCGCCTGACGGGTGAATTCTTCGCGGACGAGATCTTTGTGTTCCATTCTTTTTTAGTAACCGGACCCCCATTTTCGCGGTTCCAGCGCGCGAATCAAGCGCGCTGCCGGCGTGGTGGGCATTCCCGCCGTTTGCACGCCTGAAAGCCTTAATGGTACCTAGAACATGGATTCGAGCGGTATCAAGCCGCAGGATTCCCCATCGACAAAACGGAGGAACGCAAGTTGGATTTCGGATTTTCTGAAGAACAAGAGATGCTTCGGGACGCGGCCAAGCGCTTTCTGGCCGACAACTGCCCGACCAAGTTTGTCCGCCAGATGATGGCGGACCCGACCGCGCACGACGCCGCCTTCTGGAAGAAGCTGGTCGACCTCGGATGGCCGGGGCTGCTCATCCCGGAGAGTTACGGCGGCCAGGGCGGCAGCTTTCTCGACATGACGGTGATCGTCGAAGAAGCCGGCAAGGCACTCGTCCCGGGACCCTTATTCACCTCCGCGCTACTCGCGGCGCCGCTGTTGATTGAGGGCGGCTCCGACCAGCAGAAGAAAGACCTCCTGCCGCGCATGGCGAAGGGCGAGTTTATCGGCACCGTCGCGATCGCCGAGGCCGCCGGCCGCTTCGACGCCGAGGGAATCCAGCTCAAGGCGACCAGGAGCGGCAACGAATACACGATCACCGGCGAGAAGTTTTTCGTGCCCGACGCGCACGTCGCCAACGGGATGGCGGTTGCGGTTCGCACCGGAGGCAGCGGGGAAAAAGGAATCACGATCCTGGCGATGAACGCCAAGACGCCCGGCATCACGATAACTCAGCTCAAGACCGTCGATATGACGCGCCGGCTATGCCACGTGAAATTCGACAATGTGAAAACTTCGGAGCTGCTCGGCAAGGAAGGCGAGGGATGGCCGATTCTGCGGCGCACGCTCGACATCGCGACGGCGGGGCTGGCGGCCGAGATGGTCGGCACGGCGCAGCGCGCGCTCGATATGTCGGTCGAATACGCCAAGACGCGCGTGCAATTCGGCAAGCCGATCGGATCGTTCCAGGCCGTCAAGCATAAGTGCGTCGACATGATGGTCGCAGTCGAGAACGCGCGCTCGCTGACCTACTACGCGTGTTGGACCGTCGATACCAAGGGCGCGGAAGCGGCGACCGCCGTGCCGATGGCGAAGGCGTACGCATCCGACATGGCGAAGAACGTCACGTCGGAAGCAATCCAGGTCCACGGCGGCATCGGATTCACCTGGGAGCATGACATGCACCTGTTCCATCGCCGCGCACTCGCAGGCGAAGCAAACTTCGGCAACGCCCCGGTGCATCGCGAGACCGTGGCAAAGTCGCTGCTCGGCTGATCGCGACTAGCTAAGAATGATAGAGGGCTGCGGGTTCATCACCTGCGGCCCTTTTTTTTAATCGGTCCCGAGCAGGAAACAGTCGAATATCGTTCTGGCAAGCTCTGCGATTATGACTTCGTATTCCGATTCCGCTGCCATTGCTCCGGTCTCCTGAACCATAGCGGCAATTGCGATATGTCCGCGAGCGTCAGGCAGTTCTATAATGCCGGCATCGTTCACGACGGCGCCCTCAATCGTTCCGGTCTTGTGCGCAACAATCGTTCCGGCGGGCAACTGACCTTTCAGTCGCCCGGGGCCGGTTCGGCACTCTCGCATCAGTGACAGGAGAAGATCGGTATGCGTGGGATTCAGAGCCTTTCCGCTCTCAACCATCGTCAACAGAGATGCTATCGAGGCCGGCGTGCCACAATCACGAGGATTATTAAGAAACGCATCCAAACTTGCTTTGCGGGATTCGGCACTTGTCTCCCGTAGCCGGGTCTGAAATCGCTCGAGCGACCAGGGCTGATTAGACGCGAGATCCGAAAGGCCATAGAACTCACCGAGAATTTGTTTGGTCGAGCGGTCGACCCTGAGATCATCCACGCGCGCCGACCGGAGCATGCTCGTGACTTTGTCTGGTCCGCCCGCAAGACGGAGGACGATATCGCTCGCGGTATTGTCACTAAAGCGGAGCGTCAGATCGAGCAGGTTTCGTATCGAAAGTTGGACGCCGGGAAGCGTGAACAGTTCTTTGATCGGCCCGGAGCCTGGACTGAGATCTTCCTCGGTGATTTCGATCATTTGCGCCAGTGAAAGCTTCCCTTGCTCCACCATCTTCAATAGCAGTATCGCGATTGGAATTTTGTACGTGCTTGCGAGCGGGAAAGCACGTTCGGCGTTCAAGGCGATACGTTGCCCCGACTCCACGTGGATCGCACATACTCCGACCGAGGCAGCGGCGAGAGAAGCAATGCGTGCGACTTCATCTCGTGCGCGTTCTAGGAAGCTCTTTTCCGTCACGGGAATCCCGGTGTCGCGTTCAAAGCGCTACGCGATCGATCTTGATTTTTCTTCTTCGGCCGCGGCGGTGCGGGCCGCCAACCTATCGCGCATGGCGCGGTGGCTTTCTCGCGTTATTGGGTAGCGGGAGAAAACCAGAGCGCTCAGCAAGTAGATTGAGGCGGGGCCGATCGAGAAAAGTGCGCGCAGATTGTCGCCCGCTTGAGGCGTGAGCCCGCCGCCGGGCTTGTAGCCGACCCAGCTCATGACCGGCCCGACCAGCAGCAGCGTGACCGCGACCGCCATCTTTATCGACATCGAAGTGATTCCGCCGTACGCGCCCTCCTGGCGCTGGCCGGTGCGCTCCTCGTCCCATTCGATCACGTCCGCCGACGCCGACATTTGCGTGACCCAGATTCCGATCGCCGAGAAGCCGCTGAACGCCATCAGGAAATAAAGCGCGACCGTGCTTTGCCGCGTCATCAGCATGAACGCCAGCGAGCCCATTGCGTTGCAGATCATCGCAACGACGAAGGCCGGCTTCTTTTCGAACCTGACCGTGATCCTGAACCAGAACGGATACGAGATGACCGAGCCCGCGAAGTACGCGAGCAGCCATCGCGCCGCCGCGTTCTCGTCGTGGTACCAGTACTTGGCGAGGAAGCGCAGCAGCACGGTCGGGATGTTGATGGCCATGATGGCGAGCGCCGTCGCGATCACGAGAATGACGAACGGCCGGTTACCGGCCATCGATTTGATCGACGCCCACAGCCTGGAGCGCTCGAGCGTGGAGAACTCGGTGCGCTCGCGCAGACCCGCGTATGCGAGCATCGCGCCGCCGGCGACCGTCAGCCCGCAGATCGCGCCCGTCACTCTGAAGTCGGTGCCGCGCGCGAAGAGGTAGGTCGCCGCGAACGGCAACAGCGCTCCGCTGATGTCGCCGACCGTGCCGAATAGCATGCGGAAGGTCGAGAGCTTGGTGCGTTCGTCGTAGTCGAGCGTGAGTTCCGGCATCAGCGCGCCGAATGCGGTCTCGTAAAACTTCCGCGACGTGAGCATCAGGAAGTAGAAGCCGAGGAACCATAAGAACAGGCCCGCCTTGAGCGGCGGCGGCGACAGCAGCAGGTAGTAGCAGACCGCCATCGGAATCGATGCGAAGAAAAATGGCCGCCGCCGGCCCGACTTGAAGCGCGCGCGATCCGAAATATTGCCAACCAGCGGGTCGGTTAACGCGTCAATCACCAGCGCCAGGAAGAATGCAAGGCCGGCCAGCGATGGAGAGAGGCCCATCCGATCGGTATAGAAGTAGAGCAGGTGTAGCCCGATCAAAGTCACGCACAGGTTGAGGCCAGTCTGCGCCTGCGCGTAGATTAGCAGGGGACGAAGGCCGATCTTCTCGCTCGAATCCCGGTTTGCCACGGTGCGCAAAGACTACTCGATGAACATGCCTACATACAAAGCGACTGCGATCTCCCGATTCCTGCTGGGCCTCTTCGCGCTGCTTATTACGCTCGCACTGACGTCGCAGGGATGTTCGTCGGTGACCTCGAAGGTAAAGTCGATAATGGGTTCCTCCGACGACGATTCGACCGATCTCGACGACGCGGCCAACGCCAACGAAGGTGAGCCGCTGCCGCCTCCCGTCGCCAACGTCGCGATCAGCTATCGGCGTTCTGGCGATGCGCTCACGCGCGCCACCGTAATTAAGTTTTTCGGCGCCGAAGTGATCGCGAACCATCAGCGCGACGCGACGCATACGGAGTCGGTAGTGCGATTCGACGGCGGTGTTCCAATTTGGGAGTTCAAGGCTGACGAGAGCACGTTCGGCTCTATCACCGGCGTGGGTGCGACCAAGTACAGCCTCAAGAGTATCGAGTACTCGAAAGTGCCGACGCATTTCACGCAGGTATTGCCCGAGGAGGGCCCGCCCGAGCCACTCGATCGCGGCGCGTACTACGTCTTTCAGATAGAGCGGCAGTCGGGCTCGACCAGCTACCAGGCGGTCAAGGTGCTCGCCGACGGTTCGCTGCAGGCCTACAACGCTCAGCCGCGGGCCGGCAGCAGTTACCTGCTCTGTTGCAACGTCACGTCGGACTTCCCCGAGCCTGTGATTCTTCCGGATACGACTCAGGATACGGGAAATGAGGGCGCCGCGCCCGACGAAAATCCCGATCAATCGGGTGAGCCTCTAGACCAATCCGGGGGCTCTCCTCCGTAGTACCTTTATCGCTCTTTCAGGGCCATTTGCTCCCTGAATAGACTCCACCCCCGAATCTTAAATTCCGCAATGAATTGGCGTGGTTCCCTCAGTTCGACGGTCCATTCACTAATGAATATAGATTCAGTATTGAATCTGGAGTCGTAATTGACACACGATTCATTTTGACATAATTTGCTTGTCACTGTGGAACAAGTTGCTCGACAATCCGGCGATGCTCCGAATCGATTCGATCGGCGGCGCGAAAAAACGCGCGTCGATCTGATCCAGGCCGCCGAGCGCGTCATCTCGAGCAAGGGGTACCATCAGACGCGAATCGCCGACATTGCCACCGAAGCTGACGTCGGCCTCGGCACCTTCTATCTGCACTTCAAGACCAAGAACGAAATCTTTATCGAACTGATCGAGCATGGCGCGGCTGAATTGCGACGCAACCTTGCAGAGGCGAAGGCGGGCGTTCACACGCCGGCCGAGAAGCTCAGGATCACGATTGACACGATTCTGGACGCGGCCGCGCAGGCGCCGGAACTTTTCCGGATCGTGTTCGGCCACAGCCCCGCCTTCCTGGATCTGATGGTCCGCGTCCACGAGGTTTTTATCGACGACCTGCGCGACGACCTGGCGCCTGCGGTCGGCGAGCGCGCCGACGCAATTGCGCATCTCACGATCGGGATGTTGTCGCAGGCGATTTCGTGGCTGCTCGCGAGCCGCGATCTTTCTCATGCGGAACTGAAAAATATCACGGTAAATTTTGCCCTGGGCGGACTCGAGCGCGCAGCACGGCTCGGCGCCCAGTAAAAAGTGAATCTGGAGGATTTTCGAAATGGCCCACGACCACACCATCGTTAACACGGACCTCGAAAGCGTTTTCCACTGGGACTACAGCGTCAAGTTCCCCCAGATGGACCGGCTGTACGAGAACGCCAAGCGCGATCAGTGGAACGTCTCGACCACCATCAACTGGGACCGCCCGATCGAAAAGGAAGTCCTGGACATGACGATGATGCCGATGTTCCAGACCGAGCTTTATCGATCGCTGAGCGAGGAGAACAAGTTCCAGCTCGGGCGCAAGTTCGCCGCGTGGCGCCTTTCGCAATTCCTGCACGGCGAGCAGGGCGCGCTGATGGTTTGCGGGCAGTTGGTGGACGCGGTGCCGGACCTCGACGCCAAGATGAACGCGGCGGCGCAGGTCTTCGACGAGGCGCGTCACGTCGAAGGCTTCCGCAAGTACATCACCAAGCTCGATCGCATCTACCCTATCGATCCCACGCTCGAGCGGCTGCTGACCACGGTGATGGAGCACGACCGTTGGGAGCCCAAATACGTCGGGATGCAAGTCGTCGCCGAGGGGCTGGCGATCGCGGCGTTCCGTTTCATGCAGCGTGAGACCAAGGACGATCTGCTCAAGGAACTGCTCGAGTACATCATGAAGGACGAGGCGCGCCACGTCGGCTTCGGGATGCTGGCGCTGCGCGACGCCGTCACCAAGCTCAAGGGCAAGGACAAGAAGGACCTCGAGGACTTCGCGTTCGCGGCCTGCGACATGATGGTGACCAAGGTCGTCGACGGGGTGCCGAAGGACGGCTTCCTGTCGGGCGCGTCGGTGTTCGAGGAAGTGGGCATCTCGATGAAGGACATCGAGGAAGAGATGCATCGCAATCCGGCGTGGGCGGCGGCGGAGAACGACATGGAGAAGCAGTTCAACTCGTTCCTGTTCGTCGACACGATCATCCCGTGCCTGCGGCAAATCGACCTGATCAACGATCGCACCGAGTCGTGGTACCAGCAGCTCGGCGTGATGCAGCTGGCATCGGCGGCGTAGCTCGAAGTCAGCACAGTCAGAAATGATGAAGGGCCGGTCGTCAACGACCGGCCCTTCCTTTTTCAGATGTACTGCCTACTTCCGAAACTTCGCCAGTGCGGCGCCGGTGAGCTTGTAGTTGGGCTCGCCGAATTCTTCATCGACGGTGCCGGTCGGCCTGAAGCCGAGGCTGACGTACAACGCGGCGGCGCTCAGGTTAGTTCGGAAGCAGGTTAGCTGCACCGCTTCGCATCGGGGATAACGGGCGGCGATCATTTTGAGCACCGCGACCATCGCGGCGCGGCCGTAGCCTTTGCCCTGGTGAGTGGCGGCGATCATGATGTCGTCGATCCAGTAATTGTCGGCGCTGTTCGGATCGCATGCCGTGGTTGCGTAGCCGACTACCTCGTCGCCGGCGCGGATCAGGTGCGGCAGATGCTCGAAGTTGTCGCCGAACAGACGCACGTAGCATCGCGCGAGCGTCCATCGCGGCGGCGTGACGAAGGTGATCTGCTCGTTCCGCAGCTGCATATTGAAGAGCTTGCGGAAATTGCCGCGATCGATCGGCTCGAGCACGACTTGTTGTTCGGTCTTTTTCATGATTGCACGTGCAGGAAAATGTCGCGGGCGTGCTCGTCGCTGATGCGCTTTACCGAGGTGATTCGATCGGCGAACTGCGCCAGCGACGACGTCTCCGCCGATCCCACGTCGACCAGCACGGCGAAAATGGAAAAATCGAGGTCGGCTTTGCGCTCGCGCAATCGCGCCAGCCAATCAGGGCTGACCTGCGATTCGCCGTCGGTGATTATCACGATATCGCCACGCTTGAGTTTCTTTTCGCCGAGCAACTCGACGGCCGCGTCGATCGGCGTCTCGAAGTCGGTGCCGCCGCCGGGGAAGTACTCGGCCATCTCGACGACCTTGTTCAGGTCGGGCTGGTAGCGCCGCTCGCGATTGAGGTCGAGCACCTTCAGGCTGACGTCGCCTGACGAAAACATGACGGCGCGGAACAGCCGGCGCTGGCGCCGCGCGATATCCATCAGCGTCAGCGCGACCGCCTTCGACCACATCTCCTTGTCGCCCTGCATCGAGGAGCTCACGTCGATACACACCACCATCGGGCCCTTGCCCTTCTGCTCGTCGTCGCGCAACCGGTACTGAAGCACGGTGCCTTCGAGCACGCGGCGATGGAAATCGCGCTTGAGCACGGGATGATGCATCGCGAGCAGCTCGGCGGGAATCAGCCGCCCCAGCTCGGAGCCGAGCTCGATGTCGTAGGCCTCGGCGACGCCACGCTCGAGCGTTTTGCGCTTCAGTGCACGCGCGTCCTGCTTGAAGCGCCCGACCATCCGCGCCAGCTCGCCGAGCTTCTTGTTGCGCGCGAGACGCCGCCCCAGCTCGAGGCGCGCACCGGCCGCGACGCGTCCGCCCTGCCCGAATTCGCGGCTGAAGTCGTGACTGTCCTCGGCGGCTTGATCGATCTCGCCCGCCAGCTCGGCGGTCTTGAGCTGCATGCGCTTGAGCGCGCTTTGATCCGCGCCCTTGAGTTGATTCTCGAACTGCCGCGACTTCTGATTGAGGCGCGCCTCGGAGACCTTGGCCGCGCGCTCAGCCGCATCGGCCATCTCCGCAAGCTCTTTCTTAGTCGCTTGATCTTTTTTTGTTCGCCGGAGGCCGGTTCGCCCTCCTGCGATTCCTGGATTTCGTTGACCGCTTTCACCGCCTCGGCGCGCGCTTCGAGATCCTGCTCCTGACGCGCGAGATCCCACAGGTCGAGCATCTCGCCCCGATTGATGAGCTTCTCGGATTTCATCATCTCGAGCGCATGCTCGCTCATCACGATCGCGGCGATCGCTGCCTTGTCTTCTTCGAGTGCAGTGCGCGAACGCAATGCCTGGAACGGCGCCGACGGCACGATTTGTTCGAGGATAGTGCGGTTGAGCGCGGCCGCGAGTCGCACCTCGCCGGCTTTGCGGAACACCGGGTTCATCTTGAACAGCGCGAAGAACAGGTCCTGCACCAGCGCGCCGAAGTGAGGGACCAGCCGCTCACCGGTTTCCGCGAGATCGGCAATCGACGGCGCGTCGCCGACGATTTCGTTCCAGGTGCGCCGGTCGTAGCTGTCGCTCTCGAACCACGACGCGTTGGCGGGCACCACAGGAACATAAAGGCGTCGCGGCTGGACTATTTTGGTTTTGCGCGCCATCGGGGATCGATCCTACGTCAGCGAAATCCGGCTCGCCACGGCTTTAATCGCGGCCATTGCGTTACCATGGTCCTTGAATGTATCGCTGGATGCGTAACAGAATTGTAACAGGGTCGCGCCGTGCGGCCTGCAAACGAGATGACGCAGGATTCTACAGGCAACACGCTCTCGAACCGCCAGCATGCGCTGATCCTCGCCGCCGTGCAGGAGTTCGTCTCGACCGCCGAGCCCGTCGGCTCCGCGCAGATCGTCGCGCGCCATCAGCTGGGCGTGCGTGCCGCGATGGTGCGCAACATGATGTCCGAGCTCGAGGAAAGCGGTTACCTGCGCCAGCCGCACACGTCGGCGGGCAGAGTGCCGACCGAGAAGGCGTTTCGCTACTACGTCGATCATCTCGCCGCGGCGACCCGAATCGGCTTCGAGGATCGTGCGCAGATTGAGCTTCACTACTCGACCGCCGTGCGCAACCTTGGCGAAGTCCTGCGCGACACGCCGCGGCTGCTCTCGATTCTGACGGGACAGGCCGCGCTGGTGATGGCGCCGCGGCTGGAGGCTTCGATCATCGAGCGCGTCAACTTCGTGCGTCTGCGCGACAACCAGGTACTGGCGGTTTTTGTCGCCGCCAAAGGCGCGATGCAAAACCGCATCGTCGATACCGAGCGCGACCATTCGCAGGACGAGCTGGATCGGATGGCGCGCTACCTCAACGAGTCGCTCGAAGGGCGCACGCTCGACGAGGCGCGGCGATGGATCGAGGCGCAGCTGCGCGAGGAGCGCGCCAACTACGATCGCTTCATGCACGACGCGCTCGCGCTCGGCGAGGCGATCGCGGATTACGTCGGCCGTCCCGAGCTGTACGTCGAGGGCAGCCTGCAGGCGCTCGAGCAGCCCGAGTTTTCGGATCGCGACAAGATGCGTGAGCTGTTGCGCGCGCTCGACGATAAAACCGCGCTGCTCGAATTGCTCGAGCGCAGCCTGACCCACGCCGGGCTCACGGTCTCGATCGGCTCGGAGAATTACGACCCGCGCCTGTCGTCGTTGAGCGTGGTCGCGGCGTCGTACGCCAGTGGTTCGAGCACGCTGGGCAGCCTGGCCATAGTCGGCCCGGTGCGAATGGACTACGACCGCGTGATCCCGCTGGTCGAGTACACCGCACGCGCCCTGTCGCGATTGATTGAGTACTGAAGAGAAGAACTCTATTTAATGTGAAACCCACGGTGGGTTTCAGCAGGGGTGACCCCTGCACCCAATATTTTCCGACCCCGAAATCTGCGAAAAGTTCTAACGATTCGGCCGTCGCCGGCACTGGCGTGACCGGAAATCATGCTTAGGTTTAAGTTCGGTTCGGTTTTTTCGAATGAATAAGCGACACAAGCATCCTCAGGACGGCAATCCGGGCATGGACGGGGAGTTCGATCCGGCGCCGGGCGCTGAATCAACGCCTGGCGAGGGTGGCGAGGTGGAATCCTTGCGGGCGCAGCTCGCTGAAAAGGACAAGGAAATCGCCGAGCTGAAAGACAAGTATCTTCGCACGCTCGCCGACTCGGAAAACGCGCGCAAGCGGATCCGCCAGCAGAGTGAAGAATCCATCCGCATCCAGCGCGAGGCTATTCTCCGCGACCTGCTGCCGATCATCGACAACCTCGAACGCGCGCTCGCTGCCGCCCGCAATGGCACCGACGCGCGGACGATCGTCGATGGCGTCGAGATGACGGTGCGCGCACTGATCGATTTCCTGCGCGCACAAGGCGTGACGCCCGTGCAGTCTGTCGGCCAGCCCTTCGACCCCAATCGGCATGAGGCGGTCGACCACGTGGCGTCGGATGCGCATCCGCCGAATACGGTCGTCGATGAATTCCATCGCGGCTATCTGATCGGCGAACGAACTCTACGACCGGCCCGCGTGTCGGTTGCGAAGGATACCGGGACCGATTCCGGAAAGCGAAACGAAGGCGAAACCGACGCCTCCGACGTTGAAAATAACTGAACCGTGATTATCTCTATCTTAAGTTTTGTATCAGGGGACCTTTAGGAAAATGGCAAAAGTTATAGGTATCGATTTGGGTACGACCAATAGTTGCGTCGCGATTATGGAGGGCGGCGACCCCGTGGTTATCGCCAACTCCGAAGGCAGCCGCACGACGCCGTCGGTCGTCGCTTTCACCGAAGCGGGCGAGCGGCTGACTGGTCAGATCGCCAAGCGCCAGTCGATCACCAATCCGACCAATACGGTATTCGCGATCAAGCGCCTGATGGGCCGGCGGTTCGACGACCCCGAAGTTCAGAAGGCGATGAAAGTGCTGCCCTACAAGATCGTTAAGAACGACGACGGCGCGGCTTGGGTCGAGATCCGCGGCAAGAAATATAGCCCGCCGGAAATTTCGGCGTTCATCCTCCAGAAGATGAAGCAGACCGCCGAGGACTACCTTGGCGAGAAAGTCACCGAGGCCGTAATCACCGTGCCCGCGTACTTCAACGACAGCCAGCGTCAGGCCACCAAGGACGCGGGCCGTATCGCGGGCCTCAACGTGTTGCGCATCATCAACGAGCCGACGGCGGCGTCGCTGGCTTACGGTCTCGACAAGAAGAAGGACGAAAAGATCGCCGTGTTCGATCTCGGCGGCGGTACCTTCGACATTTCAATTCTCGAACTGGGAGAGGGAGTCTTCGAGGTCAAGGCGACCAACGGCGACACCTTCCTGGGCGGCGAAGACTTCGACCAGCGCATCATGGATTACCTGGCCGACGAGTTCCGCAAGGATCAGGCAATCGATCTGCGCAAAGATCGGATGGCGCTTCAGCGGCTCAAGGAAGCCGCCGAGAAGGCCAAGACCGAGCTGTCCACCGTGACGGAGACCGACATCAATCTGCCCTTCATCACCGCCGATCAGTCGGGACCCAAGCACCTCAACATGAAGCTGACGCGCGCGAAGCTCGAAGCGCTGTGCGCCGACCTGCTCGATCGGCTCGACGCGCCATGCGTCACCGCGCTGAAAGATGCGGGCCTCAAGGCGAGCGAGATCAACGAGATCGTGCTGGTCGGTGGCATGACCCGGATGCCGGCCGTGCAGGAGCGCGTGAAGCGCCTGTTCGGCAAGGAAGGGCATAAGGGCGTCAACCCCGACGAGGTCGTGGCGATCGGCGCGGCAATCCAGGCGGGCGTGCTCAAGGGCGAAGTGAAGGACGTGCTGCTGCTCGACGTGACACCGCTGTCGCTCGGGATCGAAACGCTCGGCGGCGTCTTCACCAAGCTTATCGAGAAGAACACGACCATCCCCACGCGCAAGAGCCAGGTGTTCTCGACCGCGCAGGATAATCAGACGGCGGTCACGATTCGCGTTTTCCAGGGCGAGCGCGAGATGGCGTCCGACAACAAGCTGCTCGGCCAGTTCGACTTGATCGGAATTCCGCCCGCACCGCGCGGGATGCCGCAGGTCGAGGTCACGTTCGACATCGATGCGAACGGAATCGTGAACGTGCATGCCAAGGACCTCGGCACCAACAAGGAGCAGTCGATCAAGATAACGGCGTCGTCCGGTCTTAACGAGGAAGAGATCAAGAAGATGGTGCGCGAGGCCGAGGCGCATGCCGCCGAGGATCATGCTCGCCGTCAGCAGGCCGAGGCGCGCAACAAGCTCGACAACCTTATCTATACGACCGAGAAGACGCTCAAGGATCACGGCGCCGAAGTTGACGAGGCCGGGCGCAAGCAGGTCGAGGACGCGCTCGCGGAAGCGAGGACCAAGCTCGAGTCCAAGGACGCCGACGAGATCAATCGCGCGGCCGAGGCGCTGCAGAACGCGTCGCACAAACTGGCCGAGGCGATGTACAGCAAGACCAAGGCAGGCGCAGGACCGCAGGCGGGCGCCGGGCCGCAGGATGGCGCGGGCGCGCAAAGTGGCTCTCAGAGCGGGAATGGCGAGAGCGGCGCGAAAGAAGACGTAGTCGATGCGGACTACAAAGAAGTCAAAGATCAGTAGGCAGCGACGGGGCCGCGCAAGCGGCCCTGCTCGTAACAACCCGACAATGGCGTCGCCTCGGATGTTCGCATAGAATCTTTGCGCGATGCCGCCTGCACACAAACGCGATTATTACGAAATTCTCGGCGTCAACCGCGGCGCCAGCGAAGCCGAACTGAAGAAAGCCTACCGCACTCTCGCTATCCAGTGTCATCCCGATCGTAATCCAGGCAACAAGGAAGCTGAGGAGCGATTCAAAGAGCTCAACGAGGCTTACCAGGTCCTCTCCGATCCCGAGCGGCGCGCGCAGTATGACCGTTTCGGGCATGCCGCGTTCCAGGGACCGCAGGGTGGTCCGGGTGGATTCGGCGGTTTCGACTTCAGCCAAGGCTTCGAGGAAGTTTTCTCCGACATCTTTGGCGATTTTTTCGGCACCGGCCGCGGACGCTCGCGTTCGCGCACCCGGCGCGGCGACGATCTGCGCTACGATCTCGAAATTGAATTCGAAGAAGCGGCGCGCGGAATCGAGAAAGTCGTAAAGTTCCAGCGCCTCACTCAATGCGAAGGATGCAACGGCACTCGCGCTCGCGGCGGCTCCAGTGGCGCACGCCAATGCCCCAATTGCCGCGGCAGCGGCCAGGTGCGCACTCAGCAGGGGTTCTTTTCGATCTCGACCACCTGCGGTCAATGCCGCGGCGAAGGCATGATCATCTCCGACCCATGCCCCAAGTGCCAGGGACAGGGGCGAATCCGCAAGCATGAATCGCTCGCCGTGAAAATTCCGCCGGGCGTGGACAACGGCTCGCGGCTCAAGCTGCGCGGCGAGGGCGAAGCCGGCTACGGCGGCGGACCGCAAGGCGATCTCTACGTCGTCATTCACGTCAAAGAGCACGAGATGTTCGTGCGCCAGGACAACGACGTGATAATCGAAGCGCCGATCAGCTTCCCGCAAGCGGCGGTCGGCACCGAGATCGAAGTGCCGACTCTCGAAGGCAAGGTGAAGCTCAAAATTCCGCCCGCAACGCAGTCAGGAAAAATCCTGCGGCTGAAGGGCAAGGGCATCGTCGATCTTCACGGGTACGGACGCGGCGATCAGCTGATCAAGATAATTGTCGAGACGCCGCGCAGCCTGACCGCGCGCCAGCGCGAACTACTCGAGGAATTCGCCAAGCTCGACGGCAAGGCCGTCAACCATCCGCTCTCCAAAGGCTTCGTGGACAAGCTCAAGGAGATGTTCGGCTAGCCCCGTCGCGAAGCACAGTTCAGAAAAGGAGCCAAAGCCATGGCCTGCAATTCGTGTGAAAGCAGCGGGAGATTTCGGGCGAGCTATTGCGATGATTGCGAGCGATGGACTTTCCATGTCGACAAGCGCGACCTCTTGATCGCAGCGGGTCTGGTGGCAGTTGCCGCGGTGATCATCCTGCAACCGGAGCTACTCGCTCCGGCCGGATTCGTGCTCGCGCGGCGCGTAGTCGGCGCGCTCGCTTGAGCAATACGTCCGTGTGACTAACCTTGTATTCGGCCCAGCGTGTTGAACAGGGCCGCGCGCATCACGCCGGCCGGCGGCGCGACTCGATTAAACAACTTGAATGCCAGCTCGCCCTGGTTGACCAGCATCCCGGCGCCATCCGAGGCGCGCCGTGCCGCCGCAAGCGCGGGCTTCAGGAACGCGGTCGGCTCCTCCGAATAGATCAAATCGTAAAACTGGCAGTCGGCGGCGGTTGAATTGTAATCGAGACGCGCGAATCGGCCTGTCGTCAGGCCCATCGAGGTCGCATTGACGATCAATCGCGCGCCGGTAAGCAGCTCGGAGTCCATCAGCGCGTCCAGGCCGCGAGGCTCACCAGTTGCGCGCGTCATGCCCTTCGCCGAAAGGCGGCGCGCGAGCGCCACTGCGCGAGCGGGCGTGCGATTCACAATCACGACCCGGCTCGCGCCCAGCCGCATGCACGCCAGGACCGAGGACGCCGCGCCGCCGCCTGCGCCGATCACGATTGCGAGCCGCCCGTGCAACTCGCATCCGAGATCGCGCAAGTCGCGCTCGAGGCCGCGCGCGTCGGTGTTGTCGCCGCGCAGCGTGCCGCGCCGATTCACAACGCAATTGACCGCGCCAAGCATGCGGGCTTCTCCGCTGAGGTCCTTGATGAGCCGCGCCGCCGCTTCCTTATGCGGCACGGTCAGATTTACACCGACGATACCGAGCGGATGAATCGCGCGTAGCGCCGATGCGAGATTCGCGGACGTAACGCGGAACGGCACATAGGTGCGGTTCATGCCGAGCGCCGCGTAGGCCGCGTTGTGCATCGCGGGCGACCTGGAATGCCCGACGGGATCGCCAAAAATTCCCGCGACCGCCGTGTCGCGATTGGTCTCCAAGCGAAATTATCCGGCGACGGGATGAGCGGCGCGCTCGGCGCGCACCTCTTCCGCGGTGAAGACCCAACTGTACTTCAAGCCGGCGCGCGCGAACGCGTCGACGGCGCCCTCGCCGCGCTCGACCAGCGCGATTGCGGCAATCACATTCGCGCCCGCCTCGCGCATCGCAGCCACCGCTTGCAGGCTCGATCCTCCGGTGGTGATCGCATCGTCGATTACCGCGGTCTTCAGCCCGCGCTTGAACGCGCCCTCGATCATTTGTTGCAGCCCGTGCTGCTTGGTTTCCTTGCGCACGAAGAAGCCGCGAACGTCGACGCCGCCGCGATGCGCCGCAGCCATCACCGCGTCAGTCACCGGCAACGCGCCGGCCGCCATGCCGCCGATCTGCTCGACGCCAGCATCTTTCACAAGTTCAAGCACCAGTTCTCCGGCTAGATACGCGCCACGTGGCAGGTACAGCGTGCGTTTGCAATCGACGTAGTAGTTTGACGCGCGTCCCGATGAGAGCGTGAGTTGTCGCTCGAAGTACGACTCCCGGGCGAGCATCGCCAGCAGTTCGACGCGTTCTTCGGATTTCATAGTTGAGGGGATCTTAACGGATGCAGCGCGGGGCACAAGAGCGATATAATATTGATGGCGCTGGTGATAGCGTCAAAGATGTCCGAAGGGAACAATGGACCGCGCGTTACGGTCTGTCAGGCACCAAAAGGAGAGATAGCATGTCGCTTTGAGTCCAGCGACTCGGGCGCCACGCGATATAAGTGATTAGCAACGATTCACCCCGTGTGATCGGAACCGGCACCGCGTTACCCGCTAACTACGTCGATCAGGAACAACTGACCTCGCGCCTGCGTGAGCTATGGGAGCGGCGCTGGTCGGATCTGCGCCGGTTCGACAAAATCCAGGGCGCGCTCGGAATCACCGGGCGACATCTCGCGTTGCCGATCGAGGAATACATCCCGCTCGATACGTTCGCGAAGACCAACGACGCGTGGCTGCGCGTTGCGCCCGACATCGGAACTGCGGCGGCTGAAATTGCGCTCGAGCGTGCCGGCCTCAAACCTCGCGACGTCGATCATCTGTTCTTCGTCACCGTTACCGGCATCGCCGTTCCGAGCATCGACACTCGCGTCATCAGCGCGCTCGGGATGCGCAAGGAAATCAAGCGCACTCCCATCTTCGGGCTCGGATGCGTCGCCGGAGCCGCGGGGACGGCGCGCGCCGCCGACTACATCCGCGCGTTTCCGTCGGAAGTCGCGATGCTGCTGTCGGTCGAGTTGTGCTCGCTCACGTTGCAGCGCGAGGATCTCTCGATCGCCAACATCATCGCCTCGGGGCTGTTCGGCGACGGCGCCGCCGCGATGCTGATAGGCGGCAACGCGCAAGCGTCGTCGACCGGCCCGCAGGTAATCGCGACGCGTTCGCTCGTATTCCCGAACACCGAAGAAATTCTCGGCTGGGAGATCGTCGACAGCGGCTTCAAAATCGTTCTGTCGTCGAAACTCACCGATCTCGTCCGCGCCAATATCCTCGACGAGGTTGATTCATTTCTGACGACGCAAAAAATCGACCGCTCCCATATCAAGCACTGGATCGCGCACGCCGGCGGCCCCAAGGTGCTCGAGACTCTCGAGGGCGCGCTCGCATTACCCGAGGCGGCGCTGGCGCGTTCGTGGCGCTCGCTTCAATCGGTCGGAAACCTCTCGTCCGCATCGATCATGTTTATCCTCGACGAATTGCTCGAAGACCACGAAGCCGCGCCCGGCGACTACGGCATGATCATCGGAATGGGTCCAGGTTTCTCCGTCGAGCTGGTCCTTCTGAAATGGTGATCTCGCTGAAGTGGTGATCTCGCTCCGCACCTATCTGCTGATCCTTGCGCTGCTCGTGGTCGAGCGTATCTTCGAGCTCGATCGCGCGCGCCGCAACGCGCGCCGTGCCTTCCAGCATGGCGCGGTCGAAGTCGGGCAAGCGCACTATCGCGTGATGGTCGCATTCCACGCGCTGTTCATCGCGTCATGCGCCGTCGAGCCGACGTTCTTCCCGCATGCATTTCCGCCCGCGGTCGCCTGGTTCGCGCTGTTCGCCGAACTCGTCGCGCAAGCGCTTCGCTACTGGGCGGTCGCGACGCTCGGCGACCGATGGAACACGCGAATAATCGTGAGCCCCGACCGGGCGCCGGCGACCGACGGACCCTATCGCTTCATGCGCCATCCCAACTATCTCGCCGTTGTTATCGAAATCGCGGCCGTGCCGATGATCGGCGGAGCGATCTTCACTGCGATCGCATTCTCGATCGGCAACGCGCTGATTCTCGCCGTGCGAATCCCCGCCGAGGAACGCGCGATGGGCGGGCGCTACGCCGACGCACTCGGCTCGCGCCGCCGTTTCTTCCCCGGCTTGCGACACGGCTAAGATAGTCCGGTGTTTTTCGCACCGTTCCTCGCCTTCTACGCGATCGTCTTCTTCCTCATCCTCGCGTTCTTTTTCATCCTGCTCGAAATCCACGTCATCAGCTACGCTTTCGTCACGCTCGGCCTGCCGCCGGAGATGGCTTTCACGGCTCTGCTCGTCAGTCTCGTCGGCAGCTACATCAATATTCCCATCACGCGGGTCGCCAACGGGCAGCCTCATCCCGACGCCGTGGTCCGCAGTTTCGGGATTCGCTACCGAGTGCCGACTCGCTACGGCAGCGACTCGACGATCATCGCGGTTAACGTCGGCGGCGCGATCGTTCCGGTGCTGATCTCCATTTATCTGCTGACGCAGATGCCGACGATCATCGTGCCCGCGCTGATTGGAGTCGCGATCGTGACCGCCATCGTCCATCGTTTCGCGATGCCGGTGCCCGGGTTGGGAATCGCGACTCCGATGTTGATTCCGCCGATCGTCGCCGCCGCCTGCGGCTACTTCCTCGGCTCTTCAGAGCACCATCGCGACGCCGTCGCCTTCATCAGCGGCGTAATGGGCACGCTGATCGGCGCCGACTTGCTCAACCTCCGCAACCTGCGCGATTTGGGCGCACCGGTCGCATCGATCGGCGGGGCCGGCACCTTCGACGGGATCTTCCTGACTGGAATCGTCGCCGTCCTGCTGGCGTGAGCGCGAAGAGTCACGCCGGCTTGAACTTCACCAGCGTGCAGTCCGGCGTTACGTCGTCGAAGAAAACCGCGACCGGCATCTCGACGCGCACCTGCTCCGGCGCCGCGACGATATTGCTCGTCATGCGCGGACCCTCCGCCAGCTCGACGATCGCCAGCACGTAAGGCGCGTCCGCAAAAGCGCGGCTCGACGCTCGCCGCACGACGGTATAGCTGTACACTTTGCCTCGTCCGCTCACGCGCTCCCATGCAAGCGTGTCCGAGAAACACTTCGGGCATCGATCGCGCGGATAGTAGACGTACTCGTGGCACGCGCCGCAGCGTTGAATCGTCAACTCGTGACGACGCGCCGCCTCCCAGAACGGACGGCTGGTTGGCGATGGCTTTGGAAGCGGTTTGTAGTATTCGCTCATGATCTGCGCTCCAGTACGAGACTTACCTGCTCGCTCATGATTCCGCCGTTGCCGTTGACATAGCCGAGCGCAGCGCCCTTGACCTGGCGCTCGCCGCCGCGCCCCATCAACTGCCGAATCGCTTCCGTCACGTGACTCATGCCGCCCGCCAGCCCCGGTTGGCCGAACGACAATTGCCCGCCGTGCGTGTTGCATGGAAAGTCGCCCGCGTACGTCAGGTCGTGCTCCATCACGAACGTCCCGCCCTGCCCTTTCTTGCAAAAGCCGGCGTCCTCGAGCGTGACGATCACAGTGATCGTGTAACAGTCGTACGGACACACGAGGTCCATTTCCTTCGGCTGCAGACCCGCCATCTTGAACGCGGCCGCGGCGGCGGGCTTGATCGGCGACTCCGTGATCGACGGCGCATACGTGATGGTCGAATGATTTGCGTACTCGCCCGCGCCCAGCAGCCATATCGGCGGATTCTTCGCGCGCTTCGCGACCTCGGGCGACGCGACAATTATCGCCGCGCCGCCGCTCACCGGGCTGACGATTTCATATAGATGAAGCGGATCGACGATCATGCGCGAGTTCAGCACGTCTTCGATCGTGAGCGCCTTGTCATTGAACGTCGCCAATGGATTCTTGAGCGCGCTGGTTCGCTGATCGACGGCGACCTTCGCCATCTGCCGAGCGGTGGTGCCGTACTCGTGCATATGGCGATGCGCGATCATCGCGTAACCGCAGTTGGCGCCGATATTTCCATACGGCGCTTCGAACTCGCGCTGCACCGATATCACCGGCGGGCGCTGGTCGCCGGCCTTGTTCAGATCGGCGACGATGCAGAGCACCGCGTCGCACATTCCCGCGTCGATTGCCGCCGCCGCGCGCCAGATCATTCCGGCCGGACTCGCGCCGCCGATATCGACCTGGTTCAGCATCCGCAGATTAAGGCCGAGCACCTCGGCTGCGGCCGCCGGGTAAATCATTCCCGGGTCCGAAAACGGCACGCCGACCAGGAAGCCGTCGATATCTTTTTTCTCCAGCCCCGCGTCCGCGATCGCCTCGGCCGCGACCCGCGCCATCAGCCCAAGCGCGGACAGATCGCCAGGTTCCTTGACCGGTTTGAGTTCGCCAATTCCAATCGCCGCGGCTTTTCCCTTCAGGCTCATTGCATCGACTCCCGCGTTTGCGTGTTTCCGAGATCGCTTGCCCGCATTCGCTCACGACTACCACAGATCGCGTCTCGCGAGCCCGCCGTCGCGCGGTTCAATTCAGTGAAAAAATCTTATAGCTTGGTTCGTTCGAGGTGCTTTTGACGAAATGGCATTTATCATCTGTGACGACCATAACCTTGATGTAGAAGCCGACGGAATTGACAACCCCGTCGCGAAGCAGTTGATGCTCACCGACGCAAAACCGGATGCGACCCCACTCGAAAAAGAGATCATCGAGTTCGGCAGAGTACATCGCAAGTGCAATATCCGGATCCTCGCCGGATAGGTTTTCAGATTCGATCGAATCCGCGAAGCGATCGCCGGCTAGATGGCGAAGATCGTCGCTTCCACACGCCCGCGCGCATTTTACGCATTCGATGTTGACCGGCTGACCAACCGGCAGATAGACTGCCGAGGCGGGGTGGAGCAGTCTGGTAGCTCGCCGGGCTCATAACCCGGAGGTCGAAGGTTCAAATCCTTCCCCCGCAATCCTTCTCGCACCTCGCGACGAAACCCTGCCACGTCTTGGTAACTTATTTCCCAGAGCCTTTTGTTAGCGAGCCAACATGCTCGGTGCCAAAAATCGAAGGTTTTGCGTAGCGACAGGCCTTATTTCGTACGAGCACTCAGCGAATCGCACTGAAAAAGTCTTGATTTCCAAGTTTTTTGGTGCGATCCGAATCTGGCACCGATGATGCTTCGTATATAGGAGCAGGAGGTGGCTCTCATGAAACTCAAAAGAAGGCTGATTATGAGTTTGTTAGGCGGCGCGATGCTGGCGCTACCAGCGACCACGCCGGCATTTGCGGAACCGTCTTACGGCACAAATTCAAATTACATCCAGCCGGTCGATTGGTGGTGGGATCATTATAGAAACGACCGCGACGGGTACGCCAATCGTGGTTGGCACCAAGGATACTACGAATATAGCGGCAAGCGGTATGCCTGCGACCGCGCCCGCGGTCTCCAGAACCAGGTGTGGCAAGATCGGAGCACGGGGCATCCTGCCGCGGCTAGAGACGTAGAAGCGGAAGCCGCCGCGGCGCGAGCCCGCTGCTACAACCGATATTGATAGTCTTCGACTCGGCAGCTCCGGGTGGATTCGTTGCTCCGCAGCAGGGCGTTTTGCGGCGAAGGGTGTGGCCCACTCGATCCAGAATTTCGCACCTTCGCGATTGTCCGCCCCGCATTTCGCACAACGAATCTTAGGATCGGCGCTGGAGGATTCAGAGCTCGAGGACGCGCGCATCAGTTCGGTGCGCGCGATAATCGTGGCCACCGGATCGGATGCGGACAATGTGTACATTACGCTTTCGGCGCGGGAGAAAAATCCGAAGCTTCTCATCTACGCGCGGGCCGACACCGTATAATGGCCTGCGGCGGCTCAAGCTTGCGGGAGCGGACCAGGTCGTCGCCGCCTATCAATGGGCTGGGATGAGAATCGCGGCGAGCATCCTGCGGCCGTCGGTCGTGGATTTTCTTCAACTCTCGGTGCCGGGCCGCGAATCGGAGGCCGATATGGAGGAGATCAGGATCTCGCGCCAAAGCCCGGCCGCCGGAAAGACTATCGCAGCGGTGGAACGGAGAATCCGCGCCTTCGTATCGTGGCGATCAAGCGCAGCGACCGACAGCTCGAGATGATTCCCTCTCCCGAGACGCAGATCGAGTCCGATGACTTACTGGTCGTGATTGGCGAACCCGATAGCCTGAAACGCCTGGCTTCCGCTTAGGGATCTTCTTCATAACGATCCGCGAATTAGAAGTTCAAGTTCATGACCGAGCGGTAGGGCGGAAATTGAACATATCTTTGCTGACCATCGGGGCTATGGGCGACACTCAACCATTCATCGCGCTGGCAGTGCGGCTAAAACAACACGGGCATACGGTCAAACTTGCAGCGCGGCCAGACTTCGCCACCCTTGCAGCCTCATACGACATTGATTTCGCTCCTCTCGGGAACCCATACGAGTCATTGCTAAGGAGTAAAGAGATAGCGACGGCTATTGGCTCAGGGAACATGCTCAAGATGGTCATAAAGCAAGCCTCGGACTCAAAACAAAGAAGGGCCTTCTTTGATCGGCTTGATACAGATACCTTGCGCGCCGTCGAGGGTGCCGAGGCTATCATCTACAAGAGCAGTTGGATTCCCTTTTACAGTGTCGCGGAAAAACTCGGCGTCCCCTCCGCATCCGCGATGTTCATGCCGCTTACAAGAACGCGTAGCTTCCCCAGCTTTCTCATCGGTGGCGGCAAGGATCGCGGCGGAGCGATCAATTCGTTGATTTGGCGAATCACGGAGCAATTCGTTTGGCAGGTGGCGCGGAATTTTGACAACAAACTGCGCAACGAACTCCTGGACCTTCCACGATTGCCACTCTGGGGGCCCTCTGCCCGGCAATTGGAACGGACCCCGCTCTTTTACGCTTACAGTCCCACCGTGATCCCTCGTCCAGCGGATTGGCCCGACCGCATTCACGTCACCGGATTCTGGTTTTCCGATCCACCGCCAGGCTGGAGACCCCCATCTGATTTGGTCGCCTTTTTGGAGAACGGGCCTCCTCCCGTCTATGTGGGCTTTGGCAGCATGCCAAGCGGCAGCGCCGAGGACACGCTGAAATTGATCCTCAAGGCGTTGGAGTTGTCACACCAGCGGGGCATCCTGCTTTCCGGCTGGGCGGGGATCGGGGAGGAACGCAAGCTGCCGCAATATGCTTTCGGTATTCAGAGCGTTCCGCATAGTTGGCTTTTTCCGCGCATGATTGGGGTCGTCCACCATGGGGGTGCGGGCACAACCGGTGCCGGCCTTCGCGCCGGAGTCCCTTCGATAGTCACGCCATTTGTTGCGGACCAGCCAAACTGGGCGAGGAGGATTGAGGCGCTCGGGGTTGGTCCCCGCGCAATTCCATTCAGAGAACTTACCCCCGATCTCCTGGCAAACGCTATTCGTCAGGTCACATTGGACAGTGGTATGCGGCAACGCGCTTCGGATTTAGGCAAGCAAATTCGCTCTGAGGATGGAATTGGAACGGCTATCGAGCTGTTTGAGAACTTCGCGCAGCGGATGCATAACTTATCCTCCTAAGAGGCGTGGAGTGGAGAGTGCGGGCACGCCATCTGATTCAAGACGCGGACGCCAAGCTAGCTCCTGCAGAACTTGCGATAACCTAGCGGCTGGGAAGCGCCGTTGGTCCCCGACAACTCCCGGAGTCGGTGCGAGTCCAATTCAGGACTGAAAATGGAAATTCCGGTTCACATCCTTTAGAATTTCAATACCGCCAGCTACCAAAACGTCGCCCCCTTTGACGGGTTCAAGATTGACGCTTATCCTCACAACCCGGAAATGATGTGGGAAAGCGGCGTCTCTTTTTTGGGTTTGTGGTGTTCCTGCTTGTTGCGGTTCCTAACGCCGTCCCCGGCGATGAACCGAACCGGCTTGCTGAGACCGATGCTGCCGGTCCCTGCGCGCGTTTCGCAGCGGGCAGCCTTGTCAACAACCCGCCGGACCTTTTCAGCGACAACGGCGTCCTAATCGTAAACCTGTCCTACAACACGGCGGTGGATGCTGACGGCCGAACGTTATATTGTTTTACGTCTTCCGACGGTAAGGAATCTCCGACGCTTCACGTCTATCCGGGCGATCGACTGGTCGTGAACGTCATCAATAATCTACCGGCTCCGGTCTCTTCCAGCGCGCTCCAGATGGCGACCTCCGCGCCCGAGGATCTGTGCGGCGCATCGTCGATGGGCACCGATTCGGTCAACCTTCATTTTCACGGCACCAACACTTCGCCCGTCTGCCATCAAGACGAGGTGATCCACACGCTGATCAATTCAGGCGAGTCATTTACCTATGACGTAAAATTTCCCGATGACGAACCGCCGGGAGTCTACTGGTACCATCCGCATGTTCATGGAATCGCGAACGCGGCGGTGCAGGGCGGCGCGTCTGGTGCGATCGTTGTCGAGGGCCTGGAACGAGTGCAGCCGGCGGTGGCGAACCTGCCGGAGCGGATTTTTGTCATTCGAGACCAGAATGTCGCCGGCAATCCGCTTCCGGGCGGCTCCGACGACGTACCTTCCTGGGACCTGACCCTGAATTACGTTCCCATTCCTTATCCCGACTACCCGCCGGCGATCTTCAAAATCAAGCCCGGCGAAAAACAGCTGTGGCGGGTTGTGAACGCATGCGCCGATACACAACTGGATCTTCAACTCCAGTATGATGGGCATCCGCAGACGCTGGAGGTGGTCGGCCTCGATGGCGTTCCTACCGGCTCTCAGGACGGCACGCGGCTTGGCAAGATTCTGAAGATGACCGACATTTTTATTCCCACCGCCGGCCGCGCGGATTTTATCGTCGATGGACCGTCCCCGTCGGTTAAAAGTGCCACCTTTCTGACCCTGGATGTCGATACCGGTCCAGGCGGAGACATCGATCCGCAACGGCCGCTGGCTACCATCGTGAAATCGAACGCAAGCGTCGCTATTGTCACGCCACAATTGAAAATGCCGGCGCGTTCGGGGGTGCGCCCGTCACAACGCTTCGATGGGCTTGCCGACGCAAAGGTGACCGCCACGCGCGCACTGTTTTTTTCCGAAGTGATTTTCTATCCGCCCGACACCGATTGGGGAGGCGAGGGCCAGGCACAATTCTTTATTACCGTCCAGGGGCAACTTCCGGTGGTTTTCAACCCGGATAACCCTCCGGCTATCACCACCACGCAAGGCTCGGTGGAGGACTGGACGATCCAGAACCAAACCTCCGAGGTCCATGAATTTCACATCCACCAAATCCATTTCCTGCTTCTGGCAAGAAACGGTGCGCCAGTTCCCAAAGAGCAACAGCAACTGTTCGATACGGTTCAGGTTCCCTACTGGACGGGCTCCGGTCCCTATCCGAGCGTAACCGTCCGTATGGATTTCCGCGGCCCGGACATCGGCGATTTCGTCTATCATTGCCACATCCTGGCTCATGAAGATGGCGGCATGATGGCAATCATCCGGGTTCTTCCGCGCCAGACGGGATGGTTTGGCAGTTACGGAAAATTTCGGACGCTTTTCGCGTCGATCGGCTGGCCTTACGCGGCGAGAACTTCGTCATGGTGCATAAGCGGCAGAGCCGTCGAGCCGGATCGCGATTACGGCCTGACAGTCACGGCTACGATGCCGGCGTTCCTAATCGCCGGTCTAATGCTCCTGCTTCTCACCGGTGCTTTCCGGCGCCGCGTGCCGTCGCGCTGATTGCTGGGCGCTTCGAATCCAATCGCCACAGACAGCCTCAACCCAAAACGAGGCTGACGCTCGGGCACGATCTCCGACAGGAACCAGGTGCGGCGTTCAGTCTCGTCAATCCAGACTTCGATAGGTCCTTGGTTCCGATTCGAAAGGAGTGAAAAGTGACCGCACGACAGGCCGCGAGACGCGGACGCCAATCTAGCTCTTGCAGAACTTGCCGAAGAGATTGCCGCCGTCGAGGCATCCGTCGTCAGTGAGGTTGAAGACCTCCTGCTGACCGTTGACGATGAGTAGCACCTGCTTACCGTCGACCTTGTAATTAGCGCGGATCGTCTGCTCCATCATCGAGATGTTCACCTCGGTGCCTGAGATAAATTCGAGCTTCGACATTACAAGGCCGTTGCCCATGCCGCCGCCCTTCGGAAGATAGGTTCCGCTGAGGCTGTTGTGACCGCAACCTGCGACGAAAAGACAGAGCAACGCGGCAAATGTGATCGACTTCATTGCTTCTCCCCTGAACCCGGCGGCTGACAGTGCAGCCTCGTGAAACATCGCGCAGCCATAGGAGCCTTCCGCGCGAGATTTTGTCAAGCGCAGCGCTCTCCTGTCGTCAAATTTGCTTGCCCCAAGTATCGAGATAAGCGAGCTGCTCGACTGGTCGCCGTATCAGCGGCCCGTGCCCGCGCCCGACCGGATAGCCAATCGGAATCGCCGCCGCCGTATACCACGGATCGGGAATTGCCAGCAGCTTGCGAACTTCGGGCTCGCATTCGCATAGCAGCGTCGTCAGCACGCATCCCAATCCTTCGGCGCGGCATGCGAGCAGCAGGTTCTCGACCGCGGTATAAACCGACCCGCCGCCGACCACCGAAACTCGCGCCTGCTTGGCGTCCGTGATCGCCATATTTTTCGGATTGAAGCAGAACACCGCGACCACCGGCGTCTCGCCGAAATGAGTGCCCAGATAATCGCCGGCCGCCAGCGTGCGTTCCGCTCGCGCGCGGGCTTCCGGCGACGCGCTTGCGGGAATCGCGCCGCGGTATTGCTTCGAGTACGCAATCCATCGCTCGTTGTAGAGTTTGCCCAGCGGCTCCTTGAGCGCGCGGTCTTTCACGACGACTATCCGCCATGGCTGGACGTTTCCGCCGGTCGGCGCCCAGGTTGCCGCCTCGAGTACGCGATGCAGCACGTCGTCCGGTATTGCGTCGGGCCGCAATCGCCTGACGGCGCGCAGCGTGCGCATCGTTTCGTAGATTCCCATTTCCTGCATTTTGATTTCTCCCTCGCTTCATCCCGCGCCGAGATGAGAGTGCAACAACCCGATCGCCGCCAACGCGAACAGCGTTACGTCCATCGACGCGTGCGCGATGATCGACGCCTCCAGGCCGCGGCGTAGATATAAGCGGCCGAACACCACACCTTCCCATGTCTGCGGCATCACCAGTCCGCCGATCAGCAGTCGCCACGAACTGTGGAACAGCGTGCCGGCCAGCGGCGCCAGGTGAATTAATCCGAATGCGTAGCCCTGCGCTATCGTTACGATCCAGAGCGCGCCGCGTCCCGGATGGCCGCGAGAGTCGCGCGATAGGAGCCGCGCGATCCAACCGAGGAGCGCATACAGCACCATTCGAAACTGGATTTCCTCGCTGACAGCCGCTGCGATTGCCGCCAACGCTCCGACAATCGCGATACGCCCCGGCGCCACGGTCAGCATTGGTGTTTTCGGGAACTTCAGGCCCGCGCCGCCGTGATGAATAAGCATCAGCGGCACGATTATAATCGCCAACACGCTCGCGCCCGCCGTCGCGGCCAGCAGCGCGTAACCGAGCGAGACTCTGATCAGGCTGCCAATCGAGAAGTATAGTTTCTCGCCCGCGACCTTTGCCGCGATCAGTGGCGCGCCGGGTAACCCGAGCTCGCTGTTGAGGCGAAGCGTCAACGGTATCAACGACGCGAGGACCAAGGTGAGGCCGAGGAACGGGAGCGCGTGCCAAACTTCCGATCGGTCGAGCGACTTGATTGCCATCGCGAGCGGATACTCGATGACCGCGCCGGCAATCGCCAGCGCGATCAGAATCGCCGACTCGCGCCGTCGTGTTGCGCGGTCCGTCGCCGCATCGCCAAAGTGTTCTGCCGCCGGCTCGCTCACTTGATCGTCGGGATGAATTCGGGAACGTCTTTCGACGGCTTCATCTTCCACTTCGGCTTGCGCTTCTCCACGAACGCGCTGACGCCCTCGTACGCGTCCGGCTGCTTGCCTGCCCACACGAACGCGCGCGTATCGGCCGCCTGCGCCTTTTCCATCTCCGGCTCTGCGAGCAGTCCGTAGATGAGCCGCTTGGTTATCGCGACCGACACCGGCGCCGTGTTCTGCGCGATATCTAGCGCCATCTCGCGCACCTTCGTCATGAACTCCGCGTCGGGCCACACGTGGCTCACGATTCCGAATTCGAGGGCCTCGCGCGCGCTGATAATCCGCCCGGTCATCAGCAGTTCGTTGGCCTTGGCCACGCCGATCATTCGCGGGACGGTCCACAGGCTGAGCGCCTCCGGAATAACTCCGCGCCGCACGAACACGAAGCCGATTCGCGCGCTCTCGGCGGCGACGCGGATGTCCCATTGCATCGGCAGCGTGATTCCCATTCCGACCGCCGGGCCGTTGATGGCCGCGATGATCGGTTTGCGCACGTTCCACGGGCGAATCGCCGGTGCGGGTCGATTGCGGCGCTCGTCACGCGCGTCGGCGTCGAACGTATTGCCGCCGCCCGACAGGTCCGCGCCCGCGCTGAACGCGCGTCCCGCGCCGGTGACCACGATCACGCGTACCTCGTCGTCCTTGTCGTATTCGGCGAACGACGCGTAAAGCTCCGCCGCCATAGTGCCCGAGAATGCGTTCAGTTTCTCCGGGCGATTGAGCGTGACCGTCGCGATGCCGTCTTTGACTTCCTTCAAAATGTGTCCGCTAGCCATGTGAGTTGCTCCTTGTGTCGAGGGCTCCTCGACGAATATTTCATTGCGGCGACTTTGGCACTGCTAAACAATTCAACATGAACTGATATTCGATCGCAGTCTCGCGCAACTTCTCAAAGCGGCCGGACTTGCCGCCGTGGCCGGCTTCCATATTGACCTTGAACAGGATCGGGTCGCTGTCAGTCTTGGTGGCGCGCAGCTTGGCGACCCACTTGGCAGCCTCCCAATATGGGACTTGGGAGTCCCACAAGCCACTGGTCACAAGCATTGCCGGGTAGGACTTGGGCTCGACATTGTCGTATGGCGAGTAGGACAGCATGTAGTCGTAATAGGACTTATTTTTCGGATTACCCCATTCGTCAAATTCATTGGTAGTAAGCGGAAGCGATTCGTCGAGCATTGAGCTTACTATGTCGACGAACGGCACATCCGCGATGATGCCGCGATAGTCCTGTGGCGCAAAGTTCGCAACCGCGCCCATCAGCAGCCCTCCAGCGCTGCCGCCGTGCGCGAAGACCTTATCCCCCGCGGCGTATTTCTCGCGCACAAGATGCCTGGTCACAGCGATGAAATCCGTAAAGGTGTGTTTCTTGTTCAGTAGCCTGCCTTGCTCATACCAGGCGCGACCCTTCTCCTGCCCGCCGCGAACGTGCGCGATAGCGACCACAAATCCACGGTCCATAAGACTCACCCAGTTTGACTGGAAGGCCGGATCGGTGGACAAGCCGTACGACCCGTAAGCGTACTGGTAAAGAGGCGCACTTCCGTCGAGCTTCGTTCCTCTCCGATAGGCGATGGAAATCGGGATCAAAGCGCCGTCGCTGGCGGTCGCATGCAGGTACTCGGTCGCGTAGTTCTTTGAATCGAATCCTCCCAGGACCGGCTCAGTCTTAAGTATCGTCTTCTGGTCGGAGACCATGTCGTACTCATAGGTCGTTTTCGGCGTCGTCAGCGAGGTGTAGACGTAACGGACTCTCGAAGATTTGATTCCCGGGGTTGGAATCAGTTGCGTTGTGTAAGAAGGTTCGGCGGAAGCGATCACGAAGTCCCGGTTTCCGTCCCACGATCTCACGTGCAGCTTCATCAGTCCGCCGGAGCGCTCGTTCACCACGACATAACTGTTGAATACCTCGAAGGCTTGCAGAAATGTGTCGTCTCGCGCCGAGATCACTTCCTTCCATGCCTTCTTGTCGGCGACCTTCTTAACCGGTGCACGCACGATGCGGAAATTCGGCGCTTCCCAGTTAGTGCGCACGATGAAATCGCCGCGGACATGAGCCATCTGGTACTCATGATTCGCTTCGCGAGGAATCGCAACCTTGAATTCGAGGCGCGGGTCGGCGGCGTCCGCGTAACGCCATTCGCTTTGCAGAGTACTTCTAAGTGCTATGAACAAGCACTTATCAGACTTGCTCCTGGCCACGCGCACGTAATAGCTGCGATCCTGCTCTTCATATACCAGGGGATCTTGCGCCGGATCAGCGCCGACCACATGCTTGCGAACTATCCGGCTTAGCAGAGTGACGGGATCCTTCTCGACATAGAGCAGAGTCTTATTGTCATTCACCCAGACCAGGTTCGGCTCCACATTAGCCACCGTGTCCGCGAGCACCTCACCAGTGTCCAGATTCTTTATCCTGAGCGTGTACTGGCGGCGGCCTACATCGTCTTCGGCGTATGCGAGCATGTGCCCATCGGGACTGACGGCCCAGGTACCTATCTGAAAGAAGGCCTTGCCGGCGGCCAGCGCATTGCCGTCGAGCATCACGTGCTCCGGCACGCTCATCGCATGCCATCGTCGCGCGTAGATTGGATACTCGCGCCCGGGCTCATAGCGGGTGTAATACCACCAACCATGTCGTAGGACAGGCACGGTCGCATCGTTCTGCTTGATGCGCCCGAGGAGCTCTTCGTATAGCTCATCCTGAAGGGTCTGCGTCGGCGCGAGCATCGCGTCAGTGTAGGTATTCTCCTCTTCCAGGTAGCCCACCACTTCCTTCGATCGACGAGTGTCGTCACGCAACCAGTAGTAGTCATCGGTGCGCGACCCATTGGGAGAAGGCACTTGATATGGCCTTCGGGCGGCGATGGGTGGCGATGGGATAACAGCTGGTGCGACGACAGGCTTGGCGGCGTTTCGTAGCACTGCTGCGGAATCGCGTCGCATTCGGCGGCTTGCTCCTATACTTCAGTCACTTCTTCGGGTCCGCATTTAACGCGTCGGCGAAAGCCATCATCTGAACGATCTGTTCGCGGACCAGCTCCGGCGTGTTACCTGCCGCCTTGTCGAGGTCGCCAATTTCTTCCGGGATATACCAATGCAGCTTGTCCGAGTGATAGGCCTCCCAGACCACTTTCGCGACTTCGATTGGTGCAATCAGCCGGAACATTCCTTCTTTGGGCGCGCGCTCCGCGGTTCCAGGCGGCAGTATCGCCGTATCGATCAGACCCGGCAGAGTGTCGGCCGCGCGCACTCCGTAGCGGCGGAACTCGATCGAAAGCGCCTCGGTCAAACCCTTGACCGCATGCTTGGTGGCTGAGTACACGGCGATTCCCGGCATCCCATAGGTGGCCGACGAGGATGACGTGGTGAAGCAAAGCGATCCGGGCGTGGCCTTGAGCAGACCTATCGCCGAATGAATACCGTTGAGCACGCCGATTAAGTTTACGCGCACGACACGCAGGATGTCCTCGAACGGAATTTCGTCGAAGTAGCCGCCGACGCCGATCCCGGCATTGTTAAAGAGGAGGTCCATCTTGCCGCCGGTCGCCGCGCCGAATTCCGCGAGCGCCTTCTCGTAGTCCGGCTTGTCTCCAACGTCGAGACGCCGCACGACGCAGTTGTCGGCGCCCAGTTCCGTCTCGAGCGCGCGCAAGCCGTCGCCGTTAACGTCGTAACCGCCGATAAACCATCCTTTCTCCCGAAACAAGCGGGCAGTCTCACGGCCCATCCCGGATGCCGCGCCGGTGATAAAGATCGATTTGCGTCCGTTTGCAGTTCCCATAGAGTTCTCCAGGTGCGGTTACTTCGGATCGAACATAGTCGAAATTCGAGGCCGCTGGCGACCTCTCCCCTGACCCCTCTACCTTTTGGAGAGGGGAAGGAAAGATGAGATGCAGTGCTTCGTGTACGTGATCGGTAGTTCCGGCCCCGACGGATATCGAACGTACGTCGGATGGACCAACGATCTCGATCGACGCCTCGCGCGGCACAACGCTGGCACGGGCGCGCGCTCGACGCGCGGCCGCGTATGGTTCCTGCTGTATGCCGAACGCCACCAGTCGCGCGAAGAGGCGATGAGCCGCGAATGGCATTTGAAACGCGATCGCGCGTTCAGAAAGCGCATAGTGCAGGGCGGCTAATTCCCTGGCCCGCTCTTCTACTGCGATCAGGCCGGAAATGAATAAGTCAGTTTGCTCGTCTAGCGTCGATAGGGACGGGCTTCGACCGTCGAACCGACGTCGTCGCCGCCGAACATTTCGCGCCATCCCTTGCGCCGGGTGCCGGGCAATCGCGCGCCCAGCCGCTGCAGGTGCAACTCGAGAATCTGCTTGAGTTCCTCGTTGAGGCGCTCGATTTCGACTTCCTCGGGCATCTTCGGGCGCGGCTGCCCGTCGGCAATTCCGCCGCGGCGCCGGCCGTAGAGCTGCTGCAGCCGCAACTCCGCTTTCGCGAACATCGCCTTGTACTTGTAGTCGAGCCGGCTGAGCGCGTCGGTCATCGCAGCCAGCGCCACGAATCGGCGCCGCATCCGCCACCATTCGAACAGCGTCAGCAGCACCACGCCGAACATGACCAGCGAGAAAATCCCGAGGCTGACAGCGGTCGCGCGCCACCACGGCAGTATCTTGACGCCGAGCTGCAAATCCTGGTTCTCGCCGGTGAGTTCCTGAACTTGTGTCTGGAGCGATTTGACCTGCTCCTGGGCCGCATCGGATTTCTGCTCTGCCGCTTGCTGCTGGGCGCTCAGCGCCTCAACTTGAGCTTTGAGCGTAGTGACCTCGGTCGTGAAGGGATGCGGAACCTTCAGCACCTCGTCGACTTGCAACTCGTCGTCAACGTGCATCCGGTTGGCTCGGGCGATGTCGTCGGGACTAACTCCGAACATCTGCGCGATCGCGCCGATGGAATCGCCGGAGCGGACGGTATACGGAATGATGTTCGCGGGATGATTGACGACGGGCTTCGGCGCCGACTCGTCCTCGGACGTATCCGCCGCGTCAGGATCGGACGGCTCGGCCTCGGCAGACGGACGCGCAACTCGCGCGCGGGGCGCCGCAGGCGGAACCGTACTCTCGTTGAAGTCGGACTGCGCGAACGCAAGTCCGCAGCCGGCAACGATAAACGCTGCCGCGAGGGCGAGTTCGGCGAAAATTGACCTATGCCGTCGCGCGATCATGATGCACGTCCAAATTGCCTACCGACCACTTCCAGTATCCATCAGATTTCGCTCAGGGTCTAGGATGTAGCAATCGTGCTACGGGGGCGCCGCTACAGCAGCATCCGGGCCAACATTACGATCAACCCAGCCGTCGAAAGAACATTGCGGACCCAATGAAGTTCGCCCCAATGCTTAAGCAGCGCGACACCTTCATGCGGGGTCGGGGGCGCCTTTTCGTCCAGCAGGCGGTTGTTGACGGGCATCATCACAAGCAGGGTGAACGGAATCGACGCGCCGACCAGCAGACCGCCGATCGCCCACCACCAATCGCCGCTCAGCGACGACACGATCACCGCGGCAACCAGGCAAATGATCGCGTTCGCGCCTTGCCAAGGCGCGGCCCGATTGTAAATACGACCGAAGTGAGGCACCGCGGAGGCCAAGTCCATCATGATGGCGCGATAAATCACCATCGAAACGAACAGGCCGCCACCGGCGAAGAAGGCGGCGCTGAGTATCGCGATCACTTTGAGCAGCGGCACCATTGCAGGACGTTATGAGCGCGTCGGTGGATGCAGGGCGGCGTAGGCCGCGCCGACGACGCCGCCTTGGGGACCGAGCGCCGCACGCACGATCTTTGCCTGCGACGCGATCGCCGTGAAGGCTCGCTCGCGCACCTGTGCGGTCATGGTCTTGCGCATGTATGGGAGCGCGCCTGCGACACCCCCGCCAAGCACGACCAGCTCGGGGTTGAAGGTATTGAGAAAAGAAGCAACCGCGATTCCCAGGTAATGGCCCGCGGTCGCGAACGCCTCGAGCGCGAGTTTGTCGCCGCGGCGAGCCTGCGCCGAGAGGCCTCTCACAGAGAAATTTCCTTCCGCATCGACGATTTGCGCGGGTAGCGGCGAGCCGGGCGGCAGTCCCAGGCGTTGCTCGACGAGGCCTCGCAGCCCTGACGCCGAGGCGTAAGACTCGAGGCATCCGTGCGAGCCGCAGTCGCATGGCGGGCCGTCCGGGTTGACCGTGACATGCCCCAATTCACCTGCCATCCCGCTGCGCCCGTGCACCAGCTTGCCTCCGACGATCAGTCCGCCACCGACGCCCGTGCCGAGCGTCAGCAGCACGACGTCGCGACGCCCGCGCGCCGCGCCGCGCCAATATTCGCCGAGCGCCCAGGCGTTGGCGTCGTTGTCGAGGACGACGGCCCGCCCGATCAGCGCTTCGAGCTTGCGACGCAGCGGGTATCCGCGCCAGGCGACGACGTGCGGCGCCTGCATCACGGTTCCCGTGAACACGTTGAGCGGTCCCGGCACCGCGACTCCGATCGCTCGCGGCGATCCAAGTCCGCGCCGGCGCGCGGTGTCGAGCAGATGAATTGTCTGCGCGGCGATATTCTCAGCGACGGCTGCGGCCTGGCGCGACGCGAGCGAGGGCCCGCGCTCCATCAGGAGCACGTCGCCGGCGACGGACACGGCTGCGCACCGGATATTGGTGCCACCCATATCCAGACCGACCGCCCATGCGCGCGTCATTTTCCGGATTCGCCCGGGAATTTCATCAGCGCGAGGTATTCGCGATTGCCAGCCGCGCCTTCAATCGGCGATTCCAGCGTGCCGACCACCTCGAGGCCGATCTTCTCGGCGAACTCGACGATTCCCGCGACCGCTTCGCGTCGCAGCTTTTCGTCCTTGACGACGCCGCCCTTGCCGACCTTGCCCTTGCCGACTTCGAACTGCGGCTTGATCAGCGCGACTATCTCCGTTTGCGGCGCGACCAGTCCGAGCACTGCCGGAATTACCAGCCGCAGCGAAATGAAGCTGGTGTCGATTGTCACGAGCTCGGGCACGTGCGGCAGGTCGGCGGGCGAGGCGAGCCGGATATTCATGCGATCGAGCACGGTGACGCGCGGATCCTCGCGCAGTTTCAGCACGAGCTGGCCGTAGCCGACGTCCATCGCGATGACGGCCTTGGCGCCGCGGCGCAGCAGCACGTCGGTGAAGCCGCCGGTCGATGCGCCCACGTCCATCGCGAGCTTGCCTTCGACCGAGATGCCGAAATGCTCGAGCGCGGCGATAAGCTTGTAGGCTCCGCGCGAGGCGAACTGCGGCGGACCCGCCATCAGCGCGATCAGGGTTTCCGAATCGACCTTGAGGTCAGCTTTAAAGGCCGGACGCGAGTTGACGCGCACGCGCCCCGCCATTATCAGGCGCTGCGCGATCTCACGGCTGTCGGCGAGGCCGCGGCGCGCCATCTCGGCGTCGAGCCTGAAGCGGGCCAGCGGCGCGGAGGAGCGCCGCGACTTGGTCTTAGGCTTGGGCTTCGGGCCGGTATCATTGCTAGAAGGGTGTTTCGTCGTCGTCCTCTGCGCCGGCGGGATGTTCGTCATTGGGCGATGCTTCAAAGGGCGCCGTGCGCAGTTCGCCGCCGGCGCTCCGCGTTAGCAGTTCGACCTTGCGCTCGACTTCGTCGAGTTTCCCATTGAGCGCCTTCACCAGCATCACGCCGCGTTCGAAGGCTCCGATCGATTCTTCGAGCGTAAGCTCGCCCGAATCGATTTGACTGACAATCGTTTCAAGATCCTTGAGCTCGTCCTCAAATTTTTTTTTAGTACTCATTCCCGGACCTGAGGATCAGCGGCCGATCGCGCGTGCGCGAATTTCTCCCTTCGATAGCCTGATATCGAGCTCGTCGTCCAAGTTCACCGTCGCGGCGTCGAGTACCGCGCGCGAGTCACGCCTATTAACTACCACGGCGTAGCCGCGATCGAGAACCTTGAGCGGCGACAACGCGTCGAGCATCCCTGCCTGCGCGCCGAGCTTGCGTCGCTTGGCTTCCAGAGCGGACCGGACGCCGTGGACAAGGGTGCCTCCGAGCCTGGCGGTGCGCAGGCGCATCTCGCGCACCGCCGCATCGGGACTGCGGAGCCGCAGCCGCAATTCGCGGACAATCCGCCGATGGTCCGCGATTCGCGAGGAGGCCACGTCCGCCAATTCGGCCCCGAGGGCGGCCACGCGCTCGCGCGCCTCGGCAACAATGCCGTCGGGATGACGTATGCGCTCCGCCAGGTCGTCCACCGATTCGCGACGGCCCGACAGTTCGCGCTCCATCACGCTCGCGAGCGACGCGCCGAGCGACTCGACGCGCTCCTTCAGCTCGACGAGACTCGGCACGACCATCTGCGCGGCCGCGGTGGGAGTCGGCGCACGCAGGTCGGCGACGAAATCGGCAATCGTGTAGTCAACCTCGTGGCCGACGGCGGAGATTACCGGGATGGCCGAGCGGAAAATCGCGCGCGCGACGATCTCCTCGTTGAATGCCCATAAATCTTCGAGCGAGCCGCCGCCGCGTCCCACGATCAGCACTTCGGCGCGCCCGTCGCGATTGAGATCTGCGATCGCATCCGCGATCTCCCGCGCGGCGCCGTCGCCCTGCACCCTGGCGGCCCTGAAGATCACGTGCAGGCTCGGGAATCGATCGAACAAAATGCGCAGCATGTCGCGGAGTCCGGCGCCGCCCCGCGCCGTCACGATTCCAATCCGGCGCGGCAGATACGGCATCGCGCGTTTGCGCGCCCGATCGAACAGCCCTTCGGCCTCGAGCCGCCGCTTCAACTGCTCGAATGCGACCTGCAACGCGCCGACGCCGCGCGGCTCCATCTCGTCGGCGTAAAGTTGCAACGCGCCGCGCTGTTCGAAGACTTGCACTCGTCCGCGAACGATCACTTCCATCCCGTCGACGGGTTTGAAGCGCACGCGGTTGAATGCCGTTTTGAACATCACGACGCTGATCGCGCTGCGCGAGTCTTTGAGCGTGAAATAAAAATGATTCGAGGGCGCCAGCCGCGCGTTCGAGATCTCCCCGACCACCCAGCACTCGCCGAGGGTGGCATCGAGCGCATCGCGAACCCTCCGCACCAGGTCCGACACGGTGATCAGGCCGGCGCGATGGCCGCGGAGCGAAAGATCGAGCTGCCCCTCCATGACCGCTTACCTTATCAGAACAGGTTGCCGGTCACCTATATGGCGCATTAGACGAGCTTTTCGAGATTAGTGGACCATTTGCGGCACTTCTCTTTGACGGAACTGTTGTCTTGATAGGAGCGTCAGTGCGAAGGATACTGATGGCATGAGTGGAAAGAGCAAGAGACCTGTCGCGAAGGTTCCAGCAGACCTCACCAGCCGTGAAGCGGTCGAACACTTCCGTAAGATCGCGGAGGAGTTCACGAAGAAAGCTACCCGGTCCAAAGAATCAGCGATGAAGGTGCTGGTTGAGTCGGGGATTTATACGAAGTCCGGTAAGCTCAGCAAGAATTACCGGGCCTAGCCACTCATTGCCCTCCCTCCCTTGCATCAGCTGGCTGCGAGTTTCGTTCTCGGCTACCACGGATGCGAGAAGGCGGTTGGCGAACGAATCCTGAGGGGCGAGCCCTTCAAACAAAGCAACAACGATTATGACTGGCTGGGCCCCGGGATCTATTTCTGGGAAGCCAATCCACTTCGCGGTCTCGAGTTCGCTCGCGAAGCCAGGAAACGTCGCTCGTCGAACATCAAGCAACCGTTCGTCATTGGTGCTGTGATATCGCTGGGCTTGTGCCTCGATCTCTCGACCAGCGCTGGAGTCGAACAAGTTCGTACTGCTTATCGCTCTCTCGCAAAGTCCGCCGCGGCTGGCCGTGTCGAACTGCCCCGGAATGCGGCCGACGGACTCATGCGGCGATTGGATTGCGCGGTGATTCAAATGGTCCACACCATCCGGAACGACAAGAACGAGCAGCCAGTCGATACGGTGTAGGGCGTATTCATCGAAGGCCGGCCGGTCTACGAGGGTTCGGGATTTTACGAGAGGACTCACATTCAGATTGCGGTCCGTAACTACGATTGCATCAAGGGCGTATTCCGCGTTCCATCCGCTCAGCTTCGGTCAGTTAGATAGAGGTGATCTTATCGTTGGCACCAGTGTGCTGTCCCGCAAATATCTTTAAGAACAGAGCCCTAACCCCTCGCCCCTTCCCCTTCCCTCACCCCAGGCGCGGACGCCGTTCCCTCTCCCGCGGAGCGGGCGAGGGTAATTTGGTACTGCAGCCGGACATAGAGGGGAAGGGGATTTGAGGCAACTATCTGGCCACGTCCTATCCCCCTCACCCCCTTTCCCGCGGGAAAGGGGGAACAGAAGGGTAGCCGAGACTGGAAAGCGCGGTAAGCGGCTGTTCCAGAACGAACCAGACCATTTTAAAGATATTTGTGGGACGCGATACTAGATGAGCTTTTCGACGATTGCTCTCGCCAGGGGCTCGCGATGACGCACCCTGCCCAGGTAGGGAGCGCCCACGATTCGATTCAGCGATGCCTCGTTGGCATCGGTTGCGGATGGATCGCAATCGGAAAGAATGTAGCCGGCTACTTTTAATTCACGACTCTCGCACCGTTCCAGCGTTCGCACCGCCGCGTCGACACATCCGGGACGATTCCCCACCACCACGATAACTTCGAGGCCGAGCATCGTGGCGAGGTCGGCGAAATCGATCGTGCTTGCGCTTTCGACCAGCACGACGTCGTTTTGCGCAGCGATCTCGTCGAAGCATCGCGCGATGTGCGCCAGGTCGGACGCATCCGCAGGAGCGGGCGCCGAGCCGTAGCGATATGGACAAATCAAGTCCATCGGCAGGTCGGAACCAACTGCGATCGCCAGCGCCTCGGCGTCCTTTGATTCCAGCGAATCGGCCGGCTTCATGACGCCGACGCGCATCCCGCGCGCCCGCAATGCGAATCCAAGCGCGCATCCGACGGTGGTCTTACCTACGCCTGCGGCGGTGCCAGTGATAAGGAATCGTTTTTGCTTTTGTGGTCCCACCGCGTGATCAGACAGGACTTTGAAGCTACCATCAAGCCGATGTTCGCCATCCATGCTGGGAGAAGAGACGGATGCGCAGCGAGGGTGCGGGCATCGCAAACGACGCGAGCAACCTAACCCCTAACCCCTTCCCGAGCGGGAAGGGGAACCAGAAAGGGCTTTCGTTGTCTCACCGCGTGATCACACAGGACTTTGCGGCTACCATCAAGCCGATGCTTTTGATCCAGAGCAGCGGGAGGAATCGATGACCAACGAAGAGTTTATCGAAAAATGGGAACGGCAGCGCATCCGCCATGTCCATCGCCACAAGCCCGTTATCAACATCAACCAGGTTGACGCCGAGAAACTGACGCGCGGACAGCGAATCGCGGACGGGCTGGCGGCGGTGATGGGCAGTTGGTCGTTCATCATCGTGCAATCGATTATCCTGGCGATTTGGATCTGCGTGAACGTAGCCGGCTATATCAATCATTGGGATCCCTACCCGTTCATCCTGCTCAACCTGGCGCTGAGCTTTCAGGCCGCGTACGCCGCGCCGATCATCATGATGTCGCAGAATCGGCAAGCCGCGAAGGATCGGCTGATGGCCGAACAGGATTACGAAGTCAATTGCAAGGCCGAGGACGAATTGAAAGCGATCATGTCGCATCTCGAACAGCAGGACGAAGTGATGCTGGACATACTGCGCCGAATGGAGGGGCAGCATCAGGTGATCATGGGCAAGTTCGGGCTGATCACGCCCGACGCCGAGAAAGCACCCGCGTAAGAAAACCCTATCTGCATGCCTTGCAGAGCATTCGGAGCGGAGGCGGAATCCTGAATCGCGCGCGGAAAACTCGCGCGCTGGATAAGGACCCTCACGCAAACGCGCTCTTCGCGCGCGATTCAAGATTCTGCTGCTGCCGCGCCGCGTCCAAATTTCATTGTTCTTTTCTTCGGACAAAGCTTTCCGGCGTGCCGTCCTCAGGGTTGACGAAGATGACGTCTTTCGGGTCGCGTCGCGGTGTGTCGAACGAGAGAAAGACCACCGGGCTCTCAAGAAGTTTGGGCAGAGAGTGAACGGTGGTGCGCTTGAAGAATAGAAGGTCGCCAGGAGCGAACTCCCGTTCGTTCGAGGCATCGCCCATCCAGAAGGTGCCTCTTCCCGAGAGAACATAGAGGTACTCGTCGCAGACCGCATGATAATGCGGAGGCAACGGTCGGTAGACCCGCCAGACTCGCGCGCTCGCGGCCGGTTCGTTGGTCAGGTAGGTATCGATTAACAGCGTCTCGGCAGTCTCCGGAAATGACCGCGCGATTTCGTTCGGCTTGAAGCGATTGTAGTCAGGTTTTTCTGCCATGAAGGTTCTCCATTTTCTGAAAAAATGAATCTCGTGATCACTTGATCACTGGGAGCCGGCCGTCGACTCAAGCCAACCATAATCAGGCCCTTCCAACTCCCAGGCGTGAAAACCCCCCGCACAAACTGAGCCCCGCCTTCTCGCGTTCATCTTCCGACAGGCGCAATCGTACCGCCGGTCAAGCCGCGACCGTTGCACGGGAAGGGGGATCGAAAGAAGCGATTCTTCGGCGGACGACCTGAGATGACCGGAGGTTAGTTCGCGGATGCTGCCGTACGCTCCGCAATCAATCTATCCAACTCCGCACGCAGTTTCGGCAGCACTTCTTCGTAGCCGAAATAGCCGAGCTTGCGATCTTTCTTCTTGAGATTCACCGTGGTCGGCCCGCACCACAACCCAAGGTCGGCGTCGTCGGTTTCGCCCGGGCCGTTCACGCGGCATCCCATGATTGCAATCGTGATCTTGTACTTCTCGGCGTAGACCGTGAGCTCTTTGACCTGCTGGGCCAGCTCGACGAATTTCATGTTCTCGACGCGCGAGCACGACGGGCACGAGATGATATTCAGCCCCGCGCCGAAGTCCGGCACCGAGATGAACCTGCCGGCCGCGACGTCTTCGATAATCTTGTGGCCGACGAGCACTTCCTCGTGCTTGCGCTCGTTGGGCAGCGTGAGCGAGACGCGAATGGTATCGCCGATACTCTGCGCGAGCAGCTTCTCGAACGCGAGTCGGGTCTTGATGATTCCGTCGGGCGGCAACCCCGCTTCCGTAACGCCCAGATGTATCGGCACGTCGGGCCGCCGCTTCGAAAAGCGCCGATTCGCGTCCATCACCTTGTTGGGATCGGAATCCTTGAGCGACACGACGAAGCGCGTGAAGCCGAGCTCGTCCATCAGATCGCAATGGTACGCCGCCGACTCGACGATCGCCGCCAGTTGGTCGCCCGGATACTTGTCCAGGAACGCCGGCGCGACCGAGCCGCAATTCACGCCGATCCGGATCGCGACGTTATTCTCGCGCGCCACATCGACCAGCCATTTCACCTTCTGCTGGATCGTTTTCGACTTCTCGATATGGTGCAGATGCCCCGGGTTGTAACGAATCTTGTCGACGTGCGGCGCTACGCGGTCCGCGATTTTATAGTTCTCCTGCAAATCGACCGACAGCACGACGCCCTTGGTCTGCGCGCGGATTTCCTTGACCGCCGGGATTTCCTTCTCGCTGTCGATCGCGATCCGCACGATTCCCGCGCCCGCGTCCGCCAGCTGATGGGCCTGCGCGACGGTTTCGTCGATGTCGATGGTCCGCGTCGCGCACATCGATTGCACCACGACGGGCGCATCGCCGCCGACCTTGGTGCCGCCAATCGTTATCTGCCGTGTCTTCCGGTCTTTTCGTTCTTTTACAGCCTGCTGCATTTCCACCTTGCCGATTAACTATGCTGCCGAATGCGCGCCGCCCTTGCTAGTGCTTGTGTTCGTCCGCCACCGCCATCGCGATCGCGCCATGACTGAACGCCGCGCCCGCACGCATCGCCGCCGCGACGAATACCGCCTCCGCGATCTCCTGGTCCGTGCATCCCTTCTCTTTCGCGCGCGTCACGTGTGCTTCGATACACCACGGGCACTGCGTGACATGCGCCGCCGTGATCGCCATCAATTCTTTCGTCTTGCTCGGAATCGCACCGTCCTTGAAAACTTCCTTGTCGAATTCGAGGAACCCTTTGAACGGGTCCGGCGCGTTTTGACGCAGGTTGCGGAGATACTTCGAGGTCTCCTTGCCATAGAAATCTGCCATCGTAATTCTCCTCGACCGAAGCTTTTTGTTTTTGCGATGCTCTGACTATAGCAGACGGCCCGCTCGCATCGGTAACAAGGGCACTTCGCGACGCTGTGCGAACCATAAGCGAACGTCGCGCATGATCTGACGATTTCGCTTACTCTAATCCTGGCCTTATCGCCAGACAAATTTTACTTATCTTAGGCTCGCGACGGCTAATTTAACCTCTGACTTTTCCCTTGCAATGAGTCAGCGTTCTGACTAAGTTTCTTTCTCCGTCGTTGATTATGAGACGGAAAGGGGCGCGCATAAGAGATGTGGCTGTCAATCCATCTCATGCTGCCAAAATTTTCGAACGTTCAAGCTCTTCGCTCGGGGGAGGGAGGAAGCTGAACAATGAGTACCGTCGTCTCAACTATTGAGGCCGCCGATCCGCGTCCATTTCCGGACGTCATTCTGCGCAGCCAGTTCTTCGAGATGGTAGGGGCCCGCTCGCTCTCCAGCGAGCAACGCCTGATGCTCGCGGTGCTGGCCGACGCTATCAACGTCGTGCAGGAATTCGGGGGCTCAAGCAGCCTGCGCAAACGCAACTCGTTTAACGACGCGTGGAACTGGTTCTTCACCAAGGGTGTCACGTCTCCGTTGTCGTTCGAAAACGTATGCGACGCACTCGGCATGGACGCCAAGGGCTTGCGATGGCTTCTGTCGGAACTGGTGGCGGGCCGCGGCGGCAGTCCGCTGCGACTGCGGCTCAAGGAAGCGAGCCGGATGCAGCGCCTGACGGTGAATCGAGTGCGCCGGCGCGACCCGCGCAAGATGCACCGCGGCACTCGCACCCGCTAGCAAGCAGAGCTCGACTCAATCGCCGGTCTTAGGCCGCGTGCGGAGAGGAAACCACTCCGCGCGCGGCTTCATTCCGTCGCCGGCTATCGGAAGTGGCGTGCCAGCTCCGAAGCGTATGCGACGCCGATCTTGTCGGCATTGCTCCGGAGCCATTCACTGAAGCGCGTCGCCGCGTTCGGTTCAGAGTCTGTAACGAGCAGATTGCTCATCAAGCCACGAACTTCGTCGCCAGTGAGCGTAACATCGCGCACCGTCCATCCGATTATCGTCGTCAATGCGAGCGCAATGCGCGGGTCGACGTGCACGATCCGCGCCTTGCTGCGCACAGCGCTCGCAAGCATCCGGACCAATTCGTCAAAGGTGAATATCTCCGGCCCCACCGCGTCGAGCACAACATTGCGATCGTCGCGCGCAGCATTCACTTCGATCTCGGCCAGGTCCGCTGCGAAAATCGGCTGGTCGCGGTAGTCCCCTCGCCCTGGAATTGCGAAAAATGGAACCCGCCTAAGCAGCCACGCGATATTGTTCAACAAAATGTCCTCAACGCCGAAGATCAGCGCCGGCCGAATGATCGCGTAGCTCAGCGCCGACTCTCTCACTGCCGCCTCGACCATCGCCTTGCCGCGGAAATAAGGCAGCGGCGACTCCGTTGCTTTGGTGACGCTGATATGAACTAACTTGCGGACGCCCGCCGCAGCGGCCGCATCGAGCATCACGCGAGTGTTCGCAACCACCGTGTCGAAGGTCTGTCCGCCGTGCGGAAACCTGATCCAATATGTATTGAAGAGCGCGCTGGCGCCTTCAAGGCTTCGCGCGAGGTCGTCAGGTCGCTCGAAATTGAACGGCACCGCTTCGATCTGATCGCCAAATGGATTCGCCCGCGTCGGATGTCCGGTTAGCGTTCTGACCCGCCGCCCCCGCGACAACAACAAGCGCGTAATGTATCGCCCGGTGTATCCCGATGCGCCCGTCACAACGTCGAAATCATTCTCTGGCACTACGCAATCTTCTCAAGCGTTTGGCAACGATGCCACAAAAAAGTTCTAACAGGGACGGAGTCCCGCATCCGTTCTTACTACCGGGTGCAGGGGTCACCCCTGCCCAGGGAAGTGTGAAACCCACGGCGGGTTTCACGTACAATAAAGTTCCTGAGTTCCCTTTCACGAAGGAGATCGATGCGATGGATCGTCCGCTGCAGGGCGTCAGAGTCGTCGAAGTTGCGATGTGGGTCGCGGGGCCGTCCACCACCGCCGTGCTCGGCGACTGGGGCGCCGACGTAATCAAGCTCGAAGACCCCGTTACCGGCGATCCGATTCGCGGCTTCGTCACGCGCACGATGGGCGATCCGAACGCGCGCATCCGTCCGCCATTCGAGCTCGACAATCGCAACAAGCGCTCTGTCGCCGTTGACCTCCGCACCGCCGACGGCCACGCATTCGCGCTCAAGCTCATCGAACGCGCGGACGTCTTCGTGACCAGCCTGCGCCTCGACGCCATCGAGCGCATGAAACTCGACTATGCAACTCTCTCCGCGAAAAATCCGCGCCTCATCTACGCGTCGATCAACGGCTACGGCCATCGCGGCCCCGATCGCAATCGCCCCGCTTACGACTACGCCGCCGCATGGGCGCGCTCGGGCCTGATGGCGACGATCGCCGAGCCCGGGCAGTCGCCGCCCGCGCAGCGGCCTGCCATGATCGATCATGCCGTCGGGCTTGGCCTGGCCGGCGCCGTCTCGGCCGCCCTGCTCGCGCGCGAGCGCACCGGTCGCGGCCGCGAGGTCAACGTCTCGCTGTTCGCGATGGGCCTTTGGATGAACGCGTCGGATCTCACCATCGGCCTAATGACCGGCTTCTCTCCACGATCCGAGTCGCGCACCCAGCGGATAAATCCGCTGTGGAGTTCCTATCGATGCGCCGACCAGCGATGGATTTACTTCGTGATGATCCAGAGCGATCGCCATTGGCCGGATTTCTGCCGCGCGCTCGACAAACCGGACTGGCTGAGCGATCCGCGCTTCAAAGATTCAACCGCTCGCGGGTTAAACAGCCCCGCGTTAACTGACGAAATAGATCGTGCCGTCGCCGCCCGCACCGCCGACGAATGGGCGCCGGTTTTCGATCGCCACAACCTAATCTGGGCGCCGGTCCGCACTGACGCCGAAGTCCTCGACGATCCTCAAGCCGAAGCTATCGGCGCCTTCGCCGCCGTCGATCATCCAAACATTCCCGGATGCCGCGTTGTGAACAGCCCAATCGAGTTCGGCGACGCCGACAGGCCAGCTCATCGCGCCGCCCCCGAACTAGGCCAGCACACCGAGGAAGTCGCCCTCGAAATGGGCCTGTCCTGGGAGGAAATCGCGCGCCTGAAGGCGTCGGGCACCCTTGGGTAGGCTTAATCCGAAAACGAGCCAAACTCCTTGCTGACAGGTGATTTTTCAGCACTTTAGAACAATCAAACGGCGGTATAAACCCGTATTTTCACGACTTTGTTTGACTCTGATCAACGCCCCTCCATATGATCTTTGCCACCGAAACCGGAGGTCGCCTGCTCGTGCGAATGATTGTTCCTCCCGTCGCTCATCGCCGCGAAATTGATCGCAACCTGGCCGAATTTTTCCGCGGCCATCGCGCCGCGCATTTCAACCGCGCGATCTCCTCGATGTGCCGGTACTTCAAACTGCGCCGCCCGCGTATCGAATGGTTCGAGTACATCGATTGGGGCAAAACCGCCGGCCGCACCTACGACGACGGCCGCATCCATCTCGTCCATCCCGAAAACTGGAAACGCGGCCGCGTCTATTACAGCGAGCGCATGTGGATCCAGATGATCTACCACGAGATGGGTCACTTCCTTTTCTGGACCGACGCCGAGCGCAAAGCCGACCTGTTCTCGCGCCGGATGGTGCGCGGGCTCAAGCTCGCCGGCCGTCGAAGCGCATCGCGCTCGCGCGCCCGCGGCGGAATCTCGAGTGCGCGTCGCGCGGCGAATCGCGTCCGCAAGCGCCGCCCGCAAATTTCGATCGCACGAAAGTCGCGACGCGCCGCGCGCACCGCCACTCGCAAATCTCGCCGGGTCGCCTGATGCCGCAGAAGCCCAACGTCGAAAATCGCTGGTGGGTCGAAACCACCTTCAAGAAACCCAAAAAGGCCAAGGCCGAAACCGAGATGCCGCAATTGCCGGTCGCGATGGCTTTTTACCAGGTCGCGCGCGACTACGATCAGGATCGCGCCAAGGAAGACCTGACCGACAACAACCTGCGCATCGCGCGCGAGGCCAATCCTCCGCAGGGCGATTGGGCCTACGTCGCGATGACCGAGCAGCACGCGCCGCCCAACGTCATCAAGCGCGTCAAGGACGAGTTCCGCATCCCGCGCGAGGCCCGCGGAATAGTCATCGATCACGGCCGTGTGGTGCGCCTGCTGATCTGCGGCCCGCAGCTCGAGGACTGGATGCTCGACATCACACTCGGCGACGAACCGTCGGTCGACGCCTACGTATGGTCGGTAATGTATCGCGAAAGAATCTTCCGCCGCGCCGAAGACGCACTGCGCCAAGCCCGCAAATGGGCCATCAACCTGCTGCAATTCCCCCCTCCACGAGACGAACCCTTCCGCGGTGCCCTGCTCGTGTAAGGAGCGCCGGAAAAATTCCGGAACTTAATTTTTAATGAAACCCGCCGTGGGTTTCATGCTTCCTTGGGCAGGGGTAACCCCTGCACCTTAATACTACGATCAGAAAAGATGCGGGACTTCGTCCCTGTTAGAAGGGTTTAAGTCGCCGCTCCCGCCCTTCCAAATCCGGCCTCCAAACGCTAAACCTCGAATCGTGATCCTCAGCCGGCCGGCCGCTCGATGAACTACCTGTCGCTCGTGCTCCGAAACCTCACGCGCAACAAGCGCCGCACGATTCTCACCACGCTGTCGATCACTGTCTCGATCTTCATCTTCGCGACGCTTATCAGCCTGCCCGGACTGCTCAACAGAGTCCTGCGCGACCGGGCCAACTCGCGCCGCCTCATCTGCCACAGCAAGGCCAGCATCCTCTACATGCTGCCCGAGTCTTACCGCCGGCGAATCGAAACCGTGCCGCACGTTGAGGCGGTGGCGGCTTACAGCGTCTTCATGGCGACGTACCGCGATCCGAGCGAGCAACTCGGCGTCCTCGCTGTGGACGACGATCACGTCCGCGAAATCTTTCCCGATTGGGATATCAGCGCGGAAACCGAGCATGAATTCGCCAGCCTGCGCACCGCGGCGCTGGTCGCAACCAATTTGATGAAGCTCTACGGATGGAAAGTCGGCCAGACCATCATGCTGCGCGGCACGATGTATCCGGTGGACCTGCAACTCACGATCGTCGGCGTGCTGAACGAGGACGCTGCCGGGCCCCGAATTATCTTCCGGCGCGACTACATGGAAGAACTGCTGGGCAGGCCCGGCACCGCCAACCTCTTCTGGGTGAAGGTCGACAGCTCCCGGTCGGCGCCCGAAGTGATCGCCGCCATCGACGAAATGTTCGCCAATTCGCAGTACGAGACGGCCACCGAAACCGAAGTCGCGCTCATCAAGAATGAAGTTGGCAGCCAGATGAACCTGATGCTCACTGGCGCAAAATTTCTCGCCGCGATCGTGATGTTCACGATTGCGCTGGTCGCCGGCAATACGGCCGCGATGGCGGTCCGCGAGCGGCGTCACGAGATGGCCGTGATGCGCGCGATTGGATTCACGCGCAACTCGATTGTCATGCGAATCCTGGTCGAGGGACTGATAGTCGGCGTATCCGGTGGCGCGCTCGGATGCGTCCTGGCTTTCCTCGGGTTCGAACTGTTGCCGCATGTTTCCGGCGCACTCGGGCCGCTCGCGCTCGCGATGACGCTGCAACCGCGAATCATCGCGTACAGCTTCATAATCGCGACTGCAATCGGAGCAGCCAGCGGCTTCATCCCGGCGACGCTGGCCACCCGCGGCGACATCTCCACCGAACTCCGCGCCATCTGATTCCGCTTCGAGGTCGCTAAGCCTGAAATTCGCCCACTGATTTGCCCTTGCCTCTCCGCATGATGCGTAATACTCCTCATCTCATCCGGGTGCACCAGTTTTCACGCGCGCATTGCCAGTCGAGGTGAGCCGATGCAAAAATTCGCATCCACGACTATCGCGATTTCGATCCTGCTGATCCTCAGCGGATGCTCGACGAACAACCAGACTGTCCAGCAGCGGCAGGCATGCAATGCCGGCGATCCGCATCCGTGGTGCATGCAGATGGCGCAGACCAAGCCGCTCGGCGCGTCTCCGTACGGATTGGAATCGACCGGTCCGACTAATCCCGAGATGCGCGACGACAACACGCCATATCCCAGGAATCCTGCCCTATCGCTCGCAGGCGCAAGTATAATGTTGAATCGCTAGCGCGCCGATCCTGGCCGCTACTTTCTGAATTCGACGGTCGCCGTGCCGGTCACGAGGCGCTCCGCCTCCTCGTTCTCCATCCAGACGTCGATCTCGGCAGTTTGATCTTCGGGATTCTTGTTCGTGATAAAGCCGTGAATCGTGATCGTGTGATCGGGCTGCACCGGCACGCGATAGGTGGTGCTCATCTGCTTCAGCCACGCGTTGCTCGAGCCGATCCAATCCGTCACCAGCTTCGACAGCAGCCCCAGGCTCATGTTGCCCGGCAGGATCATCCCGGGCAGGCCTTCCTTCTTCGCGGCTTCGTCGTCGGTGAAGCGGCCAGGGCCCTCGCCCATACCCATCGTCTTGGCGTACGCGCGGCACTGATCCTTGCTGACAAACAGCTCGAGCGGGCCTAGCGTGTCGCCGATATTGATCTCTTCGAACTTGTTCAAGTGCGGTTCATGAAGCGATGGTCGATATGGGCCAGCACTTCGTCCTTCTGGTTCTTCAGCGTCGAGCGGATTACGACGAAGACCATGGTGCCAGTCCTTCCCGTCTTCTCGTAAATTTCCTTCACGTGCGAGCTCAGCGTCACCTGGTCGCCCGGCCGTATCGGCGAAACGAACTCGACGTCCTTGCCGGCGTCGAAGCCGCGGCGGCCGAAACGCGGCACGTTCTCGAAAAAATGCCGCCCGTTGCGGAACGTCACCGCGAACGACGGCGGCGCGACGATCCCGCCGTACGGGCCTTTCTTCGCCGCCTCCTCGTCCGTGTAGATCGGATTAGTCTCGCCGAGCGCCGCGCAGTACCGCTTGATCTTATCGGCCTTGACCTCGACGGGTTCGGTCACTTCGAAGACCTTGTTGATCAGCGCCGGATCGTAATTCACTGCCATCGTGATTGTCTCGTTGTTTCGCTAACGCGTTTCCATCGCGACCGCATGCGGCACGGCCTTGCGCCGCGGCCGGAAATCCACCGGCTCGTAGTTGCCGGTCTTCAATTCCCGCACCAGGTCGTCGATCGTCTTGATATACGCGGTGAACTTCGTCGCGCACAACCCGATCAGGCTCACCAGATGGCTGTCGGAGCCGCCGGTCGCCGCAAATCCGTACTTCGCGATCAACTCCGCGCTGCGCTCGTCCTCGCCTTTGCGCGATCCGCCATTCAGCGCCTCGACCGCAACGACGTTCTCGAGCGGCCCCTTGCTCTGATAGTGCTCGTACAACCCGATATTCGGGCGCCCCGGATGGCACGGCACAACGACCCCGCCCATCCGCGCCACTTCATCGATCAAGGTCTGCGCGTCGAGGCGCACGTCGGCGAAGTCGAATCGCGCAACCATGTCGTCGTTCACGCCGAACACCAGCATGTGCCCGTAGTTGGTCTCGACTTCCGACGCGCGCAGCACCATCGTGCCGAACTTATCTTCCAGCGCGCGGTAGTCGGCGTCGCGATTGAACTGTCGATGCTCGGTCAGGACGATTCCGTCGACCGGCCGCTCGGCCGCACGCAGCTTGATCCAGTTGAGGTACGCCTCTACCGGTGCGCGACTGTCTTCCGATGCTTCGCTATGCGTGTGCAGATCAAGGATTGTACTCACCAGGATTGAGCCCTCACCTCGCCGGGCGAAATTTCGCGAGCGTCACCGCGGGCGTGACGTCTTCGTATACGACCTCGACGGGCATCCCTATTTTAGCCTGTTCCGGCGCGCAGTCGACAAGGTTGGTGAGCATTTTCACGCCCTCGTCGAGTTCGACATAGGCCATGATGTATGGCAGCGACTCGCGAAATCCCGGCGCCTGGTTCTGATAGGTCGTCGTGAAGGTGTAAACCTTGCCGCGACCGCTGCACTTGATCCATTGCGTCTCCGACGACATGCAATTCGTGCACAGCGCGCGCGGGTAGTAGCGCACGTCGCCGCACTTCCCGCACTTCTGGATGTATAGCTCGTGCCGTTGGAGCGCTTCCCACCACGGCCGGTTCTCTTCGTCGAGATGCGGGAGTAGCTTCGCGTATTTTTTCGCTTGCGTCTGTTCCGCCATGATTTTCCGCTCCCGATGCTACTTATTGGTAGATGGCTTTCATCAATTCGCACTCGGCGCCGCGACCTGAATGGACAGCAGGTAAACACAGTCTGCATCGAACGTATAGTACACAACCAGCCTACTAACGCGCGTCACGTCTTCGACAATTGGGAGAAACCAGACTGGTGGTTTGTCGGTCGTCGTGAGCGTACCTAATTCTGCGCGTCGCGAGAGTGCCCATTCAGTCGCTTCGATAAATTCGTCAGCGCCCCGAACCCCGTTCTCGAAAAGCTCACGCATTTGCTCCTCGAAAAGGCGGGTTTTGACGATCGTCCGCAAGAGCTAGCGGTGGCTCCCAGCCAGAGCTTCTCCTGCGAGCTTTTGTAGAGCTCGACCTTTCCTTTTTTCAGCTTCGGTCGGTTTCCTGTTACCGATTAAAATCGAACTGTATGGAATCGTTTCGCCTCGGATACCTAATTGCCAACCAAGGAAAAAATGCGATTCAGTACTAATTTGTGTCGCGTTCCAATTCCAAAAGCGCTGCACTACGCCAGTAATCAGGTCCACTTCTGGGCCGGTGAACTTCGAGAGATCGGCAGTCCGAATCGGAACAGGTCGTATTTGCTCGAACCGACCCGATTTTCGTCGCACTTGTCTCAGATCGCCAGCCCGCTTCATACGTTCGATTATCGGCTTGAGCCGCTTCGGGGCTGGACCCTGCGGCAGCGCCTGATACTCTTGGCCCGTTATTGCTGAACCGAACTTTTGATACGCCAAAAAATCGGTGTAGAACAGCAGCTTGTTCAATTTGGTGGCGCCGAAGTTCGGGTCGTATTCCGAGAGCGTCGAGACGTACAGAATCAACTCTCGAAGCTTTTCATCGTCGGGTCGTTGCTGTCGCTTTGATGCCATGATGCTTAGTTCATCATATCAAGCTGGCGTTGTTGTTTCGATCTCCGCCCCGTGCGGCGACCTAATCGACATTAGGTGACCATTTCATTGTTCTTGTGCTAACCGGCTGATTCAAACATAAGCGCTACGTTCCGATTCTGAAGAGTAATCCTGTTTGTCGTCCGTCCCGAAGCTACTGATTGCTGAGAATAAGCGTTGCGCCCGAATGCCGCGTACCGAGCGTGCCGCCGGTGCCGTGCGCGAGCGCGATTTTGCAGTCCTTGACCTGCCGCGGACCGCATTCGCCGCGCAGTTGTTTCGCGGCTTCAATCACTAAAAAAATCCCGCGCATTCCCGGATGGTTCGACGACAGGCCGCCGCCGTCGGTGTTGATCGGAAATTCGCCGTCGAAGCGCAACCGCCCGCCCGACACGAACGCTCCGCCTTCGCCGCGCTTGCAGAAGCCGAGATTCTCCAGCGTCGCGAGCACGGTGATCGTGAACGAGTCGTAGATCATCGCCATGTCGATATCTTTGTGCGCGACGCCCGCGCGCTCGAACGCCAGCCGCCCCGACTGCGCCGCCGCAATCTCCAGAAAATCGCGCTGCCCGCGCGCTGAATGCCGCACCGTCTCTCCCGTGCCGAGGATGTACACCGGCTTCTTCTTCAAATCGCGAGCGCGCTCGGCCGACGTGATAACCAATGCGCCGCCGCCGTCGCTGATGATGCAGCAATCGAGCAGATGCAGCGGCGACGAGATGATTCGCGACGCGAGCACGTCTTCCACTGTGATCGGATCGCGGTACTTCGCGGCCGGATTCATCGACGCATGCAGCCGCATCGTGACGGCAATCTCTGCGAGTTGCTCCGGGGTCGTGCCGTAGTCATGCATATGGCGCTGCGCGATCATCGCGTACGCCCCGACGGTGGTCGGTCCGAATGGAATTTCGTACTGGTCGCACGGATCGCCGCCGCCTCCGCCCCCGCCGCCCGTGCCGATCGCGAACCGCGACGACGCTGCCGTCGAGCCATAGACCACGACGCACACGTCGCACAGCCCGGCGTGAATCGCGGCGGCAGCATGCGCGGTATGCGCCACGAACGACGACCCGCCAATGGAAGTCGAGTCGACAAAGTTCGGCGTCAGGTTCAGGTAATCGCAGAAGCTGACTATTCCCATCCCGCCCATGCCCATTCCTGTCGTGCACAGCCCGTTGACGTCCTTGAGCGTCAACCCGGCATCGTCGAGCGCGCCACGCACGCTCTCCGCCATTATCTGAAACAGGCTTTTGTCCGGCGCGAAGCGCGTAGGATGCTCAAACACTCCGGCGACTGCGGTCTTGCGGCTTAAACTCATCTCGAATTCCTGCTTCAGTTCGGTATCGACGAAACGAACTGCTCGATAGCGGCGTTGTACTCGGCCGGACGCTCGCGTGGGATGTAGTGACCAGCGTCCGCGATAATCTTTGTAGTAGCGCCACGAATTTTGCTTGCGATAAATTCCGCGTCGGCGGGAGTCGTGCCCTTGTCGTCGGCGCCGGCGATCACCAGCGTCGGCTTGTCGATCTTTCCGATCGCGTCGCGCAAATCGACCTGCGAGCACGCGAGAATATCCGTGTAGCGGACGCGCGGATCGGTTTTGATTTGTTCCATCCAGCCTTCGCGGACGACGTCGAAATTTTCCTTCGCCGTTTTTGGCGAGTACCCGTCGGTGTTGAAGGCCTGCGGCGCGCGGCCCATCGTGATTGCGCGCAATCCCTCGATTCGATTCGGCGTGAGGTTGAACTTCGACGCCGTGCAACTGAGTATCAACGCCTCGACACGCGCCGCATGCCGCAGCCCGAGATCCATCGCAATCGCGCCGCCCATCGAGTGTCCCAAAATCACCGCCGACTTGATTTTCAACGCGTCGAGAAACGCCACGACGAAATCGGCGTAGTCCTTGACGGTGCGCAACCCCTCGACGCCTGCCGAGCGACCGTGTCCCGGCAAATCGAGCGCAATCGGACTGTGCATCCCGCCGAACGCCTCGATCTGGCGATGCCAGGTGTGGCCGTTCGAGCCCGCGCCATGCACAAACAAAATCTTGCGCCCGCGCGAGAAGTCCGGCACCACGTCAGGCAGCGTAGTGGCGCCGTTATAGTAGTAGTAAGTCGCGTATCCCTTGACGTCGGTGTATTTCGTCTGCGTTGCCATCGGCGCGAAACTCTCCGCCATGTACTTTTGAGGTTAGCTATTAGGTTGACGGCGCGCTTGTCAAACGGCGCAGGCCTGCGCTCGCGCTTCGCACGGCGGGAACGGAGCGTACTATCTGGAAGGGACTGTTTACTTGCGAGGCTTGCGGCCTTTGGCTTTGCGCGTGGGCGCGGATTCTCCCTCGATTGGACCAACCTGCCCGTGCTCCCACACTTCGATCGCCGCGCGGCTGAATCGCCAGGCGCTGCCGACGCGGAAGCCGGGTATCCGTCCTTCGCGCAGCAAGCGGTAAATCGTTGTCGGATGGACGCGGAGGTGCGTCGACAATTCCGAGATGGTAAGAATTTCTTCCGGCGATGCCATTTTGTATGCAAGCCTCCCATCCGGGAGATCGGTCAATTCCCCTTTAACGAGCGTTATCGCTCAATGCCTCACAAAAGCTCATTTACCAGCCTCTAACCGTGCCACGATTAAGTCAATAGTAACTAATGCGCGCCCGTCAGAGGTTGTGAAGCTTGGCGAATGTGCGTCATGTTGCCTTATTGTTAGCGAAAGATTGGCAGAAGAACTCAAAGCTGCGCATCAGGGAGTCGAATTTGAAATGACATACGAAGCAATCGACATCAAAAATGACGGCGAGGTCGCATGGCTGACGCTCAACCGTCCCCACAATCTGAACGCGCTCAGTGCGCAAATGGTCGCGGAGCTCGAGGACTTCCTGCATCGGCTGCCGACCGAAACCGCGACGCGCGTCGTCGTGATGAAGGGTGCGGGACGCGCCTTTTGCGCCGGACTCGATCTCAAGGAACAGAACCGCGGCGGCACCGAACTGGGCGCGTCAACCATCGGCACAGTCGAAAGCCAGCGCCGGATGAGCGACCTGGTCGTCGCGATTCGGCGCGCACCGCAGCCGTTCATCGCGGCGATTCGCGGACCCGCCGCCGGCGGCGGCTTCGCGCTCGCGCTCGCCTGCGACGTGCGCATCGCAGGAGAGTCGGCGCGCTTCAACGCCGCGTTCATTCGCATCGGGCTGAGCGCGTGCGACATGGGCGTCAGCTATTTTCTGCCGCGCGCCGTCGGCAGCTCGGTCGCGTCCGAGCTGATGCTGACGGGACGCTTCATCAACGCGCAACGCGCATTCGCGACCGGCCTGGTATCGGAGCTGATGCCGGACGCGGAGCTCGATGCGGCGGCGGCCAAACTCGCGCTCGAGATGACCGAGACTTCGCCGCTGGGATTGCGCCTCACGAAGGAATGTCTCTCGATAAACATCGACGCCGGCAGCCTGGAGCAGGCGGTCGCCATCGAGGATCGCAACCAGGTGCTGTGCGTTCGCGCGGGCTACATCGAGGAAGGTGCGCGCGCGTTTCTCGAGAAGCGCAAGGCGCGCTTCGCTCCGCGGGCGTGATATTCAAAAAAAGGGGCGGTTCGATGAACCGCCCCTGAGTCACTCACCGCAAAAAGCGTGGCTCGATTACCGGCTTGCCACCGTCGTCAGCTCGCCGATACGCGCCACCAGGTACTCGGGCTGGCCGTCGTGCCATACGCGGAATTGCACTCGCTGCCCAGGAGCGTACTGCGCGATTATATCATTAAGTGTTTTGCCGTCGGGGACGGTCTTGCCGTCAAACTCGCTGATCACATCGCCCGGCTTGATTCCGGCCTTGTCCGCCGGCGACCCGATAAATACGGCACGCACCTTCGCTCCCCAAACCTCGGGCGCAAACGCCGTCGTCACGCCAAAGTATGCGGGACGGTCCGCAGGTTGAACGTCGGGATGCAGAAAATGAACCTGATTCACGCCGTTCACGCGATGCACGATTTGCGAGATCTTGCGCGCCTCGTTCAGGCTATAAACTTCGCCCGCCAAGTACGCGTCGCCCATGCTCGAGACCGATACGCCGATGTCGGTGAAGGCGCGCAACTTGAGTGTGTCTTTGATCCGCGCCTCGAGCTCGTCGGACTTGAGCTTCGGCATCCCCGACGAGGCGAATTGTTCATCAACGTCCGGGACCATGACCAGATTCGTGATCAGGTCGGCGGTGCTTATTAGCGAGGACGCTTTCAGCGCCGGCGTCGCGATACTCTGCGCCACCAGATTCGGCCGGTTGTTGTTGTTGACGGTCGGCACGCGCGTCATCAGGAACGCGACCAACACCATCAGTGCGGTGCCCATCGCGGTGAACGCGTAGTCGCGGACCAGCGAATGGCGCGCCGCGAGTGCCATCACGTGCACTTCGCCCGAATCCTCCGAATCGTCCTCGTCGACCTCGGCATCCACCTGCGCATCGTCGGGAAAATCTTGCGCGTAAGCTTTTTCGGCCGCCGCGAGTTGCTCGAGCTGATGGAGCGTGCGCGGAATGCCGTCGATCATCGCGACGAGATCTTCGCTCGCCGGCATGCCGGCGTTCGCCTCGTTGCGCTGAGCGGGAGCACTCACGCTGAAATCTTCCGAGATGAGGTCGCTAGCCGCAGCCCGCTCCTCCTCACGTCTGACCGTGGCCGAAAAGATTGCATGGACATTAGAGCCCGCCATGCCTTCCTCAGCGCCCGTCACGCTCTCGTCCCCGATCCGCACGCCTTCTTCACTCCTCTTGCGCTTGAAGCGCTTGAGGGCTTCTTCGAGCGTCAAGATAGTGTCGCTTGGATCGCCGCCATTCTTGCCCATCGCAGCACCGCCTCCTTGATAATTAAGCACCCTTGGACTTCATCCAGATGCTTTCACTACTAATAGCAGGGATTTGCGCCGTAGGCCAAGCTATGGACTACACAAATACCAACAGCAGCGGTCAGGAGCTTTGAATTCTATCTAACTAACGTTAGATTGCTTCGCTCACCGCATCTTCGCGCTGCGTCGGCACCGGCCGCGAATTCAGCGGCGAATAGTGCCGGAGCCCCTCGCCGACATAAACCTGGCGCGGCCGCGCGATCTTCTGTTCGCTGTCGCGCACCATCTCGGCCCATTGCGCCATCCATCCCGAAGTCCGCGGAATCGCGAACAGCACCGGGAACATCGTCATCGGAAAACCCATCGCCTGGTAAATTATTCCCGAATAGAAATCCACGTTGGGATACAACTTGTGGGAGATGAAGTAATCGTCCTGTAATGCGATGCGCTCGAGCTCGATCGCGATATCGATCAGCGGGTTGCGCCCGGTCACCTCGAACACCTGCGCCGCCATCTCCTTGAGAATTTTCGCACGCGGATCGTAGTTCTTGTACACCCGATGGCCAAAGCCCATCAGCCGGCGCTCGCCCTCTTTCACTTTCCTGATCATCGCCGGAATATTTGACACCGAGCCGATTTCCATAAGCATCCGGATTGCGGCTTCGTTCGCGCCGCCATGGAGCGGGCCGTAGAGCGCGGCGACCGCGGCCGCGGCGCACGCATACGGATCGGGCTGCGAGCTTCCCACCGCGCGCATCGCGTTGGCGGAGCAGTTCTGCTCGTGATCGGCGTGCAGGATGAACAGCACATCGAGCGCGCGTTCGAGCACCGGGTCCGGCTTGTACGTGAGCTCCGTCATTTTGAACAGCATCGAGAGCAGGTTGCCGGTATAGCTGAGCTCGTTGTCGGGATAGACGTACGGCAGTCCCCGCGTATGCCGAAACGCGAACGCCGCCAGCGTCGGCATCTTGCCGATCAGCCGGCGCGTCTGCAGGCGGCGCGATTCGAGGTCGTGAATCTCGTTCGCGTCGGGATAAAACGTCGAGAGCGCGCCGACCGTCCCGAGCAGCATCCCCATCGGATGCGCGTCGTAGCGATACCCCTCCATGAACTTTTTGATATTCTCGTGCACCATCGTGTGAATCTTGATGTTGTTCTCCCAGCGCTCGTAGTGCGACCGGTCCGGCAGCTCGCCCTTGACGATCAGATACGCGGTCTCGAGGTAGTTGCTCTTCTCGGCGAGCTCTTCGATCGGATATCCCCGATAGCGCAGGATTCCCTTGTCGCCGTCGATAAACGTAATCCGGCTGCGGCACGACGCAGTGTTGGTGAACGCCGGATCGTAAGACATCAGCCCAAAGTCATCTTTGCCAACTTTGATCTGCCGCAAATCCGCCGCCCGAATCACGTCGCCCTCCTCGATCGGCAGCTCATATTTCTTCCCGGTCCGATTGTCGGTAACGGTCAGCGTATTGTTAGCCATCGATATAACCTCGACTGGTTCGCGACGTTGGCGTTCAACATATATGCAGTATGCGACATTTGTCATTTCATGTCCAAGCCCGCGGCACGCATTTTTGAACCGCCGGGCGTCTCGCAACCGCGGCCACGCCATGCCACATTGTGCGCTTGCGCTTTCGTGATAGGCGCGCATCGAAAGAAAATGATCGACAAGCTAATTTCCGGGCTCTCGGCATTCATCGTCGCGACGATTTCCGCGCTCGGTTATGGCGGCGTGGTCCTGATGATGGCGATCGAAAGCGCATGCATACCGCTGCCGTCGGAAATCATCATGCCGTTCTCGGGCTACCTGGTCGCGACGGGACGCTTCGGTCTGAACATGGTTGCGATTGCGGGCGCCGTCGGATGCCTGCTCGGCTCGTATGTCGCGTATTTCGTCGGGCAGTATGGCGGCCGGCCGTTCATCGAGCGCTACGGGCGTTACGTGCTGATCGCCGAGCACGAACTCGAAACCGCCGACCGCTTTTTCGAGCGATGGGGCTCGCACACTGTCTTCTGGAGCCGCATGCTGCCCGTGGTGCGCACCTTCATCGCGTTTCCCGCGGGCGTGTCGCGAATGAAGCTGCTGCCGTTTACCATCTACACGCTGCTCGGGTCATACATATGGTGTCTGGCGCTGGCGTATGGCGGGATGAAACTCGGTCAGCACTGGAAGGACCTCGCGCCGTATTTTCATCGCTTCGACGCTTTGATCGCGATACTGTTGGTAGTCGGCGGCGCCGCCCTCATCTACAATCGGGTGAAGGGAATTACGTCCGCGTCGACCTCCGCCAATTGACGCTTCGCGATCCAGAAAGGAACCCAATGCCCGACAAGGAAATGCCCGATCCATCCGAGCTCGAGGAAATTTTCACCAGCATCGATCCGACGCCGGTCCGGATGGCGCATGACTACCTGAACGAGGCCGGCATCGAGTCGTTTGTCTTCGACGCAGGCTCGTCGCGGCTGCTCGGCACGACAGCCGCGGTGCCGACGCGCCTGATGGTTCATCGCGACGCCGCCAAGGACGCGCGCGACCGGCTGAACGAACTCGGCTTCACGGACAAGTGAATTTCCTGAATCCGGATCCCGACAAGCTGGTCGAGGTGTTCGCGACCTTCGATCCTACACTGACCTCGATCGCACGCGACGCTCTCGAATCCGTGCGGATCGAGAGCTTCATCTTCGACGAGAACGCATCGCGCATAGGATATGGCGGCGGACACTACATCCCCACTCGTCTGATGGTGTACGCTGACAAAGCCGATGAGGCACTCGAATGCCTTCGCGATATGGGATTCAAGAAATAGTCGAGATCGATCTTCACTCGAACCCTCTATACGCCACACCCGTCGTCCACTATCTTGAAGTCGAAACGCGCAGGCGGTTCGACGCCGCGCGAATTCCACGACGCCGAGGTTATCGCTGATGCCATACGCCGAAGGCCGAATCTTCAACGACGCTGACAGCCACATCATGGAGACTCGGGACTGGCTGATTTCCCACGCCGATCCCGACATCCGCGCGAAACTGCATCCGCTGGCGATCGGCTCGGGCGGTAAGATGGTCGAGAAGGCGATCGCGCATGCCGACGAGCGCCATAAAAATCCCGCCGCGGTCGCCGACGCGGAACAGAATCTGATGCTGCGCAAGGGATGGGAAGCGCTCGGCGCATTCGATCCGGACGAGCGCAGGCGCGCGCTCGATCTGCTCGGCTTCAACTCGCAGTTGGTCTTCACGACCTTTGCGATCACGCATTTCTGGGGCGAGTTCGACCAGGTTCGCTCGACGCCCGAGGTCCTGTACGGCGGCACGCGCGCGCACAACCGCGCGATCGCGGACTTCTGCCGCGATGACAAGCGGCTGCTCGGCGTCGGCTTCGTGCCGCTCGACATCCCCGAACTCGCGGAGAAGGAAATCGACGAGGCGATTCGATTGGGATGCGCCGCGATACACATCCCCTCGCTGCCGCCCGGAGAAAAATCTCCGACTCATCCCGACTTCAACGGGGTATGGGCGCGCCTGCAGGACGCCGACGTTCCGTTCATGCTGCACGTTGGCGGCGGCGGCCGCCCGGTCCCGCGCGAATTTCACAACAACGATCGCCCGGTGACCGACTTTCTCGGCGGCGGCGAGAACATCCGCTCGAAAGATTTCATGACGATCCACGTGATGCCGGAAATTTTTCTGTCGGCGATGGTCCTCGACGGCATCTTCGAACAATTCCCGCGGCTGCGCGGCGGATGTATCGAGCAGGGCGCGATGTGGATCGTGCCGTGGCTGCGGCGTCTGGACATCTCGCAGGAGACGTTCGTCAAATCGGAAAAGTACCTGCGCATGCCGATGAAGGCGTCCGACTACGTCCGCCGCAACCTGCGCTTCACGCCCTATCCGCATGAGCCGGTGGGATGGATCGTCGAGCAGGCCGGCCCGGAGCTGTGCATGTTCTCGTCGGACTACCCGCATATCGAGGGCGGGCGCAATCCGCTCAAGCGCTTCGAGCTGTCGACGCCGAATCTGTCGGAGGCCGCCAGGGAACAATTCTACGCGACCAACTTCGCCGACATGATGGGCTCGCGCGCGGGCTGATCGCGACGCGAACTGCGCGATGGCTTTGCAGTGGTGGCAGCGCGCCGTCTTCTACCAGATTTATCCGCGCTCGTTTGCCGATTCTAACGGCGACGGCATCGGCGACCTCGACGGCGTCACCGCGCATCTCGACTATTTGAGCGCGCTCGGCATCGACGCCATCTGGCTGAACCCGATCAACCCGTCGCCGCTCGACGATTGGGGCTACGACGTCAGCGACTACTGCGGCATTCATGCGGACCTCGGCGACCTCGCCGCCTTCGATCGGCTGGTCGCGGAGGCGCACCGGCGCGGGATTCGAGTGATCGTCGACCTGGTGCCCAATCACACTTCGAATCAGCATCCATGGTTCGTCGAGTCGCGAGCGTCGCGCGCCAATCCAAAACGCGACTGGTACATCTGGGCCACCGGCACGCCCGATCACGCGCCGAACAACTGGCAGAGCACCTTCGGCGGTTCCGCGTGGAAGTACGACACGGGCTCGCAGGCGTGGTACCTGCACACGTTCCTAGAGCAGCAACCGGATCTGAATTTTCGAAATCCGGAAGTGGTCGAGGCGATGCACGACGTCATCGGCTTCTGGCTGGATCGCGGCGCCGACGGTTTCCGCATCGACGTGATCGCCAATCTCATCAAGGACGACCAGCTGCGCGACAATCCGATTCGCGATACCGACGATTCAGACATTCCCTGGCTGAGGCGAGGCATGCCGGATCCTCTTTACAGCACCGATCGGCCCGAGGTTCACGACATCGTTCGTGGATTTCGGCGCGCCGCCGACGAATACGGAGAGCGGATACTGGTCGGTGAGACGTGGCCGCGCGAGCAGGAGCGGCTGGCCGACTACCTGCGGCCGGACGAATTGCAGCTTGCGTTCAATTTCCGCTTTCTACTCGCGCGCTATGACGCTCGGCGCTTTCGAGACGCGATCGAGCTTACTGAAAAATCCTTCGGCGCCGGCGCGTGGCCGACCTGGACGCTCTCGAATCACGATTTCCCGCGCCACATCTCGCGCTACTCGCGCAGTGGCGATGCGGACGCGCGCGCCCGCGTCGCAGCCGTGATGCTACTCACGTTGCGCGGCACGCCGTTCATCTACTATGGCGAAGAGATTGGAATGCGCGACGCGGAAATTCCCGCCGATCGCAAACGCGATCCGGTCGGACGCGACGGTTGCCGCTCGCCGATGCAATGGTCGGACATGCGCAACGGCGGATTCTCGACGAGCGCGCAGACCTGGCTGCCCTGCGGAGACTTCAAGGCGGTCAACGTCGCAAACCAGTTGAACGATCCGCACTCGATGCTCGCGCTCTATCGCCGACTGATCCAACTTCGCAAATCGACGCCGGCGATTGTCGAGGGCAGCTACCGCGCCTTCGAAGGGGCGCCCGAAGATTGCCTCGTGTTCCATCGCGACACGCGCGAGCAGCACATTGTCGTCGCCCTGAATTTCACTGCCGAGTCGCGCGAGATCGATTTGCCGGCCGGCAAGGTCCTGCTGAGCACGATTGCCGCTCGCCCAGCGCAGGCCGCGAAATCTCCGCTGACGCTGGCAGCGAACGAAGCCATCATCGTGATGCTCGATGCGTGACACGGCTTTCTTCCCCCCTCACTTCTAACAGGGCGTAAGCCCGCATCTTTCTTCTCCTGATACCGGGTGCAGGGGTCACCCCTGCCGGGGGCGCGGGGCGCGGAGCCCCGCATTCAATCTCTTTGCCGCCTTTCGCGTTTGCGCGCGGGCGCTGTGGTTCATAACATCACCGGCATGCACAAGCCGCGATTTCTCGATCAATTGGCGATGGACCTTGGCGATCGCGAGGCCTTTACGGTCGCGTTCGCCCGTGGACGCCGCGCGTTTCAACCTCAACACGTCGAGGCAAAATGGGCGCGCGATCGAGCCGCGAGCATCAATCATATCAAGCTCGAAGTCACGCTCGACTTCGACGCGAAAAGAATTTCCGGCACCGCGACGCATCGACTCTCCGCGATCGCCGGCCCGCTCGAGCGCCTCGAATTCGACGCCGCCGAACTCGACATTCGCGCCGTGCGTGTGGGTGGCGAGCCTGCGACCTTCGAGACCTCCGACGGCAAGCTGCGGATTGCGATGCCGCGCGCGCTCGGCGCCGGCGAAGAGATCGAGATCGCGATCGACTACGCGGGACAGCCGCGTCGCGGACTCTATTTTGTCGGCCCCGACTCCGCCTATCCGAACAAGCCGCAGCAAGCCTGGACGCAGGGCGAGGACGAGGACTCGCGTTACTGGTTTCCGTGCTACGACTACCCCAACAATCGCACCACCAGCGAGATCATCGCGACCGTACCCGAAAAATTCACTGCGGTTTCCAACGGCGCCCTCGTCGGCACGTCTTCGAACGCCGCGGCGAAGACGCGCACCTTTCATTGGCGTCATGAGGTGCCGCATTCCTCGTATCTGATCACGCTGGCCGCCGGTGAGTTCACGATGATCGAAGAACGCGCCGGCGACACTCCCGTCACGTACTACGTCCAGCCCGGGCGCGAGGACGACGCGCGACGTGCGTTCGGCAACACGCCGAAGATGATCCAGTTTTTCGAGCGCGCGATCGGCGTGCCATATCCTTACGCCAAGTACGCGCAGGTCGCGGTCAGCGATTTCATTTTCGGCGGGATGGAGAACACGTCGGCGACTACACAAACCGACAGCACGCTGCACGACGCGCGCGCGCATCTCGACTTCAAGAGCGATCCGCTGGTCGCGCACGAACTCGCTCATCAGTGGTGGGGCGACCTGCTCACCTGCCGCGATTGGGCGCACGCGTGGCTCAACGAGGGCTTCGCGACTTACTTCGAGGCGCTGTGGTGCGAGGAGAATCTAGGCGCCGACGAGTTCGCGTGGAATGTCCGCCAGGATCGCGAGGCCTATCTCGACGAAGATGCCAATCGCTACCGCCGTCCGATCGTTTGCAATCGGTATCGCACGCCGATCGAGCTGTTCGATCGCCATCTCTACGAGAAGGGCAGCCTGGTGCTGCACATGCTGCGCCGAGTCACCGGCGATCAGCTGTTTTTCAAGTCGCTCAATCTGTATTGCACGCGGCATCGCGGCGGCAACGTCATCACGCAGGACCTGCAGCGCGCGTTCGAGGAGACGACGGGACGCAGTCTCGACTTTTTCTTCGACCAGTGGGTGTACAAGGAAGGGCATCCCGAAATCGAAGTCACCAGTTCCTTCGACGACAAGAAGAAGCTGCTCAGCGTTACCGTCAAGCAAACGCACAAGACCGGCGACACGATCGCTTCCGCGTTCAGCTTTCCCGTCACGATTGCGCTGATGGATGCCGATGGTCACGAGACCCGGCATCGCGTCGAGATAAAGGAGCGCGAGCAGGGCTTCAACTTTGTCATGGACAAGGCGCCCAAGGCGGTGCGCTTCGATCCCGAGCACGACGTCCTGAAGACCCTCAAGCACAAGCGCGGGCGCGAGGCGCTCGAAGCCGTGCTGCGCCACGCTCCCGAAGCGATCGGGCGCGCGGCGGCAGCTCGCGAACTCGGCACCGAGGGCAGTCCCCAAGCCACTGCAGCGTTGCGCGACACGATGCTCACGGACAAGTTCTGGGGCGTGCAGGCCGACGCGGCGACAGCGCTCGGCACGATTCGCACGACCGCCGCGCTCGACGCGCTGCTCGAAGGACTCAAGCTGCCGCATCCGAAGGTGCGGCGCGCAGCGGCCCGCGCGCTCGGCAATTTCCGCGGCGACGCGCGAGCAGCGTCGGCGCTTGCGGCCGTCGTCGACGCCGGCGATGAAAGCTACTTTGTCGAAGCCGAGGCAATACTGTCGCTCGGCAAGACGCGTGACGATCGCGCGTTCGCGCATCTGACGGAGGCTCTTGGGCGCGACTCGTATCTCGAAGTGATACGAGCGCACGCGATCGCCGGGATGGCTGAGCTGCGCGACGAGCGCGCGATCGACGTCGCTCGCGACTTCTCGGCATACGGCAGGCCGCCGCGGGCGCGCGTGGCCGCAGTGGGCGCGCTCGCGCGCTTTGCGGGACTCAAGGATAACCGGCGCGTCGAGATTCTCGATTTCATGACGCCGCTCGTCGACGATCGCGAGTTCATGGTGCGGATGCGTATCCCGTCCGCCTTCGCCGAGATCGGCGACGCGCGCGCGATCCCGGCGCTCCGACGGCTGGTCGATCGCGACCTTGACGGCCGCGTGCAGCGGCATGCGAACGACGCCATCACTTCGATCAGCGAAGGCCGCAGCCGCGTCGAGGAAGGGCAGCGATTGCGCGAAGACATCGACAAGCTTCGCGAGGACAACAAGAAGTTGCAGGAGCGGCTCGAAAAGGTCGAAGCGCTAGCGCGGGATAAACCACCTAACCCCTAACCCCTTCCCGAGCGGGAAGGGGAACCGGATGCGCACTATAACGTCTCCGCACAGAGAGTGTACGGAAGAAAAAAGGAGCGGCGGACCGTTTGGCCCGCCGCTTCGCTTTGGTCGACGCGCAGTGGTGTGCTTACGCGTCGTAGTAGAGCGCGAATTCGTACGGATGGGGCCGCAGACGAATAGCGCTGACTTCGTTCGCCATCTTGTAATCGATCCAGGTCTCGATCAGGTCTTCCGTAAACACGTCGCCCTTAAGCAGGAACTCGTGATCCTTCTTCAGGTTGCCGAGCGACTCCTCGAGCGACGCGGGCATGCTCGGCACTTCTGCGAGCTCGGCCGGCGTGAGTGCGTATATGTCCTTGTCGAGCGGCTGGCCCGGATCGAGCCGGCGCTGAATCCCGTCGATCCCCGCCATCAACATCGCGGAGAACGCGAGATACGGATTGCAGGTCGGGTCAGGGAAGCGCACTTCGATTCGCTTGGCCTTGGGCGACGGCGAATACATCGGAATTCGCACCGAGGCCGAGCGGTTGCGCGACGAGTACGCGAGGTTGATGGGAGCCTCGAAGCCCGGCACCAGCCGGCGATACGAGTTGGTGCCCGGATTGGTGAAGGCCGCGATGGTCGGCGCGTGATGCAGGATGCCCGCGATGTAGTGCATCGCGGTTTCCGACATCCCGGCGTAACCGTTGCCCGCGAACAGCGGCGTGTCACCCTTCCAGATGCTCTGATGGGTGTGCATGCCGGTGCCGTTGTCGCCGAAAATAGGCTTGGGCATGAAGGTGGCGGTCATCCCGTGGCGCACCGCGACGTTCTTGACGATGTATTTGTACCAGGTGAGCCAGTCGGCCATTTTGGTGAGCGTCTGGAAGCGCATGTCGATTTCAGCCTGGCCGGCGGTCGCGACTTCGTGATGCTGTTTCTCGACGCGGATGCCGACGCGCTCCATCTCGAGCACCATCTCGGTGCGGATGTCCTGCAGCGTGTCGACCGGCGGGACCGGGAAGTAGCCGGCCTTGTTCTTGACCTTGAAGCCGAGGTTCGCGCCGTCCTTGACTGCGCCTTCTTTCCCGCTGTTCCAGTTACCTTCGTTCGAATCGATGTAGTAGTAGCTCGAATTCTGCGTGGTGTCGTAGCGGAGCGAGTCGAAGATGAAAAACTCCGGCTCGGGACCGAAGTACGCCGAGTCGCCGATGCCGGTGGTCTTCAAGTACGCCTCGGCCTTGCGCGAGATGTTGCGCGGGTCGCGAGTGTAGTCGGCGCGGGTGATGGGATCGGAGATGTTGGCGATGATGCTGAGCGTCGGATCCTTGGTGAAAGGATCCATCACCGCGGTGTCCGGATCGGGGATCACCAGCATGTCGCTGTTGTCGATGGCCTGCCAGCCGCGAATCGAGGAACCGTCGAAGCCGAGGCCTTCATCGAAGGGCGCTTCGTCCTTGAACTCGGAAATCGGGGCAGTGAAATGCTGCCACGTGCCGAGCAGATCGATGAATTTCACATCGACCATCACCACGCCCTTGTCCTTTATCATTGCCAATACTTGTTTAGGCGTCATCGAACCCGTAACCCTCCTGGCCGCTCAACGGGGCGGCATGTTTGTACTTGATTTGATCGAACTCTGAACCTCGTTGTTTGTCACGAAATCCCCTCGAACGCAACGCTCATCCGGCGAGCATCTGACGCATTTTCAAGCAGCTTCACATCCTGCAGCATTCGCGCCGTTGTGAAGGAACCCTTGCATTCTGCAACAATTTTTTCCCCAATCAGCCCGCCATTTTGATTACAGCAAAATAAATGCCTAACATGACCAGACCCATCGGCACGCCGATCTTCGCCCACGCCGCGCTCCCGATTCTGAGCGCGCCGGCGCTCACGATGTTCGGGATGTTGCCGGGTATCAGCATCCCGCCGGAGACCAGCAGCGACAGAATGGCCTCGCGCGCGCGCGGAATCGTCATGCCGTGGACTTCGAGCGCGACCATCGTCGCGTTGTCGAGCGCGGCCGACACAGTGTTGGCCCAGAACAGAAGGTCGTTGCTCATCTTGCTGACGTACTCGTTCGCGATCGGGCCGTAGGCGTGGCTGATCAGCACGAGCCCGGCGATGAACGCGAAGACCTTGACGGCTTGAACGAAAATCGCCGCGTAGGATTGATGTACGTGCACGCCCGCGGGTGCTTCGTCGTATTCGCCGCGCGCAAATGCGCCGGCAACTACTGAGCTCGCGAGCACGCCCGGCAATACCCACGGCGCCAGCATCTGAAAGAGTCCCATGAAGGGCAGATCGAGCGCGCGGGCGGCCAGCGTCGAGAGCGGCTCGCCCAGCGGAGTCAGCGATGCGCCCATGCCAATCGCGAAGCATCCCGCGACCGTCACGCGCACGCGCTTGTCGCTGGGGAAATGCAGCAAGCCGATCACCTCGACCAATACCAGCGCGCCGACGATCGCGGTGATGATGCTCGAGACGGATGCGATCACGAAAATCGACGCGGCGGTCAGCACGGGCCGCGATACTCGCCTGCGCAAATGCCGGAATCCCCGGTCGAGCGCAGGACGCGTCCATCCGAAGAGAAGAGCCGCGACCATCACCGCGATGCTGATGGCGATAGGCTCGTGCAGCGCGTCGAGGATCAACGCCCGCGTGAAGCCGGTGCCGAGCAGGGTCGCAAGCACGCCGAGGGCGAGGCAGTAGAGCTCGATATTGTGCTCGATGCTCGCGACGGCGAGCGGGCCGAAGAGGAGCAGCGCGAGGATTACGACGGCAGAGGCGTGGTTCATGAGCGGAGGAGCGGCAACCCGCTGCGGGCCAGCTTTGCCCGGACGCGCGCTGGTCTAGCTTCGCACGCAGCTTCTTGGGTCCCCAACTCGGGATGCTACCGCCGCACTCCCATGATTGCCTGCGCCTGGGCGTCGCTTATCGTCCATGGCACCACGTGCGGCGCGTGCGAGCTTAAGACCGTGTTGGTACAATGCGCTTGGGCCGCCACCAGGGGCAAGCACCACAATTATCTGCGCGCACAATTTCTGCCGCTCGCATTCGCCCCCATCTCTTGTGATACGAATTCGGTCGAGGCTCATCGAATGACGATCCGCCCGAACATCGTGCTGATTCTCGCCGACGACATGGGTTACGGCGATTTCGGATGCTTCAACTACGGCGCGTCGCGCACGCCGACACTCGATCATCTCGTCAGCGATGGCGTCTGCCTGACGCAGCATTATTCGGCGTCTCCCGTATGCGCGCCGGCGCGAGCGTCGCTGATGACGGGCCGCTACCCCCATCGCACAGGCGTGATCGACACGCTCGAGACGCGCGGGCTCGATCGCCTCGCCCTTCGTGAATTAACGACAGCCGAACTGCTGAAGCGCGCCGGCTACGCGACCGGGCTCATCGGTAAATGGCACAATGGCGCGTACGATTCGCGCTACCATCCCAACCGCCGCGGCTTCGACGAGTTCGCGGGATTTTCCGGCGGTTGGCAGCCCTACTACCGGTGGAATCTCGATCGCAACGGCTCGATCTCGCGCAGCGACGGCCGCTACCTGACCGACGTCTTCACCGACGAGGCGACGGAGTTCATCCAGCGCCATCGCGGCGACCCATTTTTTCTCTACCTCGCGTACAACGCGCCGCATTTTCCCCTCGAAGCGCCCGAGGCCGACGCCGCGCCGTACAAGGCGAGCTGCAACTTCACGCCCGCGGTCAGCCAAATCTACGCGATGATCGAATGCATGGATCGCGGAATCGCGCGCGTACTCGACACGCTCGAAAACTGCGGGCTTTCAGACAACACAATCGTGATGTTCTCGAGCGACAACGGTCCGCAATTCGGTGGCAAGGGCGAGATGTGTACCGACCGCTTCAATTGCGGCTTCGCCGGCGCCAAGACGCTCGTGTATGAAGGCGGAATCCGCCTCCCGATGGTGATCAGATGGCCCGCAGGACTCGACGGCCGCCGCCAGGTCCATGACATGGTTCATTTCACCGACTGGCTGCCGACTCTTCTAGCACTCGCGGGCGCAGAGGCGCCGCGCGATCTCAAGCTCGACGGAATCAACGTGATGCCGACGCTACAAGGCGAGCATGGCAAGGTCCCGACCGAACGTTTCTGGCAGTGGAACCGCTACACGCCCGACGGTGAATGCAACGCCGCGATGCGCGACGGTCGATGGAAGCTCGTGCGCCCCGCAATTCGCGAGCTGATGCAGGTAACCAACGAAGACCTCGCGATGGACATCCAATCCAAATACAACCCCGAGAACTTCCACGAAATCGCCCGCACGCCGATGCCCGAGCGCGTCAAACCCGCTCCACCGCCAGCGCAACTATTCGACATCGTCAACGACCCCTTCGAACGCAACGACCTAGCCGCGAAACAACCCGACCGCGTTACAAAAATGACCAACGCGCTCGCAAGATGGTTCGAACACGTAGAGCAAGACCGCCTCACGATCCACGATTGAATCGCCCTAATCCGGTTCCCCTTCCACCAGGGGAAGGGGTTAGGGGTTAGGTTCCTAAAGCTTCGCGAACGCGAAGCGGGTACCGGTTCTTAGTTCCCCGTATGGATTGAATTCATCCGCGATGGTCTGATTTAAGAGTCTGTTACAGGCACCTTCGCCACCGGCTTTTCCGATGGAGCGCACATGAACGAGCAAGTCACCCGCCAGATCCTGTGGAACATCCCCGTGCCGTTCATCGTGCTGATGTACGGGCTGCTCGGGCTCCTGATTGCCGCGTTCATCTACGCCGGCGTCCGCTGGTACCGGCTGGTGAGTCTCGGCGTGTCCGACGAGCGTCTCGATCGTCCGATCGAGCGGCTCCTGCTCGCGCTGCGCGATTCGTTCGGCCAGGGCAACGTGATTCGCGAGACGTGGGGCTGGATGCATTACGCGTTCTACGTCGCATTCGTCGGATTGTTCATCGGCACGACTATCGTCGCGATCAACAGCGACGTGCGCGACCTGTTCGATCTGTTCGGCCTCGATTTCTACTTCTACTACGGCGACTTCTATCTCTACTTCAAAGCCGCGATGGACACCTTCTTCCTGCTGCTCATTCTCGGCGTGCTGATGGAAGGTGCGCGGCGCTCCCTTCGCAAACCCATGGTGCTGAACGAGCCGCCCGCGGAGAAAATGCGCGACAATCTCGAGAACCGGCTCGGCTATTGGTTCCCGATGTCGATGATGGTGCTGGCTGCCGTCACGGGCCTGATGCTCGAGGGCGCGCGTATCAACGCGGCGCATCCCGCGTTCACCGAATGGGCATACGTTGGGCGCGTCGTGGGACGTATCGAGGGCGCGCTCGGCGCCGGCGCAACGTATCATCGATGGCTGTGGCTGGTGCACGTGCTGTCCGTGTTCACGCTGCTGTTCTGTTTCCCGTTCACCAAGCTGCGTCATCTGATGTTCGGGCCGCTGAATCTTTTCTTCCGCAACATGGGTCCGCGCGGACGGCTCGCGCCGATCAAGGATTTCGAAAACGCCGAGACTTTTGGCGTCTCGCAGGTCGAGCAGTACACGTGGAAGCAACTGCTCGACATGGGCTCGTGCCTCGAGTGCGGGCGCTGCACGATCAACTGTCCCACAGTCGCAACCGGCAAAACGCTGAATCCAAAGTATCTTGTGATCGAGCAGCGCGAGCATCTGCTCGACAAGGCGCCGTTTCTGCTTGCGGCGAAAGCCAACGGCAAGCCCGCCGACAACAAAAACGCCGAAGCGCCCGCGTGGAACGGCCCCGACATGATCACGCAGGTCGCAACCGAAGAAGCGGTGTGGGGATGCACGTCGTGCGGATGGTGCGAAGAGGGCTGCCCGGTCGGCATCGAGCACATTCAGCGAATCGTCGATATGCGGCGCTACGACGTGCTGATGGAATCGAGATTCCCGACCGAGCTGACGGGAGCGTTCAAGGGAATCGAGAACCAGGGAAATCCGTGGGGCCTTGCGCAGGAAAAGCGCGCCGAATGGGCGAAGGGGCTGGAAATTCCCGAGATCGCGGAGCTCGAAGATCCGTCGGACATCGACGTGCTGTACTGGGTGGGATGCGCCGGCTCGTACGACGAGCGCAACCAGCGAGTCAGCAAGTCATTCGCGGGCTTGATGAAACAGGCGGGCGTCAAGTTTGCGATCCTCGGGCGCGAGGAGGCATGCACCGGCGACCCGGCGCGCCGGCTCGGCAACGAATACCTGTACGCGACGGTGGCAGCGCAGAACGTCGAGACGCTCAATCGCTACAAGCCGCGGCGAATCGTCACTCAATGCCCGCATTGCTTTCACAATCTCAAAAATGAGTATCCGGACTTCGGCGGCAACTACACGGTCCTGCACGAAGCCGAGTTTATCGACGAACTGATCCAGGCTGGACGCCTGAAACCGCGCGGCAAAATCAATGAGCGCATCACCTATCACGACCCGTGCTACATGGCGCGGCACAATCGCAAATGGGACAGCGCTCGCAGCGCGCTCGGCGCGATTCCCGGCACCGAGATCGCTGAGATCGAGCAGTCGAAGAATCGGACTTTCTGCTGCGGCGCGGGCGGCGGATGCTTCTGGAAGGAAGAACACGAAGGCACGCGGATAAATCAGAAGCGTTTCGACCAACTCCAGGAAGCGAAACCCAAATGCGTAGCGGTAGGATGCCCGTTCTGCATGACGATGATGGAAGACGCAGTGAAGTCGCGCTCGCTCGAAGAAACAATGCGCGTCCGCGACCTCGCCGAACTGGTCGCAGAATCCACCGGCGTCAGCACGAAATGAGCGGGCCGTGATATGATGCCAAGCAAGTCGGGCGAGGCAAAACAATGAAGCTGACGGCGGTCTTCAAGAAGGTACGAGGTGGCTATGTCGGATTCGTGGAGGAACTACCCGGCGCAAATACGCAAGGGCGTACGTTGGGTGAGACTCGGGCGAATCTGAAGGAAGCGGTCGCGCTCGTGCTTGAAGCAAACCGAATCTTAGCTGAGGAACGTGAGCACAGTCGCACAAACTGACGTGGCGCCTGCGCTGCATCTGTTGAATCATGGATTCAGCTGGACGCCCGTGTGCGGGCCGTTTCGGTTGATCACTGACGAACAGGGGCGATCGTTCAACGAGCGCGGCTTTTTCGTGCTCGAAAATGCTTTCGATTCCGCAACTATCGTGCGCGTCCGCGATGCGATCGATCCGTTCGAGGCGAAGGCCGAAGAGTTCCTGCGCTCCCGTCCTGACGGCCGGATGGGTATCGCGCAGGCTGACGGGATAACTTTCACGGTGCATCTGGTCAGGCTTTCGAGCGTGCTTCGCGAGTTCTCGGCGAGCCGTGTGTTTCAGAATTTATGCCACGATCTGATCGGGCCTGACGTGCGCCTGTATTGGGATCAGGCCGTTTACAAAAAGCCTGAGTACCCCAAGCCGTTCCCGTGGCATCAGGACAACGGCTACACCTACATTGAGCCGCAGGCGTACCTGACTTGCTGGTTGGCGCTCAACGACGCGACCTTGGACAACGGTTGTCCGTGGGTGATTCCGGGCGGGCATCTGCGCGGAACGCTCGCGCATCGGCTGTCGAAGCTCGGTTACGTGTGCCGCGAGGAGGACGGTCCCGAGGCGCTCGCCGTGCCCGTGCGCGAGGGCAGCGTCGTGGTATTCTCGTCGCTGATGCCGCATCGCACCGGACCCAACGTCACCAGCGGCGTTCGCAAGTCGTACATCCTGCAGTACGCGCCCGACGGCGCGCGAGTCGTCCAGACCGACACCGCCTGCGACGAGCCAAATCGCCAGTACCTGATCCTGAAAAACGGCGAATCCGTCTCGCCGCCGCCGGAATAACAGTTGTAATTGACGATTCCGAGGGCGGCGTTCGGGTGAACGGGTCCGATCAACATGGTGGAACACCCGATGAGCCGTTCCGTCCGCCTGACATTGCTTGCGACCTCGACGCGAAACTCTGGGCCAATCCCAAGAATTCCTCGCGAAGAACTTTGGCCGACTTGAACGCGCCAGCCAGATGCGAGAGTTGGTCTTGAAGCGTGACCGCCGGTCCGAGCGCGTCGGCGAGTTCGCTCAAATGTTCGGCGAACGACGCGCAAAGCCGCTTGAGTGTCTGATCGAGAGCCTCCAGCGGAGCAAACCGGTTCGGGACCGGACGAAGGCGATCCTGGAAGTTGTGCATTGACTCGAGCACTCTGGCCAGGTCGCTGACCTGCGTCGCGAACTTGCGTAACTCGTCAAACACGTTTGCCAACTCGCCGAGCCGCTCCATCGTTTCGCGAAAAGACGCGATCCGAGCGAGCTGCGCCTGCAAAGGCTCGACCTGGTCAAAAACTGCCGATACCGTCAGTCGGGCACGAAACGCGTCGGTATCTTCGCGCTCGTTTGAAGGCGCCCGGTACAAGTCGGCTTTGATATCAAACAGTATCATCGTGCTTTTCCTGGCGCTCTTCCCACAACCGCAGACTCGCGCCGCACTTCGCGCCAGGAAAGATGGGCGGACCGGCGTTCACTTAATTGGGCAGGTCCTTCGGGCTTCGCTCGAAACTTCTAGCCAGCGCGGAGAATTCCTGGCGAAGAGCCTTGGCCGGCTCAAATGCAGTACACAGATGGGCGAGTCGATCCTGAAGAGCCGCAGCGGGCTCGAGAGCCGTGGCGAGTTGGCCGAGACTTTCGCGGAACGACACGCAGAGCTGGCTGAGTTCCTGGTCGAGCGTTTCCAGCGGTGAGAATTGCTTCAACACCTGCTGAAGTTGGTGCTGGAAGTTGTGCATCGGCTCGAGCACCTTAGCCAGGTCCCTGATCTGTCCCTCGAACTCGCGCAGAGGTTCGAACACGCTTGCAAGCTCAGAGAGCTGCTGTATCGGTTCGAGGATAACCGCGATCTGCGCCAATTGCTCCTGGAGCGGTCTGATCTGATCGAAGACCGTCGATACCGCCAGACCGGGCTCAAATGAAGTTCGCTGAGTTGCCATATTAATCCATCCCTAGCTTTTTAGCCTTTTAGCTTTTTACTGGCGAATCGTTGCAGAAGTATAAAAATGCGTCAGATAGACGACTTTAGCTCTTGTTTGACGATCTTGGGAGCATCGTACAATCCACGCATCTCTCGCAAGCCGCAAAGTCGCGACAATCCACAGGGACCAAGTTGCTATTGCTGTGACCCGACGGCAAGGTAACGAATCGACGGTCAATGAAGTGGCTGTTGTTGGGAGGATAGACACAAATGGCAGATCAGCAGGTTTCGTTTCACCCCACACTCGCGGTAGAGGCGGTGTTTGAGCAGATAAAGCCGCTTGAAGATCAACTTGCTCAGATAGCGTCGATTCTGGGACCTATAGGACAGCTTTCGGAGCTTGGGAGCGTGTTTGAACCGCTGCGCCTGTTTGGGACGCAGGTCAAGGAATTAGCCAAACTGCTTGAGCCGATGCGTAGTTTCCAGGACCAGCTCCGACAGGTTCTGAATCAGTTCGGGCCGCTGCAAGCTCTGGATCAGGAACTCGATCAACTTTCTGAAGGGTTCTGCCAAAGCCTGGGCCAGCTTGCCGCTGCGCTCGAACCGGCGGTGACGCTTCAGGACAGACTCGCGCATCTGGCTAACGCGTTTGAACCGGCGAAGACCCTTCGCGAGGACTTCTCGGCGCTGGCGCAGGGTTTCGAGCGAAGCTCACAAGGTTTATCGGGGCAAGCTTGAAATTTAGAGAAAACTCGCGACCGCGGGTTCAGAGCGCAGGGTAATGGACAAACCGAAAGTGACCGAAGCGGGCGTCGGCGCCGAACAAGTCGTGCGCGACCTGGTCGACGCCTTGAAGTCGATCCAAAAAAAACCGGCGCCGCTCAGTTCGTCGCCGCCTGGCGAACAAGAGCAACAAAAACAAAAACCTTCCGAATCGCGCGGCGGCCGTTCGAAGGCAACCACGCTTCTCGAGGCTGTGCCGGGCGCTTCAGATGTCGACGAGCCGGAGCCGAAACAAATCCCGGAACTCGAAACCGCCGAGAATTCACAGACCGCAGGCTTCGCAGTTGAATCTGGCGATTCCGGAATCGTTCAAGGATTTTGCCGCAACCATGGAGTCGTCGAGCGCTTCCGAGTGACTCCTGAGGAACTAAAGGCGTTGTCCAGCGCATCTCTGCTCGGACCTTTGATTTGCGAGCAAGACGTGAAGTTCATGCTGCGCCAGATTCGCGAGGCAAGTAAGCCGACGGAACCGCAGGCCACCGTTGCGTCCGAGCAAATCAGGGTCCCATTTCTCCTGGACGACGCCTCCTCGCTCGAGCGCGCGGAGAATCACTCGTCTGGCCAGTCGACAAACAAGAGCGCGGAACGCGAAGTAAACGATCGCGTGACCGAGGAGGAAAAAGACACGAACCAGGGGTCGGCCGCCGCGCGCAACGGTCTGTCCGGCCAGGTCGCCGCTCAACCCGAGCCACGTAAAAAGCGCAAGCGTCGAACCAGAACCGGCACTAAGGTTGCCATCGGGATTTCTATCGTCAGCCTGTTGCTGTGGGTGGCGACTCTTGGGATCTTGTATAAGCTAGTCGACGCTTATCAGAGGCATGTAACCACTATAGCTACGCTCAACACGATCATTGGCAAGCAGCGCGAAATCAGCCAACAAACCATATCAGAAGTGCAGGCGCAGGCGGCCGCCGCCAAACAAGCCTCCCAAGCGGCCGGATCCCTGGCGGATAGCATCAAGACCCAGGCGGATGGCAGCAAGATCGATGCGGACGCTGCCAAGACTCAGGCAGACTCTGCTGCGGTCTCCGCGCGCAGTGCACGCGATATGGTGGTAATCGCCGAAGCTGCCCACGTCAATGTAGATGCAATCTACTGTGCTCCTCGAACTGCATTGAGTCTCGATACGGTATTTACATTGCGTTACCGCAATTCGGGTAGAACTCGTGCCGACAACCTTGAGTCGTCTTTCTCCGCCGGAATTCCCGGCGCTACGCCGACCGGAGAATCAACAGATCCGGCCGGCAAAGTCAGTGCTGCTTCGGTAGGCGCAGGTGCGAGCATACCAGGCGGAACCACAGGAACAGTCAGAGACCTGCTCTCGAAGAGTTTAGGCAGTGCTCCACCCGAACAAACGTTTCAGAAGATTGTTGCGGGGCAGCTCAAGTTCGGGATTTGGGGAACTGCTACGTATACTGACGTTCTGAAGGAGAAACATCAGGAGAACTTCGAGTACGTTTGGGATCGCAATTTTCCGAATGCTTGCCTGTTCACCGTTGCCCACACCGGTGACTAGAGTTCTGCGATTGCGTCCACAAGGTCTGGCGAAACGAACGCGCGTTTCGTCAGGCGCGTGACGTAGCGCTTGGCGAGTCCCTCTCGGCGAGCGATCTCGCATCGATACCAGCGCGCGTGGGCGCTACAGAACCGCAATTGACACGTCCGCGGACTCCGCTTTATGCTTTCGGTTGCAAACCGACTGAACGCTCGTTTTACAGATAGTAGCAACAGTCCAAGCAATCTGGAGGATCACCCGATGAGCCGCGATTTTGAATTCACACAATTGCTGCACGCCTACCGCAAAGGAATAATTTCGCAGGCAACCTTCGAGGCCGAGATGGCATTGCTCGGAGCCGGCACGCCGACCACCACCGGCAACGGCAATGGCAGCGCGAGTTTCAAGGCCTTCGGCCGCGCTTACAAGTCCGAGCGCGCGGCAGTCGTCAGTTTTCTCGACAAGGTTCGCGCGGGCGAGGCCAACGGCGGCGAAGCGTTCGCCGCGTGGGCGGAGGTCTGCACTACAGATTGCGTCCGCACCGGCATCCGCATGGTCGCCGAGCGCGAAGCCTATCACTCGCGGATTTTCGCGCAGCGCCTGGCGGAACTCGGCGGCGAACCGCGCGCGACGACTACCGAAGACGGGCGCAAGTTCACCGCCTACCTGGGCAACCCGTCGATTCCCGACAATGAAAAACTGCTGAACTTCACCAAGCGCGTCGGCACGCCGGAAGACGCAATCAAACCCATCTGCGAGTTCGCCGAGTTGCTGAAAGAAGATCTGTCGACCAAGGAAGCGTTGCGGCTGTTCGCCGAAGACGAGCTCTCGACCGCGAAATGGATCTGGGACGCATGCGCTGCGCTCAACCCACCCAAGCGGCAGGCGTCGTCGTCAGCCACGATTTAGTTTCCATGCTGAATTGAAACGATGAGCGGGGCCCCGACGGACCCCGCTTTTTTTGTGTTCAACTCGACTCGCGACGGCCGTATCGACGCGCGAGTCTGCCCGGACGCGTCAATGCGCCGCTGCTGACGCTCCCGCCGCCGGTGCGGCCGCGGCCGGCGCGCCCGCGGGTGGTGCCATCTTCATCGGCGACATCTTCATCGAGCCCGGACCCGGTAGTTCCCGCTTGGTGAAGTCGGCGGGAATCGCGAAATCGCTGTCTGCCAGTCTCTTTGATTCGATCTTCTCGACCTGGGTGTTGGTCACGACCGGCGGTCGTTTCGCCATCATCTCGTTGATCTTCGCCGCTTGCTCCGGCGCCATCCCCGGAATGTTCATCTTCCCCATCTTCATCGACGAGTCCAACGCGAGCGGCACTCCGCCGGGAATTTCGCCGTTGCTCTGATTGGTGCTCACGCTCTTGAGCTTGTCCGCCATATTTTTTTCGAACGCCGCAAACTCTGCAGCGCCGGGCGCGCGGGTCGAGAAGCATTCCTTGACCGTGTAGTCGCCGGTCATCATGTGCCCGCCGCCCTCGTAGTCAGTGCATTTGAACCCGGCGACTTCGCGCGTGGTGCCGGCCTTTTTGAAGTTCATCGCGGCGTTACTGCTCGCCGCCATCATCGCCGCCATCTGGCCCTGGGGCGGAAACTCGATCTCGAAGTAGGTCTTCGCCTTCGGATCGAGCACGTACATCTTTCCCTTGTCCAGATCGGTGATGATCGTGTGGCGCTCCGTGACCATCTTCTGCTTGTTGCCCTGCACCGAAATCGTTTGTTCCGAGTCGCGAGTGTTGGTTCCACTGGTCACGTGCTGTTTCTGCGTGATGACGACCCCGGCGGCCGCGGGCAGCGCGGTCATTGCGAGCGTCATTCCCGCAACCAGGGCGGTTAATTTCCTCATAGCGATTGCTCTCCTTGTGCTCGTTGCATTTTCATTACGGAGTCGCGCCCGGCCGCCGCGGCGCCCGTCATATCACCGCGCTGCTGCACGACCATCCGATGTATCATCAGGCTCAACAGCCCGAACAACACCCATACCATTTCCTTGATTCGGCGGAGAAACCCAACCACGAAGCCGATTCCCGGCGGATAGCCCAGCAGCCCCAGGATCAGCGCCTTGCCGCCCTCCTGGCTTACCAGCTTGGCCGGAATCAGAAAGGTCGCGCGCTCGATCAGCAGGCCGACCGCCTCGACCAGCAGGGCCACCTGCAACGACGCCGGCTGATGGAGCAGCCGCAGCAGGATATAGATTTCGAGCGGCCCGAAACTCCATGCGGCCGCATAGCACAGGCACGACGCGGCGAAACGGCCGCGATGGCGCGCGTAAAAGTCGAGCAGCAACGCGTCGGCCTCCGCGGCGGACTCGCGGATTTCGCCGGTGTGGATTGGCGCGATATTGAGCCTGGTCGCGGCACTCCACAGATGCGAGAAGGGCCGCTTCATCTGCACGAAAAAGAAGCCGCCCGCCAGCGCCACCGCGAGCCCGAAGCCGGCCACAATCGCCCAGTACAGATGCGCTCCCACCGGTATCAGGCGCAGCGAAATCGCCAGCGCGATCGACAGAAACACGATCTGCCCGACCGCTTCCGCCAGCGACGCGACGACCACCGTCGCCAACCCGACCGGCATCCGCAATTTCTCGCGCACATCGACCGCCATCACGAACTGCCCCCCGAGCTGCGCCGACGGCGTCACATAGTCAATCGCCTCGCCGCCAATTCGCGCCGCAAACAACTCGATGAACCTGAGCTTTGGTGGATAGTGCTCGATCGTGACGCGCCAGCCGAGCGTGTTCGCGATTCGTGCGAGCGCCTCGAGCGAAATCGTCAGCGCCAAACCCCATCCCGCCACCCGCACGTAGCCAAGCACCTGCCGCGGCCCGTAATGCGTGAGGAACCAGGCGTAAAACGCGATCGCTATAATGATGAAGAATGTCTCGACGCGGCGCATCGGCAGGTGGAGGCCGCCGGAATCGACGGGCGGCAGCCGATGCATTCTTTCAGTCGCGACCTACCTGCGCAACCCGCAAATGCGTGAGTTATTCGCCGCACTTTGGCGCGGCGAAGGCGCAGCGAAATACGCGTTTACCCCTTGGCGCGGATCAGCCCGGCGAGCTTGTCGAGCTCCTGCTCATTCAGATCCGACACCACCCAGCAGTTCATCCCCGCGACCACCATTTGCTCGACGTGGTATCCATGTTCCGTCTCGATTCGCTCCGCGCTCGTCGTGTTGCCTGCGGTCGGCCACATGAAAACGTTGATCACGTGCTTGCCATGCTGATACACGAGCGCCGCGACCGGCCGGCCGTCGATATAGTCCAGGCGCCCGCCCACCAGCGGGAATCCGTCTTTCGCGAAGTCGTTCACCGGCGGCGAGAAATCCAGCTTGCCGTTAAACCACGGCTTGACCGTATGCTGATCCGTCGAGACCACGTCCATCAGATGCGCCCCCATCAGCGATCGCACGTGACTGGCGAGTACTTCGCTCGCGAGCGTCTGATCGAGTGACGGGCCAATCCTGCGCGGCGCGATAATCAGCACGAGCATCGCGCCAATCGCCATCGGGACCACGACGCGGACTGCGCGCGGCACCCAGGCTCCGCGCCGCGACGGATAGCCACCCGCCCGCGGCGGTGCCGACCGCGACGACGCCGCTGACAGCGGTGGTGCCGAGGCGGGTAATGCGCGGCGAATTTTTTCCTTCAATGCTGCCGGCGCTTCGAATCGAAACGCCTCATCCTTGAGCCGCGTGCGCATCGCGCGCATCGCCGCATACTCGCTGGCGCATCGCGGGCACTCCTCGATATGCCGCTGGACCTCCAGATCGGTGGCGAGGTCGAGCTCGCCGTCGAGATGCCCATGCATCAGCACTCGCGCGTCGTCGCAGTTCACGTCACCCGCTCCTTCCCGATTCGCTCCTGGAGCGAACGCGCGAGCTTGCCGCGGGCGCGGGCCAGCCGCGACATCACGGTTCCAATCGGCACGTCGGCGGCGTCGGCGATCTCCTTGTATGAAAGTCCCTCGATATCCCGCATCACGATCACCTCGCGAAACTCGTCCGCCAGCTCGTCGAGCGCCGCGCGAACCATCGCGCCGTCGGCCTTGCGAACGGCGTCGGCCTCGAGGCCGCTGTCTTCGGTGGACCCGCCATGCATCTGCTCGTCGAATTCAGTCGGCGAATTGGACCCGCGGTTGCGCCTGAGCCAGGTGAACGCGGTATTGCGCACGATCGCGAGAATCCAGGCGCGCGGGTCGCCGCCGCGAAATCCAGCGGCAAACTTGAGCGCGCGCAGGTAGGCCTCCTGCACGACGTCCTGCGCGTCGTGATCGTCACGCACCAGCCATCGCGCGAGGTTATACGCAGCATCCATATGCGGGAGGAACGTGCGGTCGAAATCGACGGCTTTGGTCTCGTCAGGCAATCGCTTTTCTTTCGCCCGCGTCCCTCGTTTAGTTCCAGACCGCGAGCGGACCGATCTTATTCCCGACGGCCATTCCGCCTCAATCGCGGGAATATTCTCTCGCCGGCGCAGTCATCCACCGTGAAAGCGCATATCAGCGCGAGGTGATTCTAGATGAAGAACAAATTTGATCGTCGATCGTTCCTGCGCGTCACGGGAACCGCTCTCAGCATCGGAGCGCTCTACAGCGTCTTCCCCGCGCTGACACCCGACGCCGGGGCCGAAGGGATGCTGCGGACTCTCGCCGACCTTAACGGTGAGGCTCCGGCGCCATTCTCGTTCATGCAATTGAGCGACACGCACGTCGGATTCAACGGACCGCCCGACCCGCTCGGCACCAAGGCGTTCGAAAGCGCCGTCGCTACCATCAACGGGCTGAAGAATCGTCCCGAACTGATCATCGTCACCGGCGATCTGACCCACGACGCCGACGCTCCCGCCGAGCACGCCAAACGCTTCAAGCTCTTCAAGGAAATTTCGGGAAGGATTGGCGGAGGCGCGCAAATCAAGGTCGTGCCGGGCGAGAATGACGCCGCGCTCGACGGCGGCGACATGTTTCGCGAATTCATGGGTCCGACCCACTATTCGTTCGACCATCGCGGCGTGCATTTCGTCGCGCTCGACAACGTCTCCGCCGGACGGCCCGAGGTGGGAGCCGCGCAGCTAGCCTGGATGAAATCGGATCTCGCGCGCTTTCCGAAGACCGCGCCCATCATCGTGTTCACGCATCGGCCGCTGTTCGACCTCAAGCCCGAATGGGAATGGTTCACCAGCGACGGCGACGACGTGATGAACGCGCTGGCGCCGTATGAAAACGTGACCGTGCTTTACGGCCATATTCATCGCGAGAACTTCCACCAGGCCGGCACCACCAAAATGTACGCGGCCCGGTCACTGATCTTCGCGTTCCCCGACCCGGCGACCACGCCCGTGAAAAAGCCGGCACCCTTCGACAAGGCGCAGCCGTTCAAGAACCTGGGAATCCGGCGCGTCAACGGCAACGCAAACGGCAGCGATTTGCAACTCGAGGAAGTGGAGCTCGCGACCGCCGAGTTCTCAGGCACCGTCGGAATGGATCAAATGCTCAAACATGGAAGCAACGACGCAAAGGACGAATAAGGAAAATGTTCAAAATCAGAATACTCAACAGGGCCCTTCTGGGGGCGACCGCTGCGATTGCACTCTGCGCACAACAGGCATTCGCGTTCGGCATGATGGGCGGTGGCGCCGTCGGCGCACATATCGGCGGGATGGGTTCAGGACGGCCTGCATTCACCGGGGGCGGTGCCGGAGCCCGGAGCATGGCCGGTGCGGTAACGATGAACGGAATCACGGTATTGCAGAACGGAACGATAATCGTTCCAGCGGTGACGCCGCGCGTGCGCGGAGTTGGTCCAGCGGATCCTCAGCTTAATCAGCTGAATGCGCCACCGTCGGAGGTCTCCTGTGCCGCGCCTTACTGCGCCCCCTGAACCACGCACGGAAGCGGGCTCGGGACCGCACCATCGGAACTGATCAAACGCCCAAACACGGAAACGCAGAAGCAAAGGACGAATAAGGACAATGTTCAAAAACAAAATCGCCAATACCATGTTGTTCGCGGCCGCACTTGGAATCGCCATTGCCGCCGTCGCGCCGAGGACCAACCTCGTCAACGCGAGCGACAATCCGAAAGTGATCGAGATCACCGCGAAGAAATTTGAGTTCACGCCGAGCGAGATCACACTCAAGAAAGGCGAGCGGGTGATCCTGCGGCTGAGCAGCTCCGATCGCGTGCACGGCTTCATGTCCAAGCCGCTCAAAATCGACACCGACATCCCGAACGACACATCTAAAGATGTAGCCGTAACGCCCGACACCGCTGGCGACTTCACCGTCATCTGCGACCATTACTGCGGCACCGGTCACGGCAACATGAAGATGAAAGTCACCGTCGTCGAGTAAGTGTGAATCCATGTTTGCGCAACTGGTCAGCACCTATCACCTGCACCCGATTGTCGATCACTTCACTATCGCGCTGCTGACCTTTGGGATCGCCGCGGAGCTCCTTGCCGCCGCGGCGATCCTGCTTTCTCGCGGCCGTCCGGGTTTCGCGTCGGTTTGGGGCCAGAAGCTCCGGAGCACTTCCTTCCTGCTGATGGTCGGAGGAGCGGTTGCCAGCGTCCTGTCGTACTTCACCGGTGACGCCGAAGCCGATCGGCTGTGGGATACGATATCGCCGGCCGCGCAGCAGATTCTCGCATCCTCAAACGGCGCTCGAGACTACTTGTCGCACGCGGTACTCGGGCAGTACCTCATGTACGCGTTTTTGATTCTTGCCGCATGGCGCGTGATGCTCGAGTTGTCGAGCCGCTTTGAGCGCACCCGAATCGCGTTCCTAGCCGTGGCGATAGTCGCGGCCGGCGCGTTGCTCTACCAGGGCAAGACCGGCGGAGAGCTCGTTTACGAACACGGCGTGGGAGCTTCGAGCGCCGCCGCGCAGGCGAATCGCACGAACTGATCGATCGCAGAACCCTCACCTACCGGCCGCGATGCGGCCGGCCTCCTCTCCCGTAAAAAGAACGGGCGAGGTAAGAGTCGGACGCAGCACAACCTCCCCAAAACCCCTTCTAACAGGGGCGGAGCCCCGCATCTTTATCCGAGTACTGGGTGCAGGGGTCACCCCTGCCCAAGGAGGCGCGGAACCCACGGCGGGTTCCGCATACGATTAAGTTAGTTCCATCCTCCCTCTCCTACTGCCCTTCACCCTGCTCGAACAGTCGCATCAGCTCCTCGACGGTCGCCGGCGGCTTGCGTGCCGTCTCGAGCGTGTCGCGAACGTGATCGACCGACCTCATTCCGACCAGCGTCAGGTCCACGCCCGGCGTTGAGCGCACGAACTGGATCGCCCGCTGCGCGTCGGTGGCGAAACCGCCGAATGCGCTCGCGACGATCGGCGGTAACCCGCGCGCCAGCTGTCCCTGCAGCAGCGCCGCGCTCGCCGAGACCGCAAGTCCGAAGGTCTTCGCGGCGGCAAGAGTAGTCGCCTTGCCGGCCTGCACGAATTGGTTCGAGCGCGTGACTGCTTCCGGCATCGCGAGGTTGTACGGCATCTGGATTGCGCGAAAATGATGTGCGTCGCCGGCCACCTCGTGCGCGGCTCGCATCAGCTCGTCGAGCGACAGCCATCCGCGCTCGGTTGGCGCCGCGCGGAGACCGTTCCACGTCGCGATACCGTAAACGCCGATCTTTCCGCCTGCCACCGCGCCTTCCAGGAACTCGAAAATCGTCGCGATACGCTTGAGGAACTCTTTGCGATCGATCGCTTCGAGCTGCGTCTCCGGATTGTGAACATAGTAGATGTCGATCGTCTCGAGATTGAGATTTTTGCGCGACAGTTCGAGCATCGCGCCGATATACTTGGGCGTTATGCAATGCGACCCGTCAACCAGGTCGGCGGGCGCGACGATTCCAGTCTTCACGTAATGCTCTTCGAACCACCGGCGCGGATCGGCGGGTACTTCGCCGTCGAACGTGATGTAACCACCCTTGCTCGCGACGACGACCTGCTCGCGAGCGATCTCGCCAGCCGCGACCAGCTCGCTGAGCGCAACTCCGATATTCCGTTCGCTGCGCTGGAAGCGGTAGTTCACCGCCGTGTCGAGCACATTGATCCCGCCGCGCAGGCTGGCCTTGATCGCCTCTTCGTAAGCGCGGTCGGTTTCGTCGTCGGGCTCGCCCAAGTAGGTGCCGATTCCAATCGACGAGACCGACACGCTGAGTGCCGGCCGGAAATTTCCCGGCAATTGCGGAAACCGGCTCGCGTATGTGGCAGTGGCTTCCGCGGTCGCGCGCCCTCTAAGCATCATGCAGTGTCTCCCGCGCGCGTCGCGCGCTCAACTTTTACGATGAAAAAGATTGCGGGCTGATCGTCGGTTCGTAGAGCGCCTGGATCAGGTTGCCGTCCGGATCGCGGATGTAAAACGATACCGAGCCGTCGCGATGATGCTTGAGCGCGTGCACGATCTCGACGCCCGCGCTCTTCGCCCACGCGTAGCCCGCTTCGACGTCGGCGATTGTCGGCACGATAAACCCGAGATGGTCCATGCGCTGCGCGTCGCCGCCGAACTCGCCGCGATGGAGCGCGAGGTTGTCGCATCCCGAGCTCAGGTACGCATTGTCCGCGTCGGGCTGCCACACCAGCTTCATCCCGAACGCGCGAACGTAAAAATTCTTGGCGCGCTCGACGTCGGAAACCTTGAGCGCCAGATGCCGCATGCCACGATTTTTGATCAACTCAGTGCCTCGCGCGTCTTGTAACCGACGACCGCCCAAATCGGATCCGACGGCGGCGTGGTCGGCGCGCTCCGGTCGATAAAGTCTATATTCTCAAACGCGCCGCTCGCCATAAAGTAGCTGCCGACCAGCTTGCCGCGATCGTAGTCGTCGAGACTCTGCCAAATCGCGACCGCCTTGGTTGGGAACATCCGGTTCGAAAACGTCGCGACGAACGGTGCACCCGGCTTGAGCACGCGTCCGACGTCGGCGAACGTCTCGAGTGGCCGCGTCATGTATTGCACCGAGACCGTGACCACGGCGCCGTCGAACTCGGCGTCGGCAAACGGCATCCGCGGCGCGCGATTGAGATTGTGAATGACAATCTCCGTAAGCGCCGGATTATCTTCCATCTCCGCGCGATTCATGCCCAGTCCGACCACTCGCGACGGCCGAATATGCGCCGGCAGATGCGACCGCCAACTGCTCATCAGGTCGAGAATCGCGCCGCCCTGCGGGAGCAACTGCGCGTAAATCTCGCCGACCTTCGCGATCGCACCGTCGTCGATATGCCTGACAAGCCGCGGGACCGAGTAAAATACCTCATCATCGTCGTCATCGACGCGTCTGAAGAAATCGGCGGGAAGTTGTCTGGGCATGCTGAAATCCTGTTTTGAGACCTTGTGGATAGATTTATTTTATCGTTAAATATCAGCTACTTAACACGAATTTGCGAGAATTTTCGGAGCGTCGTTGACATACTTTGCACGCGTCGCCTAAAGTAAAACACTTTTACATACTGCGGTTCGCCCGTCCCGCGGATCGCAGGCGTAGACACTAAAAAACTAAAACAATGGTCCGACGCGATAAAACCAACTATGTAATCCAATCCGTCGCGCATGCGCTCGACGTGCTCGAACAGTTCTTCGGCGACGTCGACGAACTCGGCGTGACGGAACTTTCCAAACGGCTCAAGCTGCATAAGAACAACGTCTTCCGGCTGCTCGCGACGCTCGAAGCGCGCGGTTACATCGAACAAAACAAAGCCACCGAAAATTATCGCCTCGGCATCAAGTGCCTGCACCTCGGTCGCCGTTACATCCATCATATGGGCCTCGTGAGGCAAGCGCGTCCCATCCTCGCCGACGTCGCCCGCAAATGCCGCGAAAGCGCATACGTCGCGATTGTCCGGCGCGACGGCGTCGTCCCGCTCGAAGCCGCCGAGGCCGAAGATCGCGCCGTGCGCATCACGCCGCCGATCGGAATCACCCTGCCCCTGCATTGTACCGCGGCCGGCAAGGCGCACCTCGCCTTCGACGCCGAGGGGCAGCTCAAATCCGCGCTGCCCGAGGCGCTCAAGCGCTTCACCGATCGCACGATAGTCGATCGCGCGACTCTGCTGGCACAACTCGAAGCAGTCGCGCGCGACGGCTACGCCACCGACTCCGGCGAGTTCATCGAAGAAGTCTCGTCAGTAGCAGTTCCAATCCGCGACTACACCCGCTCGGTGGTAGGCTCAGTAGCAGTGGCCGGCCCAACGTATCGAATCGGCCCAGAACGAATAACCGCCGAAATAGCCCCAAGCCTCCTCGACGCCGGCCGCGAACTATCGCATAGATTGGGGTTTAACGCATAGCAGACCTTTGCGCCGCCGCCCCCTCATTAGTATGGTTTGACTGATTAGCCGACCGCTGTTAGAAATTTTGCGTTTGTCGGCTCTATTCCCTGGGCAACTTCGTCTGTCCTCAGATTATATCGATGCATGAACTAATGCGTGGAGTGTTAAGACTTTGAAAATCCTGGTTCCAATCAAGCGCGTCCCCGATCCCGCGACCACTATCCGCGTGCTGCCCGACGGTACCGGTATCGCCACCGACAACGTCAAATGGGTCATCAACCCCTTCGACGAAATCGCCATCGAAGAGGCGCTCCGTATCAAGGAGAAGCAGACTGGCGAGGCCGTCCTCGTGACGGTCGGGCAGCCGACATCGCAGGAGCAGTTGCGCACCGGCCTTGCGATGGGCGCTGACCGCGCGATCCTGGTCAAGACGGACGCCGCGCTCGACTCGCTCGCGATTGCGCGAATCCTCGCGAAAATTGCCGGCGACGAAAAGCCCGACCTCATTATATTGGGCAAGCAGGCTATCGACGACGACGCGAACCAGGTCGGCCAGATGCTCGCTGAGATGCTCGGGTGGCCGCAGGCGACGTTCGCCTCGAAGGTCGAGATAACCCCCGAAAAGACCTCGGTCGTGCGCGAAGTTGACGGCGGCCTCGAGACGATCGCCTTCAAACTGCCCGCCGTTATCACCACCGACCTGCGCCTCAACGAGCCGCGCTACGCCTCGCTGCCGGGAATCATGAAGGCGCGCAAGAAAGAGCTGAAAGAAGTCGCGGCCGACAGCCTCGGCGTCGATCTCGCTCCCAAGCTCAAGATTAAGACGCTCGCCGCGCCGCCCAAGCGCCAGGCCGGCCGCAAAGTCGCGTCGGTGCAGGAGCTGGTCGCGGTTCTTCACACCGAAGCCAAAGTTATTTGATTTCGGCTACTACGATTCCGAACGCGGAGTGAAATGGTATGGGAGTGAACTGACATGGGTGACGTTCTGATTTTCGCGGAGCATCAGGGGGGACATTTCCCCAAGACTACGCTGACCGCCGTTCACGCGGGCCTCGACCTGGCGAAAAAGCGCGGCGGCAAGGCGATCGCGGTCGTCGCGGGCGACGCTCCCGAGGCGGCGGCGGGCGAAATCGCCAAGTACGGCGTCGCCAAGGTGATCGCGCTGGCGCATCCGGCGCTGAAAAACTATCTCGCCGACGCGCACGCCCAAGCGCTTGCCGCGCTGGCGAAAAAGGAAAACGCGGAATTCGTGCTCGCGACCGCGACTGCGATGGGCAAGGACCTGTTTCCGCGGCTGGCCGCGCGTCTCGGCGCTCCGATGGCGTCGGAAATCACCGCGATCAGCGACGAGCATACGTTCGTGCGCCCGACTTACGCCGGCAACGTGATGGCGACAGTCGAGCTCGACGGGCCAATCAAGGTGCTGACGGTGCGCGGTACCGCGTTTGACGCCGCCAAGGCGGGCGACGCGGTTGCTCCCATCGAAAAGCAGAATGCCGAAATAGACGCGGGCGCGCTCAAGATGGAATTCGTCTCGTTCAACGCCACCAAGAGCGATCGGCCGCAACTCACCGAGGCGCGGATAATCGTTTCGGGCGGCCGCGGCCTCAAGTCCGGCGAAAACTTCAAGACCGTGCTCGAGCCGCTGGTCGACGAGATGGGCGCGGCGATGGGCGCGTCGCGCGCGGCGGTCGATGCGGGCTTCGTGCCGAACGACCTGCAAGTCGGGCAAACGGGCAAGGTGGTCGCGCCGGAACTTTATATCGCAGTCGGAATTTCAGGCGCGATTCAGCATCTGGCCGGGATGAAGGACTCGAAGGTCATCTGCGCAATCAACAAGGACGAAGAGGCGCCGATTTTCGCGGTCGCCGACTACGGCCTGGTCGCCGATCTGTTCAAAGCGGTGCCCGAGATGGCCGAGGAAATCAAAAAGTTGAAACATTCATAGTCCGCGCGCGATTTTGTGCGAATCTTGAAAGCGGCATCAGGATCATCTATATTTATGTAGGAAAAGATAAGGAAAGCTAATTGTTTCTGTGCAGATTTCGGCAGAAATTTCCAAGGAGACCAGGGACCGGCTGGAGCGTTATTCGCGGGCTCATGGGCTCAAGAAGCAGTTTCTGATCGAGAATGCGTTGTTGTATTTTCTCCGCGCTCTCGACGAACTCCCAGCCAACGTTATCGTCCCTCCCCGCCTCGTCGTGACGCCCCGCAGCGGCCGGCGGGTGGCAAGCCTGATTACCGGCAAGCGGAAGCCTACTCGCGCCCTCGTTGAACTGATGAGCGGTGACGATTGAGATCCGGCTGCTGGAGAAGGCAGACGATCGGAAGTCGTTTCGCTCGGACGATACCGACCTCGACTCCTTTTTTCAAAAATACGCCTGGCAGAATCAGTTCAAGCATCATATCGGGAATACCTACGTAGCCGCCGATCAGGGCAAAATTCTCGGCTTCATGACGGTTGCGCCCGGCGATATGGAAATAGACCGCCTTCCCGCTGATCTCAGGAAAACGTTACCTAGATATCCCATTCCCGTCCTGAGGGTGGCGCGACTTGCCGTCAGCCACGATGCGCAAGGCCAAGGTGTTGGCAAACGTCTGATGCGTGCCGCGTTTGCAATGGCGATCGACCTTCGAGAAAGGTTCGGCTGCGCAGGCGTAGTAGTCGATGCGAAGCGCGATGCCGAGAGCTTTTATTCCAGCCTTGGCTTCGAATCGCTCGAAGTCATCGAAGGGCAGCTGGAAGAAAAACCGGCGCCGACGCCCATGTTCTTGCCAATCCGGGAAATAGAGGCGGCAATAAAGATCGCGCCAATAAGCTGATTCGTGTAACTTCCGGGGCAGAGGAACGCGCGATGGCAGAACTGCTGCACAAATTTGTCAACACCAACGGGATTCGGATGCACTACGTCGAGCAGGGTGCGGGACCGCTCGTGGTGCTGTGCCATGGATGGCCCGAGTCGTGGTACTCGTGGCGGCATCAGATTCCCGCGCTTGCGGCGGCCGGCTTCCGCGTCGTCGCACCCGACCAGCGTGGCTACGGACAGACCGACGCGCCCGCGCCGATCGAGTCGTACAACATCCTCAACCTGGTCGGCGATATCGTTGGGCTGGTCAACAGCCTCGGCGTCGAGTCGGCGGTGATCGTTGGTCATGATTGGGGCGCGCCGGTGGCATGGAACTCGACGCTGTTGCGCCCCGACATCTTTCGCGCGATCGCGCTGCTCAGCGTTCCCTATTTTCCGCGCGGTTCGATGCGTCCGACCGACGCGATGAAGGCTATGGCCGGCGACCAGAATTTTTACCAGCTCTATTTCCAGGAGCCAGGCAAGGTCGAGAAGGAACTCGACGCCGATCCCCGCCGCTCGATGGCGATGATCCTCTACTCGGCGTCGGGCGACGTGCCGCGGACCGGAGAGTTGGCGATCCTGTTCCCCAAGACGAAAAAGTTTATCGAGACCGGGATCGTGCCCGACAAGCTGCCGCCGTGGCTGACGGAGGCCGACCTGGATTTCTTTGCCGGCGAGTTCAAGCGCGCGGGCTTTCGCGGCGGCGTCAACTGGTATCGCAATTCCGATCGCAACTGGGAGCTGACGCCTTTCCTCGACGGCGCCAAGCTGCGCCAGCCGTCAGTATTCGCCGCCGGCGAGTATGACGTGGTCGGCAAAATGATCCCCGGCGGCTACGAGATGGCCGGTGCATTCATGCCGAACCTGAAAAAGAAAGTGATCGTCCCCGGCGCCGGCCATTGGCTGCAACAGGAGCGGCCCAAAGAGACCAACGAGCTCCTGATCGAGTTCTTGAAGGGCCTGTAGGATCGCGTCCCACAAATAACTTTAAAATGGTCCGGTTCGTTCTGGAACAGCCGCCCACCTCGCTTTCAAGTCTCAGGTACGCTTCTGTTCCCCCTTTCCCGCGGGAAAGGGGGTGAGGGGGATAGGACGTGGCGGAGATAGTTACCTCAAATCCCCTTCCCCTCTGCTGGGGAAGGGGCCAGGGGTTAGGGCCTCCTCGAGGCAGAATGGATCACCCCGTACGCGCCCACGCGCGGTCCCATCGCTCGTCGTGGATGCGCGGGAACACCGGCTTGCGCATCGGCCGTTTGAAACCTTCGGCCGGATATCCCATCGGCACCAGCGCAATCAGCTGATACTGCTCCGGCACACCGAGCAGAGCCTTGGTCTCGGATTCCTTGCTCGTGAGCATCGTAGTCATCGCGGTGCCGATACCGAGCGCCCGCGCCGCCAGCATCATCAGCTCGATCGCAGGAAAGATCGAGCCGTAGGTCGCGCCGAAATTGAAAAGGTCGGCCGCGCTGCCCCGCTCGACGCGCATTTTCGGCCGATCGAGAAACACGACGACGTGAACCGGCACGATCGCCAGCTGCGCGGCGAACTCGTCGCCCGTCTTGATCGCCTTGACGGCGCGCGGCGACAGCGTCGTGCGCCCGCGAATGATCGCGCTGTCCTTGTACGGCCCCCAGACCGAGTCGTACAGCCGCTGAATTTCGCGGCGCGCCGCACCGTCGCGCACAATCACGAACTCCCACGGCTGCGCGTTCGAGCCCGACGGCGCCATGTTGGCGGTCTCGAGAATTCTAACCAGCTCCGATTCCGGTATCGGCCGCTCGAGGAAGCGGCGCATCGTGGGCGTTGAGCTGGCGACTTCGAAGAAATCCATCGGCGTCCTCCGCGATTAGTGACTTAGACTCCTAGATGAGTTCGATCGGATGTTCGCGGCGAGCGACGACGCGGCCGACGATCGCAGCCTCGCGATGCCCACAGCTCTGAAGCTCCGCGAGCAGCGCGATCGACTGCTTTTCCGGAATCGCGATCAGCAATCCGCCCGAGGTTTGCGGATCGAAAGCAATCGTCGCGATCTCCTCGGCAACTTCGTCGGAGATACTGACGCTCGGCGCGTAATACTCGCGATTGCGCTCGCCGCCGCCGGGAATCATTCCGGCGCGGCATTGCTCGAGCACGCCCGGCAGCAGCGGCAAGTCGGACTCCTCGAACACCAAAGTCACGCCGCTGCCCTCGGCCATCTTGAGCGCATGACCGACGAGCCCGAAGCCCGTGATGTCGGTGGCGGCGTGAACGTCGTACTTGAGCATCGCGGCGGCAGCCGCGGCGTTGAGCTGGGTCATCGAGCGGACCGCAGCCTGGTAGGCTTCGTCGGCCAGCGCGTCTCGCTTGAACGCGGTCATCAAAATTCCCGTGCCGAGCGCTTTCGTCAGCACGAGCGCGTCGCCAACCTGCGCGCCAACGTTGCGCACGATTCGTCGTGGATCGATCACGCCGGTAATAGCCATCCCGAATTTCACTTCCTCGTCGGCGACGGTGTGACCGCCAACGATTACAACGCCGGCCTCGCGCGCCTTGTCGGCCGCGCCGCGCAAAATCTCAGCGAGCATCTCGCCCGGCAGGCCGGTTTGCGGCCAGCATACGATGTTGAGCGCGGTGCGCGGCACGCCGCCCATCGCATAGACGTCCGACAGCGCGTTGGCGGCGGAAATTTGTCCGTAGGTGAAGGGATCGTCGACGATCGGCGTGAAAAAATCGACGGTGTTCACGATTGCGAGGTCGTCGGAAAGACGGAACACTCCGGCGTCGTCGCCCGTTGAGATTCCGACGAGCAAATCAGGATGGCTCGGCAAATCGAGCCGCGCGAGGACTGCGGAAAGGTCCGCCGGACCGAGCTTACCGGCTCAACCCGCAGCCTTGCACCGCGCCGTCAGGCGAACCAGCTCGCCCCGCGAGTGATTGTTGTCCTTCATCTTGGACATCGCGCCCATTGTCGCGCATCGCGCGCGCGAAGTCAGCCGCACGCACCATCTTAGCCTCTCCCTATCAGGGAGAGGTCGACGCTCGTCTTCGAGCGGTGGGTGAGGGTCTGAAGTCCGAAATGCCTTTCAGATCTTTCTTCCGCCGCGCTCACGTTTGGCTCTCGTGAATTCGAAATGGCAGACGGAAGCAGATGCGCACCGCGCGGAACTTGGAATTTTGGACCCTCACCCGCGCTGGACGCGCGGCCTCTCCCTGATAGAGAGAGGCTAAGAAGAAGTGCGAAGGCGGCGGGTGTCGCCAACGCGCGTCGTCACGCCGATGTGGTCGAAGTGATCGAGCAGCGCGATTGCGAACTTGCGCGACGCACCTAGCAGGTCGCGGAAGGTTGCTGCGGTGATGTCATTATGTGTAGTCAAATATTTGACTAGGTGATTCTTCGCGGAATCGACGGCGGCTCGGCTGAAATACAGGTCGGTGGCGATTTTTACGACGCGGCCCTCGCGTTCCATCGCGAGCAGGACGGTTCTCATCCGTGGAAGTTGGTTGGCGGGGATTTTCAAGGCTTCGGCCAGTCGTTTCAGGTCCGGCGGTTGGAACTGCGCGCTGGTCAGTGCGGCTTCGATGCTTGCGCTTAGTGTTTCGGCGTCGCCGCCTAGTTGCACGCGGTGGTTCTTCAGACGTAGCAGACTTTCCTCGCGCACGATTTCGGATTCGTGACTCAGGCGATCGACGATCGGACGGAACGCGCGCGCGCCGATTTCGTAGGGCAGCCGCGTGCGCATCGCTTCCATCTCGAGGCCGGGCGACAACGGCTCGCTCTTGTGATGCTTCTCGAGCGCGTCGAGGGCGAAGCGTTTCAGGGCGTCCCATCTGGTGCGCGTGGTGAAAGCTTCTTCGTCGCCAACTGACAGCTTGATGAAGCGCGGCCCGTCGCGCAGCGCGGCGTCGGCCTCGGCGATCGGGATGTTCATCAGAGTTGCAATCCTGGTCGTGCCGAGCGCGAAACTTTCCTGCAACTTGATCAAGGCTTCGAGTGCGTCGCCACCGGACTTGTCCCTGAGCATGCGCAGGTTGGCGCGATAGGCCTCGACGGGTTTGCGAACCCGGCGGCCCATCGGGTTCAGCACGACGCCGCCGCCAAGTGTGCGCGAATTGGTTTCGTCGCGGATGACGAAGCGGTCGCCCGAGAGCGCGACGACGGGATCTTCCGCCACGAGCTGCGCGAAGCCTGCCGCTTTGGGAGCGATCGCGCCTGCGTCGTCGAGCACAATTGCACGCGCGATAGTCTCCGCGGTGCCGATGAACAGCCGCACGCGGGTGTTGTTCTTGAGCGCGCGTTTCGCGGCGGGGCGAATCTCGAGCCAGGCGTCGAAACGCGCGGTGGCGGAGTCCACGCGTTCGTCGGCGAGCACGTCGCCGCGGGCGAGATCGAGCTTTTCCGCGCCGGTGAGATTCAACGCGACGCGCTGGCATAGTTCGGCGCTCTCGACGGAGTCGGAATGCACCTGGATCGAGCGCACGCGGACCTCGTTTCCCGATGGCAGCACGCGGAGCTTGTCGCCGACATGCACTTCCGCGCCCATCGCGGTGCCGGTGACGACGATGCCGTGGCCCTTGATGACGAAGGCGCGATCGAGCGGGAGGCGGAAGACGCCGGTGGCGCGGCGCGCCTCGAAGCCGTCGAGCTGGCGGACGATCTCGGCGCGCAACGTGTCGAGGCCGGCGCCGGTGGTCGACGAAACCTCGATAACCGGTGCGCCGGCGAGCGTGGTGCCGTCCGCCAGCAGCTCGATCTCGTCGCGCACGTCGCGGAGGCGCGCGGCGTCGGCGAGGTCGGCCTTGGTGACGACGAAAATTCCGCGCCGGGTGCCGAGCAGGTGAAGGATGTCGAGATGCTCTTCGCTCTGCGGCATCACGCCGTCGTCGGCCGCCACGGTGAACAGCACGAGGTCGATGCCGTGGGCGCCAGCCAGCATGTTGCGGATGAAGCGCTCGTGGCCGGGGACGTCGACGACGCCGGCGCGGGTGCCGTCGGGAAGAGTGAAGTAGGCGAAGCCGAGGTCTATCGAGATGCCGCGCTCCTTTTCTTCTTTGAGGCGGTCGGTGTCCTGGCCGGTGAGCGCCTTGATGAGCGCGGTCTTACCGTGATCGATATGGCCGGCGGTGCCGATGATGGCGTGGGTTACGGGTGGGGCCATCCGAAGATGCTATCACCGGCGTGAAGTGACGCGTGAGCGAGGAACCTAACCCCTACCCGCAACGGAGTATCCTGATATTCACGGATAGCGCACTCACCGCTAGGCTATTCCTGGCGATGGGAGAGCAAATCTCACCGTCTCAGGGAGTACTTTGCGTGGACGCTCGCACGATCCTTCTTGGAATATTTATCGATATACTCGCAGCACCTTACTGTTACGAGGGGAGCACCGCGCTGATGGCCAAACAGTGGGTCAAGGCTGGTGTTGCCTATGCAATTGGCCTTCCGCTGGCGTGGATTGGCCTTTCCGTGGCTGGCATTCTGCCGCCACTGTTGGGCACGGCTGTTGGCGACTATATTCGGCCAATAGCTAGCGACCCTCGTTGGTGGTTTGCGCTGTTGCTTTTTACTCTCGTCTGGATTGGCGGATCGAAAGCAATTGAGAAAATCAAAGCTGCATGGTGGTTACTTATAATCCCGATCATTCTTATCCTGCTTCCAATTGCCAAACCGATGGCGGTCGCGCCAGTATCCCCGCAAATTGTCGTCTCTTCGCCGATCGTTTCCCGTAGTGCTGAGATAACGACAGGACCGTCACCACAAGAAAAGGATGATCGCCTCGCGCCGTTTGCGACAGATTCGCACTTTTTCGATCATTTACCGACCAGTTGGAACGCGACAGTTTCTGTTTTCTGTTTCGCGTCTGATCTCACGTTTTGCAACATCGCGTATCAATATCGAAAGAAATTAGGCGAACATTGGATACCGGCAGACTTACAGTGCAAAACGACCGAGCCCGATTTCAATGGCATAAGCGTTGTTACGCGATCTCCGAATCCGAGCGATCGCGCTCCTGGCGCTGACGCGTTTGAGAGTCAGCTTTGGAATGATTTTAAAATCAAGGTACTGGAGCGCCACGATCCCGATCTGGCACCTAACGATTTTGAGGTGTGGATCGGCGCAAAACCATCTAATTAGAATGCCGTTTGGGTTGTCCGCGGTCGTCAGCGAAGGACCGCTTCGCGATTTTCAAAACCGGAACCGGCTTCGCTCGCGCGAAGCTGTCCGAGATCCTTCCTGCCGCTCGCGCTGCTCGCTTCGTCAGGATGACGAAGTGCGCGAGGCGCGCACGGAAACCTAACCCCTAACCCCTTTTTTCGGGCCCGCGCGGGAACGGGGGACCGGATAAAACGCGGGCTAAGCCATCTGCTTGGTGTACATCGCCATGTCGAAGTAGTCGCGCCAGGCGCTGATCTTTGAGCCGGTTACTTCGAAGACGCCTGCTACCGGTAGCGAGATCGTTTTGCCGTTGCCCAGGTCGAAGACGTCGATGCGCTCGTTGAAGACTACGTTGCCGGCGCTGGCGGTTTTCAGCACTTTGAAGTGGAGCGACTTGGCCATCGGCAGAAAGGTGTTGATGACGGCCTTGATCGCCGCTTTGCCCTTGGCGGGTTCGAGCGGGATGTTGTGATAGACGGCGTCGTCGGTGAAGAAGCCGAGCAGTTCGTCGACGTTCTTGCGCGGCCATGCGTTGCAGAATTCGGTCACGACTTTTTCAGCATCTGTCGCCATAGCAAGCTCTCCTTATTCGTTGTCGAGATAAAAGCGGTCCTCGTCCTTGTTATAGCCGAACAGCTCGGCGTAACGCCCCCATCCAACCATCGTGATGAACTGGCGCTCGGGCTTTTCGCTCGGCAGCAGCATCGCGAGATGTTCGAGCACGACTTCCCTGGTCAGAGATTTGTTCTCCTGGCCATGCAGGAGGCGGATGAAGTAGCCGAAGAGGCCGTGTTTCTTGAGCTGCTCGCGCATCATCAGCTTGCGCTCGTTGACCTTGGCGGCGAGATATTGTTTTCCCAGAGGCTCGAGCACGACATCGCCGGCCGGCGTCGAAACGAAGCCGAGGATTTCCGCGGCCTTCATCACCTTGAGCAGTTCGCCGAATCTGAAATTCAGATCGCGCGCGATTTTGTAGCCGTCCTCGCGTCCACCGCGGTCCTCGAGCAATTCGAGCAGCCCAAAGACCGCGGTCAGCGCGCAATCGGGAAGCGGAGTTATCGACGCTGGAGACATCAGCCGCGCTCCTCGATCAGCGAGAAGACCTTGTCGGTCAGCGCGTTGAAACTTTCCGTGCGGCGGTCGCGCGGTCTCGGCAGCTCGACCTTGAGATCCTTGACGACGCGGCCGGGGCTCGCCGCCATCACTATTATTCGATCGGCGAGCTCGATTGCCTCTTCGATGATATGGGTGACGAGCACGATATTTTTCACCGGCATGTCCGGCGATTGCCAGATGTCGAGCAACTCTTCGCGCAGCGTGATCGCCGTCAGGGCGTCGAGCGCCGAGAACGGCTCGTCCATCAGGAGCACCTTGGGCTCGACGGCCAGCGCGCGCGCGAAGCCGACGCGCTGTTTCATCCCGCCCGACAGCTCGCGCGGGTAGGCCTCTTCGAAGCCGTCGAGACCCACCTTGTCGATGTAGATTCCGGCGCGCTTCTCGCGCTCGGTCTGCGGCAGTCCCTGCGCTTCGAGACCGAGCTCGACGTTGGCCTTGACCGACAGCCACGGCAGCAGCGCGAATGATTGGAACACCAGCGCGCATTCGAGGTTGATGCCGTCGACCTGGCGCCCGCGGTACAGCACCTGCCCGGAAGTCATCGGCACGATGCCGTTGATGATGCGCAGCAGGGTCGACTTGCCGCACCCAGATGGCCCGACGATCGCGACGAACTCGCCCTCGTCGACGTCGAAGGTGATGTCATTGAGCACCTGCAGCGTGCCCTTGGCGTGCGAGAAATCTTTGAAGATGTGTTTGAGCTCGAGGAAGGCCATGGGTCAGATGAATCCGAATCGCACATCGTCGTGGACGCGTCAGTAGTCCAGCCTGTAGCGCTCCGTGGCAAGGTTGTACAAGGGCCGCCACATCAACCGGTTCAACATTAGCACCACCGCTATCATTGATAGCAGGCTGAGCAGGATCATCACGCCGTTGCCGCCGGCTTCATAGGTTGCAGCGTCCAGCAGCGAGCCGATGCCGAGCACCTGGTGGGTCTGATTTTTATAAACGAAGTATTCGGACAGGATTAGCGCGTTCCATCCTCCGCCCCAGGCGGTGATGCTGCCGGTGATCAGCGAGGGCGCCACCGCCGGAAGAATCAGCTTGCGCCATCGCGCGACGCGGGACAGCCCGAAAGCGCGCGCCGCTTCCTTCAAGTCCTCGGGCACCTGATTCACGCCCGCGAGCAGGTTGAAGAGCAGGTACCACTGCATCCCGGTCAGGATGAGCAGGATCGACGCAAGATTCATCCCGCCGGTGAGTTGGATCACGAAGACCACGATGACAGGGAACAGCGCCGTCGCGGGCATCGAGCCGACAATTTCCGCAATCGGCGAGAGAACTCGATTGAAGCGCGGGCTCTCGCTGGCGGCCAGCGCGCACGGCACCGTCCATGCCAGCGAGATCGCGTAGGCGATCGTCATACGAATCGTCGAGGCGACGATCGCGGCGGGAATCTGTCTCGCGTCGGACGGCCACGGCTGCGAGAGCGTTCTGACCAGTGCGACGAAACCGCGGGCCAACGCCCACACCGTGAATAACACGATCGCGCCGATCACCAACGTTCGCACGATCGCGCTCAAACGCCGGCTTTGTTCGGGCGTGAGCTCCGGACCGCGTGGAAGCGCGTCGAGTGCGGCGACAATCAGCCTTATCGGAGGCATCAGGATCGACCGCAGCGCGCGCGTGACCGCCGGCCCGACGCCAGCCAGCGCGTCGAACATCCCCAGCGATTGCACTGCGCCGGACGACGCCGCAAATTCGTAGCGGAACTTCTCGGCCCACGTCGACAGCGGCTGCCACACGATCATGTCCATCAACACGATGATCGCGAGCAAGGTCAGAAGGCCCACGACGAGATCGAAGTTGCGTCCCTTCTCGGCGGCCTCCCACAGGAAACTGCCGAGCCCCGGCAGCCGGTAGCTGGCGGGACCAACCGTGATGATTTCGCAGGCGATGAGGAAGTACCATCCCGCGACCCACGACAGGATCGAGTTGTACACCAGCTTCGGCACGCTCGCGGGCAGCAGCAGGCGCGTGAACTTGAGCCATCCGCGTCCGCCGAACGACTCGATCGCGTCCTTCGAGTCCTCGGGAATCGTTTTGACGGCTTCGTAAACCCCCAGCGCCATGTTCCACGCCTGGCTGGTGAAGATCAGAAACACTGCCGCCATCTCGACGCCGAGGCGGCTGCCGTGCGCGAGCGCGACGAAGAAATAAACCGCGGCGGGAAAAAAACCGACCACCGGCACCGACTGCGCGATATCGATCGCGGGAATCAGGATGCGCTCGTAGAGCCCGCCACGCGCCGCCGCCATGCCATAGACGATCGAAAAAATCAGCGCGATGATGTATGCGGCGAGCATCCGGTAAAACGAGCAGAACGCGTAGTATGGAAGATGAGCGAGCGAGACGGGAACCTTATGCGGAATGAGATGTTGGGCGTGGCTGCGATACGCGAAGAACAGCGCGATGATCGCGGCCAGCGCGAGGAACGACAACGTGCCGTTGATCAAACGGCGCGTGTTTATCTCGAATTTGAACATTTCCGCGTGACCCGAAACTTCCAGCATAGCCGCGCCGGCGTTTCACTCAAGGGCAATCCGCGTTTCGGACCCATGAATTTTTCGGCGAGTCGTCGTTGACAACCCGCCGTCAGGGCAATAGCGAAAGCAACAATGGCGAGTCCCGACAGAATTCCCGACGACGAGTGGCGGCTCGACGAAGAACCCATCGAGCGCGCCGAGCCCGAGCCTCGACTCGCGGCGCCGACCGCCAAGATAGCCTTCAACCTGAGCCATCAACGGCTGACGCGAGCGGTTTACGTCGTCACGGCCGAGCATCTCGGCTGGTACCTGGTTGCGGCCTATGCCCTGATCACGCGCACGATTGCTCTGGGAGCGCGTCCACTCGATCCGGTGCCGGCGACGGACGCGCTGGCGGCGTTCCTCATCGCGGCGCATGGCCGCGCTGCTTTTGCGTTGTCTGACGCGTCGTGGGTCACGATCGTCCAGGGCTGGATCTTCGCGACGGCCGGCACGACCGACGCCAACTCGCGAATCGTCGTGACGCTATGCGGCCTGCTGCTCATCACAATCGCATTTGCGATGCGTCAGGCGCTGGGCCACGCGGGCGCGCTCACGTTTGCCGCTTTGATCGCGATTTCACCCAGCATGAGTTATTTCTCGCGCGGCGGTTCGATCGCGATCGCGTCGATTGCGTTCATGATGGTCGCGATCGCAATCGCGGAGAGCATGCGCCGACGGCCCGGCGTGCTGCGCGCAGCGGGACTGGGCGTGGTGATCGCTTTGTGGCTCACGGCGGATCCCATTGGCTACGCGACGGCCGCCGCGGCGATTCTATCGCTGATTCTCGTCGGCGCCGCCAACGCCGCGCGAACCAATCATCGCCGCTTGCGCCTCCGGGTATGGTGGGTGCGTCGCCGCCTGCTGGTGATCGTCGGTGCGCTCGCCGCCGTTGGGGTGTGGCTCATCCTGACGACGGCATTTTTTCACCGGTCTCTCGCAACGGAGCTCGACTATTGCCTGCACGCCGCGTTCGCGCCGCCGCCGATTGCTTTTCAGCGCGGAGTTCGCCGGCTGCTCCCGATTCTCGCGGCGTACGAATTCCTAATCGTGGTTCTCGCGATAGCCGGAGCGTTCGCGATCGTCTCGCGACGCGTCGGCGACGGCTTTGCAGCGTGGTCGCTAGTATGGGCGATCGCCAGCCTGGCGGCATTCGCGTCGGTGGGAGCAAATCGATCCGACGCGGTCGTCGCGATCATGCTGCCGCTGGCGGTCGTCGCCGCCTACGCCGTGGATTGGACGCATCAGTTGGAGCGATGGAGCTCGATTCGTTATGCGATAGCGGCGGGCGTCGCGCTGACGCTCTACGTTCAATTCGCCACCAATTTTGTCTATCCGGCGCCCGACGTGAGCGAGGCTTCGTGGCGACGGCACGCGCTGCTGTTCTGGTCCGAGCCGGCGACGTCGATTCAGACTGTCCGGGAATGTGCGCGCGTGCGAAGTGCGGTCCCGCCGGCCGGCGCCAGCGCGATGATTCCCGACGACGCGCCGCAGATTCAATGGTACCTGCGCGACTATGCGCCGACCGCTTCGCCCGCATCGGCGAACGTCGTCGTGACGATCGGCAAGACGCAAAGCGGCGCGCTCGCGGGCAATCCCGACGCGCCCGAGTTTGGATTCGAGGAGTGGTGGACGCCGAATTTCCACACTCTGACGACGGTGCGCGCGCTCCGCTATTTTCTCACGCAACGCGCATGGAGCGACGTCGAGATACGCGATCTGGAGATCGCGACGCCGCCTCGGAAACCTAGCCCCTAACAAGAAAGTGCATGGAACCGCCATGCGATGGCCGCTTCGGTTCCGCTTGACACAATTCGTTGCTCGCTTCGTCAGGGTGACGCCGATCAAAAGAGAAGCGGCGGGTCCTTTTTTTCGGACCCGCCGCTTTGCGCATCGCTGCGCCCCCGGCTGTTAGCTCCCCCGCTAAGAGTTAAAAGGCGTAGATGAAATTGGCGGCCAAGGTGTCCTGGCCGTGCCATAGATGCTGCTGTCCGGTCTCCGGATTCACGAAATTGTTGTTGGTGAACGAGTTCTGACTCGAGTTGTCATGCCGGTATTCCAGGCGCGCGATCAGCCCCGTCACTTCCGGTATCTTGTAGCTGAGCGTCTGGGTGATCTCCCACAGGGTCTGCGCTTCGCCGTTGGTGCGCGCGCCGTCCATGTCGTCGAAGAATTCGGCGCGGGTTGCCAATTCGACCGCGGGCGTCCAATCGTACACCACGTACCCCGCGGCGCCCTGCCACGATGCGCTGTGACCGTTGATCACAGGACCGTCCTGGGAGGCGTACAGGTATTCGGCCTGCAGCGTCAGGTTGGGCACGAACGACGGCTTCCAGGTCGCGATCGGATCGATCGCCCCCAGCTGCATATTGGATTTCGTTTTGCCTGGCGGGATGCTGGCGAGGTTCGACGGCTGAACATTCGGTCCATAGATGCCGTTGACCACGAGACTCAACGACTTGTCCTTGTTGTTGAGCGTGAGCTCACCTTCAACGTTCGGACCGCCGTTCGACGTGCTGGCCGGATCATCCCAGCCGTTGTTCAGACCGGCCGTGGCCGACACGTAGTCGTTGAACGTGTAGCTGGCGCGGATGCCGGTATGAGTCAGCGGTTCGCCCAGGTTGAAGAGCAGGCCGCGGCTCTCGTTGTAGTTCTGGTTGTTGTAGACCGGAATGATCTCGGCACCCAGCAGAGTCACGAAGCGGCCCGCCTCAAAACTCACGCCCGAGCCGAACGGCGCGGTATAGGTCAGGTAGTACTGAGTCGGATCGACCCACTCATTACCGACATGCGCCGAGTTCGAGTAATTTGTAACGGAGGAAATCGCGTTCGCGACCTGGCCGAAGTTGATGTCGGTCACGAACCCAACCGTTCCATCGCGCTCGATGTGCAGATTGCCCTGCGTGAGCTGGAATCCATCCTGGTCCCACGCGCGAAACGTATTGACGTTGCCATTGGGCTGATTGAAGTTGTGCTCGTAGCCCGCATCAACCAGCGCGTGGACGCTGATGCCAAGGTTGTCGTTCAGGTTCTTTTGGATGGCGGCTATGTTGGTCTCGGCCAAGCCGACATGTTGGCCAATGGTCGCCGGCGACGCGGAAGCGGCCGGCTGGGCGACGACCATCGCCGCCTCGATCTTTTTTACCTCGCTGGTAGTGTCGTCACTCTGCCTTTGCAGATTGCTCACCTGGCCCGACAACGCGTTGAGCCGCTGCTCCTCGTTCGCACTGGTGGCGACGGTGGTAGTGGTGACTTCGATCCGGTGGTGGTGACGCCTGTGAGTGGTTGTGGTTGTGGTCGTGGCTTGTGCCCAGGCATTCGCGTTGCACAGCAGGCCAATCAGTGCGACGCCCCCAATCAGGTGAAGCCAGGCAACGCCCCGAGTCGTTCTCCTTCTGTTCACTATTTCCTCCCTCCCGAGATGCGCGGCTTTAGGCCGCGGCTTCTTCCTCCGCCTACACGTGGCGGGCTACGGTGATGAACCGGCTGCTTGGTTACAAGATTCATACCGGTGTAATAATTGAACGACGCCGAAAATCCCTAGTATCTATAAGGGATTTCAGCTATCGGCCAGCGATTGGTGATGCCCGTATACAGCGCATATGCCGCGTCATTAATCAGTTTTAACGAGGCAGAGTCAAGTAGCTCGGGGCTGTCGACCGATGCAAAGAGCGTGCGACAAGTTCTACCGGAAGAGGGTTGTTGTATGAATTTTGAATTAACAGACACGCAGGAAGAGATCGTCCGGCAGGTGCGCAGCCTGTGCATAAACTTCCCGGATGAATACTGGCGCGAGCATGATCGCCGCGCCGAATTTCCGCACGATTTCTTTGCCGCGGCACGTGAAGAAGTCCGCGTCACGTGCCGATAAAGCGAGGCGGCCAGGATGCTGCTGTTGACGCGCACCACGCCATTCGAGCAGGTCGGCAAGAAGACCGACGGCATGAGCCTGTTCTTCGCTGAGCTCGATCCGTCGGCGGTCGAAATTCGCGAGCTCGAAAAACTCGGCCGCGCGGCCGTCGACACCAACTTGTTGTTCATCGACAATTTGAAAGTGTCGGCGTCGGACCTGATCGGTGGCGAGGGAGCACGTGCTTGGCCTGCCGCGCTCGTACTAGTCTGGCTCGGGCATGCGTAAAGGCACGATCATCGTTCTGCTCGGCGCGCTATGCTTCGCGGGCTACGTGCTGTTCGCGCTGGTCGGCGCCGAGCCGGTAAAGGTGGCCGAGACCCGGCTGGTGCGAAGCGGCGACCAGGTGCTGGTCGAAGGCGAGGTCCGCAACACGGGCGACGACACGGGACCGATCCAGGTCGAAGTCCGTTATTTCGATCGCGACGGCCACTCGATCGGCAAGGATACCGTTTCGATGGACGGGCTGCGTCGCGGAGCGGCGGCGCACTTCAAAAGTTCACCGCGTCCCGACGATGGAGTCGCGGATTTTTCCATCTATCTCAATCACGGTCGAAATCCCTACGGAAACTGAACTGAATCGTAAGTATACTGACGGAATCGCCCTATGCCGCGCATTAATAATACTAATTTGCAAAATAAGCGGTCGTTTCCTGGAAATTTCGCAAGGCGCACGGGCATAACAGTTTGTAGGATGGCGCGGTCAGCGGGCATACGATGCCTCGGCGTGCGGCGTGAAGGCGGGTCCCAAAACACAGTTGCCTTGCAGTTGTTTTGATGGTACTTACTGTACGTGTTGAATACCACCTTTTTGGTGGTTGAGCGATCTCATAAAACAGGTAGCTCAAAAATTGGCGAAGACAAGGGGAGTAGGATCAATGGCACGCATCAAGGAACGCACCTTCGGACAAGTCATTCGCGAGCGCAGACGGCAACTCGACCTCACCCAGGAAGAGGTGGCGCGTCGCGTCAAAACCTCCACGCCGTACGTCGGCCACCTGGAATCGGGCAAACGGCATCCTTCCGACAAGATTGTTACGCGCCTGGCGGAAGTGCTCGGCCTGGATCGCCGCGAACTGTTTTTCCTCGCCAATCCCCGCGCGCAGGCGCTGCTGACTGCTGAGGTTGAGTCTCCCGCCCAGTCGGCTTGGGACGATTTCAAGAAGAACGATCAACTGCGGCGCGTTCACAGCATTACGAACGACGAGATGGAAATGCTTTCGCGAGTCGCGCTGCTCGGCGACGTGCGTTCGACGCGCGATTTCATTTACATCCTGAATACGGTGCGCCACGCAGTCGGCAGATAGCCGATTCGATCTTAAGCGCAACTGATTTCCTGAAGACGCGAGAGGAATACCTCCCGCGTCTTTTTTATTTTTATTTTTTTATTTCGCGGCAGCGTCGCCGGTCTGGTCAAGCTTGAGCCGCGCAGCCTAAGCTCGATTGCATCATGGGCGAGCCGGCACGCGCGCGCGATACTGCGGCGGGAATTCCGCGATGGCCGCAACGCTATACGGTTGTCGGGCTGTTCTTTCTCGGCACCGCGCTTTGCTACATCGATCGCATCAGCATCTCGGTCGCGATAATCCCGCTCGCGCGCCAATTCGGTTACGACTCAGCCGCGCAGGGTCTCGTGCTGTCGGCGGTGTTCTGGGGATACCTGTGGACGCAGCTGGTGGGTGGATGGATGGCCGATCGATTCGGCGGCCATCGCGTGCTGGCGGCCGGCGTCGCGATCTGGTCGATTGCAACTTTCGTCACGCCTATCGCGGCGGCCACCACATTTTCCGCGTTGCTCGCGGCTCGTGTGCTGCTCGGGCTGGGCGAGGGCGTGAACTTTCCATCGATTCACAGCCTGACCTCCCGCTGGACGCTGCCGTCCGAGCGCGCGCGCGTGTTGTCGGTGAACTACAGCGGCATGTACGTAGGAACCGTTGTGGCGCTCAGCGCGAGTCCGCTGATCATCAAGGCGTTCGGATGGCCCGCGCTGTTCTACATTTCGGGCGCGCTCGGCGCGGTGTGGGTCGCAGTCTGGATGTACGCGGCCGCCGACCGGCCTGAGACCTCGTCGCGCATAAGCGCGGCCGAACTCGAATTGATCATGTCGTTGCGTACCGCGGAGCCGCGCGCAATCCGGGTCCCGTGGGCTGCGATCGCGCGCGAGAAAGCGGTGTGGGCGATCGTCGTCGCGCATTTTTGCAGCAACTTCGGATTTAACATTCTGCTGCTCTGGATGCCGACCTATCTGCATCACACGTTCAGCGTGCCGCTCGAGCGCGTCGGCGTATATTCGATCATTCCCTGGATCGTGACGTTCTTCGCGATAACTGTTTCGGGCTGGCTGGCGGATGCCCTCATCGCGCGCGGCCTCGCGGTCGGCACCGTGCGCAAATCGATGCAGGGCGTGGCCTTCGCGCTCGGCGCGATCTCGCTGCTGGCAGTGCCCGCGGCCAGTTCGCCGGCGATGGCGGTCGCTCTCCTCACACTGGCGGCCTCGTCCAACGGCATCGGCTCCGCAGCCTTCGGCGTGAATCACCTGGACGTGGCGCCGACCTACGCCGGAATCCTGATGGGAATCTCGAACACCGTCGCGACCGTCCCCGGCATCATCGGCGTCGCGGCGACGGGGATGATCGTGCAGGCGACGAAATCCTTCAGCGCGGTCTTTTTTCTGATCGCGGCGGTCTATGCATTCGGGATGTTTTTTTACCTGCGATGGGCCAGCGGCGACCAGAGGATCTGATTTTTTGGCTTTTTCCACTGGCGTAGCGGCGGGTGCCCGGGATATATGCGTGAGAGGAACGCGCGCGCAATAAGTCGATGAGCCAGCCGGGCAAACTCTCGCCGTACAGATGGATTATCGAAATCCTGCTGCTGTTGCTGTTGATCGCGCAGTCGCTCGCCTGGCTCGCGCCGGCGCCGATACTGCAGGAAATAAGGAACGGGCTCGGAATCTCGCTCAGCAGTGCCGGCCTGATCATCTCGATCATCGCGCTGTGCATCGGCATCTTCTCGCTGCTCGGCGCTGTCGTCGCGGAACGGATCGGCGCGTTGCGTGCGCTGGTGATCGGAATCTGGCTGATGGCGATCGGACAGGTCGCCAGCGGCTACGTGCCGAATTTCGCCGCGCTGCTGGCGTGCCGCGTGCTCGAGGGAATCGGCTACGGGCTCGTGATCGCGCCACCGGGCACGCTCACAATGCAATGGTTCGGCGAAGGCGAGTGGCCGTACATCAACATGATCAACTTCGCGTTCGGCTACGTCGGGCTCACCGCGGTATTCCGCGCGACGCCGGCGTTGTTCGCGGCGGTCGGGTCATGGCGGATGGTGCTGCTGTGGTACGGCGTCGGATCGGCGGGAGTCGCACTGTTGTGGACGCTTTTCGGCCGCGAGCATCGCGGCGAAACCGCCGCGCCCGCGCCGGGCGTAGCTGAAGCGCCCGCCGAGCGCGGATCAGCGCTGATGGAAGTCGCGAAGATGCGCAACGTGCTGCTGATCGCGGCCGGGCTGTTCGGCGGGATGTGGGTGTTCCAGATCTACACCGCGTTTCTTCCCGAGTTCTTCCGCACCTACCGCGGCATGACGCTCACCGAAGCCTCGCTGATGACGCAGGTGCTGCCGCTCACGGGACTGTTCGCCGCGTTGGCCGGCGGAATCGGCACCGGGATGTCGGGACTGCGCAAGCCGTTCACCTGGCCGATCGCGTTCACAACGCTGGTCGGATGCGCGGGAGCAATCATGTTCCCCGATCCGATTTGGATCAGGCTGTCGCTGGTGCTGGTCGGGATCGGCGCCTCGGCGTCGCTCGCCGCGATCACAACTCTGCTGATGGAACTGCCCGGCATGAATCCGATGCGGGTCGGCGCGGCAATCGGCTTCGTATGGGCGATCGGTTACTTCGGCGCGTTCATCTCGCCATTTCTGGGCGGCGCGCTCGCGGCCCATTTTGGACTGCGCGCCGTGATGCTCGGCTTCCTGGTTTTCCAATTCCTGCCGATCGTGACGATGTACTTCCTGCCCGAGACCGGCCCCGGCCGCACGCGCTACGAAATCGCCGCCGGCTCGGGGGCGGCTGAAGTTCCCACCGCTCGGGGTTACGACTTGCGCGACGGATGAGGCGCGATCTTCATCAACGCCGCGTGCAGGATTGTGTTGTCCGCGATCAGCCCCTCGAGCTTCACGTTGCGCTGATTGAATCGAATCGCGCGGCCCTTGATATCGGTGATCGTGCCGCCGGCTTCGACGACCAGCGCCGCGCCGGACGCGATGTCCCATTCGCTTTTCGGCGAGCGCGTGAACGTCGCGTCGCCCTTTCCGGCCCCGACCAGCGCCAGCTTGTACGCGACGCTGCCGGTCGGGCTCACTTTCAGCATCCCGTGAAACACCTGCCATTCGCCGCGCGCTGTTTCGCTGCGGCTGGCAAGTACGGTCGCGCGCTTGAGCGTCCGCGTCCGCGTGACGCGCACGCGCCGCGTGTTCAGGTGACAGCCGAGGCGGCGCGCCGACCAGTACATCTCGCGCTTGATGGGATTGTAGGTGACGCCGAGCACCGGCACTCCATCTTCAATCAGCGCGATCGCAACCGAGAACTCGGGAATGCCGTTGATGAACTCCTTGGTGCCATCGAGCGGATCGACGATCCACACGCGCCGGCATTTCAGGCGGTCGTCGTTATCAACGGTCTCCTCCGACAGCCATCCGTACGCGGGAAACGGATCGCGCAGCAACTTCTTGATCGCGCAATCAGCTGCGAGATCGGCCTCCGTTACCGGATTGTCTGGGCTCTTCTCTCCGATTTTGTAACCGCCGCGGTGCCAATGACCGCGCAGAATCTCGCCGGCCGCGCGCGCCGCCTTCTTTGCGAGCGCCAGCTCGCGCGTCAAATCATTTTCTTCCATCGTTCCTTCCAGCCGCGGAAATCCTAGCTGCACCTCGCCGTCGATTCCATCGCTCACTGGTTTGCCCTTTTTGCGATTACAAACCTAAGATGGCGACCGGGGACCAACATGGCGGTTATCGCGATCAGTCAACAGATTGGCAGCAGGGGTATCGAGCTGGGCGAGCTCGCGGCGCGAGAACTTGGCTATCGATTCCAGACCGGCGACCAACTGATCGCCGAGACTGCCAGGCGTTTCAACGTGAGTGCCGAGCAGGCGAAATGGTTTGACGTGCACAACCCGCATTTCTGGGAGCGCAAGACCGACAGCACCCGGTTCGCCGCTTACTATCGCGCCGTATTTCTGCAAGAGGCCGCGCAGGACCGGATCGTCGTCGCGGGGCGCGGTTCGGCGCATTTTCTTCCCGAAGGTGGATGCGGGATCAGGGTGCGCGCGATGGCTCCAGTGGCCGATCGCGTCAAACAGGTCGCCAAAGAAGAGAAACTCGCTCCGGCGGCGGCGGAGAAACGCGTTCGCGATTTCGATACGGAGGTGAAGGCGCGCATCAAGAGCTTGTTCGGCCAAGATATCGACGACCCCGCGATTTACGATCTGCTCATCAACACCGCGCGCTTGCCGCTGGCGGCGCATGCGAACACGCTGGCGGCGCTCGCGACTCATATCGACAGCGAGGGCGGTCCGGAGCGAATGAAGCGCATGCGCGACGCCGCGATCGCGGCGCAGGTGCATGCGGCCTTGGTGGCGCATCCGAAAATCGGCGACACGCAGATGTCGGTCAATTGTGCGGCGGGATGCGTGCGCGTGAGCGGTCCCGGATTGGTGCCGCCGTGGGACGAGCTCGTGATTGGCGTCGCGCAGACGATCGAAGGGGTCGCGTCGGTCGAAGTCGGCGCCGAAGAAGACCCTATAACCCTGACTACCAGCTAGCCGCCTGAAGAATGCGCGCGCTCATCATTTTTTTCGCGACTGGAATCTATTCCGGTTACTCTCCGATTGCGCCGGGAACAGCGGGCTCGGTGGTCGGGATGGCGGTCGTGTGGCTGGTGTTCGGCCCGCTGTGGATGCATTCGCCGGCGCTCTGCTTGCTGGTGTTCGCGATTGCGTTTGCGATCGCTTGCTGGATTTCCGATCGCGCCGAGACAATTTTCGACAATCACGACGATTCGCGAATCGTCATAGATGAAGTGCTTGGCATGGCCGCGACGATGTTCGGTAATCCGATCACGTTCGGTTGGCTGATGCTGGGATTCCTGCTGTTCCGCGTGGCCGACGTGATTAAACCGTGGCCGGCGAGCCTGATCGACCGACGCATGCGCAACGGCGCGGGCGTGATGCTGGACGATCTGGCGGCGGCCATTTATGCGAATATCGTGCTGCAGGTGATCGTGCGCGTGCTCTGAACCTGTACGCCCGCAAGGAGTTAGTGATGATCCAGAACGCTGTGATTCTTTCGACCGGCGACGAAATCACCACCGGCAAGGTCGTCGATACCAACGCCAACTACCTTTCCGACAAGCTCGCGGAAATTGGAATCGACCTGGTCGCGGTGATTACGGTCGGCGACGTGCCCGACCGGCTGGAATGGGCGTGGCGGACGGCGATCGAGAAGGGCGACGTCGTGATCTCGACCGGCGGCATCGGGCCAACTGCCGACGACCTGACCACCGAGACGATTGCGCGCGTCGCGGGTGTGAAGTTGCGTCGCGACGAGGCCGCTGTCGAGCATATGAAGCGATTGTTCGCGACCATCGGCCGCCCGATGCCCGAGAACAATCTCAAACAAGCGGACTTTCCCGAGGGTGCGACGGTCATCCAGAATCCGCTCGGCACCGCGCCCGGCTTCAGGATGCCGGTGACACGCGGCGGCCATACCGCGCATCTGATCGTGCTGCCCGGCGTGCCACGCGAGATGAAACCGATGATGGAAAACACGGTGATACCGTGGATCGCGGCGAATCGCGGCACCAACCAGGTGTACGCGGTGCGGGTGTTCCAGACTTTCGGGATGAGCGAGTCGGCGCTCGACGAAGCGGTGGCGGGATTGATCAAGCCGGAAGAGGCCAAGGTCTCGTTCCGCGCGAGCTTCCCGCAGATTTCGCTGAAGATCAGAGTCGAGGGACTGCCCGGCGAAGTCGAGCGCAAAGTCGAAGAGCTGTCGAAGCGCGTGCGCGAGAAAATCTCGCAGTTTATTTACGCGGAAGGCGACACGTCGATGGAAGAGGTCGTGGGCCGCCTGTTCGTCGAAAAGAAATTCACGCTGGCGGTCGCCGAGTCCTGCACCGGCGGGCTGATCGGGCATCGCATCACCAACGTTCCCGGATGCTCGCGATACTTCAAGGGCGATCTGGTTACGTACACATACGATGTGAAGGAAGGAGTGCTTGGTGTTTCAGATGAAACGCTGAAAGCGCATGGCGCTGTGAGCGAGGAATGCGTACGCGAGATGGCGGCGGGCGTTCGCAAACGCACGGGCGCGAACGTGTCGGTCGCGACGTCGGGCATCGCAGGCCCTGACGGCGGCACGCCGGACAAGCCGGTCGGTACGGTCTGCATCGCGCTGTCGGCCGACGATCAGAGCTTCACGCGGCGCTACCAGTTCCGCGGCACTCGCGATTGGGTGAAGCTGATCACCTCGCAGGTCGCGCTCGACTGGTTGCGGCGCTACGCGCTGGGACTGCCAATCGCGGACTCGACGCTGTTCCGCCGTTAGTCTCACCTGACGCGCGCGTAGTTGATCAGATCGTTGCCGTTTCCGGCGAGCGCGAGCTTCCCATTCGCGGCGGCGCACTCGACCGCGTTGGCCGACGACGCGTCGGTGCATAGCACGACGTTGGTGTCGCCGGTGAAGCAGTTATCGTTGACGGTCGCGGCGCCTTGCTCGAGTCGAACGCGCCCGGCACATAGATCAGCCGTCTCCTTTATATCGACCGAGCCAAATACGCTGTTTGCCCACACTCCGCGCACGTCATGCGGCCCAGCGCCCGAATCGCCCGGATGCTGTGGAGGCTCGAGATGCGGCCCACGACCGCATCCAGAGCCAAGCAGAGCAATCATCGAGAGCGCCGTAACGAATGCCGTTCCTGCTTTCATGTTCACCTTGAATTCAGCTCCAGCCGCGCTTCACTGAAACACCCCCGAACAGCGAGTACGCGAGTATGTCCAGCGGGAAAGGAGCATCCTCGTCATCACCGATCGGGGCGCTCTTCTGAGGTACTTGCGGACCGCGCAGATCGATGTGGCGCCCTCCGAACACGCTGAAGCCGCCGCACGTCACTTCTTCGTCGGGTCGCACTCTCACCTTGGCACCGCCGAAAATCGCGACAACGGTGACTGCGAGCTCGGGCGGTGCTGAGGTAAGGTCCAGATCGAGTCCTCCGAAAAGAGCCAGGCCAAAGAACGACTCACCGGGATGGAGCATGCTCCCGTCGATCCTATTTCCGGAAAAAATGGCCACGCTAACCATCTCCGCGTCACCCGGCGTGCTTGATGTCGCCGTTGGCGGCCGCGTTCGCTGCTGCCGTGAAAATATCCATCGGGGCCAGCGGCGGGCGGCGCTTGCGCTTCAGGTCGGCAAGCTCGGCCTGGGCCTTGGCCTCGGCGTTGCGCTGGCGGATAGCCTCGAGCTTGTCGCCGAGCTCGGAGCCGGCGATTTCGTGATTGACGCCCGCCTGCGCGAGCATCCGCTGAATCGACTCGCGCACTTCCTCGAGCGCGCGGACGTCGTCGTCGGACGAAATCTCCTCGAGCGCGCGCTGGATCCGCACGCGAGCCTGCGCATTCCTCATCCGCGCGATCATTCGCACCTTTTCGACCTTGAGCTTTTCGATCTCGCCTTTGAACGAGATGAGGTTCTTCTTCGCGTCCTCGGCTTCCGTGGTCAGCTCGCCGAGTTCTTCGCGCAGCCGAGTGCAATCGCCGTCGAGGATATGCTTGCGCTGAATCAGGATGAGCGCGCACTGATCCTCGTTCATATCGGCGGCCTGCCCCGCTTCTTCGTCGACTTCCTTCATCTCGGCGAGCTTTTCGCGCAACTCGCGCTCGAGCTTGTTGCGCATATAGATGACGCCGGCCGCCGCCGTCTTGAGCTGATGATAGCGATGGACGCGATCCGAGATTGCGGACTCGTAGACCGCCTCTGGGTCGCGCGCCTCGCGCGCTTTAATCCAGCGGCTGAACTTGCCTCCAAGCAATTTGAAAAATCTTGACAACACTTTCGTTCTCCTTGTGGCCTGAGCGCGATCCGCTCGAATAGCCGCTGTTGCTAAATTTTTAGATCCAACGCCTGACGCGATCCTTGTAAGCGAGGTAGTCCTGACCGAACAGCCGCTCCATGGTTTCCTCCTCGCGGGGAATTACCATCCGATCGATCACCGCGAAGAACACCGCCGGCGCAATCAGCATCGCGATCGAAGTGAAGAAAATCGCCAACCCGAACAACACGGTCGTAATTCCCAGGTACATCGGGTTGCGCGTCCAGGTATACGGCGACAGGACGACGAACGCGGTCGGCTCACCCAAGGGCTTCTTGGTCGTCTCGCGCGCCTGGAAAATCGCGGCCGCGTAACACGACACTCCGACACCGGCCGCAACGACCAACAAGCCGATCGCCTGATACCATCCGACCGTGCGCTCCTCGGGCAGCATGAAGTGGAGTACCAGCGTGACCAGCAGCAGCCCACCCGCCAGCAACGGTGGATGAATCTTCATGGTGGTCAGTGTGGTGCTTGTGCTCGAGACCTGAGGTTCGGTGGAGTTCATAGCTTATCGTCTCCGTATCTCAATTGCCGTCGCTCTTGGGCGCGAGCCCGATATCCGCGAGCGTGATTCCAAGTTCGCGCATCTTCTGCTGAAAACTTTGACGGTACATCCCGGTCCGTTCCGCGGCGCGCGAGATATTACCGCCAGTCGTCCGCAGCGCGCGGACGAAAAAATCACGTTCCCAATCGCCGACGAATTTTTCTTTCGCCTCGCGAAACGTCAGCGCCGATTCGCCGCTGTCATTGGACGCCGCCGCATGATTCGACGCGCCCGGCGCCGGCGCGCTCGCGTGGTCGGTATCCGGCTCCGAGCCGGCGAAAAGATCTTCCGCCGTAATCGCAGCGCCCGGCGACAGGATCACCGCCTGCTCGATTGCGGCCTTGAGGGAACGCGCGTTGCCTTTCCACGGCGCCTCGACGCACGCGCGCATCGCCTCGGGCGTGAGCTGTTTCTCGGGCGCGGAGAAACGCTGGCATGCCTCCGCGATAAAGTGCTGAACCATCAGCGGCACGTCTTCGCGCCGCTCGCGAATCGGAGGCACGCGAATCTCGACGACCTTCAAGCGATAGTAGAGATCCTCGCGAAACTTGCCTTGGGCGATCATCGCTTCGAGGTCCTGGTTGGTCGCCGCGATTATCCGCACGTCCACACTCAGCGGCTGATTGCCACCGATGCGCTCGAAGACCTGCTCCTGCAGCACGCGCAGCAATTTGGCTTGCGTCTCGAGCGCCATGTCGCCGATCTCGTCGAGGAACAAGGTGCCGCCGTTGGCGGCTTCGAATTTGCCCTCGCGGCGCGCGACCGCGCCGGTAAACGCGCCCTTTTCGTGGCCGAACAGCTCGCTCTCGACGAGCTCGCGCGAGAACGCCGCGCAATTCACCGCGATGAACGGCTTGCGCGCGCGCGGACTTCGAAAATGAATGGCGCGCGCAACCAGCTCCTTGCCGGTTCCCGACTCGCCGCGGATCAGAACCGTGACGTCGGTGGGCGCAACCTTGTCGATGGTCTCGAACACGCGCATCATCGTGCGCGAGCGGCCGACCATGTTCTCGAAAACTCCGGTCTCGAGCCGCACCTGTTCGAGCAGCTGGTTATGCTCGCGCTTGAGCAGTTGCGTCTCCATCACCTTGCGCACTTTCAGGCGCAGCTCGTCGTTGTCGAACGGCTTGGGCAGATAATCCTCGGCGCCGGCCTTCATCGCTTCGACGGCGATTCGCTGCGTGCCGAACGCGGTGATCATCAGCACGGCGCACGCGGGATCGAGCTCGCGCACGTGCTTGAGCAATTCGATTCCGCTCATTCCCTTCATGCTGAGATCGGTGATGATGACGTGGAACAGTCCCGCCTTGACCTTCTCGAGCGCTTCTTCGCCCGATTCGGCGGTCTCGACCTCGTAGCCCTCCTTGGTGAAGAGCCCCTTGAGCGCGATGACGATTCCGCGCTCGTCGTCAACTACCAGCAGTCGGCCTTTCAATTTCGTAGCCTCGTGGTCTGGGCCGATGGCGCACCCGCTGCGAGCGGAACGATCGGCGTGGTGGCAGCGCCATTGTTTTGCGCGTTGTTTTGCGGGGCAAGTTCAGCGGCCGCTTCTCCAACGATGTCCGGCGATTCGGCCGACGCCTGGACGACGTTGTCGTTGTCGCGGATCGCGTCGCTTAGCGGAATCGCAAGTACGAACTCGGTGCCCTGGCCCACCTTGCTGTGAACCTCAATCGTCCCGCGATGCGAGTCGATCACTTTTTTCGCGACGCCCAGCCCGAGTCCGGTGCCGTTGGTCTTCGACGTGTAAAACGGATTGAAAATCTTCGCGATCTTGTCGTCGGCGATTCCGCAACCGTTGTCGCGAATCCTGACCGCCGCCATGCCCGCGCCGTTATTCTGTATCGCGAACTCGAGACGGCGCTCAGTGGTCATCGATTCCATCGCGTCGATCGCGTTGTCGATGATGTTCGAGAATACCTGCCGCAGCTTGTCGGCGTCGGCGCGCACGGTCGGACCGCTCAGGTACGCGCGCGATACCATCACCGTGTTCGCCTCGAGCTTGCTGCGCATCTGCGTCAGCGCACCGTCGAGCACCCACGCGAGATTCACATTCTCGAACTTGTAGTCTTCTTCCTTCGCGTATTTGAGCAGATGCGACACGCTGCGCTCGACGCGCGCGAGCTCGTCGAGCGCGACCTTCGCGTATTCGACGTTCTCATGCGAGGTCGGATCCTCGCCCATCTGCTGCACCAGGCTTTTCGCGGCTGCAATAGGGTTGCGGATTTCGTGCGCAAAGGTCGCGGTCAACTCGTCCAGCGACGCCTGCTTCTCGGTGCGCAGCTGTTCTTTTTCCTGCAGGACTTCGCGCTGAACTTCGCGCGCGACCGCCGGCTGGAAAACGCGATCATGAACCCATCGCCAGCCGTACACAGCCGAAAAGTGGCTCACGATTCCGAATCCCCAGCCGAGCGCCGGCCAGATGAACCACGGATATCCGCCGAACCCGCCCGTCATCAGATTGATGATGAACAGGAAGCCGATGATGATGCCGTACCACATCAAATGTACGAAGAAGCCGGCCTCGGCCTGCGCGCGTTTGCGTGCACGCTCGTAGGTCTGGCGCTCGGCGTCGTTTTTGAATTGCGGTGGCGGCGGCATATCCTGCGCTGGATCCGCGCTGACGCCGCCGTATTTCTGCGTCTGATGATCGAATCGGGCCTTCAGCTTGCGCTCAAATCGCTCGGCCTTGGCCTCGAACTTACGCGCCATCTTGGAATCGAAGTCGCGCTTTATTTTGGAATGCAGGTCGTTTGCGAAGCGCTCTGCCGACGCCGTCGTCGAAGCTTTCGCATCAGCCTTCCACTTCGACCAGTCACGCGACCACTTCGAGGGGTCGCCGTATTGTGACCAGTCGTGCTTCGACCAGTCGTGCCTCGACCGGCCGCGGCGGCCGCCGCCGTCGCCATATTTCATCCAGCGCAGCCGCTTTCGCTTTCGATGTTGCACGACCGCGTAAATGATTAGTGCTACTAAAAAGATGCCGAACATCGCGCCTCACCTGGGGCCGGAAATGCCGGTCCGTGTAATTGACCTAGCGATTCGCGGGAACTAAGACAATCGCCGTCATTTGCTCGTCCTGGCCTCCGGTCCTGACCTCTAAGTGCAAGGCCGATGCCGTCGCGGAGTCGCAAGAAAAGCGAGTATTCGTGCGGATTCCAGTGATCACCCGCACCTGCGCGACGGTTCAGTGCAGTCGCAGCAATGCAGCCTCCGCACTGCATCGGGGATGGATCACCGTACCACTTCCGAGCCGCCTTCGACTCGCCTTGACACAGCCCGCGATCAGCCTATTTTCAAACCAACGGGCCGGATGCCCGCGACGACGAAGGATTCGATGACCCAGTACTGGCCATTTTCGGGTTTGACGCGACAAGGCGCGCTGCGCGAGCGGTTGATCGTATCGCTCGACCTGCGGGACCGGGGCGACGCACTCCGGCTGGTGGATCGCCTCGCGCGAGTGGTCGGGATGTTCAAAGTCGGGCGCGCGTTGTTCGTCGGCGGCGGCCCTGATTTCGTTCGCGAGATTCGCCGGCGCGGCGCCGAAGTTTTTCTCGACCTGAAATTTCACGACAGCCCGCAGAAGGTCCTGCGCGCCGCGGTCGAAGCGACTCGGCTCGGCGTCAAGATGTTCGACATCCACCCGTACGGCTCGACCGGCGGCTCGACCGAGATGATGACTCGCACGCGCGCCGAGGTCGCGCGCATTTGCAGGACCGAGGGCCTGCGGCGGCCGAGCATCCTGGCGGTCGCGATGCTCGCCGAGATGAAGCCCGCGAATTCGAGCCCGCGTGCTCCCGGAGCGCCCGACCGGGTTAGCGAGATCGCGCGCTTCGCGGCGGACGCCTCGCTCGACGGCGTCGTCACCTGGCCGCATGAAGTTCCCGGCGTGCGCAACACTTGCGGACGCCGATTCATTATCGTCACGTCGGGCGTGCGGCTTCGCGAGTCGGCCAACCCGGCCTCGCACGCGATCACCGCTGCCGACGCGATTCGCGCGGGCGCCGACTACGTGGTCGTCGGCAGTCCAATCTGGCGCGCGGCGGAGCCGCTACGCGCCGTGCGCGAGATTACCGACGACATCGAGCGCGGCCTGCGCAACAATCCGCGGCGCACGTTTGAAATTCTGAACCCCCGTCCCGTCTAGTCTGTCGAGCACACTTCCGCGTCTGTCTTTCTCGTTCGAACCAAACTACGATTGCGCGCAATGTCCGCACCGGGAGCCTGTGCTTGCTCGAAATTCTGATCTTCCTGTTCGCGCTTTCAATCAGTGCTGGATTCATTGGCGCGATCTCGGGCCTTGGCGGCGGAGTTTTCATCGTCCCCGCGCTTATCATCCTCGCGCACATGCCGATGAAGGTCGCCGTTGGCGCGAGCCTGATCTCAGTCGTCGCGACCAGCGCCGGGGCGAGCGTCGCATTCGTGCGCGACGGATGGACCAACCTGAAAGTCGCGATGGTGCTCGAGTGCGCGACCGTCACCGGCGCAGTGATCGGCGCGTATCTCGCCGGCGTCGTGCCGACCGTCGTGCTCGAATTGCTCTTCGCCGCCATGATGCTCCAGTCCGCGTACTTCACGATCACCAAGCGCGGCGACGATATCCTGACCAAGGGCGACCCGCTCGCGGAGCGGCTCGAACTCGCCGGCGAAGTTCCCGATCTCGGCGGCAATCCTATCCATTATGAGGTCGTAAAGGTGCCACAGGGCGGCGCGCTGATGGTCGTCGCGGGACTCATGTCCGGTCTGCTCGGAATCGGGTCGGGCGCACTGAAGGTGATGGCGATGGACTACATCATGCACCTGCCGCTGAAGGTTTCGAGTGCGACCAGCAACTTCATGATTGGCGTCACGGCGGGCGCGGGCGCGCTCGTATTCCTCGCGCGCGGCGACGTGGCTACCACCATCGCGGCACCGGTGGCAATCGGCGTCACGGCCGGCGCGCTGGCCGGGAGCCGCGTCCTGCCGCATCTCAAGGTCGAGGCGCTGCGGATCGTTTTCGTGATAATTCTTGTGCTGATCGCGGCCGAGATGGGATGGCGGGCGCTGTCGGGGATCTAGGCGATGCCGAAACAGGAAGAAGACCGCATACTCAGGGAATGGACGCCGATCCTGCTGCGATCGATTTTGATCGCCGCGATGATCCTCCTCGTTTCCGGACTCGTATTGGATTACACCTTCGCACCCGACTACTTCGTTCAGCGCTACCACGCGGTGCAGCAGGGTCACCTGCTCGGCAGGGAGAAGTTCGGCCACGGCGTGCTGCTCGGAAGGATTCGCGAAGGCAATCCGCACGCGGTTCTGACGCTCGGGCTGTTCGTGCTGACGCTCGTCCCGCTCGCGCGCGTCGCGTTCTGCTTCATCCTCTTCATCCGCGAACGCGACTACACTTATGTTGCGCTCACCGCCTACGTGCTTGCGGGCTTGATCGTCGGCGTGCTGGTTGGGAGTGTCGGCTAGTGATCGATTAGTATTCGGACGGAGGATCTCGCGATGGAAATCAAGGGAAAGGTCGGCGTCATCACCGGTGGCGCGTCGGGGATCGGGCGTGCAACGTCGGAGCGGCTGGCGAAGGAAGGCGCGGCGATCGTGGTCGCCGATCTCGACGAAGCCGGCGGCGCCGAAACCGTCAAGCGCATCGAGAGCGCAGGCGGGCGCGCGGTTTTCGTGAAAGCGGACGTCACCAGGCTCGAGGACGCGCGCCGGATGCTCGACACCGCCGTCTCGAAGTTCGGCCGCCTCGACATCCTGCACAATAACGCCGGCATCGGCGTCGGCGCGCCCGGCTATCCTGACGCACCGCCGGAGCGATGGCATCTGGTGATCGAGATCGATCTGCAGGCTGTGATTCTCGGCACCGGGCTCGCGGCTCCGCTGATGCAAAAGAACGGCGGCGGCGTGATCATCAATACGGCCTCGATGGCCGGCCTGTATCCGCATCGCCAGGACGCGGTTTACGGCGCGGCCAAGGGCGGCGTCGTGAACTTCACGCATTCGCTCGCATCGTGGCAAGCGGAACGAAAGATCCGCGTGAACTGCATCTGCCCCGGCATCGTCGACACTCCAATGGTGCGCAGAGGACTCGCGCTGGCCGCGCAACACGGCATCAAGAGCTGGATGCCCTCGAGAATAATCCAGCCCGAAGAAATCGCGGACGCAGTAGTAAGCCTGGTCCGCGACGACTCGCTCTTCGGATGCTCACTGGAGGTCCGCCCAACCGGCCGCCAGATAGTAGATCCCCGCCCCGCACCGGGGTCGCGCAGATGAGTTCGGTGCTTAGGCCGCAGTGGACCTTCTGTGAACCGGAATTTGTTCAAGTTCGTAGCGGAGTTCACGCTCGGCGCGCCATAGGTCACAGGCTTGCTGCATCCGCAGCCAGAGTCCGGGGCCGTTGCCGCAGAACCGGCCGAGCCGCGCGGCCATCTCGGGCGTAATCGATACCTTCTCGGCCATAATCCGATGAAGCGTTTGCCGCGTTACGCCAAGCTGCCGGGCTGCCTCGCTAACCGAGAGACCGAGCGCAGGAAGGACGTCCTCGCGAAGGAGAGCGCCGGGATGCGTCGGCCTTCGCTCCACACCATCTTTCACTGCTCGCTTGGTGATCATAGTTGTCTCCCTTATCGGTCGTTTGCCCTCAATCGCTTACGCCCAAAACTCAATGGTACTGCTCTAGGTCAACCTGCCACGCGTCTCCGTCGCGCCACTCGAACGTGATGCACCAAGGACCATTTACGTGCAGGGCGTATCGCTGCGGCTTACCCCTGAGAGGATGGAAGTCGAAGCCGGGAATGTTTACATCGCGCAGCGTCGCAGCCTGTTGGAGCGCATCCAGTCTCAGAAGCGCCCTGATTTGCAGGTCCGCCGCCACTCTTCGACTTCGACCTTGGCGAAACAGCTCGTCGAGCCCCTTGTGGCGGAAGCCCCGTATCACCCTGCAAGTGTAACACGTTCGGTTACATGTGTAAATCGCCCCGCTACAGCGCGTCCGTCAAAATGTTTGTCGAAGCACTGGTCCGCTCGCCTGCGTCGCGAAGAAATTGCCGCCGAGCACGAGGCGCTGTGCCCCTCGCGTCGCGCGCATTGTGCCCCCTTGATCGAAGTCAGCGCGCGCCTGCCGCGGCGGCGGACTCCGCTTGAAACGCCTTTGAGCTCTGGCTCAGTTTCGGCATCACGTGCTTGCCGATTAGGTCGATCGTTTGCATGACCTTGTCGTGCGGGACTGCGCCTACCTGCACCAGCAGCAGGATCAAATCGACTCCGGCCGATTCGTAAATCTTTGCGACCTTCAGGCAGTCTTCCGGATCGCCGACCATCACGGCGCCCGCTTCGATTCGTTTGTCGAGATCGGCCATCGAGAGCCGGTAGTCGCCGATCGCAACCACCTGCTCCGCCATCTTTTTGTAGTACTCGTAGCCCTTCACTTCCTGCTTGGCGAAGGGCGTGAACAGTTCGGCGGCTTTACGCGTGGTGAAATCGATCGCGTCCTTGGCGATCACCTTGGCTTCCTCGCGAGTCGGCGCGCATACGCAGACCGTCGCCGCGGCCGTGCGATCGTTTACGAACGCTCCCACCGGCTCGCAGGTGCTGATCGCTTTTTTGTAAACGGCGATCAGCTTGTCGAGCATCCCCGGCTCGGAAATTCCGAACCCGAGCGCGCCGATTCCTTTCTGACCCGCGATTTCCCAGGTCGTCGGCTGCGTCGCCGCCACCCACATCGGCGGATGCGGTTTCTGGATCGGTTTCGGAATCACCTCGCGCTCTGGCATCTTGAAAAACTTGCCGTCGTGACTGAACGTCTCATTCATCCACATTTTCGGGATCGCCGCGACCGCCTCTTCCCACATCGCGCGCGAGTCTTCCGGATTGACCTGGAAGCCGCCCAGTTCCTGCTCGGTGATCGATCGTCCCGAACCGAATTCAACGCGCCCGTTCGACATGATGTCGAGCACCGCGATTCGCTCGGCCACACGCACGGGATGGTTGAATGGAATCGGCAACAAGCAGATGCCGTGGCCGAGCCGAATCCGGCTCGTCACCTGGCTGAGCGCGCCGTACCAGACTTCGGGCGCCGACGAGTACGACCACTCGTTGAGAAAATGATGCTCGACCGTCCACACCGAGTGATAGCCGAGGCGGTCCGCAAGTTTCACCTGCTCGGTCGCCTGGTGGTAGATGTCGTACATGAAGCCGGGGTAATGCGGGCGGCTCCGTTGAATCTCGTACTGCAGCGCAAACTCCATCGACTCGTTCCTCCGTCAGCCTGTCAGGCGTGCGCCGCGTCCGGGCGCGCGGCGGGTTGCGTGGCCGTTATTCCACCCGGCGTTTTCCACGAGTGAATCTCGTCGAGCGCGTGACGTCCGATGAGCTCGATCGATTTCATGATTTTATTGTGCGGGATACCGCCGTATTGCAGAAAGAACAAAACCTGGTCGGCGCCGAGCTCGCGATAGCGCCGCGCGACACGCACCGCCTCGTCCGCCGCACCGACCGCGATCAGGTCGCCGTCCTTCAGGAAGTCGTAGTAGTCGAGCGTGAACTTGGCGGGATCGAACTTCGACGCGGTCTTCAGATATTTGTACGAATCGTCGCCCTGGCTCGCCGCCGCGACACTCGAGACCAGCTCGAAACCCTTGCGCACGTACCACAGTACGGCTTCGCGCGCGAGATGCTCGGCCTCGTACGGGTCGTCGCTGATTAGACCCATGATGTTCATCGAGACCTGGTTGTTAATCGTCTGCCCGACCGGCCGCGGGTTCTTGATCCCCTCTCGATAAATGTTGATTCGCTCCGCCACCTGCGCGAGTTCGACGCCGAGCGTGAAGCACAGCACGCCCAGCCCGCGCTCCGCTGCGAGTCCGAATGTAGTAGGATTCGTCGCCGCCACCCACATCGGCGGATGCGGTTTCTGAATCGGCTTCGGAATCACCGACACCGGCGGATCGACGGTCCAGTACTTGCCATGCATCGTGAACGGATCCTCGCGCCACATCCGCGGAATCGCCTCGACCGCCTCGGCCCATCGCGGCCGCGTCTCTTCGGGACGCACGCCGAAGCCGAGCAGCTCATCCATCGTGGTCGCGCGCCCGGTGCCGAATTCGACGCGTCCGTTCGACATGATGTCGAGCACCGCGATCCGTTCCGCCACGTGCACTGGATGATTGAACGGCAGCACCACGACGCCGTGGCCGACGCGAATCCGTTTGGTGCGCTGCGTAACGCAGGCGAGAAAAACCTCGGGCGCCGAGCAATACGAAAATTCGTTCAGGAAGTGATGCTCGACGGTCCAGACCGAGTCGAAGCCGAGGCGATCGGCAAGCTCGATCTGCTCCATCGTTTCCCAGAACACGCGATATTCGTGGTCGGCGGCGTGCGGCTTTACCGACTCGATTTCGTAGATGAGCCCCGCCTTCATTTCGCGATGCTCCATTGGCGCATGAACTCGCGGGCCTGGCGGCGCAGCGAGCGGCGCAAATCGAATCGCGGTCCGTGCAGGTACCAGAGCATCGCGAGTCCCAGGTAGCTCGAAAAAATCTGCGTCGCCGCCCAGCCCGGATCGAGTTCCGCGTCAAAAATTCCCAGCCGCTGCCCGCGCTCGACCTGCTCGCGAAAGCTCGCGATACCGTGCAGGTTCGCCTTGCGCATCGAGCGCAGCACCCGCGGCCCAATCTTGTGCGACTCGAGCGCGATTATAAGCAGCAGCCGGCTGACCCACGGATTCTTCTCGTTGAGCGCCGCCATCGTGTCGAACATCCGTTCGAACTCCGCGCGGAACTCGGCCGCGTTGGTCGCGCGCGCGGATTTCTCGAATACCAGTTCCCATTCGCCAAGCACCTTGGCGACGACCGCGATGAAAAATTCTTCCTTATCGGCGAAATGCCAGTAGAGCGCGCCCTTGGTGACGCCCGCCGCGCGCGCGATTCGCGCCAGCGAGGTGCCGCGATATCCGTACGACGCGAACAGATCCATCGCGGCGTCGATCAACACCTGGTCGAGCGAGCCGCGCCGGCGCAACTGCTGCGGCGCCGGCGCCGCGTTCTTGCGGACTGGCGATATCATCTGAACGATCGGTATGGTGAGGCAGTGCGGGTGCCCAGGTCAAGGGCGAGGCGCCTGCGCGAGCGCGCAGGCGCGCACGAAGCGCGCCGCCACTGGAGCACGATGTTCCTACGCCGAGGGGGACTACTGGTCCCGGTTATCGGCGCGCCGATACGATTCGATGATTGCGCGCGTCAGTTCTGGCTGGAGGTGCCGCCGTCCGGACCCTTCATGTTCCGCTCGAGGCACCAGCGGTCGATCACCTCGGCGTTGAAACGCCAGTCGGTGCCGATCCGAAAGCCCGGCAGCTCTCCGCGACGGAGCAGTTTGTAGATTGTTGATGGATGCACGCGTAGATAATCGGACAATTCCTTGACCGTCATGACGCGAGGCAAGCTATACTTTGTTTCACTAGCCATGGTATCTCCCGGTAACGTAACTCCCGTCTGCCGCCTATTCCCTGGATTTGATGCTTTTTTTCGCATCGCTCGAATGACTCATCCGCCCGTTACGCCCATCTTGAGTCTCTTTGAAGGTCTCAAAATCGTCGCTGGAGGTCAAGAGCAGCCTAAGGGAATTTCTGATAATTTCCGCTCTTTTCTCCCGTTACAATATTTGAAGTAACCCAATCTCGCAAAAATTTCAATACAAAATGCACATCAAAGCTTTAAACAACGCGTGCAAGCCTTGAAATGATCATAAGTATGTCAAATGTCTGTCGAACTCTAATCGCGCTGACTCTCATTCTAGCCGCTTATGCCTGTCCAGTCCAAGCCCAGTTGACGATCTTCAGTCCCGCTGTCGCTCCCGGTGCCGCAATCGCCTCAGACAACACTTGTAGCGGCGCCGACCGATCCCCTGCGCTCGTATGGTCCAACGCGCCGCAATCGACGAAATCATTTGTTCTGATCGTCGAAGATCCCGACGCCCCCGGTGGCACATTTATTCATTGGGTAGCGTACAATATCCCGGCTCGCGTAACTTCGATGCCCGCTGGCGTGCCGCAAACCGCGGAAATCGCCGGCGGTGGAACCAATGGAATCAACGGCTTCGATCATATCGGCTATAATGGGCCGTGTCCGCCGCCCGGGAAAATGCATCATTATCATTTTCGTCTCTTCGCGCTGGACGCGAACCTGACTCCCGGGGACAACGCCGGCGCGGACGCGATTCGCTCCGCGATGAACGGTCACGTCCTCGCGACGGCGGAACTGGTCGGCACATTCGAACGATGAGGTGAAAACGATTCGACGATGAAAACGGTACTCAAAATCCTGGGTGGTGTGATTGTTCTCGCGGTGGTCGCGCTGGTCGGATGGCACTACTATCAACTGCGTCGCGCGCGCCAGGCCGGCCTGCTGACAGAGGACATCACGCATGACGGCGATCTCTGGAAGGCCGATTTCACCGCGCGCATCCGGGCCCCCGAGCAGACCGTGTTCGACGCGATTCGCAACGTCGAGAATACTCACAGCGATCAGGTCAAGTCGGTGCGCGTCGTGTCTCAGAGCGGAAACAAAAAGACCGTCGACATGGATATCGCGGGTCCGGGCGGACAATCCGTCACCACCGAGCTCGCGTTCGAGTACCTGCCCGACGAGAAAAAGATCGTTTACAACACCGTCAACAATCCGATGTTCGATACGCAGGCCGTGTACCAGCTCAGCGATGAGGGCGCCAGCACGTTTATCGACTACCATCAGAATACCCATATGCTGCAGTCGCTTCCCGTGCCCGACGGCGTCATCAAGCAGGTCATTCGCGGCATCTTCGTCGCGCAGCTCGAGACTTTGAAACGCCAGCTCAACATCAAGACCGCCGACGATACTGACAGCGATGAAGACCCTTGAGCCGCGGCGGGCGTTCGCGCGCGAGTTATCACGATGAACGAAATCGACGCGCAGCTCGCCCTCGGCGTCGAGCTGTTCAATCGCGGCGAATTTTTCGAAGCGCATGAAGCGATGGAAGATGCGATGAACCTGCTCGAGGACGACACCGGCGATTGGGATTTCTACCTCGGGCTGCTGCGCGCCTCGGTCGCCAATCACAAGCTCGGCGACGGCGAGCTCTCGAGCGCGCGATTGCATCTGCGCGCCGCATTGAAATTCCTCGCGCCCTATCCCGACCGCCATCGCGGCATCAAGCTCCGCGAGTTTCGCAGCGCGCTCACCGCCGAATTGGCGCGCCTCGATTCACAGGCAACGGCGGTCATCCCGCCGCGCATCGAGCTCGAAGGCCGATGATTCCCTTCACCGCCGAATTCGTAACGTCAGCCTTCGCACTCGACGGATGCCCGCGATGGAAGCGCGCGGAGGTCGCGCTCGCGGGGCGCTCCAACGTCGGCAAGAGTTCGATCCTCAACGCGCTCGCCGGAGTGAAGGGCCTCGCGCGCACCAGCAAAACTCCCGGCCGCACGCGATGCCTCAACTTCTTCGCCGTCAACGACGCGCTCGCGCTATGCGACCTGCCCGGCTTCGGCTACGCGAAGATGAGTCACGTGGACGCCGCTAAAATCGCGTCCATGATGCACGAATACATTCACGGCCGCGCCAATCTCACCGCCATCGCGATTCTCATCGATTGTCGCCGCGGTCCGCAGCAGGACGAACTCGATCTGGCTGCGATAGCCGCCGAGCGCGGCATCGAGGTGATTCCAGTCGCGACCAAGTGCGACAAGTTGCGCCGCTCGGAGCGCGCCGCCGCGCTCAAGCGCTTCGCCGCGATGCGCGTGCCACCGATCTTCTGCTCGGCAACCTCCGGCGAAGGAATCGACGACCTGCGCCGCCGAATCCTCGCCGTCGATCGTGCCGACAGCATCAAACACGCGGATTCGCGATGATTCCCGAAGTATCTGTAATCATCCCGACGTTCAATCGGCGCGCGATGTTGCTGGAAGCGATCGATTCGGTGCTGACGCAATCGATTCGCGCGTTCGAATTGATCGTGATCGACGACGGCTCGACCGATGGAACTGCAGAACATCTGACAAGGCTCGACAAAACGATCCGAATCGAGCGTATCGAACACAGCGGTCCCGCGGCGGGGCGAAACCGCGGCGTCGCATTGGCGCGCGCGCCGCTGATCGCATTTCTCGACTCCGACGATCTCTGGTCGCCAACCAAGCTCGAACGGCAAATCACTTTCATGCGCGCGAACCCGCGCTGCGCGATTTCGCAAACCAACGAAATCTGGATCCGCAACGGGCGCCGCGTGAATCCCGGACTCCGCCATCGCAAGCGCGCCGGCGATATTTTCATCGACTCGCTCCGCACCTGCCTGATCAGTATGTCCGCGACGATGATGCGCACCGATCTCTTCCGCTCGCTGCGCGGCTTCGACGAGATCATGGCCGCCGCCGAGGATTACGATCTGTGGCTGCGAATTCTCATCGACCATGAAGCCGGCCTGCTCGACGAGCCGCTGGTGACGCGCCGCGGGGGGCATCCCGATCAAACCTCGGCAATGACTCCCGCTCTCGATCGCTTCCGCATCCTCGCGCTCACGAAATTGCTCGCGGACGATCGACTGTCTCCGGCGCGGCGAGCGGCAGTCGTCGAAGTGCTCGTCGAGAAAAGCTGTATATACGCCGGTGGCCTTCGCCGCCGCGACAAAAATGCCGCGGCGCGAATGTACGAATGGGTCGCCGACCAATCTCGAAACTGGCAAACGAGCGCCGTTCCTGAAATCGGATGCGTAGTCAAATCGATGCGCTCCATGCTTCGCGAAATTCCACATGAATGCTAACGAGATCGACGCGCAGATTCGGACGCTCGCGGGCGAGCGGCGCATCCCGGATAGTCATCTCACGCGATGGCTCGCGATGGACCTCGCGTCGCGCGCCGCGTTCCTCGACGTTGCGCGCGCGATCCGCCTTCGCACCGGTCAAATGGTGACCGCGCTCGACACGCTCGCGGAAATCGCCGTGCGCGAGCACGTCACGGTCGCCGGCGTTCTCGACCAGCCCGAAATTCGACGCATCGCAAGCGGCTCCGGTTCCGCGCCATCGCGCGCGAGCGCGCTGCTCGAGGCACTTCGAATCCTTCGCTATCCCCTTCTAAAACAAATGCAGGAGCAGTTGCGCTCTGATATCTCGGCATTGAAGCTCCCGCGCGGTATTTCGATAGACTTGCCCAAGGAGCTCGCCTCTGATGAGCTCACGGTTTCGCTGCGGGTACGAAGCGCCGCCGAACTGGCGCATCTGCTCGACGCGCTCGATCGATCGCGCGCGGGACTGACGCGGATTATCGAAATGCTAGGTGGTAAGCGTGGAAGGTAAAAAAAGATTTGATCTCGACGCCGTGTTTGTCGAGCACGGATGCGCCAATTCCGCGCTGGCGACTCGCATCCTCAGTGCGCTACCGCGCGATGTGCCCGTGGCGCATGTCGCCGATGCGCGAGAGGCGACGCGGCCCATCGCTGGCGCGCGCGATCCATTCGGAGCCGGCAAGCGCCGGCTCGTGATCGCATGCCGCAAGACTCCGTTCCTGATGCCCTGTCCCGCCGGCTCCTCGAAATTCGCGTGTTGCGGATACCTCGTGCTCACCCTGGCCTCGAACTGCCCGATGGATTGCTCGTACTGCTTCCTGCAGGAATATCTCGCCGACAATCCCGCCTTCCAGGTGTATGCGAATTTCGCCGATTCATTTGACGAGCTCGACCGGCTCGCTGATAACGCGCGCGGGCGAAGCTTCCGCGTCGGCACGGGAGAGCTGGCGGATTCGCTGGCGTTGGACTCGATCACGGGAATCAGCCGCGATCTGATCGATTTTTTTTCCACGCGCGAGAGTCTCACACTCGAACTCAAGACCAAGACCAACGAGATCGAAAATCTGCTTGGCATCGACCCGCGCGGCCGCGTGCTCGTCTCGTGGACCTTGTCTCCCGATGCCGTCTATCGCAGCTCGGAGCATCTGACCGCCTCGCCCACAGCGCGAATCGCGGCGGCGCGCGCCGTGCTCAACGCCGGCTACCGCGTCGCGTTTCATTTCGATCCGCTGATCTCCTATCCCGATGCGGAGCGCGACTACCTGTCGTTAATCGACGAGCTGCTCGACACTGTGCCGCCCAAACAAATTTCGTTCGTCAGCATGGGCGGTCTGCGGATGACGCCGCGATTGCGCGGCGCCGCGCGCAGCCGTTTTCCGAGCGATCCGATGCTATGCGGCGAAGATGTGCTCGCCTCCGACGGACGGTTTCGGACATTCACTCCCCTGCGCTTGAGTCTTTTCCGCGCGCTGGCCGAGCGTTTCCGAAGAGCGGGCGCGAACCTTCCCGCCTACCTGTGCATGGAACCGGCCAGCGTCCATGAACACGTCTTTGGCGCTGCGCCCTCGCGACCGGCTACAATCGGCGAGCGCCTCGCACGCGGATAAGATGCCAACTCGAATAAAATCTCCCGCACGCTCGAACTCGATCGCGGCTTCGAACGGAAATCTTCGCGGCTCGCGCGCGGCGATTGACCGTCCCATTGGCGTCTTCGATTCCGGCATCGGCGGACTCACCGTCCTGAAAGAGCTGACCACGGCTTTGCCCACCGAGGATTTCATCTACCTCGGCGACACCGCGCGCCTTCCCTACGGCACAAAATCCAACGAGGTCATCGTCCGTTACTCGAAGGAAAACACCGGCTTCCTGCTCGCCAAGGGAATCAAGATGCTGGTGGTCGCGTGCAACACTTCCAGTGCGGTCGCGCTCGACGCGATCGCGTCGGACACGATGGTGCCCGTTATCGGCGTGATCGAGCCGGGCGCGCGCGCGGCGGCGAAGGCGTCGCGCAACGGCAAAATTGGCGTGATCGGCACCGAGGCGACGATCGCGTCGGGCGCTTACACACGCGCGATCCAGCGGCTCAGCCCGCGCTCGGAAATCTATACGCGCGCATGCCCGCTGCTGGTGCCGCTGGCCGAGGAAGGCTGGACCGACAATGCGGTCGCGGAACTAACCGTCGCTCACTATCTCGAGAGCCTCAAGCAGAGCGGTATCGACACGTTACTACTCGGATGCACGCATTACCCGCTGCTGCGCGAAATGTTCGCGAGGATACTTGGGCCGCGCGTGAAAATCGTCGACTCCGCGACTGCGACTGCGGCAGACGTGCGCGAACGGCTGCGGACGCTCAAGCTCGCCCGTCGCGGCGGCGACGGCAGCCAGAGTTTCTTCGTCACCGAGACTCCAGATCGTTTCGTCCGCGTCGGCCGCAGATTTCTCGGCCCGCAAGTCGAGTCAGCAGTCAGAATCGAGCGCTAGCAAAGCCTCTCTCCAATCACCCGATTTCACGATAAGATGATTTCCAGCTAAACTTGTGGATTGCGCCCGAACCTAACTTCAAACTTGCCCTATAAATCACGCATATAAGATGTCTTCAGGTATTTCCCTCGTAGCGCGCAAAATCTTCGGCTCGAAGAACGAACGCGAAATCAAACGCCTGCGGCCCGACGTAGACGAGATCAACCGGCTCGAGCCCGAGATCTCGGCGCTGAGCGACGACGAACTGCGCGCCAAAATCGCGGAATGGAAGGCGAAAATCAGCGCGATCGAAGAGCGCGAGCAGCGCGACGAGGCGATGCTCGAAATCCTGCCGCAAGTGTTCGCCGTCGTGCGCGAGGCCTCCAAGCGGACCATCGGCCAGCGCCACTTCGACGTGCAGCTAATGGGCGGCATGATCCTGCATCAGGGGCGAATCGCCGAAATGAAAACCGGCGAGGGCAAGACTCTCGTCGCGACTCTGCCCGCCGTGCTCAACGCGCTGTCGGGACGCGGCGTGCACGTCGTCACCGTCAACGACTACCTGGCGCGGCGCGACTCCGAATGGATGGGGCGCATCTACGGCTTCCTGGGGTTGACCGTCGGCGTCGTGGTTCACGGATTGACCGACCAGGAGCGCAAGGTCGCCTACCGCGCCGATATCACTCACGGCCAGAACAATGAGTTCGGCTTCGACTACCTGCGCGATAACATGAAGTTCAACATCGAGGACTACGTCCAGCGCGAGCACAACTTCGCGATCGTGGATGAAGTGGACTCGATCCTGATCGACGAGGCGCGCACGCCACTGATTATTTCGGGAGCGTCGGAAGAGTCGACCGATACTTACTACGTCGTCGACCGCGTCATCCCGCGCCTGAAGGCCGAAGAGCACTACACCATCGACGAGAAGATGCGCACCGTCGCGCTGACCGAGGACGGCGTGACGCGCGTCGAGCAGCTGCTCGGCGTCGAGAACCTGTACGACCCGCGCAACATCCTGCTGCTGCATCACGCCAACCAGGGACTTCGCGCGCACACGCTGTTCAAGCGCGACGTCGATTACGTCGTCAAGGACGGCGAGGTGATCATCGTCGATGAATTCACCGGGCGGCTGATGCCGGGGCGGCGATGGAGCGACGGGCTGCATCAGGCGGTCGAGGCGAAAGAGAACGTCAAGATCGAGTCGGAGAACCAGACGCTCGCGACCATCACGTTTCAGAACTATTTTCGCATGTACAAGAAACTGTCGGGCATGACCGGCACGGCCGACACGGAATCGGTCGAGTTCAAGGAAATCTACGGACTCGACGTGGTGGTGATTCCCACCAATCAGCCGATGATCCGCATCGACAATCACGACGTCGTTTACAAAACCGAAGATGAGAAGTTCGACGCCGTGATCGAGGAAATCAGCGACTGCCACGAACGCGGACAGCCGGTGCTGGTCGGCACGGTCTCGATCGAAAAATCCGAGCGCGTCGCCGAAAAGCTGAAAAAAACCAGCGTCAAGCATTACGTGCTGAACGCCAAGAATCATGAGCGCGAAGCGGAATTCGTCGCGCAGGCCGGCCGCTTCGGCGCGGTTACTATTTCGACCAACATGGCCGGCCGTGGCACCGATATCGTGCTCGGCGGAAATCCGGAGTTCATGGCGGCGGCCGAAGCCGGCACCAAAGACCCGGCCGATCCGAATTTTCAGGCCGCGCTCGCGAAGTACGTCGAACAGTGCAAGGCCGAGCGCGAAAAAGTGCTCGAGGCCGGCGGTTTGCACATCCTCGGCACCGAGCGTCACGAGTCGCGCCGCATCGACAATCAGCTTCGCGGCCGATCGGGACGCCAGGGCGACCCCGGCTCGTCGCGATTTTACATGTCGCTCGAGGACGATCTCCTCCGCATCTTCGGCGCCGACCGGCTCAAAGGCCTGATGAGCAAGATCGGGATGGAGGACAACGAGCCCATCGAGCATCGGTGGATTTCGAAGGCGATCGAAAACGCGCAGAAGAAGGTCGAAGCGCACAACTTCGACATCCGCAAGCATCTGCTCGAATACGACGACGTCATGAACAAGCAGCGCGAGGTGGTTTACCATCGCCGGCGCGAACTGCTCAGCGGTGCGTCGCTCAAAGATGACGTCCTCGACATGTGCGACGCGCTGATCGAGGAAATCGCGGGCGCGCATGCGAACGACGAAATGGATCCCGCCGAATGGGACTGGAAGGCGATCGACGACGCTTTTTTCAAGCAGTTCAAGTTCCGCCCCGGCTTCAACGCGCAGACCGAAGTCGGCGGCAATCCGATCCACGGCGCCGACGACCTGATTGAGATCGGTTCCGAGCGCGTGCATCAGCTTTACGACAAGCGCGAAACGGAATTCACCGAGCCGGTGATGCGCCAAATCGAAAAGATCGTGATGCTGCAGACGCTCGATTCGCTTTGGAAGGACCATCTGCTCGCGATGGATCATCTGAAAGAGGGAATCGGTCTGAGGGGCTACGCCCAGGTGAATCCGCTGGTCGAATACCAGAAGGAAGGGTTCACGATGTTCGAGGCGCTGATGGCGGTGATGCAACAGGACGTGGTCGAGAAAGTTTTTTCCGTACAGGTGCAGCGCCAGCAGGACGTCGAGCAGATTCAGCAGCCCAAGCCGCAGAAGGTCGTGATGAGCCACGGCGGCGAGAGTGAGGCGGCGGCTCCAGCGCCCGCGAAGCGCGAAGCCGACAAAGTCGGCCGCAACGATCCGTGCCCATGCGGCTCGGGCAAGAAGTACAAACGCTGCCACGGCAAGTGACGCGGCGATTCGCATTCAGATGAAAGTCGATCTCGAGCCCGCCGTGGTGCGCGGATTTCGATTCGCCGGCGTCAGCGCGGGCCTGAAGACCAAGGCCGGCGCGCTCGACTTGGGCGTCATCGCCGCCGATCGCCCGGCCGCGGCAGCCGCGGTGTTCAGCGCAAATCGCGTAAAAGCCGCGCCGGTTTACGTGACCGCGGATCGCGTCAAGTCCGGCCGTTTGCAGGCGGTCGTCGCGAACTCGGGATGCGCCAACAGCTTCACCGGCGAAGCCGGGATGCGGCTCGCGCGCGACTCATGTGCGGAAGTCGCGCGGCTGCTGGGATGCGCACCGGAACTCGTCGTGCCATCTTCGACCGGCGTCATCGGGCATCTCTACGACTTCGCGAAATTCAGAAGCGGTGCCGCCGACGCGGTACGATCGCTGCGTGAAGACGGACTCGGCGACTTTGCGCACGCCATCATGACGACCGACACGCGCCCCAAGACCGCCTCGACAACGTTCAAGGCCGGAGGATCGAACATCACACTCGCCGGAGCGGTGAAAGGCGTCGGAATGATCTCCCCCAGGATGGCGACGATGCTCGGCTATCTCGTGACCGACGCCGCGGTCGGTCCCGCGGCGTTGAAGCGATCTCTGAAAGCTGCGCTGCCGACCAGCTTCAACGCAATCACCGTTGACGGCGATATGTCGACCAACGACACCGTGATCATATTGGCGAGTGGCGCCGCGGAGAATCGCGCGTTCAGCGCGCGCGATCAGGCCTCATTCGATCGCGCGGTCGAGGAAGTTTCGGCGGCGCTCGCGCGGGAACTGGTGCGCGACGGTGAGGGCGCTACCAAGCTCGTCACCGTCGAGGTTCGCGGCGCTCGCACTCCGGCCGACGCCGAGCGGGCGGCGCGGCAGATCGCGAACTCGCCGTTGGTCAAGACTGCGTTCTTCGGATGCGATCCAAACGTGGGCCGAATCCTGATGGCGGCTGGCTCGTCCGGCGCGTACGTCGAATCCGACAAGCTGGTACTGTGGATCGGCGGAGTGAAAGTTGCCGCGAACGGCCGCTTGCTGACCGACGCTCTGCCCGATGCGGGCGTTGCGATGAAAGCGCGCGAATTCATCGTGCGACTCGATCTGCGGTTGGGGAAATCGAGCGCAAAAATTCTGACTTGCGACTTGAGCTACGACTACGTGCGAATCAACGCCGAGTACACGACCTGAGCGGAGGCGAATCCCGGATGGCAGGCTTCATCAAAGTTGCGAAGGTGGCGGACGTGCCAGAGGGCAGCGGCAAACTCGTCGAGGCCGCGGGCAAACAGATCGCGCTATTCAACGCGGGTGGGAAATTCTTCGCGATCGACAACACCTGCAAGCATCGCGGCGGCCCGCTGGCCGAAGGCGAGCTCGACGGCACCACCATCACATGCCCGTGGCACGGATGGGAATACGACATCACGACCGGCGCGAACCTCGACGACGCAAGTGTCAAGCTCGGATGCTACGCGGTGAGGGCCGACGGCGACGACATACTCGTCGAGGCGTGAAGCGCGCGCGCCGCGCGAAGATTCAGCGCGCGGCAAACATGCGGCCCGCGACGTAAGTCGCGCCCGCGGCTGCCACTCCGACCAACATGCTCTCGAGTCCGCTGCGCCACCACGAACGGCTAGTGATGATCGTCTTCAGCGCGCCGACCGCGAAGAGAACGGCGACGGTTGAGATAGCGGACACCTTTAGCGCGCGGCCCGGCTCGAAAAAAATGTACGCCCACACCGGCACCGCCGCGCCAGACAGATACGATAACCCGACGGCGAACGCAGAGCGGACGGGGCTGTCGAACGACTCTTCGTTGAAGCCCAGCTCCTCGCGCATCATCACGTTGCTCCAGCGCTCAGGGTCCGACGTGATGTGCGTGACGATCTGTTCGAGGAGCGGGCCTGCGAATCCCTTGTTTCGATAGATAGTGCTGATCTCTTCGCGTTCGCGGTCGGGCCATCGCCGGATTTCGTCGCGCTCGCGTTCCACCTCGCTCTGATAAAATTCGATTTGCGAGCGCGCCGAGATGAACGCCGCGAGGCCCATCGCGACGGCGCCGCCAAGCATCTCCGACAGTCCCGCCATCATGGCCGCGTTGCCTGTAACGAACGCGCCCGCGACGCCGGAGGTGACGGCGAACGACGCGACCAGTCCGTCGTTCAGCCCGAGCATCACGTCGCGCACCCAGCTTCCGCCGGCGGCGTGGACCTGCTCGGTGTGATGGTCGTATTCGCGGCTGAGGATCGAAAACGCCACTACTCAGCTCCTCCCGCGAGCGGCGCCACGATTGGCTCCGCAGCCGGCGCGCCGCGGCGTTTGCGTCGATCGACCGACTCGCGCGCCGCTCTGATTTCGGCGACCATTTTGCGCGCGGCCGCGCGGTCCGGCCGATGCCCGAGGTAGGAGTAAAGAAAATCGAGCCGCGCCGCGCGACAAAGAAATCGTCCGATGCTGCGATCGAGATGCACCAGGTTCATGATTCTCCAATCCCAGGAGACGTTTGCCGCGCGGCGGAAGTCCTCGAGATCGATAAAGTACACGTTGAAGCCGCCGGATTCGTTGTCATCGACCATGATGTTGGTCTCTTGCAGGTCGCGCGTGTAAAGCCCCGACTCGTGCAGACGGCGGATTTGCGCCGCGACCGTATCGGAGATCTGTTTGCGGCGATGAACATTGCGTCCCTTGATCTCCGCGGGGCCGAGCATGAAACGGCTCAGAGAATCGGCGTTGACGAGCGCGCGACTGACGAGATACGACGCGCGAATCGCACCGGCCTGGTACAAATCCATAGCCGCCAGCGGCTCCGGATGCGCGAGGCCATGCGCGTCGAGCATCGCGGCGCCCGCTAGCGATCGCGCGGCACGAGATCCGCGCAGTCGCGCATAGACGCCGCGGCTCCACGACGATACCTCGACACGCTTTATGAACGCGGGCCCCGCGCCGGGGACGTCGATGAATCCGGCCCGCGTCCGCGCTTCAGACTTGAGCACCCGAAAATCCGGCGACGCCATCAATTCGTCGGCGCGCTCGACGACCGCGCGCCAATCGGGCGAACGCGCGTAGAGGACTACCGTGCGCATGCGCGATCAAGCCTAACCCTTTCGCGCGCCGATGGCATCGGGGGCACGCCGGGCAGGCGCGAGCTTCGCAGTCGCTCGCGCCGTTGCCGACGCCGGCTACTTCTTGGGTTCGACGATTAACGAGCCGCCAATATGCGCGGCATGCAGTTGGCAGAAATACGGGAATACGCCCGGCTTGTCGGCGACGAACGTGACCGTCGTGGGCTCGGCGCCGCGCGTCACGACTTCCGCGATGTTGTACGCCGGAATCGTAAAGCCGTGCTTATTCTCCGCGCCCGGCACCAGATTCTTGAGCGTGAGCTTTACCTTGTCGCCCTGATCTACCGCGATTACGCTGGGCAACCAGATCTTCGCACCATCCACTTCGACCGAAACCAGCGTGAAGCTCCTGGTTCCCGGCTCATCCATCGCGGGCGCGGCTGCGGGTGCGGGTGCTGCGCCCTGCGCCATCGCGATCCGGCTCGCGCCCGGAAGCATTAGCGCCACCACGGCCGCAATCGCGGCCATCGTTTTCAACATTGCCTTCCTCATCGAAGTTTTCTCCTTGTTAAGCAGGTTCATGAGAATGTATCACGACAACAACAACACCGAATCTCAGCCATTGAATCGCTTCGCGAGCTTTGCCCATCGCGCGTCGTCGGTGCCCGCGCGATATGGAATGTAAAACGCAACCCGGTCGAGCAGCCCGTCGTAGCGCTCCATCACCTTGTCCGCGATCTCGTCGTAAGTGCCGGCGACGGTGTACACGTCGAGCATCTCGTCGGTGATCTCTTTCGCCATCGCGACCCACTCGCCCTTGGCGGCCTTCTCGTTCAGCCGCTGCGCGACGTCGCCCCATCCGTGCATGTCGAGCACGATCTTGTAAGTTCGCGTCGAAGCATAAAACGAGATCTGCTGGCGCACGGCTTCGCGAGCCTTTTTGATTTCATCCTGGTTGTTGCCGACGATCACGAATGCCGTCGATTGGATTTCGAAGTCCTTGCGCGAGCGCCCCGCCTTCTTGAGTCCCTTCTCGACGTTCGGCAGCACGAACTCGCGCAGGTACTTGGGCGAGTTGAAAGGATGCGCGTGCAGGCCTTCGCACAGTTCGCCGGCGAGCCGGATGATATGTTCGTTTACACCCGCGATGTGAATCGGCACGTTCGGGAAGTTGTGCCGCGCCGGCGTGAAAAACGGCGTCATCAGCGAGAAGTTGTAATACTTGCCCTGGAAGGAAAGCTTCGCGCCGCCTTCCGACCAGCATTTGAAAATCGCGCGCAGCGACAACAGGTACTCGCGCAGCCGCGGCACCGGGGCTTCCCATTTCGTGCTGTAGCGCCGCTCGATATGGCCCTTCACCTGTGTGCCGAGCCCGAGGATGAAGCGGCCCTCGGAAAGTCCGGCGAGATCCCACGCAGTCGCGGCCGTAATCATCGGGCTGCGCGGAAACGCAATCGCGACCGAGGTCCCCATCTTGATTCGCTTCGTATGTTCGGCGATCAGCGCGGCCGGGATGAAGCCATCGTTGCCGGCTTCGGGAATCCAGATCGCGTCGAATCCGGCGGCCTCGGCGGCGCGGGCCGCAGCCGGAACGTCGCGCAAGTTGCGAGTCGAAAGACCGGTGTCGAGCTTCATAATTTTCGCTCCCGTGTAAAGTTCCTGACGGGCGGGCGAAATCGTAACAAAGCCCGCGCCAAACTGGCAAAGCCTGCCGCGTAAGAAAAGCGAGCGCTCAGCGGCGCGCCATACGCCTGCGGACCACGTCGAGCGCGCGGCCGGGATAGTCGCTGATCAGTCCGTCGACGCCCATGTCGAGCAGTTCCGACATCTCGGCTTCCTCGTTCACCGTCCAGACGTGCACTTCGAGTCCGAGCCGGTGCGCGAACTCGACGCTTTCGGGCGTGACGAGTTGCCACGACTCGTAACTCCGCGGGATTTGGACGGCGTCGCCGGGCGGTCGGTAGGTGGCGTCGCGAGTGCCCATCGCCTGAAAGAATCCGCCCGTTTCGAGGTACGAAAAGTTCGTAGGAATTTCCGGCGCCAGCTTGCGAACCTCGTCGAGCGGTTGCTGATGCTCGCTGGCGACAAGCACGTTTCGACGCATCCCGGCGCGATCGATCACCTCGAGCATCGGCGCGACCACACTCGGCGCGATTTGTTTGACTTCGACCTCTATCCGCAGTTTCGGAAATGCCGCGAGCACTTCGGCCAGGCGCGGCACGCGCAGACCCTTGTCTCTGAATGGAAAAGTCGGGCCGTCGAGCGTGAACATCCGGCCCGCGTCGGCGACCGCAAGCTCGGCGTAGGTCATCTCGCGGATGATGCCGGCGCATCCGCAATTGCGCTCCAGGCGATCGTCGTGACTGACGACGACTTCGCCGTCGCGCGTCATATGAATGTCGAATTCGAGATACTGAACGCCGAGTGCCACGGCGGCGCGAAATGATTCGAGCGTGTTTTCAGGATGCGTCCCGGCGGAACCGCGATGCCCGAAGACGCGCGGCACTGCGGGCTCAAAGAAATCGGTGTTGAGATGTTCGCGCATTTCAGAAGCAACACTATGCGACCTCAGCTTTAACCGGGAAGCCGCGTACTGGCAATGGCGATGTGAGAGTTGAGCGAAACGCGGAAGGATTCAGATCAAAGCGCGCTGTCGGGTCCTGAACTTTCGAGCGTTTGGTCGTTCCGGCTGCTCGATAAACCACGCAGATGTGTGCTCTTTGCCGGACTGCGATCGAGCGTAACGTGGTACATGTCGGCGAACTTCGAGATAGCGGGCTTGCGCTCGGCGGCCGCAATGAAATGACTCCCGAGGTCGGGCAGCTCGGCCAGCGCGGTTTGGTACTGATCCTTGATGTCGTCGAATAACGCCCTCAGCCTGGGCGAGACCTCGTGATTTTCGCCGAGTTTCTCGGTGAGCGGATTAACCCAGGCGCCGTCTTTCTCCATCGCGAAGTGGAGATGCGGTCCGGTCGAAAGGCCGGTCGAACCGACATTTCCAATGACCTGCCCAATATGAACGTAGCCGCCCGGCTTCACGTCAGCGCTGATTTTCGACAAGTGACCGTAGATGCTGACCATCGCGTGCTGATGCTGGATGCGGATGCAGTTGCCAAGCTCGCCCTGCCATCCCGCGCTTATGACTGTGCCATCGGCGACAGATTTGACCGGCTCGCCGTACTTGGCGACCAGGTCGACGCCGACATGCGGCCGGTACTCATGCAGGATCGGATGCCAGCGATGGAAGGTGAAGCCTGACGATATGTACTGAAAATTGAGCGGGAACCTCAGCGACTGGGGACCGAGGGCGTGGCCGTGTTCGTCATATAGATGAGGCTGGCCGTGTTCGTCCGCGAACGAGATGGCGGTCAGCGTGCGGCTCCCGAATCGGATTTGCGCCGCCTGCACGTCGCCGACCAGCGTGTACGACCCGTCGCGGCTAACCTTTTCCTGGTAAATCAGCTTGACCGCTGACCCCGGCGCGAGCCGGTTGAGGTCGTGGCGATCGGAGAACGCGTCCTGCAGAGATTCGACGATTGGCTTCGGGATGCCGTTCTCGGCGGCCGCTTGCTGGAAGCTGTCCTTGACCGCGAACGTCAGCTTGATTGGGCGAATGAAGTACTCGATCGGCCGCAGCCCCGCCTTGAGCACGCCGGCGCCGAGGCTCGCCGTAACCATCGTGGTCTTCTCGTCGAGATCGTACTTGAGACCGCGCATCTCGCCGGTCTCGGGATCCTTATAGAGCGTCAGCGGATGCCCGCTGTGAAAATACCGGTTCGCGGTGATGCGCTCGATGTACGACGCCCACTGCTGCGCATCGCCCTCCTCCATCCCGGCCTCGCGAAGATAGCTCTCGATAGGCGCGGTGCGGTCGAGCGTCGTGCTGATAGTGATCGAGGGCGGCGCGGGCGCGGCTGATTCAGCCTGTTCGACTACGTCAGGGACGTCCTTGCCGGCATCGAGTTGCGAGCTGAGCGTATCGAGCGGAGAGCGGAAAGTCTGTGGATTTGCTTGGAAAAATAGAAACAGTGCAGCGCCGGTCGCAACCAGTGCGACGACCAATCCGCTCAACGCGCGCGGATATCCCAAGAACCGTCTCCCCCGAGCCAGCATCGCTTGCGAAATTAAGTGATTCGGCAACCCAACGCAACCCCTGCATGTCACCCGTTTGCAATTCCGGTTACCGTCGAGACACGACTCCAAGCGTTTCCGGTTACAATAGGCACATATAAACCAGCTTGCGGATAACGTATAAACCGGAATTGAAGAATGCCGGAGAGTACGAACTCGACGACGTCGCGGAGGAGCCTCCCATGAACGACAGTGGCTACTACCACCATCCGGCGATCAGCGGCGACACCGTGTACTTCGTTAGCGAGGACGACTTGTGGTCGGTCGCGAGTGCCGGCGGCATCGCGCGACGGCTGACCAGCGGGCTCGGCGCGTCGTCGTATCCGGCAGTGTCGCCGGACGGACGCTGGCTCGCGTTCAGCTCGAGCGAGGAAGGCGTGTCCGAAGTGGCCGTGATGCCCGAAGAGGGGGGACCCGCGCGGCGGCTCACCTATGAGGGGAAGCTATGCCGTGTGATCGGATGGACACCGGCGCAGCACCGTCTGCCGAACCATGTCGTTTACGCGAGCCTCGATGGACAACCCTTCCTGACGCTCAATCTGCGCGCCGTCTCGTTCGATCACGGCGATTCCGTCCCGCTGAATCTCGGCCCAGCCGAATATTTCTCGATCGCACCGGATGGGCGCGGCGCCGTGCTCGCGCGGCTGGCCGTAGAGGCGGCGTACTGGAAGCGGTATCGAGGCGGCACCGCGGGCGATCTCTGGATCGATCGCGACGGTGCGGGCGAGTGGCGCCGTCTGATCTCGCTCGACGGCAACCCGTCGCGGCCGCTGTGGCTCGGCGAGCGAATCTACTTCATCTCGGATCACGAGGGCATCGGAAATATCTACTCGTGCACTCTCGACGGCGGCGAACTGAAGCGTCACACCGACCACGCCGACTTCTATGCGCGCAATGCCGCCGCTGACGGACGCCGGATCGTTTACCAGGCGGGCGCGGAGCTGTTTCTCCTCGACCCGTCGTCCGGCAAGGGTGCGCAGAAGATCGAGATTGAATATCGAAGTCCGCGCACCCAGCGGAGCCGCAAGTTTATCGACGCGGCAAGATATCTGGAGTCGTACACGCCCCATCCAGCCGAGCAATCGCTCGCGCTGACCGCTCGCGGCAGGATTGCGGTGCTCGGAAATTGGGAAGGCCCGGTGCGCCACATCGGCGAGCCCGCGACGGGACGTCATCGGCTCGCGAGGTGGCTGCACGACGGCAAGCGCCTGGTCAGTGTCTACGACGCTGAGGGTGATGAGGTGCTTGCGGTCCATAGCGCCGACGATCCAACCGCGACCGATTACCTTCGCGGCGCCGAGATCGCGCGCGTCGTTTCGATGAAGACCTCGCCGTGCCGCGATCAGGTCGCGTTTACCAACGTCCGCAACGAGCTGGTGCTGGTCGATCTGGAGACGCGCTCGATGCGAGTTCTCGATCGAAATCGGCACTCGCCGCTGGTAAGTTTCAACTTCTCTCCCGACGGGCGCTTCATCGCGTACAACTGGGGTCCCAGCCGGCGCAGTTCGCTCATCCGGGTTTGCCGGATCGAAGACGGCGCGACCTTCAACGTCACGCGGCCGGTGCATGCCGATTTTGCGCCGGTGTTCGATCCTGATGGCATGTACCTGTTCTTCATTGGGGCGCGCGAATTCAATCCGGTTTACGACAAGATGTATTTCAATCTCGGATTTCCAAAGGGAATGCGGCTCTATGTGGTCACGCTCCGCAAAGACGTGACGACGCCGTTCGGACGAAAATTCGAGCCGGAGCCAAAGGACGCCCAAACCGTCGGCAAACGCCCCGACCTGATCATCGATTTCGACGGTATCGAGGATCGCATCGAAGCGTTCCCGGTGCCGGAGGGAATTTATGAGAAGCTCGAAGCGCTCAGGGGCAAAGTGCTGCTCACCTCACTGCCCGTGGAAGGGAGCATCGAGCTTCCAATTCTGAATCCGCGCGAAGCTCCCGAAGCGAAGGCCCGGCTCGAGGTGTTCGACTTCGAGACAAAGACGCTCGAGACCTGGGTCGATGGCATCACGAGCTTCGCGTTGAGCCTCGATCGCGAACGAATCGTGTATCGCGCCGGCAATCGTCTGCGCGTTCTCAAAACTTCGCAGAAACCCGATCCGCAGGTGACGCTCGAACCGGCCGGCCGCAAGAGTGGGTGGGTAGATCTGGAGCGGGTCAGGATTTCGATCGATCCTCCGTCCGAATGGCGACAGATGTATCGCGAGGCGTGGCGGCTGCAGCGCGAACAATACTGGGTCGAGGACATGGCGGACGTCGACTGGAAGGCAATCCATGACCAGTACCTGCCGCTGATCGAAAGGGTCGGCAGCCGCGCCGAGTTCGAGGATTTGCTGTGGGAGATGCAGGGCGAACTCGGTTCGAGCCACGCATACGCAATGGGCGGAGACTTCCGAAGATCGCCGCGCTACCTGATAGGCTTTCTCGGCGCCGACATCGCATGGGAAGAGAGCACGTCGGCATGGCGAATCACACATGTCGTGCGCGGCGATCCGTCAGACTCGCGCAACCCTCCGCCGCTGCTCCGGCCGGGAGTCAACGTTGTCGAGGGTGCGGTGATCGCCGCCGTGAACAATCAGCCCGTGACGCGTGACGTTTCTCCAGCACGGCTGCTAGTGCATCAAGCCGGCGCCGAAGTTGTGCTCACGGTCGCGGATTCAGCGGGCGGCGCGACTCGTGACGTCGTCGTGAAAGCGACCGGCGACGATACGCTCATACGCTACCGCGAATGGGTCGAACGCAATCGCGCATGGGTTCACGAACGGAGCAACGGCCGATGCGGCTACGTTCACATTCCGGATATGGGGCCCTGGGGATTTGCCGAGTTTCATCGTCTGTTCCTGGTGGAGCTCGATCGCGACGGACTCGTGATCGACGTGCGCTACAATCGCGGCGGCCACGTGAGCGGCCTCCTGCTCGAGAAACTCGCGCGCCGGCGCCGCGGCTACAATAAAAGCCGATGGTTCGGTGTCGAGCCAGTGCCCGACGACTCGGCGGCGGGTCCGATGGTCGCGCTGACCAATCAGCACGCCGGCAGCGACGGCGACATATTTTCGCACGGCTTCAAGCGGATGAAGCTCGGCCCGCTGATCGGCAAGCGAACCTGGGGCGGAGTGATCGGAATCTGGCCGCGTCATCTGCTGGCCGACGGCGGCTTGACCACGCAGCCGGAGTTCGCGTGGTGGTTCGACGACGCCGGCTGGAACATCGAGAATCGAGGCGCCGAGCCCGACATCCTGGTCGAATACCCTCCGCACGACTACGCAGCCGCCCACGACCCCCAACTAGAGCGCGCAGTCGCAGAGCTCATGAAGCTGATTGGCGATAAACCGCAGACGCCAAAATTGGAACCGCGCCCAACCCGCTCGTGGCACCCAAAGCGGGCACAGGACAAAGCAATCTGACCGGGCAACGATGAGAATCTACGACCAGGACGGCTTCCGCGGTGAGTAAAGCCCGAGCACCATTGGGCTCAGAGCTAGTAGGCGTTGATATGAAGCCAGCTCGTGCTCTTTCCCTTGATCTGGATGATACGCTGCTCGATAGCAGTCGCTTTCAAGAGTCGATCGTCCGCACGTGTGAAATGATCGCTGCGAATCAGCCAGGACTCGACGCGGCTCGGGTGCTCGAGGCAAACGGTCAAATCTGGCCGGGCTACTGGCAAGAGGTAGAGGAAAAGTGGACGTTGGGCGCGCTGGACACCGCGTCCGTGAGCCTCGAAGCATGGCGCCTTACGCTTGGCGCCTGCGGTTGCGGCGATGAGTCCCTCGCACGGCGAGCGTCGCAGATTCATCGCCAGCTTGGTCTCGAGTCGCATCGTCTGTTCGACGATGCACGAGAATTATTCGCCGCAGCGAAGAGGGCTCGGGTTCCGCTCGCACTCATTACCAACGGGGCTTCCGACACTCAGCGCGCCAAGCTACGCGTTCTCGGTATGGAGCACTGGTTTGAAGTCGTCGTCATCTCCGGCGAAGTGGGCATCGCGAAACCCGATGCATCCGTTTTTGACCTGGCCCTCAACAAACTGCTTGTTGAACGAGAGAACGTGTGGCACGTGGGTGATAGCCTGACGACAGACGTAGCCGGGGCGAAGGCGGCCGGCCTTACTGCAGTCTGGATAAATCGAAGCGGCTGCGTTCGCAAGAAAGGCGACCCCGAACCAGACTTGGAGGTTCGCTCTTTATCGGATCTACTGAGCTTGTTTTCAAAGTGAGTATGATAGGCAGCGAATAGCTCACGCGCGCCTGATCCGCACCGATGGGAATCTACGACCGGCCACATCCGGCATCACAACGGTTAGCTGCGGGCACGTCTGATCGAACAACGTCAGCCACCGCCTGCGGCGCGTTCCGACTCTGACGACGTGGTCTCCGGCGGCGTCGCCGGCGTTCGCGCCGGCGCGCTCTCCGGTTCTGCTCCACCCCACCATCGCGAAATTCGCGCGACGATCACGAACAGTACCGGCACCAGGAAAATCGCGAAGGCGCTCGAGAACGCCGTGCCGACGATAACCACCGTGCCGATGAGGCGACGCGCCACCGCGCCCGCTCCCAGAGCTGTCCACAGTGGCGCCAAGCCGAAGATCAAGGCGAACGACGTCATCAGGATGGGCCGCAGCCGCAGGCGCGCACCGTTGAGTGCGGCATCGACGATCGACTCGCCTTTCTCGCGCTCGGCCTGCGCGAACTCGACGATCAGGATGGCGTTCTTGGCCGACAGCCCGATCAATATGATGAGCCCGATCTGCGCGTAGACGTCGTTGTCGAAATGGCGCGACCACAGCCCGAAGAACGCGCCGCACACAGCCACCGGCACGCTCAGCAGCACGCTGAACGGCAGCGACCAACTCTCGTACAGCGCGGCAAGGATTAAAAACACGAACAGGATCGACAAGGCGAAGACTCCCGCGCCGCCGCCCGCGACCGACTGCTGGTACGAAATCCCGTTCCACGCCGTTCCCATGTCGCGCGGCAGCACTTGGTCGGCCACCTCCGTCACCGCTCTCATCGCGTCACCCGTGCTATAGCCGGGCGCGGGCGCGGCGAATATCTCGATGCCGCGATACTCGTTGAACCGCGTCGTGTATTCCGGCCCAAAGACGCGTTGCATGTCGACCAGCGTTGACAGCGGAATCGCCGTGCCGTTTTTGTTGGTCACATAGAACTGGCCGACATCCTTCGCCCTGACGCGGTACTCCGGCTCGGCCTCGACGAACACCTTCCACACGCGCCCGAAGCGGTTGAACTGGTTGACGTAGAAGCCGCCGAGCAGGGTCTGCAGCGCCGCGTAGACATTCTCGATCGAGACGCCGAGCTTGAACACCTTGTCCTTGTCCACCGCCGCAAACATTTGCGGGACCGCCGGGCTGAACGTGAGATTCATGCTCGCAAGTTCGGGGCGCTTGTGCGCGGCGGCGAGAAACTTCTGCGTATTCTGCCACAGGTAATCGACCGTGCCGCCTGAGCGATCCTGAACGAAGAAATCGACGCCCGAGGCCTGGCCGATTCCGGGAATTGCCGGCGGCAGGAAACCGAACGCCTGCGCGTCGGGCAGTCCTGCCAGCTTTCGATTGATCGAAGCGATTATCACTGGGGCTTGCAGGGCGGCGGACCTGCGTTGCTCATATGGCGTCAGCAGGCAAAAATACAGTCCGCTGCGGGGGCTCGAGCTCTGCGAGAGGATGCTGTAGCCGGAGACCGCATTGTAGTAGAGCACGCCGGGCTCATCCTTGAGGATCTCGTCGATCTTCCTCATAACGACGTTGGTGCGCTGCAGCGAGGAGCCCTCAGGCAGCTCGACGTTCATGAAGAAGTAGCCCTGATCTTCGTCCGGCAGAAACGATTGGGGCAGGACCCTTCCAATTCCGCCCGCCAGCACCACGAAGCCGACCAGAATGACGAGCGCCAGCACAAACCTTCTGATGAGCAGTCCCGAAATACTCACGTAACCCTTCTGCGCGCGTGTAAAACCGGAATTGAACGCGCCGAAAAATCGCGCGAGCGGGCCTCGCGACGGTTTCGTGCTGCGCGGCCGAAGCAGGAGCGCGCCCAGCGCCGGGCTCAGCGTCAATGCGTTGAAGGCCGAGATAATAACCGAGAACGCGATCGTCAGCGCGAACTGACGATAGAGCGATCCGGAAATTCCCGCCAGGAACCCGGCCGGGATGAAGACCGCCGACAGCACCAGCGCGATTCCGACCAGCGCCCCGCCGACTTCGTCCATCGCTTCCAGCGCCGCGTCGTGCGGCGACTTGCCCTCTTCGATTTTCGATTCGATCGCTTCGACCACGACGATCGCGTCGTCCACCACCAGCCCGACCGCGAGCACCAGCCCCAAAAGCGAGAGCGTGTTGACTGAAAACCCGACCGCCGGGAAGAACATGAAAGCGCCCACCAGCGAGACCGGAATCGTCAGCAGCGGGATTAACGTCGCCCGCCAGCTTTGCAGGAAGATGAACACCACCAGCGTCACCAGGGCGATCGCCTCGAGCAGTGTTTTCACGATTTCCCTGGCGCCTTCCGTCACCGCAACCGTGGTGTCGAGCGTCAAGTTCAATTTCATGTCCGGCGGGAATCGCTTGGCCAGCTCCGCCATCTTGGCCTTCGCCCGATTGGCGGCTTCCAGCGCGTTGGAGCCCGGGTTCTGGTACAGACCAACGATCGAAGAGGGCAGACCGTTCGTGTATGCCTGTTGACTGTAGTTCTCAGTGCCGAGCGAGATGCGCGCGACGTCCTTGAGCCGCACCAGCGAACCGTCCGGGTTGGCGCGCAGTATAATCTCGCCGAACTCGTCCGCGTTCATCAGGCGGCCCTGCGCGCGCACCGAATAGGTCATTTGCGTGCCCGGCGGCGCCGGCTCACCGCCGATAGTGCCCGCGGGATTCACGACGTTCTGGGCCGAGATGGCGTTCGTGATGTCGGCAACGGTGAGCTGGAGCTTGGCCAGCGAATCGGGAGCGACCCAAATCCGCATCGCGTAATTCGAAGAGCCAAAAACCTTGACCTGGCCGATCCCGGGGATGCGTGAGAGTTCGTCCTCGATATTGATCGCGACGTAATTGGCGAGGAACGTCTGGTCCCACGTCCGGTTGGGCGATGTAATCGAAAATACCAGCAGCGGAATTCCCACTGTCTGCTGTGTTGTCAGGCCGTAGTTGTTCACATCAGTCGGCAGGCTCGACGTCGCCTGCGACAGCCGGTTCTGTACCTGGACCTGGTCGAGGTCGACATCGGTGCCGACGGCGAAACTGACTTCCAGCGTCATCGTGCCGTCGTCGCCGTTGATTGACTGCATGTAGAGCATGTTCTTCGCGCCGTTCACCTGCTCCTCGATCGGCGTGGCGACCGACTGTTCGACGGTGAGCGCGTCCGCGCCGGTATAGATTGCCGTCGTCTGGATCTGCGGCGGAACGATATCCGGGAACTGCGCGACCGGCAGCCGAAAGACCATCACGGCGCCGGTGATCACGAAAAAGATCGCGACAACCATCGCCACGATCGGCCGGTTGATGAAGAACTTTGACATCGCGCTAGCTCTGGCTGCCGGGCGTCGCGCCGCTCGAAGGCGCCTCGCCCGCCGGCGGCGCGGGAGCCGCGGGCGCAGGCTCCGGAGGCGCCGGCTGCGGATTCACCTCCATCCCGTCCGACACTTTCTGCAGTCCCTCGGTGATAACGCGCTCGCCCGCTGAGACGCCCTCATCGATAATCCGCAGGTCGCCCACCTGCTTGCCGGTCTTGACCATCCGCAGCGTGACCTTATTGTCCGCGCCGACCACTGCCACCTGGTACTGGCCCTGGGTTTCGAGCACCGCGGCCTGCGGCACCAGCAGCGCATCTTTCCGCACCTCGGTAGCCGAGCGAATCCTGGCGTACAGCCCGGGGCGGAGAATATATTCCGGATTCGGAAAAACTCCCTGGATCTTGATCGTGCCGGTCTGGACATTGACTTGCCGATTCGCGACGTAGAAACGGCCGCGATACTTGTAGGTGCTGCCGTCGGCCAGAATCATTTCCAAATCCGGATCCTGTTTGGAGTCGCCTTCCTTTTCGTGTCGATTAATCTTGTCCGCGAAATGCAGATACTCCCGCTCGCTAATCGGAAACTCGACTTTGATCGGATTCAGTTGCGAAACCGTCGTCAGCAGCGACGTCGGGCTGACCAGGTTTCCGACCTGGGTCTTCGCAATCCCCGCAATCCCGTCGATCGGCGAGGTCACCTGCGTCCACTCCTCGTTGAGCCTCGCCGTCTCGACCGCCGCCTGCGCCGCGGCCACCGCTGCCGCACTCGCGCGAGTATTTTGATTTACGTGATCGAAATCCTGCTTGCTGATCACCTGTTGATCGTAGAGCGGCTTGTAGCGCGACAGGTCCTGCGCATTCTTTTTGTAGTCGGCCTGCTGTTGCCCAAGGTTGCCGAGCGCCTGGTCGAGCGCCGCCTTGTACTCGCGATCGTCTATCTGGAACAGCAACTGGCCGGCATGCACATGGTCGCCGTCCTCGTAATTCTGCTTGAGCAGGTAGCCGTTTATCTTCGGGTAGATGTCCGCGTTGACGAATCCCAGGGTCGTGCCCACCCAATCCGAGTAGACCGGCACGTCCCGTTGGACAACGTCGGTAACCACGACCTCCGGCACTACGGGCGCCACCGGCGCCGCCGCTTTCTTGCAGCCATACGCGGCAAGCACAAGAACGATCGCGAAACTCGCGGCAACGCTCCGCTCTGGAACTAGGTTGTTCAGACGCAAAATCGTGGCCTCAATGCTCGTTTATCATCGCCGACTCGCTGAGGAAAACGTAAAAGGTAAATGGCGAGAACCTCCGGGGCAATCCTTCAAGGACAATTCCGCGCCGCACGATACCCTTGCTGTGCCGCAGCCTCGCGGCTCGCAAATACGACGCGATTCTCGGCCGCCATCTTGTCGTAAGTGCCGCATCCCGGCCACGCGTAAATCTTGCTTCGCCGGTTACCAACGAAAACGATCTGATCTTGTGAATTCGACGAAGGTACTTGCGCGGGCGCGGAATTCGCCGCACGCGTCGCATCGCTCGGAACCGCCGGCTGAGTCCAAGTTTCATTCAAAAGGCTCGCCAGCCTGAATCCAGCTTTCGCCAGCTGATGACCTGCGATGGCGTCGGCTTGGTCCAGATAAGAGGAATCCAGTTCGACGATACGTCCTGCGGGATTGATACAGATATCGGCGGTTGGTTGGCAGGATTCTACAGGAATGTGCAGTGCGGCGTAGATATCGGATCGCGCGATTTGATTCGATTCCCACGCGATATCGTCGGCGGGAATCCACGTATCGGCGTCCTTCTCAGCCGCATACGTTCGTTCCAACCTGTGCGCCGTCGTCTCGGGCCTTCCGGAATCGATGCTGTATTCGAGACCGCGCACGACGGTGGTGTCCCAGACCTGGTGAAGATCTTTTTCTCGAGAACGCGAATCGACCATCACACAATTGCCGCCACGGTCCGCGTCGGTGGCCGCGTGCAGCGGTTGATGGATATCGCCGACAAAGTGAATCAGGAACGCCAGATCGCCAGCCGCGCCCCAGCGGTCGTACTTCCCTTCTTTCAAGCGTTTCGAGTATTCGTCAATTTTCCGCGTAACGCAGTTTCCGCCCGGGCATCGCGCCGCAACGTCCGCACGCCGGTCCTGCAGACAGATGTCGATGAAATGCCATGGCGCCGTCGCTTTATCTTCGTCGCGAAACTCGGTGTCCGGAAGGATCGAAGCCGCCTCCATTGCCGTGGCAATTTCTCTTTTGTTCGCAGCTACGCGCAGGATACCCGCCACGTGGCTCGCAGTCGCCGGTGTGAGGTTATCCGCCGCAACGACGGCAACGATTTTGTGCCCATCAAATCCCCACCCCCAAGCCAACACAGGGCAGAGCACGACTGCAAACAAGACATTCGCAACAAAAACCGCCAATGAGCGCGATCGCCGCGGCACTGCGCTCTCAAGCGGCATGTGCCGCACGTGGCTGCCGTAGATCGATGGTTATCTGAATCTCGTCGTATGGCACAGTCGGCGCCTGCGCTCTTCCCTTGCCGCCCCTGGCGCCCAGCTTTACCAGTCCCAGCCTTTCGAGCAGCGCGATGTCGGTGCTGACGTTCTTGTAATCACGCTCGAGCAGTCCGGCGAGTTCGTGGACGGAGGCCGGCCGATGCCGCGTGATCGCCAGCAACAGTTCAAGCCGCTTCCCGGTCAGAATCTGCCGAAGCTCCTCAGCGGTTTCGAAATAGAGGCCCGCCTCGTGCAACGTGCGGTCGCCGCGAGCTACTCGACGAATCGCTTCGCGAAGCGCTTTGGATCGCTCAGCACTCGCGCGGATACCAATGTAAAGGCGCCGTGCACTCATAATTTGCCCTCCAGAACCAGATTCACGTCACGGATAAAATCGTCGAGCAGCGCGACCTCGTTGACGAACTTGTAACGGGTCTCCTTGCCACGCAAGTGTCGGTGATGCGATTTGCCTCGATGTACATCGTAGAGCAGAACCAGGTTGCCGTTCTTGAGATCAACGAGGCAAAGGGAATACCGGATTCCTTCCGGTTGGTCGCGGGTGGGCGGGAAACTTGAAATTCGAACTTCCTGAAGATAACGCCCACCTCCAATTACGTCACGCGCCTCAAGAATCACCGGCGGCATGGCGCTATTATGGCATCGGGCACCATATAAGAAAAGTAGCCCGTTCGATCACAATTAAGAAAAATCCGGAAGAGAGTTTCGGGTTCTGGCCCTCCTAATGGTGAGACGTGTAAGACTTGATTATGAGTTCGTCGACTCTTTCGACAAAAGGGCAACTCGTCATCCCAACTCAATACCGAAGAGCGCTGAACCTGCGGCCGGGAGACAAGGTCGAGCTGACGCTTGAAGGACGGCGATTGATATTGGAGCGCAAATCTCCGCAGGCTGCGAAGCTTACGCGCGGAAGATTCGGCCGCTCTGTCCTGGTTTCGGCTCCGGGAGCGCCGGCGATAACCACCGCGACCGTCAATGCACTGCTCGAACTCGCGTGAGTCATCCGACCTCCGTCGGCCCAGGCTGAGAGCACGAGAATCTCTCGCAACCAGACTGGTAGACCAATGCCGATAGCGGCGCTTGATCTCGGCAGCCGGCGTATCGGGGTTGCCGTTTCCGACGCCGCTTCGATGGGGGCTTATCCGCTGGGTATCGTTGAGCGGAAGGCGCTCGACAGGGACCTCAAGACGATCGCCTCGATGCTCGGCGACCGCCGCGTCTCCACGTTCATTGTCGGCTTGCCGCTCAACATGGATGGCAGTGAAGGCCCGGCCGCCATCTCCGCGAGGAAGTTCGCCGCGCACCTCGCGCTCGAGCTGCACGTCACTGTCGAGATGTTCGACGAGCGGCTGACCAGTTTCGAAGCGCGCGATCGCATGGCCGGCATGAAGGCTAAAAAAGGCGCGCGCAAGAGAGGCATCGACGCACTCGCGGCGGTGGTAATCCTCGAAGGCTGGATGCAGGCGAATCCGGATAAAATCCCGCACCCTCGCAGCTAGCGGATGGCGAATCGGAGACTCAAAACGCAAGTCCCGCGCAAAAGCTCTTTTGTCTCCGGTCCTGCCATTGTGGCCTATATCGGCGCCCTGGCGCTGATACTCCATCTGCCCAACCCGGGTGGTTACGGCTTGTTCATCGACGAACTCTACTTCCTGGCCTGCGGTGAGCATCTGAGCTGGGGCTATGTCGACATGCCGCCGCTCACCGCGCTGCAGGCGTGGACGGCGCGCGCGCTCTTCGGCGATTCGATGCTGGCCATCCGGCTCATCCCTGCTCTCGCGGGCGTTGGGCTGGTGGTTCTCACCGGCGTAATCGTCCGGCAACTCGGCGGCCGACGATTTGCGCAGGCACTCGCCGCTCTGGCCGTTTTGGTCGCGCCATTTTACCTGGCCTTCGACAGCTATCTCTCGATGAATTCAATCGAGCCGCTCCTGTGGATGGGCTGTGTGGCAATACTGATCCGCATGATCAAGACCGGCGACACCAGACTTTGGCTCTGGTTCGGGGTGGTGGCCGGTGTAGGTCTTGAGAACAAGGATACGATGGCGTTATTCGGTTTCGCTCTCGTCGTCGGTCTCCTGATGTCGCCCGAGCGCCGCTTGATGGCCAGCCGATGGTTCTTCATCGGCGGGACCGTGACGTTTCTAATCTTTCTGCCCAATCTGATCTGGATGATTCAACATCATTTTCCCCACCTGGAGATGCTCGCCAACATCAAGCGCAACGGGCGCAACGTTGCTCTGAGCCCGATCGGGTTCTTCGGCCAGCAGGTTCTTGGGATGCAGCCGGTGGCGTTTCCAATCTGGATTTGCGGTTTGTGGGCCTTGCTGTTCAGCGAGCAACTCCGACCGTTCAAGGCGCTTGGTTTCGCATACCTGGTGGCGCTCCTCACGTTGTTGGTTGCGGGCGGGCGGTTCTTTTATTTGGCCGCCGCCTATCCGATGCTGCTGGCCGGTGGAGCGGTCGCGATCGAGCGCTGGCTCACGGCGCCGCGATGGCGCTGGGTGCGCCCGGCATATTTCAGCTTGCTCGCGGTGACCGGGGGGATAACTGCGCTGGTCATACTGCCGCTGCTGCCGCCCGAAACGTATATCCGCTACACGCGTTTCATTGGCATTTCGCAGCCGAAGTTCGAAAATCGTCAGGCAAGCGAGCTGCCGCAGTTATTAGCCGACCGTTGTGGCTGGCCCGAGATGGCTGCGGCTGTCGCGAAGGTCTACTACAGCCTGCCCGCCGACGAACGGACGAAGACCGCGATTTTCGGACAGAACTATGGCGAGGCGGGAGCGATCGACTTCTACGGACCAAAGCTCGGCCTGCCTAAAGCGATCAGCGGCCATGTGAACTACTGGTATTGGGGTCCACGCGACTACACGGGTGAGAGCGTGATTGCGCTCGGCACACCGCGCGAGCGACTTGAGCAATATTTTGGTCAAGTCGAATCGGTGGGCACGGTCGGTCATCGATACGCGATGGCCTCGGAGCACTTTACGATCTATCTCTGCAGCGAACCCAAGGGGACACTAGTTCAAGGATGGCCAAAGTTGAAGACTTGGGACTAGCAACATGCTCGCGATGACAAAAACTGTAGGCACTCGGAAACGGAGGCAAGCTATGAAAAGATTCGCGACACTTTCGATTCTCACCGTCGCTACTGTCCTGACTATCTCGATTCTGACCGCTGGACCGGCGGGCTGCGCGGGGTTCTCCGATGCTGAGCTCAAGGCCTTCGACCAGGCCCAGACCGTTTATGTCGCGACCGTGCGCAAGGACGGCAACCAGAGCACTCCCGCGCCCGTGTGGTTCACACTCAACGCCGACCGCACGCAGCTTTACATCCAGGCGCACAAGGGCTCGTGGAAGGACAAGCGCATCAGGCGCGGCAGCCCTGCGATAGTATGGATCGGCGGACTCAACGGTCCCGCCTTTATTGGCAAGGCGGAGATCACCAGCGACGCCGCGGTGGTCGACAAGATCCTGACCGACTATCCGGAGAAATACGGCACGATGAACTCCCTGGTCGGGCCGAGCCGCTCGAGTTTCACTAGCGGAGACCGGATCGCGATTCGGATCACGCCCGAAAAAGACCTGCCTGCAGGCTTCGCGTCGGCGCCGGGGACGCCAGCGCCTGCACTCGGGCCGTCTTGAAGCCACAAAAAACTCAGTACGATACGGGCAGGCGCGCCTCGGGTACGCATTCAGCGGACGGCAACGGCGCGCCGGCGCGCTGCGCTCGCAGGTCGCATCGCCAGCCTTCCGGGCACTCGAGGTCGCTCGCGCATGATTGCACATCAGTCCGACCCGACGCAGGCATCACTGGGTTTGCACCCGGCCACTCGCAGGTCGCCGATCCGTTCCGCCATTGGATGCAGGTTTTGTGCAGATCGCAGTCGAAATCGGCCCGGCAGGGCTTGCCCTGACAGGCGAAACTTACAGACGCGACGAGGAGAATCGCCGCGAAGGCGGCTGACGTTGCGATTGCGACGATGCTTCGCATGATCGTCCTCCCTTGACGAGACAATCACGATGCTGCCACGACGCGCCTTGAGTCTCAACATGACAAAAGGCCCGTCCCGGCAAAGTCGCGCGCGGCGGCGGCTGACGCAAAATTGCAGGGCGGACTATAATTTCGAATAGATGAAGCGTGCGGCCGCAATTCTTGTAATCGCGATCATCGTCGGCGCCTCCTACGCCGCGTTCTCGTACTACTGGCTTAGTCCGACCGAGAAATTCGCGCCGCCGCGCGAGGTCACAATTGAAAAGGGCGAGTCGTTTCGCCAAATCGCGCAGGCGCTCGCCGACGCCGGCGTCGTCCGAAGCGGGCTCGCGCTCCGATTGTACGGCCGGATGAGCCGGACCGCGGGCCAAATCAAGCCGGGTGACTATGCCTTCAAGGGCGACGAGCGGATTCCCGACGTGATGCGCCATCTGGTCAAGGGCGATTTCATCGTCGTGACAATTACGATTCCCGAAGGACTGACGGTCCATGAGATCGCGGAGCGCGTGGCCGCGACGGGCCTGGTCTGCGAGGACGAATTCGAAGATGCCGCGCGCGACGGCGAGATAGTGCGCGCGCTTGGCCTGATGCCGCTCGGCGCCGAGGGTTACCTGTTTCCCGCGACGTACAAATTTTCACCGCACGCCAAGACCAACGACGTGCTCGCCGCGATGCTCGCGCGCTTCTTCCAGGTCCTGACGCCCGACGTGGAAGAGCGCATGTTCGCAGTCGGCCTCGACCCGCGCCGGCTGGTCACGATGGCCTCGATCGTCGAGAAGGAAGCGAAAGCGCCCGCCGAGCGCCCTCTGATCGCGGGCGTCTTCTACAATCGGCTGCGGCTTGGGATGCCGCTGCAATCCGACCCGACCGCCGAGTACGAGCTGGACGGCGCCAAGGAGTCGGCTGCGACCGCGGTTCACACCTCGTCGGCCTTCAACACCTACGACTTCACCGGCCTGCCGCCGGGGCCGATCGCAAATCCCGGTCTCAAATCAATTGAAGCCGCGCTATATCCGACGCAGACCGATTTTCTTTATTTTGTCGCACGCGAAGGCGGCACTCACGTCTTTTCGAAATCGTTTGACGAGCATCGGCGCGCGATCGCGCTCGAACGGAAACCAGCGGCGGGTAAACCGGTAAAATAGTCGCAACGCCGATAAAATGAGCTACTTCGGGCCGCCGATTGGACGGTCGCATCTGGGTCGAGTACGCTATAATTTCATCTTGTGGACAATCCGATCGAGACAATCGGCGCTGCCAGCAGGCGAATCGCGCGGCTAGCCGCAATCCGCACGATGCTGTGCGCGGTCGCGCCGGCGCTCACGGCGATTGCGCTGGGAATATTGCTCGAACCGATCGGCGACCTGACGTGGGCGCCGTTCGGCTACACGCTGGACCCGGATCGGGCGACCGTGCTGAGCCTCGCATTAATCGGCGCCGGCCTCGTGGTGCTTGCCGCGGGATTGGTCCTGGCATTTCGCGCGTATCGGCGCGCCAACGATTTTATTGCGGCCGCCGCCGAGCTCGACGACCTGCTCGAGTGCGATCAGCAGATCGTGACGTTCGCGACTCTCGCCAATCCGTCGGCGCCGGAGAGCAGCCGGGCGCGGCGCACGCCGCTGTTCCCGGTTCTGTGGCGGCGCGCGGTCGCGCTGTTCGTCAACGTCGATGTTCGCCGGGAGTTCAGACTTAAGGCTGGCGCGCCGCTCAAGCGCTCCTCGATTTTCGCCGGCGTTGTCGCGCTGGCGATGGTGTTTGCAACGTTGGGATTGATGAGCCCGCCGACGCCGGAAAGTATCGAGGCCGCCAAGCTGCGTGCGATCGCCCAGGAGATCGCGAAAACCGCAACGAGTTCAGATGATAAGGCGCTGGCGGACAGTATTCGCCGCGCAGCCGAAGCGCTGCAAAATTCCAAGCTGCCGCCTGAAGAAAAAAAGAAGCGCATCGAGGAAGCGATGCGGCAGGCCGACAAGGCCGCTCAAAAGCGCAACAACAGCGAGTCTGGAAAAAATCAAGGCAACGGCAAGTCCAACGCGCAGAATGGAAAGGGCAGCGGCAACAGCCAGGGCAATGGTACGTCCGCCGGCTCAGGCACTGGTGAAGGCAAGAGCGGGACGGGAGCCGGCCAGAACCTCGGCGGCAACAACTCGGGCGCCGGCAAGGGCGGCGGAAATAACTCTGGCAAGAACGAAGGCGGAAAAGGGTCGGCGAAGAACGACAAGAACAATCAGAACAAGAGCGACCAGACCAATATAGAACTCAACAACGAACTGGCCAAAGCTGAAGCGCAGGTCGAGACCGCCGACGCGAAAAATCCGGGGCCCGAGAGCAAGCCCGGCAACGACAAGAATCAGGGCGGCGCCAACAAGCCGGGCGATAAGCCCGATCAGAAGAGCGGCAGCCAGCTCGATCCCAACCGGCCCGGCGACATCCCGAAGCCCGGCGCAAACGGCGATCGTAACACTCCCGCCGCCGCCGGAAATCCCAAAAATAACCGGGACATGGGATCGAACATGGGCGATACGCATCTCGGCGAGATGCCGACGTCCACCAATGCGCAGCGCTTCCTGAAGCCGGGTGAGAAGGGCTCGACGGTCGATATCAAAGACGCACGCTACGTGATGTTCCGGCTGCCGGGAGCGCCTACTTCCAGCGGCGGCGGGAAATCTGTGCTTGACGCCGATCGGCCCAGGGCGACGACGGCCTACGTCAACGCTCCCCTCGCGCCGAGCCGTGACGACGCGCCGCCCGACGAACGACAACTGGTGCCGCCGCGCTATCGCGACATGATTCACTAGACCCTTATCAAAGGAAGGACAACGGATGGGAGCGGCGCCTCAACAAATTTCACCCGACCAGCGGGTTGCGGATTTTCGCAAGATTTTCTCGCGCGCCGAGAGCGAAGTCGCGCGCGTGATCGTCGGCCATCGCGAAGTCGTGCGAAAAATGCTGACCGCGCTGTTCTGCGGCGGCCATATTTTGATCGAAGGCGTGCCCGGTCTCGGCAAGACGCTGATGGTCAAGGCGGCCAGCGAAACGCTCGGGCTCAGCTTCAAACGAATCCAGTTCACGCCCGACCTGATGCCCTCGGATATCATCGGCACGCAGGTGCTGACCGAGTCCGACGGCCATCGCGAGTTCCAGTTCAAGCCGGGCCCGATCTTCGCGCACATGGTACTGGGCGACGAGATCAATCGCGCGACGCCCAAGACGCAGTCGGCCGTGCTCGAGGCGATGGAGGAGCATCAGGTCACCGTCTTCGGCACCACCTACATCCTCGATCCGCCGTACATCGTGCTCGCGACGCAAAATCCCATCGAGCTCGAAGGAACCTACCCGCTGCCCGAAGCGCAGATGGATCGATTCATCTTCAAGGTCGTGATGGGCTCGCCCAAACCCGACGAATTGCGCGAAATCCTGAACCGCACCACCGGCACCGCGCAAAACCGGATTCAGCCGCTGTTCGAACCGTCGCGAGCTGCGCAGGCCATCGAGAATCTCAAGGCCCTCGTGCGCGAGGTGATGGTGGCCGAGCCGCTCGAGCGCTACATCATCAGCGTGATCGGCGGATGCACTCCCGGCGGCCCCGGCGCGATTCCCGAGGTCTCGCAATATTTGCGCTTCGGGCCGAGTCCGCGCGGTGCGCAAGCGCTGATTCTGTGCGCCAAGGTTAACGCATTGCTCGCGGGCCGCGTCAGTGTGGGCTACGACGACATCGACGACGCCATCGTCCCGTGCCTGCGGCATCGCTTGCTGCTCAACTTCCAGGCCGAGGCCGAGAGCGTTTCCGCCGAATCGATCCTCGAGCAGGTGATAAAGCGGCTCAAGAAGCCGCGCACGTAGCCGATGTTCGGACTGCCGGATGAGTTTACGCCGGGATTTCTGGCCCGGCTCGAAAGGCTCAGAATCAGAACCCGCCAGCGCTATGCTGGTCTGGGCCGGGGCATGCACCTGTCGCCCAAGCGTGGCTCGTCGCTCGAGTTCAACGACTATCGTCACTACTCGCCCGGCGACGACTTCCGTTACATCGATTGGGGACTCTACGGCCGCAGCGACAAACTCTACATCAAGCTTTTCCAGGAAGAGGAAGACCTGCTCACGTATATTTTCGTCGATGCGAGCGCGTCGATGGGATATCCCGCGGCCGATCGCAAGTTCGAGTCCGCGATTCTGACGGCGCTCGCACTCGCATACGTCGCTCTCGCCAGTGGCGATCGCGTGATGCTGCGTGTGCTCGGCGGCAAGGGCGGGAAGGTCAATCCTTCGTTCGTCAACGGGCGTCATCGAATCGTCGAGCTCGCGCGGCGACTCCACGATCTTCAGCCGGGTGGGCAGTTCGACTTCGCGACCTCGCTGGCGACCGAGCTGGTCGCGATTCGGCGCACCGGCAAGGTGTTTATCGTTTCCGACTTTCTGATGCTGCTGAACTCCGTCACGCGCGGGCTTGGGATGTTCACCGCCGCCTCGATGGATCTTACTGCCGTGCAGATTCTTGGCGGCCGCGAGCTCAACGGCCAGGGCCTCGACGGCGACGTCGAAGTAATCGATTCGGAAACTGGCGAGCGCCTGCGCGTCTCGATCGGCGAACGCGAACGCACGCAGTATCGCGACACGATGAACCGGCTCACGCGCGAAATAAAATCGTTCTGTCTCAAGCGCGGGCTGCATTACGCGCTCTACATGACCGACCACGACTTCCAGCAGTTCTTCGTCCGCGCCGTGCGCGACCTCGGCCTCGCGCACTGAAGAGTCAACCGATGGGACTCCTTTATCCAGGCGCGCTCGCATTTTTCGCACTCATCCCGGTGCTCGTGCTGGCGTACCTGGCCAAGGAGCGGCCGTCGCGCGTGACGGTTTCGAGCGTGCTGGCGTTCCGCGCGCTGCGCGGTTTTCGGCGCGAGCGTTTCGGCGGATGGCCGCGGCTGGATTGGATGTTCTTCGCCGAGGTTTTGATCCTGAGTCTCGTAGTGCTCGCGCTGGCGGGTCCTTTCATCTGGAAACGAACCGCTCCGCTCGCGGTCGTGATCGACAATTCCGCCGCGATGCAGTCGCTGACGCCCTCCGGCCAGACCCGTTTCGACATCGCGCGCAAAAAGCTAGACGCCGAGTTGTCGGCCGAAGACGGCGGCGGCGAGATTTCGGTTTATGTCACCGCGCCACAGCCCCGCCGCGTCGCCCCGCCATTCACGACTCTGACCGAGGCGCGGCTTGCGCTCTCGCAAATTAAGCCGACCGACGCGCCCAACGATCAAACGACGCTGGAGAACTTTCTTTCGGATCTCGCCTCGGAAGCGCGCGTCGCTAAGGTGATATTCGCCGGCGCCAACGCGCTCGCCGCGCCGGTCCCCGCACGCATTCATCCGATAGCGGTCGGTGACGCCGTCGCTAACGCTGCAATCGGCTCGTTCTCGCTGCGGCGCGAAGTCCTTGGCGCGGAAGCCCTTCATGCGAGTCTCACCATCGCCAACTTCAGCCCCGAAACGCGCAAGCTCGAGCTCGTCGTGACGGGCGACGGCAAGGAAGTCGCTCACGCCAAAGAAGCTCTCGGCGCGCGCCAGACCGCGACGCTCGAATTCCCGGCGATTCCGCCCGCGCGCATCTACGAGGCGAAACTCGCGCCCGACGACGCGCTCGCGCTCGACAACGTTGCGTATGCGACGGCCGGCTCCGTCAAAAGCCTGTCGATTCTCTTCATCAGCCCGACGCCCGCCGACGCCGCAGGACTGAATTCGATTCCCGGTGTCGCGGTGACCGCAAAGAACCCCGATTCATATTCGCCCGACGAACTCGGCAGCTACGATCTCGCCATCTTCGAATACGCCACGCCCAAGGAAATCCCCGGCGTGAACACGATGCTCGTGATGCCGCCGCCGGGCGATCCCGTGTTCGGATTGACGGTGACGCCGACCGCGAAAGTTCAGATTGCCGGATGGCGCACCACTGACACGCTCACCGATTCGGTGAATTTCCGCCTGCTCAGTCTGCGCGGCGGCGAGTATTTCGGGAATCATCCGTGGATGAGCCAGGTGGTCGGCGGCGACGGCGGCGCGCTGATGTTGAAGGGCGAGCGCGGCGCGCATCGTTTCGTCGCGACCGGCTTCAATCCGTTTCCATATCTTGGGCGGCGTAACCTGCCGATGTCAGTGCTGACGCTCAACGCCATCAGCTATCTCGCTGGACTCGGTGGCAGCACCAGCGGCTACCGGACAGGACAGCCCTGGCTGGTGCCGGCGGGCGTCGAGCGCGTGATTCTGCCGTCCGGGAAAAAGAAGACCGCTCTTCCCGGCACGCTGTTCACCGATGTCTCGGAGCAGGGAGTGTATGAGCTCGTTGGCCCTGGCGGCGCGAAAACGCCGCGCGCAGTGAATCTTGCCGACCTGACCGAGTCGGATCTCTCCAGCTCACCGCTGCTCAAAGTCGAAGCCGCAAATTCGGGCTCCGCCGCCGAGCCGGTGCTGGAAAAATCTTCGCTCAGCGACTACCTGCTTTTGGCAATCATCGCGCTGACGGCTCTGGAAGCGCTCATCGTGTATCGGCGCCGGCGCGTCGCCGAGGCCGCGCCATGATTCCCGCGGGCCTGCCGCACGATCTGACGTTCGCGCATCGCGAGGTGCTCTACCTGCTCGCGATCCCCGCGATCGTCCTGCTCTGGGGTCTTATCAACGCGCGCGAACTTCGTCGCGTGTTTGCGCCGCTGATGCGCGCGATAGTGCTCGCGCTGTTTATCGTCGCGCTTGCGAATCCGGAGCAGGTGATGCATTCCGAGGGCGCGGCGCGGCCCGCAATCGTCGATGCGAGCGCGAGCATCACGCCCGCAATGCGCGCCTGGACGCTCGAGTTGCTGCGTGACGACCTGAAGCTGCGCCCGGGAGATCCCGCGTACGTTTTCGCCGGCGACGCAGCTCCGCAATCGATCGGCGCGGTTGAATCGGCGTTCGCCAACGGCACCGGATGCGCCGAATGCGACCCGCGCGCGACCAATCTCGAAGGCGCGCTCTACCGAATCGCCGCTGATCCCGACGCGCACGGCGGCCCGGCCGTGATGGTGACCGATGGATGGCAGAATCGCGGTGACGCCGAGCGTGCGATAAGCGCGATCGTGAACGCCGAGATTCGCCTCGACATCTTCACTCCTCCCGGCGCGCGTTCAATTCCCAACGTCGCGATGACGGCGCTGTCGCTGCCGCCCGCGCTCGAGAAGGCCGCGCCGTTCGCGCTCGGCGTCACGCTGGAAAATCTCAACGACGCGCCCGTGACCGGCACGATCGCGATCGAGCGCGACGGCGCGCTGATCGACGAGCGCAAAGTCACACTGGCCCGCGGCTCGCAGCGCTTCGACTTCCCGGTCCGCACCGAGACCGTGGGCCTCGCTTCATACTCCGCCACCTACAAGGCCGACAATCCCGCGTTCGACGCGTATCTCGAGGACGACTCTCTCAAGGGATGGGTCGGAGTGGGCGCGCGTCGCAAAGTTCTGATTCTCACCGACAGCGCGAAGGACGCGAATTATCTCGGCACCGTCGTCAACCGGATGGGACTCGAGCCGACCGTCGTGCCGATCACTGGCGGGACAACAAAATGGGACGGGACCGTCGCCGGCTACGACGCCGTGCTGATCAACAACGTGCCGAGCGAGCGTATCGCGCCGGCCGCGCAGAATGCGATGGCCGCGTACGTGAGTCGCGGCGGTTCGCTCGCGATGGTCGGCGGCGATTCGAGCTTCGGCCTCGGTGGTTATGCCGACAGTCCGCTAGCGCAGGTAATGCCGGTGACGATGAAGCCGCCCCAGCACAAGGACCGAAAGCGCGCGCTCGTTCTGATTATCGACAAGTCGGGCTCGATGGGCCGCAACGACAAACTCACCTACGCCAAGGCCGCCGCCGAGACCGTCACGCGCAGTCTCAAGGACAACGACCTGATCGGCGTCATCGGATTCGACTCGCAGCCGTTCGTCGTCATCCCGCTGCAGTCGGTCGGAGAGAGCCGCGCGTACTTCAATCAGATGATCAACCGGCTCTCCGCGCACGGCCAGACTTTCCTGATTCCCGCACTGCGCGAGGCCGAACGCACGCTCGGCAACAGCGGCACGCAGGTCAAGCACGTCGTAATCCTTACCGACGGCGAGACGGGAGGCACGCCCGAGATGTACTACGACCTCGTCTCGCGGATGCATCATGACGGCGGCGCGACTATCTCCACGATCGCGGTCGGCCAGGAAGCGAACGTCGATCTGTTGCAGGCGATCGCGAAATACGGCGGCGGTTCGTACTATCAAACCGACAACCCTACCAACCTGCCGCAGCTTTTCGTCGAAGACTTCAAATCCCACGGCGGCGACATCACGATGGTCGAAAAGGAGTTCACGCCGCGCAACGAAAGCCCCGATGCGATTCTGAAAGATCTCGCGGCGCGCCAGATGCCGCCGCTGCTGGGCTACGTCTCGACCGAGATCAAACCGCGCGCCACGATGGACATGTACGTCGATCGCAGCGGCACCCGCGAACCCGTCATCGCGAGCTGGAACTATGGCGCGGGCAAGGTGATGGCGGTGACGACGGACGCGAGCGGCCGCTGGTCCGGGACGTGGGTCAGCGCGAATATTTTTGCACCGCTTTGGGATCGACTGCTCGCCTGGATGACGCCGGAGATTCCGACCGAGCCGAAGATCGACGTCGCACTCGGCTACAATGCGGGGCGCATCAATATCAAGCTCACCGACTACAGCGCCGAGCCCGGCGCCGCGGCGCGCCTCGTGACCGTGCTCGTGACGCGGCCCGACGGGACCAGGACTGAAACCGCGCTCACCGAGGAAGTCGTGGGCGAGTTGTCGGGATCGATCGACGCCCCCGCGCCCGGCAACTACTACTTCGAGGTGCGCTCGCCGGCCGGCAAGGACAAGAAATTCCCGCCGCTCGCCTTCACCGTCAGTCCGTCCGTCAACGCCGAACTGCCGCGCCCCGAGCCCAACTACGGTCTGCTCGAACAGCTCGCGTCCGCGACCGGCGGGCGTCTCAATCCGTCGCCGGCGGAAGTCTCGACCGAGCGGGCGACGCTCGAGCGCCGCGTCTCGATGAATCCGTACCTGCTCGTCGCCGCGATGATTCTGCTAATCGCCGAGGCGCTCGTCCGCCGCCTCACCGCATGAAGAAACACGACGCAATTCACGCCAACCATCGCGTGCAGCGCGACTATCCCGCCAAGGTAAAATTCTGTCCGCTGTGCGGCGCCGCAATGGCCTCTCGCGTCCTCATGCCCGAGAACGCCGAGCGCAAAGTCTGCACGCAATGCGGCTTCGTGCTCTTCCCTGGACCCAAGCTGGTCGCGGGATGCTTCGTCGTCGACGCCGGGCGCGTGTTGTTGATTCGCCGCGGCATCGAGCCCGCCGTCGGCAAGTGGACCTTCCCAGGCGGCTACGTCGATTTCGGCGAGAACGCCGCCGATGCGGCGCTGCGCGAGACTCGCGAGGAAGTCGGCATGCGCGTCGCGCTCGGCCCGCTGCTCGGAGTGTTCAACGATTCGGCAATCACAGTCGTCGTCTATCTTGCGACAGCCGGCAAGGATCCGCCGTCGCTCTCCGCCGAAGCCACCGAAGTCCGCTACTTCGCGCCCGGCGAAATTCCATGGCACGACGTCGCCTTCCCGACGACCACCGACGCCCTGACCGCATGGATTGCCTCGACTCAAAAACCGGGCCAATCGCGGTAACTTTCGCGTTCTGAGCATTAGCAATACTGACGCGACTGTGCTAATTAATTTATCTTGATTCCCCGCACCTGCGGCCATTCCAAGAACCGAGGAGGTGGCTTTTATGGAACGGGTTGAAGTGGTTGGTGGCAATATTTTCGTCCTGCGAACGCGCCAGTTGAGCCCCGACTGGTGGTGCTGCGATCTTTACGAGCGTGTCGAAACCGACGCCGGCGTCGAGGCGTTCGTGCTCGAGGATTTCGGCCAATCGGAAATCGAGGCGATCGGGATGGCGCTCAGCGACGCGCATGAGCCCAACCACGTCCAGCATCATCACCGCTGATTGCGGCTGACTGGGCAGTAAAAGGTAAAAGAAAAAATTAAGTTCTGCCCGCCTGTGGCCTTATCGCCTGCCGCTCGTAGTCTGCCGTCACAGCATCGATTGAATCCGCCTGCTCCGGCGACTTGTCGTCGCGAATCCGCACGATCCGCGCGAATCTCAGCGCCATGCCGGCGTCATAGTTCGGGCTGCGCTGGATATCATTGTAAGCAACCTCGACCACGACCTCGGGCCGAACGGTCACCACGCCGTGCGCCTCCGCGGTCTTCAGCGCGAGCAGCCGTTCGGTCATCGCGCGGAACTGCTCGTCGCTGAGGCCCTTGAAGGTCTTGCCGAGCATCGCGAAGCCTCCCCGCTTCGGGTCGCGCGCTGCCAGATGGTAGTTGGAAAGCCAGCCGTGGCGGCGGCCGTAGCCCCACTCCGCCGCGACGATCACCAGGTCGAGCGTGTGCGTATGCTTTATTTTGAGCCATCCGCGCCCGCGCGCGCCCGGCGTGTACGCGCTCGCGAGCGACTTCGCCATCACGCCTTCGTATCCGGCTGCCACCGCATCTGCGTAAAATTTCTCAGCCTCGGCGAGATTCGGTTTGATGACTCGTTCGACAATTTCGAGACCGGCCGACGCCCTGAGCTCCTCGAGCATGGAGATTCGTTCCGCCCAAGGGCGATCGATCGTCAGGGCACCGTCGAGCGCGAGCACGTCGAACACATACAGCTTCAGCGGCTGCTCGACGCGCGCTTTCTCGACGTCACGCGTGCGCCCGAATCTGCGCATTAGGTCCTGAAACGCCGCCGGCCGCCCCGACGCGTCGACGCCGATCACCTCGCCGTCGAGGATCGCGTGGCGCGCGCCGATTCGCTTCACGATCTCGACCACATCGGGAATGCTCTCCGTGATCTCGTTCAGCCGGCGCGAAAAAATCCGCACGCTGCCGTTTTCGCCGCCCGCATGATGTATCTGCACGCGCGCGCCGTCGAGCTTGTGCTCGAACGACAATTCCGGGCCGAGCGTAGCGAACGCCTCCGCAACGTCCGCGACCGGGAACGCAAGCATCGGCTTGAGCGGCTTGACCGGCGCGAGCGCGCTCGCGGAAGACTCGTCGGCCACGGACTTTGCCGCGCCCGGCGAGCGGATCATTCGCACCACGCGGCCGAGGTCGGCCTCCAGCATATGAATCCGGCGAACCTCGCTGACCGGCCGCGCCGCCATCCTGGCGATTGCCTCGAGCATGAGACCCTCGCTCACGCCGTGGCGCATCTCGCCGATCAGAATCTTCGCGATGTACTTCGCCTCGAACGCCGAGGCGCGAGTGAACAGCTCACGCAGCGCGTCGAGCTTGCGGTTGCGCGCGTGACGCCCCTCGATCGCGGCAATCGCGGCGAATTTTTCGTTGAGCTCGCGAATCGTCAGCGTCGGTTCGGGCTCGGCGGCGCGCAGCTTGAGCGTCATCTCGACGGCCTCGCCGAAATCCTCGGCGGCGGTGAAGATGTCCTCGCCCTGGTCCGCGCTATCGGTCATCTCGGCGACGATTTTCCAGACTGCGCGGCCGCTAATCTGGAGGCGCTTCTCTTCGCCCTGCTCGACCGCGCGACCGACCATGAACCGCGCCGCGATTTCCGCTTCATCAATGTCGAGCGAGGCGAGAAACGTGCCGACCGCCTCGGCCATCTGCAGCCGGCTCTGAGTCTGGCTGAGCGACTGACAGACGATCGCGAAGTCATAAAACGAAGGCACGTACGAGATTAATGCCGCCCGCGCCGCCTCGCGCAAGCGGCGAGCCTCCGCTTCCCTCCCCCGTTCGAGGGGGGAGGGTCAGGGTGGAGGACCGATTGCGGCGCAATTGTCCGGTGCGCCGCATGTCTTACCTCTGACACTCCGCGCAGCGACGAACTCCTGCTACGCGGCCATCGGGTGCGACTTCATGAACGGCAAAAACACTTTCAGGAATGCGTCGCGGCCGTCGGACATGAACGCGTGCCCCACGCCCGGGATGATGTGCAATTTCGCGCCGGGTATCTGCGCCGCGATTATCTCCGAGTTCTTCGCCGGAATCAGCACGTCCTCTGCGCCGGTCACGACCAGCGTCGGCGCCTTGATTTGCGGGAGGCGGTCGAAAGTCTTCAGCGTGTAAGTCGCTTCGAGCTGGCGCTGGAACGCAAACGGCGGCGTCGTATGCTTCAGCAGGCGCGGGATCGTGGCCTCGAGCACATCGCGATGCTCCGCGATGTATTTTGGCGTGTGCCCCAGCGGCCAGCCGCGCCGAATCACGTCTTCCGGTGAAACACCTTCGCGCGGCGCGGTCAGAATCTTCAACGACTCGGGCGGCGGCGGCACGGAATGCGTGCCACCCGCCGTGGTGCATCCAAGCGTGAGCGTCGCCGTTCGCGTCGGATGCCGCAGCGCGAACTCCTGCGCGATCATCCCGCCCATCGACACGCCAAAGATATGCGCTCGCGGAACGTCGAGCTTGCCGAGCACGCCCGCCGCGTCATCGGCAAACATCTCGATCGAATACGGCGCGTCGGGCTTGTCGCTCTGCCCGGTGCCGCGATTGTCGAATGTGATCACGCGAAACGCGCGCGCAAGTTCCGCGATCAGCTCCGGATCCCACACCGCCGAACTGGCGCCAAGCCCCATGATCAGCAGGAGCGGCTCGCCCTTCCCGGCCACGTCATAGTTAAGGTTAACTTCGCCGACTTGAATCTTTGGCATTTTCGATTTCCTTTCCGGACGGCTTCGATGGCCGCACGATTTGTGTGGGTAGTGTCTCGGTTTGAAATCCGCTTCGCTTTGGCATCTCGATTCAGCCACGCGATTCTAGCTACATGCCCAGAGGACCGCGAGGCGAACGCAGACCAGCCGATGTGATCGGCAACGCTGTTCACGTCATGCAGATCGCCACTGGCGAGATTCAAGACGATCCGATGGACGTTGGGAAGTCATACGCGCGCAAGGGCGGGTTGATCGGTGGTCGGAAACGCGCGACCAAACTCAGCAAAAAACGGCGCGCGGAGATTGCAAGCAAAGCGGCGCAAGCCCGATGGGCTAAAGCTCGCGTTTCGAAACGCTAGGGATGCGGCGTGATCGCGACGATTGTTATTTCACCCTTGTTAGGACCGTAGCACCAAAAAACGCGGAAAGCCCCGGGCGTCCGATTTTCCGCGTAAGCCTCGAAGATCTCTTCTCCGTTTGGTCCCGAGAGCTTCGAATATTTGTGTGTATGGAGACTGGGGTGACGTGGGCCAGTGCGCTCTAGCAAACCTAAAGTCTTCTGCACCGCCTTCAGACGCTTCAACGCCCCAGTGTTTCGTCCAAGCGCTACAAGCGCTTCTTGCGCTGGTTCAGTAAAGCGAAGTTGAAATTGCCCCACAGCCACCCCTCTCCGTCTCTCGTTATTCGATCTCGTCGTCGGCGTATTTCTCGAACGACCCCATATCCTTGAGTCGCTCCGATTTGCCGACTTGCTCCAGTCCTCGTAAGACCATCGCTAGTGCATCGGGGTTTTTGTAGAGCCAGAGTTCGTGCAACGGCACCGCGATCTCCGGGGACAATAGGATCTGTCCCGCCTCGTTCACATAGACCGCGAAGCGCACCCCTGCCGCATCGCCCAGCGCGCCCTTGAGCGATTCGAGAGCCTTTGCGAGAGACACCCGCTTCCGTTCATCAAGCCCGGATTCCCCTACCCGTTCAAACCGCCCGCTCAAAATTGTCGCCGCCTTTGCCATCCACGCTCCTTTGGGGACATCTTTACTGACGCCCCAATATGGAGAATACCCCATTCGGGGCAGCGGAGAGAATGATTTTTGGGCGTAAATGGGCGACTCCCCAAACGACGCGAACATGTCCGGTATAATGTTCCAGTTATCCATCTTGATCCATCGCATCCGGACCTGATACTTAATTGGTACCCGATCCACGGGCACGGAGCAATTCTAATGAGTGAATTTGAGACTCTCCTGGAAAAACATCGCACTTTGGCCGTTCAGCTCGATGACCAACGAGGCTATCTCAAGTTTCTCAAGGAACAGATGGATGACGTTGAACGCCGTCTTAAGGAAATCGGTGCTCGCGGCGAGGCTGCTAATTCCGCGGCGGCCGAGCCCAAATTGGCTACTTTCTGGTTGCCCCCGGGATCGGTGCCGACGACGGCATATATGACATTTGGCGAACTAAATGAAACGCCTTCTCCCATCGCTCCGGCTCGCGAAGTGTCCCTGTCGGCATTGGATGAGACGGCAAAAGCTGTCAGCGAATTGGGTGAGAGCGTCAGTGCGGAACGGCTCGCTGATCATTTGAAAATTAGCCGCGATGCAGCCCGACTAAGACTTCAGCGTGCTGCAAAAATCGGGGTGATTGTTCGAATCGCTCAGGGCCGATACCGATCTATCAACAGAGTTCCGAAAAACAATGGAATCCAACGTATGGAGAATAGCGAAAACACAATGGCTCAGGCTGGGCCCGAAAAAGCCGCCTGAGCCATCGCTTTTGTGGTGAGGGTAGTGATAACTAGGTTCGCACGGGTCCGAGCAATGCGGTTCAAATCCCGTCCGGATCGGCTGTTCACATACGAGGAACCGGTCGGAATCGTGGACTAATGGGAAGCCAATCAGGAAGAAAATTCAAACTGAAACACTACCGGTGCAACTGAGACGCTACCCACGATTTACTTCTTGATGCAGAATCCCCGCTTCTGCATGTACTCGACCGAGTTCCCGGTCAATGCAGATTCCGGCGTCGCGTCGGCCCGATAGACCGAAGTGTGCTGCGGATCGAAGTAGCACATCAGCTTGATGGCTTGGCCGGCGGGAATCTGGAATTCGACTGAGTCGGGCATGTTGGGCGGCCCGTATGAACTCGGCATCGGCGCGGTCGCGGGCTTTGACGACGACGCTGCCGTGGACCCTTCCGTGACCTGGCACATCTTGACCGCGTCGATCTGGCAACTGCCGACCGCGGCGGGCGACAACCGCATGTTTGCCAGATCCATCTGTGGCGCTTGCGCCGGCTGGCTCGAGCACGACGCCGTGCAAGCCGCGATCGCCATCGCTAACGCCAGCGTTCCAGCCCGGGTTAGTCTCGAAATGTAGGGCATCGCCATCATCAGAATCGCTGCCGACTCAGGCTGCCGTCGAGGCAACCGCGGCGACATCTCCACGCGCGCGATCCTCGAGTTCAACCTTGTGGCATCGAAGCATCAGCTCGCTGCCCGCGATGTAGGCGGTCTCGTCGATCACGATTCCGTGGCGGGCAAGGATTTGCCGAAGCTGATCCAGCGTGTAGTCCGTGGTCTGCTCGCGCTCACTCCCGCCAGGCGTCAGGAAGTCGCGAATCGGTTCGATAATCCGCCATCCAACCGTCGCCGAGTCGGGCGTTCCGAGGATCAACGTACCCCCGGTTCGCAGCACTCGGCACATCTCGCTGAAAATCGATTCGTCGTACGGAATATGCTCGATGACCTGCGTACTGATCACGCAATCGAACGAACCGTCCTTGAATGGCAGCGCGACGGCACCGGCATTAACCAGCGGAATTTCGTAGCGCCGCAGGAAGCGAAGTTTGGCGTAATCGGAATCCACGCCGATCGCGTTGTTGAGGCTTTGCACGGTGAGGCTCGAACCGCACCCTGCCGCGAGCACGCGACTCGCGCCGCGCGCCCATAAAACCGTTATGCGATGGCGGCGGCGATGCCAGTAGAGCCGCGGCGGAATCAGGCTGTAGAAGGCGCGTTCGTCATAGTCGGTGGACGCGCGCGAGTTGCGGAGCTTCCAAAGCGGTATCGACGACCGCATGATCATCCATCCGAAGCTGGCCAGCTTCGCATGCGAGCGTCCCGCCCCGCGCGGAAAATACGTGAACGGGACTTCGACGACGCTGAATCCGTTGGCGTAGGCTTTGACCAGGATTTCTTCCTGCACCTCGAAATTCGTGGCCGTCAGTTCGAGGTTCGCCAACGCGTCGCGGCGATACAGGCGAAATCCGCTGGACATGTCGAGCACCGGCATCGAGAGCATCCGCCGCAGCACCAGGTTCAGGAACCAACTCGTCGAGCGCCGGATCCAATCGGAGTAGGCGCCTCCCCCCAGCACGTAGCGCGACGCGACTACGATGTCGCCGCGCGTGCGAGCCCGCCACATCCGGGCGAAGAAATCGGGATCGTGCGACTGGTCGGCGTCGAGCGTCAGCACGTAGTTGCCGCGAGCCTCCGCGATACCCGTTTCCATCGCGCCCGCGAATCCGCGCCTGCGTTCCCCTACGACTCGCGCGCCCAGCGCCTCCGCCGTCTCGCGAGTGCCGTCGCTCGACAGGCCGTCGATCACGATGATCTCGTGCGTAAGCCGCTCGCGGTCGAGCGATGCGATGAGCCTGGGGATCAGGATCCTCAGGTTTTCGGCCTCGTTCATGACCGGTAAAATTACGGATACGTCCATTCGGGCTAGTTTCCATTATGCTTGAAAGGGAGAAAAGGGAATACGCGCGATCAACGATGCCGCAGGATTGCATTTCGCTCGGCTTGCCCGCGAACGCCGCGCGCCGTAGCTTCTCAGGTAGATTATCGAGGCGGATGTCGATGGATGTGCGGGAAAAATTAATATCGAAGATTGTTGCGCTCGCGGTGATCGCGATTGTCGCGGCGAGTTCCTCGCCGTCCTTTGCTAGGGTGATTCACCGCCACCCTGTCGAGAAGGCCGCACCTGAAGAGGCGCCCGCGGTCCCGCTCAACACAATTCACGTGCTCGGCGACCGCCCGGCGCCGTTCGCCCTCGACGCAAGGGCCGCCATCATGATCGACGCCGACACCGGCGCGGTGCTGTATGCCTACAACGAGCACGACAAGATGCAGCCCGCCAGCCTCGCCAAGATCATGACCTTCTACCTGACCCTCGACGCGCTGAAGGCAGGCAAGCTCGCGCCCACCACCGACGTCACCATCAGCGAAAAAGCCTGGCGGCTCTCGATGGATGACAGCGTGTCGCGGATGTTCCTCGGCGTCGGACAAAAGGTCGCCGTGAACGACCTGCTGTATGGCCTGATGGTCTCGTCGGGCAACGACGCCGCGGTAGCGCTCGCCGAGTATATCGGCGGCAGCACCGACTCGTTCACCCAGATGATGAACGACAAGGCGAAGGAAATCGGCCTCAAGGAAACGCACTTCGACAATCCCGACGGACTGCCGGAAGAAGGCGAGTTCACCACTGCGGCCGACATGGTCGCGCTCGCGCACTCGCTCGTGCGGCATCATCCGGAGGCGCTCACGTACACCTCGGAGAAAGAATTCGCGTTCGACAAGATCAAGCAGCCCAACTTCAACACGCTGCTTTTCTACGACAAGCGCGTCAACGGGATTAAGACCGGCCACGTCGACGAAGCGGGCTATCACCTGGTCGCGTCAGCGTCGTCGGACGGCATGAATCTGCTGTCGGCGGTGATGGGCGCGCCGAGCTGGAGCGTCGCCGCACCGAAACCGAAAAATTAATCGAGTGGGCATATCGGACGTTCGTCAGCTACCGGCCCGATCTGAAAAAGGCGATGCCCAGCGCGATACCGGTGCACGACGGCGTCGCCGAGACGGTCGCGATCGGGCCCGACCGCGACCCGGTCTTCACGCTCGGGCGCGGCGAGGAGACCAAGGTGACGGTCCAGTTCGAGCCCTCGGTGAGGTACCTGGCAGCTCCCGTTCATCCGGGAGACTCGGTCGGCGATCTGACAGTTCTGCTCAACGGCAAGCCGCAAGCGATGATTCCAATCGTTGCCAAAGCGGGCGTGGATGAGGCTGGATTCTTCGGTCGCCTGCGTCAGAAGATTGGCCGCATGCTCTAGGCGCAGCGCGCTACGCTTCCAGCTCCCCCAGCAGTGCTTTGGCGTCGAGCAGATCGCTCGTATCGAATCCCTCAGTGAATTGCGCGAACGCCGGCGCCAGCGATGCGCGGGCCTCGTCGCGCCTGCGGGTGCGCGCCAACAGCCGCGCCAGGCTCATCGCGGCGCGCAATCGCCACGAGTTCGCCTGCTGACGCATCCCAATCTCGATTGCAGTCCGAAAGCATCGCTCGGCTTCGACGGCGCCATCCTTATACAGCAGCATCGTTTCGCCGCGGAGCCTGTGAACTTCGACTTCGAGCAGGCGATGGTCCTTTTGCTCGACGCGCTGCGTGAGTTGGTCGAGCGCGCGCAGACTTTCTTCGGCGCGCTTCATCGCAATGTGCACTTCCGCCAGCAGTGCGAATGAGAACGAATAGATCAGCTCGGCGCCGGCTGCCGCCAGGCTCTCGACAGACTCCTTCAGCAACGCGAGGCCGGATGTCATCGCGGCTTCATCGCCAAGAAACTGGCCTTCTCCGGCAATCGTGCGCCCCAGACACATTTTTCCCGCCGCCAGCCAGAAGGGAAGTCCGTTTTCCCGCGACAGTTCGATCAAGGCCTCGCAACGGGGCCTCACATCGGTGTATTCGCGCCGAAAATGCAGCAGCACGATCGCGTACAGGCTCGAAAAGGCGACGCTGAAGGGACGGCGTAGCCGCAGCGCCAACTCGTTGCCCTCGTCCATCCTGCGTTTCGCCTGCTCCGGATATCCGCAGATATGCAGCGCCCACGCATAATGGCAGCGTGACGGCGTGACCGGCGTGTCCATCATCGGCAGGTAGCGTGGCAGATCGGCATCGAAGATTTTGGCGGTTATCTCGAAGTTCTCGCGCGCTGCGACAAACTCGCCCATCCAAAGCTGGGTCGCCGCCATCGCATTGTGCGCCACCCCACGCGCGAGATCGCTGTTCGTGCGCCCGGCCATCGAGAGCAATTGTTCCGCCAGGACGCGGCCCTCGCGCAGTTGTCCGTTGGCATGATCGAAACTCCACAGCCCTGCCAGCGCGCGGAACATCTCGGGTGATTCGCCGGCGGCGCGGCAAAGCTCCTGCGCGCGCTCGACGTTGGTCGCCAGCTCCGGCGACGAAAATCCCTGGACCGCCACGATCAACGGTCCCATAATCATCCGGACCTTCAGCTCATTTTGATCGCGCTCGCGCGATTCCGGCATCGTTGCGATCCAGCGTAACGCCTCGCGCGCATAGCCAATCGCGTCGTTATATGCCGACCGGGCGCCCGCCTGCTCGGCCGCGCGGCGCAGGTATTCGATCGCCTTGGACGCATTGGCGCTGCGGCTGTAGTGATGCGCCAGCTCGCTCAAGTGATCGTCGAGTGTCGCCGCAAACATCGCTTCGAGCGCCGACGCGGTTCGCTCGTGAATAAGTTTGCGCCGCTCCATCAGCACGGAGTCGTAAGCGACTTCCTGCGTCAGCGCATGCTTGAAGGTGTATTCGTTTTCGGGAAACGCGGGCTGTTCGTAGATGAACTCGGCGAGCTGCAAGTTCGAAAGCAGCGGCGCCAGCTCATCATTCGACTTGCCAACCGCGCGCCGCACCAGGCCGAGTGGAAATTCCTTGCCGATCACGGCGAGCGATTGCAGCAGGTCTTTGTCCGCGGGCGCCAGCTTGTCGATGCGCGCGGCCAGGATGCCCTTGACGGTCGACGGTATCTGGATCGACGTGAACGGCCTGGCGAGCGACACTGCGCCGTTGCGCGCCAGCACGCCCTGGTCGAACAGCACCTGCACCATCTCCTCGATGAAAAACGGATTGCCCTCGGTGCGCTCGATAATCGTCGCCTTGAGCGGACCGAGCGCGGCCGCGTCGCCAATCATCGCCGACAGCAGTTCGGCCGAATTGTCCGCGCCCAGCGGATCGAGCCGCATCTGCGTGTAGTAGGTTTTGTTGCCCCAGTTGTGACGATACTCGGGCCGATAATTGACCATCATCAGAATTTGCGCGGTGCCAATCGAGTCGGCGAGCATGTTCAGCAGCGCTTCGGACTCGGCGTCGATCCAATGCAGGTCCTCGAAGATGAGAATCAGCGGCTGATTGAGGCTCTCGCGCAGGATGAGACTCTTGACCGCCTCGCGCGTGCGGCGGCGGCGAATCGAAGGGTCCATCTCGTCGAGGCTGGCGTCGCCCGACGGAATTCCCAGCAGGGCGAACAGATGCGGCAGTGTGTCTTCCAGCGCGCGGTCCAGCGCAATCACCTTGCCGGTGACTTTCTCGCGCCGCGTGCGCTCGTCGTCGCGATCGGCAATTCGAAAATAAGTCTTGAGCAGGTCGACCACCGGCAGGTACGCCGACGCTTTGCCGTGCGAGAAGGAGAGAGCCTCGAGCACCAGGCACTCGCTCTGCCGGCGCAACTTGAATTCGTGAAAGAGACGCGACTTGCCGACGCCCGCCTCGGCCATCGCCGCGACGATCTGCCCGCGCCCGCCGCGCGCCAGCTCGAGCGCCTTGTCGAGCTGCTCCAGCTCAGCGCGACGGCCCACGAACTTTGACAACCCGCGCGACGCCGACATTTGAAGGCGCGTCCTGAGCGGGCCGATCCCAAGCACCTCGTACACGTTGATCGGATCGGTGACGCCCTTGATGCGGGCCGGGCCGAGCGGTTTCAAATCGAAGTAGCCGGCCGTGAGCTTCTGCGTCTGCTCGGTGATAACGATCGATCCGGTCGGCGCCAGCGTCTGCATCCGCGCCGCCAGGCTCATCGAGTGCCCAATCGGCGTGTACTCGGTGTGCGCGTCGTCGGTGCGAATCGAGCGCACCACTACCTCTCCCGTGTTCAGTCCGACCCGTATTTCGACCGGCGGATTTCCCGCCGCGCGCAGCCCGGCCGAATACTTGGCCATATCCTCCTGAACGCGCAGCGCCGCGTAGAGTCCGCGCTGGGCGTGGTCCTCGTGCGCGACCGGCGCGCCGAACAGCGCGAAAATTCCATCGCCGGTGGACTGCACGATATAACCGTCGTAGCGATGCATCGCGTCGATCATCAGCTTCAGCGCCGGATCGACAATTGCGCGCGCCTCTTCCGGGTCGAGACTCTCCATCAGGTCCATCGATCCCTTGATATCGGCAAACAGAGCCGTGACCGTCTTGCGCTCGCCGCCCGCCGCGTCGGCGGCAGCCTGTTCGAGTCGAACCCGCACCGATGGATCAACGACAGATGAAGGCGCCTTCGCGCCCGCACCCGCTCCCCGAGCCACCGTCAGCGCGCCACCACACTCACCACAAAACTTGAACTCAGGCGGATTCTCCAACCCGCATCGCGGACACCGGTTCGGAAGCGGCGCCGCACAGTTGCCGCAGAATTTCATCCCAGCAGGATTGTCAGTGCCGCAGCTCGAGCATCGCATGGAGGTTGAGTTTATCCCACTTTATTAAAAGTGAAACCCGCGGTGGGTTTCACGCTTCCTTCGGCAGGGTGACCCCTGCACCCGGTACTAAGACGGGATTGCGGTCGGTTGAGTTTGGCGGGGGCGATGAGCGATAAGTGGATCGTATGTTCAACGGCAACAAAGTTATTGACGCCGACGGGCATGTGATGGAGCCCAACGAGCTCTACGACGAGTACCTCGAGGGCAAGTTCAAGCCTCAGCTCGACGAACTGAAGAAGATCGCGTCGACGCGGGCGTCGAGATATTTTTTCGGCTACTTCCATCAGTTGAATACCGGCCGGCCGCTCGGTATCGCGGCGCCCGACCGGCCGTTGACACGCACCGGACGCAAGCCGCATGGCGAGCGGCCCGACATTCGCGGCGGATTCGATCCGCACGTGCGCATCAAGGACATGGATCGCGAGGGAATCGACGTCGCCGTGCTGTTCGCGACCGTGGTCTCGAGCTTCTGCGCGCTCGACAGTGTCGATTTCGAAGTTGCGATGATTCGCGCGTACCATCGATGGCTCGCCGGCTACTGCGCGGCATACCCCAACCGCTTGAAGGGCGTGGCCATCGTGCCGATGCGCGCACCCGAGCGTGCCGCCGAAGAAATCCGCCGCGTCGCGAACGAGACGTGGTGCGTCGGCATCTACCTCTCGGCGCACATGGAAGACAAGCTGCTCGACCATCCCGCGTTCCATCCGATTTGGAATGCCTGCGTCGAGACCGACCTGCCGGCCTGCTTCCACGGCGGCACGGCGCGACCGCCCTATGGAATGGGCACGTTCGAGATGGGCAACAATCTGTTCATCCAGCATTCGGCGACCAATCCCTTCGAGGTGATGCGCGGGATCGCGGCGCTGGTGGGAGGCGGAGTGCTGGATATTTTTCCGAAACTGCGCGTCGCGTTCCTGGAAGCTGGCGTGGGCTGGCTGCCGTTCTGGATGGAGCGCCTCGACGAGCACTACGAGCTGATGCCGGAGTATGTGCCGTTTCTGCATCGCAAGCCGTCCGAGGTGATTCGCAGCGAGAATTTTTTCATCTCGTGCGATCCCGACGAGGAGACGCTGCCGTTTGTGGTCGAAAGCGTTGGCGCGGAGCACATCCTGTATGCGTCGGACTATCCACACTTCGACGGCCGATTCCCGCATACGGTGAGCCTGACCGCGGGGCGCAAGGAGTTCGGGCCGGGCGTGGCGAAGAAGATACTGCACGAGAATCCGACGCGGCTGTATACGAGATTGAAGTAACTTGACTGCAATTCCGATGACTCCCTATAGTCTAGTCGGAAGCCCGGCGATGCGTCCGGGATACGCAGCAAACCCCGTTCAGACAGTGGATTCAGCGCTGGTTTAGCGATGCAGAGAAGCGAACAAATGACCTTCTGGGAGCGGATTTATATCCCCGAAATCCTGCGAGGTCTTGCGATCACCAACTACCATTTCCTGCGCAACCTCGCGCTGCATACCGCGCATCTGTTCGGCATGAAGAAGGACGTCAACGCGACTTCGACGACGCAATATCCCGAGGAGCGCAAGCACTATCCCGACAATTTTCGCGGCAGCCATCGCCTGACCCTGCGCGAAGATTCTTCCGTGCGATGCACCGCGTGCTTTCTGTGCGCGACCGCATGCCCGGCGCAGTGCATATATATTGAGGCGGGCGAGTCGCCCGATCCGCACGTCGAGAAATTCCCGGTGCGTTACGAAATCGACACTCTGCGATGCATCTACTGCGGGCTGTGCGTCGAGGCGTGCCCGTGCGACGCGATTCGGATGGACACCTACGTTCATCCGCGCATCTGGGGCTTCGACCGCAAGGATTTCGTCGAGCCCAAGGAACTGCTGATGCATCGCTCGACCGTGCTGGCCGAGAAGGGCCGCGACGGCAACATGAACGAGATGCTCGAGTGGTACCGCGAGCAGGACGCGGCGGTTTACGATCCGAATCGGCCGGAGATGAAGACCTACACCAATCGCGAAGCGCCCAAGCATTACGCGGAAGCGCCGGACCGTATCGACGACCTTACCGCGATCGACCGGCACGCCCGCAGCGGCAAATAGCCAGATGACGCGAGTGACTATTGGCCTGACGATTGCGGGCCTGATCGTTTTGTTCATCGCCTACGCGAAGGGCGTCGGCGTGATACACGGCGGCGACGTGCTGAGCCACATGTATTGGGCGACCGCTGCGCTCACTCTCGTGGCGCTGGCGAACTTTATCGCGGTGGCGCACCTGGCGCGCGCGGAGCGGATGATCCAGCAACTGCGCGCGCTGTGCGAAAAGAACGGCATCGAGTACGGCGAGGATTGAGCTATACTTGGAAGTCCAGGGCCGCGCGCCGAGCACGGCCGCGGAGGTGACGCGATGACGCAGATTGAAGCCGCCCGCAAAAATATAATCACCCGGCAGATGACCGAAGTTGCCGAGGACGAGGGTTTCGCCGCCGAAGAAATTCGCGCGCTGGTCGCGACCGGCGAGGTCGTCATCCCGCACAATATCCATCACGATTTCCGCGCGATCGGAATCGGCAAAGGCCTGCGCACGAAGGTCAACGCCAATATCGGCGCGTCGAACTTCCATCAGCTCATCGAAGAGGAAGTGGAAAAACTTTATACCGCGGTCCGCTACGGCGCCGACTCGGTGATGGACCTGTCGACCGGCACCGACCTCGACAAAATCCGCGCTGAGATCCTGTCGCGATGCACCGTGATCCTCGGCACCGTGCCTATCTACCAGCTCGGCTCGGAGCGCTCGATCATGGAGATGGAGGCCGAGTACTTCCTCGACGTAATCGAGCGGCAGGCGCGACAGGGCGTCGACTACATGACGCTCCATTGCGGCGTCACGCGCGAGAGCGTGAAGCGGCTGCGCGGGCATCAGCGTATCGAGGGCATCGTGTCGCGCGGCGGCTCGATGCTGGCGGCGTGGATCGAGCGCACCGGCAACGAAAATCCGCTCTACGAGCATTTCGACGAGGTCTGCGCGGTGCTGCGCGAGCATGATGTGACGATCTCGATAGGTGACGGGCTGCGGCCGGGCGCCACCGGCGATGCGACCGATCGCGGGCAAATCGCGGAGCTGCTGCTGATGGGCGAGCTGACCGATCGCGCGCGTGCGATGGGCGTGCAGGTGATGATCGAGGGTCCGGGGCATGTGCCGCTCGATCAAATCGAGGCCAACGTGAAGCTCGAGAAGCGAGTCTGCGGTGGCGCGCCCTTCTACGTGCTGGGGCCGCTCACCTGCGACGTCGCGCCGGGCTATGATCACATCACCGGGGCGATTGGCGGCGCGATCGCGTCGGCGGCGGGCACCGATTTTCTCTGCTACGTGACGCCGGCCGAGCATTTGCGGTTGCCCGATATCGACGACGTCCGCGAAGGAGTGATCGCGACGCGAATCGCCGCGCACTCGGGCGACCTGGTCAAAGGCGTGCGCGCGGCGAAAGTCTGGAACGATCAGATGTCGCGATATCGCAAGGCGCTCAACTGGGAAGGCATGTACGCGATGGCGATGGACCCCGACAAGGCGCGCCGCTACAAGGAAGAAAGCGAGGCGGCGGGTTCCAACGTCTGCACGATGTGCGGGTCGCTGTGCTCGATCAACATCGACAACGCGGCGATCAAATTCACCAAGCGGCGATCGATTGCCGAGGCTGAAGCGCATGCCGCCGGCTGACGCGAACAGCATTCCGGATCTTGCGGCGGCGCTCGAGCTCGCGTTACCGGACGCGCGCGGGGAGTTGCGGCATCTAAAGGATTTTCGCGGTCACAACCTCGTTGTTTATTTCTACCCGAAGGACGACACTCCCGGCTGCACGGTCGAGGGCAAGGAATTCCGCGACAGTTTCGAGCAGTTCCAGGCGTTGGATTGCATCGTCGTTGGCGTGAGCACGGATTCGGCCGAGCGTCATCGCGCGTTCGCCGAAAAACACGCCTTGCCGTTCATCCTGCTGGCGGACGAAGACGGAAAGCTGGCGACCGCGTTCGGCGTGCTGAAGGGCAAGTATGCTGCGCGCTCGACCTTCGTGCTCGACAGCGAGCTGCGCGTGCGCCGCGCCTTTCAAGACATAATGCCGCGCGGGCATGCGGCGCAAGTGCTCAATTTCATGCGCACGCTGGTCGAATCGCATCGAATGATTGGCGGATAGCCGGCCGCCGCGCCGCGTGGCGTGACTCGCACGCGTGGTTATAGTTGTATATTGAAACCGACTCCGCCGACGGATCGAACGGATAAATTTATGGCGAAAACTTCGAAAAATATTCTCGACGAAGCACGCTCGACGATTAAGCAGATCGATATCGACGAAGCGCGCCGGATGATCGAAAAGCCCGGCACCGTGCTGGTCGACGTGCGCGAGAGCGACGAGTGGCGGCAGGGACATATTCCGCAGGCGGTCGCGATTCCGCGCGGGTTCCTGGAACTCAGAATCGAGGAGAAGGTCCCCGACCACAAGACTCCCGTGATTCTGCAATGCGCGTCGGGCACGCGCTCGCTGCTCGCGGCGCGCACGCTGCGCGAGCTCGGCTACGAAAACGTGTACAACATGACGGGCGGCTTCAACGCGTGGAAGGATCGCGGCCTGAAGTGGATTGCGGATCGCGCGTTCACGGCCGACGAGCTCACCCGCTATTCGCGCCATTTCGTTATCCCCGAAGTCGGCGAGAAGGGACAGGCGAAACTGCTCGACGCCAAGGTGTTGTTACTCGGTGCGGGCGCGCTCGGCTCGCCGTCGGCGCTGTATCTCGCTGCGGCGGGAGTCGGCACGATCGGGCTGGTGGATTTCGACGTGGTCGATATGTCGAATCTGCAGCGGCAGATCATTCATACGACCGATCGCGTCGGGATGGCGAAGACCGAGTCCGCGCAAAAATCGATCAACGCGCTGAATCCGGGCGTCAAGGTGATTCGCCATGAGGTGCGGCTCACGTCCGAGAACGTGATGGACATCGTCAAGGATTATGATGTCGTCGTGAACTGCGGCGACAATTTCCCGACGCGATATCTGATCAACGACGCGTGCGTGTTCTCGAAGAAGCCGCTCGTGGACGGCGCGATTTTCCGCTTCGAAGGCAACACCACGGTTTTCTACCCGGCCAAGGGCGGACCGTGCTACCGATGCCTGTATCCGGAGCCGGCGCCGCCGGACATGGCCCCGTCGTGCGCGGAGGCGGGAGTGCTCGGCGCGATTCCGGGGCTCATCGGATCGATCGAGGCGCTCGAGGCGATCAAGCTGATAATCGGCGCGGGCACTCCGCTCATCGGCAAGATGGTTTACTTCGACACGCTGTCGGACAAGGACTACGTGCGAGTTTTGAAGATTCGCAAGGATCCAAAGTGCCCCGTCTGCAGCGAGCATCCCACTCAAACCACGCTTATCGATTACGAGGCGTTCTGCGGCGTGGGTGCGCCTGCCAACGGAACCGCGCACGCGGAACAGCCAGCACCTGCGAGCGCGGCGGCGTCGGCGCGGTAACGCTCACGCGACTGTCAGCATAGTCGAAAATCTGGTTTGATTGCGGCGGGCCCCGATGAGCGATGGCCCGCCGCTTTTTTTGGCGACAGTTTCATCATCGAGGCGAATGCGATGGCGCTGGGACCGTTTTACGTCGCGGAAAAACTTAAAAGGGCTAACGGAATGAGAGGAATCGCGCTGTTCATGCGCCATGGCGAGACCGCGTGGAACCGCGAAGGCCGCGTGATGGGCCGCAATCCGATCGAACTCGACGACGGCGGACGCGCACAGGTAGAAGCCTCGATTCCATTCGCCCGCCTGATCCAGCCCGAACTGATCGTGACGAGCCCGTTGGCGCGTGCGCGGCAATCGGCGGAGATAATCGCGGCCGGCGTTGGCGGCGTGCCGGTTGCCGAGGATCCGCAGCTATCCGAAGTCCTGTACGGGCGATGGGAAGGGATGGTCTACGACGACCTGTTAGAGGATCCCGACTACTTGAACTATCGCGAGCATCCGCTGGACACGCCGACGCCCGGCGGCGAGACGATCGCGCAGGTGCAATCGCGAGGCGTCGAGGCGGTGCGTCGCGCGATCGGCGACAACAGCGGCCGGCGCGTCCTGTTCGTCTCGCACGGCGACATCATCCGCACCGTTTTGTGCCACTTCATGCGGCTCGAACTCGCGCACTTCCGCCGTATCCGCGTGGACAACGCGGCCTTCTCGGGCTTCCAGTTGATAGGCGACTTCGCGGAAATGAAATTCCTGAACCTGTTGCCAGATCCGGATCGCGCGTTTGCCGCGCCGTTCGAATCGAAAAAAGCGTGAGTCGTAGTTAGCGGGGCGCGTTGACCTCAACCTGGATCGATCACGGTCCGCCGGCGAGACCGCCTGGCGCCGACGCCGCGCCGACTTCGACTCCCTTGCGCACGCGAACGTCCGCGCCTGATTTGCCGGGAACGTCCACTTTCAGGCTGCGATATCCGCCTGCGGTGGGATCCGGCGCGAGAAATCCGATCGTGTATTGCTCGCGCAGCTCGAGACTGATGTTCTCGCACGCGCGCCGCAGCGCCTCACCGTCGCCGGCCTCGCGGATGATGTAGGTCTTGGCGCCGGTTTCGCTCGAGAGAGTGTGCAGCGTCTCGGCGTCAACGTGTTCGCTATCGTCGCCGCCCAACACGAACGGTCCGATGGAGACGGCAATGCCGCCGCTGCGGCCGTTGGGGTCGCCGATTCCGATCGAGTACACGAGCACGCCCATTCGCCGCGCCTGTGCGACGACGTCATTCACCGTCGACGCGCTGGTGTTGTCCATTCCATCGGTGACGACCAGCAGCGCTTTTTTGTCGTAGCGCCCGCGCTGCACCATCTGCAGCCCTTCCATGATCACGTCGAACAGAGCGGTCTGCCCGTAGGCGTGCAGTAAGGCGAGCCGGCGCATCACGAGGTCGTGATTCATGGTGAACGGCTGGAGCAGGAACGGATGGCTGGAAAACGCGAACAGAAAGACGTCGTCCTTGTCATTCAAATCGTGCAGGAACTCCGCGATCGCGGCGCGCGCCTGCGGAATTTTGGGCGTCATGCTGCCGGAAGTATCCACCAGGATGCCGACCGAGACCGGAGTGTTCAGGTCCTGGCGAAAAAACTCGATCGGGCGCTGCTGCCCGTCCATGAAGAGTTTGAAGTCGTCTTTCTGCAGCCCGGTGACGTAGGTGCCGCTCGGTTCGGTGACCGTCACCGTGACTTGCTCGTAACCCGGCTGCTGTCGCAATTCACGCGTCGGCAGCACCAGCTCCTGGCCGCCTTGCGGAACACTCGGCGGGATGTTGAGCGAGTCAGCGCCCTGCTTCGCCGGCATCGATGGCAGCTCGAGCGTCGAGGTCTCCTTGTCCTGACTATGCGGTATGACGAGGGGAGGAGGAGCGACCGACGTGCCTTGCTGCGCCGCGGCCGGCATGGCGGCGCCCATCACGATCGCCAGCGCGACCGCGAATATAAGAATCGAGCTGCGTTTTATAGTAGTCATCGCCATGCGAGCCCTGCGCCGAATCGACGCCTGTCCGTATCTAATGATCCTATTTGCTCCCGCATTGGGCAAGCCGGTCAATTTTTCAAGGCAGGCCGAGTCCAGATCCTACCCATTTTGACGAATTCGGGCGGTTAAGGTTTCAGGGGCGTTGGCCCGGCTGGCGAATCCCGTAGAACAGGCGCCAAGTCCTTCCTGAACGATCGTTTAAGACTCGCGCGCCGGTTTCTTGTTTCCCGTTCTGATTTCGTCGTAACCTCATGAATCCGCCGCGGCCCGGGCGGCCGCTTTCGACCCTGCCCGACCAAGGAGAGACGATGAAGTTCGGAATTTTCATGGCCCCGTTCCATCGCGTCGGCGAAAATCCGACGCTCTGCTTCGAGCGCGACTTGCAATTGATCGAATGGCTCGATGAGCTCGGCTACGAAGAGGCGTTTATCGGCGAGCATCATTCGTCGGGATGGGAAATAATCTCGTCGCCCGAAATCTTCATGGCGGTCGCCGCGACGCGCACCAAACGAATCATGCTCGGCTCGGGCGTCGTCAGTATCCCGTACCATCACCCGTTTCACGTCGCCAACCGCTTCGCCCTGCTCGACCACCTGACCCACGGACGCGTGATGCTCGGATGCGGTCCGGGCGCGCTGGCGGCCGACGCGCACATGCAGGGAATAGAATCGACCACGCAGCGCAAGCGGATGATCGAGGGCGTCCAGGCAATCCTTCGGCTGTTCAACGAACAGGGCAAAATTTCGATCGACGGCTCGTACTTCAAGCTCGTCGATGCGCATCTGCAGGTGAAACCGTTCCAGCAGCCGCACATGCCGATCTTCGTCGCGAGCACGATTTCGCCGTCGGGTATGGTCGCGGCGGGACAGCTCGGATGCGGCGTGCTGTCGGTCGCCTCGTACGCGCCGGGAGGCCTGGACGATCTGATGAAGCGATGGGCGATGGCGGAAGAGTCGGCGGCCGAGAACGGCAAGACGGTCGACCGCAAGAACTGGCGGATGGTCTTCCCGATTCATCTGGCCGAGTCGCGCGAGCAGGCGATGAACGATATTCGCGATGGCGCCAACAAGTGGATTCGAGAATATTTTATCGACACGCTCGGAACGCGAGTCCAGTTCGAGGAATATCCGAATCAGCCGATCGAAGAGATGAATATCGACCGGATGAACGGGCGCGGCGGCATTTTCGTTGGAACGCCCGACGATGCGATTGCGCGAATCAAGGAACTGCAGCAGGCGACTGGCGGCTTCGGCGGAATCCTCGGGCTCGCGCACGAATGGACCACGCGCGAAAAGACACTGCGCTCGTACGAGCTGTTCGCGCGATACGTCGCGCCGCAGTTCCAGGGTCCGGTCGCGGAGCAGGTCAAGTACTCCAACGACTGGGCGCGCGAGAATCGCGACCTGATGTTCGGCAAGGCGGTCGCGGGAATCGTAACCGCGATGCAGGACTACGCGCAGCACAAAGTCGAGAAGGGCGAGCCAGTCCCAGAGATGACGCTGCAGCCGGTCACCCGGGTCCGGCCGTAGTGAAAAATGAAGGGGCACTTCAGGCATGAAGGGTTCTGGATGACCCTCTACCTAATAGGGCCGGTAATCGTCGGCCTGGTGGTGACCATCATCGTTCAGACGATGCGCGGCGCGCAAAGACATCACTCCCCTCACGCGGTACAAAGTGCTGCATCGCCGGTGAAATCAAACTGACCGGCCATTCGCAGCTTGGATAGTTTGAGCGGTCGGTGCTACTCAGAATGCTGGCCGCATCCAGAGGAGCACGTTGATGGACGCTCACGCCGAGATTGCTCGCGCGATCGATAACTACCGCGACAAGGTGGTCGCGCTCAGCCATGAGATTCATGAGCATCCTGAGCTCAAGTTCCAGGAGCACTTCGCCGCCGAGACCCTGACCAAAGCGGCGACTGAATTGGGCCTCGAGGTCGAGCGCGAAGTTGGGGGCCTCAAGACCGCGTTTCGCGCCGAGTTCGGCGCCAAAGGTCCAATGGTTGCGATTCTCGCGGAATACGACGCCCTGCCCAACGGCCATTCGTGCGGCCACAACTTAATTGCCGGCGCCGCGCTCAGCGCAGTGGCGGGTTTGAAGAGCATCGCTAGCCAACTGCCGGGGCGTGTCGTGTTTCTCGGCACGCCGGCCGAGGAAGGCGGCGGCGGAAAAATTATTCTGATCGACAAGGGTGCGCTGCGCGGCGTCGACGCCGCCATGATGGCGCATCCGACCGACCAGGAATTCTGCACGATGCCGGCGCTCGCCACCCAGCATCTCAAGCTGACGTTTCAGGGTCACGGCGCGCACGCGTCGTTGGCGCCGTGGGACGGCGCGAGCGCACTGACCGCGGTCATCCAGACTTTCCAGAGCGTCGATGCGATGCGGCTGCATCTGCGCGACGGCTCGCGCATCCACGGCATCATCACCGACGGCGGCCAGGCGGTGAATATCATCCCGGAGCGGGCAGAGTGCCTGTTTCTGGCGCGCGCGAAGACCAGCAAGTACGCGAAAGAAATCGGCGCGCGGGTCATCAGATGCGCCGAGGCCGCCGCGATGGCGACCGGGACGCGCGTCGAGCACGTGGTCGAAGGCGCCTACAAGAACCTGATCAACAATCTGAGCATGGCGCATCGTTACGCCGCGCACAGCGAGGCCCTCGGCACCAAATCGCCCGAAGCGCCGGCCAACACGCCCACCGGCAGCACCGACATGGGCGACGTCAGTCACGTGATGCCCGCGATACATCCGTCGTTCGCGATCTCGCGCCACGGCGACGGCAATTGCCACGAGGACGCGTTCGTCGCGCACGCCGACTCGAAGCGCGGCTACGATGCGATGATTCGGGTGGCGAAAGCGATGGCGATGACGGCGTACGATCTGCTCGCGGAGCCGGAACTGCTGGCGGCGGTGAAGAAGGAGTTCGAGGCGCGCAGGGAAAGCTGAGTCGGGGAACTTTATCAAATGTGAAACCCACCGTGGGTTTCACACTTCCTTGGGCAGGGGTGACCCCTGCACCCAGTACTAGGGAGACGATGCGGTCGGAGTTTACCCTGAGTACTCGTAGGGTCCCTGTTAGAACTTTTTTTTGTTGGAAAAATCGAGCGGGTGTTAGTGGCAGCCGCAGGTGCCGCCGCAGCATCCACCGCCTGTGAAACTGCCGCTGCTCGATGTGCCGGAATTTGCCATCGCGGTTGCGACCGCTGCGGCGCCGTCGCCGTTGGTGGCGCGCGCCGCGAATGTGGACATCTCGCGCGTCAGCTTCTTGCCGTCGCAATGCGGGCATTGTGCACTGCTGTCGCCGGAACGCACGAACGCCTCGAACGAGCGGTGGCAGTCGGCGCATCGGTATTCGTAGATCGGCAACCTAACCCCTAACCCCTTCCCACTGTGGGAAGGGGAGCAAAAAAATGACGCCGCTAATCCGATGGCGGTTGGGCATATTCGACCAGCACGCCGCGTGTGGCCTTGGGATGCAGGAAGCAGATCATGCCTGCCAGGCCGTGGCGCGGCTTCTGATCGATTAGCTGGAGACCCTTGGCGCGCGCCACTTCGAGCTCGCGTGCGACGTCGTCGGTCTCGAAGCATACGTGATGCAGGCCGCCGCCGCGCCGCGCGAGGAACTTGCCGACCGCATTCTCCGGGTCGAGCGGCTCGAGCAGCTCGATCTCGCTCTCTCCCGCCTTGAGCAACGCGGCGCGAACGCCCTGCTCTTCAATCGTTGCGCTCTTCGTGAAATGCAGGCCGAGCGTGTCGCGCCAGAATTTCAAGCCGGCGTCGAGGTTCGGCACGACGACACCGACATGATGGATCTTTTTCAGCATCGCTGCGCTATTGATGATGATCGAGGCATAGCGAGCGCTGCAGCTTGTCCCACCTGACCTTCATGTCGTCCGAGCCAAGGGTAGGATGCTCGGCGCGCGTCTGCGCCAGCTTGCTGCATGCGCCCTGGATATTGCCCTGCTTCTCGTAGATCACAGCAAGTTGGTACTTCGCTTCGTACCAGAGAGGATCGGACTCGGCCGCCGTATTCTCGACCGCGGTCCACCGCTCGTTTGCGTCCTTCCAGTCGCCCTTGGCTTGAGCCTGACGAGCCAGACCTGCGTTCGCATCGGGCGACGCCGGATCGGCCTTGACGACCTCTTCAAAGACCTTGTTCGCCTCGTCTTCATTGCCTATGGCGTGAAGCGCCTGGGCGTAGATCGAAAGCGTACCGGTCAGGTTCTTGGTCGGGATCCGGCCAGACGCGGCCAGTTCGGCGAAGCCCTTGTAGGAGGTCACGGTCAACTTCGCGTTGGCGAGATATGCCTTCTGATCGTTATTGTCCTTGGCCGCTTGCGCGCTCTTCCAGAACTCGATGCCGAGTCCCTTGACGAAATCCTGCTTGGCGGTGTCGCTCTTGCTGCGTTCGACGAGTGCGGCAACGTCGGTATTAACTTCGTCGTACCTGCCCAAGCGATCGAGCGCCGTGATGCGCCAATCGACCACGTCCTGGAATTTCGCGCTCATCATCGGGTAATTCGTTTCGTAGCCGACCAGCAACGGCGCTACCTGCGCGTAATCGACGTGGTCCTGGTCTTCTTCGAGGATCGAGGCGAGCATGTAGGTCGCTTCGCCGCGAATCTCGCGCACCGCGTTCTTGGCGGTGGGAGTTTTAGCCGCTGCCTCGGCTTCGTGTCCCATCTTGATTGATTGGTTCAGGTCCTCGAGCGCCAGCTTTCTGAGCTGATCGGTATCGATCTTGGGTGCGGTTTTGTTGTCCTTGGCAGCAGTACCCGCGCCCACGAGGATCTTGTAGTAGCATTCCGCGGCCTTGAACTTGGCGGTGAAGGTAAACTCGGGGTCGCCCTTGACCTTCGAATACATCTCGGCGGCTCCGAGGAGATCGCCCTGCCGCTGAAGGCGCTCGGCCAGCGCCACTTGCAGTTCGGCGGCATTAGGACCGCCGGGAGCTTTCTCCAGGTAATCGTTCGCGTCCTTCACCCACTTAGCTTCGAGCGCTGTATCCTTCCGGCCGCTCTTCTCCCATCGGTCGTGATCGAGGCTGTACTCCAAAAAGAAGGCCTGGGCTGCGTCGCCGCCGCCTTGATGTGCAATCTTGAGGAGCATCTCCTGGACCAGGTCGAAGCGCTTCTCGCGCTGATAGATATCAGCGGCGAACCTGCAGGCCTTGGGATATTTTCCGCTGTCGCACGCCTCCGAATAGTACTTGGCGGCGCCGGCTTCGTCCTTGCGCGAGAGCAGCACTGCGGCCAGCAGCCACTTCTCGAATGGGTCGTTCGAGCTGCCGAATTCCTGGACCGCGTTGTTGGGGAACTTGGAGGCAGCCGAGACGTCGATGGCCCAACCTTCCTTGTCGTTCTCCTTGGGCTTCATCGCGTCGATGATCTGCTTGTGATACTCGGCCTTCTTAGCGGGGTCGCTGGTAGCTCGTTCGGCGCTGAACAAAGTTTGCAACTGAAGCATGAACTGGCCTGATCCACCGTGGCCGCCCGGTGCTACCGGCATCATCTTGGCGGCCTCCTCAGCGTTGCCCATTTTGGCGTAGGTCGTGGAAAGTCCCTGTTGCGCCGCTGCGTATTGCTGTGTGCCAGTGCCGTCTTCCATTATTTTCTTGAAGTCGGCGATCGCGTGGTCGTATTCGGCCTTATCGAACTTGCCAAGCTCGCGCTCGCAGTAGGCGCGGCCCAGAGTGTTCTCGCGAATCAGGTTAGGATCGGGCATCGCGAGCATGCTGGCCGTGAAGCCATCGATCGCCTGGTTCAGCAGTTTTTTGGATTCTTCGGCGTTATCGTCGAACAGCGTGGTCGCGGCAGTGAAGCGCAGCCATGCAAGTGGATATGCGGCGCGCAAGGCGAACTGCTCGGGCTTGTCGTAATCGCATTGTCCGCCGTTGTCGATCTGCGCGATGCAATCGTCCTTCTTCTTCGAATAGACCGTTTCCATCCGATCCAGCATCGATTCGAGCTGATGGTAAAGAGGTATCAGCGCACCCTTGTCCACCTTGCCGCTCGACGTGAGCTTGGCGAAGCTTGCCTCGGCGCCGTCGAGGCGGCTTATCACCTGGTCGGCCGTGGATTCGTTGGACTCGGCCGAGGACATCTGGCCGGACAGGCTGGAAAGCTCGCTCTCGAGCTCGCTGGAACTCTGCGCGGCGGCGACGGTGGCGGTGAAAGCGAGCGCAAAAAATGCGGCTAGCATCACCGTCAGGCGATGCGACAAAAGCGGACGGTTCATATGTCTAATCCCCAAAATACTGTTCCCCGGGAAATTGTGGCCCTAACTAAGGATAACGCAGCGGTAACGTCAAGCGAGTTCCAATACTCGCGCAAGTTCAGGGATGCTGGCAAGCGAGCAAATTCGGGCGGTGCGCCCCGCTATCGACGGCGCCGCCCTTCTGTCGTCGCGATCGACCAGCACTGCGGCCATCCCGAGCGCGGCAGCCGGCGCGAAATCGAGATGCTCCGAGTCGCCGATATGCATCGCGTCGTGCGCCGCGACAGCGGCGCGAGCGAGCGCAGCGTCGTACACCTCGCGCCGCGGCTTGGCATAGCCGGCTTCGGAGGAAATCGTGATCGAATCGAAGTAACGGGTCAGGTCGAGGCCGTCGAGAATTCGATACAGGCGATAGTCGAAGTTGGAGATCACACCCAGTTTGAGTCCATCACCTTTTAGACGTTGAAGAGTCGCCGCTGCTTCAAGATCGGCTATCCAGTGAGCGGGATCGGCAAAATGGGCAAAAAGAGCGTCGAAGTAGGCGTCGAAGTCGGGAAATTTGCCCAGCGGCGCAAAGGTCTCGGCGACGCGCTCGCGCCACCATCGACGCTCGAGGCGCCGCAACTCGTCAGGTCGAAGTCCAAGTCCGAAGGCCAGCCCCGGCGCATCACCGAAAGCGCGGCGAAAACTGGTGGCGACGGTCTCCTCGGAAGTGTCGAGCCCAAAACCGAAATCGCGCGCGATGCGGGCGTAGGTGCGTCCGATCGGCTCGCGCGCCTCGAACAGCGTCCCGGCAGCGTCGAAGAATGCGGCGCGGATCAAGAAAGGCGAACCCTCACGGAGTTTCGTTTTTCGTGGGACGTGGCGCGGGCTCTCCGTCGGTAGAATCGCGGCGGGCCCACCAGAAGACGTCGCACAGCACGCCGCATGCGGGGAGATAAACTTTGGGCGGTTCGACGTGCGTCGAGGTAGGCGCCGAAGCGTCGTCAGCCGCGGTTTTGTTTTCGTGGTCGGGAGTCATCGCCTAGCCGATGCTAGCCGATTCGTCGATTGCTGGAAATCCGCACAACGTGCAGAAGGGCATCCAGGAATTCGGACCCTCACCCGCGCCGGAGGCGCGGCCTCTCCCTGATAGGGAGAGGCTATCAGGACAAACCGTCCCAGACCTGGATTAGCACGCCGAAGGCCGACTGCGGCGAAATGAAGTATTGACGCTCGCCGCGCCAGTTGCGTTTTTCGTCCACCACCCGGACGCCGTCGCGCTTGAGCCGCTCGCGGGTCTCGTCGAAGTCCTTCAGGTCGATCGAAATATGATGCATCCCCTCGCCGTAGCGCGCGATGAACTTGCCGACGAAGTCATTGTCGGTCTTACGCGGCGGGCTCTGGATGAATTCGAGCTTGAAGCCGGCGACCTCGAGATGGCCGAGTGAAAAGTTGCCCTCGGAATTGCTGGTGTGAATCTCGTGGCTGATTTTGGTGCCGGGAAAGTAGCGCGTGAAGAAATTGTAGGCCGCGGCGATGTCCTTGACGGCGAGCGAGACGTGATCGAAGTACGCCAGCCCGTCGGGCGCCGGCTTGGGATGAGTCTGCTCCCAATTCGCGGTGTGCCAGAACTGGATCAGCGCGCCGAAGGCCGAGCGCGGCGAGATGAACGCGGTCGCGGAGCCCGAATCGTATTTCTGCTCGTCGACGACGCGCACTCCGCCCGCCTTCAGATTGGCCACGAGGGCGTCGAGACCGTCCGTCTCGATCGACAAATGATGCATCCCCTCGCCATGCCGCTCGATGAACTTGGTGACGAAGCCGGGCTTGCCGGGCGGATCCTCGATTAGCTCGACGACGAAGCCGCCGAGATGGAAATCCTGCCAGTAGAACGAGCCGCTGACCTGCTCGTCGAGCGACTTGGCGCCGCGCAGCTTGATTGGAAAATATTTCGAGAAGAACTCGTAGGCGCGGTCGATGGACTTCACCGCGATCGAAACATGATCGAACCTCAAGCGAACATCGTCAGTCGCAGCCATGCGTAAACCAATCTCCCTTCAGCAAAAATGGTGCGCCCTATTTCGCGGCGCGTCCGGGCCGGAAACGCCACAGTAGCCGGAACGAGTTGCGCAGCACCAGCGGCCATCCGTTGGCGATTTTTCCGGCGTACATCCGAAGCGATTGATCGGCGCGCGACAATGCGGGCACGTCAAAGAAATTCGAGCCTCGCGTCAAGCCGACCGTCGTCGCCATCGATCGTCCGTACAACTATATAGCCGCCGCCCTTGAACGGGCCTGCGTTGAAAATCTGCGTCGTGCCTATCCGATCGACACCGGCGGACTCGTGGATGTGCCCCGAGATGCAAACGTCGGGCTTCACCTCTTCGATGAAGCGGTGCGCGGCGGTGCTGCCGACCGGCTTGCCGCTCAGGATTCGATCGCATTTGGTGTCGAACGGCGGCGTGTGACAAATCATCAGCAGTGGACGCACGTCGCGCACGAAGTTGTAGCCGGCGCGCAGCGTCGCGTAGATTTCGTCCTCGCTGAGCTCGGTGGGAGTGCCGAACGGCGTGATGTTCGAGCCGCCGCATCCGAAGATCCCGACGCCGCCGGTGACGCGGCCCTTGCCATGCAGCGCGATTCCGTCTTCCTCGAGAAACGGGATCACCTCGCGCTGGTCGAGATTGCCGGGCAGTGCGAGCACGGCGGGACACGCCCGGCGCACGTCGGTGAGGACTTTGCGCGCGTCGTCGACGCCGCCGAAGTTGGTGAGATCACCGGACAGGATGACCAGGTCACAATCGCGCATCACCTCGCCCATCCGCTCAAGATTGCGAGTTGCCATGTGAACGTCGCCGAAGGAAATGATCTTCATCAGAATGAACCGACTTAATTGTAGTGAAACCCGCGGTGGGTTTCACACTTCCTTCGGCAGGGGTGACCCCTGCACCCAGTACTAAGAAGGAAAGGATGCGGGACTTCGTCCCTGTTAGAAGGGGTTAGGGGGAGGTTGTACCGCGTCCGACTCTTACCTCGCCCGTTATTTTCACGGGAGAGGCGGCCGGCCGCAACGCGGACGGTAGGTGAGGGTTCTGCGACCGCGTCACGAAGCCAATCTGCTTACGTTTTTGTGTCATTCCTCTCTGGGTCATTCCGAGCCCTTCCCTTGCGGCGGTGGTAACAGCATAACCAGAACATGGCATCGGCGGAAAAATTCGCGTTCGTGCTGTACCGGCCGCAGTCGGCGGGCAATATCGGCGCGGCGGCGCGAGCGCTCAAGAACATGGGCTTCGAGGATCTTCGCCTGGTCGGACGCGGACCTTTGAACGATCGCGAGGCGGTAAAGATGGCGGTGCATGCCGACGACCTCCTAGCGAGCGCGACCGTCTATCGCGACCTTGCGGCTGCACTCGCGGACTGTTCGCTCGCAGTCGGCACCACCAGCCGTCGCGGCGGCTATCGCAGCCGCGCAACTCCATTGCGCGCGGCAGCGGCGGAACTCGACGCGCTGGCCGGCTCCAACAAAATCGCAATCGTCTTTGGCCGCGAAGATCACGGGCTGACAAATCGCGAGCTCAAACTCTGTCATCGGTTGGTGACGATTCCGACCGCTCCCGAGTATCCATCGCTGAACCTTGCGCAGGCGGTGATGGTCGTCGCGTACGAGCTGATGATGGCGGCGAATGAGTCGGCCGCGGCGATCGAAGCCGATCGCGCGCCGAAGTTCGTAGCCGCGTCGGCGAGCGATCCGATGCTCGAGCGGATGGCGGAAGCGCTGGTCTCGATCGGCTTTATTCCCGACGACAACCCCGACCATATCATGCTCGCGATCCGCGAGATTTTCGGGCGGAGCGGGTTGACGGCGCGCGAAGTTGAGATTCTCAACGGGATGGCGCGGCAGATGCGATGGGTCGCCGAGGGCGGGCATCGGACGCTCGCGGAGAAGCGTCGCGCGGGCAGGAAGTTGAGATAAATTTCGCGCTGTTTCCACGCATGGGCGCGATCGGTGATAAAGTGATAATCGGATTGGTTCGCGCGAAGCTTGAAGCACAAATGGCCGAGATAATCGATTTTGCGGAAATACAGGAGGCACGGCGCAAAGCTCGCGCGCGCATCCCCGAGCGCGAAAACCTCGAGCGCGCGGTGCAGCTGATGCGCGAGAACCTGGCCGCGGTCGCAGCCCAGCTGGCCGACGCGCCGCGCGACCAGCAGGCGGAATTGCTGACGCGCGTCGAACGGCTGGCGGCGATGATTCGCTACGGAATGCGAATGCTCGGCGATCTGGTTCCCTCGCCCCACGTGGGGAGAGGGTTAGGGTGAGGGACATATGTGCGGCGCGATTGTCTGACGCGCCGCACATTCGGAATCTCGGCAACTTTGGTCCCTCACCCGACGCCCGAAGGCGAGCGTCGGCCTCCCCGCTGGGGGCGAGGCAATTCAGGAGAACACGGGCAACAATGGACGAGGGATTGACGCTTAGAATTACCGGCGTCGAGCCGGGCGACGAGATCGCGGGCGCGCGCAAGGTGACGATCGCGACGACGCGCGGCGCGATTCCGCTGATGCTGCATTCCGCGCCGGAAAAGGGGCGCGCCGTGCTGTGCGTCAGCGGTGCGATGGGCGGATTCGACGGTCCCTCGATGCTGTATCCGCGGCTCGGGCTGGAGATGCCGCGGCGCGGACTCACGATTGCGCGGCTGGACTATCGCGCGCCCAACGAGTTCGGCGAATGCCTGGTCGATGCGATGGCGGCGCTGACCTTTCTGGGCGGAATCGGCAACGAGCGCGTCGCGCTGATTGGGCATTCGTTCGGCGGCGCGGTTGCGATCAACGCGGGCACGCTCAGCCCAATCGTGACGACTGTGATAGCGCTGTCGAGCCAGCTCGCGGGCGCGCACGTGGCGGGCGAGCTCGCGCCCAAGCCGCTGCTACTTATTCATGGCGCCGCAGACACGGTTCTGCCGCACGAAAGTTCGCAGGCTCTTTACGATCGCGCCGGCGAGCCCAAGACCATCAGGATCTTACCTGGCGTCGGACACGGACTGGCCGAAGCGCGCGACGAAGTATTCGATCTCGTCGCGGACTGGCTAATGCAAAAAGTTTGAAATTGAAGCGGCTATTCACTCCAACAGCAACATCACTATAGAATCGCGCAATGGCTAGTGGACAACGAATTGCGGTGGTCGGTGCGACGGGCGCCGTCGGCCAGACCACGCTGAAAATTCTCGAGCAGCGCAAGTTCCCGATTCGCGAGCTGCGCGCATACGCGTCGGCGCGATCGGCGGGCAAGACTGTGACGTTCGCGGGCGAGTCGGTTACCGTGGAGCGGCTCGACGCCGGCTCGTTCAAGGGAATCGACATCGCGCTGTTCTCGGCGGGCTCGGAGCAATCGCGCGAGTTCGCGCCGCTAGCGGTCAAGGCGGGCGCGATCGTCGTCGACAAGTCGAGCGCGTTTCGAATGGACCCCGACGTGCCGCTGGTGGTGCCCGAGATAAACGGCGCCGCCGCGCGCCGCCACAAGGGAATCGTCGCGGTTCCGAACTGCACGACGATCGTCACCGTGATGCCGCTAAAGCCGCTGCATGACCTCGGGCGTTTGCGGCGCGTAGTCGCGACGAGTTTCCAGGCCGTATCAGGCGCGGGCGTCAACGGCGTCGCGGAATTGCGCGAGCAGACGATGGCATGGTCGAAGGGCGAGGCGATCAAGCCGAAGTTCTTTCAGCATCAGATTGCGTTCAACCTGATTCCGGCCGGCAAATTTGTCGAGGGCGGTTACACCGACGAGGAAATCAAGCTGGTCAACGAAACCAGGAAGATCCTCGACCAGCCCGAGTTGGCAATCTCGGCGACCACAGTGCGGGTGCCGGTCTTCACGACGCATTCGATTTCCGTCAACGTCGAGACGGAGACGAAAATTGCGGTGGCCGACGCGCGCGAGGCGTTCGCACACTTTCCCGGGATCAGGCTGTTCGACGATCCCGCGCAGAATCGCTACCCGATGCCGATTCTCGTCGAGGGGCAGGACGACTGCTTCGTCGGCCGAATTCGCGAGGACCTGAGCTGCCCCAACGCGCTGAACTTCTGGGTGGTGGGCGACCAGTTGCGCAAGGGCGCGGCGCTCAACGGGATTCAGATCGCGGAACTGCTCATCGGTAGCTGATTGTGCGCGACAAAATCGGGCGCCTGACCGATTGGTCTGTCGATTGACAACGCCCGCGCTCGCATAATACCGTTAGCTCGACTGCATCGATTGCAGCCTTATCGAGAGCGGCGGAGGGACTGGCCCGCTGATGCCGCAGCAACCGGCCCGTGATGGGTGCTGGTGCTAACTCCTGCAGGGGTTCTCCGCGTGAGAGTCTCCTGGAAGATAAGGCGAGTGAATTAAGCCCTCGTCTCATCGTCTCCGCAGGATTTATCACCCTTCACACAAACGCCGAGGTTGCGGCTCTCGACAGGCGGGAGAAGCGCGACTGAAGTGGCAACGGATCGAATATTGATCGTCGGAATGGGCGGACTCGGCGTGCCCGCATCGTGGGCCCTTGCTCGCGCGGGTGCGCGGCGGCTGACGCTCGTCGATCCCGACCCGGTCGAGCTGTCGAATCTCGCGCGCCAGGTTTTTTTTGGTCCCTCAGATATCGGCACGGCGAAGGTTGAAGCGGCGGCGCGATGGCTCGCCGAGCACTTCCCCGATATCGACGTTGAGCGGCACGCGGTTGCGCTCGATGCGTCCAACGCCGCGAGTCTTATCGGCCCACACAACTTTGTAATCGACGCGACTGACAGTCCGGCCGCGAAATTTTTGATCAACGACACGTGTATCGCCACGCGGACGCCGTTCGTTTATGGCGGTGTCGTCGGGATGACCGGTCAGGTGATGACGGTAATTCCAGGCGAGACGGCGTGTATCCGATGCGTGTTCGAGACTCCGCCCGACGAAGAAGAAATCCAGAGCTGCCGCGGGGCCGGGATCGTGGGTCCGGTCGCGGGCGCTATCGGCGAGATGCAAGCGTCCGAGGCGATGCGCGCCTCGCGCGCGCAGACGTTCTCGCTCTCAGGAAAAATTCTCACATATGACGCGTCCGGCCCGGCTCGGGTGCGTATTACGTCGATAAGTCCGCGCCCGGGATGCGGCTGCGGCGCGTGGAGGAATAAGACGGAGCGTCACGAGTCGCAAGCTCCGGGCAAGTAACAGGAATCGAGGCAACGATGAGCTACATAACCAATTTGAAATGTCGCGAGTGCGGCCAGGAGTATCCGATAAGCCCGCTCCACGTCTGCGAGACGTGCTTCGGTCCGCTCGAGGTCACCTACGACTACGCGAGGATTCGCGCCGCGATCTCGCGCTCGATCATCGAGAAGCGGCCGCACAATCTGTGGCGCTATCGCGAACTGCTGCCGGTCGATTTCGTGAACGACGACGACATCGTCGGCCCCAACTCCGGCTTCACGCCGCTGCTGCACTGCAAGCGGCTCGGCGCGGAACTCGGCCTCAAGCATCTCTATATCAAGGACGATACCGTCAACCATCCGACGCTGTCGTACAAGGACCGCGTCGTTTCGGTCGCCATCACCAAGGCGCGCGAGTTCGGCTTCACCACCGTGTCGTGCGCGTCCACCGGCAACCTGGCGACCGCGGTCGCGGCGCATGCGGCGCGGGCGGGACTGCAATGCTACATCTTCATGCCCGAAGGCGTGGAGTCGGGAAAAATCGTCGGCTCGACAATTTACGGCGCGCGCGTGATCACGATTCGCGGCAACTACGACGACGTCAACCGGCTGTGCAGCGAAATCGCGGACAAGTACGGGTGGGCGTTCGTCAATATCAACCTGCGCCCGTTCTACACCGAGGGCGCAAAGACCTTCGGCTTCGAGGTGGCGGAGCAGCTCGGCTGGCACCTGCCCGACCATATCGTGGTGCCGACCGCGGGCGGGACGATTCTGCCGAAGGTCGCGAAGGCGTTTAAGGAGCTGAAAGAAGTCGGGCTCATCAAGAGCGGCGAGTTCAAGATTCATTCCGCGCAGGCCGCCGGCTCCGCGCCGGTAATCCACGCGCTGCACAAGCATACCGACCTGATAACGCCGGTGAAGCCCGACACGATCGCGAAGTCGATCGCGATCGGAAATCCCGCCGACGGCTTTTACGTGCTCAAGGCGGTGCGCGATTCGGGCGGATGGGGCGACGTCGCCACCGACCCCGAGATCATCGACGCGATCAAGCTGCTCGCGCGCACCGAGGGAATCTTCGCCGAGCCCGCCGGCGGCACCACGCTCGCGGTCGCACTCAAGCTGGTCAAGCAGGGACGCATCAAGCCCGACGAGACGGTGGTCGTGTCGATAACGGGCAACGGCTACAAGACGCTCGAGGCGGTCGCAAGTGCGATCGATCAGCCGTCGATTATCGACGCGCGGCTGAAAGATTTCGACGCGCTGTTCGATCGTTTAACGAACGGAAAACGGGCCGCCGACAGCGCCGCATGAGGACGCAAGCTTGTTTGCGCGATGCGGCCAGCATAAGTGTAGGAATTCAAGCAGGAGGTTAGTCCCCAATCATGGCAGTACGCGTCAGAGTTCCAACCCCACTTCGCAGGTTCACCGCCGGTGTCGATGAAGTCCCGGCCGACGGCGCGTCGATCAAGGCGGTGATCGAAGATCTCGAACGGCGCCATCCGGGGATGCGCGAGCGGCTGCTCGATGAAAAAGGCGAGATCCGCCGCTTCGTCAATATTTATCTCAATGGCGACGACGTCCGCTTCCTCGATGCGATCAATTCCAAGGTAAAGGATGGCGACGACATCTCAATCGTTCCCGCGATTGCCGGCGGACGCTGACGGCGGCTCGCTCGCGAACGGCACGAGCGAACGCGTCGCGCCGCTGAGTGAGATCGTCCCAGTCGGGCGCGCGAACAGCGTGCTCGACCTGGTCGGCAACACTCCTCTGCTCGAGATCACGCGGCTGACCGCGGGATTGATTCCCGCGGGCGTGCGGATTTTCGCCAAGCTCGAGGGCTTCAACCCCGGCGGCTCGGTCAAGGATCGGCCGGCGAAGAAAATGCTCGAGGTCGGAATCGCCGAAGGGAAGCTGAAACCCGGCAAAGTGATCCTCGACTCGACGTCGGGCAACACCGGAATCGCGCTCGCGATGCTCGGTGCGACGCTTGGCTATCCGGTCGAGCTCGTGATGCCGTCGAACGTCAGCCGCGAGCGCAAGAAAATTGTCGAGGCTTACGGCGCGAAGATTCACTTCTCCGATCCGATGGAAGGATCCGACGGCGCGATCAGGATGTGCCGCAAGCTGATCGAGCAGGATCCGGCGCGCTACTTTAAGCCCGACCAGTACAACAACGAGGCCAACGCGCTGGCGCATTTCGAGACCACCGGCCCGGAAATCTGGCGTCAGACGCGCGGCCAGGTGACGCATTTCATCGCTGCGATCGGAACCGGCGGCACCGTGATGGGCACCGGCAGGTTTCTCAAGTCGAAGAACAAAGCGCTCAAGGTCATCGCGGTCGAGCCCGACGACGCGATGCACGGGCTCGAGGGCCTCAAGCACATGGCGAGCTCGATCGTGCCGGGCATATATCACGAAAAAGAGCTCGACGACAAAATCCAGGTCGGCACCGAGGAGGCGTACGAGATGGTCTACGCGCTCGGGCAGACCGAGGGCATCCTGGTGGGCCAATCGTCGGGCGCTGCGATAATCGCGGCGCTCAAAGTGGCCCGCTCGATTCGCGAAGGTACGATAGTCACGATGTTCGCCGATTTCGGCGACAAGTACCTCTCGACGAATTTGTGGATCGGATGGCAGGAGTGGCATCGCGAGCGCCTGCAACAAGTTATCGCCAAGTGGCGGTGGAAAGAGAAGTAACCGCAAATGGAACGTATCCACGAACGCTACTACCTGAGTTATCCGCGCACGCTGATCAAGGAGCCGATCCTTTACCAGCTGGTGAAGAAGTTCGACCTCATTTTCAATATTCGCGGCGCGAGCGTGTCCGAAGAAATGGGACTGGTCGCGGTCGAGTTCGAAGGCAGCTCGGATCAAATCGAGCGCGCGCTGACGTGGCTACGCAGCACCGGCGTCACCGTCGAACCAATCGAAAAGAACGTGATCGAGTAGATCCAGCTGCGCGAGTGCGCGATGAGTCTTACTGACGCGCAAATTGATCGCTACAGCCGGCAGATTATCGTGCCGCACGTCGGCGGCCGCGGCCAGGAACGCCTCCTCGCCGCGCGGATTCTGATTGCAGGCGACGCAAGCGATATCGAAGCACCGCTCGCCTACCTAGTCGGCGCAGGCGTCGGCACGATCATTGTCAAAGCCGCCATGACCGCCGAAAAACTTGTCGAGATGCGCGAACTCAATCCCGACGTGTCGGTTACATTCGCGGACAAATCGAAAGGCCATGTCGATTGGGCCCTCTTGATCATCGGAAGTGAAGCGGCGCGAGGAATCGCGGATGAGATCGCGCACCATCGCGACGTGCGAGCATTGATGATCGCGCGCCTCGACACGCCGGGAAAAATCGAGACCATTCCTGACACGCGGGCGCGAACCATCGATGCGTCGATGCTCTCATCGGTCGGCACGCGCGCAGAAGCTGCCGACTTTATCGCGATGCTCGCCACGGCGGAGGCATTCAAGCTGCTCGCCGGCTACGCGGAAAATCCAACACGCTCAATCATCGAGTTCGACGGCTACGAGACCGAAGTCCGCGTTCCGACCTGACCATCGCAATGTACAAACTCTGGATGTTCGATTTCGACAACACGATCGCTCGGCTCGAGCCCGAGGTCGATTGGGCCGGCGGCCGCCTCGTGCTCGAACCCTACCTGCGATCGGTCGGCGCGCCCGATGAACTCTTAGCACGAATTCCGCGCGGCAATCTCCCACTCTACGACGCCTACCGCACGCTCATGCTCGCGGAGTCCAACCAGCCCCGCGTCATCGAAACGCTCCAGCGCGCCTCGGACATAATCGAGAAAATCGAACTGGCAGGAGTGGACCGCGCGCAACCGCTCGCAGGAGCGCTCGAGACACTCGCGGCTCTGAAGGCAAGCGGCGCGCGAATCGCGATTGTGACGTCCAACTCGTCGAAGACGGTCAAGCGCTGGTTCAAGAAGAACGGCGTCGCATCAGTCGACGCAATCGTCGGGCGCGACACTCTGCTCGGACTCAAGCCGGCGCCCGACATGCTCGTTCGCGCGCTCGAACTATTTTCCGTCGATCAATCGGGAGCTGTGTTCGTCGGCGACAGCAACGCTGATGTCCGAGCCGCGCAAAGCTGCGGCGTCCGATTCTACGGAATCGCGCCAACCGACAGCGCGCGCGATCGGTTGCTGACGGCAGGCGCCACGGAAATCTTCGGCTCGCCGGCCGCGCTCGCGATTCATCTGAACTTGCCGGCCGCCGCCGTCTAGCGCTCCAAACCTGTCCCCGTATTTGCAAGCCTTGTTTCGCCCAATTAAATTAAGTAACTTACATAGTTCACAAAGTAATCTATTCTTAAGGAGCATCAGTTTTAGCCGATGGATCAAGGGTTTACCCTGTGGTTTACAGGCCTGTCCGGGGCGGGAAAGTCCACGCTCGCGAACCTGGCCGCCGAGGAACTGCGCAAGCGCGCGCATCGCGTCGAAGTCCTCGACGGCGACGAAGTCCGCACCAATCTTTCCAAGGGCCTCGGCTTTTCGAAGGAAGATCGCGACATCAACATCCGGCGGATCGGCTACGTCTGCCATCTGCTGGCGCGCAACGGCGTCATCGCGATTTCCGCGGCGATTTCGCCCTACCGCGACGTGCGCGACGAGGTGCGGCGCAATCACGAGCGCTTCTTTGAAGTGTACGTGCGCTGCACGATCGACAAACTCGTCGAGCGCGACGTGAAGGGTCTCTACAAGAAGGCGCTGGCCGGCGAGATCAAGTCTTTCACCGGCGTGTCGGACCCGTACGAAGAGCCGCTGAAGCCCGAGCTCATCGTCGATAGCAGCGTGGAAACCGTCGAGCAGAGCCTGGGCAAGTTGCTCGGGCGCCTCGAGGAGCTGAACTACATCAGCAAGGGAGCGCGGCGATGAGCGTGCGCGACGACGCAATCTCCGCGCACGGCGGCGGCGAGCTGGTCGATCTGAAAGCGCCTGCCTCCGAGCGCCCTGCTCTGGCGGCGCACGCCGCGAAGCTCGCGAGCGTCACGTTGAACGCGCGCGACATCGCAGATCTCGAGATGCTCGCGTCGGGCGCGTTCTCTCCGCTCACCGGCTTCATGGGCGAGGCGGATTACACTCGCACGCGCGACGAGATGCGCCTTGCGTCGGGCGTGCCGTGGTCGATTCCAATCACGCTCGGCGTCGACGAGGTGACCGCAAAGCCGCTGAAGACCGGAACCGAGGTCGCGCTTACGACCGAGGACGGCAAGCGGCTCGCGATTCTCGAGCTCGCGGAAATTTACAAAGTCGATCGCAAAAGCGAAGCGCAAAACGTGTTCGGCACCGCCGAGGACGCGCATCCGGGCGCGAAGAACGTCACTTCGATGCCGCCGTACTGCCTCGCCAGCAAGGTCACGCTGATCGACGAGATACCGGGGCGCACGTTCCTGGAATTTCCGCGCGAGCCGCGGCAGACGCGCGCGGCGTTTCGCGAGCGCGGATGGAAAAAGATCGTCGCCTTCCAGACTCGCAACCCGACGCATCGCGCGCACGAGTACATCCAGAAAGCGGCGCTCGAAATTTGCGACGGCCTGATGATCCATCCGCTGGTCGGCGAGACCAAGGGCGACGACGTGCCCGCCGCGGTCCGCATGGAGACCTACAAAGTACTGCTCGACGCGTACTACCCGAAGGACCGCGCGATGATCGGCGTGTTCCCGGCGCACATGCGCTACGGCGGACCGCGCGAGGCAATCCTGCACGCGATCGCGCGGCGCAATTACGGATGCACGCATTTCATCGTGGGGCGCGATCACGCCGGCGTCGGCAATTACTACGGCAGTTACGACGCGCAGAAAATCTTCGAGCGCTTCGCGCCGGCCGAGCTCGGAATCACGCCGCTGATGTTCGAGAACACCTTCTACTGCAAGCGATGCAACTCGATGGCGTCGTACAAAACCTGCCCACACTCAGACGCAGACCGCGTAATTCTGTCGGGAACAAAAGTACGCGAGATGCTACGCGCAGGCGAAGCGCCGCCGCCAGAATTCACGCGCCCCGAGCTCGCGGCAATCCTGGTAAAAGCAATGCACGACGCGAAGTAACTGCAACATCACGTACTAGGCGCAGGGGTCACCCCTGCCCAAGGAAGCGTGAAACCCAGGAGGGGTTTCACTTCAATTGAGCTCCTTGCGTGAGCGCGCGTTGTTTCGCGGCGCGACGCGCGCGCTCCGGGTCGCCGGACCATGTCCATGCGTGCTCGGTGCGGCTCACTCCGATCAGCACGCCGAGAAATGCCGACGGATGGATAAAGAGTCCGGCCAGCCCCGCTTCGTCGCGGCGATTCGCCGCGAAACGGGCGCCGCGCGCCTGCAAGCGTTTCTCGAGTCCGCCGACATCGTCGGTCTCGACGTAAAACATGTACAGCGAGTCGCCGCGGCGTTGAAGAAAGCGGCCCATCGCAAGGTTCGCGTCGGTGATCTGTGAGATCTCGATACGGTCGAGACGCGCCGGGGGATCGAACAGCGTGAGCGTGCCGATATAGCCGAATTCCTTGCTCTCGATCGGGCTGAACTTCGCCGCGTCGAGGCCGAAGATACGCGCGTAGCGGTCCGACGCCGCTTTCCAATCGCCGACGACGTTGGTGACTTCGTAGATCCACTTTAGCGCGCCGACGGGGGCGCGTTCGTGATGCTGCGAGATGACTGTGCGCATCCCGAACGTCGCGGCGGCGTCGAGATACAGTTGTCCCGCGGATTGCTCGAAGCTGACGCCGCCTTTCGCGAGATGGTGCGCAGCCGCGCCGGGATCGTCCACCGAAAATCCCGCGCCGAACAGTCCGCTCCCCCATTTGGAAGTGAAATCCTGGACCGGGCCTGCGCCGTCGGGTTCGAGAATTTCGATCAGGCTCGCCCCCGCCTGCATCGTGCTCCGCTTGGCGCACAGCAACGCCACCCTGTCACGGCGCACGAGTTCTCCACCGAAGATTTCCTCGACGACCTCTTCGGCCGCGTGGCAGTTCGCGACCGCAATCTGAACTCTGTCAACGCGTTTGAGCATCGTCGGGTTTTCTCCTCGCACTATTGAAGCGGCGGCTCGTCGTCGGGCGGCGCGATCACCGGCGACCCATGATGCATCACCATGAACCAATCATTGCCGACCCGCTCGAAAACGTTGGTGGCGAGAACGCTCGAGCGCTGCGTGCCGTCGTAGCCGCGCTGGGTCAAGTTTTCCTCGACGACGACGATCGCGAGGTCGCCGCTGATCATCACTTCGAGCTCGCCGAGCTCGAACTTCATTTCGAAAACGTTGTCGAGGATGCGCTCCCAGCTCGACATGATCGGGCCCCACCCGGAAAGTTTGCGCCATCCGGGATGGATGCAGATGATTCGCGGATCCTTCAGCCAGATCGCTTCCATCCTTTCCGCGTCGAGGCTTTCGAAGGCGTCGTAAAAAGCGCGGTTGGCGGCCAGCACTGATTCGCGATCTGACATGACTGTTGTCAGCGTAGTTTTTCGGATGAGCAGGCGCCAGCGGCAGGGGTGGCAGGGGTGACCCCTGCACCCAGTACTCGGAAAAGGGAGTGAGAGCAGTATCGGCACTCATGTTGCCGTCGCGGTTTTCTCCGCCAGAGCGGCGCCGGACGCCTGGAATCTGATTGCGTCGTCGATTAGCGCGTCGATTTTGCGGGCGGCCTCAGCGATTGGAATTCCGCCGCGATGAATGTTGGAGATTACGGTGCGGTCCGGCTCGATCGATTTGAGCGTTGGACGGAAAATAACGTAGACGCTCAGACTCTCCGCGGTGACGAGGCCGGGACGCTCGCCGACGATCATGCATACTACGTCGGGGCGCAAGATTTCGCCGAGATGGTCCTCGATTCTGACGCGTGCGTTGCGAATGAAGATTGGCTTCAGGAGCTGATAGCGCGGCGCGAGCATCCGCATGAGCGCGCGCAGCAACGGCGCCGCGTTTTTCTCGACGGCGGCTGATGAAAGTCCGTCGCCGATGCATAACAGCACGCTGGGCAGGGCGGATTTGCGGCGGGCGCGCGGCCTGAGACGCGCGACCCGCTTCGCTTCGGCATCGTTGAGTCGGCGGCCGCGCTCGGGGTAGCGGATGTAGTCTTCGCGCGTGAGGGCTTGCGAGTGAACCTCGAGCAGGCCGTGGCGCCGCGGCCAGTCGCGCGCGACCATCGTCATCACCGCGTCGACGGCGCGGGCGTGATCGGCGCGCAGCGAGAGCATCGCGGCCGTGGTGTAGCGCGGACCTGCACGTCCAAGGCCCAGGCGCGCGGGCGTCGACTTCCGCATCTCGTCGAAACTGGAGTTCGGGTCGAGTTCGCTTTTTTTCAACGCTGACCCATCAGGATTCGAGCGTCGCCGGCGCGCGCGGTTAGACGGCCTTCGTGCAGAATTCCGGTCCGCTCGCACCATTCCTCGAACTCGGGTGCGGGTCGCAGCTTGAGCACCGCGCGCAGGGCGGCTGCGTCGTGATAGCTGGTCGATTGATACGAGAGCATCACGTCGTCGCCCATCGGCACCGCCATGAAGTAGTTGCATCCCGCCGCCGCGAGCAGCACGGCGAGATTCTCGCAGTCGTTCTGATCGGCGCGCGCGTGATTGGTGTAGCAGGCGTCCGCACCGTGCGGGACGCCGAGCAGCTTGCCCATCAGGTGATCTTCGAGGCCGGCGCGCGTGATTTGTTTCGCGTCGTACAAGTACTCCGGACCGATGAATCCGACCACCGTGTTGACCAGCAGCGGCGCGTAGCGGCGCGCGAGGCCGTAGCATCGCGCCTCGAGCGTGACCTGATCGGCGCCCTCGTGCGCGCCGGCAGACAGTTCCGAGCCTTGCCCCGTCTCGAAGTACATCAGGTTCGGAGAGCGAAGCCTCCCCGTCTCGCGGATTATCGCGTAGCCATCGTCGAGCATCGCGACCGTGATGCCGAACCCGGCGTTGCCCTTCTCTGTCCCCGCCAGGCTCTGGAACATGATGTCCATCGGCGCGCCGGCTTCGAGCGCGCGCATCTGCGTCGTGATATGGCCGAGCACGCAGTTCTGCGTCGGCACGCCGGTGCGCTCGATGATGTCGGCGGTGAGTTCGAGCAAGCGTCGGATGTTGTCGGGCTCGTCGATGCACGGGTTGATCCCGATGAGCGCGTCGCCGGTCGCATACGCGAGGCCTTCGTAAATCGCGGCCGCGATTCCCATGAGATCGTCGCGCGGATGATTGGGCTGCAAGCGTGTCGAGAGCCGTCCCGCGAGGCCAAGCGTGGTGCGCGCGTGTGTGACGACGCGGATCTTGGATGCGATCGCGATCAGATCGAGATTGGTGCACAGCTTGGCGACCGCGGCGGCGATCTCCGCGGTGATTCCGCGGCCGGTTGAGAGGATCGCATCGCCGGTGGTCGCGTCGTCGAGCAGCCATTCGCGAAACTCGCCGACGGTCTGGTTGCGAGCGGCGGAGAATGCGTCGCGGTCGAGCGCGTCGTCGATGACGCGGGTCACCTCGTCGCGATCGTAGGCGACGACCGGATGCTCACGCAGGTCGTTCAACATGAGATCGGCGAGCACGGTCTTGGCCGCGATTCGTTCCTGCTCCGAGCGGGCCGCAATTCCCGCCAGCTCGTCGCCCGAGCGCGCTTCGTTGGCGCGCGCGAGCACTTCCTTGATCGAGCGGAACCTGTAGGACCTGCCGAGCAATCGCGTCGAGAGTTTCATCCTAGCTTTACTGATTTACCGGCTTACTGGCTCACTGGCTTACGCGGCAAAATGAAAAACGCGAACGCTGCTGATCAGTGCGTCGCGCCATTCGATCAGCTCGAGCACGTGTGCGGGCTTTGCGCCGTCGAGATTCGAATGGCGCCGGTATTCGACCGCGGCGCGATCGCCGGATTCAGTGACGGTGATGATTTCGAACCTCAAATCCGTGTAGCGCTCGAGGCCGCGGCGCGCGTACACGCCGATTTCATGATGGCCATTCAGCGCGAGCCGGCCCAGCTCCGGATAGATTTTCGCGATGAGCGCGCTCTGATGCGTTGCGTTGCGAGTGTAGAGCGCCACGACGCGGGCCGGGTCGCGGCTTTCCCACGCGGACTTCCAGGCTTCAACGCGTGCGCTCGAGGTGGGCATGGAGACAACCTAACGCGGCGCACCGGTAAGTGGAAACGGCGGGCGCGGAGAATTGAGACGAGAGATTGTGAGTAGTCACAATTTGAACTACACTGCGTTAATGCCGAAGCGAGCCGTAAAGCTCGGCCCTGATGCAGTGCGTCAGTTCAAGCAGCTCAGCGCCGCCGAACGATCGCGGCTCAAGGCGGCAATGCTGGCAGCACTCGGCGAAGATGATGCCATCGTGGAGAACAAAAACCGCTTCCGCTTGCGGCGGCCTTCCGGACAGTCCGAGTTCGAGTTCCGCAGCGGCGATCTGCGCGTTTTCTACCGCGTCGAGGATGACAAGGTGCTGGTCGACGCCATCGGGCGCAAGCGTGGCAACCGGCTTTTCATCGCCGGCAGCAAGGTGACTTTATGAAAATCGAGAACATTCGCGAGGTCAAGACGCGGTTCAGCCGCTACGTTAGGGAGCTGCACAAAAGCGGCTCGGTCGTCATCACCAGGAACGGCCGCCCATGCGCCGCGCTCGTGCCGATCACCGAGGACACCGACCTCGAGGCCCTGGCGTTGTCTCGGAGCAAGCGCTTCTGGAAACTAATTGACGACGCGATCGCGCGCGGGGAAAAGGAAGGCTTTGTCGATCTGATGGACCTCTGACGCGCCGTGCCGATGAATGGAAAACGGTTTACGCCGGCGCGTCGTTGCGATTGCCTGGCTCGGTAGCGCGCGCCGCAATCCCGCCATAAGATACCAATCCGCCTATGAGACCGATTCGACTGCTGGTCGCCACCGCTCTGCTCGCGGCCGTTTCAATTTTCGCGTCGATTGCGCTCGCGGGCGACACCGGGAACTTGAAGCTCGATGTGCTTGGCGAGGACGGGGCAGGTGCGAGAAATCCTGCGCATGTGATTGCGGCGAATGGCAAGGAGGCCGGGCAGGTTACGGCCGGCTCGACGATCGCGCTGCCGCCGGGCGAGTACAAGCTCGTGCTGCCGATTGTCGGCGGGCAAATCGTCAAGGACGGCGTCCAGATCGAGGCCGGCCGCACTCACACCGTGCTCATAACAAATGTCGCGGTGCTGCAGGTCAGCGCGAAAGACAAGACCGGCGTCGATCCCGGCTTCGGCGTGAGTGTGACAACCACCGACTCGCCGCACACGAAGGTCGCCAACTTTATTTCGGGCGACAAATATCTGTTTGCGCCGAGTGAAGTGGACGTCCATATCGACGCGCCCCCACAGGGCTACGACTGGCACGCGTTGCAGCTCGCGCCCGGGCGTCGCTCGGTGCTGACGCTGGACGAAGTTGTGAAGGCCGACCTGGTGGTGCAGACCGTGATGTCGAAGATTCCGTTCGACAACTCGACGCGCGTGGTGATCCTGCGCGCGGGCACGCAGACCAAAGTCGCCGAGAGCGACCCGGGCGTTGAGCATCGCTTCAAGCTTGATCCCGGCGACTACGACGCTTATGTGGAAAATCGCTCCGGCAAGGGCAAGCCGTATGTCACTTCGGCTGGAATTCATCTTAATTCCGGCGCAAAGGTGGAACGGACGGTCCCGCTGGACTAAGCAAGAAAGTAGAGTAGAGAGGTTTTTTGGATGGCAAGCGAGCGGCAAAAAGAAATCAAGCGGCGGCGCAAACGAAAAAAATCCAGATTGCAGGCGAAGACTCGGGAATCGAGGAAGAAGGCCAAGAAAAAGCGGTAGGCAGAATCCCGAGTCGCGCGCGAAAAACTGCGCGCTGCAATAGGACCCTCACCTTCATCCTCTCCCTGACAGGGAGAGGAGACAGACGGAGTCAGCGATGGTATACGAGACGCTCCTTTATGATGTGGCGGACGAGATCGCGACTGTCACGCTCAATCGTCCCGCCAGGATGAACGCATACTCCACCACGATGGGCGCGGAGATTACTGATGCGATGCTTCGTGCCGACACCGACGACAGCGTGCGCGTCGTTATCATGACGGGAGCCGGCGATCGCGCGTTCTGCGCCGGCGCCGACATGGCGATGTTCGCGTCCGACATCAAGACGCGCGAAGAGAACCGCGAAGACAAGCCCGCGCCGACCGAGCGTCGCGCGCGCGCCGTGGTCTCGCTGCCGCAAGTCATGCGCAATCTGTCCAAGCCCACGATTGCCGCTATCAACGGCTACGCGCTGGGCGTGGGATGCACGATTCCGCTGCTGTTCGACGTGCGAATCGCCTCCGACAACGCGAAGATGGGCGTCATCTTCCCGCGCGTCGGCCTGATGAGCGAGCTGGGGTCGAGCTACCTGATGCCGCGGCTGATCGGCCTGTCGCGCACCGCCGAGATGATGCTTACGGGCCGCCAGTACCAGGCAGCCGAGTGCCTCGCGATGGGCCTCGTGAGCCGCGTCGTGCCGTTCGCCGAGCTGCCCACGGCGGCGCGCGAGCTCGCCGGCGAGATGCTGCAATGCTCGCCGACGTCGCTAGCCTTCACGCGCAAAGCTCTGTACCAGGGACTCGACGGTACGCTAGAAACCGCGATGGCCTTCGAAGGCTTCGCGCTCGAGAAGTGCTATGTAAGCCCCGAGCACAAGGAATACGTCGCCGCATTCATGGAGAAGCGCAAACCGAACTTCAAGAAGTCGAAGTCTTAGGGCCGTCCGTCAGCCGATCGCCTTGCGGGAGTCTTATCCTTGTCCCGGACCTTTCGCGGCGCCGACATCAGGTAACCGTCCTTCAGAATCGCCGCGGTCTGGTCCCATTTGACTTTGTAATCGAGACGAACGCCGACCCATCCTTTCTTGCCCATGTATGGCGGAACGAAAAACCGCCTGGGATCCGAGTTGACAAGGATTTCCTGAACCATCGCGGGCGCCTTGACCCACACCGCCAGGTGGCCGCTGTCGTGATGATTGTTGTCGGTCATGGCGAACATGCTTCCGCCGGTGACGCGAAAGGTACACTCGCCCCACGCCTCCTTCTCGAAGACCGCGGGTAGCGCGAGACAGATCTCGCGCAGCTTTTTTATCGCGGGATTCGAGTCGTCATACATTCGAGGATGTGCCATCGCAGCACGCCTCACTTCTTATTAGTTGCAATCCACCACGTGTTGCCGGAAGTATCCTTCACGCCGCCGACGCGATCGCCCCAGGTCATGTCCGCCGGCTCTCTGATTGCCTTGGCGCCAAGGCTAACCGCGCGTTTGTAGGTCGCATCGACATCGGGAACGTAAATGTAGATCGCCGCCGCCATCGACGGGTCGGAGAAAAAGCCGTTGCCAAACAGCACTTGCGCATCGCCGATTCTGGCCTCGGCGTGGAACTGTCCCTGGGCGTCGGGCGTTGGTGTATGCGTCACTTCGGCGCCGAAAGCATTCTTGAGGAAATCGGCAAGGTCCGGCTTCGCATAGAGATACGGCGTGATTGTCGTGTAGCCGGGCTGAATATGTTTGTTGGCGGCGCTCATGGGTCCTCCTCCGTGGTCGTGTGATCGAGGCTATCGCAAGTATCCTGATTAGCAGAACCTCCAGGCGCGTCGAAATGTTACGTTCGATTGGAAACTGCGCAAACGGCGTTCAACCGGTCCGGGCAATTCGCGTTCGCGGCACATGCGGTGATAAAGGATAGACGCCGAACGCGATCGCCAGCGCCGGTGAGCCACGGCACTTCTCAAAAGATCAGAGGAGGTTCAAATGGCCGATCAAGAAGGACTGTACAAGGAGCTCGAGCGCGGCAAAGTACTCACGATCGAGGTCGAAGCGGACAGCCGCAACGAGCTATTGGCCCGCGCGACCGCGGCGATGTCGCGAATCATGGTGCAGCCGGACGGCGTCAAAGCCACGGACCGGGAAGAGATCGAAATCGTCGACGACACCGACGCCGAGATGATGCACGACATCCTGGGCGCCGCGCTGAACGTGTTCCGCAGCGGTTTCATCTGGCGCGATGCCGAACTCGAGGAGCGCGGCGGTCCGATCGTCGTGTGGCTCTCGGGCGAGCGATACGACCCGGATCGCCATCGCCTGCTTACCGAGATCAAAAAGGTTGAAGAGCATCAGTTGGTGGTGGAAAACAAAGACGGCAAGTGGCGCACCCGGATCACGTTCGACATCTGAGCGACGGCCGAAGCCTCAACCCGCGGTCTTGACCGAGGCGACGCTTGACGGTAGGTTTTCCAGTAGATAACTTAGTGAGTCTTATTTATCATCTTAATCGAAACTGGCTCCGCCGTTGAGTTTGGCGGAAGTCATCGAAAAAAAACCTCAAGAGGCAGGTAAGGGATATGGCACTTCACATCGGAAGCGTGGCACCGGATTTTACCCAGGAATCGACCGAGGGACCCATCCAGTTTCACCAGTGGATTGGCGACAAGTGGGCGATTCTGTTTTCTCATCCCAAGGATTTCACCCCGGTATGCACCACTGAGCTCGGCACCGTCGCCAAGCTCAAGAGCGAGTTCGACAAGCGCAACATCAAGGCGATCGGCGTGAGCGTCGACGACGTCCCCTCGCACAAAAAGTGGACCAGCGACATCGAGGAGACGCAGCATACCAAGCTCAACTTCCCCATCCTCGGCGACGCCGACAAGAAGGTTTCGAAGCTCTACGACATGATTCATCCCGAGTGGAACGATACGCTGACGGTCCGCTCGGTCTTCGTCATCGACAACAACAAGAAGATCCGCCTGACTCTCACGTACCCGGCCAGCACCGGCCGCAACTTCCAGGAAATCCTGCGCGCGATCGACTCGCTTCAGCTCACCGACAAGTACCAGGTCGCGACGCCCGCCGATTGGAAGAAAGGCGAGGATTGCATCATTGTGCCGTCGCTCCAGGACGAGAAAGTCCTCAAGGAAAAATTCCCCAAGGGCTACAAGGTGGTGAAGCCGTACCTGCGCATCACGCCCGATCCAAGCAAGTAAGGGCAGCGGGCAGAACACCATCGCAGAGAAAAAAGCGGCTCTCCAAAAACAGAGAGCCGTTTTCGTTTTTTCACCAAGGTGGAGGGCTTAGCCCTGCCCAAGGAAGTGTGAAACCCACGGCGGGTTTCACTACAATCAAGTTCCGCGAACTTCTCTGCTAACACCATGGAGAGACACACATGAACATTCCGCAATCGGTACGCCAATTGATCGCCAAGGGACCGCTTGCTCATTTGACTACGCTCAATTCGAAGGGCGGTCCGCAGGTCACTGTGATTTGGGTCGGGATTGAAGGCGAGGAGTTCGTGATCGGCCATCTCGCGGTGCATCAGAAGGTCAAGAACATCAGACGCGATCCGCGAGTCGCGCTGTCCTTGCTCAGTGACACGACCAACAAGCAGGGGCTGCGGGAATACCTGGTGGTTTACGGCAACGCGCGCGTGACCGAAGGCGGCGCGGTGCCCCTTATACAGCGCCTGGCGCCTCTCTATCTCGGGCCGAAGGCGGAATTTCCGCCGCCGTCGATGCGCAACATCCCGGGCTACATCACACGAATCACGCCGACCCGCTTCTCGGGCGTCGGGCCGTGGGCCGAAAAATCTGCCGAGTAACGATACGCACAGGCTCCTCGATCTGTCGCGTTGACACGGAGCGCCGTACTACGGAGAATTGACCCCAATGGCACGAATTACCGTTGAAGATTGCCTCGAAAATATCCCCAACCGCTTCGAGCTCGTGCTCGGCGCGGCGCGCCGCGCCAAGCAGCTGCTCAAGGGCGCGCGGCCGCTGGTGGAATCGGACAACAAGGAAGTAGTGACGGCGCTGCGCGAGATCGCCGCCGGCAAGGTTACGATCGAAGAACCCGACGCCTGACCGGGCACGATCGATCCGACGACCGCCGACACCGCTCGTCGCCGCCGACGGCGCGAGAATTGGTGTCCGCATCTCGTGCCAGCATGTGACGAAGCTGGAGCCAGACTGTGGCGCGCAAACCCGGCAAACCGATCCGTCGCAAGCGCTCAACGAAAGCAAAAGGCCCCGGCAAGGCAGGCGCCGAAGCTCGTCGCGGGCATGCGAATCCCGAGGGAATCGAGTCCACCGACTCTGAATTGGAGCTCGACCCTGAAGCTGCTCACGATAACGACACGCCGATCGAAGTCTCAGAGTTTCGTCCGATAGCAAGCACCGACAGCAACGACGACGCGACGGCCGAATCCGAGCCGGATAGCGCCGATGCGGACGCCGACCCGGACAAAGAAAAGGAAAAGGAACGCGGCGCGCTCGTCGCCACCGATCCTCTCGGCCGCTACCTCACCGAGATTCGCCGCTTCCCGCTGCTGTCGCGCGAGGAAGAGGCCGTCATCGCGCGGCGCTACGTCAGGGACAAGGACCCCCAGGACGCTTACCGGCTGGTGACCGCCAATCTGCGCCTGGTCGTGAAGCTCGCGTACGAGTTCGCGCGCGCGACCAAAAACGTGCTCGACCTTATCCAGGAGGGCAACGTCGGCCTGATGGAAGCGGTCAAGAATTTCGACCCCGAACATGGAATCCGCTTCCCATCGTACGCGGTGTGGTGGGTGCGCGCGTATATCTACCGCTACCTGATCAACAACTGGCGGCTCGTCAAGATCGGCACGACGCAGGCGCAGCGCAAGCTGTTCTTCAATCTGCGCAAGGAAACCGAGCGGCTCGAGCGCGAAGGATTCAAGCCGCAGCCGTTGTTACTCGCGCATCGGATGGGCGTGCGCGAAAGCGACGTGCGCGAGATGCAGGAGCGGATGGGGCAGAGCGAAGTCTCGCTCGATCAGCCGACCGGCGCGGGCGATGACCACGATACGCGCCTGCTCGACGTGATCCCCGACGCCGGGCACAACCCGGAGACCGAAACCGCCGACCGCGAGTGGCGCGACTTCGCCCACGACAAGGTCGAGCAGTTCGCGGCGACGCTCGAAGGCAAGGAGCTCGAGATTTTCCGGGCGCGGCTGCTGGCCGAGGATCCCGATACGCTACAGGAAATAGGCGCGCGCTTCGGAATCAGCCGCGAACGCGTGCGGCAGATAGAAACGCGCCTCAAGCGCCGGCTGAAGGAGTTTATCGAGGCCTCCGCCCCCGACGTCGAGGGCTCCGGCCCGTCGTAAATTCCCGCCATTTTCATTTTTTTACCGGTTTACCCCATTGCCGCTGGTAGCCGCCGCTTGCGATAATGCCGGCTGAGGCGGATCGCGCAAGGAGCCTTGGAGTCGATGCGAGAACGCAGTTGCGCGCTGGTGGTGGTGGGTAACGAAATCCTTTCCGGCAAGGTCCAGGACTCGAACGCTTATTTCGCGGCTCGCGAGCTGCGCAAGATTGGCGTTGCGCTGGCCCGGATCGCAACTATCCCCGACGAGCTCCCGCTGATCGCCGGCGAAGTCGCGTACTGCTCGCGCAACTTCGATTTCGTGATCACTTCAGGCGGCGTCGGCCCGACCCATGACGATCTCACGATGGAAGGCGTCGCGCGCGCGTTCAACCGGCGCCTGGTGATGAATCCCGAGCTCGAGAGGCTCATCCGCGAACATTCTCGCGAGCGCTCGCTCGATGCGGTCCTCAGGATGGCCGAAGTGCCCGAGGGCGCGGTGCTCAACGACGCCGGCGACATCCGATTCCCGACCGTGCAGATCGAAAATGTGTACGTACTGCCCGGAATTCCGCAACTGTTCGAGGCCAAGCTGCGGGCGCTGAGCAGCCGCTTCGCGACCGATCCGTTTTTCATGCGCGCGATTTACCTGACCGCCGGCGAGGGCGCGATCGCCGCGCATCTGAACGACTGTATGCGCAATTTTCCGGAGCTGATGCTGGGTTCGTATCCGCGGATCGGAGATCCCGACTACCGCGTGAAGTTAACGCTCGAGTCGAAGGACGCCGACTATCTCGAGCGCGCGTTTCGTCATTTGATGGGGCTGCTGCCGGCCGAGGCAGTAGTCAAAACCGAGTAGCAATTTTTTACGTTCGAGGTGGTGGTGGAGGAAGTCATGAGGAAAAAGAGTTTCAGATTTGCTGTAGTCACGGTCGCGTTGTCGGTGATGCTCGCCGGACCGCTCGGTGAATACGCCGCGGCACAGACGCAGCCGGCCGGCGCCGCGACGCCGACGCAGGTCCCGCAGCCGCAGGATAACAGCGTCAACTGGTCGGGCGCCGGCTACGGCGCGGGCGCGTTGTTCTGCAACGTTCTCTATATTCCCGCCAAGCTGACATACGCGATCCTCGGCGGGATCGTTGGCGGCGGCACTTACCTGGTGACCGCGGGCAATTCGCAGGCGGCCAACACTGTGTGGCGCAGCTCGCTCGGTGGCGACTACGTCGTGACGCCGCAAATGCTTGCGGGACAGGAGCCGCTCAATTTCAGCGGGCCGACGGACACTCCGCCGGTTGTGGCGCCGGCGACGAGTTCCTCGTCGAGCGTGACGACCACGACCGCCAGCTCAGGCGGCGTCGCACCTATAACGCCGATCCCGCCGTCAGGCTCGTCCGCGAGCGCGTCGTCGTCGGCAGGTGGGCAGCCGCTCGATCACGGCAGCGGTCCCGCGGCCGGATCAGCTGCGGCCCCGAATGTCGAATAGCGGTCGAAGCGGACCCGCGCCGCTATCCTTGACCGAAAGCGAGCAACGCGAGCGGCCTTCGGTCATCCTGACGATGCGAGCAGCGCGAGCTGAGGTAGGATCTCGGACAGCTTCGCGTACGCGAAGCCGGTTCCGGTCTCTTTAATCGCGTGCTTCGCGCGCTCCTCAGGGTTGCCGCAAATGCTCTGCGGTGCTTTTCTGATCTCGGAGGGCCGCGCGTGAAAAAGACCCGCTTCATCTGGAAATCGACCTGAACGACTTGTCGCGACGCAAGAAGTTTCTTGCGCAAGGATCTCGGCGTCGAGCTCGACGAGCGCGACTACGCGAAGGTCCCGCTCAGTGCGGATGAGCTGAAGGATCTGTTCGCGGGCCGCGACCCGCGCGATTTTCTGAACCCGCGCAGCCCCGCGTTCAAGTCGATGGGGTTGGCCGGCAAATCGCTAACGCCCGAACAGGCGCTATCGCTGATTGCGAAAGATCCGAATCTGATCAAGCGCCCAATCGTCGTGGCGGGCAAAGAAATAATCGCAGGCTTCGATCGCGAACGGCTTCGCGCAACGCTGAAGTAGAAACTGGGAGAGTGCAAGTGCCGTCTGTGCGCGTGCAATAGCGCGCTCGCGATGCTATTTCCTGAGCTAGGCGAGGTGCTTTTCCATGGCATTTTCTGACGATCTCTTTTTCGCTCCGGCTCATCGGCTGGCCGCGATGCTGCGGGCGCGCGACGTGTCTTCGGTTGAAATGGTCGACGCTTTTATCGAGCGGATCGAGTCGGTGAACCACGGCCTCAACGCCGTCATCACGCTGGTCGAGGAGCGCGCATCGCGCGAAGCCGAGGACTCCGACCGGCGTCTCGGTGGCAAGGGCGAGGTTCGCCCGCTCGAAGGGCTGCCGATCACTATCAAGGATTCGATTATCACAGAGGGCGTGCGCTCGACCTGGGGCATGAAGATGTTCGAGCATCACGTGGCCAAGCAGGATGCGCCGACGGTCGCACGCCTGCGCGCAGCTGGCGCGATCGTCATCGGGAAAACCAATACGCCCGAGATGACACTTGACTACGACTGCGACAACCCCGTTTTCGGGCAGACCAACAATCCGTGGAATCGCGAGCGCGTGCCGGGCGGATCGAGCGGCGGCGAGGCAGCCGCGCTCGCGGTGGGAATGTCGCCGCTGGGCATGGGCTCCGATTATCGCGGATCGATCCGCGTGCCGGCGCATTTCTGCGGTATCGTCGGGCTCAAGCCGACGTGGGGAACGATTCCCGGCAGCGGGCATATGGCGCCGAGCGTTGCGTCGCCGCCACCGATCGCGCATATGGCGACGATCGGTCCGATGGCTCGATACGTCGACGACTTGACCCTCGCCTACAATATCGTGAAGGGGCCGCATACCAGCTCGCCGTACACCGTACCATCGCAGGATGCTCATCCTGAAAAAATCGACCTGAAGAAAGTTAGATGCGCGGTCTTCACCGACGCATGCAACGTTCCCGTCACGGCTGACACCCGCGCCGCGATCGAACGCGCCGGGCGCGAACTGCAGAAGATGGGGATCGTCGTCGAAGCCGTGAAGCCGCCGGTCGACGAAGGCGAGCGCCTGTGGTGGGAATACAATGGCGCGGACGGCAATCAACTGATGGCGGAGGCGTTTGGCGAAGGATTGAAACACTCCCGCGACAAGCTGCGAAATTTCCTGGTCGCGGGCGCGGGAAAATCGGCGGCCGAGTTCTTCAAGATCTCGATACAACGCGATGCGTGGCGCGTGCAGCTCGCCGAGTTCATGGAGCGCTACCCGATCATTCTCGGTCCGACGTTCTGCGTCACCGCGTTCAAGCACGGCGCGACCGAGGTCGATATCGACGGCAAGAAATTTCCGTACATCCTGGCAAGCTGGCCGGTAGCGTGGGGCAATTGCGCGGGACTGCCGGGCGCAGTGGTACCGTGCGGAAAAGATCGCGACGGGCTGCCGATCGGCTTGCAGATTGTCGGGCGCGCCTTCGGTGAAGATACGGTGCTCGCAGTCGCGAAGGCGGCAGAGACAGCACTCGGCGGGTATCAAAAACCGCCTATGTGAGCGGGTGGGGAAGGGCAAATCACTTTATTTAATGTGAAACCCGCGGTGGGTTTCACGCTTCCTTCGGCAGGGGTGACCCCTGCACCCAGTACTAAGAAGCTATACGGCGAAGCCGGTTGTGCGGCCTAAGATTGTTGCGCCGGCTGTTGTTAGCCATGACTCTGCGACTGCGGCGTGTTGGGTCAGCGTCTGAATGTCGCGCATGCATCGCTGGAGCGGGGAACTGTCGTACGGCGAGGTGCCGCCGCCCGCTTTGTAGCAGGCTTCGACGACGGCGGCGCAAGTGTGGACGGCCCATGTGATCGCACCCATCACGGGCGCGCGACCCTCAACTGAAACTTGATTCCCCGCGACGGCGGCATTCCATACCGCATCGGACTGATTCCTGAGCAGGTTGCGGGCGGCGCGCAGACTCGCGTCCGCATGTCCAACTCGATATTGAAACAGCGGCGACTCGGCGAGCGACGCGCTCGCGTAGAGGCGGCGCTTGTTGGTGTTGGCGAGTGCGACGATCTCGGTGATCGCGCGCTGCGCAATCCCGATCGCGACCGCGCCGATGTGCAGGGCGGCATAGAGGAGCGGCTCGGCGAACGATGGACTCGGGATGGACGGGCGGCCGAGAAAAATATCGAAGCTGTCATCGACGGGCACCATCAGATTCTCGACCGCGATGTCGTGGCTGCCGGTTCCGCGCAGGCCGTTGACCGACCAGGTGTCGATGATCTGCGCCTTGGCGGGCGCGAACATCATCGCGCGCGCTTCAGGAGCGCCGGGAATCGCGCTGGGACGCGGACTTCCATTTTCCGTGACCACGCAATTGCCGAACAAGTATTGGCTATGCTGGCATCCGCTGGCGAATCCCCATCGCCCACTGACGCGATAGCCGCCGTCGATCATTTCGGCCACGCCTCGCGGTGCGAATGCGCCCGCAATAATCACGTCGGGGCCGCCGGCATAGAGACGATCGAAGTGATCGGGAGAGAGGAGCGCCAGCAACATCGGCGTTTCGGAGCCGATCATCACGACCCATCCGGTGGAACCGTCGGCGGCGGCCAGCATCTCGATGATTTCCATGCTGGCGGGCACGTCAATATCGAGGCCGCCATGACTCTTCGGCACGAACATCCGGAAGCATCCGGCGGCGGTGAGTTGCGCGAGCAGATCGAGAGGGAGGCGGCGGCCAGCGTCGATCTCGGCGCTGCGTTTGCTGATCGAGGGCGCGAGATCGCGAATCGAATCGAGCAAGGTCTTCGCTTCCGGGGTCATGGCGTTCCTCCGTCGGAGCTATCTAGAAAACAAAAACGGCCGAGTCTTACAACCCGGCCGTTCGACAGTCAAAGGATGATTTGTCGCAGCTACGCCGTCTTCTCGGCCTTCTCGCTGCCCGCATCGAGGTTGCGTTCAACCCGCTCGCCGCGCGCGGGGCGCTCGGGCTTGTCTACCGTCTTGTCGCCGCGAGCGCGGGGCACGATGTTGCTGGTGGTCAGCACCTCGATAAACTTGCGCACCGCGGGCGAGAGCTCGCGGCCGCGCTTGTAGATGATTGCCAGCGGCCGGAGAAAGGTCCCTTTCTGGAACTCGAGCATCCGCAAGGTGCCGCGCGTCACCTCGTTCTCGACCGTCATACGCGGCACGATCGCGCATCCGAGCCCAATCTCGACGGCGCGCTTGATGGTCTCGATATTATCGAATTCGAGCACGTAAGTCGGCTTGACGCCGTGCTCGCGCAGGATTCGGTCGGAGGCCTTTCGCGTCGGGATGTCGCGCTCATAGCCGACGAACTTCTGACCCTGCAATTGCCCGACATTCACCTTCGTATGCTTGGCGAGCGGATTGTCGGGCGGCACGGCGAGCACCAGTTCGTCGTGGCGAAACGGCACCGAAACGATCTGGCTGCGCTTGGCCGGGTAGGCCACGACGCCGAGATCGACCTTGCCTTCGATAAGGTCTTCGTAAATTTTGTTCGAGCGCAGATACTCGAGATGTACGTTGACCGCGGGATAGTTGCGCAGGAACTCGGTCAGGTACGGCGGCAATTCGTGCAGGCCGACACTGTAAACCGTACCGACGCGAATCGATCCCGCGACCACCGAGCCGATCTCGCGCAGCCGATTTTCCAATTCCAGGAAACGGCGCACGATTTCCTTGCTCGCGGTATACAGAATCTGTCCGGCCGGCGTGGGTTTGACTCCCGCGCGTCCGCGTTCTATCAATCGGCAGTCGTACTTTTCCTCCAGGCTTCGGACCTGCTGGCTGACCGCCGATTGAGTGACGAAGTTTTGCGACGCGGCATAAGAAAAGCTTCCGCTTTCGATTATGTCGCAGAAGACCTTTAGCGTTTCGATGTGCATATTGCTGGCTTGACGTATAAGGCTACGTGATACCCAAATCGGAAGCAAACAGTAGCCGAGATAAGAGAATTTTCGGCTTCGATCAAGCCTGCGGAACGAACGCACGCGGGTCAAGAGCGTGCAATACTGAGGGTATGATTTCGGTCATCCAAAGAACAATCAACGCGGACGGATTTCTGGCGTCTGGAAGCCGGCATCTTGCCGTATAATCGCCTCCAAAAGTTGGATGGAGCATAACATGTCGGATTTATTGAGAGACCTCGACTTTTTTCACCTCGACGACCTGCTGACCGATGAAGAGCGGATGGCTCGCGATACGGCAAAACGCTTCGTCGATCGCGAAATTTTGCCGCTGATCGAGCGCAATTTTGCGAGCGAAACCTTCCCAATGCATCTCGTACCGCAAATGGCTGAGCTTGGGATGTTTGGAGCTAATCTGAAGGGCTATGGATGCGCGGGAATGAACAACGTCGCTTATGGCCTGATTATGCAAGAGCTCGAGGCGGGCGACTCGGGGCTACGCTCGTTTGCGTCAGTGCAAAGCGCTCTTTCGATGTACGCGATTTATGCAAACGGGAGCGAGGAACAGAAGCAGCGCTACTTGCCGGAAATGGCCAAGGGAAAATTGATCGGATGCTTCGGGCTGACCGAGCCGGATCACGGGTCGGACCCGGGCGGGATGGAAACGCGGGCGCGGCGCGACGGCGACGGGTGGATTCTCAACGGGACCAAGCGATGGATCACCAACGGGTCGATCGCGGACGTTGCGATCGTGTGGGCGAAGGTCGATGAGGGTATAACCGGGTTCCTGGTCGAGAAAGGGACGCCGGGATTCTCGACGCGCGACATCCATGGAAAATTCTCGATGCGAGCGTCGATCACGTCGGAGCTGATTCTTGAAGACGTGCGGATTCCCCGGACTGCGCATCTCGAAAAAGCGCGCGGACTCAAAGGTCCGCTCGGATGCCTGACGCAGGCGCGCTACGGAATCGCGTGGGGCGCGATTGGCGCGGCGCGATCGTGTTTCCATTGCGCGCTGGATTACACGAAATCGCGCAAGCAGTTTTCGCGTCCGCTCGCGGGCTATCAACTCATGCAGGCAAAGCTGGTGAAGATGTTGACCGAGATCACCAAGGCGCAGATGGTCTGCCTGCGCCTCGCTCATCTGAAGGATCAGGGCAAGATGCGTCCGGAGCACGTATCCTTTGCAAAGAGAAACAACGTCAACGAGGCGCTGAAAATCGCGCGCGACGCTCGCGACATGCTGGGCGCCAACGGAATCGTGAACGAGTATCCGGTGATTCGTCACATGCTGAACCTGGAGACGGTGAATACTTACGAGGGAACGTTCGACGTGCATACATTGATCCTCGGACGCGACATCACGGGCGAGAACGCGTTCGAGTAAGCTAGGGCTCGACGCTTACCGCCGTCGCCGGCTGTCGTGCTAGAACTTCGAATCAGGAGAACTCATCATGATCAAGGCAAAGGCATTCAATCATGCGGCGTTCCGCGTCAGCGATGTCGAGAAGGCCACCAACTTTTACGAAAACGTGATCGGCCTGAAAAAGTTGCCGCGTCCGAACTTCGGCTTCGGCGGCGCGTGGTACGGAATCGGCAACAACGCGCTGCATATCATCTCGAGCGAGAACCGCGGCCAGAAACCCGACCCGCTCGGCGCGCACGTCGCTTTCGACGTCGAAGACTTCGACGAGACCAAGCGCACGCTCAAGGAAATGGGAATCGAATTCCTCGAAGGCCCGAACATGGGCGCCGGCCGCCAACTGTGGATCCTCGATCCCGACGGCAACACCGTGGAGCTGCGGACCGAAAAGTAGGCGGCTTCAGCGCGAACGGAACTGCGGGATGATGTCTTCGGCGAACGCCTGAATATCTTCTTCGGCGGTCAACAAAGGATTGTGCATGAATATGAAGTGCGTGACGCCGGCCTTTATGAATCCTTCGATTTTATCCACGCACTCCTGCTTGCCGCCGATGATGATCCGATCGCGCGCCTTTTCCGGAGTGGTCTGCGCCATCATCGCGACGATCCCGGCGAGCGTCTCCTCGCGCTGCTTGGAGGCCTTGTAGCTCAACGCGAGCATCAGGGTTTTTTCGATTTCATCGGTATTGCGCCCGACCGTATCGCCATGGCGCTCGATCACCCCGATGAGCCGTTTCATCTCCGCCGCGTCGGCGTTGCCCATGTTCCACATATCGGCGTACTTCGCGACTATCTTGAGCAGCACCTTTTCGCCGTGGCCGCCGATCATCAGGGGCAGATGCTTTTGCACCGGCTTTGGATTACAGACCGCGTCGACGACGTTGTAATGCTTGCCCTTAAGCGTGGTCTTTTCCTGGGTGAGCATCCCCTTGATGATCTGGCATGACTCGTCGAGCGCCTGGAGCCGGCCGCCAACGGTTTTGAAATCGATGCCGAAGCTCCGATGTTCCAGCTCGAACCATCCGGCACCGAGCCCCAGGTTAAGCCTGCCACCGCTTACTTGATCGAGCGTCGCGGCCATCTTCGCCGTGAGGCACGGGTTGCGGTAGGTGTTGCCGTTGACCAGCGCGCCGATACGCGCACGCTTGGTGTTCTGGCTGAGCGCGCTCAGAATTGTCCAGCTTTCCATGCAAGGACCGGTCGGGTCAGGCACGAAGATTGGATAGAAATGATCGAACGCCCAGAGCGAGTCGTAACCCCAGCTGTCGGCCTTGCCCCAAAAGGTGCGCAATTGCTCCCATTCGATGTTCTGCTGTCCAGTCTGCACTCCAAAGCGAATCGGATGCTTGTCCATCAATCTTCCTCCGTGGTGGTTCTCAATGTCTTCGTGTTTCCGTCACGTCCTTCGCGCCCGTTTTGTTGGAGCGCGTTGGACTTAGATTCCTGCGAGCTTGCGGGCGTAGGCGGCTACTGTTTTGAAGTCGTACTCGCGGTACGCTTGCAGCTTTTCGGCCTCGAATCCGCCTTCCGCGTGCACCGCGAGCACTTCCTGGTAGCCGCCGAAATCCGACGACGTCAGATCGCCGATCAGGTTCAGCAGCCGGAGCCGTTTCTCGGCGTCGAAGCCCTTCGCGCCGCCCATGTATTTCAGCACGTACGCGCGGGTCGCCTCGCTCGTGAGATCTTCGGCAGCCGGCGCCGTCACCAGCAGGCCGCCCGCGAGATCCTGCACGATTTGCACGGCCTGATGGTAGTTGTGCGCGAAGTGATACTTGGCGACGTTGGTCAGCAGCGTATTCGGCACCGCGACGCCGTCCTCGAGCGTGCAGGTGCGCGCGGCATGCTCGATAAGCCCGCGCACGGTGGTGTGATACGCGGCGAGATGCGTCAGCTTGTCGCGCACATGACCCGCGCGCGAAATCCCGTTGGCCTCCGCGACCGCATGACCGGCGCCCGCCATCAGCTCGAGCAGCGGCAGTTTGTACGACACCGCGGTGAAGCGATGGAATCGCACGAAGGTCAGCGCCAGCAAGCCCGCGAAGTCGATCTCGCCTTGCAGGAACACGCGCTCCTTGGGCACGAACACATCGTCGAAGACCGTCAGCGTCTCCATCATCTTGTGCCGCGCGCTGATCGGATGCTCGAAATCATTTTTGTGCGAGCTGCCGTGCGGCGACGCGAGCAGCTTCAGCCCCGGCGTGTTTACCGGCAGCGCGAACGCGACCGCATAAGCCTTGTCCTCGGCGCGCATCGCACGCGTCGGCAGGACGATCACCTCATTGGTATTCGTCGAGACGCTGGTATGGACCTTCGCACCGCGGACGACGATTCCGTCGGCGCGCTCCTCGACGATTCGCACGTAGTAGTCCGGATGATCCTGCTGCGTCGGGCCTAGCGCGCGATCGCCTTTGACATCGGTCTGCGCAACGGCGACAGCGAGATCGTTGTCGCGGCACTCGCGGTAATACTTGTGGATGCGCTCGCGATACTCGGGCTTGCCGGCCGCCGCGAGCCGCTCCCCGATAATGTGCAGGGCGAGCAGCGCGTCGGTGCCGATTTCCTTGATCAACACCACCAGCGTCGCACCCTCGCGCGTCGAGGCCGCGATCAGCGCGCTGCGTTTGAGCAGGTCGTCGCCATTTTGCGGAACATGGTAGTAGCGGCTGTACTCGTCGGGGCCCTCTTTCACGACTGCGAGCTCGCGATATTTCGGATCGTGCGCCATCCGGTAATCGAGCGCGGCGTGCTCGACCGCGATTCCGATTACAGGATGCGCAGTTACGTCCGCGACCCTCTCGCCCCTGAAAAATACCGCGCGGCCATCTCGCAGCGAGCTTTTGTACTGTTCAGCCGTCCGTAATCCCATCGTCGTGATTTTTCCTCGTCGGAGATTGTGGCAATCGCGCGCGCCGCCTGAGACGCTCGGTTGCGACCTGTGCGAAACGCCAATATAGAAGCGGTGAGCGTTCGCTGTCCAACTGCGTGCGCGGGAGAAGCGCAATGGCGAGTCCGAAGATGTTCGATTTGAAAGGCGAAGTCGCAGTCGTCACCGGCGGCAACCGCGGAATCGGGCGCGGGATCGCGCTCGGATTTGCCGAAGCCGGCGCGTCTGTCGCGATTCTCGCGCGCAACGAGGATAAGAATCGCGCCGTCGTGGAAGAACTCGCGAAGGCTGGCGTGCCAGCGATAGCCGCCCATCTCGACGTGACGCGGCGCGACGACCTGCGTCCGGCAATGGAGGAAGTCGAGCGCAAGCTGGGACCGATTTCGATTCTCGTCAACAATGCCGGTATCGCGATCATGCGCAGCACGCTGAAGTTCAGGGCCGAGGATTGGGATCGCGTGATCGAAACCAACCTGAACTCGTGCTTTTTTCTTTCACAGATCGCGGCGCAATCCATGGTCACGCGCAAGCGCGGCAAGATTATCAACATCGCGAGCGAATATTCCCGATTCGGTGCGCAGAGCGGAATTCCTTACGCGGCGGCGAAAGGCGCACTCGTGCAGACGACCAAGACGATGGCGATCGAGCTGGCGCCGCACAATATTCAGGTCAACGCGATCGTGCCCGGATGGATCGAAACTGACATGACGGTTGGCGCGCAAAGCGGAAAAATGTTTGAAGAAATAATCATGCGCACGCCGGCCGGCCGCTTCGGCAAGCCCGAGGAGATGGCGGGTGCCGCGGTCTTCCTCGCCTCGCACGCGTCGGACTTCGTGACGGGATCCATCGTGTATGTAGATGGCGGCTACGCGATCAGGTGAGAAGGCGCGCGCAGGCGTGTAAGATGCCGCATCATGGCTCGACGCAAACCGCCCTCTTCCGCGCATCCTGAATTAGCGCGTCACGAGCACGGCTTGCCGGCGCTCAAGCCGCTGCGAGTGCTGGTGGCCGGCGAGGTGATCCTCGATCGCTACATTTGGGGCGACGTCGCGCGGATTTCGCCGGAGGCGCCGATCCCGATTCTGCGCGTGCAGCGCCGCGAGGAGAAGCCGGGCAATGCCGGCTTCGTCATGGCAAACCTGCGCGCGCTCGGCGCGGACGTGAGCGCGCTGAGCGTGGTCGGCGCGGATCGCAACGGCAGCCTGCTGCGCGAGATTTTCGCCGATCTCGGAATCGATACGCGCTCGATTCTTATCGATCCCGACCGGCCCACTATCGTCAAAGACCGAATGCTCGGTTCCGTGCAGGCGGCCCATCGCGCGACCCAGCAACTGCTCCGCATCGATGAGGAAGATCCCACCCCGCTCAAACTCCCGCGCGAGCGCGAGCTGATCGCGCGCCTCAAGTCGGAACTTCGCAACTGCGACGGCGTGCTCATATCCGACATCGACAAGGGGATACTGACGCCGGCCGTGCTGCGGGCGTTGATCGACGGAGGCCGCGCGCGCGGTATCCCGGTGATAGTCGATCCGCGCCGGACTGAAGACTTCTCGATTTATCGCGGCGCCACCGCGCTCACGCCCAATCGTCACGAAACCGAAGTCGCGACCGGGATGCGCCTGACCGATCGCGGAGTTTGGCGAAAAGCGTCCGAAACTCTCGTGCGCAAACTCGGCCTCGAGGCGTGCCTCATAACTCTCGATCGCGACGGGATGTACCTGGCGGAGCGCGGCGGCAAGGACACCTACGTATCGACGATGCCGCGCGAGGTTTACGACGTCACGGGCGCAGGCGACGTCGTGCTGAGCGTGTTCGGGATGTTTGCGATCGCGGGACTCGGCTTCTCGTCGGCGGCGACGATCGCGAACCTGGCCGCGAGTATCGAGGTGACGCGCATCGGCACCGAAGTGATCACGCGCGAAGATCTCGCGCGCGCACTGAGTCCCGCACATGCCAGCTACGAGCGCAAAATCCATTCGGCGGACGAGCTCAAGGCCGCGCTCGAGCGCGAGCGCCGCGCCGGCCGGCGGATCGCGTTCACCAACGGATGCTTCGATCTTCTCCACGCCGGGCACATACAGGCGCTCGCGTTTGCGCGCGCGCAGGCCGACCTGCTGGTGGTCGGACTCAACAGCGATCGCAGCGTGCGGCGGCTCAAGGGTGACGCGCGCCCCATCTATCCCGTGGCGGAGCGCGCGAGGATCCTGGCGGCTCTGGAAGCGGTCGACTACGTCGTTGTCTTCGACGAAACTCGCGCCGAGAAAATTATTCGCACGGTCAAGCCCGATGTTTTGATCAAGGGTGAGGATTGGCGCGGCAAGAATGTTGACGGCCAGGCGTTCGTCGAGTCGCGCGGAGGAAGAGTGGCGTTGGCGCCGCTGCTGGGCGGGCGTTCCACCAGCGCGACTATTGATCGGATGAATTCGAAGGTGGACGCGGGGAAAGACGGCGGGTGATTTGGACGGTGAATTGTTTTAGTTCCGGCATCGCTAGCATCCAGGCGCCGAACAGGTAGAGTCCGCCGTAGGTCGAGAGAATCGTCAGACCCTGTATGCGCGGTCCGAAGCCGGCCATCCGAAGTTTCAGGACGAACCCGACCGTGGCCGCTCCCAGAGCCAGCGCCCATAATTTCGCCAGATACGAGCGCTCCAGCCCGGTCCATCCGATGCGGCCGTTGAGGGCCCATCGCAACAGCGCGAACTCGACCCATCCGGAGACGCCCGCCGACACCGTCAGTCCGGCGACGCCCCACTTCTGCGCGATTCCGAGCATCGGCGGAAGCGGAATCGCGCATAGATAGCCGAGCACCAGCGTCAGCGTGACGCGGATCAGCGCGAATCGAAGCGGAGTGCGGGTGTCGAACAACGCGTAGAACGCCGAGTTGTACAACCGGCCCATCGTGGCCGCGAGCAGCCCGACCCCGGAGCCCGCGAGCACGGCCCACACGTAGACGGCGTCGGCGCGGGTGAACGCGCCGGACTGATAAATCATCGCGACGATCACGTCGCCAAGAATCAGGAAGGCCGCGGACGACGGGACGACCATGAACGCAATCTGCCGCAATCCGCGGTTGAGGCGCGTGCGCAAAATCGCGCTCATCTGCTCGGGCATCGCACCCGCCGCGCGCGACATCGCGGGCAATTCCGAGGCGGCGACCGAGTATCCGAACAGGCTGATCGGCACCATGTAGAGCAACTGGCCGTAGTTGAGCGCGGCCACGGCGCCGGTCGGCAAGAGGCTCGCCAGCACGTTGTCCACGTAGGTGCTCAGGTTGACGACGCCGCGGCTGATTACGACCGGCGTCAGATTATGGAACACGGCGCGCAGCGGAGCGGCGACGCGCGCGAAGTCGATGCGATGCTTTCTCAGCAGCGCGAGCGTTTGCGGGACCTGCACTGCAATTTGCAGGGCGGAACCCACCACAGATGCCCACGAGATCGCGATCGCGAGCCCGTCCTGCGAGCGGCGGGGGCCGTAATAGAGGAGCGCCGCGATCATTGCGATGTTCCATGCGACCGGCGCGGTGTACGAGACGAAAAATTTGTGATGACTGTTCAGGACGCCGAGAAACCACGCCGACAGCACCAGCAATCCGGAGCCGGGGAACAGGATGCGCACGATCTGAATCGTCAAGTCGCGCTTGTCGCCCTCGAAGCCGGGCGCGATCACGTCGATCAGGTACGGCGTGACCAGGATGCCGATTGCGACCAGAATCGACACGCCGAGAGTGAGAATCGCGCCGACGCCCCATGCGACCATGTCGGCGGTTTCCTCGTCGCCCTCGCCCAGCAACTTTCCGTAAACCGGAATGAACGACGCGGAGAGCACGCCCTCGCCGAACAGGTTTTGCAGGATGTTCGGGATGCGGAAGCCCGCCTTGAACGCGTCGGCGGTGGCCGAGTCGCCGAGAAAATGCGCGAAGATGCTGTCGCGGACGAGGCCGGCAATCCTGCTTAGCAGCACGCCGGCGGCAATCGTGCCGGCCTGGCTCGCGCCGGGTCCGCTCGCGCCGGGGCGCGGCTTGACGCGCGGTTCGTCGCGCTCCTGTTTGGGTGCGATTTCGGACAAATCAGCCTCTGACGCAGGAAGTATAGCGACCGCCTGAGGCGCTTAGTAGCTTGCCCTCGGGGCGCGCTACAATCGTCGCGTGAGCTTCTCGCTTTACGTTCATATTCCGTGGTGCCAATCGAAATGCCCGTACTGCGACTTCAATTCGCACGCGGCATCGTCGTGGCCGGAGATGCAATACACGCGCGCGCTGATTTCGGAGCTTGAATTCAGGGCGAGCAATGCGCCGTATTCAGGCGAGCGCATCCGCACGATCTTTTTTGGAGGCGGAACGCCGTCGCTGTTCGATCCGAAATCCATCGGCGAGATTATAGACGCCGCCGATCGCGTGTGCGGGATCGAAGAGGACGCCGAGATAACGCTCGAAGCGAATCCCGGGACGGTCGATCTCGCGAAACTCGTCGGAATGCGCGCGGCGGGCGTGAATCGAATCAGTTTCGGCGCGCAATCGTTCAACGCCGCGACGCTCAAGTTCCTCGGCCGAATCCATAGCGCCGACGAGACCCGCGCGGCGGCAAAGATGGCTCATCGGGCAGGCTTCGAGCGGCTCAATCTCGATTTGATCTTCGCGGTGCCGGGGCAAACTGTCGCCGATGTGCTCTTCGATATCGAATCGGTGGCGGCGCTCGAGCCCGATCACATCTCGGCTTACAACCTCACCTTCGAAGAAGGCACCGCATTTTTCACCGACTTGAAGCGCGGGCGAATCAAACAGCTCGCGACTGACGAGCAGGCCGCGATGTATCAAACGGTGCGCGAGGAAATCCCGCGGCGCGGCTACGCGATGTATGAAATCTCCAACTATGCGGCGACCGGCCACGAGGCGCGCCACAATCTGACGTACTGGCGCGGTCAGACGTACCTCGGAATCGGCGCGGGCGCTCATAGCTATGCGGGCGATGAGCGCGGCGGCGAAAGAAAGCGCTGGTGGAATGAAAAACTCCCGGCGCGTTACATCGCGGCGATCGAAGATCGCGCGAACGCGGAGGCCGGCGCCGAAGCGATCGATGACGCCACGGCGCACAGTGAATTCGTGTTCCTGAATCTGCGGCTGCGCGACGGCTTCGCGCTGGCCGATTTTCACGAGCGCTTCGGCCGCAACTTCGAATGCATCTTCGGCGGCATCGCCACCCCGCTGTTCAACAACGGACTGCTGATGCTCGATGGCGGCAGGATCAAGCTGACCGACCGCGGTCTGGAGATGGCGGACTCGGTGTTCGCGGAGTTTGTGTAACAGGGTGCGCAAGGAATTATCAGCAACCTAACCCCTAACCCCTTCCCATGGTGGGAAGGGGAACCGGAGTTGTGAGGATCGTCGCGTCCTATCCCCCTGGCCCCCTTTCCAGATGGAAAGGGGGAACGCTCGACTTGCCCGGTTTGATGAAACACTCCTCCGCGCGTACTTTTGCGCTTTTCGGAGTGTCCATCAAACTGGGACCGGAAGGATGCAGCTCGTCTTTGCGGGGAGCGGAGAAGGAAAGGACCAATCAGGAGCGGGCGATGGTTGCGTCGAGTAGTTCGAGGATTTTGGCTGGCGTGGCTAGTTTGATGAAGGCGCCGAGGCGGGGGCCGCGTTGCTGGCCGAGGATTGAGCGGTATAGCAGCGGGAAAATCTTGCCGGGTTTGTCGTAATTTTCGCGGCCTAGATCGTAGATTTTCTTCTCGATCTCTTCGGCGCTTGTGTTCTGATTTTCGCGCAGGTACGTCGCGAGATTTTTCAGCTGCTCGCGCTCGGCGTCTGACGGCGTGTGGAGCTGCTTGGTTGGTTCGATGAAATCGCGGAAGAAATTTAGCGCGCATTCCATCAGCGCGCGGCCCATCGCTTCGGTCTCCGGATCGCCCGCGATCGAGGCGTCGTAGCGGACGATGTAATTCCAGATGAAATCGCGATCCGAGCTGCCGAGCGCGGCGACCAGGTTCATCATCATGCCGAAGCTGAGCGCAGAGTTGAATCGCTTCGGCGTCGTGCTCTGGATGACGAATTCCAGCACCGATTCGCGACGCTGTTCTTCCGAGGCTGCCGCATATTCGCGCACCGCGTCGAGATATTCGTCGACGTGTTGCGGAATCGCCTCGAGGAACAGCTTGCGCGCGCGGCGCGGGTTTAGCAGCAGGAAAAATTTGAGCACTTCGATTGGCGCGTAGCGCGTCCACTGATCGACCGTTACGCCCCGGCCGACTGACTTCGAGACCTTGTGGCCTTCCTCGTCGAGAAACATCTCGAACGGAAAGCCGAGCGGCGGCTTCGCGCCCATCACGCGGAGAATCTGTCCCGAGAGGCGCGCCGAGTCGGTGAGATCCTTGCCGTACAGTTCGTAATCGACCTTGAGCACGTACCAATGCAGCGCCCAATCGACCTTCCATTGCACCTTGGCCTTGCCGCCGAGGACGGACTGCTCGCCGCTGAAACCGCATCCTGTGGCGCCGCCCGCGCTCTTTTCGCAGGTGAACTCGATCGACGCGCGTTCGGGGTGATAGGCCGTCACCGCGCGTTCGACGACTTGCCCGCAGTTCGGACAAATCGGCATGAACGGCGACCATCCCGCGCGATTTTCCGCGCGCAGAGTCGGCGCGATTATCGCTATGATCTCCGCGTGCTTCTCGAGGATCAACTTCAGTCCTTCGTCGAAGCGGCCTGACGAGTACATCTCGGCAGCGCGCACCAGTTCGTACTCGACTTCGACCGGCGCCAGGAATCCGCCAAGCAGCCCGATCATGTGATCGGCGAAACTGGCGTGGCATCCGAACGGGTCGGGGATTTTCGAAACCGGAATGCCCAGGTACTGCTCGACGTCCTTGCGATTCGGCACGTTCTCCGGCACTTTGCGGAGTCCGTCGAGGTCGTCGATGAAAACGATCAGCCGCGACGGCCGTGACGGCTCGAGCAGATGAAACGCCTTGCGCACGAAGGACGGGCGAAGGATTTCCGCCATCGTGCCCAGATGCGGCAATCCAGAAGGCCCGAAGCCGCTCTCGAAAATTACGGGACGGGCGGGCTCGTACGCTGCGACGCGCTCTACGAGCCGCTGAGCCTCTTCACGCGGCCATAGTTCGGCGCCGGTTTTGTTGCTGCCGGATTGCGGATCGGGTCTCGATGCACCTGCCATCGATTGGGTCTCTTTCTTAACCTACGCGCGTGGCTTCAAGGCTTGTCGGGATTTTTGCCGCGGAGGACGCTCGCGACCGCCTCGTGAATCCATGGATCGATTTGCAGGTCGCGATTTTTCTCCGACGCGAGCCGGAGTTTAACCGCGCAGTTGCCGCAGATAAAGGCCTGCTGGCGAAAGCCGGCGGTGTCTTCGACGGAGATGCGCAGCAGCCACTCGGCGAACTCGCGGCGGCAGATCGCGCAGTGAAATTTGCCGGGATGGGAATTTATAGAATCCATACAACGTGTTATTCTATATCATTGCTTCAACTCTTTGCGCTGTGGTATTCCCCTTCATCCAAATGAATTTCACGACGGCTCGCCAGAATTCCGTTTCCGTTCTCCGCACACATTTTCGGACCGCTGGTCCCGTTATTCGGACCATTCGCGCCGCAGGCGCCCGCACCCGAGCTATTCGCGACTAAAACAGTTGAATCTTTCCCGTCGTCGCTCGACGCGGCACGGGAGTATCTCATTTTATGGATCAGGCGTTCACCAAACAGAAAATCAAGGAATTGCGTGCGATGGTCGGCGACGGCGATCGCGTGGCGATCGTGCTGCAGGACGACCCCGATCCCGACGCGATGTCAAGCGGAATAGCCCTGCGTGCTCTGCTGGGGCGCAACAAGCAGACCACGCCGTTGTTCGCATTCAAGCCCGTCACGCGGCCGGAAAACCTCACCATGGTGCATCTGCTGGAAATCGAAATTCAGCCGGCCACGACCGAGAACCTGCGTTCGTTCGACAAGATTGCGATGGTCGACGTTCAGCCGCCGTTTTTCGGCGAAAAGATTCCTCGCGCCGATATCGCGATCGATCATCATCCCGGCTACCCTGGCGGCGCCGCTCCGTTCGAGGACGTCCGCACGAAGTATGGCGCGACCGCGACTATCATGACCGAGTACCTGGTCGCGGCTGACGAGAAAATCAGCGAGCGCCTTGCGACCGCGTTGATTTACGGAATTCGCAGCGACACTTTGGCCTTGTCGCGACGCGTCACCGACGACGACCTGCAAGCGTTCGCGCATCTCACTCCGCTGGCGAACTACAGCATGCTCCGGCAGATCGATCGTCCCGAGCTGCCGCTTAGTTTCGCGCATATCCTGGCGCGTGCGATGAAACGGATGGTCGTGAAGGATCACCTGGTCGTGCTCAATCTGGGCACAGTCAAGCGCGATGACCTGATCGTGCAGATGGCGGATTTCTGCTTGCAGTTCGAGGGCGTGTCGTGGGTCGCGGTCGCAGGCAAGCTCGAGGGCAAGCTCGTGATCAGCGTGCGCAACCATGGCATGAGCGGCAACAACGCGGGCGAGGCGGTGAAGAGTCTGTTCGCCGATATCGGCAGCGCCGGCGGGCATCGCAACATGTCCAAGGCCGTGATTCCCCTGCGAGCGTGGCGGCGGCGCGAGGGTACTACCCGCGACTCGCAAATCGAATCGCGGCTGCGTGAGCTGTTCAGAGCCTGCGTCAAGGCCCAGGCCGCAGAAGCGGCGGGGGCGCGCGCCGCGCCCGGTCGCAACGGCAACTGACCGCGGCGCGCACTGCGGCCAGTCAGTCGTTTACCCGTTTCGCCGATTTCCATATCGTAGTTCGCGTCTCTATGTCATCTGCTGCGATCAGTCCGAATTCCTCCAAAATCTCCGCGTTCGAGTTCCTGGCGCCGGTGATCGTCGGCTGCGCGCTCTTCATGGAGATGCTCGATGCGACGGTTATTTCGACCGCGCTGCCCGCGATGGCCAAGTCGTTGGGCGAGGATCCGATCAAGCTTAATCTCGCGATCACCTCCTACCTGCTGAGCCTGGCCGTTTTCATTCCAATCAGCGGCTGGATGGCGGATCGATTCGGCGCGCGCACGGTGTTTCGCACCGCGATCGTGATCTTCACGACCGGCTCCGTGTTGTGCGGATGTTCGCAATCGCTGCCGGAGCTGGTAGCCGCGCGAATTTTGCAGGGCTTCGGCGGGGCCATGATGGTCCCGGTCGGCCGCCTGATCGTGCTGAAGACCATCGCCAAGTCCGAGCTGGTCACCGCGATGTCGTATCTGACCGTCCCCGCCGTGCTGGGTCCGGTGGTCGGACCGCCGGTCGGCGGTTTTATCGTGACGTATTATTCGTGGCGCTGGATTTTTTTCATCAACGTGCCGATCGGCGCGATCGGTTTCATGCTGGTCACCTGGTACATCCAGAATATCCGCGAGGATGCCGTCTTGCCGCTCGACTTCCGCGGCTTTCTGCTCACCGGGCTGGGGCTGGCGGGCCTGGTCTCCGGCTTCGAGTCGATCGGCCGCGGCGTAATCCCCGCCAGCATCATCATGTGCGTGATGGCCGCCGGCGGCTTATGCATGGCGCTCTATATTCTTCACGCGCGGCGCATCGACTATCCGATCATCGACATGGGGTTGATGAAAATTCCGACCTTCCTGGTCGCAACGCTGGGCGGCGGACTTTTTCGGATGGGCATCGGGGCGTTGCCGTTTTTATTGGCGATGTTGTTGCAGGTGGTTTTCGGCCTCTCTCCGTTCGCTTCGGGGATGCTGACGTTCACCAGTGCCGCCGGCGCGTTGTTCATGAAGGCCACCGCGACGCCGATTATTCGCCGCCTGGGTTTCCGCACGGTGCTGATCTCCAACGGCGTGATCAGCTCCTTCATCATGATGAGCTACGCGCTGTTCCGCCCGACGACGCCTCACTTCCTGATCGTGGCCGCGCTCCTGTTGGGAGGGTTCTTCCGCTCACTGCAATTCACCGCGCTTGGAACGCTTGCGTATGCCGACGTGCCCGACAGGTTGATGAGCAACGCGAGCACTCTGTCGAGCATGGCGCAGCAACTGTTCCTGAGCCTCGGCGTGGCGCTCGGCGCGATGCTGTTGCACATGAGCCTGAGCGCGAGCGGCTCGTCGCATCTGTCGACGCATGATTTCACGCCGGCTTTCGTGGTGATGGGAGTTCTCGCGCTGACGTCGTCGTTGCTTTTCTTGCCGCTGGAGTATCACGCAGGCGACGAAGTGAGCGGGCGCCGCGCCGGCGTCGAGCTTTCTCGCACGCCGCAGACAGTTCCCGAAGCCGATTGATCGCGCGCGGTCGTTTACCGAGGGCGTCGATACCTTTATCGTAGTGCTCGTGAACGTGGCGGAGGCGACTGTGGAGGTTAAGAATCGGCTCGGACTTCATCTGCGGGCCGCATCCGCGCTCGCGCAGACGGCCGCGAAGTTCACATCGAAGGTCATGATTGGTCCGAGCCAGGACGAACTGGTCAACGCCAAGAGCATGACCAACCTCATGATGCTCGGCGCCGCGCAAGGCTCAAAGCTAAAAGTCCGCGCCGAAGGAACAGACGCACGCGAAGCTCTAAAGGCGGTCCAGACCCTCTTCGACGAACGTTTCGGCGAGGAATAGCGGACTACCGCTCCATTCGCTTGTATTTCCAGGCTTTGAGAAGGCCCATGTTGTGGGCCTCGATGGGTGGCGTTTCAACGAACTCGCCTTGCTCATTCTCGCTGAGGCCCTCAAAGAAAATGTTGCTCACGACGATCTCGCCGGCAGAAGCCGCCGAAGCCAGGCGCGAAGCCATGTTGACCGAGTCGGCGATCACCCCGAAGTGATGCCGGCCAAACGGGCGAAGTGGCATGATGTGCAAATCGCCAAAACCAATGCCGACATGGCAGCCGTGAGCGCTCTGCAAGTGATCGATCCGTCGCTGCCATTGGAGCGATATCGACTCGCCAATGTCCAGCAAAGCCTTCCCACAATCGAGTGCAGAGGAAAAGTATCCGGGCTGAGACAGCGGAACACCGAAGAGGGCGACCACTCCGTCTCCCAGGAATTGGTAGAGCATCCCGCCACAATCGGTGATCTGTTGGCCCGCCTTCGAGTAGAACGAAGTCAGAACCTGACGCACCACTTCTCCGTCGCGCGTGTCGCGCAGATAACTCGAGAAAGAACACAAATCTGCGAACACCGTCACCACGCGGGGGTAGAAGCCTGGGGGGAGCATGTCGCGCGCGCTAGCGACGGAATCACGGAACCTGCGTAGCTCCCAGAAGCTGAAGTGCCACATAAGCGACATTTGCAGGGGTTCGTGTCTAAACTCGTCGCCGAAAGCTTGGACTCCCTTCACATGCTCGATTGCGGTCTTGATTTCGGCCGCGTTGCTTTCCGAAATCGACTCGACTTCGACCTTGAAGTACTTGCGAATCAGGCGGCAGAGCGACGGCTCATCCCAAACCTCCAAAGTCAGTCCCGGATGAAGCTTCGCGCGCAGTTCGGCGATACAGGCTTCGCCGTCATCTGCAGCGACCAATTCGATGACGAGAACTACTTTAGACGCCTGACTGGTGACAGGAGTCCGCGTACCATATTTCCTCGCAATCAGGTTCGCCAACTCATGTCTGCCATAGCCATACTTTATCTCGACAAAATACGAGTGTAGTCCGGGGACCTCGACCGCGATGTCAGCGAATGCACCGGGTATCCCGAGGTTTACTTCCTGCCGGATCTTGATCGACTCGGGCGGTACGTCCTCTTCCGCAATATGCTTGAATCGACATAGGTCGCTGCATAGTCTTTCGAGAAACATTCGCAGCTCTCTGAGGCGGATCTGCGACCCGTCATCCTGCGGCAGCGCAGATGCCGGCGGCTTGAATTCGCCGAATCCGCCATTCGCAGTCATCCGATCACCGTCCGGATCTGCATGTTTCCCCTCCAGATATGAAGGATGTCCCCCCAGAATTTCCGATTGGAACAGACCCGCGCTTATACCGCAGGCATGCGTGGACCCGCAAGAGAAGTCACCGACACAATACCGGCGGTCAACGACTGATGGTCAACGCGCTGCGCTAACCCCCGAGTGCGCTAACAAAGAATGTTAAGAGCCGCTATCTTGATTCTGTCCGATTGGTCAGTTATACCTTCACTACCTGAAAAATCTCGCGGCGCACTGCCGTTTTTCATGTTTCTGGCAGGCGCTATGCTGACCCTCTGGAACAGAACAAAATTGAACTTCCGAGTCCCGCGCGCCGCCCGCGTCAGTTGAATTCCGGTCTGCGACGGGCATCCGAAAACCCGAAAGAGCGCCTTGCAAGGAGCAATCGCGAATAATGCCGCTTAAGGACTTCCTGTTCACCTCCGAGTCGGTTTCCGAAGGCCATCCGGACAAAATGTGCGACCAGATTTCGGACGCCGTCCTCGACGCGCTCCTGGCCGAGGACCCCAACTCGCGCGTCGCGCTCGAGACGCTCGCCAAGACCGGCCTGATAGTCCTCGCGGGTGAGATTACCAGCCGCGCGAAACCCGACTACGTGAAAATCGCGCGGCAGACCGCGCTTGAAATCGGTTACAACAGCACTGAGGTCGGCTTCGACGGCAACAGTTGCGCGGTGCTGACCGCGATCGAGCCGCAGTCTGCCGACATCTCGCAGGGCGTCACCGAGGGCGAAGGCCTCCACAAGGAACAGGGCGCCGGCGATCAGGGCCTGATGTTCGGCTTCGCGTGCGACGAGACGCCCGAAACGATGCCGCTGCCGATCGCGATGGCGCATCGGCTGATGGAAAATCTCACCAAGCTCCGCAAAACCCGTCAGCTCGATTTTCTGCGGCCCGACGCCAAGAGCCAGGTCACCGTGCGCTACGTCGACGGCCGTCCGGTCGAAGTGACGGCGGTGGTCGTCTCGACGCAGCATTCGCCCGAAGTCAAATACGAAAAAATCCGCGAGTCGATCATCGAGGAACTGATCAGGAAGACGATTCCCGCGCAGTACCTCACGCGCTCGACGATCTATCACGTCAATCCCACCGGCAGCTTTATCATCGGCGGACCGCATGGCGATTGCGGACTGACCGGCCGCAAGATCATCGTCGATACGTACGGCGGCTACGGCCGTCACGGCGGCGGCGCGTTCTCGGGCAAGGACCCGAGCAAGGTCGATCGCTCGGCGTGCTACATGGCGCGTCACGTGGCGAAGAATGTCGTTGCGGCGGGACTCGCGACCAAATGCGAAATCCAGGTCGCGTACGCAATCGGCGTCGCCGAGCCGGTCTCGCTGCTGGTCGATACCTTCGACACCGGCATCGTGCCCGAGAACAAACTCTCCGCGACCCTGCGCGAGCTGTTCGATTTCCGGCCCGCCGGAATCATCAAGACACTGAACTTGAAGCGCCCGATCTATCAGCCGACTGCAGCCTACGGACATTTCGGCCGCCACCCGCATGACGGGCTGTTCCCGTGGGAGCGGACCGACATGGCCGAGACTCTGCGCAACGCCTTCGCCCTCAACGGCCGCGGCTGATCGCAACGCCAATCCGCTTCACCAAAACTAAACAGAAACTTTGACTAAAAAGAGAGTTTGAAACACGATGGCCACGACGGCAAGAAAGCTCAAATCGATTCCCAAATCTCGCGCCAACGGCAACGGCCGCGATTTCGACGTGCATGACCTCGGACTCGCCGAGGCCGGACGCAAGCGTATCGAATGGGCCGATAAGCAGATGCCCGTGCTGCGGCGCCTGCGCGAGCGATTCACCAAGGAACTGCCGCTCAAGGGCCAGCGCCTCGGCGCGTGCCTGCATATCACCTGCGAGACCGCCAACCTGCTCCGCACGCTGAAGGCGGGGGGCGCCGAAGTGCTCGCGTGCGCGTCGAACCCGCTCTCCACGCAGGATGACGTCGCGGCGGCGCTCGTCGATCAATACGGAATCCCCACTTTCGCCATCCACGGCGAAGATCGCGACACCTACTACAGCCATCTGCGCGCCGTGCTCGAACGCCGTCCGACGATCACGATGGACGACGGCGCCGACCTCGTCAGCCTGCTGCACACCGAGTTCGCCAGCCAGGCCGACGACGTGAAGGCCAGCATGGAGGAGACGACGACGGGCGTAATCCGGCTGCGCGCGATGGCCAAAGATGGCGCGCTCAGGATTCCGGTCGTCGCCGTCAACGACGCGCAGACCAAGCATCTGTTCGACAACCGCTACGGCACGGGACAGTCCACGCTCGACGGCATCATCCGCGCGACTGGCGTTCTGATCGCGGGCTCGGTGGTGGTCGTCGCGGGCTACGGCTATTGCGGCCGCGGCATCGCGTCACGCGCGCGCGGCCTCGGCGCCGACGTGATCGTCACGGAAGTCGATCCGATTCGCGCGCTGGAAGCCGCGATGGACGGGTTCCGCGTGATGAAGATGGTCGAGGCGGCGAAAGTCGGCGACATTTTCATCACCGCGACCGGCGACAAGCACGTCCTGACCTCCGTGCATTTCAGTCAGATGAAAGACGGCGCGTTCCTCAGCAACTCGGGTCATTTCGATATCGAGATCGACGTAGCGTACCTGAATGACGCGGCGAAAAAAGTGGATCGTGACGTGACGCGCAACATCGACGCCTATCACCTCTCCAACGGCCGCATCGTCTATCTGCTGGGCGAGGGTCGCCTGGTAAACCTCGCATGCGCCGAAGGCCATCCTGCGCAGGTGATGGACATGAGCTTCGCAACCCAGGCGATGGCCTCGGAGTGGGCAGCAAAAGGCGCGCAGCTGGCGGTAAAGGTCCACGAAGTGCCAGTCGAGATCGAAGAAGAAATAGCTGCGGTGAAGCTCGCCGCGATGAGTATCAAGATCGACACGCTGACAGCCGAGCAGCGCAAATACCTGGCCAGCTGGGAATCCGGCACCTAGCCGGTTACGCCGCGCGGCGACGCCGTCCAGCACGGATTGGACGAATCAGCACGTCTGCGGGGATTCCGAAGCGTTCGTTCAATCGCCGAATCATTTCGAGCGACAGCGCGCGTTGGCGATGCATCACTTCGTAGACTCGGCCGCGGCCTCCGATCACCCCGACCAACGCACTCTGGTCGAGCCCTTGTTGCTCGAGCCGGAACCGAATCGCCTCAATGGGATCAGGCGGATCGATCGGGAAATGCTCACTCTCATACGCATCGACAAGCGTCACGAGCACATCAAGTCTGTCGCCTTCTGGCGTTCCTTCCTTCGCGCCCCACAAGCGTTGAATCTCCAGCAGCGCCCTCTCGTGGTCCGCGTTACTTCGAATTGGCTTAATCTCCATACTGAACCGTCCTTGCGTCAATCCTATCGTAGTTCCGGTGCGATCCAATCCACTTGATATAAATAGCTTGGCGCCGATAGTCGATCGCAGTCACCAACCGGTAGTCATTTCCTTTAATGTTGAAAACGACACGATCGTTGCCGACGATGCTGGCCACGCCATAGTCCCGCTTCACGTCGGCTGGGCTGCGCCACTTGGCACGGTGCACTTCGCGATACCACGCATCGAGCGCCGCCTTCACCGCCCTTTGACCTTGCTGCCCCTTGAGAGACTCCGCGAATTGCAGCAAACTTCGTCGTGCCACTACTCGCACTGTCGAAATAGTAGCACCGTTCCCAAGACGGGAACAATGCGCTTCGAGGTTTCACCAATGAAACCAGAAAGAATCGATATCGAACAAGCTCGCCGCGCCGGCGGACTCCGAATCGTCACGCTTGCTTACATTCCCAGCCCTTGGGGTGAGGCGCTCAAGGGCATCCTGCATATCAAGCAACTCCCGCACGCGCGGGTCAGCCATGCATTTGGCTCGTCCACACAGGCGCTTCACGAATGGACTGCGCAGGACAGTTTTCCTGTCATGGCATGGAACGACGAGCGGCCGCTCAGCACGTGGATCGAGCAGCTCTATCTCGCCGAGCGTTTGGCGCCGACGCCGCGCCTGATTCCGGAAAGTTTCGAGGATCGGGTCTTGATGTTTGGCTACTGCAACGAGCTGTGCGGCGAGAACGGCATCGGATGGACCGAACGGCTGCGCGGCGTGCATGAGCAACTCAGAAAACCGGGCGGCGATCCGGCAGGCGTCTCGGCATACCTGGGAAAGAAATACGGCTACACGCCGGAAAACGGCCAACGCGCGGCGGGTCGAGTCGCAGAGGGCCTGACGGCGCTCGCACGGCGGCTCCAGGAGCAGAAGTCCCGCGGCAGCCGATTTTTCTTCGGCGACTCGCTTTCAGCGATGGACGTTTACTGGGCGGCGTTCTCGAACGCGATAAAACCGCTGGCGCCCGAGCTATGCCCGATGCACCCGAAGATTTGCGAGGCGTTCACGAGCACCGATCCGACCGTCATCGCCGCGCTCAAGCCGATCCTGATCGACCATCGCGATTTCATCTTCAAGAACTACCTCGAACTGCCGGTAGATCTGTCGTGACTATGCACAATCCGCCGCATCCCGGCGAAGTGATCCGCGAGCTCGGCCTCCAGCCGCTTGGCGTTTCTGTTACTTCGGCAGCCAGAAGTCTTGGCGTGACGCGCAAAGCGCTGTCGGAACTGCTCAATGGCAGATCGGGAGTGAGCCCCTCGATGGCGTTGCGGCTCGCAATCGCATTCGACACAACGCTCGAGAGTTGGCTCAACATGCAGCAGCAGTACGACCTCTACCGCGCGAAAGAACCCAGCCCTTCGCCGCGTCAAAAGACTGAAAGCTGCTTGATTCTCGATTAACGCGCTTTGAGCCTTTCGTCGGGCGTCTGATTGAGGTAGTCGCCTGCTGGCAGGCCGCTTGGATTGCGATCGCGGATCGCCTTCACCAGGTGCTTCAGCGCTTCGATCAATTCGCGCTCGCTGAGCCGCGGATAGAGCACCCTCGCGAGGCGGCTGCCGTCGCGGGCGCCGCCCACCATCAAGACGTAGTCATTCTTCCCGTAACCTATGATTCCAATTTCGGCCGTCGGCGGACGCGAGCAACTGTTGGGGCATCCCGCCATCCGAATTATCACGTCAACGTTGCCGAGGCCCTCATGTTCCAGCTCCGCGAGATAGCGCGGGAGCACGAGTTCCGCATGCGTCATCGCGAGACCGCAGGTCGGCTTGGCCGGACACGCCATCGCGAGTCGTCTGATCGGCGGCACTTCGCCATTGAAGAGGACGCCGTGCTCTGCGAGCGTCCGCTCGATCCAGTCGCGACGCGCGGCCGGAATGTGCGTCAATAACAGGTGCTGATTGGGCGTTATGCGCACGCCAATTCCTTCCACCTCCGCGACGATGCGACGTACAGCGCTGCGATATCGAACCTTCGCCTCGTCCAGCACTCGCCCGTTGGGAATCATGATTCCCGCGTAGTGACGATCGCCGCCGCCGGCTTCCTTGTGCCATCCCAGGTGATCGCGCACCGGCGGTAACGGAACGGGTTCGGCGTCTTCGAGCTTGATTCCGAAGCGTTCGCGCAAGGTCAGCTTGACCGCGGCCACTCCGATGCGGCGAATCGTGTATTTCCAGCGCGCCGCGCGACGGTTTCGGCGTTCGCCATGCTCGCGCTGTATCGTCGCGATAGCGCGCACCGTGTCCACCACCTGCGCGCGTTGCACCACGCCCAGGTAAAGCGCCAGCAGCGGCATCGTGGCGGCCTGGTTGTGCGTCGCGCCCATCCCGCCGCCGGTGTAGAGGTCATAGCCAGCGACCTCGCGGCCATTGATGCGCGGGAGGAAGCCCACGTCCTGCGTCAGCAGGTCGACACTGTTATCGTGCGGATGCGCAAAGCCGACTTTGAATTTTCGCGGCAGGTACTGCGCGCCGTAGATCGGTTCTTCCGAGTTCAGCGGCGCTACCTGTTGCCCATTCTGATCGGCGAGAAACACCTGGTAGTAGGCCGAACTGCGCGGCGCCATCTCGCGCGCCACCGCGTGCGCGAGTTCACGCGAATCGAGCGGCAGCTCGACGTCGAGGTCATCGATCGGGCTCGCGACCGTATTGCGATTCACGTCGCCGCACGCGCCGAGCGTGGTCAGCTGGTAGCCGTTGTCGAGGTGGCTCGCGTTGATATCGCGAATGATCGAGTGCAGATTGCGGCCGCGCACGTAGTGAAATTGAATACCCTGGCGCGCGGTGAGGCGAAGGCTGCCGTCGGCATAGCGATCGGCGGCCGCGTCGAGCGCGAGCCATTGCGCGGGCGTCAGCTCGCCACCGGCGGGATTCTTGACGCGCACCATGAAGATGAAGTCGCCGTCCTTCTTGCCGCTCTCGTTGCGCTCGCGCTGCTTGTAGATGCCGAAATGCTTGGCGATTTCCTTCGCATGCTCGCTGATCGTCTCGGCCTCGCGCGCGCTGAGCGCGTCGATCTCCGAGCGCATCGTATGCCGGCTCTCGTGCGTCGACTGGACGTAGAACAAACCCTCGCTGGCATGCTTGAGCCGCTCGACGGTCGACATTTCCGCCACGCCCGCGTTTTCGAGCGTTATCGGATCGTGATGATGCTTGGGTTCCATTGATACGATTTGAGCGAGCGCCGACAGCGCGGAAACTCGCCGGTCGTCGCTACTCGTCGATCTTTACGCGCGACCAGCGCCGGTAGATCTCACCGCATCCGACCGACGTGCCGATCAGCAACAGCGCGAGGAAGAATTTCGGCGACAGCGGATGCCATAGCGCGTCGCCCAGAAAGGCAAACAGGATCGTGCCGGGAATCATGCCGATCATCGTCGCCCAGAAGTAGTCGTGAAACGTGATCGGTGACGCGCCCGCCAGCAGATTCAGCGCGTTGTACGGGATGACCGGCACCATCCGCAGGTAGAGGATTATCTGAAAGCCGTGCTTCGCGATTCGGTTCAGCATCGCGTGGAATCGCTCGCCGACAATCCGCTCGACGAACGACTTGCCGAGAAATCTTCCCGCCGCAAACGCGACAATCGCGCCGACGTCGCCGCCGATGAGCGAGTACACCGATCCCCATTTGGTGCCAAACGCCAGTCCGCCCGCGATCGTCATTACGGCGCCGGGCACCAGGAACGACGGGCCCACCGCGTACAGCAGCATGTAAACGACGGGGCCCCACGCGCCCCACTGGATCACCTGGGCTTTGACCAGGGCGGGATCGGTGAACCATTGCGAGTGCTCAATCAGCAGCCAGACTGAGCCGCCGATCAGGATCGCGATGATCGCGAGCTTCAGGAAGTTCATCAGCCACGAGCCGTTTGCGCTCGGCTGGCCTGGTTGCGTTCCGATGGGATTGACGGCGGACATTAGCCTTCAATGATATTGGGCCGGAGCGCAGTGAGACAAGGCTTCGCGCGCGCGTTGTGGGCGAGTCGCGATGCTACTAAAGTCGGCGCAGCGATCAACTCGCGAATTCGTTAAGGAAATCATCTCGATGAATGAACTCTCGGATAAAGTCGCAATCATCACCGGCGGCGGCTACGGAATCGGCAAACAGATCGCGCTGAAGTACGGCGCAGCCGGCGCAGAAATTGTAATCGCGGCGCGTTCGATCGAGCCGATGAAACAGACCTGCGCCGAACTCGAGCGGCTCGGCGCCCGCGCGATTCACGTGGCCACCGATGTCTCCAAAGAAGCCGACTGTGCAAAGATGGCCACCGAGACGATGAAAGCATTCGGCCGCATCGACATCCTCGTCAACAACGCCGGAATCTCGGGACCGACCAAGCGAATCACCGACATGTCGCTCGCCGAATGGCAGGAGACGATCGATATCGACTTGACCGGAACGTGGCTGGCTACTCGCGCCGTGCTGCCGGCGATGGATAAGCAGCGCTCCGGCAACGTCATCAATATATCGTCGGGCGCGGGACGGCGCGGTTATCCGATGCGCTCGCCATATGCGGCGGCGAAGTGGGCAATGATCGGCCTCACGCAAACAGTGGCCGGCGAATGGGGTCAGCGCGGCATCCGATGCAACTGCATTTGCCCCGGCGCAATCGAGGGCGAACGAATCGAGCGCGTGATGCGTGCGCGGGCCGACGCCCTCAAGCAGCCCTACGAGCAGATTCGCGGTCAGTTCCTGTCGCAGGCCGCGATGAACAGGATGGCGACGGAAGAGGAAGTCGCGCGCGTCGCCTTATTCCTCGCGCTCGAGACGTCGGCGGGCGTCACCGGACAAACGATGAACGTCGACTGCGGCAGCATCATGAACTAGTTGGGCCGCGGATCTAGCTTCGGCTCACCTCCGCCCGCGGATTGCTCGTTCAATCTGGAACTGATCTTTGCCGGCTGTTCCGATCTTCTTCTTCGCGTCCGCACCAAGCCGGGCTTGACAGGAAGTTGGCACTCGGTTAGGTTACTGGCCATCGTCGCTGCTCGGGTAGGTCCGTGGGGCCACATCTTCGCTGGCGGACTAAGCCGACTAGGCTACCATCGAGAAAAAATCGATGAATGAGCGGAAGTAGAAGAGAATTAACAGATCGAGATAACAGAGTGAGCTAACAGATAAAGTATTTACAATCTGACGCGCTACAGTTGCATCTAGAAAATGCCACACGCCTTAAAGGTGTGTGGCATTTGTGTTTTATAGCGAAGGATGACACGGAGGTAAGTCAGATATGACCTAGAAGAGGATCAGAACAATTTCCTAAGGCTGCACTTGTAGGCCGCTCGTTAATTTCGAGCGGCCTAATTTTTTGCCACCGATCTCCGAATTAGAGGAACCAAAGGTGAACAACAGCAAAGAACCAACCGTGAACCACAATAGAGAAAGGTTCGAGATACGTAACGCAGAACAGATCAATGAAATTGAGGGCAACCTTCTGAAGATCACCAGGACGTTCAGCGACCGGAAAACGAAACGGAAGCAATGCCGATGGCCCTCTGGGTGCTCGAGTCGAGCTAGCTTCAAATCAAAGAACAACTCGCAAGAGAGGTGGGATCGCGACCATAACCTCTGTGAGAAGCATTACGATATTGCCTGCGAGATTCAGACAGTTTGGTTACAAATGTCGCGTGCTGCGAGATTCGAGATAGGAAAAATCCAACGTTCTGCGTCTTTTGCTAATGACGATCCGGCCCGAAAAGGGTCCTAGGGAGCGAAGCATTGTTGCGCGTTGGAAGGTCTGTGTCTGACGTGAATTTGCGCCAATCGATGTTTTCGAGACCTAACTGACAACAGTTGTCAATCGGTCGAGATAAAAGGATTGGCCTGTTTCACGCTTCTCAACCATCCGGTCTTTAACTTTGAAATGTGAGGAGGAAACACATGAGGCTTTTGCAATACATATTCGCGGCTTGGTTTATCCGAAACGTAACTTCAGAGTCGCAATCACCAGAGCTACGACGTGTTCACAAACTAGCGACTTCGATGCTCATAGGATTTTTAGTTCCAATCATAGTGCTCATTTTAATGCTCCTGCTTTGGCACCCCCACACGACTGATTATTGACAACCTACGTTGATAATAGAAGGAGGAATCTTGTGGCACAATTAATATATTACGGCGGGCTTGTAGCATTTGCGATTATCGTGACTGTGGCGCAGGGAGTTAAGACGGCATGGCAGCGTCGCGCGACTGAGTCCGACGTGCCCAGCCAGGCAGCTAAATTCGATGTAGATAAAGACTGTAAGGTTGTCTACATAAACAGTCCGATCGACTATAGCGAAAATACAGCAGCCAGTATTCAGGCTAAGTCAGGCAAAAAGTGTGTAATAAGGGTGTTTACTTATAACGTAAGAAATGAAACTGAGGTTTCGGTGCCTCCTCCTAGCACAATCGATACAACACGTTCAGTTCCTGGTGTACTAGAGCTACCGAGGTATGGAACCGACTGAGCGCGTGAATTTTGGATCAGAACGGAGTCCTGAATCGCGCCTAAAAATGCGCTGAAAAAGAACCCTCACCTTAGTCTTCTCCCTTGCAGGGAGAGGGGAATCAACGTGCGATGTCGTTGTCGCGGACGGTGCTGGCGAAGCCGGTGCTTTCGAGGCGTTTCATCAGCTCGCGCGCTAGTGCCGGCGAGCGATGGCGGCCGCCGGTGCATCCGAGACCGACGGTCAGGTAACTCTTCCCCTCGCGCTGATAGAGCGGAATCAGGAAATCGAGAAGGCGGCCGACCTCGTCGATAAAGCGCTGCGACTCCGGTTGCGTCATCACGTACTCGCGCACGCGCGGGTCAGTTCCGGTGAGCGGCCGCAGCTCGGGAACAAAAAACGGATTCGGAATAAAGCGCACGTCGAGCACGACGTCCATCCCGACCGGCAAGCCGTACTTGTAGCCAAACGAAACGATCGATACCGACATCCGCGACCCCGTGCCTGCGCCCAGTACGGCCGCCGTGACCACCTCGCGCAGTTCGTGGACGGTTAGCGTGGTCGTGTCGATCACGCGATTGGCCCGCTCGCGCATCTCGGCCAGCGCGAGGCGTTCGATCCTGATGCTCTCGGCGACGGTCATCCCGCTTGCAGCCATCGGATGCGGCCGGCGGCTCTCAGAGTAGCGGCGCGCGAGCACGTCGTCAGACGCGTCGAGAAAAATCACTTCGGGATGGATTCCGGCGGCGTCGAGCTCGGCGAATATGCGGGGCCATTGCGGGAAGAACAGCCGTTCGCGCGGATCGACGCCGAGCGCCACGCCCTGCAGCGCGGGATCGCGCCCCGCGGCGAGCATCGCGACATTGGGCGCCAGCGCAACTGGGAGATTATCGACGCAGTAAAAGCCGAGGTCCTCGAGCACGCGCATCGCGGACGCGCGCCCTGAGCCTGAGACACCGGTGACGATTATCAGGCGAGGTGGCTGAGGCGCGCTCATCGGGCCTCAGTACTTGTTGTCTTCTTCCTTGATCAGGGAAAACAGCTCGGCGCTGTCCTTGGCGGCGAGCAGGCGGCTTCGAAAAGATCCTTCCTTGAGCAGACGCGAGACGCGCGCGAGAGCCTTCAGATGCAGGCTGGCGGAATCCTCGGGCGCAACCAGCACGAAAAACAATTGCGAGGGGCCGCCGTCGAGCGAATCGAAATCGACTCCTTCCGCATGGCGGCCGAAGGCGCCGATTATCTTCGTCACGCCACGCAGCTTGCCGTGCGGGATTGCGATTCCGTCGCCAATCGCCGTTGAGCCCAGCCGCTCGCGCTCCGCGAGCACCGCGGTCAGGTCGACGAGCTTGATCTCCGTGTATTTGGCGGCCAGCGCTTTCGCCAACTCATTCAGGACGTCGGGTTTGGTGGTGCCCTTCAAGTCGGCAATGACCATGTCAGGGCTGAGGATATCGGTAATTTTCATTTAGTCGTCTCAGGACTCACAGCCGGCAGAGCGCCGCGAATCAGATTTCCTCGCTGGCGCTCAAGACCTCGCCGGTCGAGAGCGATCTGACTTTCTTCGCCTTGAATTTTTCCAGATGCTTCTTCAGTTGGCGGCCGACCTTGTCCGTGAGCAGATCGATCACCGAGTAGAGGTCCTTGGTTTCTTCCTGCGCGCTCACCGACAGGCGCCCGGATTTGACAGTAACTTCGCCGTGCTGCCGATACTTGTCAACCGTGAGAATCAGGTGAGCCTGACAGGTCCGCTTGATCAACTTGCCGACGTGCGCGAATTTTCGTTCTGCATACAGGCGGATCGCATCGGTTGGCTCGACGTGCCGAAAGGTCACCGTCACTTCAGTCAGCGGGGCGTTGGCGATTCGCGCCGCACGCCGTACTTTTCGGATTGAGGCCCGGCCGCGCTTGCCCTGCTTGTCGATTCTGCTCATCTTGCCTCTGCGCCCCGAGTTTTTTTGTCATCCGATCTGTTTGCGATTTGCCGACGGCGGGATTCCCATCGCCTGCCGATACTTGGCGACCGTGCGCCGCGCGATATTGATCTGCTTGGCCCGCAGCATCTCGGCGATCGCCTGATCCGACAGCGGATTCTGCGGCGTCTCCCCCGTCACCATCCCGCGAATCTGTTCCTTGACGGTCTCCGCGCTCACATCTTCGCCGCCGGCGCCCTTGACCCCCGAGGTGAAGAAAAACTTCAGCTCGTAGATTCCCTGCGGAGTGTGCGCGTACTTGTTGGCGGTCGCGCGGCTGATAGTGGATTCATGCATCCCGATATCTTCGGCGACGTCCTTGAGCACCAGCGGTCTCAGCAGGCTGATGCCGTGATCGAAAAACGCGCGCTGGAATTTCACGATCGAAGTGGCGACTTTGAAGATCGTCTGCTGGCGCTGGTAGATCGATTTGACCAGCCAGCGCGCCGAGCGCAGCCGCTCCTGCAGATACTCGCGCGTCTCGGGCGCAACGTCGACGTCGTTGAGCACGCGCTGGTAGTAGCCGGCAAGGCGCAGGCGCGGCACCGCGTCGCGATTCAGCGTAACGACGTAGTCCTCGCCGACCTTGTGGATATAAACGTCGGGAACTACGTAAGTCGGCTCCTCGCCGCCATAGTCGCGTCCCGGTTTGGGTTCGAGCAGCGAGATTATTTTGGCCGCCTGCCCGACCGTGTCGACCGGCACACTGAGCACCTTGGCGATTTCCGCGTAGCGATGCTTCTCGAGCAGATCCAGGTGATTGCTGACGATTCGCGCCGCCAGCGATTCTTCCATCCCGAGGTTCTGCAGCTGCGCGAGGAGACATTCGCGAAGATCGCGCGCGGCGACGCCGGGCGGATCGAAGCGCTGCACGCGCGCGAGCACGCGCTCGACTTCCGCGGGTGCGATTTCGAGCTGCGCGGCGAGCTCGTCGATGGGCGTCTCGAGGTATCCGTCTTCGTTGAGGTTGTAGATGATGGTCGCGCCGATCTGCTGGTCGTTTTCGGCGAGGTTCGACATCCTCAGCTGCCACATCAGGTGGTCTTCGAGCGAGCTGCGGCGCAGCGGCGTGTTTTCGAGCGCGCTGCGATGGTCGTCGTCGTTGTCGGTGGGCGTGCTTTCCTGCCAATTGTTCGAGTAGGTCTCGAGATACTCGCGCCAGTCCAGTTTTTCGAGACTGTTCAGTTCCTTGATTTCCAGCGCGGCGTCGCGCGCTTCGATCTCGGTGGTGGGCGCGGGCTTTTCCTCGCGCGAGCCCGTCTCCCAGTCGTCATCGGGATTCGTGCCGTTGGCGCCGTCGCCCTCCGGCGGCAGCGGTTCGCCGTCGGCCTGGGCGGCGGCTTCGGGGTCCGACATTTCGGATTCGGAAGCGGCTTCGGCGGGACTCTGGTCGAGCGGCTCGAGCATCGGATTCTGCTCGAGTTCCGACTGAACGATCGCTTCGAGCTCAGGGAGCGAAAGCTGCAGTATCTTGATCGCCTGCTGCAGCTGCGGCGTCATCACCAATTGCTGGCGAAGCCGCAAATCCTGTCCGAGTTTTACTTCCAGCGCCATCGAAAATCGCTTGCTAGTCCGTCGCAGCGCCGGTCGTCGCGCTCGCACCCGGAGATTCGTCCGTATGAGGGAACAGCACCGCATGAGCGCAATCGACCACGCTCTGGCTGGTGTTTAGAAACACTGTGATCTTGCAGCCGGTGATCTGATCGTTGCCGTCGTGCGCGACCGGACTGCCGGTCAGGACCACCGTGCGCTTGGTCTGGTCCATGACGCCGTGCTTGCCGGTCGCCCAGCGCGTGCCCTGGCTCAGCCGGACGTTCCCGTCCGCGACCATGTCCTTCATCTGTTTGAAATCTTTGTCGAAGTAGTTCACCCGCAGCTGGTCACTGGTAAGCTGCGCGTCCGCCTGGGTCGCGTGCACGCTTCCGGTCCACAACACAGAGTGATTCTGGTAGTCGAGCGACATCGACTCGGACTTTATGTAGATAGGGGCCTTGCTGTTACCGAATTGCATCCCACCGAACGCACCGCCTTGTTGCGACTGGTTTGACGCTAGCTTGGTGTCACCGCCGGATGGCGTCTTGGGCGCCTTGTGCGGCGCGACAGCCTCGGCCGGCGCGCTGGCATTCGACGGCGGCGGCGCGGATGCGGGAGGACTCGGCGGTTCGGGATTGGCAGCGTCGGCGGGCACCGGCGCCATCGTCATCGGCGGCGCGATCGCGCCGGCCGGCGGCGCTGTCGCGGCGGTCGTCACCGGTACGTCGGGAGCCGCGGCAGGCGCAGGCGCGACTGCCACGGCAGGCGCTGAAGGCGGCGCGGGAGCCGGCGCAGGCGCGCTCGCGACTGCGGGCGCCGAAGGCGGCACGGGCGCAGGAGCACTCGCGATTGCAGGCACCGATGGCAGCGGTTCTATCGGCGCGATTGCGGTGGACGGCGCCGCGGCGGGCGCGACGTCCGCAGCGGTGACTGGCACCTCGGGGGCCGATGGCGGTGCAGGAGCAGGCGCGACTGCGACCGCAGGCGCCGGGGGCGCCTCTGGCGCCGGTGCCGGAGCCGGCTCCGTCGCGACTGCCGGCTGCGCTTGCGTATCCGACGCGGGCGCGGAAGGCGGCGCGCCCGGCACTCCGCCGGTCACGCTGATCGAATCGTCGCCCGATTCGTCGCTGTTAGCGGGCTGCGGCGCCATCGCGGCCGGCGGCGTCGTATTCGAGGGCCCGTTGCGAATCGAATCGCCCACCGTACCCGTTCCCGTGCCAGTGCCCGTAGCGGGCGCGGCGTCCGGCGACGACAACGGTGCGTTGACGCCATCTTGGGCCCACGCCGGCGATGCGAGCGCGATTGCGACTATCGCGGTTGCGACGATTCGCGCCGCCCGACTAACTTTGCTTGGGTTTTTCACTATCCTTCTTCGGCAGGACTTCAGTCTGGACCTGCGTGTGCAACTCGAAGACCCGTGTCTTGGGATGTCCACTCAGTCCCACCCCGGTCACCTTTAATCCGTCGCCAATTACCGTCACGAGACCCGGCGCGTCGACCTTGTCGTCATCGGGCATGAAGGTCGCCGAGTCGGTGCTGAGAACGTAATCGCCGAAGTGGATGACGGTGCCGCCGGTCAAATACGCGCGCGTCACATGATTCCCGTTCATGGTCAAATCCGCATGCGGCGAGTTGACGACCACCGGCTTGCCGTCCGACGAGACCATCGTGACGACCGCATCGGTCAGCTTCAGCGTCGTCTTGTCGGCCGAGTAGTCCGCCTCGCCCGCGGTCAGCACCCACTGCCGCTCACCGGCTTTCATTTGCGTCCAGTGAAAATTATGCGCACGAAGGAGAGTTCCCGGGACCAATCCGGCCGCCGTCTGGAGCACTTGAGTCTCCGAGCGATGGCGCACAATCCAGACGGTCGCGGCCAGCAGGATAACCAGGGCGAGCGTGCCAACACCGGCCAGCGTTTTAGCGATTTGCCTGGGACTCAAGTACAACCTCTCCAATCATGCACGGTATCAAGTGCTTTTTTTAGAGTAAACCGAACCGGATTTCGGCACCATACTTGCAATTCGGCACCATACTTGCCAAATGACGCGAACTTGCGCTCACTATTGTGCCGCCGCAGTGGGTAACTCACCAAGAGAAGCTAGCGGAATCAGCCGGCCTCGCGAGACACGTGATGGATTCGCTTGAGCGTTTCGAGCAGCGCCGGCAGCTCGTCGAGCCGATAGGAATTGGGACCGTCACTGAGCGCGCGGTCCGGGTCCTCGTGCACTTCCATGAAAATTCCGTCGATTCCAGCCGCAACCGCGGCGCGCGCAAGCGGCGCTACGAACTCGCGCTGACCGCCCGAGCGTTCACCGCCTGCACCCGCGCCCGGAAGCTGCGCCGAGTGGGTCGCGTCGAAGACGACGGGGTAGCCGAAGCCGCGCATTATCACGAGCGAGCGCATGTCGGAGACGAGATTGTTGTAGCCGAACGAAAATCCGCGCTCGGTTAAAATGATTCGCCGAGTGCCTGCCGCCTCGGCCTTCGCGACCGCCGCCTTCATATCCCACGGCGCCAGGAACTGCCCCTTCTTGATGTTAACGGCGCATCCGGTCTTCGCCGCCGCGTCGATCAGATCGGTCTGGCGCGAGAGCAGCGCGGGAATCTGAATCACGTCGACGACCTGCGCCGCAGCCGCCGCTTGCGACGGTTCGTGGATGTCGGTCAGCACGGCCACGCCAGCCTCGCGCTTGACGCGCGCGAGGATCTCGAGTCCCGCAGTCAAACCCGGTCCGCGAAACGAGCTGTGACTGGTGCGATTAGCCTTGTCGAATGAAGATTTGAAAAACAACGGCAGCTTGGCCCTGCGCGCGATGTCCGCCAGCCGAGTCGCGTGCCGAATGCATGAATCGTAGCTCTCGATGACGCACGGGCCCGCGATAAGCACGAGCTCCGGCCCGCCAAAGACGGCGTCGCCGGCTTTGACCTGGGCGACGCTCACGAAACCGATCTCAGCTCCCGCACCTTCGGGCGCTTCACTCCAAGCTCCGATCGGCGCTGCACGGCCGCGCGAATCAAGCCGCGAAACAGCGGATGACAATCAAGCGGTCGCGATTTCAACTCGGGATGGAACTGGCATCCGAGAAACCACGGATGGCCCTTCAACTCCATTATCTCGACCAGGCTGTTGTCGGGCGAGATGCCGGTGGCGACGAGTCCCACTTTCTCGAGCTTGTCGCGATACGAGTTGTTTACTTCCCAGCGATGCCGATGGCGCTCCGAAATGCGCGCCTTGCGGTACAGCGACGACGCCAGCGAGCCCGAAGCCAGCACTGCGGGATACGCGCCGAGCCGCATCGTGCCGCCTTTTTTCGAGACGTCCCGCTGCGAGTCCATGATGTGTATGACCGGGTCGGGCGAGTCGGGCGCGTTCTCCGACGTGTTGGCGCGCTTGAGGCCGAGCAGGTCGCGCGACGCCTCGATCACCATCATGTGCAGTCCGTAGCAGATACCGAGAATCGGCACGCCGTTCTCGCGCGCGTAGCGGACAGCGCGAATCATGCCCTCGGTGCCGCGCTCGCCGAAGCCGCCGGGGACGATTATCGCGTGCGCCTGCGCCAGCCGCTCGTCGACGTTTTGCTTTTCCAGCTCTTCCGAATCGACGTAGTCGATATTGACCCGCGCCTCGTTGCCGATCGCGCCGTGCGCAATCGCTTCGTGCAGGCTCTTGTACGCGTCCTTCAGGTTGACGTACTTGCCGACCACTGCGACGTTGACGGTGACCTTCGGATTCTGCGCGGTCTTGACGATTCGCCGCCACTTCGAGAGGTTCGGCTCGCCGGTCCAGATGTTGAGCTTCTCGCACACGCGCTGATCGAGTCCGTCATCGTGGTAGCGCAGCGGCGCCTCGTAAATCGTCGGCACATCGGGCGCCGAGATAACGCAATTCTCCTCGACGTTGCAGAAGTGCGCGATCTTCTCCTTGAGTTTTTTGTCGAGTTGCCGGTCGCATCGGCAGAGCAGGATGTCGGGCTGAATCCCGAGCCCGGTCAGCTCTTTCACGCTGTGCTGCGTGGGCTTGGTCTTGAGCTCGCCCGCGGTCGGGATAAACGGGACCAGCGTCAGGTGCAGGTACAATACATTCTCGCGGCCGAGGTCCCAGCGGAATTCGCGCGCCGCTTCCAGGAACGGCAGGCTTTCGATATCGCCGACCGTCCCGCCTATTTCGACGATGATCAGGTCCGCGCCTTCGGCGGCGCTCAGGATGCGCCGTTTGATCTCGTCGGTGATGTGCGGAATCACCTGTACGGTCGCGCCCAGGTAGTCGCCGCGCCGCTCTTTCTGGATGACAGTGTCGTAAATCTGGCCGGTGGTGCAGTTGTTGCGCCGGCCCATCGGCGTCTGCACGAAGCGCTCGTAGTGGCCGAGGTCGAGATCGCTCTCGGTGCCGTCGTCGGTCACGAACACTTCGCCGTGCTGGGTGGGACTCATCGTGCCGGGATCCACATTGATGTAGGGATCCATCTTCAGCAGCGTGACCTTGAGCCCGCGCGCCTCGAGCAGCGCGCCGAGCGACGCGGCCGCGAGACCCTTGCCGAGCGACGAAACCACGCCACCGGTTACGAAAATAAATTTTGTCTTTCCCCGCTCCACGTTGAATCCCTCCCCATCCTCAACGAGTTGAATCCGCCGCCTCGCGGGCGCGCGCAAGGTCGTCCACGGTGTCTACTTCCAGGGTTGGCGCCACCGACTTGACCACTTTGATCGCGTAACCATGCTCGAGCGCGCGCAACTGCTCGAGCTTTTCAATTCTCTCCAACACACCCATCGGAAGGGCGGCGAATTTCATAAGGAAGTCGCGCCGGTAAGCATAAACACCAATATGGCGGAGCGCCTCTTTGGGCATTCCGCCGTCACGCGCGTAAGGAATCGGGCTACGCGAGAAGTATAGCGCGTTGCCGTCGGCCCCGCACACGACCTTCACCTTGTTCGGATCCATCCATTCGAGCACGTCTTCGATCGGCGTCGCCAGCGTCGCCATTTGAATCGACGCGTCGGCGCGCATCGCGTCCGCCAGCGCATCTAGATCGGAGGGCGCGATGAAAGGTTGATCGCCCTGCACGCCGATAAAGACATCACCGTCGATCTTCGATGCGACCTCGGCGATTCTGTCGGTGCCGCTCGCATGCGCCGGCGAAGTCATCATTGCCTCGCCGCCCGCCGCGCGCACGGGCGCCGCGATTCGCTCGTCGTCAGTCGCAACGATCACGCGCGCGATCGATTTTGCTTTCGACGCCTGTCGCCACACTCGAACGATCATCGGCACTCCGGCGATCTCCGCCAGCGCCTTTGCGGGCAGGCGGGAAGAACCGTACCGCGCCGGTACGATGGCGATCACTGAGACGTCGGCCAGAGAATTTCTCCGCAGTCAGAGGTTGTCGATCGAAGGGGCACATACAAAGGTAACCGTCCGCCGCGCCCGTTGTCAATTTCACGCAGCTCGGTTGCCAACATTTCGCGGGGGACGCGGCCGGGAGCCGCTTGGAATTTCGAGCGTGGGCGAGTCAGTATCGGAACAGAGTCAGTCCTGTTTAGCGAAATCGCAACCTTTTTCCGCGCAAGCACCACTATTGGTAGAGAGCGCATGATTTCCGAAGGCGATAGAACGATAGTCGAACGGGTACTTGCCGGAGATAAGACCGCATTTGGCGAGCTTATCGAGCGCAATAGCGTGGGCGCCCTCGCTTTTGCTCGACGCTTGCTTGGGAGCCCCAATGCTGAAGACGCGGTCCAGGAGGCATTCCTCGCCGCCTTCCTGAAATTGGAGAACCTTCGCGATCATGATCGCTTTCGCGCGTGGCTCTTCGGCATTCTGGCGAATGTCTGCCGTTCGCGTTTGCGGCTTCTGAGGGAAGGGTACTTTCATGACGTGCTGGGCGGAGAGGCCATCGTCGGCTTCAGACTCGAAGATTTCGAACCGTCGGCGGAGAGCGTTTTCGAAAGCAGAGAGCTGCATAGCCTCATTTCTCACGCGATTGAAGCACTGCCTGAGGAACAGCGAGAAGCGGTGCGGCTGCACTACTTTCAAGGATTGAAGCTGAATGAAATCGCAATACTAACGGGATCGCCAATCGGGACGTTGAAAGCACGTCTTCATCACGCGCGCGGCCGATTGCGCGATTCGCTGATGTCGGATCTTTTGCAGAAGCCGAAACAGATCGTTGAGCGAGGTTTTGCCATGATGGAAGTAATCGTACATGACGTCGTCGCGCGCACAGCCAGGAGCGGGGAAGTAAAATACCAATCCGCAGTCAAGGACGGCAAAGTCGGTCCGTGGAGGGTTATCCTCCTCAAAGAAATCTCCGGACCCCGCATACTTCCGATCTGGGTGGGGCCAATCGAGGGCGACGTCATTGCGATGCAGCTCGAACACCTCGAACTCGACAGACTCACCACATTCGACCTCACCACTCGACTGCTTTCGCTCGGAAATACAAAACTCGAGAAAGTTGCAGTGACCGCGCTGCGCGGCAACGTCTACTTCGCCACGATGTGGATAAATGCAAACGGGGAAGTGCACGAGGTAGATGCCCGACCAAGCGACGCAATTGCGCTGGCCTTGCTGGCGAACGCACCGATATTCATCGCTCCGGAGACGCTCACCGGAAACAAATCAGTAATTAGCGAAGAAAATGAACTGATGCAGCTCAACCAGCAGTCGTCAAAGCTGGAAAAAGAAGGTCGCATTGACCCGGAGTCTCAACCGATGGAATGGAAGTCGGTCCGCCCCCTAGTGCGCGATGCTCTTCTTGAATCAAAAGAGGCTACGAAAGAGTGACGTATTGGCGTTATTTCGGCATCACAAATGAACGGGCGGCCCGCTGAGGGCCGCCCATCCAAAAGACCTCGCGCCGCGCGCGCGATCTACTTGCCGCGGATTCGGGTGCGGCGCATTTTGCGGAGCCGCGATTTTGCCTGATGCGGATCGCTCTTTTTCTTGCGCGCTAGTTTGCGGTTGCGCCGGTTTCGCTGCTTTGATGCTACCTTCATTGGTTCTCCTGGCTCGGATTATTCGACGGCGGCGCCGCTGCGTTGTAGGTGTCGCTCGACAGCGTATGCGGGGCGGTGAACGCGATCGGGCTTATCGCCACCACTTCCGTTGCCGCTTGTCCCTCGTCCTGCGCGATCACTCGCCCGAGCGGCTCTCCCGTGGTCACCGGCCCGTCGATCGCCGGCGCCACATCGTACACTAGCCTCACCCCGGCCGCATCGGTCTTCCGCACCACAAGTTTGAGATCGTTCGCCGCGACCGGTTGAATAAGCGGGCCCTCATGAACCTGTACGTGGACCGGAATCGGCTGCCCCGACTTGAGCAGCGAGACCGCGGTAAATTCATCGAAGCCCCACTCCATCACTTTTGCCGCCTGCGCAAAGCGCTGCGCGTTCGACGGAGCGCCGAGAATCACGGCGATCAACCGCATATCGCCGCGCTTGGCGGTGGTCGTGACATTGAACCCCGCCTGGTACGTGAAGCCGGTCTTGAGCCCGTCACATCCTTCGAAATGCCCGATCAGATGATTGGTGTTGTTCAGGATGGCGACGCCGTTGTCGAAATCCATCTGCGGCTGGCCGGACCACATCAGGAGATTGGTCTCGCGGATTATCGCGCGGCCGACCGTGGCGAGGTCGTAGGCGTCCGTGCGATCGGCATCGTGGGTCGGACGCGGCGGCAGTCCGTCGACGGTCTGATACAACGTGTGCGTCATGCCGAGTTGTTGCGCCCGCTCGTTCATCATGCGGACCATCGCCTCGACCGAGCCACCGATCTTTTCGGCGACCGCTACCGCGGCATCGTTGGCCGACTTAACCAGCGCCGCCTTCATCAGTTCGCGGAGCGGATAGACGTCGCCCTCTTTCAGGCCGACGCGCGAGCCACCAGTATGCGCGGCGCGTTCTGAAATTCTCACCAGATCGTTGCCGCTGAAGCGGCCCGCATTGATTTGTTCCTGCGCTACCAGCAGGTTCATCATCTTGGCCATCGAGGCCGGCGGCCATTCCATGTCGGCGTTGTACGCCATCAGCACGCGGCCGCTGTCCGCATCCTCGAGCAGCGCGCCCTTGTATAGAGGTCCGCCGGAGGTGGCGGCCCGTGCCGTCCGCCTCGAATGTGCCCTCGGACGCACGCGGACCCATTGCGCGCTCGCTCCCGCTGGCGACGCCGCGAACAGGACCGCCAAGCTCAGCATCGCAGCCGCGCCCAACCAGACCACAGATTTTAGTTTAACGATTGTGTGCCTCCGCCTGCCCAATTCCGCCACCGGTTTGTCCTTTCGTCCTTTGCCTTGATCCGACCCGCCAAGCTCAAGGAAGGCGTATGAACCCGCTTGAGTCGGGCGCGTTTTTCGAGCCGCTGCTTTCGACGTGTTGCAGAATGGCGAGGTTGGTCCGCGCCGGCGTGTAATCGGGAATCTCACCAACCAGTTCATTCCACTCCTGGCTCGCTCTGACGTAGTTGCCTTCCTCGGCGTAAATTGCGCCGAGCGTGTTGCGCGCGTCCGGTTGACTCGGATCGATTCGTAGCGACAGTAGCGCTTCCTGCTCGGCTTGTGCGAGCGCTCCGCGCTTCTCATAAGCGAGTGCGAGATTGAAATGCGTCTCGGGCCGTTCCGGTCCGAGCAGCGCCGCCAGCCTGAGCACTTCAGTCGCGTCGCGCGTCTGTCCGCTTTCGAGATAAAGCAGGCCCAGGTTCAGGAACAGCTGCCAGTCGTCGAGGCCGAGGCCAATCGCCTTCTGATACTCGGCCAGTTCCTCGCGATGCTGTCCGACGACGCCGTACGCAAAACCCAAATGATAGTGCGCGAGCGCGTTGGTCGGATCGTTGTCGATGACGATGCGATGACGGCGGATCGCTTCGGGGTAATCTTCCATGCCCAGGAAGTAGTCTGCCAGCGGATCGCAAACCTGCTCGTCGCTGGAACCGCTTTGGGCGCTGGCCCGCGCGCTGATCGGCGACTGGAGTACAATCGCGATCAGTGCCAGCAGACAAATGCCCGAACGCCGAAAGCTCAACAACGTATTGTCCCTGCGCCCACAATACCCGCAGGAAGAAAGATTATGCTAGCAGGAATTTTCGAGACAAAAAACAAAAAAACGCGCTGCGCATTTTCACACAATGAAAATAGCAGCAGTGTCCGGTCGCGGGCCGGATTACCTTAGAGCGATTCGAAACAGAGCGGCCGCTTTGCACGGCCGCCCTGTTGAACTTCCGTCAAACGATTACGGATTGGCAGGAGGAGCCATGGCCGGCGATGCGTCCGCCGCCGGAGACGCCATCGCGCCACTGTCCGCCGCCGCCTTCTTGTGATGGTGACGGCGATGTTTCTTGGTGGTAGGCGATGCGGCCGCGTCCGGTGCTGCCATGCTCGAGTCGGCCGCAGGCGCCGCCATGCTGGCCTCGGCCGCAGGTGCCGCCGCCGGCTCCTGTGCAAATGCCGGGACCGCCAACGCTGTGGCGAAGAAGGCTGCGGAAAGAACTGAAAGGGTGCGCTTCATACTCGTGGATCTCCTTGATCTCGGCGGCCCTTAAATGGACCGCAATCTGACTATTAAGGGTATTGCTATACCTGTGCCATCGGTATGCGGCAAGATCCCTGCGTAACGATGCGGCGATTTCCTCGAGGCGGTCAGGCCCGGATGACCCAATCGGTCTACCGCCTATCCGCTTTGCGTCGCCGTCTGCTGCGTTCACGATCGAACCCCGGAGCCGCTAAGCCTGCCCCCTGCGCTCTGCTCTTAACTCGCGATAGAGCGCTATCAGTTCCTTAAACGCACGCGCGACCACCTTGAGATTGGCGCCTGACTGCTCACCGGTAAGCCGCGGCAGATGCTGCACGTCCACCTCTTTTACCTTTGCATGACGGCCCGCCAGCCGCGCCATCAGCTCGGTCGAGATCATCGCGCCATGCGCGCGCAACTCCATCCCGTCGAGCTTCTCGCGCTTGAACAACTTGAAGCCGCAGTCGATATCGCTAATCGTGATGCCGAGTAGAACGCGGACCAGAATCGTCCACGCCTTGCCGTTGACCCTGCGCATCAGATGATCGGCACGCTGTCCTCGATACCCCGCAACCACGTCGTATTCCGGGACGAACGGCGTCAATCGCTCGAGGTCCGACGGATCGAACTGGCCGTCGCCGTCACATAGCAGAACGTATTGCAGAGTCGCGGCGCGAATTCCGGAGATTACAGCGCCGCCGTAGCCGCGGTTCACCGGATGACGCACAACCTTGACGTGCGAGTCTTCGGCGGCGAGCCGCTCGGCGATCTCGCCGGTACGATCGCTGCTGCCGTCGTCAACGACGATCACCTCGAAGTTGTCCGCGACGCGCGGCAGTTCGGCCACCCACGAGCGCACGACCCGCTCGACGTTGCCTTCCTCGTTGTGCGACGGCAGGAAGACGCTGACTCCGGGGATTCGGACCGGGGCACTCACGATGTGATGCGCGATCTAGTCGCCAATCTCACGGTATCCGCCGCGGAAGAAGAGCAGCGGCTTGCCCTCGGCGGAAGTCTCGGCCTGCTCGATCTCACCGATATAAATCGTATGATCGCCGCCGTCGATCGCGGTCGTAACTTTGCATTCGAGATAGGCGAGCGCGCCGTCGAGGATCGGTGCGCCGTTCGCGCCGATTTTGTAGCTCACCCCTGCGAACTTTTCGCCGCCGCTGACCGCAAACCTACGCGACAACGCTTCCTGGTTGGAGGCCAGCACGTTGACGGTAAAGATTTTGCTCTCCTCGAAGCACGGATAGCTCTCGGCCTTCTTGTCCACGCACACCAGCGCCAGCGGCGGAACCAGCGAGACCGAAGTAAATGCGTTGGCGGTCAGGCCATGCAGCTCGCCCGAACGGCGAATCGATGTGATCACGGTAACGCCGGTTGCAAAATGACCCATCACGCGCCGCAGTTCGTTCTTCTCGATTGGCATCCAGATCTCTCCGCGCGGCGGATGCTATCAAACGATTTCCCCGCGTCAAAGCGGACCGCGCATCCGCGTCAGTCCCATCCGGAGCGATCGCGCGCGAACATCTGCTTTCCGCCCAGGTAAACGTAGTCAAGATCGAGCGACGTCAACGGCCGATCGTTCGCATTCACCCGCACACCGACCGGCGACGCGACGAAAATCGTGTGGTCGCCCGCAACATGACTGTCGATCACGCGGGCTTCCAGAGCGATCATGGCGAGTTTCAGCCACGGCATCGCGAGCGCAGGCGACAGTTCATACTCGATCGCGTCGAGATTGTTGTCGCGCCGCGCGCGCGACGAGTAAAAATAATCTTCAAGCTCCCGGCCGCGGCGTCCCACGATGTTCAATCCGAACGCGCCGGTTCTCGCTATCACGGCGTTGCTGAAATGTACGTTGTCGACCGCCGCCGTGAACATCACCGGCTCGCCCGAGACCTGCGCCACCCACGACGACGACATCCCGTGGCATCGCCCATTCTCCTGGGTGGTCAAAACGTAAATTCCGGTGGTGAGGCCGGCCATCGCGCGCGCAAGATTGTTGTCCATCGAGTGAAATGCTCCTGAACCTGCTGGGCGCCTAAAACAACAAAACGCAAATTGACGCTACTTTAGAATTGACCTTGGCTCCAAGGGTTCCCAAAATGGTGATCGTGACCGCGATGCTGGAGCTTGGCTGGAGCTGATGGGCAGGATTGCCGGATCGATCGCCGCCGCATTGATTGCCGCGACCATAGCATTGATTTGTTCCGCCGAGCCCGCGCCCGCCGGACCCGCCGCGATGTTCGCGCAACAGAACACGCCGATCACGGCCGGCGACGCGGAAAAAGCTGGCGTACAGCCGGCGGCTCCCTATTACCCTCCGGACCAGAAGTATAAAAATTCTGGCATCCCGCCGCCCCCGCCGCCTGACTTTGTGATCACGCCGACTGCGACCGCCACGCCGACTTCGACGCCGACTCCCGTGCCGCAGGTCAAGATTGAAGGCGTTCGCACCGATCGCGTGCCGACACCGGGTCAACTCCTGTTCGACAAGACGCGCGCCATCGCCTTCGACGATCCGCTCAATTGGTCGGTGACGATTTTCAAGAAACGCCATCGCCTGGTCGTCTACTACAAGGGCCGGCTGTTTAAGGACTACCACGCGGTGTTCGGGCGCAGCTTCGAGCCCGGCACCAAACTGTGGGAGGGAGACCGCCGCACGCCCGAGGGCGTTTACGCGATCATCGAGAAGCATCCGAGCCGGCGCTGGGAATGGTTCCTCACGCTGAACTATCCCAACGAGATCGACCGCCATCGCTACCAGCAACTGCGCGACAGCGGCGAGGTGCCCAACGAAGACGGCCATCCGGTGGGCGTCGGCGGCAAAATCGGAATCCACGGCACCGACGAGCCGGAACTGAACCGAGGCGACATCAACTGGACCACCGGCTGCATCTCGGTCGACGACGAAGATATCGAGGAGCTGACGCGGATGCTCCCCAAGGGCACGATAGTGATAATCAACCCTTGAGCTGGGAAGGGTAAATCACTTTATCTAAAGCGGAACCCACCGTGAGTTCCGCACCTCCTTGGGCAGGGTGACCCCTGCACCCAGTAACAAGGCGAATATGCGATGACTTCGGGACTGTCCGTTATGCGGGCGAGGGTCTAGAGTGGCGGCGTTAATCTCTTGAATTCAAGGAGCATCGGTTATGCGACCAATCAAATTTAATGTCGGACTTCCTGATGGCGATCCTGCCGCGGCGTTGGCGACTGCGCGGCGCGCGGAGGACTTGGGCTACTACTCGGTTTCGATTGACGATCACTTCTTCATGCGCGGGCTGATGTCCAATGTGCGCGCGCCCCACTATGAATGCTTCACGATGCTGAGTGCGGTCGCGGCGGTCACCAAAAGCGTGAGGATGCTGCCGCTGGTCACCTCGATGTCCTATCGCAACCCCGCGCTGCTGGCCAAAACGATGGCGTCTCTTGACAACCTGAGCGGCGGCCGCTTTATCGCGGGCCTCGGCGCCGGCTGGTTCAGGGAGGAATACGACGCCTACGGCTTTCCTTATCCGTCGAACGCCGAGCGCATCGAGCAGATGGGCGACGGAATCAAGGTGCTCAAGGCGATGTGGACGCAGGACGAGCCGACCTATCGCGGGCGCTACTTCAAGATCGAGAAAGCCTATTGCGATCCCAAGCCCGTGCAACGGCCGCATCCCCCGATCCTGATTGGCGGCGGCGGCAAGCGCGTGCTGGAAATCGCGGCTCAGGAGGCCGACATCCTGAATCTGAACCCGCCGATCACCAAAGGCTACGTCGATATCGCCGAGGCCCTCAAGTTCGATCGCGGCAAAGTGCTGAAGCGGATCGAAATGATTCGCGGCTTCCTGAAAGCTGCCGGCCGCGCCCCCGACGCGCTCGAGCTGTCGGGCGGAGGTTTCGTGCTGATGGCCAAGGATCGCGCCACTGCCGACGCGATGGCGGCCGCGACTGCGCAGTCGCTTGGAATCGAGAATAACGAGAGCGTGCGTACCTCGCTGCAGGTGATAATCGGCACGCCCGACGACGTTAAGCGCGAGCTCGCCGCCCGAGTCGAGAAGTTCGGCATGACGTACTTCTTCCTGAACTTCATGATGCCCGACGCGATCGAGATGTTCGCGAAAGAAGTGATGCCGGCGTTCGCGCGCTGAGCGTGCAGGAGCGCTCCATGGGTCTGAACATTAAGAACGAAGAGACGCATCGCTTAGCGCAGGAGTTGGCGAGGCTGACCGGAGAAAGCATTACAGCAGCGGTCACTGAAGCGCTTCGTGAACGGCTCGATCGCGTCCAGCGTGCTCGGAACGTCGGTCTCGCCGACCGGCTGGTTGCGATAGGCAAGGACTGTGCAGCGCATCTCAAGGAGCCATTCCGAACGGTGGATCATGGCGAACTGCTCTACAAATAGCGCCGATCGCAAACACAGTTGTTCGCTACGCGATGTGGGCTAAATGCCCTTAAGGCGAGGGTTGTCGGGAACCTGCACCTGAGTAGCCAGCCGGGTAGCCGCAAGTACCAAAGTATGATTCTCGGAAGCACCGGAGAAAGAAATTGAACAAGACCGCTGGCGAATACCATTTCACGCGCCTCGAGACTGTCGTCTTCGGCGCCGGCAAAGTCGAAGCGCTCGGGCGCGAGCTCGCGCACCGCGGCGCGAAACGCGCGCTGATCGTGACGGGTAAGACGCTCGGGCGCTCGAAACTCCTCGACAACGTCAAGAATGCCGCCGGACCCGCTCTGGCTGGGGTGTTCACCGGCGCCGCGCAGCACGTGCCGTCGCAGACCGTGACGGAACTGGTCGCGGAGGCGCGTCGCGTCGGTGCGGATGCGATGGTGAGTTTCGGCGGGGGCAGTCCGATCGACACCGTGAAGAACGCCGCCTGGCAGTTGATGGGTGGTCGCGCGGGCTCGCGCACAATCGATTTCAGCGGCACGACGGCCGACAAAGCCGGCGGTGGCGAGATTCTGCATATCGCGATACCGACCACCTTATCGGCGGGCGAGTTCACGCCGGCGGGCGGCGTCACGGATGAATCGACGAAGGTGAAGGGGGGAGTTGCCGATCCGCGGCTCCAGGCCAGGGTGGTGATCCTCGATCCGACGATGACGGTTGAGACGCCGGCGTGGCTGTGGGCCTCGACGGGAATGCGCGCGCTCGATCACGCAGTCGAGGGTTCGTACTCGACCCGCCATCAGATTGTTACCGACACGCTCGCGGCGCGAGCGATCGCGCTCCTGACGACGCATCTGCTGCCCTCGCTGCAGACGCACGGCGACGACGAGCTCGAGCATCGCGTGCAATGCCAGCTCGCCGCGTGGCTCTCGATTTTCGGCATGTCAAATACGCGCGGCGGAATCTCGCACGCGCTCGGGCATCAGATCGGACCGATGTGGAACGTCCCGCACGGCGTCACCTCATGCATCACGCTCCCGCACGTGATGCGCTTCATGGCCGAGGTCGCCGCGGATCGCTTCGCGCCGATCGCGGAAGGATTCGGCGTGCGCTTCGACGAGCGGAGTCCGCGCTCGTCGGCGATCGAATGCGCCGATCGCACGGCCAGGTTCATCGGCAAGTTCGAAGTGCCGACCAGGCTTCGCGACGTAGGCGTGCCGCGCGAGGAAATCTCGCGAATCGCGGGCACCGTGCTCGAAGAAGTGAAGCGGGCGAACACAGTGGGCGTCGATGTGACGCTCGAGCAACTGGTGGGGATACTGGAGGCTGCGTATTGAGGCGACCGCCGCGCTCTTGAATAGCCTCTCTCTGTCAGGGAGAGGCCGACGCGAGACCTTGAGCGGCGGGTGAGGGTACCAAATTCCTGGTTCTTCGAAGTGAGCATGAGGGCGGCATAACCCGGAAAGGCATCTCGAAATTTTGACCCTCACCCGCGCTGGAAGCGCGGCCTCTCCCTGACAGAGAGAGGCCAGGATCAGAATTCGCACTACGGGAGGGTGGGGCCGACGTCGTGGGTTTGATACTCACTTTTACCTGGTAACGCTCAAGGCTCATCCTAAAGAATGGACTATCGTCGGATTGTTCTGGCCCCCGTTCGCGGTACAAGGCGATCTGCCCTTAGGATAGTAGCCATGAGACCCCGCCACGCTGCCACGCTCGCGCTGCTCAGTTTCCTGTTGGCTGTCGCTGTCCGCCCTCAAGCGGCGGTTTCCGGCGTGATTATTGAGAAGAAGTACACGCAGGATGGTGAAGACCCAAGTGTAAAAGGAGTACCGAAACATTGCGTGGAGATCGAAATTATTCAGGGACACAAGGAACGGACCGGCCCTATGGTGCCCGAAGACCTCGTGTCAGTGCCGAAGGAATGCCGCGGAGATTGGGCGGTAGTTGATGACCTGGACGAAAATATAGAAACCACTATCGATTACAGGGATAGATCCTATAGTCAGAAGACGTTTATCGAGCAGAATGTCAGCCAACAGGGTTACGGCATCTTTAAAATGAAGCCGACCGGAAAGCACCGCAAAATCGCGGGATACTCGTGTGAGGTGTACAAAGGCAGCGGGGGGACAGTCAAGTGGGGACCATCGACCGGCACCGAGTGCGTTTCTGATGAGGCACCCGGCGCGGCGGAATACAGTCAGTTTTCAACTTTGTTGGTTCGAATGAACCTGGACGCCGGTTATAACGACTTTTACGATCCGAAGGGCGTAGTGTTGCAGAGGCTCATGGAAACCGACTCGACCGACCCTGAAGAATGGGTAGTCACGAAGATCCAATCGAAGCCAATACCAGCGAAGTTTTTCGAGCCCCCTGCCGGATTCGTAAAGAAATAATGGCGCCGCTGTCCGCCCTCATCCGGCCTCATCCGCACTGGTCCGCCATCCCACCTGATCCCGCTTCATTCCGGTTCATCCCGCCTTTTTTGTGCAGCAGGCTGACTTCTTGTGCAGGAAGGGGTTAAATGTGCAAAGCCCCCTGACAGAGAGAGGCTAGGATCAGAATTCGCGCTACGGGAGCGTCGGGCCGACGTCGTGAGAGTACGGGGTTTGCTGCGTGATGCCCCATTGTGAGCCTGGCAGGTTGGGCAATGGCGTATCGCTCGGGGCATCGGGGCCGTCGACCGTGATATCGCCGCCGCCGGGAATTGGAATCGTCACGACATCAGGATTGGCGGGATCGTCCGGCGCCGGCATCGGCAAGTCGGTAGGAGATTGATAACTGGTTGCGCTGTCGCCATAAGAGGAATCGGGAATCGGCGCTGCGCCCTCTTGTGCGCGCGCGAAGCCGGATGCAAACAGGAGTATCGCGGCAACTGCCAACGCACGCTTGGCGTGACCTAATGACATCGCGATAGATTGTTTCACGAGTCGATCGGGAATGCACGATGGGATAGTGTTGGAGCCGCAAATCCGGCCCGGGTCGAACTTTCGGCAGCCATATTGACTTTGTGCTCCGCGGCTGTAGCTTCCATAGGTGCAGAGTCGTCGATTTCGGCCCGCACCTCGTCGCGCGGACAGAAACTTTGCGAAAGGGGAAGTGATGGGGCTGGGAATAATCGCAGGGGACTGCTTCACTGGTTTCGCGAAAGTTTTGGTAATGAGGCCAAGGTGATCTGATGCCTGCATGCAGGCAATGCGGCAGAGAGAACCCGGAGGGGACGGTATTCTGCGGTTACTGTGCGACTGCACTGGCGAGGCCGACTGGCGATCCCACTTCGCCACCGCCACCGCCGAAGCCAGCCGACAATCCTGGCTCTTCGGCACCGCCACGCGGAGCGCCGCCGCCGCCCAGGATGCTTAGGCCTGAAGTTCGCACGCCTGGCCGCACGACGACGCGTGGCGACGGAGGCAAGGGTAAGGGCGGCTTCGAGTTAATCCCGTGGAGCGAACTTTCAGCCACGCAGAAGATGGGACGATCAGCCTTCGCGGTCGTCGGGCTGATTCTGGTCTTTATTTTCTTCCGCACAATCTTACGCGGCATGGGCGGGAGCGGAGCGAGTGGAAACGTGCCGGCGGCGCAGGCTTCGAACGCTCCGATCACTGACAGCGACCGCAAGGACGGAATAGAATCGCTGTGCAAGGTATTTCAGATCTACGGACTGCCGAAGAACGACCACGACGCGACCGAAGCGGCGCGCAACGCGGGTCAATTGTTCAAACTCGCGGGCAATCAGCCGCCCGAGCGTAGCGATTACATTCTGACCTCGATTGTCGGAGAGTTCCGCGGCGGCAAGTTAGGTGCACCCGACTGCGAGGAGGCGGGCGCGCCAATCGCGACGAATGAAGCAGCCCCCGACAACTCGACTCCCGACATCCAGAGATAACAGCCAGTAGCTATGGCCGCGCGGAACGGGACCGGGAGGTTGTCCAGTAGTAGATCGGTACGCCGCTCAGCGCGATCAGCAACCCCGGCCATGTGAAGCGCGGCTTCAGGATCAACAGATCGACCATCAGGGCCGACGCCGCGATGACGTAGAGCGCGGGCACGATTGGATAACCCCAAGCCCGGTATGGACGCGGCGCGTCGGGGCTGCGGCGGCGCAGCACGAAGACGGCCGAGACCGTCAGCACGTAAAACATCAGCTGCGCGAAGATCACGTAGTCGAGCAATTCGGAATAAGTGCCCGACAGCGTAAGGACGGCGGCCCAGATTCCCTGCATCACCAGCGCGACCGCGGGCACGCTCGCGCGATTGAGGCGGCCGGCGGCGGCGAAGAAGACGCGATCCTGCGACATCGCGTAGATAACGCGCGCGCCCGTGAGGATCAGTCCGTTGGCGCATCCGAAGCCGGAGATCATCACGAGGACCGCGGTTATCTTCGCGCCTGCGCCGCCCCACACCACCTGCATCGCGGCGGCTGCGACGCGATCGCTGGATGCGTGCGCGATTCCGCGCCCCACTACGCTCGCCGCGTCCGCACTTCCCGACGTCGGCAACTCGCAAAGGTAGGCGACGTTCGTAAGGATGTAGAGTGCAATGACGACGCCGGTCCCAAACGCCAGTGCCAGCGGAAGATCGCGTTTGGGATTCCGGACCTCGGCGGCAACGAAGGTGGCGCTCGCCCATGCGTCGGCTGAGAACAGCGCACCGACCATCGCGGCGCCGAACACGCCCGCTCCGGCAATCGACAAGGAAGGGTTGCCGAAGAACGCCGTCGAGCTGCCGAAGTTCGCATGAATCGCGGCCGGATTCGGCACCAGGATGCATCCGACCGCGACTATCAGGCATAGCGAGAGAATTTTGGCGGTGGTGAAGGAGTTCTGCAGCCATTTGCCCATGTTGAGGCCGCGCAGATTTGCCGCGGTGAGGACCGCGATCACAATGATTGCGCCGGCGCGCTCGCCCGAAAGTCCCGCGCCTCCTGCCCCGAACCAGAGGCCCGAGCCGAGCACGGGCCACATGACGCCGGCGAAACGCGCGAACGCAACCGCGACGGCCGCGATGGTGCCGGTCTGAATGACGAGCAAGAGCGTCCAGCCGAACATGAACGCCCACATCCCGCCGTAAGCCTCGCGCAGATAAACGTACTGGCCGCCCGCCGCCGGCATCATCGCGGCAAGTTCGCCGTATGCGAGCGCACCCGCAATCGTCATGACGCCGGCGACCAGCCAGACCATCAACAGCGCGAACGGAGTGCCGACCTGGCGCGTGATGTCGGCGGAAACGATGAAGATGCCCGAGCCGATCATCGAGCCTGCGACCAAAGTCACGGAATCGAAGAGTGAAAGACCCGGCTTCAGGCGCTCGGCCGAGGGGCCCGGTTTGGGAACGGTCGCCATTGCGAACGCATCCTAGCAGCAGGAGCCACCGCCTGCATCCCGGCAAGGAAGCGGGCGGGACCGAACCGACGTTGAATTTTTCCGCGAACCGGAATTAGCTGGAAGTGGAGTTGAAACTCTTTGCAACCGGAGGCGACAGATGCCGACAAAGAAAAAGACCGTGAAACGGAAGAAGGCTGCCACGAAAAATCCCGCGCTGAAGCAGCTCGAGCAACTGCGCAAGACCGTCAAAATGATGAAGGTCAAGCTCGCGCGCGAGACCAAGGCGCGGAAGATCGAAGCGCGTATCAAGAGCGATGCGCAAAAGGCCCGCGCGCAGCTCGCGTCGCAGATTGCGGCTTTGCGCGACCAGGGACGCAAACTCGCCTCCGATCTGAAGTCGGCGTTGGGAGACGCGGGAAAGCGCGACGCGGCCCGTCAGCAGGCGGTTGCCAAAATCGCGGAGCTCAGGGCGGAGTACGCGAAGAAGTCCGCGGAGCTGAGGTCAGAGTTGTCGCGCACGACCTCGGAACTGGCGCGCAAATCCGAGGAACTGAAAAAGCTGGCAGGAGAAACGGCGCATCGCGCGGTCGAGATAATTCGCAGCGAAGAGCCTCAAGCGGCGCCCGAGGCGGCCCCGGCGCAGGAAAGCGCGGGCAGCAGATTTGAAAGAGAGCCCAGGTATGAAAAGGAGCCGGACGAAGAGCAGTAGTTCGCGGCAGGCGCCAGCCCCTGCAGGTCAGAGACTTGGCGGGTTACTCCCGAGGTTCGCGCGGTCAGCGAGTCTCCCGCGCGCCGACGGCTCTTGAACGGCGCGCGGGAACCCGCTCAGGAAACGAAGTGAATTACGGCGCTGCCGGGCTGGCCGCTGCAGCTGGACTCGCGGCCTCTGCAGGCGCTGCCGGTGCTGCCGCGCTGGCTGCATCGGCAGGCGCAGCGGGCGCGGCCGCGGACGCAGCAGCGTCGGGCGCGGGAGCCGTCTCCTCGGATTTACTGCAAGCCGTCGCGAAGAACATCGTAACTAGTGCTAGAAGCAGGACCTTGCGCATCGCTTTCTCCTTAGTTGGTCGGCGCGGAAACTTGAAACGGGGCAAGAATACGATAGGTGCGGATTAACTTCAAGCGCGAGTTTTCGCATCGCACCGGGCAGGCCGAGGGCACCATCGGTCGTGCGCCACGCGAAGATTTTTTTTGACTATTCCGCGTGCATCTGTATGATTTGATCCGTATTTGGCGATTTTTATCCAGCGCCTGATGGGCGGGATGTGGTGGAGGTGATCTGGTGGAAGAGCGGCGCGTCATTTTCGCGGGCCTCGGGCTCGCAAATCGGCACAATTCCAGAGTCGTCGAGCACGAACTCGACATGGTGCGAAGCGCGGAGCGTCCGGTCGCGGGCAGGCCGGCGTTCACGCGAATTCTCAACTGGCTGATGCCGTCGGCACGGTTAGTAGGTCCGCCGATGCGCTCGGTGGCCCGAGAACTCGAAGAGGCTTACCCCAGCCGCGACATCTGAACGGACTCGCGCCCATAGCGCGCGGTTCGCGGAAGGAAGACTACGATGAGCGGGATCTCGCGAATCTCGACTAATACGCCGTGGGAACCGATCGTCGGCTATTCGCGGCTGGTCAGGGCCGGCGACCTCGTCGCGGTCTCGGGCACCACGGCGACCGACGAGCGCGGGACGATCGTCGGCGCCGGACAGATGTACGTGCAGGCGCGCCAGGCTCTCGTGAACATTCGCACCGCGCTCGAGCGCGCGGGGCTGGCGATGCATCACGTGATTCGTACGCGGATGTTCGTCACCGATATGGGACGCTTTGCGGAAGTGGCGCGCGCGCACAAGGAATTCTTCGCCGACTCGCCGCCCGCATCGACGATCGTCGAAGTGCGGCGCCTGGCGAATCCCGACATGATGATCGAGATCGAAGCTGACGCATACGCAGGCGCCGCGAGCAGTCAGGCATCGGCAGCAAAGCCGAAGGCCGCGGTCAAGGCGAAGGCGACGGTGAAGCCCGCGGCGAAATCCGTAAAGAAACCGGCGTCGAAGAAAACGTCGCGCCGCAAATAGCAGCGGTCGTTACTGATCGATCAGCTCGGCGGCGTGGATTCCCTCGGCGCCGCTGGCAGAATGAAACGCGTTGGCGGCGGACGCGATATACGGCTCGGGATACGCTCCGATCAAGACTGTGGCGAGCGCAGTCAGTCCGATTGCCGCCACCAGCGCGGGACGTGTACTCAGTCGTTCGACTTCGACACCGCCCTCCTGCATATACATCGCGACTATTACGTAGAAGTAGTAATAGGTAGACACTACACTATTGAATACTGCGATTATTACTAACCAGACATATCCCTGATGTAGTGCTTCGCTGAAGATGTAGAACTTGCCAACGAAGCCGGCCATCGGTGGAACTCCAGCCAACGACAACAGGAAGATAGCCATTGCGCCTGCGAGCAACGGCTGGCGCGCCGCGAGGCCGCGAAAATCGCTGATCTGATTGCCCGCGTCGCCGCGCCGCTCGAGCGCAATGACTACTGCGAATGCGCCCAGGTTCGTGAATGCATAGCCGAGCAAGTAGTAAAGAATCGCGGGGCCTGAGCGTATTCCCGCCGCCATTCCCAGCAACAGGTAACCCGCGTGCGCGATCGCGGAGTACGCAAGCATCCGCTTGATATTGGTCTGCACGGCGGCGATCACGTTTCCGCCGGTCATCGTCAGCGCCGCTACTGCCCACAGCACCGTCTGCCAATGCGCGCCGACGGACGCGAAATCGACCAGGAAGACGCGGACAAAGGCGGAGAACGCGGCGAGCTTCACCCCCACCGCCATGAACGCAGTCACCGGCGTCGGCGCGCCTTCGTAAACGTCGGGCGTCCACATATGAAACGGCACCGCCGCGACCTTGAAGCCGAAACCGACGACCATCATGCCGATTCCGAGCAACAGCAGCGGATTTGACCCCATCGAGCCACCAGCAAGCGCCTCGTGAATCGGGCCAAGCTTGATACTGCCCGTCGCTCCGTACACGAGCGCGATCCCGTAAAGCAGGAAACCGGTGGAGAACGCGCCGAGCAGAAAATATTTGATTGCGGCTTCGTTCGATTTAACGTTGCGGCGCATGATGCCTGCCAGCACGTAAACCGTAATCGACATCGTCTCGAGACCCAAAAAGATGACTATCAAGTCGCCGGCCGTCGCCATCAGCATCATGCCAAGCACGGAAAAGAGCAGCAGCGAATAATATTCGGCGCCGGAAATACGGTTCTCGGCCACGTAGTCGAGCGACATCATCACGGTGAACATCGCGGCGATCAGGATCACCAGCTGGAAGAATGCCGAAAAGCTGTCGATCGAGATTGCGCCGGCAAAAGCGACCCCGTTCTGTCCGACGATTCCAGAGCGTGAACACGAACGCAACCGCCAGCGACGCGAGCGTCAACAGGCCAAGCCCTTCGCTTTCACCGTCGTCGACGCTCACCCCGACCAGCAGCACGACCATCGCGGCAACCGCGATGATTACCATTGGCAGGATCGGCAGCCAGACGAAGTTGATCGCGGCCAGGTTAAACGGATTCATCGTGCGGCCGCCGCTACCACAGGTTCGCGAGTTAGTATTGGCAGAGTAGCTATTTGATTATTCTGTCGTTCAAGCTCGAGACGCGCTTCTGCGACATTTGCCCTGGCGAGCATCGCAGTCACCGACGGCTCAATCCTGCTTATCAGCGGACGCGGGAAGAGTCCCATGAAAAACATCAACACGATCACCGGCACCATCACGGCGATCTCGCGGCTGGTCAGATCGCGAATCGTATCGTTGACCGCCTTGGTGATCGGCCCGAACATCACGCGCTCGTAGGTCCAGAGCATGTAGAGCGCTTCCAGGATGACGCCCACCACCGCGAAAGTCGTTGCCAGTCTGATTCGCAGGAACGCGCCGAGCATGATCAGAAACTCGCCGACGAAGCCGTTGAGCGCGGGCAGGCCGATCGACGAGAGCATCACGACCATGAAAACCGAGGCGTAAACGGGCACGCGCTTCCACAGACCGCCGAACTCGGAAATCTCGCGCGTGTGACGCCTCATGTAGAGCATCCCGACCAGCAAAAATAGTCCGCCGGTGGAAACGCCGTGATTGAGCATCTGGTAAATCGCGCCGTCGACACCTTCGGGGTTGAGCGCGAAAATCCCGAGCATCACGAACCCCAGGTGACTAACCGATGAGTATGCGATCAGGCGTTTGAGGTCGGGCTGCATCATCGCGACCAGCGCGCCGTAAATGATTCCGATCACGGCGAGCGCCATGAACAGAGGGATCGCCTCGATCGCGACGGTCGGGAACAGCGGAATCGCGAAGCGCAGGAATCCGTAGGTGCCCATTTTGAGCATCACGCCGGCCAGGATGACCGAGCCGGCGGTGGGCGCGTTGGTGTGAGCGTCGGGCAGCCAGGTATGCACCGGCCACATCGGGACTTTGACCGCGAATGCCAGCGCGAATGCCGCGAACAGCCAGCGAGCCTGGGTAGGAGTGAGCGGCACCTGGTAGAGCAGCGGCAAATCGAAACTGGTGCGGTTGAAATGCACATGCGCCTGGTACACGAGGTACAGGATCCCGACCAGCATCAGCAGCGATCCGACCATCGTGAACAGCACGAACTTGATAGCGGCGTAAATCTTGCGGCCGTGTCCCCAGATGCCTATGAGGAAATACATCGGTATCAGCATCACTTCCCAGAACATGTAGAAGAGGAACAAATCGATCGAAAGCAGCGTGCCGAGCAGGCCAGTCTCGAGCACGAGCATGAAGAAACAAAATTCGCGCGGCCGCTCTTCGATATCGCCGCCGCCCGAGTAGAGAATCGACAGAGTAATCAAAATGGTAGTCAGAAGAACCAGGAACAGGCTAATCCCGTCGATACCAATATGGTATGTAATGCCTAATGCGGGAATCCACTCATATTGTTCGGCAAACTGGTAGTCCGCCATCTGCGGATTGAATTGCCAGAGGACGTAGAAACTCAGCGCGAGCGGAAGCAGCGAAAAAATGAACGCGGAATTCCAGATCGCGCGTTCTTCGCTCTGCATGAGTATGAAGACCGCGCCGATCAGCGGCAGGAAAATCAATGCTGTGAGCAGACCGCCGTTCATCGACCGGTCACCAGGAACAGGTAGTAGGCCACGATCCCCAACGCGCCGAGCAGGTAAACGAATGCATAGTGCTGGACGTTGCCGGTTTCGGCGCGACGCGCGACCTGGCCCGAGGTCTGGACGGCGAGTCCGGCGCCTTCGGCGGCGCCATCGATCATGTAGCTGTCGATCGCGCGGTTGAGGACATTGTCCGAAGCCCAGAACAGCGGACGCGTGACGATGAAATTATATAGTTCGTCGATGTAGTACTTGTTGAGTAGCAAGTCGTAGGCGGGCTTCAGCCGCCACGCGAGGAGGAACGGGATTCCCGGCAACTGGATGTACAACACCCAGGCCAGGACACCTCCCATGATCGAAGCGGCCAATGCGAGCAGAGACAGGTCAAATGAGCTCGCCTCAATTACCGGTTTGAAGTTACCGACCGCCGGCGCGAGGAATCTCACGAACGTGTCTCCCCAAAGCAATTGGTCGGGAATGTTCACCCATCCGCCGACCGTCGCGAGAATAGCCAGTACGATCAGCGGAATAGTCATTACAGCCGGCGATTCGTGGATGTGATGCTCCTTCTCAGGATCGACACGCGACTCACCGAAGAACGTCATGAAGATCAGCCGGAACATATAGAACGACGTGAGCCCGGCAGTGACCACACCGACGAGCCAGAGCCAAAAATGTCCCGACTCGTACGCAGAATCGAGAATCAGGTCCTTCGAGAAGTAACCGGAGAACGGAAATATCGCGGCGATTGCCAGCGTCGCGATGAACATCGTCCAGAACGTGATCGGGATCTTGCGGCGCAAGCCGCCCATCTTGTTCATGTCCTGCTCGCCACCGAGCGCGTGCATAACAGAGCCGGCGCACAGGAACAGCAGGCCCTTGAAGAACGCGTGCGTCATGACGTGAAAAATTCCCGACGCATACGCGCCCGAGCCCACGCCGAGAAACATGTAGCCAAGCTGGCTGATGGTCGAATAGGCGAGCACCTTTTTGATATCGGGCTGGACGAGCGCGATGGTCGCGGCAAAGAGAGCGGTCAGTGCGCCGATCGTCGCGACCAGATCGAGCGTGGCCGGCGCCAGCGTGAAGAGGAATCCGAGCCGCGCGATCATGTACACGCCGGCGGTAACCATCGTCGCCGCATGGATCAGCGCGCTGACCGGAGTCGGACCGACCATCGCATCGGGCAGCCATACGTAGAGCGGAAGCTGCGCCGACTTGCCGGTCGCACCGATGAAGAGCAGTAACGCGGCCGTTGTCGCGGCGGCGCCGCTGAACAGTGCGGCATTGTTGCGCATCTCGACGAAGTCCAGCGTCCAGACGCCGTGCGCGCCGAGCGTGCCGACGATCGTGAACATTCCGAGCAGAAAGCCCGCATCGCCAATTCGATTTACGACGAACGCTTTGCGGCCGTTATAGGCGAACTGAGGATTCGTGTACCAAAATGCGATTAGCAAGTAGGAACATAGTCCTACGCCCTCCCATCCCACGAACATCATTAGCAAGTTGTCCGCCAGAATGAGTATCAACATCGATAGTGCGAACAGGTTCATGTAGGTAAAGAAGCGTGCGAAGTCTTCGTCGTGCGTCATGTACCCGACTGAGTAAAGATGTATTAGTGCGCCGACCCCAGTGACTATCATCACCATCACGCCCGACAGCGCGTCGAGGCGCAGGCCAAGCTCGGCGTGGAAGTGCCCACCCTCGATCCATCCCCACAGGTGCACTACAAGCGCGCCGCCAGGGGGCATCGCGAGTAACTTCAGGAATGCCCACGTCGCGACGCCGAACGCGACGAACATCACGCCCGGTCCGACGACGTTGACCGCGCCGCGTCCCGACCTGGCGCCGAAAAACAGGTTGAACACGACGCCGAGCGCCGGGAACAGCAGAATAAGCGCGAGGGCTGGAAACTCAACTGTCATTGATGTCGATCACCATCTCATCAGCGTTAAGTCGTCCGCGTGGACGGTTTCGCGATTGCGGAAAGTCGAGATGATGATGCCGAGGCCAATTGCGGACTCGGCCGCCGCGACCGTCATTACGAAGAAAACGATCACCTGGCCGTCCATCGAACCGAGCCGGCTGCCGATCGCGATGAAGGCGAGATTTACCGCGTTGAGCATCAGCTCGATCGACATGAACATCACAAGAATGTTGCGGCGAATGATCACACCGGCCACGCCGATGGCGAAGATCATCGCGCTCAGGGACATCATGTAGGTGAGCGGAATCATGACGCGACGTCCCTCGCGGCGCGGGGGTCGTCGGTGCCCGGCAGCTTGCGCGCGAGCGCGATCGAACCCACCACCGCGGCCAGCAGCAGCACCGAGGTCACCTCGAAGGCGACCAGGTAGTCGGTGAACAGCTTGCCGGCGAGACTCGCCAGCGAACCGTAACCCTCGGGCTCGTGAGTGAACTTCACCTGCATGTGCGGGGGCGTGAGGATGAAAAACAGCTCAGTCACCAGCAGCGCCGCGGCGATCGAGCCGAAAAACTTGAGTGCGAGATGACCGGTCGGCCCGGTTTCGACTTGAAGATTCAACAGCCATATCACGAACAGGAACAAAACCATGATCGCGCCGGCGTAGACGATGATTTGCAGGAATCCGACGACGACGGCGTCCTCGCCAATGAACAGAATCGCGATGATCATCAGGGTCGAGATCAGCGCGAGCAACGAATGAATCGGATTGCGCTGCACGATCACGCCGAGCGCCGAGACAACCGCCAACGCGCCGAGAAATATGTACAGGAACGGCGGCATCAGTGGACGCTCCCAGTTGCCACCACGACGAATGCGGTCAGCAACACGTTGAACAGTCCGAGCGGCACCAGTCCTTTCCATCCCAGCCGCATCAACTGATCGTAGCGGAAGCGCGGCAGCGTCCATCGCACCAGGCCGAGAAAGATGCACAGCGCGACGACCTTGACCAGAAACGCGACGACACCAAGGAGTGAGACGACGAGCGCGGGCACGGCGAGAAACGCTCCGCCCGGCAGATGAAATCCGTCGCGCATGAGCCATGGAACCTGCCATCCGCCGAGGAAAAACGTCGTCAGCAGCATCGCGACCAGTGCCTGCTCGGCAAAGTCGGTGAGCATGAAGACCGCCTGCTTGCCGCCGGAGTATTCGGTGAAATATCCCTGGATCAATTCTGAGTCGCTCTCCGGCAGGTCGAACGGGATGCGCTTGGATTCCGCCGCGCCCGCCACCAGTAGCAGAATGAAGGCGAGCGGCTGCATGAAAATTCCCCAGCGCGGCAGAAATCCAAACCACACGCCGCCCTGCCCTCGCACGATTTCCTGCAAGTTGAGCGTGCCGAAGGTCATGATGACCGACACGATCGCGAGTCCCATCGCCAGCTCGTACGAGATCATCTGCGCCGTCGCGCGAATCCCGCCGAGCAGCGCCCATCGATTGTTCGACGACCATCCCGCCAGCGCGACGCCGTAGACGCCAAGCCCGATCGTCGCGAGCAGATAGAGCGCGCCCGCGTTGAGGTTGGCGGCCTCGAGTCCGATGCGATGGCCGGCGATCGAAATCGTGTCGCCAAACGGAATCACGACGAACGTGATCATCACCGGGAACAGCGCCAGGAACGGCGCCAGCGTATGCAGGAACTTGTCCGCGCCGTCCGGGATGAAGTCTTCCTTGGTGAACATTTTCACCGGGTCGGCAATGGTAGTGTTGATGATGCCGAGGTTGGGCATCCCCATCCGCTTGCCGAGCCCGGTGATCGAGGCGCGATTCGAGCCGATTCGGTCCTGGATGAGCGCGCTGCCCTTGCGCTCGAAGTAGAGCAGGAACAGCGACAGATTCAGTCCGAGCACGATCATCAGGATCGCTTTGATCGCGCCGGCGATTAACTCAATTGTCACGGGCGGCCAGCTCGTCGATAAGTTTGAGGGTGCTTTCTTCGGTGAGATTTTCGACGAACGCATCCTGATTGAGCTGGAGCATCGGCGCCGTCCCGCACGAGGCCAGGCATTCGACCGCATCCAGCGTGAATTTGCCGTCAGGCGTCGTCTCGCCGATCTCGATTTTCAGACGGCGCCGGATGCAGTCCACAATTTTCTCGGCGCCGCGCAGCTTGCACGAGAGATTGGTGCAAACGTCGAGCAGGTAGCGGCCGACCGGCTTGCGATGGAACATCGTGTAAAAGGAGACCACCGCGCGCACATGCGCCGGCGGCAGTTCCATCAGATGCGCGACGTAGTCCTGCGTCGCGTCGCTGAGCCATCCGAACTCGCGCTGCGCGATCCACAGCGTCGGCAGCAGCGCGGCCTGCCGCGTCGGATAGCGGCCGAGGAGTTGCCGGTACTCGTCGAGGGCGGCGTCGGAAAACTTGGGCTGGTCGTTTCCAGGCATGGCGGAAGTATTACTGGGCCTTTAACTTCGAAGTTCTGTGAGTTCGCCAATCTAATGATTGCTAGCTAAAATTTCGTCTCTTAGCCAGAGGCGCAGGCGTCGCGGCTTGATACCGCCGCGAACTTGCGGGCTCCCGGCAGAACGGGTTATCTATCGTCCGCGACTTCGAGGCAAGAGGCGCGCGCGGATTCGATCGAACGATGCCTCGAAAAAACTGACGCGATGCGAATTATTGCGGGACAAGCACACGGCAGACGGCTCAAGGCGCCGCGCGGTTTGCTGACGCGGCCCACGTCGGCGCGGGCGCGCGAGTCGATTTTTTCGCGGCTCGCGGTGCGAATGGATCTCGACGGGGCGCGCGTGCTCGACATTTTCGCCGGCAGCGGCTCGCTGGGAATTGAATCGCTGTCGCGCGGCGCCGCGCACGTGACGTTCGTGGATTCCTCGCGCGACGCGGCCGCGGCGATTCGCGCCAATCTTGCGCAGCTCGAACTTACCGATCGCGCCCGCATGGTCGTGTCGGACGTGCGTCGTGCACTCGGCGAGCTCGGCCGCTCGCACGAGTCATTCGACCTGGTCTTCGTCGACGCGCCGTTCAAGGACGACATGAGCGCGGAAGTTCTCGCGCTGCTCGGCGAATTCGGGCTCGTCGCGCCCGGCGGCTGGGTGGTAGTGGAACAATCGAAGCGCGCGCCCGCGGCGCCGCCAGCTCCCAAAGCCCACGAGCGCGCGTTCGTTGCAACCATCGGCGATCACCGAATCGCCTTTTACCGGCGACCCGATCCGGCGCCGAGTGCGGCTTGACGGCCCGAGGAACATGACGAAAAACAAAGAGCGTTCCCCGCTGATCGCGGTCTACCCCGGCAGCTTCGACCCAATCCACAACGGGCACGTCGACGTCATCCGGCGCAGCGTCGCGATTTTCGACGAGGTGATCGTCGCGGTGACCTACAATCCGCACAAGGATGCGGCGCTGTTTTCCGGCGACGAGCGCGTCGAAATAATCCGCGAGGTTATCCGCGACCTCGAGCCGCGCGCCCGCGTCGACAAGTTCAGCGGCCTGTCAGTCGACTACGCTGAACGAATCGGCGCCAAGGTCTTGATTCGCTCGCTGCGCGCCGTCACCGACTTCGACTACGAACTGCAGATGGCGCAGATGAACAAGACGATGAGCCCGAACGTCGAGACGATTTTTATGTTCTCGAATCCGCGGCTGTTCTTCAGCTCCTCGCACCTGATCAAGGAAGTCGCCGGCTACGGCAAGCGCCTCCCGGAGCTGGTACCGGAACTCGTGATCGAGCGACTGCGCGCAAAGCTCAAGGTCGGTTAGGCGGTTCTTTCAAAACGGCTCGAAAGATACAATCTGTTGTCGTTCGCGGCGCTCGAACGCCGCGCGTCGATCATCTGAAATCCGGACTTAACCAATGCTGAAGCTCAATCGCAGAATCGCCGCTATCAAACCGTCCGCGACGCTGGCTGCCGACGCGCGCGCCACCGAAATGAAGCTCGCGGGAATCGACGTCATCTCGCTCGCCGCCGGCGAGCCCGATTTCGACACGCCCGAGCGCATCAAGCGCGCTGCCGTCAAAGCGCTCGAGGCCGGCCAGACCAAGTACACCGCCGTCGGCGGAACCGCGGCGCTCAAGAATGCGATCAAGCTCAAGCTCAAGCGCGACAACAACCTCGACTATGAGCCGAACGAGATAATCGCGTCGGCCGGATGCAAGCAGGCCGAGGCCAATGTGATCGCCGCGCTGTTCGACGAAGGCGACGAGGTGATCATCCCGACGCCGGCGTGGGTGAGTTTCGCCGCGATGGTCTCGCTGGCGGGCGCGGAGCCGAAATTCGTTCCGTGCTCCGAGGAGTCCGGCTTCATCCTCGAGCCTGAGGCTTTGCGCCGCGCGATTACGCCGCGCACGCGCGGCATCATGCTCAACTCGCCGTCGAATCCGACCGGCGCCGTGTACGGACCCGAATCGCTCACGGCGATTGCCAGAGTGCTGGTCGACACCGACCTCTGGGTGATGTCCGACGACGTTTACGAGCACATCGTCTACGACGGGCTCGCGCCGCATATTTTCCATCTCGAGCCGCGGCTCAAATCCCACGGCATCGTGTTCAACTCGCTGTCGAAAACCTATGCGATGACGGGATGGCGAATCGGATTTGCGGCCGGCCCGAAGGAAGCAATAGCGGCTGCCGGCCGCTTGCAGAGCCAGAACAGCGGCAATCCCAATTCCATCACGCAGGCCGCCGCCATCGAGGCGCTGACCGGTCCGCAGGACGAGCTCAAGCCGATGCTCGAGGCGTTCCGCGAACGCAACGCGCTGGTCGTCGAGCGCGTGCGGCGCATCCCGGGCTTCAGGCTGCCCAACGTCCCGCAGGGTGCGTTCTATGCTTTCCCGAACGTGTCCGAGCTGCTCGGCAGCCGGTTTGGCGACAAGAAAATTACCGACGGCGACGGACTCGCGGCGTTCCTGCTCGACGAGGCGCACGTATCACTGGTGGGCGGCAACGACTTCGGCGCGCCCGATCACGTCAGGCTCTCGTACGCCACCTCGACCAAGAATTTGAACGAGGCATTCGATCGCATCGAGCGCGCCGTCGCGAAGCTCAAGCACTAGCATCGATGTCCGAGCGGACAGGTTCGCGCACTTCTCTGCGCCGGCTTCCGATCGCCACGGCGGTCGCGGCGATTCTCGCGATCGTCGCGGCATTCACGCTCGCCCAACGCCTGCAAGCGGCTCGGCATCGCTACGATGAAGTCGATTTCGCGATGTTCTACGCGTGGTGGACCGACTACTCCGCCGGCGGCGATCCGTGGCTAGTACAGGGGAAAAGTACCGAGTTGCGGCCCGGGCTTACGCTTCCGCGCGAGTGCAACAACACGCCGTTCTTCATCGAAGTATTTTCTCCACTCGCGCGGCTCGACCAAAAAACCGCATTCTGGATCTGGCAGACGCTACACATCCTATGCCTGGCGGCCGCCGTGCTGATGCTGGCGCGCGGAAACGATCCGCCACTGGGAGCAGCGACCACGATCATCGTGCTTTCGCTCGCGCTGATGTCGCGCCAGTTCACTGGCGCGCTGGTCGGTGCCGCGCCGACGCCGATACTGCTGGCGCTGTTGTCCGCATCATGGTTCTGCGCGCGGCGAGAGCGTCCGGCGGCAGCGGGATTGTGCTTGGCGCTGGCGGCGTTGCTGAGGCTTTATCCGGTGACGGTCGGCGGATACTTCTTGTTTGGCCGCCGCTGGCATTCGCTCCTCGCCGCCATCGGCTGTTTTCTCGTCGGAGAAGTGCTGACGAATCCCATCCACTGGTTCGAACTCGCGACGCTTCAGATGTCGGCTTCGTACAACATAGTCGGCCACGCTGAACTCACGATGCTCGCCTTCGTGCGGAAAATCGTTGCGCACCTGGCAGGCACGACCATCGCCGCGGAGCCGTTCGTCGCGGTCGTGGCGATTACCGTGCTCTTCGATCTCGTCCTGCTCGCAATCGCCGCGGCCGCCACGATTGCCAGCCGCGATCGCACCGATCTCGACGGCCTGCTGTTCGGACTGTGGGTCGCCCTTGCACTCCTGATGTCGCCGCTGGCGTGGATCCCCGAGACCTTGCTGCTGCTGCCCGCGTATTTGTTCGGGATGCTCGCCGCGTGGGGCGGTTTCCAGCGACGCGAGGCCCTTCGTCAGATCCCGTTGATTGCAGGTGCTGCGATACTCACCGCCTGTATCGCGACTGCACTGATTAAAGCGGTGCCGCATCCGGGATTTCCGATGCTGATAGCTGCATACCTCAGCGCCGCGTTGATCTTCTGGGCTCGGACGAAGATGGATTCGCCGCGCGATGAAACTGTTCTAGGTCTTGCGCGTGCGCCACGGACCGGGGAATTCACCGGTCTCTAGCCAGTCCACGTAGTCGGCAAGAATCTCCGCGTGATCGAACGCGAGCGGAGCCGGCGGATTGCGCGGATCGCACAGCGTCGCATTTTTCGCGTCGTCGGCGCCGCGCGGCGTCCCCGATGCGCGCGCGACATAGACCACCGTGATCGTCTGCCCGCGCGGATCGCGATCGGGCCGCGAATACACGCCGAGCAGCGCGCGAATTTCTACGTCGAGAGAGATCTCCTCGCGCGCCTCGCGCACCGCCGCCGCATCGACAGTCTCGCCAAAATCGACGAAGCCGCCGGGAATTGCCCATCCAAGTGGAAAATTCCTGCGCTCGATCAAAACGATCTTGTCGCCGATCTCGGTAATTATGTCGGCGGCTATCGGAGGACATTTCGGCCGTGGCATGATGCGATTCTAACATGGCGGTAACTCTATGCAGGTAGCCAGGCTTTATGATTTCGGCGACATCCGCGTCGAGGAAAGCGCGCGGCCCGTGGTCGGCGCCGATGACATTCTGATCCGCGCCAGCGCGTGCGGCATCTGCTCGGGCGACATCATGCCCTGGTACATCAAGCGCAAGGCGCCGCTGGTGCTGGGCCACGAACCGGTCGGCGTCGTCGAGCAGACCGGCGCGGCGGTGCGCGGCTTCAAGGCCGGAGATCGCGTCTTCGTGCACCATCATGCGCCCTGCTTCCAATGCGCGGCGTGCCGGCGCGGCGAATACGTGCAGTGCGCGACCTGGCGCGCGACCAACATCGTGCCGGGAGGGATGGCGGAGTACTTTCTCGTGAGCGCCGCCAATCAGCGCGACACGCTGCCGCTCCCCGACTCGATTGCCGACGCTGACGGCGTGCTCATCGAGCCGGCGGCCTGCGTCGTCAAGTCGCTCAAGCGCTCTGGGCTTAAGGCGGGCGAATCAATTCTGATCATCGGTCTCGGCATTATGGGCATGATGCACGTGAAGCTGGCGCGGAATCTCGGCGCAGGCACAATTATCGGCGCGGACCTGTTTCATACGCGCGCCAAGCGCGCGATCGAGCTCGGCGCTGACCGCGGAATCGTCGTCGAAGGCGACAACCTGATCGAGCAGGTGCGCGAAATCACCAACGGCGCGATGGCCGACGTCGTGATCGTCGGCCCCGGCACTTCCAAGGCAATCGCGGCGGGGATTGCCGCCGCCGGCAAGGGCGCGACCGTCGTTCAATTCACGGCGACGCCGCCCGACGACGAACTGCTCGTCAAGCCGCACGACCTCTACTTCAACGAAACTCGGCTCGTCCCGAGCTATTCATGCGGTCCGGACGAAACTCGCGAGGCGTTGTCGCTGGTCGAGCGCGGGGTGATCAACGCCACCGAGCTGGTGACGCATTCGTTTCCGCTGGCACAGATCACCGAGGCATTTGCGACCGCGCAAAAGCCCGAGTCACTGAAAGTAATAGTTACGTTCCCGAGTTGAGCCGACTCGTTGCCAGGGCGCGTACGCGTGGCAACCGTGAGTCAGCAGAATTAGGTCCGCAACCGAGTACTCAGTCCAGCAGTGGACAATAGACAAACGAGGGCGGCTGCCGAAGCAACCGCCCTCGTGACTATCAAGCCTGAGAGATATTACGGAGTAGCGGGAGCCGGTGCCGGAGCAGCGCCGCTGTCCGGTGCTGGAGCCGCTTCTGCCGGAGCTGCCGCTGCCGCCGCATGGTGATGATGGACGTGATAATGCCTCGACGGACGCTCGGACATCGTCTTCGACGCGATCGCTTCTGCGCGGTCCGCAGCCGCCTTCGCGTCGCTGGCCGCCTGCTCTACGCGGCTAGCCGCCGCCTGAGCCTGCGCCGCCGCTGCGGCTGATTTCTGGGCGGCCGCATCGGCGCGGGCCGCAGCCTGATCAGCCTGGTTCGCCGCGTTGACGGCGCGAGTTTCCGGACTCGGCTCGTTGGACGAACATCCCGCGAGCAACGAAAGGGCCAACACAGCCCCGGCAAGACCGACCAGTTTTGAAGATTTTCTCATTAACCCTTCCATTTCTTCCTCCTAAGGAATGAGCAGGAGCGTTGCTAAGTAGTTATCGGGCTCCCGCTAGTAAGACTCTAAATTTGTCTCACAAACTCCCAGCCCTGTGCAAGCGACGGCCGTGTGAATTGCTCGCGACAATGCGATTCATGAACTAGCTATTCGCAGGTTAGGCTGTCGTGGGACGTATTGTGATGACGCGATAAAAAGTCACAATTGAATCTTTGATGTCGAATCCATTTGCGCTCACTCACAGAAGGATATTTGGACTCACCGCAGATTTATCCGCGCTCGGCGGACTTATATATAGTCACTCATAACAGTTTACAATGTAGCTATAACAAGTGCGCGAAAGCGGCTATTTGAATCATCTGGCGTCTTGTTCCCGCATAATCACTGTTTTAGTCTCCGTCGGAACCATTCCAGATGTTCCGTGACAGCTAATCTTCAGTCGAGCGACTAGAAATCGTCCCCATAATCGTCCATTCCACCCATTCCGCCACCCATGCCGCCCATTCCACCCATGCCGCCTCCGCCCATTCCGCCGCCGCCAGGCATCCCCGCTGACGGCGCCGGCTTCTTCGGTGCTTCGGCCACGGCGGCCTCGGTCGTGAGCATCATCGATGCGGCGCTGGCCGCGTTTTCGAGCGCGGTACGCACCACCTTGGCGGGATCGATCACACCCGCTTTGACGAGATCCTCGTAAACTTCGCTCGAAGCATTGAAACCGAAATCAGCTTTGCCTTCCAGCACCGCGTTGAGAACGATTTCCGGCTCGTGACCGGCGTTGCGCGCGATTTGCTTGAGCGGTTCCGCCATCGCAGCCGCGACGATTCCCGCGCCGGCCTTTTTGTCCTCATCGAGTCGGAGCGAGTTCACCGCCGCCATTGCGCGCACCAGCGCGACGCCGCCGCCCGGCACGATACCCTCCTCGACGGCGGCGCGAAGCGCATGGACGGCGTCGTCGACGCGCGCCTTTTTTTCTTTCAGCTCGACTTCGGTCGCTGCGCCAACTCTGATTACGGCGACGCCGCCGGTGAGCTTGGCCAGCCGCTCTTGCAGCTTCTCGCGGTCGTAGTCGGAAGTGGTCTCTTCGATCTGGCGGCGGATCAATTCGATGCGTCCCTGGATCTCGGCCTTCTTGCCCGAGCCGCCGATTATTGTCGTGTTGTCCTTGTCGATCAGAACTTTCTTGCACTTGCCGAGCGCGGCGATCTCGACCTTCTCGATCTTGGTGCCGAGTTCCTCGGCAATCAGAGTGCCGCCGGTCAGTATCGCCATGTCCTGCAGCATCTCTTTGCGTCGATCGCCAAAGCCCGGCGCCTTGACCGCCGCGACTTTGATCGTTCCGCGCAGTTTGTTGACGACCAGCGCGGCCAGCGCCTCGCTCTCGACGTCCTCCGCAATTATCAGGAGTTGGCGGCCGGTCTGCACGACGCTCTCGAGCAGCGGCAGGAGCTCGCGCAGGTTCGAAAGCTTCTTCTCGTGGAACAGGATCAGCGGTTCGTCGAGCTCGACCGTCAACTTGTCGGGATTGGTGACGAAGTACGGCGACAGATAGCCGCGATCGAAGCGCATCCCTTCGACCAGGTCGAGCACCGTCTCCAGCCCGCGCGCCTCTTCGACCGTGATCACGCCTTCCTTGCCGACCTTGTCCATCGCGTCGGCGACGATCTTGCCGATCGCTTTATCGCCGTTGGCTGAGACCGTCGCGACCTGCTCAAGGCGCTCGCGCTCCTTCACCGGCCGCGACATCTCCTTGATCGTTGCTACCGCCTTGACCACCGCGGCGTCGATTCCGCGCCGCAGTTCCATCGCGGGAAAGCCCGCCGCCAGCAGCTTGATCCCCTCGCGCACGATTGCGCCCGCCAGCACCGTCGCCGTGGTCGTGCCGTCGCCGGCGACGTCGGAGGTCTTCTGCGCGACTTCGCGAATCAGCTTCGCGCCCATGTTCTCGAAGCGGTTCTCGAGTTCGATTTCCTTGACCACCGTCACGCCGTCCTTGGTCACGGTCGGCGAGCCGAAGCTCCGCTGGATCATCACGTTGCGGCCCTTGGGACCCAGAGTTACGCGCGCGGCTTCCATCACTAACGTCGCGCCCCTGACAATTCCGACTCTCGCCCTCTCGTGCAGCTCAACCGTTTTGGCTGGCATGTAAATAAATCTCCGTCTTGCTATCGAGTGATTGACTACGTCTGCGCAAAAAAAACACCACACCGGCGGCCCGGCAAGGACCGTTCTGAATTTAATCCTCGCGTCGCGCGATGCAAGTCCAATCGAGTATCTTTATGAAGTTCGCGTGGCGTGCAAGGATAAATATTCCAGGTCGGCTGAATTTCTGGCGGAGGCTGTTCATCATGCACCAAATCATCGAGCCTTACCCCGGCAAGCGCGTCGGCGCCGCGCTCGCGGCGATAGGAATAATTTGTGGAGCAATCGCGATGTTGCCGGCTTCGCGCGCCTGGACGGCTGGCAGCTCTCGCGAGATTCACTCTCTATGTCAGGATCAAGCTCTTCAACTCGCGGCGGAACCCGCGCCTCCCGTAGCCCAGGATGAGACCGACGATGAGGACAAGGACGTTCCGACCAGCCAGGTCGACAAATACATAAACGTCTACGAGGCGATGCAGAAAGATCACAGCCTGACCGTCGAGCAGGCCGCATCCAGACAAGGTCTCACGGTCGCGCAGTTCCGGGCGCTTGAAAACAAGATCGAGGGCGACGACACCCTGCGCGAACGGGTGCGCAAGGCCCTAAGGCACGCCGCAAATCCCAAGGAGACAGACTCGTCAGACGACTAACCGCGGCCGTTTCGGGCTGCTCTTTGCGTTCCTTCTTCGCGATTGTTCCCCTTCCCCAGGGGGAGGGGAAGAAATCCAGCCGAGTTTTCCCGAAGGTCTCCTTGCGGAGAGAGGGGAAGACGCAAGGCTCTCCTTACTGCAGAGGAAACAGAAAGAGCTTACTTGCCTGCGGCTATCAGTGCTTCGACGATCGCCAGATCGGATGGCGTTGTGATCTTGATGTTGGCGGTCGAGGCTTCGACCACCTCGACGCGGGCGCCGGTGCGTTCCACCAGGTCGGCGTCGTCGGTCGCGACGATTCCCTCGGTGACGGCGCGGCTATGCGCCGCGACCAGCAGATCGCGGCGAAAGGCCTGCGGCGTCTGCGCTTGCCATAGGCCGGCGCGCGCGACGGTCGCGGCGATCGAGCTGTTACCGTCCGCGACGCGCTTCAACGTGTCGGCCACCGGTGTCGCCGCGATCGCGCCGCCGGCGCGCGCCGCGGCGGTTAGACACGCCTCGAAAATCGCGGGCGTCGCCAGCGGGCGCGCCGCGTCATGCACAATTACCAGTTCGCTCTCGGAACTCGTGAGTCCGAGCGCGATTCGTACCGAATCCTGACGCTCGCGACCCCCCGGCGTCATCTTTAACGGCACGCCAAGTCCGACAGCCGCGGCCTCGGAGCGCGCCGCTGCTTCGAATCCTTCGGGCACTGCTATCACAACTTCGCCAATCGAACTGACTTGCCGGATGGCATCGAGGGAGTACGAGAGCATCGTGCGGCCGCCGATGTTCGCGAACGCCTTGGGCGTGCTCGACCCGAGGCGTACGCCGCTGCCCGCGGCCACTATGATCGCTGAAGCCGTCAATTCGCCGCCGGTTGACGCGCCGGCGCGCCGTCTCGGTTGATGAAACTTGCGATCGTTCCGATAACCGCCACGTCAACATGCCCCGGCGCGTAGTACTCGGCCGGCGTGGGCTTGCCCTGGCCCGCGATGAACAGATGGTTGAGCGAGGGAAAAGTATCGACCTGAACCTTGGCTTTGCCCTTGAGCCCGTTTTGCCAGTCGCGGATGTCCTCGTCGATTACCTGGTAGTCGCGCGAGCCGTGCAGGATCAGGATAGGCAGGTCGAGACCGCGGGCGATTGCGACTTCGTCGCGTGCGTCGAGGTCGTAGTAGTACGAGGCGGGCGCGTTGAGGAAAGTCTGCGTCGCGGGCATCTTGTGCGCGGAGAGCAGGGCCGCCTCGCGCTCGATCTCGACGAGTTGAGCGGGTGACGCTTGGCCCAAAAATCGCAGCTGCTCGACTATCGTCTGCGGCAACTTGCGGCCCGCCGGCGCCAGCATCACGAGTCCCGCAACTGGCCACGCCTTCTTCGCAATCTCCGGCGCAAGCATCGCGCCCAGGCTGTGCCCGATGACGAAGATTCGGTCATGCGCCACATCGCGCCGCGCCCGCAGCAGGGCCACTGCCGCCACAGCGTCCTGGATGACCTCCTCGTCGACAGTTATCTTCATCAGATCGATATTCCAGATCGCGTAGGTGCGCTTGTCGTATCGGAGCACGATGATTCCGCGAGAGCTGAGTCCCTCGGCGATGTCGGCGAAAGGATGATTGGCGCCGACGGTCTCGTCGCGATCGTTCGGGCCCGATCCTTGAATCAGGACTACCGCTGGAAATGGACCTTTGCCGTTTGGAATCGTCAGCGTGCCGGGCAGCTTGTACGATCCTACGTTCACATCCTCGAAGCGAAACTTTGCCTGCTCGGCATATGGGGGCTCAGTCACAGGCAGCTTGAACAAAAGCGATCGAATCTCACCGGTCTGCCCGTTTACCACGACAACCGAATTCGCCGTCGAGCGACGGAACCTGAGTTGCACCCTGAGTTCGACGTTGCCTTTGAGAAGAGTCTGCCGCTCGAAAATCTTCCAGCTGAGCAGCGGACCCTCGGCAGCGTAAACCTGGTTCCACGAACCCTTCAGCCCCGCCGGCGACAATGCTTTCATCCTGGCGCTGAAATGCTCGGTCGCAGCAGTGAAGTTGCCGTCGCGAATCGCCGAGAAAACTTGATAGACAGCCGCGTCGTCGACGCTCGCTTCGGCGGCGCATCGAGTAACGGGGAAAATCGCGAGCGCCAGTAGGGCGGCGCCCAGCACAAACATTCGCTTCGACATCAACGCAGCAGATTCGCAGAATCGATGCGCCCGTTCAAGAAAATCGCGGGACCGTCCGACGAAAATGAGGCCGGGAGAAGATTGGACAGTGGCGGCTAGGGTTTGGTAGCGACGGCAATGATGCGGCCGGCGCGAGGAGGATTATCGCGCGGAGCCTCATCGGGTCTGCGCCGCATCATAAGACTCTCCAGTTCATTCTTGATCTCTTCGCGCGCCGATGCTTGCAGATCCTTAGGCAGATGTCCGAGAAAATTGCCGAACGAACTTGCTTCGGCAAAATCGAGTGCGCTCTCTGCCGTCCATTGGCCGCCTGCAGGGGCATTTCTGATGCTCACGCGCGTTTCGAGCCTGGTGATCGCGAAGCCATTGTCCAACAGCAGCTTCTGGAGTTCTTCCTGGCTGACGCGATAGTTCTGGCCGGCCTGGGCCTCCGGATATTTGCTGTAGGGCTCGCGCGCCAGCACTCGCCGCCTGATCACGTTGAGCCATCTGTGGCCGTCCGGGGGCGCGGCGGTGATACCGAGCCGGCCGCCCGGTTTCAGCGCGCGGAGGATCGCACGGAGCGGAGCAGACTTTTCCGGCAGCCAGTGAAATACCGCGTTCATATAGATGACGTCGAAACTGTCAGCGGCAACTTCGCCGAGGTCGTAGGCGTTGCCGACCTTGAAGGTCAGATTGGCGGCGCTCCGCTTCTTTGCGATCTCAACTCGAAGCGGCAGCGGATCGATTCCAGTGACCGAACCCGCCGGACCGACCACACTCGCCGCATACTCGGCGAGCATCCCGGTGCCGCAGCCGATGTCGAGCACGGTCTCGCCCGGGGCGAGCGCCAATTCCCGGAGCAATTCCTTGCCGCCGCGGAACTGCCGATCCGCGCTGATCTGTTCGTAACGTTGTGCAAGATCCGGAGTATCCAGATTCAGACTTACGCCCGACATTTCAATTCACACCAGTGGACAGATTTGCGACGGCTAGTTCGCGAAGATCATCTTCAGCTCTTCCATGATTTTTTCTTCAGGATGAGCCTTGGCGATCGACAATTCCTTGACGAGCAAGGATCGCGCCGTGTCGAGCATCTTACGCTCGCCGAACGACAACTCCTTGTCGCTCTTGAGCACCAGCAGGTCGCGCAGCACCTTGGCGATTTCCAGCGGAGAACCAGTCTTGATCTTTTCGGTGTATTCCCGGTAGCGGCGGTTCCAAGTCTGCGTATCGACCTCAACCTTGCGCTGACGCAGGATACGGTAGATTTTTTCCACCATATCTTTGCCGATTACGCGCCGCAGTCCGACCGACTCGACGTTCTCGGTCGGGATCATTATGGTCATCTTTTCGGTGCCGAGAATCCGGAGCATGTAAAAACGTCGCTCCGTTCCGGAGATAACCCGCATCTGGATGTCTTCGATGACGGCTACCCCATGGGCGGGGTAAACCACCTTTTCACCCTTCTTGAACGGCAAATTCATCGTGATATTGGCACTCGATATCAGGCCCTGAATTTCGGACATGGTTGCCGACCGCGTAGTTCACGGGTTCGTCACCGATCCGATCAGCCTAGAATGTGATCACCAGTATGGCACAAAACTACCTGATTTGTAACCCCAGTCTCAAAAAGAAACTGAAGTGTTCGACAAATTTAGAACAATGTTCGAGATTAGCCGCCGAATGAGGTCAGTCGAAGCGCAGTTCCATGATAATCGCGTCTTCGCCGGGACCGTAGTAATGGCGTCTCAAACGCCGTTCTTCGAACTCGAATTTACGATAAAGCTGCCTGGCGGGCAGATTCGAGCGGCGAACTTCCAGCGTAACCACGTTGGCACCCGTCGATTTTGCCTCGGAAATAGCCTCTCTCAGCATCACGGCGCCGATTCCGCGCCGGCGCGAGTCCGGACCGACGGCGATATTCAGGACGTGGCATTCGTCGGCGATCAGCCATCGGCAGAGAAAGCCGGCAATCAAGTTGCTGTCGGCAGGCATCGCGACCATGATTCGCGAGAACGGCAGGGTCAGTTCGCGTTGAAAGGAGGCCAGGGTCCATGGGGCAGGGAAGGCGAGCCGCTCGATCTCGATGATACGGGGCAGGTCGCGAACCGTGGCGTCCCGGATGTGGATCGCCATCTCAACTGAACTCAGCCGCATTATGGGGCCGCCAATTTCGCCGGTCTAAATCATCCGCCGATTCAAGCCCGCGATAAATTTTTTAGGCGGCGTGCTGAAGCTGGGCCGCCTCTGCCTTGAGAACGATCACCTCGAGCACCTTGTCGCGCATCCGATGCTTAAATGCGCCGACCGGCTTGCCGAATTCGATTCGGGACGTGAAGTCCGCCGGGAACGACGACGACACATACGACAGTCGGCGAATCGTCTCGCCGCGCACGCTTGCGCTTATCGTAATCACGTTGTCGCCGAGCATGATGTTGTAATCGTAGTCGGGCATTTCGTCGGGCAAGTTCCACAGGCGCTTGAGGGACGACGGCGGCAGCGTGCGCGGCATCTCAAGCCGCACCAGGTATGCGTTGGCATACTCGGCGACGGTGTAGACGGTACCGTAGCGGCGATCGCGCTCGGTTTTGTCTTCGTGCACGGTGCCCTCGAAACCGTCGAAGGCGACTTTGCGCTCCGTGCGACGTCCCGCGCCGCCCGCGCGCACCAGCATCGAGCCGAGCGGCGCGAGCGCGAGCCCGTACCAGCATCCGCGATACGTCAACTCGCTTGCGGGCTTGGCGTGAATCACTCCTTCGCGCAGGCGCCATGCGGCCTCGCCCGCGGCGATCAAGACGCCGAGCATGATCCATCCGCCGGTATGTTGTGAAAACAGGCCGTCGCTGAGCACTTCAACCGAAAAGGCCGTCAGCAGAGCGGGATAAAGAATCAGATTCAGAATCATGTTGAGCGCGGTCGAGCGGACCCTGGAAAATCCGGCCGTGGTGCCGACCGCGCGCTCGAGTTGCGCTTTCACGCCGTCGGGCATCGCGCCGAGAACCGGCTCCGCAAATCGAAACGCGATTTGCACCGGTACGGGGGCCGTTTGCGCCGGCGACGCGTCGACCGAAGCCAGCACGGCGTCGAAATCCGCATCGAGCTCGCCGGGGAAATGTTTCTCGCCGACCGGACCGGGCAACGCGCCGATATCTTTCGGCAGATGCATCATCGCGAGACCGGCCGCCGCCACTGGCGCAGCCGGTGCAGCAGGCGCCGCCGCGACGGGCTTGGGCGCCGCGGCTGGCACTGGCTTGGGTGCTGCCGCGACTGCGGCTCCATTGGTTGCAGCTTCTTTGGTTGCGCCGTCGGCCGCCGGGGCCGGCGCTCCGCCCTCTTTGCGGAAGCGCGAGGGCGCGTCGTCGGGGAAAGTCGTCTCAGGATGCAATTCGCGGGCACGCGCGAGCAATACGCCTTCAGTCTCGAGATTAGCGGGATCGGGGATACAGCAATCGACGGGACATACCGCGGCGCAGGCCTCATGGTCGTGGAAGCCGACGCATTCGGTGCACTTCGACGGCACTATGTAATAGATATCCTGCGCGATCGCGGCACTGGTCGCGCCGTTGAGTTCCCACGGCACTCCGCCCGCATAGATCGCGGTGTTCGGACACTCGGGCTCGCACGCTCCGCAGTTGATACATTCGCTCGTGATCGTCGTCGCCATCTCGTAACCGAACCTCAGTTAGATGATTTAGGAAAACCTGACCACGGAAAGCCCGCAACGGTGCTGATCCGCCGATTGGGACGATAACCGCTGAAAGTTTTGTCTGTCAATGATGCTCAATTCAATTCAGCTAATAGTGTAGCGCGTCAGATGTTCCGAACAGAACCTGCCTGCGGTTCTCGCCTTGCGTTCACAAACGGCTTTTGCGACTATTTATCCCGATTACTCGTCCAGCCCTGACCATCTGATCTGTACTGACTAGTGTACCGGGACTGGCTGTTAACTTGAACCACTGGAGGAAAGCTCGGATGAAGACAATCGTAAAAGTGCTTGGTGTGACGGCCGTCACGGCGCTCGTGAGTGCATGCGGTCCTAACATGCAGGTGATCCAAAACGCCACCGATCGCGCCCAGGCGGATGCGACCAAGGCGGAAGCATCGGCGAACGCAGCGGAAGCATCGGCCAATCAGGCGGCGACGGCGGCTCAGCAGTCCGATCAGGCGGCCAGCGACGCCGAGGATGCGGTCCGTCGTGCTAACGACGCGGTATCGCGCTTGGAAGCAGCGTTCTCGACGTCGGTTACGAAGTAATCGGGTAGTCAGGCTACAGAATCAGCCATTTTTGAAGCGGTGGCGAAGGGAGGAAGCTCCAATCGCCACCGCTTAGTCTTGTCCGCTTTTCAACGTGAGCGGACGTGGTGACGCGCCGGCAGAACCCTCACCTACCGGCGGCTGCGCCCGCCGGCCGCCTCTCCCGTAGAAGGAACGGGCGAGGCAGGAAGAACCGCCCCCTCCGGCCCTAACCCTTCTAACAGGGACCCTACGAGTACTCAGGGTAAACTCCGCCCGCATCTTTTCTTTTTAGTACTGGGTGCAGGGGTCACCCCTGCCCAAGGAAGCAGTAAAAAATGAAACCCACGGTGGGTTTCACATTAAATGAAATTCTGCTCCCTGAGTTTACTCGTCCGCGGGTTCGATTGGTTCGCCGTCGCGGGTTGAGGTCAGCCTGGCTGGGACCGACCGCAGCACGGGGACTATCAGCGCGGTTGCCAGCGTCGTGATGATCACCGCCCACGCGAAGCCGCCCCTGGAATATATCCAGCTTCCCAGCAAGTTCCCGGAGTTGCCGGCAATGGCGAAAGCCGAGGTGTTGGCTACCATCATGGCGGTTCCTTCCAGGCCTTTTGGGCATGAGCGCATGATCAGGTCGATATAGGCCGCGGTGGCAAATCCACCGAACAGGCCATAGAGGACGGCGACGACGATTGTGCTCGAGGGTCCCTGCGCGAGGAACATGATCGGTCCCTGGAGGATAGCGACTATCGTTCCCCACCACAGCAGGCGCGACAGCGGCGTGCGCACGCACAGAAAGCCGTACAGCAATGTGGTAGGCAGGAAGAACAACGACTGCAACGCGGTGAAGGTCCCGAACAGCTCACTCGAAATGTGTACTCTCTCCGTCAGATGGTAGAACATCGGCGTGCCCCATCCAGGACTGAAGTTCCACAGGAAGTAGATAACGGTCGCCGGCCACAATGGGCGATGGCCCAGCAGCCGACGGATCGCCGCGAAGCCTTTTTCACTTCGTCCCAGCACCCGCTCGAAATCGCCGGCGGCCTCGAGTCGCCAAAAGGACTGCAAGACGATCACCAGCGTCAGGCCACCCGCGATAAGGAAGGTGCCGCGCACGGATACGTGCGCGACCAACCATCCACCGGCCAACGCCGACAGAACTGCAGGGACAAAATAGCCGAAACTGAACACCACGCTCAGCCGCCCGGTCATCCCGTGCGCCTGCGCGACGCCGGTCATCAGGGCTTGCGCGGATGCAAAAATCATCACGTACAAGATGACCACGATGAACACGAGCGACAGCAGCTTGAAATAGTCAATTGTCGATGCGGCCAGCCATGCGTATGCGGCTGCGGCGGCCAATCCGCAGACCAGCAGGTACTGAGGGTCGCCCCATCGCGCGCTTCTCCATCGATCCCGGATGAAGCCGAACACGAATCCGACGCAGACGGGTATCGAGGCAATCGCCTGGAAAACAGCAAGACGCAGCGGAGAGAGACGAAGCGTGTCTTTCAGAAAATAGCTGATCGGAATCGCGGCGATACCCAGCGGTGAGCCCAATCCGATCGCGATATTCAGGATTGCGAAGTAGGCAAGGACTTCCCATTGCATCGCGACGGGCGCGGCGGGAATGGTCGCGCTTTGGTTTTCGTCGCGAGACGAGGGCTGCTCAAGTTCCATCGATTACTTTACAGACATCGGCTCGTCGCCTTGTCTTATAGCCTCTCTCTATCAGGGAGAGGCCGACGCTCTGAGTGTCGGGTGAGGGTCAAAATTCCTGGTTCCGCGCTTCACTCTGCTAGCAACCTAATCCCTTCCCAATGTGGGAAAGGGAACAACCGCGTTCAGGGAATGTCCCAACCCTCTAAGCCGGCTCCGGCTCGTAGCCTGCTCGCTCGATCAGCTCGCGGGTTCGCGACCAGTCCCAGCCGGCGGTCGTCAGGTAGCCGTTGACGAAAATCGAATTCACCGCGTTGAACAGGTCCGCCTGCCGCGCGCCGACGTTTAGTTCGCGGCCGCCCGCCGCGCGAACCTCGCTGCGCGGATTCAGGAGCCGGAACAGGCACGCCGCCTTCAGACATTTCTCGGGGGTCAACTCGCGCTTCGATTCGAGCGGGGTGCCCTTAATAGGATGCAGAAAATTCAGCGGCACCGAATCGATCGCGAGCCGCCGCGTCGAGTACGCGAGATCGAGAATGTCATCGTCGGTTTCGCCCATCCCGATGATCCCGCCCGAGCACGTCGACAATCCCGCCGCGCGCACGTTCTCGATCGTCTCGATCCGATCGTCATAGGTGTGCGTCGTGCAGATTTCCGGATAGAAGCGCCGGCTCGTATTGAGATTGTGATTTATCCATCCCGCGCCCGCGCGCTTGAGCTCGCCCGCATCCTCGCGATTCATCAGGCCGATCGACAGGCACAGTTCGAGCCCCGGCAGCTCCGCGCGGATTCGATCGCACGCCTCGCCGAGGTGCTCAACGTCGTGACGCGCCGGACCGCGCATGCTGCAGACCATACAGTAGCGGCGCGCCCCGCTCTCGACCGCGATTCGCGCGCCCTCGATCAACTGGGGCACGCTCTGCATCTTGTAGACCGGGATTTCGGCTTTCGAGATGCGCGATTGCGAGCAGTACGAGCAATCCTCGGGGCAGATGCCGCTTTGCGCGTTGCGCAGCATACAAATCTTGACGCGGCGGCCGAAGGCGGCTTCGCGCACGCGACGGGTCGCGGCGAGCAAGTCGGCGAGCCGCTCGTCGGGGCAATTCAGGATTGCCGCAGCGGTCTCGCGCGCGATTTCTTTTCCAGCCAGGACTTCTTCGACCATCCGATCGAGATCGATTTCATCAAACTTCAACATCACCAATTCCTTGTCGCTTGAAAAATAAGCCGCGCCGCACATTTAGAAGCTTTCCGCCGCGGGATCAAGCGCATGGATCCTAGTCTCACTCTATAAAATCCACCGGTGACGTGAGGGTCTTCACGGTCAACTGGCGGAGTGCGGGGGCACTGGTGAATGCGTCGGCCAGGCCCGGCGTAATATCGGTCCAGGTTGAGCCGCCATCCGTGGTTGAGAGCAGCTCACCATCTCCTATCGTTACCCATCCATCCGTCGCAGTTACGAAGCTAACGTCTCGGGGCTGCTTATAGCCCTGCTCCTCAACTCCGACCTCGTCGCGTGCCACGACCTTCTCGCCAGCCGACACATGATCGAGTAGTGGCCGATGGTCACGAACCGTTATAAATATCCAGTCAGAACCGATCACCGCGGACTTGCGGTATCGTCTCGAGCTCTCTCTGCGCGTAACCATTCGGTCACTTCGCCAACTTCGGCCACCATCGTCGGTACTGAACAGAACGGTTGTGGTCTTCAAATCGACTACTTCTCCGGAGGAGTATGTCACCGGCAGAAAGCCGTGCGTCCGATCCTGAAAAGTCGGAAGGGGATAGCCAGGAGGCCAAGCCTCCTTGGAGATATCATCGGGCCTTTCCACCTTCACTTCCCGCCAACTGTTTGCCCTATCGTGGGTAGCAAAGAGCCTTCCGTCCCCGGGTCCGCCTAGTAACCATCCGTCGCCAGGCGTCACAAGAAGGAGCTGCCCGTCTGGAAGTGATGGCGCGTGCACCGCTCGTTTCCACGTCCTGCCTCCATCTGAGGTGGTCAGCAGAAAGGCCCAGCGACTGTTCATCGTCACGCCTCTTGCGGTGACGTTTATCCACCCATGAAGCGAGTCCACGAACGCGAAATCTCCGCCGCAGCCTCGAACATCCGCGCCATCAGAATTCCCGTAATGCGTGACTGTGAGAGGCGACACATCGACACTTGACCAACTTGCTCCCGAGTCAGTAGTCGACACCAGATTGAATCCCATCTCCAGTTTTCTTGGATTGTCTGCCGAGCATCCAACCGACAACACCCAACCGTGATGCGGATCGAGAAAGAACGGTCTGGGCAAGGCGGTCTCCTGGCGTGGCGTGATGTTTTTCCAGTCCTTGCCGCCGTCCGCGGTCCACATCAGACCGTGAGCGGTCTGTGCCCAGCCCACCCTTGGAGCAAGTAGCTTCATGGATGCCACGTGCCAGGAAGGGGGCGGCGGCGCGTTCTGGACATTCAAAACTCGACTTTCGACGCCCCATGCCGCCCCGGACGATGGAAAGACTCCAGGAGAACCTGAAAGAGCCGTTGTAGCAAGGCGCAATACGGCTCCGGCAGGCTTTTCGAGCAGTGGCGGCCGTATGAAATTGGGCGACTGCGCACGCGCGCTAGGAGTCGGCCACACAGCCAACAGTGCGATACACAAGGCTCGGCGGATTCTCATTAGAGCGTTGAAGCGGTGTCGCCGCCAGTGCTGTCTCCGGCGACAAGCGCAGTCGGAGCGACGATTTCCTCAAACTTCAACATCACCGATTCCTTGTCGATAGAAAAATAAAGCGCGCCGCACATTTAGAAGTTTTCCGCCGCGGGATCAAGCGCCGTTCTTCCGCCCGTGCTACCCGGACCTCAGTTGGGACGCTCTTCCACCTCGACGGTTACAGTTTGATGCTTGCCACCGCGCTCCACCTCGATCGGGACTTTGTCGTGGATGCGGGTTTGCGATAGCAGCCGCAAAACATCTTTGTAACTTCCGACTGGTTTGCCATCGAAGGCCGCGATCGTATCGCCAACACGAAGGCCCGCCTTCTCTGCGGGAGAATCCTTGTCGATCGCGCCGATCGGCGCGCCCTTGGGTCCATTCTCAAGTTCCACTCCCAGCCATCGGCGCGCGCCGGGATGCACGTCGCTTATCTCGAAATGGAAATCGCCGAGCGCGGAACTCGCGAACAGGATCTCAGCAACGTCTCGACCGTCGGAAGCGAAGTCCGAAAAAGCAATCGCCACTCGCGTCCAGTCACGCGTGGCCGGGAAATATTTGGTCGAAGGAGTTCCGTCGCCCTGGAACAGCATCACCTTGTAGGTCTTTCCGTCGCCCTTGGCCCAGAACGAAATTTGCGGGCTCCCGGAAATGTCCCCGTTCGCCCTTCGATAGCTCTGGCCGGGAAAGTAGGCGACGCCCGCCCACGGATACTCGATTCCCGAATTAATCTGTCCGCTGACAATCATCGTTGTTGCTGCGTGATTTGGGCCGCCTCCGACAGTGTTCACCTGCACTTTCGAATTGCCCTGAAAGATCGAATCGGTCCACGGCAGCCATCCCGCCCCGAAACGCCAGGCCTCATTGCGCTGCGCGACGACCTCGCGGCGACTCTCGCGATCCACCCGCACGCCCTGCTTCCAAATCGCCACGATATCGCGCGTCGTGCGGATGTCCTTCGTCGGATCGCCATGGACCAACAACAGATCGGCGCGCATCCCCGGCGCGATGCGTCCGCGATCGTCGAGCGAGAACATCCTCGCCGGCACCGAGGTCGCGTCCGCCAGCGTCTCCGACGGCGTCAGACCCGCCTTCACCATCAGCTCGAGTTCAGTATGCAAGATGGCGCCGGCCTGAGCGCCGTTCGCGTCGGTGCCCGCGAGCAGCGGCACGCCCGCGTCGCGAAGCATCCGCAAATCCGCTTCGTTATCGGCATAAGATATGTGCTCGAAGTTCTTGAATCCGGGTTGCTCCAGGTCTCGGCGCACCAGCGGCCCAAGATACGGAGCGATCAAAGGATCGCTGGGCAACTTTGACCACAGCCGCCCCTGTCCGAAAAAGAAATCCGTGAATCCGAGCGTGGTAATGGCAAATATGTGATGCGCCCTTGCCGCGTTGCGGAATGCCGGCTCGGGCAACTTTACGATCGGCACGTGCGCGAGTCCGTCAGTACCGCTATCTATTACGTCGAGGTATCCATTCGCCGACGCGACGTGGACTATCACCATTTTGTGACGCGCGTGCGCCGCCTTCACGATTGCCGCAAGCGTCTCCTTTGACATCGCTGCGAAGCGCGGCCCGTTGTCATAGAAAACCTTGATGTAGTCGGAACCGTGCGCGATTCGCTCATCGACGAACGCATTCGCCTGGTTGGCTCCTCGAATCGGCGTCATCGGCGGCAAATCGGATTCGGTTCCATGACCTCCGGCCACGGCGATAGCGGTGCCTGCGGTGCGGAAGTCCGCGATGTCACTGGCCCCTTTCGATTCCTCCGCTCGCCATTTCAGCGCGTCCTCCCAGCGCATGTACATGTCGAGCTCCGTGGTGACACCCATGACCAATCCCATTTCCAAGACGTCGCGGATCCAGGCGTGCACGTGCGAATCGATGAGGCCCGGGAGCAGTGTATCGCCGCTTCCATCGATCACCTGCGCATCGGGAGCCGACGCGACGTTCCTACCGACCGCGACGATCTTGCCATCGGCGACCGCGACGCTGTTGGCCTCGATCACTCTCTCACCATCGAAGATCCGCACATTGCGGATGACGAACGCCTTCCGCGGCGGGGGTTGCGCGGCCGTCGCGGCGGCGATGACGAGGCTCGTACAAACCGCGGCTGCGATTCGGACTATTCGGCGAACCATTCGATTATCGGTAGTCCTCCCTCGTAGAGTAGAACGTCGCGTTCGAATTTTCTTGCATGCGATGGCATCGACGGCGCCCGCATCTACTCCAGTCCCATTCCTTTCCGCAGAGCCAACTCGACGTGAGAGTATCCGCCGTCGGTCCGTTCCAACTCGGCGTTGTCCCGCAGCTCCACCAAAGGATTGCACGCGAATCGAATGCGGCTTCCGTGGTTAGCTCCGAAGCCGTGAATCAGGAAAGGATGCATCAGTGCGACATCACCAGCTTGGCCAACCAAATGTGCTATCTCAGACTCACTCGGATTCAATGCTCCCGCGGCTGAGAGCACCGGCTTGAGATCGTCCCAATTGCTGCCGGAGCGCGCATCGGCAACCGTACGCGCGACAGTCAGGTGAGACCCACGTATCATTGCGGTGCCGCCCTCACCTGGTCCCACGTCGGAGAAAAGGAACAGCGTAACGAGCGCATGATGATGATCGGTCAGATGCCCGGAGCTCCGGAACTGACCCCCATCCACATGCCATCCTCCCGGCCCTGGAAATCCCGGTAGGAGCAGCGACCACCATCCATACACTTGGGGCGCCTTCCAACGATTTACGCCCACCAGCTGATCCAAACCCGAGGCAAGCCTCTCGTTCATGATCTGATTGAAGGGTGCGCAGCCGAATCCTCTTTGGATCTGTACCATCGGTTGCCCATATGTTTTGCAGTCGGCCCACAGCGGAACTTGCTTCCAGACGAATTCGCGGCACTCCTCAGCTAGTTCGCGGGAGAACGCTCCGCGCAGTACAACATAACCCTCACCTATGAATTGCTCTATCTCCGAATCATTGAACACCATGGTCGGAACCTCGTTGGTCAAAAAAAGACCCGCGCTGGTTCGGTTAGGTGGACCTCCGCCCGACCGGACAAACGCGGGTCACGTTCCCTGCTTAGCAGGCGTCACCCGGAATATGTGACTCGGCTCTATCTACTGCCAGTCGGGGGACCCGTCAAGCGCCACGATCTGCTGCCAAGAAGAGATCAAGACGGGACCGCGGCTGCAATTCGGCCGAGTAAATTAAGATTGTCCGGGGGGGCGGGCGGGGGGGCGGTAGATTCGTTCCTCTTCCTCGATCGCCTCGTGCTGGACCGGACGCGCCGGGTTGCCGACGTCAACCGATACTACCCCCGCCGGCTTTATCCGCTTCGCCGCTCCGAGGCGCCGCCTTCGCTCGGCGGCCGCGATACTCACCGCCAGCCGCAGCATCAGCAGGATCGTCAATATCACGCACGCACGGCCGAACCAGTCGCCGCCGCGTGTGTAGAGCGTCGTCCCGGTGCCGAGCGGAAGCTCGGCGAGCACCACCGCGTCCTGGCTATGTATGGCCGCGCCCGCCTCGATCATCCGGCCGCGAGAATCGTTCGCCGAGACCATCCCGCCGCGTGACGCGCGCGCCAGCGAGAATCCGGATTCGACGCCGCGCAAGACCGCCATCCGCTGATGGATCACTTCCGAGCCCGGCCAATCCGACGCCGGCGCCATCACCACGCGCACATTATCGGCAGCCAGTTCGCGCGCCGTGTCGGGAAAATCCAGGTCCTGCGAAATCAGTATCGCGGTCCGTCCCCATGGCGCGTCGAAAATCGCCGGCTTCGAGCCTGCCTTGTAGTCCCCTTCGAGGCTCGGGATCGGATGATGCTTGGCGTAGGCGGCGACGATTTTGCCGTCCGCATCGAATACCACCGCGATATTTCTTTTCGGCGTCCGCCCGATCTGGTTGATCCCGACCACCAGCCACACGTGCGACATGCTCGCGATTCGCTGGAATCCCTGCACGACATCCCATTCGTAGCCCGGCGCGACGCCCACCGCCTTTTCAGGCAGGACGACGATTTGCGTGCCGCCGGTCGCGGCTCGATGCACCAGATTCGCGTACAGCGCGACAATATCCGCGGCGTCGCTCACGTCAGTTGACTCGGATTGCGGTATCAGGCGATCGCTGGCGACCATCGCGACCCGCACCGCCGGAGTAGTCGGAGTCCGAAGGATGCGAATCCATCCCAGCACCACCGCGATCGCGAAAACGCCGACCGCCATGAGCGCGGGACGCGTCCAGTCCATGTGCCATCGACGCCGATACCATGCGACCGCCAATCCCGACGGCAACAGCGACATGATGAACATCACGCCGGCCATGCCGAACCATGACGCGGACTGCAGCAACGGGATGTAATCGACTTGCGAGTAGGCGGGGCTGCCCCAGGTGCCGTGGGGAGATTGTCCGGCGAGCGCAAAATAAAAGGCGGTCTCGAAAGTCGGGAAGACCAGCGCCGCCAGCACTCCCGACCAGCGCCGCGTCGCCTCTGCCGCGCACGCCACGAACAGCGCGAAGACGATTGCGCCTGCCACGTGCGCCGCCAACATCGTGATCAGTGGCACCGCGAAACTCTCCCCTGCCCAGGCCACCAGATTGCCGAAGAAGTAGGCCACGAACGCGAACTCCGCGGCCCTTTCGGTGCTAATTTCAGGTGCGACTGCGAGAATCGGCAGCGGCGCCAGTAACGCGCACGGATACCAACCCGGCGCCGATCCCGCGAGCTCGAACATCACCGCCGTCGCCACCGCCGCCAGGGCGGGCATCATGAAGCCGCTCTTAAGTTCGTTGGGCGCGGCCATATTGCGCGCGTTGCGCGCGGTGGACCGGCGATCGGGAGGCCACAGACGCGCCAAATCGAAGTTTGCGAAGCTGGCCATAAGCTCAGACTTGATCGCGCGGCGGGCGGCGCGCACTCGTTGGCTCTGCCGCGTTTGCAATCAGCCCTTCGTTGAGGGAGCCGGAGCGAAAACCCTTCAGATCGATCGCCACGAATCGAAACCCGATTTTCCTGAACTCGCGATCGATCGTTTCGCGAAGCTCCCCCTCGAAGATACGCGCGATCTGGTTCTGCTCGAGCTCGAGGCGCGCGACCTCGCCATGGTACCGCACGCGCGCGACCGCAAAGCCCATCGAATGAAGCAGCTTCTCACCCGCCGCGACCTTCGCCAGGCCATCGGGCGTAATCTCGGTGCCGTACGGAAAGCGCGACGACAGGCACGGCGACGCCGGGCGATCCCAGGTCGGCAGTCCCATCGCGCGTGACAGCGCGCGCACGTCGGCCTTGGTCATTTCGGCTTCGACCAGCGGATGCCGCACGCGTTTCTCGCTGGCCGCCTGCATCCCGGGGCGATAGTCATGCAAGTCGTCAAGGTTGAGGCCGTCCACTATCTCGTCGATACCAAGCTCGGCGGCCTTGGCCTCGCAAACCGTAAACAGGTTGTGCTTGCACAGGTAGCATCGGTTGATCGGATTCGCCGCGTAGCCCGGTATCTCCAATTCGTTAGATTTTATTACAATATGGCGGACACCAATCAAGTGGGCCATTTCCAGCGCCGATTCGCGATCCTCGTCGGGCATCGTCGGCGAAGTGGTCGTCAGCGCGAGCACCGCGTCGCCAAGCGCGTCATGCGCGACTTTCAGCACGAAGGTCGAATCGACGCCGCCGGAAAACGCCACGATAAGACTGCGCATCGGCGCAAATATCGCGCGCATCCGCTCCAGCTTCGCGTTCAGAACAGTGTCCATCGACTCAGCTAGATTCCCTCGGCCTGGAAAAGATCGGTCGTCAGGTATCGCTCGCCGGTGTCGCAGAAAACCACGACGACCACGTTGCCCTTGCCGAGCCGCCGCGCGACCTGCAAAGCCGCGCAGCAGTGTGCGCCCGACGAGATCCCAACCAGCAGGCCCTCTTCGCGCGCGAGTCGGCGCGAGAACAGCGTCGCATCCTCGTCGCTGACGGCGATTACCTCATCGTAAACCTTGGTGTCGAGATTGGTCGGCACGAAGCCGGCGCCGATTCCCTGGATCTTGTGAAAGCCCGGCTCGCCGCCCGACAACACCGGCGAGTTTTTCGGCTCGACAGCGACGATCAGCACTTTCCTGTCGAGATGCTCGCGCAGGTAATGGCCTGCGCCCGTGATTGTCCCGCCCGTGCCGACGCCCGCGACGAACGCGTCGATACGCGTGAACTGTTCGAGCAGCTCGGGCCCGGTGCATCGATAGTGGATATCGGGATTGGCGGCGTTGCTAAATTGCTGCGGCATGAAATAGCCGGGATTCTCGCGGCACAGCTCCTCGGCCTTCGCGATCGCGCCATGCATCCCGCGCGTGTCAGGCGTCAGCATCAGCTTCGCGCCATAAGCGACCAGCAACGAGCGCCGCTCCTCGCTCATAGTGTCGGGCATAGTGAGGATCAGCCGATAGCCCTTGACGGCAGCAACCAGCGCCAGCCCAATCCCCGTATTTCCCGAAGTAGGCTCGACAATAGTATCGCCAGGCTTGAGCCGCCCGGACTTCTCAGCCGCCTCAACCATCGCAAGACAAATGCGATCTTTGACGCTACCCCCGGGATTAAAATTCTCCAGCTTCGCCCAAATTTCGGCGTCATCCTTCCCAGGAATCCGATTAAGCCGCACCACGGGCGTATTACCAATAAGTTCAAGCGGCGACTGCGCAACGCTAATAGGCATGGAGCCGATTCTATCCAGAAAAGAAAGCGGTTGCGAATATAGAAAAGCGGCAATCGGCGACGCGGTGTGAATACCGACTCCCTCCAATCTCCTCTCCCTGTAAGGGAGAGGACGAAGGTGAGGGTCCGATTACAGCGCGCGATTTTCCCGCGCGCGATTCAAGATTCCGCCTCCGCATCCAGTCCTTGTGTCATTCTAGAGCGAAGCGAAGAATCCCGGCTCCTTCTTCGCCTCGCCCGTTCGTGGGGAGAGGCCGACGCGCGTCTTCGCGCGTCGGGTGAGGGACAACCGCGCGGCGCAATTCTCTGATGCGCCGCATATCTCCCACGTTGGGCGCAGGCTATCCGTCGATCCGGCTTCATCGGCTCTGTCGCGTCACGTTAGCAGGACCTTCCCACGAGCGAGCTCGACAGACGGGTTTGTGGACGTTCCTGAGCGTCAACTTCGAGCGTACAATCCAGCGATATGTGGTTATTCCGTGGAGACGATCGGCGATTAATGGATAGCGCAACAGGCGATCCCACGGCCCTGCTTTGAGCACAATAGTCAAACGACCACCCCCGGAAGGAGCACGCGAGAGCTTCACGACATACCAGATGTTTCTGTTCCACTTTGCCAGCATTTTACGAGGAAAAGGCGAGAGGCAGACCGCGATTCTCACGCGCCTCTTTCACGAGCAGCGACCGTTTCTGTTCAATCCCGCGCTCGTAAACCTCAGCGACGGCGAAGGCAAGCGCATAAAGAAGCTGCTCTTTAATGCGTGGAATTCCGAAATGGTTGCTCGGCTGAATAGCAATTTCGATCAAGCGGTGCTCACGGTTACAAACCAGTGGAAACCGATTCAAACCTACTACGCCTTGTATTTCCTGCTCACGCCTATTCGCATGCTCAGAGCGCAGGGCGGATTTGCCCAGGCTGACACTCACGAGAGAACGCTCAACTTCGCAACAAACAATTTGTGGGCGAATCTGCCGATGCCGTGGCGGTGCAGGTATCACGTCGAGCAGCGCACTTGGCAAGAATTCCCTGCTCCCCCAGAACCACGCGCAAAGAGTGGTTGGAATCTTACCCGTAACGGAGACTCCTACGAGAACTTCGCTCAATTTCTCCGCACGACCGGAGAACACAAACGCGAGGAAAGATGGTCAAAGTTAAAGTACCGGAAACCGAGGTTGGGAGAGAAACGGCCGAAGAAAATGAGCATTTCGTTGGGCAAAGTGTCTTTCTGGGATGCGCTTTGGCGGCTTAGACGTTGGGCAAACTATCTGGAAGCTCAAGCGCTCCTCGAGGGTCAAGAGTTAGGACCTGCGAAAGAGTTCGATTCGAGTATGAATCTGGTTCTGATGTGCAGCATGGCCGTGTTGGAGCGAGTTCTGTCGGCACATCTTGGAAACGACTTCATGCGGCGAGCTTATGACGACTATCTTAGAACGATCGGGGTTAGTGTCGCTTCGGAAGTAACGAAGCACTTAATTGTAAGACGCGACCTCGTTTGTAGTCAGTGAACCGAGCGACCGCGATGGCGCGGTCTAGAATGTCACGAGAACGGACGAGTCAAAGAGTTGTGGTCGATGCCGGTAACCTAACCCCTAGCCCCTTCCCATAGTGGGAAGGGGAACCGGAAGAATTATGAGGATCGTCGCATCCTATCCCCCTGGCCCCCTTTCCAGATGGAAAGGGGGAACGCGAATCTCCACGCATTCGGGCAACCTCATGGAAACGGGGGAACGCGAACGTCCAGGCATCGGGGGGTCGATGCCGGGTAACCGAACCCCTAGCCCCTTCCCACTGTGGGAAGGGGAACCGGTCATCCATACGGGAACCGTCGAATTGATACTAAGGTGCAGGGGTTACCCCTGCCCAGGGAAGTGTGAAACTCACGGTGGGTTTCACGTTAAACTGGTAGACTGTTCCCCCAAATGGCAGTGGCTGAGAAGAGTGCGGGTGGGATTCGGCGGGTGTTGGTTATTTTTCCTGGGGCGCTTGGGGATCTTGTTTGTTTTTTGCCGGCGCTGGGGGCTATTTCGCGGCGGCATCGTGGGGCTTCGATCGAATTGATGGCTCGGTTTGAGTTGGGGCGGCTGGTTGTGGGTAGGACAGTTGTTGCGCGGGCGCATTCGATTGATGGTCGCGAGGTTGGGGCTTTGTTCGCTGAGTCGGACGGGCAATCTGCGCGTCGATTCTTTGGGGGGTTCGAGCGTATCTATTCGTTCTTTGCGTCTGACGACTTGCGGTTTCGTGCGCGACTGGTTGCGGCTACCGATGGCGTCGTTACGTTTCATCCGTTTCGGCCTGGTGGGGACGGGCATGTGGCTGCGGGATACATCCGGGCGATTGGCGAGGAGGATTCGTTTATCGAGGCGCGGATTGAACCGACGGCGGATGATGTTGCGGCGGCGACGCGCATCCTTGAGAAATCGAAATGCGACACCGCTAATCTCGTCGTGATTTTTCCTGGCAGCGGGAGTGCTGGCAAGAATTGGCCGGCGGACAAGTTCGCGGCGCTTGCGGCGATGGTGGCAGGACGCGCCAGCGTCGCGCCGGAATCCGGTGGATGCGGCGACTCAAAACCGGTACCGGCTTCGCTGGCGCGAAGCTGTCCGAGATCCTTCCTCCCCTCGCGTTGCTCGGGTCGTCAGGATGACAAACTGAGTTCGGTCGCGGTTGTCCTGGGACCTGCTGAGGCGGGGCTCGAACCGAGGTTTCGCGATTCGGGCCTGCCGGTGCTCAAGGACCTTGATTTGCCTACCGTTGCGGCGATTGCGCGGCTTGCGGCGGCTTTTGTTGGCAACGATTCGGGCGTGTCGCATCTGGCGGCGGCGGCCGGCGCGTCCGGCGTGGTTATATTTGGACCGACGGATCCGGCGCGATGGCGTCCGCTTTCTGCCGGTGGACGAATCGAGGTTTTCAGGCGCGAGCCCATCGATTCGATCGAAGTGCAAGACGTTGGCGCCGCTTTATCAAAATTTGTGGAGCAGCATCAAAAATAATAGAGTGGTAGGCCATGAGCTTCATCAAGACGACGGTGCTGCTGGGTCTGATGACCGGGCTGCTGATGGCGATAGGCGGCCTTATCGGAGGCCGGCACGGGGTCGTGATCTTTTTCGTGATCGCGGCGGTGATGAACTTCTTCAGCTACTGGTTCTCCGACAAGATCGTGCTGAAAGCGTACGGCGCGCAGGAACTCGACGCCGCGTCGGCGCCCGAGCTCTACTCGATCGTCAACGAGCTGGCGCATTCGGCGGGAATCCCGATGCCGCGCCTGTACCTGATCGATTCCGACACGCCCAACGCTTTCGCGACCGGCCGCAACGTGCATCATGCCGCCGTCGCCGTGACGCGCGGAATCATGCGAATCTGCACGCGCGAAGAATTGAAGGGCGTCATCGGCCATGAACTCTCGCACGTGACCAATCACGACATCCTGACCAGCTCGATCGCGGCGACGCTGGCAGGCGCCGTGATGATGATCGGCTCGATGATTCGATGGGGCGCGATTTTCGGACTTGGCAGTCGCGACGACGAGGAAGGCGGTATCGCGGGACTGCTGGTCGCGGGGATTCTCGCGCCAATCGCCGCGACGCTCATCCAGCTTGCGATTTCGCGCACGCGCGAGTACCAGGCCGACGCGAGCGGCGCCAAGCTCACGCATAATCCGCTGTACCTGGCGAGCGCGCTGCGCAAGCTCGAAGCCGCCAACGAGCGGATGCCGATGGACGCCAGCCCCGCGACGGCCCATATGTTCATCGTGAATCCGCTGAGCGCGGCGGGAATCTCGCGGCTGTTCTCGACGCATCCGCCGATCGAGGAGCGAATCCATCGGCTCGAGCAGATGACGACGTCGGGGCAGATCGGACAAGGGTGACGGTGCCTTCGATGGAAGAGCAAGACGATAAGCGCGGATTCAAGGTCCAGGACCGCCGGCGATTCTCCGCTGAAGGCGAAGCCAAGCCCGGCGGCGACGACGCATCGTCGGAGCGCACTGAGGCGCTCGATATAAAATCCGGGCCGGCCGCGTCCGGACCCGAGCCTGCGTCGAAGTCGCAAGCCGCTGCCGCGCATCCTGCGGCGAGCCGCCAATCGAGCGAACCTCCCCCCGAGCTGACGTTCGCGGCGTTTCTATGGAGCCTGTCGGAGCAGGCGCTGGCGGCGCTCGGCGAGATACCCGATCCGATCAGCGGCAAGGTGACGCACGATTTGATCCTGGCGCAGCAGATGATCGATATCATCATAATGTTGCGCGAGAAGACGCGCGGGAACCTCGACCAACACGAACAAGCGTTGCTCAAAGAGATTCTTTCCGGTCTGCAAATGAAGTACGTTGAAATGGCGAGACAGTCGAACCGTTGAGCAGCTGTCTTCGTATTATTCACACATGACGCATAAGTTGTTTCGATCGTTCGCCCCATTTGGCGTCGCGATTTTTGCCGCGACATTCGCTCTGATCGTCTCGGGTCGCGAGACGCGCGCCGCGGATTCCACACCACCCGCGCCCGCGCACTTCTGGACCGAGGTGGCCGACCCCGAGCACGCTCCCAAGGCGCAGTCGATGCCGGACTTCGTCGATCTCGCCGCCAAGCTCAGCCCCGCCGTCGTGAATATCTCGACCGACGAGCCCGACGAGCCCGCGGAAGGCGCCGACCCATCGCCGGAAGACTCTCCGCTCGATCCGCACTCGCACAGTCCTTTCGAGGAGTTCGGCGGCCCGCAGCAGCATTCCAAGGCGCTCGGCTCCGGCTTCATCATAACCAAGGACGGCTACATCCTGACCAACGAGCACGTCGTCGAGAATCCGGGCACCGTCACCGTGACTTTGCAGAACGGGCACAACTACACCGCGAAAATTGTCGGTCATGACGAGAAGAGCGACATCGCGCTGCTCAAGATCGACGTGAACCACGATCTGGCGGTCGCGCCGCTGGGCGACTCGAGCGACTTGAAGGTGGGCGAATGGGTGATGGCGATCGGCAACCCGTTCGGCTTCGATCATTCGGTGACGGCGGGAATCGTCAGCGCCAAGGGCCGCTTCATCCCGGGCAACTACGAAGATTTCATCCAGACCGACGCGTCGATAAATCCCGGCAACTCGGGCGGCCCGCTGATCGACTTGCGCGGCAACGTGATCGGCGTCAATTGCGCTATTTACACCCACACCGGCGCCAGCATGGGAATCGGCTTTGCGGTTCCGATCGACCTGGTCAAGGAAGAGCTGACGCAGCTCAAGAGCTCGGGCAAAGTCGTGCGCGGATGGCTCGGCGTCTACATCCAGAAGGTGACGCCTGAGCTGGCCGAGTCGCTTGGCTTGGCGGACTCGCACGGCGCGCTGGTGGCGAAGGTGCTCGACAACGGACCGGCGCAGGCGGCGGGCGTCAAGCGCGGCGACGTGATAATCGCCTTCGACAATCAACCGGTCGACGACTCGCGCGAGCTGCCGCTGCTGGTGGGGCGCAGCGATCTCGGCCACAAGGGCGTCCTCAAGGTGATTCGCGACAAGCAGACGCTCGATCTGCCGGTAACGATCACGCAGTCGCGCGAGCCCGAAATCGTGGCCTCTGAAGAAAAGACGGAGAAGCCCGACCTCGGCGCCGTGTCGCCGTTCGGCCTCCACGTCAAGGACCTGAGTCCCGGCCTGGCCAAGGAACTCGGCCTCGAATCGCCCGGCGGCGTCGTGATTGCGTCGGTGCAGCCGGGCAGCCGCGCCGACGATGCCGGACTGCGCGCTCGCGACGTGATCCTCGAAGTGAATCGCGCGGCGGTCAAGAACGTGGACTCGTATCAAACCGCGCTCAAGGCGAGCCCCAAGGGCAAAATCGTCCTGCTACTGGTCAAGCGCGGCGACAACACGATCTACGTGACCGTCAAACCGGAGGCCTGAACCGGGGACGGATTCCCGATGTCCCCAAAACGAATTCTGAAATTCGCGCTGATCGGCGTAGGCGCGCTCATCTTGTTCGCCGTGCCGCCCGCGCTGTGGCTGTTCTCCAGCTACTACAATCAGCTCGAGAATGAAGTCGTCACGCGGTTCTCGGGCAAGCGATGGAACATCCCGTCGCGCATTTATTCGGACTCGGTGCTCATCTATCCCGGCCAGGATCTGATGGACCTCGGTTTCTTCGAGCGGCTCGCGCGCCTGAATTACCATCCCGTCGATACTGGCAAGGTCGCGACTCGCGGCGAGTACAGCTTCGACCGCAAGCGCGGCAAGCTCGAGATTTTTCTGCATAGCTTCGCGTATCCGTACGGCAACTTCGGCGGCGAACTCGTCGAGCTCAACCTGAAGGGTGACGCGATCGACTCGATGAACGATCCGGTGACCCACAAACCGATCTTCTCGATCGAGCTCGAACCCGAACTCATCAGCGGCATCTTCGAGGGCGAATGGGAGCAGCGCCGGCTGGTGCGCCTGAGCCAGATTCCGCCGACGATGATCAATGCGATCCTGGCCGCCGAAGACCATCGCTTCTACGAGCATCACGGCGTCGACGTCGTCCGCACCATCAAGGCCGCCTGGATCGATTTCCATTCGGGGCACGTACGCCAGGGCGGCTCGACGCTCACGCAGCAGTTGATGAAGAACTTCTTCCTGACGCGCGAGCGAAGCTACAAGCGCAAGATGAAGGAAGCGATGATGGCGTACATCGCGGAGCGCGATTATTCGAAAGATGAAATCCTCGAAAACTATATTAACGATATCTACTTGGGCCAGCGCGGGCAGGAAGGTATATACGGTGTGTGGGAAGCGAGTGAGTACTACTTCTCGAAAGAGCCGCGCGATCTGACTATTGGTGAAATGGCTACTATCGCAGGCCTGATTAGTTCGCCCAATCGGCTCAATCCGCTGCATCATCCCGACGCCGCCCGGCCGCGCCGCGACGAAGTACTGGCCGCGATGCTCGAGGACGGGTACATCGACAAAAGCGCTTACGACGCCGCCGTCAGCGAGCCGCTGCACGCGCGGGAAGTCTATGCCGAGGGCAACGACGCGCCCTACTTCGTCGACTACGTCAAGAAGGAGCTGGCCGAGCGTTATCCTCCGCAAGTGCTGAGCGGCGAGGGTTTGCGCATCTTCACCTCGCTCGACGTCCACATGGAAAAGCTCGCCGAGGCGTCAATCGAGCACAATCTCAGCGACCTTGAAGCCAAGCATCCGAAGCTGGCGCGACGCGAGGCGAAGGAGCGCCTCGAGTCGTGCCTGGTCGCACTCGAGCCGCAGAGCGGAAAGATTCGCGCGATGACCGGCGGGCGCGATTACCGCTCGAGCCAGTTCAATCGCGTTACTCAGTCCAAACGTCAGCCGGGTTCGGTCTTTAAGCCGGTGACATACCTGGCGGCCTTCGACGAGACGCTGTCGGGAGGCGCGGAAAAGTTTCTGCCGACTACCTATATCGAGGACGCGCCCTTCACCTGGCAGTACGGCGATATGAGCTGGACGCCGAATAACTATCGCGACCGTTTCTTCGGACATGTCACGCTCGAGTTCGCGCTCGGCGAGTCGCTCAACTCGGCGACGGCGCGGCTGGCCAACAGCGTCGGCCTCGATCGAATCCGCGCGATGGCGTCGAAGCTCGGCTTTGGCGATTTGCCGGCGTATCCGTCGATCGTGCTGGGCGGAATCGAAGTCTCGCCGATGCAGGTCGCGCGCGCCTACGCCCTGATTGCCAACGACGGGATGGAAATCCAGCCGTACGCGGTTACCGCGGTGGTAGATGAAAACAACAAGGTGATCGAGGGTCACGAGCTGACTGCCGAACAGGTTATCTCGCCGCAGCTCGCGTACATGATGCAGTTCATGCTGGAAAACGTGATCAATCACGGCACCGGCGCCGGCGCGCGCACGATGGGATTCACGCGGCCGGCCGCAGGAAAGACCGGCACCACCAACGACGCCAAGGACGCGTGGTTCGCGGGCTTTACGCCGAATCTGCTCACAGTGGTTTGGACCGGTTTCGATCAAAAGGAAGAGCTTGGCCTGACCGGCGCGCAAGCCTCGCTGCCGGCGTGGACCGCTTTTATGAAAGCGGCGACTGCGTCGCGTCCACCGCTCGATTTCGTCGCTCCGCCCGGAGTCGTCGAAGTGAAAGTCGATCCAACCACCGGTTACCTTGCGACGCCCTATTGCCCGGTGACGATGATCGGTGTGTATCCGGAAGGGATGGCGCCAACTCAGGACTGCCCGTATCATACTTCCGGGGCGGCGTTGACGGCTGTGGACCACAAGATACCCGAGGAGCCGAATCCCGTCGCCGATCCCAATGATTAGTTCGCGATGATGCGGTTCGGCCCATTCGCTCTCGCAATATTTCTGTCGGCGTTGCTGAGTACAGTGACCGTGGCGCCTGCGGAGAGCGGTCCAATCGTCCTGGCGAAGCTGCAGGAGGAATCGATTCCGGCGCAGGATCTCGCGGCGCCGGCAGGTCCCGCCGCGGCATCGTCGCCGGCCGACAACGACAACACAAATCCCGATTCCGAAGATTGGGAGGCCCTGCCCGCCGGGCAAGCGCCGCCCGCCGGCGAGGAGCCGATGTCCAACTCGACGCCAGCTGCGCCGGCGGCCGCATCGTCGCCGGCGGAAATAGCGCCCGCCATCGACGTCGGCTCGATCGCGACTACGCCGCAAGTCAGCGACTCGTCGTTGACGCCGCTGATCGACACTGCACCAACTCCGGCCCGGGCCGCATCTTTGAGAATCACCGAACAGGAACGCGTCGAACTCGAGCAAGGCCACACTGATGAAGCAATTCGCGAGCTGGCGCACGCGATTTCAATCGATCCGAGCAACTCGTACGCCTACTTTTACCTGGGCCGCGCATACGTTGCGCGCAGGGACTACGGCCAGGCGCAGACGTTTTTCAAGCGCGCGCAAATCGGGCTCGCCGCGAATTCGGCGTGGCTCGGCGAATGCTACGCGTTCGAAGGGCTCAGCCTCGAGCAGTCGGGCAAATCGGCCGACGCAGCCGCCGCCTATCAGAAAGCGCTGGCCGCAAGTCCGGGCAACCTGACCGCCCGCGTCGGCATCACGCGCGTCGGCGCCTTCGTGCCCGCTGCCGCAACCGCTCCAGCACCGTCGACGGATTCGGCACCGCCAACGGATCTCGATCAACCCGCGCCTGCGGAGCCCGGCGCCCCGCCGCCCCCACAAGAAGCGCCGCCCCCGCCCGCATCGCCACCGCCGCCATCGGATTGAACGAAGGCCGCAACCTAATTTAACGTGAACCCCACCTTGGGTTTCACACTTCCCTGGGCAGGGGTAACCTCCTTCGGCTTCGCTCAGGACAGGCTCCGCACCCAATGTCCCAAACGTGGGCTTGCCCCGATGCGTGGACGTTCTCATTCCCCCTTTCCATCTGGAAACCCGATGCGTGGACGTTTCGCGTTCCCCCTTTCCATCTGGAAAGGGGGCCAGGGGGATAGGACGCAACGATCCTTACACCTCCGGTTCCCCTTCCCACAGTGGGAAGGGGTTAGGGGTTAGGTTACCGACATCGACCACAACTTCGTTGTCTTCTCTGTCCTCGTGTAATTCTAGAGCGAAGCGAAGAATCCCGGTTCTTTTCTCTGACTTTTGTGCGTCCCGAATGGCCCCCTCACAAAACCCAACCACCCCCTTTTTTGAGTCACCTACATTTTGTGTCATCCTTAACGAACTCCCAATGCTGATACTTGGAATTGAATCCTCCTGCGACGACGCGGCTGCCGCTGTGCTCGAGACCTCGGCGCCGGGCATCGCGGAGATTCGCTCGAGCACGGTCGCCAACCAGGATGACATCCATCGCGCCTACGGCGGAATCGTGCCGGAACTCGCGTCGCGCAATCACGTCGTCACGATCGCGCCGGTCATCGAGCGCGCGCTGGGCGCTGCCGGATGCGCACTCGCGGACATCGAGGGAATCGCGGTCACGCGCGGCCCCGGATTGGTCGGCTCGCTGCTGGTCGGCCTGATGTTCGCGAAGGGCCTCGCGCAGGCAAGCGGCGTCGCGATGGTCGGCGTGAATCATATCGAGGGGCATCTCCTGGCCCCCCTGCTCGAAAATCGAATCGCGATGCCGTATCTCGCGCTGGTCGTGTCGGGCGGTCACACCGCGCTGTTCGCGGTCGAGGATTTCGGGCGCTACCGGCGGATCGGGCGCACGCGCGACGACGCGGCCGGCGAGGCGTTCGACAAGGTCGCCAAGCTGATGGGGCTGGGCTATCCGGGCGGCCGCGCGATCGACGAGATGTCTCGGCGCGGCAATCGAAAGCGCGTGCGAATCCCGCGCGCTCGCGTCAAAGGCGCGCCGATGGACTTCAGTTTCAGCGGCGTCAAGACGGCGGTCGCGACGATCCTTGCGAGTGAGAATGGGCGCGCGGAACGCCCCGAGGATCTCGCGGCCAGTTTTCAGGAAGCGGTCGTCGAGATGCTGGTGACGCCGACGATCGCGGCGGCGCGCGAGCTTGGCGCGGACACGATCGCGCTGACCGGCGGAGTCGCGGCAAATTCCAGATTGCGCGACCGGCTGGCCGAGGTGGCGGCCGCCGATGGACGCAGGCTGGTCGCGCCGGCGCTGAAATACTGCACCGACAATGCGGCGATGATCGCGCTCGCGGGCAGCTACCGCCTGATGCGCGGCGAGCGCGACTCGCTGAGCATCGACGCGGAAGCGAATCTCGCGCTGTGAACGCAGAGCTGATGACTATCGCACGCAAACCGCGCGTCGCTGATGAGACACCGGCGCGTCCCGCATCGGCGCTCGCGAGAGCGGGCGTGCGGCCGGCCAAATCCCGCGGCCAGAATTTTCTAACCAGCGCCGGCGTCGCCGATCGAATCGTCGCGGCGGCGGAACTCGGCGATTCCGATTCGGTAATCGAGATAGGTCCCGGCCTAGGCATCCTGACGGAGAAGATCGGGGCGCGACCGCGACGCTCGCTGACGCTGGTTGAGTTGGACGCACGCCTCGCGGCACGGCTCCAGGAGCGCTTCGCAGACGTTCGCATCGTAAATGCGGACTTTCTCGAGATCGATTTCGCGGCACTGGTCGCCGATCGACCCGTCAAGGTAATCGGCAATCTCCCGTTCAACGTCGCCGCAGCCATCCTCCGACGGTTGTGTGACAACTCGCGCACGATTTCGCGAATGGTGCTGATGTTCCAGCGCGAGGTCGCCGCACGCATCCGCGCGATTCCCGGCGACGACGCGTATGGCGCGCTCAGCGTGTTCACCGCGCTGTACTGGCAAATCGATTCGCATTTCACCGTCGCGGCCGGCAGCTTCCATCCCCGTCCGAAGGTCGACGCCGAAGTTTTGGCTTTTACTCCCGTCGCGACGCCGTCGTTCGAGCCCGCCGACGAGCGCGATGTGCTCGAAACCGTTCGCGCGTCGTTCTCAGCGCCACGCAAGACGATTCGCAACGCGCTCGGCCATTCGCTGGGAATCGACAGCACGCAGGTCGCGCGGGCGCTCGAACGCGCCGCGATCGATCCGGGCACGCGCGCCGAGAAGCTCGGCGTTCCAGACTTTCTAAGACTCGCGCACGCACTGCGCATCGAACTGGCTGGCAGGATTATCGGTCGCGATGCCTGAACTGCCGGAAGTCGAATCGCTGCGCCGGATACTGGTTCGCACCGCAGTCGGCAGAACGATTGTCAGCGTCCGAATCGGTGAGAAACGGTTGCGGCGGCGCGTCACGGTGAATTTTGCCGGAGCGATTGCGGGGCGGCGAATCGTGAAACTGTCGCGGCGCGCGAAATATCTGATCGTCGAGCTCGACGGCGACGACGTGATCCTGGTGCATCTCGGGATGTCCGGCAGCCTGACCCATCGCCACGACGGTTTTGACGCCGGCGACTTCGATCCGCGCCACGACCATCTCGAATTCTCGCTCGACGACGGGTCGCGCCTGGTTTACAACGATCCGCGGCGCTTCGGCATGGTCCGTGTTGTCCCGCGCGCCGCGTTGGCTTCCACAGCCGAGTTGAAGAGTCTCGGACCTGAGCCGCTGTCGCGAGATTTCAACGCCGATTACCTCGCCGAGAAGGCCCGCGGCCGCCAGGCCGCGATCAAAAACCTGATTATGGATCAAAGAATCGTCGCCGGTATCGGCAATATCTACGCGTCCGAGATTCTATTTCGAGCCGGCGTGCGCCCGGCGCGACGTGCCGGCCGCGTGACGCGAAGCGAGATTGAAAAAATCGCGGCCGCGGTGCCGGTGATCCTGCGCGCCGCGATCGGCAGCAACGGCACGACCTTTCGCAGCTACCGCGATTCGCGCGGACAGCCCGGGCGCTTCGCCGCGCGCCTGCGCGTGTACGGTCGCGAGGGAGAACCGTGCTACACATGCTCGACGCCAATCAAAAATGTGGTCGTGGGCCAGCGCGCCAGCTTCTATTGTCCGAACTGCCAGCGATGATGCATCGACTCCGATATCGCCGCGCTGTGATCGCGTTCGCGGTCGCGATGATCGCGTTGTCGGCTTCCGCGCGATGGTCGTTCGCCGAGACCGCGCCGCAAATTGATTGGAACAAGGTCGATTCCGAGGCTCTCGACTACTTCCGCACCTACCTGCGCTTCGATACGACTAATCCGCCGAGCGACACCGCCGCCGCGATCGCGTATCTGAAGACAATTCTCGACAAACAGGGAATCGCGACCGAAACCTTCGAGAGCAAGCCCGGCATGGTGACTCTCGTCGCGCGAATTCCCGGACCCGCCGGCGTGAAACCGCTGTTGCTGATGTCGCATGCCGACGTGGTGCCGACCGTCGCCGCCAACTGGACGCATCATCCGTTCGACGCCGATCTCACCGACGGTTACGTGTGGGCGCGCGGCGCGATCGACAACAAGGCGCACGGGATTATGGCGCTGATGACAATGCTCGCGCTCAAGCGCAACGGCGTGGCGCTCCGGCGCGGCGTCGAGATGATGGTGAATCCCGACGAAGAAGCCGGCGGCGATAACGGCGCGACCTGGATGGTGAACAATCACTGGGACTCGATCGATCCCGCGTTCGCGTTCAACGAGGGCGGTGAAGGCGCGCCCGACTGGCTTGGAGTTGCGGGCACCACGTTCCTGGTTGCCGTGTCCGAGAAGCGTGTGAACTGGCTACACGTGAGCGTCCGCGGCAAGGGCGGACACGGCTCGGTGCCGAAGCCCGACAATCCGAACCTGATCCTTATCAACGCGCTGCATCGACTGCTCGAAAGTCAGCCGCCAATTCGAATCACGCAAATCTTCGCCGACGCGATGGACTCGGTCGCGCCGCTCGAGCCGTTCCCCGCGTCGTTCGAACTCGCGCATCTCGATTGGCCGGGGATGGCGCAGCTTGCCGTGGCCGGCGTGCTCAGCCCGTACAATATCCAGGCTCTCATGCGCGATACGATTTCGCTCACGATGCTCAACGCGGGAATCAAGGTGAACGTCGTGCCTACAGTCGCCGAGGCGGGACTGGACTGCCGCCTGCTGCCGGGCACCGACGCCGACGCGTTTATGAAACATCTTCGCGAACAGCTCGGCGCCGGCGACTTCAAGATCGACTATATCCAGCGGCCCGATGACGCTCCGCCGTCGCCGACTTCCAGCGAGGCGTGGGATGCGATCAACCGGGTGGTCGCGAGCGATTTCAAAGGCGCCGTTGTCGTGCCGTGGATGACCACCGGCGGCACCGACTCGCGCGTGCTGCGCGCCAAGGGCGTGCCGTCGTATGGCTTCGTCCCCGTGATTCTCGACAGCGTCGAGCTCGCGCGCATCCACGGCGACGACGAGCGCCTGTCGGTCGAGAATCTCAATCGCGGCATCAAGGCCACTTACGATTTGACGATCGATCTGTGCGCCGCGCAGCATTGACGCCGCGTATGTTATGGTGACGCGATGACTTTCGACCTGCCCACCGAAATCGGCGCCGCGATTGCCTTCGTCTTCGGCGCGTGTGTCGCCAGCTTCGTCTGCATGGTGGCCTACCGGCTGCCGCGCGATCTTTCGATCGTCTCGCCGCGTTCGTATTGCGAGAGTTGCGAGCGCGCGATTCCGTGGTGGGCGAACATCCCGATTCTCGCCTACATCGGACTGCGCGGGCGATGCGTGATGTGCGGCGCGCCGATTCCGTTCCGTCATTTCCTGGCCGAGGCCGGACTGGCAGTCACCGCGCTCTATCTCTACGTCGCCTTCCCGCTCCCCGACGCGATCGCGCGCTTCGTGCTATGCGCCGCGCTGTGGGTCGTCGCGATCATCGACTACGACTGGCGGCTGATTCCCAACATCGTCACGTGGCCCGGTACGCTAGTGGGATTGATCGCCGCGTCGCTGATGATGCCGGAGGTCGGCTGGAAGAGCTCGCTCATAGGAATCCTCGTGGGCGGCGGCGTGCTATTCGGCACCGGCTATCTCTACCAGCTCGTGCGCGGGCGCGAGGGCGTCGGCCTAGGCGACGTGTGGCTGCTCGGGATGATCGGCGGATTTCTTGGCTGGCAGGGCGTTCTCTTCACCATGTTTTTCGGTTCGGTGATCGGCTCGATCGGCGGAATCGCATTCGCGCTGACGGGAGGCGGTTCGACCGCGCCCGCTCCGCTCGGCGAACCCGCGACCGATCCGGAGGAAGCGGACGTTTCGATTCTCAAGACTGAAGTTCCGTTCGGCCCGTATCTTGCGCTGGCCGCCGGCGTGTTCGCTCTCTTTCAGCCGGAACTCATGCACTGGTATCTTGGCAGATAGGGACGCTCAGCGTCCCATCCAATTACCAATGGCAGCGGGGAGGTTCATCACGCTCGAAGGCGTCGAAGGAAGCGGCAAGACGACGCAAGCCGCAATTCTCGGCGACGCGATCCGCAAAAGCGGGCGGCGCGTAACGGTCACGCACGAGCCGGGCGGCACGCGCGCCGGCGAGACGATTCGCGCGATTTTTCTCGATCCCGCCGTGTCGCTCGACGTAGCCGCGGAACTGCTGCTGGTGCTGGCGGATCGCGCGCAGCATGTGCGCGAGAAACTTCGGCCCGCGCTGGCCGGCGGCGAGATCGTGATTTCCGATCGCTATTCCGATTCGACCACCGCCTACCAGGGCCACGGCCGCGGTTTCGATCTCAAGCTGCTCGGCGAGTTGAACCGGCTCGCCACCGATAACGTGACGCCCGATCTGACTATCGTGCTCGACCTGCCCGTCGAGACCGGTCTCGAGCGAACTCGCGCGCGGGCCAAGGGCACGGGGCGCGGCTCCGACCGCTTCGAGGGCGAGCGCGCCGAGTTCCATCGCAAAGTGCGCGACGGTTTTCTGGCGATCGCGAAGGCCGAGCCCGCGCGCGTCGTCGTGATCGATGCCGACCGTCCGGTGACCGCCGTCACCGCCGACATCCGCCGCGCCGTGGACGAGTTACTCGCCCGCCGATGAACGAATCGCCATGCCGATAGCCTCGATCCTTGGCCATCGCGAAATCGCGGTGCGGTTGCTCGCGGAAATTCGCAGTCGGCCCTCGCACGCATACCTCTTCACGGGGCCGCGCGGCGTCGGCAAGGCGCTCGTCGCGACCAGCCTCGTTCACGCGCTGATGTGCGAGCGGTCGCCCGGCGAGAATTTCTGCTGCACTACCGCGAGATGCCCCGTCCGCATCGCGCCGCAGACCGAGGGGACGCGCGTGCGCGCGGCAGACACCGACGCACCGCGATGCGACTGCTGTTCTGCGTGTGTGCAAATCGCCACCGGAGTGCATCCGGATTTCACTTACGTGTCGCGGCCCGCCGGCCGCAGCGAAGTTTTGATCGACCAGGTGCGCGAGCTGATCGTTCGGCTTGGAATCAAACCGTCGCGGGCATCGATTCGGATGGCAATTATCGACGACGCCGAGGCGCTCGGTCCGCCCGCGCAGAACGCGCTGCTGAAGACGCTCGAAGAGCCGCCCGGCCACGCGATTATCATCATGGTCTCCGCCAGCGAGCGCGCGATGCTCGACACCGTCCGCTCGCGCACGCGCACGGTGAGATTTCCCGCGCTCCAGGCCGCAGACATCGAGGCGATCCTTGCCGCCCATGGCGTCACCGACAAGGCTCGCGCCAGCGCGCTGGCGATGCTGGCGCGTGGCAGTGCTGCGAATGCGATCGCGCTGGCGGACGGCGATGAACCGCCGATGAAGGAACTGCTCGACGCGCTCAGCCATGCAAAGTCGATCGATTTTGCCCGCGCGCAGTCGCTCGCGCAGGAGTTTTTCGCCAATCGCGACGCGGCGGCCGGCAATTTCGAGCTGCTCGCAAGACTGCTCGAGGAAGTACTATGCTACAAACTGCTTACTAGTGAGACCGGCTTCGTGGCGTTTCCGCCCGAGTCGCGCTCGAAATTGGCGAGTCTGGCGGATAGTCTCGGGGTCGAGGGGCTCGTGAAATGTATCGACGCGGCAGTGCGCGCAATCGAAGCGGTTGAGCAGTACGCCAATCCGCGCATGCAGGCGGAGAATTGGTGGACGATAGCCGGTCATGCGATGCGGGGTGAGTAGAAGATAGTGGCAGATATCGATCCGTTTGAAGGCGCACCGACGCTGCCGAAAATTGTCGCGGTCAGTCTCCAGCAGACCGGCCACTTGTACAATTTCCTGGCCGGCGACCGGACGCTGCGCCGCGGCGAGCGGGTGCTGGTCGAGAGCGAGGCCGGCGCGCGCGTCGGCACCGTCGAGATCGAGCCGCACGAGCCCGCGCAAACGATCGACCTTTCCCAGCTGCGTCCGATCATCCGCATCGCGTCCGACAGTGACTTCCGCCTCGAGCAGGAAAATCTCTCGCGCGAGGCGCACGCGCGCCGGCTGTGCGTCGAGCGCATCCGCGAGCGCCGCATCCAGATGAAGCTGGTGAGCGCCGACTACACCTTCGACGGGCGCAAGGTCACTTTCTATTTCGTCGCCGAGGGCCGCGTCGATTTCCGCGACCTGGTCCGCGACCTTGCCAATACGCTGCGGGTCCGCGTCGAGATGAAACAAATCGGCGCTCGCGACGAGACCAAAGTCACGGGCGGACTCGGTCCGTGCGGACGCGAGCTATGCTGCTCGAGCTGGCTGCGCGACTTCGAGGCGGTCACGGTCAAGATGGCGCGCGAGCAGGGCCTGGCGCTCAATCCTTCGCGGCTGGCCGGGATGTGCGGACGCCTGAAATGCTGCCTGCGCTACGAATACGCCACTTACGTTGAACTCAAGCGCGCGCTCCCGAACCTCGGCAAGCGTGTGCAATGCGTCAAGGGCGACGGCAAGGTGGTCCGCCAGAACATCCTGAAGCAGACTGTGCTGATCCAGCGCGAAGAAGACGGCGGCGTCGTCGAGGTCACGCTCGAAGACCTGGTCGCCTCGCGCCCGCAATAGACAGCGCTCCGGCTACCTCTCCTGACGCCTAGCCCAGGCTAGTGTGAAGGCCGTGGTTACTGTTGTGTGAAGAAAGTTCTTCGTCATTTTTACAAATCCTCACTCTTTATTCAGCATTCCTGGCGGTCCCGTTCTTGCTCAATCCATAGGTAGCGGATCGGTAACGATCTCCGCTCAGCCGAATTTTCGGCAATTTCAATCTTGGAGGATAAGGTACTACCTATGGATCTGAAACGTGGAAAAATAATCATCAGCGCGGTCGCGGCTATCTCGCTGGGCTCGTTCGCGATGCCGTTCGGCTCAATCGCTGGAGCATCGACGGGTCCGTCGACCAAAATCGTCCGCTCCAACCAGGACGCCGGCGGGTTCGTCCAGCTGGCCCAGGAAGAGCATGAGGAAGTAGACGAAAAGACCGAGCACAAGGTCACAGAGTCTAATGACTCGACCGTCGCGCCTGACACCACGGTGGTCGCACCCGGCACTACAGTCGCACCTGGCACTACGGTAGTCGTGCCGGAAAAGACGGTCGTGACGCCCGAAACCGAGCAGCATTCTGAGAACAAGTCCGTCGATAAAGAGAAGTCTGTCAATGTGCTCGGACTGCATGCGAAGTCGGAGCATCACGTCGACGAATCGGATAGCAATTGACGAGGCCGAGATGAACCAGGTCGAACACGACCGGTAGCTCATCGCTCGCAGTTCGTACGAGATGACCAGGGCCCGGCAGATCAATGCCGGGCCCTTGGCTATTTGGCCTCGCCAGTTTCCGCTTAGCGGCGACGGGGTGCCGTCGATGGCAGTCGCGTGGCATCGAGTCTCCCGCTATTCTCGATCTCCTGATGGCGCCGCGCATCCACATCACGACCGCGATCATTTACAGCAACGGCCCGCCCCATGTCGGCCATGCGTATGAAATCCTCGCGACCGACGCGTTCGCGCGTTTCCAGCGCCGCAAGCTGGGTCCCACCAACGTCACCTTCGTCACCGGCACCGACGAGCACGGCGACAAGAACAAGCGCGCCGCCGAAGCTCTCGGACTCAAGCCCAAAGCATTCGCCGACAAGATCAGCACGCACTTTCGCGATGCGTGGGTCGGGCTGGACATCAGTTACGATTTCTTTGTCCGTACCACCGACCCCGTGCATCAGGCGTTCGTGCAGAAGATGCTCGCGCGCAGTTACGCGTGCGGCGACATCCACTTCAAGGACTATGAAGGCCTGTACTGCGTCGGATGCGAACGCTTCTACACCGAAAAGGAATTGCAGCCCGGCAACATCTGTCCGGTGCACAACACTCCCGTCGAGCGCATAAAGGAAGGCAACTATTTCCTGAAGCTCGAGAAGCATCGCGAGACCATCCGTCGCAACCTCGAGAAAAATCCCGACTTCATCCGCCCCGAGCGCTATCGCAACGAGGCTCTACGGATGCTCGACGAGCCGCTCGAGGACCTTTGCATCTCGCGTCCCAAGGCGCGTCTCGATTGGGGCATCACGATGCCGTTCAACGACGAGTACGTGGCCTGGGTATGGTACGACGCCTTCTGGGCCTACGTGAGCGAACTGCCTGATACCAGCGACGCGTCGCTCGCCGCGATTCTGCCAGTCACCGAGCACTTCATCGGCAAGGACATCCTCAAGACGCACGCCGTCTACTGGCCCGCGATGCTCCTGTCGGTAGGCTTGCCGCTCTATCGGCATCTGAACGTGCACGGCTTTCTGAATTTCGGCGGCGCGCGGCTGTCGAAGAGTTCGGGCAACATCCAGGATCCCGTCGCTTATCAACAAACGCTCGGACCCGACGTGCTGCGCTTCTTCGTCCTGCGCGAATTCACCTACGGCCTCGACGGCGATTTCACCGAACAGCGCGTGATCGATCGCTACAACTCGGACCTGGCCAACGACCTAGGCAATCTGACCAGCCGCGTGCTCTCAATGGCGGCGCGATACTTCGAGGGAGAGATCACCGCGGCACCGGGAGCTGGCGCCGATTCACTCGACGTCGCACTATCCGAGACGTTCGCGTCGATACCGTCGCGGGTGGCCCCCTTCGTCGAGGAACTTGCGTTCAATCGCGCTCTGGAAGCCATCTGGCAAGCACTCGACGCCGCCAACAAGTATATAGTCGCGACCTCTCCGTTCACGCTCGCCAAAGATCCCACAAAGCTGCCGCGCGTCGCGCAAATCCTCGCCAACCTGGTCGAGGGACTGCGCGTCGTCGCCGACAGCCTCGAGCCGTTCATGCCGATAACGTCGAAGAAAATTCTCAGCCTGCTGAACGTCGCCGAGAAGATCGCGCGCGCGCCCTATGGCGACGGCATCAAACCGGGTCATCGCGTAAATCCGACGACGCCGCTGTTCCCAAGAATCGACAAGAAAGCGAGCACCTGAAAAGATCCGGAACTCAGGTGCTCAGGAATCGGTAGACGAGTCTCTGGAAGTGCTGGATGCCGCGCTCGCGCGACAGCATCAGGTGTCCGCGCTCGATCGCGCCCGAGCGGAGCCCGCGCTGCACCGATTCGCACAACACGACGTCCTCGCGCGTCACGAGGTCGCTGAATTCCACGTCGTTGCGAATCTGCGCTTCGGTCGCATCGGCGGCGAAAAAGTAGTCGACGATCTGCCGGGCGTGTCCCGCATCGATCGGCACGACGGATATCGCCTGGAGATTCGGCGGACTGCCATAGAGCGCGAACAATACGTTCGGCCATAGCGTCGCGTAGTTCACGCCATTGTCTGGAGATCCGAGGATCGGACCATAGTAAGTCGAGAAATATTCGTGATCGGTCTCAACCCGGTAAGCGTTGGTGTCGATCACTTCCGAAAATTTCGGGTGCGCGATCGGACAGTGGTAGCATTCGTTGAAATTCTCGACGACGACTTTCCAGTTCGCGGCAATTTCGTAAACGTCGCGCCGCAGCATCTGCATTCGCGCGAAATCGATCCCCGCGCGCTCGAAGATGGCCGGCAATTCTCCGAGCACGTCGCGCAATGGACTCGCAGCCGGAGCGGGATTGACGAAAATCAGCGGCCCCCACGTTTCGACCGCGAGCGGCACGAGCGAAAGAGTTTCTTTGGCGAACGCGCGCTGCTCATTTTCGCGCGGCGCGGTGCGGAGCGTGCCGTCGAGGTTGTAGGTCCATCCATGATAGTGGCACTGCAGCGTTTTGCGATTGCCGGCGCACTCGAGGACAACCTCGCTGCCGCGATGCCGGCATACGTTGGCGAAGGCACGAAGCGTAAGGCTCGCGTCCCGCACAATTACGACGGGCAAGTCGCCGAGATGCGTTGTGAAAAAATCGCCCGCATCTTTCACCTGTCCGGTATGTCCCACATACTGCCAGGCACGATGAAAGATGCGCTCCTTCTCCGCCTGAAACACGTCGGGATCGACGTACCAGCGCGCGGGCAGCGTATCGCCGCGCTCGAGCGTGCTCGCGATCGCAGGATCGGCGTATCGATTCGATGCGGTATTCACTTGCTCACTCAGAACCTGAATCTTACTCCTGAATTGCGCGACAGACTTCATTGACCAGGTCCGGCAATGGTCGAGTCCCATCGAGACGCACGACGCGACAGGGTAGTGCCGCGAGCCATGCCTGATGGCGCGCGAGATTGCGGCCCTCGCGAGTGCCGTCATCGTAGTGCGATGCCCACTCGATGAATTCGATCACCTCTTTGTGTATCGATCCGCCCGGGGCAGCCTCCGCGCCGAAGCGCTTGAACTCGCGGGCGCGCAAGCGTTCGAGGCGAATCGCCGTCGGCGTGTACACGAACGCGACGAGGTCGAGATAGGGAATGATGGAATCGCCCCATCCGTCGAGCGAGCCGCTCAACACCCAATCCGAGCGATCGAGGAACACCTCGCGCATGAGCCGGAGGCGGTCCGCGGGCTCGCGCTGCTCGATATACGGCGGATTCGTGGGCCGCCAGAAGTAGTCGTCGGTATCGTGATGCGAGTTGCCAAGAGCGTCCGACAGCGCGCGTCCGAGACTGCTGACGCCCGCGCCGGACGCACCCATGATGTGGACCCGGCGGGTTTTCATCTAGCTGATCTTCAGACCGCGCAGCACGTCGAGGCGCAACTTCAGCTTTTCGCCGAGCCAAAGCGCGTTTATTGCGTGGTCTGTGTAAGCGTCGGTCGTCTCTGGATGCACGAGGATGTTAAGGCCGGCTCGGTTCAGCATCAGCCATGGGACTATTTTGGCGAATTCTTCTGGATTGAATTTCACCTGGTACATCGATTGCGGATGCGGGCCGACCGGCGCGTCACGCCATCGGCCCATTTCTACTTTGAAACTGCGCTCGATTGCTTCGCGGACGCGCGCGGCGGTGTCGCGCGACGCATCGTCATAGTAGATGTGCGCGTGATAGCAATTTATGATCGCGGCATCGCTCGCATCTGTCATCGTGATGACTCCGATTACTCAGTCTTCTATATCGCAGGAGCTCGGGATAAACGACCTTATCGCGGCGCGACCGCAATCCTGGCTCAGCCGTCTGGTACGCTGGAAGCAATTTGCGGTCGCGGCCGTCGAACTGTCGGGCCTCGTTACCAGCCCAGTCTTTTGGACATGGAAGGCGCGCCACGGCGACGGTCATTCGGTGCTTGTGATTCCCGGGTACGGCGCCGGGGATCTTGACCTGACAGCGATGCGTATCTGGCTTCAACGCATGGGCTATCGGCCGGTGAAATCCGGGATTGATTCGAATCCGGGCTGGTCGGAGGAAATCGTCGAGGAACTCGGCCGGCATGTAGAGGACGAACTCCGTGACAGCGGTCGTCGCGTGACGTTGATCGGTCACAGCCTGGGCGGTCTGCAGGCGCGTTCAATTGCGCAGCGCAGGCCGCATGCCGTTCGCCGCCTGATCACGCTCGGAGCGCCGCTCACTTTCGCCGGAGGAACGTTGCCGCCTTCAATTCCCATCACGTCGATTTACGTCTCCGCGGATCTGCCGTATGAGCCGCGGGCGAGAGAGAGCCACGCCGAGAATGTCGAGGTGCGAGGTTCCCACGGCGGGCTGGCCGTCAATCGGAGAGTCTATGCGATTCTAGCCGACCTGCTCCGCAGACCTGATTCGCCTGCGTAAGGAATCGTCGAGCTCGGCTACACGCGTTCCAGCACGATCACCGGGATCTGACGGGTGGTGGCCTTCTGGTACTCGTTAAAGTTGGGCATCACTTTGGCCTGGGCGTCGAACAGGCGCTGGCGCTCGGGATCCTTGGTTATCGTCGCCTTGGCCTGAAATTTCTGGGCGCCAATCTCGATGGTCGTCGTCGGGTGAGCCTTCAGGTTGTGGAACCAGGCGGGATTGGTCGGGAAGCCGCCCTTCGACGCGATGATCACGATTCGATCGCCGTCCTTCGTGTACACCAGCGGCGTGGTGAACGGCTTGCCGCTCTTCGCGCCGGTGGTAGTCAGCAGCAGCAGCGGCGCGTTGACGAACGGGCCGCTAAGAACCTTGCCGCCGTTGGCGCGAAACTCTTTGATCAGGCTCTGGTTGAATTGCTGCATCGCTTTTTCGTTGAACTCAGGCATCGTTGATCTCCTTTTTCTGTTTTTGTTTTTCCCCTCTCCCTGCAAGGGAGAGGATTTAGATGAGGGTCCTTATATAGCGCGCGTCTGCCGCGCGCGAATCAAGATTCTGTTTCTCCGTGCAACCTAATCCCTAACCCCTTCCCGAGCGGGAAGGGGGACCGGATGAGAGGCTCAAATCTCGGGCCATTTGTTGTTCCAGGGACGCGCTCGTTCGTAGGCGTACGACGCTTGCAGTACGAGGTCTTCGCAGTAGCGCTCCGCGACGATTTGCAATCCGCATGGCAGGCCTGAGTCGGTGAGTCCCGCGCGCACCGACGCAGCGGGATGACCGCTCATGTTGAACGGATAAGTGAAGACCACTGCGTCGAGCGGATTCTTCAGCGGCTGGCCGTTGATCTCGGTCGGCATCGGACCCTTGGCAGGAAACGCCTCGGTCGGCAGCACCGGGCATAGCAGCAGGTCGAAGCGCTCGAAGACGCGCTGGCACCAGTCGTTGAACTCGGTGCGGCGGCGATACGCAGCGCCCATATGCTTCCACGTCACGCGAACCGCTCCTTCGGTGCCGACGGCGAACCCGCGCCCGAAGTCGTCGTGATACTTGTCGAGCCACTCATGCAGCATCGCATAGCCCTGCCCCGCGCCTACCTGCATCCACGCGCGGCCGGTATCAGGGACGCGATCGTCGATAGTAGTCACACTATGGCCGAGGTCCTTGAACACCGAGGCGGCCTTTGCGATTTCGCGCGCCACGTCGTGCTGCACGAGATGGCCGAAGTCAGGATGAAACGCGATGCGAAGTTTTTTTGGCAGCCCCTCGAGAATCGCCGCGTAGGAAATTCCCGGATGCGGGATGGAATCGGGATCGGCTGGGTGATAGCCGACGACCGCGTCCATGAAAATCGCGGCGTCGCGCACGGTGCGCGTGATCGGGCCGTGCACCGAGGTGTCGTTCCATTGTTGCATCCCGAGTGTCGGGTCGTTCGGAATCCTGCCGTAGTTCGGCTTCAGCCCGTAGCATCCGGTGTAGCAGGCCGGGATTCGGACCGAGCCTCCGCCGTCGGAGCCGGTCGAGATCGGCACGACGCCGCCGGCGATCGCCGCCGAAGTGCCGCCCGACGAGCCACCCGGCGTGCGCTCGAGATTCCACGGATTGCGGGTGACGCCGAACAGCAGGTTCTTGGTATGCGCGGTGTAGCCGAACTCGGGCGCGTTGGTCTTGCCGATCACAATTGCGCCAGCCGCCTTCAGCCGCGCGACCTGGATCGAGTCGGTCTTGGACAGGTTGTCCTTGAACGGCTTCGACCCATGGCTATTCACCAAACCGACCGTGTCCTCGAGATCCTTGACGCCAAGCGGCAGCCCGGCGAGCGTGCCGACTTGTTCGCCACGCGCGATCTTCTCGTCGAGCGCGCGCGCCTCGCGCATCGCGTCGTCAGCGCGAAGCGCAACAAACGCGTTAATCTTGGAATTGGTCTGCTCGATTCGCCTGATCGTCAGGTCCATCAATTCGCTGGGCTTGAGCTCGCGCTTGCGAATCATAGCGGCGAGTTCGTGAGCCGGCTTCCAGTACAATTCGGTCATCGCGGACATAATCACCTGCGCGGTGGGCGGCAGGGGTGACCCCTGCACCCAGTGAAAGACGCAAAATCCGCGCGACGCGGCTTTCGCGAAGGTTTATGTGAGAAACGGCGCTTCCTTGGTTTCCTACCCTATTCCTTCGGACGAAACTTACTATGATGCGGGTGGAGTTATAAAGCGAAACGCAACGAGGGTGGTTGGCCCGGACGCGGTTTGACTCCCTAACAGGCGTTAGATAGATTTTTTGGCAAGCTGGTGCGGAACGTTTCTAAAAATTCTGGTGCGCGGGCGAATGCCAAGGTGGTCGAGCTGCGGCGGCCTGGCGATACGCGCGACCGCGTGTTGCAGGTGGCGCAGGCGCTGTTCGCCGAGCGCGGCTATCGCGGCACCAGCCTGCGCGACATTGCGAAGCGAATAGGTATCAAGGCGCCCTCGCTGTTGCACCATTTTCCGTCCAAGCAGCAGCTCTACCTCTCGGTGCTCGACAAGATGTTCGAGAGTCTCGAGGACGCGGCCAACGCGATTGCGTGGGGGCGCGAGAGCCGGCAGGAGCGGATGCGCCAGGCGGTCGCGGGCGCGATCGATTTTATCGCGAGCCACCCGGATTTCGTGCGAATCATGTGGAAAGAGATGGCCGACGAAAGCGGCGTCGGGCGGCAAGTGCTCAAGCGGCGGCTGCCGCCGCTGTTTTCGATCGCGGTCAATTTTATTTTTCGCGGGCAGCGTGACGGCGAGTTCCGCACCGAAGTCGATCCGCTGCATTTCATGTGGAGCCTCAACTCGATCACGATTGGCTACTTTACGACCGCCGCGATGGTTCGGCGGCTGTGGAACATGAACCTGCTCGAGCCCGCGATGATCGAGCGGCGCAAGCGCGAAGTGATCGACATGGTCGAGCGCACGCTGTTCACGACGGCATCAGCGCCGCCGAGTGAGTGATGTGTGATGTTCCGCAAGGGTATTGAAGACAGAACCCTAACCCCTGGCCCCTTCCCCAGAAGGAATGGGGAATGGGAGACAGAGTTAAGGATCATGCCGTCCTATCCCCCTAACCCCCTTTCCAGGGTGGAAAGGGGGAACGACAGGAGAGAGCGAATTTGCGGTTGATTCTGCATAGCCTTATCCCCGGGTGGAAAGGGGAACAGAAGGGAACTTGTTTGGCCTGATTTTGCCGCGTCCTGTCCCCCAGCGTTGAAAAGGGGGAATAGAGAGACCGAAAATCCGAAGGAGAAATCGCGCTTATGAAGTTGGGAACATTTTATGAGCATCAGCTGCCGCGGCCGTGGAAAGAGGGCTCGGAGCTGAAGCTGTTCAAGGACGCGCTCGACCAGGTCGAGCTCGCGGACCGGCTCGGTATCGACCACATGTGGGAAGTCGAGCATCACTTCCTCGAGGAATACGCACATTCGTCGGCGCCCGAGATTTTTCTGGCGGCTGCCAGTCAGCGCACCAAGCAGATTCGGCTCGGTCACGGAATCGTGCTGCTGCCGCCGGGGTACAATCATCCGGCGCGCGTGGCGGAGCGAATCGCGACGCTCGATTTGGTGAGCGGCGGCCGCGTCGAATTCGGCACCGGCGAATCGTCGGCGGAGCTGGAGCTGGGCGGATTCAACATTCCGCGCGCGGACAAGCGCGAGATGTGGCAGGAGTCGCTCGGCGTGATCGCACGGATGTTCGTCGAGGATCCTTTCCTAGGCCATGAGGGAAAGTACTTCAAGATGCCGGTGCGCAACGTGGTGCCGAAGCCGGTGCAGAAACCGCATCCGCCGTTGTGGGTCGCATGCTCACGGCGCGAGACGATTCATCTGGCGGCCAAGCTCGGAATCGGCGCGCTGACGTTCGCGTTCGTGTCGCCGGAAGAGGCGCGGCAGTGGGTCACGGATTATTACACGACGCTGGAGAATGAGTGCGAGCCGATCGGATACGCGATCAACGCCAACATCGCGATTGTCACCGGCTTCATGTGCGACAACAACGCCGAGGCGGCGCACAAGATGGGCGAAGAGGGGCTGAAGTTTTTTTCGTACGCGCTCGGTCATCACTACGCGTTCGGGCGGCACGAGCCGGGCAAGACGAATATTTGGAACAATTTCAAAACCAGCCCGATTACTTTGCCGGGTATGGACGGGACCAATTCGTGCGTCGGATCGCCCGACCAGATTCGCACGCGGCTGCGCGAATTCGAGGAATCCGGCGTTGACCAGGTCGTGTTCATTTCACAGGCGGGCAACAACAAGCACGAGGATATCTGCTCGTCGCTCAACCTGTTCGCCGAGAAGGTTTTGCCGGAGTTCAAGGAGCGCGAGCAAAAGCGCGCGCATCAGAAGGCCGAGCGAATCGCGCCGATCCTCGAGAAGGCGATGAAGCGCAAGCGCGAGCCGCAGATTCCAAAGAGCGACGGACCGACGGTGGTGCAGGCGGGGATGCTGGTATAGATACACGGCAGCTGCCCAGAGACAATTGAGCGCGCGCAGCGCGCGAACCAATAGACCGGTACCGGCTTCGCTGGCGCGAAGCTGTCCGAGATCCTTCCTGCCGCTCGCGTTGCTCGCATCGTCAAGATCACGAAGGAAGGCCGTCCCGAGCGGGGCGGCCTTTTCATTTTCGTGACGTCAGTCTTTGATGGGAGCTGTCGGCGCGGGTCCTACGCGCGTGAACTGCACCGGGAAGCCGTGGCAGGAGGTTGGATCGACGAGCTCTTCGCGGAAATTGCTCGCGTCGCTGACGACTATTCGCGCCTTTACCCATCGCGCCCCTTGGAATCCATGTTCGGCGCAAATTTGATCGGCAATCACAATGCCGGGCACGTGATGGTCGAGCGTTCCTTTCCACACGGTCTGGCCCGGCGGGATATTTCTGTTGCCGTCAACCAGGGTCGCGACGTAATTGCGGCCGCGTAGCATCGGGTCCAGACCGACAACCACTCGCAGCGGACCGCCCGGATAGGTGGCCATCCAGTTTCCATTGAGCAACCGCGCGACGTTCATCGGCGGCGGAGGCGCCTGCGGGGCGTAGGGCATCTCTACAGGCATCGATTCAGACGCTGCATATTGGAACGATGGCGAACTGCAGGAGGAAGTCACGCATGCGAAAAGAGTCGCCAGCGATGCAACGGCGGCGGCGGTCGAAGTTCGTGAGCGGCGGCGGATCTTCGGACGCGGCATAGATTCCTCCAGCGGACGGATGGTCGAGTATAGACTGAGCAACGGCGCAGCACAGTAGATTGCCGCACTGTGGGTAGGATTACGAGCGGCGAGCGAAGTAGACGGTACCGCGTGTCGATCCGAGACTGGCTACATGAGTTGGTATGCGCGCGCGACGTTTTCGCCGAGGATGCCGCGGCGTCCCGACTCCTTCATCGGTGCGATCATGCCCTTCAACTCCTCGAGGTAGTTGCCCGGGTGATCGGGATGCGGATAGTCAGTCGCCCAGAAGAACTTGTCCTCGCCGACGATCTGCATCATGGCGGCTATCGTACGTTCGTCAGGATCGGCCGAGATGTAACACTGGCGCTTGAAGTAGTATGACGGCTGCTCCTTGAGGCGGACCGTCGCGCCGAGCGTGGTGCCGTTGAAGATGGCGTCACCGCGATCGAGGAAGTAGCCGATCCATCCGGCCTGCGACTCGAGCACTACCACGCGCAGCTTTGGAAAGCGGTCGAATACGCCCAACTGGAAGAACGTGCCGAAGGCGTGCTGCACACCTTGGCCGGCGAACAGATCGAAATACCACGCGGCCCAGCTGAAATTGTCGTAGCGATGGTGGATGCCGAAGCCGATGGGCTCGAAGGTCGGATGAATTGCGAGGGGGACGCCGAGATCCTGCGCGGCGGCGAAGACGGCGTCGTGACGCGGGTCGCCGTGCGGAACGCGGGTAATGGTGAACGGGCAGACGAACGCGCCCTTACATCCGTCCTTGACGGCGCGCTCGAGCTCGCGCGCCGCTTCGGCGGGATCGCCGAGCGACAGATGCGCAATCGGGATCAGCCTTCCGCCGGAGTCGCGACAGAAATCCGCGATCCAGCGGTTGTACGCGCGACAGTATGCGGCCGACAGCTCGGCGTCGAAAAGTTCGGCTTCCCAGAGCAGCCCGATGGTCGGGTAGAGAATCGATTTCTCCATCCCTTCCCGATTGAGCAGCTCGAGCCGCTCCTTCATCACCATGGTCCCGAAGGCCGCGCCTTTGAGGTAGGTGTCTTCGGGCTTGGGCGTGAGCATCCGCAGCTGCTCGGGCTTGACCTCGCCGCGAGTCGAGGACTCGCGCAGTTTCCTTGCGTCCTCGACCTTCTTGCCCATGCCGCCGAGCGAGCCGAGCAGCCCCGGCCGAGTCATTTGGGCGCGCTTGCGATCAATTTCGAGATATTCGAAACCGTCGTCGCCGACCCGGATGCGCATCGCGCGCTCGCGGTACTTCGGGTCGATGTATTTCTCCCAGAGATCCGGCGGTTCGAGGATATGACCGTCGCAATCAATAACCAGTTCTTCGGTCTTCATGGTATCTGCTCCGCATTACTCAGTAGTCACAAATATCCGAACTGAGTAGTTCAAAAGATCGCGAGTGGATTGACCGGCGATGCGGTGCCGCGCTCGAGAATCAACGGGGCCATCGAGAACAGGAACTCGTGGCGGCCCAGGCCGGCGCAGGCGGACGAGACCGCGTCGAGGTCGGCGTTGTCGATCAGATGGATGCCCATCGCGACCAGCGTGCCGACGTGAACCGGTAGCGGTACGCCGTCGTAGCCGCTCGGCACGACGTCGCTGACGGCGTCGCAGCCGAGAACCGCGACGCGCCGCTCGTGCAGCCATGGCAGGCAGGCGGCGTCGAGGCCGGGGAGCCCGACGCGCATCGGATCCCATCCGCCTTTCACTTTGCGCATCGCGGCGCGGCCGGTGCGGACCATCAGGACGTCGCCTTCTTCGACGCGAACGTTCTGCGCTTTTTCGGCGGCGTCGAGATCTTCGGGGAAGATTCGCTCGCCCGGCTCCATCCATTCGATCTTTTTGAGCCGCGGAATGTCCAGCAGGACGCCGCGGCTGACGATACCGGCGCGGGTGACGTCGATCGCGCATTTTTTTGCGCCATGCGATCCGACCTCGGTGGCGTCGAAGCCGTTGTACATTTTGTTCTGCCAGAAGACGTGACAGAGCGCGTCGATATGAGTGTTGGCCATTCCATGCGGCGCGATCGCGAAATAGTCACCGGAATAAGGAAGGACCTGCTCGTGTGAGTCGGCGCCCGCCTGCACCATCAAGTGAGTAACCGGAGTGGGATTGTCGGCGGCGGGGATAGTGGCGAGCGGCAGCGCCATCGAGACGCTTTCGCCGGTTTGCACCAGGCGCGCGGCGGCCGCGCGTTTTTGATTGGTAATAAAGTTCAGCGCGCCGCGCTGGTCGTCCTTGCCCCAGCGGCCCCAGTTGCTGAGCTTCTCGAACATTCCTTTCACGTCCGAAGGCGAAAGCTTTTGCGCCATGATAATCTCTCCCGGTGGACAGGCTGCGTCGAAAGCCCAAAAAACTCGTATAGCACGCGCGGCGGCGGGCCTGTCAATTGAACGATCGGTATGTCTATCAGGAGCGCGAGTTGGGTAACGAATACATCGAAGCGGCGCGCGTTTTTCACGAGATCACCAAGCATTCGTACACCAGCGTGCGTTCGTCGCCGCATTTTCTGGACTGGGACACCAAGCCGCTCCCTTACAAGATTTATCCCGGTGCCGCGTCGGTCGCATTGCCTCGCGATCTGAATCTTTCCTCGACGCCGACGCTGGCGGCGCTTTCGTCCTACGTGCCGGCGGATTTTTCGGCGCCGATCGAGACGGCCGCGCTGACACGAATCCTGTTTTGTGCCGACGGCCTGACGCGCCATAAGCGGATGGGCGCCGATGACTATCATTTCCGCGCCGCGGCGTCGGCGGGCGCGCTGTATCCAATCGAAATCTATGTGGCCGCGGGCAGCGTGGACGGCCTCGAGACGGGCCTCTACCATTTTTCGCCCGCGGATTTGCAGATGGCGGGGCTTAGACGCGGCGATTGGCGCGGGTACATCGCGGACGCGGCCGCAAAGCGACCCTCGATTCGGCGCGCGCGTGCGGTGCTCGTTATGTCGGCGATTTACTGGCGCAGCGAATGGAAATATCGCGCACGGGCGTATCGATATTGCTATTGGGACGCGGGAACCATCCTGGCGAACCTGCTGGCAGCGGCGGCGGCCGAGGAAATTTCAGCGGAGGTGATCACCGCGTTCGAGGACCCGGCGCTGGAAGCTCTGCTCGGAATCGACGGCGATCGCGAGGGCATGATTGCGCTGGTTGCGCTCGGGCGCACCGACGAGGCGGCTGCGCCGTCGCCTGATGTCGAGCCGTTGGCGCTCGAGACGATTCCGCTTTCGTCGAAGGAGGTTGCTTACCCCGACCTCGTGAAGATGCATCGCGAGTCGCGGCTGGTCACGGCCGAGGAGGTCGCGACGGTTTCCGCTGCGAAGGCGGATTCAACTCCGCCTCCGTCTAATGCAAACGAGCTTCGCTTCGAGACTGTGGCGTCGGAAGAGTCCATGGGACTCGGCGAGACGATTTTGCGCCGCGGATCGTCTCGCGCGTTTGCGCAGGAAGCGATCACCGCCGAAGAACTCGCGACGATCATGGCCGCTTCGAGCGAGCGTCCGCAGGCCGACTTTCCGCCGTTGACCGACACCTACCTGATCGTCAATGCGGCCGACGGGATGGAACCCGGCGCGTACTACTACAATCGCCAAGCGCGCGCGTTCGAGCTGCTGAAAGCGGGCAACTTCCGTGGCGAGGCCGGGTATCTATGCCTCGAGCAGCCGCTCGGCATGGATTCTTCCGCGCTCATAGTCTACATGGCCGATCTCGAGCGCGCGCTGCAGGCATTGGGAAATCGCGGCTATGGCGACGCGCACCTCGAAGCGGGAATTCTTGGCGGCCGCGCCTACCTGGCCGCATATTCGCTCGGCCGCGGCGCGACGGGACTAACTTTCTACGACGACGATACGACGAAATTCTTCGAGCCGCACGCGGCAGGGAAGAGTCCCCTATTGATGGTGGCGCTCGGAATTCCCCGTTCGCGAATGAAATTGTAAGAATAGTTTGCGACGCTTCCGGCTTCCGATGAGATCGAGCGGCGAGCGCTCGGTCCGCCTATGTTCACTCGATTCGATCTGGTTATTCTTTCGCAGAGGTTGATAGCCGTATGAATCTGCCTGAGTTCCCGGGTTTGGACCTCAGTATCGCTCGAGCCCGAATTGCACTCTCGCTCATTGCGATGCTGTCGCTGTACATCGACCCCAGCACCGCGGGCGGCCTCTTCCATCTGAACGCCTATGCGTTGACGACCCTGCTATGCCATCTGGCGTACAGCGTTGGAATGTATCTTGCGCTCAGCCGCCGAACCGCGAACAGAAATCTCCAGGTGCTTTCAACCGGCCTCGACCTGTTCTTCGCTACCGCGGTCGCCTTCATATCGGAAGGGCAAACGAGCGCTTCGTACGTATTCTTTGTGTTCGCGATTGTCGCTACCGGAAGCCGCGCGAAGTCGCGACCGATAGTAAGCGTGACGTTTTTGAGCGTAGCTCTGTATTTGTTGGTGATAGTCCTGACGAAGGGAATTGCCAGTGTTTACGATATGCGAGCGGTATACCTCGCGATCGCTGGATATTTGATAGCCTTTTTCTCGCAGCAGCGTGCGTTGTTTGAGGCGCAGGTACGCGAGCTCGAAACGCGCGCAGAGCGACAATCCATAGCCCGGTCATTGCACGACGGTTACGTCCAGGCCCTGGCTGGAGTTAACTTGCGCCTTGAGACCTGCCGGGCTCTCCTGAACAGGAATCGCCCGCAGGATGCCCTCTTGGAAATCACCGATCTGCAGACCGGCGTCGCCCGCGAGTACGATGCGGTGCGAATCTATCTGCGTTCGCTTGCGGGGATCGATCAGGGACCTGCGGAACTCGCCGCGCGGATTTCCGATCCAAGCTTTGAAGTTCGAGCCGCGTTCAGCGGCCGCAGTCTCCTCGGCGAGCATATACTGCAGATAATGCTCGAGGGTCTCCGCAATTCCCGGAGCCATGGAATGGCTAACCTGGTAAGCATCGATGTGCACGAAGCCAAGGGCAAGGTTTCGATCACTATAGAGGACGATGGTGTGGGCTTGTCGGATTCGTCTTCGCGGCCATGGGCTATAGCCTCGAGGGTCGCGGAGTTGGAAGGTCACATGAGCATGCACAGCGATGGCAGCACCCGGCTGCAAATCGAACTTCCGAACAGCTAGTCATGCCGACACCGCTGCGCCTCATCATCGCCGACGATCACGCTTTGTTCCGGCAGGGACTGAAGTCGCTGCTCCTGCTTCAACCGGACACCCAGGTCGTCGCTGAAATAGAATCGGCAAATGACGTAGAGCCGGTCCTTTCCGACACGAGCAGCGAAATTCTGCTGCTCGATCTGCAGATGGATCGGTGGATGATGGAAGACATCCCGCAACTAAGCCGCATGACAAATGTGATCGTGCTGACCGCGAGCGAAAGTGCCGAGAATGGAGTTAGAGCCCTGCGACTCGGCGCCAAGGGCGTCGTGCAGAAGCGATTTGCGATCGAGACGTTGATGATGGCGGTACGGTCGGTCGCGGATGGAATGGTCTGGATGCCACCAACGGTGCAAACCGAGTTTGCGAGACAGGAAAGCTCTAGCGGTAAAGAATTGACACCGCGCGAATCGGAAATTGTCCGCTACGTCGCCTCCGGCCTCAGGAATATAGAAGTCGCCGAGCGGCTCTCGATAACCGAGAGCACCGTCAAAACCCATCTCAACAATATTTTTCAAAAGCTTGGTGTGCGCGATCGTCTCGAGCTGACGCACTACGCGATCAAAACGGGAATGGTCGCGGTGCTCGATCGCAATCGCTGACAAGCCGCAGTGATGCGCATATGACAGGCAGTGCCGTTGGATGCGGCATCGTCATTCTCACCGAATTTTTTGCAGCAGCAGAGATAACTCCCAGTTAGACAAAAATTTGAAACCTAAGGTGGATCGCTCACTCCATCGATAGGTCTACAACTTGATTCATCGTTGGATGGACTCGGGGAAATTGGCTCCGAGGCATACGTCTTGCTCTAAGGCAATGCCGCGCGACGACAACTAGTCGAGACTTCTCTGCAACTAACGGGGCAAGCCAAGCGGATAAGCTAACGGAGGAGAGCATGGAAGAGAAAGCTAAGATGGTGCCGACCCTCAGCTTGACCGGAGTCACGGTCAACGCGATGGCGCTCATCGCCCCAGGAGCGTTCCTGTGGATCACGTTCGTCGTCCAGGCCGGGTATGCATACCCGTCTGGCCTTGCGATGTGGGCCGGCATCTTCGCCGCCCTGATGCTCGCATATGCGACCGCGATCTCGTACTCGGAACTGGCCAAACTCTATCCAGGTGCGGGCAGCTCGTATCTCTTTGCTGAGCAGGCGTTCCTCGGCAAGACGAAAGCCTTTCGCTTTGCGCGCATCGCGAAATTCACAATTGGGTGGGCGTCGCACCTTTACTACTGGGTCTATCCAGGTGTGATGGTCGCGACCATGGGGGTGATGATCGGCTACATCGTGGGCAGCGTGGCGCCCTCGTGGATGAACGCGGGCGTACCCGGCCCGGTTTTCATGGCGCTAATAGCGGTCATTTTTTCATTCGCGGTCGCGTGGATCGCGTTTCAGGGCGTGAACGGATCGACCAACGTCAACATTGCGATCAATGCGATCCAAATCGTCGCGCTCCTATTCTTTGCGGCGTTGGCGATCGCGTACCGCTTGGGACATCCCGAGGGCTCGACGGGTATGGCCCTGGACGGCACCTCGAAGGTGTTGCACTACTCTTTGACCGGCGATACGCCCGCTCACGTGTCTGGGTGGTCAGTAATACTTCCGCACAGCTTCAACTGGATGATGCTTCAGGCAACGATAGCAATCTTGCTGCTCGTTGGTTTCGAATCCGTCACCTCGCTCGGCGAAGAGGCGCTCAACCCCAAAAGGGATATCCCCCGCGCGGTGCTCCTGTCACTCACCATCCAGTGCTTGTTTTGCTACCTGATCGAATACTTCGCGGCAAACTACTTCCTGAACAGTGCTTACAGCCTTGCAGATGCGAAAGGATCGGCGGCACCGATCGGCGACATGCTGGTGATACTTGGGAATGCGCTCTTGGGCGGGCACGGTCAGGCTTTCATGCTGTTGGAAGCTCTGACGGTGTTCCTTGCTCTAATCGGAACGACATTAAGCTGCATCAACACCGGCGCCCGCGTGACCTACGCGATGGGCCGCGACGCTGAAGTGCCGGAGCATTTCGGCATTCTACACGGCGAAAATCTTACGCCTCATCGGGCGATTTGGACGCTCGCCACGATTTCGGCGGTCCTCGGCGCGTACGCTGCGCTGTACTTTTTCGCCGGCTCCGCGGCCCCGGATGACAAGACCATCGCTACGCTGCCGCATAACTTGTGGTACGCGATCGGGATGAGCAACAACGCGTCTCTGTCGGCTCTGCCGAACGGGCTGGCGTTGGTCACCCTGGTTTCGAACTTCGGCACCTTCGCGCTGTACGGACTGACCAATATCGTTGCGATCGTAGCCTTCCGCGAGCATCACGAGTTCAGCGGCTTGAAGCACATGGTGATACCGGTCTTCGGTGCGGTCGCGAACTTCGGGTGCATGGCGTTCTACATCATCGGCCCGATCGAAGGACTCGGCAGCGTGAAGGAACCGCTAATGGCGGTCGCGATCTCCGTGATCTGGGGAGTCTACGGCGCTATTTACTTCGTCCGTAATTCCAAGAAGCAAGGCAAGGAAACAATTCTGATTACTAAACCAACCGGGGCCGGAGCTATCAATGAGTGAGACGCGGATTCGAGCGAGGCATGTACTGGGCCTCGCTCGGATCCCCAGCCTGAGAATTTGGCAACACGAGTTTTCGACGAACGGGGCCCAAACAATTTCGAGTACAGGATAGTGATAAGCGCGGCAAAAAAGTTCGTAACCTACCTCGCGCAGCGGCGACGACAGCGCAAAGTGATTCGCGCACTTGGCTTCAATCGGCAGGCGGGATCTCGCAACAACGGCCTGTCGCTCAAGAGGATGCGCAATCGGCTCAAGATAGAATGGCGGGCCAGACTGATTCATCCGTGGGATCAAGGTCTGCGGCCGGACCAAGCGGCACAGAGGTTCGTGCAGCAATGCCTCGAGGATGTGGATGCGGCGATTTCCTGGTTGTTCGCGACAATGCCCGACACCGATGAAGTCGATCTGCGAGTGCTCGACCCGGCTTCCGGAAATCCAATCGTGGCCGGAACGGTTACGCGCGCGGATGTCGCCAGCGCAACGGCGGCCTCAGTCGGCATGAAACTGAAATCGCTCGGTTTGGTATATCGACTCGCGAATTGGCAGTTCGAATCGCTCGCGGGCTGAAATGACCGGTCTATAGGAACCGTAGCGAGTCAGTGATGACCGCGCGGCAGGCGCCTGCCTGTTGTTTGAGCAGGTGCATTGCATTTTTCATCAAGATTTATTCGATTTTGAAATGGCACTTTTCCTGCTTTACGCCTCCATACTCCCGCCCGTAACGGGAGCAACGCGTGCGCGCGGCGGACAAACCACCTCCGCCGTGAATCGAAGGAGGCAAGATGGCTGAAGAACAGAAAAAGATGATACCGACCCTCGGCTTGACCGGAGTCACGGTCAATGCGATGGCGCTCATCGCCCCGGGAGCCTTTCTATGGATCACGTTTGTGGTCCAAGCCGGCTACGCGTATCCGTCGGGCATGGCGATGTGGGCGGGTATTTTCGCCGCCCTGATGCTCGCGTACGCCACCGCGATCTCGTACTCGGAACTGGCCAAGCTTTATCCGGGTGCGGGCAGTTCCTATTTCTTTGCTGAGCAGGCATTCCTCAGCAAGACGCATGCGTTCCGGTTCGCGCGCATCGCCAAATTCACAATTGGATGGGCGTCGCACCTGTACTACTGGGTCTATCCGGGTGCGATGGTCGCCACGATCGGGATCATGATCGGATATATTGTGGGCAATTTCGCACCTGACAGTATGAATGCCGGCACGCCGGGCCCTGTGTTTATGGCGCTGGTGGCGATTGTCTCTTCTTTTGCAATCGCATACATCGCGTTTCGCGGCGTGAACGGCTCGACGATGGTCAATATCGCGATCAATGCAATCCAAATCGCCGCGCTGCTGTTCTTCGCGGCATTGGCGATCGCATACCGACTCGGACATCCGGAAGGCTCTATGGGCCTTGCGCTCGATGGAACCAAGAAGGTGCTGCACTACGCTTTCACCGGCGACACACCGGCGCATCCCAGCGCGTGGTCGGTAATAGCGCCGCACAACTTCAGCTATGTCATGTTGCAAGCGACGATCGCGATCTTCCTGCTGGTCGGCTTCGAGTCGGTGACCGCACTCGGCGAGGAAGCGAAGAACCCGACGCGCGACATCCCTCGCGGCGTCCTGCTCTCGCTGACGATCCAGGGTCTGTTCTGCTACATGATCGAATACTTCGCGGCCAACTATTTCATGAGCAGTGCCTACAGCCTGGCCGACGCAAAGGGCTCGGCGGCGCCAATCGGCGACATGATGACGATCATCGGCAACGCGCTACTTGGCGGCCATGGCCAGGCGTTCATGATGCTCGAGGCGCTGACCGTGTTCCTTGCACTGATCGGTACAACTCTTAGCTGTATCAACACGGGCGCCCGCGTGACCTATGCGATGGGCCGCGACGCGGAGGTGCCGGAGCACTTCGGTCTGCTGCATGGCGAGAACCTGACGCCGCATCGCACGATTTGGACGCTCGCGGCGATTTCGGCGGTACTCGGCGCATACGCGGCGCTTTATTTCTTCGCTGGCAGCTCAGCACCGGACGACAAGACGATCGCCACGCTGCCGCATAACTTGTGGTACGCGATCGGAATGAGCAACAACGCATCTCTGTCGGCTCTGCCGAACGGCCTGGCGTTGGTCACTCTAATCTCAAATTTCGGAACGTTTATCGTTTACGGGTTGACGAACGTCTGCTGCATAGTTGCATACCGCGAACATCATATGTTCCACGGCGTGAAGCACATGGCGATTCCAATCTTCGGCGCACTTGCAAACTTTGCCTGCATGGCGTTCTACATCATCGGCCCCATGGAAGGACTTGGCAGCGTGAAGGAACCGCTGATGGCGGTAGGTATCGCCGTGATTTGGGGAGTTTACGGCGGGATTTACTTCATCCGGAATTCCAAGAAGCAGGGCAAAGATACTATTCTCGTAACCAAGCCAGCCTGATCCCGAGCAGCTGGTCTGGCGAATAATCCCTGGGGCGAGCCGCGAGCGATCGCGGCCCGCCCCTTGGCAATTTCATTAAACTTTGCGTCAGGTCGTCTTGCTGGGTAGTTTGCCGGAAATGGATTCGCCGCCCTCCACTCCTCCCGCCGTGGAGCAAGCCTTCGAGCTGGCGCTGTTGTCCGATGTCGGTACGAAACGGCCCGACAATGAAGACTCGTGCGGGCATTTCATCGAGAGTCCCGACAGCGTGGTGTTCGCGGTTGCCGATGGGGTAGGCGGCTACGAAGGCGGCGAGATCGCGAGCCGGATGGCGATCGACATAACGCTCGAGGCTTACCGCGAGAGCCCGCCGGCGTGGGGCGCTGCGAAGCGGCTCTATCGCGCGATCACCCGCGCCAACATCGAGATTCACGACAAAGCGCTGACGGTGCCGGAACTGTCCCGCATGGCGACCACGATGACCGCGGTCGTGGTGGAGAAGGGGATGCTGTCGGCGGTGCACATCGGCGATTGCCGGCTGCATCTGATTCGTCACAGCCATATCTCGGTGGTCACCAAGGATCACACGATGATCGCCGGCCAGGTCAGGATGGGCATGATGAGCGCGGAGCGAGCGAAAACTCATCCTGAGCGCGGAATGCTTCTGCGCAGCCTCGGACGCGAGCTCATCGCGTCGATTGATCGGATCACGCTGCCGCTGATGGAGCGCGACCGCCTGATACTGTGCAGCGACGGACTTTACAATGTCCTCGACGACCATGAACTCGAGTCGCTGACCCGCGACGTCGACGCCGAGACTGCGTGCCGCCACCTGATCGACACGGCCAACAAGCGCGGCACGCAAGACAATTTGACCTGCGCGGTGTTCAGAATGACGTCGCATACGGGACATACGGCGGCCACCGGCGGATGGCGCGATCGACTCCGCGGATTGTTCGGGCGATGAAACATTTCGAACGTCGCCGTCCCCTTCCATTGCGTGCGTGACGAGTGTTAACGTCCGCTGACTGCCTTTTCCCCCAAGACGGTCTGAACAATGCGCGAGGTCAGCGTTGGTGAAAACCTCGATCAATACAAATTGACCGAGGTGATCGCGCGCAGCGGGATGGCGTCGATCTTCAAAGCCATCGATCGAATCGACGACAAGACTGTCGCGATCAAAGTCCCCTACATGCAGTTCGAGAGCGACGTGGTCTTCTACGGCCGTTTTCAGCGCGAAGAGGAAGTCGGGCGCCGCCTCGACCATCCCGGCATCGTCAAGGTCCTCACGCCCAGAAAGAAAAGCCGGATGTACATCGCGATGGAGTACATCGAAGGGCCGTCGCTGCGCGCGCTCATGCACGAACAGGGAGGGCTGCCGGTGGAAAAGGCGCTGAATCTCGCGCGGCAGTTGGCCGAGACGCTCGTGTACATGCACAGCGAAGGCGTGGTGCATCGCGATTTGAAGCCGGAAAACGTGCTGGTGACGGCCGAGGGTCAGACCAAGGTCATGGATTTCGGAATCGCACTCGACGAATCCGCGCGGCGACTAACCTGGTCCGGGCTGTCGTCGACGATTGGCACGCCCGACTACATGGCGCCCGAACAGGTCAGCGGCCGGCGCGGCGACGTTCGTACCGATATCTATTCGCTGGGCGTGATTCTTTACGAAATGCTGACCGGCCACCTGCCCTACTCGGGACCCAACGTTTACAACGTGATGCGCGCGAAGACCGCCGAAGATCCGCAGCCGCCGAGCGCGTTCAATCCCGATCTCGATCCGCATCTCGAGGAGATCATCCTGCACGCGATCGAGCGTAATCCGCGCGACCGCTATGCGAGCGCGGCGGCGTTGCTCGAGGACCTGCGCGATCCGTCGCGCGTCGTACCGCAGAACCGCGCCGAGCGGCTCCATCCACGCAGCCTCGCGATGCAGAACATGCGCCGCAGGCTCGGATACGTGTTGTTTTTCACGTCGCTCATCGGGGCTTTTTTAGTTTTGATTTGGCTCGCAAACCGTTACCCGGCGGCGCCGTCTGCTGCGCGCCGGTCGTATCGAGGGCAGACCAAATGATGCCGAGACGATCGCAACTCGGATTGGCCGCCGCCATTTTCGCCGCGCTGACGCTGTTTGCATCCGTCGCGTGCGCGCAGACTGCCGCGTCATCGCCGCCGCTCGACAATTCGCTGAATCTCGCGTGGCTGTTGATCGCCGGGTTCCTCGTGATGTTCATGCAGCTCGGTTTCGCGATGGTGGAGACGGGGTTCACTCGCTCGAAGAACGCGGTCAACACCATGGCGATGAACCTAATCATCTATCCGATTGGCATCATCGGTTTCTGGCTCACCGGTTATGGCTTCATGATGGGCGGCGTCGCGCATTGGCCATCGCTCGGCATGGGCGCGATCGGCCATCACGAGCTGTCGATCACGATCGGCGCGCATTCGTACGGGATCCTCGGGTTCAGCAAGTTCGCGCTGCTCAACGTCAGCCGCGATCCCGCGAGCCTCGGCATGTTTCTGTTCTCGCTGGTGTTTATGGACACCGCCGCGACGATTCCAACCGGCGCGATGGCGGAGCGGTGGAGATTCAAAGCGTTCTTCATCTACGGACTGTTCATGTCGATGTTCCTGTATCCGCTCTACGGCAACTGGGTATGGGGCGGGGGATGGCTCTCGCAGCTCGGCGTGAACCTGGGCCTCGGCCACGGCCATCTGGATTTCGCCGGATCGTCGGTCGTGCACATGACTGGCGGAGTGACGGGGCTCGCCGGCGCTTACATGGTGGGCCCGCGCATCGGAAAGTTCCGGCGCGACGGCGCGATCGGCGCGTTGCCGGGACACAATCTGCCGATGGCCGTCAGCGGAACGTTGATTCTCGCGTTCGGATGGTTCGGCTTCAACTGCGGCTCAACCCTGGCCGCATCGGATCCTCGAATCGCGATCATCGCGGTGAACACGATGCTCTCTTCGGCGGCCGGCGCGCTCGCGTCGCTGCTCTACCTGTGGCATCGCTACAACAAACCGGACATCGCGATGGCCAGCAACGGCCTGTTGGGCGGACTGGTCGCGATCACCGCTCCGTGCGCATTCGTAACGCCGGCGGCGGCGGTTTTGATCGGCACTGTCGCGGGTCTGTTGGTCGTGTGGGCAGTGCTGGAACTCGAACGCCGCTTTCGAATCGACGATCCGGTCGGCGCAATAGCCGTCCACGGCGCGTGCGGGATATGGGGCGCGCTGGCGCTTGGCCTGTTTGCCGACGGCACCTACGGCGACGGATGGAACGGCGTGGCGGGGCCGGTGACCGGCCTGCTCTACGGCGACGTGGGTCAATTCTTCGCGCAGTTGATCGGCGTCACGGTCAACCTGATCGTGGTATTCGGTCTCGCGATCCTGTTTTTCAAGATCGTCGAGCGCACGATCGGCAACCGGGTGCTGGTGGAAGTGGAATGGTCGGGACTGGACGCGCTCGAGATGGGAAGCGACGCGTATCCGCATTCGTAGCCGGGCGCCTCCGTCCGGTCCGCATTGCCAAAATTTTCGGGATTTGAAATAGCTCACATATCCGTATTCGCATGAGGAGTTATCGCCATGCCTTACAACGACATTCTCTATGACAAGCGCGACGCCGTCGCGACCATCACGATTAATCGGCCGCACGCCATGAATGCCGCCACGATCAAGACTTACGACGAGATGATCGACGCGTTGCGCGACGCCGAGGCCGACGACAGCGTGCGCGTCGTAGTGCTGACGGGCGCGGGGCGTGCTTTCTGCGCAGGCGATGACGTCAAGGAAATTTTTCTCAATCCCGAATTTCGCGACGCCAAACCTGCCCAGCGCAAACTGGTCGAGGAATGGCGCGAGCATCGCCCCGTCGCGCTCGATTTGCTCGTCACTTATCCGAAGCCGACCATCGCGTCCGTCAATGGCGCGGCAGTCGGCTACGGATGCGACATCGCGCTGATGTGCGACATGCGCGTGTGTTCGGACCAGGCGCGCTTCGGCGAGGTTTTCATTCGTCGCGGATTGATTCCCGAGGCGGGCGGCTTGCTCGTGCTGCCGCGACTCGTTGGGCTGGCACGCGCGTACGAACTCATCCTGAGCGGCGACATCATCGATGCCACTGAGGCCGAGCGAATCGGGATGGTGAACAAAGTCGTGCCGCACGCTCAGCTCGGCGAGGCGACCGCCGCGTTCGCAAAAAAAATCGCGGCGCAGGCTCCGCTCGCGCAGCGGCTCGCCAAGGAAGCTTTGCGAGTCGGTCTGAATCTCAATCTGCCATACTTTTTCGACTACCAGCGTCACGCCCAGCACCTGATGCTCACGTCGAAGGATCATCTCGAGGGCGCGAGATCGTTCGTCGAAAAGCGTCCGGCAAATTTCAAGGGCGAGTAGCGCGCGCGGCATGATGAGAACCGCGTTCGTCCACTCTGTAGCCGCGTTGGCGATCTTTGTCTGCGTGCTCGGCCCTTCAAATGCTCGCGCGGCGAATGATGCTGCGGTGGAGCAGGCAACCAAGGCGGCCGACACCTGGCTCAAGCTGCTGGACAACGGCGACTATCGGGCTTGTTATCAGCAGGCGAGCCAGCTTGTGAAGGACGCTCTATCTGAAGACGCTTTCGTGCAGCAATTCCATGCCGCACGCGCACCTCTTGGAGCCGTTGTGTCGAGGAAATTGAAAGTCGCGCAGTATGCGACCAGCCTGCCGGGCGCGCCGGATGGACAGTATGTCGTGATTCAGTACGACAGCTCATTCGCGAACAAGAAGTCCGCGACGGAGACGGTGACCCCGATGATGGACAAAGACGGGCAGTGGCGCGTTTCGGGCTACTACATAAAGTAGGTTCTGAGTAAGGTCTGCGATTCCCGAACACACAGGTTCGGCGCAAATGGCGTGTCGCCTGAGCGATCGCGCCCGCATCGGACAATCGCAATGTAGATTTGCGGGCAAACACTCGTTTCGCCCCGTATTTCGTCGGGTCTCGCCAATTGTACCTGAACAAACCTATGTTTTACTGTGCGAAATCCTTATAAACACTTGACACAATTTTGCTTTCCTTCTATGTTCATCGTCACTCGACGAGGATAACCTTATGAAATTCGGCGGAGATTCCCCCGAACTCGATGCTATTGACCTGCAGATTATCGGTCTCCTGCAGGAACATGGCAGGATTCCGCTCGTCAAACTTGGCGAGCAAGTTGGCCTCTCGGCGCCGTCGGTCAACGAGCGCGTCAAAAAACTTGAAGATGGCGGAGTGATCACCGGCTACCACGCCGCCGTCGACGCGTCGCGCCTGGGCAAGGACGTTACCGCGTTCATCGGCGTGTCGATCGCGCATCCTAAGACAATTTCGCTGTTCGAGGAATCGGTCGCACTGCTCGACGACGTTCTCGAATGCCATCACGTCACCGGCCAGCACACGCTCATGATGAAAGTCAAAACCGAGAACACTTCGTCGCTCGAGCGGCTCATCAGTGCGATCCGCTCGATCGAGGGAGTGGCGCGGACGGAAACGATGGTGGTGCTGTCGACGCATACCGAGCGCGGTTTGATTTCGCCGCATTCCAACGGCGACTCGAACGAGCCGGCCAACGGCAGGCGGCATCGCCACGCCGCCACGAAATCCGCGCCGCCGGATCCAAGACGGGTGTCATGATGCACAACTACCGAAGCATTCCAAAAAAACAGGGTCTCTACGATCCCGCTCACGAGCACGACGCGTGCGGCGTCGGCTTCGTCGTCAACATCAAGGGCGAGCGCTCGCATGACATTGTCGCCAAAGGCTTGCAGGTGCTCGACAACCTGACGCATCGCGGCGCCTGCGGATGCGATCCGCGTACCGGCGACGGCGCTGGAATCCTGCTGCAGATTCCGCACGACTTTTTCGCGAGCGAAGCGGAGCGGCTCGGTTTCAAACTGCCGGCACCCGGCGAATACGGAGTCGGCCAGGTTTTCCTGCCGCTCGACGCGGCCAAGCGCAGGGAATGCGAGGAGGCGTTCGAGCGGATCGTAAACGAAGAAGGGCAGCGGCTGCTCGGATGGCGCGACGTGCCGGTAGTCGAGTCGGCGTGCGGCGATATCGCGCGCCGCGGGATGCCCGCAATCCGCCAGGTCTTCATCGCGCGCAGCGCCGACGTGAAGGATGCCGAAGCGCTCGAGCGCAAGCTGTATGTGATTCGCAAACGCGCCACGTCCGAGGCGGAAAAACTTGGCCTGTTCGATCCGGAGCTATTTTATTTCTGCAGCCTTTCGGCGCTGACCGTCGTTTACAAGGGTCAGCTGATCTCGACACAGATTCCGCAGTTCTTTCCCGACTTGCTCAATAGCGCCGTCAAGACCGCGCTCGCGATGGTGCATCAGCGCTTCTCGACCAACACGTTTCCGAGCTGGGACCGCGCGCATCCCTATCGCTTCATGTCGCACAACGGCGAGATCAATACGCTGCGCGGTAATATCAACTGGATGCATGCGCGCGAGAAACTTTTTTCTTCGCCGCTGTTCGGCGACGACATCAAGAAGTTGTTGCCCATCGTCGAGCCCAACGGCAGCGACTCTGCGATGTTCGACAACTGTCTCGAGCTGCTGATTCGCACCGGTCGCTCGACGCCGCACGCCGTTATGATGATGATTCCGGAAGCGTGGCAGAACGACGCGCAGATGAGCGACAGCAAACGCGCCTTCTACCACTTTCATTCCTGCATGATGGAGCCGTGGGACGGTCCCGCGTCGATCGCGTTCACCGACGGCATCCGAATCGGCGCGGTGCTCGATCGCAACGGCCTTCGTCCCTCGCGCTACACGGTGACCAAGGACGGACTGGTCGTGATGGCGTCCGAGACGGGCGTGCTCGACATCGCGCCGGAGAACGTTGCGCTCAAAGGACGCTTGCAGCCGGGCAAAATGTTCCTCATCGATACTGCGCTCGGCAGAATCGTTCAGGACGAAGAGATCAAGCAGTCGATGGCGGCGCGACAGCCGTATCGCACGTGGCTCGACAGCAGTCTCGTCACACTCGAGTCGCTTCCCGAGGCAAGCGGCGCGCCTGCAATTGATTGCTTTGAAGACGACGAGCTGCTCAGGCAACAGCAATCGTTCGGCTACACGATCGAGGATCTCAAAATGATCCTCGCGCCGATGGCGACCAACGGGCAGGAACCGGTCGGCTCGATGGGCACCGACACTCCGCTCGCAGTCCTCTCGAACAAGCCCCAGCCGCTTTACAATTACTTCAAGCAGTTGTTCGCGCAGGTGACGAATCCGCCGATCGATCCGATTCGCGAGGAACTCGTGACCTCGACCGAGACGACGATTGGCGCCGAGGACAATCTGTTCGAGGAATCGCCGCGTCATTGCCGTCAGCTTCAACTCAAGCAGCCGATTCTCACCAACGAAGAACTCGAAAGGATCAAACGGCTGGACGTCGAGGGTCTGCGCACGATCACGCTTTCCACGCTGTACCGCGTTAATGACGGCGAAGCCGGGCTTCGCGCCGCGCTCGATGCGCTTTGTCGCGGTGCTTCAGACGCGATCGAATCCGACTACACGATAATCGTGCTTTCGGATCGCGGCGTGAATGCCGACTACGCCGCCATTCCAGCGCTGCTCGCGACGGGCGCCGTGCATCATCATCTGATTCGCGAAGGGACGCGCACGCGGGCCGGCCTCGTCGTCGAGTCGGGCGAGCCGCGCGAGGCGATGCATTTCTGCCTGCTGGTCGGCTACGGTGCGGGCGCCGTCAATCCCTACCTGGCGTACGCGACGATGGCCGGGATGATTCGCGACGGCCAGCTCCGCGACATCGACGAAGACACCGCCGTCCATAATTTCGTCAAGGCGGTCGGCAAGAGCATCACGAAAGTCGCGTCCAAGATGGGCATCTCGACGACTCAGAGTTATCGCGGCGCGCAGATTTTCGAGGCGATCGGATTGTCGGAGGACGTGATCGACAAGTACTTTACGTGGACGCCGTCGCGCGTCGCGGGCGTCGGTCTCGACGCGATCGCGCGTGAGACCGCGGAACGCCACACCTACGCGTTCAAGGTGGCGGCGAACCTCGACGGCGATCTCGACGTCGGCGGCCAGTACCAATGGCGACGCGCCGGCGAATTCCACATGTACAACCCGAACACCATCGCACGGCTGCAGCATTCCGTGCGCTCGGGAAATTTCCGGCTGTTCAAGGAATACACGAAGGCGGTCGACGAGCAGAGCCGCACGCTCGCCACGCTTCGCTCGCTGCTCAAGTTCAATTCAAGCCGGCCGCCGGTGCCGCTCGAGGAAGTCGAGCCGGCCACCGAAATCGTCAAGCGCTTCAAGACCGGCGCGATGTCGTTCGGATCGATCGGCAAAGAGGCGCACGAAAACCTCGCCATCGCGATGAACCGGATCGGCGGCAAGAGCAACACCGGCGAGGGCGGCGAGGATCCCGCGCGCTTCGTGCCCGATGCCAACGGCGATTGGCGGCGCAGCGCGATCAAGCAGGTCGCGTCGGCGCGCTTCGGTGTCACCAGCCACTACCTCGTAAACGCCGACGAACTCCAGATCAAGATGGCGCAGGGCGCGAAGCCCGGCGAGGGCGGTCAGCTTCCCGGCCACAAGGTTGACGATTTCATCGCGAAGATTCGCTACTCGACGCCCGGCGTGGGATTGATCTCTCCGCCGCCGCATCACGACATTTATTCAATCGAGGATCTCGCGCAGCTTATTCACGATCTCAAGAATTCCAACAACCGCGCGCGCATTAGTGTGAAACTGGTGGCCGAGGTCGGCGTCGGCACCATCGCGGCCGGAGTCGCAAAGGCCAAGGCGGACGTCGTGCTGATCAGCGGTTACGACGGCGGCACCGGAGCGTCTCCGCTGCAATCGATCAAGCACGCGGGAATTCCGTGGGAGCTGGGACTCGCGGAGACGCAGCAAACTCTCGTGATGAATGGTCTGCGCGGACGCATCCACGTCGAGACCGACGGCCAGCTCAAGACCGGCCGCGACGTCGCGGTTGCCGCGCTCCTCGGCGCCGAGGAATTCGGCTTCGCGAGCGCCGCGCTGGTCGCCTCGGGATGCATCATGATGCGCGTCTGCCATCTGAACACCTGCCCGGTCGGCATCGCGACCCAGGATCCGGTGCTCCGCGAGAAGTTCGCGGGTAAGCCCGAGCACGTCGTGAACTTCATGATGTTCATAGCGGACGAGCTGCGCGAGTACATGGCGCAGTTGGGCTTCCGCACGCTCGCCGAAATGGTCGGGCACGTCGAATGCCTGGACGCCAATGAGGCGATCGCGCACTGGAAGGCGCGCAACGTAGATCTCGCGAACATCCTCCGTCGTCCCGATGTGGGACCGGACGAGCCGCTGCATTGTGTCGAGCTGCAGGATCACGGTCTCGACAAGGCGCTCGACAATCAGATCATCGAGCTCGCGAAGGATGCGCTCGAGCATCGCAAGCCCGTCGAAATTCATCTTCCGATTCGCAATGTGAACCGCACCGTCAGCACAATGCTGTCGGCGGAGGTCTCGCGGCGCTACGGCGCGGAAGGACTGCCGCCCTACACGGTACAGATTCATCTGAAAGGTTCCGCCGGCCAGAGCTTCGGCGCGTGGCTCGCGCCGGGAGTCGCGCTCTACCTCGAAGGCGATGCGAACGACTACTGCGCCAAGGGACTATCAGGCGGATTTATCTCTGTGCGTCCGCCGAAGGAGGCGACCTTCAAGGCCGAAGAGAACATCATCATCGGTAACGTCGCCCTCTACGGCGCGACTGGCGGCGAAGCGTTCTTCCGTGGCGTAGCCGGCGAACGATTCGCGGTGCGCAACAGCGGCGCGCACGCCGTCGTCGAGGGAGTCGGCGACCATGGATGCGAGTACATGACGCGCGGGTTGGTCGTGGTGCTAGGCCCGACCGGCCGCAACTTCGCCGCTGGCATGAGCGGCGGTGTCGCATACGTGCTGGATGAAGACGGCTCGTTCGCCTCGCGCTGCAACCCCGGAATGGTCGAGTTGGGTCCAATCGGCAACCACGACGAACTCAAGCAGTTGCATGCCTTGATCGTGCGGCATCAGCAGTACACGCAGAGCGCAGTCGCGCGCCGTGTCCTCGACAAGTGGGACGAATATACAAGGAAGTTTGTCAAAGTATTGCCGACTGAGTATCGGATGGTGCTCGAACGGCAGCATCTCAACATGGATTCCGATCTCGCGCGGCTGGCGGCAGTCTAGCCGAGTGAGTAATCGACTGACTAATCAGAATTGACCTGATACTTGGGAGAGCGCGGCTTCGATGGGAAAGATCACGGGCTTCATGGAGATCAAACGCGAGACACCTTCGCGGCGGCCGGTCGGCGAACGCCTGAAGGACTGGCGCGAATTCGACCTCAAGATGCCCGAAGACAAGCTGCGCGCGCAGGGCGCCCGCTGCATGGATTGCGGAATTCCCTTCTGCCACAAGGGCTGCCCGCTCGGGAACATCATTCCCGACTGGAACGATCTCATTTACCGGGCCAGGTGGCGCGAGGCGATCGACCGCCTGCACGCAACCAACAATTTTCCGGAGTTCACCGGCAGAATCTGCCCCGCGCCATGCGAAGAAGCCTGCGTCCTCAACATCAATAACGATCCCGTCACGATCAAACTGATCGAGAAGAACATTATCGATCACGCATGGGCGGAAAAATGGATCGCGCCGCTGCCGCCCGCGCGCAAATCGGGCAAGCGAGTCGCAGTCGTGGGCTCGGGACCGGCGGGGCTGGCGTGCGCGCAACAACTCACGCGCGCTGGACATTCGGTGACACTCTACGAGCGGTCGGATCGCGTGGGTGGGCTGCTCACATACGGGATTCCGGACTTCAAGCTGGAAAAGTGGATCGTCAACCGGCGCGTCGAGCAGATGACGGCCGAGGGCCTCGAGATTGTCGCCAACTGCCGTGTGGGATTCGACATCCACGCGGACGAGATGCGCTCGAAGTACGACGCAATCGTGCTCACGATGGGCGCGACCAAGCCGCGTGACCTGCCAATCCCGGGACGCGAGCTCAAGGGAATTCATTTCGCGATGGATTTCCTGCCTCAACAGAACAAGCGCAACTTTGGCGACGCGCTCGATCCCGCAGGAGAGATCACTGCCAACGGAAAGCGCGTGGTCATCCTCGGCGGCGGCGATACGGGCTCCGATTGCCTGGGCACGTCGAATCGCCAGGGCGCGATCGTCGTGCATCAGTTCGAGCTGCTCCCGATGCCGCCGGAAAAGCGCACCGACGAAATGCCGTGGCCCGACTGGCCGATGATCATGCGCACCTCGAGCTCGCACGAAGAAGGTGTGCAGCGCGACTGGAGCGTGAACACCAGCAAGTTTTCGGGCGAGAACGGCGCGGTGAAAAAGCTGCACGGCGTGCGGCTCAACTGGAAGCATGACAACGGGCGGATGGTGATGGAGCAAATTCCTGGCACCGACTTCGAGATCGAGTGCGATCTCGTGCTGCTCGCGCTCGGATTTCTCGGCCCCGAGCCGGACGGCATAATTTCGGAGCTCGGTCTCAAGCTCGATCCGCGCAGCAACGTGCAATGCGAGAATTACATGTCGAGCGTGCCGGGAGTGTTCGCGGCCGGAGACACGCGTCGCGGACAATCGCTGGTGGTGTGGGCGATATGGGAAGGGCGCGAGGCCGCGCGCGCCGTCGACGCCTACCTGATGGGCGAGACTTTCCTGCCGTCGAGTCCTGAACTCTGATCGTTGCACCATGAGGAGGCGACGATGATTCGCCTTTACGACTACCTGCCGTCGGGCAACGGCTACAAGGTTCGCCTGCTGCTGACGCAGCTTGGCGTCCCGTTCGAGCGCATCGAACTCAACATCATCAAAGGCGAGACACGCACGCCGGAATTTCTCCGCAAGTTTCCGAACGGCCGGATTCCTGCGGTCGAACTGGACGACGGCAAGCTGCTGTTCGAGTCGAACGCGATCATTTTGTACTTTGCCGAAGGCACGCCATTCATGCCGCCCGATCGTTTCCAGCGCGCGCAGGTTCTTCAGTGGCTGTTTTTCGAACAGTACAGCCACGAACCGTACATCGCCAGCGTTCGGTTCCTGGTGATTCACCCCGATGTCCCCGATCCGCGCCGCACCATCATTGAGCTGATGCGCCAGCGCGGATACGACGCGCTTGGCGTGATGGAACGGCATCTGGAGTCGCGCGAGTGGTTCGTCGGCGAGCGTTATTCGGTTGCCGACATCGCGGTCTATGCCTACACGCATGTTGCCGGCGAAGGCGGCTTCGACCTGGCGGGTCATCCGGCGATTCGCGCTTGGCTCGAGCGCGTGAAATCGCAGCCTCGGCACATTCCGATCACTCACAGCTGAATTTCAGCGGCGAAGGACCATCGCGTCGAGCTTGCGAATCACCCAATCGAGTCGGTCCTCACCCCAGAACGGTTCGTTGTCCACAATGAACGTCGGAACGCCGAAGACCTTGTCACGGTCGGCCTCGGCGAAGCATGCGTCCAGGTCGGCGCGCGCGCGGGTGTCGGCATAGCGAAGAAATTCGACGGGATCGAGACCGACTTCGGCAACGACTGCTGAAATCTCTTCGCGGCTTTCCACATCGAGTTCCTGTTTCCAGAATCGGTCGAAGACGCGATTCGAGTATGGCCGGAACTGTCCTTTCGCCGCGGCGTAGAGGCCGCCGTAGAACGCCAGGCGCGCGCTGAAAATCCGTTTCGGCGGATAGATGACGAGCGCGCGCTCCTTCGCGATTCGGCGCGCGTCGATATACAGATATCGAACTTTGCGCCGGTCGGCGTCTTCGCGATCGAGCGGGCCGTAAACTTTTCGAATGTTAACGCCGTATGGGATGAAGCGAAGGCGGACGCGATGAGACAACTCGAGATCGTACGCGGGCCGCATCGCGAGGTACGAATACGGACTCGTGTATGCGAAGTAGAGCTTGACTTCGTGAAGAGTCACCGGGACGCCAGCGCGAGGAAGTCGGCGAGGTGGACGACTTTGATTTTCGAACCCCGACGACGAAGTTCGGCAGCGATCTGAAACTCGCAACCGGGATTTGCAAGCACGACGTAGTCCGCGCCGGTCGCAACGATGTTGTCGGCTTTGCGTCGCGCCAGTTCGCGCGCCATCGCGGGCTCGGTCAAATTGTAGGATCCCGCCGAGCCACAGCACAGATCGGACTCATTCATCTCGACGATCGTCAAGCCGGGGATCAAAGCGAGCAATCTGCGAGGCGCTTCGCGAACGCCGAGTCCGTGCGCGAGGTGACAAGCGTCGTGATAGGTGATGCGGCATCGGAATTCGCGCTTCGGATTCGTCTGCATGTCGAGCAGCAAGGAACTCAAGTCGCGGACTTTCGAGGAGACCGCGCGCGCGTCTTCGGCGAAGTCCGGTTCGTCCTTGAGCAAGTCGCCGTATTCGGCGACTGCCACCGAGCATCCCGACGCGGCCGAGACGATTGCGTCGGCGCCCGAGTTCTTCAGCGCACGAACGTTCGCGTGGGCAAAGTCGCGGGCTCGCGCGGCATTACCCGAATGCAGATCGAGCGCTCCGCAGCATGGCGTCGGTTCGAGTTGGACGACGCGATAGCCGGCGGCGGCCAGCAGCCGCTCACTGTTGACGTTTTCCGAGTTCGCAAGCACTTGCGCGACGCATCCGTGATGCACGACGACCCTCGGTGCTTTCGCGCCCGGTACGATGGTTGCTTCAGCGGCGAGCGGCGACGCGCCGGGTTCATGCTGTGGCAGAAGATCCAGCCAGTCGCGAACCATGCGCGGCATGATGGCTCTGAGAGCGGGTCTCAGGCCAAGGCAATCGGCGAGTTTCAGCGGCGCGAGCAGCATCCGGAGGCGATTTGGGTATGGGAAAATCGCGCTCACAGCGCGCCGCTTGAGTCGATCGACAAAACCGCGAGGATGATTGCGTTCGACGAACGAGCGCGCGCCTTCAATCAGGCGGCCGTAGTGAACGCCGGATGGACAGGCGGTCTCGCAACCGCGGCATCCGAGGCACAAATCGAGATGGCGCGCGGCGTCGTCGTCGAGCTCGATGCGGCCTTCGGCGAGCGACTTCATCAGATAGATACGGCCGCGCGGCGAGTCCATTTCGCAGCGCGTCACGATGTAGGTCGGACAAGCCTCGGCGCAGAGCCCGCAATGGACGCAGTCGAACAACAGGTCGTAGTCGCAAACATCGCGCACTGATTTTGAAGATGTGACGTCCGGCGCCGCCATCAGATTCCTCCGACGAAGCATCCGGGGTTAAAGATTCCTGCCGGATCGAAGGCCGCCTTGAGCCGGCGCATTAGTGCGAGCGCGCCATCGTTGGGCGTATCGAAGAATTCCAGCGAGTCACGGATGGCGGGCGACGCGGCGAGCAATCGAAGATTACCACGGGCGCCGCGCGCAGCTTCGCGCCATCGCGCGACAGTTTCAGCGGGAGATTCCGCGCTGTGTTCATGCGATGGAATTATCTGCGCGACGCCGGAGCCGGCGTGGGCGCGAAATTCAACACTGCAGGTCTCCAGCACTGATGCGAGCTGCGCTGGAGGAACCGCGATTTGCGCGGCCAGCGGAGTCGAATGAAAATCGATATCGCGAAGCATTTCGTAGCTGGTGAGAGCGGCATCGCCGTCGAGAATTTGACCGCGCGCGACCAGCAAATCGCGAATGCGCTCGGCCTGGTAACCGATCTCCAGCGGACTTCCGGAGAAGCCGGCCAGAAGAAGAAATTGGCCGGTGGACTCGAAACGAACCGCGAGGGCGGGACTGAGTATATCGAGATTACTCAGTGGCAGCGCCTCATTGAGTATGTAGGCGGCGGCGAATGCGTCGGCCGCGCGCGCGTAAGGAACTATCGCGAGGCAGTAGTCAGTCGGAATCGGACGCACTTTGAAAGTCGCCTCAGTTACTATTCCAAGAGTACCGAATGAACCGCCCATCAGCTTCATCAAATCATACCCGGCGACGTTTTTGACCACGCGGCCGCCGCCGTGAGCGAGGTTGCCGCCGTGACCGACGAAGCGGACCCCGATCAGCAAGTCGCGCGAGGTGCCCTCGGAGAGTCGAAGCGGTCCCGAATGCGCGGCGCCGATCAGCGAGCCGAGAGTTGTTATCGACGGGTTGCATGGATCGACGGGGAGTCGCTGGCGGGCATCAGCCATGGCAGCATTCAGTCTGCCGACGGTGATCCCAGACTCCGCAACCACCGTCATGTCGCCGGGCTCATAGGCGACGACTCGCGACAGGCGCGCCATCGAGATACCAAGCGCGATGGGCGTGCGCCGAATCCCAGCGAGCGAGCGCGCCGCGCCAATGGGTGCGAGCGCGATGCGATCCGCCTCGCACATGCGGACGAGCTCGCAAATCTCCTCGACTGACGCGGGCTCGACGATCGTATCCGCGGCGCGCGCCTCACGATCTACAGGCGCGCGAACGCGGCCGGCGCCGACGATCGAGTCGAGCCGGTTCGCCAGGTTTGAGGATGTAGTGTCAGCCACGATATCCGCTGGGAGAAACCTTCAGATCGGTACCTGGCGGCGCGGGGTGGCTACCTCGACGCAGGCGCCGGGCTGCGGGATCACTTTGCCGGGATTCGATCGTTCGAATGGATCGAACACGTGGCGCAGCTCGGTCATGACGCGAAGGTCGGCGGGCGAGAACATCAGTGGCATCTCGCCGATTTTCTCGACGCCGATTCCGTGCTCGCCGGTCAGGCTGCCGCCCATCTCGATGCAAGCGCGGAGGATTTCGCGCCCCGCGTCGATTGCGCGGCGGACCTGATCGGGCTCGCGCTCGTCGTAAAGAACGATGGGATGCAAGTTGCCGTCGCCGGCATGAAACACGTTGCCGATGCGCAAGTCGTAGCGGCGGCTGACGTCGGCGATCACGCGCAGAATCCGCGGCAGGCAAGTTCGCGGAACGACGCCGTCCTGAGTCGCGTAATTCGGCGCGAGGCGGCCGACGGCTCCGAAAGCGCGTTTGCGCGCCTTCCACAACAACGCGCGCTCCGCTTCGTCGCGTGCGAGCCTGATGCTCGACGCGCCGGCCTCAGTCGCAATCTTCACGACCTCGTCGGCATAAGTTGTGAGCCCGGCCTCGAGGCCTTCGAGCTCGATGATGAGCACCGCGCCCGCGTCGAGAGGCAGGCCGACGTGGAACGCCTCCTCGACGGCGCGAATGATCAGCTGGTCCATCATTTCAAGCGCGGCCGGCACAATTCCCGACGCGATTATCTTCGACACGGTATGCGTCGCGGTGTCGGCGTCGGGAAATGTGGCGAGGAGGGTGCGATGATTTTCGGGCTCGCGCATCAGTTTAAGCGTTGCGCGCGTGACGATTCCCGTCGTTCCCTCCGCGCCGACGACGGCGCCCACCAAATCGTATCCGCATCGCTCTTCGGTGGACCCGCCGAGCTCGACGACTTCACCGTCGGGCAGAACGAGCTCTAGCGCGAGCACGTGATTGGTGGTCACGCCGTATTTCAAGGTATGCGGACCGCCGGAATTCTCGGCGATGTTGCCGCCGATCGTGCATGCGACCTGCGACGACGGATCTGGCGCGTAAAGATACCCGCTCGACTTGACCGCGTTGGTGACGTGCAGGTTGACGACGCCGCTCTCCGCCACGACGCGCCGGTTGTCGAGATCGATTTCGGCGATGCGATTCATCTTCGAAGTGCAGATCATCGCGGGCGCGTTCAGCGGAAGGCATCCGCCGGAAAGGCCAGTGCCCGCACCACGCGGGACGAACGCAATCCCGCGGCGATGGAGCGCGGCGAGGACGGCGCTCACCTGCGTGGTCGTGCGCGGCAGCAGCAGCACGTCGGGGGCGTTCTTTTCGACGGTCCATCCGTCACACTCGTAAACCTTGAGCTCGGTGGCGCGCGAGACGATGCCGCCGTCGCCGAGAATTTCGCGAAGCTCGTCGAGAAGTTTGCGATCGATGGCGCTCATTACCAGTGCGACTCTACCACGGCCGGTGCTTTTGCGGTTGATCCTTGGCGGTCATAATAGCAAGGTTCGATTTGTTTTTTTGTTTTCAGGAGAGAGATACCCAGTCGGATTGCTGTTTTACTGTTTCTGGCGCAAGTGAAGGAGAAAAGAAGGTGGCGGATTCATTTCCTGAACTCAGGCCTGCCGCGCGGATCCTGCTCGGTCCGGGGCCGTCCAACGTCAATCCGCGCGTGATGAAAGCGATGGCGTCGCCGGTCGTTGGGCATCTCGACCCGGATTTCCTGAAGGTGATGGAAAATATCAAGCGGCTGCTGCGCATCGTGTTTCGCACCCGCAACGAGATCACCTTTCCCGTCTCCGGCACCGGTTCGGCGGGGATGGAAACCGTGATGGCGAATCTGATCGAAGACGGCGACGAGGTCGTGATCGGCGTCAACGGCGCGTTCGGCACGCGGATGGCGGAAGTTGCGTCGCGCCTCGGCGCGAAGGTTCACAAGGTCGAGGCGCAATGGGGAACGATCGTCGAGCCGGCGCAAGTCGCGGCGGCACTGAAGGCGGCGAAAAATCCGAAGCTGGTCGCGGTCGTTCATGCCGAGACGTCGACGGGGATACATCAGCCGATCGAGGAAATCGCCGAGCTGGCGCATCGGCACGGCGCGATGATCGCGATCGACGCGGTGACGTCGCTGGCGTGCGTGCCGGTCGAGATTGACGAGTGGGGAATCGACGCGTGTTACAGCTGCACACAGAAGGGACTCGGCGCGCCGCCCGGGCTGTCGCCGGTGACGTTCAGCGAGCGCGCGATGGAGTCGATTCGCAAGCGCAAAACGAAGTGTCGCTCGTGGTACTTCGACGTTGGGTTGATCGAACAGTACTGGGGGCCCGACCGGCTGTACCATCATACGGCGCCGATCACGATGAACTACGCGCTCTACGAGGCGCTGCGGATCGTCGTTGAGGAAGGGCTGGAGGCGCGATGGCGGCGGCATCGCATCAACGCGGCTGCGTTCCAGGTCGGAGTGCGGGCGATGGGTCTCGAGCTCGCGGCGCAGGAGGGTTACAGGTTGCCGCAGCTCACGACGATCGCGGTGCCGGCGGGAATCGACGATGTGAAAGTTCGCGCCGAGCTGCTGCGACTGTTCAATATCGAAATCGCGGCCGGGCTCGGACCGCTCAAAGGCAAAATCTGGCGCGTCGGTCTGATGGGCGAAGGCTCGCGGCGCGAAAACGTGATGCTGGCGCTGAACGCGCTCGAAGAAATTCTCGGCTCGATGGGATTCGAGATCGCGCGGGGCAAGGGACTTACGGCGGCCGACGATTCTTACAGCGCGGAAGGGACGGGCGCGGGCGAGCCGCCGGTCGGCGACTAGAGGCCGGGGTGGAATGGCGCGATGAAGATGTACGACTTCACACTCGCGCCGAGTCCGCGGCGAGTGAGGATCTTCCTCGCGGAGAAGGGAATCGACGTCGAGCTGGTGCAAGTCGATATCATGCGCAACGCGAATCGCACGCCGGAGTTCTACAAGAAGAATCCACTCGGCTCGTTGCCGATTCTCGAGCTCGACGACGGGAGCTGTCTTTCGGAGAGCGTCGCGATTTGCCGGTACTTCGAGGAAATCCAGCCGGAGCCAGCGCTGTTCGGCGTCGGCGCGCGCGAGAGGGCGTTGGTCGAGATGTGGAATCGCCGAATCGAGCTGGAAATCTTTGCGCCGGTGGGTCACGTGTGGTCGCATCTGAGTGAGGTCGCGAAGGGACGCGGGCGCCGGATTCCGGAGTTCGGCGAGATTCAGAAGCGCGCGGCAATCGAGCGCATTGCGTGGCTCGAGACGGAGCTTGAGAACCGGGAATTCATCGCGGGTGACAGATACTCAATCGCGGATATCACGACGCTGTGCATGATCGATTTCGCGCGAACGGTCGACATCCGGATTCTGCTGGAACAGACGAACCTGGCGCGATGGCATAGTAAGATGTCGTCGCGGCCGAGCGCGAAGGCATAGTCAGTGACTATTATCGAATAGTCACTGCAATAGCTACTGCATTAGCTACTGCATTAGCTACTCTTCGGAATCCTCCGCATCGCCGCTGCCATTGGATCCGTTGCCGTTGGCGTCATCCTCGTCACGCTCGGCCATCCCGGCCACTGCGCGGACTCGTTCGTCCCCCTCGAGCCGCACCATGTGCACTCCCTGCGCGTTGCGGCCGGTGATGCGCACACCCTTGACGGCCAGGCGAATCACTTTGCCGCCGTCGGTTATCAGCATCACCTGATCGTCGATGCCGACCTGGCGGACGCTGATCACCTTGCCGGTCTTCTCGGTCACATTCATCGTGATGACGCCCTTGCCGCCGCGATGCGTGAGGCGGTAGTCGGAGGCGGGCGTGCGCTTGCCGTAGCCGAGTTCCGAAACGGTGAGGAGGGTTTCGTCGTCTCGCACGGTGGACATCGAAACCACTTCGTCTTCGACGAGGGTGACGGTCTTGCCGTCCTTGACGGGCTGGGATTCGAGTTCCATGCCGACGACGCCGCCGGTGGCGCGGCCCATCGGGCGCGCTTCTTCTTCCTTGAAGCGAATCGCCTGTCCTTCGCGGGTCGAGAGCACGATTTGCTGATTGCCGTCGGTGATGCGCACGTCGACCAGCGTGTCGCCGTCTTCGAGATTGATCGCGATGATTCCGGTCGAGCGAATATTTTCGTACTCGTCGAGCGCGGTCTTTTTCACGCGGCCGCGGCGAGTCGAGAAAAAGACAAACTTGTTCGCGGTATCGCGTGGCACGGGAATAAATGCGGACAGCGTCTCGTCATTGGCGAGGCTCAACAGGTTGGCGATCGAGCGACCCTTGGCGGCGCGTCCGCCCTCCGGCAGTTCGTAGGCCTTGAGCTCGTAAACCTTGCCGGCGCTGGTGAAGAACATCAGGCGGTCGTGGGTCGAGACGCGCTCGAGATGTTCGACGAAGTCCTCTTCGGTGGTGGTCGCGCCGATCTTGCCGCGGCCGCCGCGTTTTTGCGTGCGGTAGAGCGAGAGCGGAGTGCGCTTGATGTAGCCGCCGTGCGTGACGGTGACGAGTTGATCCTCTTCGACGATCAGATCTTCGACCGAGAATTCGCCCTCTGCTTCGATAATCTGGGTGCGGCGCGCGTCACCGAACTCTTCCCTGATTTCGGTCAACTCGTTGCGAATCAGCTGCAGCAGCTCCTTCTCGTCGGCGAGAATTTTCTTGAGTCGCCTGATCGTGTCCGAGACCTCTTTGTGCTCCGCTTCGATCTTGTCGCGCTCGAGCGAGGTCAATCGCCGCAAAGTGAGATCGAGAATGGCCTGCGCCTGGATCTGCGTGAGCGAGAACTGCCTCATCAGTCCGTTGCGCGCGGTTTCGGCATCCTTCGATCCGCGAATCAGCTTGATCACCGCGTCGAGATTCTTGAGCGCGATCATCAAACCTTCCAGGACGTGCAGGCGCGCTTCGGCCTGCCTCAGCTCGAATCGCGTACGGCGGGTGAGCACGACCCGGCGATGCTCAATGAATGCGAGCAGCGTCTCGCGCAGGTTCATTTCGCGTGGGCGGCCTTCGTGAATGCCGAGCATGATGAGGCCGAACCCCTGCTGCATCTGAGTTAGCTTGTATAGCTGATTCAGCACCACGCGGGGCTCGGCGTCGCGTTTGAGCTCGATCACGATCCGCATGCCGTCGCGATCCGACTCGTCGCGGATGTCGCTAATGCCCTCGATGCGCTTGTCGTTGACCAGCTCGCCGATGCGGCCGATGAGACGGCCTTTATACACTTGGTACGGAATCTCGCGGACGATGATCGATGCGCGGCCCGACCGTTTGTCGGTCTCTATCGCCGCGAGCGCGCGCATGACGAGCGTTCCGCGCCCGGACAGATAGGCTTGGCGAATCGCCTGACGGCCAAGTAACTGGCCCCCGGTCGGAAAGTCCGGACCTGGAATAATGTCGAGAATCTTTTCGAGGCTCAGATCGGGGTCTTCGATCAACGCTAACAGCGCGGTGCAAACCTCACCAAGGTTGTGCGGCGGGATGTTGGTCGCCATCCCGACCGCGATGCCGTCGGAACCATTGATGAGCAGGTTCGGCACCTGGCCGGGAAAGATCTCGGGCTCCTCCTCAGAGCCGTCAAAATTTGGCAGAAAGTCGACCGTGTCCTTGTCGATATCGGCGAGCAGGCGCTCCGCCAGCCGCGTTAGGCGGACCTCCGTGTAGCGCATCGCGGCCGGTTCGTCGGGATCAATCGATCCAAAATTGCCCTGACCATCGACAAGCGGATAACGCAGCGCAAACGGTTGAGCCATGCGTACCAGCGCGTCATAGACCGCGGTATCGCCGTGGGGATGGTATTTACCGAGAACATCGCCGACCACGCGAGCGGACTTGACGTGCTTGCGATTCGCGAGCAACCCGGCCTGGAACATCGCGTATAGAATTCGGCGATGGACCGGTTTCAACCCGTCGCGAATCTGGGGCAGCGCGCGCCCGATATTCACCGACATCGCGTAGTCCACATAGGACTGCCGCATGTCCTCTTCGATATTTATTAGCGCAGGTTCGTTGCGATGTGGTTCGTTGCCGTTGGTTTCAGCCATTTATTTTAGATGCTCCCCGCAAATTTCCGGATCTTTCGGAGCAACTTCTCGCGATGCAGCTCGCGTCGATGCGGCAATAAATCGTAGGCGAAAGAATCTTCCGGATGAGCAATGCCTTCGAGCTCGAGGTTGATGCCGAGGTCCTGTTCCGCATCGCGCGCATCACGCTCGCACACGGCGCAGTTCGTCGCCATGACGCGGATCTCTTCGTGCAAAGCTTCTCTCGACGGCATGCGACGCGTCAGGTTCGCGCATCAAGGTTTCTTCAGATGTCGAGATTGCGGACGTTAAGCGCATTCTCCTCGATAAAGGCTCGGCGCGGTTCCACCAGGTCACCCATCAGCTTGGTGAAGATTTCCTCGGCAGCTTCCAGCGATCCGATCTGCACCCGCAAGAGTGAACGAACTTCGGGATCCATCGTTGTATCCCAGAGCTGGGCGGCGTTCATTTCGCCAAGTCCTTTATAGCGTTGGACTTCGATTCCTTTCTGGCCCGCAGCCAGAACTGCGTCCGCTACTCCCTTGAGCGTCTCGACCGTATTTTCGCCATCGCCAAGCTTCAATTTGAATGGCGCCTTGATTGCGGCAATCTCCGGTCCGAGCCTGCGAATCTCGCGAAGCTCGCCCGAATGGAACACCGTCAAATCGATTACCGTCGGGGGTGTGGTGCCATTCTGTGTGTGGGAGAATACCGCCCGCCAATTCGCACCGTCGGGCTGAACCTGAAGCGTGAGATTGTCTTGCCCAATTTGTTTCTTAATCGCCTCGCCCATATGCTTAGCCGTCTTGTCTGATCCGAAAGACTCATCAGTGATGCTCTTATCGGATGCGAGCTCGGCAAGCGCCGCGATGATTGCACGCTCTTTGGAGCGGCGCTCGAGCGACTCGTACATACGCTCGAGATGCAGCGCCTTTCGAACCAGGGTCTTCAGCGCAGCACCCTTGTATTCGTGCGCATCCTTGCCCTTACCGGTTTCGAGCATTACCGCCTCGCTGCCAAGATCAGTCAGGTAGTCTTCGAGCAAATTCTCATCTTTAACGTATCGTTCGCTCTTACCTTTCTTGACCCGGAACAGCGGCGGCTGCGCAACGTAAAGGTAGCCGTTCTCAATGATCTCGATGAACTGGCGAAAGAAGAACGTGAGCAGCAACGTGCGGATGTGCGATCCGTCGACATCAGCGTCAGTCATGATGATGATCTTGTGATAGCGGAGCTTGGAGACATCCTTGTCCTTTTCAACACCCATCCCCAGTGCCGTTATCAGGATGCGCAGCGTTTCAGACGAGAGCATCTTGTCGATACGCGCGCGCTCCACGTTCAAAATCTTTCCTCGCAACGGTAGGATCGCCTGGGTTTTGCGGTCTCGGCCTTCCTTCGCGGAGCCGCCTGCCGATGGTCCTTCGACGATAAACAGCTCGCTGAGCGAAGGATCGCGCTCCTGGCAATCGGCTAGGTTGCCGGGCAGCGATCCTGAATCGAGCACTCCCTTGCGCCGCACGAGCTCCTTGGCTTTGCGCGCGGCCTCGCGCGCGGTGAGGGCTTCGATTGCGCGGGCGACGATCTTCTTCGCGATGCTCGGCTTCTCTTCCAGGAACTCGCCGAGCTTCTCGTTCACCAGCCCCGACACGATTCCTTCGACCTCGGAGTTGCCGAGCTTGGTCTTGGTCTGGCCTTCGAACTGCGGCTCGCCGATTTTTATGCTCACGATCGCGGCGAGACCCTCGCGCGTGTCGTCGCCCTCCAGCCGCATATCCTTGTTTTTGAAGAGACTGTTCTTGGTCGCGTAGTTGTTGAGCGTTCGCGTCAGCGCCGACTTGAGTCCCGACAGATGCGTCCCGCCCTCGGCGGTATGAATGTTGTTGGCGTAGGTGAAAATCACCTCGTGGATCGCGTCGGTCCATTGCAGCGCGACCTCGACGTCGACGCCCTCGCGCACGCCCTTGAAGAAAATCACGTCGTGGAGCGCTTCGTTGCTCTTGCTGAGCGTCGCGACGTACTCGGCGATTCCGCCCTCGTAGTGAAATTCTTCGGCCTTGTTGATTCGCTCGTCGCGGAGCCTGATCCGCAGTCCCGCGTTAAGGTACGCCATCTCGCGCAGGTAGCGCGCGATAATTTCGTACTTGAACTTAATTTCGGGAAAAATCTTCGAGTCGGGCGTGAAGGTAGTCTTGGTGCCCTTGCTGTTGGTCTTGCCGCGCTCTTCGACCTTGGTCTTCGGCAGCCCGCGCTCATAGCGCTGAAAATAAATCTTGCCGTTCTTGTGAACTTCGACTTCGAACTCGTCGCTGAGCGCGTTGACCACCGACGCGCCCACGCCGTGCAATCCGCCTGAAACTTTGTAGGCGCTCTTCTCAAACTTGCCGCCGGCGTGAAGCACCGTGTGCACCACTTCCAGCGCCGAGCGCTTTTCCGTCGGATGCATGTCGACCGGGATTCCGCGGCCGTTGTCCTCCACCGAAATCCGATCGTCGCTCAGAATTACGACGTTGATCTCGTTGCAGAAACCGGCCAGCGCCTCGTCAACCGAGTTGTCCACGATCTCGTTGACGAGATGATGCAAGCCGCGCTCGGCGGTGTCGCCGATGTACATCCCGGGGCGTTTGCGAACCGCTTCGAGTCCTTCGAGGACCTTGATGGACTCGGCGCCATAGCCGTCGGACGATTGTTTATTTGCCATAGAAAAGGACGAGCGATGAACTACCTTTCCGCATCCCCACCGCCACTCAAAATTGTATTTGTCTATGGCATTAAAGTAAAGGAAAAATCGACTGTGCGATCAAGCAATCAAACGATATTTGAATTCGGCGCTTGTGGATAGAAAAGCAACCACTGAGTGGGCATTTTCCGCCTAATCGACGCACCGCCTCTACCGCGTTTTATTAAAACTCGGCGGTGCCGTTAACAGAACACCATTTTGCGAAGATAAGTGCGCACAGATCCGTGGCGGAAACGACAGAAATTGCGCTCAATAACAAGCCAAAAATTTCAATCGCACGCGCGCTGAATTCCGTCGAAGAATTGCCACCACATATCGAGCGAGCGCTCGACCGCCGCCCATACTTTCGCGCGCTCAATTTCGCTCATCGGCGTATGACTGAGAATGTTGTCGCCGACGTCGCTGTGATCGCGATCGGCGATTTCATGCACGTCGAAAAACGCGACCTGCTCCCGCGAAAGTCCGTAATGCTTTTCGAGCGCGCGCGCAAACGGCGCGAAGTTGCCCGGCACCTGGCCCTCCGCCGCGAGATTGATAGCGCCGATTCCCTCCGCGAACGAGCGGTCCTTGGTCGAGAGCTCGAACCAGTCGATCAGCGCCGCCGTCGACGGCAACGCCTTGCCGTGGATCATGTCGTCGCGACTCAGCCCAACGCCGAGTCCGAGCCGGATGAACAATTCGGGATGCGGCGCGCTGCCGGAAATTTTGCCAGTCTCCTCTTCGTACAGGCTCTCCGCGAGCTTCACGCGCTCCTCGGCGTTGACGCATCGCGAATGCAATGCGCTCAGCGCACGCGGGAATTCACGCACCTGCAGAAAGAACTGCGTCGCGAAGTTGCACAGTCCAGTCTGCGAGACTTTGCCATCGGCGATTCGATGCCAGATCGGATGTCGTCCGAAAGAGCGCCGCTCTTTGACCATCGCGAAAATCTCGCGCACGAAGCCATCATTCGCAGCCATGGCTGAACCTCATACCCGCGAATGTACGAGAGCGCGGAGGTAATGTGAAGCGAAGCGCGGCGAGGAAATCGTAAGCGGGGCTGCGCGCCCCGCTCCCGCGGCAGGGGTGACCCCTGCACCCAATGTAAGAAAAGAGAAGATGCGGGACTTCGTCCCTGTTAGAACTATTTTAGGGAAGAAACGCTTTTTTCTTAGTGCTGGGTGCAGGGGTCACCCCTGCCGAGGGCGCGGGGCGAGGAGCCCCGCATTCAATCGACCTGCCGCAACTCCGCGAGCATTTCCTGCGGGCCGATGTAGCCGACTTTGCGTTGCGCCACCTTGCCTGCCGAGTCGATCAGCATCATCGTCGGCACGCCCTGGATTTCGAACTTGCTCGTCAGCTCTTCCGTCTTTTTGTCCTGCGCCGTCAGGTTCGCCTTCATCCGCACGAAGCGCCTGGCTTCGCTGACTACGGATGGATCGATAAACGTCGAATGCTCCATCTCGCGGCATGGGATACACCAGTCGGCGCTGAAATCGATCAGGACGGGTTTGCGCGCTTCGGCCGCCGACGCCAGCAGGACGGAGTCGAACGGCTCGAAGCGAAGCTTCTCGGGCGCCTGTCTTGGATAGAGCATGAACGCGAGGGCCGCCACCGCGACGAGTCCGAGAGCCGACCTCATCACGAGGAACGGACGCCAACTCCGGCCCTCAGGTGAAATGAAGCCGAGGTAAATTCCCACGCCGGCCGCGTAGTACGGCAGGATTCGCGTCATCAGATTGTTCGGCACGACTGGATCGAGAAAGTAGAGCGCGAGACCGACCAGCACGAAGCCGAAAAGATGCTCGACCCATGCCAGCCATTCGCCCGACCGCGGCAGGCGGCGGATATGCCCCGCCGCCATCGCGAGCCCGATGTACGGCACGCCAAGTCCGAGCGCCAGCGTGAAGAACAGCGCGAAACCGAAAAGCGCGCTGCCAGTGCGCTCCACCATCAGCAGCAAGCCCAGCACGATCGGCCCGATACACGGCGCGGCGACTACGCCCATCCCGAGGCCCATCAGCAACGCGCCCACGTATCCGGGATGGGCGGCGCCCGCGCGCTGGAGCATCCAATTCGGCGGCTGCAGGACGAAGAGACCGAAGCTCGACGCCGCGAGCATCAGCAGCACCATCGAGAGCGCGACCAGCACGAACGGATTGCGCATCGCAGCGCCGAACAACCCGCCCGACATCGCGACGGCGACTCCCACCGACGAAAACATCAGCGCGATTCCGAGCACGAAAACGATCGCCAGGTACATCACGCGGCGATGGCCGCCACCCTGGTTGCCGAAGTACGCGATCGTCACGCCGATGAGCGGATAGACGCACGGCGTCAGGTTCAGCGCGAGGCCGCCGAGAAATACCGCGAGGAAGCCAAGGAACCAACCGTGATTGTCAAAGATATGCGCGATCGCGCCGCCGGAATCGTCGTCGCCGCCCCCTAAGCCGCCGCGAGTCGCGATGCCGGTTCCAATTCCTTCGACGACGCCCGCCGCCGCTCCTGGTGCCGCCAGCGCGACCGTGGTGCTGACGGACGCCGGCCGCAGGCATTCGTTGTTGTTGCATCCCTGGTAGTCGATCGTGACCGTCAGCGCGTCGCCCGGCTTTGGCGCGAAGTCGGCGGCCGCCTTGAGCGGCACCTCGAATTTGATATCGCCGCCGAACACCGAGATCTTGTCGCCACCTGCCGCAGGGTCGAGCGCCATCGTTTCCGCAGGCGGGTACTTGATTGCGCCCGGCGTCACGCTGACCGGGCCGCTTACCTCGAGCTTGGTCGGGATGTAATCCTCGCTGAATGGCTTGTCCGAATTGATATGCCAGTCGGGAATCACCGTGGCGGCGACTTTGAGCGTGCTCGATCCACCCGCCTTTAGCGGCGGATCGATCGTCGCGGAATTGATTTTAACGAGCTCGTTCGCCTTGACGGCGTGGGCTGGCGGCGCTGCAAGCAAAGATACGGCGAGGAAAACTGCGGCTACAATCGTGCCGCGAAAAAAGAATCGGAAATTGCCTGTCATGACTTTCCCGTAAAAGGAACCACGCGAGCGGTGCCACGGTTCCTGAGCAGTGTGCATCTATTTGGCGGCGGCGCTGTGCTTGCCGTTGGTCGAAAGCGGAACCGAGCCCACGATTTCCAATCCATATCCCGGCAGATTGGCCAGCCGCGGCGTCGCGTCCGACATGATTATCATCTTGCGCACGCCCACGTCGCGCAAAATCTGCGCGCCGATTCCGTAATCGCGGAAATCAGCCTCCGGCGTGTTAGCCCGCGTAGTCGCGCGACGCGCCGGACGCCCGCCGTCGAAATCCGAGGCCAGCGCGTTCGATTCGCGCTTGAGATACAACAGCACGCCCTCGCCCGCCGCTGAGATTCGTTCCATCGCGGAGCGCAGCAGGTTGCGCGTGTTGCGAACCGAGTAGCCGAACACGTCGCCCGGCAGGTACTCGCGATGCGCCCGCACGAGAATCGGCTTTTTCGGATCGACCTTGCCCATCACCAGCACCAGGTGCTCGGTGTAATCGACCAGGTTGCGATAAACGATCGCGCTGAACTCGCCGTACGCGGTCGGCAGCTTCGCCTCCGCAATCCGCTGGACCATCGTCTCGTTGCGCAGCCGATACTCGATAATATCCGCGACCGTGACGATCTTCAGTCCGTGCACTTTCGCGAACTCGACCAGGTCGTCGCGCCGCGCCATCGTGCCGTCCTCTTTCAGAATCTCGCAGATGACGCCCGCCGGCTTGAGTCCCGCCAGCCGCGCGAGATCGACCGCGCCTTCGGTTTGCCCCGTGCGCACCAGCACGCCGCCGTCGCGCGCGCGAAGCGGATAGACGTAGCCGGGCGTGATGAACTCGGCGCCGCTGGCGTCTTCGCGCACCGCCTGCAGAATCGTCGTCGAGCGATCCTGCGCCGAGATTCCCGACCCCGACGCTCGCCGCGCGGTGATTGCCGTCGTAAACGCGGTACCGAGCGGCGCCTGGTTGTCGCCAATCATCATGCTGAGCCCGAGCCTGTCTATTCGCTCCGCCGACATCGGCAGGCAAATCAGCCCGCGCCCGAACCTGGCCATGAAGTTGACCGCTTCGGGCGTCGCCTTTTCGGCCGCCATGCACAAGTCGCCCTCGTTCTCGCGCTGCTCGTCATCCATCAGGATGATCATGTGGCCGCGACGCGTTTCCTCGAGCGCTTCCTCGATGGAAATGAACGGCGCGCGTGCTTTCTTGCGAGGACTTATCTCACCAAACATTGTCGGCTCTCGCTAAACTCTTACTCAACTATATACCGCCAGCCAAGCACCCTCGAACGCTCGCGCGATGCTATCCTGTCGGCGTGGCGGCGGAAATTACGACGGCGGTCCTGCTCGCGGCGGGGCGCGGCAAACGTCTGGGCGCGCTGACGGCGGATACGCCGAAACCAATCCTCGATATCGCGGGCGCGCCGCTGATTTCGCACATCGTGGACGTGCTCGCAGGGGCGGGACTGACGAATTTCGTCGTCGTGACGGGATATCTGTCCGAGCAAATCGAAGGATGGGCGAAAACTTATCAACGCGAAAATCCGGTCATCAAAATTACCACCGGCAGGCAGCCTGAGCTGAACGGGACGGGCGGCGCGATCCTCGCGGCGAAGGCGCATCTCGCGGGCCAACCGCGCTTCGTCTTCGGATGGGGGGACATTCTGATGGACCGAGCGAACTATCCCCGCTTCGTCCAACACGCGCGCAACGACGAGTACGATTTGATGCTCGCGGTGAATCGCGTCAAGGATCCGTTTCGCGGCGCGGCGGTTTACGTGGATGCAGACATGATGGTCGAACGGCTGGATGAAAAACCGGCGCGCGGAACCGCGAAGACCGAATGGAACAACGCGGGCCTGTTCGCGAGCAGCCAGCTGATTTTCGACTACCTCGCGCGGCTCGAGCCGTCGGCGCGGGGCGAGCTCGAAGTCCCCGGCGCAATCGCGCAAATGATAGCGGACGGCCGCGTCGTGCGCGCGGTTGATATGCGTGGATTCTGGAGCGACGTCGGCACGCCGCAAGACGTCGAGGCGGCGCGCGCGTGGTTCAAGCCAAAAGGGAAGCGGCGATGAATCTGCCGGACGGATGGGACGCCGAAGAATTGGCGCGCGCTCGGCGGCTCGCCGCCCGAGTTCGCGTCGGCGACAACGCGCGAATCTTTGCGGCTCGCGCGCCCGGTCGCGTCAATCTGATCGGCGAGCATACCGACTACAGCGGCCTGCCCGTGCTGCCGGTCGCGATCGATCGATCGACAATCGTGGTCGCCGTCGCCAGTGCGACAGACGAAATCGAACTTGCCAACGCAGACCCTGCGTGGCCCTCGCGACGTTTCGCGATCGAACGGCGGATTCCGCCGTACGCAACCGGCGATTGGGCGAACTACGTGAAGGCGGCGATCCAGGGCGTGCTCGGTCGCTTCTCCGCGCGCGGCAATTGGCGCGGTGCTTCGATGGTTGTCGATGGCCGCGTGCCAGCAGCTGCGGGGCTGTCGTCATCCGCCGCGCTGACGGTTTCGACTGCGATGGCATTCATGGCGGTGAACGAACTCGAGCTCGACGCGCTCGAAACCGCGACGATGGTTGCGCGCAGCGAATGGTACGTCGGGACGCGCGCGGGCGGGATGGATCAGGCGGCGTCCATTCTCGGGCGTCGCGATCACGCGCTGTTCATCGAGTTCGATCCGTTGCGAGTGCGCGCCGTGAGGATGCCGCCGAACGCCGCGTTGGTCGTGGCGGACAGCCGGGAAGTCGCGGACAAGTCGGGAAAGGTGCGCGCGGAATACAATCGGCGCGTCGTGGAGTGCGCGTTGGCGGCGCGAATTCTCGGGCGCGCGCTGAAGCTCGACGGCGTCAAGATCCTCGGCGACGTAGTTCGCGCACTACCCGAATGGAACGCAGCGGACCTTGTCGAGAAACTCGCGGCCGCGTCGCCGGCACGACTCGGCGCGGATCTGAAAGAGGCGGCGGGCATCGTTGGTGTATCGCAGACGTCGCTCGACGCAGAGTTGCTTGGCCATGAATCGAATCGAATCGAGCCCGATTCGAACCGTCCGCTCGAAATTCTGAAACGTGCGCGACACGTCTTCAGCGAAACCGAGCGGGTGATTCGCGCGGCGGACGTGCTCGAAGCGGGACGCCTCGACGAAATGGGAAATCTAATGAACGCGTCGCATCAGAGTCTCGCCGATGACTTCGAATGCAGTACGGCGCGACTCGACGCAATCGTGGAATGCGCACGGCGCGGCGGCGCGCTCGGCGCGCGGCTGACGGGCGCGGGCTTCGGCGGTTCGATCGTCGCGCTATGCGACGCGGCGAGCGCGAACGCGGCGATCGAATCGATCGATCGCGGATATTACGCGAAGCTGTATCCCGGCGAGCCGGTTGAAGACTCCAGAGCCGTATTGCACGCGGGAGCGGGCGCGAGCGTGATCGATTTGGCTTCTAGCGTTTGACGCGCAGGATGCGCGCCGAGTGCGCTGGAAGCTCGATCGTATCGAAAATTTCAATTTTCTCGTCGAGCGCTAGATCGAACGCCGCAATTTCTCCGGCACCCAATTTAACATCAGAGGTTTGGACGCGCGTGGGCGAATCCCCGCGATTCAGGAGCATTGCGATCGCGCCGCCGCCGTTGGCGGTTTCAGTGATCATGCCACGTACGTCGCCGGTGGTCATCAGATCGACGGCGAGGACCGGTTCACGAGCTGCGTTGGAATCGATCTCCTCGGCGATTTGCGCTACGGCGCGAAACAATTTTCCCGCTTCGGCGTCGAGCAGGCTCATGTCATCGGAAATGAGCAGCATCCCGCCGCTGGCGACTATCGTCGCGGCCAGTGCCGCGCGCTCGTCGGCGCTGAGGCGGGTTTCGCGCGCACGCAGCATCAGGCAATCGGGATCGTTGAGCCATAACCGCCGATGCATGAAGCTGCGCGCGATGATCGCGTCGAGCGCATAGACCGTCGACGGGTCGCCGGCTCCGGAAGCGGTCGAGCCCCAGAATGGAGAAACGTCGGGCCCGATGCGCATCCCGTCCACGACGCCGATCGCCTGGCCAATCGGGCAGCCGCATCCGAGGATAAACGCGTCGTCGCCAGCGCCCGCGCGAATCGCTTCGAGGCCGTGGCGCAGGGTCTCGCCGCGCGTGAGATTTGGATCGTGACGACGGCCGGGCGCGGCGGCGGCGTAGAGAAAATCGAGTTTCAGGTAAGAGAAGCCGAAGTCACGCGTGAGTTTCGCGAACAGGCGGTGCAGATGCGCGCGAAACGCCGGATTGCTCGCGGGTCGAGCGCGTACGCGTACTTGTCGTCGCTCGCGGTCCAGTTCGCGTTGTGGCCGACGCGCACGGGTTCGCCGCTCTGGGCGTGCATGATGAACCAGTCGGGATGATCAATCATCAGGCGCGAGTCGTGTGCGGCCAGGAACGGCGCGCTCCAGATGCCGGCTTTGAAGCCGGCGGCGCGAATTTCGCCGGCGATTTTTTTGAGGCCGCTCGGGAATTTGGCGTTGGTGGTATCCCAGTCGCCGAGCGCCGACTGAAAGCCGTCGTCGAGCTGGATTACGTCGAGCGGAAATTCGGAGCGCATCGCCTCGAGCGATTTGATGTTGGCGCGGAGCGCGTCCTCGGTGATTGCGTGAAAGTAGTGGTACCAGGAGCACCATCCGCGCTGGAACGGCGCGCTTACGCGCGCGTTCATCCGTCGGCCGGCCGCGTCGGCCCATCGCGCGGCGAGGCGCGCCGCGGACTCATCGGCGGCGGCGATGAACATCGGATCGAGTTCGCGATGCGCGCCTGGCGCCAGCGTCACGTCGTCGAGGATCGCGCGCGCAATTATTTTTTCAGGACTCGACACCATGAGTGTCGAAAGCGAAGTGGCAGCGCCGATGAATCCCGCCAGGACGCGCACGGTTGCTTCGCTGCTTTCCACGATCGTGAACAGTTCGGAGGTCTGTGCCTCGGGGAATTCAGGTGGGCGAGTCGCTTCGCTCCGATGCATGACGCGCGTGATGAAATGTGCGGTGTCGCGTGGATGTGTTTGCGACGCGCCGACGTCGTGGCCGGCCGAACTGCTCCACGACTGGTATCCATGCTTGAAGAATCGCGAAGGTGCGGAAGTTGCAAAGCCTGTGGAGACTTCGAAGAGTGCAGCCGTCAGCCTGACGGCGTCAGCGCCTCGATTGGTGACGCTTGCGCGCACGACGATTCCGCCGAGCGCCTGTTCGATATGGGCAGAGAGCGCGAGGCCGTCGCGGACGGCGGTCGACTCGCGCGCATCGAGATCGAGCGTGCGGGAGTTGCCCACGGCGTCGATGTAGCGCAGCTCGATTCGCGACAGAAGCGCGTTAGTCACGTGGTGAAGGGTTGCAAAGCGCCGAGACGGCGGCAAGAACTTAATTGAATGTGAAACCCGCGTTGGGTTTCAGCAGGGGTGACCCCTGCACCCGGTGCCAAGAAGTTGCGGTTGCGTGCGGGCGGGGTGGTCTTTGATAATCATCCCCGCTGTGGCCAAGCAATCGCGAAAACGTTCCGACGTAACCCTCGACCGGCGCACGGATGCGGTTCGCGCGCTGCCACCTGTCGACGAATGCCTTCGCGCGGCGGAGGCTGATCCCGCCCTGGCCGGATTCGGACGCGCTTACCTCAAGGTGATGGTGCAGCGGGCGCAGGCTGGGCTGCGGGCCGCGATTCTCGCCGGCCGCGGGACGCATCCGAAGGATCGCGCCGCGATGATCGACGCTGTCGTGCACGCGGCCGCGCACGCCGTTGCGGCCGACGAGCCACTGCTTGGCCCGGTCGTCAATGCGACCGGCGTCGTCCTGCATACGAATCTTGGACGCGCGATTCTGGCTGAGTCGGCGATCGAGGCGGTCGAGATGGCCGCGCGATCCGCCGTCAACCTGGAATACGATCTCGCAACCGGTGCGCGCGGCGACCGGGACACGATAGTCGAGGACGAGATTTGCGCGCTGACCGGCGCCGAGGCTGCGACCGTCGTCAACAACAACGCCGCGGCTGTAGTGCTCGCGCTCAACTCGCTCGCCGAGGGACGCGAAGTAATCGTATCGCGCGGCGAGATGATCGAGATTGGCGGATCGTTTCGATTGCCTGACGTGATGGCGAAGAGCGGCGCGATTTTGCGCGAGGTCGGAACCACCAACCGGACCCATCCGGGCGACTATGCGGACGCGATCGGGCCGCAGACCGCGCTGCTGCTGAAGGTGCATCCGTCGAACTATCGCGTGGTGGGATTTACCAGCGAAGTGACGCTCGAAGATCTCGTGGCGATCGGGCGCGAGCGGGGAATGGACGTGATGGAGGATCTCGGCGCCGGCGCGCTTGTCGATCTGACCGAATACGGAATTCCGCGCGAGCCGCTGGTGCGCGACCGGATCGCCGCGGGCGCGGCTGTCGTCACGTTCTCGGGCGACAAGCTGCTCGGCGGTCCGCAGGCGGGCGTGATCGTCGGACGGCGCGCTGCGATCGAGCGAATCAAGCGCAATCCGCTGAAGCGCGCGCTCAGATGCGACAAGCTGACGCTTGCTGCGCTGGCGGCGACGATGCGCCTGTATCTTCGCTCCGGCGACCTGGCTGCCGAGCTGCCGACACTCAGGATATTGTCGCGGCGGGCGAGTGAGCTTGGCGCAATCGCGCCGCGCGCGAGAGAGATCGTCGCCGAGCGGCTGGGCCCGGGCTACCTGGTCGAGATCGTCGAGGCGGCTTCGCAGGTCGGCTCGGGCGCGATGCCGGTCGAGGAGCTGAACTCGGTCGCGCTGCGCGTGAGTCATCCGGAGAAATCCGCCAACGCGATCGCCGCGATGTTCCGACGCGCGCGAATAATCGGGCGCGTGGCCGACGATTCGTTCCATCTCGATTTGCGCACGATCGAGGATCCGGCGGTCTTCGCGGTGAAGCTGGAAACTGACTAGGATTGTAAAAATTTCCATCGCGGGAGCGTCGAGCCCAATGAAATTCGGGACATTTTTGTATCAGACCTCGCCCAACAGCATCGCAGCGGTCGCGCGCAAGGCCGAGGAGAGCGGTTTCGAGTCGCTGTGGATTCCGGAACACATTATGTTGCCGGTAACGTACCGCTCGCCGTATCCGTATTCATCTAGTGGAAGGATGGGCGCGCCGCCGGAGACGCCGCTGCACGATCCCTTGCTGGCGTTGGCGTTCGTCGCCGGAGTGACGACGAAGATTCGGCTGGCGACGGGAGTTTTCGTGTTGCCGATTCGCAACGCGTTTACCACCGCCAAGGCGGTCGCGAGCCTGGACGTGCTTTCGGGCGGGCGGTTTATTTTCGGCGTCGGGATCGGGTGGCTCGAGGAGGAGTTCGACGGCGTCGGGATGAATTTCAAGGACCGCGCGATCCGCACGCGCGAATATCTCGCGTTGATGAAGGAGCTGTGGACCAAGGACTCGCCGGAGTATCACGGCAAGACTGTTAGCGTCGAAGGATTCAAGTTCATGCCAAAGCCCGCGCAAAAACCGTATCCACCGATAGTGTTCGGCGGCAACACCGAGCCGTCGCTCAAGCGCGCGGCCAGGCTCGGCGATGGATGGTACGGAATCGCGGAGGGTAACGACGAGATCGCGGCGACGATCAAGCGCCTGCGCGAGCATGAGCGCGCGCTCGGGCGGACTACGCCGCTGGAAATTACAGTGAGCCGGCTGCGCGAGCAGTTGAAGCCCGGCGATATCGAAAAGTTCTCCGCGATGGGCGTGTCGCGAATAATTATCGGGCCGGCCGCGACGACGCGGGAGCATCTCGCGGCGATGGAGAAGTTTGGCGCGGAGGTAATCGCGAGGAATTGATTGGCGTGTCGCATTTCGCCCCGATATCATCGAAACTTGCACCGGAGGATTCCTTACCAACATGAAAAGGTGCCCGCGCTGCGAAAAGACCTACCCCGACCAGGAAACGTTTTGCGAGACTGACGGCACCGCGCTGGTGCAGGCGGGCCCTGCTTTTACCGAAGGCGCAAGCAATCCGTCGGGTGCCGACGCCGCGCAAATCGAATGTCCGGTCTGCGGCGGCAAGGCGCAGCCCGGCGAACTGATGTGCAATTTCTGCGGCGCGCGACTCGGAGCCGAAGCCGCCGCTGAGCCTTATACCCAGCCGCCGCCGCCCTCGCGAGGCGCGACGACGCTCCGCCGCGATCCCTCGCCGTCGATGCGAATCACGGGCAAGATGCCGGTTGGCGACGGCGAACAAGAGGGCGGGCGATTCGGCGTCGTTTGGTACTTGCTCGCGGCTATCGTGGCGCTGGGCGGCGGCGCGTGGCTCGCGCTTCATCTAAGCTCCAAGGGCGCCGAGGCCCCGGTCGCGATCGCGTCTCCCGCCGCTGCCCCGTCGATGGCGCCCGCGCCAGCGCCCACCGGGCCCTCGGTGGCGTTGGCGACTGCGATGGGAGTGCAGGTGACCGGGGAATCGGCGGCGGCGCCCGAGCGTAACCAGGAAACGGCGCGCAAGTTTTTCGAAGATCACAAAGCCGGATTGCTGGATAGCTACTCGCGCGCGCTCGCCGGTGACAGCACGCTGCGCGACGCGATGGTGGTGCGAGTGAGAGTGCTGCCCAACGGCAACGTCGACGAGGCGTCGGTGCGGACTTCGACCAATCCCAATCCGGCCTTCGACGCGGAAGTGGTCAAGGACGTTTCGGCGTGGAATTTCGCGACGTTCGGCGGCAGCGAGGTCGAGATCGACTACCCGATGATTTTCACCAACGATCCCGCGACCAAGGACGCCCTCGAGTCGCAACTCAGCTCGAAAGTCGCGGGACTGAGTCCGACCGAGGCGCCGGAATTTGCCAGCGCGCCGCCGTCACCTGAGGCCTCTGCCGCCGCGTCGGAAGCGGCCAGCCTGCCGTCGCCGGCCGCCGTCGAGACTCCGCCGGCCGAGGCAGTTGCGCCTGCACCGCCGCTCGCGCCCGCGCCGCCGCGCCGGCATCGTCACGTCGCGAGCGCGCCCAAGCCACCGCCGCTCACCTTGCAGCAGCAAGTCCTGCAGGTGTTGTCGACCAATCCGAGGACGCGCCGAGTGAACTGCTACACCAACGGCAACACGGTGACGATTTTCGGCCGAGTCTTCGACGCCGACACCAAGCTCTACGCGGAAAAGCTCGTGCGCCAGGTGCCGGGAGTCGGCAACGTGATCGATTCGCTGACGACCGACCAGGCCGACTGGGCGGCGCGTCAGGCTGCGATTGCGTCGCAGCTCTATGCCGCGGGGCTGACCAGTGTGACGGTGAGAGTGATCGGCCACGACGCGTACCTTGACGGCACGGTCAAGAGCGACGCGCAAAAGCAGCAGGCGGTGACCATCGCCGAGAGCGCCTCGCCGGTGCACGTGCGCGGCAACATCATCAGAGTCGAGCCCGGCAACATGTTCGGATTCTAGTTGATCGGAGCGACGAGTACTCAGGGCAAACTCCGCGCGCATCTCTTTCTTAGTACTGGGTGCAGGGGTCACCCCTGCTCTATTGACACGGTTCGAGCCGAACGCTTATATGGCCTAAAGAGCGAGCCACAGCGCGCTCCCACCCAGGAGGAATCTAATTTCCATGGCTGATGCAGCACCGACGACACCTAAAGAAATCTTCGCAGCGATGCCGAGTCGCTTCAACAAAGACGCGGCGAAGGGTTTGAATGCGACTTACCAGTTCGACCTCTCGGGCGACAACGGCGGCAAGTGGCATGTAGTGATCAACAATGAGACCTGCACGGTCAAAGACGGACCGGCCGCGTCGCCTAGCATCACCATCTCCATGACGGCGCAGGACTACGTTGATATGACGACTGGCAAGCTCAACGGGCAGGTCGCGTTCATGAGCGGCAAACTGCGAATCGCGGGCGACATGGGCCTCGCGCTGCGCATGCAGAGTCTGTTTTCCTAAACTTGAACTTCATACACCAATGAACTGAACGCCGGCCGTTGGCTCCACAAGCCCGGCCGGCGGAAAATCCGCCTGCAAAGTATCCCACACACAAGCATCCCAAGCTCAAACGCGCCGATAAAAACTAGCGTCGGTACGTAGTCGATATACAATCTTATCTACTGATTAACGATTCCAGGCTGCCGCAAGCGCGAACGCCGATTACTTTCAGTACATCGATTTCGGAAACTAAAATTCTGTTTCTTAAACAGTCCCAGGCAAGGAGGACAAATCCACGTCACAGGAAGAGAGAACGCAAATGAGTTCCGCGGAGTTTGAGGGCGACCTCAACAAGGAAAGCGGAGAATCGAACGGGAACGGCCAGGACAACGATTCGCTGGCCTCGAAACTGTCGAAGGAGCTCACCAACTGGCGGCGCAAGCGCACCTCCTCGTCGCGGCCTCGGCATTCTGACGGACCCAGCCAGAACTTCTCGTCGGAGCCGGCCCGCACGATCAAGGTTCGCGGTCATGAGACTTTGGTAGTTCGCAAACCAAAGCTCGCCGGCAAGCCCCCCACCAATACGAATCACACACCAAATAATCAGTAGTCAGTCGTTCGCGTTCCCGTGGATGTGGGGTTGGGCGGGTTGAGGAGCTAGGAGCGGAAAATTTCGACGGGCATCTCGCGCGATGCCTGGCGGGCCGGATATAGGGTCGCCACCAGGCACAGAAAGATCGAGACTGCCGCGACCACGGCGAAGTTCGACGGCGCGACCGCGATCGGCAGCGTCGACATGCCGTAAATCTCGCGCGGGATGTGAATGAAATGGTACCGCGCCAGCGCGAAGCATCCGCTGGCGCCGAGAATCAGGCCCGCCGCGGTTCCAGCCGCGCCGACGATCAGCCCCTTCAGCACGAAAATGAGGCGCACGTCGCTCCGCTTCGCACCCATCGCGATCAGCACCGCGATGTCTTTGCGCTTCTCCATCACCACCATGATCAGCGTCGCGACCAGGTTGAACGCGGCCACCCCAATCAGCAGCACCAGCACGAGCGCATAGACGCGCTTGAGCAGTTCGAAGCCCGCGGCCCCCGACTCGTTGAACTCGATCCAGTTGCGGACGCGGTACGGGTCTGGGAACAATTTGCGCAGCGCGTCGGTCACCGCGTCGGTCTGGTCGAGATTGGTCAAATGAATGTCGACGCCGTCGGCTTTCGCGGGGCGTCCGAAGAAATCCTGCGCGCGCGCGAGATCGATGAAGACCATGTTGGCATCGATGAAGTTCATCCCGGAGTCGAAGATCGCGCCGATCACGAATTGACCGCTCTTGGTCGAGAGCGATCCGTCGGGCGCAACGATTGGCGCGACCATCCGAACCGCGTCGCCGGGTTTGACCTTGAGTTTTTTCGCGAGGCTGACTCCGATCGCGACGCCGCCGGTCGCAACCGCGGGCCCCGCCGCGTTGGCGGGAATCGAGTAGCTTCGCGACAGATCGTCGAGACCGCCCGCGGTCATGTACTTGCCCCATTGCTGGCGCACGGTGGGATTGTTGGGCTCGACGCCGCGCACCACCACGCCGCCGATACCGCGCCCCGAGCTCAGCATCGCCTGGCCCACGATATACGCGTCCGAGCCGTTGACGCCGGGCACGCCGGCAAGCCTCTTCTCGATGTCGGCGTAGTTGTCGATCGAGCCTTGCGAATTGAGTATCTGGACCTGCGGACTGAGGCTGAGCACGCGCTCTTTGAGGCTCTGCTCGAAGCCGCCCATCACCGAAAGCGTCATGGTGAGTGCGGCGACGCCGATCATCACGCCGACGGCGGTAAAAATCGTCGTGATCGAGATGAACGCGTCTCTGCGGCGGGCGCGCAGATAGCGCAGCGCAATTTTGAGTTCGTATCGCACAATGACCAGCGAGAGGAACTCAGAATATCACGTTCTCTTTCTTTAACTGCTCGATCTCGTCCGCGCTGAGCGAGAGCATCTCGCGAAATACTTCGTCGTTGTGCTGGCCGAGAATCGGCGCCGCCGAGCGCAGCGTGCCCGGCGTGCGGCTCATCCGATGCTCGAGTCCCTCGTACGGCGACGCGCCCATCTCCTTGTGCTCGAGCCAATGCCAGAAGCCGAACGCCTCGAGGTTGTCATCCTGATGGATGTCGACGCAGTTCTCGACCGGGTACGCAGCGACCCCGGCAGCCTGCAACTTCGCGGTAAGCTCGTGCGCGTTGTGCGCGCGCGTGAGCCCGCCGACGAACTGATCGATCGCCGCGGCGTTCTCGATGCGCGCGGCCGCAGTCGCGAAGCGAGGATCGGTGGAACTGGCAGCGAAAACAGCGAGCATCGCGCGCCACTGATCGTCGCCCGCGACTGCAATCGCTAGCCATCGCTCGTTGCCGTCCTCGTCGGCGCATCTGTACGCGCCATGCGGAGCATAACGCTCGGACGCGTTGCCGCGCGGCCCAAGCACGCGGCCGGTTGCGTGGTAGTCGATCAACGCGGGCGCGAGATTCTGCATCGCAGCCTCGTACTGCGACATGTCGATATACTGGCCCTTGCCGGTGCGGCGCCGATAATCGAGCGCGGCGAGAAGCGCGAATGCGGAAAATCGCGGCGCGATGAAATCCGTGTAGGCGCCGTACGGCGGCGTGCATGAGCCCGGCCCGTACCCGGAGATGTAGTAAAAGCCCGACAGCGCCGCCATCAGTTGGCCGAAGCCGGGGTAGAGCGCGTTGGGTCCCGTCTGCCCCTGCATGCAGGTCGAGAGCATGATGAGGTCGGGGCGGAGCTCGCGAAGATTTTCGTAGTCGAGTCCCCAGTTGCGCATGGCCTTGGGCGTAAAACTCTCGACGACGATATCGGCCCACGGCACCAGGCGTTTCGCGAGATCGCGCGCTTTGGGCTTGCTCAAGTCGAGCGTGATTCCCTTTTTCGAAGTGTTGTAGCTGGCGAAGAACTGGCTGCGGTTGAAGCCGGGCATCGCATCTTTCCACGGCGGCCCGATCCGCAGCACGTCGGGGCGCGCGGCCGACTCGACCCGAACTACGTCAGCGCCGTTGTCGGCAAAATACTTGGTAGTGATCGGACCGACCCCAACCCAAGCAAAGTCAAGAATGTGAACTCCCTCAAGCGCGAAACGACTCATCCCTAATTCTCCTGAGAGCTTTGCATAACCTGCTAGTGTTCTGCCCTGCAAATGTCTTCAAAAGGTTCTTGTTCATTGTCGTACGACCAGCCAAGCGACTCTCTGGTCCGGTTCCCCTTTCCGGCCGGGGCTACGGGATTGCTCCGGTTCCCCCTTCCGGCCGGGGCTACGGGATTGCTCAGGTTCCCCCTTTCCGGCCGGGGCTACGGGATTGCTCCGGTTCCCCCTTTCCCGCCGGGGCTACGGGATTTGCTCCGGTTCCCCCTTTCCGCCGGGGCTACAGGATTTGCTCCGGTTCCCCCTTTCCGCCCCGGCTACGGGATTTGCTCCGGTTCCCCCTTTCCGCCCCGGAAAGGGGGCTAGGGGGATAGGACGGCGGCATTTCCCCAGAGGATTTTTCCGTTCCCCTTCCCCTCTATGTCGGGCTGCAGTACCGAATTACCCTCGCCCGCTCTGCGGGAGAGGGAACGGCGTCCTCGCCTGGGGTGAGGGAAGGGGAAGGGGCTAGGGGTTAGGGCTTTGTTCTTCAAGTTATTTACGGGACACGACACTATGCCATCTGTCTCCTCGCTCCGTTAGGAGAGCGTTCGACGCCTCGCTAAATCGAGCCCCCGGCTCGCAGCTTGTCCAACCGCTCGGGCGCGATGCCCAGAATGCCGCGGTAAATTTCCTCGCTATGCTCGCCGATTCGCGGCGCGCGCGTCGTCGATCCGATCGGCGTCGCGGACATTTTCGCGAACGGTCCCGGAAACGTCAGCGTGCGGCCAATCGTGTCGTGCGGCACCGCCGTCCAGAAGTCGCGCGCCTTGAGCTGCTCGTCGGAGGCGATGTCCGCGGCCGTCGCGACCGGCGCGAGAAAGATGCGGCGCTTCAGTCCCTGCGCGTAAATCTCATGCTTGGTCATCGTCATGAGAAAGCGCTGGATGGTGGTCTCGAGATCCTCGATCTCCTTGTGGTCCTGCTCGGTCATCTTCATGAAAACGCCGGGCACCCACGAAACCCAATCCTTGGTGCGCATCCAGTCGGAGCCGAAGCCCTTCTCGCGCATCCACTCGAGCAGCGCCTTGGTCGAATTGCCGAAGGTCGTTCCGCCGGCAATCAGAATTGAGATGTTGCCGTCCTTGCACTCGTAGACCATCTTGCGCCGCGCGTCGGCCGAACCCACGAAAATCCCGGTGCGCGAGAGATGGTTGCCGTGCAGGAACGGCATCGCCTGCTCGTTCATCAGCGTCCACACGATGCAGGCCTGCATGTTGACGACGATACGCTGGCCGAGCCCGTCAATCTGGCGCGGATAGTGCGCGAGCATCATCGCGACCGCCGCCTCGCCGCCCGCATGCAACCCGGCTTGCGGCAGACTCATCTGGAGCGGCGGTTTTCCCTCCTCGCCCATCAGGTACATCATGCCGCCGGCCGCCCACGTGATGATGTCGGCCCAGTTGTAATCTTTGCCGGGACCGGTGTCGCCGAACGGCGTGATCGACGCATAGATGATCCGCGGATTGCGCTTGACGAGCGCGTCGTAGCCGAGGCCAATCGAATCGAGATAGCCGAGCGGATGCGACTCGACGAGAAAGTCGGAGCGTGCGGCGAGATCGGCGACGATCGCGCGCCCGTCGTCGGTGGCAAGGTTCGCAGTTACAGATTTTTTTCCCGCGTGATACGCGATCGAATAAAGGCAGTGGTCGGGATCGGCTTTATCCTCGAGATACGGCGGGATTCGCCGCGTTGAACATCCGCCGGGCGGCTCGACCTTGATAACTTCCGCGCCAAGATCGGCGAACATCTTGCCGCACAACGCGCCCTTCTCGTCAGTCAGATCAACCAGCCGCAATCCCTTGAGCAACTCTGATGGCATCGGTGAACAACCTCGCGGAACTCGGAATCTTATATCCTACCGCGACAAAGATGTAACTCCGCGACGAGCTGAACGGCGACACGAGGGTTCGGCATGCTACGCATATCGATGATCCGTGACAACCGTTGTCATCCAGCTATGCCATAATACAAACGATGAACCCCTCAACCGCTCCCCAAACTCCACTCCACCCACTTCGATCGACCCGGGAGGACCGCACTAAAAGACGGAATTCGACAAATCGCTCAAATTTCCCGATTTAGAACAATGTTCTGCGAAAAGCGGCGCGCCGAAACTCGCTAATCCTGCTGCCGCGCATGGCGCGCGGCGCCGATCGCGGTGGCGAAGTCGGCGTGCTCGGGAATGACGAAGCGGCGGCCGAAAGGGAAGTCGAGGCGCTTCATCTCCTGCATGAATCGAAACAGTCGCGACAGCTTGCCGGTCAGCACGATATTTTCCTGGCCGCATGCGCGCGCGCTGGCGAGCGCGAGCACGCCGATCGATTCGGTGATCATGTTCATGATGGCGAGCGCCTTGTCCTCCGGCGTCGCGTCGGCGCTTACCTTGCCGAAGTTCGCGGCGGTGGTGTTCGGTGGCAGGTCGCCGATCGCGCCGCCGGCGATGTCGCGAACGCTGAGATCGATGCGGCGCAGATCGCCCTTGCGCGCAAGTTTTTCGAGCCGCTCGATCGTCGAGACGCCGAGCATGTGCTTGGCGAGTCCGAGCAGCGTGCCGCCGCCGACCCCGGTGCCGCTGAAGTGCGCGATTTTGTCGCGCGTGACCGACACGATTGCGGTGCCGGTGCCGAGCGAGACGACCAGCGCGCTTTCCTTGCCTGCGAGCGAAGTGCCGCCGATTCCAATTGCGGTGAACTCATTGACCTTGACGACCGGCCTGCCGAGCAGGGACTTGGTAAGCACTCGCGATCCCGCGCCGGTCGCAGCGACGCATTCGACGTCTTCGAGTTTGATGCCAAAGTCCGCGACGAGCTTGCCGAGTGCGCCCGCGGCGGCGGCAACGGGGTCGTTGGCCTCGATCGTTACGACGTGCAGTCCGCCATTTTCGAGGATGACGGCGTCGGTGGTCGAACCGCCGATATCGATGCCAACGATCATAGGTGGTGCCGGCTCCTGTCCAGCCCGTCTGAAGCTAGATCACCGGGAGCCACCTGCGCAACGACACGGCGACAGGGGTCGGAGCGCCTTAGCCGGACTCGGCCACTGTGATACTTTTCAAAAATGGCACGGCGCAAGGCCGATTCGTCGCAAAGTCTGTTTCCACCGCGCACTCCCCTCAGCCAGCCGCTGGCGGATCGGATGCGTCCGCGGACGCTCGACGAGATTGTTGGCCAGGAGCATCTGCTGGGTCCCGGAAAGTTCCTGAGCCAGATGGTCGCCGCGCATGTGCTGCATTCGATGATCCTGTGGGGCCCACCTGGCACCGGCAAGACTACCCTCGCGATCGTGCTGGCGGAGCAATCGGGCGCGGTGTTCCGCAAACTGGCCGCGGTGACGTCGGGCGTCGCCGATCTTCGCGAGGCGGTCGAGGCGGCGCGTCACGATCTCGAGGCGGGCAAGCGCACCGTGGTGTTCATCGACGAGATTCATCGATGGAACCGCGCGCAGCAGGACGCGTTCCTGCCGCACGTCGAGAGCGGGCTGATCACACTGATCGGCGCGACCACGGAAAATCCGTCGTTCGAGGTCATCTCGGCGCTGCTCTCGCGGATGCGGCTGCTCGTGCTGCATCCGCTGTCGGAGGAAAACGTCGCGACTCTTGTGCATCGCGCGCTCGCCGACAAGGAGCGCGGACTCGGGAACAGCGGGCTCAAGCTGGGCGTCGGGGCGATCGACGAGATTGTTCGATACGCCGGCGGCGACGCGCGGCGCGCGCTCGGCACGCTCGAGATTGCGGCGGAGTTCGCGCAAAACGCGGGCGCGACTCTGATCACGCCCGAACATATTCGCGAGTCGGCACAGCAGAAGGCGCTGCTCTACGATCGCGCGGGCGAAGAGCACTACAACGTAATCTCGGCGTTCATCAAGAGCATGCGCGGCAGCGATCCCGACGCGGCGGTTTACTGGATGATGCGGATGGTCGAGGCGGGCGAGGACCCGCTGTTCATCGCGCGGCGGATGGTGATCTTTGCTTCGGAAGACGTCGGCAACGCCGACCCGCGCGCGTTGCAAGTAGCGATCGCGGTCAAGGAAGCGGTGGACTTCGTCGGCATGCCGGAGGGAGTTATCCCGCTCGCGCAGGGCGTGACTTACCTGGCCAGTGCGCCCAAGTCCAACGCGTCGTATCTCGCGATGCGCGCGGCGGGCGAAGATACGAAAACGCTTGGCGCGCTGGCGGTACCGCTGCATTTGCGCAACGCGCCGACGCCGATGATGAAAGGGCTCGGCTACGGCAAGGACTATCGCTATCCACACGATTTCGAAGGCGCGCTGGTGGCGCAGAACTACCTGCCCGACGAAATCGGCGACAAGATATACTACCAGCCGTCCGAGCGCGGTTATGAAAGCAGGATTCGCGAGTTTCTCGCCCGCGCGCGCGAGGCGCGCAACACCGCGTCGCGGCGCAAGCCGGGCGGAAAAGACTGACCGCCGTCATCCTGACGAAGCAAGCAACGCGGGCGGCAGGAAGGAACTCGGACAGCTTCGCGCCGAGCGAAGCCGGTACCGGTTCCGAAATCGCGCAGCGCTCCTTAAAAGCGAACCGCGGGAGCCGGAGCGTATCCGTTCCCGCGGTCCACAAAAATCGGGCCGAGATTATTTCGTGCCGAGAACCGCGTCCTTCAACGCTTTGGCAGCGGTGAAGCGAAGCCGGGTGCGCGCCGGAATCTTGATTTCCTGACCGGTGGCCGGATTGCGGCCCATCCGCGCCTTGGTCTTGCGCTTGCGGAAGATACCGAGGCCGGCCAGCCGCAGCGATCCTTCCTTCTTGAGCTCGCGGACGACCAATGCGTTGAGTTCCTCGAGCACGGTCTTCCCCTGCTTCTTGGTGAGTCCGAGCTTTTCAGCCATGTGGGCTGCTACCTGCGACTGAGTCATCATCCTCCTCCTTGCGTCCCGGGTTGCGGGCTTTCAGTGAGGGTGAACGAGTAGCGAGAGAATTTCAAGGGCGGACAGCACGAAAATCGCGATTTTTTCTAGGGATCGTGACGGTTTTTGCACAGGCCCGTCACGCATGCCTTGAGCCCCAAGGGTTTTGCGCGAGCCGATCGCGCGAGAGGCACGATCGCGCCGTCAGTAGTGGACTTCGACGAGGTAGAGACCGCCGGGCGGCGCGTTAGCGGGAGCCGCATGGCGATCTCGTCCAGCGAGAATCGCGGCGATCTTCTCAGGCGTCAGCTTGCCGCGTCCCACTTCAATCATCGCCGCGACCATCGCGCGCACCATGTGACGCAGGAAACTCGTCGCCTCGACGCGGTAGAGCACAACGTCGCCGTCACGCGTCCACTCGCTCGAAATCACGCGACGGACGGTGGTCGTCACGTCGGTGCCGAGCGAGCGGAAGGCGGCGAAATCGTGCTCGCCGACGAAGATACGCGCCGCGCAGTTCATCGCCGCGAGATCGAGGTGGTCGCGGACCAGCCAGCTGTAGCGATACTCGAATGCGGACGCGATCTTGCGATTCAACACACGATATTCGTACACGCGGGAGCGGGCGGCGCGGCGCGGGTCGAAATCGTCGGGCGCGGGCGCGATGTCGAGCACCACGACGTCGGCAGGCAGCATCGCGTTGAGAGCCCGCTGCAATTCGCCGCTATCAAAGGGGCGCGGAATCGTAATCGCGGCGACCTGCCCGCGCGCATGCACGCCGGCGTCGGTGCGGCCGGAACCGAACACGCGCACCGGGGCGGCGAAAATCCGCTCGAGCGCCGCTTCGATCCTTCCCTGAATCGAATCGTGACGCGGCTGGAGCTGCCATCCGGAATAGTTGCTGCCGTCATACTCGAGCGTGAGCTTGAGAACCATCGCGCGGACAAGTCAGGCGAGCGCCGGCGAGCTGAGCGCCAGCGTCTCGGCGATCCAGAGGGCCCCCAGAGCGGCCATGCGCGTATTGTCGAACACGCACCACAGCGATAGCGAGTCGGGGCGCGTCTCGACGCTGACGACGATCGCCTCCTGGCCGACGGCGTCGATCACGCCGAGCGGTTCGCCCTCTTCGGCGATCAGGATGCCGGGCGCGACGCGTAACAGTTCGACCGCGTCCTCGCCGTTGCCGCGGCTGTCGCGCGGCCGCTGGATATCGACGGTCAACGCGGAACCGTGAAGGACAGGAATTGCGGCGGCCTGCACGGAGAGCTGAGGCGCTTTGTCGAGGAGCGTCGCGACCTGCGCGGTGATCGCAGTCGCTACGGAGCGTTCGTGCTCGCGCATGAAGGCATTGAAGCCGCGTTGGACTTCATCGTCGTCGAGGGCAAGGCGCGCGCTCAGAAGATCGGTGGTCTGATCGACGGTGGCGGTCAGCACGTCTCTGCCGCCGGCGCTCGCACCGAGCATCGCGGTCGCGGCGACGAATCCATCGCGGGTGCCAAGGGCCTTGAGACAGGTGCCAAGCACGTGGGCGACTGGATGAGGAATTGCGAAGAGCTTCGAATTGCGCAACTTCGCGATCGCCTCGCGCGGAGTGAGTCCGGGCGCGACCATCGGCACGTCCGACGGCAGGCGATTCGCCGCGCTCAGATCGATGAGAATCGGGCCGGGGAGCGTGGCGACAATTTCCGCGGCGCGCGGCGCGGGAATCGCGAGGAAAGCGATATCGAAGTCGCGGAGATCGGCGGGACTCTCGAGCGCGTCGACGAGGCGCTCTTCGCCGGCGGCGTCGACGGTCTGCATCGCGCCCCCTTCGGTGGCGAAGAGTTTCAGTTCGCTGAGCTGGAAGCCGCGCGCGGCGATCAGTTCGATAAGCTGGTTGCCGACGGCGCCGGTGGCGCCGACAACCGCCACTCTCGGCTCGCGGGAAATGCTCATTCGCCTTCGCTTTCGGAGCTCTCGAGTTTTTCGCGGACCAGCCGGCCCATCGCCTTGCACCCGACGGTCTGTGTGCCGGCGCCGCCGTGAAGGTCGCGAGTGCGATAACCGTCGCGCACGACAGAATCGACCGCCTGCGAAATCAGCTCGGCTTCGGAGCGCATCCCGAGCGAATGCTCGAGCAGCATCGCCGCCGACAGGATCGCGGCAAGCGGATTGGCCTCGTCGCGGCCCGCGATGTCCGGCGCGCTGCCGTGAATCGGCTCGTAAAGCCCGACGCGGAAACCCGCGCTGTTGAGCTCCTCGCCAAGCGACGCCGAGGGCAACAGGCCCATCGAGCCGGCGAGCACCGAGGCCTCATCGGTCAGGATATCGCCGAACATGTTCTCCGTGACGACCACGTCGAAGTCCTTGGGGCGGCGTATCAGATGCATCGCCATCGAATCGACCAGTTGATTCTCGAACGCGACGTCCTTGAACTGCGCGCTGAGCTCGGTTGCGATCTCGCGCCACAAGCGGGACGTCGCGAGCACGTTGGCCTTGTCGACCGAGGTCAGTTTTTTGCGACGCTCACGCGCCAGCTCGAAGCCAAACTTGAGCACGCGCGCAATTTCGGCTTCGGTGTAGAAGCAGGTATCGACCGCCTCGCGGCCGTCCTTCGCCGCGCGCTTCTCGCTCGGCTTGCCGTAGTAGATGCCGCCGGTCAGCTCGCGAATGATGACGACGTCGACGCCGCTTACCACTTCAGCCTTGAGCGGCGACGCGGCCATCAGTTCCTTGACGGTTTTGACGGGGCGGATATTGGCGAACAGTCCCAAAGCTTTTCGCAGTCCAAGCAATGCCTGCTCGGGACGCTTCTCTGCGTTCGGCTTGTCCCATTTCGGCCCGCCGACGGCACCGAGCAGAATCGCGTCACTGTCCTGCGCGAGCTTGAGCACTGCGTCGGGCAGCGGAGTGCCCGCGGTGTCGAGTGCATGACCGCCAATCATGCCCTCCTTGAACTCGAGATCGACGGCCGATCGACGGGCGATGATCTTGAGAACCTGCAGAGCCTCTCCAACGACCTCCGGGCCGATGCCGTCACCTTTGAGAACTAGAATTTTATAGGCCATGCGAAGCGCTAAACGCCTGGACGTGAATGATCGGGAGGAGCGTCGGACAGTCTCGACCCGTCAGTGTATAGCCTCGAAAATTATAAGCGCAGATTGGCGCGAGTGCGCTGTAGCAAACCTCGCCACAATGGCGGGCGCCGCCAAAAGCCTCACGTCGCGCAGGATGAAGGGCGAATTCAACTTCAAACTCAAGCTCCCCAAGCACTTAGCCCAAGTAGGAAGTTGCGGCAAGCCCCATCGCGTCTCATCGGACGTCGGTGGTGGGCTTGAGCGGCGCGTGCTTGCGCGCCTTCAGCCGGTTGAGCGCGTTTACCAGCGCGAGCGCACTGGCCATTACGATGTCGCTGTGCGCGCCCTGGCCGGCGACGGTCACTCCGTTTTCGCGAATCATGCAGCTCACTTCGCCGAGCGCGTCGGTGCCACCGGTGATGGCTTTGACTGCGTAACGCTCGAGCGCGGGATTGATCGCGGCGATTTTGTAGATCGCCTTGTAGCACGCATCCACCATCCCGTCGCCTTCGCCCTCGGCCGAGCACTCTTTTCCCTCCACGCGCAGCGTGACTTCGGCGTGCGGCGTGCTCTTGCTGGACGAGCCGACTTTCAGATCGACCAGCTCGTAGTGATCGACGGTCCGGCGCGCGCTCTCGGTGACGAGCGCCAGGATATCGTCGTCATACACGATTTTCTTTTTGTCGCAGAGCGCCTTGAATTCGGCGAACGCCTTGTTCACGTCGACCTCGTCGATATCGACGCCAAGCTCCCCGAGCCGGTTGATGAACGCGTGGCGCCCGGAATGCTTGCCCAGCACCAGCTTGTTCGACGGGATGCCGATGTCCTCGGGCTTCATGATCTCGTAGGTGAGCTTGTACTTCAGCACGCCGTCCTGATGGATTCCCGCTTCGTGCGCGAACGCATTGTCGCCGACGATCGGCTTGTTGGCCGGCACGGACTGGCCGATCACCTGCGACAGCAGGCGCGAGGCCGGGTAGATCTGGCGAGTGTTGACGCGCGACTGCACGCCCATCAGGTCATGGCGCGTTTTCATCGCCATCACGACTTCTTCCATCGAGCAGTTGCCGGCGCGCTCGCCGATTCCATTGATAGTGCATTCGATCTGACGCGCGCCGTTGCGAACCGCCGCCAGCGAATTCGCGACCGCGAGCCCGAGATCGTTGTGGCAGTGCGCGCTCCAGATGACCTTGTCGGCGCCCGGAACTTTTTCGCGCATGTACGCGAACATCCGGCCGAATTCCTCGGGGATGGCGTGGCCGGTGGTGTCGGGCAGATTGATCACCGTGGCGCCCGCGCGAATAACCTCGCTGCAGACGTCGACCATGTAGTCCCAGTCGGAGCGCGACGCGTCCTCACACGAGAACTCGATGTAGTCGAGATGTTTTTTCGCGCGCGTGACGGCCCAGGTCGCGGCGTCGAGCACGTCCTCGCGATTCATGTTGAGTTTGTACTTGAGATGGATTTCCGAAGTCGCAATGAAGATGTGAATCCCCGGATGCGCGGCCTTGTCGACTGCGCGTAGCGCCGAATCCACGTCCTGCTCGCCCGTACGCGCCAGGCTGAGCACCACAGGCTCGGTGACTGCCTGCGCGACGCGAGTAATCGACTCGAAGTCGCCGGGCGAAGACACGGCGAAGCCGGCCTCGATGATATCCACGTTGAGGCGTTCGAGTTGGCGCGCGAGCGCGATCTTCTCCTCGACGTTCATCGTGCATCCCGGCGATTGCTCGCCGTCGCGCAGTGTCGTGTCGAAGATCCGGACGTAGTCCTTTTCGCTATCCTTCGAAGCCGTGGTCGCGTGTGCCATCGTCATCATTCCTCCCGCATCGTCGCCGCGGGATCAGCGGGCCGATCGTTCGCCAAGAGCGTAACCTAGAAAAAGAAAACGCCCCGGGCGGCTTCGATCGGCCCACTGCCCGGGGCGTGTGTCTCAGTTTAATCAGGCCGTTAGACCTGTCCGGACGCGCGCCTGGCGTGGGCCCCTGTAAGGGCCAGGCTCAGCAGCAGCTCCGGTAGCAGGTTGCAATACATCGTGTACGGATTCTAAGCGGCAGCGAAGACGTCAGTCAAGCCGGTCGATCGCGCTTAGATTCTGCCGGGAAACTGCACCCGTAGGACATCCACGAATCTGCCTGCGATGGTCTTGAATCCGTTTGGATACGGATGCAGCTCGTTCGCCCAGTCACCGGGATTTAGCAGACCTTGCGTGTCCGCCATCTTAAAGTTATTCGCCGGATTAGCTTCAAGCGTTAGGAGCCGGGTTCTGAACTGACTGAGTGCGTCGTGGAGTATCGCTGTGCCTTGAGCGACATCGCTATAGCCGCAGTAATCGAGCGACGGCTTCAGCCAGGGTCCGACGCAGGCAGGATGCGCTCCGTTGGGAATCGGAAAGTCGTAGCAATGCCCGATGATTGGAACGGTGGGAGCAAATCGATCACGAAATGCAAACAGATCCCCGTAAGAAGCTGCCACCATGCCTAGCGCTTCTTGAAAGCGCACCGCATTCAGAGGAGTGCCACCGGGCGTAGCGTAGTCGAGGAAAATGCAGAACTGGTCGCCCGCGATGTCATCGCCTCCACCGGAAAAGAGGATCGCGTCCGGTTTTCCCGATTCCATCCAATTCGCCGGATCTTGCAGAGCATCGATCATCCTTTGTTGCTTTGGCCAGGACATCTCCTCGGTCGTGGCGTCACCGTGATGCGAGACATTCAAGATGATCGGGTTGACGTCACCAAGGCCTCTCAACTGAGCGATGACGTCGGTATCGTTGAGCGAAATCCCGTTGCCGTCCAGCGGGTAGTCGAACCACGAATCACCATGGGCCAGCATAACCAGTGGCCTTGTTGCAGGCGGCACACCAGCGTTCAGGAGACTAGCCTTGGAGCCCTTCAAGCGGGCAATTCTTTCCTGATGAACTTCCACCCTCTTTGCGATTTCCTGGTCGATCGATTCGGACATCTGCAGGCTCAGCGCGACACTTTCACGCATGGCTCGTCCTCCTTTGTGACAGATTGTTCACTCGCCTTGTGCGAGCTATCTAAGGGTCACTTGTAAGTCAAGCGGATCTATTGCTGACGTATGAACGTGCCGTAGTAGGACGTGGCGGGACCAGTGAAGGTTGCGCGGAGCTGGGGCGCGGCGCGTGGCGTTCAGCGTGGGACGGGCTGATGGTCGCGGAGGCTGCGAGTGCGTCTGGGAGCGTCGACTTGCGGCGCGGCGCCGTTGGCGTCGTGGGATTTGGCGGCTGCGACCGGGCGCAGCACTGAGACCTTGGCGCTCAGACGTTCGCCGCGAATCATCAGCCACGGACCTGACAGCACGTACGCCGCCGAGAGCAGGAAAGCGGTGAGCTGCGGCATCGCGAACAGCATCGCGGCGCAGACCATCATGGTGATCACGAGTTCGACCTGTGCGCGTTTCTCGAGCTTCATCGCCTTGAAGCTGGGGTAAGGCACGCGCGAGATCATGAGGCCGCCGAGCGCAAGCGTGAACGGCACCATCAGAGTGCAAAGCATCCGCGGCGATTCGAACTCGAAGTAGCTATAAGCCAGCGCGGTTGTGGCTATCATCAGGGCGGCCCCGGGAATCGGCAGGCCGACGAAGCGGCTCTTGTCCGCGGTCGCGGTCTGCACGTTGAAGCGCGCGAGACGTAGTGCGCCGCATAGCACGTACAATCCGCCGACCGCGATTCCGATCGAGTTGATCGGGCGCAGCGCCCACGAAAACGCCAGCATCGCCGGAGCGACGCCGAATGCCACCACGTCGGAGAGGCTGTCGTACTCCACGCCGAACTGGCTCGAGGTGCGCGACGCGCGCGCGATACGTCCGTCGAGGCCGTCGCAGAAAAACGCGATTACGATCATCACGGCGGCGACTTCGAAATGCCCGGTGACCGCGGAAACCATTGAGTAGAAGCCGGACAGCAGGCCTATCGACGTGATCGTCGCAGGCAGTAAAAACACTCCGCGGCGGAGCGGGCTGTCAGGTCCTGCGTTGCCGTCGCGGACCTGAGTCGAATAAGCCATGCGGGCGCGCTCTTCGCGCGAGCGGCGGGAATTGCGGCTCATGGCTCGATTGCTCCGATGATGGATTCTCCGGCGCGAACGCGTTGCCCGAGCGACACGGTGACGCGGTAATCCGACGGAAAAAAATGATCGACGCGGCTTCCAAACATAATCAGGCCGATCCGCTGACCTGCTTGTATCTTATCATGCGCGCGGAGCCGGCAAACTATCCGCCTGGCAAGATATCCAGCCACCTGTAGCATGCCGAAGGTGCGTCCCGACGCGTCGGTCATCGCGATCAGGTTGCGTTCATTATGCTCGCTGGCGTCGTCGCGAAACGCGGCTCGGAACTCGCCCGCGGTGTGCTCGACCGTCACGACTTCGCCGCCGACCGGCGCGCGATTCACATGCACGTTGAGGGGCGACATGAACACCGACACGCGATGGTAGAGACGGCCGCTCGAGCCGGGAAATGGCACGTCGGAAATGTCAGTGACCTTGCCGTCGGCGCCGGAGATTACAACGTCGTCGGTGCGAGTCGGATAGCGATCGGGATCACGAAAGAAGAGCGCAACCGGAATTGCAACTATCACCAGGATCGCGCCGACTGACTTGAGGCCGAACGCAATCAGGATGATTCCGACCAGCGCGAATCCGAGCGACAGCATCGCGCCCTCGGTCGCTATCCCGATCGCGCCCGCGATTCGCGCGAGGACGGCGCTCGCCGCCGGGCGCCCGCTGTCGGTTTCGCCCGCCACGACGCTTCAGTTCTTCGACTTGTCGACCAGCCGGTCGCTCGCGAGCCACGGCATGAACGCGCGCAGCTTGCGGCCGACTTCTTCGACCGGATGCGATCCCGCTTCCTTGCGCAGTTCGCGGAATCGCGGCAGGCCCGCCTTGTAATCGCCGATCCATTCGTTGGCGAACTTGCCGGACTGGATGTCGGCGAGGATCTGCTTCATCGCTTCGCGCGACTGCGTGCCGATCACTTTCTTGCCGCGCGTCATGTCGCCGTACTCGGCGGTGTTGCTGATCGAGTAACGCATGTTCGAGATTCCGCCCTCGTAGATCAGGTCCACGATCAGCTTCACTTCGTGCAGGCACTCGAAGTACGCCATCTCGGGCGCGTAGCCGGCCTCGACCAGCGTCTCGTAGCCGGCGCGGATAAGCTCGGTGAGTCCGCCGCACAGCACGGATTGCTCGCCGAACAGGTCGGTCTCGGTTTCTTCCTTGAACGTGGTTTCGATTATCGCCGCGCGGCCGCCGCCAATCGCGCTGCCGTACGCGAGTCCGACCCTGGTCGTGTCGCCCGACGGATCCTGTTGCACCGCAAGCAGGCATGGCACGCCGCGGCCCTTGGTGTATTCCGAGCGCACGAGATGACCGGGGCCCTTGGGCGCTATCATGAAGACGTTGACGTCGGCGGGGGGCTTGATGAATTTGAAATGGATGTTGAAGCCGTGGCCGAAGGCCAGGTACTTGCCCTTGCTGAGATGCGGCGCAATCTCGGCCTCGTAAATCTCGGCGCCCATCTCGTCGGGCACCAGTATCATGATTACGTCGGCCTGCTTTGCGGCTTCGGCGGTGTCGAACACCGGGAGGCCCTGTCGGGTGGCCTTCTCGCGCGACGCTGATTTTGCGCTGAGCCCGACGCATACGTCCATCCCGCTGTCGCGCAGGTTGAGCGCGTGCGCATGTCCCTGGCTTCCAAAGCCAATGACCGCGATCTTCTTGCCCTTGAGCGCGGACAGGTCCGCGTCGCGGTCGTAATAAACCTTCATTTGAATGTTCTCCCGAATTTTCTCGCTGTCAGATTATTCAGCTTCGCGCGGCCGGCGGTTTTTGATGATTGTCGTGGTTCAGCTGCACCGCCCGCGCCATCGCGACTTTGCCCGACCGCACGACTTCCTTGATTCCGAGCGGGCGCACGATCCCGATGAATGCCTTGATCTTTCCGGAGTCACCGGTCAGCTCGACGGTGATTGCGCGCGGGCCGATATCGATCACGTGGGCGCGATACGCCGCGACGATCGAGTCGAGCTCGGAGCGCGTGCGCTCGTCCACCGCGATCTTGACGATCACCATCTCGCGCTCGATCGTCTCGACGTCCTTGAAGTCGGTAATCTTGATCACCGAGACCAGCTTGTTGAGCTGCTTGTTGATCTGCTCGACGATCTGATCGTCGCCGGTGGTCACCAGCACGATCCTGGACACCGTCGGATCGAGGGGATCCTCGTTGACGGTCAGGGACTCGATGTTGAAGCCGCGGCCCGAGAATAGTCCGGCCACGCGCGCGAGCACGCCAAATTCGTTTTCAACCAGAACCGATATCGTATGACTTGTCATGCGGTGGTGTGCGCGCGCTCATGGCCGGAACCGGTGGCGTCAGCGAGCCTCTTGCTGATAGCGGCCGAGAATCGCCATCATGCGGTCTTTCGAGGCGAGCTTAAGCTTCTGGATCCGCTTTTCTTCGATTTCCTCTTCGTTGGTCAGGTAGAGTTTGCTTCTAAAGACTTCGAGCTTTTGTTTGAGCGCTTGATGCTCCGTGTAGAGGGCCCTCAGCTCCTCGTCGTGGGTCAGATGCTGCCGAATGAGTTCTTCCTCTCGATGCTCCATACGCCCTCCGTGCCTATGCCTGCCGGATTTTTCGAAGTGGGCTTGAACGTAGCCTCCGGCGTCCTGATATATAGCGGCTCCAGCGAAGCCGCTCGATCCGTTTCTCCGCGGGCAAACCGCGCCCCGCCCAGCGCCGCGACGCAGACTCCGCGCAAATCGAGCATCCCTGTTTCGAAAACCGCCACCCTATGGCCCCGCGATTCCACAAGGGCCGCCGCATCCTTCGCTCGTTGGTCACCGACGAACATGACGTCCTCAGTGATGCGCGATGCCAGGTGTTCCAGCGCGACTACCAACTCCTGTGACAACTTCTCTAGCCCATTGGCCACGACCCGGTAAAGGGCCGCGTAAACTTCCCCTTTTCGAGCATCCACGACCACGCAAACGAGCCGTCCTGTTTCAATATTGTTACGCTCCAACGCTGCTAACGCCATCGCGTCGAAGCCGGGCACGCCGACGAGCGCGCATCCCGACGCCATCGCGATTCCCTTCGCGTAGCTGAGCCCGATGCGCAGTCCCGTGAACGATCCCGGCCCGGAGCCGACCGCGATCGCGCCGAGGCCGGCAATCTGCATCCCCGCCGCGTTCAGCAGCTCGTCGATAGCGCCCGGCAATGCGGCGCCATGCGAGCTGACTGGACGCTCGTTCGACGCGGAAACTCTGCCGCCCGCAATCAAAGCCAGGCTTGCAATCGATGTGGAAGTATCGAGTCCCAGGACCGGGCGCGTTGCGACCGCCTCTTCGAGCAGCCGATTAACCCTGCACAATACGCGAGATGTCATTGAAGATTACGAACGCCATCAGTGCTACGAGCAAAAACAGTCCGACCTGGAGCATCGCCTCCCGGTAGCGAAGTTCGAGCGGCTTCCCGCGCGCGCCCTCGAAGACGAAGAACAGCAGATGCCCGCCGTCGAGCAGCGGCACCGGCAGCAGATTTATGATGCCGAGCTCGAGGCTCAGCATCACGGTAAACATCGCGAGATTCGCGAATCCGCGATGCGCTTCCTGGCCCGCCATCTGCGCAATCATGATCGGCCCGCCGAGCGCGTCGCGCACGGGCGTGCTGCCCGCGAAGATACTGGCGATTCCGACCACCATCTGGACCGTCATATCGACCGAAGTTTCGCAAGCCTCTTTCACCGCGCCGAACGGACCGAAGTGTTTCGTGATCTCGTCGCCACGCGGCTGCACGCCGATTACCCAGGAGGTTGCGTTAGTGCCGTAAATGGTTTTCTGGTCGAGCCGGGTCGGCTTGATAACGATCGTGCTGCGCTCGGCTGGCGCACCTTTCTGTGTCCGCTCGATCTCCAGCTTGATCTGAGAGCCGTCGCCCGCCTTTACCGTCTTCGAAAAATCGGACCACGTTTCCATCGGCTGGCCGTCAACCGCGACAATCCGGTCGCCGGTCAGAAGTCCGGCCTTCGCCGCCGGTAGATCTTTCGTGGTCACGCCGACCACCGGCAACAACGTGGGCACACCGGTCATGAAAACGAGCGTGAGCAGAAGCGGCGCGAAGATAATATTCGACAACGGTCCGGCCAGCACTATCAGAACGCGCTTGCCAAGCGGCTGAGTCGGGAACGCACGCGCGCAGAACGCCTTAACCAGGACGGCGGGAGCTTGTGCCGCCAACGATTTGATTGCGTCGTCAACCTTGGGCTGGCGGCGAACTTCATCGAGCAGCAGCGCTTCGTCGGGTTTTAGTTCACGCCCGATGACGTTCGCAGGACCGAGCGCAAGCGCCGGACCTGGCAGCATGTCCGGTACCGAAACAGCAAGCGCACCCACCTGCGCGGATTGTGCAGAAATTGCCGTGCGCGATGTGCCACCGAGCTCGGGCCCGGTGCTCAAGCGATCCGCAAGCACGCGCAGATTGTCGTCGAAGGGGGCGTCGGCTTGAATCACGCTGCGCTCGCGCGCCGCGCCAATCAGGTCGAGCCCTATTTCGTGAAGGTACAAGGTTAGTTCGTCGGCCGTGGGCTTCTCGCCGACTTCGTCGCCCAGCATTCGGACATAGCCGCCGAAGGGAGTCGCGCCAACCGAGTACTCGGTCTCGCCGCGCCGGAATCCGAATAATTTTGGCGGGTAGCCGACCGAAAACCGCAGGACGCGAACCCCGACTTTCTTCGCCATCGCGAAGTGTCCCGCCTCATGCACAACCACCAACACGGCGAAGACCAGAGCGGCGTACAGAATCGAAGCTATCATTTAATTTCCAGCAGGAAGTCCTTTCCGCAAAGTTTCCGAGCGCGAAAATGCGGCTCCCAAAGCCGCATCATCGAAACCAATAGTAGGCGAAAAACACCGCGAAGACCAGTGAACAAGTTCGATCGAGCAGGCCGCCATGCCCCGGAAAAATCCATCCCGAGTCCTTGACTCCCGCCGCGCGCTTCAATGCTGAACCGGCCAGATCGCCAAGCTGCGCAAGGATGGAAGTTATAGCCGAAAATAGCAGCACGGAGCCCATATCCCAGGTCCCGCCTATCATCTTAAACAGCAGCCAGCCTGCCACTATCGTCGCGAGCAAGCCGCCCACTGCACCTTCGACAGTTTTATTCGGGCTGACGCTGGGCGCGAGCTTCGTACGCCCCAGGTACATTCCGACGAAGTATGCGCCGCTGTCGCTCACTACCGCCAACAGGATGACCAGCAGGAGCGTATGGATGCCGCCGGGACTATTGCGCAGCAGCGCGAAAAAAGGGAACAGGAATCCGACGTACGCCGCGCCCATGAAGACCAGTCGCGGGCCGCGGAATCTTTCGCCACCCCCGGCGATTTCGATTCGGACTACCAGCCCGAGCATCATGAGGATAACCAGCGTCGGGACCACCCATCCGACCAGTCCAAGGTTGTCGCCGTAAAGGAGCGAGAACAACGGAACGCCGCCGACGACGGCGAACAGCGGTACCGCGACCCAGTGCAGAGCGCCGGTCATCGCGGCGACTTCGTAGAGTCCCCACAGGCCGGCGACGGCGTTGAAAATCGTGAAGAACCAGGCCGGCGACCAAAGCACCAGCGCGGCCACTGCGGGCAGCAGGACCGCCGCTGTCAGAAGCCTAGTTCTGAGCACGCAGACGGGTGTCGGAGCCGTTGGTGACTGCGCCGAAGCGGCGCTCGCGAAGCTGGTAGGCGGCGATCGCGCTCAGGAACTCGCGCTCGCGGAAGTCGGGCCACAGCGTGTCGGTAAAATAGAGTTCGGTGTAGGCGAGCTGAAAGAGAAAAAAATTGGAGACGCGCAGTTCTCCCGAGGTTCGAATCAGCAGGTCGGGATCGGGAAGACCGGTGGTGGACAATTCGCGCGCCACCAGCTGCTCGTCGATTTGATCGGGTGTAACGGCGCCCTCAGCCACCGCGCGCGCGATCGACCGCGCCGCATTGACGATGTCCTGACGGCCGCCGTACGACAACGCCAGCGCCACCGTCATCGTGCGATTTTCCCGGGTCGCCTCGACGGTCTCGGCCAGCGCGTCGCGCACGCGGGACGGCAGCCGCTCGGTGTCGCCCAGAGCCACCACGCGGATGTCGCGTTTCATCAGGCGCCTGGTCTCGGTGATTAGATAGCGATGGAACAACTGCATCAGGAAGCTGACTTCGGTGGTCGGCCGGCCCCAGTTTTCGCTCGAAAACGCGTAAAGGGTGAGGTACGGGATGCCGAGTTCGCGCGCCGCATCGACCACCGCGCGCACCGAATCCTTGCCGCGCCGATGGCCCTCGTGACGCGAGAGGCCGCGCCGATTCGCCCAGCGGCCGTTGCCGTCCATCACGATCGCCACATGACGCGGCATCCGCGATGGATCCAAAGAGAGGGTTGGGAAATCGCTCAAAGGTAATGAGATGGCCACTTGAGGTTCAGTCTTTACCGAAGATCGCGCGCCGATTGTACACAGTGACGGGCGAGCTCAGACCTCCATAATTTCCGCTTCTTTGGCGGTCAGCACTTTGTCGATTTTTTCGATGAACTCGGTGGTGTATTGCTGCACCTTGGCCTCGCCCGCGCGCATCTCATCCTCGGTGGCCTGCTTTTCCTTGTGCATTTCCTTGAGCATGTCGTTGGCGTCACGGCGATGGTTGCGGATGCCGACGCGGAATTCCTCGCCAATTTTGCGGACGTGCTTGACCAGGTCCTTGCGGCGCTCCTCGGTCAGCTCGGGAATCGGAATGCGGATGATCTTGCCGTCGTTCATCGGCGACAGGCCAAGATCGGAAGTCTGGATCGCTTTTTCGATATCGTGCATCGCGCCCTTGTCGTATGGCGTGATCACAATCAGGCGCGGCTCCGGCGCTGACAGCCCGGCCAGTTGCCGGAGCGGAGTCTTGGAGCCGTAGTAGTTCACCTGCAGATTTTCGACCAGAGCGGTTGACGCTCTGCCGGTGCGAACGCGGGAGAGTTCGTGGCGAAAGGCCTCGACGGTCTTGTCCATCTCCTTGCGCGCCTCTTCGATTGTGTCCGTAAGCATGCTCACGGTGCGCTCTCCACCCGGGTCCCGATTTGCTCGCCCATAACGGCCCTTCTTATATTACCCGCTTTGCGCAAATTGAACACGATGATCGGCAGGTGATTATCCATGCACATCGAGATGGCCGTCGAGTCCATCACCTTGAGGTTTTTCTGGAGCACCTCGATATAAGTGAGCCGGTCGAAGCGCTTGGCGCCCGGCTCGCGCATCGGATCGCGATCGTAGACGCCGTCCACCGTGTGGCTCGCCTTGAGGATCACTTCGGCGCCGATTTCCATCGCGCGCAGGCTCGCCGCCGTGTCGGTGGTGAAGTAGGGATTGCCGGTGCCGGCCGCGAATATGATGACGCGGCCCTTCTCGAGATGGCGCACGGCGCGGCGGCGGATGTATGGCTCGCACAGCGCCTGCATCTCGATGGCGGAGAGCACGCGCGTGACGACGCCGACATGCTCGAGGGCGTTCTGCAGCGCGAGCGCGTTGATCACCGTCGCCAGCATCCCCATCTGATCGGCGGTCGAACGATCCATCCCGCGATCTTCGTAGTCGCTGCCGCGGATATAGTTGCCGGCACCGATTACCAGCGCGAGTTGCACGCCGAGCGCCGCAACTTCCTTGATTTCGAGGGCAATTTCGGCCAACGCGTCGAGATCGAGTCCCGAGCCTTGCGCGGGCGCGAGCGCCTCGCCGGATAATTTCAGCAGGATACGGCTGAAGCGCGGCTTGCCGTCCGTCGCACTCTGAACCTCAGCCATTTCTCGAAGCTCCCGTCGATGCCCCCGTTGAAGCGCCGTCCCGTCCGAAGTTTCGCCCGCGTCAGGCCGCCGCGGTGCCGGTTTCCTTGCCGTCGAGCGCCTCACCGAGCTGATAGCGCGCGAAGCGGCGCACTTCGATCTTCTCGCGCATCTGGATAGTGGCCTCGCCAATCAGATCGTTGACAGTCTTGTTGGGATCTTTAACGTAAGGCTGCTCGAGCAGGCAGGCTTCCTTGTAAAATTTCTCGATCTTGCCATCGACGATCTTCGCGACGACCGCCGCCGGCTTGCCTTCGGCCTGGGTCGCGTAAATCTGCCGCTCCTGCTCGATGACGGCCGGCGACAGCTCCTCGCGCCGCACGACGCGCGGATTGGACGCAACTACCTGCATCGCAAGATTCTTCACCAGCGCCTGGAACGCTTCCGACTTGGCGCAGAAATCGGTTTCGCAATTGACCTCGATCAGTACACCAATCTTGCCGCCCGCATGGATATACGAACCGACCGATCCTTCCGACGCGACCCGGCCAGCCCGTCCAGCCGCGGCGGCGATCCCTTTCTCGCGCAGCCAGACGACGGCCTTCTCGAGGTCGCCGGCCACCTCCGACAGCGCGCGCTTGCAATCCATGATGCCGGCGCCGGTTTTCTCGCGCAGTTCCTTAACCTGATTTGCGTTTAGTTCCATCACTATTCCTGAGTTGAGCTAGTATTCTTGGCCGGTCGCGCTACTGCAAGCGCCCGGCGCCTGACCTAAGTGGGGCGGGCCGCCGTGCCCGCCGCTTCATAAGTGGAGTGGGCCGCCGTGCCCGCCGACTCCGTTTTCCGAAACCGCGGATCGAATCTTCTCGACTAGACCGCGCTTGGAGAGTCGGGCGCCGACGGTTCCGTACTCGCCGCCGCGCCGGCCTCCGAGCGGATATCCGACTGTCCCTTGGCGCGCTCCTCGGCTATTTGCTTGCCTTCGAGTATCGCATCGGCGACCGCGGCGGTGAACAACTTGATCGCGCGGATCGCGTCGTCGTTGCCGGGGATTCGATACGCGATCAGGTCCGGGTCGCAGTTGGTGTCTACCACCGCCGCGACCGGAATCCCGAGGCGATTGGCCTCCGCCACCGCGATATCTTCCTTCTTGGTATCGATTACCCACAACGCGTCCGGGAGCTTGCGCATATTCTTGATCCCGGCCAGCGTGTTCATGAGCTTCTCATGCTCGCGCCCGTTGTCGCTCATCTCTTTCTTAGTGAGCGCGCGAATCATTTCCGGGTCGGCCATCGTTTCTTCGAGCTTCTTGAGCCGGTCGATCGAGGCGCGAATAGTCTGGAAGTTGGTCAGCATCCCGCCGAGCCAGCGGTTGTTGACGTAGAACATCCCGCACCGCTCGGCCTCTTCCTTGACGATGTCCTGGGCCTGCTTCTTGGTGCCGACGAACAGCATCGTGCCGCCGGCGGCGGCGAGATCGCGCGCGAAGTCGAAGGTCGCGCGAAACATCTTCACCGTCTGCTGAAGATCGATAATGTAAATACCGTTGCGGGCGCCGAAGATGTACTGCTTCATCTTCGGGTTCCAGCGGCTGGTCTGATGGCCGAAATGAACGCCGGCCTCCAGAAGCTGCTTCATACTGATTTCAGTCATAGAATTTTGTCCTTGCCTCTTGGCCCCATGCGCGGGGCAATCTTGAAGTATTATCAGGCCGCGCCGCGCTAAGAAAGCGGCACGCAGGTCACTTATTTTTTGACGCTTTCAAGCGGACATCGTCACTGGCAACGCAGGCGGCGTTGAGCGCGCGGGCTTTCCCCAATGCGGCATCGGGCGGTTTCTTGCTGAACTTCGCAAGTTTGCCCGTTTTGTCGAGATCGGTCGGGTCTTCTTCCTTGTTCTGAAGGTCCGTGAGCGCCTTCTCGCAATTATCCTCGGTGTCGAAACTGGTGACAACAATCCAGTGCGAAAGCGGAACCTCGGAATCAACTTCGTGAGGGATCCTGGCGGAATTTGGCGGCATCACGAGATACCAGCCAACGAACGCGAGCGCCGCGAAGAGGCGGCTATTCAGATTGCGCACGTCGGAAGTTATACGCGGTTGTCGGCAAAAAGTCACCGACGCGCGAGGCGCCCTTACGCGTTCATCGACTCGAGGAATTCTTCGTTGGTCTTGGTCTTGTCCATCTTGTCGATGAGGAATTCCATCGCTTCGACTGCGTTCAGCTGGGTCAGCAGCTTGCGCAGTATCCACACGCGGTTGAGGGTGGCGCGCGGCAGCAACAGCTCTTCCTTGCGCGTCGAGGAGCGCTGGATGTCGATGGTCGGGAAGATGCGCTTCTCGAGCAGGCGCCGGTCGAGCGCGATTTGCTGATTGCCGGTGCCCTTGAACTCTTCGAAAATAACTTCGTCCATGCGGCTGCCGGTATCGACCAGCGCCGTTGCGATAATCGTCAGGCTGCCGCCGTCCTCGGTGTTGCGCGCGGCGCCGAAGAACTTTTTGGGCTTGTGCAGCGCGTTGGAATCGACGCCGCCCGACAGGATCTTGCCCGACGGCGGCACCACGGTGTTGTACGCGCGCGCAAGGCGCGTGATCGAGTCGAGCAGGATCACGACGTCGCGCCCGTGCTCGACCAGCCGCCGCGCTTTCTCGATCACCATCTCGGCCACCTGCACGTGACGCGTCGCCGGCTCGTCGAAGGTCGAGCTGACCACCTCGCCCTGCACCGAGCGCAGCATGTCGGTGACTTCCTCGGGACGCTCGTCGACCAGCAGCACGATCAGCACGATCTCGGGATGGTTGTGGGCGATTGCCTTGGCGATCGCCTGCAGCATCATCGTCTTGCCGGTGAACGGCGCCGCGACGATCAGCCCGCGTTGGCCCTTGCCGATAGGCGCGACCAAATCGATGATGCGGGTGGTCAAATCCTCGTGATTGTATTCGAGCTTGATGCGCTCCTCGGGATAGAGCGGGGTCAGGTTGTCGAAAAGTATCTTGTCGCGCGCCTTTTCGGGGTCCTCATAGTTGATAGATTCGACCTTGAGCAGCGCGAAGTAGCGCTCGCCTTCCTTGGGCGGACGAATCAGGCCGGAGACCACGTCGCCGGTGCGCAGATTGAACTTGCGAATCTGGCTCGGCGAAATGTAAATGTCGTCGGGACCGGGCAGGTAGTTGTAATCCGGCGCGCGCAGGAAGCCGAAGCCGTCGGGCAGGATTTCCAGCACACCCTCGCCGAGGATCGAGCCGTTCTTGGCGGCTTGCGCCTGCAGGACGGCGAAGATCATCTCCTGCTTGCGCATGTTGGTGGCGCCGTCGACGTTAAAGTCGCGGGCCATCTGCGCCAGCTCGGTAATTTTTGCGCGTTTGAGCGACTTGAGGTTGAGCACCCCTTCATCGCTGATCACCGGCGCCGGCGGCGGAAGATTCGGATTGCTGTCGAGATTTACCTGCCGCGGTGTTCCGTTGGTCGAACGCGGGTCGTCAAAGCGACCTTCCTCGCTCTTCGCAACGTGTCTGCCCTTGCTCATATGCCTTCCCCGCAACCTGAACTCCATCATTTCTGTGCTGCAAATCAGCGCCGCATTAAGGCGCGCGTATCGCAGGTTATGAACGTTTGTTCCAATGGGCTCCCTCAAACGGGAGGTACCATTATAGATTGAGTACTCAAGCGGTCGGGATTCGGAACAACTAGCGCGCCTGACTTCGAGTTCGGAATTACGGACCGCAGGGAAACGGGATTTATCTAACCACCCAACCCGTCTCAGCGTCCTCAGTGCGGAAGCTCAACTAAAACGGTACCCGCGCGATGCCACGATGTCAACGGTGCTCACGACTGTCGAGCCCACGGATCGACCAACTCGATGCCGAGATCCTGGAAGTGTCGAATGTTGCGGGTAGCGAGTTTCGCGCGCCTCGACGAGACGATGCCGGCGATCTCGATGTCGCGGAAGTCGAGGGGCTTGCCAACCGCGCGCCGCTCCGCCGCGCGATTTGCGGCCTCAGCAGCCGCCTCGTGGTCGAAGGGCAGAATTCGTCCTTGCAGATCTTCATCCAGGACCTTTGTCAGCGCGTCACCCAGTTGCCGTTTGCGGCGTCCCGGCGCGAGTAACTCCAAGCCAAAGCGAATCTCGAAGATGGTGACAGCTGTGGTCCAGATTGATTCGGGCGGTTGCTCGTCGAGCCACGCAACCACCCTCGAGTCTTCCGGTACCATCAACCCAGAGAGAACATTGGTGTCGAGGACGATCACTTCTTGAAGACTGCTGGCCGTGGTTTATACCCGCGGAATTCAGAGATATCCTCTTGAAGACCGATATGCGCGAAGCGACTCCGAATGCGGCTGCCCAATGGCATGGCGCTGCTGCTTTCGGGCTTCACAGCGTTGCGGAGAATATCACGTACCTCTTCCTCCATGCTGTGGCCGTGACGGTCTGCCCGACGTCGGAGTCGAGCCTTGACGCTTTCTTCGAGATTTCTAACGACCAGTTGAGCCATGCAAATTCGTCATCCTGATATCGTGATATCATTTCGAGGACCGACCCTTCAAGGTCTCAAGCGTCCGCGGCCACACTATCCATCAGGCCAGTTCGATCCATCGCCGCAGCTCGCGCGCGTCCGCGGCGAATAATTTCAGCGTCAAATATTCGACAAAATCCGTCGGCAGCGGCGCGACGAATTCGAGCCGCTCGCCCGAGCGCGGATGCGCAATCGATAGTGCCAGCGCATGCAGCGCCTGCCTGTGAAAAAACCCGCCACCCGCCGGCTTGCCACCATATAAAGGATCGCCAAGGCACGGATGACCGATTGACGCGAGATGAACGCGAATCTGATGCATCCTGCCGGTGTCGGGTTTCACCCGCACCAGCGACGTTCTTGCTTCATCGGCGCTCGCGGGATCGAAGCGTGCCAGCACCGCGATATGGCTGACTGCGTCGCGCGGCGCATTCGATTGCACCGACATCCGCTTGCGCTCGATCGGATGCCGTCCGACGGGCCGCTCGACCGTCAGCCGGTCGCGCGCGACCTTGCCCTTGACGATCGCGAGATAGGTTTTCTTGACGCTGCGATCCTTGAACTGCCGCGAAAGCGCGGTGCGCGAAAACGGCGTGCGCGCCACCACCATCACGCCCGAGGTGTCCTTGTCCAGGCGATGCACGATGCCGGGACGGAGCACGCCGTCGGGCTCGGCCATCGCGGCCAGTTCGGGAAAGCGCGCGAGCATCGCGTCGACCAGCGTGCCGGCGGGATGCCCGGGCGCGGGATGCACCGTCATGCCGACGGGCTTGTTCACGACGATTATTTCGTCGTCGGCAAAAATTACGGAAATCTCGGGCGCGTCGCCCTCCTTGTAGTGCGACGGATCGTACAGTGCGCCGCTGGGCGCCGGGGCGACGTCGATACGATCCCCCGCGCGCACCGCGCTCGACGCGCGCGCGGGATCGCCGTTGACGGTCACGAGTCCCGCCTTGATCATCCGCGCCACTTGCGAGCGCGAGTACTCGGGCGTGAGGCGCATCGACACGAACACGTCCAGCCTCATGCGATCGTGCGCTGCGTCAGCGGTGATCGTCGTTGGCAAAATCACGAGCGCGACTTACCGCTTCGGCGCGCAAATCACGGCGTCGAGGGCGGCGGCAGAGGCGGCGGCGCGTTCGGCGGCGGCGGCGGAGTGCCGGCGTCCGCGGGAGGGCAGTCCTGGGTGCTGGTCGTGGCGAGCGCGAGGCCGTAGGTGGTCTTCGTACAGTTTGGCGACGTCGAGTCCGGCCTCGAATAAAACCAGCATCCAGCCAGCGCCGTCGAGAACAGCGCGACAAGCGTCATCGAAAAGATTGCTCTCATGCGAGTTCAGCCTCCGTGGCGTGCGCGTTTACTCGAAGCGATGCGGCAGTGGATGCGCCTTCTCATACGCAACGATCCGATCCTCGTGCGCGAGCGTCAGCGCGATGTCGTCGAGACCTTCGAGCAGGCACTTTTTCTGGTGTGGCTCGATCTCGAAATGCGCCGACCATCCGAAATCGTCCGAGACTGTCTGTTTCTCGAGATCGATCGTGAGCCGGTACGCTTCGTAATCGGCGGTGGCGCGAAAAATATGCTCGACCTCGTTGGCCGGCAGCGTTACCGGAAGAAACCCGTTCTTCAGACAGTTGTTGTGAAAGATGTCGGCGAACTCCGGCGCGATCGCCGCGCGGAAGCCCGCGTCATCGAGCGCCCACACCGCATGCTCGCGCGAGCTGCCGCATCCGAAATTGTTGCGCGCAACCAGTATCGACGCTCCCTGGTAGCGTGGCTTGTTCAACGCGAAATCCTTGTTCTCGCTGCCATCCGGATTGCGCCGCCAGTCGATAAACAGTCCCGCCTTGAGCCCGGTCCGGACCACAGCCTTGAGAAACTGCTTGGGAATGATCTGGTCGGTATCGACGTTGGCGCGATCGAGCGGCGCGACCAGCCCGGTGAAATTTTTGAATGCCTGCATCTGTGTCTCCCTATCGACTCGCCCACTCGCGCACATCTACGAAGTGCCCTGCTATCGCCGCCGCCGCCGCCATCGCGGGACTCACCAGGTGTGTGCGCCCGCCCTTGCCTTGCCGCCCCTCGAAGTTGCGATTCGACGTGCTGGCGCATCGCTCGCCCGGCTGCAGCACGTCGGGATTCATCGCCAGGCACATGCTGCATCCCGATTCGCGCCACTCGAAGCCGGCTTCCGTGAAAATTTTGTCGAGGCCTAGAGTCTCCGCCTCCGCCTTGACCTCCTGCGATCCCGGCACCACCATCGCATGCACCATAGGAGCAACTTTGCGTCCCTTCACGATACCCGCCGCGGACTTGAGATCGCTCAGCCGCGAGTTCGTGCACGATCCGATGAAGACGCGATCGATCGCGATATCCTCGATCTTCGTGCCCGGCCGCAGCGCCATATAAGTGAGCGCGCGCTCGACCGTCTCGCGCTGCTCCTTGTCGCTGATTTCGGCGGGATTCGGCACGTTGCCACGCACGTCGGTGACCATGCCGGGATTCGTGCCCCATGTCACTTGCGGCGCGAAGGTCGCCGCGTCGAACAGCACGCTGCGATCGAACTTCGCGCCGTCGTCGCTGCGGCATTCGAGCCATCGCGCGGCCAGCTCGTCGAACTCCTTGCCGCTCGGTAGGTATCGGCGCCCGCGCAGATATTCGACGGTGGTTTTGTCGGCCGCGACCATCCCGGCTCGTGCGCCGCCTTCGATCGACATGTTGCACACCGTCATTCGCTCTTCCATCGATAGCGCCTCGACAGCGGCGCCGCGGTACTCGATCACGTGGCCGGTCGCGCCGTTGGTCTTGATTCTGCCGATGATGCCGAGGATCAAATCCTTCGCGCCGACTCCTGTGCCAAGCTTGCCGTCCACGCGAATCTCAAACGTCTGTGGACGCTCTTCCCACAGGCACTGCGTCGCCAGCACGTGCTCGACTTCGCTGGTGCCGATTCCGAATGCCAGCGCGCCGAACGCGCCGTGCGTCGCAGTATGGCTGTCGCCGCAAACGATCGTCATGCCCGGCTGCGTGAGGCCAAGCTCGGGCCCGATAACGTGCACGATCCCCTGCTCGCGCGAGCCGATATCGAACAGCCTGAGCCCGAACTCCGCGCAGTTGCCGCGCAGCGTTTCGATCTGCAGTTTCGAATCGGGGTCGGTAATAGGCTTGCTGCGATCGGTGGTCGGCACGTTGTGATCCTGCGTCGCGTAGGTCCGATGCGGCGCGCGAACTTTGCGCCCCGAATGGCGTAGACCCTCGAACGCCTGCGGCGACGTGACTTCGTGCACCAGGTGCAGGTCGATGTAAAGCAGCGAAGGTTCATGCTGCTTTTCGCGGACGACGTGCTCTTCCCAGATTTTTTCGAACAAGGTTTTGGCGGCCATTGCGTTCTCAGCTCCCGCCGCGTCGGCGGCCCAACAATTTTATTGCGAAACTTCGATTCCTCAAACCGCCGCCGCCCGCCGCCCGTTCTTATTTCGTGAATAGCTCTCGATCCGATCGGACAGCTTGATTGCGAACGCGCTGAACGCGGCCAGCTCGTCGCGGGAAAAGCCCGTCCAAATCGCCTCGATCGCCGCCTGGCGCGACGCGCGCAGCTCCGCGAGTGTCCGCGTTCCCTTCGCGGTCAGCTTGTAACTCCGGTTCCTGCGATCGGCTCGCCCGATCGCGGCCGAGACCAGCCCCGCGTCGAGCAGTTGGCGCAATATTTTCGAGACCGCAGCCGCCGAACTTTCGCGGCTGCGCGCGAACATCGAGGGAATGAAATGCTCGGTCGAGATTTCCTCGAGCACGCGCCACTGCTCGATGGTGATACCCGCGTCGCGCGCGAGCGCCTCGCGCCGGCGCCCGAAAATCTCCGCCAGCGCGGTCATCGCCTCGATCGCGCGGAAGATTGGGTGATGGCGTCCAACTGCTTGCATCAGGCAAGATATTAACTATAGTTAATTAATCTTTGCAAGCGGAAAAGGATCAAGGCCCATGTCCAAATTCTTCAACCGCCTCACTCCCGAACTGATTGAATTCGTCGGCGCGCAACCGATGTTCTTCGTCGCTACCGCCGCGCCCGAAGGCCGCATCAACCTGTCGCCCAAGGGGATGGATACATTCCGCGTGCTGGATGAAACGCGGGTTGCCTACCTGGACCTGACCGGCAGCGGCAATGAAACCGCCGCCCATCTGCTTCGCGACGGCCGCATCACGATAATGTTCTGTTCGTTCGACAACAGCGCGAAGATCGCACGCATCTATGGGCGCGGCGCCGCGATTCGCCCGGACCACGCGCGCTGGCCGGAACTCAGCGCCAACTTCCCGAAGCTTCCCGGAGTGCGGCAGGTGATGGAGATTCGCGTCGAGTCCGCGATGACCTCATGCGGCTATGCGGTACCTCGCATGAGCGAGATGACGGCGCGTGACACGCTCGAAAAATACTGGACGAAAAAAGGCGAGGTTGAAAAGGAGCGGTACTGGCAGACTCACAACCTGCGCAGCATCGACGGACTGCCGACCGGGATGACCGAAACCACGCCGCGAACCCGCCGCTGAAGGCTGGCGTCACTTGATCCTTCGCGTCGGTGCGGCGCGCTCCGCGCGCGCCAGTCCGCGCGTGACGGCCTCGTCGCCAAACTTTTTCGCTACCGAATCCAGTGCCCGATTCAGCCGGTCGCGCTTGCGATCGTCCACCGGCGCCGACTCAAACAATCCGAGCTGTGAATTATCCGCGCGCTCGAGTTGATGCACCTGCACGCCCGCGAGCCGAATCTTCTCCTTGCCGCCCACCTTCGACAGCAACTGCGTCGCGAGGCGCGAGATTTCCGGCCCGTCATTGGTCGTGCCGTCTAAAGAGAAGCTGCGCGTGATCAGCGGACAGCGCCCGCCGCCGAGTGGACGCGCCAGTTTCAGCTTGAGCGTCACCGTGCGCGCGCGCACCCCGTCCGCGCGAAGGCGGTGCGCGAGCGCGTCGCTATGCGCGATCAAAGTACGGCGCAGTTCATCCGAGTCGAGCGCCAGGTCGTGCGCGAAAGTATTTTCCTCGCCGTACGACTTGCGCTGCCAGTCGGCGACGACCGATCGCGGGTCGTGGCCGGACGCCAGTTCATGCAGATGCGGTCCCATCGAGCCGAACAGGCTCTTCAATTCCGCCGGGTCGCGCCGCGCGAGATCGCCGACCGTCTTGATTCCGCATTCATGCATCCGCGCAAGCGTCACGCGTCCGACGCCCCACAAGCGCTCGACCGGCAGCGGTGTGAGAAATTCCTGCAATTTCTCCGGCGCCACCGACAGCAGTCCGTCGGGCTTCGACATGTCGCTCAAAATCTTCGCCGCCATCTTGGTCGGCGCGACGCCCACCGATGCAACCAGCCCGGTTTCTTCGAGCACCCGGCGCTTGAGATCGCGCGCCGCGTCAATCGGAGGCCCGAGGAGGCGCTCGGTGCCGGTCAAATCGATAAACGCCTCGTCGAGTGAGAGCGGCTCGACGATCGGGCTGAAACTCTCGAACACGCGCCGCACCACGCGCGAGATTTCCACGTAGCGGTCCATCCGCCCCGGCACGAAAATCGCCTGCGGACAAAGTTTGCGCGCCTGCCCGGTCGGCATCGCGGACCGCACGCCGAATTTGCGCGCCTCGTACGACGCCGAGGTGACGACGCCGCGCGCGCTGCGTCCGCCGACGATCACCGGCAGTCCGCGCAGCGCGGGGTTGTCGAGCACTTCGACCGACGCGTAGAACGCGTCCATGTCCGCATGCGCGATCACTCGCGGCCAATGCGCCGCGCTGCCGCCGCTGGTGATCATTTCGTCGTCGAGAGCTTGGCGAAGATCGCATCCGCCGCTTCTTCGCCGCTGCGCACGCAATCGGGAATCCCGACGCCGCGATAAGCCGCGCCCGCAATCGCGAACGCTGGAATCTCCCCGACGACGCGCTCGATCTCCGCGACCCGCGCCAGGTGACCTACTTCGTACTGCGGCATCGAGTCGGGCCATCGCCTGACTTCCGCAAATCCCGGCGCCGCGCTCACTCCCAGCAACGCGCGAAACTCGTCGCGCACGGCGGCGATCATCTCGTCGTCGCAGAGACTCATCATCTCGCGGCTCATCTCGCCGCCGACGAACGCGCGCGCGAGAATTGCGCCGGCGGGTGCGCGTCCTTCGAACTTGAAGCTGGAAAAACTGCCCGCGATTATGCGCCGACGCTCGATGGACGGCACCACGAAGCCAAACGCGCGCGGCGGGCCATCGAAGTCGCTCTCGCGAAACGTCAGGTTGACCGTCGCCGCCGACGCGTAGCTGATCGCGCCGAGCATCTTCGCAGCCGCCGGCGCGACTGCTGCCACCATGCGCGCCGCCGCGTAGGCCGGCGCCGCGCAAATCACCGCGTCGGCATCGATCGAGTCGCCGCTCGCGAGCGCTAGCCGCCACGCGTCCCCGATTCGCGACATCGCGACGACTTCGGCGTCCTTGCGAATCGACCCGCCAAGCCGCGCCGCGAGCGCCTCGGGCAGCGTCGCCATTCCGTTTCTGAAACTCTGGAACAGGCTCCAGCGCGCGCCGCTCACGTCCGGACTCTTGGCCGCCCGCGCGTTCTCCGCCGCGCGCATCCCCTTGACAACGCTGCCGTGTCGCCGTTCCATCTCGACGAAGCGCGGCATCGTCGCCGCCATGCTGAGCCGTTTCGGATCCGCGGTGTAAATACCGCCCGCGAGCGCCTGCGCGACACGGTCGAGCACCTCACGCCCGAGCCGGCGCGACACAAATGAATCAAGACTCTCGTCGTCGTCGCTCTTTCGCCCGGCGATGAACGGTTCCATCGCAATCCGCAATTTCCCGAGCGGCGAAAAAAGAGGGCTTCGAAACACCGGCCCGAGATGCGCCGGCGCGAGCAGCGAAAATCCCGCGGGAATCTCGACCAGCCGCCCCGCGCGCACCACGAACGTCTTGCGGTATATCTCGCGGGTCGGGATCAGTTCCGCGCCGAGGCCAAGCCGCCGCGCCAGGTCGGCGGCCGCGACTTTTTCCGACAGGAACGAGTCCGCGCCGGTCTCGATTATAAATCCGTCGCGCCGAATCGTCTCGAGCGCTCCGCCGCATCGCGCGCCGCGCTCGAGCAAGTTCACTTCGAGCGGAAATTCGCGCGCCGCCGCCATCTCGCGAAGCCGATACGCCGCCGCGAGCCCGGTGATTCCGCCGCCAATTACCGCAACCCGCTTGATTTGTGGGTCGGTGCCCGTTTGAGGTTCTCCGTCGCGCGATCGATCAGCGCGCGTGCGCCGCCACAATCGACGCCATCATCTCGATAAACAGCGGATGGTCGCCGACGGTCGGCGCGCGTTCCATCCTGATTCCCGCGTCGCGCGCGATTTGCGCCGCCTCTATATCGAGATCGTACAGCACCTCGACGTGATCGCACAAAAAACCGATCGGCACGACGACCGCGGCCTTCGCGTCGAGGCTGCGCAGTGTCTCCTTTATATCGGGTTCGAGCCACGCGTCGCGGGGACTGCCGCTCCGGCTCTGATACGCGAACTGCCAGGTGCCGATTCCAAGCTCGGCCGCGACCATCCGTGCCGACTGGGTGAGCTGCTCGACGTACGGCCCGGTCTGCGCCATCGCGAGCGGAATACTGTGCGCCGTGAAGATCAGCCGCGCGCGCGATTGCTCCGGGAACTCGAACTTCGAGAACGCCTCGCGTGCGCGCGAAGCCGCCGCCGCGATGAACAGCGGATGGTCATGCCACGGCTGCGGATACACGACCTCGGGCGCCGCTTCGCCCAACTGAGCGCGAGCGTCGTCGACGGTCGCCTGGTAGCGCTCGAAGCTCGCTTCGCTGCGATGCGCCGCCATGATGAACCCGAGCGCACGCCGCGTACCATTGTCGGCGAGCGCGCGCATCGCGTCGGCAACGTACGGTTGCCAATTGCGCATTCCGACCTCGACTGGCACGCGTGCGCCTTTTTTCTCGAGTTCGGTGCGCAGTGCGGCAGCCTGCCGCATCGTGAGATCGTTGTACGGCGAGCGCCCGCCGAGAAGATCGTAGTGATGTACGACTTCCTCGTAGCGCTCGCGCGGGATCGGCCGCCCGCGCACGATATTGTCGAGAAACGGCCGCACCTCGCCGGCGCTGGTCGGTCCGCCGAATCCGATCATCAGCACCGCGTCGCATTTTGCCTTCGCGGCCATCGCGTCAGCGCGCGCTCATCTCGTGGACCGCATCGACGAGCGCGATCGCATGGTCGACCGGTGTCTCCAGAAGGATTCCATGGCCGAGATTGAAAATGTGTCCCGGCCGTCCGCCCGCCTGATCGAGAATCGCGCGCGCGCGCGTGCGGATTTCGGAAACGCCCGCGAACAGCGCGATTGGATCGAGATTGCCCTGCACCGCGACACTGTAATTCAGCCGCGCCCACGCGTCCGCGAGATCGACGCGCCAATCGAGGCCGAGCACATCGCCGCCCGCCTCGCGCATCAGCTCGAGCAGGTTCCCCGTCACCGTTCCGAAGTGGATCACAGGCACGTCGGCGGGAATCGCCGCGATCACCGACGCGGTGTGCGGCAGCACGAAACGGCGATAGTCATCAGGGCCGAGGCTGCCGACCCAACTGTCGAAAATCTGCACGATGTCGGCGCCTGCCGCGATTTGCATCTTCAGGTAATCGGCGGTGATGCGCGCGAGCAGCTCCATCAGGCGATGCCATGTCTCGGGCTGCGTGTACATGAACGTCTTGGTCGCCTGGTATTGCCGCGACGAGCCACCCTCAATCAGATACGACGCGAGCGTGAACGGCGCGCCCGCAAATCCAATCAGCGGTGTCGTAGCGCCGATCGCGCGATGCACCAGCTTGATCGCGTCGCCAACGTAGCCGAGCGCGGACACGTCGACGGCGGGAATCCGCTCGAGGTCGGCCTCGGAGCGAATCGGGCGATCGATCACCGGCCCGTCGCCCTTCTCGAAATGCAGTCCGACCTCCATCGGGATCAGCGGCAGCAAGATGTCGGCGAAAATGATCGCCGCATCGACCTTAAGCCGCTCGACCGCCGTGACGGTGACCTCGGCCGACAGCTCGGGCCGCTTGCACATCTCGAGAAAGTCGTGACGCTCGCGAACGCGCCGATATTCCGGCATGTAGCGCCCCGCCTGGCGCATCAGCCAAATCGGAGTGTAGGGGGTCGGCTCGCGCCGGCACGCCTTCATCATCGGATGCTCGGCGAGCAGTGATCGCGGCGCGTTCGCAATCGCCGCGCGATGCGGACCAGGCGACAGGCCCGCTTCAACCCGATCCGCGGTCGCGCGCTTCGCGATCAGAATCAAAGTCGCTTGCGCCGCCGCCTCCTTAACGAGGTGCCCGAGTTTCGAATGCTCCGGCTCGAAGTCCACGCTAAGCCCGTATGCGCGAATCTGCTCCGAGCAAACCGGCCCGATCGAGCCAACCGCCATCCGCGCGAACCCGCACTTGACGGCGTCGCCGATTCCCTCGGCCTCCGCAAGCTGGATGACGTTGGTGACCTGGTTCGAGCTCGTGAAAATCGCGACATCCGCCGCGCCCTCGGCAATCGCGTTCAACGCCGCTCGCAGCGGCGCGCGGTCGGCGGGCAGCGTCCATCGGTAGACCGGAACAATCGTGACGCGCGCGCGGCGCGCCTCGAGTCCGGCAGTCAGCTCATGATTGGAGACGCCGTATTCCTGCACTGCGACTTGCTTTCCCTTGAGCTCGACCCGTGACGCGAGCGCGCTCAGCACTTCGCGCCAGGTGTTGGGCTCCGGCACCACGATCGACGGCTCGATGCCGAGCTCGCGCATCGCGCGAATCGGTTTCGGCCCGCGCGCCACGGTTGTGATCGCGGCCAGCGCCGATACCAGAGCCGCCCGCTGATGCCGCGTTTCCATCGCCGCAAACAGCGCGCGCGTGCCGACGCCAGTCATGAAGATGACCACATTGAACCGGCCGCCGAGCAGGCGCTCGGCGAAATCCAGCGCCGCGCGATTGTCCTCGAGCGGCACCTCGCGCATCGCAGGCGCGATAATCGGCACACCGCCGCGCCGCTCGATCATCGCCGCGACTTCGGCCGCCATCCGGCTCTCGAAGGCAACGACGCGCACCCCGCCGAAGCCGGGCGTCAGGTCTTGCGAATTGGGCTCTGTGTCTGGGTTCATCGCGAGCGACCGCGGCCGCATCGTCAATCTTGCCGCGCGCAGGATACGTAGGGAAGGGGAAATCACTTTATTTAAAGTGAAACCCGCCGTGGGTTTCACACTTCCTTGGGCAGGGGTGACCCCTGCACCCAGTACTAAGATTGGGTGGGGTTCCGCGATTTCAAGGTGCTAGTGTGAGGAGAGCCCACGGCAGCCGCGAGATGACGGAACTGAACAAAAAAGCGTCGCTGGGGCTCGCCGCGCTCGCGGTCATTATGGGCGCGATGACCTTCATCCCCGCCCGGACGTTCGACTACTGGCAGGCGTGGATTCTGCTGGCCGTTTTTTTTGCGTGCTCATTGGCGATCACGCTCTATCTCATGAAGAACGATCCGAAACTCCTCGAGCGGCGCGTCAAGGCCGGCCCGGGCGCTGAGCAGGAGCAGAGCCAGAACGTCATACAGACCCTCGCCGCGTTGGCATATGTCGCGATTTTCGTTGTCTCCGCACTTGACCATCGGTTCGGATGGTCACCGGTGCCACCGTATCTATCCGTGCTCGGGGACGTTCTGGTCGTGCTCGGATTCTACTTTGTATTTCTCGTGTTCAAGGAAAACACCTTTGCCTCGGGAACTATCGAAGTCGGCGCCGACCAGTGCGTCATCGCGACCGGGCCCTACGCGCTCGTGCGTCATCCTATGTATATCGGCGCGCTCGTCATGCTGGTGGGAGTGCCGCTCGCGCTCGGCTCATTGTGGGGATTGCTCGCGATCATTCCGATGACGCTGGTCCTCGTGTTGAGAATTCTCGACGAGGAAAAGTTCCTGGCCAGGAACCTCGCGGGCTATTCCGAGTATGAAAGCAAAGTGAGATATCGGCTGCTGCCATTGATCTGGTGAGTCTCCCATCTTTACGATTGGAGGCGCGATGAATCGACGCATACTTTTCGCGGCCGCGGTCACGCTGCTTTGTCTGGCGCTGGCCGTTCGCGGGGGCGCCGACACGACCGATTTGCAGGCGGCGATTGACGCGGCGCACGAGCCTATTTTCGACGGCCTCGGCAATCTGCATCATCCGGTCACTACAAAAACCAATTCCACGCTCGCGCAAAAATTCTTCGACCAGGGACTGACGTTCGTCTACGCCTTTAATCACGACGAGGCGGCCGACTCGTTCAAACAGGCCGCTCAGTACGATCCCGGGATGGCGATGGCGTACTGGGGAATCGCGCTTTCGCTCGGGCCGAATATCAACCTGCCCGAAGATACCGAGCGCGGCAAAATGGCTTATGCGGCGATCGTCAAGGCCCAGTCGCTCGAAGCGAACGTGAGCCAGCCCGAGCGCGACTATATCGAGGCGCTGGCCAAGCGATACGCGCCCGACGGCAAGATGAACGACGCCCTTCAGCTCGCGTATGCGAACGCGATGCGCGAGGTCGCGCACAATAATCCCAACGATCCCGACGCCGGCACTCTGTTCGCCGAATCGATGATGGATTTGCATCCGTGGGCGCTCTGGACGCCCGACGGCAAGCCCGCGGCCGGCACCGACGAGATTGTCGCGACGCTCGAAGGGATCATCGCGAAGTATCCGGAGCATCTCGGCGCCAATCACTATTACATCCACGCCGTCGAAGCGTCGCCCGACCCGGCCCGCGCGCTCGCGAGCGCAGGGCGGCTCCCAAAGCTCGCGCCCGCAGCCGGCCATATCGTGCACATGCCCTCGCATATCTATTTTCGCATCGGCGACTACGATGCTTCAGTCGTCGCCAATGCTGCCGCGATCAAGGCCGACAAGATTTACCTTCGCGAGCGCAGTCCCAAGGGCATCTATCCGATGATGTACGTGCCGCACAACATCCAGTTCCTGTGGATCTCGTACATGATGGAGGGCAACAGCCGCGGCGCGTTTAAAGCGTCGCGCGAACTCGATGACGCGGTGCCGCTCGACATGCTACGGCAAATGCCGATGGCGGAAGTCATGTCGCCGACGCGATATTTCACCGAAGCGCGCTTCGGCAAGTGGGATGCGATCATCAAAGAGCCGGCGCCACCGGCGGATCTGTCGTTCACGACCGGGGTCTGGCACTACGCGCGCGGCCTCGCGCTCGCGGCGAAGAATCGCTACGACGACGCTCTGAAGGAAAAGAAGAAACTCGACGAGATCGTCGCGGCGACGCCGCCCGATCGGATCGTGGGATTCAATTCCGCAAATCGATTGCTCGCGATGGGCTCGGCGACGCTGGCCGGCGAGATCGATTCCGCGCAAGGCCACCATGACGACGCGACGAAGCATCTGGAGGACGCCGTCGCGATCCAGGACGGGCTCAACTACGAAGAGCCGCCGCCCTGGTACTATCCCGTGCGCGAAACGCTTGGGATGGAGCTGCTCGCGGACGGCAAGACGACAGACGCGGAGCAGGTCTTTCGCGACGACCTGAAGCGGAATCCCGAAAATGGATGGTCGCTCAACGGACTCGCGATATGTCTTCGCGCCCGCAACGCATCGGACGAGGCGGCGAGCGTCGATGCTCGATTCAAGAAGGCGTGGGCGCATGCTGACGTAACGCTGCCGGCGACGGTCGCGGCGGAGAAGACGACGGCCTCGCGTTAAGGACAGAAAGTGCGTTGCCCAGTTTAGGATTGGTGTGTTAGCTGTCGATCATGGTGAACGAATCAAACACTACGCGGAGAATCGAAATGACTATCGGGATGCGTACTGGAATACGCGGGATATTGTTCTCAACCTTAGTCGCATTCGTCGGATTCGCGTCGATGTCGTCGCCCGTGCGCGCGCAGATTCAGCCCGTCGCGACCAGCACGACTGAAACCGCGCCCATTCCCGGGGCGCAGATTCCCGCCGATATCACCGCCGCAATCAACTCGCCCGAGCGGCCGGCGGCCGACAAGGCGCTCGATGCAGGACGCAGGCCCGACCAGATCCTGGCCTTCTACGACATCAAGCCCGGCATGAAGATCGCGGATATTTTCGCGGGCGGCGGATACATGACCGAGCTTTATGCGCGAATCGTCGGACCGTCCGGAACGGTTTACTCGCAGAACGGTCCGTTTCCCGAGAAGTTCAAAAAAATCGGAGACGCATGGGAACAACGGCTCAAGGAGCCGGCGCTGAAAAACGTGGTCAAGGTCAGTAAACCGTTCGATGCGCCCGACCTGCTGCCGGTGCCGCCCGATTCGCTCGACGCCGTCATCATCCATCTCAACTACCATGACCTGGTAGGCTTCAAACTCAATCGCGAGAACGTGAATGCCGCGGTCTTCAAGGCGCTCAAGCCGGGCGGCGTTTACGGGATCGTCGATCACAGCGCCGCGGCGGGCACCGGCGATACGCAGACCGCCACGCTGCATCGAATCGACGAGGATTTTTTAATCCAGGACGTCGAGAAAGCCGGCTTCAAACTGTCCGGAGCGTCGAGCGCGCTGCGGCATCCTGAAGACGATCGCACCTGGCTGGTGTTCAAGCATCGCGGCCAGACCGATCGTTTCATGCTCAAGTTCACCAAGACGCCGTCCGTCGCCGCGGCCGCGAGCGGTTCAGGATCGGGTCAATGAAGGTCGGGCTGTTCGCGCTGGGAATCGGCACGGGCGCGCGTCCCGGCGCGATTTTGAAGACGGCCGCGGAAGCCGAGCGTCGTGGAGTCGCGACGCTGTGGGTCGGAGAGCACGTCGTGCTCTTCGATCGTCAGGATTCGAAGTATCCGTACGCGGCGAGCGGCGAGTTCCCGTTGCCGGGTGACGCGGACTGGCTCGATCCGTTCATCACGCTCACGTTTGCGGCCGCCGTTACCAAAACGATTCGGCTCGCGACGGGAATCTGCCTGGTGCCGGAGCACAATCCCGTCGTGCTGGCCAAGGAAGTGGCGAGCCTCGACCGCCTCTCCAATGGACGATTTGCGTTGGGCGTGGGTATCGGATGGTCGGCTGAGGAATTTGCGGCGCTTGGAATTCCGTTCGAGCGGCGTGCGCAACGGACGCGCGAGTATATCGACGTGATGCGCCGGCTGTGGTCCGACGACGCGACGACCTTTCACGGCGAGTTCGTGAATTTCGACGCTGCTAAAAGCTTTCCGAAACCAGTGCGGGGCGCGAAGCTGCCGATAATCTTCGGCGGCGAGAGCGCACCTGCACTGAAACGCTCGGCAGACATCGGCGATGGATGGTTCGGTTTCAACGTTGGACCGAACGACGCCGCGCCGCTCGTCGAAAAGCTGCGCGCGATGCTGAAAGCCAACGGCCGCGACGCGAGCGAAGTCGAAATCATCGCGTGCCCCTACACCAAGAAGATCGAATCAGACGATTTGAAGAAATATGCCGCGGCGGGAGTCAACGAACTCGTGATACTCACTACTCCGCCTGAAGATGAGTCGCAGATTGCCGGATGGATCGAGCGGCTCGCGCGCGACTGGGTCGAACCCGCCGCGAAAATCCGCTGACGGCTACGCCGCGGCGAGAATTTCGCGCGCCTTGCCGAGGTCGAGCGCTATCTGCTCTTTGAGGGCATCGGCGTCCGCGAATTGCTTTTCGGGGCGGATTCGTTCGATCAACTCGAGCTTGATCCGGCTGCCGTAAATGTCGCGGGTGAAGTCGAAAATATGCGCCTCGATCGAGCGCGCGCTCTCCGCGAACGTCGGACGCATGCCGATGTTGGTGATCGACGGATAGGCGCCGTCGTCGAGGACCACGCGCGTTGCGTAAACGCCATCGGGCGGGACGCATTCGGTTTCGCTGGCGAGATTCGCGGTCGGAAATCCGATCGTCCGCCCGCGCTCACGTCCGCGCACGACCGGTCCATGCAGGAAGTGATAACGGCCCAGCAGCCTGGCGGCGCCGCGCAGGTCCGCGGCTGCGATCGCCTCGCGCACCTTGGTCGAACTGATTTCAATGCCGCCGACTTTGACCGGACCGACCACATCCGTATCGAAGCCCAATTGGCGCCCGAGCTCGACCATCACGGCCGGGGTTCCCGCGCGATTATGCCCGAATCTGAAATTTTGCCCGACGACCACTTCGCGCACGCCGATCTTTGCACGCATATAGTCGCGCACGAAATCGTGCGGCGAGAGCATGCTCAAATCGAGCGTGAACTTGATCACTATCACGCCGTCGATGCCCGACAGGCGCAACAGTTCGAGTTTGTCGTCCGCCGTCAGGATCAAGCGTGGCGCGCGTGCCGGAACCAGCAGCTTGGCGGGTAGCGGATCGAAGGTCAGCGCGAACGCGGTGCCGCCGGCCGCACGGGCGCGATCGATAGCGGCCTTCAGAATCGCGCGATGACCAAGATGAACGCCGTCGAAATTTCCGATCGCGGTGACCGGGTAGGGATGGTGTTCGAGCGCTTCGAGGTCGCGAATTATTTCCATTCAATTTTTCGTTGTGCTCGACGGCGCCGCTTAATCGCTCGCGAGATCTTTCATCATCGTGTCAGCGGCCGCCGCTTGCGGAGTTCCCGCGTGATCGGCCGTCAGCTTCTGCAGCGTGAGGCGCGCGTCGATTCGATCGTTCAGCTTCACGAACGCCTGTGCCTCGCGCAGCAGTGCGGCGCTCGCATACTTGCCCTTGGGAAAGCGCATCACGAGATCGTTGAACTGCAGAATCGCCTGGTCGTAGCTGCCGGTCTCGAACAACGCGTTGGCGGCGAAGTATTCGGCCGGCTCGCTCAGCGGTGATTTCGGGTACGCATGCTGCAGCTTGGTGAACCTGGCGACCGCCAGCGGATACTTGGCGGCCTTCATCGCGTCGAGGCCTTCGCGATAGATCTTGACGCCCGGTTCGTCCGACGTCGCGGCGTCAGCTATTTCCTGATCGAGCTCGGCGGGCCAGGTCGGAGGAATCTCGGCGGGCGTCGCGGGCGGAGCGGGACCTCCTGGCGGCGCGGCTTCCATCGACGCCAGACCAGTGCCGGGTCCGACGCTGTCTGGGGGCGCGCCGGGCGGTGGGACTGCGCCGGGAGTCGCGGCCATGCCGGCCTGCAGCGCCTTTACTTCGGCTTCGAGGCTAGCGACGCGATCGTTCATCCCCGAAGCTTGGCCGCCCGCAGGCGTTGCGCTGTGCTGGATTTCCTCGATCTGATCGTTCTGCCGTGCGACTTGCGCCTTCAACGCGTCGATTTGCTGGCGATCGCTCGCGATCATCCCGCGCAGCGTGAACTCGTTCTTGTTGAGCTGCTCCATGTCGTTCTGATCGGCGCATCCCGCGAGCACTATTGCCGCCGCGAGCGCGCCGACGGCGCCGATCGCCCAGTTCATTTTTCGCACGCGTCTAATCCTTTTTGCTCACGGTATTCTGCTCACCGAGAAATGATCGCGCCGGTTCTGCGACCAGCAGCTTTCGTCGTGATCGGTGCAAAGTGGAAGCTCCTTGCCGTAGCTGATTGTCGACATTCTGCTGTCGCTGATTCCGAGCGTTGCCAGGTACTCCTTGCCGGCTTCCGCGCGCTTGGCGCCCAACGCGATATTGTATTCCTCGGAGCCGCGCTCATCGCAATAACCCTCGACCTGGACCTTGGTCTGCGGATGCGCCTGCAGCCAGCTCGCGTTGGACCTCAGCACGGAGCCGTCCTGATCCTGGATCGTCGAATCGTTGTAGCCGAAATGAATGTCACTGAGCGGACCACCTCTCCCGACCGTGCCCTTCTCCCAATCCTCCATCGTGTTCGTGCTCCCGTTGGTGCCATTTTCACCAAGTTGATTCGCGTTGGGATTTGTATCGCCGACCGGCGCGGGCTTCTTCGACGAGCATCCTGCGATCGCCAGCATCAACCCAACACTGACAATCGTCATCGCCTTGGCCAATGTCGAACGACTATTCACCCAACCACCCCGACCACACTGGACAGGAATCATTGCCATTACCCTCCGTCAAAGCGGAAATGATCTTCCGGTTGCTGACCATCATTATATAGATTCGCGAATTGTGGCTGCGCGTCGAGCTGAACGCGAGATAGCGTCCGTCCGGCGACCAGCTCGGATACTCGTTGGAGCCGTTGCCATCCGTGACCTGCACCGGGTCGCCGCCGCGCACAGGAATCGTCCAGATATCGAAGCGTCCGTTGTCGCGGCTCTGATACGCAAGCCTGTCGCCCTTGGGCGAGAAGGCTGGCGTGGTGTTGTAGTCGCCGCTGTACGTAATGCGCTTGGGCGAGCCGCCCGCGAGGCTCATCACGTAGACCTGCGGCGTGCCCGAGCGGTCCGAAGTGAATGCGAGCGTCGCGCCGTCGGGCGAAATCGCGGGACTCACGTTGATTCCCGAGGTGTCGGTGAGCTGGCGAATCTCGGCGCCATCGCGCGTCAGCAGGTACAGATTGGTAACGCCGTCGCGCTCGACCGCCGCCACGATTTGCTCGGCGTCGGGCGAGATGGTTCCGCCGATCACGCGGCCGTGCGGGCTGTCGATCCTGGTCTCGCTCCGTCCATTCAGGTCCGCCAGGTAAAGCGCCGGCGCCATGCTCTTGTACGAGAGGTACAACACGTAGCGCGTGCTTCGGTCGAAGCTCGGGAACAGGTTGATGGTCGGATTATCTGTCAGCTTGAACAGGTCCTGCCCGTCAATCGTCTGCGTATAGATTTCCTTGAAGCGTCCGCCCTGCGTCGACACGAACGCGAGCTTGGAATCGAACGGCCCCTTCTGCCCGGTCGCCGCTTCCAGGATAGCGTCGGCGAATCGGCGCGCCATCCGTGGCACATCGCCTGAGTCGCCGGTGTAGTTCTTGCCCATCATCCGCCGCTGCGACGCGACGTCGTAAAGATACGCCGTCAGCTTCACTCCACCACTGGCAGAGACCGAACCCTTGACCACAAAGTCCGCGTTGATCGATCGCCAGTCGGCGAAGTTAAACTGCCCCAGCTCGAATCCCGACGTCTGCGGATCCTCGATATACGCGTGCGGATCGATAATTCTGAAGTAGCCGGAGAGCTCGAGGTCGCGCCTGAGCGTGCGGACGAACGTGCTGCCGACATGATGGTCGTCGTCGCCGCCGAGATTCTTCAGCCCCGACACCGCGATCGTCGAGAGCTGGCCACCCGGTCCCTCGATTCTCATTGTGATCGGTCCCGCACCGGCGCCTTGCGCGGCGGCCAGGCCCGATGACAGCGCGAAAGCGATCGCACACGCGATCGCGCAAGCGTACATCGCCCGCTTCATACTTTCTGCGCCGCCCGCGTCTCGAAACGAACTGCACCTGCCTGGATCATCCGCACCTCCTGCAACCTGCCTACCCTCAGGACTTTAGTTCGCCGAGCTGGAACACGGCTTTGATTCCGGCTGAAAACTGGTCGCGAAACTTTTCCGGCGGCGCGGGAAACGGCGCGGCCCGCCGAATCGCGCGAATCACCGAATCATCGAAGGCCCCGTCGTTCGAACTTGTGCCAATCTTCAACCCGGTCAGCGTACCGTCGGGGCCAATCGCGAAATCCACTGTCGCCGTCAGATCGTTCGATCCGCCGGTAAACGTCCACGCCTTCTTTATCTGATCCTGCACAGTCTTATAGTACAGCAGAAATTCCGGGTCCTGTAGAATCCCCGCGCTGCCCTCGCCCGGACCGACTCCGTAGCCCGCTCCTTCACTGGGCTTGCTCGCGACTACCGGTCCGCCGCCGGCCGGGCCCTTGGAATTGTCGTCGGGCATGTCAGTATCGTCGTCACCCTCATCTTCAGCCGGTGGATTTTCCGCGAGTTCCTTGACGTGTTCCGCGAGCAACTGGCGTTTTAGTTTTGCCATCCGCTCTGCGACGCTAGGCGTCGACGCGACCTTCGCCACCGTCGATCCCGATTTGGGTCGATTGCGCGCCTTTGCGGGCGTGGGCTTCGGCGTCGGATGTTTAGTCTCCTGATGAGTGGGCTCCGGCGTTGGCTCGACGGTCGGCTCCTCCGTCCCTTCGATATTCGGCTCTAGCGCAGGCGCGGGCTCGGCAGTCGCCTCGGGCGACAGCTCTGGCGTCGCCTCGATAGTAGGCGTGGGCGTGGCCGTTGGCGTCGGAGTCGCGGCCGGCGCTTCGGTCGGCTTCGCATTTATTTTGAGCGCGTTCTTATCGGTATCGTTGAGTGCGATTTCCGTTTTTGCGGGCTCGGTTTTGACCTTCGCTTCCTCGGGCTTGGGCGCCGCCTTCGATTCCTCCGCCGGATGCCGATTAATCCGCGGCAGATGCGTGCCCAAGTCGCCGGCTGGAATGTTGTCCACGATTTTTACCGTGTAGGCGGGCGGTGCGGCTTCGGCGGGATGCAAAAATCGCGGCGCGATGAAAAATACCAGCGCGAAAATCGCCGCATGCCCGAGCGCGGAGACGAAAATCGCCGCGAAATATCCCAGTCGCGACGGCTGCTCGTCGCCGTTATGGTCCCGCGATGCCACGCTCAACGCTCACTTCGCGTCGGCACCCGCCGGCATCTCCGTCACCATCCCGACGTTTTCGATTCCCGCCGCCTTGATCGCCGCCATCGTGCGGATCACCTCGCCATACGGCACCTGGTCGTCGGCGCGGATGAAAACCTCGCGGTCGGGACGCTCCTGGCCAATCGCCTTCAGCTTGCTCGCCAAATCATCGGCCGAGAGTTTCGTGTCGTTGAGATAAATGGATTTGTCGCGCGTGATCGACACGACGAACTGCTCATCCTTGCCGGGCAGCGCCTCGGCCTTGACGCTCGGCAGCGTGACCTCGACGCCCTGCTGAATAATCGGCGCCGTCACCATGAAGATGACGAGCAACACCAACATCACGTCCACCAGCGGCGTGACGTTTATCTGCGAGACCATCTGCCCGCGCTGTCCTGAATCCATTGCCATGGGAATTGTGCCCGCCCTTTACGAAAGGAAATGACGCTCGGCGATATTCAAAAATTCGGCTGTGAAGTTATCCATCTCGGTCGCGAGCACTCGGATCCGCGCGGTGAAGTAGTTGTAGAACATCTGCGAGGGTATCGCGGCGACCAGGCCGACCGCAGTGGTGATCAGCGCCTCGGCGATTCCCGGCGCCACCGCCTGGATACTCGACGTATGCGACGCTGACAGCCCGAGGAACGCCGTCATTATTCCCCACACCGTGCCGAACAGACCAATAAACGGGGCCGACGAGCCAGTCGTCGCGAGGAACGTGATTCCCGATTCGAGCTTGGTCAGCTCGACGTTTTCCTGCCGCTTCATCGCGCGCATCACGTTGGCGATTCCGCCGAGGTCGGTCGAAAAGCCGCTGTCCGAGCCGACCGCCTGGCGCTTGGCGCGCGTGAGCTGCAACAATTCCTGGTAGCCGGCGCGGAAAACCTGCGAGACCGGGCTGTTCTTGAGGCCGACGCTGGCGGTATGAATCGCGGCCAGGTTTTTCGACTCCCAGAAGATCGCGATAAACTTTTCGGATTGGCGGCGCGCCCGTGAAATCTGGATCAGTTTGTAAAGGATTATCCCCCAGCTAACGACCGAAAATACCACCAGCAGCCACAGCACAACTGCGACCACCGGACCGGTGCCCAGCACCAGTTGCACCACCCCCAACCCGCCTGCACCGCTCACCTGATGGAGCATATAACCGCCATGAGACCCAAGAATCGATTCATTATAAGGGTATCAAGCCAGCCAAAACCAGAAGCTGACGGTGGCGCCTCGGTTTTGAGAGAATGAAGTTATGGCGCAACCAACAGATGTCGAACGCTATCGGGAAAACTGGCAGGACGAGGTTGATAGCGCTGCCGAATACAGGGCGATGGCCGGGAGCGAGCCCGATCCAAAGATCGCCAAGGTATACTCCAACCTCGCGCGAATGGAGGAAGCTCACATTGCGTTTTGGGAAGAGCGGTTGCGCTCCGCTGGAGCGAAGGTCGGCGAACGCCGGCCGTCGTGGCGCAGCCGCGTCGTCGCGTGGATCGCCCGGCGGCTCGGCGCCGATGCGGTCCTCTCGACGATCGCCGCGAAGGAGGCAGCGGACCGCAACGTATATGTGAGACAGCCCGAGACCAGCGGCACCCGCATGAGCTCGCAGGAGCAGTGGCATACCCGCGTTCTCGGTCAACTGCTGCGCACGCAACCGCAAGGGTTGAGCGGAAGCTTTCTGGGCCGACTCGAGGGCAGGCATCGCGCGGTCGGCGGCAATGCCCTGCGCGCGGCGGTGCTGGGCGCGAATGACGGCCTCTGCTCGAATCTTAGCCTGGTGATGGGCGTGGCGGGCGCATCGATCAATCGTCACGGCATACTAATCACCGGCCTCGCTGGCCTCATCGCGGGCGCCTGCTCGATGGCGCTGGGAGAGTGGGTTTCAGTGACCAGCGCGCGAGAGTTGGCCGAGCGAGAGATTCGGATCGAATCGAGTGAGCTGCAGGAAGATCCCAAGGGCGAAGGCGAGGAGCTGCAGCTGATCTACGAATCGAAAGGACTGAGCAGCACTGAAGCGCAGCGTGTGGTCGAGCAAATGCTGTCGGATAAGACGGCAACGCTCGACGCGCTGGCACGCGAGGAGCTGGGAATTAATCCAAATGAGTTGGGCGGCTCCGCCTACGAGGCCGCCCTGGCGTCATTCATGCTCTTCGCACTGGGCGCGATAGTCCCGATTCTTCCGTTTCTGGCCACCGCGGGACGTCTCGCGGTTATCGCGAGCGTCGGACTAAGTGGACTCGCCTTGTTCACAATCGGCGCCGCGATAACGATCTTTACCGGGGTAAGCGTTTGGCGTTCCGGGAGCCGGCAACTCGCGCTCGGCCTCGGCGCCGCCGCGGTAACTTTCGTCATTGGACGGGTCGTCGGAACTGCGCTAACCTGAGCGGCGCGTTTAAACGGTAGCGCTCGCGGCGAGGACTATCGCCGACCACACGCAGCCGAAAGCCCAGCCGCTGATGACATCCGTCGGCCAGTGTACTCCAAGATACACGCGCGAAATTCCTATCAGGAGCGGCGCCACGATTCCTATCGCGCAGATCAAGACCTTGACGACCGATCTCCTCTCAGTGCCGGCAAACATTCGTGTAAGAGTCAGGTAAACCGCCGCAGACTCGTTAGCGTGACCGGAAGGGAAAGACGAACCTGTCGCCGAGACCGCCCAATACATCGAAGCTGGTCGAGTTCGGGCTACCGCCAGCTTGACTAGATGGTCGAGCGATACCGCGCCAAGCATTACCAGCGCGAGAACTAGTAGCGGTCTCCAACTTCCGGTCAGCCACGCCAGGATCGCGCCCCCGATGAGTACAGTGATCGAAAGATATAGCGGGTTGCCTGCCGTGGTCAGAGCTTTCATCACGGTCGTCAGACCAGCGACCCGATGCGCGGCCGCGTATTCAATTATTGGGGCGTCAAACCGCGCCGTCACCAGCGGTCCGATCAACTTTCGGAGTAGACAGGCGAAGATGGTCAGCGCTGCGAATCCGCCGACGAGCGATAGAACCAGACCGGTTTTAGATACTAACCGCGACACAGGAACCTCGCCTTGGTCTCACTCGCTGGAACTTCGGGACGCCTGATGTGTCCAGACCACATGGCCGGCGGTGGCGATGTCAATATCGATCTGCTTCGCGACGGTGAGCAGCAGGAGGTTTGGGTCTGCCATACCTTATTAGACGTACGGCACTGAAAATTGAGACGTGGCTCAGGTAAGAGTCGCCGATTTAATTGGTGGAGCTGAGCGGGATAGAACCGCCGACCCCCTGAATGCCATTTGTGGCTTGGCGAAAAGTGCGCGATACAGTTTCATACCATTCAGTTGCCCTCGAAATCAACAAAACCCTTGCGGCACAATGACTCCACACATTCTCGCCTCGATGTGACCAACCGCTAGCAAATGATCAGTATCGATCTCCGATCAGGGCACGTTCTCGGACGGATAGGGACTCCGCCCGGGGGCTGGTGAAGTCCGCGAGAGACGCAATCGGGCTTCTGAATCATCGACAGCTAAGCGAGTGCCTTACTCAATCCGTGAATGACTGCGTCTTGCAGTCGATTTCGGAAGCGCGCATCGAAATTGAATAGCGTCCGGAAGCCCTCTACCTCATAGCCTCGTTCTGGAATCATACTATCGCTCGGCAGGTAGCCAATGGGCTGGTCGAGGCAACCTACCGTCAGCAGTGGAGCTCCCGAAAGGCATTGCGCCAATAGCCGTCTGTATTTAACCACGGGTTCGGCATTGATTCCCACAATTCGGAACCCACCGCAGTCGACTAGATGCCAGACCAGTGATTTGTTACCGCCGCCGTCGGCGAATTCATGTTCAGCTATCTCAACCCTCTTAAGTGTCGGCGATTTTATTTCCAGCTTGCGAGGAGCCGACCGTGCGAAGGATGCGACGGACTCCGCGAGGCTATTCGACCACTCCTCCCACTCGCGCATGAGCGGTTGCCGAAATTGCGGACCCACGAGGATTCTTCGCGCCAAACCCTCGATTCCTTTGGACCTTCCCGAAAACGGTGGACGCACATCGCCGGAGAAGCCTTGGAGAAACAAGATGGGAATATCGCCAAAGTCCGATCGCAAACGCGAGCGAACTACTCCCGGGTACTCCGCCGACACCTCGGAAAACCCGGGGAAGTCGGTTGGATGACATGCGTAGTTCCAAACAATCGCGCTCGGCCTGCCGTCCGGCTTCGTGAATTCGACAATCCGTACACTCTCATCTCGGTCCCCCTTCGGATTCGGTCCGAACCCCGACGATCTGGCGAACCCGGACCTCGTCAAACGAGGACGAACCAATCGTCGATTCATCGAGTGGTCTGCATTTCCTTCACGGTACGTACAGACGCATGGTTGGACGTCACGCTCGAGAGACTTGATTAGCGACGTAATTTGGCTAGAGACATGGCGCACGTAGTCGTCGTCAACGACCCCAAGCTGGGGCATCGACGCCGCGGTCATCGGCGCGAAATGAGTATGCGATGCGAACAGAAACAGTTCCTCGCCCTTAGATGCCAGGCCCAGGTTCTCGATCAATTGAGCTCTGAGGGTTTCGCCGGGATAGAGGAGATCGGTGCTGACTATCGTAACATTCGACGAGGCGCCTCTCACAAGGAGAACGTTCGCTTCGAGGCGACTGGCTATAGCAGTGAATGGCGCGGTTCGCTTGTTATAGCCACCGAGCATCACGGGTCGGCCGGGCGTAATGTCCACCGACCCTGATGCAATCAGGAATTCCTGGGCCATCCAATCTTCCCCGCATTCTCACGACTCGAATCCGTCACGGCGACCTTGCGGGAGCCAATTGTGGGTTTTCCGGTGCTATCGAGTCCGCTCTCTCGAATGGGAAACGCGCGCTATCGGGCAGGCTCCTAAAGGACTCCTTGAACGAGAAGATCCGCCATCGTTCATCGCGGATCATGTATGGCGAAAAGCCCGCTGCGCTGCAGCCTTTCAAAGCTGCGATGTTATCCTTTTGAACGTAGGTGACCGCATAGCGAGCCCCGCTCAGCAGGCCTTTCTCTGCAATCGCCGCCATTGCGGCAGGCATTATTTTTTGTCCCCGAAATCGTTCGAACGTGTAGGCGAATTCAAGCAACACCTCGTCCTCGCCCAAGTCTTTCAACTCACCATCGAAAAACGGCTTGAATCGCTCGAGGTCGTTGTGACCCACTAACCACTGCATGTAGCAGATCTCGCCGCTCGCGGTTGTGGCCAGGTAGCAGGTCGGGATGTTGGCTCGCAGTATGAGCAGTCGTCCGGGGCGCGCCTCGAGAATGTCGGCTTTGTCGCCGTCCCGGATAGATCTTACTTCAATAGGTTGCTTTGGTGCGGATGCATGGAACGGGACGGTCAAGTCGCGCCTCAGCAGGTAGGACTCGCTATTCGAAAAGACCCGCTTCACGAGTTCTCGCGTGAGCTTGGCGAGCTTTCCGCTCCTCACTACCAGAAGAAATCTTTGTACATGACCGTAGTAGTAGCTTTGCATGCGCGTCACCTATGTCAGCGGAGATTCACTCATTTGCCATTACGTCCATCGCCATTGAGGGTCAGCGCCAGACTGATTCCAGCATCAACAAACGGCGAACCTGTTGTCGGCGAATGAAACTGATGAGCTCGGTGTCGTTGACGGTCGGACGGCCCTTCAGTTGACTCTGGAAATATCCGGCAGTCATACATAGCGCACACAAGGGTCGGCTAACCGCTAACCGCGCGGCTCGCGCGAGCAGGAAGATCGGCGAATAACCTATGTAGTAAGCCGTCTGGCCCTTGCCGATGTACCCTCTCCAAGCGCCGGCCACCTCGCCCTGCGGCCGGTGATGATAAGCGCGGATGTGCCGGAAGCTCTGCGTCTTAAATCCACTCATCAGCGCACGCATCTCGTCGATCGTGTCCCAGCCCTCGCATCCTTCGAGCGGCTCGATCGCGTCGAAGCATGCCGACGAGTACATCTTGGTAGCGCCGCGGGTGTGGAACGAATTGAACTCAGGCAATTCATGCCACCGATCGCCATTTGGCTCGTACAGCGTCGCGCCCGCGATTCCAAGCTTGGGATTCGCGGTAAATTCCTTCAGCATCAGCTCGACGAAATCCGTCGCGAAACTTAAATCGGCATCGAACCGGAAGATGAAGTCCGCGTCCTGCCACGCGTCGCGCGGAAGGAATTGCATAATTACCGACTCGCCGCCCGCTTCGCGCGGACGATCTCGCGCGAGATGTATCGGCTCGATCCATGGATGTCGCCGTGCGGCCTCGTCGAGGATTCCCGCGGTGCCATCGGCCGAGCCGTCATCGATAACGATCCAGCGTTGCGGCAGACGTGTTTGCGCCGCAATGCTCGCAATCAGCCCGGGAAGTAATTGCTCTTCGTCGCGGGCCGGAGTTATCGCAATATATCTATCCATCTCGAGGCTCAGGTCGATCCAGCGAGCCTAAGACTCGGCCCGCATCGGTTGAAATGTTTGCGCGATACCTTGGCGTGAAGCTGTCATGGTATTTGACTCGAGCGCGCGTGAGATCGGTGTAGCGAACCACGGCCCGGATCCGCTTCGCGAAAAAACGCATGGTGTCGCTGCTGAGCAGATACCTGGCGCGCCCGTATACCTGCGCATTGTTCAACGCGAACAGCGCCCGATGAATCCGCCAGTTCGTCAGGTTTCGCACTACTGTATGCTGCGCCGAGTTCGATAGCGTCTGCAGTCCGTAGGGTCTGAAGAAACAAAAATAGAGCGCCTGCGAACCCATGATTAGGTCGGGCGGTTGCGACGATTCCACTTCGCTGAAAGAGTCGGCCGCAATGGAAAATGTCGCGGTCTTGTCGATGTCCGGCAGTTTCACCACCACCGCGCGCAGCATTCGCAGTATTGGATCGGGATACTTTTCACGCAGATGGCTCACCATCAGGTGGAATGCTTCCTCTATCGGCGGTAACTGAACGGCCGCCGGCGTGTCGTAGGGAAACTGATCGATCGTGTCATAAAGCGCATCGTACTTTGTAAGCGCGCGGGCCGAGTCGTAGCTCGCAGAGGAATCGTAGGTGTCGCCGGGGTACAGCAGCGCTACTCCGAGACCGCGCCGGCGCGCAAATTCCCATACCTCGCGCGGACGGTTGGCAAATGCGTTCATGTAGCGATTGTCCACCAGCGAAAAACGCATCAGGCTCGCAAATGGAATCGTGACCTTCGCGCCCAGGTCCTCGTGATTGCCGAAGATTTTCTCCAGCACCGCTGCCGCCCCGCGCATCAGATGAGATTCGCGCGGCTGCAGCCCGTTGTACACGGCAAGCGAGAATTGGCTAAGCACGGTATCCACCCGCCCGAGATCCGACTTCACACGGCGACAGTCAGTCGCGTTCAGCCGCGAGTCATTGATATTGAACAGCGCCCCTTCCGGCTCGATCACGCCAAGACACGAATCGAGCGTCCCCGCGCTGTAACAGTAGACTGACGTCCGATCGCCGACCGGTGTCTGCTTGCGGTGCCGCAGGACCTGGAAGTTCTTGTATCCACACTTTTCCAGTACTTCGAAAACACGATCCGCGTGATTGTCCTGGAACAGGACCTTGACCCGCGCTTTGAATTCAGGCGGCAGCGAGTTCAGGCTCGGAATGTGAAAGTGATCCGGATGAATGTGCGAAATCCATAGATAGTCGATTCCGTCCAGGCTCGCCGGATCAAATGCGGCCGCCGGAAACAACGACCAGGATTCATTGAAGACCTTCCCGCTCAGCCAGGGGTCGGTCCAGATTCGAAGGCCGTGCGATTCGATTACGACCGAAGCGTGTGAAACCAGGGTGACTTTCATCAGTTAACCACAGCAGGCGCTTTGCGAGTTTCGGAACACGAGGCTCTTTTCGTCCCTGAATCAGATTCGACTTTAGGTCGGCTCGATCAGTACCCTAGCAGATACAAGAAGCCACTACAAGTAATGAAAATTAAGATAAATTAACAATAAATATGCTGATTTCTGAAAATACATGATATTATATCTCGTGACCTATATTGAATTGCTTTTTCGGACCTTTCTTGTCATGGAGATAATTCGATGAAAATACATTTCGTCGGACATGCCTGCATCGTCGCGGAATGCGCCGACACATCGATCCTGATGGACCCGTGGCTGTTCGGGAAAATTTTCAACGACTCATGGAGCCTGCTGCCGGAGCCGAAGTTCGACGAGGCGATGCTCGACAAGATCGACTACATATGGCTCTCGCACGAGCATCCTGACCATTGCCACTTTCCAACTCTCGACTCGTTTCCGGCGGCCTTCAAAGCGCGCGTGACAATACTTTTTCAGGACCGCGATTACACAAAGGTGTTCGCGGCGCTGCGCAAGATTGGCTATCAGCGATTCAAGCGGCTGCCGCACCGTAAAATCGTACCGCTGTCCGAACAGCCCGACGCGACGAAAGTCTATTGCTATCACGCCGGCCTGATGGACTCGGCGCTGGCGGTCCTCGGCCAACGGCAAGTGATTTTCAACGCCAATGATGCGCGCATCAGCGTCGGCGAGTGTAGAGGGATCCTGAATGACATCGAGCATGTCGATGTGCTCCTGAGCCAGTTCTCGCTGGCCGCCTACGCCGGCTTTGAGCCTCGCGAAAAATATCTGCCGCAACGCGCGAAACAAATCCTCGAGAATGTGTCGTCGGTGCATCGCGCGTTGGATGCGAAAGTCACGATCCCGTTCGCGAGCTTCATGTACTTTTCGAGCCTCGACAACAAGTACGTGAACAATTTCGCGAATTCGGTGCGCCATACCGACGGTTTTTTGAGACGGCGTGGCCAGCGCACGGCGGTACTTTACCCGGGAGACACGTACGAGGTTGGCGCCGAACACGATTCATCGCACGCGCTGGCGCAATTCGACCAGCTTCCGGGCGTCGAAGAGCGCGCCTACTATCCGGCCGAACACAAGACGATGGCGGAAATTGTCGCCGCCTACGAAAGTCTCGCGGCAAACATGCGCGAAAGATACTCGATGCTTCTGCTACGGATGCTTCGTCGAGTGACGATCCGGATACCGGACCTCGAGAAAACGGTTGCGTTCCGGCTGGCGAGCGGTTCGCTCGAAGAAATCGACGACTCGATCGAGCCGGATCTGGTAATCAACTCTCAGCCGCTTTGGTTTGGATTCAAGTTCCCGTTCGGCTTTCAGACACTTGGAGTATCGGCGCGGTTCAAGTTGCTGCGGAATTTCAACAACTGGAAACTCCTCCGCATTTTGTTTTCGCTCAACAACGGCGGAGTTTATCTGCGCCCGAAATATCTGCTGACGCCGGAAATGCTTGGCTACATCCGCACCAGGCTGGGAGGCGGACTGCGGCAGTCAATTCACTATTATCGAACCTCGCTGTAAGTATACCTATTGAAGACCCCCCGGCCATGGCGCGGTCTCCAGCCTGTTCAGAAACTCCGTCAGATAGCTGTCGCTGTCGCCGTCGAACCAATCGCCGGAATAGTGCGTGTCAATGCAGCCATATGAAAGGTACTGGAGGTTGGTCCAGCCCGTGACCCGCGATGCTCCGCTCGGGTTGGTGCGGGCGGCACTCACCGCATTCTGATAGTCAGTCCCCTGCGCCGACGACTGGGAATTGTAGTAGCTATACTCGTCGCCGTTCACGCAACCTCGCATTTCCGCGTAACGATAGTCGAGGCCGAATGGGGTGGACTCCTCCATCATCGGCCACGTCATCCACGCGTAGTACACTTTGGTTTGTACGATACTCCACGAATCCCAGTGGTCGGTGCCGCTGCCGGGATCTCCAAATCCGTTGAAGGCGCTGAAGACGCCTCCCGGCGTTATCGCGGTGACCGCTAGGCCGGACGGGTCGCCGCCCGGGTTGTTCAAATCGCCGCCCTCGTTGCAGCCGGAGCCGCCGTGTGCCGCGGCGCAGTCCTGATGCCAATCCGATTCGATCCAGGCCTGCGAGCGTATGTAGTCCTCGTCGATTCCCCACTTGCAGGCGGTTATTCGGATGAGGTCATCGGTGGAACCCGAATAGTTTCCGTCGACCGCCGCAAAATCCGCGCTCGGCATTTCGTTGCAGCACGGCGCGTTGGCGTAGAAGTAATCAGGCACACCGCCGGCCGGCGGTACATTCGAGTTGTAACCGGTGCCATCATCCTGGTTCCACGGCGCATTCTCCGGAATTGGCGATGCGTTCACGGCGCTGACGCAGGACGCCTCGGCGGGCAGAGACGCCCCGGGGCCTTCCATCGAATAGTGGGCGGGCGTCGCCGTCGCGGTGGGCGTTGCGGTTCTAGTGGCCGTGGCTGTCGCGGTCGGCAGTCCCGTCTGCACGTTCAATTCTTCCGACGCGCTGCCAAGCACGACCGAACCCGGATTCTCGCTCTGGCTGGTAACCTCGATGGTGTGAACGCCGTTGGCGTAGGAGGTACTGGTGAACATAACCTGGCCGGTAGCAAAATCGCCAACATGCGCGCCGTCGACGTAGAGCGATTCAAACCAATTGCCGGTGCAGAGGTCGTTGGTGTTGATAGGCACGGTGCCGCTGACCGCCGAGTTGGGAGCGGGAGCCGTGATGGTAACGCAAGCGCTTGGCGTTGGAGTCGGGGTCGCGTGCAGTGACGCGGTCGCGGTCGGAGTTGCAGTGGCAGTCGCAGTTGCTGTCGCGGTCTGAGTCGCCGTAGCAGTCCGCGTGGCAGTTGCGGTTGCCGTTGCAGTGGCAGTCGATGTCGAAGTCGCCGTCGCGGTCGGTGTGGGCTTAACCGTCCGGGTGGCGGTGGCAGTGGGAGTCGGCCTGCGACGTTTGTTCGAAACTCTCACCTTCTCAGAGACCGTGCCCAACGGCTGGTTGGATGACGAATAGGCTTGGGCCGAAAGGGTATGCGTACCATTGGGAACCAGCGTCGAATTCCATACGAAGCTGGTGGACGAAGACGACGACAGCAAGGTGCCGTCAAGCAGGAAGGCCACTTGCGCAACCTCCGGCTTGATCCGGACCGACGTGGTCACCATATCGGAAACGGTCGCGTCCGGCGCCGGCTTGTGGATCTTTATCGGACCTGCTGCGTTCGCCTGGCCATGGCCAAGTAGCGCGAGAATCAGACCAACCATTGCGACAAGCGTAAGCCTGCGCAGGTAGTAAGCCGTTCGTGCTGCCATCCTTTCTCCCCCGAGCCGGCACCACAAAAACTAAAGGCAACAGTGTGGTGTCAGGCGACAAAAAACAAAAAATCAGTCAAGCGGCCGCGCACAGCGCGGCTACCAATGCACCGCAAGTTCCCCCGCGCGAATTCGGCGTTTGGCCGGTCCGCGCCTGGGCCATGAGCCCGCGACGGAGCGGACAAGGCCGCTCCAGCGCGCACCCGATAGCGACAAGCGCTCGCGCAGTGACCGGCAAAGTCTTCTGAGCATAGAATGTGCCCTGCTATTCATGGCGATTCATTACGTATCGTAGGGAAATCCGACGTGTTCGAGCCCTGATGCGCGCGCGCCAATTTCCACGCGGTGGCAATCATTTGGCGGCGCCGACGGAGTAGGCAGTCGTTCCCCGGCTGTCTCCGTAAAAATCATTGGTGACCTGCGGCAGCGTTACGCCGGCGCCCTTCAGAGGCGAGTTGGGCTGCAGATGGAAATCCGCGCCGGCGCCGGTCGAGTCGCCGTAGTTAACGAACATCGGCGCGACGCTTATGAACTGCTCCTCGCTCGGATAGGTGCCGACACGAGCACCACCCGGCATGTAGAAATCGTTGGCTTCGAATATCGGGTCGCCGCTCGGAACCGACGCGTAGGCATCGCCGCCGGCGCCGACATCGTAGAATATGTTGTTGATGATCTCGTCTGCCGGCGATCGAGAATCGTTGAAGATCAGCGCTTCTTCCACGATGTGGTCCCAGGTGTTGTTGTAGACTTTCAACGCGCCGACCTTGCTCCCCACCACGATTCCCTGCCGCATGTCTGACAGTTCGTTGTTCTGAAAGGTCACCGTTCCGACCGGCCCGTCGATTCCCTCGATCATCGCGCTCGACGCATCCACCGTGGTTGACGCGACCGGCCAGCGGCAGGTGTTTCGCTCAATCAGGATGTCGTCCACCTTCATCACAGTGCTGCCCCACGTCTGGAAGCAGTCGGTGTGTGGATCGGGGTTGGTCGGCAATGCGGTATAAATGTCGTGCAGATAGTTGGATCGGAACACGTTATGCTGGCCAAAGAAGCGGAACGCGTCCGCATCCGCGCCGCCGGGCGTCACGCATCCCGAATAAATTCCACCTGCAAGGACCGGCTTCTGCTGGGTACCCCAGACTTCGTTGCCCTGGATAAGATCGTAGGTGCCATCGACCTGCGCGCCGGCCATCTCGGCTCGCCAGATGCGATTGTTCAGAACCCAGATGTGCGAGACTCCCGGCTCCATGAAAATTCCCTCGTCGCAAAGTTCGTGAATGTAGTTATTCTGGATCGTGTCGTACGCGGCCGAACCGGTTACATCGATCCCGTACCCTTCGCGGCCGTTGGCCTGGGTGGAGATGTCAAACCCGCTCAGCACCCAGTTGCTGCCCGTGAGATCGAAGCCGAGGAGCCGGACATCCGCCTGGTTGGCGGCTCGTAAAGTGATCGGATCGGTTGGCGTCCCCGAATGAGTAATCGAGACTCGCTCGCCGTAGTTGCCTGCCGCTACGATCGCGGTCTGTCCCGCATGCAGCGTGTCGGCCGCCTTCTGAATCGTTCGCCACGGCGCAGCCGAGGTCCCCGCTGCTGGGTCGCTCCCGACGGGCGACACGTAAAAGGTCGCGCCAGCGGGATTAGGAGCAGGGGTTGGCGTCGGAGCGACCGCCCGGGTTTCCGCCATGGCCGAGTTGCGGCCGGCGCAGCCTAGCAGCACCAATACGATTGCATGCACCGTTAGAAACGGAATCTGCCAGCGAGAACGATCTGCCATACAGAACACGCTCTGCCCTTTTCCCTGCTCACGCTGTAGTCTGGTCAACTCGCCAAATGCGCAAATTTTGGCGGTGCGATTTCCGACGAAAACGTTCCTGAGGGAACTAGCTATATGACAAAAATCGTCACTTCAAGCACATACTGGTCGTTATTGGTTCAAAAAAGCAATAAAGTGTCGCGACATTGACATTGGATGGGATAGAGTGGCGCGTTGCCCTCAATCCGTTGCGGGCGGGCAGAATGCGGCGTAGCTGATTATTTAACGGGATGCGGGACCATGAGCTGGCGGCTAGTCCGCGAGGCTCACGCAAACGGGCTGATTTGGGGAACTACTGCGGTACGGTTTTAGCGCCGATTGCCCGAAGCTGCCGAACGTTACAGATGCAACTGTTCGCGTCTCGACAGCGGCGGGACGTCATGGCGCTTGCCGGCAAAATGCTTACCCGCAGCCGCGTCGCAGTGGACTCGGGGATCGCCGATCAATGCGAACAGTTTTTCCGGAACCAGGACGATCTGACGGCTCAGATTGCTCACCGCGCCCAACCTTACCAGCTCGGCCAAATGCGCGTTGACACTCTGCCGCGATGAGCCCAGCAGGTCGGCCAGGTCCTTCTGAGTGATCGGCAGATTCAGGATAAGGCCTCTCGAGTCTCGCACGCCGAACTTTGCCCCCATTTCGATCAGCGCAATCACCAAACGGTCGCGCGGCGACAGGTGATACATCCTGATGTATCGCATGAGCGTTTCCACCGACCATCCCAACGTCATTTCCACCGCGGATTTGAACGCTCCAAGCTGAACGCCGAGCATTATGTCCAGCAGCCGCGTCGAATCGATCGTTGCGACCAGACTGTTGGTGAATGCATATCCCTTCAGACCTTGGGCCATTTCGGGCAGCAGGGACGAGACGCCGAATATTTCTCCCGGCGCCAGTACGGTGACCAGCACCTGATGCCGGCTATCGCGTTGCCAGCTGACGGCAATCGCTCCCTTTAAAACCAGGAAGCTTTCGGTCGCTGGCTGGAGGTCGACGAGGATGCGATCGCCTCGTTTGAAACGCACCAGCGACATCTCGGCGGCCAGCCGTTCGATTTTGTCGGGCTCAAGCGCCGGAAAAAGCTTGAATAGCGATTGGACTTCGAGCGGCTTTTCCGCATGCCCATTGCGCGAGGCATCGGAAGTTCGTTTTTTTGGATGCTTCGGACGCTTCATTGTGAGCATGAGGTTCGATGTTTTTATCGCTCACCTTCCACGAACAGGGTTTCCTGTAACATCCGGTCGAGCCGATCGAGGTCCGGAACCGCGCCCTCACCAAACTTGCAGCGTCTCACGTTCCTGACGCCAGCCTCCTCCATAAGGTCCTTCAAGAGTACGAAATCGTACTGGTAGCAGCGCGTGCTCAAGTTGCTCCTTGGCCTCTTCGAATAGAAGAAGTACTCGAGCGCCTGCTCACGTCTTCCTTCGAGATATAGCGCTACGATGAGTTCGAGATCGGGCACGGCAATTCGCATCGTGCCATCCGGCTTCAGTACCCGCAGCGCCTCCCGGATAAGTTTCAGAGCGTCTTCACGATAAAGGTGATGCAGCACGTGGGACGAAAAAATGAAATCGACCGAGGAATCCGGAAGCGGTATCCCGTATTTCAAATTGTGACAAACAAAACGGTGGTCGCGCAGCAAGGTTACGAATTCATCGCGCGAGTGCGTGTCCCTGACGGTTGCCAGCGGAAACGCCCAGCGCAGTGCAAACTCTGGCAGCCTCGCAAACAGGGTCTTTATGCTGCTGTCTATGTTGATCCATCCCGGAGCCACGTGGAGTCCGGCACCCAGGTTTACCTTAACCGGTTGAGCTGAGGGTTCGACTCGCTGCGATTTGTGCAGCCAGCCGAAAAAACGCTCGACCGCATCGATAGTACCGCGCGTCAGGTAGCCGAATGATGCGTTCTCATTCTCGACCTGTGTGCCGGCGATCGGCGTCTGAATGGTTTCAATCAAGTTCTGATATTCCTCGAAAAGATTCCCGAAGCTTTAGTGCCCTCAATCTCCCGCCAGGTCAAAGGCCCTCGACGCCCTGCGCCAGAAAAGATTTTCCGGATCGATTCTCGTACGCCAGCTCGTCACCGCCTTGCCTATCCGCAGGCCGGGTCTTATCAGCGGATTGAACACCATCTGCTCTTTGAAGGGATGGATGTCGAAGCCCATGCTGGTCTTGAAGTGATAGAGGCCCTCTCGCGCGGCGAGTGCGATTTGACCGTTCGAGATCCAGCCAACCTCCGGACGCGCGAGCGCCGCCTTCATGACGGTAAACAGGAGCGCGTTGTTTGAGTAGTGCTTGAGCAGGGCCGAAGCGCTTTTTTGCAGGTGGATGTAATAGCAATCCTCCACCAGCATCGCGACGATGAAGGCGGCGAGCTCGCCGTCGACGAACGCGCCCCATGCCTCGAGGTCCGGCCAGCCGCGCGCGAGGTCGCAAAACGATTTCCAATTCGACTCGCTGCGGTGCGGCTGCTTTCCGGTCTGGCGCACGTTGGTCTCGGTGATGAGCGGGTAGGCCTTCACAGCAAGATCTTTGAAGTCGATCTGTTCGACGGTGCAGCGGGCGAGTCCGCGCCGGGTATGACTGCGAGCGTTTGCTGAGAGCGACGCGAAGTCATAGTTCCGATCCGCGCAAACGTAAATTCCGCCGTCCGCTTTGGCTTCGCCAAGAGAACCCGGATAGCGAATCGCCAACGCGGCGCCGCGGAACATCACCTTCGCCAGCTCGGACTTGGAGGGATCCACGTTGCGGTGAATCGGCAAGCTCTTGAACAGAAAGCGTTGCGAGCTATACCAGAAGCAACTCCTGGTCTGGACGACTCGATAGCCCAGGGATTGGAAGAAGCCGGCCATTTGATTTTCGCGCATTTTGTTTAGTCTCTAGCCGCTCCGATCACTCCTCGGACTTCGCTAAACCCTCCATATCCGGAGCGCGCGTCAGTAGCGCTTCTCCATAGCTGGTCAGCCGCCGGAGTCGTTCTCCAATCGCCTCGATCGCGCGACGACGAATCGCGGCGCCGCGGCTCGCTGCGAGCATCCACTTAAAATCCTTGAGCCTGGTTTCCGCCATCGGTCCCATCCTTGGCATCACCCGATGCTCACGATTGGCAATTCTAAAATCCGACGTCATGACTCGCCGATAGCCCGCGGCCCACGCGGCCTGGAGCACGACATCGTTGTAATGCCCGAACGGAATCGCGAGCCCTGCGATCGGCTCCTGGAGCAGGTCTTCCAATCGCCGCTTCGATTCAAGCAGCTCGTTCGACGCTTGGGCCGGACTTATCCGGGTAAGCCGCGCGTGAGTCAGTCCGTGCGAGCCGATTTCGAATCCATCCGCCCGCAACGCAAGCACCTGATCGCGACTCAGATAGCCGGGGCGGCCAAGATACGACCAAACGACGAAAAAGATCGCATGCAGATTTCGGCTGGCAAGCTCGGGCGCGGCCACGATGAGGTCGCTTTCGTGGCCGTCGTCGAAGGTGATGAGGAGCGATTTGGGCTCGGCAGCAGGACGATCCAGGTCGTCGAGCTTGATAGCGCGGTAGCCGCCGTCGACGATCGCGTCGAGTTGAGCACGGAAATCGCACGCGTCGACCGCGTGCTCGAGACTCGAGGTCTCGGGCAGCGTAGTGTCACCGGCAGGCCAGATCGCGTGATACATCAGAATCGGAAGGTCATTAGTCCTGTTATTCATGCGTCACCACTAGTGCGGTTCCGTCAGGCCACCCGTCGCAGCAACGGTGTCATCGTCGGCATGACCGGCTGTTCCGAGACCGCCGCGGGACGCCGATGCTTGATCGCCAATCGCTGCCTTTCCGCCAGTGCCCAACAGAGCGTCGAGATCATCCCTACCGCAAAGCGGCAGTCACCCGCCGTGCCTTCAGTGAAATCGAGGATTAGGATCGGAACGACGACCAGGAAGAACAGCGGTTTCAAATTCCACGGATCATCCTTGCGTCTCAGCAGCGCGAGCCATGGGCGCATGAAGAAAAACACCCAAAAGACCAGCGCCGGAATACCGAGGCTAACCGCCTTCGACAGGTAATTACTGTGCAAAGAGCTGCGCGGCCCCTCTTCCCACGGTCCCCACCAGATCGGGAAGTCGCGGGCCTTCAAGATTTCGCCTTCCACTTCGAAGCCATAGCCAGTCAGAGGACGTTGCTTGATTTTCTCGACCGCGAACTTCCAGATGTCGGTGCGTCCGGTGAGGCTCGTAACGTCTCCGCGATCGAGATACTCGGGATCCAGCTGCGCTACGAGGATGTAACCCACCATACTCACCGCAAGAATGATCGGCACCGCCCGCAGGCGATATCTCCAGACCAGATACAGCAGTCCGCCGAACGCCAGACCGACAAACGGCGAGCGCGAATCCGCCAGCCCGGCGAGCACCACCGCGGTCGCCATCTGAGCTGCGAGCATCGCTCTCTTCCATCCACTGGTCGAGTTCCAGATGACCATGCCCACGCCGACCGTCGCCAGTGCGATTTCACCGATCTGGTTGGGCGAGCCGTAGATGCCACGCAGCCGCACGAGGCCGGTCATCTCCTCCACGTCCCAGACCAGGTCCTGGGACATAAATACCAAGCTGACGAGAATCACGGTCCAAACAATACCGGTTCCGACTAAGTACCAATTGAGCAGCTCCTCGATTTCTTTGCGACTAGCTACTGCGCGAGCAATTCTGACTATTCCCATGAACATCAGAATTGCGGCCGATATTCTGGCGGTCGAATAGCTTGGCAATAATGAGTAGGAAATGCTTATAACGCCCAGTGCGAGATATATCAGGTAGTCAAGAAACCCACCTTGTAAAATCTCCGAATTTTGGAACGCAGTCCAAACAGAGGCTCCGCAGAACGCTATCAGCAATGGATAGCGGAACAGGTAGAGCTGATCATTGGTGAGAGGTAAAAAGCTTGCCCCGCTCAGCTCTTCGATCAGCAGCAGGGCGCAAAGTAGATGGGCGCCGTTGCCTTGCACGCGCCGCGCGGCCCACACGATCAATATTCCGCCAGCGACGGCCGCGGCGCCCAGGATAAGAGATGGAAAATTGAGCATCAGCAAAGCCAGCACGCCCACTGCCGACATGCCAATCAGGACTGGTATGGCGGGCGCCCTGTATATTCTCGATGGCTGTGCTAATTCCATGTGACTTCGGCGGTCAGCGGCGCATCGCAGCCTGCGATTGTGATTTGCGGGTCGGCTGGGCAGAGTTCAGTTTCGGCTCGAGGCTCAACGCCATTCTGCCTTCGTTGGCCAGTTCTTCGGCTCGCCGCCGGTTGGATGCGAGCACCCAGTCAAGCAGCGGCGACGGTGCAATCGTGCGCAACAATTCGATATTTGGAATGACACAATGACCGCCGATGAAGCCGGGGTAGTATTTTGTTTGCGGCAGGAAATCGATTTCCTCGAAGAAGTCCAGCGCTTCCGCGTAATCGCCATCGACTCGATTCGCATACCGGTTGAGTTCCTGCGCGAAGGCAATCAACACGCCGAAGTAAGTGGTCTCCGCCAGTTTGGCCAGCTCGAGGGTCTCCAACTTACTAATGCATTGAGTAGTCATACCGGCTGCGCGGAAATGTTCGGCGGCGCGAGCTGCGGTGTTCTCGTCTGTGCCTGCCACGAACTTGCGAAATTTGAGCAGGTCCTCCGCCATCCGGATGTGCTTGCCGCGCACCGGGCTGTAAGCGATCGGCACTTTGGCCCGCTCAGCTATGGCTCGGGTGGTTCCGGGAACGACGGTACTGTTGATGATCGTCAGCGCCGGCTTGAACCGCTGGATGTAGGAAAGCGCGACTCCTTCGAAATCAGCCTGCCGCGCAAACGGAATGCATAAGTGCATCACGCCGATCGGTTCGTCGAACTCGCACCGTTCGATATCGTGCTCGAGCACGCGGCCGGTGCGCCGCAGCACTTGAGACAGGGAGCTGCCAACTTCTCCCAGGCCGACCACTAACGTATTTGCGTTCCGCACTTGATTCCTCCTTAATTGTTGAGCAGCGAATCGACCGCATCGCAGAAGCGCCGGCTATGGATGGGCCAGCTGAAGCTCTTGACCACTTTCGCGGCCGAGCTCGAGAGCCTGTCCCGCAGCGCAGGATCGAGATACAGGTCCTGGATTGCTCTTGCCAGTTGTCCCGCATTATTCGGAGAAAAGAACCGCACCGATTCTGCGCCGAAGTAGTGCTCGATGGTTCGTAGGCGGGCGCATACCACCGGAATCCCGAGCGTCGCATATTCCAACAGCTTAACCGGCAGCATCAGATGCGTGGCGCTCGACTCATTGTTGGGAACCAGTCCAAGGTTCGCGTCGCAGAGTTTCGCCGCCAATTCCTGAATCGGAACCGGATTTTCGAAACTGATCGCGGACTCGACGCGCAGCTTTCGGCTCAGCGTTTTGAGCTCGTTCAGATAGTCGCCCGCACCGATTATTCTGAGCCGGATGAGAGGAAATCGCTGATGCAGCAAGGCTAACGCCGCGAGCGCGGTATCGAGGCCCAGGCGTCTGGAAATTGTGCCGTGACAGATGATCGAAAACGTCCCGCCTCGCGGTTGGCTTCGCACTCGACGGAATTGACAGTCTGTATCCGCGACCGGGAAGATGCGCGGATCGGGCGAGTTGGCAATCACCACCAACTTCCGTTGCGGAACTCCGGATTGATGCAGGCGTTCGGCGTGCAAGTCGTGCACCGCGAGTACCCGATCCGCCAGCCGCGCGCTCAAGCGCTCCTGAAGCATCAACATCCGCGCACCGATTCGTCCATGACGCCCGCCGAACTTGTCCAGATACAACTCGGGCATGGTGTCGTGGACATCGAGTACTAACTTAGATCCGAACAGCCGACAGGGTAATGCACTGAGTATTGCCAAATCGGGCATGGTGCATGCGATCACGACATCGTAGCGCGCCTGAAGACTGCGCCGAACCGCAAGCGCGGCGGCCTGGCTGAAGAAGTTGAGATAGCTGCGGAGATAGTCAACTCGGCTCGCGCCACGATAACGCGGCAGTAGCAGACCAATGACGTTGACTCCGCGAGTATCGGCGACCTCGCCGTCGGCGAGGCAGATCGCGTCAACCTGATCCCCGCGGCTGGTCAAAGCTTCGGCTTGCCGCTTGACGCGTCCGTCGCGCGCGTAAGCCGTGTAGGCGATGATGAGTATTCGCGCCATGCTACGCCCGCCCTTCGCTCTGGTTGGCAAGTGGATCGTCCACACTCACGGAACTGAGCGCGCCACCGAGCATCTCACGAACCGTACGAGCTTCGATCAGGAGGAATGCGACGGCAGGAAGCGCGATCATCAACAAGAGTTCCAGCATGCCGCTGACGCCGAGATCGTTCGCGAGCATTCGTCCGGCCACCGTGGCCGCGGCGCAGCCCGCTGCGGTAATGAATCCGGGGATCAAAACGCGTGATGCTTCTCCGAGACCGACGCCCAGCATGCGGCAAGCCGCCACCTGGCCGATGACGCTGCAGGTGGCTTCGACGGCGCTTACCGCGGCGCAGACCCAGAGCAACCCGCTCGACGCCGTGACCATCACCGCAATCACGATCAGCGCCAATCGGACTCCGTGCAGGTACATGTCGAAGACGGGGCGTCCCAGCGCGTAATAAATCGCGCCCATTCCCGCGCGCAGGCCTATGGTGATTATTCCGATGCTCAGGATGCGCAGCGGAATTGCAGCCGCATTCCACTGTGGTCCATATATCTGGCGCAGCAGCTCAGGCGCCGCGACCGCGATACATGCCAGCGGAGGTACGATGAGCCGGCTCATGTACCCGAGAAAGCTGAGATACGCGCGCCGCAGTTGCTCGGGTTCGTGCTGCATGCGGCAGAACGCCGGCACCGTCACGCGGCCTGCCACTTTGTAAAGCCGGTCGGGGACGAAACGGAGCAGGTCCCACGCCATCCCGTAAAAGCCCAGCGCGGAACTCCCGAGCATTCGTCCAACCAGCAGGTAGTCCGCGTTGGATGAAAAGGCGTGAAGGATTTGTCCGCCCATCGCACCGCTGGCGAAGCCTCTGAGTTCGAGGATCGCCTTGCGGCTCGGCCCGACGCGCGGGACATACGGTTCAGCGCACCACAGCAGCAGAGCATGGGTGACCATTCGTGCGGACAATCCACCGGCCAGGCTCCAACGCGGACGACCCGTCACCAGCAGCGCTATCGCGACGGCCAGGAATGCCAATTCTCCAGCCACCTCGGCCAGCGCCAGGGTCCTGAATTCCAGTCTGCGCGTGATTCTCGAGATCGGCACCGAGACCGAGCCTTCGAGCAGGATGGGGATGCATAGCAAACGCAGCGCACCAGAAATTGCGGGCATCGCCATCGCTTGCGCGATCAACGGCGCGACGAGGTAGAGCGTGCCGCACATGACGATCGCTACCGAGATCGTCGCCCACCATGCCGAGCTTTCGTGCGCGCTGGTCAATTCGTGGCGCTGCACGAGGGTATCGGCCGCGGCCAGATCGTTGACCATCATTATTATTGCGCTGACTGTGATCAGCACTCTGAACATTCCGAAATCCGACGGGCTCAGCGCACGCGCGAGCACGATCAGTCCGCCGATCCGCACAACCTGGAGACCGACCTCGCCGACCACGTTGTCGCGCACGCCGCGCGCGAATGCCGGCGAGTGCCAGCCCTCGACGTTCGCGACGGCGCTGATGTCACCGGGTGCCGGCTTCACATTCCGCTCCCTTGCAGCATCGCGGGCAGCGTCCGCAGCAGGATTCCCATATCGCCTGCGAGCGACCAGTCTTCGATGTATTCGATGTCGAGTTGCACCATTTCCTCGAACGACAGTCGGTTGCGCCCGCTGACCTGCCACAGCCCGGTGATTCCCGGCGGCGCGTCGAGCCGATGCCGATGCCATTCCTCGTACAACTCCAGCTCGTACGGCATCGCGGGCCGCGGGCCGATAAGACTCATGTTTCCGTATAGAACGTTGAGCAGTTGCGGCAGCTCGTCGATGCTGAATCGCCGGAGCCATCGCCCGACGGCGGTAACCCGCTCATCGCTGCCAATCTTGTAAATTCGCGTGGCGCCTGCGTCCGGTAGCTCGGCCGCGTCGCGCTGAATCCATCCTTTGACGTACTCGCGATGCACCATGTCCGAGCAGTGGGTGCGCATGGTTCGGAATTTCAGCAGCTCGAATGGCGTGCCGTGAATGCCGACGCGGGTCTGGCGAAACAGCAAAGGTGAGCCGTCGAACAAGCGGATCGCAATTGCCGCGAGCACCAGGATCGGCGACACCGCCAGAATCATCAGCGTCGCCACGGCGATATCGAATCCGCGCTTCACGATGCAGTTGAGCCCTTCGATGTTCGATCCCGGCGGCCCGATCAATGGAATCGCGCCGACCATCTCGACTGTGAGAGCCATCGACTGCGCCACCCGGGGCATCACCCGCCAGCGAACTCGATGACGCTCGCAAAGTTCGATGATGCGTTCGACCTGCTGATGATCGCGCTCCGGAAGGACGATCATCGCCTCCAGGTTGGAGTAGGCGGCCGACAGGCTCGCGACATGCTCAAGACCTCCGATTACACGCGGCGGCGCGTGTCCGTTCGAACCGTTTGACGCGTTCGAGCCCGGGTCTTCATCTACAAAGCCGAGGAATTCATATTGCGTGAGTTCATCTCTGATTCGATCGCGCAGGTAAACGCCGAACGGGTTGGCGCCCACAATCACCAGCGGCACCGTGAACGCGGGCCGCGAATAGAAGAACTTGATGCTGCGGCGCACCAGTATGCGCGCTGCCGTTACGAAGCCAATTGTCAGCACCAATCCGGTACCCACCGCTAGCCGCGACGGCGCAAGATGAAGAAAAAAACTGACCGCCACGATCGTGATCCACGCCACGCCGCTGGCCTTGATGATCGACCGGATTTCACGGCGGCGCCCGTTTCGGTAAAGCCCCACCGCACGCGCGATTAGAATCCACACCGCGACCAGCATCGTCACGCCGGCCAGTGCCTGACCCCAGTTGCCGGGTTGAAGCGGATATAGATCGCGGGCTCTGATCACCTGCGACAGAGCCGCCGCACCCACGACCGCAATCGCGTCCGTGGCCGCGAATAACGCTTTCTGACGTTGTAATTCCCCGCCTAACACAAATCATCCTGTAGCCAGCGCGTGCTTCACGACTTGGCTGACCGTCATCACCTCGCGCTCGGTGAGGAACGGATGCATCGGCAATGACAACACGCTGTCAGCCATCGCCTCGGCGTGCGGAAAATCTCCGTGGGTGTAACCGAGGCTGCGACATGCAGGCTGCAGGTGAAGCGGGACCGGGTAGTGGATGCCGCATTCGATCTGTTCGCGTAGCAGCGCTGTCCTGATTACGTCGCGCCGGTCACTGCGGATGACGAACAGGTGGTAGCACGACTCGCTTCCGTCGGGTTCAGAGAGCAGGGTCAAGCCGTCCCGCGGCAGAGTCTCACGGTAAAGAGTGGCAAGCCGCCGACGCTGCGCGTTCCAATCCTCGAGGCGCTCGAGCTTGGGACGCAACACCGCCGCCTGGATCGTATCGAGCCGCGCGTTGTATCCATACGCGCTGTGGGCGTAGTGCGAAAGACGGCCGTGGTCGCGCAGCGTACGTATCTTCGCGGCCAGCTCGTCGTCGTTGGTGGCGACCGCGCCGCCTTCGCCCCATGCACCCAAATTCTTGCCGGGATAAAAACTGAAGCAACCCGCCGCTCCGATCGTTCCGGCATACAGCGATTGCCCCTGGTAGTTGAGGCGAGCGCCGTGAGCCTGGCATGCATCCTCGACGATTTTCAGGTCGCAAGCTTGCGCCAGATTGCGCAATTCGATCATGGCCGCCGGCAGCCCGTAAAGATGCACCGGAAGTATCGCGCGCGGACCGTTGGGCGACGTAAAGCGCGCTCGTTCAAGGTAGCGCGCGATTTCCGGAACGCTCAGATTGCCGGTGTTCGGATCGATGTCCACAAATGCCGGCCGCGCACCGGTCTGCACGATCGCCTCGGCAGTAGCGATGAACGTCATCGGTGTCGTGATGACTTCGTCACCCGGTCCGATTCCGGTCGCGAGCAGCGCAAGCCGGAGAGCATCGGTCCCGCTCGACACGCTGACTACATGACGCGCGCCGAGGAATTTGGCGAATTCATTTTCGAACGCGGCTACCTGGGGGCCTCCGACGTACGAAGTCTTTTCGTGGATTTCATCGAAGCCGCGCTCGACCTGCGGCATGATTTCACGGTTTTGCGCGGCAAGATCCAAAAATTTGATTGGCACTATCGTTTGACTCCCTGGAGTTGCGCGGAGCGGCGGCTGGAATACAGACGCGCCGGTAGGCCCATGACGGTAGCTCGCGCGGGAACGTCGCTGGTGACCAGCGCGCCAGCCGCGACCATCGCCCCGGCGCCAATTTCTACGCCGCACATGATGATCGCGCCGCTTCCGATTGACGCGCCCCGCCGCACGTAGGTGCGTTCCATCACCCAATCGTCGGGCCTCTTCGGCCTGCCATCGGAGTTGGTCGCGCGCGGATGCCGATCGTTGATGAACATCACGCCATGGCCGATGAAAACTTCGTCTTCGATCGTGACGCCTGAACAAACGAACGAGTGACTCGAAATCTTGCAGCGCTTGCCGATGTACGCGTCGCGTTGAACCTCGACGAATGCGCCTATCTGTGACGCGTCTCCGACGCTGCATCCGTAAAGGTTTACGAACGGTCCGAACCGCACATCGTCGCCCAGAATCACATCAGGCGAAGCGCATACGTTCGGTGGTAGTTCGTGAATCGACATCTCAATCCTCGTCGTCCGCCTCAGATCCTCAGTGTTGGCGTGATCGGCATCGGCTGCCCGTGATTTTTGAGAGAGCGGTCGGCCGCTTCGAGCACTTTCACGACCCGCAGACCGCTGTGACCGTCACTGTTCGGAGAAACGCCGCGCTTCACGCAATCGACGAAATGATCGCATTCCACCTTGAGCGGTTCGGAGTCATCGATACGCGGGATATTCACATCGCCATAGCGGTACGAAAGCTGAAAATCGCCGAAGGTGTCGTAGTACGGATGCTTGGTCACGCCCTTGTCGTAGACGCGAACTTTTTCCTGCAATGCAGTGTCGTCGTACACCAGCATCTTGCGCGAACCGACGATCGTCGTGCGCCGAATTTTGTTCGGATCGAGCCAGCTCACGTGCACGTACGCGATCACTTTGTTGGCGAAGCGCAGCGTGAGCAGCGCGACGTCTTCGACGTGATCGTGATAATGGCTCTCGCCCTGGCAGGTCACCTCGAGCGGCATCTCGCCGAGCAGCATCAGGATGATCGAGATGTCGTGAGTGGCCAGGTCCCAGGCTACGTTGACGTCGCGCCGAAACAAGCCGAGATTTGCGCGCACCGAGCTGATGTAGAAGATATCGCCCAGTTCTCCGCGGTCGATCAGCTCGCGGATCTTTATCACCGGTGCGCTGTACTCGAAGGTGTGCCCCGACATCAGCGTCAGATCGCGCTCGCGCGCCATCTGGATAAGCTGCTCGGCCTCGTCGGTTGAAGTAGAGAGGGGCTTCTCGACCAGCGTCGCCTTGCCCGCCTTCAGGCAACGGCTCGCGATTTCGAAATGAGTATTGACCGGCGTCGCGACCACCACCGCGTCCACCCTTGGATCGTTCAACACCTGGTCAAGCTGATCGCTAACGATGACCGATGGGTAACGGCTCTTGATGTGGTCGAGGCGTTCACGGCTGAAGTCGCAACAGACCACCCGTTCGATTCCCGGTGTCTGCGAAAAATTTCGCACCCAGTTCGGTCCCCAATAGCCAAGCCCCACGATCGCAATCCCGCGCATCTGGCGCTGGGTTGAGATGGCGGCGATTCTCGACGGCAGGTGAAACCCGTTGCTTGAACCGGCCAGGTTACCGTTGAGCGAAATCACGTCTTCCATTACTAAGCCTCCATTCCAATCAATCGCCGCACCAGCGTCGGCAACGGCGATTTGTATCCATTCAGAATCACCCCGGCGACGGGATGACCTGTGTTGCGCAGAAGATTTACCGTCGCGATCATTTCCGCCCGATCTGTCCGCAGATGTCGCGCCACGACCAGGATCGGATCGTTGGGCCGCGCCAGCGCCAGCATTCGTGGATCCAGGCGAACGACGCCGAGGTCGATCACCGCCAATCGATAGCGCGCCAGCAATTCGTCCATGTCTTCGAGCAGGCGGGCCGGATGCTCTCCTACCGCCATTTGCTCCGGCCGCGCGGTCTCGAGCCGCGGCCATCCAGTTCCTTGCACCGCTATCGACGTACCCGCCGCCGTCGTCGGAGTCGGCACGCCGGCGCGGCCGAAGAGCGGATGCATCGCAGTGACGCGCGACTGCCCTTCAACCAGTACCGTGCGCGCGGCCAGCCGCTGACTCAGGTCCAGCGCCATCGCGGCAGCGACCGTGGACACGCCGTCGCCCGGCCTGCAGCCGGTCATCAATATTCGGGCCGGACCGTTGTACGCGCTCGCGGCTCCCAATTGTTCGCTCAAGTTGCGAATCGAGGGGCTGGACGCGATCGAATCGAGCAGCCCTTGCGCCTCCAGGATCGGAACCAGCGCCATCGGTTGGGTGCGCGTCACAACTTCGGAGGGTGGCTTCGCTCTGGAATCGGAGTATGGGACCAAACCTGTCTTGCGCCGCTCCATTGCTTGAAAATATCTGCTCATTGCTTGAACCCCTCAGTGATCATTTTCTGTTTGCTGCACGCGCAGAGACTGACCAGGAAAGATCAGATTCGCGTTCTTGATTTCAGGATTTGCCGCGGTCAATCGGCTGAGTTCGTCGGTTCCGAACGAGCCGTAAATTCGCATCGCTATTTTGCTGAGCGTGTCGCCCACCCGGACCACTATCGTCGCGCCCGCCGAAGCTTGAGCTGCGGCTGAATCTTTTCCGGCCGACGGGACCTCGACTCGCGAGATATTCGAGGCCGGAGTCGTTTCGGGCTTCCGTCCCTCTGGATCCTCGGGTTGAGTTGTTGAATGCCCCTTAGCAGCGCCGGGCATGATCAATTCATTCGCGCTTCCCGCGGAACCGTCATGAACGTTGATTGGCGCTGACACGATCGGCTTCGGCGCCGGGATCGTGGCTTGATACGATTCAGTCTTGAATTGCGCTGGAGTCCCCTCGGCCAGGATTTGTGGTTGCGGCTTCTTGTCGTGCGATGCGAATCGCGCAGACAGCGCCGAAAGATTGTCGCGAACCGGCCTCAGCCCGGAAATTCCTGTCCCTAGGATCGCCAGCAGACACAGGGCCGCGAAGGCTCCTGCCGCGGCTGCGCGAATCGCAGGCCTGCGAGACGCGACAGGCGTCGCCGTCCGCGCGAACCTCGCCGACGCCGACCTGATCGCCTCGCTTGCAAACGCCGCCATCTTCACGGGCGGGGATGCTTTGCTCGCGAGTAGACGGTCGTAGTCGTCAGCGGCGTCTCGCACGTGTTGCACCGAAGCCGACTCTTCACCCTCCGAGTAAGCGAGCAGCAGGGCGTTATGACACAGCACATTGATCCGCCTGGGTATCCCGCCGCTCGAGCGCGTCAGTTCCCGCAAAGCGCCGCGCGTGAACAGCCGCTCGATATCTCCGCCGCGCGAGCGCAGGCGGTACTCGACGTAGTCGTAGATCTCCTTGCCCTGCAGGATTGGCAACAATGCACGCGCTCCGATCCGTTGATTCAGTTGGCGCATTTGCGGCGCCGCCAGCCGCCTGGCGAGCTCGATTTGGCCCACCAGCACAATCTGCAGCCGTCTGCGCTCGAGTGATTGAAAGTTGGATAGCAGCCGCAGGTCCTCAAGCGCGTCATCGCTCAAGTCCTGCGCCTCGTCGATAATTACCGCGACGCATTCATCGGGTTCGAGCTTCGCGAGCTGCGCGTCGAACGCCTGCAGCAAGGCCAGCTTGTCCGACGTCTGCAATAGGCTGACGCCGAGCTGGCCGAGGATTTGACGCAGCATCTCCGCGAAGCTAAGTCGCGGATTCGCCACCCACGCGCTGCGAACTCCTTGATGGCGGGCCGCGAGCAGCGAGTAGATGAGCGTGGTCTTGCCGGCTCCGATTTCGCCCACCAGCATCGTGAATCCACTCGGCTCACGCAGGCCCCATTCGAGCGCCGCCAATCCCTCGCGATGCCCTGCGCTCATGAACAGCACCGACGCGGAAGGATTGAACTCGAAGGGAGCGCCACTCAGTCCGAAGTGTTCGTAATACATATCGGCTACATCCAGTCGTCGAGGATCGCGACCGTGTTCAGGCCGGTGTCTTTCAAAATCGAAGCCGTCGAACAAATCCTGGGATCGTATTCCTCGGACCAGTACGCCGCGGCGGCGGCCAGCATCAGCGCGAACAGCAGCCCCGTGATCAGGTTCAGCATGATTCGCGGAGAAACCGGCTCGATCGGCATGGTCGGAGCCTGAACCACGCTGACATTGAGAATCCGGCTTTGGTTGAGCGCCTCGGCCGCGCGCGCCTCTTCGCCCTTGCGCACATAAGACAGGTACGCTTCCTTGTCGCTGTCGACTTGCCGCTGCAGCGTCTCGATCGTGACGCCGTCGGTCGTCATCGCCGTGAGTTGGCCGCGCAGCGCGGCGACTTGAGCCGCCTGTGTCGTCTGGGCCGCCTTGTACGATGCCGCTTCGGCGCGCGCTTTGGCCAAATCGCCATCGAGCGCCTGCCAGGTCGGATTCACATCGGTGGTGGTCTCCTGGGTGTTGCTCTGTTTTTCGCGCGCGAGGATGTCACGGCCGGCGTTCAGCTTGGCGTCGATCTCGCGGATGCGCGAGCTGCCGGGCTGGTAACGGGTCAGCAGCTCGGCCCGCTGGGTTTCGAGTTGAAGCATCTGGGGCTTCAACTGTTGCAGCGCATAATTCTGCACCGTCTTCGATTCTTTGATTTGACGCTCGGGAGTCTGCTTCAGCTCGGCTTCCTGGCTGGCGACTCGCTGCACGCTGGAATCGAGCAGCACGCCGGTCGCGCGGTAGCTCGCCTCGGCCGCGGATAGCTGGGTTATCAGCGCTTGTTGCTGCTCACTGTATTGAGAAATTCCAGTTTGCAGTTGCGCGCCGCGCAGCTCTTTTTCCGATTGCTGCAATCGCTGGTCGAGCAATTCTCGCTGCTGGAGAAAAAATGCCTGCGCCTCAGGGTTCTGCGACAGCCGCCCATGCAGCGCCAGGTACGAGGTCATCAACTGCGCCAGGAAAGCCCGCGCCCAAACGGCGTCGTGCGAGCGGATCTCGACCTCAATAATGTTGGAGCGTTTGATGACGGTCGCGCTCAAATGATTCGCGATCTTCTGAATCTCTTCTTGCTTCGAAGTCGCATTGGGTCCTCCATGCAGCGCCAGGTACGCTTCGCCCGGCAGATTCACGACTGAACCGACCAGGCTTCGCAAACCGCCGTTGCGCGGACTCACTTTCATCCCGGCCAGCGCCTGTTCGATCAGGAGCGGACTGGTCAACAACTCAACCTCGGAGTTGAGATCCTGCTCCATCACCGGCACCGCCTGCGTCGCTTGATTGCCCGCGTCTTCCTTGAGTCCCGGCGAGACCAGCAGTTGCGCGCGATTTGACTGAACCAGAATTTCGGAGACCGACTCGTAGGTCGGAGCCCACAACAGCGAGCCCAACGCGATCACGCCGAAGACAATCAACCCGACTTTCAGCGCCAAATCCCGGCGCCGGAACATTTGCTCTACCCACTGAATCAAAGCTTCGTTGTTCATCCGATTAATCCTCGAGGCTCAAAAGAATCCCGGCGCGAGAACCGTTTCGAGCGGCATCGCGTCGCGCACGTACTGCTTGATGTTGAGATCGAATTGCGCGATTCCGCTGCGCGGAACGATCAGCAGGTCCGCCGGCAGCAGCGCCACGTCTTCTTCGTTGTTCTTCTGGCTTAATACCTTGTCGAGTTGCAGCTTCTCGCCGTGCGGGTTCCCGCATGCGTCACGCCTGATGAGCACCACCTTGCTGGCGCCGGCCGCATCGGTCAGTCCGCCCGACGCCGCAATCGCCTGGATTGCGGTCATCCCGGGCTGCAGCGGCACCGCACCCGGCCTGCCGACTTGACCCTCGACGTACACCACCTGCCACGGACTCTTGTCGATGCGGACCGTGCTCTTCGGGTCCCTCAGTTCGAGCGCGTACAGCTGGTCGAGAGATCTTTCGAGCTGCTCCGGCGTGAGTCCCTGTGCGTGAACGTTGCCGGCCACAGGTATCGAGATGTCGCCGTCGGGCCGCACGGTCAGATTCTGATGGAGCTCCGGACTCAGGTAGAAGCTGACATCGATCTGATCGCCGGGCTGGATCCGGTATGCGCGCGGCTCGTCGATGGTCGCCGCGACGTCGCAGACCGGCAACGCCGCCGAATTGAGCGTTCCCTTGACGTCGGACTCTTCCGGATTGTTCGCCGCACAGCCCATCCAAAGCTGCGCACAGCACAAGAGAGCTACGACCGATAGTTTTATTTTCATACTGTCTGCACCATCCGTTACGTGAGTACGCGATCCGGCGCGTTAATCATCTGAGATGCGCGCTGTGTGAGAAGATGACAGAGAAGGATAAAAGAAGCAAGTCAATATAAAGCAAAGAAAGAACATATAATGCAGTTTAGGATAATTGTGGATTTATTTTAATTTAACTATACTTTGACCTCTTGCTTTGGCTCCAGAAAATTGCTAGTTGTAACGAAACGAATCGAATGCTTTCAGCCACTCTAATGAAAATGCCGTTCCAGAATGGGAAAAACCTCGCGCGGCCGCCGAATGGCGGACAGAGCGAGGCGAGCGCGATGAGACCCTCGCGAACTCGCTACCGGATCAAATGGAGCTGCTAGCAAAAGGCCAGCACATGGCGGAGCGGATGCTCACATTGCGTGAGGTTTCAGACTACCTCAATGTGAATCCAGCCACGGTTCGCAGGCTGGTTAGAACGGGCCAGTTACGCGCCATCAGGGTTGGGCGGGATATGCGCTTCGAAGTGCGCGTGGTCGATCAATGGGTGGCCGGAGGCGGCACTCTTCCCGGGCAATCGGAACCCGCAATCAAAATCGACGCAGGCGCCGCGCGCAAAGCGCTCAAGTCTTAGTTGGGCTAACCCGCCACCGGTCTTCGGGCTCTTTGCAGAAAAGCTTCGACATCGCCGCGTCGAAAGCGTTTGATTCGCCCAATCTCGTGACACGTCAACTCGCCTCGTCTCACCATCCGGTAGATGGTCATCGGCGTCAGTTGCAGTAATTCAGCGAGTTGTCCCACAGTATAGAATTCAGGCTGGACGTCGTTTCTCAGTCGTGATCGTGGCATCTTCCCCCGCTCTCCTTACGCATCCCCAGGTCGTTACGGACGCGGTTATCCTTTGTGAATGGAGCGCTTCTGTCAAGCCTTTCTTATGCTCATTTTGCATATTTTACTGGTTTAAAGCTTGGGCATGACTGCCACATACTGAACGCTTACAAGATTGCCTCCAATTTTCAGCACTCGCCAATAATAACTCTACTCTCGTTACCCTAAGCACAGCTTATCTGTTATTTTCTTTAATTTACTGAATTCCATTTGATTTAACTCTCCTATCCCAATACTCCTTACATTGTTCCGCCAGATCCCCGGAGGGGAATCCCATGAGTAAATCCCAATATCACGACAGAGCACCGGCACCGCAGCCCGTCCGCCAGGTTTCGTGCTGCTCTCCCAGTGCTCCGTGTCTTCGATGTTCGATGATTGGATTGACCAGCTACCGGTTCGCGATGTTTTCCAAAAAGTTCGGCCGCCTGCCCGAGTTGCACGACGAGTTGTTTTTTGATGAGACGCAGCCCCATCCGGTTCGCGCCAGCCAGAACGAGATACGGAACCAGATCTTTGCTGCATCGCAGGCTTACGGTCTCAACAGTCTAACACTGCTCAGCTACCTGGGTTTGAGCGTGACCGCCACCCACGACGAGCAGGCGCTCTAAACGAGAAATCGGCGGGAAGCCAGGGAAAGATCGAACCAAATTGCGGCAGCCGCCTGCCTTAGTCGTCAGTTTGGTGGCAAGTGCGGCGCTTTTTACGATTGTGGGGCTTCGGAGGCCGGCTGCCGGGAATTCTCGAGAAACGTTTCTACATCGTCACGTCGAAAGCGCTTGATTCGTCCGATCGCGTGACACGCCAAGTCGCCTCGCCTGACCATGCGGTAGATTGTCATAGGCGTCAGCTGCAGCAAGTCAGCGAGTTGCCCGACGGTATAAAACTCCGGCTGGGGATCATTGTTCAATCGCGATCGTGGCATGTATCAGACCTTCCATTTAGGTACTTTGCGTGACAGTTAATTCACTATTGACTGAAATACAGGATTAGTCAAGCCTCGAATGGTCTGATTATCGAAACTTTATTAGAAAATATCCTTTTTCAGATTCTCATATCTTGTTTACAACTGTTTAGCTCTCAAATTTCAACGACGGTCGTGGCCACGCGTGATCGGTTCGTCACTGGAGACGAGTCCTGCTGTCGCAGCAGCGGCTCTTGCCATCCACCACTCTGAGGCCGCAGCGACGCTGGCCGCTGCTCAGAATTCCATCGCTCCGCCACCAAGTCGCCGCAAGTTAATCGAAATCAAAAATGACAATCTTGGCCCCGTTCGCTAGTGAAGCATTCGCATCAAGCGTATTGTGCAGGAATTACACGACGTAGAGGTCAGCGATGGCATCCGCGCGAATCCCCAGAGTGCGAATGCTGGATGCACTCGCGAACATTTCCTGGCTCACCGCCGGCAAGCTGGAACGAGTGGCCGCGACAATGGCGGTGACGCGCCACGAAAAGCGCAGCACCATTTTCTCTGACAAATCCTCCTCCGAATCCGCTTACATTTTGCTTTCCGGCGTTGCTCGCATTACCTGCGACAATCGCAAGGGCCACCGAACCATGGCGATCTTGGTGTCGCCCGGATTGATTCCTGCGTTTCCAACACCCGTGAGAGGCATTACCTATAATTTTCGATGCGAAGCGGTTACAAGTTGCCAGGTGGGGGCCTTGGGATTGGATCCCTTCTTGAAGATTTGCCTCGGGATCGGATGGGCCGAATATAAAAACATGGTCAGCAGTTTTTTGGGGCGTTGGGACCGGGTGCATGTGCGATGCTCTAACCTAATAGGCTGTACGCTCGAGGAACGCCTGGCGTTAACTTTGCTCGATTTGAGCGAGAGTTTCGGCGTCCCCAACCAACTTGGTGAAGTGCAACTGAGCGTGAAGTTGCGCCGCGGCGACCTGGCTGATCTGGTCGGAGCCTCACGATCGCGAGTAACAGAGTATCTGCTCGAGTTTGCACGGAAACACTTGATTTCCTGGCAAGGCGCACGGTTGGCAGTAGACCGCGATGGGCTGCAAGCCTTTCTGCTGGAAACACAGCGTGAAGGGTTCTCTGGAGAACTTCGATAATACTCTTTTCGTTTCACTGATTTTCCAAATCCAGAGTAAAACATGAGTGGTCGCGATCAGGCGCAGAGCTTGAGACCGCGCTCACATGCTTTTGCGGATAAATAGTGTACGAACCTAGGCTCGCTATGCCGGTCAGGAGCAGGGTATCCGGGAGGTGTTGCTATGCCTGGTGAAGTATTGCGAGAGCTCATTCTTAAACTTACCGAACCCGATCGGCTTGAGCTAATCCGCGAGGCTGCGATAAGTGACGACCGGCCGTCGCTCTTACGCGGAGACAAAGAAGACGGACTTCCGGAAGAGGCCGATTCCTGGGTAATTCAGAACGGCGCCAAGATACTCCCGCACCTCTTACGAAGAATTGATCCTTCAGATGATGAGATGGTCGAGCTCATTCAAAGCGAAATGTTGCCTTTTGACCGAAGTCTGCTCGAGCCGCGCGAATTTCTCGTTCGCTTCAACCACCCGGCGATGCGCGGTGCCGTCGATGGTGGGCTTCCACTCTCGGAAGTCGCAGCTACCTCATTGGCGCTGACAGAACTCGTTACATCGCTGTTGGCGGCAAATCGTGCTTTTGGGGCGGATGCCGTGATGCCGACAGTGCGGGTCCTCGCAGGCTCGGTGGATTTTCTCGCGACCGGTCCTGGTTTGGTCGTCGCCGGGCTGAGCCTACTCGCTGCGTGCGGGGTCGGCGTGATTTCTGCTCCCGTCATACCGGGAACCTCAGTTCACACGTGTATCGATCTGACTCTGAATTGGCAGAACCGAAGTACCGAAAAGGGAAGAAGCGACGCTGAAAGCGCAAAAGCCGATGCCGAGAGGGGAAGAGCCGATGCGGACAGGGCAAGAGCCGATGCGAGAAAGATCGAAGCGGAGACAGTAGGCCAGGAACTCGAGAACGAGATCAAGCGCGTCCGACTGGGCAACTTGCCGGCTCAGGCAGAAGCCCATCCGGCGGAAAAGTCTGAAACGCATCCAGCGTCATTCTTCATACCCTTCGCGCTGATTGAGCGAAGCTCCCAGGAAAATGGTTTGGCGCCAGCTCACGGTGTTCATCTAGTCAATCGAGGATTGCCGTCGCTATTCGGAATTCTGCGAGTGATGCCTGGACTGCTAATCATCGTTGAGAATATAGCGAGACAATAGTTATCAGCGTCCTACCCCTGCTCGCAGCTCGACTCAGGTAAGGTTCCTATTGCACCAACGATCTTCAAGGTACGCTCAACGAAACCTGTCAGTTGCTCGACGTCGAGCAGCTCGGTGGCGCCAGCCGGATCGTCACCGCGGAGATAGTCCCTCGAGTAATCGTGGATCTCGTCGAGTTCATCGAGAAGAGCGCAAGCGGGATGTTGCTGGCCAGTATTGCGGATTTTCTCGATAATGCTCGATAGCGTGTCCTCCGAACCGAAGAAAGCAGGATAGGTCAAGGTGCAGTAGGTCTCGATTACGAATCGCATCTTCGTGACGATGTCTCGCGGATTGCCCTCTCCGGTTTTGTAAAAGTACAACAAGTCGATGATATCGGACGCAAGACCTTGTTTGCCTGGATCCTCAAGCCCGAGCTGTACGATTTCCACGTCAGTTACTTCCGCGAATCGCGAGCGCCTTCACTGGTGCGATAAGTGTGGCGGTCGATCTAAGTTTCATATTAGTAACCTCCTTGGTCTGCTCAGTTACTATGCTATTGCGGATCACTTACTATATCAGCCAAACGCCCGTTATACATGTTCAAGTCGTCTGCCTTCGTTATTCAGATAACCTACACAACGACCAGCGAGCCGGGAGTCTGCGGTTCAAACACCCGGATAGAGCTTCCCGTCACTGTTGATGTCAGTTCGCTATGAGCAAACGTTCTGGTCGGTTCCTGCAGTAACGCGCCAGTGGTATCGTTAGCCGCGCGTAACTACTAAATAAGGATCGTCGGCTCTCCCTCCCCCCAGCCGAAGGCACGCTTGGCCACATGCCCTTATGGTGAAGTCAACGCGTGCCTTCCTTTTTCGACTAGCTCACTTTGGTGTTAGACAACAAACGTAGGTGGCTCTGCATCGCGAGGCAGCCCGTCGGGCACAACAATCTCAAGCTTCGCCCGCGCGCGCCGTCGATTGGAGATGCGCCCCCTGCGAAACAGCCCCCTGGCTAGCCTGGCAAGCCGACTAGTTTGGCATGCGTCCCAATCGATTCCTGGAGCTTGGCGACCCGCACAATGAGTTGCCGTCCCTGACGAACCACGAAAGCTTCACGCTCGAGCCGCGCCAGATGCTCGGTCACCCTGGGCCGCGAGGCTCCGACCAAGTTGGCGATGTCCTTCTGGCTGAAAGTTACTCTGAGCAGCGTGCCGCGGGATTCCGCGATTCCAAAATCGGCACACAATTCGAGCAGCGTAATCGCGATTCGTTCATGAAGTCCGAGATTCAGAAAACTGCTGCTGCGCAGCAACAGCCGATACCACTGCTTCAAATCGTTTTCGTGGAGATGCCTGAACGCAGATTCGGCGGATTTCGCTGTGATGCCATCGAAATCCTCGAGGCTAAGGGTGCCGACTCTGCAATCGTTGTAAGCTTCGCATTGGAAATGGGACCGGCTCATCGGCAGAGCCGGAAACTCTGGAATCAGGCCAGGCGCGAGCAGCATGACCGTCACCCGCTCGCTGTGGGCGTTTATGCAAGTGATCCGCGCAGTGCCTGTCAACAGAATATGTGCCTCGGAGGCGAAGTCGGCTTCGTGCAAGATCACGGCGCGTCGTTTGTAGTTGGCGACCGCGAGAGCGCTGACCAGCAAGGTGAGCTCTGCTGGGGAAAGCCAGGAAAGAGCTTTAAGGCGGCTCAGGTGGTCGAGGTCGGTATAACGATGACTTTTGAGTTCATTCAATATTGCACGATTCGTATGATGTTCTGACCATACGCTTTTGGCAGGCAAGAGAGAAATAGATGTTACCTGTCGGACGAAAAATATGCTCTGCAAGGAACATAAAAGTCGTGCCCGCGAGGCCAATCGATGAGCGGCCGATTCAGCCGGGGTCGGGACAGGAGCTGTGGTTCCTCTTAAGAAACAGGATTGAGTAGTACCTGACCGGAAGAGCGATCGACGAGCTCGAAGCCGAGCAGTCTGGACGATGCGAGCCGATGCCGGTCGCTGCCCCTGACCACCTTAGCAATCTGGTGCCTTTGGAGAAGATCGATGATCGCCCGAATCGTTGCCCAAAACGACTGCCGATCATACTCGCGAAGGAATAGCGCGACAGAATCAGTCAGCGCGGCTTATTTAATTGGTGGAGCTGACGCGGATCGAACGCGCGACCTCCTGAATGCCATTCAGGCGCTCTCCCAAACTGAGCTACAGCCCCACCGTTGGCGAGATTTTTCAGCTAATCGGATACCGCCGGTGGTGTCAACCGACCCGTTCAGTTGAAGCCGTACAGCGCGGCGACGTTGTCCGAGGTCATCAGGCGGCGCTCGTCGTCGGGGACGCCTTCAAAGTCGCGCGCTATCACCGCGAGCGAGTTCGGCCAGGTCGAGTCCGAATGCGGGAAGTCCGAGCCCCACATCAGATTCTTGATGCCGATAAAGTGCCGCGTCACGACGCCGACGCGATCGTCCTGAAAAGTCGCCGCCACCTGCCGCCGAAAATAGTAGCTTGGCGGATTCGCGATCGTCTCCTTTTCGAGATAGCGATACTTCTCAAACGAGTGATCGAGGCGCTGGAGAAAATGCGGAATCCATCCGATGTCGTTTTCGACCGACACGAACTTGAGCTTGGGGAACCGTTCGAGCACGCCGGCGAAAATAATTTCGGTGAGCGAACGTTCGACCGAATGATGCAGCGCCGGGTAGCCTTTCATCACGCTCTGAAAATCGCTGCCGCCGCGCCGCTCGGTTAAGATATGCAGGCTGATCGGCGTGCCGAGATCGTGCGCCACCGCCCAGAACGGATCGTATGACGGGTCGATGTAGGGACGCTCGGCCGGCGCCGCGCCCCATATCATCGCGCCGCGCAGGCCTCTGTTCGCCGCGCGCCGCAGCTCCTCGACACCCTCGATCGGGTCGTCGAGCGAGACCATCGCGACTCCCGCCAGGCGCCGCGGGCTATGCGCGCAGTAGTCGGCGAGCCAATCGTTGTACGCGCGGAAGCATGCCGCGCGCAGTTCGCCGTCTTCCATCTGAAACAGCCGCATGCCGAGACTTGGATACAGCACCTCGCCCGAGACGCCGTCGCGATCCTGGTCCTTGATTCGGAGCTCGGGATCCCACGCGCTGGGACGGACGCCGGGATAACCGCCCGCCATCTTTTCGGCGAAATCTTTCGGATCGACACCGGCGACGGCGAATCCTGCGACCGGGAACGGGCGGAGTCCTTCGGCGACGAAGAAGTCGCCTTCGCGGTTGCCGGCATGCTTGATCACGCGCGGCGCGCGGTCGAGGAAACGCCTGTCGATTCGCGAGGTCCAGACGTCGGCGGGTTCGATCACGTGCGAATCGGCGGACAGGATTTTTTGCGCGTCCATCGCGGGGTCCTCCTCGATTATCGGAAGCCTGATCGCCGTTTAGCGCCGGGGGCGAATCGGCGTCAAGCGCGCGTTATTCCCGGGCGCGATCGAGCAGTTCGCGGGCGGCGCGGCGGAACTTGTCGGAGACTTCGCCGCCGAGCATACGCGCGATTTCCTCGGTGCGATCGTCGGGCTCGAGAACGGCGACGCGGCTGCGGGTCGAACCGCGCCGCTCTTCTTTTTCGACCGTGAGATGGCGGTCGGCGAACGCCGCGATCTGCGCCAGGTGCGTGACGCACAAAATCTGGTGGAAGCGCGAGAGCTGTTTCAGCTTGCGGCCGACGACCTGGGCGACTGCGCCGCCGATTCCCGCGTCCACTTCGTCGAAGATCATCGTGGCGACGCCGCGGCGCTGCGCCTCGAGGCGCTTGAGCGCGAGCATCACGCGCGAAAGCTCGCCGCCGGAAGCGATTCTCAGCAGCGGCATCGCGGGCTGGCCGACGTTCGGCGACAGATGAAACTCGACGGTGTCGATACCGAACGGGCCGAGCGCGACGCCGTCGTGCACGAAGCCGGCTTCGTCTTCGCCGAGCGCGCCGAGGCGCGGCTCGAAACCCGGCGAGCGCATCCCGAGCGACTTCAATTCGGCTTCCATCTTGCGGCCGAGTTCGGCGGCGGCGCGCTTGCGAATCGAGGACAGTTTGTTTGCGTGCGCGGCGAGTTCGTCGAGCGCGGCCGTCATCGCGGCTTCGACTTGCGCTTTCGACTCGCCGATTCCTTCGAGCTCGCCAATCTCGGCGCGCGATCGCTCCAACGTTTCGAGCGCGGTGTCGATCGAGCCGCCATATTTGCGCTTGAGCCGCGTCAGCTCCTGAAGGCGGTTGTCGATTTCCTCGAGCCGCGCGGGGTCGGCCTCGATTTTGGACGCGTACGCGCCGAGCGTGCGCGCAGCCTCCTCGAGGTTCGCGCGCGCCGACTTGATCATCTCGAGCGCGTCGCCGAGTTTCGGATCGAGCGCGGCCGCCTCGATCAGACGCGCCTCTGCCCGCGCGACCGTGTCGGTGGCGGCGCCGTCGGCGCCGTAGAGCGCCTGCTCGGTCTCGAGCGCGGCAGCGGCGAGCTTGCCGGCGTTGGCAAGCACGGTTCGTTCGCGCGCGAGTTCTTCATCTTCGCCGGCGACGAGGCCGGCGCGCTCGAGTTCGGACGCGCGGAATCTTGCGAGCTCGAGCAAATCCGCGCGCTCGCGTTCGCGGCGATTCAGTTCCTGGAGACGCGACTGGATTTTTTCCGCGCGCGCGTAGCGTTCGCGATACGATGCGAGTTCGTCGTCGAGGTTTGCGTAGCGATCGAGAATTTCGCGATGGCTCTCGGCGCGGAGCAACGAATGCTGCTCGTGCTGTCCGTAAACCTGGACCAGCGACGCGCCGATTTTGCCGAGGCTCTGAACGGTGGCGAGTTCGCCGTCGATCGTCACGCGCGAGCGTCCGCCGCCTTCGGCGATCACCCGGCGCACGAGCAACTCGCGGCGTCCGCCGTCGCTTTTGCGCTCGGCCAGTTCAGGCATCGCCGCTTCGCCCTCGAGCTCGAACAGTCCCTCGACGACTGCCTCTTTCTCGCCGGCGCGAATCATATCGGGCGACGCGCGCGAGCCGAGCAGCAATCCGAGCGCGCTCAGGATGATCGTTTTGCCGGCGCCGGTTTCGCCGGAGAGCACGTTGAGGCCGGCGCCGAACTCGAGATGAGCTTCCTCGATTATCGCGAAGTTGCGGATGTGCAGTTCGAGCAGCATCTGGGGCGCGCGCCGCTATCCCCAGTGGAGCTTGTCGCGCCAGATTTCGAAATACGGATGTGCGGAGCGGATCAGCGAGACGGCGTGGCGTCCGCGATGAATTCTGATTATGTCGGCCGGACCCAGTTGCGCCGACTCCTGGCCGTCGACGGTGAAGGTCGTGTCGTGATCGGGCGCCTTGACGTGAATCTCGATTTCGTAAGTGTCGGGCAGCACCACGGGCCGGTTGCTCAGAGTATGCGGGCAGATGGGCGCGAGCACGATCGCGTCGAGGGTCGGATAAACGATCGGCCCGCCGGCCGCGAGCGCGTATGCGGTCGAGCCGGTGGGAGTTGCGACGATCAATCCGTCGGCGCGATACGAGCAGAAGGGTGTGTGGTTGGCGAACACGTCGAGATCGAGCATCCTGCCGAGCGGGCCTTTGCCGACCACCACGTCGTTGAATGCCTGAAAGGTCTGCGGCGATCTCCTCGGATGCGCGTTCGACGATCGCCTCGAGCATGATGCGCCGATCGACTTCGTAGTCGCCGCCGAGCACGCGTTCCAGCGCGGCGCGCGCCTCCTTGATAGTCACTTCGGTCAGGAAGCCGAGTCCGCCAAGATTTACGCCGAGGATCGGAATTCCTTGCGACGCGACCAGCCGCGCGACGCCGAGCAGCGTGCCGTCGCCGCCGAGGACGACGATCAGGTCGGCGCGATCGGCGAGGTGATGCCGTTCGACGGCCTCGGCGCCGATTTTTGCCGCAGTCTCCGAGTCAGCGATCGGAATCTTGTGCTGGGTGCGGAGAAAGCGGGCGAGCGTTCGCGCGATAGCGGTCGCTTCGGGCCGATCGCGCTTGACGACCAGGCCGACCGTCTTTATGGACCGCTTCGCCGACGCCATCAGGCACTCATCATGCCCTGAAATTTGCGCCAACGCGAAAGCATTCTATGTTGCCTTCCGAGTCTCACTGGGTGATTGGAGGAATCTTATACGCAGTGCCGGGCGCGGGTGAATTTTCCTTGCCGTACACGATCGCGACCGAATTGATGTAGTAGCCGGTGGCGTCTTCAGTGGTCTGCCCTTTGCTCGTCAGGATGACGATCGCATCCGCACCTGTTTCGCAGGCCTTGCGCTGCACGGCAGGCAGCACATCGGACTCGGTCGCAAAGCGGTTTCCCAAAGCCTCGACGATTGCGACCTTGCGAAAAACCGTCAGCGGCTCGTGGCGCAACACCGGCATGTTGCAATCGGGCGGCTTGGCGGCGCGGCCTGAAGGCTCCACTTCCGAGAGCGTCACCTGTGGTGGAAGCGACGACCTGAGCGCATCCCGCGGCGGCAATCGTCAGCACTATGATGATCGCGGTTCGCACGACTAATGAAGTATCCACCGGCGGGCGTCGCGGGCAAGAGTGTTGGTCGCTGGCGCGAGTTGCCGACGCTCGCTTTGGGCGTTCATTCATATAAAATCGCGATGCGCTCGCGTCCTCAGCGCCCCGGGGCGCAAAGGCGGCATCTCGCGATGGCACACACCGGCAAATACACTCGTCCACTGCTCGGCGCGCATATGTCGATCGCCGGAGAAGTCGGCGAGGCGCTCATCCGTGGCAAGCAGGTCGGCTGCGATTGCATCCAGATTTTCACCAAGTCGTCGCGACAGTGGGCGTCGAAGCCGTACAGCGAAGAGGAAATCGAGACATTCAAACGCAATCAAGTAGAAACCGGCATCGGGACCGTGATCGCGCACGATTCCTACCTGGTGAATCTCGGCGCGCCCGATGAAGCGTTGCGCGCCAAGTCGGTCAAGGGATTTATCGACGAGCTGCATCGATGCGAAGCGCTCGGCGTGCCCACTCTCGTCGCGCATCCGGGCGCTCATGTCGGCTCGGGCATCGAAAATGGAATCAAGACGATCGCGAAGTCGATCGACGAGGCGCACGCCGCATGTAAAGGCTTCAAGGTGAAGATCGCGCTGGAAATCACGGCCGGCCAGGGCAGCACCCTCGGCCATACCTTCGAGCAGATGGCGCAGATCTTCGACGCCGTCGTCGAAAACGAGCGCCTGCGGCTATGCTTCGACACCGAGCACGCGTTTGCCGCCGGCTACGACCTGCGCACTCCCGAAGGATACGAAAATACGTTCAGTGAACTCGACCAGTTTATTGGAATCAAAAAACTTGCCGCGTTTCATCTCAACGACTCGATCAAGGATTTCCATTCGCGCGTCGATCGTCACCAGCATATCGGGAAAGGATTCATCGGCCTCGACGCGTTTCGCCGCATCCTCAACGATCAGCGATTTTTCGGGCTGCCGATGTGTTTGGAGACGCCCAAGGGGCCAGAGATGAAAGAGGACCTCGAGAACCTGGCGACCTTGCGCGGTCTTTTCAAGAACTGACTATTGAACTGACTATTCTACCAATGACTAAGCGAATACTCACTGGAGACCGTCCGACCGGTCCATTGCATCTCGGTCACTATGTAGGCTCGTTGCAAAACCGTATACGTCTTCAGGAAGAATACGATACCTACTTGCTAATCGCCGATATCCAGGCACTGACCGACAATTTCGAGCATCCCGAACAACTCGAAGCGAATATCTTCGAGGTCGCGCTCGACTACCTGGCCGTCGGTATCGATCCGAATAAGGCAAAGTTCGTCGTGCAATCGATGGTGCCGGAGCTGACCGAGCTGACGATTTATTTCATGAACCTTGTCACGACAGCGACGCTCGAGCGCAACCCGACCCTCAAGGAAGAGATCAAGCAGAAGAATTTCAGCAAGGGCCTGCCGGTCGGATTTTACACTTATCCAATTTCGCAGGCCTCGGACATCACGATCTTCAAGGCGCATCTCGTCCCGGTCGGCGAGGATCAGCTGCCGATGATCGAGCAGGCGCGCGAGATCGTGCGGCGCTTCAATCGCCTGTACGACAAAGTCCTCATCGAGCCGAAGGCGCTCGTAGGCGAAGTGGCGCGGCTGCCGGGGACCGATGGCGGCGCGAAGATGGGTAAGTCGCTCGGCAATTGCATCTACCTGGGCGACTCGCCCGAGGTCGTGCGCAAACGCGTTATGTCGATGTATACGGATCCGACGCGGTTGCATCCGACGGATCCCGGCCACGTCGAAGGCAATCCCGTCTTCACCTATCACGACGTGTTCAATCCGGATAAGGCCGAAGTCGAAGAGCTGAAGGAGCGCTACCGCAAGGGCACGGTCGGCGACGTCGAGGTCAAGGAGAAGCTGCTCAAGGCGCTGACCGTTTTCCTGGAACCGATTCGCGAGCGCCGCGCGCAGTTCGCGTCGAAGCCGGAACACGTCCGCGAGGTCATCGTCGAAGGTACGCGCAAGGGGCGCGCCGTTGCGCAGGAGACGATGGCCGAAGTGCGTGCGGCGATGAAGATCAGCTACAAGTTCTGACTTCGACTCGTCTTCTCAGTACGACTTCGCGAAGTACGCGCGCTCGGTTGCCGGTTCGCCGCATACCAGGCATTTGCCCGCGACGCCGTCGTTTGTGAGTGGAATCGCGCGGCAGGTCGCCTTGGTCTCTTCGCGAATCCGCGTCTCGCACACGGGATTCCCGCACCAATAGACGTCGGCGAATCCGCCGCCGCCCTCGCCTTCCATGTGCTTGCGAAACACCGCATAGTCGTCGAATTTTCGCGTGTTGGCGATCATCGCGGCCTTGGCCTGTGCGTAGAGATTTTTCTGAATCTCGCCGAGTAGCGCACTGACAGTCTGCGCGATCGTCGCGAGCGACGCCTTGCTCTTCGATTCCGGCCCCGACTTGTCGCGACGCGCAAGCACCGCTTCACCGGAGGCGACGTCGCGCGGTCCGATCTCGATTCTCACCGGCACGCCGCGCATTTCCCAATCGTTGAACTTGAAACCCGGCGTCATCCCTTCGCGCTCGTCCACACGTGCGCGGATTCCCGCCTGCGTCAGCGCTTCGAGCGCGGCGCGCGCCGCGGCGAGCACGGTCGCGCCCTCCTCGGGTTTGCGGAAAATCGGCACGATGACCGCTTGCGTCGACGCGACCGTCGGCGGCAGCCGCAGTCCCTGATCGTCGCCGTGCGCCATCACGATCGCGCCGAGCAGCCGAGTCGATACCCCCCAACTGGTCTGCCACACGAACTGCATCTGATTCTGATCGTCGAGGTAGCGGATCTCGAACGGCTTCGCGAAGTTCTGACCGAGAAAGTGCGAAGTGCCGCATTGCAACGCGCGCCCATCGCCCATCAGACCCTCGATCGCATAGGTCTCGACGGCGCCCGGGAAGCGCTCGGCCGCGCTCTTGCGTCCTACTATCAGCGGGATCGCAAGGAACTCCTCGACGAACTGGCGGTACACTTCGAGCATCCCGAGCGTCTCGGCCTGGGCTTCCTCGCTGGTGGCATGCGCCGTGTGTCCCTCCTGCCAGAGGAACTCCGTCGTGCGCAGGAACATGCGCGTCCGCATCTCCCATCGCACGACGTTGCACCATTGATTGAGCATCATCGGCAAGTCGCGATGCGATCTGATCCACTGCGCGAACATGTGGTTGATGATCGTCTCGGAGGTTGGGCGCACGATGAGCGGCTCTTCGAGCTCCTTGCCGCCGCCGTGGGTGACGACCGCAAGCTCGGGCGCGAAGCCCTCGACGTGTTGCGCCTCTTTTTGCAGAAAACTCTGCGGGATGAAGAGCGGGAAGTACGCGTTGCGCGCGCCCGTCTTCTTGATGCGCTTGTCGAGCTCGTCGCGCAGCGCCTCCCAAATCGCGAAGCCGTCGGGACGAAACACGATGCATCCGCGCACCGGCGAGTAGTCCGCCAGCTCGGCACGCAGGCAGATGTCGTTGTACCAGGCTGCGAAGTCTTCGCTGCGCGGCGTTACTTTCTTGTCATTTTGCTTTGTTGGTTTTTCCGCCATTCGTCTTGCGTGACGACTTTGACTATCGTCAATTGGTACAGTCTCCGGATAAAGTCGGCTCGAATCAACTTAGTCCGGAGCGCGCCCGAGGTGAAAGGCATGAAGCTGAGACTCCGCACAGTCGCCGTCGCCCTTGCGATCATGCTGCCAGCATTCGCTCCCGTGGCGTCGGCGCAAAGCGGCGCGAATACGCCCACCGTGCGGACCATTGAAGTTGATGGCAGCGGCGAAACGCGCACGTCGCCCGATACTGCGGATCTGGATCTCGCGATCGACACGCATGCGAAGACGGCCGAGGAAGCCGCGGCGCGCAATGCGGCGCTGGCCACCAAAGTGATCGACGCGCTTAAGACAAAGCTCGGCGACAAAGGCAAGATCACCACGGGCGGCTATTCGCTGAATCCTGACTACAGCCAGCGCCCGAGCGAGAACCCCACCATCGTTGGCTACAACGCGCAAAATTCGGTGACGGTGCATACCGGCGCGCTCGACCTCGTCGGCGCGCTGATCGATACTGCGATTGCCGCGGGCGCGAATCGCATCAATTCGCTCAGCTTCAGCGCCAAGGACGACACTAAGGCGCGCACCGAAGCGATCGCGATGGCAACGCGCGACGCGCGCGCGAAGGCCGACGCGCTCGCAGCGGCGCTGGACGTGAAGCTCGGCAAGGTGCTCACGGCGACGACGTCATCGGAAGCGCGCCCGATTCCGGTACGATTCGCCACGATGTCTGCCAACGCCACGCCCATCGAACCGGGCGAGGTTACCGTGCCGGCGACGGTTTCTCTCACCTTCGAGATTGAGTAGGTTCCGATTGCGATGCTGAAGCCGGGCGACCCCGCACCACCGTTCGATCTTGAATGCGCCCTTGACGGGCGTTTCGCGCGCTCGAGTCTCGCGAAAATTTCGTCCGAGCTGGTTCTGATATTTTTCTATCCGCGCGACTTTTCCTTCATCTGTCCGACCGAGGTCACCGGCTTCAACAACGCGCTGAAAGAATTTACCGCCGAAGACACGGCCATCGTGGCTGTCAGTATCGACAGCGTGGACAGCCATCTTCGATGGGCGCGCGAACTCGGCGGAATCGGCTACCCGATGCTCGCCGACCCGGACGGCGGTCTCGCGCGCGCCTACGGCGTTTTCGACGACGACAGGAAGGTCGCATTGCGCGCCACGTTCATCCTCGATCGAAAACGCAAGGTTGCATTCGCGGAATCATGCCCGCTGAACATAGGTCGCAGCGTCAGCGAGACGCTTCGAATCGTGCGCGCGCTGCGAACCGGCCGCCTCTGCCCCGCCGATTGGACTCCGGGCGTCGAGTTCGGTCCAACTGACTGCGACTTCTAGGGCGAGCTTGGCCTCAGACGCTCCCGCGGAAAAAAGGCAGCTCTTCGAGCGGCTCTCGAGCATCCGCGAAATTGTTTTCGGCGTGCAGGACGGGGTGCTGACGACCGCAGGCGTGCTGTGCGGGCTGAGCGGCGCCGTCTCGCAGCACTCGCAGGTCGCGCTCGCCGCGCTGGCTTCCACTGCGGCCGGCGCGCTCTCGATGGCCGCAGGAGCCTATCTCGGCGCGCGTGCGGAGACCGAGGTGCTGCGCGCTGAGCTCGAGCTCGTCCACGCCGACGCCGCCGAAAAGCCATATACCGTCCAGGAAGGGCTGCTCGACGAGCTGTGCAAGGAAGGCCTGAGTCGCGAGGCCGGCTATCGCATCGTCCAGTTGCTGAGCACTTCACCCAGGGCTCTCGCATCGACCGCCGAAGCGAAGATGTTCGGTCTCGGCGGCCCGCTACTCGGCAGGCCGGCGCTGGATGGTGTCGTGATGGGAATCGCATTCCTGGTTGGCGCACTCGTGCCGCTGCTGCCGTACGTGCTGATCACAGTTCCGCGCTACGACCTCGGCGGTGCGCTCGTTGCAACCGCGCTGACCTTGTTCGGTGTGGGATATTTCGAGGGGTGGCTCGCGCATCGGATCGATCGCTGGCGGTCGGGCGTGCGCTTTCTTGCAATCGCGATGAGCGCTGCCGCCGCCGGCTATCTGATCGGACTCGCGATCTCGCCACTCGGTGCAACCGCAGGCTAACCTTGTTCGCGTGAAAGTCCCCGCGTACTCATCGCTCGCCGCTTTTCTGGCGCACTATCACGCACTCAAATCGGACGCTTCCCGCAGCGCTGACGGCGAGCGGTTGTTCGCCGAAATGTCGGCTGTAATCGCGAAACTTGCGCCTGAGACGCGCGCCGCGCTCGATTCCAGCGAAGACAGTGCCAGCTCGAGACGCCATCGCGAGCGCGCCGAGCTCCAGCTTCGCCGCGTGCTTGCCGACGGCGGGATTATCGCGGGCTGAACGATGCTCGCTTACCTCGTACGACGAATTTTCTTTGGCGCAGCGGTGCTGGTTGGAACGTCGATCATCACATTCGCGATCGCGTTCGTGGTTCCCGCCGATCCCGCGGTCGCAATGGCCGGGGCGAAGGCCGATCCGCAGACGCTCGCCTCGATTCGGACCGAGCTGGGCCTCGATCAGCCGCTCTACGTCCAGTACGCGCGCTACCTCGACCGCGCGATTCACGGCGATCTCGGCCGCTCCTATATCCGCCGCGAGAGCGTGACGCGGCTGATAGCCGATCGCTTTCCCGCGACCGCGGTGCTGGCCGGCGCGGCGATGGCATTGTCGCTGATTCTCGGCATCGCGATGGGTGCGCTGGCTGCCGCGTATCGCGGGCGCGCGGCCGACAATCTGCTGCTCGTCATATCGCTCGCGCTGGTGTCGATCCCGGTGTTCTGGCTGGGGACGATGCTGCTGATCGCGGTCGCAGCCACTATCCGCTCGTTTCCTCTCGGCGGTTACAGCGGCGCCACCAGTTTGATCTTGCCCACGCTGACGCTTGCGCTCGGTTCGGCCGGCTACTATTCGCGCGTCCTTCACACTAGCCTGTGCGACGCGTTCGATCAGGAATACGTCCGCACCGCGCGCGGCAAGGGTCTCTCGCGCGTCCGCGTGATGTTCAAGCACGCGATGGCAAATGCGCTGCTGCCGCTCGTCACGCTGGCCGGCCTGGATCTCGCGGGGCTGCTCTCGGGTGTCGTTCTGACCGAGACCGTTTTCAATTGGCCGGGAATTGGACGGCTGGCGGCCGACGCGATCTTCAATCTCGACATCCCGCTGATCATGGGCACCGTGTTGTTCTCCGCATTCCTGATTGTCGTCGCCAACCTGCTGGTGGACCTGCTTTACGCGTGGCTCGATCCGCGTATTCGGCTGGCGGAGACCGGATGAATATCCGACGCTTCGTCACGCTCGAAAACGTTGGCGCCGCGATGGTCACTGTGCTCGTGATCGTCGCCATCTTCGCGCCCATGCTCGCGCCGCACGATCCAACGATCGTCGTCGCGCCGACCTTTGGCGATCCCGGCGCGCCCTCGCGCGCATTTCCGATGGGCACCGACGAGCTCGGCCGCGACGTGCTCTCGCGAATCATCTTCGGCGCGCGAATCTCCCTCACCGTTGGCGTCGCCGCGATGGCCGTCACGATGACTATCGGCATCGCGATCGGCCTGTGCTCGGGATTCTTCGGCGGCGCAGTCGATTTTCTTCTGATGCGCTTCACCGACCTGATGCTGTCCTTGCCGCCATTGTTGCTCGCGATGGCTCTGGTGGCAGTCCTGGGCCCAAGTCTGCGCACGATCTTCATCGTCATCGGTCTCGTTTCATGGACTTCGATTGCTCGCGTCGTCCGGGCTGAAACTCTTACGATGTCGAAGCGGGATTTCGTGCTCGGCGCCGAAGCGCTGGGTGCGCCGTCACGCCGCGTGATCGCCTTGCATATTCTGCCCAACGTCCTGCCGATAATCGTCGTGATGGCCGCGCTACGCACCTCCGACACCCTGCTGCTCGACGCCGCGCTGAGCTTCCTTGGCCTCGGCGTGCCGCCGCCAACGCCGAGTTGGGGCCGCATGATCGAAGAGGCGACGATTTATTTCCGCACCGCGCCGTGGCTGGCGACTTTTCCCGGCCTCGCGATCTTCTACGCGGTGCTGAGTTTCAATCTGCTCGGCTACGGATTCCTGCGAAGGCGCTCGCAATGATGCACCGAAGGGTCATGCCGGCAGTCATCGCGATCGCGTTGGCCGCGGGATGCGGCGGCGGACCGCCTCCGCTCAACTTGCCGCCGCATGCGATGGTGCTGCGGCTTGCGGACGCCGACGATATCCCGACGCTCGACCCGGCTGCCGGCTACGACACCGTCTCCTGGACTTTCGAGCAGGCAATTTTCGACACTCTCGTGCGCTACGGCGACGACAACATCGAACTCGAACCCGATATCGCCACCGCCTGGGAAAGCTCACCCGACGCGACAACTTTCACATTTCATATGCGCGCCGACGCCCACTTTTCCGACGGCCGAATCGTGACCAGCAGCGACTTCCGCTATGGAATCGAACGCGTGCTGGATCCCGCCACGCGCTCGCGCGGGATGGAGTACTACCGCGGTATCGTGGGCGCCGCCGACTTCGCCGCGCATCGCGCCGCGCACGTGAGCGGAATCGATACGCCTGACAATACGACGATCACTTTCCATTTGAGCGCGCCCGACCCGATCTTCGGGCACAAGCTCGCGATGCCGTTTGCGTCGGCAATCCCGCGCGACGTCGCCGAGAAATGGGGCGACGATTTTTCGCGCCACGTCGTCGGCAGCGGCGCTTTCGTGCTGCGCGACTGGATCAGCGGACAGCGCCTGGTGCTGGTGAAGAATCCATACTACTTCAACAAACCGCTGCCCCATCTCAACGCGATCGTCGAGTCAGTCGGCGTCAACCAGGAACTGCAATGGCTGCGCTTCGACGCGGGCCAAATCGACGCGGTGGTCGATATTCCGCCGGCCGAGTTCCCTTACGTCATGAAAACCCCTGCCCTGCGCAATTTGACCTTGGCGAAAACAACGGTCACGACCCGCTACCTCGGCATGAACTGCCAGATGTGGCCGTTTACCGACGTCCGCGTGCGACGCGCACTGAGCTACGCGATCGATCGCCGCAAGTTGATCGCCATACTCAATGGGCGCGGTGTCGTCGCGCGCGGCGTCATGCCGCCGAACCTGCCCGGCTACAACCCCGACCTGAAAGGCTACGACTACGATTCGGCGAAAGCGCGCGCGCTGCTCGAGGAAGCCCATCTCGCGCAGGGCTTTGATTTTGAAATCTGGATGCGCGCCGATCAGACCGTCCTGATGCTGGCGCAATCGATACAGCAGGATCTCGCGCCGCTCGGTATCCACGCCAGGCTGAAGCCCGTAGCGTGGGGACCTTTCCTCGAAGCGATTCGCCAGCCGAAAACCGTGCAAGCGTTCATGCAGGGATGGGAGGCTGACTTTCCCGATCCCGAAAATTTTCTCGGCGCGCTGCTGTCGCGCGCACAGTGGGGCTCCAACAACGACAGCTTCTATTCCAATCCCGAGGTCGAGGCGCTGCTGCGCGAAGCCGAGCCGATCGCCGATATGAAAAAGCGCTACGCGCTCTACGACCAGGCGGAAAAAATCGTCTTAGCCGACGCGCCATGGGTCATGCTCTACTACCCGGTGACCTACATAATTCGCCAGCCGTGGGTGCACGACTACGTAATCAATCCGATGCGCCCAACGCGCTTCGAGCGCGTCTGGCTATCCCCGCATCCGGAGTAGCGACCCGCGCGAAGTGTCTTACGCGCTCGCCGGGTTGCTTGCCGGCTCGGCGCGGAGTTCTGTTAGTTCGCGGCTGGCGCGGGGCAGGAAGACCAGGCCGATTAGCGCGTTGCAGAGCATGAAGGTTAGTTGCGCGGCGAGGCTGTAGGCGACGATCTTCACTGGCGACGCGTTGCTCGAGAAGAACAGCAGCCACGCCGCCTGGCTGGTGCCGAGATGCGCGACCGCGATCGGCAGCGCGGCAGCAAGGAACACCAGCGGCAGAAACAGCATCAGTTTCGCGAACGGTATCGCGATTCCATACAGGGCCAGCGCGTAATATTGAGCGACGACCGAAGCAAGAAAGGTCGGCGCTTTGATGGATAGCACCACCAGGTAGTCGAGCGGGCGCGCCTGGATGAAGGTCGCGAGCAATGCGCCCGCCCTTCCAGTCTCGACCCAGTTGCGAATCCGCGCGCTGCGGCGCGCGATCGCGAAAAACGTCATGATTCCCGCGAGCAACGCCCATGCCGCGATGTACACGATGCGAAGAATCGCGACGATCCTTATCTGCGCGTCGCCGACCGGCGTGTAGAAGATCACGCCCAGCGTCGAGAACAGGAACAGTTGGTAAATTTCGAGCATCGCGATGAACAGCACCGAACTAAGCGCGCTCAGGAAGCTGACTCCCGCTTTGCGATGCAGATAGTACGCGACACCGCCCTGCGCGAGGCTGGTGTTGATTAGCGCCAGCACGTACATGCTCGCGCGAATCGGCAGGATGTCGCGATAGCGCATCCGCGCGTTGAAGCGCCGCACGACCCAGGTGAGACACGCCGAATCGATCGCGCAGTAGAACAGCGAGTACGGCATGAACACTGCCAGGAAGTCGAGCACCGGCACTTGCGACAGCGCTTGCTCGACCTTGCGAATCGGGATGCGCCAGAAGATTAGCGCAAAGATTGCGACCGTTCCGAGATACGGAATCGCCTTGCGCCAGAGCGGTGTCGCGCGAGCCGCCGGGACGTCATCGCGGACCGCGGCGCTCGAATCGGGAATCGGCCCTGCGCTCATACGTCGCCGATCCTGATCGCCGCGGTGCCTGTCAGCACCTGCTCGCCGCGTTGATTGGCGACGTGAATCCGCAGCTCGGCGCGATCCGTGTCGACGGAAACGATTTTTGCATGCGAGGTCAAAGTGTCGCCGAAGAGCACCGGCTTGGTCAGCGCCACTTCGATGCGTCCGCCGCGAACGAAGCGCAGGCCGAAGTTGTCGGCGAGGAATTGCGCGATTATCGCGATTGTCTGCGCGCCGCCGGCGATCGGCGCGACGAATCCCGCCTTGCGCGCCGCGTCCTGATCGTCGTGAATGCCGCGCGGCGGGCGACGCCGAGGCGGTAGCTCGATGCCGTCGTGGTAAGCCTTCGCCGCGGCCGCATCGAGGAGGTAGGGCCGCGAAATCAGCTCAGCGCCGATTCGAATTTCAACGGGTGCAGCGCTCATTGCATCTCCCCCTTGTCGTTCAGCAGCACCGACGTGATCGCCTGCCGCGTCAGCAATTGATTCGTCGCCGCGTCGCGCGACTCGTACTCGAGCGTGAAATAAAACTTGCCGCGCTTGCGATAGGTCGCTGTGATCCTGCCCTCGGTTTTGACCGCCTGCCCGACGCGCATCGGCTCGTGAAATTCGCACCAATGTTTGGCATGCACTCCGCCCTTGCCGCCCTTGAAATGGGTGGCGATGAGCAGCGCGTAGTCCGGCAAGCGCATCGTGGGCGACACGATCGCGCCGGGGTCGTTTCCATCGACGATGTATTCGGGACTGGTGGCCTTGACCGCATCCGAAAATGTGCGCGCCCGCGCGGGCGTGACGACGTAGTGAATCGGCCCCAGGCGTATCCCCTCGTGGAGGTTCTCGGGACACATCGGCAGTCTGGTGTCTTCGCTCATAGTAGTGATTGAACGACATTATCAGGCGTGCAAGATTCGGCGAACCGTCCTTTTAGTTCCTATGCCAACCGACAAAGTCTCATACGCACGAAACGCCAGGGCGCATCTTAGCAAGGCCGACCCCATCCTCGCACGGATTATCGCCGAAGTCGGTCCGCTAGGCCTCCAGCCGAGGCGCGAACGTTTCCAGGCGCTGGCGCGGGCGATCATTTTCCAGCAGCTTGCGGGTGCAGCCGCCAACGCAATCTACGGCCGCTTCGTCGGCTTGTTCCCCGGCGTGGAATTTCCGCCGCCGGAGCAAGTGCTGGCCAAGACCGACGCGGAACTGCGCAGCGTCGGGCTGTCGGAAAAGAAGGCGCTCTACATCAAGGACCTGGCAGTGCACATTCGGGACGGCAAGCTCAACTTCCATCGCTTCCATCGAATGACCGACGACGAGATTGTCGAGCATCTCACGCAGGTAAAGGGAATCGGCAAGTGGACCGCCGAAATTTTCCTGATGTTCAACCTCGGCCGGCCCGACGTGATGCCCGCCGACGATCTCGGCGTCCAGAACGCGGTCAAGCGGCACTACAAGATGCGGCAGCGGCCGAATCGCAAGCGCCTGCTAAAGCACGCCGAGCGATGGCGTCCGTATCGGACCGCGGCAGCCTGGTACCTGTGGCGCAGCCTCGCCATCGTGCTACCCGATGGCGGAGTAAAGGCTCCAGCGAAGAAGGTCGCGAGGCGCAAAAAGCGTTGATGTGGGTAATGGGTCACTTTTGATTCTGTCGGTAAGAGCCGCTACTTCCACATGAGAGAAAAGAAGGTTCGAATTCGTCGAGCGCGGCTGGGCGACGAACGTGGGATCGAGGATCTCTATCGGCAACTCCACGAAGGCGACTACAGAAGCCCCGGTGCTATCAGGATGCGCCGTGCGCTGCGTGCGGTGCTCGACAGGGCCGACCAGGTCCTTCTGGTCGCGGTCGATAACGATTGCATCGTGGGGACGAATCACGTTCTCATCTTCGGGCACCTCGCCCGCGCGCTCAGGCCGGCCGCGATTGTAGAAAATATGGTGGTCGACTCGCGCCATCGCGGCGCCGGAGTCGGCGATCTGCTGATGGAGGCAGCGCTCAAGGTCGCGCGCCACCACAAGTGCTACAAGTTGTCGCTAACCTCAAACCGCAAACGCCCCAAGGCGCATCGCTTCTACGAAAGATTCGGGATGCGCCACACCCATCACGGCTACACGATATATCTGCCAAAGTGATCCGCTGCCGCTCGACGGCGGCGGTCCTACTTTCTGACTCGCGGCAATAAGCAAGCGTGGCTGCAATGGCAAGCGTTGCACCTCACCCGGCGACACCGCTGCGCGGCTTACGCCGACCTCTCCTCGGACAATGAGAGGTTAGGATCGGACGGGTACAAGGAAAAAGAAAGAGCCGGGATTCTTCGCTTCGCTCAAGAATGACACAAAAAAAGTTCTAATAGGGACGAAGTCCCGCATCTTCTTCTTGACGCTGGGTGCAGGGGTCACCCCTGCCCAAGGAAGCGTGAAACCCACGGCGGGTTTCACATTCAATTAAATGATTTCCCCTTCCCACTCCCTGCCCCCTGCATTCGCGAGCTTTGTCGGCGTAGAATCTGTACATCGGACCCGGAGTTATCTAAGGTTCGGGTCGCTGCATTTCACTTTTTTACTTTTTTACTGGCAGCGGGAGGAATCGATCGGTGGCGATAAAAGTCGGGATTAACGGATTCGGCCGGATTGGCAGAATGTTCCTGCGCGCGGCGCTCACCAAGAAGGACATCGAAGTCGTTGCCGTCAACGACATCACCGACGCGCCCACCCTCGCGCATCTGCTCAAATATGATTCCATCCACGGCACGCTCCGCCACGAGGTCAAGACCGAAGGCGGGACTATTTTTCTCGACGGCAAGCCGCTGCAGGTGCTCGCCGAACGCGACCCCGCCAAGTTGCCGTGGAGCAAACTCGGCGTGCAGGTGGTCATCGAATCCACGGGACTGTTCACGGCGCGCGACAAGGCCGCGATGCATCTGGCGGCCGGCGCGAAAAAAGTCGTTATCAGCGCCCCCGCCGACGGCGCCGATGTCACGTTATGCCTCGGCGTCAACCATCATATGTACGACCCGAAAAAGCACGACGTGATTTCCAACGCGTCGTGCACGACCAACTGCCTGGCGCCGATTGGCAAAGTCTTGCACGACAGTTTCGGCGTCGTCCACGGCCTGATGACGACCGTGCACAGCTATACGTCGGATCAGATGCTGCAGGACGGGCCGCACAAGGATCTCAGGCGCGCGCGCGCCGCCGGAGTTTCGATGGTTCCGACCTCGACCGGCGCCGCGAAAGCGATTGGCCTGGTGCTGCCCGCGCTCAACGGCAAGCTCGATGGAATCGCGATTCGAGTGCCGACGGCGAACGTCTCGCTGGTCGATCTGACCGTCACTGTCGAGAAGGATGCAGACGTGAAATCCGTCAACGCTGCGATGAAGGCGGCGGCGGACGGCCCGCTCAAGGGGATTCTCGAATACAGTGAGGCGCCGCTGGTCTCGGTGGATCTCAACGGCAATCCGCACTCGTCGATTTTCGACGCGCCGCTGACCAAGGTAGTCGGCAAGCGGATGGTGAAAGTATTTTCGTGGTACGACAACGAATGGGGCTACTCTAACCGTCTCGCGGACATAGCCGCGTTCGTCGCGGACCAGCTCTAGCCGCGGCGATCGAACTAGCCGGAGAACGAGTTAGCCGCGATGCCCGTCGTACCGATCACGCGCCTCGATTTTCAAAACAAGAAGGTGCTGGTGCGATGCGATTTCAACGTGCCGATTGCCGACGGCAAGATCCAGGACCCGGCGCGAATCGACGCGAGTCTCGACACCATTCGTTATATCCTCTCACACGGCGGCTCGGCCGTTCTGTGCTCGCATCTCGGACGTCCCAAGGAGCGCAGCGCCGAGCTCAGCCTCAAGCCTGTCGCCGAATATCTGAGCAAGGCGCTTGAACAGAAGATAAAGCTTGCGCCCGATTGCGTCGGCGATCACACGGGCAAAATGATCGAAGCGCTCAAGCCGGGCGAAGCGATCCTGCTGGAAAATCTGCGCTTCCACAAAGAGGAGGAAGCCAACGATCGCGACTTCTCCCATGAACTCGCGCGCCACAAGCAGGTTTACGTGAACGACGGCTTCGGCACCGCGCATCGCGCGCACGCCTCGACGGTGGGAGTCACGCGCTTTCTCGCGGAGCGCGCGGCGGGCTTCCTGATGATGCGCGAGCTGGAGGCGCTCCGGAAGGTCACGGAGAACCCGCAGCGTCCGTCGGTCGCAATCATGGGCGGCGCAAAAGTCTCGGACAAAATCGGGCTTATCAAAAATCTGCTGACCAAGGTGGATTCGATCCTGATTGGCGGCGCGATGGCGTATACGTTTCTCAAGGCTCAAGGTATCGCGGTCGGCCGCTCGCGCGTCGAAGACGACAAGCTCGAACTGGCGAAAGAATTGCTCGCCGAGGCCGCGCGCAAGGGCGTAAAAATCGTGTTGCCATCCGACCATGTCGTCGCGTCCGCTCCTGAAGCCGCCGCAACGCCTCGTACAGTCAGCGAAATACCGAGCGAGATGATGGGTCTCGATATTGGACCAGAAACTGCGGCGGCTTTTATCGCGGAAATCGCGCGCGCCAAAACCGTCATATGGAACGGCCCGCTCGGATTCTTCGAAATTCCCGCGTTCGCGGCCGGCACGATGCGCGTGGGCGAGGCGCTCGCCAACCAAACGGGCATCATTTCGATAATCGGCGGAGGCGACACGGCGGCGGCGCTGGCGCACGCGCCGTGGGCGAACAAGTTCACCCATATCTCGACCGGCGGCGGCGCCACGCTGGAATTTCTGGAAGGTCGCGAGCTGCCGGGCGTCAAGGCGCTCGAAGTCTGACACAGTACGGACCTTAGAGGACGCGCGTGCGCAAGAAACTGATCGCAGGGAACTGGAAGATGCATCTTTTGCCGCTCGGCGCACGCGCGCTCGTCGAGAGAATCCGCGCCGAGATCGATCCCGACGCCGCGACGCTGGCGAAGGATCGCGAGGTGATGGTCGCGCCGCCCGCTATTCTTATCCCGGCGGTCGCGCAGGCGCTCGCGGGCTCGTCGATACTGCTGGGCGCGCAAAACATGCACTACGAGGACAAAGGCGCGTTCACCGGCGAAGTGTCGGCGCCGATGCTGCACGCGTACGGCGTCAGCCACGTTATCGTCGGCCATTCGGAGCGCCGCCACATCTTTCATGAACCCGACGAACTGATTAACCGCAAAGTGCTCGCTGCGCTGCACCATCGGATGACGCCGATTCTGTGCGTCGGCGAAACCCAGGACGAACACGACAGCGGCCGCGCACTCGACGTCGTCCTGCGCCAGCTTCAGCGCGGTCTTGAGGACGTCGGCGATCACCACGTTACCGCGATCGTGATTGCATACGAGCCGGTCTGGGCGATTGGCACCGGCCGCACAGCGACGCCCGAGCAGGCCGAATCGATCCACGGCGCAATCCGCGGCGCATTGCTCGAACGCTACGGGCGCGAGCGCTCCGATGCGGTCCGGATACTCTACGGCGGCAGCGTCAACGACGAGAATGTTGACTCGCTCGTGTCCAAGCCCGATATTGACGGGGCTCTGGTCGGCGGGGCAAGCTTGAAGGCTGACTCGTTCGCGCGCATCGTCAGGGCGCGGACCGGCTGAAGAAGACAAAATGGTATCAATCGTCGTTTCGATTCACGTGATCGTCTGCGTTGCGATGTGCATCATTATCCTGCTGCAGCAGGGCAAGGGTGCGGAGGTCGGCGCCGTTTTCGGCGGCTCGAGCCAGACCGTGTTCGGCGCGAGCGGCGCAGGCAACGCGTTGACCAAGGCAACCTGGGCGTTCGCGATAATATTTTTCGCGACTTCGATCTTCCTGGCACTGGCGTCGGCGCGGCGCGTGACCGGCAGTATCTTCGATCGACCGTTTTCGTCGGCACCCGCGTCGAGCGTGATGCCGCCGGCCTCGAAGCAAGCGCCCAAGAACGCGGCTCCCGCGGCGCCCGCACCGGCAGGGCATAATCCCGCCGGGGCAGGAACGCCAGCGTCGACGAAGTAAGCGCGGCGAGTTTTCCGTGATGCGCGGGTGGTGGAATGGCAGACACGCCAGCTTGAGGGGCTGGTGGTAGCAATACCGTGCGGGTTCAAGTCCCGCTCCGCGCACCAAGCGACACCGCTTAAAGAAAGAAGGTAGTTCATTTCATTTAATGTGAAACCCGCGGTGGGTTTCACGCTTCCTTCGGCAGGGGCCAGCCCCTGCACCCGGTACTAAGAGAAGATGCGGGACTTCGTCCCTGTTAGAATTTTTGGGTGTTATCCTGAGCGCAGCGAATCTTACCTCGCCCGTTCTTTTTACGGGAGAGGCGGCCGGCGGGCGCAGCCGCCGGTAGGTGAGGGTTCCGCGATCCGCGCACCAGACCTTTTGACCTCAGAACGATAACGAGCCCTGACGCGGCGGCTGCGGCGTTGCGAGCGGTTGCGCCATGTAGCGATCGCTGACAGGGAAGCCGTAGCGGGCGCGGATGCGATCGAAAATCTTGCGCATACGATGGTCGTAGGCTTGCGGCACGTATTCGGCGCGCGCATAGAACATGTCGATACGCTCGGCCAAATGCGGGAAGCGCTCCTTGACGAACGGAATGAAGCGGCGCGCGGCGGCGGGCTTCAGAAAGAGCGAACGCCACCAAACGCCAGCCGCTTCGGCGCGACGCGCCGCGCGGATGACGTTCTCGATGGCGGCGGGATCGTCGGTGAGGCCGGGAATCATCGGCATCATCAGCACGTTGCACCGGATTCCCGCCCGCGCCAGCTCGAACAGCGCGCGCAGCCGCAGGCCGGGGCGCGGCGCCCGCGGCTCGAGGATTCGCTGCAGCTTGCGGTCGAGCGTAATCAGCGAGAAGTTCACCGACAGCTTCGAGCGCCGATTGATCTTTCGCAGCAGTTCGAGGTCGCGAACGATCAAGCTCGACTTGGTCGTGATCGAAAGGTCCAATCCCCCGAGCTGCGCGAAAACCTCGAGCATCGAGCGCGTCAGCCCATACTTCCGCTCGGCCGGCTGATAGGGATCGGTCGCCGTGCCGATCGCGATCGCGTCGGTGCCGATCGGCGTGCGCGAGAGCGTGCGCGCCAGCACCTCGGCCGCCATCCGCTTGACGAAAATCTTGCGCTCGAAGTCCATCGGGTCGCGCAGCTCGAGAAAGTCGTGCGTGTAACGCGCGTAGCAGTACACGCATCCGAACTCGCAGCCGCGATACGGATTGATGGTCCATCGAAACGGCATGCGCGGGCTGTCGCATCGATTGAGAATCTGGCGCACCGGCATCTCGATGAACTCGACGCCGCGGGTGGCGTCGAGTTCGTCAGGCGGCGGTGAGTAGAGGGGCAGTGAGGCGGCGGTGTTCATCTGACGGCACGCCTATCTTCGCTTTTTCTTCGCTATGCTGTCAAGCCGTGTAAGTAGCTGAAACCAAGCCGAATTTGGAAGCTTTATGGGGTGGGTGGGGGGAATTGGGTTCTTAGGAAGGCGTCGAAGGCTCGGTCTGGGAGCGCGAGGCGCAGGGCCATCAGGAGGCGGGCGGCTAGGGTTACTTTGTAGCGGGTTTTTGGGCTCGTTGCCGAGATGGCTTTTTCGATTACTTCGGCTACGGCTTCGGGCGGGGCCGCGAAGCGGGCCAACGGGCCGCCCTCGTAGGCTTCGCGGATTTGTTTTTCGAGCACTACGTTGAAGGCCGCGTAGGGGGAATCCTTGGGCATCGCGATGCTGCCGACGGCGGTGTCGCCGAAGCGGGTTTTGATTGGGCCGGGTTGGATGACGATTACGTCGATGCCGAAGCCTTTCACCTCGAACCGCAGCGCGTCGCTGAGCGCTTCGACTGCGTGCTTGGTCGCGTGATAGTAGCTGCCACCGGGGAAAGTGAGCTTACCGCCCATCGAGCTCAGATTGACGACGCGGCCCCATCGCTGACGGCGCATCGCGGGCAGCACCAGCTTGGTCATCGCGACCAGACCGAAGACGTTGGTCTCGAACTGGCGGCGAATGTCGGTCATCGGCACTTCCTCGAAGGCGCCTTCGAGGCCGTAGCCGGCGTTGTTGATGAGCACGCCGACAGCGCCTTCGGCACGCTCGACGGTTTGCACGGCAGCGCGCATCGAGGCGTCGTCGCATACGTCGAGCGCGAGTGTTTTGCATCCGCGCTGAGCGAGGTCGGCGATCGACTCGGGCTTGCGCGCGGTTGCGTACACGTTCCATCCGTGCGACGCGAGCGTCTCGGCGGTGGCGCGGCCGATTCCGGTCGAGCATCCGGTGATTAGGACTGCCTTTGATATCGATTGTGGCATGTGTGGGCTCCGGGTTTTGCCTTTTACCGATCGGAGTGTGACGGACTAAGCTGCGAGATACCACCTCTCCCCCGGCCCCTCTCCCTTCAGGCGAGGGGAGTGGAGCGGGAAGGATTCAAAATGTCGGAGGGAATAGCAATTGGCGTGTGGGTACTGGAGGAACACTCGTCCGGAGCAGAGGCGGAATCTTGAATCGCGCGCGAAAAATGCGCGCTGAATAAGGACCCTCACCTTGATCCTCTCCCTTACAGGGAGAGGGGAAGAGGGGCGCGGGGGTCGCACAATTATTCTGAGGAGTCGCGACGGCGGAGAATGGACGCGGGTATCGTAAGCGGAATCTTGAATCGCGTGCTAGTGTGATGTCCCGCAAATACCTTTAAGAACAGAGCCCTAACCCCTGGCCCCTTCCCCAGCAAAGGGGAAGGGGATTTGAGGTAACTATTCCACGAAGTCCTATCCCCCTCACCCCCTTTCCCGCGGGAAAGGGGGAACAGAAGCATAGCTGAGACTTGAAAGCGCGGTGGGCGGCTGTTCCAGAACGAAACCGGATCATTTTAAAGTTATTTGTGGGACGCGACACTAGGAGCACGCTGAATAAGGACCCTCACCTTCGATCCTCTCCCTTGCAGGGAGAGGGGAAGAGGGGCGCGGGGCGCACAAATTCTTCTGGAGGAATCGTGATGGCGGACAATGGGCGCAGGTATCGTGAGAAGTATGGCGAGTGGGCGCTGGTGACGGGCGCGTCGGCGGGGATCGGGCTTGAGTTTGCGCGGGCGCTCGCGCGCGAGGGCATGTCGATAGTGCTGACGGCGCGCCGCGAAGATCGGCTGAAGCTGCTGGCCGCGGAACTCAAGGAGAAGTATCACGTCGATACGCGCGTGGTCGCGGTCGATCTGGCGGCGGCGGACGGCGCGGATCGGCTGGCGGACGCGGTCGCGGATTTGCCCATAGCATTTCTCGTCAACAACGCCGGCTTCGGCTATGCGGGCCGTTTCGACAAGCAGGCAACCGACAGAGTTCGCGACATGGTCGTCGTAAACTGCGTCGTGCCTGTGGTGCTCACCAGCCGCATCCTGCCCGGGATGGTCAAGCGCGGGCGCGGCGCGGTGATCGTCGTGGGATCGGTGGCGGGGCGTCAGCCGCTGCCGCTGCATGCGGTGTACAGTGCGACCAAGGGATTCGATTTGCTGTTCGGCGAGGGTTTGTGGGGCGAGCTACGCGGGACGGGTATCGACGCGCTGGTGATCGAGCCGGGACCGACGCAGACCGAGTTCCAGTCGGTGGCGGGGGAGAGTGTTGGGCCTGACCATGGCGAGCCGGCGGAGAATGTGGTGCGGGTCGCGCTCGACGCGCTCGGGAAGCATCCGAGCGTCATCTCGGGATGGTTCAACTGGGTGCGCGCCAATGCGATCCGGCTGGTGCCGAGGTCGACGGCGGCGATAATTGCTAAGAAGGTGGTCGAGGGGTCGACACCAGTGGAACTAAGATAAAGCGAAATCACTTTATTAAACGTGAAACCCGCCTGGGTTTCACACTTCCTTGGGCAGGGGTGACCCCTGCACCCAGTACTAAGAGGGTCACGGGATAATCGCGAGGTCGTAGGCGGGCGGGAGTTTGTCTGTGATCGTCGCGAGCGATGAGCCGTCGGTGGATGCTCGCACGACGGCGCCGTCGTTGCAGACCGCGAAGAAGCCGCCATTGTCGGGATCGGCCTTCATCCGCATCAGCATCCCGCGCCCGAAATTCTGTTCGGCGGAAATCGGCGTGAAACTCTCTCCGCGATCAGCGCTGCGAAACAGCATCGCGTCCGCCCCGGTCGGTCCGACGCGCCAGGAAGGCGGCGGACCCATCGCGGCCGCGGTGAATACGTCTTCGCGGTCCGGCGCGCTGACGTGCAGCGGGATGGTATAGGTGCGATTGAGCCCGCGCTTCACCTGCTCCCACGATTTCCCGGCGTTGTAGGACAGGAAGAAGCCGGCGCCAGTGGTCGCGTAGAGGCGGCGCGAATCGCGCGAATCGACCGCGACGGTGTGAATGTCCACGTACAGGCCGTCGTTGAGCGACTCGAATGACGCGCCTTCGTTGCGCGAGCGGAAGATGCCGCCCTCCTCGACGCCGACGTACATCGTGGACGGCTCATGGGGATCGAAGGAGATGGAACGCACATGCGGAATGTGCGGCGGCGGCGGAAACGTCCAGCGGTCGCGGCCGGGGATTTTCAGGAAGCCGTCGGACTCCTTGAAGGTGCGTCCGCGATCGTCGCTGCGGAACAGGCGCGCGTGCGACGTGCCGAGAAACACGCGATCCTTCACGGCGGGCGATGCGGCGAGTGACCAGACCTCTTCTTCGCGCGCGAGGTGGGGAGTGACGTCGGTCCAGGTGCGGCCGCCGTCGATCGAGCGGGCGAGCGTGCCCTTGCCGCGCGTGTGTTCGGTCGAGCCGGCGTAGATGAGGTTGGGATCGGCGGCGTCCTGCGCCATGCACCATACGGCCGACGGATCGGCAAGCACCATCAGCGGCGTCGCACCGCGCGAGGGGTCGAGAATCACTATGCCCTTGGACGTCCCGATACACAGACGCATCGCGGTAAACCTCACGTGAACGCTACAAATCGTAGCGCAGAGCGCGGTGGAATAGGAGAGGACGGGAAGGAACTTGATTAAATGTGAAACCCCTCCTGGGTTTCACGCTTCCTTGGGCAGGGGTGACCCCTGCACCCAGTACTCGGAAAAGAAGGATGCGGGACTTCGTCCCTGTTAGAACTATTAGTAGCAGGAGGATGTTCTTGAAATGAAGTTCCGGCACACCGCCGCGCTTGCGATTGTTGCTTGGTACCTGATGATTCCGCCGATTAGTGCCGACTACAAAGTCGATGCGCGCGCGCCGCTGCTTGAGTGGAGAAAAAGCGTGAAGTTCGATTCCGAGAAGGAATGCGAAGAGTCGCTCAAGGACGTCATCCAGCACCCTACTACACCCGATGAGTATCAGGCGGCGGCGAAGGCCACGCTCAAGGCCAGGATGCATCCGATCAGCCAGGCGGAAATGATAAAACGGACGGCGGAGTCGCAGTGTGTTGCGGCCGACGATCCTCGTCTCAAGGCGAAAACGAAATAAGGATACCGCAGAGCTAAGTCAGCTTGGTGCCGACGCGAAGTTCCTCGGCGGTTGCGAGCTCTGAAGGGGCGACCTTTTTGGGATTTGGATCGATGCGCGCTCGCTTCACCGTAATCGTCCCGCTTGCCAGCGCTATCTTCATTCCATCGGTATCGATGGCGACTATCGTTCCTGGTTCACCGTCCGCGCGGCCTGCGGAAAACGTGGCTTCGTAGAGGCGCAGGCGCTTGTCGCCGACGTTTGCGAATGCGCCGGGCTGCGGGTCGCATCCGCGGATCAGGTTGAAGACTTCGCGGGCCGGCTTTGCAAAATCGATTTTGGCGTGCTCGTCGCGGCATGGCGGCTCATAGGTTGCTTTGCTCTCGTCCTGGACGATCGCGGGCGCGTTGCCGGATTTGATCAGGTCGACCGCTTCGACCATCGCGTCAATGCCCATCGGGAAGAGCGTGTTGAAATAAATCGAGCCGACCGTGTCGTTCTCCGCGATCGGCACGCGCTTCTGAACGAGGATGGGGCCGGTGTCGATGCCCTTGTCGGGCCAGAACCATGTGACTCCCGTTTCCGCGTCGCCCTGCGATGATTGCCCAGTTGATGCCGCTGGCGCCGCGATGGCGCGGGAGGAGCGACGGGTGAAAGCAGATCGACTTGTGGCGCGGCGCGTAGAGAATTCGCTCGGGAACGATCAGGGTGACGAAGGCGAGGATGGCGAGGTCGGCGTCCAGGGTTTTGAAATGCTCGAAGGCGGGGTCGTTTTTGAATGACTTGGGCTGGCTGAGCGGCAGGCCCCTCGCGCGAGCCGTGGCGGCGAGCGCGTCCGGCTTGCCTGCAGGCGGATCGGGCGGAGCGAAGACGTGAACGATTTCGTCACCGTGATCGACGAGCGCCGCGAGCGCTTTTTCCGCGAATGCCGCCTGGCCGAGCAGTGCAATACGCAACGTGGCCTTCCTCCCGGTCTCCTGTAAGATTCTGCGGTCACGCTACCAAATCAAAAACGGAGTTGCACCTGAAACGACGCGTCGCTCGCGGCGTACCTCATCTGGAGCTTTCATGGCGCCCTCGTCGATACTCGCGTTCAAAATTTCAACCGTAGTCGCGGCGGCTGTATTGACGACTGCGCTATCTTCCGCGATGGCGCTCACGGCGCCACCCGCGCCGGGGAATCATAGCGAGTCGCTCGAAATCGGCGCGGGCGCGGCCAAGATGACGCGCACCTTTATCGTGCACGTGCCGCCGGGATTCGACGGCAAATCGAAAGTGCCGGTAGTTTTCATGCTCCATGGCGCGGGCGGCAGCGGGACCGGCGCGATCCCTGAGACGGGATGGGACGTGAAGTCGGATCGCGAGGGCTTTATCGCGGTTTTCCCCGACGGTACCTCGCCGCATCCGCTGTTGCCTGCGCGGTTTCTGCTCAATCCGCGGCTGTGGAACGACGGCTCCGGCCGCGGCGCGCTTGGCGTCGAGCACGTCGACGACCTCGGCTTCATCTCGAAGATGATCGACTTCGTCGAGGCGCGCTACAGTGCCGACCCGGCGCGGATCTACTGCACCGGCTTTTCCAACGGCGCATCGATGACCTTCAGCGTGGGGCTAAATCTGTCGAATCGAATCGCGGCGATCGCACCCGTCGCGGGCCATCTCTGGGAGCGGGAAAAACAGCTCGCGTATCCGGTTCCGCTGCTCTATATCGTTGGCACCGCCGATCCGTTCAATCCGCTGGGCGGCGGCAAAGTGAACCTGCCCTTCGAGAAAATCCAGGATCGCCCGCCAGTCGAGGACTCGCTCAAGGAGTGGGAACGGATGCTGGGATGCGGCCCGGAAGTACAGACGGCGCGCGGTAACGGCTTCATGGAAATCACCTACAACGAGTGCGCCAAGGGCGGCGAGGTCGAGTACTACACGGTCAAGGATTTGGGGCACGTCTGGCCCGGCGGAAAGAGTCGGCTGCCGGAAAAATGGGTGGGCAAGCCGAGCGACAATCTGAACGCGACCGACGTCATCTGGGATTTTTTCAAGGCGCATCCGCGGACGCCGGCAACGAACAGCCAAACCGATCGCAAAGGCGATTGACACAGTCGGTCGCGGGCCGCTTTGATGACCGATCGAATGTTCTCAACTCGACGGTTGTCTGAAATTCTCGCGATCCTTTTTTTAGTGTCTATGGCTCTGCTGACACCCGCACAGGTGCGCGCGGCAGAGGCGCGTCGCGGGCGCGGACGTATCGTGGTGCTGATGGTGTGGGACGGGCTGCGGCCTGACTTCGTCACGCAGCGCGACACGCCGAACCTCTTCCGGATGGCGCGCGAAGGCGTGCGCTTCGACAAGCATCATTCGATTTTCCCGACGCTGACGATGGTCAACGCAACCGCGCTCGCGACGGGGGCGCCGCCGGGCGTCAACGGCCTCGAGGGCAACAACTTCTACCTGTGGCCGTCGGCACAGACGCCGAAAGGTCAATTGGTCGGGGCCGAGAGCGCCAGGGCGATACTGAATTTGAACGGCGCGGATGGATTCAAGGGGCGGCTGATCGGCCTGGACACGATCACGCAGGAAGTTGCGCGCGAGGGCGGCTACGTCGCCGTGATTGGCAAGCAGGGCCCGACCTCGGTGTTCGACAATCGCGTCGCGACGATCGTCGACGGCAAAGATATCGTCGGCGAGCTGCACAAGGATTACCTGTTCGCATCGGAAGACCTGGTCTCGTCGAATCCGAAAGTAAATGCGGAAGTTCCGCCCGATTCGAAAACCACGGTGGCCGACGAGCAGCGCGATTTGTACTTCGCGCGGCTCGCCGTCGAGGACGCTTTGCCGGCCGCCAAGGCGGCAGCCGATGCGGGCCGTCCCGCGCTGGTCGTCTTCTGGCAGCATAATCCCGACCTCACGCAGCATGTGGCCGGGTTGGGCACGATGCCCGCGATGGAGGCGCTCAGCCTGTGCGACAACAACCTGATGCGCGTGCGCGCGGCGATCGACGCGCTCGGAATCGCGGACAAGACCGACGTGATCGTGGTGTCGGACCACGGCTTCGCGACGATTAAGTTCCGAGTCGTGCTGTCGGAAATGCTGGTGTCGGCGGGAATCAAGAAGGCGCCGGACAGCACCGACGTAGTCGTCGTGCCCAACGGCGGCGCGGACCTCGTGTACCTTTCGCCGACGGAATTTGCAACGCCGGAGTCGAAACGAGCGGTGCTGCAGAAGATCGTAAACTTCGCCGAGGCGCAGGAATGGTGCGGGCCGATCTTCTCGCGCGATTCCGCCAGCGCGGGGGATGAATCGAGCAGTCGCGGGCGGCATCAGCGTGCGCCGAAACCGTATCTCGGATGGATCGACGGCACCTTCAGCCAGCGCGTCGTCGGGCTATACAATCCTGAGCGCTCGCCGGACCTGGTGATTTCATTTCGCGAGGAGCCCGACGCCGACAACAAGCACCTGACCGGGCCGGGCAATCCGGCGTTCCTGATAGGCCAGATCGGACAGGTCTCGACGCCAAACAAATCCGCCGCACTGGTGCATCCGGTGAAAGGTGTCGTGTACGCCGACACCGGGACCAGCCAGACGTTCACCACCGGCATGGGGATGCATGGCGCGGCGGGAGAGCGCGAGATTCACAATTTTTGCGCGGCGAGCGGACCGGACTTCCGGCGCGGGTTCGTCGATTTCAATCCCACGGCGAATATCGATGTCGCGCCGACGATCACGCAGATACTCGGCACGCTGCCGAATATCGGCCCCGGGGGCGTGGCGCCTGCCGGACGCGCGATGACCGAGGCGCTGACCGAAGGGCGCCACGGCGCCGAGGGATCGCATACGCAAACGATGACGGCGGACCTGATGCTGCAAGGCGTCGAGGCCGTCACGACGATTCGCGTCACGTGGATCGGTGACGAGCAGTATCTCGACAGCTCGACGGTCGAGCACAAGCCGCTCGGCAGCTCGCCGTGAGGAACGTAATCTAATGTGAAACCCGCGGTGGGTTTCACACTTCCTTCGGCAGGGGTGACCCCTGCACCCAGTACTAAGAAAGAAAGGATGCGGGACTCCGTCCCTGTTAGAACTTGTTTTGGGCGGAGCTGCGTTGGCCGCTCCATTTTTGGCGGCTGGCTCCGTGGATGGCGGTGTGGTTGGCTATTCTTGGTTAGTTGCGATTTCTCATTTTCGGAGGACTGAATGTTCAGAAGGTTTTTTCGATGGATTATTCGAACGGTAATCATCGTCGTGGTGCTGTTCGCGATCGTCGCCATCTCGGATTACATCTCGCATCGCGTGCAGCCCAACTCCGTGCTCGCGGTCGAGCTCAACGGACCGGTGGTCGAGCGTGGCGGCGGCGGCGTGCTCGGCTTGTTGAGTAAAACCCAGACGGCGCTGAACGTGCTCCGCAATGCAATCGATCAGGGTGCGAAGGATCCGAAAATCGTCGGCCTGGAAATCAAGGTGATCAACCCCGAGATGGAGCTGGCGCAGGCGCAGGAAATCGTTGCCCTGATCCAGTCGTTCAAGAGCCACGGCAAATGGACCGCGGCGTATATCGAGACGGCCGGCGAATCCGGCCTCGGCAACACGCCGTACATCGTCGCGAGCGCCTGCGACGAGGTCTCGCTGATGCCGCAGGGCGACCTCAACCTGATGGGAGTGCAGCTGCGCGAGCTGTTCACGCGCGGCACGCTTGACTGGCTGGGGCTCACGCCGAACTTCGCGTCCGCCGGGAAGTTCAAAAGCGCGGCCAACATGTTCACCGAGAAGGACTTTACGGCGGCGCAAAAGGAAGAGGACGAAGGGCTGGCCGGGAGCCTGTACGATCAGATCGTCGCGGCGATCGGGGCCGAGCGCAAGCTTAGTCCCGATGCGATCAAAGCATTGATCGATCGCGCGCCGTTGAACGCTGATGACGGCCTGGAGGCGCGCCTGGTGGATCGACTCGAGTACGAAGACGAATTCAACGAGCGCGTGAAGAATCACGGCGGCTCGTCTCACAAGCTAATCGAATACACCAATTACGCACGTTCCAGCCTGTTCTCAAATTTGGGCGGCGGAGATCAAATCGCGGTGATTTACGGCGAGGGAGAAATCCAGCGCGGCGGCGAGGGCTTCGATCCGTTCTCAACTCCCGACAGCACCGCGATGACGTCCGACGACATGACCGAAGCGTTGAAGTCCGCGCGCGAGGACGACGACGTTCGCGCCGTGATCTTGCGCGTCGACTCGCCCGGCGGCTCGATGCTCGCGTCGGAGCTTATCGGCCGCGAGGTCGAGCTCACGGCGAAGAAAAAACCGGTCGTGGTCAGCATGTCGGGATACGCCGCGTCGGGCGGATACCTGGTGTCGATTCCGGCGGCTAAGATTATCGCCGAGCCGGGCACGATCACCGGTTCGATTGGCGTGCTGGGCGGCAAGTTCAACGTCTCGCCCGCCATGCAAAAGATCTACGCGAACACCGACGCGGTGAGCCTCGGCGCAAACGTCGGAATGTTCGACATGTGGACTGACTTCACGCCCGCGCAATCGAAGCAGTTCCAGGATGAAATAATGCGCGACTACCAGCACTTCCTGAAACTGGTCGCCGACGGACGCCATATCACGGTGGAGCAGGCCGACGCGGTCGCGCAGGGACGGGTCTGGACGGGAGAGCAGGCGATCAAGTTCAAGCTGGTCGATTCGCTCGGCGGACTCGATGACGCGATGGCCGCGGCGAAGGGATTGGCGCGCCTCGCGCCCGATCAGCCGGTCGGAATCATCGAGCTTCCCGAGCAGCCGGGACTGCTGCAATCGTTGGCCAGCAAGAAGGTCGCGTGGCTCACGCAGCGCCCGGCGGTGCGATTCGTCGAGCCGGTCATCGAGTTGATCCACGCGGCGCTCAGCGGTCACGCGATTTTCAGCGCCGCGTATTGCCCGGTGGTGCCGATGCTCTAATCGGGTTTGGAGAAAATTCGTGCGGCAAACAATCATCGGGCTGTTGATGGTCGCGCTGACGGCCGCGTTCTTCTACTGGGTCGCGCGGCGCCGCTACAAATGCCCGTACTGCGGGCGCATCGTCAAGTATGACGACATCAACTGTCCGCACTGCGGCAACGACATGAAGTATCGGCATCGCGCAGGTCCGGAGGCGATTCCGCGGGCAGCGGCGGACTTGCGGCCGAGCAAACGGCGGACTAACGACCGTTCTTCACGGCATTGAGGGCAGCCGCGGCGCGTCGCAAAAAAGTTTGCGTCTGCGATTTTGAATTGATCGGGAAGCGCACGAAATCGTCGTCGATTTTGAGATCGGCGAAGAATCCCGCGGGGTCTTCATGGAAATGTAGAAACCCGCTCGAGCCGCAATAGAACGCTCCGCGCTTTTTCTCCTTGAGTCCGCCGAGCCGCCGAATTTCAACCAGGATTGGCTCGAGCTGGTCGAGCGCCTCCGGTCCCGCGTGCTTCATTGACTACAATCTCCGCGCCAAGTGGCTATAGCAAGTAGCTATCTACGAATTTCCCAGCTCGATCACGTAGCCGTCGGGATCCGTGAAGTATGCATACGGGACGCCGGGCGCATGCTCGCCACGGCTTTGCACCTTGCCGCCGGCGTTCACGACCTGGCGGACCATTTCGTCGAGGTTGCCTTTCCCAATCGAGAATCCGAAATGCGAAACCCCGCCGCCAGCGACCGGATCGTCCGCCCTGGCGCGGCACAAGGTGATCGTATCGTTCGCTCCGGGTGAATGGAGGAATACCAGTGTTTTTCCTTCCCAGAATTTCACCTCGAGACCGAACGCTTCCTGGTAGAACTTGAGCGAGCGGCCGATGTCCCTGACGTTGAGATTGATATGATGCAATCCGCGCGCTTTGATCATCGCCGTGCCCTCCTGAATCCAGGTCTGGCTAGTCGAGTGACTATTTACATGCCTTGCTGGGCGTGACAGTCGGAGCAGATTCCGTACAGTTCCATCTTGTGCCGGGTCAACGTCACGCCGAGATCGCGCGCGACGATATTCTGCATGCGCTCGATCGCGGCGTTCTCGAACTCGATGATCCGGCCGCATCGCTCGCAGATGAAATGATCGTGATGACGCTCGCCGACGGCTTCGTAGCGCGCCTGGCCCTCGTCGAAGTGGCGCTCGTACAACAGCGCGCATTCCTTGAGCAGGCGCAGCGTCCGGTAAATCGTCGCGTAGCCGACGTGCGGGTTGATCTTCTTGACCTCGGCGTACAATTCCTCGGCGCTGATATGATGACCATGATCGAAGAATACGCGTGCGATATCGTCGCGCTGGCCGGTCGACTTGAGCCCGCGCTCCTTGAGGCGAGCGTGGAACGTGAGCATCCGCTGCGCCGCGCTGATCGCGGGTTTGCGATCGATTACGGTGTGGCCAGCCGACGCGGTTTCGCCGGTACGCGGCATCTAGGCACTCAGGATGAGGCTTCCCCGAGGTGAACGACGCGTCGCGCGGCCGGGGACAGGTACAAGGATTCGAGATCGCGCGAGCGCAGCGCGTCGGCGATCACTTCGAGCTGCTCGGCGGCGGGCTGATCGCGATCTATTATCACGAGGTTCTTGTCGCGCAGCCGGCAGGCGCCGCCACGCGTGCGGTAGCCGATTTCGCGCATGATTTTCTCGCGACGCACCTCGAGCCCGACGCGCTGCGCAGCCTCGGCGAGCTCGTCTACAATTCTCATCATCCGCGCCTCGCTGAGTTCGCTCATTTCACTTTTTCACTCGCCATCCGCACAGTCGATTTCGGTTGCGATTAGTCCGCCTCTTGAGGCATAACCGCGCGGCATGTTATCGCGGTAATAGACGCGGAGGTCACGCGCTTGATCAAGAAAATCCTTGTCGGCATCGACACCTCCGAACACTCCCACAACGCACAGGCGTACGCCTTCTATTTTGCGCGAATCTTCAGTGCGTCGCTGATTGGATTGCATGTCGTCGATATCGTGTCGATCGAAGGCTCGTTTTTCCATGATATATCAGGTTCGCTCGGGCTGGAACCATATCTGGATTTCTCGTCCAAGATGCGCGAGGTGCTGACCGCCCGCGGCCGCGGGGTGCTCGACGAATTTGCCGCCGCCGCGAAGCGAGAGAACCTCGCGGTCGAGACGGTGCTCGACATGGGAATAGTAGCCAACCAGATTTGCGATCGAGCGCGCAGCGCCGACCTCGTCATGATCGGCCATCGCGGCGTCAACGAAAAGTTCTCGACCGGGCTGCTGGGCTCGACGGCGGAGAGCGTCGCGCGCAAATCTCCACGCCAGTTATTCATCTCGCCGAATAAATTTCGCGAGGTCAAACGCCCGGTGCTGGCGTACGACGGCAGCGAACGGGCATCGCGCGCGATGCGCTCGGCGGCGGAAATCGCCAGCGTCCTCGGCGTACCGATGACGGTCATCACTTGTGCGCGCGATCCCAAGCTCGGCGAGCGGACTCTGGCCGAGGCGCGCACTTACTTCGAGAACTACACCCCGAAGGCCGAGTTCAAGCTGTTGCAGGGCCACGCCAACGAGGAAATTGTGAAGTTCCTGAAGGAGCGCGATGCCGACCTGCTCTTCATCGGCGCCTACGGGCACAGCAGGATCATCGAGATGGTGCTCGGGTCGACGACCGAGTTCGTGCTGCGCAATTCACCGTGCCCGGTATTCCTGGCGCGCTAGTTTTTTCGGTTTTTTTGTTCGATTTCATGCAATGAAACAGAACATCTACGATGACCCGCGATTCTTCGAGGGTTACAGCCAATTGCGCCGGCACGAGAGCGGCCTCAACGCCGCCGTCGATCAGCCCGCGATGCGCTCACTGATGCCGTCGCTTGCTGGCAAACGTGTGCTCGATCTCGGCTGTGGCTTCGGCAAAATGTGCCGCTACGCAATCGAGCGGGGCGCAGCAAGCGTCGTCGGCGTCGACATCTCAACGAAGATGCTCGCGAAGGCGCGCGAGGAAACCGCCGATCCACGTATCAGCTACGTCCAATCAGCGCTCGAAGATTTGAGTTTCGCGCCGGCGAGCTTCGACGTCGTTGTGAGCTCGCTCGCGCTTCACTATCTCGAGCGCTTCGATTCAGTCTGCGCGAATGTGAAGACGTGGCTCGTCCCGGGCGGCGCATTTGTGTTTTCCGTCGAGCATCCGATGGTGACTGCGTTTCGCATGGGCCCGTATCTCGAGGAGAACGCCGAAGAAGAACACTGGCTGATCGACAATTACAAGCTCGAGGGAATTCGCCACACGCAGTGGTTCGTCGACGACGTCGTCAAGTACCATCGCTCGGTCGAGACGTACGTGAACACGCTGATAGACAATGGTTTCGCGATTGTGCGGTTGCTCGAGCCCGAAGCGACCGCGGATGCGATCCGCGAACGTCCTGAACTTCGTGAGGAGAGCCGGCGCCCGACGTTTATGATGATTTCCGCGCGAGCGTAGCTACGCTTGCGGTTCTTCGGACCGCTGGCGAATGAAACGGCCGAGCAACAGGCGCATCGATTCGATCGGCTGTATCCCGATCATCGGAAAGTCGCCCAGGATAAATGTCGGGTAGCCGAGCGCGGAAAACTCGTCGGCCTCGCGCTTGTGCTCGGTCAGGCGCGCGGCCATCACGTCGCTGTCGAGCGCTGCGCGAAACTTCGATCGATCGATGCCGGCGCGCTCCGCAATCTCTTCCAGCAACGCGCGATCCGCGATATCGGCGCCGTCGTCGAACGCCGCGCGAAAAACCGCATCGTGATACGCCGCAAAAACGCCGGCGTCGCGCGCAACTTCCGATCCTTGCAGCGCGGATGTCGAATCGATCCAGCTCGGCGGCGGCACGACGCGAACGCCCGTCTCGGCCGCTACGAACAGCACTTTCTGCCGCTCGCGCTCGCCCAGCACGCGGCCGGGCTTGGCGCGAAAATCGCGCATCGCGATCGGCACGCCCTTCCAGAGCGCCTCGAAGCCGAGTTCGTCCTCGAGCGGGGTAACGATTCGCCATGCGATGTAGCAAAGCGTGGAGGCGTAATCGAAGTAGATTGGAATCCTCACCCGGCCCATATTGATGACTTCGATAATCTCCCGTTCGAGCATCTGCCGCAATTGGCGCTTGCACGGCTGGCGCGGCGCGCACATTGTTGATTCACAATGTCTTCAAATCGTCGTCAGGTTCTCAAATTGGGTGCGGTCGATTTCGGCGTAGAGACCGCGACGCTGCCCGGAGGCGTGCAGGTCGAACTCCCCGTCATTCGCCATCCGGGCGCGAGCGCGATCGTCGCGCTTTACCCCGACATGACCATGGCGATGTTGCGTCAGTATCGGCATGCCGTCGGCGGCTGGATGCGCGAGATTCCCGCGGGATGCCGCAACGCCGGTGAGGATTCGCTGGCATGCGCTCGGCGCGAACTCGGCGAAGAGGCGCACCTCGCGGCCGCGCGATGGGACCATCTCGGATCGATCGTCACGATTCCAAGTGTCTGCGACGAGCGAATCGAGCTGTACCTGGCGCGCGAGTTGTCCGAGGGAGTGGGCACGCTCGACCACGACGAAGTGATCACCGTCAGCCGCGTGCCGTTCGACGAAACGTTCGCGATGATTCACCGCGGCGAGATTGTCGACGCGAAAACAATCGTCGCGCTCTATCGCGCTCGCGACTTCCTCGAACAGGAGCGCCGCGGCTGAGGAGGTCAATCGTGGCAATCGAAGTATTTGGCGTCGAGCATATCGATCTGACGGTGAACGACGTCGCGCGGTCGAGGGCATTTTACGACAAGGTGCTGGGAGAACTCGGCTTTCGAAAACACGAGGACGACAACTATATCAACTGGTCCAACGCGCAAATGACGATTGCGATTCGCGCGGCGTCCGACACCAATCAGCGCGCCCAATTCGACCGCTACCGCGTCGGACTTCATCATCTGGCGTTGCGAGCCCGCTCGCGCGCCGACATCGACGCGTTCCACAACTTTCTGGTGCGCGAAAAGATCGCGGTGCTCGACGCTCCCGCCGAGTATCCGCAATATGGGCAAACCTACTATGCCGTCTTCTTTGCTGATCCCGACGGGATGAAGCTCGAACTGGTGCACTATCCGTGGGGTTACTGGAAGAGGACGCAGACTGAAGGCCACGATCCGCGGCCGCGGTACGAGTTGAAGCAGCAATCGTGAAGACGCCAACCAATACGCGCGCTCGCCGCGCTTACCAGCGTATCCATCGCGTGCGGAGCGGCGCGAGGCGCCGCCCACAGCTACTGGATTACTACTTCGTCCGGAAAGAGGAACGTGGTGGCGCCGTCGTCGAATTGCACAAGGAACATGCGCCGGTCCAAATTATTTACCTCACGCAGGATGCGTGGTTGTTCGCTGAATCGACTGCGCCCTTCGTGGTCGCGCACCGGTTTCTGCAGCTTGCAATGCTTTCCGACTGGTCCTTCTGTGTTTAAGCTCGTCATCATATTTTTACCCCTCCACTCCTTCCCGGTCGTTGCCGGCCACATCACCCTCACTGGCTATACTAGCAAGCTTCGGGCCTGATATTTAGACGTCCGTGGAACCTTTGTGTTTCATTTCTCCCCAGCTGTTGAAAACCTCGCAAATCCACGATTTTCCTGTTTTGCGGCGAATTCCGAGCTTCGAGGCCATCCGATTCATGCCTGATTTGAGGAAGTGAAATGCCTGAATAACGGCATCTTTTTGGCAAATTCGCGTCGTGATATTCAAAAGAAGAGTGCGAAAACAAATCGCGAAAAATTCGACGTCCTAAGAGTTCCCATAAGCACACGTCAGGTCGGGAAAAATTACCCATATGCCGACAATTTACCCACTCATAATGGGCCGTCGCGCGATGCTTGCGACCGAGCACTATCTTTCAGCGGCTGCCGGCGCGAGAATGTTCGCCTGTGGCGGCAATGCTATCGACGCTGCCATCGCTGCTACATTCGTCGAGGGCGTCGTCAACCCCCACATGCATACCATCGGCGGCGAGGCGCCCATGCTGATTTATTCGGCATCTGCCCGCCGCGTGGTTGCCGTTAACGGCAATATGATGGCGCCTGAGCGCGCGACGATCGCGCAGTACAGAGCGCTCGGCCTCAAGCTCATTCCCGGCCACGGCCTACTCGCCGCCGGCGTCCCAGCCGCCTTCGACGCGCTGGTGACTGCGCTCCGCGACTTCGGCACCAGGTCGCTGGCGGAAGTGCTCGAGCCGGCGATTCAGCTCGCGACCGACGGTTTTCCGATGCATGTGGGATTGTCCGGCGAGCCCGACGGCGCCGACGACGCAATTGCCGGCGCAGGCGCAACGCTGCGCAGCAACGCCAAGCGCTTCCTTACCAAGTGGCCGTCTTCGGGGCGCGTGTATCTGCCCGACGGCAAAGTCCCGATGCCCGGGAGCGTGCTCCGGAATCCCGCGCTCGCGAACTTTTTCACGCGGCTGCTCGATGCCGAATCAGCGGCAAAGAATCGCGGGCGCGAGGCCGGCCTCGACGCCGCGCGCGAGCGCTTCTATCGCGGCGACATCGCGCGCGAAATCGTCGCGTGGTCCGACGCCAACGGCGGCCTGCTCGGCGCCTCGGATCTCGCGCGATTCACGACGCGCATCGAATCGCCCGCGAGCGCGGACTATCGCAGCGTCACAGTCTTCAAGTGCGGGCCATGGTCGCAAGGCCCAGTGTTTTTGCAACAGCTCAAATTGCTCGAAGGCTTCGACCTCCCCGCGATGGGCCACAATTCCGCGGATTACATCCACGCCGTCATCGAGGCCGCCAAGCTCTCGTTCGCCGATCGCGAGGCTTACTACGGCGATCCTGAATTCGTCGACGTTCCGCTCGCCGGCATTACTGAGCGATCGCTACGCCGCGATTCGCCGCGAGCTTATCGATTCCGCGCACGCCTCGATGGATCAGCGGCCCGGCGATCCGATTGCGATGCGAGCGTTGCGCGAAGGTCCCGCATCCGACGCGCGCCCTTGGGGTGCGGGCACGATTCACGTCACGGCCGCCGACCGCGACGGCAACCTGATCGCCGTCACCGCGAGCGGCGGATGGATTCCCAGCTCGCCGGTGATCGACGCGCTCGGCTTCCCGCTCGGCACGCGGATGCAGACTTTTTATCTCGACGAGCGCCATCCCAACGCACTCGCGCCAGGCAAGCGCCCGCGCACCACGCTGTCGCCGTCGCTCGCGATGGTGCGCGGCGAGCCGTATCTCGCATTCGGCACGCCCGGCGGCGATCAGCAGGATCAATGGACGCTGCAATTTTTCCTGAACGTGGTGGATTTCGGGATGGACCTGCAGACCGCCATCGAAGCGCCGAAGTTCTCGACGCCGCACTTCCCGTCGACGTTCTATCCACACGACAACCGCCCTGGCGTTCTGCGCATCGAGGATCGCGTGCCTGACAATGTGCGCGATCAGCTCGCGTCGCGCGGCCACAAGATAGAAGTGCGTCCGCCATGGTCCGAAGGTCACGTGCTGGCCGTCCAAATCAACACCAAGACGGGAGTGCTGGCAGGCGGCGCCGACCCCCGCGGCCAAGCCGCGCCAGTAATGCCCGCGCAAGTGATCGGTTGGTAGCAGGGTGCGGGCGGAGGCTTCCGCGATTTGTCGGTCGCACGCCAGTTTGATATTTCACCGGCATGACTATCCGGCATGCGGCCGCGCTAGCAATTGTGGGCTGGTACTTGATGGTCCCGCCGACAATACCGGGCACCGGTGAGGTGAACCAAGGTGTTCCACTGAGCCAGTGGACAATCAGGCGCCGCTTTCCGCACAACGAAGGGTGCGAGGCCACCAAAGCTCGGCTGCATGAGCAAGCCCTGGCCGCGCAGACTCAACGCGATGCGCAAGACCCACGGCGCGGCGAACGAAATCCGGAACTGCGCTGCGTTCTGTGCCAGGCGCAATGTGTCGCAGACGACGATCCGCGCCTCAAACCAAACTGAGTGACTTCATGGAAGCTCAAACCAGGTACGCCAGGAGTGGCGATGTTCACATCGCGTACCGGATTTTCGGCGATGTCCCGCGCGACATCGTGCTGATGCCGGGGACGCTCTCGCATGTCGAACTCTACTGGGAGCTGCCGATCAACGAATACATTCTGAAGAGACTCACATCTTTCGCGCGGGTAATCGTATTCGACAAACGCGGCCAGGGGCTCTCCGATCGGGTCGCCGAGCAGACTCTCGAAGAACGAATTGGAGATGTGCGGGCGGTGTTGGATGCGGCCGGGTCGAAGCGCACGGCGGTCTTTGCCTGGTCCGAAGGCGGCCCGATGGCATTGATGTTTGCCGCCACCTACCCCGAGCGAACCTCGGCTCTGGTGATGTTCGGTACCTTTGCGGCGATGAAAGCCGAACCATATTTGCTGAGCCAGGAGCGATTCGATCAATTCCTGACCGCAGTAGAAGCGTACTGGGGCCAGGGCCTCCTAGTTCCTATCAATGCGCCGAGCCGGCGCGACGATGAAGCCTTCGTCCAGTGGTTTGGCCGGCTCGAGCGCGCCGCAGCGAGTCCGGGAGGTATCCAGGCGTTGTTTCGAGCCGACTATGAAAGCGATGTCCGCCATGTGCTGCCTTCGATCCGGGTGCCGACTCTAATCCTCCATCGCAAGGGTGATTCGACGATCCCGGTCGCGTGCGGGCGCGACATGGCTCAGAAGATATCCGGGGCGAAGTATGTCGAGCTCCCCGGTGAGGACCATCTGCTCCAGGCACTCGATCAGGATCTGCTGGATCGTCTTCTCGACGAGGTCGAGGAATTCATTACCGGCGTGCGCCATCGTCCGGAAACGGACCGGGTGCTCGCCACCGTAATGTTCACCGATATTGTGCGCTCCACCGAGCGCGCCGCCGAGATGGGCGACTCTAGATGGCGCGTGTTGCTCAGCAGCTACTACGCGGCGGTGCGAAAGGAACTCAGCGTTTTCCGCGGCCGCGAGGTGAACACCGCGGGCGACGGCCTGCTCGCCACTTTCGACGGGCCGAATCGCGCAATACGATGCGCCTGTTCGGTGCGCGAAAGACTTCGTCCGCTCGGACTCGAGGTCCGCACCGGGCTCCACACTGGCGAGTGCGAGTTGATCGGCGACGATGTCGGCGGTATCGCGGTGCATATCGCGGCGCGCGTCGCGGCCACGGCCGAACCAGATGAAGTGCTGGTTTCCAGCACCGTAAGAGACATCGTCGCCGGCTCAGGGCTGCGCTTCGCCGACCGAGGCATGCACGGCCTCAAGGGCGTGCCGGGCGAATGGCGCCTGTTCCTGGTTCAGTAAGGTCGGAAGATCCGGGAGCTGTCCTCCGTTCAGTTCTCAGTCATCGGCCGGTTGAGCTTCGCCTCGATTCTTCGCTTCGTTCTCCGTGCTGCATGAGCACTTCGCTCGCGCCTTCCGAAATTGCGGGGACCAGCCAGTGGAATAGCCAGGTCGCGGCCATCGCGCCGAGCATCTGGGCGGCGATGAAGCCGAGAACGTCTGCGGGGCGGATGCCGGCGAAAGTATCGCTGGCGGCGCGCGCTATCGTGACCGCGGGATTCGCGAATGACGTCGAAGCGGTGAACCAGTACGCCGCCGTGATATACGCGCCGACTGCGAACGGCACCGCGGACGACCGCCGCCGCGAGCATCCCCAGATAACGGCGAGCAGGCCGAAGGTCGCGATGAATTCGCTGAACAGTTGCGCCGGGCCGCTGCGCTCGTGCCGCGACGCGAAATAGATCGGCAGCCCGAACATCAGGTCGGCCGCCGCGACTCCCGCGAACGCTCCTACAATCTGCGCCGCGACGTACACGGGAACCTCGCGCCATGCGATCCCGCCCAGCGTCGCGTCGGCGATCGTCACGGCCGGGTTGAGATGCGCCCCCGAGACCGGGCCGAAAGTCAGAATCAAGGCGACCAGCGCCGCGCCCGTCGCGACGGTATTGGCGAGCAGTGCGATCGCGACGTTGCCGCCCGCCAGCCGCTCGCCCATGATTCCCGAGCCCACGACAGCCGCGAGTAAAAAAGCGGTGCCGACGCCCTCCGCAATCGCCCTGCGCGCCAGGTCCACGCTCATTTGTCTTCCGGCAGCTTGACGTTCCCTATCTCCCTGACCCGGCGTTCGAGTGCGAACCGGTCGAGCGAGTCGAATGGCAGGCTGGTGAAGATTTTTATGCGATTTTCAAGCTCAGTGTAGATTCTCAGGAAGAACCGGCGCTTCGCTTCGTCTGATCCGACGAAGGCTGCGGGATCCTCGGCGCCCCAATGCGCCGTGATTGGCTGTCCCGGCCACACCGGGCACATCTCGCCCGCGACTTTGTCGCAGACCGTGAAGACGAAATCCAGCGGCGGCCCGCCGGCTCGCGCGAATTCGTCCCAGCTCTTGCTGCGCAACGCGGACGTTTCATAGTTCAGCTCTTTCAGCAGTTGCATTGTCATCGGATGGACGACGCCCGTCGGATGGCTGCCGGCGCTGGATGCTTTGAACTTCCCCTTGCCCCATCGGTTCATCGCGCATTCCGCCATGATGCTGCGGGCGGAATTCCCGGTGCATAGAAACAGGACGTTGAACTCCCGGGTGGCCATCGGCGTCAGCTCTCAGACGCCGACTTTCGCGCAGCATGCGCTTGCGGGCGCGGGGGCGACCGTTTTCGCGTCGGTGGAGGGCCTTAAATCCTCGCCGTAGACCGTGGTCTCGCCCATCGTAAAAAATGTTTCCCACGACAACCCATTGGGATCGGTCGCCCACGCCTTATCCGAGCGCGCGTAGCAGCAGGCTGCGTCGCGCTGTTCCACGACCGCTTCTTCCGCGGCCTTCAAACGGCCGGCAATCTCGCGCAGTTCGTCGGGAGTCTCGACCTGGATCCCCAGGTGATCGAGGCCTTTGGTTGCCTGCCCGAAGGTCGACACTGCGAAGTTCACGAGCGGATCGTCGAGCATCCACTTGGCGTAATCTTTTTTCACCACCGACGGCTCGACGCCGAACATCGTCGAGTAGAATCTGATCGACTCGGGTATTTCCTTGACCGCGACGTGGATGTGTATCCGTTTCATGCGTTCACCTTTTCTCTTTTCCCTTTCTCCGCCGAGCGGAGCCGTTGTTTGACGTTGGTCGCTTCCGCCGGCTTGCAGGCCGCTGGCGCGCAAAGTTCCGCGGAGCCGCGACAGCAATTTTCCGTCAGGTAGCCGAGCAAATCGTTCATCGCCTTGTAGTCCGCGCTGTAAATGATCGAGCGGCTATCGCGCCTGCTGGTCACCAGGCCCGCGTATTTGAGGTGGTTCAGATGGAACGAAAGCGTGGGCGACGGAAGGCCGAGCCGCGCGCCGATTGCGCCGGCCGCGAGGCCATCCGGGCCGCTTTGCACCAGCATCCGGAACACGTCGAGTCTCGATTCCTGCGCCAACGCGGCGAGTGCCGCTATCGCCCTGACCTTTTTCATATTTCTATAGCTATCGAATAATCGAATTGCCGTCAATAGCCGGACTGCCGCGATCCAGTTTTCTGCTTTGCCACCAAAGCCGGAAGCGGGACCTGCGCCGGGCCCGATTTTTCACTTTTCGCCGAAATGCCGTGTCGGGCTTGCGGCAGCCCGCGAAGATGAATATTCGTTTATGGCGGAGAGCATCCAGATCGGGAAATCGGTAAGAATTTCAAGGCCACAGTCGATGCCCGAAATGGTTGATTGGCCCTGCGGAAGGTAGAAAACTGGCCGCAGATAAATGAACTGGCGTGTCGTTGGCTGGGAAAATGTTGCAGCCGTTGGCGGGCATGAAAACTGCTCAACGTGCAAGGAGGAGAGCTCGTGCAGACAAAGTCGCTGATTAAAGGTCTGTTCGTGGCGATTGCTATCGTGGTGGTCGCGGGATGCTCGGGAGAGCCACTCTCGACCCGTGAGAAAGGCACGTTCATCGGCACCGGAGTCGGCGCAGCAACCGGCGCGATTATAGGCGCCGCGGTCGGCAACCCGCTGGCAGGTGCGGCAATCGGCGGCGGTATCGGCGCCTTGGGCGGATACGCGGTCGGCAATGAGATGCAGAATCGAGAGAACGAAAACCGTCAGACTCAGGCGCAGATCAGTTCCCAGCAGAGGCAACTCGAGAATCAGCAGCGGCAGATTCAACAATTGAAGAGTCAGAGCGAGACGGAATAGCTGAGGGGAGAAGGACAATGCGCAAACATGCAATCGCGACGGCCGCAATGGCTCTCGCCGCGATGTTTCTGATTGCCGGATGCTCGGGGGACCCGCTTTCCACGCGCGAGGAAGGCACTCTGGGCGGCGCGGGAATTGGCGCGGCTACCGGCGCGATCATCGGCGCTGCCGTCGGCGCACCGCTGGCAGGCGCTGCTATCGGCACTGCGGTAGGCGGAGTAGGCGGCTTCGCGGTCGGCAACGCGATGCAGAATAGTCAGAACGCCAACGCGCAGACCCAGGCGCAGGTGCAGTCGCAGCAACAACAATTGGAAGAACAGCGTCAGCAGATTCAACAGTTGAAGGGAAATCAGGAAACCGAATAGCTCGGCTGACGTATAGTCATTGGAAGATGGAGGTTCTGAATATGCGCAAATCTGTAGGAATATTAATGAGTCTGGCGCTGGCGGGATTGCTCGTTCTTGCAGGATGCTCGGGGCAGCCGCTCTCGACTCGTGAGGAAGGCACTCTCGGTGGCACGGCGTTGGGTGGAGCTGGCGGCGCGATTGTCGGTGCCGCTGTGGGCCATCCTCTCGCGGGTGCCTTGATCGGCGGCGCGCTGGGCGGTGGTACCGGCTACGTAGTCGGCAATTCGATGCAGAATACGCAGAACGCCAACGCGCAGACCCAGGCCCAGGTCGAGTCGCAACAGCAGGAAATCGAGAATCAACGCCAGCAGATCCAACAGCTCAGGTCGCAGGGCGAAACCGAGTAACCTGACCGCCCGATCTGACCAACAAAAGAGCGACGCCGCGTAGGGCGTCGCTCTTTTTGTTTCTCAGCGAGTATTTTCTTTTTTCGGCAAAGTTTGATTCATGCCGGCTTGCACAGCTTGCATGCTCTCAGCCCCTCGTGGCGGGCGCATTTTGAATCCGCGAAGATTAGCATCCTGGTTGGATCCGCGCGACGCGCCGCCGAGCAGTCGGGCCGGCAGAATATTTTGGTGTGACGATGCCCCATCACGGCGCGCGACGGTAATCGCAGGTCGCGCCCGACTTCGAATCCCTCCGCGCGCAGCAGCTTGATCTTGTTGTCGACGCCTCCGCCGTAGTTGCCGATCGTTCCGTCGGATTTGATCACACGGTGACACGGTACAAAGATCGGAATCGGATTCGTCGCCATCGTGGTGCCGATTGCGCGCTGGGCGTCCGGGTGTCCTGCCGTCGCGGCCAATCCCTGATAAGTGATCACCGCGCCGGCCGGAACCTTGCGCAACAAGGTGTAAGCGCGGCGCTGGAAATCGCTCTCGACCAGGCTCAAATCCACCGGATGCTCGGTCGCGTCGGAACCGCCCTCGAACACGCGATCGATATCCGCTTCGATCCGCCGCGCACTCGGCTCGTTCTCGATCAGATCGAACTTCCTGCGCAGCATCTCGAGCGTCCGCTCGCCCCCGCTGATGAACAGGAAGTGAATCGCCGCGAGGCCGCGGTCGCTCTCCGCAACCAGCAGTCGTCCAAGCGGCGATGGGATCACGCCGACCCGCGCCTGCGGCCGCCGCAGGATCTTCATCGCGCGCGCGATGCGCGGCCGCGTCTGTCCGATCAGCGCGTCGAGCGTCCGGTCGTCGATCGGTGGACTCTCTATCACTCGCGTGACGATTCGATTGGTCTTCATCTTGATTACTCTTCGAGCCTCAGTTTCTTCAGCGCCTGGTAGACGCTCGCCCGCGCGCTCTCGGCTGAGCAATTCAGCGCCGTGGCGATCTCCGCATATTCGAGTCCCGCGAACTTGCGCATCATCAAAGCCTGCCCCTGCTTGCCGGGCAGCCGCGCGATCGATCTCTTCAAATGAAGCGCGCCTTCGGGTCCGCCGTTGAGGTGATGCGGCGCCCTTTCTGCAATCGTCGGATCGTCCCCAAAAGAACTCTCGCTGGAAATCACGCGGCCGCGGCGCATTCGGTCGCGCGCGCGATTGCGGCATAGGTTCGACGCGATTCGAAACACCCACGGGCGCAGTCCGTCTTCCGATTGCAGGGTCGGATAGGCGCGATATGCGCGCAGCCAGGTTTCCTGGAACAGGTCCATCGCGTCGTCGCGATCGCCGGTCGAGCGCACCAGGAAGCGCATGATCTCGCGCTCCATGCTTTTCACCGCGTCTTCAAACGGCGGCGGCAACTTGAGCTTGAACGTCGGCATCGTGCGTCAGGCCAGTCCGGCAATCGATGTCACCAAGTACCACAGCGTGATCGATGCGAAAACCGCGCCGAGAACTTCCTCGACGATACATGCCTGCGCGAACCTGAGGCCGTCACCGATCTCATGCTCCGCACCGCGCTCGACAACTTCGCTGAACCGCCCCTCGTCAACCTGGATAGTCGGTATCATTGTTTTCATGCTCCTAATGACTACAACCCCGCTCACGCCAATTTGTGAATTGGTCGTCCTGTGTTCCCCTCTCCAGAAGGGAGAGGGGCTAGGGGTGAGGTCCCGCGCGATTCAGGATTCTGCTACTAAAAGTGCAATCGCCACGCTGCATTGACGCGCGCCGCGATCCTGCGATCATCGTGCTCGTACGGAGGTTTCTATGGATGCGACTGTCTGGATCGCGATGTGGGCAGTCTTGTTCCTGGCCAGTCACCTGGTCATATCGTCGTCCGCCGTTCGATCCGCCTTGATCAAAGCGGTCGGCGCGCAACCATACCGCGGCATCTACTCGCTCGTCGCTGTCGCGACTCTAGGACCGCTCATCTACGAGTTCGGGCACAACAAGCATTCCGGTCCGTTGCTCTGGTATCTGCGGGCGGTCGCGCCGATTCGATGGTTCGCGTGGCTGCTGATGCTGGCGGCGCTCGTCTTGTTCGTCGGGAGCTTCATCAATCCGAACCCAGGCGCGATGGGCGCGCCGGGCGGTCGCACCGAACCGCGCGGCATTCTGAAGATCACGCGTCATCCGGGGCTGGTAGGCTTCAGCCTGTTCGGCATCGCGCACATGCTGATGAACGGATGGGCGGGCGACGTGATTTTCTTCGGGATGTTCCCGGCGCTCGGAATCCTCGGCGGGATGCATCAGGACGCGCGCAAGATTCGCGACCTGGGCGACCGCTATCGCGAGTTCCTCGCAAAGACCTCCTTCGTGCCGTTCGCAGCGCTAATCAGCGGTCGCATCCGATGGACCAGCACCGACATGCCATGGGCGGCGATTTGCACAGGCGCATTCCTGACAGCCGCGATAGTCGCACTGCACCCAACCATCTTCGGCGGCAACCCCCTCGGTTAACGCAGAGGGGAAGCGGAACCACTTAAATGTGAAACCCGCCGTGGGTTTCACGCTTCCTTGGGCAGGGGTGACCCCCGCACCCAGTGTTAAGAAAGACGGGGCGAAGTTTACCCTGAGTAATCGTAGGGTCCCTTCTCGAACTTTTTTTGTGTCATTCTTGAGCGAAGCGAAGAATCCCGGCTCTTTTCTGGATCGATCCTAACCTCTCCTTGTCCGAGGAGAGGTCGGAGCGCGCTCGCGCGGCTCGCCGCGACGAGCACGGTCGATTCATTTCGACGGTTTCTTCTTGAGCATCCAGACGCCTCTACCGCTTTCGCTGGTAGGAGCAATGATTCCCCTCTGCTCAAGATTTTTGCGCGCAAAACCGACTTCGGCTCTCCATCGAGGTTCTCCACCTGCAGTTAGTTCTTTCTGAAGTTCCGGAGAAATACTTAGGCGCGTTGCCACTTCCTCGTAGATGTTGAATCCGTTAACCGGATCAACGATTTGGACGCGGCCCCTATGCTCATGCAGAATATCTAGGATCGCGCCCTCGATCGCGGACCGGTCAAACCGCGTTTGCGATACAGCGGCCGCGATGAACTGTGAGGCGACGCTGGGTTCACGAGGCGGAGTCTGGTCAAGATTGGCGGCCGCGATGAACTGTGAGGCGATGCTGGGTTCACGAGCCGGAGTCTGGTCAAGATTGAGCAACCTGCGCAACACGTCGTTCGGCGAATCTCCAAACCCTTTCACTTGGCTCTCAAGCGCTTTGTAGACCTCATCGTCGACTCGAATCACTGGTGTCATGTTACAACCTCCACAGTTGTTACAACAACTCTAAGGTCGAACCGTCGTAATGTCAAGCTGCCCGAAGGCCGTGCAGATGTTTCGGATATCTGACAAGTGAAGCAGCTCGAAGCCGTCGGCGCGCGCACCGCTAGGCCCGGCGTTGCAACGAAACCGTCCAAGCGCAGCGCATCAGCGCAGTCCAAGGGCGCATCAATTATCGAGGCACTTGGCCAGCTCCAGTCTATTGGACTCGCTTCTTTTGGTGGCATTTCCCAAATGTCCTAAGATTGGCTCGCGCCTTGACCAAAAAGCTGAACGACCATAGCTAGTGCCGAAGCGAGCATCAGTTCCGGATATGGAGAAGCTAAGAGGGCGGCGGCAGCTTGAATGCGCGGGCGGCGTTGGCGATTACTTGCGCGCCTAGAACTGTCGCGTCGGCGCGGCGGAGGTTTGCGAGGATTTCCAGCGTGCGAGTGACATAAGCAGGCTCGTTGCGCTTGCCGCGATATGGTTCCGGCGCGAGATAGGGTGAGTCCGTCTCGACCATCACGCGGTCGTCGGGAACGATCGACGCGGCCTCGCGAATCGGCGCGGAATTTTTGAACGTGATGATTCCCGAGAACGAAATGCAGAATCCGAGCGACAGGAACTCGCGCGCCGCCTCGGCGTCGCCGGTGAAGCAGTGAATCACGCCGCCGCGCGGCGGAATGCCGGTCTCGCGCACGATCTCGACGAGACGCCGCTCCGCGTCGCGGCAATGAATCACGATCGGCAGGCCGAGTTCGGCGGCTAGCGCGAGATGCGCGCGCAAGGACGCTTCCTGCGCCGCGGGCGGCGAGTGCAAGTAGTGGAAATCGAGTCCGCTCTCGCCGATCGCGACGACTTTTTTCGATGCGGCGAGGCCGCGCAACTGCGCGATTCGTTCGGGCGTGCAGTCCTTGGCGTCGTGCGGATGTACGCCGACGACCGCGAAGACATCCAGGTGACGCTCGGCAATTTCGACAGTCAATCGATCGTTCTCGATCGGCCCGATCGCGCCAACCGAAATAATTTGCGCGACGCCGGCAGCCGACGCGCGCGCAATCACGGCTTCGACATCGTCACGAAACTTCGCATCGGCGAGGTGGCAGTGCGTGTCGATGATCATCGTTTAGGGAGCAGAACTTCTGCCGTCCCGCAATCCGGGAAGCGGGCCTGCACAGCCGCGGCTACGCGCCGAATTGCTTGCGCACCGTCTCGAACGCTTGCTCGGTGACGTTCAGGGTCTGCTCGATGTCGCGCTCGGTGTGCGCGGCCGAGATGAACCAGTTGTGCCGCGGCGCGAAGTACACTCCGCTGCGCGAGCACACGCCGCAGAAGACCTTGGCGCGATCGAAATGCCCCGCGTCGGCCTTGAACGTCATGTACGGAATCGCCGGCGGCCCCGAGTACGTCACCTCGAGTCCGGCGCTGCGCGCCTGCGCGAGCAGACCGGTGCGCAACTTCTCTCCCGTCGCGCGCATCCTCTCGATTCCGCCGCTGGCCTGCAGCTCCTTGAGGTTCGCCAGGCTCGCCGCCATCGGCACGGCGCTGGTGAAGTACGATCCCGTGAAAAATACCTCCTGCGCCGCCTGTTTCAGGCTGTCGCGCCCAAGACATGCGGCCAGCGGATAGCCGTTGGCGATAGCCTTGCAGTAAGTCGTGAGGTCCGGACGCAGTCCGAACAGCTCGCCCGACCCGCCCATATGCAGGCGAAAGCCCGCGCGAACGTCATCGAGGATGAGCACGATACCGTTATCGTCGCAAATCTTCCGGACGCCCGAGAGAAATCCTTCGACCGGTAATTCCGAGTCGTGTCCGGCGTCGTGCTTGAACGGCGACACGATCACGCCCGCCATCTTGCCGCCGTTTTCCTCGACCGCGCGGCGAACGCTTTCGAGATCGTTGAATCGAAAATAAACTACGTTCGCGCGATCTTCCGGCGTCACACCGCCGGGCATCGGCGTGCACCACGCATGAGTGCCGTGGTATGCGCCCGAGCACATCGCAATTTTCGGCCGCCCGGTCGCCTGACGCGCGACCTCGGTCGCCCACGTGCAAACGTCGGAGCCGTTTTTCGCGAACACCGCCCAGTCGGCAAGCGGCGTGATGGATACGAGGTGCTCCGCGAGCTCGACCCACACCGGCCCCGGAGCGTTGAAACAGTTGCCAAGCTCCGCCTGCCGGCGCGCGGCTTCCTCGACTCTGGGATGCCGATGCCCGAGCACGATCGGACCGTACGAGCACATGAAGTCGATGTACTCGTTGCCATCGACGTCCCAAATATGCGAGCCCTCGCCGCGCGCGAAGAACGACGGGTAAGCGCCCCTGGTAAGGACCAGCGGCGTCTGATGGCCATAGATTCCGCCGGGAATAACTTTCTTGGCGCGCTCCATCAGCGCGTCGCTGTTCTCGAATGTGTAGGGTTTCACGACAACTCCTGAGCGACGATTTTCGCCAAATGCAGTCTCGTCTGCCGCCGAGCAGACCGTCAGCGAGAATCCTATTTGCCGGCGCGAGGGTCAAGCCCGCAAAAGAAAAACGGGCTGGAGTCATTACAACTCACAGCCCTCCCCCACCCCAATATTAGATTGATTTTGCCTAGTGGCGATACGCCGGGTCGTTCGGCCGCTGCGACATCGGCAGTGCGCCAACGCGCACCAGCTCGTCGCGCAGCTTGGCGCGCGACAGCGGCTTGCACAGTACAGCCGACGCGCCGAGCTGATAGCTCTCGGCAATGTCGCGGTCGTAGAGCGAGCTCGTGATCACGAACATCGGCACAGTTGTCAGCGCCTCGTTCGCGCGCGCCGCCTGCAACACGGAGAATCCGCCATTGTCGGGCAGGCGCAGATCCACCAGGAACAGGTCCGGACGATCGTGCTCGGTGAACTGCGCAATCATGAGCAACGCTTCGTCGGCATTCGACGCATGCACGAGTTCGATGTCGTCGCCGAGCACCTGCCTGACCACGGTGAGCGCAATAAAGACGTGGTCCGGATTGTCCTCGACGAGAAAAATCCTGACCGCGGGACTCAACGTGCCCAGGTCTTTGTCTTGTTCCTTCTCTTTATCTTGGTCGTTCATAATCCCCCATCACCTCACGAAATCCGGACCCAACGGATTTCATAGCGGTCCCCTACAGTTGCCTCGGACGAGCCGGGTGAAATCTCTGGTAAGCTAATGATCCAATTGCCGTGCCATTTCCTTGAGCTTGGATTCGAGTCGTGACATGACGAGGGACAACGTGCCTAGCCTCCGTATGATGTTGCGAATCTATTTGAAGCCCTCGATGACCCGCAAATCCCCGATTTGGACGTTGAACATGGCTTCCGCCCTGCAATCCCCGCCGAACCCTCCCTCCAATCAATCTCCCGCAACGGCCTGCTTGTGGCAATTGTGCTACACGCGTTGCTGAGACTGTGCCACTGCGACACATAGTGTTAAGCATTGATCTGTACAATTGACTTGCTCGCAGCGCCGGTTCCAAGCCGGGAAAGGATCGCCGCTTTGGGAATCTTCGCGAACTTCCTGGATTCGAGATTCTCCAAACATCCCTTACTTCGAAAGTACACCGCCCTGGTCAGCGAAGACCTGACGGCGACGTACTCGCGCGACATCCAGAAATGGCTCCTCGTCGCCCCTGTCATCGGCATTCTGGCTGGCGTTATCATCACCGGAATCGCCGTGCTTGTGCTCGACGTGATCTGGGCTGCTCTACTTCCCTACTACCTTGCTCATCATTGGGCAATCGTGGTTGGCCTCGTCGGCGGCTTCTTTGTGACGGGCCTGATAATGCAGTTTTGCACGCCCGATCCTGACGAACACTCGACCGAGGAAATCGTTCGTTCCTACCACGAGCACCAGGGCGACATCGACATTGGTCCATTCTGGTGGAAGCTGCTCGCCGCGGTGACCACGGTCGGCTCGGGCGGCAGTGCGGCGCTCGAGGGACCGAGCATCTACAGTGGCGGCGCGATTGGATCGTGGCTATGGACCAAGCTGCGCCGTTTCGGTCTCGAGACGCGCGACCGGCGCATCATGTTGATCAGCGGCGCGGCTGCCGGCATGTCAGCGGTCTTCCGCGCTCCGCTCACCGGCATCGTGTTCGCGCTCGAGATGCCGTACAAGGACGACCTCGCGCACGAAGCGTTGCTGCCCTCTCTGATCGCCTCCGTGGTCGCGTACGCCACGCTGGTGTCGATCGTCGGCGCGCAGCCGTTGTTCGGTTTCGCAGGCAGCACCAGCTTCAGGGCGCGCGACGTCTGGTGGTCGGCGCTGCTCGGCGCGGGCATCGGGCTCATCGCAATCGTCTTCGACATCACGTTTCGCCGCGTGCGCAGGTTTTCCGTCGCCAGCCGGATACCGCACACGCTGAAGCTCACGATCGGCGGGCTCGGCACGGCGCTATGCGGCCTGGCGTTCGTGACGATATACGACGGCCCGCTCATCCCGATCGGCCCCAACTACGAAGCGGTGCGCTACGTGCTCAAGCATCCGATTCCCACCGAAGTGCTACTGGCGTTCGCCGCGTTGAAGCTGCTCGCGACGATCTTCTCGCTCGGCTCGGGCGGCGTCAGCGCGATGTTCGTGCCGTTGCTGCTGGTAGGGGGTGCGCTTGGCAACGCCTACGCGCAATCGGTCGTCCACGCGCCGACGCACGATCTCTATGCCGCAGTTGGGATGGCGGCGTTCATCGCGGCCGGCTACAAAGCTCCGCTCACCGCGGTCGTCTTCGTCGCGGAGACCACGGGCGGCCATTCGTACATCATTCCAAGCCTTATCGGCGCGGCGGTCGCATATGCAGTCTCGGGCGAGGCGTCGGTCTCCGGCGATCAGCGTGTTCATGAGACCACAAAACTCGCGGAGTTGTCCGGGATGACGGTGCGGGACGTGATGCAACGCCACGTAATTTTTGTGCATGCCAGCTCAACGATTCGCGAATTCGTCGCAAGCGTCGCGGCTCATCACCGGCTTACGATTTTCCCGGTCTACGAAGGCGACCAGATAGTGGGCACGATCTCAGTATCTGATATCAGCCAGGTCGCGCCCGAGGATTGGGACAAAATCCGCGTCGCCGAGCTAGCAGACCGCGGCGCGATTCGCGTGATGGAAGACTGCGACTTGAGCGAGGCATTGCGGCTGCTGGTGCGCGAGCGCGGCGCCCAGATGCTGTTGGTGACGGACGACGCCGGCGCTCTGCAAGGAATCGTGACCAAGACCGACATCCTGCGCGCTGTGAAGCAGTGAAGATGTCCTCAGAAGAGCCGCATCGCGTGCTGCCTATCAGCTAGTAGCACTGTCAGCCTGACAGGCTAACGTTGAGTCCGGTCAGCAGACGTACGTGCTCGATCAGATTCGCGACCCCAATCGGCGAATTGTAAATGTGCTGTGCCGGTCTGCCCTGCGCGCGATGTCTGCCGACCGTGACCAGCTGAACCATGCAATTAAATATTTGGTAGTACCGAAGCGTCGCATCGCTTTCCGGCAGGGACCGACAGCGACGCGAATGTGCGCGCGCCAGATTGTTCATTAGTGCGCGCAACGCTCGATGCAATCCGGCGGGAACGCGAATCGGCACCGTCGCAAATATTGCAAGCACCGCTCCGTAATCGAAGGCGGGATCGGCGATTGTCGCCTTCACCCAGTCGATCACCCCGGTTAAGCGTCCATGGTCGGCAAGAACATTTAATGGCTGGAAATCGCCGTGACAGATCACGGCAGCTTCTGACCGGCGTGGCTGATGTTGACTGAGCCAGTCAAATGCGGGACTAAGTCCGTTGAGGCCGAACTCTCCTGCCGCGGCGCGGGTGCTGGCCAACTGAGTGTCGAAGGTAAAATCCTCGCGGCAGAAGCCAGCCCTCTCAACACGATCGACGAAATCGCTGACCGGCAGAGCGTGCAAACGGGTCTGTGCCTCGTCCCAAAGCCGCAGCACCTCTCGGCGAATGCGAGGCAACTGCCAGAGGATATCGAGGGTCTGCCTGAGGCCTTTGATGCTCAGTCCTTCAAATTCCGACCCAAGCGGACGTCCGGGAACGCGCTCCATGACCAGGAAGGGACCGCCTAATGGCTTGATGCGTGGCTCGGCAACAAAAACCCGTGGCGCAGGATAACCCAACTCCGCGAGCGCGTTCTGTACGGCGGCCTCACGCGGCGCTCGTTGGGCATCAAGGGTTGCCTGAAAGAGTCGAAGCACGAGCGGACCGGAGAACGGATCAGGCGCGTCATGCAAACTAAATCTGAATATCGTGGCGTCGTACCCTCCGCTCATCCGTGTGGGCGCCTCGGCATAGGCCAGCACCGGGCAACTGGTCACCGATCGCAGGTAATCCAACAGAGAACGGACGATGCTTTCGTCGGTCACGGCGCAATGCCTGCGTCATTGAAATTTCGGCATCACGCGATCCGCAAACAGGCGCATCGCGGCGAGCACGTTCTGGTGGCCGCTGATTCCGCCAATCTCGAACCAGCAGACCAGGCGCGTGAAGCCGAATTGCTCTTTGAGTTGCGCGATTCGGTCGATGCAGTATTCGGGGTCGCCGAAAATTCCCATGATTGAATCGACGGTCGAGTAATCGATCGTGCGCAGGCGGTCGCGCACTTTCTGGAATTCCGCCTGATGGCCCGCGGCGAGACTCTCGGGCTCGATAATTTCGCTGACCGCGTCGAAATAGTTGCGGATGCTTGGCTCGATCACGGCTCGCACGTGCGGGCGGTCGCGTCCGACGAACACCATCAGCGCCGCGGCCAGCCAATCGTCGGGACGCTCGTGCCCCGCATCTCTCAGCGCGTTCTCATAGATCTTGAGCCGCTCGGCGAGCACGGGAATCGGATTCACCGGACCGCCGGCGAAGATTGGATAACGATTCGCGCCGGCGAAGGTGAACGTGTCGGCGCTGTTGGCGGCCAGCCGAATCGGGGGATGAGGCCGCTGAAGCGGTTTGGGAACGACTTCGATGCCGTCCACGCGTTCGAGCGTCCATGCCGCCTTGATTGTTTCGAGTCCGTCTTCGAACAGCTTGCGGCTCTCCGCCATCTCGACGCCGTAGCCGCGGTAGTTGAGCGGGAACGCGCCGCGCCCGGCACCGAACTCGACCCGGCCGCCGCTCAGCACGTCGAGCGTCGCGACTTCCTCGGCCAGCCGGATCGGATGATGCAACGGCATCAGGTTGACGGCCATGCCGAGGCGGATGTTGGTTGTGCGCTCGGCGATCGCGGCGAGAAGCATCAGCGGCGTCGGCATCACGGAAAAGCGCGGCGCGAAATGCACCTCGGCGAGCCACACGGTGTTGAAGCCGAGTCTGTCCGCTTCGGCTGCTTCTGCGATTAACTCGCGATAGCGCTCGGTGGTGATTTGATTGGCGGCTTCGGGAAGCTGGTAGAAGATGTCGAACTTCAACAGCCTGCCTCAATACGCGCCGAGTGCCGCGACGCGCTCGCGATGGAACGCGGGCGAGCCGAAGTAGGACTCGTTGAAGCGCGCGCGCTTGAACCACAGATGCATATCGTGCTCCCAGGTGAAACCGATTCCACCGTGCATCAGAACGGCGCGGTCGGTGCCGCGGCTGTAGATATCGCACAGGCGCGCTTTCGCCATCGCCGCTGCGCGCGAGGCGTCGGCGGCCCCGATGTCGTGGGCGTAGGCGGCGTACCAGAGCATCGCGCGCGCGGGCTCGAGGTCGGCGACGATTTCGGCGGCCGCATGCTTGAGCGCCTGGAACGATCCGATCGGCTTGCCGAACTGCTCGCGGACTTTCGAGTAATCGACGGCCATCTCGAGCGCGCGTTCGGTGCCGCCGAGCGAGTCAGCAGCGACAGCAACGGCGGCGACATCGATCAGCTTTGCAAAAAGACCGGTGCCACCGTGAAGCCGCTCGGCAGGCGCGCCCTTTAGCTCGACGCTCGACACGCGACGGGTGAGGTCCAGGTTTTTCAGCGAACGAATCGTGACGCCCGGCGCTTTCGCATCGACGACGAACAGAAAAATGTCAGAGTCATGTTTCGCTGCGACCACGATAAAGTCGGCGACGCCGGCATACGGCACGAACATCTTGGCGCCGCTGAGATGCCATCCCGCGCCGCTCTTCGTAGCTATCGCTTTGATGTCGCGCGAATCGATACTGCCGGCGCTCTCGACCACCGCGACGGTGCCGATTGCCTTACCCTCGGCGAGTGCGGTGAGCCACTTTGCTTTGAGCTGTTCCGAGCCGCTGAGCTTGAGCGCGCTGGCCGCGAGCACCGAAGAGAACAAGAACGGCCCCGGCATCGCAGCGTAGCCGCCCTCTTCCAGAATCATCGCCATATCAAGCATCCCGAGTCCCGCGCCGCCGAATTTCTCGGGCACGATCAGCCCGCACCATCCGAGCTTCGCGATATGGTCGTAGAGTTCGCGCGGATAGCCGTCGTCGGTCGCCATAACCTTGCGTACGAACGTGGTCGGGCACTCGCCGTTCAGAAATGCTCGCGCGCTTTCCTTGAGCTGCTGTTGTTCTTCGCTTAGTCCGAAATCCATTTTTTTAGTCCTCTGGAGTGTGCCTGCTGACAAGGAACCTAACCCCTAACCCCTTCCCATAGTGGGAAGGGGGAACCGGATTTGTAGGGGTTTGCGTTCACCGCGATTTCGGCATTTTCAGGCCGCGCTCTGCGATTATGTTTTTTTGGATGTGCGACGTTCCGCCGCCGATCACCAGCCCGAGCGAGAACATCCACTCATACGGCCAGTACGCGTGATCGAGTGCGGCTTCGTCGTCGCGCGCGAGCATCGAGTAGTCGCCGAGCGCCTCCATCGCGGCCGTGGCAAGGTCGTGATTCAGCTCCGTGCCGACCAGCTTGTTGATCATCGCCTCGACGCCCGGGTTCTTGCCGCGAACATGATCGGTGAGCTGGCGCAGGGCGTGAAAGCGCATCGCCTCGACCCGGATCTCCAGCTCGACCAGCCGCTGGCGGAAGACGGGGTCTTCGGTGAGCGGGCGTCCGCCGCGCGTGATCGATTTAGCCAGCGCCAGCAGGCGGTTGAAGCGCTGCTCGCTGCCGCTGGCGGAGCCGAGCATGTTGCGCTCGTGAAAGAGCGTGGCGTTGGCGACGATCCATCCCTCATTGAGCTTGGCGACCAGGTTTTTGCGCGGCACGCGCACGTTGTCGAAGAAAACTTCGTTGAAGCCGCGATCGCCGGTCATCTGCACGAGCGGGCGCACCGTGATTCCGGGCGTGTGCATGTCGATAAGGATGTACGAGATGCCGCGATGCTTGGGCGCCTCGGGGTCGGTGCGCACCAGGCAGAACATCATGTCGGCGTATTGTGCGCCCGAGGTCCAGACTTTCTGCCCGTTGACGACGAACTCGTCGCCGATGATTTCCGCGCGCGTTTTTAGCGACGCGAGGTCGGAGCCCGCGCCGGGCTCGGAGTAGCCCTGGCACCAGATTTCCTCGCCGGTGAGAATTTTCGGCAGGTAGCGATGCTTCTGTTCCTCGCTGCCCCACGAGATGAGCGTCGGCCCGAGCATCCCAAGCCCCGACCCGCCGACGAGGTATGGCGCCTTCGCGCGGACCATCTCGTCGTTGACGATCGATTGGCGCACCGGATCCATCGCCTGCCCGCCGTATTCCTTCGGCCATGCGAGCGCGACGTAGCCACCTTCGTACAGGCGGCGCTGCCATGCCTTGGCCCTGCCAAGCCAGGCCTTGTCGTCGCGGCCCTCGCGATTATCGGAAAGGCCGCTGGCCGGCATGTTCTCGGCCAGCCACCCGCGAACCTTCAGGCGAAATGCTTCTTCTTCGGGCGTGAATTGAAGATCCATCTGCGAGACACTCCTGCGGTCGTGATTGAATTTTGCGCGTACCGCGGCTACGCGCCCAGCATAGTCAAAACCGCGCCGCCGAGAAAATGCGCGCGTCGCAGCCATGGGTCGCGGTTGCGTGACGTCGATAGCCCTGCCACGGATAGCCGATGGTATTTACGAAGCGACTTCGCGAGCCGATCATGCGCGGCGAAGTCACGTGCAGCGTAAGGATTTGGCAAAGGCCGCATGTCAAGGTCGGCGGACACTACTTGCTGGGCCAAGGGTTCATCGAAGTAACCTCGATCCGGCGGATCGCGCTCGCCGAAGTCACGCCCGAACTCGCGAGACGCTCAGGCTTCGCGGGTCTTATCGATCTACTGAAGGTCGCAAAACACGGGCCGGGCGAGAATGTGTATCTGATCGAGTTCGAATACCATGCAAGCAAGCCGATTGCCCGCTGAAATCGGCGTTGTTAGAGTTGGAAATCGATCACAATCGAGATTTCTCGATAGACCGGGGTTCACCAGATGGCGACGACGATCACGAGCGAATGTATCAACTGCGGAGCATGCGAGCCCGAGTGTCCGAACACCGCGATTTACGCGGGCGGAGTGCAGTGGGAGCTGAATGGCGCAACGAGTCCCGCAATCGCGCAGGATATCTACTACATCGTGCCGTCGAAGTGCACCGAGTGCGTCGGCTTCCACGACCATGAGGCGTGCGCCGCGGTATGTCCTGTCGATTGCTGCATCCCTGACCCCGCCAATCTCGAGAGCGAGGGCGTGTTGCTCGCGCGCGCGAGAGAATTGCATCCCGAGACTACGTTCCCCGACGATGCACCGTCACGGTTTCGCAAAGAAGGTGGAGCGGCAGCGCCGTCGTCCGCGGAACCCGCGGCCAATGGCGCAGCAGTCGCAGCCGCGCCCAAGCCGGCACCGGCCGCGGCACCAAAGCCCGCGGTGGCTCCAGCAGCGGCCGCGCCCGCCGCGGCGACGTCGGCGTCGAGCGCGGAATTCAATCCGCTAACGTGGGAAGTCCCCGTCATCTGCAAGGACTGCAACGAGCCGTGGACGATTCCGTATCGGCTGTTCGAGAAGGGCGTCGTGTTCCATTGCCCGTCGTGCTCCGGATCGTTCGTGCCAAAAACCGCGATGTACCGAGCGGTGAAGGAGACCTTCGAGGGCTTCTACAATCGGCGGCAGGCGGATCGCGAGGCGTTCGAGCGTAAGCGCGAGAGAGAGGCGGCCGCGTTCGAAGCGAAGCAGGCCGCCGAGATGGAAGCGTTCAAGGAGAAGCTCGTGGCGCTGGCGCATTCGATGAAGCCGGCGGGCAAATTGGTGAAGCCTACCGGCATCGCGTCGATGTTCACGTAGGTAGTCGAAGGACGCTGTTGAAATGAAACCCACGGAGGGGTTTCACTTACAATCAAGTTCCCTGTTACCCGAGCGCCGGCACGTCAAACACGTAGCCGTGCCTTGTCAGTTGCTCGCGGATTGCTTCGATGTGGGCGGGGCCGCGGGTTTCCAGTTCCAGCATCACGCGGGCGCCGCCGATTGCGACGTCGCGACGCGTGCGATCGTGATCTATCGCGCGAACGTTGGCGCCGGTCGCGGCGATCGCTGAGACCAATTTGCCGAGCTCGCCGGGGCGATCACGCAAATCGACGGCGACTCGAAACAGGCGCCCGACCTTCACCAGTCCGTGACCGATAATCCGATCGAGCAGGTTGATATCGATATTTCCGCCGCTCACGACCAGCACCACGGTCTTGCCTTTGAGCTGGTCCTTGATTTTGAGCGCGCCCGCGAGCGCGGCGGCGCCGGCACCTTCGGCAAGAAGTTTCAGGCGCTCGAGCATCAGCAGGACTGCCTCGCCGATTTCGAAGTCATCCACCGTCACGGCGCGTCTGACCCGACCGCGCATCACCTCGAACGAAACCGCGCCGATGCGGCCGGTGGCGAGACCGTCGGCAATCGTGTCGACAGGACGGCCAATCGATGCGGGCGCGTCGGCTACGAGACTCGCCGACAGTTGCGGTGAACCCGCGGCCTCGACGCCGATCACCTCGGCGTCTCGCGCGCGCGTCGCGAGCGCTGCCGCGATTCCCGCGATCAACCCACCGCCGCCAACCGGGACGATCACTACGTCGGGCGTTACTTCGTCGGCGATTTCCAGTCCAACTGTTCCCTGTCCCGCGATCACGTACGAATCGTCGTAGGCGTCGATAAAGCTTGCGCCGCGTTCGACGCACATCTTCGCCGCCGCCGCGCGCGCCTCCTGGTAGTCGACGCCTTCGAGCACGACCGACTGGCCGTAGCTGCGGGTCGCGTCGATTTTGGCAATCGCAGCCGTCGTCGGCATCACGATCGTCGCGGTCACTCCCGCGCGAGTTGCGGCATAGGCCAGCGCCTGGCCGTGATTGCCGGCCGACGCCGCGACCACGCCGCGCGATCTTTGGTCGTCGCTGAGCGTCATCAGCCGGTTGTATGCGCCGCGAATTTTGAACGATCCGGTCTTCTGCAGATTTTCGGGCTTGATGCGCACGTGCGCGTCGAGGATTCGGTCGAGCGTTGCGCTGCGAATCAGCGGCGTCGGCTTGATAATGCCCGCCAGACGCGCGCGAGCCTGTTCAATTTGTTCCGGCAACAGGGTGCGGATAGATGGCATCGGAAAGATCTAATGATGAGTGGGCGGAGTGAATTGGCGCGGCGTGGCAGCGCCGAAAGAGTCGCCCTCGAAGTCGATTTGCGTGCACGCGCCGCTCCTGTAGTCGAGATCGAGCAGGAGATTGCGGATCGCGCGGCGCTTGATCGAGGCGATCAGACCAGCGACGGCTTCCGTGTCGCCAGTCGAGATGGCGGCGACCTCGGCGGCGTCGAGATTGCTGACGCGGCAGAACTCGCGCGCTTTTTCTTCGCTCGAGAACGCGACCACGCCGGCCCACGTTGCGCCTTTTTCCTGAAACACGATCAGCGCGCCCGTGGAATCAAGAAGCAGATGCAACTCTTTGGGCAGCGCCGCGCTCACGTGCCTTCGACCGTGAGCTTGCCGCTGCGGATGGCCGCGGCGCGCTCGCGAACCAGCGCTGGATAGGTGTAGTAGTGCTCGCCGCTCAGATGCAGGAACGAATCGATGTCGACGTCGTCGAGTTCGAGGTCCGCGATTGCGCGTTCGGCAGCCTTGCGGTCGGGAGATTTGACGATCGAATCGTAGAGAGCGCGGCCTTGCGCGGACTGGAAATCCTCGCGCGGCGGCAGTCCGGCGGCGCCGAGTTTGCCCGAGTGAAAGTTGTCCAGGATGAAGCGCAACGCTTTCAATTCGTGGCGCAGGATGTCGATTGGTTTCAGCGAATCGCGCGGCATACTCGCGAGCTTATCGCCGCAAGTTGCCGTGATTCAATCAGTCGCCCTTGATCAGACGATGGATGGCGCTCAGGTGGCGCTGCGAGTCGCGCTTGCGGCCCATCGCCTCGTACATCTCGGCGGCGTTGCGATGCGCCTCGACGTTGGCGGGGTCGCATTCGAGTGTGCGAAGAAAACTGCGCAGCGCGTGCTGATGCTCGTCCTTCTTGCGATAGAGCAGGCCGAGCTTCAGGTGGACCTCGGGGCTGGCGGGGACGATCGCGGCCGCGCCGAGCAGATGGCGCATCGCACCGGCCAGATCGCCCTCGCGTTCAAGCAGCGTGGCGAGGCGCATATGCGCCTCGAAGTTGCCGGGTTCGCGGCCGACCAGCTCGCTGTAGATGGTGAGCGCCTTGAGGGGATCCTCGTCAGCGACTCTGCGCGCCTCCTCGAAACGCTCGCGCACGCGGGCGGGCCCGAAACCGTCCTCGACCTTGCCGGGCTGATAGCTGCCGCTGAAGTCGAAAATCAACTGTCCCGTCTGCACCTCGATCAGCGATGGACCGTCGCGCACGACGATGCGCCCGTCGTCATTGACGAGTTTCAGCGAGGTGACGGAGCGGTCCGGATCGACGAGCGTACGCACCCGCTCGAGAGTCCGCTGGATCGGATCGATATGCTGACGGGTGCCGAGCAGTTCCTTGGCCAGGCGCATCTCGAGCAGATCGTTGAACGCGAAACGATACTTGCGGCCGCCCGCATTCAGCGGCCGCACGAGATTACGCTTGACCCAGTAGCGAATACGCTCGGGCGTGACCGCGAGAATCCTCGCAGCCGTGCGCGTGGAAAAAGTCTCAGCCCCGCCGCCCGCCTCTGCCGTCATCTTCACCACCAACGTCGAAGAGTATAGCAGTCGCGCGCATGCTCTCAACGAGGCGCGGCGCGGTTTCTCAACACCTGTGGAGCGAGCCGGCAGCTAGCCGCGAATTTTCTTGAGTACGCGAATAACGCCCACTACTGCGTTGACGCCGTTTTTGGCGTTGTCGATTCGCGCAACGGCCTGCTCGTCGGTCATCGCGGGTCCGATGATCGAGAGGCCGACGGGCTTGTCGAACTCGAGCGACAACTCGATGCCGGCGCGGGCGATCGCATGCGCGATCACTTCATCGTGATTAGTCTCGCCCTTGATCACTGCGCCAATCATCACGACGCCTTCGATCTCCTCGCGCTGCAGCAGAGCCTTAACGACCGGCGCCATGTCGTACACGCCCGGGACGCGGACCACGCGAGCGACCTCGGCGCCGAGCGACTCGGCATGGCGGCGCGCCCGCTCTTCCATCGGCGCAGTCACCTCGGAGTTGAACTCCGAAACTACGAAAGCAATTTTCATTTTCACTGTGCGCCCAGATCGACCGAGACAGCGTCGCGAATCTCGACGCCGTTGCTTTTGAGATACGACTTCAGAGCGGGAATCGGATGCTCTCCGTAGTGAACGATCGACGCAACGATGGCAGCGTCCGCGAATCCTGTGGTGAAAGCGTCGCGTAGATGAGCGGGTTCGCCGGCGCCGCCTGAGGCGATCACGGGAATCGAAACTGCTTCGCTGATACGGCGGGTGATCTCGAGGTCGTAACCGAGCTTGGTGCCGTCGCGATCGATCGAGTTGATGCACAGCTCGCCCGCGCCAAGCCGCTCGCCTTCAAGCGACCATGCCAGCGCGTCGCGCCCGGTTGGCTCGCGTCCGCCGTCGATCACGACCTCGTAGCCGGTTGGCACCTCGGGACGCACACCGGTTTTTTTCACCTGCATCGAGAGCACGATGCACTGGCTGCCGAACGCGCGTGCGCCCTCCGAGATAAGCGCGGGATTGCGAACCGCGCCGGAGTCGATCGAGACTTTTTCCGCTCCCGCCAGCAGGACGGCGCGCATGTCCTCGAGGGTGCGAAGGCCGCCGCCGACGCTGAAGGGAATAAAAATTCCGCGCGCCACCGCGCGCACCACGTCGAGCATGATGCCGCGGCGCTCGTTGGACGCGGTAATGTCGTAGAAAACGATCTCGTCGGCGCCCTCCTTATAGTAGTAGTGCGCCATCGCGACCGGATCGCCGACATCGACGTTCTCGAGGAACCGCACGCCCTTGGTGACCTTGCCGTCACGGACGTCGAGGCACGGGATGATTCGTTTCGCGAGCATCGTCAGCCGCTCAGCCGGCAGAAGTTGTCGAGCAGCTTGAGGCCTGCCGCGCCGCTCTTTTCGAGATGGAATTGAGTCGCGATCACATTGTCGCGCGCTACCGCCGCGGTGAACTGCACGCCGTAGTCGCACGCTGCAATCGCGATCGAAGGATCGTCGGGAATCGGATAGTACGAATTGACGAAATAGAAATGCGTATTGTCGGGCACGCCGGCGAAGACGCGATGCGGCCTCATCTGGCTCACGCGATTCCATCCGATTTGCGGGACCTTGAGCGGGCGACCGTCGATCGCGCGCGGATAACGCGCGACGCGGCCCGCAATGATGCCGAGGCAATCGGCGCCGTCCTCTTCGCTGCGATCGAGCAGCACCTGTATGCCGATGCAGATGCCGAGAAACGGCTTGCCGGCGCGGGCGACGTCGTTGCGCAGAACCTCGACGAGTCCGAGCGCGCGGAGATTTTCCATCGTGGCGCCGGCCGCTCCGACGCCCGGCAGGATCACGCGATCGGCGGCGACGATACGCTCGGCGCGATCTGTAATCTCGGATTTATGCCCGAGAAACTCCAGCGCGCGCTGAACGCTGGTCAGGTTGCCAGCTTTGTAATCGACGATTGCGATCATGGCTCGATCCCAAGAAAGCGATCATAGCTGGAGTCGCATCGCCACCCAAGGCGCGCCAAGTAAATCGCGAATCAGATTTCGGCGCGGATGTCCCGCTGGTCGGAGAGCACGCGCACGTTTACGTGACGCTCGTCCGAGTCGCCGAGCGACCCCCAATGCATCGCGAAGTTTTCGAGCTGGACGTCCGGATTGAACCGTTCCGACACGCCCATCACGACCTCGTCGACACCGAGCAGGAACGCCATTCGCGCGATCGCATAGACCTGATCGTTCGAGACGACCACCAGCGGCGTGACGGCGCGCCCGTGATCTTCGCAAACCTTGACGACCTTGCTGAACAATTTTCCTTCGGCGTCGGTGAATATCTGACCGCCGTCGCTCGACGCGAGGCCCTTCTCGGTTCGCACGGTCAGCGCGATCAGCTCGGCGTCGTCGCGCTCGGACAGGTAGCGATGCAGATGCGCGAGATTGTTCGGATCGCGGATCGCGATCAGGCGCTTGTGCGGTGCGAACAGTCCCAGCCCGATCGAATCGACCTGGCTTTCTTCGATCAGCTGCAGATTAAATTTTTCGGGCTCCTCGCCGTACGCGTGCTGCGCCTGGCCGTTGATCTTTTCCGAAATCTCGAAAATCACGAACAGCGCGAGCGTGAAGCTGACGCCTGAGATCGTCGCGACCTGCTTGGTGAACAGGTTGATGACCGCGGTCGCGAACAAAACCGTGAACGTCAGCGCGAGGCCGAGCGGAAAATCCTTACCCCAGGGGCGGAACCATTTCAGGTTCAGCGGCATCCGCCATAGGCGATGGTACTGGTCCTTGTAGCGCAGAATCAGCACCGAGAGCGTTTTGAAAACGAAGCTCCAGATGACGCCGAACGCGTAAGCCTCGCCCAGCACGAACATGTCGCCGCGCGAGAGCACGATCGTGGCAATCTGCAGCATCGCGACCATGTTCACGATGCGATAGTTCGTCCCGTAACGCTTGTGCGGATGGCGGAACCAGTCGAGCAGCACACCGTCTTCCGCGACGCGGGTCAGCACGCCGGTCGAACCGACGATCGCAGTGTTAACCGCGCCGGCGAGAATCAGGAATCCGACGAATACCACGAACGCGCGCAGCGCAATCCGCGCCCACAGCGGCCCGACCATGAACATCGCGAGTCCGCCGATCAAATCGTCGCCGTAGTTGGACATGCGGACACTGTCCGGGATGATCATGACCGCGAAAAATGACACCAGCGAAGTGAGCAGCAGGCTGTAAATGAAGATGACCAGACCCGTGCGCAGCAGATTCTTGAGCTTGGGCGCTTCGATCTCGCGATTGATTTGCGCCAGTGATTCTTCACCCGACATCGCCAGGATCGAATGCCCGAATGCGATCAGGATTCCGAGCGTGCCGATAGTGCGCGCACCGGGAAAATGCTTCAGCCATCCCAGCGAATCGTCGGTGAACTTCAACTCGAACGGCGGCAGATGCGCCCCACGCATGTAAATCGTCAGGCCGCACCACGCGATCATGAGCACGGCCATCACCGTCGTGATCTGCATGATTCGCATCGCCTTGCCGCTGGATTCCTCGATGCCGAGAATGTTCTGACGCCAGAAATAAATGGTTACCGCTATTGCGAAGAAGGCGGCCGTGAAATCCGGCGGCAGGATAATGCTGGAATGCGCCAGCTTAAGCAGTTCGTTGATCAAGCCGACCAGGTACTGGCCAGCCGAGACGCCGCTTATGGGCCCGGTCAGGATGTAATCGAACATCAGGGCCGACACCGAGATTTTTGCCAGCGTCGAGCCCATTGCTTCTTTGACGACCCGATAGACGCCGCCGCGCGTGAACATCGAGCACGATTCCACGTACACGGCGCGCACTGCGTACGAGAACAGCATTACGGCTAGAATGAAGTACGGCGCAGAGCGTCCGCAGGCCTGCTCGACGATGCCGCCGATGTAGTAAGCTGTCGAGGCGAGATCGCATAGCACGATCGCGGATGCTCGCCAGAACGAGATGAACGCGAGCATCCCGGTGGTAACTACGATTGCTTTAGTTTGTTTGCCGAAGGTCGCCTGCGGCTGAGGCCGCTCGGCGCCAAGAACTTTTGGAGTGGCTGCCAAGAATAAATCTCCCCGAGCAAACGCCGAAAACACGACGATGCCAGGTATTTCAATCTGCAAGATGCAGACCGCAATGATTCTACATGATTTAATTGCGATTCATAAACTTGGAGATGCGAACGGCAATGCCTTGAGCGATTAGAGCCGTGCAATCTGCAATAGTCAGAGCGTCGGCCGCTCTTGAAGCCCCCGGCCCATTGAGCACTAGAATGCTAATTGAACAGCTACCCGGGAAAGCACTTGGCTAACATTCTTGTCGTCGACGACGACCGAAACATTCGTCGGACTCTGGCCGCGAGCCTCGAATCCGCAAGTCATCAAGTGACGGTGGCGGAAAGCGCCGAACACGCGCTGGAACTTTTCGGGCCATCGACACCCGCCGTGGTCGTCTCCGACGTCCGAATGGAAGGGATGGGCGGTCTGAAGCTGCTCGAAGCGATCAAACGGCTCAACCCGGCTCTGCCGGTCGTGATGATGACCGCGTTCGGTTCGATTCCCGACGCGGTCGAGGCGATGCGCTTGGGCGCCTACGACTACGTCACCAAGCCGTTCACCGCCGACCACATCGTGCACGTCGTCGCGCGCGCGCTCGAGGTGCACGAACTGCGCGCCGAGAACAAAGAGCTGCGGGATCGGATCGAGAGCATTACCGAGCCCGAACCGTTCCTCACCTACAGTCCGCATTCGCGAAAGCTCGCGGAGACCGCTGCGCAGGTGGCTGATAGCGACGCGACCGCCTTGATCACCGGCGAAAGCGGCACCGGCAAGAGTATGCTGGCGTCGTACATACATCGCTTGAGTCCGCGCAAAGATGGGCCGTTCGTGCAGGTCGCGTGCACGACGCTCAGCGAGCATCTGCTGGAAAGCGAACTCTTCGGGCACGTGCGCGGTTCGTTCACAGGGGCAATCAAGGACAAGCCCGGGCGCCTCGAGGCGGCCGAGGGCGGAACTGTTCTGCTCGACGAGATTGGCGACCTGACGCCGGTCGTTCAATCCAAGCTGCTGCGTTTCCTGCAGGAGCGGACCTTTGAGCGCGTCGGCGGCGCGCAGACGATCAAAGTGGATGCGCGCATAATCGCCGCGACCAATCAGCATCTCGAGCAACTGGTCAAGGAAAAGCGCTTCCGCGAGGATCTCTACTACCGCCTCAACGTCATCGAATTACAGGTTCCAGCACTCCGCGACCGGCCGGGAGAAATCCTGAAGCTGGCGGAGCACTTCGCCGCGCAAGCCGCGCACACCCATCACAAGCCGGCCCACTCGCTCGCCGCCGAGGCGCGCGAGGCGCTGGTGTCCTACTCGTGGCCGGGCAACATCCGCGAGCTCCGCAACGTGATGGAACGCGCGGTGATCCTGAGCCGCGGCGAGACGATCAATCTAAGCGATCTGCCGGACAAGATTCTCGCCTCGCCCGACAAACTCGATCACAGCCACACGCTCGAGCAGATGGAGCGCCGCCACATCGAGGTAGTCCTCGAGCAAGCAATGACGCTAGAAGAAGCCGCCGAAATGCTCGGAATCAACGTCGCGACATTATGGCGAAAACGTCGAAGATACGGTTTGGATTAGAAGAGGACTTAGCCGCAGCGGGAGCAGCTGTGCGTTTAGCTCGTCGAGCAGCGTCTTGGCGGCGGTGTCGAAGCCCTCGGTGAACCAGTTGTAGATATCGGCGAGCAGCGAAGTTCCCGCAACTTCGCTTTCTGACAGCGTGCGATTTCGATCGCGGTGCGGAAGGATTACGCTGCTTGCCCGGCATTCACCTCCGGCAAGTCACCATGATCGTCTCACTAACCTTTCAGGCACTCCCGCGTCTATTGTCAATTCGTTCTTAGGTCCAATGTTAGCCAATTCGATTGTGTTGTCCGTGCGCTTCCAAAACATCAACCGAATTCCGGCGTGATGTTTTGTGACGTGAGTCCGAAAGGCCTCGGCTCCTTCGTACCTTATCCTCGTTTTCCGGCCCTTGAGCAGTGGTCTCGCGACATATTTTGAATTTCCCAATATCAATCTCGCGCAAGTCTCCCTAACGGTATCAGCCAGTGCCCCGCCTGGACCCGCTTCATTTCTTTTTAGCGATGCGTAAAAGTCGCTACCTACCTGGAACGCAGGGACCGAGTTGGGTAGAGCTCCCGGCATCATCGACCGCCTAATAGCAAGAGCCTCCAAACTTATGGCCAGATGAATATCGAGACCATCATCTGCGCGTTCCCAGATAGCTCTGGACGATAGCCGGAGGAGAACATCCTGATAGGACCAGGCCAGTTGTACTGTTCCGTAGGTGCCAACAGGCGGATGAATATTGGTCGGCTCGGGATTTGCTACTAGCTCGTCGATGTCGCACTGCACGTGGACAAACTTAGCATGGGAACTCCTGGTACCGAGCGCGGCGAACAATATGTCGCTTAGCTCTTCGGAGCGTACCATCGAAACACAAACAGCTGACGATAATATGCGCTCTCCTGCGGGCTTAAGTCCTGCGTCGTAGTGAATTAAGACGTTTGGGTCGACAGCGCAAAAGGAAACGCGACTCGCTTCACTGCCCAACAAATCACACAAATGCGGAGCTCGATCTAGAATAGCATTGATGGACTGCCTAATGTCCTCTGTGGTGTATACGTGCTTGAGAGCGAACATGCTTAGAAGCGCGTCTATGTCTGCTGGATTTGGGAAGAAGTTCAGATCAGCCAATGTGTCAGCCGTGCCAGAAAGCTGCGCGATTCTGATCGCGGAATCGCTTTGAAGGCATGCCGACCAATCAACGACTCGTCCGAGTATGGTCTCAGCTTCACTTTCTGTAGACGCCGAGTTTGGAATCGCGAGAAGAGCCGCATCCAATGCAACCACCGGTCGCACAACTACCTACCTTCTCTTTCTTTCCGTTCACCTGCTCGCTTCGCTCTTGCGGCTTGAAGTATTCTCTCCGTTTCGTGGTGAGATTGGTCAAAAAACTCCTTAGGATAGTCTGCGATCGCTCCGTATCGGGAGACATCCACAGGCCGACAGACGGTTCTCCCTTCCAGGCGCTCAGTAAAATAGATTTTCAGGATTTTTGTCAGATCGTCCCCCTGAGCTTCTGCTATTCGTCGCCGAAACCGTTCAACTAAATATTCACTGTGGGTCTCGAGAAGACACTGTTTTCCCATTATCGCGACCGACAAAAAGAAATCCGCAAGCCTCGCCTGTACCTTGGGGTGAAGATGCAATTCCGGTTGCTCGAAGATCAGCAGACATGGCGGCTCTGCTAGCAAAGCCATCACGATAATCGGCAATACTTGACTGACACCAACTCCCACATTGGTTAAATCATGGAATCGTGGAAGCCCGCTGGTTTGTACCTGCAATTGATGTCCGATCTTCCCTCGATCTCCTGTCTTAACCTCCTCTGCGATGCCAACGTATGACAGCCAGTCGACTACAGCGTCGTGGAGCTTACAGATCTGAGGCTTTAGCGAAGGTTCGAGAGCTGCAACAAATGAACTCGGTATATACTCGATGGGGAGGTCGCGGTGGAGATCTAGGACCGCGGCGGTATGCTCTCCCTTGTATCCCACTTCGGTGGGATTGGCCAATGCCTCTAGTGGATATATGGGTTTCGGCTCATCGCGAAGGGGCCCGAGATATCGAACGGCCGACACGAAGTAGGTACTAGAATATTGTACGGCTGGCAAAACGCGGTGCCAAGCGAAATCTACGTCCATTCGCGAATTCAAATGGTTACGGAGGATGTTCTCTATCTGCGGTTGGAACTCGACCAATCCGAGCGCACGCTGACGGACATCAGGATAATTATATCGTACGCGAAGCTGACGAAGCCGTTGGACGATGTGAGCCAATGAGGTGGTTGACGACGAATCTCCCGAGAAAAGCGCTCGTTGAGATGCTCCGGTCAGGTCGGGGACGTGCTCCTCTAAGAATTCCAGAAGTGCAGGTGGCATAGGGAGATCCACTAATTCGTGCAGTCTGTACTGTGGAAAACTTTCTGTGCAAATTGCCTCTGCAATTCTACGTGCACGCTCTTTAGCCTCGTCATATAAGATCCCGATTTGATAGGGGAAGAAGTGTCGAAGTAGACCACCCACGATTCTGCCGTCGGGCTTTGATTCCAGCAGCTGCTCCTTCGTTATGCTATCTATCTCGCTGACGTCGTACCGAAGTAAGCTCTCCGTGGCCGGCGATATTGTTGCGTCGCCGAGTTGCTGTTTTCTTACGTCTAAGGGCTCGGTGGAACGGCTCAGCGCGATCTTAAGTCGTTGGGCAGTTTTCGGGTCTCTTTCGGTGAGAGCCTGGATGCACGAATAGGCCAGCGACGGCTGTAGCTGGAGCATCTCATCGCCGGCCGAGATCCCGCGGGATTTACGAAGGTCGAGTTGCTGGCTGCTGCCAACATCAAAGTGAACCTCGCATTCTGCAGAGCTGAGCGGCGAGCGACCGTAGAAATAGAACGGATACTGCAGGGCCTCGGATCGCAGCCGAAGCTGTTCGGATGGTGGTTTCGGTTCTTCTACATCTAAAACCCAAGAGACGCCAATATAGTCGCTTTTCGATCGTGCATTCTTAATATCGTCGAAAGTCCCAAGTTTGAGCAGAGGTCCATTGAGCGCAATGGCGCGGTTTGGCGGTGCGTATTGTAGCGTCTGCTTCAGAAGAAGGATGCTTTGGATGATTGTACTCTTCCCGCTGCTGTTTGCCCCGGCGAAGACGTTGATCGCGGCGAGATCAATATCGGTTCTTCCACGAAAAGACTTAAAATTCTCGATTGACAAACGCTTGAGCAACTCAGTTCCTTTAAGTGGAAGATTTCAACGATAATTCCTTTATAATTGTAAGGTACACTTTTGATGTCCGTAAAACAGCTCCGTAACCGTTTTGCGCTCGCCCTCGATATTTTCAGGGACGGACGAATCAGCTACTCGAATCGCTGAATCATTCGATTTGTTTGCAGGAGACGCCGCTGCGGGAGCTCCGAGCGCCGTGCCGCACTCTCCACAAAAGCGTTTGCCCGCTGGATTATCGGCGCCGCATTTCGGACACGGATTCGCGAGCGACGCCCCGCAATCGCCGCAGAACTTCTTGCCGGCCGGATTTTCGGTTTTGCAATTCGAGCAGCGCATCGGCTTTAGCAGGAAAGATAAGCGATCCGCCCTCGTATATCACCAGTGCCCTGGAGGGGCTACAAAGCACCGGCGCGCCCCGCGATGGAGCGCGCCGGCATTCGTAGCTTGATTCAGTGCGCGAACGTCGCGGCTACTTTTTCATCGCGCCTTCGAGGCGGCTGTGATTCTTGACGCACACGCCGAGGCTGGTGAACGGATCCGGCCAGTCGTGCTTTACGCAATAGGGCAGCGCGGCCATCTCGTTGTCACTGTAGCCGCGCGCCGATAGATCCTTCTTCAGGCAGTCGCTATGCGGCTGGTTGGCGCCCGCGACACCGGCGGCATCGTCGGCGGCTTCAGTGATTAACGCGTTGCGCAGCGCGATCTTCACCTGCGGATCGGTACTCTTGCCGAGCGCGCCAGCGACGTTGCTCGAGGGACCGCAGGTCCCAACCGCGTCGATGAACGCCTCTTCGAGCCCGACCGTGCTGAGATCTTTTGCGAATCCCGCACTCACCGCAGTCATCAGAATGCTCGTCGCGATCAATGCCACAGCAAATCGTTTCATCGCACTGCTCCTCCAGGTTGAGGATGAGACCAGGAAAAAACGGCCGCATCGTTGGCAATGCAATATCTGTAGAATCGACGGCCAAAAAAGTCCAGCGACCGCCCGCACGCCCTCCCGCGGAGCAACCCGGCTTGACGCAAACTGTCGCTTGATGAAAGTGTCGGCTGAATTCTTTACGAAGGAAAATTCACAATGGCCAAAATTGCGCTCGCCTGCACTATTCTTCCCGACAGTCCGCCCGCGCGGCTGATCGAATGGTCTCGAGCCGCCGAGGATGCCGGCTTTTCCGGCGTGTTCATGACCGAGGCGAACAACGATTCGCTCGCCTGCTCGCTCGCGCTCGGACTTCACACCAAACGAATCAAACTCGGCACCGCGATCACGAACATCTATCTGCGCCATCCGAATCTGCTCGCCAATGAAGCCGCCGCGGTCCAGGAATTTACCGGCGGACGATTTATCCTCGGCCTCGGCACCGGGCATCGCGAGGGCAATTCAGCGCTCGGCATCGATATGGGTGTTCCGCTGACCAGGATGCGCGAAACGGTGAAGATTCTTCGCGCCGCGCTCGAAGGCGGCAAGACCGGACCGCGCGTCAGCGCGACGCTGCCCCTTTACCTGGCGGGCGTCTCGCGCCCGATGGTGAAGCTGGCCGGCGAAATCGGCGACGGCGTCATCTTCAACTTCTTTCCGCCGGCGCGCGTCAAGGAAGCGCTCGGCGAGTTGGCCGAGGGTGCAAAGGCCGGCGGCCGCGACCCCAAACAGATCGAGGCGACGCTGTTCGCGACGGCATTTATTTCGGACGATCTCGAAGCCGCACGCCGTCCCGCGCGCAAGCTGCTCTCGCGTTACGGCGCGCTCAAGTTTTACGGCAACATGATGGCGCATTCGGGATTCGAGCGGGAAATCGCAGCGATTCGCGCGGCCGGACGGGACGCCGACGCCGCCATCGCGGCCGTCAGCAACGAGCTGATCGACGCGACCTTGCTGGTCGGCTCGGAAGCGCGCGTTCGCGAGCGACTGCAGGAGCTGTGCGCGCCGGGAATCGGCACCGCAATCGTATTCACCAATCCGGTTAACGAAGATCGCAACGCCGCGGTGCTGCGGACGATTCGCGCGCTCAAGCAGTAACGAGGCGCCTTACGGCTGGTCTTGCTGATCGCCGGTGTTCTGATCACTGGCGTTGCGGGCCATCGCGACGCGATCGAAGAAGCGCCGGATGCGCCGCGCGTTGACGCCAAAGTCGCCGATCCCGTCGCGCGATTTCGAGCGCATCTCGATCAGGCTGGCGCCGTCGGAAGTTGGCCGCACCTGGATCACGACGTCATCGTTGAAATGCCACAGCTTCGAGGTCGCGACCACCTCGAGCGTGTTCGTTGCCGGATCCGAGTAGGTAATCGTCCACGTTGGCGAAGCCTTGGCGACCTCGGTCACGCGCGCGAACGCGTCGGCCGGCGAAAGGCGTTCCTTGATCGGACCGATCGGGCCGTAGCCGGCGAGCTGCCGGTCGGCGTACTTCGCCTTGTTGTACTTCAAGTCGCGATTCGGTTCATGCTGCCACTTCTGTGCGACGACGAACTCAGGTGGATTGTCGAAATCGGTCGTGATGTCGTTGATTGGAGGATATTTGTGGCTGGCGAACAAAGTGAAGATCACCGGCAGCGCAATCAGCGCGCAGATCACTGTGCCCACCATTGCCCGGTTGCGCCCGGCTCGAAGCTGAGGCTTGCGCGTTTGAAAAATGGCGACGAGGCCGACGAGTGAACCTATGATGCTCAACAGGAACCCCAGGGCGAATAGCTGGAACCCCATGAATGGCGCAATTAGGTAAAAGTGTGCGCTGATCATTCCCACCGCGATCATCGTGATCGCCAACAGGGCGTCAAGAAATGCCAGCCATGCAAATGTCATCCGTTTTTCTCCCGAAAGAGATTTGCGTTCACACTAAGACGCCTGGCTCCTGATTCCGCGTACCACGAACTGCGGCAATACGAACAGAAACGATCCGCTCGAGACGGCGCGATCGATATCGGCGAACCAAGCCTCGACCTCGGCCGTCGCGATCTTGCCCGAGTCGCGCGCATACCGGGCGAAACTGGCCTTCAGCATCGGCAGCGAACGTCCGACGGTATCCGCGCCGGCGTGAATCTCGACCTTCACGTCGCCAAGACCGGCCTCGCGAAACAACCGATAGAGCTGCCGTCCGATTTGTGGCTCCCTGATCGCAATCGACTTCGACGACGCGAGAATTCGGTCGCTGCGCTCTCGCGCCGCGGGGCCGATGTCGAGCGCGAGCATGTCCCAATCGCTATCGACCGCGACGACCACGCCGCCCGGCGCCGTCACGCGCGCCATTTCCGCGACAGTATCGGCCGCGGAATCGACATATTCAAGAACATTTTTGCACCAGACCCGGTCGAACGAGGCGTCGGGAAACGGGAGCGGCGGAAAGGCGCTCTGCACGAACTCCGCCGCCAGCTTCGCGTCGCGCGCGCGTGCGCCGGACCGTTCGACGAACTCGGCGTTGATATCCACACCCGTCACCTTACCGCCGGGAGCGACCCGACGCGCGAGTTCGAGGCTGGTGTGGCCGGGTCCGGAGCCAACGTCGAGGACGCGCTGACCCGCCTTGAGGTCGAGCGGACGCAACAACGGTTCCATCGCGGGATGATACGCGAGGATCTTGTCGTATGCGTTGTGACGATCCGAGTCGATGTCGACCCAGTGCTGCTTGTAGTAAGGCTCAGCCATCAGACGAGGCGGAGTTCCTTCATCGCGATGCGCAATCTCTCCGCGGGACCGGCGGTCATCGACACCAACGGCAGCCGCAACTCGTTGGCGCACTTGCCCATGAACGCGACCGCCTGCTTTATGGGGATCGGATTCGTCTCGACGAACAGCGCGCGCATCAGCGGCAACAGACGGAAGTGGATCTCGCGCGCCTTGACGAAATCGCCGCCGAGCGCTGCTTCTGCAAGATCATGCATCTCGCGCGGGACTACGTTGCTGCAGGTCGAGATGACGCCCTTCGCACCGAGTGCGATCAGCGGCAGCGTGAGGGTATCGTCGCCGGAGAGAATCGTGAACCGGTCGCCGCACGTCTTCAAGATGTCGGACGACTGATCCATCGAGCCCGAGGCTTCCTTGATGCCGACGATGTTTTTAATCTCGGCGAGCCGCGCCACGGTTTCCGGCAAGATGTTCGAGGCCGTGCGGCCGGGGATGTTGTACAGGAACAGCGGCAGGTCCACGCTTGCCGCGATGGTTTTGTAGTGGCGGTAGATGCCGTCCTGGGTGGGCTTGTTGTAGTACGGCGACAGCAGCAGCGCGCCGTCGGCGCCCATCTCGCGGGCAGCCACGGTCAGCCGAATCGCTTCGGCGGTCGAGTTCGAGCCGGTGCCGGCGATCACCGGGACGCGCTTTCGCACCTGCTCGATGGTGAGCTTGATTACGCTGTCGTGCTCGGCGTGCGAGAGGGTGGCGGATTCCCCGGTCGAGCCGCACGGGACCAGCCCGTCGATTCCGCTCTGAATCTGCCATTCGATCAGATCGCGCAACGCCGGCGCGTCCACCTCGCCGTCGCGAAACGGCGTTACGAGAGCAGTCAGTGCGCCGCTGATCATCGTGGTAAACCTCCGACCATATTCAACTCACCGGAACCATTTGGTCCGCGCCCATCTCGACTTCGCCGCGAAAAACCTCGATGGCGTTGCCGGTCATAAATACGTGATTCGCATCGGCCCCGTCGGCGCGCCATTCGATTTCAAGATTGCCGCCGCGCAACTCGACCGTTGCGGTTCGCTCGGCGTGATTGGTCAGCACGGCCGCGACCAGCGCCGCGCATGCTCCGGTGCCGCAGGCCCAGGTCTCGCCCGAGCCGCGCTCCCATACGCGCATCCGCAGCTTGCGGCGCGAGACCGGCAGGATGAACTCGGTGTTCACGCGGCGGGGAAAGAACGGATGATGCTCAAACTCGCGGCCCAGCGCGGCGAAATCGCGATCCTGGAGCTTGAAGACGCCATCGTCGCCGACGAAGACGACGCAGTGCGGATTGCCCATCGACACCGCCGTGATCGACTCGCGCCGGCCTGCGACCTCGAGCGGGTAGTCGATGATTCGGCCGTCGGCATTGACCGGGATGTCGCGGCCTTCGAGAATCGGCTCGCCCATATCGACCGTCGCGCCGATTACGCGGCGGCCTTCCAGCCGCAGTTCGACCGTTTTGAGGCCCGCGTCCGTCTCGACGACCATCGGATTGCGGCGCACGAGGCCGCGCTCGAACGCGAGCCGCGCGACGCATCGGATGCCGTTGCCGCACATATCGCCGCGGCTACCGTCCGCGTTGTACATCTCCATTCGGATGTCGGCGGTGCTCGATGGCGCGAGCATGATCAGGCCGTCGGCACCAATCCCGAAGTGGCGATCAGAAAGCTTGACCGAAAGGGCGGACGGATTCGCGGGACGCGCGCGCAACGCGACAATATAGATGTAGTCGTTGCCGGTTCCGTGCATCTTGGTGAATTCGAGCGTTGCCATCGCGTTATTAGGCACTCACGCCGGCTTGAGGCTGACGATGTGTTCGCCGCGGATCAAATCCTCGAAATTCTCGCGGTCGCGAATTACATGAACGTCGGCGCCGTCCACCAGGATTTCGGGCGCGCGCGGCCGGCTGTTGTAGTTCGATGACATCACGAAGCCGTAAGCGCCGGCGCTCATCACCGCGAGCAAGTCGCCCTCGACAGGCTCGGCCATCTCACGCTCGCGCGCGAAAAAATCCCCGCTCTCGCAGACCGGACCCACGATGTCCGCAGTCACAGTCTTGCCGGGTCGGCGGCGATCGACAGGAACGATCTCGTGATACGCCTCGTAGAGTACCGGGCGAATCAGGTCGTTCATCGCGCCGTCGATAACGACGAAGCGCTTCACGTCGGTCTCCTTGTTATAGAGAACCCGCGTCACCAACACGCCCGCGTTGCCAACCATCACGCGTCCCGGCTCGGTGATTATCTTGAGGCCAAGCCCCGCGATCGGCTTGAGCAGGGCGTGCGCGTATTCCGACGGGGGCGGCGGCAGCTCCTGGTAGGGAATTCCAAGACCGCCGCCGAGATCCAGGTACTTGAGCGCGATTCCCACGCTGCGCAGCCGCCCGACGATCGCGGCAACCTTCTGTCCCGCTTCGGTAAACGGCGCCATCTCGGTTATCTGCGAGCCGATATGCGTGCTCAGCCCGACGATTTCGAGCTGCGCCAGCGCGCTCGCCTCCGCGTAATATTCGTCCACCTGAGATAGCGGTACGCCGAACTTGCTGTCGCGATGGCCGGTGGAGATGTGCGGATGCGTGCCCGGATCGAGATCGGGATTCACGCGCAGGCTGACGGGCGCGCGATGTTTCATCCGGCCCGCGACTTCGGCCACGCGATGCAACTCCGGGCGCGACTCGACGTTGATCATCAGGATGCGGGCTTCCAGAGCGGCCGCGATCTCCTCGTCGGTCTTGCCGACGCCGGAGAAGACAATCTTGCGGGGGTCCGCACCGATTCGTAGGCATCGCATCAGCTCGCCGACGGACACGATGTCGAAGCCCGCGCCCATCGAGGCGAACAATTTCAGGATGCTCAGATTCGAGAGCGCCTTCATCGCGTAACAGATCAGATGATCGGTGCCGGCGAAGGCCTCGTCGAAGACTCGGAAATGCCGTCTGAGCGTGCGCGCGCTATAAACGAAAAAAGGCGTGTTGATGCGCCGCGCCAGGTCGGCGATCGGCACATCTTCCGCGAAGAGTTGATCGTTGCGGTATTCGAAGTAGTTCATTGCGATGTGGCGATTGGGTGAAAGTTCGTTTTTATCATAGCGCAACCCGCCGAATAAACGGACGCCGGCCGCGGTTCCGCTCGCGTTCGATGCTACTTGAGCGGCACTGGCGTCGGCACTACGAAAGAGTCGGGGTTTGGCGGCGGCGCCGAGCCAGTCTTGCGCACGATCGTCACATCGTTCGACGGCTCGCTGACGTAGTTGTCGGTCGTGTGGGAAGTCACCACGTAGTGATAGGTCTTGCCCAAGACGGTCGAGCCGTCGATGAACTCAAAAGTATTTTGTACCTGGTATCGCCCTTCGTCATGCACCTCGATTTCGCCAACCTTCTCGGCATGCTTACCTTCCTGGGTGCGCGAGATTGCGAAGCCGCCAAGGTCGCGCATCTTTCCGCCGCCGGCGTAGAGTTCGGGGCGATCCCAGGTCAGCCGAATTCCCTCTTTCGTATTGGTCGCCTCGAGGCTGACGATTTCCTCGGGACGCGCCGCTTCCGGCGATATCGGCTGCGACTTCACACCGCAGCCGAGGAACGCCGCGTTTGCCAGCGCGGCAATCGTGAGCGCGAACGTCCGCCACTTGGCACGGTTGGTTTCCAGATTCATCGACGTCCGAGCTCCTTGAGGCGGCGCTTGACTGTGGACGGCGCCGGACCGCCTTCGATCGTGCGCCGGGCGACCGAGTTGTCGGCGCTGAGGATCGCGATCGCGTCGTCGCCAAACGCGCTGGAATACACTTTCAGCTCCGCGATGCCCAGGTCCTCGAGCGTCTTGCCCGCTTCGGCCGTCTCGCGGACGATCGCGCCGACGATCTCATGCGCCTGGCGAAACGCCGTGCCGCGACCGACCAGGTATTCCGCAAGGTCCGTCGCCAGCGCAAATCCTCCCGCCGCTGCGCGCATGCGTTTCGCGTCGAAACGCAGCATCGGCCACAACTTCGCAAGCAGGGCTAGCGCGGGCTTCAGCGCGTCGAGCGCGTCGAACACGCGTTCCTTGTCTTCCTGCAAATCCGAGTTATAGGCCAGCGGAAGGCCCTTCAACACCGTCAGCATCGCGATCAAATCGCCAATCACGCGGCCAGTCTTGCCGCGAATCAGTTCGAGCAGGTCGGGATTCTTTTTCTGCGGCATCATCGAGCTGCCGGTCGAAAATTCATCGGGAATCGACGCGAATCCGAACTCGGCGCTCGTCCAGAGAATTATTTCCTCGCTCATCCGCGACAGATGTACGTGCGTGAGCGCGGCGGCCGAAAGAAAGTCGACGACGAAATCGCGATCCGACACCGCGTCCATGCTGTTGGCGGCGATCGCCTTGAAGCCCAGCGCCCGCGCGACCATCCGGCGATCCAGCGGCAGCGTGGTCCCCGCCAAAGCGCCCGCGCCGAGCGGCATGACGGCAGTGCGCGCCGCGGCCTGCTCGAAACGCTCGCGATCGCGGCCAAGCATCTCGACGTAGGCGAGTAGATGATGCGCGAGCGTCACGGGCTGCGCGCGTTGCAGATGCGTATAGCCGGGCATGATCGTGGCGACGTGGCGCCTTGCGAGTCGAATCAACACGGCGCGCAGCCCGGCGACCAGCGCGATCACGGCGCCAAGCTCGTCGCGCAGATAGAGCCGCGCGTCGAGCGCGACCTGATCGTTGCGCGAGCGCCCGGTGTGGAGCTTGCGCCCGGGCTCGCCAATCAGCGCGATCAGCCGGCGCTCGATCGCAAGGTGGATGTCTTCATCGGCGATATCGAAGTTAAAACGGCCGCGCGCGATTTCACCTTCGATCTGCTCGAGTCCGACCACGATTGCGCGCAACTCGCCCGGCTTGAGCAGCTTGACCTTCGCGAGCATCTGCGCGTGCGCGATCGACCCGCCAATGTCGTGCCGAAAAAGCCGCCGGTCGAAAGGCAGCGACGCGGTGAAGGCTTCGACCTCGGGCATGCGGCCGCGCGCAAATCTTCCTCGGATGAGATTGCGCGGGGCGTTCTGCTTCTGGCGGCGCGCCTTCACTGTGAAACGCGCGGATTCTTCGGCGGGCGAATCAATTGACGGGCCGCAATTGGCAGGTGCACCCGCGCGCCGCGCAACTCATCGATCCGTCGGGATGGGTGATGTGGACGTCCATCTTGTGATGGCAGTGATCGCAATCGCCGGTGCGCGGACGGGGCACGAGCTTGGGCTGTGTGCGCGGCGGTTTGAACTGGATGACCTTGCCCAAATCGATCAGCCCTTTTTGCCCGCGCGAGCCAGCGCACGAAGCCTCAAGCCCGCGAGCCTGATCAGTCCGTCGGCGTCGGCCTGGTTGTATCCGCCGGCTTCCTCGAAACTCGCAATCTTCGGGTCGTACAGGGAGTTCGGCGATTTGCGGCCGGCGATCCACACACCGCCCTTGAAGAGCTTCAGCCGCGCCACCCCGTTCACGTTTTTCTGTGTATCGTCCACCAGCGCCTGCAGCGCCTCACGCTCGGGCGCAAACCAATAACCGTAATACACCATTTCGGCGTAGCGTGGGATAAGCGAGTCGCGCAGATGCATCACCTCGCGATCGAGGGTGAGCTGCTCGACCGCGCGATGCCCGTGGAAGAGGATGGTCACGCCGGGAGTCTCGTAGACACCGCGCGATTTGATTCCGACGTAGCGATTCTCGACCAAATCGACGCGGCCGATTCCGTGGCGTCCCGCGATTTCGTTGGCGCGCTCGATAATCCGCACGGGCGCGAGCCGCTCGCCGTTGATCGCGACCGGATTGCCGGCGGCGTATTCGATTTCGACGTACTCGGGCTTGTCGGGCGCGTCTTCAGCGGAGACGGTCATGCGGAACATGTCGTTGTAAGGCTCGCGCCACGGGTCTTCGAGGATACCGCCCTCGTAGCTGACGTGAACGAGGTTGCGATCCATCGAGTACGGCTTCTCGGTGGTCACGGACACGGGAATTTTCTTCTCGTTGGCGTAGGCGATCATCTCGGCGCGGCCTTTGAACGTCCAATCGGCACGGCGCCACGGCGCGATGACCTTGAGATCGGGCGCGAGCCGCGCAAACGTCAACTCGAATCGCACCTGGTCGTTGCCCTTGCCGGTGCATCCGTGAGCGACCGCGTCGGCGCCTTCCTCGCGCGCAATCTCGACCTGCTTCTTGGCGATGACCGGCCGCGCAATCGACGTGCCGAGCAGGTAGTAGCCCTCGTATACGGCGCTCGCGCGCAGCATCGGGAACACGAAGTCGCGCGCGAATTCCTCGCGAAGATCGACGATATGAAGTTTGCTGGCACCGGTCTTCAGCGCCTTCTCTTCAAGGCCGTCGGTCTCGTCGCCCTGTCCGACGTCGGCGCAGTATGCGATCACTTCGCATCCGAATTGATCCTTGATCCATCGCAGGATGACCGAGGTGTCGAGTCCGCCCGAGTACGCGAGCACCAGTTTTTTTATTTTTTCGGTTGCCACGGATTTAAAATCTTATCGTCACTCTGACGGCGGCGCAGTCTGCAGGATTTCGGGACGTATCAGCCAGACCATCACGGCTTTCTGCGCGTGAAGGCGGTTCTCGGCCTGATCGAGCACGACCGAGCGCGGCCCGTCGATCACGTCGTCGGTGATTTCCTCGCCGCGATGCGCCGGCAGGCAATGCATCACCAGAGCGCCCTTGCGCGCATTCTTGAGCAGCGCGTCGTTGACCTGGAAACCCTTGAAGTCGCGTCGACGCTGCACGGCTTCCTTCTCACGACCCATCGAGGTCCAGGTGTCGGTGTAAATGACGTCGGCGTCCTTGGCCGCCTCGGCGGGATCGTCGGTGAGCGTGCCGATCTCTTCGTTGCGCAGCCGATTCATGAACGCCTTCTCCGGTTCGTAGCCTTTCGGGCACGCGAGGCGCAACTCGAAACCCGCCAACGAGGCGGCTTCGATCCAGCTCTGCGCAAGGTTGAATCCATCGCCCACGAACGCGACGCGCACTTTCCTGAGATCGCGCCCGAAACGTTCCTGCAGCGTCATCAGATCTGCCAGCAACTGGCACGGATGCAGCAAGTCGGTGAGGCCGTTGATGACGGGCACGGTGGCCTCGCGCGCGAGCTCGACGGCGGTCTCGTGCGAGAAAGTGCGAATCATGATCAAATCCACCGACCGCGAAATATTGCGCGCGACGTCCTTGACCGACTCGCGCTCGCCAATACCGATATCATTCGGCGCGAGATAAATCGCATGCCCGCCAAGCTGCGCCATCCCCGTCTCGAACGTGACTCGCGTCCGCAACGACGGCTTCTGAAAGACCATCGCGAGCGTCCGTCCGCGCAAGTACGGATGCTCGAGCCCGATCTTGAGCTCGGCCTTCAGCCGCGCGCCGAGCGCGAGCAGTCCGTTGAGTTCAGCCGTCGAGAGCGAACTGAGGTCGAGAAAGTCGCGTTTCATTTCGGGATTGGCACGCTGTTGAGCGCATTTTCAATAATCGCGAGACCAGCGTCGGCCTCCTCGCGCGTGAGATTCAGCGGCGGCAGCAGGCGCAGCACGTTGCCCGCGGTGCCATTGACGAGGAGCCGATTCTTGACGCACTCCTCCACGATTGGACGCGCGTCGTGCTTCAGCACCGCGCCGATGAGCATGCCGAGTCCGCGCACCTCGACTATTCGATCGCACGAGCGCGCAAACTTCTGGAGCCGCTCGAGCATATAGGCGCCGACGCTCGACGCGTTCTCAAGCACGCCGTCCTGCTCGAGCGCGTCGATCATGCCGAGCGCCGCCGCACACGCCACCGGATTGCTGCCGAACGTGCTGCCGTGGCTGCCGGGCGTGAAGCTCGACGCGATTTCGTCGCGCGCAATCATCGCGCCGATTGGAAGCCCACCGCCGAGCGCCTTGGCCAGCGTCACGATGTCGGGCTTGACGCCGACGTGTTCGAAGGCGAAGAATTTTCCGGTGCGCCCCATCCCGGTTTGCACTTCGTCGAGAATCAGCAGCAACTTGTTGCGATCGCACCAGTCGCGCATTCGTTTCAGGTAATCCGCGTGCGGCACGACCACGCCGCCCTCGCCCTGGATCGGCTCGACCATCACGCCGACCGTCTCGTCACGCCGCGCGCGATCGAGGGCCGCAAGATCGTCGAAGGGCACCGTCCTGAAGCCGGGCATCAGCGGTTGAAACCCCTGGTGATACCGCTCCTGGCCGGTCGCGGTCACGGTGGCGAGCGTGCGGCCGTGGAACGATCCCAGCGTCGTCAAAATCTCGAAGCGCCCGTTGCCGGCGTTGCTGCCCCATCGCCGCGCGAGCTTGATCGCGGCCTCGTTGGCTTCAGCCCCGGAGTTGCCTAAAAACACTTTTCCGTCGCCGAAATGATTCGCCAGCCGTTCGACCAGTCGCGCACTCGCCTCGGTGTGAAAGACGTTGGAAACGTGCGTGAGCCTTTCCGCCTGTTCCTTGATTGCGCGCACGACGCGGGGATTTCCATGGCCAAGGCTGGTTACAGCGAGCCCGCAGAAAAAATCGAGATAGCGATTGCCGTCGGCGTCGTACAGATACGCGCCATGCCCGCGCGCGAACGCGATCGGGAGGCATCCGTAAACATCGACCATGTGTCGATGCGTGAGTTCTACAATCTCGGCGTTATTCATCGCGGCTTGCCACCCTCCGCGCTGCGCGCCGTGTCGGTCAAGGCCGACACCTTCGCGCGGCGCTGCACCACTTCGGTGCCGATTCCCGAGCGGGTGAAGATTTCGAGCAGCACCGCGTGTTTGTTGCGGCCATCTATTATGTGGGTCTTCGCGACGCCCTTGTTGAGCGCCTCGATGCAGCATTCGACCTTCGGAATCATCCCTTCGTGAATGACGCCGCGCGCGATCAGACGCCGCGCTTCGGCCGCGTCGAGCGTCGAGAGCAATTTTCCGTCCTTGTCCTTCACGCCTTCGACGTCGCTCAGCAGGATCAATTTTTCCGCCTTGAGGGCGGCCGCTATTTCGCCCGCCGCGGTGTCGGCGTTGATATTGTAAGTCTGGCCGTCGCGCCCGAACCCGGTCGGCGCGATCACCGGGATAAAATTGTTGGCCTCGAGCGTGCGCAACAACTCCGGATTCACGCGATCGACTTCGCCGACCAGCCCGATATCGACGCGCGAGCGCTTGCCGTTATCATCGGTCACCACCATCCGCATCTTGCGCGACCTGATCAGGTCGCCGTCCTTGCCCGACAGCCCAACCGCGCGGCCGCCCATGCGCGAAATCGTCGCGACCAGATCCTTGTTGATTCTCTGCAGGACCATCTCGGCGGCTTCCATCGTCGCCGGATCGGTCACGCGCATCCCGCGCACGAAGCGCGACTTCAGTCCGAGCTTGCCGATCAGTTCGGTAATCTGCGGACCGCCGCCGTGCACGATAATCGGGTTGATGCCGACCAGGTCGAGCAGCACGACTTCCTGCGCAAAACTTTCGCGCAGCTCCTCGGTCTGCATCGCATGGCCGCCGTACTTGATGACGAAGGTTTTGCCGCGAAAGCGCCGAATATATGGCAGCGCCTCGATGAGCACGTCGGCTCGATTGTGAGTGGCGTCTTTCAAGCTCGAAACCTCGGAATCCTTCACTGAAAAAGGAAATCAAAACAGTAATGCACGCGCCGCGCAATGCATTCATTGCGAAACCGTTAACGCCAGTGTAACGGGTGAGCGGCAGCTACAGAATATAGCGGGAGAGATCTTCGTCCTTGACGATTTCGTCGAGGCGGCCGTGAACGTAGGCGGCGTCGATAGTCAGTTCGCGTTCCTGCAGCTCGGGCGCGTTGAACGACAGCTCTTCGAGCAGCCGCTCGAGGACAGTATGCAGCCGGCGCGCGCCGATATTTTCCGAGCGCGCGTTAACCTTGGCCGCAATTTCCGCCAGTGCCGCGACCCCGTCCTCGGTGAAGCGCATGTGCACGCCCTCGGTCTCCATCAGCGCCACGTATTGCCGCGTAAGCGCGTTCTCCGGCTCGGTAAGGATGCGAATAAAGTCCTCGCGCGTGAGCGCCTTCAGCTCGACGCGAATCGGAAAGCGTCCCTGGAACTCGGGAATCAGGTCCGACGGCTTGGAGGTGTGAAACGCCCCCGACGCAACGAACAAAATGTGGTCGGTCTTGACGGCTCCGTATTTTGTGTTGACCGTCGAGCCTTCGACGATCGGCAGCAAGTCGCGCTGCACGCCCTCGCGCGAGACGTCGGGCCCATGCGACTCGCGCCCAGCGATTTTGTCGATCTCGTCGATGAACACTATCCCCGACTGCTCCGCGCGCGTGATCGCCTCGTGCGCCACCGCCTCCATATCCACGAGTCGCGCCGCTTCCTCCGTGGTCAGCAGCTCGAGCGCCTCGGGAATCTTCACCTTGCGCGTGCGCGTCTTCTTGGGCATGAGCTGATTCATCAGCTCCTTCATGTTGAGGCCCATCTCTTCCATGCCTTGCGGCGTGAAGACTTCGATATTCGGCACGGCGTTCGCGCTAACTTCGAGCTCGACTTCGCGATCGTCCAGATGGCCGCCGTTCAGCAGCTTGCGCAACTTCTCGCGCGTGTCCTTGTGCGAGTCATTGTCGATTACCTCCATATGCCCCTCGGGCGTGATACCCGCGGGACGGCGAACTTTGGTCGGCGCCGGGAACAGCAGATCGAGCAGCCGCTCTTCGGCATTCTCGCGCGCCTTGACCGCGACGCGATCGCGCGCCTCGTCGCGCACCATCTTGACCGCACACTCGGCCAGGTCGCGAATCATCGACTCGACGTCGCGCCCGACGTAACCGACCTCCGTGTAGCGCGACGCTTCCACCTTGACGAACGGCGCCTGCGCCAGCCGCGCGAGGCGCCGCGCAATTTCGGTCTTGCCGACGCCGGTCGGCCCGATCATCAGGATATTCTTCGGGGCAATTTCGTCGCGCAGCTCCGGCGCGACATTCTGCCGCCGCCATCGGTTGCGCAGCGCGATCGCAACTGCGCGCTTCGCCTCATGCTGCCCGACGATATAACGATCGAGCTCCGAGACGATCTCGCGCGGCGTCATCACCTGTGGAACTGGCATTGGTTGAAAACTTCCTGACGCTATAACTCTTCGAACACGAATTGGTCGTTAGTATAAACGCAGACTTCCGCCGCGATTTTCATCGCGCCTTCCGCGATCTGCCGCGCGGTCATTCCCGAGCCGTGACGAATCAGCGCGCGCGCCGCCGACAACGCGTAATTGCCGCCCGATCCGATCGCGAGGATTCCGTCGTCCGGCTCGAGCACGTCGCCGACGCCCGAAATCAGCAGCGAGCTCTCCTTGTCCGCGACCACCAGCATCGCCTCGAGCCGGCGCAGGATTCGATCCGTGCGCCAGTCCTTGGCCAGCTCGACGGCCGCGCGCCGGAGCACTCCATTATATTCCTGCAGCTTCGATTCGAACTTGTCGAACAGCGTTAGCGCATCCGCGGTCGAGCCCGCGAAGCCCGCCAGCACGCGATCCTGATGCAACCGGCGCACTTTTTTGGCCTTGCTCTTCATGATCGTTTGTCCAACGGTCACCTGCCCGTCACCCGCGATAACCACGTGCCCCTCGTGGCGCACGCTCAGAATCGTCGTGTGGCGAACTACGGCGCCCGGCTCGAGACCGCGCTCAGACTCGTGGGAAGGCACGTCGATAAACCTCTTTCAAATGATTCACGCTGACATGAGTATAGCGCTGCGTCGTCGCCAGGCTCGCATGGCCGAGCATCTCCTGTATCGACCTCAGGTCGGCACCATTGCCCAGCATATGCGTTGCGAAACAGTGACGCAGCCCGTGCGGCGTTAGTCCGGCGTTCACGCCGGCCGCCTCCAGCCGCCGCTGCAGGATCGTCTCGACGCTGCGCGTGGTCAGCCGTCCGCCGCGAAGATTCGTAATCACGGGACCGTCGTGCTCCCACGCAATCGGCATCGCAGTCTTCCACTTCTTCAATGCGTCCAGCGCGGGCTCGCCGAGCGGCACCAGCCGATCCTTGTTGCCCTTGCCCGCGCGGACCATCACCATCCCGAGCTCTTCGTCGATATCGCGCCAGTCGAGCCCGACCAGCTCGCCGACGCGCAGCCCTGACGAGTACAGCGTCTCGAAGATTGCGCGATCGCGTATCGACGCCGGCGTCGACTCATTCGGCGACAACGAAAATTCGATCAGCCGGCGAACCTCGTCCTCCTGCAATATCGACGGCAAGCGCCGCTCGTTCTTCGGCGAGCGAATCGATCGCGCCGGACTTGCCGCGCCAATCGTCGTCTCGCGGTAGCGAAAAAACGCCTTGATCGCGCTAAGTCGGCGCTGGACGGTGGCGCGGGCGGCTTTGTTCTTCATCAATTCGGCCAGGTAGCTACGGATATGATCCGCCGTGATACTCGCAACGTCGATCTCATCGATTCGTCTGCCTATAATCGCCGCCCGCTCTAGCAGAAAACTCCGGAACGCGAGCAGGTCGCGGCGATAGTTCGTCACCGTGTTGTCCGCGGCGCGCGACGCCTTGCGCAGCGCCGCCGCAAACGCCTCGACCTCCACCTCCATCGTCTCGCGCGCACCCACTTGAGCGGCTATGCTATCAGCGGCGATTCGGCCGAAAAAGCGTGCATTTCCAAGCCGGTCGCATTCCAGTCCCGCGGAGCACCATGCCGCACGAAGAGATCCAGCCTTAGTCATGAACTGCTGGCATTGCGCCCGAAAGATCGAAGTCGTCACCGGCGAACGGGTCGGTTTTCGCGACGAGTGCCCCGGATGCGGCCGCGCGCTCCACTCATGCCGCAACTGTGGCTTTTACGATCCGTCCTACAACAACAGTTGCCGCGAGCCGATGGCGGAGCGGGTGGTGGACAAGAAACGATTCAATTTCTGCGAATATTTTATCCCGAGCGACGCGGCTGCCAGGCCGCCAGCAAAAACAAAAACCACAACTGGCGCCCAAAAAGAGCTGGAGGCTCTCTTCAAGAAAAAGTCATGACCTCGCTCCAACTCCAGCTTCGTCACCGATGCGCCCAGCTTCTATTCATCGCGGCGTTCGCTTCGATTGTCGCCACCGGATGCCATCCGGCCAACAGCGCGCGCGGCGTCGTCGATCGGTTCATCGACCAATACTATGTGGCGATCGATCTGAAGGCGGCCGAGCCATTCTGCACCGGTCTCGCACTCGACAAGCTTCATCAGGAGATGAAGCTGATCGGCAGTCAGAAAATCGACGCCAACACCCGCAAGCCCGTCGTGCACTATAAGCTAACTGCTGAGCGCGACGGCACCGACCATATCGAGTTCCTGTTTCGCGCGACCATCGACGTGCCCGAAGGCGGCACCTTCAACCGCAACTGGCTGATAACCGCGCGCAAGGACGCGGACACCTGGAAAGTTTCGAACTTCGATGACTACGAATAGCCTCGCCGCGATCATCCTTGCCGCCGGCAAGGGAACCCGGATGCGCTCGAAGCGGGCCAAAGTCCTGCACGAGCTGGGCGGAGAACCGATGATCGCGCGCGCGGTTCGCGCCGTCGCCGTGCTCGAACCCGATCCAATCGTGATCGTCGTCGGCCACCAGGCTCGCGAGGTCGAAGCCGCCGTGAACTCCTCGAAGGTGCGATTCGCGCTCCAGGAGCCGCAGCGCGGCACGGGCGACGCCGCGCGATGCGCTCTCGCGCGGCTGCCGGCAGACTTCACTGGCGACGTGCTGATCACTTACGGCGACATGCCTGCCATCAGGTCGGCGACGCTGCGCGCCTTCCTCGACGCCCATCGAAAGCGCGGCGCAAAGCTCTCGTTCATCAGTATCATTCTCGACGATCCCGCGGCCTACGGCCGCGTGATTCGCGATGCGTCCAGCAACGTCGACAAAATCGTCGAGTTCCGCGACGCCTCGCCCGCCGAACGCGCCATCAAGGAAATCAACACCGGCTTTTACCTGGTCGATAGCGCCTTGCTTCGCTCTGCGCTGGCGGAACTGAAGCCGGCCAACGCCCAGGATGAGTACTACCTGACCGATATCGTTGCGATTGCGCGTGCGCGAAGTAAAAAAAGTGAAAACGAAAAAATTGAAGCGTGGGTTGCCACCGACCCGGCGGAATTCGCCGGCATCAACTCACGCGAGGAGCTGGCCAATATGGAAGCCGAAATTCGTGCCACCGTTAACCGAAAGCTGATGGCGTCCGGCGTGACGCTCGTCGATCCCGCCACCGCCTACATCTCGGAGCAGGCCGAAATCGCATCTGATTGCGTCATCGGTCCCAACGTCCAGATTCTCGGAGCGAGCAAGCTCGGCGAGGGCGTGCGAATCGACGGCACCGCGTGGCTCAGCAACGTGACGATTGGCCCGCGATGCCATCTGAAGCTGGGAGTGCGCGCCGAAGATTGCTCGATTGGCGAGGAGTCCGAAATCGGCCCGTTCGCCAACCTGCGCGCCGGCACCGAACTCGCCGGCCACAATCGCATCGGCAATTTCGTCGAGACCAAAAAGGCGCGCATCGGACGCGGCACCAAGGCCAGCCACCTGAGCTACCTCGGCGACACCACCATCGGCGCCGACACCAACATCGGATGCGGCGTCATCACGGTCAACTACGACGGCTACGACAAGTATCACACGGAAATCGGCGACCGCTGCATGGTCGGATGCGACACGCAACTCGTCGCGCCAATCAAGGTCGGCAGCGACGTGTACGTAGCCTCAGGCACGACGATAGTTCGCGAGGTGCCCGACGGCGCGCTCGTGATGTCGCATCATCCGCAACGCGAAAAGTCGGGCTGGATGGCGACCTGGCGCAAACGCCACAACGACAGCCCCGACGGCAGCTTGCGGCGCAAGAAGGATCATTAAGATTAGATGGCAGTGAGTCAGTTTTGAATAAACGAAGACACGTCGCCTTCACGATCTCAGTTGCGATTCTTTTTGGAGTGCGCACGGTCTCGGCTTCGGCAAAAGATTTTCCGTGCAGCGATTTGCAAAAGGCTAAGGCCGCTCGTCTCATAAGTATTTTAGGTACTCTACCAAACCCGACTTTAGATTTCTCGCACGGTACGGGTTGCTACGCGGAAGAAGAAGACGACGATTCAAAACAGTGTGACTGGAAGGTGGCTGTCGACAAAGACCGCAATATATCGGACGACCGTCGTCTCATTGTGGTCGATTCGGACCACATGACTGGTTCTGGCGAATGGACGGATGTGCTTGTACTCGGCTGTCGGGCCGGAAAGGTTACGCCGCTGTTCCATGACATATTTCTCTACGGCGTCGACGTCGAGGAAGCTGCCGCAGACAAGCTGGTCCTGAAATCCCTAAAGTGGGTTGGCAGCGACGCTCGCTGCTGTCCCTCCATGCAGGAGCGAAAGGTGTACGTCTGGAGCAAGGACGCTCAGAAGTACGTGCTCGACCGAGACTATTCCATCCCAATCGCAAAGCCATAAGGTAAGCGCGCTCGCTTCGCTAAACCGTCCCAGTCCGATTCAAACTGACCCGCTCCCTGTTACACGCGTCGCTTGAACTCGCTCGCCCGAGCGATAATAATCATCACAACGAGGTGACGGTCGAGGCGATAGAAAACTAAGTGCGAGAGTAGCGCCAGGACTCATGGCGGCATCTGGCTATGAGTTGACGAGGTGGAAGCAGTATCGAAAGATTCGGCGGATGGCTTCCCGGCTCCACAGTCGATAGAGGCAAACAAACTGCGCGGGTGACCGCGCGACAAAATGCGCCTCGAGTGGCAGAGCATCCCGCTCTGACGTGATTTCCTAAACTCTCCCGAAAAATTATTTCGCTATCGCTCCGTCCGTGTGGGTTCGGACAACTCCGTAACCTTCCCTGCAAATCAGGGGAAAGGAGCGAACGCTCATGTGCGGAATAATTGGATACGTCGGGCCGAGCGAGGCCTACCCGATCCTGCTCGAAGGACTTAGCCGCCTGGAATATCGCGGCTACGACTCGGCGGGCATCGCGACTCTATCCGACAACAAGCTCGAAATTCGGCGCGCCAAGGGCAAGCTCGAGAACTTGCGCCACCTGCTGGCCGACTCGCCCCTTAAAGGCCGCATCGGAATCGGGCACACGCGATGGGCGACGCACGGCCGTCCGTCCGAAGAAAACGCGCATCCGCACCAGGCCGGCCCGGTCGCGGTCATCCACAACGGTATCGTCGAGAACTTCATCGATCTGCGCACCGAGCTGCTCGCACGCGGCCACAAGCTCCGCTCCGAAACCGACACCGAGCTGATCTCGCACCTGATCGAGGAGAAGCTCAAAGGCGGCCGCGGTCTCACCGAGGCCGTGCGCGAGGCCGTCCTGCGCCTGCGCGGTTCGTTCTCAATAGTCGTGCTGTCGGAGACCGAGCCCGACAAATTGGTCGCCGCCAAGACCGCGACGCCGCTGGTGCTGGGACTCGGCGACGGCGAGAATTTCGTCGCGTCGGATATTCCCGCGATTCTCGAACACACGCGCCGCGCGATTGTCCTCGAAGACGGCGAGCTGGCTGAGGTCACAGCGGCCACCGTGCGCATCATGAAGTTCGACGGCACCGCGGTCACTCGCGCGCCGCGACAAGTCGAGTGGGACGCCGTCGCTGCGACCAAGGGCGGCTTTCGCCACTACCTGCGCAAGGAGATCAACGACCAGCCGCAGGCGTGGATCGACACGATGGCCGGCCGCGCGGATGCCGGCTCACCCATCGTGCGTTTCGAAGGCGAGCTGCTGCCGCCGGGCGGTCCCGCGTCGATCGGGCGAATCGTGATGCTCGGTGCGGGCGCGTCGTGGATCACAGCGCAGGTCGCCAAGTTCATGATCGAGGAGCTCGCCGGAATTCCGGTCGAGGTCGATTACTCATCCGAGTTCCGCTATCGACGCCCGCCGATCGACCGCCGCACCATGATCATCGCGGTGTCGCAGTCGGGCGAGACCGCCGACACGATTGCCGCGATGGAAGAAGGACGCGCGCGCGGTGCGCATCTGCTGGCGATCAGCAACACCGTGGACTCGTCGATCGCGCGCAAGGCGGACGCGCAGTTGTACACGCGATGCGGTCCCGAGACCAGCGTGACGACCACCAAATGCTTTCTCACGCAGCTCGAGGCTTACTATCTGTTCGCGATCCATCTGGCGGCGCGGATGGGCCGTCTTTCAGATTCCGATTCCGGGAAATTGTTGCAGCCGGCGTTCGCGATTCCCGGACAGATCAAAACTATCTTCGAGAACGAACCGAATATTCTGCAGATAGCGCGCAAGTACGCGCCGTCGCGCGACTTCCTGTTCCTCGGCCGCGGCATCAACTACCCAATCGCGCTCGAGGGCGCGCTCAAGCTGAAGGAAATTTCCTACATTCACGCCGAGGGTTACTCCGCGGGCGAGATGAAGCACGGCCCGATCGCGCTAATCGACGACAAGATGCCGGTGGTAGTGATAATTCCCAACGATGAGCTGTTCGACAAGTCGATGTCGAATCTGAAAGAAGTCGAATCGCGCAACGGCCGCATCATCGCGGTAACCAATCACGCCACCGCCGAGTTGAAAAGCGTAGCCGCGGAAATTGTCGAAGTGCCGGAGACTAACCACATGTTAACGCCGGTACTGATGACAGTCCCGCTACAACTGCTCGCCTACCACATAGCAGTGGAGCGAGGCACCGACGTAGATCAACCGCGCAACCTGGCAAAGTCTGTAACTGTCGAGTAGCGCAAGGCGGCCGCTGCTACCCGCATAGCCCGGCGAGCAGCGCCTTCGCGCCTTTAGGGGGCGCAGACAGCGCCGGTAATCACGCCAGCGCTGTCCGCCCTCGATTTGCCGCTAAGCGATACGGCGTAAGACGCGTCCCTTACTAGCCGATCGGCTGCTCCTCGTACATCGCGGTACTGACCAGGTCGGCGGCCGGTTCGCGGTCACCCTCAAGTTCCGCCAAAAACGCGCGCCACTCGGGATCGGCGCCGAGTTTTGCGGCGTACTCTCCGAAGCTCTTGTAGTTCGCGGTTTCGATCCCGATCGCGATCGTCCCCGGCTCACCGCCAGTGGCGGTGTTCCATTGTCGGACCTTGCCGCCGTCACGGTGTACAATCTTGGTGCCCTTGATCACGTTTTTCATGAAACTCTGAAGCTTTCCGGGTCGCGGGCGGTAGACGAACACCTGTAGAATTGTCGACATGGCACAATCTCCCGCCTCAAGCCATCATGTGACTTGAAGCAATGTGAATAGACGATGGGTTGGTTTAGCGGGACGGGCGTCGCAGGGCGCACAGTCGGGCCAGGCTCAAGTCGGACTCAATCCTTATATCGATCCCGACGCTCTGACCCTTTGCTTAATCGGCGCCGAAGTCAAGTCACTAGAATCGGAGTTGGTCTACGCCAGAGTGTTCTGCACGGGACCGCAGCACCGACGTAGACCAGCCGCGCAACCTCGCCAAGTCAGTGACTGTCGAGTAGGACGACTTAAGTCCTAGTCCAATACTTTGCCGAATCTGTTCCAGCGCAACGGTAACACTCCTGAAGCGTCGTGATCCCATGAGAAGTAGATCACTGACGCGCGGCCTTCGACGTCGTTCTCGTCGGCGAAACCCCAGAAGCGGCTATCGAAGCTGTCGTCGCGGTTGTCGCCCATCATGAAAAGCCGCCCGGGCGGCACCACCACCGGTCTCGGATCGAGCTCCGGATGGCGCGGATCTCGCGGCGGAAAATTGTCAGCCGCTGAGAACGGTGAGCGTGCCGCCTCACGCGGAGCGTAGTACGCATGCGGATCGGGCACCCGCGCGCCGTTGCGCCATACGACGCCGTCGATCACTTGTATTCGGTCGCCGGGCAGGCCGATCACGCGCTTGATCAGATCAACGCCGCGCTCGCGCGGTGACTCGAACACGAGGATGTCGCCGTGATGTATCGGCGCCAGATGCATCAGGTACTTCCCGGTCGATAGCCCCGGCACCGGCAGGCCCGCGATCGTATCCGGGATGCGCAGGCCGTACGCGAGCTTGTTGACGAAAATATGGTCGCCCACCAGGATAGTCGGCTCCATCGATCCCGACGGAATTACGTATGCCTGCACGAAAGACGAACGCATGACTATCGCAAGTATCAGCGCGAGGCCGAGCGATTCGGCGTATTGCCGCGCAGTCGACTTGGACGGGCGTCGTTTTGGGCTGGTCATCGGTTGCTCCTGAAAAATATTTTGTCACTAAGGCACTGAAATCGTCGAGAGTGGTAGGCCTCCATCGGGAATCCAGCTATTCACCGGACCCGCTTAGCGGGATCGTCTGGTGCGCACTCGGTTGCGAGCCAGAGGTGATCGCATTTGCCGCGTTGTCAAAGATAGTTATCGCGGAGGATGCGGAGCCCTTCGCAGCCGGAATAAATTCCACCGTCAGGTTGCACGTTGCCTGCGGGGACAATTGCTGGGGGCAGTTCGTGGCCCCTCCGGCAAACCCGAATACCTGCGGCGTGGTTGGCGGGACCGAAAACGGGCTCGCAAAGGTGATCGGCGGCGCCCCTTCCTCGGCCGAATTGCTCAGTATGAATGTCACCGATTTCTCCTGTCCTACTTTTACACTGCCGAAATTACCCGACTGCGGATTGATAACCAAGTCTCCGGGAACTGGGGTCGCAGTCGGAGTGGGGGTCGGTGTCTTTCTGTGCTTTCTGGGCTTTGGCGTCTTTGTGGCTGTCGGTGTCGATGTTGCCGTGGCTGTCGGCGTAGCGGTCATCGTGGTTGTTGCAGTGGCGGTCGGCGTTCCGGTTACAGTCACGGTTGGCGTTGCAGTCGCGGTCGTCGTGGCCGTCGCGGTAACGGTCGCCGTAGCAGTGGCAGTTGCTGTGGCCGTGGCAGTTGCTGTCGGTGTCGATGTGGCAGTAGCCGTTGTAGTAGCGGATGCCGTTGCAGTCGGCATAGCTGTTGCCGATGCCGTCGCAGTCGGCGTGGCAGTCGCAGATGCCGTCGCAGTAGCTGCCAGAGGGCCAATTACAGAAAGAAAAGCGTCGTCGTTGCCGCCCAGGTTCGGCTGCACAGCCCCTGGAATGGGTAGAATGGGTACGACCGGGAAGTCTGGCGAGGCGGTACTGCCGACGACATGCATCGTCGAACCCGTTGGGTCAACCGCAATACCAATTCCGATATCCTGACTTGCGCCTTGTAAATACGTCGAAAACGTGAACGCAGTCCCTTTCGGGTTCAGTTCGGTTACCGTCGCATCGTCTTCAAGATATTCGCCCGCGAAGAAGTTCGGCGGTATTACCGATACCAACGTCATACCTGCGGGTTGACCCGACAAATTCGTCAGTACCCAAGCGCTGCCGCGATCCGTGCTCTTGTAGACGCCACCTCCGCTGTAAGCCGCGTAAACTGTTGGTATCGCCGTGCTTGTATCGATGGCGAGGGAATAAAAGCCTAGACCGGGCTGAAACTGCTCAATAAACGTGAAGAAGTCCGTGACCGTAACGCCAATGTCTTCCGAGCTCGACGCGATATAGAACGTCGTTGGATTGGTCGTGCCGTCTGCGGCCAGCGCCACCAAGTCTCCGGCTGGCAAGAAGAACTGGTTGAACGTCAGTCCGCCGTCCGTGCTTTGGAATAAGCCTTTGTTGGTTCCGGCATAGACGATCGACGTCTCGTTCACGGTGTTATTCGGATCGCTCTCTAGGCTGAACACCGTTGTCGATGGGATTGCAGGAGTAGCGCCGAAAGTAGCGCCGCCGTCGAAGCTTGCGTATATGCCGTTAACGGTTCCTGCTAGAATTGTTGACGGGCAGTCCGTGCATGGGATTACGGCAATCGAAAGCACTCGGGTACTGCCAGCGGTCGGCAGGATATTAGACGTGAATGTCGTGCCACCGTTGGTACTTTTTACCAGGCCGCTGGAAACACCAGCGTAGAGAGTAACGGTGCTGGGGTCGAACGCGAGGCCAGACACTAAGCCACTCGAGAGACCCGTGGAACTGAAACTCGAGCCCTGATTGACGCTTTTGAACAGCCCGTTCCTTGTCGTGGCGGCGTAGATTGCGCCTGCGCTGTCAGAGGTTATTGTGTAAATGGAGCCCGCGGATGAGGGCAGACCCGAAGGCGCAAAGGTATTGAAGCCGTCGCTGCTTGAGAAAAGAATTCCATTCGGTGGCGCGGCGGGCTGAATCGGATTGACGGTGGGGAAGTCGGAGGTCGCCGTATAGCCGGTTAGATAAGCGTTGCCGCTACGGTCAACCGCGATGCCGATGGTGTCGACATTGTATCCGCCCAAGTAAGTTGTGTAGAGAAACGTGGATCCATCAGCACTCAATTCGGCGGCTAAACCGTTCGCTACTCCATCTGTCGACGATTGAGCCGCGCCGGGTGTGGTGTGGAGATCGTTGGAGGTGCTGAAACCGGCAACATACGCATTGCAGTTCGACGAGCAACCGGGCAACAAAGCGATACTCCCGCAACCCTCGTTTCCGCTTCCACCGAGAAAAGTCGAATAGACTAGTGGGGCCGTCGCAGTCGGGTTCAGCTTCGTCACGAAACAATCGGCTGCTCCTCCAAAAGTGGTCTGAGCCGCCCCGCTGGTCACCGGGAATCCCGTCACAATAGTGCTGCCGGTAACGTAGGCATCGCCTGTTCCGTCGATCGCCAGTGCGCCAGCGCTTGCGCCGTAAGTGTAAATTCCGTCGACGATAGGATTGTTTGGCCCTCCCAGGAACGTTGAGTAGACTAGCGTCGAACCGTCGCTACTGACCCTGGTGATAAATCCGCTATTAATGCCCGGTATTGCAGTCTGAAAAACGCCGGCCGTCGTTGGGAAGTTCGCCGAGTATGTTTGGCCTGCAACATAGACGTTGCAGTTCGTTGAGCATCCTTGAGCCAGCGCGATACCGTATGCGGCATCCAGGCTGTCACCCCCCAAGTACCGAGAAAAAGCCAAGGAGCCGTCGGGCGCCAACTTGGTCACGAAAGCGGTGGCGAGCCCTCCTCCGAAATCCGGTCCGACAGTGGTGGGGAAATCGCTCGAGAAAGTCTCGCCCGTGACGTATGCAGCGCCGATTCCGTCGACTGCAATCGAGAAAGCTTCATCAAAGTTTGATCCGCCCAGATAAGTCGAGTACAGGATCGCCGTCCCCGTCGAGTTGATCTCAGTCACGAATGCGTCGCAGTTTCCGCCGGGGTTTGGCTGAGCTGGGGACATCGTCGGAAAATTGGTCGAGCACGTAAAGCCCGTAATATAGTTGTTGCCGCTGCCGTCAAGCGCAACTGCGTATGCCTCGTCGGCGCCGGAGCCGCCCAGGTAAGTCGAATAGTTCAGGACCGGATCGATGACGATCGGCCTGCTCCGATCGTACGCCGCCACTTGCATTCCCGCCTCGTGCGCGCCATGCAGCCGCCATCCGCCTCCTATCGTCCGCCGCGCACCGCCGCTCTCCTGGTAGATCGCCGGCGCATGCTCGACCAGCTTGCTCTTGCCGACGCTGACGATCAGATCGCCCTGCTTATCGAGGGCCAGTTTGCCCGCGCCGCGGAAGCTCAGCCGAATCGCATTCGGGTCGGCGCCCGGTGCGAGGCGGAAATCATACTCGAGCTGGCCTTGCGCGCTGCCGTGGTAGATCAGATCGATTCCCGGATAGACATTCTTGAGCTCGACGTTGGCGTAGTTGGGAACATCGGTCCGCCATTTCTTCGGATCGTTGCCGATAAAATAGTTGCTGCGGGCCGCCATCCGATCGACGCCGATTATTTGTGGCGCGCGCGCGGCCCCCTTGAGCGCGATTCGCACTACTGCCGGCTTGCCGGTCTTCTCTGGTACCTCTTTCGCACCGCCAGCAGGCATTAACGAAGGCGGCTGAAGCTTCAGGCGCAACCCCTCGCTCACGGTCTTGCCACGATTGAAAAATGTTGATGACGGCGCTACCCCCGCGCCGTGCAAACCGCCCGCCTCGCGCGGCGCAGCATCGCGCATCGACAACACCGCCTCGCGCGCAGTCAGAAACAGCGTGTATCCGTGTCCGCGCGTGAGAAACTTCACCGCCGGATCAGTCTGGCCGAGGTTCGGCTCGAAGCTCAGCGGCAGCTTCGATAAGGAAATTCGCGGCGCACGATTGGCCGCAACGACTGGGCGCGACGGCGCCGGCTTGGCATGATCGCTCTCGCGCAGGGACTGCGACGATGCGATCGTTCGTGGCGCGCGCATCGCCACCATCGCGGCGACCGCCGACACCGCGATGCACACGACTACGACTACACCGCGGTGTACTCTTCCGCCCCTATTTTTCATCCCTCTTTATCCCCCGGCTGGAGCAGCCTGCCCGGAAGTCTCAAGTAACCGCAAGCCGCGCGCCCAGCAAAAAGCGAATGCCAGCCGCTTAGCTAGCAAAGCGGCGCGCGAGTGTCGAGGCAGTTTCCGTGACGCTGCAGAACCCGCTCCGCCCCCCGTTCTAACCGGGACGAGGTCCCGCATCTTGATACTGGGTGTAGAGCCTCTCCCGAGCGAAGCCGAAGGAGGTCACCCCTGCTACATCGCGAGGCCGCCGTCTAACTGGATTACCGCGCCTGTGATGTAGGATGCAGCGTCGCTTAGCAGGAACGCCGCCATAGGTACTACGTCTTCGACTTTGCCGAAGCGGCCTAGCGGAATCATCGCGAGTGCTTGCGCTCGATTCTCTTCGGGCAATGAGGCTGTCATGTCGGTTTCTATGAATCCAAGTGCCAGTGCGTTAACGCGAACGCCTAGCCGACCTACTTCTTTTGCTATCGACTTTGTAAGTCCTATAAGTCCCGCCTTGGCCGCCGAATAGTTAGCCTGACCGGGCAGTCCTATAAGTCCGCTGACCGAGGTTATATTGAGGATCGATCCGCGCTTGGCTTTCATCATCATGAACGCCGCCGCGCGCGCGAAGTTGAACGCTCCGGTCAAGTTGACGCGGATAACCTCGTTCCAGTCCTCTTCCGACATCATCACGAAGACCTTGTCGCGCGTCATGCCGGCGTTGTTGACCAGCCCGTCGATTTGCCCGAATTCCTTCTTGGTCGCGTTGACCATCTCGCGCACGCTCTTCAAATCGCCGACATCGACCTTATAGGCGAGCGCCTTCCCGCCGAGTTTCTCGATTTCAGCCTTGAGTTGCTCCGCCTGCTGATCGCTTTTGAGGTAGTTGAACGACACGTTGGCGCCGCGCCGCGCGACTTCAATCGCGATCGCCCGGCCGATTCCGCGCGTCGCGCCGGTCACGATAACTCCCCGCCCTTCGAGATCTTTCATCTTTGGCTCCTGCAGAAAACTTCACGCCGTGTCCGCCGCGGCCATCTCGCGCTCGAGCGTCGGCCGGTACTGGGCTATGTACGACAGATAATTGTATCCGAAGGCGCGCTCAAGCTCGGCGTCATACTTCGGCGGTTCGGCGTCAAGGTCCTTCGCGAGCCACGTCAGCACCATCCACTCCTCGGAGCGCGGCGCCTTGCGCAGCGCGTCGCGCCGGAGCATCACCTGGATCGGCTTGACGCCCGCAATATGCGCCAGCAGCGGGATCATCTCGCTCTCGTTGCTGGTCATTTCGTCGCGCGCAAACAGGTTCACCGAGTAGATAAGCATCGTCGCGATACACGCCGCCACCGTCGCGGGCGTCGCGCGATCGCAATACATCCGAAGTGGGCCCTTGGGCGACAGCGCGTAGGCGAGGAAGTCGGCGTTGGCGTCGAGGATCGTAGAGATGAACTGAACGGCGCGCGGCGATCCCGCTTCGGCCAGGCGTGCGCGCGTCGTGTCGAGTCCCGGCTTCGCCAGCCGCCGCATGAAGCGCCGGCGCGCCGGAGACAGCCAGTAAAGCAGACCCGCGAGCATCATTGATCCGTCTAACACGCCCTTCGCTCAAAAAAAAGAAAAAAGGCCGCCCCTGGCGGAGCGGCCTCGCAAATCAATCTTACTCTAGTTCCCCTCTCCAGAAGGGAGAGGGGTTAGGGGAGAGGTTAGGCGCTGAACGACGACCCGCATCCGCACGTGCGGCTCGCGCGCGGATTGTCAAAACGGAATCCCGCGCCATGCAGCCCTTCGACGTAGTCCAGCGTCGTGCCCGCGATATACGGCAGCGAAATCTCGTCGACCAACACCAGCACGCCGCCGAAATCCGTCACCCGGTCGCCTTCTTTCTGCGTGTCGAAGTTCAGCGAATACTGAAACCCGGAGCAGCCTCCGCCGACCACACCGATTCGCATGCCATGGTCCGCGCCAAGGCCTTCCTTCGCGCGCATCTTGCGGACCATCTCGATTGCAGTCGGTGTCAGCTTAACGTCGGGCAGCGACGCAGTGTCGATCTGCGCGGCTGGCGCCTGTTGCCCAGCATGCTCATGTTCATGCTCATGCTCGTGCTCGTGATGCTCAATATGAAGTCCTTCAGCCATTTTTGCTTTTTGCTGGAAACCTCCGGTAAGAAGCGCTTACAAGTCGATCGGGCGCTTAACCAAGAAATTAATCGTAGCGCAATAGTCGAGTCAATGCATCCACAATTATCCGCGCGAAAAGCCCCAGCAAATGCTAGCGTTTTGGTGTCGCCGTGGATGTTTCACGTGAAGCGTTGACCCGCGCCGCCAACGAACTGGGATTTGTCCTGGTTGGGTTCGCGCGGCTGCGTCAGCTAAAGGAGCGCGAGGCGTTTTTTCGCCAATGGCTCGCCGGCGGCGGTCACGCCTCGATGACTTACCTGGGGCGCGAGCCCGAGCGCCGGTTCGATCCGCGCCGCCTCGACGCGCGCTACAAGTCGGTCGTGAGCCTGGGTTATCCGTACGCGGGACGCGCGGCTCCGAACGTCGATTGGCGCGCCGAGATGCGCGGCAGAATCGCGGCGTACGCGCTCGGCCGCGACTATCACGAGGTCGTGCGGCGGCAGGCGCGCGCCGTTGGCAGCGTCATCCGGCAACTTCGTCCGGGCTCGATCACGCGCTCGTACGTGGACACTGGACCGGTCTTCGAGCGCGAATGGGCGTCGGATGCGCGCATCGGATGGTTCGGCAAGAACACGATGATCCTGAACCGCGAGCACGGTTCGTACTTTTTTCTTGCAGAGATTTTCACCGACGCGGAATTCGAGGCGACAACCGAGCCTTACCGCGACCATTGCGGGACGTGCCGGCGATGCCTCGACTTGTGTCCGACCGGCGCGCTCGCCGACGGCTACGTGATGCGCTCTGAGTTGTGTATCTCGTATCAGACGATAGAAAATCGCGGGCCAATTCCGCGCGAGTTGCGGCCGATGCTCGGCAACTGGATTTTCGGCTGCGACATCTGCAATGACGTCTGTCCGTGGAACGGCGAGCCGACGGCAGGCGATGACACCACCGACCTCCTGCCGCGTTTGCCCGAGCTGCTGGCGCTCAACGAGGAAGAGTTCGGCCGCCGCTTCACGGTTAGCGCCGTGAAGCGGGCCAAGCGGCGCGGTCTGCTACGCAACGTCGCGATCGCTCTGGGCAACACCCGAAATCCCGACGCAGTCGCGCCGCTTAGTCGCGCGTTGCAGACCGAGAACGAGCCTTTGATCCGCTCGCACGCCGCGTGGGCGCTCGGACAGATCGGGGGAATCGCAGCACGACGCGCACTCGAGCGCGCGCTCCGCGACCGCGACACGGCGGTGCGTGACGAGTCTGCCGCCGCGATCGAAACAATCTGAACAAACTGATCGTGGCGGCTTGTCAAAGCGTCCGCGCAAAGCAAGACTGTTACGAACGGTGGTCATGCGATGAACGATGCACGACGGGAATTTGCGACGCTTGCGGCGAAGGAGCCGGTGCCATTGGCGCGCGGCGCGCTGCTGATCGCGAAGGAAGAGTATCCCGGCCTCGACATCGAAGAGTACCTCGACAAGATTGCGACGCTCGCGCGCGAAGCTGAGCCGATCGTGCGCGCGGGCGAGGATACCGTAGAGCGCGTGCAGTTGCTGTCGCATTTTCTGTTCGAGCTGAAAGGCTTCGAGGGCAACGCCGAGAACTACAACGATCCGCGCAACTCATTTCTGAACGACGTGATCACACGCCGGCTGGGAATTCCGATCTCACTTTCGGTGGTGTATCTCGAAGTGGGCCGCCGGCTCGGTATCAATCTCTATGGCGTTTCTTTCCCGACGCATTTCCTCGTCAAGGCGGTGGACGAGCGCGGCGAGTTGATTATCGATCCGTTCGTCGGCGGAAAGATTCTCGCTCTCGACGAGATTCGCGCGCGCCTCACGCAAATCTACGGACAGCCGGTGGAATTGAATCCCGCGATGCTGAAGCCGCGCGGCGCGCGCCACATCCTGGCGCGGATGCTCCGCAACCTGAAGATCATTTATACGGAGGCGTCGGACTGGACGCGCGCGCTGGCTGCGCTCGACCGCATCATCATGCTGGAGCCGCGCGCGGTCGACGAGCTGGTGGAGCGCGGCGCCTTGTTCGAGCGGCTGGAATGCTTCAAGGCGGCGCTCGATGACTATCAGAGTTTTCTTTCGCAGGCCCCCGAGCATCCGGCGGCCGAAGCGGCGCGCGAAGCGGTAATGCGGCTGATTCGCCAGGTTGCCTTAATAAACTAGAGTCGCGCTGATAAATTGACGCCGCGCCGACCGACTGACTACTGACGCGCGACATCCCAGATGGCCGAAATTCCGAAAGCCCGCGATTTCTTCGAATCGAGCCGCGCCGCGGTCGCCGATCACGAGCTGCGGCGCAAGCTCGAGAGCGCCAGCGCGCGCCATCTCGATCACTTCGCGCAAGTCAAAGCCGAGTTTCCGGAGTATGAGAACGAGCGTGACGCGGCGCATCGAATCAAGACCGACGCGATTGCGCATCTCGACGAATTGCTTATCGAGCTGACCTCGAAGCTCGAAGCGCGCGGATGCCGGGTCTTCTTCGCCGAGGATGCGGCCCAGGCGCGCGACTATATCGTCGAACTCGCCAAGGCCAAGGGCGCGAAGAACGTCGTCAAGGGCAAGTCGATGACGACCGAGGAGATCGATCTCAATGACGCGCTCGCGGGGGCCGGAATCGACGCGATCGAGACCGACCTCGGCGAGTATATTGTGCAGCTTCGCGGCGAGCGTCCGTCGCACATCATCACGCCCGCGATTCATCTGTCGAAGGAAGACATCGGCCAGCTGTTCACCGACAAGTTCGGCATCGAGTACACTGCGGAGCCCGAGAAACTCACCGCCGAGGCGCGATCGCGATTGCGTGCGATTTTTCTTGCCGCGGATTTTGGAGTTACCGGCGTCAATTTTGCGATCGCGGAAACCGGTACGCTGATCGTCGTCGAGAACGAAGGCAACGGGCGCCTGTCGAGCACGATGCCGGAGACGTTCGTGGCCGTGATGGGAATCGAGAAGGTCATTCCGCGGCTCGAGGACCTGAGCCATTTCCTGGAAATCCTTGCGCGCACTGCGACTGGTCAGAAACTGACCACCTATACCAACTTCATCACGGGACCGCGGCGCGAAGGCGAACTCGACGGGCCGGGCGAGATGCACGTCGTGATCCTCGACAATGGACGCAGCTCGATGCTCGCCGATCCGGTCCTGCGCGAGGCGTTGAATTGCATCCGATGCGGCGCGTGCCTGAACGTCTGCCCGATTTACCGGCGCATCGGCGGCCACGCGTATCGCTCGGTGTATCCCGGACCGATCGGATCAATAGTCAGTCCGAATCTTTTCGGCAGCGCCGCGGCATACCTGCCGTTCGCCTCGACGTTGTGCGGCGCGTGCAAGGATATCTGTCCCGTCAAGATCGACATCCCGCGAATCCTGCTTCACCTTCGCTGGAAGGAGAGCGTCGGCAAGCATCCGCTCAAATGGCCGCGCGCGATCGAGCGGGCGCGTCGGGGCGCACGGCGGTTCGCGAAGGCGGCGCGCTATCCACGGACGATTCGGGCGTTGGGAAAATTCGCTGCGATGGTGCTGAAACCTTTCGCGCACAATGGTTATCTGCGCCGGATGCCGGGACCGTTCGGCAACTGGACGAAGTATCGCAACTTTCCGCGGCCGCGGCCACATAAGCGGCCCGAGCCCACGGCGGAGCGTCCCCAAAGCTGAACGTGGCCGAGCTGCACAAAATTATCGCGAACGTAAAGGACGCACTCGGCGCCGGCGCGAAGAACAACTCGCACGACGCGGATGCGAGCGCGGCGATGCCCGTGTCACCGTCGGCGCATCGCGCGGAGCTCGCGTCGACGTTCGCACGCGAGCTCGAAGAGGTCGGCGGCAAGTTCCTCGGAATACTCACTCCGGCCGAAGTGACTAATCGAATAGTCACTCTGGCCGGCGAGCTCGGCGCAAAGACAGTCGCGCTTGGACAAGGCGTCGCGAGTGACATGGACGCTATCGGCGAGGCGCTCGAGCGCGCCGACTTCAGGATCGTCCGCACGATACCGGTGGCAGACACCGAGCGCGCCGCGATGCGTGCGCGAGTCGCGGATGCCGACCTCGGAATCGCGGAGGCGGACTTCGCGATCGCCTCGACCGGCACGCTGGCAGTCGTTTCAACCGCTCAGCGGCCGAGTTCGCTCACGCTGCTGCCGCCCGCGAGCCTGGTGATCGTTCAGATCGATCGCGTGATGACGAATCTCGCGACGGTGCTCGCCCAGCTGACCCCCGGCGGCGTTGCGGCGAATCGATTGACTTTGATCACCGGCCCCAGCCGGACCGCGGATATCGAGAAGCGAATCGTGCTCGGCGTGCACGGCCCGAAGTCGCTGCACGTGATCGTGGTATGGCCGCACAATGACTGAAGTCCAGTTATTCTCGACCTGCCTCGCCGAAGAATTTTTTCCCGAGGTCAACGACGCCGCCGCGACCGTGCTCGAGCGGCTGCGACTCAAGGTGACGCCGATTCGTGGTGCGTTCTGCTGCGGCCAGGTGGCGTTCAACGAAGGCATGCGCGAAGAAGCCGTCGATCTCGCGCGGCGGTTTCTGAACTCTGTCCAGCCGGGCGTTCCGATCGTCGTGCCGTCGGGCTCATGCACCAGCATGCTCAAAATTTTCTACGGCGACTTGCTCGCAGGCGATCCCGCGCTCGCCGCCAAGGCGATCGCGATTCGGCCGTGGGTGTTCGAGCTCTCGCAATTCATCGTCAACGTGCTGAAGGTGAAATACCTGGGCGCGCGCTACGAGCGGCCGGTCGGGTACCATCCGTCGTGTCATCTGATGCGCGAGCTGGGCGTGCGCACTGAACCGATGACGCTGCTGAGCGCGGTGGCGGGAATCAAAATCTGCGAGCTGCGCGATCGCGAAGAGTGCTGCGGCTTCGGCGGGATGTTCTCGGTGAAGTTCCCGCATATCTCGGCGTCGATGCTCGACGACAAGATGGCGCGCATCAAAGAGAGCGGCGCGGAAGTGGTAGTCGCGAACGATTGCGGATGCCTGATGCAGATCGGCGGAGGCTTGAGCCGCGCCGGCGAGAAGATCGAGGTGCGCCATCTGGCGGAAGTGCTCGCGGCTCGGTGACCTAATCCCTTCCCTCGTCGCAAAGGAACAATCACGCGAACATTTTCGAACCTCGAACTGAGAGTTAAGCGAGAGTCTCACGCGATACGGCAGATACTAATGTTGCTGAAAGCGACAGAGCCTTCGTAGCTTATTGGCACACCGGAGTCCTTCGTCCAGTTTGACGCTCGTCCGGGAATGAGAACGTTCCAAACTTTGGCATTTGCAAACCGCTCGGCGCTGGTGCTACTCGGAGTCAGGATTCGAAATGGAGGTTTCCGGTCATACTCGTCCGCCGCCTCGCTTGTTCGGACGGGTATAACCGCCGTGTAGTTAGGGGGTTCAAATGAGCGCTATTTCGGATTTTGTCGGTCCCTCAAGTCGGACGAAGGAGTTCTTGGATCGCTGCAAAATCAAGAAGTCCGCAATCGATGACGGCGTAGACATTTTGCCCTGTCCTGCCGGATCCTGGCAGGGCGAAAAGAGCGTGGAAGTGGAACATCGCCCAGATTATTTTCCACTCGATGACGAGCTCCAGCACCTTGGCGAGGCCTATCGAATCGCCCATCCTGCCAAGATTGATCGCGACAAGTTGTGTGTTCGGAATTTAGGCCCCGGTGTTCTGGACGATGGACCACTGAAACTAGGCACGGTCCTCACAAAATACTCTACGGTGCTCGCTTTTCATGAGGCATTGCTAGCAAATGACGACCGTGCTCTTCGATTTCGGCGCAAATACGAGAGACAGAGTCTTGATCCTGACGACGCGTTGTCGCCGCACATAGCCGTCGTACACGCGACTGCTACGACGACTGACAACATGCTGGTTCTGGGCCTGCGCAGCAAAAAACTCGATTACTATCCCAGTACTTGGTCTTGTTCATTCGAAGAACAACTTTGGATTGAAGATCTTAGTGCGGGCAACCAGCTTCTCTTTCGCGCCACAGCCAGAGGCGCAAATGAAGAATATTTCGGGAAGAACAGTCAGATCGTTAACGAGTCAAACGTCCGTGTCCTAGGCGTCTTTCTCCAATACGACATTCTGAATCTCACATTTTGCGCTCACGTCGATCTACCCGTATCCTCTGAAGAACTTTATCATCGGTGGCGGGAATCAGATCCGGATCCGGAGTTCACAGATCTTCAGGCTGTGTCGCTCGACTTGGATATGCTCGCTCGGATACTTCGGTCAGATAGGTTTCCTTTTGGGCTGAGCGGTCCCGGGGGAGGCAGCTGGCACCCTACTTCACGATATAGGCTCGCCAGACTGATGAGGCTGAAGTGGGGTTACAACGAGCTAACTGCCGCGCTCGAAACTGCCCGATTGGACACTCCGCGTGCGCCTGCAGGCTTGATGTCGGTCGATCTGGGTATTGATCCGGCGACCGGCAAGGAAGTTCAGTGGAACCTGGAAGGCAGACATAATAACCATCTTCTTGTTATCGGGGCTTCAGGTACGGGGAAGTCGACCGTACTGAAGAAAGCGATCAAAGGGTGTTTCCGAGACGACAGCTTGAGACTAGTAGTCGATCCGAAGCATGAGTTCAGCGTTGGTACCTTTCCGCTTGATAGCAATCTGCCGCAAGTGTTGCCAGTGAGCAGCTCACTGCCTTTCAACCCATTTGAGCTTCCGGCACTGCGATTATGGGGACCGACGTCATGTGCCGCCGAGCTAGCCAGAGTGTTCGCGGACTCTTACGCATTGGACAGAAAGCATCAAGACATGCTGACGGATCAAATTGTGAAGGCGTACGAACTGGCCGGCATATACCAGAATGAGCAGGCATCCTGGGTCAAGCCGGCTCCCGAATGGCGCAATTTGCAGATTTTGATCAGGAACAAAGATGACCCGACGGCCAAAGAACTTAGTACTAGCTTAGGAGGATGTCTGTCCGGTCCAGGAGTCGGTCGTCATCTCAGCGACCTCGTCAGGTCATCGCTAATCCTCGATATCAGCAAATCCGACGCTTCACTTAGCGCTTTATGTACTGGCCTGCTGCTCCTTGCGTCATATCGTCACGCAATTTATGAACGCAAGAGTCCAGGATACTTATTGATTGTGATAGACGAGGCCCGGAGATTCGAACAACTTGGGATACTTGAGCAGATCGCTAGAGAGGGACGCGACTTCGACGTCGTTTTGGTGCTATCCACTCAAGGCGTAGATGACGTTCCGCATCCCATACGAGATAACATGTCTAAAACCCTGAAATGCCTAGAATGGGGTAAGGTAGCTTTACTTTCCTAGTGGCGTTCGTGGACGTATAGGCCTGGCGCCGGTTCTCCTGCTTTGTATAGGTCACTGCCCAGAGTCTTGGGCGCGGGGCGCTCGTTGCCTGAGCGCGCGCTTACCCACTTTACCCAGTGATCCCACCAGGTGCCTTTGTTCTCGACCGCGCCTTTGACCCATTCGTCGGGATCTTCTGGCAGGCGCGCGCCGACGTAGTAGCGGGCTTTGAAGTTGCCCGGCGGGTTGACGAGGCTCTGGATGTGGCCGCTCGAGCCGAGCACGAATTCCATTCGTCCGCCGAACATCCGCGTCGCGCGATAGCATGCGCGCCACGCGCAGATGTGATCGGTCATGCCAGCCACCAGGTAGATATCATTCTTGACCGCGTGCAAATCGATCGGCGTGCCGAGCACCGAGACCTCGCCGCCCTGGGTCAGCGGATTTCTCAGGAACAGATCGAGAAAGCCCGCGTGCAGCTTGGCCGGAAGATTGGTCGCGTCGGCGTTCCAATAGAGGATGTCGAACGGCGCAGGATCGTTGCCGAGCAGGTAATTGTTGACCCAATAGTTCCACACCAGATCGTTCGGACGCAGCCAGGCGAACACGCGCGCCATGTCGCCGCCGTCAAGCACGCCTTTTTCCGCCGAGCGATCGCGCGCTGCCTTGATCGCATCCTCGGTCGCGAACATCCCGGTCATCGAGGGCAGACTCGTGTCGAGCATCGTCACCAGCAGCGTCACCGCGTCGACGCGCTTGTCGCCCGAGGCCGCGAGATGGCCGAGCATCAGCGACGTCGTGATGCCGCCGGCGCATACGCCGAGCACGTTGCAATCGGGACTGCCGGTGATCTCGCAGGCGGCGGCAATCGCGTCCTTGCACGCGGTCACGTATTCGTCGAGTCCCCAGTTGCGATCGCGCGGCGTCGGGTTGCGCCAGCTGATCGTGAACATCGGGAGCCCGTGCTTGACGGCGTACTCGACGAAGCTGCGCCCCGGCGCGAGATCCATGATGTAGAACTTGTTGATCTGCGGCGGGATGAACACCAGCGGGCGCTCGTAGACCTTGTCGGTCGCGGGCGCGTACTGGATCACCTCGCAGACCGGGCTGCGGAAAACCACGGCGCCCTTTGACAGCGCGAGATTTTTGCCGACTTCGAACGGCCGCTTGTCGACCGTCTCCGGCATCCCGCCGTTGTTCCACAGATCGCCGAGGAAGTTGCGCAGCCCCCACATCACGCTCATCCCCGCGGTGTCGAAGGCGCGCTTGAGCGCGCTGGGATTGAGCCAGAACGCGTTGGTGGGCGCGAGCGCCTCGGTCATCAGCGTGACCGCGAACTTCTGCTGCTCGACGCTCTTCCACTCGATGCTTTCGTCCTCGTTGACGAGATCGTGCATCGCAGTGCGCCACGCGAGGTACGCCTGCATCATGCGATGGTAGAGCGGATGCTGCGTCCAGGCGGGATCGGCGAAGCGCTTGTCGCCAGCTTCGGGAGCCACCGACGAGACGCCCGCGACGATCTGCCCAAGCTCGAGCGACAGTTGAAATGCGCGAGACGCGACGGCGGCGGGCTGCGACGCGATATGCGTCAGCAAGGTCGTTAGAGTGCCGACAACCTGGGTGGCATCGAGGCCGACGAACGGATTGGCGCCGAGGAGCGCGTTGAGCGCCGGATGGTTTTCCTCGGGGGTCAGAATTTCAGGCTGCCGCTTGGCCGCACTGTCCATTTCGCCACCTCCTGGTGCCGATCACGAATGGCAGAACGCGATTCCAGCACAGAGCGGTGCGGACGCCAAACGAAGAGTTCAGGATGACACCAGTTCCAGGCCGTGCTCGAACATTCGCGGCGCCGACAGCGCCGTGTCTTCCCATAAGGGATCGTGGCGCTTGCCGCGCCTGTGCAGCATCAGGTTGAAGCAGGTGATAACGCCGAAGCGGTAGCCCGCGAACGCGCGAAACCATCGCACTTCAGGAATCGAAACCGGAAAGCCGGCGGCCTCGGCGTACGTATCGACGATCTCGTCGGCGTTGAGCAGTGAGCCGCGGCCAGGATCCACACTTACCCAGCTTCCGGGGTCTGAAAAGAAGCAAATCCAGCCGAGGTCTAGCAGCGTTGCGCCGACCAGCGAAATTTCCCAATCGATCAGCGCGACCACGCGTTCCTCGTTGAACAGCACGTTCGACCATTGGAAGTCGCCATGGACGCATCCGATGCGCGCTCCGGTGGGGATGCTCGAGCGCAGGCGCTCGCGAAGTTCGGGCGCGCGCGCGACGACGGCGGGATCGAGCGTCGGGCGATCGAGCAGGTAGTCGAGGCGCTTGAGCTCCTCGCTGAGCGCGAACGGTTCGCCCCACGCGTCGTGGCGCGGCTCCCACGCGACGTTGTGCAACGCGGCCATCGTGGCGATCCCGCTGCGCGCCAAGCGCTTCAGATGCGCGTGAGGCAGGGGAGATTCGCTGAGCTTGAATCCCTCGACGAAGCCGCCAACGAAGTACGGACGATCGAAGAACTCGGGCTCGTCGCCGAACCAGATGATCGGCGGCACCGCGACCGGCGTGCCGGCCATCGACGCCATCACGCGCGCCTGCCGCACGATGTCGGCGGGGCCTGAAATTTTCACGCCGGGCGGCGCGATGCGCACGACGAACTTCCCAGCCGGCGTTGCGCCCGGATCGCTGCGCTCGAGGATGAAGCTGTAGCTGAATCCCGCGTGACCCGGCAGCGACTCGAGCGAATGCGCTCGCGCGCCGACGTCGCCGGTCTTCGCGCGCACCAATGCGGTCAGCTGCGCAGTTACCTGTTCGAAATTTGCGGGCATCGCAAGACGATCCCGCAGCTAACCCTTCATCCCGGTTTTCGCCGACGCGGGATGCAGGCTCGACTTGGCGCTGGGACGCGAATCGACGCGCTTGAACCACGCGTTGACGTTCTTCAACGACGGGTCGAGCGGCTGCCTGACGCTGCCGCCGAAGTCGAGCGCGCAATACAAAATGATGTCGGCGACAGTGAAGCGGTCGCCCGCGATGTACTGCTTGCCCTCGAGCAGCTTGTCGAGCCACTTGAGCTTGTCCTGGACGATTGCCTTCAGGCCCGCGGCCGCCTCCGGCAGGATGCGCATCCGATCCTTGAACATCTGCGCGCCCTCGGAATATCGGAAGCCGTTATAGAGATGCTCTGTTATGAGCAGCTCGACGCGGCGCTGCCACTGGCGGGCCTCGGCGCGTTCCTCGGCGGTGGTGCCGATCAGCGCGGGCGTCGGATGCTTCTCCTCGAGGTATTCCCAAATCGCGACGGTCTCGCCGATACACTTGCCGTTGTCGAGCTCGAGCGCCGGCACTTGTCCGCCGGGATTGCGGTCGGTGTAGGGCGGCTTGCGATTTTCCGCCGTCATCATGTCGACGTTCTTGCTGGGGATTGTAATTCCCTTCTCGGCCAGGAACATTCGCATCGCGCGCGGGTTGGGTCCGAAAGCGTCGTACAGCTGCATAGTCAGTAGCCTCGCGAAAATAGACTTTGCCGGACTATACAACGGTGGCTCGAAGGCGGGAACCCGAATTCGGGCCATGTTGCGCTGCGATCAGGCCGCATGTAGGAATTTGCTGATGCGATTTTGTCCGCAATGTGGCGCGCCGCTGATGGCCGGGGCGAAGTTCTGCGTGGACTGCGGCTGCGCGCTGGCCACTCCGGCGTCGGGCGCAGGCGAAGCGGCCGGCTTCAGGGGCGGCGCGAACTTGGGACGTAACAAGATTACGACGGCGTTCGTGTTCGTGTTCGCCGCGATCACCGTTGTAGGCTTTGGCGCCGCCGCGTGGATATATCTGAACACGCCCAAAGGCGCGCAAATCGCTGTCGCGCCGCCGGTCGCAGTCGCTTCCAGCGCGGCTCCCGCGTCGAATCCAGCCAATGCCGCGCCGACCGCGGCCGCGCCGGACCAGAACGCCGCGGCGGAGGGAAGTCAGAACGGCGGCTTGCCGCCGGGACATCCCACCGTCGAGCTGCCGACGGAGGCTCGCACGTTTATCGACAAGATCGAAAAAGAAGCGCTCGCGAAGCCTCGCGACGCCGGCGCCTGGGACAAGCTGGGCACGGTTTCGATGCGCGCCGCGATGTTCGATCAAACCTACTACGCCAAGGCCGAGGACGCGTACGGCCACGTGCTGAAGTTGGAGCCTGACAACCTCGAAGCGCTGCGCGGCATCGGCGATATCGACTACGACAAGCAGCATTACGACGAAGCGGTGGCGGCATACGAGCACTATCTGAAGAAGAAACCGGACGATCCGGAAGTTCGCACCGACCTCGGCACGATGTATCTCTACACCGGCAACGCCGATCAAGCGGTGGTGCAGTACAAGAAGGCGATCGCCGCCAAGCCCGGATTTTTCCAAGCGTACTACAACATGGGAATCGCGTACGCGCAGGAAAATAAACCCGATGAGGCCGACGCGACGCTCAAGCAGGCGATAGCGCTCGCGCCGGACGACAATGCGCGGGACCGGGTGAAGGAGTTGATCGCAAAACTCAGCGGTGCGCCCACTCCCACCGCGTCGATACAAGCCGCGTCCGCGGCGACGCCGGCCGGATTGGCAGCGGCGAAGAGTTCAGCGGCGGCGGCGAAGAGTCCCGCAGCGGCGGGCTCTCCGGCGGCGTCAGCGGCGATGGCCGCGCAAGCATCCGGATCGCCCGCAGCCTCGCCAACGGCGGGAGCACAGGATTTTCACGGCGCTATCGAGCAGATGGTGCGCGGGCTGCCTATTGCGGGACCAAAAGTCGGCTCCGTCCAGTGGCCAGACAAGCTCAAGGCGCGGGTCTTGATGGACAACTTTCCGATGGATGAAATGCCGCCGTTTGCAAAAACCAAGTTCCTGACCGACCTGAAGGCGGGAATCGACACCGCCAAGAAAGACAACAACATCTCCTCGCCGGTCGAGGTCAATATCGTCGACGGCGCAAGCGGCCGCGTGATGGAAACCATTACTCAGTAGGCGGCCGCGCGATCTGACTGCACGCAATGCTCAATCGTCGATAGCGGTCGATCGTTGCATTCAACCGATAGAGCTGCGCCCGCCAAAAATAATGGTGCGAGGCGAGGGACTCGAACCCGCATGGAGGTTGCCCTTCCGAGAATTTTAACTGCGCTTCAGATGATCACGAATCGCTGATTAGCCGAGTCGGCTACATAGGGAGTCCGTTAGGTTACTTGGAGAACAAATTCTACGAAATTCACGCTTCGATGTGAATTTTGCTTGCAAAAAACTATCTAAGTGTGATTAAACGACGGAAGGCAATCGGCGGCTCGCAGTGAAGGCACCGTTCTGACCGCTGCCAAGTGGGGAGGGACTGTGCCGTATGCGCCGTATCGCGGTTGCCGTCTGGTCGCTTGCGCTCGCCTTGGTTACGCTCGGTTTTAGTATACCTGCCGCTGCGGCCGGGCTGACGGTCACCGCCAGCGTTGCGTTCGGCAACGTGGACTTCGGCGTTACCGGTGCGACCAGCGCTGCCAAGAGCGTCAGGATAACCAATCCTCTCACCGGCCAGCCGGTTACAGGATTAAGTGTTCAGATCAGCGGTCCGGACGCCAGCGAGTTTGCAATCAGCAGCAACGGATGCACGTCGACGCTGGCCAAAGGAAGCAACTGCACGGTGATGCTGACGTTCACGCCCGCCGCGCTTGGCACCCGCAACGCGTCGCTGGCGATCAGCGATACAGCGAACGCCATTGCCGGGTCGGCGGCTCTAAGCGGCGTCGGTGTCCCGGGCAAGCTTACGATCACTCCTTTGACCTGGAACTTCAGCAATATAGTTGTTGGAGCAACCAGCGCTGCGAAGACGACTACTCTTAAGAATCTCACCGGCGCAACGATCCATATCGACAGCGTGGCTCCGTCGGGAGACTTCTCGACGGCGAGCGACGGATGCAGCGGCAACGATCTGGCGCCGAGCGCCACCTGCGCAATCACCGCGACCTTCAGTCCCATCCAGACGGGCGCTCTGAGCGGAGCTTTGAGCATCATCGACGACGCGACCGGCAGTCCACAATCGGTTTCGCTCACCGGCACCGGAATTCTAGCGAAGCCGACGTTCTCGTCGCCCTCGATTTCGTTCGGCAGGGTGCGGGTAGGCACCACGTCGGAGCCGACTATCGTCACGCTGTTCAACCCCAACCTCCTAGCTCTGCAAATTACGTCGATCACCACGAGCGGACCGTTCGCGGCAAATGGTGCCGCATGCGGCTCGCAGATTGGGGCGGGCGGAAACTGTCAAATCTCGATGACGTTCGATCCAATCAGCGACCCGACTGTTACGGGCACATCCGAGACCGGCAAACTGATCGTCGCCGACAACGCGATCGGGAGCCCGCAGACCTTGAGTCTCAGCGGTGTAGCATTCGGCACCGCGCCGTCACCAACGCCCACCGCGACCGCAACTGCGACCGCGACTGCCATAGCTACTTCGACAGCCACTGCTACGGCAACCGCGACCGCCACGACCACAGCGACCCCAACTGCAACCGCGACCCCTTCGGCCGCGATTATCGGAACGGTGGAGGGTGGGCTTGGCCCCGTCTCAGGCACAACGGTGACGCTCTATGCGGCGGGCACGGCTTACGGCTCGGGTGCTACAAGCTTGGGCAGCACAACCACATACGATGGCTACTTCATCCTGCCTTACTTTCCGCCGGCCGCGCCCACCGTACTCTATCTGGTAGCGACCGGAGGTAATGCCGGATCCGGGAGCAACTCGGCGATCGGTTTGATGGGAGTGTTGGGGATGTCCAATGCCCTGCCTCAAGGGCTGGTCACGATCAACGAACTGACGACAGTGGCCGCCGAGTGGGCGCTGGCGCAGTTCATCGACTCGACGGGCCAGATCATCGGCGCGCCATCGAGCAACGCGACCGGCTTTCTCAATGCGGTCAACCAGTTGCAGGCTAATCTCGTTGATATCTCGACCGGCGCGCTAGCGAGTTTCTGGAGCAGTCCGTTCTCCGGTGACGGCGGGGAGCGGATGGATACGATTGCGAACATCCTGGCGGCGTGCGTGGAGAGTTCCGGATCGTCGTCGAGCGCATGCACCACGCTGGTGAGCGGCGGCGGCACCACGTTGACGACGGCGCATATGATGGCGACCCAACCGTTCGCGAACGTAGCTGCGTTTTTCGCTCTTCAGGGCGCGTCTCCGCCCTTTGCTGACGGTCTGAGCACCCAGCCCGACGGCTTCGAGATCGCGATCGGTTTGGGCTATGACCCTGATCCCTTACAAGAGACCTTTTTCGACGCCCCCGAATTTCTGGCAATCGACGCCGCCGGCAATGTCTGGGTGACGAACACTGGTATGACCTTTGGTAACCCCAGCGTGACCGAGTTGACCCCCAGCGGCGGCTTCGTCGGCAACTTCAACAACTCGAACACCATCGGCCCCAACTTCGACTTCCCGCAGGGCGTGGCAATCGACGCTGTCGGCAACGTCTGGGTGGCGAACTACGATGGCAATAGCGTGACTGTGTTGCCGGCCGGCTGCACCCCCGGAAGTTGCACAGCCGTCAACTACAACAACCTCATCGGCGCCAACAACTTCAACGGGCCGGTCACAGTGGCAATCGACGCCGCCGGCAACGTCTGGGTGGCGAATAACGGCGGCAGCAGCGTGACCGAATTGATCTCGGGCCACCTAGGGTTCGCCACCAATTTCAGTTCCGGCTTCTTCGACGGCCCGGCCGGCGTGGCAATCGACGCCGCCGACAACGTCTGGGTGGTGAACGAGGGCGGAAACAGCCTGACCGAGTTGGAGTCTAACTCCAACGGCACTTCCTTCTTCACCTTCACGAACAACCTCCTCTTCGGCGCAAACTTCGACTTCCCGCAGGGCGTGGCAATCGACCCCGCCGGCAACATCTGGGTGACGAACACGAACGGCAACAGCGTGACCGAGTTTATCCCCAGCGAGGTCGGCGTTTTGCCCTTGAACAATGACGACGCCCCCGGCGCCAACTTCGACGGCCCGGCCGGCGTGGCAATCGACGCCGCCGGCAACGTCTGGGTGGCGAACAGCCTTGGCAACAGCGTGACTGAGTTGCCGGCCTGCTTCCCCGGAAGTTGCACAGCCAACAACTTGAACGCCAGCGGCGCCAACTTCAAGGGGCCGGACGGCGTGGCAATCGACGCCTCCGGCAACGTCTGGGTGGCGAACCCGGACAACAACACCGTGGCAGAGATCTTGGGCGTGGCGCGCCCGGTCCTGACGCCCGTGGTGGCCTGCCTCAAGCAGACGCCGCCGCATGCAGTCTGTCTGCCGTAGAGAGATCGGCGCGATCGATTCTGCGCGCGACATATTTCAACGTCGGGGGGCGGGACTCGAACCCGCACGGAGGTTGCCCTCCCGAGAATTTTAAGTCCTCTGCGTATGCCAGTTCGCCACTGGCGTCGCGCGATGGAGTCAGATGCAGGGCGAACTGGTCAGGCTGTGCGACGCCTACGAGGATGGAATACTGGTTGTGGGAATCGTGCTGTCCTTTCCGGCTCGCCCAGTGGTCAGATCAGAGGAACGCTAATAACTTCTCGAGCAGGGCGTCGGGCGCTTCTTCGGCGATGAAATGCCCGCATTCGAGCGACTCGCCGCGGACGTCGAGCGCCCAGTGCTTCCAGATATCGAGCCGTCGGTCGCCGCGAAACAGCCGCCCGCGCGCGCCGAATAGCGCAAGCAGCGGCGCCGCGATCCTTTTCCCGGCCTTGCGATCGGCGTCGTCGAAGGCGCAATCGCAGCCGATGCCCGCGCGATAATCTTCGCAAGTGCCATGAATCACGGCAGGGTCGCGAAAAGCTTCGCGATAGGCGGCCATCGCCTCGGGCGTGAAGGCGCCGGGTGTGCCGCACCAGGCCTGCATCGAATGCTCGATGAAGTAGTCCGGGTCTTTGCCGATTAGGGTTTCGGGAAAGGGCGCGGGCTGCGCCAGGAAGAACCAGTGGTACGCGGCGCGCGCACCGTTGCGATCCATTCGCTCGAATTGCTCGATGGTCGGCACGACGTCGAGGACCGTCGCGTGGCGGACGCGATCAGGATGGTCGAGCGCGAGTCGATAAGTAACACGCGCGCCCCGATCGTGCCCGACGATATCGAAGCGATCGAAACCAAGCGCAGTCATCACCTCGACCAGATCGAGCGCCATCGCGCGCTTGGAATAGGGCAGGTGCTCGGCGTCGGTGGGCGGCTTGCCGCTGGCGCCATAGCCGCGCAGATCGGGCGCGACGACCGTGAAACGCTGGGCGAGGCGTGGCGCGACCTTGTGCCACATCACATGATTCTGCGGATAGCCGTGAACGAGGAGCAGCGGCGAGCCGTTGCCGCCCTGCACCAGAGCGATCTCCGTCCCCGAGGTCTTGATGCGCTTGTGGGCGAAGCCGTCGAACATGGGAACACCTCCGGCGATCAGCCGTTGATCGCTTCCCGGATGGCCTCGCGTATGATTTCGACGACGAGGCCAGGCGCGGTAACGATTGGCGCGTGGTCTACCGGATGCGAGCGCACCCGGGCGTGCATCCGCTCCGCCATAAAACGCTGCGTGTCTAGGATAATCATGCGGTCCTGCTCCGCCATGAGAAACCAGGTTGGGCGGTCCTTCCAGAGTGGGCGATTCACAGGCACCGAAATGCATGCGGGCGAAATCGGCCGCTGAACCGCCGCGAGCAGTGCCAATTCTTCAGCGGACGCGTTCTGCGCGAACGCCGCGGCGAATGACTCCTCCGGCAGATAGATCAGGCCATGATCGTCCGGTGCCAACTTTGGAGCCATCGGATGAGGCTTCGTACGATAGAAGACGTCGGCGACAGTCTCGCCCTCATCAGGAGCAAGCGCGGCGACGTAAACCAGCGCCTTCACCTTCTCACTCCGTGTAGCCGCGATCACAGCCCCGGCGTACGCGTGGCCCGCAAGTACGACCGCCCCCGAAGCTCGCTCGAGCGTGCGCTCAACCGCCGCCGTATCCTCAGCAAACGAGGTCAGAGGCAACGGAGCCGCGAGCACCCTAACGCCTTCGGCGGCCAGCGGCCCGATGACTTTGGCCCAGCTCGATCCGTCAGCCCAGGCGCCGTGCACCAGAACAACACTCACATTCTCACGCGACATGGGCGCTCTCCTTGTACTGCGCGATCAGCTGATCGGCGACGTCGTCCAGGTTCGCACCGACGATATTCGGCTGCGGGCCGACTCCCAAGACGTCGTTGCCCACCCGCTTGATCAAGGCAGCCTTCCAGCCCGCGGCGACGGCGCCGAGGGTGTCCCATGTATGGCAAGCGATAAGGCAAAGCCGAGCCGGCTCGACCCCGAGTTCCCTCTCAACATAGGCGTAGGCCTGCCGCGAGGGCTTGTGATGCTTAACGCCGTCCGCGCTGAAACGCCGCTCGAAGAGATCGACAATCCCACCGTGTTCGAGCTGACGCGTCTGCACCTCCGGCAAATTGTCTGTCAACGTGAATAGCCGGAATCTTGCCTCGCGCAGCTTCTGAAGAGCCGGCGGCACCTCCGGATAGGGAGGCATCGTCGAAAACTTGTCGAAGAGTTCCTTCTTATCCGCCTCGTCGATCCTGATACCGCGCGTATCGGCAAGCATCTTCATCACAGCCGAACCGATATCTGTGAAAGGCACATAGCATCCGGCTACCGTCAGCGCCGAGGAATACATAATGAGGTTAGCGAACCAAAAGCGCATGGCGCCTTTGTCGCGGAAGATACGCTCAAACGTCGGCTCCATCGTCGTGAGATCGAGGAGCGTCTCGTTGACGTCGAAGACAATTAGAGGAAGAGCGGCCATCTGATTAGACTCCAATTGGTTTTACTGTCTCGCGATTACTGCCGCGCCATCGGCTCACGCGAGATGTGGACGCACCGAGTAGCGAAATCAGCCGCCAAGAAAATCGCGGATCGCCGCCGCGATCTCCGCGACGTGCGTCTCCAGCGCGAAGTGCCCGGTATCGAAGAAGCGCACGACTGCGCCTGGAATATCCCGCTTGAAGGCCTCCGCGCCGGCCGGCAGGAAGAACGGGTCGTTCTTTCCCCATACGGCCAGAAATCGCGGCTTATGGTCTCGGAAATACTTCTGGAAGGCCGGGTAAAGCGCGACGTTGCTCTTGTAGTCGCCGAACAGGTCAAGCTGCAGCTCATCCGCACCAGGCCGGGTCAGGTAGAAACTGTCGAGCGAGTAGCCGTCGGGCGAAACCCTGGTCGCGTCGGAGACGCCGTGAGTGTATTGCCAGACCGTCGTCTCGGGCTTGAGGAAGGCGCGGAGCGCGTCGCGGTTCGCCTGCGATGAGTCTTCCCAATATTTCCGAATCGGGTTCCAGCCGTCGCTCAACCCTTCCTCGTAGGCGTTGCCATTTTGCGAAACAATCGCGGTTATGCGTTCCGGATGCTTCAAAGCAATCCTCAAGCCCAGGGGAGCGCCGTAATCAAAAATGTAGATCGCAAAGCGTTTCAGCCCTACATTGTCGATGAAACGATCGATCGTCTCCGCGAGGTTCTCGAACGTGTATTTGAACTTTTGGCGTGGGGGCAGGTCCGACTGACCAAAGCCCGGCAGGTCTGGCGCTACGAGATGAAAGTCATCCGCGAGAAGTGGAATCAAATCGCGGAACATATGCCCGGCGGTCGGAAACCCGTGCATCAACAGCAATGTCGGAGCGTCGCTCGGACCCGCTTCGCGATACGAAATCTTCAGACCATTAACCTCGGCGGCGCGATAATGGATCGTTTGCATGAGAATGTTCCTCTTCAAATGACAGTCGTAACCTGACGAGCGGCTTTTTCTATGATTACCATCGCTACATTTTGATGCTAACGACCACGAAAGGTTTCACCGCACGCCAATTTTGGGGTATTAGAAATCCGGGTTAACTTCGCCTGGCGCCGCGTGATGGAAGAAAAACCATTACTCAGTAGCTAATAGCGCGAATAGCCAGTCGCGCGATGGAGTCCTATGCAGGGCGAACTGGTCAGGCTGCGCGCTTACGAAAAGGCTGATGCCGACGCGCTGTTCCGATGGTTCTCGGACGAGGAAGTCACGCGATGGCTGGGGCCGCCCAATCTGCTCTCGCGCGCGCAGCAGGAAAAATTCATCGAGATGGCGTCGGCGGGCGGCGACGACGCGAAGTACTTCGCGATCGAAACGCTCGACGGCAAGCTGGTCGGCGATTGCGGACTCAGGTTCATCGACTGGAAGAGCCGCAAGGCTGAATTCTTCCTCACGATCGGCGAGAAACAGCTCTGGGGCAAGGGTTTGGGCACCGACGCGCTCCGAATCGTGATTCGATTGGCTTTCGACAAAATGAACCTCAATCGATTGTGGCTCACCGTCCTGGCAGATAATTCCCGCGCGCTGCGATGCTACGAGAAATGCGGCTTCGTCCGCGAAGGACTGCTCCGGCAGGAGAGTTTCGTCGACGGAAAATATCGCGACGTTCACCTGATGGGTCTGTTGCGCGAGGACTACCATCGAACTCGAGGTGCATAGACTATGGCATCGAAATCTTTCGAACGGCTGCGGCGCGCCGGCGACCGTCAGACGCTGAGTCTCACTCACTATGGACGCAAGAGCGGCCGCCCCTACGAAGTGACTATCTGGTACCTGCTCGACGAGGGCCGGCTGTATCTCATCTCCGCCAATGCGAATCGCAGCTGGGTCCGCAACGTCAAGGTGCGGCCGGCCATCTCGCTGCGGGTTGGCGACGAAGTCTTCAACGGCAACGTGCGCGTGATCACCGACAAGCAGGAGCGCGACATGGTGAACGGCCTCACGCTCCGCAAGTACTGGTACGTCGCTCCGATGCTTCGGGTGGGACAGTTTCTAATGTCGATGGGGATGGTGCGCGACAACACCGCTCACTTTGAAGTGATCCTCGCCGACGAATAGCCACGCCTCCCGACAGCTACGGCGGATCTCCGCCTTCGGCTACGCGCTTGAGGCTCTCGACCCAGTTCTGATGCCCGCGCTCGAGCATCGGGCGCAGATACCACCAAGCGAGTTTCGGTACGAGTCCGTTCTGGCATTCCTCGGTGATGACGCGGCATCCGCCGCGGCCATCCGGTTCGATAAGCCAGCCGTGATAGGCGCGCAGCACTCCGCGCGCGTCCCATCCGAGTTCGCGCGCCGGTTCGAATGTGATCACGCGGCTCGTTACGGTCGCACCGAACGTCTTCCATTTGAATTCAGTGTCGCGCGCGAGGTCCGGTGGATTGCCGCGAATGAAATTCACGTTGGCGCTGTTGCTGTACCATTCGGGCCACTTTGCGGCACGAATCAACCATCGCCAGATGCGCTCGGGCGGCGCCGCAATCGCAATTTCGTTGCGGGCGTAAACGGATGACTTGTCAGGTTCGAATCCCGCCGGCCATTTCATCGCGACGATTGCTCCTTCCAGTAGCCTTCGCCTGCATGGATACCGCGCCGGTTGACGCGTAAGCAATCGCGAGTGAAAAAAAGAAGGCACGCCGTGGCTTCACCATAAGGGCATGTGGCCACGCGTGCCTTCGGCTTCTCGGGGGAGAGAGTAGCCGACCATCTACATTTAGTGACGACGCGCGACTAGCGCCACCATCGGCACGTTACGCGAGGAACGCTTTCGAACGTTCGCATCACCGACCGCAATTTACGCGCGTTGCAGGCGAAATGAATCTTGAACCTTGCTCGACTAAGCGAGAGCGCCAAGCAGCGCGCCTGGCGATGCGCTGTCGCCGAAGGTCTCGCTCACGTGAGCGTAGAGATCGACGTTGCCGGGACCGAAAACGAAACTCCCTCCGAGCTGAAAAGGGTTCGCGCCCAACTTATGCTGCCGATGCCCGCCTGCTTGCGCGCGCGTCCTCGCTTTCGCATTGTCACGTCGAAGCAGATGCAAAAGGTTCGCCGACTTCAAGCTTGCGGCGCGATACGCGAGCCGCTGCTCGTCGACCAGCAGCGGAAACGCGATTCCAGTCTCCTCGCGAAACAGGCGCGCGTAGCGCATATCGCCAAGGCCGATAGCCGCGAGATTGGCGCCCTTGGTTCGGAACTCCCGCTCATGGTCGCGCAACTGCGCAACATGCTCGCGGCAGAAGATTCATCCGTAGTGGCGAAGGAAGACGACCACCGCCGGGCCGCGTTCCCACAAAGAACCAAGCCGAACTTCGCGCCCATCAGTGTCGGGAAGCGAAATATCGGCAAGCGCAGTGCTGAACGACTTAGCCATCGGCCGGACCCTAGCACGATCCATCGAGAATCAACAAAAAACAAAAGAAGCGCCTGGACTGATTTTCCGCGCAGTTCGCCCAAACTCCGCGAATTTCGTTTATCCACAGATCGGTTGGTTTTTCCACAAAATGGGGGGTTCAGAACTTCACGGTCGATCGGCTCCGCACTATGATCGCCGCTCAAATGACGAAGAAGGAAGCGATGCGGCGCCTTGAGAACCTCGCCCTCGAAACGGGGCACAAGAGGAATCACTACGTCAAGCGGGCGCTGCTGGAATTCCTGGATCGCAACGAACACGTCCTCGGCCACAGACCAACGCGCACGACCGGTCTCTCAACCCTAGATCAGATCTCCCCCCGCTTGAACAGATTTCCGAACTAACTCGCCCTGATTCGCCGACAGCCCAAGCAGCGCTTCTGTATCGACAGTATGCCCATAAGAGCATAAGCTTGGACTGTGTCGCTGCGAAAAGGGGAAACGCTCAAGCCGCTCGTATGGATTCGTAACAGCAAAGACGATCTGAAAAGGTTCCCGCGAACTGCACAGTCGCATCTGGGATTCGCGCTTAAAGTTGCACAGAGCGGAGGAAAACATCGCGACGCAAAACCGATGAAGGGTTTCAGTGGGGCTAGCGTGATCGAGATTGTCGAAGATTACGACGGCAACACGTATCGAGCGATCTATACGGTGAAGTTCGCGGAAGCGATCTACGTGCTCCATGCTTTTCAGAAGAAGTCAAAATCGGGTATCGCCACGCCAAAACATGATCTCGATCTGATCGAAGAGAGGTTCAAGCGCGCAAAGGAGCTACACGCCCTGGGGGTCCACTACAAAGGATAGGAAAGGTATCATGAGTAAACTCGTCGATTACGAAGTGAGCAGCGGGAACGTCTTTCGAGATCTCGGGCTGCCCGATGCGGACGAGCTCGACATCAAGGCTAACCTGGCCATAAAGATTGGCCAGATCATCGCGCGGCGCGGACTCAGCCAGGTCAAAGCAGCAGCTATACTTGGGATAGACCAGCCGAAGGTGTCAGCAATCATCCGTGGCCGTCTGGAAAAATTCTCTATTGAACGACTTTGTGAATTACTGACTCGACTCGGTTGCGATGTAAACATCCGCGTGCAGGAAAGAAGGAAGGCGGCAAGAGGCAGGATGCGGATTCAGATTGCCGGCTGATAGTCGCCACCCAAAAAAAATTCGGGGGCTGGGATTGCTCCCAGCCCCCTGCCGTCACCACATCCGCCACCCCACCACACCCTGTAAGGCGCTAGCTTGGCCGCGCCTGCTTTTAGGTGGGTCCCGGAGAATTCCTCATCCGCCTTTTCTCCGAGGACTGGCTGAAACTTTGCCGCCCCCTGTGGCTACCTTCCCCCGCCAATCGCCAGTCTCTCGAAAGTTGCCCCCTCCCCACTCCTCCGGGACCCTTGAAACTCTTACTAATTGATAACAGTCTCCTTTTTCCTAGTTCTTCGACTCAGTTAGCCATCGGCTGAGCCCGCCGGTTTTGAATCCTTATGTGCTGAGCTCTGAAATAGGCGCAAGAAAATTTCGATAAGTGTTGTTGAGTATTTATCTAGTTCCCAGCTTCCAGCGGAAATTCGTTTGAATTCAAATTTCTTTCCGCACCTGGTACACGGAATTGTCCGGCCGGTCACACCTAACTGCGGGCCTCCATGAATTTCACCGGAGTCGAATCGCAATTCGTGGTCGAGCGCCGACAGCCGAGCGAAATCCTTGGTCGACATCACTTCACGGTTCACCGACTGCCACACTGCCTCAAACATCTGGACATTCCTCTCTCAACTGCACCCACTCGTAGTGCCGCAGTTCATGCATTTGTAGCAGGCGCCGTTGCGCACCATTATGCTGCCGCAGTCCGGGCATGGCGGCGCGTCCGCTTGATTGATGAACGCCTGCCGGATGCCGCCGTCTTTGCCGTCGCGCAGACTCGCGATCGGCGCGATCGTAGTCGGGACCGCATCTGATTTTGTAGTCAGGCTCTTCTCCGACTCGATGATCCCGACCTCGCGCTTCGCTTCCTCGTCCAGGAACTTCGACGCCATCCAGCGGAACAGGTAGTCGACGATCGACTTGGCGTACGGAATCTGCGGATTCTTGGTGAAGCCCGACGGCTCGAAGCGCATGTGCGAGAATTTGTCCACCAGGAACTGCAGCGGAACCCCGTACTGCAGCGCGAACGAAATCGCCGTCGCAAACGAGTCCATCAGGCCCGAGATGGTCGAGCCCTGCTTCGACATCGTGACGAAAATTTCGCCCGGCGTGCCGTCCTCGTACATGCCGACCGTGATGTACCCTTCGTGACCCGCGATATCGAACTTGTGCGTGATCGATTTGCGCTCGTCGGGCAGCTTGCGCCGCTGCATCCGATCGTCAGCCGCCGCGATCGTCGCGACCGCCTCGACCGCTTTCTCGACATCCTTCATCCCGGTGTTGAGCGGCTGCGTGCGCTTGGAGCCGTCGCGGTAAATCGCGACCGCCTTCAGCCCGAGCTTCCACGCGGTGACGTAAGCCTCCGCCACTTCGTCCACGGTCGCTTCCGCAGGCATGTTGATCGTCTTGGAAATCGCGCCCGAGATGAACGGCTGCACCGCGCCCATCATCTTGAGATGCCCGTTGTAGTGAATCGTGCGCGAACCGGCGCGCGGCTTGAAAGCGCAATCGAAAACCGCAAGATGCGCGTCGGCGAGCTGCGGCGCGCCTTCGATAGTCTCGTTCTCGTCGAGGTATTCGACGATTTCCTGCACTTCCTTCGAGTCGTAGCCGAGCCGCTTGAGCGCGCGCGGCACCGTGCCGTTGACAATTTTCAGCATCCCGCCGCCGACCAGCTTTTTATACTTGATTAGCGCGATGTCGGGCTCGATGCCGGTGGTATCGCAATCCATCATGAACGCAATGGTGCCGGTCGGCGCGATCACCGTGGCCTGCGAGTTGCGGTAGCCGGCCGCGGTGCCGACTTTGAGCGCGTCGTCCCATGAGTCGCGCGCGGCGCGGATCAGGTCGAGCGGAACGTAAGACGGATCGAGCTTGTAGGCGGCAGCTTTGTGGCGCTCGATCACTTTCAGCATCGGCTCGCGATTCGGCGCGTAGCCGGCGAACGGGCCCATCTGCTCCGCGACGCGCGCCGACTGGAGATAGGCCTCGCCCGTCATCAGCGCGGTAATCGCGGAGGCGTAGCTGCGGCCCTGGTCGGAGTCATAAGGCATTCCGAGCGCCATCAGCAGCGCACCTAGATTCGCGTAGCCAAGCCCGAGCTCGCGGAACGCGCTGGCATTCTTCGCGATCTCGTCGGTCGGATACGAGGAGTTGTCGACGACGATATCCTGCGCCGTGATCATCACGTCGACGGCGTGGCGGAATGCGCGCACGTCGAACTCGCCGCGATCATCGATGAACTTCATCAGGTTGAGCGACGCGAGATTGCATGCCGAGTTGTCCAGATGCATGTACTCGCTGCACGGATTCGACGCGTTGATGCGCCCGCTGGCGGGGCAGGTGTGCCACAGGTTGATAGTGGTGTCGAATTGCATGCCGGGATCGCCGCATGCGTGCGCGGCCTCGGCAATCATGTGGAGCACCCGGCGCGCGGGACGGGTCTCTGCAACTTCGCTCGACTTGACGAAGTGCGTCTGCCATTCGGCGTCGTCGAGGACCGCCTGCATGAAGCCGTCAGTGGCGCGCACGGAGTTGTTGGCGTTCTGGAAAAACACGGAGCCGTAAGCCGGGCCGTCGAGCGACGAGTCGTAGCCGGCCTCGATCAGCGCCCACGCTTTGCGCTCCTCTTCGACTTTGCACTTGATGAAATCGACGATGTCCGGATGGTCGGCGTTGAGCACGACCATCTTGGCCGCGCGGCGCGTCTTGCCGCCCGACTTGATTACGCCGGCGCTCGCGTCGGCGGCCTTCATGAACGACAACGGTCCCGACGCCGTGCCGCCCGACGAAAGTTTCTCGCGGCACGAACGCAGCGCCGACAGGTTCACGCCGGCGCCAGAACCGCCTTTGAAGATCATGCCCTCGTTGCGGTACCAGCTCAGGATCGAGTCCATGCTGTCGTCGACTTTGAGGATGAAACACGCCGAGCACTGCGGTTTGGCCTCGATGCCGACGTTGAAATACACGGGGCTATTGAACGAGGCCTTCTGGTTGAGAAGCAGGAACTTGAGTTCGGCGTGAAAAGTTTCGCGCGCATCAGCGTCCGCGAAATAACCCTGCTTCTCGCCCCATCCGCTGATGGTATCGACGACGCGCGAGATCAGTTGGCGGACGCTGGTCTCGCGGCGCGGCGTGCCGAGCGGTCCGCGGAAATATTTCGAGACCACGACGTTGGTTGCCGTCTGCGACCACGCTCGCGGCACCTCGACGTCTTTCTGCTCGAAGACCACGCGGCCGTCTTCGCCCGAGATGACGGCGCTGCGAAGATCCCAATCGACCTGGGAATACGGATCGACGCCCGCAGTCGTGAAGAACCGCTCGAGGACGACGCCCCGCCCCGGCGCGGCCGAATTGACCGGCGCACCGTTACTGGAAGGGGCACGGTCCGTAATTTTAGCCTTCGAATCCATCTCCAAATCTATCGCTCCCCCGCCCATCGCCGCATCCTCCCCACCTCGGTTACACGCGCATTAAGCCCGCATTCAGTCATTATTGGCGTCGTCACCGCTGTTCGGATGGCTCCCGAACAATTCTGACTCGCCAAGCCGTGTCGTGGGCGCCAATATGCGCGCCGCCCGTACGGGCTGTCAAGCCCCGACCCCCTACAGGTAGTGTACTGACACCTGTTCATAAACCATATATTAGGTTGTTGATAACTTTTGGTAAATCTTCGCTATTATTAATAATTCTGGCTGACCGCGTAGTTCAAATTAGCCACGCTAATGTAAGTTGCATCCGATAGCTATTGTCGGCCATACCGTCGGTATGCGCCGCGATGTCCTTGGCGCTATTGTGGACAGATCTTGCCAAATCGACGCCATAAGGCTCCCGAACAGATCGGCGCCGCGATGCAGCCGCTCCTCGATCGCATCGACCGTGAAGGTCACTTCGCCGTCGTGCGGCTGGCGAAAGCATGGCCGGAAATCGTCGGCGAGGCGATCGCGCGCCGCACGGAAATCGTGTCGCTGAAATTCCATACCGCGGTCGTAAAAGTATCGGGCGCGATGTGGATACAAGAACTGAACCTGATGAAGTCGCAGATTCTCGCTCGCGTGACGGAGCGGATTGGCGATGACGCGGTGCGAGATTTGCGATTCGTGCAGGGACGCATGAGCCGCCGCGAGCGTCCGAAACTGCGCACAGTGCCGCGTGCGACACGGAAATCGATCGAGCTGCCGGAGTTGAAAGATCCCGAGCTGAGGAAAGCGTTCGAGCGCCTGATAGAGGCTTGGGGGCGCGCCTCGCGGTAAACGGGAACGGCGTGTGCTACGTCATAATACTGTGAATCCGCTCGCGGGCGGCTTCGTACTAGGTAGACAAGAGATCTGTCGTGGTTGGCGAGGAATCTGAGCAGGACAGGATTCTGCACGTGCTTAACCGGCTCGGTTTCGGGCCACGTCCCGGCGACTTCGAGCGGGTCAGCGCGATCGGGCCTGAACGCTACGTGCAGGAGCAATTGCATCCGGAGTCGATAGCGATTCCGGGCGATCTGACCGAAAGCATCAACCAGCTTCACACCCTGCATATGTCTCCGATCGCGCTGTTCATCGAGTATCAGCGGCCGATCAACATCGCGCGGCGGGACGCCAAGGCCGAAAACGGCGGCGACAAGAACGCGATAAAGGACGCGACCAAGGACGCGCGAATCAAGCAGCGAGTCGTGATGCGCGAGGCGGTCGAGGCACGCATGATGCGCGCGATCGAAGGGCCGCGCCAGCTGCAGGAAGTGATGACCGCGTTCTGGTTCAACCATTTCAATATTTTCGCCGGCAAAGGCCTCGACCTTATCTGGACGGGCGCGTTCGAGGAGACCGCGATCCGGCCGCATACGTTCGGCAAGTTCCGCACATTGCTCGGTGCGACCGCGCATCATCCGGCGATGCTTTTCTACCTAGACAACTGGCAGAACACTGCGCCCGGCAGCGAGGGCTCGAAGGGCAAGTTCGAAGGGATTAACGAAAACTACGCGCGCGAGCTGATGGAGCTGCATACGCTGGGCGTCGACGGCGGATACTCGCAGGCCGACGTAATCGCGCTCGCGCATATCCTCACGGGATGGGGTCTTCCCAAGCCCGCCGGCGGTGGCGGTGGCGCGAATCGCGGGCCCGGCGGCGAACGCATGGCGGGTGCGGAGATGGGCGCGGTTTTCCCATTCATGCGACGCCGTCGCAACTTCATGCCGGCCGCGGTTGACCCGAGCGGATTTTATTTTGACGAATCGCGTCACGACTTTTCTGAAAAAACTTTTTTGGGACATCGGATTGCCGGCGGCGGAATCAACGAGGGCGAGCATGCGCTGGACATCCTGGCGCGTAGTCCCGCGACGGCCAAACATCTGAGCTTCAAGCTGGCGCAATACTTCGTCGCCGACGATCCACCCAAAGCGCTGGTGAGCCGGATGGCGCAGCGCTATCTCGCGACCGACGGCGAGACGCGCGCGGTGCTCGAGACGATGTTCACCAGCGCGGAATTCTGGGACCCGCGCAACTACGGCGCCAAGTTCAAAACGCCTTACGAGTACGTGGTTTCGTGCGTGCGGGCGACCGGCGTGCCAGTCCGCAACTACCGGCCGCTCTATGGCACGATGCAGGTACTCGGCATGCCGCTGTACGCGTGTCAGACGCCCAACGGCTACGCCAACACGCAGGACGCGTGGCTGAATCCCGACGCGATGATGACACGGCTGAGCTTTGCGACGGCGCTCGGCTCGGGCAATCTGCCGCTGGAAAATCCGCCGTTCGAGGAAGACGCCGACGGCGGCGGCGAGATGCGTCCCGAGCCGCCGGCGGTGCCGCGCAATGGCGGCGGCAAAGTGAATATCAAGTTCGATTCCGGGCCGCACGGACCGAAGATGACGCCTCCCGATCCCGCGCAGCTCGCGGCGACGCTCGGCGAATATTTTTCACCGGCGACCGCCAACGCCGTCGAGGCGTCGCCGACCAATCTTCGCGCGCCGCTGATACTCGGCAGTCCCGAGTTCATGAAGCGCTGAGAGTTTACGATGAAAAAAGATTTTCAAGAAATTGAACCGTGCATCGCGTGCAGTCCCGCGCCCGCGTCGCCTCTTAGCCGGCGAGCGTTCCTCCGGCGCGCGTCGATTCTGTCGGCGTCGGGAATCGTGCTGCTGAGCCCACATGCGTGGGCGGCGCGCTCGCTCGATTCGAGCAGCAAGCATCGGCTAATCGTCGTGTTCCTGCGCGGCGCCGTCGACGGCCTCAATGTGGTGGTGCCGCATGGCGAGTCGGCGTACTACGACGCGCGGCCGACGATCGCGATCGGGCGAACCGGCGCGAACGACGGGGTGATCGATCTCGACGGTCATTTTGGATTGCATCCGGCGCTCGCGCCGATGCAGGGCCAGTGGAGCGACGGGACGCTGGCGTTCGTGCATGCGTGCGGCTCGCCGGATCCGACGCGATCGCATTTCGACGCACAGGATTTCATGGAGAGCGGCACGCCGGGCGTCAAGTCGACGCAGGATGGATGGCTGAATCGCACGATCGCGGTAATACCGGGGACACATGGACCGACCGAGGCCTTGAGCCTCGGGCCGACAGTGCCGCGGATTCTGAGCGGCAAGGTGCCGGTGGCGAATATCGCGCTCGGACGCGCGGCGGAGCGGCCGATGCCGATGGACCGGCCGGTGATCGAAGCGGCGTTCGACAAGATGTACGTCGGCGACGACTCGATCAGCCGCGCGTATCGCGACGGACGCCAGGCGCGCATGCGCCTGATCAGCGAACTGACGCAGGATATGACGGAGGCCAACGCCGGCGCGCCGTCGCCGCAGGGTTTCTCCGACGACACCGACCGGCTGGCGCGTCTGATCGGGCGCGATCCCACGATTCGCATCGCGTTCATGGCGCTCGGCGGCTGGGATACTCACGTTAACGAAGGCGCTGCCAACGGCCAGCTCGCGGGACATCTGAAACCGCTCGGCGAGGGACTCGCGAGCCTCGCCAAGTCGCTCGGGCCGAACTACCAGGACACCGTGATCCTGGTGATTTCAGAATTCGGCCGCACGATGCATGAGAACGGCAACGGCGGCACCGATCACGGGCACGGCAACGTGATGTGGGTGATGGGCGGGCCGGTGAAGGGCGGCAAGGTTTACGGCAAGTGGCCGGGGCTGTCGCCGGCGAGCCTCTACCAGGAGCGCGATCTAGCGGTGACGACCGACTTCCGCGAACCAATCGCCGCGGTGCTGCGCTCGCACATGCAGTTCTCCGACGCACAGATCAATCGCGTATTCCCGGGCCGTCCGCGTTCCAACGGCAACGTCGATGGCTTGATCAAAGTTTGAGCGCGCGCAAAATCGCGTCCGGATTAGCCTCTCTCTATCAGGGAGAGGCCGCGCCTCGTCTTCGAGGCGCGGGTGAGGGTCCGAATTCCAAGATGCCCTTCTGCTCCTTGCCCTGTCACGGTTTGCGCTGGACGCGAATAGTCGCGAATAATCGCGTGCATGGAATATGACATAGTTGTTCGCAACGGCGTCGTCGTCGACGGCGGCGGCGCGCCGCGTTTTCGCGCCGACGTCGCGATCAAAGATCGCAGAATCGCCGCGCTCATCGATCCCGGCGACGCCGCGAGCGCTTCCGGCGCGCGCGAAATCGACGCGACCGGCCTCGCAGTGGCGCCGGGCTTCATCGATTTGCATTCGCATTCCGACTGGGTGCTGCCGATTGCCGATCACGGGCAAATCCTCAAACCGTTTCTGCTCCAAGGTGTGACTACCTTCGTCGGCGGCAATTGCGGCTTCTCGGTGGCACCGGTGATGCGCGAGCGTCAGCGGATGCTCGACGAGTCGGGCCGCCTGTGCGCCGAGCGGACGTTCAATTGGGAATGGGACGACGTCGCCGGCTTCGCCGCGCATCTCAAGCGCCAGGGACTCGCGCTCAACGTCGCGCATCTGGCGGGCCATGGCAGTATTCGGCTCAGCGTGATGGGCGCGGAGGCGGGCGATCCGTCGGCCGAGCAGTTGCGCGCGATGAATGCGATGGTCGAGCGCGCGATGGCCGATGGCGCGGTCGGGCTTTCGTGCGGACTTGGCTATTTTCCCGGGATGATCGCGAAGCCGGCCGAGTTGGGTGCGTTGGCGCGCGTGGCCGCGGCGGCCGGTGGAGTGCTGACCTCGCATCTGCGCGCATACTCGGAGCGCTCGTTGTTCTTCGACAGCCGCATCCCGCACAACATCCTGGCCGTGCGCGAGATGGCTGACGTCGCGCGCGAGGCCGGCGTGCCGCTGCAAGTCTCGCATCTGATTTTCGTCGGACGGCGCACGTGGAAGACCGTCGACGACACGATCGCCGAAGTCGAGCGTCACAAGAGCGACGGCGTCGACATAGCTTTCGACACTTTCCCCTACACCTGCGGCAACACTACGATTCGCGTGATTTTTCCGGCGTGGGCGCAGACGGGTCTCGAGGGTCTGCTCGATTCATCCGACGGATGGGCGAAACTGCGCGACGGATTCCAGCCGCTCAAGACGTTTATCGCCGACTCGGTGCAGCTCATGTGGGCGGTCAAGCCCGAACTCAGTCATCTTGAAGGCAAGTTCTTCGGGCAAATCGCGGACGAGCTGAAACTCGATCCGGTCGACGCGTACCTGACTGTTACGCGCGAGAGTGGAACGCGCGCGCGCGTGCTGAACCATCTTTACAGCGGCGACGACTTCGGCGACGAGCACGCGCTGCAGGAAGCGATGAAGCATCCGCTGAACCTGTTCGAGATGGACACGATTCTGACTTCGCATGGGCACCACAATCCCGCAAGCTTCGGCACTTACCCGCGAATCCTCGGGCATTACGTGCGCGAGATGAAGATGCTGACGCTCGAGGACGCGGTGCACAAGGCGACCGGGATGGCGGCGAAGCGGATGCGGCTGGGCGCGCGCGGCCTGGTCCGTCCGGGCTATGCGGCCGACCTGGTGATATTCAATCCGGAAACAATCGGATGCGCCGCGGATTCAAGAACGCCGACGGTTGCACCAGTAGGAATCGAGCACGTGATGGTCAATGGCAGTGGGGTAGTAGCAAACGGCAAGTGGTGCGGCGACAACGTGATGGCGGGCGAATGGATCGGAAAGACTTAGCCGACCCGAGCAGCGCTGCGATTGTTCCCCTTCCCACATCGGGAAGGGTTAGGGGTTAGGTTGCTGCGAATCGCCTATATCAGCGCTCCAGGTCCTGCAGCTTCTTGTCCATGTCGCGCAGCTTGGCGAGCTTCTGATCGGTCGGCTCGTTCTCTTTGTTGGTATTCGCGGCGACGGTCTTGGCGCGCTCGGTCGGCATCTCGCCGTTGACCTTTTGCAGCGCTTCCTGCGCGAGGCGCCGGACCATCGCGCTCTGATCCTGCGCGACTACCATGTTCAGCAGCGGGACCGCCTTGTCGCTTCCAATTTCGCCAAGCGCGAAGACCGCGGTGCCGCGGCCGCGCTCATCCTGATCTTCGCCGAGATACTGCATGACCGGCACCGCGCCCTGCGCATCGCCGATCCTGCCCAGCGCCGCCACCAGGTGCAGCTTGACGATCGGCTCGGTGGAACGCAGGAAGAGCATCGAGGACATCGGCGGCACGGCGTCATTAGCTTCGCGCGCGCCCAGGATGTCGATAGCCTTCACCTTGACCCGCACGTCGGGGTCGGAAAGCGAGTTGATCAGGATCAGGTTGACTTCGGGATCCTGCAGATTGCGGAGTTTGATCAGTTCGGAGACGCGCACGGTCGGATCCGCGTCCTTGAGGCCGAGTTTCACGTCCTTGATGATCTTGAACGGCGTTTCCTGCATCGCGTTGCTGGTAATATCGTCAACGCCGGGTTTCACTTGCCCCTGATGCGACATCGGATTGGAGCTGAGCGCGCTACCCAGTCCCTGGCCGCCGTATTGCGCAAAGGCCAGGTGCGGAACGGCAAGCGCGACGCCGAGCGCGAACGCAGCAAAATAATTTCGCGTTATAGTCATTTCCCGCACCTCCCCAATCGGCCAGAATTATTCGCGATAATGACAGGCATTGCAAGGAACCTGCCCGGCCAGGCCCGGCGCGTAAATGCGCGTCGCGATGCGCTCGCGAGCGTTGTGGTCGCCGCGTTCATGCTCATTGTGGGCGCGGTCGCAGCGCCGATGCTCGCGTCGGGCGCGTCAGACTCGAATCCTGCCGCCGATGCGCCGCCGGCGCACAAACACAAGCATCGCCACTTGCCGACTCCGGCGCCTACCCCAATGGCGCTGCCACCCGAAATCAAGGCCAAAGTGCCGGCATACAAACCGGGGCCGATACCGTTTCATGACGGCGAGCAGTTGATCTACGAGGCGAGCTGGGTCGGGATTCCGGCGGCGCAGGCGCGCATCGAGTTCCACAAAGCGCCGAAAGATCCTTCGCGATGGATCGGCGAGACCTGGATCGAGACCAACGCGTTTGCCGACCTATTCTATAAAATGCGCGATTACATGCGCGAGAGCATGGCCGATGACACGCTCCACAGCAGCGGCGTTTACCTCGTCCAGCACGAAAAATCGCGGCTCAATTATTATGACGTGACGATGGACAGGCCCGCGCAGCTCGTTACGATGACCAAAAAGAATCACAAGGGGACGCAGAGCAAGGAGTACATCGCGTCGGATCCGTGGGGACCCATATCGGGCGCGATGATGGCGCTCACGCAGAACTTCCAGCCGGGCAAGACCTATGCGTTCGACGTCTTCAGCGGCAGCCAGCGCTACGTTTTCGCATTCGAGGTCGAGAAGCGCGAGAAGATTCACCTGGCGCTCGGCGATTTCGACGCGTGGCGCATCGTGCCCGACGTCTGGTACGTCAGCGACGGCGCGCTGCGCAGCGAGGCGCACGGCACGGTGCTGTGGATCTCGGCGGATCAGCGCCATCTGCCGCTGCGAATCGAGGCGCAGGTCTACATCGGCTACGTGCGCGCCGACTTGATCAAAATCGACGGCAAGGACGGCGTCGAGAGCGCGCTGAACTGATGCCCGCAATCGTTGACTGAGCTACTATAGATCAAGGGGGATCGGACGATGCCGAAGAAGCTCGAATTTTTCTACGACTGCTCCAGCCCATGGACCTACCTGGCGTTCTCGAAGATCGAAGATGTCGCGCGGCGCCATGATGCGGAACTGATCTGGCGGCCAATCCTGGTCGGCGGACTGTTCAACACGGTCAATCCGTCCGTGTACGAGAGCCGCGCCAAGCCGGTTCCGGTCAAGGCGAAGTACTACGTCAAGGATCTGCGCGATTGGGCGAAATTTTACGGCCTGAAGATCGGCAACCCCACCGTGTTTCCGGTCAATTCGGTCAAGGCGATGCGCGGTGCGTTCGTCGCCGACGAGCATCGAGTGATCTCGCGCTACTCGAAACGCGTGTTCGAGAGCTACTGGACCGACGACAAGGACATCAGTAAGGACGACGTGCTGCGCGAAATCGTGCGCGAAGTCGGTCTCGACGAAAAAGAATTTTTCACCAAGATCGCGTCGGACGAGTACAAGGCGAGGCTGCGCGACAATGTCGAGGAGCTGATCGCGCGCGGCGGTTTCGGATCGCCGACGATGTTCGTCGAGGGATCGATGTTCTTCGGCAACGATCGGCTGCCACTGGTCGAGCATGAACTGGCGGTCGGAGTCGGCGGCGCCCTGGACGCAGGATCGGGCGGCTCAACATAACTTCCATCGGGATCGAATGACGCATTGGGCGGAAGACCAGGCACGAACGAATCTGCGCGACGACCTCGGGCAGCATAACAAAGGCGTGCGCGCGTTCGTCGCAGTCCGGATGAGCGAACAGGTCGAGGATGCCGTCGCGAAGACCATCGACGAGCTCAGGCATCGCGACGACGGCGTGCGATGGGTACCGCGGCGCAATATGCACATCACGCTCAAGTTCCTTGGACCGGCAGTGGATTCGCATCGATTGCAAAGCCTCACCGCCGGCCTCCGTCAGCTCGCGACGAAGACCGCGCCGTTCGAGGTCGTGGCGGCCGGACTCGGCGCGTTCCCCAGCCTCGAGCATCCGCGCGCGATTTGGGTGGGTTTGCGTGGCGTGCAATCGGGGACGCTCGCAGCGCTGGCCGCGCGCCTGGAAACGGTCGCGGCCGAGTATGGATTCGAGCGCGAGAAGCGGCGCTGGAGCGGGCATCTGACGATTGGGCGAGTCGGAGATAGGCAGATCGCGGGCGAGACGCGCGAGGCCTTGCACGCGGCGCGCGACCGCGAGTTCGGCGTCTCGAGGATCGAATCGATCACGCTCTACCGCAGCCGTCTCAGTCCCGAAGGCGCCAGCTACGAAGCGCTCGCGACATTTCTTTTCCATTCGCATTAGCCGCGGGCGACCTCGCGTTAACAAAGTGTCAAGTTTTGTTCTTTTCGTAACACCGTCGTCGTCTTCTCAACACCCCTGTGGACACGAGGACCGGCGCGCATAGAGCTATCAGCGCGGGTTTGTGGCAAGATTCGCAGCGGCGACGAGTAAATTAGCAAATTTCGCATGGGTAAAGGCGATGGCGATAGAAATCAAAAGTAAAGCGCTCGACCTGGCACTCAGCCAAATCGAGAAACAATTCGGCAAGGGCTCGATCATGAAGCTCGGCGAGCAGGCGATTTCCGCCGACATCGCGGTGGTGCCCACCGGCTCGCTCGGACTCGACGTCGCGCTCGGCGTGGGCGGATTGCCGCGCGGGCGCGTGGTGGAAATCTACGGCCCCGAATCGTCGGGCAAGACCACGCTCGCGCTCGAATGTATCGCCGAGGCGCAGAAGATGGGCGGGACGTGCGCGTTTATCGACGCTGAACACGCGCTCGACGCGGCTTACGCGCGCAAGCTCGGCGTCAAGGTCGAGGACCTGCTCATCTCGCAGCCCGACAACGGCGAGCAGGCGCTCGAGATCACCGAGACTCTGGTGCAGTCCGGTGCGATCGACGTACTCGTGATTGACTCGGTGGCGGCGCTGGTGCCGCGAGCGGAAATCGAGGGCGAGATGGGCGAGCCGCAGATGGGCTTGCAGGCGCGCCTGATGTCCCAGGCGCTGCGCAAGCTCACCTCGATCATTTCGCGCTCGCGCACGATCGTTATTTTCATCAACCAGATCCGCATGAAGATTGGCGTGATGTTCGGGAATCCGGAAACGACCACCGGCGGCAACGCGCTCAAGTTTTACTCGTCGGTGCGAATCGACATTCGGCGCATCGGCACGATCAAGAACGCGACCGAAGTTATCGGCTCGCGCACCAAGGTCAAAGTGGTGAAGAACAAGGTCGCGCCGCCCTTTCGCGAGGCCGAGTTCGACATCCTGTACGGCACCGGCATTTCGAAGGAAGGCGAGCTGGTCGACATGGCCAGCGAGCACAACATCATCGAGAAGCTCGGCGCCTGGTACTCGTACAACGGCGAGCGCATCGGCCAGGGACGCGAGAACGCGCGCGACCTGCTCAAGGCAAACCCGAAGCTGGCCGACGAGATCGAAATCAAGGTGCGCGAAAAGCTCGCCGCCAAGCCAGTCGCACTACCGCCCGAAGCAGCCGTCGAAGAGCCCGAAGAACCGCCCGCGCAATCGCCAAAGAAAAAGGGCTAACTTCGATCGTTTCCCAGTACCGGGTGCAGGGGTCACCCCTGCCCAAGGAAGCGTGAAACCCACGGTGGGTTTCACATACAATTAAGTCTCTTCACATCGCCAGATGGAAGTGTGCGAGGATCGCCGGCCCGTTGTGCGACAGTATCCGCGATAGCGCGAACAGCAGCCCGAAGAACGCGCCGAACAGCCCGCCGTTGACGCGAATCCAGTCCAGATGCGTCCGGGTTTTCGACTCGATCTGAATCCTGATCTGATCGTCCGACAGCCGCGCCAGGTTTTCGCGCACCATCAGCGTTATCTGCCCGCGGCTCGATTCCACCGTCCTGCGCACGAGGTTGTCGATCAATCGCTGCGCAAATTGATTCGCGTAGCTGTCGGGATCGTGAAGCTGGATCCCGAACTCGTGAATCGCGCTTTCGATCGTGTCGCGCAGCTCGGGATCGTTCTGTAGCTCGGGCAGCCTTTTGCGCAGATTCGCCGCGATCCGCGCGCCGATCGACTCCGCGCCGAACCGGCTCATCACCGCGTAGATTCGCGTGACCGTCTTGGGCAGCATCCGCTTGAGAACTTTCTCGAGCCGGTCGCGTTTCTCGGGTGAATCGAGGTAGTCGATCGCGTTGCTGATCAACCGCTCGAGCCCGGCCTGCCCGAGTATGTCGTTCAACGTCAGCTCCTGCAGATACGTGCCGAGCCGACCGACGAGATCCATGTCGCTGAGCTTGCGCCCGATCATCTGCGGCGTCAGCCATTCATTCTCGATCGTGGCGGCGATTCCGTCGATCAGTTTGGCGCGATTGCGCGGCAGCACGCCGGAGTTGGGCAGGTACCATCGCCGCTCGAAGATCATCTTGAGCGCGATATAGTCGCACAGGCCGCCGATCAGCGCCGCCTCCGCCATCGAGACCGCAATCTCGGACGAGGTCCGACAATGCGTAAACATCAACGCGGCCAGGCTCACCAGGTAGATGAAGAACGAAAAAGCCAGCGTCAGATCGCCCTTGTGCATGAGAAAGAAGTTTGTGAAGGAGAAATGCTCCCGGCCGCGAGTCGAAGCGTCGATAGTGATGTCCATGAGATCCAGTGTGTCCGACGCATCGCGCCGGGCCAACCGCAAGCCGCAGTCGGAACGCTGCTTCTCTTCGGTAAATCACTCAATTGAATTTGAAACCCGCGGTGGGTTTCAAACTTCCTTCGGCAGGGGTGACCCCTGCACCCGGTACAAAGAAAGATGCGGGACTTCGTCCCTGTTAGAACTTAGAGTAAGGGAGGCGGGACGGGACATTGGGTGCAGGGGTCACCCCTGCCCAAGGAGGTGCGGAACCCACGGTGGGTTCCGCGTTCAATTGAGTGATTTACCCTTCCCCGGCTACAATCATCTCTCCATGCGCTGGACAACCGCAAAAATTCGACAATCGTTTCTCGATTTCTTCGCCGAGCGCGGTCACACGATCGTGCCGTCTGCCTCGCTGATTCCCAAGGGCGACCCGACCCTGCTCTTCGTCAACGCCGGGATGGTGCAGTTCAAGGATTATTTCCTTGGCGTGCGCACACCTCAGCACGTGCGCGTCGTCGACGTCCAGAAATGCCTGCGAATTTCCGGCAAGCATAACGATCTCGAAGCGGTCGGCCGCGACACTTACCATCACACTTTTTTCGAGATGCTCGGCAACTGGTCGTTCGGCGACTACTACAAGGAAGACGCGATTCGATGGCATTGGGAGCTCATCACGAAGATCTGGGAAATCGATCCGACTCTGCTCTACGCTACCGTGCACAAGGACGACAAAGAGGCCGAGGACATCTGGATCAAGCTGAACGTGCTGCCGCGCGAGCGCATTCTGCAATTCGGCGACAAGGATAATTTCTGGGAGATGGGCGAGACGGGGCCATGCGGTCCGTGCTCTGGAAATCAGCATCGACCGCGGCGAGGCCGCGTGCACTCCGGAAAAAAATCACGCGGGCCAGAAATGTTTCGTGAACGTCGACGGATGCGAGCGCTTCATCGAGATGGGCAACCTGGTCTTCATCCAGTACAACCGCGACGCGTCGGGCGCGCTGACTCCGCTGGCGAAAAAGCACGTCGATACGGGCTCGGGCCTTGAGCGTATCGCGGCGGCGATGCAGAGCATCGAGACCGGCAAGATCCTCGGCAACTACGACATCGATCTGTTCCAGACGATCATCAAATCGATCGAGAGAGCTGCAGACCACTTTGAAAAAATAGCCAGAGGTTCCGACCGGGTGATTTCTGTGAAGAGGTACGGAGACTCGGTTGATACCGACGTCTCGTTTCGAGCGATCGCGGATCACGCCCGCGCGATAAGTTTCTTAATTGCAGACGGTGTGATTCCGGGGAACACCGACAGGGAGTACGTTCTGCGGCGTCTGATTCGGCGCGCCGCACGCCACGGAAGGCGGATCGGGTTCGACGGACCGTTTCTTTTCCACGTTTGCCAGTCAGTTATCGACGCGATGGGGCCTGCGTATTCTGAGCTCTATGAAAAAAGCGACACGATAATTCGAGAGGTAGATTTAGAAGAAGAACGTTTTGGGAAGACGCTAAATACGGGACTCCTTTTGTTAGGCGACGCGATCAAGCAAATGCGCCTTCACGGCAAACACACTTTGCCCGGTGATGTTGCGTTCAAGCTCTATGACACTTATGGCTTCCCGCTGGATTTGACGCAGGACGTTTTACGCGAAGAAGGATTCGACGTGGACGTCTTGGTGTTCGACATCCTTATGGAGGAGCAACGCGTGCGCTCGCGAGTCGTTCGAACAGGCCTACAGAGCATCGCTAGCGGCGTTGACCAAGGCCTCACATCACAGTTCATCGGCTATCACAGCTACGAGGGTGAGTCCGAGGTCCTGCTCTGCAAAACTGAGGGAGACATACATCAGTTGGTTGTTGCGGAAACTCCCTTCTATCCCGAGGGTGGTGGGCAAGTCGGCGACCGTGGCGTGATTGAGGCGGAAACCGGAGCAATTTTCGAAGTATTCGACACGAGGAAATCCGGCGGTTCGATCCTTCACGTTGGCCGAATCTTGCGCGGTGACCGAAGCGAATTTCTAGGGCGCGCCCGCGTCAAACTCAAGGTCGATCGGCTCCGCCGCGACGCCGCGATGCTGAATCATTCCGCGACGCACATCCTGCACTACGCGTTGCGCGACGTGCTGGGCAATACCGTGCATCAGGAGGGCTCGCTCGTCGATCCTGACAAGCTGCGCTTTGATTTCGCGCACACCGGGCCTGTCAAGGACGAAGCACTCGCGACCATCGAGGAGGAGATCAACGCGCGCATCCGCGAGAACGCCGCCGTGACGGTCGAGGAAATGGCGTACGACGACGCGATCAAGGCGGGCGCGCTCGCATTTTTCAGCGAGAAGTACGGCGACCGCGTGCGCGTCGTCAGGATGGGCGATTTTTCGGTCGAGCTATGCGGCGGCACGCACATCTCGCGCACCGGCGACGTCGGGATGTTCAAACTCGAAGCGGAATCGGGAGTCGCCGCGGGAGTGCGGAGAATCGAGGCGGTGACGGGACAGGGCGCGCTCGAAACGATTCGCAAGCGCGAGAAAATTCTCGAAGAGATCGGCGCGCAGCTCGGCGCCCGCGACGGCGCGGCGATCGAGCGGCTCGAAAAACTGCTGGCGCGCGAAAAAGAGCTCGAGAAAAAGCTCCGCGCGATGGAACAGAAGCTCGCCTCGGGCGCCGGCGGCGAGTCATCCGAAGAAAATGTTCGCGAGATCGGCGGCGTCAAGGTCGTCACGCGCAAGCTCGACGGCGTCGATCCGCGCACGATGCGCGAGATGGCGGATCGGATGCGTCAAAAGCATGGCTCGGCTGTCGTCGCCCTCGGCTCCGACCTGGGCGAGGGCAAAGCAGCGCTGCTGGTAGCGGTAACCCCCGACCTCACATCGAAAATCAAAGCGGGCGACATCATAAAGAACATCGCGCCAATCGTAGACGGCACCGGCGGCGGCCGCCCCGACCTCGCCCAGGCAGGCGGCCGCGACGCCTCGAAACTCGACGAGGCGCTCGCGAAGGTCGCCACGCTGGTGCATTAGCTTCGCGACCACTTTCATACACCGCGCGAAATGACTACGATTACTTTCGCCGGTGCTTGAACGACTGCTGACCGGCAGGCGATAGAGACGAAATCAGTACCTTCAGAGGCCGCGGCAATTTCCCAGTTAGCCACCGAAGACTCGCTCGAACTCCATTTCGACGATCCGCGCCTGTTCACCGATTTGCTCGGCCAGCACGACGCGCACGTCCGCACCGTCGAGGCTGCGCTCGGCGTGCGTATCGGCGTCACCGGCACGTCGCTCAGAATTTCAGGCGCGCACGCCGAGCAGGCGCTCGCGGGCAAAGTGATCGGCGAGATTTACGATCTGCTGAAGCACGGCTACCCGATCTATCCGAGCGACGTCGAGTACGCGATTCGAATTATTCGCGGCGACCGCAACGCCGAGCTCAAGGATATTTTTCTCGACACGATTTACGTTTCAGCCAACAAGCGAGTCATCTCGCCCAAGAGCATCAACCAGAAACTCTACATCGATTCGATTCGCAACCACGATATCGTCTTCGGAATCGGCCCCGCCGGCACCGGCAAGACTTACCTTGCGATGGCGATGGCGTTGGCGGCGTTGATGAAGAATCAGGTCACGCGGATGGTGCTGTGCCGGCCCGCGGTCGAAGCGGGCGAGAAGCTCGGCTTCCTCCCCGGCGACCTCGCGGAGAAGGTGAATCCGTACCTGCGGCCGCTCTATGACGCGCTGCACGACATGGTGGATTTCGATCGCGCGCGCCGGATGCTCGAGCGCGGGACGATCGAAGTTGCGCCGCTGGCGTTCATGCGCGGGCGCACCCTCAACGACTCGTTCATCATTCTCGACGAGGCGCAAAACACCACCTCCGAGCAAATGAAAATGTTTCTGACGCGCCTCGGCTACAACTCCAAGGCCGTCATCACCGGCGACGTAACGCAAATCGATTTGCCCAGCGGCAAACTGTCCGGCCTGAAAGAAGCGAGCATCGTGCTGGGCAACACGCCGGGAATTTCGTTCGTGAGGTTCAACGACCGCGACGTCGTACGGCATCGGTTGGTGCAGTCAATCATCAAGGCGTACGAATCGTTCAACGCCGAGGATCCAGAGCCTCCAACCCCAACTGACGGCAACCATCGGGATTGAGCGCGTGACGGTCGAGTTCCGGTGCGCGACGGCGCGCGGACGTGGCTACGCGCGCGGGCTTCGCGCCGACGCCGACCGCCTGATGCGCGCGGCGGGCCTCGCGGAGTGCGAGTTATCGCTCACGCTGACCTCAGACCTCGCGATGCGCCGGCTGAATCGCGATTTTCGCGGAATCGACGCCACCACCGACGTGCTTTCCTTCTCGCAAATTGAACAAGCCGGCGCCGCGCCGCCGAATCCCCTTAGCGTCAAGAACAGTCCCGGACTTCCGGTCGGCGACGTGGTGATTTCGATCGACACCGCACTCCGGCAGGCCCACGAGTTGCGCGTCAGCCCCGCCTCGCGACTTCGCCGGCTTTTGATTCACGGATTTCTGCATCTTATCGGATACGACCACGAACGCTCGCCGGCCGACGCGCGCCGGATGTTCGCGCGCGAGCGAACGCTGGCGGCGAAGATCGATCAAAGGCGCGTATCGTCGCGATGAAGCGCGCGCCCGCCAGGATTCCCGCGGTTGCGATGCTGACGCATTTCACGCGCGCCTCCACTTCCGCGACCGCGCTGGACAACCTGGTGGCGATTCTCAAGGATGGCGTGATTCGCGGCGGCAGCCGGATGGTTCGCGGCGCGCGTCCGGCGGTTTGCATGTTCGACGTGCCGATTGCCGAGCTGCGCACGATTCTCGACCGGCGCAATCGCCGCCGCTACGAACCATTCGGGATCGCGGTCGACAAGCGGTATGCTTTCACGATGGGTGCGCGGCCAGTCATCTACCTGCCATGGCGCGAGGCGGAAAAGATCCTCGCTCCGGAAGAGAGCTGGCGCGTGGTGTCTCTCGAGATCGACAAGAATCCGCCGGTCGATTGGAGCTTCGAGCGCGAATGGCGCGCCGCCGGTGACTTGCCGTTCGAGCCGCCGCTGGCGGCCGCGCTGGTCGAAAGCTGGAAGGACGTGGACGAGATTTTCGAGCGCTTCAACGGCCGGCCGCCGTGTGCCGGCGTGATTCCTCTTGCCGAGATGTTTGGCTCCGCCGCCTGACGATGCCGTCGAACAACGCAACCCGCGCGGCGCTCGCCGTAGCCAGCGGTCTCGCGCTGGGGCTGGCCTTTCCGAAGTTCGATTACAACCTGCTGGCGTGGGTGGCGCTGGTGCCGCTCTTCTACGTGATCGAAGGCGAAAGCATGCGGCGCGTTTTCTGGTGGGCATACCTGCAGGGATTCGCCGCGAACGTCGTATCGCTTTACTGGATTCCGATTCCGCTGCACGACTTCGCCGACGTGCACATGGCCTTTGCGATCTTCCCGATGCTGGCGCTGGCGGGAATCGTCGCGATCAGCACCGCGGTCGCGATTTGGGCGGGTGAATTTATCGCGCGGCGGACGCGAATCCCGGCTGTGATCTCGATGCCGGTGGCGTGGACGGCGCTCGAATGGTTTCGCACCTACATCCCGGTCGGTTTCCCGTGGAACCTGCTGGGCTACACGGCTTACCACAATTTGGAATTGATTCAGTTCGCCGAATTCACCGGCGTTTACGGGGTCTCGGCGCTGATCGTGTTTTTCAACGCCGTGGTCTACGTCGTGATTTTCCGCCGCGATGTTTATCGCCTGCAGACCATCAGCCTGAGCGCGCTGACCGCGATGATGATCGCGATGGTCGCGTTTGGCGCGTGGCGAATCAGCGATCTCAAGAACGCGCCGAGCGCGGGCAGTTTCAAAGTCGCGATGGTGCAGGGCAATATCCCGCAATCGCTCAAGTGGGATCCGAAGTTCCTGCCCGAAAGTTACGGAGTTTACCAGGACGAAACCGCGAGCGCGGCGAAGCGCGGCGCCGACCTGATCGTCTGGCCCGAGGCGGCGGCGGCGTTCCTGTTCCAGCCCGACGATCAATATCCCGCCGTACTCGCGAATGACGCAGCGTATCGGGCGAACCTGCTCACGACCGCGCGCAATCTTGGCACGCCGATCCTGTTCGGAGCACCGGCCCTGGCACAAATAGATGGGCGCCTGGGATTCTACAACCGTGCGTATCTGGTGTCGGACAAGGGCGACGTGGCCGCGCATTACGACAAGATCGAGCTGGTGCCATTCGGCGAGTATGTTCCCGCCCGCGCGATTCTCGGCTTCTTCGTCAACCGGGTCGTGCAGGGCATGGGCGATATGATTCCCGGCAAAGAGCAGACGTTGTTCGATTTCAAAGGCGCCAAGCTCTGGAATTTTGATCTGCTATGAGAGTATCTTCCCCGACCTCACGCGGCGCGAGGTGAACGACGGCGCCGACGTGCTCGTGAACATCACCAACGACGCGTGGTACGGCGAGAGTTCGGCGCCCTACCAGGTGCTCGCGATGGCGGCGATGCGCTCGGTCGAGACGAAGGTCCCGATGGTGCGGGTGGCGAACACCGGATTCAGCGCGCTGATTGAGCCGTCGGGACGAATCACGAATCGCACACCACTGTTCAAGCGCGGCACGGAGATAGTCGACGTCTCATGGCGGCCGGAGCGGACGGTCTACACGATGGTCGGCGACTTGTTTGCGGAGACGTGCTTCGTGCTCACTGCGATTGGCTTGATCGTCGCGTGGCGATGGCCGCGTCCGGCAACGCTTGAAGTCGAGGTTAGTCGACCGCGCCGCCTTGCGGCCAACGGCAGGCCCCATTAATCCGGGCAAGTGTTCGTGTCATAATCGCCTTGTCGGTCGATGCCGGCGTGAGGTGTAATTTCCGATGCTCAGCGATATGAGACAGCAGCTTTCCGAGTTTGATGACCGCGCCGAAAAGCTCGGGAGGCGTCTTTGACGTCCCCGCACTGACTGCCCGCCAGAATACACTCGTCGAACAATCCGCCAAGCCCGGCTTCTGGGATCGCCAGGAAACCGCGCAAGCCGCCCTCAAGGAGCAGGAGCAGATTCGCGCTCAGCTCGCGGGTTACAAGATGCTGCGCGACAAGCTCGACGAGGCGCGCGTGTTCCTGCAGATGGCCGAAGAGGAAGGCGGCGAGGATTCCGAGGCGGCGCGCGAGACCGCGTCCGCGCTGGACGCGTCACGGACCGAGCTCGAGCGCCAGGAACTGCGCCTGATGCTCAGTGGCGAGTATGATCGCCTCGGCGCGATCGTCTCGATCCATCCCGGCGCCGGCGGCATGGAGGCGCAGGACTGGGCCGAGATGCTGCTGCGGCTGTATCTGCGATGGGCCGAGCGGCGCGGCTTCAAAACCGAGATTGCGGACTTGCAGCCGGGCGACGGCGCTGGAATCAAGAGCGCAACCGTCACAGTCGAAGGCGATTTCGCGTACGGATACCTGCGGGCCGAGGCCGGGATACATCGGCTGGTGCGGATTTCGCCGTACGACTCGAACGCGCGGCGTCATACCTCGTTCGCGTCGGTCTTTGTTTTTCCGGAGGTCGACGACACGATCGAGATAGTCATCAATCCCGCCGATTTGCGAATCGATACGTTTCGCGCGTCGGGCGCGGGCGGCCAGCACGTCAACAAGACGGACTCTGCCGTGCGCTTCACGCATCTCCCGACAAATATCGTCGTGACCTGCCAGAACGAACGCTCGCAGCATAAGAACCGCGCGATGGCGATGAAGATTTTGCGCGCGCGGCTTTTCGAACTCGAGCAGCGCAAGAAAAAAGAAGAGCTCGAGAAGTTCAGCAAGGACAAAAAAGATATCGCGTGGGGCAGCCAGATCCGCTCGTACGTGCTGCAGCCGTACCAGATGGTCAAAGACCATCGCACCGGCGTCGAGGTCGGCAACACCGGCGCGGTGCTCGACGGCGCGATCGACGATTTCATCCAGGCCTACCTGATGGGCGTACGCAAAGGCGACGCCGCCGCCGTGCCCAACTAGGCTTGCGCCCACAGTCTTCGCCGAAGCAGTGTGCATCCAATGGCGACGCATCCAAGCGAAGGTTCCCGGCGACGTTTTTATCGTTCGCCGCGCGCGCGCAGACGCGCGGTGGTCGGGCTCGTGGTCGCGTTTGTCTTTGTAGTCGTGATGACGGGGCTGTTCTATCAAGCGACACAAAGCGGGCTCGCGCCGGAGTCAGGCGTCGTCAAACTTGCGGGGATGACTGCCCCGGTCAAGGTGATTCGCGACGCGGCCGGCGTACCGCATATCTACGCGCAGAACCGGCTCGACCTCGCGCGGGCGCTGGGCTACACGGAGGCGCAGGATCGATTGTTCCAGCTCGAGATGCGCCGGCGGCTGGCCGAAGGGCGCCTCGCCGAGGTGTTTGGCGCCGACCTGGTCGAGAGCGACTACGTTTACCGGCTGTTCGATCCTGAAAAATTTGCGCACGACAGCGTCGCGGCTTATCCGCCTGAGATGCGCGCGCAAATGGATGCGTTCGTCGGCGGGATCAACGCTTATATCGACGCGCATCAGGACAGCCTCGAGCCGGCGTTTCGGCTGGTCGGTATCAAGCCGGCGCATTACACGGCCGAAGACCTCGAGGCGGGCGCGCTGACGATTGCGGTCATGCTCGGCTACAACGCAACCGAGGAGTCGTTGTACATGAACCTCGCGCCGAAGATGGCGCCGAGCGAAATTGCGGCGCTGATGCCGGTGTATCCGACGCTGCCGCTCGAGCCACCGCCGCGCACGACGACTGCCGCGTTCGGCGGGATGAAGCTGGCGTTTCATCTTGCGCCCGGTTTCGCGCGCCTCGGGCACATGGGTCTGCCCGCAAGCAACAACTGGGTGATCGACGGCACCAAGTCGATGTCGGGCAAGCCGATGCTCGCGAGCGATCCGCATCTGCCGCAATCGATTCCGTCGATTTGGTACGAGGCGGTGCTGGTGACTCCGGACGGTTTCACGTCGGGCGCACTGGCCGCGGGTTCGCCTGCCGTCGCGATCGGCACCAACGGGCATGTGGCGTGGGGCGTGACGAGCGTGTGCGCGGACGTGATGGATCTCAGCCTCGAGCATCTGTCGGCCGACAGCAGAAGCTACGAGTTCCAGGGAAAATGGCTTCCGCTCGAGCGACGCGACGTGACGATTCATGTCAGGGATGCGGCTGAAGTGACTCGGACGATTCTCTCGACGCGGCACGGCCCGATCGTCAGCGACGTGCTCGCGCGCGAGGACAATCCGCTGAGCGGGGTGAAGGTGCGCGGGAATTACGCGCTCTCGATGCGATTCGCGGGGCTGACGCCCGGGCCCTCCGCCGCGTCAGGATTCGGCTCTGCCACCGCGCGCACGGGAAAGGAGCTGGTCGAGGCCTATCGCACCTTCACGACGACGCCGCTCAATCTCGTTTGGGGCGATGACTCCGGAAATATCGGATGGAAAATCGTCGGCGCGATTCCGAATCGCATCGGCTTCGACGGCAAGTACCCGACCGCGGGATTCACCGGAAATTTCGAATGGAACGGGATGATCCCGTTCGACAGCCTGCCGCATAGCGAGAATCCGGCGACACATTTTATCGTCACTGCCAACAATCGGCTGGCCGACGTTTCGTGGAATGGAAGCTGGGTGGCGCCGTGGCGCTTCGATCGTATCTCGAACCTGCTGCGGGCGCGCGACAAGATGACGATCGATGATTTCAAATCGATTCAGCGCGATCGCGTATCGATCTTCGCGCTGAAGCTGCGCGACGCGCTCATGCAGGCCGGCGATGGCGGCGACGATGATCTGCGATGGGCGCTCGGCGAACTCCGCGGATGGGACGGCGCGATGACGGCGAACAGCAGGCCGGCGGCGATTGTCGCGGCGACCGAAGTGACGCTGGCGCGCCGCGTCTTCAAGCCTCTTTTGGGCGACGACTACAAATCGTTCATGCTGCTCGAGGACGGCGGCGCATATCCCGCGAGCGAAGATATGATCGTGCGGCCCGCGAGTACGCTGTGGCCGGGTGGCGCCGACGCCGAGAGTGCCACGTTGCGCGCGGGCTTGAAGGATTCGCTCGCGCTGCTCGCGACCCGGCTCGGCAACGATCGCGACAAATGGCAATGGGGCGCGCTGACGACGATCGAATTTGCTCATCCGCTGGGCGCAGGCGGCGGCCTGCTCGGATGGTACTTCAATCGCAGGCCGTTCCCGACCGAAGGAGGACGACATACGGTGAATAATTCGTGGTTTGATTTGGGCGATGAGCCTGCGCAATTCAAAGTCGCACAGATTTCGTCGTACCGTTTCATTGCCGACCTCGGCGACCCCGAAGGCGCACTCGGAATGAATCACAGCGGCGAATCGGACCATCCGGCGTCACGCCATTACGACGACATGATCGGGCCCTGGAGCCGCGGCGAGTATCACGCGCTCGATCCGAGTTACACGCGCGTGCAGTCGTCAGCCGAGGCTGAATTGGACTTGGAGCCGCGCTAGCAGCGTCGCGCCTGAGACTGATCAATGCAAAATGCAGCGTGTTCTTTGGAGAACTTCTTGGCACACTGGTCTCCTGTTTGCTTGAAATCTCCGATGTGTCCCAAAATCCGGAATGTGAAAAAGTTTTAGCGCAAACAAAAGAGAGTTTGCGTGCAATGAAGCTCCATATCATTGACTATCGGTTGCGGGTTTTGCTGTTGTCCATGCGTAACCCGGTCGAAACTACCGACATTTCCAAAGACCGCAAAGAGAAAAACGGCAATTGAACCTGGCATGCTCGTACCAGGTTGCGGGCATGACCCCAAAAACGGGTACCGGCAGCGGGTCGCCGGCGTTTTTAGTTTGCGTCACGTGCAGAACTGATCAAAGTTGAAATTCAACCGCAAGGAGCTGCAATGATCGATTTATATTTCTGGCCGACGCCCAACGGTTACAAGATCACCTGGATGCTCGAGGAGGTCGGCCTCAAGTACAACGTGATCCCGATCAATATCGGCGCGGGCGATCAGTTCAAGCCCGAGTTCCTGAAAATCAGCCCGAACAATCGCATGCCCGCGATGACCGATCCCGACGGTCCCGGCGGAAAACCGATCTCGATGTTCGAGTCGGGCGCGATCCTGATGTACCTGGCAGAGAAGACCGGCAAGCTGATGCCGACCGACACGCGCGGAAAGTACAACGTGATCCAGTGGCTGATGTTCCAGATGGCGAGCGTCGGCCCGATGCTCGGCCAGGCGCATCACTTTCGCCGCTACGCGCCCGAGAAAATCGAGTACGCGATCAACCGCTACACCAACGAAGCCAAGCGCATCTACGGCGTGATCGACAAGCGCCTTGGCGAAGCGAAATACCTGGCGGGCGACTATTCGATCGCCGATATCGCGACTTACCCGTGGCTGGTGCCGCATTCGATGCAGGGACAGGCGCTCGAAGATTTTCCGCATCTGAAAAAATGGTACGACGAGCTGCGCGCGCGGCCGGCTACCCAGCGCGGCTTCGCCGTGATGAGCGAGATCGTCGAGAGAATGCGCGCGGCGGCGCAAGCGAATCAGCCAGCGCACGATCCGAAAACGTGGGAGATACTGTTCGGGAACAAGCAGTTCGAGAAGCGGTAATAGACTTCCGCCCTGTCAGAATCTCTGTCAGGGGGAGCGTTGCGAACCGTCTAGTAGTCGCAACAGCGTGTAGACGATTTCTACTGTGGGCACCTTCAGGCCGTGGCGGCTTGCTGCGCGTACTACGGCGCCGCTAAGCGCTTCGTATTCCAGCGATTTGCCGCGTTCCAGATCCTGCTGAGTCGAGGTTTTCAGCGCGCGCAGGTTTTTGTGCGAGTGGGTGATGTACGCGTCGATGCGGTCGTCGGAGATGTGCGCGCCCTCGGCCCGCGCGACGGTGACGATCTCGCGCATCATCGTGCGCAGGAGCTCCAGGCCTTCGGGGTCATCGATAATTTCGCCGACGCGCCGGCGCGTCAGCGTCGCGACGGTGTTGAGCGCGCCATTCCAGATGAGCTTGTCCCATCGCGCGCTCGTGATGTCGGCTGAGACCTGGCCAAGAATCCCGGCGCGTCGAAACACCTCGGCGATCGCTTTGACTCGCTCCGTCTCGCGGCCGTCGAGTTCGCCGAAATCAATTTGGCCCGTGCTCAGATGAAGAATATTACCCGGCGCGACCATTTCGACTCCGACCCGCGCGTTGCCGCCCATCACGGCGTCGCGGCCGAAGATCGCGGCGAGCTCTGATTCGTTCTCGACGCCATTCTGAAGCGTAAGAATCGCGCCGCCCGGCCGGAGGCATCCTGAGATAGCCTGCGCGGCGGCGTCGGTGTCGTAGGCCTTGACGCAAAACAAGATCAGATCGTACGGCGCGAAGTCGCGCGGCGTATCGGTAGCCGTGACCTCGATTCGCATATCGCCGCGGATGCTGGTGATGTCGAGGCCGCGCTCGCGAATCGCGCGCAGATTTTCGCCGCGCGCGCACAAGACGACGTCCTCGCCGGCGGCCCGCATCCGAGCGCCGAAGTAAGCCCCGACCGCGCCCGCACCCATCACGAGAATTTTCATCTTTTTAGGTTTTCACTTTTTTACTTTTCACTGCGCCTATCGTAGCGCCGCCGCGATCTGTTGTAATCAACCTCGGTCACGATGGAATCGGCGAGCGAAACGAGTCTTCCAGGTGCGCGCGAACTGTTGTTCGACGCCGTGCTCGCGGTGGCGACGCTGACACTGTGGCCGATCCTCGACGAAAGATCGCAGGGCACCGCCGCGCAGCGCTCGCGCGCGATGGTCTATTTTCCGATTGTTGGATTCGTGCTGGGGGTATTTCTCGCGATTGCCGATCGAAGCGCAGGCCTGATGGCGGGACCGGTCACACGCTCGTTCGTCGTGCTGACAATCGGAGCGGCGTTCTCGCTGGGCTTGGCGAATCGCGGAGTGGCGGACACAGCCGAGGTGCTTCGGCGCGGCACGAGGCCGGCCTCGACGGGATTGGCGCGAATCGGACCGGTGGGCGCGGGCACCGCGCTCGCAGCGTTCGCGTTCGAGGTCTGGTGCCTGTCGCGAATCACCGACGACGCGGGGCGGGCGGCCGCGCTCGTGATGGCGATGATGCTGTCGCGATGGGCGATCATTCCAATCGGCTACGGGCTGAAGCCGCTGGAGCATTGGGGCCTCGGCATTCCCTACGAAGGGGGCATTTCGTTTCGCGAGTTCGCCGTCTCGAGCGTGGTGGCGCTGGGACTCACGATGGGGCTGTATCAAAACGTCGGGCTGGCGGTGATCGTCGCGCTGGCGCTGATTATTCTCGCGATGCGGCTGGTGCTGAGCCGCCGGATGGGCGGGGCGTCAGGCTATATGCTGGCCGGCGGATGCGCGGTGGCCGAGGTCGTCACGTTCGCGGTGCTGGCAGCGCTGCGGGTTTAGCCGTTGCGCTTGAGCGCTTCGGCCCACAGCTCTTTGAGGAGTTCGCGCAGCTCCTCGATCGATCCGTTGTTCTCGATCACCAGGCTCGCATGCTTGCCTCGTTCCTCGTCGGACAACTGCGCACGGATTCGCGCCTCGGTCTCGGCAGGTTTGAGGCCGCGCTGGATCTCGATACGCGCTATCACCTGTTCGCGAGGGGCGCGCACCAGCCAGATTTCGTCGAACAGCGGCTGCCAGTTCGCTTCGATCAGAATCGCGGCCTCGACGACGATCGGCAGCGTGGCGCCGCTCGCGCGCAAATCGGCCACGTTGCGGCGGATGCTCTCGAATGTGGCGGGCCACACGATCGACGTCAGCTTGTTCAGTTGCTCGGGATTGCCAAACACGATGGCGCCGAGCTGCTTGCGATCGATCGTGCGATCGGGAGCGACGATCCGCGCGCCGAAGGCGGCGATGACGGCGTCGTAGGCTGGACCGCCAGGCGCGTAAGTGGTGTGCGCGACTTTGTCGGCGTCGAGAATCGGCGCGCCGAACTCGCTTTCGCTGAGAATCTGCGCAACGGTGCTTTTGCCCGAACCGATTCCGCCAGTGAGACCAATTGTAAGCATTTGAAATCTCTAGCCCGCGGCTTCGCGGCTCCACGCCTGGATATTGTAGAGGTAGCTGAAGAAGCCGCCGCGGGCCAGCAACTCGTCGAACGATCCGTGCTCGACGATTGCGCCCTCGCGCAGCACGAGGATTCGATCGGCGTTCTGCACGGTCGACAGCCGATGCGCGATCACGAGCGTGGTCCGCCCGCGCATCGCCTCCCGCACCGCTGCCAGCACCATCGATTCAGTCTCGGCGTCGAGCGCGCTGGTAGGCTCGTCCATGATGAGAATCGGCGCGTCCTTCAGCAGCGCGCGCGCGATCGTCACGCGCTGCGCCTCGCCCTCGGAAAGACTGTGACCGCCCTGCCCGATCACTTCGTCGAGACCGGCGGGCAACTTGGCGAGCACGGGGCCGAGGCGCGCCATCTCGATAGCGCGGAGCACGTGAGCGTCGTCGACGGCCGGCTTGCCGAACGCGACGTTGACGCGCATCGTGTCGCCGAGCACCAGCGGCGGCTGCAGGACCATCGCGATGTTGCCGCGAATCGAATCGAGGGTCAGGTAGCGCGTGTCGTTGCCATCAATCTTGATCGCGCCGCTACCCGGTTCGTAAAACCGCGCGAGCAGGCTGGCCATCGTGGTTTTTCCCGAGCCGCTCGGACCGACGATCGCGATAGTCTCGCCGGGGGAAGCCTTGAAGCTGATCCCGTTGAGGACGATCCGGCCCGGCTCGTAGCCGAACACGACATTGTCGAATTCTATTTCACCGCGTGCGCGGCCAAGCGCCTGGGCGCCTGCGCGATCCTTGATTTCAGGATCGATCGCGAGCAGCTCGAGGCATCGCCGAAGTCCAGCCTTCGCGCCTTCGATCTGTCCGTAGGTTTGCGCGATCTGATTCACCGGCGCGTAGAGCGAGGCGAGGTAAGTGGTGAACACGATCAGGTCGCCGATGGTGAGACGGCCGTCGAGGACGTGCTGCGCGCCGAGGTAAATCACGAGCGCCGTGCCGCACGCGATCAACACGCCGACCGCGCCGGCGTAGAGCGTTTGCAGGGTGTACAGGCGGAGCGTGGCGTCGAGGCTCGCGCTGCTCGACTCGACGAACTCGCGGTACGACTCGCCCTCGCGCGTGAAAGCCTGCACGACGTGAATCGCGGCGAGCGCGCTCTGCGCGACCGTGTACAGGCGGCTCTCCTTGATGCGCGCGCCGCCGGCAATCGCGTCGATGCGGCCGCTGATCGACATGATCAGCAGAATCAGCAGCGGGATTATGGCGAGCGCGACCAGCGTCAGGGTCGCGTCCATTTTGATCATCACGACGAACATCCCGCCAAGCAGGATCAGCGACGACAGCAGCGGGAAGAACCCGTTCATCGCGATCGTTTGAATCGAGTAGGTGTCGTAGGTGATGCGCACCATCAGGTCGCCGACTTCGCGGCGGCGGTGGAATGACAGCGAGAGGCGCTGCAGGTGGTCGAACAGTCGCGCGCGCAACTCGTTGACCATGCGCTGGCCGATCGAGATGGTGACGTAGTTCGTCATCACGTTGAGCAGGCCGAGCAGCGCGTACAGGATGACGAGGCTGACGCACGCGGCGACGAGAAGCTCGGCGCGCGGCATCGGCGGAATCCACTTGCTGACGAGCGGCGCGCCGCGCAGCACGTTGTCGATCACAATTTTGAGCGGCCACGGCTTGAGCACTTCGGTCGCGGAAGCGAGCAACACGCCGGCGATCGCGAGCGCGAGGCGGCCGAGATGCGGGCGCATCCTGCGAATCGCGTGGCCGTAGAGTTCCAGGGTACCCATCACGTTTGATCTTCCTGACGCGTCGCCAGTGATATTGCCAACGAGCTTGCCACCTCGGCTGCGCAGGCTTTGATGATCGCCGGGATGTGTCGCGCGCGAGTGATCGCGAATAATCCGACGGCGACGGCGGCGCATGATACCCCGATGATGCTTGCGCTCAGTGAGAAGCCGGCCGCCAGCAATACGAGCAGGGTGACCGCAGCGCCGATCAACGCAGGTCGCGGGGCGGCGCGAGTTCGCCAGAGCAGCGCGATGCTGGCGTCGGTCCGGAGTGCGTTTATCGGCACGCGAATCAGCGGGGGAACGACCAGTTCGAGATCGAAGGACTGAAAACCGTCGGTCTCGGCGACGGCGACGCCGTGGCGAACCAGTACGTCGCGGATGGCGGTGAGAATCGTCGCGGAGTCGATGCGCGCAGCGCCATCTGACATAACGAATTCAACCTGGCCGCTTAATCCGGCCGGACCTACGTTCTCACCCGTGGCAGTCGCGGGTGCGAATCGCCATTTGACGCGCTCGCGCGCGAGGCTGCGAACGCTGGGGCCGAGCAGATTGAGGATCCACAGATAGATTCGCGCCGTCGGTCCGGAATGCGCGCGCGGCAACGGGACGGATGTTGCGCCTGCAGCCGCGGCCAGAATTGAGAGTGCGATTCCACCTGCGCCGAGTATACCAAGCAAGCGATTGGCGCCGCCGAGGATCAGAAGAATCAGCGACAGACCGAGCCACTGAACGGTCAGCGGCAAGTCAGCGTATGAGTTGCCCGCGGAGTAAACGGTTTGGAAGAGGCCGCGGCCGAATGCGCCGTAGTAAACGCGCGCGCCGCCGAACAGCGAGCCGATCCACGACGGCCCCGCGTACATGCCGTCCTGATCCACGCTGCGGAGCGGATACTTGCGGAACAGCAAGCCCTCGCCGATGCCGTAGCCGCGTTGCTGGCGGAGATAGGCGGGGAGAGTCGCGCGCCGGTCGTGAATCACGACGGCTCCAGGAGCATACGCAAGCGTTTCACTTGACGCCGCCAGGCGCCAGGAAAGATCGACGTCGTCGCCTGCGGCGGTAAACATCGGATCGAAGCCGCCGGCCTTCAACAGCGCGCCTTTGGTAATCGCCATGTTGCATCCGCACAGTTGTGCGAGGCGATCGTCGCCGGCACGCACCTCGCGCGGCAGTCCGGGCGCGGCAGCCATCGCGGCGGCGCGAGCCGATTGATAATCGGGGCTGAAGTTCGGACCGGACGCCGCGGCCGCATCGCGACGCGCGATCGTCTCGACGAGATGATAAAGCCAATCGCGATCGGCGCGCGCGTCGGCGTCGATGAAGGCCACGATTTCGCTTTCATTGGATGCGGCGCCGACACCTGCATTGCGCGCGGCCGCGAGACCATTGTGCTCGACGCGAATCGCGCGGACTTCTGACTGCCTGGCGATTTCCGAAGTCGAATCGGTCGAACCGTCATCGACGACGATTGTTTCGTAGTCAGGGTAGTTGAGCTCGCGAATAGAGGAGAGACATTCGCCGAGCGTCGACGCCGCATTGTAGGCGGCGACCACCACGGTCGCTTTGGGAGCGGTCGACAGAGGAGGCGGCAGATTGTCGCCGAAGACCTTGGCGACTGCGTCGAAGGCGAGTTTGGGCGAGCGATCGCGCCGGGTCAGTCCAAACGCCCAGTCGGTAATCTCGGCTCCACCGGTGTGCCATTCGTCGGTGAACGCGAACACGATGAAGCCGGACAATCCGAGCTCGAACGCCGCCCGGCATTGCCACGAAAGGAGGTCAGCCTGATGTTGCTCGCCTTCGCGAATCGTATCCATGCCGGTTTCGCTGAGTACCAGCGGCAACTCGCCAGCTTGTCCCATCAGATGCGTCAGGTAGCGGCGGAAATCTTCCTCGCGATGCAAATACACATTGAAGGAAATGAAATCGAGAAAACTAAGATCGAGATATTCGGCCGACGGATAGTTCGAGTAGGTGAAGAGCGCGCCGGGATCGATCTGTTTTCCGAGGTCGCGGAGTTCGGCGAGAAAGCGGCTGACGGCGCGCGGCCCATGCCAGCGCACGATATCCGAGCGAATCTCGTTGCCGATGCTGTAAGCGGCGATGGTCTCGCCGAATTGGCGCGTGTCGAGAACCGCCTTGCGGATGGCGTCGCGGATCTCGCGCATCATGTCGGCAGAATCGAGGAACGCCATGTGAAACGGCCACGGGATGCCGAGCATCATGCGGAGCCCGGCCTTCTGCGCCTCCTCGACCATCCATGCCGGTGGAGGAACGTAGAGCCGAATCACGTTGGCGCCGAGCCGGCTCATCAGCGCGAAGTCGGCGGCGACGCGCTCGGGCTCGGGATATCTTTCGCCGCGGGAGTTCGGCGCAAAGGGACCGTACGAAACGCCGCGAATATAAAATTTTTGCGCGCCGTCGAGGAGATATTTCCCGTGCGATACGAGCCGAGCCATGAACGATGAGCTAATCGCAAAGCCGATGGGCGCGCAACGCGCGTCGCGGCATCACACTTGACATCGCGCAAGTCGTGCCCTGAGAATCGATTCGTGAAGGGCAAATCGACGACGCCGCAGTCCTGTAGACAGACGTGACCCGACACGCTCCCAGCTGGCTCGAAAGCAAGACGCTGGATCTCGAAACCAGGGCATCGAAGCACGTCACCGCGCTTCGCGTCTGGCACGTCCTGAATCACACCGTCGAAGGTTTCATCTACAACAACGATCTGCTGCGAGCGTCAGCGCTTACTTTCACGGTCGCGCTCTCGATCGTGCCGATTCTCGCGCTTGCATTTTCCGCGGTGAAAGGATTCGGCGGCTCGGAACGATTGCGTCCGCTGGTCGAGCAATACATGGGGCTCGGATCGTCATCGTCGCAAATAATGAGCTACGTCGAGAACGTCAACGCGGCGGCGCTGGGTTCGGCCGGCGGCGCGTTTTTGCTGGTCACCGTTATTTCCACGATGGGCACGGTCGAGCAGGCGCTTAACACGATCTTCAACGTGCCGCAGAGCCGCAGCTATCTTAGAAAGTTCTCCGATTACTTGAGCGTGCTGTTCACGGTGCCGCTTCTGATCGTGGCGGCGCTGAGCGTGACGGCGATTTTCTCGGTGCGGATTTCCCAATTTCCATTTGTCACCGAGCTATTGCCGTACCTGTTCGTGTGGGCGGGATTCTTTTTTCTGTTCGTCTTTTTTCCCTACACCAAAGTCAAATATGTGCCCGCGCTGATCGGCTCGTTCGTGACCGCGGTGCTTTTTCAGCTCGCGCAGTGGGGATATGTGCGCTTCCAGGTTGGTGTCGCCAATTATCGTGCGATCTACGGCGCGATGGCGACGCTGCCGATTTTCCTGGTCTGGATCTACATCGCGTGGGCGGTGATTCTGTTCGGCGCCGAACTGACGGCGGCGGTGCAGCGCGGCGATCTGCCGCCGATGCTGGGGCCAATGTCGCCGGATTTTCTGTATTCGGCGACGATGCACATCCTGGTTCGCCTGGCCGATCGTGCTTTTCACCCCGGTGACGACGTCACGCCGTGGACGCTTGCCCGCGAACTCTACGTCGCGGAAGCGGCAATTCAACCGATTCTCGACGGCCTCAAAGCCGGCGGCTTTGTGATTGAAGCCGACTCGAGCACCGGTTCGCTGAACCAGGGGCTGTTCCTGGCGCGCCAGGCGTCGACGATCGTGCTGGCGGACGCGATCAAGTCCGTCGACTTCGATCAAGGCGCCAGTAACGGCGATCCACGCATCGACCGCGTGCTCGCGAAGCTGGGCGCCGTGCGCACCGATCTGCTCAAGACGATTACGCTCGAAGATATCCGCTCGCCGGAAGCAAAGGCTGTCGATCAGCAGACGGCGGCGATCGAGAACAAAGCCGACCACTGAGTCCGTGGTGAGCGCCAATGCTCGCAACCTCGAGACATGGAAAAAAACGAACCACGCAACCTCAACTCGAACTTCCAGGAACCAACGCCGAGCTTCGTGGACGTCAATCGCATCCGGCTGCATACGCTGGACTGGGACGGCGGCGGCGCGCCGATCGTGATCCTGCACGCGACCGGATTTCTCGGGCGCATCTATCGACCGCTCGCAGAGCGGCTGCGCGCGATCGGTCACGTATACAGCTACGATCAGCGCGGCCACGGCGACAGCTCGGCGGCGCCCGATGGCGACTACAGCTGGGACTCGACCATGCGCGACCTCGAGGGGTTTATTACCGCGATGGGCTGGTCGGGCGTCATCGCAGTCGGCCACTCCGCCGGCGCGACGGCGCTCGGTTCGCTTGCCTGCGAGCGTCCGGATCTGATCTCGCGCGCTGTCCTGGCCGAGCCGGTGATCTTCGAGTCGCCGACCGCGCCGGAACTCGGTTGGCGCAATCCGTTCATCGAGCGGACGCTGAAGCGCAGGCGGATTTTCGACAGCGTCCAGGCGATGTACTCGAACTTCGAGAGCAAGCCGCCGTACAACACTTGGCGAAAGGACATTCTGCGCGACTACTGCGAATTCGGCACGCGTCCGACGAGCGATGGCAGGCGCGAACTCAAGTGCGCTCCCGAAACCGAAGCAAGATTCTACGAGACGGCGCGAGACTTCGATGGACTCGGGCGAATTCTTCGCTGCACGGCACCGCTATTGATAATCTTCGGCCAGCGCGGCGATTCGCTCGGCGCATCGCTATCGGGAAAGGTCGCGCAGCAGCTCAAGAACGGACGCGTGATCGACGTGGCCGACACGGGGCATTTTCTTCCGATGGAAAAGCCCGACTACGTCGCGGACCAGGCGATCAACTTCCTCAAGTCCGTGGAATAGTCAGTCGGGGCGAACTGAGTAATGCGTGCGCTTCGGCGGTGTATGTTCCCGGGCGTTCGTACAGAATCAACGGCGGCTCAATAGCTACTTCGATTCCGCCGCCGACGCGGGCTTCGACCAACATCACCGACGCGGGCATCGCAATCAGCGGATGAACGAAGCGGATGCGCTTGGGCTCGAGTTGATTCGAGCGCATCGCGGAAATCAGCTCGGCGCTTCGGCGTGCGGCGAAGACAAACGCGACGCGTGCGCCGCGGCGCGCGTAGCGACGGGCAGCCGCGACGAAATCTTCGAGCTTCGCGGTGCTCTCCCCGCGCGCCACGCGGCGGCCATGGTCGGGATTCTCGCGGCCGGTGGCCGCCGCGCGGTACGGAGGATTCGCAACGACCAGGTCGAAACTGGCGAGCTCGACGCTTGCGATTTTTTTCTGCCGAAGGTCGGCGCAGACCCCGTGCACCGACTCAAGCCCGTTGATATCGGCGTTACGGGCGATCATCGCGGCGAGTTGCGGCTGGATCTCGATCGCAGCGACTGCGCGCGGCTGATAAATGGCAGCGATCATGATCGATACGACGCCGCATCCGGCGCCCAGCTCGAGCACGCGGTCGCGCGAACTCGCGCGCACGAAGCGTCCGAGCAAAATCGCCTCGACCGAGAAACGGTAGCCGTGCCTCGGCTGGACGAGCGTGATAGATCCATCGAGGATCGTATCGCGAGTTTCGTTTTCGTTTTTCAAGGCCGCCGTCATGAATGCCGCCGAGAAAGGACAGCTCTACGCCCGCATCTTTCGAAAGGTTGGTGTGTATCTCGGCAAGGGGGAGATTCCGCGAGCGCTCAAAGAGCTGAACGAAGGTATGAAAATCGCCGAACGCAACGGCGATAGCAAGATGGCCGAGCGATTTGCGCAGGAAATTGCGAACATTACGAAGCCGGTGGAACCCCCAAAATAGCCTGCCTTTCTCTCAGATTTCGACGTTTCGCGCGCAGCGTCGCTTGACGACTTCGAGTTCGTACTTATCTTGAAATCGTGGGACGCAAGGCGATTCGGGCGAAGGACAGATAGAAACTTCCTCGCGCCGCGCGCCCCGAAATCTAAAAATATGCCGGAGAAAACTACCGGCAGGAGGCTTTCAAAAATGGAAGTGTTGATGAGAAACGGTCTGACTTCCGACCATCCGCTGCTGCGGAACTGGAACGTGCTGTGGAACGAGCTGGAGCCCGCGCGCAAGGCGGCGCCGGCGGCAGACGTCGTCGAGGATGCGGACGCCTATCATTTCTACTTCGAGATGGCCGGCATCAGGAGCGAGTCGGTCGATGTTCGCGTCGAGGACGGGAACCTGATCGTCGAGGCCGAGCGCAAACGGCCCGAGTGGTCGAAGGACGCCGAGGTCCATCTGTCCGAGCGGGCGTACGGCACGATGCGCCGCGCATTCACGATGCCTGAAGACGCGAGCCACGACGGAATCAAGGCGGGATACAAGGACGGCGTGCTCGAAGTGACGCTGCCGAAGCGGCCCGAGAGCAAACCGTTCAAGATCAAAGTCGAGTTCGAAAACTAGCCAGCGCATTGGGCGCTTCGAGCCGCGGCTAGGAGAATTTTGGCTCAGGCGCCGGCGGTACAAACTGCCGGCGCCGTGAGCGCAGCCGACGAAGCCACCGGGGCTGACCTCTCAACGGAGGAATCGCGGATGGTATTTCTGATTATCATAGTGGCTATCGTCGCCTGGGTAGTTCTTGCCTACAATCGACTAGTCAGTCTGCGCAACCAGGTAGATAATTCGTGGAAGCAGATCGATGTACAACTGAAACGCCGTCATGACCTGATCCCGAATCTCATCGAAGCCGTCAAAGGCTATATGCAGTTCGAGCGTGACACGCTGACGCAGGTCGTCGAGGCGCGCGCCAAGGCTATCAGCGCGCCGGATCAGGCCTCGCGCATGGCGGCGGAGAACCAGATCACGACCGGATTGGGTAAACTGATGGCAGTGGTGGAGAACTATCCGCAGTTGAAGGCCGACGAGAACGTGCTCAAACTGCAGGAAGAGCTGACGACCACGGAAAATCAAATCGCCTTCTCGCGACAGGCCTACAATGACGTAGTGCTCGATCTGAACACACGCATCCAGTCCTTCCCGACCAATCTCATCGCCAGCAACTTCGGCTTCAAGCCCGCGGAATATTTCAAAATCGCTCCCGAAGACCAGGCCGTCCCCAAAGTCGATCTTTCGATGACCACGCCGACAGCGCCGCGCGCCTGAAGATACGCGCCGCAGGGGGCAGGCTCGATGGCAAGCAATTTCAGGAGTCTCGAAGCGACCAATCGCCGCGAGACCGTGCTGCTGGTGCTCGCGTTCATACTGCTGTTCGGAGCGCTGGGACTCGGACTTGATATTGCCGCGCACGACGTTGCGATCGTCGGTCGACAGTTCGTCGGCTTCCCGGTACTGACTATTGCCGCGCTGCTTTTCGCCGGCGTGCAATCGATGGTGTCATACTATAGCGGCGCCTCCCTGGTGCTGCTCTCGGTCCACGCGCGTGAGCTCACGCCCGACACGCCCAAGCATCAGATGGTGCTCGACGTGATCAACGAAATGGCGACCGCGGCGCGGATGCCGGTGCCCAAGCCGTACATCATGGACGATCCGTCGCCGAATGCGTTCGCGACCGGACGCGACCCGAAGCATTCGGTGATTTGCGTCACGCAGGGACTGGTCGATCAGATGGACCGCGAAGAATTGCAGGGAGTGATCGGACATGAGATGTCGCACGTCGTCGACTACGACATCCGCACGATGATGATGATCGCGGTGATGGTCGGCGGAATCGCGATGCTCTCGGATTTCGTGTACCGCTGGATGTTTTTCGGCGGATTCGGCGGGCGCGGCAGGAGCAGTGACAGTCGCGACAACCAGGCGGCGATGCTGATCACGATCGCGGTGTTCGTCCTGGCCGCGCTGGCGCCAATCTTTTCACAATTGCTCGCGATGGCGGTGTCGAGGCAGCGCGAATACCTTGCCGATGCGTCGTCGGTCGAGTTCACGCGCAATCCGCGTGCGCTGCTGCGCGCGCTCGAGCATATCGCGCAAATCGAGTCGCCGCTGAAGGCTGGCACCGCCGGCACCGGCCATCTGTTCATCGTCAATCCGCGCGAGGGCCTCCGCTCAGACGGCGAAGGATTCTTTGCCAACCTCTTTTCAACGCATCCTCCGCTGCTCAAGCGGATAGCCAGGTTGCAGGCGTTGCTCGGCGCGCCGGGCATGGCGACGCTCGACCCATCGGCCCAATCCACCACCTGAGTCGAGACCTCGCCCTTTCTTTCCGGTCCCCCTTCCCGCACTCCACTTTCCGGTCCCCCTTCCCGCACTCCACTTTCCGGTTCCCCTTCCCGCTCGGGAAGGGGTTAGGGGTTAGGTTCTTAGGCGATCGCGACATTGCTCGCTTTCGTCGACCAACTTAATCTCAACGAATGCCAACCGAGCACGAAATCGACCAGCTACTCACTCAAGTCGTTACTCGCGTCTCGAAGATCGACGGCGTTCAGGCGATCGTTCTCGGCGGATCGCGGGCGCGCGGCACCGCCGACGAACATTCGGATATCGATCTCGGAATCTATTACGACGGCGCACATCCGTTCTCAACGGTGGCTCTGGGAGCGACTGCACAAGAATTGGACGATCGTCATAGCGACGGATTGGTGACTTCGTTCGGCGACTGGGGGCCCGGGGTAAACGGCGGCGGGTGGCTCGAGATTCGGGGTCATCACGTGGATTTCCTCTATCGCGAGATTGGCGCAGTGCGCGAGGCGATCGAGGACTGCATCGCCGGCCGTCCGCGCAGCATCTACCAGCTCGGTCATCCTCTCGGATTTCATATGCAGATTTACGCGGGCGAGGTTCACGTATGCCGTCCGCTTTACTCGGCGACCAGCGCGATTGCCGAACTCAAATCGCTGGTGCGCGAGTATCCTGAAAAATTTCGAGCCGCCGCCGTCACCAAGCATCTGTTCGACGCGGAGTTCGAAATTTCGATCTGCGCGAAACCGGTCGAGCGCGCCGACGTGATGTACGTAGCCGGATGCCTGTTTCGCGCGGCGGGTTTCATGACGATTGTGCTGTACGCACTGAATCGCAGATTCTATCTCAACGAAAAAGGCGCGTTCGCCGAGTCGCGAGGATTCGCGATCAAACCGGCGCACTTTCACGATACGGTCGCAACCGTGCTTGGGCGCATCGGTACCGCGCCGACGGAACTAGCGGCGAGCGTCGTCAGCTTCCAGAGCCTGGTCGCGGAACTGCGGCAACTCGCAACGAACGAAGGCGCGCTCTAGCGGTTGCGTCCTTTGAGCGCGCGCTCGATTTCGCGATCTGACGCCCGGCGCGCGAGCACGTCGCGCTTGTCGTAGGAGTGCTTGCCCTTGGCGAGTCCCAGCTCGACCTTGGCGCGCCCGTTTTTGAAATAGATCTTCAGCGGGACGATCGAATAACCCTTCTCGCGCACGCGTCCCCACAGGCGATCGATCTCGCGGCGATGCATCAGGAGTTTTCGCGCGCGAGTCTCCTTGTGGCTGAACTGCCCCGCGGGAGCGTAGGCGCCAATATGCACGCTCTCGAGGAACGCTTCGCCATTTTTGATGCGCGCGTAACTGTCGCGCAGATTTGCGCGATGCGCCCGCAGCGACTTGACCTCTGTGCCGGTGAGCGCAAGGCCGGCCTCGAGCGTCTCCTCGATAAAGAAATCGTGCCGCGCCTTGCGGTTGTCGACGACCAGATCGAATCCGTCGCCGGAAGCTTTGCCATTGCGGGAGTCGCGTGCCATCGCATGCGAGTCTATCCGCACGCGGCGATGCGGATAAGGGCCTCGTCGGCGTGGTTGCGAACGCACCCGCTGAACCTTAGATTAGATGGTGTAACCGTTTCGAACTGGCCTCGATTGAAGACCCACTATCATGGGGGCGAACTGGATTCGACGAAGACAACATGGCCATGGTCGCACGCCGGGTGCTGTCGACCCGTAAAACTGGCAGACTGCGAAATTTACCCGCAGACAATAACGGTTACGCTCTGGCGGCCTAAGGGCCGCTAGCGTCCCGCCGCTGCTCGCCCATGGCAGCGGGTCGGGGCGTCATTTAGTGGGCTAGGGAACCGCAGTTCACCGGCTGGGCGGCGTCCCGAAATTTCAGCCGGCTGGCGTCAGCAAAGCCCGTCTGCGGGCGTTTCGGACGCGAGCTAAAATTCGCAGACTAAGCGTGTAGTGGCCGTCGCCGGAAGGCCTTCGGACGGGGGTTCAATTCCCCCCGCCTCCACCAAATCAGACTCCTGACCGAATGCGGACCTGACCTGGCAGGGTCCGTCGCTCGGAAATTGCGGAAGCTGAACGCCTCCCGTGCCGCGAATTCTTTGAATATGCGTACCGCTCGCGGGGTGTACCGGTTCCCGTCGAACGTTCGAGGAGGCGGACGCCTAGTTGATCTTCGAGCTCGGCCACGCGGCGGCTGATGGTTGAGGTCGGCATCTTGAGACGCCGCGCCGCTTCCGAAAAGCTGTTCGCCTCGACAACCTTGGCAAACATCATCAGCGAATTGAGGTCAGTCATCGCTAACGATTATTCCAAATTAGGAAAATAAATTTCCAGTTTATCCCGCTAGTCGTTCGGAGGAGATGCGCTTATGCTTTTTCACTGTGAACGCGAACTCGGATGGTAAGGAGTAGTACTGTGAATACCGACGAAAAGGCGATCGCCGCAGTGCTGGCGAACTATCAAGACGCGTTGAATCAGTCGAGCACGGACGCAGTGATGAAGCTTTATGCTTCTGACGGTGTGTTCATGCCGCAAAACAGCCCGTCGAGCGTCGGCACCCATGCAGTCCGCAAGGCTTACGACGCCGTGTTTGCCGCGATTACGCTGAACGTCAAATTCGACATCGCCGAAATCCGTCAGCTCGCCCCCGACTGGGCATTCGCACGGACCAATTCTGCCGGTCGGGTCAAGATCCACGCGACCGGCGAGAGCAATGCGGAAGCCAATCAGGAGCTGTTCGTTTTCCAGAAAGTCGGCGGAGATTGGAAGATCGCACGCTACTGCTTCTCCTCTACCAATCCGCCGGCACTGCCGTAGCAAGTCGTCTCCGTTTTTTTGCGAATAGAATCGAAGGAGAAAGCTATGAAAGCAGTAGTGATGAATGAATATGGCGGGCCTGAGGTGTTGAAGTTTGCCGACTATCCCGACCCAACTCCCGGTCCGGGCGATGTTCTCGTAAAAGTCGCAGCGGCCAGCGTCAACCCGATCGACGTGCTGCAGCGGTCCGGCGCGACCAAGGATTTTTTCCCGGTCGAGTTTCCGGGGATTATTGGCCGGGATGTCTCCGGGACCGTCCTCAAGCTCGGGCCCGGAGTTAGCCAATTTTCCGTCGGCGACAGGGTTTTCGCATTGGCGTTCCATACGTACGCTGAGCTTTGTATCGTCAAGGCAAACCTTCTGGCAAAGGTACCGGACGGCCTTGGCCTGGTTGAGGCGGCCGCGCTGCCCCTCGTCACGATCACTGGAAACCAGCTGATTTCGGTTGCCAGCGGAATCCAGGCGGGGCAGACGGTCCTCGTTTCCGGCGCGGTCGGCAGTGTGGGCCGTGCCGCCGTATACACAGCGAAAGAAAAGGGAGCGAAAGTAATCGCGGGAGTCCGAAAAAGCCAACTGGCCGAGGCCAAGGGTCTGAACGCGGACCAGGTCGTTGCGTTGGACGACGACGCTGCGTTCGGCGCTCTGGCGCCAGTTGATGTCGTCGCTAATACCGTCCGTGGCACAACTTCCGAGTTGCTGTTGAATAAGGTCAAAGACGGCGGCACCTATGCCTCGGTGACAGGCGTGCCGGATAGCGCGAAGTCCCGCCCCTTGGTTCGCGCTGTTTCGTTTGCCTCCAAGGAGGACCCCAAAACGCTCCTGTACATGGCCGAAGCGGTTAGAGATGGCAGGTTGCAAATCCCTATCGCGCAAAAGCTGGCACTCAAGGACGCACAGCAAGGTCACATTGCCATGGAGAAGGGTGTCGCAGGTAAAATCCTGCTCGTCGCGTGAGCGCGGAGAGAGCGGCGCCGTTCTAGATCAAAGCATCATTCGCGCTTGGCGATCGGTAGTCGTAGCTCGACCACTTACCCGGCACTCCTTTTGCGCCGTTGCTGCGAGGCCCTCAGTGCGTCGGGCATTCCGTCGTGCTTTCCGCGTAGGCGCTTGGGGGCGTCGTCCCACCAATTGCTCCATGGCATGTCGTCACGACGCTGCGGATGAAGTGGATAGTAGATGCGATTGTCGCTCTTCTCGGCCTCGCCGCCGACCAGCAGCTTCACTTCGCGCTCGCTGTTGTTGATGAAGGTGTGACAAATCCCGGTGCCCGACGGGAACGCGGCCAGGTCGCCCGGCTTCATCGAGTAAATCGCGCCATCGATCCACGCGTCGACCTCGCCTTCGAGCACGTACACGAACTCCTCTTCCCTGCACTCGGCATGAGGCCACGAGCTGCGGCGTCCGGGCAACAAGCGCACCACATTGATTCCGATGCGAAGCAACCCTGCCGCTCTCCCGATTCTGCGGCTGAGCGCGGTTCCTTCGTCGCTGTTCGGATAGCGCGACTCTCGTTCGGGAACCGACTCGGTCGAAATAATGAACGGTGGACGTTCGCGGCGGGTGCTCATGACGCGCTTGTTATCACAGAGCATCCAGCGTTGAGAAGCACACTCCCGGCAGCGGGTCGCGCTTCGCTCAAAATCGCAAAGTGTGTACTGTCGGGTTGAGTTGATCGGCGGAAGGAGCCACCCAGCAAACCAGATGATTCCTGCCAATGCCGCGCCGCTTGCGATTGCGTTCCTGGGACTGATCCTTGGAATGCGCCATGCCACCGATCCCGATCACGTAATCGCCGTGACCACGATTCTCAGCCGCGAGCGGCGCCTGGCGGTCGCCGCGCGCATCGGCGTCGTATGGGGACTCGGCCATACGCTGACCGTGCTGATAGTGGGCGCCGCGATCATCGTTTTCAAGATTGCTATTCCGACCCGGCTGGGACTCTCTATGGAATTCGCGGTCGCCATCGTACTGATTCTGCTCGGCGCGGGCGCGGCGGCGGGACTGGTTCGCAATGCGGCAACTCGAACGTTCGGGGACTCCTTGAGGGATGAACGGATGGTCGTCCATACGCATGCGCACGCTCACGACGGCGGCGTGCATGCGCATCCGCACGTTCACGTCGGTGCTCATGAAGATGCCCATGAAGATGATGACGACGCGACGCATCACGACCATCGCATCGCGCTCGACGCACCGCCGACGTTTGCCGCGCGGCGGCCGCTGCTGAGGTCATTCGCAGTGGGACTCGTGCACGGACTGGCGGGCAGCGCCGCTATTGCGCTGCTGGTGCTGAGCGCGATTCCGGATCCGATGTGGGCGACGCTCTATCTCGCGATTTTCTGCGTCGGCACGATCATCGGTATGGCGCTGATCACGACCGCAATCGCCACGCCGTTCATAGCCGTGTCGAAACGCGCGTCGTGGATCCATCAGGGCCTCGTCACCGGCTCTGGCCTGCTGAGTTTCTGCTTTGGCCTGTTCCTGGCTTATCAGATCGGTTTCGTTGACCATCTGTTCAGCGGCGCTGCTACCTGGATTCCGCAATGAAGCAGCCTCGAAGGGGACGTGGATGATCGACTTGTACTATTGGCCGATGGCTCGACGCGTGTACGCGACGCGTGTACGGCACCGGGCAATTCGAGCGCCGCTGGCAGCTGAAACAGTAAAACAGTGCCAAAGAAGCCCCAAATGCTTGCGAATTGAGGCGAATTTGGGCTATGTGTCGTTCTATGCGCTCAAACCTTCGCCGCCATGATCGGTTAATTCGCGCGGGTCTGTTTCTAGTAGCCGTCTGCGCAATGGCCAGCGCGCGCACGGCCCGCGCGGAAAGCGCCGCCGGGTCGATCTTCGGCGCTACCGGACCCGTTGAGATCCAGCGCGGCAGCTACATCCTGCCCGGAATACCGGGCACGATGGTTATCCAGGGCGATAAGATAGTTGCCAGCGCGGATGGGCACGCGGTCGTCTTGCTGTCCGACGGGAGCAAGCTCGAACTCAGGCCTGCGACCACGATCACGCTCGATCAGTATGTAAATGGCGGCGCCACGCCGACGCGGATCGGCCTGACTTCCGGCATACTAAAGTCGGATGTGAATGGGACGGGCGAAGCTCCGGCCAACTTCCAGGTGCATACGCCCAACGCGATCGTAACTGCACGCGGCACGACCTTCTACACCTCCTACACCCCGAGCTCACCTCAAACCGGCAACCTCCCGGGCGTCTCCCACTACACCGAGGTGGCCGTGATCGAGGGCACCGTCAATTTGGCACAGGCTGCCGCACCAGCCAGCGGCGTTGAGGTCGCGCAGGGAACGACAGGCACCGTGCCGGGCGGAGATCCGCCGCAGAGCTTCAAACGAAAATTCCCAACGTGCGCCAACCCGCCTACTTCAAAGGATCAGTGCAAAAAAGGTGGCTGGCAGCAATTCGGTTGCTTCAAGAACCAGGGCCAGTGCATCAGTTACGTCAACCACGAATCATGATTTCCTTGGGAAACCCCCGGTAACAAAACCTTCCGGCGTCGACCTTCGGTGGGAACGTAACGGTGAAACAACCGAGACCAAAATCTGGTCGCGGAGGAATAGTAGTCGTCGATGCACTGGTGCAGGGGCGGCATCTTTCGGGCTGTCGGAATCGGCATATTTTCATCATTGCTGCTGGCAGGATGTTCGTCGGGCACAAACGCGCAGCAAGCGTCGCCTGATTCCGCGAACCTGAGCCAGCACAAGAGCGCAAGCATCCCGGCGGGCGGGCTTGAAGCTCCAGAAACCGGAGCAACGTTAAGCGGAAATCTGCTGGTCAATGGAGACTTCACCCAAGGGTTGGAGGGTTGGCATGCGTCCCCGCGATGCTTCCAGCCTGACCCATCAACCCGCGCTCTCAACGGTAACCCAAGCCTGAAGGTAGAGAACCCCAACTCGTGCGGGCCGCACGCGAATACGGCGGTCAACGAGTTTGTGGCTCCGCCCGGCGTCTATTCGATTGGCGGGGAGATCAAAACTCCCGACCTGACGAAGAAGCTGGTCGCCGCAGCGCAAATGGATTTGTTCACCGGCTGCGAGACGAAGTTGGTGAACGGCGCCGGCGATTGGCAACAGCTCGGCGGCCAGCACTGCGTCGTCGCGCCCGGCACGAAATCCCCCTTTCGGCTCGCAATCGACGACCGAACGTCCGGCGCTGCCTGGTTCGCGAACATGTACGTGCGAAGGGAGATCGCGCCGCTCTTCACCAGCTTCATGCTCTATCCGAACTATCGCGGATATATCTTTGCCGGCCAATCTCAGGAGGTGCGAGCGGCGGTCACGCTCAATCGCGACGCCGACCTGCGCCGCGAAGATCTGGTCTTTCAGCTCGAGGCAACGCGCGTCGATTCCGGATTAAAAGCCGACCACACCTACAAGTCACCCGCCTACGACTTCACCGCAACCCTGGATTTTGGCCCGCTGGCCGCAGGCGTCTACCAGGTGCGCGGAAGGCTTCTGGACAGGAATGGAAAGCTTCTTTTCGAGCAGTCGCCGTACCGGGTCGTGAAGGTCGGTGCAAACCCCGGCACGCTTTTGAAAGCGTGGATCGACGATCGCAATCTCGCGCATTTCGGTGATGGCGAGCCTCACTTTGTAATTGGAATCTACGAAACCTCGGGCTATACGAACTCTGCAAAATCTTACGCCCGCGAGATCAACGAGATTTCCCAGGCGCCGATCAACATGCTGATAAACTATTTGATAACCAATGCGCCGATCAGCGCCATCAATGCCTATACGGATGAATTACAACAGCACGGCATCTTCTTTTTGCCGACCGTCAATAACTTCTACGAGGACAGCGGGTGGTACCCAAAGGGCCAGGCGAACAACCTCGGCACCTCGACCCAGGACGAGCTTATAGCGCGCTATACCAACGCTCTCGCAGAGAATCGGGCAGTTGTCGGCTACTATGTCCAGGATGAGCCGAAAGTTGACCAGGTGGCGCGTACCTTCCATCAATATCAGCTCATCAAAGCCAATGATCCGGCCGGATTCAATTTGCTTGTTCTCGACCGTCCGCGCGATGTCCGGTTTTGGAAGGACACCGTTGACGTCGTCGGAGTCGATCCCTATGTCCTGTGGCTACCCGTCGAAAACGACATCGGTGAAGTGGGCGATTGGACCAGGATGGCAGTGCAGGCCGTCCATGATTCCAGACCAGTGTGGACGATCATCCAGTTTTTCCAGGCCGACGCCATGTCGGAGTGGCCAACCGAACAGCAACTGCACGATATGAGCTGGATGGCGATCGCGGAGGGCGCCAACGGAGTTTTCTACTGGTCGCATGGCATGCGTGGGCTCGGGTGGATAAGGGATCCGGCTCGGCACGCGGCGCTTTGGGGGTCGCTGGTCCGGGTGACCAAGGAGATCAAGGATCTCGAGCCGGTACTGTTGCGCCCCGACGCGCAAGTCCTGAACGCCAAGCCATCCAAGGACATCGTAACACGCGAGAAAACCGGTGCAGACGGCGCGCGTTACGTGATTGCGTACAATCACGGCAGCGCGCTCGCCCCAGCGAGGTTCGTCCTCCAATCGCCCGCGCGATCGGTAACAGTCCGCCGCGGAATGGTAAAGGTTGAACTCAAGGATGGGCTAACCTTCGAAGACACCTTCGCCGGCTACGAAGCAAAAGTCTACGAAATCCGCTAGCGGCGCCCTCAAACAATCCGGTCCCCCTTCCCACTATGGGAAGGGGTTAGGGGTTAGGTTCCGCGCGCCGCGCGCACTCCATCATCCTGACCGAAGCGAGCAACGCGAGCTTCCTGTGTCATCCTGACCGAAGCGAGCAACGCGAACGCAGCGTTTGTCATCCTGACGAAGCGAGCAACGCGAGCGGCCGGAAGGATCTCGGACAGCTTCGCGCAAGCGAAGCCGGTACCGGTTCCAAATCGCCGCATCCACTTTCTAGTGATGCTCGCCGCCGCCTCCCTGCGGTGCTTCCCGATGCGCGCCGCCACCACCATGCGGTGCTGCTGGATGTCCGCCTCCCCCTCCACCACGGGGCGCTTCCGGATGTCCGCCACCTCCCCCACCGCCGCCGCGATGCTCGAATGCCTGCTCCTGCTGAGCATGCTGGCGCTCAAAGGACTGCATTTGCTGCGCATGCTGACGCTGCATGTTCTGCTGCTGCGCGAAATGCTGGCGTTGAGCCTCCTGCTGCTCGGCCGCATGCTGACGCGCGAGCGCCTGCGTTTCATTCTGCTGGCGGCGCACGAGTTCCGCTGACTGCTGCTCGTGACGATCCTCGACTTGCCGCCAATCACCACCGTTGCCCTCAGGGGCTGCGTTCCTGGGCTGCTGCGCTTCCCGCACATGCTCCGCTAGATGCTGCCGCTCAAAATTCTCGGTCTCCGCTTCATGCTTTTGCTGAAGCTGCCGCAATTGCGCGGCGCGATTGCGCTCTGCCTCCTGCTGCTGCTGCGCGCGATTGCGCTCGAGCTCCTGCATCTCGACATTGTGCTGGCGCTGGAGAGCCTTCTCTTGCAAGCCATGTTCGCGCGCTACCGACTCGCTCATCGCGCCAGTCCAATCGGGATGATGCTCCATCGCCCAGGTGGGATTCTTTTGCGCCCACCAATGCACGTCGTGCCAGACATGCTTGTCGTCGTAGTCGCCCTTCCATTCGGGATGATGCTGGTCGGCCCACGCCGCGTCGTGATTGTGCCACCAGCTGTCGGTATGCCAGACGTGTTTGTCGTCGAAGTCACCCCACCAGTTGGGATGATTCTCGCGCACCCAGTCAGGCTTGGTAGCCCACCAATAACTCGCGGGACGCCATATTCTGCGATCGTCGAACGCGCCCCACCAATCGGGATGGTTCTCGCGCACCCAGTCGGGCCGGTTCTGCCACCACCATCCCGCGGGACGCCAGATGTGCCCGTCGTCGAAGTCGCCCCACCAATCCGGGTGATTCTGGCGAGCCCAATCGGGGTGAAACTGCCACCACCATCCCGCCGGACGCCAGTAGTGGTGATCGTCGAAGTCTCCCCACCAATCCGGGTGATGCTCGCGAACCCAATCGGGATGATACTGATACCACCACGGCGCCGCGTACCACACGCCTTCGTAATAGTCCCCCCACCAATCGGGATGATGCGCGACTACCCAGTCGGGCTGGAGTTGCCACCACCACGGCGCGGGATACCAAACATCCTCCCAATCGTCGCCCCACCATTCCGGGTGATTCTGCAATACCCATTCGCGGTGGCGATGCCACCACCATCCCGCCGGATACCAGACGCCATTGTCAACATCGCCCCACCATTCCGGATGATGCTCGCGCGCCCACGCCGGCTGATATTGATACCACCATGTCGCGGGATACCATTCGCCCTGGTAGTAATCGCCCCACCATTCGGGATGATGCGCGCGGACCCACGCGGGCTGCGAATCCCACCACCACGATGCGGGATGCCAGACGTGATCCTCGTCGAAGTCGCCCCACCATTCAGGGTGATGCAGCCTGACCCACTCGGGCTGCGATTGCCACCACCAGGCGGCATCGCGAAAGGTATGTCCGCTATCGTAATCCCCCCAGGCAGGAGCAGGCGGCAAAGGCGAAGGCCAAGGCTGGTACTGCGCGAACGCGGGAGCCGCCAGCAAAAGGAGAACTGCAGTCGCCACCAAACCCTTAATTCTGGTCATCGATGCACCCCGGTTAATCGCAAGTAAATCGCATCGCAAGCCAATAAACTTAGGCGAATCACTCTTAATATATGATACGTATCGCCGCAAATAGTCGTTTACAGGCAAAAACCGCCGCCGCTCACTAATCATCCCGACGAAAGTCATCCCGACGAAGGGAGCACCGCGAGCGCCGGCAATGTCTCAGTTTCAATTGCGGGCTCTTCCCCTCTCCCCGTGAGGGAGAGGATGAAGGTGAGGGTGCGATTACGCGCGCTATTTCGCGAGCGATCCAAGATTCCGCCTCTTCTCCGAACCGGCCCGCATCCTCCGCAAACTCCGCGCCGCCAGGGGGATGAACTTTTCGGCCTTACCCTCGCGCGCTTCGCGTGTTACGCATACGACATGGACAAAACTCATCACGGTCCGCACTCCCTCAACCCTCCCGCAGACCTGCTCGACCATCGGGCGACCGGGTTTCGCGCAGAATCATTTTTTGACGGAACGAAGCTACCGAAAGTGGTGGGTGACTCCCAGAACCACAACTAATGGTATGAATTTGCTCCGTCGCCCCATCTCAACCCCTCAGAATAGTGCGGTTAGACAACGACTGGACCCTAAAAAAAGATGAACCGTCGCACACAAGTCGGGATTGTTGGCGCGGGACCGGCTGGGCTGATGTTGTCGCACCTGCTGCATCTTGCCGGCGTCGAATCCGTCGTGCTCGAGGTTCGCAGCCGCCGATATGCAGAAGAGCGCGTTCGCGCCGGGCTGCTCGAGCAAGGCACCGTCAACCTGTTGAATGAAACCGGCGTCGGCGAGCGGATGAAGCGTCTGGGTCTCGTGCATCACGGGATCGAATTGCGCTTCGGCGGCCGTGGACATCGCATCGATCTGAGCGGGTTGACCGGAGGGAGCACGGTGACCATCTACGCTCAGCACGAAGTCATCAAGGATCTGATCGCGGCGCGGCTGGCGGCCGGCGGCGAGATTGTCTTCGAGGCGGACGCGGTCAGTATCCACGACTTCGACGGACCCACGCCGAAGATTCGCTACCGCAACGACGGCAACCTCAGCGAGTTGTCGTGCGATTTCATCGCGGGATGCGACGGCTTTCACGGCGTATGCCGTCCTGCAGTCCCCGCCGGCGTACTGACTATCTACGATCGCGTGTATCCATTCGCATGGCTGGGCATTCTGGCCGAAGCTCGCCCCTCGTCGGACGAACTGATCTACGCATACCACGAGCGCGGCTTTGCGCTGCATAGTATGCGCTCGCCCGAGATTACCCGGCTCTATCTGCAATGCGCGCCCGACGAGGATCTCGACAAGTGGCCCGACGAAAGGATCTGGGACGAACTTCAGCTGCGACTCACGGCCGGCGCCGGCTGGAAGCTCAACCGCGGCGCCGTTCTCCAGAAGGGAATCACCGAGATGCGAAGCTTTGTCGTTGAGCCGATGCAATCCGGCACGCTGTTCCTCGCCGGCGACGCGGCGCATATCGTGCCGCCGACAGGAGCCAAGGGCCTCAACCTGGCGGTCGCCGACGTTCGCGTGCTGGCCCGCGCACTGACTGACTATTACGCCAATAGTAATCGCGAACTACTAACTAACTATTCGCAGATATGTTTGCGGCGGGTCTGGAAGGTGCAGCGGTTCTCCTGGTGGATGACCTCGATGCTGCATCGGTTCAATGACGAAAACGCTTTCGACCGACGCCGGCAGCTCGCCGAACTCGACTACGTAACCAGCTCGCGCGCAGCCGCCCAGACCCTCGCGGAAAATTACGTAGGACTGCCGATGGAATGATCGACGAAAGGATTGGCCGAGACTTGAATTCCTCGAAGTAAAGTATGTACTTCCAGCTAACGTTCCTCATTCATCGATTGCGCGACCTGGAGACCTACCAGCCGCGCGATCAGAATCGCCATATACAGCTGGCCGAACACCGCCTCCATCACCGACACGCTGCGAGCGGCCTCCGAGACCGGCGAGATATCGCCAAATCCGGTCGTCGTCAGGCACACGAAGCTGTAGTAGATGAAGCTGTGAAGCGACGATATGAGAGGCGCGAGGTGGCCGGCCGGCCTTTGGAAAAGTGCGGCGCTGAACGAATTGGGATCGCGCAGTTCGATCACCGCGAAGGCGTACGCGAACGCGACTCCCATCAGCAGGTAGGCGCAAATCGAGGCGCTGATAGTGTCGAGCGTCACGCTCTTCACGATGAACAGCCGGGAAACCAGCGCGACGACGGTCACGGCCAGGAACAAAGCCGAAGCGAGCGCGCCGACCCCTTCGATCGCCGGACTCGCAGTGAAAAACAGAACCACCCTGCTTCCGATCGAAGGAACAAACAGAATCAAGGCGGTAGCGAAGTAGTACCTGGTGGTGCGAAACGCATAGAGGGCGGCCAGCAGCACGAGCGATATCGCCGCGGTCGCGATGTTTTGCGCGAAGGCATGGCCCGAGAACATCGGCTGAGTGACGAGCAACACTATGATCGAGGCGAGCAGAAGGGTAAATCTGCCCGGCCAATTGTGATGCGCCAATCCCAGCCGCCGCCACAGTGCGGGTGGACTGAGCATGCCGGTCTTCGCGCTCATGACTCTTCCGTTTGGCGCACCGCGACCGGCAGTGTCAAGGCGAATTGCTCCGGCGATCAGGCTCGAACAGGTAGCTGCGATGCCAGTAGACCTGGTCAGTAAAACCCTCGCGCCGGTACCATTGGATCGGAGTGTCTTCGGGATTCGTGTTGATAATCACACAACGGCAGCCACTGTCATAGGCGTCCGCGATTGTGCGCAGGAGTAGCTGGCGGGCGATACCGCTCTTGCGCATCGGCACTCGCGTGGCAAGCAGGAAGATCAGCCGGTCGCGCCCTTCGTAGTATGCGAGGATGGCCGCCGGCTCTCCGCCTAGTCGCGCGATCAAACATCGCCCCGAGCCGTTTAGTTCTGCCCGGCGAATCGCGACTTCGCGCGCGATCTGCTCGTCGGACGGCTGATTCTCACTGTTGGCGAAGCCTTTCAATCTGACTGTTGCGAACTCTGTCAAAGTGTCGGCGTTCACCGCTTCAATGGTCACGTCCGGCCGATCTGGAACCGGCCGACGCGGACCCACGTGCGCCAGGTAGACGGTCGCGCCTCGCCGCGAGCATCCCGCCGCGACGAGATCGGGGCCGAGCGCGCTGTCGGCGCCTTGGTCGTCAAGCCAGATATCGATCGCGAGCGGGCGCTGATGCGCGTCGAAGTACTGACGCGCGTCCTCGAGCAATTCGGGCACATCGCGCGGCGTCAGAGCTTCGACCACGATTCTGCAACTACCAGAAGAACTGTCGTTGCGGCCGTAAAAGCCAAAGCGTCGCCGCTCGACGTGATAACCCATCTCGGGAAACGAAGTCCGGTACCACGAACGAACTTCTTCGGCGACACGATTGTGCTCGGCGTGAGGCATAGCGCACCAATGGCGGTTAGCTATTTTAGCTATTGCTCGACACGTCGACGAATCGAAAAGCGACGCGTCGAGTGTCCAATCATGTCCCAAAGTGCGACACAGCGGTCTTCGTTTCCGTGGGCGCTTGAGTGCAATTTGAGGTTTAGCAGGTCAGCGCGATAAGGCATGGACGTTGCGTATCAGCGAGAGTCAAAGGGGGCCGCACTTCTCATGGACCAGATCATTCAAGAGTCTCTAGCCGGCAGGAGGTTCGCCCTGCTGGGATTCGAAACGGCCGAGGCCGATTCGATCATCGTGGCGCTGGGAACCGTCCGTGGAATTGGCCATGTGGTCGGAGCGACACCGAGTATTCCCGGGCTCAACGGCATTTCTCACTTCGATGCTTGCTTCGTCAACGCTTCGGCGGCCGGCGCTGGCGAGCAGCCCGCGCCTATCGAAATGATCGCGCGCAGCCGCAAGCCGGCGGTCATTGTCGGCACGATCGATGAGTTGGTGACGCAATTCGCGATCATCGCCGACCTTAGCCGCGATTTCATCATGCGACCGTGCCAGCCCGATGAATTATTGCTCAGGGCGTACCGCATCCTCAGGTTCGTCGAGACCGCGGAGGCGATTGAGATTCAGACCCCGAGCCGAAACGGCGCCCGCCACGTGGTGCTCGCCGATGACGACGCCACGACCGTCGTTATGATCTCAACCATCCTGAAGCACTTCAATTTTCAGTGTGATGTCGCGCACGACGGTGCGCAGGCGATTGAGATTGCCCGCGAGAAGAAGCCCGACCTGGTGCTGCTGGACGTGTCGATGCCGCATATGAATGGGTTCGAAGCGCTGACTGCTCTGCGCGGCGATTCTGCCACCAGGAACACGCGGGTCATCCTGGTCAGCGCGCATCATGATGAAGCCGAGGTGGTCAAGGGTTTCTCGCTCGGCGCCGACGACTACATCACCAAACCGTTCAACTCGGGCGAGCTGATGGCTCGGATCAACCGGGTTTTGCGCGAACGGGAAGACAACTGACCGGACTGGTTGTCATGTAGCGCTCGCCTGTTTTACTGTTCCCGGGTGTTTCGACTTGACGGCAAGACCGCGATCGTCACCGGCGCCGGTTCGGGGATCGGCTTGGCGATCGCATCGACGTTTGCTCAAAACGGTGCGCGCGTTTTTGCTCTCGATCGCGACCTCAAAGCTGCCGGCGCCGTCGTCGAGAGTATTCACGCAGCCGGCGGCGCGGCATCTGCCGTCGAATGCGACGTCGCGATCGCTGATTCGGTGGAAGCCGCCTTCGCACGCGTCGATTCGGACCGCAATGCGCCGCACATCGACATCCTGGTGAACAATGCCGGAATCGCGCACATCGGCACGGTCGAGACCACCTCGGAAGCCGACCTCGACCGGATCTATTCGGTCAACGTGAAGGGGATATTCCTGTGTTCGCGGGCCGCGGTGCGCCGGATGCTCGCGAGCGGAGGCGGCGTGATTCTCAACCTCGCGTCGATTGCGTCGCTGATCGGCCTCACCGACCGCTTCGCCTACTCAATGAGCAAGGGCGCGGTGCTGACGATGACTCGATCGATCGCGGTCGACTACGTAAAGCGCGGCATCCGATGCAACTGCATATGTCCCGCTCGCGTGCACACGCCGTTCGTCGACGGATATCTGCGCACCACTTACCCCGGTCGTGAAGCCGAGATGTTCAAGCAACTGTCCGAGTATCAGCCGCTCGGCAGAATGGGCACGCCCGAAGAGGTCGCCGCGCTCGCGCTCTACCTGTGCTCGGACGAGGCCTCGTTCATCACGGGACAGGCATATCCAATCGACGGCGGCGTGCTCGTATTCTGATGAAACAATACGGTCGCACCATTAATCTCAAGGACGACCCGAAGGTCATCGAGCGCTACCTCGAGCACCATCGCGCGATCTGGCCGGAGGTCGAGCGCGGGCTCAAGTCGATCGGCATCCAGCGGATGCTCATCTTCAAGCTTGGCCGCCAGCTGTTCATGTTCATGGAGACGACGGACTCATTCGATCCCGAGCGCGACTTCGCGCGCTACGAAGCGAGCAATCCGCGCAACCGCGAATGGCAGGAACTGATGGCCTCGATGCAGGAGCCGGTGCCAGGCGCTCAACCAGGAGAATGGTGGGCCGAAATGAAGCTGGTCTTCACGCTCTGAGGCGGGAACTATCTTCTTCGATTTTGAGTTGACGTCCAAAATGGCGATGCATTGACATTTGTATAGGCATCCGCCTACACTGAGCGCGCGCATGCAAAAGATCGCCTTTGCAGGATTCACGTGGGACAAGGCCAACCACTCGAAATGTCAGAAACACGGCGTTTCTGTCGCCGAAGTGGAGTACGTTCTCGCTCACACTGCGACCCTGATTCTGCCCGACATCAGGAACTCGCGCGCGGAGCCGCGTTTTTTGGCGATCGGGCGGACAGAAAAGGGAGGTATACGTTCGTTGTTTTCACGCCGCGGCAAACCGGTAGCGGAATATTCATGCGGCCAATAAGCGCCCGCCACATGCACAGGAAGGAGATTGAAAAATATGAACAAGAAATTGCCCGTGTTCAAAACGGATAGAGAAGCTGAGAACTTCCTTGAGCAGGATTTGTCAGATTACATCGGCGCCGAAAACTTCGCGCCGTTTCAGTTTGAGTTCAGACCCAAACAAAAGTCGGTAAATCTTCGAATCTCCGAAGAGCTCCTGAACGCAGTCCGCGCCGTCGCTCATCGCCGGGGTATCCCATACCAGCGCTACATCCGGCAGACTCTCGAGGCATCACTCCGGTCGTCAAAGGAGCCTCGCTCGGGCAAAGGACGTGCTCACCACTCAGGCAAGTGACCGATCTTCTCGGCCACGAACGGCGTGATATTTCTTCAATTCGAAGTCGTCGGCTTGACGAACTTGAGCGTCATTCGGTCGCTCTCTCCGATTGCCAGATACTTGGCGCGATCCTTATCACCTTGGCGCAAGGTTGGCGGCAGATTCCACACTGGATGATCTCGCAGGTCCTTGGGATTCGAATTGATCTCCGACGTTCCCGCCAGCTTGAAGCCGGCCTGCTCCGCCAGTTGGACCATATAGTCCTGGCGCACGTATCCATTCTTGGCTTTCGGATCCTGCGGCTGCGATGGATCGGCACGATGGTCGGTTACACCCAGGATTCCGCCGGGTTTGAGCGCGCGGTAAAAAGCCTTGAAGTAGTCTTCCGAGGTGCCGCGCGGAATCCAGTCGTGAACGTTGCGGAACGTCAGGACCATATCAGCCGAGCCCGCGGGCGCGATTTGGGTTTCGGCCGGCGGCTGGAGCGTAGTTACGATCACCTGGCCATAAACAGCGGGATCGGCTTTGAGCTTCTCCTCGAAGGTCTTGGCGCCCGTCCCTCCCCCCACCGCTTCGTAGAGCTTGCCGTGGTCTTTGAGAAGCGGCGCCAGGATCTCGGTGTACCAACCCGTCCCAGGCGAGATCTCGACCACGGTCATGTCGGGATTAATCCCGAAGAAGGTGAGCGTCTCGAGCGGATGGCGATATGTGTCGCGAGCCTTGTTTGCCTCGGAACGCTGCGGTCCCGCGATCGCAGCCTGGAGCGCGGCCGCAGTGCTGGCGTCACCCGAGTCCGCAGTCGCGGACCGCGTCGACGACATCGCTGCCACCAATATAGTAAGCAGGAAGAACAACGGTAATCTGATTCGGTGCTTCATTTGTATAGAACCCTTTCTTCTCACTGACGAAACGCGCCGTGCTTCTGTTCATGGAGCAGCAATTTACTTTTTCCATTCCGCGCCGGTGGGAAACTCGAAGGCCGCGAGCGACGCGGGGAGCATCTCGATGCTGAAGCCCGGCGCGGTCGGCGCCATGTAGCGGTCGCCGTGCACGACCACTGGATCCTTGAAGTGCTCGTGCAGGTGATCGGCGAATTCGATAATCCGGTTGTCGAGGCTGCCGCTCACGCAGATGTAGTCGATCAGCGAAACATGCTGGCCGTATTCGCACAGTCCGAGTCCGCCTGCATGCGGACAGACCGGCACGCCGAACTTCGCGGCCAGCAGCAGGACGGCGAGCGCCTCGCTTAGTCCGCCGAGGCGGCAATTGTCGAACTGGCAGAAGTCGATCGCGCCGGCCTGCATCAATTGCTTGAACATCACGCGATTGGCGGCATGCTCACCCGTCGCGACCCCGATGGGCGCAATAGCGCGACGAATCGTGGCGTGACCGAGGACGTCGTCGGGGCTGGTCGGCTCTTCGATCCACAACGGATTGAAGCGCGCGAGCGGGCGCATGAACTCGATAGCCTCGCCGACGTCCCACGCCTGGTTCGCATCCATCATCATGACGGCGCGCGGTCCGATTTCTTCACGCACGAGCGCCGCGCGATGAACGTTGGCGGCCGAGTCGCGGCCTACTTTTATCTTGAACCGGCTCCATCCCGCGGCCAGCGCCTCGCGGCATAGCCGGCGAACTTTGTCGTCGGGATATCCCATCCATCCGGCCGACGTGATGTAGGCCGGATAGCCTTCTTTTCGCATCTGCGTTTCGCGTTCGGCGCGCGTTGCGAATTTGCCGCGCAAGATTTCGAGCGCATCGTCGCGAGTGAGCGCGTCGGTGAGGTAGCGGAAGTCGATACACGAGACGAACTGCTCGGGCGTCATGTCGGCGACGAGTTTCCACACCGGCTTGCGCTCGATTTTGGCGTAAAGATCCCAGACTGCATTTACGATTGCCGCGGTCGCGAGATGAATTGCTCCTTTCTCGGGACCGATCCATCTGAGCTGGCTTTCAAAAGTGAGTCGCTGCCAGAAGCCGCCGAGGTCGGCGACTATATCCTCGTATTTCGAGCCGACCACGAGATGCTGCAGCGCGCGGACGGCCGCCACTACAACTTCGTTGCCGCGTCCGATCGTAAATGTCATGCCATGGCCTTCGATGCCGTCGCGCGCGTCGGTCGTCAGCACTACATAGGTGGCGGAATAGTCGGGATCGGTATGAACCGCGTCGGAGCCCGCGAGCGTTCTGGAGGTTGGGGTTCGGATGTCGCGGACAGAGAGTCCGGAAATTGTGCGCGCCATGATCGCTTCCTCTGCGCGGCATGGTAGCATCGCGCCACCGGCGATGACGACTCAAACGCCACTCTCCATCAGCGATCTGCGGCAGTCGTGGCCGCGCCCCTCGGCGCCGAGGCCGATCGTCGTGATCGGTGCGGGAAGTATCGTTCGCGACGCACATCTGCCGGTTTACAAACGTCTCGGCTTTCCGGTCGCGGGGATTTTCGACGTGAACCCAAAGGCGAGCCGGGAACGGGCAGCGGCGTTTGCAATTCCGCGCGTGCTCAAGTCGATCGATGAAGCCGCGTCGATGCGCGACGTAGTCTTCGACGTTGCGATTCCGCCTGAAAATATCGCGAGCGTGCTCGAACGGCTGCCGGTCGGCGCCGCTGTGTTGATTCAGAAGCCGATGGGCCGCGACCTTGCCGACGCGCGCCGCATCGTTGCGATCTGCCGCGAGCACCGGCTGTCGGCCGCGGTGAATTTTCAGCTGCGCTTCGCGCCCAATATGCTGGCAATCAAGGACGCGCTCGAGCGCGGCGTCTTCGGCGACGTGCTCGACGTCGAAGTCCGCATCAATCTGCACACGCCGTGGAATTACTGGGCGTTCCTCAAGGGCGTGCCGCGCCTCGAAGTGCTGATGCATTCGATTCACTACATCGATTTGATTCGATCGCTGATTGGCGAACCTCGCGGCGTGTATTGCAAGGGCGTGCGGCATCCAGGGATGCCGGATTATTCCGACACGCGCACCAGTATCGTGCTCGATTACGGCGACACGATTCGATGCAGCCTGACGATGAATCACTCGCATACGTTCGGCGGACGTCATGAGATGTCGCAGCTCAAGCTCGAAGGGACGCGCGGCGCCGCGATCGCGAAGATGGGCGTGAATCTCAACTATCCAGCGGGCGAGCCCGACACGCTCGAGATCGCGAGCGAAGATTCGAAGGGCTGGAGTGCGATTGCGCTGCGCGGTTCGTGGTTCCTCGAGGCGTTCGAGGGTCCGATGTCGAATCTGCAGCGATTCGTCGCCGGCGAAGATTCAAAACTGGTGTCGGGCGTCGGAGACGCAATCGGCACGATGGCTGTCGTCGAGGCGTGCTACGAATCAAGCGCGCACGGCGCCACCCCGATTCCCTCAACGCGTTAGAATCGCGATATTGTCGGCGGAGGGTCTTCACCGATGAGCACAGAACATGTCGTTTTTTTATTCGATGTCGATAACACGCTGATCGACAACGATCGCATCGTCGCCGACATGAAGAGCAACCTGGAGCGCGACATCGGCAACGATCAGCAACAACGCTACTGGGATTATTTCGAGGAGCTGCGCACCGAGCTCGGCTACGCGGATTATCTTGGCGCGCTGCAACGCTACCGGGTCAATCATCCGCGCGACTTCGGAATAATCGCGGTCTCGTATTTCCTGATGAACTACCATTTCGCGAACCGGCTGTTCCCTTGCGCGCTCGACGTGATCGAGCAGTACAAGCAATACGGCGAGACGGCGATCCTGTCCGACGGCGACATGATTTTTCAGCCGCTCAAGGTCGAGCGCTCGGGACTGCGCGAAGCCGTCGATGCCAAGGTGATGATTTACATCCACAAGGAACAGGAACTCGACGACGTGAAGGCGCGCTATCCAGCGGATCATTACGTGCTGATCGATGACAAGGTGCGGATTCTCGACGCGGTCAAGAAGACCTGGGGCGCGAGCGTAACGACGGTGTTTCCGAAGCAGGGTCATTACGCGGCCGACCCGAAGGAAGTCGCCAAGTATATGGTACCCGACGTGTCCGTGGACAGAATCGAACAGCTGCGCGACTACGACTTGGCGCGCCTGCGCGCTGCGACGAAGGGCTAAGTGGTCGCGCGCCGCTGCTCTCTCACGCGAGATCGAAGAACAGGACTTCAGCCGGCGAGTTGGCGACAATCGTCGCCTTCTCTTCGTCGCTGATTGCGGCGCCGTCGCCTTCCGCCAGCGCGACGCCGTTGACTGTCATGTCGCCGCGCGCGACTTGCAACCACCCGTGACGGCCCTTTTTCAGATTTGTCGCGACGGTCTGTCCGCGTTCGATCTTTGCTACCGACAACGCCGCGTCCTGGTGAATTTTCACTGACCGATCGCCGCCGTCGGGAGCGCCTACCGGCGCGAAGCCACCGTGCGCTTTGGCATCGTCGATAGTTTTCTGCTCGTATCCTGGCGCTATGCCACGCGTGGCGGGCGTAATCCAGATTTGCAGAAAATGAACCGGCTCGGTTTTCGAATGATTGAACTCGCTGTGCGTGATTCCCGCGCCGGCGCTCATCCGCTGCGCCTCGCCCGGACGAATCACAGAACCGGTGCCAAGGCTGTCCTTGTGCTCGAGCGCGCCTTCCAGAATGTAGGTGATGATCTCCATGTCGCGATGCCCGTGGGTGGGAAACCCCGCGCCTGGGCGGACGCGATCCTCATTGATAACCCGCAGCGTGCGAAATCCCATCTGGCCGGAATCGTAATAATCGCCGAACGAGAACGTGTGGCGGCTGTCGAGCCAGTCGATCCTGGTGCGTCCGCGGTCGGCGGACTTGCGTGGAGTGATCATTTTATTTCAACCCCTGAAGTCCCTCGATTCAGGCCGCCTTGGCGGCCGGCTTCATCTTGAGTCTGATCGGCATGTGCTTGATGCCGCCGACGAAGCTCGAGCGCAGCCGCTCGATGGGACCGGCCTGCTCGACGTGATCGAGGCGCTCGGCCAGTTGGCTGAAAATAATTTTCAGTTCGAGCCGCGCCAGGTTCGCGCCGAGACAAAAATGCTCGCCGATGCCGAATGCGATATGCGGATTCGGATTGCGGCTGATGTCGAACTTGAAAGGATCCTTGAAAACTTCCTCGTCGCGATTCGCCGACGGATAGAACAGGCAGACCGACTCGCCGGCTTTGATCTTCTGGCCGCGAATTACCGTATCTTCGGTCGCGGTGCGCGCGAACTGGATGACCGGCGTCGTCCATCGCACGATCTCCTCGACCGCCGAGTCGATCAGCGCGGGATTGCGCTTGAGCTTCTGCCATTCGCCCGGATTGTCGATGAATGCCTGCAGGCCGCCGGTGGTCGCGTTGCGCGTGGTCTCGTTGCCGGCCACGACCAGCAGGAAATAATAGGAGAGCATCTCGAACTGCGGGATCGGCTCGCCATTGACCTTGCCGTTGGCCACGATGCTGGTGATGTCGTTGGTCGGATGCTTCATCCGCTCCGCCACCATGTCGCTGAAATACTGGAACAGGCCGAGCCGCGAACGATCCATCGTTTCCTGTGCCGAGGTTCCAGCCTGGAACTCAGGGTCGCCGCCGCCGATCGTCTCGTTGGTCCATCGGAAGAGCTGTTCCCAGTCCTTGTGCGGAACGCCGAGCAGCTCGGCGATGACGGCGAGCGGAATCTTCGACGAGACGTCCGTGACGAAGTCGCAGGTGTCGCGGCCGGTGACGTCGTCGAGCACGCCGCGCGTGATGTTCTCGATCTCAGGCCCCAGCGGACTTACGCCGCGCGGCGTGAAATGGCGGCTGACGACGACGCGGTATTCGCCGTGATCGGGCGGATCCATGTCGAGCAGGTGGCGGAACGGCGGCGTCGGACTCTCCTCGAAGCCCTCCTCGTTGACGAAGATGAGCAGTCGCGGGCCGTTGAGGAACAAGCGAGGCTGCTTCGAGATCTGAATGATGTCGGCGTGTTTGGTAATCGCCCAGAAGGGATCCGTCTTGGGATGTTCGCACCAGAAAACCGGTTTGTGCTTGCGCAGGTACGTCCATTCGCGATGCGGATAGCCGTTCTGCATGTAATGGTCGGGACCAATGATGTTCAACGATTCGAGTGAGAGAGCTTGTTCAGTTTCCATTGGCGAATATCTCCGCGATGCCGGGATTTCCGTCTCGATTCCGCATTCTGACCTGTCGCGCGTGGGGAGTCATCTAGTCGGTGACAGTGATTGCCTGGCGGGGGCATAGCCGCGCCGCGAGCTTGAGCTTGTCACGCATGCGCTCGGGTGGATTTTCGTTCAGCAGATGGCTCTTGTCGTCGTCGCGCACTTCAAACACTTCCGGCGCGGCCTCCTGGCATTTCATGTTTCCCTCGCACAGCTTCAGATCGACAACGACCTTCATATGACTAGTCTCCTTGCAAACGCACTGCGGCCGGCGCAGCGATCATATAAGAGGATAGAACTTGCGACCAGCAGTGCAAAGCCGCGCGATCAGTATATTGTGCGTTCCGCGGCCGACTCGCTCGAGGCACTTGGCCGAACAGAATTTGCGCGAGACTTTCGTCGGCTCGAAGCATCAATTTGTGGGCTCGACATGACTTGTAGATAGCAAAGACCCGAATTAGCGCAATCGTTGTGCTTTAAAGAACATGCGTCTTAACCGCACACCTTGCGCCGTGACGGTCTTTCCTGCGATACCGAGGGTTATGTCGATTCGCTCGAATCGCTTCGCGGAGGATCTGTAGTGTCCTACGATCTGCTTATCAAGAACGGCACTGTTATCGACGGCACCGGCGCGTTTCGCCGGCGCGCCGACGTCGCGGTCAAGGACGGCAAGGTCGCGGAGATCGGAAAAATCACCGAGGGCAGCGCCGAGACGATCGACGCGTCGGACCTGATCGTCGCGCCGGGCTTCGTCGATCCACATACTCACTACGATGCGCAGATCTGTTGGGACCCACTGGTCAGTTGCACCTCGTGGCACGGGGTTACCACTGTCGTGATGGGAAATTGCGGAGTGGGGATTGCGCCGTGCAAGCCCGCGGCCCGCGAGGTGGCGGCATGGGACCTGGTCAATGTCGAGGCGATTCCGTTCGACGCGCTGTCGAAGGGGATTACCTGGGAGTGGGAGAGCTTTCCGGAGTTTCTCGCTGCGGCGGAGCGTCGTGGCGCGGGAATCAATCTCGCGTTTCTGGCTCCGCTGACTCCATTTCGGCACTACGTGCTGGGGGACGAGTCGATGGAGCGGGAGGCGTCGCCAGAGGAGACGACGCAGGTCGCGGCGCTGCTGCGCGAAGCAGTCGACGCGGGTGCGTTCGGTTTTTCGACGACGACCCTCCCGCAGCATATCGGCTACCAGGGACGCCCGCTCGCATGCCGGCTCGCGTCGAACGATGAGCTCAAGGCCTACGCGAACGTGCTGCGAGACCTGGGACGCGGCGCGATCGAAGTGGCGCTCACGCGCCGAGCGGGGCGTGTATCGGAGGACGAGGAGGGATTGCTGGAATTTCTCCTCGACGAGAGCACCCGGCCGGTGACGTGGCTCGCGATGGCGAGCCGTCCCGACAAGCCCGAGGCCAGCGCCGACACGCTCCGGCGTCTTGAGCCGCTGATCAAGCGCGGCGGTGTGCCGCAAGTGTTGTGCAAGCCGTTCGTCGTACAGATGGATTTGCGCAATCCGTTTTCGTTCGCCGACATGGAGCTGTGGGGGCCGGTCTTCAATCAGCCGCTCGAGAAGCAGAAGGAGTTCTATCGCAACGCGGCTTTCCGCGCAGCGTTCCGCGAAGAGCTCAAGCGGCCGCATCTGTTCCAGGGTAGATGGAATCGGGTCGAGGTGCTCGACGTGTCGAGTCCGGCGCTGAAACAATATGAGCGCAAGACGGTCGCCGAAGTCGCCGACCAGCGCCATCAGGATCCGCTCGATACGTTCTTCGACCTCGCGCTCGAGGACGATCTGAACATCCAGTACACGATGCAGCAGTATCATGAGGAAGGAATTCAGCGGCTGATTGGCGATCCGCGCACGATGATCGGACTGTCGGACGGCGGCGCGCATGTGAACATGCTGTGCGATGCGGGCTACTGCACGTACCTGCTCGGCACGTGGGTGCGCGAGCGGCAGGCGCTGACGCTGGAGCATGCGATCAAGCGAATCACGTCGGAGCCGGCGGACTTCTTTGGAATCAAGGATCGCGGCAGGCTCAAGGTCGGGCTGCCCGCCGACCTCGCGATATTCGACGAGCGCAAAATCGGCTCGGCCAAGCGCGCGCGGATGCAGAACGATTTGCCCGGCGGCGGCCGCCGGCTCGTGATGCCGGCCGAAGGCGTCGAATACACGATTATCAACGGCGACGTCCTCTACGAGCACGGCCATCATTCAGGCTATCTACCAGGCCAAGTGCTGAAGTCAGGCGCGAACTAGGCTCAATTTCCGCCCACCGTCCGGTTCCCTCCCACGTTCATCGGGGGAGGGTCAGGGTGGGGGACCGATTGCGGCAATTGTCTGGCGCGCCGGAACAATTGCTCGCGGTCTCATTCCATCGCTTTTTTCACGCGCGAGTCAGAAGTTCCAGCACATGGCCGTTGGGCTCCTTGAAATAGACGCCACGCCCGCCGCGCCTATTATTGATCTGCATGTCTTCCTGCGAGAAGGGGCCGCTTCCGTACGGAATCCTGGCCTCTTTGATCCGGCCGAAAATCGCGTCGAACTCCGCCTCGCTCACCTGAAAAGCGTAGTGGTGCATCTCGAAGTGGTCCCAGTTGTCGAAATCCAGCGTCAGCGTGTCGTTGACTCTGACCGGCGCGAAGTGACCCGCGGCGCCCTCGTACTTGAGCCCAAACATGTGCGCGAAAAACTTTGCCGACGCCTCCTTGTCGCGCGCCGGTACGATTGTGTGATTGAGCGTGATTGCCATATGTCACCTCCGTTTACGATCTCGAAGCGCCGGAATCATCGATCATCCTATTTCCTACCACTGCGCCTCGCACACGACAATTTTATCAACTAATCAACCGACTATCTCGCCAGGACGAACCCCAGGTTCGCGAGTCCAATCACGACCAGCTGTGTAACCGTCGTAGTCGGTCGGCCTGCGAGAGTGAAGAAGACGCCGCAGACCAGGCACGCGCAAGCAGCGATCAGGTTAATGTTGCGGCACTTCATCGCTCTAACCTCCTAGCTAGTGAGCTGCCACCGCCTTGCCCCGTTCAGGCCGCGCCAGACAAAAGACCAGCGGAATCAGGCACAAGGTGCCGATTGCCATTACCCAGAAAGTATCGATGTAAGAAAGCGCCTGCGCCTGTGCCACCAGGCCTGCATAGATACGCCCATACGCCTGATGGGTAGCATCGGGCGTGCTCAACCCGGCCGGCCCTAGCTGTCCCGCCAGGTTCTGAATTGCCGCCTGCATGTGCGAGCTGTAGGAGGTCGCACTCTGTGCAAGTTCCGCCTGATGGAACTGTCCACGCTCGGTTATCATTGCGCCGGTCAGCGAGATTCCGGTGCTGGCGCCGACATTACGCATCAGGTTGATGAGACCCGATACCTGGTTGTTCTCTTCGGGCTTCACCCCCGTATACGTCACGGTATTAATGGGCACGAACAGAAACGCGATTGCTATCGATTGATACGTACGCAGCATCATCGCGTCCCACCAGCTGATCTGGAGGTCGATTCCGGTCATGTGGAAGAGCGAAAGGGAAAGCAGCAAGAAGCCAAACCCGAGTATCCATCGGGCATCCATTCGCGTGATGAGAACGCCCACGAGCGGCATCAACGCGATGATCAGCAGCGCACCCGGCGAGAGGATCGTTCCCGCCAATTCGGCCGTGTAGCCCATCAGCAGCTGCACAAATTCCGGAAGCAGCACCGTCGTGCCGTAAAGCATGAACCCGAACGCGAACATCAGCATGCTCGCGACCGCAAAATTGCGGTTCTTGTACAGACGGAGATTGACGATGGGGTGCTCCTGGTAGAGCTCCCAGATAATCCCAATCACCAACGCGGTCACAGCTATCGCGGCGAACGCCACGATGAAGTGCGATTGAAACCAGTTGTCCTCTTCGCCCTTGTCCAGCACCACCTGGAGCGGCCCGAAGGTCAGAGCAAGCAGTGCCAGCCCAATGAAATCGATCCGCATTCCCCGCCGCCGAGCGAGTTGCTGCTCGCGGACCAGATGCGGCGGATCCTGAATCATCCGATGAGTCAGAAGCAGTGAAATGATTCCGACCGGAATGTTGATGAAGAAGATCCAGCGCCATTCGTAATTGTCGGTGATCCATCCGCCCAGCGTGGGACCGATCGCCGGCGCCAACACCACCGCCATCCCATAGATCGCGAAGGCCATTCCGCGCTGGGCGGGTGAAAATGTGTCCGCGAGGATACTCTGCTCGCTCGGCTGTAGACCTCCTCCGCCCGCACCTTGAAGCACGCGAAAGAAGATCAGCATGCCCAGCGTAGGAGCTATGCCGCACAAGAACGAACTGACCGTGAACAGCGCTACGCAGCTCATATAGAAGCGCTTGCGGCCGACCCTGGTTGAGAGCCACGCGCTCATCGGCAGCACGATCGCGTTGGAGACCAGATAAGAGGTGAGCACCCACGTGCTTTCGTCGACGCTCGCCGACAGCGAGCCGGCAATGTGCGGCAGCGCGACGTTCGCGATGCTGGTATCGAGCACCTCCATAAAGGTGGCCAGCGTCACCGTCATCGCGATCGCCCATGGATTGTGCCGTGGCCTAACCTGGAAAGCAGGCGCTGACGACTGTTTCCATCCGTTGCCGGTCGAATCACTTCGCTTCGCGGGCGCTCGATTCGCCGCTATGCGGCCAGCCGGTGTCCTGGCCGCGGCAGTGTTCTCCTTTAACGTAACCATACCGTCGGCTCTACTGACATCCCAGGCCGCAGCTGCGAAAGATCCTGCCCACCGTCGAACAGGATCCGCACCGGCAGGCGCTGCACGATCTTTACGTAATTGCCGGTCGCGTTTTCCGGCGGGAGCAGATCGTAAAGCGATCCCGTCGCGCCCGGCATATTCTCGACATGCCCCTTGTACTCACGCCCGAGAGAATCGACATAAATCGCGACCGGCTGGCCCGGCCGCATACGCGCAAGCTGAGTCTCCTTGAAGTTCGCCGTAACCCACAGGTTGTCCATTTGGGTCAGCGCCATCAGGCTCTGTCCCGGTTGGACGCGTTGGCCGAGTTGGGCGCTCCGATTGCCGATGATTCCGTCGGCAGGAGCAATAATCCGCGTGTAGCTCAGATTGAGCCGGGCCTGATCGAGCGCCGCCTGCGCCGCCTGCACCTGCGCCTCTTTCGATGCGATCGTGCGCTCGGCGCTCGCGGCTGCGGCCTCATCGACTTTCACGGTAGCAGCCTGCGCACGGGCGGTCGCGTCGTATTGATCGAAGTCGGATTGGGAAACGACCTTGAGCTTGATCAGCTGGGTGTACCGCGCTGCGTTCCGCTGAGCCAGGTAGTTCTGCGCCTCTGCCTGATGGATTGTCGCGACCGCCGAAACGTATTGCTGGCGCGCCGAATTGAAATCCGCTTGTGTCTGTGCGAGTTGCGCGCGCGCCTGCTCGACGGCGACCTGGTAGTCGCGAGGGTCAAGCTGCAAAAGGAGCTGGCCCGCATTCACCGATTTATTGTTATCGACGTAAACGGCGCTTACGGTTCCGTTGATTCGCGTACTGATCGGATCGAGATAGCCGTCGACCTGTGCATCGTCGGTGTCCTGATACGACTGCAGATATTTCCAGAACTGGCCTCCGCCCAGGCACAAAATTGCGGCGGCAATCGTGACCAGGAGCAGTCGCGTCAGCCGGCGCGGCCGAGTGCGCTCGGCCGGCGCGGCTGGATGCTCGACGTCGTTATCTTCAGCCGGCTCGTCGCTCAAATGCGAATCGTCGGGATGCGACCTGCCTTGAAAAGCTTCCAGCCGCTCGAGTTGGACTCGTAGCCTTCTGATCTCTTCATGAAGTCCAGTTTCGTTCCCGTCGACTCCACTCGCTTCGTCTGGAACGCCGATCGAGACCGTTTCACCGCTATCGTCAAATTCGTTCATGTCCATGGGCTGCCTCCGATATGCCCGCTCGCGTCGCCTGGTTGTCAGCCTCCACGCTGCGAACGAGCAGGTTCAGGAGTTTGATAAATTGCTTGATCTGCGAGGGATTGAGCGCGTTCGCGAAAATTTCCTCGTCGTCATCGACCAGCTCCGCAAACAACTCCTGGCAGAATTCCACGCCCTTTTCGGTCAGTTGAATTCGGATGCTTCGACGGTCTTCGCGCGAAGGTAGTCGCTCCACGAATCCGCGGGCCGCGAGCCGGTCGAGAATCCCCGTGATGCCGCCTTTGGTGATCAGGGTCGTCTCTGCGATCTCTGAGCAGATGAGACCCGCTTCGGATCGTGCGAGTGCCGCGAGCACGTCTACTTCCGAGAGGCTCATGCCGAGCTTGTTATATGGGCGGTTGGCGCCGGTCGTGATGAGAAATGCCGCTCTAATCAGGGTCTTCGTGGCAACCACCGACGGCCGCATCTCATTCTTCAAGAGCATCGCCGCCAGAGAATGTCGATCGCTATTTCCCGAGCTCCGGGCCATGTCCATATCCTCCTGCGATAGTCATGCCATAAATAGTTTAGTTGCTAACTAAAGTCAATAGCCCGCCCACCCCCGCATTTCGCAAAATTTCTCGCTTTCTGCGATCGCCCGGAATCGGCTCAGTTGGGGCGAGTAAGATATGCGGTCTCAAGCGCTCCTTCATTCCGTTACTTTTTCTGTCATCCTTATGATCGATGCTCGGATTCGTGCGGAAGTTTTCGCTCATAATTGCGGTCCTCACTTTGACTTCGGCAATTTCACCGCCGCCCGCCTCCACCCAATTGCCGCCGCTGATTCCGCGCGACGTGCTACTTGGCAATCCTGAGCGCGACAACCCGCATATCGCACCCGACGGCAAACGGCTGGCATGGCTGGCGCCCGATGAACACGGGATTCTGCAGGTGTGGGTGGAATTCATCGGGAGTCACGACGCGCGCGCCGTCACCGCCGACAAGAGCCGTGGAATTCGATCCTACCAGTGGGCATTCGATTCGAAGACGATCCTCTATATGCAGGACGCCGCCGGCGACGAAAACTTCCACGTGTTCGGCGTCGATCTCGATTCGCACAACGTGCGCGATTTGACGCCGTGGGATGGCGTGCGCGCGGAGTTCGTCGCGGCAAATCCGAAATTTCCCGAGCGGGTGCTGGTTGCGCTCAATCTGCGCGATCGCAAACTGATGGACGTCTATCGAATCGATCTGCGCAGCGGCGCCGTCGAACTCGACACTAAAAACCCCGGCGACATCGGAGGATGGCTGGCCGACGACGACATGATCGTGCGCGCGGCCACAGTCACGACGCCCGACGGCGGCACCGAACTTCGGATTCGCGACCGCGCTGCCAGTCCGTGGCGCACTTTGATGAAGGCCACGATGGAGGACCAACTGGCGGCGCTGGACTTCACCAGGGATGGACAATCGATCTTTCTCGGCACCTCGATCGGCACGGACACCACCCGCCTGGTGCGACATGAGATCGCGTCGGGCAAGGAAACCGATATCGCGCACAGCGACGATGCGGACTTGAGCAACGCGATGATTCAGCCGACGCGGCACGTCGTGCAAGCAGCGGCATTCGATCCGGGCCGTCAGCGTTGGGTCGTAATCGATCCGTCGGTCCAGGCCGACTTCGACGCGATCGCGAAAATCGCCGACGGAGATTTCACCGTCGTCGACCGCGACCTCGCCGACCGGACGTGGATCGTCGCGTTCTCGAGCGACCGCGCGCCGGCGCGCTACTATTCGTGGGATCGCGGGGCGAGGAAAGCGACTCTTCTGTTCAGCGTTCAGCCCAAGCTCGACGATGCCCCGCTCGCTCCGATGAAGCCGGTTGAATTCGCCGCCCGTGACGGGATGAAACTTAACGGCTACCTCACGCTGCCGGTCGGCGCGCCCGCGAAAAATCTCCCGTTGGTGCTTGTGGTGCACGGCGGACCGTGGGCGCGAGATAGCTGGGGCTTCAATCCCGACACCCAACTATTGGCGAACCGAGGCTACGCAGTGCTGCAGATAAATTTTCGCGGCTCGACCGGATTCGGAAAGAAATATCTGCACGCCGGCGACCGCCAATGGGGCCTCAAGATGCAGGACGACCTCACCGACGGCATCAAGTGGGCGGTCGAGCAAGGTGTCGCGGATCCAAAGCGAGTCGCTATCTTCGGCGGCTCCTACGGCGGCTACGCGGCGCTCGCCGGGGCGGCATTGACGCCCGACTTGTATCGATGCGCGGTGGACGAATGCGGCCCGTCGAATCTGTACACGCTGTTGGCATCGATTCCGCCGTATTGGGAAGTTGCGCGCTCGATCTTCTCGACCAGGGTTGGAAATCCCGCTGAGGCCAGGGACAAGGAGCTGCTGACGGCGGCGTCGCCGCTGTTCTCCGCCGACAAAATAAAAATCCCGATGCTGATTGGTCAGGGCGCCAACGACCCGCGCGTCAAGCAGGCCGAGGCCGAGCAGATCGTCGATGCGATCGCGAAGCATCGCGGCAGCGCGGTTTACGTTTTGTATACCGACGAAGGCCACGGCTTCGTGCGGCCCGAGAACCGGCTCGACTTTATCGCCCGAGCGGAAAAGTTCCTGGCCGACAACCTGGGCGGGCGTTACGAGCCAATGAAGGGAGACAAGATTCCCGGCTCGAACGCGAAGATCCGCGTCATCGGAGCGTCGCCGAACTGACACTGCTGTGGACTCGCGCAGACACTTCGTCGATCAGTTGTGATATGAAAAATTATGCGGCGCGCCGACATCGAGGCGTTGCCGCCGACCGCCTAATCGCAAGGAGGAAATCGCCATGGCTGAATTTGGAATCTCGATGTTCCCGACTGACTACGCAATCCAGCCGATCGAACTTGCACTCGCGGCTGAAGAACGCGGCTTCGAGTCGATGTTCTTTCCCGAGCACACGCATATCCCCGCGTCGCGCAAGACGCCGTGGCCCGGCGGCGGTGAACTGCCGAAGGAGTACTGGCACAGCCACGATCCGTTTGTCGCGCTCGGCGCGGCGGCGGCGGTAACCAAGAAAATTAAACTCGCGACGGGTGTATGCCTGGTGATCGAGCGCGACCCGATCACGCTCGCCAAGGAAGTTGCGTCGCTCGATATGATTTCCGGCGGGCGCGTGATTTTCGGCATCGGCGCGGGCTGGAACGTCGAGGAGATGGAGGATCATGGCGCGGTGTCAAGCGGCGCTGGAAAATCGTCAAGGAAAAAATTCTCGCGATGCGGCAAATATGGACCAAGGAGGCGGCGGAGTTTCATGGCGAGTTCGTGAACTTCGATCCGATCTGGTCGTTTCCAAAACCGGCGCAGGCCGGCGGACCGCCCATCCTGCTCGGCTCGCAATCGCCAAAGACTTTCGAACGCGTCGCGGAATACTGCGACGGATGGATGCCGATCAATTTTCCACGTTACGATCTCGCCGCCGGCTTGAAAGCGCTTGCCGAAGCGGGCAAGAAGGCCGGCCGCAAGAAACTTCCGGTCTCGATGTTTGGCGTCGGTCCGAATGAGGAACATATCAAGAAATTTCTCGACCTCGGCCTCGACCGGCTGATTTTCGCGTTGCCGCCCGCAACACGCGAGACCGTGTTTCCGTTGCTCGACAAGTACGCCGAACTGAAGGCCAAGGCGCGCTGAAGAGACTCCTGATTTTTCCTGAAATGGCTCTTGACTCGACTAGCCGCGATCTTTAGTCTAGTCACCCTATCGACTAAAGGCATCGATAACATGCTCTCGAAGAAGTCGAAATATGCCCTCAAGGCGATGATGGTTTTAGCCAAGGAATACGGCCAGGGACCCGTGCTCATCTCTGACTTGGCGCAGCGCGAAGGCATCCCGCGCAAGTTTCTGGAGCTGATTCTGCTCGAGCTCAAGAACCAGGGGCTTCTGCAGAGCAAGAAAGGCAAGGGCGGCGGATATTTCCTCGGCCGCGATCCTCACCTGATCAGTGTAGGGCACGTTGTACGCGTCCTGGACGGGCCAATTGCACCGTTGCCATGCGTCAGCAAGACGGCATACATGCGATGCCGCGAATGCCGCGACGAGCGCAGTTGTGGAATCAGGATAGTGATGAAGGAAGTCCGCGATGCGACCGCGAAGATAATGGACTCGACATCGCTGACCGACATGCTCAAACAAGTCGAGGCAGTAGTCACCGGCAAAGAATCGCTGAGTTTCGCGATCTGAGGAGTTTCGGGAATTTTTTTCGGAGCTTAGTCTAGTCATCTAATAGGATAGCTTATGAAAATCGACTCAACTCTGACTAGTCGGCGCGATGCTCAACCAGAGCCCGATTCGGGCGACGAGATACTGCGGCGCATCGCCAATGCAATCATTGGCGTGCGCTTCGGCTCGGTCGAGGTCGTAATCCAGGACTCGCGGGTCGTGCAAATCGAGCGCAAAGAAAAATTTCGCTTCGACAAGGCCGGCCGCGGGTAACTCCGCGGTCGAATTGAATCATTCAAGACCATCGAAAATTTTTTGGCAGGAGCCCGGACCAGGGAAGGATCCGGTGCACTATGACAGAGCCGTTAAACAATCGCGAGCTGACCGGTCATCCGGAAGTTCCCAAGACGACGAGGGACCTTTGAGATGAGAAACCGCGCTACGCTCCGTTTTCAGTGGATCCTGCCGACACTGATGATTGTCGCAGGCTTGATGATGCCGGCTCCAGCCTCGGCGCAGACAGCGTGCGCCCCAACCATCAACGCGTGCGGATGCACAATCGATGCGCCCGGCTCCTACAAGCTCGGCCTGAGTATCAATTCGGCTCAGGGACTTACTCCGGCCGGCGCGTGCATCGAGATCGCCTCGAGTTTCGTGATCCTCGACGGCGCGAAGAAAACCATCACCGGGCCTGGTGGCACGGCGCCAACCGGGATTGGAGTTTGGGTTCATCGGAATTTGCGTTCAGACTTCCTCGGATTTCGGGGCACTGTAATAAGCGGGTTTGACGTCGGCTTGCTCATCCAGGGCAGTCAAATTGTCGCCGACGACGTCACCACGAATACCAATGGCACGGCGGGTGTCGAGCTGTTCAAGGCCGATTCCGTCGAGCTGACCAACACCACCGCGGAGAACAATCTCAATTACGGAATATGGCTGAAGGCAACGTCCTCCAGCGATGTCACCAATTCAAAGACCGAGTCCAACGACAACATTGGATTGTACGTGGGATGCTCGGATCTTGGACCGATCAGCGCTGGATGCACGGGAGTCGGCCCGTCAGTAGGCAACTACATTTTCACGGGAAACATCCAGGGCAATACCAACTACGGTGTCGCTCTCGATATCGGCGCCAAGAATTCGATCATAACCAACCAGACAGAGACAGCGGCGGGCAGCAATTCGAAGGACGATCTCTTCGACGCGAATTCGAGTTGCGGCAGCAACAAATGGTTTGGCAACTTCACGGGGGCGACCAACAATCAGCCGGGCGGATGCATCAAATGACGAGTCGCGCGCGACCGTGAAAACATAAAAATTCAGGGAGGAGCCCGGACCAGGGAAGGATCCGGCGCACCATGAAAGAGCCGTTAATCACCAACCACGAGCTGACCGGACATCCGGAAGTTCCCAATACGATGAGGGGCTTTCGCGATGAGAAAATGCATTTTGCCGATCCTGCCGGTTCTGCTGGCGGCGATAATTACCGGGGTGTTTGTTCACGCCGGGCCGGCGCATGCGCAATCCACGTTGTCCGCCGATCCGAGGGATCAGGAAATCGAATTGCTGAAGACCGAGGTCAAACAACTCGAGCAGAGGGTCGATACGCTGGAGGGGCTTGACCAGAAAGTGAAAGTGATCGACCGCAAACTCGAAGTTCAGGAAGAGACCCAGCAGCAGAGGTCGCTCGTGACGCCGATCGTTAAGGTCAGCGACGAGGGATTCTACCTCTCTACGCCCAACCACGACTACAATATCGGTTTTGGCGGAATCATCCAGGCCGACGGCCGGTTCTTCACCAGCGGCGCGGACAAGGACGTCAGCAGCACGTTCTTCCTGAATCGAGTGCGCCCGATTATCACTGGCTCGGTTGCGAAGTATTACAACTTCAACATCACGCCCGACTTCGGCCAGGGCAAGGTCACGCTGCAAGACGCTTACATCAATATGACCTATTGGGATTATGCAAGCCTGAGGGCAGGGAAGTTCAAAGCGCCGCTGGATCTCGAGCGCCTGCAGTCGGACCGCGATCTCGAATTCAGCGAACGCTCCGAGATCCAGAATCTGGTCCCCAACCGCGACACTGGCGCCGATCTGCACGGCAGACTTCTGGACGGCCGCGTCTTCTATGACGCCGCGTTAATGAATGGAGTGCCTGACAACACTGCCGCGGACACTACTGACCTCGACAACAATGACGGCAAGGATTTCGTCGGCCGCATCTTCACGACGCCGTTCGAACTCGGCGAGAACAAGTGGCTCAAGGGGCTGGGTTTCGGTTTCGCCGGTTCTTATGGCGACGAACGCGGCAGCACGACCTCGGTCTACAAGACGTACGGCATGAGTACCTGGTTCCAGTACAACAAGGGCGTGACCGCGTCGGGTTTGCGCGCGCGAATCGAACCGCAGCTCTACTACTACTGGCGCAGCTTCGGATTGATGGCCGAGTACGCACAGGACGAGCACTCGCTGAACCTGTTCACTACTAGCGGGAAGCCGCCGTTTACGAAGCTCATCAACCGCACCGATACCTTCACCGATACTGGCTACTTCGTGCAGGGTTCTTACCTGCTGACCGGGGAAGACGCGTCCTACGGTTGGGTTAAGCCGCATCATCCGTTCGACCCGCGCAACGGATGGTGGGGTGGATGGGAGTTGGCGGCCAGGATCAGCAACGTCGCCGCGCAGACGCGCCAGTTCCAGCTCGGTTTCGCCAATCCGAGCGTGTCCGCGGAAACTGCGACCGAGTGGGCGGTGGGCGTCAACTGGTACCTGAACTCGAACATCAAGTGGCAGTTCGATTACGCCAACACGTTCTTCGACGGCGGCGCCGGCACGACCACCGCGCCCAAGGACCGGCCGAACGAAAGCGTGTTCGAGTCGCAACTGCAAATTTCCTTCGGATCTTGACTGGAGCAAAGAATGTTTGGTCACAGATTAAGATTGGCTGAAGCGCTCGCCGTCGTCGTAGTCGTGATGGCGGCGAGCGTTGCGCTCGGAATTGGGCAATCGCGCGCGGCCCAGGTCACACTCCTGAACGTATCGTACGATCCGACCCGCGAACTTTACGAAGCTGTCAACGCCCAGTTCGCGAAGGATTGGAAAACGAAGACTGGCGACGACGTCACCATCAACCAATCGCACGGCGGCTCCGGCAAGCAGGCGCGCGCTGTGATCGACGGCCTCGAAGCCGACGTGGTGACACTCGGACTCGCAGGCGACATCGATGCGATCGTCGAGAAGGCGGACCTACTCCCGTCAGACTGGCAATCACGCCTGCCCGACAACAGTTGCCCCTACACTTCGACCATCGTGCTGCTGGTGCGCAAAGGAAATCCGAAGCAGATCCACGATTGGGATGACCTGGTGAAGCCGGGCATCTCGGTAATCACGCCGAATCCGAAGACCTCGGGCGGCGCGCGATGGAATTTCCTGGCGGCATGGGGTTACGCGCTTAAACACAACGGCGGCGACGAAGCCAAGGCGGCGGCGTTCGTCGGCGCCCTCTACAAAAACGTGCCGGTGCTCGACTCCGGCGCGCGCGGATCGACGACTACGTTTGTCGAGCGCGAAATCGGCGACGTGCTCATTGCGTGGGAAAACGACGCGCACATCGCAATCAAGCAATTCGGCGCCGACAAATTTGAGGTCGTATATCCGTCGATAAGCATCCTGGCCGAGCCGCCCGTCGCGTGGGTGGACAAGGTGGATCAGCGTCACGGCACCGCCGCGATCTCGAAGGCGTACCTGGAATTTCTTTATACACCCGCGGGGCAGGAAATAATCGCGCAGAATTTCTTCCGTCCGCGCGACAAGGCCGTCGCCGCAAAGTATGCAAGCCAGTTCCCGGGCTTGCCCCTGCTCACGATCGATTCGGATTTTGGCGGATGGAAAAAGGCGCAGCCGAAGTTTTTCGGCGACGGCGGCGTGTTCGACAAGATTTATCAGCCGGGAAGTTAGCGTCACGTGATGGGAGTTGGCGCGAAAACGAAACGGACCAACGTGCTGCCGGGATTCGGCCTGACCTTGGGCTTCACGCTCGCCTACCTCGGAATCGTCGTGCTGATTCCGATCTCGACGATCTTCTTCAAGACCTTCACGCTCACCTGGCCTCAGTTCTGGGCCGCCGTCGCAAGTCCCCGCACCGTAGCGGCCTACCGGCTGAGCTTCGGCGCCTCGATTGCGGGCGCGTCGATCAACTCGGTGTTCGGATTCATCGTGGCGTGGAGCCTGGTCCGCTACGAGTTTCCCGGCAAAACGCTGATTGACGTGATGGTCGATCTGCCGTTCGCGCTGCCGACTTCGGTGGCGGGAATTACTCTCACCGCGATTTACGCGGGCAATGGATGGATCGGGCAATATCTGGCGCCGCTTGGAATAAAGGTCGCGTACGCGCCGCTCGGCGTGGTCGTCGCGCTTACTTTCGTCGGGCTGCCGTTCGTGGTTCGCACGATTCAGCCGGTCCTCGAGGATCTCGACCAGGAATACGAAGAGGCAGCGGCGACGCTCGGCGCGAGCCGCTTGCAGACCTTCATGCTGGTGATCGCGCCCGCACTGATTCCCGCGCTGCTGACGGGATTCGCGCTCGCCTTCGCGCGCGCGCTCGGAGAATACGGCTCGGTCGTGTTCATCTCGGGCAACATGCCGATGCATACCGAGGTGGTGCCGCTGCTGATCATGAGCAAGCTTGAGCAGTTCGACTATGCAGGCGCGACTGCGATCGCGGTGGTGATGCTGACGGCGTCGTTCCTGATTCTGCTCGGCATCAACGTGCTGCAACGGTGGAGCAGCCGCCGCCTGGCGGCTTGACGTTCGCGATGGCCAGTCAGTCGCAAGGCGAACTGAGAAAACCCGGTACCGCTGATCCGCCGGCGGTCAGAATCGCGCTGATCGCGACGGCGCTGGTGTTTGTCGCGCTGTTCATTTTCATCCCGGTGATCGCGGTTTTCGCCGAGGCGCTGCAGAAGGGCGTCGGCGCTTACTTTGCCGCGATCGTCGATCCCGAGGCGCGCGCCGCGATTCGCCTGACGCTGATGACCGCCGCGATCGCGGTGCCGCTGAACGTTACTTTCGGAATCGCCGCGTCGTGGGCAATCGCGCGCTTCGATTTTCCCGGCAAGCAAATCCTGCTGACGCTGATCGACATACCGTTCTCGGTCTCGCCGGTCATCGCCGGGATGCTGTTCGTGCTGCTGCTCGGCGTGCGCGCGCCGCTTGGCGGATGGCTCGCGGATCACGGCATCAGGATCATTTTTGCGGAGCCGGGAATCGTGCTCGCGACGATCTTCATCACGTTTCCGCTCGCCGCGCGCGAACTTATCCCGATCATGCAGGCGGTCGGCAGCGAGGAAGAAGAAGCCGCGATCGTGCTGGGCGCCGGCGGATGGCAAATGTTCTTCCGGGTGACACTGCCCAACGTCAAGTGGGGGCTGCTGTACGGGATGGTGCTGTGCAACGCGCGCGCGATGGGCGAGTTCGGCGCGGTCTCGGTGGTTTCGGGGCACATCCGCGGGCATACGAACACGATGCCGCTGTACGTCGAGATTCTGTACAATGACTACCAGTTCGCGGCCGCGTTTGCGGTCTCGTCGCTGCTCACCCTGCTCGCGATCGCGACGCTGATTGCCAAGTATTACCTGGAGCGTCGCGTGGTTCCGGTCAAGCAGGAGCAGGACGACATGGCGGTCAAAGTTGCGGCATGAGTCATGAGTATCGAGCTCAGAAATATCAGCAAGAAGTTCGGCGATTTCGTTGCGGTCGACAATATCAACCTGCATATCGAAACCGGCGAGCTGGTCGCGCTGTTGGGGCTGTCGGGCTCGGGCAAAACCACGCTGCTCAGAATAATCGCGGGACTGGAAACGCCCGACACTGGCGAAGTGCTGTTTCACGGCGAGGACGCGAGCGACGTCAGCGTGCGCGAGCGCAAGGTGGGTTTCGTATTCCAGCATTACGCGCTGTTTCGCCACATGACGGTGTTCGAAAACGTCGCGTTCGGGCTGCGCGTGCTGCCACGGCGCGCGCGACCGGCAGAGGCCGAAGTAGCGCGGCGCGTGCATGAGCTGCTGAAACTCGTCCAGCTCGACTTTCTCTACGATCGTTACCCCTCGCAGCTCTCCGGCGGACAGCGCCAGCGCGTCGCGCTCGCACGCACGCTCGCGGTCGCGCCGAAAGTCCTGCTGCTCGACGAGCCATTCGGCGCGCTCGACGCCAAGGTGCGGCAGGAACTGCGGCGATGGCTGCGGCGGCTGCACGACGAGATCAAGATCACCAGCGTCTTCGTCACGCACGACCAGGAAGAGGCGCTGGAACTCGCCAACCGCATAGTAGTGATGAACCAGGGACGTATCGAGCAGATCGGCTCGGCCGAGGAAGTCTATCACCATCCCGCCAACGCGTTCGTGTACAACTTCCTGGGCAACGTGAACCTGTTCCACGGGCGAATCGAAAACGGCCGCGTGTTTCTCGGCGATACTGCCGTCGAACTCGACAGCACGCACGCGCACGCACATCCGGAGACCGGCAAAGCGGTCCTCTACGTGCGGCCGCATCTGCTGGAAATCGTGCTGAGGCCCAATGGCAAGCAGACGTTCCCCGCGACCGTGAAGTCGATCAACCCGGCCGGGCCGCAGGTCAAAGTCGAGCTGGTCGCCGAATGGGGCGACATGGTGCAAGTCGAGATCAGCCACGATCGCTACCAGACGCTGCACCTGGAGACAGGCGCGCACGTGTTCCTGAAGCCCAAAGAGCAGAAGCTGTTCGTGTATCAGATCTAGAATCGACGCCGCGATGACTCGCGGCGGGAACGAACCCGTCTCGAGGCCATATATCAATACGGCATCGAATGCTGGTATCATCTACGGCAATGAAAGCGGAACGAAAAATTACGGTGCACGTTCGCAGTGACTTGCTGAACAAGGCGCAAAGAGCTGCTCGCGCCGGCGTCAGCGAAACCGTGCGCAAAGGATTGGAGTTGCTGGCGGCCGGAGAAGCCTACGATGGGCTGCTGAAAATGCGCGGCAAGGTGAAATTCTCGATCAATTTGCGCCAACTGCGAGAAGACTGAAGATGATCGCCTTGGATACCAGCTCCACCATAGCATTCCTTTCCGGCGAGCGCGGGAGGGACGTAGCCGCAGTCGAAGAAGCGTTGAGGTTGCGCCAGGGTATTTTTCCGCCGGTGGTTGTGACTGAACTTCTGAGCGACCCTGCGGTTCGTTCAGAGGTAGGAACTTTGATTCGCGCCGTTCCGAGACTTGAAATTCTCGACGGCTACTGGGAACGCGCTGGTGAACTGCGCGCCCGTCTGCTACGTCGCGGTCTCAAGGCTCGCCTTGCCGACACCCTGATCGCACAGTCATGTATTGACCACGAAGTCGCGCTCGTGACGCGCGACCGAGACTTTCGCAACTTTACGACTCACGCGGACCTGACCCTGGAATAATCTCACGTGCTGAGCCTGGCGAAGGGAGTCTCTCGCAGCGTGCGAATCTATAAGAGCCGGGAACCGGGCGGGCTTCGACGCGGTTTTCTAATATGCAATGATCAAGACAACGGATCGGAAATTGGCTCAAAACAATAGTCATTCGAATACTCAGAAAGCGCGCATCATCGGGCGGCGGGCATTTGTGGCCGCGATTGCGTCGATTCCGGCGATCATCGCATTCGGTTACGCTGAGCGAGGCGTCACCGCCGACGGGTCCGGCGATTCGCCGGATTCGGGCGCGTCGGGTATAGTCAAAGTATCGATTGTGGAGTTCACCGATTCCGGCCAGAGAAAGGGACTCGTCATGGAAGATAAAGTCGTCAAAACGGACGAGGAATGGCGCAAGGAGCTGACGCCCGAGCAGTACGATGTCACGCGCAAAAAGGGCACCGAGCGGCCGTTCTCGAACTTGTACGCCGAGAATCACGACAAGGGTCTGTATCGATGTATCTGCTGCGGGAACGCGCTGTTCAGCTCGGACACCAAGTTCGAATCGGGGACGGGATGGCCGAGCTTCTATCAGCCGATCGCGCCGGAGAACATCGAGACCAAAACCGACCGCTCATTTTTCATGAAGCGGACCGAGGTGATGTGCGCGAAATGCGACGCGCATCTCGGTCACGTGTTCGACGACGGTCCGCGCCCGACCGGGCTGCGCTACTGCATGAATTCCGCGTCACTCAAGTTCATCAAGGCCGACGAACCGGAAAAGACCTGATTCCCGATCGCTGTCTGATACGGTCATACGGTCCGCGACTAGCTAAAAAAGGAGGCGGCATTCGTGCCGCCTCCTTTATAGCTCTTCGACTCGGGGTCAACGCGCTAGTCGTTCCGGTAATCGCGATCCCGATCGCGACCGTAGCGGCGGTCGTGATTCTCGAGATAGTCGCGAACCTCGGGATTGGTCCTCAGGAACTCACCGATCTCAGGTTCTTCGCTGGCCAGATTCGAGTCATTGATGATGTTGGGATTCTGGCGGAAGCGATCCGCGAAATTAGGATTCGCTTCCAACTCGCGATGCCACTTCTCGCCGGGCCGCGTATCCCGGTTGTAGTCACGGACGTTTTGTTCCACGTAATCGCGCACCTCTGGATGGTTGGAGAATAACTCACGAACTCCCGACCATTGGTCCATCATGCGATCGTCGTGGATAATATTGGGATTGCCGCGGAACTCGCGGGCAAAGTTTCGATTCTCATCGCGATCCAGGAACCGTTGCCAGCGCTCCCTCGCACCGTGGTCGTAGTCTGAACCGCCGCGATTCCAGTTTGAATCGGCGTGGCCAAAAAGGGACTTGTAATCTTGTGCGTGAGCCTTGGAAGCAGGCCCAACTGCAAGGACGCCGGCCAGGAACAGTGTAAGAAAAATTCCGTGCTTCATAGATTTTCTCCTCTTGGTCATTAATTCACAGTGGAAAAACTGTCTGAATTTCTAATGCGCAAACCATATGCCAGCTCACGCCAGAATCGCGGTCAGCGGTTCGATTTTTTTGGAAAAGTTACGCGCTCAGTGATGCGGGTCAGCGATTCGCGAGTTGCCACTGAATCAGGGTGAAACCTTCGGGGTGGTCTTCGAAGACGGCTTCGACTGGGGCGTCGAAGGGCACTTCGCGCGTTGGGTCGCCTAGCAGGTTGCCGACCATGCGGACGTTGTTGGCGTCGGGGAGTTCTACCACCACTACGATGTAGGGGCAGGCGGATTTCAGCGCGGGATGCGCGGGATGCCACACGCGCTCCCAGCTGTAGACGCGGCCGCGGCCGGACACGCGATGCCATCCGACGTCGAGCGTGTGGCATTTGTGACAAATCCATTCCGGGCCGAACTGAAACGTCCCGCACGAATTGCACTTCTGCACCACGAGCTCGTGACGCTTCGCGGCTTCCCAGAATTCGCGATCCAGGCCGTCGCGGGTCGCTTCCGGCGCGGGCATTCCCGCGGGAAGGTACGTTCTCGATTCCACAGTTGCTTCGTTGTTCGCCATTCCGCTCACCCGCGCAGGATCAGATCGCTCACCGGCGCGACCATGGGTCCCGACACGACCATCGAAATTTCAGCGTCTTTGACCTGACAGGTCGACGTGCCGCGGACCTGGCGCGCCGCCTCGATTATCAGCTCGAGTCCGTGCATGTAGCACTCGGCCAGGTTGCCGCCGCTCGTGTTGATCGGCAGCTTGCCGTTGGGCGCGGTCAGATTTTCGAAGGTGCAAAAATCCATGACTTCGTCGGGATGGCAGAAACCGTGCTCGACGATGCTGGTCATCACGGCGCCGGTGAAATTCTCGTACACTTGGGCGACGTCGACATCCTTGGGCTCGATCCCCGCCATCGCGTACAGGCGCGGCGCGAGCGTTTTGAAGTTGGAGGTCGCGTAGTCGGGACCATTCTCGGCGGTGGCGCCCTGGCGGAAGTCGGAGCCCTGCGCCGACGCCATCACGTACGCGGGCTTCTGCTTGAGATCGCGCGCACGCTCGGCGCTGGTGAGAATGACCGCGGCGGCGCCGTCGTTCTCGAGGCAGCAGTCGTAAAGATGAAACGGCTCGACGATCCATCGCGACTCGTCGTAGGCCTGGCGCGTCAGCGGACGGCCGTACATGATCGCGCGCGGGTTGAACTGCGCGTGGTGATAGCAGGCCATCGCGATCGCCGCGAGCGGGTCCTGCGTGATGTGGTGATCGTGCATGAAGCGGCGGGTGCGCAGCGCGATCCATTGCGCCGGCGTGGACATCCCATACGGCCAGGTGTAGGCGATCGGGCCCGAAATCGTGCGCATCGCCGGCGTCGCTCCGAAGCGCCCGAACTGGCCCTGCGCGAGCGCCCGATATACGACCACGCAGGTCGCGAAACCGGCGACGATAGCGGCGGCAGCGTTGCCGATTGCGCCTGAGCCTCCACCACCGCCGCCGCCCCAGAACATGTTGGTGAAGCGCAACTCCGGCAGGCCGAGCGCAGTCGCGACGCGGACCGAATCGTTGCGGTCGTTGCTGTACGACGCGATGCCGTCGATCGCGGTCACCGGCAGGCCGGCGTCGTCGGCCGCGCGCTGAATCGCTTCGAGCGCGAGGCGGAATTCGCTGACCGGCGCGGCGCCGCGCTTGAAATATTTGGTCTCGCCCAGGCCGGCGATCGCGACCTTGTCCTTGATTGTGAATTCGCTCATCGTGTGCCGCTCCGATCGCCTTAGCGAAATGCGCGGGAGATTCCAAGCGAAATCGCGGTATACTCGATCGTCAATTCGATGGGAGATCGCGACATGCTCGGCGACGCGCGGAAATATTGCGTCGATGCTCAGATGCTCGACGGCACCGCGATACGCATCCGCGCGATTCGTCCCGACGATCAGGAGCGCCTGCACGAGCATTTCAGGGGGCTGAGCGAACGGTCGGTCTATTTTCGTTTCATGGGAATCAAACGCGACCTGTCACCGGACGATCTGCAGCGTCTGACCGAGCTGGACTTCAACAATCACGTTGGCCTGGCCGCGACGCTGACTGAGAACGGACGCGAACGCTTTATCGGGATTGGCCGTTACATCGGCGGCGCCGATCCGCATCGCGCCGAGGTTGCGTTCGCGATTCTCGACGGGTTCCAGGGCCGCGGGATCGGCACGCTACTGCTCGAACATCTGAGTCTGATCGCTAATGCGAACGGAGTTACGGAATTCGAGGCCGACGTGCTGGGCGAGAACCGCCAGATGCTGGAAGTATTCGCGCACAGCGGTTTCGAGACTCAGAACTCGCTGGATTCGGGTGTCGTGCATCTTCATTACTCGACACGCAACAAATTTAAAAAGTAAATTGGAGAATCGCACTTCAGCCGCGGAGGTCATTCGATGAGCCTGGTCGAGTTCGCAGTCGAGGACGAAATCGCAATCGTAACTATCAACCGTCCCGAGGCGCGCAACGCCGTCGATCAGCCGACCGCCGCGGCGCTCGCCGATGCGTTCCGCCGCTTCGACGCCGACGACGCGCTGGCAGTCGCGATCCTGACCGGCGCGGGCGAGACATTTTGCGCGGGCGCCGATCTGAAGGCGGTCGCAACGAGCCGCGGCAATCGCGTGACCGAGAATGGCGACGGGCCGCTCGGATGCACGCGGATGCTCCTCAGCAAGCCGGTCATCGCGGCGGTCGAGGGATTCGCAGTGGCGGGAGGAATCGAGCTCGCGCTGTGGTGCGATCTGCGCGTGGCGGCGCGCGACGCGACCTTCGGTGTGTATTGCAGGCGCTTCGGCGTGCCGCTTTGCGATGGAGGCACAATTCGACTGCCACGCTTGATCGGAATGAGCCGCGCGATGGACCTGATCCTGACGGGGCGCGGCGTCTCGGGCGAAGAGGCGTTCGCGATGGGACTCGCGAATCGCGTGGTCGAACCGGGCACCGCGTTAGCGCACGCGCGGGAGCTCGCCAGGCAGATAGCGAGCTTCCCGCAACGATGCATGCGCGGGGACCGGATGTCGGCGTATGAAGCCTGGACGATGCCGCTCGACGACGCGCTCAAAAACGAATATCGCCACGGAATCGCGACGATCGAATCGGGCGAGACACGCGCCGGCGCCGAGCGCTTCGCGTCGGGAGTCGGCAGGCACGGGAAATTCTAGCGCGCGACTACATCTTGGCGATCACGTCGTCGCGCAGTTTCTCGAGGCCGCGGGTCAGGCCTTCCGCGTCGAAGGCCGGTGGCGCGATCACCACGCGCGAAACGCCGATCGCCTCGAGTGCCTTCAGCTCATCGACGCGCGGGCGCCCCATGCATGACAGCTCGATCTTGCCGGGGTCGCGTCCGGCCTTCTCGGCCTCCGACTTCATCATCGCGAACAGTTCCTTGAGCTTGGGAATTTCCGCGAGCGCGGGAAAGAAGCCGTCGCCATAGCGTCCAGCGCGCCTCGCCGCGGCGGGCGAATGGCCGCCGACGTGAATCGGCACGCCGCCCTTTTGCACCGGCTTCGGATAGCACTTGACGGGGCCGAAGTTGAAATGCTTGCCGTGGAATGACGCGGCGTCATCGCTCCACAGCACGCGCAGCGATTTGATCGCTTCGTCAGTGCGCGCGCCGCGAGTGTGAAAGTCGAGCCCGAGCGAGCTGAACTCTTCCGCAAGCCATCCGCTTCCGATTCCCAGTATCGCGCGGCCGCCCGACAGCACGTCGAGCGTGGCCAGTTCTTTGGCGACGTACAGGGGATGGCGCTGCGGAAGAATCAGCACGCCGGTGGCGAGTTTGATTTTCTTCGTCACGGCCGCCGCGAACGCGAGCGGCAGCAGCGGATCGGGAATCGCAACGTCTTCGCCGCCGGGAATCTTGCCGCTCGACGAGTACGGATACGGCGACTTGTAGTCCTGCGGGATGACGACGTGCTCGACGGTCCACATGGACTCGACGCCGCATCGCTCGGCGGTGGTCGCGAGATGCGCAAGCAGGGCGGGATTGCTGAAGGGTCCCGAATTAACGAACATCAGGCCAAGTTTCATTTTGAATTGCCTCGTTCTGCGTTGTGCGATCGATAGATAGTTCGCGGTTACTGTATCGCCGGTAGACTGCGGATGAAAAGTCGTTTCACTTGTTCAAATCCACCCGGCGCGTTACTTAGTTGAGTCATGGATATTGGAAAAGTTGGAATCTGGTTTTTTCTCGACGCTATGCCCGCGCCCGACAGTGCCGAGTTCGCCAGGCAGGTCGAGAAGAATGGTTACAAGGTGCTGTGGATTCCTGAGGCGGTCGGCCGCGAGCCGTTCGCGCACGCCGCGTACCTGCTTAGCCATACGGAGAGGCTGTCGATCGCGACCGGCATCGCGAACATCTGGGCGCGCGACCCTGTCACGATGTCGGCGGCGTCGAAAACCGTCGCCGAACTTTCCGGCGGGCGTTTTCTGCTCGGCATCGGCGTCAGTCACAAGCCGCTCGTCAGCAACCTGCGCGGCCACTCCTACGACAAGCCGTACAGCTACATGAAAGAGTATCTGCCGAAGATGAAGGGCGCGCTGTACATGGCGCCGGCGCCTAAAGAGCCGGTGCCGGTGGTGCTGGCCGCGTTGCATCCCAAGATGCTCGCGCTGGCGGCGGCTGAGGCCAACGGCACGCATACCTACTTCGTGCCGCCGGAGCATACCGCGAAAGCACGCGCGCAAATCGGACCGAACGCGATGCTATGCGCGGCGCAAGCGGTCATCCTGGAAACCGACGCGGCGAAAGCCCGCAAAGCGGCGCGCGAGTACATGAAGACCTACGTTCCGCGCCTGCCAAACTACACCAAAAACCTGAAAGCGCTGGGATGGGCTGACAGCGAATTCGAAAACGGATGCTCCGATCGGCTCGTCGATGCGATCGTGGCATGGGGTAACGAGGAAAAGATTCGCGATCGAATCGACGCGCATCTGAAAGCGGGCGCCTCTCACGTCTGCATCCTGCCGCTACGCGCCGACAGCGCGCCGCAACCCGACATGCGTGCGGTACAGGCGTTCGCGCAGCGCTGAGGCGTCGTCGATGCGCCGAGTCTTCTCCGCGTTGCCTATCGTCGTGCTCACGATCGCGATCGCGGGATGCGTGTCGAGCAACGAGCAGCACGCGGAGCAGGCCGAAGCCGCGGCCGCAAAAGCGCAGCAAGCGGCCGAGCACGCCGAACAGTCGGCAGCGCAGGCTACAGAGGCCGCAAACAAAGCGACCGAGGCGGCAGATCGCGCGACCAAGGCCGTCGAAGACGCGACCCGCGAGATCAACCGCGTCGGCGATCATCTCGATCAGATGGTGCGCGATCGCGAAGCGATGACGCATGGGCGCCGACGCTCGCGCGTGACGAAGGCGGCCGTTGCAGCTGAATCGCCGGTGGCGGCGCCGTCTCCATCGACGAAATAGCCTTCGGCGAAAACGCAGTGGCTGAGCCAATCAAATCGCAACCAGTCCGCGTCCGGACGGAAGCCGACATTCGCGCCGAGAATCTCAGTCCGCAAGTACGCCGGCACACCTGGATCAATATCGCGGGGCCGCTCGCGGCGGTCTTTCTCGGATTTTTTGCGGCTGCGATGTACCTGCGGCCGGTCGATGTCCTGCGCTGGATTCAGATCTCGCGCCTTGGATGGTCGGGGGTGGCGCAAAACGATCTGGCGCTGAAGGACGGCCTCATCACGTACCTGATGACCGGCGGCTATTCGGAGATGGAGCCGGTAGTGATGATTCACGGGCTCGGTCCGAACGCGGCGCTGGTGTGGCGTGGCATCATGCCGCCGGTGGCGGACGCGCACTACAAAGTGATCGCGCCCAACCTGCCTGGCTTCGCTTCATCCGATCACAAGCAGGTCCAGTATTCGATCGCGTACCAGGCGGAAGCGGCCGCGCAGATGATCGACGAGCTGAAACTCGATCACGTCAATCTGATCGGCAACGATCTCGGCGCTGACGTCGCGCTTTACTACGCCGTCGAGCATCCCGACAAAGTGGAAAGGTTGGTGCTGGTGTCGGGCGGCCTGGTGGGCGCGCGCGGCGCTGAAAAACTTCGCAAAGGGATGCTGCCGACGACGCCCGACGCGGTTCGCGCGCAGGTCGAGGCTAGTTTTTTCGATTTGCCGCCGATGCCCGACTTCATTTACCAGCGCATGATGGAGCAGTTGAGCGGCGACCTTCAGGCCGAGACCGACATGATCAATTCCGTCCCCCGCGACGAGGCGCACATCCGCTCGAAAATCGGCCAGGTCTTCAACACGCTCACGATCATCATGTGGGGCGTCAAAAATCCGTACTTCTCGAACGCTGAAGGCGAGGCGCTGCACGCGGCGATGCCCGGTTCGGCCACGGTGACCTTCAAAACCTCGGGCGCCTACCCGCAACTCGAGCATCCCGACGATTTCGCCGAGTCGCTAATCTTTGTAATCAAGCAGGAAGAAGGCGGCCGTTAGCCTGATTCATGACGGAGCGGCGCGCGATGTCGGCCAGCAACAGGAGCATCGCGAGCGGGGAGACCGGAATCATCGCGTGGCCTGCCAGTGAGCGTGCGAATAATGGCATCAGCCAGACGAAAACCAGCAGCGATTTTTCCCATGGGAGAAAGCCCGCGCGCAGGCCTTCGAGCGCCAGCCATGCGATCGGCAGCGCGAGCACGACCAGGTCGTAGTCCATCATGTAGGGCGTCGTGAGCAGGATTCCCGTTGCGAGCGCGGCGGCTTGAAGATCGAATTTCGCGGTTCGCCGCCATATCCAGATGACCGCGAGCGCGGTTGTCAGGCTGACGACGGCCTGGACCACGTAGGCGGTCGCGACGCTGAATCCCCACAGGCGTGCGGCGGCGAAAGCGCTCTGCAGTTTCTCGAATCCGCTGCCGCCTTGCTCGAGCACGACGTGGCGGGTGAAAGAGATGCTCGAGAAAAAAGCCTGCCAGGTTTGTGCGCCGAAGATCGCGAACGACAACGCCGCGAGCAATGCCACTGTGACCGACGCGGAGGCGATCGCGCGCCATCGGCCGGTTGCGAGTAGAAAAATCGGCACGAGGATGCCGTATTGCGGCTTGTAACTCATCAGCCCGAACATCACGCCGGCGAGAATCGGGCGCCGTTCGAGCGTCAGCAGGGCGCCTCCCAGCAAGGCGAGGGTGAGAAATCCATTCTGCCCGTTAGTGAGATTGACCAGTGCGCCGGGAAAAGCGATCGCCAGCCAAAGCGCATCGCGCTCGGGATCGATCGCCCACATGACGGCGAGGTAAGCGGCGAAGGTTGCGACGGTCCATACGAGCAACGACCAGGCGTACGGAAGAAGTGCGAGCGGCAGGATGATGAGCAGATACGTCGGCGGGTAGTGAAAGCCCGCGAAGCCGACATTAGGATAGTGGACGGCCATCTTCTCGACCGACCACAGATGCGGGACGTTGTAGACGGCGGACGGCGAGCCATGGAGCGTCAGCCACGACGCGGACCACGGGTCGATGAAGTCGGCGCCGATGGGGTGCCCGGCGGGATCGATGAGTCCCTTGCTCGACATCAACCAGACGACGGAGCTTACGACGTAAACTGCGAGGAACAATCTCGGATACGCGACCAGGCGCCGGCGTATGAGCCACGGCGCTTGCCTGAAGAAGTCGAGTGTCGAGCTGGCGGTCAACCGTCCTCCGCGCGAGTCATCCCCACAACCCACAAACACAAAATCGCCGGGCTGCGGCTCGGCTGCGAACCTCAATAGCAAAGGCCGGGCGTCACAACCAGCGCGACTATGCGGCGCGGAAATGCTGGCCGGGGGTTTTGCCGAAGGTCAACCGAAACGCCGAAATGAATGCGCTGATACTGTCGTAGCCGACCTCCATCGCGACCGTCGTGACGGGCTCGCCGGCGGCCAGCAATCGTAGAGCGTGACCCAGCCGGAGTTGCTGACGCCATTTGCCGAAGCCCATCCCGGTTTCGAACTTGAACAGCCGCTCGATCGTGCGCTTGCTCGCGCCTGCGAGCTTCGACAGCTCGGTGAGCGATCGGGTATCGGACGGTTGCTTCTGCAGCATCGCGGCGACTCGCTTGGCGCGCGCGTCGCGCGGCAACGGAAGGTGCACGGCGTCGGACTGCATCACGTGAAGATGATCGAGCAGCACGGACACGAGATGCGCGTGAGCAGGGACGCGGAGGCTTAAGCTGTCGAGCTCGACGATGCGGAGAATCAATTCGCGCAGCAGTGGCGAGATGCCGATGACACGGCATTTTGCCGGCAACGAGCTGCTCAGGCGCGGCACCAAATATAGCGTTCGCAGGGAGACGGGGCCGGACATCTCGATCGAGTGGCGCGTGCCGGCAGGAACCCAGACGGCGCGATGAATCGGGACTACCCACGCGCCTTCGGGCGTGCGCACGGTCATGACGCCTCGCGACGCGTAAACGAGCTGATGCCACGGGTGCGAGTGCGTTCTGATGACGTGACCATCGGCATATTCGGGAACGGTACCAGCGCGGACCTGGTACTTGTAGGAGTCAAAAAACCAATGGCGCTTTTCCGGCATCGAATGGCAATCTAGCGCAAGATGGCCACGAGCTCAAAGTGGTAAAGGTATCGCCGGGCAAGCAGGAGGCTCTTCGATGGTCGCCAAAAACATCGCGCACTTTGATATCCATGCGGATGACGTAGCGCGCGCGCGGAAATTCTATGAACGAGTGTTCGAATGGCGCTTTTCGCCCTGGGGACCGCCCAATTTTTTCCTGATCGCAACCGGCGACGAGAAGGACCCGGGTATCCACGGCGCGGTGCACGACCGCCCGGCCGACGGCCATCGCAGCGTCGGCTTCGACTGCACCATCGCGGTTGATGACGTGGACGCGATCGCGAGGCTGGTCGAGAAGGAGGGCGGCCGGATCACTGCGCCCAAGATGGTAATTCCCGGCGTCGGCGAGTTGATCCAATTCCAAGACACGGAAGGGAACATCGCGTGCGCGATGCGTTATTTCGACGAGACGCACGGCGGAGCGCAATCGGCTCGCGTCCCGAAAGAGTAAGCGCGAGGAAGGTCTGCGATGGCTATACAACTCGATCATATGATTCTCGCCGTGAACGATCGAAAAAAGAGCATCGAGTTTTATGTCGGCATCCTTGGATTGAAGTATGAGGGCGATCGAGAGCCATTTTCGGTGATTCGCGTGACGCCTGAGTTCACCCTGCAAATGGCGGCGTGGGGTACCAAGGGCGGTGAGCATCTTGCGTTCGCCATGTCGCGCAAGGAATTCGACGAGGTCTTCCGCCGAGTCGTCGACGCGAAAATCGAATACGGAGACGCCTTCGACTCGGTCGGAAACATGCGCGGTCCAGGCGACGAGACGGCCGAATCGATCAATTCAGCCGGAGGCGGCGCGCGCGGGCCGGGTAAGAACCTCTACTTCTTCGACCCGAGCCGCCATCTGATCGAGATCAGGCACTACGAGGTCTGAGCGAGTCTGCCGCGTATCAGTGGCGGGCGTCGTCGGCCCGGTTGACCTCCATCCAGGCGTTGATCAGATCGTCGGCCTCGTCGGGCTCGAGGCGGCCGTCCTTCACGGCGGCGAGTATTTCCAGAATGGCGTCGTCGCGATTCAGTTTTACCGTCCCGCCGGGGCGGAATTTCGCCGAGTGACTATCTGAGCCCGGCTGTTTCTCATCCGACTGAGTATTCGATTGAGTAGTGCCGCCGGCCTGCTCGTGCGAACGGTTGCGTACGTCGCGAGCAGCTTCGCGGATCTTGTCGCGCATCTCGCGCGCCGCCTGCCGCACCCGCTCGCGCATTTCAGTGCGCGCCTCTCGTGAGCCGCCGCGCACCGCCTGCGCGACCAGGTCGCCGATTTCCTTGCCCAGCTTCCCGAGCCGCTCGCCGACGTCGCCGGGGACCGACTCCTCGATTTCGCCGATCGCGCGCTCGACCTCGCGGAGCCCCTCGCTGACGCTGCGTTTCACGTCGCGCGTGACTTCGCGCACGATTCCGCTCGACAGCCCGCCGCTCTCTGCCACGAACTGGCCGGCCGCGTCGAGCACGCTGCGCACGAAGGCGGGGATCTCGCCGCCAAAGTCGTCCATTAGATCCTCGAACGGGGCGGAGAACGCGCCGGCGCGCGAGCGGTAGCCGCGCCCGGAGAAATCGCGCTCGCGCGCATCGGCACTCGCAACAATTACGTCGGCGCCGCGAGTCTCGACGGTTATTTTCGTGCGTCCGCCCGTCGCCGGCTCGGGACCAATCGGCCCGTGGACGCGATTGCCGCCGAGCAACTGCAGGCCGGCGGCGTCGACGCCGTAAGTGCGGATTCGGCCCCATCCGGCGGAAGCGTCGAGCTCGATCGAAGCGCTTGCGTCCACCTCGACGTTGACGCGGCCGCGGCTTCTGACCATCCAGGCTTTGTCCGCCGGAAAGGGGCCGGCAAGATCGACGGCGCCGCCTACATCTTCGAGGTTGAGCGCGCCGCCGACGCGGCTGATGCGTGCATGGCCGCCGACAAAGCCGACTGCGACTTCGCCGGCGACGGCGTCGGCCGCGAGCTTCCCGCCGATTTTGCCGATCTGGAGGCCGCCAGACAGGTTCGTGGCGCGCACCTTGCCGCCAACTACACCAGCTTCGACGTGCGCGGCGTCCTCGATTTCGAGATGTCCACCGATCACGCGCGCGATAAACGGCGCGCGCAGGCCGAGCAGGCGCGCGCCGCCGGCAATTTTTTCGATAGCCACTTCGCCTTCGACAGTGCGGCAATCGAATTCGCCGGCGACGTGGCTGAAAGTGATCACGCTGGCGGATTCGACTGAAAGCGCGCCGCGGACTTTGAGGCCTTCAATGGCGCCGGCTTCTTTGATGGTGACGTTGCCGCTGACGGTGTCGCGAATCGAGATTGCGCCGATGCGCCGCGCGTGAAGATTGCCGCGAACGCGGGTGACCGCGAACGGGGTCGCGAGATCGGAGAGGTCGAGGTTGCCCGCGAGATCTTCGACTTCGACGGTGACGCCAGCCGGAATTGCCAGCGTGGCGTTGTCGCGCAGCGTCACTTCGGCGACGCCGGCGTTGACGTTGACTCTCGGCGCGGTGCCCGAATCGATCTCGAGCGTGGGACGATCGGTACCGGCGATTTTGAGATTTCCGGCAGCGCGCAGGACGCGGATTGATTCAACTCCTTCGAGCGTCGAGATGGCCATTGCGGATTTCCTCCGTTGATTTTTTTAGTGAGTTACGCGTTCTTGGTGCCTGACTCGTTTAGGGCGGCAAGCGCCTGGTCGGGTGTGAGCTTGCCGTCCTTGAGATCGGCCAGGACGGCGCGGCGCCGCGAACTGCCGTCGTCGGAAGCCGAGGCGTCGGGAGCGGACTTGGCGGAGTAGCCGAGTGCGGCGATGACTTCGTCGAGACGCCCGCGCACGGTCGGGTATGAGACGCCGAGTTCGCGCTCGACATCGCGAATCACGCCGCGATTCTTGATGAAGACCTCGACGAAATCGATTTGCGCGCCGGTGAGCTTGAGGAGTGAGGGCGGCGCGAATTCGCCGTCGATGGAGATTGCGCAGTCAGGACATTGGAGGCGTGCGACGGTCAGATTCCCGTCGCATGAAGGGCATTTGAGAATTATCGGCCTCATTGAGCATGATAATGAATCCAAATATTCAGTTTGTCAAGTCTTAAATTAATATTATTAAGAATTGGGTTGGATTCTTTTAGCTTATCTCATCACCGCAGCCGGACTTTGCCCCAGGCTCACCGCGAGCATTACCGCCGCAGCCGCGAGCAACTCCGCATTCGACTCGCGCCCAATCATCCGCGCGAGTCGTTCGATATGCGCCGCCACTATTTCTGCGTCGCGGAGGTCTTCGACTCCGCCCGCATCGAAGATCGCGTCGATCAGCGGATTCGCGTCGTAATTCGACTCGGCGAGCGCCTCGCGCGTGGCGCGGCGCCAGAACTCGCGCGGCTCGACTCGATCGAAATCGACCGTCGCCGCGATTCGTTCACGGAAGACGGCGAGCAACGACGCGTAGCGCGCGTTCGCGTCGAGATATGGTGCGACGCCCTGCGCCTCGACGAAGTCATTGACGTCGCCGTCGATGCCGTACACGCCGAGCGAGCCCGTCGCGGGCTCGATCATCACAAATTTCTCAGCGGCCGTGTTTTCGATGAACTCGATCCCGAGCGGATACAGCCGGCATGCAAGCGGCCGCCCGCGATGGATCCCGCACCGCAAGCCGTCAAGCGCGATGCACGCGCCCTCGCCGGTAAACTTCAGAATCGACCCGCGGCGAATCGTGAAGCGATCGATCGCCTCACGCGTCGATACTCCAGCCGCGCGCGCCAGGCGCAACACATCATACGGCGACAGCGTGATCACCTTCTCACGACAACACCGCCCGCACTCATTGCAGAGGTAGGAAAATGGACTCTTACGATTCATCGCAGTGATTTTAATACTCGATCCTGCCACTGGGTGCAGGGGTCACCCCTGCCGAAGGAAGCGTGAAACCCATCGCGGGTTTCACATACAATCAAGTTCCTCATGCCCGCATCACTGCTGCCTTCCTGCGATACCATCGTCGTGCTCGCACCACATACGCGCGCGGGCGCCACTCTTCTCGCCAAGAATTCCGATCGCGCGCCGCGTGAATGCCAGCCGTTGGCGCAGTCGCCACACCGCGTCTATCACGAGGGCGCGACGATGCACTGTCAGTACCTCGAAATTCCGCAAGTTCCCGAGACGGCCGCCGTGATCGGCTCGCGCCCCTTCTGGCTGTGGGGTTTCGAGCACGGCCTCAACGAGTACGGCGTCGCGATCGGCAACGAAGCAGTGCTTACGCGCGAAATACTCCCTTCGACGGGGCTGCTCGGGATGGATCTGGTCCGGCTCGGGCTCGAACGCTCGAAGAGCGCGCGCGAGGCGACTGAAATCATCGGCGCGCTGATCGAACGCCACGGGCAGGGCGGTTCCGCGCAGTTCGACGTTGATTTTCGCTACTGCGGCGGCTTCATCATCGCCGATCATGCCGACGCGTACTTGCTCGAAAGCTCCGGCCGCCAATGGATTGCGCGCCGCGTCGAGGATCGCGCGTGCATCTCGAACCGTCTGACGATCGACACTGGCAGCCTCGGCTCGCCTGACGTTGAAAGCTATGCGCGCGTACGCGGATGGTGCGACGGAGAATCATCGTTCGACTTCGCCGCCGCGTATTCGAGCCGCAACGCGGGCAAAGTCAAAGACGATCCGCTGAACGCGCGCGGACGCCTGGCGCGCAGCCGCGACCTTGTGTCGCGAAACGGCCGCCGCACGCTCCGCGAGATGCTCGCAATTCTGCGCGACCACGGCGCGCGCGGTCCAATGCCGCCAGCCGCGGGCGACTCCGCCGTGCGCGACGATTCCCCGACGCTATGCATGCATGGCTCGGTCTCCGGCACGACGGCGAGCATGGTCGCCGAACTTCCGGCGCCCGGCGCGGACACAATTCCCCTGCTTTGGGCATCGCTGGCCGCGCCGTGCACTTCGATCGCGTTTCCATTGTTCGTTTCCGGGACGCTCCCGCCCGTGCTTGCCGCGGGCGGCGACAAGCCCTCTGCCGATTCGCCATGGTGGCGTTTCAGGAAGATTCAGGATCTGGTTGCGATAGCGCCCGAACGCCTGGCGCCGATTGCATGGAAGCATTTCCGGCCGCTCGAAGCTGCGATGCTCGAGCGCGCGGCCGAGGTCAGCCATCAGGCGCGCAAGCTCGCACCGGCGGCTCGCGAGAAACTGCTCGGAACCTTCATGGCGCAAAATATCGTGCGCATCCTGAACGCGCAGTCCGCCGCCGAATCCGAATTGACCCGCGCCGCAAGTTGACAGCGACGGCATCCGCGTATTGCTATGGAGCGCGCGCGTGGAGGTCTCAAAAAAATGAAGATCGAATTCGCTTTGCTTGCCGATGCTGCCCAAGCGGTTGGCGGCAAAGTCTTTGTCCTGGGCGGTGGCTGGAATTTGTTCCGAGCGGCCAGCTATCCGGCGCCGGTTCAGCTTGCAATCGCGATTGGCCTTGGTTTCTCGTCGGATGAAGTCGGTATCAAATACCCGCTGAACGTTGTGATTGCCGACGAAGCCGGAGTTCCGGTGGTGCCGGAAATGAAAGGACAGGTGGAAACCGGCCAGCCAGCGCCGGATGTTCCCAAAACAGCGTCGGTGAAAATCCCCGTGGCAATCAACATCAACATGTCGCTTCCCCATCCGGGCACATACGGAATCGTCGTGACCGCAGGTTCCTCGACTGCGCAATTATCGTTCGAAGCAATCTTTGCAGGCAAAAAGGTGGACTTCACGCCCGAGAGTTCCGCGCCGGAGCGCGGCAATTGAGCCGCGTCGGGGCTTGCTCCGCGGTCTCAATGGGCGCTACTCAAGAGATATCACTGTGTCGGTCGCTCGTACTGTGGCCTCACTATCGCTCCGAGTACTGAAAAAAGGAGATTTTCTAACCAAATGGATTTTACGTGGACGGCTGAACAGGACGCTTATCGGATGGATGTACGGCGATGGCTCGAAGCGAATCGCCCGAAATCTATTGGCCGCGCCGATGACCCCGAAGCCGGCGGCGACGACGCAATCTGGGAGCGCCTCAAGGCCTGGCACAAAAAGCTCTACCACGCGGGATGGGCCGGGCTCACCTGGCCCAAGGAATACGGCGGCCGCGGCGCGACCTTCATCGAGCAGGTCATCTTTCAGCAGGAGCTCGGCCGTCTCAACTTGCCGATGGGATGCAACGTGCTCGGCGTGATCATGACCGGCCCGGCCCTGATGCAATGGGGCACTGACGAGCAAAAGAAGCGCTATCTGAATCCGATCCTTGCCGGCGATGAGATTTGGTGCGAGGGAATGTCGGAGCCGGGCGCGGGTTCGGATCTCGCGTCGATCCAGTGCAAGGCCGAGCTTAAGGGTGACGAGTTTGTCGTCAACGGCCAGAAGGTCTGGACGACGATCGCGCATCGCGCAGACTTCGTACAGCTTTTCGTGCGCACCGATCCCGAGGTGCCCAAGCATAAGGGGATGAGCGCGTTGCTGGTCGACATGAAGGCGCCCGGCGTGACCGTCAAGCCGCTCCAGCAAATCACGGGCGACAGCGAGTTCAACGAAATCTTTTTCGAAGATGTGCGCGTGCCCAAGGAAAACCTGCTCGGGCCGATCAACATGGGATGGCAGGTGCTGGTCTCGACCCTGATGCACGAGCGATTCGGAATCGGCGAGACGCTCGGCGGCACCGAACAGTTGCTCCATCAGCTTGTCCAGATCGCCAAGTCGGTGCAGCTGAACGGCCGGCCCGCGATCGAGGACAACGACATCCGCCAGCAAATCGCGCAGTTCGCGATCGAGGCGACGGCGAAGAAGTACAACGGTCTGCGCAGTTTGTCGAAACGCCTCAAGGGTCAGCAGCCCGGACCTGAAGCTTCGATCTCGAAGTTGCTCTCGACCGACCTGGGCCAGCGGATGACCAAGTTCATCACGCGGCTGCTCGGCGAATACGCGCTGCTCGAGCGCCACACGCCGTTCGCGCCCGACGGCGACTGGATGCGCCGGGTCCTGGCGTCGGAGTCGATGACGATTGCGGGCGGCACCTCGCCGGTGCAGAAAAACATGATCGGCGAGCGCATCCTGCTACTACCTAAGGGCTGAGAATCAACATTCACATGCTCGCAAGGAGGCGGTTCATCAGAGCCGCCTTTTTTTGCGTACAATTCGCGCTCGTTGGCGTTTGCTCCTGTCGTTCCGCATGTTCTAAGAATCGCGGCATGAGCACGCTCGAACCAACGAAACCTCTTGCGGGAAAGATCGCGGTGGTGGCGGGGGCTACACGCGGGGCTGGACGCGGCATCGCGACCATGCTCGGCGCTGCGGGCGCCACGGTCATTTGCACCGGGCGCAGCACTCGCGGGAATCCTGCGACTGCCGGCAGGCCGGAAACGATCGAGGAGACGGCAGAGCTGGTCGCTGCGGCTGGCGGCACAGGCATCGCGATCCGCGTCGATCACACAATCGAGGAAGAAGTTCGCGCTTTATTCGAGCGAGTCGAGCGGGATTTCCCGCGGCTCGACATTCTGGTGAACGACATCTGGGGCGGTGACGAGCTAACCGAATGGGGCAAGCCGTTTTGGAAGCTGGATCCTGCCAAAGGCCTCAAGATGCAGGAGTTGGCGGTGCAGACTCACATTCTGACCGCACGCTTCGGCGCGCCGATGATGGTGCGACAGAAGTCGGGGCTGATCATCGAAATCACCGACGGGCTGCATCTAGACTATCGCGGCAACCTGTTTTACGACCTCGCAAAAATCTCCGCGATTCGGCTCGCGTACGCGATGGCCGCCGAACTTCGCATACATAAGGTGGTTGCTTTGGCGCTGACACCTGGTTTTCTGCGCTCGGAAGCGATGCTCGATGGATTCGGCGTCACCGAAGCGAACTGGCGCGACGCAATCGCGCAGAATGCCGACTTCGCCGAGTCGGAGACGCCAGCCTACGTCGGGCGGGCAGTGGTAGCTCTCGCGATCGATCAAAACGTCGCGGACAAGGCGGGCAAAGTGTGCGCAAGCTGGACGCTCGCGCGCGAGTACGGCTTCAAGGATGCGGACGGCAGTCAGCCGGACTGGGGCGCGTATTTCGAGCGCATGGTAGCCGGCATTCTAGATCGCGGTGGGCCGACCAACCGAGACGAAGAGCTGCGGGTTTGGAACCGCTACGAGCAGATTCGCAGCGACCCGCAGAAGGCAGAAGAGGCCGCGCGCCTCGCCGCCGCGCTCGCCCGCTCGGGCGTATCGATTCTCCCGTGAAGGTCGGTACGGCGGTTCAGCGCTGCATTGACTGAAAGATTAGGGGGCCGGCTTCGGCCATCATCACGCCGAGGATTTCGCGCATGCTCTTCGGAAGTCGTGCGTTGTCGCAACTCCGTGGCGCGGCGTATCAGTTCCGGATTTCTCTGCTCACGCAGAGTCAACGGTACATCAGATGGTGATCAGCATCGAGAGGTGGCGCAATGAAAGCACCCTAACCCCTGGCCCCTTCCCCAGGAAAAATGGGGAAGGGGAAGCAGGAAAAGTCATCCGAGTGCGCCGCCGTCCTATCCCCCTGACCCCCTTTCCGGTGCGGAAAGGGGGTATCAGACGGCCGCCGGATGGTGAATGCGTGTTGGGAGTGGGTGAGCAGTTCGCTAGCGCTGCATTGACTGGAAGATTAGGGGGCCGGCTTCGGCCATCATTTCGCCTAGGATTTCGTGGAGTGGCTTGCTTGGCATCGCGAGTTTTTCGGTTAGCGATTTCATGACTGCCAGGTAGCGCTGCTTGGTTTCGGGGCTGATTGTTTCGAGCCTGACGGTCTCCATCACCTCGACGAAGCGGCGCTGAACTTCGACGATTTCAATATCGACGGGATCGGTGAACTTTTTTTTGCGAGCCACGAGCTTTTACCTCGTCGAGAAAACTCAGAACAGGTAGCGGCGGGTGTTTATGCTTATCAGGATGCCCATTGCCGCCATCATCGCGATTACTGATGAGCCGCCGTAGCTTACCAGCGGCAGCGTGATGCCGACCACTGGCAGCATTCCGGTCGCCATCCCGATGTTGACTGCCACCTGCCAGAAGACTATGGCGGTCACGCCGATTGCGAGCAGGGCGCCGAAGCGGTCGCGCGCGTGCCTGGCGATCCATGCGCCGCGGGCAATCACGCTCGCATACAAGGCCAACAGAAGTAACGTGCCGGCCAGGCCGAACTCCTCGGCGAAGACCGCGAAGATAAAATCGGTGCTCTGCTCGGGCAGAAAATTCAGCCGCGCCTGTGTACCGTTCAGAAATCCCTTGCCGAATGGGCCTCCGGCGCCGATCGCGATTTCAGATTGGATGACGTGGTAGCCGGAGCCGAGCGGATCGGCCTGCGGATTGATGAAGCTGACCAGGCGCTGGCGCTGGTAAGGTTTTAGGTAGTGCCAGCTGAGCGGTGCAGCGAGCATCCCGGCGACCGCGAGCACCAGCATCGTGCGCCAGTTGAGGCCGGCCACGAAAACCAGCGTAATTGTGATCAGAACGAGCACCAGTCCAGTGCCGAGGTCGGGCTGCTTGAGCACCAGTGCGGCCGGGACGCCGAGCAGGATGAACGGGATGATCAAATGTTGCAGGCCCCATCCGCCTCGCGGCGGCTCCTCGCGCAAATAGCGCACCATCACGAGCACGACGGCGAGCTTGGCAAGCTCGGAGGGTTCCAGATGGAAGGCGCCGAGATTGATCCATCGGCGCGAGCCGCCGGTGGCGTGTCCTGCGACCATCACGGCGATCAGAAGTCCGATCACGAGCACGTAAAATGGATACGCGTAGGCCTGCAATGATCGATAGTCGACGAGGACCGCGATGAGCATCGCGGCGGTTCCGGCGGCGATCCAAATCAACTGACGAATCACCAGCGGATCGAGGGTTCGATGCGAGCCCGCATACGACGCGCTGATGACGCTGACCAGGCCGATTCCGGCCAGTGCGAGGACCAGGATGAACAGGGTCCAGTCAAAGTGAAGTAACCTGCGATCGCCGGCCGCCATCAGGGCCGCACTCCTGTCATTGCGAGCTGTCTTCGAGCACGCGCGCTATTTCAGGTTTTGGTGGCGGCGGCGGATTGAGCTGGAAGTAACGCTGGAAGACGTCGTGAATCACGGGCGCTGACGCGCTGCCGCCGTGACCGCCGTGTTCGATGATGCAGGCGGCGGCGATGGTCGGATGATCCTTCGGCGCGAACGCGATGAACCATGCGTGGTCCTTGTACTGTTCGGGCGTATTTTTTTCCTCTTCGTCGCTCTCGCCGGAAGGTCCTTTGTCACCGACGACCTGCGCGGTGCCCGTCTTGCCGCATACGACGACGTTGTCGAGGTGCGCTTTGTGCGCGGTGCCGCCGGCGCCGTTAACGACGTCGGCCATCGCGTCCTTGACGTCCTCAAGCGCGTCGGGATCGATCTTCATTCGGTTCTCGATCACCGGCGGATACGCCTTGGCGATATTGCCGTCGAGTCCTTCGACGTACTTGACGAATTGCGGCTTGTAGCGAGTGCCGCCGTTGGCGACCTGGGCGGCGACCTGCGCCATCTGGAGGGGAGTGGTCGCGACGTAACCCTGGCCGATGGCGACCGACAGCGTCTCCGCGGGATACCATCGCTCGTGGTAGCGCCGCTGCTTCCACGCCGACGAGGGGATGGTGCCAGGATTCTCGTGATCGAGATCGATGCCGGTCTTGATTCCGAGTCCCATCAGGTTGGACCACTTGGCGATTCGATCGACGCCGAGTTTTTCTCCGACGTTGTAAAAATAAACGTCGCATGAGCGCACGATCGCATCGTGCAGCTCGATAGTGCCGTGCCCCTGTTTGCGCCAGCAGTGATACTCGCGTCCGCCGAACCACATCCCGCCCGGGCAATTGTACTCGGTCTCGGGTTTCAGCGTGCCTTCCTGGAGTCCCGCGATCGAATCGACAATTTTGAAGGTCGAGCCGGGCGGATAGATTCCCTGGATGACGCGATTTTGCAGTGGATGGCTCGGGTCGGTGATCAGTTCGCGCCATGCCGAGGCTTTCACGCCGCCGCCGAAGATGTCGGGGTCGAAGGCGGGATGCGAGACCATCGCGAGCACGTCGCCGTTTCTCGGATCGAGGGCGACAAAAGCGCCGTTCTTCCCGGCCATCGCCTGCTCGGCCGCCTGCTGAAGATTGAGATCGATGGTCATGACGAGGCTTTCGCCGGGCTGGTCGGCAATTTCCTTGAGCACGCGCAGGCGCCGCCCGACGGAGTCAACTTCGATCTCCTGACCACCGGCGTCGCCGCGCAAAAAATTCTCCCACACACGCTCGAGACCGAATTTTCCGATCTCATCGCCCATGTGGTAGTCCTGATGCGCTTTGAGATCGGCCACGGTCACTTCGCCGACATAGCCGAGCAGATGCGCGGCGAGCTGGCCGTACAGGTAATGCCGCGCCGGGGTAATCTGGAGGCTGACGCCGGGCAGATCGAGCTGATGGGTTTCGAGCGCGACCACCTGTTGCCATCCAAGACGCTCGGCGACTGTGATGGGCTCATAAGGGGGGCGGCCCGCCTCATCGGCGTCGGAAATTTTGTCCGCGATATCGTCCGCGCCGGTATAGCGCGCGAGCCTTTCTATCGTCAGTGAAAGATTGTCGGAGTCCTCGGGCACGATTTGCGCATCGAATGACGGTCTCGTATCGACCAGAGGGCGGTGATTGCGATCGAAAACGAGCCCGCGCGGCGCAGGCACGCGCTGCAGGCGAATCCGGTTGCGATCGGCCAGTTCGACATTTTCCTTGTGATGCAGAACCTGTAGGTAGTACAGGCGCACCGAGACGACGGCGAGAATCGCGAACATCATGACGGTCAACGTCACGATTCGCGGTTCCAGCAGCGGGACCGGCCGATTGCTTTTAGGGATGTGGAACTTCGCCACTGATGCGTTCCCAACTAACCCTACAATCTATTCGCGCGCGGCTCTTGCTGGCAATCCCGTCAGGCGCTTGCTGGTGGCCAGCATCGAAAAAATGAACGGCGCGACTATGGCGGAAACTGTCGCCTCGAGCATCAGTCCTGGCAGCATCGGGCTCGTATCAGAAAGTGCCTTGAACCCGTTGGCGATTGAAACGCTGGCCAGCGCTGACGCGATAACGCCGATGAATACCACGGTCGCGCCGACGAACGCGTTGGTCACCATCAGCCGCGAGGAAATCTCGTAGCTCACCAGGAAGACCATCGTCGTCATGAAGGCATTGAGGCCCGGTTGCGAGCCGGCGAGCGCGTCGGTCGCATAGCCCATCGCGAATGCCAGTAGCGCGGGCAGCACGCCATGATGGCGCAGCCCGAGATCGACGGCCAGTATGATGATCAGATTGGGAATTAGCGCGCGAAAAGAAACCAGGTGCGGGACCACGGATTCGAACGCCAATCCCAGCACCACGAAAACCGTGAACAGGAGGATGAGGCGCAACCGCGTCAGTCCCGGGGCTGGTCGTCGAGGTGAGGCGGCGGCTGAGTGACGATCAACACCTGTTCGAGCTCGCGATAATCGACCGCGGGCGTGATCCTCACGCCAAGGAACAGGCCCGGACCTTCGCGATGCACGCTCTGGATCGTTCCGACCAGCAGACCGCGCGGGAAAATTCCATCGAGGCCCGAGGTGACGATGGTGTCGCCGATTCGGACGTCCTGCGAGCGATCGGCGTATTTCAGGATCAAGCCATCGTCGACCAGCCCGGCGACGATGCCGCGCGCGCGGGTGCGTTGATCGAAACCGTCAAGCGCGGAATTGTGGTCGTCGATCAACAGCACTCGCGAGGCGTGTGGACTGACGGTGATGATCTTGCCGACCACACCCTGGTTGGCGAGCACGGCCATGCCCGGACGAAGTCCTTCGTCGGTGCCGGAGCCGAGAATCAGGGTGCGCGAAATTCCCGCGGCGTCGCTGCCGATCACGATGGCGGCGACTGCGCTCGCGCCGAGCGCGTTCTTGAGTTCGAGCAGCTCGCCGAGGTGCTGATTTTCGACCTCGAGCTCGGCCATATGCGCCTGATCGCTCTTGACCCGCGTCAGCTCGTCGCGCAGACGGGCATTTTCATCGCGCACGTGAAGCAGATCGACGTAATCGGCGACGATCGATGAGCCGCCCTCGCCCAGGCGTGTAAAAGCGGCGTCAACCGGACGGATGAGCTCGAGGACAGCGGACTGCGGAGCCGCCGCGAGATCGCCGGGATGGACGCCCGTCGAGATCAGATGAAGCGACAGAATGAGCAGCACGCCGCTTGTCAGCAGCACGCGGTTGCGCCAGAGAAAGCTGCTTCTCACGTCAATACAGCCCGACGCGCTGGGTCAAGTTTCAGCAGATATGCAGCGAGTCGATCAGTCAACGGTCACGTCGCGCAGCAGCGACAATTCGTCGAGGACCTTGCCCGCGCCCATCACGACCGCGGTCAGCGGATCGTCGGCCAGCGTGACCGGAAGGCCGGTCTCCTCGCGCAGCAGCACGTCCAGGTTGCGCAGCAGAGCGCCTCCGCCGGCCAGCACGATTCCCTTGTCGACGATGTCGGAGGCCAGCTCCGGCGGCGTGCGCTCGAGCGCGATACGCACCGACTCGACTACCTGGCGCACCGGTTCCATCAGCGCTTCGCGAATCTCCTCGTCGGTAATCTCGATAATCTTGGGCACGCCAGCGACCAGGTCGCGGCCCTTGATTTCCATGGTCTGAATCTCGTTGCCGGGATAGGCCGACCCGATGGTTATCTTGATCAGCTCGGCGGTGCGCTCGCCGATCAGCAAATTGTACTTGCGCTTGATGTGCTGGATGATCGCCTCGTCCATCTTGTCGCCCGCCACGCGCACCGAGCGCGAGAAGACGACGCCGGCCAGCGAGATGACGGCGACCTCGGTGGTGCCGCCGCCGATATCGACGATCATGTTGCCGGCCGGCTCGGTGATGGGAAGGCCGGCGCCAATCGCGGCCGCCATCGGCTCCTCGATCAGATAGACTTCGCGCGCGCCGGCCTGCTCGGCCGATTCGCGCACCGCCCGTTTCTCGACCGCGGTAATGCCGAACGGCACGCAGATGACGATGCGCGGGCGCGGGCGGACGAGAGTCCGGCCCGAGTGAATTTTCTTGATGAAGTAGCTGAGCATGTTCTCGGTGATCTCGAAGTCGGCGATGACGCCGTCCTTGAGAGGCCGAATGGCGACGATGGAGCCCGGCGTGCGGCCGAGCATCTTCTTCGCTTCCGAGCCTATCGCGAGCACACGCCGCGCGCCGCGCGAATCTTTCTGCACCGCGACCACCGAGGGCTCGTTGCACACGATACCTTCGCCCTTGACGTAGATGAGCGTGTTGGCGGTGCCGAGATCGATCGCCAGATCGTTGGAAAACCAACCGAAAATTGAATTGAGAACCACGAATTTTCTCCCCTTGCCTGCCCATTTCAGGCCCGGCTGCCGGTACCAAGACCCGGCCCGAATACCACCCCACGTCGCGGCCCAAATGTTCGAAGAATCCGCTGCGGAGACGTTTGGGTCCGTCCGAATACCGCTGCGCGACACGCTAACAGAGGATGGGATGCCCAAGCAAGTAATCGAGGTCAATTGCGCACGCAAAAGGCGGTAAAGTATGATGACGATTCAATGTTGGAAGGAATTCGCCGTTATCAATACTCGTGGCAAGTGCAAGTCACGTTCGCCTTCCTGGCGCTTATCATGGCGTTCTGGGGTTTCGGAGGCGGTGGCTTGTTCAACACCGTCCATCCCATCGCGACCGTCAACGGGCAGCAGATACTTGGCGATCAGGTCGATCGCGAAGCCACTCAGCTCCGCCAGGCGGTACAACAGATGTACGGCGCCAACGCGCCCGCCGTGCTCAAGAGCATCAACCTGCGCCAGGAAGCGGTGGAGCGGCTCATCGAGGAACAACTGATCGGCGAAGAGGCGCGCCACCTGGGCATCATCATCAGCGACGAGGCGCTCCAGGAGAAAATCGCCAAGGAGCCGGTCTTTCAGCGCGACGGGCAGTTCGACTTCGACACTTACCAGGACGTGCTGCGCAACAACAATCTGTTGCCCGCTGAATACGAAACCGGCGAGCGCGACCGTATGATCGCCGACACGCTGCGCAACATGATCGACATGGGCGTGCAGGTGAGCGACGACGAGGCGCGCCACGCCTACAATCTTGCCAACGAAAAGATTGGACTGCGGTACGCCGAGTTGGCCTACGCCGACTTCACCGCGAAGGTCTCGCCGACCGAAAAGGAGATCGCCGACTACTACAAAAAGAACGCCGAGCAATTTCGCGAGCCCGAACGCATCCAACTGACATACGTCCACTACGAACCGCTGGTACTGGCCGCCAAGTACATGCCGTCCGACAAGGAAATCCAGGACTACTACGATCGCAATGCCAAGACCCGCTTCGCGCATCCCGACCAGGTTCACGCGCGGCACATCCTGATCTCGGTGCCTGCGGGCGCGTCCGACAAAGAGAAGGCCGCGGCGAGGGCCAAGGCGCTCGACGTGCTCCAGAAGGCGCAATCGAAGGGCGGAGACTTCGCAAAGCTGGCAGCGAAGTATTCGGACGATCCATCCAACCGCGGCCAGGGCGGCGACCTGGGGACGTTTGGCCGCGGCCAGATGATCAAGCCGTTTGAAGACACGGTGTTCGCGATGAAGCCGGGACAGATCACGATAGTCGAGACGCACTATGGCTTTCATGTCGTCAAGCTCGAGCAGTCGATGCCCGCGCATACCGACACGCTTGCCGAGGCGAAGCCAAAAATAATCGAAGAGCTGCGGACCCAGGCCGGAGCGAAGCTCGGGCGCGAGGCGGCGCAGGAGGACCTGACGGCCGCGGTGGCGGGCGGCAACCTGACGGACCTCGCGAAGAAGCGAGGCATCGACGCGGTCCAGACGCCACTATTCGCGCAGGGTGAACCGGCCGGCGGCATCGAGCAGGATCGCGAACTCATAGCGGCGGCATTCAAGCTCGAAACGGGGGCCGTGGCGCTGGTGCCGGAGAAGGGCGCGCCATACGTGATCAAGCTGCAGGCGCGGCAGCCGTCGCGAATTCCCCCGCTGAAGGAGATCGAAGCGCAGGTGCGCGACGCGTTGATTCGCACGACGGCGCAAACCGACGCGAGCCAGCAGGCGCAAAAGATCCTCGCCACGATCAAGAGCCCGGCGGACTTTGACAAAGCGGCCGCCGCAAACAAGCTCGTGATTAAAAATGTCGATCCGTTTCTGCGCGCAGACCGCAGCGTGTCCGGTATCGGCGAGTTTCCCGAGGTGACCGACGCCGCAGCGGCTGTGCCCGCGATTCCAGGCGTGATAGATCGCGTGATGGAAAGCGGCGGCAATTCGTACCTGTTCGAAGTCACCTCGCGCGCCGAACCGACCGACGACGATTGGAAGAACGGAAAGAAGGCGTTCATGCAGGACTACGTCGAGAATCGCCGCGCGCAGGCATGGACGCGCTTCCTCGATCAGCTTAAGGATCAGGCCAGGATACAAATCGACAGCGACCAGCTCGCGGCAGGCGAGTCGTCAACATGAGGAGCGCGCCGACTGCGCGGTGAAAGATATAGATGAGTGCTGATTCCGACGAGCCTCCGTCGCGCCACGCGGCGGGCGTCGATACCCACGAGTTCTCCTTTCCCGGCGCCGGGGTGAGCGCGCTGCTGATTCACGGTCTGACTGGAACTCCGTACGAGATGCGCTACCTCGGCGAGCAGTTGGCGGCGCGCGGCATTCGCGTGCGCGGCGTCAAGCTGGCGGGTCACGCCGGGACGCCCGAGGAATTGGGCGCGGCCAGCTACGACAACTGGTACGAAAGCGTCGTCAAAGGGCTGGAGGAACTGCGCCAATACGGCGAGCCCAACGTGGTCGTGGGACTGTCGATGGGCGCGGTGCTGGCGGCGCGGCTGGCGGCGGACCAGGGCGAGTCAGTCGCGGGACTCGCGATGCTTGCGCCGGCGTTCTTTCTGCCGGCGTCGACGACTATCGCGCTGCGAAGCTTGCGCGGCGTGCTCGGCTCGTTCGTCGACAACATCTACTTGTTCAACAGCGGCGGGTCGGACATCCACGACGCCGCCGCACGGTCGATACATCCCACCTGCCATCTGATGCCGTTGTCGGCGCCGCTTAAGCTGTTCAATTTGAGCGCACAGGTGAAGCCGATGCTGGCGCGGATCACGCAGCCTGCGCTGGTGATGCATGCAAGGCGCGATCACACGTGCCCGATGCGGAAAAATCTCGACTACGTGATGAGACATCTTGGCGCTGCCGAGAAGCGCGCGATCGAGCTCGAGGAGAGCTATCACGTGATCACCGTGGACAGCGAAAAGGAGCGCGTCGTGAGCGAGGTTGCGGGATTCGTCGAGCGGTTTCGCGTCGCGCCGCAACAGCGCGCGGCTGGCTGAAGAGTCGCAGCCCGATCAGGTCTGCGCGTCGTAGAATTCTTCGAGCAGATACTTCACGTCGGGACGGCCGAGCACCTCGATAAAGCAGATCTCGTCGTTGGCGTTCAGATCGATGATGACCTGGCCTTCCATCGATTGCAGCTCGACGTAGTTGGCGACTTTCACCTCGGCGGCGGTCGCGAAGCTCGCGCAATTCTCGTCGCCGCAATCGCACACCGACTCGATTCGCGCCGCGCGCAGCTTGGATTCCAGCGGATCGGCACCCTGCTGTTTGAGCAGGTAAACCATCTCCTCGAGCAGGTCGGGCAACACGTCGTTCATCATCGGCGCGGGCATGGCGTTTCTCAGGGTAGTGGATTCGGCAGGCGGATCAAGTGCAAATCACGGCTGCCTTGACTGACTACCCGGCCGTACTTATGTTCAGACCTGCGACTGAGAGCACAGGAGACAAGTTTCGATGTCCAGCGACAAAATCGTTCACGTTACCGACGCGAGCTTCGACCAGGAAGTTTTGAAATCAGCGACGCCCGTGTTGGTCGATTTCTGGGCGCCGTGGTGCGGCCCATGCCGGGCTATTGCGCCTATACTCGACGACCTTGCGGGCGAGTACGACGGGCGATTGAAAATCGCGAAGATCAACGTTGACGACAATCCGCAGACGCCGGGACGTTATGGCGTCCGCGGCATTCCCAACCTGCTCATCATCAAGGGTGGCCAGGTCAAGGAACAGATCATCGGGGCGGTTCCCAAGGGCCGACTGGTTCAGGCCGTCGACAGCGCAATCGCGTAGCGCGATTACAAAAACCGATTCACTTCGCGGAGGGCGAGGGCAACGCAGCCGGCGACGGCGCGTAGCTTGCGCCCTTCACAGCATTCTGGACCCAATACCGCATAAGATCGTCGCGATTGCGCTCGTACTCGAGTTTCGCGTCACCGGGGATATATCCGACCAGCATCTCGTTGTAGGCCAGCAGCATCGGCACCAGTTGCGAATTGCGCAGTAGCGCCGCGTCGGGCGGCAACATCGCCGCCATCAGCATCACGGCCAGCCCCGCGACCACTCCCGCGATTCCCGCGCCGAGCAGGGCGCCGGCTAATCGATCGAGCGGGCTCAGGTGAACGATTTGCATCAGCCGGATCGCTGACGAGCCGACAATTTCCACGGCTGCGAAAATCAACGCGAAGACTGCGACGTAGCCGATTACCGCGCCGACGGTGTGCGAGGATCCCAGTTGCGCCTCAGCGAACGAGCCCGCCTTGTTGTAGTAGAGCGATGCGAAATAAACCGCCGCCACCAGCGACACCACCGACGTCACCATTCTGAACGCTCCCCTTTGCAGTCCGTAGATTGCCCCGAGTGCGAACAGCGCGATCGCTACGTAGTCGAACCCATTCAGCCCGTTCATCCGCCACGCCTCTCCCACCCCAGAGCCTAGCTGATGAACACACGGCGCGCGACGCGTCGGCGCTCCTGTACTTGTGCGGCGATATGCTTAAATGGGCACATGGCGCGAGTTTACATCGAAGAGTTGTCACATCACGTGGGAAACGAGGTCACGCTCAAGGGCTGGCTCGCGGGCAAGCGCTCGAGCGGCAAGATACATTTTCTCCAGGTGCGCGACGGCACCGCCGTATGCCAGTGCGTGGCGTCGCTCGCCGACCTCGGCGCGGAGAGTTTCGCGGCGGCGGATCACATGGGCCAGGAGACCGCGCTCGAAGTGACCGGTATCGTGCGCGAAGACAAGCGCGCGCCCGGCGGATTCGAGCTGACGCTGAAATCGCTCGAGATAGTGTCGCCGGCGTCCGACTATCCGATCACGCCGAAGGATCACGGCGTCGCGTTTCTGCTCGACAACCGTCATCTGTGGATCCGCTCCTCGCGCCAGCACGCCATCCTGCGCATCCGCAGCGAAGTGGCCTCGGCGTGCCGCGATTTTTTTCACGAGCGCGGCTTCGTCCTGTTCGACGCGCCGATTCTGACTCCGACTTCGTGCGAGGGAACCACCAACCTGTTCGAGCTCGACTACTTCGGCGAGCGCAAGGCGTACTTGACGCAGAGCGGACAACTCTACGCGGAGGCGGGTGCGCTCGCATTCGGCAAGGTGTACTGCTTCGGCCCGACGTTTCGCGCCGAGAAATCCAAAACGCGGCGACATCTGACTGAGTTCTGGATGGTCGAGCCGGAAGTCGCGTACTGCGATCTCGCCGGCGACATGGAACTCGCGGAACAGTTCGTGTCGTACATTGTCGGCCGCGTGCTCGAGCGTCGCGGCGCCGAGCTCAAGACGCTCGAGCGCGACACCACGAAGCTGCAGTCGTCGGCGCAGCTTCCCTATCCACGCATCAGCTACGACGAGGCGATCGAGCGGCTGAAAAAGAAAGGCGTCGCGGTCAACTGGGGCGACGACTTCGGCGGCGACGAGGAAACCGCGCTGTCCGAGGAATTCGATCGCCCCGTGATGGTGCATCGCTACCCGACCGCCTGCAAGGCGTTCTACATGAAACAGGATCCAGCGCGGCCCGACGTTGCGCTATGCGTCGACATGCTCGCGCCTGAAGGTCACGGCGAAATCATAGGCGGCGGCCAGCGTGAGGACGACTACGAAACGCTTCGCACCAAGATAACCTCGCACGGCCTGCCGCTAGCGCCCTTCGAATGGTATCTCGACTTGCGCCGGTACGGCTCAGTGCCACACGCAGGCTTCGGCATGGGCCTGGAGCGCATGACAGGCTGGCTATGCGGGATACATCATATTCGCGAAACAGTCCCATTCCCGCGCCTGATGGAGCGGTTGGAACCGTAGCCGTCAGCTGACCGTCATTTTTTCTTGCCCTTGCCGATCAACGCTACCGTCGCTGACGGTTGGGTTGGGTCGCTGCTGGTGATTACGATCATCGCGGTGTCGGTTGCGCCCGCCGCGGACGGCGTGTATCGCACCATGATTACATCGCCCGACCCGCCTTTGGGCAACGAGAAGCTGGTTGCCCCGCCCGTGATCGTGAATTGCGCCGCGCCGGGACCGCTCGGGTTCGCGACGTTGCCGACCAGCAGGGTGTTCTTCAGCTTGTTCGCGATCTTGAAGTGCTTGACCTTGTTGCTGCTCGGCGTCACGTCGCCGAAATTCAACTTTTGCGGCGACACATTGATATCGCCGCTGCCGACCGGCGTTTGAGTGGCGGTCGGCGTCGCAGTCGCCGTGCTGGTCGCAGTTGCGGTGGCGGTGGCGGTCGCGGTGGCCGTCGGGGTTGCGCTGGGCGTCGAGGTCCTGCTCGCCGTGGCCGTCGCAGTAGCGCTGGCGGTCGCAGTCGCGGACGCGGTCGGCGTCGCCGTTGCAGTCGCCGTCGGCGTCGGGGTGAGCGTGGGCTCGCTCAACGCCCCGAATGGACCGTCGTACTCGAGCAGTCGGTTGTTGCCGGCGTCGGCGACGTACAAATCGGCGCTGGAATCGTTAGCCAAACCGGATACAAGTCCGGCGATGTCCAGCGAACTTGCCGACAGACCGCCCGCGTTTGCCGTGGCGTGAGTAAAGTCGTTGCCGAGCGTGGGGTTGTCCTGCCCGAATTCGAGCCCGGCGGTGCTGTTGGCCGGCGGATTCATCGACTCGCTGTAAGCCACGACGCGGTTATCCAGGGTGTCGGCGATGAACACCGAGTTGAATGGATCGATCGACACCCCGGTAGGAAAACACAAGTTCGTCGCGCTCGGCGGATTGCAGACTTGATAGCCAGTCGTGAAGTTGCCGCCCTGCCCGAACACCAGATCGGCGGTTACGTCGCCCGGGTTTCCGATCCCAGTCGGACCCACGAATGGAACGGGCTTGTCGTACTCCAGCACTCGATCGTTCGTGGGGTCGGCAACGTAGAGGTTGTCGTGCGAGTCGAGCGCGACGCCAAAGGGTGCGCACATCGAGTTCGCACTTTCGCCCCCGGAGTTGCACGCCCCGGTGGTGAAGTTCGTGCCGGATGATCCTTGACCAAAGACCAAGTCGGCTGGCTGAGGCGTGGTGCCGGAGTAGGTGAGCGGCGTATTGAACTCGAGCACGCGGTTATTGTCGTGATCGGCGGCGTAGAGATTGCCGCTGCTGTCAAAGGCGAGCCCCTGTGGGCATAAGGAGGTCGCAGTATCCCCGCAATTCAATCCGCCCGCGATCGTGGTCAAGTTGGGTTCGCCCAGCACGATGCTGGCCGCTTCATCCGCGACTTTGCCTGAACTGAAGGGTGCATTGAATTCGACCGCGCGTCGATTCCCAGGATCTCCAACCCACAGGTTCCCAGAGGGGTCGACCGCCGCCGCCATAAGCTCGGCCGACACAGTTCCGCAGAGAGTGGCCGCATTTACCGTTCCCCCTGCATTGCAGCTATTGGTGAAAAAGTCGGGCTGGCCGACGACCAGGTCGGCCGCACCGCCGTTCTGGAACGTAGCGGCATCCATGTAGCCGAGTATGCGGCTGTTCGCGTTGTCGACGGCATACAGATGATTCGGGTTCGAAGTGCGGTCGATCGCGACGCCGACCGGGTTTACCGTGGTCGCATCGACAAAGTTCTCTGTGGCGTGCGTCAAGTCGTGTTGGCCTAGCACCACATTTGCGGAGAAATTCGTCGGCGGATCTGCGGCTTCGTTGTATTTGAGGACGCGATTATTGTCGCTGTCGTACACATAAACATTGTTAGAGGAGTCGATCGCGACGCCGGTCGGCATGCATAGCGTGGTCGCGCTGACGGTCGCACCTCCCTGGTTGCACAACCCGCTCATCAAGTCGGCTTGTCCTATTGCGCTGTCGGCAGCCGCGCCAGTGGTGAATCCCGCGTTGTACTCGGTCACGCGATTGTTGAAGGTATCGGCGATCCATAGATTTCCGTTTCCGTCGACGGCCACACCTTGAGGATTTTTCAATGTCGTCGATGTCGTGCTCGAAGTGGCGTGTGTGAAGTCGGCTTGCCCGATCACTAAATCGGCGGTCGTGTCGCCAGCGCCCGTCGCACAGCCGCTGGTACATAGCGGCTGAAGATACACGAGCACACGATTGTTGCCCTTGTCCGCTACGTACAGATTGTTGCTGGCATCGACGGCGACCGCAAATGGAGCGCAAAGCGTGGTGGACGAGGGCGACCCGCCTTGATTGCACGCGAAGTGCGTCGTGTCGGGCTGACCGAAAACCAGATGAATCGTGGTCATGCCCGCATCATACTCATAGACCGCGTTTCCGTTCCGGTTAGCGACATAGATGTTGCCGTTCGAATCCGATGCGATTCCCCACGGATCAACGATCCCACCGGCTGCGATGAAGGTGCTACCGCTGAAAGGTGGGGTTTGGCTAAATGGATCGGAAAACTCTTCAACATGATCGCCGCCGACAAATAAATTGTGTGACGGATCGACTCCGACCGTGAACGGCCCGCAGAATCCGGTATCGTCGCGGATGCATCCCGGTTGATGGGTAAAGAAATCCGGCGCGCCGATTACGATATCGGCGTTCTTGCCGTTGGTAAGCATCGTGGTGTCGGACCAGCCCAGCACGCGATTGGAGTTTTCGTCTGAAACGAAGAGATGGTTGGGGCTCGCCTTGGTATCAATCGCGACGCCTTGTCCGCGCGGATCTCCCTGCAGGTCGAGCGATTTGGCACGCACAAATGACGGACTTGTGTTGTGGACGAAGTCGCCCTGGCCAAGCTCGCGGTCGGCAATCGTGTCGCTCGGCGTCGCTCGAATGATCGCGACTGTGAAGAGCAGAGCAGCGATCGATACCGCGCCCAAGATCGAGAAACGCCGAACTTGCTGACGGCCCAAACTATCCATCAATCGAACTCCCCTTGAACCCCGAAATGGCGCCGGGGTCCCAAAAATTCTTCGCTGAAACGAGAAGTCAGGCTTATGTGGCAGCAACCAGCGTTTACCACTGGAAACAGTTCATTACAAATACATCTGAACCTTTCCGGCGAGTTTCCTCAGCCATGACTGCGTCTCACCGGCGAAGCCACAATGCTGCGAGGAGCGTCTTGCCTACGGCAATTCTGAACTGCCATGCAGCGAGAGCGCACGCTTGCGGGATTGAATTGTGGTGTTAGCGGGCGAGATCTACTTCCAGGCTTTCTACTCGCACGCCGGATTGTTCGAAGCGGATTACTAGCTGGCAGCCGCTGGTCTTTAGGGTTAGTGCGTAGGCGCCGGGGCTTCTTTGCGTCGAGGTGATTTGCTCGACTGTTTGGCCTTTCAGGGTTGCCAGTGCCTTGTTGAGTTCGGCCAGGGATTGAGCTACTTCGCGGCCTCGCGGGGTCTTCATGAACAGGGCGTTCAGCGATAGCTCTGCGCCGGGGCCGAATAGGCGCCTTACACGGCCACTGGTTAGTGCTACTTCGACGATCGCGCCAAGTCTTAGCTGTAGTTCTGCCGGTATTTCCAGGGCTTCGATCGCGGATTTTAGTGTCAGGTAGACTTCGCGGGCTTGCGGATCGCTGGTGGCGTCGAGGAAAGCCTGGATTTGCGGGACCAGGATGTCGTGCTGGAGAGTGTCGAGCGTTATCGAGTCACCCGCCGTGGGCTGGTCGTCGCTCGCCATTACCGTCTAAGACTTGGTTTCGCCGTCGTTTTTACCTAGCAGCGACGCCAGCTCGTGCTCGAAGCCGCCAGTCTCTATCGCGCAATGCATGCCGCACTCTTTAGGCGCGCCCGTCTCCCACCACCATCTGCCCGCGCGAGCGTCCTGGCCCTCGCCCACGGCGCGCGTGCACGGCGCGCATCCTATAGACTTGTAGCCCTTGTCGTATAGCTCGTTGTAGGGCACGTCGTTGGCGCGGATGTAGTTCCAGACCTCTTCCTCAGTCCAGTCCGCCAGAGGCGCGAGCTTCACGATGCCGCCGTGGTCGTGATCGATTTCAATTTTGCGGATGTTCGAGCGCGTCGCCCACTGGTCGCGGCGCAGTCCCGTCACCCACGCGCTGTAGTTCATCAGCGCGCGACGCAGCGGCAGCACCTTGCGCACCTGGCAGCATAGCAGGCGCAGGTTGACGTCGTTGTAGAACAGATTGTTGCCGTGCCTGGTAACCATCTGCTGCACGACGGCCGTGTCAGGCATGAAAACTTCGACCTTGATGCCGTAGCGCGTGCGATACTTATCGATTACGTCGTAGGTCTCCTGCGGCATGCGGCCCGTATCGATCGTGAACACGCGGATGCGGGGATCGATTTTGTGCGCCATGTCGATCAGCGCGCAGCCGTCGGCCTGGAAGCTGCAGCAAATCGCCAACTCCTTGCCGAACCGATCGATAGCCCATGCCAGGACTTCCTGGGGCTCCTTGTCGTCGAGCTCGACGGCGGCTTCGCCCGCCTCCAGCTCGTCCATGCTGAGACTCAGTTCAGGGGTTTCGAGCTCTTCGTTGAATTGCGATTCTGCGGCCATGGCGAAATCCTTGGGGCGCGCGGTACCCGGTTCAGGCGGCGGCCTCGGCGCCGGTTGCGTTTCCACTTGCGATCGAAATCAGGTCGGCGTCGGCGGTGCGCACGCAAAAGTGCGTGAATGTTTCGTTGGCGGTGCGCCGTTCGAGGTAAGTCCCGAACAGCCGCGACACATAATCTTCAACCATCGCGGACGGCACCCGTCGAATGATTGGCTTGCCAATCGCCGCGTCCTTGCCCAGCCCGCCGCGCAGGATAATGTCGAAGGCCTCGAGCGGCTCGCCGGCGGGTCCGCGGCTGGTGGTGCCCTGCAACCCGATATCGCCGGTCCAGTGCTGCGCGCACGCATGCGGGCATCCGTCGAGATTGAGCTTCAGGCCGCCGACCTGCTCGCCGAACTGATTCACCAGCCGCTCGATGATCGTCGCGAGCTTGGTCTTGGTGGGAGTCACGGCGTAGTTGCAATGCGGATCGCCGATGCATCCGATCGACGACGCGTACAGCCCGTTCGCATCCAGCGGGAAGCCGATTGCGCCAACTTTCGCGATCACGTCCTCGAGCTGCGCGGTCGGAATGCCGGTGATGATGAAGTTCTGGCGGCGCGTGAGCCGAATGTCGCCGTCGAACGACGCGGTCAGCTCCGCAATCTCGCGCATCTGCCGCCCGCTCATCAGGCCCAGGTAAACCGGGAAGCCGACGTAGTTGAGCCCGGACTGTTTCTGCGCGTGGATACCCATGTGATCGCTCTCGGTCTCGGCGACAGGCATCTCGGCGAGATTCTCGAGCGCGAAGCCCAACTTCGCTTCGACCAGCCGGCGAAATTCCTCGGGACCGTAATCGTCGATCATGAACTTGAGACGCGCCTTGACGCGCGACATCCGGTACTCTGTAGTGCCCTGCCACACGTCGATAATCGCGCGCATCACCGGCATCGCCTGCTCGCGCGTGATAAACACGCCCAGGTGCCGCGACAGGCGCGGCGTCGAGGACTGGCCGCCACCGACGCGCACCGCAAAGCCCTCGCGCCCATCTTTCAGCATCGCGATCAGCGAGACGCAGTTGATCTCGGGCGCGTTGCACTGATGCTGGCATGCGGCGATCGAGATTTTGTGCTTGCGCGGCAGGTCCGAATACTCGCGATTGCCGTAGAAAAATCCCGCGGTCTCGGCGATCAGCGGCGTCACGTCGAAAACTTCGTCCGGGTCCACGCCCGCAACCGGGCATCCCGTGATGTTGCGCACAACGTCGCCGCATCCGCCCATCGTCGTGAGCCCGACGCTCTTCAACTTCTCGAGTATCTCGGGAAATTTGTCGAGCGTGATGTAGTGAAGCTGGAAATTCTGGCGCGTGGTCAGCTCGCCCTGGTCGCGCCCGTAGGTCTCGGAGATTTCACCGATCGCGCGCAGCCCCTCGGCGCTCAGGATGCCGCTGGGGATTTTGATCCGCATCATGAACGTGCCGATTTTCGGCTTGTCGTGGTACATGCCGAACCACTGGAGCCGCACAATATCTTCCTCGGGAAGTTTCTCGTACGAGGTCTCCGCCAGCCGGTCCCATTGACCGGTCAGCTCGGTGGGGAACAGCTCGTGCTTGAGGCGCTCGACCGAGTTGCGCTTCAAGACCATTTCCCACGATTGCGGCTCCCTCTTCGGCACTGAACGAATCTCCTGCGAATATAAAAGGTAACTTAGGTGAGTTACTTAGTCAATTAAGTAGATGACTAAGCCGGTCGCCTATTTAACTTATTGCCATATTATGCTAAATTTCAGGCCGAAGTTCACTAAAAAGATGAAGTTTGGCGTTGGCGTTGACTACTCCTTGAAGGCCCTCCTGCTACTTGCGGAGCGTTATCCTACCACTTTGCCGGTGAGAGTCGAGGAAATAGCCGCCACACAGGACATCCCCGAGAACTATCTGCGCCGGCTGCTGATCGAGCTCAAGCGCGGCGGCCTGGTCGCCAGCCAGAAGGGGCCAAGCGGCGGGTACATGCTGGCGAAGCCGCCGGCGCGAATCACGATGGCGGACGTCGTGGAAGTAATCGAAGGCGACTACACCCCGGTCGAATGCCTCGAGGAGAGCTCGTCAACGTGCCCACGCGAGCAGCCGTGCGCGATGCGCGACGTATGGCGCGAGGTGCGCGATTCCGTCAACGGCATCCTGCGCGGCGTGACGCTGCAATCGCTATCCGAACGGCGCAAGCACGCAATCAACTACAGCATCTGACATGCACACATTCGCCGCGGCCGGGGCCGCATTCCTGATCTGCGTACTTTGGTTCGACCTGATGTTCGATGTGCAGGTGCGAGGCCACGACCACGACGGCGATTCCGTTCCTGCCTCCGCGTTGGCGTCGATCTCGGGCTACTACCGTCGCGTCACGCGGGAAGCATATCCGATGAACCGGCTGATCGCAGTGGTGATGCTGCTGACGCTGCTGGTGATCGTGCTCGAGATTGTGTTCGGCTCATATCATTGGTGGATCGAATGGATCTCGCTGCTGGCTGCCTTCAGTGCGATCGGATTGGCGCGCTCGCGCACGATTCCGAACGCCTCGCGCCTGGGTAAATCGTCAGACTCACCGGAAGAGCAAAGTCGTCTCGCCCGCGCGATCTACCGCGATCATCTCTACTGTCTCGCGGCGATGACATTGGTGCTCGTACTTCAACTGAGCGCGCATGGCAGGCAGTCGAAGCATAAAGATGCGCGCGTCCCCGCGACACCGCACTCTGCCGTGCTCTAGCCGCGAACTCAGCCTCAGGGCGTCTTGCCGACCAAATCCACTCCATTGCCTGATGGGTCCGACAGGTTGGCCAACGCTCCTTTCGGGCCGCGCTGAATTTCACCTTCTAGCTTGCCGCCCGCGTCCACTGCGCGCTTGACCGCTGCTTCGATATCGTCGACCGCGAAGTCCAGATGGACCGGCGTCCAGTGCCGTCGGTAGTCGCGCGAGATTGGTCCCTGCGGTCCGGCCGGGACTTTCATGATCCAGAACGTTTGAGCGCCCAGCGTAACCTGCGCCCAATCGGGTTCGTGCTTCACCACCGTCAAGCCGAGGCCGCGCCCATAAAACTCAACCGCGCGATCCACGTCGTCAACGTCGATGCAGATTGAAAATTCCATAACGCTGCTTCAGCTATATCAGCATTCAGTCTCGGTCCACCTTCCCCACCCAACAAGTTTCGGACAGGGACGAAGTCCCGCATCTTTCTTAATACTGGGTGCAGGGGTCACCCCTGCCCAAGGGGGTGCGGAACCCACGGTGGGTTCCGCATTAAATAAAGTGATTTCCCCTTCCTACACGTGCTTGAGGACCTTCTCGCGCAGATCGCGCATCAGCTTTTCGTTCTGCCCGACTTCGCCGGTGAAGATGACCTGCTCGGTGCCCCAGTCCTTCGCGCGCCGCTTCAGCTCGGCGATGGATTCCTCGGGCGTTCCGATCAGCATCATCGGCGACGCGAGTAAGTCGTCGGCGGTCTGACCAAACATCGGCGCCATCATCTCGGCGGTCTTGCGCGACGCTTCGCGCGACTCCGAAATGATCGTCGCGAAAATAAAGTTGCTGACTTTAACCGCATCAGGCTTGCGGCCGATGCGCTTCGCTTCTTCGCGGACGAAACTCACCTTCTCGCGGAACGATTTGTCGTTCGTGCGCTTCACCACCTCCATCGAGATGTGTCCGCGCTTGCCCGCGTCCGGAACGACGTTGATGTAGTCGGCGTACTTGGCTGCGAGGCGCAGCAAGCCCTTGCCGCCGCCGCCGAGGATTATCGGCGGATGCGGCTGCTGGATCGGTTTCGGCCACAGTATCGCATCTTTGAAATGGTAAAACTCACCGTCGAAGGTCGTGCGCTCGTTCTTCCACAGCGACAGGATGCATGCGATCGATTCGTCGAGCATCCGCAGCCGCTCCGTGATCGGCGGGAACTGAATCCCGCTCATCCTGAATTCCGTCTCGGTCCATCCCGAGCCGAATCCTGCCACCAGCCGGCCGCCGCTTAACTGGTCGAGCGTCATCAGGCTCTGCGCCGTGATCGCGGGATGGCGAAACAAATTGCACAGCACCAGGTGGCCGACGCGAATCTTCTTGGTCGCCTCCATTACGACTGCGGCCATAACGACGTGGTCGAAGGCCTTCGATTTCACATCGAGCTGCCGATCGGGACCTTCGTTCACGAGATGGTCGGGAAAGACGATAAGGTCATAGCCCAACGCCTCGGCGGTTTGAGCGTGGGCTCGATACTGGGCGGGTTCCAAATTGCCAAGCTGTATTCCGAATTCCATTTTTTTACTTTCTACCTCGCGAAAGAAGGGATTTGAGTGGGCTAAGTTAGCAAAATTGCCATCGCTGAGAACATCGGATTCGTGAACTGCTCTCTGGGATGCGGGCTCGACCATTTCTTGCCTAAAATCGCGGCAAATTCCTTCCTGAACTGCGACGTCGCGCGTTTTCGCTGCTGGTAATTAGAACAGTGCCTTGATGAGCGTTTTTAAGTCGGTTCATTCTTACGCGGAAAATTGCCGCATCAACGAGCAGAGCGTCCGGTGCCGTACGGCGCCGATGCTTACGAAATCATCAGAGCATGCATTAGAAATGATTGAACGGTTCATTAAAGAATGATTATCTTTAATACAGAGGATGACGAGGATGCGGTTTCGGCGTGCATGTGCCTGCCGTTTGGAACGTTGCCCGCGCGAATTGCCGACCAAGGAGACCTATGACTCCAACTATCGCGCAAGTTTCTGCCCGGAATAAATTACAACCCAAACGACCCTCGATGCTCGACGCATTGGGCGAGTTCCGCGTCCCGCTCGAGGCCAGCATCTACTGGCTCGGCGCGCTCGCGCATCCGTGGCCGCATGTAGGTCCGCAGAACGCCAAAGTCGTCATGCTCATTCCCGGTTTCATGGCCGGTGACATGACGCTCGCGCCGCTGGCGAACTTCTGCCGATGGCTCGGCCATCGCGCGGTCTATGCCGGAATTCTGTCGAACTCCGAATGCCCTCGCGAGACGATGCGCAAACTGAACGCGCGGCTCGCGCTCGCTTACGAAAAATTCGAGCAGCCGATAGTGGTGGTCGGCCAGAGTCTCGGCGGCGTTTACGCGCGAGAGATTGCGCGGGAGCAGCCCGAGATGGTCGAGCGCGTGATCACGCTCGGCTCGCCCATCAGACAGCCGCGTCGCCACGCCAACCTCGCCGTGCAGGCCGTCGCCCGCTCAATCGCCGCACTTCGCGGCAGGGCCGACGGATGTCTCAGCGAGGCGTGTCAGTGCGGACTGATGTTGAGTGACGACTCGCCCGCCGACGTTCCGACGACGCACGTCTACTCGCGCACCGACGGCGTCGTGCATTGGGAAAGCTGCATCGATCTGAGCGGCGCGCCGACGGTGGAAAACGTCGAGGTGATGGGCAGTCACGTCGGAATGGGCCTGAACGCCGACGTGTACCGCGTCATCGCGGACCGCCTCGCAATGCCACGTCGCTCGCGGCTCCACCAGGTCGCTTCGCACGTCGTCGCCGCCGCGCAGATATGACCGCGCGAGAAGAATTGGATGCGGGGCTGCGCGCCCCGCGCCCCCGGCAGGGGTGACCCCTGCACCCAGTACTAAGAGAAGATGCGGCCTTACGGCCTGTTAGAACTATTTTTGAGAAAGGCCGTGAGGTTGCACTAGCGCTGTTGGGCACGCGTCCGCTTCGCGTCCGCGCGCCCAAAACTTCCTGACAGGGCGTCAGCCCGCATCCTTTCTTTCCGAGTACCGGGTGCAGGGGTCACCCCTGCCGCGGGTGCGGGGCGCGCAGCCCCGCGATTTTTCCTGCTCCGCGCTTATTTTATGTTCTCATTCGCGAAATCCCAGTTGACCAGGTTCCACCAAGCCTCGACGTACTTGGGGCGGGCGTTGCGATAGTCGATGTAGTACGCATGCTCCCACACGTCGCAGGTGAGAATCGGAGTCTGACCTTCGCGGATAGGGCATCCCGCATCGTGAGTCGCGACCACCTGGACTGAGCCATCCTTGGCGCGCACCAGCCATGCCCATCCGCTGCCGAAGTGGCCGGCCGCCGCGTCGCTGAACTTTTTCTTGAACGCCGCGAAGTCGCCGAAGGTCTTCTTGATTGCATCTGCAACCGCTCCCTTGGGTTCGCCGCCGCCCTTGGGACTCATCGATTTCCAATAGAAGGAATGATTCCAGTGCTGTCCCGAGTTGTTAAGCAGCGGCCCCGGTTCAGCGGCTTTGACGATCTCTTCGAGCGATGCGTTCGCGAACTTGGTGCCCTGGATCAGCTCGTTGAGCTTGGTGACGTAGGCATTGTGATGTTTGCCGTGATGGTACTCGAGCGTCTCCGACGAAATATGAGGCTTGAGCGCATCCATGCTGTAGGGGAGTTCGGGAAGTTTGAAAGCCATGATGAACACCATCCTTTTCGGGCTGGAATCGAGATTCGCGGCCCCTATGAATTTTGGAAAGCAGCTCCCGAAATTGGGGTCTGATGATTTGAAGTTACGCCTGACTAGGAACTGAGTCGAATTCTTTTCGAGGAGAAAGTCCAGACATCTTTCTATTGCAAAAACATCCATGCTGTGAAACAGAGATTTCGATTTAAACGCATTAGTGGAGGGCGGACTCGAGGGAGGAGGATTCTAATGGAAGATCTGGTCTTCATGCTGCTCAGATTTCTGCACTTCCTTTTCGGTATCACGTGGATAGGCCTGCTCTATTATTTCAATTTCGTGCAGACGCCATTCTTCGGCGAGACCGAGCCGGCGGTTCGCAGCGGCGCGATTCAGAAACTGGTTCCGCGTGCGCTCTGGTGGTTTCGATGGGGCGCAATGGGCACCGTGATTTTCGGCCTGCTCTACCTGCTGATGTGGTGGGGAATGCGCCTGCAATTCGCGATGACGCCATGGACCGTCGCGATCTTCACCGGCGGCCTGATGGGCCTGGTCATGTGGGCCAACGTATGGTTCGTCATCTGGCCGAATCAGAAAGTGGTCATCGCCAACGCGGTCGCGATGGCCGGCGGAGCGCCGGTAAATCCGGCCGCCGCCGCATCCGGCCGCCGCGCCGCATTGGCGTCGCGCACCAACACGCTATTTTCAATCCCGATGCTGTTCTTCATGGGTGCCGCGAGTCACTACAACCTCTTCAACGAAGCGACTCCCGGCGGCATTACCGGTTGGCTGGTGGTTACGCTGATCGTGATTGTGCTGGTCGAGGCGAACGCGCTAATCGGCACTCAGGGTGCGACCAAGAAACCGCTCGATTCAATTGCGGGAACGATTCACTCGGGACTCGGCCTCTGGATACTGCTGGTTGTGATCATCAAGGTGACGCTGGGCTGACCGAGTTCGCCTGGACAACTGGCGCAAACGACGGAGCTGCCGACGCGCATCGGTGGCTCCGCATTTTTTCAATTCTTCTGCGCAGCTTCAGCCAGGAACGCCGTCAGATCGTCGATTCGATTCGCCAGCTGCGGCAGCGCACGCATCGCGTGGGTGGTGCGCTTGGGCGTGTAGCCGCGCGGATACTTCAGAAACATCACGCGATCGTAAACCAGCTCGCGCGGCGACCCCGCAATCGGCGGTCCCTGGCTGCCGGGCAGGTTGGGATTGGCGTTGTGGCAAACGACACAGTTCGTCATGTACACGATCCGCCCCTGCTGTGCCGGCGTCATCGGTTTCGACGGCCCGCACGCCGATATTGCCATTGCGAACATCGCCGCGACGGCACACATCCACGATGGCCGCTGCGCCCGCGCCGCGGTTTCCGACCTTGTGAAGAGGTCGAAGTTGGTTTGCACGGTAGGCTAGAGTTCGCGGCGGCCGCTTAGCGCACTGGTGAGTGTGGCCGAGTCGCTGTATTCGAGGTCGCCACCGGCCGGCAGTCCGCGCGCGAGGCGCGTGGTCTTGACGCCGAGCGGTTTCAAAGCGCGCGCGATGTAAAGCGCAGTCGCCTCGCCCTCGACGGTGGCGTTGGTCGCGATTATCACCTCGCGCACGACCGCGGGCGGACTCACGCGCGCAATCAGTTCCTTCATCTTGATGTCGTCGGGGCCGATGCCGTCGAGCGGCGCGAGCGCACCGTTGAGCACGTGATATACACCGCCGAAACTGCGCGCCCGCTCGATTGCCATCAGGTCAGCGGGCCCTTCCACGACGCAAATCACCTCGCGTTCGCGCGCTTCGTCGTCGCAAATCTGACAGCGCGGATGGTCCGACAGGCCGAAGCATCCCGAGCACAAGCCGACGCGTTCTTTCATTTCGAGCAGAGCTTCGGCCAGCGCGATTACCTGGTCGCGCGGCCGATTGAGCAGGTTGAACGCCAGCCGCGACGCCGTCTTCTCGCCGATTCCCGGCAGCCGCGATAATTCTTTGACGAGTCGCGTCATCGCAGGCGGCAGCCCGTCCTGACGCTTCAGGTTTTCCGCCATCAAGCGCGCTCCGTCAGTCGTTGCCGAAGCCGTCGTTGCCGAAGCCGGGGACCTGGAGCCCGTTGAGCGGGCCGAGCTTGCCCATCTCGTCGGCGAGCATCTTCTGCGCGCGCGCCATCCCGTCGTTAATGGCGACGAGTATCAGGTCTTCGAGCATCGATTTGTCGTTGGCCGCGACGATCGCGGCGTCGATTTCTATTTTGCGCACGCGCAGCGAGCCGTCCACCACCACCCGCACCATCCCGCCGCCGGATTGCGCCTCGACGGTCTTCGACGACGCCGTTTCCTGCATCTCTTTCATGCGCGCCTGCAGCTCTTGCGCCTGCTGCATCAATGCCGACAAATCTATTTCTGCCACTCTGATCGCTCCTTGCCGCGGGTTTCCCTGCGGCAATCTACTACTTTGTTTCCTTCGCCGAAGCTTGCATGGAATTCGGCATCCTCAACTCAACCAACCGCGCGTCCAACGTATCGAACACCCTTCGCACCGCGGGATCCGCGAGCACCGCCTGCCGTTCCTCGGGCGTCGCCGCGCGTCGCGCAGCGTCAATTGTCGGCGAGGCCGGCGCAATTTCTCTGATCGATTCAATCGGTTTCGACGGCGCCATTTCCTTGCGCCCATTCTCCGCGGCGACTGGATTGCTCATCACCGCTGCCGCGGAAGGCAGCTCGCGCGTCACGCTTTCAGCGAACGGCATCGTAGTGCGGTCGGCCGCAGGCTTCGCCATGCCGTTGGCCGACAGCTCGACTCGAATCGCGCGGCCAAGATGCTCGCTCGCGAGCTCGGCAATCACCGCTTTGTTGTCGTTCAGATAGCGGATGTAAATATCGTTGCGCGCGGTGACCGTCAGCAGGTCGCCGTCGAGCGCAAGTCCGGCGCCCTGCTCCATGAAACCGGCCAGCGCCGCGCGACGACTGCGGATGAAATCGCGCAGCTCGGGAAGTTCGCGCGGGCTGTCGTCCTGAGTCTCATTTCGCAGCGGCGCATCGGCTTTGACTTCGCCCTCGACACGCAGCCGGCGCGCACCGCTCGATTGAGGGTTCGACGCGGGCTCCGGCTTCCCTGCTCCGCGGCCACCAGAGCCACCGCTCGACGCGGCGGGCGGAGTCCCCGACGCTGGCGGCGCCGAGCCGATCGCGCGCAACAACTCGTCGGCGTCGATCACCGCCGCCAGCGACGCCATCCGCACGACCGCCATCTCGAGCAGCAAGTCGGGGTAGGGCGAGCGAAGAATCTGTTCCTGCGAATCGGCCATCAAGCGGAACAGCCGCATGATATCGCGCGCGCTCGCGCCCGCGGCCAGCCGCTTCAGCTCCGCGACTTCATGATCGGGAATATCGTCGAGCGGACTGTCGGAGTCGCCGGCGGGAAGCTTGGCGACCGCGAGATTTCGGAAAGTCTCGAGCAAATCCCGCCCGAGCGATTCGAGGTTTGCGCCGCGGCTGGCCAGCTCGCGTACGTGCGCGAGTGCGGCGGCGGCGTTTTTCTGCAAAATCGCGTCGGCCAGTTTCAATACCGTGGTGCGGCTCGCCACGCCGAGCGACGACGCGACTTCGGCCTCCGTCACCTTGCCCGACGCGGTCGCGATTGCCGTCTCGAGCATCCGCTCCGCATCGCGCATGCTGCCGCCGGCCTCACGCGCGAGCAGTCGCAGCGCGCTCTCTTCGACTTCGACCTGTTCGCGCCGTGCAAGATCCTTCAGCCGCTCGAGGATCGTCAGGTACGGGATACGCCGGAAGTCGTAGCGCTGCAGCCGCGACAGAATAGTCTCGGGCATCTTCTGCGGCTCGGTAGTCGCGAGGATAAACTTGACGTGCGGGGGCGGCTCCTCGAGCGTCTTCAGCAGCGCGTTGAAAGCGGAGTCGGTGAGCTGATGCGCCTCGTCGATAATGTAAATCTTGAAGCGGTCGCGCGCGGGGCGGTAGCTCAGATTTTCGATGATCGCGCGCGCGTCTTCGATCTTGCGGTAAGTGGCGCCGTCGATTTCGTTGACGTCGAGCGAGTTGCCGCTGCGAATCTCGACGCACGCAGCGCATTCGCCGCACGGCTCCGCGGTCGGACCCTTCTCGCAATTGAGGCATCGCGCGAGGATCCGTGCCGCGGTCGTTTTGCCGACGCCGCGAATCCCGGTGAACAGAAACGCGTGCGCGATGCGGCCGCGCTTGAGCGCCTCGCCGAGCGTGCGCGTCACGTGCTCCTGGCCGACCAGCTCCGAGAAGCGCTCGGGGCGCCATTTGCGCGCGAGTACCAGATGTGGGGTATGGGATTCGGCCATGGCGAAAATTTTTTCGCTCGGGACTGCCCGTCGAATGATAGCCAGGCACCCCTGCGGCACAGGGTGGCAGCCGGTACCGTTGCTTCCTTCCGGACCTGGCGGGGTTCGCGGCCTTCCCTTGCGCAGGACCCGGCTATCAGCGGCGGGCAGTCCCGAGAACTTGCTCCAGCGCGTTTCTTTTGCGCGCCCTATTACAATATCACAGCGGCGTTCATGCAACCGCAGATGACGAAAATGTTCGTGCCCGCAGTAACCCGATTGTGCCGCGGCCGCGCGAGTTGGCCAGTTGCTATCTGGTTCTTCGCGCGTTATTGCATTTTCCACTGCTGATCGGGAACTTTCCATCTTTGCCCGGGGTTTAGGGCGCCAGTGGGGAGACTTGCATGAAAATGTTCACCGCCGGATTAATCGCAATCGCCGTAATCGTCTTCATCGCATTGCGTCCGCGGATTGCGCGAGCTGAATTGGTCAAGGAAGGACAGATCGCACCGCCGTTTACCACCCAGATGGTCACCGGCGAAACTGAGGCGCCGGTTTCGCTCGCCGACTTTCACGGCAAAAAAGTCGTCCTCTATTTTTATCCCAAGGACGAAACCTCGGGATGCACCAAAGAGGCGTGCGCGTTCCGCGACGGCTACGCGCGCTTCACCAACGCCGGCCTGGTCGTGCTCGGATGCAGCGTCGATTCGGCCGACGCGCACAAGGATTTCATCCGCAAGAACGGCCTGCCGTTCCCGCTCCTGCTCGATCCCGACAAGAAGATCGCGAAGGCCTACGGGGCGGCCAACGGGATTCCGATCCTCGGGCTCGATCGCCGAATCACCTACGTAATCGACGAGAACGGCAAGGTCCTGAAAGTTTACCCGAGCGTCGATCCGTCCACTCACGCGATCGAAATCCTCAACGACCTCGGCGTCGCCGACGCCGCACCTCCCGCTCAGGCCAAGCCCGCGATGCCGGCGTCTAACTAGTTTCCCGCGCCTGTGGGTGCGGTTGGGTGCTGCTGGCTCAGGCAATGAACGGAGCCGAGGCCCCAGACCAGGTCGGTCGAGGGGACGCCGACTACGCGGCGCCCGGGGAAAAGCCGGGAGAGCGTCGCGGCGGCGAGCGCGTCAGCGGGGGCGTCGAAGGTCGGCATCAGGATTCCGCCGTTGGCTATGTAGAAGTTCGCGTACGAGGCGGGCAGGCGCGTGCCGTCGTAGATGACGGCGGGGGGCATCGGCAAAGTTTCGATTTTGAACGGGCGACCGTCCTGATCGCGCATCGCACGCAGCCGCTCGAGGTTGTCGCGCAGCACCTGGTAGTTCACGTCGGCGGGATTGTCCTCGAGGACGGTGACTATAGTGTCGGGGGCGACGAAGCGGGCGAGGTCGTCGATGTGGCCGTCGGTGTCGTCGCCGGCGATTCCGTCGCCGAGCCACAGAACGTTAGTCACGCCCAGATACGTGCGCAGGTAATCCTCGATGTCGGCGCGGCTGAGCTCGGGATTTCGATTCGGGTTAAGCAGGCATGACTCGGTGGTGAGCACGGAGCCGGCGCCGTTGACGTCGATCGAGCCGCCCTCGAGCACGATTCCCGGTTCGATCACTTCGAAGCCGTAGCGCGCGCCGAGCTTTTGCGGCACGACGTCATCGAGATCGAAGGCGCCGTACTTTTCGCCCCACGAGTTGAAGCGCCAATCGAGCGCGATTTGATTTGGGCCGCCGGGCGCGGCGGTTGCGAAGCGGTTTACGAAAATCGGGCCGTGGTCGCGCACCCATGCGTCGTTGGTCGGCAGATGAAATATGTCGATTGGAAGAAGCGGGCCGGGCGCTTCATTGTCGGTACGGCGGGCGGCGTCGCGAATCATCGCGCGAACTTCGTCGAGCTGCGATGCGTCCGTAACCATCAAACGAACGGGCTCGGAGCGCGCGATCTTCGCGACCATGTCCGCATAGATGGGCGGAATAACCTCGAACTTGCCGGGCCAGGTGTCGCGATTGTGCGGCCATGCGAGGTAGCACGCGAGATGCGGCGCCCACTCGGGCGGCATCCGGTAGTTCGCGAGGATGCGGCGATGCTCAGGTGGAATAGCGGTCACCAGAAGTCTCTGGCTATTCGTTCAACTGATTGCTTGGCGGCAGCCACACTGGCAGCTGATTGGGCATCGTTCAGATTCCACGCGTTATCGACGATCACGCTGTGAACCTCATGCACTCCTATCATGCGAAGCCAGAAATCAATGTAAGGGGCCTGATGATCGAAGTTTGGTGGTATTGGAGTACCCTCGCGATATGTAGATCCCCGCGTATAGACGACGAGTGCCCTGGGGATATTGAGCGAGGGCCCATATTCTTTGCCGTCATACGTGAACAGGTAATTGCGCTGAGCGGTCAGATCGATCAACTGCTTCAGCTTGTACGGGATCGAGAAGTTCCACATCGGTAGGCCCAGGACGATTCGGTTCGCTCGTTGGAAGCGACCGATCAATTCCTGAATCCGGTTCCATGTATGCGATTCTGCGTCTGTCATTGGCTCGTGCTTGATGGCCTTGTACTTCGCCCCGATAGATGCGGCATCAAACTCGGGGAGGTTTTCGTTCCAGATATTCAGGACGTCCTCATCGATCGTGGGGAGGACTTTCCTGGAAGCCGAAAGAAAGGCTTTAGTCAGGGCGATAGAGTTCGATTTGTCACCTCGCGGCGATGACTGGATATGTAGAACGTTCATCTCGTCCATCCAACCGAATGTGGAATTCCGTTCACGGCTACGAGCGGTAGCGGCGCGTCAGGTCGGCGTAGGCGTCGATTCGGCGGTCGCGCAGGAACGGCCAGTTGCGGCGAACCTGCTCGATCTTGGCGAGGTCGCATTCGACGACCAGAGTGTCCTCGGCGGTGGCGCTGGCGCGCGCGATGACCTCGCCAAATGGATCGGCGACGAACGAATCGCCCCAGAACTCGAGTTCGCCTTCGACGCCGACGCGATTGACCGCCGCGACGAAGACGCCGTTGGCGATCGCGTGGCTGCGCTGAATGGTCTCCCAGGCGTTCTGCTGCTTGGGGCGGACTTTTTCGGGCTCGCCATGCCACCATCCGATGGCCGTTGGATAGAAAAGAATCTGCGCGCCGGCCATCGCCGTGAGCCGCGCCGCTTCGGGGAACCATTGATCCCAGCATACGAGCGCGCCAATAGCTCCGTGCGAGGTCGGATGCGCGACGAAATCGAGATCGCCGGGGGTGAAGTAGAATTTCTCGTAGTAGCGAGGATCGTCGGGGATATGCATCTTGCGATAGCGCCCGACGATCTTTCCAGACTCATCTATAACGGCGGCCGTGTTGTGATACACGCCGGCCGCGCGGCGCTCGAAGATCGACGCGACGATTATTACCTTGCGGGCCTTGGCTACCGTGCCGAGCGCTTCGGTCGTCGGGCCGGGAATCGGCTCGGCGAGATCGAAAAATTTCGGATCCTCGGTCTGACAGGGGTAGTGCGAGCCGAACAGCTCCTGGGTGCATACGATTTGCGCGCCACGCCGGGCGGCCTCTTCGATTTTGGCGATTGCCTTGTCGAGATTGAGGCGCGGCTCGGCCGCACAACTCATCTGGATGAGCCCGATAGCGACCTTGTCAGTCCGCGATGCCATCACAATTGTGATAGCAACCGCGCACGTCGCACGCTATCACCGAGCCGACTCTCGTCCGCTACGGCTTTGAACTCAGGTCCGCCTTGCCGGTCGCGATATCGACCGGGAACGAGATGTGCTCCTCGACGATTACCCACTTTCCGTTGATCTTCTTGTAGCCGTCGCTGACTCGAAAGGTCATGTCGATCGGCTTGCCGTCCTTGTCGGTGCCGCTGAACCGCTGGATATTGTGCCCGAAGCCAAGCTTGCCGTTTGCAGTGACACTAAGGTCGGACATTTCCGCCTTGATCGGTCCCTGGAACAGTCCGACGAAGCCTTCATTGTCGGCGCGCCATGCCTTGATACCGACGTATTGCCGTGGCGGAATCGCGTCGAAGACGAACAGGGTCTCGTCCTGAAGGTATGGGGCCAGAGCGTTGTCCAGGTCCTTCGCCTCGAAGGCCTTAATCATAGCGGCTTCCATCGCGCGGATTTCCGCTTCGTCGCTTTCTTTCGCGGCCGGCTGTCGCACGAAAACAAACAATGCGAGCGCGCCTGCGACCGCGCCCAAAATGATCAGCTTTTTCAAACGAGTTCCTCCCCTCGTTGCTTTGCGGGCCGGCGTGAGGCCGACCTGAGTCGCCTTTCTACTTATATGTAGTAGAGCCAGTCGCGGTAGCGCGGTTCGCGGCCGTGCAGAGTGGCCTGGAAGACCTGCTGCACCTTGTGCGTGATCGGTCCCGGCTTGCCGGGGCCTATCTTGCGGTCGTCAAGCTCGACGACGGGAGTTACTTCGGCGGCGGTGCCGGTCATGAAGGCTTCATCGGCGATGTAGAATGCGTCGCGGGCGAAATATTCCTCGCGCACCTCGACCGCATTGTCGCGCAGAATCCTGATGACCGCGTCGCGCGTGATTCCCGCGAGCACCGACGTGAGCGGCGGCGTGCGTACGACACCGTCGCGAACGACGAACACGTTTTCGCCACTGCCTTCGGCGACGAATCCCTCGGTGTTGAGCAGGAGCGCCTCGTCGTAGCCGTTGCGGCGCGCCTCGTAGCCGGCGAGGATCGAGTTGACGTAGTGGCCGGTGGCCTTGGCGGCCGGCATCATCGAGTTGTGATGGAATCGCACGAACGATGAGGTCTTGAGGCGCACGCCTTTGTCGACGCCGTCCTGGCCGAGATACGCGCCCCACGGCCATGCGGCGATCGAGACGCGAATTTTATTTCCGCGCGCCGACAGTCCCATCTCACCTTCGCCGAAAAACACCAGCGGCCGGATATAGCATTCGGCGAACTTGTTGATGCGCACGACGTCGGCGCATGCCTTGAGCAGTTCCTCCTGGCTGTACGGAACTTCCATCTCGACGATGTGGCCGGAGTCGATGAGGCGGCGGATATGCTCGCGGGCGCGGAAAATCGCGGAGCGGCCGTCGTCGCTCTTGTAGCATCGCATCCCTTCGAAGACCGCGAGGCCGTAGTGCAGGCTGTGAGTCAGCACGTGAACGGTGGCCTCGTCGAAGGGGACCATCGCGCCATCCATCCAGATTCGATCGGAGCGGAGATTGTTCGCGGGCATAGTGGAGTCAAAAGTAGTCGAAGGAGAGAAGTTAGTCGATGGGGCGACGCGACGTTAGTCGCGGCGCGTGGGGTCGGGCGACGGCGCGGACGCGCCGGCGCCATTCCGGTCGCCGGCGGCGGCGGGCACGACGGAGTCGTGCGCGGCGGCGGCGGTGCCGACGTGGCGGGAGCGGCGGCGGCGACGCCGGCGTCGCCGGCGATTGCCGCCGGGGGCAGGCGCGGCGCCGTCGCCCGCGGGCGACGGCGAATCGCCACTGGCGCGCTCGGCACCGCCGCGGGCAAGACTCGCGCTGAACGCGTCAGGGTCGGTTAGGAAGCGAATCATGCGGGTGGAATCGATCGAGTAGGTCGGCGCCGTCATCTCGAAAAACATTCGCGCGTCGGGAAAGTATGGCCGGCGCATCAGGCGCCGCGTGCGGCGCGTGGGTGCCGCGAGATTCTGGAAGGCCTCGAGTATCAGCCGCATATGCTCGGTGTCGCCGCGCGCGAAGCCGCGCGCGCGAAGCGAGCCCAGCAGATCGACGCGGCGGTCGCCACCGCCGCGGTCGCGATAGAAGTCAAGCATCAGCGCCGCGAGCACGATCGAATGGTCGGGGGAAAATCCGCTCGCGATCGCGCGTCCGAGCGCGGCCATATTGCGGACTGCGGGCTGCTCGGCGAGCGTGGCGCCACGCGATTTCAGATGAGCGGCGAGAATCGGAATCACGTATTCGAGCAATCCCAGCTCTTCCATCAGCACGAGTGCATGCGCGGCCTCGGGCTGGCCGAGCGTTTTGTAGGTTTCTTCGACCAAGCGCGGCAAGGAAGCCTTGGCGAGGTCGGCGCGATGGCGCCCGATCGCCGCGTGCGTGGCAGGCTCGATTTCGAAGCCCAGCTTGGCGGCGAATCGCACCGCGCGCATCATGCGCACCGGATCCTCGCGCATCCGAAGCTCAGGGTCGCCGATAGTGCGGATTAGCCGGGCCTCGAGATCGTCAACGCCGCCGGGGAAATCGATTACGTGGAAAGTTTGCGGGCTGTAAAACAGCGCGTTGACAGTGAAGTCGCGGCGAAACGCGTCTTCCTCAGGCGTGCCGAAAGTGTTGTCGAGGCGAATCAGCGGATCGTCGGTGTCGGCGACGGCCTCGGCCTGCTTGCGGAAGGTGGCGACCTCGACATTCTGGCGGCCGAAGAATACGTGGACCAGGCGAAAGCGCCGGCCTATCATGCGCGAGTTGCGGAACAGGTCGCGGACCTGCTGGGGATGGGCCGAAGTGGCGACGTCGAAGTCCTTGGGCTTGCGCGAGAGCATCAGGTCGCGCACGCCGCCGCCGACCAGGTAAGCCTCGAAGCCGGCGCCGGCCAGGCGATAGAGGACCTTGAGGACGTTGGCGTCGATATCGCGCCGCGAGATGGGATGCTCGGCGCGGTGGAGTATGCGGGGTTCCAATTGCGTTAGCCCGAATTTCGTTCCAAAGCTAGCACTTCGGCGCGCGGTCTTCATCGCCTCCGCGGCTTTGCCCATAATGCGCGAAAAGAGTTACGCTAGCCGGCACCAAAGGAGACTTCGACATGGACAAATTTCTAACCGACGTCAAAAAGCTCCGCGATAACGCCCGCAAAAATATGACTAAGGGCGCCGTTACCGAGGGTTACAAGGCGGACGTCCAGCAAGTGCTGAAAGTGCTCAACGACGTGCTCGCGACCGAGCTGGTCTGCGTGCTCCGCTACAAGCGGCATTACTACATGGCACAGGGCATCAGTTCGGATTCGGTCAAGGCGGAGTTCTTGCAGCATGCCGGTGAGGAGCAGCAACATGCGGATTGGGTTGCGGAGCGAATCACCCAGCTCGGCGGCGAGCCGGACTTCAGTCCCAAGGGACTGGCGGACCGCGCGCACTCGGAGTACGTCGAGGGCAAGACGCTGGTCGACATGATCAAGGAAGACCTGATCGCCGAACGGATCGCGATCCAGAGCTATTCGGAAATTATCAGGTGGCTGGGCGACAGCGACCCGACCACCAAGATACTGATCGAACAGATCAACAAGATGGAAGAAGAGCACGCCAACGACATGTTGGACTTGCTCACCAAGATGGGCTGACGATTTGAGTGGCCATCGGGACCCGGAGGCGACGCGCACCAACCAGCGCAGCAGTCGAGCAATAATCAGATGCTAGTGATTATCACCTGAGCTCTCGCACACGTCCTCAGCCCGAGACGTTTCGAACCACGGATGGAAAGGCGCATCCTTCGGCTTTTGAAAAGCATAACAGGAGGTGACTGAACCATGGAAAAGAAGCGAAATTCGGAGATACCGACAGACCTCAGCGGCGACGCGGTCGTAGAGATCTCGGGCGAGCTTCGTAAATTGCTCGCCGACGTGTTTGCACTTTACGTTAAGACGAAGAACTTCCACTGGCACATGAGCGGCCCGCACTTCCGCGATTACCACCTGCTGCTCGATGAACACGGTGAGCAGATCTTCGCGATGACTGACGATATTGCAGAACGCGCGCGCAAGCTCGGCGGAACCACGTTGCACTCGATCAGCGACATTTCGAAGCATCAGCGGTCGAAGGACAACAACGCTGAACGCGTGGCCCCTGAGGACATGCTGGCCGAGCTTCGCGCTGACAATCTGGAGCTGACGCGGAACCTGCGTTCCGCGCACGAGTTGTGCGAAAAGCACAACGATGTCGCTACCGCCAGTCTGATCGAGAACTGGATAGACGAGACCGAGCGCCGGACGTGGTTCCTGGCTGAAATCGTTGGCTCACACTGACGACTACGGTAAGCGCGATCACATCCGCCGCGTAGACAGGCGGACGCGCGACCTACTTTCCGGCGGCCGAAGATCAGCACGCCAACGAGGAGCAGCAGTTAGCGGGAGCGGTAGAAGAGCCAGGCGCGTTCTGAGATTGCGGATATGTAGAAGAGTGCGATCAGGGGGGCGAGTTCGCGCACCAGAGCGCCGGGAAGTGCGGGTGGCGGCGCTATCGCGAGCGTGATCACTAGCGCGTAGTTGACTATTCCACCCCAATGTCCGAGGCGGCTTTTTATCGGGCCGGTCGCGGGCGGTGCCAGCAGCATCGAGTCGATTGCGTACTGGCTGAACGACAGCGCGATCAGGATCGGGATGTAGAAAGGTATCGTGCCGGCGGCCGCCTCGCAGAAAATCGCGGCCAGCACGAACGTCACGTCCGCGATTCCGTCGAGCCATCGCCCACTCCCGCTCGCGACATCAAGCCGCCGCGCGATTCGCCCGTCGATGAAATCGCTGCCCGCAGCGGCCAGCGCTACAATCGAGAACTCCAGCCGTCCGTGGTGCCCGTGCGCGGCGAGATCGATCCAGATTGCGGCCAGCGCGAATCTCATCGCGCTCAGGCCGTTGGGTATCTGCGCGAGTATCGCGGCGCGCGGGCCGCGGTGCTTCACCGTTTCGCTTGCAAGAGCCGAATGCTCTACAATCGATCTCTTATGCCCGGAAAAACTTCCCGCACGATTCAGATCGTCAGCCACGGCCCGTCATGCCTCGACGGTGTGATGGCGGCGGCCGCGGTCGCGCGCTTTTACGATGGCCATAAAGTCTTCACGACGCTGGCCGGCAACAACGAGGCCGACCACGTTATCCAGAACCTGACGCTCAAGTCCGAGGACGCCAGTGACGAAATCTGGATCACGGATTTGTCCTGGAACTCACCCGCGACCGGTGCGCATTTGGCGGAGCTGAGCGGGCGTGGCGCGCAGATTTACTGGATCGATCATCATCGCACCGCAGTTTCCCGCGCCGATGCCCCCGAGTTCAAGGTGCCGTTCGCCGGCAAAGTCCTCAGCGAACAATATTCGGCGGCGCGGCTGACGTTCAATTTTCTCAAACGAATGGGGCGCGACCTGCCCGAGCGCCAGCGCGCTGAGTTCGAGGCCTTCCAGCCGTTCGTGATGATTGCCGACGATCACGATCGCTGGATTCACAGGATTGCCGAATCGTCGGACTGGGCGCTGGCCGTGCAGACGCTCGGCGGAGCGTCGTCGTATCGTGAAATCCTGAAGCTGAGCGAGCCCCAGATGAGCCGCAAGCTGCGTTCCGCGTTCGAATCGGGGCAGGATGCGATGCGCCGCAGCCTCGAACTGGCCAACGCAACGATGGTGGATCGCAAGCTCGACAACGGAGTCACGGTGCGGACTGCGTGCTGTTTTGGCTATAGCAGTGAAGTCGCGGCGCATCTCTACAAGGGGCAGACTCGCACGGTCGTCGCGCTGTTCGACTTGCGGAGCCAGGGCGTCAGCCTGCGACGGAGCTCCGACTGCGACATCGATTTGTCGCTGCTCGCGCAGCACTACGGCGGCGGCGGTCATGCGGCGGCGTCGGGGTTCGCGATTCCGGATTTGCGCCGTCTGCCAGCCGAGCGGCTCGCGGAAATTCTGGGCGACGAGCTCCAAAAGCCCGCGATCTGAGCGCTGGCGAAGGGACGCTCTGCACGCCTCTTCGCTGGCCCGTTTCCTCTTGCAGTACGGGTTATTCGGCGATAAAGAAATTCTTATCTCGACACGGAGGATTCCAACAATGGCTTTTGAAGGAATTCTGTTGCTGGTCGGTACCTTCCTCATCCTAGCGATTGGTTTTTGGAGAGCCGCGGAACGCCCCAAGGGTGCGGGTGGCGAGCAGCGCGCGAGCCAGGCGTCAGAACTGCATAAAGTCTAGGTCGCCGCGGCACTAATCGCTTGAGTTCCTTCGGTGCGGGGACAATTCGCGCTCCGCAGTCGCATCATTGCGTCATCGTGACGGGATCCTCTGGAACCTAACCGCAGCCTTGCGTCAAATCTGACAATTTGCTTAGACTGACTGTACGTTCATTTGACTGACCGTCCAGTTCGGTATGACGAAAGAAGAAGTAATCAAGGAATACAGGGTCCGCGAGATCCTCGAAGCCGCACGGCGCGTGATGGCTCGATACGGGATGCAGGGGACCACGGTCGATCGCGTGGCCGAGGAAGCGAAGGTCGCCAAGGGCACTATCTACCTGTACTTCGAGACCAAGGACGCGCTGGTCCACGCGGCGGTGCTCGAGGGGCTACGCGAAATGGTCGCGGAGACGATAGCGTCGGACGAACCGTCGAGGCCGCCGCTGGAGCGAATCCGCAAGCTCATCCTGGCGCAGCTTCGAATCCAGGCTTCGAACCAGGATTTCTTGAAGACGCTGATCATCGGCAACTCGCTCGATATCGAGGTCGAATCGGAGGCCGGCCGGGAATTCATGCGGGTCTATGCAGGCCATCTCGATTTCGTCGCGTCGGTGCTGCAGGACGCGATGGACAAGGGCGCGATTCGGCGGCTCGATCCGCAATTCGCGGCGTTCATGCTCGGCGAGATGCTGACCGGGTCGCTGCGGCGGCGCCTGCTCAAGCTGGCGTCGAGTCCGCTGGAGTCGGACGCCGAAGCGGTCGTGGAACTTTTCCTGAAGGGGATCGCGGCGATTCCATGAAGCGGTTTTCCAGCGTTCGGTCTCTCTCCCTGCTGGCGGCCGCGCTGGGTGCGTTGGCGCTCGCGGGATGCCATCAGCCGGCCGCTGCCGAGGTCGATAAGGACAACAAGACGGAGCCGGCGCCGATTGCGATCGCGGTTGCGACGGCGCATCAGCAGCGTCTCGAGCGCACGGCCGAGGTGCAGGGCGCGCTGTTCCCGCGCGAGCATGCGGTGATGTCGTCGGAAGTCGAGGGCAGAGTCGCGGAAGCGGTCGCGGATTTCGGCGACAAGGTCGCGGCCGGCCAGGTGATGTTGAAAATCAATCCGCGCGAATATGAGCTGAGAGTTGAGACGGCGCAGGCAGCGCTGGACCAGGCACGCGCCAAGCTTGCCAACTCGACCGCGCGCTACAATCGCGCGCAGGCGCTGAAGCGAGCGTCGGCCATCTCGGCCGAGCAGTTCGATCAGTTCGCGTCGCAGTTGCGGGTCGATCAGGCGGACACGGAATCGGCGGATGAAGCGCTCGCGATGGCGCGCAAGAAGCTCGGCGACACCGAAATCAAGGCGCCGTTCAGCGGCTCCGTGCAGAAGCGGATGGTTTCGCTCGGCGAGTACGTGTCGCCCGGCAAAGAAATTTATGAACTTATCGCGACCGACCCGATCAAGCTGCGCTGCCCGATGCCGGAGCGGTTCGTGCCGCTGGCGCGCGTCGGCATGCCGGTGAAACTCGCGATCGACGCGAACCCCGGTGCGTCGTACACGGGAAAAATCACGCGAATAGCGCCGGCGCTCGATGAAAGCAGCCGCACGTTGCTGATCGAGGCCGAAGTCGCCAACCCCGACGGCGCGCTGAAGGCGGGATTTTTCGCGCACGTGGTGATGGATCTCGGGCACGATCGCGCGCTGTTCGTACCGAGCGCCGCGGTGCTGCGCTACGCGGGCGTCGCGCGCGTGTTCATCGTCGAGCAGGGAGTAGTGCGCGCGCGCGAGGTTACGACGGGCAGCGTCGTTGGTGATCAGACTGAAATAATCGGCGGGCTGAAAGACGGCGAGCACGTCGCAGTGAGCGACGTCGACAGGCTGGCCGACGGCACTGCGGTGATCGCGAAGGAGCAGTCGTGATTCTCGCCGACCTGTGCGTGCGGCGGCCGGTGTTCGCGACAATGTTCGTCGGGGTGCTGGTGGTGCTCGGCTGGTTCTCGTACATGCGGCTCGGCGTCGATCTTTTTCCGCGCGTCGACGTGCCGACCGTGATGGTCACGACGTTCCTGCCCGGCGCGGCTCCGGAAGAAACCGAGGCGCGCGTCACCAAGCCGATCGAGGAGGCAGTCAACACCGTCAGCGGAATCGACGAGATGCGCTCAAACACGCTCGAAGGCGTCTCGCGCGTCATCATCGAGTTCAAGCTGGAACGCGATCTCGACGCCGCGGTGCAAGACGTGCGCGACAAGATTGGGACGGTGCTCGATCAACTGCCCGAGGGGACCAAGCCGCCGCTGGTGCAGAAGTTCGACCTCGACGCGGTACCGGTAGTGACGATCACGCTCACTGGCTACCAGAGCCTGAAAGAACTCACCGAGCTGGCGCGCCGGCGGCTGAAGGAACCGCTCGAATCGGTTGACGGCGTCGGCTCGATCGACATCGTGGGCGGACGCGAGCGCGAAGTTCACGTCGATGTCGACGCGGACAAACTGCACGCGACGGGAGTTACGATTCAGCAGGTGGGCACGGCGCTCTCGCGGCAGAACGTCGAGTACCCGGGCGGCCGCATGAAGCAGGGCATGTCCGAGGAGATGCTGCGCACGCTCGGCCGAATCACCGAGGTGCCGGATTTCGCGAAGGTGATCGTGAGTGAGGCCGACGGGCGGCCGGTGACGGTCGGCGACGTCGCGTCGGTCGAGGACAGCGTCAAGGAGCCGCGCTCGCTGTCGCGATGGGACAACAAGAATGCGGTGTCGCTGGTGGTGCGCAAGCAGTCGGGCGAGAACACGATCGCGGTCGTCGACCGTGTCAAGGAGCGCTACGAGGAGATCAAGGGCACGCTGCCGCCGGGCGTCGAGGTGATCTTCACGCGCGACGCGTCGACGTTCATCCGCGAGGCCGTGCAGACCGTGCAGGAGCATCTGGTGCTCGGCGGTATTTGCGCGGCCGTCGTGGTGTTTTTCTTTCTGGGCTCGATTACCTCGACGCTGATCGCCGCGGTCGCGATTCCGGTTTCGATCATCGCGACTTACTCGTTGATCCTGTGGATGGGTTTCACGCTCAACCGCATGACCCTGCTGGCGCTGACGCTCGCGGTCGGAATAGTAATCGACGACGCGATTGTCGTACTCGAAAATATTTTCCGGTTCATCGAAGAAAAAAACATGGACCCGATCGCGGCGGCGAAGGCGGCGACCGCAGAGGTCGGGCTGGCCGTCAGTGCGACGACGCTGTCGCTCGCGGTAATTTTCGTGCCGGTCGCGTTCATCCACGGCGTGATGGGGCGATTTCTGAATTCATTCGGCCTGACGATGGCGTTCGCAATCATGGTGTCGTTGCTGGTTTCGTTCACGCTGACCCCGATGCTGTGTTCGCGCTATTTGAAGGGCAAGTCGGCGGGCGCGCAGCACAACAAATCCAAGGACTGGAAAATTTTCCGATGGATCGAGGACTGCTACGACCTCGCGCTGCGCTGGTCGCTCGAGCATCGATGGGTGCTGGTGGTCGTGTCGATCGCGCTGGTCATCTCAATCCCGTTCCTGGGCAAGCTGGTCGGAGCGACGTTCATGCCCGACGACGACTCGAGCGAATTCGCGGTTAACATCCGCACACCGCCGGGATACTCGCTCGCGCACACCGACGAGGTAGTCGCGCAGATCGAGAGTCGCCTGCGCACAATCCCTGAAGTTCGCGATCTGTTCACGACGGTCGGCGACACCAACGGCGACGATCGCGTGACGGTTGCTCAAGTCGACGCGAAATTGTTGCCGCTCGCTCAGCGCCGCCGCAGCCAGGAACTGGTGATGGCCGATGCGCGCAAGTTGATGGACGCGTTTCCGGCGTTGCGCGTCAGCGTCGACGCGATCAAGCCGTGGGAGCAGAGCGGTTATCGCGACGTCGCGGTCGAATACGACATGCGCGGGCCCGACCTCGACACGCTGCGGACGTACGCCGACGGCCTGATGACGCGGCTCCGAAAAATCCCGGGCATCGTCGATCTCGATTCGAGTTACGAGGGCGGGCTGCCGGAGCTGCAGGTGAACATCGATCGCGCCAAGTCGGCGGACCTGGGCGTGTCGGTGGACGACATCGCGCAGACGATGCGCACGATGGTGCAGGGCGACGTGATCACGCGCTTTCGCGAAGGTCAGGATACCTACGACGTGCGGTTGCAGTTGGCCGAGAAGGATCGCAACAACCCGGTGGTGGTCGCGGGCTTGACGATTCCGTCGAGCAAGGTCGGGCAGGTGCGGCTGGACAACGTCGCGACGCTTACGCACGGGACCGGCCCGGTGCAGATCGACAGACAGGATCGCCAGCGCAACATTTCGATCGTTTTCAACCTCGCGCCTGGATTCGCGATGAACAAGGTGATGGACGGCGTCACGCGCGAGGTCAACCAGATTCATCTGCCGGCGGGCTATATCACGGCGTTCGGCGGGCAGAGCAAGATTTACGGCGAGATGGTCACCGGCTTCGTAATCGCGTTCCTGCTGTCGGTCATCTTCATGTACATGGTGCTGGCCGCGCAGTTCGAGAGTTTCATCCATCCGATCACGATCATGTTGTCGCTGCCGCTGGCAGTGCCGTTCGCGTTGATCTCGCTGTTCTTGTTCCGCGAGCACCTGATGCTGTTCTCGACGCTCGGCATCCTGCTGCTGTTCGGCATCGTGAAAAAGAATTCGATCCTGCAACTCGATCAGACCCTCAACCTGATCCGCGCGGGACTGCCGCGACGCCAGGCGATCCTCACGGCGAATCGCGATCGGCTGCGGCCGATCCTGATGACTACGGCGGCGCTGGTCGCGGGCATGATTCCCGTTGCGATTGGACAGGGCGCGGGTGACAGCTCGGTGCGCGCGATCGCGCTGGTCGTGATCGGCGGTCAGACGCTGTGCCTGCTGATCACGCTGCTGATTACGCCGGTCGCTTTCTCGCTGTTCGACGACATGGAGAATTGGTTCCGCAATCTCCGCAAGCCGCCGGCACGGCTCAAGCTGGTCGAGCCTGACTACGACGACGAGCTTGAACGCGAAGCGATCGACTAGCCCGCACGCGCATCTTCCATCTTCAATCCTGCAGCCGCGTTCTGATACGCTCGCGCAATTGTGCGCGCTGGAGACAAAACTACCATGGGGCAAATCGTAATCGTTCTCGTACTCGGACTTGCAGCGGGCATATTAGGCGGATTCATCGGCGTTGGCGGAGGCGTACTGATCGTTCCGGTGCTCGTGCTGGCGCTCGGCTTCGATCAACATCTCGCGGTCGGCACTTCGCTCGGCGCCCTCCTGCCTCCCGTCGGAATTTTGGGCGCGTACGAGTACTACAAGCATGGCCATCTCAACGTCACGTATGCGCTGCTGCTCGGCGTGGGATTGCTGATCGGCGCTTACATCGGCGCGATTTACGCCGTAAAGATGCCCGCGACGACGCTTCGGCGCATCTTCGGCGTGTTCCTGCTGCTGACCTCGATTCGGATGCTGTACCAATAGATTTGTCGCCTTGCGATCCAGGATTGCGCTTACTAAGTTCGCGATGTGGACGCGGCGCTGGAAAAAGCTCTCAACCTTTTGCTCGAATCCGAGCGTGCTGGAGTGATAGCTCTCGACAAGCTAATCGCCGACGTCAAGCAAGACGAGTTGAAGAAGTTCCTGTCCGGCTCGCGCGCGATGGAACAGCGCAACGCCGAGGAACTCGAGGCTCTGATTCGCGACAATGGGGGCAAGCCGTCCAGCGGCGTCGGGCCGTTCGCGCGCAAGGTCGCGGCGCTCGAACCGATTCGCGATCGCCTGAATCTGATGTCGCGCGGCCAGGAATGGGCCGCGCGCAAGACCGAAGTCGCGCTCGCGCTCGCGCCCGTTGACGGCCCCATCCACGACTACCTGACGGCGATGGCGAATCGGCATCGCGCCGAAGTGGAATGGGGCCGCGCCGAAGTTATCCGCCTCACCTCCGCGAGTTAAGGAAGTAGCTACCCGAGACGTTTCGCGACGAAGACCTCGCGGCTCCATTTGTCGGTCAATGTGCGCGGTTCGAAACCTGCTTCGCGCAGGATGCGCAGCCACTCGGCGCGCGGAAAGATGCCCTCGACGTGTGAGTCGTGCACGACGCGCGTGTCGCCGAGATGATCGCGCAGTACAATCGCGAAGTCGGTTCTATACGTCGTGTCGGTAGGATCGGGATCGAAGGTCCACTCGAGGTAGCGAAGGCTCCGACCGTCGCCGTCGTGTCCGCCGTGCCTGGTTTCCTCGACGAAGGTTTCTCGCACGCAGTCCGGGACGAACAGCGCGACCCCACCCGCGCGGCAATGTCGGTACGCGGTGCGTATCGCGGCGCGCAAATCGGTCTCGCTCGTCATATACATAATTGCGTCGTGGACGAAGACCGCATCGAAGGTGCGTGCCAGGTTCATGGTGCGCATGTCGCCCTCGCGATGCTCGCATTCGGGATTCAGCGCGCGGCTGACTGCCAGCATTTGCGGCGACAGATCGACGAGCGTCATTTCGAAGTTTGATTTGAGGTAAAACGCGTTGTTGCCGCCGCCCGATCCGAGCTCGAGGACGGTGCGCGGCGCAGGATTGCACGCGTCAGCAAGAACGCGCGCGAAGAACGCCGCTTCCTCGGCGTAATCCTCGGCCGCGGAGAAAAGCGGCCACCATTCCGCAAGCTCGTCGTATAGTTTCATTCAGCGACTTACTTGTTGGGCGTAGGCGCCGGCACCTCGGTCATGCGCGCCGTCGTATCGGCGTCGAATTCGAGGTGCAGCGCGCGCACGATCATGCCATGCATCCGCCACAGGCCAATCACATAAAACAACTCCATGATCTGTTCGTCGGAAAGATGGCTCTTGAGCGCGGCGAACGTGTCGTCTTCGACGAGATTGCGCCCGACCATTTCGTCCGTCGCCTGCATCACGGCGCGCTCGACGTCGGTGAACTTGCCGCTGGTCGCCCAACTCTTTATCGCCGCCAGTTTGTCCTCGGAAACGCCGACCATTCGCGCGACCTTCAAATGCTGCGAGTACTCGAACCTGGACTCGCCGACGATTCCGGTGCGAAGAATCGCGAGCTCGCGCAATTTCGCCGGCAACTTCCGTCCGGGCTGCATCAACGCCATCAGCGAGTTGCGCGCCTGGAAGAGCAAGTCGGGCACGAGCGCAAACGTCGTCCAATAGTCGCCGGGCGTGCCAGTCGCGGTGCCCGGCTCGTCAACCGGATCGCGGTCGCCGAAGAATTGCTTGTACAGTTCCCGGATTTCGGGTGTGGCCTCGGCCTTGCTGACTTGGCGCAGTCGTCCCATGAGATGCTCCTTGCGCTAGCGAGTGCGAGTTTTGACGACACCACTATCGCCGATGTTGTGGGGACGCAAATCGCGTGACGCGGCCGGCGAGCATTCCCTGATTCAGCACTCTTGCGACGCTGCGCGCGCGGCGCGATAATCGCGATTCCCGGTGGACGCATAGCTCAGCCCGGTTAGAGCGCTTGCCTCACATGCAAGAGGTCCCTGGTTCGAGTCCAGGTGCGTCCACCAAATAATTCAACTAGTTAGGAAGATCTCGTTTTCCGACCGCTGCAGATTGTGCCCAATTTTGTGCCCTGCTCGTTTGGTGCTCTTCCGCTCCAACGGCGGAAACCGCCTGATCGAGGGTCGCGATCGCGGCCTGTTTGGCGGAAATCCGAATGTGACTGTAACGTTCGAGCATCTTCCGGGAGACGTGCCCGGCTAGGGATCGAATCGTTTCTTCGCTGACGTTGGGGTTCTCAGCCAGGCGGGTGATGAACGTATGTCGGCAATCGTGCCAGCGATATTGAACCTTGGCCGCCTTGCACGCGATCTTCCAAGCCTTTTTCCATTCACCGATTGGATGTGCAAGGTCGGCCGCATAGAACTTGGGGCGACGAGCGTTACCCTCTAAGCCGACCGAAAAGCGCGGGAATACATAACTGTCGGCTTCGGCTTCGAGAAAACGCGACAACCACAGCGTCAGGATCGCACAGACTCTGGACGTGAGCGGCACGCTGCGTCCAGTGCCGGCTTCCGTCTTTGACTTGGGAACCGTGAGTACGCCCTTCTCGATTACGCCGCTGCGCCACTCCAACATTAGATCGCGTCGGCGCAACGATCGTATCTCGGAAGCGCGTAGCCCGCTGTCCAGGCTGACAATCAACAAGGGAAGAAGGGCCGGCGAGCGGCTCTTCGCTGCTGCGTCGATCAGCCGCTTCTCATCTGTGGAACTAATCGCGCGCCCGACATCGCGCCGCTCTCGAAGGCTTTTCACCCTGTCCGAGATCGTTCCCCACAGCCCGTGAGCCTTGAGGATTTGGCGCAATACGTTAATTTCGAAATTCACCGTCCGCGCCGATTTCTCTTCGGTCAGTCGCTTGCGTTGAAGCACCGAGATGTCTTGGTCGTCGATGTCGCAAACGAGCCGCTTTCCGAATTGTTCGGTGAGAGTCTCAACAAAATGCTCGTACGTGTCGAGTGTATTGGCCGCGAGACCCACTCGACTGGCCAACCATTCTTTTGCGGCAACCGAAAAGAGCGGCATCCGCTCGCGCTTTGGGATGCGGTTAACCGCGAGCTCGATCTCGCGGCGACGAGCGCGTTCCGCTTCGCGGGCGACCGTCTTCGAGTTGGTCCTGGCCGATTCTCGAATGAGCTGCCCTTGGAACAGAAACTTGAACCAGTACATCTCGCCCCGTTTATAAACACTCATCGCGTTAGCTCCCTGCACAATCTTCAGGCCGCGCGATCGCTCGCCTCGGCCAGGTAGCGACGTACCTCGGTATCGAGAAGCACGATCCGCCGCCCTAAGTGCGCCGCGCGTAACCGGCCACGTTTCACTTCGAGCCGGAGAAACGGAACCGAGACGCCGAGGCTGCGGGCTAGCTCGTCCAGGGTCCAGCCGAGTTTTGGGGTACTCAGCCTCTCCGAATCTGCGCCTTGAGCTTGGGAACTGACTTGAACTACTGACATGATGACAACACCTCGATCCATTGAGTGCGATGGTCATTTACCCATCGTCAAGGTGGATCATAGATCAATTCTGACGGAATTGTCAAATTCCATAATTCTGCTACGCACGCCCCGAATTCACGATTCGGTCAGAAGGCCCAAACGAAATAGCCGGACTCGCGCGGCTTGCTCGGAGACCTGGCAACGTCGCCTAATCCGCTCGATCGCCGCGCGGCCGAGCTCTGAATCGACTCTAAGTGGCGGCTTCTCGCTCTCACGCAGCGCAATCTCGCCCGCCATTATCGAAAGTTCTGACTTTGGCATCAGCAGTGCCCCGCCGATGTAGCCCGCTTGGAATTCCATCCAGTCGTTCTCAGCCGCGGTCTCGATGTTCTCTCGATGGCAGGTCCAAGATGGCTCGACGGGACGGGAGTCTGGTTCCTGTGCGCTTTTTCTCCAGAGCGGAGCGTGAAACCAGACATGGCCGTATTCATGGCCTAGAGTGAAGCGAAGCCGGTTCTCATAACGTGGGTCCGAAAGCCGCGCAGAGATCTTCACTCGGGGCTTTCGGTCGAAAAAGAAGTCGGTGTATCCGTCCTGTCCTTCAGGCAGGTTGGCATACATATCGAGGTCGTCGGCTTCTGCCTCAATCATCCTGATTATGTCGTCCGTGGGAATCGGCAGTTTGTAGCCGCCGGAGTGACGACGCATGAAGTCCGCGACGAGCTGCTCGCATCGCTCGTCGAGCTCTTCCGCCTTGAAGTAAAGACGCTTGATTGGGCGTCCGAGCGGATCGCGAAGCAACTTCATTTTCGCTTGCCGGCCGGTTTTACTCCCAGCGCCTTGCGGAACGCACGATAAGCGGCTTCGAGTCGTTCCTGGTCCGCCTCGGTCTTCACGTCCGGCGGCTGGCGGTTCGCGTGAAAGTACAGCACATCCGGCGAGATGCCGACAATCTTCGACATCTGCTGGATCAGGTAGTCCTCGGGCGGATAGCGGTGATCGTGCTCGACCGCATTGAGATACGGAGGGTCCACTGGACGCCCGTCTTCGCGCTTCAAGCGCGCGGCAAGCTCTCTCTGTGTAAGCCCGGCCTTTTTCCGAGCCTCCCTAAGCACTTGACCGAAACTCTTCATTCAAGTTTATCAGCGTCAGCAACCCGCCGCTCGCCGCCTCCTGCCGCTAAAGATTATCGGAATCTGGAAGAAAATTCATCGAAAGCCACAATCTCAGAATTACAGAAATCCACAATGACAGACCAACCACGCAGGTGTGATTGCGTCCGCTTCTCCGCAGGGGCAGGACGCGATTCTGTTCTTCGGGTTCCGCACCATTTTGAAGGCGCGCGCCCTTCACCCGAACCTGAGGGCGCGTGCAAGATTCCGAGACGCGCGAAGCGGAACGCTGCACGGCGTGACAAGCTAAGCGTCCGGCGGAAGCCGGTGGCACGGCGTGCCAGTGAAGCAAGCGCCACCGATAGAAGGCACTCAAAGCCGGTCCGCATCTATCCGCAGAGCGGAAATCCGATGAGGTGCTGAGACGGGCTTGTTGGGCAGGCGGTGCGATGGCATCCTGCTCCGCATGCGGCAAAGCCGGGAGGAAATCTTAGACCTTTTTCGCGCCTGCCAGAGAAAGCTCGGCCGGACGCCTGGAATGGCGGTGTTTTGCAAGATGACGGGGGTCAAAGAAAGCGAGGTGTCTTACTATTGGCCCACAAGGAGCGCTCTTGCTAAAGAAGCCGGCGCGACGGCAAACAAGTTTGACAATCGACTGCCAGATGAAACTGTGTTTCGGGAATATGCTCGAATCTGCCTGCATCTCGGCAAGATACCCACGCGCGGCGAGCTTCTTATCGCACAGAGAGAACTTGGAGCTAAGACCAGCACGGTCAAGAAGAGATTCGGCGGAGAGAGGGAGTTCGATGTCCATTTTCGACAATGGCTTCGAACTACAGAGCCGGAACTACAACAGATCCTAGACTACGATTGGTGGCGCCTCGCAAACCGTGACCATCAGAGCAGGCCGAGCAGAGGGACGACTCCGGCGCCGGGCTTTCATCCATTTCTGCCGCAGTGCCTTCAGTACTTGGACGTACTAGCGCGAGGCGAGCAAGTTCCGTTCGAGACAAGCGATTTGAGTCTGAGCACACTTTTTGAACGACGAACGGCTGATGCATTTCGCTGTCTTGGATTCGAGATTTCGCCATTCGGTCAAGGTACCGGACGAAAGCCCGACTTTGTCGCGCTCGCACCTCGCGATCGATTTGCCGTGATCGTGGACGCCAAGGTCCGGTCCGGAGGTTATATATTGGGCACCGAGGATCGAAAATTCTTGGAATACGCCCGAGACCGAGGGGCCGACCTTGCAGCGCCAGGGTTTTGATAAGCTCTACTTTGTTGTTGTTGGCCCATCGTTCAAAGATGGGGACCTGAAAAAGCTAACGGAATACTTGGCAGATTCGCCGATTAGGAGCGTGGATCTTCTCACAGCGTCTGCCTTGATGCGAATCGTTGAAGAGAGCATCCGAGAGCGGAACCAGTTCTCACTCGAAAGGCTGAGCCGAGATCTCTTCGGTCACAAAGTTTTCACAACCTAGGGCGCAGACCCGACCGACAACGAACTGTAGTTTGCGAGCGACACAAACCCCTTTGATTCATCGTCGAATTCCGTGACCGCGACTGAAACTCTGGCGATTGCCGTCAGGCAAGATGGTGAAGCTATGTCGGGGCGCTGGAGTCGAATGCTGAATGGCCATTGATTTCTCGCGGCTCCTACTCGCGGTGCGAGGGAGCTGAGCGCGGTCGTTGGTATAAATTGCGAGCGCGTTTCGCGCGCGGCTGATCGACACGTAAAACTGCTTGCGATTTACGAGCTCAGGCGACAGGCGCGTGTCGATATCGACGATCACGCGATCAACGGTTGCGCCTTGCGCGGAGTGCGAAGTCGAAGCGTAGCCGTGGTCGATGTGGTTGAGACGATCAAGCGCTGCGCTCAACTCCCTGCAATTGTCCAAGCGCAAAAGGGCGCGGCGAGCGTCGATGGATTTGATTGTGGCGAAATCGCCATTGGCAACGCCAAGTGCCCGGTCGGGTGTGCGGAACTGTATTCGGTCGCCTTGTGCGAGGACTCGAGGTTCCTCGCGAAAGACTTCGACACCGAACAGCCGGACCGGATTGTACGCGATGCGCCGCCCGTCGCCCGTGTTCACCGTGAGCATGTTCGCGTCGCGATCGAGCTTTTCGACATGCGCATAGGCGCCTTTGGCGATCGCGAACTGTTTGCTTCCGCGCGTGAAGCGAATCACGTCGCCTTCTTCATAGTTGTAAGCGATCGCGCGCTGTGCGCCCGAGAGATTTCGGCTAACCAGAATCGTATGTTCTTGCTCGATCGGACTAACGTGACCGCGTTTGATCATCTCGGTGCGGATCGCTCCGTTCAGTTCTTGCCGCTCCTCGTTTGCAGGGCTGATGACCAGAACTCGCTCCCCGGATTGATGGGCAGCAACGTACTCGCGCGCAATCTGTTTACGGCGCTGTTCGATGTCGCAGACTTCCCGGATGTCGCCGCGGCGGTCAAGAATCGCGAGCGACTCCGCGACTTCGCCTCTGGCGGCGAGCGTCACCGCTTCGCGGAGCTCAGGATCGCGCTGGCGGCGAATGGTATCGAGCCGGGCGACCAGCATTCCGGCCTCCTGCATCTGATAGACGGGCCGTCCCGCTTCGATCGCATGATGCTGGCCTTGGTCGCCCACAAGGACAATCCGCTCTACGCTTTGCTCGCGAGCCTTGCGGAAAAGCCGGTTAACCTGGCGCGTGGGGAGCAGGCTCGACTCGTCGATGATCCAGACTTCGCTTGAGGCATCGCGTGCTGATTGCCTTTCGAGGAGGCTGGCAACTGTACTGGCAGAAACACCTGCTTCCGAAAGCGACTTGACCGCACGCGTCGTTGGCGCGAACCCGTAGACAGCATAGCCCTGGTTTACCGCGAATTCGCATATCGCGCCGACCGTCGTGGTCTTCGCAGCGCCGGCGCGGCCTTCGATTGAGGTGATCCAGTCGGTGGACGCCAGCGTGAGTTCGGCGACGGCAGTCTGATCAGGAAGCAAGTTGCGCTGGCTCGCCCATCGGCGAATCTCGTTCAAACTGCCGATAGCGGCGGCCCCGCCCTGGCCCGCATGCATCAGTCCGATGTTCCCGCGTTCAAGGGCGATCATCTCCGGCGTCGTGTAAGCGCCTCGCGGCGAAATCACGGCGTCGCCGACCGCGATCAAAAGGCCGCTTCTCTCGAACCGCTTGCTCTCCGTCCGTATCTGTTCGAGGTCGACGGCTCCCATCGCATGCTGCAGCGCCTTCGCTTCAAGGGCGCGGCGGTCGACGACCGCCTCGCGCTCGGCGTTTTCCTCGATGCTGTGGCGGACGGCTTCCTCGGCTTTTTCCGGAGGTCGATGTTGGAGCGGCCCACGCTCGCGCGAGTCCGAGATTTGACACTCGACTCCTATACCATATTGTCGCGCGCGCGAGCGCCATTCCGCCTTGAGACTCTCTTCGTCGCGATGATCCTTAGAGAGCCTCGTTCGATGCGCGATGTTCTGCGCCGCCTCGGCGCCCGCCAGCCCTTCACGCGCAAGCGTCCGTTCGATGTCCTGGCGACGACGGGAGAAGGCCATTACCTGCTCGCGCGTGTAGCCGGCCAGCTCCCAGCGTCCGTCTCGACCGCCGATCCTGATTTCGTATCCGAGCTGTTGAACCTGTCGGGCCAGTTCAGAGCGGTAAACTGCCGTGGCTAAGGCTTGCGCGCGATAGATCTCGATCGGATCGAGGCCGCGCCACTCTCCATCGGGCCGCCGGGTCATGTTTGCGATCACGACATGCGTGTGGAGGTGAGGGTCGGGACCGTAGCCGTCTTCAACGCCGCTGGCGGGACGAGCCGCGATATGATCGAAACGTGCGGCGACGACATTGCCGGTCACGACCCATTCGCTGCCCCCGCGGCGCCGCGAGAGTGCATATTGTTCGAGTTCCACCAGCGCTCGACTGACTGCCTTTTCGTGGGCTTCGATAAGGCGGTGATCGTCTCCGACCAGCCCCTGAATGCTCACAGACTTCGGCGCGTTGAAGGTAGCGTCCCAGCCAGCTCGTCGGTCGTCGTAGCCGTTCGCCTTGTTAACAAGCACCTCGCCGGAGGCAGGGCGAAGCCCGCGGAGCACGGCGCGGAAGTCTTCGGTCGAAATCTCTCGGGACAGGCCCAGATCCTCAGCGCCACGTCCGAACCATTGTCCTACGACCTGCTGCTTCTCCGAGTAATAGTCGTCGTGCGAGTACTTCTCCTCGTAGTAGGTTTCGGCCTTGGCGGCGGTCAGCGCGCCTTTTGACATTACCAGCATCAGTCCTGAATCCTCACTGGGGCGCCCGCGGTCCCGTTCGGCGCAATCGGCCCGCGACTCATCGTCAGCGCCGCCAAATCGGCGCCGGGCTCATTGATGACCGGCCTCGGAAGAGCGCGCGGAATGAACTCGACCTGCCGCCGGTGCGGAAGACACGGCTTCACTTTGACGCGCGCACGATCGAGTCCCGCGATGCAGAGATAGCCTTCCAGTTTCGGCAGCCGCTGTATCTCGGAGGCCATAACGACCGGCTCGGTCCGGCGCGTCGGATGGATGTTGAACCGATTGCCGTGCTCGGCGGTGCTCGTCCCGATCTCTTCACGCAACGCCTCTCGATCGCCGATTTGCCGCGCGATGAACGCTGCGGTCTCGGGTTCGTCCACCCGCAGAAGGAGCTTGGTCGAAGGCATCGATGCGAGTACTGCTGCCTGCTCTTGGCCATAGATCCGGCGCAATTGCGCGATGCTTTGGTACCCGAACACGGCGGCGAGTCCACGCTTGCGTCCGCGAGTTACCAACGTCTCGAGCTTCGCTTGACGGCCAGCACCGGCAGCTCGTCCACCACGATCCAGACCCTTTGCCGATGGCGAGAAGAGTTGAGCAGGCGGCCGACAATCAGGTCGAGCCAGAGGTTCGCGAGTGGCAGCGCCGCCAGTTGGACTCGTCGCGCATCGTCACGAACAACCATCCTTCGGGATGCTCGGACCATTCCAGCGCGCTCCACGGCGGTCGCCCGTCGGCGGGCGGCAGATAGAGGAATGGTCTGGTCGCGTTCGCAACGGTCGCAATGATCCCCGCGCCCTGCTCGTGTGCTCCGGGTCGATCAGGCTGTATGCCGGCGTGCTGGACAGCGCCTGCTTCAACTGATCGCGACTGAGTTCGAGCAGCCTCGGAACGCTCTGCGGCTCTCGCGGTGCGGCGATCTGAAGCAGGCTTTCGATAGAGTCCGGCTTGATTGCCGGAAGAAGTGATCTGACCCGCCTTCGTAGCCGCGCGGAGGTTCGGGTATCAGAGAAGCCGCCAGCGTCGCCGCGTCCGCCTGGTAGTACCGCTCGCTCAATTCCAGCCACGGCGACCAGTACGGACAGCGTTCATCGACCGGGTTCAGGATCAGGTCTCCGCGCGCCGGACGATAAAATTCGGAGACGTATTCGCACTCGGGATCGACCACGATGGCAAGGTCGCCGCGGCGCAGCCTTGATCTGTCGGAGTAGCGAGCGAATGGCCATCGACTTTCCCGCTCCCGTTGCGCCAGTAATCAGAAAATGCTCGCACTCAGTCGAGCGCGGAATGCGCACCCGAGCAAGCTCAACTCCGGGTCGGTCGCTCCGCAATCCGGCGCGGCGAAGTTCGGCGTGACAACCGGCGCGGCGGGATCAACGTGAGGCCTCGAAGATGCTTCCCCTCGGAACGGTCCTCGGGACCGCGGAGAAGGAGATAGCCGAGAGTGGCGAGAGTTAAGGTCGCCGGTACCGCTCCCCAGACGCTGTAAAAGGCGAACCACTGCCCGAACGAGCGCCCCAGGTAGAAGCGCCAGTTCAGATAAAGATACATGCTTCCGATCGTCGCGCGACCGCCTTTGTACGGGAGCGACAGAAAATAGAGCGGGACCTTCTGGGTGAAGAACCAGGCGAGAATCCAGCGC
>CAWDXY010000003.1:0-617718 GCA_963806485.1 uncultured delta proteobacterium
GAGAGGCCGCCTCTGGTCGCCGCGCCGATTCGGTCGAACTCGGATTTCGACCTCTTTTTTGTTGAATCGAGGCCGACTAGCCATCGCGCTCAACCTCTTCCAGCGTTCGCATCAGCGCTGACGGGAGCGCTTCGATTTCTTTCGGAGCCGACCTTCCGAGGGCGACGATTACTCGGCGAATCTGTGTACTCGTGAGTGTGATGCTGTGAAGTTCCCGCGCCCGATTCCACGATGTCCACGCGCGTTTTCCGGTCGCGCGCTCGTCGAGCTTCACCTGTCCCATTGCCGCGATCTCTGCGCGTTGTTCCGGACCAATAGCGACGGCTTCTCTTGCGACGCTGAGCAATGCTCCGAGCAGAAAATCGGGTGGCTCCAAGTCCAGGCCCGCGAGCGCAACGAGGCCGCCGAGATTGGTGAGGTAGTGAACCCTAAGACCCTGCTCTGTGCTGTGTGCGCCGCTCGCCATGACTCGTCACCACGTCAACAGAGGCTCGGCAACTCCACGAATCGCTCCCACATGAATCGGACCGAAGTACCGGGAATCCCAGCTTCGCGGGTTGTTCAAACCAAATAGCCAGACCTCTCCCGGGGCGACTCTGCGCTTACCCCACACCACGTGAGTGAGGCCGCGGCCAACACTGTCCCGCGTCAGTGTGGCGCTGTTGGCGAGCCGTTTGCCGTTGACTGCAATCCATCTCGCTTCGATGTCTACCTCGTCACCCTGCAAGCCGCCGATCACCTTCAGCACCGGCTCTGCGCGGCCCGGACAATCGCCGTTACCGAGGTATCGGCGCATTAGACCTTCCTGCTCAACCTTGATGGGAAGGCATGCTGCAGCGAGCTCGCCACGCCTTATCGGCGTGTCAACGAGGCGATAGAAACCCTCGGCGCATGAACTATTGGAAGGGGTCAAGCCGACTCGAAAATGTCGCATCAAGAACGTGATGCCTGCTGCCATGAGAACTGTCGAAATGCCGGCAAGAAGCGGTGCCCAAAACTGATTCCAGGACGGTGAAATATCACTCGCTCCGCCTATCGGAAGGATATTTTCAGAATTGTACTTCATGTTGAGAAAATCCTTGGAATAAGAGGGGAACGCGCGACATAACGTATGGTGTGGTACTTCGCTTTATCTTGCTCTACGACCGCGCGTTCCCCTCCCCATAAATCTCCATCCCTTAATCTTCACCGATCTCAGTTAGTGCTATTCGCCATTTCCGCCGCCGCTGGACGCTTGAGAAACCTCGCCTGCGACTCGGGTCAGACCATTCACATGCGCTCTTGAGTGATTGCCTCTAGTGCTGGGCGCTTCGATCCCATCGAGTTCTTCCCGTACCTGCCGCACCAATCGCGTCAGTGATTCGGACATTGTGGCGTTCAGATCGAATCCCGTTGCTTCGGCGCGATCACGTAGTTGATCTATCTCCGCCTTCACCGACGAGGGGATGCGTATGGTTACGGTCTCGGTCCGTTCTTCTTTCTTTTTTAGAACTCCCATTGCCGCTCTCCTTGCGAGACCAACTGTGTACGTTTTGTGCACAAGTGCTTGTATGTTTTGTGTACGACTCAACCCTTGTACGGACCCGGAAAGACGAGGTCCTCAGTCACCATCACGTTGAACTGGTAGCCCGGTCGGATCTCCAATGTCGGGCCAGTACTCATTCCCTGCTCGATCGCCTGCTGCCCAACGGAACCGAATTGCGAACTCGCGGACGAGCCCGCCATCTGCGATGCCATGGCCCACTGGTTTGGTTGGTAGTAACCGAGTGGTCCGCCCATGCCGCCGCCGAACGCCGCCATCTGTCCCACCGCCTGTCCTGCGCTGATCAGACTCATGAGCGCTGCTGTGCCGAAGGTGCGCATGTAGTGATTGTTCACCTGGTCGGTGAAGCCCGCGTAACCCGCCTCGTCGGTTCCCGGCATCTGCGGAATGTCCATGCTCGCGGTGTTCGGGAAGATCAGGCGCTGCCATTGAATCTGCACACGGCTTTGTCCGTATCCTGCTGCACTTCGATAGGAACCAATCAGCCTGCTGCCTTGGGGGATGAGCAGTGATCGTCCGCCGGCGCTGTCGTAAACGTTCTGGCTGACCTGCGCGATGATTGGTCCAGGTAGGTCGGAATTGATCCCGCTGATCAACACGGCAGGAATCACGCTGCCGGTCATCACCGTGTACAGCGATGCAGGCGGATGAAGCCTCACTGACGAAGACGAGTCGATCGAAGACTGGAAACTGTTTAACGCGAGCGCGTTGTTCGCATCTCCATTCCCCGTCTGAGTCATGCTCGGGATCTGGAGCGCCGCACCACTGTGGAATGCGGAAACCATCTCGGGCGCCTCTAAGGCCTTCATGTACTTGTCCTGCGCCCATTCGGCGTACCTGCTCGGTTGGCGCGAGACCGTCGGCGCCGAGGTTTGCTCTCTCGGGATGACCATGGGTGGGGGCTCCGTCGCAGGCGCAGGGAATGCGGCAGGCGCCGGATCGCCAGCGTGAGCGATGAGGTCCTGAACTTCGCTCTTGTTCGATGCGGTATCGTCGGTGCCATTACGACCCGCAGGTTGCGCGCCCGGACCGGATGACTGCACAGCCAACGTGAGCAAGATCACGAGCCCGACCGTGAGACCCACTGCTGTGGCGGCGAGCCTTCCATTGAGTCGCGGGCCGCCTTCGTTGCGGATCTTCTCTTCGTCCTGCTGCCGCTTGGTCTCATCGACTTCCGTACGCTGCTTGCTTTCCTCGATCTCGGACATGGCCCCTACCTCGCGTTGCCCGCGTACTGGATCGTCACGCGGTCCTGCTGTCGGCCGACTCCCGCAACCATTACTGCCTGACCGAACAGGCGATCGACGACGTAGTACTCGCCGCGCACGCGGTAATTCACCATCTGGCTTCCGCTGCCCGCCGCGACCAGCAACGCGGGCGCGTCGCTGGAACGCATGCCATTGGGCATCTGGATGAACACATGGGTTCCATCGTCGAAGGCTCTGATTGGCTTCCACGGAACTTGAGGACCGGAGACGTCGTAATCGAAATTGAGGTGACGCGGATCGACGGAAGCGATCGGCCTGATCTCGCTCGGACTCGTCGGTGGATCTGCTGCCGCAACTGTCGTGCTTTGCGCCGCGGCCTCATCGGCTCTACGCATCGCCTCCAGGAGATCGTCTGGGTAGTAGAACTCAACCTCCTGCATGGCGTGGCCGCCGCGCGATCGTAGCTGCAGGTGGTAGATATGCTTCGTCGTGTAGATGGTCAGATTCGTCGCAATCGCTGGCGCCTGGGGCTTCACAGCGAGGTGAGGCGTCGGGTTTGTCGGATCGCCAGACGATGCCGGCGTCGCCATCCATCGCTCCGTATCGCCCATCGCAACGTCGGTGATGGTCTCACCCGCTTGTAGTTGCAGGTCGGTGGTTCGTAGCGGTTCGCAATCGACTATGGGATCGGGCCCTTGGCTGAAGGGATAGAGTACGTATCGTGGCGTCTTGTACGTCGGCCACTGGCCGTTCTGATCGTGGTCCTTGTACGCTGCCCGAACCTCCGAGGGCTGCTGTGCGAGCAGTTCCGCCCCGGTGATAGGCTTGGGCGTCGCTTCGGACTGCGGTGCGGCTTCAGGCTCGATTGGCGCTACGTTCGCGGCTTGAGATTGATTCTGGTGTCCCTGTTGTGCCGAACACCCTCCGATCGTCAGTGCCAAAGCCAAACTGCCCACGGTGCCAATACGCTTCATCGAACTCGCCTCCCTTCCGTCGGTTACCTAGCTCTGCTGTTCGGCCCAGCTGATTTGCGTCACGTAAAATCCCAGCGGATTGTCGATGATCGCGTCGTCAGATCCGGGTGGAGAAACTTGCGACTGAAGCGCAGCTTCCCAATGCGTTGGAGCGTCAAGCGCTGCGCCCGTGCGGTCGCGTACCTGCTCGGTCCATCTCACTTGGAAACTGTGTGCGGAGAGTTCGAGGATGGAGTCGATCTGCACGGAGACCGTTTGGTGTTCGGCCTCTTTGAAGGGATTGTGCGAGAAGTTGTTGGAGTGGAAGTACTCGTCGAGGTATTTGTCCGCCGCACCTTTCGCATGCGCCAGCATGTCGTTGAGCATGTGCTGCTCGGCGCTGGGGTCGCTGCTCACCGAGCGCGAATTGCGGATGAAGCTGGCAACTTCATAGCGCTCCATGCGATCAACGAGCGCCGGATCTGTGCTCGGAATGAGAGGTTTGGGAACGGTGAGCCCATAGCCCAGCTTGTCGACCTCGACCACGTACGGGATGAACCGGCTGCGGGTGCTCTGCCAGACAACTCCTCCGGCAAGAATCAAGCTGAGCAGCAGTAGGCCGGCCGCAGTGATCTGCCAGTTGCGCTTGCCGAGAACGAGATCGGCGTAACGTTCGTCCCATTCGCGACGAGCTTCGACGTAGGGATTCGAGTTCATAGAACTCTCTCCTGCGGTTTGTCAGAAAAGCGAGCAGGGTGGGCACAGGGTGGGGAAAACTTCCCGGACTGAACAAGATCTGGCGAGACTCGATGGGACACTTCCCGACCAACCCGGACGCGGCAAGTCGCACTGCCGCAGGGGTTTTCTGTCTCAAGGAGTCTTGCTAGGGTCCTAGTGTTCGCGGGCCGGAAGTAGATTGCTAATCTGGCGTACTGGGTAACCGGTACCGAGGGTTCGAATCCCTCCCTCTCCGCCACGCAGTTTGTATTATTTCCCTACAGGCCGGAGATGGCGGCAAATTGGCGCGCGGCAGGCTGATTCGCTCGGCTCGTGGCAGCAGAGAGAGCGACCAATCTTGCAAATCGCCAATTCTCTCCGATTCCTCTCTGTTCAGAAGAGATTCGGTGCCACGACGCCTCATCTGCAGCGGAACCAGACCTGTCATTCGGAGGTGGTCTCCGCCGGCGGGGAACCGATCGAATGGCAGAAGCGCTCGCAAGATTGAGTGTGATCTGCATTCCGTCCCGCCTTAGCTCGACTCGCTCTACGAGCGTGCTCGTGTCCGCTGTCGTCTCAAGCTGTTGATGGGATTTGACCTTGGCATCGATTGCCTCGACCGCCTGCTTGAGTTCGGCGGCGGCAAAACCGCAAGCTCTGAGGGTTGAGGCCAGTCCGGCGCGATCCGAGACGACTCGTCGAGAGAACGGACTTGCGATCCAGTTATTCTCTCACCCGGCGCAAGGTCTTGAATTCGAGATAGAGCTTAAAGATCAATTGCACCGTCCTAGCTTCGGCTTCGTTTACGACCACACGACGATCGCGCAGGTCGTAGCCCAGCGGCGGCGTGCCTCCCATCCACATGCCTTTCTGTTTGGAAGCGGCGATCTTGTCGCGGATGCGCTCGCCGGTGTCGAAAGTGTTTCAGTAAGGGCTATGGATCGGCAGCGCAGACTAAGAAAATGAGAATCAAGAAGTAGTAACCAAGAGGTGTTATCGAGGGCTCGGGCGCTCAGACGCTCGGTCCCTCTTTCTTTCGCGTTACCGTCTCGGCCGGGCCTATTCCCCAGTCTTGCCACAGGGAGTCGCCCGAGGGGTTCGAGATGACTGCTCTCCGCCAACGAGTCCGGGCCTTTATCGTCGTTCCCTTCGCTGCCCTCATCAGTCGTCTCAGTGATCCTCCAGCAGCCTTCGCTCACGCTTTTTGCACCTTTGGCGCTACCTGGGCTCCGTCGAGGGACTTCGTTCGGGTTTGGTTCGGCTTTTTCACGAATTGGATTCAGGAGGCCAGATAGCCGGGCGACAACGTGTCTAGCTGACAAAAGAGACCGAGTTGCTCCACAGCTTGCCCGTCCAATCTTGCGCATTGGGACTTCCGTCCGTGGCGGCAACGTTATAGGTCTGGTCCGCGGCATTTATATCGGTGCTGAATGTAAAAGTCGAATCGATCAGCGTCCCGCTCGGAGAGGTATACTTTCTGTACTGCTGCATCGATCCATCGCTGCGCGTGACAACGATAGAAACGCTCTGCGGATTCGTGGGATCGAGGCTTGGGACAAAACCCCTGCCAATAATGCTGATGTGGACACCGTTTTTGTCTCGGGTCGGAAGCGGGACAAGGTCAATCACAGGTGGAGTAGGCAGCGGTGCAAGTGGCGGTTTTTGCGTGTTGTCCAGGTATGTATTGATCCGTGTGGTCTGATTTTGGAGATCGCTGATCTGGGCTTGACACGCTTTAAGCGTCTCTCCGAGGGCGCTGATTTGGACTTGATTCGCGTTCACCATCTCTTGGAGAGTGGTGAATCGGGCTCCATCTTCCTTAACCTGCTCTTGAAGATCGATGATTTGGGTCTCAAGAGCGACAGCAACTGCTCTGTCGGGTTCTCGCGTAACGACTTCAAGGACTTCGACCCGCTCGACTTGCGGCTGTTCTCTGCGCTCTCGGCTTGTGCGTTTTTTCATTGGCTTACGAAGCCTCGACATCCGACCGATGTATTATTCCGAACAAATTACCAGCCTTCGAGACTCATTCGCCTGTTGGAGAATCCAGGTCAAATTCCTCTGAGCAGTGGCTTTTCTGTCTCGGAGAGCGACCATTTCACCCGTACCCTATGCTCTCTTGGCCGTACCTACTGAGTTCTTTCGACAACTCCGGCCAATCATAGCGAGGTCTTCCAGCGGTCCTGCGAAACGAAAAGCATTTCGCGTGCCCATCGACATTTTCCGAACTCCGCACAGATCTGCGTACCATGACGATCGTCGGAGCGAAGTTAACTTCACACAACTCTTCTGAAAATCATCTTCGGAATGAAGTCAGCTTCAGCCAGCTGCGCTGAAAATCAGCCAGGTCTTTGCAATGCCCTGCCGGCACGGGCCTTGCGCTGAAGTGCTCGAACGATTCGCGAGCGAGCAGATGACTAGGACGCTGGCGCGTTTACTCAAGCTCGGCAAAGGAGATGGGCATGCACGACATCGATAGAACTCAACTAGAAGTGGCGGGTTTCGAATCCGATCGCGAGATGGGCGAGATGGCGCCCGAGTTGTTCGAAGCGGCCGAAAGTCCGCTTAGCGAACAACAGGAGCTCGAACTCGCTTCTGAACTGCTCGAAGTCACCAACGATCAACACCTCGAGCAGTTTCTTGGCGATTTGATTGGAAAGGTCGGCAGCGCGGTCGGCCAGTTTGCTAGGTCAGACACAGGCCGCGCGCTGGGCGGAATCCTCAAGGACGCCGCGCGCCAGGCATTGCCGGTTGTCGGCAGGGCGCTGGGGCAGTGGGCCTCGCCCGGACAGGGAGGCGCAATCGGAGCGGATTTAGCGAGCCAGGCCGGACGGATGATGGGCCTCGAACTCGAGGGCCTCAGCCCCGAAGACAAGGAGTTCGAAGTCGCCCGGCAGTTCGTCCGCTTCGCGAGTGCGGCGGCGAAGCACGCGTGCGTTGCTGGTCCCACCGCCAATCCTCTCAGCGCGGCGCACACTGCGGCATTGGCTGCCGCGCGCACCTACGCGCCCGGACTCGCGCATCGGCTGCAAGGCCGTTCGTCGCTGCTATGGCCGCGCAGCGGGCGCTGGATTCGCCGCGGAAAAACGATCGTTTTGTTCGGGGGCTGAGCGCGCCGGACCTCATCAAAGAACAAGGGCTTGACCCAAAAGGAGAAAAGATATGGGCACATACGACGGACAAATCGGGTCTGAATTCGGCGAATTTGGCGAAATTGGCGAATTTGGCGAGTTCGGCGAAATGGGCGAATTCGAAACCGGCGAGTTTGGGGAATTCGGCGAAATGGGAGAAGGCCCGGAAGCTCACGAACAGTTTCTGGGTGACGTTCTCGGCTCCGTACTCGGCGGTGAAGTCGCCCCTCCTCTCAGCGAGGCGCAGGAAATTGAACTCACCTCCGAGTTGCTCGGGGTCAACAACGAGCAGGAATTGGAACAGTTCCTGGGCGGATTGTTCAACAAGGTTGCCAAAGGAGTCAGCGGGTTCATCAAGTCTCCTGTCGGCCGCGCGCTGGGCGGCATTCTGAAGGGTGTCGCCAAGAAGGCCCTGCCGGTAGTTGGCGGCGCGCTCGGCTCGATGATCGCTCCGGGAATTGGCACTGCGCTCGGGGGCAAGCTCGGCTCGATGGCCAGCGGCCTCTTTGAATTTGAGTTCGAGGCTCTGCCGGCTGAGCAGGCCGAGTTCGAGGTCGCGCGGCGTTATGTCCGCCTGGCATCTTCCGCGGCCCGTCAGGCTGCATTCGCACAGCCGCGCGTGGCCGTTAGCCCGCTGCGAATCGCCCGTGCCGCTTTAGCGCGTGCGGCGCGAACCGAGGCGCCCGGATTGTACAAGCAGGTAATCCGTACGCTGGCGAGCACTGCCGCTCCGGCGCTCGCCCCTGCGCTCTCTCGCGCAGGCGTTCGCGTGCCGCCGCGGCCCGGGATGGTTTCTCCGGCTGCAACCGTTTCTCCGGCCGCAGCCACAATGGGCCGGCGTCCGATTCGGCCGATGCACGGATATCGCGGCCACCCCTACTACGGCTATGCCCCCGACGGCTGGGACGCCGCAGCTTCGTCGGCACCCGACTACACCTCGACCGGCGTAGCAGATGGCTGGCCAGAACCCTCGGCAGCCATGCGGACCCAGGGCGCACCGCTCAGCGGACGCTGGGTCAGGCGGGGCCGTAAAATAATCGTAATCGGAGTCTGAGCGGTGGCCCTAACTGCACCCATTGCCGGCGGTCCGATACTGCGTCCCGCACACACCGCCGCCTCCCTGCTCGAGCACGAGGCGCGCGCTCTGCTCAGACGGCTAGATCGAGTAGAGCCCTTCTCGTTGAGAAACCCGATGGTACCCGCGGCGGGTCTGATGCCGGTATCGCTGATCGCGATTGAGCGATACCTGCTGCGTGGCCGCCGCGTGATACGCGCGCAGGTGCACGGCTACATACGATGGCTCCGTGGGCCGGGCCGCTCCACCACCCCGGTAGAAATGCAGCGACGCTTCACCATCCTGCGGTTGCGCTTCAACACCGCGCTCTCGCAGCTCGACCTGTTTGCGGAAGCGATCGGTCAGCGCAGCGAGCACGAAACCGGAGTCTGGCTCTCGGGGCTCGATGTTGCCGCGCAGGATGCGCTCGCGTTGCCGGGCGGGTTTTACGATCCTCCGCCGATCATCTGTTTCCTGCATCGGGGAATGGGCGGCGCCATCCGTCGCGCCCGAACCAGACTGCCCGGCGGGGGCGAGAATCCAGCCGCCCTCATCCGCATCCCACGCGAGCGTATGATCGGCTACGGCATCGCCTCTTCCTTGGTTCACGAAGTCGGGCATCAGGCCGCCGCACTGCTGGGCCTGGTGGCGTCGTTGCGCACGGCGTTGCAAGAGGCGCAGCACCGCTGTCCTCCAGCGGAACGGCCGGCGTGGAAGATGTACGAGCGATGGATCTCGGAGATCATCGCGGACTTCTGGGCAGTGGCCAAAGTGGGCATCAGCTCGAGCCTGGGCCTCATCGGAATCGTCAGCCTGCCGCGCTGGTTCGTATTTCGGATCAACCCTGATGATCCTCATCCGTTTCCGTTCATTCGCGTGCTGCTCTCATGCGCTATGGGCGAGGCGCTGTACCCGCATCGCCAATGGCGGGCGCTGGCCGCAGTGTTCGAATCATTCTATCCGGCGCACGGCCTGGACCCGGCGCGCGCGCGGATCCTCATGCTGCTGCGCGCGACTCTGGGCCAGTTCGTCTCGGTGCTGGTCAATCATCGTCCGCGTTCGCTGCGTGGCCGTTCGCTCGGCGAAACGGTGGCGATGACGGATCGAAATCCCGACCGCCTGCTCGCTCAATACGAGCGGTGGCGCGCCGCGCCGCCCCTAATGAAGGCGGCGCCGCCCACCTTGATCTTCGCCGTCTTCGGCCGCGCTCGCGTAAGCGGGCGGCTCAGTCCCGAAGGGAAGACCGCTGGCTGGGCAAGCTCATTTCTTACTGGGCGCTCAGCAGCACACTCGATATTGCGGACATCTGCGCGACGCTGCGGGCATCGCCCCGCCAGGCGTCGTTGTTATCCGATGGTAACTCGATCGTTTGAACCTTCGTAAGGAGAAAACCAATGGCATCAACCATGTTCGTTTTGGAACCGGCGTCTTCGACTCACGTTAGCGGAGACCTGGTGCTATTCAGTGTAAGGTCGCAACCGCCACCTACAGGGACGCCACCCGCTTATCTCGCAATCTGGGATGCGAGCGGGATTGGGACCTTTACTCCCCTTCCCAGCCAGAACACGCCGTATTCGGCCTCGGCACTGTTTCCCGTCAACGGGAAGCAACTCCTGGTCTCGCTTCTTCAGGGGAACCAGCAGTTGGCCGCGCTCTGGGATACGACCGGTGTCCCTGTGGGTGATTGTCGGGTCACGGTGACGATCTACGAGGCAACTAGTCTCGGCGACCTCACTACGGGGCTTTCCTCCCTGATCGATGCGAACGGACCGCTAAAGAACTTTTCCAGCTCATCCCCTCCTTCGAGTCTCGATGGCGGCGTTCCGTTACTGGATAGCCTCACCGCAAACGTCAGACTCACTGATGTTCCAACGCAGCAGGTGACGGTCCAGATGCGGCGCGCGTTTGAAGATCCAACGGAAGACCAGGCGTTGTGGACCGCGATCAGGAAAAGCACCAACGCGTTGTCGTTCAACAACTACAACAGCTTCATGGAGGTCGTGTTGTGCGGCGGCGACCCCAGTCTCATCAACCTGGACACGCCGGCCGCCATCAACCACGTCAGGAATGTTCGCGATCCGATAAAGCATAGGCTCCGGCTTCCCTTTCCAGACACCGATGCATACCGGCAGCTCAAAGTCGCGACCGAAGTCTTCGTGATGTTGAATTGCGGCGTATCAATTGATCACCCGGGTTTCGCGACCATGTCCGCAGCGGACCTCGACGATGAGAGCCGTCGTTACTATCGCGCCGTTGGACCGGGCGATATTGAGACCGCATGGAACGAGCTCATCCAGGTCGCCGGCACGAACAACTTGGGCGAAGTCGTAAAAACTCTTCCATACCTCGACATCATCCGGCGAAAACTAGGCGACGTCGCGGTGGTGAAACCTGTGGCGGGATCATCGGCAATTCTTCAAGCGGAGGAGGCCGTGACTGAATGCATGGGCATCCTGATGAGAAAGCTGACCCATCCCTGCCTGCTTGAATTGATTTGGTCGTACTGGCACGAGGAAGGGATGCTGGCGCAGACGATGAACGCGATTACCTGGCGCTTCCAGAATCGGCACAGTTCCGGCGATCGCGATCCGCTGGCGATGCTCGAAATCGATCCGCTGCGTCCGCTCAACAACTTCCTCTGGGGATACATCCAGGACGAGCAGCATCGCCTGAGCGTGCCCCGGCGCGCCTACGAGTACGACCACCACTATGGCCTGAACCTCGTCGGCAAAGCCGTGCCGTCAGTGCGCGGCGCCGACGGCCGTTTCCGCTTTCTCGAGGCGTTCCACAATCTGCTTTTCCTCTGTTCCATCTTCTATAAGGAAGACGACGACACGACGGTGGTTGCGGACGGCTTCCCTATCCTAAACGCGCTGAAGGAAGTGCATCTCCTCCTCACCCAGGGCGCGCACAACCAGTACGGCGACCTGCCGTGGACCGCGCGGCAGGAAATGCTTATGCAGGAATGGCTGCTGGCGCGTCCCGAGTTCCGCGAGTACCTGCCGTCTCGCATCATGGTCGATTATCCCGAACCCTGGATGGATCGGGTTGAGACCATGAAGACGCTGCAGGGTTGGTCGAATACTTCAATCCTGCACTTCCGTGACCTCGGGGTCTTCGGAGAACAGGTCTTGCTCGGCATCAGGTTCGGCGCTTGGCCTAGCGTCATCGAGCCGCAATTTGCCGCCAACTGGGCGCGTTACTGGCGACCGGAGATTCAAGGCTACTACCACGCTTACCGCGCGGTGACCGGTGTGGATCTCACCGAACATGCCGATGCGACCTTGCCGTCGCTACTGCTGAGTCAGCGGCTCCAGAGTCTGCCGCCTCCTAACGCTCCGTGGCCCGGTCCAGCCGGTCAGGCGCGAATTGGAGCGACGAGAATTGCTCGAGCATTGCCGCGTCCACGGTAAAGGCGCGCGGCGATGACTGACTTTACCTCCTCCCTCTACCTGGGCCTGCGGCACGCAAGCGCGAGCTTGCCGCCGTGGGCCCGTCTCACCACCGGGGTTCCGGCCGCGCTGCGCACGCCCCGCCTGTCACGGACCATCGGCGGGCGGTTGGCCGAGCTGACCGGAACCGAGCGCGTGACTCTTTGTCGCTCGACCCTGCACGCCTTCTGGGACCTGTTCCTGATCCTGCGCAACCGCGACACCACGATTTATCTCGACGCGAGCGCGTACCCGATCGCCCGATGGGGTGTCGAACGCGCAGCGTGCCACGGCACGCCGGTGCGCATCTTCAAACATCACGATGTCGCCGATCTTTGGCGGCAGGTGACGCGCGATGCGCGCCGGGGGCAGCGGCCCATAGTGGTTACCGATGGTTTTTGCACCGGATGCGGCAGCTTTGCGCCGCTTCGATACTACCTGGCTCAGGCGCTCAGGTTCGGCGGGATGGTAGTAGTGGATGACACCCAAGCTCTGGCCATCTTTGGCCACTCATCGAGCGCGGCGATGCCATACGGCTTCGGAGGCGGGGGTTCTCTCAGCACCTTCGGCATCTCAGACCCGCGCGTTATGCTGGTGAGTTCGATGGCGAAAGGGTTCGGCGTGCCTATGGCTATGGTGGCGGGGAGCGCCGGTCTCATCGCGGCCTTCGAGCAGCGAAGCACTACCCGGGTCCATTCCAGTCCTCCCTCGTTCGCGGACCTCCACGCCACCAGGTCCGCTCTCGATTTGAATCGCAGCATGGGCGACGCTGTGCGCGCCCGGCTGACCATGCTGGTTCGCCGCTTTCGCCGCGGCCTGCACGACGCAGGAATTCAGTTGGTCAACTCTCCTTTCCCCGTGCAGAGCCCGCGCCTGCGCGGGGACGTAAACCCGATGATGCTGTACCGGCGCTTACAGCGGATGGGAATCGGCGCAGTGCTTCATCGCCCGGCTTGCCGCCCCGGAGCGACCGTCAGCTTCATCATAACTGCCCGTCACACACCGGCCGATATCGACCGCGCCGTAAGGGCTGTGGCGCATGCAATCCATTCGGACGTACCGCGCACAGCGCTGCGGAGGGCGTGTGGATGATCCCGATGCGCCGAGCTCGGTTGCATCCCCACAGGCGCCCGCCGACGGCACCTGCGCGTGCGACGGTCATCGACAGCCACTGCCATGCGGGAAAGGGCGATGGCCTAACCGGACCTTGGGACACTGACGCCAGCTTGGATCGCTATCTGCGCCGCGCGGCGGCGGCGGGAATAGCGCGGACGGTTCTGCTGCCGGCCTTTGACTCGAACTACCGCGAAGCCAATCGCCGGCTCGCATCGATCGTGGCGAGCGAACCCGGCCGGTTCTACGGCTATGCGATGGTCCATGCGGAGCGCGATGCGGGCCGAATCGCTGCGATGGTGGGTGAGGCGGTGGAGCGTTTCGGCTTTTGCGGCATCAAGGTGCATCGCCACGATGCACGCATAAGCCGCGAGATTTGCGACGTGGCCCGCGCGTATTCGTTGCCGGTGCTGTATGACGTGATGGGCGAAACCTCGCCGGTCGAGTTGCTCGCGCACGAATATCCCGACGTGAACTTCATAATTCCGCACCTCGGCAGTTTTGCCGACGATTGGCGTGCTCACGTATCGCTGATCGATCAACTGGTGCGCCATCCCAACATTTTCACCGACACTGCCGGAGTCCGCCGTTTCGATTACTTGGTCGATGCGATCCGCCGGGCTGGATCGGGCAAGGTGCTGTACGGCACCGACGGCCCGTGGATTCATCCTGGACTGGAACTCGCGAAAATACGCCTGCTCGGATTGTCGCCCGCCGACGAGGATTTGGTACTGAGTTGCAACTTCCTGAGGCTGACTTCACGCATCCGAAAGGTGCCGTCGGCGATGGTGTCGAAAGCGGCCGCCCCTCAAGCTAGACCCGAAGCAGTCGATCCGTGGCTCGCAGGCCGCTGACAGGATCCTTTTGCATTTCCGAAGAGCAGACGACGTTTTCTTTGGCTGCGCCGGACGAAGGCGCTGCTGTTTCTCACAGTGGCAGTTCCCGATGCGCCGCCTTGCGCAGATGCAACGCGCGTGCGCTCACCCCCAGGCGGTTGGCCGCGCCGCGAACGTTGCCCGCTTCCGCAATCGCAACGCGAATGGCGATCTCGCTGACCGATCTGCTCAGTTGGCGTAGCGTTACCCCATATGCGAGCGCGCGCCGAATCTGCTGCTCGAGCTGATCGTCGTCCCATCCCGTATCGTTCCATTCCACCTCCGGCCGCTCCTCGCGAGGAATGTCGCCAACCGTAATAGGTCCCGGTCCCTCATGCCGCCCGTTGATGCGCGTGATCAGATGTTTCAAATCCCGCACGTTGCCGGGATAAGAACGCCGCAGCAGAAACTCTTTGACCGCCGGATCGAGTTCCGGAGCGGCTCCGTTGCGCGCACAGCCTTTGAGAAAATGCACCGCAAGCAGCGGAATGTCCTCTACCCGCTCGCGCAGGCTGGGCAGCGTGCAGACCCACGCCGCAATTCGATAGTACAGGTCTTTGCGGAAGCGCCCTTCGGCGGCTTCATGCAGCAGGTCGCGGTTGGTCGCGCACAGCAGGCGAAAGTTCGCGCGCCGCCACACGTCGCTGCCCACCCGCTTGAACATCCCTTCCTGGATGACCCGCAGCAGCTCCGCTTGCAGCGGCAGCGACAACTCGCCAATCTCGTCCAGGAACAGCGTGCCGCCATCGGCCATCGCGAACGCCCCGTCGCGCGCCGCGATCGCGCCGGTGAAAGCGCCCTTCTCATGACCGAAAAATTCCGATCCTGACAGTGTTGGCACAATCGTGGTGCAGTCGAGCACTACCAGCGCGCCCTTGTTCCGCCTCGAATCGAGTTCGTGTGTTGCACGCGCGATCAATTCCTTTCCGGTCCCGCTTTCCCCTTGGATGATCACCGAGGCGTCGGTGAAGTGCGCCACTTCGATTATCTGCCGCAGCACCAGTCTCCATCGCGGGCTCTGCCCCACCAAGGTCTGCTCGACCATCTGTGAGCGCATCAGGTGGTCCACAATTTCCCAACGGTTCAGGCGCGCCGCAATCTCGGCTCCGGGGTCGCCGGAATGATCCCACGCAAACACGTCCGAGGCGCCTGCCCCCAGTAACTGCCAGCAGTTCTCGGCGTTGAAGGCGGATCGCGATGCGCCCACGGCCAGCACGCGTCCGGCGTCGCGACGAGTTACTTCGCGCAAGAAGGCGCACAGTTCGGCCGAGACCGAATCGAAGACTACCAGGCCAGGCCCGGCGCCTTCGGGATCGTAAGGCACGGGTTCAATCATCGCGCCCGCCAGCGCGTTGTGGACAGCGTTCTTTACAGGGGACTGATTCTCAACGCGAAAGAAAGTCCAGACTCGCGTCGGAGGTACCCTCCGCGCGCTTCGCCGGGCTGCGAAGCGCAGCGATCCGTCGCCTTGGGCGCCGGTCGAACTGACCGGATCTCATATCGGCCTGGGATGTCATTCGCCGCTAAATTTCGCGGCCGGTCGCAATCGATTAGATCGCCGCCGCAAGACATCGAAGGTTAGCGAAGGACTTTTCGGCGAACGCCGCGGGGATCCTCCCGCATCGCGAGCCCGATTCGCTTAAGAGGGAAATACTGCATGGTGCAACTCCTCTTCGCGTTTGTGGCCTTTGTGCCACTATCGTGATTGATTCAGGTTGATGCGGGAAAGGTAACCTTGGGTCCGCGTATCCGATTGATTCGAAACGGCTGCCTCCGATCGCCCTGCCGCCTACCTGTAGGATTCTGCCACTCTTAAGTCAAGTTCGGCGTAATCGCCGCAGAAGCGTTTTGTTTCGGGACTTTCCTCTTCGCATTTCGCCCAGCGCATCTTTTTGACCCAGGTAAACTTAGCCGTTCAATTCATCGAGCAGCGACTTGGCGTCCATCAAGTCGGCGGTGTCGAAGCCCTCGGTGAACCAGTTGTAGATTTCGGCCAGCATCGCGCGCGCTTCCTCGCTGCGGCTAGTGTCGCGCAGCAGTCGCGCAAGGCTCATCGTTGCGCGCAACTCGTAACTTCGCGCTCTGGCGGCGGGCGACTTCAATAGCTGCACGGAACCATTTTTCTGCTGCGACTTTGTCCGGGGCAGCCTGCATCATCGAAAGCTCACCCTTGAGCCGGTAAACGTCAGCCTCATCCTCACGGTTGCCGGTACTCCGCACGCGTTCCAGCATCTGATCGAGCAGCTCGCCGGCCTCGCTTGAGCGGCCGGCTCGAAGGTACTCCTCAGCCAACGGGAAGAGGCACCAGGTGGGAATCACGACGCCCGCTGACTCGGCCGCCTCGATTCCTCCGCGCATCTCGGCGATGCCTTCCTCGACTTGCCCTTGGCAGCTCAGCGCCCAGCCTTTCATGATGGTCGCCATCCAGACCTCCCTTCTCAATCCATGCTCAATCGAAGTCTCGATACATATCGTTGAATGCTCCAGTGCCAACTGCGGAGACCGGCACCAATGGTCAAGCCTGCTGGCCATATTGAAAGCGGTCGCGGTCGGATCCGGCACGCCGAGACCTCGAACCCAAGCGAGTGTTTCGTCGCGCCGCTTGATCGCCTGGTCGCCGAACCCAAGCATCAGCAGCACCGACGCGAGGATCGAACGGCCCACCACCAGATTCTGGAGCGCTGGCCCGCGAAGATCGCCGAGCAGTCCTAGTGAGACCGGTGGCTCCAGGCAGCGCCGCGCAGCCGCGTAGTCTCCGATCCAGAGCAAGACCTCGCCCAGGGCGCCGCTGGCCAGCGCTGAATAGGCGGGATCGTTCGAGCGCCCGGCGAGCGCGATTTGCTCTTCGGCCAGATGCCTGGCTTCCTCCAGTTCCAGTCTGAACAGACTCGACCATCGTAGCCCGTCCAACATGAGAAATAGCTGAGCGTCGTCACCGACCAACGTGCAAAGCTCTCGCGCGCGGTTAAACGAGACTATTGCCTCCGGCGCCACCAGTCCGGTGGTCGCCTGAATCAACTGGCCCTTGCCGATCTGAATGCGGAGTTCAGCGCGCGAACGCCCGGGACTTTCGGGAAGCGCGCGGATTCGCTCCAGCCCGGCTTCGAGATAAGCCTCGGCCTCGGAGTAGGCGGCACGCTGGGCAGCCTGTTCGCCAGCACGGCACAGGTACTCCACCGCCTTTGCCCCGTTCTCGCTTTGGCGATAGTGACGCACCAGGTCGGCCAGACGGTCATCAAGCGATGACGCGTACAGCGATTCTATTGCTCGCGCGGCGCGCTCATGGAGCATTTTGCGGCGCTCGCTCAGGACCGAGTTGTAGGCGACTTCTTGAGTCAGCGCGTGCTTGAAGCGGTACTCGACATCGCCCACCGCCGGCTGTTCGTAGATGAACTCGGCAAGCTGCAGATCACTGAGCATCCGGTTGAGCTCGTCGTCGGCTCGGGCGGCGACCGCTCGGATCAGGCTTAGCTGGAACTCCATTCCCATTACAGCCAACGTCTGCAGCAGCTCCTTCTCATTCGCCGGCTGGCGGTCGATGCGCGCGGCCAGGATGGCCTGCACGGTGGGCGGGATCTTGAGCGCATTGAGGGACCGGGTGAGCTTCACCGCTCCGTTGCGCACCAGTGCACCTTCGTCGAACAGCACCAGCACCGTCTCTTCCATGAAGAACGGGTTGCCCTGGGTGCGCTCGATGATCAGGCGCTTGAGCGGGCGCACCTCCACCCCGTCGCCGACCAGCGCCGCCAGCATCTCCTCCGCGGATTCTTTGCCGAGCGGATCGAGCCGCAACTGGGTGTAGTAGGTCTTGTTGCCCCAGCTGTGCGTGTACTCGGGCCGGTAGTTCACGAGCAGCAGGATGCGCGCGGTGCCAATCGAGTCGGCCAGCAGGTTCAGGAAGCCCTGCGTCTCGTCGTCGACCCAGTTCAGGTCCTCGAAGATCACCATCAGCGGGTGACTGAGCGACTCGCGCAGGAGGATGCGCTTGATGGCGTCGTGCGTGCGGCGCTTGCGGATTTGCGCATCCATCTGCGCTAGCGGATCCTCGCCTTCGACGATTCCAAGCAACGCGAACAGATAGGGCCGCGCATTCTCAAGCGAAGGGTCGAGGATCGACAGCCTGCCGACGACCTTTTCGCGCCGTATGCGCTCATCATCTTCGCCAGTGATCCTGAAATAGCTCTGCAGCAGATCGATTACCGGCAAGTAGGCCGAAGCTTTGCCGTGCGAGACCGAAAACGCCTCCAGCACCATCCAGCCTGATTGCGAAGTCGCCTTGAATTCGAACAACAACCGCGACTTGCCGACCCCCGCTTCGGCCATCGCGGCGACAATCTGGCCTTGACCGACTTTGGCCTGCTCGGCCGCCGCCTTCATCGCTTCCATCTCGCGCTGACGCCCAACGAACTTTGTGTAACCCCGGCTCGCCGACCGCTGCAGACGCGCGCGCAACGGCCCGAGTCCCGTCACCTCGTAAACGTTGACCGGTTCGTTGACGCCCTTGACCTTGGTCGGACCCAGTGCGCGGAGCGCGAAAAATCCTTCGACGAATTTGCGGGTCGGCTCACCGATCGCAATCGAGCCGGTTGGCGCGACCGCCTGCATCCGTGAGGCGAGATTAGTGGTGTGCCCGATCGGGGTGTACTCGGTGTGCCCATCGCCGGTCGCGATCGAGCGCACGACCACCTCACCAGTGTTCACGCCCACGCGCGCCTCGATCGGCAGGTTGCCGGCCTCGCGCAATCCTGAGGAGTAACGTTTCAGCTCCTCCTGCATGCGCAGTGCCGCATAGAGCGCCCGCTGCGGATGGTCCTCGTGCGCGAGAGGCGCGCCGAACAGCGCGAAGATACCGTCGCCGGTCGATTGCACGATGTAACCGTCGAAGCGCCGCACCGCGTCGATCATCAGCTTGAGCGCGGGATCGATAATCGCGCGCGCCTCTTCGGGGTCGAGGTCCTGCTCCAGCTCAGTCGAACCCTTGATGTCGGCGAACAGCGCCGTGACCGACTTGCGCTCACCCTCGAGCGCGGATGCATCGGCTTGGTCCGCCCCTATGCGGACTGCCGCCCCAGGCTTCGCCGGGGCCGACTTGGCCTTTGCAATCCCGGTGTCGCCGCGAAGCGCCTCAGCGCACTGGCCGCAGTAATCAAACCCTGGGGGATTTTCGAAGGAGCAATTCGGGCAGGTCAGGCCGAGCGCGGTTCTGCACTTCCCGCAGAATTTCATGCCGGCTGGATTCTCGAACTCGCACTTCGTGCAGTGCATCGCTACCTTCCCGCAGGCAGATGGCCAAGTATCGCGACTGGGCGCGCGAATTCATAGACGTAAACCTTTACTGCGGTTCACAATGCGCCAAATGCCGTGCGATAAAGTCGCTCGGGCCATTGCAGTGTGGCGAACAACCGTGAAACGCAGCTTGATCTGGAACACCTGTGGCTGCGCAAAACTCCATTTCGTGTGAGATTCTGGGCTGCGGCGAGTGGGCTGCGATGAAACGCACGAGCTGATCCCCCACTCGGGAGGATCAGTCCGTCGGTGTTCGCCATGCGGATTTTGGACGCGATGGCATGGCTTTGCCACACAGGGGCCAGCCTCGGAGACTGAGCAGCCCTCGAAAGCGGATCAGGCGGCGAGGCGCTCGTAGCGATGGTGAAGCCCGCCGACTTGCGAAATTGCGATCACCTTGCCGCTGTTCGGAGGTTGGATGGGGCGAGCATCCGGGCAGTCTTTGTCGAGCGACAGATGCGTGCGAGAGTGGTGATAGTAATCGGCGTAGCGCCTGCGGCGTCCGACTTCGGCTAGGTTCAGAATTTCGTCGATTGAGCAGTTCGTGGCGGTCAGTGTTCGGCAGGTCGGTCGCTTGAGCTATGGCTAACTACGATCGGCTGGTGGCCCCGAGGTTCTGGTCTTGGTCGAGCTCCGCTTGCCACCACGTTTCGCAGAGCGCGAGGCTGAAGATGAGCGCCGTCGCTGCGTTGACGGCGATCGATCCCTGCAGCATATTCGCCATCGCGTGCCACATTGCCCTGGAGAGCAAGCAGAAACCGATCGCGGCCAATATGCTGACTACGAGGCGCCGCTGCGGTCGGTCTCCCCAGCCCAACGGTCTGAGCAGATACAACTCCACAGGAATCAGCAAGACATAGTAGTGCGGCCATACCAGCCGACTGGACATCAGCATGACCGCACATCCCAGACCGACGACAACAACCATTCGATGCATCGATCGTGTTGATTCATCGCCGCTCTGCGAAGGTGGCGCTGCCGGTTTCCTCGCGCGATCCCATCGGGCTCTGAAGATCACTACGCTTACGATGGCCATAAGGATGACTAAGATGTACCTGGACACTTCCCAGCCCATCGTCCGAAACAGTAGGAACGCCAGACCGAGGTTCCCGTTTTCCATCGGAGCCGAGGTGGCAAGAGTACGCGGAAGACTCCGGATGAAATCCGGCCACATCGCCAGCTGGCCGAAATAACTCACCGAGATCGCTACCGACAGCAGCGCCGCCAGACCCATGCCCAACAGGAGGCGAGTCATCTTCCGATATTCCCGATCCGCCAGGCTGACGAGTACGGCCAGGAACGCAACGAACGCTATGTTAGGCTTGAGCACGACGCCGATGCCCAACGTCAGACCCGCGAGCACGTCCCATGACAGCGCGACGAAGAGCAGGAAGCACGCCAGTGGCAACAGCTGAATCTGATTGAGGTTGGCGGCCCACATATCGGCGAGCAGTGGCTGGAAGCTCGAGGTGAAGAGCGCGACTGCCAAGAGCGTCGACACCGGCGAGAACTGGAGTAGCCGGCACAAGATGAGTATCGCACCCAGGAAGCAGAGCAATGACACTACCCTGAAACGGCTCAGGTCTGTCTCATAGGCGCCGCTGGCAGTCAGACCGACCAGTGCGTAGACCAGAGGCGACCCGGTGACAGCCACTCGATTATTATCAAGCTGCAGGTTCGTCGTAGTCGCCTCTCGCTGCGCCTTAGATACCTGCGGCGATGAGCTTTCGGTCATCAAGACCGAAGCCATATCTCTTTGACTGTCGGGCGCGTAGATGTTCGCGAGGGCTTTTGTCTTCAAGACGTGCGGTATACTCCACAAAACAAAGAAATCGATCCCGGAGCTTTGTGTGGCGGCATACTGCCAGAACTGGAACAGCGCGTTGAGCGAGAGTAGAAGAGCCAAGATTAGCGAAGTGCCAAAGCCCACATGCAACCGACGTAACCAGTCACTCGGCGCAATCACCTGCTTATCAGGAATTTCCACCTTAAACCGCGCTCATGCTCGCACCCACAGCACGCGATTTGCAATCACGGCGTTCGAGCCTGGGCTTAACTTCGAAGTCCGTTCCCCTGTTTCGGAGTCGGAGGCGATCTGCTTGACTCTGGATTTGACGCGGGTGTAGCAAAATCTCCGCAGAGACGGTATTTGTCTGATCCCAATCATCGTCGGGTCATCATTATAGGAGCTGGGCCAGCCGGTCTCACTGCCGGTTACGAACTTGCCCGCAACGGCTATCAGCCGGAAGTTCTTGAAGCTGATTCGCGCTGCGTGGGAGGGCTCGCGCGAACCGTCGAATATCGCGGATTCCGCTTCGATATCGGTGGCCATCGCTTCTTCTCGAAGAGTCCCGAAATCGAAGCGCTATGGACCGAGTTGCTCGGTCCCAGGATGCGCGAGTGTTCGAGACTCTCGCGCGTCTATTACCACGGTCGATTCTTCAAATATCCGCTCGAACCGCTCGATGCGTTGCGGAACCTCGGCCCGCTCGAGGCGCTGCGCAGTCTGGTCAGCTATCTGCTCGCACAACGCCGCCCGCCGGTTCAAATCCGCAGCTTTGAGGACTGGGTGGAAAGCGCGTTCGGACCGCGCCTCTACCAGACTTTTTTCAAGACCTACACCGAAAAGGTATGGGGCATTCCATGCAGCCAGATCAGCGCCGATTGGGCGGCACAACGCATCCGGGGGCTGTCGCTGGCTTCTGTGATGCGCAGTCTGTTGCACGTGCCGAGCCACAATGGCGCGGTGATCAAGACACTGGTGGACCACTTCAGATACCCGGTGCTGGGGCCTGGAGAGATGTGGCAAAGGGCGGCCCGCATAATCGAGGAAGCCGGCGGTGTGGTGAGAATGGGGCACCCGGTTCGCGAAATCCATCGTGAGGGCGGACGCATCGTCGCGGCGACAACCCAAACCTGCGACGGCTCGCAGACTTACTGCGGCGACAGCTTCGTCTCGACGATGCCGCTCGCGGAACTGATCGCGGGATTCAGTCCGCCCGCGCCCGAGGCGGTAATAGCGAGCGCGCGCGGACTGCGCTATCGCGATTTCATCACCGTCGCCCTCATCATCGATCAGGCGACACTCTTCCCGGACAACTGGATCTATATCCACGATCCGGGAGTGCGGGTGGGACGTATCCAGAATTTCAAGAATTGGAGTGCGGAGATGGTGCCCGATCCGCGCTTCACGGTTCTAGGATTGGAATACTTCTGCAGCGAGAAGGATGCGCTGTGGTCGTCTTCCGATGAGCAGCTGATCGCAATCGCCAAGGACGAGCTCGCGACTCTTGGGCTTGCAGATAAATCCAAGGTTGTCGACGGAGCGGTGGTCCGTCAGCCCAAGGCATACCCATTGTACGACCATGACTATCGAGCCAACGTCGCCAGAGTTCGCGAGTTCCTCGCTATAGAAGCCCCCAATCTGCAGGTCGCCGGGCGCAACGGGATGCATAAGTACAACAACCAGGATCACGCCATGATGACTGGCCTGATGGCGGCGCGAAACATCATGGGGGGGTCGTACGATTTGTGGCGGGTCAACTCCGACGCCGAATATCTGGAAAGCGAAGATAGCGTGAGCGAAGGCGGCCGCGCGGTGCCGAACCCGATCGAGGACGAGCGTGAGGTGTGGGGAATCCCGGCGCTCGACGCGATCTCGATGGGCTCAGGATACATCGGCGCCGCGGGCATTCCCTTGATTTTCGACCTGGTCGTATATCAGGTGTTGATTTACTACTTCCACGTCTGGTACCCGATCGCGTTCGCAGTCAGCTGCCTGGCCGGCGCTACGGTCGAGAATTCCGGCCGCAAGAATCTCGCAGCGCTGCCATGGTCGCGGCGAGCATTAGTTATTTTGGCAGACGGAGTGGACTGTTACCTCATCAACATCGGCCTCATCATGCTCATAGTGCAGAACCTTCAATTCCACGCGACGATCGGCCGCGCGCTCGCCGCCGGAGTAATTACACTGTTGGCGTTTATTCGACAGAACCTGCTCGCGATGCAGCGCCGCCATCTTTTGGTCGCCGCTGAGCAAAAGATACTTCGCTAAGCGCCCGGAAATGTCGTCACCGAGGCCGGGAGTCAGCGTGATAGTCCCCGCCCGCAATGCGGCGACGACGCTTCCGCGATGCCTCGACGCACTAGTCGCTCAGGCGACCGACGATGTCGAGCTGATCGTCGTTGATGACAGCTCGAGCGATGAGACCGCCGCGATCGCCTCGCGCTACCCGGTAAGGCTGATCGAGTTGCCGCGGCATTCGGGCGCGTCGGCCGCGCGCAACCGCGGGGCGGAAGCGTCCCGCGGCGAGCTGCTGCTCTTTATCGATGCAGATGTAGTCCTGGCGCCCGGCGGAATGTGCAGAGTGGTTGCGACGATGGCGCGGCCGGAGGTGGGCGCGCTGATCGGCTCCTACGACGCGGATCCCGATGATGTTTCCACGGTCAGTCGATTCAAGAATCTAGCGCATCACTATTTTCATCAGCGTTCGCACCTCAACGCGACCACCTTCTGGGGTGCGTGCGGCGCGATCCGGCGGGAGTGCTTTTTCGCGGCTGGAGAATTCGACGAGAAACTCTGGGCGATCGAGGATGTCGAGCTCGGCTACCGGCTGGTTGACCGCGGCGTGTTTATCGTTCTCGATCCCGAGCTGCAGGTAAAGCATCTGAAAAGATGGACCCTGACGTCACTGGTGGCCACTGATGTGACTCACCGCGCGATCCCCTGGACGTTGCTCTGGATCGAGCGGCGCCGTCCGCACACGGATCTGAATTTCTCATACGAGCAACGCATCGCTGCGATGGTAAGCGTCGCGCTGGTGCTCTCAATTCTTTTCGCGCTGGTGAGTCCGTACCTCTGGTTCGTGGTCGGCGCATTGCTCGTCGTCGCCTACTGGCTCAACCGGGGTCTCTTCAGGCTGTTGCTCAAAAAGGGCGGCTCGCGCCTTGCCATCGGAGGTTTCCTGCTGCAGCAACTCTACTATCTGTACTCGCTCGCCGGTCTGCTAGCGGGCGCGGCCGTATATTTTCTTCACTCGCATTCCCGGCATCACGATCAGCCGCTCTAGCAGAGCCAAGCCTCGCTGCGCGCCTGTTCCGCTTCGCGCGTCGCCCACAGCTGGGCTTCGGAATCCTCTTGGCAAACGCTCGATGCGGACGTAAGCATGGAGATTGTCTCCGCAACGACTCTCGTCAGATAGATGCAAGATACACTCGGAAATCCGGTTTCATCGACGCGCAGCGGTTCGCCAAGGTCTGACCCGGCGCCCTCGATCGATTTGCGCGCGGTTCAAGTGCTGCTGCTCGTGTTGAGCGTTACCGCCGGATGCACAGACGCCATCAGTTTCCTCGGCCTCAACGGGCTATTCACCGCTCATATAACAGGAAACCTGGTAATTCTGGCCGCGCGCATCGTCGCTGGTGACGGAGCTCAGATGGCTGCGATGCTGTCGGTGCCGGTCTTCATTGTAATGGTCATAGTCACGAGAGTGCTGGTGGGCCGCATGGAATCCATTGGCGTCGCCTCACTTCGACCCTTGCTGCTACTGCAGTTTTTCCTGCTGGCCGGGTTTCTAATTCTCTGCATCGCGGCCGGATCGGGCGCGGACCCCAACGCGACCAATGCAATCATCGCGGGCATGCTCGGGGTCTGCGCCATGGCCGTGCAGAATGCGCTCGTGCAGTTCTCGCTTAAAGGAGCGCCCTCTACGGCTGCGATGACGAGCAACGTTACGCGCTTCGCGATGGATGTCGGCGAGGTGCTGGCAGGGCGCGATCAAGCTGGCGTCGCCGAGGCAAGAAAGAATGCCGCGCGCACTCTGCCCGCTATTGTTGGCTTCGCCGTCGGATGCGCCATCGGCGCGATCTGCGAGGCCCGATTCGGCCTGCGATCGCTGATGCTGCCTGTGGGCCTGGCCCTGTTCGCGTATGCCCTGGCATTTGTGGGCCGCGATACCCAGAGCGCAAGAACCGCCCCGTAACCTTCCCCGAGGCGAATACGGATCAGATACCGCTTTTCGCCGAAGTGCGATATAGTGAGTTTAATGGGTGAATCGCGATGAAATCCACGAAATTGATTGCCGTCGCAATGTTTGCAGCAATGGCGCTCGCGATCGCAGGTCGCGCGGACGCCGCGGGACGAAATGGCAACCACCGCGCAGGCGCTGCACACACCGCATTCAACGCCGCTCATCACGCTGGCATGTGGTATCCGACGGGCGCGAGGCAGCGCAACCGCCGATTCGCCAGCGCCTCCCAGTCCTTCCCCTATTACCCCTACTACGGGAATGCGGTCTATCAGAATTCCGACGAGGCAGACTGGGGGGAACAATGGACGTCGCTGTACGAGGATAACGACGGCCCTTATGCGAGATCTACCCGGGAAAACCCGCCCGGCGCGGCGCGAACGTGGGAATTCCTGGATAAGTAGGCGAGCATGACGCGGCTAGCCGCCACCTCTATCCTACCGAACTGGCAAAATTCGAAGATCGCTTGACCCTCAAATAGTTTGCGCGCGACAACGTGTCGCTACTTCTTGAGCCGAATAGAAGCGCGTCGCGACGCGAAGTGCAGCAGCGGAATGAAATGCGCGCTGACCTGAGATAGAGTTCGTCCACCTTACTCAGGAGTTTGCACAGATGGCTGAACTGAAGCACCGCGTCGTGACGGCCAACGGTATTCGTATCCACCTCGTCGAGGCCGGCAAGGGTCCTCTCGTTCTGATGGTCCACGGCTTTCCGGAATCCTGGTACTCGTGGCGGTATCAGCTTCATGCGCTCGCCGATGCGGGCTACCGCGCGGCGGCGATCGACGTGCGCGGTTACGGTCGCTCGTCGGCGCCAGCGGGGATTGACGAGTACCGTATGACGAAGCATGTCGCCGACAACCTGGGCGTGGTCGAGGCGCTCGGTGAGAAGAGCGCGATCATTGTCGGCCACGACTGGGGCGCGCCGATCGCGGCAAACTCCGCACTGCTGCGCCCCGACGTGTTTCGCGCGCTGGCGCTCCTGAGCGTCCCTTATTCACCCCGAGGCGCCCGGCGGCCAAGCGAGGCATTCCGCGTGATGGGTGGCAAGGAGGAATTCTACATCCAGTACTTTCAGCAACCGGGCCGCGCCGAAGCCGAGATCGAGCCCGACGTCCGCGATTGGCTGCTGGGCTTTTACTACTGCGCATCGGGCGACGCGCCGCCACCGTCGGCCGGCGGCACTATGGCCACGATTCCTCACGGCGGCAGGATGCGCGACCGCCTCACAATCCCGGAAAAGCTGCCCGGCTGGTTGACCGCCGAAGATCTCGACTTCTACGTCAGCGAATTTGAGCGCACCGGCCTCACGGGTGGACTCAATCGGTATCGTAACGTGGACCGCGACTGGGAAGATCTGGCCGCATTCACGGGACAGCCGATCACGGTGCCGTCGCTGTTCATCGGCGGTGAGAAGGATGGGCCGACACGATGGGGTGGCGGAGCGATCGCTAACTTCAGCAAGACGCTGCCGGGATTGCGTGGCTCGCACGTGCTAAGCGGATGCGGCCATTGGGTGCAACAGGAGCGGCCTCGGGAAGTCAACGAGCTGTTGGTCGAGTTCGTGAAGGGACTCTGAACCTGCTAGCCAGAGGACATCGCAGAAAATACACCGCGGAAGGAAATACCAATGTCGTACAAGCATCCGTCGGGCGAAGAATTTGGCGGCGTCATCGGCCGCACGATTGCGGAGTCGAAACCGTGGTGGCCTGAGCCGAAGCTCCCGCAGGGCGCGCCGAACGTCGTGATCGTGGTACTCGACGACAGCGGCTTTGCGCATTTCGGCTGCTACGGGTCGACCATCGAGACACCCAATATAGACAGGCTCGCCGCTGGGGGCTTGCGCTTCACGGGCTTTCACACCACCGCACTGTGCTCGCCGTCGCGCGCGTGCCTGCTCACCGGCCGCAATCATCACGCGGTCGGGATGCGCGCCATTTCGAACATGGACACCGGCTTTCCCAACATGCGCGGCGCGCTTCCCCGCTCGGCCGCGACCCTGGCCGAGATTTTGCGCGACAACGGTCACGCGACATTCGCCGCCGGCAAGTGGCATTTAGCGCCAATGGCGGAATGCACCGCGGCGGGACCGCTGCAGAATTGGCCGTTGCAGCGAGGATTCGATCGCTACTATGGCTTCCTGCAGGCTGAAACCGATCAGTTCTATCCCGAGCTGACCTCTGACAATCACTTCGTCGATACACCCGGCACGGTCGCCGAGGGCTATCACGTGTCCGAGGATATCGTCGACCGCTCGATCGGTTTCATTCGCGACACCAAATCATTGGTTCCCGAGCGGCCGTTCTTCCTCTATCTGGCCTTCGGCGCAACTCATTCGCCTCATCAATCGCCGCGGAGCTATCTCGAGAAGTATCGCGGACGCTTCGACGCCGGGTGGGACGCAGCGCGCGAGGAATGGTTCGCCCGTCAGAAGCAATTCGGAATCGTACCCAAGGACACGCGGCTCGCGCCGCACAATCCGGGCGTGAGGCCGTGGAGGGATCTATCTGACAAGGAACGCCTGTTTGCCGCGCGGCTGCAGGAAGCGTTCGCGGCGATGCTGGATCATACCGACGTGCAGATCGGGCGCCTCGTCGGGTTTCTTAAAGAGCTCAACCTGCTCGACGACACGCTGTTTATCGTGATGTCCGACAACGGCGCCAGCCAGGAGGGCGGCCCGACCGGCGTGCTCGACGAGATGCGCTACTTCAACGGCATGCGTGAGGATCTCGACACGGCGGTCGCACGGCTCGACGACATCGGCGGACCGAATAGCCATTGCAATATACCGTGGGGATGGGCGCAGGCGGGTAACACGCCACTGAAGTGGTACAAACAGAATACTCACGGCGGCGGAGTAAGAGATCCGCTGATTGTTCACTGGCCTGCGAAGCTCGGAGCGCTGGGACAAATCCGCCATCAGTTCTGCCACGCGATCGATCTCGCGCCGACCGTGATGGATCTGCTGAATATCGAGCCGCCGAGCGTTGTCGCCGGGGTGCCGCAGATGCCCGTTCATGGCACCAGTCTCGCGCCTGCGCTGACCGATCCGAACGCGGCGACGGCGCGCACCACACAGTACTTCGAGATGCTCGGACATCGCGGAATCTGGCACCGCGGCTGGAAGGCGGTCACGCATCACGACATGGGCACGCCATTCGACGACGACAAGTGGGAGCTCTACCACCTCGACGAGGACTTCTCCGAGTGCAACGACCTGGCCGTCTCTGAACCCGGGCGCCTCAACGAAATGGTGGATCTGTGGTGGGCCGAGGCGGAACGCAACGGAGTGCTGCCGCTGGACGATCGCGGGGCCGCGATGCTGTTCCGCGCCGCGATGCGGCCGGGGCTGCCGACCTCGCGCCGTCGCTTCGTTTACTATCCGCCCATCTCACATATCGTCGCCGACGCGTGTCCATCCACCGCACGTGGTTGGACCATGACCGTCGAACTCGATCACCCGTCCCTGGACGCCGACGGCGCGCTCATTTCGCGTGGCAGCAGCAACAGCGGATTCGTGCTGTATGTGAAACAGGGCCGGGTGAAGTTCGACTACAACTGCTTTCATCAGCACACCCTGGTCGAATCGGACAATCGTCTGGCCGCGGGCCGCCATCAAATCGTCGTGAAGATCGATAAGACCGACAAGGCCGCCGCGCACGCGGCGTTGCTGATCGACGAAGTCCAGGCAGGGGAGGGCCAAATCGCGAACCTGCTCCGCATACTTTCCAGCACGGGGATGGACCTCGGGCGCAGTCTTTCGCCGGTCAACTCGGACTACCAATCGCCATTCAAGTACCCGGGACGCATTCTGAGCGCAGTGTTCGAATTGCCCACAGGACCGCAGGATCGCGAGATCGACGCGCAAGTGCGCGCCGCCATGACGCGCCAGTAAGTGTCGTATCGGGTTTTTCGGCACGTCAAAGTGAGCCAGCCGCAATCACGACTCAAAGTCGGGATTAAGATTGAATTTTCAGTAGCGACAAGGATTGCACCGCTAGCCGTTAGTTCTTTCGCACGTTACGGAATGGACCGGTGTCGAACCGGGGTTCTTTCGGTAGCTCGAGCACACGCTCCGCGATGATGTTGCGCTGGATTTCGTCGGTGCCCCCTGCGATGGAAACGGCGGGCACCGAGACCAGAATTTCGGCGATGATTCCTTCCCGCGGACTTTCGCGTCCAGTGAGCATTGCTTCCGTGCCCGTAATCAACGTATGTACGCGCGCGCAGGCTCGCGCGACGTGACTGCCTGCGAGCTTCCCGAGCGACCCTTCCGGACCTTGCGGCCGTCCCTGTTGCTGAGCGGCGCGCGCGCGGCGCGCAGTCCACTCAGCGCACTTGGCCAGCGTCAGCAGTCTGGCTATCTCCTGGCGGACGTAAGGACCCTTGTTCGCGCCAGTCTCCTTCGCGCGTTCGATAATGAGATCCACGCGGCCGGCGCGCTGCGGATACCATGTGTAAGGCTGATTCGCCTTTTGGGTTTCTGCTCGCTCTTCAAGATAGATCCGCCCCTTGGGCGACCCGCTCCTTGGCAGTGCGCTCATCGCCTCGACGCCGCGGCGCTCGTGGGCCAGCGTCGTCATCGCTACCTTCCATCCATCGCCGACGCTTCCGACCAGGTTCTCTTGCGGGACCTTCGCGTCGGTGAAGAACACCTGGTTGAACGACGCGTGACCGTTCATCTGCTTGAGCGGCTGCACGTCGACACCGGGTTGCTTCACGTCGATCACGAAGTACGAGAGCCCCTCGTGTTTGGGCGCATCCCAATCGGTGCGGGCGAGCAATAGACCGTGGTCGGCATGATGCGCGCTCGTTGTCCACACCTTCTGTCCGTTGACGATCCAGAAATCTCCCTTCAAATCCGCGCGCGTGGTGGCGCCGGCGAGATCGGACCCGCTGCCCGGTTCGCTGAAGAACTGGCACCAGGTATCTTCCCCGGTGAGAATACGGCGAAGGAACTTCTTTTTTTGCTGATCAGATCCGTGTTCCAGCAGGGTTGCCGCGGCCAGCAATCGCACTCCGGAGCTGGCGGCGCGGACTGCGCCCACGTTGGCGAACTCCTCCTCCACCACTCGCGCCAGCGTGTGCGGTAGTCCGCGGCCATACCATTCCTTCGGCCACTGCGGCATTCCCCATCCGGAGTCCGCAAGCTTGCCGCGCCACTCCACCAGCGACATATCAGGATCCCAGTTGGCTGCCAGCCACTCGCGCACTTCGGCACGCACCTCAGCTTCGTTTACTTTGCTCATCGCTCAAACTCCCCAACGCTGCATCAAGAGTTCTCTGTGGTAACTCGGCTGACCGAGGAACACCTCCGAACTTTTGGCGCGCTTGAACCAGAGATGCGTGTCGTTGTCCCACGTGAAGCCGATGCCGCCATGAATCTGAATACATTCGGCGGCGGTATGCAGGTACGTTTCTGACGCGGCAGCTTTGGCCAGGCTGGCGAGCGCGGGCCACTCGGGATCGTCGGTTGCGGCGGCTTGAGCCGCGTAGTAGGCCGCCGACTTGGCAAGCTCCAGGTCAAGCAGCATATCGGCGAGCTTGTGCTTGATGGCCTGGAACGAGCCTATGGTCCGCCCGAACTGCACCCGCAGCTTCGCGTAATCTACGGCCGAGTCGAGCATGGTCTGTGCGCCACCCACCATCTCGTTAGCAAGCGCTATCGCCGCCCGATCGAGAGTACGGAGAATTGGCTCCGCACCATCATCGAGATTGCCGAGCAGTTGCGCATGAGCGCCGCGAAAATCGATGCGCGCGATCTTGCGGGTAGGATCCATAGACTCCAGAAGGCGTCGTTCCACGCCGGCGGCATTCGTGTCGAGCGTGAAGAGCGCTAAGCCCTCAAGGCCGGTAGTCTTCGGGGCGCGAGCAGCGACGATCAACAGCTCCGCCACATGGCCGTCCACGACGAAACTTTTGACTCCGTCGAGACGGTAGCCGTCCGAATCGGGAGTGGCGACAGCCTTGATGGCAGCCGGATCCCAATTACCATCGGGCTCCGTGACTGCAAGCGTCGCCAGGCGCGCCCCTTTTGCGATCTCGGGCAACAAGGCAGATTTCTGCTCCTCGGTACCGGCGCTGAGAATCGCATTGGCAGCGAGCACGGCCGAGGAGAAATAAGGAGCGCAAAGCAGCGCGCGGCCAAGCTCCTCCGTAACGATGCAGAGCTCAACCATGCCAAACCCTGCGCCACCGTATTGCTCTGGTACGTGAATGCCGGGCAGCGCCAGATCCTCGCTCAGCTGTCGCCAGACCGCGGGATCGTAACCCTCGACGGTCGCCATCAGGCGCCGAACCTCGGTTGTAGGAGATTTGTCGTTTAGAAATCGCCGAACCGCCGAGCGGAATTGCTCCTGCTCGTCGGTGAAAGCGAACTGGATTCTGCGGGCGGACGCAGATGTCGATTGGTGCGACGTGCTCATCTTGCCTCCAAAGGTGCTCCCGGAGCACCTAGCGCCGCAAGAGATCGCTTGCGAAATTCGCGGAGGCGTCGGGTTTCGTCGGGGCTGAATCCCGCCCAAGTCGGGCCTTCTTTCGCTGTCTTCTGCTCGAGTGTTAGCAAGTCTCCACTCCGTCATCCCGTTCTGCCAAAATCAGCAATTCGCCACACAGAGGTACGATCTGGAATTAGTAGCGGTTCGCCCCCCAACTCGCGGTCGGCGGTTGCCCAAAAAAATTGGGTTCCCCCTCGAACAGAGTGCTAGTCTAAATCCGCGACCACTCTCGATACATTGGGAGTTGCCACTGATGACCTGGCACGTCTAAGGTCAATGATCAGGTTTCGTGATGCAGACGAAGTTGCGTAAATTCTTCAAGCTGGCGGCGCCCGATCGCTGGCTGCTCGCGTCGGCCATAGTCTCGGTCATCAAGGCTCGAATTACGGTGATGTTCGTTCCGATCCGCAAGATTCTGCAACCCGTGGCGCGCCAGACCGAGGCGGTGTTTGCGGATACGGATGCTGCAAGAGTCGGCTGGGCGGTTGAGACTGCCGGCCGTATCGTACCAACCGCAAAGAATTGCCTCGTGAGAGCGATCGCCGGGCGCGAGATGCTCGCGCGTCGTGGCGTCAGCAGCCAAATCCGACTGGGAGTCGCGAAAAATTCAGCCGATGCTCTGACTGGTCATGCGTGGCTCGAATGCGGCGACAGGATCGTTACCGGCGAAGGTGAACATCGAAGCTTCGCTGCGATGCCCGTCGGAGATCAGTAAGAGACGAGCTTTTCCCGGGCCAGCCGGCGGGATTGCTGCCGACCTTCGCCCAGCGACTTCGTCATGTAGCGCGGTCGATCCGAATCCACCATCGACGCGAGCTCAAGGCCGGGAAGTTCCTGGAAGTGGCCGAAGCGCTGATCCAAAAGCCGCGACTTGAATAATAGCCGTCCATCTTCAGATCCGCGGCGGCCCAGCAGTCTCGCGTTTGCCGAACAGCCGTTCGCGATGCTTGATCGCCACGAGCAGCGGACGCGCCAGGTAGTACAGCGGGTATAGCGCGCGCGGCAACGGCATCAGCGCGCGGTCGCTCATCTTCGGGGTAATCACGCGCTGCGCGATGTATCTGGCGCGACCGCGCATCGATTCGATGGTTCCCAGTGCGATCGACCAGTCGTCCAACTTGACCGCACGCCTCGAATCGAAAATACCCTGCGTAACGCGCCGGCTGAGCGACGCGATGTGCGAATCGCGGCGGGCGGCGTCGAGCAATTCGGGGGGCACCTCGCAAAGCTCGAGCGAATGCGTCAAGTGCATCGCGAGCAGGACCATTCTAAGGCTTTGCATCCGCCGGGCGTCGTCGAGAAGGCTGGTCCAGTTGACGGTCCTGGCGGTCGCGAGCAGGTGGGCGAAGTCGCAGATCTGGGCAAGCGTCATCCAGCCATGCTTTGAGCCATGGCAGGCCTGAAACAGAATCGAGTCGGCGGGAGAGAGCATGCGGACGCGCCTGCCGAGCAGCTCGATCTCGACGGTACGATTCCAAACTTGTTCGCCTTCGGGAGCATACGGGAAGTACCCGGGTGACAACGTCCAATGGAGGTCCACGACGCTGTCCTCGCGTGAGAAGTCGAGGGACGTGTCGGGAAAAAATCCGCTCTCGGCAACCTCTGGCCGATAGACTGCCGACGAGTAGGCGACTCGCTCGAGCGCCTTGGCCGCACGCGGCAGATCCGCGAGCCGCACCATGAAATCCAGGTCTTCGAACACCCGCATTGCGACGTCACCGTACGCGGCGATCGCGAGCGCCGGACCCTTGATCGCAATCACGGGGACGGCGCCGGCCGCAAAGGAATCGACGATTTCCGCGGCGCAGCCGGCGCGATAGTTGTTTCGCAGTGCGTTGATCTCGTAACTGAACCGGAGCGCGCGGGCGACGTATGGAGGAGGATTGGCAATGCCTTCGGCGCCAAGACGCGCGCCCACCATTGGCGCGACGCGGTTACGATCGGCAAGCGCGAGAAATCGATCCCAATCGACGCCGCGCCCGGCGCACTCCCCCATCGCGGCGCGATCCGCCATCGGCCCGGACGCCGCGCAGCATCGCAGCAACAGCTCGCGCTCGGTGTCAGGCGTCCGTAATATGGGAGAATTCATTTCGATCGTGGGGCGCGCCGCGCACAGCGCGCGATGTCGGGCAGGACTCTTCGGGAATCACGTTATACAAGCCCGGTATTCATTGCCAACCTTGGATCACGATTCCGTCGACCTGCCTTCCGATTCGCTGGCATTCGTAAACAAGGTGACAAGTCGGAACTACCAGACAAGGCCAGGGCAGTCACGATCCAAGATCCGTGGCAATCCAACTCGTAGCTTGTTCCGTCACGAACTGGGGTCGCGAACTACCTTGATCAGATCGCGTTGCGCGAGTTGGCGGGCGAGTGCGAGGACGTCCCGCTCGACGTCGCGACGCGGCGCGCCATTCTCGCGTGCGATGGTGTCTGCTATCGAGCGCATCGCGAGGCCCTCGGCGAAGAGTTCCCAAATTCGGCCGCCGGTTTGATTCAGGCCGTAACACATTGCGGTTGCGACGTTTGCCACAAAGGTCTCGCGCCGTGCGGTTTGAGATATGACTGCGGCCGAGATTTTCACGACGTCATTGGGTGAGGGGAACGCAAGTCGCTTTTTTCGGCCGGCACCTGCTGCGATAGCGGATTCGGACCGGGCCACCAACTCCCGATGTACTGAACGGTACCGCGGTCGTGAGCAGAAGAATCCTGCGATGGCGGTTTTCGGAACCTTCCCCGTCACTTGGGTGACACGGTGCTCGAGATGCTCTGCGACACGGAAAATTACCGCGTCGCCCGGCCCGAGGTTCGGAACTACCTCGCGTACGCCGCTGGAATTGTCGCGAATTTCGAGGGTCCCGCCGCCATATTCCGCGTCGCTCAAGTTGACGGAGATCGCGGCTTTCCGATCGTTCTTTATATCAGGGTGCCAATCGAACCCCAGTCCCTTGCGCGCGACCATTTGGTAAATGCGGCCTTTAAAGGATGCGATTGGGCCGCATCCCGTGGCTTGCCCAACCAGACGGAGCAATTTTGGATCGTTCATCAGAACGTGGACGACATCGGCCAGGGGGCTATTCGAGAGCGTTAGATCGTGCCCGCTGTTCCAGAATCGTCTTTCGAACACCGCGCCGCGGAGGCACCGCTGAATCACGCGGAAGAGGCCGGGATCGATGAAGCCTCGCATCCGCAGATAGTTGTGCTGCTCGAAATGCTCACGGGCCGCGCGCAATTGGGATGGCGTTGCGTGAGATGAAATCCCAAGTCGTGTAAGCGTGGCAAGCATCTGTTGGTTAGCTGCAGGCCGACGCAGATATCGTACAGATTTTTTGCAGGGCAGTGTTGCGAACTACTTTGACTAGATCGTTTTGTGCGAATTTTAGTCTACTGGTTTGCGCTTGTAAATGTCGCGAGCCGAGTCCGACCAGCGGACAGCGGTTTCCGCATTGTTCAACTGCGATAAATGTGAAAGGTTGGCCGCCGACACGCGTGAGGCGCTTCCATTATTTGCATCGAAGCGGAGCGACAATGAACGCCGAGTTCCGAAGTTCGACTCGATTCTTCGGGCGCCGCGGCTGGGGACTACTCGCCGCATTTCTATTTGGGGCGGCCTACCTCGTTCTCAATCTATTCGTTCGGCCCGCAATTCCGATGGCGCGTGGTTACGATGACCAGATATTCCTGGCGTCTGCAGCCAGGCTCTCGTCGGGACAGGTAATCTACCGCGACTTCTTTGAGTACTACCTGCCGGGCATCGATTACCTCTACGCATTTCTAATCGACCGATTCGGCGCGCGGGCATGGATACCCAATGCCTGCCTAATAGTACTGGGGCTAGGTTTGTTCGCGGCCGCAGTTTGGCTTGGCGGCATGTTGATGTCGCGTGAGGCCGCGATATTTTCCGGATTTCTATTCCTGTTCGCCGCGTATCGTACGTACCTGGACGCGTCGCCGCACTGGTACGCCGCTCTCACGATTATGCTTGCGATCGCATTCCTGGCGCGTGAGCGATCGCGCTCGCGCCTTCTTGTTGCGGGAGCACTCATCGGTGTGGCGACATGTTTCGCGCAGCACCATGGTGCGTTCGCCACGGTCGGAGTTCTCGGTTTTCTGGTCTGGGAGGCTTGGAAAGACGGGAGAGACACAACCACTCTCATTAAAGAATGCGCGAGCTTCCTCACTCCCGCCGCGATTATCGTCGCCGCGTGTGTAGCTTACTTTTCGTGGCTAGCCGGCCCGTCAGCATTCTTCAATTCAACGATAGTCTTCCCCCTCAAATATTGGAGTGAGGGGTTGGGCGCCGGATGGTCGAACTACGTATTGATCGAAATCGTATCGAGCGCGATGCATCGCGACTTTCACTTGGTTCGCGACCTGATATTGGGGTTACTTGTCCCGTGGGTCTACATTGTGTCAGCAATCTGGTTCAAGCCCTCGCCTGAATCGTCGCGCGGGGATACCTGGCGCCGCATAGTTCTACTGAACTTCGTCGGCGCGGCGATGTTCGCGTCGATCGTCAATTCGGCGGGCTACTGGAGGATCGCAGTAGTTTCGCTCCCTGCGTTCCTGGTCGCAGTATGGATTATCGAAACGAGACTGGGAGTGATTGTCATACGCATCCTGACGGTGATTGCGGTACTCGCAATGGTTTCCGACATTCGCGCGTCGCAGCGTAACTGGTATTACTCCATCGAAACGCCGAGCGGGCGCATCGCGCTCTCGGTTGACGACCCGCTTTCCCAGCTTCAATGGTTCGCCGCGCAAACTCATCAGGGTGACTACGTGTTTCAGGCGCTCGGCAGCAATCTTTACTTTTGGCTGGGTCTTAGGAATCCCACCAAGGTCTGGTGGCTGACGACGTGCGAGTTCACCCGCCCGGAACAGGTCGATGACGTGCTTCGCGACCTCGAGCTTCACGCGCCGCGATTTATCTTGTGGAATGGTGACCTGGACGAGTCACTTTGCGGCGCTTCAAGCGATCACATTCAACCAGTCCGCGACTATCTGCACGCGCACTATCACAAGGTCCAGGATCTGACTCCCGAATTTGGACCCACCACCTCAGCATGGGAGCTGAAGTAGCCTGCACCCGAGCAAGAAGTACCGATTCGTGTCAGTTTGGGAAGCATCGCTTGTTTAGCGGCTGGCCGCCCCTGCTATCGTGCGTACTCGTCGCGGGCCAGGGTTGCGAACTACCTTGATCAGATCGCGTTGTGCGAGCTGATGGGCCAGCGCGAGGACGTCGTGTTCCACTTCGCGGCGCGGGACCCCGTATTCGCTTGCGATGGTACCTGCAATCGTGTGCATCCCGTGGCCTTGTGCCAGGAGCTCCCAGATCCGGCTGCCGGTTTGATTCAGGCCGTAGCACATCGCGGTGCCAATGTTTGCTACAAACGTCTCGCGCCCCGAGGTTTGAGAAACGACGGCGCTCGGGATTTTGACTGTGTCGTCTGGTTTGGGGAACGGGGGACTCTCGTGTTTTCGGACGGCGCGCACAGCGATCGCGGACTCGGACAAGGCGACCATCTCGCGATGTATCGTGGAGTATCTCGGTCGCGAGCAGAACCATCCGGTAACGGCGATCTTCGGAATTCTTCCTACGACCGGGGTGACGCGGTGTTCGAGATGCTCGGCGACGCGGAAGATGATTGCGTCGCCAAAACCCAGGTTCGGAACATCCTCGCGCAGGCCGCGGGAGGTATCGCGAATCTGCAGCGTGCCGCCGCGGTAGCCCGCGTCACTCAAGTTGATCGAGATCGCGACCTTTCGATCGTTGAGCATGTCATCGTGCCAGGTGAAGGCCAGCCCCTGCCGCGCGACCATCTGGTACAACCTGCCAGCAAAGCATCCAATAGGGCCGCTTCCGGTCACCCGTCGAATTAGTCGGAACAGCTTCGGATCGTTCATCAGGATTTTAAAGACATTGGTCAACGGGTTGTCCGCCAGCGTTAGATCGCGCCCGACCTCGTTCTCTCTTATTTTGAACGCAGCGTTGTGCAGAGAAAGCTGAATCACCCTGAGCATCGCGGGTTCGATGAAACCTGGTATCCGCAGATAGTTGTGTTGATCGAAATGCTCACGGGCCAAATGCAATTGCGATGGCGTGGTGTGGGTTGAAATACCCGTTCGTGTCAGCGTGACAAGCATGTTTTGACTTCGCTCGACTCTCATCTGGATGGGTTACTCCAAATACCGGGGGACTGGCAGCTCATGCCCTATCACTTGTACGCGCAACAATACACTTTCTAGCCATATGCTACCCCGCGCGTCATCACGGATAAGGTTTTCGGGAGGCGCAACGGCTATTTTTCCAAATTCTCCACAATTCATCTTCATAGACGAGTGTGAATGCGCTCGTGAGATGCGGTTGGACGGCATCGATCAGAGGCTTGGAATAATATCCCGCCTCTACCCCGTGCTTCGGCTCGGTAACGATGCATGCGTCGCCTATGACCTCTTGCCAACCGGGTTTGTAACCTATGGGTACGTTATTGCCAAAATCCCAATAGACCGACACGCCCTTAGGGGACGGACTGAGTAACAACGCTGGAAAAGGATTCATGAAATCCAGATTTGCGATCACGGCGCGGCTTGCACCGAGACCTTCAATTGCTTGAATCGAACGATTTATGGAAAGCGCGAAGCCTGCAACGTCCGGATCTTTTGGCAATACTTCGAAGGTGATTCCCCTGTTCGCCGTCACTGCGATGGGCTTATCGGTCCCCGATGGGATTGAATAATCCAGCTTAACGGCTCTGAGTGATGCTAGTGCCTCCGGCGCGAGGACCAGCGCAACAATCAGCAGCGGGATTGCTTCCCTGACAGAAATTTCGCGCAGTCTTCGGGGATGAAAATTGCTCCACAAATGTCCCGAAAAGAGCTCGGTGTCGGACGTGTCTGTCCAGGTCACCACAGCAATGGCAGCGGCGGGGGCGAGAAACAGGAGAGCGGGCGCGGAACTGTTGCTCATGTTGAGCGCGACTTGACACACCCAAAAGAATGCGACGATGAAAAAGCAGCGCCATAAATTCTCGCCGCTGCCTGGCTGCGAGACTGTATAAAGAACCATCAGCACGACTACGCCAAGGACCGGCAATAGAGAGGCGAACCACAAGGCATCAAGAACCGAATAGGATCCCGTTCTCGCTTGCGCAGCCAGCCAATACTCTTGGATGACAGGGAAGAGTCTGGTTCCAGTGATGAGAAAATCGGTCGCCACCATCACAGCGAGAAACAGCAATACCAGAGCGATGTTGGCGAGACTTCGCGAGAAGCGGCCGCGAACGATATATCCTCCCACCACGACAGCGAGTCCTAGGACCAAACCGGATATCTTCACCAGGAAGAGTACGTTCAGGAGGAACGCGGCGGTGAATAGATCGATAAAATCGCGCTCGCGCCGCGTATCCAAATCGTTTGCGAAGCTCTGCAGGAACAAGACCGACAAAGCGGACGTGAGCAGCCGGTCATGAAAAAGACACATGCCGAAATCATGGAGCCATCCATAGATCGATGGGCCAGATGCTTCGAAGGCAACTGTTATGCAAAAGAGCCCGGCAAGGCCTGGCGCGTGGCGCAGCTGCCGCATCGCGACTACGCAGCTGCAAAGAACAATGACGAGTGCGAAGAGATCGGCTGACGCGCGCAGGACGTAATAGTGCGGTCCAAGCAGGCGCCATAGGATGGCCGCAACTTGAAAAGGGCCAAATCCATGCGGGTCGTGGAAGTCAGTCCCAACATGGTAGCTCTGAACAAAACGCCACACCCGATCGATTTGCACCATGTCGTCTTCAGGCCCGAGAGTGATGGGTGTCCGTACGCCAATGACGAAATTGCCGATGACGATCGCCGCAGGAACAAGAAGAGTCAACGCGAGAAACGGCCCAAGCGGCAGCCTTCCGCCGCTTTGTCGGAGGTCTGGCGCCACCGGGGCTAATAGTGATGGTCCCGCTTCAGCCGGAATTTCCATTTTGAATCGTGATTCGGACCAGCGCCGCCATCAATCGCCCTTCGGAGAGCGCTTCACAAGTGCCGACGCATGCGGTCCAACGTGATGTGCCGCAACTCGCCTCGCCAATGCATCAGGTCATCATCGCACTGCGCATGGTCCGCTCCAAGTGTACCCGGACGGTCGCTGCGGTAAGCGCGCTGCGAATCCTGCAGTCCGTCCAGCAATCGCAACGAGGTGACCGGCATCCCGGCTCTCGACACGATCAAAGGCATCAAGCAGCTCCCGATTGAAGGCGTGAGCATGGTGTACACGTGGGACAAGAAGAACGCCGTGGCTGCGCAAAACTCCATCTCATGTGAGATTCTGGGCTGCGGCGTGTAGGGTGCGAGGAAACGCACGAGCTGAGTTGGGCGCCGATCATCCCCGATCGCCCCGGTCAATCTGGACAGTTGCGGTTTCAGAGCAAACGGAATTATGAGTAGCCACAAGCCACAGGCATCGCGCTGATACTATTGAGTATCAAGTGACTACCAGAATGTAAGGTTCTACTACATAATGGAATAGAATCTCTACTAATAGTGTGTAGGTATCCATATTGACGGAAAAGAGTATATAGACTAATAGTAAGTTATCTGTGAGTGCTAGGGTCGTCTAGGTGGGGTTGAGGTTGACACAGATGAGGTCATCTTGTCCCAACCTTGGAAATCCTCAATCGACGCGCTTTGTGGCATCGTAAAAGCACCGGAACTCGGTCGAGTTTCAACCGGTCGTCTTTTTAGTCGCTCCATTGCTGAATTTTTAACCGCCGCGGATCCCGCGCGCGTTTTCGGCCAACCAGGCTGAGAACGCACACGGGATTCGCGGATAGAAGAAAATCGAAAATGAGCCGAGCAGGAGTATAGGAGTTATAAAATGAGAAAACTGACCACAACCATCGTTGCCATGGCCGCCTTGTTTCTCGCCAATGCGCCGAGCGCGCTCGCGGGTCATTCGTCGGGAGGCGGATCATCAGTGGGCTATTTCTACTTGATTGAGATCGGGACCACTACGGGCGTCGAGCTGACCACTTCGAGCGTGTTTTCGACGCTATCAGCGTGCACAACCGCGTCTGAGGCGGGGGGCCAAGTCGTGGTATACCAATGTGCGCCAGATTGCGCCCCCCCCAGCACCACTGTGTATTTTCTGGAGCAGGCTATCAATGGAAAATTCCATGGCTACGGCCCGTATGGATTTGAGTCGGACTGCGAAGCAGCGAGTGAGTCTGGCGCTGCCGCAGTGAGTGCGAACTCGAGCGACGAAGTAGACCCGTTTTGCACCTCTGTCGCCGCGAAGCATGGTTGCTAGGTCCGTTACGCGGCGCCGTTTGAGAGGGTCAGCGATTCCGGTACATCACGGCGACATCAGCGCATAGCGCGGTCGCCCCGAGGAATGCTGCGCCGATCCCGATGAAAGCGAAGCAATGGATCGTGATCTGAGGGTCTGAGGAGAGGTACTGCCGGGGTGTCCGCTTCGCGATCGCGCGATTGAACATCCGGCAGACAACAGAACCGTCGAGATTCGCCGCGGCGAGGCCAAAGCCGATGATGCGGGTGAAGACGTCCATCACGACCATGATCCAATAGCTTTTAGAGCAGAATCGATTCGCTCCGAAAGAAGGCCACGCTCCACAAGCTGTCCTTCGCGTGCCCGATGACGGTGAGCCATCACCGCCAGGTACCTCGTCCAGCCGCAAATGATTGTGGCCGGCGCCAGCCGGCTCAAGCGCTGACAAACGGCCAAAATACCGTAAATTCGGTCAAATTGAGCCCGCCCGCCGCTTGCTTCGCTTCATAATACCGTTTAGTAATAAAATATGAACAATTAGATATATCCCCGCTTCAGGCCTTGCTTCGTTTCGCAATAACCTTTAGTAACAAAATATGTCAATCAGACGAGTCCCGCTTCGGGTCGTGGTGGTGGTGTGTGTGCTGGTGGGCGGCATGGCCCTGGCTGGATCGTCTTACGCTGCCGGGCCGTCAAAAATTCACGGGAACCATCCCGCGGATATCACCAATCTTGCTACGATGCGCGCCGACGGCAGCGCCCCGCTCGAACTCACAATAGTGCTGGGCCTGCACAACCAGGCTGCGCTCGAGAAGTTGTTGGCCGCGCAGCAGGATCCAAACTCGCCCGAGTACCATCACTGGCTGAGCGCCAGGGAATTCAACCAGCGCTTCGGTCCGACCGCGGCGCAAATCGCCGCAGTAAAGAAGTGGCTCGCGGATGCGGGCTTTGCGATCGTCAAAATCGATGGCCGCTCGCGAACGATCGCGGTTAAGGGCAACGTCGCGACCGCCGAGGCGGCCTTTGCCACCGAGATTGTCACCGATGGAGCGAATTTCGGGAACACATCTGATCCGTCGGTACCGGCCGAACTGGACGGCCTGATTGCGGACATCCGGGGACTGGACAACATGCACGCGCTCGCGCCCGCGGGACTTCATCGGACGCCCCCGATCAGTCCCTCGAGCGCTCATTCGCCGACCGAGCTGGTGCTCGCGTTTGCTGACGCGGCCGATCCGAGCCCGTCCAACGAAAACGAAAGTGCGCCGTCCGATCCGGGCGCCAAGTCTGGCTCATCGGCCGCTTTTGGTCCGTTCGACATCGAGACGTTCTACAACGAAGCTCCGCTGATAGCCGCGGGCAACAGCGGCACCGCATCGCCCGATTGCGTGGCGCTGGCCGAGGACTCGGATTATCTCGATGCTGCCCCGGTGCTGTTCGATTCGAACTTTGGTTTCCCTGCGATGAACCTCACGCGAGTTCTGCCCACCGGCACCTCGCCCGGCACCACCGGCGACGAGACCGAGACAAACCTGGATATCGACTACTCGCACGCAACAGCGCCGGCGACGCCGATTCACGTTTACGTCAACTCGGACCTCTACACCTCGATCTCGTCGGCGATCACCGACAATATCTGCGGCGCGGTTAGCATCAGTTTTATCTTCTGCAACTCGACGAATTCATTTTTCACCGGATTGGATACGTTGTTTTCGCAAGCAGCGGCGCAGGGCCAATCGGTGTTTATAAGCTCAGGCGATTGGGGCGCGGCCGGGCTACAATACAATCCGGTCGATAATGGCTGCATAACCAGCACCAGCCTGAATCCGAGCGAGATGGCGGCCAGTCCGCACGTCACCGCCGTCGGCGGAACGCAGTTCTCGCCTCAGTATAATAGCTCCGGTAACGACACCAGCGTGATCGGGGTTGCGCCCGGCGGAATCGAAACGGGGTGGGACTCGAGCGGCGGCGGCGTCAGCAACATATTTTCGAAGCCGTCGTGGCAGACCGGCACCTTTAACGACGGTATGCGCGATATTCCCGATATCTCGATGATCGCGTCGTCGCCCGGCGTCTTCATCGGCGCCGACTCGTCGGGCAAGGCAATTATCCAGTGCTGCTGGGGCGGCACCAGCCTGTCAGCTCCGTTATGGGCCGGCTTTACCCGGGTGATCGCCGAAAAAGCCGGCACCTCGCGTGTCGGTCTCATCAATCCGACCACATACGCGCTGGCCAACGCGGGCGCGGCCGGCAACGGGCTCATCGATGTAACCAGCGGCAACAACACCTTCAATGGCGTGACGGGATATCCCGCCGGCGCAGGCTTCGACCTGGTGACAGGATGGGGCAGCCCCGACATGACCAAGTTCGCCACCGCTTACACCGGCGCGCCAGATCCCAGCCCGACATTGACACCGACCCCGACGTCCACTCCCACGACCACGGCGACCGCCACTGCGACCGCGACATCAACCGCGACGCGCGCGGCGACCGCAACTGCGACTCAGACGGCGACTGCCACGTCGACTGCGACACCGACCACAACCGCGACCGTCACATCAACCGCAACGCCGACCGCGACTGCGACCGCCAGCGCGACGAAGACTGCGACGGCAACGGCGACCTTGACATCGACCGCGACGCCGACTGCGACATCAACGACAACTGCCACGGCGACGATAACCTCGACGCAAACGGCGACGGCCACATCAACTACAACGCCGACCATAACCGCGACCGCCAGCGCGACAAAGACTGCGACGGCGACCTCGACCGCGACATCAACTGCGACGCCGACCACAACTGCGACTAAGACGGCGACCGCTACATCAACCGCGACGCCGACTGCCACAGCAACGACAACTGCCACGGCGACGATAACCTCGACGCAGACGGCGACGGCCACATCAACCACAACGCCGACCATGACCGCGACCGCCAGCGCGACAAAGACTGCGACGGAGACGGCGACCTCGACATCGAGCGCGACGCCAACAGCCACGGCGACGATAACCTCGACGCAGACGGCGACGGCCACGTCAACCGCAACGCCGACCACAACCGCGACCGCCAGCGCGACGAAGACTGCGACCGCGACGCCGACCGCCACGGCAACTCAGACGGCGACAGCGACTGCTACATCAACCGCGACGCCGACCACAACTGAGACCGCCACTGCGACTCAGACGGCGACAGCGACTGCTACATCAACTGCATCGCCGTCCACAACTGTGACGGCCACCCCAACGTCGACTGCCACGGCGACGATCACCTCAACGCGGACAGCGACGGCCACAGCAACTGCGACGCCGACCACAACCGCGACCGCCTCTGCGACTCAGACGGCAACGGCGACTGCTACAGCGACCGCAACCACGACGGCCACCGCGACGATGACTGCTACGCCGACCGCGACCCCGACTACTTCGATGTCGGCTGCTTCTTCGCTCGCGTTCGGCGATGTGGCCGTAGGTGCGACGTCCGCCAAGACCGTGACGGTGTCCAACAAGGGCAGGACCCATCCGCTGTTTATCTCGAGCGCGACGACGTCAGATCCGGAATATGCGCTAAGCGGGAAGGGAACCTGCGGCGCGATTCCGGTGACGGTCGCACCTCGTAAGTCATGCTCGCTTGGCGTTGCATTCACGCCTGCTTCGCTTGGGTTGCATAGCGCGACGCTTGCGATCAGCGGCAACTCCATGACCAGCCCGCAGAAAGTCGCGCTCTCCGGTACCGGCATCGGCGGCTTGAATACTTCGAGCAGCACTTCGGCGTTCGGCAGTGTGAAGTTCGGCTCGAGCGCGGCGAACAATGTTACCGTTACCAACAATCAGTCACAGCCGTGACGTTGAGCGAGAGTTTCAGCGGGACCAACGCCGCCGACTTCTCGATTACCGGCGGCACTTGCCCCATCGCGCCGGCCACGCTTGCGGCCAAGGCCTCGTGCACCCTGGCCGTCACCTTCAAGCCGGGTGCGCTGGGAACGGAATCGGCGACGCTGTCAGTGTCCGACAGTCCCGATTCGCTCGGGCCCTCGTTTCGTAGCCGTCAACCTGGTTTTCGAAAGAGTGACCATCGTTAATTTCAATAGGATGCACCGACAGGGACGGATTGCTCCGGAAACGAGCGAACGTGCTACGGGCGCGCTTGTCCCGCCAGAGGCCCAGGAGCTAACGTCTTATAACCCTGTCGCAGCCGGAGAAACCAACACATCGATGAGTCAATTCGACATTGCATCCAGCACTAAGGAACCTGAACTGTCGACCGCGATGAAGGTCGTCTATCAGTGGAACTACGGCTCCGAGGTCGAGGAGTTGCGCAGTTTGTACGCTCCCGACCCTGCGCCGTAGGCAACAGCGTCAAAGAGTTCATGTAATGGATTCCCGACCTGCCCGAGGACGCCGCGGCCTGGGTATTGGGCGAGATCGAATAGCACGGCGGTAGTTAGCGCCACAGTCGCGCATGAACAAACTCCGGCTCCGGCTCTATCAGTTGATGCGGCTGACTTGGAATGCCGCATACGATCTGCGATTTGGAGAAATCCTGCGCGGAGATATTCCGACCCGATTCCCCGAACTTGGCGCAGAGAAGACCGCCAACATTTCCTACCTGGCCATGTCGCTGATTTTCAAAAATGAAGCGATCGCCGCGGACGACGTACTGGTGGAGGTGGGCTGCGGCAAGGGCCGAGCGATCAATTGGTGGTTGGGCAAGCGACTGTCCAATCGGATCGTAGGTCTGGAACTGGACCCGGAGATTGCCGCTCATACGCGCGAGCGGCTGCGAAGTTATCGCAACGTGACTATCATCGCCGGCGATGGAATCGAAAATCTTCCGGCGGACGGCACCTTGTTTTTTCTGTTTAATCCATTCGCGAGGTCGGTCGTGAACCGCTTCAAGGAACGGGTCCTCCGGTCAGCTCGCCGGGACAAGGTCCGGATTTTGTATCACAACTGCGTTCACGTCGACGTTTTCGAAAACGATGCGCGTTTTTCGGTCGAGCACCGAAATCTGATTTCGGATAAGTGGTCCGCGCCGCGCCGCGAGATCATGGACCGGCTGCTCGACAATCTCGCCGTGATTCGGCTGAAGGACGCCTGACGGCGAGTCTCGGCCGCGGGCAGATTGCGGTCTCTTGATCAGCCCTTCGGCTGCTTGAGTCTCGGCCTCGGCTTGCGACGAATCAATTAGAACCTTCGGCCAAGTTGCCGCCAATAGTCGGGTTTACTGCAAGTTCGTCGCGAGACATGAGACTCCTTGTCGGAGAGCCAGGCATGCTCTAACAGTTCATTGGAGAGCGTGTACTTTGGGCATCAAATCTGCCCACGTTTCGCGTCCGGAGAGACGCAACGACCTGAAAGTCTCACTTTTTAAAAGCTGATTCAAAACCTCCCACAACCCCGGGCGGCTTGCAAACGCTATGCGATTTCTAGGCTGGTGTAGACGCGTCAAGCGGCGCTGCAGGCATTGGTTGCGTGCGGCACGGTCAAGCGTTTGACATGGCACGGCTGCAACAGGTAGGGTTCTGTCGGGTGGGGGAAAACCCCATGAACGGAGCTGGGGCTCTCTACAAGCTGGTTCCGATGAGAGGAGCTATCTGGTGAAAGACAATCGCTCGGCCGATGCGAAGAAGAAACAGAAGTTGACGAAGTACGTTCCGCCCACATTGGTGGACTACGGCAACGTCACAAAGATCACCGCCACCCCGAAATCAATCAGCGGTCCCGACGCCCCCGGGTCCAAGAAGAAGGGTTGAAAAGTCACGGGCCCATTCGTTTTGTGGACCCTCTACCGCAGGAACCTCCGCGTCGAACACAATCGCAGACTGGCGGATTCGCCATGCCCTTTCGACCCGATCGAATCAGTGGGCCGAAGTACCGTTATCGGCTATGCGGGTTCTCCCTGATCAGCGACACGCCGATTCCCGAACTTGGCGAGCCTTCCGACGTTGCATCTGACTCCGATCATTTGATCGCTATCGAACTTGGCGATGTCAGCGGCCACGTTCCGGAGCCATCGCAATGGTTTCTGCAGCAGAACCTGCCTGATGGTCTGCCATGGACAGCGCGGGCGCGGACGCGCGATGGATATTTTCTGCGCTTCCACGAATTCGCGGATTTCACGGTCGATCGCAGCGGACGCCAAATCACGTGCGTTGCGCGCCGACAGCCCGCGTCGGATCTGATAATTCGGGCGCTCCTGCTCGATCACGTTATTCCCCCGGTAATTGCGTTGAGGGGCCGCTACGTGCAGCATGCCGCCGCCGTTCGGACCGACGCTAGCGGTGTTTGCGTGTTCGCAGGAGATTCCGGGGCAGGCAAATCGACCATTGCCGCCCAGCTCACGGCCGGGGGCGGCGACTTCCTTACCGACGACTGTCTGGTGATCGATGAACAAGGCGGTGCCGTCGTGGCGTGGTCGTCGCATCCGAGCATCAAGCTTCGAGACGACGGGATACAGTTCCTGAAGCCGGGAGGCGATAGTGAGCCGGTCGCGGAATATACCGCCAAGCGGCGCGTGCCGGCGTCGAGTTTCGGCACCAAGCTTCCCCTCGAGCCTCTTCCGGTCGCGCGGATTTATTTTCTGACGCGAGGCAATGACGACGCTGCTGACACCAGCGGGCCGCTGATTGAGCGTTTGCCCCTGCATGCGGCGTTCATGAAGCTGGTCAAGCACAGCATCCGGCTGGACACCATGGACCGCGCGATGCTCGAACGTGAGTTTCAGTTCACTCGACGTATCGTCGATTCAGTGCCTGCCGCGCTGCTCTCGCTGCCGAACGACCTTTCCAAGCTGCGCCTGGTCCAAGACGCGATAGCGGCCGACCTGGCCTTGAGCTGAGTGTTTGCTCGTCGGACCGTCAAAAACAGTAATCATACATTGATTTCGAATGACCGCCTTGGCAGACACTTTCGCGCATCAGAAGTATGCGGTATGGCGGTCGCTGCTGACCGATCCGCGTCTATCACTTTTATACAAGTACGTACGGAAGTTGGCCGACTACGGCGCGATGCGGGGTGGAGATTCCCAGGTACCCGGCGCCTTGGCGGGCAAAAACGATTTCGTCATAGACGAGCTGCTAGGCGACTTGCTGCCTGAAGTCGAGTCGGCTACGGACTTGAAGCTGTTTCCGACCTTCTCGTATTTTCGCATCTACCGCAAAGACGACGCTGTTCAAAAGCACACAGATCGGCCTGCGTGTGAAATCAGCATAACCCTGTGCTTGGGTTATCAAGCGCAATGCCCCTGGCCGATCTGGATCAATGGACTGGCAGGACCTTCGGCGATCGAGTTGGAACCCGGGGATGGCTTGCTCTATCGCGGGTGCGAGTGCGCCCACTGGCGCGAACCCTTCGCCGGTGAACATGCCGCGCAGGTGACACTGCACTACGTGGATCAGAACGGCCCTAGTGCGGATTGGAAAATGGATAGGCAGCCGAGCCTCGGCACTATACGCCGGTACGTCGGCTGAGACTGTAGCAAACACCACTTCACTGTGTAGCGGGGAGAGCCTCCATTGGTTCAAGTCCTTAGAGCCATGAGCTCTGTCGCAAGCTCGGCGTAGCGCCGCATTCTCAGCTCGTAGCGCATGTACTGGCGAATGGCGCGCCCGATGGAATTCAGTCTGAGCGATAAGTCCGGGAGCGGACCCGCAGGATCATAGAGCGGCACTTCGTTCCTGATGGGCGCTTCGTGCGCCGCGATGAATTCGAATACCAGGCTGACCCGCGGATTTCCCGGGCCTTGCGCCGTCGAACCCCAATGGAGCAGCCGGAACTGCCAACCGAGAATCGACCCAGCGGGCGCCGGAATGGCCCGACCGCGCTGGAGCAGTTCGCGCATCTGCAGATTGCTGGCGTTGCGCAATTCGCGCCGCTGTCCGATCGCCGAGGTATTCAAGTCCTTCGGCACCAGGTAAATGCAGCCATTGTCGATGGTGGCGTCGGTAAGCGGAATCCAAATCGATATCCGGTTCGGCAGATTGCCGTCGATGTGCGGCGGCCATCCGCTGGCGCCGCGCACCGGCTGCACGTAGTGGCACCAGCCGTGCGGAATATACCTGCAACCTGGGCCCAGAGCCGCGGTGAGAATCTGCGTGATCGGCGTAATCCGCCAAAGCGTCCAGAGCTGGTCGTATACATACGCGAACGCCGGCGGCCACCCAGCTCTGCGCACGGTCTCGATACATTCCAGGAGGGAGGCCGTAAGGCTATCCACGATCGGCGTGTCCGTTCGGAAGTAGCCCCATTCATCCAGGCTGCTGCCATAGCGAGCGACCGTCGACACGTCGAAGTTGGGAAGGTCGGGAACCGGCGGAGAGTTTTCCAGAACAGAAAATGGAGGGTACAGAGCCCGCCAATACGAAGGGTTCGAGGCTTGCGCGAGTCGAGTACGAATTTCGTCTTTAGAGAGTGATAATCCGGACAGCAGTTGCTGCGCCTTTCTTTGTGCCGGCTGCCGAACTCTGCCTTGCATCCTGGATCCTTGATGCTGAGCTTAGACTCGCCGGGGCGACGATACCAACATCACAAATTGCGGTAGCGGAGACGGAGTCAAAGTGACAGGGGTCCGCGCGGGCCGTTGTATCCGCAGCGTCGCATAATTTAAACTCTGACATGAAGGTGCAATTTTGTCGCTTATCCTTGACGAGCATCGCCAGTACCTCATCGACCGTCCACGAGTCTCGGCATTCGAGCGGGCGATGACGGAAGTAGTCCGGCCCGGCGAGGCATCAGCTTTCGTCTACGAGGTAAGGTCCCGTGCGGTACGTCGGGCTGACCGGCGGCGCGCGCGGGTCTAGCTAAAAGGTGGCACGCGTGAAGATCGAGATTTCTGAAGAGGTGGTCTGGCGCGAATTTGGCGGCGAGGTTCTGATGCTCGATCTCGCCAGCCAACATTATTTTGGCCTTACCGGTGCCGGCAGTGAAATGTGGCGACTGATCGCGGAGCACGGTTTATCCGACCGCGTAATCGATTCTCTGCTCGCCAAATATGACGTGGAGCCGGCGAGTCTCAGGGCCGATTTCGAAAAGCTGGTGGAAGAACTGGCTGCGAAGGGGATGTTGCGGGTTACGCGTGGCGACTGACTTTTCTGTTACCTGCACTCTTTCCAGAGCGCCGCGTTGAGCGGAATTGGCGCGATATTCAACCGCGACGGACGACCGGTTGAAATCCGTACGATCACCGCGATGCTCGACGCGGTCAACCATCGAGGGCCGGACGGCGGAGGAATGTGGGCCGAGGGCGCGGTCGCGCTCGGCCAGCGCATGTTGCACGCGACGCCCGAAGCGATCGACGAGCAACAGCCGTGGTCGGACGAAGCGGCGCGTTACCGCCTCGTCTTCGACGGCCGAATCGACAACGGCGCCGATTTGCGGCCGCAACTGGTTGCCGCGGGACTCGAACTCCGCCACAACACCGACGCGGAAATCGTGCTGCGCAGCTACCAGTGCTGGGGCGAAGAATTTGCCGTCAAGCTGATCGGCGACTTCGCGATCGTCATCTGGGATTCGCAGACCGGAACGCTCATCTGCGCGCGCGATCCGACCGGGATGAAGCCGTTCTACTACTATGCGGATCGCAAAAAATTCGTCTGCGGCTCCGAGCTGCATCAACTCTTCCACTGCGACGTCCCATGCGAGCCGAATGAAGAGGTGGTCGGCGAATACCTCGCCAACCGGACCGCCAGCGCCGAACCGACTCTCTATCGTTCCATCCACCAGCTCCTTGCCGCGCATCTGCTGATCGTTGGCCGCGACCGGCTCGTCACCCGACGCTACTACGACCTCGATCCCGCCCGCGAGATCCGTCATCGAAATGACGACGAGTATGCGAACCACTTCCTCTCGATCTTCACGGAAGCCGTACGCTGCAGATTGCGCGCCGCGGGGATGGTCGCATCGGACTTGAGTGGCGGCCTCGATTCGTCATCGATCGTATCCGTCGCGCGAATTCTTCAAGAGCAGGGAGCGGCCGGATGCGATCGATTTGAGTCGTTCTCGCAGGTGTTCCCGGGACTCTTGTGCGACGAGAGCGAATATATAAAGGCGGTGGGAGCGAAGTGCGCTGTCGCGCTCAATCTTGAGTTGTCGACGCCCCCCAGCGAGGTGGATCTCGCCGCCCAGGTCCGGCAGTTCAGGGATTTTCCGAATTATCCGAATCTGACCTCTGGCTTCGGATTCCGCCGGCTCGCAAGGCGCAAGGGTGCCCGCGTGTCTCTGACCGGCGAAGGCGGCGATGAATGGTTCGGCGGTTGCATCGACGACAACGCCGACCTGCTCCGCTCCTTGCGGATAGCTGCCCTGGTCCGGCAGGTGCGGATCGATGCCGATCAATCGGAAACCAGGCGTATGACACACTCTGGTCCACTGCGGTTGTTTCTCAGGACTGCGGCGATACCGCTGTTGCCGCCGGCGGTTCGCGAATTCGCGCGGTGGAGATTGCGCCCTGGTCGTCTGCCATACCCGGATTGGGTCACGCCCGACTTTGTGCGCCGTACCGATCTCTACGAGCGGCTGATCGCGGAGCAACGAGGTTCCCCCGTGCGGGGAGTCAGGCACCGCGAGATTTACGAATTGTTTCGTCACGCAGAGCTCCCCGTAACGGCCGTGATGGTGGAGCAGGCTATCGCAAGGATTGGCCAGGATACGCGGCGGCCGTTTAACGATCGGCGGCTTATCGAATTCGCGTTTGCATTGCCGAACGATCAATTGCGCCGCGGCGGGTTCGAACGATATATCGTTCGCAACGCGATGACAGGAATCTTGCCGGAAGCCGTGCGTATGCGAATCACCAAGGCGGGCTTCAATGCTCCTGTGCTCGAATCCGTCAAGCACAACGCGGCGCTGATCTCGTTAGATAAGCTGGAAATCGCCCAACGCGGATGGGTCGACGCGGCGAAACTGAAGTCCGGATTCGAAGTTCTGATGGGCTCATATCGCAACGGCGAGGGTGATTACGGATTCCCGGTCTGGATGGCGCTCGCGACCGAGATTTGGCATCGCGTCATCTTCGGTTCCGGCAAGCTCGAGCGGTGAGCTGGGTGCGTTCACGTGGTCTTCGAATCCCGCCCGCCGAAGACGCCGTTGACGAACGCCAGCACCACGCGAGCATCAGTCGCCGCACCTAGTGCGCCCGCGAGCGCCGCCATCTCCAGCAAATCGCTTTCCGCATCCGCGATTTGCGCCCCCTCATTTTTTTGCCGTACGGATATTGCCGCGATCTTTTCCTCGATCGCTCGCATGTGGATCGCAATCTTGGCGGGGATCATTGCGGGCATCTCGAGTTTGTGTTCACGACAATAGTTGGCAACCACGGCGTCAACGTCGATGAGCGACGGGATCTCGCCGGCTCGCAGTCCGCCGGACTTGCTTCGCTCCTCGATGATGGAGCGTATTGTCGCAAACCGATCAGGCTTGCGTTTCACCGCTTCGCCCAGCACCGCTGCAATTCGCAGCGCGATATCGAAGTAACGATCATTGGCGGCATCAAAGTCATCGACGTCATGCCTTTTGAGGAAATCGGCAACCGTCCCGTCCTTACCGTAAATGCCTGTCGATGTCGCGAACGGGAGAAACTGCGAAAAACTGTCTCGGTCGCGGCCGCGCAACCGCTTCAGCGGATATGTTCGGCAAAGCTGCGGCCGGTCGTCATACACGGTGCATCCGTCGGCGCCGAGCAAAACGCATGAAGTGTCCTCGCGATTGCGCAGCACGATTCCGCCTTCGGTCAGAAAGCCCGCGATGAATTCCGCGGTAGTCAGGTGCTGATTGCGCGCGAGCCGCGCGATCTCGTACGGATCCAGCGAGATATGCGCGTCGTGACAGCAGCTCATGCACTTATTGCATGTGTAGGCGAAAGGGCTGTCTCGGCCAAGTCGGGGCGAATCGCCCATTTAGAGCTACCTCCGGTCGGCGGCGGCCACCACAACAATTATAGCGCAGTGCTAGAGAGCCGGCAGCTTGCTCGGGCATCAAGGAAGTCATCACGGCGCCCGATCACCTTGGCAGAATGCGTATGTCGAGCGAGCTAGTTTGGCGCTCCGTGGCACGTCCTCTTGCTCCACCGCCCCGCCAGGGGCAAAACATTAAGCCCGGACTCTACCAGTAAACGGCCATAGGCTGGGGACTACGAAGATAGACACGCAACACGTGATCAGAATTTTTCTGACGTTCCCGCTGGTAGCTCTGCTCCGAGCGGGACTGCCTGACTTTCCTGCCGCTCTCGCCGACGAACTACCCAAGGTGGAGCAGGAATGTCTAAGCTATGACTCCGCTTACGAAAACGCTCCGTTGTTCGTGGTCAAGCCAAGCTCGGGAGAGGACCGCGCCTACCTATACAACCAGACTCAGCCCTGTCCGAAAGGGGAGCAGTGCGGATCGCGTCAAAAAGCCTACCTGGTGAGCGGTGACGTGGTTTTTGCGGGCCCACCGAATCGAGGTTTTCGATGCGCCTACTACGGCAGGTCCAATGGCAAGATCGTCGCTGGCTTCATTCCGGTCGAGAACCTTAAAGCACTGGTCGAGGACAACCGCATGTCCATCGATTTTGCGATCGGAACATGGAAGTACGAAAATGACTCGATCGATATAAAGGCGGCCGCCGCAGGACAGGTTAGCGGCGACGGACAGGCGTACTATCAGACGGCCGAAACCGTCAACGACGGAGCCTTTTCGGCAAAAGCTCCGCTGGCAGCAGGACAGAAGGAGTTGGTATTCAAGGAAGGCAATGACGAATCGTCCTGCGTTGTAAAACTCCATCGGCGCGGACCCTACCTGGTCGCATCGGATAACAACAACTGCGGCGGTCTGAACGTTCGCTTCGACGGGATCTACACCAGGGCCAGGACGAAATAGACTTCGGCAATTTTTTCGCCTATGAAGATAGCAACCTTCAACGTGAACGGCGTCAATGGTCGGCTGCCGGTGCTCCTGCGCTGGCTCGCCGAAACCAGGCCGGATGTAGCTTGCCTCCAGGAGCTGAAAGCACCTCAGGAGAAGTTTCCTGAAGCCGCGATCCGCCAGGCAGGTTACGGCGTAATCTGGCACGGCCAGAAGAGCTGGAATGGTGTCGCGATTCTCGCGCGCGGTCTCGATCCGATCGAGCAGCGGCGAAGCCTGCCCGGCGATCCGGACGATATACACAGCCGCTACATCGAGGCCCAGGTCCATGGCATCCTCGTCGGCTGTCTTTATCTTCCCAACGGCAATCCGGCACCCGGTCCCAAGTTCGATTACAAACTCCGTTGGCTGGAGCGCTTGACGAAACATGCCGAAGCGCTGCTCGCCGCGAAGACGCCCACCGTTCTCGCTGGCGACTACAACGTTATCCCGACTGACCTGGACGTCTACAAGCCGGAACGCTGGCTCGATGATGCGCTGTTCCTGCCCGAAGTGCGTGAGGCGTTCGCCCGCCTCGTCGCATTGGGCTGGACCGACGCTTTACGCAAGCTGCATCCAAACCAGCGCATTTATACTTTCTGGGATTATTTTCGAAATGCTTTCATGCGCGACGCGGGCCTGCGCATCGATCATTTACTGCTCAGTCCGTCGGTTGCCGCGCGCCTGGTCAGCGCAGGTGTCGATCGCGAAATCCGCGGCTGGCAAAAAGCGAGCGACCACGCACCGACCTGGATCGAAATCGCGAACGACTGATTCGCAAATCGGAACGGGGAGATCGGCTCTCCGTACGTTCCAGTACCACTGCCTACCGCTTATCCGCGGCCGCCGAATTGACTCCGTCGCGGACTGGTCTGCGAAGTGTCGCGCGCTTTTGCGAGTGCCTCGGCGAGTCGATCGCCATACTGAGCGTCGGCCCTGCGGAAATTTCCGATCGAGCGTTCGATGATATCTTCGCGGCTCACTTGCGAGAGGCTCGCGGCGATGTTCGCGATCAATCTCTGCTTCTGGGTTTCGCTCATCAGTCGATAGAGCTCGCCGGCCTGAAAGAAGTCGCTGTCGTCGCGATGATGCACCGGCGCGTGGTTGCCGGTGAGCCCGCTTACTTCGATCGGCGCCCACAGCGGCTGGCCGGTCTGTTGCGGCCCGCCGAAACTGTTGGGCTCGTAATTCTTTTCGCGCCCATGGTTGCCGTCCGCGCGCATGGCCCCATCGCGGCCGTAGTTGGAGACTTCGGGCGCATGCGGACGATTGACCGGCAATTGCATGTGGTTGGCGCCCAGCCGGTATCGATGCGTATCGCCGTAGCTGAACAGGCGGCCTTGCAACATCTTGTCGGGGGAGGGACCGATGCCCGGCACGAAGTGCGCGGGATTGAAGGCCGCCTGTTCAACTTCGGCGAAATAGTTTTCGGGATTGCGATTCAGCACGATTCTGCCGACCGTGATCAGCCGGTAATCGCGATGCGGCCAGACCTTGGTTACGTCGAATGGATTGAAGCGGTAGTTCGCCGCCTCGGCCGCCGACATGATCTGCATTTTCAGCGTCCACGACGGATACTCGGCCCGGTCGATTGCCCTGAGCAGATCGCGTTGATGATAGTCCGCGTCGTGGCCGGCGATGCGCGCGGCATCGTCCGCGATTAGATTCTTGATCCCCTGGTCGGTCTTGAAGTGATATTTCACCCAGAAGACCTCGCCACGCGCGTTGACCCACTGGAAGGTGTGCGAGCCGAAGCCGTCCATGGTGCGGAAGCTGGCAGGAATACCACGATCGCTGAACAGAATCGTGAACTGATGCGTCGCCTCCGGACTCAGTGAAAAAAAATCCCAGATGTTGTCGGGTTCCTGGATGTTGGTGTACGGGTCGCGCTTCTGCGAGTGGATGAAATCGGGAAATTTGAGCGGGTCGCGGATGAAGAAGACCGGCGTATTGTTGCCGACCAGGTCGTAGTTGCCGTCTTCGGTGTAAAACTTGATCGCAAATCCTCGAGGGTCGCGAACCGTGTCGGCCGAGCCTTTTTCTCCCGCCACGGTGGAGAAGCGCATGAATACTTCAGTTCGTTTTCCAACCGGGGCCAGAAACCTCGCCTTGGTCCACTGCGTCACATTCGCCAACACCTCGAAGTAGCCGCGAGCGCCGGAGCCTTTGGCATGCACCACGCGCTCGGGAATCCGCTCGCGGTCGAAGTGCGCGAGTTTCTCGATCAAATGATGGTCTTCAACCAGTACCGGTCCCGCCGGGCCCGCGGTGCGCGAGTTCTGATTGTCAGTGACGGCGGCGCCGCTATCGGTTGTAAGAGTCTTCCTGGATTCCAACATTTTTCCCCTGCATCGATGACAATCCATCAAGCGTGAAAAATTGAGCTAACCAAATTCGGGAGGCGGCGGGGATTCGAAACCTGGTCGAACTCCGCCGCCTTCCTGCGGCGCTTGGTTACCAAATCCTGACCGGTTGAAGCGCTTCGTCAACCTGGTTCTGGGACACCTGTTGTCCGCTCTTCATGCGTTGCACGAGCGAATCGATTTCGTAGCTCTTCTGCGCAAAGGCCGGGTTGTCCTTGTTTCCTTCGCGAGCTTCACGCTGCGCGGCCTCCGAAGCCTGCTGCAACTCGGCAATCGTCTGGTCGTCGGGCTGCGCGACGGCGCTATTCCGCGGAATTCCGACGGATCCTGCCAGAACCGGCGTCGACAGAGTCAACGCCAGCGTCCCGGCAGCTAGAACTGTTGAAATTTTCATCATCGGACTCAAACCTCCATTTAATATCTCGACCGATCGGGGGAGTAATTTCTTCCCGTCCTTGATCGGCCGCCTGACACCAAGGCGTGAAAAAAGACCGCACAATCGGGTGGGCTGAGGCTGGCGCAGGTGGTACGATTTTTTGATACGTCTTCAGAAATTGGGCCGAATAGGCCTAGAGAATTCAGATGGCACGAGAGACGCGGAGCGCTCGATCTGCCGCGGCTGCAACCGGCGAGCCGGTGCAAAAAATTCAGGCTGCGCAAAAAGCAGTCTTCCACAAAGAGGGCGAGTACTGGACCGTTGGCTTTGGCGGTAAATCCTTCCGTCTGAAGGACACCAAGGGACTCGGATACCTCGCCCATCTGCTCCGTAACCCTGGCGTGGAAATTTCACGTGCTCGACCTCGTCGGCGGAATTGCGGGACAGCACGATGATGATGAAACCAGTCAATTGGCGGAGCGTTTGCCTCGTGGCGATGAGGACCTCGAAAGGGCGGGAATCCATATTGCAAGTCTGGGCGACGCCGGCGAGATGCTCGACGAGCAAGCCAAGTCGGCCTATCGGCGCCGGCTCTCGGACTTGCGCGAAGAACTCGATGAAGCCAAGGAGCTCGGAAACGTCGAGCGCGCCGAGCAGGCGGAGCAGGAGATCGACGCACTGACCTCGGAACTTTCGCGCGCCGTGGGACTCGGCGGACGTAATCGCCGTGCGGCGTCCGCTTCGGAGCGGGCCCGCCAGAGCATTACCAAGACCATCAAGGCCGTACTGGAAAGAATCGAACAGAGCGATGCCGCGCTTGCGGAGGCCATGTCGCGATGCATCAGGACCGGCACCTTCTGCTCCTACCAGCCCGACCCCGATTTCCCGATCGCGTGGCAATTCAGTGAATCGACCGTCGAGCCGGAGCAAAGGCCGGCCTCGAGTGGCGACGTCGCTCCGATCCGTCCCGATCCGCCGCGCGCCTCGCCCGTGATGCTAGAAGTCTCGCCGTTCTCGCTCGCGCAACGAAGCGCCTTTGTGGGACGTGAGTCTGAATTCGGCGTGATCCGTGCGGCAATCGATCGCGCGCTCGGCGGTCACGGTTCGCTGATCATGCTCGGGGGCGGACCCGGAGTAGGCAAGAGCCGTTTGGCAAAGGAGATGGCGGATTACGCCTGGCGCGTCGGCTTCCGATGCACGGTCGGGCACTGTTACGAAAGAGACGAACCGTTTCCCTTTCTCCCTTTCGTCGAGATCATTGAAAGCACTCTGGCGCAGGCGGCGAGTCCCGAGGATTTCCGCAGGCAAGTCGGAGAAAACGCCGCCGAGCTGGCCCAGATGGCGCCGAGCCTGCGGCGGATTTTTCCGGACATTCCGCAACCGCTGGAACTGCCGCCGGCGCAGAAGCGCCGCTACCTTTTCCAGAGCTTCTCTGAGGCGCTGGGGCGCGCGGCACAACGCCGCTCGCTGTTGGGCATCCTCGAAGACCTGCAATGGGCCGACGAATCGACGCTCGCGCTTTTGATTCATCTCGCCAATCGCGTCGCGCACCTCCCGGTGGTGATCATTGGCACCTATCGCGACGGATATTCGGAGCACAACTCGGCGCTGGTCAGAACTCTGGAAGAGCTGATTCGGATGGGTACTCGTCCGCTGAAGCTGGGTGGTCTATCAAAGGACGCCGTCGCGCAAATGTTGCAGGGCCTGAGCCAAAAGCAAGCTCCGGACCGTCTGGTGAACCTCATCTTTGAGGAAAGCCAGGGCTATCCATTCTTCATCGAGGAGGTTTACCGGCATCTGGTCGAAGAGGGGAAAGTCTTCGACGAGGCCGGACAGTTCCGCACCGACATCGAGATCGACGAGATCGACGTTCCGGAAAACGTGCGCCTGATCATCGGGCGGCGCCTGGAGCGGTTCGACGAGCATGAAAAGCGCGTGCTAGCGGCGGCCGCGATGATCGGGCGCAGTTTCAGCTTTCGGCTCCTGACTGAGGTCAGCCAGGTTGACGTTGACGAACTCTTCACCGTGATCGAGAAAGCGCAGCAGATGGGAATTATCGTCCCCAGCTCCGAAGGACCCGAGCAGCCCTTCGCCTTCGCCCATGAACTCGTGCGTCAGACTCTCCTTGCCGGTATTTCGGGACCGCGCAAACAACGGCTGCACGCCGGAGTTGCCGACGCGATCGAGCTGGTCTATCCCCGCTTCGTCAGCGAACGTGCCGGCGAGATCGCTGAGCATCTGCTCAAGGCAGGAACGTTCGCCGATAGTCGCAGACTGGTTCGTTATCTGGCGCTTGCTGGCAAGAATGCGCTACGAGCTGCCGCATTTGAAGACGCGGTGCGTAGGTTCCGCTCCGCTCTGTCGTACCAGGGCGCGGTTGATCCGAGAGAAAAGGCCGACTTGTTGACGAGCCTCGCGATGGCCGAGCTGGGTCTTGAACGATTCGACGCGGCAGTCGCCAATCTCCGCGAGGTGCTCGAAATTTACACCAATCTCGGCGACCGAGACATGATCGGCAACAGCTTTGCCGAGTTGGCTGATGCCTTCATCTGGGTTGGCCGCTTCCAGGAAGCAGCCGAAACCGCTCGTCGCGGGCTCGCTCAGCTTGAAGGAGATATCAGCGCTGACCGGGTTCTACTTCTTGCTGCCCTCGGGCAGGCCAGCGCGGCTTCTGCGGGCCGCGAGCAAGCTTGTGCGGCGCTGCGGGAACCTCAGAAGATTGCGTCCGAGCTATCCGATCCAAAACTCGAGGCAAGGGTTCTGGGTGCGCGCGCGATAGTAAATATGCACTTCTTTCGGTTGAGAGAGTCTGCCTCCGACGGCCTTCTCAGCGAACAACTGGGCGGGAAAGAAGCTCCTCCCTGGCAGCGCGCGCTGCAGCTACGAGTTCTGCACCAGGCATTGCTGACTCTAGGAAGGTTGGAAGAGGCCATCCGAATAGCCGACGAGCTTGAGCCCCTGGCGACCAGGATCGGCCAAGGTTATTCCATCGCGCTTTGCCTCAGCACCCGAACCTGGCTCGAATTTGTCAAAGAGCCTGACCTCGCCAAATTGGAAGCCGGCTTCCAGGAAGTGTCGAAATCCGACACCAGGATGAGATTTCCCTTCTGGGAAGTTCTCTCCGAGGCACAACTAAGCGTCGTGGATTTGATTCGCGGTAACTGGGCGGGCGCTCTGTCGCATGCCCAAGCCTCCTGCCGGCGCGACCCAGGGATGAGCTCGATGGGTGGGTTTGGTGAGGGCGCGCTTTTTCGCCAGATGGCTTACTCCGGCGATCGCGCCGGTGCACTCGCGATCCTTGAAAAAAACCGCGCGCTGTTACCGGTTAGCGGCCAGGAAAACTTGAGAGGCTCGTGGTGGATGCTCGCGCTGGTGGTCGAGGGCCTTGTCATGCTCGGCGAGCAGGCGCAAGCCGGAGAGCTTTACCCACTTGTCCGCGAACTGATCGACACTGGAGCAGTAGTGCTATGGCCGATCCCACGCTACACACAGACTATCGCTGGACTCGCTGCGGCTGGGGCCCGTCAATGGGAAGCTGCCGAAAAACATTTTCAGCTCGCAAGGCGGCAAGCTGAGTTCTTTCCGGATCGCCTCGAACAGGCTGAGATAAGCCGCTTCCACGCGATGATGCTAAGGGACCGCGCCGACCCAGGCGACCGCGAAAAAGCGCGAACGCTGCTCAATGAGGCGCTGGAAACCTACAAGCTCATCGGAATGCCGCGCCACATCGAGATGACGCAAGCCCTCCTACACTGAGCAACGACAGAATAGCCCCCCTTCGCGAAAGTTTCGCCGTGAGAAATTGACGCACCCGTTGTGAACGGATCCTTCACGCCAATTAGGCATGAGGGCTATCACGATGAAAACAACAAACGATCGAAAGAGGCATCTTTCGGCGACCACCTCGGATGATCTGAAGGAAAAAGTCGAGACCGACGCGGTGTTATCGCTGGGATTTATCGTGCTCCTCGCGCTGTGCGTGGGGCTGTCGGCGGGACTCTACAGCTGGAGCCGTCACGCGCCAGTATTCCGACCGGCCCCAGGCGCGCCGGCGATCGAACAAACAGTACCCTGGCAAGGATGAACCCCGAACCTCTTCCCTCTCCCAATAGCGAGAAAGATTCCTATACAGCGCGAATCCTTTTGGTTCCCCTCTCCAGAAGGGAGAGGGGCTAGGGGTGAGGTTGCATCGACTTATCTCCGCGCACTGCTCGTGAGCGCAACAACAACACCCAGCCAAAATTAGTCGAGAGCCGAAGCGCCCGCTGCGCCTTGACCTCGAGGTGCCGGTATGGTGCGCGATGGCGGCGCCATGAATTCCGGCCCCACCGGATCCTTGACGCTGTCGCCGACGATCCTGTCGATCTCGCGAAGCGCGCCGTCGTCGAGCTTCCATCCCATCACGTCGCCAACCGGGTCGAGCTGCCCCGGATGGCGTGCGCCCCATAGCGCGCTGGTGACGCCCGGCTGATCGAGCACCCATCTCAGTGCGAGGTGGATTACCCGTTTGCCGTAGTTTTCCTTGGCGAATCGATCCAGCCGTCCGACGGCCTCGAGGTACTGTTCGAATCGCGGTGATTGGAATTTAGGATCGGTCCTGCGCAGGTCGTCGCCCTCGAATTTGGTGTCGCGATTCATACGGCCGCTGAGCAGTCCGCGGCAGATCGCGCCGAAGGCGAGAACCGCGATACCGTCGCGCTCGCAGTATGGCAGAACATTCTTTTCGATCTCGCGCTCGAAGAGATTGTACGGAGGCTGCGCGGTATGGATCGGAGCGATCAGGCCGAATTCACTCATCTGCGCCGGCGAGAAGTTGCTGACGCCAATCGCGCGGATCTTCCCTCCTTGAACAGCATCGCCATCGCGTCGGCGGTCTCGCTAATCGGCGTCTTCGGATCGGGCCAATGCACCTGGTAGATATCGATCACGTCAGTCTGGAGCCTCTTAAGCGATGCCTCGACTTCCGCGAAGATTCGCGCGCGAGTCGCGTGGCGAAACGGCTCGCCGTTGCTCCAGTCGAGCCCGACCTTGGTGGCGATCGTCACGCGCTGCCTCACGCTGCTCGACGCCAGCGCTTTCCCGACAATCTCTTCCGACCTGCCGAAGCCGTACACCGGCGCGGTGTCGATTAGAGTGATTCCGCGATCGATTGCGGAATGAATCGTTCGGATCGATTCCTGTTCATCGGTGCCGCCCCACATCCATCCGCCCATCGCCCACGTGCCCAGGCCGATGCGCGAAAACTGAACGCCATCACCGAGGATTATTGAGGTTTCCATATTTTTTCTCCTGTCAGGATTTGTTTGGATTGCTCTCGACTGGCTGAACCGGTTCGCCGTCGCGCGCCGCCTCTCCGACGTTCACCGCGATCTGCTCGCCGGGCCGCAGGTCACCGCTGACTTCGCAGGTGTAACCGTCGTCGTAGCCGAGAGTTACCTCGACCAGTTTGAGGTGATTGTCACGCACCACGGGCAAATAGATTTTGTCGTTGCGGAATATGAGCGCGTCGTCGGGCGCCGTCAGATTTGCGACCGTCACGTGCGCGGTCATCTTCATGTTCGCGTACATCCCGGGGAGCAGCGACCGATCCTGGTTCGGCAGATCGACCTCGACCTGCATGGTGCGAGTGGCTTGATCGAGCGCCTCGGGATGACGTGTGACCGTGCCGGTGTATTTTCGGTTCGGATAGTCGATGACGGTTACCGTCGCGGGATCGCCATCTTTGATAAGCGACGAGAAGGTCTGCGGCACGAACGCGTAAATTCGAAGCGGCGCCTGCGAGGCCAGCGAGACGATCGGCGTCGACGTACTGTTAGTCTGGAGCGTTGCGTTCGGCGTGGCGGAGACCGGCGCGGTAGCCGCCGGAATCAAGGTACCGGGATCGACGTAGCGCGCGGTCACGATGCCGTCGAAGGGCGCCCGCACTACTTCGTACTGCTGCAGCGCAAGTTCCTGCTCGTATGTGGCCTTCGCCTGCAGCATTGCGGAGTGAGTCTCGTCGGCGGTCTGTTGCGGCACGACCGACTGGCGAACGAGTTCCTGATTGCGCACGTCGGTAACGTTTTGAATCCAGTAGAAGGAGCGCGCATCCGCCACCTGCTTGTCCGTCTCCGGCGATTCGATGATCGCGATAACTTCTCCGCTCGTGACGTGATCGCCCTTGTCCACGTTGATGGTCTTCATGTAGCCGGGGACTTTGGCGTAGACCGGAGTTTCGATGTAGCCGTGAATGGTGGCCGGGAGCTCGATCGTCCGCGACGCACCGCCGCCGGACAATTGCGCCACCAGCACATGCGGTCCGAGCGCGGCGGTCTGAGAGAGTTGGGTCGTCTGGCGTTGAATCAGCTGCTGCCGCGCCAGCACGAATCCACCGGAGACGCTGAAGGCGACGAATACCCCCGCAAACAATGCGACCGCGAACAACCGTCCGGACTTTCGTTGATTGCCGCTTTGTTCTGATGACCTCACGTTGAAACTCCTCCCTTAGGCTCCTGGCTCTGAAATCGCCTGGACGCGTTCATCGCGCTGCTTCTTGGTGATCAGCGTGCGGCTGAAGATTGAATAGACCGCCGGCACTACGAACAGCGTCATCAAGGTGGCCGCCAACAGTCCGCCGATAACGGCCCGTCCCAGCGGCGCGTTTTGCTCCGCGCCTTCACCCAGCGCGAGCGCCATCGGCAGCATCCCCAGGATCATCGCGAGTGCCGTCATGATGATCGGCCGGAAGCGGACGTGGCCCGCTTCGATCGCGGCCTCGACCGGCCCCATACCTTCCTCGCGCATCTCGTTGGCAAAAGTGATGAGCAGGTTGCCATTGGCGACGCCGACGCCGACCGCCATGATCGCGCCCATCAGCGACTCGACGTTGATCGTCGTGCCCGTCAGCACCAGCATCCAGAGCACGCCAGCCAGAGCGCCCGGAATGGCCATGGTGATGATGAACGGCTCGAGCCAGGACTGAAAATTCGCAACCATCAGCAGGTAGACCAGCAGGATCGCGAGAATCAGGCCGAGGCCCATCGTCCGGAACGATTGGTTCATCGCCTGGCTCTGCCCGCGGATGACGACATGCGTGCCCGCCGGCAGCTGGCCCAAAGTGTTTATCGCTTTCTGAACCGCGTTGGTCGTGCTGCCCAGGTCGCGTCCTTCGACGTTGCAGTTAACGTCGATAACTCGCTGCACCGTGTAGTGCGCGACCACGGCGGGGTCGTTAGCGTGGCGAATCGACGCCACGTTGGCGAGAAATTGTACCGGCTGCGAAGTGGTGCCGTTGGTCAGCGGCGTATTGGCAATTTGATCGACAGAAGCGGTCGTCTGAATGGGCGCCTGGGTCACGACGTTGTAATTGACGCCGTTGACCGGGTCGAGCCAGTAGTTCGGTGAGATAAGCGTGTTGCCGCTCAGCGACGAGAGCAGCCCCGACGCGACCTGCTGCTCGGTTACGCCGAGTTCGAGCGCCTTGGCGCGATCGACTTTGACCTTGAACGACGGGTAATCCAGCGGCTCCGCAATCCGCATATCGGTGACGCCCGGAATCAGCGCCATCTTCTCGGCCAGACGTGTGGCGATGTCGTAGTCGGAGTGGAGATCGTTGCCATTGATCTGAGCGTCGATCGCCGCCGGCAGCCCGAAGTTCAGCACCTGGTTCACGATATCGGCGGCCATGAAGTAGCCTTCGACATTCGGAAACTTCGTGCTCATCATTTCGCGGATGCGATGCTGATAGCCGGCGGTCGGATGATGGTTCGGCTTGAGCTGGATCAGGATTTCGCCGTCCTGCGGGCCGATGTTGTCGCTCGGGAAAAACGCGATCGCATACGGCTGCGGCAGATCGATGTCGTCGCTTATCTGCTGCAGCTCATCGGCGGGAACTATCTGCCGGATCGAGCGCTCGATATTGTCGACAATCACCTGAGTCCGCTCGATCCGAGTTCCGCTCGGCGCGCGCACGTGAAGTTTCATGAGTCCCGCGTCGACGGTCGGAAAGAAATCCTCGCCCGTGACGTACAGCAGCGGGAGGCTCCCAATAATCATCAGCGCGGCGCACGTCAGCGAGAGGCCGCGATGTTCGATGAAGGCGCTCACGCCGAACACGTAGTGCTTGCGCAGGCGCTCGAAGCCGGCTTCGAATCCGCGCAGGAACCGACCCCAGAGTCCCGTGCCGTGGAGTTCCTGGTGCTTTTCGGGCAGCAGGTAAGAGGCCATCGTCGGCACCAGCGTGCGCGACAGCAGGTACGAGGTCAGCATCGCGAACACGACCGCAAGCGCGAGCGGAGTAAATAGAAAACGGGCGACTCCGGTCAGCAGCACCACCGGAAAGAACACGATGCAGATGGAAAGCGTGCCGATGAACGTCGGCGTCGCGATCTGATGCGCGCCGTCCAGAATCGCCACCAGCAGCGGCTTGTTCATCGCGCGATTGCGATGGATGTTCTCGACTTCGACCGTCGCATCGTCGACCAGCATCCCGACCGCGAGCGCGATTCCGCCCAACGTCATCGTGTTGATCGTCTGACCGGCAAGGTGCAGGCACGCGATCGATGTAAGGATCGAGAGTGGGATCGATGCGATCACGATCAGCATGCTGCTCGGCGAACCGATGAATATCAGCACCATCAACGCCACCAATGCCGCCGCGATTCCCGCCTCGCGCACGACCTCCCACAGCGACGCGCGCACGAACGCGGACTGGTCAAAGGTGAGCGCCACCTTCAGGCCCTTGGGCGCGACCGCCAGAATCTCCGGGATGCGGTTACGCACGGCGTCCACGACTGCCAGCGTCGACGCGGCTGCGTGCTTGATCACCAGCAGGAAGGTCGCCGGCCGCCCGTCGATACGCACGACGTTGGTCTGCGGCTGATGCGTATCGCTGACCGGCGCGATATCGCCGAGGAAGATCGGGATGCCGTTGGTTACTCTCACCGGCAGCTGGTTGAACTCCGACACCTTGGTCGGATTCATGTTCAGGTCGACGTCGTACTCGTAGTTGCCCATGCGCGCCGTGCCCGACGGGATGACGACGTTCGTCGTCGAGAGCGCATTGCCGATATCCACTGGCGACAGCCCGTTAGCGTAGAGCTGCTTCGGATCGAGGTTGACGACGACCGCGCGTTGAACGCCGCCAATCGGCGCGGGCGACGAAAATCCAGGTATCGTAAAAAGTTGCAGGCGAATGAAATTCAGCCCGTAGTCAAAAAGCTGCTGCTGCGAGAGCGTCTCGCTGTAGATGTTGAGCTGGGCGACCGGAACGTTCGCGGCGTTGTAGGAAATGATATTCGGGGCGGTGGTGCCGAGCGGCGCCTGGCGCAGGATTGTCTCCGAGACCGAATCGATTTGCGCGATCGCGGCGCCGATGTCAGTGCCCGGCTGGAAATATACCTTGAGCACGCCAATTCCGATGATCGACTGCGACTCGATGTGCTCGATTCCGTCGACCGTCGTGGAATAGGCGCGCTCGCTGATGATCACGAGCCGGCGCTCCATGTCGATCGCGTTGAGCCCGGGGTAGCTCCACACCACCATCACGACCGGCAGATTGATGGCTGGAAAAATGTCGACATTCATCAGCGCGAACGACAGAACGCCAAAGACCAGCATCAGCATGGCCATGACCGCCACCGAGAGCGGGCGGCGCAGAGCCATTCGGACGATCCACATCATGGCGAAATCCCTCCCAGGATGGCCTCATCGATTCATCGCGACGCCACAGCTTTCACTCTTGAAGTCAGGGTGGCCGGCGGAGAATCTTCGTGGACTCGCGCCAGGCGTTCCATTTCGCTGATCACGCTCGAGAAATCCTCGTCGCCATCGACCGCCGTGCGCGCCGCATTGATCTGAAGCGCGGCCGCCGTCGCCGGCATCGGCGCTCCCAGCTCGGCCGCCTTCGCGAGGATCAATTTGAAGTCCTTGTTCATCAGCCTCAGCGGGAATTGCGGTGAGTAGTCGTCGTGCTCGGCACGAAGCAGCTTGTTCTGATGTGCAGGCGATATGACGGCGGTCTTGGCGAGCACTTCCAGCAGAAGGTCGCGGTTGAGTCCCGCCTTTTCTCCGAAGGCCACCGCCTCCGCGATCGCCTGCATGTTCAGACCGAGCAGGGCATTGACCACCAGCTTCATCGTGGTCCCGGAACCGCTTGGCCCCAGCAGGAAATACTGCTTCGCCACCGCGGAAAAGATCGGCTGGCAGGCATGGAATGTGTCCGCATCGCCGCCGCCGAGAAGCGTCAAGGTGCCATTTTCCGCGGCCGGCGTGCTGCCGGAAATTGCAACGTCGAGGACTTCGATTCCCCGTTCCCTGCCCATCCGATGGAGCATTCTCGATGTATCTGGCGAGATGGTGCTCATCTCGATCACGATGCTGCCGGGGTTCGCGCAGGCCAGAACTCCCTCCGGACCGTGGTAGACGCTTAGAACCGCTTCGTCATTGGGCAGACATGAGATGATTACTTCCGACTTCCTGGCGAGTTGGCGAACGTGCGGCGCGACTGTCGCTCCGTCGGCAACCAGTGCCGTCGCTTTGCGACTCGTGTGATCGTACGCAACCAGCTTGAAGCCGTTATTTACAAGTCTACGCGCCATGAGCTGTCCCGTCGCGCCCAGCCCTATGAATCCGATAGTGGAATTTTTGGAAATCATTTTCCTGCTGCCTCCCGTTGGAAATTCCTAGATGATTGAGAAAGCGACCAGCACCAAAACCGTCATTCCGGTCAGAAGCGCGAGCCCCGTCAACACCATCGCCTCCATCGCCACACCCTCGCTGTAAGAGCCGTACGGAATCGCGCGCGGGCGTACGATCTTCGTCTCGTGAGGCGTAACCTTGGTAAAATACCTGTAATTCTCAACTAAATTCGGTTTCATTTTCGTTAACCTCTCAACTGATAAAGCGTGAAAAGTCGGCGCACGATTGACGTGCTTTCCAATCGCACACGAAAATCCTGTATTTCTTCCGCAAGTTGGCGAGGCCATCGGCTTTGGCGACCTCATTCGGTTGAAGGTCCAAGCCCGCTACTCGGCGGTCGCCAATTCGGCTATCTATTAGGCGATCGGGGAGAAATCAGAATGAAAGAATTGAAAGTTCGCGAACTGATGACTTCGGATCCCACCACCCTTAAACGCAACGACAAGCTGACGCTTGCCGACGACATCATGCGCCTCGGGCGGGTTCGTCATTTGCCCGTCCTCGATGACGATGATAAGACGCTGGTCGGTATCGTGACCCAGCGCGATCTCTTTCGCGACGCGCTCGCCCAGGCGCTTGGCTACGGCAAACACGCTCAGCGAAAGATTCTCGACACTCTTTCGGTGAAAGACGTGATGAACACCGATGTCGTTACCGTAATGCCGGATGCCTCTCTGCGTTATGCCGCAAGACTCCTGACCGAGCGCAAAATAGGCTGCCTTCCGGTGGTAGAAAATGGGCGCTTGGTCGGTATCCTGACCGAGGGAGACTTCGTCGCGCTGGTCGCGCGCGGTGGCCTGTAACCTCGAGCAGAAGTGACGCAGAGCCGGTTTAGTCGGCCAGCCACTCCGGCAACGGCCGGGGCTCGGGGAACCACAGATTGCTTGCCGTGATGATTCCCACGAGGCGCCCATGCTCGACCACCGGCAGAGCGCCAATCTCATGTCCCTTGAGCAGGGCGACCGCATGTTCCAGCGTTGCAGACGGTGAAACCGTCACAGGTTCGGGCGTCATCGCTTGTACAACCCGGGTCGAGCACAGAGAATCGAGGTAACGGCGCAGGTCGTACTCGCTGAGAATGCCGATCAGCTTACCATCGTGTACAACAGGCAGCCGGCGAAATCCCCCTGCCTTCATTCTGATGTCGGCGCGGGCCAGAGTGTCGCCAGGATACACGGTAACTGGATCTTTCGTCATGCATTCTCGAACCAACATAATCTAACCTCCTCCGAAATTCGCGATAAGGTTTGTCTGATCTCTTCGCGCGTGCGCTCAGGGCTGCACGATATGGTTGGTTGCACTGACGACGTTCAGAAACGCTCTGAGCAGATCGGTCGTCGTGATGATTCCCACCAGTCTGCCTGCCGCGACAATCGGCAGGCCGCCGATCTTGTGCTTCAGCATCAGACGGGCCGCGTCCTCGACGGTGTCATGCGGCGTGACCGTGATGAGCGTGGTGCGCATCGCAGCGTTCACGCGCGTCGCTTCCAGGAAGCCCGAGTATTTGCGCAGGTCGCGCTCGGTCAGGATGCCGACCAGCCGCCCGTCATCCACCACCGGCAGCCGCCTGAAGCCGCCGGCTTCCATGAAGCTCTTCGCTCTCGACAGCGTGTCGTGCGAACCGATGGTCACCGGGTCAGCAGTCATCAAATTTACGATTTGCATTGTTTTGTTCTCCAACTAGCTCATCAATCGTTCTGCAAATCGCTTGCCATCAGTAGTGGAGCGTTTCCCGTGCCCATTGGCTGCATTCGCCTGCGCGAGTGGTGCGATCGGATACAGATCGGCGTGGCGTGTCTCGAAAAGCGCTGATCCGGTCGATGGCACGGCATTCGCTAATCAGTTGAGTACAGCGAAACGGACGACCACTAAGGAGCAGACTTCCATGACACAGGCACAACAATTCCGCAGGATTCTTTGCCCGGTGGATTTCGACGATAACTCGATGCGAGCGCTCGATACCGCCGCCGATCTCGCGCGTGAGAACAACGGCACGGTCTTCGTCCTGCACGTGGTCCCGATGATCATCGAGCCGACCGGAATGCCCGTCTATGTGGATCTCTACAAGGGGCAGGAAGAGGCAGCGCGCGCCAAGCTGCTCGAGATCGCGCACAAACGACTGGCAGGGGTGAAGTACGAACTCCTGCTCCATACCGGCGAGCCGGCTGGCACCATCTTGAACGCGGAAAAGAAAACCAATGCCGACGTGGTCGTGATGGCTACGCATGGGCGTCGAGGTTTCAAGCGCTTCTTCCTTGGCAGCATTGCCGAACTCGTCCTGCGCGAATCCACTTGCCCAGTGCTAACCGTGCGCTGCACCCCGATTCAGAACGACCTGGTCGGCACCTGGATGACGAAGAACCCGGTCTCGGCGACTCCGCACGAGAAGCTCGACTCCATCGCGGCAAAGATGCACGCGGGAGGCTTTCGATGCGTGCCTGTCGTAAGCGACGGCGTAGCCGTCGGCATTGTCACTGACCGCGACATCCGCCAGCGCACCGGTTATCTCGATCAGACCGAGGCGTTCAAGGCGATGAGCGAGGCGTTGGTAACTGTAACGCCGTCCACCGACATCCGCGGGGCCGCACGCTTGCTGCGCGAGCGTAAGATCGGAGCGCTGCCAGTCGTCGAGAACGGCAAGCTCGCCGGCCTGATAACCACCTCTGACGTGCTCGAGGCGCTGACCCACGAGAGTGAACACGCCGCCTAGAGGAGCGTTATCGCATCGCGGTCCGTCGATCCTGGATCGTGTTGAGGTAAGCGATTATTTTGCCGATTACTTCGCCGATCCCGTATTCGCCGCGTTCACCCTGGCCAAGCTCGTAAAGCTTTTCTCCCCAAACCGGCATCTCGTGACTTCCATGCGCTCTGGCCGTGTCGCGACCGTCGATCAGCTCGGCGATGCGATGCGCCGGCAGCGGCATGCCGTATTTGTCGCCGAGCTGGCGCAGATTCGCCGGCGGTGTAGCCAGGCTCTTTGCGACGGGACCGTCGCCGAGGCCATCTGTCCCGTGGCATGACGCGCAGTAGCGGACGAAGTAACGGTGCCCATCGGCCACATCATTGCCAGCGGACAGCGCCGGTTGAGCTGCCAACAGCACGGCGCCCAAAGCAAAGATTAATCCTCGTACGGTTAGCTTCATCGATTCACCCGGACCATAGTCTCGAAGCTCATCCGCGCCGTCATCGTTTGGCACGAATGATGGATAGTTGGATAGTTCTACAAGTTACCCGCTTTGACGCCGAAAGCATGGTATCGTAAACAGTTCGCGAGGACGACCAATATGAGTACCGCCAAAAAACTGTCAGGAGTCCGCTCCGAAAAGTTCTCCGACAGGCGTAAGATCAGAAACCTTACCGAGGAATTGAGCCGGGAAGAATATCGACTCGCGATGCCGCTGCTCGACGCCGCAGTCGCCGGCGTAATTCTTGGTTTCAAGCCGTCGGATCGCGAGGCGCGCGTCCAAGCGCAGCGATGCTGGGAAATTCTGAAGCCACAACTCAATCAGCATCTGCTTAGCCAAGATGAAACCGTGTTGCCCTGGGCGAAAGGAGCGGGCGGCCTTTCTTCCGAGGTCATCGATCGAATCAAGAAGAGCCATCGCGAAATGCACTCGCTGATCGGCAAGCTGATCGGAGTATCATTCGAGGAGGATCCGGACAAAGTTGTCGCCGCGGCCGGCAAGGCCTTATGCGCGCTCGCGGTCAAGCTCGACGATTTGATCGACAGCGAAGAAGTCCGCCTTCTGCCTGCGCTCAGAAGGACGTTGTTCGCATAGCTCTCAAATCCCTACGATGCACATCGAGGACTGATCTATGGATACCCAGGCCGCAAGCAATCGCGTCGAACGCGACGCCGAGTTCCCACTCGACACAATTGATATCATCAGCCCCGACCACTATCAGAAAAACGGCTACCCCCACGCGGAGTGGACGTTCCTGCGCAAGCACCATCCCGTGTTTTACGTGGAACGGCCGCGCGTCGATTCGTTTTGGGCGATCACCAGGGCGGCCGACATCAAGGAGATCAGCGTTCAGCCGCGGCTATGGCTCAACGGTCCGCGGCTCGCGGTCTTCATGCTGGACGAGGGCGCCGATGGCCCTCCGCCCGAGCTGCCACTCAAGCATCTCCTCAATATGGATCCGCCGGAGCATAGCGAGTATCGGACTATTCTGAGCCGCTATTTCACGCCGCGCTCGGTTCGCGCGCTCGAGCCCGAGGTGACGAAGATAACCGCGGAAATTCTCGACGACGTGATGGACCGCGAGCAATGCGACTTCGTCACCGAGATCTCGTCCAAGGTTCCGGTGGCGGTGATTGCCGAGATGCTCGGCGTCCCGCGCCCGGATTGGCCGACCCTGTTCCGATGGACCAATGAAATTATCGGAGGAGGGGATCCCGAGTTCCAGCGTGGCAAGGATGCGAACGAAACTTTCGCGCAGGCCCGCATCGAGATGTTCACCTACTTCACCAACCTGGTCGAAGATCGCCGCAAGCATCCAACCGGCGACGTCACCAGCATCGTCGCCAACGCGGAAGTTAACGGCGCTCCTCTGCCCGCCATCGAGCTTCTCTCGTACTTGCTGCTGATGGTGGTGGCCGGCAACGAGACCACTCGCAATGCGACTAGCGGCGGCTTGCTCGCGCTGATCGACAACCCCGAACAGTTCCAGCGGCTCAAGTCCGATCCCTCGCTGATCAAATCCGCCGTCGAGGAAATCGTGCGCTGGACCGCTCCGGTTATCCAGTTCTGTCGCACTGCCGCGACTGACACCGCCGTGCACGGACAGAAGATTCGCGCCGGCGAGTCGGTGTGCCTGTTCTACCCGTCAGCCTGCCGCGACGAGGACGTCTTCGATCAACCGTTCAAGTTCGACATCGGCCGCAATCCGAATCCTCATCTCGCATTCGGCATCGGAGAGCATTTCTGTCTCGGCTCGAACCTGGCGCGGCTCGAGCTCGAAGTGATCTTCAGGCAGCTCGCGAAACGCCTCGATCACGCCGAACTGGCCGGACCGGTCGAGCGGCTGCGCTCCAGCTTCGTCGGCGGCATCAAGCACATGCCGATCCGCTACAAGCTCAAGCCCGCCGCAACATCATAGAGTGACCGCTCGCTACTGCAGACCGTATTTTTCGATCTTTGCGTAAAGCTTCTTGCGCGAGATTCGAAGCAGCGCGGCAGCGGCGACTTTGTTGCCCCCGGTGCTTCTGAGTGCCCGCGCGATCAACTCGCGTTCAGCCTCGGCAAAAGTGCCGACCGGCCGATCAGCTTCGGCTGATTGGGTATCTGCATTCCGCGAAGCGCGGCTCCCTGCGACGCGCGCTGGAAGATCTTGCGCGCGAATCATCGGCGAGCGCCCGAACGTAAAAGCCCCCTCGATTGTGTTGGACAGTTCGCGGACATTTCCCGGCCACGAATAGCTCGTCAACGCCGCGATCGCGTCTTCCTCGACGCCGCGAACCGGAACGCGCGGCTGCAGCTTCTCATTGAACAACTCGATGAAATGCTCAACCAGCAGCGCGATATCGTCGGCGCGCTCCCGCAGCGGCGGTATGCTCAGCACGCCAGCCTGTAGCCGATAGTAGAGATCCTGGCGCAGGCTGCCGGCGCGGACCGCCTCCTCGGGATCGCGATTCGTCGACGCGATCAGGCGCACATTTATAGGCATCTCCCGCGTCGAACCCACCGGCCGCACTGTCCGCTCCTGCACCGCACGCAAGAGCTTGCTCTGCGTCTCAGGCGCCATCTCAGTGACTTCATCGAGGAACAAGGTGCCGCCCTCAGCCGCCCGGAACAGTCCCAGGTAGTCGGCATTCGCACCGCTGAACGCGCCCTTCTTGTATCCAAACAGCTCGCTCTCGATGAGGTCCTTGGGAATAGCGGCGCAATTCAGCGCGACGAACGAGCTCGCCGCCGCGCCACATTCGTGGATCGCACGCGCGACCAGCTCCTTCCCGGTTCCGCTCTCGCCGACAATCAGGATCGTGCCTCGCGTCGCAGCCGCGGCTTCGATTCGGTCGTAGAGATGGCGCATCGCAGTGCTGGAACCAACCAGGCCGTGAAAAATACTCCGCGTTTCTCGGGCCAGCAAAGTTGCCTGACGCTCGAGCGCCTGGATGCGCGCACCGGCGCTTGCCGACGCGGAGCGGAAGTACGCGTCAGCCAGCAGGATCATGCGAATGTGGCTGAGCTTGTCGAAAGCCGTGTAGATCTCCAACGGCGGACGCGGGTCGCTGGGGAAGGCCGTATACGCGCTTTCCTCGTACAGATGAAGCGACGCAACGATTTCCGCAAACGGCACCTTGCGCTCGCACAGCAGCTCGCCGGTTCGGATCGTGTCGATCGAATACCGATCCATGTCTCCTTCGAGCAGGTGCTTGGTGTTTCGCGAGAGTGCGCCGTGGAAGATGCTGCGGAACTCCGACTCCGACATACTCCGCGTATCGCCAAAGTGAAGAACGTAGAGCTGATACCAATGCTCGATTACCTCGTCCAGGTGCTCGAGCACGAGTGTCAGGACCGGCCGTAGCGCCTCCAGCTCCTCGTCCCACAACAGGTGGTAATGTCGCGGGCCGCCTCCCGGCGCAGGGATCTTGTTCGCTGGGCCCGTTTTCGCTGTTTCCGATGGACACATACCGCCGGAATTGGCTCCTTTCGTTCTCTAAGTGTGGTCTAAATCGTTGCGGCAGCGTTGGCACATTTGCTGCAGCTCTTAATTCCAAACGAACTGTGCAGACAGTATCGAATTTTTCAATGAATGCACGCAACCAAAAAAACCAAAACAGCGCTCGATGGAAGGCAAACATCGAAGTGAGAGCAAAACCCCGCGCGCCCACTGTCCTGCTCCTGTCTGACGACGAGTCATTGGCGAAGCTTGTCCACGAAATCGTCAAGTTGCCCTGGAAAGTCGTTCATCATCGAACCGCTCAACACCTGAATCGCGAAGTTTTCTATCAGCCAAATGTGCGGCTGGTGATATTCGACGATCAGGGGTTCGAAGAAACCGATCACGGCTGGATGCTGGCGCAGATTCGCAAGCGCTTCTCCGGCGTCTCACTGCTCTACGTCGCCAGCATCCAAAGCGACGCCAACGAGAAGCGTGCGCGCACCAACGGCGCTCATTACTACTCTTCAAAGCCACTCTCGCTGACGCGATTCGGCGACGTGCTGCAATCATTTCTGGAAGCTAGTGTCGTCCCATAAATGATTTTAGAATGCTCCGGTTCGTTCTGGAACCGCCGCCGCGGCCTCTAAGTCTCAGCTAGGCTTCTGTTCCCCCTTTCCCGCGGGAAAGGGGGTGAGGGGGATAGGACTTGGCGGAATAGCTACCTCAAATCCCCTTCCTCTTTGCTGGGGAAGGGGCCAGGGGTTAGGGCTCTTTTCTTATAGATAGTTGAGGGACATCACACTAGCTTGTAGACCCGCGTCGCTGAGGTTCGAATCTCTCCGCTCCCTCAGATAACATCTCGCATCTGATGAAGCCGGGCTTGCCGACGTGGTGCGCGATCACCGTACTCGCGATGATTCTCGCGGGCGCTGCGGGATGCGCGCGACAGCCGCCTCCGCCACTCGCGCCCAAGCCGCAAACGATCGAGGAGCTGAGAACCGCAATCGCCGACGTGCTCAAGCGCACCCACACTCCCGGATGCGGCTTCGCGCTCGTCACCAGGGACAGCGTCATCTATGCGGGCGGTGTCGGCAAGGCCGACCTCGCGACGAGCCGCGATGTCACCGGCGACACGATGTTCCGCATCGGATCGATCACCAAGGGGTTCGTCGCGCTGTCGCTCCTGAAGCTGCAGGAGCAAGGCAAGGTCGATCTCCATGCGAAGGTCGCCGACGTTGCGCCCGAAGTGAAAATCGTCAATCGATGGGACGCGACCGATCCGATCAGAATCGTAAACCTGCTCGAACACACTGCCGGCTTCGACGACATGAAGCTCGCCGAGACCTTCGACATGAGCGGCGGCCCTCCGATTCCGTTGCTCGACACGTTCGCGCGGTTTCCCGAACCGCAGGTCGCGCGATGGCGTCCCGGCACGCTCCAGTCCTACTCGAATCCCGACTATGGCGTCGCCGGTTATATCGTCGAGAAGCTTACCGGCCAGCCGTGCGAGGACTACATCGCGGACAACATCCTGCGCCCGCTTGCGATGACGCATTCCGACATGCGGCTTACTCCCGACGTGCGTGCCGCGCTTGCGCAGGGCTATCGCGGGAATCCGCCATTACCGGTGCCTTACTATCCGATACTGCTGCGCCCGGCCGGCGAGATGAAGTCATCGCCGAACGAGATGGCGCGATTCGTCCGCATGATGCTCAACCGCGGCACGCTCGACGGCGCGAGAATAGTAAGCCCGGAATCGATTGCGCGGATGGAAACACCGGAGACCGGTCTCGCCGCGCGCGCCGGCTTCAAAGACGGATACGCGCTTGGCAACTACGTGACCGTCAGGCACCCGATCGTGACCCACGGCCACAACGGCGGCATCGACGGCTTCCTTTCGTCGTACGCATACATGCCGGAGCAGGGTCTCGGCTACTTTCTCTCGATCAATGCGAGCAGCCCGGCGCTGAACAAGGTTGAAGACCTGCTCTTCGGCTACATCACGCGCGGAATTGCGGTCCCGCCCAAGCCGGCGGCCGTGCCGCTCGACACGGATGTCCTCGCGGCCGGCGGTTTCTACCAGTTTGAGTCGTCCCGCAACGAGAAATTCAAGTTCCTCGATGAGGTCCTTGTCAGCGGTTGGACCTATACCGACCACGGCAAGCTCTATCGCCGGGGCCTTATCCCGAGTCCGCGCGAAGAACTGATCTATCTCGGTCACAACCAGTTCCGCACCGAAAAAGAGTCCGGAGCCAGCGGTGTGTATTGCACCGACGATGACGGCAGTCGTTACGGATGCGGCGAGCTCGCATGCTTTCGCAGGATCAGCCCGGTGTGGCCGGCGACTCGGCTCATCCTGCTGGTAGGCGCGGTGCTGACGATGGCGACCTCGATCGTATTCGCAATCGTCTGGATTCCGCGCAAGATGTTCGGCCGGATGAAGGGCGTGAGATTTCTTCCAGTGCGCGTCGTCCCGCTGCTCGCATCGCTCACCTTCCTCGCCACCCTCGCGCTGTGGATACATGGCGGCGATTCGACCTTCGCACTCGCGACCCCCAGTCCCTTTGCAGTCAGCATATGTTTGCTGACAATCCTCTTCGCGATTCTCTCGGCTGCGGCAATCGTGCTTGCAATTCTTTCATTCAGCTACCCGATGAACCGCGCGGTCCGGCTTCATTCGCTGGCGGTCGCGTTCGCATGCATCGGGTGGACGGCTTTCCTGGCCTACTGGGGAATGATCGGCCTGCGCTTCTGGACCGTCTAGTGTCGGGTCCCAAAAATAACTTAAGAATGGTCCGGTTCGTTCCGGAACAGCCGCCCACCGCGCTTTCAAGTCTCAACTACGCTTCTGTTCCCCCTTTCCCGCGGGAAAGGGGGTGAGGGGGATAGAACAGCGACGCGCTCGGATGACTTCTTCTGGTTCCCCATGCATCGGCGGCGATTCTCAGAGTGGGAAGAGGTTAGGGCTCCTAGGAATAGCGGCTGTTCCCCCTTTCCGCCCCGGAAAGGGGGTTAGGGGGATAGGACAGGCACGCGCCCGGATGACTTCTTCTGGTTCCCCTTCCCACAGTGGGAAGGGGTTAGGGGTTAGGTTCTTTGACCGGTTCCCCTTCCGGACATCACACTAGCGAGCGAGATGCACTCTCTTCCTTTCCTGCTACCCAGTTGCGCGCAATGAATCGGTGATGGAGCGGCGCGTGCCCGACAGCGCGGGAATCGCGGCACTCGCCAGTCCTATCACGGCCGCTATCGCGACGCTTTCCGCGGCGACCGCCGGCATCAGACGCAGCCCGAACTCAGGCCCGAGCAGAGAGGGTCCGGCAATGCGCAGCGCGCCGTAGGAAAACGCAGATCCCAGCGCCCCCGCCACCAGACCCATCAGCATGCCCTCGGTAACCAGCAATCCGACAATGGAGCGCCGGGTGAAGCCAATCGCGCGCATCACGGCGAGCTCGTGGCGTCGTTCCCGGACAGCCATCGCTGCTGTATTTGCGGAGACCAGCGCGATCACGACTACGACGATCCCCGCAAACAGTTGCGCGCCGACGAACAGCAGCCGGAAATCATGAAGTTGCGATTGAGCCACACCGAGCTCGGTCTGCGTTGAAGTCTCGGCTGGCGCGTTGGCGAATTGCCCGTCGATTTCCTTCAGCAGCGGCTGCGCGAACTCGGAAGCGTCCGCCTTGACGAAAAAGACCGCGACCTTGCCCTCGAAGTCCGCGATCTTGTTGAGTCTATCTATTGGCACTATCACCACATTGTCGGTCACTTGGCTGCCAAGCGTGCCCACGATGGTGAAACTCAAGTCGGCGGGCGGTGCGAGTCCATGCAGGATGACGTTGTCGCCGACCTTCCACTTGAAGCGTTTCATCAACCCGGGACCAGCCAGCCCTACCGAGCGTGAACGTCCGAGCGCGGCAGCGTCCTGGGCGGAGGCCCACTCGGGAAAGATGACGTGCAGTTGATCGGGATCGACGCCGATTATCGGTATCAGCTCGCCGGCTTTGCGATAGCTCGTCATCATGACGAGATAACCCGTCATCGCGCTGACATGCGGCAGACCGCGGATGGTTTCGCCATAAGCGGCGGGCAGCATGTAGCTGAACCCGGCTTTGTTGCCGCAGATGAGCCGCAGCGCACTCACGCGATCGCGCAGAAGCCGTGCCGCCACCGCGGGAACGCTCATCAGCCCGGCAAAGATTAGGGTCGAGACGGCGATCGACACGACGCTGAGAATTGTACGACGGCGATTGCGAAGCAGGTTACGAACGATCAGCGGAACGAACTTCATCGAAGCTCGGCAAAACGTTCAATCCCAGACCGGCGGCTTGCGGCCGGCCCATGGCTGCGCCTGTTCGAGTTGGCCCGCGAGCTGGATCAGCATTGCTTCGTCGCCGTAGCGCCCACCGAACATCACGCCGATTGGCAGGCCCTCGCGATTCCAATGAAGCGGGATCGAGATCGCCGGTTGCCCCGTGATGTTGTAAATGGGGCAGGCGACCGCAAAGTTCGTCATCGTTTCGTCGAGCAGCGTCGTGGCCGGACTCATGAAGTCGATTGCGCCGATCCGGAGCGGCGGCTGACCCAGCGTCGGTGTCAGGAACAGATCGTGAGATTCGAAGAACGTCGCGAACTGGCGGGAGGCCTGTTGCAGCAGCGCCTGCGCGACCAGGTATTGCGGCGCCGATACGTTCCTCCCGCGCTCGTACATCGTCCAGGTAAAGGTCTGGAACTTCTCGGGCGTCGGCTCGGCGCCAGTCAGCATCCGCGTCGCCTCGATCGAGAGCGCCACTCCCGCCGCGTAAACCGTTTCGAACAGTTGCGCGAGCATCGGGTAGTTGAGTTGCGGCGCTGCCTCTTCCACCTCGTGTCCAAGTTCCGCGCATAGCTTCGCCGCGCGCTGCGTCGCCTCGATGCAGTCCGGATGAAAGGCGCCGCCAAGAGGATTCTCGGTCGCGAACCCGATTCGAAGCCGCTTCGGCGGCGTCGACGCTTCCTGCAGATATGGGCGGATGGGCGGCGGCGGAAAGTAAGGATCGCCAGGCATCGGACCCGCAGTCGCATCGAGCGCAGCCGCACTGTCGCGGACGGTTCTGCTCAACACGTGCTCGACGATGAACCCGCCGAGCACGTCGCCGAGCATCGGCGCGAGCGAGTTACGTCCGCGCGTCGGCTTGAGTCCGACCAATCCGCAGCACGCCGCCGGGATTCGAATCGAGCCGCCGCCGTCGTTGCCATGAGCGACCGGCACGATCCCCGCCGCGACCGCCGCAGCCGAGCCGCCGCTCGATCCGCCCGGCGTACGCTCGAGGTTCCACGGATTGTGCGCCGGTCCGTAAAGGCGCGACTCGGTGACCGGCGGAATTCCCAATTCGGGCGCGTTGGTCTTGGCGAACGGGATGAAGCCCGCACGCTTGTAGCGGGCTACCAGCTCCGAGTCCGCCGGCACCGGCGTAGCCGGAATGAACGCGCAGGCCGAACGCGTCGGCATCCCCGCACAGTCGCCCATGATGTCCTTGAGCAGCAGCGGCACACCCGCGAACGGCGCAGCATCGGCCTTGTGCGCATTCGCCGCGGCGCGTGCGCGATCGTAATCCTTGAAGACGATAGCATTGAGCTTCGAGTTGTGTTTTTCCGCGCGCTCAATCGCCGCGTCCATCAATTCCGCCGGCGTGATCTTGCCCTCGCGGACCATGCGCCCCAGCGCCAGGCCGTCGAACGACGCGTATTCATTGAATGCCATGATTGTTCGGCTCGCGGTCATATGTAACACCTTGCAATCGGCTGCCATAGTGCGAGCCCGATGGGCCGAAAGAGGAAAATCAACCGCGAGTGTGACTCATAGTGCCTTCCTCCACTTCGCTGAAATACGTGCTCGCCATCGACATGGGCTCCGGCAGCACCAAGGCCGCTCTGGTCTCGAGCGCGGGCGAAGTCGTCGCGTCGGCGATACGCCATACGACTACCAAGATGATGGCGGGAGGCGCGGTCGAGCAAGATCCCGAGGAATGGTGGCGCTCGGTGCGCGACGCGGCGAAGGAGGCGATCACGTCCTCGCGAGTCCCCGCGCCACAAATCATCGCCGTCGCATGCACGACGCTATGGGCCGTCACGGTACCCGTCGACGCGGACGGCGCCGCAATCGGCAACGCGATCTCGTGGATGGATACTCGCGGCGCGAAATACAATCGCGCGATCGTTAATGGATTCCCGCGCGTCCAGGGCTACGGGCTGTTCAAGGCGCTCAAATGGCTGCGCTTCACTGGCGGCGCGCCGGTTCAGTCGGGCGTCGACGGCCTCGGGCATATCCTCTTCATCAAGAATGAGCGCCCCGAGACCTACGCGCGAACCTTCAAGTTTCTCGAGCCGATGGACTACCTCAACCTGCGGCTCACCGGACAATTCGCCGCATCGTACGCGACGATGTTCACATATTGGCTGACCGATATTCGCAAGCCCGACCGGATTGACTACGTGCCCGAGTTGCTCGCAATGACCGGCGTCGATCGCGCGAAGCTGCCCGACTTGCGGCCAGTGAACGCCGTGCTCGGCACCCTCAAGCCCGACGTCGCAGCGGAGCTTGGCCTCGCGCCATCCACTCGCGTCGTGATGGGCTCGGCCGACGGCCACGCGGCGACCCTGGGAGCGGGCACCGTGCGCGATTACGAGGGCTACTTCTATATCGGCACGTCGTCGTGGCTAAGCTGCCACGTGCCCGCGAAGAAAACCGATCCTCTGCACATGCTCACCGCGATGCCGGCGGCGCTGCCGGGCCGCTACATGGTCGGTGCGGAGCAGGGCGCGGCGGGACGCAGCCTCGATTTCCTGAAGGACATCCTGTATCCGGCCGGCGGCGCGAATTCTCCGCTCGATGTTTACGCGGACATGAACCGGCTGGCCGCGGAGGTCGCGCCGGGGAGCGACGGACTGATCTTTACGCCATGGATCAACGGCGTGCTCGCGCCGAATGAGGACGCCTCGACGCGCAGCGCCTTCTTCAATCAGACCGCACGCACCGGCCGCGGCCATTATGTGCGCGCCGTGATGGAAGGCATCGCGTACAACCTGCGATGGCTCAAGGGTCACGTCGAGAAGTTCATCGGGCGGCCGTTCGAGCAGCTCAATTTCATCGGCGGTGGCGCGAGCTCCGATCTATGGTGCCAGATCCACGCCGACGTGCTCGGATGCACCGTGCGGCAGGTCGCCAATCCGCGCAACGCCAACGCCGTCGGCGCCGCGCTGGCGGCATTCGCCGCGCTCGGCGAAATCAAGATCGAGGAAATCTCAGAACGGGTGAAAATCGCCGCCGAATATCGCCCCATCGAGATCAACCGCCGCGTATACGATCGCCAGTTCCGCGAGTTCCTCGAGTTCTACAAGCGCAACCGCGCAATCTACCGCCGCCTCAACCCGGTCACCTGACCGATGTTACGGTAGTGTCTCAGTTTGAATTCTTTCGGGCATTCGCAAGGAATGCCGCAGCCATAAAGCTGATGCCGATTGCGAGCGCGGCGAAGAACATCGGCGGACCAACCAGGACGTACTCGAATTTGGTGACATACACGTAAATGCTGCGGTAGGGGATCGGGTAAACCAGTCCCAGCTTTGCTATCGGATGAGTCGGTCGGTGGTACGCGACATACCACCACGCCGAACAGAGCCAACTCCACGCGATTGCCCACAACACGCCGAGCCCGCCGGTTAACCTTCGGCCGCTTGTTCTGGTTTTTGCTTTCAAACTGAGACACTACCGATGTTAAGCTTGCCTTGGGCTCAGACGTTCGACGATGATTTTCGCAGAGCGCCGTCGGACTCCGGCAAGGTCGTAGTTGACCTGCATCCGCAGCCACACATCCGCCGAACCACCGAAAGCCTTTTCAAGGCGCAGCGCCATTTCCGGAGTTATGCCGCTCTTGCCGTTGATGACGTTGTAGAGCTGCTGGCGCGTTACGCCGAGTCCCGCGGCGGCATCGGCCACCGACAGGCCGAGGTCCTTGAGATTTTCCCGTATCAGCTCGCCGGGATGGGGCGGATTCTTCATTGGCATGGTTTGATGCTCGTGAGCCGGTTGTAAAGTGACAATTGACATTTGTCAAGAAAAACTTCGGCGCAACCGGCTTTCCTGTGGATTTCGGAAAGCGCCGGACAATGAGTTATATTTCCGTCGACACCAGTTTATTTCGCACCTACTTCCCAAGGAGTCCTTCCATGCCCAAGGCAGCGAAGAAACAACAAGCGGCCTCCGGACCTTTCGGAGATATGTTCCCGTATCGCGAGACCTTCGAAACCTATCGCGAGCTGCCCGCCGGGAGCCGGCAACCCGAGGACGTCATGCGCGAGTTGCGCAGCATCGCGCGCGAGGAAAACGCCCGCTGGCAAACCGGCCAGATCTCCGGCACCTACTACCACGGCGGCATGGAACACTACGCCTACCTCAACCGCGTGTTCTCGCTCTTCTCGCACGTCAACCTGCTCCAGCGCGACATGTGTCCGAGCGGCACCAAATTCGAAGGCGAGATAATTGCGATGACCGCGCGGATGCTCGGCGCCGAGCTCGCGCGCGAGAGCGATCCGCAGGCCGACGTGTGCGGCGCGATCACTTCCGGCGGCACCGAGAGCATCATCCTGCCGATGCTGGCGTATCGCGAGAAAGCCCGCGCCGAGCGCGCAATCACCGCGCCCGAGATGGTGGTGCCCGACACAATTCATCCGGCATTTTCCAAGGGCGCGCACTTCTTCGGCATAAAGCTGATTCGCGTGCCGGTCGGTCCCGACTACCTGGCCGACGTGGACGCGATGCGCCGCGCCGTCGGGCCCAACACCATCGCAATCGCCGGCTCGGCGGCGAACTATCCGCATGGGCTGATCGATCCGATCGAAAAGTTGTCCGACCTCGCGCTGGAAGCCGGCGTCGGGATGCATGTCGATAGCTGCTTCGGCGGTTTCATCCTGCCGTGGATCGCAAAGCTCGGCTACGACATTCCGCCGTTCGACTTCCGCCTGCCCGGCGTCACCTCGATGTCCTGCGATACGCACAAATGGGGCTATGGGCTGAAGGGCGCGTCGGTCGTGCTCTATCGCAACCGCGCTTTGCGCCGGCGCATGTACTTCTCGATGACCGATTGGCAGGGCGGTCTGTATGCGTCGCCCACGATTGCGGGCAGCCGCTCGGAGGGAATCAGCGCGTCGACCTGGGCCGCGATGGTCACGCTCGGCGAGGAGGGCTATCTCAAGGCGACTCGCCGCATCATGAAGGCGGCGGACACAATCAAATCAGGAGTCGCAAAAATTCCCGAGCTCAAGATTGTCGGCAAGCCGACCTACTGTATCGCATTCACCTCCGACCAGGTCGACATCTATCACGTCAACGATTTTCTCGCGGAGCGCGGATGGCGCCTCAACGGGCTCCAGAAGCCCGCCGGCTTTCATCTGTGCGTCACGCTGCCGCAGACGCTGCCAGGGGTCGCGACGCGTTTCGTTCGCGACATCGCGGCCGGCGTCGAGTACGCCAGGAATCCGCCCGCGACGCCCGCGCGCAGCGGCGCGGTGTATGGCGGCGGCGCGGCCTCGCTCGATCCATCGATGGTGAATGAACTGATGCTCGCGTGGCTGGACCCGAGCACCGAAGTCCCGTGACCCGCGATGTGGTGGCAGGCGGCGGCCGACCTGGTGACCGCGATTCATGTAGGCTACGTCGCGATCGTGGTCGCCGGATTCGTCGCCATTCTGATCGGCGGCGCAGCCCATTGGCATTGGGTCCGCAATTTCTATTTTCGCGTCGTTCACCTCGCGATGATCCTGCTGGTGTGCTGCGAGGCGCTCATAGGCGCAACCTGCCCGCTCACCGTGTGGGAGAATACGTTGCGAGTACGCGGAGGCGAGGCCGGCTACTCGCGCGATTTTGTCGGCTACTGGCTCGACCGCCTGATATTCTATGAAGCGCCGCCGTGGGTCTTCACCGCTGCCTATCTCACCTTCGGCGCGCTGGTGCTCCTGACATTCTGGTTCGTCCCGATTAAGTGGCCCGCCGCGAACCGCTCGCAATCAAGCTCCTAAGTGTGCGCGGTCAGTCGCTAGGAGTAACTCGTGATGCCCGAATTGCTGTAGCGAGGTCAGTCTGATAGGGTCCGACCGGCAGCGGGTTAACGGGCGGTGGATTTTCGTCGCAGTTGGATCCTGCCGATGCCCCCTAAAGAAACTCCCTTAGCTACTAGCGAGAAAGGCGTACCCACGTCGCCGGCGTCCTCGCTCGACCAGTCGTCCAACCAACGCCGGTATCTGGCTCTGTTGAATGAACTGCCGCTGCTGTTCGCGCAGGACACGGCACCTGGACCTTTGCTGCAAAGGATCACGGAACGTCTTGTCGAAACCATTCCCGGTGCGACGCGAGGCGCGATGCTCCTTACTGACCGCGCCAGCGGTGAGCTTCTTCTCAGAGCTCACGTTCCGAGCGGGAAGGCCGACGCCAGCCTGTCGCTTGCGCAACGAGCGATGGACCAGCGTCAGGGATTCATTTGGCGCCGGGATGAGGACGACAGTCAGAACCCTTCAACGTCGGGATATCGTGTTGGGTCTGCGATTTACGCGCCGATGCTGTGGAGAGGCGAGACGCTGGGGGTCGTTTGCGCCGACTCTCAGGATACCGCGCTCGACGCCGAGGACCTGCAACTGATCGTCACCATCGCACATTATGCCGCGATGGCAGCGGTCCAGCAGCGGCTTCAGGACGACCTTCGGCAAAATGCCAGCCTCCTGAACCGGCTGATGACGAACTTCTCGCCCAAGATTCGCGCACAGCTCCTGACCAGAGCCCGCAACGGACGGCTCCGCCTGGGCGGTGAGAAATCCGAGATCGTAGTTATGATCTCCGACCTCCGCCTTTTCACCCGCACGAGCATGGACATGGAAGCCGAGGACGTCTTCGACATGCTCAACGACTACCTTACGGCCGAGAGCGAGGCGGTATTCAAACACGACGGCACCATCGACAAGTTCATGGGCGACGGCATCCTGGCGGTGTTCGGAAGCCCCGAGCCTGATCCTGCCAGGCATCAGAAAGCGGTGGCGGCAGCACTGGCGATGCAGGACGCGATGAAATTGGTGAACGCGTCGCGCCGGGCTAGCGGGCAAGTGAGTTGCGAAGCGGGCATCGGGATTCATTGCGGGCAGGCCCTCCACGGCTTCATCGGGTCCAACGAACTCCTTCAATTCACGGTGATCGGCGACACAGTTAATCTCGCACAACGCCTGGAAGGCGCTGCCTCCGGCGGCGAAATTCTCATCAGCCGCGAGATGCATCAGCGCGTGTGGGAAACGGTCGAGGTGGAACCAATCACGATCGAAACCAAGCACGAAGGCCCCCTCCCCGCGTTCCGGCTCACAGGCGTCAAGGACGCTCACAAGGCTCGCGATCGCGACCTCTGAGACCTCTCAGCCGTTCGTCTCAGTAGCCTGGAGTAACTCGTCGAATGATGCGCGAATTGCCGTAACCAGATCGCGCAGGTCGGGCAGCACGTCCCAGTCCGCATTCAATCCCCAATGCAGGCGGCCGTCGTAACTGAGTAATGCGATATTCAGCGCCTGATCCGCGAACAGCGGCCCGAGCGGATACGCGGCCGACATCCGCGATCCGATCAGATAGAGCGGAATCTGCGGCCCGGGCACGTTGGTCACGGTCAAATTGAACGAGCGTGCGCGCGCCGCCAGACGCATCGCGAGCGACAGCAGGGTAGGCACCGTCCATTCGCTGACCCGCGCGAGCACCTCCGCGCCCATCGCCTGCCGCGACTGCTTGAGATCGGCCGTGACTGCGCGGACCGCCTGCAGGCGCTGGCGCGGATCGGTCTCCGCTATAGGAAGTCGCGCCGCCCACGACGCGATTCGATTTCCGAGCGTGCCGCGCTCCGACGACGCGCGCAGGCTCACCGGAACCATCGCGCGGAAATCGAGTTCCGCGATTTTTTCGCGCGAAAATCCACGGCCGCCCAGGAACGATCCAACCGCGCCCGCGACAATGGCCAGCACGACGTCGTTTACCGTCCCGCCGAGCGCGTTCTTGACGCGCTTGACGTCCGCCAGCTCGATCGCCGTCCAATCGAAGCGCCGATGAGGCCCGATTGGTTGGTTGAACGGCGACTCCGAAGCTGGAAACAGTCCCGCGCCGAGCGTTTCTGTCACCGCGGAGATCTGCTCGCTCACGCTCTCGGCCGTGTCGGTGGGATTTTGCATCGCGCCGAGGACCGCTTTGCCGAATTCCAGCGGGCTCGCCAGTCGCCGCCACGCTTCCTCCATCACCAACTCGCCACCCGAGGGCGCGACTTCCGGCTGCCATGGCTGCGCGTCGGGAATTGTCGCGTCCGGCGACGCACTCAGAAGCACGGATCCGAGGTCGACTGCCGCCACTCCGTCGATCATGCAGTGATGAGTCTTGCTGATCATCGCGAAGCGATCGCCGTCGAGTCCCTCGACCACCCACAATTCCCACAGCGGTTTGCCGCGATCGAGCTGCTGCGACACGATTCTCCCCGTCAGCCGTTTGAGCTCCTCGTCGCCGCCGGGCCGCGGCAGTGCGGTATGCCGCACGTGATATTCAAGGTTGAAGCTGACGTCGTCCACCCACACCGGGTGATTCTCGAGCGGTATCCGCGCGATCCGCTGCCGATAGCGCGGCATCAGATGTAATCGCGACGCAACGTATCTGCGGATCTTCTCGATATCGATTCCGCCGCCGGAAGTCCGCAGCGGACTGGCGTCGAAGATCATCACGCCCGCAACGTGCATATGCGTTTCAGGATATTCGAGGTCGAGGAATGTCCGGTCCAACGGGCTAAGCCGTTCGTACCTGGCCATCGCGTTCCTCCCCGCGTCGATCTCGCAAAGAAACGCTTCTAGCAGGAAGCCAACCCGCTTGACCATCGCCGGATTGAACACGCAATTGGCCTCTTCTCCCCAAAAGCGCGCTGCGACAATAAATCCCCGCTTTTGCCGGCCAAACGGGCCGATTTTCACCAAGACGGCACAAATTTACGGGGCATAACGGCAAGCCGCGTCGCCCTGACTCGCCAGGTAATGAAGTGACGCTAAGTACATAAAGAAGCAGTTGCGTACCCTATGTAGACATGTTACAAGATGTTATAACATGTTTACTAAATGTAGTTAGGGGAGGGTTCGACGATGACCGATCCCGCAAAATTCTGGAGCCGGTTTTCGAGTGGGCCGATTGTCCGTTTGGCGCGTGCGTTGTCCTCCGCGATCGTACGGACCCGGAGCGCGCCGAGAGCGATTGCGCGGCCGGAACTGATGGTCACTCTGATGATCGTCGCCGCCACCCTGGCCACGCCGTCGATAGCGGGCGAGGGAATTGCCGACATAGTACTGGGTCAAGCCAACTTCATGTACTACGTCGCCAATTTTCCCGACGCGCAGAAACTCGATGACGTGCAGGGGGTCGCGATCGACGCCAGCACAACGCCCAACCGGATTTATGTGGCGGACGGCGACAACTCGCGGGTGCTGGGCTGGAAGGATGTAACCGCATTCACCAACGGCTCGCCGGCTGACCTGGTCATCGGTCAGCCCGATTTCTACAATGCCGTCTGCAACAGCGGTAACGCGAGCGCAAGCGCGGGCACGTTGTGCCAGCCTGCGGCCGTCGCTGTGGACGCGAGCGGCAATCTCTACGTCGCCGACACCACCAACCAACGAGTGCTTGAATTCAACCAGCCATTTGCCGGATGCGGTTCCTTCCCCTGCGTTGGAGGGTCCGCCAATGAGGTCTTTGGGCAGGGCGGCAGCTTTAGTTCAAGCAGCTGTAACAACGGCGGCGTGAGCGCGAGCAGCCTGTGCGACCCCTGGGGGCTTGCGTTGGACCCAAGCGGCGACCTCTACGTAGCTGACTTCGACAACAGCCGCGTGCTCGAATACAACACTCCGCTTGTCAACACCACCGCCAACACGGTCTTCGGTCAGGGCGGCAGCTTCAGTTCAAACGCCTGCAACAACGGTGGCCTGAGCGCGAACAGCCTCTGCCTGCCGATCGGGGTCGCGGCGGACGCGAGCGGCAACGTCTATATCGCCGACTACAACAACCATCGCGTGCTCGAATACAACACCCCGTTAACCAACGGCACCACCGCTAATCTGGTGTTCGGGCAGGGCGGCAACTTTACTTCGGAGAGCTGCAACAGCGGCGGGGTGAGCGCGAAGAGCCTATGCTACCCCTTTGGCGTCGCGTTGGATTCAAGCGGCGATCTCTACGTCGGTGACAATGCGAACAGCCGCGTGCTCGAATACAACACGCCGCTCACGTCCGGCACCACCGCCAACCTGGTATTCGGGCAGGGCAACAGCTTCACTTCGATTGGATGCAACACCGGCGGCCTCGGCGCCAACAGCCTCTGCTCTCCGGCCGGCGTCGCGGTGGACGCCGGCGGCAACCTCTACATCGCCGACGCACTAAACAGCCGCGTGACCGAGTACAACAGCCCGCTCACGACCGATACGACCGCCGATCGCGAACTGGGGCAGGTTGATTTTCTGCACAACATCGCAGATTTCCCCGACCTGCGCTCGCTTAACGGCCCGTTCGCGGTCGCCGCCGACATGAGCACGACGCCGAACCGCCTTTATGTCTCCGACCAGAACAATTCGCGGGTGCTGGGATGGAAGGACGTGACGGCGTTCTCCAATGGCTTGCCGGCCGACCTGGTGATCGGTCAGCCGGACTTCTACTCCGGCGCCTGCAACGGCGATGGAGCGAGCGCAAGCGCGAGCAGCCTATGCGATCCCGGTGCCGTCGCCGTCGATAGCGCCGGCAATCTCTATGTCGCTGACGCGGACAACAGCCGCGTGCTCGAATACAACCAGCCCTTCGCCGGGTGCGGCTCCTTCCCCTGCGTCGGTGGCGCGGCCAACCTGGTCTTCGGACAGGGCGGCAGCTTCTCCTCAAACGCCTGCAATTATGACACCGATGGTGGCAACCCGACCGCCATCGACTTGTGCAATCCATATGGCGTCGCACTCGACGCGGCCGGCGACCTCTATGTGGCCGACGATGAGAACAGCCGCGTGCTCGAATACAACACCCCGCTCACCAACACCACCGCCGACGTGGTGTTCGGGCAGGGCGGCAGTTTTACCTCGGCGGCGTGCAATTATGACACCGGTGGTGGCAACCCGACCGCCATCGACTTGTGCAATCCATATGGCGTCGCAGTCGATGCGGCCGGCGACCTCTATGTCGCCGACAACGAGAACAGCCGCGTACTCGAATACAACAACCCGCTTACCAACACCACCGCGAACCTGGTCTTCGGGCAGGGCGGCAGCTTCACCTCCGGCGACTGCGACTTCGGTGGCGTCAGCGCCAGCGCGGACAGCCTCTGCTATCCGTATGGCGTGACGGTGGACCCCATCGGCAACCTCTACGTCGCGGACTCTTTCAACAATCGCGCGCTTGAGTTCAACCCGCCGTTCTCCGCCGCCGATCCGGCCGCGGCCGTCGTGTACGGCCAGGATGGCAGCTTCACTACCGACGAATGCGATTTCAACGGGGTGTTCGCCGGCGCGGACAGCCTCTGTGTTCCAAGCGGCGTCGCGCTCGACGCTGCCGGCAATCTCTACATCGCCGACTCTTCCAACAATCGCGTGCTCGACTACCTGGCTCCTACCCCGTCCGGCACTCCAACTGCCACCGCAACGGCGACGCCCACAGCTACCGCAACCGCAACCGCGACCTCGACTGCGACTGCAACCGCAACTACGACAGCTACGGCAACACCGACAGCAACGGCGACTGCGACTGCAACTGCGACCTCGACTGCAACCGCAACTACGACCGCGACCGCAACACCGACAGCTACGGCAACGCCGACTACCACAGCGACGCCAACTCGGACCGCCACGGCCACCTCGACGGCAACCCCGACGGCCACGGCTACTGCCACCTCGACGGCGACCGCAACGGCGACGCCCACAGCTACCGCAACCGCAACTGCGACCTCGACGGCAACAGCAACTACGACCGCAACCGCAACATCGACAGCTACGGCAACGCCGACTGCCACAGCGACGCCAACTCGGACCGCCACGGCCACCAGCACGGCAACAGCGACCTCGACGGCGACTGCGACTTCCACCGCAACCACGACGATGACGCCGACTGCGACTTCGATCGCGACGGCAACGAAGACGGCGACCGCCACCGCAACCTCGACCGCGACAGCTACTGCCACGGCTACATCGACGAGAACCGCGACCGCTACGCCGACACCTACGGCGACTCGAACCGCGACGCCCACGCCGACACTTGGTCCGCCAACCTCAAAAGCTCAGTGCATGGACGGCGGATGGATGCTCTGGGAGGCCCCGCCGTTCAATTTCGGGAACCAGGGCAATTGCATCAGCTACGTAAACGCGAACAGCTGATATAGGGAAGGAGAACCAGCGCGCAGAGTGAGAGTGGTAAGATAGGCCGCATCGCAGCGATACCAATCCTCTGCGCGCTTCATCATCAATCCGTCCGGATTCCCTCCCCCGTTCGTCGGGGGAGGGTCAGGGTGGGGGACCGCTCGCGGCTCAATTGCCCGGCGCGCCGCAACAGTTCCGCTGTCTCAAATCGGCTAGCCCTCGCATCCGCTCGGGTCTGCTCGGCTCAGACACTCTAAAAGACACATTCCCCGTCCTATCGCGAACAGTTAACTGTTAACCCGTTTGCAACATTTGTACATTGACACTGCACGCGCCGAGAGGCTAAAGAGCAGCTTGGCAATCGGCGGCTCGCAGTGAAGGCACCGTTCTGACCGCTGCCAAGGGGAGGGCTGTCCGATGCGCCGTATCGCGGCTGCCGTGCGCTCGCTTTTTCGTTGCACAATTTCCAAGCTCAAGGGTCCTTCAGGCGCGCGGGTATCTGTGAAGTTCATGGTCACCCTGCTCGCCGTTCTGCTGCCCTGCTGCGTCCTGATCTTCACAACCAACCTCAGAGCTACCTCCAACATCATAACGGTTAATAACCTCACCGACCCGGCCAGCACGTCGGGCAATGGGTTCTGCACCTTACGCGAGGCGATCGACAACGCGAACAGCCCGGGTACCGATACGGCGGGCGGCGACTGCGTCGTTGGAACCGGCACCGACGTCATCAATTTCAGCGTCAGCGGCACCATGACACTAGGCGTAAATGGCACGCTTCCCACTATCGTGAACACACTGACGATCGACGGGACTGGGCACACGATCACTGTCGACGGTGCCGGCACTTACCAGATCTTGGGTGTGAACGCATCCGCCACGCTAAATCTGAACAATCTGACGCTTGCGGACGGCTATGACTCCGCCATTGGCTTTACCAGTGCCCCCTTGGGCGGCGGCGCCGTCTTTAACCAGGGCACGCTAGCTGTTACCAACTGCACGTTCTCCGGCAACGCGGCCAATACCAGCACTTCCGGTTCCATTACCGGCGCTGACGGCGGCGGCGCCATCTTTAACCAAGGCTCGCTAACTGTTACCAACTCCACGTTCTCCGGCAACGCGGCGACCGCCGCAGACGGCGGCGAGGACAGCCAGGCCGTGGGCGGCGGCATCCTTAGCAACGGCACGCTGACCGTTACCAATAGCACCTTCTCTGGCAACAGCAGCGGCAACGCAGCCCCAGACAACGGCCTCGGCGGCGGCATCTTTTGCGACGGCGCACTGACGGTCACCAATAGCACGTTCTCCAACAACACGGCGTTCGGCGGCGGCGCCGGCATCGGCATTTATTCCTGCACGGTGACCGTCACCAACAGCACCTTCTCGGAAAATCTTGCGTCGGATGGCGGCGCCATCGTCATCAGACAAAATGCTTCGGACCAGCCGGTGACGGTCACCAACAGCACCTTCTTCGACAACGTGGCGCTCGAAGCCGCCGGCATCGACAATGCAACCACCAACGGCACGCTAATGGTCACCAACAGCACCTTCTCCGGCAACTCATCGGGCCCCTTCGACTCCGACGACAACGTCAACTACGGCGCCATCACCAGTTTGCAACCTGGCACCATGACGAAGGTCACCAACACCATACTGGATGACAACAACACCACCCACAACATGGTGACCCTGGAAGGCACTAACTGCGCCGGTTACATCTACAACGGAAACTATAATGTCTCCACCGACGCAAGCTGCGGATTCGGGGTCAGCACGGCCACCAACGGCGACCAGATCGGCGATTACGTCCACGACAGTAATCTGAATCTCGCCGGCGCGCTGGCGAATAACGGCGGGCCAACCCAGACCATTGCGCTTACATCGGCCGGCAGTTTCGCGGTCGACGCGATCCCGATTGCCGATTGCCCGGCCACCGACCAGCGCGGCTATGGCCGGCCCGATCCCGTAGACTCGCAGACTGCCTGCGATATCGGCGCATTCGAGTTCGGCGCCGTGGCGCCGTCTCCGACTGCTACACCGACTGCGACTTCAACGTCTGCGACAACGCCAACATCAACTGCCACCGCCACAGCTACGGCCACCGCGACGAACACGGCGACGGCAACCGCAACTGCGACGAACACGGCGACCGCAACGAACACGGCGACGGCAACCGCAACCGACACTGCGACTGCGACAGCAACCGCGACTGCCACTGCTACGGCCACGGCGACGCCAACCGCAACTCCGACGGCCACGCCAACCACCTCGATTTCCGTGCCGACGGCGCTCTCCTTCGGCAACTTGCCGGTTGGAGACACCGTCACCGACGACCTGATTGTCAAAAACACCGGCGCTAACTTAATGTTCATCGGGAGCGTGACTTCATCGAACCCGACTGAATTCGTCCCGGGCGCCACGAACTGCCCGGCGGGCGGACTGGAGGCCGCATCCAGCTGTGCGATAGCGATCACTTTCACGCCGAGTGCAGTCGGCCGGCGCACCGCGACGCTGCAGGTCAACGACAACACCTCGACCAGCCCGCAGCACGTCGCAGCCAGCGGCACCGGCACCGCCGACATGTCGGTCTCGCCGACCAGCTACGGGTTCGGCAGCGTGAAAGACGGCTCCAAGGCGACCAAGGTGATCACGCTGCACAACTATCAGACCAACTCGGTCTCGCTGAGCGAAGGCTTCAGCGGTCCCAACCCGGGCGATTTCAGTGTCACAGGAGGCACTTGCACCTCGACGCTGGCGAAGACCTCGGTTTGTACGCTGATCGTGACGTTCGCTCCGACCGCGATTGGCGCCGAATCGGCGACCATGACGGTTACTGACAGCCCCGATCCGCTCAGTCCGTCGGGGTACACGGTTTCATTTACTGCGTTGGCAACCATTCCTGAGTCCCTGTCGGCGACGAAGCTGGTCTTCGGCAATGTCCACGAAACCGCTTCCAAGACGCTCAACATAACGGTGACCAACAAAGCCACCAGCGGGCCGATCACTTTGACGGGAACCAGCATCGGCGGCGCCAACTCGGGTGACTTCGCGGTGACGGGCGGCGGGACCTGCACGGGCTCGCTGGCGGCGTCGTCGAGCTGCACCTACGCGGTGACGTTCACGCCCAGCACCGAGACGGCGGAGAGCGGCACACTTTCTATTGGCGTTGCGCAAGACCCGAATGGCGGTATGACGATCCCTCTGAGCGGAGCCGGCGTCACGCCGCTCAACGTGGTTCCTGCGAGCATCGCATTCGGCAGCGTAGCCGGCGGCCATTCCTCAACCAACCGGACCGTGACCGTGTACAACTACGGCGCCGCGACGGTCTCGCTGAGCGAGAACATTACCGGGACGAATGAGGGCGACTTCGCCGTGACCGGCGGGACCTGCACCTCGACGCTCGCCGGCGGCGCCCATTGCACCTACCTGTTGAAGTTCACGCCGAGCATCGTCGGAGCGGAGAGCGCGACGCTCGGCGTCAGCGCGGTAGGCGATACGGCCAGCCCGCACAACGTGAGTCTCGGCGGAACCGGCTCGGGCGGCGCAGACTAATGACCAAACCGCCGGAGCGAATCAATCGCTCCGGCGGTTCCAAGCCGAGCGTGCTTCGAATGCAAGCTGCATTCGCATCAGGTGTTCCACCTTCGGCCCGAATGCCTTCTCGACCCTCGAGCCCATCTCGCTCGTCATAATATGCAACGGGACCGCACCCAAAACCTTCGTGTTTTGTTCTCCTGAACTAAAAATGCCAAAAACGTTTCACGTGAAACGTTTTGGTCCTAAAACTCAACAGGCACAAGGGTTTTTCATCGATCGTCCGACGTTTCACGCGCAATTTGTGTGACTCGTTGTCCGCAGCTGGATCAACTCGTTGTTAGCGGCGCTTCAGAAAACGTTTCACGTGAAACGTTTTCACCTGAATTCCCTGCAAACGACTGCGTTTTTCGTGAACCGACCCGCGATTGCTCCATGATCGTGAAGGACAGTTCCGGACAAACGATCACCTCAAAAAATCGAAACTGAGATATTGCCGGGGACTCGGTGGCGGAGGCCCTATTCTGCTACGCTGGTGCCGACCGAGGAGGAGACCGCCATGCAGATGAACGTGAAACCCATCCCGACGCTCGCCCCCCGCATCAACGAGATCCGCGCGCTCACGGCGCAGATCGTCAACCGTGAGATTCTGCCCAACGAGCGCAAACTGTGGGCCGGATGGCGCGACGGCGCGACGGACGAAGAGAAGCGCGGCGGCCGGGAGCTGCGCGAGTCCATCAAAGAGAAGGTGAAGAAGGCGGGCCTCTGGGCGCCGCATCTTCCGCCGGAGTACGGCGGCTCCGGTCTCGGTTTCCTCGAGCATGCGTACATGAACGAGGTGCTCGCCTACAGCATGGGAGCGGCGGCGCTGTTCGGCGTGGTCGCGCCCAACTCGGGCAACCAGGCAATCCTGCTCAAGTACGGCACCGAGGAGCAGAAGCGCAAATGGCTGGTGCCGCTCACCGAGGGCAAGATGGAATCCGGCTTCTCGATGACGGAGCCCGACTCGGCCGGCTCGGATCCGCGCTCGATCAAGACCACCGCGCGCCGCGATGGCGACCAGTGGGTGATCAACGGCCACAAGTGGTTCACGTCGAACGGGTTTCGCGCCGACTTTCTCATCGTCATGTGCCGCACCGAAGGGAGCGGCGCCGACAACGGCCGCATGACGCAGATAATCGTGCCCAAGGACACGCCGGGCCTTCGCATCGTGCGCGGCATCGAGGTCTGGGGGCATGCGAGCGATCACTGCGAGATAACCTACGACGACGTTCGCGTGCCGCTGAGCAACCAACTCGGCCAGACCGGCTCGGGCCATCAGGCCGCGCAGGATCGTCTCGGCGCGGGGCGCGTGTATCACTGTATGAACTCGATCGGGCAGATGTGGCGGGCCTTCGACTTGATGGTCGAGCGCGCCACGATGCGCGAGGTGCACGGCGGCAAGCTCGAGACCAAGCAGTTCATCCAGGGGTTCATCGCCGACTCTTACATCGACATCCAGGCGGCGCGCTTGATGACGATCCATTGCGCCGAGCGCATGGACGGCGGCACCGATCCGCGCACGGACATCTCGGCGATCAAGATCTTCGTCCCGGCCTGTTACGAGCGGGTGGTCGATCGCGCAATCCAGGTGTGGGGCGCGGCGGGCGTCTCCGGCGACCTGCCGTTTGTCGGCATGTACCAGGGCGCGAGGACGCTGCGCTTGGCGGACGGCCCGGATGAGGTCCACCGGATACTGATCGCGAAGAACGTGCTGATGCGCTATCACAACGGCGAGAGCTGGGACTTTGGCAACTGATCGCAAGCGTCGGCAGGCGGTGACCGTGAAGATCAATACGAGTGTAAGAGTGATTGTAGCGTCGACGGTATTCCTGCTCACGGTGATTGGCACCGCTCGCGCCGCTGACAATCCCGTTCCTGGATGGGATCCGGAGGCGTTTTCCCACGACCAGAGCACGCTCCAGATCATGACGATTGATCCCGAAGAGGGCGCGCACTGGTCGAAGCTGTGGCTGGTCGCGATAGACGGGCAGCTGTATGTCCGGCTCGGCGATCGATCGTACGGCAGAGTTCAGAAAAATACGACGAGCCCCTACGTCGAGGTAAAAGTCGACGACAAGGAGTTCGACAAGGTCCGATTGGAGCCGGCGCTGGATATGAAGGACAAGGTCGAGGCCGCGATGGCCGACAAATACTTCATGGACATTCTGATTCGGCACGAGGCGCATCCGATGACGGCACGCCTGGTTGCGGAGCCGACGCCAGCGGCAGCGCCAACGCATTGATCATGCTGTTTTAACGGAACCGGCCAACATCGTCGTGCGTCGAATCGCATACGCTGCTAGGATCGTAGGAACGCACCGGCTCCGCCGCGAGCCGGACTGAAACTTGATTTCCTGGATGACCCTGGCCGGCGATGACTTCCTCCGAAGCGCAAACCGATTCTCAGCTGGTCTCATCGGGCCGGCGGCTCAGCCATATCGTCATCGAAGATGTAACGCCGTCGGTTGACGGTGGCCGCTATCCGACAAAGCGAATCGCCGGAGAGCCATGCGTCGTCGAAGCGGACATTTTTCGTGACGGGCCTCAAGTATTGCGCGCGGCAGTCAAATGGCGCCGCAAGCGCGACGAGGTCTTTGACGAAGCGCCGATGCTGGCGCTCGACAACGATCGGTGGCGAGGCGAGTTCCGCCCCACCGACAATGCGCGCTACGTTTTCACGATCGAAGCATGGACCGATCTGTTTGCCACGTGGCTCGCGGATTTCACCAAGAAGGTCGAGGCGGCACGTCCGGTTGCGTCTGATGTGCTGGAGGGCATAGCGCTCGTCGAGAAGATGATTTCGGTTGCGCAGGCAGCCGATCGTGAATTGTTCGAGCGAACCCTCGCGCGATTGCGGAAGACGAACGATGGACCGACAGCGCTCGCGACGATCAGCGACGCGGAGATTTCGGCTGCGGCGGGGCGGGCCGGCGAGCGATTCGGCATGACTCGATTCGAACCGCTGCTGGAACTGGTCGTCGATCGAGAGAAAGCGCGCTTCGGAACCTGGTACGAGATGTTTGTGCGATCGCAGGGGAGCGAGCCCGGCAGGCCGGGCACTTTCCATGACGCCGAGCGCCGGTTGCCCGAGCTTCGCGACCTGGGCTTTGACGTTGTGTATCTGCCGCCGATACATCCGATCGGTCACACCAATCGCAAGGGTCCCGGACAACGCGCTCAACGGCGGGGCGAACGCTCCGGGCAGCCCGTGGGCAATTGGCAACGAGGCCGGAGGGCATACCGCGATCGATCCGTCGATCGGGACGCTTGGCGATTTCGACCGCTTCAATGCCGCGGCCAACCGCCTGGGAATCGAAGTGGCGCTTGATTTCGCGGTGCAATGCTCGCCGGACCATCCGTGGGTCCGTGAGCATCCGCAATGGTTCCGCCATCGGCCCGATGGGAGCATCAAGTACGCCGAAAACCCGCCCAAAGAGTACCAGGACATCTATCCGATCGATTTCGACACTTCGGATCAGCGCGGATTGTTCGAGGAACTGTTGCGCGTGATCAGGTTCTGGCGCGAACATGGCGTGAAGATCTTTCGCGTCGACAATCCGCACACGAAACCGGTGCAATTCTGGAACTGGCTAATCAACGAAGTGCAGGCTTCCAATCCCGAAGTGATTTTTATGGCGGAAGCGTTTACGCGACCCAAAATGATGAAGGCTCTAGCCAAAGCCGGGTTTACTCAGTCGTATACCTACTTCACCTGGCGCAATACAAAGTTCGATCTGACTGAGTATTTAACTGAGCTTACGCAAACCTCGATGCGGGAGTATTTTCGGCCCAACTTTTTCACCAACACTCCCGACATTCTTGCGCCGGTTCTGCAGACCGGCGGGCGCGCGGCCTTCAAGATGAGGCTGGTGCTTGCGGCGACGCTGTCGCCTTCCTACGGAATCTACAGCGCGTTTGAACTGTGCGAAAACCAGGCGGTCCCCGGCACTGAAGAATATCTGAATTCGGAGAAGTACGAGATCAAAGTGCGCGACTGGAACCAATCCGGAAACATCAAGGAGTTTATCGGGCGCGTCAACTCGATTCGTCGCGACAATCCCGCGCTGCAACTATTTCTCAATCTCGAGTTCCTCAGCACAGACAACGACCAAATTCTCTTCTTCGCCAAAGCCACGCCTGGCATGGAGAATGTGATTCTGGTGGCCGTCAATCTTGATCCTCTGCACGCTCAGTATTGTACAGCGGTGGTGCCGCCCGAGGTGGCGGGCGTCGCGCCGGGCGGGCGCTATCGAGTCACGGATCTGCTGACCGGGGCCAGCTACGTATGGTCCGAACGCAACTACGTGCGGCTGGATCCGAGCGTCGAGCCCGCACATATTTTGCGCGTCGAAGAGCGCCTGTGAGTTCCGAACGTGCCCACCAATTCTCAGCCTGAAAACGGTTCGACGTCCGATCCACTGTGGTACAAGGACGCCATTTTCTACGAGCTTCGCGTCCGTTCGTTCTACGACAGCAACGGCGACGGGGTCGGCGATTTCCCGGGCCTGACCGAGAAACTCGACTACCTGCATTCGTTGGGCGTCACCACGCTCTGGCTGCTTCCATTTTATCCATCGCCGATGCGAGACGACGGATATGACATTTCGGACTATACTGACATCCACCAATCATGCGGGACGCTGCGCGACTTCAAGATATTTGTTCGCGAGGCGCATCGTCGTGATTTGAAAATAGTCACTGAACTAGTACTCAATCATACCTCAGATCGTCATGAGTGGTTTCAACGTGCACGGCGTTCGCCCGCGGGAAGTGACTATCGCAATTACTATGTGTGGAGCGATACGCCGGAGCGCTACAAGGATGCGCGAATAATTTTCCAGGATTTCGAGCCGTCCAACTGGTCATGGGATCCGTTGGCCAAGGCGTATTACTTCCATCGCTTTTACTCCCATCAACCGGACCTCAACTACGACAATCCGGCGGTGGTCCGGGAAATTCGACGAGTGATCTCGTTCTGGCTGGGCCTCGGCGTGGATGGACTCCGGCTCGATGCGGTTCCCTACCTGTTCAAACGCGAAGGAACGAATTGCGAGAATCTCCCCGAGACCCACGCATTCCTGCGTGAATTGCGCGCGTTCATCGACGCGAAGTTCGCCAACCGAATGCTGCTCGGCGAGGCGAATCAATGGCCCGAAGATGCGGTCGCGTACCTGGCGGAAGGCAAGGAGTGCAATATGGCATTCCACTTTCCGCTGATGCCGCGGATGTTCATGGCAGTGCGGATGGAAGATCGGTTTCCGCTTACCGATATCTGGGCGCAGACCCCGGAGATCGATCCCACCTGCCAATGGGCATTGTTTCTGCGCAATCATGACGAACTCACTCTCGAGATGGTGACCGACGAAGAGCGCGACTATATGTATCGCGCTTACGCGCAAGACGCGCGCATGCGAGTCAATCTGGGTATTCGGCGGCGGCTCGCGCCGCTGCTCGGCAACCATCGACGTACTATTGAACTAAATAATGCGCTGTTGTTTTCGTTGCCGGGAACTCCGGTTCATTTACTACGGCGACGAAATCGGAATGGGGGACAATGTTTATCTTGGCGATCGGGATGGAGTTCGCACTCCGATGCAATGGAGTGCGGACCGCAACGCCGGGTTTTCCTCCGCCAACCCGCAGCGACTCATTCTGCCGGTGGTAATCGATCCCGAGTACCATTACCAAAGCGCCAACGTTGAAGCGCACGAGAGCAATCGTCACTCGCTTTTATGGTGGATGCGCCGCCTGGTGGCTCTGCGCAAGCAGATCAAAGCGTTCGGCCGCGGGTCAATGGAGTTTCTCAGTCCTGACAATTCGCACGTGCTGGCTTTTATCCGTGCCTATGAGGGCCAGCAGATACTGGTAGTCGCCAATCTTTCGCGGTTCGTACAATACGTCGAACTCGATCTGGCGAGGTTCAAGGGCACCACGCCGATCGAACTTTTTGGCCGCACGCACTTCCCGCCGATCGGAGACTTACCCTATCTGCTGACGCTCGGACCCCACGGCTTCTTTTGGTTTTCTCTCGAACAGCCCGAACTCCATGCCGCTGCGCAACAATCCGAGTACAAAATTCCGCGCATCGAGATGAGTGCGGGCTTCGAGGGAATTCTGCGCGGTGATGCGCGCCGGCAATTGGAGCAGCTCTTGCCTGACTATCTGCCGCACTGCCGATGGTTTCGCGCAAAATCGCGATCGATTACCAACGTTAAGATCACCGACGTGATAGCACTGTCGGAAGGCCCAGGCGCGCCGCAACTTACGCTGCTGCATGCGGAATATTCCAACGCCGAACCCGAGACTTACCTGCTGCCACTGGCTATTGCTACCGGAGATCGCGCACGCGATGTGAGGTCGCGCTGGCCGGAACACGTTATCGCCGAGGTGACCAGTTCAGGCCGCAATGGCGAAGGCGACGGCACCCTCTACGATGCGGTCGTGGATCCGGAATGTCTGAACAGGCTGCTTGATATCATCGCGAAGCGCCGGCGTCATCGAGGCTCGGCGGGCGAGCTTCTGCCGGGCGCGACCCAGGCGTTTCATCAGCTGCGTGGCGACCCCGAATCGCGGCTGGAACCCCGCTTCCTGAAGGCGGAACAGAGCAACAGCTCGGTGGTGTACGGTGACCGTTTCATAATCAAGCTTTTTCGGCGTATCGAGGACGGCCTGAATCCCGATCTCGAGATTGGGCGCTTCCTGACTTCGCACGCGCTGTTTTCTCACGTCCCTCCGCTGGCTGGCTGGATCGACTACAGTCCCGGAAACGGCGAGCGAAAAAATATTGCGGTGCTTCAGGGCTTCGTCCCGAACGAAGGCGATGCGTGGCATTTCACGCTCGGAGAATTGGACCGCTTTCTCGAGAACGCGGCGACGCGATCGGATTCGGCGCCGTCAACCGAGAAGACACTCGTCGAGTTGCTGGCGCAGCCGGAGCCGGACCCGCTGGCCAGCGAGCTGAATGGGCATTATCTTGACGCGGCGCGCCTGATGGGCAAGCGCCTTGCTGAACTTCATCTGGCGTTGGCTTCCACAGCGGATGACCCGGATTTCGCGCCTGAGCCTTACTCGACGCTCTATCAGCGGTCGACGTTCCAATCGATGCAGAATCTGCTGGCCCGCGTTATGCGCACCCTAAACAGCCGCGGCTCGATTGTTCCAGAGAATATGCGCGATCAGACACAACTCATCGCATCGCATCAGAGGGAGATCGCCGCGCGCTTCGACGATTTTCTCCGCTGCCGCTTGAGCGTGGTGCGGATGCGTATTCACGGCGACTTGCATCTGGGGCAGATTCTGTACACCGGAAAGGACTTCGCAATAATCGATTTCGAAGGCGAGCCGGCACGTCCGCTGAGCGAGCGCCGTCTCAAGCGCGCTGCATTGAGGGACGTGGCCGGGATGCTGCGCTCGTTTCACTACGCGGCGCTCACCTCGACGATCGAGCAGCTGAAAATCGGAGCGTTGGGCAAGTTCGATTTCGCGGGCATGGAGCCATGGGCGAACTTCTGGCGGACCTGGTCGTCGTGGGCTTTTTTGAAGGGTTACATGGAGGCGGCAGGCCATGCGCCGTTCATACCGAAGAGCGACGACGAGCTCAGGATACTGCTCGACGCCTTCGTCATGGACAAAGCGATTTACGAATTGAGCTACGAACTGAACAATCGTCCCGACTGGCTATTGATTCCATTACTCAGTATTAGTCAGTTGCTCGGTCTGGAAAATAGTAACATGCAAAACCTCATTCCCCAAGCCTGGCACTCATGAAAGCCCGCGAGCATAGCCTGGACCCGTCGAAATCCAGTGAAGTAGTCGTCTCCCGTATTCCAGCCGAGGATTTGAGGCGTCTGCTGGCGCTCAGGCATCGGGATCCTCATTCGATTCTGGGCGCGCATCCGACAGATCGCGGCGTAATCGTGCGCGCGTATCGTCCAGACGCTCAGAAAATATTTCTGCTCGTTGACGACGAACCGCCGCGCGAGATGCTGATGCGGCCTGAACCGGGGTTGTTCGAAATCCTGGTATCTGACCGACGCTATGTATTCCCATATCGGCTCAGGGTTCACTATCCCGGCGGTCTCGTCGTGACGATTCGCGAACCCTACCCGTTTCCACCGACGCTGGGAGAGCTCGACCTACATTTGTGGGCCGAGCAAACACACGAACGCATCTGGGACAAGCTGGGTTCGCACGTTTGCGCCCTGGAAGGTGTGCAGGGGACGTCGTTTGCCGTGTGGGCGCCCAATGCGGCGGGCGTCAGCGTGGTCGGCGACTTCAATAGCTGGGACGGCCGCCTCGACATGATGCGGATGCTCGGCAGCTCGGGCGTTTGGGAGATTTTCATCCCCGATCTGGCAGCGGGTACTAACTACAAATTCGAGATACATACCAAGTCTGGCGAACTGACTATTAAGAGTGACCCGTTCGCAATAGCTACTCAATGCCCACCTGCTACTGCGTCGAGAGTATATCACTCTGACTACTCATTTCATGATGATGCGTGGATGTCGTCGCGCAGCACCGGCGATCCATTGCGCAGGCCCGTCGCAGTCTATGAGATGCATCTCGGTTCCTGGCGGCGGGTTCCCGAAGAAGGCAACCGCCCGCTGAGCTATCGCGAACTGGCGTCGCAGCTCGTCGACTATCTCGCGGAGGCCGGCTTCACACACGTCGAATTCCTTCCGGTGATGGAGCATCCATTCACCGGTTCGTGGGGATACGAGACGACGGGCTACTATGCACCCACCGCCCGCTACGGTGCGCCCGACGACTTCCGCTACCTGGTCGACCGCCTGCATCAAAATGGCATCGGCGTGATCCTCGACTGGGCGCCCGCGCACTTCCCGACCGACGCGTTCGGGCTCGGCCGCTTCGACGGCAGCGCGTTGTACGAGCATATCGACCCGCGCCAGGGGTTCCATCCCGAATGGAACACCTTCATTTTCAATTTCGGCCGTGACGAAGTCCGCAGTTTTCTGCTCGGCAGCGCGAAGTACTGGCTGGAAGAGTTCCATGCCGACGGGATTCGCGTCGATGCGGTTTCGTCGATGCTCTACCTCGACTACGGCCGCAAGAACAGCGAATGGATTCCGAATATCCACGGCGGCAACGAGAACCTCGAAGCGATTTCATTTCTGAAGGAACTCAATCGGCAGGTCTACGGCCGGTATCCGGGCGTGATGATGATTGCCGAGGAGTCCACCGCATGGCCCGGCGTCAGTCGTCCCCTGTATGTGGGCGGTCTCGGTTTCGGCTTCAAGTGGGACATGGGATGGATGCACGACACGCTCGACTACTTCGACAAGGCTCCAATCTATCGCCGATTTCATCATCGCGATCTGACATTCGGCTTCGTGTACGCGTGGTCCGAAAATTTTATGCTGCCGCTCTCTCACGACGAAGTCGTCTACGGCAAGCGCTCGCTGCTCGACAAGATGCCGGGTGACCGTTGGCAGAAGTTCGCCAACTTGCGCTCGCTGTTCGGTTACATGTGGGCGCGGCCGGGCAAAAAAATTCTCTTCATGGGTGGCGAGTTCGGCCAGTGGCGCGAATGGAATCATGACGCGAGCCTTGATTGGCATCTGCTTGACGAGCCCGATCATCGTGGCGTGCAGAATCTGATTCGCGATCTGAATCGAATCTATCGCGCCGAGCCGGCGCTGTGGGAAGCGGATCATCAGCCGGCGGGCTTCCAGTGGATCGATGCCAACAATTCCGACGAGAACGTGATCGCCTTCATGCGGATTGCTCCCTCCAGCGGGCGTACGCTGATCTGCGTCTGCAACTTTGCGCCGGTGGTGCGGAAGGGCTACCGCGTGGGCGTCCCGGCACCCGGTTTGTATCGCGAAATTCTCAACAGCGACTCGGGTTACTACGGCGGGAGCAATCAGGGCAATGCGGGCGGCGTGACCGCGCAGCAGATACCGTGGCACGGACTCCCGCATTCGTTGTTGCTCACGCTGCCGCCGCTCGCCACCGTTTGGTTCGAGGTTCCCGCCGCCGGCTGATCGCGCCCGCGTAACCTGATCGTCGGCGTCTCCGTCTTATATAAGGAGTCACCGACGAGTGGATGGGTTTATCTTGCGGGCACCTCAGAAAATTCGCTACCGACGATCTGACAACGGTCATCGCGGAATTTTGTGCGCGCTTACACTTGTCATTCTGATAGCTCCGAGCATCGTCGCGACAGCCTTCGCCGAGGTTTCGCCTGAATTCGGCAACGCAGCCGCGAACGCCGAAGCTGACGACCCGCACATCCAATTGGCCGCAGCAAATCTTCCGCCTCTCGGCGGTGTCGATGACTACATGCACCAGGACGGTGATGGACCCGCGCCGGGTGCGGGCGTTCCTCCCCAAGGCTATCAGCCGCAACCGTATCAACCGCAACCTATCCCCCAACAAGGCTACTACGGGCAAGGCGTCCCGCCGCAGGAGTGGAACAACTATGGTTACGCGGACCCCAACGCGGCGCGCTCCGCGCTCATCGGTGCAGCGGTTGTAGGTGCAGTGGCGGTTGGATTGTGGGCGTGGCAGCAGCACCAGATGAATCAAGCTCAACGACCCGCCCCCAAACGCTCTTATCCGCAGCAACGCTCCTGGGCCAATTCGATTGAATAGCAGCTAGCGACTCACGCGTTAGCAACCAGATCGCGCGGGGGTATGCGGCGGCCGGTTGATGGATCAAAAAGATGCAACCGCGCGGCGTCGAGATAGAGAGTCAAATGCGCGCCTGCTTCGACGCGCCGCGACAACTCGGCGCGGATCGAAGTATTTCCGAGTTTTGCATAAACAATCCAGGTCGCGCCTGAGAACTCGACACTCTCGACTGCCACATCGATCGCAACGCGGTCCCCACCGCCTTCCAGTGCGAGATCGTTGGGGCGAATACCGACCCTGATTTGCGCTGGACAACCCTCGGGCGGTTTGATTTTGAAATCGATACCATCAACGGTGAGGCTGCCTCCCGCTGACGCGCTTTCCGCGAGGAAAAAGTTCATCGGCGGGTTGCCGACGAAGGCTGCAACAAATTCGCTCTGTGGGAAATCGAAAATCTCCTGGGGTGCGCCCACCTGCTCCAGTCTCCCTGCGCGCATTACGACCAGCCTGTCCGCCAGCGCCAGCGCTTCGACCTGGTCGTGAGTCACGTAGACGAAGGTGCGTCCGGTGCGGCGCTGGAATTCTTTCAGCTCGAGGCGCAGCGACGACCGCAGTTGTGCGTCGAGGCTCGCGAGCGCCTCGTCCATCAGGATGATCTCCGGCTCACGCACAAGGGCTCGGGCAAGCGCGACGCGCTGGCGTTCGCCGCCTGACAGCTCGCGTGGAAAACGCCTGAGGTCGACCGTGAGGCCAGCCTTGGCGGCGCTCTCTTTTACGCGACGTTCGGTCTCGTCGCGCGCGATGCGCCGGAGCTTCAGCGGAAACGCAATGTTCTGAAACACCGTCATGTGCGGATAAAGAGCGAAATTCTGAAAGACCATGGCGATCGACTCGCGATGCGCGCCGGCACCGGCTCCGCCAATCTGAATTTCCCCGCTATCAGGATATTCGAGGCCGGCGATCAGTCGCAGCAGCGTGGTTTTTCCGCATCCCGAAGGGCCGAGCAGAACTACGAATTCGCCGCTTCGCACGGCGAGGGAAACGTCGAAAACCCCTCCGCCAGAAGGGAATTTACGCGTCAGGTTGCGCAGCGCGAGGTCGGCCATGCCCCGCCTATCGCGAACTGCCTGCCATCAGCGCTCCGCGCAGAGACGGTCCCAGCGCAACGACGACGCAGACCGCCGGGATCATCATGAGCAACGCGAGCGCGCTGGCGGGACCGACGTTGCCGAACACAGTGTAGTAGTAGAGCAGGGGGGGCAGGGTGCGATTGGTCTGCTGCACGAGCAGCGCAAATCCAAATTCGTCCCAACTCAGAATGAAGCAGAGTATCAACGCGGTCGCGATAGCGGCGCGGGCCAGGGGCAGGTCGATGGTCAAAAAGATTCGCAACGGCGACGCGCCGTCGATCCACGCGGCTTCTTCGATCTCCAGGGGAATCGCGGCGAAAGACGCGTACATTGTCAGCGCGGCGGTCGGGACCGCGATCGCGGCGTGAACTATAGCCAGTCCGATGCCGCTGGGCGAATCGTAGATTCCAAGCGTCGCCAGGATTATCCCCAGCGGAATAGCCACGGCGATCATCGGCAAAAGCCGGATACCCGACACCGTCGAAAAGCCGACGCGCTGCGCGAACGGGCTGCGTGCCATCGCATGCGCGAGCATTGCGCCGAGCGCGGTTGCAATCGCCGCGGAGATAACCGCAACCCACAGGCTTCTTAGTATTGCGCTGCGGAGTTCGTTCACTTCGAAGACGCTAATGAAGTGAGCGAGCGTCAGACGATGCGGCATCCAATGCGGCGGCCAGGCAAAGGACTCGAGCTCGGGCGTCACTGATTGCTTCGCGAGAATGTAAAGCGGCAACACCGCGGCTGCGACCACAAATGCGTACAGCGCGAAGCGCGCCGCCGCCAAACCGGGTGCGCGGCCGTTCACGTCGGCGCTCCATCGTCGCGCGAGAATCGGCGCGCGAGCATGAGCCCGCCGACGCCGATCATCGTGACCATCAGTGCCAGGATCATCGAGGCCGCCATCGCTTCGTGCGGCTTTTGTGCGTCATCCCACAAGCTGTACGAGTAGGTCGACAGCACGGGAACTCCCTCCGGCCCAGTGAGTACGAGTACAGTTGAGAAAATCCTGAGCGCATCGATACCTCGCAGGATCAGCGCTCCAACGATCGCCGGCATCAGCATCGGGATCGTCACGAACCTGAAAGTGGCGAGCGTTCCGGCGCCGTCGAGGCGCGCCGCTTCGTAGAGCTCCGCGGGGATCGTTTGCAGCCCGGCCATCAACATCAGCATCACGACTGGAGTCACGTGCCACGCGTCAACCAGGATAACGGTGAGCATCGCGAGCGAGCTGCGCGGGCTGAGCCAGGGCAGGGCGTGTATCCCGGTCATTGCGATGGCGCCGTTCAGGTATCCGCGCGGCATGAAGATATAGCGGGCGATGGTAAGGATGACGATTTCGGGAATCGCGAAGGGGAGAATCGCGGCGGTCTCGATCAATGCTGAGCGGTGGCGGCGTGCGGTAAGCGTCAAGGCCAGCGCGAGCCCGAGCGCGAATTCGACGATCACACTTCCGAACGGTATCAGCAGGTTGTTTGCGAGCGCGCGCCAGAACATCGAGTCGTCGAAGAGAATCCTGTAGTTGGCGAGCGAGGCGCCGCGGTGATCGAAGGACAGGACCAGGCCGTTCAATGCCGGCAACAGGAGCATCGCGGTCATGAAGACGCACGGTACGATGACGAAGACCGTGCGAAGCCTCGTCGCGGCGGCGTTCACAGCTCGGGCCTTGAAGAGGACTCCGCACAATCGCATCGATCGGCGGCGCTGAGGACGTTCGAAGCGATCGCCGACGCCGGCGCGGCATCATCGAAGAGTACAGCGCGAATGGCGCGCCGCCAATTGTCGCTCAGGTCGGCGTAACATTGGACGGTCGGGCGCGCGCGCACGAACGGACGCATCGCGACATAGCCGGCATACAGCTGCGCGTCCTCGCTTCCTGCCGGCGGCGGCACGCTGCCGTACCATCCGAGTTCGCGGCTCAACTTTGTCTGGACGTCGGCGGTCAACAGATACTCAATGAATTCCGCGGCGAGCTTCGGATGAGGGGCGGAATCCGGAATAGCCAGGTAACCGCCGCCGAGCGGGGTCGCTCTGCCGTCGGGTCCCGCTGGAATGCGCGCGCTCAGATCTACGGCGGGGGCCAAGCCTTTCGATTGAAGATAGCCGATCGCGAACGGCCAGTTGAAGTGAATCCAAACTGACCCGCGAGCCTGCGCTTCGAGCACCGACATCTCGCGGAACACCGGCGACTCGTCGTTCAGGTCGGGCGCCAGTTGCTGCAGGAAGTTCAACGCGCGCAGCGAGGCAGGCGAGTCCGGAGCGCACTCGCTGCCGCCCGCGGTCCATACAAACGGCATCACGTCGCAGATCGCGCCCTCGTAGCGCGCGCCTTTCAGCGCAAGCTTGCCGGGATGCTCGCGGGCGAAGCGCGCAAGATCATTCCATGTAGAAGGCGGGTTCGGCACCTCGACGCGATTGTAGATCATCGCCTGCCACATCAGCCGGTGCGGAATGAAGTAGAGGTGCCGATCGATGGTCGCGGCGTCCCACGCCTCGTTCGAAAATAACGCTCGCGCGGACGGTGAAACTATAGTGTCGAGCGCTTGCGCATACCCGTGCGCCTCGCCAAGCATCGCCAGATCGAGTTCAACCAGGTCAAGCGAGCCGCGACTTGCAGCCTGCACTCGCATCGCCTGCAGGATGTCGGTGTAGGTCTGCGCAAGGAGGTTCACATGGACGTGGTGCTGAGATTCGAAATTGGCCACGAACGCATCGTAGCGTGCGGCCTCATCCGGGAAGACGGCGAGCGCGATATTGAGTTGCTCGGGCGCCGGTGACGTATGGCATCCGGCCAGTAGCATCGCGAGCACGACGGCGAGAGCTTGCGCCGGCTGATGAGCTCGCGAAGTTGTCGATCTGTGGAGTACAAACATTCGGCGTGCACTCAATGTTCAGATCGATGAGCCGCGGGACCTGCAACCTGAATGAGATTATGCGCGGTGTTGACCAGCGAGACGTGGGTAAAGGCCTGCGGAAAATTTCCGAGCTGACGGCGAAGAACGGGATCGTATTCCTCGGACAGCAGGCCAACGTCATTGCGCAGATCGAGCAGACGCATGAAAAGTTCACGAGCTTCCTGTTGACGGCCGGCGAGCGCAAGGTTGTCCGCGAGCCAGAAGGTACACGGTAAGAACGCCCCCTCGCCTGGCGGGAGGCCGTCGACGCCGGTCTCGGTCGGATATCTCAGCACCAGGCCGCGATAGATCAGTTCCTGCTCGATCGCGCGGACGGTCGAGACGACGCGCGGATCCTTTGCGGGCAGAAAACCGACCAGCGGAATCATCAGCAGTGACGCGTCGAGGGTCTTTGAGCCGTAGTATTGGACGAAGGCGTTGCGCTCCGCATCGAAGCCGCGGGTGCAAACGTCGCGATGTATCTCGTCGCGCAGCGCAAGCCAGCGGTCGAGAGGCCCGTCGCCAAAACCTTTGCGAATCTCCTTGATCGATCGGTCGACCGCCACCCACGCCATCACCTTGGAATGCGTGAAATCGCGCCGCGGGCCGCGCACTTCCCAGATTCCTTCATCTGGCAACTTCCATCCCGACTCCAGGAAATCCATCAGCGCGGTCTGAAGCCGCCATGCATCAGGGTTGCGTTCGAGCTGGTACTTGCGCGCGACGTGCAAGGTGTCGATCACCTCGCCGTATACGTCGAGCTGAAACTGCTCGTGAGCCGCATTGCCAATACGCACTGGCGCGCTCTTCTCATAGCCAGTCAGCCATGGAAGCTCTAACTCAGTGAGCATTCGTTCGCCCGCGACTCCATACATGATCTGAGTATCTTGCGGATGACCTGCTATTGCTCTGAGTAGCCATTCGCGCCACGCGCGCGCCTCGTCGATATAGCCAGAAATCAACAGTGCATATAGCGTAAAGGTCGAATCACGAAGCCAGCAGAATCTATAATCCCAATTGCGCGGGCCGCCGAGAGCCTCGGGCAGGGAAGTGGTCGGCGCCGCAATGATACCTCCGGTCGGCGTGTAAGTGAGAGCCTTCAGCGTGATAAGCGATCGCACTACAGCGTCGCGCCATTCGCCCTGAGAACTGCAGCGGCCCGCCCAGTCGCGCCATCGCTTTTCGGTCTCGGACAGCATGCCGAGTGGATCCGCGTCGCCGGGCTCGTCTTCGTGCGACGGATACCCTGTCATCCTGAACGTTACCGATTGACCTTCGGCGATCGAGAATTCACCGACAGTCGTATAATCCTCGCTGCGCAAGGGAACCTCGGTTCGGAAAGCAATCGCGATCGGCCCTGAGACCGCGCTGATGCCGTAGTCGCGTTTTCGCACCCACGGGAGTGTGTGCCCGTAATCGAAACGGAAGATCACTTCCGTTCGCATCGGTACCTGGCCCCGGATGCCCTTTACAATTCGAATCACATCCACCTGCTCGGGCCGCGCGGCAACTGGCATGAAGTCGATAACTGTCGCGACGCCGCTTTCGGTCTCGAACTCGGTTTCCAGTAGCAGCGTATCGTCGCGATATTTCCGGCGGACCTGCTTGACGCCGCCCTGTGGCGCCAGGAGCCAACGTCCGTTTGTTTTATCGCCGAGAACTGAAGCGAAGCACGCGCCCGAATCGAACCGGGGCAGACATAGCCAGTCGATGGAACCCGTGCGGTCGACGAGCGCGGCCGTGCGGAGGTTTCCGATCAGAGCATAGTCTTCGATCGGGCTGCTCATTCGGATGCTCCCGTTGAAGGTTCGCGATCTTTCGGCATCAAGATCGCCACGGAGACGGGCGGGAGATCGATCGTCGCGCCGTCGCGTCGAACGTCGGGCTTGGAGGCAAGTGAAATGTCCAACCGCTTCGCATGCGCGACGGGTACGCGTTGCGGAGTCGGCGCGAAGTTGCAAATCACCACAGAATCGCCGCGATTGATGCGAATCCAGCGCGCCTCTTCGTCGAAACTGACCGCGTCGAGGTCGAGCCGGCCGTTCTCGAACTCGCGCGCGCATCGGCGAAGACGGATCAGTCGCCGATACCATTCGAAGATCTCGCGATGCTCTCCGCGTTCGCGCTCATCCCAATCGAGCTTCGACCGCTCGAACGTCTCGCGAGCCTGCGGATCGGGAACCTCCGCTACGTTTGCCACGAAAGGCGCGAATTCTGCCCGGCGGCCTTTGCGCACAGACTCCGCAAGCGCCGCATCCTGATGGTCGGTGAAGTACTGGAACGGACTCGAGGCATTCCATTCTTCGCCCTGAAACAACATCGGGACGAACGGCGCGGTCATCAGCAGTGCGGCGGCAATCTTGAGACGATCGAGCGTGACGAGATGCCCGAGCCTCTCGCCCATCGCGCGATTGCCAACCTGATCGTGATTTTGCAGAAACGCGATGAATCGATGCGCGGAAAGCCCCATCACCGGCGCGCCGTGTATCCGTCGGCGACTCTTGGAGTAGGTACCGTCGTACACGAAGCCGCGCGTAAGAGTTTTCGCCAGGTGCGCGATCAGCCCGAAATCGGCCAAATAGCCGGCGCTTTCGCCGGTCAGGATGGTGTGCAGCGCGTGATGAAAATCGTCGTTCCATTGCGCGTCGAGGCCGTAACCGCCGGCTTCGCGCGGGGTGACGATTCGCGGCAGGTTGAGATCGCTTTCCGCGATCACCACGAGCGGGCGGCCGACCGCAGCTTCGAGGGCGTGAACCTCCGCGCCCAGTTGCTCCAGAAAGTGAATTGCGGACGCGTCGAAGATCGCATGGATCGCGTCCACGCGCAGTCCGTCGACGCGATAATCGCGCAACCACATCAACGCGTTGTCGCAGAAAAATCGCCGGACCTCGTCGCTGTCCGCATCGTCGAGGTTGACGGCTTCGCCCCACAGCGTGCGATAGCGATCCGTAAAGAAGGGACCGAATTTGCCGAGATAGTTGCCCTCCGGCCCCAGGTGATTGTAAACGACGTCGAGAATAACGCCGAGCCCGTGACCATGCGCTGCGTCGACGAAGCGTTTCATTGCGTCGGGGCCGCCGTACGAATGATGCGGCGCGTAAAGGTCGACGCCGTCGTAGCCCCATCCGCGGGCACCTGGGAATTCACTCACCGGCATCAGCTCGACATGAGTGACGCCTAGATCCCGCAAGTAGCTGAGGCGCTCGGCAGCCGCGTCAAAGGTACCCGCTGGCGTGAACGTTCCTATGTGTAGTTCGTAGATGACCGCGGACGCCAACGGCGCTTGGCGAAATTGCGCGTAGCGCCAAGCGAACGCGGAGTGATCGACGGGGCGAGACAGTCCGTGCGCGCCATGCGGCTGGAAGGGTGAACGAGGATCCGGCAAGGGCGGGCCTCCGTCGACGCTGAAGCCATAGTCGGCGTGCGACAATTCGGGACTCAAGTCGGCGCGCCACCATCCGCGTTCCGCTCGACGCATCTCGACGCGTTCATTTGCGGTTACCATCGCGACGCTCGATGCCGAAGGCGCCCACACCGTCCGGCGATTCACGGCGAGTTCCTATCGCGCGCGAGCAATGCAACCGGAAATCGTCGCATCAGACTGGCAAGCCGCGTAGGACCGCCCCGCAATCGCTCGCCGGTCAGGTGATTCGTCCAATCCCCGCGCGGCAACTCGACTTCGGCGTCGCGCCAGTCGCCGGCCAGCTTGGCCACCAGCCGCGGCGCGATCGCAATCACCGAATCGCCACGCATGAATGCAACGACGTGATCGCGCCGAGCGCCGCGCGCCTCGATCGGTTCGATTCCGGCTTGCGGGCCGAACCATTCAGGATGACGCTTGCGGAGCGCGAGTGCATTGCGGATCAGCCACAGCTTGGGCGCGCCGTCGTCGATACGTTCCATCACCCGCTCTGGGGTGGCGTTTTTGAGATCGGCGAGCAGGCGTCGTCGCAGATCGAAATCAGGGAGCCCGCGATTGTCGGGATCGACGAGCGCGAGGTTCCATAGCTCCGAACCCTGGTAGAAATCGGGCACGCCGGGCGCGGTAAGCTTCACCAGCGTTTGTGCGAGCGAATTGATTCGTCCCGGATAAATCAGTGAAGCGACGAATTGATTGAGCGCTGCCTTGAAGTTCGAATCGTCGTAGATGGCGTCGACGAATTTTCGCACCGCATTCTCATAAGCAGGAGCCGGATCGGTCCACGACGTATGGACCTTGGCTTCACGCGCCGCCTTTTCCGCATAGGCCTGCAGTCGTGACTTTTCGATCGGCCACGCGCCGACCATCGTTTGGTAGAGATGATATTCGAAATTACGATCCGGCATTCCGCCGTTGCGATAGCGCTCGTTTATCGAGGTCCATTCGAGTACAGCAGCGGCCCATCGCTCTGGTTCTTCGGAGAGGAGAAAGAGCCGCGCGCGCACATCTTCGCTGCGTTTGGTGTCGTGCGTCGAGGTCGCGAGCATCGTGTGCGGCCATCGACGATGTATTTTGCGGCACCATGCGAGGAACTCCGCCGGCGTGATGCCGAAGCAATCCGGATCGCCGCCCACTTCATTGAGCGCAAGCATCCGGTTGAAGGAATAAAAAGCGGTGTCCTCGACGCCTTTGGCCATCACGGCCGCCGAGATTTGCTGAAACCGCAGCGCCAGCTCGGCGCCCATTTTCCCGCCGGATCTGAGCGCCAGGATATCGCGCACAAGATCGAACAGTCGCGCGTCGAGATCGGGCCGATATGCTTTGGCCGCGTCAATCGCAGCTGAGATCCGACAGTCATCTTCAGGAGCGACGTCGTGCGGCTCGCGAACGTAGGTGCGATAAACCGGCAAGCACGCCATCGCCGCGCGGATGACCTCGTGCGCTTCGTGGCGCGTGTAGTCGCGATGCGTCCGGTCAGCTTCGCAGAGGTCCAGCAGCATCGCGGTCAGCGTATTGATCTCGCTGCCCAGCGTATCGCGCATCGCAAATTGCTTGCGTTCCCGAACCAGCGCGGCGAAATCGGCGGGCTCGCCGGTAAACTCACGATAAAAGTCGGTCAATGCCTGCGCGCCGGCGGAATCGACAAACAATCGCCCTGCCATGTTCAGAAAGTCGTAGCCGGTGGTGCCTTCGATCGGCCACGATTCGCGCAGGCTCTCAGAGCCGAGAAGAATCTTCTCGGCCACGACCCACGTATCGGGGCACGCGGCTCGCAAGCGCTCAAAGTATTCCAGCGGGTTGCGCAATCCGTCGGGATGATCGACGCGGAGTCCCGTCAGGCGGCCTTCCGCAACCCACTTGATGACCAACTTGTGAGTCGCTTCGAACAACCGTTCGTTCTCGATCCTGAGACCGACGAGCGAGTTGATATCGAAAAACCGCCGGTAACCAAGATCACGCGAGGCCATTCGCCAATACGCGAGGCGATAGTTTTGCTGCTCGAGAAATTCGTGCAATCGATCCGGATCGGCGTTCAATTGCGACATAACTTCGTCGATCGCGCATGCGACCGACGCATCCTCGCTCAGCAGCTTGGCCAGCATGTCGGTCAGCAACCTCTTGTCGCGATGCCGCCGCGTGATGCTCTTGAGGTCGGTTGCAGCGGGCGACGGCAGCGTGTCGAACCCGTCGGCCAGAAACGCGAGCTGCATCGCTTCCGCATTTTATCGCCGCCGGCGCGAGAATCTGCCACAACGAGCGCGGCGCAACCGGGAACACGCCGTTGGCCGTCGCGCACTTCGAACTTTCCCCCCGCGCGAACGACCTTCAGTTTTCCCGCCTCGAGCAGGAGGCCGTACTGATCCTCGAGCACCGGCATCAGCACGGTGTTGTGGATGCGGCGCTCCGGCGGTTCCCAATCGACATCGAAAAACGCCGCGTACGCGCTCGACGGACCGTTCTCCAGCACGTCCCACCACCAGGGATTCTCGCGGTCGATAGCCATGTGGTTAGGCACGATGTCGAGCACCTGGCCCATCTTCGATCGATCGAGCACCGCGCACATTCGATCGAACGCGTCCTCGCCGCCCAACTCGCGATTCACCTTCGAGTGATCGACCACGTCGTAGCCATGAGTACTGCCCGGCGCGGCCTGGAAATACGGCGAGCAATAGAGTTGGTCAATACCCAGCTCTTCCAGGTAAGGAATGATCTTCGCCGCATCGTCGAAGCCGAAGTGGCTATTCAGTTGGATGCGGTAAGTCGATTGCGGTTCACGCCACACGGCGCATCACGACCAGTGATCGGGAGTCGATATTGATCTTGGTACCGGCGGCGCGCTGCCAGTCCTCGTCGGCGCGGCTTACCGTTCGCGGTATCCAGCACTCGGCTCCAACTCTGTCCCCAAATTTCTGGCGGTAAGACAAATTCCACCGGCTCCCAGTGAGCGTTGAAAATCAGGTAGAAGGACTCATCCAGTATGCGCCTGCCGGCCGCGTCAACGGTAGGGATTTCGTCGCCGTTCAGGAACATTCCCAGCGATTTCGCGAAACCCGCGCCCCAGTCCTCGTCCGACATCTGTTCTCCGTCGGGGCGAAACCACGCAAGATCGTTTACGTCGCTGCCGCGTATCGATCTTCCCTGGAACCATTTTCGCCGCCGAAACACCGGATGCTGCTTTCGGAACTCGATGATCTGCTGGGTAAACTTCAGCTGCTTCAGATCCATATTTTCCCAGTCCAGCCACGAAATTTCATTGTCCTGGCAATAGGCATTATTGTTGCCCCGCTGAGATCGGCCGAATTCATCGCCCGCGAGCAGCATCGGAACACCCAGCGACAGAAAGAGCGTTGCCATGAAGTTGCGCTTCTGACGAGCTCGCAACACGTTTACCTTGGGATCCTCGGTCGGACCTTCAAAGCCGCAATTCCAGGACCGGTTATTGGATTCGCCGTCGCGATTTTCCTCTCCATTTTTTTCATTATGACGATCGTTGTAGCTGACCAGATCGTTCAGAGTGAAGCCGTCGTGAGCGGTTAGAAAGTTGATGCTGGCGTAAGGTTTGCGGCCGCCCGATTCGTATAGGTCGAGCTGCCGGTCAGCCGCGACGCGAACTCCGCGAGACTTCGGTCGGAGCCGCGCCAATAGTCCCGCACACAGTCGCGATATCGGCCGTTCCATTCCGACCATAGCACCGGAAAGTTACCGACCTGGTAGCCGCCTTCGCCCAAATCCCACGGCTCCGCGATTAACTTAACCTGCGACAGCGTCGGGTCCTGATGAATGATATCGAAAAACGCGCCGAGACGATCGACCTCGTGGAGTTCCCTGGCCAGCGCCGCCGCCAGATCGAATCGGAATCCATCGACGTGCATTTCCGTTACCCAGTAGCGCAGGCTGTCCATCAGCAACTGCAGCGCGCGTGGATGCCGCATGTTCAGCGTGTTGCCGCATCCGGTGTAATCCATGTAGTAGCGCGGCTGCCCTTCGACGACCCGGTAATACGCGGTGTTGTCGATGCCCCTGAAGCAAACCGTCGGCCCCAGTTGGTTGCCTTCCGCGGTGTGGTTGTAGACGACATCGAGGATGACCTCGAGGCCGGCGCTGTGCAGGGTCCGAACCATGTTCTTGAATTCAGCGACCTGATCGCCGGCGAGCCCGACGCGGAGAAGCGCGCATCGGGCGCGAAGAATCCCAGCGAATTGTATCCCCAGTAGTTGGTAAGACCGCGCTCGCAGGAGGTGCCGATCCGCCACCGAGTGATGTATCGGCATCAACTCGACCGAGGTAATTCCGAGCTTGGTCAGATACTCGATCGCCGCCGGATGCGCGAGGCCTGCATAGGTGCCGCGCAGATCTTCCGGTATCTCGGGATGCAGCATGGTGAAGCCTTTGACGTGCAGCTCGTAAATGATCGTCTCGTGCCAGGGAATCCGCAGCAAGGCGTCGTTGCGCCAGTCGAAGTAGGGATCGACTACGACGCTCTTCGGAACGAACGGAGCACTGTCGCGATCGTCGCGGCTCAGATCGGCATCAGGATGACCGATGGTGTAGCCGAACAACGCATCGTCCCAGCGAAGAAATCCGTCGATCGACTTGGCATAAGGATCAACCAGCAGCTTTGCAGGATTGAACCGCAGCCCCTTGTTGGGGTCGTAGGGCCCGTGGACCCGATAACCATATCGCAAGCCCGGCTTGGCGCCCTGCAAATAGATATGCCAGACGCGATCGGTCTGCTCGGTGATCGCTATCCGGTGGGTTTCGCGATTTTCATCGACGTCCTCGTAGAGACAAAGCTCCACGCCCGTCGCATTTTCGCTGAACAGCGAGAAGTTGACACCTGCCCCGTCCCAGTTCGCGCCCTGCGGATAGGGATTTCCGGGCATCGTTCGTATAGTGCCGTTCATGGGACCAAATTTTCTCGCTCGAGCACAATTGTTCAGCCGTTGCGGGAAGAAGCCGAGCTAACCCTATCAGCAAAAGCGAGGCCATCAGTTAACAGGCAAAATCATTACCTTTAACTAGCAGAGGCGCTCGTTTGAAATTGAAAATTGTAATTTTTTCCGATTTTCAATCCAACGTGGATAAATTTACACTTCGGCGAAAATTGGACGAATGCACGCATTGCAGGACGCCATCGCTTCAACTCCGGTGGCGAAAGGCATCGCAATGCGTCCGTAAAAATTTCTGAATTCAGTACGCCCGCGCAACATTCGATAGGCAAGTCATAGGGTTCGCGGCGGCACATCGATTGCTTCAATCCTGAATCTCCAAGGCTGAAATTTTTTTTGGTTTACGCGTCGATCTAACGTCGAGGGGAGATAGTCAAATGGCGGGAGCAGGCACGTCTGATCGCAATGGGACACCTGAAGCCACTTTCTCTGCTATGCCGAAATTCGGCGAATCCACCTATGCCGCAATAATCCTAGCCGGCGGAGATGGGCTGCGACTCAGCTCGTTCACCCGCGAGATCTATGGGCATCACATTCCCAAGCAGTTCTGTCCGCTGTTCCACGGCGAGACGCTGCTGGAGCGGACCCAGCGCAGGGTTTCGCTGCTGATTCCAGCCGCACAAACCATCACGGTGTTGAATAGCGAGCACGAGCAATTTTATTCCCCGCTGCTCGCCGGAACCCCATCCAGAAACCTGGTGACCCAACCGAAGAATCGTGGGACGGCGCCCGCGATCCTGTTTGCGCTCCGTCACCTCATCGAGGATGGACACACTGGTCCGGTGGCAATTTTTCCGTCGGATCATCAGGTCAGCGACGATTCCGAATTCATGCTCCAGGTCGCTACTGCTATGTGCGGTGTCGAACTCTCACCGGACCTGACTGTGTTAGTCGGGATTACTCCCGACGAACCCGCTAGTGACTACGGATGGATCGAGCCCGGCGCGTCCGTCGATGCGGCGCATGCGGTTCTCGGGCAAATCAGTCGAGTTCGCGGCTTCTGGGAGAAACCTTCGCCCGCCATCGCGCGCGATTTGTATCGTCGCGGCTGTCTCTGGAACAGTTTTGTCCTCGTCGCAAACGCACGGACGCTATTGTCGCTGATTGCGAGAGCGTTGCCCAACGTTTATCGCGAATTCATTCAGATCCGATCGTTCCTTGGCATCGCGGCCGATGAGGAAATTGTTCGGACGATCTTACCGAGATCTGCCGTCAGTGGATTTTTCCACCAAAGTGGCGGCCGAATTCGCGACGGAATTTTCGGTCATGCCGGTCACGGGTATCAGTTGGAGCGATCTCGGCGATCCCAAACGCTTGCTCGCAGCCGTCTCGGGCGTCGACGGTCGCAGCATTTCCGGAGGAAACCAAAATGTCCCCAAAAGCCAATCTCTTGAAATTCCAGGCAGTCAGCAACGAATCCGCTGGGATAAAGCATTTCAAGATCGGCGATGAAGGCTTCGGCGGCCCGGATCCGCGAGACTTTCCGCTTGCGGCGCAGACTCCGAGCCTTCCCACCACTATACCCGACGAGGTCCTCGATCTTTATGCCTTCCTGTTTCGCCAGAGGGGATTTCGCAGTCTCGGTATCACCTTCGAACAATTTTTGATCGTAGTCGCCACCATCGCGCCAGGTGAACTGTCCGCTCAGTGAGCTTACCGGGCATTTCCATCAGTTGAGTTTGGGAGAGAACTAATTGGATAACAATGGAGATTTCGGAGGTGCGAGCCGTTCGCGCTTGCGTGTCGCGCAAATCGCTCCTCTCTACGAGAGCGTGCCGCCAAAGCTGTACGGTGGCACCGAGCGCGTCGTTTCCTACATCACCGAGGAACTGGTACGGCGAGGCCACGACGTCACGCTGTTCGCGGCCGGCGACTCTGACACGCGCGCGAATCTGATGCCCGCGTGTGCGCGAGCCCTGCGTCTTCTGGGCAAGCCCGACCTCGGCGCCTCGCTCCAATTGGCGATGCTCGCGGAGGTCTTCGAAACGGCTCGCGACAACTTCGACATCGTCCATTCCCACATCGATTACTGGTCGTTCCCGTTTGCAAGTCTGACGGGAGTGCCAACGGTCTCGACGATGCATGGACGCCTCGACATCCCCGAGCTTCATCCGGTGTACCATCGATTCCCGGAAGCGGCCCTCGTGTCGATCAGCGATTCGCAGCGCGCGCCATTGGCCCGGATGAACTGGACTGCCACGGTGCATCACGGCATGCCGCGCGACCTGCTTCGCTTCAACGCACAGCGCGGAAAGTATCTCGCCTTTATCGGACGCATATCGCCTGAAAAAGGCATCGACACCGCGATCGAAGTCGCGCTCAAGTCAGGCGTGCCGCTCAAAATCGCGGCCAAAGTCGACGCCGTCGACCGCGAGTACTTTGCCAACGTGATCAAGCCACGCGTCCAGCCACCGATGATCGAGTACATCGGCGAAATCGACGACGTGCAGAAGAGCGAGTTTCTCGGCGGCGCACTCGCGCTGCTCTTCACGATTGATTGGCCCGAGCCGTTCGGCCTGGCCATGATCGAAGCGCTCGCATGCGGCACCCCCGTCATCGCGCGCCCATGCGGCGCAGTCGCGGAAGTCATCAGGCCGGGCGTCACCGGATTTCTCGCCCGCGAGATCGACGATTTGGTCGCCGCGGTCGGGAGGATCGACTCGATTTCGCGCGAGCGATGCCGCCGCGAGTTCGAGCAGCGCTTCACGTCGGAAGTGATGGTCGCGAAGTACGAACGCGTCTACCGCCGGCTGATAGGCTCGGACGCTATCGAGACACAATTCGAGACGCGCGTATCTGCTGTCGGCAGATAGCCGGCCAGTGATAGACTGCCGACCGGAGAGCGCCCGCCCTCGGGTCGCGGCGCTCCCGACGATGCAACCATGGCAGAAGGCAGGCCTACCGCGGAGCCGGCGCAAACCGTCGTCAAGGTCGGCTCCGATTACTACGTGCTCGCTTCGTCGCTGGCCTCGCGCCGTACCAGCCGCGTGCTTGCGAACGGCCGAAGTTTCGCCGTCTTCGAGGCCGCCGGCGACATCCTGGATTCCCCGCTCGAGGCACTTGGATTTTTCAACTCCGACACGAGGCATCTGAGCCGCTTTGAGATGCTCATCGCCGGCGCCGCGCCGTACTTTCTCAATTCCTACCTGAGTGACGATCGCGCACAGTTCCGCGCCACCCTGACCAACGCCGATCTCGGCAAGCGGGGAAGTCCTGACTGGCTGCCGCGCAACTCGATCATGGTGAATCGCGGATGGGTCCTCGACGGCGCCGCGCTGTATCATCAGTTGGCACTGCACAACTACGTGCGCACGGCGGTTGATATCGAGATCGACTTTTTCTACGGCGTCGATTTCGCCGACGTCTTCGAAGTGCGCGGCCTTCGTCGCGAACGTCGCGGTCGGATGCTGAATCCTTCCGTCGATGGCGCCCGCGTCGAACTGCGCTACCAGGGCCTCGACAACGCCACGCGCTCGACCGAGCTTCTCTTCGATTCCGCTCCCGACGAGATCGACGCACAACACGCTGTGTTCCGGCTGCGCCTCGAGCCGGGCCAGGACTGCAAGCTCGAATGCCGCATCGCGGCTGCTGAACCGTTGCTTACCAACCCCGCCGCGCGTCGCGCCGCCAATTTCGACGCCGCGGTCGAAGAACGGCAAGCCGAGCTTTCGCGGTTCCGTAGCGGATGGGCCGGCATCTCGGCGAGCAACAGCGAATTCGCCTCGATGATTCGGCGCTCAGCCGTCGATCTGACGTCGATTGTCACGCGCGCCGACGGCGATGGCGCGTTCATCATGGCCGGCGTTCCATGGTTCGCCACGCTTTTCGGCCGCGACAGCATAATCACCGCGCTGTCGATATTGCCTTTTCATCCTGATATCGCCGCCCGAACCCTGCGCACGCTCGCGACCCTTCAGGGCGACACGGTCAACGAGGCGCGCGACGAGCAGCCCGGAAAAATCGTGCACGAAATGCGCAGCGGTGAGATGGCCGCCACCGGCGAAGTTCCGTTCGGACGATATTACGGCAGCGTCGATTCGACTCCGCTGTTTCTGTGGCTGTACGGACGCTATGTCGAGTCGACCGGCGATCTGAGGACTCGCGGCCGAGCTCTGGCCCAATGTCGAGCGCGCGATCGAGTGGATCGAGCGATGGGGCGATCGCGACGGCGACGGTTACGTCAAATATATGCGCCAGACTCCGCGCGGCCTGGACAACCAGGGCTGGAAGGATTCCGCCGACGCCATTTTTCATCACGACGGCGAGCTCGCGCGTCCACCGATCGCGCTGGCCGAGGTGCAGGGCTACGTTTACGCGGCCTGCATGACTGTGTCATCGGTCGCAACTCTGCTAGGGCATGGTCGCGTCGCCGATCGCCTGCTCACGCGCTCTGCAGCACTAAAAAGATCTTTCGAGCGCGATTTCTGGCTCGAGCGTGAGGGAATGATCGCGCTGGCGCTCGACGCGGACGGCCGCCCCTGCCGCGTGATGACGTCGAACGGCGCGCATTGTCTTGCGACCGGGCTGGTCGAGGGCGAGCGCGCGGCCGCGATGTGCAAACGATTGCTGGCCGACGACATGTATTCCGGATGGGGCATCCGCACGCTCTCGCGCAACGAACAGCGCTTCAATCCGATGAGCTATCACAACGGTTCGGTCTGGCCGCACGACAATGCGATGGCGGCCCTCGGACTCGCGCGCGCCGGCGATTACGTTGGCGTCGGCAAGGTGCTCGAAGGTCTGTTCGACGCATGCGAGCAGTTCAACACCTCCAGTCTGCCCGAACTTTTCTGCGGCTTCCGGCGCGAGGCCGGTCTCGGCCCGGTGCCGTATCCGGTGGCGTGTTATCCGCAGGCGTGGTCTGCAGCCAGCGTCTTCATGATCCTGCAGGCGATGCTCGGGATGCGCGTGCTCGGCTTCGAGCGCCGCGTCATCTTCGACACCCACTTGATTCCACCCTGGCTGGATTGGCTCAGCATCGACGGACTGAAGGTCGGCAACGGCCGTCTCTCGTTCGTGATGCGCCGGTCCCCCAACGGCGCCGCAATCGAAGTCAAAGAAAAGTCAGGCGGCGTCCGCGTCGAAGTCTGACAACAGCGCGAAAGCGGTTATTGCTTATCCGGCGCTGTCCGCGCGCGATAGACTTCTAAATATCTTCAGAGGATCACTGCTCATCGCGATCGAAGAGAACCGAAGATGACCTTTAAATCCCTTTTAATTCAGGAAGACTCTCGAAGAACATATTTATAACGCTATCGGTCAGGTTCGCCAGTTCAAGAAGGCTTTCGATGAGCTCCTTACCCTTGAAAAAACCAGACTCGCCGAACGCTATCTCAAAGTGGAAATGTGGGTGCATGTCCGTTTTATCTCTAAATCGAGCCTGGATCCGGTAGATTTCTGTGCCGTCTTCCAGCGGAAAAGCCCGATGCAAAGGGGGAATGATGGGGCCGGTGGGGCCGCCCCGTCTGATCTCTAAGTTTTGGAGCACTTCCGGTCCATGGGCCACCGAATCTCGCGACGCGCCTACTGCTATGAGAAGCCGGTGCTTATCGACAATGTCGAGAAAATGGAGGGCAGGAAAACGTTCATCTCCTCCCTTGTACGGTTTCAGAGATTTGATCATGTGCACAGCGGCTTCACTGGCTCCCTTTACTTTTCCTTTCAAACCGGATTGAAATTTCTCGATACCGGATAGACTGATAGGGAACTCCGTGCTGTGACTGGGCTTTCCGCCATGCGCTTCGACAAGTTGCCACGCGAGATGATCGAAGGCGGATCGGAGATTATGAACTGCGTCGCCAGCGATGGCGGCCCATCCCCCGGGGAACTCTCTTTGGATGCGAACGTTAAAGACCCTGTCGCCCGTTTGTTGCTCATCCTGAGGAACCGCCACATAGGGCTTGCCTCTAAAGAAGTCATCGATTTCAGATTTGAGGTTATCGACGTGCTCTTTGGCCCGCTCGATCTTGACTTTGATGGAAGCGATGCGAGGTAAGTTAGCCATGAGTAGCAGTACCAGAGGCGGTAGTGGAAACCGTTATTCCGTAAGAGACCTCCAGCCTTTTCCTTACCTCGCTTCTTCACATTTTTCGGAAACTTCATCCCAGCCACCAAAATGGTCGGCAGTCGCCTGCATAAGCTTCCGAGACCTTTCGCCGCAGATCTTATAGTGTTCGCAGATCAAGCCTTGAGCCCGTTCCAACATTTCGGGCCCACTTTGACCCAGGTTTAATATCGCTATTGTGCAGATAGCGGCGAGACCATGATCGATATCATCATTCGTAAACTCGTCTGTCGTTGTAGACGACGAGTCGACTGTAGGCGATGAATCTGTCGTCGGCGCAGTTGGATTTCCTCTGCTAACAAGCCGGGCATAGTGATCGACTTTTTGCTTATACAGCCGCTTATTGGGTCGCAGTGCTGCCAACTGCTGATAGATCTTTAGGTTCGCATCGCGGTCAGACGCGGGAATACTTCGAGCTTCTTCGAGTAACAGATCTTCCTTAGCAGCTTTATCGGCTTCAGACATTTCGGGTTCAATCCACGCCTGCAGGGCAGACACATCAGTAGTGCTAACGTCGTCGGGGTGATCTGACCTTGGTGTCATAAGCGTCCACAGCAAGAAGAAGGCTAGAACAGCTCCACCGACAACAAGGAGAACAACCGAGTAAAAAACTGAATCGGGCCGTCGCGCGGTGAGGCTCGCTTTCAACGGCTCGGGCTGTTCCACGTTGATCATCCGGGCTCTGTCACGAGCAGCGGAACGAGCCGCCACAAATTTGGCCAAGACGAACACACCAACAATAAAAACGAGCTCCGACGTTAGAACAAAGCCCACAAATCCCATAACTCAGGACTCCTGCCGGTCGTTTTCACCGACGCGCGCACAGTGCTGGTCTCTGAGCCGAATGACTGACAGATGCTTTGTCTTTCAGCAAGGCGAACATATTGAGTAGCGCGGAAGAAAGGTGCCGAAGTCTGACGATTCCTACGTCCGCGTCGTCTCGCTAGGAGAAGGCGTCCTGCTGGGGGTGAGCGTCTCGGTCGGGGTGGATGTACCAGTCGGAGTGGTCGTCCCGGTTGGACTGGATTTCTCAGCCGGCGTGGGCTTCTCGGTCGAAGAGGACGTCTCGGTTGGCGTCGAAGTCTGCGTTGCTGTTGGAGTCGACGTCGGCGTTGCGGTCGGAGTTGGGGACGGTGTTGGCAGGATCCAATTTATCGGCTCGCGTGCCCAGATGAGCGTTGCGCTGTGTCCGGCGCGGGCTTCGGTCATTTCTCCGGCGGCGGCGAATTTGTTGGTCGAAGGATCGAAAATTTCCGCATCGGAGAGCGGCTTGTAATCGGGATTCCATCCCCCCGCGAACAGCACGGTTCCATCCGGCAACAGCGTCGCCGAGTGTCCCGAGCGCGCTTCGATCATTTTTGGTCCCGCGACGAACTTGCGCGTCGCCGGATCGTAAAACTCGCTGGAATTGTCGCCGTGGCCGCCCGCGAGCAGAACCCGTCCATCGCCCAGCAGCGTCGCGGTGTGCCCGGCCCGGCTCTCAGTCATCTTCGGACCGGGGCGCACCGTTCGACGCGATGCGTCGAAGATTTCACTGGTGTCGACGGCGCTGCTCCTCGCGAAGGGACATCCACCCGCAATCAGCACGTGCCCGTCCGCGAGCAACGTGGCGGTATGATAAACGCGATTGTCAGCGAGCTTGCCCGCAAAGTGGAACTTCCCGGCGGCGGGATCGTAAACCTCGACTTTCAGAAATCCACCGCCCGCGATCAGCACGCTGCCATCGCGCAGCGGAGTCGCAGTCTGACCGTGGCGGCTCGATGCCATCGGACCGCTTTCCGAAAAGGTGTTGGACGCCGGGTCGTAGAGCTCCGACACGTTCGACTCGCCGCCGACGATTAGAACTTTGCCGTTGTCCAATGCTGTCGCCGTCGGTTCGTCGCGGGAGAAGTTCATATTTGGCGCCGCATCGAATTTTCCGTCTCCCGAACTGAAAATTTCGGCGCTGCGCAGGACCCACGGCATCGCCGGACCGGGAAATATGTTGAGTGGCACCAGCAGCGTGTTGATGCCTCCTACGATAAGGACCCTGTCGATGCCGATAGCGGCGGCGGCGAATTGGTCGCGCCGATCCTTCATCGGGGCGATTGGCAGGAACTGGCGCAGAAGCGGATCGTAGATCTCGGCAGTGCTCAAAACCCCCGGGTTCTGTCCCGTCAGCCGATCGACGGAACCCGTGCCGCCTGCGATTAAGACTACCGGCTTCAGTGCGGAAGGCGTGGGAGTAGGCGTCGGAGTTGCGCGATGAGGATGGCGCCGTTGACGCGCGAGCGCCGTCGTGGAGCAGATGGCGATTCCCAACGCGCACAAAATGGAAATACGCGCGATCCGCGCCGCGGGGAGTACAGCTGTGATGCGCGCGCTCATCCGCTCACCTGATCGGCGTGCTGACGTGAAGGGCGGGCGTCGGTTGCCGACGGTTGCGACGGGTTGTGTCGAACTTTATCCCATTGCTCTTCGAGCGCCGCTTGCTCGAGCGTCAGGCCGCGAGTTTCATCGATGAAAAGCCCGAAGATGATCGCGCTTGGAATGCCGAGCAACGCGAAGTAGCGAATAACTTTCGCGAGTCCGCCGAGCGGTCCGATTAACGCCGCGATTAGAATTTGCGCGAGCATCGAGAATGCTGCCGCCGTGATGCCCTGCCAGCCGATCATTGTGGTTCGCAGCGCTGCGGGAAAAAGTTCGGTCGCCGCGGAGTTCGCTCCGACGGTCATCACGTCGGTCGCGACTTTGAACCAGCAATACACGACGACCAGCCACATGAACGGCCACTGCACGAACGCCGGCGGCCCCAAGTAAAACGCGAAGGCGCCGAGCCATGCCGCGCCGCCCACATAGGCAACAGTCGGCACGCGCCCGAACCGTTCGGACGTCCACGCGCCCAGCGGAAATCCGATCATGCCGACTCCCATACCCGTGACCACCAGCGTGCTCGCGGCTACCGGCGAGAGGCCGAGAATCGACACCGCCTGGAAGTACAGCCAGCCGTTCACCGCCGTGCCCGCGATCGTGTCGAGCGCGGCGCAGGTCAGCAGCGCGATCGAGCGGCGCCGATAAATCGGATGGAAAATGTCATAGATGTGAGTGTGCTTCGCAGTGCCGCTCGAAGCGGCGCTCGACCATTTCGATTGCGCGGGCAGCATCATGGCCACCGGCACTGCCAGCATTACTCCGGCGACCGACGGCGCCAGGAGCCAGCGCCACGAATAGTTCCATGCCAATAGAGCCGGAATGATCAGATAGCCGAGCACGCCGCCGATGGCGCTTGCCAACGCGGCGGCCGCCTGCCCACGAGCGCGCTGCTTGACCGGAAGTTCCTCGGCGAGCAGCACGATCGCCGACGAGACGGATCCGCCGAGCAGCGCGGAAACCATTATCTCGCATGCGGCGAACGCGTTAGCGGTGGAAGCCATCGCGGCTCCAGCGCAGAACAGTGGCGCGAGCACGAGCGCAGTGAGAATCACCAGCCGCCGTCCGACCCGATCCGCCAAACGCGCGAGCAGCAACGAACCGAATGCCGATATCGCCATCCACGCGAAGAGCTTGGCGAGCTTGCCCTCGTCCAGCGCAAAACTTTTCGCGATCCACGGCGACGCGATGCCGACAATCGACAGCGTATAGCCCTGGTAAAGCAACAAAATGACAATTGCGCCGACGGTAGTGCTGGAGCGCGGGCCGCGTCGAGGATCGTGCGGCGAATCGCGCGCGGAAACCTCATTTTCCGCTGCCTGCGAATTGGTCATTTGTTTCGCCACGCGAACGAAAACGCTCCTGCCTAAATACAAAGCGAAATCCACGCCAACCCGCGTTGAACTTCCATATCGGTTATCGATCTAACCAATTCGGCCTACGTCTTCTTTTCACAGTGCCTCCAAAAAACACCCGCCTTAAGTAAAAAACCTATGAGTAGACGCGACACCGCAACGGGCATGCGCGTTGCTTCTCTACGGGACGAGCTTCCTACAGGGTGCCGCTATATCCCTACGTCAGGGTGTACGTGATGGAGCGGAACGTGGAAAAAATTTCCAGGTCGGTAATTTTTAGATTCGCCGGATTCGTCAGGCCCTATTTGCGCCTGGTGGTGGGTGCCGCTTTGATGGGCGTGGGCAAGTTCACGCTGCCGCTCGCCTTCCCCTTGGTCTTCAAGTACGTGATCGACGTCCTGCTGACTTCGCCGCCAAAGTTCGACGCCATGATGCGCGTGATTGACCGCTTATGCGTCGGGCTTTCAGGTCTGGCCGGCTACGCCGCGACCCCCACCAGCAAGCTCGCGGCGTTGAGCATCATGATGCTGATGCTCTACGGGGTTCAATCGCTCGCGAGCTACTATCGCAACTATTGGGCGGGCGTCGCCGGAAACCGGCTGATTTTCGATCTCCAGTGCCGCTTGTTCTCGCATCTTCAGAGTCTTCCTCATTCTTTCTTCGATCAGAATCCCAGCGGCTCGATCGTGTCGCGCGTCCTCAACGACGTTCAACAGGCCAATGAACTTGTAAGCTCCGCGTTGATCGACGTGTGGATGGACGGTATCTCGCTGGCGCTGGTAGTAGTCGCGCTGCTGGCGCTCGACTGGCGGCTGGCTCTCGTCGCGCTTTGTATTTCGCCGCTATGGGTCGCGTTCATGCGGTTCTTCTCTCCCCGAATCAAATCGGTGAGTCATCGGATGCAGGAGACAGTCGAGGAGATCGCCGGCCTCGTTCATGAACGTGTCGCCGGCGCCAGCACGATCAAATCCTTCGGCCGCGAGGATTATGAAGTCGAGCAATTCCGCCTCCAGACCCAACGGCTGTTCAATCGCACCATCGACAAGGTCAAACTCGCGGCTCGCCAGGAGATGTTGATTCAACTGCTGACGCGCGCCGCGCCGACAGTCGTGATCTGGATAGGCGCACTGATGATCATCCGCGGCACGATGACGCTCGGCACGATGGTCGCGTTTTTTTCGTACCTGGGATTTCTCTATCTGCCGCTGGAGCGATTCGCGCAACTGTCGGTCGTGGTTTCCGCGTCAATGGCGGCTATCGAGCGAATCTTCGCGTTCCTCGATCTGAAGCCCGAGATAAACGATCATGCGCTCAGCCGCCCGTTTGCGGTGCGCAGCGGGACGGTTCAGTTCGACGATGTTTCCTTCGGCTACAAGGCACACCACGGAAAGTCGAACGGGCTGGCGCTGGAAAACCTGAATCTGCACGTCCCCGGCGGCTGTCGAGTAGCACTGGTCGGGCGATCGGGCGCCGGCAAGACGACGATGGCTAGTTTGATTCCCCGCTTCTACGAGGCGACTCGTGGACGCGTGCTGATCGACGGCCGCGACGTGCGCCACTACACGCTGAAGTCACTGCGCGAGCATATCGCGCTGGTTGCGCAGGACGCGCTGCTGTTCAGCGCCAGTATCGGCGACAACCTGCGCTATGCGCGCCCCGATGCGACCGACGAGATGCTGACGCAGGCGCTCGAGATGGCAAACCTTCGCGAGTTCGTAGAAACTCTGCCTGACGGCCTCAATACGATCATCGGTGAGCGCGGCCTCAAGATTTCCGGCGGCCAGCGCCAGCGGCTCGCGATTGCGCGCGCGTTCCTCAAGGACTCGAAAATAGTAATTCTTGACGAGGCGACATCGGCGGTGGATTCGGAAGCCGAGAACCAGATTCACGACGCGATGGAACGCTTGATGGAGGGCCGCACGGTCTTTCTTATCGCTCATCGCCTGCGCAGTGCCGTCACCGCCGACCTTATCGTCGTCCTGGATCGCGGACGCATCGTCGAGACCGGCAAGCATGCGGACCTGATACGCCGCGGCAATACCTACGCCGGACTGTTCAACAAGCAAGCTCACGGGCTGGCGATCCCGCAGATGGGTCAGCGATTCCGCTCGCGACTGGCGCTCTAAATGGTGGCAAAAAGCGTAGTCAAATATTTGACTACGAGGATGGGGCGAGGCAGGGCGCGGTGCGCGCCACCGAGTACACGTACAGTCGTCCGGCCCACGAAAAAGTGCCCATGCCTCCGAGACTCGACTTGATTTGCTCCGCCTGGCCGGGATCGCTTGGGTCGACAGAGCTTGGAACATACGCGAGATAGCACGTCCCCGCGTCGGGAATTACGTTAGTTAGCGACGGCTTGAAATCCATCTTGAGAAAATTCACCGCTGGCAGCCAGCCGCTCGGGCCGGTTTCGCTGTCGGCGACCGGACTCCAGTGCGCTTCGTCGGCGGAGTTGAGCAGGTGAAGTTCGCGATACTCCGGAGCGCCTGAGGCGTTCTTGCGCAGCTCGACCAACACCATGTCCGGCCGCGCAATTGCCATCATCTGGCACATATTTTCGTTGGTCAGCTTCGGAGCAGGCTTACTCGGCTCCGCTGCGGACGCCTCGGCGTCTTTCGCCCTCGGATCAGTGTTGTCGTCAGTGCCGCTGCCGGCGGTGTAAGCCGCGTGGGCGAGACTGATTACCGACGGTATGATCGAAAGCACCGGCAGGATGCATCCGGCTGTGCTGAACGCCATCGCTGCGCCGAGCAGCGCGACGAGTGCCCCCGGCACACTAATCGTGTGTATGCTCTTGCGTATCGGACGCTGGACCGATCCCCAATCGCTCGACATATCCTCCCCCATCGAGCCTGTCCGTCGGCGCTTAATCTACCATTCAGCACAAAAGGATACTATCTGCAGGCTGTCTCCCGCGGCACACGGCAGATTGTCAAGCGGGCCCGCTTCCTTCAAGCTGAGTCAATTGGAGAGATGTCGAGTTGGTGAAAGCGCAGGCGGAACTTTCAAAGCAGGAGCTGGCGTCGCAAGGTGCGCGGCATCGAGCCGACGGCGGCGCGCATCCGGAGCCAGTTGCCGCACCGATCCTCCTTCACGGCGCGTTTGCGGGCGGGCATCTCACGCTCTGGGGCGAAACGCGCGCCGCGTCTTCCGCTTCCGCGCCGCCCCCGAAGCATCGCGAAGTCCCGGCGCATGCTAATGCGGCGCTGGATCACAACCGCTTCTCACCCTACGACGCGCGCGAAGCGCTAATCGCCGCGATTCATGCCAGTGGCATTCCGACCTCGGCCCGCCAGACGCACGACGCCGTCATATTGCTGCCATCGCTCGAGCACTTGCCGCTTGCGTCGAGTCCGCTGGTAGCAGAGCCGCTTGCGAGTATCGACAGCCTGGCCTTGCGTCCGTGGCGAGTTACGACCGTGACGCTCAACTGGCCTGCCACGATCGACTTTCTATGCGCGTGCGCGGGCAAACGCACGCTTGCCGCCGGCGTGGTTGTGACGGGAGATCTCGCGTACTGGGTGGCGGCGCTGCGGCTGGCCGGCGCGATGGTTGCGCGCCAGCATTTCCTGCCGGATGTCGTCGAGGAGCGCGGCAAGTTCGTCGCGCGATGGCGCCCGGTACCGTCGCATGCTGAATCGCGGACGATGGCAGAGCTTGCGGCGTCGATGCCGGACGCGTGCCGTGCAATTGCCATCGACCCAGCTGCGCCGGCGCCGTCGCCCGACGTTCTACTCAAAGCGTTTGTCGAAGGGGCGGTGGATCACCTGGCGCGGTCGGTGGGGATACGGACGCAGTCGGCATCGATTCGTGCGCCGCACGACAGTCTCGACGAACAATGGCTGGCGGCGTTGACGCAACCTGACGGTCGGCTCGAGGGCGCTTCCGCGGCGCTTCAACAACTCAAGCATCGCGTTCGGGATTGGTGGCGTCCGGTTGCGCTCAACGCGTCGAGTCCGTTCCGACTCTGCTTTCGCCTCGAGGAGCCTGAGGCCGCTCTGGCGGAGAACGCGGGCACGGCGACCCACGCCACTCAGGACGATAGCATCGCGCCCGGCGAAGGACACTGGCGCATTCGCTATCTCCTGCAGGCGCATCGCGATCCGAGCCTCCTGCTGCCGGCCTCCGACGCGTGGTCGTCTCGCGGCGATGCGGCGAAGCTGTTCCGTGAGCAGAGCGGATTCAACGTGCAGGAGTATCTGTTGCAGTCGCTGGGCGAGGCGGCTCGGCTTTGTCCGCTGGTGGAGAGAAGTCTGCGCGGCGCGATGCCCGAGAGCGCTGAAATCGACGCTGCCGACGCGGTCAGGTTCGTAACCGAGCACGCGAATTTTCTCGACCAGGCCGGCTTTGGCGTGATGCTTCCTGCCGGATGGACGAGCAGGGGATCGCGCCTGCGCCTTGGCGTGCGCGCGAGAGTGAAATCGCCCGCGATGGCGGCTGGAGGCGAACTTTCGCTGCAAGAAATCGTCGCGGTTGACTTCGAGGCTGCTTTGGGCGACCGGGTAATCACGCGCGACGAGTTGCGGGCGCTCGCAAGACTCAAAGCGCCGCTGGTCAAGGCGCGAGGCCAGTGGGTATTGCTCGACGCCCACGAGATTGCGCGCGCGAGCGCTCTGCTCGAGAGCGGAACGCGCCAGATGACCGCGCAAGACGCGATGCGGATGGCGCTCGATGCGACCGACCTCGACGGCGTCGAGGTCGGCATGGTCACTGCCGATGGCTGGATGAGCGCGCTACTCGAACAGCTCAAAGGACACGGCCGTCTCGAGGAGCTGGCAGTTCCGTCCGGATTCAGCGGAGTGCTGCGCCCGTACCAGGAGCGTGGCTACTGGTGGCTGGGGTTCCTTGGCCGATGGGGACTGGGCGCGTGCCTGGCGGACGACATGGGACTCGGCAAGACTATCCAGACCCTGGTTCACATCGAGCGCGAGCGCGAAGCGGCTACGTCGCGAAGACCGCCGGTTCTCCTGATTTGCCCAACTTCGGTAATCGGCAACTGGCAGCATGAAGCGGCGCGGTTCACGCCCGGTCTGTCCGTGCTGGTGCATCATGGGACCGCGCGCGCCAAAGACGAAGCCCCGTTCCTTCAGGCCGCCGGCGCGCACGACCTTGTGATCACCAGTTACAGCCTGCTGTATCGCGACTTCGCGACGCTGGCCAAGCTGGCGTGGTCGGGAATCGTGCTCGACGAGGCGCAGAACATCAAGAATCCCGACAGTCAGCAGTCGCGCTCGGCGCGCGCGCTCAAGGGCGGCTACCGTATCGCGCTCACCGGCACGCCGGTGGAGAACCACGTCGGCGATCTGTGGTCGCTGATGGAGTTCCTCAATCCCGGCTTGCTCGGCACCCAGGCGGAGTTCAAGCGGAATTTCTTCGTGCCGATTCAGGCGTCGCGCGACCAGGCGGCCGCCGATCATCTGAAAAAGCTGACCGCGCCGTTTATTCTGCGCCGGCTGAAGACCGACAAAACGGTAATCGCGGATTTGCCCGACAAGAACGAGATGAAGGTTTTTTGCACGCTGACCAGGGAGCAGGCGTCGCTCTATGCCGCCGTGGTCGAAGAGGCGATGCCCGAGCTCGAATCCTCAAGCGGTATCCAGCGCAAGGGGATGGTGCTCGCGACGCTGTCCAAGCTCAAGCAGGTCTGCAATCATCCGGCGCATTTCCTCAAGGACAACTCCGCGATTCCCGACCGCTCGGGCAAGGTCGCGCGGCTGGTCGAGATGCTCGAGGAGGTGCTCGAGGCGGGCGAGCGTGCGCTGATCTTTTCCCAGTTCGCGGAGATGGGCGAGATCCTCAAGCGCCATCTCGAGACGACCTTCGGGCGCGAGGTGCTGTTCCTGCACGGCGCGGTGCCCAAGGCGCGGCGCGACGAGATGGTCGCGCGATTCCAGGCCGATGACGCCGCGAGTCCGCCCATCTTCGTGCTGTCGCTCAAGGCAGGTGGCACCGGGCTCAACCTGACGGCAGCGAGCCGGGTATTTCACTTCGATAGGTGGTGGAACCCTGCTGTCGAGCAGCAGGCGACGGATCGGGCCTTTCGAATCGGGCAGCGCCGCAACGTGTTCGTCCATAAATTCCTGTGCGCGGGAACGCTCGAGGAAAAGATTGACGCGATGATCGAGCGCAAGCGCGCGGTTGCCGAAACGATCGTCGGGGGCGGCGAGGATTGGGTGACCAAGCTCTCGACCGACGAACTGCGCGATTTGTTCGCGCTGCGGCCCGACGCGGTCGAGGATCAATCAGGATGAGGAGACGAGCGGCGATAGAGCGTGAATGCGGCCAGGGTGGTGTCCCGCAAATATCTTTAAGAACAGAGCCTAACCCCTAGCCCCTTCCCTCACCCCAAGCGCGGACGCCATTACCTCTCCCGCGGAGCGGGCGAGGGTAATTTGGTACTGCAGCCGGACATCGAGGGGAAAGGGAACCGGTCAAAGAACCTAACCCCTAACCCCTTCCCACTGTGGGAAGGGGAACCAGAGTTGGAGAGGATCGTTGCGTCCTATCCCCCTCACCCCCTTTCCCCGCGGGAAAGGGGGAACAGAAGCGTAGCTGAGACTTGAAAGCGCAGTGGCAGCTGTTCTAGAACGAACCGGGTCATTCTAAAGTTATTGTGGGACGCGACACCAGGGCGTCGACATCGGAATAGCCAGAGGGCCGTCAACGTGGCAGTCTATCTATATGCCTGACTACAGCCTGTTCGGAGACGAGCACGTCCGCCAGTACGAGGCGACCGGCGGTAAGATTGGCCACAATTGGAACAACACCAGTTGTCTGGTGCTGCACACGATCGGGCGGAAATCTGGCGAGACGAAAAAGTTTCCGCTGATCTACGGGCGCGACGGCAGCAACTATCTGGTTGTCGCTTCGAAAGGTGGCGCGCCCGACGATCCTGGGTGGTACAAAAACCTGCTCGCCCACCCCGATGTGAAGATCCAGGTGTGGGACAAGGTGATTCCGGTCCGGGCGCGGACTGCGACGGCCGAAGAAAAGAAGCGGGTGTGGCCGATCATGACAGCGCAGTGGCCCGACTATGATAAGTACCAAGCCGGAACGAAACGCGACATACCCGTGGTGTTGCTCACGCCGCGCTAGCGGCTTGACGGGAATATCCAAAGTGTCGGGACTTTTTGGGGCAGGTGTCGGCGCAGAGAAGGGGATTTATTTCTGAGTGCGGGGGGTTGGAACATCCGACAGATACTGATTCAGATCGGATAATAGAAACTCAAGTCGTCGCATCGACTCCGATTCCGCGAGCATCGTGCGGCGCGGCTCGAGCGGCCACGATGCCAATCGGGCGACCCCTCCCTCCTGCAGGAGTGAACTGAACTCGTTGAGCGGTTCCGCCAACTCATCGGCTGAATGTTTCTCTGCGATTGCGCGAGCAGCGGGAGGGCTGAACCATTCAGCGCCGCTGAAGAAATCCAGCCACGAGGTCAGCTGCCCACGAACTGCCTGGAAGAACCGCGCGCGCGCAAATTCGGCGACGGAGTCGAGTTGAGGCATTTGCGTGAGGACTCGCGCTGACGCTATCGAGGACAGCCGGTTCGAAATCCGGCGAAGAGTCCCGGCCGCTTCGACAATCCCATCATGGTAGACGGCGCAGGTGCGTCCTTCCATCCGCGCGTCATCGGCGATCTCGAGGAACTCGGTCAGCACGCGCATCGTTTCCGAGTTCGTCTTCAGGATTTGATCCTCGCTGGTCGAAGCTGAGCCGCCTGGCGTTAGCGCGAGCGTATTGGCGATGACTTTCTTCAGTCTGGGCAACAGGGAATTGCCCGCGTATTCCGGCCACAGGGTAAAGAAGACCGTCGCCACGACACAATCACCAAGCAGGACGCCCCAAATGCGCCAAAGAGGCTCGTAGATATCGACAGCTGGGCTCAACCCAACGAACGCCAACGAAAAAATGACCCCCATTTGCTTGCCCGCGTACGACGTCCGCGCATTGCCGAGCGAAGAGTATGCAAACGGATAGAAGACCGCGAAGGCCGCAAGCATATAGGTTGGTAGCGTGTCGAAGTTCGGAGAAACTATAATGATAACGAGAAGGGTAACCGCTCCTCCGATGATAGCTCCCGCGATCCGGAGGTACATCTTCTGCAAGGTTGCGCCATAGGTGGGACTCGCCGTTGTGATTACCGTCACCAGGATGATGAATAAGTCCGGACGCTGGGCAATGAGGCCGATCGTATAGCCGACCACGGTGCACAAGCCGACTTTCAAGCAATAGCGCACCACCGCGGGATCTGCAGGGGCGGTCGATCGAGGGACGGCACTGTTCTGAGGAACAGCACTGTTCGACCGAATGTTGGTCGGTGGCTTCGGAGGTTCATCCAGCGGGCGCTCGATGTGCTTGGCCAGCACAGCCAGCGAGTCGATGAATTCCGCGAAATTTCCGATTTCCCCCGGAGTGACTTTGCGGACGTAGGCTGGTCTGATCTCAATCACGCGCGCTTCCAGAGTGTCCATCGCCAGGCGCACTTGCGCCAGCGTACCGGGAGCCTGCAGGTCCGCGCCTATAGCAATGTGGGCCGGTAGTTTGTGAGAGATCTCGTCCAGCGCGGCGGCGATCGCATTTACCGCCGCTCGAATTTCGCCCGGAAGCATCGCGCGAATTTCTCGCGGCAGGTTCTCGCGCGCCGTAGTGACTATGCGATCCACTTCGAGACTGACGCGAGCCGTGCGCGTGATCGCAGCAAGCAGGATCCCTCGGTGGTACTCGGACGCGCCCTCGGCCGTCGCTTGATCGAGAAGCGCCATATGTGCGGGCAGGTCGGAAGTCGGTGCCGGCAATGGCGGTCGAGGTACGCTTTCGCCGGCGAGAAAAAAGTTGGAAGCCTCCAGAAGCTGCGCACGGGAACGCGCGACGCTCGCTCCGAGAGACTCGATCAAGATCGGCTCGCCCGGGTCCGGCCACAACCAGTTGTCGAACAGAACGATCACGCCGAAGGCAATCGCGCTACCGTCGAACGAGGCTGCAGCGTTCCAACCGATTTCCTGAGGTGAAAATACCACGTCGTAGAAAGTAATGAGGCAGACTATCTGTATGACGAGCATGCCCGCGCCCAGCTTACGCGTCGCTCCCACGTAAGTTGAAGATGAAATCCATACGAAGACAAACGGCAGCATCAACCACGGCGCCTCCGCGAATGCGCGCGCCATCACCACCGAGGTGATTAGAGCGAGCATCACCGCGATTTGCCATGCCAGCGCCTTGCGAATGGACATCATCGGTCCTGCGCCCGCGAGGAGCCAGACAATTACCGCGCCCAGCTGAGTGTTGACGTGACAGCTCGCGTCCAGTCCGATCGCGATTGTCACAATCGTGGAGATGCGTAAGGCGGTGCGGATCTTCCGGGCGCTAGGAGCAAGTTCGCGTAGGACTAGCGCTTCGAGTCGATCCAACCATGCAAGTGAGCGTGGAGTGCGGAACTGTTGTTCTATGAATCCTGCCACACGCTTCGCTCAGCGATCGCCCGCAGCGAGACAGAAAGAACCGCGGACATACAGCGGCTCTATTAAGAAGCTCTCTTCTCGACTCCAGATCTTGCAAATCCCGAGCGCTCTTGGGAGTCGCGACGGTCAAATGCTCACTGATGTACTTTTACTCGTGTTCAAGTACTTTTGACTTCCCGTAATCTGCCCGTGTCCACGTCGAAAATGAAGCCGCGCACGGGGACTTCTTTGGCAATCCAGGGATGCGACCTGACTTTCTTGATCTGCTCCCGGGTATTTTGCTCGGGATCCTTATAGGAGAAGAAGCGCATTGGTGCCGGCGAAGCATCGCCGGTCGAAGCGCTCAGCTTCGCGTTCAGCTCGTCATCTGTGAATGTCGTGAACCCGCAGCCGGTGTGGTTGAGAAGCAGTATCTCTGTGGTTCCGAGTATACGGTTGGAAACGACAAGTTCCCCGAGAACATCTTCTGTTACCGCGGGTCCGCCGGTTCGGATAACATCTATATCGGCCTGCGGCAGACCCAGGATTCCAGGGAGGTCTGAGAGCCGTGGATCCATGCACGTTACGACTGCGATTTTGGGGGCCGGACGCTTCCCCAGCGCTGGATCGTAACTTTTCGCATAGTTGCGGTTTGCTTCCAGCGCCTTATCGATGATGCTCATCATTTTCCTCCTGCCGGGCGAACGCTGCGGCCAAGCCCGTTTCTTATGGACATACAGTGGCTCTATCAAGAAACTCTCTTCTCGGCGCTAGATCAAAGGGTCACGGATCCGGCGCGACGAAGACTTTCCCGTGTCGATCATCAGGCTCCCGGCCTGGACCGACGATTGGTCATTCCTCGGAGAGCTTTGCTACAATCGACTCAAAATGCGATTTACACGGAGGTAATGGTTTTATGAGTGACGCCGACGGCCTTCGCTATACAAAGCTCCCGCTCAACAATGGCTCCGATCAGATTCCAGCGCTCGGTTTTGGCACGCTGATTCCTGACCCGGTCGCAACCAAAAACGCGACCAAGGCCGCGCTGGAGGCGGGCTTTCGTCAATTCGATTGCGCCGAACGCTACCGAAATGAAGAACAAGTGGGCGAAGCAATGCGTGCGGTGTTCAAGGAGGGCAAGATAAAACGGGAGGACGTTTTTGTCGGTACGAAGCTCTGGAACACCAATCATCGTCCCGAACGCGTCAGACCCGCCTTCGAGGCAAGTCTGAGAAGACTGCAACTGGACTATGTCGACGTATACTCGATCCATACCCCATTTGCTTTCAAACCCGGCGACGACCAGGACCCGAGGGACGAGAACGGCAAGGTGATCTATGATCGTGAGACGACCCTGACGGATACCTGGAAGGCTATGGAGAGCCTCGTCGACGAACGACGCTGCAAGGTTATCGGATTATCGGACGTCAGTCTGGAAAAGCTGAAAGAGGTGTTCGATTCCGCACGGATAAAGCCTGCTGTTCTTCAAGTCGAATCCCATCCATATCTCCCTGAATGGGAACTGCTCGACTATTGCAAGAAGAATGGCATCGTGATGCAGGCCTTCGCGGCGTTGGGTCATGGTATCGAACCGAGGTTGCTCGACGATCCTGTCATCACACGCATCGCCAAGCGCGTCAATAAAACCCCAGCTCAAGTCCTACTGGCATGGGCGGTACAGCGCGGCACGGCTCTTCTCACCACAGCCACGGACATCCACTACATCGAGCAAAATTTTGATATCTCGACTCTTCCCGATGACGCGGTCAAGGAAATTAATGAAGGTATCACTACACGAGTCAGGCTCAATCCGGTTGTAGAGACGGGCGTCCCTGGGTTCATTCCTAGGAAAAGATGAACGTCCACGCCGGAATAGAGAGGTGACGAGCGGCGATGGAGCGTGAATATCGGCGAGGACCGCGAGGGCCTCGACATCGGAATAACGACCGCAACTTTGCGCCTTCGAACCCGCTTCCCGCACGCGGCGGCATCCGCGCGCATAGCAGGATGGGCGACTTCGCTACCAGTTGGTGGGGACGCCGATGGATCCAGACGCTCGAGTCGTTCCAGGTACGACGGCGGCTGGACAGGGGCCGATCCTACGCGCGGCGGGGACAGGTGATGCATCTGGAGATCGTCAACCAGAAAGTGACCGCAACCGTGCTGGGCTCGGTGCCGACTCCTTACAACGTGACGATCGAGCTGAGACGCATTCCGATCGCGCAATGGCGCAAGGTCGGCAGGGCGATGGCGTCGAAGGTTGCGATCGCGGCCCGCTTGATGGCCGCGGCACTTCCGCCGGAGGCGGAGCGATGCTTCACCGACGCGGGCGTCGCGCTGTTTCCCGCGCGCGATGCGGATTTGATCACGTCGTGCGACTGCCCTGACCCGTCGAATCCATGCAAGCACATCGCCGCCGTCTACTACCTGTTGGCCGAGCAGTTCGACCGCGATCCGTTCCTGCTATTCAAGCTGCGCGGCATGGATCGCGAGCAATTCGTCGCGATGCTGGGTAGGAGTGGGGCGCCGCAGACCCAGGCCACGGCCGCAAATGTCGGCGAATCCGAACCCGCTCGTGAAACTCGCGCTCCATCCGCCAACCCGGAAGTCTTTTGGCGCGGGCGTCCGTTTCCCCACGATCGCTATGGACAAGTGGCGCTCTCCAGCGAGGCGGCGCCGCTCGCTCGGCGGCTGGGAGGCTTTCCGTTCTGGCGCGGCCAGCGCAATTTTCTCGACGCGATGTCGGACTTGTCGAGCAAGGCCGCCGAGCGCGGCCTTGCCCTGCTGGTGAAGACCGCAGCACAAGGCTGACGGCTGTTCCGCTTCACGACATAGCGCGCGACCCCGCTACTTCGCCGCTTTGCCCGCTCCAGTGAGCGGCACCTTCTGCATAAGGGCCGGGTACTTCCTGGCCAGCGACGGATCGACGTTGTCCATTATCACCAGGTCGCCCGAATACTTCATCGCCGCAGTCGGCGTGAACGTGACCTGCACGTTGCAGGTGCCTGGGCGCTCGCCCTTGGCTCCCGGCGCAAGCTGCTCCTCACAACTGGTTGTGACCGCAAATTCCGACGGCGTCACGCTCTCCATCTCGATGACGATCGGCAAGGCTTTCGACTTTTTCGTGGTCTTCCCCGCGTTGGTGACTTTCACCGTATCGACCTTGCTTGATCCAACATCCACCGAGCCGAAGTTCAGTTTACTTGGCGAGATCTTCAGCTTGCCGGCGACCGGCGGAATCGTAGGCGTAGGGAGCACCCTGAAGCTTTGCGAATCGCTCGACGCGTTGTATTGCGAGGCGCCAGCGAAATTCGCGCTTAGCGTCATGACCCCGGTGTCGCCCGGCGTCACCTGGCAGGTGGCGTTGCCGTTCGAATCGGTGGTGCCTTGGCAATCGGATCCCCCGAGGCTGAAATTCACCTGCTGGCCCGAGAGCGCGACCGCGGGCTTTTGCGAGACGTCGGTAAGACTCGAGGTAAGCGTGACGGCTTGACTTACGACGCTGGAGGTTGGGCTCTGATTGAGCGACAGGAAGGTCAGATCCGTCCCGGGTCCCCAGGTATAGACGGCTTGGTTCGAGTTTGTGGAGGTGCCGTTCACGGTCGCGGCGGCGATGATCGTATCGATGCCCTGATACGCGCCGGTGTAGCTGAACGACGCGACGCCGCCGGCGGTGTTTGATTGAAGCAGCTGCTGATTTGCCCCGGACACCTTAAGCGTCACCGGCGTGCCGTCCGGAACGCTGACGTTGTGGAACTGTGCCGTCAGGTTCACGCTGCTGCCCTGCGCGGGATTCGACGATAGCTGCGAGGGAGTGAGCGACAGCGTTTGGAAGTAATTGCAGCCGCCGGTTGAGTCGGTAATCTTCCAAACCGCGACACCCTGCGCCATGTAGATGCATCCGGCCGCATCGGTGGTCATATTGTTCGCCCCGCCATTCATTCCGCCATTGGTAAGGAGTGCCGTGCCGATCGTGGGCGTAGCAGTGGTGAGATCGAAGACACTGATGGTGGGCGGAGAATTCGGAGTGATACTGGTGTCTGCCGGAAAATTCGCAATCAGATACTGCGCGTCGCCATTGGTCTGCGTCCCGTACGCTTTCATCCCGAGAAAACTCTGGCCCAACGCGGGTATCGGCGTTACTACGGGAGGATTCGGACCGTTGGTCGCGGTGACCATCACGCCCTGGCCGGCATCCCAAATGTACATGTCACCGCTGGGCGAGAATGCGATATTCGCGTTGGGCGTATTCGGCAGGTTCGCGTACAGCGAGGTGGTGGGTGAATTTGTGTTCAGTCCGGAGATTTCAAATAAGCCTGGATTGTCAGAGCCCCCGCCGCCGCATGAATCGTCGGTGAACAGATCTCCGCTAAGGGGATCGAGAGAAAGCGCGGTTGGGCAGGTCATATTCGATGCGACAGTCCGGATGATCGCGCCGGTGGCGGGGTTTATCTGGAACACGGCGCCAGTGGTGAAGGCGCCGCCCGTCGTGGTGCGGCTGCCGTACAGGTTCCCGCTCTGATCGAACACCAGCGACGCGAGCGTCGTGCCGATGTTCGCGACCAGGGTGGAAGGGCTCGCGACTCCGCCGCCGGGCGGGAACTTGTAAAGATTTCCGTTCTCAATGTCGCTGACATACAGATTTCCGCTCGCATCGAACGCGACGCCCCAGGCACCAGGACATAGGCCAAAATTGACGCCCCCGAAGGAGAAGTCCTGCGCCTGGAATCCGGTCGCGTACGGAGTCGCAACGAATCCCGGCGCGGCAATCAGGGTATTCGAGCATCCCGTCTGCGAATTGCTGAAGGTGGCCGTGCCGGTTTCGGGAAACGGGAGGTTACCGTCGGTCACGTCCACTGCCGAGTAGGTAATCGTCTCGTTGTTCGAATCGACCGCCGTGAATTCGATCGTTCCGCTCGAGTTCGTCACGGGCGGAATTGGCCCGCTGATTACCGAGTTGCCTCCGGTCTGGTTGATTTGAATAACTTTGCCGGGCGTGGGACGTCCGAGTGAATCCTGGAGCGTAACGGTAATATCGACCGGGCTCATCCCGTCGGCGGCCTGCGTTGTCGGGAACACATCGAGACCAGCCGACGCTGCGGCGGGTGTTTGAAACGAGACTGCGACGGTCTCCTTGATTGGAACGTCGTCGGTGGTGTCAGTGGCGGTGAAGGTCACATCTTCGACCTGCTCGTCCGTGATTTGAAATATGGCCGTACCGTCGTTGGCGCTGGAGTTCACGTTTGCCGGAGAGATCTTTGCGCTTCCCCCTGAGGCGCTGACGGTGACATTCTTGCCGCCGATAATGTTTCCGTTCGCGTCCGTCAGCTGTGCGACCAGGTAGGCCACCGTGGTTCCATCGGCCGGCATCCCGGTGATCTCCGGCACAGGGATGGTAGGAAGGGTCATAGCGGCAAAGAAGGCGGACATCGTAGCATCTACCGGCCCTGCTGAGGTGTTCGCGAGAGCCAACCGAATCGCGTCAAGGTTGGGAGAGCCCAGGCCTACGTGGGAAAAGTCGCTTCCGAGTGCGCTTGCGTTGTGAAACGCGGCCGTGTTCGCAAGTGGATATAGCGCCAGGTTCATGTCGCCGATGTTGTGACCAAGCTGCTGATTCAGAAGCGCTGCGAAACTCGCCCAAATGGGCGCGGCCGCACTGGTTCCGCCGTACTCAAGTCCGTTCGGGCAACCACCCTGGCTTGCTTGGCAAATCACAAGTCCGTGTGCCGGGTCTGCGTTCGTCACCAGGTCCGGAACGGATCTTCCGCCTACGGCGAGGCCGGTCTGGTAAGACGGCACGCCAAAGAACTTGCTGACGCCAAAGCCGCCTTGACCCGAGGGCGGCGTCGCGTTGGCAGAGTTCCACCACGATTCCTGCTTATAGCTCAGCCCCGGTCCAGTCGTGAGCGACGAGCCGCCCACGGCGGTGCCATGCGGAGCGTCCGCAGGTACCGACACCGTGTTTGCGCTCCCGTCCAGACAGGTACTGCCGTTGTCGCCTGAACCGTTGAAAATGCTGATTCCTGCAAGCGTGGCGTTCTGGAAGATCGAATCGATACCCTGCACGTCTGCTGTGGTGGTCTCATCTTCGCAGTACGCCCAACTATTGCTGATGACGGACACGCCGTCGCTGACCATCTGGTTGAATACCCGCTGGAAACTCCCGGCTCCCGTGAATGGCGCGTCGTAAACGACAACATTGGCGCCGGGCGCCAGACTCAACGCCACGTCGATGTCCAACAGAACCTCGGATTGGTCCGCTCCAGGCGACGCACCTCCGCCGACATCAACCTGCGAGAGTTGGTTGATCTCTGCCGGAGGCGAACCGATCAGATTGAGATAGTTTTGAACGTCGCTAAGATTGAAAGTGTCAAACTCAACCAGGCCAATCTTTTGCCCCGCGCCGTTGATGGTATCCGATGAAGTATCGGCTTTGTCGGCATAGTCCGATTTGATCTTTATCGAGCTGTTGCGGCGAGCGTCCGCAGGCGAGCCCTGGAGGCCGCACTTCAACTGGCCGAGCGGTCCTAGCCCCGCATAGCCCGAGATAAATGCCTGCCAGAACCCCGGCCCGCCGGACGCAATCGAGTCCGTTACAGCACTCTGGCACTGCATAAACAAAGCCCTTTGCGCGGCCGCATTCAACTCGATGCAGGCCGAAACGATGGTCAAGCAGAGTGGATCCGCAAGAGCCCTCGCCAGGCCGATATTGCTAGAACTCGGCCTTGCCAGGTTTGATAATCCGCCGACCGACTGCACAGTCGCGGCAAGCTGCAACGGCAGGGCGGGATCGCGATCGTTTGCGTAGAACTTTCGGGTTCCGATCCGATAATCGCCGATTGTGACATGGAACGCGCGTTCAGCTTGGGCGCGCGTGCCGCGCACGTTGATGGTCAGGCGATTCTTTGAACCCTCGACAAATCTGAAGCCCCTGTCCTGCAGGAAGCGAAGCGTCTCCCGGTAAGTACCGCGTGATGGACCAAAACGATCGGCGATCCGCTCTTGAGTCAGGTACTTGTGAAAATTCTTCGAGTGCGGATCGTTCAGGTCCTTCAGGTATCGATCGACCGCCACTTCATCGTCGTGTTTGAGCACGATCGTTAGCGTGATCGGTTCATTTGATTCGTCCCTCTGCGGCGCGACCTTGGTCGCCCTCGCCAACGCAGGCAGGACGTGGCCCGGCACCCGCACCATCGCGGAAACTGGCGGCATCGATGATGCTCGCCCCGGCGTTACGAGCATGAGCGCGGCGAGAACCATGAACCATCGAGTGCCGGAAGCGCGCATATCCCCTCCTTGTGCAGCTACCCTCTATTTTGGTTTTTGGTCTACAACGGTCGCACAGATATTCCTACGACTCGCGATTCATTGCAAACGCAAAATATAACATGGGTAGAGCCTTAATGATTGCCCATGATATGGTTACGGCGCCCTGAGGGGTTCAAAATACTCCCCCTGGTTATTTCCCTGTACCGCTCACAGGGACCCTCTGCGTGCCGCCGTTGGCGTTGTCGGTAATCATCAGCGTTCCGCTCTGCTGCCCTGCCGAACTCGGAGCAAACGTGACCGTGATCGCACACGAAGCGCCTGCCGCCAGACTGGCCTGACAGTTGTTGGTCTGCTTGAACGCCGAAGGATCGGAAATCATCTCGATCGAGACTGGCAGCCCCGGATGTTTCTTGCTGGCCTTGGGATTGGACACCTTTACCATTTTCGGTTTACTCGTCGTTCCGACCATGGTCGTCGAAAACTTCAGCGCCCTCGGCGTGATCTTGAGCGTCACCGGCACCGACGTCGGCGTGGCAGTTGGAGTGGCTGTCGTCGTTGCGGTCGCAGTCGCCGTTGCGGTCGCGGTCGCGGTAGCCGTTGGCGTTGCTGTTGCTGTCGCAGTCGCAGGCGGCGTGCCGGTCGCCGTTGCGGTAGCGGTCGCAGTCGGAGTCGCCGTTCCGCCGCCAGTCGAGGTCGCAGTCGGCGTCGCGGTCGCGGTGGCGGTGGGAGTCGCAGTCGGGCCGGACATATTCACAGCGACGGGCTGAGATGCGATGCCATTTGCGACGACAACCAGGGTACTCGGACCCGGCTCGAGGTCGGCGGGAACATCGAATTGCGTGGAAACCGAAGCGCTGCCTGTCGCGACGGCCATCGTGCTGGGGTTGTGCGTACGCGCATAAAAGACGTGCCCGGTCGCATTGTTGGTGATTCGCACCAAGGGATAGTTGGTCGCGGCCTGGTAGTCGTCTCCGTAGCTGACCGCTTGCGACAGTCCGTTGAACTGCGTGCCGGTAATTTGGTAGTTCGCTCCGCCGGGAGTTATCTGCGACGGCGAATTCGTGATGGTCGGGGCCCATGATGGGTTGGGAGTTCCGGCGGGCGTGTACAGGGTGACATAGCCGCCATAGCAATTGGTGTACATGACCTGACCCGTGGGCAGCAGCAGCAAGCGCCCGTCGTACGAAGCGCATTCCGCAACGAAAGCTGGATTCGTCACCTGCGTCAGGCTGGATCCATTGAACTCAAAAAAATAGGTTGGAGGTCCATAGTCCGTCGTCGAAACCGCGGCTAGCACATTGCCGTCGGGAAGCAGCGCCGATGGACCATCCATCGCTTCCAATTGCTGCCCTGACACGACTGGAAACATCGGGCCGCTGGTCCAAGTAACAGTGTTGCTGTCGTAGATGTCGTTGTAGCCGGTAGCTCCCTCGGCGAAGACGGTGCCGTCGGGACGCAGCATGGCCGGCCCGATTTCATAGTAGGGCATGCCGGAACTGGGCTCGATAGTGAAGTTGACAAGGGGGTCTGGCGCGATCCCGGCGCTGCTCCAGGTCTTTGAGGCGGAACTGTAAGTTAAGGCCGGAGTCGGAGAATCGGTACTTTCACTCAGGTTCCAAATCTCCAGGGTCAGGACTGTGCCATTCGGTAGCAGGTTCCATCCTTCTTCAGAATTTCTGTAATCAGCGGTTTTGCCAGCGGGTGTGAAGGGGCTGTTAAAGGAGTTTGTGGCGGCGTTGAAGGTAGCGACCTGGTTGTCGAAGATATGCGCGACCATAAACGTTCCGTCCGGCAGAACGACGGATTGGGCATCGCCAATCTCGGTCCAACCGGTGGGAGGCGTGAGGCAGGTCCAACTGTTTGCGACTGGATCATAGATGGCGCCCTGGTTGGTCTCAACGTACGGGCTGCCGTCAACGTAAGTGTAATTGTAATTGCCTTCGCCGCCGATCATGACAAAGCGGCCGTCAGGCAGCACGGCGGAGGCGTAATAAAGCGGTGAGTAAACCGTGTCCGCGGACGCGCCCGGATAACCGTTGGGGCAAGGTCCCGGCGACGCCACCTGGCTCCAGGTCCCGTTGATATAGCTGCCGGTGTTATCGGGGGTAAGCTTCCACCAGCCGACGTTGGTCAGATTGCCATCCTGCGCCAGAACTGTCCCGTCGGTGAGCAAGTAGATGCTGTTTGGGTAAAAACCGGGATTGTCTATATAAGGCTGATTGTTCAGCGGCGTCCATACGCCGGAGGTCACGCCGATGCCGCCGGGTACGGGCGCCGAAACGGATGGAGGCGTGGCCAGCTGCGGCGCAGGCTGCCAACCGGGGGCGCTAACCGGACGAGACCGGGGTGGATGTACGGGAGACGGCTGCGGCAATTGCGCCTGGACAACGCGCGGGGAAGCAAGCAGCGCGATGAGCATTGCAACGCCCAGTAATCCCGACGCGATGGCGCCGAAGATCACGAGCGTGGCGAATCGCCCCTTGCCACGCGGCGAATTCATGTGTTGCGACGTCTCAAAGGACAGTTGAGACTTCGAATTTGTCCCATGGGAGCCCCCCTTTGCTTAGCAACGCCGGTTATTCCTTTGGCGTCTTTAATTAAAGTATCTGACCTTCCCGCAGTTGCTAGTTGTCTCAGATTAGTTTCTAGGAGTCAATTGCATTTGGGTGTCGAAACGTGCCAGAAGCGTTACCGCCCGAAGTTTCCCGTTCTGCCGCGCGCAACGCGATTGTCCGAGCCTTGCCATCGGGCGCGTGAGGTTGGTCTAGTGGCCAGAGTCCGATGACTCCGGCCCCGGGCGTATGCTGAGCCGGAGCCTCGGCTTGTCAAAAATGCCACGAGGATTGAAGATCGACCGCCCGCTGATCTACGTCATGGTTGCGGTCCTTTGCGCGGCAGGACTCGCGGCGGCCCACGGATCGAGGATAGTTGAGAATTGGCACGTAGCGCAGTGGGAAGACGGGATTTTCTTCCGGTATAACGTCGAGCGTATCCACAGTCTGCTCGACTGTTTCGTACAGACTGGACCTTGGCCAGGTCTCTATCGGCCGCTCACCACCAATCTTTACTACTACCTGGGTAGCAAGGCGCTGGCTAATCGAGTCGAGGCCTATCACTTTATCAACCTCGTGTTCGTGATCTTAAATGGTGTGCTCCTATACCGATTGGCTGAGTCGTTCCTGGGTCGCTGGTGGGCAACCATTCCGGCGGTGCTGTTCTCCTCCAGGCTGGCGATGGTCGAAGTGGTCTTACACACGTGCGAGTTTCAAGGATTACTCTACGTGTCCTTCACGATACTTTCAGTGGACCTGTTCATTCGGTCCCGTAAGTCTGATAGCTCGCGGCTGCTAACTCTATCAGCGCTAGCATTCGTCCTGGCTCTATTCAGCAAGGAGTCAGCGATTGTCCTGCCCGCGTTGCTGATCGTCTATGGCAAGTTGTTCGACGACCAGATCGTTAGTCGTCCATACGTGGTGCATCCGATGATTGCAATTTCATGGATGCTACTTTTCGTGCTGGTGCTACGGCCACTTTCACACAATCAGCCGACCGGCTTTGGCTACGACTTCTCAGTCTCGAATGTGCTGACTAACTACGCGGCGCACCTTCTCGACTTTTCGAACTGGCTGCTCACGCCGCTAGGAGACTTCGTAATGCCTCGGAACGTGGCGGATCTCGCCGGCACACTGTATATGCGCTTGATTCTCGGCGTTTTGATTGTGTCGGAAGGAGCGCTGTTCTTGTTCCCTAAGTCTCTCAAGACTCAGGATCTGCGGCTGATAGCTTTCGGCTTCGCATGGTTCCTCATCACGACGCTGCCCTTTGCGGTTTTCCAGGGCCGTTTGTTCATGCGGTATAGCTACCTGGGACACGCGGGACTCGCGCTTTGCGCGGGTGCGATGGTCAGAGGAGTTTTCTTGGTGCTCACCACCCGCCGCCCGGTAGCTCTGCCCCAGATAAACGAGCCTGCTAACGTCGCGTGATAGTTTGCGCGTAGCGCCAGTTAAGACTAAGCGGCGGCTGGGGCGCTGGCTAGTTCGAACGCGCCGAGTTCGAGGCCGTCGTTGGAGCGCAGCACTATCTTGGTCGATAGGCGCTGCTCGAGGGTCTCGAGATCCTTTGCGCCGTGATCGTACAGGTAACGCGCGACTTCGGGATTGAGCTTGACTATGAGCATATCGCCCGCGGACTTCGAGACCGCCTCGCGCTGAATCCCGCGCAGCACTTCCGCGGCCATCGTCGGCACCGATTTGACGACGCGCCGCCCGTCGCATCGCGGACAGTTGTCAGTCAGCAGTTTCTCGAGGCTCTCGCGAGTGCGCTTGCGCGTCATTTGAACGAGCCCCAGCTCCGAAATTTTGAGCGCTGAGGTCCGCGCCTTGTCGCGCTTGAGCGCAGTCGCCAGCGCGTCGCTGACTTTCTTGCGATCGCCCTCGCGCTCCATGTCGATAAAATCAACGATGATGATCCCGCCGATGTTGCGCAGCCGCAGTTGCTTGACCACTTCCTCGACCGCTTCGAGGTTGGTCTTGAAGACGGTGTCGTCCTGGCTGCGCTTGCCGACGAAGCGGCCGGTGTTCACGTCGATCGCGGTCAGCGCTTCAGCTTGATCGAAAACCAGGTAGCCGCCCGACTTGAGCCAGACCTTGCGGTCCAGCGCGCGCTCGATTTGCGGTTCGATATTGAACCGATCGAACAGCGGCTGCGGCCCGTCATGCAGCGACACGCGCGCCCGCAAGCGCGGCATGTAGTTCTGCACGAACTGCACGATCCGGCTGTAGGTGGTCGGGTCGTCGCACCATAGCCGGTCCACTTCGCTGGAAAACAGGTCGCGCACGATTCTCAGCGCCACGTCGAGGTCGCTGTACAGGATAGAGGCGGGCGGCATGCTCTCCTTCTTGCGCAGAATCGAGCTCCACAGCTTGGTCAGAAAGGCGACGTCGCGCTGGATTTCGCGCCGGCTGACGCCTTCGCACGCGGTGCGCACGATGAACCCGCCTTGCGGCGGCCTTAGTTCCCCGACGTCCGCTCGCAGGCGAGCGCGCTCCTCGGCGCTCGCGATTCGCCGCGACACTCCGATGTGATTGCTGGTCGGTGTGTACACCAGATGACGTCCCGGCAGCGAAATCGACGACGTGAGCCGCGCGCCCTTGGTGCCCATCGGCTCTTTGGCGATTTGAACGATGATGTCCTGGCCGCGATGCAATTGTTGCTCTATCGGCAGCCGCGAGCGATTCGGCGCCTGGCTGCGCCCACGTCCTCGACCGCCACGACGCCGTCCGCGCGACGGCCGCGGCGCGCTTCCGTCGCCGTTGCCATTAACATTCGCGCCCGCTTCGTCAGTCGTGCTCGGCTCCGCGTCGGCAAATTCGTGGTCGCCAATCGGCTCGGTCTCGACGTCTTCTTCACCGAGCACTTCTGCCACGGTGTTGAGCGCGGAGACTCCGTCGAAAAAATCCGAGACGTGCAGGAAGCCCGCTTTCTCAAGCCCGATATCGACGAACGCCGCCTGCATCCCGGGCAGCACGCGCGTGACCTTGCCCTTATAGATGTTACCCGCGAGCCCGACCTGGCGATTGCGCTCGAGGTAGAATTCCGCGAGCTCGTTGTCTTCCAGCAGCGCGACCCGCACCTCGAGTGCGGACGCGTTAATTGCGATTTCTCGTTTCACAGATCTACTCTCAATTCCGGCGGATCCGACGCGGCGGAATGTGAAGGTATGATGCGCCGGGAGTTGTCGCGCGTGCCTCGCGAGCGATCAAAGGAACGCCTGCGTCCAGTGGTACATCGTTTTACCCTTTGCGTCGACAACTTGCTCAGGATCATACGAGGCACGCCCGACCTCCGCAAGCAAGCTTCACAAACGAATCAATAACGGGCTTTTAATCCACAGGTATCTTGACATGCTATCTTGGGGCCGATACTCGTCATGGGGATGTCTGCTGCGGCCGACATGGTTGCGCCCAGTCTCCCGGGAGCGGGCCTGCTCAACAGCAAGGTCTTGGTTCTCAATCGCTCGTACCTCCCCGTTCACGTTACGTCGGTAAAACGCGCGTTTGCGCTGCTTTATCAGGGCGTTGCCAAGGCCGTCGACGAGCAGTACCACACCTTCGACTTCGACAGTTGGCGCGATTTGTCGATTGAAGTTCAGCACGAGCGCCTGGGGATCGTGAACGGCTTCATCCGCGTGCCGCGTGTCCTTTTGTTGACGGCGTACGAGCGCGTGCCCAAGCGTCACGTGCGATTTTCGCGCTTCAACATCTTCGCCCGCGACGGCAACACCTGCCAGTACTGCCACAAGAAATTGCCGCGCACTGAGCTGAACCTCGACCACGTTATCCCGCGCTCGCGCGGCGGGATGTCGACGTGGGAGAACATCGTGTGCTCGTGCCATCACTGCAATCGCCGCAAGGGTGGCCGCACGCCCGACGAAGCCGGGATGCATCTGTTCCGCCGCCCGCGCCGCCCCGAATGGACGCCGTTTTCGTCCGAGATGTTCAGCCTCAGGCGCTACCGCGAGTGGATGCCGTACCTGTCGCAGGTCGACAGCGCGTATTGGAACACTGAGCTCATCCAGGACTAGTTTTTCCCCTCTCCCTGCAAGGGAGAGGATCGAAGGTGAGGGCCCGCATTCAGCGCGCGTTCCGCGCGCGATTCAAGATTCTGCCTCCGTCCTGAAGCCGTGCCGAGGCTCTGATCAGTCCGTCGAGAGTTTGGCGCCGTCGAGCGCTTCCGTGCTTCCTCCAGAAAACTCCGTCAGCGCCCTATCGGCGAGCTTCTCAAGCTTGTCCGCTGACGCAGCAAAGAGAGCGTCCCACTCCCGCTCGTCGTTTTCGATCACCTGCAGAAGCCACTCGGCGAACGCGTCCTGTTCGTGCTCCGGCAGCTCTTCAGAAACCTTCTTAAATGCCTTTGCGAGGAGCTCGGTCATACACTCAGCGTATCAGGCGAATTCAAAGAACTGCAACCGCGTTGCGCGCGCGGCCCAGAATTCCGCCATCCTCCCCGCGATGCTCATTGGAACACTGAGCTAATCCAGGACTAGCCTTTAGCTTCCGCATCAACCCCGCGCTGCGACCGAAGCCACATGCAGTAGCCGACCACGCAAACGAATCCGATCAAGACGACGGTCATGGATGCGATGGCGGCACTCTCGATCGGGGCAAACGCCCAGATTGCGGCATAGCCAATCCCGGAGAGCACGGTTGCCCAGCCGGTAACACGCTCAACGGACTCTCCGTTCGCGGTTAATCGCGAAACAGTTTTCGGAATAACGTTCCCATAGACGGCCAGCAGAATACCGGTAAGTACCATCGTCCCGCGCACGGGCGCTTCGCTGCCAACCGCGCCAAGCCTCCGGAGATACACAAGGCCTATCGAGACCGCGATTAAGAGTCCCGCTAACGCTAGACTGGATGTGATCCGATTAGTCCTCATAGATTTCCTCCTTCGAATCTGTCGAGACCGTTTCTGCCTTATCCGTAGATTTCATTTTGGCCGCCGAACCCAATCCAAACGTGTGCGCGAAGCCCATCAGCGCGTCTTCGAGCACCGACAGTCGCAAATGGTAGATGACCGACTTGCCGGCTTTCTCCGTGTGCACCAGGCCGGCCTCGCGCAACGCTGCGAAATGAGCGGACATCGTCGGTTTGGAAACCGCAAAATGCTGAGAGAGCTCGCCCGCTGTCATTGGCTTCTTGCGCAGCAGCTGCAACACGCGCCGCCGGGTGGGATCGGAAAGTGCCTTGAATACGCCGCTCACGACTCGACATTTAGCTAATTATCGAATTGATGTCAAGTCCACTACTCGTTGTGGATACTCCGCTACGCGACCCACGATATGTTGCGTACGCTCTTGACCCTCTGAGGGTACTTTGCGATAAGCTGCGGGAGGTGGTTGTGTGGTGGAGGCGGAGACAGCATGCGTCTTAAGAGCCTTGAATTACTAGGCTTCAAGTCCTTTCTCGATTCGACGACGATAAGTTTCGCACCCGGAATGACCGCGGTGGTCGGTCCCAACGGATGCGGCAAGTCGAACGTCGTTGACGCGATCCGATGGGTGCTCGGCGAGCAGGCGCCCACGCGCCTTCGCGGCAAAAGCGTCGAGGACCTTATCTACGCCGGCAACGAGTCGAATCCCGCCGCAGGGATGGCCGAAGTCTCGCTCGTGCTCGAGGCCGAAGACGGCAGCCAGCTTCCAGAGCCATACTCCGCGCTTAGCGAAGTCGCCGTGACGCGGCGCGCTTACCGTTCCGGAGAGTCCGAATACCTGCTCAACAAGATTCCGTGCCGCCTCAAGGACATCACCGAGTTTTTCATGGCGGCGCAGATTCACAGCCGCGGCTACTCGCTGGTCGAGCAGGGCCGAATCGAGGAAATTATCCAGGCCAAGCCGCACGAGCTGCGCACTCTGGTCGAGGAAGCCGCGGGCTTGTCGCTGTTCAAGGGCCGGCGCGAGATGAGCGAGCGCAAGCTCGAACGCGTGAAGGAGAATCTCGCGCGCGTCGACGACGTGCTCAGCGAAATCGAGCGCCAGCTCAGCTTCGCGCGCCGGCAGGCCAAAAAAGCCGAGACTTACAAAGTCGTCAAGGCGGAACTCGGCGAGCTGGAACGTTATTCCGCCGCACGGCGGCTGATCGATCAGCGCGAAGAGCTCGCCGTCCAGACCGGCCGCGATGCGGAATTGAAAAACGCGCTCGACGGCGCGCGCGCGGGAGCCGCCGCGATACGCGAACAGGTCGAGGGCGCGGCGTCGGCCGCGCAGTCGGCGCGCTCGGAGCTGGGCGGCGCGCAGCGCGAGCTCGAGAATCTTCATTCCGGCGCGAATGAACGCGCGCGCACGCGCGCGTTTTTGCAGCGGCGGCTCGACGCGACCGCGCAGCTCGAAATCGAGCTGAGCGCGCGGCTGGTCGAGCTGGATTCGCACGCGACGCAGGCGCGTGCGAATCGCGCCGAGGCGGGCGCGATACTCGCGCGCGAAATCGCGGCCGGCGGCGGCGACGCCGACGCCGCCCTCAAGGAAATCTCGCGAAAGCATGAAGCGGCCGTTAACGAACTCAAGCAAGCCGAGCGCCGCGGCGAAGAATGCAAGGACGACCTGTCCGACGTTGTTCGCGAAGCCGCGGTGATTCGCGGCCGGCTTGGCGATCTGGCGGGTGAGCGCGCCGATCTCGAAAAGCGCCTCGAAGCGACCACGCTCGAGGTGCCCGCGTTGGCATCCGCGCTCGAAATCGCGCGCGAGGCGATGCGCGCTGCGGAAGCCGACCTGGAAGCGTCGCGCGCGGTCGCCGCCGAGCTCGAAGGCGCGCGGCGCGAGGCGGCCGAACGCGAGATCGAAGCGCGCACCGCGCTCGACCATCTGACGGCGCGCGTCAATTCGCTGCGCGGCGTGCTGGTCGCGCGCGGCGAGCTTCAATCCAATCATTCGCCGAGCGGCGTCGACCTCCGGCTCCGCACGATTCTTGAATCGCTCAACGGCGATCGTCCCGCCGTCGATCCTTCGATCCTCAAACAGGTGGTGCGCGCGCCGCTTGCGCTCGAGCCGGCTCTCAAAGCCGTGCTCGGCGATCGGATGGACGCGGTGATTGTCGAGTCGCCGCAGTTTGCGATCCGCGCAATCGAAATTCTCAAGGAGAATCGCGCCGGCCGGATGGATTTCGTGCAGGAGCCCGACGCCGTCGTCGCGGCTCATCCTTCGATCGACGCGCCCGGTATCGCGGGACGGCTGGTCGAGATGCTCGAAATCGAATCGCGCTTCTCGACGGTCGCCGAGGCGATGCTTGGTCACGTGATGCTGGCCGACGACCTGCATTCCGCGCTGGCGGCGTCGAATCTCAACGGCCACGGCACCGTTTTTGTGACGCGCGACGGCGACCTTGTGATGCCGGGTCGGATGATCAGCGGCGGCAGCGCCGAAGACAGTCACGCTGCTGTAGACCTCGCCGCGATCGAAGCGGAGACGCGCGAGCTGGCGCGCGCGGAAGAGGAGCATCGCACGCGCGTCGGCCAATTCGCGTCGGTTCGCGCCGAGCGCGAGCGTGCCGACTCCGAGCTCGAGAATGGACGGAGCAAGGCGCGCGAAGCGGAACGGGTGGCAATCGAGCGTCGCGGCGCGATGGCTCGTGCCGAACAGTCGATCGCGCTCGGGGAAGCTCACGGCGGCAATTCGCGCCGGCGTCTCAGCGAGCTCGCCGAACTCGTGATCACGTCGAACGCGCGGCTGGAAGAGCTGGCGAAGATCGAGCAGGAGGCGCGTGCGCGGCTGGGCGTGATGGCCGCCGAGATCGCGACGTTGCGCGCGGCGGCCGAAGAGATCGGCGCCGTGATGCTCGAAGCGGCGTCCAAGGTCGAGGCGCGCAAGTCGCGGCTCGATGCGCTGGAAAGAGAACTCGCGCATGCGCGTCGCGAAGCGGAAGCGCTCGAAGCGCAGATCGATGAGCATCGCGCGAACCTCGAGCGCTCGCATACCGAACACGCCGAGTTCGAGCGGGAACTTGAAAATCTTTCTGCGCAAGATATTGCGGCACGCGCCCGCGAGACTGAACTCGACGCGGAACTCGCGCGCCTGCGCACCGCTTGTGACGCGTCAGAGACCGAGCTCGAAGCGCGACGCGCCGGCTACAAGCATGCGCAAGAGGCGCTGATGGCTTTGGAAGCCGAGGCTACCGACTGCGGCCTCAAGCGCGAACGTGCTCGCGCGCTTAGCGAAGAGTTGGCGCGCGCGTTCGTCGAGAAATTCGGCGCCGAATTCGACGCGATGGCGGCTGAGATAGTTTCCGCGCTCGACGGCAGAGTCGCCGCCGATGACGACGCGCGAATCGTCGAGTTGCGCGCCAAGATGGAACGAATCGGCGAGGTGAACCTGGCAGCAGACAGCGAAGTCAAGGAACTCGAGGAACGCGCGGGAGTGCTCGGCACTGAGCGCGCCGATCTGCAGAGCGCGCTCGACGATCTGACCAAAACGATCACGCATCTGAATCGCGAGGCGCGAAAACGCTTCGCCGAGACCTTCGAAGGCGCGGCGAAAAACTTTGCCGAGCTGTTCCCCAAGCTGCTCCGCGGCGGCAAGGGACGTCTCGAACTGACCGACGCAGGCGACGTGCTCGAAGCGGGCGTCAACGTGCTCGTGCAGCCGCCCGGCAAGAAGGTCAAGGAGATTGGCCTGCTGTCAGGCGGCGAGAAGGCGCTGTCCGCGATGGCGCTGATCTTCTCGCTGTTCCTGCTCAACCCCAGCCCGTTCTGCGTCATGGACGAAGTCGACGCGCCGCTCGACGAGTTCAGCCTCGCGGCCTTCACGACGCTGATGGCCGAGCTGAAGCAGCGCTCGCAGTTTATCGTGATCACACACAATCAGCGCACGATGCAGCGCGCCGATCAGATTCACGGCGTCACGATGGATCGCCCGGGCGTGTCGCGGATTATCTCGCTCCGAATCCCGCAAGCAGCCTGAGAAAGTGCGCGCCTAGATCAAACTGTAGCCGCTGCCTTTGCGATCGAATCCGATGCCGACGCCCTTTTCGATCACGCCGAACTGCTTGAGCAGCGGCTGACTGTACGTCACCAGCCCCGTCACCTTGTCGAGCGGCTCGGTGGCGAGTATGAGCGCCGACTGCGCCATCCATTCGACCGGCTCGCCGCTCGGGTCGTCGGGTCCGCTGACCAGGTGATGATGCACGGTGCCCGGAGTCGCGACGACTTGCGACGGCGATACGCACGTCACCGAGATTCCGTCGTCGTAAACTTCTTCGGCGAGCCCCTGCGTGAAGCGCTCGAGCGCCGCCTTCTCTGCGCCGTAGCATACGCCGCCGCGAAAGACCGTTGCGCTCTTGTATGGTCCCCGGCCGGGTCCAATCGCCGCGCCCGACGAAATGTTGACGATCGATCCCGACTTGCGCGGGATCATGTCCTTGAGCACCAGGTGCGCCAGCATGAACGGGCCGTGGATATTGACGGCGAACGAGCGCATCCAGCGTTTCGGCGGGAAATCCTTGACCGGAATGAAGTATGTCAGCGCCGCATTGTTCACCAGCACGTCAACCGGCCCGTAGAGCTTGTGCGTTTCCTCGACGAGTTTCTCGCAGTCGGCCTCCGACGAAACGTCGCAGGTGACGGCCTCGGCCGCGCCGCCAGCTGTCTTGATTCCCGCGACCGTCGTCTCGAGCGATCCTTCCAGCGGATGCTCTCCCTCTTTGAGCGTGCGCGCCGAGCACACGACCTTCGCGCCTTCCTTGGCGAACAGTTCCGCGATTGCCTTGCCGATGCCGCGGCTCGCGCCGGTTACGATTGCAACTTTGCCTTTGAGCTTGGCCATCTACAGATCTCCCTTCGCGATGCAGGGTCCGCGTGATTTTTGCGAATCTCGTCGCGGCCCACATTTCTTATAGCCACAACAACGCACACTCGGCCAGCATGTAACGCGCACGATGGAACGAGGAACTTAATCTAATGTGAAACCCGCGGTGGGTTTCACGCTTCCTTCGGCAGGGGTGACCCCTGCACCCAATGCTAAGAAAGATGCGGGACTTCGTCCCTGTTCGAACTTTTTTCCTGTGTCCGGAGCGCAGCAGCTCTTACCTCGCCCGTTACTTTACGGGAGAGGCGGCCGGCGGGCGCAGCCGCCGGTAGGTGAGGGTTCTGCGGTGCATCAGAAAAGCCTGGCTACCCCCATCAGACGATGTGAGCTAGTTTCGAATCGACACCGCGACTGTTATTCTTTCCAACCGAAGTTCTTCAGGATTTTTCCCGGACGACGCAACTGTGACTCCGCTCGCTATCGTACTCATTCTGATTATCGCCGCCGGCGCAGGAGCGGGCCTGGTTTCCATTGGAGTCCTGATTCAATGGAGCCTGCGCAAGGCGCGCCCGTCGCGTCCCCTCCAAGTTGAATCAGCACCCGCGGTTGAGGTCGCGCCCGAGGTCGAGCTTCCGCCGCCCGAGCAGCTCGCCGCTGAACCGACGCCCAAAATCGCCGAGCCTCCAGCGCCCGAGCCCGCGCAACCTGTCGCGCCGCCGCCTACCGTTCGCGAGCCGGTGCGAATCGGCCTCGGACTGCGCAAGACGCGCGAAAACTTCCTCGCACGCATCCGAGCCGCGCTGACCGGCAGCGCAAAGATCGACGAAATATATGAGGGTCTCGAGGAAGCACTGATCGCCGCCGACGTTGGCGTCGACGCGAGTATGAAGATTACCTCCGCGGTGCGGGCGAAGCTGGGCAACGACAATCGCCCCGACGCTATCCGCGACGCGCTCAAGGCCGAAATCGCGGCTATCATGACGTCCGCCGATCGCGCGCCCGCCGACTCGGGCGACGCGCCGCTGGTTATCATGCTGGTGGGAGTCAACGGCGTCGGTAAAACTACGACGGTCGCGAAACTCGCGGCGCGGCTCAAGGCAGAGCGTGGCAGCGTGATCGTCGCGGCGGCGGATACGTTCCGCGCGGCCGCAATCGAGCAGCTCGAAGTGTGGTGCGACCGCGCCGGCGCCGACATTATCAAGCAATCGCAAGGCTCGGATCCCGCCGCGGTCGCCTTCGACGCGGTCAAGGCCGCGGTCGCGCGCAAGACGCGCACGGTGCTGATCGACACGGCCGGGCGTCTGCAGACCAAGGTCAATTTGATGGAGGAGCTCAAGAAGATTGCCCGCGTGGTTGCGCGCGAGTTGCCCGGCGCACCGCACGAGACGTGGCTGGTGCTCGACGCCAACACGGGTCAGAATGCGCTCAGCCAGGCGGCGATTTTCGGCGATGCGGTCCCTCTCACCGGCGTGGTGCTCGCCAAGCTCGACAGCACGGCGAAGGGCGGCGTGGTGGTCGCGGTGGCGGCGCGGCTTAAGATTCCGGTGCGGTTCGTGGGGTTGGGCGAGGCGATCGAGGATTTGCGCGAGTTCGACGCGCGCGAGTTTGTCGACGCGTTGTTTGCAAGTGACGACGCAGGAGAGCAGAGTTCGAGCGGTTCTTACGCGGCTTGACGGGCTGTTTATCGAAAATTAAACTAAAGGTAGAAGATTTTCCCTCATGGCGACAGATGTCTTAAAACAACTAGACGAACGAATTCAGGCTTCGGTGGCGCGTATCCAGCAATTGCGCAAGGAAAATGAGCAACTCGCGCAGAAGCTCGCGGAAACCGAAAAAAGGTATGCTGACGCGGCCGGCCAGGTGAAGCAGTTGAGCGCCGAACGTCTACAGCATGAAAATGAACGCAACGACGTGCGAATCAGGATCGAAAAAATCCTCACCCGCTTCGACGGGATCGATCTGGGATAGATGATGATGAAGGGCGTCAACGTCCAGATCATGGGACAAAGCCTGACCGTCGCCAGCGATGCGGGCGATGAGTGGATCAGGTCCCTGGCCGAGACGGTGGACGGGAAGATCAAGGATATCCGCGCCGGGAGCCAGACTATCAATTCAGTCAATCTGGCAATCCTGGCTGCGTTAAATTTCGCCGAGGAGCTCGAACACCTGCGCCGGGAGCATCAGGAGCTGGTGGATCGAATCGCGGCGATGAATAAACGGCTGACCGCGGCTATCGACGGCGAATGACGATGAACATCAATCGTCGCGACGGCGCGCGGCATCCGAGAGGTGACCGATTTCGGACGGGGGCGGGAATTGTGGATCTCGAGAGTAGCCTAAACGCGGTGCTTACCAGCATGAGGCCCGTGCAACATTTTTCAACCGCAACGAAGGCTTTCGCGATAGAGAGTTTCGCGGATACAGGCCGGCTGTCAGCCGGTTCGAGAACGACAACGACACGCGCGCGTGACGGCGACGAAACGGCGCAATCGACGAGCAGTTAGACCCGCTCCCGCCATGGCAACGACTATGGCGGATGAAAAGAAAAATCTTCGCGCGATCATGATCGCATGCCGCGACGCGCTCCCCGCTGAGCGCGCGGCGTCGTCGTCGCTGATCGTCGAGCAGCATCTGCTCGCGAGCGCGCTCTACCGCGACGCCTCGGCCGTCGTCCTCTATGCCGCTCTCGGCAACGAAGTCTCGACCGACCGTATCCTGGCTGACGCGTTGCAATCGGGGCGCGCGGTCTTCTATCCGCGCGTCGACGCTGCAACTCGCACGATAGTCGCGCGGCGGGTTCGCGATTGCTCCGAGCTCGTCTGCGGCGCCTATGGAATCCTCGAGCCGTACGATTCGTTGGAGCCGCTCGACAGCAAAAGCAAAAAGTTCGCGAAAGTTCTGGTCTGTGTTCCCGGCGTTGCCTTCGGATCCGAAGGACAACGACTGGGCCGTGGCGGGGGTCATTATGATCGTTTCATCGGCCAATTCGGCCGCGAAGCGATCAGTGTGGGGCTCGCTTACTCATTCCAGCTGCTCGATCGAATCCCCGAGACGGGACTCGACCGGCGGCTTAACTTCATTGTGACCGAGTCCGCAGTTCATCGAGCCTGCGAAGCGCCACTGCCAGCTCGCCGAACGCGGACGAAGGAGGTAAACCCGGGTGGCACTAATCACCGCAATCCTGGGATTCATAGTTGGTGGCGCGGTCTTTTTCATTTGGGGAATAACGAAACAGCGTAAGGACGCCGTTAACCTGGAGGCCGCGCGCGCTCAGGCCGAGGAAATAACCAAGGAGGCTCAAACACGGAGCCAGTTAGTAGTAAAGGAGGCTGAACTCAAGGCAAAGGACATGGTGGTCGGCGCCAAGGCCGACGCCGAACGCGAGATGCGCGATCGCAGGCGCGAGATTGCCGCGATCGAGCAGAAGCTCGAAGCTCGCGAGGAGACTTTCGAAAAGCGCCAGGAAGCATTCGAGCGGCGCGAAGCCGATCTCAACCGGCGCGATCAAAGTTTGCGCTCGCGCGAGAAAAGTCTCACCGACAAGGAAGAAGTGCTGCAGGCGCATATCGACGAGGCTCGCACCAAGCTCGAAGCCGTCGCCGGCCTGACTCGCGAGGAAGCCAAGCGCTCGCTGATGGACGAGATGATCGGGCAGGCGCGCACCGACGCCGCCAAGCACATTCGAATCGTCGAGGAAGAGGCGCGCGAAGAAGCTGACCGCCGCGCCAAGCGAGTCGTCGCAATTGCGATCGAGCGGCTGGCGGGCGAGTTCGTCGCCGAGCGCACTGTCTCGGTGCTCGCGCTGCCCAACGACGAGATGAAGGGGCGTATCATCGGCCGCGAAGGACGCAACATCCGCGCGATCGAGGCGGCGACCGGCGTCGATATAATCATCGACGACACTCCGGAGGCGGTCGTAATTTCGTGCCACAACCCGATTCGTCGCGAGATAGCGCGCGTCGCACTGCAGCAGCTCATCTCGGACGGCCGCATTCATCCCGGGCGTATCGAGGAAGTCGTGCGCAAGGCCGAGCAGCAGGTCGAGGAATCGATTCGCGAGGCCGGCCAGCGCGCGATCATCGAGGTCGGCGTACACGGAATCCATCCCGAGCTGGTCAAGCTGCTCGGGATGCTCAAGTACCGCTACAGCTACGCGCAGAATGTGCTGATGCACTCGATCGAAGCCGCGTTCATTTGCGGCGCGATGGCGGCCGAGCTGGGGCTCAACGAAAAGCAGGCTCGCCGCGCCGCCCTGCTGCACGATATCGGCAAGGCGCTGACGCATGAGGTCGAAGGCTCGCACGCGCTGATCGGCGGCGAGATCGCGCGCAAGTACGGCGAGTCGGCGAAAATAGTAAACGCAATCGCGGCGCATCACGAGGAAGTCAAAGCCGAGACGATTCTCGCGCCGCTCGTTGACGCGGCCGATGCGCTCTCGGGCGCGCGTCCGGGAGCGCGGCGCGAGGTGCTCGAGAGCTACGTCAAGCGGCTCGAAGATCTCGAGACGATCGCCAAGTCGTTCAAGGGCGTCGAGAAATGCTTCGCCGTGCAGGCGGGGCGCGAGATGCGCGTGATCGTCGAGCCGTCGCAGATCTCGGACGAGGACACCTCGATGCTGGCGCGCGACGTCGCGCGCAAAATCGAGACCGACATGACGTACCCCGGGCAGATTCGGGTCACCGTCATTCGCGAGACGCGCGCCACCGAGCTCGCGAAATAACAGTTACGCATATTCAAATCGAAGGCCCGATCGCAAAAACGCGATCGGGCCTTCGTGCTTTACGGTCGCGGTGTTGTCCTGCAGTCACACACCTGTCAACCTGAAGCGGAGATGCGAGTCATTTTTTTCTCTCTCGCGCTCTTCGGTTTGATGGGGTGCAGCACCTGGGAGGGGGTCCAGGACGATCCTGCCAACCATCAGAAGATCGTGACAGCTGCCGCCCGCGGTCTCGACGCATGCCAATCCCGCCTGGATGAGCTCGCGCGGGCGAACGTCACGATGCTGGAGCACAACCGGCAGCTTATGCTGACCATCTTCAGCTTCGGTTATGTACCGTCCTATGTCTGCGTCGGCACGGTCCCGTACGACGGCTCCGATGCGCCGGCAGGCTCGAGCAACCGCTAAAAAAAGGGGTTCCCGGATATGTCTCAGCGTCTCAGGTACGTCCTCCTCGTCTTGTGCTTCGTGTCCGGCTGCTCCGTATACATGGAGGCGACGCGTCCAACGCCGGTCGATCTGGCGAAGTTCCAACCCGGTGACAGCCGCTCCTCCGTCACGCAGGAGCTGGGCGCGCCGGTCACTACGAGCAAAGGCGCCGGCGGCACCAGCTGCGATTTATACCTGCTTTACACCAAGGGCTACGGCGCCGCGGGTAAGGCACCGATTGCAGTCGGCGAACTCGCAGCCGATGTCTTCACGATAGGCCTGGCAGAGATCATCCTGTCGCCCACCGAGGCTGTCACCAGAAACGAAAAGAGGACGGTATGGTTTTGCTACCAGAATGACGCGCTCTTAAGCGTGACCGTAAAGAGTGCGGGGGCCGAGACGTCGACGTCCGCCCCATCCGAAAGCTCCACTCCGACAGCTCTCGCCACACCTGTGCAGTCAAATCCTGCGACTGCGGTACCAACAAAAACCGCGACTCCGTCGACCGGCGAACCGTAAACAGTCTCCGTGCGTTAGCGCGACGCTTCCGTTACCTTTTTTAGGTCGCGATGTTTGAAGCCGAACGGATCGCCGGGACTGATTTCGAACCCGATCGCCTGATCGAGTTTCTCAGGCCGCCGTTTCGCAAATTCGAATTCTCGACGCCGATGAGCGTGGCGCACGCTTCGAGGGTTCTCCAGGAGATCGTCGAACCGCCGCGCAAGTGGGGATGGCCGACTTCCAGCAAGCGCGGATTTTTCGAGGGCAGGGTAGCCGGCAGCCGCTTCAAAATCCATCGCATCATTAGATACCAGAGCTCATTCCTGCCCATAATCGAAGGGAACTTCCGGCGCGACGGCTTACGAACCATCGTGACCGTGAACATGCGCCTGGTGTGGCCGGCAGTGCCCGTCTGGCTGGGCATCATGTTGTTCCTGGCGTGGAATTCCGTGGCCGTCGACTCACTCGTGGCGCAGTCCTTCGCCGCCCGAACCGCGCTACTCGCGATGACGATGTTCATCTATCTCGTCGCGACCATACCGTTCGCCATCGAGGCGCGAATCGCGCTGAAATGCCTGTTGGAACTTTTACGCTCGGGCCCCGCTCCCGTGTCTTCCTGAAATCGCGGAGCGGTCCAGCGTTCGCGCTTTACCGCCCGCGAACTCAGCAGCTATCATCGCATCACGATGCCCACGACGCGCGAAGTCCTCGATGCGACCATCGCATTGGAAAAACAAAGCATGGCTCTGTACGCGCGCTTCGCGAAAATCTTCGCGAGCGAGCCCGCGATGCAGGATTTCTGGTTCGGGATGGCGCGTGACGAAGCGCGCCACGTCGGCGCGCTGGATCTCGTGACCACCGTGTTGGATCAAGAGGAGATGCTCGACAAACCCAGCCCCATCTCGCTCGAAGACGCGACCATCGTGCGGCTGCGCGCGCTGCTCGAAAAATCCCGGCGCGACGCAACCCCCGGCATCAAGCTCGATCGCGCGCTCGAGATTGCGCTCGAGGTCGAAGAAACCGAGCTCGAAGATCTCGTCTCGGATCTGCTGAAGGCGCTGCAGGCGCCCGACGAGTACGAACGATGCCTGCGCCTGCTCGTCCACGACCTCGGCGAGCTCAGCTACATGATCGAACGCCACTCGGCCAACCCCGCGCTGCTCTCCCGATGCGACGCGCTGGTAAATCGTCACGCCGAGACCCTGCGCCACACCGCAATCAGGTAGCGTCGCGCGCGGACGCGGTGGCGCGCGCGACGGCCGTTGGTTATATTTCAGGGCTGCGCTGAGGAGTGGCCAAATTGGTAAGGCACCTGACTCTGGATCAGGCGATTGCAGGTTCGAGTCCTGCCTCCTCAGCCAACGATTTCCGCAAGGCGCGCCGTCGATGCGCGCGCGACGATGGTCCCATCGTCTAGTGGTTAGGACACCGGCCTCTCACGTCGGGAACGCGGGTTCGACTCCCGCTGGGATCACCAGAACTTTTTGCCGTTTTTTGGCGCTCTCGACAGCCACGTTTGACAGCCAGCAGCCCATAACAAGGCCGTAAAAAACTGAAAATCGCACAAGTCAGGATCAGAGGATTCGAACGCTTAGCCGCGCTCGATTATCCGCGAGTTAAGCCGTCTCATCCTACGTTAGGAGTCGGCAGCCCACCGGGGTTTACAAGAAACTGCCACACACGCGTGAAAGCAGCCTGTACGGTCGTCGTTTTGGCGGCGTCGCAGGTAATCTGCATTGTCTTTTTGTCGGGCGCAACCGTATACGTGGTTCCGTCAGCATTTTGGACGAGAAGGCCAGCACCGCAGAGAGAGTCCGCAGCGCCATCGGCGAACGGCAAAAGCGCCGCGTTAAGAGGAACTATAGTAATCGTCGTTGGATTGTCGATTGGCGGAAGATCCGGGAGCGGAAATGCTTCAACTGTATCGAATCCAGCTCTTTTAAGCCCTGCGTGGGCTGTGGCTCCGTTAGGTGTATCGTACATAACGTCTAACCCGGCGACGGATGGTCGACAAACCACACCTTCGGGAAATTCCTGGGTGATTCCAGCGCCACAAAGTGCCGCAGCCGCAACAGCTGCCACACCTAGGTCGGGATTTGCGGACGCGACTGTAGATATTGTCATGATAGGCATATGGTCTTCCCCTTCGGTCCGGATGACTGCGGGCAGCAATATGACGACCGGCACTGGCGATGGGCATCTTCTATGTCAATCGCGCCAATCCGGAAATATAGGGTCGGGGCAGGCTAAGGGCAACAAAGGCACGGACCAGATCTCCACAGTCGAAAGAACGTTTCTTACAGACGACTACGCGAGCGCGAGGGCTGACAGCCACGCGAGAGCCACGGCGTCGTATATCGGCGGATTCTGCTAACACCAGTGGAATGAATAGTGTACGGAAAACACTCAATATGAACGCGGGCGGACGGCGTTCCGTCTACGTCTCACGTCGGGAACGCGGGTTCGACTCCCGCTGGGATCACCAACAAGAATAGTATGCATCCTGGAGCGCGATGCGGTTTTTTTCTTTTCGCGATGGTGAGCTTGCTCGCCACCGTGTCGGGATGCAGCTATTTGCAGAGCACTCCTCCAAACGGCAAGATCTCGGTGCAGGCTGTTTCCTGGACGCTCGTCAAGAAACTGGCCGAGCCGAACGCCGGGTTAAGTGGGCATAAGGTGACGGTCCTGAATCCCGTCGATCGGAGTGTCGTAGCTTCGGGAACTACAGATAGCTCGGGCATCATCGAGTTCGACGTACCACCGGGAACGTACACGTTGGTCGGTGCGAGCGATGAGCCGCAGAGCGTGCAGGTCCAATCCGGACAAACGCAAACCTTCAAATTAGTGGTGCACTAAAGGCTGCGCGTCCCGACTCCTCGAGTCGTGCAAGCTTACGAAACTGTAAGCTTGCCTTATGCAACCATACGCTCAGATCATTCGTATTCTATGCTGAAGACATCATCGAGGTTTGAAGATGAATTCGAAGCATATAACTACAGTCAACGCCGGGAGAAAGTTGCGAGCCGCGGCTATCGCGTTTGGCAGCGCATTCGCCCTGATGACGATGACCGGTTGCTTTGGCAGTCCTCGCACCAACGACACGCTTGGCGGCGCGGCACTCGGCGCCGGCGCGGGAGCGCTGATCGGCGGCTCTGAAGGCTCACCGGCGGAAGGCGCGCTTATTGGCGGCCTCGGCGGCGGCGCCGTCGGCTACATTGTCGGCACCGAGATGTATCATAACGGCTACTACGGCCGCGGATACTACGGCGGCTACTGATAGCCATCGTCCCGCCGCCCACTCGTCAGTCTTCGCGATCGATCAGTGCCGATCGATCAGTGGATGCAGGATTGGCTCGCGCCGCCGAACGCGTTGTTGAACCAATTGTCGCCGTCGCAGCCCGGGTTGTCGTCGATCAGATCTGACGTGCCGCCATTACCCGATGCGGACATGTTCGTGATCTGATTGTTGGAGCTGCCCTCTTCGACCGTTATGCCGGCGCCCGAATTGCCATTGGCCCCCGAACTCGAGATGTGATTCAGGCTGCTGCCCTTGTTGCCGGTGCATTTCCCTTCTTTGTGGCAGCCGACCAGCAACCCGATCTTCCCGTTGCCGGTCAGCGACGAAGTAAAAATTTGATCCTGGCTCGAGGTGTTCAGCCACACTCCGTAACCGCTGTTGCCGCTGATAGTGCAGTTGCTGATCGTGTTCAGATTCGAAGTGGCCATGATGACGCCGGCGGTAGTGTTGCTGATTGCGTCGCAATTCAGGATCCGGTTGGTGCTGCCGCCTTGAACATCGACGCCCGCTCCGCCGTTGAAGCTCGCGTTGAAGTTCGCGACCGTCGCGTTGCTGGCATTCTGCAAAAGAATGCCGTCGCCCGCGTTGCCGTGCGGATTGAAACTGTTGCCGCCGATTTGCCGGAACAGTTCGATCACGACGTTGCTGGCGTCGACCTCGAGCCCGATGTTCCAGCTATTGATGATCGCTTGTGCTGTTTCGGTTAGATCAGTCCCCTGCACAGTCGTATCGGTCGCGGTGCTCAGAACGAGGACGCCGATGCCTGCGCCGTTGCCGATGATCGCATGCCCCTGGAGATCCAGAATGACGTGGTTGGCGCTTACCTCGAGACAGTTGCCGCCCTTGGTCAGGCCCTGGCTCGCGTCGAGGTCATCCATAACGGTGTAGGTTCCCGTTTGAGTGACAGTGCATCCACATGAAGTAATCGTGGTGGCGCATGCGTCCGGCGTCGGTGCGGCCGTCGCGAGACCCGTCAGCATTAGGAGGATGATCGCGACCGTCGAGACGGCAACGAGACGCAACGCTATCCCTCGATTTATAAGAGATGTTTTCATAATGTTCAGCATAATTACACTCAATTTATATAGCAAACTATTCTAAATGCAAGAATACGCTCGCGCACGCATGGCAAGTGACGTGCGTTTGCTCCGCCGACAGCGTCAAATTCGCACCTGAACTGAACCTTCCTGTTCCCACAGTCGCGGAACCTCACCGTCGATTCGCCGGCGAATCCGGACTCGGGGCGTGCTCCAAGGCACTTTTCTCGACGAATTCATTTGGAATTCTCGTCCATATCGGTACAGATCGGCATAGTTCGAAATTGCATTTCATCGGAATCGAGTGCTATGAGGGAACTGCGAATTCGAGAGAGCCGCAAAATTGAAGTGGCGGCGAAGTTTGACCGCACGGGAGTTTCGACTTTTCGGGCAACCGTAACCATCCAGGGGTACCAATCATGATCCCGTTCAGGCATGCAACCGCGCGCGCAGCTACGGCAACGGCAACTCTTCTCGGTGCTATCTTTCTCGCTAGCTCTTTGTTTGCGGCCCCCGGCAATTTCTCCGCGGCGGCTGCGACCGAGTCGCCCGCGGCTCACGAGGAAATCGCGCAGGCTGCTTCGCCCGGCGCGATGGAGGAGCCTGCGTCGAAACCGGCCGAAAACGGACCGGTCGAGGCGCGTATCAAGCAGCTCCACAAAATGCTCCACATCACGGATGCTCAGAAGCCTCAATGGGACGCCCTCACTCAGGTGATGCGCGATAACGCGCAGGCAATGAGGGACCTGGAAAAACAACGGGCCGCGGACGCGAAGTCGATGAACGCAGTCGACGTCGTGAAATCCTATGGCGACGTGATCCAGGCACATGAAGATGGAATGAAGAAATTCATTCCGGCCTTCGAGGCTCTCTACAACACCCTGTCGGACGCACAGAAGAAGGTCGCCGATTCCATGTTCCGCGGTCGTGCCGAGGCCGCAGCCAAAAAAGAAGTCAAAGAGAACAAGTGAACCGGAGGTCACTCCGCGACGAGGCGGTCACCATGGAAGTATCGCACAATCCAAAAAAGGAATTGCGCTCCAGGATATGCAGGATCGCGACAGTTGTCGCGGTTGCCCTCGTGATTGGTAGTCTCTCGGTTGCGGTGGCTCGCGCCGCCGAGCACGGCGGCGGTGGTCATGGTGGCGGCCATGGCGGCGATGGCCATGGCGGCGGCGGATACCACGGAGGCGGCGGCTACCATGGAGGCGGGGGCCATTGGGGCGGCGGCTATTACGCGCCTGGACCCGACATTTACGTGGCGCCTGAGCCCTACGTCTATTCGCCGGAACCGTGCTACGGGCCGGACTACGACGGGCCGGAATACTATTGCAATCCGCCTCCGCCGGCTGGCGTCAGCCTCTTCTTCGGGCTTTAATCGCATCCCTTTTCCGCTCGAGGGCGAGTTGATGAAAGCGGACCGGCATTAAACAACCGGGTACCCTTCCCGCGCGGGCACGTTCTGTTTTTACACGACATGAGCGCGGCGTGTAAGTAAGTCGTATCCGGGGTCTCAGGCTAATAGTAGAATGCGTGTTTTGCTTCATCGAAGCTGGGAGTGGAGCCCGCACGTGGGGAAGCAACCATCGCAAGTGGCTCCCCCACTTCTGCGCAATCCTGGTCGCTTAGCTTGCCGGCGCTGAACTCCCTAGCAACCATGGTCAAGATGAAAACGCTGCGCTCGGGCGATTGATCGTCGCCGTGCTTGAACATCGAAGCCGCGTTCTTCGCCGAGCCGACCGCGTTTTTTTCGTCCTTGGGTATTCCGTAAATCTGGAACACCTTGCAAAGCGACGCGATTCCGTCCTTGCGATCGTTGTCGGTGAGCGGATCTTCTGAACTTTGCGAAGCCGCGCTCTGATTCGAAGCGCCAGCGTTCCGCAGAAACACGCGCGTGAAGAAAAAAATCAGAAGCAACACGACGACGCCCGCAGCGGCGCGTCCCCCTTTCTGGACGGCGGATAGTTCGCTCCACGGAAGCAGCTCGATTCCGCCGCCCTTGCTCCTGCCATCAATCGGCGGCGCGGACGAGGCCGGGGCCGGACGCACCGTGCTCTCAGGCTTGAACACTCTCGGGAGCGCCGGCTTTCTTATCTCGTGCTTTTGTATGGATAGCGTCGGCGGCTCAGTTGGCTTCGGCGACGGCTCATCCGGTGGAATTGGCGACGGTGATGCGGGCGGCTTCGCGCGCACCAACGAGGGGGCACAACTACCGCAAAATGCGGCGCCCTCGGGTTTCGGCTTACCACATTTCCTGCATGCTGGCATTCAGGTCACCTTGACCTCGTATTACGATAATTTTTCACGTTATGCGTGAAATTGCGGTATCAAAATTACACTAACATGGCGCTGAGTCAATATAACGGGCTAAGATGTGCCAAATCCAACTTGCGAGGCCACTTGATCACTTTCTGGCCTGCCGACGGCTGATTTGGCGTGCTAGCATTGCGGTATGGTCGACCGTCAGAGCGCCCCTTACTCACCCATCGCCAAACGCCACCCGTTTCCGGCGAAAAACCAATTTTGACGGAACGAAACCACCGATGGTGGGTAGTGGGTCAGTTTAAATTTCATCGAAATTATTTGAGGTTAATCAGGCTGAAAGCGACCCCTCGTCATTTGGCGAAGAACAGTCTAAGCCATTGGCGGGGGTATGAGCTATGGCGTTTCCTGACTGGAATTCAGTCGGCAATAACCTACTTGCAGATGCCATCGTGATTGTTGCAATGAGCGCAACCGTCCGCACCGCCGTTAGGCGCATTGGACGAATCACCCTGGATCGTAGCCAAGAAATTGCTTTCTGGTTGCTTGTTCCTACTGTCTTCGCGCTGGGGCTAATAGCACTTCATTTGAACGCCCCAGTTCCGGTGCAACTTCCATTCAAAGCCGAATCCGCAAGAACTGATTGGCCGATATTCACTCAAGCCGATATTGACGAATGGGCGAACACTCTTCGGCCATTTAGGATGCCGCAGCCAGTTTATATTTTTTACGCCAAGCAAGATGAAGATGTTGTTGTCGCGATTGGTGAAGCAATGAAGCGGGCTGGATGGTATCCCGAACTCCGTGGCGAAGGTGTGCCAATTGGAATTGAAATTGATTCTGGCTCAGCCACGGATCGAGTTGCGGTCGCGCTGCAATCTCTATGCGAGAAGAAGTTTGGCGTGCGCCCTACAATTTCACCGAATTCGACGTTTCTTACCCTGCAAATTGGAAGACGCACACCGCCCTAAGCGGTTTCCTTCTGGCTCGCTTCCCATTCGTCCACGATTCGGACCATATCATCGAGCGACCAGAGCGTGTCAGTGACGCCAGCGGCCATTGCGGGCGTTACCCTAGTCGTTTGATGGATGCGCACGAAATTGTAGTGCATGAAGTAGATCGAAAGCGCGTGGATATGATTTTCGACCTTCTTTGAGAATGCGTTTGTGAGTCGGGTAAAGCGTCGAACTCCCATTCTGATATTGAGATTTTGGCGCTCGACATACGATGTGTTGATGTGCTCGCGATCTGGATTGCCGCGAATGATTCGACTCTCTGCACTTAGGCAGATCGACGGACTGTAGTTTCTCTCGCCCATCGGATCAGTGCCATACATTTTGACCAACATCGCGTAGTCAATGTCGCCCCCGAACGCTGCATTTACCGCGTCCAAGTAGCAGTGAAAGCCGTCGGTCGTTAGCTGCACGCGACTGCTCAGGCGTTTCGCCACGTCCTGCATGATGTGATGTGCTGATTCCGCATCGCGCATTCCGACGTACCACGATGGAACGAGTTTCGTATCAGCGCAAATCGTGGTCCACGTCCATACGTCTCCGATGCCGAACTGACCGCGCTTTTCTTTTGGAACGTTCTTTTGCTTCGAATAGACGAAGCTCCAAATTTCATCGGCTTGGATGCGCTTGCAGGGTAGATTTACGAGCGTCCGATCCTGATACTCAGAACACGCGTTGCCAGCATCGGCTAGCAGCTTGACGATGGTGTTTTTGCTCGCGCCAGTCATGCGAGAGATTGCGCGAATGGAAACGCCCTCGACCATCATGCCAAGTATCTGAGCGCGCCGTTCGGGGGACGATTTGTTCATGCTCTTAGAATAGACCTTTGTGCATGAACTGTCAAGCATGTGAGTCAGTTTAATGTTACCTTGTTGACTTCTCCTTGGTACTGATTTATATGTCAGTAAGCTTAGAGGAGATCAAGAACCTCTGTGAAGCGGGTCGTTTAGTTCGTTTCACGTGCCCGTTGGCGATACCAAAATATCGACGCGAGATATACATATCAAAATCAGTTGAAGCGCTTCTAATTGATTCATGGACCAGCAAGAAGCAGGAGTTCCGATGGGGCTTCGTATTGTCGGATCTGATCGTATTCGTTCGAGATGCGTGGATAAGTATCGCGTCCGATTCTCGACGGGCCAAAGACGCCTATATGGCACGACTGCTACCCGATGCGAACGAGGTGTGGGATATACGATGCAGAGACCCGCAACCTGGCATCAGGCTGTTAGGACGATTCGCGAAGAAGAATGTATTTGTTGCCCTAACTTGGGAGGACCGACTCCCGCTGCGAGACTTTGAATCAGCCGAGTGGAAGGCCGCAATCAACCGCTGTGTGGAGGAGTGGAATCGTGGCTTTTGGAGCGAGCCACTAAGAGGAAATTTTCCAGATGACTATCTCGACGGAGCAGATCTTCAGGGAAGTACTTGATTTAAACTGCGAGCAGATTCCTCTCGCACGATTGGCGTTCTTTCGTGAGGAACTCCGCAACCGCTTATATGCCGAAGCCATAAGGCGATTCCATGCGCTTGAGGATCAAGGGTTCACAAAGGCTCGATTGGCTAGGCGAATTGGAAAGTCGCCCGAACAGGTAATCCGATGGCTGGGCGCTCCGGGCAATTGGACGTTAGATACGGCGAGCGACCTATTCGTAGGAATGCGCGCCATTCCAATCGTGCAAGCTGATGATTTGATCCCTCATCTTGCTTCAGCGGATCAAGATGCCGCCGCTACAACACACGCGCTAATGAAGGGTCTCGCTAACAAACCTGATGGCGGCTCAATTATGAAACAGCTATTGGACACGTTATCGAATCAAGATTTTGGCGCGAATCGGAAGGCCGCGTAAAATGGCAGACGAAGCGACATCTTCACCGCCAGATGAAATGACATCTTCACCGCCAGCCAAGCTGGAGTACGAACGGGCGAGTGATTTCATCTCTAGATATGCGAACAATGTATATTTGGAATCAAGCGCATGGGATTTGAAGATGATTTTCGGCGAACTTGATCAATCGCAAGCACCGAACAAAGTCGAACGCCGTGTAGCTGTTACTATACCGTGGACGCAAGCAAAACTGTTGATTTTTTATCTCCGTGTTCACGTAAAGGCTGAGGAAATGCAGGACGGAAAAATACGCATTAGACCTGAAGTCAGACCAACGGAGCCAGCTCCTCCTACCGAGGAACAGGCAAAGGACCCCTCCTACGTGGAATTGTATGAATTCGTAAAGAAACTGCGCGAGGAGTTTATCGCCGACGCGTAGGTTATTTCGACCAACGTTTTCGCGCCGCTTTCTGGGCGATTTCCCGACGCTGCTCTGGCGTCAGCCGCTCCGCCCGCGCGCGACCGCCTTTCTGTCCGCCTAAGCGCCCCATTTCGACCGCAGCGGGGTTGCGTTTGTCAGGCTCGCTATCGGATGCTTGGCCGGTAGCAATGTCGCCGATCATCTTCGCGAGCGCGAGGGGATCGCGCGGACGCTTCCTGAGTTTTTCCGCCATGCAGCCATTATCGCACACGTTTCAAGCGAACGCACCGGCGACGGATTTCAAACTGACCCACTACCCGATGGTGGTAGGGTAGGGTGTCCCAGGACCACTACAGATGGTATAGATTGCAAGTTTGTCATCCTGACCGAGGCGAGCAACACGGTACAGCTGGCTCTTGGCTTCCGGACAGCTTCGCGCCACGAAGCCGCAACAGGTTCCGAGTCGCCGCGTCCAATTTTGCCCCCCTCTATCTTCGCACCTGCAATTAGCGTATCTTCATTGTCTAACGCTCGGATTGTTCCTTTCTCTAAGCTTGGGAATCAGCCCAGGTTTTCTGTACGAGAGCTTCCCGGCAAATACTTACGGAGGGCAAAAATGCCCAGCAAATTGTACGTAGGCAATCTGGCCTACTCGGTGTCCAACAGCGATCTGGAAGAACTGTTTTCACAAGCAGGCCAGGTTCAAAGCGTGGCGGTAATCACGGATAAGTTTTCCGGCCAATCGAAGGGCTTCGGCTTCGTCGAGATGGCGAATGCGGAAGACGCTTCCAAGGCAATCCAGACCCTGAATGATACTGATCTGAAGGGAAGGAACATCAAGGTTAGCGAGGCCAAGCCCCGCGAATCGAGCTTCGGCGGCGGCGGTGGCGGTGGCAACCGGCGCGGCGGTGGCGACAATCGCGGCGGCGGAGGCGGCGGCCGCTGGTAAAGTAAATCCGAGGCTGAGCGGGCATACGATGCCCGCTCAGTCGTTTTCAGGTGTGGCGAACGTTCCGAGTTCGCTACCGTCCCGGTTTTCACAGTGCCTTCGAACTCCCATTCCGGGAGACGAAAGGCGTCTGCATGTCCCACGAAGGAGGCCCGGTGCCCAGAATATATGTAGGAAATCTCGCCGAGTCAGTTACGCGCGACGATCTGCGGGCTCTGTTCTCCAAGGTAGGCCGCGTCGGCGGCGCGCTGGTGATCACCGACAAGCTCACCGGCAAGTCCCGCGGATTCGGCTTCGTCGAAATGGTCGAAGTCGAAGACGCGATTAACGCGGCCGTCTACTTCAGCGGCACCGAACTCGAAGGCCGCAAAATTCACGTCGATCCCTACCGCCCGAGTGAACCCGGCGCCCAGAAATATCGCGGCGAACGCAAGCGCCGCGCTCCCGTCAAGCGCACCTCCAGCAACGGCACCGCATAGCCGAATCCGAATTGAATAAGCGCGAGAGTGAAGAGTCTAATCAGGAGTTGATATGCGCGATGAAGGGTTGACGCCGTGGAGAACGCACGACTGGAAGGTCCGCACGATAGAATCGATTGCCCCGGGAGGCGGCTCGCGGCTCGCCTTTACCTGCCGAAGCTGCGGCCGGATTTTCAATCAAACGACCATCAACAGCCGCACCTGGGCCGTGGATGCGGGCGGGGTCGCGCTGTCGGACACTGTTACCAATCGATGGCTTGAGGAAAGTTGCCTGCGCCGGCCCTCAGATGGCGACGAGGACGACCGCAAGCATTTCAAGAACGGTCCCATGCCGCAAAGTTAGGAATCTTCTCGCGAAGTCAGGAATCTTCCCGCGAAGTTAGGAATCTTCCCGAATGATGGTGCAGTTGAAATTGAACATGCGGATAGTTGCGCTCGGCGCTCTGATCTTATGTGCGTTCGCTGCTCCCGCCGCCGCGCAAGCCCTGGCGAACGCGTCGATTGCGCCGGCCGACGCGACCGGCTCGGTGAAAGCGATCATCGATCAGTCGATCGTCGTCTTCAAGGACCAGCAGCTTTCCACCGCCGAGCGCGAGCGGAGACTGCGCGCGATCGCCGAGAGCCATTTCGACTTTGCCGAGATGTCGCAATCGGCGATCGGCTATCACTGGAAGACTTTCACGCCCGCGCAGAAGGCCGAGTTTGTGCCGCTGTTCACTGCGTTCATTGAGGACGCGTACCTGTCGCGCATCGAGTCGTATTCGGTCGAGAAGATTAACCAGCAGATAAAATCCTCGATGATTCAATTCAACCGCCAGACCAACGACGGCCCCGACTACGCCGAAGTCTTCAGCACCGTGGTACTGCGGGATCAGAAAGATCCGATTCCCGTAAACTACCTGATGCGCCGCGACGCGGATGAGTGGAAGATCTACGACATCACGATCGACGCCATCAGCGTAATCGCCAACTACCGCAACCAGTTCAACCGCGTGCTCAACAACGACGGCTACGACAAACTCGTCGCCGACATCCGCCAGAAGACCGCCGGCCTCCAGCAAGTATCGAAGTAGCGCGCCGCTCGATAGCTCGCCCTCGCGTTACTGCTTGCCTTCCTGTCCCAGCTTCATTGTGCCGACCACCGGCACGCCCATCGGACCGACCGGAATATATACTTCGGTGTGGTTGGGCGAGTTGACCATTTTCTGTTGCGCCTGGATCGCTTCGTACTGGACGTAGAGCGGCGTCAGCTTCTGGTTGATTGTGTCCATCGCTTTGGCGACGCCTTCCGCTTCAGCTTCCCGAATTTGCGCCCGCGCTTTGGCGGTCTGGATTTCGATAGTCGTCTGCTCGAGCACCTGCGTAGCGGCTAGTTTGTTCGCGACAGACTGCGCCACTGTTTCGGGATACTGGATATTGCCGATGACGACGCTGATGATTGTGAACGGCGTGTCCTTGGTCAGCTTGAGAATTCGATCCTGAACCGCGGCGCCAATCGTATCGATGTTGTCCTTGATATCCAGCCCGTCGTATTTCTGAACCTCGTCGCGCGTGTAGGTCCTGAAAGGTTCTTTGATGAAATTATCGTAGGCGGACCTGAGTGGATTCTCGCCCGTCTCGCCGTATTTTTCGACGAATGTCTTGACGTTCTCAGGATCGACCTTCCACAACAGATGCGCCTGAAACTCGATATGTAGATTGTCCTTCGCGAGTACGGCGGTCGGACCGACGAACTGCTCGGTACTCGTGTTTGGCGTCACCGAAATGTTGGTTACCGCCAGCATCCAGCCAAGGCCGGTCGAGGTCGGTCCGGTTTGGAGTTCGTAGAATCGCGCGGGCATCGTGTACGGATGCTTGGTGACGTACCCGACGTAGCCCGCCGGCGTAGATGGATTCGTGCATCCGATGATACCAAGCGCCAACACCACAAGTAGTCGCCGCATTTTTGTCTCCCCTCCAATTGGTTTGGTCGTGCTGGAAACGAGTATTCCAGCGGTCTATTTTTGTGTCATCCACAACGTGTATGCGAGAGTAAGGTGTTGCTACCATCATTTTCTTCGCTCAGCGACACGGCGAAGTGAGGGTTACGCGATGATTTTGAAAGTTGCACGTCTCGGATTTCCATCGCTGAGGATCGCGTCGAGCCCGGTGCCGGCCGATCGGATCAAAACTAAAGAGTTCCAACGCCTGATCGACGACATGATCGAGACAATGTACGAGTACAGCGGCGTCGGACTCGCCGCCCCGCAGGTGCATTTGCCGATTCAACTGGCGGTGCTCGAAGTCCACGACCATCCGCGCTATCCCGACGTGGCCGAAGTGCCGCTGACGGTCCTCGTCAACCCGGTCGTGACGGTTTTGGACAAAACGTTCGTCGAGGATTGGGAGGGATGCCTGAGCGTGCCGGAACTTCGCGGGCGCGTGCCCCGATTCAAGCAGCTTCGCGTCACGGCGCTCGGGCGCGACGCCGAGCCGGTCGAGATTGTCGCGTCGGATTTCCACGCGCGTGTGATACAGCACGAGACCGATCATCTGAAGGGCGAAATCTACCTGGACCGAATGCCGGACATGCGCGCGCTGGGGTTTATCCAGGAATGGCAGCGCTACATGCTGAAGCCGGAGCCGGAGAAGAAGGAGTGAGTGGAACTGGAACTACTTCGGCGGCGGCGGTATCACCGGCATCTTACCCGTGGCCTTGAATTCCCCGATCGCCTTGCGCATTTCATCGTTCTGCGCGGCCAGGATGCTTTGCTCGCCCTGGACTTTCGACAGCTCGGTTTTGAGCTGCTCATTTTCACTTTGAAGCTTGAGCAGTTGGTCGTTGAGCTGTGAAATCTGTTGGGTCTGATCGTCGAGACGAGTCCGGTAGCTGCTCGAGTAGAAAAAGAACAACAGCGCCGCGATTATCGCTACGATCAATCCGCCGATGAGCAATCGAGCCATCTATCCACCGTTCCTTACGTACAGAATAGCCGATCGGCGCGTAGAAAAGAGTGAATTGACTTCCTCGCTCAGCCGTCTCTAGAATGCCGAGGATCAATAATTCACACTTCTGGCCGGGCGCCATTTGCAATACATTGAGAAGTATGCACGATACCTCCGCGCCAAAGAACGCGGCCCCGGTAAATTTCGCCGGCGGCAGGGGCTAGAGCAGGCTTCATGATAGAGGTCCAGGAGCTAACCAAATACTTCGGCGCCACGCTTGCCGTAAACCACGTTTCGTTCAAGGTCGAGAAAGGCGAGATCATCGGATTGCTCGGCCCCAACGGGTCGGGGAAAACGACGATCATGCGGATACTGACGGGATTTTTCCCGGCCACTTCCGGACGCGCGATGATCGGCGGGCTCGACGTCGCCGAGCATTCGCTCGAAACGCGCCGGCGCGTCGGCTACCTGCCGGAGAACATGGTGCTGTACCCCGACCTCAGCGTCGATGCGCTGCTCGAGTTCGGCGCGCGCGTGCGTGAGATCGATCCGAAGACGACGCGCGATCGAATCGAATATTCGCTCGACACTTGCGGGCTGAAGGACGTGCGGCGCAAACTTATCGGCAAACTCTCCAAGGGTTATCGGCAGCGCGTCGGAATCGCGCAGGCAATCCTGAGCGATCCCGAAGTGCTGATCCTCGACGAGCCGACGGTCGGACTCGATCCGCGGCAGGTGGTCGAAATCCGCGACCTGATCCGCTCGCTCGCCGGGCATTCCACGGTGCTGCTCTCGACGCACATTCTGCCCGAGGTCAACATGACCTGCCGGCGCGTGGTCATTATCGATCGCGGACGGATCATCGCGCAGGACACGCCCGAGCAACTGACCGCGAAGCTGCAAGGCACCGACCAGACTCTGATCACGGTGGCGGGCCCGTCGCCCGCGGTGCGCGAGGCGCTGAGCGCCGTCAATTTCGTGCAGCGGCTCGAGGACCGGCCGGTCGATTCGGGCACCAACGGCGTATGCTCATTCGTGGCGTTCTCGAGCGGGCATGGCGAAGAAGTCCGCTCGGCGCTGGCGGCGTGCGTCGTGCAGCACGGATGGAGTCTGCTCGAAGTCAAGCCGATGGCGTTGAGCCTTGAAGATTTGTTCATGCGGCTCGTCACTAAGGAAGAGCGGGTTTGAGGGCGAGTGCGCAAAGTTCAATGCGGTCTGAGATAGTCGATGTCTAACTCTGCAGCCACGCTGGAAGTCGCTGGAGCCGCGACCGAGTCGCGACGCGCCGCGATCCGCGCCGCGGGGACCGGCTTCTCGCCAGGCAGGATGCTCGCGGTCACGCGCAAGGAGTTGCGCTCATACTTCGCGTTCCCGCTGGTGTACGTGCTGTCGGGCGTGTTCCTGGTCCTGGCGGGATACTACGCATACACCGACCTGGTATTTTTCGTCACGATCGCGTTCGCCCACGACATCATCCAGAACTATTGGCAACTGCTGTTCTCGGATATCCGGCTATGCATGCTGCTGACGCTGCCGTTCATCACGATGCGGCTGTTCGCGGAGGAGCGTAAGCTCGGCACGATCGAGTTGCTGTACACCTATCCGCTGCGCGACGGCGAAATACTCGGCGGCAAGTACCTGGCGTCGGTGGCGATCTTCATCATGATGCTCGCGCTGACGATGCTCTACCCGGTTTACATTTACAGCATCCACTGGTTTCCTCTGTTCCCCCTTATTGCCGGCTACCTGGGCCTGCTGCTGATCGGATGCGCGTTTATCGCGTGCGGCGTGTTCATTTCGTCGTTGTGCGAGAGCCAGGTGATGGCGGGGATGGGCACGATCACGCTGCTGCTGTTTTTCTGGATTCTCAACTGGAACGAGGCGGCGTTCACCAACTCGTGGCTCGAATTGCTGCGCGCGTTTTCGTTGTTCGATCAGTTCGGCGGCTTCGCCAAGGGCGTGATCGATCTCGATCACGTCACGTACTTCATCTTCTTCATCGTGTTTTTTCTGTTTCTCACGCAGCGCTCGATGGAGGCACGCAAGTGGACGGGCCGGCGCTAAAGGATTCGTCCGCGGCCGCGCGCCGATCGATCTGGACGAACTACGCGGTGCTGCTTTACACGGTGATCGCGTTCGGCGCCGTGCTGTTCGTCGCCAATGCGATAATTTCGACTTTCAACATTCGATGGGACCTGACGCCGCAGAAGCGATACTCGCTGTCGGATTTCGACAAGCGCGTGCTCGCCGGATTGACGCACAACGTCAAGGTGATGGCCTTCGTGCGCACCGAGGATCCCGCCTACCTGGAACTCGCGGACCTGTTGTTCCAGGCGGCTGCGTTCACGCCGCGACTTAGCTACCAGGTGATCGACGTCAACAAGGCGCCCGGGCTGGCGCGCGAGTACGGCGTGTCGAGCTACGGCGAGGTGATCGTGGAATCTGAGGGGCGGCGGCGCGACTTTGACAACGCGCGTTCCGACGAGCTGATTCCGGCGATCCTGCAAATCTCCGCCGTGAACAACAAGCACATCTATTTCACGGTCGGGCACGGCGAACGCGACCTGTTCAATTCCGATCGCAACTCCGGCTACTCGCAATGGCGCGCGCAACTCGAACAGAACAATTATCAGATCGATAACGTGTCGCTGTTTGCCAGCGGCGTGCCCGACGACGCCAAGGTCCTCGTGTCGCTCGGGCCGCAGAAGGACTTCCTGCCCGAAGAACTCGCGGCGCTCGCCAAGTACCTGGGTCACGGCGGGCATTACATCGCGATCATCGACCCGTACGGGTCGCCTACGCTGGTCGATTTCCTGAAAAAGTATTACCTCGATTTTATTCCGCAGGTGGTCGTCGATCCCGCGTATCGCCTGACCGCCGGCGAAATTCTGACGACGCAGATTCCGCTGCGCTCGGAAGAAAATCCCATGAGCCGCTCGATGACCGCGCCTGCGGTCTTCTCGCTGGGGCGCGGCGTAATGATAACCGGTGCGGTCGGCGCAACTGCGCCCGACGATTTGAAGATCGCACAGGAGGACAAGTTCCTGTCGTCGTCGCATGAAAGCTGGGCCTCGGGCGATCCCAATGCGTTGACGACTGGAATCACCGAGTACCAGGCGGGCCGCGATCTCAAGGGCCCGATTCCGGTGGCCTCCGAGATAGACTTCGCGCCGGCGTCGACGCCGCACATCCCGGTGCAGCAGATGACGCGGCTGGTGGGAATCGGCAGTTCCGCGTTCGCGTCGAACCAGTTTATCGAGATGCTCGGGAATCAGGATCTCGCGGTGAGCCTGATCAACGAGTTGGCGGGCGATGAGATGCTGATTGCGAGCCGCGAACGGCTCAACAAAAACGAAACCGCGGCTTTCTATATCAGCGACCAGGAGGCGCGCCACGTGCTGGTTCTGGGATCGGTAGTCGAGCCGGCAATCCTGTTTCTGATCGCGATCACGGTGCTGGTACGCCGGAGGTTTTTCGCGTGAGCGCGCGCCCCGCAATCTTTTACACGATCGTTTTTTTCATCCTGCTGCCGATTTATTTCTGGATTCAGCCGAGCGTCAAGCCTGCAAGTGCCCTCGAGGAGAAGCAGGAGAGCCTCTTGAAGCTCGGCGGCGGTATCGACGCGATAACAGTGTCGAGCGGATCGGAATCGCTGCGTTTTCAGAAGGACAAGGACGGTAAGTTCTATAACCTCGTCGCGCCGCCGGGAAAATTCGTGCCGCACGACCTGATGGACGCGATGGTCTCGCTGCTGACGAGTGCGAAGTCGGTCGAAGTGGTCGCGAATGACTCAAGCGACCTCGCGCAGTTCGGACTCGACCAGCCTAAGTCGGTGATAACCGTCGAAGGACCGGGTCAGCCGCAGCCGATCAAGATCGCGTTCGGCAACGAAAACCCGACGCATACGGCGATTTACGCGCAGATCGAGGGAATCCCGAAAGTGTTTCTGCTCGGCCAGAACCTCGAGTACTACCAATCGCTGATGTTCCAGTGGATCGAGGGCAAGCAGGGCAAGAACGCCTGACGATTTTTTTTGACCTTCCGGACCTTGGATCAGTCCAGAACGATCCAGGATCCTTCACTTCTCGCGCGCGATGCAACACGGCTTGCCGAAGCGCCCACTCCTCCAGTCGTTTCACATTACGAGTTACAATATTTGACTTATGTAACCAAATCGCGTACCGTTGCTCGTATCAACACTGGAAAGGAGCGACCGAATGCTGCAAACCAACGACGCAACGAGTGAGGCCACGCTCGGTGGCGAGTTCACGTTCCCCGGCACGTCGTTGACGGTCCGACGAATAGGCTACGGCGCGATGCAGCTGGCGGGGCCCGGCGTGTGGGGGCCGCCCAAGGATCCGGAGGGCGCAGTCGCCGTCCTTCGCGAGGCCGTCGCGGCGGGAGTGAACCATATCGACACGTCTGATTACTACGGCCCGCACGTCACCAACCAGATCATCCGGCAGGCCCTGCATCCGTACCCGACCGGGTTGGTGATCGTGACCAAGCTCGGGGGCCGCCGCCCTCCCGACAAGTCGTGGCAGCCGGCCATCTCGCCCCAGGAGCTTACCGCCGGCGTCCACGACAACCTCCGCAACCTGGGCCTGGACGCGCTCGACATCGTCAACTACCGCGTGATGGGGTCGGGCCACGGTCCCGAGGAGGGGTCCATCGCAGAGCAGGTGACGGTGCTGGCCGAGCTGCGGCGCAAGGGGCTGATCCGCCACATCGGCCTGAGCAACGCCACCGCCGCCCAGGTGGCCGAGGCGCAGACGATCACCGAAATCGTTGGCGTGCAGAACAACTACAACCTGGCCTACCGCCACGACGATGCGCTGGTCGACGACTTGGCCCGGCAGGGCATCGCGTACGTGCCATTCTTCCCGCTCGGCGGGTTCTCGCCGCTGCAGTCGTCGACGCTGTCGTCCGTCGCGAAGCGACTCGGCGCCTCGCCGATGCATGTTGCGCTGGCGTGGCTGCTGCATCGGTCGCCCAACATCCTGTTGATCCCAGGCACGTCGTCGCTCGCCCACCTCCGCGAGAACCTGGCCGCCGGTAAGTTGACGCTGTCGAAGCAAACCTTGGCGGAGTTGGACGGGATAGCCGGCGCAGCGCGGTGAACCACTCACCCTCAACCAACTGAAGGAGAATTATCATGCGTGTTTTTGTAACTGGTGCTACAGGCTTTATCGGTTCTGCCATTGTCCAGGAGCTAATTGGCGCGGGCCATCAGGTGATCGGCCTCGCCCGCTCAGATGCGAACGCCAAGTCGCTTGCTGCCGCTGGTGCCAAGGTCCATCGGGGCGATCTTGAGGATCTGGACAGCTTGCGGAGTGGAGCCGCCGCCTCGGACGGCGTGATTCACTGCGGCTTCATCCACGACTTCTCGAGATTCAAGGAAGTCTGTGAGGTCGATAGGCGCGCCATCGAGGCTTTCGGCGCCGCGCTCGCCGGCTCTGATCGTCCCTTGGTCATCGCCTCCGGGACCGCGCTCGTTTCGCCGGGTCAACTTGCGACCGAAGACAGTGTGTCCACGATCACTTCCGCCGTCATTCCCCGCGTCGCTTCGGAAGAAGCAGTAACCTCGATGGCGACGCGGGGAGTGCGCGCCGCAGTGGTACGTCTTTCACCCACGGTCCACGGTGACGGCGATCACGGCTTCGTTCCGATTCTCATCAACACGGCACGTGAAAAAGGAGTTTCGGCTTACATCGGCGACGGCCGTAATCGCTGGACCGCCGTGCACCGACTCGATGCCGCCCATCTTTTCAGGCTTGCACTCGAGAAGGCTACGCCGGGCGCGAGGTTTCACGCGGTCGCTGAAGAGGGAATCGCTTTCCGAGATATTGCCGACGTCATCGGAAGACGCCTGAACCTTCCGGTGATAGCCAAGTCACTCGAGGAGGCCGCTAATCATTTTGGATGGTTCGCAGCCTTCGCCGGAATCGACTGCCCGGCCTCGAGCAAGCTCACTCAGGAACGACTCGGTTGGCGTCCCACGCGGCCCACACTCCTCACTGATCTCGAACGAGGGAGCTATTTCAAAATCTGAAAAGAGAATCGGAAGCGCGTCGAGAGGTACCCATGCCCCCGCTGACGCCCCGCTCACTCGCGATCGGATCCTGCACACGGCCGAGGACGTCCTCCGCCGGTTCGGCCCGGCCAAGGCGAACGTAGTGGACGTGGCCCGGGCGCTCGGAGTGAGCCACGCGGCCGTCTACCGGCATGTGACGACCAAGGCCGAGCTGCGGGACCTGGTCGTCGGCCGGTGGGCGGAGGCGACGATGCCCGCGCTGCGGGCCATCGCTGCGCGGCCGGGCCCGGCGCCGAAGCGGTTACGGCGGCTGATGGACACGCTGATCGCCGTCAAACGCCGCCGCGCAGCCGACGATCCAGAGCTGTTCGCCGCCTACCGGACGCTGGCGGCGGACGCGCAGTCCGTCGTGACCGCTCACGTCGACGAGCTGGTCGGGCTGGCCGCGATGGTCATCCGCGCGGGCGTGAAGGAAGGCACGTTCCGCGCCGTCGACCCCGTGGCCGCCGGCCGGGCGGTGCTGTTCGCCACGTCGCGCTTCCACCATCCGGCCCACGCCGCCGAGTGGCTCGACCCGGGAATCGACGCGGCGTACAACGACGTCTGGCAACTCCTGATGAACGGGCTGCGCGTCGCAAAGAGCCGCGGTTAGAGCGGGAGAGGCTGTGAGAGCGTTCAGTGCGCGATGCCTTTTTCGTCGAGCAGGCGCTCCAGTGCGTGCAGGAAATGATCGTAGTACTCGCCGTGATCGGAAGTGCCGTCGCGGGCGCGGATTCGGTCTGACGCGCGCACTTCGGCAATCAGGCGATCGCGAAATTCGTCCCAAGTGAAGTGCCCGGACTCCGCAAGTTGTAGCGCGATGGCAAACGCCCGCGCCTCCCACGGCGCGCTGAAGACATGGTCGGCATCTAGGCGCGCCGCCTCGATCAACTGGTTGAGAGCAGTCGTGCTCATGGACGCGGCGCCTCGATCTTCGCGACACCGACCATCGAGTCGCGCGTGACGATCGCGGCGAGCGCGTCTTCACTCATACGCGCCGTTCCCTTCGGCCGCTGCGGGATGACGAGGTAGCGAATCTCCGCGCTCGAATCCCACACCCGCACTTCGACGTCAGGCGCCAGTTTCAATCCGAAGTCCGCGAGCACGCCGCGCGGATCGCTGACGGCTCGCGAGCGATACGCGAAGCTCTTGTACCAGACGGGCGGCAGGCCCAGCACCGGCCATGGGTAGCATGAGCAGAGAGTGCATACGACGAGATTGTGAACGCGGTCGGTATTCTCGACGGCCACCAGATGCCCGCCCTCGGGACCCGCGAAGCCCAGTTCCGCCACGGCGCTGGTGGCGTCTGCCAGCAGGCGTTTCCGATACGCGGGATCGGTCCATGCCTTCGCGACGACGCGCGCGCCGTTGCGCGGACCGACGCGAGTCTCGTAGGTGTCGACAATCGCGTCGATTGCCGCCGGATCGATGAGTCCCTTCTCAGTGAGAAGGGCTTCCAGAGCCTTCACGCGCGCCGCAGGCCCGGTGTCGTCAGTGTTATGATGGTCTCCGCTCATATTTGTTTTTGAATTCTATTCGTTTTCTCAGCGTCCGATATGGCGACGTTTTGTCGTCACGGTATGATGTCCCTGGAAAGTCGGAGTTAACGCGTCAAATCAATATGCATCGTATACTGCGCCCATGTCTTGCCATTGCAGTCATTAGAACTAGACCCTCGGCAGGTCAAGATACCGTCGCTCTCACTCAAATCACATTGCCAGCTCGTGCTGTAAGTAGCGTGTCCGAGAAAAAAGGCATGTCCCGTATCGAAGGTTCCTACAGAAAGTAGATCGATGTGGTTCCTCCGATCGCTGGAGACCAATTCCGTATGGTCGCGGAAATTTGGCAGCCTGGCGCTCAGATTTTGAAAGGTGACCGCAAATCCACCGTCGCCGGCTTTTCGCAGGCACAACTCCATGGTCTTGGCGACGAATTCCGGATTCGGGCATCCGCCCAACCACTTAAAAGTGTCGGCTCGTGGAGCGGTCCCGCGCCAACACGCGAGCAATACGGGGTTAAGGTCCAGTTCATTATTGCGGCCCTGGTTTAACATCGGCCTTGATGCGAGCGCCGTCACCACCTCGATCTGGTTTCTAACGACAACGTTTGGGTCGTCCAGCGAAGCACGCACCTTCCGCTCGGCATCCTGTTTGCCGAACTCCGTGCGCACTTGGCCAGTCAGCATGACGGACTTGGGGATGCCCGCGTCATCGATCAGCACCTGCGCGCCAACGTAAGGCAACTGGTTATGATGAAGGTAGTCGCTCGCCTTGTGGCTCAAGTCCGCACTGGCTGTCAGATGCGAGCGGTTTTGCGGCACCTCCAAAGTCGCGCCTCCACTCATAGGTGACGGTGCCGGCGCTGGCACTCCGATCTGCGGCTGGCTTTGTTGCGTCAGCGGGATCTGGGCGAGCGAAGGCGATGGCTGCCCCAACGCCAGCGGAATAAGCAGTCCCAACGTCAATCGCATAGCCATCACCCGCCCGTCGCAAATCGGCCGCGCGCGCATCGTCGATGACTTTCCATGCTTTTTTTAGGGTCTACTCGATCGATGCGCTGTCTTGCTTTTCGTGGGTCGCCGTTTCGAATTCGACGCGATCGGTTCCAGGTAGTCTTCCCACAAATCAATATGTACGCGCTCGCGGCTGTTCGCGGATTTACCCCACAGCTCGCGCGCGTCGAATGAGACCGAATAACAATGTTGCGGCTTGGTGCCGGCGTGATGCGCGTTGGTGTCGGGGAAGACGAACACTCCCCAATCGCGCGCGACGACGCCGGCTTTGCCGCGAACGTAGCGCGGCAGGCGCGTGTGCCCGGACGGATTCAAGTTGCGCGCGCGCACGCGAGCGCCTTTGGCAAAGCGGGCACGCGGCGGCTTCGATCCAGACTTGTCCTTGACGGGAGCCGGACCGCGAGTCGCGACGGCATTCGCGATCAGAGCCGGGTCGATCGACGTATCCTGCTTCGCGAGCAGCTCTTCGCGGTTCACTACGCGATGCTCGACGAGCAAAGTCTCGGCCGCCGCGAGCCATCGTTCGTAATAGCTCGACGCGAGGTAGCGCGCGGGCGGAATCCGCTCGATCGCATGACGGAACTCGTCGATATTGGCCTGCGCCGCTCTCATCACGAGGCTCACCAGGGCAAACGCGCGCCGCTCCCAGCCGGTGTGGAAGAGGGGTTCGTTCTGTTCGTGGACGACCGGACCGAAGCCGTCCATCCCGCCCATGTCGTGTACGCCGTTCATCGCGGCGAGTATCGTCGAGGCTGGCCGATGAGAGCAAGCGGCGATATGGTTTACCCCTCGAATCGCGTCGCTGGATGGTAATTTAGCTACTCTTGTTAGGTCTAGTATCGCTCTGATAGTCTCCCGAACAACCGATGAAGACCGATAACACTTCAGCTCCAGCGCAAATTAGATGGCCGTTCGATCTGCGGGTCTTCGCCGCATTAGCCGGTGTGTGGGCGCTATGCCTGACGGCCAAGGCGTTGGTTAACGTCGGTGAATTGGACGTCGTCGATCCGATCGAGACCATTTTCGCCGGCATCCGATTCAACGGCGACGACGCGCGGCTGGTACTGCTGGTCGAGGCGGGAATCTTCGCGGCAATCGCGCTCGGAATTTTTACGCATCGCCGATGGGGTCTGTTGCTGGCGCTCTGCTACATGGTCCAGGTCGTGATGAGTCATCTGGCGTTTGTGATCGCGTACCTGCCGATGAAACCGGAGTGGATGAACGTGCGAACAGTCGCGTCGCAAGGCCCGAAGATGGTCCTGATCACGCTGTACCTGTGGATTCGCGCCTGCGATCTGATCTTCGACTCGCCCCCCGCCAATGCGCGCCCGCGGAAAGTCTCAGATACAAATCGTCGCGCATCAGTTCGAGAAGATTCCGGCGCCCGAAATATCGCCGCCGTGACTGAATGAGAATGGTGGCGACGGTACGAGTCGAACGAGTTATCTCAGAACCACGCCATCAGGGCGCATAAACTTGAAGCGTTCGATAAATCGCTTTTCTCTGCACGCCAAACCACCGACTAAGAGAGCCGGAATCAAATAATCTAGGTCGAGAAGTTCGTGGATTAGTTTTTCCTTGGCAGGATCAGTGATGGGTCCATACTTCATAAAGAAGTCCAGCCCCGCCAGCAAATATACTTGAATCCACCGGAATAGCGTCCATCTTTCGTTCAATAACTCTGGCGGCGGCCAAGATCTATCGCGATGATTCGAATAAAAGGCCCGCATCGCGTCTTGGTCATCCCGAATTTCCTCTGAGAGCTCGCGAACTCTCTCGCGTATTTCTTCCTGACCCTTCTTTTCGAGGCCGGGAATCTTGATGAATGAATGCCAAACGTCAGATATTGTGCCTACTTTCCAGTCCATGGCAGCGCTCCTCTCCTCGGTCGACCGCAACGCATCACCTGTCAGCTCAAAATATTCGCCGGATGGCCCCCTCTGCACTCGCAAGCGGACGAACTTTCCCCGTAAGACATCCTGCGCCGGTTTAACCTTCTCCGCTTCCGCTCTGAACATCTCGCCGATGTCCGGCAAAAGGACCAACGCTTTTTCAATACTATGTAACTTAAACAGATTCGCTATGCGGCGATGGTCTCGCTTTCGAAATAGTTCGTGCATCAACGTCTCTGGCAAGGCGAACCGCCATCCGTTCTGAACTCGGAACTGTAATTGCGCCGAACTATTTCCATCGAGAAAACTCTTGTCTAAAACCACGATGGTGTCCTTCCATCGCGAGTTTTCGAGACCGAAATGAGACGAGGTCGAAATCGACAAGTTCTGCCCTACAGACCTTCCCTTCACTCAGAAAATGCTGGTTCAGAAGCGGAGGGGAGAGAGGTTTTGGTGGCGACGGTAGGAGTCGAACCTACGACACTGCGGATATGAGCCGCATGCTCTGACCAACTGAGCTACGTCGCCACCGGGAATCGTCAAATGTAGCGTGAGCGCGTGAGGCGCGAAAGACCGCGCGCGATTCGGTAGTGTCTCAGTTTAAGCGGACTTGCGGCGCACCAGACAATTGCGCCGCAATCGGTCCCCCACCCTGACCCTCCCCCCACGAACGGGGGAGGGAAGCGGAGTCTCCCCTACGAACATAAGAGGGTACTTGTTCGTTCAGCTCAAACTGAGACACTACCCGCGATTCGCTCAACGCAGCGGGATGCTTCGAGTCTTCACTGCCTTGTGCCCGCGCTGCACCTGGTAGAGCACGCCCTCGGTGAACTCGACACAGGTCAGCTTGCCGCCGTATACCAGCCCGGTGTCGATACCGAGCTTGTACGGCAAGTCGATCATCACGCCGCGCATCGGCGTGTGGCCGAATACGACCGTCGCGTCGATTTTGTGCGGATTGAAAATGAACTCCTGCCGAATCCACAGCATGTCCTCGGTCTGCTGCTCCTCGAGCTGCCGCGTCGGCATGATGCCGGCGTGGACAAACAGGTACGGCGGGCGCAAGTAGCTGGTGGCGAGGCGGTTCATGAAGTCGAGGTGCGCGTCGGGCAGCCGCGCGAAGGCGTCCTCGAGGTCCTCCTCGTGCACGCCGTAGCTGTCGAGCGTCGCGATGCCGCCGTTGAACAGAAACGACTCGCCGTAATTTCCCGGCATGCCGAGGAACGACATCATCATGTCCTCGTGATTGCCCTTCAGGAACACGCATTCGGCGTGGCCGACGCGTTCGAGATCCAGCGCGAGCTCGATAACGTCGCGCGCCGACGGGCCGCGATCGACGTAGTCGCCGACGAAGACCACGGTGTCGCCGGCCGCCGGTGCGATCGATTTGAGAATCGCGGCGAGTTCGTCGGGGCATCCGTGGATGTCGCCGATCGCGAACAGGCGTCCTTCAGGTTTCGATTTTCCCTTGGCCGTCATAAACAGGGGACGTCAGTTGGCGCGCGGCTTGGAGCTGCCGTTGTGGAGCAATTCGATCAACGACTTGCGGTCTTCAATTATACGACGCGCGGCGCTGTAAGGATTCAGCTTGCCCGCGCGAATTTCGCTGAGCACGGACGGCGCGCCACCGTCGGCGACCGCGCGTGCGGCGCGCTCCTCCAGTTCGGCGGACAGCACCTCGATGAACTCGCGCGTGCGGCGCTCGGACTCGCGCGCCGCATCGACATGTTCGCGGATGTACGCGCCGTGCTTCGCAATTGCGTCGACGACCTTATCGACGCCCTGATCGATCGCGGCCTGCGTGAGCAGCACCGGCGGACGCCATCCGTCGCCGCTGCGCAGGTGCACGCTGAGTTCCAGCTCGGCCTTGACCCGGTCGGCCCCTTCACGGTCGGCCTTGTTGACGACGAACACGTCGGCGATTTCGTTCAGCCCGGCCTTCATCACCTGCACGCCGTCGCCCGCCTCGGGCACCGTGACGACGACGGTGGTGTCGGCAAGGTCCATGATCGACAGTTCAGTCTGGCCCACGCCGACGGTCTCGATGATGATCACGTCGGAGCCGTAAGCGTCGAGCAGTTTGACAATTTCGCGCGCGGCGCGGCTGAGTCCGCCGTGGCTGCCGCGCGATGCGAGGCTGCGGATATAAACGCCGGCGTCCTTGTAGTGGTCGGTCATCCGGACGCGATCGCCCAGCACGGCGCCGCCGGAAAACGGGCTCGACGGATCGATCGCGAGGATGGCAATTTTTTTCCCCGATGCGCGATATTTCGCGATCAGGCGGTTGACGAGCGTCGATTTCCCTGCGCCCGGCGGTCCGGTGATTCCGACCACCTGCGCGTGACCGGTCTTCGCGTAGATTCGCTCGATGATCGCGCTCGACTGGGGCGCGCGATTCTCGACCATCGTGATGAGTTGGGCCAGCGCGCGCATCTCGCCCGCTTCGAAACGCTTGAGGAGAGCGTCTAGCCGCGCGTTTTGGGCATCGGCAGGCGCGGCGGTCGCGGCAGTGCGGTCTCGGGATTCAGCAGGCATACGAGGTTGTCCAGTAATGATAGCGGCTAGCGATCGGACGGCGCAACAAAAGATCCACGTCGGATGGGGATCGGGTGTATGCAGGGGGAATTCACTTTATTTGATGTGAAACCCGCCGTGGGTTTCACGCTTCCTTGGGCAGGGGTGACCCCTGCACCCAGTAATAAGAGACGCGGGCGGAGTTTACCCTGAGTACTCGTAGGGTCCCTGTTAGAAAGGTAAGGGTAAGAGGCGCGCTTTCGCCTCCGCGCTGTGCATAGTCGCAGCTTGGGCGGCATTGTTTTCCCTGTGCTAGCGCCTTAGTCTCGGACCTTGGAATGAAGCTTCCCGATATTTACACTGACTGGAAAATCGTGGTTGGCCTCGGGCTGATCGTGTTGGGCGCCGCCAACTGGATCCTCGGGGTTGAACGCACTCAGATTTACAGCCGCATCATCGTCGCGCACCAGCAGCCGGCCGCCGCCGCGACAGACTACCGCAGTTTCGACGAGCTCGACGAGAGCGCGGGCGGCGCCGCCGTCCTCGCGCCGCTCACGGCGGAACAGCGGCAGGCGTCCTACGCAACGGCGAGGATGGACTTCTATCATGCGGCATTCCTGGCGGGCCGCGCGATGGTGTTGGTCGGGCTGCTGATCACTTTGATCGGTTTCATCAGCGTGATTCAGCAGGATTCGCGCCGCGCATTTCGACGCCCCGAGGAAGACGGGCGGATTCCGCGCGGATTGCCGGGCGCGCCACGGGCTCCTCAGTAGAATCTCTGCAATGGGTACGGAGTTATCGGGGCGCGCCTGCGCGAAAATCAATTTGTTCCTGCGCGTGACCGGGCGCCGCGGCGACGGCTATCACGAACTCGACTCGGTATTTCTTCCGGTCTCGCTCGCTGATGAAATCCGTCTCGAAATCCGCGCCGCCGACGAGCCACTGGTCACCGTCAACTGCAATATCCCGGAGCTCGCGCGCAGCCAGAACAACCTGGCGGTCCGCGCCGCGCGCTCATTCATGAGCGAATTCGATCTGATCGGCGAGGTGCTGATCGATCTGAAAAAGCACATCCCAATCGGCGCCGGACTCGGCGGCGGCTCGAGCGACGCCGCGACGATATTGTGCATGATGGCCGGCGCGGCGCAGCTCACCGACGACGAGGCGGCTGCCAGGCTGCGTCGAATCGCGCTCGAGCTCGGAGCCGACGTGCCATTTTTTCTCGATCCGCTGCCGTCGCGGGTAACGGGAATCGGCGAGCGGATTGCGCCAATCGAGGTTGTCCCGCGCATGCCGATCGTAATCGTCGCGCCGCCGTTTGAGGTCTCGACCTCCGCGATCTTTCGCGCGCTGGAGCCCGACGCTTGGAGCGGTGGGGCGCCCGACGAGCACCTGGAAACGATCAGGCGCGGCGATATCGCGCCGGAGCACCTGGTGAACGACCTGACCGCGGTCGCGATCGCGCAATTTCCGGAGATTCGCCGCCTTAAAGGATTACTTGAAGATTCAGGCGCGCGTGCCGCGCAGATGTCGGGCAGCGGCGGAGCCGTCTTTGGCCTGTTCGACTCGCCTGACGCGGCCGAAAGCGCGGCCACCAGGATTCGTAAGCGCGCGCCGTTCGCCACGGTAATTGCGGCGACGACTCTGGACGGTAATCCCGACGACGAAGCGGCCTGAAATCCACAGGCGCGCCGGGGCTGTGCACGGTCGCGAGGGCGACGCATTGACAGCGAAAAACCGCATCAATAACATCGCAAGTCCTGCACGCTGGTTGCTAAACTCGAAGTCCGGGCGGGTTTTTTTGCCGCGACACTGCGCGGTGCAGGCGGTTCGGTCCGAACAGATTGAATTGCTCGATTCGCCGGCTGAGCGCCTCGAAGGTGTTTCGCCGGCTGTCAATTTTAACGATGTCGATAGGGAGAAGCGCGGGCGCAGGCCGCTTTGGAATCCAAATGCACTGGGCGGTCGCCAAGCTGGTAAGGCACCAGGCTTTGGACCTGGCATTCGAAGGTTCGAATCCTTCCCGCCCAGCCAGGCTTAACGGCGAATTGCGACAATTGAAAAATCGCACGATGATCGCGACGCGGGGTAATTGAAGATGTCGGACAGGGTCAAGGACCAACTCGAAGTTTTCACCGGGAACTCAAATCCCGCGCTCGCGCGCGAGGTGACCGAGCATCTTGGCGTGAAGATGGGTGAAGCCGAGGTTGGCCGCTTTCCCGACGGCGAAGTGATGATCGAAATTCGCGAGAACGTGCGCGGCGGCGATTGCTTCATCATCCAGTCGATTTGTACTCCGCCCAACGAAAACCTGATGGAGCTGATCCTGCTCACCGATGCGCTGCGGCGCGCGTCGGCCGGACGTATCACGGCGGTGATTCCGTACTTCGGCTACTCGCGGCAGGATCGCAAAGTCGCGCCGCGCGTGCCGATCAGCGCCAAGGTCGTCGCTGACCTGATCACTACGGCGGGCGTCAATCGCGTGCTGACGGTTGACCTCCACGCCGGGCAGATCCAGGGCTTCTTCAATATCCCGGTTGACAACCTGTACGCGATGCCGGTGTTAATCACCTACCTGCGCAAGCGGATCGATGGAAAGAAAGTCTCGGTGGTGTCGCCCGATGCGGGCGGAGTCGAACGCGCGCGTGCCTATGCGCGGCGGCTCAACGCGAACCTCGCGATTATCGACAAGCGGCGCCGGCGCGCGAGCGAAGTCGCCGAGATGCAACTGGTCGGCGAAGTGAAGGACTCGATCGCGCTGCTGGTCGACGACATGATCGACACCGCCGGCACCATCACCGAGGCGGCCAAGGTGGTCGTCCACGCGGGCGCGACCGAAGTAATCGCGGTCGCGACGCATCCGATACTGTCGGATCCGGCGTGCGATCGCCTGAACAAATCGAACATCACGGAAATCGTCACGACCAACAGCATCCCGCTCCGCACCAGGACGCAGACCGAGCTCAGCAAGCTCCACGTGCTGTCGGTCGCGAGCCTGCTGGCGGAAGCGATGAAGCGAATTCATAATGAGGAGTCGGTTAGCTCGCTCTTCAACTGAGCGCGCGGACCCGTAAACCTTCAAGCGAGGACACAATGGAGACCGGTGAACTAGCCTGCGAGAAACGCGCGACCCGACCCAAGGGTCGCAACAACGCGCTGCGGCGCAATGGCCGCGTGCCCGCGATATTGTACGGACCTACGACGGCGCCTATGGCGCTGGCGATCGATCGCATCGAACTGAAGGCCAGGATTTCGGCGGCCGCCCACACGCGCATCATCAGGCTCAAGTCGAGCACCGCCGAGCTCGACGGCAAGCACGTGATTTTCAAGGACCTCCAGCGCGCGCCCGTGTCGGGCGAAATCCTGCACGCGGACCTGTACGAGGTGGACCTCAACCGCGCGATTCGCGTCGAAGTGCCGTACAAGTTCACGGGCAAGGCCAAAGGCCTCGCCAACGGCGGAATCCTGGCGCCGCTCGAGCGCACGGCTACCGTCGAATGCCTGCCGCTGGAAATTCCCGACTCGATCGAGGTCGACGTTACTGACGTTGATATTCACGACGTCATCCACGTCTCGGCGGTCAAGTTCCCCGACAAGGCGAAGCCGATCTTCGATACCGATTATCCGGTGGTCACCGTGCTGCCGCCGACCGTTGCGGAAGTCGCGGTCGCCGCGGTCGCGGAGCCTGTCGAGGGCGCGGTGGTCGAAGGTGCTGTTCCTGCGGAAGGCGCCGCGGCAGCTACGGCCGAGGGAGCGGCGGCGGCCAAAGAAGGCGGCGACAAGGACAAGGCTGCGAAGAAACCCGAGGCTGCCAAGAAGCCCGAGGCCGCGGAGAAGAAGAAGTAGCAGTTGTTACTCGTTGCTCGCGCGCGTTGCGGAAAAAAACCTTCGGCGGCTGGCGGCGCGCGCGAGCAAGATAGATGTGAGGGGAGCGGGCGGGCAGTGCATGCTGCCAGTCCGGTGCAGGAGGAGGGGCCGCAATGAGTTTCGTCCATCTTCACGTCCATACGCAGTACAGCCTTCTCGACGGCGCCAATAAAATCGGGCCGCTCATCGAGCACGCCAAGGCGTCGGGGATGGAAGCGATCGCGATGACCGATCACGGCAACATGTTCGGTGCGGTCGAGTTCTATCAGAAGGCCAGGGCGGCCGGGATCAAACCGATCATCGGATGCGAGGTGTATCTCGCGCCGGGCAAGCGCACCGATCGCACGCAAGTCCCCCGCAGCGACGACTTCGACGGCGGCGGCAATTTTCATCTGATCGTGCTCGCGCAGAATCGCGAAGGCTACCGAAATCTGTGCTGGCTGCTCACGACGGCGTACCAGGACGGCCTCTACTACAAGCCGCGCATCGACAAGGAAATTCTCGGCGAGCTGTCCGGAGGATTGATCGTGCTGTCGGGATGCCTGTCGGGCGAAATTGCGCGATGGCTCCGGCAGGATCGCATGGACAAGGCGCGCGAGACGGCCGAGTCGTACGCCAAAATGTTTCCAGGCCGCTACTATCTCGAGCTCCAGGACAACAAGCTTCATTCGCCGTACAACGAGGCGTTGCGCGAGATCGGCAAACAGGTCGGCCTGCCGCTGGTCGCGACCAACGATTGCCACTACCTGCATCGCGACGACGCCAAGGCGCACGAAGTCCTGCTCTGCATCCAGACCGGCAAGACGATGGCCGATGAAACGCGATGGCGCTTCGATACCGACGAGCTTTACGTCAAGACGCCTGACGAGATGGCGAGCGCGTTCGGCGCGGATTCGGAGGAGGTGCGCAACAGCGTCGAGATCGCGCGGCGGATCGATTTCGAGTTCGAATTCGGCAAGTTTCATTTTCCGGTTTTCAAGTCCGGACCGGGCGTCGACCTCGATGCCGAGATGGAAACCCGCGCGCGCGATGGATTGACCGACCGCCTGGCCGAAATTCGCGCGCGCCGTGCTGACGTCGACGAATCGCAATACCAGGAACGCATCGACCGCGAAATTCCGGTAATCCGCGACATGGGCTTTTCGGGCTACATGCTGATCGTCGCCGACTTTATCGGTTACGCGCGCGGACTTGGAATTCCGGTCGGTCCGGGCCGCGGCTCGGTGGTCGGCAGCCTGGTTTCGTACGCGCTCGGAATCACCGAAGTCGATCCCGTGGAGCATCGCCTGCTGTTCGAGCGGTGGCTGAATCCGGGGCGCAAGTCGATGCCGGATATCGACGTGGATTTTTGCTTCGAGCGGCGCGACGAGGTGCTCGAATACGTGCGCAGGAAGTACGGCGACGATCGGGTCGCGCAGATAATCACGTTCGGCACGATCAAGGGCAAGCAGGCGATTCGCGACGTCGGCCGCGTGCTTGGATTGTCGTTCGCTGAGACCGACAAAATCGTCAAGCTCTATCCGGCGCCCAAGCAGGGCCGCGATTTTCCGCTCGCCGACGCGCTGGAAATGGAGCCGCGCCTCAAGGCCGAGCGCAAACTGCATCCCGATCTTTTCAACTACGCTTTCAAGCTCGAAGGGCTGCTCCGTCACGCGTCGCGGCATGCGGCGGGCGTCGTCATTTCCGATCAGCCGCTCACCGACCTGGTGCCGCTCTACGTCGACAAGGAACGCGACGAAGCGGCGCTGTCGATCACGCAGTATTCGATGAAGGGCGTCGAGGAAATCGGCCTTATCAAGTTCGACTTCCTGGCGCTCAAGAACCTGACGCTGATCACCGACACGCTCGCGCTGATCAAGGCGGGCGGCAAAGAGGCGCCAGACCTGAACCGGCTGCGGCTGGACGACGCCGATACCTACAAGATGCTCTCACGCGGCGACACGGTGGGAGTGTTCCAGCTCGAAAGCTCGGGGATGCGCCGGTTTATCACGGAGCTCAAGCCGACCTGCTTCGACGACGTGATTGCGGCGGGCTCGCTGTTTCGTCCGGGGCCGCTCGACGCGATCCAGGACGGCAAGACGATGGTGCAGCACTACGTCGATCGCAAGCACGGCAAGGAGCCGGTCGAGTACGATCATCCGCTCCTGGAGCCAGTGCTATGCGATACCTACGGCGTGATCGTGTACCAGGAGCAGGTGATGCGCGCGGCGCAGGCGCTGGCGGGCTACTCGCTCGAGCAGGCCGACATCCTGCGCGCCGCGATGGGCAAGAAGAACCACGCCGTGATGGAGAAGGAGCGCGTGCGCTTTATCGACGGCGCGAAGCAAAATGGCGTCAACGCCGCGCTGGCCGCTTCGATCTTCGAAAAGATCGAAACGTTCGCGTCCTACGGATTCAATCGCTCGCACGCCGCTGCGTATGCGCTCACCACCTACACGACAGGGTATCTGAAGGCGCACTTTCCGCACGAGTTCATGGCAGCGCTGATGTCGCTCGACATGGATGACGTCGACAAGACCTACAAAAATATCGCGGCGCTGCGCGACATGAAGATTGCGATCCTGCCGCCGGACGTGAATCAGAGCCGGGTCAAGTTTACGGTCACCGACGGCGCGATTCGTTTCGGGCTGGCTGCAATTCGCGGAGTCGGCAGCAAACCCGGCGAGGCGATTGTCGCGGAGCGCGAGGCCAATGGCCCGTTCGAGAGCATGGCGGATTTTTGCATGCGCGTCGGCACGCAACTGATCAGCCGCCGCGTGCTCGACGCGCTGATCAAGTGCGGCGCGTTCGATTCGGTGAGCGCGGTGCGCGCGGCCTTGATGGCCGAGGCGGAGCAGGCCATCAGACTCGCGCAGAAGGCGAATAGCGACGCCGAGAAAAATCAGATTGGCCTGTTCGGCGGCGCGGTCAAGGTGCCCAAGCCGGCGGCGCGCGAGCCGATTCCCGAATGGGACGCGAGAGAGAAGCTGAAATTCGAAAAAGAAGCGCTCGGCTTCTACATCACGGCTCATCCGCTGGACAAGTACGAGCGCGAGCTCGCGCGAATCAGCAAGGTGACGACCGCCGACCTGTCGTCTGCGCCTGATGGCAGCCCGGTGCAGATAGCCGGCGTGATCCACGCTGTGAAACTCAAGAACAACAAGTCGGGGAAGCGTTACGCGACTTTTTCGCTCGAGGATCGCGACGGTGCGGTCGAAGCTATCGCGTGGTCGGAGACTTATCAGAAGTTCGAGGCGATAATCATGGGCGACGAGCCGGTGGTCGCGCGTGGCAAGCTGGACGTTGACGACGAGCGCGCGCAGATTATTTTAGAAAACTTGACGCCGCTGGATTCTGCCCTGCTTGAATCGATCCGCGAGGTGCGGATTGCAGCGCCGATCAGCCGGCTGGAAAACGGCGGCCTCGACGCGCTGAAGGCGATGCTCGCACGGTATCGGGGCAAGTCGATGACCTACCTGCATTTGAGCCTCGGCGACGGCCGCGAAGCTGTGATGCTGCTGGGCGACAGCTATCGCGTGACGCCGACGGAGACGTTCGTCGCCGAGATGGAGCGGATTCTGGCGCCTGGATCTGTGGAATTGAAATAGGAAAAAATTCACTTCATCTAATGTGGAACCCACCGTGGGTTCCACACCTCCTTGGGCAGGGGTGACCCCTGCACCCAGTACTAGAGTGCGGTTCCTAACCTCCCCTCGGACAAGGGGAGGTTAGATGCGTGGCGTACCGGGGATTGCTGGGATCTGATAAGATTGAATCTCGAATTTTCCGCTATCGAGGTAAGAATCTGCCTAAGTCCTACGACGTTGCACACGAGAATCATGAAAGCGCCATCCTGGTCGGAATCGAACTTGGTTCCGAGGAGGGAATCGGCAGCGAAGAATCGCTCGACGAACTTAAAGCTCTGACTGAGAGCGCCGGCGCGGGGGTTGCCGGGGTGGTTCGCCAGCGCCTCAAAGCGCCCGACCCGCGCACTTTTATCGGCAAAGGCAAGTGCGTCGAGGTGCGCGAGCTCGCGAGTGCGAAGGGTGCGTCGCTGGCGATTTTCGACGACGCGCTCAGCCCCGCGCAGGCGCGCAATCTCGAGAACGAGCTCAAGATCCGCGTGATCGATCGCAGCCAGTTGATTCTCGACATCTTCGCGCAGCGCGCGCATACGCTCGAGGGCAAGCTGCAGGTCGAGATCGCACAGCTCAGTTATTTGCAGCCGCGACTCACGCGCCAGTGGTCGCATCTTTCGCGCGTTCGCGGCGGCGGCGCGGGCGGCGGCGGCGTGGGCACGCGCGGACCCGGAGAGACGCAGCTTGAAGTCGACCGCCGGCGGTTGCGCGAGCGGCTCACCCGGCTTAAGGCGCGGCTCGGTCAGGTCGAGCGCACGCGCACGATTCAGCGTCGGCGCCGTCTGGAGGTTCCGTATCCGACCGTCGCGCTGGTCGGCTACACGAACTCGGGCAAGTCCACGCTGATGAACGCGCTGACGGAAGCCGGCGTCGAAGTTGCGAATCGGCCGTTTTCGACGCTCGATCCGACGATTCGGCGCCTCAAGCTGCCGGGCGGGATGAACGTGATGCTCGTCGACACGGTCGGATTTATCCATCGCCTGCCCCATATGCTGATCGACGCCTTCAAGGCCACGCTCGAGGAAGTGCGCACCGCGACGATGCTGCTGCATGTCGTCGATGCGAGCTCGCGGCTTCTGGCCGAGCGCATGACGATCGTCGACGAGGTGCTGAATGAAATCGGCGCGGGCGCATCACCGCGTATCATCGTCATGAACAAGGCCGACCTGGCCGAACCCGGAGCAAATCGAAACCGGGCGCATGACGCGATTTCGATTTCAGCGCTCAAGGGTGAGGGCCTCGACGACTTGCTCGAGGCGATCGAGCGGCATCTCGGCGGCTCGCGCGAGGAAGTGTCGGTCACGTTTCCGGCCCGGCGCGGCGATTTGGTGGCAATGGCGCGACGGGATGGAGAAGTGCTAAGCGAGGAATACCGCGACGGCCTGGTTTCGGTGCGCGCCCGCGTCAGTGCGCCTGTCGCGGGGCGCTTGCGCAAGGCCGCAAACGCCGCAATCTGACCGAGCGTAAATTTCGCAATGGCAGCGCCTTCACATAGCAGCATTCGCGCACCTCAGAGTCTGCGACCCGCGCCGGCGTCGTACTCGAAGCTGCTCAACATCCCCAACTTCCTGACCCTGTGCCGGATCGCGTCGATTCCGCTCTTCCTCACGTTTCTGACGCGACAACGCTACGTGGCGGCGCTGTACGTTTTTGCGGCGGCCGCGGTTACCGACGGACTCGACGGCGCGGTGGCCAGATGGTTCGACTCGCGCACCGAATTGGGAGCGTTTCTCGATCCGTTCGCGGACAAGCTGATGCTGGTGTCGGCGTTCGTCGTGCTGACGATCCACGGTGACTTGCCCGGCTACCTGCTCAGCGTGGTGATGATTCGCGATATCGTGATCGTCGTCGGCTACCTGATGATTTCGTTCTTCACCCGCGAGCGGGTGCCGGTGCGGCCGAGCTACCTCGGCAAGATGAGCACGTTCATGCAGCTCGCGTGCGTGATCGCGGTGCTCGCGCGGGCGGGAAACTACTGGCCCGAAGATTTCAACGCGCTGCTGATCGCGACGGCCGCCGTGACCGCGGCCTCGTTCGTACATTATATGTATCGCGGTCTGGTCTGGCTGCGCTCACGCGAACCCCAAATGTTCGAGTAACTTTTTTGTGTCATTCTGAGCGGAGCGAAGAATCCCGGATCTTTCCTAGCCTCTCTCTCTCAGGCAGAGGCCGCGCCTCCGGCGCGGGTGAGGGTCAAAATTCCGAGATGCCCTTCCTCGCGTTTCTGTCGTCAAACGAATTTCCCTGAGCAAGAACCAGGCAAACCGAAGAACCAGGAATTCGGACCCTCACCCGGCGCTCAAGGTCTCGCGTCGGCCTCTCCCTGATAGAGAGAGGCTAAGAACTCAGACGATCACCTTCGCGGCGCGGAGTTCCTCGACTTGGCTGCGTTCGATTCCGGCTTCGCGCAGGATTTCGTCGGTGTGCTCGCCGAGCTTGGGCGGCACTCGCCACATTTTCATCGGAGTTTCCGAGAATCGCGCGCCGGGATTCACGGTGCGTACGCTGCCCGCAGTGGGATGCTCGTAAACCGAGAAGCTCTCGTTTTCGACAATCTCGGGATCCTGCAGAAGCGTTTCGTAATTGTGCACCGGGCCGCATGGAATGTCGGCGTTCTCGAGCACGGGCAGCCATTCGGCTGTGGCTTTTTCGGGGAACAGCTTGGCCAGGCCGCGCATCAGATTGCGCCCGCGCTCTGCGCGCTCGGCACGATCCTCGGTTTCCGGCCACCATTCGGGATGCCCGACGGCCTCGGCGAGCCGCTTTGACTGTGCGTCGGTGAACGGCGCGATCGTCAGCCATCCGTCTTTCGTTTTGAAAGGATCCAGCGTGGTGCTCTTGGGCGCGAGGTGCTTGAACTCGTCTTCGGGCAGCAGCGTGTATCCGTAGATCGAGTCGTTGGCCGTGAACGCCATCATCGCCTCGAGCATCGGGACCTTGATGTACTGGCCGACGCCGCGGGCGCGCGCGGCGTGCAGCGCGCTGACGACGGCCAGCGCCGCGGTCATCCCGCTGACTTTATCGGCCAGCGCCATCTTGACGGCGGTCGGCTGTCCGGCTTTGAGGCCTTGCACGTAGGCCATGCCGGAGTAGCCCTGGATGACGGGATCGTAGGCGGGAAAATTGGCGAGGCGGCCCTTGGGCGCGAAGCCGCAAATCGAGCAATAGACGACCTTGGGATTGGCGCGGCGAATGTCGGCGTAACCGATGCCGAGTCGGTCGGCGACGCCGGGGCGATTGTTTTCGACGAGCGCGTCGGCCTTCACCGCGAGCCGGCGCACGAGGTCGCGGCCATGTTCCTTCTTGATGTCGATAACGATACTGCGCTTGTTGCGGTTGAAGTTCAGGAACGACGCGGTGAGGCCGCCGCGCTGCGGGCCGATGTTGCGGCGCATCGAATCGCCCTCGGGCGGTTCGATTTTGATGACGTCGGCGCCGAGGTCGCCGAGCAACTGCGTGCAGAACGGCCCCGAAATGACGGCGGTCAGATCAAGAATGCGAAAACCAATCAGCGGTCCATCGGCCATGACGAAAATCCTTCAAGCACGTGCGTTTGAGCGTAAGAGATACTAGCCGCGATAGAGCGGGGTGTCACGGACCGCGGAGTGCGTCGACGCGAATCCTGCTTAACCCGCGCTGGCGTGTGGCGTCAAGGCGTTCTTCAGGTGCCTCAGTTCGCGGGCTTCGGGACGCTCATGCCGTAGGCCACCTTCAGGTCGTCGCCGTTGAACGGATAGACGTGGACCATCCAGCCGAACGCCTGCTTGAGCAGGTGACCGCCCGCGGCTTCGCACTCGGCGGCGTCGGCGATTTTGCCGGTGAAGCCGAAGCGTCCGTCGGCGAGAAAACCGAGGCGCTGATTGATTGTCGGTGCGGACGGACTCGACGACACCGGCAACATGCCGGGAATGTCGAGATTCGAAGCGCCGACTTCGCCGCGCAAGACGTCGTTGAGCGTGATGCCGTTGGGCAGGCAGATGTTGGTGTGAGCGTGCCAGTGCGCGACGCTGAGCGGAATTATCGCGTCAAGCTGATCGAGCGTGTAATCGGGGGGCGCGCTATACATCGCACCGACCAGGACGTAATCGCCGCTCGAATTTTTCACGTAAAGTATCGAGCCGGGATGGCTTAGATCGGAATGGCCCATGTATTCCTGTTGCGCAGCGCCGTAGTCGGAAAAATGGTAGACCTCCTGCGGAACCGTCGGCAGGAAAATCTGGTAGCCCTCCGACAGCGCGACGCGGGAGTCGTGATACTTGACGAGCGCGCGGCGCAGCGTGTCCAGCACGTCGCGAGCGCGTGCGTCGTCCTGGGGTGTTTGCGGACGCGGCGGCGTCACCACCATGTGCGGACCCGTGCACATCCTGGCGCCGCCCATCGCGTTGGGAGCAGTGTCGCCGTCCAGATCGATGTCGTGCGCGTACGCAGGTGCGTTGATCGAGAGCGCGAGCGCGATAATCAGAAGAGCGAGCTTGTTCATGCGATCTCCTTGCTCTGCAGGCGCGCATGCTTCAACGCCGGCAGTTCGCGGCGCACGCGCTCCTGGTAATCGAGATCGATCGGCGCGACGACGACACCTTCCTGGTCCGCGGCGCGGGCGAGCACGCGTCCCCATGGATCGACGATCATCGAATTGCCGTAGTCGCTGTAGCCGTAGATGTTGGGACCGAACTGGGCGGGCGCAATAACGTACGCCTGGTTCTCGATCGCGCGGGCACGGACCAACGCCTCCCAGTGCGCCTCGCCGGTGGGGAACGTGAACGCGCTCGGCACGGCGATAATCTGCGCGCCGGCAAAAGTGAGGCGGCGATAGAGTTCCGGGAAGCGCAGGTCGTAGCAGATTGTGAGGCCAATCGCGCCAAGCGGAGTCGCGGCGGTAATAACGTCGGAGCCTGCGAGCTTGGTATCCGATTCGCGCACCGTCACGCGGCCGGGAAGATCGATGTCGAACAGATGAATCTTGCGATACACGGCGAGCTGGCTGCCGTCGGGGCCGAGCAGCGCCGACGTGTTGTAGCATCGCGACTCGCCGGCCGCATTCTCGGTGATCGATCCGGCGACGATATGGATTTGCAGCTCGCGCGCCAGCCGCGACATCAGCGCGAGCGATTGACCGTCGAGCGTCTCCGCCGCGGCCGCCTGCTCGTTGCGCTTGCCGCGCCAGTTGAAGACCTCGGGCAGCGCGACGAGGTTTGCACCGCGCGCAGCGCCGACGCGGACGAGCCGTTCCGCGCGTTCCAGGTTTGCCGCCTTGTCGGGACCGGCGTTCATCTGGATTGCTGCTGCCAGGTAGGTCATCGCGGGATTACCATTCGGCATTATTGCGCGTTGGGCAGCCGGTTAGTAGCGCGGAGTTGTCGGGTCGGCGTCCTCGGACCACGCGTCGATTCCACCGGACAGATTGAGCACGCGCTCGAAACCCATGCGCAGCAGGTACATCGCGACCTGCGCGCTGCGGATGCCGTGATGGCATACGACGACGGTCTCGCGGTCGGGGTCAAGCTCGGTCAGGCGCGACGGGATGTCGCCCATCGGGATGTGACTCGCGCCGGGGAACGGCGCCAGCGAAATTTCGAACGGCTCGCGAACATCAAGGACGAAGATCTGATCGCCTCGATCGAGGCGGGCCTTGAGCGCCGCCGGTTCGATTACACCGAGTTCAGACATCAGACGATATAGTTGCACGCCGCGCCATTTTGGAGTCAAGACTTGACCGACTGGTCACCGTCTGAGTTGCTTACATGACCCGTAGATTCTTCGGAGAACCTCGATGCCCATACGAGAGATAGAAGATGTTGCTGGAGCGGAAAGATACGTGCGGGAACAATTGACTGATGGCACGACTCTGGCCCATCTGGTCCTAGATCAAGCCGACTTCAGTCGCGGTAAATTTCGAATCGCGATACCCGACACCTTGGATCAAACCCGACCGTTCGATTTCAAGTCAGGAAATCTCCAAATGGCGGGGGACGAGGAACTGGCGGTCGCGCGCGTGATCAAATCATTCCTAAGCGACCCGGATTCCGTGGTGCTAATGCAGGAAACGCAACTTCAGATAGCGGATCGATTCTCGACCCTGGTTAGTTACAAAGACGTGCAATGGAATCTTTTGGTCAGTTACAAAGACGAACTGTATTGGGCCGTAGCCGGTCCGGAGTTAGCAACTCTGTCGGACGAACAGATGTTCACTCTTCTGAAGAGCCCAAGCACTAACCCATTTTCTGCCTTCTTTTATTTGGGTACCGTGCCCCCTTCCAAGACATTGACGGACGGCGACCTGGACCAAATCTTGACGAGACTCGTAGGCATAGCAGTTGACGCACTAGACTTCGAATCTTTCCTCCTATGGTGGCGTGAGGACTTGCGCCCGTTCCCAGCGGTAGAAACCCGTTGAACGTGCCTTGTCTTTGATCCGCCTTATATCAGGCAGAAAACGACAAATTGGCGGGACCACCACCTTGGTAAAGCGGTGGGCGGAGTAGGAGTAGGATCTACAATTGCGCTGGCAAGCGTCGCGCTACTGTTTGATGTCGTTCGAATACAGCTCGACCTTCGAAAACGCCGGCAGCTCGGTGCATGAAATCGAAAATCCGAACGTGTCGCTCTGACCGGGGAGGATCGGTTTGAAATGCGGTTTCTCGTTCAGAATTTTCTGCACGTACTCGCTATCAGACAGGCTTTCGGCGTGGTGATTGTAGAGACTCTCGCCGTGAAGAATCTTGCCGTCCCGGTCCTCGAACGCGAAGTGAAGGCGCACATAGTCGATTGGCCGGCCGCTGACATTGGTGATTTTGCCGGAGACCACGAGGCTCGGCGGCATGCAGCACGAATGCATAATCACGTCGCGCGTCACTACCACCTGGAGTTGGTCGTTGGGAACGACCTGGGTCAGCGGATGATCGTAGCGGGCGTGCATGTCCGCCTCCGCCCGTGCCTGTTCGCTGTCCTTGAAGTCGACGCGAGTGCCGGCGAACGCGACGCTGGCCGCGCCGAAGGCCAGGAAAATTGCCATTGCGATCAGTTTTTTCATGTCCCCAACTCCCTTGGGCTGATCTTGGTGCGAGCCTCCGCCAATGTCAATCTGCTAATTGACCGCTGCTGGAGCCGAAGCGAGATTCACATGACGACCGCTGAACACCCGCAATTTATGGTCGAGGCCATCGCCGAAGCGCGTCGCGCCGAGGCGGAAGGCGAGGTCCCGGTTGGCGCAGTCGCTGTCGCGGATGGGCAAATCGTCGGCGCGGGGCATAACCGGCCAATCGGGCTTGACGATCCGACGGCGCATGCGGAAATCCTGGCGATCCGCGCGGCCGCATCGACGCTCAAAACGTACCGGCTGACGGGGGTCTCGATATACGTCACGCTCGAGCCGTGCGTGATGTGCGTCGGCGCGATGCTCAATGCGCGCGTGGTGCGCGTCGTTTACGGCGCGCGCGACGACAAGGCGGGCGCGCTCGGCTCGGTGTACGACATCGGCAGAGACGGCAGGCTGAACCATCGATTCGAAGTCGTCGGCGGCGTGATGGAATCCGAATGCGCGGAGCTGATGCGCCGATTTTTTCGCGCACGCCGCGGCGGGGAATAAGAGAAGCGGGCGGGGCGATGGGCAACTTCAGATTTTACCGGCGCGTATCGATCTTTCCGGGGCTGTCGATCAACGTTTCGAAATCGGGGCCGAGCCTGACGGTCGGGATGCGCGGTGCACACGTTACGGTTGGCAGCAAGGGAATCCGCAGGACAGTCGGCATCCCCGGCACCGGAATCTACTATACGTCGCACAGCGGATACCATTCGGGTGCACATTCCGCGCACGTCGAGCAGCCGATTTCGGACAGTCAGCAGACGACGGCGCACGCAATCGCGCAGTTGTTCGCGTTGATGGTCATCATCGGCGCCGTGGCGTTTGCAATTGCGCTCGCAGGATCGGTCGCGGGCGGTAAGTGATTTGGCTTTTACGACGCCTGCGGAGTGCGCGATGCGTTGGCGGCTGTTGTTGGGCTGATCCGGATCAGAAGCGTACCCTCGCCGTACTTTTCACCGCTCAGTGCAAAAGTGTCGCCGCTCTCGAGCTTCAGGTCGGCCGTCATCGTGGGCTGTTTGCCGTCGAACAGGACAACCTCCAGCGCGATCATGCCGCCATCGATAGCGCGCGGCTGCACGTGCAGAGTCCTGCCGCCCGCCAGTCTGAACACGAGCATCTTGCCGGATTCGGTCCGCCCGTTGGTATGACTGAATGAGCCGGAACTCTGGTCGGCGATGAATGCCGAGTCGACTCGTACGTCAACCACGCCGGTCGACCGCATTACGCTTGCCCGAGCGGATGGTTTGATGCCGGCGATCTCGGGCCGCGACTGCGCGACTCTCACCGTACCAGGGCCGATGATTCCGTGTAGCGCTGCTGCGAAAATCGCAATGACGACTAGTTTTCCGATTATGTCCAGTACCGACTTCGTGAATCCTTCGAGTGAAGGCATGACCGCGATCGCTCTGAGTTCGCGGCCGATTTTGGCGAAGTCTGACTGTTCAACGGTGCAGGAGGGGCAGCCGGTGAGATGACGCGCGACTGCCTGCATGTCGTCGGGCTCGAGTTCGCCGTCGCCGGCGGCGCCGAGCATCAGGCCGATTTCGTTACATTCAGGCATCTGACCGGCGCTTCACGTGGCGCTCACGGTCGCCCACACCAATAGACGCGGCCAGCGTGTCGAAATTCAACCGCCGTTCGTTCGTCGCCAGCCGGCGTGTTACATTTCGAGCAATGACTGTTTCCGATTCGATTGTCATCGATTGCGACTCGCATGTGATGGAGCCGCCGGATCTCTGGGAGAAATACCTGGAGCCGAAGTTTCGCGATCGCGCGATTCGTATCGTCAAGGATCCCGGCGACGGCCTCGAGGTGTTGATGGTCGACAATCAGCCGCTGTTGAAGGGGATGCTGGCGGGACTTGGCGGCGCGAATCAGCCGCGCCAGGAGCTTTTCATCCCGGGCCGGCTCGGATACCTGGACGGATGCCCGCCCGCAAGTTACCTCCCGGCGGATAGGGTAAAGCTGCTCGACGAATGGGGCGTGAACGCCGGCGTGCTGTTCCCAACCGTTGGAATTCTCTGGGACGTCGCGGATCACGAGCTCGCGGCGGCCTACGCGCGCGCCTACAACAATTGGATCAACGATTTCGCAAGCTCGGTCCGCAGCCGCGTGATTCCGATTGCCCACATCGCTCTGCAGGACGTGGATTCTGCGCTGGCCGAGCTCAAGCGATGCGTCAAGCTGGGGTTCAAGGGAATTTTCCTGGCGCCGGAAAACGTAGGTGGACGACGCTTCTCGCATCCTGACTTCGACCCGATCTGGCGCGAGTGCGAGGATGCCGGCATCCCCGCCTGCCTGCATGTGATCGTGCGCTTCAACCGGCCGCCGGGAATCATTGGGCAGTTCTACCAGCCCGGCGAGTTTCGCACCGTGTTCGGATTTGCGCTCGGCGGATTCGCGCAGGTGGTGCCGGCCGCGATGACGATGGTTGCGGACGGCTTGTTCGATAGATTCCCGCGCCTCAAGGTTTTGTGCGTGGAAGCGGGATGCGGGTGGGCGCCCTACATCATGGACAGGATGGATCAGAAGTATGAGTTGCTCGGCTGGACCTATCCGACCAAATTGAAGCCGTCGGATTACTTCCGGAGCAATCTGTGGGTGGTCGCGGAGCCTGAGGAGCGGACGATAGGCGCGGTGATGGATCTGATGGGCGAGGATCGCGTGCTGTGGGGCTCGGATTTTCCGCACGTCGATTCGAATCTCGAAGCGCCGCATCTGATTCGAAATGCAATCTCGAACCTGAGTCCGGCGCGGCAACGCAAACTGCTCGGTGAGAACGCACGAATCGTGTTCCCGGCGTAGTTCATGAAATCTTCGGAAAAGTGGTGCGGACGCGATGCCGAGCGATAAGGCCAAGGCCAACAAGGCACTGACTGCTACCTGCGTCGCGTGCAAGAAGCCCGTCTCCACTGAGAGCGCGGTAGCGCTGACGGGCGTCGAGGACGGGCATCACAAGCAGTACGTCGTGTGCAACGCCTGCGCGAACGGCGGATGGCGTCCACCCGGTTTCGTCGGAATGCTCGCGTTCCGCCGCGAGTAGCTATCAGGTCGGGAACTAGACCTTGTACAGGCGTTTGGCTTCTGCGCGGAGTTCTGACCTGAAGTCTGGATGGGCGATCGCGACCAGCTCGTCGATGCGTTGACGAATCGATTTGCCCTTGAGATTCGCGATGCCGTATTCGGTCACTACGTGATGCACGAAGCCGCGCGGCGAGGTCACCACGCTGCCCGCGTCGAGCACCGGCACGATCCGCGAGACTCGCTTGCCCTGGACCATCGAGCTCGACGGCACCACGATCACGGTCTTCCCGCCCGCCAGGCACGCCGCGACGACGAACGCCGTCTGCCCGCCGGTGCCGGTGTACATCAGCGGTCCGATCGATTCGCCGTTGGTCTGCCCAGTCAAATCAACCGCCATCGCGTTGTTGATCGAGATGAGCCCTTCTTCCTGCGCTACGAAGCGGATGTCATCGGTCGTGTTGAAGTCGTAGAGCGCGAACGCGGGATTGCCGTCGATGAAATCCAACTCCTCGCGCGGCGTCAGCGGAGCGATCCCGGCGCCAACCACCAATCCCGGGAACAGCTTCTTGTGCTCGCCGGTCAGCACACCCGCCTCGACCAGCGGCGCGGTATGCAGCGGGATAATTTCGGTCTGCATCCCGAGCTCGTGATGACCGTGAAGATGCTTGCACAGCATCCCGGACATCGAGCCGACGCCGATTTGCAGCGTGGCGCGGTCGGGGATCAGCTCCTTGGCGACCATCGCGCAGACCGTCGCGATATTTCGCGCTTCCTCTTCGCCGGCCTGGGGCAGATTGATGACCGGCAGCTCGACGGTGCGCTCGACGAAGTAGTCTATTTCCGAAATATGAATCGAGTTGTCGCCGCCGACGCGAATCGAGTTCTTGTCGATCTCGGCAATGACCAGCTTGGCATTGCGCGCGAGCAGCTTCGACATGATCTGCGCTTCGCCGAAGTTGCAGTAGCCGTGCTCGTCGGGCGGCGACACGGTCATCAGGTACACATTGAAATTGTCGAGCGCCGGCGGCAGATGCCCGGCGCGATAATACACGATCGGCGTGAAGTCCGCGGCGCCCCGATGGTAAATCGCGCGATCGTAGGGCGACAGGTACATCGATTCGAGGCGGAAGCGCTCGCCCAGGCCCGGCAAATCCCAGTTCATCACGGCGGCGCCATGATTGACGACGACGTCTTCCAATTCCATCAGGCGGCCAGCGAGCGCGGGGCATAGCTCGAACGGCGTCTGCTGCGCGATCGACAGGCAGACGCGGTCACCCGACTTGATGTGCGAGACGGCTTCGTCCGCGGCGACCAGCTTTGCGCCAAGTTGCGCGCGCCAATCGTGCCCGTTGATCCGGTCGCGACTTTGAGTCGGAGCAGTGGCCATCTCAGGCGGCAGCGGCAAGGTCGGTGTTGATTCCCATCTCGCGCATGAAGGCCGACGTGCGTTCGTTCAGCAGTCCCACCTTCTGCATGTTGCTGACGACGGTCTGATGCATCTCGCGGCGGAACAGCTTGCGGAACAGCGCGTACTCGCTGCCGAGCGCGATTTGTTTGCGCGCCTGGCGGACTGCCTCGATATCGCCCGCGCTCATTCCGATCGCTTCGTACGCTTCGCGCGGGAACTGCCCGGTCATGACGAGCACGAGGGCCTCGCGCGTGAAGTCTTCGAGTTCATGCAGGTCGCCGGAGTTCAGCCCGCGAATCTCATCGGGCAGGCTTAGGATGGAGAATCCCATATGCCGCGACTCGTCGGCCAGGATGCGCTTGCAAATTCCTCGCAGCAACGGATCCTTCGCCGTTTCCATCAGCATCCGGAACAGCGACACGGCGAAGGTCTCGGCCAGCAATTGCAAGCCGACGGTTTTGATGAACCATTTGCCGTTGCCGAGGATGTAGTCGAAGAGCCGCTTGATGTTGCCGGTCATCGGATAAATCTTGCCGTCGCATTTTTCGAGCAGGTAGCGGCTCAGCACTTCGGCGTGACGCGCTTCATCGACGACCTGCGTCGCCTGGAAGAACTTCGCGTCGTTGCCGGGCACCATATCAACCAGTTGGCTGCACGCGAGCATCGCGCCTTCCTCACCGTGGAGCAGCTGCGAGAGGCGCCAGCATGAAAACTCGACGTTGAGGCGTTGGAAGTCGTGTGCCTCGAGCCGGTCGAGGGTGGGAGTGCCGTGGCCGTCGACCAATTCGTCGGCAAAGATGCCGCGCTCGAGGTCGACGGTGGAGGTCCAGTCGACGTCGGTGGACGCATTCCACTGATCACGCTTGGCATTCTCGTAGAGTCGGCGCAAATCGGGAGCCTCGACTGCGTAGTAGCGCTGGAAGGTGGTGTCGAATGAAGTCGGAATTCGGTGGGCGATCGATTTCGATGGCATAAAAGACGCGCTCCTCTCTCGTCGAGAACTCGAGCCCACGCTAGCAAATTCCGGACTGATCGGAAAATCGACGAGATGCGCCTCAGCTTGACTGGGCAGGGGCAAACCTCGATGCTCGTCTGTCGCGGAGAGGTTCGGGAGTTTGGTTTAACCGGCCTGACTCGAAATCAGGTGAGCCTAACGGCTCCGGGGGTTCGAATCCCTCCCTCTCCGCCACCGAGTCCTTCTCAATTTGCGGTTTGGCCACAGATGAGCGAAATACTCGCGTGTGCGGCCAATTTCGCAGACCTTGTGGCAGCGGAGAAAGGCGCCGGACCCTCGATTCCGCCAATTCGCCGCCGGTTTTATCCGCGGCAATCAGATTCGGAGCCACGACGAAAAAATGCGGTGGAGGGCCCCAGTTCTATTAGCGCTTAGTCCGAAAGGAGCCGCTGCTGCGTATCCCATTCGATCGGGAGATGAGCGTGATCCTTCAAGCGCTCGGCCGACAGCCCAACGGATTGCCGTCCCGCGCATATCGCCTCTTTGACGCTGGGGGCAAGTAATCCCAGCGGGACGGTGTAGCGCACATAGCTCTGGCTCAGATCCTCTCTTGACGCGATCTGCCTGGTTGAGGCGGCCTTACCAGACGCCAGCTCGGCAAACCATTGATAGCTGCGGGCCAACGCTCGAAGCAGAGCGGGATCGGTCCGAGAAACTGTGACTGCTTCTCCCGGGATTATCAGCCCCGTCTCGACGCCGCGCCGTTTCATCTGCATGGGCACTACGCGGGTCATTCGGAGGTTAGCTCCGCCCCCCCGATATTGGTTCGGTCGGGAGCAGCGCTCGAAGGTTGAGCGTGATCTTCATGCCGTCCCGGCTTAGCTCAACCCGCTCGATGATGATTCCCGCCGCGTCTATCGAGCCGATCTCTTCGAACGACTTGGCTTTACCATCGACGGCCTCGAGCGCATTGAGCTGAAATCCATCCGTCAGGTCAGGGACGAACTGGACCGCAGGTCGATTGTTTCGAAGAAACGGGCGTTTGGGTGATACCAAAAGCGTGCAGACCCCAAGCGCCAGACGATCCCATGAAGTCAGGTACGGCCGCGCACGCCTCAGGATGAGCAACTGGTGTTTGACCGCCAGCGACTCCGCCACCACCGCGCCAAGACCGCCCGGCTTGGCCAGCCGCGCGAGGGTCACCAGCAAGTGGGCGATCAAGCTGAACAGCAAACTCATCAAGGCGAACTTTAACGGCCTCCGAACGATTCACAAGTCTGCACTTCTTCGGTGCATATCTGCCAGAATCAGTAATTCGCCACACACCGGTTCCGAAGCGGATGGAAACAGCCAAGAAATGGGCTAGTGCCGCGAGCTTACAGCCGCCATCTCGGCGTCGTTCCGGCCTTTGAAAGTTTCCTCGTATTTCGCCTGACCGTTATCCGCGGCGAATCGTAGCGGATAGACGCTCTTCACGGTGATTTCCGTGGCGTCCGGCTGATTTTTCAGGATATCCATCACTTCGGCGATGTAGTCGTCCGGTGGCATTGCTTGCGGATCGTTCGCTTGCCGCGGGCCTCCGAGGTTCGTCTGCACGTACGGCGGAATCAACTCGATCACCTGTATCGACGTATCTTTCAGTTGATAACGCAGCGACTGAGTGTATGAGTGGATTGCCGCTTTGGTCGCGCAGTAAGTGGGCCATATCGCAACAGGTACGAACGCCAAGCCGGACGAAACCGTCATGATCGCCGCTTGCGGCTGTTTCCGGAGCGTCGGCAGCAAATCGGCAATCAGATGGATTGGACCGGTCAGGTTCGTCGCGATCGTCGCGTCAACATCGGATAACGGTTCCTTCTGATTCAGGATGTCCTCGGATCGCTTTATGCCGGCATTCAGAATCGCGACGTCCAGACTCGGGAACTCGGATGTAATTTTGGCCGCGAACGATAGCACACTGTCCGTGTTGGCCATATCAACGGTCAGGGATCGCATCCCGGGATTTGCGGTTGTCACCTCGTCAAGTTTCTTTTGATCGCGGCCGGCAATGACGACCTGATTGCCCAGTTTGTGAAATGCTTCAGCGAGGCCTCGACCGATGCCGGACCCGCCTCCGGTGATCAGAATGGTGTTGTTGGTCATTCTCATGGCTGAATTCTCAAGACTGGTTCTTCTCAAAGTAATTTATGAAATCGCCCGGGCGAAAACCCGTGCCGCCGGATAAAGGCCCGCAACCCTCGCGCGCTCCTGCACGAGGGCCAAAACGACATCGAGTACAGGTGTTTTCACGCCGGCGAGCCGTCCCAGTTCTTGCACGGCCGTTACAATGGGATCTATCTCCATGGACCGGCCGCGCTCCAGGTCCTGAAGCATAGACATTTTATGGCCAATCGTAGAGGCAGCTGCCGCTAACCGGCGGTCGGCCATTTCGGATGGGATGTGAATGCCGTGTGCCTCATTTACCGCTTGCGTCTCCTCCATCAATGTCTTGCAGAGTGCGCGTAGGCCGGCGTCTGTCGTGATGCGGTCGAGTGTCGTACAAGTAAGAGCGCTGATCGGACTAAAACAAATATTGCCCCAGAGCTGCAGCCAGACATTCCAGCGGATATCCTCACGGACCGGCGCGTCGAAGCCGGCACCGGACAAGACCTCGCTGAGAACCTGCACGCGGCGAGACAGACTCCCATTGGGTTCGCCCAATGTAAATCGTTTAAATTCCTTGTGCTCCACCACACCGGGCGCAATAACTTCGCAGGCTGGATGGATAATACAACCAATAGCCCGTTCAGGGCCGAGGGTATCCCACAGCCGCCCACCTGGATCCACCGATTCGAGATGGTGTCCTTCGAACGAACCACCGCTTTTGTAAAAATACCACCATGGAATGCCATTTACTGCCATGACAATCGCGGTATCGTCCCGCAACAACGGGAGAAATTCCGCAGCGCTCGCATAGGCCTGATGTGCCTTCAGCGTACAGATCACGACGTCCTGCGGACCAAATTCTTTTGGCTCATCGCTCGCCTCAATCCTGGCGATCTTCGAGTGGCCCTCGGTCAACAATTTCAGACCGTGTTGCTGGATCGCCTTAAGATGTGGGCCGCGGGCAATGGCACAAACGTCATGTCCTGCCAGCGACAATTCCACCGCGAGATAACCACCAATCGCGCCAGCCCCGAAAATGCAAATCTTCACGTGAAACACACTCCGCAATTTTGGCTCCGTCCCGCCAATGCATCACGTACTACGCGCAACGCGCTGGAATAGTTCATGGGATGGGAATCGGCGTTGAGGTTCATCGGTGTTTTTCTCTTATCTATTCGGCCATGGGTTCAGCTGTCCAATCTGATCCGAATCAAATGCGTCAAGCAAAACGACAAGTAAGATTTGATTAGAACCATAAACGCTCCCATCATCGCTGTTTCGAAAGCCGTGAATCATCGCTTGAGATGCATTCGGCCTTTGTACCATCGAAGAGTCCACTGTTAATTATGCTCGTGTTTGGCGTGATGACGTTGGTAGGCTTCGCGGCGCGCCCTTGGGCGACTTCCTTGTTCCGTTCTGTGTTGCATTCGCCTGCAGACGCGAAGATCTGAATAGTAGCCCAATTAAAGAACGGCGCGTTCTGCTGGCCTACGGGCGGCATCATCAAATACCAGATGACAAGTGCGAGCACTGCTGCATGACGAGCGTTGATGCTTTCGCCGACCTCTGCCGCTGCGCTGCGAACGCCCGCCTGTTCCTGAACCGCAATTTCTCCCTTGTGAAGTTCCATCTCTTTTACCTCACGCCATCAGTAGACCCGAAAAATTCAGAGATTGGAGTTTGCTGAAGCGCCTTGTCGCAGATGCGAAGATGCTCGATCCCGTCCGTACAATTGCCATCTATCAGGGCCTGCAGGCCGTCGTCGTACTCATCTTCGGCCGCCGCACTAAAGAGAGCGCTTCTTTCAGCGTCCCGGATATGACGTGATACTCTGGCGAGTACGAACGAAGCGGTCCTGCAATCCCCGGCTGGAATCTCAAGCACAGGCCTGGGATCTTCGCGTATTGCGGCTGCGTCAGTCTTCGCGATCTCCTCGGCATCGCTGCCGCCGAAGCAGGGCGGAGCTGTAAGGTCCCCAATAGAGAGGACGACTATGAGTATCACCAACGCCGTTCTGAGACTTAGCATCGTGTGATTCATTGGTACGGTAGCTCTCTTGCTTCGAATATGGCGCTTTTCGATCCGCTCGCGCCGGTCGGCCCAGTTCACCAGGCCGGGACGCTGTCGGGTAACCCCGTGGCCTTCAGACGGGGGTCGTTGGCTGAGAGACATTCAGCAGCCCTCATGGCGGCGAGAGCTTCCTGGCGGCTTTCGAGCATGGCGGGCAGGCCTCCCAGAGGTTTCTGCCGGTAAACCTGCCTAGCACTCTCGCACGCAGCCATGGAATTGAAACGACGCACTTCCACCCATTTCGCTAAAGGTGCTGAAAAATTGATGTGGAAGTGATCTCCGGCCACTCCGGGCGGCGGCATCAGCAGATACGCCGCAACCAGTAGGGGCGCGGCAAGGTGATTGCACTTCATCTCCACTCCTCCTATAAGGAAGATATTTACCGGTGAACGTCCCCTTTATATGGGAGGGCGAGGACCGAACTGGCTTTCGGGGGACGCTGATAGCCGAGTCAGGCCAACGTGACAGATCGCCCGAAGAGGCAAAGGGTAAAACTTGCTGCGCTAGCCACTGGAAATACAACTCCATATTTTCTCCTTTGCTTGGATGCTTGGCCTCGTAAAGCTGGGTCGCTTTATTATGATTTGCCCGAGCTCGATATGACGGGTTGTACTGGTTCGCCGTCGCTTACGGCTTGGCCGACGCTCATCGCAACGAGATCGCCGTCGTGGACATCACCTGACACGACCACGTCGATACCGTCGTCGTAACCCAGATGTACCTGCGCCAGGTGGAGTCGATTGTCGCGGACGACGGGCAGATAAACCTTGTCGTCCTTGAACACGAGCGAATCGTCCGGCGCGACGAGACCGGCCGCAGTGTTGGCCGCGGTCGTCAGCTGCACCATGCCATACATTCCGGGCATTAGCTTGAGGTCGTCATTAGGTAGATCGACCTCAACCAGCATCGTGCGCGACGCCTCGAAGAGCGCCTCTGGATGACGCGTCACAGTACCGTCGAATTGCTGGCCGGGATATTCATTTACTGTCACCGACGCACGGTCGCCGTCGTGAATAAGCGGTGAGAGCGGCTGCGGAACGTATGCATAGATTCGCAAGGGCTGCAGGGTTGCCACCTGCACGATCGGCGACGAAGTAGTATTGGTCGGGAAACCCGGGTTGGCAGCGGGAGAGACAGGCGCGGTAGCGGCCGGAATCATTGCGCCTGGGTCGAAGTATCTGGCCGTGATGACCCCATCTACCGGCGCGTGCACTACCTCGTAGGCCTGCATTGCGAGGTCCTGCTGGTAGTACGCCTGGGCCTGCAGCATCGATGCGTACCAGTTGTCGGCCGTCTGTTGAGGTACGACCGCCTCTCTAAGTAAGTACTGGTAGCGCTTGTAAGTGATGGCCTGCAGTTTGTAGTTCGCGAGCGCGTCGGCGACTTCCTTGTCGGTTTCGGGCGATTCCAGAATCGCCACCACCTGGCCCTTCCTAACGCGGTCGCCCTTGTCAACGTAGATAGTCTTCAAGTATCCGGGGATTTTCGCGTAGACAGGTGTCTGGACGTAGCCGCGAATCGTGATCGGGACTTCATAAACGTGCGAGTTCTCGCTCGGATGAATCGGTTCCACCAGCACGCGTGGTCCTTGGTCAACTTGGGCGTTCAATACACCGGTCTGTTTTTGCAGCCGCATCTGGTATGCGAGCACTATTCCGACCGAGGCGGCGCACACGAGAACCACCGCAATCGCGCTTGCGACGATGAAACGCCGACGGCCTTTCTTTTCTTCGTTCGGTATTTCAGCATTCTTTGTTTCCATTGGATTCCCTCCGCTACGCGCCAGGCTCCGTGATTGCGTTGATCGTGTCATCGCGCTCCCTTTTCGTGACGAGCGTGCGGCTAAAGATCGAATAAATCGCGGGTACTACGAACAAGGTCATCAGGGTCGCCGCCATCAGACCGCCGATCACGGCGCGGCCGAGCGGCGCGTTCTGCGAGGAACTCAGCGCCATCGGCAGCATGCCCAGTATCATCGCGAGCGCGGTCATGATGATTGGCCTCAAGCGAGTGCGTCCCGCTTCGATCGCAGGCTCGAGCGGCCCCATCCCTTCCTCGCGCTTCTCGTTGGCAAAAGTGATGAGCAAGTTTCCGTTGGAAACGCCGACGCCCACCGCCATGATCGCACCCATCAGCGACTCGACGTTGATCGTCGTTCCGGTCGCTACCAGCATCCAAAGCACGCCGGCGAGAGCGCCGGGAATTGCCATCGTGATGATGAAAGGCTCCAGCCATGACTGGAAGTTCGCAGCCATCAGCAGATAGACGAGGACGATCGCGAGCACGATGCCGCCGCCCAGAGTCATGAACGAACTGCGCATCGCCTGGCTCTGGCCGCGGATGTTGATCAGGGTGCCTGTAGGCAGTTTTCCGAGCGAACCGATCGCATGCTGCACCGCGCTGGTCGCACTTCCGAGATCGCGTCCCGATACCGCGCAATCGAGATCGACCACGCGCTGCACCGAATAATGATCGACCACCGCGGGGTCAACGTCGTGCCTGATCGATGCGACATTCGAGAGCAGTTGCGCGGAGCCAAATGGATTGTTCACTGCCCCTGCTGTGATCGGCGTGTTCGAGATCGCATCGACCGAATGCATCAAGTGATACGGCGCTTGAACGATGACGTCGTAGTTGACGCCGTTTACAGGATCGAGCCAGAAATTTGGCTGAAGCAGCGTGGCGCCATAGGTTTCGGCGAGCAGACTGGACGCAACTTGCTGTTCGGTTAGACCAACCTCGAGCGCTTTGGTGCGATCGACGTCGACCTTGAACGCCGGATAGTCGAGCGGCTCGGCAATCCTGAGATCGGCCAGGCCCGGAATGCGCCTCAGCGTGTCCTGGAGCTTTGCCGCTATCGCATAGTCGGAGTTCAGATCAAAGCCGGAAATCTGCACATCGATCGCTGCCGGCAAACCGAAATTCAGAACTTGACTGACGATATCCGCGGCCTGGAAATAGCTGACCACCTGGGGAAACCTGACCGGCAGCATCCGCCGAATCTCATTCTCATACATCGCAGTCGAATGATGCTTCGGCTCGAGCTGAATCGATATGTCAGCGTCCTGCGCCGCAACGCTATCGGTCTGGTAGTACGCAAGGTCGTAATAAGTCGGGACGCCAATGTTGTCGCTGATGCTTTCCAGCTCCTTGGGCGGGATGATTTTGCGGATAGCGAGCTCGACCCCTTCTACGATTTGTTCGGTTCGTTCGATTCGAGTGCCGGTCGGCGCTCGCACATGCAACCGCATCATCCCTGCGTCGACGTTGGGGAAGAAGTCTTCGCCGACAATTAACAAGAGCGGTACCGATCCGACGATCACCAACCCGACCGCCACCAGGCCAACGGTGCGATGTGTGACGAACGTCTTGAGCGCGGATGCATACGCTCCGCGCAGGCGTGCGAAACCCGCCTCGAATCCACGGAGAAACCGGCCGAACACGGTGTTGGGGTCGGGCTCCTCGTGTTTCTCCGGGAGAAGATGCGCAGCCATCGCCCCCACCAGGGTCCGCGAAAGCAAATAAGAGGTCAGCATCGCGTACACGACCGACAATGCGAGCGGCGTGAATAGAAAACGCGCCACCCCGCTCAACAGCACGACCGGAAAGAACACGATGCAGATCGATAGAGTGCCAACCAGAGTGGGCGTGGCAATCTGATGCGCGCCGTCGAGAATTGCCACCAGCAGCGGCTTGTTCATCGCGTGATTGCGATGGATGTTTTCGACCTCGACCGTCGCATCATCGACCAGCATCCCGACCGCGAGCGCGATTCCGCCCAGAGTCATCGTGTTGATCGTCTCGCCCGAGAGCTTGAGACCAATAATTGCGGTGAGAATTGCCAGCGGGATAGAGGTAATTACGATCAACATGCTGCGCGCCGATCCGATGAACACCAGCACCATCAGTGCTACCAGAACGGCCGCGATTCCGGCTTCTCGCACGACTTCGACTAGTGCCGCGCGCACAAACGCCGATTGATCAAAAGCGAGCGCAATCTTTATTCCCTTGGGAGCTGTTGCCCGGATGAATGGCAGCTGGGCCTTTACCGCATCGACGACCGCCAGTGTCGATGCGGCTGCGTGCTTGATTACCATCAGGTACGTGGCGGGCCTTCCATCGACCCTGACTACGTTGGTCTGCGGCTGATGGCTGTCAGTGACCGAAGCAACGTCCCCGAGCAACACCGGCGCGCCGTTTACGATCTTGACGGGCAGCTTATTGAAGTCGGCAACCCTGTCCACGCTCATGTTGATGTCGACGTTGTACTCGAAGTGACCCATCCGCGCGGTGCCAGACGGAATGATTACGTTCGAGGTGGCGAGCGAGTTGCCAAGGTCATTGGCTGAGACGTTGTTGGCGTACAACTCGGTCGGATCCATATTCACCATCACCGCACGTTCCACACCTCCCAGGGGAGCAGGAGACGAGAAACCCGGGATCGTGAAGAGCTGCAACCGCATAAAATTGAATGCGTAGTCGAAGAGCTGAGCCGCCGACTTCGTATCACTGTAAACATTTAGTTGCGCAACCGGGACGTTGGCTGCGTTGTAGGAGACGATCATCGGAGGTTCGGTGCCGCGGGCCATAATGGTAAGAATGGTCTCGGACACTGAGTTGACCTGCGCGATCGCGCTGGCGATATCCGCGTCGGGTTGAAAATAAATTTTCAGCAGACCCACCCCGAGCATCGACTCCGACTCGATGTGCTCGATCCCATTTACCGTCGTCGTGTAGGCGCGCTCGCTGACATAGACCATGCGGCGCTCCATATCGGTGGCGTCCATCCCAGGATAGCTCCAGACCACCATCACCACCGGCACGTTGATCGCCGGGAAAATGTCGATCTTCATCAGGAAGAAGGACAGCGTGCCGAGCACCAGCATCAGCAGGGCCATGACCGCTACTGAAATCGGGCGCCGCAGAGCCAGTCGAACAATCCACATCATGATTGAAATTCCTCCTTCAATGACTCATGAGCATCGGTACGCCTAAGAAGTCTAAGCCTCATGGACTGCGTCATGGCGTCAAATTCTGAATGCCCAAGCGTGGAATGTTGCGAAATCATTTTTCCCCGTGCTCTTCGCTTCGAATGGGCGTGAACAGGAGGGCACGCCGCACTCCGTCCTCTGATTCCCAGCTTCCGACAGCCCAGACGATTAGCGCGGCGCCGAAGAACGAAGCACCCAAGGCGCAGACGCCGTCCCATTGCCACAGGGTCCACGCAAAGCCGGCCAGGAAGGTGCCGAGCGCGCCGCCGACGAAATACGTGACCATGAAGACAGTGTTGATGCGGTTGCGTGCCTCCGGGGTCAACCTGTAGATGCGCGTCTGATTGGTGACCAGGTTGGCCTGTGTGCCAAGGTCCAGAACAATCCCGCCAATGGCGAGACCAGCTATCGTTCCTCCGACGGTCCACAGCAAGCCAAACGCGATCATCCCGATCAACAACGCGCATCCCGATGCGAGCCGCGGGTAGCCGCGGTCGGAGAACCATCCGACCGCAGGAGCTGCCAGCGCGCCCGCAACACCGGCCAGCCCGAGCAATCCGGCCATCTGAGCACCATAGTGATAGGGTGGCTTCTCTAGAAAGAAGACCAACGCGGTCCAATAGGCGCAAAAGGCGCCGAAGGCGAAGCCCGACATGATAGCTGCCTGGCGCAACGCTGGAAGCTTGCGCGCGAGCGGAACCAGTGACGAAAGAAGCTCCCGATATCGGATTCGCGCATCGGGACGACTGACCGGCAACATCGCTCGGAGCAGTGCCGCCATCGCGACCATCATCACCGCCGCGCCGGCATACATCGCGCGCCAGCCGAACCAGGTGCCGACGAAGCCAGCCACTGTGCGCGCAAGCAAAATTCCGATGAGCATGCCGCCCAGCACGATTCCGACCACCCGTCCCTGCGCCTCCGGTTTCGACAGCGCCGACGCCATCGGCGCCATCACTTGCGGCACCACGCTGAATATCCCGGTTAGCAGCGAGGTTGCCAGCAGCACCCAGCGGTCTGGAGCCGAAGCGGTCCCCACGAGCGCTACCGTCACGATCAGCAGCAGAGCCGTCGCGAGTCCGCGCCGCTCGACCATATCGCCTAGCGGCGCAAACAACAGAAGTCCCAGTGCGTAGCCGACCTGAGTGAGCATGGGGATATCGGCGGCCTCACGCGCAGTCATATGAAGGCTGCGAGCGATCTCACTCAGGAGAGGCTGACAGTAATAGAGATTAGCGGCAGTGACGGCAGCAGCTAGCGCCATCGTGGCGAGCTGGAGGCTACTCAGCCCGCCAGGGTCGGCCGACGTGGACTCGGAGATACGCGCGCGGACCGAGTTTTGAACCAATGTTGCTGCTGCTATCGCCATAAGTTCTCCACTCACGTAACTACAGGCTTTCGGTTCTTTTGAGCTCAGCCAACGCGTTTTCGAATCGCAGCGGACTCTCGGAGGCCCAACTCCGGTCGTGCTTCGCTTTGCTCAAAGCGTGAAAATTGACCTCCCATTTTTGTGCGGTGAATGAGCGAAGTCACTGAGCGTTGAAACCGATAAGCGGCCATTTCCGATCTGTCGTCCGCGACCACTCAGGGGCCGAATCGTGCTGATTTATAAAGGAGGTTCGCCGAGTCGGCTTTTGATGAATTGCAGAACAACGTCTGCCTCGTGCGTCATCGCCGGCTGATTGGTCATCCGTTCCTCTTCGCGCAGGTCGCTGGAGAACTCGCCGAATATTGCGAACAGGCCCAGCGCGTCCTGACTGCGTGCCGGAATCAAACCCTGATATAGCAGACCCGCATTGCCAAAATATTCGAGCGTGTCCACGTCCGGCGGCGCGTAGGCGAATCCAAGTAATCCCGTCAGCCCGCGCTTGGTTCCCGGTTCCGGAGTGTAGAGTCGCTGCTCCGCCAGGCCGTATACCATCCAGGTTCCAGTAATTCGGTGCGACACAAATTGCCGCAGCGGTTCCGTGTCATAGAAGCCGCCGACCTTGATAGTTCCAGGGTAGTCCTGTCTTGCAGGTACTGCGGCGAGTAACCAAATTCCTGGAAAGGTGCGACTCGTGAATTGTGTCGGATGTTGAAATCGGCACCGTGCCACTTGATACTTCGGAAGTCGGCATAGGTGTTATAGGCACCGCTCATCGAGTAGGTCTCGGGCGTCAGATCGTAACGCGCGCGAATCCCTCAGGACGAGAATGGATGGCTCGAGATTGAAGCGTTGTGGGGCGCACCCATGCGGAAGTCGCACAGCCCCAAGTTTTGCGAATAGCAGGATACCCACGAGTAAGCGAAGTCACTGGTCGCTTTGATTCGGCCGGCGACCACGTCCAGTCGCCCGTCCAGCAGTTGCTCCTCGATCTCCAGATTGTCCAGGCGCATCGTCGGATGCCCGTACTCCTGCTGCACCTGGAAGAAGTTAGGGATGTCGCCGGAAAGATTGTTGCCTACACGTTGCGAAGCCGTGACCAGGAAATAGGTGTGCTTCAAACCCAGGAGTCTATCTAGGTCCAGGTAGATTGCGAGTCCCAGATCGTGTGTGTAGCGCAGTTTGTGCAGGTTATCGCAGTCGGATTCCCGGCCGACTCCATCATGCACAAGCCGGTGAAATCTAACCCGTCATCGTGCAGGGTCTGTCGGAGACCGCCCCATCCACCCGTCAACGCGGTCTGCCGTTCCAATTCATCTGGATCTGACCAGCTGGAGGGGTCAAGAAGACCCCATCCACCGTCGAACTCTGGGGCGTGCATCCAAGGTGTCGTGTATGCGTGGACCGGCGCGGCGGACAGGATGATCATGGCGATCCACAGAATCTGACCCAATTGTCGCGAGTTGAGGTGCTTCGTCGGCAAACCTCCGGGCGAGCTAATGGTTTACGAGGGAGTTAGCCGCAAAGCGAAATTGTTTGCAACGCGAGCGGACTTGCCCAAGCTCGCGCTACTTGGGACGTTGGCGGAGCATCTTCTGCAATCGGATACGCGACAAGTTCAATGCCTCAGTTTCGCACGCTGTGATGTGGGTCGATGAGGAATTTCTTGGGCACGCCGGAATCGAACTCCTGGTAAACCTCGGGCGCCTGCCCGAGCGAAATCAACTCCACATTGACGGCCTTCGCAATCTTGATGCGATCGTGAAGGATCGCCATCATCAGGCCGTGGTTGTATTTCATCACCGGCGTCTGACCCGTCGTAAAGGAATGGGACTTTGCCCATCCGAGTCGCAGCCGCATCGTGAGGTTTCCGCTCCTAGCAGCTGAGTCCTTGGCACCAGGATCTTCGGTGACGTACAGGCCGGGAATCCCGATCGCTTCTGCCGCGCGTGTCGCTTCCATCAGTTGATTGAGGACGACTGCGGGCTCGTCTTTGCCGCCGTGTCCCTTGGCCTCGAAGCCCACGCAGTCGACCGCACAATCCACTTCCGGAACCCGCAGGATTTTTTCCAGCTGCTCGGTGATTGAACCGCCTTTCGAGAGGTCGATTGTTTCGCAGCCGAACGAGTGGGCGTGTTCAAGCCGCGCCCGATTGTAGTCGGCGACGATCACCACCGCCGCGCCGAGTAGGAACGCCGCGGACGCGGCCGCAAGTCCTACCGGGCCTGCGCCCGAGATGAGCACGGTCGAGCCGGTGGTTACGCCCGCGCTGACACATCCGTGATAGCCGGTCGGCAGATTGTCGGTGAGGCAGGTAAGGTCCCTGATTTTGGCGAGCGCCTGATCCTTGTCCGGGAACTTGAGCAGGTTCCAATCGGCGTATGGCACCATAACGTATTCGGCCTGTCCTCCGATCCAACCGCCGAGATCGACGTAGCCGTAGGCGCCACCCGCCCGACTCGGGTTCACGTTGAGGCAGACATCTGTGCGCCGGTCCTTGCAATTGCGGCATCGTCCGCACGCGACGTTGAATGGCACCGAGACCAGGTCGCCCTTGGCGATGAATTCCACGCCGCTGCCGCATTCGATCACTTCGCCCGTAATCTCGTGCCCGAGGACCAGTCCGGCCGGCGCCGTGGTGCGCCCGCGGACCATGTGCTGGTCGCTGCCGCAAATGTTGGTTGTGATCGGCTTGATGATGACGCCGTGGTCGATTTTCTTTCCCTGCGGCGTCTTCAACTCGGGGTCGTCGATACTCTGTACCTCGACTTTGCCCGGCCTCAGATAAACCACTGCATGATTGGAAGCCATGAGGTTTTCTCCTTCGTTGTGTCGTTGTCCGAATCAAAACTCCCGAATTATTCTCGCCAAGAACCACGCGCGAGGCCGCCGTGGCGAAAAAAGCTAAGATTTGAACCCTAGCCAATTTGTTGTGCGGATTTTTGTTGGATCCGATTCTCGATCCCTCTAGTGCGGAACTTGGTGTCGAGCGGCATCGGCGCACCGGGACACAGTTCGTCGAGCCATTGCTTGCTGACTCGATCTGGAAGTCTGCACAGGGCGAAGATCGCGACCTGGACGGCGTATCGCTTTTCGGAAACCAGGTCGTATGCGAAATCGCGTTGGCATCGGGAACAGTGATGGTGGACAACCGAGTTGACCTGTTTGATATCGATTCGGGGTCCATTGTCCCCACACCATCTATGGCTATTCCATGCATCGCTGTTCATGGGATTTCACCTCCTGGCCGTTGACGAGATGAAGGTTGCCGGGACCGGAACTCTCTGCCCGAACGGGCGACAGTACAAGCCGCCCGCAACTCTGGCCGTCAGCGAGTTCTGATTGTCCGCAACGGGTTGCGCCACTCTCGGTAGTCAGTGTCTTTTCTTCCTTCATTTGAGAACTCCCTATTAATGAGCGTTTGGATTTCCTTAAAATTCGATCAGACGCGTCAGCTACATCTAGGAGTTCTGGAACGGTGAATTCTGAATCTGATCGAAGAAGTTGCTGCGCTTGTAGTTGCGGATGAAGTAGGAGCAGATGTCCTCGTTGCAGGTGCCTTCGGTCGTCTCGGTCTTATGCTCGAAACCGCCGAGAAAGGCCTTTGCAATATCCTGCTTAAAGTTGATGCGAGGGTATTGATCGACGATCTTCTTTCTCAGATCTTCCGGAAACTGCTCATAGCCGATACCCAGCACGTCGAGTCCCACGCCGTTATATAGAAGCTCGACCTCGAGCGGCTTGTACGCTGCGATGCCCGGAGTGGTGTGTAGAGAGATTGCGTCCCAGGCCACTTGAATTCGCGCGGCGGGCACGTCGTGGTGCTCGAGGAACTGGCGAACGGCGTTGGCGCTGTCCACTTCGAACCGGTCGTCAGGGCTGCTGAACTTCTTCAGCAGACCGAGATCATGAAACGCCGCGCAGATAAACAGCAGCTCGGCATCGAACGGCTCTCCTGTCTGGCGTCCCAGCTCGTTGGCCCACAAGAAGACACGATGAGAGTGGTTGAAGAGCAGAGGCGTGCTGAACTCGTGGAGAAGCCCGGTTGCTTCCCGAGTCAGCTGAGTATCCGGAACCCCGGGTTGTACCTTCTGGAACTTTAATGCCGGCGGAGGAACCGGCAAAACGATCTTCGGCCGCCGAAAGGTAGGTCTGCTGTCCGCTGTCTCTGCGTCGGTCGGTTTCACCAGGTAGTTAGCTGAATCGCTCGTTGAATCGACGGCATTCATAGCTTTGTCTCCTTGTGACACTTTACCTCCGGCTTAGGCCGGACACTTCTCTACGCAGCGCTTTAGCCGGCGCGTCTCATTTCGTGTGCGGCGCGCTCCAGGCCGCGGGCGGGTTCGGTTAGCTGAAGCGAGCCGGCATCTCGGCGGCTGAAACCGCGCTCCTACTTAGATTCCAAAGGCGTGAAGAATATCCGCGCGGAAGATGTGAAAAACGACCTCACAAAGAAGCGTTCCGGGGGTTGCCGCACCCAAGGATCGGGCAGATAATCCGATTTTCAGTCATCGGAAATTCGCTCGGACGGCCTGGGAGCATTTTAGATGCCACGTGAGACGCGAAGTGCTCGCCCTGGTTCGGCGGGTGTCGGGGATTTGGGTCCGACCGTACATCCCGTACATAGATGGGTGTTCCGCAAAGAGGGCGAGTATTGGACCGTAGGCAGCGCTGCTAAACCTTTTCGTCTAAAGGACACTAGGGGGCTCGGATACATAGCCCATCTGCTGCGCCATCCCGGCACCGAATTTCATGTGCTCGATCTGGCGGGTGGAATCGCGGGCCACCGTGAGGATGACGAACCCGGCCAGGCCCAGGGTCTGCCTCGCGGGGATCAGGATCTCGAAAAGGCAGGCATTCATATCGGCGGTCTGGGTGATGCGGGCGAGATGCTCGACGAGCAAGCGAAGGTCGCGTACAGACGCCGGCTTTTCGAGCTCCGCGAAGAGCTGGAAGAAGCCAAGGAACAGGGAAACGTCGAGCGCGCAGAGCAGGCGGAACAGGAGATCGATACGCTGACCAGGGAGCTCTCGCGCGCCGTCGGTCTTGGCGGACGCAATCGACGAGCGGCGTCGGCCTCCGAACGAGCCCGGCAACGCATCAACAAGACGATCAAGTCGGTGCTGGATAGAATCGAGCGGAACGATGCTGCATTGGGAGACTTCTTCTCGCGCTGCATCAAGATGGGCTACTTCTGCTCCTACCAGCCTGACCCCGATTTCCCGATCGCGTGGGAATTCGCTGCGACAGTCTCAATTTCAGACGCAAACTCGACTATCGAGCCAGCGAAGCAGCCGGCCGCAAGTGGGGATACCGCTCCAGGCCTTGCCGATCATCCCCAGCCGCTGCCGATGCTGGAAGTTTCTCCATTCTCGCTGGCGGAACGAACCGCTTTTGTGGGGCGGGAATCGGAACGCAGCGCCATTCGCGCGATCATCGATCGCGCGCGCGCCGGCCACGGATCGGTTGTCATGCTCTACGATGGACCTGGCGTGGGCAAAACCCGGCTGGCCATGGAGACCGCGGAGTACGCGTCGCGCAATGGCTTCCGCTGCTCGGTCGGGCACTGCTACGAAAGAGACGAACCTTGTCCGTACCTCCCGTTCGCCGAGATCATCGAGAATAATCTCGCGCAGGCGGCGAGTCTCGAAGAGTACCGGGGGCAAATGGGCCCCTACGCGGCAGAATTGGCTCAGATAGCGCCGAGTCTGCGGCGAATTTTCCCCGACCTTCCCAAACCGCCGGAACTGCCTCCAGCGCAACAGCGCCGTTATCTCTTCCAAAGCCTGGCAGAGACGATGGCGCAGGCGGCTCGAATACGGCCCTGCATCTACTTGTTTGAGGATCTTCACTGGGCCGACGAATCGACGCTGGCGCTCCTGACGTATCTGGCTAATCGCGTCACTCAGCTCCGGGCGGTGATTATCGGGACCTACCGCAGCGGATATTCCGATACTAATCCGGCGTTGGTAAGGACTCTGGAGGAGCTGATTCGGATCGGTGTCCGTCCGCAAAAACTGAGCGGTCTATCCAAAGACGCGGTCGCGCAGATGTTGCATTCTCTCAGCAAAGGGCAACCTCCCGAAAATCTGGTGAATCTTATCTTTGGGGAGAGCCAGGGGTATCCATTCTTCGTCGAGGAGATCTACCGGCATCTGGTCGAAGAAGGGAAAGTGTTCAACGCGTCCGGTCAGTTCCGCACCGACATCGAGATCGGCGAGAGCGACGTTCCGGACAACGTGCGGTTAATAATCAGACGCCGTCTTGAACGCCTGGATGAGAGTGAAAAGCGAACGCTAGCCGCTGCCGCAGTGATCGGGCGTAGCTTTAGCTTCCGGCTCCTGACAGAGGTCAGCCAGACCGACGTTGACGAACTTTTCACCGCAATCGAGAAAGCGCAGCGGATGGGGATAGTCGTTCCGAGCTCGGAGGGGCCGGAGAAACCCTTCACCTTCACCCACGAGCTGGTACGTCAGACGCTACTTGCTGAGATCTCGATCGTGCGCCGGCAGCAATTGCATGCCAAGGTCGCCGCGGCACTTGAGTCGCTTGAACCAACTTCAGCCAAAGAGCAAGCGGGCGAGATTTCGGACCATCTCGTCAAAGCCGGATCATTTGCCAATCGCGAGGCGTTGTTCAGATGGCTAAGCGAGGCCGGCAATAACGCACTCGAAGCTTCCGCGTTCGAGGAAGCGCGCGTTAGTTTCGAGTTGGCGTTGTCGCGAGTTGACGAAAGCGACTCACGCCGGCGAGCGGAACTCATGTACAGCCTTGGGATTGCAAACCGCGGTCTTGGCCGCTGGAGTGAGGCGTACATTCTCTGGGAGCAGGCGCTGGAAATTTTTGAGACTTTGGCCGACCAGGAGAGCATCGCCAGGACTTGTCTCCAGCTTGCGGAAGGCGCGCCCTACACTGCCACGCGACGAGAAGCGTTGGCAAAGGCTGAGCGCCTTCTGCCCAAGCTCTCAACCAGCAGCAGTGAGCGGGCGTTGCTGCTGACGCTTCTCGCGCTCGGCAAATTAGACGAAGATGAACCAGATGCAGGGCGTGAAGATTTCACCGCCGCATTAGCGATTGCTGAGGAGCTTGGCGATACAGGAGTCAAGGGTGCGATTCTGGCTTCCAGATCGAGATTCAATTTCGCCTGCTTCCACTTGCGCGAAGCACTTGAAGATTCACTTGGAAGTGCGGAACTGCTGACGCCAGCTGCGCTGTGGATTCGTACACACCGTCTTTTGTGGTTCTTTATTATTCTGCAACAGCTTGGTCATCTGGAGGAGAGCGAGAGAATCTGCCAAGAATTGGAACCTTTGGCAAGTCGAATCGGTCACTTGCCCGCGATGTTCTTCTGTCACCTGGGTTTGGCTTGGACAGAATTTTGCCGACAACCGGATCTTGCCCTATTCGAAAAAAAGCATCACCGCGATCTTGATGCGCAGATGGAATTGCGGCTGAGACCGTTTTTCATGACCCTGTTAGCGTTGAGCACGATAGAATTTCTTCGAGGAAACTGGGACAAGTCCCTCGAATATACTGAGAGGGGCTGGTTCACGGAAGTGCCGCGCCACGTCCAAGCTATGAGCATTGCAATGCGATTTCGGGTTCTCGCTTACTCCCGCGCGAGAGAAAGCGCACTGGCGCTCTTGAACCAATATCCCGAAATGCCTGCGCGCCTCGGGAAAACGAACCTCATAGGTTCAATGATACTGTCGTTCGCGGCCGTTGAGGGGCTGTTTGTACTCGGCGAACTCGAGCAGGCCGCGATCGTTTACCCACTTATCTGTGAAATCATCGATACGGGGACGATTTGTCTCCCCACGATTTGTCGTTTTTCGCAGACCGTCGCCGGAATCGCTGCAACCGCCGCGCGCAACTGGGGTGCGGCGGAAAATCATTTTCGGATTGCGATGCAGCAGGCCGAATCATACCCAAACGTTATCGAGCAGGCGGATATATGCCGTTTTCATGCCATGATGCTGCTGGACCGCGCCGCAACTGGAGATCGCGAAAAGGCGCAAACACTACTTGGTGAAGCGCTGGAGACTTACACGCATATCGGAATGCCCCGCCACGTCGAGCTGACTCAGACTCTGCTCGCCCGCTGCCAATAGGTAAGAGTAAGTCTCGGAGCGGTCCCGCCACCGTTGATGAGAATTGCTCAGTGCGAGTGCATCAACTTCATCATCGTCGGTCGTAGTTTTCAAAAGTACCTTCTCGAGTTCCGATAGTACTTGGATGTTCGGCCAATACTGCATCCTCTGCAGCGCCTTCGTTGTGAACCACCCAGGAGCGCTCCCTAAACTCCGCGTCGCGGCTGCGCGCAAACAGCGTGTTAGGTAATGCGCTTCGTTTGAAACACCTCGCTCGGCTTCGGCATCACGCCGGTGAGCTTCATTTGCCGCACAGCGTTGCCGATCCCACGATCGATGCCGACCGGCCAGCGGCGCTTTTGCGGATCTTCGACCTTGACGGTCATACGCCCGATGCGCTCGATTTCGATCGTCCCGGTCTCGCCGTCCTGCATCGGACCGAGCCCCTGGTGATTAGTGCCGCAGGCGAAGACGTCGCCGACTTCTAGGGTCGCGATCTTCGATGCCCAGGCGATGATCTCACGAATCGGATGTTCCATGTCATCGGTGTTGTAGTCCTGGCGTAACTCTTCGTTCTCCCAGAACTTGACACTCAGGTTTTGTGGTTCAGGCACTTCGTCACGAGTCACAATCCACGGTCCCATCGGGCAGAACGTATCGGGCGACTTGTCGATGAAAAGCACGCCGCCGCCCAGACCACGCGCCGATACATCAACGATGCAGGTATAGCCGAAGATGTAGTCGAGCGCCTCGGCCTCGGGAATATCCTTGCCGCGTTTTCCGATCACGAACCCGAGTTCCGCCTCGTGATGGAAAATCACCGCGTCAATCGGCGGCAGCTTGACTGTTCCGCCCGGGTCCAGGATCGAGGAGGGTGACTTGAGAAAGAGGCCTAGCGGAGGCACCTTGCCCTGGACGTTCTCATGATAGTTGCCGAGGCCGAAGAGCATCTTACTCGGCCGTGGCACCGGCGCTCGCAGTTGCACTTGTGCAAGCGGAAACCCTGGGCTGCCAGCGCCCTCAGTGATTTTGGCGCGCAGCCGATCAAAGTCAGCAATGAGTGCGAGCATGCGATCGGCCGGCGGCAAGCTCATTACTGCGGGACCAACAATATCGCTGATATCGATAATCCGGTCGCCGTTCACTATGCCCGGCAGATAGTCATTGAATAGAGCAAGCTTCATATTTTCCTTATACGGTTAAAGGTTGACGACTGTATTCCTATCGCGACGCTCTGTGCATCATGGCTAGCCTAGTGGTCCCTGGAAGGTCTGATCCACGTAGGTATCCGACAGCGGTTCCAGCACTTCGGGCCATACCCCTTGGACCGGACGCCGCATTTCCTGGGGCCGCGGCTTACCATCCCATCCTACCTGCTCCATATAATAGTAGAGCTGCAAACAATGCCCGTCCGGATCTTGTACATGCGCCGCATAGTCAATGCCGGGATATAACTCTGGCGGGATGCGATCCACTACTTTTGATCCTTTTTCCTTGAAGAAATGCACCGCGCTGCGCAGCTGATCATAGCTCCCCACCTCTACCCCAAAGGTCATGCACGTGGTATGGGCGCTCAGTTCCAGTTCATCCCGCAACTCCTTGGGAAATAGTCCGATGCTATGGTGTTCTGTCCCTGTGCGTAGAAACACGCATCGCCGGCCCTTAAAGCGGACTTCCTCGGTTTTCATAAATCCGACTAGCTCTGTGTAAAATGCTTCAGCTCTGTCCAGATCGGTCACAAAGAGTCCTACCGGCCCAATGCGCGTGATCTTGAACGGACGCGGCAAAAGTACCCCGCCCACATTGTATGTATACGGCAGATCTTCCTTGGGACGGTACCCGGAGGTGATAGCAATACCCTTTTGCAAGGCATCCTCGATCTCCATGGCTTCGGACATCTGCGGGATTGAAGGCGCCTCGTCAAAGCGGCGATAGTACATGGCCCTTGGCTTACTGTGACGGGTCCAACCCACTTGCTCGATACCGTAGTAGAGTTCGATCGTGTGCCCGTCCGGGTCGCAGAAATAGACGTGCCAGTTGCTACCGGGCATATCCCGTCCTACCCGGCGGATCTTGATCCCCCGCTCTTTGAAGAACTGGTAGGCATTGACTACCTCTTCGAGCGTGCCGACCTGCCAGGTGATCTGATTGACCGTAATGTCGGAGGACCCGGTATCATCGCCCATCATGGAGCCGAGAGCCTTAGGGGCAAGCAGGAGCGCATGGTGATCAGATCCATGGCTGGTAAAAACAACTCGTGGGTCTGGGAGGCGAGCGAGCGCGGGCGCCACGCCCGGAAGCTTGCTGAGGTCCAGTACATCAGTGATACGAAACCCTAAGAGATCGGTGTAAAACCTGACGCCGTCTGCCAGCTGAGCGAGGTTAAAGCCGAAATGTCCGAGCCGCCGGATCTTAAAGGGGCGGGGCAGGATCACTCCACCGACGTTGTATTGTCCGTTGCTTTGCTCCATACCTCACCTCTTCTGGGCATTGTCTGACGCGGCGTATCTACCCAGCGCGAAAACAGAGAAAATATTCTATATATTATTGAAAATCAAGTGAAGTTTGGCTATAAAGGCCATCATGATGGAGACTGCACCCCAGACGCGTTCCGATTGGGTTTATGAACGACTCAAGCACGCTATCGTAAGTGGCGAATTGCCGCCTGGCGCGCGCTTAGTGGCTGCCGAGTTGGCCCAGCGGTGGGCGCTTAGCCCTACACCGCTGCGCGAGGCCTTTCAGCGGTTGGAAGGTATCGGGCTGGTGGAGTTGAGCTCCCAGCGCGGCGCCCGGGTGGCGGCTACATCGGTAGCGGAGGCAGAAGAGATCTACGAGCTGCGCTTGATGCTCGAGCCTTGGGCGCTGCGGCGCTCGTTGGAGCGGAGCGATGACGCTCACCGCGCCGAGGTTGCCGCTGCCCACAAGCGCCTCTTCGAGCTTCTCAGCCCTGTTCCTTCTTCTGACGACCGCTTGATATTGGAGGCGCACCGCACTTTTCACGCTGCGCTGCTGGCACGATGCCCATCGCTGTGGGCGCGGCGACTGATCAACTTGCTGGCCGAGCATTCGCAACGGTATCTACTCCTGAACGCTCATTACTCAGAGCACGTCAGCGAGTCGATGGCCGAGCACGAGCTGCTGCTCGAGGCAACGCTCACCGGCGACGTCGAGCAAGCGGCGCGGGTGCTCGTCACCCATCTGCAGGGAAGCTTAGGCACGGTACGGGCCGCCCTTGAAGCGCGCCAGGAAACTGAGCGGACCGATCTTTTGAACAAGGAGAACATACGATGACGGCAGAGGAACGACGCGAATTTGTCCGCGCGCATCGCACGTGCGTGTTCGGGTATGGTCGCAAGCACGATGGTCCATCGATGACGATCGTCTACTACGTGATGGACGGGGATGACATTTTGGTCTCGACCATGACTGAGCGCGGAAAGGCGAAGGCGGTCAAGAGAAATCCCAAAGTCTCGCTTTGCGTGCTGGACGAAAAGTGGCCGGCGACGTACCTGCAGGTGTATTGCGACGCGTCGGTGGAAACCGATGTCGAAGCCGCCACGGATCTGGCGATGAGAATTGCCGGTGTGATGGCGGGCCAGCCGATGCCTGAGTCGGTACGTGGACAAGTTCGACAAGGTGTGATCGCTGAGAAGCGCGTGGTACTGCGCCTTCGCCCCTATGAAACATTCGAGACACCGCCTCGGCATGTATACGCGGCCAAGGATATCGAGGGCCTCACTCATAGTCTCGGCCAACGCCTGCCATGGAGATGATCGGGAGTTGAACAGAACTCAGCCCCCGCGGAAAGGGCCACCCGGCGCCTGTACTGGAAACCGGTCTACTATGTGCGGGAGAACGTGCATCGGTCGGCGAAATTAACTAGAGCGCTTTCCCCTGAGGCCATCGGACGCTACCATCCTCTCCCACAAATAATTCGGTCAACGACTCGTTATCAAGGGTTACGCGAACGTAGCCGTTAAGGACTCGTTCGGGAACTATTGCATCTTTCGCACTTTGGACCTCAAACCAATCAACGGCAGGTGCGCCGGCCAGGTCTCTCGCATCGCCATAGGGAATGGCTCCATGGCCGAGACATCGGCAGCGGCAATTTTCAATTGGTTTGTATGCGACCGCGTTGTGCTCGTGACCCCAATACCAATATTCCGGAGTGCGTCCAAGCGCGCCAGTGACCTGCGCCCACAACGGATACATCTGATCCCCGGCCAGGCTGAACGCTCCATGATGAGACAATATAATGATTCGACGGTCTGCGTATTGAATGGCGAGACGGCCCAGGAATGCGCCCTGTATAGCATCGATGGCGCCTCGGTCATAAAGGTTGTCAGGCGACGAGTAGTAGGCGCTGTCGAGGCCGATCACTATCCAACGTTTGTTGGCAAGTGCAAAGTATGACGTGCCCCGCTGCAAATCAAACGGCCCGCCGGCTGCGAGTGTAGATTCGAAATATGCGTGGCCGCCAGCATACATGTCGTGATTGGAGTTGAGTGCGAACGACCCAAATTTCCCTTGCGGCCAGCAATTGATGAAATTGCTCACCTCTTCGGACTCCTTACCAACGTAGTAAACGTCTCCAAGGTGCGCCGAGTAGTCCGGTCGGTTCTCGTTGATGTTCGTCGCTACCCTCTCCGCCCCCGTTCCTGGCCTCCAGTAACCTGTGCCCCAATCTCCCGCGAGGACCAGTGTCGCAACATCGGGTATGCCTAGGATTTGAGGCGTATTTCCAACAGGAGCCTTGTCATCCCGGTACCCGAGAAACTGGGCCAAAGCTTCGGTCCATCCGGGGTCCATCTCCTCGTACTTTCTATTGCTCCAGATGCCACCATGCCCGTCCACATACGGAGGAAGCATTCCCATCATATTGAGGCGCTCGATGATCAGCCGGTCCGGCCCCGGATGCAGCATGCTCCACGCCATGGCGAGGTGCGGGTGCTCGACCAGCGATCGCTTGCCTGCCAGGAGATCGCCCGCATGCGTATGGGCCTTCTCGAGCAGCTCATCCAGAGCCATTTTTTCATGCGGGGCAGCCTTTGCCACGAAGGCTGAATACGCTCTTCGCAGCTCTTCGGCGTAATCAGTCGCGTGATTCATTTGCTTCGACTATCTGCATCGATACCGTGCTTGCCATCGTACCCACAGTCTAGCGACTAGCCTTGATGAATTTCCGCGAGCTCCTCCGGAAACACCGCGCAGTCACCTCCAGCCTGCCATCTCACTTTCATTAAAGTGCGATCCAGGTTGCGTATGACGCTAACGATCGTCACCTCTTCGTTGGGGAGATGAATTTCTTCGCTCCGTGGATCTCTCACCCATTTGACGAGAGGCGCTTTGTTCATCATGGTCTTTTTCCGCCTGATCTTGGAGATTCAACTAGTTCACACACCAAGGCGGGAAATTGGTAGGCACGCGTGTCGTGCGGGCATTTTTCACGCCTCTCGGTATGAACAACGGAGGTTATGGCGATGGGACGCAAAGAAATCTGGCGCGTTTGGTATGGCAAGCGCTTGGGAATCCCGCAGTCTTTCGAAGACATCGGCAATTTTGATGGCGCTGCAAATTTTGCGGCTTTCATCGAGGCTGACCGAATAGAGGTTGTCCGCGAGCTGACCGCTTTGCCATCCGCCGAGACCGCCGCATGACGGGAAGACTGAGCCTTGCAGACCTGCTCGCGGATCCTGGATCTTCGGCGCCGGCGATAATCTCGACCTCTCCGTTGGTAATTGTGACCTACAAGACTCTGGCGGATCAGATTGAGAGATTGTCAGGAAAAATGAGGAGCGCCGGACTGAAGCCCGGTGACTGCGTAGCGATCGTACTGCCCAACAGCCTGGAGTTCCTTGTCGTATTTCTCGCTCTGACTCACGCCAGATTGGTCGCTGCGCTACTCAATCCGGCCGACAAGCCGGACGAAATACGCTTTTTTGTCGAAGACGCTCAGGCGCGCGCGGTCGTTACTGGAGGCGCCAATTCCAATGTCAGGGAAGCCGTCGCCGGACTTGGTTTGCAGATGTGGCAACCGACCGTTGACGGGAGCGGCGTTGTGCAAATCCCGGAGTTGCCGAAGGCGTCGCACACCAGCCTCGACGCTCCTGATCCCGATGACATCGCACTATTCGCCTATACCAGTGGCACCACCGGCCGGCCCAAATGTGTACCGCTCAGCCACGGCAATGTGCTGTGGTCATCTCGCAATATCGCGGCGCGGTACGATCTGACTCCCGTAGATTGCAGCTTGGTAGTTTTGCCGCTGTTCCACGGCCACGGTTTGATCGGCGCCGCATTGTCCACCCTGGCGTCCGGGGGTTCGGTAATCGTACCGCCGCGTTTTTCAGGCTCCGAGTTCTGGAAGCTGTTCCGCGAGCATCACGCGACCTGGTACACCGCGGTGCCTACTATTCATCAAGTGCTCCTCGAAAGAGCGGACAGCGACGAGGCACCTCACGGCGGCCCGCGATTCATTCGCTCGTGTTCGGCTCCACTCGCGCCGGCAATTCTGATGGACCTGGAGAATCGCTTCGGAGCGCCCGTGCTTGAAGCTTACGGCATGACGGAAGCGGCGCATCAGGTCTCGACCAATCCGTTACCGCCTCTTGTGCGCAAGCCCGGTACCGTCGGCCGCGGGGCGGGAATCTCCGTCATTGACCAGACGGGCCGCCATCTGGCGGCGAACACTTCAGGCGAGGTTGTAGTACGCGGTCCCAACGTGATGCGCGGCTATCGCAACAATCCCGAGGCTAATGCCGCGGCCTTCATCGATGGTTGGTTTCGCACTGGAGACATCGGTGCGATCGATGACGACGGCTACCTCGCATTGACCGGGCGGATTAAGGACCTAATCAACCGAGGCGGAGAGAAGATCTCACCTGCGGAAGTCGAGGCTGTGTTGCTGGAGCATCCGGCGGTAGCCGAGGCTGCGGTTTTCGGAGTGCCCGACCCCAAGTACGGCGAAGAGGTCTCGGCCGCGGTGGTGCTCAGAGGTGCCGCAACACCACAGGAACTGCAAAAGTATTGCGGAACCCGCCTGGCGGATTTCAAAGTGCCCAAGTTGATCCACCTGGTCTCCGCGATACCCAGGAACGCGATGGGCAAGGTCCCCCGCAACGAGCTGGCAGCTTTGTTCTCCTGAGAGAATCGGGCGCGCAAATTCGCGTCGACATCTTTGGGCCATTTTTCGGGCCAGCTAGAACTCTCATGTCGCCGCGTGAAGCAGGCCTCGGCATCGAGATTAGACTGTCGCGCTCGTAGTCCGGTCTGACGCCGCCAGCGCCGACAGGATAAGCATGGGAAAAAGTAAAACCCACACTCCAAAGCGCGGTGTCGCCACCCCCGACAACAATGCGCCGGTCAGGAACCCGGCCCAGATACCTGCCGAGAGCACAGCCCGGTATAAATGTGTATCCCACGATCCCTGGCTGCCCGGAAGAGGCGCACGCCTGGCCGCGAGCGCGAGTTGCACTCCAATCCTGCTCAACGTCCCGGTTACAAAGGTCAGGCTCACGTATTGTGCGCCAACGCGGGACAGCGCGGTATTCATGGCGCCCATCGCGAAACTAACCACCGCAATGGGAACCCAACCCGATGAAAATCCAAGTTGCGTGAACCCGACGATCAAGGCCAGAGAGGCTGCGACCACTCCAAAAACCAGCCGCTGTATCCGACGCACCCCCGAATGCGCGAGCAAAGCTCCGGCGAAGGACCCGCCCACGAAGAATACGATTGCCAGCGCTGAATGCGCTGCTCCCCAACAATTACCTTCCCCGATTTTATAGCCGGCTTGCGTGGTATTTCCACTCATAAATGACACGTAGGTATCGTAGGTGATGATGCCATAGGCATCCAGGAAGCCGGCGATCATCGCGAGGCTCACCGCCAACCACTCCTGAAGCTCCGCTACCTCTTCGCTGGGAAGGTGAACCTTGCCGCTACGTGAATCGTGCACCCGTTCCAGAAGAGTGTCTGTTGTCACGACCGACTTTCTCCAGCTTGTTATCTGACCAACGACAACGAACGCTACGCGTATCAAGGCGGGAAATTGGGAGGCGCGCTTCGTGCGGCCATTTCGCACGCCTCACCTGCGTGGCGCTGAAAACTCTTATTACTGAGAAAAGCGAGCGCACGTCTTTTGAGCGCCCAATTCTCACGCAGGTTCGAGTGTAAGTTCGCATCAAGATATTTCAGTTCACAAGCAAGGAGGAGCATTTGACCATGGCACTACCACTTGAAGGAATTAAGGTTATCGACTTCACCGGCGTTCAAGCCGGACCGGCATGCACGCAGTTGCTGGCGTGGTTTGGCGCGGACGTGCTGAAGGTCGAGCGGCCGGGCGTTGGAGACGTGACGCGCAACCAATTGCGGGACGTCCCCGATTTGGATGCGCTGTACTTCATCACGCTCAATAGCAACAAGAAGTCGCTGACACTGAATACCAAGACGCCCGAAGGCAAGGCGATCATGGAGAAGCTGATCCGCCAAGCCGACGTGCTGGTCGAGAATTTCGCGCCCGGTGCGATGGACCGGATGGGCTTCACTTGGGAGTATCTTCAGAAGCTCAACCCTCGCCTCATCTTCGGCTCGATCAAGGGCTTCAGCGAAAATTCGCCTTACGCGGACCTCAAGGTTTATGACAACGTCGCGCAGTGCGCCGGCGGCGCCGCCTCGACGACCGGATTCTGGGACGGTCCGCCGACGGTCAGCGGCGCGGCGCTTGGCGACAGCAATACCGGAATGCATCTGGCGATCGGCCTCCTGACCGCGCTGATTGGCCGCGAGAAAACCGGCAAGGGACAGAAGGTGGCCGTGTCGATGCAGGATGCGGTGCTGAATCTATGCCGCGTCAAGCTGCGGGACCAGGAACGGCTCGATCACGTCGGCTATCTGGAAGAGTACCCGCAGTATCCGAACGGGAAGTTTGGCGAAGCGGTCCCGCGCGGCGGTAACGCAGGCGGCGGCGGGCAGCCGGGCTGGGTACTCAAGTGCAAGGGCTGGCAAAGCGATCCAAACGCCTACATCTATTTCACGATCCAGGAGCAGAACTGGGCACGAACCTGCGAGGCCATCGGCAAGCCGCAATGGGCGAAGGATCCGGCCTATGCCACTGCTCGTGCGCGGCAGGACAAGATCTTCGACATTTTTGCCGAGATCGAAAAATGGCTGGCTGACAAGACCAAGTTCGAAGCGGTGGACATCCTGCGCAAGTTCGATGTGCCATGCGGACCGGTTCTATCGATGAAGGAAATCGAAAACGATCCTGCCCTGCGCGCCAGCGGCTCTATCGTCGAGGTGGAGGAAGAGAAGCGGGGCAAGTATCTGACTGTCGGCAGCCCGATCAAGTTCTCCGACTTCACGCCGAAGATTACCGGCGCCCCGCTGCTGGGCGAGCATACCAACGAGGTGCTGACGATGCTGGGCTACAGCGCGGAACAGATCAACAAGATGCGCACTGCCAAAATCGTCTGAGCGCCCGCCAAATCTTTTTTTTGAAGGTGTTTCATCATGCCAAACGAAAAAAATTCTCACTCAGTCACCGACGGGTTTCATCTTGTGGTCGATGCCCTGAAACTCAATGGAATCGATACGATCTTCGGAGTGGCGGGCATCCCGATCACGGACCTGGCCCGTCTCGCGCAGACGGAAGGGATCCGATACATCGGCTTTCGGCATGAAGCGTCAGCCGGAAATGCGGCTGCGGTCGCCGGCTATCTGACGAAGAAGCCGGGCATCTGCCTGACGGTCTCAGCCCCCGGCTTTCTGAACGGGATGGTGGCGCTGGCGAATGCGACCACCAACGGCTTCCCGATGATCCAGATTAGCGGGTCGAGCGACAGGGCAATCGTCGATCTCCAGCAGGGCGATTACGAAGAACTCGATCAGATGAACGCTGCAAAGCCCTACGCAAAAGCAGCTTTCCGAGTCAGCAAACCCGAAGATATAGGCATCGGAGTCGCACGCGCAATTCATGCGGCAGTATCAGGGCGGCCTGGTGGCGTCTACCTGGATCTAACCGCCGACGTCCTTGGCGCGACCCTCGATACTGACGCGGCCGCCCGATCGCTGGTGCGCGTAGTCGATCCATCGCCCCGGCAGGTCCCCGACCCCGAGTCGATCAAACGCGCCATCGATCTGCTCGCGAGCGCTCAGCGTCCGCTCATCATTCTTGGCAAAGGCGCCGCATACGCACAGGCTGATGACGAGATTCGATCATTCGTCGAGAGGACGGGAATCCCATACCTGCCGATGTCGATGGCGAAGGGCCTGCTGCCTGACAACCACAAACAGTCGGCGGCGGCCGCACGAGCTCTCGTTCTTGCGCAGGCCGATGTGGTGATGCTGATCGGCGCGCGCCTGAACTGGCTGCTCGCACAAGGCAGGGGCCCGAGTTGGTCCCCGACGACACAATTCGTGCAGGTCGATATTTCGCCGACTGAGATCGATAGCAATCGCGCTATCGCCGCACCGGTCGTCGCCGACATCGGCTCAGCCATGTCGGCGTTCCTGGCCGCGCTCAAGCCTGGGCAGGTCCAGCCGAAGGCCGCATGGCTCGGCGCGATCGCCGAGCGCAAGCAGCACAACACCGAACGCATGGCGGCCAATCTCAACGCCAGTCCCAACCCGATGAACTTCTACAGCTCACTTCGCGCGATCCGCGACGTCCTGGCCAACAAGCCGGACATCTACGTCGTCAATGAAGGCGCCAACACGCTCGATTTCGGTCGCAACATTATCGACATGCACCAACCTCGCAAGCGTCTCGACTGCGGAACGTGGGGCGTGATGGGTATCGGAATGGGTTACGCCATCGGCGCGGCCGTCGTGAGCGGCAAGCCCGTGGTCGCCGTCGAAGGCGACAGCGCCTTTGGCTTCAGCGGAATGGAGATCGAGACCATCTGCCGCTACCACCTGCCGATCGTCGTCGTGGTCTTCAACAACGGCGGCATCTACCGCGGCGACGACGTTAACCGCAGTGGAGGGGCCGACCCCTCGCCAACCGTTCTCATGAAGAACGCGCGCTACGACAAACTGATCGAAGCGTTCGACGGCACCGGCCATCACGTGACTGATCCCCGAGGCCTCACCAGGGCTCTCACCGATGCGCTCGCGTCAGGCAAGCCGGCACTCATCAACTGCGTAATCGATCCGACCGCAGGCACCGAGAGCGGTCATTTGCAGAATCTGAATCCCCAGAGCCAGATCGGCAAGGGAAAAACGAACTAGATGAAGAGCAACGTCCAAAAACTGCGGCAGGGTGCTCTCGCTCCGCGCCCGAATGAATTTCGAGCACGCACGCCAGAAACATTTCGGAGGTAACGCCATGAACGTTCGATTTTCACTTGCTAAGACCAGCGCAACTGTCGCTGCAATCGCTACGCTCACGTTTGCGGGATGCGGGTCGCAGCCCCATCTGACGCCGGCTCAACAGAAGGCCGGTGACTACGCCGAGATGAATTTCGACCTCGACAAGTGCTTGCCCATCGAGCCCAATCTCTACAAATGTCCGGCTGTCGACAAGCCAATATGCACAACTGAGTTTTCACGGCCCGATATCGAATGCGTGCGTATCGGTGCGAAGGGCCATGTCTTCGTGCAGCAGCTCGGTGGGTTCGGGACAATCTGATAAAGGAACCGGGAGTATAGGTTGGGGCGCAGAGATGATGAGCCGCATAGACGAAACAATTTGGACGGTGACAGAAGGCGGCGTCACGCTCGAGGAGAATGTTTGCTTGACCCGCCGGACACTTATGCTCGGTATGCTATCCGGGGTTCTGCAGCTCGCGGCATCGGGTACGATCGCGCGGGCCAGCGCAATCAATCCATCGGAGACCCAAATAACTCTTCCCGACGCTATCAAGTGGACTACGTGGAGCGGCGCCCCGCCGCACGGCGGTGAAATGGCGACGCTCTATGGAGGCTTGGATAAGCCCGGGCCATATCTGGTTTTGATGAAGTGGTACCCAGGCTACATGAGTGCTCCGCACTACTATGCCTCGGATCGACTCTCGCTGGTAATGTCTGGCACATGGTGGGTAAACAGCGGCGCTGATTTTGATCCGGACAGCACGGTTCCGGTTCCAGCCGGAGGATTCGTCAGACGCGTAGCCGGCACACCGCACTACGATGGCGTAAAGAGTAGCGCGAAGCAGCCTGCGGTAATCGCGCTATTCGGCATCGCGCCGGTCGAACTGAAGCTGGTCGATCCGGGCAAACCAAGTTGGCGCAAGATCTAGGCGCGATATCCGGGCCACTACACGAGCGACCGAGCGCTCGAGTCGCCGCAAACCAAACCCAACCATCTGCGCGAACTACGGCCTACCGCTCTGGTTGTGCGGTCATTTTTCACGTCTTGGTTGTCAAACGCCCAAGCAGATCACCGAGCCAGGAAAAAAGACATGCTTGGGGGTGGGTTAATGCCGCCAGGTATCAAAAGTTTTTCTCATCAGCGGTCGATACGAGGGGATGCCATTCTGCAGCCAAGCCGACCAGCGCGGCTGCGGATTCTAATCAAACAACTAGGCGCAGTTCGGCATCAATTCACCGCCCCTAACATTTCACTGATCGACACGATTCTTGGACGTCCTCTTGCCTCCAATGAGGCGGGCGATCAGCGCATCGGTTCAGCCGCGGGCGTGCCGACCTTCGGACTCGATGCGCTCAGTTCCGCCGCATATGGCCCCGAGGCGGCACTGACCGTCCTTCTGCCGCTCGGTGCGGCGGGACTGACGTTCATCGTTCCGCTCACCGTGGCGATCGTCATTTTGCTCGGCATCGTATACTTCAGTTATCGGCAGACCATAGCGGCTTATCCAAACGGCGGCGGTTCGTATACAGTCGCGCGCGAGAACCTCGGCGCGAACGCCGGTCTGGTGGCTGCCGCCGCCCTGATGACCGACTACCTGCTGAATGTCGCGGTCGGAATCTCGGCCGGTGTCGGCGCATTGATCTCGGCCCTACCGTCCCTTCAGCCGTACACGCTCACGCTATGCCTCGTCATTCTGATTCTGCTGACCTTCGTGAATCTGCGCGGCGTCAACCAGGCCGGCAGACTGTTTATGTTGCCGACCTGCATCTTCATACTGAGTCTCTGTACGATGGTGTCCTGGGGGATGCTTGCAACGATTTCCTCGGGCGGGCATCCGCATCCCATCATGTCGCCGCCGCATCTCGCCAGGGCCACCGAGGCCGTAGGCGCGTGGGTTTTGTTGCGCGCATTCGCCAGCGGATGCACCGCGATTACGGGCGTCGAGGCGGTCAGCAACGGCGTTCAATCGTTTCGCGAGCCGGTAGTGCCCGCTGCGCGCCGCACTCTCACGGTCATCATTGTCATCCTGATGGTGCTGCTGCTCGGCATCGCGTATCTCGCGCATGCCTACAACATCAGCGCGACCGAACCGGGGACCTCAAACTACCAGGGTGTTCTATCTCAATTGATCGGCGCGGTCGCCGGCCGGGGGATCTTTTACTCGGTAAGCATGGCTTCAATTCTGCTGGTGCTGTGTCTGTCGGCAAATACTTCGTTTGCCGACTTCCCGAGACTTTGTAGGGCGGTGGCCGAGGACGGCTACCTGCCCATCTCGTTCTCCAACCAGGGGCGGCGGCTAGTCTATTCGGAGGGCATCTGGCTTCTCGCGATTCTCTCGGCACTTCTGCTGATCGTGTTCGACGGCGTCACCGATCGGCTGATTCCGCTGTTCGCAGTCGGTGCATTTCTGGCTTTCACCCTGTCGCAGAGCGGGATGGTCGCGCATTGGTGGAAAAGGCGGGAGAGCGCCGCGCGTGCCAGCATGGTGGTGAACGGACTTGGAGCCAGCGCCACTGCGGTCACGGTAGTAGTGATGGCGGTCGTCAAGTTCATGGCCGGCGCTTGGGTGGTGGTGCTGCTGGTGCCGTTGCTGATCCTCCTGATGCTCGCGGTCCGCCGTCACTATCGAAGAATCGAACAAGAAATTTCGGCGCCCGGCTGTCTGAGGCTCAAGAATTTGCAAGAACCCATCGTTATAGTGCCGATCGTCGATTGGAGTTCGATCGCAGAGAACGCTATGCGGTTTGCGATGACGATGTCGCGAGAGGTCGAAGTGCTGCATATCGAAAGAGAAGACAGCACCAACTCCCTGAAACGAATTTGGCCGTCGCGCGTAGAGGAGCCGGCTCGCGAGGCGGAGCGGCAGGTTCCACAGCTCACGGTCCTGAAGTCACCGTTTCGATTCGTGGTGCAGCCGATCATCGATCATATTCTGGAGGTCGAACAGAAGAACCCTGATCGCACCATCGCGGTGATGCTGCCGAAGTTGGTCGAACGGCGATGGTACCAATACTTTCTCCACAACCAGCGCGACCGGCTTCTCGCGGCTGGTCTATTGAGGAAGGGAAGGCACGGGATCGTGATCGTGAATGTGCCCTGGTATCTCAGTAATGGCGGGGATGGCGCATAACATCAGCCACCGCCTCCGGGCAGCTCCAGATGACCTCGTGTCCCGCCGACGAGCATCAAAGACGCGATCCGAGACTTACTCTTGACGACCGGCAGCGCGGGCGAGGAGAGCCTGGGTCATCTCGATATGGCGGGGCATTCCGATCTGCGTGTAAGTCAGCAGCGCTTCATTGAGCAGCGTTTGCGCTTTGTCGCGATCACCTGGAGCGGCGCGATCGATTAGCATCATGGCGTGGAAGCGCCGTATCTCCGTCTGTTCGAGGCGGTCGGGAAAGGTCTCTGCCTGCTGTAGTGCGATCTGAAAGTGATCTTCAGCGGCTTCCCACTGACGGGCCGCCGCCGCGGCGATACCGGCGATCGTTCGGGTGAAGCGGTGGATTGGCCAGAGGGCTACTGCTCCAGTCTCGAGCAAATCACTAACAAGTGGATAAAGCTCTGCGGCTTGCGCTTGCTCGCCGAGCATGGCGAGACCCTCAATCACCAGCGCGAGCATAAACCATGAACTGCGGATGTTGTCTTGGCCGCTATGAGGCAACCAGCTGCGCTTTTGGTCCAGGATCGCGAAGGCGCCATCGCGATCGCCAGCGTAAGCTAGTTGTCGAAAAAGCGTTCCACTACCGACCCCTTCGGTGCCGCTCTCTGGCTCGGAGCCGCAGGAGGCCAGGGCATGCAATAGAGCGCCTGTCCAGTTTCCGCGAATGTAATCCACCAGACTTAGGCTTGTCTCGGAGAAAACTTCCAAGACGGGGTGCGACTTTCGGTGAGATTTCAAAAGCTGCCCGAGGCTCGTTTCAAGTTTGGCGAGCTCGGCCGTTTGGCCAAACTCTATCCAAGCTCGAGCTCTGGCGCAGACTGCGATCGAAATAGATTGCCCTATCTTTCCCGCTAGGGGTTCAAGCTCGTCCGCGATTCTCAGTGCCTCTTCCGAACGTCCAAGAAAGAGTAATACGTGATGCAGAATTGCTAACTCCTGGCCTCGCCGCCAAGGAGAGGCCGCTGATCCGCCCGATTGTTCGCTGCGTGCGGCGCCCGCGACCGCCTCTTGCAACCGCAGAAAATGGAAATTTACACCCAGCTGGACATCGCGCAGCCTGGCCCCCAATCCTGGATCGGAAAGCTGGGATGCAATGTTAAACCCTTCGCGCAGCGCCTCGTCGGCCGGCGCATAGCCCGCGACGGGTGAGCAGGCGGCCGCGAAGGCAGCGAGAAGACGCGCGCGGTCAGCACTAACATCTGTCGGAAGGTAAGTAAGCCCGCGCTGTGCAGTGTCGGCTGCTTCCTGGTACCGACCAACCCAGACAAGCGATTCGGTCAACTCGATAAAGCTTCTCCCGATCATCTCGCGATCATCGAGGTTGATGTAAATTTCGATTACTTCACGGAGATGGGAAAATGCCGCGTCCCATTGATCAAGCGCTCGCTCGGCCATCGCAAGGCTCGTCAACAAGTCAGCCCTTTCTCCTGCTTCAATGGCGCCTTGATGTGAGAGGGCGGACTGGAAACTGCGCCGCGCTTCTTCAAATGCCGCAGCCTGAAGTGCGCCCTTAGCAGCCTGAGTCAGCCAGCGGACCAGTTTCCGGTCGTCGGCGAAGGACCCTGCCTTGAGGAGATGGTCCGCGATGTCTCCAGCCCTCTCGATGACAAAACGGGGATAGAGTGACTCGATCGCATCGGCAACCCTGGCATGCAGTCGTTGTTTGCGTGGAGCAGAGATGCCAGCAAGTAAAGTCTGACGCACCAGTTCATGGATGAAGGTGAACGGGTTCTCAGGTCCCTCGGAGCTTGGGACGATTATCCCCATCCGCTGCGCATTCTCGATGACGGTGAAAAGTTCGTCAACGTCGGTCTGGCTGACCTCAGTCAGGAGTCGGAAGCTAAAGCTGCGTCCGATCACTGCGGCAGCCGTCAGCGCGCGTCTTTCATTCTCGTCGAGCCGCTCCAGCCGGCGGCTGATGATTAACCGCACGTTCTCCGGGACGTCGCTCTCATCGAGTTCGACATCGGTACGGAACTGACCTGCCGCATCGAAGACTTTGCCCTCTTCGCTCAGATGCCGGTACACCTCCTCGACGAAGAACGGGTATCCCTGGCTTTCCTCAAAAATGAGGCTCAGAAGACTTTCCGGAGCTTCACGCTGGCTTAGCCCTTGTAGCATCTGCCCGACCGCGTCTTTGGATAGACCGCTGAGCTTTTGCGGACGAACCCCCGTCCGAATCAGCTCCTCCAGACTCCTGACCAACGCCGGATTGGAATCGGAATATCCGCTGCGGTAGGTCCCGATAATCACCACCGGGAGCTGGGCGACGCGATTAGCCAGATAAGTCAAAAGCGCCAGCGTCGATTCGTCGGCCCAGTGCAGGTCCTCAAGTATGTACAGCTGCGGAAGTGTTTGAGCCGAGCGGGCCAGCATCTCTGAAACGCTTTGGAAGAGGTAGTGGCGCTGCTGGGCCGGCGGCAGTTCGAGCGGTTTGGGAAGATCGGGAAAAATTCGCCGCAGCCTTGGAGCGATCTGGGCCAGTTCGGCCGCATTGTCTCCCATCCCCCGACGGTAATCATCCGGGCTTGCCGCCTGCGCCAGATTGCTTTCGATGATCTCGGCGAACGGGACGTAGGGTACCGGTTCATCTCTTTCGTAGCAGCGGCCCACAGAGCATCGGAAGCCGAGGTGCGAAGCGTATTCCGCCATCTCCATCGCGAGCCGGGTTTTGCCCACGCCGGGTCCATCGTAGAGCATGACAATCGATCCGTGGCCGGCGCGTGCTCGATCGATGACCGCGCGAATCGCGCTAACCTCAGACTCCCGCCCCGCAAAAGCGGTTCGTTCCGCCAGCGAGAACAGAGAAATGTTTGGCACCACTGGCGGGATTTGCGGATCATCGGCACGCCCTGGAGCGCGGTCGCCGCTTGAGGCTGGTTGCCCGACTGGCTCGATAGTTGCCGCGGCGAACTCCCACGCAATCGGAAATTCGGGATCAGGCTGATAGCAGCAGAAGTTGCCGGTCTTGATGCTTCGCGCGAAGAGCTCCGCCAGCCCTACGTCGCTCTGGGCGATTCTGTCCAGTACCGACCTGATAGTCTTACCGATGCTTTGCCGAGCGCGTTCGGAAGCTGATACCGCCCGCCGACTGCGTCCACCGAGCCCGACGGCGCGCGAGAGCTCCCTGGTCAGCGCATCGATTTCATGTTCCGCCTGCTCAGCGCGGTCGACGTTGCCCCGTTCCTTGGCCTCTTCCAGTTCTTCGCGCAGATCGGAAAGCCGCCGCCGGTAGGCGACCTTGGCTTGCTCGTCGAGCATCTCGCCCGCATCACCCAGACCGCCGACATGGATCCCCGCCTTTTCGAGATCCTCATCGCCACGCGGCAGGCCCTGCGCGGACTGACCGGCTTCATCATCATCGCGCTGGCCCCCGATGCCACCGGCCAGATCAAGCACATGGAATTCGACCCCGGGATGGCGCAGGAGATGGGCGAGGTACCCGAGCCCCTTGCTGTCCTTTAGACGAAAGGACTTCCCGTCGTAACCGACGGTCCAGTACTCGCCCTCTCTGCGGAAGATTCCCTTTCGCGCAGAATAGATGCCCGGCCCCGGATCACCGGTACCAGCCGAACCACGTCGACCACTCCGCCTCTCAGGTGTCATCTGAAATTTCTCCCAGCCGTTCCGGGACAATTTCTGATGGATCGCGCGTCGCCGCAAACCCTACCACCTGCACCTACTAAGGCAAACCGCTCGATTTTGAGCGGTCACTTCTCACGCCTTATGCGCGTCGCATTTGGATCGGAGCATTTCCATGACCGAATTTCGAAGAGAAACCGACGGCCTGGGCGTGGTGGAGGTGCCTGCTGACAAACTATGGGGGGCGCAGACGCAGCGATCACTGGAACACTTCAGCATCGGCCAAGACCTGATCCCACCGGAGATGATCACGGCCTACTCAACGCTGAAGAAGGCGGCGGCCAACGCCAACCACGTAGGTGGACGGCTGGACCACTCGGCTCACCGGCTGATCGTGCAAGCTTGCGACGAGATCCTGGCCGGCCAGCACCACGACATGTTTCCGCTGCATGTGTGGATGACGGGCAGCGGGACGCAGTTCAACATGAACGTGAACGAAGTGATCTCGAACCGCTGCTGCCAGATCGCCGGCACGCCACTGGGGAGTAAAACGCCGGTTCATCCCAACGACCACGTCAACATGTCGCAGTCCTCGAACGACTCCTTCCCATCGGCCATGAACATCGCGGCCGCTGTCAGCATGAAGCAGCGGCTGATTCCGGCAGTGAAGGATCTGCACGATGCGATTGCTGCGAAAGCGGTTGAATGGAGCGACATCATCAAGATTGGGCGCACGCACATGCAAGATGCTACGCCGCTGACTCTTGGGCAAGAGTGGTCAGGTTATGAGGGAGCGCTCGCGGACGATCTGGAACGGGTCGAGGATGCGCTGAAGGGCGTTTACCGGCTCGCGCTGGGCGGAACGGCCGTGGGTACCGGCCTCAATTCAGCACCAGACTTCTCCGAAGTTGCTGCAGCCGAGATCGCTAAGCTCACGAACCTGCCTTTTGTCACCGCGCCCAACAAATTCACGGTGCAGGGCGCTCACGACGCGTTGGTCCAGCTTTCCGGCACTCTGCGCACGTTGGCTGTCTCGCTCTACAAGATTGCCAACGATATCCGGCTGATGTCTTGCGGTCCGCGAGCGGGCTTCGCCGAACTGAAAATCCCGGAAAACGAACCGGGCTCCTCGATTATGCCCGGCAAGGTGAACCCAACCCAAGCGGAAGCTCTCACGATGGTCGCCGTGCAAGTAATGGCGAACGACACGGCGGTGGGGTTCGGGGGCGCCGGCGGTTACCTCGAAATGAACGTCTACAAGCCTTTAATCATTTCTAACGTCACCCATTCCATCACCATCCTGGCGGACGCGTGCACGAACTTCCGGAAATACCTCGTCGAAGGAACCAAGCCCAATTTAAAGAAGATCAACGAATACGTCGAGCGTTCTCTGATGCTTGTGACGGCGCTATCCGCGGTGATTGGCTACGACAAGGCGTCGAAGATCGCGCACTACGCGCTGGAAAACGATCTCACGCTGAAGGCCGCCGCGCTCAATCTCGGCTTCGTGACAGAAGCCGAGTTCGATCGCGTTGTCGATCCGAAAAAGATGGTCAAACCATATGTCGCGGCTGCGGCAGCCAAATGACTCCGAAGAGAAACTAGAGCTGTGCCTTCCGGAGACCCAGATTCATCGCGTTAAAGAGGAGCGATCACATGGCAATGTTTGTTGCAGAACATAAGTCAGTCGCTCAAGGCGCGAGGCAAGCAGCACAGCGGCCGATCGCACTCACGCCCAATAGGCTATCACTGTTGTGGGATTCGTCGATCGGCAAAAAAATCGTCATGGCCGTTACCGGCATCGTTCTTGTCGCATTTGTGATCGCCCACATGCTCGGGAATCTGAAGATTTTCGCCGGGCCCACCGAGATCAACGCATACTCGCGATTTTTGCGCACCGTAGGCGAGCCGGAACTGGGTTACGGTGACCTGCTATTGGTGGTGCGCGTCGTCCTTCTGACCTGCGTGACACTTCACATCACCGCCGCTTACCAACTGACGCGCATCAACTGGAAAGCGAGGCCGGTGGGCTACGAAAGCAAAAGAGATATCGAGACTTCATTTGCAGGTCGCACGATGCGCTGGGGCGGCGTGCTGCTGGCTATTTTCATAGTTTTCCACATCATGCACTTCACGCTGGGCGCGGTCGGGTTCAAGCCAGGGCAGTTCCAGGACCTGCACGTGTACGAGAACGTGGTCACCGGATTCTCGGTATGGCCCGTCGCAGTCTTCTACATCGTGGCGATGGGCGCGCTCTGCCTGCACCTCGACCACGGCATCTGGAGCATGTTGCAGACGCTGGGCTGGAGCACCGCCCGCAATACCAGGACGCTCAAGGTCCTTTCACGCGTGGTTGCGATCATCGTGTTCGCGGGTTTCGCGTCGGTCCCGGTCGCGGTGATGACAGGATTGGTGCGCTGACAATGGAGGCGAACATGCTTGACGCCAGGATACCGCCAGGACCGATCGAGCAGAATTGGGACAAATCCCGCTTCGATATGAAGTTGGTGAACCCCGCCAACCGCCGCAAGCACAGCATCATAGTGGTGGGTGCTGGTCTGGCGGGAGCGGCAGCCGCCGCGACGCTGGGTCAGCAAGGCTATCGCGTCCAATGCTTTTCCTATCATGACACCCCACGCCGCGCGCACTCCATCGCGGCGCAGGGAGGGATCAATGCCGCGAAGAACTACCGCAATGACGGCGACAGCGTCTTCCGCCTCTTCTACGACACAGTTAAGGGCGGCGATTTTCGTTCACGCGAGGCTAACGTCTACCGCCTCGCCCAGGTCAGTCTTAACATAATCGACCAGTGCGTTGCTCAGGGAGTGCCTTTCGCGCGCGAGTACGGCGGACTTCTCGACACGCGCTCGTTCGGCGGGGTGCAGGTCCAACGAACCTTTTACGCACGCGGTCAGACCGGACAGCAGTTGTTGCTCGGCGCTTACCAGGCCCTGGAAGAGCAGTTGGCAGCCGGAACCGTGACGATGCACATCCGCTGCGAGCTGCTCGACGTGGTGATCGTCGATGGTCGAGCACGTGGCATTGTGACGCGGGACCTGGTAACCGGGAAGATCACGTGCCACGCCGCCGACGTGGTTGTGCTGGCGACGGGCGGGTACTCGAACGTCTTTTATCTGTCGACCAACGCAAAGGCGTGCAACTGCACTGCCATATGGCGTGCGCATAGGCGCGGTGCACTGTTCGCCAACCCCTGCTTCACACAGATTCATCCGACGTGTATCCCGCTCAGCAGCGAGCATCAGTCTAAGTTGACCCTGATGTCGGAATCGCTGCGCAACGACGGACGCGTATGGGTGCCCAAGAAGAAAGGCGAGATGCGCGCTCCGAATGATATCCCCGAAAACGAGCGCGACTATTATCTGGAACGCCGGTATCCGAGTTTCGGCAACCTGGTCCCCCGCGACGTCGCGTCGCGAAACGCCAAGGAGGTCTGCGATGAAGGGCGCGGCGTCGGGCCGAGCGGGCAAGGCGTCTACCTTGACTTCGCGGAAGCGATCCAACGGCTCGGTCTGCAAACAGTTCGCGAGAAGTACGGCAACCTGTTCGATATTTACGAGCGGATCACCGGAGAGGATGCGTACAGTGTCCCGATGCGGATCTATCCCGCTCCCCACTACACCATGGGCGGGCTATGGGTCGACTACCATCTGATGTCGACCATCCCGGGACTGTTTGTCGCGGGTGAAGCGAACTTCTCTGATCACGGCGCTAACCGGCTCGGCGCCAGCGCGCTGATGCAAGGTCTCGCCGATGGCTACTTCGTTCTACCGGCCACTGTGCCTGACTACCTGGCAACAACCAAGCTGGAGCTCGTGGACACTTCTCATCCCGCTTTTGCGGCCGCCAAAGATGACGTCAGCCAACGCATCGAAAAGCTCCTCAGCATCAACGGCAAGCGTGGCCCTGACTCATTTCACAAAGAACTAGGCAAGCTCATGTGGGACGAGTGCGGCATGGCCCGATCGGAGGCCGGCCTGCGCAAGGCTCTCGCCAGGATCCCACAGTTGTGTGAGGAGTTCTGGCACAACCTGCGTATCGTCGGTGGAGGCGAAGAGCTGAACCAGTCGCTCGAGAAGGCAAACCGCGTTTCCGACTTTCTCGAACTCGCCGAGCTCATGTGTATCGATGCGCTGAACCGAACTGAGTCATGCGGAGGGCACTTCCGCGTGGAGAGTCAGACCCCCGAGGGTGAGGCGAAACGAGACGACGCGAATTTCTCCTACTCGGCGGCCTGGGAGTGGAAAGGACCAGGTCAGGCTCCAAGCCTTCACAAGGAACCACTAACCTTCGAGTACGTTCACCTCGCGCAGCGGAGTTACAAATAGCCATGAACCTGACACTCAAGATTTGGCGGCAGTTAAACGCGCACACCGCGGGGAAGTTCGTCACCTACCAGGTGAAGGACGTGACGAAGGACATGTCTTTCCTCGAGATGCTCGACAGTCTTAACGAGGATCTTCTCGACCGCGGAGAGCCGCCGGTCGCCTTCGAGCACGACTGCCGTGAGGGGATCTGCGGCTCATGCGGCTTCCTGATCAATGGCGTAGCCCATGGCGGCCATCGCGGCACGACAGTGTGCCAACTGTCGATGCGCTTTTTCAAAGACGGTGACTCGCTCATCCTGGAGCCGTGGCGCGCGCGGGCCTTCCCGATAATCCGGGACCTGATCGTCAGCCGCTCGGCGTTCGACCGAATCATTCAGGCGGGGGGCTTCATCAGTGCGCCCACCGGAAGCCCTCCCGATGCCAATGCGATCCTCATACCAAAAGAATCCGCGGACACTGCCTTCGATGCGGCCGCCTGCATCGGTTGTGGCGCTTGCGTCGCTGCCTGTCCGAACGCAGCCGCGATGCTCTTCACCTCCGCCAAACTGACGCACCTAAATTCGCTTCCACAAGGTCAGCCGCAGCGCGACCAGAGAACCGTCAGCATGGTGGCCGCAATGAAGGCGGAACTCTTCGGCAGTTGCACGAATCATGGCGAGTGCGAGGCGGTGTGCCCCAAGGAGATACCGCTTGAGTTCATCGGAAGGATGAACCGTGACTTGATTCGCACGTTATCGCGTCGCCGTCGCGAACCGCTGGTTATCGCCGCCGTCGTGCAACAGCCGTCTCACGAGGAAGCGCAGTAGTCTTGCGACCAACATGTAGGTGGAAGAAATTCTAATCGGATCGTTGGACTTAAAAGTTAAACAACGGAGGCCGGTAACATGAGCAATACCTTGCGCGGAATGGCGCTTCTGCGCGATCCGCTACTAAACAAGTCGACGGCGTTCACGGAGAGCGAGCGCGAGGCGCTCAGCCTGCTCGGCCTCGTGCCAGAGGGGATCGATTCCGAGGAGACCCAGATTCAGAGGGTGCAGCTTCAGTTATCAAAAAAGCCAAATGATCTTGAGAAGTACATCTACCTATCCCAATTGCAGGATACCGACGAAACTCTGTTTTTTCGCGTGCTGATGTCCGACCCGGCGCAATTCCTGCCGATCGTCTATACGCCGACAGTCGGCGAGGCCTGCCTGCAGTTCGGCCACATCATGCGCCGTCCCAAGGGTCTCTACGTTTCAATCAAGAGGAAGGGACACGTACGAGATATTCTCCGGAACTGGCCGGAACGCGATGTGCGGTTCATTGTCGTGACCAGCGGTCAGCGGATTCTTGGACTCGGGGACCTGGGTGCCAACGGCATGGGCATTCCGATCGGAAAACTGGCGCTGTATACCGCGTGCGCCGGGGTGCCGCCACGGTTCACGCTACCCCTTCTGATGGACTGCGGCACCAACAACGATGAGCTTCTGCGCGACCCGCTCTATCTCGGACTTCGCCGGACGCGCCCGGAAATCGCGGAGCTAGACGAATTCGTCGACGAATTCGTCACCGCGGTGCAGGAAGAATTCCCGAACTGCTGTATCCAGTTCGAGGATTGGGCCGGAGTCGATGCGGTGCGTTTGCTCGCGCGGTATCGCGACAAGGTCTGCTGCTTCAACGACGACATACAAGGCACTGCGGCTGTTGCCCTGGCCGGACTGCTTGGCGCGTTGCGTATCTCGCGAGGCAAGCTCTCTAACCAGACGTTCCTGTTCCTCGGCGCAGGTTCGGCCGGAATCGGCATCGCGGATCTCCTGGTGCAGGCGATGACGGCGGAGGGACTCTCGGCCGAGGCGGCGCGCGCGCGGATTTGGTTTTTCGATGTGAACGGACTGCTGGAAACGTCGCGCAAGGACCTGGCGGATTTCCAAAAGCCGTATGCGCACAGTCACGCTCCGACCAAGGACTTCGTCAAGGCGATCGAGACGATAAAGCCGCAGGCCATCATCGGGGTCAGCACGGTGGCCAAAGCATTCAACCAGCGAGTGATCGAGGCGATGTCCCGACTGAATGAACGCCCGATAATCTTCCCCTACTCGAATCCAACCTCGCACTCCGAGTGCACGGCTGAGGAGGCTTACCGCTGGTCGGAAGGCAGCGCCATATTTGCCAGCGGGAGCCCATTCCCTCCAGTGCGATTCGGCGGCCGGACTTTTGTGCCAGGGCAGGGAAACAACGTGTATATCTTTCCGGCAATAGGTCTGGCCGTGTATGCGACTCAAGCAAAGCGCGTCACGGATGAGATGTTCATAGCTGCCGCTCGCGCGGTGGCGGAGCAGGTGACTCCGGCCGAGTTGGATGTTGGTCTCATCTATCCTCCGCAATCAGCAATATTCGACACAGAGTTACACGCAGCCACGCGCGTGGCAGAAGTGATCTTCGCGCGCAATCTGGCGCGCGCGGAGCGTCCAGCCAGCATCGAGAACTTCATTCGACAGAAGGTCTATCAACCCAAGTACCAAGTAATCGTCTGAGTCGCAGAAACGCCAAAGGAACTACGCTGGATGTCAGTCGGCGGCGGTAGCGGATCGGTTTCAGCCTATTTTCAGGCTAGTCGGCGCGAAATTGGTGGAAATTGGGGTCGGAGAGGGTTGGCGTAGATCGGAGCCCTTTTGTCTCTCGAAGGGAATTTCCGCCGAACCCCACGGTCCAATATTCGCCCTCTTTACGGAAAAACACCCTTGTGGACTGAGGGAACGGTCGGGCTCGCGTCGTCAACACCAGTGGAGCCCGCTCTTCGCGTCTCACCTGGTATCTGAAGTCTCACCGGGCCGTACGAGCGAATTTCTGGTGAAGGCAGATCACATTATCTACGCAACGGAAACGGAACGGACCGCAACCCGCAACTCTCACGATTTGAGCGCTCTCTTTTCACGCCTTTGGCAACGGAGGATGAGGGTAGTTTTTTGTCATGTGGATGCGTAAGGAGCGCACCACGAACGACGCCCAAAATGCAGGCACCTATGCGCATTTTCGGCACTATAGAAGCAATCGTAGTAGCTGCAACATTGTGTAGCTGCGCGGTAGGGCCGGATTTTCACCCCGTCGCTGCTCCCAAGGTTAGCGGATATACATCGAGCCCGCTGCCAGCTCACACTGCCTCCGCTGACGTGATCGGCGGATCTGCGCAGACCCTGCAGGCTGGCGGGGACTTACCCGGCCAATGGTGGAGTCTTTTTCATTCCGCGCAACTTGACCGGCTCGTCGACGAGGCTTTAAAGGCGAATCCCAACGTCACTGCTGCCCAGGCAGCGTTGGGTGAGGCGAATGAAACCGCGGCTGCCGAAAAGGGTTACCTATACCCGAGCGTCACCGCCGGTGTGGCCGGACTCCGTGAGCGCCGACTTTTCTACCATACCGGACTACCTACGGGAATCACCTCGCCCTACAACCTCCTGAATGTCGGCGTAAATGTGTCTTACACGTTGGACGTGTTTGGCGGAATCCGCCGGCAGGTGGAGGCGGCCAATGCGCAGTCGGAATACCAGCAATTTCAATTGGAAGCGACTTACCTCACCCTGTCGGCGGACGTTGTCACTGCCGCGATCCAGGAGGCTTCGCTACGTGGTCAGATCGCGGCAACAAATAAGCTGATCAACGACGAGCGCGATCAGCTCAGTATCGTGCAGAACGAATTCGATCTCGGCGGCGCTTCGCAGTCTGATGTGGCGGTGCAGCAAACAACCCTAGCCCAAACCGAGGCGACGCTGCCGCCATTGAACAAGCAATTGGAAATCGAGCGGGATCTGCTGAGGCTTCTTACAGGTCATTTCCCCAGCGAGGATGTGGGCGCGAATTTCGATCTGTCGGAACTCCAGCTGCCACAAAACCTGCCGCTGAGTCTGCCTTCGCAGCTGGTCGAGCAACGACCGGACGTTCGCCAGTTCCAGGCGCTTCTGCACGTAGCAAGCGCCGAGGTCGGCGTGGCTACCGCAAATATGCTGCCACAATTCACGATCAGCGGCGGCCTCGGAACTTATGCGGCGGAAGATGTGAATCCGGCGGTCCTCGCCTGGAGCGTCGCTGCGGGAGTTGCCCAGCCGATCTTCGAGGGCGGAACTCTACTGCATCTCAGACGCGCGGCAATCGAAGCATACAACCAGGCCTTAGCGGAGTATCGCTACACGGTCCTGGTCGCATTCCAGAACGTCGCAGACTCTCTGCATGCGATCGAGACCGACGCTGACGCCCTCAAAGCAGACGCAATCGCCGAACAGTCAGCGTCAGAGAGCTTCAAGCTCGCACGCGATCAGTACCAGGCCGGCTATATCCCATACCTATCACTCCTCGTCGCAGAAAATTCTTATCAGCAATCGATCATCAATTTGGTGCAGGCGGAAGCCAGCCGTTACGCGGACACTGCGGCGCTGTTTCAAGCGCTGGGCGGCGGCTGGTGGAACCGCTCGGATATAGTCGCGTCCGACGCGCCACAAAAGGACTCGCGGAGCCTCATACCATGATGTGGTTGGTATTCATCGCCCTACGGCGCCCGCTGTCCGTAGCGGTCATGGCCCTGCTGATGCTCGTACTAGGCGTCTTATCGTTCGCGTACATGAACACAGACATCTTTCCGGCGATCAATCTGCCGGTCGTCATGATGGTCTGGAACTATCCCGGTCTCTCTCCATACGACATGGAGCGGCGGATGGTGACAATCAGCGAGCGCGCCCTATCGACCACGGTCAACGCAATCGAACATATGGAGTCGGAGTCGCTCCTGGGGATCGGCATCGTAAAGATTTATTTTCAGCCCAATGCGGATCCGGGCTCCTCGATGGCGCAGGTCAGTGCCGTCTCGAATACCATCCTTCATCAGATGCCGCGGGGTACCGAACCGCCGCAGATCATCTACTACAACGCTTCGAACGTTCCGGTAGCTCAACTCAATGTGTATAGCGACGTTCTTTCAGGAGAGCAGCTGTACGATTACGGATTCAATTTCATCCGACTCGCGCTATTCACAATTCCAGGCTTTTCCAGCCCGCAGCCATTGGGCGGCGTTCCCCGCAATGTGATGGTCAATCTGGATCAGGCGGCTCTCTACGGCAACCAGTTGTCGGCACAGGACATCGGTAATGTACTCTCACTGACCAACCCGGTGATTCCCTCCGGAACGATTCGTGTTGGCGGACATACCTATGACGTCGACATCAACATGAGCCCGCAGACAGTCCCGGAATTCAACCAGTTGCCGGTAAAGGTCGCGAATGGCACGCCGGTACTACTAGGGCAAATCGCACCGGTGAGTGATACCCATCAGCCCGTGACAAACTCCGTACAGATTAATGGACGGCCCGCCACCTACCTGCTCGTGATTAAGCAAGCTGCCGCCTCGACTATAACTGTTGTCGATCAAGTTAAGGCCCGCTTACCCGGAATTATGGCGGTCGCTCCCAAAGGACTCAAGATAGCTCTTACCTTCGATCAGTCGGTGTTCGTGAAAGCGGCTTTGTGGGATGTGCTTCAAGAAGCACTAACTGCGGCTACGCTGGTGGCAATCATGGTGCTCATCTTCGTGGGCTCGGCGCGCAGCATGCTGATCGTCATTACGTCAATTCCGCTGGCTATTCTGACTTCCATCATAGCGCTGAATCTTTTCGGGCAGACCATTAACACTATGACGCTGGGCGGACTTGCTCTTGCGGTAGGGATGCTGGTCGACGATGCGACGGTGGAAATCGAGAATATTCACCGCAATCATACTCCCGGCAAGCCGCTCGTCACCGCGATCCTGGAGGGCGCTCACCAGATCGCCACGCCTACGTTGGTCGGCACGCTTTCGATTTGTGTCGTATTTTTCCCGGTGGTGTTGCTGTCGGGGGTAGCTCGCTATCTCTTTCCACCTCTGGCCCTGGCAGTAGTGGCCGCGATGCTGACCTCGTATCTCCTATCAAGAACGCTGGTGCCGGCGATGGCCAGCCATCTGTTGCCCAACTTTGTCGAGACCGCTCCACCTTCCGGACTCTTAGGCCGTTTCCTATTGAGTTTCGAACACGGCTTCGACCGAGTCAGGGACGCATATAGTCGCGCGTTGGCAGCCTTCATTGCACATCGCGGGTTGGCCCTGACAGGCGTAGCAGTGATGATCGCAGGTTCGCTACCGCTGTTCTTTGTCGTAGGGCAGGACTTTTTCCCGAGCGTCGATACCGGACTGATGCGGCTTCACATCCGCGCTCCAACTGGGACCCGCATCGAATCGACATCGTACTTGGTCACGAAGATCGATCGGGATATCCGTCGGGCGGTTCCCGCCAACGAGCTCCAAAGTATTAGTGATAACGTCGGGGCTCCGCAGTCCTTCGTGCTCGCCTACTACCCGACCGACAGCGTCGGCGACCAGGACGCCGACATCATGATTGAGCTGAACGCGAAACATCGCCGTCCGACGGCCTTCTATGAGAAGGCGATTCGCGATAGACTCGCGCGCGACTTTCCCGGCGTTGAAGGCTACTTTCAGGCCGCCGACATCATAAGCCAGGTGCTGACCTTCGGCCTGTCTGCTCCTATCGATGCACAAGTGTCGGGGCCAAACCTTAGCGCCGACTATATGCTGGCAAGTCGGCTGCAGTCGGCGATGCAACGTATTCCAGGAATCGTCGATCTCAGGATTGCCGAACCGCTTAACTATCCATCGTTTAAGGTCGATGTCGATCGTGCCAAGGCCCTGGAACTCGGGTTAACTGAATCAGATGTGGCCTCCAGTCTGTTGACCTCGACTAGCGGTAATTCGCTGCTAGCGCCTAGTTTCTGGGTCGATCCGAAAACCGGAATCAACTATTCGGTAATCGCTCAGACGCCGCAACATAGATTGAATTCAATTGATGCTATTTCGAATACGCCACTTAAACCTTTGTCTGCGGCGCCTACTGCTGACAGTCCGCAGCTCCTCGGCAATGTCGCCAGAATCTCTCGCTCAGCGGATCCAGCCGTGATCGACCACTACACGGTGCAGCGAGTGATGGACGTGAATGCCAGCGTATCCGGACGCGACCTGGGGAGCGTCACTTCGGACGTGGAAAAAGAGATCGCCTCTCTTGGGAAGTTGCCGCCCGAGGAAACAATCGTCATTCGCGGTGAGAGCCGGGCGATGCGCGAATCCTTCATAACTCTCGGCGCGGGTCTCGTGCTGGCGATCGTGCTGGTCTACCTACTGATGGTTGCCAATTTTCAGTCCTGGCTGGAACCCTTCATCATTACGATGGCGATACCTGGTGCGCTCGCCGGAGTGCTGTGGACGCTGATAGCTACCGGCACGACCATCAATGTCGAATCGTTGATGGGAACGATCATGGCCGTTGGTGTGGGCGTATCCAATGGTAACCTATTGATCACCTTCGCCAACGAGTTGCGCGAGGAAGGCAAAGAGTTCTCAGATTCTATCAGCGCCGCAGTCCAGGCCGGTCATATCCGCTTCCGGCCGATTATAATGACCGCGCTCGCAATGATTCTCGGCATGCTGCCGATGGCGCTAGGGCTCGGCGAGGGTGGCGAGCAGAATGCTCCGTTGGGGCGCGCTGTAATAGGAGGACTCTTATTCGCCACCGCGATGACCCTCTTCGTCGTGCCTACCGTCTACTCGATCTTCAGCCGAGAATACGTCGGGAAAAATGAACGCGACTCCAGGATCATGAAATTCGCGCCGAAGACTATCTTAGGAGGATAGGATGGAAGCCAGTCCCTCCCAAAAAGAACACTCGAAGAAAGATGGTCGTCGTCATGTGATGGGATGGGTTGGAGCGATGATCGCGGTCATAGCTGCAAGCGCTGCGGTCGTAGTGTCACGCACCTACGCTATCAGTGCGCAGCGGTCGGAACTCGACAAGCTTGCGGAAGCAGGCCCGCATGTTCTCGTGACTCATCCACAAGCCGCATCCGACGAGCGCCAGCTGACGCTTCCCGCCACGATCCAGGGCTATGTGGAAACCCCGGTCTTCGCCAAGATCGCAGGATATCTAAAAGAGATCCGGGTAGATAAGGGCGATCGGGTCAAAAAGGGCCAGGTCATCGCCATTCTCGAATCTCCAGAACTGGACCAACAGGTCGCAGACGCCAAAGACAACCTCTGGTTGCAATCCGTCACCGACCAGCGAGATCAGGGGCTTGTACTCAAGCACGGAGTCTCTCAACAGATCGCCGACAACTCGCACGGCGCCGCCCTGCAAGCAGACGCCACCTACAAACAACTGCTCGCTTTGCAGTCGTATGAGGTGATAACTGCACCGTTCGACGGGATCGTGACTGCGCGATACGTCGATCCTGGCGTTCTGGTCGCCCAGACCATTACCCCAACGAGCACTTATTTGCTGAGTCATCTCACCGAAACTGCGTCGCCGATAGTTCAACTTGCGACCCTTAGCCCTGTCCGCGTCTACGCCAGCGCGCCGCAGGACGTGGCAAAATTTATCGACGACGGAACTCCGACCAAAATCTCAGTGGTGCAACGCCCCGGCCAGGATATCAACGCCAAGGTCACTCGACACCCGCAGGCGTTGGATCCCGCGACGCGAATGATGCTGGTTGAGGCGGACATCCCCAATGCCGATGGCGCGCTGTACCCGGGAATGTACGGCACAATGTCGCTAACGGTAAAAATGCCGACATCGGCGCCGCTGGTCCCTGACGATGAGCTCATCTTCCGCGACGGCAAGGTGTTCGTCCCGCTGGTCCAAAACTCGGCCGTGCACCTCGCGCCGGTAACGCTAGGTTTCGACAATGGTTACTCCGTGGAAGCTACCAGCGGCATCGCCATGAACGATCTAATCGCGCTCAATCTGGGTCAGTCGGCCACCGAAGGTGAGAGTGTGCAGCCAGTTCCGCAGGCAACGAAGTGACCGATCCTCGAACCGGTAAGGTTGCGCTCGAAGCGCTCGCATCTTGAATCCGATCGATGCATCGGCCTCTGGGGCACATGGAAGGTGATGTATGCCAGTCATGAAGATAGTCGTTCTCGATGGTCACGCGTTGAATCCCGGCGACTTGAGCTGGGAGCCCCTGCGTACGATTGGCGAGCCGCAAGTCTTTGACCGTACTCCAGCCGATCGGGTTGTAGCGCATGCGCACGACGCGGAAATCGTTTTCACCACGAGGACCCGCCTGACTGCGCAAATCCTGCGTCAGCTCAAAAAGACGCGTTATATCGGCGTGCTCTTCACCGGGTACGACGTCGTCGATGTGAAGGCAGCACGCGAGCTCAACATCACGGTCACTAATATACCGACCTATGCGACATCCTCGACGGCGGAATTTACTTTTGCGCTGCTCCTGGAGCTGTGCCATCACGTGGGCCTTCACGGCGAGGCGACTCGCGCCGGAGAATGGTCGCGATCAAGGGATTTCAGCTTCTGGAAAACTCCCTTGGTCGAGCTGGCGGGCAAGACGATGGGAATAATAGGTCTTGGTCGGATCGGCCGACGCGTGGCAGAGATCGCACTGGCGTTCGAAATGCGGGTAATTGCCGCCGATGAGGCCCGAAGCGCGGTTCCTGATTGGCCCAACTTTCGATGGTGTGAAGTTGATGAACTGCTGACGCAGGCGGATGTCGTGAGTCTGCATTGCCCTTTACTTCCGCAAACCCAGGGAATTATCAACTCGCGGTCCCTTGCTTTGATGAAACTTGGCTCGTTTCTCATTAACGCGTCTCGTGGTCCGCTGGTTATAGAGCAAGACCTGGCTGACGCGCTCAACGACGGCCGTCTGGCGGGCGCGGCGGTTGACGTACTTTCGAGCGAACCGCCTGCTCCCGAAAACCCGCTTTTGCATGCCAAAAACTGCATCGTAACGCCGCACATCGCGTGGGCAACCAAGGAAGCGCGAACGCGACTACTCAATATCGCGATCGCCAACGTGCGCGCGTTTCTCGACGGCCATCCGGTCAATGTTGTGAACTAGAGATTATCAGCAACTCTCGAGCGGGCAGCGCCACGACACGCATTACCTATGCCGCGAGAGTCGGCACTACCGCCGCCTTACGAAGCTCCTGGATTTCTGCGAAGGTGGCGCGCGAGACTTCCCGGAGCCAAGCAGTCCCAACGCCGATTCCGCGGGGATCTGTAGTCGTCGAGGTTCGAAGGGAAGCGAACGGCCAAGTCGTCACCGTTTTGCGACCACTCGAGATTCCCCTCGACACCCAGGAGGCGGATGGGACTGCCCGGCACAGCCGTGACGTTGCTGATGCGGACCTCTGGAACTTCTGCTCCTCAATGTCATCGAACGACGAGTACTCCGGCGTGAGAAAATCGTAGTGGACCTCCGGCGGGTTCATACCGGGACGCAGCGGGATGCTGAACTCTGTTCCGCAGCGGTCGTTGATCGCGCCGTCAGGCACGCTGTTGTAGTAGTAGGCGAACAGCTCTGGAATGTTCGCGGCTGCCGCGTACATGATGTCGCCCCACATCACCGACGGATGGTAGCGGTCGATCAATTCGCGCCAGTGCGCGTTGGCATAAGCGACGTGATGATTGACGCTGCCGCATCGACTACAATCGCAAAATCATCCAAGGTCATTTCGAAGGACGACGGATCGCTGGATAGATTCGAATGCGGCTACTCTATATCGATATCGACACGCTGCGCGCTGACCATCTAGGCTGCTACGGTTACCATCGCAACACCAGCCCGGCTATCGACGCGATTGCCCGCGAGGGCGTGCGCTTCGATTCCGTATATGCCTCGGACACACCCTGTGGACCCTCCCGCAGTGCGTTGATTTCAGGGCGTTTCGGCATTCACAACGGCGTGGTCGGTCATGGCGGCAGCGCCGCCGATCCGTTTCTCGAGGGCTCCGCTCGCGGCTTCCAATCGCGTAGCGCTGCGACCAGCTGGGCGCGCCGGATGCGCACGGTAGGGATGCACACGGCGACTATCAGCACGTTCGCCGAGCGCCATTCCGCATATCACTGGGATGCCGGCTTCAACGAGGTAATCAATCTCGGCACGATGGGAATCGAGACGGCCGACCAGGTCGCTCCGCTCGCGCTCGACTGGCTCGCCCGCAACGGCGCGCGTGATAACTGGTTCCTGCACGTGCATCTGTGGGATCCACACACGCCGTACCGCACGCCGTCCAGCTATGGCTATCCGTTCGCGCATGACCCGACTCCGGACTGGATCACCGAAGAGATTCGCGCACGTCATTGGACCATGCCAGGTCCGCATTCGGCGCAGGAGATGCTTGGCTTCAAGCCCAATGAGCACGCGTTCTTCGACGGATTTGCGCGCCAGCCACAGCAGGCGACCTCGATGGTCGAGATTCGCCGCATGTTTGACGGTTATGACGTCGGCATCCGGTACGCCGATGATCATGTCGGGCGCCTGATGAACCGGCTCGCCGAGCTGCGCGTGCTTGATGAAACCGCGGTGATGATTTCAGGCGATCACGGCGAGACGCTGGGAGAGCTGGGCATCTACTGTGACCATCACACCGCCGACGAATGCGTCACCCACCTGCCGCTGGTGCTGAAATGGCCAGGGCTCGATCGAGGACGCGTCGATCGCGCGCTGCGCTATCAGATCGATGTCGCCGCGACGATCCTCGAGCTACTCGGAGCGCGGGTTCCGTCCAACTGGGATGGCGCCGGCTTCGCAGAGGGTTTCAAGCAGGGCCGCGAGGCTGGCCGGGAATTTTTGGTCGTCTCGCAGGGCGCGTGGACCGCGCAGCGTGCGGTGCGCTTCGGCGATTACATCTGCATCCGCACTTATCATGACGGCTATCACGCTTTTCCCGAAGTGATGCTGTTCGACCTCCAGCGCGATCCGCATGAGACTCGCGACCTCTCGCAGGAGCGGCCGGAACTCACAACGCAGGCGCTCGCGATGCTCGAAGAGTGGCATGGCCGCCAGATGATGCGCTCTACAACAGGTATTGACCCACTGTGGAAGGTGTTGCGGGAGGGCGGCCCGTGGCACGTGCGCGGGCAGTTGCGGGAGTACCTGGAACGGCTGCGCGAAACCGGACGCGGCGAATGGGCGGAGCGTATCGCGTCGGCGCACCCTGACGAGATCGGCATCGCCAGGTCGCCCCGCGGGTAATGTTTGGCAGACGCCGCGAAGCATCCTAGACTCCCGATGAAGTCCGGCGGGGTCAACTGGAATTTGGCGCAACGACTGATATTCGCGCGCTTTCGACCGGTAGGATTGGCATTAGAGCCAGTTCCAGCTCATCCAGCGCGCAGCCCAGGCGCAGCGCGATTTTATAGACTCCGTTGGATTCGCTGACCTCAGCCACCCGTTCTAGCGCGGCTCTGTCTACCTGATCGATCAGATTCCCACATAGCCACAGCCGAGGCGTCACCATCCGCAAGACGTTGGCGCACCATTGGGCGGTCATCTTCGGGCCATTCAAGCCGTAGCCGTTGGGAAGAATGCCCCTGAACCAGTTCAGCCCGCTAGCGTCCTCGTAGACGGTGCACTCATATGAGTCGGCGCGATCGAACGCCGGTATCCAGGTGCATTGGCTGTTCCATGCCTGCAGCGGCCGACGGTCGGTGGCGAAGCTATCGAGCTGCTGCTCCATGTCACCGGCGGAAGTTCCCAGGTACTTGTAGCAGTCTTCGTGATTGATCACCCATTTGAAGACGTGCCAGGTGTCGCCGGGCTCGAGGGTGTCGAAGGGACGGCCGCGCATGACGCCCAGCGTTTCAGCCGTCTGTTGGTCATGCTGTTCCTTCTTTATCTCCCCATATTGGCGGAAGGTATGTTGCAAACCGATCCCTGCAACCGCGCATTCGGCGCCTTTGGGAAAGAACGTAACCTGCACGGTCTGGTAGTTGTTGGCGTAGTCGAAAAGTTTTCCCCACATCTTGTCGCCGAGGAACCCGGAAACCGGCAGTGTCTTCTTCGTTTTGCTTACATTGAACGATGCGGACATCTGCTTTTCGCCATGAATCCTAATCTCGCCTTCTTGCTGGTCCGCTAGCGGACGCAGCCATGCCTCGAACCACTTTCTGGCGGCATCCAGCGTCGGCTGCTCATCATCCTTGAGAATAGCCACGCTCGAAGTGACGGCCGGATGATCCAGCCCCCGCTGTCCCGGAACTTCGGATTGTTTGTGGTTCAGCTCGCGAAGATGAGTCGTGCTGAGATTGGATTTATCGTAAATGGTTTTAGGGTTCAGCCCGGATACCACCGGTAACCATTTCTGTTCGACCGCCGCGATGCGCAGCGGCGGCAGCTTGTGCTGATATCCGGTTTGAGTTCCCGGCTGGATAGAGACGTTGATTTCCCATTCGCCGGCCTTTTGGGGTTCCAGGTCCATTTGGAGGATCAGCAAAATCTGGGTCGTTCGCTGAGGAGTCATCGGAGGAATTGCCAGATTCGGAAACTCGCCCCGGTACACACGCCCTTCAGCGGAAGAAGACTCTGTCGGCACGAGATTGAATCTCTTGGCATCGACTAACTTGGCTACGTCTTCCTTCGTGAGATTCTGCGCAACTGGTTCCAGCGCGCCAACGACCTGGCCGTTATGGAATTTGCAGCCACTGACAATAGCTCTTGTAAGTACAAGCGTGTCCGGACCTGAAAGCCGAACGGTCGCCGTTCCTCCGCTGAAGCCTGCGCCCTGGCTCAATATCAGCCACGTCGCCAGGCGCTTGGCGCCGATAGCCAGTGGCCAGCTCGACGGATAGACGGCGCGCATGCGGCAATTGTCGGGATCGAAATAATCAGCCAGCCGAATTTCGCCTGCCGGAATATCGGATAGCGCATTAGGCTTTTTCTTGAAGTAGAACTCGGCGCTGAGCTGCTCCTCCTTGTCCAGAAAATCCTGATAGTTCATGTGCGGCTGCCCGTCGCGGAGACCTATCAGTGCAGATAGTCCGCCGACGATGTCGTCGGCGAAAGCTGTCTGTTTCGTAACCGCTTGTCTGATCTGGTCGATGCTCAGCGTCCGTCCGAACAGGCTGCTCCATTTGGCGGCGCGCGATTTCTCGCTCAACTGCTTCATCGGCCCGTCGTAGCTTTCGGTGTCGGTCATTAGCAGGTCGACTTGCCTGCCATTGGCGAAGACGATGAACTCATAGGTGTCGCTGTCGTAGAGGCTGGTGAAGACCGCCGCCGTTTTGAGCGCTTTGGACGCCGCCAGCGCCAGATCCTTCAACTCGCCGCTGTCGAGCTTGGCGTTGTCGCTGTCATAAACAGAGACGTAGGATTGTCCGTCGCGCGCCAGCATGACCGCATGCTTGCCGCCTTCGGCCGGTGCTTTTTTCACCCGCTCATAGCCGAGCTTGCCATAGCTCCGGCTGATTGCCCTGGACGCATCTTCCGCGGCGCCCCGCCACGCAATATGGATGCTGGCACAGGTGTTTCCCATCGGTGGTTTCCTTGAGTAGGTAGTTTAGAATTCGGCCGTCAGCACCCGACTCATGCTCGAATTTCTCTGTCGAAAATCAAGCCGGTGCCTGTGCTTACGGAAAACTCCGACACCGCCGAAAATTCTAGATCTTTGGACGACCCCGCCGTAGTGTCGCCGAGATTGCACAAGCTCGGAAAGAGGTTCGGTCCGGCCTCCCCGAAATTTCATATTCCGCCGGGGATGACAAGTGGTGGGTTGGGCTGTTTGTGAGCGAAGTCGAAGATGGTCGTCAGATCGCCGATAGCGGGACCGTTGGTTGGAACATAGGGATCGTCAGCCGCAGGAATCGGGTTAGGCAGATTGTCGCGACTCCGCTGTGACAAGGGCGCCAGGTTCCAGTTTTTCTCGATAAACTTTAAGATCGATCCGTGGTCGGAGTAGGTGTGGTCGATGGTGCCGGGCTTGACGTAGGGCGAAATCACGAGCATCGGAATCCTGGTCCCATCGCCAAAGAAATCGAGCGGCTGGATGTAGCCCGAATCATAGTAGCCGCCGCCCTCATCCAGAGTGACCACGATCACGGTTGACGCGAACAGGTCCGGCTTGCTGATGACGTTGTTCGCGATGCTTAGAACGAAATACTCGTAGGCAGAAACGGCGGAGTTAGCGGGATGCCCCGAATAAGGCTCGTACGGCCGCACGAACGAGACCTCCGGCAAGCTGCCGTTCTCGGCATCACCGTAAAATTCCGAGACATCGACAATCTTCTTGCGGAGCGCGGTGGTCATGATGTTCTTGCTATACTGCAAAGGATTGCAAATCGAGCACCAGGTGTCATTGGCGCCCGAGTGCTGAGCGCCGCCGCGCTTGAGCCCGCCGATGTAATACTTCCACGATACGCCCGACTTGCTCAGCGCCTCGCCGATGTTAGGCAGAGTCTGTGGCGGCAAGGTGTAAGGATGCTGCCTTACATCGACCTCTGTTCCGTCGGCGTTGTACGCAGGTCCATAGTTATTGACTAGATAGTAGTGACCTGGAGCACACCGTGCGGTCCGCTTCTGCGACTGCAGATAAGCAACGATCTGCGCGACGCCCGGTTGCGACAGGTCGGCGCAGTTGACATATGATCCGCTCTCATAGCCGTCCTGCTTGTACCAGTTGTTGGACCCGGCCCATGGATTTGGATCTTCGATCAATTTGGCGGGCGGCGTCGCGGGATTCCCGTTGCCGTCGCTATAGAACGCAAGATCTCCTGTGCCCAGGTAGATGAAGCTGGCGCCGGTGCCACCCATTATCCCCTGGTGAAAGTTGTCGCTCATCGCGTAGTGATCGGCGAGAAATTTGAACACCGGCGCGTCACCCTGGGTCATATTATAGAAGCCCATCGAGACACTGCCTTGATGGGTACTTTGATCCGTAAAAGGAACCGGCGGCGGCTTGCCCTCGCTGCCCATCCCAATGGTGGTCGCCACCCAGGGGAAAAGATCGGCGCGGCCTTCATCGAACTGCTGCCACATCTGAAAGAAACGATGAACCGGATCGCCGGTGAACGAGAGCTGATAGGCGGCGTAGTGGCTTAACTGGAATGGACCATCAGGCAGGTCAGCGGGGAATCGAGGATCCGGCTCGTTAGGTTTGCGTCCGAGCGCGAATGTGGAGTTCGGCTGCGGCAACGACGCGAATGGACGTGTGCGCCGAGGAGCGATCGAGTACTTGTCCGCAACGCTTGCTTGCCATTGTTGCGCCTTGCTGAAACGGGGCCCGGGCGTTCCGTCCGCGTTGATGATTCCTTCGGAGAGCAGATTGGCGACCGTTTGCCCGCCGACGGGCTGATATGTGCCAAACAAATTATCGAAACTATGATTTTCGCCGACGATCACGATCAGATGGCGAATAGAAGTAGTCGCAGCATGAGGTGATCCTTGAGCCGCAATGGAGGATGAGACGCATACTAGAATCGAGAATCCAATTACGATTTTCGTTACGATTGTGATTCTGTTGTTGGTTGGCATCGGGTACTCTCCGCGGGCTCGACCCTAGACCGCTCTGCGATTCGTCGCAACGAGCGCCAGCCCAAACTGTTGCCATCGGCACGGCTGGATTGATTTAGATAGCAAAGCAGGAGGATGCTTGGTGCTCACGACCGCGCAATCGATCAGCGTGTAATGAAATCATTTCTCGATGAAGACTTTCTGCTCGACAGCGCGACGTCGCGCCGGCTCTATCGCGAGAACGCGGCCGAGTTGCCGATCATCGACTACCACTCGCATTTGTCGGCGACCGAAATAGCGGCGCGCAAAAGGTTTCGGAACATAACCGAGCTATGGCTGGCCGGCGACCACTACAAATGGCGCCTTATGCGACTGGCGGGCGTGGCAGAGCGCCTTATCACCGGCGACGCCGGCGATCGCGACAAATTCATTGCCTACTGCAGCGTGCTTCCGCAGGCGATCGGCAATCCGCTTCATCACTGGAGTCATCTGGAGTTGCGGCGCATCTTCGGCATCAACACCATCATCAACGAGAAGAACGCGCCGGGATTGTGGGATGCGGTCAACCGGCGGCTCGACACTATGGATGCCTGGAGCTTTCTCGACCAGGCCAAAGTCGAAACTCTCTGCACCACCGATGACCCCGGTGACGACCTCAAGGCTCACGCGGAACTGACCCGATCTGGACTCAAAACCCGCGTGCTGCCTTCATTCCGGCCGGATCGCGCTATGGCAATCAACGATTCGCGGTTCGTCACCTATCTCACCACACTCGGCGATGCCGCCGACACTGAGATCACTTCATTCTCGACGCTTATCGAGGCACTCGAACGTCGCGTGTGTTACTTCGACTCTCACGGGGCGCGCATCAGTGATCATGCGATCGACATGCCGCTTCCTGAGTCGATCGTCACTGATGAGGATCTCGAAATATTGTTTTCGCGGCGACTCGAGGGCGCAGCGCTCGACGAGGGAGAGCTTGCACAATACTGGCTCGGACTGCTGGTAGCGTTGGGACACGTCTATGCGGAGCATGGCTGGGCCATGTGTCTCCACCTCGGCGCCCAGCGCAACAACAATAGCCGCGGCTTCGCGACCCTTGGTCCGGACTCCGGCTACGACTCGATTTCCGATCTATCTATGGCTCGCGGCTTATCGCGACTGCTCGATACTCTCGATCGCGACGATCTACTTCCCCGTACGCTGCTGCTTTGCATGAACCCGAATATGAACGAGATGCTATCGAGCATCCTTGGCGCCTTTGCCGACCACACGACGCGTGGCAAGGTACAGTTTGGGCCGGCTTGGTGGTTCAACGATCACAAGGAGGGAAACCTGCGCCAACTCAGGACGCTTGCCAACCACGGCCTGCTGGGTACGTTCGTCGGGATGACGACCGATTCCCGAAGCCTCGCGTCCTTCCCGCGTCACGAATACTTTCGCCGGCTACTGTGCCGTCTTCTCGGTCGCTGGGTGGAGGATGGCGAATACCCGCTCGACGAAGATGCGCTTGCGCAACTGGTGCGTGATATTTGCTACTCCAACGCGAAGACCTATTTCCGCCTGGAAGCGGCGTAGTTTCACGGAAATCGAGTGCCCTCGATGTCGCTTGCCCGCATTCCGAGTTTCTCTGTTGTCGAGCAGACCGGCTCGCGCATAAGCCTGCAAAGCTCAGAGGGCCATGTCGCGCATGTGTTTGTGCTCGAAGAGGACATCGTTCGCGTCATGGTCCTGCCTGATGGCCAACTTCGCTTTCCTAAGACCTGGGCCATAGCGCCAGCGCTCGAGGACCTTCCGGACCAGGGGCGCGATCGCTTCGATCTCAGCGGCTTTGTGCTGCCTCCCTTCGAGCTCTCGCAGGAGAGTGACAAAATTATCGTAGCTACGACCCGGATTCGCCTGACAGTTGAACTGCGCGGATTCTATTGCCGATGGGAGGTGATGCAAGCGGGGCGTTGGATTGCGGCGGCTTCCGATCGGGCCACGCAGAGCTACAACTTTGGATGGTGGGACGATCGGGTCTATCACTACTTGAAGCGCGAGGCTGACGAACTGTATTTCGGTCTCGGCGAGCGGACAGGTCACACCAATCGCGCCGGCCAACGCTACAGGCTGACAAACCTCGACACGATGGGTTACGATGCGGCGGCCTCGGACCCTCTCTATAAGCACATTCCCTTCTATATAACCTGGAAGAAATCCAGCAAGATGGGATTCGGGCTCTTATACGACACGGCCTCGGACTGCACTTTCGATTTTGGACGAGAGCTGGACAACTACCATGGCCGCTATCGCTATTTTGTCGCAGACCATGGCGATCTCGACTACTACTTCATCGCGGGACCTCGAATTGCTGACTTAGTTCGACGCTACACCTGGATGACTGGACGTCCCGCGTTCATGCCCAAGTGGAGCCTCGGTTATTCGGGCTCGACCATGACCTACACCGACGGGCCCAACGCGCAAGAGCGGATGAACGAGTTTCTGACCGGCTGCGAAGAGCACGATATTTTGTGCGACTCGTTTCACCTGTCGTCTGGATATACATCGATTGGTGGCAAACGCTACGTGTTTAACTGGGATCGAGGCAAGTTTCCGGATCCCGCGAGCTTCGTTGAGCGATATCTCGAGCATGGGGTCCGTCTGTGCGCGAATATCAAGCCGTGTCTGCTACGGGACCATCCGCGATTTGGTGAGGCAGCTGCCAAGGGACTGCTGGTTTGCGATCGCGATGGCAATCCCAGCCTGGTCCAATTTTGGGGCGAGCTGGGCGCGTACCTCGATTTCACCAATCCAGCCACGGCTGCCTGGTGGAAGGCGCGGGTGACCGATTCAATCCTGGCGTATGGAATCGCAGCGACCTGGAACGACAACAATGAGTTCGAGATTTGCGACACGGCAGCGCGTTTTCATGGATTCGGTGAGAATTCGCCCGCCGCTGGAGCGAAAACTTTGCAGACGCTGCTTATGCTGAGAGCTTCGTGGGAGGCCCAGCGCGAGTTCGCCCCTCGCTCGCGACCGTTCCTGGTTACGAGAGCCGGCGCGGTCGGTCTTCATCGCTACGCGCAAACGTGGTCGGGTGACAATTATACTTCGTGGGAGACGCTGCGATACAACATTAAGATGGGCGTCGGACTGGCCTTGTCAGGGGTGTCGAACATCGGTCATGACGTGGGCGGCTTCGCGGGGCCCGCCCCCGAGCCCGAACTGTTTCTGCGCTGGGTGCAGTTCGGAATCTTTATGCCGCGTTTTACCATTCACTCGTGGAATGATGACGGCTCGGTCAACGAGCCGTGGATGTACCCAGAGATCACTCGCTACATTCGCGATCTGATCAAATTCCGATACCGGCTGATTCCATATCTCTATGATCTGCTGTGGCGCTATCATCGGGACTACTATCCAATCATACGGCCCACTTTCTACGATTTTCCCGACGATGAGCGTTGCTACGCGGAGAATGATGATTTAATGCTCGGGGAGAATCTGCTGGTAGCCGCGGTGGTCGAGCGCGGACATCGCACCCGCACAGTGTATCTCCCCGCGGGTGCTGGGTGGTACGACTTCTGGAGTGGCGCCTATTATCACGGCGGCCAGGAGCTTGTGCTTGACGCACCATGGGAACATACGCCACTGCTTGCCCGCGAAGGTTCCGCGATTCCGCTGAATGTCGCGGAGCAACACTTTAGGAAACGTGCCGATCGGCGCGGCTTCGCAATTTTCCCACACCGTGCCGAAGGTAGGTTCGTGTGCGAATGTTTCGAGGACGATGGCGAGAGCCAGGCTTACCGAGATGGTCGCTTTTGGAACTGGCGATTAACTATCGAGAGCTCAGTCTCTGATTTGTCGATTCACGTCGAGCGCCTGGGAGAATCGCCGGAAGCAGAACAGGAGGTATCGCTGCTCCTGCCTCGTCAGGAGACTCGCCGGGTCCTTCTCGATGGAGGAGTATTGCTGCGGGATGATTGCGAAGGACTTAGTCGTAGTTTGCTGTTGAGGTGCCGTCCGTGAGGGTGGGTGAGTAATGGTTTCGTCGACGCTCTCACTACAGCGGTCGAGAGGTTCCTATATAACAGCGCCCGAGGTGCACGAGCTTATCGCAAGGGCATGCCCCGCCGAGCAATACAGGGGCAGGAAAGTACTCCTGCTGGTCCCAGACGCGACCCGCACCTGTCCCCTCGGACCGTTCTTCACAGGACTGTTCGATCAAATTGGCAGAGTTAGCGCGGCCTTCGACGTCATGATCGCGCTCGGCACTCATCCACCGATGAGCGATCAGGCGATCTGCAAGCGACTCGAGATATCGCCCGATGAACGCTGCACACGCTACCGTTCAGTGCGCTTCTTCAATCATGCGTGGGACGATCCGGGCGAATTGAGATCCATAGGCCGTATCACCGCGGACGAAATCGAAGCGCTGAGCGGCGGCCTGTTCTCTATGGACGTGGCCATCACCGTTAATCGAAGACTGTTCGATTACGATCAGATAGTTATCATAGGACCAGTGTTCCCCCACGAAGTGATCGGTTTTTCTGGAGGTAACAAATATTTATTCCCGGGCGTTAGTGGTCCGGAGGTTTTGCATTTCTTTCACTGGCTCGGCGCGGTGGTGACTAATCCGATGATCATCGGCAACAAGCACACCCCCGTGCGGAAGGTGGTTGATCGCGCTGCCTCAATGCTCACAATGCCGAGGCTATGCTTCTGCCTGGTGGTCGAGGATCGGCAGCTCGCGGGAATGTTTGTGGGCTCACCGGAAGAAGCATGGGATCAGGCGAGTGATCTGTCGAAAGAGCGACACATCGTATACAAGGAAAAGCCCTTCGACACGGTACTCTCATGCGCACCGAATATGTATGAAGACTTATGGGTGGCGGGCAAATGCATGTACAAACTGGAACCGGTAGTGGCGGACGGCGGCGAGGTCATCATATACGCTCCACATATCCGCGATATTTCACGTACTCACGGCCACCTCATCCGACAGGTTGGCTATCACTGCCGCGACTACTTTCGCAAGCAGTGGGATAAGTATGGAGCCTTGCCTTGGGGCGTACTTGCACACTCGACGCACGTCCGCGGTATTGGCACTTACGATAACGGTGTCGAGTGTGACCGCATACGGGTAACGCTCGCCACCGGGATCTCGAAGGAGGTGTGTGCAGAGATCAATCTTGGTTATCGCGATCCTGCAACGATTGATCCCGCCGACTACGCCAATCGCGAAGACCGGGGCGTTCTGCTGGTGCCCCGTGCGGGTGAAACGCTGTATCACCTGAAGCGGCGGCCCGCGTGGGCTCGCGAGATCTAGACTCATCCGGACGTCATGGCAGGAAATTCACAGGTTACGAAATTATTCGACCTGTCCGGAGAGGTCGCCGTCGTGATCGGCGGGACCGGGACGCTCGGCGGCGCGATGGCGGAAGGTCTCGCGGATGCCGGCGCACGCGTCGCGGTCGTCGGTCGCAACCGCGAGCGCGGTGATGCTTGCGTGCGGCGGATTCGCGCGGCTGCTCGCAGTGCAGACTTCTTCTTCGCCGATGCGCTGGACCGCTCGAGCTTGAGCGCCGCTCATCAGGCGATTACGTCCACGCTCGGCGCTCCCGGGATTCTCGTGAATGCGGTTGGTGGCAACGACTCGCGTGTGACGGTGAATGCGGAGCGGCCGTTCGAAACGATTGAAACCGATGACTGGCGCGCGAACTTTGACTTGAACCTCGTCGGTGGCGCGCTGCTGCCTTGCCAGGAGTTCGGCGCCGCGATGGCGACGCGCGGCAAAGGAAGTATCATCAATATCGCGAGCGTGGCGGCGCGCCTGCCGTTGTCGCAGGTGGTGGCATACTCCGCGGCCAAGGCGGCGGTGCTGAGCCTGACTCAATTTCTGGCACGCGAGTGGGCGCCGCGAGGTGTCCGCGTGAATTCGATCACGCCCGGGTTCTTTCCCGCAGAACAGAACCGCAAACTGCTATTCAATGACGACGGTTCTCCGACTGCTCGCGCCAGCGCCATCCTTGGACATACGCCTATGGCTCGACTAGGTCAGCCTCACGACCTAGTAGGCGCATGTATATTTCTGGCTAGCGCCAAAGCCAGCGGCTTCGTTACCAGCGAGGATATTCGAGTCGACGGCGGATTTCTCAGCCAGATGATCTGACTTTGTCAGAGTAAATCCTCCCGTGCATTCAAGCTTCTATTTCAATCAGAAGACCCGAACACCCTGTCGGTCGAGTTCTGCCTGCACTTGAGCAATGTCGATTTGATGAAGATCGGATTTCGATTTCAAAGATACGGCCGCTGCTATACCAGTCCGCGATTTTCGCGTTCTCCGCAGGAAACTCGAAAATAATCGCGTTTTGTTCACGCTTGGGTGCTCCAGGATGCTCGAGTCATTTCGGCGATCTTCAATTGGGCGTGTCCAGTTAACAATATCGTCATTAGAACGTGTAATGATTTAGGGCTCAGCCGAACAACGGAGAGTATTCAATGTCGCAAGCTGATGCATCGTCCATTCATTCGGAAGAGATGATCGACCTCCTGCGCGAGCTGGCGCTGGACCTCGGCGCGGTCTGGAACCGCTATACCGACGACATTTGGCGTCAGATCGATCCCGACGTGTGGCTGCTCACGCGCAACCCCTGGTTGATGCTGCACCACGCGTCCCATACGAGGCTCAGGTCGATGGCCGAGGATAAGGACCTGCGTCGTCGCGTCGAACAACTGCTTCTCGCCAGGCGGGAGTCCTCGCAGTCGCCCGCTTGGTTCCAGAAAATTCATTCCGGCTCGGCGCTCGGCGGCGTGGCGTACTTCAGCATGGAGTTCGGCCTGAGCGAGGCGCTTCCTATCTACTCGGGCGGCCTGGGCAACGTCGCAGGCGATCAGCTCAAAGCGGGCAGCGACCTGGGCGTGCCAATCGTAGGCGTGGGATTGCTCTATCAGCAAGGTTATTTTCGCCAGGCAATTGATCATGAAGGGAATCAGCGCGATCTGTTCCCGTACAATCCTCCCTCGTGGCTGCCCATAACGGCGATGCGTGACGCCGACGGCGACCTTCTGCGCGTCGCATTTAACTTTCCCGACTACAAGCTGCGGCTTCGCGTGTGGGAAGGAAAATTCGGCCGCCTCAAACTTTATCTGCTCGACAGCAACGACCCCGGCAACATCCCGATGCATCGCGGCATCACGAGCGAGTTGTACGGCGGCGGTCCTGAGTTGCGCTTGCAGCAGGAGCTGATGCTGGGAATCGCCGGATGGCGCCTGTTGAAACAACTGGGGCTGAAGCCTGACGTCTGCCATCTTAACGAGGGCCATGCCGCATTCGCGGTGCTCGAGCGCGCGCTGTCTTTTATGGATGAAAGTGGCGAGCCATTCGAAGTGGCGCTGGCCGCGACACGCGCCGGCAACTTGTTCACGACGCACACTCCGGTGGCGGCAGGCTTTGACAGATTCTCGCCCGCGTTGATGAATCTCTACTTGAAGTGGTATGCGACCGAACGTTTGCATATCAGCTTCGACGATTTGATGGCGCTAGGCCGCGCCAATCCGCACGATCCCGACGAACCATTCAACATGGCCTACCTTGCGGCGCATGGCTCTGGAGCGATCAACGGCGTGAGCAAACTTCACGGGGCGGTGAGCAGGTCAATCTTTTTGCCGCTCTTTCCGCGCTGGCCAGTCGAGGAAATTCCTATCGGCAGCGTGACCAACGGTGTCCACATGGCGAGCTGGAATTCCGAGGTTTCCGACCATCTCTGGTCCGAGGTCTGCGGAAGAGATTGTTGGATGGGCACCACGGAAGGAATAGGCGAAAAAATCAGAGCTGTGGCTGACGAGCTGCTATGGAAGTTGCGAACTGACAATTGCCGGGAACTGGTGCGCTTCGTGCGCCTGCGAACGGAGCGCCAACGGGCCGCCTACGGCGCATCGGATATCGAGGAGGCCAGGACTATCTTCGATCCCAACGCACTCACGCTCGGCTTTGCGCGGCGGTTCGCCACCTACAAACGGCCCAATCTCCTGCTGCACGATCCCGAGCGGCTGGCGAGGATTCTGACCGATCAAAAACATCCTGTGCAGCTCGTGCTCGCGGGCAAGGCGCATCCCGCCGATCAGGCAGGCAAGGACATGATCCGCGAATGGGTCCAATTCCTGCGCCGTCACGACATTCGACAGCATGCGGTGTTCCTCGTTGACTACGACATGCTGTTGGCCGAGCGCATCGTCGAGGGCGTCGACGTCTGGATTAACACTCCACGCCGTCCGTGGGAGGCGAGCGGTACCAGCGGAATGAAGGTGTTGCCGAACGGAGGCGTAAACCTCTCGGAACTCGACGGATGGTGGGCCGAAGCCTACCAACCAGATGTAGGCTGGGCGCTTGGCGACGGCAAGGAGCACGGCGAGGATCCCGCATGGGATGCAGCCGAGGCGCGGCAGTTATACGACATCCTGGAGCGCGAGGTGATCGCGCGATTCTATGATCGCGACGACGACGGCCTGCCGCGCAAGTGGATTGCTATGATACGTGAAAGTATGGCGCGGTTGACGCCTGAATTTTCGGCGAATCGAGCGGTGCGCGAGTACACTCAGAAGTATTACTTACCTGCCTCTGCGGGATACCGCCGCCGCGAGGCTTCCCAGGGCGCGCTCGCGCAGCAGATCGTGGATTGGCGCAACGCGGTTGCGGAGCACTGGTCCAAGCTGAACTTCGGCAACGTGCACTGCGAGACCGTCGGCGACGTCCATAATTTCCGGGTGCAGGTCTATCTCGACGAACTGAAGGCCGACGCGGTGCGGGTTGAGTTGTACGCGCAGCCTCGCAATGGCGAGCCGCCCGTGAGACAGCCAATGAACCGCGGCGATTTGCTGGCCGGATCGGTCAATGCATTCACCTATATTGCCGAAGTCCCGTCGAACCGTCCCGCGGGCGACTATACACCCAGGATAGTGCCCGCATTTGGCGACCTTCAGGTCCCACTCGAGGCGAACCAAATCCTATGGCAACGGTAGGAAGGCGGGTGCGTCGCCATACCGCGATTAAAACGCATGACTCGTCCAAGCTAAACGAATCACCGGGCGATCATCGAAAGCCGAGCACGCGTCCCAGATAGTCGTCGAAATCCTTTAAGAGCACGGCATTGCCCGAGGTGGGCCAGCGCCGTTCCGGCGGGGGACGACGGCGGCCGAGCGGGCGGAACCGGCCTTTCATGGTATGCGCCTTAAGCCCGAGGAGCATGATGCGGCTCATTCGGACCGCGAGATCCGGAGTCGCCGCGAAGGATCCGTGGAGGCCGGCAAGATAGGCCGGCGTGGCCCGAGCGAAAGGGAGCGCATCGATGAGTTCAGCGGGCGGCAGATCCGGCCCCAGCCAGTCCAGCACCTCCAGAGACGGGTATGTGCCGCCTTTGTCGGCGTGCAGTAGCTGGATCTGCAGTATGATCTGGTTGCCGGCGACGGTTCGATAGGCGACCAGATCGCCCGGTTGCCAGTCACAGGTGCAAGGGAGATTGCGCCGCACCTGCCGCGGCGGAGGAGGCGGCGACAGAAGCTGCGCACGGGTATCTGCGAGGATCCGGCGCCGTCGGGCCTCATCCTTGGTGCCCAGCCAGGCGGCGATGGCGCCGCCGCCATCTATTGCGGCGAGGGCCGCATCGCGCACGCGCACTTCCAGTCGGCCAACCTTCCATTGCGTGGCGGCAAGGGCGAGCCACACGGTAGCGGCATAAGGGGGATCAGCCGGATCCGGGTGATATTCGGCGAGAATCTTCTCGGTGGCTGCCGCTGGACTCAGGCCGTCGGCGATGGCGTCGCGAAAATCCTCGCGCAGGTCGCTCGCAATGTCGTCGGAGAACAGCGCAGGTCCCCAGGTGCCCATGGGGCAAGTCTAGTGGATTGAATTTAACGTTTGGAACCCCTGCGCCTACTGAAAACTCCGAAACCGCCGAAAAGTCGAGAGTTTTGGTACGGCCCGCCGTAGTGTCGCATGCACAAGCTCGGAAAGAGGTGTTCGGCTGACGGTCGCGATCCGGCCTATACGCCCAGGATAGTGCCCGCATTTGGCGACGTTCAGGTCCTACTGGAGGCGAACCAAATCCTATGGCGACGCTAGTAAGGCGGGTCGCAATCAGAAGACCCGAACACCCTGCCGGCCCAGTTCTGCCTGCACTTGCCCAATGTCGATTTGATCCAGATCGGTTCTCGATTTCAAAGACACGGCCGCTGCGATACCTGCAGCCTGTCCTGTAACCGCACAGCAGCTCATGTTACGTATGGCCGCGTGGCTGACACGATCGCCACCGATGGCACGACCGGCGACGAGGAGGTTCTTTACTTTCTTCGGGAGAAGACTGCGATAGGGGACTTGGAAATAGCGGCCAGTGGTCGGCAGAATGAGGATTCCATAGCCGTCGATAAATTCCGGGTAGATGCCGATGGAATCCTCGAATCTTCCCTGCTCGCGCACATCTGTTTCGGTCATGTTATAGGTGGCATCGATCTTGCGCGTATCGCGAATACCTATAGTCATCCCGAAATTGCGTAACCGTGCAGCTTCACACCCCGGCATATAACGGCGCAGGGCTTCTATCGCCATCATAGTCTGGCGCCTGCCTTCAATCTCGAACTTCGTAAGGTCGTCGGGGTCGGTGCCATCGCACTTGTCCAGGTGGATTAGGTTCATGTAGGTCAACTCGCCAGAGTCGTGTATCGCCCCCCATGTTCCGGCAATGGTGTTAAGATTCGCGGGCAATAACCCCTCCTCAATGGCCCTTTCAAAGGGTTTCTTGATGAAGGGGGAAAACATGTGACCTTCCTTGCCGGAAGTTTCTATGTTCCATTCACCGCCACCACCCCAGTCCTTGTAGGTCTGGGGGTCGGCTCTCACACCATCCATGAATTTCTGCTTGTTAACACCTGCCAGGTGAAACATGACGGAAGCCGCCATCATCTTTTCCTTAGGTGTCTTGAAAACAGGCGCGCCTGCACGTTTCGCGACATCAGCGTCGCCTGTGGCATCGACAATCCGTCTTGCGAGTATCGCCTCGCGCCCAGCTTTTGACTCGGTAACTATGCCAGTGATCGTTTCCCCGTCCATAATCGGTGTAACGAACAGCCGGTGCAACATGGGATATATCCCGGCTTCCTCAACCATGCGATCAGCAACAACCTTAAAACCTTCTGAGTCGAGTTCGTAGGATAGTGACTGCGATTCTGCCACCGCCGCCCACATCGCCTTCGCCCTTTCCTCCATCTCACGGCCCAAGCCGTTGGCTTCTATGGTCAATTCATGGCGGTACCATGCCATGTCCTCGACGCCCACCACGGTAATGTTGCCCCCGAAGCAGCCGAAGCGTTCAACCAATGCTACATCCGCACCAGCACGAGCTGCGCCAATTGCCGCCGCAAGCCCGCCCGGTCCAGAACCGACAACAAGCACCTCGGCTTCATGAACTACATCAATTTCGCGTACTGGCTCGACAATCTTATACTAGGATTTGCGCATGTAATGAGTCTTTCGAAAAATTGCAGATTGGGGTCTATTGTATATCGCTGGGGAAAGTTATAGCGGGAAGTCGTGGCGCCCGTAAAACCCTGCGTACCCGATCCCACTGAAACTGTTACGATACAATGTGTCGTCCACGGCCAATACGGAGAAGAGTCGGTCGCATCCCGCATTTTCCAGGACCACGGCCCGGCTGCTATGATTTCATTGGCGATCAGTCGTTTGCCGGGCTTTTGCAACCTGATTCGGTCAGTGGCAGATCTTTTTGAGTCGCGGCTATCCAACATGACATCCACTTCTTCATGAGGAGGACCCACATGGCAAAGTTGGAGCGTTTGACGCCAATCCGTTTCCTGGTTTTCGGGGTGCTGCTCCTTGCGTCAACTTCATGGGCGCAAACGCGCTCGCCGATTGCGGAACAGATTGCCAAGGCCTATGGCCTGGACTCGTACGATCAAGTTGAAGCAATCCGCTATACGTTCAACATAACGGGCGCGAGAACGGTCAGCCGTTCATGGGTTTGGGAGCCCAAGACCGGCCAGATCTCGTACGAGGGAAAAGATGCGGACGGCAAGCCGGTGAAGGTTACCTTTGTGCAATCCAAGGTCACTGCCGATTCTCCCATCGCGAAGGAAAAAATTGACTGGTTTTTCGTGAACGACAATTATTGGGCGTTCCTCCCTTTCCATATTTACTGGGATTCCTCAGGCACCAGCGTGCAAGACATGGGCATGCAAAAGCTGCCGCTGGGGAATGGTTCGGCAAAGCTGGTGACGGTGAAATATCCGAACGGCGGCTACACGCCCGGAGATACCTGGGATCTGTACGTCGGCTCTGACAACCGACTGAAAGAAATGGTCTACCATCGGGGGTCCCCAAAAAGTCCGGTGCCGGCTCTGGTTACAGTGACCTGGGCGGGCTACAAGAAAGTTGGCCCTCTCTTCTTCTCGACCGAGCATCGCGGGACAGCGGACGGCAAGCCGCTGCATCTTTTCTTTTCGAATGTGGCCGTCAAGCTGGTGGGGTCGGACAAGTGGATCGACGCGCAATAGGAAGCCTGTCTACAAACTGAACCGACGGCAATTCAAAGGAGAAGTTTGATGGCAAACCCGGGCTCCCACAAATACCCGTTGGTCGCGGTCGCGTTCGTGCTGACGCTCGTGAACGTCGATTTGTTGAGCGCCAAAGCGCAAACGCAATCCGCGCCTCAGCCTGCAAAGGTGCGAGAGGTTGATTTCACCTATCACACGGAACTAACCGGAATAGATCCGAAGGCCCAGCGCGTCGAGGCCTGGATTCCGCTGCCGCGAGAGGACCGATTCCAGCAGGTGAGCGGGCTTAGTATCGACAGTCCGGCGCATGTCGAGGTCGTGAAGCAGCCCAGCGGCGGCAATCGCGTGGCGCATCTGTCCGCAACGGCGCCGCCGTCGGGTTCGATACCGGTTACGATCCGTTTCAAGGTGCGTCGCGTCGAGGAAGCGGCGGATATGGAGAAGGCGCAGGCGAACATTCCGGAGCCCACCGACGGGCCGTTTGCGAGCTATCTGGGCCCGGACCGCCTGGTTCCTATCGACGGACAGATAAAGCAGGTGAGCGCGAAGGCGGGCGATCCGGACGGTTCATCGTACGAACAGGCCCGCGCCATCTACGAGTACGTAGTGGCGAACATGACCTACGACAAGAGCGGCCAGGGATGGGGACGCGGCGACGCTATCTATGCGTGCAACGTAAAAAAGGGGAACTGCACCGACTTCCATTCGCTGTTCATCGCGATCGCGCGCTCGCGGGGCATTCCGGCGCGTTTTACGATTGGCTTTCCGCTCGGCGCGCCGAGCGTGGGCGAAATCCCCGGTTATCATTGCTGGGCCGAATTTTACTCGGGCGGCCAGTGGGTTCCAGTGGACGCATCGGAAGCGTGGAAGCATCCGCAACTGCGCCACTATTATTTCGGTCATCTCGACGCCGACCGGGTTGCGTTCACGATGGGTCGCGACCTGGTGCTGGACCCGCGCCAGAGCGGGGAACCGGTTAACTTCCTGATTTATCCGTACGTTGAAGTAGACGGCAAGCCGCTGCCGAAAGAGCAGATCAAAAACCGGTTCGAGTACACGGCGTCTGCTGCCCAGTGATTCGAAGGGCCGCCGAAGCCGCCGAACTGCTGATTTCTACGACGTCGAATACCGTACCTTGAAAGGGACCGCTGCGCGATTTCTAAAACCGGAACCGGTTTCGTTGACGCGGAGCTGTCCGAGATCCTTCCTGCCTCTCGCGTTGCTCGCTTCGTCAGGATGACACGGACGCGGAGGTCGTTGCTCGCGCTCTCACCGATTGCGCCAACATCCACCCGGCTACGACTAGAACGGAGCCGTACTCAATTACCATTGTCGCCCAGACGGGAAGCGGCCAGTAGACCGCGAGCGAGCTCACGGTCCAGACCGCCAGCGGTAGAGTGCGTGGAGTGAACATAAACGGGGTAACCCAAACGAGGTACCATGGAAAAATGGTGGGCGCGAAGAGCAGCGTCGTTGCGACCGGCCAGGCCCAGGCCTCCGGTGAGTCGAGGGCCAAACGCCAACGCGACCAGAGCGCAACCGCAAAGCCGGCGGCGACTGGAGCGCCGACCAGGCCCTTCGTCGGAAAGACCCACTCGAGTGCAGAATAAACCGGTGCGTTGACGCGCCAACGCGTCAGGTAGCCTCCAAGCGAGCCGAGCGGCAGCTGGCCGTGGCCCAGAAATGGAATGTAGAGTGCGGCAAGGATTCCGACGCCTAAAGCTGCGTCACGAAGACGGATGCGACCCCAGAAAAGGGGCACTAAAATCACCGGAAGAAATTTGATCCCGATCGCGAGCGCGAAAGCAGCAGCTGCAACCGTGCGCCTTCCGCGCGCCAAAGCGGCGGCAGTCAGAACAAGACATAGGACACCCAGGAGATCGACGTGTCCGTTTCCGGCGCCCTCCAGTGCGACCAGCGGATTCCACGCATACGCGAGCACCCACCACGGGCTTCGATTGGACGCCGATAGCCACCACAGGAGAATAGCGACTATGGCAGCATCGCCGAGAACAATTGCCGATTTCATGCCGCGTGCTGAGTCATCCACCACTGCGACGGCGCGAAAAAAAAGTTCTGCGGCGGCCGGGTACGGCGTCGGGAAATCAGGATGGTTCATCAGCAGAGTCTCAGCCGTGTGCAAATGCCGGACAGCGCTGTCGCTTGGTACAACTATGTAAGGGTCGTAGCCAAGCCGCTGGATTCTGCCATCCCACACATACCTATAGACATCGGTTGAAAGGGTTGGCGGGCTGAGCAGAAGGGGAACTCGCCATGCCGCTGCGAGCACAAGGCACAAAGCAAGTACTCGATTGCTTCCCCCCGCAAACCGGCTAAGGAGCCATAGGGTTCGAAGATACGCGACCGCTGCCAACGCAGTGCATACGACAAACACGCGCGCGTGTGTTCTTGAATCGAAGAATGAAATCCCGAGGATGCAACCTGCGATGACTAGTCCCCAGCCGACGACCGCGGCCGGCGCTACGCTCTCGTCCTTCACCCGCGCAACTCCGGTCGGCGGGCGAGCCACGCGGCCGTCCGCCGGGCGCGGTGAGGAAATAAACGGAGCTCGCCTGCCAAACGCGCCAGATCCTCAGCCTCATCCACGTCGTAACATGTGTCGTTGAGTGCCACGCGGAGACCCAGGCCTTGTGCACTTGCCATCAACGAATCAAGGGCGCTGCCAGTTCCCATCCGTTGCGTATCAAACAACTCGGCTCGCGCAGTCGTACAACCTACGAGGTAGTAGCCACCGTCAGTAGTAGGCCCCACTACCACGTCCGCGCCGTCGAGCAGCCGGAAGGCCTTATCGAGCGTCTCAGGTGGCAGTTGAGGGCTGTCGCCATCGATGGCGACTACACGGCGGTATCCTCTCTCGATGAAGGTGCGGAAGGCCGAGACGAGGCCCGCGGCAAGACCCTCGCCCTGTTGTCCGACGATTTCGATTGCCGGCAGCCAACTGGCGATATCGGCGGCATCTGAAGTCGGACAGACGATGGCAAGTGCGTCAGTTGAGACGGAGCGAGCGAGATCCAGGGTATCTTCAATCATACATTTGTAGAGATCCACGACGGCTTCAGCAGGCAGGCTGGCGGCGAGTCGGGTTTTCACCCGGCCTAGGCGAGCAGCCTTCGCCATTATGATCAGCGCACGTTCACCGACCTCTGAACGCGCCTGTTTCAAACGTTACCCTCGCGCGTCGAGGTGGTGTCGAAGAGCTGATACTTCAATATGGCGCTGAAGATACCCCAGGCCGCGCCAATGCTGCCTCGCAGGGTCCCGCTTATCTTCGACGAGCCGATCCGTGGATGATAACTCACCGGCACTTCGGTAATTCGAAGTCCCCGACGCGCGCCCTTCACGATCATCTCGACCGGCCATCCATATGTCGATTCCCGTAGCCCGAGCGCAACCAGCGCTTGATAGCGCGCTGCCCGGAACGGACCGAGATCCGTGACGCGCACTCCGCCGAGCATCGCAATCAGTCGTGCCGCGAGACGGTTGCCGAGCACGGCATGCCAGGGCATCGACCCTGCCATCCGCTCGCCCGCGAGCCTCGAGCCGATGACGATATCCGCAGCGCCTTGCCGAAGCGGCTCCAGCAGACGCGACATTTCCGCCGGACGGTCGCTGTAGTCCCCGTCCAGGAACACGACGACGTCCGGAGCATTGACTGCGGCAAGGCCGGTGAGACAGGCGCGACCATAGCCACGCCGCGGCTCATGCAGAACCTCGGCCCCCATTTGACGCGCAATCTGTGCTGTTCCGTCGGTTGAATTGCTGTCGACGACCAGCACTTGTTCGACCATTCCCGCCGGGATGTCGGCCAGGACCAGGCCAATCGATTGGGCTTCATTATAGGTAGGAATGACTACCGACACGCGCACGGTCTACCAAATCACGAGCCGCGGCCATCGCTGCCTCAATGCGACATCGACGGCCATCTGCTCGCCCGAGGGTGCGAGAACCAGCGAGACGGCCACAATCATCGGCATCAACAGCTCCCAGTACCAGCCAATTCCCCACTCCGAGACCCATAGCCCGCTCAGAAATCCGAATGCCACGAGAGCGGCAGGCCGGGACAAGAGACCGACGATAAGCGCGACTCCGAGGCTTGATTCAAGAACCGCCTGCATAGGACCCGCGATCGCGGCGTAGGCGGCCATAAGTCCCATCACCTGCTTCCAGACTGCCGGCGAGTGACCATATTGGATGTAGTAACGGATCAATCCCGCATATCCTTTGGCGGTGTATAGGTCCTTGCCAAGGTTCTCGAAGAACGTCGACAGGAATAGTGCGCCGAGCGCGACCCTTAATATCGCGAGCGCTAGCGCGGGATCGAGGGCGGCCAGTTTGGAGTTCCTCAAGATTTGCGCTCCACTTGCTCTTGCGCGCCGAACACGGTGGTGCAAGCGCTCCCAGCCTTCGAAAACTGTCGCGAGCTTCCGGCGCGGCTGGCGAACGAAGGCAAAGGCTTTCCCGCCGCAAACGGGCAAAACTCATCGGGCCGGTCTAATCCTCCCCGCAGAAGCCGGCGACTCGGACAGCCACCGCGGCACGACTCGACGAAACGACAATCACCGCAGAAATGCGGAATTTGCTCCAGCTCGCGAAAAGCCGGCGAGTCGACAATCCCCGCTCCCCATTTTTCAAGTTCGGCCAGACCTACATTCCGCTTCGGCCAATACACGCACGGGAGCACATCGCCCTTCGGCGTGACACGGATGGTGCCCTTTCCGCAACCGCCCGATACAGCGTCGAATCCAAGAATCGCGCGCACGATGGGTTCATTGCACACGGCTAGTGGACAGGATTCCAACAGCCTCTGAAAGCCAGTCCAGAACTGCTCATAATCGAGTGAGAAGGCATCCGTCTTAACCGGCTGATAGACATTTACCCGGAAATTTGCCCCGTGCCGCGCCGCAAGAGCTCCGATCTCGGGGAGCTTGTCATAGTTCGTCCGCATCATAACGGCGATAATCGTGACCGGGATTCCCAATCTCAGAACCCGCGCCGTCTGATCGAGCACCAGCCGCCAGTTCCCCGGACCACGCCAGGAATCTTGCTCATGCTCGGTTGCGAAGTCCAGGGAAAACTCGAGATCTGCGAAGGAGCGCAGCTCATCATCGCTCAGGACCGCCGCCGAGTAGCCATTTGAAGTCAGCGCTATCGTGGTGCCGCGGTCGCGCAAATACTGCAGGATCACGTGAAACTCCGGATGAAGTCCGTTCTCACCGGTCCCAAGGTTCACCGATCGAACCGGCACATTTTCACAAACGCGCCGAACGTCATCGAGCGACAGACGATCGATCCGACCTGTATCGCGATAGCAATGAGCGCAAGCGAGATTGCACTCATTGGTGAGCCCAAGGCCAACCGAAAAACCATCGCCGCCGGATTTTCCCATCATCTCGGCCCTATCACTTACCGACACAATATTCCACCGACAACGTGGTGTTTCTCAATCGAGCGCGACCACGCGGCAGAACTGAGTCGAGACGGACGCGGCTCTCTTAACCATAATGCTCGTTCAGTACCGATAGCGCTGGGGCGTACTTGTCCCGTCAGATGTCTGGCGCTAACGTCGGGCAGCCACGCAGCGGGAGCACCCTAACGCCGATGAGTCAATTCGATATTGTCTCCGCCACGCAGGAACCTGACCTGTCGACCGCGATGAAGGTCGTCTATCAGTGGAACTACGGCTCCGAAGTCGAGGAGCTGCGCAGTTTGTACGTCAAAGCCCTGGAGGCGCAGTGGATCGCCGAACGCGACCTCGACTGGGAGAGACAGATCGATCACGAGGCGTTGGCTGCGACGCCGCTCGGAATCGGCTTTCCGGTCGAACAGACCTCGTACTGGCGCTCGCTCAGCGCGGAGACAGTATGGGAGCTGAAGAAACGGATGGCGAGCTTTCGCCTGAGCAACTTTCTGCACGGCGAGCAGGGGGCGCTGATGGTCGCCGCGCAACTGGTGAATGCGGTGCCGCACACCGACGCCAAGTTCTACGCCGCGACCCAGACCATGGATGAGGCGCGACACGTCGAGGTATTCGCGCGCTATATCCAGAAGCTCGATATGGTTCGGCCGATCGCGCCTAACCTCAAAGGTCTGCTCGACAGCACGCTGGAGACCGGCGACTGGACCAAGAAGCTCGTAGGAATGCAGATCGTGGTCGAGGGGCTCGCCCTCTACAGCTTCCGTGAGATGCGCAATCTTACCGAGGAGCCGCTGCTGAAGGAGATTCTGACATATGTCGGGCGCGACGAGGCGCGTCATCATGCCTACGGCGTACAGTACGTTGAACGCTGTACGCCATGCCTTTCAGCGGCAGAACGTGAAGACCTCGAAGATTTCGCCTTCGACGCCGCCATCGCAATTATCGGCGGACGCAATCAGGCCGGCTTCATGGCCGCGCTCCTGCAAAGCTGGGCCGAGGCGGGCATCGACACAGCTGAGCTGCTGGCGTGCGCGCAACGCGAACGCGACCAGTTGATTCGCCCGCCACGTCCCGCGGGGCGCCGGCGCGGACCGGTGTCAGGGTTCGTCCTCCCGACCTTGCGCCGCTGCGGGTTACTCAGCCAGCGTGTCGCAGGCCGCTTTCACGAAGCGCTGCAGCAAAATCTCGGCAGCCAGGTAGTAGGTACCAGCGTCGAAGAGTTCATGCGATGGATTCCCGACCTGCCCGAGGACACCGCGGCCTGGGTATTGGGCGAGCTCGATTAGCGCATTTGATCGACGATGGCAGGGGAGCCTGGACCTCAGCGGACCTGGTCATCCCGATGCCGGACCTGTTCAGGCGCGGAATCCCTTAGGACTTCGCTTTCTTCGAAGGTTTCGACTTGGCAGAGCTGTTGAGGGCGACCGCTTGGCGAACGAGCGCCTTGAAGGCGGACTTGGCAACTTCTTCTCCTTCGTGGATGTCGATCGCGCGGCGTACGTTTCCGTCGAGACTCGAGTTGAAGAGACCGGCCGGATCCTTCAGAGACGCGCCCTTGGCGAAGGTAAGCTTCACGACATTCTTGTAGGATTCGCCCGTGCAGATGATGCCATCGTGCGACCAGACCGGAGTGCCCATCCACTTCCACTCCTCGACGACGTCCGGGTCTGCTTCCTTGATGAGCTTGCGCATTCTGCGCAGCGTTTCCCCGCGCCAGTCCCCGAGTTCGGCGATTCTCTTCGAGATGAGCTCCGATGCCGGCTGGTCTTGGCTCGCGCCCGACTTTTTCATGTTCTCATCCTGGAAGTTCCAGAGACGACTTGAGTGTAGACAGGTTCAGCTGCAGCGGGAAGGAGCGAAGTAAAAGCCCTCTCTGTTGCGCCGTACCAATCGCACGGTCTGCGGCAAGCCAGGCGTCGTGACAACCGCGTCACAAAGTTGTGCAGTCGTTTTTCACGCCTGCACCTGCGGAGGATTCAGACCTGAAATTGTGCCGCAAGAATCGCCCACACGGTCGGAGCATGGCTTCCTGTACCTCCTCCCCCGCAGAAAGAGGTTCCGCCGTGTGGGCTTTGTTCTGACGAAGCCGTCAAGGTAGGTGAGCGATGGACAATCCTGTTACGCGAATCGATTCGATGGGTCCCGCGCGCGATGAACTTTCGTATCTCGCCGATGCCGTTATGCCCGCACAATTTTATCCAACGCGGCGCGGCTCCGCAGCGGTCGAGCCGATCGTGCGCCTGATGGGCGGCATTCTTGCTGATGCGGTGCGATGTTTTCAGCGTAATTTCGATGCGCGCAGTCAGTACAAAAGGCAGGAATTCAGGGAGGCTAAGTTCTGGATTTTCAATGACAAGGGAGAAGGACCTTTTTCTTTCGAGGACGTGTGCGACGCCTTGGGAATCGATCCGCGCCGTTTGAGGGATTTGATTACTCGCTGGGAGAAAAATAGACGCCCCGAGGATAAGCCGCGAATGATTCGGCGCTCCGCGGTCAATTCTGGCGGCCGAATGCAAGCGCGACGGAGTAAAGGCTGAGCGCGGCACCGATCGAAGCGATGTCTGGCGACCAGCGAAAACCACAGGGAAAAAAGACGTCGCTTTTCTAATTAGTCGCGTCTCCGCAAATCGTCCATCTGCGACAAATCACGGGAATTCCCGCACATTCACGCCGGTCGTTCAGGAATCGGAAGCGATTCCCGGGCGCACAGGCTTGTGCCGTCACTATTCACGCTTCCAACTCAGCGGGGAAAGTTCCGTAACCTTTGCCCGCAAGCAAACAAAATGCGAATTAGCCCAACCACTACTGCATTACGCAACAATTTGGGTACGACCGACGCCGATACTGGTGCGGATCCCTTCTTTCGGCGTGAGCCGGACAAAAAGGCTGTCGCGCTGCGCGTCGCTGGCCTCACCAAGCGCTACGGCATGAGCACCGCAGTCAGCGGATTAGATTTCGAGATCGCCGAAGGAGAGATTTTCGGGCTGCTGGGTCCCAACGGAGCGGGCAAGACTACTACGATTGCGATGCTCGCGACGCAGCGGCAGCCTTCAGGCGGAGACGCGACGCTGTTTGGTCATAGCGCGTGCAAGGAGCCGTATCTCGTTCGCCAGATGATCGGTCTTGCGCCGCAGGAAGTTTCGCTCTACCCGGCGCTGACCGCGGCGGAGAACCTGCAGTTCTTCGGGCGAATTTATGGAGTGAAAGAATCCCAGCTGCGCGAGCGCGTCGGCGAGCTGCTGGCATTGGTGGGGTTGGATGCCCACCGCGACAGTCAAGTCCGCATTTTTTCGGGCGGCATGAAGCGCCGTCTGAATCTCGCAGCCTCACTGGTCCATCGGCCGAAGCTCATCCTGCTCGACGAGCCGACCGCCGGCGTCGACCCGCAATCGCGTGAGCAGATTCTGAAAATCATCGCGGGCCTGCGCGATGACGGCACCGCCATCCTTTATACCACGCACTACATGGAAGAGGCGGAAAGACTGTGCGACCGCCTGGGAATCCTGAGCGAGGGCAAGCTCGTCGCGGTGGGCACTCTCGACGCGCTGCTGAGCGGCCTGGAGTTCGCCGAGATCATCGAACTGAGAGGGCTGACGACTGGAATCGATCTTGCCGCTATACATGCCTTGAGAGGAATCAGCCGCATCGAGCGCGGCGATGGGGTAATTCGGCTGTATGTAAAACGCGCGACTGACTACCTGTGGCCGCTTCAGAAGATCATCAGTCGCGCAGGTCAAAATGTGCGCCTCAAGATCGCACCGCTCAGCCTCGAAAATCTCTTCCTCCACTTGACCGGAAGGGAGCTTCGCGATTGATGCGCACCCTATCGATCATGCTGGTGGTCTTGTTGCTCCTGGTCGCTCCGGCCCGGGCAGCGAGCCCGCTCGAATACACGCGAACAACTCTCGAGCAGGCGCGCGTGATCGTCGCAAACAGTCAGACTCACAATGAAAAGCTGGCGGCCCTGTCTACCCTGTTCAGCAAGTTTCTCGACACCGACGCGATGGGCCGGGAGGCGCTCGGGCTGCACTGGTCAAGCTTCACGCCCGAGCAGCAGAAGGAGTTCCTGGGTCTGTTCCGCGAACTGTTGCAGCGGACTTACGTGCAAAAACTCCTGCTCTTCGAGAATCCAAACTTCGTTTATGCAGGCGAGCAACTCACCGGCGCGGGCGCAGTCGTCGACACTAAAATCGTCACGCCGCGCGATCAGTTCGACGTTACCTATCGGCTGAAACCCGCGGGCGACACCTGGCTGGCAACCTCAATCACCGTCGAAGACGTGAGTCTGACCGCCAACCTCGGCAGCCAGCTCAACGATCTCCTTTCCCGGATGAGCGTCGACGACCTGCTCACCCTGATGCGGCGGAAATACGGCAACGCCAGCGAGGCGGCGCAGTCATGAAGACGGTCGCCGTGACGCTGAAGGATCTCAGGCTCATCTGCCGCGACCGTTTCGGCCTGATTGCGCTGCTGGTCGTTCCCATCGTGGTAATAATGGTCGTCGCATCCGCTACTCAATCAGACGATGGCAGCAAGAGCATTCTGTTTCCCGTCGTCAACGAAGATCAGGGTCCCGTAGCGACCGCGCTGATCCGCGCCTTCCGAGAGCATCTTGACGTGCGCGAAGTTTCCCGCGCGACCGCGCAGCATCTGGTCGCCGAGGCCAACGACGCTCCTGCCGCGCTCATCCTGCCGCCCGAATTGAGCAAGCGTTACCTCGCGCAAAAGCCTTCCACCGTGGAAATGCTCACCGATCCCGCACAGTGGCGGGAGCTCGAGGCGATCAAAGTGGTGATGCTGCTTGCCGATCGCGAGACCGCGTCGCTCGGCGATCCGTTCAGCCAGGAACTGCTGACGGTGAAGGAGCACAACATCACCGGCGACCACGTCTCGTTCTCGTCGCTCGAGCAGAACATCCCGGGTTTCAGCCTGATGTTCGTCCTGCTCACTTTGATCTTCAGCGTGTCGCTCGCGCTGCGCGAGGAGGAAGTGTGGGGCACGAGCTCGCGGCTATCTGTCGCTCCCGTGCGGCCCGCGTCTCTCCTGGGCGGGAAGCTGCTGGCGCGGCTGGTAGTAGGCACGGCGCAATTGCTGCTGCTGCTGGTGTTCGGTCATTTCGTATACGGGCTCAGGCTGGGACACTCACCACTCGCGATTATCCTGGTAGCGACCGCCGTGGTCGCCTCGATGACTTGCTTCGCCGCCGTCGTCGCCGCCTTTGTGCGCACGCGCGAGCAGGCGATCCCGGTTGGTCTGGCGGTGGCGTTCGTGCTGGCTTCACTCGGCGGATTGTTCTGGCCTCTGTACGACCTGCCGAGATCGATGCAGCATGTCGCGAGCTGGCTCATCACCACGTGGTCGATGTCAGCGGTGCAGGACGTGATCCTTCGCGACAAAAGCGTCGCCGCAGTTTCAACCGAACTGCTGGTGCTCCTTGCTTACGGTCTGGTGTCCTTCCTGATCGCATTGCGGCTGTTCCACTACGGAGGCGAAGCCCACTCATGATGAGTCATCGCACATCGAAAGCGCATAACCGCTCGCTTTTACCGGTTGCGGTCGCTGCCGCATTGCTCGTCAGCATCGGCCTCACCGGATGCTCCACGCATGGCTCCGCGCGCGACGAGCAAGCCATGGCTTCGGACTTACCATCTGCGAGCGATGGGATCGACTACGATCCGTGGGAATCGTTCAACGACAAGACTTTTTATTTCAACTTCAACGTGCTCGATCGCTATGGGATGAAGCCCGCCGCCAAAGTGTGGTCGGACGTCTTTCCGGCGCAGGTGCGACAAAGTCTGGCCAACGCGTTCTACAACATCGCGATGCCGCGACGGTTCGTGAACAAGGTTCTGCAAGGCAGGTTGCCGGGAGCAGGTGAGGAGCTCGCGCGATTCGTGCTCAACACCACTGTTGGCTTTGCCGGATTCTTCGACGTCGCCTCGCGCCTGGGTCTCGAGAAAAGTGACGCCGACACCGGCGAGACCTTTGCTGTCTATGGCGTGAAGCCTGGGCCTTACCTGGTATTGCCGCTGCTGCCGCCGCTGGACGTGCGCGACGCGTTCGGTTTCGCGGCCGACTCATTCATGGACCCGCTCTCGTGGTTCATCACGCCAATCGCCGCGGACTTTGCGCGCGCCGCCGCACAGAGGATTAACGAACGCGCGGACAACATGAAGCTGTATGACGACGTCGAGGATACTTCGCTCGACCTTTACGCCGCGGTGCGCAACGGCTACCTCCAGCGCCGCCGCAAGTTCATCCACGACGCTATACACGATCGGGATCGAGCTTGGGAAAAAATCTCCGATCCTTTCGAGTCTCACGAGTGATTTCCGGCATCACAGCCTTGAGCGGCGACTATTCACGCCTGCCTGGCGAGGGCCAAATTAACTAAGGGCTTTTCTGCGTTGCCTGAAAAGTTGAGGATATAACAATGACATCCAAAAGATTCGCAACGATCACTGCCTTCGCATTGGCGATAGCATTCGTTTCCGCAGCCGTTCCTGCGGGTGCCCAAGTGACACCTGGAGATTTTATTACTCCCGACAATGCGTCAAAGGTCCAGTCCTTGGTAAGTCCCGGGAATTTCATCCTCGTCAAGCAAGGTATGACGATGAAAATCATTCCGACTGGCCATCTCGATTGGCCGCCGCCCTATAAGGCCGCCACCGAGCGATATTCGCCGCAAGTCACACTTAGTTCTGACGGCGATCTCAAGAATTACGTCGCCGGCCTCCCTTTTCCACTGGTCGATGCCAATGACCCGGATGCCGCAACCAAGATCATGTGGAACTTTGCGTTTCGACCGCTGGCCAGCGACGACCTGGATCAACGCAACGTCGAAGCTGTGAGTCATAGGGCAGGCTCGACCAACGAAATCGAGCACTTCACGTTCGGCCACTTAGGTTTCTATAAGTCTATTGGACGGACCGAGGTCGCTCCGATGCCGATCGACCCTGATCTCCTGAAGACCGGTATCGTGTCTCGTGCCGGAGCCTATCCGATCCTGGAGCCTGCCGAGATGCGCGGCGCGGGAATAATCAGGCAGAGCTATGCCATTCCAGGTTTCGAAGACGCGGTCTGGGAATATAGTGCTGACGCCCGAAGGCTGAGGCGTCTGCCGACCACGGAGCTCTCGGATGCGTTCGGAGTGGTCAACCACGATGGAGTTGGCCCGAACTACGGAGGCGCACCGGGAGCTACGACCTATGCCTCTACCTGGGATCCCGATTCCGCATTTGGTTTCTCGGCAAGAATTCAGGACTACACCTATCGGCTGCTAGGCGAGCGACCGATGCTGGCGTCGGTCGAGGCGGCGAATTCTCCTGCGCAGCCATGCGCCAGCGACGGCGGCCGCTCGGTCTGCACGGAGAACTGGGAAATTCGCCACCTTTATATGATCGAAGCGACCGCTAAGCCTCGGACCTCGCCCGTGGGCGGTAGCGTGATCGTTCCGAAGCGTATTTTCTACATCGACTCGGAAGGCTGGTTCATCACCGCCTCCGATCTAATGAACGACCAAGGCGAGCTGTGGAAGACGCTTGCGCTTTTCCACGCATATAGCGACCGAGCGACTCCGAATGCCCGGGTTGCGATCTGGCCCTTCAAACGAATCTTCGAGACCGCACTGGTCGACGAAGATGTAACCAGCGGTTTCTCGACGGTGGTCTATTCCCCGGGACACAACGGCAGTGACGACAGCTTGTTTGTCAACATGGGCGCCGTCGACCGGGATTTCTTCACGCCGGATAAGATGGTGCAGGCTGGCCACTAACCATTGAAGCAGCGGGCGCTACCTTGCGATAGGTGGCGCCCGCGATGTTTTCCGAACTAAAATCGCCCACACGGCCGGAGCACCGCTTTTCTGTTCCCTCCCCGACAGAAAAAGTTCCGCCGTGTGGGCTTCGTCGTTTGCAGTTAAGCCACGCCCCCAGTTGCCACGGCACCAGTCTTGCCGCGGTTGTATTGCCTCACTTGATCCGGTCACCCAGCCGACTGCGCTTTATAGATGTGAAAGGCGGAGCGAGCCGCACGCTGTGCCGCCATTTTTCACGCCTTTCTCGATAGGGCCCTGCTGAGACTCAGCGGCGACCCGATTGCTGGGGCCAAATATGCCTTCTTCGACGTCGCAGGAGGTACCTCTCGAATGAGCGACACTGTTGATCCAACAACGATTCGAAGCATGCTCCCGGTCATCTCCCGCCGCGACTTTATCAAGGGGGTCATTGTCGGCGGCGCGGCGGTTTCCTCGGCAGGGTATCTATTCCGCGCGTCCACTCTGCTGGCTCAATCCGGCGCCGCCGGCGCACGGCTGCTTACGATCAACGTCAATGGGCAGAATCGGCGCGCCGACGTTATGAAGCAGGAGACCCTCGCCTGGACGCTGCGCCATAAACTGGGACTGACCGGGACCAAACTGGGATGCGACCGCGCCGAATGCGGCTCGTGCACAGTGCTGATTGACGACGTGCCCCACTATGCATGCTCGGTGCTCACCCACACAGTTCGCGACCGGAAGGTTCTGACGATCGAAGGACTGGCTAATGCCGACGGAACTCTGCATCCGATACAGCAGGGCGTCGTCGAGGAACAAGGATTCCAGTGCGCTTTCTGCATGCCCGGTTTCATCATGGCGTCAGTGGGATTTTTGAAGGCGAACCCGAACCCCACCCGCATCGAGTTGGCGAATGGCGTCTCGGGAAATCTCTGCCGATGCCAGGACTACGACAAGATCCTCACCGCGCTGATGCGCGGGGCTGAAAATATGAGGAGGACCAGCCATGCCTGACGGAAATAATGAGCAGGTGTTTGGCGTTGGGCGCAGGCTGATCGGCAAAGACTACGAAACTCCTGACCTGTACGCGAAGGTCACGGGACAAGCGAAATATGCCGAGGACTATCATGCCGATGGCATGCTGTTCTGCAAGTTGCTGCTCAGCCCGATGCCGCATGCGCGCGTTCGGAACATCGACGCGCGCGAGGCACTCGCGATGCCCGGTGTTAGAGCGATTCTTACGGCGGATGATGTCCCACCGCCGGCCGACACGGTCACCGACAACGGCACCGTGATCAAGGCCAACCCGAAAAGCGAACGGGCACTCACGATGGAGCCGGTGTATCAGGGCGAGCCGATCCTCGCCGTCGCCGCGGTTGACGAACTCACGGCGGCCGACGCGATCGAGAAGATTCACGTCGATCTCGAGCCGCTTCCGTTTGTGCTCGATCCGCTTGAGACTCTGCGGCCGGGCGGGCCGAATCCAAGATTGGACGGGAACATCTGGATCATGCCGCCAGCGTCCGCGTCCGGAGGGCCGCCAAGCCAGCCGCCAACTGTCGGCGAACTCAAATGGACCGATGAGGATTTCGCGAACGCCAGGGATGGTCAATTGCCGATGGGCAAGACGCCCGACCAATGGTCGTACGGCGACCTCGACGCGGGCTTCAAGAGTGCCGCGCTCGTCCTTGACGAGACCTTCGTGACCCCGGACACCAGTCACCAGACCCTCGAGACGCGCAGCGCGATGGCCTACTGGCAGAATGGGAAGGTCTACGTTTACACCGGCACGCAAAGCACCGCGCAAACTGTGCCCGCGATCGCAAGATGGATGAATATCGACCGCGGCAAGGTCGTGTTGATCAGCGAATACACCGGCGGCGGCTTCGGCAGCAAAGTCACAGCAGGAGTCTCGTTGGTCATCCCCGCGCTCCTGTCGAAGAAGGCGAACGCTCCGGTCATGATGCGCATCAGCCGCGAGGAAGAGACCTTTATCGGCCGCGCGCGGCCCAGTCTGATGGGCCGGATGAAAGTCGGCTTCTCGAGGGAAGGACGGATCGCCGCCCTCGACATGTTCGTTATTTCCAACAATGGTCCTTACGACGCGCAAGGCGACGTCCCCACCTCCGGCCGTATCGTTTCACTCTTGTATCAGCCGCTAGCAATGCGCTGGCGCGGCGCCACGATCCTGACCAACACTCCGCCGCGCAGCGCGCAGAGTTCTCCCGGCGGCTTGCAGGGCATCATGATTATCGAGCCGATCATCGCAAAAGCCGCGCGCAAGCTCGGCCTGGACCAGGTAGCGATCAGGCGCATCAACTGTCCGGAAGGCAAGGCGCCATTCGGAGGACCCGTTGATGGAACGCGGCTGCATACGACGAGCGCGTTTCTCAAGGAAGCCCTCGATCGCGGCGCGGAGCAGTTCAATTGGCAGGAGAGGGCGGCGCGCACGCCGAAACGGATCGGCACGAAAGTGCGTGGCGTGGGCGTCTCGCTCAGTTGTTTCGTCGGCGGCACGATCGGCTTCGATGGGCTCCTTGTCATCAAGCCCGATGGCCGCGTCACCTTCCAGTCGGGAATCGGCAACCTGGGAACTGAGTCGGTGATCGACGTCCACCGCGCGGGTGCGGAAGTCCTTGGTGTGCCATGGGAAAAGTGCGACGTAGTCTGGGGCAACAGTGCCAACAACCTTCCATTCACCTGCGTGTCCGGCGGCAGTCAGACGACCCACGCGATGACGCGCGCGGCGTACGCTACCGCGATGGATGCGAGGAAGAAGCTGCAAGAGATCGCGGCGAAGAGTCTCGGCGGTGGACCCGAGGACTACGAGGTCGCCAACGAGCGCGTCTTCCGCAAGGGCGACGGCCGCGGCATCACGTTAGCGCAGGCGGCTCAACGCGCGATTCAACTCGGCGGCATCTACGACGGCCACGAAGCGGCACCTGACCTGCACAAATTGACCAAGGCGTCGGTGGCCGCCGTTGCGGGCCAGGGCCTGGTGGCTGCCGCCAAGGATAACTATCCCCGCGACGGCCAAACGTTCTCCTATGTCGCGAGCTTCGCCGAAGTCGAGGTCGACGTCGAGACCGGCAAATATGACATCGTGGATTTCCTCGCATATGCCGACGTTGGCTCGGTGATTCATCCCCGCTCGCTTGGCGGCCAGGTGCTAGGCCGCTCAGTTTTGGGGATGGGCCATGCTATAGGCCAGAAGTGGGTATACGACCCTCACTACGGCGCGATGCTATCGACGCGATTCTACCAGAATAAGCCTCCAACGATTCTCGATGTGCCGGTGAACCTGCAATGGGGCGCGCTGGATATTCCCGATCCGGAAACTCCCGTCGGCGCACGAGGCGTGGGTGAGCCGCCGGTTGGCGGAGGATGCGCGTCGATCCTGAACGCGCTGACGGATGCGCTGGGAGACGAGATCTTTCGTCGCGCACCGGTCAACCTCGACACCATCCTGAGCTCACTCGAAGCTGGGCGGCCGATGCAACATCCTCTGATGGCCTACATTTAGCTGGAGAGCTATGAGGAGACAGTTATGGCTGTAATCCGAGATGTTATGCCGGCGTTCGAGCTGCTTCAGCCAAACTCCATTGCCGAGGCTCAGCGGCTGCTCGAACAGAATGGAAGCGACGGATGGGCGCTGGCCGGAGGCCTGGACAGCTTCGATTGGCTCAAGGACCGCATCAAGAGACCTAAGACCGTGGTCGACCTAACTGGGATTGAGGAACTAAGAGGAATCCGCAACACCAGCGACGGGATCGAGATCGGCGCGATGACGACGCTTACCGAAGTCGCACAGCATCCCGTGATTCGACAGAAGTACTCGCTGCTGGCGCAAGCCGCGGACCTTGTAGCCTCGCCGCAAATTCGCAACCAGGGCACGATCGGCGGCAACGTGTCGCAGGATACTCGATGCTGGTACTACCGCGCCGGCTGGCCCTGCTACCGCGCGGGTGGAAATATCTGTTATGCCGATACGCCTGAGGGCCGCAATCGCGAGCATGCGATTCTGCACGCGGATCGCTGCGTCGCAGTTAATCCTTCTGACACTGCGCCGGCTCTGATAGCGCTCGACGCCAAATTCGTGATTGGCACGCGCAAGGGCGAACGCGTTGTGGATGCCGAAGACTACTTCATCGGTCCCGACATCGACATCACGCGGCTGCACATCCTTGAACCTGGGGATCTGCTGACGGCTGTTCGAATTCCGTCGAGGTGGGCCGGTGCGCAATTTTATTTCGAGAAGGTACGCGACCGGAACGTGTGGGACTTTCCGCTATTGAACATCGCATCGGCGATGACGACATCCGGCGGCAGGATCGACGAAATCCGCATCGCGGTGAACGGCGCCGCGGCTCGTCCGTTGCGATTGAAAACTGTCGAAAGCGCAGTGCGTGGCATGCCGCCGAACGCCGCTACCGGCCAGATGGCCGGTGAACTGGCTGTGCAAGGCGCGGTCCCGCTGCAATTCAACGCCTACAAGATTCCGCTGATGAGAAACCTGGTTAAGCGCGCTATCGGCGGAGTGGAGCAAGCGACATGAGTTTCCTGCAATGGGCTATCGACCCGTGGGGACTAAGAGTTCCCATTCACATCGCATGGTTCTTGATATGGGTCGCGGTGATCGCAGGCGTGGCCTTCTTTATGGTTCACGCCACCTATGTGCGATACTTCGCCAAACCCAGGCAGTTCGCGCCGGAAAGTCCAGCTCCTGTCCCGTCCGAGATACCGGCGCGCGTGCCCCGGCATTCGCAAGTGGCGCGCATGTTCCACTGGATTATGGCGGCCGCCATGTTGACGCTGTTGTTCACGGCCTTTCTTCCCAGGGTAGGCGTCCAGTTTGACTGGGTGACCTATCACTGGATAGCAGGCACCGTGCTGACCGTGTCGATTCTGTTTCACATTTTCCATGCCTCGTTCTGGCTCGACTTCTGGTCGATTTGGCCCGACAGAATCGACATGACCGACGCCTACCACAGAGTTCTGCGGTCTATAGGACGGCCGGCTCCTCTACCCAGAAAGTTCGCCAAGTATCCGCTGGAGAACAAGCTCTATCATGGCGCAATCGTCGTGGCTGGCCTGTGCGCGATCGCCACCGGCGTGGTCATGATGTTTCGCGTGCGCACTATCTTCTTTCCCCGCAACCCATATCTCTTCAGCGATATGGCCTGGGGCATGATCTATGTGTTGCACGGTCTGGCAGGTGTAGGACTGATCGCATTGATCATGGTGCATATCTATTTCGGGATTCGTCCGGAGAAGCGACCGATCACCAAATCGATGATCTTCGGCTGGATGAGTCGCGAGTTTTATCTCGAAGAGCACGATCCCGAGCGATGGGTGGTTAGCCCCTCGAACGCGGCGCAGAGGCTTAGCGGCTCGAAGCGGGAGGACTGAGTGATGCCGGCCGATATCTTTGAGCATTGCGACACTATCGAAGAGTGCTACGAATTCATGCTGGCCTACGCCGCGCAAGGACGTCAGAGCGACGAAGGTGGCAAGCCGGGCGCACAGATTCGCGAATTTCTGCAGCGCGCTGCAACCGCAATAGCGGAGCTGGTCGAAGGATGTTCGAAGGTTGTGAAAGAGCAGCGCCTCGAGCCGGCGGGAAAATATCAATCCTTTCTTGCCGTGCTGGACCGTGACGCACGAGACTCGCTGGCAGCCATCGATATGGTGCTGGCCCAGCCTTCAATCAGCTCGCAGCTGGTCGACAATCTCAACGCGTCGCTCCATCTCCGCGCGCTGCTCACGGATCTGTTCCTCGTGAGCGACATCCTCAGGTCGCAACTCGCCTCCCGCCAAATGCGCTAAGAAACAAAGCTTGTCATTTGTTTTGAGTAGAGTCGATCCTGCTCCGGAACAAAGACTGAGAATGGTCGCATGCGCTGCGATTTCTGACGGTGGAACGGCGCGAAGGTTTTCGGCATGAATGCGAAGACCCCTTTTGCTGATAAAATAACATCTCCAATGAGTAACCAAGTTGCCGATCCGGTGTGCGGGATGCAGGTCGATCCCGCGAAGAGCAAGGGACCGTTCGACTACAAGGGCGCGACTTACCACTTTTGCGGTCTCCGCTGTTTTGAAAAATTCAAAAACGATCCCGAGGGCGTCTTAGCTCGCGGGGTGCCGAACCGGGCGCCGGCGAAAAGCATTGCTCCGACGCCGGTCGCGGCTGCCGCTCCTTTATATACCTGCCCGATGCATCCCGAGATTCGGCAGGATCATCCAGGTTCGTGTCCGAAATGCGGCATGGCGCTTGAATCTGTCGCGCCAATCCAGCCGACTTCAAAAACCGAATACGTCTGTCCCATGCATCCGCAGATCGTCCGCTCCGAGCCGGGCAATTGTCCAATCTGTGGAATGACATTGGAGCCGCGCATCGTCAGCGCCGCAGAGGAAGCGTCTCCGGAACTGGCCGATATGACGCGGCGCTTCTGGATAAGCACAGCGCTCGCGTTGCCACTGATCTTGATCGAGATGTCAGACATGATCCCGGGCCATCCCGCTTCGCGCCCGATTCCCGAGTCGATGCGCACCTGGATCGAATTGGCGCTCGCAACTCCGGTCGTGCTGTGGGCGGGATGGCCGCTGTTCGTTCGCGGATGGCAATCGATTGTCAACCGCAGCCTCAACATGTTCACCCTGATCGCGATGGGCGTCGGCGTCGCTTACGGTTACAGCCTTATCGCGGCTATTTTCCCGAACTTGTTTCCCGATTCATTCCGCGCCGCCGACGGTTCCGTGCCAGTTTACTTCGAGGCTGCCGCCGCTATCACCGCGCTGGTGCTGCTCGGTCAAGTCCTTGAGCTGCGGGCTCGAAGCAATACCAGCAGCGCGATCAAAGCCTTGCTGGGATTGGCGCCGAAGACCGCTCGCGTGATCAGGCCCGACGGCCGCGAGGAGGATATCCCGCTCGATCGCGTCGTGCCCGGAGATCGTCTGCGTGTGCGGCCAGGCGAGAAAGTCCCCGTCGATGGGATCGTAGTTGAGGGGACCAGCGCGATTGACGAATCGATGGTGAGCGGCGAGCCAATTCCCGTCGAAAAGAAACCCGGTGACCGCGTTATCGGCGCGACCATCAACGGAACCGGTGGCTTCACCATGCGTGCGGAGCGGGTTGGCAGCGATACTCTCCTCGCGCAAATCGTCCGCATGGTGAGCGAAGCTCAACGCAGCCGCGCCCCGATTCAGCGGCTGGCCGATGTGGTTGCTTCGTACTTCGTCCCGACCGTCATTTTGGCAGCTGTGATTACTTTCGTCGTTTGGGCGATGGTTGGCCCGGAGCCGCGGATGGCCTACGCGCTCGTGAACGCGGTCGCGGTTCTGATAATTGCGTGTCCCTGCGCGCTTGGACTCGCAACTCCAATGTCGATCATGGTGGGCACCGGGCGTGGCGCGACCGCGGGCGTGTTGATCAAGAACGCCGAAGCGCTCGAGATACTCGAGAGGGTCAACACTCTGGTCGTGGACAAGACCGGCACTTTGACTGAAGGAAAACCTCGCCTGGTCTCGGTCACCGCCCTCGAAGGTTTCACCGAAGCCGACGTGTTGCGGCTCGCGGCCAGTCTCGAGCGTGGCAGTGAGCATCCGCTGGCGGCTGCGATTGTCTCAGGCGCTGAAGCGCGCGGCGTGACGCTGGTGTCCTCCGAGGATTTCAAGTCGATGACAAGCCTGGGTGTGACGGGACGGATCGACGGTCACACCATTGCGCTCGGAAATGAAAAAATGATGCGCGAGCTGCGCATCGCCATCGACGCCATTGCCGCGCCCGCGGACGCGCAGCGAAAAGACGGCAAGACCGTCATGTTCGTCGCGATTGACGGCCGCCCGGCCGGACTCATCGGCGTTGCCGATCCGATCAAGGCGACAACCCCAGAAGCAATCGTGATGCTGAAGGGTGATGGCGTCAAGATTGTCCTGCTGACCGGCGATAACCGAATCACCGCGGCTGCCGTTGCGAAGAAGCTTGGTATCGATGAGGTCGAGGCCGAGGTGATGCCCGATCAGAAAGCCGCGGTGGTGAAACGATTGCAGTCGCAGGGACGTATCGTCGCGATGGCTGGCGACGGTATCAACGATGCACCGGCGCTCGCGCAGGCCGATGTCGGTATCGCGATGGGCACCGGGACCGACGTCGCGATGGAGAGCGCTGGTATCACGCTGGTCAAGGGCGATCTGCGCGGCATCGCAAAGGCTCGGCGGTTAAGCCGCGCGACGATGCGAAACATCCGGCAGAATCTGTTCTTCGCGTTCATCTACAACTCGCTTGGGATACCGATCGCCGCAGGCGCTCTCTATCCCATATACGGCCTGTTGCTGAGTCCTGTTATCGCGAGCGCCGCGATGAGCTTGAGCTCTGTGTCAGTGATCACCAACGCGCTCCGGCTGAGGAAAGTGAGCCTCTGAAGAAAGTCGCTGAATCTTCCGCCCTTGGTTGATAGCCGATAAACTTCGGGCTGGTTATGGACCAACTCTCCAAGACGATTGACTGGCTTTATTCGCTGGAGGCGCGGGGCGAGATTTACAAGCTCGAGCGGATGGAGGCCGCGCTTGAGGCTATCGGCAATCCGCATCGCCGAATTCAGGCCGTGCATATTGCGGGCACCAAGGGTAAGGGCTCGGTGGCCGCGATGCTTGATAGTTGCCTCCGGCATGCGGGCTATCGAACCGGACTCTACACCAAGCCTCATCTTGTGAACCTGGCCGAGCGGACGCGAATTTCCGGCGCGGAGATTCCGGCGGCGCGGATGCTCGACTATATCGAGCGGCTGCGCGCGATTTACGACCGCGCCGGCATGGCGCTCACGTTTTTCGAGTTCACCGTTGCGATGATGTTCCTGTACTTCGCGGAGGAGCACGTCGATATCGCGGTGGTCGAGACGGGACTCGGCGGGCGGCTCGACTCGACCAATGTCGTGACGCCGATTTTGAGCGTTATCACGCCGATCGGTTTCGATCACATGGAATATCTCGGCTACACGATCGCGGCGATCGCCGGCGAGAAGGGCGGGATAATCAAAAACGACGTCCCGGTCGTGATTGGCGCGCGCGACCCCGAAGCGCGCCTCGTGCTGACGTCGATCGCGGCGCAGCGCCGCAGCGCGATGCGCTTGATCGATCGCGATTTTTCGTACCGGTCGCACGCGCCGGCGCATCGGTTGGACTATCACGGCCTTGGCCTCGAAATCCGCGACCTCGAGCTTGGACTCGCGGGTCCGTTTCAGCATGAGAACGCCGCGATTGCGGTCGCTACCCTCGAGGCGCTGCGGGCGCAGGGCTGGCGAATCCACGAGGACGCCATCCGGGATGGCCTGCGTGACATCTACTGGCCGGGGCGCTTCGATGTGGTCTCGAAGCGGCCGCTCGTTATCCTCGATTGCGCGCACAACGAGATGAGTATCGCGGCGTTGCTCGAGACGATGAGCGTCGAGCTTGGTCCCGCCGTGAAACCGCGCCTGATATTCGGATGCCAGTCGGCCAAGCAATGGCCCACGATGGCCGCGATGCTCGGTCCGCGCGTGCGCGACGTCACGTTGACGCGAGCCAGGCCCAAGAGCCCGCTCGAGCCGGAGGAGCTGGTCGCGCATTTCGCGGCGCATTGTCCCGCACGGGTCGAGCGCGACCCACGCGACGCGATCGAGCGGGTGATTTCTGAATTGGAACCCGACGACATGGCGCTTGTGACGGGATCCGTGTATCTTATCGGCGAAGTTTATCCGTATTTTCTCAGCCGCGAGGGGCGAGTTGGGTTATTTCCCGAAGCTGGCGCTTAAGTCGATTGCGATCGCCGTCGTGTTGGCGGCGATGCTCTCGACGACTGTCGCTAGCGCGGCCGGCCCGGCAAAAAAGAAAGGATTTCAAGTTCCCACTCCGGTCAAAACCGAACATGGGGAACCGGTCACCGTCACCGGCCAGGAAACGATCTACGACTCCAAGACCGACACCTTCGTGGTAAAGGGCGACGCCGTCATGATTCAGGACGGCACCGTGCTGAAAGCCGACGAGATCGACATAATGCGCCGCGACCGCAAGGCGAGCGCGATTGGCCATGTCCATTTGATCGATCCGGAAGTCGAAATGTGGGCGACCCATGGGACGATCGACATTACCAATGAGACGATGGTGCTTTACAACGCTAAGATCCTGGCCAAGAAAGATATCTACCATCTCGAAGGCAAGCAGATCACCAAGCTCGAGGGCCAGACCTACGTGGTTAAGGACGGCTTCTTTACGACTTGCGGATGCGAGAAGGGCACCCCGTCGTGGTCGATAAACGCCAAGCAGATGGTGGTGAACATGGGGCAGACCGGCCATGCCACCAACGCCACCTTCAACGTCGCCGGCTACCCGGTGATTCCCACGCCGTACTTGCCCTTTCCCGCGGATTCTTCGCGGCACACCGGCCTCCTGAGCGGGCGCGAGGGTGAATCAGGACTGCGCGGATATCAGTGGTTTCAGCCGTACTACATTGTGATCAACAAAAGTTCCGACGCGACGGTCGCGCTCGATATCGAGACCAATCAGCGAATCGGCGGCATGGCCGAGTATCGCCTGACTACGGGCGTGGACGACTACTTCGCGGTGGACGGCGCGTTTTATGACGAGTCGATCCGGTCGGAAGCGAATCGTGTGGGCGATATCACGGACACGCAAATCGCCGATCCGCACATCCCGCTCGACCGCTACGGGATTATTGGGATGGCGCGGCAGCATATCACGGACGATCTGATCGCCTACGGCGACGGAAATTCCGTCAGCGACGACCTGTACCTGCGCGAGATGGATGTGTGGACGTTGTCGCGCGGCTTCGGCGCCAACTTCAGCTCGCTGCGAAATGCGCAGTCGGATTTCGGGCTGCTCGATCAATTCGAGAACGCGTTCGTGCGGGTGCAGGGCACCTGGAATCAGGATCTGATTCAGCCGCAAGAGTTCGCGTTGCAGCGGTTGCCCGATGCGACGGTGACCGGACGCCAGGAACTCTTCAACAACCTGATGTTCGCGGATTACGACGCGGAGGCGGTGAACTTCTACCGCTATGAGGGCATCGACGGCTTGCGGCTGGACGCCAATCCGCGCATCACGCTGCCGTGGCGATGGGGTGACTACCTCACTGGTTACGGCGAGATCGGTTCGCAAGCCGCGTTCTATGATACCGCCAATGAAAGCCTGAAGATCCATCCAGTCGGCTCCAAACCCCTCCCAGATGGAGACGGAAAAAACATCCCCACCTGCCCCGACGGCGGCCATGCCACGCTCATTTTCAACAATTGTGTTGCGATGAACCCCTTCAGCACTCCAGGAACCAGCGGACGAGTCATCCCATATGCAAAGGCGGGAATCTCAACGGTCCTCGATCGCGTTTACGATTTCCAATGGAAGACGATCGAGAAGCTCAAAAATACGATCGAACCGTTTGCCAACTATTATTATGTGCCGAATATCTACCAGGGCAACATGCCCCTGTTCGATTCGTTCGATCGTCTGAACTCGCGCAGTCTCGTCAACTATGGGTTCACCACCCGCCTCTTCGCCAAGATTAAGGACGATCCTGCCCAGGAGACGACCACCGACGCGACTCAGAATGAAGAAGAAGGATCGCCCGAGGATAGCGATTCGGCCCTTGGACCGCCACACGAAGAGCCCATCGCGGATTCGTTGGGGGTACACGGCGGAAATATCGTGCGCGACGGCGAGCATTCCCAGCAAATTGCTTCGTTGACGCTACAGCAGTCCTACGACATTGGACACGAGGTGGCCAACGGATCGGACATGTCGGACGTCGAGGCGCTGGCGCACATTTATGCGAGCCGGGTTGCAACCTTCGTTACGCAGGTGGATTACAGTCCGCGATCGCATGCCGGGGTCACGTTTGCCGACGCGACGTTGGCCTATCAGCCGCCGTGGTCGACGCAAGGGTCGAACTTATACATGGGCAAGGCGCTGCAAGGCTCGTTCTTCTCGTTGGGATACAACTACGCCAATCGGCGCGACACTGTCATCCCCGGGACGAACAAAAACGCGGCTGAGTTCATATCGGGGCAAATGTACACCGAGATATTCAATCGCATGGGCGTTTACTTTGCGCCCAGCTACGATATCGCGAACAATCAAATACTCCAGATGCAATATGGCGTCCGGCTGAAATCGCCGTGCGATTGTTGGGCCGCCGACTTAGGAGTCAACGATTCGTTCAATCCCAATGAAACAAATCTCCAGTTCCAGCTGACGCTCGGCGGTTTGGGCTCGTTTGGACGAAGTCCGTTTGGAAACAATCCGTTCCAGCAGCGAGGCCTGGTCGGCGCGCCGACCGGAGTCCTGCCGAATTATTGAGACCCCCGCGCGATCGCGAACCGGACTGTTCCCCCTTTCCCGCGCGGGAAAGGGGGTGAGGGGGATAGGATTCGACAGAATAGTTGCCTCGAATCCCCTTCCCTCGAGGGAAGGGGTTAGGGGTTAGGTTCTGCGCGGCGCTTAGCGTCAGATCCTTCCGCCGCTGAGGGAATCCTAGAAATACAGCAGCGCGATATCGGTCAGGATCCACAGCACCACAGCGAGCATCATCGGCCGATCCTGCAGCAGTATCCGAGCCGGGTCGCCGCCTTCGTTGCGCTCATCGATCAGGTACAGATAGCGCAGAATTCCGAACGCGACGAAGGGCACCGTCAGATACAGATGAGGCGTTCCGAGCTTCGCTTCGACCTCCGTCGACGCAGTGTAAATCATGTAGCTGACGAGCGCCGCGCCGGCCACGATTGAGATCATCTGATCGACGAGCCGGACGCTGTATTGCGAGAGTGCGCTGCGATGCGCGATGGCGTCGTCGCCCAGCGCAATCAGTTCGTGGCGTCTGCGCGCCAGCACCAGGAACAGCGCCAGCACGAACGTAATGAAGACCAGCCACGGCGATACCTCGACGTGGATCGCGACGCCGCCCGCGAACGCGCGCAATACGAAGCCAATCGCCACCGCGATCACGTCAACGATCACCTGATGCTTGGCCCACAGCGAATATACGAACTGAAGCGCGGCGTACAGCACCGCGATTCCCAGGAATTCCGGGCCCAAAATGACGCTCAACACGCCTGCAATCGCAACCAGCGCCAGCGCCTCCCTGGTCGCCGCGGCAACCGTGAGATCGCCACGTGCCAGCGGGCGGTCGCACTTTTCGGGATTCAGCCGATCCGCCTCGCGGTCCGCGATGTCGTTCAGCACATAGCCGGCACTCGCAAGCGCGCAAAACGCCACGAATGCGAGAGCCGCGAGCACGACATCATGGAAAACAAACAACCGCTGGCCGAACACCAAAGCCGCCAACACCAGCGCATTCTTGATCCACTGATGGGGCCGCGCCAGCCGGATCATCGCCCCAACCTGGCCCCCGCCCTGGATCTCGTTCAACTTCGTCGCCGCATTCACTGCACATCTTTGTATAGGTCCGCCCTCCGCCGTCGCAACCCGCGGTGGCACTTGACCGCGAGCCACGTTTGCGAAAACAGTACGCTCGATGAGTACTTCGACGCAGGAAAAAACCGGACCATCGGCCACAGTTGATCTCGCCGGCCTGAAGCGGTTCCTCGATGAGCGCAAGCTTGGCGGCACCGGCGCGCTTCGGTCCGAAAATATCTCGTTCGGCCATTCCAACGAGGTTCACCTCGTTCATTTCGACAGCAATTCATGGGCACTGCGACGCCCGCCGCGCGGGCCGCTGCTCCCCACCGCGCACGACGTGATGCGCGAATATCGCGTGCTCAAAGCTCTGCAGAATACTGCCGTGCCGGTGCCGCGCGTGTACGCGGCGTGCGACGATCCGTCATACATCGGCGCGCCGTTCTACCTGATGGAGTACATGCGCGGCGACGTCGTGCGAGCCGACAACAAGCACTTCGCACAAACACCCGAGTTGCGCCGGCGCGTCAGCGAGCAGATGGTCGATGTGCTCGTCGCGCTGCAGGAAGTCGACTGGCGCGCGGCCGGCCTCGAGGGTTTCGGACGGCCTGACGGCTATCTCGAACGCCAGCTCAAGCGATGGACCGACCAGCTCGAGCGCACCATTCCGCACACCCGCCCGCTGCCCGTGATGGAGAACGTCAAGGAGTGGCTGCGCGCGCGAATCCCCAACTCGCCGGCGCCGACGATTGTCCACGGCGATTACAAGCTCGACAACGTGATGTTCGATCCCGAAAGCGCCCGCGCGATCGCCGTCCTGGATTGGGAGATGTCCACCATCGGCGATCCGCTCGCGGATTTCGGCTGGATGCTGACCTACTGGCCCGACCCGACCGACCGCGCGTCGGGCGGCGTGATCGCCAGCATGAACGCTGCCCCGGGATGGCTGACGCGGCGCGAGATGATCGACCGATACGAGCGCAGTACCGGGCGCGCGATGCGCGATTTCCCATTCTACCAGGCGTTTGCGCTGTACAAGCTCGCGATCATCATGGAGGGCAGCTACGCGCGATTCGTGCTCGGACAGGCCGACGATCCGCTGTTCGCCGGAAGTAAGGAGCGGGTGCCCGCGCTTGCCGATGCGGCCTGGTCAGTGTGCAACTCCGCGTCGAGTCGCTAGCGCGCGGCTGCGCGGAAGATCGATCGTAACCATTCCGGCGCTTCGGGATACTCGTCGACGTCGAGCACGAATTCCTGTCCTTTGCCCACGGACTGCAAGCGAGTCGAGCCTCCGCAGTCTGTCCATCGCGCCGGGTTGCGGTGATAAGTGAGGGGAGTCCGCCCAGCCGGCTGGAACCATCGGGGCAACTGCCAAACCGAACAATTCGAGCCTGTCTCGGTGAGTATCAGCTCTCGTCGAATCTGGTCGAAGATGCCGGCGCCGCTCGTCATGAGGTCAATAGAAGACAGACGGTCGCTTGCGAAATAAAGGGTATTGTTTGTGTATCGCCAGGGTGCTGCGAGATGCGGATGTCTTTGAGCCCAAGGCTTCTCAGCGGCAACGGTATCGGTAGCTGGTTCCACGGACCCGACTTGGAGCCATCCAAAAATTACATGAAGCGTCGGCTCGCCGCGGACGAAGCGGAACTCACCTGCGATTTTCTCGGCGCGCCGAAAATATCCGAAGAAAAGAAACAAGTCGCCCGCACAGATCCCTTGCTTCTTGAGATGACCCTGCGCGGCCGCGGCCTGGCCGAAGATCGGACGCCATCCTGCGGCGCGTGTAATCGCATCGCCGCGCAGATCTGGATCCAGATGGGCGCGGTTGCTCCCCTTTAATCGGCCGTGCGTCAGATCTTCGACGACCTGCGCGATTGACGCGCCGTTGAATGGACGGACCTCCGCGTAGGTCGTCGGAGATCCGGGATCTGGAATGGGAAGCGAGCATAGGTGGTCATCCAGGATTGGGCTGGGGCATCCGCCATTCGCCTTGGTGGAGTCGAACCCTTTACGGCTGAGGATGAGCTTCATCGGAATTGCACCGCGCCACCATGCTATATTTTCTCATCGAACTCGCGACAAGGAAAATTCCGATGCCGGTTTCTGATCTGCTCGCCGAACTGGCGCGCTTTATCGAACGCATAACCGCGATCGCGCGCACCGGACTTGCCTTCAAGCCCGACGGCTTCGACTCCGAACGCTACGAGGAATTGCTCAAGGAGGCGGCCAGGATGCATTCGGTGGTCGCCGGCGCCAGCGACGACGATGCGGAGGAATTGCGCCGCCGCTGGCGCGAGCAGGTGATCACCGGCTACGAAGGATACGTCACGGCGGCGACAGGATGCGGCGTCATCGCGTTCAACGAGCGCGACGAAGTTCTGTTGATCCAGCGGCTGACCGGAAAATGGTGGTATCCCACCGGATTCTGCGACGTCGGCATATCGCCGGCGGAAAACGTCGCCAAGGAAGCTCGCGAAGAGACCGGGCTAATCGTCAAGCCCGAGCGTTTGATCGCTGTAATCGACAACCAGAAGAACGGTTCAGCCGCCCGCCACATCTACTCGATGCTGTTCTATTGTCGAATCGTCGGCGGCGAGCTGAAGCCGAATCCGCTCGAGGCGATTGCCGCCGGCTTCTTCCCGCTCGACCGTCTGCCCGAGCCGATGCACGGCGTCGACCGCAAGTGGATAGCGCTGGCCCGCGAGTTCCACTTCGACGGCCGCGTCGCGCCGTACTTTGATCCGCTTTGACTGCGTGAATTGTTGAATTGTTAGCGGGTGGTCGCTTCGGCCGGTGGAGTGCTCTGCGCCTGCATCGGCAGCGATCCGCCGGTGCTCGCGCCGATCGAGATGATCATCATCCCCTGCTCGTAACGCGGGCCGCCGACGATCAACGTCCCGTTATTCTTGAGCTTGAGGTCGGTGGTCATCATCGGGCGCGTTCCGTCGAACAGCACTATCTCCATCGCGATCATGTCGCCGTCGACGGCGCGCGGCTGGACGTGCAGAATCTTGCCGCCGGGCAGCGTGAACGCGATCATCTTGCCGCAATCGGTCTCCCCTTCGTTGTGACCGATCAGGCTGTAGGTCGAAAAGCCGAATAAGCCCCGCAGCTTCGCGCCCATCGGCGCCAGCCGCGGATCGGTCCCCTCGTTGGTGTCCGCCGCCATCACCGAATCAATATAAACGTTAACCTGCTTCGGCGACGCCTGGGCATAAGTGAACCCTGGCGTTCCCAACGTGATCGCAATGATGAGGAAGGTGAGGCTACCGGGGCGCAGCGTCATAGCGGCCTAAGGCTGATCCGGTAACCAAATGACCGTCGTGTCCCGGCGAGGCTCGCTCCATACTGCGACCGAATGACTCTGCGACTCGAGCCGCGAGATGTCGGCGTGAGAATCGTTGTCCGCCATCGTCGGCTCGTTGGTGTTGCTGGTCGCGGCTGCCACTTGATTCACCGCCGGGGTCACGATCGAGTGCGTCCCTCGATTGGCGAGCTGCTCGGCGTACGGCGTCATCAGAAATACCGTGATGATGGCGGCCGCAGCTACTGCGCCGCCCAACGCCATGCCCGCGCCGAGGGAATCCAGCTGGCGCCTTAAGAAGCGCTCGATTCTCTGCAGCATCGGCTGCGGCAGACGGTCGATGCGGGCGATTACCGCGCTCGAGAAGCCGGCCATCGACGGCTCGGCCGCTATCGATCTGAGGTTGCGCCCGAGCGTCGAGTAATCGGCCAGCATTCCGGTGCAGGATTCGCATCGCGCCAGATGAAACGCGACTTCCTGCATCTCGTTGGGTTCGAGTTCAGAGTCCTCGAACGCACCAAGCATCATGCCTATTTCACCGCATTCAGCCATATCTCGCTCAGCTTCCAGCCAGGTCCTTCAGGATGTCGCGCAGGTGCGTTCGCGCATAGTGCAACCTGCTCATGACCGTCCCTCTTGGGCACTGCAAAATATCACTAATTTCGTCGTACGACATTCCTTCAACTTCGCGTAAAAGTATCACTGCACGATGTTCTGGGGTCAACTCCTCCAGCGCTTGCTTTAGGCGCGCTGAGAGTTCATTGCGGCTGACTTCCTTGAATGCATCTCCCTGGCTGGTCGGCAACTTCGAGATTTCGTTGTCGGCGTCTTCGCCGTGCAGCACCACATGGCGTCCCTCGCGGCGCCAGAAATCGATCGCGAGGTTGGCCGCAATTCGATAGAGCCAGGTTGAAAAGCTCGATCGCGATTCGAACTTCGACAGGTTTTCATAGGCGCGGACAAATGTCTCTTGGGCCAGTTCAATCGCGTCATCCTGATTGTGCACCACCGCCAGCGCGACGCCGACCACTCGACGCTGGTATCGTTCCACCAAAATGCCGAACGCCGCCGAATCGCCCTTGCTGGAGCGTTCGATTAGCTCGGCTTCATCACCGTCCTGGCGGCCTGGTGTTCTCAACTTGAGTAGACGCTGGGGCGGGCGACTAAATTCAGCGAATTTTTCATGCCGCGCCGCTCATCTCGGCCCAGTTTGGACCCGACTTCAGCTCCACCTTCAGCGGAATTTTGAGCTCGGCGACCCCCTCCATTTCGCGTTTTGCCAGATCCGCCGCCTCTCGCCACTCCTCCTGCGGCGCTTCCAGCAGTAGTTCGTCATGCACCTGCAGTATCATCCGCGCTCCCAGCTTGCGCTCTCGAAGCACCCTCTCAAGACGTATCATAGCGAGTTTTATCAGGTCTGCCGCCGTCCCCTGGATGGGAGTATTGATGGCGATTCTCTCGGCCTGCGCCCGGGCCCCACCCGGCTGCGCATTCAGCTCGGGCAGATAACGGCGCCGCCCGTACATGGTTGTTACGTAGCCCGTCGTGCGCGCGATGCGGACCGTTTCGTCGAGCCAAGCGCGCACGCCGGACAGCCGCTCGAAGTAGCGCTTGATGTAGTCCGAGGCCTCCGACAGCGGAATCCCGAGCTCGCCCGCCAGCCGCTGCGATCCCATCCCGTAAATGATCCCGAAGTTTATCACCTTGGCCAGCCGCCGCGCCTCGGCGTTGACCTTGTCCGGCGTGATTCCCAGCACTTCGGTCGCGGTCCGCACGTGGATGTCCTCGCCGCGGCTGAATGCCTCCACCAACGTCTTATCGCCCGACAGATGAGCCATCACGCGCAGATCGATCTGAGAGTAGTCGGCGGACACGAAGATACATCCCGGCTTCGGCACGAACGCCCGGCGAATCCGTCGGCCCTCGACGCTGCGGGTCGGGATGTTTTGCAGATTCGGATCGCTCGAGCTGACGCGTCCCGTCGGCACCAGCGCCTGATGCCACGTGGTGTGGATTCGCCCCGTGCCCGAGCGGATCACCTCCGACAGCGCGTCGGCATACGTGGATTTCAATTTCGAAATCGTGCGGTATTCGATCAGCTTGCGCGGCAGTGGATGCACCGCCGCGAGCTTTTCGAGCGTATCGGCGTCAGTCGAAAATCCGCTCTTGGTTTTTTTCAGGCCCTTGGCCGACAGCTTGAGATCCGTGAACAGGACGTCGCGAAGCTGCGTCGGCGAGTTGAGGTTGAACTCCCGGCCGGCGAGCCCGTAGCACTCGCGTTCCAGCCGATTCATCTGTTCGGCAAATTCCTTCGAGATGACCTTGAGCGCGTCGCCGTCGATGCCGATCCCAGCCGTTTCCATCTCGGCCAGTATCGGCGCGATCGGCATCTCGATGTCGTTGTACATCGACGTGAGGCCGTCGCCTTCCAGACGCGTCACCAGCGCTTCGCGAAGATTTCTCACCAGGTCCGCATTCGTGCCCGGCGGGCTGCTCGCGCCCAGCGGCGCCAGGTACTCGTGATACAGATTGATCAGCGACGGCTCTCCCTGCCCCGAATTGATCAGAAAGCCCGCCAGCATCGTGTCGAAATCGACGCCCTTGAGCGCGATACCATGTCGCGCGAATGCTTCGATTTGATTCTTCAGATCGTGGCACGATTTGGCGGGGCGCTCGGCGCCGAGCAAGGTCGCCGTGCTCGCGATCGCATCATGCTCGACGACGATCGTCTGGTCGGCGCTTGCGAGCTGCAAAGTTTCCCGACCGGTCTCGGAGTTTGCGAGATCCAAAGCGATGCGCGGCGCGCCAGCGAGAGTCTTGAGCGCCTCCGCCAGATCTTTTCCGCTGACGGTGGCCGCGGGCTTGGCATTCGATTCGAGTCCGGGAAGTTCCACCTGCGACGGCGATATCTCGCGCAGGATCGAATTGAACTCCAACTCGCGCAGGAGGTCGGCGGCCGACTTCTCGTCCACACCCCGCCACGCGAATTCTTCGGGCTCGACGCTGAGCGGCACCTCGATGTCGATGCGCACCAATTTTCGCGCGAGGTCCACTGCCGCGCGATGCTCCCCGAGCAGGCCGGCGATTTTTTTCGCGCCACGAACCCCGGCCTCCTCAATATGGTCCAGGTTCTCGTAGATTCCTTTCACGCTGCCGAACTTCTGAACCAGCGCCGCGGCCGTCTTCTCGCCGACGCCCGGCACGCCCTTGATATTGTCGATCGTGTCGCCGGTCAGCGCCTGGATATCGACCAGCGCCGCCGGCTCGACGCCGAAACGCTCGCGCACCTCGCGTACACCGATTCGCCGGTCGCGCATCGTGTCCCACAGCGTGACGTGCGGGCCGACCAACTGCATGAAATCCTTGTCGGCTGTTATGAGCGTGACGATAAAGTCCTCTTTCGCCGCGCGCTTGGCGAGCGTGCCGATCACGTCGTCCGCCTCGAAACCATCCAGCATCAGCGACTTAATCCGAAACGCCTCGACCGCGCGATGGATATATGGAATCTGCACGACCAGATCGTTGGGCGCCTCGGCGCGGTTCGCCTTGTAGTCGGCGAACAAGTCGTCGCGAAAAGTTCTCTTCGGGGAGTCGAAGATGATCGCGATATGCGACGGCCGCACGTCCTTCAGCAGCTTCAGCAGCATTCGGATGAAGCCGTAGACCGCCTGCGTAGGCAGCCCGTGCGACGTATTCATCGGCGGCAGCGCATGGAAAGCGCGGAAAATGTATCCGGAGCCGTCGACGAGGATCAGTTGCTTGCGCTCAGCGGCCATCCGTCGAAACTATCCGATACGGTTCGCAAAGCAAAAGCGTCCCGAAAGCAGATCGAAAATTGTGCGCGATGCCTCAATGCGTATTGACAGTATCGCGTGGCGTGTTTAATTAGTCGGTTGCCTTGTTGTTGATCGAATTGCATGGTGGGTCTCTTCGTCAATTGATTGAGCGAGCGGGCGCCATCTAGATGGCTCTGGAATCGGACGACCTGAATGATTGAGGTTAAAAACCTAACTAAAGCGTACGGCAACTTTGTCGCGGTTAAAGACGTATCGTTCAAGGCCGAGAATGGTTCTATCCTCGGCTTCCTCGGCCCCAACGGCGCGGGCAAGACCACCACGATGCGTATCATCACCGGCTATATGCCGGCGACCGCGGGCACCGTGCTGATCGACGGTCTAGATATTTTTTCGCAGTCGCTCGAGGCGCGCCGCAAAATCGGCTACCTGCCTGAAAATCCGCCGCTGTATCCGGACATGCGCGTCGAGGCCTATCTCAGGTTCGTCGCGAAACTCCGCGATGTCCCGCGCGCGAAACTCGACTCCGCGCTCGAGCACGTGCTCGAAGTTTGCGGGCTCACGGACATGTCGCATCGGATTTGCGGACAGCTCTCCAAGGGCTACCGCCAGCGCGTCGGATTGGCGCAAGCGTTGATTCACGATCCGCCCGTGCTGGTGCTCGACGAGCCGACCATCGGTCTCGACCCGCGCCAGATTCACGAAATCCGCGGGCTGATTCACCATCTCGCGGGCAACAGAACGGTGGTGCTCTCGACGCACATCCTGCCCGAGGTCTCGCAGATCTGCGACAAGGTCGTGATCATCGCCGACGGCCGCGTGGTGCTCGAGGAATACCTGAAGCAGTTGCCGGCCGGGACCTCGCTCGAAGATATTTTCCTGAACGCCATCACCAAGGAGCGTCACGACGACGCTGCGACCGCCGAGGAAACGCTGGAGGAGGTTGGAGCGGGGCATACCTAGGCGACCCGTGCCGCTCGCATGAAAAATTCTCTGACAATCGCGGGCAAGGAGCTCGCGGGCTATTTCCTGCAGCCCGTCGCCTACGTCGTGATGACGGTGTTCCTGCTGCTGGGCGGCTTCTTTTTCTTCGCGCTGCTGCGTTACTTCGAAGTGACTCTGACCGCGTACGCGGCGATGCAGAATCCCGAAGTTTTGCAGAAATTGAATCTGAACGAGCGCGTAATCGAGCCGATGCTGCATAACCTGGCGATCGTGCTCGTCATCCTGGTGCCGGCGATCACGATGCGAAGCTTCGCCGAAGAGAAGCGAACCGGCACCTACGAGCTTCTGTTGACGGCGCCGATCCGGACCGGCGAAATCGTCGCGGGAAAATTTATCGCGGCCGCCGCGTTCATGCTGATCATGATAGGGCTGGCCGGGATGTTTCCGCTCATCCTGATCGCCTTCGGCAACCCGGAGATAGGCGTGATGTTCTCCGGCTATCTCGGCCTGGCATTCCTGGCCATCTCGTTCGTTTCGATCGGACTGTTCACCAGCTCGCTCACGCAGAATCAGATCATCGCGGCGATCAGCTGCTTCGGCCTGCTGCTGTTGCTGTTCGTCATATCATGGCCGGCGCAGGCGGGCGGGTCGCCGCTGGAGGGCTTGCTCAAGTATCTTTCCCTGCCGGACCATTTCGCGCAGATGGTCACCGGCATCATCGACACGCGCGACATCGTTTATTTCCTGAGTCTCATCTTCGTGGCGCTGTTCTTGACCCAACGCTCGGTCGAGTCGGCGCGGTGGCGGTAAGGTAGAGGGGCGGATGCGGCGATCGGCGGCGCTTTACGGAATTCTTGGCCTGGTTCTGCTGTCATTCGGGCTGGTCGACTATTTCATCTCGAACGGCTTTCGGCTGTTCGTGTGGGTCAACCTGGCCGGCGGCATCTTCGCGATTGTCCTGTGGATCACCTCGAGCCGCTCCGAGCTTTCATCGATCACGACCGGACGCTCGGCGCGCTACGGCGCCAACGCCGTCATCTACTCGGTCGCGTACATTGGGCTGCTGGTCGCGATTAACTACATCTCGACGCTGCATCACACGCGGCTGGACCTGACCACCGAGAAGGTTTACAGCCTTTCGAGCCAGTCGGTGAACGTGGTCAAGGGTTTGCAGAAGCCGCTCAAGTTCTATGGCTTCTTCCAGGGCGGCGAGAATCCTTCCGCGCGCGAACTCTATGAGACCTACGCCTACTACTCGCCGAAAGTCAGTTTCGAGATGGTCGATCCCGACAAGCATCCCGAGCTTGCCGAGCGTTTCAAAGTGTCGGTGATGGGCACCACGCATCTGCAGTACGGCGGCGCCGACAGCGGCGAGGGCACCAACGTCACCGATCTCAACGAGGAAGCGCTGACCAACGCGATCATTCGCGCGACTCGGAGCACCAAGAAGGTCGTCGAGTTTCTCGACGGGCACGGCGAGGCCGATCCCGATGATGCCGACGGCCCTACGGGCTACGGCACTATCAAAAAAGATCTGGAAGGCGAGGGCTACGAGGTTCGCAAGCTCGAGCTCGCGCAATTGCCCAAGGTGCCCGACGACGCCAACCTGGTCGTGGTCGCGGGACCGATCAAGCCGATTGGCCAGCATGAGATCGACGCGTTGAACGACTACCTCAAGCATGGCGGGCGCATGGTTGCGATGTACCGGCCGCAGCGTCCCGACAACCCGATCGACGAAGATGCGATGGTGAAGTTGGCGGGCGAATGGGGCGTCAAGGTCGGCAACGACATCGTCGTGGACCAGGTGGTGAGGCTGTTTGAAGGTCCCGCGCTCGGGCTCAATCCGATCGTGCAGAACTACGGCGAGCATCCGATTACCAAGGATTTCAAGCAGCGCACCGTGTTCCCGATGTCGCGATCGCTCAGCGCCGAACCCAATCTGAAACCGGGTCTCACCGTGACTCCGATCGCGAATACCAGCGATACGTCGTGGGCGGAAGTCGATCTCGATACGTTGTTCCGACAGCAGAAGGCCGAGCTGACCGCCAAGGACACGCGCGGACCGATCGCGGTCGTGATGGCGGTGGATGGCAACCTCGAGCAGCTTGGCTTCGGCAAGGGCGATGCGCGCATGGTGGATTACGGTAGCACCGAGTTTGCCGACAATCAGAATGTGGCCAACTTTTTCAACCGCGATTTTTTCGTCAATAGCGTGGACTGGCTGACCGGCGAGGAAAATTCGATCTCGATCAGGCCGCGCTCGATCCGCGCCTCGCGCTTTCGGCTGACCACCGGGCAATTCTCCGTCGTGTTCGCGTTCGCCGTGCTGCTGCTGCCCGAGCTGCTGCTGATTGCCGGGATCGTGGTGTGGTGGGAACGGCGCAACTGAGGCGTCTCCCGACTGCGACTACTAAAACTCCGATGCGGCTGCGCAACACTATTATCGTGCTAGTCCTGTTTGCGATCGTGGGCGGCTACGCCTTCATCGTCGGCCGTTATTCGCAGACCGAGGCGACCCAGAAACTGCTCGACGTCAAGCAGGACGATATTGCTAAAATTGAGCTCAAGTATTCCGACCGTGACATCGTGCTGGAGCGCGACAAGGGAAAACCGTGGCGGCTGGTGAAGCCGATTGGCGCCGACGCCGACCAGACCGCGGCTAATAACCTCGCCCGCGCAATTGCCGAAGGCGTGCTGGTCCGCACAGTCGATGACAAGCCGGGTGACGTCGCGCCGTTCGGGCTCAAGCCGCCGACCACGACCGTCACCGTTACGACCTTCGATAACAAGACTTTGCCGTCGATCGAAGTTGGCAAGTCGACGCCGATTGGCTTCAACGCTTACGTGCGGCTTTCCAACAGTCCGGCGGTGTTGCTGACGGAAGGCGCGTTCTCGGCCGGGATGAATAAGACGGTCAACGATTTGCGCGTGCGCGACCTGATGGCGTTCAAGATCGACGACGTACAGAAGCTGATCATCGCGCGCGACAACGGACAGTCGGTTGAGATCGATCGCGACGGCGACACCTGGAAGATCGTCAAGCCGGCGCCGAACCCGGCCGACGACACCGCGGTGCGGATGGCGCTGAGCACGCTGGTTAACGCGCGCGCGTCCGACTTCGTCGCCGACGCGCCCGCCAATGTCACGCAATACGGCCTCGAAAAACCGCATCTGACTGCCACAGTCGTGCTCAAGAACGGCGAGCAGCAGTCGATGCTGTTCGGCTTCAAGCAGAACGAGCAGGGCAAGAGCGGAATTTACGTGCGCCGCGGAGAACGCGCGCCGGTTTACGCAGTGGCCGAGTACGTGATGAGCAGCCTCGACAAGTCGCCGATGGATTTTCGCGACAAGACGATTGTGAAGGTCGATCCCGAGGCGGTTGAGACGGTCAAAGTAAAAAACACCGACGGCGAGTTCGAGCTCAAGCGCGCGCCGGCGGGAAAGTGGGACGTGGTGGTCGCCGGCAAGACGTCTGATGGTGATGTCCCGGTCGTCGAGCGAATGCTCAACCAGTTGCGCGATCTGAAGGGCGAATCGATCGTCGCCGATCCGATGCCGAGCGCTCAGCCGTTCGGTCTCGACAATCCCGCGCTGCAAATCACGCTGATAGGCAAGGACGGCAAGGATCTCGGCGCGGTGAAACTCGCGAAGATAAACGTCAAGCCCACGACTCCGCCAATTCCGGGCGAGCCGGCGCAGCGGACGGAATACTACGCGGCTTCAAGTGCGAGCAAAGCGGTCTACACCTTAAGCGATTTCAGCTTCGCGCAACTCAACAAGCCGGCGCCGCTGTACATGGCAAATGCGCCGGCCGCAGCTCCGTCGCCACTAAAATAGCGGGTCGTCAGTTTTCGGCGATCACGTGCGCTGAGAGAGCCGGCGGCATTCGTCCAACGGTAGCGACCGTCCAGCTTTTTGTTTAGATAGATGGCGTTACCGCGGGAGGAGCGTATGCCGATGACGAAGAAGTCATTTCTGGTTCTTCGAGCCGCACTGTGTCTGTTGATTGCCACGTGGATCGTTCCCGCGTCCGCGCAACAAATCGATCGCACTCAATTGCCCATCCCTGACACGCAGTACAAGTATCCGGGCCAGGTTCCGCTGGACGCCCGCGACGCAAAGTTTCCGCCGATCAAGCTGCTCCGACCGCCTGAGGGTGCGCCTAACGTGGTCGTAATTCTGCTCGACGATATTGGCTTCGGCGCGCCGAGCACCTTCGGCGGTGGCGTCAACCTGCCCACCATGGATGCACTCGCGAAAGAGGGACTGCGCTACACCCAGTTCCATACAACCGCGCTCTGTTCACCGACTCGCGAGGCCCTGCTGACCGGGCATAACCATCATTCGGTGGGGATGGGATCGATTACCGAACTGGCAACCAGCGCTCCCGGAAATACCGGCATGCGGCCGAACGAAGCTGCTACAGTCGCCGAAATCCTCAAATTGAACGGGTACAGCACGGCAGCCTTCGGCAAGATGCATCAGACTCCGGTTTGGGAGACCAGCATAGCGGGACCCTTCACTCGCTGGCCGATTGGCGACGGGTTCGAAAAGTTCTACGGCTTCCTGGGCGGCGAAACCAACCAGTGGGCGCCGCTGGTCTTCGACGGCGTGACGCATGTCGAGCCACCGCACACCCCGGGCTACAACTTCATGACCGATATGACCGATCAGGCGATCGCCTGGATGCGATTCCAGCATACGATGACGCCGGACAAGCCGTTCTTCGTCTACTTCGCGCCCGGCGCTCTGCATGCGCCGCACCATACTCCAAAAGAATGGATCGATAAGTACAAGGGCAAATTCGACGAAGGCTGGGACAAGTATCGCGAGGATACGTTGGCGCGCCAGAAGCAGCTCGGCGTGGTGCCGGATACTACGCAGCTCGCCCCGTGGGCGCCGGGCGTCAAGCACTGGGATGAACTCAGCGCCGACGAGAAGAAGGTCGCCGAGCGCCTGATGGAAAACTATGCCGGCTTTGGCGAGTACGCGGACCACGAGATTGGACGATTGCTCGGCACTCTCAATGAGTTGGGAGTCCATGACAACACCCTTGTGATTTACATTGCCGGCGACAACGGTATGAGCGCGGAGGGCGGCCTTGAGGGGACTCTCAATGAGATCGCGGCGTTCAACGGAGCTGCCGATACTACCCAGAATATCCTCGCCCATCTCGACGATATCGGTGGCCCGAACAGTTTTCCGCACATTCCAGTAGGATGGGCGCTCGCGGGCGATACTCCCTTTCAGTGGACCAAGCAGGTGGCTTCGCATTACGGCGGCACGCGCAACGGCATGGTGATTTCGTGGCCCGCGCGCATCAGGGACGCCGGCGGCATCCGCACGCAGTGGCATCATGTCATCGATATCACACCGACCATCCTGGCGGCGGCAAAACTGCCGCAGCCGAAGACCGTCGACGGGATCAAGCAGAAGCCGATGGAAGGCGTAAGCATGGCCTACACCTTTGCCGATGCCAAAGCGCCGACGACGCATACAACTCAGTACTTCGAGATGTTTGGCAATCGCGGGATCTATCATGACGGCTGGACCGCGGTCACCCGGCATAGCATTCCGTGGGACGTCGCAGGGACGCCGCCCAAGTTCAGCGAGGATAAGTGGGAGCTCTACAATACCAACGACGACTTCAGTCAGTCGCAGGACCTCGCCGCGAAATATCCAGACAAGCTCAGGGAGCTTCAGCTCCTGTTTCTTGCAGAGGCGGAAAAGTACAACGTCCTGCCGCTGGACGACAGGCGCGTCGAGCGTTTCGTGCCGACACTGGCTGGTCGGCCTTCGCTCATGTGGGGGCGGACTTCGGTGACGCTATATCCCGGCATGACCGCGATGCTCGAGAACGGTACCCTCGACATCAAAAATCGCTCGCACACTATCACCGCCGAAATCGAGATACCGCAGGAGACGGCGCAAGGCGTGATCATCGCGCAGGGCGGGCGCTTCGCCGGCTGGAGCCTCTACGTGAAGGACGGGAAGCTCAAGTACTGCTACAACTGGCTCAATCGGGAGCGCTACACGCTTGAGTCAAAAGACGCGCTTCCAGCCGGCAAGGTCACGGTCAAATTCGAGTTCAACTATGACGGCGGCGGCGTCGGCAAGGGCGGCACCGGGCAACTCTTTGTAAATGGCCAAAAGGTCGCCGAAGGCCGAATTGATCGCACCATCCCGTTCATCTTCTCAGGGGATGAAACCGAGGACGTCGGCGAGGACCTCGGCACGCCGGTCAGCGAAGACTACAAAGAAGGCGATAACAAATTCACCGGCACGATCGACAAAGTGACGATCGCGGTAACGCCGCCGCCCGCGGAGATCGAGAAAGAGGAAGGGCGTGGCGATGCAGTCGCAGACCAGGGAATCGAATGAAAGCGCTGTTCTTCTCGCTAGCGATGGCGGAACGGCCAACGGCGTGGTAGTACTGCGCCGCCATAAATAGGAGGTTCGTGATGAAGTCTAGTAGCCGTATCGTATTGTGTCTGCTCGCTCTGTTCGTCGCGGCAGGGTGCGCCTCGACGCAAGTCACTCAGCAGACGCCGATGGTCAACCAGGGGATGCCTCGTCCGAATCAAATTTGGGTGTACAACTTCGTCGCCAACTCCGCCGACATGCCCACCGATTCCTCGATCGGAGGCGAGGTCGGTGCGCCGAGCACGCCGCCAACGGCGCAGCAAATCGACGAGGGGCGTCAGCTCGGCGCGCTCATCGCCTCAAATCTGGTTGCCGATATCAATGCGATGGGACTGTCTGCCGTGCAGGCCGGACCTGGATCGTCGCCGCAGGTCGGCGACGGCGTAATCCGCGGTTATCTGGTTTCGGTACAAGGGGGCGGCACGGGTAGCATGGTCCAGCGTTTCGTCATCGGATTCGGCGCCGGAACTTCCGAGATGGACACGGTAGTCGAAGGATATGCGGTGACGCCCCAGGGCTGGCGCAAACTCGGATCAGGAACTCTCACCTCATCCGGAAACAAATCGCCCGGTATGGTCGTGCCCGCCGCGGTGGCGATTGCCACCGCCAACCCGATCGGCCTGATCGTTGTCGGCGGGGCGAAAGTCTATGGCGAGGCGAGCGGCAGAGCCGGACTCGAGGGGCGGGCCAAGGCGACCGCAGACCAAATCGCTGCGCAGCTCAGGATCAGATTCCAGGATCGGGGCTGGATCCAGTGAGCGAAGGAGATACGTCTCAGGTTTCGGCGATTACGTGGGCGATTGCATGAGAGGCGGTGTGCGTGATGCTCAGGTGAAAGCGCGCTATCTGTTTCCTTTGCGCGAAGGCGGCGGCTTTGCCTGAGAGCGCGATGGTTGGGGCCTTGCCGCGCTCGCGCACGACTTCTATTTCGCTCCATCCGACGTTGCGATTCCATCCGGTGCCGAGCGCCTTCATCGTGGCTTCCTTGGCGGCGAAGCGCGCGGCATAGCTCTGGTAGCGGGGACGCCCGCGCGACTCGCAGTACTTGACCTCGCCGGCGGTGAAGACGCGCGCGCGAAACCGCTCGCCGGTCAAAGGGCGCGTCAGTGCGCGCTCGATGCGATCGACTTCGATGACGTCGATTCCGGTGCCGGCGATCTGGCTCATCGCCGATGAGTATTAGCCGCGCTGCGGGAGGATTCAATTGCGAGTGGCGTTGCGAGCGAGTGAAACAGTGAAGCAGTCAAATACTTGCGGCGCTCCGCATGCGGATTCTATTGTTCATTCAGAACCCGGAGGTAGCGATGGCGAAGCTTTCGATAACAGTGAACAAGACCCGATGCATCGGCAGCGGCGACTGCGTCGAGACGGCGCCGGCCGTATTTCAGCTCGACGCGGAGGGCAAGTCTGAAGTGGTCAACGCGGCGGGGGCCGGCGACTCGATAGTCGTCTCGGCAGCGCGCTCGTGCCCGGTCAAGGCAATCACGGTTGTGGACGAAGCGGGTGTGCAGTTGTTCCCGCCGCCGAAAAAGTAGTTCGCAGATAGCGCATGGCGATACGCAAGCATCGCGCAGGCGAGCTCGCAATCGAGCAGACGCGCGACCTCGCGCGCGTTCGCGAGATGCTCGCGCGGGCCGGCATGATGATCGACGGAATCGAGTGGCCGGCCGCATGTTATATCGTCGCGTACGTCGGCGACGAGGCGGTCGGAGTGATCGGGGTCGAGTCGAAGATCGACGCGGCGCTGATACGCTCGCTCTACGTCAATGAATCGATGCGCCGGGGCGGAATCGGCAGCGCGCTGATCGCGGCGGCGCGCAAGGCCGCTCACACGCGCGGCGCGCGTCATCTGTACTTGTTCAGCACTGAGGCGGGCGGGTTCTTCAAGCGACACGGCTTTACGCGGGTCGCGATTGTCGACGTCGTCGCCGCAATTCCGGGCGTGCCGCAGGTTGAATACTATCGCGCGCGGCCCGACGAGCTTGCGCGCGAGGTCGCGTACCATTTGGATATCTCGGCGGATGGAGTGATCGAGAGATAAGAACCTCACGCGCGCAGATGGCGCCCGAGGTATTTGCCCTTCTCGGTTGTCACTAGCAGGTAGGGATTTGAAGTTAGCAGTTTCGCGGCCAGGCGAAGCGTCATGTCGGGGCGGATTGTTTGTGGATTCGGATTCATCGCATCAAGCGCGCGTAGAGCTGGGTCGGATTGTTCGATCGCGCCTAGCAGGACTCCATCGGAATTGAGCACCACGGCTCGCGGCGCTGGAGAGTTGGGCGCGGCTGGCGGGATGGAGTCCTCGGGAGAGAGGCGAACGAGATCGTCGCGCATGAACTCGTCTACTCGCACGCGGTCTGTGTAGTGAATCCAGAATGTGCGCAGGCTAGGCGCGAGATTGTTTATGAAATAGCGAAGGGCGCGGAGCCGCTCTGAGAGCGGAGCCGGCGGATCGGTGGGTAATCCGCGGACGATCCAGTCGGCCTTGCCGCGGAAGTAGTGGCGGACGTCGGCGAATCCCAGCATCTCGAGCTGCGCCGCAGCTCGCGCGCTGAGGTCTCACAACGAATCACGGCAATAGACGACTACCGGGCGCGCGCGGTCGAGCGAGGTTGCCGCGTCGCGCAGGATGCGGCCCACTGGAATGTGAATGGCGCCCCTGATGTGGGCGGAGTTGTACTCATGCGACGGCAGCACATCGACGACTTGCGCATCGCCTGACGTGAGCATCGTGGCGAGCTCACGATGTTGGATTTCGCGCACTGCTAGCCGCGCATCGCGGCCAGAGCGGAGAGGGCGGTGTCGACGATCGTTTCGCCGCTGCCCGCAGCGATTCGCGCCGTGTCCACTTCGTAACCGCCTTCGGCGTATGCGGAGCGCGTCGGAATGTAGCCGATCAGATCGTTGCAGTAGCCGGCGACGAAAGTTTGAGTGAAGCGCGGGTTTGCCTTGAGCGCCAGGCCCAACTCGACGAAAAGTTCGCCTGGTATGCCGACCACGGCGAGGTTGCCGATGGTGACGAGGGTTATCGCAGTTGCAAGCTCGCGACGCGCCGCATCAACGCGGCGGTCACGGCGATTTTGCTCCTCGAGGGCTTCCAGAGCGGCCAGCGCGGCGAGCGATTGTGCGTGATGGTCGCGCAGGCGCTTCAACTGGTAGCCGTCGCCGCCGCGATGGTTGTCGAGCGAGGCCTGGGTCTGGGCGGCGCAAGCGCGCGCGACGGCGAGCTCGGCGCTGAAATCTTTTAGTTTGAGATTCAGCGGGATTCTGTGCGCGGCGATTCGCGCCTCGGCGAGCGACAGTGCGTGCTGGAGAGCGTCGAAGGTGGCACGGCCCATCGCGCGGCCGTGCTGCTCGGCGACTTCGAAATTGCCGCGGCTGTGCGGATCGATGTTGCCGGTCGCGCCCTGGATGAAAATTGAGATTGGGCGCGGGCCGGCGGCGGAGGCGGCGGCGGTTTCGATTTCATCCATCGCGAAGCCGGGCCAGTCACGCGAGTAGAGCAGGTTGTCCTCGCATAGCACGACACCGTGGCACGGGTAGTTCATGAGAAACGCGATCGGACTTCCGTCCGAGCGATATGCGCCGAGCGCATTGACTTCAGCGTCGGCGGGACCCGAGCGATTTGCGGCAGTTTGAACCTGGTGGTGCGGACGCTTCAGGCGCCGATTGATTCCGAGCGTGAACGAGGTGGCGGCCGCTCGGAGCGAAGCGGGTTCGAGATTTTTATTCGCTTGAACGATCGCGGACGCGATTTTCTCAGGCAGCCCGCGTTCCCATTCGAGGTTGCGGCCTTCGGTTGGCTTCGCATCGGCGCGCGGCGTGGCGAAAATATTAAAGGCTGGCGCCGAATGGGTGTGAGTGGCGCAGATCAAGATCGAATCGGCAGCGATGTCGGTGCTCTTGGCGGCGCGCTCGCGAATGTCGTCGGCGATGCGAACGCCGAGCGCGAGAAGATCGACGCCGACGATGGCGATCTTGTTGGCGCCGTCGTCCAACACGAGCGCCTGTGCGGCTAGGTCGTCATGTACGCCGATATTGCGGCCGACGCGATTGCCGTACCCGAGCATCGCGAGCCCGGCGGGCGGATCGAGCTTTACGCGCGCGGCGCCAGCGTGGAGGAGGCTCATTTCAGTTTGGCTCCGGCGAGCTCATCAGCTCTGGAAGCCACTTTGGCGGCTGCGGCGACGATGTCGTCAACGTCGCGGTCGTCGCCGAGAAGGCATTCGTGTGGTATCGAGACGATCGCATGCTCGAAGAGGCGTTCCGCGACGGGGCAATCGATCGCGGTGCTATCAGGATTTGCGCCGGCGAGCTCGCAGGCTTTGCGATACGCGGCCGACTCGCGCGGGAAGAGTGCGGAGCGATAGACGGGATCGTTGGCGACACCGCACGGAATGCCCTCGGCGCGCAGTGCGCGAACGAAGCGATTGCGCGACAGGCCGAGCGCGGATTCGTCGACGAGAAAAACAAATGCGTAGATGACTTCGCGCGTGACGCGCGGATCGCGCGCGACCGGGCTAAGTCCCTTAATGGCGGCGAGTCCTTCGCGCAGGCGTGCGGCGGCGCGGCTCTTGTGCTCGATCTGTTCGGGCAGGCGCGCGAGTTGCGCGAGCAGAATTCCGCATTGCCATTCCGTCATCCGGTAATTCGCGCCCATCAGCGGGCCTTCGAAGTTGTCGTCCGGGCGGCGGCGTCCGCAATTGACGAGCGACTGGCATCGCTGCTCGAGATCGGGATCGTCGGTCGTGATCATTCCGCCTTCGCCCGCGGTCATCGGCTTGGAGGATTGAAAACTGAAGCATCCGAGAGCGCCGTGAGTGCCGACGCCGCGGTCGCCGAATCGAGCGCCGGGGACGTGGGCACAATCCTCGACGAGCGGAATGGAGTGCGCGCGCGAAATTGCGGCGAGCGCGTCGAGATCGGCGAGCGACGCGCCGTAGTGGACAGGGATGATGGCCTTGGTGCGGCGCGTGATTAGGCGATTCACCGAATCGGGATCGATGCAGACGTCGGCGGCGCTGACGTCGGCGAAGACCGGACGCGCCATGCATGCGACGGCGGCGTAAGGTGTCGCGGCGAACGTAATTGCGGGGACGATGACCTCGTCGCCGGCGCCGATGCCGAGCGCTTTGAGGGCGACCTCGAGCGCGCTGGTGCCGGAAGTGGTCGGGATGGCGAAGCGCGCGCCCTGATACGCGGCGAAAGCGGCGGCGAACTCGGTGGCCTTGCGATTGGGGCTGGGGTAGCCGCCCCAGCTCGACGAGGTGAGGACGTCGTCGAGTTGTGCGCGCTCGCTGGCGTCGAAGACGGGCCACGCTGGGAAGGGGCGGGTGCGAAGGGGCTGGCCGCCGAGGATTGCGAGGGTGGAAGGCATCGAGGGTAATCTAAACTATTACTTTAAGTACCAAAACGCTGCGTGCTCGGCCTCGCACTCGTTAGCAGAGCCTCACCTAACTTCTCCCGTGAAATAACGGGCGAGGCACCAGAGTGCTATTTGCGGGCTACTTCCCGGAGAAATGTGAGCTCGGGACGTCCGGCGAGGAAGGCGCCGATTTTGCCGCCGAATTTTTTCATGTGATCGGTCTTGCCGTGGGAGTCGAACGCGGCCTGATCCTGGTAAACCTCGTAATAGATAAACTCGGTCGGGTCCTTGGTGTTCTGATGCAGGACGTAAGCGAGGGTGCCGGGCTCCGCAGTTTTCACCGTCGCGATCATTTCCTTGCCGGCGGCTTCGAACTCGGCTTCCTTGCCGGGCTGCACTTTAAGTTTCGCAATCACAGTAATCGGCATCGTGGATCTCCTTGAGGAATCAGATTCAACTACCGTCGTATCCGCACGCGCGGGGTTTTTCAAGGCGAATCGAGGCCTGGTGCGTCTTTCATTGCGGCGCGCGGTCGATTAACGGTTAAAAACCGATTGCGGCGGCGCGACGACATTCGATAACGGGAGACTGAAAAAGATGCTGGGTTTTGATTTGACCGACGAACAGCGCGAGCTGAAAGCGCTGGCGCATAAGTTTGCCGAGCAGGAAATAATTCCGCGCGCGCGCGAATACGACGAGAAGGAAATTTTTCCGGTCGATGTGTGCGAGAAAGCGTTCGCGGCCGGGCTGATGAACTTCGGCGTGCCGAAGGAGATGGGCGGGCCGGGACTCGGCGTGCTCGACACGAGCCTGATCGTCGAGGAGCTGAACTACGGATGCGCGGGAATCTCGAACGCGGTGGGCGCCAACGACCTGGCGACGCTGCCGATTCTGATCGCCGGCAACGAGGAGCAGAAGCGGACCTACCTGGGGCAGCTGGTGAAGAAGCTGACGTTCTGCGCGTTCGCGATCACAGAACCGGGCGCGGGCTCGGACGTCGCCGCGATGAGCACCTCGTACCGGCGCGAGGGCGACGAGTACATCCTGAACGGCACCAAGCATTTCATCTCGAACGGGTCGCGCGCCGACTGGTACGTCACGTTTGCGACCTCGGACAAGCGGCTCAAGCACAAGGGCATCTCGTGTTTCGTGTTTCCGTCGAGCGTGCCGGGAATTACGCGCAACCGGATGCATGGAAAGCTCGGGCAGCGCGCGGCCGACACCGGCGAAATCTTTTACGAGGACGTGCGGCTACCGGCGAGCGCGCTGGTCGGGCGCGAGGGCGAGGGCTTCAAGTACGCGATGGCGACGTTCGATCACAGCCGGCCGGAGATTGGCGCGATCGCGCTCGGGATTGCGCAGCGCGCACTCGACGAATGCCTCAAGTACTCGAAGCAGCGCCACGCGTTCGGACAGCCGATCGCAAATTTCCAGGCGATCCAGTTCATGATGGCCGACATGGCGATCGAAATCGAAGCGATGCGGCTGCTGACATACAAGGCGGCGTGGCTGGTCGATCGCGGCGAGGGCGCAAATACGATTTCGGCGTATGCGAAGGCATTCAGCGCCGACGCGACGATGCGAATCACGACCGACGCGGTGCAGATTTTCGGCGGCTACGGTTATATGAAGGAATATCCGGTCGAGAAGCTGATGCGCGACGCTAAGCTGCTGCAGATCTACGAAGGCACGTCGCAGATCCAGCGCGTCGTGATCGCGCGGAATTTGTTGAAGGAGTGAGGGAACTTTATCTTAGTGAAACCCGCGGTGGGTTTCACACTTCCTTCGGCAGGGGTGACCCCTGCACCCGGTACTAATACGAAGATGCGGGACTTCGTCCCTGTTAGAAGTTTTCAGGGCAAGAAGGGTTTCTGTCCCCCCTCTCCCTGTAAGGGAGAGGATGAAGGTGAGGGTCCCTTTACAGCGCGCGTTTCGCGCGCGATTCAAGATTCTGCCTCTGCTCAGAACGCCTGCGCGGAAAGTGCGCAAAGGTTTGCTGGAAAAAGAGGGTCGCTTTCTTGTCTTCAGTCGGCGGGCGTTGCGACGGGATGCGGGATCGGCGGGTCCTGGTCGGCGGGTTCGTTGCCGGTGACGGAACCGACGTAGCCGCCCTTGTGATAGACGTCGACTTGGCCGGTGGTGGGATCGGGCAGCAGATTCCATTCGTCGGGCGGCGGCGGATTGGGATCGGGCGGCATATAGACGATTGGATCAGGGGCAGGAGCCGGCGGTGGCGGCGTCGCGGCGCATGAGGCAATCGCAAGCGACACGAGTATCGGCAGCGCGGCTCGCGAAATCCAGAACAGCTGTCCTCTGTTTCGATTCATGATGCAGCGGAGATTCGCGCGGAGGGACTAGAAATATCTTCGCGCCGGATTGCCGTAATCGCAAGTGGCGCGCCAGAGCGAGAACTACTTGCGCGGGAGGCCGAGGACTTCGCGAAAGTGGTGGATGGTTTTTTCGAGGCCGGGGCGCAACGCGGTCTGTGGCTGCCATCCACCGAGGATTTTTTTTGCGAGCTCGATGTTTGGTTTGCGGCGCACAGGATCGTCGGCGCGCGGCTGCTTGATGACCACCTTCGACGAGCTGTCCGCGAGCTCGATGGCGAGCTTCGCTAGCTCCGCGATCGTGAACTCGTCGGGGTTGCCGATATTCACCGGGCCGATGTGCGCGTCCTGATTCATCATGCGCACGAGAGCGTCGATGATATCGTCGACGTACGCGAACGACCGCGTCGAGTTGCCGTCGCCGTAAATTTCCAGATCCTCGCCACGCAACGCCGCGACGCAGAAGTTCGAGACCACGCGCCCGTCGTTGATCGCCATCCGCGGGCCGTACGTGTTGAAGATGCGCACGATGCGGGTGTCGACGTGGTTCTGCCGGTGATAGTCCATCATGAGGCATTCGGCGACGCGCTTGCCCTCGTCGTAGCATGAGCGCACGCCGATCGGATTGACGTTGCCCCAGTACGATTCGGTCTGCGGATGCTCCTCGGGGTCGCCGTAAACTTCGCTGGTCGAGGTGAGCAGGATGCGCGCGTGCACGCGCTTGGCCAGCCCGAGCATGTTGATGGTGCCTATCACGGAGGTCTTGATGGTCTTCACCGGGTTGTACTGGTAGTGCACGGGCGAGGCGGGGCACGCGAGGCTGAAGATGCGATCGACTTCGAGCAGGATTGGCTCGACCACGTCGTGGCGGATGAATTCGAAATTGCGGTTGCCGAGCAGGTGCGTGATGTTGGCGCGCTTGCCGCTGAAAAAATTGTCGAGACAGATGACTTCGTGGCCGTCGTTGAGCAGGCGCTCGCATAAGTGAGAGCCGAGGAATCCCGCGCCGCCGGTTACCAGTGTTCGCACGGTCGTTCTCCTGGGTCAGCGCCGATTTTCGCGCGCGATGGCGCGGACGGTTTCGATCACGAATGCGACGTCGTCGTCGGTCATCGCGGCGTAGATGGGCAGCGAGAGGCATCGGCTGAAGATGTCCTCGGCGACGGGAAAATCGCCGTCGCGGTAGCCGTACATGCGCTGATAGTAGTGCATCGTGTGCAGCGGGATGCAGTGCACGGAGCATCCGACGCCGCGCTCGCGCAGTATCTCGACGAACTGATTGCGACCGAGCTGGAGGCGCTCGGGGCGGATGCGCAGCACGTAGAGATGCCACGCGTGCTCGATGCCGGGCTCGGAGTACGCGGGTTGCAGCGCGTCGTCGGCGCGGAAGGCCTCGTTGTAGGCGCGCGCGATTTCGCCGCGGCGGCGCATGAAGTCGTCGGCGCGCTTGAGCTGGGCCAGGCCGATGGCGGCGTGCACGTCGGACAAATTGTACTTGAAGCCCATGTCGTGGATTTCGTAGTACCACGAGCCGTTCTTGTCGTAGCGCTTCCACGCGTCCTTGTTCATCCCGTGCAGGCTGGCGATGGCGATTTTTTCCGCGAGCGCGTCGTCGGCGGTGGTGATCATGCCGCCCTCGGCGGTGGTGAAATTCTTGGTGGCGTAAAAACTGAAGCAGGTGAGGTCGCCGATGGTGCCAATTTTCGCCATCCCGCGGCCGTCCATGTGCCGCGCGGAGCCGGCCGCGTGCGCGGCGTCCTCGACGACTTTCAGATTGTAGTTGCGCGCGATGTTGAGGATGCGATCCATGTCGCAAGCGTGGCCGGCGAAGTGCACCGGCAGGATCGCGCGGACGCGTTTGTGCGCGCCGCTCTCGAGCGCCTCCTCGATGCGCGCGGGGTTGATGTTGAACGTCCCCGGATCGACGTCGACGAACACCGGGCGCGCGCCGAGGTAGCCGAGAATCTCGGCGGTCGCAGTAAAGGTGAACGGCGTGGTGATAACCTCGTCGCCCTGGCCGATGCCGAGCGCCCACAACGACAGATGCAGCGCGCCGGTGCAATGCGAAATGGCGAGCGCGTGTTTCGCGCCGACGTATTCGGCGAATTCGCTCTCGAAGCGCTTGGCCTTCGGGCCGGTGGTGATCCATCCGGAGCGCAGCGTGTCGAGCACCTCGCGCTCCTCGTCGGGTCCGATCGACGGACGATGAAATGCTACTTGTCGCATTGGGTGTGATTCGGTTGAAATCAGCTAAATCAGCGCAGTCCCGTTCGCGGGTTAGTTTCGGAGTATAAGGGATAGGCTAAAAGCGGAGCAAGGCGGAACTCGATGAGGCGCGCAGGATGGGCCGCGGCAGCGGCGGTGGTTGGATGGTACGGGTTCGCGCTTTTGATATTACATCCGCTGACCGACGCGCCGGTGGTCGATAGCTGGCTGTACGGCTCCGCCGTGCGGCGGTTTCTACGCACCGGCGAGATCAGGTTCGCCGGCTTCACGCAGGCGATGCCGATCGCGCAAGTCGTATACGGCGTGGCGTGGGCGCGTGCGTTCGGCGCGAGCTCGGTGTCGCTGGAAATCTCGACAGTGACGCTGGCGGTGCTGTGCGGAGTGATGTTCCATGCGCTCGCGATCAAGTGCGGCGCGCCGCGATGGCAGGCGCTCGCGGCGACGGGGCTACTGATCTGCAATCCCTGCTTCACGTTCCTCAGCTTTTCGTTCATGACCGAGATTCCGTTCCTGACGGCGATGGTCGCCGCTCACCTGGCGTTCGCGAAAGCTGAGGGACGTCGCGAACAGTGGTGGCTATGGCTGTGCGCGGCAGCGGCGGTGATCGGTTTCCTGATTCGGCCGTTCGCGGCGATGGCGATAGCCGGATGCGTCGGCGCGATGCTCCTTTACGACGCGCGGCAAGGCGCGAATCGTTGGGATCGCGCGCGGTGGATCAAGATGATGGCGCCGTTCGGCGTCGCGCTCGCGATCTGTATGGGGCTGTGGATCTGGCTGACGGTATTGGGTCCGAGACCGTGGGATTTGCAACTTCAAGAGAATCACTTCCACTACATCTTCATGGTGCCGATTGCGAACTACCTGCGCGCGGGCGTGCTTGGTCCGGCGCTCTACCTGGGCACGGTGCTGTCGCCGCTTGCGATCTTGCAGCTCACGACGCCGCGCAGGCGCCGCGTCGCAACGGGCGCCGCTGGAATTTTCGCAGTCGCGCTCGTCCTGATGTGGATGGACAATCGGATGCCCATGACGCCCGAGTACAGTTGCTTTGGCGGATGGCACAACGTGTTGATCCTGCGCGGCGATTCGAATCGTTTTTCATGGGACGGCGACTGGCAGTATGCGTTCCTTGCGCTCGCGAGCTTCGGCGCGGCGGGACTGATCGTCGCTTTCGCGGAAATCTTCAAGACTCTCGGCCGCGGTGCTGCCGCGGTCGTCATAGCGGCGATGATTTACTGGGCGGCGACGATACCGCTGTGGTTTTACAACGACCGCTACTACCTGGTGCTGGTCCCGGCCGGCGCGATCGTGCTCGCGCTCGCGCCGCTTCCGCGCAGCAGGCTCGTCCAGGCAGCGGCATTCGCGATGACCCTCGCGATGGGCCTGATGTCGCTCGGCGGGACGTATGCGTATCAGCGCGGTTTGGCGGTGATCCTCGCGACACGCGACCAGCTCGAGCACGAGGGAGTGCCGCGCTCAGCAATCGACGCCGGCTACGCGCTCAACGGCGAGGATCTTTATCGCTATCCCAAGCATGGGATTGAAACGATGAAGCTCGAAGGCGGAATCCCGATGATCACCTCGGAGAAAGTCGGCGAATACACGATTGCGAGCGCGCCGATCGCCGGCGCCGAAGTCGTCCGACGCCTCGAGTGGCCGGGACCGTTCGGCGTCGGCCATCGATACTTCTACCTGGTGAAAAAGCAGGCCGCGGCCCCAAAGAACTTGCCGAAGTAGTTCCCCCTCACCCATTTCGAACAGGGACCCTACGAGTACTCAGGGTAAACTCCGCCCGCATCTTTTTCTTAGTGCTGGGTGCAGAGCCTGTCCTGAGCGAAGCCGAAGGAGGTCACCCCCGCCCAGGGAAGCGTGAAACCGACGGCGGGTTTCACATTAAATAAAGTGATTTGCCCTTCCTAACTGGCGCTGCCGGGGGCGGGGCCTGGCATCACATAAGTCGGGACGCCGGTCTTCTGCTCGACGGCCTTTTCGAGCTTCTGCATGTCGATCTGATCCGTCAGCCCCTTCCGATCGGCTTCCTTCTGCGCGTAGGCCCACAAGCCGGCATACATACCGTAGAGGTCTTCGTGAACTTCGACGTACAGTGCGTCGCCGCGCCATCCGAACTTCACCGGCTGATAGACGAACTCGCCAGGCGTGCCGATTTTCACCTTGTTGAAGAAGCGCTCGATGTCCTCAGGATACAGCCGGATGCATCCGTGGCTGACTTCCATGCCGACGCCCCACGGAACGTTGGTGCCGTGAAAGGCATACTCGGGCAGCGTCAACTCGATGCGGTAGTGGCCCAACGGATTGTCGGGATCGTCGCCGGAGACCACGTGCTCCGCTTCGCCGTCGCGCTCGAGATGTTCTTCATAGATGTCCTGCGGCACCACCCAGGTCGGATTGCGCGTCTTGCCGCGAACCGTGAAAGTGCCGACCGGAGTTTTCCAATCGAAACGTCCGAGCCCAACCGGGAACGAATACACCACCGACGGCGTGACTCCGCCCGAGTGTTTTTTGCCCGTCACGAACTTGGCAGGCGTCACCTTGCCCTTGCTCTTGGGGTGGAGCGGGCCGGTCGGCGACGGAAAATAATAGTAGATGCGCATCTCGGGGATGTTCATCACGATGCCGACGCGGGGCGTATCGGGCAGGATATGCTCGTCCGGCAAAATTATGACCCGGCCGGGCGTTGGCGCCCACCAGTCGAGTCCGGCGTTCGCGTTCGAAATTTCCTTGGCCGTCACGCCGAACCATCGCCCGACGTCGAGCAGCGTGTCGCCCTTCTGGATTTGGTACGTGATGAGGTTGCCGATGATGTCGTCCTTGCCGTGCGGAAGCGGGTAGGCGTAGAGCGGACGCTTCTCGAATTCGTCCTCGGTCCACGCGCCGTGCGCGGCTGGAATAGCGACCAACGCAATCAGCAGCAGAGCGGGGAAGAATCGAATCGCGATATTGACGAAGCGTTTCATGAACTCCCAGGTTTTTCAGTGACTAGGTTCGCGCGAACCGTTCGGCGCGAGCATGTTCGCAGTCATGAAAAATGATACCGGCGCGTTCAGTCCCCGATCAACCTCAGGTTTGCGAACTTAAGTACCAGCAGCTTGATTCCGCCGCGCTCGAAATTCACCCACGCCTTGGCGCCGTCGCCGCGTCCCTCGCGCCGCCGCACAACTCCGCGGCCGAAGGTCGGATGAACGACACGCGCGCCGATCGACAAGCCGTCGCCGCCGGGCCCCGGCTCGTCGTCGGGCAGCTGGCTGTCGGCGTGATCGACGTAAGTCTCGCGCGGCGACAGCGGGCGTATCTGCGCAGTCTCGCGAGCGGGCGCGATCCGTCGAATCAAGGCGGGATCGACCTCGCGCATGAATCGCGATTGCCGCGATTCCTGCCGCACCCCGTAGATCTCGCGCGAGAGCGTGTTGGTCAGGTACAGCAACTGGCGCGCGCGCGTCATGCCGACGTAGCACAGGCGGCGCTCCTCCTCGACTTCCTCGTCGAGGTCGGCGGAACGGCTATGCGGAAACAGGCCTTCCTCCATCCCGGCGATGAACACGATTGGATATTCGAGGCCCTTTGACGTGTGCAGCGTCATCAGCGCGGCGCGTCCACCGCTGGAATCGATCTGTTCGCTGTCACTGACGAGCGCGACGCGTTCGAGAAACTCGGGCAACCCGCCGCCGGACTTCTCGGCATCGAAGGCGCTGGCCGCAGAGAGCATCTCGGCAAGGTTTTGTTTGCGCGCGGGCGCGTCGTCGAGCGTGTCGAGGTAGGGCTCGAAGCCGCTGTGCGCCACGACTTCCTCGACAATACCGCGCACACTCATTTCGGGCGCGCGCGCGGCCAGATCGTGCATCCACGAATAGAGCATCCCGGCCTGCTTGGCGATTCTGAGCGCGACTTTCGAGTAGGTTTCGAGCCGGCCCATCGCCTCGAACGCCGCGATCCGATCGCGCGCGGCCAGCTCGGCAATCGCTTCAAAGGACTTCGCGCCGATTCGGCGCGGCGGCGTGCCGACCATCCGCTCGAGGCTGACAGCGTCGGCGGGATTGGCGAGCACGCGCAGGTAGGCGAGCAGATCCTTGACGTCGCGCTGTTCGTAAAAGCGCACGCCGCCGACGACGTAGTAGGGGATTCGCCGGCGCACGAGCGCCTCTTCAATTGCACGCGACTGAGCGTTGACGCGGTAGAAAACGACGACGTCGGCGGGTCTGAAGCCGCCCGACCCGGTCAGCCGCGCGATTTCGAGCGCGATAAAGTCGGCCTCGTCGCGCTCGGTCACGCCGGTGAAGTAGGTGACCGGCTCGCCGGCGTCGTTTTCGGTCCACAGGTTTTTGACTTTGCGCTCGGTATTGTTGCGGATGACGGCGCCGGCCGCGGCTAGAATCGTTTTCGTCGAGCGGTAATTCTGCTCGAGCTTGAAAATTTGCGCCGTGGGATAGTCGCGCTCGAAATCGAGGATGTTGCGAATGTCGGCGCCCCGCCATCGGTAGATTGATTGATCCTCGTCGCCGACCACGCACAAATTTCCCGAGCGCGCGGCGAGCGCCTTGACGATCAGATACTGGACGCGATTGGTGTCCTGGTATTCGTCGACCAGCAGATGCGTCGCGCGCCGCTGCCATCGTTCGAGCACTTCGGGAAAGCGCTGGAACAGCAGCCAGGTTTGCAATTGCAAATCGCTGAAGTCCATCGCGTTCATCGCGCGCATCCGCTCCTGGTAGAGCCGGTAAATCTGCGCGATCGAGGCCTCGCGACCAGGCTGTGCGCTCGCAATCATCTCTTCGGGCGCGATCGCCTCGTTCTTGGCCTGCTCGATTCGCGCGCGCGCAAGCTCGAGCGGCGGCGAATCGGCCAGCGCGGCATCGTCGAGCACGCGGCGAACGGTGGTCAGCGAATCGCCTTCATCGAGGATCGAAAAATTGCGATCGTAGCCGAGCGCATGACCCTCCTGTCGCAGGATACGTGCGCACGCGGAATGAAACGTGCTGACCCACGGCAGTCGGGTGTCGTCACCGACGAGCGACGCGACCCGCTCGCGCATCTCGTTGGCGGCCTTGTTGGTGAACGTGACCGCGAGCATCTCGGCCGGCGACGCCTTGCGCTCGGCCAGGATGTGGGCGATACGGTAGGTCAGTACGCGAGTCTTGCCCGAGCCCGCGCCGGCGAGAATGAGAATCGGACCGTCGGGCGCGAGCACAGCGGCGCGCTGTTCAGGATTCAAATCGTCGAGCTTCACGGTGACCGTCGCAGCTTAAAAAAACTTTGGGGCGGAGTTAATCAAGATAGCGACTTCGGCGCGCGTGGCAAAGCGGACGGATGAATTAATGGCGACCTACGAACCACACGACAAATTTTATCGCAAGGCGCGCGCGCTGGGATTGCCGTCGCGAGCAGCGTTCAAAATTGAGGAAATAATTGCGCGTGGCCGGCTCGTGGGCAGCGGCGCGCGAATCGTGGACCTGGGATGTGCCCCTGGCGGATGGCTGGCGATCCTCGTGGCAGTAGCGGGCGCCAGCGGACGCGTGGTGGGTGTCGACCTTGCGCCGGTGAAGAATCCGCCCGCCGGTGCGATCGCGATTGCCGGTGACATTCTCGATCCCGCGGTCGCTGCGCGCGTGCAAAGCGAGCTTGACGGACGCGCCGATCTGATCACGAGCGACCTTGCGCCGAAGCTGACGGGAATTGCGGCGCGCGATGAGGCGCGTTCGCGCGAGCTGATCGATTGCGCGCTGGGCTTTGCGGCCACGATGCTGAAGCCGGGCGGCGCGATGGTCGCGAAGCTGTTCATGGGCGCGCAGTTCAAGGACATCGTCGATTCTTTCAAGCGCCACTTCGCTAGCGTCGAGGTGACGCGGACCAAAGCCAGCCGCCCGGGGTCTTCCGAGCTGTACATCGTCGCGCGCGAATTCCACCGATCCTAACCTCTCCTCGGACAAGGAGAGGTTAGGAATCGGAATCGGCGTCCTTGGCATCAAGCGTACGACGCGCGTAAGGTTTGAGCATGAAGCCTGTCGGCGGACGGCACCTCTGCCTGCTGCTCCTGGCAGCCGTGGTGGCAGCTTGCTCGTGCAGTCGTTCGCCATCGAGTTCGTCCGCATCCGCGAAAGTTTCGCCCGACGAGGTTAGAGTTCGGGTCGCTCGCGTCGGCTTTGACGACGAGTCGGGCGCCAACTACGTGCTGCTACTCGACGAGCACGAGTCGCGCACGCTGCCAATCATGATCGGCGAGAGCGAGGCGACGGCAATCCTGCTCGCGCTGCACGGAATCAAGCCGGAGCGGCCGTTCACGCATGATTTGATTCGCTCGATAATCGGGCAGACCGGGAACAGCGTCGACCGAATCGTGATCGGCGACATGCGCGACGAAATTTACTACGCGACGATTTACATGGACGGCGGCCGCTACTCGATCGACAGCCGTCCCAGCGACGCGATCGCGCTCGCGATGGGCATGAACGTGCCCATTTACGTCAACAACAAGCTTTTCGAATCGGCGCCGACAACCGGGCTTGGCCCCGCCGGAAAAATTCCCGACACTGCGCGCGCGCTGGGATTGACAGTCGAGCAACTGACCCCCGACCTGGCGAGCGCGTTTGGCCTATCCAATGGACACGGCGTGCTGGTGTCGGAGGTCTCGTCGTCAGCACAGAAGGCAGGCGTCGCGCGCGGCGACATCGTAATCAAGTTGGGAGATCGCAACGTCAATGCGCTCGACGACTTCAGCCGGGATGCAGCGGGCGTCAAGGCCGGCGCCGTGACGTTGACGCTGAACCGCGACGGCTCAAGCCGCACCGTCACGCTCGCAGCCGACGGCAGCGGCGCGCGCTAGCGTTGTGTCCTGCAAATATCTTCTCGTACGAGCAGACAAGGGATTCTCTGGTCCGGTTACCCTTTCCATCCCGGAAATGTGGTTGGGGGATAGTCTCGTCCGGTTCCCCCTTTCCGCCCCGGAAAGGGGGCTAGGGGGATAGGACGGCGGCATTCCCCAGATGAGTTTTCTTTTCCCCTTCCCCATTCTTTCTGGGGAAGGGGCTAGGGGTTAGGGCTTTGTTCTTCAAGTCATTTATGGGATAGGGCTAGGCGGTACTCGCCACCCGCATCAGCTCTATCGCATGCTCCGGGCAAGCGATTACGCACAGCCCGCATGCGTGGCATTCGTCGGCGCGCACCGCGAACGCCTGGCGATTGCCGTGGACCCACGCCTTCAATCGCGAGGTCAGCGGCAGCGCGCGCTTGTCGCCCTCGCTCAGCTTGCGCACCTCGAAAACGTGGTACGGACAAGCCTCGACGCAGTCCTCTTTGGCCTCGCAACGAGTGCGGTCGATAACCGGCGCAAAGACGCCCGCATCCTGCTTGCATTCGGCCTTGGATGAATTGATAGCCACGCGAGCAGCCTAACCGATTCGCACGAGCACGCTTTCGATAAAACGCGGATCGATTTCGCGCTCGCCGCCCAGGTTCGCGAACTCCTCTTCGAGCAGGTTCAGGCACGAGTTCAGGAAATCAGCGGTACGCTTTCGCGTCGCGTCGTCCATCCGCTCGCCGAGCGCTTGATTTATCCTGGTGCGGAACTCTTCGCTGAGAGTGCCCGGCTGCCCGGTCATGATCGCCGCGCGCATCGCGGTCAGCCTGCTCCCTTCAATCGGATCGATCGTGAGGCGATTGTCCAGCGCAAGCCGGGCGAGCCCGGTCAGCACAAGTTGACTGAGGCGAATCTCTCGCGCCGCCATCTGGGCGCGGAAGTTTGGCGACGCGATATCGATCGCGAACATCGCGCGGAACAACTCGGCGGCCGAATCGATCTGATCGAGAATCGCGTAGCTCAGATGCAAGTCGCGCATGCCGTTGAAATCGCGCATCTCGACCGACCCGTTGCCGTCCAGGCCGCTGTAGAATCGCGGCTGGCGCGCCATGAAGCCGGCCAGCGCCTCGCGATAGGGCGAGTCGAGGTACGGTATTTCGCGGACCTTGACGTTCGAGAGGCCGAGCTTCTTGAGCGTCAGCTCGGTGCTGGTGCGCAGATCGATCGTCAAGCTCACGCCGAGGCGAAAGAGCAGTTTCAGCGGCGTGTCGCGCAGATGTTCGATCGCGGTTTGCAGGTCGCCGCCCGCCAGATGCTCGAGCGCGAGGTTCAGGTAATGGTGCGTCATCTCGACCGCGACGCGCACCGCTTCCAGGTCGCCGAAGTCCACCGCGCGCGCGACCAGCACCTGGTTGCTGACCATCGCCATCTCGCTGCGGAGCTGGCGTTTGCCTTGCGCGGCGAATCCAGCGGTCAGCGCGGTGTTGAACAGCGAGACGTCGCCGTCGGCCATCGCGGGCGCCATCTCGGGCGCGATCACTTCGTTATCGTCGGGCAGATCAGCGCGGCTGGGCGGTTCATATCCGGCGCGAATCGTCAGAAACTGCTCGGGCTTGAGATACGCGAACACGCTCTGCGCCTCGAAGAAGTCGGGAAAGCCGCGGTCGTTCAGGCGCGCGCGCCGGAACTGGTAGGCCTCTTCCTCGAGCTCGGCTTCGACGCCCCAGTAGATTTCCTCCATCAGGCCGGCAAAGTAGTTGTAGTCGCGCTCGAACGCCTCCTCGATGAAATCCGAGATGTGCTGCGAGATCGCGTCGTGGCGGATGAACTCGATCAGGTAGTTTTCATCGTACTGCGCGAAGCGATTCGCGGTCGCGTCCGGCGAGGACGCCGCGTCTTCGATTCGATGCACCTTGATGTAGCCGCGGAGCAAGATCGACATCATCTCCAGGTCGAGGCCCATCAGCGCGTCGGCGAGTTTGCGCCGTCCGCCGTCGGCCATCGCCTCGATCCACTCGCGCATGCGATGCACGTTGGGGCGATCGCGGTTCCAGCAATCGAGATCGAACAGCGACTTGACCTGCTCGGGCATCGCGAGGCTGAGCAGGTCGCCGGCATCGGCGCTTCCGATTTCCTTGAGCGTGTAGAAAAGCGTCTCGGGTGAGAACGATTGCACCAGGCGCTCGGCCTCGGGCGCGGAAAGGATCAGGTCACGCTTCTGGCGCGCGGGAAGGCCGTACAGGAACTCCAGCTTTTCCTGGAAAGGAAGGTTGAGAAATTCCGATTCGCCTCTTACCGCCATAAGACTCGCAACAATGATTGCATGTCAGGTGCAAAGTATCGCGCAGTTCCGCAACGGATCAACTAAGCGCGGATCTTTCGCTTAGCCGCGCCGTTAGATAAGATCTTTACAACGCATCAGAGCCCATTTCTTGGCCTCTCCCAACTCGAAACATCCTATCGCACTGACCATCGCGGGAAGTGATCCGGGCGGTGGTGCCGGACTCCAGGCCGACCTCAAAACCTTCGCCGCGCTCGGCGTGTATGGCTACTCGGTCATTACCGAGGTCATTGCGCAGAACAGCCGGCGAGTCGCGCAGGTCGAAAACGTATCGCCCGAGATGGTCGAGGCGCAGCTCGATACGCTTGCGCTGGAATGCGTTCCGCGCGCGGTCAAGACCGGCGCGCTGGCCAACGCGGCAATCGTCAAGGCAGTGGCGCGTTCGATCGAACGGCTAAAATTGCCGGCGCCAGTGGTCGATCCGGTGATCGTTTCGAGCAGCGGCGCCCTGCTGATGGGCCCGAAAGGGGAACGCGCGATTCGGAAGCGGCTGATTCCCATCGCGCGCATCGTCACGCCCAATATCGCCGAGGCCGAAGTGCTGGCGCGAATCAGAATCGACTCGGACGCGGCGATTCGCGAGGCCGCAATCAAGATCATCAAGCTCGGCGCCCGAGCGGTCGTCATCAAGGGCGGGCATCGCAAGGACCACGCATTCGCGACGGATTTGTTTCACGACGGCCGGCGTTTCATCGAGCTCAAGAGCCCGCGCATCGCAGGCGGCGGCGCGCACGGAACCGGATGCGCGTTCTCGGCGGCGATCGCGGCGTATCTCGCGCGCGGGACGAGCCTCGAGGACGCGGTCCGCGGCGCGAAACGCTACGTAACGGCGGCACTCAAGCACAGCTTCAAACTAGGGAAAGGACGGGCGCTCCTCGATCACTTCGCGCGCGGCTGATCGGCCGATGCAATTGCCGGCACGGCGAACTCTTTCAGCGCCGCGGGAAGATTGTGGCTCGGCGTTTCCGCGTCGCCCATCTTGAGCAGCGCGAATCGTTCGTCGCCGTCCAGGCGCGACCAGACCCCAGCGCTTAGATCGAAGCCTGCAGCGCGCGCGTGCGCGACGACTCGAAGCGGCGGCGACTCGGGCGGCTCAGCCGCGGCTCTTTGCGCGTCAGTCAGACTCTTCGGCTCGACGCCGAATCGGCGCTGCATCGCTTCGCGGATAAACACGCCGAGCCCGTCGCATTCCTCGGCGGAATCGACGGGGAAATGGCAGATAGCGAGGCGCTCGCCGCGGTCGAGCGACTTCCATTGCTCGAGCCCGATCTTCAAACCGACCCGATCCAGCTTGCGCCGCACCGCCATCGGGACGCATTGCAGACTTTCATGCATTTCGTCTTCGAATTTGAATTTGCGGATCATGCTGAACCTCCGACTCGCGGCGCAACTGTCAGGTTGCAATATGCAACCAGCCGGATCAAGATCACCAGCATCAATCGTGGTATAGCGAACTTATAGTGGCTGAGATGGATGCAAGGAATTCCGGAAATGGCGCCGCCGGCTGGGACGCGCGCGCGATCGACGAAATCGTCGCAGGTCTCGCCGACAAGCCGGGTGCGCTGATGCCGGTGCTGCACGCGGTTCAGGAGCGCGTCGGTTACATCCCGCCCGAGGCAGTGCCGGCGATTGCGCGAGCGCTGAATCTTTCGCGCGCCGAGGTCCACGGCGTCATCAGCTTCTATCACGATTTCCGCAGCGAGCGGCCGGGCCGAACAATCATTCGCGTCTGTCGAGCCGAGTCGTGCCAGGCGATGGGTGCGGTCGCGCTCGCGGCGCATATTCAAGCGCGTCTTGGAGTCGATTTTGGACAAACCACCGGCAACGGCGATTTCACCCTCGAGCCGGTTTACTGTCTGGGCAACTGCGCGTGCTCGCCGGCGATCGTCGTCGGCGACGATCTTTACGGCCGCGTCAATCCGGCACGCTTTGATGAGATTTTTTCTAGTGTCTTATTACCGAGGTCGTCGCGATGACTGCCGCTGTGTACGTTCCGCGCGACTCTAGCGCTGTTTCGCTCGGTGCGGACGCGGTGGCCGAGGCAATTCGAGGTGAAGCAGCATCGCGCAAGCTCGACGTGAAGATCGTACGAAGCAGCTCACGTGGGATGTTCTCGCACGAGCCGATGGTCGAGGTCGCGACCGGTGGCGGGCCGATCGCATACGGACCGTGCGCGGCGGGCGACGTCGTGTCGCTGTTCGACGCAAACTTTCTCGACGGTCGCGCGCATCGCCTGCGTCTCGGCGTCGCCGAGGAAATACCGTGGCTCAAGTCGCAAACCCGGCTGACGTTCGCGCGCGCTGGTGTGACCGATCCGGTATCGCTCGACGATTACATTGCACACGGCGGATATCGCGGCCTGCAACGCGCGATCGAACTAGGCGCTGACGCGGTTATCGCCGAGGTGACGAAGTCGGGGCTTCGAGGTCGCGGCGGCGCGGGATTTCCGACCGGAATAAAATGGAAGACCGCGGCGGATGCGTCGGCCACGCCCAAGTATGTCGTTAGCAACGCCGACGAAGGCGATTCGGGCACATTTTCCGATCGCATGATCATGGAAGGCGATCCTTTCGAGCTGATCGAAGGAATGACTATCGCGGCGCTCGCGGTTGGCGCGACGCAAGGTTACATCTATTTGCGATCTGAGTATCCGCACGCCCGTCGCGTACTCAGTGACGCGATCGCGACTGCCTATTCGAATGGCTATTTGGGCGCGAACATACTTGGTACTGGCAAGTCGTTCGAGATTGAGATTCGGCTTGGCGCCGGCGCATACATCTGTGGCGAGGAGACCGCGATGCTCGAGAGCATCGAGGGGCGGCGCGGGATGGTTCGCTTCAAGCCGCCGATCCCCGCGCTGAAAGGTTTGTTCGGCAAGCCCACACTGATCAACAACGTGGTCTCGTTCGCGACGGTGCCGATCATCATCGAGCGCGGCGCGGACGTTTTCCGCGACTACGGCACCCGTGATTCGCGCGGCACGATACCGTATCAACTCGCCGGCAACGTCAAGCGTCCGGGGCTGATCGAAACGCAGATGGGCGTGACGCTTCGCGAAATCGTCCACGATTACGGCGGCGGCACTGCCAGCGGCAAGCGGGTTCGCGCGGTGCAGGTGGGAGGACCGCTGGGCGCGTATTTCACCGAATCGATGCTGGACGTGGCGCTGGATTTCGAATCGATCGCGGCGCGCGGCGGAATCCTGGGCCACGGCGGAGTCGTCGTGTTCGACGAGTCGGTCGATATGGCGCGGATGGCGCGTTACGCGATGGAATTTTGCGCAATCGAATCGTGCGGCAAATGCACGCCGTGCCGAATCGGATCGATTCGCGGCACCGAAGTGATTGACGACATTGTCAATCGACGACGACCGCGCGAGAATCTGGAAGTGATCCGCGACCTGTGCGACACGATGAAGTACGGATCGCTGTGCGCGCTCGGCGGGCTTACGCCGCTGCCGGTTTTGAGTGCGCTCAAATATTTTCCGCAAGACTTCGGTCTGGCAGCCAGCGACGTGGACTTCATCGGTGACGACCTGACGATTTCGACATCGGGAGCCGGCAACAGCCATGCGATCGCGAAGCGATAGGGATTTCTTGACACCACTTCGCCCCGGCGCGCGAACCGTCGTGCTGGAGATTGATGGGCGCGCCGTGACCGTGCCCGAAGGGACGTCGGTGATTCGCGCGGCTGACGAGGCTGGAATCCACGTACCCAAACTGTGCGCGACGGATTCGCTGGAGCCGTTCGGCTCGTGCCGGCTATGCCTCGTGGAAATCGACGGCCAGCGCGGCTATCCGGCGTCATGCACCACTCCGGTGCGCGCCGGGATGAAGGTGCGCACTGAGAGTCCCGCGCTCGCGCGGCTGCGTCGTGGCGTGATGGAGTTGTACATTTCCGATCACCCGCTCGATTGCCTGACCTGTCCCGCCAACGGCAATTGCGAGCTGCAGGACATGGCGGGCGCCGTCGGTCTGCGCGAGGTGCGCTACAGAAACGGCGACGGCGCGAACCATCTGCACGCGGCGAAGGACCAATCGAATCCATATTTCACTTTCGATCCGTCGAAATGCATCGTGTGCTCGCGATGCGTCCGCGCGTGCGAGGAAGTGCAAGGCACGTTCGCGCTGACGGTTGATGGGCGCGGGTTTTCGTCTGTGATTTCGCCGGGCCAGAACGGCCCGTTTTCCGCGTCCGAATGCGTTTCGTGCGGCGCCTGCGTGCAAGCTTGTCCGACTGCGACGTTGATGGAGAAGTCGGTCGTCGAACTCGGCCAGCCGGATCACAGCGTCGTCACGACCTGCGGATACTGCGGCGTCGGATGCTCGTTCAGGGCCGAGATGAAGGGCGACCTCGTCGCGCGGATGGTTCCCAATCCCAACGGGCAGGCCAATCACGGCCACTCGTGCGTCAAAGGGCGCTTCGCGTGGGGCTACACGACGCATCCGGATCGCGTGACGCGCCCGTTAATTCGCAAGTCGATCGACCAGCCGTGGCGCGAGGTTTCGTGGCGCGACGCGATCGAATACGCAGCGTCGGAGTTCAAGCGCATCCAGCAAGAGGATGGGCGCGGCGCGGTCGGCGCGATCACATCCTCGCGATGCACCAACGAGGAGACTTTCCTGGTGCAGAAGCTGGTGCGCGCCGCGTTCGGCAACAACAACGTCGACACCTGCGCGCGCGTCTGTCATTCGCCGACCGGCTACGGGCTCAAGACGGCGTTCGGCACCTCGGCGACGACCCAGGATTTCGACTCGGTGATGCAAGCCGATGTGATCATGGTGATCGGCGCCAACGTCACCGAGGGACATCCGGTGTTCGCGGCGCAAATGAAGCGTCGAATCCGCGACGGCGCGAAGCTGATTGTCGTCGATCCTCGCGTCACCGAAATTGTGCGGCTGCCACACGTGCAGGCGTCGTATCATCTGCAGATTCGTCCCGGCACCAACGTCGCGCTGATCAATGCGCTCGCGCACGTGGTCGTGACCGAAGGACTCACCGACGAAAAGTTCGCGGCGGCGAGATGCGACCCGCAGGAATTTGAGGTGTGGAAGAAGTTTGTCGCGGAGCCGCGCAATTCGCCGGAGTCGATGGAGAAAATCACCGGCGTGCCCGCCGACGAGGTTCGTGCGGCGGCGCGTCTGTATGCCAGCGCACCGAACGGCGCCATCTACTACGGCCTTGGAGTCACGGAGCACAGCCAGGGCAGTACGATGGTGCTGGGCATCGCGAACCTCGCGATGGCGACCGGCAATATCGGGCGGCCGGGGGTCGGCGTGAATCCTCTGCGCGGGCAGAACAACGTGCAAGGCTCGTGCGACATGGGTTCGTTCCCGCATGAGTTCAGCGGCTATCGGCACATTTCCGATGAGGCAGCGCGCGCGAGTTTCGACGCGGCGTGGGGCGTGCGCGTCGATCCCGAACCGGGCCTCCGGATTCCCAATATGTTCGACGCGGCGCTGGACGGCAGCTTCAAGGGCCTCTACGTGCAGGGCGAAGACGTCGCGCAGTCCGAGCCGAACGGGCATCACGTCGCGGAGGCGCTGCGCGCGATGGAGTGCGTCGTGGTGCAGGATCTGTTTTTCAACGAGACTGCGAAGTACGCGCACGTTTTTCTGCCGGGCTCGTCGTTCCTCGAAAAAAACGGCACCTTCACCAACAGCGAGCGGCGAATCTCGATGGTACGCAAGGTCGCGGCGCCGCTCGCCGGCAAGGAGGACTGGGAAATCACCTGCGAGCTTGCGACCGCGCTCGGCTATCCGATGAAGTATTCGCATCCGTCGGAAATCATGGACGAAATCGCGAGGCTGACGCCCACGTTTTCCGGCGTCAGCTACGATAAGATCGAGCGGCTCGGGTCGGTGCAGTGGCCGTGCAACGACAGCGCGCCAGCCGGCACACCCACGATGCATGCGGACCACTTCGTGCGCGGCAAGGGCCGGTTCACTATTACCGAGTATGTACCAACTGAGGAACGCACCAATACCGAGTATCCACTGATACTGACTACTGGACGAATACTTAGTCAGTATAATGTAGGTACTCAGACGCGGCGCACGCTGAACGCCACGATGCACGCCGAAGATCGCCTCGAGATTCATCCGAGCGACGCCGAATTGCGAGGTATCCACGACGGAGATTGGCTCCGGGTGCGGGCGCGCCGCGGCGAGACGCGCTTGCGCGCGCTGGTGACAGAGCGCGTCCAGCCCGGCGTGGTATATACTACATTCCATCACCCGGAATCGCGCACCAACGATCTGATGACCGAGCATTCCGACTGGGCGACCAACTGTCCCGAGTTCAAGGTCACCGCCGTCCAGGTTTCGCCGGAACGCGGTGGCAACGGACGCCGGGATATAGACGAGGAGAGTCGAATAGCTATTGGCTATGCTCACCCAATGGATATTCATCGCCTCGTCATGATGGCTAATGACATCGGCGCGTACTTCGCCGGCTATCCCGATCACGAAGAAGCGGCCGAGGGCGTCGCGAATCATCTCCGCAATTTCTGGGAGGCGCGGATGCGCCGGGAGATTGTCGACTACGTCGCGAAGGGCGGAGGCGACGAGCTGAGTCCGCTCGTGCGCCTGGCCGTTTCTTTTATTGCGACCGAGTCCGTCCCTGATTCGGAAGAAGTCGGCGAGGGATGAAGACCGATTCCGCGCAAATTGCGGCTGGTGACGATACAGCCGGCGCGGCTCGTGATGAAGTTCGCGAGCATCGCGCGATCGGATGGCGCGGTGGCGTGAGTTCGGAGCGCACTGAGAAACTCGCGGTCGAAGAGCCGCTCGAAATTCGACTCGCCGGCCGCCGCTTTACGCTCACGATGCGCACGCCCGGCCATGACGAGGAGCTCGCAGCCGGCTTTCTCTTCGCCGAGGGCTTCATAAATGACGCAACCGAACTCGGCGAGATTCGCCGCGTGCGCGGACGCAAGGGCGCGCCCGAGCCCAACGCTATCGACATCATCCTGAACGTGCCCGCCGACGGACTGCGCGCCCGCCTCAAGCGCAACTTCGTGATGAGCTCGAGTTGCGGCGTATGCGGCAAGACCAGCATCGACTCGATTCGACGCCGCGTCGCGCCCGCCTCGGATTCCGCACGAGTCACGCCCGCGATACTACTCGCGCTCTCGGGGAAGCTCCGCGCGGGCCAACGCGTATTTGCCGCGACGGGCGGATTGCACGGCGCCGCGATCTTCGGTCTCGACGGTACGATGCTCGCGATCCGCGAGGACGTCGGGCGTCACAACGCGGTGGACAAGGTGATCGGGTACGCGCTGACGAATGCGATGGTCCCGTTGGCGCGACATATAATGATGGTCAGCGGGCGGCTCAGCTTCGAGATAGTTCAGAAGGCGGCAGCCGCCGGCGTACCGATTCTCGCCGCAGTCTCGGCGCCGTCGTCGCTGGCAGTCGAGCTGGCAGAAGAGATCGGTACGACGCTGGTCGGCTTCCTGCGCGACGGCAGCTTCAACATCTACACGCGCCCCGACAGAATCGCGCAATGACGAATCTCCGGCCTTGAATCAGTCCGACCAGTACGATCTGACGATTTACGAGGGTACCGCGTGGTACTACTCGCGCTATCGCCCCAAGTATCCGCTGTCGCTCGTCAGGATTCTGCGCGAGCAATTCGAACTCGACGGCACCGGCAGGCTGCTCGATCTCGGTTGCGGCCCCGGCCCCGTCGCGATCCCGCTCGCACATTTGTTCAACGAAGTCGTCGCGATGGATCCCGATGATGCTATGCGTGCCGAGGGCGAGCGCATCGCGCGCGAACGCGGTATCAGCAATATCGCGTGGCGATTCGGCGGCTCCAAAGATTTGTCGCCGGCGCTGGGACAGTTCCGTCTCGTCACGATGGGCAACTCGTTCCATTGGATGGATCGCGCGCGCACGCTCGACGCGCTCTACGATCTCGTGACGGACGGCGGTGGCCTCGCGGTGGTGGGGCACGGCGCTCCGATTCCGCCTCCGCCGATGACGCCGTGGCGGGCCGCGATTAACTCGGTGCTGAAGCGGTATCTCCCCGACCGGCAGCTGTCGTGGGAGCATCCGGGTCCACCGCCCGAAGAGCGTCACGAGGCATACATCGCGCGTTCGCGCTTCCGCAATCTCAAAAGCTACGTGGAGTCTTTCGACGTCGAATGGACCATCGAATCGATGATCGGGAATCTCTACTCGATGTCTTTCTGCAGTCGGCGGCTGCTCGGCGATCGCGTCGACGCTTTCGAGCGTGACCTGCGCGAGGCGGTGCTGGCCGTCGAGCCCTCGGGCATTCTTCGCGGAGAGCCGCCCGAGTTTTTCGCATATATGGCGTGGAAGCGCTGACTGCCAAGGGCTTCGACGCTCCTCTTGAGCGTGCTGTCCGCCCAGCGATACTCTGTATGATCATGTCGGAGTCGGCGAATGTACCCGCGTAAGCGTGCGCGCGAGCGTATCGCGCGCGAAAAAGTGCTCTACGCGCGCCAGCCCGGCGGTGACATTTCGGTCTGCGTCATCTATCCCAACACCTACCGCCTCGGGATGGCGAACCTCGGCTTCCAGGCTGTGTTCCATATCTTCGAATCCGATCCGTCGGTCGCCGCAGATCGCGCGTTCCTGCCCGACGACGATGAGCGCGAGGCGTTCCGCAGTGGCGCCGAGCGCCTGGTTTCCTTCGAGCGCGGCCGTCCGCTCTCCGACTTCGACATCCTCGCGTTTTCGATTTCCTTCGAGACTGACTATCTCAACGTCTTGAGCGTGCTGCGGATGGCCGGGATCCCAGCTCGCCGTGCCGATCGCGCGGGCCGCAATTTTCCGCTGATCATCGCCGGCGGCTCTGCCGTGTTTCTCAATCCCGAACCGATTGCCGATTTCATCGATCTGTTTCTGATTGGCGAGGGCGAGGAGATGGTCCCGGAGTTTATCGAGCGCTGGGATGAGACGCGCGGCTCGCCGAATCAACTGCGCGCGCTCGCGTCGGTGCAGGGCGCCTATCTGCCCGACTTCTACACGCCGGTTTACGACGACGCCGGCCGCCTCGCGACGGTGAAATACAGCGGACCGGGCAGCGGGCAGGTGAATCGACGCCTGATTCGCGATCTCAACCGCTTCAGCACCTCGTCGCTGATTCTCACCGAGGAATCCGTCTTCGGCGACATGTTCCTGGTCGAGGCCAGCCGCGGATGCCAGTGGGGATGCCGCTTCTGCGCGGCGGGTTTCATGTATCGCCCGATACGTTATCGCGCGCCCGAAATGCTGATCGCCGAGGCCGAGCGCGGTCTTGGCGAGCGCAACGTGATCGGCCTGGTGGGCGCCGAGATGGCGAGTGTGCCCGGCGTCGCCGACATCGCATCGGCGGTCGTCGATCGCGGCGGGCGGCTGTCGCCGTCGTCGCTGAAGGCCGATTGCATTTCACCCGCGCTCGCGTCGGCGTTGGCGCGCGGCGGAAATCAGAGCGTGACGGTTGCGCCGGAGGCCGGCAGCGAGCGGATGCGCAAGGTCATCAACAAGAATCTTACCGAGGCCGAAATTCTGCACGCGGCGGAGATGATGCTGGGCGAGGGCGTCGGCAATCTGAAGTTTTATTTCATGATCGGCCTGCCCGAGGAGCGCGACGAGGACGTGCTCGCGATTGCGGACCTGGTCGCCAAGGTGCTCGAGCGCGCACGCGCGCGCCGCACGCGTATCGGCTCCGTGACGGTGTCGCTCAACCCGTTTGTGCCCAAGCCGTGGACGCCGTTCCAATGGGATCCGATGCAGGATGCGCGGTCTATCAAGCGCAAGGTCGCGATGCTGCGCCAACGGCTCGCGCGGCTGGGACAAGTCGAGCTCGACGCGGAATCGCCGCGAGAGGCGTATTTCCAGACCATGGTCTCGCGAGGGGATCGCCGCGTCAGCGGCATCCTCGAACGGCTTGAGGCCGCAGGCTGCGAAAGTTCGGGGCCCATATGGCATGAGTTGTCGAAGATTCATCGCGAAGTCGAGGCGGGCGAAGCTTCATCGTTGCCGGACCCTGATTTCTTCGTCACCCGTCACTACGTTCACGACGAATTGCTGCCGTGGGACTTTATCGATCATCATATTCACAAATGGTTCCTGCTCGCCGAACGAAAGAAGGCGCATCACGAGCATCAGAGCCCGCCGTGCGACGTCGAGCGATGCACCGTATGCGGAGCCTGCTAGAATAGAATTTGCTCCGCAAGTTGAGGAGCGGAGGAAGAGGAAGATGGTCCATCGTAATTTTCGTTCAGCGCGCATGACGGCTCTGCTGGCCGCTGCAGTGGCGACGCTCGCGTTGTCGGCGCCGGCTTTCGCGGCGGGAATCGGCGAGGAAGACATTCCTTCGACCTCGATCGTCCCCGCGGAAGGCCCGAGCGGTGCTGCGCCGGTCAATTCTCCATCTTCGGCGACGAGCCCGTCGGCGCCAGGCGAATCCGGCGTAATGATGCCCCCTCCGGCGACGGCCCATGCGCATCGCGCGTCGAGCGGGCACGGCGCCCGCGCACCGGAAATCGAGCCGGCGCAAGCGCGGCTGAAGGTGCTCGAGGATGCGCCGGTCTATTCCGCGCCCACGAAGAGTAGCAAGCATATCGAGCAGCTGACGCGCGATAAATTCGTCGAAGTGACCGGCGCCACTCACTACTATCTGCAGGTGAGGCTCAAGTCCGGGCAGACCGGCTACATAGATCCGGCGGCGGTCGAAGTCGTGAAGCCCGCTGACAAAGTCTTCGTGTTGAGCCACAACGCGGCCGTAGTGGACAAACCAAATCGATGGGCCAAGAAGCTCGCCGAGGTTCACCAGGGGCACAATGTTCACGTCGTCGGCATTGCGCTGAACTACATGAGAATCCGAATGAAGAGCGGCCTCGAAGGCTTCATCCCGATTACCGCGCTCGAATAGTCACCCGCGCGACCGGTCGCGCTCCCGTCCGGTTTTTCGCGCTCGACGATCAAGCGGCGTGTCGCTATAAGTCTCTCTGCGAGGGAGCACTTGATGACGCAGCGGGAACGACAGGGATGGATCATCGTCGCGAGCCTTTTCGTCACGCTGGTTTTCGTGTTCGGCTCCGGCTACAACACCGGCGGCCTGTTCTTTCCCCATCTCCTGAAACACTTCGGATGGAAGCGCGCGCAGCTCTCGACGCTCCAGGGCGCCGCGCTGCCGTTGTCCGCTGGGCTTAGCGCACCGCTGATCGGATGGCTGCTCGATCGCGTCGAGGCGCGGGTCGTGATGGTTGCCGGCGCGATCATGACCGGCGTCTCGTTCCTCATCGCCAGCCGCGTTGATTCGTTCGGTCCGCTGTTCGGCGCGTACATCCTGCTTGGCGTCGGCATCGGCGCATCGACGCTGCTGCCGTGCTCGCTCGTGATCGCCAACTGGTTCGGCGCGCGGCGCGGGTTGGCGATGGGTCTGGCGTTCGCGGGCACCTCACTCGGCGGCGCCGCGATGACGATGGTCGGGAACTTCGCGATCGGGCGCGGCGGATGGCGCGCAGGCTACGTCGCGCTCGCGATTCCGATGTTCGTGATCGTCGTCCCGCTGATAATCCTCGTCGTCAGGACCCGCCCGCCGCAGGCCGAGGGCGTGAGCGTCGCGCAAGCCAGCGACGCGTTGCCCGGATTCGAGCTGCGCGAAGCGTTCCGCTGTCGTTCGTTCTGGATGATTGCCGCGGCGCAGTTCTTTTTCGCCGCCGTCGCGGCCGGCGCAGGGCTGCATCTGATCACCTATCTCACCGAACTCGGCTACAGCGCGTCATTCGCGGCCGGCATGATGAGCTTGATCTACGTGTTCGCCGCCGGCGGCAAGCTCGGGATGGGGCTGTTTGCCGATCGCGTGAGCGCGCGAATCGCGCTGACGTTCAACTTTCTGGCCGCGTGCGTCGGGATGCTGCTGATCTTCGGCGCGTCGCGCACGGCCGTGCTGATTCCGTTCGTACTGATCTTCGGATTGTCGCTGGGCGCACCGCTGGTGCTGGTTCCGATGCTGGTGGCTGAGTCGCTCGGGCTCAAGCGCTTCGGGTCGATCGGCGGCATCGCGGGCGTCTTCAACACGCTCGGCGCATTCGTCGGGCCGGTCGGCGCGGGCAAGATTTACGATCTCAGTGGCAGCTATGTGCCTGCATTCGAAATCTTCGTCGTAATGTGCATCCTCGGCGCAGCGGTCACGTACTCGTGCCGCTCCTTCGAATCCGAGCAGGCTCGGCAACCATCGGCGCCCCTACCAGCCACGGCATAACCAGACGGGTACTTTACCGCGATTCTGGGAGTCGTTGCGAGGTGGGACGTCTGAAGAATAGACGGAACAGAGCCCCTTCGCCCATCGCGCGTTCAATTTCCTGCATCACGAGATAGATGAAAACGACCAGGCTGATGAGCAGTACCAGGCCCATGAAGCGATCGATATTGGCGTTGGCGATTAGATTCGAGACGGCCTCTCCAAGGCTGCCGGCCTTCCGATAGGCTTCGAAGATTTTCTCGCCTATGCCCAGCACGATCACGACCAACGCATAGACAAAAGTCTTGCACGCAACCACCACGATGCGGCGGTAGCCTTCGAACCGGTATCCCGATTCCGCCCAATCCAGCAGTGGAACCGCTTTGCCTAGAATGAGCGCTGCGATTGCCGCTTTGCTGAAAGCTGAGAACTCGATCTCGTATTGCGACACGAAAAGCTTGAACATCACACCGATCAGCATGAATGCGATGAAGAAGAAAAGGATCACCGGAGCGATCTCGCGGAACAGGCCGACGAAAAATTGCTTGATCGATTGCACGGTTACTCCACGCAACTCGCGAGGATTGAGCGGACTTTGGCGGTGATGTTTGGCGCGTTCAGTACGTCGGTGATGATTGCCGCGGCGTCTGCGCCGGCGGCGAGAATTTCTGGCACTCGAGCTTCGGTGATTCCGCCGATTGCTACGATTGGAATCTTCACGGCGGCGCGGATCGTGCGAAGACTGTCGAGGCCCATCCCGGCGGGGTTGTTCTTGAGGCCGCCGGGATACATCGGGCCGAATCCGATGTAGTCAGCACCGCCGTTTTCCGCCGCGCGCGCCTGCTCGAGGTTGTGGGTCGAGATTCCGATCATCATGGCGGGGCCGGCGATGCGCCGCGCCGCATCGAGCGGCAGATCGGTCTGCCCGAGATGCACTCCGTGCGCGTCGGCGAGAATCGCGAAATCGACTCGATCGTTGACGATGAGAATGGCGCCGCGCTTGCGGCATAGCTCGGCGATTGCGCGGGCTGCGGCCAGAAAATCGCGTCCGGGCGCGTCCTTCAGGCGCAGTTGCATAATGCGCGCGCCGGCGTCGAGCAGGGTCTCGGCGAGCGAGACGGGCTCGTGTCCGCCCGCCTGATCGATCATCGCGTAAAAATGCGATGGCAGCCGCGTCATCCGGCGGGGAACTTGGTCAATACGATCTTGTGGTCGGTGATCTTCTTGCGCAACGTGTTGCGATTGAGCCCCAGCATCCGCGCCGCGCGCACCTGGTTGCCGCCGGCGCGCTTGAGCGCGAGCTCGACGAGCGGCCGCTCGATTTCGGCGACCAGCCGATGGTACAGGTCGCGCGGCTCCTCGCCGCCGGGCGAGTCGAACCATCCCGCGATGCGCCCCGAAATGATATCGCCGAGCGAAGCACCGTCGGCCGACGCGGTTGCCATGCCGCCAGCTGCGCCCGGACGCGTCAGCTCGACGTCGTCGGCGCGAATCGTATTGCCCGGCGCGAGCAGCGCCGCGCGCATCACCGCATTTTCGAGCTCGCGCACGTTGCCCGGCCACTCGGCGGACTCCAGCTTGTTGCGAGCTTCGGGGCTGATAGTGGCGGCGCGCGCGCCCATCTCCTGCACGGCCTTGGAGACGAAATAGTCGGTCAACTCTCCGATATCCTCGCGCCGCTCGCGCAGCGCCGGCATCTGGATCGGAATCACGCGCAGCCGAAAGTACAGGTCCTCGCGGAATTTCCGCGCGGCGACCAGGGTCTCGAGATTCTGGTTGGTGGCCGCGATCACGCGCGCCTTGAGCTTGAGCGTCTCGACGCTGCCGACGCGGTTGAACTCGCGCTCCTGCAGCACGCGCAGCAGCTTGGGCTGCAGCTCGATCGGCAGGTCGCCGATTTCGTCAAGAAAGATTGTGCCGGTGTCGGCCATCTCGAATTTGCCGGCGCGCCGCTCTGACGCACCGGTGAACGAACCGCGTTCGTGCCCGAACAGCTCGCTCTCGAGCAGGCCGTGCGGGATAGCGGAGCAGTTGACCGCGACGAACGGCGAGCGCCAGCGCGCCGATTTGAAATGAATCGCGCGCGCGACCAGCTCCTTGCCGGTGCCGCTCTCGCCGCTGAGCAAAACCGTCGCGTCATTGGTGACGACGCGTCCGATCAGCTTGTAAACTTCCTGCATCGCGGCGCTGCGGCCGATTATCTCGCCGCCGACCAGCTGGCGATTGACCTCGTCCTTGAGGCGGTTCAAGTCCGCGGCCTGCGCGCCGACTTCGACCGCGCGCTTGACGGCGGCCGCGACCAGGTCGAGGTTGGCGAACGGCTTGGTCAGGTAGTCGTGAGCGCCGCGCTTCATCGCCTCGACGGCGTTGTTCATCGTGCTCGCGGCGGTGATGACTATGATGAGCGTGCGGACGGCTTCGCCATGCGCGGCGGACAACACGTCGAGTCCGCCGGTGCCGGGCATGATGATGTCGAGCAGGGCGACGTCGAAGCGATTGGTGCGCAGCGCAGCGAGCGCGGCGCCGCTGTCGACGGCCTCGTCGACGCGATAGCCGTCGGCTTCGAGGCGATGCCTCAAGACGAGGCGAATCGCGGGATCGTCGTCGGCGATCAGAACCGCGGCGCCGGTGCCGGGCTCCTTGATACGTTCGGCGAAGTTTTGGCTCGATGCGCTACTAACGCCCATGGTGTTGGTGCTCACGGGCAACAATCGTAACAGTAAGTTCGATCTTGTCGCCAACGGTGCTAAAGGCCGCCCAAAATATAAGCATTACGAGTATGTTACGGGTCGGTGCGCGGCGACTATACATTCCGTAGTGGTCTCGGGACGCCTGCACTACCAAGGGTAGCTTCGTTCCGTCAAATTTTGTTTTTCGCGCAAGCGAGAGGTCGCGGTCGGCGACGGCGAGGCTTTTCGAGCATTCGGCATCGTGGCTGTTGACCATATGCGATCAGAGCACGGCTGGCGGTCCGGCGTAAGGCCTAAACGTTCACCCCTGAACAGTTGCCGGACTTTACAAGCGCCGAATCATCCGCGCAGATTCGCGATCATCGTGAGGCACCAGTTCGGCTATCTGATGCAGGGCAAAGATGCGGGCGAGATGTCGGCAATCGCGGCGAGGTTGCGCGCGATAAGGCGCGCTGGGGCGAGGCGATTTCCTTGTTTGAGGGAGATTCTCATGCGTTCTAGCGCGGGTTCAAAGGCTCGTTGACTGCTGCGTAAGACAAAAACGCGAGCAGCGCAGTCACGCATTCTTCGGATGCGGAATACCTTCGAGAAAGTCCATCACGATTCGGTTGAACTGCTCAGGATGCTCAAGGTTCGGCAGATGAGCGGCATTTCGAATTGTAATCAAACGGGACCCAGCGATTTCAGAAACGAGAAGGTTGGCGATACCGTGCAAATCAGGTGCATCGCAGTCGCCGATCACGACCAGTGTTGGAGCCTTGATTTCCGCCAGCCGCTCGCTCGAAGGCGGACTTGGCGGCTTGGGCTGAATGGTCCAACGCTCGGGCCGAAAGTTATCGGCATTAAGTTCGCGTGCGCGAGCGCGATAGATCGGATCGATCGATTCCGAGTCCCGCGGCCCATCGAGCCAGAGCCGCTCATTAAGTTGGCGAGCGCCGTCGACGTCGCCGGCGCGGACGCGCCCGAGAGTTTCGGTCAGAAGCTTTACTACCTCCGGCGACCAAATCCATCCGTTCACGCCGGAGCCCGACAGCACAAGTGCGTCGACCATGGCCGGATATGCGATGGCGAAGTCGACAGCCGTAGTGCCTCCCATCGAACATCCTACCAGCGCGGCGTGCGCGATACCCAAGCACCCCATCACGCTGAGCAAGTCTTCATGCAACATGAAGGGCGTAAGGGTCGACTTTGTTTTGCCGAATCCGCGATGGTCGTAGCGGACGACACGAAAATGCCGCGCGAACTGCTCGAACTGGGGATCCCACATCCTGCGGTCGGCCACTCCTGCGTGCAAAAACACCAGGGGCGGACCACTTCCGGCCGTCTCGAAATAGACCTGCGTGTCACCGGACGGCGCGAATCCAGTTTCAGTCTCGAGGATCGAGGACATCGCTCTTACTTCCAAAACGAGTCACGACAATTGGACCATGCGTATCGCGGCTGCCAAGGTGGCGCAAGCATTACGCCGCTCGCGTGGGCTATGCGGACTCCGGAGCGCGCCAGAAACCAGGCTTATACGAGAGCTTTGAATAACCTCCCGATACGCGTTCAGAGCAGAGGCAGAATCTTGAATCGCGCGCGAAACGCGCGCTGGTTAAGGACCCTCACCTTCATCCTCTCCCTTGCAGGGAGAGGGGAGGTCACTGGGCGCGTTTCTCGAGTGGCATCATTGGGAGCGTTACTTTGAAGGTCATGCCGTTCGAGGCGAGCGCGAGCGGGTGGCATTGTGGCTGTTGACCATACGCGATCAAAGCACGGCTGGCGGTCCGGCGTAAGGCCTAAAAGTTCACCCACTGCGGCGGGTGCGCCAGTGTTTGCAACGTTCGCTCGGTGCGTCCCGGAGACTTACGCCGGAGCATCCGCTTAGAAAGAAAGCGCCGGAGTGTGCTTGTCCTACACCCGCATCTATGCGATTGCTAGCCGGCGATTGCCTGCGGTTTGCCGCTTCCTAACTGGCCATTCAATTCGGGGGAGGACCGAGCATGAAGCCACCAGTTTTGCGCGCTATACGATTGCGACGCGCACGCGGTCTTCTCCTCACGATGCTGAGCGTCGTCGTCCTGTATGCGGCGATAGTGCTGGGAGCCGCGGGCGACACCACCGCCGACCGGGTGCTGGGGCAGCCCGGTTTCACCACCAGCTCGGGCGCTCAACTGAACGAACCTTTCGCTGTTGCGATCGATACCAGCGCCACGCCAAATCGACTTTACGTTGCGGATGAGGAGAATAACCGAGTGCTGGGCTGGAACGACGCCGCCTCGTTCGCCAACGGCGCTGCGGCTGACCTGGTGATTGGACAGCCCGATTTTACCGTGCCCGCTCTCTGCAATGGGAATAGCGGTGTGACCAGCGCCAGTAGCATGTGCTTTCCAGAGGCAGTCGCCGTGGACGGGGTGGGCAACCTCTACGTCGCCGATGGCGACAACGAACGGGTGCTGGAGTACACGAATCCGTTTGCGGCCTGCGCTGGAGTATTCCCGTGCGTGGGCGGTGGGGCCAATGTGGTCCTTGGCCAGGGTGGGAGCTTCTCGTCGAGTCAATGCACCGAGGATCCCGCCACCGCCGAGGGCCTGTGCTTTCCAGAAGGGGTCGCGGTGGACGGGTCGGGCCATCTCTACGTCGCGGATACCGACAACAACCGCGTGCTGGAGTACGACACCCCGCTGACCAAATCTACCGCCGACAGGGTCTTTGGCCAGGACGGGAGCTTCACGACGGGTGAGTGCAACGGGAATAGCGGTATAGCCGGCGCCAGTAGCCTGTGCTTTCCAGAAGGACTCCTGGTGGATGGGGTGGGCAGACTCTACGTGGCGGATAGCGACAACAACCGGGTGCTGGAGTACGGTACCCCGCTGACCAATGCCACCGCCGATATGGTTTTCGGCCAGGATGGGAGCTTCACGTTGACGAGCTGCAATAACGGCGGGGCCAGCGACAACAGCCTGTGCGATCCAAGTGGAGTCGCGGTGGACGGGGCGGGCCACCTCTACGTGGCGGATGGAGAGAACAGCCGGGTGCTGGAGTACAACACCCCGCTGACCAATGCCACCGCCGATCTGGTCTTTGGCCAAGGTGGGAGCTTCACGTCGACGAACTGCAATAACGGCGGGATCAGCGCCAACAGCCTGTGCGATCCAGACGGAGTCGCGGCGGACGTGACGGGCAACCTATACGTGGCGGACAGCGAGAACAACCGGGTGCTGGAGTACGACCAGCCGGTGCCCACGCCGACCGCGACCCCAACGCCGACTGCGACGGCGACTCCAACGGCCTCAGCGACAGCGACTGCAACCGCAAGTGCGACCGCAACCGCGACGGCGACGGCAACGGCAACGGCAACGGCAACAGCAACCGCAACAGCAACCGCGACCGCAACTGCGACCGCGACCGCGACGGCAACCGCCACGCCGACGCCAGTGCTGGTGACGCTCAAGATCAAGCCGAAAGCGCTCAAGTTTCCGAAGACCACGGTCGGAACGTCGAGTAAACCGAAAACGGTCAAGGTGTCCAATCCCAAGGGCAAGAAGAAGCATCCGGGGCTCCCGGTGTTGATCGAGATGATTTCCGATCCTGCCGTGTTCACCGAGACCAACACCTGTCCTGCGAGTTTGGCAGCTGGCTCATCATGTGCAATCTCAGTGATGTTCACGCCGAGCGCGGCGGGGGCGCAGACCGGAACGCTGGTGATCACCGACAACGCCAACAGCAGTCCGCAGAAGGTGCCTCTGAGCGGCACGGGGAAATAGGAGGATCAGACTGCTTAAGATTGGGTCGAATGAAGTTCTCGCTGGCAGAGCGGAATCTTGAATCGCTCAGGGCAGGCTCTTCGATCCTTTCCCATCAGTAGAGGGGGAGAGCCTCGCAAATTGAAACTGAGACTTCGCGCGGATTTCTTATTGCGGGCGTTTTTCTGGAGGCATCATTGGGAGCGTTACTTTGAAGGTCATGCCGTGCGCGGATGCTGTGCCCTTGGCGCGATCGACGCCGCCGCGCTGGGCCCATAGGCGGCCGCCGTGGAGGGCGATTATTCGTTGGCATAGGACGAGACCTAGGCCGGTGCCGGCGGGTTTCGTTGTAAAAAAGGGGGTGAACAGTTGCGACAGCTGGTCCTCCGGGATACCAACGCCGCTGTCGCTGATCTCGACTCGCAGGAATTGGCGACGACGGCCCTCCGCGGTCATCCGGAATTCGCGCTCGATTCTTGTGTGCAGGCGAATGGTGCCAGATTCGCCGATCGCTTCCGCCGCGTTCTTGATCAGGTTCAGGAAAGTTCGCTCCAATGCGCCGGCATCACCCACCACGTCGGGCAGGCTCGGGTCGAAATCCTGCAGCACCACGACGCCCTCGGGCGGCTGCGGGAACAGTCCCGCCATCCTCATCGCCTGGTGCAGCACCATATGGATGTTCACCGGCTCCTGCGACAGGCGTTGCGGCCCGCTGACCATCAGCACCTGCTCGACGAGCGCCGCAATCCGGTTGACGCCGTCGAGAATCACGCTGCAGTACTGCTGGGCGCGCGCGTCGTCGGGGAACATCCCGGCCATCAGCTCGGCCGCTCCCTTGATGCCCGTCAGCGGATTCTTGACCTCGTGCGCGAGGCCGGCGGGCGACAACCGCAGGCTCAGGTCGCCAGTTGTGGCAGCCTCCGCCGCGCCTTTCTCGTGAGACAGGTCATGCAGCAGGATAATGACCCCGCCGGGGCGTCCCTCGGCGTTGAGCAGCGGAGATACCTCGACGCGAACCGCCAGCTCGCGAGGCCCGGTCGCCAGCACCGTCTCCGTATCACCGAGATCCTGACCGCTCTCGAGGCATGCGCCGACCATCCGGCCCAACCAGTCGTTCTGGCGCACGAGGTCAGCGACCGTGGCGGCGTTCACCTGGGAAACCCCGAGCATCGTTTCGGCGGCGGGGTTGACCACCTGGGGTTCCATCGCGGGCGAAAGCACGAGGATCGCGTCGGTCAGGCTGTCGATAATGTCGTGCCAGAGATTCAAAATTTATTTTTTTGTTCCCGGTCAGGCGGTCGTCGGGAGTTGATTTCGGCACCAACCGTAACACAAAGAACCTGCTAGGCTAAAGTTCACGTAACGAATTCCGCCGCCATCTAGCGCCAAGATTCGTGAGCGTTTGCAAGCACTTATTCAGAAAGTGACCATCATACATTAGACTTTTTAATAGCTTATCCACCGCCGATGGGTTGATCCCGGTCGAGTCGGTCGGTACGGTTGGGGTCACCTTCTCGGGGGAGAATGCGTAAACCGAAGTCTATCTATCGAGTGCTTGTAGCGCTGATGGCGGCCCTGATTGTCGCCGGATGGGCATCTACTCGTGCGCTTGCTGAAGATTTTGACGGCTCGGACGCTAGGTCAGGGGCAGCGTTGCCAAGCTTGGACGGGCAAAGCACAGGCTTCGAGCTGGAGACTCCTGCGGAAGCTGGCGCCAAGCCGATTCCGTCGTCGTCGTATGTGCTACCGCTACCTCAGCCGGTTCCACCTTTCCCGATTCTCCTTAATCAAGCTGTACGTCGCTATGTCTCCGATTTCATGAGTTCGCCCGACCAACTGCAGGATACCTTCGACCGCAGTCATCCCTACCTGCCTGATATGGTCCGGGTGCTGCGGAGCTACGGCCTGCCCGACGACCTCGTCTACCTGGCCTTTGCGGAAAGCGAATTTTCCAAGCTGGGCAAGGGTCCGTGGCAGTTCAATTCGGATACGGCGAAGCGCTTCGGCCTCCGCATAGACGATTACGTCGATGAGCGCCGCGACCCGGTGATGTCGACCAAGGCGGCGGCCGAGTACTTGGCCACGCTGCACGACGAAGCGGGCGACGACTGGCCGATGACGCTCGTCGCGTGGAACAACGGGGACAGGGCGATCAACCGTTACTGGTCGCTTCGCGGCCCCAGGATGGAAAAGTTCGGCAATCGGCTGCCGCGGCGAACCCGCGGGCTGCTGGGACGCTTTATGGCGGTCGCGTATATCGCGCGTCACGCGGAAAATTACGGGATCACGACTATCAAGCTCGACGAGCCGCCCTTATACCAGACGCTGCCAGTCAGTGGTGGCACTCCGCTCAGCCGGGTCGCCCTCGACCATGGGACGACGCTGGGGCGCCTGCGTGAGCTCAACCCGGCGCTGCTGCGCGACGTGGTTCCTCCGTACGAGCGTTCGTACAGCGTGCGCATTCCCGTGGATTCGGATACCCACGCCAGTGTCGAACACGTCGAGTTCTAAGTTCCAGTTGCGGTCCGACTCAGAATCCTAAATCGCGCGCGGAAAATGCGCGCTGGACAAGGACCCTTACCTTGATCCTCTCCCTTACAGGGAGAGGGAATTAGGAGACGGCGCGGTTCAATCGCGACAGAAAGGCGCGTATCCTTTTTTCCTCATGATTAGCGCCGACCAGGCTCTGCAAATCGTTCTCGAAAATGTGGCTCCCCTCGGCGTCGAGCGCGTTCCAATCGTCGATGCACTTGGCCGCGTGCTCGCCGAGGATATCAGGTCGTCGCGCGACATCCCGGGTTTCGACAACTCCGCGATGGACGGCTACGCGGTGCGCGCCGCCGACCTTGCCAAGGCTTCCGAGGCGAGCCCGGTCAAGCTGGCCATCGTCGAGACCGTTGGCGCCGGCAAGATGCCGACTCGCCGCGTGAGCGCGGGCGAGGCGGTTCGCACGATGACCGGCGCGCCGATGGCAGAGGGCGCGGACGCGATCGTTCCGGTCGAGCGGACGCGCGGCACCGGCGATCTCGTCGAGTTTCTGGTCGCCACCGAGAAAGGTGCGTTCATCCGGCCGCGCGGCGAGGATTTGCGCCTCGGCGAACTGGTGATGTCGGCGGGCAAGACGCTCAGGCCGGCCGACCTTGGGATGCTGGCGTCGGTGAATCGCGCGATGGTCGAGGTCATCCGGCGTCCACGCCTCGCGATTGTCGCCACCGGCGACGAACTCGTGGACGTCGATCAGGTGCCGACCGGTGCGCAGATCGTCAATTCCAGCGCCTACGCGCTGGCCGGCGCGGTTCGCGAGGCCGGCGCTGAGGTCGTCATCCTCAAGGTGGCGCGCGACGACGCGCGCGAGATTCGCGAGCGCCTTGCCGAGGCGATGACCTTCGACGCGGTGCTGTCGACCGGCGGAGTGTCGGTGGGCCAGTTCGATCATGTGACGGGCGTGCTCGACGAACTCGGGATGCGCCAGCTTTTTCATGGCGTCGCGCAAAAGCCGGGGCGTCCGCTGAAGTTCGGCACCGTCGGCTACCGGCCGATCTTCGGCCTGCCGGGCAATCCCGTCTCGACGCTCGTGTGCTTCTACCTGTACGCGCGCCCGGCGATCCTCAAGATGAGGGGGATGCGGCGCGTGGGTCTGCCGCGTGTGCTGGCGCGATGCGCCGTCGATGTAAAAATTTCAAAGGACCTCACCGAATTCGTGAGGGTCAAACTCCAGCGCGAGACCGTCGCCACCGGCGCGGACGGCTGGCTCGCGACTCCTACTGGCGGGCAGGGCTCGGGAATCTTAAGTTCGCTGTCGCGCGCCGACGGTCTGCTTATAGGTCCGTCAACCCAAACGCTGTTGAAGGCCGGCGCTCAGGCGACCGTGCTGCTCCTGGGACTCGATGGCGACGTGGGCGCGGTCGCGGCCGATGAACTGTTCGAGGGCCGCACCCATAGCCAGTGAATTACGATCGTCGCCACTGAGCCGAAAATCGCGGCGCCAATTATCACTGCCGAGAGCCTGAGTTGCAGTTTCAGCATGTTGAACGGCAGCAGGTAAAACGTGACCATGTCGATCTGAAAGTTTGCGTAAATGATGTACGCCACCCACAGGACCACGATTGTGCCTATGATGAATTTCGGGCTCTTAACGAATGCGGGCATCGCGGGCGATCCTCCTGAGTGCGATGGGAAAAGCTTGGCGGCTGAAATAGCGGATGTCAACGCAGTCGGGCGCAGCGCAAATGATGCGCTCGCCGGGCCCCTCGCGCGAGGATTACAGCAATGGCGACGCGTTTTCGCGTAGGCAACGGCTTCGATTTTCATCCGCTCGAAGCGGGGCGCCGGCTCGTGCTGGGCGGCGTCGAGATCAAGCACGACAAGGGACTCAGAGGCCATTCCGACGCCGATGTCGCGGCGCATGCGCTCGCCAACGCGATCCTCGGCGCGCTCGGCGCGGGCGATCTCGGTCGGCATTTTCCCGACAACGATCCTAAATATAAGAACGCCGACTCGATCGCGCTGCTGGCGGCCGTCTGGAAGCTCGCGAGCGACAAAGGATGGCGGCTCGGCAACGCCGACCTGACGGTTTTCGCAGAGGCGCCGAAGCTGAAGCCGCATCTCGACGCGATGCGGGAGCGGCTCGCCGCGGCACTCGGCGTCAGCGCCGATCAATCACGCGTCAACGTCAAAGCGTCGAGCCCCGAGGGCCTCGGCGCACTCGGCCGCGGCGAAGGCATGGCGGCGGCGGCGATCGTCGTGCTCGAAGCTGATTAACGGCCGCGGGCATGAACGACGACGATGAAATCGATGCTTGGTTCGACTCGATGCGTCGCGATTTCAAGCGGTGGTATCTCGCGTCGGACAATCCGTGGCGTCAGTCGGGATGGGGCAGCACTCCCGAGCGATGGCGTCTCGCGCGCGAAGTGATTCTGAGCGCAGTCGAGCGCAGCGGGGCGTTCCTCGACATCGGATGCGCCAATGGTCTGCTGCTCGAATGCCTTGTCGCGTGGGCGATTGAGCGCGGAGTCGTGATCGAGCCGCACGGAATCGACCTGGTGCCCGAGCTGGTCGATCTCGCACGCAATCGAATGCCCGCGTACGCGTCGAATTTTGCGACCGCGAACGCATTCAGGTGGAGGCCGACGCGCCGCTACGACTATATTCATCTGCTACTCGAGTCGGCACCGCCATCGCGGCATCGCGAATACCTTGGCCGGGTCCTCGACTCGGCAGTCGCGCGCGGCGGACGATTGATCGTGAGCAATTACGGAAGCCGATCGAAAAGGGAATCTCCGATCGATGTGGCGGGATATCTAGCCGGCCTCGGTTTCGCGGTCGCGGGCAGCGCTGAAGCGTCGGAGCCCGACGGCTTCGTCATCACGCGCACTGCCTGGATTGAAAGCTCGTAACGGCAAAGTTCGAACCGGACCGTGGCGACACGAGCGCCCGCGATTGTTCCCCTTCATGGATTGTGTTGGCGTTGACGACTTCGCTCACCGCGGCGCGCCGGCGATGAGAGCTGCCGAACGTACAATCAACTATCCTGTCGGCTTCACGTCGCCGGAGTAGATGCCTAGAGGTGACTGCGGTACGTTATTGATGAGGTAGTAGCAGCCGTGGCAGCATAGCGCGCTATGCTGCCAGTTTGTCGGAGCCGTGGCTGAGTCTGGTTGAAGGCGCCCGCCTGAAAAACGGGAAGGCTCGAAAGGGCCTCGGGGGTTCGAATCCCTCCGGCTGGTACTACTTCGCCCTTAATTTTCTCTTCGTGAAACACCTCGAAGATTCAGCCCGGTCCGGATCGCAACCTCACCGAGATTTCCCCAACGACGGGTAATCTCCGCTAGAAGGGAGAACGAGGTGCGAAAACGTTCAAAGAGTTTTTCAGATTCTTCGTCAAGAACGCCATAAGCCTTCCGAATCTCATAAGCCGCGAAATCCGCTAGATGCAAAGGCGTTGCTTGCATCTTCGTTCTAAAGAAAGGTTCCTTGCCAAAATATTCCTTTGTTCTCTCAAACAATTGACCCGCGTGCACGTCGCCACTTTCAAAGACATATTCAATGTTTAGATACTCGACGTGGTTAGCCTGCATCCAGGTGTGAGCCATCTCTATGCAAGTCACGCCGCACAACGGATAGGGTTGAAGGTACTCGCGAAGTTCATACACCCGATCTGCTTTCTCGTAGTCTCTGAGAAACACCGCTGCGCCGATCCAGCATTTGACGGTCCGAATGATGACTCCTATTAGCCGGTTCAGAAACGCCCGTCTGCGAGCTTCATTTCCCTCCCAACCATCAGCGAATTGCCCTTTGGATTGGGCGAACTCGCTCATGCGAAAATAGGCTAGTTCATTGTCCGAAAGAGCAAGCTTCCAATCGTGATCGAAAGCCTTCCATCCTTCGACCGTTCCCACAGCACCGGCTACGACGAACAAGAGATCGGTTTCGTTACCGCTCGCATCGCAATAAAGAGTGAATGGGTCTGGCGCTATGATTGCCATGAGATCGCCCAGTTCCAGAAGTAAGGCCTCGAAACGTGATCGAAAATCCCCTTTCCCACATGGCAAGGGGTTATCGGTTAGGCTGGCCGAGAATCGACCACGGATCTTCTTGCCTGAATTCGCACTACGCCCCTAAACATCATCCTCGCCTGAGCCATCGTCGGCCAAGTCGCCGGTGCTTTCCAGTTCTTCGACGGCTTCATCGAACTCCGGGCCGTTGAACTCGTCGCCCATCTCCTTGCCCATCCGCTTCATCATCCGCGCGACGCTCTTCGGATCGTTCTCGTCGATGTTGCCGAGCTTCGAGGGATCGGCGAGCGACTCCATCCGCGATTCCTCGCTGCGTGGCATCGCGAACCGCGACATCAGGCGGCTCATTTTTTTTCCGCCGCAGTGCGCGCAGACCGCCTCGACCTTTTCACTCACGCGCGTGGTCAGTACGCTGGTCGTGCGCCGGCATTTCTCGCAGCGATATTCGTAGATCGGCATGCAATCTTATTGTATCCGCTGCCAGCGCAGATTTCACGGATGCGCGCTTGAATCCGCCGGGAGGGTCGGGATACTGGTCAGCGTCGAGATGAACGTGGCAGTTGATCATTTGGTCCGAGGAGCAGGCATGCGCCGCGTGCGCGTCGTGTCGCGATGAGCGAACTTCGCCTGATGTGGCGCAACACGCGGATGGTCGTGCTGTGCGCGATCTCCGCCGCGCTCTATGCCGCCGTGCTGGTGCCGTTCAAGGTTGTCCCGCTGATTCCCGGCGTCACCGAACTGCGTCCTGCCAATGCGATTCCCGTCGTGTGCTCGTTCCTGTTCGGTCCGGCGGCCGCGTGGGGTTCCGCGATCGGAAATATGATTGGCGATTTTTTTGGCGGAGTGTCGCCGGGCGACATCGCCGGATTCTTCGCGAACCTGGCCTACGGATGGATTCCGTACAAAGTCTGGGAATTGATCGCGCGCGGCGAGAGTCCCGTTCTCCGCTCGCCGCTCACAATCTTCAAGTACGTGATCGCATGCCTGGCCGCGAGCGTGCTGTGCGCCGACCTGGTCGGATGGGCGGACAACGTGCTCGTCATCAGGCCGTTCGCGATGCTGGGCAACGTGATCATTTTCAACAATATGGTCTCGGCGCTGGCGCTCTCGCCGTTCATCCTCGCGGCCGTTTATCCGCGCGTCAAAAAAGGCCGGATGCTTTACACCGACGTGATGCCGGAAGTGAAACTGAAGCCGGTGGGAATCCGCGCATTGGGTTTCGCGGTGCTGATCGCCGGCGAAGGCGGCGCGTGGATTTGCGGAAATATGCTTTCGACCGGGTATTGGGCGCCAAAATTTCTGCCCGCATGGATGATCGTCGCGCCGTACGACAAGCCGGTCGCAATAATCGTTGGCCCGTTCCTGCTGTTGGCGTTCGCGGGCCTGTTCATGATGTGAATTTTTTAGTGAATACCAACCAGCAGGCCGTGTGCGTCGAGCGAGTCACGTTCACTTATCACGGCGCCGACAAGCCCGCGCTTCGAGCGGTGAGCTTCGTGCAGGCGGCGGGCGAGACAATCGGCGTGATGGGCGCGTCGGGCGCGGGGAAATCCACGCTCGCGAAATGCCTCAATCGCATCGTGCCGGAATTCGAGGACGGCGATTTTCACGGCGCGATACGCATCGCGGGCGAACCGCTCGAGCATCTTCGCGTCTGCGATCTCGCGCCCAAGGTCGGCATGGTCTTCCAGGATTTCGAGGCGCAATTGTTTTCAACCAACGTCGCGCACGAGGTCGCGTTCGCGATGGAACAAGTCGGCATGGAGCGCGCCGAGATGGATCGGCGAATCATGCCGGCGCTCGAAGCGGTCGGCCTGCGCGGCTTCGAGCATCGCGATCCGATGTCGCTGTCGGGCGGCGAGAAGCAGCGGCTCGCGATCGCGTCGGTGCTGGCGCTGCGCCCGTCGGTTATTGTGCTCGACGAGCCGACCACCGACCTCGATCCCGAGGGCCGGGCTGAAGTCTTCGCGCTGATCGCCAAGCTTCGCGCGCAAGGCTTGAGCCTTATCGTAATCGAGCACGAGTCCGAGGAGCTGCGCGCCGCCGACCGGATAATCGTTCTGCGCGAGGGCGAAATCGCAGCAGACGGTCCGCCTCACGAAGTGTTCGCGCGCACCGAGCTGCTCAACCAATGCGGCGTGCGGCCGCCGGGCCTCGGTCACGCACTCGAGCTGCTCGGCATCGACGCTCAAGCGAAGAATGTCGATCAGGCTTTTGAGGAAATCCTGCGAGCCTATCCGCGTCTCGCCAAAACTTTGGTCGAGAACAGGGTCGAGTCGCGACCGAATACCGCGGTTGCGCGCGGACCCGCATTTATCGGCATCGAGAATGTAAGCTTCTCCTACGCGGGCGGGGCGCGCGCGCTCGATTCGATCGATCTGAAGGTCGAAGCCGGCGAATTTCTCGCGATCGTCGGTCAAAACGGTTCCGGCAAAACCACCCTGGCCAAGCATATCGTCGGTCTGCTTCAGCCGGCCACGGGCCGCGTCACGATCGACGACAAGGACCGCGCGCAGATGCGCCCGGCGGAGACGGCGCGCGAAGTTGCGTACGTTTTCCAGAATCCGGACCATCAGATTTTCGCCGCGACGGTCGAAGATGAAGTCGCTTTCGGACCGCGCAACTTCGGCCTGCCGGATGACGAAATACGTCGTCGATGCGACGAAGCGCTCGAAGCGGTCGGCCTTCAGAACGAGCTCCAGAGCGACCCGTTCCTGCTCAGCAAGGGCGAGCGTCAGCGCTTGGCGGTGGCGAGCGTGCTGGTGCTGCGGCCGCGGATGTTGATTCTCGACGAACCGACCACCGGGCTGGACCATCGCGAGCAACTGCGCATGATGGCGCTGGTGCGCGACCTCAACCGCGCCGGAATCGCAATCGTGATCATCACGCATACGCCGTGGCTGGTCGCGGAGTACGCGCGGCGCGTCGTGTTGATGCGCAAGGGCGCGAAAATTTTCGACGGCGGCGTGCGCGAGTTTTTCATGCAGGACGAGTTGCTGCGGTCGTCGTCGTTCCGGGCGCCGGAAATCACCGAACTGAGCCGGCGCTTCGGCACGCTGGCGCTGACGACGAACGAATTCGTCACGTGGGTCAAGGGACGCGCCTGATGCCGATTTATTTGTACATTGATCGCGGCACGTTCGTTCATCGGTTGCATCCGACGGTCAAGGTGTTCGCGCTCTTCGTGATGTTCTGGTCGGTGTACTGGGTGGACAATCCGATCGCGCTGTTGCCGGTCGGCCTGGTCATGCTGTGGATCGCGCAGCTTACCGATTCGTGGCCGAACTTCTACCGCTTGCGATGGTTGTTCGCGATCCTGGTTTTCACCACGACAATTGCGTGGATGGTTTTCTACCGGCGCGGTGCGGTGTTAGTCAACGTGCCGGTCTTCCACGTCAGCCGGTTGTCGCTGGTGTTTGGACTCGGGCGTGGGATCAAGCTGGCGGAGTTGCTGGCGGCGTCGGTGCTGTTTCTTTCGACCACCAAGATCGAGGAGTTCACCTACGGGCTGCAGCGAATGCGGGTGCCGTATCGGGTAAGCTTCGCGATCTCACTCTCATTCAGATTAGTCCCGCTGTTCATCGACTCGGCCGTGACGATTGTCGATGCGCAGCGGCTGCGGGGCTACGACTTCAACCAGGGCGGGCCGCTCGAGCGCGTGCGGCGCTACGTGCCGGTCGTGATCCCGGTTTTTATGGGCGCGCTGCGCAAGGCGAACAACATGGCGATGGCTCTGGAAGCGCGCGGGTTTGGATTCAGCCATGAGCCTACCACGTTTATCGAATACCCGGTGACGCCCGTGGATATGATCGCATTTGCGTTTCTGATTGGACTCGGCACGATGAATTTCATGCTCTACTGGACGGGGCTGGGCGGAATCGGGCCAGTGAAGTAGCGTACAACTGCGCCGATGCGTACTATCGGCCAATCTTTCGGTACATCAAGGGGCGTTGCAATGAGTAACAAGTCGGAACTTCTAAAACGACCGATCGAGCACGTTGATATCACGCGCGACAGCGTCGTGCCGATCGTCGAGGCGATGGGGCAGATGGCGTACAGCGCCCGCGACCTGCATCGCGCGGCCACGATTTACGACCGCATGCTGCGCGATCGCGACTGCGGCGTGATCCTGTGCCTGGCTGGATCGCTTATCAGCGCGGGGTTGAAGCGGGTCTTCGCCGACATGATTCGCAACCACATGGTCGATGCGATCGTGAGCACCGGCGCGAATATCGTGGACCAGGATTTTTTCGAGGCGCTTGGCTTCAAGCATTGGATGGCCGAGGATCGCTTCAAGTACGGGCTCGACGACGACAAGCTGCGCGAACTGCATATCGATCGCATCTACGACACGCTGATCGATGAAGATGAACTGCGCGTGTGCGACGAGACGATTCACAAAATCACCGACAGCCTCGAGCCGCGGCCCTATTCGTCGCGGGAATTCGTTGGCGAGATGGGCAAGTACCTGGCCGAGACGGGCGCGAAGACAAGTGCAAGTATCGTGCTCGAGGCGTATCGCGAGGAGGTGCCGATTTTCTGCCCGGCCTTCAGCGACTGCTCGGCAGGATTCGGACTCGTCGCGCATCAGGCGGCGCGGCACGGCAAGCCCAAGGTCTCGCTCGACAGCGCCAAGGATTTTTACGAGCTGACGCGGCTCAAGGTGAAGAACGAAAGCACCGGGCTGTTCATGATCGGCGGCGGCGTGCCGAAGAATTTCGCGCAGGATATCGTGGTCGCCGCCGAAGTGTTAGGGCATGACGTGCCCATGCATAAGTACGCGATCCAAATAACAGTCGCGGACGTGCGTGACGGCGCGCTTTCAGGCAGCACGCTCAAAGAGGCGAGCAGCTGGGGCAAAGTCGATACGACGTACGAGCAGATGGTCTATTGCGAGGCGAGCATCGCGGTGCCGCTGATCGTCGGCTACGCGTATCACAAGCGCGGCTGGGAAGGGCGCACGTCGCGCAAGTGGAGCTCGGCGCTGGATAAGGATCAAGTGTGAGAGGGGGAAGGGGAAATCACTTTATTTAACGCGGAACCCGCCGTGGGTTCCGCACCTCCTTGGGCAGGGGTGACCCCTGCACCCAGTGATAAGGCGAAACTTCCCGGCTCATCGTTCGACTGGGAGTTGCGCGTCTCTCCATTCGAGCATGCCGCCCTTTAGATTCCAGACGTGTTCGAAACCCAGGCCAGTGAGGATCGCGGCGGCGGTGGCGCTTCTGACTCCGACGCGGCATATCGCGACGATGTCGCGGGTTTTTTCATTCGCTAGCTCGTCGGTTCGCTCAGGTAGTTCTTTCAGGGGGATCAGGCGCGCGCCGGCTATGTGACCGAGCTCGCCGCGGTACTCATCTTCCTCGCGCACATCGACTAGCATCGGCGGATTGGCGCTCGCGATGCGATCGCGCAACTGCGCAGCGCTCAACTGGCGCACCTGGTTTAGTTGCGAGAGCGTCGGGAATTTGAGCGCGCCCGCATCGAGATCGGATTGGTTCGGTTGCAGCGCCTCCTGGATGCCGTCGGGCAGCGGCAAGCCGAGATTGTTCATCAAGTTGATGTAATCGTCGCGCGTCTTGCCTGCCAGCCGTGGATTCGAGCGCTTCTCCTCGCCGATGGTCGATTGCTTATGTCCTCGATAGTCGTGCGCGGGAAAAACCAGGATGTTGTCGGGCAGCGTGAACAGCTTGCGCGTTATCGAATCGTACTGAGTGCCAGCGTCGCCGCCCGCAAAATCGGCGCGTCCGGTGCCGTGGATGAACAAGACGTCGCCGGTGAAGACGCGATCTTTCGCGAGCAGGCTTATCGAATCAGGCGTGTGGCCGGGTGTATGGAGGACGCGGAGTTCCTCGTCGCCAACCTTCAGCGCCTGACCGTCGTCGACATGGATGCCCACGTGAGGAGCGGGCGCAAGACGATGCATCACGACCGGCGCGCCGGCGAGCGCGCCCAACTCCATCGCGCCGCTACGATGATCGGCATGAGTATGGGTGTCGATGATCGCGTCCAAGCGCAATCCGTGATACGCGAGCACCGCGAGGTAGCGCTCGACCTTGTCATGCAAAGGATCGATGACGGCGGCCTTGCGCGTCGCCTCCGAGATCGCAAGGTAGGTCTTACACTTGCCATGATTGAGTTCGCGAAAAATCATTGCCGGTGTTGCCTCGTCGCCCGATCATCCCGTCTTCAAGGACTCGCAGACGTTACCATCGCCGTCAGATTAAGTCGCGACCGGGGAATGGGCTCGGCGTTGGGTGATTTTGCGGGCGGGGGTGGGGCGTGCTAATTATTGCGGGCTCATTCCGGCGCAGGGTTTTCATAAGGACTATGCGATGTTGTTTGTGATTATCGGCCATGACGGACCCGACGGGGCAGAGTTGCGGCCGAAGGTGCGGCAGGAGCATCTGGAGAATCTGCGGCCGCTGGATCGGGCCGGCAAAGTGAAGATCGCGGGCCCATTCACCGACGGCAGCGGCAGTCTTATCATTGTAGATATGGAGAGTGAGGCGGAAGCGATCGCATTCGCGAAGAGCGATCCGTACGTGACGAGCGGGGTGTTCGAGCGCGTCGAGGTCAAGCCGTTTCGGCAGGTGTTCCCAGAGTGAGAAAGCAGAACCCTCACCTACCGGCCGCGTTGCGTCCGGCCGCCTCTCCCGTAAAGTAACGGGCGAGGTATCGGATCAGGAGAGCCAGGGAAAAGAAGAATGGCGGGAGCTTTAGCTAGTTTAAAGATCGTTGAAGTTGGCGAGATGGTGTCGGCGCCTTATTGCAGCAAGCTGCTGGCGGACATGGGCGCCGAGGTCGTCAAGGTGGAGCGGCCGGGCGCTGGGGATCGGGCGCGGACGCGGGGGCCGTTTCCGGGAGACAAGCCGAATCCCGAGACCAGCGGACTGTTTCTATATCTCAACACCAACAAACGCGGCGTCACGCTCGATATCACGCAGCCCGAGGGTTTCGAGATTATGGAGAAGCTGGTGGCGGGCGCCGATATCCTGATTCACAACGTCACGCCGCCCGAGATGGATCGCGTCCGGTTCACGTATGAGCGGATGCAGCGTGCGAATCCGAAGTTGATCATGACGTCGATACTGCCCTTCGGACTGACGGGTCCGTATCGCGACTACCGCGCCGAGGATTTGACGATCTGGTGCGCGGGCGGAGTGTGTGTGCTGAACGGAGGAGGGCCGGAGCATCCGGAGCTGCCGCCGCTCAAGACCGCGGGGCATCAGGCGGGATACCAGGGCGGAGTGCATGGCGCGACCGCGACGATGGCGGCGGCATTCGCGCAACTTCGCGACGGCACGGGGCAGCATGTCGAGGTGTCGGTGCAGGAATCGATCGCATCGATTCTCGAGATGACGTTCGAATACTGGCCGTATATGAAGATGATCGCGACGCGGCTGGGGCAGAAGCCGATCCAGCCGATCGAGGCGATGCAGTGCAAGGACGGGTACATTTATCTGTGCTGCATCGAGGAGCATCAGTGGCGTAATTTCGTCGAAATCATGGGAAATCCCGAATGGGCGGAGATGGATATTTTCAAGGATCGGCTGCAGCGCGGGCTGAACTGGGACGCGCTCAAGCCGATGCTCGAAGAATGGGTCAGCCAACAGACGGTGCTGGATTTGTATCGCAAGGCGCAGGCCAAGCGCGTGCCGTTTGCGCCGGTGTCGACGATGGGCGACCTGCTCAACTCGGAGCATCTGAAGGCGCGCGGATTTTTCGTCGAGATCGTGCAGCCGGTCGCGGGCACGCATAAGTATCCGGGCGCGCCGCTGAAGTTCGTGCGTACGCCGTGGGAAATCCGACGGCCGGCGCCGACGCTCGGACAGCATAACGCGGAAGTATTCGGCGAGATCGGACTCTCGCAGGCGCGACTCGAGGAACTCAAGCGCAAGGGTGTGATCTAGCGATGGCGAAGCCTCCTCTGTCAGGAATTCGAGTTTGCGATTTTACGTGGGTGTGGGCAGGGCCGTATTGCACCCTGCAACTGGCGCATCTTGGGGCCGAAGTGATCAGAATCGAAACCAAGACGCGGCCCTGCGTGACGCGGATGCTGCCGCCGTGGCCGGACGGCGTGTTCAAAAGCCTCAACCAGTCGGGCTACTTCAATCAGTACAACCAGGGCAAGAAGTCGCTGTCGCTGAATTTCAAGCATCCGGAGGCAAAGGAGGCGGCGTGGCGGCTGATCAAGCAGAGCGACGTCGTGATTAACAACTTCGCGGCGGGCGTGCTCGAGAAGATGGGATTCGGATACGAAGAAGTGAAGAAGGTAAATCCCAATGTAGTAATGATTACTCTGTCGGGTTACGGCGACACGGGACCGTATAGTCACTACGTCGCGTACGGGCCTGCGCAGGTGCCGTTGTCCGGGCTGTCGGCGCTGACGGGATATAGGGGATTTCCGCCGATGCATGCCGGGTTCAGCTATGCCGACCCCAACGCGGGAGTGCATGGCGCGTTCGCAATAATCAGCGCGCTGTTTCATCGGGCGAAAACCGGCGAGGGACAATATATCGACATGAGCCAGTGGGAATGCGCGATGGACCTTCTGGCAGAAGGGATTCTGGAATACACGATGAACGGGCGCGAACCCGAACGAATCGGGAATCGCGATCCGTTGATGGCGCCGCACGGGATTTTCAAATGCGTCGATCTGCCGGAGAAAATCCTCGACGTCACGATCGATCAATTCGTCGCGATAGTATGTGCGTACGATGCGGAATGGGCGCGACTGGCTATTGCAATAGGTAAGCCGGAACTGGCTAAAGATCCGCGATTCGCAACACTCGCGGCGCGAAAAGAGAACGAAGACGCGCTCGAAGCAATAGTCAGTGCGTGGACGGCGCCGCGAAAGGTCTCCTACGTTGTGCAGACTCTGCAAGCGGCGGGAGTCGCGGCGGGAGCTTGCGCCGATAGCAAGTACCTATCCGAGGATCCGCATCTCACGGAGCGCGACTACTTCGTTTATCGCGAGCATCCAGAGGTCGGCAAACGGCAACATTGCGGAATTCCGTGGCGGATGAGCGGGACTCCGTGCGACGTAAAGACGGCGGCGCCGGCGCTCGGGCAGCATACTGATGAGGTGCTGAAGGGGTTGCTCGGATTTAGCGCGGAGGAGGTCGAGGCGATGAGATCGAAGGGGGCGCTGGACTAACCTAACCCCTAACCCCTTCCCATAGTGGGAAGGGGAACAATCCGGAAGAAAAGAGAATCACGAATGAGGACGTTGAAAGTTTTGATCGATGGGTTGGCGTTTCCTGAGGGGCCGCGATGGCATGATGGGACGTTTTATTTCTCGGACATGCATGCGCATCAGGTGGTCGCGGTTGATGTGGCGGGGAAGCGCGAGGTCGTTTGCGAAGTGCCGGGGCGGCCGTCGGGACTCGGATGGTTGCCGGATGGACGGATGCTCGTGGTGTCGATGACGGATCGCAAGCTGATGCGCTTGGATCGCGACGGACTGAAGGCCGCGTCGGATCTGGTGAAGCTCGCGCCGTTCGATTGCAACGACATGGTGGTCGATGCGCGCGGGCGCGCGTACGTCGGCAACTTTGGATTCGATCTGCACAAGGGCGAGACGCCGCGCGGGACGACGCTGGTGATGGCCGGGCCAGACGGGGTCGCGCGCGTAGTGGCCGAGGACATGATGTTCCCGAACGGGATGGTGATTACGCCGGACGGGAAGACGCTGATCGTCGGCGAGACGTTCGGGCGGCGATTGACGGCGTTCGATATCGGCGCGGACGGCTCGCTCGCGAATCGGCGCGTGTGGGCGGAGCTCGGCAACAGCCTGCCCGATGGAATTTGCCTGGACGCCGAGAATGCAGTCTGGGTGGCCTGTCCAACGGCGTCGGAAGTGATTCGGGTGAAGCAGGGCGGCGAGGTGGTCGAGCGAATCAAGGTGGAGACGGACGCGTTCGCATGCATGCTCGGCGGCGTCGACGGACGGACGCTGTTTGTGGCGACGGCGCCGAATTCCGATCCGGAGAAGTGCCGCGCCACGCGAGGCGGGAGAATCGAAACTACGCAAGTCGAGGTGCCGCGGGCTGGATTGCCGTGAGGTGCAGGTCGTGGCGTAATGATTGCTGATGGACGTTAACGGCGACGGCGACAATTTTCGGGCGCGGCGCAAGCGCATGATGGAGGCGATCGCGCCGGGCGCGACTGCGATCATGCCGAGCGCGCCGGTGGCCGTGCGGTCGGGCGACGTCGAGTTCGTTTATCGTCAAGACAGCGACTTCTACTACCTGACGGGATTCGCGGAACCGGAATCGGTGGCGGTGCTCTCGCCGGGGCATCCGGATGGCGAGTTCGTGATGTTCGTGCGGCCGCGCGACAAGGAGCGCGAGACGTGGACGGGCAGGCGCGCGGGAATCGAGGGGGCGATCATCGAGTACGGCGCGGACAAAGCATACGTAATCGACGAACTGGAAAAGATTTTGCCGCGCTATCTCGAGAAGAGCGAGCGCGTGCATTACCCACTGGGGTTGAACGAGAAGATGGATGAGCGGGTGATGAAACTGATTCGATGGGCGCAGACGATGCGGCCCCGAATCGGCGTGGGGCCGTCGTCGATAATCGATCCGCGCGACATCGTTCACGAGGCGCGGCTGAAGAAGGAGCCGGTCGAGCTCGACGCGATGCGGCGCGCGATGGCAATTTCGGCGGACGCGCACAAGCGTGCGATGATGAAGGCGCGCGGCGGGATAGGCGAGTGGCAGATCGAGGCGGAGGTCGACTACGCATTTCGCTCGCAAGGCGCGACCGGGCCGAGCTATCCGTCGATTATCGCGTCGGGGCCGAACGCGGCGACCCTGCATTACATCAACAACGATCGCGAGATGCGGACCGGCGAGTTGCTCCTCATCGACGCGGGCGCCGAGTACGAGTTTTACGCGGCGGATATCACGCGCACGTTACCGATTGGCGCGCGCTTTTCGGGTTTGCAGCGCAGCCTTTACGAGGTAGTGCTTGATGCGCAGCTCAAGGCGATCGAGACGATCAAGCCGGGCGCGCATTTCGATGATCCGCACGAAGTGGCTCTGCGCGTGCTGGTTGATGGCATGCGCCAGCTTGGAATCCTGCACGGATCGGTCGCGGAAATAATCGAGAAGGGCGCGTACCGCCGCTACTATATGCATCGCACAAGTCACTGGCTCGGCATGGACGTGCATGACGTGGGGCTGTACCGGGTGAACGGCGCGTCGCGAGTGCTCGAGCCCGGGATGGTGCTTACGGTCGAGCCGGGATTGTATATCGCACCTGACGACGAGGAAGTGGCGGACAGTTTTCGCGGAGTGGGGATTCGAATCGAAGACGACGTGCTGGTGACGGCAGACGGTCACGAAGTGATGACGGCGGCGACGCCGAAGTCGATCGCGGATGTAGAAGCGCTGACTACGCAATAGTCATTCAGTACCACAGCCACGAATGACAACTAGTGCGGTCGGCGCCGCACTCGGTGAAGCAATTACCTATTTCATTGCGGCAATAGAATTCGTCATTACCATGTAGCTCGCAGACCTGGTAGTTGCGATCGCATTGGTACTGGCATTTGGTCTCAGCGTAATCGCATCGATTCGAGCATCCCGCGGCGAACATTGCGGCCGCGGCGGCGGCGAGGAAGATTTTTCGCGCGCACAACTTAGTAATGGCGCGAGCGCGCCGGCGTTACAGTTCGAGCGCGCTGGCGCTGCCGACGATCGTTTTGGTTCCGTCGGCCTTGTCGCACCATACTTCGACTTCGGCGCGTGTGCGGATGCCTTCGCGGAGACGCTCGACGATCAATCCCTTTGGACCGGTGACGTCGTTACCCCACACGACGTTGACCAGCCGCAGGTCCATCTTGCCGCCGTAGAGGAAGCCGAGGCCGAAACGTTTCGTCATCATTTCAGCGACCAGGCATACGGAGAGCATCCCCTGCACGACGATTTCCGGAAATCCGAGCTCGACGGCCTTTTGCTTGTCGTTGTGATAGTTGCGCGCCGGTCCCGAGAAGGCCATGCACATGTCTTCGGTGATCTTGCGCATCGGGGCGTCGATAGGATCGCCGCCGCGCTCGCCAATTTTGAATGAGCGTGACGAATCCTTCTCGCGCGCGCGATCGACGACGAAACCCTGCCGGGTTTGTTCGGGCAGCAGGAAGCTCTGATGGGTGCGGCTGCGCGAGACGATTTGTCCCGACGCGTTGCCGACCAGAACTTCGTTCACCACGTACTCGCGATCGCGCTTCACGTAGCGGTCGACGATTACGGCGCGAGTCGTGAGTCGCTTGCCAAACATCACGGGCGCGAAGATGCTCCATTCCTGGCGGGCGTGGAGGTTGCCGTAGATATTCGGCAGATACCAACCGAGCGTCTGGTAAACGGCGCTGTGAAGAATCAGCGCGGGAGCGACCGGGGCGCCGAGGGGAGAGGGCCCACGGTACCACGGATTGTCGTCGCCGGTACCGGCGACGTAGGTCGCGACGAGATCGGGTGTGATGTCGTAGGTGATGCCGCCGAAGTCGCGTCCGACGTACACTTCCTTGCGGTCGAAAATTTCGTTAGCCATCGTGGTGTCCTGCGCGTGCTAGTTTTTCTGCTTGGTTTTGATTCGATCGTTGAACTTGGCGGCGTCGATTACCACGCGCCGATGGCTCCCGGAGCCAATCTGCTCGACATCGTCGAAGGCCCGCACGGCAAACTCGAGGCGGCGGCCTTCGACCTTGGTGACCTCAGCTTCGGCGCGAGCGCGATGGCCCGGCGGCGTCGCGGCAGTGTGACTGACTTCGATCGACATGCCGACCGAGCTTTCCCCGGCGTCGAGAAACGGCTTGATTGCTTCGATTGCGGCCTGCTCCATCATCGCGACCATCGCGGGCGTCGACAGAACGGCGGCGAGCGAGGCGTCGAGATGGCTGGCGAGGTCGGCGGCGGCGACGGTCTTAGAGTGAGTTCCCCTGGCGCCGATTGGAATCGGTTTCATAGCTATAGCACCGCGGTCAATATGTTGATGGAAAGGATGATACAGACCGCCATTCCGAAGGTGAAAAAAATCGTGCGCCATGGTTGCAAGCCGAGCAGGAACGTAATCGTGTGAAGAATCCGCGCGACGACGAAGATCGTGAAATAGATGAACGCGCCTCCCGGCCAGAGTCCGAGCGTCACGTAAATCAAGCCGAGGAACAGAAACATCGGGATGTTTTCCAAGTCGTTGCGCCAGGCGTTGGCTGCGCGCTTGACGATCGGCGCTTCTTCCTGTGCAGGCGGCGCGTGCGCGAAGAACTCGGCGTCTTCCGGGGTCACGAATGTTTTTGTGCTAGTGCGGCCAATCCCCTGGACGAGCGAGATCGAGACCATCTTGAAAAACAAGATGACGGTTATCAGCGCGTAGAACTGGTATTCGGACATCCGCGTCTATCTCCTCAGGCCCATTGCGTCGAGTTTCTTGACGACCCATTCGACACGGTCGTTGCCCCAAAACGGCTCGCCGTCGACGATGAAAGTCGGCACGCCGAAGACGCCGTCGCGTTCGCCGGCGGCGGCTGCCTCGGACAGTTCGCGGGGCCCATCGTGAAGTGCGTAGCGGTTGAACGCTTCGGCGTCGAGGCCTGTTTCTTTCATCACGGCGGCGAGCGCGGCGGTGCTTTCAATGTCGAGCTCGCGTTTGAAGAAACGCTCGAAGACGCGGTCGGAGTAGGGGCGGAAGAGGCCGTGGCGGTCGGCAAACAAGCCGGAGATGAGCGAGAGTTTCGAATCGAAGATCTTTTGCGGTCCGCGGATGATCATGCCGCGCGCGTTCGCGTAGCGGCGAGCGTCCAGATAGAGGTAGCGGACTTTGCGCCATTCGCGCTCGGGCCGCTCGTTGAGCTCGCCGCCGAAGGCGCCGCGGACGTTGAGTTCGTGCGGAATATAATGGAGGCTGACGCGATGCGATTCCATCAAGGCGTAAGCGGGGTGCATCGCGAGATAAGTGAAGGGGCTTTTGTAGTCGTAGTAGAGCTTGATGGTCAGGAGTTGGTCGGCCATGCGATCACCCGTGATGTGGATTTAGCATCACGGGAGGAAGACAGAAAGGCGAGGCGGGCGTTCGCGGCGGGAGGTCGATCGTCACATCGAATGGACCGTCTGAGGCTCCTCGCCTGACAGGGGCTGGTCGTACGAGATGGTTTTAGGCGCCGTAAATTCGTATGGAAATGATTTATACACGTCAAAGCCTGGTACTTGATATTTACGGTAATTGTAAGAAGGCGTAATACGCTTGACTTATGAGTGCCCTAGCTAGAAGATCCAAAAGGCTCGATATCGAGATAGCAAGTTGCTAGTCAAATGGGATTGGCTGGATTATCCATTTTGATATGTTTCTTTACTGATTAGTAGGTATTTATAACTATAGTAAGTAGTTTTTCTACAATTAGTAGGCCTCACGCGGCGGGCGAGAATATTCGTTAGCGGGTCATGCCCCACTAAGGAACATCCATTCCCGCGGAAGGAGGGACCCGAAATGAACCTGATTCGAAAACTCTACGTGAAGGCTGATTCTTTCGCGCGCGGCCAGACGATGGCCGAATATGTGCTGATTGTCTCGGCGATTGCAGTAATCGTCTATGCCGGCTACCAGACGACGGGCACGACCGTCAGCGCGCTGGTGAACACGGTGGACACGCAGCTCTAGCTGAGCGCGGAACCGCGCCGGCCCGGCTACAAAACTCGCGTCAATCTGAATTGCGCATCCATTCGGCTGCGCGTTCGCCGATCATAATACAGGTCAGGTTGGTGTTGGCGCGCACAATGTTTGGCATCACGGACGCGTCGACGACTCTCAGTCCATCGACGCCGCGTACGCGACAATACTGATCGACGACTGCCATTGGATCGTTGTCGGGGCCCATTTTGGCGGTGCCGACTGGATGAAAGATCGTCGTGCAGTTGTCGCGCACGAAAGCTTCGAGCGCCGTGTCAGAGCTCGCGATTTCGGCGGTCAGATTCACGATCTCTTTGAGCATCGGCGCGAAGTGGCTTTCGTGCATCAAGCGCCAGGCGATGCGAACGCCGTCCACCATCCTGCGCATATCTTCCGGGTCGTCGAGATAGTTGAGATCAATGATCGACGGGACGTCGGGATTGGCGCTGCGCAGGCGGAGGCGGCCGCGTGACCGGGGGCGTTGCAAGCCAGGAACGATCGAGATGCTCGGCACGGGCAGGTCGAGCGCCAGACCTGGCGCGAGAGCAGTGTCGAACTGTTCGAACACGTACATCTGCATGTCGTTGAACTCGTCGGAGCCCGCGGCGGTGTAGCGGATGCCGATGGGATTGGTGACCTGCGGATTGTGTGGAATTCCCGGCAGCGGAACCGCGACGACGAAGACCATCAAATGATCGATCAGGTTGCGGCCGACTCCCGGCAAGTTTACCTGGCAGTCGATGCCGAGCGCCGCGAGTTCATCGCGCGGGCCGATACCGGAGCGCATCAGAAGAGCGGGCGAATGTATTGCACCGGCAGAGAGAGTGACTCGGCGGCCGCGCACTTGTTGGACGGTCCCGGCGCTCTCGACTTCGACACCGACGGCTCGGCCATTCTCGAGGATCACGCGGTGAGCGTTGACGCCGCCGCGAATCGTGAGATTCATGCGACGACGCGCGGGCGCAAGATAGCCGATAGCGGTTGAGATGCGGACGCCCTCGCGCCGGTTGCGCGGCCATGGGCCGATGCCGGTGGACTCGGGATCGTTGTGGTCCCAGACTTCCGCGTATCCGGTCGCGCGCGCGGCATCGAAGAAAGCGCGATTGAGAGGTTGCCAGGTTTCGGGTTGCGGGCGCTGAATCCAGATCGGTCCGCCGACCCCATGAAAATCGCCGCGGGCGTCGCGATCGTCTTCCAACTTGCGATGGAACGGCAGGAGCTTCTCGAAGCTCCACTCGCGATTGCCCCATGCCGCCCATTCGTCGAAGTCGTGAGGTGTGCCGCGCAGAGCGATGTGGCCGTTGACGGCAGAACTGCCGCCCGTCACCTTGCCGCGCGGGTACGGAATTTCGCGAGAGGGCGTTGCTTGAGCGGTCAAATGCCAGTCATGCGGTCCGGCGGAGATCCAGGTGTTCAACAAATCGGCGGGAGTTTGCTCGATGGTCGAGTAGTCGGGGCCTGCCTCGAGCAGCAAGACGGAGCGAGCGGGATCCTCACTGAGTCGGGCGGCCAGGGCCGCGCCTGAAGAGCCGGCGCCAACGATGATGTCGTCGTATTGCATCTGTCGATTCCCTGGTTTGACAGCAAAGCGCTTAGGTGGAGGCCGGTCAACCTAACCCCTAACCCCTTCCCACTGTGGGAAGGGGAACAATCGCGTGGAGGGGTCCTTTGAGTGAAGAGGAACAATCGCGTGGAGGGACAGAACTACTCGGTGCCGGCGTTGCGTTTCAGGTATTCGAGGATTGATTCGCGCTCGTCGGAGGTTAGTGGGAGTTGTCCCGCGGCTTGCATTTTTGTCTCCATCATTGTGACTTGCGTGTCCCACATCGAGGCCGTCATTTCGTGGGGATTGTAGGGCGCGTGGCAGTTGCCGCATCGTTCAACGTAGAGCTGTGCGCCGGGACTGGCCACGTCAGGGAGCGGAGCGGGCTTGCATCCTGAAAGAAGGATGGTGAGGAACGCTAGCGCGATAGCGGCGGGATGAATCTTGCTAACTGGGCGGGATGCGCGCATCGGGGAAGCGGATGGCGAGCTGGGTGCGGATGGATGCGATGAGCGCGCGGCGGTCATTTTCGTCAAGCGTTACCTTTCGTTCGGACTCGGGGCGTAGCCAGATTGGTCCGCGCCGCAATTCGTCGGCTTCGTTCTCGGAGCGCGGCAACAGATGCCAATGGACGTGCGGTTCCGAATTGCCGAGGCATTCGTAGTTCATCTTCCATGGCTTGACGACGGTGGCGATGGCCTCGGCGACCAGGCGCATCTCGTCGGAGAGCAGGCGCGCGGCGTCCGCGGGCATCTTGTAGAGTTCGGTCGCATGGAGTTTCGCGAACAGCACACAGTAGCCGCGATAGAATTGCTGATCGCCGAGAATCACGTAAGAGCTCTTCAGCTCCGCAATAAAATCGCGAAAGGTGCCGGCCTTGATGCGATCGATTAATGGGCAGATGCCGCAGGCGGACTCTGTCGTCATGCCGCGCCCGGGGCGGAATCTTCGGTGGTGACCTGGACGAGCTTGATGCGCGCGCCCTTGAGCATCTCGGCGACGGTGTGGAGCTTGTACGGGCGCGCGTAATACACGGTGCGGACGCCGGTGTTGATGAGCACCTTGAGGCAGTGGATGCACGGCGTGTGAGTGACGTAGATGTCGGCGTCGCGGATGGCGGCGCCGTTGCGAGCCGCTTGCGAGATGGCGTTGATCTCGGCGTGGATGGTGCGATAGCAATTCTGCTCGGTTTCGCCGTCGGGCGTGCGCGATTCGTAAATGAGGCATCCGACTTCGGTGCAATGCGGCAATCCCGCGGGCGAGCCGTTGTAACCGGTCGCGAGGATGCTGCGGTCGCGCACGATGACGGCGCCAACCTTGGCGCGCAGGCAGGTCGAGCGCTCGGCGACCTCGCGCGTGATCGTCATGAAGTAATTGTCCCAGCTCGGGCGATGGGACCCGGTCTCCGGATTCGGTTTGATAGTCGGATTTTCGGCCAACGCGGCTTCCCTCAAATCTTTACGTGGCCGAGTTGCCGCAGCAGGTCGTCGTAGTGCGGCGCGTGATGGATTATTTCCTGGGAATGTTCGCCGGGCTGCGTCGGTATCGGCGCCTCGGGTTGCACGAAAGACAGCGGCACCGGGCTGAACGTGACGATGAATAGTGCGACGGTGGCCCATGCGGCGAGGGCGCGGCGCGGGTTCAGCGGAGTGTCGCGATCGATGGTCGAGGGATGTCCCAAGCCTAGCGCGATCGACAGAACTGCCCATAGCAGCCAGCCGCCCCAGAAGCTGATGCCGAGTGCGAGCGGCACCAACACCATCAACACGCACGAGATGACGAACAGCACGGAAATGGTGCGATGGCGGCGCGGGAAAAGCGCGTAGATCACGTGGCCGCCGTCGAGTTGCCCGACCGGCAGCAGGTTAAGGGTGGTGACGAAAAGCCCAATCCATCCCGCGAAGGCGATCGGATTGAGATTTACGTTGACGGTCGAGGGATCGACGCCCAGCACGAGGTGCGAGAGGCCCAGGAAGAGGAGCGAGTTGCCGAGCTCGAGGCCGCCAGCGGATTTGTCGAGCGGCGTTACGTCGGAAAGATAGAGGCCAATGATGACGGCGGGTATCGCGAGCATCACACCTGCCCACGGACCGGCGGCGCCAATGTCGAACATCACGCGGCGCGTGCGGGCCGGCGCGCGCATCCGGATGAATGCGCCGAAGGTCCCGATGATGAACAGCGACGGCGGCGCCGGGATGAAGTAGGGCAGGGAGGTATCGACATTGTGGTAGCGCGAGGTCACGTAATGGCCCATCTCATGCGCGAACAGGATCATCATGAGAGGAATCGAGAACGAGAGTCCCGAGCTCAGCGCGGCGATCGCGAGAAACGGATGCCACAAGGAGACATCCTCGCCATTCATGTACGCACCGGCGGTGGTGGTGGTCAGCAGAGTCAGCAGAAGGAGCGCGACGTTCAGCGGCGGGACTCGCAGACGCTCGAACGCACTGGGAGCAGGCTCGGGGGGCGCGCTGTAGCGAGGAATATCGGTAAGGACGGTAGGAGCGTCCTTGTGAGTGACGATTTCATCCATAATTAAATGCGACCCGCGACTGCGACGAGAGATACTTGTGAGCCAGGTCCGGCGGCGAAGTGCGCGGCGGCATTGCCATCGCGCACCGCGACTTCGAGCAGGCTGAAGCTTCCGAATATTGCGAGAGGAACACCTTTGGGCGCGTCGCCATAAGCATCAAGTATTCGCATTGCCGCGCCACCTTCGATCCTAACTGAAAGGTATTTGTGGCGAAAGCGAGCGCCGAACCGTTCTGCCGCAGGGCGATCGATATTACTCACCAGATTGCCGAAACCGTCCACGTAGATAACTTCACCGCGCAACTCGCGCGCCGAATCCACGGGATGCGGCAGTTCGAGCCGCGCGATCGAGTTCGGGCGCAGCGCGGGCCCGAGCGAGGATATCGACGTGCCGCGCCAGAGGTACGCGGCGGCAGGGGCGAAGATGTCGCGGCCGTGGAAAGTCGCACTCACGTTGGTAAGACGATGGCGGGACGAAGTCAGTTTCACGATTCTAGTGATGCCGGCGTCGTTCGCGGCGAGCCACAGCAGGCCGTTGTCGGGCCCGACGAAGCGAGCGCCGGCGCGAGTCTCGATGGCGATCGGCGCTCGCGCGGTGCCGACGCCCGGATCGACAACCGCAAGGAAAACCGTGCGCTGCGGGAAGTAACGCCATGATTCGCGCAAAGCGATGGCGCCGGCGACGACGGATTGCGCGGGGATGCCGTGCGTGATGTCGATGACGGCGGCACCAGGGGCAATCGAGGCGATCACGCCCTTCATCGCGCCGACGTAATGGTCGCGATAGCCGAAGTCGGTTATGATTGCGAGCGGGAAAGGGCGTCGCGGAAGCGTCGGCATCGCGGATAGTAGACCGCGAAACCCCGGCGTCGCGCAATTTCTGGAGGCGGTTCACGCCGCGCGTCTACGTCTAACAGATCAATGAAGCGCAACTTTTTGCCGGGCGGCTGGCGAGGACAGGCTGGAGTGGTCCTGCTGATAGCCGTCGTCGCGGGCACCATACTGCGGTTTATTCACCTCGGCTCGCGAGAGTTGGCGATCGACGAGTCGCTTTCATGGGCCGAGTCGTCAGCGCCGAGCGTCGCGGAAGTGTTGCGGGTACAGCATTCCCTGGATTCGGGGAAGTTCCCGATTTACGAGCTTGCACAACACGGATGGATGCGTTTTTTCGGGGAAAGCGAGTCGGCGATGCGGGCGTTATCGGCGCTAATCGGCTCGCTGTCGATTGTGCTGGTGTTCATTCTTGGTGTGGAAGTGATGTTGGCGGCGAGGGAGAGCCCAGAACCCTCACCTGCCTCGCTGCGCGAGGCCGCCTCTCCCGTGAAAGAACGGGCGAGGTATGAGGAAGGCCGCATCTACATTGTGGCGGCGTTGTGTGCGTTGCTGTTTGCGGTCGCGCTGCCGTCGGTCGACATCGCGCGCCAGGCGAGAATGTATTCGATGATGCAGGCATGGATTCTCGCGCAGGTGATTTTCCTGCTACGCACGCGGCGGCTGGGAGGACTGGCGAACTATGCCGGCCTTACAGTCTTTACGGCGATTGCGGTGGCAACCAACTTTACCGCCGTGCTGGTGATTGCGGCGGAGGCGTTGTGGCTGAGCCATCTGCACTTCACTGACACGGGGCCCGTTGCGCGAAACGTCGAAGGAGTACAACGCACGTCACCGTGGCTGATGGCTGTCGCACTGATCGCAGCGATGGTGTTGCTGCTGCCGTTCTTTGCCGGATTGCGCTATGGAGTCGAGGGCGTGCAGCGGGGCGACTACGGCTGGATCAGGCCGCCGGGGCCGTGGGAGCCGTTGGCGACGTTCGAGAGCGGACTCGGCAGCTGGCCGTTCCCACTGTTCACGCTGTTCGCGATCTTGGGCGCGGTTCGGCTCTGGCGGGCGCATCGCGCCGAGGCTGAGCTGCTGATCCTCTGGATTGCGATCCCGCCGATCGTGCTGTTCGCCGGGTCATACCTGGTTACTCCGATGCTGGTAACGCGCTACCTGATATCCTCTTTCGTTCCGTTGTATATACTCACTGCAATAGGCATTGAGTATTTACCGTCGCCAAACTACCGTGCGATCGCGATCGTTGCGATAGTAAGTCTCTCTATACTGCGAGTGTCGTCTATACTGAGGGCTGGAGACAACCGCTGGCGCGACGCATGTGAGATTGCACTGAGTAATGCGGGTCCGGACGGACGCGTGGGCGTTTCTCACGAGTACTATCTCGTTAGCTACTACATGCCGGTTGCGAGCCGGAAGCAATTGGTTCGAGTTCCTTTCAATGGAACTGAGAATGAGGCGCCCCGAGTAGTAATCATTTCGGAGACGCTCGGCCCCACGCAAGTTGCGGAGATTCGCCGGGCGTATCCCGTGCTCGTGGCCAGGTTCAAGAACGTGACGGTAGTTTCACGGCCCGAGGCGGCCGTGCAGAATGCTCCGGCCAGCTAGTCGCGGGGCGGCACTGAGACGTAGCGGTTGCCGCGTTCATAAAAGCGCCAACGTTTCGATGCCCACGATCCGGCGTACTCGACGTTTATTCTTGGCGACGTGCGAATTCGTCCGACTGGAACTTCGGAAATTTCCAGGTAGAGTCTTTCGCCGCATAGATCCCGTCCATAGTCGGCGCCGGTAATAGCCAGTGCATTAGTCAGTTTGCCGGGGCCATTAGTCAGTTCGCGGGAATCGGGCGGTTTGCGCCGCCGCCGCGCCATCAGATCGATACCCACTAAGGGTTCGATCGCTCTGATCAGTACCGCGTGCGGGACGCCGTCGGCGGTAGTCACAATGTTCATCGCCCAGCTGATTCCGTATAGCAAGTACACGTACGCGTGCCCCGGCGGTCCGTACATCGCGGTGGTTCGCTTGGTCAGTCCGCGGGCGCTATGGGCCGCGAGATCAAGCGGCCCGCGATACGCCTCGGCCTCGACGATCCGGCCCGCCGCGATGCCTTCGGCAGTGCGATGCACGAGGACTTTGCCGATGCATTCGCGCGCCACCAACAGGACCGGTCGCGCGTAAAATTCGCGCGTCAGCTTTATCGATTGAGTCATCGCAACTGTAACTGGTGAGTCTGGCAGTCAGTAAACACAACGCCGGCGGGCAGGTAAATCACCGGTCGTATTTTTCATATTGACGCTCAGCGACACCGCGCCGAGTATGAGCCGCGAATTCTGCGCCGGGCGATTCACGCAACGCGCGAGCGGGATAGCAGCGGCGGGCAGAGTATACGCAAATCCAACTTCAGGGGTTCAGAGCCATGAAACACAGCAATAGATTCGTTTCGATTCTTGGCAGCGCATTGATCGTAGCGGTGATGGCCGGCTACGCGTGCGCGGCGGGATATACGCAGACCAACCTGGTGACGAATGGCGGGGATCCAGCCGTCACCGCGACGTTTACCGATCCGAACCTGGTAAATCCGTGGGGAATTTCGTTTTTCCCGGGACTCAGTCCGTTCTGGGTTTCGGACAACAACGCCGGCGTAACGACTTTGTACGACGGCACGGGCTCGCCGTTTCCGTCGCCGACAACTCCACTGGTGGTGGACATTCCGTCACCGACCGACCCGACTCATGGCGGCGCTACCGGCGCGCCGGACGGCCAGGTCGCCAATCTTACTCTCTTCTCGACACCATCGTTCTTTATTCCGAATACCATGACTGCGTCGCCGCCAAATTTCGGCCCGGCGCTTTTCATATTTGCGACCGAGGACGGCACGATCGAGGCCTGGAACGAGACCATACCGGACCCCGATGGATCCTTGGTACCGTCGGACGATGCGTTTATCGTCGTCGATAACTCGACGGTAGGCGCGGGCGCGGTTTACAAGGGTCTCGCGCTGGCGACCAGGACGGTTGGGACCGACGCCGGCGTGCCGTTCCTGTACGCGACGAATTTCCGCACCGGGACTATCGACGTCTTCGATGGCACGTTCAGCGCGGCTACCGTGCCGGGTGCGTTCAAGGACCCGAATGTGCAAGCTGGATACGCCTCGTTTGGCATCCAGAACATCAACAACAACCTCTGGGTGACCTACGCGCAGCAGGACGCCGCGAAGCATGATTCCGTGAACAAGCCGGCGCATGGCTTCGTCAGCGTGTTCGACACCGACGGCAATCTGCTGAGCCATTTTGCGCAGCACGGGCATCTCAGCTCGCCGTGGGGCGTCGGGCTGGCGCCGGCGAGCTTCGGGCAGTTCGCTAATGACATCCTGGTCGGCAATTTCGGTGACGGGCAGATCAATGCGTTCGATCCCACAAGCGGCCATTGGCTGGGGATGCTGTCGGATGCGAGCGGCAATCCGATTATCAATCCGGGGCTGTGGTCAGTGACGTTCAGCGGCGCGCCGGGCGCAACCGCAGCCGGCGCTGATCCGGACACGCTGTACATCACGGCGGGCCTGTTGGGTCCGACTCACGAGAATGCGGGCCTGTTCGCGAAGATCTCGCCGAATCCGTAAACCGGCGGATCGATTTACGACGGGGAGGTGTGCCGCCGGCGGGCGGGCGCGCCTCTCCGCTTTTATTTTGCTGAATCGTCAGTGCTGATGCCTGATTGAACCCGAGTTTACTGCAGCGTTGGAAAGCACGGCAATTCGGGCGTCATGGTGTAGCTGTACTTGCGTCCGCGCCACGTAAAGTCGCCTTGCGCGGCGCCGAAGACCTGTTGCACGGTCGAAGACTTCTGACTGTCCTCGACAGTGTCGCGCTCGACCGGGGCGTAGGCGAGGAAGTGACGGGAGCCCGCCGTCAGCGCCGGCTCGACCGGCGGTTGGAAGTTGAGTTTGTCGATGCCGGGCTTCGGCGCCCAGCCGTCCGGGGCGCCGTCTTGACCCCTGACGAATGTCCAGCGCGGCGAGACGCCATTGCTGGTCAGCATCCACTGGCGGCTCTCGACCGAGCCGCGGTTGATTCGAAGCTCTTCGACACCGGGCGTGGCCGTCGCAAGTTGGTCGCAACGCGGTTCTTCCTTTGGTTGGCTCGCCTCATTTCGAATCGCGGTCTGCTGTGCGGCGTACGCCGCCATCTGCTGCTGCGTCGGCGGGATGGGCTTGACGTTGGAGCGAAGGAAGCATCCGGCACACGCGACAGCCAGCGCCTCTGCGATGAGCGAGCGAACGGCTGAACGCAGCAGCAGCCGAGGTACTCGCGATGAGCCGGATGCAAAGCGCGGAGCCATACGCGAGAGCTTTTGCTGGATGGGCGACAAGGAAGTCAATGGCAAAGTGCGCTTCTAATCTCTGTCGATCCTATCCGCATGTCGGCGGGGAATTCAATTGACAGTCTCGGGGTCGCTGCCTAGACTCGCCACAGAGCGGGTGTAATTCAGTGGTAGAATGCCAGCTTCCCAAGCTGGACGTCGCCGGTTCGACCCCGGTCGCCCGCTCCACAATTCCTCTCAAAGAGAATCAGCTCACGGCGTCTCGTGCCGCACTTGACACCCGCGAGACTGATCGGGAAAAATTGCGAGACGGCGCCGACCGGTCGCCGAGCTTTGGAACATCCGCCCCAGCCGGGGTTCCATTGGCGAAGGGGAAGTGCCCTCACGGTTGTCGATGTCCAGGCCATCTCTTAATACCGCGTCGCTGGGGGACGAGGGTGTAAAGAGGAGGCTTGTCCATGACCAAGCACGGCAGTTTCAAGAAGGTTGTCCGGCGCCACGCGCACGATACCGGTCAGCGCTACACCGAAGCGCTCACCGACCTTGAAGGGCTCCAAGCCCGGATGTTTCACCAGCCCGTCGGTGAGCGTCTGGTCACTCATCTCCGGGATCAGTACGGCATCGACGCGGTCGCCGCGACGAAGGCCAGTCAGCACCATGACCACGTCTTTCGCGTTGATCGCGCCGACGGCGACCCGTGGATTGCGCGTGCGTTCTCGCCGGCCCGTCCGCAGGCCGGCGTCGAAGGCGATGCCGCGATCCTGCGGTTTCTGGAGCGGCACGACTACCCGGCGGAGCGGCTCGCGACCGACGACGCGGTGTCGGCGTTCGACGACTCGACCGTCCTCGTCACCCGATTCGTCCCCGGCGGCCCGCTCCCCATGGCCGTCGGACACCAAGGCAGCGAGAAGTTCGCCATCATGGGTGACCTGCTCGGACGGCTGCATACCTTGCCATTCGACGAGTCCGTCAGCCGCCCCGGTGGCGCGAGCGGGGACGATCCCAGCCGCGAGGGCAGCCCGCGTCAGGACCTGATGGCGGCCCTCGCGTTCCTCGACGCGGTCCAGACGAAGGTCGCTCCGGCCGACCGCGAGCGATTCGAGCGGCTCCGCGACCAGGTGCGCTCGGCCGACGACGGCCAGGGCCTGCCCGAGGCGTTGCTGCACGGCAACCTTCTCCACGCGCCGGATCACGTGATCGTGGGCGAGCAAGGGCCGGTGGCGATCAACTGGAAGGCGGCCGGGCGCGGCCCGCGCCTGGCGGATTTTGCCTGGCTTATGTGGGGCACCTGGGGCAACGCGGACTGGATCAATCTGGCCGTAGGCGCGTACCGCCAGCACGTCGAGTTGACCGACGACGAGCTCGAGCGGCTCGAGGCGGTGATGTACATACGGCCCCTGTACCTGGGTTGCTTCAGCTACCGGCGTGATCTGGTCAACGGCCGCACGCCCAAGGAAGTGTGGGGCTTCGTTAACCCCGAGCACATCGGCGCAATTGCAGCCGCGACCCGAGCCGCCTGCCGATGATCGCTACTCCCACTGCTCGCGCCGAGTTCGACCACCTCGGAACCTATCGCGAGGTCGGCTTCAAACAAGGCTGCACGTCGGGACTTTGCCGGAGTCGATCGCTATCCGTTCGACATCCTGAAGCCGGACGTCGGTTTCTGACAATTTTCTGACAAAGATGCCGGGAGAGGAGCCAACATCAGAGTCAGAGGCGGGAAATCGAAAATCACGAAACCCTTGTGGCTCAAGGGTTTCCATCCTCAGGCTTCCCCGGCTCTCCAGCCTCGTTGCCCCTCTTAAGCTGGGCGCCGCCGGTTCGACCCCGGTCGCCCGCTCCATTTTCGTCGGCACGTGCCCGCGCGATTTCCGCGCTGAGTCGGAGCGTGCCACTGAGTGGCGCGAGCGATGCCGTGGAGCGTGCGCGCGCATTGCGGACCGAGATCATCGAAGAACCTCACGTCAGCTTGGGGCCCCAACATAAAGAAATGTGGCTCCGCGATCCCGACGGTTATGTGGTGGTGATTGCCAGTCCAGATGGCGAGACCAGTTCGCAACCTTTTGCGGGCAGCGCGGTTAAAGGGATCGGTTGGAAGCGCCTTGGACCGCGACTGCGCGGGAGAAGAGGCCAGCTAAGGAAGGGTGTTTCGATGTCTCTTACGCAGAGTCAGATCGAGAAGAAGCTCAGCAGTGAGAATCTCGACGAGTTGTTGGACTTGTGGCGCATCGAGCAGGGCGCCGAGAAGCGCCGTGACCTCGATCTGATTGCGGCGGCGATTCCTTTCTCCAAAGACGCGACTCTTCGTGTCCTGGATTTGTGTTGCGGTCCCGGGGACGTCGGGCGAGCCGTTCGCGCGCGCTATCCTGAGTCACGGATCGATTGCCTCGACCGTGATGTCTTCCTGATTTCGATATGCTTATCGACGAATCGGCGCGAAGGCGTTTTAGGGCGGAATTTCGTACGCGATTTGTGGGACCCCGATTGGTACAGGGACCTGGAACGCGACTACGATGTGGTCGCGACGGCGAACGCACTTCATTGGCTCGACGCGCGACGCGTCTCTGAACTAGTCAAAGATGTGTTTCGACTGCTCCGCCCCGGCGGTGTGTTTTTGTTCGTCGAGCCCGCCTGCAGCGAGACGACGTTCGCCGCCGGATTCGTCGAATGGAAGTCGCGGCAGCCGAGCCGTTACAGCCAAGAGAACTGGCAACGGTTCTGGAACCGGGCGAACGAGATTCTTGGTTACGATCACACCAAGCTCTGGGGCCCGCGCGATCCGCATTTGATGGGCGACCGTATGCCGGTATCGGGTTGGGTCCGGGTTTTGAGCGACGCCGGCTTCCAGTCCATCGATGTGCTTCTCCGAGACGCCGACGAGGTGATGCTCGCTGCTGCCAAACCTTGAGCCTCGGCCCCGGTTGATTCAATGCCTGCCTTCCGCAGCTCTTGGATCCGAGCTGAGATCAAGAGTCTCACGACGTGCAGCCGCGGCTCGACCTCAGCGGCGTGCGCAGTTGAACGGCACAACTGACGGGACCCGCCGCGTGACTTGCACCAATTCCGCGCGACTTGTACCAATTTCACCTGGGCTTTTCCAATGCGAAGGCCAACCAATTGAGGGTAAGAATCACGATCATGCCGAACAAGACTACGTCAAAGAATAGCGAAGGAAGTTTTGAACCATTCAATATCGAAGATATTCCCTGGGAGCAGTGGCCGGGCTCGGATCGGTTCAAGCGACTGGGGAGATACGGCGGCGGTTCGCATGTCGGCGTCGGGATTGATGAGCTAGGACCGGGCCAATATTCCAATCAATTTCACTATCACCTTGAGGAAGAGGAGCACATCTTTATCTTGAAGGGCTCTGCAACCCTGTATCTCGGTGATAGGTCCTATGTGTTAAAGGAAGGCGACTATTGCTGCTTTCCGGCCGGGCAGAAGGCCGGCCATCATCTGTTCAATCATACTGAGGCCGATTGCACCTTCATAACTATCGGCGAAAACAAACCAAACGAAGTCTGCTACTTTCCCAAATCAGGAACGGTCAGAATCAAAGCTACGGGCGAAGTTTTGAAAGTGACCCGGACCTGAAAATTCTCGTCATCCCACTCCTTTAGCTGGTTCCATCGAACTTTGCCGCGACCAGAAATTGGATAGTGGTCAATCTAAAAGCCATCGAGACTGGCTATACTCACTATATACTCACTAACTAATTAGCAAAGCTAATTTGACATGATTCTAGTAATAGAGATAGACTTGAATTCGTCGGAATCGTAAAACGAATCGAGCCCGACTTTGATCCAGCCCGACCTGTGGCCCTTCTGCTCGCCTTTGACCACGCTCCGCTAGACCAACATCAATTGTCAGACACGAAGGCTTGAGGGAGACCCCAATGGGACGACCTCGTTTCCGTTCTATCCGGAACACTCTGACCGCGGCCGCTGCGGTTGGCGCAGTGATCGTGACACTGGCCGCGCCGGCCTCGGCGAGGCCGTGGCAGAAGGCGTGGGGCGACTACGACAGTCACCAGCAATGGCATGACGCCGGCTGGTGGCTGCAGAACCAGCACACCTGGGTCATTTCGCATCATCCGGAATGGACTGACAACTACGCGTCGACGCGCGGTGAAATCGGAGATACAGACCGATTCCACGCATGGCACTACGGCGACGGAGGATCCGATCGTGCAAACGCGGCAGCGACAGAAGCCGCGAAGATCGAAGCACGAAAGGCCCACGGGACCTCATCGACAAAAACAGAAGCGTCCATCAAGGACGCTCGCGAATCCTAGAGGTAGGTATATGAAGGCGACTAAGTCTCGAACATTAGTAATGACATTGGGCGGAATACTGATTGCGACACTGGCGGGCGGATGTTATGGCGGCGGCGGTGGCGGAGGTTATTATTCGAACGGCTACAACAGCAGCTATAGCAGTTATGGAAGCTCCTATCCCTATAGTGGCTACCGCACTGGATATTCATATCCGCAGAGATATGGAAATTCCTACTATGTAGGTCCTCAGAACGCAGCGCGGGCTGACGTAGATCGCGATCGCACTCAGTATCGCGCCACCACCGAGCGGTCTGAGACGCAGCACTACAGTGTTGATCGCGCCAGAGTGTCTTCCAGGGACTCCGAGCCGAGTCGAACTGAGAAGAACTAGCCGTCATCAAGGGTGGCTATGAACTCGGCGACGAGTGCTATAGCCGTGCGGACATTGTCAGCCTCGGTGCGGCCGCTGCGAGCGCGCGGCTTGAATGAGTGGTCGCCATCGTTGAGCCACTCGATGCGAATCGCGGGCGATAGCTTGTAACCGGCGACTTCTTCGGGACCGCCGAAGGTGTCGCGCGTGCCCTGAAGTATCAACGCCGGCGTCCGCAGATTTTCGAGATGCTTGGTTCGCGTTTTCTCGGGCTTGCCGGGCGGATGAAACGGATAGCCGAGACAAACGACGCCGAGAACGGCGACGTCATCCGCGACCATGCTCGCGATCCGCCCGCCCATTGATTTGCCGCCGATCACCAGGCGGCGCCCGCCACCTTGCGCGTCGATCATTTCGCGGAAAGATTGGATCAGAACGCGCGGCGGATCCGGCGCGCCGCCCTTGCCGGTCTCCCGTCGCCGTTGCATATACGGAAACTCGAAGCGGATCACCCGAACGCCGGATGCAGCTAGTCCTTCGGCGACGCGCTGCATGAAAGGCGAATCCATCGGCGCTCCGGCGCCATGCGCAAACAAGAAAGATTTCGCCGCCGTCTCTGGTCCGTCGACAAGGAGAGCCGCCATAGCATTGGATCATTGAACGGCGGTGGCGTCGGGGCAACCTCCGGCATCACTATGCGTGAGCGGCGGCTGCCGGGGCCGATGCTCGCAGCGGCGCGGTCGCGTCAGCGAACTCGGCCAGGTAGCGCGACACGCTCGGGCGATTGCACATCCGCGACAGCCAGCTCGACAGGTTGGCGAACTCCGGCGACGGCGCGCCCTCCATCAAGGACGCGATGTTGATCGGCGAGAAGCACGAGATGTCGGCGACGCTGAAATTGCCGCACAGGTACTCGCGCGTCGCGAGCTCGCGATCGAGTCGCTGATACTGGCGCGCAAGCTCGGCCTTGGTTTGCGCGACCGCGGCGCTGTCTCGCGTCGACGCATCGGGCTTCAGCAGCACCTCACGCACCAGCACGCCGAGGTTGGGCGCGAGGAGAGTGTCGCCGAGATCCTCGAGGACTCTGCATCGCGCGCGCTCAGCGGCGCCGGTGAGGAACAGCGGCGTCTTGGGAACGCGCTCGTCGAGGTATTCGAGGATGACGGTCGAGTCGGGAATCACCGCGTCGCCATCGACGAGCACCGGGATCTGCGCTTTGGGATTGAGGCGCGGCAGTTCCTCGGGCTTGATCCATCCGGTGGCGGGCGTCCAGTTGACGAGCCGGGTCTCGTGCGCGATCGCCTTTTCGAACATCGCGATTCGCGGTTTGGCGCTGTATACGCTGAGCGGTGAGTAATAGAGCTTCATCGTCTTCCTCCATTCCGTGCTGAACGTTTGCGATCATTTTTCGGGCTGACTCGAGATGACCATCTGTGTTTGCGTGACTATCGCGAGCAGCTTGCCGTTCTCCGAGGTGATGTGCGTCTGCCAGACCATCGTGCGCCGGCCCCGATGAATCGCGAGGCACTCCGCACGCACGGTGGTGCCGGCCATCGCGGGCGCAATGAAGTTGGTCTTCGATTCGATCGTGGTGGTGGTCGCGCCGTCTCGGAGATTCAACGACGTCGCGCAGGCGCCGAGCGTATCCGCGAGCGCCATCATCGCGCCGCCATGCAGCACCGCAGGACGCGTGCACATTTCCTCGCGAACTTTCATCTCCGCTGTGACAGATTCCGGGGTCGCGGTCAGGAACCTGATTCCGAGCAGCTTCGCGAATGGAAGGATGTCGCGGTTGAGTTGTTCGATTGCGTCCATGGAGCATCATGCGCTCGCGGGCGAACGCGAGTGGACTCCTGATAGTTCCACTTTAGGAATTAAATAAGGATCCACTTTCTTCCCTCGATGCGCGCGTAGTACGGTGCTTTTCGGGAGGTGCGCTGATGTTCCTGAAGCTCGATGCGGATGGCGCTCTCTACGATCAGATTTACCGGGCGCTGAGAGGCAATATTCTGAGCGGGCGCCTGGCGGCAGCTGCGCGCGTACCTGCCACGCGCGACCTCGCGCTCGAATTGGGAGTGTCGCGCAACGTCGCGATCATGGCGTACCGCCAACTGCTCGACGAAGGCTACCTGACGACCAGGATGGGCGCGGGCACGTTCGTCGCGCGCGAACTGCCGCGCCATCTGACGACTGCCGCGGGGCGCCGGCGGACAGCAGAAGCGCGGATGCCCTCGCCCGTGCATCTGTCGGTGTATGCGCGCCGCGTGCGCGAGGCGTCGGGTGGTGAGCAGTTCACGTGGGAGCCGCGGCGCGACGCGCTGCCGTACGACTTTCGGTACGGTCCCCCGTCGTTCACCGATTTCCCGCATGCAACGTGGTGCCGCATAGTTGCACGTCGGGCGCGCCGCGTCACGATTCGCGATCTCGACTACGGGCCGCCCGAAGGATTGCCCGCGCTGCGTGAGGCGATCGCCGAGTACGCCGGCCGCGCGCGCGCGATTGCTTGCACGCCCGAGCAGGTCCTCGTGGTCAACGGCTCGCAACAGGCGCTGGACCTGGCGGCGCGCGTGCTCGTCGATCCCGGCGACGTCGTGTTGATGGAAGAGCCGCACTATCGCGGCGCACGCACCGTGATGAGAGCGGCAGGCGCGAAGATCGAAACGATCGCGGTGGACGAGCATGGGCTGCGCACCGGCGAACTCGCGGATCGGCGCGCGCTCAGCCGCCTCGCCATCGTGACTCCCTCGCATCAGTTTCCCACTGGCGCGGTGATGCCGCTGGGGCGGCGGCTCGAGCTGCTCGCGTGGGCGCGGCGTTCCGGCACTTGCGTATTCGAGGACGACTACGACAGCGAGTATCGCTACTCGGGCCGACCGATCGAGGCACTCGCCGCGCTCGATGACAGCGGGTGCGTGCTGTATGCGGCGACGTTCTCGAAAGTGATGTTCCCGTCGATCCGACTGGGATACATGATTCTCCCCGAGCGGTTGATCGAGCCACTGCGCTCGGTCAAGGCGCTGATGGACACGGGCGGTCCTACGCTCACGCAGGCCGCGCTGGTGGATTTCATCCGCGAGGGCCACTTCGAGCGGCATCTGCATCGGACGCGCACGCGCAATTCACGGCGCCGTTCCGCGATGCTCGACGCGATCGAGCGTCACCTCGGCGCACGCGCCGTGGTCTCGGGCATCAATGCCGGACTTCACCTGATGCTTTGGCTGCGCGACTTGCCCGCGTCGAGAGCGCGCGAGTTGCAAATGCGAGCGGCGCGCGCCGGCGTCGGCGTGTACTCGGTAGAGCCGTTCTATCTGAACCCGCCGAAGCAGGTCGGGCTGCTGCTGGGCTACGCGTCGCTACCGGAAAAGCAAATCACGGAAGGCATCCGCCGCTTCGCGTCCGTGCTGAACTCGCTCTGAGGAGCGAATTGCAAATGCGTGGTTGATTGGGAAAATATTTCCAGCTTATACTATACCCCCTACGGTATAATCATTTGAGGTTTCGTCAATGAGTCATACGATCCAGGAAAAAGCCAAGCTGCTCCATCGCGTGCGCCGCGTCCGCGGTCAGATCGAAGCCGTCGAGCGGGCACTCGAAGACGAGAAGGGATGCGCGAGCGTACTGCACCTGGTCGTCGCGGCGCGCGGCGCGATGAACAGCCTGATGGCCGAGATTATCGAGGGGCATATCCGAACGCACGTCGCCGATCCGAATCGCGATCGCGATCGGAGCCGGGCGCGAGGCGCTCAGGAACTGATCGACGTAGTTCAGGCCTATCTGAAGTAGGGCGGTGGCGCGTATGGAACAGGTGGAGCGAGCTGATTCCGTCGGGACTGACGAGCACGACGGCGCGCCGAGTTTCGGATGGATCGAAGCCATTCGAATTGTCGCGGTGGCGGCCGCTGCAGTCGCTGTGCGGCTTCATCTACGGGAGCCGCTGCCGCATGTCAGCGTAATCGGCGTCACCGGCGTTTTGATCGGCGCCTGGCCAATATTCGAAGAGGCGTTCGAGCACATCGCCGCCCGCCGGATGACGATGGAATTGTCGATGGCAATCGCGATCGTCGCAGCGGCCGCCATCTCCGAATATTTCACCGCCCTCATCATCACGTTGTTCGTGCTGGTGGCCGAGGTCCTCGAGGGCATGACGGTTTCCCGCGGCCGCCGCGCGATCCGCGACTTGCTGGATTTCATTCCGCGAACCGTCACCGTCCGCCGCAGCGATGGCGGACGCGAGATTTCGGCCGCCGAGCTGAAGGTTGGCGATTCCGTGCTCGTCAATCCGGGCGCGCAGGTGCCGGTGGACGGCGTGGTGATCGGCGGCCATTCATTCGTCGATGAGGCGCGGATCACCGGCGAGTGGATGGCGGACGAAAAGCTTCCCGGCGCGATCGTTTACGCCGGCACGATCAACCAGTCGGGCGCGCTGGAGATTCGCGCGGATCGAATCGGGCGCGACACCAGCTACGGGAAGATCATCGAGGCTGTCGAGCACGCGCAACGATCGCAAGCTCCCGTGCAACGCTTGGCGGATCGTCTGGCCGGGTACCTGGTGTACTTCGCGTTGACGGCGGCAGTACTAACGTTCGCGATTACTCGCGACGCGCGCTCGACCATCGCGGTCATCATTGTGGCCGGCGCATGCGGTATCGCGGCGGGAACTCCGCTGGCGATCCTCGGCGGCATCGGTCGATCCGCGCGCCTGGGCGCGATCATCAAAGGGGGATTGTACCTGGAGACGCTCGGGCGGGTGAACACCGTTGTGCTCGACAAGACCGGCACGCTCACTTTTGGCCGGCCCGAGGTCACCAGCGTGATTCCAGCCGGCGGCGCCTCGCTGACGGAGGTGATCGAGGCGGCTGCGTCGGCGGAGATCCGCTCCGAGCATCCGTTGGGTAAAGCAATCGTTGCGCGCGCGCTCGCGGACGGCCTGATCATCCAGGAGCCCGACCGTTTCGACTATCAGCCGGGACGCGGCATCACCGCGACCGTCGATGGCGTGACGATCGTGGTCGGCACTCGCGCGCTGACGACGGAGCGGGGCGTGGACGTTTCCAGCACTGCGGATCTAGACGCGGCGTCGGCGGTCTTCGTCGCGCGGGCAGGGCGGTTCCTAGGCGCGATTGTCATAGCAGATGCGATCCGGCCCGAAGCGAAGCGCGCTATCGAAGCGTTCGATAGCATGGGAATCCGCACGATTCTTCTGACCGGCGACGCCGAACCTGTCGCGCGCAGCGTTGGGCAGGCGCTGGGAATAGGCGTGGTCGAGGCCGGCCTGCTGCCCGAGATGAAACTTGCGCGCATCAAGAGCCTGGTGGCGAGTGGACGCGTGGTCGCGATGGTCGGCGACGGAATTAACGACGCGCCGGCGTTGGCCGAAGCCAGCGTCGGGGTCGCGATGGGTTCAGGTACGGACGTCGCTCGCGAGAGTGCCGACGTGCTCCTGCTCGGCAACGATCTCGAGAAGTTCGCCGAGACGTTGTCGATCGCGCGGTGGACCCGGAAAATCATTTTTCAGAATTTCGTGGGCACGATCGCGGTCGACACGGTCGGAATCGCACTGGCCGCGATCGGATTGCTGAGTCCCCCGCTCGCGGCGTTCATCCACGTCACATCGGAGCTGACCTTCATCATGAATTCAGCCCGCTTGCTGCCACGTCGTGAGACCGCCAGCCGGGGGCAGCAGCCTAGTCGCGAGAAGTACGACGCGCGCAAACTGGCGCCCGCCCAGGCCGCCGCGGATTGACTATTCGCCGTGAGTGAGACGCGCGGCCGCTCCGGCTACGGGGCGTTCATCGTACGCTTCGGCATCGCCGACCGCCTGGCGAATGGCGGCTAGCAGGGTGGCTTTTTTCACGGGCTTGGCGACGTGCGCGTCGCATCCCGCGTCGTGTGCTTTCGTCAGCGCCTCGGTGAGCACGGAAGCAGTGAGTGCCAGGATGGGGACGTGCCGGCGTCCGGCTGCCCGCTCGATCGCGCGCATCGCACGGGTCGCAGAGTAGCCGTCCATGACTGGCATCTCGATGTCCATCAGGACCACGTCGTAGAGGCCGTTCTGAAACTTCTCGACGGCCACCGCGCCGTTTTCAGCTTCGTCGATCGTGTATGGCAACTTCTTGAAGTAGGCGCGGACCAGCAGCCGGTTGTCGCGCGAATCGTCCGTCAGCAGAATCCTGAGCGGGCGCACCTGCACGAACGCGTTGCCAGCGAGAGTCGAGTCGACCTCGTTCTCGACGGAGGGCGAGGTGGCCCGCGTCGATGCACCAGCCGCGCCCAGTGCCCGGTCCAGCGCTTCGAACAGATCGGCGCGCTTGATCGGTTTGATCATGTAAGTCTCGATACCCACTGCGCGAGCGCGCACGATAGTTTCGCCCAAGTCGTCCGAGGTGAGCATCAAGACGATTGGACGGTCGCCCGGCGCCAGTCCACTACTCCGAATCCGCGCTGCGACCTCTATCCCGTCCATCGCGGGCATCCGGCAATCCAGCAGCATCGCGCGATACGAGTCGCCGGCGGCTGCAGCGCGATCGATTTCGGAAAGCGCGGCCTGGCCGCTCGCGACACAGGTGACCAGGACGCCGCGCGAGGTGAGTGCGTCTTCCAGGATCATCCGGTTGGCAGCAGTGTCATCGACGACCAGGATGCGCATGCCTGCCAGGTCCACATTCGCGACAGCCGGCACGACCGCCGCATCGCCAGCGTGGGTCCTGAATTCGGCAGTGAAGCTGAAGGTGCTGCCCTTGCCGGGCACGCTGTCGACGACTACCTCGCCCCGGTACATCTCGACTAGCCGTTTGACGATGGTCAGACCCAGCCCGCTTCCGCCGTACCTTCTCGTCGTCGAGGAATCGGCCTGCGTGAAGGCGCTGAAGATCGACTCGGTTTTGTCGGCGGAGATTCCGATGCCGCTATCGATCACCGAAAAACGAATCAACGCGGTGCCCGAGCCGGCTTCCGGACGCGCCATCTCGACGCAGAGCACGATTTCGCCCTTGGCAGTGAACTTAACCGCGTTGCTGAGCAAATTGACGATGATCTGGCGAAGGCGCAGCGGATCGCCAATTAGGGTGCGGGGCACGTCAGAGGCGACGTGGCCGGCAAGTTCCAGATGCTTCTCGTGCGCGCGCAAACCCATCGTGGCGGCAATGGTGTCGATCAGCTCGCGGATGTCGAAAGCCGTTTCCTCGAAGCTGAGCTGCCCGCTTTCGACTTTGGCGAGATCGAGTATGTCATTGATCAGATCGAGCAGGGTGACGCCGTTGCTGCGGATGATATCCAGATAGCGGCGCTGCTCTGCGCTCAAGTCGCCTTCCGACATCACGTCGGCCATGCCCAGCACCGCGTTCATGGGCGTTCGAATCTCGTGCGACATGCTGGAAAGAAAATCAGACTTGGCGCGCGAGGCCTCGAGCGCGGTCTCGCGCGCAGCGATTAGCTGGCGCTGGGTCTCCTTGAGCGCGCCGATATCGCGAGTGATCGTGATGCAGCATAGATGTCCCCGGAGCCTGAGATTGAGCGCGGAGATCAGGCCGGAGTATGTGCCCCCGTCCTTGCGGCGGAAGGTTGCCTCCATGTTCCTGACCAGGCCTACTCGTTTGAGCTCAGCGACCAGGCGCTCGTTCTCTTCGGCGATCGAGAATGACTGGATTTCGCGCGAACGTTTCCCGATTATTTCTTCGCGGCTGTAGCCGCTATTGCGGATGTACTCTTCGTTTACATCGATGTATCTGCCGGTTTCGAGATCGAGAATCATCATGGAATCGAGGTTCTGATCGAACAGAGCGCGCAGCGCCTGCTCACTTTCCCGCAACTTGACCGCAGTCAGCTCGCCGTCGGCTATGACCCGGTCGCGCTGCGCAACTTCCTGCTCGAGCCGGACCTGCGCTTGATGGAGAGCGGCGACCCGCTCGGCCAGTTCGGCGCGCAGCGCTTCGAGTTCACGCTCGGCGGCTTGGCGCCGGCTGATCTCATCGTCGGCGATATCGGTCTCGCAGCGTCCCATTCTGAATCCAATACTCCCGTGAGGGGGTTCGCGATGCCCTCACAGTCCAAGTGCAGCAACAGTCGTGCCTTGGAATCGTGCATCGCCACGCGGAAATCAGAGGGGCTTGGGGGGCGGAACAGAGGTGACCCAGGCGAATGCAGGAACACGCTAGTAGTTGTTGGCGATTCGTTGATAAAGCAGGGCCGCGCCTTCATAGATCGTCGCGCCGTCTTCGGGAGCTCCGACGTACTCCGCGATCTGCTCCATCTCGGCGACCCAGCGGTACGCCTTCGGACGCATCGCGGGGACGGCGCGATCCAGCCATGCGAGGAAGACGGGCTGACTGCGCGCGAGTTCCGCACGCAGCGCATCAGCGAGGCCGTCGCGTTCAGCGGCGCCGAGCATCGTCGCGCACAGCGCGGTGAAGCCCTTGGTCAATCCGGCGTAAGAGAGTTTCAAGCCGGAAGCCGCGCCGACCGCGCCGTCGAGCACTGCGATATCGAGACCGAAACCGGAGAGGCGAGTCAGCATGCCAGCGTCGGCACCCGATGCGTAGAAGCGCGGACCCTTTTTCGGATCCTGAGTGCCGGCGACTGGCGGTCCTCCGATGATTCCGGCGTCGATGAAAGTGCTCGCGCTGAGCAACTCGTGGATGCGCCGGCAGGTCGCGGGAGAAATCGCGTTGCATTCGACGAAGGCGGGCTTCGCGTGCGCGCGGGCGAGAGGACCGCGAAGACGCTCGGCGACTTCGACAGCGACGCCCGGCGGAACGATCGACAGAACGAAGTTCGCGTCGCGCACCAGCGCATCGTCGTCGTTAACGACTTCGATGCCGGCGTCGCGAACGCGCGCGACGCTGTCCGCACTGCGGCCGGCGAGCGAGGTCACTACGCGCGCACCGGCTTCGCGAAGCCGGCGGCCTACCGCGGCGCCTATCTCGCCCGCGCCGACGATCGCAACCGTCACGGAGTCTCGATCACTCATCGTAGTACTCCTTGCAAAATTGTGTGCGGAATTTCAGTAGCGGTTGAGGCGGGCCAGCCGGTCGGCGTGAAAGTTCGAATCGCCGAACAGTTCATTCGCGACGCGCACCCGCTTCATGAACAGGCCGATATCGAACTCGTCGGTCATCCCGATGCCGCCATGCATCTGCACCGCTTCGTTCACGGCGAGCGTGGCGCTGAGCCCGGCGCGGGCCTTCGCCACCGACACTATTGGACCGGCGCGGTCGAAAGAATCGTCGAGCGTTTGTAGAGCCTTGAGCACAGTCGAACGCGTGACCTCGAGTTCGCAGTAGAGATGAGCCGCGCGATGCTGCAGAGCCTGAAATTCGCCGATCGCCTTGCCGAATTGTTTGCGTTCTTTCAAATAGGCGACCGTGCGGCTGAACGCTTCCTCGCTGGCGCCGACCATCTCGGCCGCCACGACGGCGCGGCCGACGTTGAGCGCGCCGTCGAGGACCTCCCAGCCCGCGTCGACATTGCCGAGCACGTTGTCGGCGCTGACGTTCACGTCTTCGAAGGTGACGCGCGCAGCGTTATGCGAGTCCACGGTCGCAGTACGCTCGGCCCGAACTCCCGGCGCGCTCGCGTCGACGATGAACAGCGTGAGTCCAGTCGTGTCGCCGGGTTTGCCGGAGGTGCGGGCGGCAACGATCAGAAGATTCGCGACGTGTCCGTCGATCACGAAAGTCTTGGCGCCGTTCAGCTTGAAGGCGTTGCCGGCACGAGCGGCGGTCATCGCGATTTTTTCCGGATGATGCTTCGCGGTTTCGTCGACGGCCAAGGTTGCGATCAATTCGCCGGCAACGATTTGCGGCAGGTAAAGTTTTTTCTGCTTGTCAGTGCCCGCGCGGGCGATCGTAGTCGCGGCCAAAACTGCAGTCGAAAGAAAGGGGGAGGGTGTGAGATTGTGTCCCAACTCCTCCGCTACCACTCCGGCCTCGACGTGTCCGAGTCCGAGGCCGCCGTAGTCTTGCGGAACCAGAATTCCCGCCCAGCCCATCTCGACGAACTGTTTCCAGAGCGCGCGCGAGAAGCCATCGGCGTCGCGCTTGTCGCGCAGCGCGCGCAGATGAGCGATGGGCGCATTTTTGGCGAGGAAGCCGCGCGCGTTGTCGCGCAGCATCGTCTGTTCATCGTTGAGAACTAATGCCATGCGCGCGGGTCCAGACTCGTCGAGCGGCTACGCACCGGGCAGACCCAGAATTCGTTTGGCGATGATGTTGAGCTGAACCTCACTGGTGCCGCCTTCGATCGAATTGGCCTTGGAACGCAGCCACGCGCGCGCCGTGCGGCCTTCGCGCGAGCGCTCGCCTTCCCATTCCAGCGCGTCGGTGCCTCCGGCCGACATCACCAGTTCCATCCGGCGCTTGTTGAGCTCGGTGCCGTAGTATTTCAGCAGCGAAGATACGGCAGGATGAGCCTGACCGACCTTGGCCATGTCGCCGGCGCGATCCATCGTGAGGCGGAAAGCGAGTGCGTCGATCTCGAACGCGGCGATCTGCGCGCGGAGTACAGTGTCGGCGAGGATCCCGTTGTCGGCGCCGACCGTGTCGGCGGCAATCTGGCCGAGCGAGCGATTTTCGGAGGTGCCGCCCATCCCGCCAATCATGTCGCGCTCATGAGTGAGCAGGTACTTCGCGATGTCCCATCCCTTGTTGAGCTTGCCGACCAGGTTGGCCTTGGGAACGAGCACGTCGTCGAAGAAAGTCTGGCAGAAGGGCGACGCGCCTGAGATCAGAGTGATCGGCTTGGTCGAAACGCCCGCGCTTTCCATGTCGAACAGGATAAAGCTGATGCCTTCGTGCTTGGGCGCGTTCGGATCGGTGCGCACGAGGCAGAAAATCCAATCTGCCTTGTCGGCGTACGAGGTCCAGATCTTCGAGCCGTTGACGAGAAACTGATCGCCCTTGTCCTCGGCGCGGGTTTGCAACGACGCCAGGTCCGAGCCCGAGCCGGGTTCCGAGTAACCCTGGCACCATCGAATCTCGCCGCGCGCGATTTTCGGCAGATGCTCGCGCTTCTGTTCTTCGGAACCATATTTGAGCAGCGCCGGCCCGAGCATCCAGATGCCGAAGCTGTCGAGCGGCGAACGGCAGTTGAGCGCGCGCATTTCCTGGCGCAGGATTTTGGCCTCGTCGCGCGAGAGTCCACCGCCGCCGTACTCGCGAGGCCACTCCGGCACTGTCCAGCCCTTATCCGCCATGCGCTCGAGCCATTGGCGCTGCGCGTCGGAATTAAATTTCCAATGCCGACCGCCCCAGCAGTAGTCTTCTTCGGTTTGCATCGGGCGGCGCATCTCGGCGGGACAATTGGCCTCGAGCCATGCACGCGTTTCTCTGCGAAAGGTTTCAAGATTTTCCATAGCTACGTCTGGTGTTAATAGGTCTCCTCACGCGATTCAAGGTTCTCTCACTTCTTATCGCGATCCATGTCGGAGGGGCCGGCTTCGAATTGATGGCCGTAAATGTCTCCTTCAAAGTATTCCGATTGGTAGGTTGCCGGGCGGGCGCCCCATCCGTATTCGAAGTTCCAGCCCGACGGGTTACGGAAATAGAATGAGTACATGTGATCGTTGGAGTGCTTGCCGGGCGTGATAGTCACCGGGATATTGTTTTTGCGGACCAGGTCGTAGGTCATGCCGACGTCGTCAAGGTTGTCCACTTCGAGCATGATGTGGTTGAGCCGGCGATCGCCGCCCGGGATGCCGAAGGCGACGGAGTGATCGCGTTCGTTGCAGTGCATGAAGACGAGCCCGAAGCTGCGCTTGCCAGCGCGAAACATGTACTCGACGCCGCCGCGCATTCCGAGGTGGGCATAGAAGCGCTGGGCCGCATCGACGTCACGCTCGCGCACGATGCAGTGCCCGAGTCCGCCGCTGCCCGTCTTGAATCGCCCATGCATCGCGCGGCCGGGATGGAACGGCTTGCTGAACTGCATCAGCGGGCCGTGAAAGATCTCGACGGGATTGCCATCGGGGTCGTCGAGCTTGAGGACTTCGAGCACGCGACGCTCGCCGGCTTCGTCCTCTGAGCCGACGCGAAATTTTATCCCCGCTTCGGACAGTTGACGTTGCATCTGCGCGAATTCGTCGGCGCCGGCGACGCGGAGTCCCAGGTATGCGAGGTCGTCGCTGCCGTCGGCATGCAGTACGAGGCGATGATGGAGGTAGTCCATCCGCAGATAGCACCGATCGGCCTCGCCTTCATCGGCGAGTTCAAAGCCGACGATACTGGTCGCGAAATTTTTCCATGCGTCGAGGTCTTTGACGCCGAGTCCCATGTAGCCCAACTCTGTTACCTGGATCATATCCTTCCTCCGAGCGATGTCTGTTCATTTATCGCAGATGATTAGTCACTCGGCCAGTGTTCGGGGGAGATGCAGAATCCTGAATCGCGCGCGAAGAAAATCGCGCGCTGTAATCGGACCCTCACCTTCATCCTCTCCCTCAAAGGGAGAGGGAAGAAAAAGAATTTCGGACTCGTATATTTGCGAACCTGAACGGTGCTCGGTAGTCTCCGATATCGATCGGAGGACATCATGGCTGGATTAGTGCTTCGCGAAGACCGTGACGGTCTCGCCACGCTCACGCTCAATCGCCCCGAGAAACTCAACTCGCTCAACGTCGAGATGTTTGTCGAATTGCGCGCGCACGTTGACCAGATTGCGCGCGAGACCGAGCGCGTCGGCCTGGTTGTCGTGCGCGGCGCGGGCAAATGCTTCTCCGCCGGGCACGATCTCGCCGATATCGCCAGGGGCGAGCGACCGCCGAAGCCGAATTTTCAGTCGGAGACGATCGAGCGGCTCGCCGATCTTCCGCAGCCGGTCATTTCCGCGGTACATGGACATTGCTACACGGGCGCGCTCGAATTGGCACTGGCGGGCGATCTGATCGTCGCGGCCGAATCCGCAAAATTCGCCGACACTCACGCGCGATGGGCGCTCACGCCCATCTGGGGGATGAGCCAGCGGCTGCCGCGGCGCGTCGGTCCGTCCAAGGCGCGCGAGATGATGCTGACGTGCCGCACTTACACCGGCATAGAGGCCGCCGCGATGGGCCTCGCGAACATTTGCGTGCCCGACGATTCGTTCGACCGGGAACTTCGCGCGCTGGCGGACACAATCCTCGCAAATTCGTGGTTCAGTCATCGCGCGAACAAACGCCTGCTGATCGAGACCGACGGCTTGCCGCTGGGCGCGGGCCTGGCGCATGAAGTGTATCGAAACGCGGGCGTCGGTCCGGACATGCGCGAGCGGATCGCTGCGTTCACCGACAAATCGGCGCGCCGTGCCTGAGATTGACGCGGCGCCCGCGGTGGAGACCGGCCCTCCCGACCAGCTCCAACCGCCAAGTGAAGATTCAAACGAGCGTCGCGGCGCGTTTCGCGCGCTGCGGCATCGCAACTATCGCCTCTATTTTTTCGGACAGCTCACCTCGCTGGCCGGCACCTGGATGCAGAGCGCGGCGCAGGCGTGGCTGGTGCTGAAGCTGACGAACTCGGCGCAGATGCTCGGCGTGGTGTCGTTCGCGCAATTCACTCCAATCCTGCTGGTAGGCTTGTTCGCCGGCGTGATGGTGGACCGGCTCGATCGCCGCCGCCTGATCATCACCACTCAAATCCTGCTGATGCTGAGCGCCTTCACGCTCGCGGCGCTGACGTGGACCGGCACGGTGCGCGTCGAGTACGTGATCCTACTGGCCGCATTCAACGGCACCGTCGGCTCGTTTGACATGCCGGGGCGCCAGTCGTTCGTGGTCGAGATGGTGGGTTACGACGATCTCGCCAACGCGATCGCGCTCAACTCGATGATGTTCAACAGCGCGCGGATGCTCGGTCCGGCGGCGGCGGGATTGCTGATCGCGTGGCTCGGCATCGGCACGTGTTTTTTCCTGAACGGCGTGAGTTTCCTCGCCGTCATCTGGAGCCTGACCCAGATGGAAATTCCGGTGCGCGTGATTGGCGGCGCCGGCGCGCGCATGATTCATCAACTGCGCGAGGGACTTGCGTACGTATGGAGCAACCGGCCGATCTTCTACCAGATGGCGCTGGCCGCGGTGACCAACGGCTTCGGCTACCAGTACCTGGTGCTGGTGCCGTTGTTCGCGAAGAACGTGCTGCACGGCGACGCGCGCACTTACGGATTCCTGGTCGCGATACAGGGCCTGGGGTCGGTGGTCGGCGCGGCGACGCTGGCCTCGCGCGTGTCGACGCGGGGGATGAGAAACAATCTGCTGGTCGGACTTTTTCTCTCAGCGGTGGGAATCGTGGTCTTCGGGATGTCGCGCTCGTTTGCGCTGTCGCTGGGCGCGCAGTTCGCAATCGGCGCTGGACTGACCAACTTCCGAGCGAGCAACAACACGCTGGTGCAGATGTTCGTCAACGACGATTTGCGCGGCCGCGTGATGAGCACCTATCAGCTCGCCTCGGTCGGGATGACGCCGCTTGGCGCGCTCGAGGTCGGCTACATGGGTTCGCATCTGGGCCCGATGCAGGCGGTGGTGATATGCGGCGCGGTCACGATGTTGAGCGGTATCGTGCTGCTGACGCGGCTCAAGTCGGTCGGGATGGACGCGGCACCCGCGTGATTTAACCCTTGCCAGACAACCACTTCGCGTGTTCAATACGCTAACCCTTCAACTCAAGGAGCCTAGATATGAAGTCCTGGATTTCGAAATCGGCAATCGCGCTGGCAATCGTGGTCGTGCTTCCAGTTCTAGCGCGCGCTGACACCTGGCAAATCGATCCCGCCCATACCAACGTCGAGTTCACCGTTCGCCACATGATGATTTCGAATGTGAAGGGGCAGTTCCAGAAGACCGCGGGGACGATCACCGCCGACGGCAGCGATGCGAGGTCGGCGCAAATCGACGCGACTATCGACGCGTCGTCGGTCGATACGCGGGTCGAGAAGCGCGACATGCATCTGAAGAGCCCCGACTTTCTCGACGTCGCGAAGTACCCGACGATCACGTTCAAGTCCACCAAGGTCGAGGCCGAGGGGCCGAACAAGTGGAAGGTGACGGGCGACCTGACGCTGCACGGCGTGACCAAGCCGGTGGTGCTCGACGTCGAAGGATCCGGGCCGCCGATTCAGGTGATGGGCAACACGCGCGCGGGCGCGTCGGCGACGGCGAAAATCAATCGCAGCGATTTCGGGCTCACCTGGAACAAGGCGCTGGAGGCGGGCGGCGTGATGGTCGGCGACGAGGTCGCGATTTCAATCGACGTCGAGGCGATCAAGAAATAGCGATTTGATTCCGATGAGTTGCGTTTAACTGCGCGCCGCGATACGGCTGAACCAATCTGATGCCTTAATTCGGGGAGGTCGGCCATGACTATGTCGCGGCGATTCGCAGCGGAGTTGATCGGCACTTTCTGGCTGGTTTTCGGCGGATGCGGCAGCGCAGTGCTTGCGGCCGGCTTTCCGAAGGTCGGCATCGGATTCCTGGGAGTGGCGTTCGCGTTCGGACTCACGCTGCTGACGATGGCGTTCACGATCGGATCGATCTCGGGATGCCATATCAATCCCGCAGTTACAATCGGGTTGTGGGCCGGCAAGCGATTCCCCGGCGCTGAAGTGCTGCCGTACATCATCGCGCAAGTGATTGGCGCAATCCTCGCGTCGACCGTACTCTACGTAATCGCCAGCGGCGGTCCGGGGTTCGATCTCAGCGCCGGGTTCGCGTCCAACGGATACGGCGCGCATTCGCCCGGCGGCTATAGTCTTGGCGCGGCCTTCGTTGCTGAATTCGTGCTGACCTTCATGTTCCTGATCGTTATCCTCGGCTCGACCGACAAGCGTGTCGCCGTCGGCTTCGCGCCGATTCCGATCGGGCTCGTTCTGACTCTGATTCATTTGATCAGCATCCCGGTGGACAACACTTCGGTGAATCCTGCGCGCAGCACCGGCCCTGCGCTGTTCGTCGGCGGATGGGCGCTCGGCCAGCTGTGGCTGTTCTGGGTCGCGCCGATAGCCGGTGCCGCGATCGGCGGCTTCTTCTATAACTGGCTCGGTGTCGAGCGAAAGACCGGCGAGCAGCTAGCCCGCGAAACCGCACCGGCTAAGGCTTGACACTTCGATGATGCTCTATTGTGCGGGCGCCCAGGCGGGCGGGGGCGCTGTCTGAGCCTTGTACTACCACGACGCATCGTTTGGGATCGGTTAGATCTTCGGGCGAGAGTCCTACCTTGTCGGCCAGGTTGGTGGCGATGACGACCAGGCCGCCGGGTGTTTGACGTGCCAGTTGCGCTGCGGTCGGGGCGCTGAGCACGTCGGTGTGGAGGCGGCGGCCCAGCGCGCGGCCGGCGTCGCGAATTAGGTCGAGCAGTTCGGTATCTTCGCCGGTTCCGTCGTCAGGCACCAGCACGGCGTGCAAGCCGGATTTCTTGCGCATCGCCACTCTTAGCGCGAGGTCGAGCGCCGCGCGTCCGTGCGTCCCCCGATCCACCACTGCAAAGACGCGGTCCAGCGGCCGTTCGCCGCCGTGAATCACGACCGCGACGTGAACCGGCAGGGCGCGGGCCTTGTCGAGAATTTCGCGGACCACGCCGCCCATGAAATCGGAACCGAAGACCGCGCGATGCGATCCGAGCAGCAGCCATCCGATTTGCGGCTGATTGGCGAACGCCAAAATGTCCGCCGCAGGATTGGTCGTCCACACAGCCTGCGGCGTGATGATGCTGCCGCGCGCGAGCGCTAAATCCATCGCCGCCGCGAGCGCGGGGGAGCGGGGCGGCACGCGCTGGTCGGCCTCGCGCAGGCCCGATCGCACACCGCCCGGCGGAGTTTTCACCAGGGCGAGCACGCGCGGCGGCGGTGCGTCGTGCGGCGTCGCGGCCAGCGCGAGCTCGACCATCACGGCCACGCCCTCCGGGTTCGAGACCGGCACCAGGATGGCGCTGTGCTCGGTGCCGACGAGTATCGGGCGCGGCGGCGGCTGAGCAGGGCGCGGTGCAGGATGCGGTGCGCGAATCGGAGCGACTTGCGGCGCGACGGCAGGCTCGGGCGAGAACGTACCGAGCTCCGGAAGCGGCTCGATCTCCGCGCCTTGACGGCGCGTGATCAGGTGCAGAATCGGCGTGGTCGCAAAGGTGGTGACGAGCGCCATGATTACCAGCATCGCGAACAGGGTCGGCGAGATAACGTTCATCTCGAGCCCGATATTCAGCACGATCAGTTCCATCAGGCCGCGCGTGTTCATCAGCACGCCCAGCGCCGACGAGTCGCGCCAGTCAAGACCCGTGATTCGGGCCGCGATGACGCTGCCGCCGAACTTGCCCAGCGACGCGACGGCGATGATCAGCGCGCACATCATCCATTGCTCGAATCCGCTGACCAGCCCGATCTGCGTGCGCAGGCCGGTGTACGCGAAGAACGCGGGCAGCAGCAGCACGATAACGATGTCTTCGAGGCGGTCGGTCAGCTCTCGCGCCATCCCGCTGTCGTGCGGAATCACCGCGCCGAGCGCGAACGCGCCGAACACGGCGTGGATGCCGATAAGTTCGGTGGCTGATGCGGAGATCAGCAGCGCGATAAATATCGACGCCATCACGCCCTGCGTCAGCCGCCCGCGGTTTCCGTAGAGCAGCGACAGGCGAACCATCGCGGGCCGCACGACGCCGATCATCAGCACGATGAATCCGAGCGCCATTGCAATCGTCGCTAGCGCGCCCGTCGCCTGCGCCCGCGCCACGCTGACCACGAAGGCCAGCATGCACCACGCGGTCACGTCGTCGACGGCGGCGCAGGTCAGCGCGATCGCGCCCATGCGGGTCTTGTGAATCCCGCGATCGGTCAGAATTCTCGCGAGCACCGGAAACGCCGTCACCGACATCGAGACGCCCAAGAACAGCGAAAAGCACGTGAATGGCACGTCGCTGGTCGATAACTTCGGATATAGATAAAGCGCAATCGTCGCGCCGAGCAGAAACGGCGTGATGATGCTCGCGTGGGAAATCGCGACGGTCGTGTGGCCGCGTTTGCGCAGCAGCGAGGGGTCGAGCTCGAGTCCGACCAGGAACATATAAAGGATGACGCCGACTTGCGCGATGATATTGAGAAACGGCCCGACCGTCGCTGGGAAAAGATATCCTTCGGCGCCCGGCGCGAGACGTCCGAGAAGCGAAGGGCCGAGCACGATGCCCGCGAGAATTTCGCCCACCACCTGGGGCTGATTCGCGCTGCGGAAAATCCAGCCCATCGCGCGCGCAGTCGCGATCACCACCACCAGCGCGAGCAGCACGTGCAGCAGGCCGCCCTCATTGGCGAGCGAAGAGGCAGAGCCGAAGACGTTAGTCCCGACCGGTGCGGGTGCGCCGAGCGTCTCGCCGTACGAGCGAATCCACAAATAGAAAAGGACCAAGCCGCCGATCATCAGTGCGTAGACGGCGGCGGCGCGCGTGCCTGCGGTAGTAATTCGCGGCTGTCCTTCAGCCATTGGCGCATTCTACCAGAGCGCCGGCATTATGCGCAGGGCCCGGTAATCAAATGACTCGGGACAAAGATTTCGGTAATTCAAGACGGCGACTGGCGAACGATGAAGATGTCTGAAACATCGATGAGGAGGTCGCGTATGGACAGGAAGCGGGCAAGGTTGGTCATCTGGGCGTGGCAGCTGCTGGTGAGCGTCGCTTTCATCGTCGGCGCATCGGCGATCGCGTCGGCGCAGGCGGGATCGCTCGCGGAAGCATACAGGACAATCGCATCGAAGGAGTTCGTCGATCTGACGCATTCTTTCGGCCCGTTGAGGCCAGTATGGAAGGGGTTCGGCCCGGCGACCTTCTCCGCAGCCGCGGACCCCGCGACGGGCCATCCTTATACTATTGAGCAGGACGGATTTCGCGCCCAGTTTTTCGCTATGGTGGGGCAGTACGGAACGCATATCGACCCGCCCGCGCATTTCGATCCGACCGGCGCCACGGTGGACGAGATTCCAGTCAAACAGATGATCCTGCCGCTGGTGGTTTTCGACCTGACGCCGATGCTCAAGAACGAACCCAACCACCTGCTCACCGTCGCCGACATCGAAGCGTGGGAGCGACTGCATGGCCGCGTCCCGGCGGGTTCGTTCGCCGCGTTGCGCACCGATATGTACAAGGACTGGGACAGGAATCCGCGGCGGTTCGAGCGCAATCCATTCCCGGCGTGGTCCCCGGCGGCGATCCGATTTCTGTACGAGCAGCGTGGTATCGTGGCGAACGGGCACGAGTCGATGGATACGGATCCGACGCGGGGCCTCGAGTCCGAGAGCTGGCTGCTCAAGCACGGCCACTGGCAAATCGAGGTGATGGCCAACCTGGACAAGGTGCCGGCCACCGGCGCGTTGATTTTCGTGAGCTGGCCGAAGCCGCAGCACGGCCTGGGTTTTCCCGCGCGCGCAATCGCAATACTGCCGTAGCGCTGAGCTGGCTGCGGCGAGGAGCAAGCAGAATCTGCCTTACTTTCCCTTGAGGCGGGGATCGTCCCTGGAAATACATGTCGCGTTGTTCGAGATTGCGTAATCCGACAGCACTCCATCCGCGTCCTTGGCTTTGGCGTCATCTTTGATTGAATGAAGCGCATCACTGATGATTTCGTGTTTTCTTTTTTCGCAGGCGCTGGTCGCGTTAAAGCGTTGAACGATCTCCCAATCGCGCAAGGGAGCCCGCGAGACCCAAGCTGTTGGATCGTCCAGTGTCGGCTGGTCGGGTGGCACCATCAGATACCAGCCCACGAGCGCGAGCGCGGCGGCGTGGCGGGGGTTCATCGAGGTTTGGTTAGCAAACCATCGCGCGTCCAACAACTAACAACTTCCGCGAGTTTACTGGCCCACCGCGAACAGAGTCGCGTCGTTGATGGCGTAGACTGTCCCATCGCCGCCGATCACCGTCGGGGTGTACGCTTCGCCAATTCCGGAAGTGAGCACCACCGACTCCGACAGCACGTCGGTTGCGGGAATCCAACGATACAGTTTGCCGTCCTCGCTGTTGGCCATAATCGAACTGGTCAGCGGGTCGACTGCCGCGGAATTGATGCACCATTCCCGGACACCCGGCGTTCCCTCGTTCGGTGTCGGTCCGAGCACCGTTCTCACTTCATTCATCACCTGGATGCCGGTAACCGGATCGGTTTCGGTGCTGTTGGGATCGAGCACGGCAAGCTTGTTCAAGCCGTCTCCTCCGGCTTGGGCGTAATTGTTGTACTTGGTCATGAGCAGATAGCTGGAGGGACCGCTGTAGGCAGGGATCTCGGAGGTAGGCACTATCGACGCAGTGGTATCCCAGCCGAAGGCGCCGGGAATCTTCACCTGTGAGAGGGCGCCGTCGAAGTGCAGCAGCCATCCGCGCGCATGGTTTTCCCCGCAACACGGTCCTTCGAGCACACCGTAGTACACGTCGCCATCCGGGCCCACCGTCGGCGATGCCGATCCGTCATTGGACAAAGTCGCGTCGGCGCCGGACTCGGGGTCGATCAGCCGGACCCGCTCTGTGAGCTTCAGCCTGCCGAGCGTGCGACTACTCAGCGCCACCAGGTATCCCGCCGCGTTATTGTCGCTGACGGCAGCGTAAAGTTTTTTCAAGTCATTGCTTAGCGCGGGAGCGCAGTTCTGAACGACCTGCGTTATCGTCGAATCGCCGGCGGCATCAGCCGCGGAGATCCAGGCGCCGTCACCGCTCATGCTGATTCGCGCGATCCCGCTGGCCAGCGGTTTGCCGTTGCGGTCACGCAGCGGCGGCGTGAGGCCCTGGGCGACGGTGAAGCCGAAGTAGATATTACCCTCGGAATCGGCCGATAGCGGGGTGTCGATCTGGACGCCCGCGTCATAGTCGCTCTGATCGCGATGGTATTTTTTCAGACCATAGAAGGCGAGTTGGCGCTGACAGGTGTGAGGGTTTGAGCAGACCAAGTCAGGCTTATTGCGGAAGTACACCGTCCCGCCCGGTCCCGGAAAGTACACTCGCGGCTGCGGGATCGTGCTGAGCACCGGGCCGAACACGGGCGTCCAGCCATGCGGCGGGGTTGAATAGTCAGTCGGCATACTCCAGATCAGGCTCCCATCCGCGGCGCGGCGCGCGTCGACGCGGAAACCGTCCGTTGCCCCGGTCTTCACCGGCACGATGACGGTGTTCGCGGCGGTAATCACTGGAGAGCCGTAGTGAATCAGCAACTCGCCATTGATGAATTGCGGGTCAAGATCCACCGGAGTCGACCAGATGACCCCGTTCAATGTCTTTGCTCCGGTTGCCCACTGCGATCGCGCCGTGTGCTGCGCATCGCGCGCAAAATTGCTCCACTGATCTGAAGTCGGCCGCGAGAGAGCGCCCGCTCCGGCGAAAACGCCTGCCAGGACGAAGCCAATCGCCCAGGGCAGGCGCCTATTCGAATGCGGTCTCAATCCAGGTTTCTCCAGATCGTGCCCAAGCTTCAGTGCCGACACGTCGATAGCACAGACTGGAAGCGATCGCGATTCCAGGTGTTCGATGTCGCTCGATGACGGGAACAAAAAAATAAAAAAACAAAACTGAAGCCCGACTCGGTGAGCCGCTCTCACAAAATGAGCTCGAGCAGGCCTCGAAGCGAGTCGATACGGAGGAATGATTCCAATCGCGGCTCAGTCTTACCGGGCAACCATCCTCAAAGCACGAGCCGGTGCGAGCAATTTGTATGCTCGCACCGGCCCTCCCGATCGTTGATTAGTATCTGAATTCGAGGTGCACGAAGAACGCGTGCGTATCACGCGGCACTGCGAACGGCACCAAATGGACCTTGTTGCCATTCCCTGGGAAGTTTTCGTCGTACGTAAACTGGCTGTGGTAGTACTGGATGGCCTGTGAGTCGAAGGCCACGCGGAAATACCTGTTAACCAGCCACTGCAAGCCCACGTCGTAGCGAGTGAAGTCGAGCGGATCCTTCTGGACGCGCGTGTTAGGTTGAAGCCACTGGAGCAGACCGAAGGCCGTGAACGGAGTGTGCGGGATGTCGAAGTGGCCCATCACGTCCGCACCCTCTTGTATCGCCTGGCTGTTCAAGATCTTTCCGACCATCGTGTTCCAGGCTGCAAAACTGCTGGGGCCTGTGCTTGGGATACCGATAGCGTCCGACGGTCCGCTGCCCGAGAACAGGTTGCTGCTGCTGAACGCATTGTGGCCGTAATCCCACTCGGCGGCCACGCCCCAAGTCCCGTCCCACGGTGTCGCACCAGTGTAGTGCCCGATCCCCGCTACGCGCGTGATATGCCCGCAGGTCCCGTTGTTGTTTTCCACTTCATTCTGGTCGGGCGTACACTTTTGCGAGTAGCCATAATCGTAGAAGCCGGTCAGACCAAAGCCATCGTAGCGCGACTCCGCGCCGAAAGGATTGATCGTCACGCGGCCCATCACCTGTTTGTAAGCGCTCTGCTCGACGGCGTGGAAGCTGGCGTCGTCGTACACGCCAAAGTCGTAGTCCGCGTACTGTTTCTCGTTAAACTTGATGGGACCCTTCATCGCGACGCCCACCTGCGTCGAGCTGAGGCTCAAATAGTTCCACGGCGTAAGGGCGGTATAGCGGAAGCCCCACAGATTCTCTTCCCAATCGACGAGCGGGTTCTGCTGCTGGCCGAAGGTGAATTTGTCGTCGTGCATCGCCGCGACCTTCAACACTTTCTGGAAGAAGGTGTTGTAGTCGATGTACGCATACTTCACACGAAAGGCGAGGTCGCCATCGTCGGTCTGGGCAACTCCGGTGTTGGAGCCGAACTTGTCGCCCGTGCTCACGGTGCACTTGGTCGTGGTCGTGGTCTTGATTCCGCCGGTCGAGGTCGAGGTCGAGGTCGCTGTGCAGGTGCTGTTGGTGTTAAGCGCCAGGAACATGTTGGGCGTAACGCGCGCCGAGACGTCCTCGTTAGGTGTGAATTTGAAATCCAGGTAGGTGCGCGTGATGTCGAACGAGTTGAAGCTGTTGTTGCCGGGACCGTCCCACACCTGTTGCGTCAGGAACTGCGGGCCAAATCCAGTGTGAGTCCAGTACCCATAGTCGGCGTAAACCAGCGTGCCGATCGAGATCTTCTTGTACCAGCGATCGCCGAACTCAGTGGCCCAAGGCTGGATCGTCGAGACCTGCTTGGCCATCTCGGCGTTCCACTGCTGCTGCTGCGCCGCCCTTTGCGCTTCCTCAGCCTCCATCGCAGCGCGCTCCTGGTCCAATTGCTGCTGGGTCTGCTGAGTAACGCGGCGTTGGACCCTGCGCTCGATTTCTTCGGTCGATCCGGCCGGGATGTACTCGCCGAGCCTGACGCAGTGCCTACACCTCTTGGTGAAGACCTCGCCGCTGGCGGGATCGGTATAGAGCGTGACCGCTCGCCCGTCCTCGCTCCACACAGGTCTTGGTGTGATGGCGACAGCGCTGAGCATCAGTGCCGTGCCAAGCATCGACAGCGCAACCATTCGTATCGTACGTCTCATCATCGTCCTCCCTGGACTCTCCACGATGCGAAAACTTTCGCCGCTCGATTCCGTTTAACGGGAACTCAGGCCGCCAACCGCCCATTCAGCATAGGAAATCGGCGTCCTCCCTCCGCGGCACGGGCAACCTAAAGAGGAGTCGTTACGACATGATGAGTCGATTGTTACGAACTCGCGAATTCTTACGCACAGAGGGGTCGAAGATCAGCGGAAATTCACAGGAGCAAAACCGGCTAGTATCGCGTTCCACAAATAACTTAAAAATGGTCTGGTTCGTTCCGAACAGCCACCCACCGCGCTTTCAAGTCTTCAGCTGCCCCTCTGTTCCCCCTTTCCACCCTGGAAAGGGGGTGAGGGGGATAGGACGTGGCGAATAGTTGCCACAAATCCCCTTCCCCGTTTCTGGGGAAGGGGCCAGGGGTTAGGGCTCTGTTCTTAAAGATGTTTGCAGGACAGCACACTAGATTAACGGCAGAGTGTCAGGCGCGGACAACCTGGCCCATCTGGGTGGTGTCGTAGGCGCATAGTTGGCTTACCTCGCGCGCAAAACGTCGCGAGTTGAGAGCGTCGAGCAGCGCCTTGACCGGCGTCGAGTCGGCGTCGTGATCCATGATGACGAGGTCGTAGCGCTCGTCGCGATGGGGAAGAAAATCCAATCCGTAGGCGTCGGCGCCGAGTCGGATCGTGACGCCGGCGTCAGCCTGTCCCGTCGCGATCGCGGCGGCGACTTCGAGATGTCCGCCGACTTCGAACTGGTAGCCTGCGATACGGCCGGGTTGGATGTCGAGCTCGTCGAGGGCCTGGTCGAGAGCAGCGCGCGCGCCCGAGCCGTCCTCGCGGTTCACGATTTTGAGGCCGGGCCGCGCAAGATCGGCGAAACCGCGAATCGCGAGCGGATTGCCGGGCGCCGTCGCGAGGCCTAATTCCCAGCGCGCAAAGTTCACCACCATCGAACGTCGATTACCCAAAGCGCGGCGGATTGGCGCGAGGTTGTACTCGCCGCTCTTCTGATCTCGAAGATGCACGCCGGCTACATGCGCGCGGCCGTTGACCAACGCACGCAGCGCCGTTCGACTCGAGCACGGAAGGGCAACCGCATGAACCGGCGAGCGCCGGCGCGCGAGCCAGTCCACCAGCATCGTAACCGCCGGGTCGCATCCCGCCATCAACAGCGTCGAGTCGATTTCGGACGGCAGCAGAAACGTGCAGACATCCACGCGACGGCGCCGCGCGCGCTGCAGCACGCCGGCCGCCGGCGCGAGCGTCAGATGCGCGGCCGGCCGCGCCACGGCCACGACTCTTCCGCGCACGCGTGCAAGCGACACGCGGGATCCAGCGGTGGGATTGCGGCGTCGCAGGTCGTCGAACCAGTTCGCCTCCACGAGCGTCGAGGTTTCATCGCCACTTTCGCCGAACAGCGTCTCGACAGTCTCGCCGAGCTCACGCGCGAGGCGAATCGCGATTGCCACGCCCGGATGATAGACGCCCGACTCGATCGCGCCGAGCGCCTGCCGCGAAATTCCCACGCGCCGCGCCAGCTCGGTCTGGGTGAGATTGCGGGCGAGGCGCGCGCGCAACACCGCCTTGCCAATCGATGCCATAATACTTGTCATTTCGCTCTTAACATGGCATATCGGTCGCTATCATGAAAATCCCTTCATCGACGACCGCAATAGTTCTGGCCATTATGCTCGCCGTCGCGACGCCGTGCCGCGCACAAAGCGTCTCCGGGGTTGGGTCCGCTATAGAAGATTATTTCACAAACTGGTTTCCGCGCGTCACGCAAATCCAGAGCGAGCAGCCGCACTGGATAACCCCGCTGGTGACGGTCAGCCCGCGGCTCGAGGAGGAAGTCCGCTACGACCAGTACTTCGAGTCGTTGCGCGACGGGGTCGCGACCGATAACTTCGGCGGCGGCAAGGGGATTGAGCTCATCCCGTTCCAGAACACCGAGGTCATAATCGGCGTCCCGGCCTTTCTCAAGCGCAACATACCGCGCAATACTGACGGCTTCGCCGATTGGCCATTCCTGCTCAAATATCGGTTGCTCTCCGCCAACGAGGAGAACGGCAACTACCTCGTCAGCGCCTTCATGGGGTTCAGCGTGCCGACCGGCTCCAACGTCAACGGCAACGGGCATTTTCTCTTCACCCCCACGCTCGCGGCCGGCAAAGGATTCGGCGACTTCGACGTCCAGTCCACCGTCGGTGTCACGTTCCCGAGCGGCGGTCTGGACCGGCTGGGGATGCCGCTCGCGTGGAACACCACTTTCCAATATCACGTCTTCAAATATCTATGGCCGGAGTTTGAAACGAGCTACACGTGGCAGTCGTACGGCGCCGACACCGGGCACCAGATGCTCTATCTCACCCCCGGCCTCCTGATTGGTCGAATTCCGATTCATGATCGAGTCGGACTGACGTTCGGCGGAGGCTACCAGGTCGCGGCGACGTTCCATCGCAACTACAACCACAACGTAATTCTGACCGCGCGGATTCCGTTCTGATTATTCGGCGCCCGATGTGAGATAAGGATGGTGAGGAGAAAATTTTTATGGCACTCAGCGCTCGCAACCATCTGAAAGGCGAAATTACCGAAGTAATTCTCGGGACCGTCACCGCGCTCGTCACCGTGAAGGTCGGAGACAATACCGTCGAGTCCGTCATCACCAAGCGGAGCGCCGAAGAAATGGGCCTGAAGAAAGGCGACAAAGTGACCGCGGTCATCAAGGCCACCGAGGTCATGATTCAGAAAGGCTAGCGATCCCAAATGCCGCGCGAAAATCCGTGGCCGCGACAGATCGCGCTGCTGATCGTGCTGCTATGCACGCCGGCGAGTGCGTTTGCGCAGGCGTCGCCAGCCGTCGCACTTCGCGTCAGCGGCGAGGTGCCAAATCATCTGGACCTCAGCCTGACCGATATCGCCGCATTTCAACGGCAGACGATCCGCGTCACCGACGAGAAAGGCGCGCAAGCCGAGTATGGAGGGGTGCCGGTCGAGGAAATTCTAAAAAAGGCCGGCGCGCCGCTCGACAAGGAGTTGAAAGGGCCAAACATGGCGGTGGGTATTGTCGCCAGCGCCCCGGACGGCTACCGAGTGCTTTTCTCGCTGGCGGAATTCGATCCCGCCTTCAGTGACCGCGTAATTCTGTTGGCTGATCGTCGCGACGGCAAGCCACTCGACAGTCGCGAAGGTCCGCTGCGGCTGATCGTGCCTGGTGACAAGCGCCACGCGCGATGGATTCGCGGAGTGACTGCTCTCGAAGTTCTGAGAGTCCGATGAAAACTGCTACGCGAGCATGCGATGCGTTGGCGCGAGCAATACTTCGGTCGCGATGCCGTGCGGACACGCTCCTGCGCACGGTTTCGCGTCGCAAGTGAGACAAGCCGCAGCGTTCGCTGAGAGCATCGCATATTCGCTGCGCGCAAAGCGCATATCACCATAGTCGCGCGCGTACATCCGCGTGCGCATCACGTCGGCAATCGGCACGCCGTACGGACAGGCGTTCGCGCACAGGTTGCACGCGGGGCGGCACTGCGAATCGCCGTTGAGGCTCGAATAGCGATTCAAGAGCGGGAGATCCGCCGCGGCAGTCGCGCGCGCTCCCGACGCACCCAGGTACTCGTCGATCATTTGGCGGCTCGTCATCGAGACGATCAGCGCGTCGACGTTCTGATTCGACAGCACCCATCGAAAGGCCGCCTGCGAGAAGGTCGCGCCGCCGGATTCATACGGACGCATGTCGTTCAAGCGCGCGCCCATCAGGGTTTTCATCACAACCACGCCGACGCCGTGCTGCGTGGCCTTAGCCATCACGCGCGGCAACTCGGGCTGAACCGCGACCATGTCGAAGTTGCGCAGGAAGCGCTGGTAGAAGCGCGGGTCCTGGCCGAAGTTGTGCGCGCACAGGATTACGTCGTAGTGGCCGCTGTCGATGGCGTAGTCGAGGCATTCGCCGAGGTTGCCGGCGTGTCCCGACATGCCGACGAAGCGAATCTTGCTCTGCCTGCGCGCCTGGGAGACGAATTCGTACCATTCGGGATTCTTCAGCCGCGCGGGATCGTTGACCGCGTGGTTGAAGTAGACGTCGATATGGTCGGTCTGCAGGCGGCGCAGGCTGCCTTCGAGCGCGGTCATCATCGAAGCGCGGCTGTCGTCGGCGCGCGCGATCGTCTTCGAGGTCAGGAAGACCTTGTCGCGCTTGCCCTTGAGCGCGTTGCCGATCGTGGTCTCGGATTCGCCGTCGGTGTAGGTCTCGGCCGTGTCGAAGTAGTTGATGCCGGAATCGAATGCGTGACGAACGAGGTCTTCGTTGCCGGAAGTCAGGCGACTCGCGCCGAACGAGATGTCGGAAATCTTGAGACCGGTGCGGCCGAGCGTCGCGTAGCGGCGGACGTGGGAAGCCGCCTCAACCGACGCGTGCGCGGCACCCGCCAGCGGCAGGATCGATACGCCCACGCCGGCCAGCACGCCGGTTTTCAGGAACTCGCGTCGTCCAATGATCGATCCGTCGCGCGATCGTTTCATCTGAGCACCTCGCGGAGAGCTACCAGAAATTCTAACGCCGGCCGTGGCCAGACGCGAGATGCATTCGCGGATTGGCGCCGGCGCAATCACTGCTGGGCGGACAGGTTCTGATGGAAACATTGTTCTAAACCCGAAAAATGGCTGTTTGTCAAATTCCGTCTTCTCCTGCACTTCCCCTCGATCTCCGCAGGGAGTGAAGTTGGCGGCGCATGATGAGTTCGGATGGGTTGGATTGGTTTGATCGGAGGTGAGTGCGCGGGCGCGAGCGGTTGAGGAATTCACGCTTTGTATTATGGCAGAGCACTATGACAACGGTTGGCAGGGGCGACCTCCTTCGGCTTCGCTCAGGACAGGCTCTGCACCCAGTGACTTTTGGTCGTGCTCGGACCCGTCACACAACGCTCTGCGTTGACACTACACGTGGCGACAGGCTAAACAGCGGCCTGGTAATCGTCGGCTCGTGAGCGCACCGTTCCGGACTGTTGCCAAAAGGGAGGAACGCTCATGCGCGGTCTCGCGGTTGCCTACTCGCGGGGAAAAGTACGGATTGGCGCGATCGCGTTTATCAGCGTGGTCGCGTTCGCGATTCCGGCTTTCATATTCTTCAGCGCCTCGCCGCGCGCCTATAGCGGGCCGCCGGCCCCGACGCTCTTCGTTACGGACGCTTGCAGCGACGCGGTCACGGCATATCCCGCTACGAGCAACGGCGATATTCCTACGCTGGCACCCGCCCCTACCGGCCTCTCGCAGCCGAAATTTGTGGCCTTTGATGCGAGCGGGAACATTTATGTCACGAACGAATGCGACTCAACTGTCACCGTTTACGCCAACGGGAGCAAGGCCGATGTCGCTCCCACAGCCATCATTGGTGGGAGCAACACTGGCCTTTTCGCCCCAGAAGGCATTGCGCTGGATTCCAGCGGCAAAATCTATGTGGCAAATGGTGGTGGCATCGGTGTTAGGGTCTATCCGGCGCTGGGAAGCAGCACCGGGACGCTCAACGAGGCGCCCATTGCCACCATCAGCGGGATCGACACCGGCTTGAGCGGCCCAATCGGGATCGCGCTGGACTCCGGCGGCAAAATCTATGTGGCGAACAATGGCGGCGTGTATGTCTATGCGGCGCTGGGAAGCAGCACCGGCACGCTCAACGAGGCTCCGATCGCCACCATCGGCGGGAGCAACACGGGCATGGTCGAGCCAGCAGACGTCGCGGTGGATTCCAGCGGCAAAATCTATGTGACCGACAACTACGCCTCTAGCGTGTTTATCTATTCGGCGGGGAGCGACGGCGACGTCGCTCCCATCGCCTCCATCAGCGGGACCAACACCGCCCTGAACGGCCCAATCGGGATCGCGCTGGACTCCGGTGGCGAAATCTATGTGACGGACATTGCCAGTGTGTATGTCTATGCGGCGCCAGGAAGCAACACCGGGACGCTCGACGAGGCTCCCATCGCCACCATCGGCGGGAGCAACACCGGCCTGAGCACCCCATACGGCGTCGCGATAGATTCCGGTGGCAAAATTTGTGTCGTGGACTTCAGCGGGCCTAGCGTGTTGGTCTACCCGACGTTGGGAAGCAGCACAGGAGTGCTGAACGAGGCGCCCAGCACCGCCATCGGCACAAACATCACGACCGGCCTGATCGTCCGTCCGGGAGGCATCGCGGTGGATTCCAGCGGCAAAATCTATGTGGCAGACCCCTATGCCGGGAGCCTGTTTGTCTATGCGGCGGGGAGCAACGGCAACGCCGCCCCCATAGCCACCATCAGCGGGAGTAACACCGGTCTGAGTGCCCCTTTAGGCCCGGACACTATCGCGCTGGATTCCAGCGGCAACATCTATGTGACGGCCTCCGTCTTCGGCACGGGCATCGAGAGCGTGTTTGTATACGCGGCGCTGGGAAGCAGCACCGGGATGCTCGATGAGGCTCCCATTGCCACCATCGGCGGGAGCAACACGGGCTTGACCAGTCCACAGGGCATCGCGTTGGACTCCAACGGTAACATCTATGTGGCGGACTTCGGCGGCCCCAGCGTGTTAGTCTATTCTGCAAAGAGCGACGGCAACATCGCTCCCATCGCCACCATCAGCGGGGCCAACACCGGCCTAATCGGTCCGGCAGGCATCGCGGTGGATTCCAGCGACAAAATATATGTGGCAGACATGAGCGCGGCTAGCGTGTTGGTCTATCCGGCGCTGGGAAGCAGCACGGGGCCGCTCGACGAGTTCCCCATCGCCACCATTAGCGGGAACAACACCGCTCTAACCGTGCCAATAGGCATCGCGCTGGACTCTGGCGGCGAAATCTATGTGTCGAGCATCGCCATTCCCAACTTGAGTTTCGCCGACGCTGGCGGCGTGTTGGTCTATCCGGCGCTGGGAAGCAGCAGCGGAGTGCTCGATGAGTTCCCCAGCGCTACGATAGGGGGTCCACTCACCGAGCTAAATTTGGTTGGTTCCCTCGCCATCGGACCCGGGTCGGACGGCTCGACGCCGACGGCGACCCCAACTGCGACGGCGACCGCGACTGGTTCCACCCCGACGGCGACTGCGACGGCGACGGTATCCGCTACCCCAACTGCTACGCCGACTTCGCTTCCGATTGGCGATAGTCCGGCTATTAGTCGGAGTTCGATTGCTTTTGGAAATAAGGTGACGGTTGGAAGTATCAGCAAGGCGGAGACGGTCACGATCAAAAACAAGGGTAAGAAAAAAAGCGGTGTGCCGGTGAACATCCAAATGGAGATAGCGGCGCCTTCGATGTTTGTGGTCAAGTCGGAATGCGAGAAAATCCTCGCGCCCGGCAAGAGCTGCAAGGCGTCGGTGACTTTCAAGCCGACGGACACTACGGAGCAGAGTGGGAGCCTGATGATTTATGACAATGTGACCGGCTCGCCGCAGACGGTGACGCTGTCGGGCACCGGTGCGGCGGCCAAGTAGAGGTCCGTCCGTCATCGGAATGCCAAGCTGGCAGCAGAAACAGAATCTTGAATCGCGCGCAAGATAGCGCGCTGTATAAGGACCCTCACCTTCGATCCTCTCCCTTACAGGGAGAGGGGAAGAAAGACTGAGATCGAGTCTCATCTACCCCCCTTAACTTGCGTTACGGCGTGCGTTCGCCGCATGAGTCTGCCGACGGGAGGGGTCAAAACAGCTGGTTTGCCGGAGCTCGAAGCGGCGCGGCTTGCGCTTGCATCCTGGGTGCAGGCGTGTAACCAGATAACGCCGAGTTGCGTAGCTGCGTGTCGGGGTCCATTTTCAGCGGGGCATTGAGCGACGCAGGCGCGCGATTACGTCTCAAAAGTTGATCAGCTGGAAGACTGCTGACCTTTCGCAGTGGGGGAGCAGCGATGCTCATAACAAGATCGAAAGTCGTTCCTGGTGGGGAAGTCAGGGGCTGCTGGTTCGGACGCGTGAATCCGATTCAGAAATCACTGAGACGACTTGGAATCTTCTCGATGATTTGCGTCTTGTTGCTCGCGGCCAGTGCGGTCACGGCCCAGGCGCCGACGGAATCGGTGCTGTACTCGTTCTGCAGCCAGCGATCGTTCGACGTGGACTGTATCGACGGCGTGGGTCCTCAAGCCGGACTGATCCAAGGCCTCGACGGCAATTTCTATGGCACCACCCTCAGCGGCGGCGCGAATAATGCGGAGGCTGGCACCGTGTTCAAGCTCACGCCTTCCGGCATGCTGACCAGTCTTTATACGTTCTGCAGCAAGATCGGTTGCACTGACGGCGCCAGTCCTGAAGCCGGCGTGATCCAGGACAGCGGCGGCAACCTCTATGGAACCACTGCCGGCGCCGGCGCGAATGGTAGCGGCACGGTGTTCGAGCTCACGCCTTCCGGCACGCTGACCACCCTTTATGCGTTCTGCAGCCAGACTGATTGCACCGACGGTCAGGCGCCTTCCGGCGGCGTGGTCCGAGACAGCGAGGGCAACCTCTATGGCACCACTCATCAAGGCGGCGCAAATTTCGCGGGCACGGTGTTCCAGCTCGCGCCGTCCGGCACGCTGACCACCCTCCACACGTTTGATACGGCCGACGGCATCGCTCCCGCCAACCTGATCATGGGCCTCGACGGCAACCTCTATGGCGTCGCTACGTCCGGCGGCGCAAAGGGCGAAGGCACGGTGTTCAAGGTAACGCCTTCCGGCACCCTGACCACCCTTTACACATTCTGCAGCGTGATCGACCCTGAGACATTCTTTTGCCTCGACGGCCTTACTCCGGTCGGCCTGAGCCAAGGCAGTGACGGCAACTTCTATGGCGCCACCAATGGCGGCGGCACGAATGTCGGCGGCACCGTGTTCAAGCTGACGCCGTCGGGCACGCTGACCACGCTTTACTCGTTCTGCAGCGTGGCCAATTGCGCCGACGGCGAAAATCCTCAAGCGGGCGTTATCCTGGGCAGCGACCTCAACCTCTATGGCACCACATTCGGAGGCGGCGCGAATAACGAGGGCACCGTGTTCCAGCTCACGCCGTCCGGCACGCTGAACAGCTACTCGTTCTGCAGCGTGGCCAATTGCGTCGACGGCGAAAATCCTGAAGCCGGCCTGCTCCAAGCCAAGGACGGCACCTTCTACGGCACCACTACGAACGGCGGCGCGCATGCGCTGGGCGCGGTGTTCCGATTCGGCGGGTCGCCGGTGGCGACGCCCACGGCGACCGCGTCGGCGACACCGACGGCGACGGCGACCTCGACGTCAACCAGTCGCACACCTACGGCGACCCCGACTGCGACGGCGACTGCGACGGAATCCGCGACACCTACTTCCACGCCGACTTCGCTTCCGATTGGCGATAGTCCGGCTATCAGCCGGAGTTCGATTGCTTTTGGAAGTAAGGTGACGGTTGGGAATATCAGTAAGCCGGAGACTATCACGATCAAGAACAAGGGTAAGAAAAAAACCGGTGTGCCGGTGAGTATCGAGATGGAGATTGCGGCGCCGTCGATGTTCGCGGTCAAGTCGGAATGCGAGAAGACGCTCGCGCCCGGCAAGAGCTGCAAGGCGTCGGTGACTTTCAAGCCGACGGACACGACGGAGCAGAGTGGCAGCCTGATGATTTATGACAATGTGACCGGCTCGCCGCAGACGGTGACGCTGTCGGGGACCGGTGCGGCCGCGAAGTAGGGCTTGGCTAGCATGCTTGTGGTGCGGTAGACGCAGAATCTTGAATCACGCGGGCAACCTCACCCCTGGCCCCTCTCCCTTCAGGAGAGGGGAAGAAATCGCTCGTCGGCTATGCGCGAAGGGGGGTTACTTCGCGGATGAAAAATATTGCGTCGGCTTGGCGGGCTACTGAGGTGCGGGTGCCGCTGTTGCCGTCGTGGGTTATGTCGATGGGTTCGGTCAGGAGGCGGGCGCGCTGGTCGGCTGGGTCGATTGGCAACAGGAAGCATTCGCCGATGTCGCTTAGCAGGGCGTTCAGGGTTCCCTGCTTCTCTCTTATTTTATTTGAGAGGGCAGGAAACGGTTGGGCGTCGGTGCCGTGACCTATCAGCATCCAGATTGAGAAGACCTCGGCCGGGTAGCGCGCGGCTAGCCATGCACCTAGCGGAGGATCGGTTTTGCCGCCGGGACCGGCGGCGGCGTTGCTCCCCGCGACTGCGTCGGGGGCTCGGCACAGGTGCATGTTGTGACTCATCAAGGCTAGCTTTTCGTTCGGGCGCATTTGCGCGAGCCTACGGTCGACCTGCCGATGCATGTAGCGCTCGCGAAAAGCCATCCCGGGATTCAGCGCGTCCCAGGTCTTCGCCGGGTAGGTGATGCGCACATAGTCGAAGCTGTCGCGGAGGCCGGTCGCGGAGCGGCGTAATGCGTCCAGGTGTTTGGCGCCGAGGATCTCGGCGAGGCGCTCGCGGCTGGCTTCGATCAATTTCAGGGATTCGTCGAGCCGTGCGATTTCAGCGTCGATGGTTTCGCCCTTCACGCGCTCTAGTGCGTTGCGGATTCGATCTACTGTCGTATCGGGTGGCGCGGACTCGAGGATTTCGGCGAGGTCTTCGTAGCCGCCGCCGGGCAGCGGATCGATATCGAAACCGAAAAAATGTAAACGCGGGGCGTCGTCGCGCGACTCGAGGCGCGTCGCGATTTCGCGGAGGCCGCGGGCGAAGCGTTTCTGCTCGGCGGCGAATTGCGCGGTCGGGTACGCATCGCCGAAAGAGTCGCGGAGGATTCCGGTCGGAGTGTCGTCGCGATCGCTCCGAATCGCGCCGGAATAGCCGTAGACCGAGATGCGTTCGAGTTGCGATTGGTCGCCGGTCGCGATGAAGCGATCGATTCGCATTCCATCGGACGCGCCGAGTTCCTCGCCTACATGCGTGAATCCGTGCGCAGCCAGCCAGGTCAGCATCAGGAGGCGGTATGCGTATTTCTCATGGATGAAATGATCGGGCTCGCCGATGTAAACAAACCTTTTAGACACCCGTCCTAGAGTAGAGAGTCGGCGGGCGTTGTCGTTGATGGCGTCGAGGTCTTTGAAGTCGATCGCGCGCTCGGTGGCGTAGGCGCGGAAATCCTGGACTGCGCGGCGGCGGGCGGAATCGAAAAGCTTCAACGGAGGTCGGCCTTACGGCGGTATAGCATCCAGGCGGCGCCCGACGAGACTCCTATCGCGACGAACGGGTAGGGAACGAGGTAGGCCCACGAATGCTCCTGCATCACCGGGGTGCCGTGGTACTTGAGGATGAACAAGGGCATGTTGAGGATCACGTACGCCGCGTAGAAGACGCCGAGCGGCAGCGCAAATTTGCGCATCGCGAGGATTCCGTACACATACACGGCAAGCATGACGCCGAAAATCGGCGAGATGATCGTGTTGGGCAGGCCTGAGAGGCGCGTGCCGAAGAATACAAAACCGACGCCGGAGTGGTGGGAGAATGGCTTGCCGAAATCCGAAATCGCCATCAGCGCGAGCAGTAGCGCGAGAATCGTCAGAGCGGCGCCGCGCGATTTAGTCATTTTACTGGCATCGCGGAGTACGCGGGCTGTCAGCTGAGGTCGGCCTGGCGGCGGGACAGAACGATCGCCGTCGCGAGCGGGACACCGATGCCGATGGCGGTCGTGATAATCACAACGGGCAAGGACGGGCGCTGCGGGACGTGGCTATTCTTAATTGAGAAAAGAACCGTGTTTATAATCACCCAAGCTGTAAAGATGTACGCGACCGGCAGCGCATAGTGGCGCATCGTCCAGATGCCGTAGGCGTAGATCAGGAGGCAGACTCCGAACAGCGGACCCATGATCGCGTTGGCGGTGCCGCTCTGCCTGACGCCCATGAAGACGAAGCCGATGCCGGGGCTGTGCGATAGCGGCTTGCTGAAGTCGGATATCGCGAGCAGGACGAACAGCAGCGCGAAGATTGTGAGAGCGGGGCCGCGTGATTTCTCAGGCATCGTGGATCCTCCCCTGGTTTTTCTGGTTCGAGCCGCCTGCGGCCCATCCTAGTTGGCGCGGATACAAAACGCAGCAGGCCTTGCGCATGCGTATCCACACTTGATTGGATGCGCATGGATCGGTTCACCTCACGGCGTCGGATTCGATCGAACCAATGCGGCGATTCATCGCGGTTGCGGCGCTCGCACTGTGCGCATCATGGCTCTGCGAGCCAATCTGCGCGTTTGCCGCGGCCAATCTCGTAAAGAACGGCGATCTTGCCGCCGGCTTCGATGGCGCGCCGGCTGATTGGTACGCGCTCTCCCATGACAGGAAGCTGGGCAAGTTTTCGTGGAGCTACACGCCGGCGGAGGGCGGCGTGCTGGGAATCGCCAATCAGGGTCGCAACTACGCGAGTTGGCATCAGGCGCTGATACTGCGGCCCGGGATTTACCAGGTCAGCGCCGACGCGCGCGTCGAGGGCGCGATGCCGGGTGAGGGCGGCGGCGCGAATATCGCGATCAGCACTTACGACGGAATGGTGCTCGTCTCGAGACATCTGCAAGGCACCGCGGACTGGCAGACGCTTTCGTTCTTTCTAATCGAAGATCGATGGGGCGATGTGACTGAATTGCTCTGCCAGCTTGGTGTTGCGGCAAACGGGGACACGGGGCGCGCGTCATTTCGCAATATCAAAGTCGTCGCGGTTGCGAGTATGCCGCCCGCGGGGGCGGACAGTTTCGATCTCGGAGCAATTCGCCAACTCGACAAGGACCCGTTACGTCAGCCGGATGACAGAGTCTCGATCCGTGCGACGGGTGTCCTCTGCGGGCTGATCCTGCTGGGGCTGCTCGGGTGGGCGCTCGGGACAATCTGGCGACCCGCGCTCGCAGCAGGAGAGAGGACCTGGATGCTCGCGGCCGGGGTGATGCTCGCGATCACCGCCGTCAAGTTTGGCGCGCTGTTTCATTTCACCGGCTTTTACTGGGACATCTGGGCGAAGACCAACCGCGCATTGCTGGCCGCCGTGCTGGGGCCGTCGAAAATTTACGATCCCGGCCTGCCGGTCGACTCGTATCCGCCCGGGTCGCTGTACCTGCTGTGGCTCTCGGGATGGATCGGCAAGCTGATCGAGCCGATCGCGAACGGCTTTCGCGTGATCGTCGAGGCGCCGCCGCTGATTGCCGATCTGTTCATCGGTCTGACGACCTACTTCGCGGCGTGGCGCGACGGACGCGGCCTGCGCGCCCTCATTATAATGATGCTGTTCGCGCTGAACCCGGCGCTGATCTTCGATACGGTGGTGTGGGGCCAGAGCGACTCGGTCGTCGCGCTGCCAATGCTCGTCGCGGCGATTTTGATCCTCACGCGGCGCTACCGCCTGGGATGGAGCGCCGCTGCGATTGCCATCCTGGCCAAGCCGCAAGCGCTCGCGTTCACGCCGCCGCTCGCGTTGTGGACGCTGTTCAATGCGGGCGCCGCCGAATGCGTGTGGTGCGCGGGCGTATTTGCCGGCACGGTCGCGATTGGCGTGCTGCCGTATCAACTCGGGCATCCGTGGAACTGGATATTCAACGTATATAAGGACCTCGGCACGCGATTCAGCGAAGCTTCGGTCGGCGCGTTCAACTTCATGGGGTTGATCGGCGGCATCGGCACGCCTGACACCGACAAAATCTTCGGCGGCGTATCGTACAGTGCGTTCGGCCTTGCGATCACCTGCGCCGTTTATCTGATCGCGTCGTATCTGATCTGGCGGGCGCGGTCGGCTCGCGCGGCGATGCTCGCAATCTTCGTCGCGCTATTCGGATTCTTCATGTTCGCGCCGCGAATACACGAGCGATACTTGTACTACCCGTTGGTGTTCCTGATTCCGATCGCGCTGGAGAGCGGCTTTCTCACTTCGACCTTCGCCGTCGTCAGCGCGACGTTCCTGTTCAACCTCGTGTACATCAAGCATCTGGCGGACACGTCGACATATTTTCCTGACCATCCGAACGCGGCGCTGATCGCGGCTGCGTCGATCAACCTTGTCGTGTTCTTCGCAGTGACGGCTTACGGATTGTTGCGGGCGAAGGAACTTAATTGAATGTGAAACCTACCGTGGGTTTCATTTTTTACTGCTTCCCTGGGCAGGGGTGACCCCTGCACCCAATAGTTGAGCGGGTGTTGCCGTTCAGCTGCGACAGTGAGAGAAGCTCATCATGCGCCGCGCCGATCGCCTGTTCGAGATCATTCAGCGGCTGCGCAGACATCGCGTGGTCACCGCCGGCGCGCTCGCGGAACAGTTCAGCGTCAGCGAGCGCACTATCTACCGCGACATCAGCGATTTGATCGCGAGCAAGGTCCCGATCGAGGGCGCGGCCGGAATCGGTTACTCGTTGCGTAAGGGCTACGACCTGCCGCCGCTCATGTTCAGCGAGAGCGAGCTCGAGGCGCTCGTCTTCGGCGCTCGCATGGTGCAGAACTGGAGCGACGCCGAGCTGGGTCGCGCGGCCGACGCGGCAATATCGAAGATCGAGAACGTGCTCCCGGCCCATCTGCAGCGGATGTTGGACGATCGATCGCTATGGGCGCCCAAGGACGTGCGGCGGGTGCCGGTCGCGTTCGATCTTGGACGGTTGCGCGCCGCGATTCGCGGTTGCCGGAAAGTTCGGTTCCGATACTGCGACGAGAAAGGCGCCGAAACGCGCCGCAAGGTGCGTCCTCTGAGCCTCTGGTTCTATCCGCCGTTCTGGACCGCCGCGTCGTGGTGCGAACTGCGCGACGACTTCCGCTTTTTCCGCGTCGACCGCATGAGCGACGTCGAGTTCCTGAGCGAGGCATTCCCGCAAGAAGCCGGCAAGTCGGCGCAGGACCTGTTCCGCCATCTGCTGAGCAAATCGTGACGCGTCGGCAAGCCTCCTGAAGGCACGCTGTCAGGATCTTCGCGGTTGCGCGTGTCCCGACTCACGCTGCTGACAGATGGCTGTCAGGAGTGGCGCACCGGTACATCGCGGGCGGGATGCTAAATTTTCTCCTTACGCGGCATTCCACGAAGGGAGAAGGATCATGGCGACTCAGGTTTCGGATCGTCCGGCAACATCGACACAAGATCGAGTGATCGTCCTCAAGTCGGCGGAGGAGACCGCCGGCGAACTCTTCCGCTGCGAGTATATCGCGCGCGACGTGTCGAAGCCGCCGCGCGATCACATTCACACACATCAGGAGGAGCGCCTCGAAGTCGTCGAGGGCACTGTGCGATGCAGAGTGGCGGGAAAGGAATACGTTCTGGAGCGGGGCAGGGTGATGGTCATCCCGGCGGGCACGCCACATGCGGTGTGGAACGACGACCGCCTCGGCTCGCGCTCGATTTCGGAGTATCGGCCCGCGATGAATGCGCAGGCGATGTTCAGAGGGTACATCGTCAATCGCGGCGGGAGCGGAACTTGATTTAATGTGAAACCCGCCGTGGGTTTCATTTTTTACAGCTTCCTCGGGCAGGGGTGACCCCTGCACCCAGTACTAAAATAAGAAAAGATGCGGGCGGAGTTTACCCTGAGTACTCGTAGGGTCCCTGTTAGAAGGGTTTGGGGCTACTGTCTGGCTTCGAGAATTCTTCCGCTGCACGCGGGGATGGGCAGGGTGCATCGTCCGTCGACTACGCTGAATTGCCTGCCGTCGTTCAGCGTGTCGATCAGGTGGCCGGTGGCGATTTCGGGGATGCGCAGTGGGATTTCGGCGGGTTGATCGGCGGCGTTGACGGCTATGATGATCGTGCTCGACGAGTCGCGGCGAAGGAAAGCAAATTGTTCGTGCGCAACGTGAAGCTGGGCGTAGTCGCCTCCGCGCAACGCGGCGTATCGACGGCGGATCGCGATGAGCGATTTGATGGCTGAATGCAATTCAGGATGTGTCGACTGCTCGGGCAACGTGACCGGGTCGAGTGCTGGACGCAGTGGCGCGTCGGTGCCCGGTGCTTTGCGCCCTTCGATACTCCATTCGCTGCCGTAATAGATGGAGGGGACGCCCGGCATCGTCATTAATAAGATGTAGAGCGGGGCCAGATGCGCGGGGTTGTCGAGAATGCTCGCGATGCGATTGACGTCGTGATTGTCGGCGAAGGTGTAAAGCGCGAGCCCTCGATAAATTCCCTCGGGCCCGAATTGGTGGTTTAGCGTGTACGCGAGCTCAAAATAGTTGCGGTCGTTGTGGCTGGACCACAGCCCTTTGTAGGCCTGGTAGTTGGTTGTCGATGAGAGCCCTGCCGGATAGGCCCATCGCCGATAGTCGCCGTGAACCACTTCGCCCATCAGCCAGAAGTCGGGCCTCAGCGCGCGGCAATGCGCGGCAAGCTCGCGCTGAAAGTCGAGATCGAGCGCGTCGGCGGCGTCGAGTCGCAGACCGTCAATCTCAAACCGTTCGATCCACCATGAGACTGCCTTCAGGAGGTGTTCGCGGACGGCAGGATTTTGCAGGTTGAGCTTCACCAGATCGTAGTTGCCGGCCCATCCTTTGTAGTGAAACGGTTCGCCGTATGGGCTGCAGCGCGTGAAGTCGAGGTGATACCAGTCGCAGAGCGCCGAGGCCTGGCCCTTCTCGCGAACGTCGCGAAACGCCCAGAAGTCCCGCCCGGTGTGATGGAAGACCGCGTCGAGCACCACGCGAATGCCGCGGCGACGCAGCTCGCGGCTCATCGCGGCGAGCGTTGCGTCGTCGCCGAGGCGGCGATCCACGCGGAAGTAATCGGCGATGTCGTAGCCGTGCGCGCTGGACTCGAAGACCGGCCCGAGCAGCAACGCGTTGACGCCGAGGTCTTCGAGATAATCGATCCAATCCGTCAGTGCTGACAGCCGATTCGCTGGCGGCTCGGCAAAAGAATTGCGCACAGGCGCCCCGAAGCATCCGAGCGGGAACAGATGATAGAAGACGGCGTCCTGAGCCCAGTTGTTCATGCGGAGGAAGAACTTGATTGTAGTGAAACCCACCGCGGGTTTGCAGGGGTGACCCCTGCACCCAGTGCTTCTCGTGTCATTCTTGAGCGAAGCGAAGAATCCCGGCTCTTTTTTGGATCCTAACCTCTCCTCGGACAAGAAGAAGTTAGGAATTCGGCATCCGCATCCGAGAAGGATCAGGATTTCAGGAACTTCAGCACCAGTTCATTCACGAGTTCGGGACGTTCCTGGTGGACGAAATGGCCGGCGTTCGGTATCAGCTCGACTTTCAAGCCCTTAGGAAATAGTTTTTCCATGCCGTCGAGCACTTCCGCGCCGATGCATCCGTCGTCGCGCCCGTGAAGCATCATCGCCGGCACGTTTATAGGTGTGTTCATCGCGGTCGCCAGCATTTTCGGATCGACCGGCATGTTGAGCACCGGGCCGAGCGTGGCGCGATAGTAGCCGAGCGCGGCCTCGAGCGTGCCCTTGGCGCGGAAGGATTGCTTGAGCGCTTCGAGGTCTTCGGGCGCCCATTTCCAGCCCGGTGACCAATCGCTCCACAGCTTTTCCAGGAACGCGAAGTCGTTGAAGCTGACCGCGGCCTCGGCAAGCTTGGTCTGGAAGAAAAACATGTACCAGGAGCGGCGCTGCTGAGCGTAGTTGGTGACGAGCGCTTCGAAAAACTTCGAGCCGTAGCCGACTGCCGCCGTCACCAGCTTGGTTACGCGATCCGGCGATGCGGACGCTGCACCGTAGGCCGCGACTGCGCCCCAATCGTGGCCGAATACGATCGCGTCCTTGTAGCCGAGCGCGGTGATCAGCGCGAGTGCGTCCTCCGACAACGCGGCCGAGTCGTAGCGGCCGTCGGGCGCGGGCTCGGTCGGCGAGTAGCCGCGCATGAACGGCGCGACGCAGTGGTATCCGGCGGCGGCCAGCGCGGGCATCTGATGGCGAAACGAATGCGCGGTGTCCGGGAAGCCGTGCAGGCATAGCACCAGCGGAGCCTTTGCTTCGCCCACCTCGAGCACGGTGAAGTTCAGGTTCGACGCGCGTACAACTCGTTGCGTTGGTTGTGATGGCATAGTGGCTCGATCCATATCGCACGCCTTCGCCAATGACAAAGCGCGAACGGTGGAAATGTGTTGGCGATTCTGATCATCTGATCAGCGGTTAGATGGACGAATCGATTTCTCAGACCATCGGCGAGCCTGCGCCCCCAACGCGGCGCGATGCGCTTCGGGAGTTGGCTGTGCTGTTTCTTCGGCTTGGGACGCTCGCGATGGGCGGTCCGGCCGCGCATATCGCGATGATGGAGGACGAGGTCGTTCGCCGCCGGCGATGGATGACGCACGAGCGCTTCCTCGACATGCTCGGCGTCTGCAACCTGATTCCCGGGCCGAACTCGACCGAGATGGCGATTCATATCGGTCAACTGCGGGCGGGATTCGCGGGCCTGGTGGTCGCGGGCGCATGTTTCATTATCCCCGCCGCCGCGATCGTGTTGGCGATTGCGTGGATGTACGTGCGCTTCGGCACGATGCCGCAGGCGGTCGGCCTGCTTTACGGCATCAAGCCCGTGATAATCGCAGTGGTACTGCAGGCGCTGTGGGGGCTCGGCCGCACGGCGATCAAATCGCGGCTGCTTGCGGCGCTGGCGATCGTCACGCTGGCCGCGTCGCTCTTCGACGTGAACGATATGATCGTGCTGCTCGGGGGAGGAGTCGTGATGCTTGCGATTCGCGCCTTCGAAGATCGCGCGAGCGCTCGCGCGATGCTTGCAGCGATTCCGACCGTCGCGACGCGCGGTTCGGGCGCGAAAGGAGCCGCGCTTGCCGCGGCTGTGGTCGCGGTACCGTTCAGTCTCACCACGTTGTTTCTGTTCTTCCTGAAAGTGGGCGCGGTGCTGTTCGGCAGCGGCTACGTATTGCTGGCGTTCCTGCGCACCGACCTGGTCGATCGGTTGCGATGGCTGACTGAGGCGCAGTTGCTCGACGCGGTCGCCGTCGGCCAGGTCACGCCGGGGCCGGTGTTCACGACGGCGACTTTTATCGGCTACCTTCTGGGTGGATTTCGCGGCGCGGTGGTCGCGACGCTGGGAATATTTCTGCCGTCGTTTTTCTTCGTGTCGATCAGCGGGCCCTTGATTCCGCATCTGCGCCGCTCCGCGCTGGCGGGTGCGTTTCTGGACGGCGTCAACGTGGGCGCGTGGGCGCTGATGGCGGCGGTGACGTTGTTTCTTGCGCGCGCCGCGATCGTCGACGTCACGACGATACTGCTGGCGGCGTCGAGCGCGTTTATCCTGATTCGCTATCGCGTGAATTCCGCTTGGCTGGTGATCGGGGGAGGACTAGTCGGACTTGCGATGACTCCCTGGCGTTGAGGTCGATTGTTACTTGGAGAGCTTTGCATAACCTCTTCAGAGAAGAGGCAGAATCTTGAATCGCGCGCCAAAGAGCGCGCTGTAAGGTCCCTCACCTTCATCCTCTCCCTATACAGGGAGAGGGGAAACAACGCGTGAATTCCGCGTGGCTGGTGATCGGGGGAGGACTAGTCGGTCTTGCGATGAGCGGGTGGCGCTAATTCGCCGTGTTACAAAGGGAACATCTGACAAAGTTTAACCGGCACGACATGTGATGTTTATGCAACCGCGTGTAGCGCGCGGCGTCTTTATGCTGTAGTGTCTTAGTCCGCGACGGCAAGCACATTCCGCTCCCCGCCTTAGAATCGAAGGCATCCCGGTTAAAAGTGAAAATGTGCTGATGCTGATGGCAATCAGGAACGCGCGCACGCGCGCCTGGCAGCCCGAGGCATCAACATCCGTGCAGAACTACAGGGGCACGGGTGTCGGTGTGGGTAAAATTCAGAAGGTGGAGAAACGAATGGCATCAGCTTTCACGACGTTGAGCACGAACGAAACCCTAAAGACCGAGCCGTGGAAGCAGCCGTGGTGGCATGCCGCGGGGCGCGACATTTCGATACTGTTCTGGGTGCTTCTCATTCATATTACCGCCGCGATTGGGCTGGTGCTGTACCCGATTCCCGGCTGGCACGTATTTCTCGGCGCGGTGGCGCTGGTATTCCTCGGCGGTCTGGGCACCACGGTCGGATACCATCGGGCGATCGCGCATCGCTCGCTCACGCTTAATCCGTGGGCGCGCGGAGTGCTGATATTCTTCGCGATGTTCAACGGCTCGGGCGCGCCGACCACGTGGGCCGCGGGCCATCGGTTGCATCACGCGAAGGCTGATACCCCGGAAGACATCTCGAGCCCGATTTGGGGCGGTTTCTGGTGGGCGCATCTACGGTGGCTTTGGCAGGCCGGCGAGCCGCCGATAGATCGTTACTGCCCCGACCTCAATGGCGTTTCGTATCGAGCGTGGCGATGGTTCCAGGTGCCGATTCTGACGCTCTCATATCTCGGCGGTTTGTATTTCAGCCCGGCGGCATTTTTCTGGCTGGGTGCGATCCGCTTGTGCTTCGGACTGCACGCACAATGTTTCGTCAACAGCGTCTGCCACACCGAACCAGGCATCGAGGTGGGCGAGGATTCCAGCCGCAACGTGAAATGGCTCGCGCTGATGCATCTGTTCCAGGGCGAGAACTGGCATCGTAACCATCATGCGCGCCCCGGTTCCGCGCGACTGGGATGGAACTGGCGCCAACCCGACGCCGGCTACATGCTGATACTGGCACTGGAGAAGCTTGGCCTTGCGACCGACGTTCGCCACGGCAGGCAGCGCGGCAGGGGCGGAGACGGCAGGGCCGATGCGGACGATTTCATCGTCAAGGCGGCATAGTCAGAGGAATGTTCGGAGTAGAGGCAGAATCCTGAATCGCGCGCGGAGTATTGCGCGCTGTATAAGGATCCTCACCTTCATCCTCTCCCTTCCCGGGAGAGGAGACAGAAACCGTTTATTTTGCGTAACCGGCGGTCAGGCCGTGCGTATTCCTCACTAGAGGAATGCAAATGAAAACCGGGGGCTTTATCTTCGCCGCGATCCTGTCCGCAGTAATCATGTTCGGCACGGTGATGGCCGCGACGAATTCCGGCATGACCCGCGTCGCAACTTCGTCCGCCGTGACAAGGCGATAGTTTCGTTGAGCCGCCGCAATTAGCCGCGCACTTTTGCGGCCAGATTCAGCAGTTCCTGTAGCGTCTGATTGAAGCGGTAGAACTTGTCCTCACGCAACTGATCGGTGGACTCGAGCCAGAGCTCCTCGCCTACCAGTGCGAGCGAACTGAGCGTATGCCGCAGCTGCGGGCGGCCGTGCTCGGCAATCTCGCCGAGCATGCGATCCCAAATCTCGCGCTTGCCGCAGATCACGAAGTCCGGATCGTACTCGTTGAGATCGACGACCGGCCTCGCTTCGGTCAGCTGATAGCCGTCGATTACGAGGCCCACGATCCGATCGCCGCCGTTGCCCGTGTTGTTCGGCACGATCCGCACCGCGAAGCGCGTCTCCGCGTAGCCGAGGCGTCTGAAAAGTTCACCCCTCGGCATGCATCAATCTGCCGAGGGTGAGGAACCACTCTGAATCCGGAAACGACGGCATCAGGCGCTGGCTTCGAACAGCTTGTTGAAATCCGTCGGCAGGATGCATCGCGGACGCCGGTCGAGTCCGGCCGAGTCGCACCGCTGCAGGTACTCGTGCACGATTCTGCGCCACAACTGTCCCTGCAGTTCCATCCCCTTGTCGAAGTTGTCGATTCCGCCGCCCATCAGGATGGCCATCGGCTCGACCGCTTCCGGCACGCTGAAGGTCTCGAGTAGGATCCGCTCGGCGTCGTCGAGCTGTTCGTGAAGCTCTTCGGCCACCGCGGGATTCGCCTTGAGCTGCGCGCGTAGATGCATCGTGCCGAAGCCGACGTGCCGCGATTCATCCTGCATGCAGCGCCGGAAGATCTCCTGATCGACGCGGCTCGGCGCCAGGAACTCGCCCTGGCGGAACATCGTCAGCACGAAGCCCTCGCCGAGCAACTGCAGGCGGCCGGTCTGCGCGGAGAAACTCGGACAGTCGAAGATCCGCTTCAGCGACAGCTCGCTTATCGGGCTGGCCTTGCCGAGTCCGCCGCCGTTGGCGAGTGCGCGCTTGCGAAACACGTCCATATGACGCGCCTCGTCCATCGCCTGCGTGGCAAGAAACATTTTCACTTCGAAGAAGTCGTGATTCATCTGCCCCATCCATCGCGTCGGCGCGTCGGCCGCGATGAATTCGACCTCGGTCAGGAACGTGCACAACTGGCACATCGCGCGTTCGAGATCGTCGGGCAGCGGCTTGAGTTCCGTCCACGGGATGTCGCGAGCGGAGCTCCACTGGCGCGCGACCGCCTCTTCGTACAGCTCGGTCACGTTGTCGGCCCAGCACTCGGCCTTCTCGTTGATCGTGAAGCCGAGCGAGGGCAGGTCGTCGGAAATCACCGCGCCGCGCGGCGCCATCGAGCGATGCGCTCCACCGTGCTCGGGGATGACTCCGTAGCTGCCGATCTCGATGTCCTTCAGGCGCAGGCCGAGGTTGCCGGGCTTGGCGCGCACGCCCCATTCGCCCATCTGGTTCATCCAGCCGAGGTCAGGCGTGCCGGACTCGTAAAGTTTCTGCAGATAGACCGAGGGCTCAAGCTTGAACTTAGCTTGCGAACCGACCCGCTCTTCATCCTTGATATGGACAGATCCCATCGGCAGCCTCCCGACGATGCGCGGATACAAACCTAGCCGCTGCAAAGTCCTCTGCTATCGGCTACCAGATGCGTTTCCGCAAAGTCAATCGAGAGTCGCGGCAATCCTTTGCCGGCCGTTTACATCGGCGCGTCACGATGCTTTGGTAGGCGAGGCTCCTCACCAATTCAGACCGACTAATGGAGGCGCACCGTGTCGATACTCTCTGAGTTCAAGCAATTCGCGATCAAGGGCAACGTGATCGATCTCGCGGTCGGCTTCGTGGTCGGCGCGGCGTTCGGGAAAATCGTCACTTCGTTCACGACCGACATCCTGATGCCGCCGATCGGGCTCGCGCTCGGTGCGGTCGATTTCTCGAACCTGTTCATCAATCTTTCGTCGAAGCATTACGAGACTATCGCGGCCGCGAAGGCGGCGGGGGCGCCGACGCTGAACGTCGGACTGTTCCTCAATACGATCGTCGACTTCGTGATAATCGCATTCGCGGTCTTTATTCTCGTGAAATGGATCAATCACCTGACGGGCGCAGACAAGCCCGCACCGCCCTCGACCAAGGACTGCCAGTATTGCGCCACCGCGATCCCGCTCGCCGCCACGCGATGCCCGCATTGCACGTCGGAACTGAAGGCGGCGTGAACTGAATCTTTGGGACAGTGAAAACTGAAAAAGCGAAGGCGCACCGGACTCGCCGCATGCGCCTCCACGAATATGCTTGCTGTTTAGTCGAAGGCTTGCGCGACGTCGGCCATCGCCTTCGCCGCACGCTCGCAAATCTCGCTCAGAACTTCGTCGGTGATCGCAGTCGAGAGCGCGATCATGCCGCGGGGCGCTAGAAACAATCCCTGATTGAGGGCGGCTAGATGGAAGTTGGCCACCGCGCGCGCGTCATCGCGGGCGATCGTCGCTGGCGGCGGATCCTTGAGAAAAAACACATTCAGCAGCGATCCGTAATGGCGCACGGAGAAGGGCAGCTCCACCTGGCGTGCCGCACGCGCAAGTTCGGCGGCCAGCCGCTCGCCCTGCTTGTCCATTTTGTCGATTCGCGCCTGCGTCAGTTCACGGACTGAAACGGCGCCGGCCGCGCAGGTGACAGGATTGCCATTAAAAGTGCCCGCATGATACATCGAGCCGCGATTGCGCGGATCGAATGCCGACATCACTTCTTCGCTGCCGCCGATCGCCCCCACCGGAAATCCGCCGCCAATGATTTTTCCGAACATCGTCAGGTCCGGCTTGACGTCGAAAATCTGCTGCCCGCCGCCTTCGGCCAGCCGCAACGTAATAACCTCGTCAACGACGAACATCGCGCCTGCGCGATGCGCCGCTTCGGCCACGCGCCCAAGGAATCCGGCCGGCGGCTCGACGATGCCCGCTGAGCCGAGGATCGGTTCGAGGAACACCGCCGCAATTTCGGCGCCGCGCTCAGACAACAGCGCCTCGAAGGCGGTCGCCTCGCCGAAGTCCGCGAGCATCGTGCGCTCGCCGTCCTGCCCGGCCAGCCCGACTTCCAAATCTTCGTACGATCCATGATAGCCGTAGCGCGCCATCAGGATGAGCTTGCGGCCGGTGAGGCGGCGCGCGACGTGTGCCGCGAGCATCCCTGCTTCCGTTCCTGAGTTGCAGAATCGCACGCGATCGACAGACTCGACGCGCTCACACAGAATCGTCGCCAGCTCGATCTGCGCCTCCGAGCGCGCCGGCCACGCGCTGCCGTCCTGCACGGCCTTGGTCACCGCCTCGACGATCGGCGGATACGCGTTACCGTGAACCAGACTGGTGTAGTTGCCAAGCAGATCGATGTAGCGGTTGCCGTCGACGTCCCACACGAACGGTCCTTCGCCGCGTTCGAGCGTGAGCGGGTAGGGCCGAAAGTAGGTCGTGGTGCGGGTGTCCCCGCCGGGCATCACGCGTTCCGCGCGCTTGGCGAGTTGCGCGGATTTTTCAGTCGCCGCGCGATAGCGTTCTTCGATAGTGGTCATCGTGACCGTCCCCCGTCGAGGTACAACGAGCGGTTGCGCTTCTGCTTCCATGCTAATCCTCCATCATTTGCGGATATTCCGCCGCTGCAAGTCAAGCTCCCACCCACCAGCGCTTGCCGGTGAACACTACTGTCTACTATGACCGCGCGAACGAATCAAATTGTAAGAAATTATAACATGGAGGCAGTCAAGGGTTAATTCTCACCTCCCGGCGGGTGGTGACAGCTCACTTCACCGCTGCGATCGCTTCCATCTCGACCATCAGGCCTTCGACCGCCAGCGACGTCACGCCCACCAGCGTCGAGGCGGGCGGCTCGCCGTCCGGAAAGAGTTCAGCGCGCGCCTCGCGCATCGCGGAATAGTCGGACTGTTTGTAGTTAACGATGTAAGTATTGGTTTTTACGATGTCGGCGGCGGTGGCTCCTGCAGCGGTCAGCGCGGCTTTGAGATTATTTGCCGCCTGCCGAATCTGGGTCTTCAGGTCGCCCGGCCCCACCAACTTGCCTTCCTTGTCGACCGACACCTGGCCCGAGATGAATACCAGCTTCGCCGGCCCCGCGATCGTCACTATATGCGTATAGCCGCGCGGCGCGAGCAGCGTATCCGGATTGATATACTTTTTTTCCACGGCTTCTCTCCTCGAAACTCAATTTTTCGGCTTTTTACTTTTTACTTCCCACCGTATCGCAGTACTTGTACCTTCTCGACCGTGATTAGCCCCGAGCCCATCATCTTGTCGAGCACCGGCAGGAAGGCGTCGATCTTCGCCTGGCTGTCGACGATCTCGATGACCATCGGCAGGTCCTCCGACAGCCGCAGAATCTTCGCCGAATGCAGATGGCTCGAGCGGCCGAAGCCCATCGGCCCGCGCAGCACCGTCGCGCCGCCGAGCTGAAGTTCGCGCGCCTTCAGCACGATCGCTTCGTAGAGCGGCTTGTGGTCCGAGCGTTCGCTCTCGCCGATAAAAATTCTCAGCAACACCGCATCGCGTGGGATTTGCATTGCTACACTCCCCGGTTGAGCGCCGTCGCGGCGACGTATCCGATCCATACTGATAGCACACACAGGAAAACCGAGCCGGCGGCGTTCAATGCGGCCGGCGTCCACTCGCCCGCGCGCATCAGGTAAAGCGTCTCGAGCGAGAAGCTCGAGAACGTCGTGTAGCCGCCGCAGATTCCTACCATCACGAACTGCCGCGCCGGCGTGCCGACCAGGAGACGCCCGTCCGGACCCGTCAGCGTCGCGAAAAAACCAATCACCAGGCATCCCGTGATATTCACGAGCATCGTGCCGTACGGAAACGTGCCGCCGGTGAGGGTCGTGATCACGCCCGAAACAAAATACCGTCCCATCCCGCCGAGCGCGCTGCCAATCGCAATCAAGATGTACGCGAGCACCCGCGAACCTCCGCTCACTCCGCCGCCGAGGGCGCCAAATGTCCGGCGTCGGCGACTGCGTTCACAATCAGATGAAGATAGATGAGTCCGCCGTACGGATGCCATCGCTCGAGCATCTTCCCGACGCCGTCGTAAGTCGGCTCGTCACTCACGCCGAGCCATTCGAAGAGTTTGTTGCGGCCGCCGACGTCGTCGCCCGGGAAAATGTTGATGCGACCGAAGCCGCGCAACATCACGTACTCCGCGGTCCAGCGTCCAACGCCGCGAATCTTTGAAAGTCGCGCGATTGCGTTGTTGTTGTCATCCGCGAGCTGCTCGATCGACGCGAAGTCGCGATCCTTCGGATCGATCGCCATGCGCGCGAGTCCGATCAGGTATTCGCCCTTCTGCCGGCTGAGACCGAGCGCGCGCAGCGCGTCAGGATTCGAGCGTGCGACCATGGCCGCGGCGGGGAATGATCGCATTGGAGTCGCCGCGCCGTCGGCCTCGCCGCGCACCCCGAATGCTTCCGCGAGCCGATTCAGCACATGCATTCCAGCGCTGAGCGAAACGAGCTGGCAAGCGATCGCATTCGCGAATGCTTCGAATATCGTCGCATAGCGCACCGGTTTCATTCCGCGCAGCCGCTCCGACAGTTCCCGCAGTCGCGCATCGCCGCGCGCAAGTCGGTAGAAGTCCGACAGATCGACCTCCAGCCCGAGCATCCTTGCCACGATCGCAGCAACCTCTGCCTTGACGGCTAGCGGTCGTGCCGCCGAGATTCGCACTTCGATTTCCGGATGCGAGCCGCGCCGCGTCTGCGTGACTGCGAGCGCTACCGGCGACCTGCCGATCACGATGATGCGCCGCCAGATTCCGTCGTCGAATCGATCGACGACGTTATGCGCCCGCCGGCGAAGCGCCCACACCGTCAGGTCGAGTCGAAACGGCGGGCGCGGCCGAAGTGTGAACGTCAGCTCCGGCACTGGCAGGGGCGGCAGAATCCGCTACTCGATTTCGCTGTCGGGAATTTTTTGCGGCTGCGATGACGCCGTGGATTTATGGCTCTGCGCGCTGGTCGATTTGTTGCTCGGCGTGCTCGAGGTGTTGGCCGCGGTCTGATTCTTGTCATGCACGTACTTGTAGCCCGAGTACGCCGCTCCCGGAATCATCATGGCGAGACATCCCGAACAAAAGAACGCGGCCGCCGCTGCCACCGCGATCGTCACAGCTGATTGTCGCGTCTTTCGCATCTCCTCACCGCCGCCCCCGGAAAGTTACGCCTCGTTGCCGCCGATGCCGACGCGATTCTCCAGCGCGCGCACTCGTCGAATTATTTCGGGCAGCCGTGTCAGCACGACGGCGTAGCGGCGGAACTTGCGCACGTCGACGGCCGGGATGCCTGAGACGATCGCGTCGTCCTTGAGGTCGTTGTGGATGCCGGCCTTCGCCACGACCATGACGCGATCGCCAATCGTCACGTGGTCGGCGCATCCGACTTGTCCGCCGAACAGGCACCATTTGCCGATTCGCGTCGAGCCCGAGATTCCGGTGTGCCCCGAGAATCGCGAGTATTCGCCGATTTCGCAGTTGTGCCCGATATGCACCTGGTCGTCGAGTTTCACGCCGCGATGCAGCACCGTCGCGCCCATCATCGCGCGATCGACGGTCGAATTGGCGCCGATCTCCACATCGTCCTCTATTATTACGCTGCCGACTTGTGGAATTTTGATCAAGTCGGCCTTTTCCTCGACGAAGCCGAAGCCGTCGGCGCCGATCACCGCGCCGTTCAAGAGCGTCACACGATTTCCGATCACCGTGCCTTCGCGAATCGACACGCCGCTGTGCGCGATGAAGCGATCGCCGATGCGCACATTTGGATAAATCGTCACGTTCGGATGAATCACGGCGTCGCGCCCAATCGTAACGCCAGCGCCGATCACCGCCGACGCGCCAATCGACGCGTTCGCACCGATCGTCGCATCGGGCGCGACTGAGGCACGCGGATCGATTCCGGACGCGGGGCGGTACGGCGGAAAGAAAATCTCGAGCACGCGCGCGAAGTCCGCGTAGGGATTCGTGCTGACAAGCGTCGCGCACTTCGCGCCGGCCGCCAGTTCCGTCGTCGTGATCGCAGCGGATACGTTCGATTGCAACGCAGGCGCGTACTTCGCGCTCGCGACGAAAACGATCATGCCGGGACCGGCCGCCTCTATCGGCGCCGGAGCGAAAATCTCCACGCCGCCGTCGCCGCGGATTTCGAGTCCCAGCCTGGATGCGAGTTCCTTCAGTTTCATCTTGATGCCTTGAATTTCCCGGTGGTGAAAGTTTTCAGTGTTTCAGTCCTTTCTCTTCATTACGGCGCGCGAATCGCGGCGATCGCGTCGGCGAGTTCCGCGGCCTCGATTTGCGTCAGGCAATTGTAATGACCGAAGCGGCAGGTGCGCGCCAGGCACGGACTGCATTCGAGCTTGCGATAAATCACCCGCGTCTTCGGCCCCAGCGGCCCGGTGCGATTCGGATTGGTCGATCCGAAAATCGCGACGGTCGGAATTCCGAGCGCTCCGGCAATATGCATGCATCCGGAATCGTTGCCGATGAACCCGTCGCACAGCGAGAGCAGGGCGATCAGCTCGCCGATATTGGTGCGTCCGGCCGAGATCATCGCGCCGCTTTTGCTCGCCGCCGCAACTTCCTCGCACTTCGCGCGCTCCGACGGCGCGCCGACCAGCACGACCTCCGCGTCCTCGCGACGCGCGAGCAGATCGATCAGCGCGCCGTAGCTGTCCGCGGGCCATTCCTTGGCCGGTCCGTAGGCGGCAGCGGGAGCGATGGCAAAAATGGGACGGCTCGGACGCTTGCGATTCGCCACGAGCCATTCGCGCATCCGCTCGCGATGCGGTTGGTGCACGTCGAGCGCGAAATCATCGGCGCGCCCGTCGGCCACGCCGGTTGCGCGCACCATCGCGAGCCAATAATTCACCTGATGACCGGTCACCGCGTCGGGCGGCGGCGACGCCTTCAGCGTCAGCAGCGCGCCGCGCGCATCGGCAACGAACCCGGCCCGCCGCCGGATTCCCGCCATCGCAATCCACAACGCCGATTCGAAACTGTTCGGAAACAAAACTCCCAAGTCGAAGCGCCGCGAGCGAATTTCTCCGACAATCCTGCGCCGATCGAAAAACCCCGAGAGACCGCGCCCAACCGAGTACGGGATCACCTCGTCGATCCAACCCGCGCCGTCAAAGAAGCTGGCGAGCTCTTTTTTGATAAGCACCGCCAGATGCGCGCGCGGCCACGTGCGGCGAATCGCGCGCAGGGCGGGCAAACTCATGACGACATCGCCGAGCCAGTTAACTTCCTTGACCAGGATGCGCGCCGGCGGCGGCTCGAGCGCGACCGCAGGCGTCGCGAGCGACGGCCCGCGCGTTTCGTCCTGTCGAATAGTCACCGATTCCACGCTAATGATTCCCCAGAGCCGATCCAATCAAGATTTCATCACGCAGGCGCCCCCAAAATAAACCCGGCACGGATGAGGACGTCTTCAATTGCGTGTTCGCGAGTGTCTCCCGTCGTCGCGCGTCGAATGTCACGAAAACTCCCGTAGAAATCTAGTACTTGCTCTTCGCGCGTTCGTCTCCTGCGGGTGCGCGAGCTGCCGCGCGCATTTGCTTCCGCAAAACCAGTATTCGTACTACCATACAGTTATTCCCGTCGGGGAAATCGCACGCGAGGGTTAGCTGCGATGGCTGAGTTCAGAGAACGACCGCTGATGCGTGATGCGCTGCTTGCCGGCGCGGTGATTGCGATGAGTGCGATAGCCGTATTGGTCGGGCTCGACCGCGGCCAGGTTGATGGTCGTCATTTTGCCCCGATAACGTCGGCGCCGATCCACTCTGACGGCCACGATTCAACATCTCGACTGGCAACCTCCAGCACTGCGGCTGTTGTTGTGCGCCACGCGTCTCCCGCCGCGAGCGCGCTGCCTCAGCAGATTGGATTTACGCCACCCCCGCCCAAAAAGCAGTTCGGCAACACGACTATGGTCGCGATGGTTCCGGATTTGCCGCGCGACATTCCCGGCGCCTTGTCGGCAGGAGTATGGAGTGATCAAGGCAGTGCGGCTCCTGTCGTTGGCGGCAGTGCTCAGGCTCCGGGACTGATTGCGTCGAGCGCGACCGGTGGCGTCTCGGCGCCGCTGACTTCACCGACGCGAGGATTTGCGCCGAGTTCGCCGGTCGTATCGGGCGGCGGGATCAATCCTCCGGTCCCATCAAATGCCAGTCCGCCGGTCGGACAACCTGATTTGTCACCGGATTCCGGTTTCGTTCTGCTGGCGGGCGGGCAGGGCGACGGGCAATTCGCGCTCAAAAGCACGGAGCTTTTCAACCCGGTCAAAGATGTATTCGCAGTCGGTCCGTCGATGAGAGACGCGCGCACGGATCATACGGCGACCGTGTTGCCTGGTGGCAAAGTACTGGTCGCGGGTGGCGAAGGCCCGTCGGGCCGCTCGCTGTCGTCGGCTGAACTGTACGACCCGGCCAGCGGAAAATTTTCCGCGGCCGCGTCATCGATGGACACCGCGCGCGCCGGTCACACCGCGACGCTCATCTCCGGATGCGATTGCCCGGCCGATGGCCAGGTGTTGCTCGCGGGCGGCATCACGGCAACAGGGTCGCTCGGAACTACTCTTAGGAGCGCGGAACTGTACAACCCCGTCACCGGCAAATTCACCGCGACCGGCTCGATGAAGGCGACGCGCGCGCGTCATTCGGCGACACTGATTGTCAGCGGCCCGCTGGCGGGAAACGTGCTGGTCGCCGGAGGCACCAGCGATGAAAGCGGCGGCGACGTCGCCACGGCTGAACTTTACGATCCAGTCAGCGGGCAGTTCACGTCGGCGGGCAGGATGAGCACTCCGCGCGAGAATCACAGCGCTACCTGGTTGTCGCCGAGCGTCGTCACGGGTGCGCTCGCGGGCAACGTGCTGGTTGCGGGCGGCGGCGACGCGGACGCGCCGAGCGACAGCGCGGAAGTTTTCAATCCTGAGACGGAAACGTTTTCACCGGTCGGCGCGATGACGACCGCGCGCACGCTGCAAGCCGCGGTATTGTTGGCGAACGGCAAGGTCCTGATCGCCGGCGGTCTGAGCAGCGACCCGGAATCCCTGGTGAGCGCCGAGCTGTTCGATCCCACGCGCGCTACTTTTGCCGCGACCGGCTCGATGCACAACGTGCACGCCGGCGCGACCGCGACCGTGCTCGATAACGGCAGCGCGCTTATCGCCGGCGGCAGGTCAGGCTTTGCGGATCTTTACGATCCCACCGCCGCGACGTTCTTGGAGACCGGCAAGATGCTCACCGAGGTCGCCGAATCGACCTCGACCTTAGTCCGATAGTCAATTCTTCAGCGCCGCGATCACGTCGTTGACGATCGCGTCGGCCTTCGCGCGCATCTGCTCGTCGGTCGCGTCCTGAATCGGATGCGGTACGAAAACGCGGCGCAGTTCCGGCAATCCCAGCGCGTCGGCTTGTTTCTGCGCGGCGTCCACGAACTCGTTGGACGCGATTACGACCGCGGGCTTCTTATTCGTCTCGAACCATACGGAGTCGTGCACACTGCACGTCGTGCATGACCCTCAATCGGCGAGCGCTTCGATAACGAAGTCGCTCTCCTGTGCGATCCGGCGGCGCAACTCGTCAGGCGCCGGCTTGGTGAAGGTTGGTTTGCGAAAGCGCTTGATCTCGACGCCGGGCAGGCGGTCCTGCAGATGTTCGGCGAGCCTGTCGATCAGCACGTTGCCGCGCGGCTTGGCGATGTCGAGCAGCGCGACGCGCCCGACGATCGTGTCCAGAGCGGGCCGCCAGCGTACGCCGAATCGGCACGCGCTCGTCGGTCGGATCGATAATCACCTGTTTCATCTTGTCTCCTCGATTCGCCGGCTGACGCTGGACGATCCCATCGGACCCGAGACCCATCCGGCGAACACCGCCGAGAATTTTCCCGCGTTGCCGCCAGCCACGATGATATTGATATCCTCCGGCCTGCGAAACTTCGCAATCTTTTCCGCGAGCCGTTCTTCGGTCGCGTCGCCGAGCGAACTCGGCGGAATTCCCTCGCCGCTGTCGTCGTCGCGAATCAACTCGCGAAGAGGCCGCGAGGTCACTTCCTGGATTCGCGCGCGGACCTGCGCCTTGGTCCACTTCTCGCGCGCGAGAGTGTCGGCATGCTCGGGCGAAATGATCAACAGAATCTCGCCGGCGCCGTGATTCTTGGGATGCCAGCATGCTTCGAGCCCCATGCCAAGACTGCCGGCCAGCGCGCGCGCCGTTCGCGAAGTCTGATCCGCAATCTGGCGCGAGCCCGCCTCGAGGCCGAACACCGTCACGACATTTTCGTCCTTGTTGAATCCGCGCTCGACGTGCAGCGGCTCCCACGGACTGCGTTCCTCCCACTCGGCGAAGCAGGTCGTGAACTTGCCGGGTGCGCCGAGAGTAGAGCGCTCGATATCGCCCGGCCGCGCGCCGCCGACGTTGCGCAACACGAGTTTCAGCGCGCGTCCGATGGTTGCGTTGGAGCGCGTGCCGTAGCCGAGCGCCATCATGCCCATGTTCATATCGAGACGGTGGCGAATCGGACCGTTTACGACAATCACCGGCGTCGCGCCCCACGTCGTTGACATGATGCCGTGGATGTTGAACTCGTCGGTGCAGACCGCTTCGAGCAAGGCGATCACCACCGGCAGATATTCGGGTTTGCATCCCGCCATCACGGCGTTGACGGCGACTTTCTCGACGGTCACGGGCGCCAGGTTGGGCGGCACGATCGCGATCACGTCGCGCGGATCGCGCCGCGTTCCGGTCAGCATCCACATCACGCGCTCGGGCGTCGGCGGGACTACGGGCAAACCGTCGGTCAGCCCGCGTTCGAACATGAATTCGAAAACGTCCTCGGCGTCGCCCAGTTCGATTCGGCGCGCAGTCAGCTTGTCGCCGCGCGCATTCGCCTCGAGTCGTTCCGCGATACCCGGCTCGACCGACCTGGAGCCGCATCCTGGCCGCGACTCCGGATATGAATTCCAATCGACGGCCGGCGACTTCAGGCCCGACAGGCGCGCCAACTCGGCGAACATCTCGCGCCAGTCGTCGCGGCCGAAGCCGACGAAGCGGCGCCGCTCGAGGCCGTTCGCGTCCGCAAGGATGATCGTCGGAACCGTGTCGAGGTCGTACGAAAAGGAAACGCCGAGCGCGGAGTCGTCAAGCATTGGAACTGTCAACGCGTAGCGCTCGACGAGTTTCGCATTGCCGTCGCGGTCCTGGCCCACTGCCCACACGTCGACGGACGCACCGAAGGCGCGATGCGCGGCCTCGATCAGCGGCATCGTCATTCCGCAGGTCGGGCAATCTTCCTTGACGAAGCAGAGCAGTGTGGCCCGGGCGGACGGAAATGAGTGCGCGGTCCCGCGCGCGTCGCGCAATTGAAACGCGGGCAACATATTATCCGGCGAATCGTTCATTGCTGGACGGGCGTGGCTTGGGTGGGCGCGGTGGATTCCGGAAGCATCAGAAAGCGATGCTGCTTTGGAGAATAGAACTCGACTGACGCGGTTACCAGCGATTTGTCGGCGATGCCGCCGGCGACCAGTACCTCGCCGTCATTCATCAAGGTCGCTGTGTTCGTTAGGCGTGCGACGTTGGTGCTGCCGACGTGAGAAAACAGGTTGGTTTCGGGCTGATAGACTTCCGCCTCGCGCATCCCGACGACGACCGGACCCTTAATGGTCCATCCGCCGACGACGAGCACATTGCCGCTGTCGAGCATCGTCGCGGTCGCGAGGTAATGTGGCGCGCTCATGTCGCCGGTTCGGATGAAGGCGCCGGATTCGGGATCAAAGATCTCCGCTGTGTTGAGCGGCGTCAGCGAAGAGAGATTTCGAATCCGGCTGGTCACGACTCGGCCGCTCTTGCCGCCGACGATCAGCACGCGTCCGTCCTTCAGCTTGACCGCGGCGGCGCCGACGCGATCGCTCTTCATGTGCGCGCGCATCGCGGTGAAGCGGCCCGTCGCCGGATCGTACATTTCGGCGGTGTCGTAGGAGATGTAACCGCCCGGCATGCCGCCGCGGCCGCCGCCGGCGATCAGTACTTTGCCTGTTCCGAGAAGAGCGGCGATGTGCGCGACGCGCGGCTGATTCAAATGGCCGGTGGGGCTGAAAGTGCCGCTCGAAGGATCGTAGATCTCGGCGCTGCCCGTTGTCTGAATGCCGTTGGGGCTGCCGCCCGCTATCAGCACGCGCCCGTCGCGCAGCATCGTCGCGGTATGCCCTTCGCGCGGCGTCGACATCGAACCGGTCGCGCTGAAGGTGCCGGCGGCCGGATCGTAAATCTCCGCGCTGGCGATCTGCGAGCGATAGCCGGCATTTTGGACGCCGCCCGTGAGCAGGACGCGACCGTCGCGGAGCATCGTGATCGTTTGGCCGGCCCGCCGGACGGTCATCGCGCCGGTCGGCGTGAAGGTACGCGTGGCAGGATCGTAAAGCTCGGCGCTCGAGAGCACGCCGCCAACTTCACCGGTTGCGGTGCCGCCGCAAATCAGTATACGACCGTCGCGCAGCCGAATCGCGGCGGCGTTGGCGCGCGGCGAGGTCATCGCGAGCGCTTCGACGCGGTTGCCCTGCGGATTGGTGAGGAAGGCGGGCGGCGCTTGGGTCACACCGCCGCCGGCACACGCGGTAATTATGGCCGCAAGCAAAAACGACAGAGCGACAAGATATCGACGATTCATCCGGACCTCGCGCGATGAATCATAAGCTCGGCAAGCCGTGATGGAAAGTTACTTATTCGGGGAAGTAACACCGTGCCGAAGCGCGTTCATCGTCGCGCGGAGGAACATCAGCCCGGGGAAGACGCCGCGGTTGCGTGGTTTGGTTTGGGTTCGGCGCCACTCCCAAGTTCGCGCACCAGTCCGAGCAATTGATCCACGCTGACGCGCGACGCGACATCCTCCAGCGCGCGGAACTTCACGACGCGCTCGCAATCGATCACGAAAGAAGCCGGAAACGCGATGCCGCCCTTTTCACGCGTGTTGAGCAAGCCGTATGCGCTGACGACCTCGCGTCGCGAGTCGCAGAGCAGGGGAAATTTGATGCCGAGCTCCTGGCGGACGGTCTCGGTGCGAGCGGCATCGTCCACGGAAATCGCAACCAACTCAGCGTCGGCTGCGCGAAAATCCTCGAGATACTGCGAGTAGTCCGCCAACTGGCGGAGGCAGAACGGTCACCAGTGTCCGCGGTAGAAAACGACGACGCACGGTCCGCCGGCGATCAGATCGTCGAGCCGGCGAACGACGCCGGTCGAGTCGGCGAGTGCGAACTCGGGAGCGCGGTCGCCTACCGACGGAATTTTGCTTTCGTCCATGCGAAAAACAATAGCCGCGCTCGGGCGCTAGAGGAACATTGTACCTTCGCCGACGATTGCGCATCGCCCGCCGATTCGGATCGCGAACGCGCCGCCGGTTTTGCGCGCGACCTCGACGCGTATTTCACTGGGTCGTCCCATCTCGACGCCTTGCCGAATCAGGAATTCAGTCTTGGGCGTGGGTTTTATTAATCCATAGGTCGCGGCGTATGCGCCGAATGGAGCCGCAGCGCTTCCGGTCGCGGGGTCTTCCGCAATTCCGTTAAACGGCGCGAACATCCGCGACCGAACGGAGAATTCGCCCGACTGTTCCGCGACAAACACATATATGAGCGGCGGCTGCTCCCGCGGACCCGTCTTGAACAGCGAGGCGATCGCGACCTTGTTGGGATAACATCTTCCGAGCGCTTCGACATTGCGGAGCGGGACAAAAACGAACGGAAAGCCCGTCGAGACGACTTGGATCGGCAGATCATCGCGGATGTCCGCCGCATCGATTCCTATCGACTCCGCGAACCGCTCGACATCCGTACGCTTCGAGCCGAACTCCGCCTCGCGATGCGCCATCCAGACAAAGTCCGGCTTGCCGCCGGTGCTCTCGACCGTCACCGTCACCGGCCCGATTCCGAGTTGCAACGTCGCATCGACGCTTGCCGATTTGAGCGCGATCTCGCCGCGGCTCGCGAGTACCCACGTCGTGCCGACCGTGGGATGCCCGGCCATCGGAACTTCCACCGTCGGCGTGAAGATCCTGACACGGCGCGCGCCCGAGGATTCGGCCGGCATCACGAACGTCGATTCGCTGAAGTTCATCTCATGCGCAAGTTCCTGCATCTCGCTCGCGCTTAGCGCGGCCGCGTCGGTGAAAACCGCGAGCTGGTTGCCGCCGAAAGGCCGCGACGTGAAGACATCGACGAGGGTGAACGGAGTTTTCCTGGGCATCTGGCGATTGTGCCGCGCCGGCGTGCGCGAGCCAATCGGAAAACCTAACCCCTAACCCCTTCCCATAGTGGGAAGGGGGACCGGATTGTTTAAGGTGCTTACTTGCCGACGATGAATACGCAGCTGGTGGTGCCGCTGCCGCCGATATTCAGCATCGCGAAATTTTTCGCATTCTCGACCTGGTAGTCGCCCGCGCTATGCGTTATCTGCCGATGGCAATCGAGCATCTGGCGCACGCCGGTCGCGCCGACCGGATGGCCCGCGCCGATCAGCCCGCCGCTCGGATTGATCGGCAGCTTGCCGCCGAGCTCGATCACGCCTTCCTCGACCGCCTTCCACGATTCGCCTGGCTTGGTGATTCCGAAATGATCGATCGCCATGTACTCGGAGGTGGTGAAGCAGTCGTGGGTCTCGATTCCCGACAACTCGCCGACGCCGGCGATGCCGGCGCGCTTGAACGCGTCGACGATCGCCTGCCGCGTATGCGGCAGCACGTAGGTGTTGTCGCGGCTCTCGGCAACCTTAGTGTCGAATTCGAGGGGCGCCGTGTGATGGCCCCATCCGAGGATGCGCGGGATGTCGGCGAGCGACTTGCCGTTCCGCTTGGCCCACGCGCTCGCAAATTTTTCGGACGCGAGAAAAATCGCGACCGAGCCGTCGGTCACCTGCGAGCAATCGCTGACTTTAATGCGGCCGCCGATGACCTGGTTGAATTTGCTTTCGTGTTGCGCGTGACTTTCGCTCATGAACCAGTTGCGGGTCTGCGCGTTAGGATTGCGCTTGGCGTTGGAATAATTCACCGCCGAAATGTGCGCGAGATGTTCGTCCTTCAGGCCGTAGCGCTTGTCGTACTCGTCGCCGAGGCGGCCGAACAGTTTCGGAAACGGGAACTCGATTCCCTTGGCCTCGCGCTCGTACCACGCCGCGGTGCCCAGGTAGTCGCCGCCGGTGGTGGAATCGACGGTCTTCATTTGCTCGACGCCGACCACGCAGGCTAGGTCGTAGCGCGCAGCTTCAATCTCGGCAGACGCCGCAATCAGCGCGATCGAGCCCGACGCGCACGCCGCCTCATGACGGCTGGTCGGCAGCCCTGAAAAAGTGGGATCGATCTCGACGAAAAACGCGCCGATATGTCCCTGCTTGGCGTACAGCTCGGCGGCGAAGTTGCCGACGTGAGCGGTTTCCACTTCGCGCGGCTCGATTTTCGTCGCTTCGAGCGCGCCCAAAGTCGCCTCGCGCATCATCGCGACGAAATGCTTTCCTTCTTTCGACCAATTGCGGGCAAAGTCGGTTTGCGCTCCGCCCAATACGTACACCGGCGCTGGTTTCGTCATCGCGCGCTCCTATTGATTACTAGCGTAATCATACCAAAATATAATCATCCAACAAAGGTGCGGCCATATTCGAGTACACCGCCCGCAAACATTTTAGCGTCGCGCGACGCGGCCTGCTCGACGGTCGCGGGCACCGTCAGCTTCAGCTTTTGCAGCATCGCGACCGTGTTTTTCGCGCCGAGCAAATCGACAATCGCCGTCGGCGGCGCCCAGTTGAAGCCGTACGACATTATAGTGTCCACGTCGGCCGCACTCGCCGCCACTTCGCCGACGCGGTTGAGCGCGTAGCTGACGTAACCGAGCACGACGCGGCGGCAAAGGTCGGCGTCCGCGCCCTTCGCGTCGGCGAGGACCTTCAACGCGTCCGCGTAACGGCCCACGTGATGCAACTGTTTCATCTTCTCGACGAATTCGATCGGCGCGGGCTTCTGGAGCTTCTCGTGGCCGCCGGTTTTCGGATCTAGCACGAAAACTTCCTTGCCGGCGCGACGGTAGAAGCCGCCGCGCTCGGGAGTCTTGTCGCCGAGGCATCCCCGGGCGAGCGCGGCATTCATATACGCGGGCATCGCGAAGGAGTCGTGCGCCTCGTCTTCACAATTCGCATGCACGTTATCGACGATCGCTTTGTGCACGTCCCATCCGACGAGGTCGACGGTCGCCAGTGGCGCCATCGCGCGCCCGGTGTGCGGTCCGATCAGATAGTCGACATACGCGACGCCGTGCTCGGCGGCCAGTTGCGCGGTTTCGTTCAGGACCTTGAAGCCGACCCGGTTGCCGACGAATGCGGGCATGTCCCTGGTGACGATCACCTTGCGGCCGAGCCGTTTCGTCAGCATCGCCACGACGTTCTTGACGACGGCAGGATCGGTGTCGGGGCCCGGAATGACTTCGGTGCCGACGATCACGTGCGGCGGATTGAAGAGGTGCACGCCGAGGAAATTGCGGCGAAACGAATCGCTGCGTCCGCGCGCCATCTGTGCGATCGACAGTCCCGAAGAGCCCGTGGCGATAATCGCGTCGGGACGCCGGCTCTTGTCGATAAGCTCGAAGAATTGTTTTTTGAGCGGCAGGTCTTCGGCGAGCGACTCGAACACTATCGAGGCCTCGCCAACCGCGCGGGCGAGGTCGCTGTCGTAGGCGCCGAGCGAGATTCGCTCCGCGATTGCTTCCGCGCGCGCGTCGTTCTGCGCATCGATCAAGCCTTCGGCAGCCTTGCCCGCCGACCGCGCCAGCATCGTGACCTTGTACCCGGCGCCGGCGAAAACGCATCCCGCGCCCGCGCCCATGGTGCCGTTGGCGCCGATAATTACGACCTTGTTGTTGTCGGCCAATTAGCTCTCCGGTCCTGTTGAAATAGCGATTTCGTCGAGTGTGCGGCGAGAGATGTTAGCCGAGGACGCCCAGCTATGCCACAGGCGGAAAGCACGGTGGGAGCGGACGAAGGAACTTAATTTTATGTGAAACCCGCGGTGGGTTTCATTTTTTACGGCTTCCTTCGGCAGGGGTGACCCCTGCACCCAGTACCAAAGAAAGGATGCGGGACTTCGTCCCTGTTAGAACTTTTTTCGGGTCATTCTCGAGCGAAGCGAAGAATCCCTGCTCCTTCTTACCTCGCCCGTTCCTTTTACGGGAGAGGCGGCCGGCCGCGTCGCGGCCGGTAGGTGAGGGTTCTGCGGCTCAAGATGCAAGCCAGCATAGTTCTCTCCGCTACCGCGCGAAGGCTTGCGCGAGGAATTCCTTGATGCCGGGGCGGCCCGTCAGTCTCAGCCAGACCGGGCCGGATGCGGGCGCGACGTCGATTCTGAACTCGAAAAACGGGCAGCATTTGCGCTCGAAGGAGATCCATTCGGCGAGCTGTGCCAGCGTCATGCGCTCGGTAGAGATTTGAACCGCTATACCGTCGGGAAGTTCGCGCTTGCCGGTGACTGCCGCGGCGACCATGGCGCGCAACTCGTTGTAGCGCGGGCGATCCTCCGCGGAGATAGCGTCGAGGTCGCACGCAAGCGGCGTTTCCGCGGGGGAACTTTCAGCAATACAGCAAGCGTCAGTCGCCATCGAAGTTATCCTCTATGGCTCATGCCATACTCGTCCGACCGTGCGAATCAGGTCGTCGGCTTCTTTCGGGCCCCAGCTTCCGGCCGGATACTCAACTAGCGGCACGCGCGCTCTGTCGCTCCACGAATCCAGGATTCCCTGCACGAACTCCCACGACTTCTCGACGAACTGCGCGCTGATGAACAGCGTATGGTCGCCGTCCATCACGTCGAGCAGTAGCCGTTCGTATCCTTCGGGCGAGGTGCCGGCGCCGAACGCGGCGTTATAGCTGAGATTCATCCGCACTGGTTGGAGCACCAGGTCGAGCCCCGGCCGCTTGGTCATCACGTCGAACGAAAAGCCCTCGTCAGGCTGTATGCGAATGATCAGCGCGTTGGCGGGAACTTTCGAATCGCGATTGAACAGGATTTGCGGCACATCCTTGAACTGCACGTAGATGGAACTCGCGCGCGCTTTCATCCGCTTGCCGGTGCGAATGAAAAAGGGCACCCCCGACCATCGCCAGTTGTCGATGTAGGTCTTCAGCGCGACGAACGTCTCGGTGCGCGAGTTGTCCGCGATGCCCTGTTCGTCCATGTAAGCGGGAGCGGGCTTGCCGTTCTCGTCGAGGCCGGCGCTGTAGCGCGCCCGCACGGTATTTTCGCGCGCATGCTCCTTCGCGATGGGGCGAAGGGTGCGCAACACGTTGAGCTTGGCGTCGCGAATCGCCGATGAGTGGAGCGACACCGGCGCTTCCATCGTGAGCATGCAGAGCGTTTGCAGGATGTGGTTCTGCACCATATCGCGCAGCGCACCCGAGTGATCGTAATACATGGCGCGGCTGCCGACGCCTTCGGCCTCCGCCACCGTGATCTGGACGTGATCGACGTTACGGCTGCCCCACAGTCGCTCGAAAATATTATTCGAGAAGCGCAGCGCGAGCAGGTTCTGCACGGTCTCCTTGCCGAGGTAATGATCGATGCGATAAATCTGCGACTCGTCGAGGTACTTCAGCATGACGCGGTTGACTTCGAGCGCGCTCGGCAGATCGTGTCCGATCGGTTTCTCGACGACCACGCGGGTGAAGTTAGGCGCGGTCGGGGCGGCGATCAGGCCGGCCTTGGACAGCCGCTCGACCGACTCGCCGATCGCTTCGGGCGGAATCGCGAGGTAGTAGACGCGATTGGACGGGAGGCCGCGCGCCCTTTCCAGGGCTTCAAGCTTCACTTTAAGTTTCGCAAAGCCGTCGGGATGGTCGAGGCCGGAAAGGTAGTCGAGCCCCTCTGCGAACTTACTCCAGCAGGCCTCGTCGACTTTCAGGCGCGAGAAGCGGACGGTCCAATCGTGCGCACTCTTGCGGAAATCGTCGAGCGACATTTCGCGCCGCGCGAATCCGAGCACCGCGCTCTTCGCCGGCATCATGCCCTCGCCGCACGCGACCAGATTGTAGAGTGACGGAATCAGCTTGCGCTTGGCGAGATCGCCCGACGCGCCGAAAATCACGACCGTGCACGGCGGCGCCGGCTGGGCTCGTTGGATAGTCAGCAGATTGTCCATGTTGCGGCCTTCCTTATAGGATGGTGACAGGGGCGCTCAATCGGTAGCTCGCAGCAACAACGAATAAGTCTTGCACGTTTCCGGACCAGATGAAAAATCGGCTCGACCGAAATCCCTGGATGCCTTCCGACTGTAGCCCTTGGGCAGCTGTCGCGAAAACGACGGCCACCTGATGCCAGCGGCGAAGACTCTGTCAACCGGCGCCTCGGCGCCTGCCCCGCTCGGTGAATGGATCCCGGTAATTCTGTGGGGCGCGCTGATCTTCACGCTTTCGACTTCGGCGTTCTCCGCGGCCAACACCGGCAAGATCATCGATCCCGCGCTGCGATGGTTGATTCCGGGAATCAGCGCCGCGTCGGTCGATGTCTGCCACATGCTGATCCGCAAGTGCGCGCATTTTACCGAGTACGGAATACTTTTCTGGCTGCTGATTCGCGGTCCGATGGCGCAGCGGCCGTACCTGGCGCTGATGCTGTGCGTCGTATACGCGCTGACCGACGAGGGGCATCAGGCGTTCGTGCCCGGCCGCACCGCGTCGCTATATGATGTAGCGCTCGACTCGACCGGCGCGCTCTTCAGCCATTTCCTGACCACGGCAATCGCGGAAATCGTCTAGCAATTAATTAGCCGCTCGATTCATCGACTACCGAGCTGATCCGCTCGACGCGCCCGAAGAACGCGCGCAGATTTTTCATGTCGGCGGGAATTTTCAGCTCGCCCGTGAACGCGAGGTAGAACAACTGGCCGTACAGCGCGAAATCCGCCAGCCCGATCCGGCCGGTGAGGAACGGCATGCTCGCGAGCTGCTCCTCGAACGGCGCGAGCGCGGCACGGGCGTGCTCCCAGTTGGCGGCATTGTCCGCAATTACTCGATCGACGAACCCCGCGCCGTACTTGCGCTCTCGGATGAGGCGCCATAGCGCGGCGCGATCCGCACCCTGGCGGCTGTAATACGCGAGCTCGTCGGCGAGCGCGACGCGATAGAGCGAGTCCTCGAGATGGTTGTCGATATAGTCGGCGAGCACCAGATGCATCCCGCGCCACCCCGACGGAAAAATCGTAGGCTCGGGATATAGCTCCTCGAGCCGCGTCGCGATTCGCGCGGAATCGACGATCGTCTCGCCGCTGTCGAGCGTGACCGCCGGCACCATCATCTGGCCCGACGCGAGGAGCAATTCCTTGCGCTCGAGGTAGTCCACTTCGACCACTTCGAACTCGACGCCCTTGAACGCGAGGAGCTTGCGCACCTTGGCGCAGAATGGGCTGCCGAGAAACTGGTAGAGCTTCGCCGCCATCATGATACTCCCGCGCGTTTCGGTGCCGCAGCTGCCAGCGCGCGCAAGATTTCGTCGAGGTCAAGCTCGGCAATCGAAGCGCGCACGACGTCGGCAGCCGCGAGGTCGGCCGCAGGCGCGACATGGCATAGCGCGAGCACCTTCATCCCGGCGCGATGCGCCGCCTCGATTCCGGCCTGTGTGTCCTCGACCACTAGGCATTCATCCGCCATCACCGGATCGCGCTGGCGCAACAAAAATCCGATACGCCCGAGCGCCGCGATAAAGCCGTCGGGCTCGGGCTTGCCGCGCTCGACGTCCTCCGCCGCGATAATGTCGAGAAACAATTCGCGCAGCCCGGCGCGGCGAAGAATCGCCTCGGCCTCGGCGCGCAGCGTGCCGGTCGCGATCATCAGCGGAAAACGCTGCGCGCATGCGCGCACGAACTTCTCAGCACCCGGATAGAGCACGTCGCGCTCCGCAACCATCGCCTGATAAACGACGGTTTTGCGCGCAATCAGGTCCGCGACGTGCTGCTCGCCGGCATCCTTGCGATTCTCGCGCAGCACGGTCGAGAAACAATCGCGATCGTTGAGCCCAATCAGCCGCGCCGTGTAATCGTCAAAGCGAATCTCGATCTTGTCGGGACGCAGCACCTCGTTGAAAGCCCCAAAATGCAGCGGCTCGGTATCGACGAGCGTCCCGTCGAGATCGAATATGACAGCGCGAATCATGATCGGGCTATGCTTGACACGCTCGGCTAGGGTTTGGAAGCGGGTGCGGCCAGGATCGCGACGATCTCGCGCTGGCGCGGCTCGCCGCTAACTGTCGCGCGACCGTTTTCGATTGTCATGTCGAGTTCGCTGCGCACGCCGAATTTGCCGGGCAGGTAAATTCCCGGCTCGACCGAAAAGCACGTGCTGTCCAAGAGCGTCCGGTCGTCCAGGGTCTCGAGCGAGTCCAGATTTGCGCCGGCGCCGTGAACTTCGCGGCCGATCGAATGGCCGGTGCGATGTAAGAACGCGTCGCCGAAGCCGGCCGCCTCGATTACAGCACGCGCTGAGCGATCGGCCTCGCGGCCGCTGACGGCGTCATCGGCTGCCACTCGGCGTTGCACCAAATCGACCGTCGCGTCGCGGGCCTGCGCGACAATTTTGAAAACGCGCGCGTGCTCGGCGGGAACCTTGTCGCCGGCGAACGCGACCCAGGTGAAGTCGGCGTAGATACTGTCGGGCGCGGCCTCTTTGGCCCACAAGTCGAGCAGGATGAAATCGCCGCGGCGAATCGCGCGGTCGTGGTTCGCGGCCGGGCCGTAGTGCGGGTCGGCGCTATGCTCATCGACGGCGACGATTGGCGGCGCGTGAGTCACGAGACCTTGCGCGGCGAATCGCGCCATCACGGATTCCTGCACGGAGACTTCGCTGATGGGCCGCCCGGCCGAAATCAGCTTCGCAATCTCGCCGAAAGTTTCGTCGACGATCGATCTAAGTGCGCGAGCCGCGCGCTGATGGCTGACGAGTTGCTCGCGCGTCAAGGTCGCCTCGAAGCGCTGGATTAGATCCGCAGCCGTGACGACCTCGATTCCCATCGCCCGGACAATTTCGACTGTGCCGGCGTCGACGCGCGAAACGTACGGAATTGCGCATCCGGGCGAATAGTCCATCGCGATTCGCCGCGCGCCGGCCAGAGCAGTCCGCAACGCTGCGAGCATCTCGTCGTGCGAGCGGTAGACAATCTTCTCGACGCCGAGCGCGTCGAGCCGATGCGCCTCGACCGCGGACACTATCGCTTGCGTCTTGCCGCGGGCCGGGACGTAACAGAACCATCGCCGGGTGGCGATGCCGTCCTCCGACAGGCCGAGGATTCGATACGCGAGCGGGTCGCTCATGCGGAAGTCGTAGAAGAGCCATCCGTCGAGGCGAGCGTGGCCGAGCGCGAGTGCAATTTCGTCAAGGCGCGGCGTCACGAATCCGAGTCCTGCTTGAACCGCCCGCCCCACGCGTGCACGCTGACGGGGTCGATCTTCACGATTGGATTTTTCTCCGGTGTCATGCTCATTCCGCGGTACAGCAGATACTTGTCGCGCAAATGGCGCAGCGCGGCGAGGTATTCCTCGGAGTCTTCGACCACGCGCGCGTGTCCATAAATCAGCACGTACGCGAGCTGCGACCAATCTTCTTCGTAGTGATCGATCACGACGGCGACGCGCGGATTTTCCGCGATATTGCGCATCCGCTTGAGCGCCAAGCCCTTCTGGCGCTTGGGTTTCTCGTCGATCACGAAATAGATGCGCTCGCCGTCGAACCAGTAGCAGAGCGGAACGTTGTGCGGTGCGCCGGTGGCGTCGGCGGTCGCCAGATGCGCCAGGCGCGCGGCTGCGATGAACTCCCGCACATGCGGATCGCCAAGCCGAGCCAAATCGTCGGATTGAGCGGTCGAATCATTCGCCGCCGCTGTCTGATTCATTTTCGTTGTCGTTGCCATCATCGTTTCTCCAGTCGATTCAGAGAGCCGCGCGCGGCTCGTGCGAGCGATTCGTCGTCGGGGTCGGCGGCCGCGGACGCGAGTGCAGCCGTCGCGTCGGCGCTCGCGCTGTGAATATTGCCAAGAGCGGAGGCGGCGGCGCGGCGCACGCCCGCATCCGGGTCGGATTTCAGGCATTCGAGCATGATTCGCACTGCTTCGCCGGACGCGTCGCGAATCCGCGACAGCACCGCGAGCGCCGCGAGGCGGACGTGAACGTCCGGGTCGTGGACGGCTACCGCGACAACGTCGAGCAGTTCGGCGCCGGCGATTTCGAGGTCGCGAATGCAATACAGCGCCATCTTGCGTGCGTTGCGATCGGTATCGGCGGCGAGCTTGAGCAGGCGCGCGCTAATCGCCGGGAGATTTTCGCGCCCGAGTTGGACCATCAGGTTGGTTGCCGCCCATCGAATGTCGCCGTCGTCGTCGGCCATCGCCTCGCACAGCGCGTCCGCGGAATCCATTGCGAATGCACCGGCGCCGATTTGGCCGAGCGCGTACGCGGCAGCCCATCGGACGCGACGATCGGCGCTGGCGATTGAGTTGCGGAGCTTTTCAATCACGAGGGGCTTGCCGGACGCGGCTATAGCAACGAGCTCATCGATTGCGCGGCGCTGAACGGTCTTGTGCGCGTCGCCGAGTTCGCGAATCAGGTCCTCGACGACCTTCGCGGCGTCTGGTTCGGAAAGTTTCAATTCACACCTACGATCAGGCGGACGAGATTGGTGAGCTCGCCCGCGCCGAGAAAGAAATTTTCATTGCGCCCGAAGGTCTTCGTGACCGCTTGCGAAACTGACGCCAGGTCGAGCGGGCGGCCGCGAAGTTCGCGTTCCAGTTCGGCGATCGCCGGAGAGTTGGCGATGAAATCCCCGCTCAAGCGCACGGCTTCGATAGTCTTGTCGGCGCTGAGCGCAACCGCGGCCTCGATAGCGCCGAGTTGCGATGCGATCCGATTCTTCAGCGTCATCGATTGTCGCGCAGCCGGCCCCTCGAGCCAGTTCGAGGTCGCCAGGTCGCGACCGCGGTGCTGCGCTTGCGCGGATTCGAGCGCGGTCAGGTCGCGGCGTCGAATCTCGCCGAGCGAACTCTGGTAGCCCGAAGCGAGCGCGCTGGCGAGCTCGTCGAAAGAAATGTCGCGCGCGAGCTCGCGCACTACCTTGGTGGCGGACGCGGCGTCATACATGCGGCACGACAACGTGCCGTCGGGGTCGATACGTTCCAAATCGTGCACCAATTCTTCCATCCCGCGATTGTGCGCGATGGACGCCTCGAACAGCATCGCGCCCGACGCGTCAGTCTCGTACGTGCACATCGCAATCTCGCGCCGCTCGAAGGTTATCGCGTCGCGGCCGGGGTAGAAACAATCGATGCCCATCGCGCGCATCGCGGTGAGGAGGCCGCGCGCGTAGCGATTCATGATCTGATCGGGTTTCAGGTGAGTGGTCTCATCCTTTAGCAGTGCGGTGCGCGTCGGAAGAATCAAAACGACGCTGAGCCATCCCTGGCCCGCGCCGACGACGCGGCCGCCGGTCAGACGCCGCGTCACGTTGATGCCGTCGCGCTCGGGCGGTCCGCAATATAGATGATAGCGGCCGATCGAGATGAAGCGGCCCGGCGACGTGTAGATGAGCAGGACCGGCGGCGTCTGTCGCGTGGCGACGGCGTCGAGAAAGTGGAGCTCGAGGCCGAGAAGGTCGTCGGGGGAGAGCGCGGGCGCGAGAATTATGTCGAGAGCCGGCACAAAGAAGATTATAGCAGGGCGGGGTCGGTACTTGGGGAAGGGTAAATCACTTTATTGAATGTGAAACCCACCGTGGGTTTCACGCTTCCTTGGGCAGGGGTGACCCCTGCACCCAGTACTAAGAGAACTGGCGGGTTGCTCTAAGTTTAATTGCGAGTAGTGTCCGCATTTAGAGGGATCTTTATGAGCGAAATTACTGGTGCTGAGCTTCTGCTGCGATGCCTGGTGGGCGAGGGTGTGCGGTTCGTGTTTGGGATTCCTTGTCCCGAGGTCGATCCGCTGCTCGCCAAGCTGGAGCAGTACGAGGTGCGATTCGTGCCGGTGCGCCATGAGGCCGCCGCCGTTCATATGGCGGAAGGGCTGTACAAGACTACCGGTCAGGTGGCGGCGGTGCTTGGTAATCCCGGGCCCGGGTCCGCGAATCTTTTGCCCGGCGTGATCACTGCGCGCCATGAAGGCGTGCCGGTGGTGGTTATCACCGCACAGCATCGGATGGCGATCGTTTATCCGTCGCCGCCGTCGACGTTCCAGGGGCAGGATCAACTCGAAATCTTCAAGCCGGTGGTCAAATGGAGCGGGCCGATCTTGTCGTGGGATCGAATTCCCGAAGTGATGCGAATTGCTTTTCGCGAGATGTGGACGGGGCGGCCGGGGCCGATACATATCGAGATACCAGCGCCCGTGATGTACGCGACTGGCGATGACACAAAGATTCGGGTGCTGAAGCCGGAGGAATACCGGGCGGCGGGGCCGCGTGCGTCGGAAGCGCAGCTCGAGGAGGCGGCGGTCATGCTCGCTGGCGCCAAACGGCCGCTGGTGATCTCGGGCGCGGGAGTCGACCGCGCGGGCGCGAACGAAGCGCTGCTGGCGATCGTCGAAATGCTCAACTGTCCAGTCGTCGGAACGATAGCCGGGCGATCGTCGGTGCCGCTCGACCATCCGAACTTTCTCTACGGCTACGGCGCGGGCGCGGATCTCGCGCGCCGCGAGTCCGACGTGATCCTCGTCGCGGGCTCGAGGATGGGCAACCTCGACATCCCCTACGACAAGTACTGGGGCGATCCCGCCAATCAGAAGCTCATCCAGGTGGATATCGATCAGCGCAATATGGGCGTCACGCGGCCGCTCGCGCTTGGAATAGTCGCCGACGCGAAAAGCGCGCTCGAGGGCCTCGTGCGAGTGCTGAAATCAAAGAGCGCCGCGCGCAAAGGTGGCGAAGATATGGCGCGCTATCGAGACGCGGCGAATACGTGGCGCGAGAAGCGGTTTGCCGCGGTCGCGAAGTGGAACGGACCGGGGATACATCCGGCGCATGCGATCCAAATGATCGGCAAAGTCTTCGGCGGGGACAGTATCTATGTCGCCGACGGCGGCAACACTTCGCTGTGGTCGCTCTGGTTTCTCCCATCGACGAAGCCGCGCTCGTACCTGAACATCCTCGAGCTTGGGATGCTCGGCACGGGAATCCCGTCCGCGATTGGAGCGAAGCTGGGGAATCCGGCGCGCGAGGTGGTCTGCGTGAGCGGCGACGGTGCGGCGGGATTCAATTTCATGGAGATGCAGACGGCGGCGCGCGAAGGCCTGAAAATCAGAGTTATCGTGTTCGCGGAAGGCTCGTGGACGATGGAGGAGCCGAATGAGCGGCGGCTATGGGGCAAGACTTTCGGCACCGAGATGGGAACCGTGCGATGGGACAAGGTGGCCGAAGGCCTGGGCTGCAAGTCGTTCTATGTCGAGCGGATCGAAGACCTCGATGCGGCGCTGAAGGGTGCGAAGGCGTCGGAGGGGCCCGCGGTGATCTGCTTGAAGACTAATCGCGACGCGAACCTGGCGATCCCGGGAGAGCTCGGAATGCGCTTCGGAGAGGTGTATCAGGGGCCCATGGGTTGAGGAGGGGGAAAGGAACGGGAAATCACTTTATTTAATGTGAAACCCGCGGTGGGTTTCACGCTTCCTTCGGCAGGGGTGACCCCTGCACCCAATGTCAGGATGCGGGACTTCGTCCCTGTTAGAAGTTGTTAGCGGAGATCTAACCTCTCCTCGGACGAGGAGAGGTTAGATCCGGAAAGAGCCGGGATTCTTCGGTTCGCTTCAAGAATGACACCAAAAAAGTTCGAACAGGGACGTACTCCCGCATCTTTATTTTAGTACTGGGTGCAGGGGTCACCCCTGCCCAAGGAGGTGCGGAACCCACGGTGGGTTCCGCATTAAATTAAGTGAATTCACTTCCCGCTATTTGCTCTTGGCTTCGGCTGGGACTATTTCGAGCGTCAGTTGTTCGGTGCCGCGGATTAGCGTGACCGGCGTGCGCATCCCGACCTGGCTCATCGTGAGATGACGCTGCAAATCGTCGATGCCGGCGATCGGAGATTCGCCGAGCCGGATCACGAGGTCGCCTTCCTTGATACCGGCGAGCGCGGCCGGACTGTTGGCCTCGACCGACGCAACGCGGACGGCGGTTTCAGCAGGCAGGCGATAGAAGCGCACGAAACGTCGCGGCATCTCGACGTTGTGGCCGGCGATCCCGATGTAGCCGCGGCTGATCTTGCCGTCCTTGATCAGATGACCCGCGACCAGCTTGGCGCTGTTGATCGCGATGGCGAAGCAGATTCCCTGCGCGGGCAGGATGATCGCCGTGTTGACGCCGATAACCTCGCCGCGCGAGTTGACCAGCGGCCCTCCGGAGTTACCCGGATTGAGCGCTGCGTCGGTCTGGATGACGTTGTCGATCAGTCGGCCCGATCCTGCGCGCAGCGATCGGCCGAGTGCGCTGACTACGCCGGCCGTCACGGTGCATTGGAAGCCGTATGGATTGCCGATCGCAATCGCGAGCTGTCCGACTCGAATCGCATGCGAGTCGCCGAGCGGCACTGCCGCCAGGTTTGAGGCGCTGATTCGAATCACGGCGAGGTCGGTCTCGGGATCGTCGCCGATCAATTCCGCGTCAGACTTGCGCCCGTCCGAGATCGTTACCGAGATTCGCGACGCGCCGTGAACGACGTGGCTGTTGGTAATGATGTAGCCGTCGGGCGCCACGATGAAACCCGAGCCGCTGCCGACTGGCGCGTCGGGATTTCGCGAATTTCCCCGCAGTCCGCTGGCGTGCGCGACCTCGATATTCACTACCGCCGGGCTGACAGACTCGGCGGCGCCCGTGACGGCGCGCGAATATGCGTCGAACAGATGATCGTCGGACGAATCGTGAGAGAACGGACGACTGCTAAGCGCGGCGTTGTTAGACACTAGTTTTAAACGTGACGGCATTGTCGATACTCCTGGTAGGTAAAGATAATCACGATTTCCGCGGTTGTGATGCGCGCGAAATCGTTGTAAGTCGTTGTCACCACGGAGGTATCAACGATGAAGGTGAATGAGGCAAGCGTGACACGGATGCGCTTGGCGAGGATTGCGGCGGCGATCTTGTCGGCGGCGATACTCGCGTTGTCGGGGTGCTACCTTTTTTCGCCGTCGCAGGCGTCCGAGAACAAACTGCAGACGCAGCTGCATTTCGACGTTTCGCAATGCCAGCAGACGGCGCCCAATCTCTACAAATGTCCGAGCGTGGACAAGTCGATTTGCGGGGCGTTTTACGCGGGGCAGCAGGTTGATTGCATCGCCCTGGACAAAGACGGCAACGTGATCGTGCAGAAGCAGTAAGACTCGTCTGAAAGTAGTATTTTAGGACAGAGAGTATGTAAGCTACTGGTGGCAATTTGCGGCAGCGATGGACTCGTGTACGCACTCCATAAATCGACATAGCACGCCTTGACGTAGCCACGAACGTCTGCCATGGTGACTTGGCCGAAGCTTGGAATGGCTCAGGCTCGCCATGATTGGCAGCGAGTCGCATCTTGGCGCTGATCGCGCTAGGTCGGCCCGAGGCGCGGCTTGGCGATAACCTTTAAATGGCGGTACTGTGCGGACTGCGCCCAGGCTGTTCCACGGTGCGCATCGGAAGTTTTCGCTTCGCGACCAGAGCGGGCCGGACCCGGAAAGCAAGAATGACCACCGGATTTGAAATAGCGCTGGCTTTTGTGACTGCGTTTCTGGTCGCGGCGGCGACGATGCCATTAGCAAAGGCGGCGTCGGTCCGCTTTGGGATTGTCGCGCATCCTTCGACCGATCGCCCCCATGAAAAGCCGACCGCGTTGCTCGGCGGCCTGGCGGTGATGGCGGGCTTCGTCGTCGCGATCGGATTGGTCGGAACTCTGGCGGGATTTCCGTACCACACTATGCCGTGGCTGGCGGCGTTCGCGGTCGCGATGTGCCTGGTCGGGTTGCTCGACGACATCGTCGATCTGCTGCCGCGGCATAAGCTCATATTGGAGCTGGCGGCGATCTCGATCCTGGTCTGGTGGGGGCCGCATCTCGACTTTTTCCCCTACCGGCCGCTTAACATCGCGCTGACGATTTTCTGGCTGGTCACCGCGACCAACGCGTTCAACCTGATTGATGGAGTCGACGGACTTGCGGCGGGAGTCGGAATTGTCGCGGCGCTGAGTATCGCGACCGTCGCGGGGCTGCATCTGCACTACGTGACGATGGTCGCGGCGGTTGCGATAGCCGGAGCGCTGGCGGGATTCATGGTGTTCAACTTTCCGCCAGCGTCGGTTTTCATGGGCGACGAAGGCGCCTTGGCGGTCGGACTGGTGCTCGGGGTCCTGTCTATTCAAGGCAGCCACTGGCACGAGGGTTCGCTGCCGGCGCGACTGGCGACGCCGTTGCTGGCGCTGATGGTTCCGCTGCTCGACATGGCGACGGTGACGGTGACGCGGCTGGCGACCGGAAATCCGATATCCAAGCGCGGCCTCGACCATTCGCATCACCGGCTGACTCGCCTCGGCATGTCGAGTGCGACCGCGGCGGCGACGTTGATCGGCTTGCAGGCGATGGCGGGCGGATGCGCGATCGCGCTCAGCCTGGTGCCGGGCTACGACGCGGTGCTGTTGATTCCGTTCATGGTACTGTTCTTCGCGCTGGTGGCGTTGTTCCTGATGGATCGATCGTTCGACGTGGAGGCGCCCGGACAAATCGAAGACCTGCCCGCGATCGCGCGCGTCATTCTGAGCTTTGGGTACAAGCGGCGGCTGGTCGAGTTGGTGTTGGATGTCGCGCTGGTGGCGGCGGCGTACTTTGGCGCGACGATGCTGCGATTCGATTTCGATCTGGGTATCACGCAGGTGGACCAGATGATGGACGGCCTGCCGTGGGTCGTGCTGATCGGTTGTGGCGCGTTCATGGTGGCCGGCGTTTATCGCGGGATCTGGCGCTACACAGGACTGGCGGAGGCGGTGCGCTTCATGCTGGCGGCGTTGATCGCGGGGCTGGCGGTCGAGCTGGCGTCGTCGATACTGCCGATTACCATCTCGCGCGCGACGGTGGTGATGTTCGTGCTGCTGATGTTCAATTTCCTGGTCGCGACGCGCTGGTCGTTCCATCTTTTCCAGCGGATCGGGCGGTTCCTGGCGTCTTCAGCGCGGCGCCTGGTGATCGTGGGCGCCGATGCGCGCGGCGCGGCGGCCGTTCAACATTTGCAGTTGACGGTCGGACCGAGTGCGGAACTGCTGGGAGTGCTGGACGACGACAATTTCAAGCACGGCAAGCTGTTCCACGGCTATCCGGTGCTGGGGTCGCTCGACGATCTTGACGGGATCATGGCGCGCACGCCGTTCGACGAGATCGTGATCGCCCAGGAGACCCTGTCCGCCGCGCAACTGGCGGCGCTCGAATCGTTCACGGTGAATCATCGGATAACGTTGCGGCGCTTCTGGCTGGGCGTGACCGACATGAGCAGCGCGCCCACGATTGCGGATCGGCAACTCACGACTGCCTGAGTAGTTCATTCTGCACACCAACTTGCGCTCAAAGAGAGAACCCGAATTCGAGGTTCGAGGGGAAATCGCCGATCGCGCCGGGTGGAATAACCTGGCGCGCGGCCTGCTCTGGGCTTTCGCGATTGAGGTAGTCGTGTTGCTAGTCCTTCAGTGGCACGACTATTTTCGTTTTGAGGAATACGTCGCTCCGCCAGGAGATCAAGGCTCGTACCTTGCCGCTCAATATCTCGTGGGCCACGGCCTGCGTCCGGAACTTGACTTCCGTTACCTGTACGGTCTGCTTCCGTTGCTCATCGGCAAGATCCCATTTGGTGCCTTCGGATATTCGCCGCTAACATACGCGGTCGCCGCTACGGCGACCGAGCTTTTCGTCGCCCTGGGTATTGCAAGAATAGCCGCCGCGTTAGAGTTGAAGGTCGTCGGTCTGCTTTTGGTGCTCCTGACTCTCCCGCTTTTAGTCTCGCGCTATGACAATTTAGCCTACGCGCTGGAGGCGGCGTTCTTGACCAACGCGTTTGCTGAGCAACTGCGTGGCAGACTTGATCGGTCGATCGCACTGGCGCTCTGCGCTGCGCTCTGTAAGCCCGCTATCGGCTACGTTTATGCTGCGGTCCTTCTGTTCTTCTTGTTGAGCGACGTAGCAAGAGGCCGAAATGACCGGGCCGGCGCAGTCGGGGCACTCAGGGTACCACTTGTCATCGGGCTGGCGCTGGCCTTATTGCTGGCAGCTGTGTTTGGCCCTGGATCTTTGTTTTGGACCAGCGTACCTGTGCGCGGGCTTTCGGACTATCGGGCAAGTGGCCAGCTTGGCCTGCAGTCGCACCAGGCGATGTTCCTGCGGCCTCCAGGTGTCAACTGGCGCTATTACGTTGGGACGTACGTCACATTTTGGGTGGTTAGCGCACTATGGCTGATAACTGAGGGGCTCATTAACTTTGTGCGGTGGATTAGGGGGGACGAGACCTGGCTGGGAAGATTCGTATTGGCGATGGGCCTGTTGGCTTTTGCCAACTTTCTGTTGTTCGACGGCCGCTATCAGAACATAGTAGTACCGATCGGCGTCATAGCATGCGCCTCTGGAGGCCGCTGGCAGCGACCTTTGGCGATTTGTCTCTGTCTGATAGCGGTTCCTGCGTTTTTCAGCCGAGTGAGATCGGAAATCACTTTTACAAAAGACGCCAGCAGAGATGCGGTGACTGCCTGGTTGTGGACAGCCCCGGATTTGAAATTAGAATGGGAGCGTGCGATGACGATTTCGGCTGGCAAGAAGACAGCCACGCTTGGGGAACAGGGCGGCGCGGGTCTCGTGTCTTCCGGCATAGTTCCCCCGGCTGGAGCATATTTCGTTCGTCATAAAGGTACCGTCCCAGGTGACCTGAGGAGGGAATTCGACCAGTTAGCGTCAGCGCAGGTTGTGATTTTGTTTTACCTCTCTCCGGAAGACCAGCGGACCGTTTTGGACGACAGTCCATCTCTTAGACCGGCTGTCAGTGATGACCACGCCGTTTTTCAGGGGAAGTACCTGAAGGTACTGGAACGGACGAAGCAATAATTGAGTTCCCACCGGCCAGCGAAGAACTTGATTCTAAGTGAAACCCGCGTTGGGTTCCACACTTCCTTCGGCAGGGGTGACCCCTGCACCCAACGCTAAGATGCGGGACTTCGTCCCTGTTAGGAAGAGGTTTGGGGCGAGGCATCGGAGGCTGCGGCGACCACCGCGGACAACAACGAAGCGCGATCTCTCCTCTCCTCCCAATTAACCTCCAAACGGGGACGAAGTCCCGCATCCTTCTTTTTCTTAATACTAAGGTGCAGGGTTTAACCCTGCCCAGGGAAGCGTGAAACCCAGGAGGGGTTTCACATTCAAATAAAGTGATTTGCCTCTCGCACCCCCCTGAACTTTTACGCCTTACGCTTTCCTAATTATGATGGCAGACTGTGGGTGATGTTCGCGAATTTTTTTTCGATCACCGCCCGGAACATTCGCGATCACGATTTGAGTTTTTTTTGAGTACGCACGATAAGCGCCCGAGAGTCCGCGGCAAGGTATCAGGAATGCATTCGAAACGGACTTGGTGGCCGGTTTTTTCAGTTTTTTTAGTGTCCGTATCTGCGCTGGTAACGATTTCCCTCTCGAGCGTCCGTGCTCAAAATCTGCCGCCGCCCGGTGCCTATCAGCCGATTCCAAATTTCACCGGGGTAGGCGCCGGACTTCAGTTCCGCGAGTCGATCAACGATCGCTTCTCGGGCGCGCAGCCCATTTTTCCGCTGCTGGTGGCTCCGAGCTTCGCAAATCTGCCGGCCGAGCAGGACGGGTTGCTGGTGTACTGCCAGGACTGCAAGCGGGCGACGCCGTGCGTCAACGGCGGCGGCGGCGCCTGGGCGGTGGGAACGCGCGGGCAATGGTCGTGCTCGGCCGGCGCGCTCGAGGCGAGCCTCAACGCCAATGGCAACAAGATAACGTCGTTGGCCAGCGCAACTGTGTCGGGAGACGCGCTCTCGTTCGGGCAGACCTCAGGGGGAGACTTATCGGGCTCGCTCCCGAATCCAACAGTAGCGACGGTGATGGGCGGAAAGTCTCCGATTTATTCGGGGCAGACGGGCGCGCAGATCAACACGCTCGCAGGGGCGAGAGGCGACGGGTCGGATGCGATCAACGCAATCAACGTCAACGGGACTTTGAACGTAAAGGCTTTCGGCGCGAAGGGCGACGGTGCGACCGACGACACCGTTGCATTGCAGACAGCCGCTGCCAGCTGTAATGGCCCTACTGTCACATTGCCGGCCGGGACGTATAAGCATTCCGTGCCACTCGCCTATAACTGTCCGAATGGCGATATCGGTGGCGCCCCGTTTTCTGGCATCAACGGCGGTTTACCGGGACAACCGGCGACGACGCTCACGCAGAGCTATGATGGCCCGTCGGTCATCATGGAAGCGCCGGCCTCAAACAACATTACGCTGGCGTCGCCGATAGTCGGGAGCAGCGGTAATTCCTTATCGATGAGTGGAAACTATAATGGCAACATGGAACTCAATCTGCGCGACACGGCACAGATGAATTGGAATGGACTTTCCGCTTTCACCGTCGAGGGATTCTTCAAGATAACCGCCGCCGCGCCATTCGACGCATTTTTTGTTTCAGCGCAGGGCGGAGCCGCTGGTCATCCGGAAGGCGGCATGTTTCAGAACGGACTTTCTCCGCTCACCAATGGAATTGGTTCAGGTACGAACAGCATATGCACGTTCGGGATAGGACTGAACGGAAGCAATCAGATAGGAGCATTCGCGGCAATCGGGGGGACAACTTTCCGTCTTGCTTCGACGACCACTGTTTCTCTGAATACCGTTTATTACGTGGCGCTCCAGTACGACGGCTCGAACATCCAACTCTGGCTGACCACCCCTGGCGCAGCCCTAGGCACGCCGGTTGCCACGCAAGCCGCGACCGGCACCGTCACGATGACTCCTTTTGAAGACATCTCGATGCCCGGCATAAACGATGGCTTCCATGCTTTCTTAAACGAACAGCCTGTGAGTCCGATCGGCTCCGTGCAGAGTTGGCGGTTCTCAAAGGCGTCGCGCGGCTATACGAACACGACGACCGCGCCAAGCGCCAACCTTGCGAGCGACGGCAACACAAGCCTGTTACTCAACTTTCCGTCGACGTGTACTTCGATAGGACAAGCCAACTGTTCGCCAGACAATATGGTGGAGGTCAGCGGACCGAACGGGGGCAATGTCTATCTTCCGGTGCATGGAGGCAACGAAGCCAACTCCGTGAACGCCGCAAGCATCCACGACCTATACCTGAACGGCGGCGGCCTCTATTCCAATTGGTGCGTGAATTGTATGTGGTCACGGATTGAAGTTTCAGCCGCACGCGAAGAAGCCTTTGACTGTAACGACAATTGTTTTCAAACGACCTGGGATCATTTGCATGCTATCTCGCCTTCCATCGGTTTCGATGCTGGTGAGTCTTCACACGACATGGTTCTTATACGCCCGTTCGCCGATGACCCGACGATCGGGATATTTGGCGGCAACTGGAATGCGGTCATTACAGAGCCGGAAGTGACCGACCGCGGCGATATCGTGCTGCCTTTTTTCTTTTCCGTGTTTAAGGGCGTCATCGACGAAGACGTGCTTGACGTGGAGGCCGGCAATACGAACTATCTGACGTCCGCCTACATTCAAAACTCGTGGGGACCGGTGGTTTTCAACGGCGGCATGATGCTGTCGCTGAATAACAATGCGGCAGTGTACTATGACCCCTATTACGGGATTTCTTACGCGCCGCATTTCGTAGGGACACTGTTCGCCAATGTCGGAGGAAGTTCGCCCAGCTTCGAGGTTCATCAAGTAGCTCCTACAGGACCAGCTATCGGCAATTCGACGCCAAGGCAGGTCGTGTTCGATGACACCACCAGCATCGCGCCATATTCAGACGGCAACTATGTCGTCAGTCCGTGCATGGGAGTGATCACTCTTGCAGCTGGCGCCGGGACCTTCACGGCGGCTTGTGTTCACGCAGATTCAGTCTGCTCGTGCAACGAAGCTCACACTTGCACGGTGGGAACTCCGAGCGCAGGCAGCGTGGGAATAACCGGGACCGGGACGGATCCGGTCCAGGTGGCCTGTCAGTAAGAATTAGATCGCCGCGTTAGCGGGCCCTCGACCGATGAACCTGAATCTTAACAGGCGGCGTTCCCAAGACTGGTCGCGCTGCGGCGTCGCCGGCGCGACGCATTGCGAGCGTTCTCGCGTCGTACGATGTCTCGTCTTTTCTTAGACGCTCGTTACTTGCTTTAACATCAGCGGAATTGCTAGCATCGAGCCTCGACACTTTTCGCAGTGGAAAAGGATTTGGGTGACCGTTTTCGTCCCGCAAAGATCCTTCTGGGTCGAAGCGGTCTTGCGCAATCCAGACTGGCTTTTCAGTTTTCACTATAGTTTAACCGTATTTACCTTCGGAAATCAGAAGCAAACTAGATGCGCGATCAATCGGTGAGTCACAATCAGGTCGCGGCTGACGGCTGCCCAGACGCACCAACGGTGCGCCGGCGCTGAGGTTTGTTCATTTCCGGGGACGCGAAAGGCTTGGGGGAGACATGAGTTCTAACGGCCCGCATCGGAAAGCCCGCTTGATGGGAGGGCGGACGCGTGCCCGGAGAAAACCGCTCGCGGTATTGGCCATGACTGGAGTGTTCGCGATAATACTGACGGCGGCGGCATGGAGCGCGGACCTGGCGGGTCATGTCGCGAATGAAGCCGGACAACCCGCGGCGGGTGTTCAAGTTTCGGTGCTTGGTTCCTCGGGCGCAGCCGCCGGTTCGGCAGTCACCAATGCTGAAGGATCGTACCGGGTACGAAATCTCAAGCCGGGTCCTTATACGCTGGTGCTTAAGGGTCAGTCAGTGATGTCATATGTACCCACGGAAGGGTTGACCGTAAATTGGGGGTTATCGTCGACGGCACAGCCGCTGGCGATCGCAAAGGCGGGAGCCTCGGCAACGGATGCAGGGGTCTCGAAATCGAAATGATCAAACACGTGACACGTTGGCTTCTGTACGGAATCGCCGGATTTGCGGCCGCGGCGCTGATCGGCTGCGCGAGCGCGAAACCTCCGGGAGATGCGCCACCCCAGGCAGACGCGGCGTCATCGGCGGCGGCTGCTGCATCGCCGGACGCAGTTTCATCGCCGACAGCACCGGATGAGCAACGCATACCAAGCGTTGCGAACTCGCCGAAGAACCTGGAGCGTCTGCAGGCGCTGTGGGCCGCGCGATCGCAAGCCGCTTCGACCGACTATCCGATTGGCACCGGCGACGTGCTTCAGATCTCGGTGCCCGGAGTGGATGATTTCAAGGAACGCACGGTGAGGGTTGGAAGCGAAGGCAATATAGACTTGCCGCTGGTCGGCACAATCCACGCCGGCGGCATTCCGGAATCCGAGCTTCGCGACAAGCTCACGACCGCGCTCCAAAAATACATGTACGACCCGCAGGTGGACCTGTTTGTCAAGGAATACAAGAGCCGGCAGGTCGCGGTGGTGGGAGCCGTTCGAGCGCCGGGGTTGATTACACTCAGTGGAGCGGGCGAATCGATTCTCGACGTGATAACGCAGGCGGGCGGCACGACCCCCGAAGCGGCCGACGAGGTCGTCATCATGCCGCAGGTAAGCAATGGAACGCTCCAACTGCAACGTGTTGCGCAATCGGTCGCATCGCCGGCGGAAGCCGGCCATCCAGTCACCGGCGCGGCCAACAAGGATGATCCGCATGCCGGCGCTCCGGTCACTTCGCCGGCGGCGCCGCCATCGCACGAGGCGCCGACGCTGGAGGACTTGCAAAACAGCGTCACCAACGGACCGGCGGTCGTGATTCCATTGAAGGCTACGGCCATGACCGGAAGCGCGCATTTCATGAATATGCCGGTTGAGCCTGGCGATATAGTCGTGGTCCCTGGAGGCGGCAACGTTATGGTGACCGGGTGGGTATACCGGCCGGGCTACTTCCAGGTCGGTTCGGGGCTGACGGTGCTGGGAGCGGTTGGATCGGCGGGCGGCGCTATGTATGCAGCCGATGAAGCGGACGCGACGCTGATGCGCAGCGATGCCAATGGCAACAAGGTTGCTATACCTGTCAACCTGGAGAAAATTGCCACCGGGGCGGCACCCGACATCCCGGTTCGAGCGAACGACGTAGTCGACGTTCCATACTCGGACGTTAAGATTGGTCCGTACGTCGTGTACAACGTGCTGAAGGGCCTCGCGCCTACGCTGCCGGCTATTGCCTTTTAGGGTGCTTACTACTGATATGACCCAACCGTCACCATATTTCATTCGCCGCACGAGCCATCTCGAGGAACCCGTGCGCGGGGCCGGCTTCGGCGCGGCAGGCTTCGACGAAGAAGAAGGCCGCATAGACCTGCTTGGCTACTGGCACATCGTCCGCAAGCGCCTGGCATTGGTTATCGGGGTCGTGTTCGCGGCGATGGTTCTGACCACCATCTATGCATTCATGCAGACGCCGCTCTACACGGCCGAGGCGAAGATACTCCTGAAACCGGGAACTCCGCAGATTATGGAGGGCAAGGACGCGTCGCAGGATCAGGAGTTCGAGTTCGACACGGATATGTACGAGAACTTCCAGCGGACGCAGTACGAGATTCTGCGCAGCAGGAGTCTGGCTGCATATGTAATTCGGGCCGAGAACCTGGAACAGAACAAGGCGTTCATCGGACCCAAGCCGCAACCGGGCTTGATTTCGTCCGCGCTTTCATCGGTCAGCCATTGGCTGAATCAAACCAGCGGGCGCAAACCCCGGCCGCAACCCGCGGACACCGAGACGGCGCACAACGGAGTTCCCTCGGGACTGGTCGGTGCCTACCTGGGTGGTCTGCGGATATCGCCAGTGCCCGACACCGATCTCGTGACCATCGGATACGTTTCGGCCGATCGGAATCTGGCCGCCAAACTCGCCAACGCGCACGCGCACGGATATATCGCGCTGGGAATCCAACTGCGCAGCCAGGCCAATGAGGAGGCGGAAAGTTTCCTCAAGCAGCGGCTGAGCGAACTGAAGGACGCCCTGGAGAAGTCCGAGATCGCGGTGAATGATTATCGCCGCGCCAAAGGAATCGTCCCCGGACTGATGTCGCTCGACGGCAAGGAGACAGTCGTTCTCGACCGAATTTCGGAATTGAGCAAGAACCTTACGACCGCGCAGGTGGACCGAATCGGGCTCGAGGCGCAGGTCCAGCTGATCAACAGCCGCAAATACGATTCGATGCAGGCGGTGATGGGCGATTCGGCGGTTCAAGCCGTGCAATTGCAGTTGAATACGCTGGATGCCGACTACGCCAGCATGGGGAAAAAATTCAAGCCCGACTACCCGCCGATGATGCAGATGGCGGCCAAGCGAGAGGAACTCCAACGGCGCCTCGACGCGGAGATTTCGCGGGTCATCTCGGGAATCCAGGGCTCTTACCAGGCCGCTTCGGACAAGGAAAAAAAGCTTCAGACCGAGATGGACAAGGAGCGCCAGCAGGCGCTCGGGCTCAACGATGCGGCGGTTGAATACGCGATTCTGCAGCGCGAAGTAGATACCAACCGCGAACTCTATGAGAGCGTGCTGCAGCGGATGAAGGGAATCGCGCTGGCGGCGGAGTCGCAGACCTCGAACATCATAATCGTGGATCCGGCGGAAACGCCGGGCGGGCCCTCCAGTCCGAAAAGATTCAGCATGATTATGCGCAACTCCGCGCTGGCGCTGCTCGCCGTGATCGGGCTGGTCTTTGGCCTGGAATACCTGGACACCACGCTCAAGACCCCGGAGCAGGTGGAACGTTACCTGCGCGTGCCGAATATCGGAGCGATTCCGTCGTTCGCCAGCCTTCGCCTGAAGGCCAAGGGCACGACGCTGCTGCCGGAGGAAAACGGCATCAAGAAGATTGGCTACGGGCGCGAGCTGCTCGGAGTGGCAAATCCATATTCGCTGGTCGGCGAAGCTTATCGCAGTTTCAGGACCGCGCTGATGTTGTCGCGGGCCGGGGCGCCCCCCAAGACGATCCTCTTCACCAGCGCGCACAGTGCGGAGGGCAAGACCGTATCGGCGACTAACACGGCGGCGATGTTCGCGCAGACCGGTGCGCGGGTGCTCCTGATCGACGCCGATCTCAGAAAGCCGCGCTGTCATCGTGTGCTGGCGCTGGAGAATTCGTCGGGCTTGACCGAAGTGCTGACCGGGACCTGCGAAGTGCAGGATGTGATCAGAACGACCCTGGTCGACGGCCTTTCGTTCATGAGCGCGGGCTCGCTGCCGCCCAATCCTACCGAACTGCTGGGATCAGACCGGATGAACCAGGTACTGGGCATTGTTGCTCATGAGCATGATGTGGTGATCATCGACTCGCCGCCGGTGATGCCGGTAAGCGACGCGTTGCTGCTGGCAACGGTCGTCGACGGAGTGGTGCTGGTCGTGAACAGCCTCAAGACCTCGAAGCATCACGTGAAGATGGCATGCGCCAAGCTCGAATATGCGCGCGCGAAAGTCTTCGGCGTGTTGTTGAACGAGATTGACGTGAAGCATCCGGGCTACGGTCACTACTCGGCCTACTACAATCACTACACGAAGCCCGATTCCTCGTTCGAAACGCTCTACAAAGACTCCGGTGGTCCTGACAACGTATAGCAGCAGAGTGCGTTGAGCCGCCGTCGCTCGATCGGATCGAGCATCCCGCGCGAAGTCCAGGGCCGATTTGAGTCGCATGCACGATAACCGCAAGCGCCGCGTGCTGCTGATGGCTGGAATTGTCTTTCTGGCCGTGTTCATGCCGCTGGCGTTCGGAGCGGTCCATCCGTGGGCCTACAAAATTGGCGAAGCGTCGGCGTTCGCGCTGCTGCTGCTGTGGCCCTTTAGCCGGGCGGCGCGGGACGGGCAGCCCGCGGAACTTCGAATACAGATTCGGACTTTCGCGATGCCGATCGTGGCGTTTCTCTCGTTTGCGCTGCTGCAGTTGATACCGTTGCCGCCGGCGGCGATTCATTTCCTCTCGCCGTCCACCTACGCGCTCTACCAGGTGGTATTTCCCGGATGGCCCGCGGAGTCGCCATACGCCGGGCTGGAAGGTTCACTCAGCCCGGAGCATCCGGCGTTCTCAGGCACGGACGCACGGACCGTGGTGCTGCCGACCGTCGACGAGGTCAAGGCGGGTGCGCCGATTCCATTTGCACCGAAATCGCAGGCGGCGGGAAGCGAAGCGGACGGCGGCGCCAACGCGGCGGGCGCCGGTCACTCGGATCGAAGCCTCGAGCGGCTTTCGAAAATCTATTCGACGAGGTGGCGGCCTCTTTCGATTGCGCCGGTGCTGTCGTGGTCGGGATTGGTTTTGTTTGCGGCATGCGGGGCGCTGTTCATGCTGGTGGCGTTCGTTCCAGTAGGTGCAATCGCCTCCACGGTCGAGCGTGATTGGTTTGTCGGTACCGTGATGATGGTCTTTCTTGCGGTGGGGCTGGCCATTGCGACGCTTGGACTGGTTCAGCAAGCGACCTGGAACGGCAGGATTCTGTGGTTTTTCGTGCCGCTCGATTGGGGCGCTCCGCAGCCGGGTATCATGCCGCGGGCCAGCGGTCCGTTCGTTGACCCCGATCATTTCGCCGGCTTCCTCGCGATGATTTTTCCGCTCGCGATTTCAGGGACGTTCCTCGGCAGCCCGCTGGTTTCCTCGCGCTGGTCGAACGGGTACCGGATTGCATGCGGCGTAACGTCGTTCGTATTGATGGCCGCGATTCTGATGAGCCAGTCGCGGGCCGGCTGGATGGGTCTCGCACTCGGCGTGCTGCTGGTGATGTTTCTGGCCTCGGGCCGGGAGGAAGGCAAAGAACGCTCCCTGCGCTCGCGTCGGATCGCGCTGGTGGGAGCGTCGTGCATGCTGGTGCTCGCGATGACGTTCATCGGAGCGAGTGGCAGGGACCAGCTGGCCGCGCGCATGCAGTATTCGCTCGAGGCCGACGGCTCCTTGCCGGACCGGGCAAGCGGGTGGGCGAACGGACTCAAGGTAGTCAAGGATTTTCCCGCGGTGGGAATGGGGCTGCGGACGTGGCCGGAGCTGTTCACGCGATACCGCGCGCGGCCGTGGTCGGAACTGTACCTTTCAGAGGCTCACAACGACTATTTGCAACTGCTGGCGGAGACCGGAATCGTCGGGATGATGCTGGCGGCGTGGTTCATCCTGCGCGCCGGCATCTTTATCTACCGAAGATTCGCGCGGCTACCGGGGAAAATCGTACCGGTCCAGGCGGCGCTGGTGGCGGCGGTGGCGATCATGTGCGCGGTCGAGTTTTTCGATTTCGATCTGCAGATTCCGGCGATCGCTTTTTTCTTTGCCATGCTTCTCGGCCTCGCGGTCAGGGTCTCGTGGTCGTGGACTCTCGACGAGGATGCTGACCGATTCGACGAGCCGCGCGGCGTGTTTGCGCGAAGCTGGGTGCCGATAGCGGCGGTCGCGCTGCTGGCGGCGACGTTCGTGCAACCCGCGATTGCGTATCCGTACAACCTGGAGCCGCCCAACACGGTCGCGCAGGCGAAGTGGATGCTGCTGCTCTACCCGGCCAACGCTTTTTCGCATGTAGCGACGGTCGATTTTCTCGGCGATCGCATGCGGCTTCCAGACCGTATCCGGGAGCGGGAGATCGCGGTCGCACTCGACCCCATGAATCCGTACACGCGCGACGCATACATGCGCGAACTTGCCGGGGCGGGCCGAAACGCGGACGCGCTCAAGCAGATCGAACTTTCAATCTACAACTCGCCGTTGCCGCGATACCATCCTTATATGTCGGATCGGATCCTGGGGTGGCTATCGGCGGATGAACGCGGCGCGATCGAGCGGGGAATCGCGCGCGCGCGTGCCGAGCAGGTCCCCGGCGCGCTGGTGGCGGCAGCCAACCTGGACGACGGGATCGGTAAATATTCCGACGAGGCGTCGGTTTTAGCCGACGGCGCACAACACGCACGCGATTCTCATACCCAGTACCTGTACCTGATGAGCGCTGCGGCCGCTGCGTCGCGAGGAAGCGATTTCAAACGCGCGCGGGCGCTGCTGGAAAAGGCGATCGCAATCGAGCCCGACAACCCGAACGCGTATTACGCGATGGCGAAGGACGTATACGCCGCGCAGAAGGACATGGCAGGGATCAAGCACACCATCGCGCAGGCCATCGACAACGGCGTCGACCGCTACCAGATGGAGTTGCTGCAGGCGGATGCCGCGGAAGCGATGGGCGACCTGCCGTCGGCGATCGATGCGATCAAGCAAGTTGCCGATGAGCGCCCGGACTCCTTCGACGTGATGATCAGGCTCTGGAACCCTTTACGCCCACAATCACGATTTCAACCAGGCCGTGATCATGCTGGGCAAGGCGATCGATCTGGACCCGGATTCGGCGCTGGCGTACTACTCACTGGCGCAGGCGGATGAGCAAGCCTACAACTACGCCGACGCCGACAAGGCCTACGCGCGCGCGGTGCAACTCGCGCCGGAAAACGAGGCCTACAAATCGAGCCTCGACGATTTCCACAAAAAGCTCGCCAACGCCGGCGCCCCACAGGCGGGAGCGCAAACGCCCTAGCGCATACGGCGGCGTCCGTGCGTGAAGATACTCTACCTCAATCCGGCAGCGCATCTGGGCGGCGCCGAGCGCAGCCTGCTCGACCTCATGACTGAGGTGCGCGCGCTCCGTCCGGATTGGGAATTGTCGCTGATCGCGGGAGAAGACGGGCCGTTGCTCGAAGCGGCGCGCGAAATCGGCGTCGCGGCCCGGGCAATCGAGTATCGATCGGGGTTGGCGCGCTTCGGCGATTCGGCGGCCACAAATTCGCCCGGCGGCGCGATGCAGACGGCAAAGTTTGTCGCGGGACTTGGCCGCGCGGGAATCGCCGCGCTTTCGCAGGTGCCGGCGCTGCGCTCGGCGATTTCGGCGGCGCGTCCCGCCGTCGTACATTCCAACGGCTTCAAGGCGCATATCCTGGCGGCGTGGTCGGCGCCCGATTCGGTGCCGATCATCTGGCACGTTCGCGACTACGTGGGACAGCGGCCGGCAATGTCGCGCTTGCTCGCGATGCATGCGCGGCGATGCACGCTGGCTCTGACGAATTCGCGCAGCGTGGCGGACGACCTGCGCGCCGCCTGTCCGGGAATTTCCAGAACGGTGGCGCTGTACAACGGAATCGACCTCGAGAAGTTCAACCCGGTTGGCGCGGCGGCCGATCTCGACATGCTGGCCGGACTGGTACGGCCGGAGAGTGCGGTCGTGCGAGTGGGGCTGGTCGCGACGATGGCGCAATGGAAGGGGCACGAGATTTTTCTGCGCGCGCTCGCGATGATCCCGCGGGACCTGGCTGTGCGCGGATACGTCATCGGCGGCGGCGTTTACAGCACCCGCGGGAGCGAAGTGAGCCTCGCGGAATTGCGGCGGCTCGCCGACCGACTTTCGCTCGACGGCAACGTTGGCTTCACGGGCTTCGTCGACGATCCGGCTGCGGCGATTCGCTCGCTCGACATCGTCGTTCACGCCAGCACCCGTCCCGAACCATTCGGGCGCGTGATCGCGGAATCGATGGCATGCGGGAAGGCTGTAATCGTAGCGGCAACCGGCGGCGCGCTGGAAATAGTGACATCCGGGCAGGACGCGCTCGCGATCGCGCCGGGTGACACCGCGGCGCTGGCCGATTCGATTCGTCAACTGGCCTGCGCCGCTCCGCTCAGAGCGCAACTCGGCGCGTCCGCGCGCAGGACCGCGGAAAATCGCTTCGATCGCGCCCGCATGGCGCGCGAGCTGATACCGATTTACGAACAGCTCGATGCGGCCCGCAACTGAACCGATGCGAGTGCTGCATATCGACAACGGCAAACTGTTCGGCGGCGTCGAAACGATCCTGACGACGATTGCGCGCGGCCGCGAGCTTACGCCCGAGGTCGAGCCCGAGTTCGCCGTCTGCTTCGAGGGACGCCTGAGCCGGGAGCTCGCCGCCGCCGGCGCTCCGCTGCACATACTCGGCGAGGTCCGCATCCGCCGTCCGCTGACTCTTATGCGCGCGCGCCGGCGGCTGCGTGAAATCCTCTCGGCGGGCGGTTACGACGCCGTCGTATGCCACATGGCGTGGACCCAGGCGTTGTTCGGCTCGGTGGCGCGGGTGTCCGGTGTGCCGGTCGCGATGTGGCAGCATATGGCGTCGAATCGGCGCGACTGGCTCGAGCAATGGGCGCGAATGGCGGGTCCCGAGCTGGTTATCTGCAATAGCCAGTTCACGGCGCGCGAATTTCGCGGGGCCTATCCGTCGCTTCCGGTTGAAGTGGTGTACTGCCCGGTCGCGGCGCCGTCGATTAGCTACTCGCGCGCCGATCGTGACGCGGCGCGATCTGAATTGACTACTCCCGCGGATGCAGTGGTCATCGTGCACACCGGCCGGATGCAGGATTGGAAGGGCCAGCGGCTGCTGATGCAGGCCGCGTCGATTATCAAGTCGACTAGTCAGTGGATTATCTGGTTCGTCGGCGGCGCACAGCGTGAGTCGGAGCGTCGCTATCTTGCCAGTCTCCATGCCAGTGCCGCTGAACTTGGAATCGAGGATCGGATCCGATTTGCCGGCCAACGCGACGACGTCGAGCGGCTGCTCGCTGCGTCGGACATCCATTGCCAGCCGAATATTTCTCCAGAGCCGTTCGGGATTGCCTTGGTCGAGGCGCTATACGCAGGTATTCCGGTCGTCACCACGCGAATGGGCGGCGCAATCGAAATCGTGAATGATTCATGCGGCATCATGGTGCCGCCGAACGATCCCAGCGCATTGGCTGCCGCGCTCGAAAAGCTGGTCGCCGACGGCGAAGCACGGCGCCAGCTGGGAAATGCAGGCCCGGCGCGGGCGCGCGAGCTATGCGATCCGCGCCAGCAGATGGAGCTCCTGCGCAAGACGCTGCTCACTCTGTGTGACGCGCGGCGGCCAGTTGCGAGCTACGCGCACGGACCAGGGGTGCGGAGTTGACTGCAGATGTAACCGGTCAGGACAGAGCGGCCCAGGCAGCGCCAGCCTCGATAGTCATCCCCACCTACAACGGCGCCGCGCGAGTGCCGGCTGTCCTCGAAGCCCTCGCCCGTCAGGACACCACCGACGGGTCATTTGAGGTCGTCATCGTGGACAACGCGTCGACCGACGCAATTGGTGAGTTGGCGGACAGCCATCCGGCGGTCTTCGCGCTACGCAAGCGCGGGGTGTTTTGCCGGTTGGTACGAGAGGAACGGCAAGGCCTGCTATACGCGCGCATCCGGGGCGTCCTGGAGGCGCGTGGCGATGCGATATGTTTTCTCGACGATGATACAATTCCCGATCCGGATTACGTCAGAAGGGCAATCGGGGCGCTCCAAGACGCCAGCGTAGGACTCCTTGTCTCGAGCATTTCGCCAAGCTTTGAAACCGTTCCGCCGCCTAGCGTGAAGCGGCGGGAATGGCTGTTCGCCGCGACCTACCGTTTGGGCACCTCTGTGGTCGACTTGGGTGCGGTGGCGACACTCGCTCCGACAATTGGAGCCGGAATGTGGGTTAAACGCGACGCGTTTTTGCGGTCGGTGCCGTGGCGGACCCCCGAGCTCATGCTCGCAGACCGTACCGGCGGTCAATTGAGCAGCGGCGGAGATATAGAGATCGGCTATTTGATCGGAAAAGCGGGTCTGACACGATTGTACCTGCCGCAACTGCGGCTTACTCACATGATCGGGAGCAATCGCGTCAGCACGGCTTATGTTTGCCGGTTGATCATGGGGATCACGCGCAGCGAACTCACGCTGCGGCATCGCTACGTCCGCGCCTACGGCGCATGGGAGCGGCTCAAGGCGTGCCTCGCTCTAACAGGAGCCGCGCTTGCCGCTCCAGTGGTTCTTCTGCAGCGCAAAGACGGTGCCCGCGAGGCTTTGTTCATACTTGCCACCCGCATCGCGCGCGTTGAAGGGCCTTACGCGAGTCGCCCTATTCTGAAAAGCTTGGATACCACGCCTGGACTATGAGCGCTCGGCGGATCGCCATTTCTGTCCAGGGGAATCGTGTTTTATCATGTGGTTTCGCGATCTGCTCACACCAACCAGCCGTCTGCGCTATCTGGCTTGGCGCGCTATGCCGTGGCCGCGCAGTATCACGGTGAAGTTCACCAATGGTCAGTATACGATCCTGCCTTCGCACGAGTTGTTGGACCTTGGGACCGTTTATGAAGTGTTTGTCGCGCAGGAGTATCGTTCTCCGCGTGGCCTGGGCGGCGGCGTCCGGCGGATCGTTGACGTCGGTGCAAATGTCGGCCATAGCGTTATCTACTGGGCGCGGCACTATCCCGAGGCTCGCATTGAGGCCATCGAGCCTCATCCGCGGCACGCTCAGCTCCTGGGCAAAGTGGTGAAGCTGAACCGGCTCGGCGATCGCGTGACGATCCATATGGTGGCCGCAGGCACGCGCGATGGCCGGGGATTCCTCACTGACGACACGACTGCGTCGGCACTTCGCCACTCCGCAGAAGACGGAGCAATCGAGGTTCCTGTGGTCGATTTCTTTCCGCGCTGGGGTAACGCGCCGATCGACCTCCTGAAGCTCGACTGCGAAGGCGCGGAGCTCGGCCTCATGATGGATCCCCGATTCGCTGAACTGAACGTAAAAGCGCTGGTGGTCGAATGGCACGAAACTCCGCAGGCGCCGCGCGCCAGGGAGCGAATCGTCAACCGCTTGCGCGAGCTCGGCTGGCAGATCGAGATTGGGCGGGAGAATGGCACTCCCGCGGCGAGTCGCAATGGCCAGTTGCTGGCAACCGGTCTAATTTGGGGATACCGGCTATGAGGTTTCCGCGCGGTCGATCGAAGAAATTATTTGCCAATCCGGTATGGAACCGGTCGACGTGCTGAATTTAGACATTTAAGGTACGGGAGGGAAATGCCGGTTAATGCCGATCCGTCCAACCGCACTCCGCAATGCACTTCATGCATTTGAACGACGCGTGATTTATCCGTGGGCCGCATGGCGCGGATGGCGTCCATCTTCGCTACGTTCCGTGACCCTCGGAGACCTCGACTGGACCTACGGCTATGAGGATGAACCTGCGCTGAAGGACGCGGCGCGCTTAGTTGCCCCTTATACGGTCGTTTCGCTGGATCGGCTAGCATCTCTCTGGTCGCAAGTTCGGCACCTGGATCGTGATGGAGTTCCCGGCGCGCTGGTTGAGTGCGGAGTACGGCTCGGTGGAGCGAGCGCGATGATGGCGCTGGCTCATATGTCGTCTGGCCTGCCATTCCGGCAGCTCCATCTGTTCGACAGTTTCAGCGAGCCACCCAAACCCACCGAGCGCGACGGCCCTCAAGCTGAGGCAATCTACGCCCGTTGGACCGCCGAGTCTCTCTCCTACGGCACCGCGCAGAGTCGTAATCTCATCGAATCTGCCGTGGGCTACCCCAAAGAGATGTTGATCTATCACCCAGGCTGGTTCGAGCAGACGGTTCCCGCCGCCGCTCGGAAGATTGGCCCGATTGCCCTTCTGCGACTCGATGGGGATTGGTACGAATCCACGAAGGTCTGCCTCGAAGAACTCTATCCAAATGTTAGCGTCGGCGGAGTAGTAGTGATCGATGATTATCGGAGCTTCGAGGGATGCAGGATTGCCGTCGACGAGTTCGCCGCGCGACTGCCGAAGCCCTTCATGTTGCACCGCATTGATGCGGCTGGGTGCTACTGGATTAAGTGGAAATAGGCGGCTCAGGCTTATGTCATTCCGCCCCGATAAGGTGCTGCTGCTCTTGCGAAGCGCGAATCCTATTTTGAGATGACCTCGAGAGCAGCTCCATACACCGAGAACCGCTACACGCTGGAACGCCGGCGCGCTTCGGTGAGCTTCGTCCGCACGCACGCAGTCGAACTCATGTTCGCGCTCGGATTTGTGTGTCAGGTCGCGTTGCTGTCGGGCTCGATCGGACAGGTCCGCGTGTTTGTGCGGATGGCGGTATTTGGCTCGAGCATTGCGCTTCTATTCGCGCTGCGCGGCAAGGGAGCGCCTTCGCCCGCGGTCAAGCCGGCAAAGTTTGTACTGGCAATTGTTGGGCTGGCGCTTTTCAATCCGACCACCAACACCTTGGCGGCAGGCGCAGCGCAAGTCGCGATGTACCTGGCGATACTGGGTCCGCTGTTCTGGGTTCCACGCCTGCCGATCGATCCTTCGAGTCTACGCCGCGTGATGCTCATGATTTGGATCTTCCAATCGATAGGCGCCGTGGTCGGTATCCTGCAGGTGTACTACCCGGGACGATTCGACCCCGCTATTTCCACCGTCGTGCTGAACCAGGGCAGATCGTACATAAAAAGCCTCCGGTTCCGGAACGCATACGGGAACATGGTATTCCGCGCCATGGGACTGTCGGACGTTCCGGGAGGAGCCGGAACGGCAGGCTATTACGCGGCGCTGCTCGGCGCCGCCTTTATGCTTACGTGGCAGAGGTGGGCGGCCAGGATGATTGCGATTGGGTCGATGGTTGTGGGCTTAGCCGCCATTTTTCTCTCTCACTCGCGAGTGTCGGTGGTGACGCTGATTATCTGCGCGACCGTGATGACCGCAATCTTGGCCGTCAGGCGCGCGAGGGTTCGCGCGCCCCGGCCGGCATGGCGGCGGTACGAAGCTGGAATGCTGACCCGGCTGCTGGTGGCGGTCGGGGTGGTCGCGTTTTTTGGCTTCACCTGGGCGATCGCAGTCGGAGGCAGTGGAATCGTGGAACGATTCGGTACACTTACAGCGTCCGACCCCGAAACGGTTTACACAGAGAATCGCGGCCATTTCATCGAGAACTCAATCGAGGAACTTTTACCCAAGTATCCGCTCGGAGCAGGACTGGGCCGCTGGGGAATGATGAACAATTACTTTGGCGACAATTCCGATCCGAATACGGCGATGATCTGGGCTGAGGAACAATTCACTGCCTGGCTGCTGGACGGGGGCTTTCCGCTGATCCTGGTTTACCTGTACGCCGTCGTGCTGACGGTCTTGTTTGCGTACAGGCTGTCGTTGTCACGAGTCGATCCGGAAATGGCGATCTTTGCCGCAGTGATTTGCGCATATGACGTCGGTGCGCTGGCGACTTGCTTCAGCTATCCTTTCTTCGGCAGCCAGGGCGGAATGGAGTTCTGGATGATCAACGCGGTCCTGTTTGCGGTCGCCTCGAGAGTCCAGCTGAATCCCGACCCATCGCGCGCCTAATGAATCCGTACCTGATTGTCACCGGAGACTTCGTCAAGACGGGTGGGATGGACCGGGCCAATTAAGGCTCTCTCGCGACCCGCCGCCGGGTTTCCGGCTAGAACCTTCCGCAGCGCGAATCCTATTTTTGATATGACTTCCGGGACAGCTCGATACGCGGAGAATGAATACACGCTGGAACGCCGGCGCGTTTCGGGGAGTTTCGTCCGCACGCACGCGGTCGAACTCATGTTCGCGCTCGGATTCGTCTGCCAGGTCGCGTTGCTGTCGGGCTCGATCGGACAGATCCGCGTGCCGGTGCGGATGGCGGTATTTGGCTCGAGCATCGCGCTTCTATTCGCACTGCGCGGCAAGGGAGCGCCTTCGCCCGCGGTCAAGCCGGCAAAGTTTGTACTGGCAATTGTTGTGCTGGCGCTTTTCAATCCGACCACCAACACCTTGGCCGCAGGCGCAGCGCAAGCCATGATGTACGTGGCGATACTGGGTCCGCTGTTCTGGGTTCCACGCCTGTCGATCGATACTTCGAATCTGCGCCGCGTGATGCTCATGATTTGGATCTTTCAAACGATAGGCGCGGTAGTCGGTATTCTGCAGGTGTACTACCCGGGGCATTTCGAGCCCGCTATTTCCACCGTCGTGCTGAACCAGGGCAGATCGTACATAAAAGGCCTCCGGTTCCGGAATGCCAGTGGGAATATGGTATTCCGCGCGATGGGGTTGTCGGACGTTCCGGGAGGAGCCGGAACGGCGGGCTTTTACGCGGCGCTATTCGGTGGTGCCTTCATGCTTGTCTGGAGGAAGTGGGTGGCCAGGATGATTGCGATTGGAACGATGTTAGTGGGCGTGGCCGCCATTTTTCTCGCTCAAATGCGGGTGTCGCTGGTGACGCTGATTATCTGCGCGACCGTGATGACTGTAATCCTCACGCTCAGGCGCGCGAGGGTTCGCGCGACCCGGCCGGACTGGCGCAGGTACGAAGCTGGAATGCTGACCCGGCTGCTGGCGGTGCTCGGGGTGGTGGCGTTTTTTGGCTTCAGCTGGGCGATCGCGGTTGGAGGCAGTGGAATCGCCCAACGATTCGATGCACTTACAGCGGCCGACCCGGGAACCGTTTATGGTCAGAATCGCGGCCGCTTCATCGAGCAGTCGGTCGAGGAACTTTTGCCCAACTATCCGCTCGGGGCAGGACTGGGCCGCTGGGGAATGATGAACAATTACTTCGGCGACAATTCCGATCCGAATACGTCGATGATCTGGGCTGAAGAACAATTCACCGCCTGGTTGTTGGATGGGGGCGTTCCACTGATCCTGGTGTACCTGTACGCCGTCGTGCTGACGGTCTTGTTTGCGTACAGGCTATCGTTGTCTCGAATCGATCCGGAAATGGCCATCTTTGCCGCGGTGATTTGCGCATACGACGTCGGCGCGCTGGCGACCTGCTTCAGCTATCCGTTCTTCGGCAGCCAGAGCGGAATGGAATTCTGGATGATCAACGCGGTCCTGTTTGCAGCGGTCACCTCCAGAGTCCAGCTGAATCCCGACCCATCGCGCGCTCAATGAATCCGTACCTGATTGTCACCGGAGACTTCGTCAAGACGGGTGGGATGGACCGGGCCAATTACGCGCTCGCACGATACGTTGCCGACAGCGGTGCCGAGACGCATCTGGTTGCCTACCGGGTAGATCCAGAACTCGCTGCGCACCCCAACGTGATCGTGCATCGCGTGCCCAAGCCGGCTGCTTCGTACGTGTTAGGGGCGCCGCTGCTCGATCGAATTGGGCGCACGTGGGCGCGCCGGATCACTCAGCGCGGTGGCAAGGTTATCGCCAACGGCGGCAACTGTGTATGGGGCGATGTCAACTGGGTCCACTACGTGCACGCCGCTTATCGACGCGAAACGAGCGCCGGAATGGCGCATCGAATCAAGCTGGCGCTTTCAAGCCGGATGGCACGCAGCGGAGAACGCCGCGCGCTGAATCGCGCCCGCATAGTGATTACCAACTCGAATCGCACGCGCGAGGACCTGGCGGACCGTCTGGGGATCCCTCGCGCAAAAGCACACACGATTTACTACGGCACAGACCCGGAACTGCTCCGGCCCGCATCGCCTGACGAACGCGCGGCGCTGCGGCGCGAACTGGGATGGAGTGATAGGGCACCGATAGTGGCATTCGTCGGAGCTATCGGGGACCGGCGCAAGGGTTTCGACACACTTTTCGAGGCGTGGAAGATTCTGTGCGACGATCTTCGGTGGGACGCGGAACTAGTCGTTATCGGGACGGGGGCGGAAGCTCCTATCTGGCGCGAAAGGACAGATCGGTCGGGGATGGAGCGGCGCATTCATTTTCTCGGCTTTCGCTGTGACGTGCCTGCTCTGTTGCGTGCCTGCGACCTGCTGGTCTCGGCAGTGCGCTACGAGGCGTATGGACTCAACGTCCATGAAGCCCTGTGCTGCGGGATTCCCGCGATTGTTAGCGCCGGCGCCGGGGTCGCGGAACGTTATCCGTCCGAGCTAAGGGATCTCCTGCTTGACGATCCCGAAGACGTGGAAGAGTTGGTTAAGAAGTTGCGTTCGTGGCGTTCGCAACTCGATCTATGGAAGCGCCGCGTGATTCCGTTTTCCTGTAGGTTGCGGCAGTACACCTGGGATGACATGGCACGCGAGATCCTGGCTTTGAGCAGCGAGCCTGACATGAGGATGCCTTCCTCACTCTGACATATTGGAAGTCCCCACCAAGATAGAAACGCCTTCCTACGAAGACGTCGGCGCGTCGCCGTCGCGTGGCTCAGGCCGCACGACGCTGGCCGCGCTTGCGATGCTCGCGACCATGATCCGCACTGCGGCGGTGATGCTCGCGGGGTTCGTGGCGACGCCGCTCCTAATCCGTTACCTCGGCAGCGAGCGATTCGGGGCACTCCGGGCTTCCCAGCAATGGGGTGGCTACGCGGTCTACTTGTATTTCGGTCTCGACGCCGCACTTTGCGTACTGGCACTAGAAAGGGCAGGGCGCGGACAGATGCTCCAATTGGCCGCGCTGACACGGACGGCCTTCAGACTAATCCTGCGTCAATCGCTGATAGTCGTTCTTCCAGCATTTGTGTTGCTCGCATGGTTCATGCCGATATTGGTACCGGTTTCGCCGGGTCTGCGCAATGAGCTTCGAATCGCAAGCCTGGTAGCTGCGGTCGCGGTGCCGCTTGCCGCGCCGCAGTTTTTCGGGGCGGTGTTAGGATGCTTGCAGCGGAGTTACTTACAGACCGCAGCTTCCGTTGTACAATCCCTGGTAGGAGTGGCGCTTGCAGTATGGCTTGCGTGGCTAGGCTACGGACTGATTGGCCAGTCGATCGCATTCGTTGCGGCGAGCGCAATTTGTGCGGTCATGCTGGCGTGGTTCGCCTTGCGTCAGATGCCGGGTTTCCTCCAGGTTCGAGCCGTCGAGGTCGATAACGCGCGCCTGAACAGTTTGCGCTGGCCCCTCACGTTGGCCAACACCGGCAATCAGATCAACCTGATGTCGGACTATATCGTCGTGGCGCTGGTTGCGACCCCGGCCGCCGTGACCTCTTTCGTCGTGACGCAAAGGCTGGTCGCTGCCGTCTGTCAGAGCATCGGTGCTGTCGCCGGAGCGAGCTGGGCAGGACTGTCTGAAATTCTCGCAAGCGAAGGACGCGCGTTACTGCAGGAGCGGACGCTGGAACTGGTCCGCTTCGTGGTGGGCTTCGGGCTGACTGTAGGTCTCACCGCGGCCGCCTATGACGCACGTTTTGTGAGTCTATGGATCGGCGCGGAGCATTACGGCGGGGATCGACTCGCATTGCTGACATCGATACAGGGCGTCGTTTTTAATTTCCTGGCACTGTTCTCCTTTATGATCGACGTGCAAGGTCACACGCGTGACCGCGTCTGGATGAGCACGACCGGCTCAGGAATGAACCTCGGCCTTAGCTTCCTGCTGGGTAAGTGGCTCGGGTTATATGGGGTCACTCTCGCCACGGTCGTCGCATATTCCGCGACCGATGCCTGGTACGACGTTCGGATCTATTGCCGGCGCTTCGGCGTGGAAACGCGCGCGGTTGCGCGCGAGGTGGCGCGTGCGACGCTGATAGCCCTGCCGTGGATGGCACTTGTCTGGTGGGTGGCGCATCGAATGGAGGTCCCGCACGGCTGGTTTCCGTTCGCGCTCGAATTCATGGCGGCAAATGTTGCGGCGGTGATCTACGCCGTCGCGCTGGTATTGCGGGCCGGTGACAGGAATCTGTGGCGTGCGCGGATCGGCAGCTACCTGGCGCTCCGCCTTTCCGACGGAGGCTCATAAGCCCTCGGCAAAACTCCGGGCCATTGTGACTGCGAAAGAGAAGATTGCGCTTTGGTTGCGCTTCAAGATCTGGGCGCCGATGCGGACTAACCGCCATTCGGGCTTCTATTCTTCGCACTCTCAATTCGGCGAGGACATGGTGTTGCGGTATCTGACCGCCGACACGAAAAAGGGTTTCTATGTTGATGTCGGCGCTCATCATCCTGTCTACGGCTCAAACACCTACCACTTTTATCGCCGAGGCTGGCGCGGAATTAACGTCGACGCCTCTCCCGGCAGCATCGAGCTCTTTAAATTGTTGCGGCCGCGCGACGTTAATATCGAAGCCTGTCTTTCGTCGAGAGAAGGAGAAGACATCGAATACTTTATGTTCGACCAGAGTGCTTTCAATACGGTGAGCCCCGAAATGGCTCTGAAAGCCAAGGCGGCCGGCGCGCGCCTGGTTGCGACTAAGCCGATGCGGACCACTACGCTCGCGCGATTGCTGGAACGGCATCTGCCGGCGGGTGTCCGGATCGATCTGCTTAACATCGATGTCGAGGGACTCGACGAAGAGATCCTGCTTTCTCACGACTGGAACACCTACCCGGCGCGAATAGTGGCTTTCGAGAATCCATGCGCAGCAATGCAAGAGATCGGAAGCCTGCCCGTCGTCGATCGTCTCTCGAAGTTTGGCTACACGGCGGTTGCGCGATGCGGCCTGACCGTCGTGCTGCAACGGCAGGCCGATTCGAGCGTCCAGAATCGATCTGCCGTCAGCACTGCACCGTTCGTTGACGAAGCCGCGAAGCCCGCATGCGCGCGCTGAACATCTTCATCTCGCACCCGTCGCCTTTTCTGACGGACCACCAGCCGCACGGCGACGGGCTCGCGGCTTGGGAGTTTGTAAGCCGTCTGGCCAGGCGCGGTCACAAGGTCCATGTTGCCGCGGCTGCCTTCAATATCAGGGCAGATCTTCCGCCGGACCTGACGATCCATCAATATCGCATGCGCGCACCTCTGGCCGCGATGCGCCCGCTTGAAGCGATCGTAAAGATTCGCGCAATCTTCAAGCGACTCACGCGTGGCGCGCCATTTGATTTGATCCAACAACTGAATCCCGTGTACCCGGGCCTTAGCGCGGGATTGCTTCGCACCGGAGTGCCACTGGTTCTCGGTCCGTTCGAGCCGGCGTGGCCCGGATCCAAGACGGCTCCCGCTGGAAGCATACGTCGTGGATGGCGATGGGCCTTCGACCGCATCGTTGAGCGCGCGAACCTGGCGCAGGAGCGCGCGGCTGCCGCGCTCATCTTGACCACGCAGGCGGGAGCTTCAGCCCTGCGCGAGCCGGAACGCAGCGGCGCGCGCATGTTCGTCGTCCCCTTCGGCGTGGATACCCAGCGCTTTGTGCCGACACCCGAGGGATCGCCGTCTGACCGTCCTTCGGTCCTGTTCCTCGCGAACCTGTACGCGCGCAAGGGGATCTACACGCTGCTGGAAGCTTTCGAGGCGGTAGCGGCCGCGATTCCGCAATGCCGGCTAGACATCGCAGGCGACGGCCCCGAGGCCGACGGCATGCGGCGTAAAATCGCGGCGATGCCATCGCGGGCGCGGGTCCGCATGCTCGGTGCGGTTTCACGCGACCGAGTGGCAGAAGTCATGCGTTCGTGCGCAGTCTTCTGCGTGCCTTCGCACGGCGAGCCGTTCGGCTTGACTGCGCTGGAAGCGATGGCGTGTGGCAAGCCGGTCGTGGCGACTGATGCGGGTGGCCTCGCGTACCTTGTGGATGCGCCGCGCGGCGGACGCAAGGTGCCGGTCGGCGACGCCGATGCGTTGGCTACCGCGCTTATCGAAATTCTCCGCGAGCCGGGGTTGGCGGAGTCGATGGGGCGCCACAATCGGCGCTTCGTGGCCGAGCACTACGACTGGGAGTGTGTGATCGATCGGCTCGAAAAGGTCTACGGCAGCGTCCTCTCGGCATGACAGTGGCAACGCACTTCGCGAAATCAGCCGAGCGATCCGCAGCGGGACTCGCGCCAGACCGCTTCCGGTGCTGGTGTGGCCATTACGACGGTCAGACTCTGTGGCAAGGTCATTACAACCGGAGTGGTGCCGTGGACTTCCCTTACTCGGTGATCCGTTGCGCCAACTGCGGGCAAGTGCGTACCGATCCTTGCCCGGCCGGCGGCGCGACTAAGTCGCTTTATCAGGGCTACGGCCGACAGCGGATCGAAATCGACGCAGAAGTGCGACGTTGGTTCGTTAGCAGGCTTGCGGACCTCAGACGTTTCACCACGCCGCCATCACGCGTACTGGACGTGGGGTGTTCGACCGGGACCTTCGTCGCGATGCTGGCGGAAGCAGGCTACCAGGCCGAGGGACTTGAAATCGACGAGTTCAGCGTAGGTCACGCGCGAGCGAGCGGGCTTAAGGTTCGCGCGGGCGATCTCGAGAGTGCCGCGCTGGAACCGAACCGCTACGATGTCGTCGTGATGAGCCATACGCTCGAGCATCTACCGAATCCTTGCGCCTCAATCGGGGTGGTCAGCCGAATCCTCGCCCCGGGTGGCGTGCTGCTCGTCTATGTTCCGAATTTCCGCAGTCTCGCAGCGCGCGTACTGCGCAATAACTGGGGGTATCTGTCGCCTCACGAGCATGTTTGGCACTTCAGCTTCGCGAGTTTGCGCAGCTTGGTGGATGCCGGCAGCGCCGATACGTTGCGCCCAGTATGGTTCCATGCCAACACCCGGCTCGAGCCCGAAAACGCAGAACAGCGCTGGAAGCATTACGTCAAAAGAACGGCGCTGCGATGTGCTGCCGCGGCGGGCTTCGGCGACGAGATTCGCGCTGCGTTCAGGAAGCCTCGATAAACACCTGCGCGAATGCCGCCGACTGATGCGCGTCGCAATCGTCAATCATAATCGTGACCGCGTGGGCGGCGTCGAGACCTATCTCGAAATGCTGATGCCCGCATTGGCGGACAATCGATGCGACGTGGCGTTCATGACTGAGTCGGGCCATCAAGGGGCGATACCTATCGCACTCGCCGGGAGTGTTGCGGCCTGGAGCGCTCAGGAGCATGGAATTGCAGGTGCGCTCGAAAAACTTCGCGAATGGAAGCCAGACGTCGTTTACGCTCACGGGCATCTCGGCGTCGCGTTGATGCGTGGCCTGATGCAAGCAGCGCCTGCAGTGTTCTACGCGCATGGTTACTATGGCACCTGTATCAGCGGCGCTAAGAGCTTCAAGTTCCCTGTAGTACGTCCATGTATGCGGCGCTTCGGGCCAGGATGTCTGCTTCACTATTACCCGCATCGATGCGGCGGCCTGAATCCGCTGACGATGTGGAGCAATTATTACGCGCAATCGGAGCGATCGACGCTGCTGCGGAAATACTCGGCTATACTGGCGCCTTCCGAATACATCGGTGCCGAGTATTTGCGACATGGGTTCAGGCCCGAAGCGGTTCGTGTCGTGCCCTATGCGTTTGTAGGACGCGAATTTCCTTCCAATGCGTCGAACCATCAACCCACTAACGAGCAACCGCATCGACTGCTCTTCATCGGAAGAATGGTTGAGATCAAGGGCGGGATGCCGTTACTCGAGGCGGTGGCGAGTGCGGCGCGCGTGCTAGGACGCACGCTGCATCTGGCGCTGGCGGGCGACGGGCCGGAACGCTCCAAATGGCAACGTCGAGCGGATTCTATCCGCGCGGCAAATCCAAACGTCCATTTCGAGTTCATGGGCTGGCTCAATGGCGAGGCCCTCGAACTGCTGTACGCGACGTCTGACCTACTAGTGGTACCAAGCCTCTGGCCCGAACCCTCTGCGCTGGTAGGTCGCGAGGTTGGTCTACATGGAGTGCCACAGGCGGCGTTCGCAGTTGGCGGCAACCCCGAGTGGCTGATCGACGGGGTCAACGGGCATCTCGCGCCGGGCGACCCGCCGACCGCAGCCGGTCTCGCCGACGCCATCGTCAAGTGCCTGGCCGATCCGGCGCACTATGCGCCGCTGCGAAAAGGCGCGGTCGAGGTCGCGCGTCAATTCACGCTCGAGCGGCATTTGCGGCTCCTGCTTCCGATTCTTCAGGAGGCGGCCGGCGGCGCGCATCGCAACTCTGTCGGCGATTGGCTTGCGGAACACTAGGCATGTTGAAGAAGAAAAAGTCCGACTCCGCCATGCGGCGTCGGCCACCAAAGCGCAGCGCACCGAGAAAGTTGACTCAGTGTTTACATCGGTCCGTCGGCACGGCATCCCGATGCTGGTGTGTCTCGTCGCCGGCTTTGCAGTTGCTCTGACGCCCAATTTTCTCTGGCTCGGTGAGCTCGGAAAATTCACTTATATTCAGAGCTACGACAACCTCTTCTATCTGGCGGTCGCAGCCCAACCCTACTACAACCACCTGTCTTATCTTTCCGATCCGGTCGTTCAAGGCGCTCCGACAGTCTATCCGTGGGCAGTCTTCATACCATTTGTAGTCATAGCGCGCGGCCTCGACCTCGGCGTCTTTGGCGTGAATCTGGTATGGGAGATATTTGCAGCCTTAGGCATGGCGCTGGGCAGCTATTTCGCGTTCCTGCCTTACGTCAAAAGAAGATGGCTCGCCGTCGCGTCCAGTGTCGTCCTGCTGGTGGATTGCGGCGCTCGCGAGGGAGCGCCTTTCCTGGAATCAGCTCGCGCATTCCTGAGCTCAATGGTTGTCGGCGCGCACAACTTCTTCGCTTCGCCCAGGTACGAACTCTTGTCACCTTGGCGAATCGTCGACCCGGCTATAGGACTGCCGTTCGTCCTGCTCAACATCGGACTTGTAGTTCGAGCTGTGAAGAGACCCACACCGACTTCGATCATCCTGGCGGGAATCAGCACGGGACTGCTCTTCTATGATTACTTCTATTTCTGGACAGCGGTGCTACTGGCACTCGCTATCGCCGTGGTCCTGGATCGCGCTTCGTACCGGGCATACCTGGGAACGATGCTGATCGGTGGAATCCTGGGGATACCGTCCTTGATCTCGGGAATGTCGGTCCGTCGAGTTGTCTCACTCGAAGGTCTTCAACGCATGGACCTGTTTATCGCGATTCCGCACCTGCTTTATCTGAGACCTACATATGCTTGGGCGTTTCCTCGGATCTGTGCTTCAGTGTGCCTGTTGATCGGTCTTTGGATCTGGAAACGGGGAAGAACAGATCTGATCTATCCCTGGAGCATCGGTGCTGCGGGCCTGCTTCTCAGATACAATAGCCTGATAACAGGGGAGCAGATTGCCCCTTACCACTGGGGATATGCCCATGGCCCGGCGGTCAGTTTCGTCGTATTGGCGGTCGCAGCTACTGAGCTGGAGACTCTAAGGATTCGCAAGGCCTCGTTGATCTTAGGAGTGCTGTTCTGCGCTGAGCTCGCTGTGTCGATGTATCTCCGGGCTAGCTATGCATACTATAGTCGCTTGGCCAATCAAGTACGTATCGACTACACGAAATACATTGCTCAACAGGAAGGGCCATCGCGCGTACCTCTTGTCGGCAACTCAGTTGTCGCCGGAGACGACGCCTTTTGTAGACTTGCAGCGATCGGCGACAACCAGCATCCATTGGCGGCGCTCAGTTGGTATAGCGTCTCGCTGAGTGACGACGAGGTCGAGAAGCGCATTGCTTTCAACGCACGGCTCGAGGGTATCGGACGCGCTGAATTCGTCGAACAAGCGGATGCGTTTCTTGCATTGTACCCTCCATCCCAGTTCGACGCTGCTAAGGGTCCCGCACTCATCAATGGTCTTCTGCACCAGTACGACTTGGCAGTTCCGGAAATGAACCGGCTAGCCGGCGAATATGCTGTTCGCTATGTTGCCATCCCTATCGACCGTACAGACCCCAAGTATCTCGAGAATGGCTGGCGACCGATCGCGTCCGGTCCCTACTGGCGAATTTGGGAACGCGAGCCGTTGTAATAGGATAGGACGAAGACGATTTGATATGGCATCTCATCACCGGTGAGTATCCTCCCGACATCGGCGGCGTCGGAGACTACACGCATCAGCTCGGAGAAGCTCTGTCACGATCTGGTGACGAAGTTCATGTCTGGACGCCGGGGAATTCCAATTCAGCTATCGAGAATGGGCGTGTCCGGGTGCATCGCCTGCTTGATGATTTCGGGCCGCGATCGATAGCGGCGATGGACCGTGGAATCGACCGAAAGTCGAAGTCCCAGGTGCTTCTCCAATATGTGCCGCATGCTTTCGGATGGAAGGCGATGAATGTACCGCTATGCATCTGGCTCGCATCGCGGCAACGCGAGCGGCTCGGTGTTATGTTCCATGAAGTGGCGTACCCAATCGCCCGCGATCAGTCGATGCGGCACAATTTTCTCGGCGTCGTGACGCGCGCGATGGCGGCGATGCTGGCGCGATCGGCGCGGCGCATCTTCGTGACGACGTCGGCGTGGGAACCGTTGCTGCGCTCGATTTCCCGGACGCGGCGGACTATCCAATGGCTTCCAATATTCAGCAACATCCCAGTGGTCGAAGACGAAGCCGGTACCAACGCGATACGTCGGCGCATCGCGCCGGATGGCGGCAAGATTGCGGGACACTTCGGCGCTTACGGATCGAGTTATGCGGCGGGGACTACGGCCTTGCTCGCGGCTGGTTTGGAGCATGACGCCGCTCTCTCGGTGCTCCTGATTGGAAACGGCGGAGTGGAGTTTCGTGAGCGAATGATCGATCGGCATCGCTCGTTCGCGAATCGATTGCATGCCACCGGCGCGCTCGCGGCCGCGGATTTGTCGCGCGCGATCGCCGCATGCGATCTGATGATCCAGTACTATCCCGACGGCGTCACCACACGTCGGGGCAGTTGCATGGCGACGCTGGAACATGGCCGTCCCCTGGTGACCACCTCGGGCCACTTGACCGAACCGCTGTGGGATGAATCGCGCGCGGTGGCGATGGCGCCGGCGAGTGATCTCTCGGCTACGGCTGAGCTGGTTCATCGATTGATTGACGACCAGGATGAACGAGAGCGCCTGGGAACAGCGGCGCGCGAGCTTTACGATCGACGCTTCGATATCAGGCACACGGTTTCGGCTCTGCGCGCGTCGTTCAACGGAGCGGAGTAGCGCAGGCAATTGCACGACTCTTGCCCGAAGCACAAAGGACCGCGGCGCCCATCAGCCGGGAAAGTAGTTGAGGATTCTATTTCTCGGAATCGGGGTTTTCGACAAAGGCGGAATCTCGCGATACTGCCGCTACCAGATTCGGGCGTTGCGCGAGCTCGCGGGCCCCGAAAACGTCAAGGTCATGTCCCTGATTCCACCACGACCGAACGACTTCGAGGAGCCGTTTCAAGTCGATTACCATGGACGCGGGATCGGCTTGAGCAGCGAGGGATCTTATCTTGCAACGGGTGCCAGTCGTGCCTTCGCGATGCGTCCCGCGATCGTATGGTCGAGTCACCTGCGCCTGCTGCCGGCGGCGTGGGCTGCCCGAACGGCCGCGATTGGCGGGCGATTGGTGGCCAATGTCTACGGGCGGGAACTGTGGAGCCGATGGCAATGGGCCTATCGACGGCTGTTGCGGGGAGCCGACGCGGTGGTTTCGGACTGTCACTTTTCGCGCGACTTCGTAGTCGACGATTATGGAATCAAGCCGGAGCGCGTCCGGGTGATTTGGGATTGCGTCGATTTGTTGCGCTTCCATCCGCAACCGCGGCGCACCGTCCTGCTGGAGCAATTTGGAATCCCCAGCGGTCCCGGCTTACGCTACGTGCTGACGCTCGGCAGGATGGAACAGGCGACGAGATACAAAGGCTATGACCGGTTGCTCGATGCGCTCGCGACGTTCAAGGAAAATCCAAACGTGATCGGCATCTTCGCCGGCGACGGCGGCGATCGCGAACGGCTCCAGCGCCGGGCGCAGGAGATGGGGCTCGAGCGCAAGGCCTTTTTCATCGGTTCCGTGCAGGAGGCAACGCTTCCCGACGTGTATAATCTCGGTGATATGTTTTCGCTCGTCAGCGAACGCGGACACGGCAAGGGCGAAGGCGTGCCGCTGACACCGCTCGAGGCGGCGGCCTGCGGCAAACCGATCGTGGTCGGCAACGAGGACGGTTCGCAGGAAGCGGTGATTGACGGCGAAAACGGCCGAATCATTTCGCCGCGCGATCCGGACGCGATGCGCGACGCTATCGCGACAATCCTGCTCGATGACGAGAATCGGCGACGGATGGGTCTCGCGGCGCGCGCACGAATCGAGGCGGAATTCAGTTATGAGGGCTTTCGCAACAAGACCGGGCGCCTGCTGGACGATTTGATGATACGAGGTCAACGGGCAGAGGTCGAAAAGATTGGCTGAGAAAACGGAATCGCGAAAATTCTATCCGATCGCCGAACCGGACATCGGTGAACTCGAGATCGAGTATGTGACCGACGCGGTGCGCTCGGGATGGGTCTCGTCGCTGGGACGCTACGTCGAAGAGTTCGAGCGGGGTTTTGCCGATTTTTGCCATACCCGTCACGCCGTCAGCACCGCCAACGGCACCGTCGCGCTGCATCTTACTCTCGCCGCGCTTGGAATCGGGCCGGGTGACGAAGTGATCGTGCCGACCCTGACCTTTATCGCGACTGCGAGCGCCGTCATCTATGCCGGCGCCGTGCCCGTGTTCGTGGATTCGGAGCCGGATACCTGGTGCCTCGATCCGGCCGCCGTCGAGCGGGCCATCACACCGCGCACGCGCGCGATCATTCCGGTTCATCTGTATGGTCACCCGGCCGACATGGATCCGATCCTGGATTCGGCTGTGCGTCACAAGCTGATCGTGATCGAAGACGCCGCCGAATCTCACGGGGCGCTGTACAAGGGGCGCATAACCGGCGGTCTCGGCGATGCCGGCATTTTTTCCTTCTATGGCAACAAGCTGATCACCAGTGGCGAAGGCGGGATGCTGGTGACGAACGATTCTGCACTGGCCGAGCGCGCCAACTTTCTGCACGATCACGCGATGCGTCCCGAGACGCGCTACTACCATTCCGAGATCGGCTACAATTACCGGATCACAAATCTGCAAGCTGCGCTGGGACTCGCGCAGCTCAGGCGCGCGCCGGAGTTGATCGCGCGCAAGCGCCAGATCATGCAGTGGTATCGGGAATTCCTGGGCGATCGCGAGGATTTGAAACTTAACCCGTCGATGCCGTGGGCCGACAGTTCCTTCTGGATGGTTTGCGCGATCCTGCCGAGGCGTCTCGATCCGGCCTCGATGATGAAAGATCTGCGCGCGAGCGGCATCGATTCGCGTCCTTTCTTCAAACCGTTGCATACGCTGCCGCCGACGCGTAAGTACGATTCCGGCGGCCGCTTCCCGGTCGCCGAAGACCTGTCGCGCCGCGGCCTCAGTCTGCCGTGCGGCGTGAAACTCACCCGTCAGGACGTGGAGTTCATCTGTTGCAGAATCAAGTGCCTGCTGGACGACACGTCGTCGTCGCGCAGTTGAACACGTAGAGTTATGAGCGTTTTCTCTTCGATGGTCGGAATGTTGCCGCGCTCGTGGATCAGTGCGGTGACGAAGGCTTCGTGGAAGCATCCTGCGGCTCGACGGGTGTTTGAATGGTCCACCAAACGCATCCAGGGGCAGGAGGGAAAGATTCGCAAGGGAATCGGCAAGGGCTTGCTCTTCAATCCCGGCCGCTCCAATGCGGGCTATCTGCTGGGCACGTCCGAACCGGGAGTGCAGCGCGCGATGCTCGCGTTGCTCAAGCCCGGCATGACCTTCTTCGACGTCGGCGCCAATGTCGGTTTTCACTCCACGGTTGCATGCCGGTTGATCGATCCGTCGCGAGGTCACGTGATCAGTTTTGAACCGATGGCGGGGAACGCCGATCAAATCGAAGTCAACGCCAGGCTGAACCATTTCGATTCCATCCGCGTTATCCGGGTCGCGCTCGGCAATCACGACGGCGAAGCCAGCTTTCTGCGATCCGAAATCTCAACCCACGGCATGCTCGAGACGGTCGGCCGGGTTCCCACCAAACCTGCTGGCACCGAAACGGTACAGATTCGGCGCCTGGACACGCTCATGAGTGAGGCGCACCTGCCTGCTCCCGACGTCATGAAAATAGATGTCGAAGGCGCGGAGGCCGACGTGCTGGCCGGAGGGCATGAAACCCTGATGCGTCACAGGCCGCTGCTGTTTATCGAGCTGCACGGCACCAATGTGGAAATCGCATCGGCGCTCGAAGCGATTGGTTATCGCGCAAATGTACTGGGCAGCGGCGGAACGATTTTCGAAGTGCCCTGGGACTCCTACGTGATCGCGACGCCCGCGGAACGCGCGGATCTGAACGAGTGTATCGCGGCCCTTTCGACGCCGATGGTGGAAAACCGTTGAATCATCGTATTCGCGTTCTGGCGATTGGCCATTCGTACGTGGTCGCGGAAAACCGGGCGGTGAATCGAGAGGTCGCGCGCGACCGTCAGCTCGACGTGACCGTCGCCGCGCCCATCGTCTTCCGCAGCGGACTCGGCCCGATCGAGTTGCAGTCGGAACCGCCGGAATCCAACCTCGAGCTGCAAGCGCTCGCAGCGCGATTTACGCAGTGGCCGCAAATATTCGCCTATGATCGCCGCGGTCTCGCGACGCTGATCGAAAAGGGCGCGTTTGACGTGGTTGACGTCTGGGAGGAGCCGTACATCTACGCCGGCTATCAGATCGTGCGCGCGATGGCCAAGTCGGACGCGGCGTTCTGCTTCCGCACCTTTCAAAATATAGACAAGCACTACCCGTATCCGTTTTCTCGCTTCGAACGCGCCGTTCGCGAACGGGCGCAAGGGTGGATTGCCGGCGGCAATCTCGTATTCGAATCGATGGTCAAGCGAGGTTATTCGAAAGAGCGTGGCCGAATCATGGTCCCCGGCGTCGATCTCGACGCCTTCAAGCCCTTCACGCCGGATCGCAAGCTGGCAGTCGCGCGCGAACTCGGCTTGCATCCCCCGATTGTCGCGTACGTCGGCAGGCTGATACCCGGGAAGGGAATCGATCTGATGATGCGCGTGATGGACGCCGTCGGCGGCTCAACGCCCTGGAGCTTGCTGGCATTGGGCGCGGGTCCGATGGAAAGCAATCTTCGCAATTGGGCCGCGGCGCGCGGCTGGAGCGATCGAGTGCAGTTCCGCCTGGTGCCGCATCGCGACGTGCCGGCTTACCTGGGCGCCGCCGATCTTCTTCTGGCCCCGAGCCAGACCGGCCCGCGATGGCGAGAGCAGTTCGGCCGCGTGGTGATCGAAGCTTTTGCGTGCGGCGTACCTGTTCTCGGCAGCGACTCGGGAGAAATACCGTACGTCATCGGCGATGCCGGCAAAGTCCTGCCCGAGAATGACACCGCGATTTGGGCTGAAGCGATACGCGAAGCGATTGGCAGTGCGGAGTTGCGGGCTGAGATGTCGCGGCGTGGATTCGAGCGCGTGCAAGCATATTCAGTGGCTGCGGTCGCGCGACAGTATAGCGCCTATTATCGGGAGCTTGCGGATCGGCGGCGCCTCGCCGCCTGATTCTGACTGTTTCCCATTACCTTGATTTAATGATAAAAAACGGCATCGGACGAAATTGACGCGGCTTGACAACTAACGTGGTGAATTGTTACCTTATGAGACGTTTTCTGGTAGCATACTGACAACAAGCGAAGTCCGGGCCGCCACTGGCGATGAGCGGCGAGTAGTAAATCAGAGTCGTTAGATGAAGTCGTTGGCGACGCAGGAGAAACAGTTGCGACATGGGGTCGATTTTCGGTGTCGCTGGAAACGCCGTGAATCTGAACGGACAGTAGGGAAGAGTCCGCTCGTTCTAGCGGCAGATGGTTCGAGAGTTAAACGGAAGTGGCAGTTAACGGGAGGGTCCCCGATTTGAAAAATAAATCATACGTGGCGGTTTGTTCGCTGGTTTCTCTGTGCCTTTCTTTTACCCCGGTTGCTTTCTGTTCTGATCTCACCGGTCAAGTGGGCGGTCCCGGCGGTCCAGTAGGCGGAGCTCAAGTTACCGTCACGGACGCGAGCGGAAAAGTAGTTGGCCAAGCGACGACCAACGATGCAGGCAGATATTGCATCACAGGAATCGACCCGGGCACTTACAAAACCTCGGTGAATCCGCCCGGAGGGTTCCAGCCAGGGGCGACCAACAGCTCGATACCGGCGGAAGGTCTAACGGAAGACTGGTCATTGTCACCGACTGTAATCGCGTCTTCCTCGCAAAATCCGCCGGGCGCTTGCGGCGCGGCGTGGCTTGGAGGCGGAGCCGTCATCGGCGGAGCCGCGTTGCTCGTCGCGACGGGGGCAGGACTGGGAGCTTGCGCGGCAGCCGGCTGTTTCAGCGGCGGCGGTGGCAGCTCGGGACCGAGTACGCCATCCCATTAGATCGCTCCCGGTTTCGATTCCCGGTTCGTCCGCCGGGTCATGCTCAAACTGGCATGGCATGACTGGCTGCGGACGAACTGAAAATATCGTGCTGTTCCGCGTCAGTACCAGATCAATTCAAAAGCGCGTGCGGGCGGAGTAGTAGGGTTGCTTCGATGACCTCCAATGGAAGCCGGCTGCGCGTATTGCAGATCGGTAAGTACTTTGCGCCTCATCACGGCGGAATCGAGTCGCATCTGCTTGACCTGTGCTCGGAGCTGCGCAAGTCCGTCGACCTGAAAGTGATCGTCGCCAACGATCGTTTGCGTCAGGAGCACTGCAGTGTCGAGGGCATCGACGTGGTCCGGCTCGGACGGGTGATGACGCTGGCCGCGGCGCCGATATGCCCGGCTATGATCGCAAATCTCCGGCGCGAGCGGGCGGACATCGTGCATCTGCATCTGCCAAACCCTGCCGCCGCAATCGCTTGCCTGATCGGACGGCCTGCCGGTGCGCTGGTTGTGACCTGGCACAGCGACGTCGTGCGCCAACGCCGGCTGGTCCGCCTCTATCAGCCGTTCGAACGCCTGCTGCTCAACCGATCTGCCGCGATTGTCGCAACCTCGCCGGCCTATAGCGCGAGCTCGCCGGTGCTCCGCGAGCAAGCCGGCCGCTGCCATTTGATTCCCTACGGAATCGACGCAGCGCAATTCGGTGATGATCGCGTCGACCGCTCGCTGGCCGACAAGCTGCGCCAGCGCTTCGGGCCGAGGGTAATTCTGGCAGTGGGGCGGCTGGTTTATTACAAGGGAATAAAGTTTCTCATCCAGGCGATGTCCAAAGTCGACGCCAAGCTGGTGATCATCGGCGAAGGGCCGCTACGCGCCGAGCTCGAGCGCGAGGCCGCACGCAACGGGACCTCAGGGCGGGTCATTTTTCTCGGCGAGGTCCACGACAACCTTGCCGCGTACTATCACGCTTGCGATATTTTTGCGCTGCCGTCGACCGAGCGTAGCGAGGCCTTCGGGTTGGTTCAATTGGAGGCGATGGCGTGCGGCAGGCCGGTGGTAAACACGCGCATTGATTCCGGCGTTCCTTACGTATCGCTCGACAGCGTCACCGGTTTTACGGTCGAGCCCGGGAGTTCCGAGGCGATGGCGGCCGCGCTCAACCGGTTGTTACGCGACACGGAGCTGCGCGCGCGGATGGGGCGTGCCGCGCGCGATCGGGTCGTCAATGAATTCGGAATCCGTAAGATGGCTGTGCGAACGCTCAATCTCTACACGACCGTGTTGGCGAAAGATCATCGCATCGGTATTCGGGATGAACCAGGGGCACTCCCGGGCGATCGCTCAGAGGCCGCTATCAACTGAAGTTGCGCATGCGGGACAGACGGGGCGAGTGGCGTCGCGCTACTGGCCGCGGCTCTCGCGCGCGGAAATCGGTGATCAGTAGAGAGTGCCCGACCTCCACTCCCGGTTCTGGAAGGTTAAGCTTGCTACCGAGGGCTCCGCGCGTTCGTCAGCTAGGCTGAATTTACAGAGCAACAATGCCGACATAGGGACGGCCAGCGCTGGCCGTCCGGTTTCTCGCGCGACGGCACTACCCGTCTTCTTAATTACAAGCTGAGTCAAAACCGACACTAAAGCAAGGAGCACCAGGACATCTCATATCTCTGTAATCGGGAATTTCATCGCCTGGGACTTCCCTTGCTAGTTCCTGGAACTCTTTCAACGAAGAGCACTTCTCTACAGATCCGCCGGTGGCGGTATAGAAAAAGAAGTACCAACCTATTTTGAGATTATTGAGCTGACTGTTGTCTTCGTAGACTGCGTTGATTGGAATCTGCTGATCCGGCGGAACTGGATACGGAAAATCCTCCGGGTAAGCAAACCCATTACCGATAGTACGGCAATTGTACGGGCTCCAGTGAAGATGACATGCAAACGGGTGTGAATAGAGCGCACTTCCCAGCGTATCGGCGGCAGCGCCATAGCTCTTATAGGGACCAACGGGAAAGGAAGGTCCGCCGTTGGGCGGAGTTATCGAAAAGAAGTATCCCGCGTCCGCCACCGAAGCGCCTAATAGAAGTAGCAGAGTAACTGTCAGAATAGCATGCTTGAACATCGCAAAAACTCCTACGATGACCTATGCTAGTGCTTTCCCCCCTTTCCTCACTAGGTGATGGCTTACCACTTCAGCTTGGTGGTTGACTTTAAGACCTACGGATCTGGTCCTAAGGCTAGTCTTCTGGTGCGCTTATCTGAACAAACTTCCAGAACCCTATTTGATGCTAACCTACGGACGCATCTCACTTTCACTTCTGTTAATTCAATTTGCGTGCCGAGTAAGCGCGGGTCTCCGAATCGAGATCGCGTTCTGCAACGACTAGTTGCGGTGGTCAAGGCTGAGCCTGAGAAACGGTTCTAGATCTAAGGCACTAGAGTCTGAGGGCGCCCAGGCAACATATTGGCGTTAAGCTGGTGTGGCAGTGACCGTATTGTGTCGGTCCCCGGTGTTTCTGCGAGATGGCCTGGGCGGCGCGATAAAATTGCGGACGGCGAATACTTTCAGCGTTCGGATTTCCGTGAGCCGATTAGGCCGTTGGCTCAACGCAAGGAGCCAGCTTCGTCAAAATTGCGTGAAGCGGCAGAAATGAGCGAGGCGTTCGATGGATTAGGCGATTAAGCAGCCAATTCGCGAGCATCGCGCACTTTTCGCTACCCGGTTTCCCTCAAGGTTCTAACGAAATAAGTCGTGACGGCTCTAGCCACCGCTACCGGTTAAAGGATATATCTAGTTGCGCCAAATTCACCCCTTTTCGTTAATATAGGCATTTTGCAATACTGACTGCGGTCAGTTTTTGAATCGAGGGGGTTGAATACGCAGGGGCATAATGCAGAAGCAAAAGCAGATCAGATGTTCGAGAATTGCTTCGCTGTTCGCGCTGGCGATGCTTGCGATAGTGGCGGCGGTTCCGGCCGCGCGCGCACAAAATACAGTCGGCACGATATCGCAGATGCAAGGAACGGCGAACATTCAGCGCAATGGCGCGACTATCGCAGCTGCGCCGAATCTGCCGATCATGCTGCACGACAAGGTAGCGACCGACGCGAACGCCGCAATGACCATCGCGCTGGTGGACAATAGCTCTCTGAAATTGGGCCCGTCATCGACCCTGATATTTGATGAAAGCGTGCTGGTGAACGGCGTGGGCGCACCGAGCAAGGTCGGACTGTTGGGTGGCCATCTGCATTCGTTGATCGTAGGCGCGATGCGCGGGAGTTCCACCAACTTCCAGGTGAATACTCCCAACGCCGTCGGAGCGGTTCGCGGGACCGAGTGGGATACCCAATACGACGAGGACGAGCACGAAGGCTCCAAGGGATGCCGCAAACGGACCCGCGTCGACGTCGAGGACGGCACGGTGCTGTTCTGCAATACTGCCAATCCTCCGGAATGCCGGGACGTTCATCAGGGCAAGCATAGCGAGATCAGATGCGGCGCATTCTGGGAAGGTAGCTCGGCCTTGGGCGCCCTCGGTGCGACAGCGCTCGGAGTGGGCCTGGCAGCCGGCGTCGGTGTGGGCGTCGCGGCTGGAGCTGGTGGGTTTAGCGGCCCCGGCGGCTCGTCTACGCCAGCCACCGGTAGCAAATGAGTGCCGTCGGGCGCGACGTTTGATCTGATTTGCCAGCTATGGTGCGCTGCCGGATGCCGCGGCAGTGGCGGCGACCGTTATCGGAACCGTCAAGGGCAGCCCAATTGTACGCAGGGCCTGGCTTCGGGTTCCCGCCGCAAGCGAAACTTCCAGATCATACTGGCCGGGCGTGTCGGGGGCGAGCGCCGACGCCTGTACGTCCATCGAGTCGTCCGGAAATATGTTCAGGTGAAGCTCGCGGCGCGCTTCGCTCTCGCCGACCGCTTTCCCCTCGCGCTTCCACGCCCATCCGAGGCTGACCACACCGGGTTCATCCGGTGAACGCCCCGTGAGCCAGACAGCCTTGCCGATGTTGGTGGCACGCAGGGAAACGCGGACGTGTGCCCCCGGCGCGGCATCGGATGGAGGCGGACTGAGCACAGTGAACCGGGCGTCGAGCAGGCCGGGCGAGTTTCGGCTGGTCGGGCGATGAGCGGCCGCGATCCTGATCGAGTCGAGAAGCGAGCGAAATGGATCGACGACCGGATTGTCGCCCCACAACCATAGTCGCGTGTCGGCATCGTTGAGCGCCCAGCGGTTCCATCCTCGATAGCTGATAAATGCGCCGAAGCCGTTGGCGGTTATCGACCACGCGACCAGCACGACGAGAGCGATCGCGGTCGCGCGTCGATTGCGGATGGAATCCGCGATTGGAAACAGGGCGAACGCCATTATCGGCGACAGATCGGCGAGCAGTCGCGGGCCGAAAGACTCGCCACCGGATGAGGTGCGCCATTTCGCGACCACCAAGATGCTTAAAATCGCGCCGACCCCGAGGTAGCGCAGCAGCAGGTCGCCGTTTCTCCGCCACGCAAGCGCCAATCCGATTATTGAGAGCAAGAAAACCGGCGAGTAGAAAAACAGTCCGCGGCCGGGACTCAGTAACACCAGTGCCAATCCCTTCGCGAGCGGCGTCGTCCAGAGTCCGCTCGGCGCCTCGGTCTGGCCGCCTCCTGATTGCGCATGCGTGAGAAATTGAATTCGAAACGGCGTCCCGAAATAGACGGCGTTGTACCACAGTTGAAAGATCAGCGGCGGAAGCGCGGCTGTGGTGAACGTCCAAATCTCGCGGCGATAACTGATGAGCACGTACAGCCCGAGCGGCGCCGCGATTAGCGCATCGACCGGACGGGTAATCACCTCGAAGGCGAGCGGCAGCCCGGCGTATCCCGCCCAGCGCGGATCGTCGCGCGCGCGTACCAGGCAATAGATCGCCGCGGCGAGCGCGAGCGTGGCGGGACCGTGCTGCCACAGCGCCTGGCTGCTGACGCTGAGACTGGTGGTGCCCAACGCGTAGATGAGCGTCAACAGCATCGCCATCCAGTTGGCGGTCACGCGCGCGGCGGCCATGTAGAGCAACACGGCGGAGAGCGCCACCAACGTCGCCGCCGAAACTTTTTCGAGCTCGGAGAAAATCCGGCTGCTCGGGCTCACGCCGCATACGATCGACGGCACAAAGAACGGCAACGCTATCAGCGCGGCGCCAACCGGATAGTCGGACACGTAATGCCCGCCGCTCTCATGCAGATACCAGGGGATTTTTTTCTCGCCGGGCGTTACCAGATGATCGAGATAAAAGTTGCCGTGGCCGAGGATGCTCAGCGGCAGATTTTTCGCGGGCACCGAATCGCCGCCGGAAATCGTGTGGCCATTGGCGAGAAATACGATCAGCGCAACCGAGAAAACGATAAATCCGGGACTCGACCGCAGCGCACCTTCAATCGAGCCATGCCGAAAGAACATTCGCAGCAGTGCGAATCCGAGCATCGCCACGATCGCGGGCCATAGCTTGTCGGCATCGAACCTGGCGGCAGCAAAACCGAAATTCGCCGAGTAGCCGCCCGTGACGAGGATCGAGAGCAGGTAAAGCGCGGCAATTGCGCAGGCCGCGGTCGCGAGCTTTTGCAGCAACCGAAAATTCACGAGTGTCGCATCCGTATATCACGCGCGCCACGCGCGCTTAAGGCGATTGACTCGCGGCACTCGCTGGAAAAAAATCGAATCGGCCAAGCCAACGCGAAGAGGTCTGCCGATGAGCCTGATTATCGGACTCGATCACGTAAACCTTCTGATCGACGCCGGCGACGACGCGCTCACCAGCGCGCGCGCATTCTACCAGGAACTGCTCGGCCTCGAGCCGCTGGAACGTCCCGCCAACACCGACAGCGGCCGGCCCGGCGCATGGTACCAATGCGGTGGCCAACAGCTCCATCTGACCACCGAGAAGGACGCGTCGGCGGTGAACAAGGCCTCGCGCCGTCACCCCGCCTTTCGCGTTGCTAATCTGGAAGCGATGCGCCGGCGCCTCGAGACCGCCGGTGTAGAAATAATCGCGGGCAATCGATTTCCCGGCCAGGAGCGCTTCTTCGTGCGCGACCCATGGGGCAACCGCCTCGAATTCGTCGAACGCTCCGCCAGCTGACCGGCGTGCGCGGGCCCGCTCAGTGTCCCACGTAACCAGGTACTTCCATCGTCGAAGGCGACGCGCCCGCTTCGGGCATCAGCTCGCCGAGCGGAGTGGATTGCGGCGCCGGCGTCCCCGGCGCTGACATTGGAGCAATCGCCTCGTGCCCGTATCTCATCGCCGCGATAGCACGTCCCGAAGTCAGATTCGCAGTCGCGGGCGCCGGGCTCTCGACGAGCGCCTCGGCCACGCCTTGACGCTCGAACGGGCGGCGTAGGTCCAGCTGCGGCGGCTCGACGACATGACCGATATTGACGTCCGCGGCGCCGACCCGAATCCTGCTGGCGAGAATCACCCCGCGTTCGGCGCGAAGATCGTAGAGGCCCGGCGGCAGATCCGCTTTGAACGTGCCGTCCGGCTCGGTCGGCGCGACGTAGATATCGCTGGTCACGCGGTTCTCGTAATGAAGTTCACGCTTGTCCGCCGGCCTGCCGTCGCGATACGACATCAAGCCGCTCACAATCGCTGCGCCTGAAATCCGCGCCCCGCCAGCCAGGCTTGCGCCGACTGCAACCGATAGAGCAACCGCCGCGAAACGAAGAGGGCGGCTCGACCCGCGATTGGAAATGTTCTTCACAAGGACTCCATGGCAAGTGGTTTCGCGCCGGATGAATTGTAGCCGCTCACGGCATTTCCATCAAAGCCTGTACTCTCTGGTCTCCCGCTCGTTATTCTACTGTGGAGAGGTCACCCAGTCTTCGAAAAATGAGGAAAACGATGGAACGCATAACGCTGTATCACAACCCTGGATGAGGCAACTCGCGCGGCGCGATCGAGATGCTCCGCGCGCGCGATGTCGAGTTCGACATCATCGAATATTTGAAAGATCATCCGAGTCGCGAGACACTCGGTAAAATTATCGACATGCTGGAGGATCCTGTCGCCGACCTGGTCCGCAAGGACAAGCGCTTCAAGGAGCTAAAGTTGAATCCCGCCGACTACGTCGACAAGAAGGCGGTCGTCGCGCTGCTACTCGAGCATCCCGAGCTGATGCAGCGCCCAATCGTGATTCGCGGCAAGCGCGCAACCATAGCGCGTCCCCCGGAAAAGCTCGAAGCCCTGTTGTGAGTTCGGGTCGATCTGGCGAGGTCAGGCGCTCTTCTTGACCTTGCCCGAGCGGATACATCGCGTGCAGACCAGGATTCGCCGCACGTTGCCGTTTATCTCGGCGCGCACTTCCTGCAGGTTGGGATTCCACCGGCGCTTGGTCTTGTTGTTGGCGTGACTGACGTTGTTGCCGACTGACGGCTGCTTCTTGCAGTATGCGCAATGTCTCATGAGTCTTCCGTTCGGACCTGGATGATCCTGCTAGGGTAGCCCGACCTGCGGCCGCTTGAAAGAGGGTGAATACTTCGCCTTGAGCAGCGCCTCGCCGACCGCTTCGCTCTCGAGCACCGCGCCCGCGTCGCATCCGCACTTGAGGCTCATCAGCCACGCGCTGCGTCCGAGCGCGGCCGCGTAACTGTCGAGCTGCTCCTTGAGCCCCTGCGGCGCGTCCTTGTCCTCGATTATCAGGTCCTTGCCGCTGACGACCACGTCGTTGGGCGCAGAGCCGGTCTGCTCGACGAAAACCTGCTTGATCATCGCGATGAACGCCTGATGGTCGAGCGCGGGCACGTCGCTCCTGATGACGCCATCATAAATCGACTCCGCGCGATGGTCGGGCACATCCGACAGCACCTGCCGAATCGAATCCGCGCGCGAGCTCTCGGCCGACGGCGCCTTCTCATAGTCGGCCAGCATGACGCGCGCCGCGCCTGCGTTCCCGCCCGCCATCGCTCCAAGCGTGCGTCCCAGCAGCGCGTTCGCCGCACTGCGCCGCAACTGGCCCTGTGCGTTCGCAATCATTCGCTGAACCTCGGGATTGTTGATGCCGCCCGACGACTTGAAGACCGCCATCGCGTCCTCGCCGTCGCCGCGATCGAGCAGCGCTTTCGCCGTCTCGAGCGGATTCAGCGGACCGGTGTCGCGAATTGACGCCGTCTCCAGGTAGAGCTTGGTCGCCACGACCAGCTTGGCCTCGACGCGCGTCTGCACCGCCTCGAACGCCTGCCACTGATCGCTCGAGATGAGCTTTTTACCCGTGGCGCGCTCGGCGAACGCCTGCGCCGGCAGGGCCAGGAACGCGGTCAAGCCGCCAATCACGGGCTCGCTGTCGGTGAAGGTGAAGCGATGGCGGTCCTCAGCCAGTGTCGAGAGATCGAGCGTCCAGATTTCGTAAGCGCCGGTGAATCGCGCCTCGTTCGAGTCGTGCTGCGATTGAAATGACTCGGTCGGCAGGCTCACGACCATCACCGCGTCAAGCCGATCATCCGCCTCGCCCGCGACGAATCGCTTGACGCACGCGTCGACTCCGCCCGGCGGCTGAATCGGCACCGCCGTCACGTTCGGCAGCTTGCCGACCAGTGTGTCGATATCGGCCTCGGTCTGCGGCGAGATCGGTCCGATCACGCCGACCCCGATCCTGAGGCGTTCCGCCTCCGCATGCGCACCCGCCGCGGCTGCGGCCACAATCATTGCCGCGCCGAGCAGCATTGCCGTGATTTTTTTCATCGTTTGAGCGATGCAGTAATAGAGTAAAAAAGTGAAAAAGCGAATTCGCCGCGCCGAGAGCTTTTCAAAACCCGCCGCGATCTTCAACCCGTGTTAACGGCAAACAGTAAACAGCAATCCCCCGGTTTTGACGCCGCGGCGGCGAGTTGCTTGAGTATCCAGTTAAACCGTCCGAAAGCTAGAATGTCTAGTTGAACATGTCCGAGCACATTGTCCACATCCTGCCCGAGCAGGTCGCGAGCCAGATTGCGGCCGGCGAGGTCGTCGAGCGGCCCGCGTCCGCCGTCAAGGAACTGGTCGAGAACTCGCTCGACGCGGGCGCGCGATCGGTCAGCGTCGAAATTCTGGGCGGCGGTTCGGCGCTGATAGCGGTCGCCGACGACGGTTCCGGCATGACGCGCGCGGACGCGATCCTTTCGCTCCGGCGTCATGCAACCTCGAAGATTCGCAGCGCCGCCGACCTGACCGCGATTCACACGCTCGGGTTTCGCGGCGAGGCGCTCGCCTCGATCGCCAGCGTATCGCATCTTCGGATGCAAACGCGTCGCGCCGCCGACGAGCACGGCGTCGAAGTCGCAGCCGAAGCCGGCAACATCGAGGATACGCGCACGTGCGCGATTGCGGCCGGGACCCGTATCGAAGTCCGCCAACTCTTCTTCAACACTCCGGCACGGCTCAAGTTTCTGAAGACGCTGGCGACCGAGCAGGGCGCCATCGCCGAGTCGTTCCAGCGCGTCGCGCTCGCCAATCATCAGATCGCGTTTCGTCTGTCCGCCGACGGCCGCGCCATTTTCGATTTGCCGCGAGCCAACTCAGCGCTCGAACGATTCCGGCAGGTGTTCGGTCCGAAGATCGCATCGCGGATGCTCGCCTTCGATCTCGGTCGCCCCGGCATTCGCGCGCAAGGGCTCGCGGCGACCAGCCAGGAGTCGTTTGCCACCGGCAGGATGATCTTCACGTTCGTCAACGGCCGCTCGGTCCGCGACCGGATGTTGATTCGCGCAATCGAGCAGGCCTACCAGACACTGATTCCGCGCGGGCGCCACCCGGCGACGCTACTGTTCCTCGATATGCGGCCCGAAGATGTAGACGTCAACGTGCATCCGATGAAGACCGAGGTGCGCTTTCGCAACGGCGGCGCGGTTTTTGACGTGGTCTATCATGCGCTCCGCGACCGCTTGGCGGACCAGACCGAAAATGCGCCCGTCGCAACTTTAGTTGAAACGCCAGCTCGATCCGCCGACGACGCCGCGATGGGACTGATCACGATGTCGTCGCCGAGCGAGCGCGATGGCGCGGACGATTCGGCTCCGAGTCCGCGCGTCGATGCTCCGCTGCGGCTGGTGCCCGACGCCCCCACGCATACGACGTTTCAGCGGCCGCTGACCCTCGCCTACGATCGCGACGCACGCCCCGCGGCGGCTGCGACGCCGCCCGCCGCGCCGATTCCGATGTACTCGAAGCTCCGTGTGATTGGACAAATTTTCGCCGGCTATATCGCGCTCGAAACCGAGGAGGGGCTGCTGCTGATAGATCAGCACGCGGCGCACGAGCGCGTCACGTTCGAGAAATTGCGCCGCGAGCTTCGCGACGGCGGGATTCGCACGCAAGCGATGCTCACGCCCGTGCCGGTCGAGCTGAATCCCGCGCGCGCGTCGCAGGTGCACGGCGCGCTCAGCGAGCTGCGCGCGATGGGCTTTGAGGTCGAGTCGTTCGGCCCGACTACTCTGCTGCTAAAAGGCGCGCCCGCGGTGTTCGGGCCGGAAGGCGGCGCGAAGCTGCTCGGCGACATGATCGAGAGCATGGGCGATGCGGGCTTTCGCGGCGGCGGCGAGGCCGCGTTCGAGAATTGGCTGAAGCAACTCGCGTGTCACGGCTCGGTTCGCGTCGGGCGCGTGCTCGAGCTTGCCGAAATCCATTCGCTGCTCGCGGAACTGGATCGCACCGAGTTCAAGACCAACTGCCCGCACGGACGCCCGGTGCATATTCAGTTCGGACGCGGCCAAATCGAGCGAATGTTCCGCCGATGAGCGTCTTGCCGGCATCGGAAGAGGCGGCGGGAATCGCGGCGCGGACGCTTCCGGCGCGAATAGCCGTGGGCTTCATCGTCGGGCCGACCGGAGCGGGCAAGTCGGCGCTCGCGATGGCGGTGGCGGAGCGCTCGAACTGCGAGATTATCAACGCCGACTCGCGGCAGTTCTACCGCGGGATGGATCTCGGCACCGCGAAACCGTCTGCGGAGGACCGCCGCCGCGTGCCGCATCATCTGATAGACGTGCGCAATCCCGACGAGACGCTGGACGTGGCGGAGTTCGCGGAGCTTGCGCACGCGGCGATCGAGGAGATCGCCGCGCGCGGGCGAAATCCGCTGGTGGTCGGCGGCAGCGGACTTTATCTGCGCGTGATCCGCGGCGGAATATTTCGCGGGCCGGCCGCTTCGGCCGAAATTCGCGACCGACTCGCGAAAATCGCGGCGGAGCACGGCGTCGCGCATCTGCATCAGCGGTTGCGCGAGATCGATCCCGAGGCGGCGAATCGAATCGGCGTCAACGACTTGTACCGGGTCGTCCGGGCGCTGGAAGTGTTCGAGTTGACCGGTGAAACGATCTCGGCGCATCAGCGGCGGCATCGGTTCGCCGATATCGGCTACGACACGTTGACGGTCGGGGTGGAAGTCGAACGGAAAACGCTCTACGAGGCTATCGACCGGCGCTTCGACGCGATGGTCGCGGCCGGGCTGGTCGGCGAAGTGCGCGCGCTTGCCGAGGCTGGATACTCGCCCGAGAAGCCGCCGCTCAGTACGATTGGATACAAGCAGATCGCCGCGTATCTGCGCGGCGAGATGGCGTTCGCCGATGCGATTGGCCAAGCCAAGCAGGAATCGCGCCGCCTGGCCAAGCGTCAACTCACTTGGTTTCGCCGCGAGCCGGACGTCGTGTGGCTTGACCCCGACCGCGGCGCTCAGGATGCTCTTGCGTTGTTCGAGAAATTTTTTACGACAGGCAGGCGTGAAGCGGATTGAAAAACAATTCAAACGGACATAGGGCGCGCGGCGGCAAAAATCGCGGCCACGATGTCGCGACGGTCGAGGGGCCGGCCTCCGAGCCGCGCAGCGCGATCGAGCGCGTCCGCTTGGCGCGTCATGCGAATCGGCCGCAGACCCTCGACTATATCGATCTGCTGATGCGCGACTTTGTCGAGATCCACGGCGACCGGCGCTTCGCCGACGACGGCGCGATCGTGGCGGGCCTCGCTTATTTCGGCCGCCGCGCGGTCGCCGTGATTGGGCATCAGCGGGGCCGTTCGACCACCGAGAGAATCAAGCGCAACTTCGGCAAGCCGCTGCCTGAGGGCTACCGCAAGGCAACGCGCGTTTACGAACTGGCAGAGCGGTTTGGACTGCCGATTATCACGCTGATCGACACGCAAGGCGCAGAGTCGGGCGTTGGCGCGGAAGAGCGCGGGCAGATCGAGGCGATCGCGCGCAACCTCGAATTGATGGCGCGGCTCACGGTGCCAATCGTCGCATGCGTGATAGGCGAGGGCGGCTCCGGCGGCGCGCTGGCGCTGGGAGTGGCGAACGTGGTGCTGATGCAGGAGAACGCGTGCTACTCGGTGATCACGCCGGAAGGGTGCGCGGCGATTTTGTGGCGCGCGGGCGGCGAGGAGAACGTCGCCGCGGCGGCGTCGGCGCTGAAGTTGTCGGCGCCCGACTTGCTCGAACTGGGATTGATCGACGAGATCGTGCCCGAGCCCGTCGGCGGAGCCCATACCGCGCCCGCCGAAGCGGCGCATCTGATCGGCGCGGCGGTCGCGAGGCATCTGGAGCGCCTGCTAAAGCTGAAACCGCAGGAGTTGCGCCGCGCGCGCGAACGGAAGTTCGCCGCGATGGGCTCGGCGTACCTGACGCGCAGCCGCGTCGAGAGTGATCGGTCGGCAGAGTAGGCTAATCCACTTCATTTAATGTGAAACCCGCGGTGGGTTTCACACTTCCTTGGGCAGGGGTGACCCCTGCACCCAGTACTAAGAAGCAAAGACCCGTAACCTTTTCGCGAGGCGGTGGGTTATCTGTTTAGTTGGCATTCGCAGGAGGTCGCTTCCGATGGACACCAATACTCACGCGAGAATTGTCCCGACGATGCGGTATCGAAACGCGCCGGCGGCTATCGAATGGCTGTGCAAGGCCTTCGGTTTCGAGAAACATCTGGTGGTGCCCGACAAGGACGGCGGCATCGCTCACGCACAGCTCACTTTTGACAACGGGATGATCATGCTCTCGTCGGTTGGCGGCGGCATGTTCGGGAAGTTGATGAAGCTTCCGGAAGAGATAGGCGGCTGCGAGACGCAGAGCGCCTATGTGATCGTCGCCGATTGCGACGCGCACTATGCGCGCGCCAAAGCCGCCGGCGCGACGATGCTGAGAGATGTCCAGGATGAGGACTACGGCGGCAGGGGCTATACCTGTCGCGATCTAGAAGGTCATATCTGGAGTTTCGGGAGTTATGATCCTTGGGCGGCGACCTGACAACCTAACCCCTAACCCCTTCCCTCGAGGGAAGGGGAACAATCGCGGATATGTTTATGGGGAGCGGCAGGGAAGGGGAACCGGTTGCGGAGGGGTTCACGGGGAGCCGCATAGCGTGCCGTTGATGTCGCATTGGGGCTTGATGCCGCGTTCGCGCTGCTGCTGATTCAGCGCGGTGGTCGCCTGGTTGGTTTCCGCGCTCGGATCGCATTCGCATAGCTGGCTTGCGCAGCAACTGCATTCGGCGGCGGTTTCGGCTTTGACAATTTCGGAAATGTCGCATCCCGCGAGTCCATTGCACGCGACGCTCACGAGGTCGCGATCGTTGCATTCGTCGGTGCATAGCGTGGCATCGCAGGTGAAGCCGGCCTGCGCGCCTTTCGGCTGCTGGCAGGTGTGGTACTCGTCGCAGACCTTGGCGCAATCGACACCGCTGTCAGCAGGCAGCATCGTGACGCCGGGGACATACAGCGGGCATCCGAAGCCGCCAGGCGCGTCGGGCAGGCATGTTCCCGGGCTGGGAACAGAGCCTGGAACGGCGGCATGCGAGTTCGCGGACGATGCGAACAGGCTGGGTGTTGCGGGCGTGGCCGTTGGCGTCGCGGCGGGAGCATAAGCCGCCGACCATACGAGGTCGCTGTCGAGCGTGCATGCCTGGTCGTTCTGGCCAACCTGGTACGGACCGTTGAAGACCGGACACGAGCAATTGACGATGCCGGCTTGCGTGGTTTTGAAGCACGGCGCCGTCATGCATCCGGCGTACGGCGCGGTCGGGCAGTTGGTCAGGCCGAGTCCGTTTTCGGGGACGCAATCGAAGCTGAAAGTCGAGTAGACGCTTGTGCCGGGAATCAGATTTCCCGCATTGACGTTCGCGCATACCGGAGCCGAGTTGAGCGTCGCGCAGAGGCTGCCGTCGGCGCCGCATTGCGCGATGGTCTTTTCGTAGATGTCGTGGTTGAGGATGGCGTTGATGTCGACGAAGTACACGCCGTACGGAATGTCGAAGCATTGGCAGTTCGCGTAGTTGCCATCGGCGGTCATCGTGCAGGAAAGATCTTCGGCGCCACCGCCGGGGCCGGAGTAATAGCAGAGCGCGTAGGGTCCGCCTCGACATGGCACGAAGTTGCTCGACGCGAGCGTGATGTCGGCATAGGCGGGGCCGAAGCTGGTCGTCCAGTTGGCGGGGTCGCTCCAGAATGCATGCGAGTTGGGAACGAAGTGAACGATGCCGGAGGTCGCCGGCGCCGGCGAAGAGCCTCCGCCGCCGCCATTGCATCCCGCGAGCAGTATCGCGAGTGCGAGGAGAGGGACTGGGGAATAACGTTTCACGTTCGGGGTTAGTGGGCATACTGGCAGTGTTAGCACGTAGTTTGCAAGCATTAACTGCTAGTCAAGACAAATTCACTTTATTTAATGTGAAACCCGCCGTAGGTTTCACGCTTCCTTGGGCAGGGGTGACCCCTGCACCCAGTGCTAAGAAAGATGCGGGACTTCGTCCCTGTTAGAAGGGGTTAAGGGGAATGGTTACGATCGGGCGGGTCGCGGGCATGCGTTGAAAAGGGGCGGTTGATCGGGTAGCCATTCTGGTTCGATGTCATCACGAGTTGCCAGGAAGTCGGTACCAGAGCCGCCATCAATAGAAACGCTGCGCGCGCGGATGGACGAGCTCAATCTCAAAATTCTGCGGCTGATATCGGCGCGCGCCAGCGTGGCCACCGAGATTGGCCGCCTGAAGCATCATGAGGGCGGCGAAGTTTATCAGCCGGTGCGCGAACGCGCGATTATCGAAAAGATGATCGCCGAGAACCAGGGGCCGCTCACCGACGAGCAGGTCAAGCGGATTTACGTCGAGATAATTTCGGCCTGCCGCGCGCTCGAGCATGAGGCGCGCGTGGCGTTCCTCGGCCCTGTGCATACGTATTCCCACGAGGCGGCGCGGATGCGGTTCGGCTCGAGCGTCGAGATGATGCCGCTGGAGTCGTTCGCCGCGGTCTTCCAGGCGATCGAGAACACGCGCGCGGATTTCGGCGTGGTGCCGGTCGAGAACTCGACCGAAGGATCGATCAACCTGGTGCTCGACCTGCTGATCGACACGGCGCTGGTGATAGTCGGCGAAGTGCTGCTGCCGGTGCGGCCCTCGATAATGTCGCTCAGCGGCAAGCGTGACGAGGTGACCAGGATAGTTGCGCATCAGCAGTTGCTGGCGCAGTGCCGCGGCTATCTGGCGGCGAACTTTCCGCGGACGGAGATCGAGGCGGTCGCGTCGAACGCGCTGGCTGCTCAGCGCGCGGCGGCGGACGAGTCGTTGGCGGCGATCGCGTCGTTGGCGGCGGCCGAGGCGTATGGGCTCAAGCCGATCGCGACGAACGTGCAGGACCTCGCGACCAACATGACGCGATTCCTCGTGATGGGGACGCGGCCGGTCGAGCGTTCCGGTAAGGACAAGACAACGCTGCTGTTCGCGGTGGCGGACCGGGTGGGCACGCTCAACCAGGCGCTCAACCTGTTTGCGCGCAACGCGATAAATATTTCGAAGATCGAATCGCGTCCGCTGCGCGCGCGGCCGTGGGAGTACCTGTTCTTTGTTGACGTTATGGGGCATCGTGACGACCCCAAGCTGGCGCGCGCGCTCAAATCGCTGGAACGCAAGGCCCTATTCTTGAAGGTCTTAGGATCGTATCCTGAAGGAAGGTCGGCCGCTGCCTGAGCCGGGCAGCCGAAAAAGATTTTTCACTTCGTTTTCACGCCGTCACCCGTTTTGATCAAAGCACAAGATCTCGTACTCCCTTCCGTCGCCGCGCTTGCTCCCTACGAGCCGGGCAAGCCGATCGAGGAGTTGCAACGCGAACTCGGGGTCGTCGAGCCGGTGAAGCTCGCATCGAACGAGAATCCACTGGGGCCGTCGCCGCGCGCGATCGAGGCAATCAAGGCGGCGCTGCCCGAGCTGAATCGGTATCCCGATGGCGCGAGCTACGAGCTACGGGCGAAAATCGCGGCGCATCATAAGATCGGAGTCGAACGGGTGTTCGCGGCGTCGGGCTCGGTCGAGGTGCTCAACCTGCTCGCGTTTCTGTACCTGCGGCCGGGGCTGAACGCGGTCTACTCGGAGCATTCGTTCGCGATTTATCCGCTGGCGACAGCCGCGGCCGGCGGGGAGCATCGCGTGGTCAAGACCGTCGATGGATTCGCGCACGACTTGCCGGCGATGGCGGCAGCCTGCGACGCGAATACGCGGATAGTTTTTCTTGGCAATCCGAACAATCCGACCGGGACGATTTACCGGCGCGCCGAATGGAAGCGGTTCCTCGAGCGGGTGCCGGAGCAGGTCGTGATTGTCGCCGACGAGGCGTACTTCGAATTCGTGCGCGACCCGGACTATCCCGACTCGATGGAGGACCACGACGACCGCCGGCTGATAATCGCCCTCAGGACGTTTTCGAAAATTTTCGGGCTGGCCGGTATTCGCGTCGGATACGCGGTGGCGCGGCCCGACATGATCCAGATGCTGCATAACGTGCGGCAGCCGTTCAACGTGACTTCGCTCGCGCAGGTGGCGGCGATTGCGGGGATGGAGGACAGGGCGCATATCGCGCGGACGCTGCAAGTCAATGCGGAGGGGATGGATTACCTGGAGGGCGAGTTTGCGCGCCTCAAACTGGCGTTCGTGCCGAGTCATGCGAATTTTTTTCTCGTCGACGTCGGCGACGGGCGCACGATATACGAGAAGCTGCTGCGCAAGGGCGTGATCGTGCGCGCGATGAACGGTTACGGATATCCGCGGCACGTGCGAATCAGCGTCGGGCTGCCGGAGGAGAATCGGCGGCTGGTCGCGGCGCTGTCGGAGGTCATGGGCGCGTAGGCGTTTTTATTGGGACTCAGATGGCGCAGCTATTTCGACAAATGACCGTGTGCGGAGTGGGCCTGATCGGAGGCTCGCTCGCGTTGATTGCGCGGCGCGCGGGCGTCGTGAGCAAAGTGGTCGGGCTCGGACGGTCGCAGGCGAACCTTGACGTCGCGGTCGAGCGCGGCATGATCGACGTGGCGACGCGGGACCCGGTCGAGGCCGCGCGCGGCGCGGATCTAATCGTGCTGGCGGTGCCGATACTCACGATGCGCGCGACGCTGGAAAAAATGATCGAGCACACTGCGCCAGACGCTGTAATAACCGACGTCGGCAGCGTGAAGGAATACGTGGTGCGGGAACTGGAACCATTAGTCACTGAAAAAAGATCGCTGGTCGCGGCGCATCCTGTTGCCGGCAAGGAGACGACCGGCGCGGCGGCTGCTGACCCTGCTCTGTTTCGCGACCGGCGGGTTATTATCACGCCGTCGGCGAAGAGCACGCCTGCGGCAATCAACAAAATCGAGCAGTTGTGGGACGAGACTGGCGCGTGCGTCGAGATGATGGATGCGGCGACGCACGACGCTGTGCTTGCGCGCTCGAGTCATCTGCCGCAGGCAGTGTCGAGCGTGCTGGCTGCGGCGCTTGCGGGCGAGAAAGTCGGCGACAAGCTCGCGGCGGAATACGGCGCGGGCGGACTTCGCGATACGACGCGGCTCGCGGCGTCGTCGTGGGAGATGTGGCGCGACATTTTTGCGACGAATCGCGAGGCGATCACGGCGGCGCTGAAACTCTATAGCCGGACCTTCGCGGAATTTCAGCGGATGCTCGAAGCCGGCGACATGGAAGGCGTCGAGAAGATTTTTAATCGCGGCAGGGCGATGCGGGAACAAATCAGATGAGCCGTGCGCGTCCAATAATCGCGATCGACGGCCCGGTCGGAGCGGGAAAATCCGTGGCGGCGCGCGAGCTCGCGCGCGAGCTTGGGTACTCGTACCTGAACACGGGCGCGATGTATCGCGCAGTGGCGATCGCCGCGCGCGAGGCGGGCGTTAGTCCCGACGATGCGAACGTCGAAGTACGGCTTCAGCCCGTGTTGGCGAAGATCGAGATCAAATTCGATGGCGAGAAAATACTGCTGAATGGCCGCGACGTGACCGCGAAGAAAGATGAGCCGGAAATCGGCGAGCTCGCGTCGCGCTTCTCGGCGATTGGCGCCGTGCGCGCGCGGATGCGCGAGTTGCAGCGCGCGGCGGGTGCGGACGGCGGCGTCGTGATGGAAGGACGCGACATCGGCACCGCTATATTTCCCGACGCCGAGTTCAAGTTCTTTCTCGATGCCGACGTGAAGACCCGCGCGCGCCGCAGATTCGAGGAACTGAAGCGCAAGGGCGCGTCGATCACGAAGGCTGAAGTGCTCGCGCAACTGGTCGAGCGCGACCGCCGTGACAGCGGTCGCGAGCTGGCGCCGCTCAGGCGCGCGGACGATGCGACGGAGATAGATTCAACGAAACTTTCGGTCGAAAAGGTTCTCGCGGCGATGAAAGCGAAGATTAATGCTCGAATCAACGCCGCCAAGGACTTGAAACGAGCCTAGCCCGGTTGTAAGGATTGCAGCAGCCCCGAAGTCCCGGAAGGTCCCAAGGTTCCCCCAAAATGGAGAAAGCGTTGCCTGAACAGATGAGCGGAGGAGAAAATGACTTTGAGTCGTTGATGGAAGAGAGTTTGAAGGCTCCTCGTCCCGGCGATGTGCTGGTCGGTAGAGTGCTTCTGATCACGCGCGACAGCGTCATCATCGACATCAACTACAAGTGCGAAGGGCAGGTTCCCCTCGACGAATTTCTTGACCATGAAGGGCATCCGACCGTCAAGGAAGGCGACGAGGTAGACGTGTACTTCGAAGGCACCGAGACCGAGAACGGTACGGTGATGCTTTCGCACGCCAAGGCCGAGAAGTTCAAAGTCTGGCGCGAGCTCGACAAGGCGTTCCAGGCGGAAACTCCGGTCGAAGGCGTGGTGCTTGGCAAAGTCAAAGGAGGGCTCAAGGTCGATATCGGGGTGCCGGCGTTCTTGCCGGGATCGCATGTCGATATCCGCCCTGCCCGCAACCTCGACCGGTACGTGGGCCAGCGCGGGCGCTTCCAGATCCTGAAGTTCAATCGCGCGCGCGGCAACGTGGTGGTCTCGCGGCGCAGCGTGCTCGAGCGCGAGCGCGCGTCGCTCAAGGAACAGACGCTCAAGGTGCTCGAAGAGGGCGTGATCCTCGAAGGCACCGTGAAAAATATTACCGACTACGGCGCGTTCATCGATCTCGGCGGAATCGACGGTCTGCTGCATATCACCGACATGGCGTGGGGCCGCTTGCAGCATCCCTCGGAAGTGCTGAAGGTCGGTGACAAAGTGAAGGTCGTCGTGCTGAAGTACGACGCCGAGCGCGAGCGCGTGTCGCTCGGCATGAAGCAGATCATGCCCGACCCGTGGACCAAGGTGGCGGAAGCGTATCCACCGGGCACGCGAATCAAGGGCAAGGTCGTCAGCGTGACGGACTACGGCGCCTTCGTGGAGATCGAAAAAGGCGTCGAGGGTTTGATCCACGTCTCGGAGATGAGCTGGAGCAAGCGCGCGGTGCACCCGTCGAAGGTCGTCAATCCGGGCGACATGGTGGAAGTGCAGGTGCTCGGCGTTGACGAGGCGAATCGCCGAATCTCGCTCGGACTCAAGCAGACCGAAGCGAATCCGTGGGAAGAGCTCGGGCAGAAGCATCCGATCGGCAGCCAGGTGAAGGGCAAGGTCAAGTCGATTACGGACTTCGGCGTGTTCGTCGAAATCGAGCCGGGCATCGACGGGCTGGTGCACATTTCGGACTTGTCGTGGACCAAGAAAATTCGGCATCCGAGCGAGATGGTCAAGAAGGGCGACGAGCTTGAGGCGACTGTCCTCGGCATCGACGTCGAGAACGAGCGCGTCAGCCTGGGCGTCAAGCAGCTTACCACCGATCCGTGGAATACGGTGGCGGAGCGGTACCCGGTGAATACGCGGATTCATGGCAAGGTCAGCTCGGTGGCCGACTTCGGCGTGTTCGTGGAGATCGAGGAAGGAATCGAAGGGCTGATCCATATCTCGCAGCTCAGCAACGAGCGCGTGGACAAGCCGTCGTCGCTGTACAAGGTCGACGACGAGCTGGAAGCGCTGGTCGTGCAACTCGATGCGAAGGAGCGGCGGATTGGGCTGTCGATCAAGGCGGTCAAGCAGCACGAAGAGCGCGAGGAAATGCAGGCGTACCTGAAGCGCGAGCACGAGGCGGCGCGCTTTTCGATGGAAGATATCCTGAAGGAAGAGCTCAAGCTCGATCGCGACGACGGCGAGCGGCGCGCGGCGCGCGGCGGCAAAACCAGCTAAACGGGGAGCCGCTTCGGTCCATGCGGGGCGCGGACGGCGGCGAGATCGATGACCAAGCGGGAAATCATCGAAGAACTACTGGCGCGCCGGCAGAAATTTACGCATCGCGAGTCGGAGACAATTGTGAATGCGATGTTCGACGCGATGGCCAGCTCGCTCACGCGCGGCGAGCGGATCGAAATCCGCGGCTTCGGCAGTTTCGCGGTGAAAAAGCGCCGCGCGCGGCAGGGGCGCAATCCCAAGACGGGGCAACTGGTCAGCGTCGATGCCAAGAAGATCCCGTTCTTCCGGGCGGGCAAGGAACTCCGAATCGAAGTTAATGGCGCCGAAGAAGCGGCCCGCTAAGCCTTCCCTCGAGCGGCATGGCGAGAACGGCGCCGTTCCCGCCGAAGGCAGCCGGCTATGGGCGCCGTGGCGCTACGAGTACCTGCGCGGCATCCGCTCCGATCCGAAGGCGTGCATCTTCTGTTTTGGCAAACTTACCGAGGCCGAGCGCCGGGAACTGTTGGTCCTGTTTGAGAATCGCGAGGTGCTCGTGATGCTCAATAAGTATCCCTACAACAACGGACACATAATGGTGGCGGCGCGAAGGCATATCGCGTCGCCGGAGTTGCTGCCGCGGGCGGATCGAATGATGCTCAGCGACGCAGTCGCGGCGTCGATAAAAGTGTTGCGCGAAACGCTGCATCCGGCGGCGTTCAACGTCGGCGCCAACCTGGGCGGCGCGGCGGGCGCCGGCTTCGCCGAGCATATGCATTGGCATGTGGTGCCGCGCTGGGTGAGCGACAACAATTTTATGCCGGTACTTGCCTCGACTCGCGTGCTGTCACAGAGTTTGGATGACAGTTACGTGCAGCTGCGCCCGATTTTCAAAAATCTCGGCGCTCAAATATCTTTGGATCGAGCAATCAATCTGCGGGATTCGCAATGAATGAAAAACTTCTGAAAATCCGTACGCTGGGCGAACTCAAGAGCGCGGGCTACCAGACCATGCCGGTGCGGATGGAGATGCGCAAGAATCTGCTCGAGCGGCTGCGCAGCAAGGAACAGATCCTGCCGGGAATCGTCGGCTATGAAGAGACGGTAATTCCGGAAATAGAAAACGGCGTGCTCGCCGGCCATCATATGATTTTTCTCGGCGAGCGCGGGCAGGCGAAGTCGCGAATTATCAGATCGCTGGTCGGGCTGCTCGACGAATTCGTCCCGGTGGTGGCGGGTTGCGAAATTTGCGACGATCCGTTTGCGCCGATATGCCGGCGATGCGTGAAATTGAAAGAGGAGCAAGGCGACGCGCTCGCGATCGGCTGGATTGGGCGCGACGCGCGATACGCGGAGAAGCTCGCGACGCCCGACGTATCGGTGGCGGACTTGATTGGAGAGATCGACCCGATCAAAGTGGCCGAGGGACGCTACCTGGCCGACGAGGAAACGATCCATTATGGACTGATCCCGCGCACCAATCGCGGCATCTTCGCAATCAACGAGCTGCCCGACCTGACCGAGAAGGTGCAAGTCGGACTGTTCAACCTGATGGAAGAGAAGGACGTCCAGATCAAGGGCTACAAGATTCGGCTGGCGGTCGACGTCGTGTTCGTCGCGAGCGCGAACCCGGAGGACTACACGTCGCGCGGGCGGATTATCACGCCGCTCAAGGATCGTTTCGACATCCAGATTCGCACGCACTATCCCAAGACCATCGAGCAAGAGATTGTGATCATGGAGCAGGAGGCGGCGCATCCGCCGCGGTCGGGCGTGGACGTGCGGATTCCGCAGTTCATGAAGGACATCCTGGCGCAGATCACGTTCGAGGCGCGGGCGTCGAACGAGATCAATCAATCGTCGGGCGTCTCGGTGCGCGTCACGATCAACAATTTCGAATCGGCGATTTCCAACGCGGAGAAGCGCGCGGTGCGAAACGCGGAGAATGAGATCGTGCCGCGGATTTCGGATTTGCATTCGCTGTACGCCTCGACGGCCGGTAAAATCGAGCTCGAATACGTCGGCGAAGACAAGAAAGAAGACGATTTGATCGAGCGGCTGATCAATCGCGCGGTGCTGAAAGTTTTCGACAAGTATTTGAAGCTCGATGATTTGAAGAAAGTCTCGAGCTACTTCGAGCAGGGCTGGGGCGTCGAGGTTTCGGACAGCGCGCCGTCGTCGGAATACATGGAGCCGCTGCGCGAGGTGGCGGGACTGCGCGAAGTGATCACGCTGCTCGGGCCGTTCGAGACGCCGGGGCTGATGGCGGCCGCGAGCGAGTTCATTTTCGAGGGCCTGCATCTGCATCAGAAGCTCAACAAGGATCGCCAGGGCGGGCGCTTCGCCTACCACGCATGACCCGCAGGGAAATGAGCGCGGTCGTCACCCGCTACACTCAGTGGGACGGGACGCAGCGGCTCAAGCTCGACGCCGACAAGGTATTCGAGAAGCTGGCGGAGTACCTGTCGTACACAGACGACGTGCGGCAGGCGATGGACTGGATGATGCGGCAGGGGATGGACTTCGACGGCGTCAAGGTGATGGGGCTCGAGGAGTTCATCGAGCAGCTGCGCCAGGAGATGCGCCAGCGCTATCGCGACTTCAACCTGAAGAACGCGCTGTCGGAGATGGAGCAGAAGCTCGAGGACATTCTGAACCGCGAGCGAGCCAAGCTGGAATCGTTGAAGGGGCAAAAGCCCGGCATCGAGGAGAAACAGCGCGAGCTGTCGCGAATGCCGCGGCGGCTGTCGGAGGCGATGCGCAAGCTGGAGAGCCACGAATTCGAGGATGCGCAGGCGAAGGCGGATTTCGACAAACTGCTTGAGGAATACGAAAATATTCGCGACCTCGAGAATTTCCGCGATCGCAACCAGCACATGTTCCACGGTCCGAAGAGCCTCGGCTACGAGGACGCGCTCGAGCTGATGCGCGAAATGGAGCGGATGCGCCAGCTCGAGCAGGACCTGATGTCGGGCAACTTCGACACGATCTCGATGGAGGACCTACAGCAGATCCTGGGGCAGCAGGCGAGCAAGAATTTTCAGAATCTCAAGCAGGTGATGGTGCTGCTGACGCAGTCGGGCTACATGGTGCCGAAGGGCGACCATTTTCAGCTCTCGCCCAAGGGCGTGCGGCGAATCGGGCAACTGGCGCTGCGCGACATATACCAGAACCTGTTGAAGGATCGTTCGGGCGGACACGTGACAGACCATCGCGGTGTCACCGAGATGCGTCCCGAGCAGACCAAGCCGTACGCATTTGGCGATCCGCTGAATCTGAACCTGGTGGCGACGCTGAAGCATGCGCTGGCGCGCAAGCCGGGCGTTCCTTTGGAGCTGCGGCCGGAAGATTTCGAGATTTACGAAAACGATTACGCGAGCTCGTCGTCGACGGTGCTGTGCCTGGACATGTCGTGGTCGATGAGCTGGGAAGGGCGATTTGCTGCGGCGAAGAAAGTCGCGATGGCGATGGAGACGCTGATTCGCTCGAAGTTCCCGCGCGACTTTTTTTCGATCGTCGGCTTTTACACGCGCGCGGTGGAATTGAAACTGAAGGACCTGCCCGAAGCGTCATGGAACATGGGCGATCCGTTCACGAATTTGCAGGACGGGCTGCGGCTCGCATCGGATTTGCTGGGGCGGCATCCGTCGCGCAACCAGCACATCATCGTGATCACCGACGGGCAGCCGACCGCGTACTTCCTGAACAAGCGGCTGTATTGCGAATGGCCGCTGTCATTCGGCGGCATCAGCATGCGCGCGGCGCAGGAGACGCTGAAGGAAGTCGAACGGATCACGCGCAAGGGAATCACGATCAACACGTTTATGCTGGACGATTCGCCGAGTCTGCGCGCGTTCGTCGACAAGATGACGCAGATCAATCGAGGCCGCGCGCTGTTCACGCGTCCCGACCATCTCGGCGAATACATGCTCGTCGATTATCTGTCCAAGAAGCGCAAACGTGTCTGACTTAAGGTAAGTGGCAGCAGTCGCGGAGTTGTTGGAGTCTCGCCCCCCCAAGCCCCCGTTGAAGTGGGCGGGCGGCAAGCGATGGCTTGTGCCATACCTGGCGCGTCTCTGGAATCCTCACAGATCTCGTCGCTTGGTCGAGCCGTTGTGCGGGGGCTTGGCGGTATCGCTGGGCCTGGTACCTGAGCGAGCACTTATAAGCGATATCAATCCCCACGCGATAAACTTTTATCGGTGGCTCAAGAGAGGCCTAAGTATCTCTCTTAGGATGCAGAACGATAAGACCTATTTCTATGCTCGACGAGTGCGGTTCAATCAGATAATTCGCGAGGGCAACGCCGACAGCAAGGAAGCCGCCGGTCTTTTCTATTACCTGAATCGAACCTGCTACAACGGCCTATGCAGGTTCAATAGCAGCGGCGAATTCAACGTTCCGTTTGGCCGATACAAAAAGATTACCTACAAAACGGATTTTGGAGAGTACGTCTCGGCCTTCGCGCAGTGGCAGTTTACGTGTGCGGATTTCGAAATGCTCCCGTTGGAGGCCAGCGACTTTATCTATGCAGATCCGCCCTATGACGTTGAGTTCACGCACTACTCGAAGGAAGACTTTGGCTGGAACGAACAAGTAAGGTTGGCCGAACGTTTGGCGCGTCATCGCGGTCCGGTAGTTCTATCGAATCAAGCCACCGACCGAATACGGGAGCTATATAGAAGGCTTGGATATAGGATCAGCATCCTCAACGCTCCTCGACTAATCAACTGTACAGGCGATAGGACCCCCGCTCAGGAAGTCCTGGCAACCAGAAATTTGTAGACAGGCGTCCTTGCGTCGTGCCCGTAAAATAAATTGAAGAACAAAGCCCTAACCCCTAGCCCCTTCCCCAGAAAGAATGGGGAAGGGGAACAGAAAAATCCTCTAGTGAATGCCGCCGTCCTATCCCCCTAACCCCCTTTCCGGGGCGGAAAGGGGGAACCGGAGCAGACCATTCCCTAACCTCTTTCCGGGGCGGAAAGGGGAACCTGGACCAGAGAGTCCCTTGGCTTCGTAAGAGAATGAACAGGACTCTCTGAAAACATTTGCGGGACACAACACTAGCGGCCGGCGGCTTGGCGGGTCTCGATCGACGCGGGCATCGTCCAGGAGCCGCCGATTTGTCGTAACACGATTCGGTCCTGCTCTGAGCCGGCTGCTGCGATTAGGCGTTGCAGCGGTTCTTCCATCGGCTCCTTCGACAGCTTGAAGGTGCCCCAGTGAATCGGCACCAGGTAGTGCGCGTGCGTCTGCTGGAACATCGACCAGACCTGTTCGGGATTCGCGTGATTGTAGATCCACGGGTCGTACGCGCCGATTGAGAACGCTGCCACGTCAGGCGGTGTCGATGCGAGGCTCGCGAACAGATCGGTCTCGGCGCTGTCGCACGCGAGCAGCATCCGGCGGCCGTTTTTTTCGAGCACGTAACTGTTGAAGCCATAGTCTGCGCCGAACGGAGGCCATCGCCGGCCCCAGTGCCGCGCGCCCATCGCGCGGATGGTGAGTCCTTTGACGACAGTGGTCTCGCCCCACTTGAGTTCGCGAACGTCGTTGAAGCCCAGCGGCGCGATGAGCGTCGAGCATTTGTCGCATGCGACAACGACCGCGCTCTTGGGCAGGGCCTTGAGCGAGGGCAGGTCGAGATGGTCCATGTGCGCGTGCGTGATCAGGATGAGATCGATTTGCTGCAATTGCGCAGGCGCCAGCGGAGGATCGACGAATCGTTTCGGGCCGATTGTGAGGATCGAGTCGATCGACATGCCGACGCGCGAGAACAGGCTCGGGTCGGTGATCACGCGCGTGCCGAAGAAATTCATGAGCAGGGCGGCGTGGCCGAGATTTGCGATCGTTAGCGAGTTGTCAGGCCACGATGCGGGCTCGAGATGCGGATGTGAGTGGACGGGCGCAGCGTTCATGTCCAGAGAGTACGACCTCGCGGCAAACAGCGCCAGCGAAAAAACCGCGACGATGGCGATCAGTCGTGGAAGGGATCGCTTCAGACGCGACAAACGGGACGAGATCGAACTCACTTCTCCTTCGGCGACTTGAAGCAGGGGAGTTCCTTGACCAGCACGTAACTGTAGGTGCGCTCGCGCCACTTGAAGGTTCCGACGCCGGCGCCGAACGCCCCGACCATCGAGTCAAACTGTTCGCTGTCGGACACCTGGACGACGTCGGACGGAGCGTAGGCGAGATATTGTGGTTGGTCGGGCTTGAGCATCTCGTAGAGGGGCGGATTGAAAAAAAGTTTGGTGATGCCGGGCTTCGGCTGCCATGCGCCGTCGGGAGTGTCATTGGCGTGAACCACCACCCAGGCTGGCCCGTCGGCATTCGCGCCAATCTTAAACTGCCGCGATTCGATCACCCCGTCCTTGGTCTTGCGGACTTCCTCGACGCCGGGCTGAACGCGCAGCAGTTGATCGCATTTGTCGGCGTTGTCTTTTGCGTCGGCTCCGGTGCCGTTTCCCTCTTTCATCGCAACCTGGGAGCCGATGACCTGCGCGCTTCCGGCCGCGACCATCGGGGCGACGCTGCTGACGAGGCCGACGGCGCCGACCGCGCATCCTCCGCAGATGGCCGCGAGAACCGTTACGATTGCGAGGGACCCGAATCTGCGCACGATAAAATTGATCACTGGTTCACGGCTTGCGCGCGGTCACCATCGAGGAGGTGAACGGAGGGCTCGGCAGCGCCTCGTGGCGGATACCGATGAAGCCGGCATCGCCGAGCCATCGGGAGACTTCGTCAAAGGAATAATCGCGCCCGCGCGTCGCCAGCAGCAGGTAGAGGGCGAAAATCGCGCCGGCGCGCGGCTCCGTCAGGTCGGCATTCATGATGTGATCCTTGATGATCATCATGCCGCCGGGTTCGAGCGCGCGAAAGCATTTGCGGAACAGTTGAGCGTTGGTGGTCTCATCTTCGTTGTGAATTATATTCGACATAAAAAGGGCTCCGCACGGGCCCGGGATCTCGTCGTAGAGGTAATCGACGCGCACCAGGTCGATGCGGGCCAACGCGGCGGGTTCGTGCTCGGCGAGTATTCGGCGGGCTACTTCGAGTGTAGCAGGTAGATCGTAAATAGCAGCACGCAGATGAGGCCATCGGTGGAGCATCGCAACGGTGTAGGTTCCCGGGCCGCCGCCGATGTCGGCGAGCTTCGAGACGCGGCTCAAGTCGAGCATCCCGGCGACGTAAGCCGGATCGCCGCGCGCGCGAGTGAGGCTGTCCATGGCGCGGATGAATCGTTCGGTCTCCTCGGGACGGCTCTGAAACATGTCAGTCGGGCGCGCGGGAGCGCCGGTGCGAATGGTCTGTTCGAGATGCGCCCAGGTTTCAAAGATCGCTTCGTCGAACAGGATCAGGCCGCCAAGATATTCGGCGGACGAGCGGAGCAGATAGCGCCGGGATGCGTCGGTGAGTGCGTAGCGATTGGCGCGCTTGTCGAGCAACTCGAGCGCGACCATCGCGTTGGCTATCAGAGCGGTCGCGCGGCGATTGGAGTGGATGGCTGTAGCTATCGCGTCGTCGTCTAGGGGCGCGGGCTCGAGAACCTCGAAAATTCCCAGTTTGAGCGCGGTCTGAATGGCGCGCGCTTCAGCGTGACCTGAGGCCAGCGCGGCGAGTTCGGCGAAATCCATCGCAGCGCGCCCGCCTCTCAACGCAGGAAATCTTGAGTGACGTACGTGGTGCCGTCGGCGGATTGAGCCACCCCGACGCCGGTTTCGGTGAACTTGCCGGAGATAATGTTGGCGAGATGCTCGGGGCTCCTGAGCCATCCAATTATTGCGCGTCGCGGGACGCCGGCGGAATCGGCGTAGTTGTCCATGTAGATGTTCTCGCCGACGGCGCGGTATCCGATGCCGGCGCCGCTGATTCTGTCTGCGGGTGCGACGCCGTCGGGGCTGTTATGCGCGAGATAGTGGCGCATCGCCATATCGTAGCTGTGGCCGCGCGCGATTACGGCGAGGCGCGGCGAGAATTTCAGCGGTGGCAGTCCGCCGCGGGCGCGTTCCTGGTTGACCAGTCCCAGGATTTCGGTTTCCTGCTCGGTGAGACCGGAGACCTTTTCGGGCGAAGGCGGCGCGGTGTACATCAGGTAAAATCGCGCGATTATCGCGGCGAGCAGTGAGAGCACCAGCAGGCCGACTCCCGCCTTGATCGCGCGGCGCCGGCGGACCACTGTGGGAGTTGGCATCCTGATGACTTTCGCCGGTCCGTTGTGGGTTCCCGGCGGCCGGCGGCGAGTTGCTGGTCTTGCGCTCATAGTTCGCTCACGAAGGAACTCGGCGGCGGTGCGCGTTGTTAATGGTGGCATCCATAGTTGAACTCGAAACCTGAACCACAGGCGCTGACGGGCGCCCGTCGCGCTTCAATGTCCAGCTATCGCGCCAATCGTTCGATGTCAACGCGAACAATTCTTGCGTTTGTCGCGATCCTTTGCATCCCGAGCGTGCGGGCGAGCAGAGCGGCGGATTCCGCGGATCCGCTGCCGGCCGGTGCGCTCAAGTCGGCGCCGAGCATGTATCTTCGCGAGGCGGAGTCGAGCGCGATTCGATGGCAGCCGTGGACGCCGGGGACGCTTGCGCTGGCGCGCTCGCTGAATCGTCCGATCATGATCGACATTGGCGCAGTATGGTGTCACTGGTGCCACGTGATGGACGAGACGACGTACGCCGATCCGGAAGTTGCGGCGGAACTGAACCGCGATTTCGTGCCGGTGAAGATCGATACCGACGAGCGTCCTGACCTCGACGAGTACTATCAGCATGCCGCGGCCGCTCTGACCGGCGCGGGCGGCTGGCCGCTGACATGTTTCACGACGCCCGATGGCGCGTTGTTTTTTGCGACGGGATACCTGCCCCCGCGGCCGGGCAGCGGACCGAACGGGAGCGGCGGAGAAAACTCGTCGATGATTCCGCTGCTCAAGCGAATTTCGCAGGTGTACGCGGCGGATCGCGCAGGGCTCGAACGTGAAGCGGACGCGACTGCGACAAAAATCAAATCAGCATCGAGCCGGGACGCGGCGCCGCACGGAGGACTCGATAGCCTGCGCGCGCAAATCCTCGCTGGGCTGGCGGCGTCGTACGATCGCGAGTCGGGAGGATTTGCGTCGGGACCGGGGCCACGATTTTACGACTTTCCGGCGCTGGAGCTTGCGCTCGCGCACGGTTTCTACGGGCATCCGGAGTACACGGTGATGGCGCTCGAGACGCTGAAAAAAATCGCGGCGGGCGGAGTGTTCGATCAGCTTGTCGGCGGATTTCATCGCTACTCGACCGACTCGAAGTGGCGCGTGCCGCATTTCGAGAAGCTCGGGTACGACAACGCGATGGCATTGCACGCGTACAGCGATGCGTACGAGGCGAGCGGCGACGCAGATTTCGCGCGGGTGGCGAGGTCGATCGCCGGTTACGTGAATCGCGAGCTGCTCGACGCGAAGACGCACGCGTTCTACTCGCATCAGGACGCCGATTCGTTCAAGGGCGATGACGGCAGTTACTACACGTGGACGATCGAAGAAGTGAACCGCGCGCTGCCGCCGGACCAGGCGCGCGTCGCGATCTTGTTTTACGGCATGGAAGACGCGCCTGCGCGGGCGCCTGACGGACGAGTCGTGCTTAGGCACGCGATGAGCCCGGAGCAAGTCGCGGCCAGGTTGAAGATCCCGGTGGAAAAAGCGCGCGAGAAGATCGCGAAAGCGTCAGACGCGATGCTTGGGTTGCGGGCTCGTCGCAAAGTGCCGACGGTCGATCATGCCGTGATGACCGATCGGAACGCATTGATGGCGGATGCGTACCTGACGGCGTCTGCGGCGCTCGACGACGCGAGCCTTCAACGCATGGCGCTCGATGATCTCGACTTCATCCTCGCGCATATGCGCACGCCGGACGGGAGTTTCTATCATGTCTGGTCGGATGGGCGCGCACTGGTGCCAGGTCTCGTCGGCGACCAGGTTTACTTGCTCAATGCGCTCATTGACGCGTACCAGTTCTCGGCTGACGAGAAATACCGGGCAGAGGCGCAGGCGCTGGCAGCGGTTATTCTGAAGAAGTTCCGAGCCGAAAGGTCGAGCTTGCTGGTGAATCAGGAAACCGAAGATGCGAGCACCGTGATTGGACGGTCCAGCACGAGCGCGCTGGTATTCCTCGACATGCCGACGCCGTCGGTGCAAGCGACGATGGCAATCGCGACGGCGAAGCTCGCACTCATCACCGGCGATGACAGTTATTCGAAGGCCGCGAACGAGTTGATGGCGAGTGCGCCGGCGATGGCGGGCTCGGTGCTGAGCAGCGCGGTCGCGACGGTCGCGCTGGCGCTCGAGTATCGCGCAAACGGTGGCGCGACGGTCGCGATAGCCGGGCCGCATGGCGATGCGCGCGCAGCAGCTTTGTGGAAGACGGCGTTGGCCAGTTACCGTCCCGGAAAAATCGTGATCCGGATCGAAGCGGGTCACGGCGCGGCGGCGATGCCGGCGGCGGCGCAAGCGATGTTTGCATCGAGCGCGAAATCGGGAGTTCCGCTCGCCTTCGTATGCGCAGGGACCGCGTGCGCCACCCCGATCGGGACGGCGGCCAAGCTTGCGGAGGTCATTCGAACATTCGCGGTCAGCAGCAGCGACAAGACTACAGTTGCAATCGACAAACCGCTCGCACGACCGCCAATGTGAGCCTGAGCGAGAGATCAGTCGAGAGTCTTGCGAAATCTGAGCGTTGCCAGCGACAGTGTGGCCAGTCCGAGGATGGCCATCGCAATCATCTGCGGCCATAGGACTCCGAGTCCGATACCTTTGATGAAAGTTCCGCGCAGGACGACGAGATAGAAGCGCAGCGGATCGAGATTGGTGAGCCATTGCAGCGCGGTTGGCATGCTGGTGATCGGATAGCCGAATCCGGACAGCATGATCGCCGGCGAGATGTAGAAGAACGAGATCGCAAAGGCCTGCTGCTGGGTCTGGCAGACCGTCGAAATCAGCAGTCCGACGCCCAGCGCGCTCGACAGAAAGAGCGTAGTGCCGAGCAGCAGCACGAAAACATTTCCGCGAAACGGAACCTGGAACCACAGGGTGCCCAGGATTGCCACGACGACTACGTTGGCAAGTCCGACCAGCAGGAACGGTAGAGTTTTGCCGACGATCAACTCGGCCGGAGTGATCGGCGTAACCATCAGCTGTTCGAGGGTGCCGATTTCTCGCTCCCGCACTACGGCAAAAGCTGTCAGCGTCATTACCGAGACGAGGACTAGGGTTCCGATCACACCGGGCACGAAAAACCATCGGCTCTCGAGGTTGGCGTTGTACCAGGGGCGCTCCTGAAGCTGTATTTTCGGCGCGAAGGTCGCGAGGGATGGCTTCAGCCGATCGGCGAGTTGGAGTTGGTAGTCCGCGGCAAACCGCGTCGCGATCTGATTGATGTATCCAACGGCGATCAGTGCAGTGTTCGAGTCGGTGCCGTCGAGCACGGCCTGCACGGGCGCGGTCTGTCCCTTGCGCAGCAGTTCGGCAAAGCCCGGCCGAATCTGGAGGACCAGGACAACGCTCCGATGATCGAGCAGCGACGGGATCTGCGATTCATTTTGCAGGACATCGTCGATCCGGAAGCGGCTGCTGGCACTGAAGCGCTCGAGGAAGTCCCGACTTTGCTGGCTGTGGTCAAAATCAAGCACCGCGGTCGAGACGCGATTCACCTCGTAGCTCGCGGCGTAGCCGAATATCAGCATCTGCAGCAGCGGCGGCACGATCAGCGAGAAGCGCGCATGAGGGTCGCGGAACAGGTGGATGAATTCCTTGATCAGAATCTGGCGCAGCCGCTCTAACACGTCAGCCTCTCATGCCAGCGACTTGTGAAACGATCGCCTGGCGAGGAACACCATGGTGAACGCATAGATGACGAGCGCAATCAAAGGGCCGGCGAGAAAGCTGAGGCCGGTGCCGCGCAGAAATACGCTCTTGAGGATGACGATGTAGTAGCGCGCCGCGATCAAGTAGGTAAAGGGCTGCACGCCGATTGGCATCTGGTCGATGGGAAACGTGAATCCCGACAGCAGAAACGAGGGCAGGAAGGCAGTCACCAAGCCAATCTGACTAGCAGCCAGCTGATGTTTCGTGGCGACGGAGATCCAGAATCCAAGCCCGAGAATCGCGATCAGGTAAATTCCCGAGCCGATTGACAGCGCGATCAGCGAACCGCGAAAAGGGACCTGGAACCAAAAGACGGCGATCGCGGCGCAGGCGGCGGTGTCGAACATTCCGAGCGCGAAGTAGGGGAGCAGCTTGCCGATTATGATTTCGAGCGAGGTAACGGGAGTCGAGATGAGTTGTTCCATCGTGCCGCGCTCCCACTCGCGCGCGACGGTCAGCGAGGTTAGCAACACTCCTACGACGGCCATTACGATCGCGGCGACGCCGGGCACAATGAAGTTCTTGCTTTCTAGATCCTCGTTGAACCAGGTGCGAGCATCGACCGACAGCACCGGATTCACCGAGGGCGCGTGAGCCTTGAGAAGATACTCGGCTTGAACGACGGCGCCGTAAGAGGCGAGAACTCCCTGCGCGTATCCGATCGCGAGCTCAGCGGTGTTGTTGTCGGAGCCGTCAACGAGCGCTTGTATGTTCACCGGCCGGCCGTCCTGGAGGCGCGCGGAGAAATCGTACGGAATCACAATCGCGAGCTGACATCGGCCGTCGTCGAGCGCAGTGCCGAGCGCGCGGTAGTCGGTGACGGTGCCCACCAGATCAAAATAGTCGGAAGACTGAAAGCGCTTGAGGAGATCCTGGCTCGCCTGGCTGCCCTCGAGATCAAGCGCGAAGACCTTGATGTGCTTGGTGTCGAGATTGACGCCGTAACCGAGCGTCGTCATGAGCATCAGGGGCATCAGCAAAACGATCAGCAGGCTGCGGGAATCGCGCAGCACCTGGAAAACTTCCTTGCGCGAGATGGCGAGCAGCCGGCGAAGACTCATGACGGCAGCTCTGAAGCAACGTCAGCGCCGCGTCGAGTAGTCAATGCCACGAACGCATCCTCGAGGCTCGGGCGAATCGTGTGCAGGCTGGCGACGGAGATCGCGTCCGCCTCGAGCGCGGCGCGAATCGTGGGTGCAACGGCGGCGTCGGAAACAACGAGGTGCAGCGCGTTGCCGAACACGGCGACGTCGCGAACGCCGGCGATGTGGCGCACGCGTTCGATGGCGTCGCCGAGCCGATCGCATTCGAGCAGCATCAACGAGCCTTGTATCGAACCCAACTTGAGTTCGGTGGGCGTGCCCAGCGCGATCAATTTGCCGCCGTTCATCAGCGCCAAGCGGTTGCAATATTCGGCCTCGTCCATGTAGTGCGTGGTGACGAAGATGGTGACGCCGTCGTGGCTCATCCGCTGAATCAACTCCCAGAACAGACGGCGAGAGAGCGGATCGACGCCCGATGTCGGTTCGTCGAGAAATACGATCGGTGGACGATGCAGAACGGCGCAACCTAGGGCGAGGCGCTGCTTCCAGCCGCCGGCCAGCGTGCCGGTCAGGCTCGACTCGCGGCCGCGCAGGCCGGCCATCTCGAGCGCCCAGTCGATCCGTCCGCGCAAGTCGGCCGCGGGGACGCCATACATACCCGCGTAGAAACGCAGATTCTCGAACACGGTGAGATCTGCGTAAAGCGAAAACTTCTGCGACATGTAGCCGATGTTGCGCCGGATCGATTCGGGCGATTCGACGACGTCGTAGCCGGCGACGATCGCGCGGCCGGAGGTCGGCCGCAGCAGTCCGCACAGGATTCGAATTGTGGTCGACTTTCCCGAGCCGTTAGGCCCGAGGAATCCGAAGACCTCGCCGGTCCGGGTTTGAAATGAAATGCGATCGACCGCGGTGAAGTCGCCAAAGCGCTTCACCAGGTTTTCGACTTCGACCGAAATGCCGTTGCGATGTGTCATGCAGCTTCATGCGCCGAGTCTTTGCGCACCGCCTCGACAAACAGATCCTCGATGGTCGGTGTGACGCGCAGGATCTCCTCGAATGGAATCTCGGCACCGACCAACCGCGCGCTGAGGTCGGCGATGCGCCGGTCAGCGTCGTCGACAAACAGATGAACCGCGTCGCCGACCAGCACCACGCTCGAGACCCCATCGGCGGCGGCGAATTCGTCTCGTACGCGGCGCGCTTCGGACGACACGATCGATACGACCGAGCCCTGAAGCCGCGACTTGAGGCGCGCGGGCGAGTCGCAGAAGAGCAGGCGCCCCTGATGAAGGAGAGCTACGCGATGGCATCGCTCGGCCTCGTCGAGGTAGGCGGTGGAATTGACGACGGTGACTCCCTGGCCGACGAGCGAATAGAGCATCGCCCAGAATTCGCGACGCGAAACCGGATCGACGCCGTTGGTCGGCTCGTCGAGCAGCAGCACGCGTGGGGTGTGGATTAGCGCGCAGACGAGGCCGAGCTTTTGCTTCATCCCACCGGAGAGCTTGCCGGCCAGGCGGGCGCGGAACTCGCTCATGCCGCATGCTTTCAGCAGTTCGCCGGCGCGCGCGTCGCGATCCCGTCTTCGAACGCCGAACAGGTCCGCGTAGAATCGGATGTTCTCGTCCACCGTCAGGTCTTCGTAGAGGCCGAAGCGCTGCGGCATGTAGCTGATGAGATGCTTGACGCCTTCGGAGTCGGCGACCACGTCGCATTGTGCGACGGTCGCGGTGCCGGCGTCGGGCGGGAGCACTCCGGCTAGGATTCGCATGGTGGTGGTTTTACCGGCGCCATCGGGTCCGACGATGCCGAAGATTTCACCGGGCGCGACGTCGAAGCTCAGATGATCGATCGCGCGGACGCCCGGGAAATTCTTCACTAGATCGCGGACGACGACTGTTTTGTCATCCACGGCTGTTGCCGCTTTGCACGGGAGCGAGGTGAATGGTCGCGTCCGCGGGCATCCCGGGCTTCAGCTCATGACGCGGATTTTCGACGTCGATTTTGATCCGATAGACCAGCGTCACGCGCTCCTTGTGCGTCTCGACGCTCTTGGGCGTGAACTCCGCTTCGGATGAGATGAACGAAATCTGCCCCGGGTACTCCCGGTCGGGGTAGGTGTCGGTGTGAACCGTCGCCGCCTGGCCCCAGCGGATTCGGCCGAGATCGGTTTCGGCCACGTACGCGCGAAGCCAGACGTGATCGAGGTCGGCCAGCGTGACGACGGGCGTGCCCGGCTGCATCACTTCGCCAAGCTCGGTCTGACGCGTGAGAATGACGCCCGAGAACGGCGCGCGCAGAGTGGTGTAGCCCAGCATGATCGTGGCGAGCTTGAGATTTTCGCTGGCGTTGCGGATGTTTGCCTTGGCGACCTCGATGTCCTGTTGCGCGCTACGCTCCATCGCCACGTCGCGTTGCATCGCAGCGTTCGACTGCTTGAGTGCGGTGTCGGTGTGGTCACGTTGGTCGCCGGAAATAACTTTTTCATTCCAAAGTTTCTGACTGCGGCCGTAGTCGATATTTTTCTGCGCGAGGTCGGCGCTGTCGTTGGTGATCGTTGCGCGCGCGGCCTCGAGTTTTTGCATGGCCGACGTAAGTTCTTGTTCCTGCACTCGGAGAGCGGCTTCGTTGATCGCGACCTGCTGGCGATAGTCGCTGTCGTCGAGCCGTGCCAGCAAAGTGCCGGCCTTCACCCACTGTCCTTCGTCGAATGGCAACTCGATAACGCGCGATTGCACGGCCTTGAAACTGACTACGCTTTCGTGCGCTTCTATGTTGCCGGAAACGAGCAGATTGTCGGGCGCCTGCGCGTCGTTGAAAAACAGCGAATAGCCAGTCCACCCGCCGACGGCAAGCAGCAGAACCGTAATTATAATAATGACGCGTGTCTTCATGCGAGTTGACCCGGCCGTTCTGAAGATCGTTGGCGATGAAGCATGGTCTGCACTGGCGCCACCAGAGTTTTCCGGCGACGAGACTGAATCCGAGCGGACCCGTTGGTCCTCGCCAAACGATCTCCGAGCCAGCGTAGAAAATTCGCGCGCTGACGCATGAAGCGCGGGTCGGTCGGTTCCATGCCGTGGATGAGGCGGATCAGTTGAGGCATGACAAGCGGGAACAGCGCCAGCGACAGCATCGAGATGAAGAGCTGAGTCAAATTGGCGCCGCGAGGAATCGCTCCTCTGCGCTGCAGCACACCGAGGCGCGCGACCGCCTTTTCGAACAGCGCGCGGCGCTCGGCCTCGGCGATGCATCGCTTGCCGGCGCTGTCGGTCGCTTCCCATTCCATCAGGCGCACGAACTCAATATCCGTACCGCCGGACAGGTAGATATGGGAGAGCATGCCGGCGAAGTCGTCGGGCGTGGATTCGAGCCATTCGGCGCGCTCGGCGATTTTGCGGCGCAGGATTTCGCGATAGAGGTCCTGCTTGGCGCCGAAGCAGTAGTAGAGCATTCGCTTGTTGACGCGGGCGCGCCGGGCGATCGCGTCGACGCGCGCGCCGGCGAAGCCGCGCGCCGAAAACTCGGTCAGCGCCGCGGCAAGGATCTTCTCGCGGGTGCGGTTGAGATTGCGGACAGTCGTACGTGGACGAGCCATGAGCGTTAACCAAACAGTTAATAGCTATTAACTGATCAGTTAATTAGACTTGCGCGCGGAACGAGTCAAGGGACGTGGGAAATCGGTGGCGGTCGACTGAAAAACAGTTCGTGCGATGCAGTCGCGCGCGCGGCTACCACTTCTCTTTGAACGGCCGAACGTCCACGTCGTGCGACCATGCGCTACGGTCCTGATGCGCGAGATGCCAGTAGGTCTCGGCGATCGCGGAGGGCTTAAGCATGGCGTCCTCGCCGAGTTGCGGGAATCGTTCGCGGATAGCCGGCATGTCGATAGCTCCATCCACGTTGACGTACGCGACGTGAATGCCCTGGGGTTGCAGGTCGCGAGCCATCACCTGCGCCAGGCCGCGCAGCGCGAATTTCGCCGGTCCAAACGCCGCTGAAGTCGCGAACGGCTTCACGCCGGCGGTCGCTCCAGTGAAGATGATCGTACCACTGCCGCGCTTCAGCATCGCCGGAACAACCTCCTGCGCGGCCAGAAACGCGCCGAGGGTGGAAACGCGCCAGGTGTTTTCGAAGGTGCTCGCCTTGGTGTCCATCAGTTTGCCGAACGGACGCATCGCGGCGTTGTAAAGCAGCGCGTCGACGTCGCCGAGTTCGCGGCGAATTTTGTCGAAGGCCGCAGTTATGTCGTCGGCCTTCGCGACATCCGCGGAGACCCCGATTGCTCTGCCGCCGCCCGCTTCGATTTCCTTCGCGAGCGAGACCAGTTTGTCCTCACCGCGCGCGACTAGAGCGACTGCGTACTCCTTGGCAAATCTGCGCGCGAGCGCGGCGCCGAGGCCGGGCCCGACGCCGATTACTACACATACTGGACGACGACTTGTTTCTGGCATGACTGCCTCCCGCGCCCCGCAGACAGCATCGGCGCCATGATTTGAGGTAAGCGTGATGAGGCGGGCGCGACGCCCGCCCCATCAACTGGACAAGATTAGTGTTACGGCGCGGCTTTGACCATCGCGTCGGTCGTGAAGAAGTCCTTGTCGACCGCGCCCATGTTGATGTACCAACACTCACGCTCAGGAGTTTGAAGGCCGGGCAGGTAGCACATGGTGGCGAAGCCGCTTTGCACGTCAGTCGCGACCGCGCCGACTTCGAACTCGCGCTTGAACGGATAAATCGCCACGCGCGCGTCGGGCACCGGGCGATCGCGATAAGTCGTCCACCAGATGTGATTCAGCCAGAGCTGGCCCTTCTGGTCGTACTCGTCAATGTACGGCTCGAACCACATCTCGGAGTCCATATAGACGATGGTCTTGCTCTGCAGCGCTTGCGAGATCAGCTCGCGGCGCGGCGACGCCTCGACGACGTACATGTTCCGCATCTCCCATGCTTCGGGGCATGCGCTGGCGCCGCCGTCGGTCGAGCATTTCAACTCGGGTGAGTGCTCGGCGTGCGCGACCCCGAGCATCGGGCGGTCGCCGAGAAACTTGTAGTTGTATTCCTCCATCTTGGCATTGAAGCCCGAGTAGTGATCTGGATTCCAGGTTTGCGCGCTGGTCGCTGTGCTCTCGAGCGCCTCGTTGAGGCGCCGAATCCGGCGCGTGCCGGGATTCCAGCTCCAGTCGTCGTCGCCGCGGTCGGGTTGCTCATAGCGAAAGCGAATGAACCCGCTGCCGCGCTCGGCGTGCGGCGACAGCACCGGGTAGAGGCCGAACAGCCACAGGCGGTTGGTCTTCTTGAAGTCGGGATCGACCGGCATCGGCTCGACTTCGACGCGTCCGACCAAATCGTAACCGGCGTAGTGGCCGATCTGATAATACTGGATCACGTTGTTGGGCTTGTTCACGCCGCCATATACACTCTCGCAATCGTAAAAGCGCAGGTCGTAGTCGTCGGTAAGGAGCGGCCGGAAAACGTTGTTCCACATGATCTTGGTCGCCACCTGCGGGTCGTTGGTGTCGATCAGCGGGAACGGCTGACCAGCGACGTAGCCGACGAGGCTGCGGTTGTCGTGGCTGAGACGGACCTGCGCCGAATACTTCTCGGTCGCGTCCTTGTAGGGAGGCGGCCAGTCGATTTGTCCGCTCGGAACGATCTTCATCGACATGCCATTGACGACTTTGTAGTAAACCCCCGGCGAGACGAGATCCTTCACCTTCGACGCGTTGGCGGGCGTGATCAGATCGCCCGGTTTGACGTCGGCGCGAGCCGCGGCGGCGATCGCGATGAACATCAAGACCGCCAGCACGGCGAGGGCCATACGTGCTGGCGCGGGCCACTCGCTATACTTTCGAACATCCTTACCGAAATGTTCCATGATTCCCTCCTCGGGCGGAAAATGGAAAGCAGACAGCAAGTCGGGTGCCACGCGTAAATGTGCACGAAGCGCCTAGGAAAACTCCGGTGCGCTGGCGAAAAATAATTCGCAGGACGCGGATGCGCGCGCGTCGAGCGGACGTGGCCAAGGAGCGCAATTAAAAATGATCACACAAAAGCGTAGTGAAGCTTATGAATTTATGCTGAAGCAAAGTCCGATCTGCGGCTTGGTCCGCGCGAATCAGATTCAGTTGCAAATTGCCACGAAGTTGCAAATTGCCACTGGCTGAGAACTCAACAATCAGGCAGGACGGATCGCGGCAGGCGCACGATTCCTCGTGCGCACAATCCGCAAATCCAGATCAACTATTTGAAAACGAGCGGCCGCGTTACGGCTACGGGATGAGCACCAGCTTGCCGGTGGATTGGCGCGACTCCATGAACCTGTGCGCCTCGGCCGCCTGCGCGAGCGGGAACGATTTGCCGACGACGAGCTTGAGCTTGCCCTGTGCTATCAGCTTGAACGAATCTTCGATTCCCCGGCGCATCACATCTGGTAACGCGGCCACCGTGTAAAGGGTGAAAGCGCTCACCTTGGTCGATTTCTCGAACAGTTTGAAAAGATTGAGCGGCTCGGGCGGGCCGCCGGCGCGTCCGTAGAGAATCAGATGCCCGAACGGGGCGAGGCAGGTGAGCCCTTTGTCCAGGGTGGTTGCGCCGACCGCGTCCAGGATCAGATCGACGCCGCGCCCGCCGGTGAGGCGGTTCGCCTCGGCAGCAAAATCCTGAGTGGCGTAGTTGATAGCGCCGTCGGCGCCATACTCTTTCACGAGCGCGGCCTTGCTGGCGCTCGATACTGTGCCAATCACGCGCGCACCTGCGGCCTTGGCGATTTGCACCGCGACGATTCCGACGCCGCCTGCGGCAGAATGGACCAGCACCGTTTGTCCGGGTCTGGTTTCGTGCGCCGTGTGAAGGAGGTGCCATGCAGTCAGCACTTGTATTGGAAAGGCTGCGGCATGCTCGAAGCTGAGGGAGTCGGGAATAGGAATCACCTGCACCGCCGGCGCTAGCGCATACTCGGCGTACATCTTGCCTCCGATCGCGGCGACGCGCTGACCAGGCTTGAGATTCGTCACGCCCGCGCCGACTGCCTCGATTTCGCCGGCAGCTTCGAGCCCGGGTGTGTCAGGCAACTTCGGCTGCATGACGTACTGTCCCTGCCGAAACAGCGTATCGGCGAAATTGATTCCGGCCGCGCGCACTTTGATCAGCACGGTTCCGGGCTGCACTTCGGGTTTCGCGACCTCGGCAATCTTCATCACCTCGGGTCCGCCAAGCTTTTCGAATACGACTGCTTTCATATGAGTAACCTCAACGGGGGGATTTTCAGATTTATCTCACGGATCATTCGACGATGGAACGCGCATCATCTTATTCGCATGAGCGCTTCTTCCACGAAGTCCAGCCGATCGTTTCCCCACCACATTTCGCCATTGACGAAAAACGTCGGCGCGCCGAACGCGCCACGGCTGACGGCCTCGTCGACGTTGGCGCGAAACCGGCTCTTGATATCGTCGCCCTCGATGAGCGCCGGATCGATTTCCGCCTGGTCGAGAAGCCGGCGCAGCGCTTCCTCCTTGCTGAGATCCTGCCCCTGTTCCCATATCGCGCGGAAGGCCGTCGAATGAAACGCCGGGAAGCGGCCGTGGATTTGCGCGGCGATTGCGGCGCGCAGCACGCGAATCGTGTTGAACGGGAAGTGCGGACTGAACTGCGCGGGAACGCCGTAGCGCTTCGCCCATCGCTGAAAATCCGCAACGTTGTAACCCGCCTTGCCCTGAATCGGAAGCGGACCCGAGTTTCCGGTGGCCTTCATGATCGCGCCGAGCAGGATTGGCCGATAAACGATCTCCGCACCGGTGCGCTGCGCGATGGCGGGCAGCTGCGTGTCGGCGAGATAGCTGAACGGGCTGAGGTAGTCGTAGAAGAACTCGATTTGTTTGTCCATTTGTGTCTTCTCCGCGGGACGTTTCGACGCGGGCGGTCCGCATTTCAGTTTCAATTTGCAACTGATTTTCTAGCAGGCATTGTCCCGAGTCGCAACTTACTGTTCTGAGAGGGGAGTGCGAGTGTCCTGGCTCAGCGCCACCAGTCGGTGATCAGCGCTTTGAGTGCGTTACCAGGCGCCGTGGAATTCATGAATAGGTATGCGACCGCGAGCGCGACGGCGATGTAGAAAAACCACTTCGATGCCAACATCCGATCCATTGTTTGGCGCCTATCTTAGTTCATCAAGGTGCCGCTGGTAAACCAAGTTTCAAAGTGCAACGATATTTCCGCCTGCCGCGCGGTTGGGGAACCTCGCGGCGCGCGGAATTAATTTCGGGGGAGGAGAACGACAGACGCCGATGCGTTGGGAATCGGTCAAAGACATGAACTGCTCGGTGGCGCGAACGCTCGCTGTGGTCGGCGAGCGGTGGACGATGCTGATACTGCGTGAGGCGTTTCTCGGACGCCATCGGTTTGACGAGTTTCAGCAGGGGACGGGAATCGCGCGCAACATCCTGAGCGCGCGGCTGCGCGACCTGGTGCGCGACGGAATCCTCGATCGCGCGCGCAGCGAGGGCGACAGCGGGCGCATCGAGTATCGGCTGACCAGGAAAGGACTCGAGCTCTATCCCGTGCTGATCGCGATGATGCGATGGGGCGACACGTGGCTCAGCGACGAGTCGGGGCCGCCGATGACGTTGATACATCGCGTGTGCGGTGCGAAGACGGCGCCGGACGTGGTTTGTTCGCATTGCGGAGAGCGTCTCACCGCGCGCGAGGTCGTCGCGATTCCGCGCCGGCCGGCGCCTCCGCACGTTCGGCGGCCCGAGCGCGCCGATCGCAAGCGCGCCGCGCGCTGAGCGTCGTTCGCGCACTCGACCATCTGGCGCCGCACGCGCCGGCCGCGCACAATATTCGTTCAACATGATTGAATTGGTGATGTTCGACGCCGACGGCGTGCTGTTCGATTCCACGGAATCGAACGTCGCCTACTACAACTGGATTTTTGCGAAGGTCGGCGAGCCGCCGCTGGATCGCGACGAGGAAATCTCGGCGGTTTCCTACGCCGCGAGCGAGGTGTTTGCAGCGCGCGCCCGACGCGACGCCGCCAAGCTTCAGATGATGCACGACGTGGCGCGCAACATGGATCAGACGCCGTTTTTCAAGATGCTGCGGCCGCCGTTCGAGCTGCGGCCGTTCATGCTCGACCTCAAGCGCCGCTACAAGCTGGGGCTGGCGACCAATCGATCGGCTACCGTGCCCGCGCTGATCGAGCATCTCGGCCTTGGCGGCGTATTCGACGCGGTCGCGAGCGCGCTCGACAAGGTTCAGCCGAAGCCCGCGCCCGACATCCTGCGCCTGTGCCTACGACGCGCCGATGTCGAAGCGGCGCGGGCCGTCTACGTCGGCGATAGCAGGATAGACCGCGAGGCGGCCGAGAGCGCGGGCATGAATTTTATCGGCGTCGGCAATCGCATCGAGCATCATCGCATGATCGCGACGATTGCCGACCTGCAAGCGGCGCTCGAACTACTGGACGCTGGCCAATAGAAGGCCGCCGGAGCGGGCGCGCCCGTCTGACCGGTCGCGCCTAAAAGTCACGCCTACGCGGCGCGCGCCAAGGGGTGACCCCTTGGAACCCAGTACTACGTGGTGCCGGCGATATACGAGGGCGGGGTCGAGCATTTTTCGGGTAAGAGATGCGCTGCCCGAATTGTAAAACTGAAAATCCAGCTGGCAAGAAGTTCTGGGGTGATTGCGACGCGGGCCGTCTACGTGGGCGATAGCAGGGTGGATCGCGAGGCGGCCGAGAGCGCGGGCGTGAATTTTATCGGCGTCGGCAATCGCATCGAACATAGTCGCATGATCCCGACGGTTGCCGACCTGCAAGCGGCGCTCGAATTGTTGAACGCGAGCCTGGAGTAAGCGCTCTTTCTCTCGACGCAGAACTTGGTGCTGTCTTGATTCGGGGTGGCCGCTTGGACGGCGAAGAAACACCACCCTCATCTGAGCTACCTTGAGAGCGACGTTTACGCAGTACGAATCGGCGCTGGCGGTACGACGATCTCTACAAGTCCGGTCGCGACGTCGTAGACGAGGCCGGAAATAAGCCACTCGCCCGGTAATGCGGGAATCGCCCAGAGCGAAGCAACGTCCGCGGTGACCGCGGCGCGGGGATTGGAGACCGCTTTGGGCTTGAGTTCCTCGTCCGGTATTTGAAAATAGCGCGTCAAAAGGACTAGGTCGTTGGCGAGGCGCGTCATGCCGCAATCGGTGTGCTGAAGTACTATGAGGTGGAACTCCCCGCCGCCTCCAGGAATCGCTCCGGCAACCTGACCGATTCGTCCGAGTAGACCCAGCTGCTCCAACAGCCCCGGGGTGATTCGACCGCCGATGTTACGGATCACGACGGCCTCGCCCGGTTTGATTCCAAGCACATGAGAAGGATCTACGCGCATATCAGCGCAACCGATGATGACGGCCTTTACATTTGGCAGCGCCTGCGGAAGAGAGGGCATAAGTGTGCCCGCAGCAGACTGCTGAGCAGCAAAGTCTTTGTTGCGTTTTAACATCGAGTCGAGATTGTTCATATCGATTCTCCTGGCAAGATGTTGCGCGATAGTACGGTAGGAGATTGCCGACCTGCAAACCGCGCTCGAATTGTTGGACGCGCGCCGCGAGTGGGCGCTCTTTCCCTGGACGCAGAACTTTATCTGCGTTGACACCTACATTGCGGATGGCAAGCTTGGGGGGCGATCGTTTGCACGGCCTTGCGGGGGCTCTTCTATGAAGTGGTTCCTCATTTCCCTTCTCGCGGTCATCTTATGCGTTTTTTCAGCGCCCACTGTGTATTGCGCTAGTACCGCGTCGCGCTTTGAGGATGAGCTGGCGTCGCGAGGATTGATGGGCAGCGCGATTGGCGATGTGCGTGCGGATGCGCGAATCCCTGAGCCCGCCGAGGGGGCGTCGGTCAGTGAGATTACCGCGAACCTGGCGAGCGGAGGAGATCAGGCCGCGCACGCTGTGATGTGGGAGGAAACGCTCGCGGGGCACAAGGTTGAATTCATGGTGACCACGGCTACCGGCGGGCAGCGGCTTTGTCAGTTCTGGGTGCTGCGAGCGGGCGGCGGGTGTGATTTGTACGAGTCCGCCGTTTATTCGAAAGATGGACGGCTGGTGACGCAGGACTTCTGGCGCAACGATCCCGACGCATTGAAGGTGGCGGGCGCGCCGGAATTTCCAGACGATCTCTTTCCGAACTATGGCGCACCGATCAGCGCGTTCTTCGATTCGCTCGGAGCCGCCGGGGCTGACGCGACCGGAAGGCTCGACATGGCAACCGGCCCTTACGACTTCGTCGTGCTCGATACCTGGGCCGACGGCTCTGAGAAAATCGATACGGCAGCGGGAAGCATCGATACGATCAAAGTCGTGATGCGTCCCGACGTGGACGGCGCGCTCAAGACCTGGCCGCGCGTTTTCCGCAGCCTGGCATTGCCGTTCATCCCCAAGGACTACTTCAACTTCAACGTCAAGCCTCCTCATCAGTTGGTCAAGTTCAACGGCACGATCGGCTATCCGGCACCGAGGCTGGACGCGCTACTGTTAAAAACCTGGGTCGCAGGACCGGGTAAGAAGCCGTTGCCATCGCATTCCGGCGCAAATATCGAAGAGGCGCTCGCGGCGCGCGGGCTTGCTGGCGGCGTGATGGTGGATCCGCGCGCATCGCTCGAACTGCCGCAGCCGGCGGCGGGAAGCGTGGTGGACGAAATCGCGATGACGCTCTCGTCGACCAATGAACCGATGTCGCATTATCGAATCTGGCACGAGCCGCTGGGCGGATATCTGCTCGAGGTACAGGAAACGACGGAGGCGCGCGGACAGATCGGCGTCAACTACTGGGTCCTGCCTGCGCAGGGAACGGGCTGTATTCTCGCCGGAGTGGAGAGGTGGTCGCGCGACGGACGGCTGGTGGGCAGCAACCTGTGGCGAGACGATCCGGCTACGCTGCAGATTCCAGGCGCGATGGATTTTCCGCACGACATGTATCCGACGATCAGCATCCCGATCGACTCTTTCTTTCGAGCGCTCGATTCCGCCGATGACGAAGGCGTTGCCAAGGTGAATCTGCAGGTCTCGCCCTATACCTTCATAACGTTGGACACATGGAAGTCCGGGAGCGAGGGCGTGACGACACAGGCTGGAAACTTCGCCGCGGACAAGATTGCGGTGCGTCCGGACGTGGCGACGATTCTACCGTCGTGGCCGTCCGCGCTACGAGCCGCGGTGAGCCCGTTTTTTCCAAAACTCACGCTGGATTACGACGCGTGCCCGCCGCACCATCTGATCGACTTTCATGGCCAGATGGGATGGCCCGCGCCGACCGTCGATCTTCAGCTCACGCATCGCTACGTGGCGCCCGCGCCGAACCAATCCGCGACGGCACGCTAGAGAATCATCTCGATTAGACTCGGCCCCGGCGTTGCGAGCGAGCGCTCGAGCTCCTGCGTGAGAGCCTCCGCCGTCTCGACGCGCACGCTTGGGACACCGAGACCGCGTGCGAGGCTCGTCCACTCGAGATCGGGATTGGAAAGGTCGGTGAGCGAGCGTGCTTTGCGGCCGGGTTCGGTCACGCCCGCGCGCGCGAGTTCGACCTGCAGGATTCGGTAACTGCGGTTGTTGCACAGCACGGTCGTGACGTTGAGCGATTCGCGGGCCTGCGTCCACAGCGCCTGAATCGTGTACATTGCGCTGCCGTCGGCCTGAAAAGCGATCACGCGCCGATCCGGACACGCGACTGCGGCTCCAGTTGCGCAGGGTAATCCTTGCCCGATCGCGCCGCCGGTGAGCGAGAGATAAGTATGCGGCGGGGCCGCGGCGGAAGCCGCCAGGAATGGCAGGCCGCTGGTGGCAGCCTCGTCCATCACGATTGCACCTTCGGGCATCATGGCCGCAATCGCGGCGCCCGCGGTCATCGCGTTAAGTTTTCCGACGGGACGTTCGGGCCGCGCTATTTTCGAAGGCGGCGCGACCGAAACCGGTGCTCCAATCTCGTCCGCGAGCGCTTCCAGAGCAGCCGGGACGTCATCAGTCGGCTCGGCCAGAATCGCGGCTTGGGTTCCTTCCGGAATCAGCTGGCTTGGCAAATTGGGATAGCCGAAAAATGCGACGGGCTTTTTCGCGCCGGCGATTACGATCGTATCGAACGGCTTCAGCATCTCAATTGCTTGCTCGGGAAAGTAGGGCAGGCGATCGAGCGTCGGCATGCCGGCACCGCGCTCGAGTCGCGCCGGGAAAGTTTCGCAGATCAGATGACATCCCGATTTCGCGGCAATCCGCGCAGCCGCTTTGAGGCCACGTGCGCGAAGCGCCATGCCGCCGAGAAAAAGCGCGACGTGCTTGCCCTTGCGGATCGACTCGGCGCCGCGCTTGATCGCGTCGGAGGAGACGGTGGGCGGCGGCGTGGGCGCGATTGGCGCGGCGGGTCTTTCGGCAGGATCCCACTGGCAATCTGACGGAATGATCAATGTCGCGATTTGCCCCGGCGCGCGGCCGGCCGCCGCAATCGCTTGCGCAGTGGACTCCGCGAGCGATTCTGAATTGCGGACGCTTCGGATCCATCCCGAGACTGGAGTCGCGAGCGAAACAATGTCGGAAGTGAGCGGTGCGTCGGCGCCGACATGCCACGTCGCATGATCGCCGATCAGATTCACGATCGGCGAGCGAGCGCGCCGCGCGTTATGCAGATTCGCGATGCCGTTGGCGAAGCCCGGCCCAAGATGCAGCAGCGTCATCGCGGGCTTCTCGGCCATGCGTCCGTATCCGTCGGCGGCGCCCGTGCAGACCCCTTCGAACAGTCCCAGAATCGCGCGCAGCCCCTCGGCGGAGTCGAGCGCCGCCACCAGAGGCATCTCGGTGGTCCCAGGATTTGCAAAACACACCTCGACCCCGGCCGCGATCGCGGTCCGAATCAGGCTCTCAGCTCCATTCATGGCCTCTCCTCGGCTGCGCGGCGACACTCGATCTTCATGAAATCGTGCGAAGGGTTCTGATGGCCGAACTTCTCTCTGGTCTGATCGATCGTTCCAGACTTCGTGTAATGCCAGACCATTGCGGCGCGAATGCCGCCGGACAGGTTGTCGGTCGAGCGATGCATCAGGTGGCTGTGGAACACCAGCAGGTCGCCGGGCTGCATCAGGACCGGCATCGACTTCGACGTGTCATAGTCAACGATCTCCGTATAGCCGTATTGCGCATGCGGGCGCCGGTCGGGAACGTGTTCGTGTACCGGCTCTTTGTGCGAGCCCGGCATCACGTGCAGGCATCCGTTGTCGATCGTGGCTTCGGTGACCGCGAGCCACACGCCCACCTGCGGGGTCGTGCTGAAGGCGAAGTAGTAAGAGTCCTGATGCCACGGCTGTCCCATCGCGCCGTGGTTTTTGAAAATGAACTGGCTGACGAAGCAGTCGAGCTCCGGTCCGATCAGATCGCTCACGATGTCGAGCACTGCGGGATCTTCGACTAGCGTTTTGAAAATCGGATCGCGATGGAGCCGGAAAACTTTGCCGACGTTGTCTTCGGGATTTCGCGCGAGCGGGTTGGGCTTCTTTTCCGGCAACACGAATACGTTCGGAACGCTTTGTCCCGCGGCGTTCAGGCGGCAAATCTCGACCACTCGCGCATGCATCGCGCGGCAGGCTTCGGGCGGCATGAAGCCGCGAATGATGAAGTAGCCGTTGTTGTCCCAGTCGCGCTTGCGTTCGTTCGAGAGCATCCAGCGCCTCCGCCTCTATGCGTTTAGCCTGGCGATCGAATCGGCGATCGCGGTGCCGGCGAAGAATTTTGGATCCGCCTTCAGATGAAGTTGGGCCGGATATGCAAAAACGAAGTCGCGATAATCCGCGTCGCTCAAGAGGCCCTTGTCCACGAGGCGATGGCTTTCGAGCAGCACCGTCGAGATGTCGGGCACGTCCCAGTGCCCGATGTCGGACGAGAAAATCGGCTGCAGCCGCGTCCGCATCGGGTTGGCGCGAGAATCGAGTGCGCGATGGACGCTCAGGTCGTCGGCCTCGCAGCCGAAATAGAAGTTGGCGAAGATTCGCGCGAAGTCGTGTTCGTCGCGCACGCCCGTAAGCGCCCACTCGTCGCGATCTGCGGCGCGATCGTGACGCTCGAGGCCTTCGTCGTAGGCCCGCACTGCGCGCGCGGAATTTTTCGCGATGAATTCGGGTCCGCCGTACTCCGCGAGCAGTTGATGCAGTCGCGGACGATCGAGGCGCGACGGGTCGTAATTCACCAGGCTCTCGGTGTTGCGCTTTTCCCAATGCTCCTCGAGCGAATGGAGAAGGTCGCAGGCCCATCCCGCGCCGCACTCGAGAAATCCAAACGCCAGCTCCGGAAAACGCGTCGCAACTCCGCCCATCACGAGCGAGCGGCACAACTCGCCCTGCTGATACGCGTGCGCGCCGATGTGATTGAACATGTAGTTGGTCGGCGAGCGCCGCCCAAGCGGCAGGTAGCGCAGGCCGACGCCGCCGTGCGAGGTGACCGCGATTTTCAGCTCGACAAATTTGCGCCACACCGGATCGTAGTCGAAGAAGCTGTCGAGGCCGTAGCAATCGAAGTACGCCGCGTTGGGGAACGCGTCCGGATGCGTGCGCTCGAGCGCCGGGATCGGACGCGCCACACCCGGCGGAATCATCGCGACCTTCAGGCCGAGGCGCGCCGCGTATTCGAGTTCGGCCACTGCTTCGTCGGGCGTGTGCATCGGAATTGCGGCAGCCGGCGCGATGCGGTCGCGGAATTGTGCGCAGATCTCGGCGTTCATGGTGTTGAGCGCGCGACATGCGATGCGCCGTACCTCGCCGTCGTAAATCGTAGGCAGCGCGAGTCCGAGCGTGGGATACAGGATGGAAAAATCGACGCCGAGATCGTTCAGCCTGCTGTACAGCAGGCGCGGCGCCATCACGGTCGCGAGGTCATACGCGTCGTTGGAGACGCCCCACCAGGCGCCGCGCATGTCGCCCGCGTCGCGATTTCCGCGCGAGCCGGTCGGATGCTCGCGAAGCTCGAAATTGTAGCGCTCGAGCATCGCGCCGCCGCCGATCTTCTGGAGATATTCATTGAAGAGCGGAGCGGGCTCGATCAGATGCCCGTCGGCATCGATCACGGGATGATCTAGCCGGTCGCGCAACTCGCGCACCTGCTTGATGGTTTCGACGTTCACGCCTGGGCTACCTCGATTTGGCGGTCAAACGAGCGGTAGCGCGCACTTGCCAAAGGAGTCAAGCATGGATCGCCGATCACGCCGAAGAGGCGCGGCGGCGTCAAATCAAAAATACAAACGAGACGGGCTAGCGCTTGTCGTCGCGATGACTCGCGGGCTGATGACCCGTTGCGGGATCATTCAACGGATGCGAAGCCGGTGCGCCATTGCGCGCGGCGATGCTCTGCGCGCATCGGAGATGCAGCGGAGGATCGCCGACCATTTTGACGCCGAAACCAAATCGGGTGCCGCAGTGACCGCACCGTTCCTCCGCCATCGCGCGCAGCGTATGGCACTTGGCATGATCGCACGATCCGCGGCAAGGGCCGCCAGGCATCCCGGGAGTTTGAATAGTGACGACGCTCATGACTTCATCCTCGCGATTCGTCTGCGGAACCTTACACCAACTCCAACCCACCCACGTTCAAATTAGCTCCGCTAACTGTTTGTAGCAAGACCGCTACATACAGGTAGTGCGCTTTTAATACCGTTAGCTATTATACCGTTTTGCGCTCCTAATTAACTTTAGGCAATCTACTCTAATTGATTTGCATGCGCAATAAGTCCTGACATAGGTAAGTCGGCTTGAACGCGGCGGATGATGGCTAGAATTAGCGTCTCATTGCGTAAGCCAGAGACAAGCTGCCAGCGCGAGTCAGAACTACAGCATTACTAATCTATCAGGCGCTCGGCAACGAACCACCGAGCAAGTTGCGGGAGCGATCGAGACTGCGCCGGAGGTAGCCGCGGATGTGGCGAGCGACGCGCTCGTCGACATGGCCCAGCGCAACCGCGCTGGCAAACGCGGCCATCGCGGCTTCCATCGCGCGCCGGTCGGGCGGATTCTTCGCGCCGGCGCGAGTCGCACGCGTGAGAGCGCTGCGCAGCCCGCCTTTCTTGCCGAGATGCTTGTCGCCCAGCCGCGCGAGCGCCGCGAATGTAGCGCGCAGATCTTTTATCTCGGCCGCATCGTATGCGGGCGCCGACTCGAGCACTGCCGCCGCATGTGCGAGCATCCCGATCGCCGACATCGCCTGCCCTTGCGCGTAGGGCGACGTCAGTTCGGGCATCAACGCCTCCATGATCGTTCGCTGGATTCCGCTGATCAGTTCATTCAACGTCGGCCGTAGCATCCTGTCCCCTCAGACCAATCGAAGCTGCGTGGCCAGGTCCTCGAACAACGCCGGCAGCAGCAGTTCGAGAAACGGCATTACGGCGTCGGACGTGCGCCGCTCGACGAAATCGCGGATACCGGTGAGGCAAATCACGGCCATCTTGGCGTTGCCGAGCACCTGGTAGAAAAACAGCCGCTCGCGATCGACGCGATGGCCGGTCTTCTGTTCGTAGAGATGGTAAAATGCTTCGCGTTCCATCAGGCCGCCGGCCAGTTCGTCGCGCCCCCAGAACATCATCGACGCCCAGCCGAGGTCCTCCATCGGATCGCCCAGATGCGCCATCTCCCAATCGAGCATCGCGACGATTCCATTCTCGTCGTACAGATAATTTCCCGAGCGATAGTCGCCGTGAACGATCACCACGCGGTCGGCCACGACCGGGTTGGCTTTCAGCCATGCGAACGCGGCGGTGAGAATCGGATAGTGCTCGCCCATCCGGTCGCGTTCGTACACTTCGCTCCAATGCGCGGCCTGGATGCGTGCGGGATCGGCGAGACTCGCGGGAGGCCCGAGCATTTCGAGCCCGCACTCGCGGTAGTCGATCGCCTGCAGTCGCGCGAGCTCGCTCAGGAAGTCGTCGGCAACTTTGGCGCGCGTCGATTCGGATTCCGCGGCAGGAAAGGCGCCCATGCCGGTCTGGCCCGACGCGCGATGCATGATGAAAAACGGGCGATCCATCACGCTCGCGTCGAGCTCGAGGAAGAGCGGCTCGGGAACCTTCAGGCCCGCGCGATGCACGGCGGCGATCACGTTGAACTCGCGCTCGCGATCGGATTTGAGCAACCCGCCTGTAGGATCGCGCCGTCCAATCATCGGTCGCGTGCGCGTCTGGCCCCCCTCGCTCCATTCCAGGTCGAAGGCATAGGTCTCGCGCGACGAACCGCCGGAAATTCGCTTGAGTCCGACCACGCGATGCTCGCGCGCATGCGGCATCCGGCGTTTGAGATATTCGGTCAGTCGATGCTGATCCAATTTAGTGACAATCCATCTCGCGCTACGGATTCGGCGAGGTCGGCGGAAGCGTCGTCGGATTTACCGGCGTCGTAATTCCGCCCATCACACTGCCCATCGAGGCGCGCAGCCGTTCCGCCTGCTCGATCTTGCCGTTGCGCATCAGTTGCCGTTCGACGCCAAGCGCCTCGTGTTTGGCCTGGTCGATCTGTTCTTGAGTGGGTGGCGCGATTGCCACCGCGGTCGCCAGTGTCTGCTGCGAAATTTGCGCGAGCATCTGCGTCATCTGCACGGTCTGAGGCGAGGGCGGCGTCGTTGTCGACGAGCCGGCGGCGTTTCCCAGCGCCTGCGCGAAACTGCCGGGGCCGCGCGCGGTCATAAACATCTGGGTCTCGTCCATACTCGACGCGCCGTCGAGCCGCGTGCCCGACGGTGCGCTATGGCTCATCGCATCGACGTTCATCACGTCGAGCGACGGCGCTGCGCCGAGGTTGTTCAGCGTCATTATCGAATCGTAGTGAATCTCGTCCGCGTGCGAGCCATCGACTTCAAACGCGATCTCCGAATCGCCGTCGCCTATCGGCGAGACTCCCGTCACGTGGCCGATAGTCGCCGACGCGTGCGTTATCGGATCGCCGGGGCCGAGTCCGCCACTGGTGTCGAGCTGCGTCGTGAACTGCGACGGCTGACTACTGGCGCATCCCGCGAGCAGCAGCGCGACGATGAACGGCGCGCAAATTCCAATCGTTCTACGCAAATGCCGGCATCACTTCCTTTGCGAACAATTCGAGCGTCGGCGGCGGCGCGAAGTCGCTGAAGAAAATCACGAACGTCGTGATTCCCATCGCCACCCGCTTTTTCAGTTCCTCGATCAGCTGCTTCGGCGTGCCTTTGATCCCGGTGCTGATAAACGGCTTGAGCATCTGCGCGGCCTTCCACTTCGCTTCGACCTCCGCGTCGCTCGAGCCGATGCACACCAGCAACTGCTCCGAGATGTCGATTGTGTTCAGGTCGCGCCCGACGTCCTTGCAGTGCTGCTTGAGCACGTTGAATTTGTGCTCGAAGCTTTCGTAGCCGGCCGGACAATTCCATCGATCGGCGAACCGCGCCACCAGCTTCAACATGATCTTCTCGCCGCTGCCGCCAATCGTGATCGGCGGATGCGGTTGCTGCACAGGCTTTGGATTGCAGACCGCTTCCTCGACCGAGTAGTGACGCCCCTTAAACGTCACGCGCTTCTCGGTGAGCATCGCCTTCATGATGTGCAGGCCTTCCTCGAACATCTTGAGCCGCGTGCCCATCGACGGAAACTGGTAGCCGTAAGCCTTGTACTCCTCGTCCATCCAGCCCGCGCCGTAACCGATTTCCAGACGGCCGTTGCTGATGTGATCGATCGTCGCCAGCGACTTCGCCAGCAGGGCAGGGTTACGGTAGTTGTTGCAGATGACCATAGTGCCGATACGAATTTTCTCGGTCTTCGCCGACAGCCCCGCCATCAGCGCCATGCATTCATGATGATCGAGATCGGGCATGTTGCGCGTCCACATGTGATCGACCAGCCAAATCGAATGGAAGCCGAGCTTCTCGGCTCGATGCGTCCGCTCTTCGAGCTGATGCCACGACGACCCGGCTTGCGGAGAGAACAGGGCGAATTGAACTTTCTTGCTCATTGAAATTTACTCCGTGCGAAATTGGCGAGAGCGTGAAATACCCGCCGACTCTGTTTCGCACGGCAGACCGCAAAGGGTCAACCTGCGACGAGGCGACGCGGTCGCGGACTTGTGCGACGACGCGAAATCGTGGAGAGGATTAGGCCCATGAAGATTCGACGGGGCATTGCCCTCAGCGTGTTGGTGGTTCCGTTTCTTTTAATCGCGCTTGGCGCGATCGCATCGGCGGCCGAGTTCAATGCGGTTGGCACGGCCCGCGAACTGAAAGGCGCGCCGGGAATTTACGAATGGACGTTCGAAGCGAGCGTCGGCAAATCGCCGTTCGACAAAATCGCGCTGCATCGCGTCGCCAAGGGACCCAATCCGCCCGCGCATGCCGAGGCGGTCGTGCTCTACCTGCCCGGCACCAACATGAATGGCGAAGTTGCGCTCGAAGATCCGCGCTATTCGTTCCAGGTTTATCTTGCGGAGCAGGGCGTGGACGTGTGGTCGATGGACTACCGCACCCACTTTATTCCGCCTGAGACGTCACAGGGCGATCTGTCCGAGCTGGCAGAATGGACCAACGATCTTTTCGAGTCGGATATCGAAGCGGCGGCGAAATTTGTCAAGGAAAAAAGCGGCCGCACCAAACTTTTCGTCGCCGGCTTCAGCCGCGGCGTCGAGTTCGCATACCTGTACGCCGCCATGCATCCCGAACACGTCGCGGGGATAATCGCGCTCGACGGATTCATCCCGACTCATCCGATGCGCGCGGCGACGCTGCCGCCCGGCCTGTATGCCGACGACATCGGCGGCAAGCATCTGACCTACGACAAGCGGCGAACGCTGATGCAAATGGTGATCGACAACCCCGACCAGCCCGCGCCGATTCCGAAGTACAAAACTGCGCGCGAAAACCTGGAACACGTCATGTACGATGCGGCCCCCGGCAACGGCGCGTTCGCGAACATGCCGGGCGGATTTTCCGACGCGGTGGTCATGGCAAAATTGCTGATCGGCTATGACCGCTACTGGCCGTCTGTTCAGGACGGCGAGAATCCGTTCACGCCGGAGCTGCTTGCGGCGCTCAAGGCGTCGAAGATTCCCGTCATCGCGTTCGCCAGCACCAACTTCGGCGCGCAATGGCCCGGCCAGGTCGAAGACGCGTCAAAGTCGACCGGCGCGCCTGACCCTTCGTTTACAAAATTTGACAAGTGGGGCCACCTGGACGTGTTGGCGGGCACGAAGTCCGAGAGCGAAGTGTTTGCGCCGACTGCGGCGTGGATCAAGCAGCATGAGAAGTAGGCGGATAATCCGGGGCGTCGTGATGCGGCGGCGCGGGACGGCTCGGTGGAATAATCATGACCGCGGCGAGCGCCCATGCGCCAAGCGCGAGTCCCGCGATGGTCCATCGAAGCGCAGAGCGGCCGCGGCGCGATGCGACAATCGCGGTCAGGGGAGTGAGCGCGAGATTTATGATGATAGAAGTAGCGATGAGGTTCGCCGGCGGTTCGTGGTATCCCATCAGGGCGAATCCCGACGCGATGCTTAAAATGCTGGCGATAGTGGTCATCGGTTTGCGCGGCGCGACCCTCTATATATAGTTGAAGGTCATGGCACGCCGCGACAACGAAAATGACAACCTGATGAACAGGCTCCGGCAGATGAGCGAGGAAGGCATCACCGGCTTTTTCAACGAGATCATGTCAAACGACAGGATGCGCTCGAGTTTTGGCCGGGCGGGTGAACGCTTCATGGCAAACAAGCAGTCGTTCGACCGCAACGTCGAGCAGGTACTCGACTTCGTCAACATTCCTTCCAAGCGCGACGTGCGCGACCTGAAAGCGCGGCTCGATCATCTGAGCTCGCAACTGCTGAACCTCAGTATCAAGCTGGATCGCATTCTCGATCACGACGAGCCCGCGAAGCCGACGGTTCGGCGGACGAAGAAGCTGCGCTGATCAGCCGGGGCGGAGGCTGCGGCCAATCTCGGCGAGGTCGGCGATAGTGCGCGGCTCGCGGCCGAGGTCGGGCGCAACCATCAGCACGGCGCCGGCGGGCAGCGAATCGCGGATCGCGCTCAGCGAGACTTCTTCGCGCGTCTTGAGCGCGGCATAGTCGGCGAGATTGCGCTTCAACTTCTTCTTGAGCGCCGGCGCGATGCGCGCTGACGCGAGTTCGGCGGCGTCGGGAAGTTCGGCGAGCACTCGATTCACGACCATCGCGGAAACGCGCAGGCCGGCATGCTCGAGTGCGCCGACAAACTCGCGCGCCTGCGCGATTCGGCTCGATTCAGCGGTCGTCACAATAACGATTGCGGTGTCCGGCGCGCGCAGCTTGTCCTGCGCGCGCGCGGCGCGGGCGGAGAAGCCTTCGTACATGCCGTCGAAACTGCGAACGAAGGACTGCACGTCGCCCAGCAGATTCAATCCCGTCACGCGATCGAACGCAGCGAGCACCGCGCGCGCGGCGATGTCCACCATCCGCAGCTGGCTCCTGAACAATCCGGCGGGCGCGCCGAGCAGATTGACGGCGCGCGAGTTCAGCAGTTCGAGCAGGCGCCGTGGCGCGTCGAGAAAGTCGATCGCCTCGGTCGCAGGCGGAGTGTCGAGCACCAGCAAGTCGGTGGCTGGATTGGCCGCCAGCTCGAGCAGCTTTTCCATCGCCATGTAGTCCGCCACGCCCGCGAGCGCGCCCGAGAGATTGCGATAGATTCGATTTTCCAGAATCGCGTCGCGCGCCGCGTCCGAGGTCGCATAGCGCGCGACGATCGAATCGAAGGTGCGCTTCGGATCCAGCCGCAATGCGCGCAGCCTTGCGCGATTGGAGCCGGCGCCGCGGCGTGACGGCCGAGGGCAGTCGAGCTCGACCTCGACCGGCTCGGAGGTATCCGCCTCGAGGCCGAGCGCGTCGAGCAGGCGCGGCGCTGGATCTACCGTCATCACGTCGACCGCGCATCCGAGCATCGCTGCGCGCACGCCAAGCGCGGCGCTGATAGTAGTCTTGCCGACGCCGCCGGGTCCTAAGCATATGACGAGGCTCTGCGCGTGCAGGTCCAGCGGCTTGTGAGGCGCGGCTTGCTTCGGATGTGCCTTCGGCTTCATCTATCGAGCAGCTCCGCGGACAGCACGCGGCCGAGTTTCTTGAGTTCGCCCGTCCCGATCGCCGGCGTGAACATCATCGGGAGGCTGACCGCAGGCAGACCGGCCTCCGTCAGGCGCGGCGCGACGAGGGCCGCATTTTCGTGCGCGGTGTTTCGGCGGATCGCTAGGCGGGCATGGCTGCTTAGCGGGCTCAGCGCGGCGAGTTCGGAAGTATCGAAGAGCAAGTCGGGAACGCAGTTCATGATCGCGGCGACCGTGACGACGCCGAGCCGCTCGCGAATGGTGGCGGCGGTTTCGAGCGCCTCGCGAACCGCGAGCTCCTCCGGCGTCATCGTGATGACCGCGCCGAATCGCGTTGCGTCCGCCAGGAAGCTGTCGATCGAGTCGGCCAGCCGGTTCAGCGTGCCGGCCGGCGCGATTCCCCTCACGCCCGATGAGACCGAAAGCAGCTCGACGGCGCTGCCCGAGGCGGGCGCGTCGACGACCAGATAGCGATCCTCGAGCGCGGCGTCGCCGGCCATGATGCGGAGACGTTCCAGCAGCAGGAACGCTTCGAGGCCGGGTAGCGCGGCTGTTACGTAACCGAAGGTGCGGCTGCGCAGCATCCGGCGCGAGATGGCGCGAATCGGGACGATGCGCTCGATGAAGGCTTCGAGCTCGGCGCGGGGCGTCAGCGCGACTGCGTCGAGCGAGTCGGTGACTTTTACGGCGGTCGAATTATGCGGCGTCACGCCGAGCGCCGCGGCCGCCGACATCCGGCGGTCGAGGTCGGCCAGCGTGGTCGGACGCCGCCGCGACAACGCAATCGCCAGCGCGGCGGCGACCGTGCTCTTGCCGGTCCCCCCTTTGCCGGTTACGAACAAGACCCGCGGCAGCGTCATCGGCTAGAATGTAGGGGTCCGGGAGGTAGCAGTAAACCGTTGAACGAGCATAAGCCGCCGGCGATCGATTCGATGCTGATTGCGATTCCGCCTGAGCAGATCGTGCTGTTCAAGTCGATCGTCGAGTCATACGACAATCTCGCGACGCTGCGGACCGAGGATCCCGCGCGGCACTACCTGCGGATTTACTTCTCGGCGGATTCGCGCGACGAGGTCGAGGCGATGATGGCGTCGCTGTCGGCGCAGTTCGAAATCGAGAGGATTGGGTAGGACAGGGGGAAGGTAAAATCACTTTATTAAATGCGGAACCCGCGGTGGGTTCCGCACCTCCTTCGGCAGGGGTGACCTCCTTCGGCTTCGCTCAGGACAGGCTCTGCACCCGGTACCAAGATGAAGATGCGGGACTTCGTCCCTGTTTGAAGTATTAGTTAGTCGGAAGAAGAGTTGGGCGGGCGGGTGTCATCGACATCCGCCCGCGCCGCTCGTTGGTTAAGACGCGTGCCTATCGCGCGGTTGGATTAGTAGCATCTTCGCCAGTGATGACGGCGGTAGTACGGATTGGCGCATGCCCACGGCCGATAGTACTCGACGGTCGTGAAGGGGGCGGGCGCGACGACCTCCTGGACCACCACCGGATGCACGGTCCGCGGATACACACGGACCAACTCGGCGGAGGCCACGGTCGGCATCGCCATCATGAGGAGCCCAAACAGGGCGGCAATAGTGGTTGTGTAGAGTTTCATCATAGTTGTCTCTCCTAACCTGAATACGGATGAGGAGATTTGTGGGTTACGAAGGCTAAACGCCTGTTAATGCGGGCGTTTCGGGCAAGAAGTCATTAGCCAATGTGGCGCAGTGATTCAGGGCTGGCCGGCCTGACCGGGGCTAAAGATGCGGTCATTTGGGGCGCGATTTTCTACCTACAAAATGCTATTTCTCACTACATAGAGTAGCAGTTCTGCTACAATAGCTCCTTGACGTAATCCCTTAGTTTCATTACATTAAAAGCCGACACGCTGGATTTAGACACGTTTTTACGTCTTGGAGTGTCCCTGATGCAACACGGTGGTTGCATTCTTGCCTTACGCAAGAACAGGTGGTATTCAAAATGAGACACAAAGTCGGAAAGAGTCAGCATTTCCCGTTCGCCGTTGAACGGATTCATATGGGGTCCAGCATGAACAAGAAACTCGGCAGTTCTCGCGGTCAGGTAGCGGTTCTATACGCCGGAGCAGTCATCGTGCTGGTTGGGATTCTCTCGCTGTGCACGGACGTCGCAGTGATGTACGTCAACTGGCAGCTGCTGCAGAGGACCGCTGACGCCGCCGCGATCGCGGGCGCGAATTATCTGGCGAACAGTGGCAACACCTTTAGCGGGACCGCCGATCCCAGCTGTACAGGCCTCGCGGACGACGCGCAAAAAGTCGCCTGCACTTATGCGGTTAAGAACGGAATATTCGCCAGCCAGCTCGTTCCGGCCATCTCAGAGCTAGACAACGGATCGGAAATCAAGGTGTCGGCGCAAAACGCCAGTGTTCCATATCTTTTCGCGAAGGTGCTCGGCCTTAGCACGTATACCGTAGGGGCAACCGCGACCGCGTATGTAGGGGGAGTCAATACCGTTACTAGCGGTCTGTTCCCGATTGGACTTCAGTGCGGCACAGGATGTAGTCCGTCAAGCCTTGTTGCGGGCGAACCGCTGACGTTCGGCGCGAAGTTTGTCGACGGCGAGGCTCCCGGTAACTGGCAGTTTCTGGATGCTGGAAATGGCGCTAACGGGCTCGGCAATGCTCTGCAAAACGGCATGTCGGGCACATACTCAATCGGCGGCACGATTACCTCGGAGCCCGGTAACAAAAGCAATGCGGGACCTGTGCAGGACGGCTGGAACGCCAGGGTAGCCAGTTGCCCGGCCGTCAGCCCCGATCCGTGCAGCGGAAGCAACCCAACCAACATCCCGAAGAACGATCCCTGTGAAGTGATAATGCCGGTGGTCAACTTCAACGGATGCAATGGAAGTTGCAGCATGACGATAGAAGGGTTTGCGGAGGTGTATCTGGAGCCAAACAGCCCCGTCGGCTCGCTGACCGGATGCTACGTGAGCGCGTACGACCCCGGTTCCGCGGGAAGTGCATCGGCTCCCAACCTTGGGCCAACGGCGCCTCCGGTGCTGGTTAATTAGCGGCCAGCGATGGTTTACCGGCGGGACACTTTGATGAATGGCTCGCAGCGGTCGCTGGGCAGCCGGATAAGCCGGGGCCAGTCGACAGTTGAATTCGCGCTACTCTCGACGCTCGCGATGATCATACTGCTGGTTGGTGTGCAGTTTGCCCTGATAGGCCAAGCGACTCTGGCGCTTGGCCAGGGCTCATCCTATATCGCGCGTTATGCCGCAGTTAATCAGGGACAACTAGGAACTTACAATGGCTCAGTCACCGGGAACTCCCTTCCCACCACAGTGCAGCAGATGCTGTCTTCAACGCTCCTGAACAACGGCGGCAAAGACCTTACGGTGACGATTCATTCCTATACGGGGGGAACCACCACTCAAACCAATACGCCAAATCCATCTTCGGATTATGTGGTCATCACTATGAGCTACAACACCGCAGGTGTGATGGCGCTACCGAATCCATTCCTGGGAATTATCAATTTTCCAAAGGGTCTGAGCGCGTCGGACTCGGAGCTATACGAATGAACGGGCAGAAGGCAAAGTCAGTCTTTGGGCGAAGGGCGGGACTGCGCAGGAGCCGGATCAATCGGGGCCAGTCGATGGTTGAATTCGCGATGATCTCGATCGTGGCGCTGCTCTTGATGACGGTCGGTATACAGTACGCGCTGCTTGGCGAGACGGCCGTAGCGGTCAGCCAGGGGGCATCGACGCTCGCGCGTTATTGCGCGGTGAATGCTCCCGGAGTGTTTGGTACAGATAATGGCGCAGCTACGCTGCCCGTTGGGGCGACGGAGTTGTTGTCGCCAACCATCTGCCCCGCCGGCAGCTGTCCAAATCTCACGGTAAAGGTTGCTTCCTATTCGGGGACCACAACCAATACCACCACTACGCCTGGATTCGGCGACAGGTGCGTCGTCAGTCTCAGTTTCGACGCCACCAGTAAGCTGGCCTTGCCAAATCCATTCCTTAAGATTCCCGGCGTATTCCCGGGCGTCACGTTTCCAACCAGTTTTACCGGTGCGGATTCGCAACTGTACGAGCAGGGAGGGCGTTAAGATCAGTCGAGCAGGTATTTCATTAGCGGCGCGCCGGTGAAATTAGGTGAACCGGGAAACAGTGAAAGACGTATTGCGTCCGATCGGCTACCTAATAGCGCTGGGGCTGATCGTGGGGGCATTCTTCGTGAACCGCGAGCCGCCGCCCAAGGAGTTGCTGCGGCTCGACACGCCGCAAGCGTCGCCGGTTGATGAGGGCCTGGACTTCAGCGCGCCGGGCCTCGACGGCAAAACAATCGACCTGAGTCAGTACCGGGGTCATCCGGTGATCGTCGATTTCTGGGCGACCTGGTGCGGGCCGTGCCTGCGGCAGATTCCCGACCTGGTCGCGCTCTACAAGAAGTACAACAAGTCGCGCGGGCTGGTGGTGATCGGGGTTTCGTACGACCTCATCCAGGGCGACGGGGCGAAGGCGGTCGCGCCGTTTGTCGAAAAGTTTCGGATCAACTATCCAATCGCGCTGGCCGACGAGCGGGTGGCCGACAGCATGGGAGTCCAGGCGATACCGACCACGCTGTTCGTCGGCGCCGACGGTAAGATCGTTTCGCGAATAGTGGGCGCGGGCCATCCGGGCCAGATCGACGCGAGCGCAAAGCAGCTACTGGAGAGCATCAAGGGCAGTGACCGTTCGGCTGCTGTAATCCGAACCGGCGCGGCGCAGGGCAGTTAGGGTCCGACCGCGAAGGGTGTCTTTGATTCCTGACGCTGGCGTTGGCTTAATTACCCGTTTTGGGCTACTTCAAGTTACTTTTACGCCACACATAGTAGCAGTTCTGCCACTGTTGAAGGATGGCGTCCGCCCGGCCGTGCCGTAAACGCGAGCATCCAGGCGGGATTTATCGGCTTTCCAGCTTGGCATTGGGGTTGCTCTACGAGATGGGCCGACCTGTCTTGAATTCTCGCGCCCGTGGGTGCGTGCGAGAGAGGCCGGGCCGATTCTCGATTGTCGTCCGCCATCTTCGGCGGAAGGACTCGTCGGAGGGGACTATGAACAGGTTATTCGGGAGCTCCAAAGGCCAGATGATGGTCATATACACTGGGGCGCTTGTGGCGTTGCTTGCGGCGCTTGCGCTCGGCACCGATGTGGCTGTCATGTTCGTCAACTGGCAAATGGTGCGAAAGACGGCAGACGCTTCCGCGATCGCGGGCGCGACTTATCTAACCGGCCTCAGCTATCCGAGCGGCGCCGTCGACCCCACCTGCACAGGTGAACCGGACGACGCGCAGAAGGCCGCCTGCACCTATGCGGTCAAGAACGGACTGAGCGCCAGCAATCTTCAAATGTCTGAGCCGACCTCACAGACCATCCAGGTGAAGGCGTATGAGACCGGCCTGTCCTACTACTTTGCCCAGGTAGTCGGCCTCAGCACCTACAGTGTAGGGGCGACCGCCGTCGCGCAGGGACCGGGCAATATCGAGACCGATACGATTGGTCTGTTCCCGGTCGGACTTCAATGCAACGAGCCTTGCAATCTATCCGACCTCGATCCGGGTCAACCTGTTCATTTCGGCGACAAGTTCGTCGACGGTCTCGACCCGGGTAACTGGCAGTTCATGGCGCCTGATGCAAACGGCGCTTCCGCGCTGGGCACCGCGCTTCAATACGGGGCGTCGGGCTCATTCTCAGTACCCAACCCCGATGGCTCATGCCCAACCGGCAGCAGCTGCACGATAAGCACCGAAACCGGTAACCAAGGCAATTCGGCTAACGTAAAGGCTGGATTGGCGGCGAGGTTGAACGCCTGCAATTCCATCAGCGATCCGTGTACGGGAAGCGACCCAACGAATATTCCGGTGAACGATCCATGCCTGGTGGTTGTGCCGGCCGTGGACTTTGCCGGAAGCAGTGGAAAAAAACCCCTGACCATAGAAGGGTTTGCCCTGATTTATCTTGATCCGGCGACCACCACGAGCACCAGCATCAACGGATGTTTCGTGAGCACGGTCGTCCCGAATACGATTGCAAGTACGACGGCGCCTGCGCTTGGCGGACTAGTGGCTGATGTACTGATCCAGTAGGAGCGGGGGACTAAATGCTGAATCGATCAGATGCAAAGCAGGAGGGGGGCGTAACTGGAGCAGCCGGCGCGGTTGCGTCGTCGCGGTCGCGCACGCGCGGTATCAGCCGGGGGCAATCGCTCGTTGAATTCGCGCTGCTGTCGGCCTTCGGGCTGGTCCTGATGGTGGTTGGCGTGCAGTATGCGCTGCTGGGCGAGGCGGCATTGGCGGTCAGCCAGGGGTCGTCGGCGCTCGCGCGCTACATCGCGGTGAATTCCTCATCGATGGGTTTGACGAATGCGGCTTACGGGCCTGCTGCCCCGACCGCCGCGATGCAGTCAGTATTGTCCTCGTCAATTCTCACCGGCACAAACGATGGCGATTTGCAGGTAACCGTCACTTCCTATTCGGGGACCTCCGGTAATACCACCAGTGCGCCAGTTGCAACCGTCGATCGGTTGCAAGTCAATCTCACTTACACGGCCACCAGCAAGATAGTACTGCCAAATCCATTCATGCAGATTCCGCATTTTTTTCCGGGAATCGAGTTTCCGACCACGCTGAGTGCGTCGGATTCGCAGATGTACGAGTAGGTTTCCGATTGCGAGCCAGCGTAGCGGCTAGTCGCGCGGACTCAACTGCCAGATAGCGAATGCGCGCGGATAGCACAAATGCGCAATTGCCTGGCTCGCGCGGGTCTGTTACAGGATGTCGCGACCTTATACTTGTTGTAGATGTGGGGAGGCTTTGAGAAATGACAGATCGCGCAAAACCTGGGGCCCGGTGCTGGAGTGCGGTGACTGCCCGAAGGGGGCGCGTGCTGTCTTTCGCGACTACCTGGATCGTGAGCGCGCGTAGAGCAATTGCGCGGCCGGGACTGCTGGTTACTTTGCTGATCTTTGCTGCCGGCCTGGCGACTCCCTCGTTCGCGGGCGACAGCATCGCCGACATAGTGTTGGGGCAGGCCAACTTCATGTACTACGTGGCCAATTTTCCCGACGCGCAGAAGCTCGACAACGCGCAGGGAGTTGCGATCGACACGAGTGCAACACCAAATCGGATCTACGTGGCGGACGTCAACAACTCGCGGGTGCTGGGCTGGAAAGATGTGACCGCATTCACCAATGGCTCCGCGGCCGACCTGGTCATTGGTCAGCCGGATTTTTACGACGCCTTATGTAATAACGGTGGCGCGAGCCCAAGTGCGGGCACTCTGTGCGAGCCCGAGGCGGTCGCGGTGGACGCAAGCGGCAACCTCTACGTCGCGGACACCAGCAATCAACGGGTGCTTGAATATCACGAGCCATTTGCCGGATGCGGTTCGTTTCCCTGCGTTGGAGGGTCCGCCAACGAGGTCTTCGGGCAGGGTGGCAGCTTTTCTTCGAGCACCTGCAACAACGGCAGCGTGAGCGCGAGCAGCCTGTGCGACCCCTGGGGGCTTGCGTTGGACCCAAGCGGCGACCTCTACGTCGCTGACTTCGACAACAACCGCGTGCTCGAATACAACCACCCGCTAAGCAGCAGCACCGCCAACACGGTGTTCGGGCAGGGCGGCAGCTTTACTTCGAACACATGTAACGAGGGCGGCCTGGGCGCGAACAGCCTCTGCCTGCCGATCGGGGTAGTGGCGGACGCGAGCGACAACGTCTACATCGCCGACTACAACAATCATCGCATACTCGAATATAAAACCCCGCTAACGAACGGCACCACTGCTGCCCTGGTGTTCGGGCAGGGTGGCAGCTTTATTTCAGGGAGCTGCAATAACGGCGGGTTGAGCGCGAACAGCCTGTGTTACCCATTTGGCGTCGCGGTGGACGCCAGCGGCAATCTCTACGTCGGCGACAATCAGAACAGCCGCGTGCTTGAATACAACACCCCGATTACGAACGGCACCACCGCCGACCTGGTGTTCGGGCAGGGCAACAGCTTTACGGCGAGCGGCTGCAATACGGGCGGGCTGGGCGCGAACAGCCTGTGCTCGCCGGCGGGAGTCGCGGTGGACGGCAGCGGCAACGTCTACATCGCCGACGCACTGAACAGCCGGGTGACCGAGTACAACAGCCCGCTCACGACCGATACGACCGCGGATCGTGAGTTGGGGCAGATTGATTTTCTGCACAACACCGCAGATTTTCCGGACCTGCATTCGCTTAACGGCCCGTTCGCGGTCGCAGTCGACAAGAGCGCCTCGCCAAACCGGCTTTATGTCTCTGACGAGAATAACTCCCGGGTGCTGGGCTGGAAGAACGTGACCGCGTTCTCCAATGGCTCTCCAGCCGACCTGGTGATCGGTCAGCCGGATTTCTACTCGGGCGCGTGCAACGGCGGTGGGGCGAGCGCAAGCGCAAGCAGCCAGTGCGATCCAGGCGCCGTCGCAGTCGATTCCACCGGCAACCTCTATGTCGCGGATGCAAACAACAGCCGCGTGCTTGAATATAACCAACCCTTCGCCGCGTGCGGTTCCTTCCCGTGCGTCGGCGGCGCGGCCAATCTGGTGTTCGGGCAGGGTGGCAGCTTCTCGTCGACGGCATGCAATTTCGACACGAGCGGAGGCAATCCCACCGCCATCGACCTGTGCAATCCGTACGGCGTCGCACTCGATGCGGCCGGCAACGTCTACGTGGCCGACGAAGGCAACAGTCGCGCGCTGGAGTACCACACTCCTCTGACCACCGACGTGACGGCCGACCTCGTCTTCGGGCAAGGCGGCAGCTTTACATCGAATACGGAGAACAACGGCGGAGTGAGCGCGAACAGCCTCTCCTACCCCTTCGGAGTCGCGCTGGACTCAAGCGGCAACCTGTATATCGCCGACTCGAACAACAACCGCGTGCTCGAATACAACACTCCGCTTATGAGCGGCACCACCGCCCACCTGGTGTTCGGGCAGGGCGGCAGCTTCACTTCCGACGAATGCAACTTCGGCGGCGCAAGCGCCAGCTCGGACAGTTTGTGCGGTCCGAATGACGTCTCGCTGGACTCAAGCGGCAACCTCTACGTTGCGGACTCTTTCAACAATCGCGTGCTCGAGTACACGGCGCCGTTCTCGGCCAATCCGGCCGCCGCGGTCGTGTACGGGCAGGATGGCAGCTTCACTACCGACGATTGCGACCTGGACGGGACGTTCGCCGGCGCGGACACTCTATGCGTTCCGAGTGGCGTCGCGTTCGACGTCAGCGGGAACCTCTACGTTGCGGATTCTTCCAACAATCGGGTGCTTCAGTACCCGGGTCCCACCCCGACTGCGACCGCGACCGCCACCGCGACCCCGACCGCTACGGCGACTGCGACCGCGACTGCAACGGCTACTCGGACCGCGACTGCCACAGCGACGGCGACTCCGACTGCGACAGCTACAGCAACGTCAACGGCCACAGCGACGGCGACTAAAACGGCGACGACAACCCCGACCGCGACGAATACGGCGACCGCGACCGCCACAGCGACGGCGACTAAAACGGCGACGGCGACCCCGACCGCGACGAATACGGCGACTGCGACCGCCACATCGACCGCCACTGCGACTCCGACTTCGACCGCGACAGCGACCGCCACGGCGACTCCGACTTCGACCGCGACGGCTACATCGACAGCCACTGCGACTGCAACTTCAACGGCCACCGCTACTGCGACAGCCACGTCGACGGCCACCGCGACCGCAACGGCCACGCAGACAGCGACTGCTACGGCAACTCAAACCGCGACGAATACGGCGACTGCAACTGCCACGCAGACAGCGACGGCCACAGCGACTCAGACCGCGACGCAGACAGCGACAGCCACCGCCACATCAACGACTACGGCGACCGCAACGTCAACGGCAACCGCGACTGCGACGGCCACTCCGACGGCGACAGCTACCGCAACTCAAACCGCGACGAATACTGCAACTGCGACCGCGACGACGGCGACCCGGACCGCGACGGCCACGGCGAGTCGGACTGCGACGGCCACGGCGAGTCGGACTGCGACGCCAACACCAAGCGCGACGCCGACGCCGCTGGCAGGAGTGCCGGCATCGTTTGCACTCGGAAACGAACCCGTCGGCGACACGGTCACCAAGTTCCTGACGGTCACCAACAACGGCCATGCGGCGCTCGTCATCTCGAGCGCGACACCGTCCGACTCTGAATATGTCCTAAGCGGCACCGGGACCTGCGGTGCGATCCCCGTGACGGTCGCGCCGGTTACCTCGTGCACGCTTGGGATCGCGTTCACGCCCAACGCGCTCGGTGCGCGTCCGGCGACGCTGACGCTCAACGACAACGCAGCGACCAGCCCGCAGCACGTGACGCTCAGCGGGACGGGCACGGTAGACATGACGGCTACGCCGACCAGCTACGGATTCGGCAGCGTGAAGGACGGCTCCAAGGCGACCAAGGCGATCGTCGTGCATAATTATCAGACCAACTCGGTCTCGCTGAGCGAGGGCTTCAGCGGACCGAACGCCGGCGATTTCAGCATCACAGGCGGCACTTGCACCTCGACGCTGGCGGCCACCACGGTCTGCACGCTGATCGTAACTTACGATCCGAGCGCGATCGGCACCGAAGCGGCGACCATGACGATTACCGACAGCCCCGACCCGCTCGGTCCGTATACGGTTTCATTTACAACTCTGGCGACGATTCCGGAATCGCTGTCGGCGCCAAAGTTGGTCTTCGGCAACACCTATCAGACCGCGTCCAAGACGCTGAGCATCACTGTTACCAACCATGCGACCAGCGGGCCGATCACGCTGACCGGAACGGGCATCGGCGGCGCCAACTCGGGTGACTTCGCGGTGACCGGCGGCGGGACTTGCACCGGCACGCTGGCGGCGTCGTCGAGCTGCACTTATGCGGTGACGTTTACTCCCAGCACCGAAACTGCGGAGAGCGGCTCGCTATCGATCGGAGTTGCGGAAGATCCCAATGGCGGTCCGCCGGCGGTCGCTCTCAGCGGAACTGGAGTGACGCCGCTCAGCGCGATTCCGGCCACCGGCATCGCTTTCGGCAGCATCATGGGAGGTCATTCGTCGGCGAACAGAACCGTCACCGTCTACAACTACGGGGCTGCAACCGTCTCGCTGAGCGAGGGCATCAGCGGGCCGAATGCGGGCGACTTTGCGGTGACGGGAGGGACCTGTGGATCGACGCTGGCGGGCGGCAGCTCGCATTGTACGTACACTCTGCAGTTCACGCCCAGCATCGTTGGATCGGAGAGCGCGACCTTCGGGGTCAGCGCGGTCGGCGATGCGGCCAGCCCGCACAACCTGTCGCTGACCGGCACGGGAAGCTGACGGGAAGAGGGCGCTGAGCTATTCGCGGGGTCGGCCGGGGGAGCAAGTGGACCGCTCTCTCGGCGCTCGCCCCGCTATGGAGCGGGGAAAGGGAAATCACATTATCAAATGCGGAACCCCACTGTGGGTTCCGTACCTCCATCGGCAGGGGTGATCCCTGCACCCAGTACTCGGCTGCGGTGCGCTGGCAAACTAGATCAGCGCTGGGCGAGGTTGCGTGTTATTCGCGGGCTATGTGCCCGGGCCGGGCGGCGGGCGGCCGGTTTCTCGATCGAGCTGATCGCGCCGAGCAGGCTGCCGGTGCCACCGAGCAGGCGGCCGGCGCCGCGCATGACTTGCGCGGTGGTCTGCCACGCCTGATTGCTCTGGTTGGCGAGATGATCTTCGAGCTGGAACTTCTGCTGCGGGGTCAGCGTGCTGTAGCCGCCCTCGTAGTAAGACGGCGCATATTGCTGAGCGGCATACTGCGGTGCCATGTCAGTGCATCCCAGCAGGCCCGCCAGCGCGATCGCGAAGGCTACAGCCGCGAGCGACGTCGCGGCAGGATACGTAACCGCCATCAGGCGAAACCTCCGGACCCCGAGGTGCTCAGTGCTGAAACCCTTGGACTCCGCGCAGCAGAAAGCCGGTCCCCTGCACAAGCTGGCCGGTGGCCGACGTGACATCGGCGGTGGTTCGCCACGCCTGGTTGGACTGGTTGCCCAGGTGGTCTTCGAGCTGCATTTTCTGTTCGGGCGATAGCTGGCTGTACTGCGTGCCGTTGTAGTAATTGGGCGCCTGCTGGATGGCGGCACCCTGCGGATTGAATGCGGTGCAACCTTGGACGATCAAGAGCGCCATCAGCACGAGGAGCGCGAACACCAGCCTTATCTCCACCGCGTCGCGTACGAACGACTCTTTGTCTTTCATCGGGATGTCCTCTCGGTACGAGTACGACGGCCCGCCGAAATGGTTATTAACGAATCTTAAGGCGAGCACAGCGGAAGAGAGAGCCAGCATCGTGCCATCGCCAGTGGAACCTAACCCCTAACCCCTTCCCTCGAGGGAAGGGGAACAATCGCGGATCCATGCGACGGAAAAATCGGAAGATCGGCTGATTGGCGTTTCGCAAATGCGGCGTGCTCACGCCGATTTGGTGCACGTCCGCGAGAGCTTACGGAGCGTTAACGAAATTACTTCGCGATGGCGACGGCGTAGTCGCGGCCTTCCCATTCGCGCGTCTCGCGCCAGTTGAAGGTGAAGCGAATCGGCGCGGCGCCTCCCGTGCCGATGTCGATGTCAACGTAGTCGAAACCGAGCGGCGTTGAGGTCGACGCGGTGTCATTGGCTTGCTGCCATTCGTCATTGGTCCAATGAAGCGTAAATGGCCTGGTCGCCTGGATGCGCAGGCGGTCGCCGGGCGAAACCGACCTGGTGCGGCGGTTGGATTTCCAGACGCAGAGGCGGCTCGGTTTTCGTCCGGGCTTCTGGTAGCGCTCCTTCACTTCCTCAATCATGTCGAACACGCGGCCGTCCGAGACCGAGCGCAGTAGCTTGATGTACTCGGCATGCGCCCACATCAGGGGCGTCGCGCTGCCGGTCTGGTATCCATACTTGAGCAGCGCATGCTTCAGGTCGGGTTGATCCCAGATTTGTTCGGGCAGCAACTGGGTCGAATTCGCAAAGCCCTCCATTGCTTTGATGTAGGGCATCGGGTCGCGGCCCGCCGCGAACTCGTAATGCCCGCGCTCACCGGTCAGCAGAGGCCACGGACGTCCGCGGCCCCATACGATGAACGGACCGCCGTCGTCGCGCTGTCCGTAGCCGTCGTGGGTGTAGCGGCGCCAGCATGGACCGGCAGGGAAATCGGTCTTGATGACGGCGTCGAGGACGCGCAGCGAATCTTCCATCAGCGGATCGCCGGCTTTGCGAATCCCGTAACGGACCAGCTCGAGGAATCCGCCGTCGACGATTTCCGCGACCGGGAACTCGGTCTGCTCGCCGGGCGCGCGATTGTGGATGGACACGCGCTTGCCCTCGAGGCTTTCGTCGGCGTCGGGATCGCCGGTGTCCATGGGATTGATGCGGACGAAGTGGCGCTTGATGCCGGGGACGAGGAAGCCGTGGTTGGTGACGGTCCAGGTTTCGATGTGCGCTTCGAGGAAGTCGGCGTAGTCCTCGATGAATCGCGCGGTCGCCGGGTCGCCGCGATCGCGAGCGAAGCAGGCCGCGCAGACCAGGCCGGCGATATTTGCCGCCAGCGTCGAGGGCGAATAGCCGGCGTTTTCTTCCCATCGCTCCTGCGGCGTGGGCGGTCCGTTGTCGATCAGAAAGAAGGCCGCCCGCAGCACCATCGGATACGGATCGAAATCCTTGAGCCCGCCATGTTTGTGCATCCGCCACGCGAGCATCATCGGAAACGAGACTTCGTCAAGCTGAATGCCGTTCCAGTAGGGCCGGCCGTCGATCCAGAAATTCTGCGGGAAGCCGCCGTCGGGACGCTGCGCACATGCCAGGTAGATGATCGCGCGCAGCGCGGTGGCGACGTCACCGGCAGCGGCCAGGCCGGTCACGCTGTTGACCATGTCGCGGGTCCAGACCAGATGGTAGCCGCCAAGGTCCTCGTCGCTCTTGGCCTCGCCCCAGGGGATGCTGAGCGACGCGATGAGCGCGCCGGGATAGGATTTGTCTTCGTGCGCGAGCAGCAGCTCGCGGCCGCGGCGATAGAGAGCGCCGCCGTCACCGGCGAATTTTTCGAGCGGCAGGAAATGTCGGGACGCGCGATCCCATTGCTCGAGGAAGCGCGCACGATGCTCGGGGAAAGGATCGGCGAGCGACTGAAAGAGGGTAGTCACGGCGCGATTTAGCTCGCGGCCGAAGCCGACGCCAAGGGTAAAAGTGTAGCCCTTGCGCAAATCGATCTCGGCGGTCAGCGCGATATTGCCGTCGAGCGCGGCCGCAAATTGATAGTCCATCTTGAAGTCGGCGTTGACGTCCTGCCATCCGTCGGTGCTTCCCACGTATCCGCATGAAGACTTGAGAAAGGGCACGGTGGCTCCCAAAGCCAGCCATACGCCATCCTTGTTGGCGGTTATGAACTCGTGCCCGACCATCCTGGTCACGTGGCCGTTGTTACCCCATCCGCCGACACCCAGATGCGGCGCGAGCAGGACGTAGAGGTGGAGTTTCTTGAGCAGCTCCGCGTCGCCCTCGAGGCGGGTGTGGATGAGCAGAGTCGGCAGATGAGGATCGGTAATGACTTCCTTGACGAGACGATAGCGGCCGTCGGGCGAACTACTGACGATTCGCACGCCGAGTCCAATGGCGTCGAGGTACTCGGTGCTGGATTCTAGATGGCGCTCGTCGTGGAAGAAGGTCTCGCCATCGGTGACGAGATACTGGAGGTCGCGGACCTGGGGCTGATCGATGGTAGGGAAATAAATCTCGTTAAGGACGCCGGCGGAGGTGGTGAACCATAAACGACTCGAGGAGGAATAGGCAGTGCAGACCGCGTCCTTGGCGCTGCGGGTCCATCGCGGCTGGATACCGGGTGCACCGGTGGCGACCGGAGAGGTTAGAATTCGTGCCATGCGACCCTCCTCCCTTCAATTCGTTTCGGGTCAGACAGTTTCGGGTTGTTCCGGCGTTGTCAAGGATGGCTTTTCGGCGGGCTTAAGTCGAAACATCCAGGCGACGCCGACGCTGATCGCGTACAGCAGCAGCAGCGGAATCGCGAGCAGGAACTGCGAAATCATATCGGGCGGAGTGAGCGCCGCGGAGACGATGAAGATGGCGAGGATCGCGTAGCGCCAGTAACCGAGCATCATCTTGTAATCGATCATCCCGAGCTTGGTGAAGAAGAATGCAAAAATCGGCATCTCGAAGGTGAGCGCGAACGCCAGCAGGAGCTTGGATGAGAACGCGAGATACTCGCTGATGCGAATGGTCGGGGTGACGCCGATGCTCGCGTATTGGCCTAGGAAGAACGCGTAGCCAATTTTGAAAACCACGGCCCAGCAGAAGTATCCGCCGAGCACAAAAAACATCGTCGCGAAGAAAACGAACGGTTTGGCCATTTTGCGTTCGGTTTCGTACAAACCCGGCGCGATAAATTTCCAGAGCTCGTAAAATACCGCGGGGCTCGCGATGAACAGGCCGGCGATGAGCGCGACTTTGATCTTGGTGTAAAACGCCTCGCCGACGCCCGTTCCGATCAGCAGCACCTTGCCGCCGGAGACCTCGCGAATCGGCCAGGTCAGCATGTGGAAGAGCGGATCGGCGATTGCGTACGCGATGATGAAGCCGACGCCGATCGCAATGAAAGCGCGAATCAGGCGCGTGCGGAGTTCCTGCAGATGCTCGATGAGGGACATGCCGGCCTGTTCCGGGGTGGTCGCCTCGATGAGCGCTGGCGGTGTGATATTCTCGCTAGGCACGGTGTGGATTAACCGGCTATGTATTCTCGGGAGGCTGAATGGGAGCGGGCGGCTCGGACTTGGGCGCAGCGGGTTGCGTCGCTGGCGGCGGTGGCGCCTTCGAAGCAGGCGCCGACGCGGCCGGCTCGTCGAGCACCTCGGTCAGCTCGTGGAGGACGGTATTGCTCGCCAGGCGCAGCTCGCGCAAGATTTTTCCGACGGTGCGCATGACCTCAGGCAGGCGTTCGGGGCCGACAACAATCAGCGCGATCGCGAGAATGAGGGCTATTTCAAAAAGGTCCAAACTTCGATGACCGTCCGCCGCACTCGCCAGTGCAATTCGATGACGTTGCAGCGCGCGGAAAAATTCCGCGCAACTTCATCTGCTCCATGCCAGTTAATCATTATACCCGACTGGGGTGTCAACGATGCTTAAAACCGGAGTCGTCGCGGACCGCCGCTACCTGAAGCACTTCGCCGGCCGGGCGCATCCCGAACGTCCGCAGCGCGCGGAGGTCATGATCGAGATGGCGGAGTCGCTGACGCGGCCGGACTTGAGGTTGATGGCGCCGCGCGAAGCGACGCAGGAGGAAATCGCGAGCTGCCATGTTCCTGAGTATATCGCGACGGTGGCGCGGACGGCGTCGATGGATCGATTCGACTTCGACCCGGATACGCACACCTCACGCGATACCTACGAGACCGCGCTGCTTTCTGCCGGCGGCGTGCTTACGGCAGTCGAGGCGGTGATGGACGGCGCAATAGATAATGGATTTGCTATTGTGCGGCCGCCGGGCCATCACGCACTGCCTAATCGGGCGATGGGATTCTGCTTCTTCAACAATGTAGCGATCGCCGCGAAGTGGCTAATGGAATCGCGCGGACTCAGGCGGGTGATGATAGTCGATTGGGACGTGCATCATGGCAATGGCTTGCAGGATATATTCTACGAATCGCCCGAAGTGCTCTATGTATCCACTCATCAGTTTCCGCATTACCCCGGCACCGGCTCACTCCACGAAATCGGATACGGGGCAGGAATGGGATTCACCGTCAATCTGCCGATGCCGGCGGAATTCGGCGACGCCGAATATCTGCGGGTCTTCGATCGCTTGATCATGCCGGTCGGGCGGCATTTCAAACCCGAGTTCATACTCATCTCTTCGGGCTTCGACGGGCACTTCCGCGATCCGCTCGCGCAGATGCGCCTGACGGAGGCGGGATTTGCGGCTATGGCGCGGCGGGTGAAGCGGCTGGCGGCGGAATGCTGCGGCGGGAAGATCGTCGCAGCGCTGGAAGGCGGCTACGACCTCGAAGCGATCGCGGAGTCGGGACGCGCGGTGGTCGACGAATTCGGACGCGACGCCGATGAGCCGATTCGTCCGGGCGATGGCGGCGACCGGGTCATGCCGATGATCGAGCGGGCGGCGCAAAACGTCGGGCGTTTTTGGAACCTGGGCTAGGGCGGTCAATGTCTCCGAAGCAGGGCGCGGCGGACAATATTCAGGGGCAGAACGAGGGCGCGCGCAGTCGTCTCGTATCAATAGGCAGTTCGAGTCAGCGTGAATACTCACTGGACAAGCCGACAATAGCCATTGGCAGTCATCCGTCGAACGATGTGGTGCTGGCCGACACGACGGTATCGCGCCGCCACGCAAGGATTACGCGCACACCGGGCGGCTTCGAGCTGGCGGACCTCGGCTCGACCAACGGCACTTTTATCAACGGCGTGCGATTGCGCAAACCGGCCGCGCTCAAGCCCGGCGATGAGATCAAATTCGGCTCGGTGCGGTTTGCATTCGATCCGGCGGCGGTGCCGCGCCGCATGCAATGGGGACTGGTGATTCTGACCGTGATGTTCATCGTGGGATTCGCGGCGGCACGCTATCAGAACGAGATCGGACCCGCCGCGTCGGCAATGGTTGGATGGATTTCGTCGCGCCGGTCCAACTCAGAGCCTTCGGCGACCAATACTCAGACTAATACTAAGACGAATAGTCAGACCAATACTCAGTCGGCTTCGGCCAACTCGAAGGCAGCGGCAAGTTCAACGCCGGCGACGCCGGAGAATCCCGCGGCGGCCGAGCCCGAATGGCTACGGCGCGTGAACTACTACCGTGCGATGGTCAAGCTACCGCCGATAGTCGAGGATCCGGAGCTGAGCAAGGGCGATCGCGCGCATACTATTTACATCGCCAGGAACTACCACGACGCGATCGAGGGTCGCGGACTCGGCGCCGAGATGCATACGGAGGATCCGGGGAGCCCGAACTTCACGCCCGAGGGACTCGAGGCGGCCAAATCCAGCGACATGGATGTGTGGTCGATGAGAGGCGTATCCCGCACGGACACATGGGGTTCGCCAGCGTGGTCAATCGACGGCTGGATGGCGCTGCCGTTCCATCGCATGCCGATACTCAATCCGCGACTGACCAGTGCGGGTTTCGGAATCTACTGCGAAGCGGGAGCTTGCGCGGCGGGACTCAACCTGTTGAAAGGCTCGCTCGGGAAGATGCCGGCGGACGCGAAGGCGGCGATCCCGATCGAGTTTCCTCCGGACGGCGGTACCGTCGCGACAACGTCGTTCGCCAACGAGTGGCCGGATCCGCGCACCAGCTGCCCCGGCTATGAGCAGCCGAGCGGACTGGCTATTACACTTCAGCTCGGCAACTGGATGGATACTCATCTCAGCGAATACTCACTTGCGCGCCTGAGTGCTGACGGTAGCCGCACGCCGGTCGAAGCATGCGGCATAGATTCGACCAGCTACTCGAATCCCGATGCATACTCGCAAGAGCTGGGGCGCAACGTTCTGAAGTCTTACGGCACGGCCGTGGTGATTCCGCGCGCCCCGCTCGACAAGGGCGCGAAGTACGCGGTGTCGATGAGCGCGAACGGCAAGCGATACGATTGGACTTTCGCCACCGGTCCATGATGCAGTGCCGCCGGTTAAAATATGGTTATCGAGGTCGTTCAGTCATCTTGAGACGGGCAGTATTAGTGGTAGTCGCGATCTGGTGTTGCGGCCTGGTCGGGTGTGTCGAGTGGTCCGAGGATTCGAATGGTCTGCGATCGTTGGCTCTGCCGGGTCTGCCAATCTGGACATCAAAAACACCGCCCGGGCCGCCGACTCCGACCGAAATGGGATACACGCCCGAGGAAGCATCCAAGATGAGCGGCCCGATTCTGGTCATGCCACCGGACGCATCGGTGAAAACCTACCGGTACCGCTACTATCAAACCGGGGATAACAACTGCCAGAAAGATCTCCAGAAGATGCTAGCCGAGCGCGCGGCAAGCAATGCAACCGGCCCCGCTCCGTACTGCGCGACGCCGGCGCCGAGCGCCGCGACGGTCGCGGCGCCGTAGACGAAGCAAACAGATCGGCTAGCGCTGGAAGTCGACGGCGATGATCGTCGCCACCGAGTCGAGCGCGCTGTCGGGCGTCGCGATCACGAGCTCGCCGATCGGATCCTGGTTGAATAGCGTGTCGGCCGCGGCGATTCGCCTCCGCACCTTGAGCGAAATAGTACTTGCCAGCGGACGCACGTCGCCGACGCGTCGAACTTTTACGCCGCGCACCGAGACGGACTCGTACGGCTTCATCAAGACGTGCAGGTACACGCGATTGCCGCGGCGCGTCGACGGTCCATAGAACTGCCACGGCTCGAGGCCGGGGTCGGTGCCGACGATCGCCTCGTTGTTGCGGTCCATCCAGCTGCCGATCGCGTCGAGCCGCTCGACATGTTCGGGCGGCAGCGCGCCGTCGCCCATCGGACTCACATTGAGCAGCAGATTGCCGCCCTTGCCGGCTACTTCGCACAGAGTGTGAATGAGAGAGCGCGTCGATTTGAGGTCGTGGTCGGAAGGATTGTAGCCCCAGCTGTTGTTAATCGTCAGACAGGTCTCCCACGGACCCTCGGGCGGCCGAGGTGGAACAGCCTGTTCGGGAGTTTGATAGTCGCCGTAACCGGGAATGCGATCGTTCATGACGACTTCGGGCTGGAGCGAATGGATCATCTCGACGAACTCGCGCGACTTCCATTCTTCGGGCGTGCGCTCCCATCCGCCGTCGAACCACAGCAGATCGATCTTGCCGTAGTTGGTCAGCAGCTCGCGCATCTGGGCGAACATGAATTCGATGAACCGATTCCACTGCTCCGGCGTCGAACGGCGCCAGTTGCCCCACTTGTAAGGTTTGTCCGACTCGAGAAACGCCGGATAGTCAGGATGATGCCAGTCGATAAGTGAGTAGTACAGTCCGACCTTGAGGCCTTCCGCCCGGAACGCATCTGTATATTCACGAACTATATCACGCTTGAACGGCGAATACTCAATCGAATAGTCAGAATGCTTCGTATGGAACATCGAGTAGCCATCGTGATGTTTACTAGTCAGAACGGCGTACTGCATACCGGCGCGTTTAGCCATTCGGGCCAGCGCGCGGGCGTCCCATTTGGTGGGATTAAAGGTTTTGGCGGTCGAGTGATACTCGTCCACCGCGACGCTCTGGCCGTCCGGCAGCGCGCCGACGCCCCCGACCAGCGGCCACGACAGCTCGAGCCCGCGCTGGCTGCAGTGGCCCCAGTGGATGAACATCCCGAATCTTGCTTTGTTAAACCACGATTCCATAGTCGCGCATTGTCGCGGGCTTGAGCTAGTTGTGCAATGGTCTTTTGGGGGTCATCTCGCGAGAATGGGGGCGCGTTGGATAAGATGAAGCCGCGCGATGCGATGGCCAGGGCTGCGACGTGGCTGGCGGCGTTTCGAGCACAGCTTCCGCTGGGACGACGTGGCGAGCGTGCTGCTGAGAAGTATTTGCGGCGGCACGGATACCGGATTGTCACGAGGAATTTTCGCGCGGCGGGAGCGGAAATCGATCTGATCGCGATGGACGGCGACACTCTAGTCTTCGTCGAGGTGAAGACGCGGCGGAACCGCGCGGCGGGTGCGCCGGAAGAGGCCGTCGATGCGCGCAAGCAAAGTCGGATGCGGCGCGCGGCGGAAGTGTTTGCCGAGCGCTATCGCGCGGGCGACACCGAAATGCGGTTCGACATTATCGCAGTGGACGCGTCGGGCAAGCGGCTGGAAGTTGAACTGTTAAGGAACGCATTCTGAATGCTGGATATCAAGCTGATTCGTGAACGGCCCGATTTCGTGAAGAGCGAACTGGCCAAGCGAGGCGTTGAGGTGGCTGAAGTCGATCGACTGCTCGAGGCTGACCTGAAGCGTCGCAAGCTTCAAGCTGAGGTCGATCAACTGCGCGCCGATCGCAAGCGTCGTTCGAGGGAGGTCGGCAAGCTGCCGCCGGAAGAGCGCGCAGCTGAGATTGCGAAGATTCGTGCTGAGGAAGCGGATGAAGAGAAGCTCGCCAAGCTTTCCGCCGGCGAAACGGTAGATGCGAGCAATCCGTTGCTGATGTTGGGAACGCAGCTCGGTCTGGCGGAGAAAAAGGTCGAGGAGCTGGCGCTTTTGCTCCCGAACATTCCGCGGCCGTACGTTGTCGTCGGCGCCAGCGAGGCTGACAATCGCGTTATCAAGACTGAGGGGACGCCTCTTGAGTTCACGGCGTTCAAGCCGCTGCCGCATTGGGAGCTCGGCGAGAATCTTGGGATTATCGATTTCGATCGCGGGGTGAAACTGTCGGGGACGCGCTTCTATGTATTGAGCGGCGCGGGCGCGCGGCTCCAGCGCGCGCTGATCGCTTGGATGCTCGACGTCAAGCGGGAGCAGGGCTATCTCGAAATAATTCCGCCGCTGATGGTGAGTACCGAGACGGCGACCAGCACCGGGCATCTGCCGAAAAACGCGGACACGATGTACCACGACACCGAGGATGACTTCTGGTTTATCCCGACCGCCGAGGTTCCGCTCACGAGCTTGCATCGCGACGAGACGCTCGACGAAAGCGTGCTGCCTATCTACATGACCGCGTACACGCCGTGCTTTCGGCGCGAGAAAATGTCGGCGGGGCGCGACGTGCGCGGTATCAAGCGCGGGCATCAGTTCGACAAAGTCGAGATGGTCAAGCTGGTGCGTCCGGAAACGTCGGACGATGAATTTCACAAGATGGTCAACGATGCCGCGGAGATTTGCCGGCGGCTGAAAATTGCGTTTCGCGTCGTCGAGCTGTGCACGGCCGATCTCAGTTTCGCCAGCGCGGCGACTTACGATCTCGAAATGTGGGCGCCGGGATGCGGCGAGTGGCTCGAGGTCAGCTCGGTTTCCAATTGCACCGACTTCCAGGCCCGCCGCGCGAAGATTCGTTTCAAGACGAAAGGCGGAAAGCCGGAGCTGGTGCACACACTAAATGGTTCGGGGCTGGCGCTGCCGAGGACCATGATTGCGGTGCTTGAGAATTATCAGAATGAGGATGGTAGCGTGACGATCCCTGAAGTATTGCGGCCTTATATGGGGGGAGTGGAACGCATTCCCAAAATTTAATGCGGAACCCACCTGGGTTCCGCACCTCCTTGGGCAGGGGTGACCCCTGCACCCAGTACCAGGAGTTACTTTTTACTTCTGGCCGCTGGCGGCGCCGAAATAGTCTCCGCCTTTGGCTTTTACGTCGTCGGTTCCCCACTCGCGGTCGAGTTCAACCTTCTTCATTAGAGGAATGTGCTTGGAGCAATGGATGAAGGCTTCGTCGACCGTGACCATAATCCAGCGTTCGAGAATTCCCGCGCCGCTGTTCATGATGCCGAGCAGGGTCGGATCCTGCCACACACTTTCTCCGGCCGGATGATCTTTCATCAGGCGGACGAACTCTTCGTGCTCGACGATCCGCGCTTTGCCGTTCACATGTAGGCCGATCCGGTCTTTCGTGAAATCGATGAAGATGAGACCGATATGCGGATTCTCGGAAATGTTTCCCATGCTCGACATGACGCCGTTGCCGTGAAATTCGGGATACGCGATGGTTCGCTCGTCGAGCACCTTGACGAAGTTGGGATGGCCGGCGCGAAACGAAGCGTCGGCGTGTCCTTTCGCGTCAGCGGTTCCGACGAACACCATCTCCTGGCGCGCGATGAACGCCTGCATCGCGGAGGTTAGATGATCGAGCACCTGGCGCTTGTAGAATGCGAGAGCCTGCAGGCTTTTTCCGTACCGGGCCTGCAACTCGTGCTCGCCGTCCGAGCCGGGAAGGGGAGTGTCTTCCGCTCCGTCCGCGGGCTGACCTCCGCAGGCCCATTCGACGACCTCGCGCACCATCGACTCGCATGACCCGCACGCCGCGCCGGCCCGGGTTGCCTGCGCGACGGCCTCGAACGTGCGCATCCCGCGCTTGACGCAATCCATGAGCGCGCCCTTGGTGACGCTTTGGCAGTTGCAGATTTGCGCGTCGAGCGGGATCTGCTCGAGCGTAACTCGTTTCGGCGGACCGCTGCCGATGTCGAAGAGCAAATTGATTCGCTCCTCGGGAATGGCGCCGTTGCTGTCGAAGGCGTGGAGCAGGGCGGCGGCCTTGCTCATATCACCCATCAGGATGCCGCCCACCAGACGACCGTCGCGGATGATCGCCTTCTTGTAGGTCCCGCGGCGGGGTTCCGTGAACTGGACCACCTCGTCGCTCTCCAGACCCGGCTCGATCAGGCCCATCGAGGTCAGTTCGACGCCGATCACCTTGAGCCGCGTGGCCGTTCTGGAGCCGTGGTAAGAGGCCTTGCAATTGACACCGGTGATATGGTCCGCCAGCACCTTCGCCTGCTCCCACACGGGTGCGACCAGGCCGTAGGTCAGTCCGCGATGCTGGATGCATTCGCCGACCGCGTAGATGCGCGGATCGTCATGACTCTGCATCTGGTCGTTGACCACGATCGCGCGCTCGACGGTCAAGCCGCATCGCGTCGCGATTTCGACGTTGGGCTTGATTCCGGTTGCGAAGACCACCAGGTCGCATTCGAGCGTCTCGCCGTTCTTGAACTTGAGTCCGGTCACACGATCGTCGCCGAGGACCTCGAGCGTGTCCGCCCCGAGATGCACACGGAGGCCTTTTTTCTCAACCAACGATCCCAGGATCGCGCCGGCGGCGGGGTCGAGTTGTTGATTCATCAGATGGCTCGAACGATGGACGACGTCGACGTCGAGGCCGAGACTGTGCAATCCGTGCGCGCATTCGAGACCGAGGAGACCACCACCGATAACAGCCGCGCGCTTTTTACCGCTCGCGTAATCGGCCATGCGCCGGCAGTCGTCGAGGCTGCGAAAGCCGAACACGCCCGGCTTCATGCCGCCGTCCGCCAGCGTCAGGCCGGCAAGCGGGGGAATATGGGGCCGGCTGCCGGTTGCGATAATCAACCGGTCGTAAGGCTCTTCCGATCCGTCGGCGCCGATCACGCGGCGGGCGAAGCGCAAGATGCCGGCGGCGTACACGCCCGCATGCAGGCGGATGGCGTTTTCCTCGTACCATCGGAGAGGGTTGAGAAGGATTTCGCCCGTCTGACGCGAGCCGTCGAGTACCGAGGAGAGCAGGATGCGATTGTAGTTGCCGAACGGTTCGCCGCCGAACATCGCGATGTTGAACATCTCGGCGCCGCCGCGCGCGAGGATCTCCTCGACGGTCCGCGCGCCTGCCATGCCGTTGCCGATGACGACCAGATTGCGTTTGGTACTCATCATTCGAACTCCACGAAGCCAACGTCTATCATCACCTTGCCCGCGAGCCTCTCGGGCGCCCCGACCCTCAGTTCGATGAAGCTGCCGGGCAGGCAGTCATCGATGATCGAAAGCGGCACGTGGATCCCGCTCTTCGGACCGCACGGGAACAAACGGATCGAGATGCTATCGCGCTGGAGCGCTACATAGAGAAATTCGATGGTCGGATTGCCGATCCGCCCGTAGATGAATTGTGCGCGCTTGTCCGGCGGCACCGTGTAGACCGCCCTCGGCTCGAGGCTAACCGGCTGTTCCAGTCCGCGCCCCTCGAACGCGAAAATCCCGGTGAAGAATTTGTGGGTCTCTGACATTCGTCTCCTCTCAGTCGGATAGCTGCACGGTCCCACCCGATTTGATTGCGTACGGCTGGATTGGAGCGGATTTCCAAGCCTGGATGCAACCCGAGAGAGGCGATGTTTTACTGCGATTTCGCCGTAAATTCGCGGATTCACTGCGATTCTGTAACATTCCCGCAACAATCCGTGCGTATGATTAATGGCTACGGACAGTCCAGCCTTGACGTAGTGGGCCGGCTCCCGACGTGAGTGCGATAAAAAATTCTGTAGGAACAGAGCGCTTGTCCGAATTAGAAGGTTCGATGGCCGACAGTATCGCGGCAGTCCGGCGCGAGCGCACGATGGCGCCGGTGCATGTGCGGTTGTTCGGCGATCGAATTTTCAATACCGCGACATTTATTCTTGCGCTGGCGATTCTGGCGTTGCTGGTCGGGCTCGCGGTCGCGCTGATTGTCGACAGCTTTCCGGCGATTCGCGCCTTCGGGCTGCATTTCTTCGTCACCACGGACTGGGATCCGGTCAACGATCAGTACGGCGCGCTGCCGTTCATCTATGGGACCTTCGTTTCGTCGTTCATCGCGCTGGTGGTCGCGGTGCCGCTGAGCCTCGGCGTCGCGCTATGCCTGAGCGAGATGGCGCCCGACTGGCTGAGCCATCGGCTGGGCTTCCTGGTCGATCTGCTGGCCGCGATTCCCAGCGTCGTGTACGGCCTGTGGGCGGTGTTCGTGATGGGTCCGTGGATTCGCGACTACGTCGAGCCGCCGCTGGGGCACTATTTCGGCTGGCTGCCGTTCTTTCAGGGGCCGAAGGTGGCGGTCGGGATGCTTTCGGCGGGAGTCGTTCTCGCGATCATGATCGTTCCGTACATTTCGTCGGTTTGCACCGACGTGTTTCGCGTCGTTCCCCACACGCAGCGCGAGGCCGCACTCGCACTCGGCGCGACCAAGTGGGAGATGGTGAAGACGGCGGTGATTCCGTACGGAATGACGGGCGTGATCGGCGCGATCATCTTAGGCCTGGGCCGCGCGCTCGGCGAGACGATCGCGGTAGCGATGGTAATCGGCAACTCGGCGCAGATTTCCACGTCGCTATTCAAGCCGGCCGCGACGCTTGCCAGCGTAATCGCCAACGAGTTCGCGGAAGCTACCTCCGACTTGTATGTTGCCGCGCTAATCGAGCTTGGACTGGTGCTGCTGATTCTCGGAATCGTGCTTAACGTGGTGGCGCGCGCGCTGGTGCTCGGCGTGCAGCAGCGGCGCTATCGGGAGACGGGCAAGTAATGGCGGCTGGCGTCAGTACCCTTCACGGCGAGACCAGCTATCACTATCGCAAGCTCAAGAGCGATGCGATGATGGCGATCACGGTCGGCGCGACGGTCGTGGCGCTGATCCCTCTTTTCCTCGTATTGGGTTATCTGCTGACCAAGGGCTTCGCGAGCTTGAACTGGGCGTTCTTCACAGCCATGCCGGCGCCGGTCGGCGAAAAGGGCGGTGGGATGGCCAATGCGATCGTTGGGACGCTTGAAGTCGTCGGCATCGCGTGCCTGATCGGCGTGCCCATAGGAGTCGGGGCGGGACTTTATCTGGCGGCAAATTGCGCGAGTCAGTTTACCAACTGGGTGCGGTTCTCGGCCGACGTCCTGATGGGTATTCCGTCGATCGTGGTCGGGATCTTTGCATATGCTGTCGTGGTACGGCCGTTCGGCGGGTTCTCGACGCTGGCCGGCTCGGTCGCGCTTGCGGCGATCATGATTCCGCTCGTCACGCGCACCACTGAGGAGATGGTGCTGCTGGTGCCGCCCGAACTGCGCGAGGCTTCACTGGCGCTGGGCGTGCCGAATTGGCGCACGATGTTGTCGGTGGTCGCGCGCACTGCGCTGTCGGGAATCACCACCGGCGTCATCTTGGCGGTGGCGCGCGTGTCGGGCGAGACGGCGCCCCTGCTGTTCACGGCGTTCGGCAACCGGTTCTGGTCCACGTCGCTGTTCCATCCGATCAATACGTTGACGGTCCAGGTTTACACTTATGCCATCTCGCCATTTGCCGACTGGCAGCGGCAGGCGTGGGCGGGCGCGCTGGTGCTGACGGGGATAATTCTCGCGCTCGAGTTGGGCGTGCGATGGGTGACGGGCGGGGCGGCGAAAGCGCCAAGGTAGTCATGGCTGAAAAGCTGGTCGTCAAAAATCTCAACGCGTATTTCCACAAGAATCGCGCGCTCAAAGACGTCAGCCTGTCTTTCGAGGAAGATCGCATCGCGGCGATCATCGGACCCTCGGGATGCGGCAAGTCGACGCTGGTGCGATGCCTCAATCGGATGCATGAGGTGGTGCCGGGCGCGACCGCGACCGGCGAGGTGATCCTCGACGGGAACAATATCTACGGCGACGAGGTCGATCCGGTGCAGGTGCGGCGGCGAATCGGGATGGTCTTCCAGAAGCCGACGCCGTTTCCAACCATGTCGATAGAAGACAACGTCGCGGCGGGGCTGACGCTGAACGGGGTCCAGGTGGGCCGCGCCGAGCGCGCCCAAGTGATCGAGCGAAGCCTGCGCCAGGCGGCGCTTTGGGAAGAGGTGAAGGACCGCCTGCGGCGTCCCGGCGGCAGCTTATCGGGCGGGCAGCAGCAGCGGCTGTGCGTGGCGCGAGCGCTGGCCGTTCAGCCCGAGGTGCTGCTGATGGACGAGCCGTGCTCGGCGCTCGATCCGATCTCGACCGCGCGCATCGAGGAACTATTGCTGGAACTTAAGTCGGCGTACACTATCGTCATTGTGACGCACAATATGCAGCAAGCCGCGCGTTGCTCCGACATGACGGCATTCATGTACACCGGTGACCTGGTCGAATACGGGGAGACCAAGCAAATCTTCACCAACCCCACCAAGCGTGAGACCGAGGACTACATCACCGGGCGATTCGGCTGATATCGGGGAAGGCGAAAATGGATAGCACCCAGCCGCAGCATACCAACAGGCAGTACGAAGAAGATTTGCGCGGCTTGCGCGCCGGTCTGCTCAAGATGGGCGGGCTGGTCGAGCGTCAAATCGCCGAGGCGGTCGACGCGCTGGTCAATCGCGACAGCGAGCACGCCCGCGAAGTAATCCAGCGCGACGAAGAAGTGAATCGGATGGACAACGATAACGACGAGCAGTGCATCCGGCTGCTCGCACTGCATCAGCCGACCGCCAGCGACCTGCGCTTCATCACCACGGGACTGAAAATCACCACCGACCTCGAACGAATCGGCGACAACGCCGTCAACATCTGCGAGCGCTCGCTCGAACTGAACGAAGTTCCACAGCTCAAGCCCTATATCGACTTGCCGCGGATGGCGGAAATAGCGCAGTCGATGGTCAAGGACAGTATCGACGCGTTCATGCGCGACGACACCGACCTGGCCGACCAGGTGATCGCGCGCGACGACGAAGTCGATCTGCTCAACTACCAGGTCTATCGCGAACTGCTCAGCTACATGGCCGAGGATCCGCATACCATCGCGTCGGCGACGCGGCTGTTGTTCGTTTCCAAGTATCTCGAGCGGATCGCCGATCACGCGACCAATATCGCGGAGATGGTGACGTTCATGGTCAAGGGCAAGATGATCCGTCACGTCGAAACCAAGAAGCGGGGAACCTGATGCAGGGTGGAGGAGGATGAAGCGATGAATCAGACCAGCCAGGCCACGACGGCGGCCGCCGAAGCGCAACGCGGACTTCGCTACCGGGTGTTGATCGTTGAGGACGACGCCGACATCCGCGAACTGATCCGCTACAACCTGGCGCAGGAGGGCTTCATCGTCGAGGAAGCCGCCGACGGCGCGCAGGCGCTCGAGAAGGTCAAGCGGCGGGTGCCCGATCTGATGGTGCTCGACCTGATGCTGCCGGGGATGCCGGGGCTGCAGGTCTGCCGCCAGATGCGCGCCGAGCGCGACACCGTGCATCTGCCGATTCTGATCGTGACGGCCAAGGGCACCGAAGTGGACAAGGTGCTCGGGCTCGAGATGGGCGCCGACGATTACGTGGTCAAGCCGTTCAGCCCGCGTGAGTTGGTCGCGCGCGTCAAGGCGCTCCTGCGGCGCGCAAATCCGCTCTCGGAGCCGGACTCCGGCGGCGGCGCGTACGAGAAAGGCCGGCTGCGGATGGACTTCGGCACCTACCAGGTGTTCGTCGACACCAAGCGCCGGGAGCTTGCGCTGCGCGAGTTCGAATTGTTGAAATTTTTCGTGCAGCATCCGATGCGTGTGTATACGCGCGAACAACTGCTCGACATGGTGTGGGGCCGCGACACGTTCGTCGAACCGCGGACCGTCGACGTGCATGTGCGCCGCCTGCGCCAGCATATCGAGCGCGACGATGCCAATCCGGAATTGATCCTCACGGTGCGAAGCGTCGGTTATCGCTTCAACCCCGAAGCGCTTGGATAGATCGCCGACCGCCGGCCTGATCGCTGCGATAGGAATCGGTCTCGCACCTGCCGCCACACTGCTGGTAGTGCTCGCCATCACCGGAGCGGTGTCGCCGGTGTGGGCCGCCGTCGTAATCGTGCTCGGGCTCGCGCTGGGTGCTATTCCCGCGATGTCGATCGGACGCACGCTGTCGCGCCGCGCTGAAAGACTCGACGCGGTTGCCACGGCTTTGCAGGGCAGACGTCCGCCGCCGCATCTGCTGCCCGACGGCAGCGACCCGATGGGCCGCGCGGAGCATCATTTGCTCGATGCAGCGGACTCGATCGTCGCCGACGTGGACTCGCTGGCCGAGCAGCGCGACGAATTCGAGGCGATCCTGCGCAGCATGGCCGAGGCTGTTGTCGTGACAGGCTCGCGCGGCGAGGTGATCCTGCTTAACGGCGCCGCCCGGCGCATCTTCGCCCTGGGAGCCGACACCGACTATCGCGCGCGGCCGTTCGTCGAGCTGTGCCGCGACCCGCGCCTGCAGGAATTCGTCGGGCGCTCGATGCGCTCGACGGACGACCGCGTCATGAGCGCGGAAATCATGATTCAGAATCCCGCGCCACTCCACGTCAGCGCGAGCGCCGCTCAGATCCGCACCTCGCGCGGCGCGGCGTGGGTGTTCGTGTTTCACGACATCACGCAACTCAAGGCTTACGAGACCCTGCGCGCCGATTTCATTTCGAATCTGACGCATGAGCTGCGCACTCCGCTGAGCGCGCTGTACGGCTATGCCGAAACGTTGATTCAAGGCGTGGACGATAACGAGACCTCGACACGCTTTCTCGGCATCATCGAGCGGCAGGCGCGGAGGCTGGCGCGTCTGCTCGACGACCTGGTCTCGCTTTCGGATTTGGAGCGCGGGCTGACTCCTCTCAAGATCGAGCAGCTCGAGCCGGCTCGCGTGCTGTCGGAGGCGGCCGAGCTGATGCAGGAGCAGGCGGGACGACACGGGCTGCGCCTGGAAGTGAATTGCCCGCCGGGATTGCCGAAGGTGGCCGGCGATCGCGACCGCCTGCATCAAGTGATGCTCAACTTGATCGACAACGCAATCAAGTACACGCCGCGCGAGGGCCGCGTGACGGTCGAGGCGCGCGAAGCCGCCGACGCCAACGGCGCGGGCGCAAAGGCGGGCGTCGCGCTGGTCGTCGTGGATACGGGCGAAGGAATTCCAGCGGCGGATATCCCGCGCCTGACGGAGCGATTCTATCGCGTCGATCGCGCGCGCTCGCGCGAGCTTGGCGGCACGGGGCTGGGGCTGGCGATCGTCAAGCACATCGTGCAGTTGCATCATGGCGCGCTGCGAATCGAGAGCAAGGTGCACGAAGGCACGACAGTGTCGGTGTGGATTCCCACGGCACAACAGTGAGCAAGAAAAAATTAATCATCTACGCGGTGAGCGGCAGGGCTGAGCCCTGCACCCGGTACCAGGATGCGGCGCTTCGCGCCTGCTCTTCCCCTCTCCCTGTGAGGGAGAGGATGAAGGTGAGGGTCTTTATGCAGCGCGCTGGTTTGCGCGCGATTCAAGATTCTGCCTCTGCCCTGAACGCAGACTGAGACACTCCCCGACAGTTGGTAGCGGCTTGCTCGCGGACCCTCAATGTGAAAATTTCTAAGGTCCGGACGCGCCATTAGCTCAGTGGATTAGAGCGGATGACTACGGATCATCAGGTCGGGGGTTCAAGTCCCTCATGGCGCACCATCCTTCCCGCAAAGTGAAAGTTATGTAGCCTGGGCTTGCGCTCGACTGTTGTGCGGAGCGTGGTGTAACGATCAACCGCAGTCCAGGCGGGAGGTGCGCATCCTTATGTCAGTCGTGTCCGAGTTCTCGAAGCCATACCGCGTCGACAACGGCAGCAAGTTTCGCATGAAGGACTTCGACCCCGCGGATAGCAGCGGCGTGAAATCCAAAAAGGTCGCCGAAAAGGAATTGCCACGCGGGATCGAGCGGTTAAGCGATTTGCAGGACAAGCTCTACGCGCAGGACAAGTGGGCAATCCTGCTAGTCTTCCAGGCGATGGACGCGGCCGGCAAGGACGGCGTCATCAAGCACGTGATGTCGGGCGTCAATCCGCAAGGATGCCAGGTTTATTCTTTCAAGCAGCCTTCCGTCGAGGATCTTAATCACGACTTTCTGTGGCGCAGCAACAAATGCATCCCCGAGCGCGGCCGAATCGGAATCTTCAACCGCTCATATTATGAAGAAGTTCTCGTCGTCCGCGTGCACAAGGAGATGCTCGAGCGCGAACGGATGCCGGCGTCGCTCGTCACGAAGAACATCTGGAATGAGCGCTTCGAGGATATCAACGCGTATGAACATTACCTGTCGCGCAACGGCATCGTCATTCGAAAGTTCTTTCTCAACGTATCGAAGGAGGAGCAGAAAGAGCGCTTCCTGAAACGTCTCGAGCGACCCGACAAGAACTGGAAGTTTTCCGCCGCCGACATCGCGGAAAGAGAGCGATGGCCCGACTATATGACGGCCTACGAGGAGATGATCCAGCACACTGCCACTCCGCACGCACCCTGGTACGTCGTCCCCGCGGACAAGAAATGGTACACGCACCTGGTGGTGGCTGCCGCGATCATCCATGCGCTCGAAGAGCTGAATCTCCGCTATCCAATGGTCGACGCCGCCAAGCGCAAGGAACTCAAGGCCGCGCGCATCGCCCTCGAGCATGAAGGGCATCGCTGATCCCCGCGAACCCGGTGCGGGAGAATCGCGCGAGGCGCTTCCGTCGCTCGAGCTGTTCGACTCGCCGCGCGCATGGAGGATGGTCGCGGCCGCATTCGTCGCGATGTGCGCCACGTATGCGGTCGCCTACAGCTTCGGTGCGTTTTTCAAGCCGATGGCGGCCGAGCTCGGGGCGCATCGCAGCGCGACCTCGGCGGTGTTCTCGATCACGGTGCTGGTATGGTGCCTGTTGGGGCCCGTCACCGGTCATCTGTCCGACCGCTTCGGCCCGCGAATCGTAGTCGCGACCGGCGCGATTGTCATGGGTCTGGGGCTCGCGTTGACGTCGATGATCGATCGTCTCTGGCTCGGCTACCTGACCTACGGAATCGGCGTCGGCGTGGGAGTCGCGTGCGCTTATGTTCCGATGGTCGCAGTCGTCGGCGGTTGGTTCCTTCGGCGGCGCAATACAGCGCTCGGTATCGCGGTGGCGGGCATCGGATTCGGCACCGTATGCGGTGCGCCGATCGCCGCTACGTTGATCTCACATCTCGGGTGGCGCGCGACCTACCTCGCATTCGCCGCCGCCACTACCACGGTCTTGCTCGGATGCGCGTGGATCGTCGAGCGGCCTCCCGTCCACGTGACGCCGTCGCGAGTCCAGCTCCGCGACGCGCTTCGCAGCCCGGCCTTCGGCTTCCTCTACGCGTCGTCGGTGACGGTCTCGATCGTGATCTTCGTGCCTTTAGTCTATCTGCCGTCGTTCGCTCGCGACCGCGGCGCCAGCGAGTTCGCCAGCGCCGCGCTCGTCGGCATCATCGGCGGCGCGAGCGTCGCGGGCCGGATGGGCCTGGGCAGCCTCGCCGATCGCGCCGGCGTGGTGCGACTCTACCAGGCAAGCTTCCTCGTTCTGGCGCTCAGCTACGGCATCTGGCTGGCCGCGACTTCCTATCCAGTCATGGTCGCGTTCGCATTAGTGATGGGCGCGGGATACGGCGGCTACGTCGCACTCTCGCCCGCCGTCATCGCGCATCTGTTCGGCACGAATCGAATGGGAACCGTGCTCGGCGCGCTCTACACCAGCGGCGGAATTGGCGCGATGGCAGGTCCTCCGCTGGTGGGCTTGATCATCGATCGCACCGGCAGCTACCGCATCGCGATCGCCGCCGCATTCGCAGTCGCACTCGTTTCATTTGCGCTGCTGATTCCGCTGAGGCGTTACGAACGCCCTGGCGAATTGCCGGTCGAGTCTGACTAGCCGGGTTCAATCGGAATCCTGATCGAAGGGATATTGATCAGTCTTGAATGACCATCGATATGTCTTTTCACCAGAGGTGACTGAAACCGAGTACGACTTGCCGGCCTGCAGCGGTGCGCGTGGAACAATAAGCGCGGCCGCATAGTGCTTGAGTCCAGACTGGGCAGCTTGCACTTGGGAAGGATCCGGGCTTCGGTAACTGTCCGCGGTGACTGTGCATGTTTCGAGCGTTTTGCCGTCCGTTGTCAATGAAACATCGCTGAGGTTTGGGCTGAAGTCGCGGCCAAACGAGATCAGTATGATCGACCCGGTCGGTCTTTCGTAGTTGGGGCAGGCAGAGAGCGGATTCGGAAATTCGCGGACGGCGAAACGCACGTGCTTCACCGTCTCGCCGTCAGAAGGATACTCGATTGGCTTGGGCAACTGGACGCTCTCCTGCGCGTAGGTTGCAGCAGAGATGCTCGATTCTGTGAAGCGTTGATGTTGCGGGTAGCTGTTCACCGCTTGAGCGGCGTTACCCAACGACCAGCTCGAGCCGCGCCCGAAGTTGAGCACCGCGGCGCACCATCCGGCGTCGCAATAGCGGCCGAAGCCCGCCTCGCGCAATGTTGGATCGAGTATCGGCAATGCGTGAAACGGCGCTAAGAGCCAGCCTTCGATTGCTTCATCATCAGTGAGTTCCGAATGGCTCGGCGGGATGACGTCGCCAGTGCGGCCAGCGACTTGACCAGTCGGCGTATACCAGGGATTTCCCGGATCCTCGTCGTGCATTTTCGCACCGAGTTCGAAGCGGGCGTGATTCTTCACAAGGTAGCGGGCATGCCTCGCATCGGCGTCGCTCAGAAACTGGTTATCGACGATAGGCCTAAGACCCGCAGCCTTACGTGCTTCGTTGATTTGCAAGAGCCATTCCGGCTCCGCGTTCATAGCTGTGGGGGATTCCTTCTCGGGCTCTGCGACTATCGGATGCTGCGCCGGCGGCATCGACTGCGCCGTCTGAGAGCATGCTGCTGCGCAGAGTGCGGTCGCGGCTATCAGTATCGGCCATCTGAAACTGAGAAGCGCTCCGATAACCACTCGCCCCGAGCGCATCAGTTCTTGCAAAGTCCTTGCGAGCGCAGGTACATCACGTCGGCATCGGTTAAGGGTGCCCCCTTGAGAGCTTGCGCAGAAACCACGGTACTGTGCTCGCTGTTGATGCCGCAATTGATCGCAATCGTGGTTCCGCCGGGCGTCTGTGTGCTTGTGTGTTCCCATGAAGTACGCGCGCTGTCGCCTTCGCGCTGGCGGGCGTCGACCGTCAGGCCAGTATTTGATTCCACAACCGGTTGCTTGGCGATCTGTTCGCAGATCGGTTCCGCGTTAATTTCGCATCCCGACGCGCCAGCGGAACTTGAACCGCTGGGAGCTGAATTCGCGGTCGAATCAGGCTGTGTGCCGCAGGCGGAAAAGACCCCCGCGCCCGCGAGCAAAATGATCGCACCTACGATCCACGCTCTCGGCGTCGCGGAAAAACCCAACAAAGGTGATTGCATTTCCCCCTCCTAAGATGACGAGCGTAAGGAACTTACCAATCCGCAAATTCGATTACAACAAAAAGTGGAATCAACATCACCTCTTTTGAATTGCGCGCAACAGCCGTGAAAACTGCGGGGCGCGCGCTTTGTTCCTTCGGGGACACGCTTTGTTTGTGAATGGGGCAGGGGGTTGATACCGTCAAACGATTCCCGCACGCGGCTTGGGGGCTTCGTGCATAGGAGACTCTTCGATGCGTAAGATCATCATGTCGGGACTGTTCGCGGTCGCGGTGGTGGGACTCGCGTTTGCGGCTGACATCGATCGTCACGCCGACTTCAGCAACCCGAAGGCGCCGACCGCGGCCGCGGGATGCAAAGGCTTCTACGGCACCGACGACAACCTGACTGCCTGCAGCGACTTCTGTGGCAAGTGGCGTACCGATAATGACGGCGCGACTTGCGCATGCAGCGACGGCAAGTGTCCAGCCGACGACCACACTCCGTAGGTCAGATCGGCCGCCGCTGAAGTTCGCGAACTTGCCTACGCCGCGTCGTGAAAGATGACGCCCATCGCGTAGCGAACGCCTGATCGGATCGTGCTCACGCCGTGACGCATGTTCACGCGATGGTATCCTCTTGCGCCGGCCGCGGGACGGTACCGATTCGCGAAAATTATGCCCTCGCCCTCGTCCAGCGCGATCGCCTCGCCGCGCGATTGTGCACGAGGCCGCTGCTCGACGAGCAACAACTCGCCGCCTTCGAAGTCGCGACCTCGCCGGCTGAGCGCGCAGGTGAACTGAAGCGGGAACGCGATCTCGCCGTAAAGGTCCTGATGCAGGCAGTTGTAGCCGCCCTGCTCGTAGCGAAGGATCAGCGGCGTCGGCTTGGTCTGTTCGCTAGCGGCGCAAACTTTCAGAAATTCCGCCAGCGAAGCCGGATACGAATCGCGCGACCGCATCCGCTCGCTCCATCGATTCGCCGTCGCCGCCAACTGGCGGTACATCGCGACGCGCAACTCCTCGACGACCGGCGGCATCGGTCGTGCGAAATATTTGTACTCGCCGACGCCGTAGCGACGCCGTTCCATCACGACGCGGCTGCGAAAGCGCTCGCGATCCCCGTAAAGCGCGATCAGCTCCGCGCACTCGGGCGCCCGCAACACCGCGCCGGTCGTCGCGTAGCCCTGCGCGTCGAGATCGCGCTCGATTCGCGCCCAGTCCAGCGCCGCAACGCGATCGCCGATCGCGGACGCTTCGATCTTACGCGACGTTGGCGCGGACGAACTCCCCGATCTTGTCGAGCGCCTGCTGTCCCTCGTCGAGCATCGGCGCGAAAACCTGGAAGACGTGGATCATATTTTCCCACGGCTCGAGCGTGACCTTCACACCCGCCTTGCGCGCGCGCTCGGCCAGCCGCGTCGAGTCGTCGAGCAGAGTCTCCGCGGTGCCGACCTGGACCAGCAGCGGCGGCAGTCCCGCAAGGTCGGCATACAGCGGCGCGGCGAGCGGGCTGCGCGGATTCTGCCCGGCCAGGTAGTGAGTCGCCATCTCAAGCAGCGCTTCCTTCTGAACCATCGGATCGACCGCGGCTTTGGTCTTCATCGAATCGCCGATTCCTTCCAGATCGATCCACGGCGACAGGCATACTCCAGCGCCCGGGCTCGCCAGCTTCGCGTCGCGAATCGCGACCAGCGTCGCAACTGTGAGCCCGCCGCCGGCGGAGTCGCCCGCGACCGCGATGCGCGAGGCCTTCAGTCCCGACGCCAGCATCCAGCGGTACGCCGCCACGGAATCTTCGACGGCTGCTGGAAACGGATGCTCGGGCGCGAGCCGGTAATCGATTAACAGCACTCGAGCTTTCGCTGCGCGCGAAATTCGCGACGCCAGATCGCGATGCGTATTGATAGACCCGATCACGTAGCCGCCGCCGTGCAGGTAGAGCACTGCACGCCCCGCATCAGCGCCGGGCGCAGTCACCCATTCCGACTTGACCCCGCCCGCATTCACCGGCTCGCATTTGACATCGGCCGCGACCGGAAACAGCCCCGCCATCTGCTCGAAATTCGCGCGCGTCTCCTGCACCGTGGGATGGCCGGCAATCGGCTGCGCCTTGAGCATCTGGATTATCTGCTGGAGTTGTTGTTGCGACATCGATTTAACCTCTGCAATGAGTTTTTCCGATCGCGGAACGGTTTCGCACCCCGACAACGCCCGACTATAGCGCCGCCCCAAGCGAATCGGCAAAGCCAGTGTTTCCACCAACTCGATTGTTCCCATGCGCCGGGCCGATTCCCACAGAGAGAAGTGGTCAGGGCTCCTGGGAATACTGGCTGTTCACCCTTTCCTGAGTGGCTGTTCCCCGTTTTCCGAAATGGCTGTTCCCCCTTTCCGCCCCGGAAAGGGGGTGAGGGGGATAGGACAGCGACGCCCTGGGAAGACTTATTTTCTGGTTCCCCTTCCCGCGCGGGAAGGGGTCAGGGGTTAGGTTCCTGGACCGCCGCCGTTTGCCGTTTTCAGTCGAGGAGTTCTACAGTCGGGACGCGCGCATCCGTGACGAGGTGAACATGAAAGTATCTCTCTTTTATCTTCCGTCGGTTGGCAGCAAAGCCGACATCGAAAAAGGGCGCGTCGGATTGCAGGGTCACCTGTACGATCAGATGTTGCACGACATCAGTGCGCAGGCGCGCCTCGCGGACGACCTGGGCTACGACTCGATCAGTTTCACCGAGCATCATTTTCACGTCGAAGGCTTCGAGCTGTCGAACAATCCCGTTCTGCTTGACCTTTACATCGCGATGCAGACCAAGCGGCTGCGTGTCGGCCAGCTCGGCATCGTGTTGCCGTCGCAAAATCCGCTGCGCGTCGCCGAGGACATCGCGATGCTCGATCGCATGACGGGCGGGCGCGCCAACGCCGGTTTCGCGCGCGGCTATCAGCGGCGATGGGTCGATATCATGGCGCAGCAGACGCACGGCATTCACGGCGCGCTGCCGCATCAGCACGACGAAATCGACAACGCCAACCGCGCAGCCTTCGAGGAAAATTTTCGCATCATCAAGCAGGCATGGACCCAGGATTTTGTTTCGTATGAGGGCAAGTACTGGCGCATCCCGCCCGGCGAAACTCCGTGGACGCTCGAGGCGACCGCCAAATGGGGCGGCGGCGTCGAGAACGGAATCGTGCGCGCCGTCTCGGTCGTGCTTAAGCCCCTGCAGAAGCCGCACCCGCCGATCTTTCAGCCGTTCGCGTCGTCCGAGCGCAGCATCAGATGGTGCGCGCAGGAGGGCGTCACTGCGATTCTGCCGCCGCTGCATCCTTCGCTCGAGCATCAGCTATGCGAAGTGTATGCGGAGGTCTCGCGCAAGCCGCTCGGCGAAGGGATGGGCGTGCTGCGCGACATCGTCATCGCCGACAGCGACGACGAGGCGCGTGCAATCTGGCGCGAGAGCGGTTACTTTTGCGGCCACGAATGGTTCGAGCCGTTCGGATTCTCCAAAGGCCTCGACGATCCCAAAACCGGCGAGCCCGCCGATCTATGGACCAACGGTCTCGCGTTCGTCGGGACCGTGGACACCGTCACACGTCAAGTCGAGCACCTGCTCAAGCGCCTGCCCATCCGATGGGTCTTCGCGTGGATGTACAACGGCCTGATGCCGCACGACCACCTGATGAAGACGATCCAACTCTTCTGGACCAAGGTCCTACCCCGAGTAACCAACACCCGCTAGCTTCTTCAAGGTCGTTCTGTTCCCTCTTTCCATTCTGGAAAGGGGCAAGGCGGATAGGACAGCGACGCACCCGGACGGCTTCTCCTGATTCCCCCTCCCGCAGTCGGAATAGTGGCGAGGGGGATAGGACAGCGACGCGCCCGAATGACTTCTTCTGGTTCCCCTTCCCGCGCGGGAAGGGGTTAGGGGTTAGGTTCTTCGCACTCTCGCGCCCCCACTCCGCGGCACGTTACAATGCGCCGACGACGCGCCGTGCACGCACTCATTTCACACACCTTTCTCGAAGATCTCGCGATGGTGCTATGCGTCGCCGCCGTCACTACCATCATTTTTCAGAAAATCCGCCAGCCCGTCGTCGTCGGCTACCTGATCGCCGGCCTGATCGTCGGCCCCAACGTCCCGATTCCGCTGTTCGCCGACCTCGACCGCATCCACACCCTCTCCGAACTCGGCGTGATCCTCCTGATGTTCGCGCTCGGGCTCGAGTTCAGCGTGCGCAAGCTGATTCGGCTCGGTCCGACCTCGGCCTTCATCACCGCACTCCAGGTCGGCATCATGGTCTGGCTCGGCTACCTGTGCGGGCGCGCGCTGGGATGGACTCCGCTCGAGAGCATCTTCGCGGGCGCGATTCTTTCCATCTCGAGCACAACCATCGTCGCCAAGGCCTACGATGAAACTCCCGTGTCCGACCGGCTGCGCGAACTCGTATTCGGGGTTCTGCTCGCCGAAGATCTCACCGCCGTCGTCGAGCTCGCGATTCTGACCACGCTCGCGTCGGGCGCGAGCGTGTCGGCGTCGCTGATGACGGTGACGATCGCGCGCCTGATTCTGTTCCTCGTTGCATTCGTCGGCATCGGATTCATCGTGGTGCCGCCCCTGGTGCGCGCGGTGGTGCGGATGGGCCGGCCCGAGACCACTCTGGTCGCGACCGTCGGCATTTGTTTCGCCTTCGCCGTCCTTGCGGAGCACGCCGGCTATTCAGTCGCGCTCGGCGCTTTCCTGGCGGGGTCGCTGGTCGCGGAGTCGGGCGACGCCGCGCAGATAGAACACCTGGTCGCGCCGCTGCGCGACATTTTCGGCGCCGTGTTCTTCGTCTCGGTCGGCATGATGATCGATCCGAGGCTGATCGCGGAGCATTGGCAGGCGCTGCTCATACTGACGGCCGCCGTGATTGGCGGGAAAGTCTTCGGAGTGACCTTCGCCTCGATGTTGAGCGGCGTCGGAACCAAAACCTCGATCGAAGCCGGCATGAGCCTGGCGCAAATCGGTGAGTTCTCGTTCATCATCGCAGGCGCGGGGCTGAAGACCGGCGCCACGCGAGATTTTCTCTACACGCTCGCCGTCGCGGTCTCCGCCGTAACCACTTTCCTGACGCCTTACATGATTCGCAGCTCGATCCCGGTCGCGGATTTCGTCGCCGCCCGGCTCCCGCGACCGCTCAAGATGCTCGAGGCTCTCTACGATTCGTGGTTCGAGCGGATTCGCAACGCGGGACAGCCCGCTAGCGACGCCAGTTCCATCGGATGGCCGATTGCGGCCATCGCGTCGAGCGCAATCCTGATTGGCGCGATACTGATCGTCAACGAACGCGATCCGTTGGACGTGACTACGATGGTCTCGAGCCTCGAACATCTCACCTATTTCCGCGCCGGTCTGTTCGTCGACGCATTCGCACTCCTGCTATGCGCCCCGCCGGCCGCCGGGATGTATTTCGCGTCGCGCCGGCTCGCCGTCGAGCTGGCGTCGCGCGCGTTCGCCGAACTTCCCCCGAGCGGCGCGCCTGCGGTGAACGCGTTGACCGAATTGCTGCGAATCACGATTCTGCTGGTCGCCGCCGTGCCCTTGCTCGCGATCGTTCAGCCGTTCATGGAACCGGTTGAAGGAATCGGAATCATCGTAATCACGATCGTGCTGATGATCGTCATAGTGACCCGCAGCGCGCGCCAAATGCAGGGGCAGATTCGCAACGCCACCCGCCTAATCGCCACTGCGCTTCGCGGCGCTCACGCCGGCGCCGACGGCGAGCGGTCATTCGAAGTGCCTGGTATCGGAATGATCACACCGGTGAGCCTGCGGCCCGACAGCGAAGGTATCGGCAAAAGCGTGGCCGAGCTGGACCTGCACTCCAACAGTGGCGCGGTGGTGGTTGCAATCGGTCGCGGCGATTCCGAAGTGATGGTGCCAACCGGCGACGAAATCCTGCGCCCAGGCGACATCCTCGAACTCGCCGGCTCGAGCGACGCGGTAGCGACCGCCCGCCGCCTGCTCGAAACCCCACGCCCCGCCCAACCACAAGCCTCGCCCTGATCGTCGCAGGTTGCATAATCGCGCCTGCAATCCTAACCTCTTCGCGTTTGCAGCATTCACTTTCGCGAGGTTGATATGAATCTCAAAAATGCGGTCGCGCTGGTGACCGGTGGCGGCTCCGGGCTCGGCGAAGCGACGGTCCGCGAATTCGCGGCAGCGGGCGCCAGGGTCGCGATTCTCGATTTGCCGGCGTCGCCCGGCGCCAAAGTCGCCGAGTCGCTCGGCGCGAATGCTCTATTCGTCGAGGCCGACGTCGCTTCCGGGGACCAGGTGACGGACGCGATCGCGAAAACGGTTGCGAAGTTTGCCTCGATTCATATCGCTGTGAATTGCGCCGGAATCGGCCGCGCCATGCGCACCGTCACCAAGGACGGCCCGCACTCGCTCGACCTGTTCAGCAAGGTGATCGCGGTAAATCTCATCGGTACCTTCAACGTGACGCGGCTGGCGGCGGCGCAGATGGCAAAGAATCAGCCCGGCACCGACGGCGAGCGCGGCGTGATCATCAACACCGCATCGGTCGCCGCGTTCGATGGACAGATCGGGCAGGTTGCCTACTCGGCGTCGAAGGGCGGCGTGGTTTCGATGACGCTGCCAATCGCGCGCGACCTCGCGTCCCTCGGCATCCGCATCTGCACGATCGCGCCGGGAACGTTCGAGACTCCGATGCTGGCTGGGTTGCCCGAGCCGAACCGCAAAGCGCTCGCCGCGCAGATTCCGTTCCCGCAGCGCCTGGGCAAGCCGTCCGAATACGCCGCGCTGGCGCGGCACATCGTCGAGAACGAGATGCTCAACGGCGAGACGATCCGCCTCGACGGCGCGCTCAGAATGCCCCCGCGCTAGATCAAATTGTCGACGCAGTGCGCGCGACGCGGGTTGCCAGGATGAAAGCGAACGCGGCGAAGGCGATCGCGACTGCCACCGACGAGCCCATCGGCATTGTTGCGCCGCTTGAAGCTGGTTCGGCGAGGTAGAGTCCCTGCCGCAGCGCATCAACTGCGTAGGTCAGCGGGTTCAGGCGCGTGGTCCATTGAAACCATCCCGGCGCGCCCGCGACTGGAAAGACCGAGCCCGAGAGCATCCAGATTGGCAGCAGCAGCATGTTCATGAACGCGTGGAAGCCTTGCGTCGATTCGGTCCGCCACGCCATCGCGAGCCCGATGCTCGTCATCGCGAACGCGATCAGGCCCATCATCGCGAGCGACACGACGATCGCTTCGACGCTGAGGTGGATTCCCGCCAGCGGCGCCATCAGCGAGGAAGATGACACCCTGCATCAGCGACAGCGTCGTGCAGCCGAGCGCCTGGCCGAGCACGATCGTCGCACGCGAGATGGGCGCGACCAGCACGCCTTGCAGAAACCCCTGGCGTCGATCGTCCACCGTCGATGCGGTCGCGAAGATCGCCGTGAACAAGAGCATCAGAACGATCACGCCCGGGTAAAAGTATTGGACGTAGTCGATGCCGGCCGGCATCCCGCTCGGTTTGAACGACGCTTGCAGGCCGGCGCCGAGCAGCAGCCAGAAAACCAGCGGCGTCGCAATCGCGCTCATCACGCGGATCGGTTGCCGGATAAACCGTACGACCTCGCGATACCAGAGCGTCGCCGCCTGCAGAAAAATCTCAACCATCGCTTTTATTCCGTCTCCGGCGTGTTCGCGAAGAACTGATGCCCGGTCAGATGCACAAAAACGTCCTCGAGCGTCGGCTTGCCGAATGAAACCGACTCGATCTCCTCGCCGAATGCGTCGATCAGGTCGCGGACGAGTTCGTGCGCGCGCAATTTTTCGATACGAATCGCGCCGTCGACGAGTTGGCTCTTGAGCTTGAAGCGCGCGAGGATTTTGCGCTGCAGCACTTCAGGCGCCGCCGTCCGAATCACGATCACGTCACCGCCGACTTCGGACTTGAGCTCGTCCGGCGGCGCGATCGCAACCAGCTTGCCTTGATGCAAAATGCCGATGCGGTCGCATCGTTCCGCCTCTTCCATATAGTGCGTGGTCAGCACGACCGTCACGCCTTCATGCTCGCGCAGATGCGCGAGATAGTTCCAGAACTCGCGGCGCGCCGCCGGATCGAGCCCCGTGCTGGGCTCGTCGAGCAGCAGCAGCGCCGGCTCATGCAGCAGAGCCTTGGCGAGCTCGACGCGGCGCTGGAGCCCGCCCGACAACGTCTCGACCCGGTCACGCTCGCGCGCCGACAACCCGAGCCGCTCGAGCATCGCCGAGCTGCGCTCGCGCAGCCGCTTGCCGCTGATTCCATATAGATGACTGTGAGCGGCGAGATTTTCGCCGACCGTCAACTTGCCGTCGAGACTTGGATGCTGAAACACGACGCCCAGGCGCCGGCGCACAGTTTCGGTCTCGCCCGCGAGATCGTGGCCGAAGCATTTGCGCACTCCCCGACTGCAGCGGCGCGAGAGTGGACAGCATCTTGAACAAGGTGGTTTTGCCGCCGCCGTTGGGTCCGAGGAAGCCAAAGATTTCGCCGCGTGCGATCGAAAAAGTCACGTCGTGCAGCGCTTCGCGATCGCCGTAGTGGAAGCCGAGGCCGTGCGCTTCGATCGCACCGGCGTCGGCGCGAATCGCGTCGCCAGCGGTCCGTGAGGGACTGGAAATTGTCGAGGCGCTCACGGTTCGCCGAGTCCGCCGGCCGGTTCCGTGCCTTGCTCGGGCAGTCCCATCTCCGCGCGATGCCATCCGTCCTGAAACGCGGTGGTGCGCTCTTCGCCGTTGCCATGGCCCGACGCGTGGCCGACGAAATCGTCGCCGGTAAGCTGGTAGTACTGCGTCACCTCGACCGGATCGAGGCGCCGAAGGCCCATCCGCTCGAGCGAGTAGCCGGCGAAATGATCGGCGGCGAGTTCCTTGTTCCTGACCGGGACGTTGTCATTGCCGGTATCGAAGTCGCCGTGCGCCAAATGGCCCATCTCGTGCGCGAAGATCGCATAGAGCATCGGGCGAACCTTGTCCGGGTCGTCAATTCTCATCCACTGTTGAAGGAGGCTGTCGAGGAACTTCTCGTTGTAGAGGATGCATCCGCCATTACGCGCATGCGGCGAGCCGGCATCGAGCGATTCGTAGACCTGGAAATTCTGACCCCACATGTCGTTGAGCTGGGCGACGATGGCTTTGTAGGAATCGCTGGCGGGGCGTGCGGGTTCTCCGCACGCGACGATCGAGCCGTCGGCCGCCTTGGCGGCGTGCGCGGTGGCGCCAGCACCGGCGCCGGCCTGGGCCGGCGCCGTCGTATGGCGCTCGATGACTTGCCAGTCGTCCTGCGCGCGCGCGACGCGCGCGCGCAGGACGACTGCGCCGGCGAGCATCGCGCAGGCCGCCAGCATGGCAGTCCGGCATCGGCGCACGCGCGCTCCGCGCGCGTGCGCCGATGCCGCCGGCGCTCGCATCCCGACCGATTCTCCCAATTCAAGTGATACTTTCAATTTGTCACGGCGCCCCGCGACGACGACGATACCGTCTGCGCGTATTTTGCCATCACGCCACTCTTATAGTGAGGCTCCGGAGCCTTCCAATTCGTAAGCCGCGCCTTGATTTCCGTGTCGGTGAGATTCACGTCGAGCCGGCGCTTGGCGACGTCGAACGTTATCACGTCGCCGTCTCGAAGCGCGGCGATTGGCCCGCCGACCGCCGCTTCCGGCGCGACGTGACCGGCCATCAGGCCGTGCGTCGCGCCTGAGAAGCGTCCGTCCGTCAGCAGCCCGACCGATTCGCCCAGGCCCTGCCCTGACAGGGCCGCTGTGACGCCTAGCATTTCGGGCATTCCGGGCGCGCCGCGCGGTCCCTCATAGCGAATCACGACGACGTCGCCCGCTTTGATCTTCTGCGCCGACACTGCCTTGAATGCGTCGTCTTCGCAATCGAACACCCGCGCCGGCCCGCGATGCGTCATGCGCTCGTGGCCCGCGACCTTGACTACGCATCCTTCCGGCGCGAGGTTGCCCTTCAGAATCACCAGCCCGCCGGTTTCCTTGATCGGCTTCGAGACCGAACGCACGACTTCCTGCCCGGCCGTCTCGCGGGCCGCGTCGGCTTCGACGCCAATCGTTCGACCAGTCACGGTCATTTCGTTTTCGTGGAGCAGCCCGGCTTCCTTCAGGCGTTTTGCGATCAGTGGAATGCCGCCCGCCTTGTACATGTCGGTCGCGAGGAAACGCCCGCCCGGTTTCAGGTCGGCGAGCAGTGGAGTGCGCGAGCTGATGCGATCGAAGTCGTCGATATCGAGCGCGATTCCCGCCTCGTGCGCGATCGCGAGGATGTGCAGGACCGCGTTGGTCGAGCCGCCCGTCATCGCGACCGACGCGATCGCGTTCTCGAGCGCCTTCTTCGTGATTATCTGGCTCGGCTTGAGTTTGCGCTTGAGCAAATCGACGACGAGCCGCCCGGCCTGGAACGCGCTCTCGGGCTTTTTCGGATCGGTGGCCGGAATACTGTTCGAGCCCATCGGCGAGATTCCCAAAAGCTCGGTCGCCGTCGCCATCGTGTTGGCGGTGAACTGCCCGCCGCACGCGCCTACGCCGGGACACGCAACGTCCTCGAGCTTCTTGAGGTCTTCGAGCTTCATCTTGCCCGCCGAATGCGCTCCTACGGCCTCGAACACGTCCTGGATCGAGACCTGCTGATCGCCGAAGCGCCCCGGTTGTATCGAGCCGCCGTAAATCATGAGCGACGGCAGGTCGAGCCGCTGCAACGCCATCACAGTCGCCGGAATCGTCTTGTCGCATCCGGACATCGCGACGACGCCGTCGAACAAATGGCCGCGCACAGTGAGCTCGATCGAGTCGGCGATCACTTCGCGGCTGATGAGCGACGCGCGCATCCCGTGCGTGCCCATCGAGATTCCGTCGCACACGGCGATGGTGTTGAACTCGACGGGAGTGGCGCCCGCCGCGCGAATTCCGCGCTTAACATGCTCGGCAAGATCCCGCAGATGGGCGGTGCAGGGCATGATTTCGATCCAGGTATGCGCGACGGCAATCAGCGGCTTGCTGAGATCTTCATCGGTAAAGCCAACCGCCTTGAGCATCGCCCGCGCAGGCGCCCGCGAAGGCCCATCGACGAGGACGCTGCTGTTTGATCGCATGGAATTTTTGTCGTCTGCCATTTTATGTTTCCTGCCGCGCTCGAAACCCACGGATCAGCGTTAACGGAATCGGAATCTCGACTAATGATTAGTACAACAGCGCGAGCCCTCGCGAAATGGCGCAGATTTGACGGAGCCATCGGGTTATGTCTTCACGGCTGACAGGTCGGACGCATCCGGCCGGGAACAGCTACGTACATATCTATAAGCCGGCGGGAGCGGCAAACCCGAAAATGCGCCAGACTTGTGAGAACCTGTCAGTCCGAATGATCGCCTTGGTTGCCCTGGCGTTTATGGTTTCCGGATGCGCGGCGCTGGCGGCGCCCGGCGTCGAGGGCGCGGCTTCGCTGGCCGGCACGGCCGGCAGCACGGCGACCGGCTACATAAGCACGCAATCCAGCCGCGAACTGAATGCGGCCAACATCGAATTAATCCGCGCGCAAGCGCAAATGGAGAAGACGCAGGCCGACGAATTGCGCACCAAGCGCGAAGAGTTCGAGGACGAGCGCGCCGTAACGGTCGGTATCCTGCGCGAGATTGCGGTTAGCCGCGAAGATCCCATCCTGGCCGACCTGGCGCTGTGGGTGCAGGCTGGCGGCGACCCCGACTATGCCATGCATTACGCGCTACAAGGTCCCGCCAAGACGAATCCAAAGCTGGAGTGAGTTGCCTCTTATGCGGCGCGGGTGGTAGCGACGCCGTCTTGCGGTGCGGCGTCCTCGGTGGTTTGCGGCTCGTGGCGCGCTTTGAAGCGATACAGTTGCGGATTCGCTCGAATCGTCTTCCACCAGTAGCGGATGGTGCTGCCCGACCAGTTGTTGGTGATGCGTCCGGCGTCGTTCTTGTACCAACTCTTGCCGGTGAAGGCCCAGACTCGGTGCCGTAACTCTTCCTGCTGGCTCGAGTCGAACGCGTCCATCACCTCGCGCCGCAGCTCCATCGCGGTGAAGCCGCCCTCGTCGAGTTGCCGGAGGCAGTTGAGGATATAGTTGGCCTGGCATTCGATCATGAAGATGATCGAGTTGTGGCCGAGATTAGTGTTAGGGCCATACATTAAAAAAAGATTCGGGAAGCCGGCGACGCTGATGCCGAAGTAGGCCTTTGCGCCGTCGGCCCATTCATCTTGTAAGAGGCGACCCTCGCTTCCTCGAATCGCCATCGGTGCCAGGAACGCGGTGGACTCGAATCCGGTCGCGTAGATGAGGACATCCACCGGGATTGTGCGGCCGTCGTTGGTGACGACTGCGTTTTCGTCGAGATGGTCGATGCCGGCAGTCACGACTTCGACGTTCTCGCGATTGAGGGTGAGATAGTAGTCGTCGGAAATCAGGATGCGCTTGCCGCCGACCGGATAGTCGGGGATCAACACCTCCTGGAGCTTGGAATCGTTGACCGTCGAGCGCATGTAGGTCTCGGCAGCCTCCGCCATCCGTCGCGAGAGGAAAGCGCTGCCGCGAAACACCGGCCAGTTGATTTCGTGCTGGAAGTAAATGAGCCAGCGGTAGAGCCGAGTCAGCACTGGACTCCGGGCGAAGCGGCGTTTCTGCGCGTCGGTGTAGGCGAGGTCGTTTCTCGGCACCATCCAGTTCGCGCTGCGCTGGAAGATATAGACTTTGCCGGCCTTGGGCGCGATCTGCGGGATGAACTGGATTGCGCTGGCCGCGTTGCCGACCACGCCGACGGTCTTGCCGGTCAAGTCGACGTCGTGGCGCCATCGCGCCGAATGGAACGACACGCCCTGGAACTTCTCGGCGCCGCTCAACTTCGGGATGCTCGGGCGGTTCAACTGGCCGACTCCCGTGACCAGAACTTCGGCAAGGACCTCTTCGCCCTTGGTGGTGCGGATTCGCCATACGGACGCGTCTTCGTCCCACTCGGCGCTGGCGATCTCGGTGCCGAAGCGGATATGCCGGATGAGGTCGTACTTCTTCGCGCAACTCTCCATGTAGTCGAGGATCTCGGACTGCGGCGCCCATTTCCGCGACCAATCGGTTTTCTGCTCGAACGAGAAGCAGTAGGAAAACGACGGTACATCGCAGGCCGCGCCGGGATAGGTATTCTCGCGCCAGGTGCCGCCGAGCCGGTCGGATTTTTCGAAGATAGTGAAGGAGTCAATTCCGAGCCTGGTCAGCTGGATGCCAAGGCATAGGCCGGAGAAGCCGGAGCCGACGATCGCAATTCGTCGTGTCGCTGTATTTTTCATGGGTGTGTTGAAACGCTATCACCTTTTGCGTCGCAACTCATCGACAAGCTGCGCGGTTGAGATTTTGTCTATAAGAGAATAAGCTAGATTGTAAGCTAGCTGGAGATAATCATGCGGGAAGTCGGATCGTTTGAAGCGAAAAACAAGTTGAGCGCGCTCCTCGACCAGGTCGAGCACGGGGCGGAAATACTAATAACCCGCCGGGGGAAGGCGGTTGCTAAACTCGTCCCTGCGGAGGCGGGCTTCGACCGCGAAAGGGCGAGACGAGCTATCGACGGTCTGCTGAAAGCCAGCAAGGGCCTCTCGCTGCGCGGCCTGAAGATCAAGGATTTGGTGAATGAAGGCCGGCCATGAGCTTTGTGGTGGATACTTCGATCACACTCGCATGGTGCTTCGAGGAGGAACGCACTCAGCCGATCACGGACCTGCTGTACCGCGTCGGTCAGACGGGTGCTCTGGCGCCCCTTTTGTGGCCCTTAGAGGCACTGAACGGGCTGTTGATGGCCGAACGGCGAAAGCGAATTCATGCGCGGCAGCGGGCGGAACTTGCCGGTTTTCTGCGCGATCTACCGGTCACTCTCGATACCGAGACCACCGAACACGCATGGACGACCACGGTCCAACTTGCTGAACGCCACCGGCTCAGTGCTTACGACGCTTGTTATCTGGAACTCGCGCTGCGCCGCAAACTGCCGCTCGCCACGTTAGATGCAGATCTCATCAGAGCCGCAAAAGCGTCGGGAACAATCGTGCTAAAGACCTGAGGCGCCAAATAACGGCGACCATCAGTGCGCTGCAGGCGTCGCGGCAGCAGCAGGGGTCGCGGTTGGCGTTGGCGACGGTTGCAACGCGGCCTCGGCTACTTCGGGATCGGGGATGTATTCCGGGGGATACGTCAACCGGCGCCAGCTCAGCAGCATGAGCGTCAGCGCTCGCGACTCCTCGGGCTTGAAATTGAAATCGGGCATCTGCGTGTTGGGCGAAACCACGCTCGCCTTCGTGAGGTGCTGCACGTTCCAGTTGAACATCGTGTGCTCGCCGGTGACGTGCGTGAAAATCAGCAGTTCGGGATTCCGGTCGCCCTCGTAAGTCAGTTCGGCTCCGGTGGTGCCACCGCGTCCTTCGACGACGTGGCATACGAGGCACTTTTTCTTCTTGAAGAGCACCTTGGCGAGATTGATCTCGTCCATCCCCGGCGTGGCGGCATCATGTCGATGGCAAAAGTTGCATCGCATCTGCATCATCTCGGTCATCGTGAGACCGTTTCGCCCCGCGAGCGCGCTCGAGAGCATCGGATCGTCCCATCCGTGTCCGCCCTGATGGGCGCCCGCGATGGTCGTCGCCGCGCCGTCGCCGCCGTGGCATGGCGTGCATCCGAACTTCGCGAACTCATGCTTCGCGATCCAATCGTTCATCGGATGCGGTTTGAGCGGCTCTGCGATCGAGGCGGGAAGCACGGATGACCATTCGTAGCCGAGGTGGCACGTGATGCATCTGTCGGTCACACCGATCTTTGGAACCCAGATTTGCTGGATGCCCGCGCGGAAGTCGCGCGCGTCTTCGACCTTGCCGTAGTGGCCGAGCAGTTGCGGAAACTCGCGCTGATAGCCTCCCCACTCGGTGCTGAACTCGAGCCAGAAACCGACGGCGACCAGCACGAAGAACAGCAAGGACATCGCGACCAGCCAGCCGAAATCCTTTGCCTCGTACGATTCTTTGCCGCCGGCCATGTCAGTAGAGCCGCGGCGTCTCGGGGCGCGGCTGGCCGGGCCAGTAGATCCGCCAGTACGGGCCGCGCAAGTAGACGCCGACCATGATCAGCACGATGATCGCGAGAGTCGCGATGGCGAAGGTCGCGTTCTGACGCTTGCGCTCGGGCGCGAGCCATCGACCTTGGGCCCGAAGCGGTGAGCGATCGAGCCACGGCCACAGCGTCAGCACGGCGAGCAGAAATCCCGGGAGCAGTATCCCGCCGAGCAGCGCGCCGCTGACCGTATATCCACCGAACCGTACTGTCGTCGACGCGACCAGCTCTTGCAGCCACACGAAATACCAGGGCGCTTTCGCCGGATTCGGCGTCACCGACGGATTCGCGAGACCCTCGAGCGGTGCGTTGAACAGGATCGCGGCCAGCAGCGTGAGGTTGAACACGACCAGGAAGACCAGCGCGATTCGCCGCGACATATTGGGCGACGAGAACACCTGGTCGGACTCTTCGAGCCCGGTCGAGCTCATCACCGCCACCGAAGTGCCCGGCGTAATCCCGAACAGCGAGTAGCTCTTGGTCTTCGGAGTCGCCTTCGCCACCATCGTGCGCTGATTGCGAATGCCCTCGATTGCCGCGAGGCCGCCGTCCTTGCGCACGCGCCACATGTGATACGCGAACAGCACCCACACGAAGACCGGCAGGAAGAAAACGTGCAGCACGTAAAAGCGCAGCAAAGTCTGCTGTCCAATTTCGTGGCCGCCGAGCAGCAGGAATTGAATAGTGGGCCCGACCAGCGGCGCCTGCTTCGCGATGCTCGTGCCGACCGTGATCGCCCAGAACGCGAGCTGGTCCCACGGCAGCAGGTAGCCGGTGAACGACAGGAACAACGTCACCAGAAAGAGAACGACGCCGACCACCCAGTTGATCGCGCGATCGCCGCGGTAAGCGCCGGTGAAAAATACTCGCGCCATGTGGATGTAGACCACCGCGACCATCCCTTCCGCCGCCCATCGATGCTGATTCCTCAGCAAGCGGCCGAAGCTGACGGCGTACTGCAGATCCTTGATGCTCCCGTAGGCGCGCTCGGTCGAGGGCACGTAGAAAAACATCAGCATCACGCCCGTGATGGTCAGGATGAGCAGCAACGACGCCGACGCGGTGCCGAGCCAGAACGAGTAGTTCCAGTCCATGCTCGCGCGCGCGACTTTGGCCGGGAACCAGTGGAGCCAGAAATTCTTGACGATTGCTTCGGACGATTCGCGGTCGCTGGCGGGCGACCACGCCCACGAAGTCTTGCGCCAGAGCGCCTTGACCTTCTCGCCCACCGATCAGGCCTGGCCTTTGCCGCCAATGATCAGCCTGAAGTCACGCGCCACATCTATTGCGCTATCGACTTGCAGGAACCCGTCGGGCGAAACCGTTGTCGCAAACCAATCGAGCGGACGCGGCGCGGGCCCCGAGATCACCGTGCCGTCAGGACGAAAGCGACTGCCGTGGCATGGGCAATCGAACTCGGTGTCGCGCCACTGCACGTTGCATCCAAGATGCGTACAGATCGCGGAGATCACGTGGAACGCTTCTTTCTGGCGAATCACGTAGAGCCGGTGCGCCTCGTCGAGCGTGTAGCCGTCGGGATAGGCGTCGGGACGCTTGAGTTTGAAGCGGCTGGGCGGCTCGTAGAGCACGTTGGGAAAGAATGCCCTGCCGGCAGCTCCGATTTGCGCAAGGAAGGCGGCCAGCACCGATCCCTTGCCGATGAAGCGCAGGATTTTTCGCCGCTCGCCGTCCATCAGCCGGCGGTTTCCTCGAACTGAAAGCGCTCCATCGTGATTGCCGAGGTCGGACATCGCGTCGCGCACAGGCCACAGCGGATACATTTGGCCTCGTCGTAGAGAAACGCGCTGCGCGTTTCCGTTTCCGCCATCACGCCGGCAACCCGCTCCTGATCGGCGATTTCTCCCGCGAGCGTGAAATGCAGGCAATGCTCCGGGCAGATGTCCACGCATCGATTGCACAGGATGCATTTCGCGCCGTCGTAGATCGGATGAATATGGCAGTAGAGGCATCGCTCGGCCTGCTCGCGCGCGCCGTCCGCCGTGAAAGTGGATTCGACCTCGGTGATTCCGGTCCGGCGCGAGAGCGGAACCAGCGGAATATCGCGATGCTTCTGCTCGTAGCGGTCGGCCATCGTGTAGGTGTCGGTCGGCAGCTCCTCGATTGTGACGTGCATCCGCGGCTGGCCGAGCGGCTTGCCGCGCAGATACGCGTCGATACCGCGCGCGGCGAGCTTGCCATGCTGTGCGCACGTGATCAGCAGCGACGGCGGGAAGGCCGCATCGCCCCCCGCGAAGACGCCCGCGATGCCGGTTTCGAGCGTGACCAGATCGATCTTGAGGGTTCCCGCCGGCGTGACTGTCACTCCATCTTCGGGCGTGACGAACGACAGGTCCGGCGCCTGCCCGATCGCGAGGATTACCGCGTCGGCATCAACCACCCGCCGATCGTTCTCGTCGAATTGCGGCCGGAAGCGTCCCGCCTCGTCGAATACCCTGACGCATTTCACGAGTTCGATTCCGACTGCGTGGCCGTCGCGGATGACGACTCGCTTCGGTCCCCATCCGGGCATAAACGCGACGCCCTCTTCGCGCGCGATGTCGAGTTCCTCGCGGCCCTGCGCCGATTTCATCGCCGGCATCTCTGCCCCGGACTCGAGACTCGCGACTGTTACTTCCAGTGCACCGCGCCGCGCCGCCTCGCGCGCCGCATCGAGCGCCACGCGCATCGTACCCGCCGCGACGCTGTGCTCTTCCTCCTCGGACATGACGAGTCCGGGCACCAGTGCGCGCACCGCGGTTCGCGCCGCATCGATCGCGACGAGTCCGCCGCCGATAACGACCACCCTGCCGCCCAGCGGAACGCGATAGCCGCGATTGATATTGAGCAGGTAGTCGATTGCTTTGATCACGCCGTCGGCGTCGCTGCCCTCAATGGGCACTGCGCGGCCGCGCGACGCGCCAACCGCAAGAAAGATGGCCTCGAAGCCCTGTTCCTTCAGTTCGCGAACGCCAAAGCCGGGTCGAAGCGGCGACGAGTAGCGAAACTCGACGCCGAGCGCTTCGATCTCGGCGACCTGGCAGTCAATCACATCGCGCGGCAGCCGGTAGGCGGGAATCCCGTAGCGGAGCATTCCGCCCGCATGCGGCATCGCCTCGAAAACCGTCACGCTGTAGCCCATCAGCGCCAGATCGTTTGCGCATGCGAGCCCGGCTGGCCCCGCGCCGACCACCGCGACTTTGCGCTTGGACCCATCGGCGTCGGGTCGCGCGCCGGGGACGTCGATATGACCGGGAGTCACGCTGCCGCCGCCCGAAGGTCCGGCGATCATCTCGCGCACTCCCTTGGACGAGAGCGCTTCGGGGCCGAATTGCTCGGTGAGAAAGCGCTTGAGTGCGCGAATCGTCACCGGCGCATCGATCTTGCCGCGGCGGCACGCGTCCTCGCACGGAGCGCCACACGCGCGCCCGCATATCGACGCGATCGGATTGGGAGATCGCGCGACGCGGTAAGCTTCGGCCAGCCGTCCCTCGGCGATCAGTTGAACATAGCGGCCCGCGTCGGTTTTGACCGGGCACGCATCAAGGCACGGCACGTTCTTGCGGAACCACCACAGGTCGCGCGGCGTCGCGTCGATTGAACCTCCATCGCTCATCGCGCCCTACTTCTTGCAGAAGGTCCTGACGTAGGCGACCAGGTCATGGATCTCGCCGTCGTCGAAACCCGAACTCCACGCCTGCATATCGCCGCTCAAGCCGTTAGCCTTGCCGCCGTTCTTGATCACGTTGAACAACTTCTCATCGGATTCCTGTGCCATCCTAGCGCAATCGGTGTAGTCACGCGGCTTCGTTGAGAGCGTGGCGGCTGCGGGGCCGTCGCCCTTGCCATTGGCGCCGTGACACTTCACGCAAAACGTATCGTAGTTCTGCTTGGCGGCCGCCACGTCCGCCGCGCGGACCGGCGCAAACGCGCATGCGACGATTGCGCACGCGCCAAGGGTTGAGATGATTCGATTCACATCGTCCTCCGTTTCAGTGTTTGCCCCAAGCCGATTCAACGAGCCTTGAGATATTCCAAAATCGCCTGAGTATCTTCTTCAGGGAAGTTTCCGAGCGTACGCATATGCATGATGATCAGGTTCCACTCGTAAGGCGCCTTCTCCGATCCCGGCCGCGCGTTGTGACAGGTGTTGCAGTAGACCGGCCACAGCTTGGCGCCCTCGCGGAACAGGCGCTTGTGCTCGGCCGGCGACATATTGTCCTGGTCCTGCGCCGAAGCCCGAACGCCAGCCGATCCGATCACGAGAGCCGCCAGTGCGATTGTCGCTAGTATTTTTTTCATGATCGTGACTCCGCTCAGAATCCGATCGTGAACTGGCTTAGGAACGCGTGATCGTTCGGCACCGAACCCGCGGGCGTCACGGTGCCGCTTGGTGAGACGAATACGCCTCCTGCGCGCGGCAACTCGATGTCGAGTTCGTTCTGCCAGACGATCGACGGCGCGATCCAATAGTCGAGACCGAGCGCGACTTCGCGGGCATGCGGCGCGTAGGTTGCCGGCGACCCGTTGATGCCGAAGTCGGGAACCAGTCCGACCTGCACTCCGCCCAGCCCGACGCCGGTTGCGCCCTGGATATCGGCGGTCGAAACGCCGCGCTGATTAACTCCCGAATAGCGCACCAGCGGCTCGAGGCGATCGAGATAGTTGTTGAGCATGTCGGGAAGACCCGGGACTTTAATGCCGCTCAGGAAGTAACCGGCTTGCACGTACCATCCCTGGCGATTGTCGGAGGCCTGTCCCATCGGCATCTGACGGTACGACTGCAGCCATTCGCCGCGTGTCTGCAAGTTGCCGACGAAGTAGTTGAAGTCCACGCCCCACGAGTTGTACCAGTTGCCATTCATCCACTTGCCATTGTAGGTGGACGCGCCGAGCTCGAGCCGCCCCCACTCCTTATCAATCGGGAGCGGATAGATTCGAAATCGGGCGCCGAATGACTTGCCGTTGGTCTGGCTGTTTGCGATCGCCGTTGGACTTGTGACCACTGCCCCAAGGACGGGCGAGGTAAAGCCGATGCCGTTTCCAACCCAGGCTGTGTAGTCGACATCCTGACCGAGCCGGCCGAATTGCATACCGCCACGGAGCTGGACCCCAAGGTCCGCCGGCGGAACCACTGGCTCGACTCCAAACGGCAGCGGCGCCGTGACGAACCGGTTCACCCACATCGGGCTCTGGTTCTCGTACCAGTCACCGAATGGCTGGTCGAACAGCCCGGCCACAACGGTCATGTACTTGTTAAGAAAGATCTGAAAATCCGCGATCGACAGGTCGACTCCCGTCCCGGTGCTGCCAAAGTTCGTGCTGATGACGCCCTCGAACAGGATCCAGTCAAGCGGGCGGTAGAGAATCATCGGTTCCCAATCGAAGAAGAACGAGTTCTGCGACGCATGATGGAGGTCGTCCAGCGCGCCGCTCTGTTGGTCATAGATGAAATCGCCGCCGGCCGCCCCGGTAACAGTGAACGAATGCGAGCCTAGATATTGTTGGACGGCGTCGCCAAACTGGGACGACGCGATGGGCGCGTTGACCTTGGTCTGCAACGTCTGCACCTGCAGATTGGTCTGCTGCAGCTCGAGCGTCGTCTCCTTCAGCTTCTGATCGGTGCTCTGCAGTTGCCGCGTGGTCGACTCGACCCGCGAATCTTTCGTCTCGAGTTGCTGGACCTTGATTTCGAGCGAGCGGATTACCTCGTGGTCACGCTTGCGCTCCTCCCGCAGCTGACGCATCTCGCTCCTGATTTCCTTCATCGCGGCGGCGTCGCTGCCGTCGCTGTCGGCCGCGCGCGCCAGCCCCGCTATCGATAGCGCCGCGACCCCGAATGCGAACAAAAACGTCGAGAAAATTCGTCCGTGTGGCATAAAATCCCCCAATCGGCGCCGAAGCATTCGGCGCATTCCTCTTCGAGCAACATTTGTGCCCCAGAGACCAATTGAACCTCGCAGACCACCCCGACACGTCGAAAACTACTGGCAGAACCGTCAATTTGCAGGAAGTGTCGGCGCCATCGAACTGCGCACGAATCGTAGATATAGGTTCTCCAAAGAACAAACGTCGGCGGCTTCTCAATCTCTCGAGACCGAAAAAGTCCGTCAATGGGCGATTGTGGTGCCGAGCGAGGCAGCCAGATGTATCCGAACGATACAACGCTGAGCTTGCCGCTCGGACCGGGATGCGCCGGTGGGAGATTCAGCGCGACTGGAACAGCTCTCGTTGAAGTGGAGCGACGTCCCCAGCTATTTGATATTGTGAGAAAATTCTCGGGCGCCCCCTTAGCTCAGATGGATAGAGCACAGGATTCCTAAACTTGCCCGCGACGTTTTCTCAGATCACACCAGATCATATAGTGTAGGAAATATAAGGGTTATCAGCGAATCGACATCATCTCAGATCACGCTGAAAAAGCCGGAAGTGGGCACTGAGTGGGCACTGACTGGGCACACTTTTGGAACACTTTTGCGGATGGAATATCGCATTGTCGAAGACGATGATCGCCTTCTCCGAGCCCACGGTTTCTCGAGAACAGATTTCCTTAGACGATTGGTTCGCACTCGAAGCGGGAGATCCGCTTTAGGCTCAGATCTTTGAATTCCGCGAACGCGATCCTCTCTGGAAGTTTGTTCTTCTCCTCGGGTTTCGTGAGAAGTAAGCTTGCGCGGCAGGACCAGAAATGGCCGTCTCGTGAGTTGGATCCTCGCGATGCTTTGCTGCCACACCATCGGTCACTTCAGAAGTTGAATGCGAAAAACAGTCCGCGGCCCGCAAAGGAAAACTCAATGCTTAACACCGAAACAATAATGCACCCTAAATTGCAGCACTTCGGCTTGCTCACGGGTAACCTGCAACGCTTGCTCGACTGGTATCAAAAGGTCCTTGGCATGCGGACCATCCATGAATCGGAAAATCCCACGGACGCACCTGCCGGCACTCCTGCCTCCCGCCTAAAGGCCGCGTTCATCAGCAACGACGAAATGAGTCATCGCGTCGCGGTCATCGAAGTCCCTGGTCTGACTGCGGATCCCGAGCGCTCCAAGCATCGGCGCTTACAGCATGTTGCGTTCGAATTCGGGACGCTCGACGAACTGCTGGGAAGCTATGCCAGGCTCAAGGCGCTCGGTATCGTGCCGCAGTTCTCGGTCGACGAAGGGCCGCAGACCGGCTTCTACTATGAGGATCCTGATGGCAACAGCGTCGAGATCAATGTCTGCAACTACCCGGATCGCTGGGCCGCGATCGAGCATATGCAAACCTCACCAGATTTCGACCGCCGACCGCTCGGAGTATATGTCGATCCCGACAAGATGATAGCTGCGCGCGAGGCGGGCGCCACGCCGTGGGAGCTGCATAAGCGAGCCTGGCAAGGCGAGTTCGCGCCGGCAAACCCGTTCGATCCCACCAAGTTATTGTGAATCTGGCGAGCCGCAGAACGGATCTCGCCTAGCCATTCTTCGGCCAGCCTCCGACTCGGGCGAGAGCGCCCAGGCTGACATTCGGTCGTTGTCCCTCTTCATGTTCGCCAGACGAAGCATCGATCTTCGCGTCCGGCACGGCACTAACTTTTTCGCATCCGCTCCTCGGTCGCCCTCATGCCCGCCAATGGCAAGGAATTTGCTCAACCTACAAATCCAGCGAGCCGCAGTTTGATGTGTGAGTTCCTGATTTTCACGGTGAGGCGTTCGCATGGAGAGCAACCCATATTTCGAAGCGCGCCGCGAATGGGACGAACGATACGCTGACCTCGT
>CAWDXY010000004.1:0-1570405 GCA_963806485.1 uncultured delta proteobacterium
CGATCACCAGCAATTGCAATACGCGTGTGGCGTTTACCCCAAATCGCATAGAAACGGCACGATGGATCTCGGCAATGGCCGGAGAAGCCACTGTACGTCATTCGCAGCGCACTGTATCCAGCAGCGGAGCCAGCACCTCGGAGCCAGAGATTGCGCGACCGATGATGACTCCTGACGAGGTGATGCGGATGAATGAGAACGACGCGCTCATTTTCACGAGCGGACATCCGGCGATCCGCGCCACGAAGCTCCTCTACTTTAAGCAACCAATGTTCATGGAGCGGGCCACGATTCCGCCGCCCCGACAGAGCGATCGGATCATTCGACTTCCCGCTGATCCGATCGAGCAAGCATCGCCCCCGCTGCCGATAACCGCACCATCGGAAAAAATTGACGAGGTCCATGCATCGAATTTGCCTGGAGAGGCAGCACGCGTTGCAAGAAGCCGAAAGGAGAAAGCACCGGAGCAACGCTTGTTGTTTCTAAGAACCAGCGATTCGGCCAAGAACGCTTCCGGGTCAGTGAAAGACGAGCGCGCGAGGACGCCAGAGAGGTTGATGTGAAACGCTCGCATCAAGTCGCCTGTTACGTGAACGACGAGGAACTTGCGCAGTTGAAGGCGCAAGTCGCGAAACGCGGCGTAACGCTCTCTCGGTATCTGAAAGAGCGGGCGCTCGGAGGCGATCACCAAACTGACCCCCGTCCCCAGATCGGAACTAGTGACTCCGAGAACTGTGCGTTCGAAGTGTTGTTGAATGAGAGCGAGCGCCGCATTGCTCAACAAGTTGCGACAGTGACCGACAAGGGCACACGCGACGTGCTCAGTCGGCTGAGCTTGCTGGCAACGATGCTGGATCAATTTGCGCGAACGATGCTCATACACACTCCGGAGATCCCCCACGATCAGCAAAAAAGCGCAGGGGAAAGTGGCGAACGAAGACACCGGAATTGGCGGCGTATGGTCGCCGAGATCCTCAGCGACGTGGATGTCCGCGATAATTCAGAAGTGGAAAGCAAAATCCTCGCAGAACAGAGAGCGGAGGTCCGGCTATGAATTCCGCGCGCGACGTTCAGCAAGCGCGTCTGATCGAAAAGTTCGAACGCGAGCTGGGAGGGAAAGCAAGAGAGGGCATCGCAGACCCCGCGGTGACCGATCTGATCGTTAACCAGGACGGCCATCTTTGGCTCGACGCGCATGGCAAGGGCATGTGGGATTCAGGTTGCGTGATGCCCGCAACTCAGGTCGAAAGCCTCATCGGCACGGTGGCGGCTTTGCTCAATACCGTCGTCAACGCGCAGATCCCAATCATTGAAGGAGAGCTGCCAGGTGGAATCGGAAGGTTTGAGGGGCTCGTTCCGCCGGTCGTCGCTCAACCCTGTTTCGCCATCCGGAAACCGGCGCAAATAGTTTACACGCTCGATGACTACGTGAGCTCGGGAATCGTCTCGGAGTTTCAGGCCGGGGTGTTCCGCACCGCGATCACTGAATGTCAAAACATCGTGATTTCTGGAGGTACCGGATCTGGAAAGACAACCCTGACGAGCGCTCTTATCTACGAAATGGCCAAACTGGGAGATCCCAGCGAGAGATACGCGATTCTCGAGGACACCTACGAGCTTCACTGCAGCGCTCGCAATGCAATTCAGTTACGCACCTGCGAAGCCGCGGATCTGACTCGCCTCGTCCGCGCGACGATGCGACTGAGACCAGACCGCATCATTATCGGCGAAGTTCGCGGCGCCGAGGCGCTAAGTATGCTGAAGGCGTGGAATACCGGCCACCCCGGTGGCGTAACTACGGTTCACGCCAACAGCGCCCGCGCCGCACTCACTCGGCTTTCCAGCTTGGTGCAGGAGGCAGGCGTGCCGCCCCAGCCGGAGCTGATTGCTGAAACCGTCGATTTGATCGCGTTCATCGTGCGAAAGCCCGAAGGTCGGCGGCTTAAGGAGCTGGTTCGAGTCGAAGGCTACAACGCCGCTGAGGGATTCCGGCTATCGCCGCTGGAGATGGAGTGATGGACATCAATTTATATTTGAGTTTGAGAATTCATTTCGACAGGAAGAGGAGGTTCAAGACATGAAGGCGTTGGAACAGATCAGAGGTACGTGGGTCGAGTTCGCGGCGCGCGTGGGCTACGCATTCGGCGTATTGACGATCGCACTCCCGGCGCGGGCTTTTGCAGCGGCAGCCGCAGGTGGCGCGCTTCCATGGGATCAGCCGCTTACGACCCTGCAAACCGATCTGCAGGGTCCAGTTGCTCATTCGATCACTACGGCGGCCATCATCGGCGCGGGGCTGACGTGGGCTTTCAGCGAGCACGGTACGGGCGCCCGCAAGATGTCGGCTCTCGCATTTGGCGGTGCGGCGGCTCTTGGAGCGACGCAGCTCATGACGGCGGTGTTTCCATTCGCGGGAGCGCTCTTCTGAGAAGGACATGCGATGAGCGACGAGACCACCGCCAGCCGAAGCGCGATCCATCAATCGCTAACGCGCCCGCTCCTGCTCGCAGGAGCGGAGCGGGCGCCGGCGATTGCCAACTGGATCACGGCCGCAGCGATTTTCTTCGGAGGCGGATTGCATTGGTACACTGTGACGATCAGCGCACTGCTAGTGACGGTTGGGCACTGGGCGCTCGTGCAAGCGGCAAACTTCGACCCGCAACTGAGCCGCGTTTATGTGCGGCACATCCGATACCAGGACTACTATCCAGCTCGCGCCGCAATCTCCGCCTCGCCGGCTCGGGTGAATCCGTCCGTTCCTAGTCCACGCGAAATGCGCCGTTAGGAGGGATTAGTCGCATGCTGTTCAGGGAATTTAAGGATCTAGGCCGAAGGAAGGATCGGCGAATAGGGATGCCGGACCTTCTCAACTATGCTTTTCTAGGTGCGCCCGGCGTGGTTGTTCTGAAGGACGGCGCGATGATGACCTGCTTTGCGTATCGCGGACCTGACCTCAACTCAGCATCACCCCTGGAGATCTCGGCTCTCAAACACCACACCAACCAAGTCCTCACGCATCACGGCGATGGATTCATGATCAGTACCGACCTCGTTCGTCATCCAAGTATTGACTACCCAACGGGCGGCGCATTTCGCGACCCCACGACCGCACTCATCGATCGCGAACGGGAAATACACTATACGGCCGAGGGCAAACATCTTGAGACCAGATTCGCTCTGAGCTTCACTTACCGACCGCCGCCCGACTACCAATCCCGGCCCGCGAAGCTCTTTTTCTCAAGCCGTGATAGGCGCAAGGCGGATGGGCGCCGCACGCTCGAATATTTCTGCGAGGCCGCCGCTGAGCTGGAGCAAGCGTTAAGCAGCCATCTCAGAATCCGGCGCATGGATGACTCTGAAATTCTCTCTTTTCTGGAGAGCTGCATCATCGGAAGACCCACGTACGTGCGTCCGCCTGCCACCTTCAATCACCTCGACGCTGTGTTAGGTAACTACCGATTCGTGCCCGGCTTCACGCCGACAATCGAGGGTCGTCACATCCGCATTATCGCGCCCGCAGGATTTCCGCTGGAGTCGCATGCGGAAGTCACCGCATTCCTGAGTGAACTCCCGTTCTGCTATCGCTGGTCGATTCGAGCAATCATGCTTGATCCGACCACCGGCGTGCAGCAGCTTTCGACCATGCGGCGCAATTGGTTTCAGAAGCGCCTCGATTTTAAGGCATTCCTCAAGGAGAGCTTCGCCGGTTCGAGCTCATCTCCAGCGTTCCAGAATCAACACGCGCTCGACATGGCGGCCGATGCGGATATGGCGGTCGCCGAGGCTCATGGGGCACTCGTTCGGTACTGCTATCTAACCATGAACGTCGTCGTCATCGAGGATGATGCCGAAGTCGCGGATGCGCATGCGCAGGAAGTGCGAAAGCATTTCATGCATCACGGTTTCCCCGCACGAATAGAAGATCTGAACGCATGTGATGCGTACCTCGGTTCAATGCCCGGTCACGGCCATCACAATGTCAGAAAGCCAGTCGTACACACTCAGAATCTGGCAGACTTGATATCGACTACCGCCGTGTGGGCCGGTCTCGAAACTAGTCCATGCCCGATGTATCCCGACGAGACGCCGGCATTTATTCATGCCTCCACGAGCGGGCGCACGCCCTTTCGGTATCATCCACACGTCGGCGATGTAGGTCACAACCTAGTCATCGGCCCGGTTGGCGCCGGCAAGAGCACGTTCCTCGGGATCATCGAAGCGCAGGCTTTCCGGGTCCCCGACATGCAAGTCTTTCATTTCGACAAGGGATACTCGTCGTTCATCCTCACGAAAGCCTGTGGCGGAGACCACTTCGATATTGGAGAGGACGAAATCGCCGCGTGCCCGCTGATCGGCGTGGACGACGAGGGCGAAAGAACATGGGCGCAGGAATACCTCGAGAATCTGCTCCAGTTACAAAATCTCAAGGTTCTCCCCCAGCACCGCAAGGCGCTCTGGCGCGCACTGGAGCTTTTGGGCGAGAGCCCGCGGCATGCGCGCACCTTCACCCATCTCATCGCGACTGTTCAGGACGAAGAGCTGCGCACCGCTCTAAGCGAGTACTCGATCGCGGGTCCACTCGGGCGATTTCTCGATGCCGATCGCGACACGCTGCTGGACAGTCGGTTCATCACGTTCGAGCTTGAAACTCTTATGGCGATGGGGCCGAAAGTCCTGATTCCCGTATTGCTCTATCTTTTCCATCGCATTGATCAGCGCCTGGACGGAAAACCAACGCTCGTCGTTATCGACGAAGCTTGGATCATGCTGGCCAACGAGCTTTTCGGCGCCAAGATCGAGGAATGGTTGCGCACGCTCCGTAAGAAAAACGCGGCCGTGATTCTCGCGACTCAAAGCCTCACCGAGGTTGCAAACTCATCGTTTTGCGACGTGATCCTTGAGTCGTGTCCCACAAAAATCTACTTGCCGAATCCCGAGGCGCGTAATCCCAACACCGCCGCGCTTTATCACAGGTTCGGCCTCAGTCCACGCCAGCGGGAAATCATCGCAGACGCCATTCCTAAGAGGCATTACTACTATGTCTCGCCTCTTGGCCGGCGCCTCTTCGATCTCGCACTAGAACCGGCGACCCTTTCGTTCGTTGGCGCAGGTTCCAAGGAAGACATCTTCAAGGCGCGGCGCATGATCCGCGAATATGGTGACGATTGGCCAGTCCAGTGGCTCCGCGCGCGCAATCTCTCCGAATGGGCCGACTATTGGAGCAGCCTGAGGGGCAGAGACAGCCGGGCGCAAGGCTCAGCACCGACCATTCCTAGCGGAGAAGCCAGTTACGCCAACGGCGCAGTCCATTGAAAGGAGGCGAGAAAAATGAAGACCACAATACAAAGTCGGGTACGTTGGTTCTTTCTCGTTTGGTTGATTGCCGCGCTGTTCCAAGGATTGGCTGCGCCCCTCCCGGCAGGCGCTCAATTCGGTGGCGGACAGATCGTTTTTGATCCAAGCGTCTATGCCCGCCAGCTCGCGCAGCTTCAGCAGGAAACTGCGGCCGTCCGGAACCTCGCTTCGCAACTTCAGTACATGATCAAGAACACCACTGGAGGTGGTGCGGGTGTATGGCAGTCCAACCAGAACTTACTTGCGAATCTCGGGGGATTGATCAGCGAACAGGAAGGGCTTTCTTACACCTTCCAAGGACTCTCGCAGCAGTTCCAGCAGCTATATCCAGGCTACCAAGTGACCAGCACTCCGGGAGCGCAGAGTCCGCAGGCGATGACCACAACCACGCTCAACACTCTCAATGGTGCGCTCGCGTCGGCACAGACCCAGGCACAGAATTTTCAAGCCGAACAGGCTACGCTTCAGCAGCTCGAGACCAAGAACCAGACTGCAATCGGCAACCTGCAGGCGATTCAAGTCAGCAATGAATTGGCGCTTGCGCAGGTCCAACAGATTCAGATGCTCCGCCAACTCGTAATGGCGCAGATGAACTCGCAGAACGTGGCGGCGGCCAATCAGGTCAACGCGCAAGTACAAAGTAATCTGGCGGCGCAGGCGGTCTTCTCACAGCAATATCTCGGTGACAGTTTCAATCCGACGAACAACGCGCCCGCGCCGTCCCAGCACTAAGACAACATTGGCCGACGCCGGAGGATTCAGCGAAATGAAACGAATCAATCCCATCATCCTGTTTCTAGCGGGTATCGGTTTCTGCGCGGTCATATACGGCGGCTGGCATTACTACCAAGAGAAACGAGCGGCGGCTCAAAACCAGGCAGTATTTTCCGCGCCATACTCCGGCGACACTTTCAATCCGAAAAACAACGCACCCCCACCACCACAGCACTAAGCCAATCGGGCGGGAGACCGAGCCTACGCAGTTGGAGAATTTCACATGGATCCAAATGCTATCGGTGGACAATTTACGGCCGCAGCACAGGCTTACGCGAGCGGAATTCAGCCTTACGCGACCAAGCTTTTCGTAGCACTTCTCTTTATCGAGATCCTCGTAACCGCCATCCAGTACATGACCGATCAGGGCGACGCGCCTCGATACATCGGGCGCTTGTTCAGGCACCTGTTTAGCGCCGGGTTCATCTATCTGATGCTGATCAACGCGTTCCCTTGGATGACCGGCGTCATGAAAAGCTTTTCCGCGATCGGTGCGGCGGTCAGCGGAGTTCCCAACCTCAGCCCCAGCACAGTTCTCGATCTTGGCGGTCAAATGGCTGAGACCATATACAACACGCCCGCTAGCACCGGCATGATTCCCAATTTCTCTATGGCCCTTGGTCAGACGGTCGCGGCATTCTTCATTCTTCTGTCGTTCACCATTATCGCGGCGCTCGCCCTATTGGTGGTCATTGAGATGTACCTCGTCGTCGGGGGCGCATCGATCCTTCTCGCGTTCGGCGGCAGCCGCTTCACCGCTCCGATCGCCGAGGGATATTTCGGCTACGTGATCAAGGCCGGCGTTCGTCTACTCTTCTTTTACTTGGTACTCGGGATTGGCGTGAAGATCGCTACTCAATGGAACAACGCATTGGTAGCTGCCTGCGCGCCAGCTACCACCACCCTTCCTTGGTTTTCGGGCCTCGGCGCCGGCCCCCCATCGTCAATCATAACGAAAGTCTGCTCGGCACCCATGAATTGGCCTTTGCTTCTGAACTTAGTGGCGAACAGCGTTATCCTCGCAATCATAACAACAGTGGTTCCTTCCACAGCCGCCGGCATTGTCAGCGGCACGGCCGGACTCGCGCTCAACCAAGCATTTGAGGCGGCTTTTATCGCCCGCACGATCATCCAACCTATCTCCAGCATGATGCAGGCCGTCGGAAATAAGGCGGTGCGCGCACTCGGAGGAAGCGACGGAAGCGTTGAAGCCCGGTTCAGAGCGAACGAGGGCATACAGGCTCCAAGAGCGCCCGCGGATCAGCCTGAAGCACGAGTCGGCGCAGCGCCAAGCACCGCTGCGTCTAGCGATCCGAATGCTGGAACCCAAGTCCTGAACTCCAAGCTCACTCGACAGATGGGACCGAAAGGCGGCACTGGCGGCGGTTCCACCCGCTACATCGGCGGAAATGGGAATGGAAATGCAACGAGCAACATGGCTTCCGGAAACAAAGGTACAGCCAAGATCTAGTTTTCCCGCCTCCAGGCGAAAGCGGATGATCAGTGATGAGCAGCGTCGTCACCCGTAGCCAGGTCAGAAGACAACTCGCAACGATGGCGAGCGATTACCTCGACATCGGCATTCTGCGACCAGACGGTCGCATGCTCCTTCGCGAGGCGTGGACGGTCAGGCAGATAGAAGAAGCCATCCAGCGGCTGAGACGCGAGAACGCGCGTGGTGCGCACATCTTCGTCCGGCCACATGGCGTCCATGCGTTGAGCCTGGTCGACGATCTCGGCGTTGATGCGATTGCTCGAATGACGGATACCGGATTTGAACCGGCCGTCATCGTAGAGACCTCACCTCAGAATTTTCAGGTCTGGCTGAATCACGGAAGAACTCTCGATCGAAGCATGAGCAGTTGCGCCGCGAAGGAACTCGCGAAGCGCTTCGGCGGCGATCTCTCGAGTGCGGACTGGAGACATTTCGGTCGACTCGCGGGCTTCACAAATCGGAAGCCCGAAAGACTCTTGCGAAATGGATTCGCGCCCTTTGCCCGTCTGCACGAGAGCGATGGCGCGATCTACGACGCGGCTCGCGAATTCCTGACAGAGGTGAAAGCACTCGCAGAAAAAGCTGCCAAACGTGCGTCGCGGACGACCTCTCAGGCAACTTCGAATAATAACGCTGCTCGATCCCTCGCTGAGTTTCACGGCGATCTGCGCTACGAGGGCGACTTGCATCGCGCTGATATGGCTTGGGCTTTGCACGCAGCGAGCCACGGTCTCTCAGAAGCAGAAATTAGAGACAAAATACTTCACGCCAGAGATCTTTCGAAGAAGGGCAACATTCAGCGGCAGTTCAACTATGCGGAAAGAACGGCAATCAAGGCGGTCAGGACCGTCGAGCCAATCCACTGAGTGCGCGTTTACGGGAATGCATCACTGTGCCCACTTGGCAGCGCTTAATGCGATGCGCCGTCGCTCCCACCGCTGGACGGGCTTTGCACAAAAACCTGACTTCTTTGTGCAGGACGCTGATCCTCCACTAAAACCTCGTCTTCGAATGGAAGTGCTGCTCGATGATAAAGGCATCGGAGGTGGACGAATCCATCGGAAAACCTTGGGGAGACATCGCCGTCTGTTCGCCGAGATGAACCATATCGAGGCGAACGGAGGACGACGGCTCCTCGCTTGCCCGGACATTCCCGAAGCTCGATTCGCCGAACTGCGTGAGGCCGGCATCAAGTGGCGGATCGTGCCATTACCCGCTCAATCTGCCTCCGAACCTCCGCTGTCAGAACCGGATCCTCAGAAATTCGTATAGTCTTGCTCGCCGCCAACGCCGCTTTATCAGTTGTTCGCCACGCCGCTCTGACGAGCTACGCGTTCGCAGGGAAGGCGAAAAACTTCGGCTTTCGTGCAGACCATTTCGAACACGCAAGTCCGACAACACAAATGCGTCTCGAAGCGCCAGATCTCGCAAAATGCTTGACCCTCCTTTCCGCTCCTGGAGCCACAACCTCCTGAATTTGCAGCCGTTATCCTGTTCCCTTTCGCCAATTCCACGTGGCTGTGAGAACAGTAGTGTGTTTCTCCAGAGATAAAGTAGGCGCGCGGGTCAATAGAGCGCTCTCCTAGATAGTCTGATGCCACGCCTTTTTCATTCGCTCGCGACCAATCATGGAAAGGACACCGAAGCACAGACGGCGTAGGAAGAAGGTAGTGTGTTTCCTGTCCGGTCGCGACGAGGAAGCGATCCGGCGCTTCTTCGGTGACTCCACGAAGCTCTGCAAAGATGCCCTTGTCATTGTAGTGCTCGGCTAGAGAAGATAACCGGAGACCCGAACCTAGCGCTGCCGTTACTTGTCCAAGCAGCTTTTGCGCCGCCCTTCGGACTGCGCTCAAATGACTTTTGAGCTTCCGGTAATTCTCCGGTATACGAAACTCGGCCGCAGGCTCATCTACGATGATCCACATTCCCGACTTCGAGCGAATGAACAATACGGGCGCCACCCAGATCGCAGGCGGATCTTCGTAATTGCGACATTCGTGACCGTAACGGAGCCGCACGCCGTGCATTGCCCGGTCAACCTGTTCACTTGTCAGATAGAAGACGATCTCACTGGCTCGAACTGCCGGAGATCGCTCACAGACCGTCCAATATTCGAGATGTCGAAATAATGCTCCGGCCTCGCCCTCAAGAACTTCATAATTCTCAAAGACGACAATCGCGTCGGGATCTGGTTCATTGCTAGTCTTCAGAAAGGCGTCTCTCGGGTCCAAAAAGGCGATCAGCCAGTCACCGTTCGTCATAACGACGCGCCGGGGTACTTTGTTGACCCTTTCATAGACGGAGCGGACATACTCTTGCATCTTGGCAAGCCATTTGGACCAGTCTTCACGCAAGCCCTCACCGCGAAGTCCGCGACTAAGTACCTGCGCTAAGTAGCGACGCTGTTCGTTCTTCGTTGCATATTTGCCAGGAATTTTCTCAGCAGGATCCGAGATACGCGGCAAGCTTGCGCTCGGCCGCTTCGCTTCCACAATCAGCAGTGGGTCGTTAGTTGCGGTGTCCCGTCCGAAGTAGTCAAGGAAAAGCACCCGGCCGCTTTCACTTGATGTGATTGCAACCTCCGGCGTTAAACTGGGCAAGCCTTCCGATGGACTTAAATTCATTCGCCAATTCAGAGCGGTCAAAACACAGTTGACTATGTATTCACGCGAATGACACTCAAGTGCCACTTCTGCGGCCTTACTGATGTCCTTGTTGTTGCCGGCAAGTTCTGTCCGTAATTTGGCAACTACAGGACCGAAGGCCGTTCTATAGTCTTCAGCTATTCGCCTGAGCCGCAGAATCAGGTCATCTGCCGAGCGGACCCGATTCATCGAAAAATGTCGTCGAGCCGATATACGAGCCGCCGAGCAGCTGGCCAATTAACAAATAGGTCCAAGCTCTCACGTAAAATCTGCCGACACTCAGGATTTTCTTGAAATATTTCTCGGTGTTCAGCCAAATATCTTTCAATCAGTCTGACGAACAACTGAGCGGCTTGCGCCTCATATTGATAACCGTAGGCGCGGCCAGCTTTCAGCGCTGTGCCGATCCTTAGAAGGACACCTTTTGGATCGAGCTCGACGAAGCTCTCCAGCGTCTCAAGCAGGTGGTGGACCAGGCTTGGAAAGCCAGCCGACGCTAACTGATCCAGAATGGTCGACGCTTCATAGTAGAACCGCTTACGGGCCTCGGGAGGTACCTTCTTGTCTTGGTCGCGGCGCTGACCGTCATAAGCGCCGGACGCGAAGTAGATTTCCATGCCAATGTGGTCTAGCAATCGCCCCGCGCGACGCATTTGCTCCTGTTCGAGAGCCGTCCAATTCTCGAAAGTCACATCGTGGTTTCGATTGACCAGTGTGGAGATGTCGCCGGCGGCGGACGTGACGATCTTTGAAACCACGGCTAAGGCGCGTCCCCTGACGCCATCTTGAACAGGATCGCTCGGTTCAGTCGGACCGTGAGTAAGAACGTCTCTGAGGCATCCAGCGATAGTGAGCGCATCATCAGCATGGTCACCGGTTTTCTCTGCTACGGAATGAACTATTGCCTTCGACCGTATGTCGTCCCGCCACACGTATAATTGCGCGAACAGCGACATGCACGCGGCGCGCAGATGTTTCCCTTCAGGATTATCCTCGGAACGATCCAGTATGTTCTGGCCGAGCGCCACGACTCGCTCCAAGTTCGGACCAGACAGCGGACCCAGAATCCCGCTTACAAGTTGATGTAGTATAGAACGGCTTCGGTCTTGGCGGGCCACACGTTCCACTATCTCCCACATCACCTCAGGCGCCGTTTGATAGAGTGCTAAGACGCGCCCGACCACTTGAAATCTGACCGCCGGAACAGAATCGATGCTAAGACGCCGAATGGCGTTCAGAACTTTCTCGCTGGCGCTGCTCGCGTGGCGCCCGAGCCTCGTCAGGCCGTCTGCCGCATGAATACGCGGGGCGGGACTGCCCCACGACGGTCCCTTGTCGAACTGCTCATCAAGCTTCGGATCGTAGTTCGGATTTGGATGGTCGCTCGCCTTCAATAGAATCTGCCGGACGAGCTCACCTGTGCGGTCACCGTCCGGCCATTCCGCCGCCCCGGCAATGCAGCTCGACGCTTCAGCAAGAACGTCTAGCGCGTATTCGTACTGCTTCGGATGCACACCTGGCTGATCCAGAGCGCTCCACAGATCCGACAAAGGCTTCAACGAGGCTTTGATGTCCTCAGCTGATAGAACCGCGTTCCTGAACCTTTCAGCAAATTGTTTCACCGGCTTTTCAAGGTCTCTAACTCGCTTGTTGGCCTCATCTCCGATAGGAACGCCTTCTCCGACTAAATACTCATCTTCGCCATATGCTCCACCCACGAGGCCAGACCAACGTACCAAGGGTTCATTTGCTGGTAGTTCACCCTTTGACTGCAATTCTCCAAGCAGTGCGTGGACTTGTTCAGTAACGACGAACTCTGGGTCGAGGCATGTAATGAGCCGCCCTTGGATATACTCGGCCCACTCCGCTCGATCGTTGGGAAGGCTCTTGGGCAGCGACGTTATAGCTTGCTCGATTGCAGCTCGCTCAGGCGGCGAAAAACGACCAAACGCACTTTTCAAGAGCTCGCCGGCTTCTGTAGTTGTGTCCGCGCAAGCGAGAATCGAGGTCGCTTCCAACAACGGCCTCAATTTGATCCCAAGCGTCTCCGGAAACTGAGCACCTAACTGCAGCAGTCGTCGCCAAACAACCGCTGGCCTGTTACTTCGAGCCACAACGTCTAGCAATTTGTCCAGTTCGGTGTCCGAATCTCGCTTGCTTGCTAGTCTCGATACGTACAGATGGAATGCCGAGAGCATCCTGACCGGCTCATCATGTTGGTACGCTGAACTCGCGTCCCAACTGGAGCTATGGTCAGGCTTAAGACTTACCTCCATTCCTCTAAACGAAAATGTAGCGTCTGGGTTCGCTTTCTCCGAATACATATGTTTTTCGGCTACATAAATTTCCAGTGCCGAAATGAGAACCTCGGTCGCTTGCAAGGGGCAGCGTTCCAAAAAAATCGGATATGTTTCGGCCAGCTGCCAGAGCGCGAGGTTATAGTCCTGTCTTCTATTCGAAAGCAGCGCAAGGATCCGGCTGTTACTTAACGCTGTTTGGTCCTCAGATTCTTCCCTATGGCCGAAGCTGCTTCGGTAGAGTTCAGCGACGAAATCCGGGGCAACCCCAATGAGTCGTTTCGCCTCCCTTGCGATCCAAGGAATTTCCTCAAACCCGTGTGCCGCGAGATGTTCCGGTTCCAGAGCTCGGCGCAGCAGTGCGGCGGAGGCTGCAGAATCGCTCTCAAACGTCTGACAAACACACCGCAGAGCGCCTACAACAAGCGGTCTGTTCTCGGAACTCTCCCACGCAAGCGTCAGGAGCGCCCGTGCCGTTCTGCCACAGTCCCTCCTCTCTTCGGTGGACAGTCGATCGGCTCTCTCGCAAAGTGCTGACAGAACAGAAAGTAATCCAGCTGCGAGTCGACCAGTCACTGCGACAGCGCCTCGACCAGAGCACACCAGGGTCCTGCGTTCGTGCCTATCAGCTCATCTGGATTTTTCGCAAGCAATGCGCCCATCAAATGCATCACAGCCCTTTCGGCAACGCTAGCCTCCTGCTCTTCAGCGGCCCGGCTGTTAGCGCGCAGTATCTCGAAGTCGCCAACGCTCGTTCCCAGCTCAGCGGCGACGGACGGGCCTACCAGCTTTACAATTTCCGGGAGGGTTTCACTCGCAATGGTTGCGAACGTAGCCTTCCAAAAGGCTTCGCGCTGTGGATCCGCAACCCACAGATATTGAAAGTGCAACACTATACTTGGCCTAATAACAATTATTAAATCCGGATCGCCCTCTAGACTTTCTACTAGCCTATCGACCGGGCCTCGAAGTAGAAGCCTAGCAACTGCATAATCGAACAGCACGTGATGTGCGAACTTCAGAGTATCGGCTATCTCATCCTCCTGAAGCACTTGGGAACTCAGAACCTGAGTAAGAGCGACCGACGTGTCGGCCCTCGCTACTCGTGAACGTTCGACTTGCAATGCTCGGGATTCGACCATAGCTTCGCACGCCATCCGCAGCACTGCCTCTCTGGCATCGCTCAAACCGTCGTCAGAACCATTCCACAACTTTACTCGAGCCTTCCAGTAACGCTCCAAGAGCTCTATCTGACTTCTAACCGGTACTAATTCCGCAATGGGCACACCCGAATTCAGTAGGTCCGCCAAAAGATGAAGGTTGAACGGCACCCTCAACAGGCGCTTCAATTCCAAGGGTGCCGCCCCAATCAGAGAGGCCAACGCCTGTGACTGTTCCGCTAGTTGCGCTACTTCCGTGTCGTCAAGAACTGGAATGTTTAGGTGCGAGAGTGATTCGAACTCTTTTTCCCGAAGCTCAGGAGCAACGACCGGCGGCCCTTCGCACCGAAAAAGATCCTGCAGTTCCGCGCTGTGTCGCAGGTCAAATCGACGAACCGATGCCAAGACGCGCCACCGGCTTTTCTGCTCCATAACCAGTCTAATTAGATCTCTAAGCGTCCGTCCCGCGGACTCCTGCCGCGCAGCGTCCAAACCGTCGATCACCAAAAATCCAGCCCCTGAACCGGGCCATGATCTCAATACATCAAGGACCTCGTGCTCAAGACCAAGCGTCTGACGGAGAGCTCCGAGACTCGGAGCGACAGAACGGTCGGCCGCCAGTAGGATTACGTCGTGCCCGCCTGCCAATAATTTCTCCGAGACATCGTACAGAGCCCCGGATTTGCCAGCGCCGGGTTCACCTACAACAACAAGCGAGCCGCCGGAAATCGTCCGAGCGAGTTCCTCGGTCGATTTTCGTCTTACCTTGACCTCCTTCGAGTCTTGTCGAATGAAAGAGAACCGTCTGAGCAAAGAGGCAGTAGTTTGCGAATGCGAACGCACACGTTCTATGTCCTGCCGATAGCTCGGGGCCGCACGCAATCGAACGCCCGCCTCGCTCAGCAGAGCCTGGAAACGACCTGTATCTCCACCCAGTCGCTCGGCCGTGAACTGCGCACAGCTGGTCACCAATCGATCCCACGCCGCATCGGCCTGGATCGGGTCCTCGAGAACACCAGTTCGCAGGAGGTCCTTGGCCGTGTGCTCGTCCGCACCCCCTGCGTCTAGGCTGAACGTCCGAATCTCAATTAGCGACAGCATCCCTCGGATCTCGGCATTCGACGGATCCATACCTGCTAGTGACCGCCAACATCTGTTCACGTGTCCCAGCACCGACGAAATCGCTCTCCGTTCTTCGTCGCTGTTCGCGAAATTCGTTAATGGCTCTTCGCCGGGTTGACCACGAATGCGGTGTAAGACCTTTGGAAGGCTGAGAGCGATGGCTTGCGAACAGGCCGGGCCAACGGCGAGAACGAGGCGGTCTCGTCTCGAGTCTAAGGCTGCTCCACCAGGCCGGCCAGCCCGATATTGCGCTACGAACTGTGCAATCGCCTTACCAAGCTCAGAACTTGCTTTCCCCGAGAGACGTAATGCACCTGCCTTGGCCTGCAGAAACACATACCCATCGGCGCGTGTGCGCAACACGATGTCATCGACAGGTTGCCCTGCTTCACACTGAAGGAACGTCGGAGTTGATTGTTCGATCTCCTGAAGACCTAACGAAGCCTCTCCCAACATTCGAGTCGCCAACCAGGCCGCGACACGATGCTGAAACGTAAACCCGCCTGATGCTCCAGCACCTCCTCCACTCTTCACTTGGACATCACCCCCCGTCCACCGCCAACCAACACACGAGGCGGATCTCCTCTTCATCTATCGGAGGCAAAGGATCGGCTGGCTTGAACGGTTCGAGCCCAAGCTCTTTGACCTTGCTCGCAATCGCGGCGGACGCCTCGAAAGTGGTGAGGTTCTCCGCGCACTCGCGAATCTGACGTTCAATCCGAGCGGCCCACGGCGCCTCAATCGACTCCACAAGCCGGTCAATCTGCGTTTGGCTCATGCCCGCAGGCGGATACTTGCGGATATGATCCGCTGCTTTCTTCAGTGCAGGCCGAACCCTTGGCTGAAGGTTCGCTGGATCTGTCGCGAACTTCCACTCTTCGTAAATGTCATGGCGTGCGCTTTGCCAAGCCGAGTAGGCCGCTTCCTGCAGCTCCGCGGAGATCGCCCGCGGTGTGTTTTCCGCGCAGGCAATCAATTTCAAACATCCCAGCGTGTCCTTTACAATCCCGTCCACCTTCAAAGGGACGAATCGAAGGAAAACGCGGTCCTCTCCAACCTTCGCGCAGAAGAAGTGCCCCTTCTTGGCTCCGTTCCGAAATCCGGAACCTGCGCCCCACGGCAATTCTTTGATCTTGTCGCCGTACTGTTCGAGCCCCTTCCTCAATTCTTGTCGATATTCTTCTCCGCTGTGAGCTCGTGGATCTTCTCCGGCATTTTCAAAGATAGAGGCGTCTTCATTCTTCAACTTCTCGATCTCGTCTCGCGTTTCGGCGAAGACGCGTTCACCCGTTGCGGCACCTGGTATGACCTCATGCTCGACGCCGATCGTCGCTGCCGCCTGGGCAAGCTTACGTCGGATGCGAGACTCCAGATCGAGCAGAGTCTCGAGTCGCTTTTCCGGGAAAAAGCAGCGAACATAAACGTCGCGATGCGGACTCCCGATCCGGTCAATGCGTCCGTGCCTTTGTACCAACCGCATCGGATTCCACGGCAAATCGTAGTTAATGATGTTTCGCGCCTGCTGGAGATTGACACCCTCAGCGAGAACATCCGTTGTCACCAGAATGTCGAACTTATCTTCGTCCGCACCTCGCGGTGCTTCGCTGGACTCTGGCGCGAAACCAAACACGGCTCTTTCCCTTGAGATACCGTCGAGCGACGAGTCTCCAGCGACCGCCACCATTCGACCACGATAAGCCGCCAACCTCGTGTCCGTCTCCAAAACTTCTCGAAGATGATCGGAAATCCACGCGACTGTGTCGGCAAAGTACGAAAAAATTATTACCTTGCGCCTGTTGCGAGTATCCTTCTCATCGAGCCCCTCCTGCTTTGCGTGATGCTCGATCTCAAGTAATTTCTCTACCAAGCGACCGAGTTTCGGATCTTCGGTGCGTTTCACGCTTGCAGCCACGGTGCCGAAGTTCCTCAATAGATCTCGATCTTTCGCGACGTCCGCACTCAGCTTCGCAACGTCGTATCCTTTAACAGTCTGCGAGGAGGTCACACGGATCAGCTCCTCGAGCGCTTCGTCATTGTCAGTCTGCTCCCATTCATCAATTCCCTCGGCCGTCAAAATTACGCCCTTCGAGAGTGCGTCTAAGAAAACATCATGCGCTTGTGCCATTTTCTCGGCAGTGGCCGCAAAAGCGTGCGCGGAGGACTCGAATCTCTTGAGCAACGCTGATCGGATAAGGCCAATCATTGCAGCTTCACCCGGGTTCTGTGCGCCCACTGTTAGATAAGCTGTCGGACTGTAGCGGGCCAGCGTCAGAGTAGGATCGCCGCTCTCGGGTGCCAGCGCTTGCGTGAGTTCATCAAAGAATCCGGGAAGTTCATCATCGAGAGAATAGTAGACTGCCTGCACGTGAGGCTTCGGAAATTGTATGACGACCTCGTTCCCTCGCGCGTCTCTGACCCGATCGTTCGGATAGTAGCGCTGCACGAAGTGGCGTGTACGGCGCACCGTGGTCGCGTCGAGAATGTCAAAGAGGGCATCGGGGCTCAGCTCGTCGGGATCTGTCCGCACGGCGTCGGCAAACTTTTCTTTGATGGACCGCAGCCCCCAAGCCGAGAAAGCGGCGTCGTGGCGAACGAAATATGTCAGAAGGTAGTACAAATCCCAAAGCGAATTGTTGACCGGAGTCGCCGATAACAAGACCAACTTCTTCGGCGGCTGGCCTTGTAGTAATCGGCGAAGAGCTTGAGCTCGCCGCGTGGCGGGATTGCGAAAGGCTTGCGCCTCGTCAATCGCTACCAACGCGTAGCTGTTGGGATCCTGCTTGAGCGTATGCCGCGTGCCGCCAAGACGAACGTCATTGGCCAGCTCTTCATAGGAAACAATCTCCATATAGAGAGAATGAGCATCGACAAAACGCGCCCAAGTCCCATCGCGTAACGCCGCTGGCGCTATCAGCAGAGCGCGCTGACGTTGGTCTTCCACCACTTGCCGTAGTAGTTCTCCGGCTATGAAGGTCTTGCCGAGTCCAACCCCATCGGCGATGAGCACGCCGTTGTATTCATCGACAATTCGCTTCGCCCGAAAAATTCCATCGTTCTGGAAAGTGGTAAGCCGAATGCGGCCTGCAGACGACGACTCTTCGCCCAGTTCTGTGCCGTATCGCTCCCAGAGCACCCGCAGGAAAACGAGATACGGCTCGTATGGTTCGAAACGCGCAGCATACACGGCGCCGAGATCATACGGTGCGGCTTCCGCCCATAGGGTGTCGAACCAGTTACGCACTTTCGCGACAGGCGTGGGATCGTAGCGTCCGAGGTTCAGTTCCAGGTTCGATGTGAGGCCGGCGGCGGTGAAATTCGATGAGCCAGAGAGCACGCCCTCATCGGTGGAAAAAATAAACGCTTTGCCATGCAGAAAAGCCTTCTCGTACCGGCGTACTTCGATGTTGCCGCCTTCCAAGAAATCCAGCAGCCGACGCACCGACCGATCAACTTCAGGAGTGAACGGCAGGAAATCTCGATCGCGTTTCAGACCTTCGTCATTCCGCTTGAGTTCCGTGTTTACCAATAGAGCGTCGTACTTTTCGCCGCGAAGTTCTCCTGGCATCCGGAGGGGAATCGCCGGCGGCGGTACCGGCTCAGCCCCCAACAACAATCTCACTCCCGCTAGACGCTCCAACCGATCCGCAACCATCGCGAACGCTTGCGGATTGAAGTAGCCGCTCGCAATCGAGATCTCGATCGGCTTTGAATAAGTCTCCCGAAGCCAGTCCAGATGAACGCACAGCGCGTCAACCAGCTTGAGTTCCCGGTTATCGGCGAATTCAGGTTTTGATGGCGCGCCAATTTCGGGCTGAGCCGAATCAAATAACGGCATAGGCTTCTCGATGAGAGGAATCTGCTGTTCACGTTTGCTCATAGCTTTTTCGCCCAGCGGCGGAAGTGTTCCAACGTCGCCTTCAGGCGTTCCTCGTAATCCCAACCTTCGTGAAAAGTTTCGAACACGTGTCTAAGCTGCGCTTCCGAGAGACCGTAAAGATGAGCGACAACAGCGTCGAGTTCAAGGATCATTTCCGCTTTCTCGTCGTCCTCGAGAGGGCCAACATCGACGCCGACCGCTTCGGCCCACTTAGTGAATCGTTTGTCTGGACAGGCAAGCCGTCCTGCTAGAGCAACAGCGCGTGACCAAAAAGGGTTCTTTCGGTTCGGTCGCGGAATCGGGAGCGGAGCGAGTAGGTCGTAGGTCAGATGGATTTCAACGAATCGCCTAGCGTACCAGTCGAGCGGGATCGAGCTCATCACCCCCAGCAAGAATGCTTCATCCTTCTCGTCTCCGCGCGGCCAAAGAAGGGAGGGTGAGATGTGAACGAGAAAGACCTTCGGTGGAACCAACGCTACACGCACTGTACGCGTATCAGTCGCCCGAGCCACATCTCGAAAAGCTATTCGAGCGAAGTTGCATGCGAGCGTCCTCTCGTCACGCAGCAGCTGTGGCGGAAACCCCTTGTAAGCCGAACGCGCTAGCTTAGCGCTTCGAAGGCGCTTCTCCTGCAGCACGCTCTTAACCTTCTCGGGATCAGCCCACCCGTAATAGGAGCCAGTGTCGTTCTCCCAAATGTCAAACGATTCGCCCTTGAACACCGGCCAAAATCCCGCTGGCTGCGAGACACCAAACTTCATCAGTTTTTTTTCACCAGTGGCGTGTAGTTCAGCATACGGCCGGGCTAGCCAAGACTTCCCGTCGTTCAGGTCCAAGCGGGGTTCTTTACGAAGTTGAAGAAATACTTCGCCCGATTCTTCGCTAGGAAGAAGCGGGAGCGCAGCGGAGTCCGTCCACGTAAGAACATCTTTTGCTGTGAAGACAACAGCGGGCCGGCGAAGCCCTTCTGCGTAGCGGCTTGGAGTTGCAAAAGGTCCGCGCATCGGAATTGACGGCGTCTCGCCATCGCCGCCATGGCCAAAGCTGGCCAACGCGATCGTGTAGCGGTGCTCTGCGTCATCAAATACCCAGCCGCCACGATTCAACAGAAAGGTGATGTCGGCAATCGAACCCAAGGTGAATACTTCTACACGTAGTTCACGGCTGCCTCTTGCTGACCACGCGGAGCGCGGTAGGACCACACCGATTCGTCCTGCGTCCTTTTCGGCGAGATCCCAGAAACGCCACGCGAATGCCTTGTATACGTCTGCGTCGCCGGTACCCATTCCCGGGAATGGCCCACTTGTCAGAACCTTTCGAAGAAGATCCGACTCCGCGACTTCCTTCTCGTAGATCGAGACAAGATCCGGCCGCTGGCGTCGATAACGACGTTTCTCCGCTTCTTTCTCGCGTTCCGGTAGGGCGCGGAAGCCAGGGTTATGTCTTGTCCAGAATCCGTGCTCCTCGACCTTGGCCTTCTCCCATGGAGGGTTGCCGAGGATCACGTCGAATCCGGCGCGCTCGCGCAGAAAGACCTCCGGAAACACCGCGGGAAAATGAAAGGGTGGAATCGCTTTCAAGCTATCGAGCGCAGCCCGGTGCATCTTTGAAACCGGCAGCCCCTTCAGTTTCTCGTCCAACTTCCCGCTCTTCTGAGTCCACTCCGCGAGCTGTCCCTTGAGTCCGTCCTCGAGCCGTGCACCCGCAAGAACATCGAATAGCGCCTCTGCGGCACGGACCGATTCGCGCGCTTCGGCCGCCGCCCTGCGTGCCGCTTCGATCTCAGCCGCGTTAGCATCTGAAACGCGCCCCAGGCGGCTCAACGCTTCACGCGCTTGACCAAGCAGCTTCTCTGCCGACAGCGCCCACAACGGGCCAGCGATCTCTCGGAGCAATTCGTTTGCTTCTCCGATCGTTGCGATTCCGACCAATGAGTTTCCTTCAACCAAATTGTGGTCGAGGAAGGAGAGAGGCAGACCAGGGATAAATGTATGAATCCAGATGCTCAGGCGCGCGAGTTCAACGGCGATCGGATTCAAATCCACGCCATAGATGCATCGCCTAGCGATCTGGCGTCGCAGCAGTTGGGCATCTTCGATTTCTACCGAATCGGCCAGCGGTCCGAGGGCTTCACGAGCGGAGTTCCGGAGGCGGGCAAGCTCCGCAATCACATCCGTCAGCTGGCGCCTGACCAGGTAGCTCGAAAGAGATCGCTCGATGCGGTCGATTGCGGCAACTAGGAAATGGCCCGAGCCCATTGCGATGTCGGCGACGCGGAAGTCAAAGAAGGCATCCGCAGCCGCTCGATCGTCCGCGATCGCATCGAGCCTTGAAATGTGATCCGCGAGCGCTGGTTCAAGCGCATTGTTGAGCAAATGCTCAACAGCGAAATGTTTGGTGAAATACGATCCCGACGCCTTGCGTGCGCCGGATTTATTATGCAGGTACGGTCGCCGTTCGCGGACGATTACCTCATCCTTCGGGCCCGCGGGGCGATAGGAGTTCTTTTGATCGGTAGTCAGGTCCGTTTCGGCTATGGAGAGCTCGTTCTCAAGCAAGCCCTCGTAGATCGTTCCGAATTCCCGCACGCCGAGACTACGGAAGTCGACCGGACCCCATCCTTCGTCCCCTTGATCGAGCAGAAGTTTCGCCAAGATCGGACCGAGGTCTTTGTTACTGAGATGGACCTCGGTGAGAGCTGCGCCAATCTCGGAAACAGTTGCATCGGTCGAGAACAGTCCACCGTTGTACTTCGGAACACCCCATTCTTTGTTTCCCAGGTTAACCGCATCGAAAAGGCGATCGATTTCCTCCCAATGCGAGCTGCCTGAGTCGAAGGGCGTTCCTGCTTCGACCGCAGGCATTCCCTCTTTCCGAACTATGTCTCTAAGCTCCAATGCCTTGTGCTTGAGCGACCTAGATCGATAGGCATCGTTGCCGCGATAGGGCAGCAACTCCTTGTCTTCTGCGTAGGCTATGAACAGAATCCGGAACAACAAAGTCAGCGCCATCTGGTACGTTTCCGACAGATCTTCCGCACTCGGATTTCGAATTCCACGCGCGGTCATCATGCGCTCGGCTAGGGGAGGTATGACCTCAGCGTAAATTCGATCACGAAGCCTCTTGCCGAGATCGGCCGCATATCGAGCAGAATCGCCTAGTATCTCTTCAACCGTGCCGCCCGATTTGAGCGCATCGGCGGAGAGCAGGAGCCATAGGTACCCGGCGGATTCCCGCTCGATTAGATCGAGATGAACCTCAAGAAACGTCTCGGTTCGTCCCCTTTGACCAGTGCCTACTCCAGCTCTTGCAGGATAGAGGCGCACCGCCGGTCCGGCGCAAACGACAACCCACGAAAGATTCTCCTCGTCGGCCTTCGAGAGCGCGTAGGAGACTGGCGACAAACCTGAGAATCGCGTGCTGCTCACGTCCGGCGGCTCATCACGTTCAAGGAGCACGGCGACGGCGGTCTTCGTGCCAGCGGCCCTCAGGATTGATGCGGGACCTGCTAGCTTCTCGACGATAAATCCCAGCGATTCGAGTAAATCCTGCCCACGCTGGGCGATGACGGTGCGAGCGGCGTTAACTGCTCCCGCCCAATCCTTGCGAGAGGGAACTCCGCGCTCCAGTTCGTGACTTGCGAACAGACCCTCGTTCCGAAGCCCAGAGACGGGAGCTTCGATTTCGGGAATCGCGTTACGGAGGAAGCGGAGAGATGAGTGACGATCGGGCTCGTTTAGAGCTGCGCGGCAGATCCGCTCCACTCGCTCAACATCCAGGTCTAGAAATGCCGGAGGCTGCTCTCCAGCCGGACCGCACAATGCCGCGCGTCCGTTATGAAGCGCGACGAGGAGCAGTGGCGTCGCTCTTCCCTTGAGGCGCGCTTTCCACGCTGCACGCAAAGTCACAATCGAAGGCCGGTGGACCGAATCTAGGACCGCCACTTCGAGCGCTTGCGGACCCTTACCGAGCGCGAGGCCAACAGGCCGCAAATCATAAGTTTCCGGCAAATCTAGCGGCCTCAGATCAAGGTCGCTCAGGAACCCAACCCCCATTCGACCGCCTCCCTTATCGACCCTTCGAGGGCAATAAGCCCTGCGCTTGCAGCGCCTCACCCACTTTCAGCATCGCCTCAGCCAGATCGCGATATCGATCAACGCCGAGAGCCAGCCCTTGCCGCCCTGGAAGCCATTGGCCATTGTCTGAGCGGTAGTAGACCCGGATGTTTATGATCTTCCGCCCCCGGAAATCATCGAGACTGACCCGGACTTCCTCCTTGGAGTTCTTCTCGAATTGCGCGACAAGCTGGCTCGCCTCGTCCATCGGCGTACTCCTGGTTTAGTTGCCGGCTGAGGCGTTCTCGCCGGTAAATTTTCGCAATTCGTCCATGATCGAAGGCACATCCGTGGCGCCCCGCAACGACCGATCCTCGGCCGGACTCAGCTTTAGCCCCATCCTCACCTTCAAGTAAGACGCCGTATCCATGCGGTTCTGACGGCGATTTACAACATCAGGCCCAACCATCGCGACCCCCTGCCAATCTTTACAGGTCCGCCTCCAATCAACGTTCTGCAAACCGCGAAGCTTTTCCTGCCAATCCGAGGGGTATGTTGAAATCAACGTCTGCCCCATTGCCCCCAAAGCCCAAAGAACCACGGCGTGGGAATGAATGAACTCTTGCCGCAGCTCCATCGGCTTCAGATCACCGCTCTTGACCTTCCTCCACTCAGGAAGGTTCTCGGCAACTTTCTCCCAGAACTCGATGGCAATATCTGATTTCCGATCGAAATCTGCATCCGCCACCGAACTGAGCAGGGCGGTCGTGCCATCGTAGATCGCCGCCAATGTGAAGAGCTTGGGCGACCGCAGAGGAAGAGAGACACGGTCCTTGTCCACCAGTCCCTTGAAGACATCAACCCGCTCGCTTACTGCCATGGCTATCTGGCTCATCAAATCGCGATGGTTGTAGAGGATGTTCAACGACTTCGAGGTGGTGCGCGCGGTCCGATTGAGATCGGAGAACATTTGTTGCATCCGATCGAGATCTTCGAACGGGAACAAAACGACCGCTATGGTTTCGTTCCCGAGTGTCGGGTTCTGCTGAAGCGCCTCTTCGATCGCCGCCCGCCGGTGCTGTCCGTCATTGATGATCAGGTCAGCCTCGAACGGCAGCTCCAGCACTCCAGAGTCTTCGTGATCTGGCAAAGCCGTAAAGTTCGGCTCGCAATTGAACGACGAGGTGAGTGCAGAGAAGAGGTAGCCGTCCTCGTTCTCCAAGATGTACTGTGTGATTTCGGGTATCCTGCTCTTCTGAATAACTCGCTGGGCTCGCTGTTCTGGCGGCAGCTCGGCCCAATCCGTGAATTTGAAAAGCTTCGGAATGAGATTCAATTTGACCATAGCGACGAAATAGTCGCGTTTGCCCATGCGTCCACGCATCGCCGGAAAAGAAAGCTTCATGTTTATCGCCTCGCTTTATAATATACGCTCAAATCTTTCCCACCAACGACGTACAGTATATCGAATTGTTGAAAATGTCAAGAGTGTTTCATGGAAAGACGGATATTCTTTTGGAACTAGTGGCGATTGTGAGGAAGAAATGGGAAGAACTCCTTCCCGCAGCAATTTTAATTTTCCAACGGCCAGTCCTGGTCCAATCATTTAGTAGAGGGCTCGCTGAATGGAAGGTCCATCTGACAAGACACGAACCGCGGAGTCGGACCGGCAGGATCCGCAGCGCGCTCTCATCGAATCCGGCAAGGACTACGAGAAGTACAGGCCTCTGCTTTTCTCTGCTCTCGCACGACTAGCGCAGCAGGGCTACCCAGCACCACCTTCGGAAGGTCTCGACTTAATTCATGATTTTTTTCTCGAGGCCTGGACCGGACTGAGGCAGCGATACGAGCCGTCAAAGGCGAATTTTGCCACGTACACGTTCGCCGCGTTCGTCAGGTTCGCGAGGCCGAGAATCGTCCGCAGCATCAGATGGCAGCGGAACTTGTATGCTCCTGATGAATTGGCCGAGCTCGCGGAACACCATGGGCAAGGGCCATCTGTTCCCGAGTTCTATCTTGACTTAGAGACAGTCAGGCGAGCACTAGACCGCATGACCAGAGAGGACCGTCGCATCCTCAAAACAACGCTGACTGCGGGACTAACTCAGCGGGAAGCTGCTCGTCGTCTCAACACTTCTCGGTATCACCTGCGCCAGAAGTCCGCAGACGCGCTGGCGCGCTTGGCCTCGGCAATCAAAGAGCCTGAGGCACATCGCAAGCAAGAGTGGCGAATCGCTAGAGCTCTCTGGCTTGAGGACAAAGACCTCACCGTAGTAGCGAGAGGGCTCAATCTCACGCCTTCTCAGATCAGAAATATGCGCCGGCGGCTCCTTGCAACCGTGGCTTCCGCCGTGAGTGATGAGCGAACAGAACCAGATCAGGAGGCTCAAATGGACGCCAAACTTTGCCCCGTGTGGAAACAATTCGTCAAAGATCCAAAAGATCCGAAAATTCTGTCGGAGCTCCGAAGGCCGAGCCGGACTGCCGAGGTGTCCCTACATCCAAAAGAAGCGAGCCTGATGGACGTTCCAGTCCCCACGCTAGGAGAAGAGCTGCTCGACCACGTCGAGGATTGCGATACTTGCCTGTCCGTAACGGAGTCCATTCACGATCCCGCTTCTCTCTACTCGGCCCTCGCAAGCCTAGAAGACGAAGTAAGTCCTCAAGACTTACAGATTCGCGAAGAACTGATCCGGGCGCGCGCGGACGACGACTCTGCAGTCGAACGCGCCATCGTGGACGCGCTGCTTCCGAGCCTACCGGCACGACTTGCCAAACGTTGGGACGAAACAGACGTAGCACCACTCACCATCTTTCGTTCGATCAACGCCGTCTCAATGCTCGCTGAAGACGTAATCCGAGCGCAGCCTTCGCCAACTCTTCTCGAGTTGACCTCTAAGGCTGACTTAAGATCCGGTGACAAAACGCTCATGGCCCGCGAAGTTGTACTAGGCGAGATTCGTGAGGTCGCCAAAGTCTCGAATGACCTTTCCGCCGAATTGTTTCAATGGGTCTTCTCAGCCGCACAGGAACGCTCGACGCTGTTTCCGAGCCTCAACGTCACTTCGTCCGACACTTATGTGATCAGACTAGCCTTGGCCCAGCGAAGCGCGGCGGCCGACCTATTTGAACGTTGGAAGCCTCAGAGGAGCGCCGTGGCAGAAACGTACTGACACCGCGACTTGCCTTCCGCCTAGCAAACGGGCGGAGTCCCTCCGATTCTTCTCCGCAGACCTCGAGCAGAGGGGAATCTTCCTACACTCTAGGCCAGACAACTATCCCCTCGTCTCCTGGCAGACGGCCTTCGACTCGAAGAGGTCCTTTCTCTTCAAACCCTGCCACGTTTCGCTGAAACAAACTCGTTCGCCATTCTATTTGCTGACTGTCGACGTCGTAGAGGCGATGCACAAGAAGTGTATTTTCATCGAGTTTCCTCGGCGGCTGCCAGGGAGTTGTGTCACGCTGGGTTGTCGTCCCGCATCTAGCCTCCAGCAGATCCCAGCGGGTACCACCTCTGCTCTCCTGAAATACCTTTCCCTTCGGGCTGTGAGTGTGACCTGTCAGGAGAATACTAATTTCATTCTCTCTGACAAAGTCATCTAGAGCCCGCCTGCTCTCCCCGGTGATTCCCAAAGTAAACGCCGTGTTCTGAGGCGAGTGGTGAAGCAGGAGAACCCGAATCTCATTTTGCGCGGGCGTTATGTACAGACGTTTCAGTCTGTCGAGCGCACGCACGAAATGTCCACGCGCAAAGAACCGCTTCGGTCCGTACGAGCGGACCTGCGCATCCGTATCGATCCCTCCTATCGACAGATGGCACCTCGGCGTAAGCGGCAGGCGCTGCAATCCGACTGGAGCGAGTGGCAGGTTCGGAAAAGTTGTCCCCAGCGAGCCAGTAGACGCGCCAAACATAACCAGAGATAGCGGTGTGACCGCGCGTTGTCCGGGCCAATGGTCGTGATTACCCGGCACAGCTCCGTTGACCAACAGATTCGCCAATTGCAGTCCAAGATACCGTTGCCCTGAAAGCTGGGCGGTTGCTTCCAAATATCGGCGAGCCAAACTGAATTGCGCGTCACTTCCCACCGCTGTCAAGTCGCCAGTAACCAGCAGCATCACGGGTTTCTCGTCGTCGCGAATCTGTTTGAAACTCTGATTCAGGTGGCGTAGCGCGTCGCCGGAATGCCCCAGGTAGCCATCGAACCGCCTATTGAGCTGCCACCAGCTCTCGGCGACCGCGTCCAAATCAGCATCGTCGCTGTTCGGACTCAGATCACCAAAATGCAGATCTGAAATGTGGACGATCGTCAATAAACGCTTCTCACTCGGCATGTTGCGCCCCGCTGTGATCAGATTGGTCGCGTGTTTGTTGATCATCGGACTCGATGTGTCAATTGCATCAGGTCAGCCCCGCGACGCTCCGCTGTGAGCCGCCCCGCGAGCGCTCCGTAAACTCCGCATCGCGGCCCCACGCCGCACCCCAACTCCGCCTGCGATCTCCGCTTCGCCGCCGCTCTCATTGGTGGCGTTCGTTCCGCTAGATACCGTGGTGTCAGGCAAGACCCCCAACTATAAACTTGCGGAAATACGGCTCACGCGGTGTGACGCGGCCCACGTGACGTTTCATTTTGAAGGGCTTCTATTGTTCTTAAGCAAACTCGGCGGCGCGGCTGCGGCACAGAGAGATGCCCCGCTCGTTTCTCAATCTTCGGGAAGTGCAAATTTGTACGGCACCGATCTCGGCCAGAACCCGCCGATTGCGAAATGCTCAGATCGAAGGTCGCTCTCGAATCCGCTTTCGAAGCTACGGATTCATCTGGTCCGAGCCGCCACCAGGCTTCTTATGATGGTTGACAATTCAGCAAGTTCGACCGGCTTTACGACATGGCTGTCGAAGCCGCTAGCCAATATCTTGATCCTGTCCTCGACCCGGCCGTAGGCGGTAAGAGCTACCAACGACACGCGCCCATTGCTTGTTTCTTGCTCCCGCTTGCGGAGCTCCTGTGCGAAATAGAAGCCATCTTCAACGGGCATCCCGATATCCGTCACAATCGCGTCAGGGCGCACGCTTTCAAGCTTGCTCAGGGCCCCTTGCGCCGAAGCTGCCGCAGAAACTGTCGCTCCAAGCGAACCGAGGAGATTAGTCAGCGCGTCGCAGGCCTCGGGGTCATCATCGACCACCAGTATCGAAAGTCCGTCGAGCCGTGATGCGGCGGCAATTCTGCCGATGGGTGCAACTGTCGGATGTCTGCGTGGCTCCAGCAACGGTGCCGTGCTTACAGGTATAGGCAGCCTCACTGTAAAGGTGCTCCCTTTGCCAAGGCCATCGCTGTGCGCCAGCACGGTGCCACCATGAAGGGTTACAAGCTCCCTGACTATCGAAAGACCAAGGCCCACACCCGACATACTTTGAAGTGACTGCTGCTCCTGCCAGAAGCGGTCAAAGATGTGCGAGAGCGCCTGGGGCGTGATTCCCTGCCCGTCGTCTGCGACGATGATCTCCACGTGGGAGTTTATTCTCTCCAGCCGAACCTGGACCTTGCCTCCCCTGGGCGTGAACTTCACGGCGTTGGAGAGCAGATTCCAAACTACCTGTTGCAAACGCTTGGGATCGCCAGCGATCAGACTGACGCTCGGATCGATAATATCCACCAGAGTGATTGATTTCGCTTCTGCGGTCACTCGCACGACGTCGACGGCGGCCTTGACGACTTGGGCCAGATCCGTGGCTTGCACGTCCAGTCTCATGCGGCCGCTCTCCATGCGTGACACGTCGAGCAGATCTTCGATCAATTGCGCCTGAGTTCGGGCGGCCCGATCGATAGCCTTTACCCTTTGACGAGCATTTTCATGAAGGTCCTTGTCCGAAATCAGGATGCTGGACGAAAGCATTATTGCGTTCAGCGGATTTCTCAGTTCGTGTGAAACTGTCGCGATAAAGTTATCTTTGGCGCGGCTCGCCTCATCTGCTTGGGCGAGTGCCGCCGCAAATTGCTGGCTGGCCCGACCGATCTCTCGCCAGCCCCAATACGCGAGCACAACCGCAATGAGTACAGACAAGAGAGGCACCAACACGATGACCGCTTGATCGACCCTTTTTTGATCTGTGACCCTGCGTGCCCGAATCTCATACTCGGCGGCGACGAACGCAATCAAAGCATCGAGTACCTGCTGGCTGTAAGCATTTGACTGGGCAAAGACGGTAGACGGAGGTTCTCCTCTGTGCTTGATGAACTCCTCGAACTTTCCCGGTAGGTATGTTTTCGTGACACGCGTCCAACGCCGCTCCTGTTGCGCGTTGTCGGTAACCGACACCGCAATGTCTTCGAGCTTAAGCTCGAAAGCCCCTCTAGCCTTACGTAGCTCGTCTAGGTATTGCGGCTCGGGCGATGCCACGTACGACCGGAAGGCGGTCTGCATATTGTCGAATTCAACCTCGGCATCTTTCGCGAGCAGCAGCACCTCATCGCTGTGTTCTATCCACTGCGTAACGGAAACCTGAGCGTTGACGCGCCACAAAACGACACCCGCCAGCAGCGCCATGGCGAGGAACGGAGCAAAATAACTTGCGCGAACTTCCCGTCTGAAAGCGCGGGCGGGCACGTTATGCGATCCCCGCCGGACTGGCGAAGGGCATTACCAAAAGCTGGTCATTTGCAACTGTGGGCAACCGATGCACCCACGGCCCAGAGGCGATTGTCCTCTGTAAAAATTCTCTCAAGTCGCTCTCATCGGCGGCTCGTTACGTCGCGCGATTTCAGGCCAAATCAGGTGAACTTCTGCTGATTGAGATTGGCACAGATTCTGCTCCTCAACCGGTTATGCTGTCAAGTTCCCTGATGAGACCGTCTGGTGGTTTTGCTCGTCGACGATAATCGCGAATTATGCGAGGCACTCACAGAATTCCTATCGGTCCAAGGACACTCGGTCCAATCTGCGGCGAATGGAAGTGAAGCGCTTCGGTTGCTTGCGGATTCTCACGCTCGTCCGGCCTTGATTTTTCTGGACCTGGAGATGCCGATACTCGATGGCTGGGGGTTTCTCGCCGAGCGAGCCAAGAATCCGCTTCTCGCCGACGTTCCTGTCGTGATCATGTCGGGATCTCGCGAGGTTACGCAGAAAGCCAAGGAAGCCGGTGCAGTAGCCTTTGTGCGCAAGCCCGTAGAGCCGCAAGTCCTCGTTCGCCTCGTCGAGCACTTTAGTCCTAGCAAGCTTTGACAGATTGACTGCATCTCTCGCAGCACCTTCGCCGTGAGCCGCCTCAAGGCTCCCTAGCGAGTGCCTCAAGCAGATTTGGTGTCTCCGCTGGCCGGCGAGGCAATCGGAGGTAAGCGAGGAACGAAAGGTTGGCGGTGAGTCGCCACGCTCCATACCGCGGCGAGCAGCTTTCGCATTGCCGCGATGACAGCGACCTTCCCTGGTTTGCCCGCGGCGCGAAGGCGTTCGTAATACAGGCGCAGCCACGGATTGCAGCGGACGGCGTTGAGGACGACCATCCAGAGCGCCTTGCGCAAGCGAGCGTTCCCGAACGGAATTGTTGGACTGCCCGAGAAGCGCTTTTTCCCAGACTGTCGCAGCCGTGGGACAACACCGACATAGCTCGCGATAGCAGCCGCGCTGCGAAAGCGCGCAGGGTCTCCCAGTTCCGCGATCAGACACGCGGCAGTTAACGGCCCGACCCCATCGATCGTCGTCAGCAGTTTACCCACCTCATGATCGTCGAGCTTGCGTTCGATGTCGCGCGCTAGATCTTTCAGTCGGCGACGCAGCACATCGAGGTCTTCACAGAGGTACTTGATCCGCAGCCGATAGGGCTCGCAGTGATGGCTCCCGACCGACTTTTCCGCCGCTTCGATCAGAGCGCGCGCCAGTTCCTCGCCGACCTTGTGCGAGCCGTCGTAGACGATCCGTGCAAGCCTTTTCACGGATACGCCATGGAACGACACCGCGGTTGGGTAGCGCGACAGAATGGTGGTGGCGAGCTGGCTCTCGAGGGTGCGCACATGGCGCGTAAACTCCGGAAAGCCCAGGTCAACTGCTCGATGTAACTGTCTGAGACGGCTCGCAAAGTCCTCCCGGAGCCGCTCGCGTAGCCTCGACAATTCACGCAGCGCTTCTGTAACGGCATCAGGCAGTTGCGCCGCCGTCGGCCGCTTCTGTGCTGCGAACCGCGCGATCCCCAACGCATCGATCGCATCGGTCTTGGTCCGCTGCAATTCCTCCTCAGCGAAGCGCCGCGTGCGCAACGGATTCAGCACCGCCACCGAGTAGCCCTTCGCCAACAAAGCGACGAATAGATTGCGCCAGTAGTGTCCGGTCGCTTCCAAGGCCAGAAGACAACCCTCAGGCGGGCCGAGCAGCTCGAACAACTGCGCATAGCCCGACGCGTCCTCGCCAAAAGGGCTGGAACGACATAACACTTCGCCCTGTTCACCCACGATGGCCACCATGTGACGCTCCGCTCCAACATCGATTCCCGCAAACCTCATCAGCCTTCCTCCTTCCACGATTCGGCTCCCCGAGCCTCGGAGCCGGAACTCACGCTCTTGCTTGTCCATTCGAGGACGCCGCTTGCGCCTCTGGATACCGTTCGAGCCCTGAGCCCCGGACGAGGGCGCCAATCTAGCGCACAAGGATTTACCTTCAGCACGGCCGGCGGCGACACCTCTCCGGGAAACCTTCCGCATCTTAGCCCATCTCATTCATTGGTTGGCTCGCCGCGATCGGCGTCGTTGGCCAGGGAAAAGAGTCCGGGCCTGCCTCCGCAGATCGTCGCGGCTTCGCATCTCGGATTCTTAACCCCGCCCCACGCCCCACCACATTTTTTCCTCGGCCTCCAGATCGGGTGAGAGGCCGAGGGAAAAAATGTTCAGTTCCTCTTTCACTATGAGCGAGCAGCAGCATCGGCAGTGGACACCATACAAGCACGCCGCGCCAGATACCGTGGAATCCGTCAAGCGTTTTTTCGTGCTTGATAGTGCCGGCGTTACCGGAAATCTCGGGAGACGTCCCCGCTTCGTTGAGGCTTTGTCCTTCGCCAGAGATAGGCGCCCTCGACTCCGGTGTTTGAGAACTCGGACTTATCTGAACGAAGGGCAATGGGGATCGTGCGTGAGGGCTACACCGAAGACGGCAAGCGGGGATTACTCTCCCATGACCAGGCGCGCTCACGCGCCTTTCGCTCGGGCGACGACGGCATGGCCGGAATTTGCGGACGACCATGCCATGCTGTGCTTCGGTTGCCTCTATGGAAGGCAAACATCCAATCGCGAAGATTCGACGAATTGATACATCTGAACGTGGGAATAAAGTAGAGTACTCGGCTGATCTCGACGACGTTGGCAAGACACAGAGCACGCACAAGGAACGCGGAAGGGCGCCGAAATGAAACCCACACACGCACAAAATCTCATCGCCGCCGCCCTGGTTTGTGCGTTCGCGGCCACAACCGCACAAGCGCAAACCTCCCCGCCGAAGATGAAGATGACGACGGACATTCCGCCGGAAATCACCACGCCAGACATGGTGGAGACCCGCATCGGCACGCTCAAGTTCTTCGACGGCTTCCCAGACAAGGAAACCACGCAAAAAGTCTATGACAATCTCGACTTCCAGCGTGGCGTTTTTCCTCAACACCTGCCCCGGTGCCTCGCTTGTGGCCATGCGTGCTGGATTGCGCAGCGTTGGTGTGGACAACAATCAAAGCGTGATCGTCTTTGAATCATTGATGGACTCAAAGTCACTTTTTCTGACGCCAAACACCGAGACAGTCTATGCGATAACTTGGCTTGATCTTTCGAAAGGGCCAGTCGTCGTGGAGAGCCCGCCCAACGTGCTCGGCATGGTGGACGATTTCTGGTTTCGCTACGTGTGCGATATGGGCAACGCCGGCCCCGACAAGGGCAAGGGTGGCAAGTACCTCATACCGCCGCGCTACAACGGCGCAGTACCCAAGGGATACTTCGTCTTCAGGTCACCGACATTTAGCAACATCATGTTCTGGCGCGGCTTCATCGTGAATGGCAGCACGCAGACCGCCGTCGAGAACTTCCACAAGAACGCACGGATCTATTCGCTGGCCGACGCCCAGCATCAGCCGGAAATGAAGTTTATCAATGCTTCTGGAAAGGCATTCAACACCGTCCACGCCAACAACTTCAAGTTCTACGACGAGGTGAACGAGATCGTGCAGGAGGAGCCAACCGAAGCCCAGGACAAGGAACTGCTCGGCCAGCTCGCAGCGATCGGGATCATGAAGGGTAAACCGTTCGCGCCGGATAAGCGAATGAAGAAGATTCTCGTCGATGCGGCGGCGACCGCCAACGCTACCGCGCGCGCTATTTCGTTCAACGGACGGGACCGCAGCTTTTATTTCTATCCTGATCAGAACTGGTACAGCCCCGGTGCTGAGGGGAGCTATTTGTGGGAGCGCGACGGCGCTCGTAGCCTCGACGCCCGTACTGGGATGTTTTACATCGCCACAGGCGTGACCCTGTCAACGCCGGTTGAAAATTGATCCACCTGGGCGGAGGGTCGCCGAAGTAAAACTGACCCGCCTGGGGCTGGGCTGATCAGGGGGAGTGCGAGGGGGATTTTCCCCCTCGCTAGTCTGTTTAGTGCTTGACAGCTTTGGTCGGAGCAGCGAGCAGTCTGAGGCTCGCCGCGATCATAGCGGCAGCCCGGGGAGGATACGTCCACGGATTCGTCGCCTGTACTCGAGGTACGGTTGGCCGAGTTTGCGCTCGAGGCCTTCCTCCTCGACTATCGTTAGCAGCCACAGACCCGCCCACCACACCGGAACAAGAGCGATGCCGATCTCCGAGCGGAACATCACCGCCCAACCGAGGCACCACAACACATCTGCAAGATAGAGGGGATTCCTGACGATCGCGTAAAATCCTCCGGTCCTTAGGCTCACACCAGCCTCCGGCCCCCTGAATGGCCGGATCGCGAACGCAGGAACCATGAAAACGACTCCTACAGCGAAAATCACCCCGCCGATAACCCAGCTCCAGTCACCCGCCACGAGTCTCGGCTGAGATAGCGCCGGCAGGACAAGCACCACCCGCCCCAAGGTGAACATTCCCACAGTTACGAATCCCAGCGATCGAATTCCCGCCAGCCTAGCGCTGCCCACCAGGGCCTCGGCGCCTGCCAATCCGAACATGCTGACCAGCGCCCAAAAAAAAGGATCCCCGAAGATTCTCATGGAAGGCTCCCTCTCAATCGCGTCTGAGTCTACTCTTGCTCGTGCTCGGTTTTGACCAGCACCTGCCGCTAGGCGTTACGACATCATGGCGCCGTTGGAGAGGTCGCGTAAATTCGTTTTCGGTCGATTGGCGTTTGGTGCCAGATCGTCGAGCACAGATCCACGATCAGGGTCCAGTCTTCAATCGCCCCGCCGTCCCGAAGTGGTCCGCCTGACTTCCTGACGTCCCTCATGGGCGCCTAGCAGTCCTGCCTTGCGCTTGTCCTTGAGTCTGAAGCTCTCGCCGTTGATGTTTACAATGGTCGAGTGGTGAAGGATGCGATCGAGCATCGCGGCGGTAAGGACGCTGTCGCCGGCAAAGGCGCTATCCCAACTGCCAAAGGTGAGATTCGAAGTCAGAATCATCGAGCCTCGCTCGTAGCGCCGTGCGACCACCTGGAAGAACAGATTGGCCTGCTCGCGGCTCATCGGCAGATAGCCGATCTCATCGAGGATAAGGAGCCGGTAGGCGTTGACCGCGCGATGCATGACCTCGCGATAGCGGCCCTGGCGCTGGGCGGCTTCCAGCATCAGCACCAGGTCGGCCGCGCTTAAGAAGCGAGTCTTGTAACCCTTCTGGGTGGCGAGGTAGCCGAGCGCGATCGCGAGATGAGTTTTGCCCACCCCCGATGGTCCGAGGAACACCACGTTCTCGGCCCGTTCGACGAAGGCGAGGCTCGCCAACTCCATGATCTGCTTGCGCGGTGCGCCGGGAGTAAAGTTGAAGTCGTACTGATCGAGCGTCTTGACCGCGGGGAAGCCGGCCACTCGCGCGAACATCTCTCTCGCCCGCGCCCGGCGCGACTCGCGCTCGGCGACCAGCAACTCCTCCAGGAAGTCGGTGAACGAGGTGCGCTTCTCGGCCGCGTTTTGCGCCAGCGCCGAATACTGTGCTGCAACTCCGCCGAGCCGTAGCTCGTTGCACAGATCGATCAGGCGTTCGTGCTGCACGCTCATGCAACCTTCACCGCCGGGATCAGCTCTTCGTACACCCGCAGCGGATGCTGGTAGCCGTGCGGTAGCGGCGCCGGACGCTTCGAATATACGGGCTGGATCGCTCCCGGCCAGGGTGCAGGGATCGGTTGCAGGCGCTCGCGCTCATGCTCGAGACGAACCAACGGGACCTCGCCGGTAGTCGCGTGCACGCGTGCGTTGGCAACCTCGCGCAACCAGGTCGCGACCCGTCCATTGGCCAGATCAGGATCGACCCTGAGTCCTTCGGAGCTGAACTGACTCGCTAGCGGCAGGTAGAAGCTCGCGCGCAGGTAACGGATGAAGCGCTCGACCTTGCCCTTGGTCCTGGGTCGATAGGGCATGCACAGTCGGGGCACGAAACCCTGATGGTGCGCGAAGTCGAGCAAGGCGCGGTTGTAGCGATGCAGTCCCGGCCCATAGCGATCGCGATCGGTCACCACCGTCCGCATGTTGTCGTAGAGCACCTCGCGCGGAACACCGCCGAAGTAGTAGAAGGCGCGCTCGTGGCAGCCGAGCAGCGTCTCCAGTCGCTCGTCGGTGACGAACTCGACGTAGCTGGCGCGGCACCAGCCGCGCGTCGCGATGAACACCGCCAGCCGATCCTTCCCGCGCCGGATGGTGGCGAAGTCGACTTGCATCTGGCGGCCCGGTTCAGTCTCGAATCGGATCAGTGGCTCCGGCTTGGCCACTGGCTTCAGCGTCGCCAGATGATCCTTCAGGATGCTGATGCCGCCCGCATAGCCGAGCGCTCTCAGCTCGCGCAACAGCACCGTCGCCGGTATCCACTCCGGCGCCGCGGACGTCACCCGTTCGGCGATATAATGCTTGAACTGATCGAGCTTGCCTGGACGCGCTCCACGCTCATAGCGCGGCAGTCCGTCGCTCCGTAGATAGCGCCGTACGGTGTTGCGCGACACTCCCAGCGTCCGCGCGATCGCTCGCACGCTCTTGCCCTGCCTGCTCAAGACCCGGATCTCCACCGCTTTCCTCCACCACCAGCATGAGGCCCTCCGCTGCGGTGTACCTCACGTCTGGGTGGGTCAGTTTTCAATCGGCGACCCTGGGTCAGTTTTGCATCGGCGCTTACAACCCCAGCGATGTTCGTGAAGATGGTCGGAGTTGGATCGCAGTATGCGATCGCCTCACTGGGCGCGGACAAGAATTACCCCGATGGCGGGAAGACTTATAAGCTGCACCTGCCGCCCAACGTTCCAGTGAAGACCTTCTGGTCCATCGTACTCTACGACCCGCAGACCCGTTCGGAGTTGCAAACGGATCAACGATTCCCAAGCGTGGGCAGCCACAGCGTGGGAATCGAGAAAAATTCCGACGGCTCCTACGACGTCTATTTCGCACCCGCTGCGCCCGCTGGCAAAGAGAAGAATTGGATTCAAACGGTGCAGGGCAAAGGTTTCTTTCTGATCCTGCGACTGTACGGCCCGCTCGAACCGTGGTTCGACAAGATCTGGCGACCCGGCGAGATCGAATTGGTGAAGGTTGTAGATGCAGCCGCAACCGAATAAAACCGAACAACGCCATTCCAGGTCGCAAAAGAGATTGATCGACAGAAGGTATCTTGCCGAAGTCCATGGCGTGCCCTGTCCTCTCTCACCCAGCGCTTTTTCTGCGGGCGCAAAGCGCCTCACCCGAACTTCTACGGTTGCGCGTTAATCTCGATGCGCTGGATGTACAGCCTTTTTAGAAGAGGAGCTCAAGATCCGAAAGTTTAGAAAATCTCGAATCATGCGGCTGCATCCTCCCTCATCCGTGTCGGAAGAAACCAAACAGCTACCGTGGCGCTCCGCTATGAGCCGCCCCGCGAGCACTCCCTAAGCTGCGCGTCGCGGTCTGTCCCCTTACACCTACGCCCCTGCGGCGCCTTCGCGCCGCTCTGTTGAGTGCGTCAAGAATTGCGCTGGCCGTCGTATAGATTGGAAAAACGGGCCGATGAAGGGTTGGCTGCGAGTAGCCATACTCGGGACCGGCGCCAGCAGCTTTCGTACAGACTGGGATGATGGCTACCTTGCCAAAGTCTCTGACATCGCGCTGATCGAAATCCGCTCTTCACTCCGCCAAGGATTGCGGCCTCGGCTTGTCCAGCGGCGGCTCGAAAAACAGCCTGAACAGCGCTCCTTTGCCCATCGCGCGACTGATTTCCTGCATGACCAGAAAAGTTCCGACGGTCAAGCTGATGAGCAGCACCAAGCCGAGAAAGCGATCGAGATTTGCGTTAGCAACTACACGACTGATGCCGTCTCGAAAACTGCCCGACTCGCGAACGCTGTGGAACACTTTTTCGCCAATCCCAAGCACGGTCACGACCAGGCCATAGATGAAGGTCTTGCCGGCGATCACGATAACGCGGCGATGGGTCTCGAAGCGGTAACCGGATTGCGCCCAATCGAGCAGCGGAATCACTTTGCCTAGAATCAGTGCGGCGATCGCCGCCCTGGTGAATGCGGAGAACTCGATCTCGTATTGTGAGACGAAGAGCTTGAACATCACGAAGATAAGCAGGAACGCGGTGAAGAAGAAGAGCACCACCGGCAGCATCTCGCGGATCAATCCGAGCACTCCGCTCTTGACGGACGCGGAGACGGTTGCAAGCCGTCCCCGCAAAGTACGATTCATCACCAGACCTATCGCTCCTTAGGTGTCTCTGAAAGCCTGGCGATCTCCTCTGCGAGAATCGGCACGCCCAAGTTGCATGCCTGAACACCCTGCGCGACGCACAACTTCAGCACCTCCATGATCTCTTCCATCGTCGCTCCCAGCTTGAGCGCCGCGTTGATATGACGACGTACGCCCGGCGCGTACATGTGCGTGAATGAGGCGTCAAGGGCAATACTCAAAAGCTCGATGAGCTTGGGCGTCATGACCCCACTGCCGTAAAGGCCCATCCCTACTGCCATGAATTCATCGGTCCATACCGGGTCGAGTTCAAAGAAGGGATTCCATGCTTCGTTCCATTGACCAACCGCGCGCATCTTATCGCACGCGGGGGTGGGCGGAGGATTCGGCTTGCGCACCGGTTTGACCCCGGCCGCCTTCGCTTCCTCGAGGAGAATCGGTGCGCCCAGGCTGCACGAATGGATCGCAGGTCCGATGGCCGCCTTGAGCGCCATGAGGATCTCTTCCCGGCTCGCACCTGCTTTGAGGGCGGCGCGAATGTGGCGCCGAGTCCCGTCCGGATTGAGATTCGTACAAGCAGCGTTCAGCGCAACGCCGATTAACTCGACCGTCTTCCGCGGCAAAACACCGCTGCTCCATGGATTGGTGGACATCTTGACGCAGGTCTCTGCCCACGCCGGGTCCCAATCGCGCAGTTGCGCCAGCGCCGCGTCCCACGGGCCCGTTTCATGCCCGTGATCGCCCGTAGATGCAATTCCAATATTATCTTTTGGTGCCATGTCGAATTTCCTCTATCTCGCGAAACCTCGATCGATGATCGAGTTGGCGATTTATGCAGACGATAATCCAGTCTCCTTAGCTCACGGCGATCATAATTTTCCCATCAACGACTTTCACCGGATACGCGGCAACACCAAAGCCACCGGTGGTTACTTGCCCCGTGGTCACATCGTATCGAAGCCCGTGCGCGCGGCACGTCACGATCGTGCCGCTCAGTTTTCCTGCTCCGAGCGATGCTCCAGCATGAGCACATGAATCTGCGATGGCATATATATTCCCGTCCACGTTGAAGACGGCCACGTCCTTGTCCGCAATCCTGACGACTGTGCTCGTTCCAGGTGGAATCTGATCCAGCCGCGCACCTTCAACAAAATTCGCCATTACTCATTCCTCAGCGCAGGGTTCTCTTCATCGAACCATCAACTCTATCCTTAATAGGAGGCGACTACCCCACGAGAGCCGGGCAAAGGACGAGCAACCGAATCGGTGTGCCGCGGCAGCGCCTTCGCGGCCGGAAGGCGCTACCGTGACTGATGCATTCCGGATCGGATGCGACTGACGGACCCGCGCTACTTGGCGGCGAACTGCCCCGCGATGGGATGTCCATCGGATCCACTGACCGGCGGGTGCAGTCGTCCGTCGGTCTCCTTCACGATGAAGCCCAGTTGACCATCCTTGCGGTTGGGCGGCAGGCCAAGATTGGCCAACGTCTCGTCCGGGCTGTTGTACCAAGTGCCGATTTTCAGGATCTGGCGCGCTTCGTCCCCTGTTGCGACCTTGCGTCCCAGCTCCTTCGCGATTCGTACTACCTGCTCGACCTGTTGCACGGATGTCATGCGCTCACCCTTGCGGCGCCACATATTGTCTTCGATACCGACCCGAATGTGGATGCCAAGCGCAACCGCCATGGCCGCGTACGGCGGCACAGTCCGCCACAGTGACTCGTACGTCGCAACGGAGCCGTGGGGCGAGCGACGTACAAACTCCATGAAGTCGAAGGGATTGCGGCCACAGCCGCCGGCCCCGCCGATGGCCGTCATGGTGTGATTCAACGGACCCATATAGACGCCAGTGCGTATGAGATGCTCGATCGCTTCGAGGGTGTGGACGTGGGCCATCGCGAACATGGGCTGGATCGCGTTCTTGCGTAGGCGCTTCAAATGTTCGATGTAGAATTCGGGTGTCGCGTCAGCCACCATGTTCTGATACGCAGCCTGCATCGCGGGTGTCGCGAGCTGCGTCCCCTGGATATCGTCCGGCGTCGTGAGGTCGAGGATGTTCATCTGCGTGGTACCTACGACGATGGTGATCTGATCCGGTTTCGGGTTGAGCTCGGTCAGCATGTGCCGCGTGTCGTAACCGAGCCAATGCGCTTTTTCGTGATCGTCGGCCGGAGCGAACGAGATGGACCCGCCGACTTGGATGATCATCTTCGGTACGGCCTTTCTCAGGCGCGCAATCTGATCGTTGAACTCGTTGAAATTTTTCGAGCCGTGGCCGGTCTTCGGATCCCTGACATGGAAGTGCAGCACCGTCGCGCCCGCGTTGTAGCAGTCGACGGCCTTTTGAGTCTGTTGCTCCCAAGTTACCGGGATGTCCTCCGGGAAGTCGCTCGGCAGCCATTGCGGCCCGTACGGCGCCACTGTGATGATCAGCGGTTGCTGATTTTCGGGGAGCATTGAGTCGCTGGTGAAATACATACAGTTCCTCCTATTCGACGGTTTTTGGAATCTGATCGAACCAAGGCCAAGATAAGAGAAATCGGAACGCTTGGTTTGACATAAACCGACATTGATTTAACATCCAAAGACAAAGCGGTTTTCCCCATGCCTTGGTTCGAGCAGCATCGCTAACCGGTTATGTCGAGCTGGCTGGCAGCCTGCGGCTCAACCCACACCCGAGTTGAACGCGTTGAGATGGATGGTCTTCATCGTCACACCTGGTCGGCGCTGATTGGGGGATTGTCCGAGGTAAGGCGACTAATCCGCTATCTAACCGTCACTTCGATCTTGTGCACCGCGTTCCACTCGTAGCCGTTCGGATTCCAGTAGATCATCGCATCAAGCGGTTGGCTGCGGCCGAGCACGTCGATGGCGCGGGACCAGACCTGATACGTGCCCGACTTAAGTTCAGCCTGAATCTTCCAAGGATACCACGCATAGGGGCTGACCGGCATTTGGAGGGCAGCCTGCCTCCAGCTCTGTCCGGAGTCGAATGAAACCAGTAACGACTCGAGCCGCGCCGCACCATCGTTGAAGGCTACTCCGGTGAATGTCTGGCTGCCGGATTGCAAGATGGCCGCCGGTTGCGGATCGAAGATGAAACTCATCAGGCGAAGCTTCCAGGTCGGGGTGCTGTTGTCCAGCGTGAACTTGAACTTTTCTCCGGGCCTGAGGAAGCCCTTGGGTGTGCGATACTCGGTGGCGTGGTAAAAGTTGGTGGATTCAGTCTTCTCGAAGCTCAGCCGTCGAAGCCATTTCACGTGCATGGTGCCGTAAAACCCCGGGGTCACCAGCCGCAGCGGCCCGCCGTGCACAGCGGGCAGCGGTTCGCCGTTGAGGGTCAAGGCGAGGATGGATTTATCAAGGGCATCGGCCAGCGGCAGACTGTGCTCGAAGTTCAACATCTCAGGTCCCGCCGGGAGATCTTTGCCCTCGGCAGTCAAGTATGTCGCCTCGCGATCGATCCTAACGTTGTGCTTGCGGAGCAGCGCTGAGAGCGGGACACCAGAGAACCGAACATTGCCCACGCCGCCCTCTCCCCAGGCGGTGCCCGGGATTGGAGAGGCCTCGGAGAATTTCAACCGGCTGTTGCCCGAACACTGAAGCACCATCTCGTGTTCAACCTGCTCCATCTCGGCGAGCTCTTCGGCGCGGACCGTGACCGGGTGATCGATCAGCCCGGCCAGTTCAAAGTTCCACTCGGCGAGCGGAAGGGGCTTGAGAGTTAACATCCGGGGCAATTGCTGGATGTTTCTAACGAACAGGATCGGTTTCGGTGTGATGGCGTGTCCGGCAAGCAGACTGTGCGGCGTTTCCAACACCAGAGGCGCTTCAGACAGAACTCCCAGCCGCTCGTCTTTCCCCTCGATCAAGGCTGTCACTTTTGCGCCGCGTGGTCCGGTCGGGTGCTTTCGATCGCTGTGCGGGGGTTTTTGCAGCAGGGACATGTAATGGTCTTCCTTATCTTGGGACTGAGTTCGATTGACCGCACCGGGAAGTTGTGAAAGCTCGATAAGCAGAGTCCGCACGGCATCCTTCATAGAGTTTACTTCAGTCTCCCGCTCTAGTCGTCGGTGTACGCAGCGCCGAGGCCGAAAATAGAAAAATTGAGAACGCCCCGTTTGACATAAAGCGACATTGCTTTAACATCCAAAGACAAAGCGGTTTTTCCCATGCTTTTGGTTCGAGCAGCATCACTAACCGGTTACGTCGAGCTGGCTGGCACCGTTCAGCTCAATCCCTATCCGTTGCTTCAAGCGGTCGGGTTGCCAGTTGCCTGCCTTCGCGATCCGGACATGAAGATTCCGGCGGATGCGGTCCGCCAGCTCCTGGAGGACTCGGCAGAGCAGGGCCACGAAGAGAGTTTCGGACTACGGCTAGCCGAGCATCGCCTGTTGTCGAATCTGGGACCGCTGGCTCTCATCGTGCGAGAAAGCCCCACCGCCAGGAAAGCGGTCGAGGCGCTCTTCAAATACATTCGATTGCACAACGAGGCGCTGAATCCTCGGATCGACGAGGAGGACGGCATCGTTACGGTGAGACCGGAACTCAGGTCCGAGAGGCCAGCGCCGGTGCGCCAGGCGGTCGAGTTGTCTGTAGGGGTCCTTGGCCGGACGCTCCGCACCTTTCTCGGCGATGCATGGAGACCGCGTGCGGTCTGCTTCACTCACGCCGCGCCACGCGATCTCTCTGTTCACAAGAGAATCTTCGGTTCGCGCGTGGAGTTCGGACGCGACTTGAACGGCATCGTGTGCAACGCAGAAGATCTGGAACGGCCAGTTCCGCATTCGGATCAGCTCATGGCGCGATACGTCCGCCAGTATCTCGACGCGCTTCTGATACATCGCGAGCTGAGCATGAGTGAGCGAGTACGTGAGCTGCTGTGGATTCGCGTACCATCGGGCACCTACTCTTTGGAGGCTGTAGCGAAACAGCTCGGGGTCGGTCGTAAGACCCTAGAAAGGCACCTCAAACAGGACGGCACATCCTTTTCGGCCGTGCTCAATCAGGTGCGCGCCGAAATGGTGAGACAATATGTCGAATCGGCTGGCCGTCCGCTTTACGTTATAGCCGAACTATTGGGCTTCTCGGCGCTAAGTGCATTCTCCCGATGGTTCCGGGACGAATTCGGATGCAGCCCATCGGAATGGCGCGCCACGGCCGGCAGGCGGCGTGGGGCCTCTTCCGAATCCCGCCTCTCGGGATGATTTCGCCGCCGCCAACTCACTCCCGCCTTCGCTCTACTGGTCGAAGCGTTGCGCTACCGGCGCTCGTAGGCCGAACCAGGACCGGTTGGAACCCCGGCTGTCGCCGCTATTGGTAGCAAGTACGGAATGAAGGGGCGTCGGTGAGTAGCCACGCTCCATACTGCTGCCAGCAGCTTTCGCATAGCTGCGATGACGGCGACTTTGCCAGGTTTGCCCGCCGCGCGAAGACGTTCGTAATACTGGCGCAGCCGCGGTGCAACGCCGACATAGCTCGCGATCGCGCCAGCGCTGCGAAAACGTGCCGGGTCTCCGAGTTCTGCGATCAGACAAGCGGCAGTTAAGGGCCCGACCCCATCGATCGTCGTTAGCAGTTTACCCACCTCGTGATCGTCGAGCTTGTGCTCGATGTCGCGCGCAAGATCTTTCAGTCGGCGACGCAGCACATCGAGGTCCTCACACAGGTACTTGATCCGCATCCGATACGGTTCGGAGTGATAACTTCCGACTGACTTCGCAGCTGCCTCGATAAGAGCACGGGCGAGTTCTTCTCCGATCTTGTGCGAGCCGTCGTAAACAATCCGAGCGAGTTTCTTCACCGAAGCACCATGAAACGACGCCGCAGTTGGGTAGCGCGAGAGGATGGTGGCGGCGAGCTGGCTCTCTAGCGTGTGCACATGCCGGGTGAACTCTGGAAAGCCGAGGTCAACCGCTCGATGTAACTGCCTCATGCGGCTCGCAAAATCCTGTTGAAGCCGGTCGCGCAGTCGTGATAATTCGCGCAGCTCTTCCGTTGCGACGTCAGGCAGTTGCGCTGCAGGCGGTCGCTTCTGGGCAGCAAACCGCGCGATCCCCAACGCATCGATCGCGTCTGTCTTTGTCCGTTGCAGCTCCTCCTCGGCAAAGCGCCGCGTGCGCAATGGATTCAGCACCGCGACCGCACAGCCCTTCGCCAACAAAGCGACGAATAGATTGCGCCAGTAGTGCCCGGTCGCTTCGAGCGCCACCAGACAACCTTCGGCGGGTCCGAGCAGCTCAAACAAACGCGCATAGCCTGAGGAATCCTCGCCGAACGGGCTGGACCGGCATTGCACCTGACTCTCCTCATCCACCACCGCCACCATGTGACGCTCGGCTCCGACGTCGATTCCTGCAAACCTCATCACGCTACCTCCTTCCACGACTTGGTTCCCCGAGCCTCGGAGCCGGAACTCACGCTCTTGCTTGTCCATTCGAGGACGCTGCTTGCGCCTCTGGATACCGTTCGAACACTGAGCCCCGGACGAGGGCGCCAATCTAGCGCACAAGGATTTACCTTCAGCACGGCCGGCGGCGACACCTCTCCGGGAAACCTTCCGCATCTTAGCCGATCTCTTTCATTGGTTGGCTCGCCGCGATCGGCGTCGTTAGCCAGGGAAAAGAGTCCTGGCCCGCCTCCGCAGATCGTCGCGGCTTCGCATCTCGGATTCTAAACCCCACCCACGCCCCACCACATTTTTTCCTCGGCCTCCAGATTGGGTGAGAGGCCGAGGGAAAAAATGTTCAGTTCCTCTTTCACTATGAGCGAGCAGCAGCATCGGCAGTGGACACCATACAAGCACGCCGTGCCAGATACCGTGATGTTGATCAACTCCTAATTGTGCGAAAGCGAGCCCTCACCGTGTCGCTTAGAAGAAACCTGTTGGAGGAAACAGAGCGACGTCTATCTCTGGCGGACTTCGCGGCGGATCAGCTTGCCGGAATCGTCGTAATACTCGACGATATCGATGTAACCGCGCTCTTGCGGATCGCGCTCGACGATTGCAAGCTTGCCGTGCCTGAATTCTTCGATCTTCTCAGGCTTGCCGTCAAAATCGTCATCGTGGACTTCGCGGGTTAGAACCCCGCGCGCGTATTCCTGGACGAGATCGCTCCGTCCGTCGAAATTACGATCGCTTTCAATCTCGACCAACTCGTTGTCTTTGTAGGTTTTAACGATGTCTGGCCGTCCGTCACCGTTTGTGTCGATGGCAATCTTGTAGGTGTCCTTGTCGATCCGGTATACCCATTGGTCAGGGCGCCCGTCGCGACCACGGTGCGTGACCGTGCGGGCGGGCTCCCGATTGCAGCTGATGAAGCCGAAAGCCAGCACTGCCAGGAAGATCATCACGGCTTTCCGCATGTCTCCTTATACCCGGCGCCCAATCTGCTCTCAACTTGGTTGTTTGGCATTGGCGCTGGCCGTGCTCGCGCTTCCGTTGGCGGGCGTCAGCATCGAGCGCGCGCCGATCCTCGCGCCGCTCGCCACGGAGCTGGTGCCGCTTGACACGAGTCTGCAATCGCCGCCGAGCAGCCACTCTGACCTGCCCTCATTGCTTGCCCCAGCCCGCCTGGACCTGGGACCTTTGCCATCTGCGGTTTTTGTACCGAACACCGACAGCAAGGGCCGGATTCACAGCCTCGCAAGATTTGGCTTCCCCGATTCACGCTCGATAGACCTTCCCAACGGTCGTTCTCCTCCTTCGGACTAGCTCGATTAACAAAAGATAGCGCGGCGCCCGCCCCTGCCATCAACGGCAGCCGCGTCGCGTTTGTACTTCCGGCTGCGGAGCGAGGACTCCAGGGTGTCCTAGTCGCCGTGAGTAGATGCGGGAGGGAAATGTGCTTTTGTGGCGTGTCTCAAAGTTGGCGTTTCTGGTGGCTTGGCTGATTCCGCCGGGAATCGTGTGGGCGGCGGCAGAACAGCCGTTGACCGTCGAGCAGTTGGTGGAGGTTGCCATTGAAGTGAATCCTCAGGTCAGAGCAGCGAAGGAACAATGGGAAGCTGCTCAGCATCAGATCTTGCAAAATTATGCTCCCGCGGATCCGGTCTTCAACTACGGTCAAGTGGACAGCGACAGGAATTTCAATGCGGCGCTGCATAGCCATAGCATCACCGAAAGTTTCCAGTTTCCGGGAGAAGCGCTGCTACAGGCGGATCAAGCAAGGGGGACCGCCGAGATAGCGCGTTTGACGTATGAGGCGGCGATCCGTGACCTGCGAGCCGGCGTTGAGACCGCCTATTACCAGGTACTGCTGGATGAGGGGCTGATTGCAATCAATGGCGAGAATATCGCCAACCTGAAACAAGTCGTTCGCGTAACCCAGGTCCAATACACGGCGGGCCAGGCGGCCCAATCCGATCTCATCGGTGGCGAATTAGCGCTTGAGCAGGCTCAGTTGCTGCAGGACCAGTACCAAACCAACCGTGCGAACGACCGAGTGGGACTGAATCAACTCCTATATCGGAAACCCGCCTCGCCGTTGGACCTTGACCGGAAGATCCAACTGAGACGGCTGGAGTTGCGGCTGGATAAAGCGGTCGACACCGCAACGCATGCGCGCCAGGAGATACTCGAAGCCGCGCTGACGGCGAAAAATTCAACCACTGCGCTGAAACTCGCTGAGATGGAATATCTGCCGAACTACCAGCTCGGCGGGGAGTACGACCTCCTGTTGGAACCCGGCACTCGGCCGAATCCCAACGTGCACCAGGGCTGGACATTCACTGTAGGATTCAATCTGCCAATATTTTTCTGGATCCATCAGCGCGAGGATGTGCACGCGGCGCAACATTCGTTGCAGGCCGCTCGCTACAGCATGAATTCCGTCCTAAGCCAAACCGAAGCGACCGTCACGCAATTGTACCAATCCGCCCAATCCGCCTATGAGTCGGCGCAACGATATCGCGGGTCGCTAATCCCTTTGGCCGACAAGGACTTCAAAGTATCGTTGGTTGCTTACCAGGCTGGCAAAGTCGACTTCCTTACACTGTCTTCGGCGTTGCAGAGCGCCTACGCGACACGCATCAGTTACCTTCAGAACGCCAATCAGTTCCTGGCAGGAGAAGTGGCGTTGGAGCAGGCGATGGGAGTCTCGTTCCAAAAATGATGCGCGGCACAATGATCAGAGGATGGGTGACGGCCCTATCGGGTTTGCTCATAGCTTTGATGGCGCTAAGCGTGCCCAGCGGATGCGACAGTCCGGCATCAACTCCGGCCGCTATGAGATCTCCGCCATCCGAACTCCCAACGTTGGTTCATCAGTCAGACGGACGCGAGTTGATGGTTGTTACTCAAGCGCAGGAAGGGGCGATTGACACGATCAAAGAAATACCGCTACCGGGCGCTCTCGAAGCAATGGGCCAGGTGACATTCGACGATCGTTTGGTGTCGACCATCATCTCGCGGGTCACGGGGCGGATTGAGGAACTGCGGACCTCGCAATGGGATACGGTCCAGCGCGGCGAGCAGGTGATGTCGCTCTACAGCCCCGACTTCATGACTGCCCAGGCGGAATACCTAGAGGCAACTTCCAGCGCGAGCCAAAGCGGTGGCGCCGGCACGCAGACCGACGCCTTTGGCGTGCCGGCCGGCAGCTTTAACATGACGGCGAACCTGAAGGCCGCTGCCGTGCGCAAGCTTGAGCTAATGGGTTTTTCACCGGCGGATATCGCCGCGATCCGGGAACCGAGCGCTTCGGTCTGGATGCGTGCGCCGATCAGCGGAATCATCGTGAGCAAGAATGCGGTGCGTGGCCAGCAGGTCAACCCTGGCGACCAGCTTTTCTCTCTCGCCACGCTGGAAGGTGTATGGATCACCGCGGATATTTATGAAGACGACCTCGCCCGGGTGAAGGTCGGACAGAGCCTGGAAGCGGTTACCGCCGCTTATCCGGGAGAAGTCTTCAAGGGCACGATTCAGAGAATCAGCCCCAGCCTCGATCCAAACACTCACACTCTGCAATTGCGCTGTCAGGTCAGCAACCCCGGCTCGCGACTGAAGCCGCAAATGCTGGCACGCGTACGCATCGTAACCAGCCCGGGTCTTGCGCTCGTGATTCCACAGTCAGCGTTGGTCTTCGATGATAACGCCTACTATGCGTTCATCGTGGCCGGTGCAAACCGCGTTGAGCGTCGGCGAGTCGACATCGCCGATTGGAATGAGCACGGATACGCCCGCGTCGTAAGCGGTATCAAGCCAGGCGACCGATTCTCTGCCACCGAATCACTGCGATTGAACGCGCTGTGGCATGCCGCGCACGGCCAGGCGTCATGAGAGAAATGCGATGATCAAGATCTTAATGGACCTAGCGCTCCGTGAGCGCGTGGTGGTTATTGGCGCGGCCGTTTTGCTCGCAATCGCAGGATTTTATTCCTTTCTCGAACTCGACATCGAGGCCTATCCCGACCCTGTGCAACCTCGCGTCGAGATCATCACGCAACCGCTCGGGCTTAGCGCAGAGGAGGTCGAGAAGATCGCCACGATACCGCTGGAAGTCGGTTTGGCCGGGATACGCAATCTGGAGGCGATGCGGACAATATCTCTGTTCGGACTCTCTGACGTAAAACTTTATTTCACCTGGGACAGCGACTACTACTGGGACCGCGTCGAGACTATCAATCGTCTAGGACTGGTTACCCTGCCGCAAAACCTTTCCCCCTCGATATCACCCGACAACCCGATCGGCGAAATCTACCGTTATATCGTACAAAGCCCGGACCATAACCTTCTTGAGGAGAAGGAGGTTGAAGACTGGGTGCTCGAAAAGCAGCTCAAGACGGTGTCAGGGGTCGAAGATGTGTCGGGCTTTGGCGGCTTGACCAAACAGTACCACGTAGACGTGGATGCCGCGAAGCTCAATCACTACCAGCTATCGCTGGCGACGCTGACCAGTGCGATCGCGAACGCGAACATCAATGTCGGTGGTAACTACGTCGAGGTTGGCCAACAAGCATTCGACGTTCGAGGGATCGGCTTCGTCACTACCCTGGATGACATAAGGAATATCGTTCTCAGCAGCAGCAACGCAACGCTCAATAGCAGCATCGCCATACCGGCGCGCGTGCGCGATGTCGCCGAAGTAAACCTCGGCTACGCGCCGCGGCTGGGGATCGTCGGAAGGAACGAGAGAGACGAGGTCGTCGAAGGCATCGTCCTGATGCGCAAATATGGCGATACGCTAAAAACGCTCAAAGGGGTGGAAGCGAAGGTACGGGAGCTGAACAGCTCCGGCACCATGCCGGCTGGCTATAAGGCTGTTCCCTACTACGACCGTACCTCGTTGGTCGATACCACCCTGCGCACGGTGTTGGAGAACCTGGGACTAGGGATGCTCCTGGTGTTCCTCGTGCTGATCTTTTTCCTCGGCAACCTGCGAACCGCTCTCATCGCCGCCGTGAATATTCCGCTGGCCATTTGCGGAGCATTCATCCTGCTGTATCTGACTGGCATACCGGCAAATCTGCTCTCACTAGGCGCAGTCGACTTTGGCATCATAATCGATTCCACTGTCATCGTGATCGAGAACATCTATCGCCATCTCACGACCGACAACCAACCCGGCGAGAACGAACTTCGATGCATTCGTCGGGCGTCCCTGGAAGTTGGAGGGCCGATGTTCTATTCCACCCTGATCTTTCTGGTCGCTTTCCTACCGTTATTCACGATGCGCGGGGTCGAAGGTGTCATTTTCTCTCCCATGTCACACACCTACGCATTCGCGCTGACCACCGCGATCGTGCTGGCGATAACGCTAACGCCGGTTCTGAGTTCCTTTCTGCTCCACACGGGGATGAAGGAAACCCACAATATAGTCTGGGAGGGTTTCCATCGGCTCTATCACAACCTTTTCATAAGAGTTTTACGATGGCCTTATCTGACGCTGGCTGCAATCATCCTCGTCATGGCCGGTGGGCTCTCGCTGTTTCCGCGTCTGGGCGGTGAGTTCCTCCCGAAGCTGGAGGAAGGGAACATCTGGGCAAGAGCCACGCTGCCGCTCAGCACCTCACTGTCTCACGCAAACGACATGGCACGTGGCGCCCGTGATGTATTCAGATCGTTTCCTGAGGTAACAGACGTCGTCTCACAGACCGGTCGTCCCGACGATGGGACTGACGCGACCGGGTTCTTCAATATCGAATTTAACGTCGATCTCAAGCTGCAGCTGCAATGGCGGCCAGGCCTCACTAAGCAGAAGCTGACCGACCAGATCGATGACCAGCTCAGGCGCAAATTTCCGGAGGCAGGGTTTGGCTATTCGCAATATATCGAAGACAACATCGAGGAGGCGCTGTCTGGAGTTAAGGGTGTGAACGCGATCAAGGTCTATGGCCCCGACCTCGTCCTTGACGAGCGGGTTGCCAACGCAACTCGAGATGTAATCGGCGCAGTGCGTGGGATGGCGGACGTCGCAGTCTATCGAGCCATGGGGCAGCCAAACCTGCTGATCAAACCAGACCGGCAAATTTGTTCACGTTATGGACTCAACGTGGGCGATGTCGCCGCGGCCGTACAAGCCGCGATCGGCGGTCAGGCGGTCACTCAGGTGCTGGACGGAGACCGCCGTTTCGACCTCGTGGTGCGTTGGCAGCCCAAATACAGGCAGAGCTCTGATGCCATACGTCAAATTCAAATCGCCCTGCCCGGCGGCGGCTACGTCCCGCTTGGCCAGGTCGCGGATATCACTACCGCCGAGGGCGCATCGTTCATTTATCGGGAAGGTCTCCGCCGCTACGTGCCGATAAGATTCAGCGTCCGCGGCCGTGACATGCAGAGCACCATCGACGAGGCAAAGAAGGCAGTCGCCAAGCAGATCAGGCTTCCCGAGGGTGTTTCGCTGGACTGGGTCGGCGAGTATAGCGAGCTACAGCAAGCCAACCAACGCCTCGAGATTGTCATTCCATTCGCGTTGCTGGTGATCATGGGGATTCTCTACGCAGCGACCTTGTCGTTCATCAATACGCTCATATTGATGGCACAGGTGCCGCTGGCTTGCTTGGGTGGTGTGCTCGCGCTGGTCGTCACCGGCACGCCATTCAGCGTCTCCGCAGCGGTCGGCTTCATCTCGATTTTTGCAATTGCAATCATGGACGGCATTCTACTTAACTTTTACATCCATCAATTGTGGAGGGCGGGACACTCCGTCGTCGATTCAATCGTCATGGGCGCCGACAGACGCTTCCGCGCGCTGATGATGACGGCGTTGGTCGACGGATTGGGGCTGCTGCCCGCCGCACTTTCCACCCGCATCGGAGCGCAGACTCAGCGGCCACTCGCAATCGTTGTTATCGGAGGGGCTATTTCAATTGCGCTGTTGACCCGAGTGTTCCACCCCACGCTCGTATACTTGCTGCGTCGACCTCTCGGTCTCACCGATGAACGGAGCTCTCCAACTATAGCAACCAACCAAGGGTGAATTTCCGACGGCTCCGCAAATCCGGGCGACACTCTTCTACTTGCTCCACCGCTGGTTGCGACTAGCAAATGACTAGGGGTGCGTTTTCGTCGGCGCGACCTAACCGCACGCGTGGCCTTATTTGCGCGCCCGCGTTTTAGTGCTTCCAGAACTTCGCGCTGCTTCGCTGTGAGCCGTCCCGCTGAAGCTCCGTAAACTACGCACCGCGGCCCCATCGCAGTAACACCTCCCATCCTCCAGCTCCGCTCCGCTGCCGCTCTCAGTGGTGGCGTTCGCTTTTCTAGCACGCGGCGCCAGAACACCGTGATGTCTTGCAAGTCGTTTCAGACGGCCGGAATCTGCTTCGGAACTTGAAATTCAGCCTTGAAAGGGGGCTTGCTGAAGATGAGGTTTGGTGGATGCGTCAATCAAGAACCTCCTTGGCTGCTCTCGTCCTGATTGTCGATCTGATCGCAATCGCGATGCCCGCGGGATCAGTCACCGCCGAAGAGCCCCTCAAACCAGGCGACGTTATCACCGCGAACAGCGCCCTGAGAGTCAAAGACCTTCTTGCCCCTGGTACATACTGGAAGGTACTGCACGAAATGCAGCTAAAGATCGCACCGACAGAGCGGATAGACTGGCCCCTGCCATATCGAGAAGCGACTGAGAAATACTCGGCTCAGGTGAGCCTCACCGCGGATCGTCGAAGCCTCGTCGGCTATGTTGCAGGACTGCCGTTCACCACTATAGATCCGAACGATCCTGCCGCGGGCACAAAGGTGATGTGGAACAACGCGTTCCGGCCGATGTACACCGACGATCTTGACGCTCGATTCTTGGAGGGCGAAGCCGTGTATGAGGGCGTCGACAGACCTCATCGCGTGATCGCGTACGAAGAGATTGGACACTACCGGGCTTACAACTACGTCGGGCGGACCGAGGTCGACCCTCTTCCGGTCGATCCCGATTTCAAGAAGACGGGGCTCTCTTTCGTGTCAGCGATCTATCCATTTCTGGCACCTGCGGAATCTCGAGGACAAGGATTGATTCGTTATCGCTACGCTGACCCAAACAAGGGCGACAATGCCTTGACCTGGAATCCCGCTGAGCGACGTCTCGGGCGCTTGAGCGAGGACACTTTCTGCGGCGAGGAAGGTCTCGAGCAGTCTTATTTGGACAACTACGGAGGCTTTGCCGCCAAAAACGAGAACTACGACTGGCGGTTTCTTGGTGAGAAGGAGATGCTCGGCGCTGTGAATATCGATCAAGTGCCAGCGCCGATGTGCCCGAGTGACGGCGGCGGGAGCGTCTGTCCCGCGCAATGGGAACTGCGCCGGATGTTCGTCCTCGAGGGAATTCCCCGGCGAAGTCGCGTGCAGGAGGAACTCTATTCGAAGCACATAGTCTACGTAGACGCCGAGGTTTGGGTTGTTCTCGCTTACGACTCCTACGATAGTAAAGGCGAGCTAATCAAAAATTTTACGAACTGGCTCACCTACCGCGATCGGTCCGCACCAGGTGCGCGCGTGGCGATCTATCCCTACAAGCGTCTTTTTGAGGTGGCTGAGGCCACCACCGAAATCGATTCAGGTCTGTCGAAAGTCTATTACCTGCCGTCGCGAAGCACGCAGGAGCGCGAGACTTGGTACATCAACATGGGTGTAACGACCAAGGACATGTTCACGCTGCAGGCAATGGTCAAAGCAGCGCACTAGCCCGCCCTCATCGCGGCGCTATTCCAGCCGCTGCCACAATCTCGCAGTCTAGCCGTCCCGGTTCGTCAGATCTTTGACGCGAAGCCTGCTTAATCGCGCTGGGCGTGCAGCGTCAAGGCGTTTCTGAGGAAACTCGCGGCGTAGTTATTCGATAGTGGGTCAGTTTGAAGTCCGTCGCCGATGCTCCGAGCGCAAAATAATCAGCGGGAGCCCCCACCCCGAACACTTCAACACTTCGTACGTTGAGCGTCAGAATCTCTCGATGCGAATGGGAATCCGTCGATTCACGCGCTTAACGAATGCGTTCAGCAAGAAGCTGGAAAACCACATCACGCGCTCTCGATCTACTTCATGCACTACAATTTCGTGCGGATTCATCAGACGCTCAGGGTCACACCTGCAATGGCCGCTGGCGTCACCGATACTCTTTGGTCGCGATGATATGGTGCGAATCGTGGACGAATGGGAAGAGAGCCAGAAGGCAGAAACCGCCGGGAAAAAAACGGGCTAGCGTGGAGTCATTTCCGCCAGCCCGAACGCCAACTGGAAAAGGGGGGCAAACCCAGTCAGCTCCCCCTTCTACCAGAGTTGCACATCGTTCAACAAGGTTACGATAAGACCCCGCCAGTGATGGCCGCACGCGTGCCGGACCGCTATGGTTGGCGCAGTGAAGCCGAGCAAAATCCTCTCCATTGCTCCGATCTTAAACAGCGATCCGGAGAACGTACATATCGAGCTTTCCTGTTCCCTCTGCGATGCAATCGACGGGCTAATTCTGAATATGGGCGAACCGAAAAATTTGGCATGGTTGCGGCGTGAGGATTTTTATTTCGTTTGCGGACGGCATCGCCATTCTGGATTGAACTAGTTGCAATCTGAAACCGCATTTAGGAGGAAAAACGACATGATACCAGATTTTAAAGGCCATCATTTCGTAGAGGATTCCAAGCGGGGTGAACCGCCATCGGGGCATCACTGCGACCGATGCGGACTGAAAGCCTCGCTCAGGCCGGATGGCTCGGTATTATTTGACATCGCGCGCAGAGGCGTATTTCTCAAAACGAGCCCCAACTTACCTTTCAACACGTCGCGCATACCGCCCTGTAAAGACTGGTCAGTGGTCCGCCCTCTTCCGGCCTAGTCCGCGCTGGTCCACGACCGCATTTTATCCCATGTAATCCCACTTCATCCCGCCGAAAATGCTTGAAATCCAAACTGACCACTACCTAGTTATTGCCTCAGTTGGCGGGCGGCTTCGGTACACTCATGCCGTAGGCCACCTTCAGGTCGTCGCTGAACGGATACACGTGGACCATCCAGCCGAACGCCTGTTTGAGCAGGTGACCGCCCGCGGCTGCGCACTCGGCGGCGTCGGCGATTTTGCCGGTGAAGCCGAAGCGTCCGTCCGCGAGGAAACCGAGGCGCTGGTTAATTGCGGGCGCGGACGGACTTGACGACGCTGGTAACATACCGGGGATGTCGAGATTCGACGCGCCGACTTCGCCGCGTAAGACATCGTCGAGCGTGATACCGTTGGGCAGGCAGATGTTAGTATGAGCGTGCCAGTGCGCCACGCTCAGCGGAATTATCGCGTCGAGCTGATCGGGTGTGTAGTCAGCGGGCGCGCTATACATCGCACCGACCAGGACGTACTCGCCGCTCGAATTTTTCACGTACAGGATCGAGCCCGGACGGGTCAAATCGGAATGGCCGATGTATTCCTGTTGCGCGGCGCTGTAGTCGGAAAAATGGTAGACCTCCTGCGGGACCGTCGGCAGAAAAATCTGGTAGCCCTCCGACAATGCGACGCGGGAATCGTGATACCTGGTGAGCGTGCGCCGCAGCGTGTCTATCACGTCGCGGGCGCGTTCGACGTCCTGCGGCGTTTGCGGACGCGACGGCGTCACCACCATGTGCGGACCCGTGCACATCTGAATGCCCATCGCGTTGGGAGCAGTGTCGCCGTCTAGATCTATGTCGTGTGCATACGCAGGTGCGTTAATCGAAACGGCCAGCGTGACAATTAGAAGAGCGATCTTGTTCATGTGATCTCCCAAGCACTCACGGAATTGCCGTAGTCGCTGGGCGCCGCCAGATCACGCGGCGCAGGCTCGTTTTTTTAATAGTCGTCATACTGTGTCCGGAACACAAGCGTCAGCTCGTAACTGATGGCCCAGCATGATGCCCTGACCGTGCCATTGCCTTCCCTTTGAAATTGGCTCAAACTCGCCGGTGTCGAGGTTTCAAAAGATGGCCTCCTCGATTCCAAGTTTTCGAGGGCGTACCGCCCTGTTGATTGCTGCCGCGGCGTTAGTGGCAGTCGCAGTCTCGTTGTCGGCGATGGCGAGAGCACCTGAGTTCATCCCGGTCAGCGCGAATCCATCACTCAGCATTGAGACTAACGATTTGGGCCGAAGTGAAATTCGTTTTTTCAGCTATCAAGATCGGGCGGGGGATCAGATTCGGTTCATTCTAGCCCGCGACTCCACAGGACGGATTAAAGGAGCCATTGACGCCTGCCAACGCTGCTCCATGTATGGCAAGGGTTACGTCGGTTCACGAGGGGATTTGGTCTGCAGATATTGCGGCAATCGATACAAGTTGGAAGCAATGGAATCCGGCCTCGCATATTGCGTCCCGGTGAAACTGCCGTTCCAGATGACTGGGCAGACCGTCACGATCAACCCGGCGGATCTTGAACACGAGCGAGGGCTGTTTTAGAAACTGCGCTGCGGTATGAAACACTTGTTTTCAAAGACGGACCTGCGTGACCTGAGTGTAACCTTGGCCATCGTCATGCTGTTGGGCAGCATCCCCTCGACTACCGGGTTAGTTCTCGTGTCCGGACCAAGCCATCCTGAATGGACCATCAATATCTGCCAGCCGCTTCAAATGTTCGACCGCGTGTCAAACACGCTACTCGCGCGCCCGGGGACGGTTCTGCCGGAATTCGTTCTTCGAGACTTGGACTCGACCGCCGTCAAGAAGGCCGCGCGACTAGTCGATCTTAAGGTCGCTCCCGACACCCCGCCCCCAAAGCGCCCCATCTAAGAAGTTTCGTTCGACGACGATCCTTTGATTTTGAGTGCCCGGCGCCGTGAACACCGCGGCGCCCGGTTTCTCGCACAGGCAAGCGGCGCACCACCACGGTGTCCGCTGGGAGATGCTTTATGAGAGGGACCTCTGAGTTTTTGCTTTTGGCGGGGGCGAATATTTCTGAGCCCCGCTCCGCAAAGGCGGCCAGACGCGTGTTGCTGGCCGCGATTTTCGTAATCGGTCTAACACCGGGCCTCGTTTGGGCGTGTGCATGCGGATGCGGAGTTTTCGAGGTAGATACAGAAGCACTGATACCGCAGGGAACGGGAGGCCAAGTGTGGTTTCAATATGAATACATGGATCAGTACATAAACTTTCACGCGACCCAGCCAGCCTCTGAGTTCTACAACAACGATAAGTACATCCGAACAAACTTCATGGAAGCCGGCGGACAATACATGTTCAATCGGAGTTGGGGAGTGATGCTCGAGGTGCCGTATTGGTCGCGCTACTACAAGGGTGCCTATGACGGCAACAACGCCGACATTCATTGGTTCCAGGACGACTCGATCGGCGATATCCGAATCCAGGGGATGTATACGGGTCTGTCGGAGGACATGTCGACCGGGCTCCTGGCGGGAGTCAAGGTCCCGAGCGGCCAGTGGACCTATCCACCCTACGATCGAGACACGCAGATCGGTACGGGAAGCACCGATCTTCTCCTGGGCGTCTACCACATCGGATCGTTACCGACGAAGTTGGGGAGTTTGCCGTTGACCTTCAAGGAGCGCCCCTTCAACTACTTCGTGCAGGTCAACTACGATTTGCCACTGTGGGAACAGGACCAGTACACGCCGGGTAGAGAAGTCGACGGTGCAGTAGGAACCTACTACGACTTCGGCAAAGTTGGTTTTCTCAAGGAACTCGCTCCGATGCTTACCTTTCTCGCCTCAGACCGTACGCGGGATACGGGGAATAACGCATCCCCAGCCGACAGCGGCTACACCCGGTTTATCGTTGCTCCGGGGGGCGAAATCAAAATTGGGGTCATCCGGGCCTACGCAGACATTGAGGTCCCAGTTTTTCAAAACATGAGGGGCTATCAGCTGACTGCGGCCTACGCAACCAAGCTTATCTTGAGCTACAGCTTCTGAAGCGAGGAAAACAGTCGTGATGTGCAGCACGTTGAGGTGTCGGCGCTTATCAGCAACTAGAGAATTATAAATACTAAGAGATGCAGATATGAATATTCATCGTAATCTCAGGTCCCTGGGAATCATACTAATCGTGATATCGAGCTTGTTTGCGGCTGCTGGATGCCACAGCGACTCAACCGCGGATGGCGCCAGTGTCCTCACGGACACCAAGCTCGTCGATCAGAATGGCAACACGCTCACACTCGAGTCGCTCAAGGGCAAGCCGATGGTGGTGGATTTCATCTATACGACGTGCCCGGGGCCCTGCCTGATGGAGACTGCAAAGTTTGCGAACGTCGCGCTGCGATTGGGCAACGATCTCGGTTCGAAGGTGACGCTCGTTTCGATCACTGTCGATCCCGAACATGACGGGCCCAAACAGTTGCTCAATTATTCGCATCAGCAGGGCGCAGATGAGAAGGGATGGTATTTCCTGACCGGAGGGCCGGCGGACGTCGATAAGGCGCTGGCCGGTTTCAAACTCAGCCGTCAAATCGAACCGGACGGTTCGGTTGGGCACCTCATTTCCATGATGTTGATCGGTCCGGATGGGCGGATAGTACGCGAATACAACGGCGAGGCCGTAAGAGCCCAGGACATCGTCGAGGACGTCAAGAAAACTCTGAACCAAGGTTGAGAGACGCAGCATGAAGCGAGCGATAATTTTGGGCTCCTCGGCGGCGGCCATTCTGATAGTGGCATATCTGTGGCCAACGTTCGGCGCTTCATCGATGGAAAACGGAAGTACGCGTGGCTTGATGTGTATCGCGGGTCATTGTTGCTGCGCGCGACGGGTAGATGCGGTCGCGCTCAATGGGTCGCCCGAACGCGTGACACTCGATCCCGACCAGTTCGTCGGTCCGGCAAAGCAGGCGTACCAGGTTGCAGAGAAGAGTCCCGCTCTGCTTGCCCAACTGCATTGCTATTGCGGTTGTGACAGAGTGTACGGCCATCAAAATCTACTCGATTGCTATCGCGGCGACCACGGCTCCAAGTGCGAAATCTGCATCGGAGAGGCGTTGATGGCGGAGCAGCTGTCGGAGCAGGGTTCGCCGGTCGAACAGATACGTGATTCGCTTCGCAGGCATTACGCCGGAGAAAATTGACCAATGCCAAAGATGCGCTCGACATTTTGGTTTGCTGGCGTGGGAATAGCCGCGATCATTTGTGGAGCCGTCTTGGCGTTCGCCTCCGCAACTGTCGGTAACGCCGCGCCGGCGCTGGAGGTTCCCGAACTGGACGGTCAGACATTCAATCTAAGTGCGCAGCGTGGGAAGGTCGTGATCGTCAACTTCTGGGCGACTTGGTGTCCGCCTTGCCGCGAGGAAATGCCGGCGCTGGACGCTTTCTACCGGCGCTATCATGGTCAGGGTCTCGAGCTGATCGGCGTGAGCGCGGACCGCCCGCACGACCGCTCCGATGTGATCAAAGTCATGCAGTCGTTCAGCTATCCCGCGGCCATGCTCGATGACGCCAACGTCAACGATTTCGGCACACCCAACAGCTTGCCAATGACTGTTGTCGTGGACAGTAATGGGGTGGTGCGTGCAGAGTTTACGCCCGATCAGGCCCAGGTCACGGAGAAGAGCCTATCGGACGCCGTGCTGCCACTACTGCCACAGAGTTCTGCGGCGCATGCATCAGCGAATCCGGGCGGCCTTAACGCCAAGCCTTGAACTGCTCGGAGCAATCCCAGGTGTAGCCACGTCAAATGAAGCAACTAGCCTTGGTCGCAGCCTTTCTAGTGACTGGGTGCGCTACTACGAACGCGCGAACCGGCGACTCGGACCTTCGCATCGTGCAGATAGAAAAGAAAAGGCGGGCGCTCGACGCGAGCGAACAACAGTGCATCAACGAAGCATTGGCGCGTAGCCGTGATGCGCTGGCGCGCATATCAGGAACTCCCGACTCTTCGGTTGAATTGCAAACAAAGAGGGAGAACAACGAGCGTGATCACCAAATTTCGGAATGCCACGCTTGGGCGGACCACGAGCAAGCTAAAATCGTCGAGCAGGAGCGGAACGAATACGAGCTTGAGGCGCTGCAGGAGCAAAATCGCGCCCTGTTCTTGTCGATTGTCACAGCTCCGGGGCCCAGACCTGGGAACTAGCCGTTTCTCCCGGTGACCTATTCGCGATGACTTCAGCAATCCCGAGCAACGCTGCTAATCCGGCGTACCTATTTCAAACGAGGAATCCAGGATCGCGGATTCTGCGCGATCTCGGCAGTGTTGCTCTGCTCGCAATCGCGTCGCTAGCGGCTGGCCTCGTGATGAATCGTTTCTCGTCCGCTCCGCTTCCAATTGTCTATCAAACGCCGGAGCAGCGGTTCGATGCCGAGTTGACTACGATGGTCGCGGCGCCGCCATTCAAGATTGCGCCCGCAGCAACCGTCGGACTTGAGCAATTCCGTTCAGCAGTCGATGGCAAAAGCACCCTTATCCTTGACGCGCGGCCGTCAGTGTTTTTCGAAAATGGACACGTTCCGGGAGCGCTCAACCTCGCGCGAGACGATTTCGCGCACGATTATCGTCGGTTGTCGGGCGTGCTGGAGTCGGCCCACGACAAGCCGGTCATCGTCTATTGCTCCGGCGGTGATTGTCATGATAGCCGCCTCGTCGCAAACGCGTTGCTCAGTCTCGGTTTCAGCAAAGTAAGCGTCTTCACCGGCGGCTGGGATGCATGGTCGGCTGCTGGCATGCCGGCATCGAAGGGGCGCGTACCATGAGGCTTCCCGACAATTCGTGTCGCTATGTGGTGCTCGCAACCAGCATAGCCATGGCCGCCATATTCACTTACGCAGGCATCGACAAGATCCGCGACCCGCTGTCGTTCGCGGATAGCGTCGCTGGATTCGCTATCCTGCCAGCTGTGTTCATCAACCTGCTGGCGCTGGGTCTGCCGCCATTTGAGATCGCAAGCGGCCTCATGTTGCTCGGCCCGTGGACCAGGCGGGTCGGAGCGCTCGCAGTCGCTGTTCTCTCGGTAGTATTTTTCACAGCGTTGGCGTCCGCGCTGCTTCGAGGTCTCACGCTCGACTGCGGCTGCTTCGGGACCGGCGCCCCGTCGCGACCGAGAATGTGGCTTGAGCTCGCGCTGGACGTGGCGTTGTTCTCGGGCGCGCGGTTCGTGTATCTACGCTCGGTTACCCGCTTATCCGCGCGCATCGTGAGCACGCCCTCGATTAAGGTGTAGAAGCTCTCACAACGAATGGCCGCCGGTGCTTCGCGACGCTCGATACAGCTGCCAGTAACTTATGCATTGCCGCGACTAGCGCGACCTTGCGCGCCTTTTCTCACATGACCAACTTTACATTGTAGCTTCGCAACCAAGGGTTGAAGCGCACGCGGTCCAGGTTCCTCAAAAAGATCGATCGGTGCGCCATCTACGGAGGAACAACCAAACGCATGCTCTCTTACCTTCAAGCTGCCATACTCGGAATTTTACAGGGAATTTCAGAGCTCTTTCCCATTTCCAGTCTTGGCCACAGCATTCTTCTGCCAGCGGTCCTGGATTGGACGATTGATCAGAACGCAAATTATTTCCTGACCTTTCTTGTTGCGACTCACTTTGCAACGGCCACGGTTCTCTTCTTCTTTTACTGGAGCGACTGGGTCCGCATCATCTCCGGAATCTTGAGATCCATCAGGCTAAGAAGCATAGCTTTAGATCCGGACGCGAAACTAGGATGGCTCCTTGTGGTTGGCACCGTTCCGGCCGGAATCGTCGGAATTTTATTCCAAAAGCAGCTGCAAGAACTTTTTACGTCGCCCTCCTATGTCGCCTCGTTTCTCGCATTGAATGGAGTGCTGCTCTACGCCGCTGAGTTCCTGAGAACAAAGGCGAAAAGCGGAGGCAGCGCTCTCGACCCCGACGAGCGGATCGCGACGGAAGTTTCGTGGCGGCAGTCGACAGGAGTTGGTGTAATGCAGGTTCTCGCTCTGCTCCCCGGATTCTCACGGACGGGATCGACAATTGCGGGAGGACTGATGGTCGGGTTGGCTCATGAAGATGCGCTCAGATTCTCCTTCCTTCTCGCAACCCCGATCATCGCAGCGGCAGCTGCTCTCAAGCTGCCAGTGCTGTTCGCTTCCGCGAACGCGCACGCGATCGAAGCAGCGCTGTTAGGTGCATCCTGCGCCGCACTCGCGTCATACTTCTCGGTGAGGTTCTTGACCAAGTATTTCGAGACCAGAACGCTTACCCCGTTCGCCGTATATTGTTTGGTCTCAGGATTGATCAGCTTGCTGCTCTTGCATCGATGGCGTGCGTGACGCAGAGAGGGACACCTCGCAGCCGATCCGATTCGCGTTTCCGGTCCGAGGCGCGCTGTTCGTGTATCTACGCTCGGTTACCCGCTGTCCGCGCGCGCGTCGTGAAGACGCCTTCGATCAAGGCGTGTAAGCTCTCACGACGAATGGCCGTCGGTGCTTCGCGACGCTCCATACAGCTCCCAGTAACTTATGCATTGCCGCAACTAGCGCGAGCTTGCGCGCCTTTCCTGACGTGACCAACCTTTCATAATAGCTTCGCAACCAAGGGTTGAAGCGCACCGCAGTCAAGGTTGGCATCCAAAGTGCCTTTCGCAACCTCGCATTTCCCAGCCGGATCACCGTCGTGCCCGAGAATCGCCGCTTGCCCGATTGCCGCAGCCGTGGCACGACTCCAACGTAACTGGCCAAGGCGCCAGCGCTGTGGAAGCGGGCCGGATCGCCTAATTCGGCTACTAGGTAAGCGGCCGTCTTGGATCCTACACCGATGATTGAAGTGAGTAGTTTGCCAACTTCGTGCGCGTCGAGTTTTCGTTCAATCTCGCGGTCGAGATTTCTCACCCGATCCCGCAGTAGCACGATATCGTCACAGGCATATCTTATTTCGAGCTGCTGAGTTTCCGAGTGATGACCTCCAACCGAACTCTTGGCGGCGCCAATCAACGCACGCGCCAGAGCCTCGCCCACTTGATGCCGGTTGTCATAGCAAAGCCTGCTCAGTTTCTTCCAGGAGAGCCTCCTGATCGCGACCGCAGTTGGATAGCGCGAAAGAATCGCCGTAGCCAGTTCGCTTTCTAACGTACGGACATGGCGAGTGAACTCGGGAAAGACCAGATCCACCGCGCGATGCAACTGCCTCAGGCGGTCTCCCAGGTCACCGAGTAGTCGTTCGCGGAGCCGCACTAACTCCCGTAACTCTTCTGCGGCCGGGTCCGGCAACTGAGCGGGCGCGGGCCGCTTTTGCGCCGCAAAGCGAGCGATCCCGAGCGCGTCGATCGCATCCGTCTTTGTTCGTTCGAGTTCCTCCTCAGCAAATCGTCGCGTCCGCAACGGGTTAAGCACCGCAACTTTGTATCCTCGCGTGGTCATCGCGAGAAACAGATTGCGCCAATAGTGCCCAGTCGCTTCTAGAGCAACGAGACATCCCTCGGGCGCGCCAAGCAACCGAAACAGCTCTTCATATCCTGCGGCATCTTCCCCAAAGGCGGTCGGCTTACAAATCACTCGCTCGCTCTCGTTCACTACGGCGACCACATGACGCTCGGCGGCAACATCAATACCCACAAATCTCATCACTCCACCTCCGTTGCTTTATTCGACTTCCCGGGCCTCGATTCCGACGCTCTCGCTCCTGCTTGTTCATTCGAGGACGCAGAATGCGCCTCAGGATACCGTTCGAGCTGTGAGCCCCGGTCGAGGGCGCCAATCTGGCGCACGAGGAATGATCCTCAGCCCTGCGGACGGCGACACCTCTCCGGGAAACCTCTCGCATCTTAGCCGATCTCGTTCATTGGTTGGCTCGCCCCGATCGGCGTCGTTGGCCAGGGAAAAGAGTCCTGGCCTGCCTCCGCAGAACGTCGCGGCTTCGCATCTCGGATTCTAAACCCCTCGCCACCTCCCAACACATTTTTTCCTCGGCCTCCAGATTCGGTGAGAGGCCGCGGGAAAAAATGTTCAGTTCCTCTTTCACTATGAGCGAGCAGGAGCATCGGCAGTGGACACCATACAAGCCCTGCGGGCCGCTTTCGCTCTGGCACGTCCTGCCGCCCGCTCCGCTCGCGCATCTAGAAATCTGCGCACGGCCCTCCTGTTCGAGGTGTAAGGGCCGCGCGGAAAAAAATTGGCGCGGGAATGAAAGCAAAGCGCAGCACGCCCTGCCCGATGAACGGGAAGCGGGCGCAAACGAACAAGGAGGTTCGTAGTCATGTCAGTTAACAAGGTGATCGTGATCGGCAATCTGGGAGCTAACCCCAACATTCGTGCGCTGCCGTCAGGGCAGAACGTCGCGAATTTCTCGTTGGCTACTACGGAGCGGTTTACGGACCGCAATGGCGCGAAACAGGAGCGCACCGATTGGCATCGGATCGTCGCATTCGGACCGCTGGCCGATACGTGCGACAGGTTCCTGAGCAAAGGGCGTCAGGTTTACGTCGAAGGACGGCTCACTACCCGCCAGTACGAAGCCAAGGACGGCAGCGGCAAACGCTACCGGACTGAGATCGTTGCGCGGCAACTCCGACTGCTCGGCAACCGCACGAACGGCAACACGTCCAAGGCTGAAGCTTCCGACGACATCCCGTTCTAGCCGATCCATTCCAACGAGTGAGCCGCGAATGCGGTTCCCCCTCCAACCATCAACATCGCAATCGGAGATTATGAAAATGGACATCTATGCAATCGTGACTGAGAAGATTATCAATCTGCTTGAAGGCGGCGTCGTACCATGGCGCAGGCCGTGGACCTCGACCGGACTGCCGCGCAATCTCGCCAGCAAGAAGCCCTATCGCGGCGTAAACTTTTTCCTGCTCTCGGCTTCGAAGTACGTTTCACCTTTCTGGCTCACAATCCGCCAGGCTAACGAACTTGGAGGACGCGTCCGCAAAGGCGAGGAGAGCACGATTGTAGCGTTCTGGAAGGTTGACGATGCTAAGCAGAAAACGGAAGACGACGACGAGGAGACCGACGGGAAGACGCGCCGCCGGTTTCTCCTGAGATATTATCGCGTGTTCAATCTCGAACAATGCGAACTGCCGCAAACAGTCCTCGATAAACTTCCGAAGACTGAGGCGCACGAGCACGATCCGATCGAGACGGCCGAGCGGATCATCTCCGACATGCCGAACCGGCCTGAGATTCAATACACAGGCTCAAAGGCCTTCTATAGTTCGCTCACCGATCGCATTACGCTGCCGCCGCGCGAACTGTTCACTAGCGCCGAGGAATTTTACGCGACTGCACTGCATGAGACAGTCCATAGTTCAGGCAGTGAGAAACGCCTTGCGCGGGAAGGGATTTGCGAAGCCGCTCCGTTTGGTTCGCCAGTCTATTCCAAGGAGGAGCTGGTAGCGGAATTCGGAGCAGCTTACCTTTGCGCCGAAGCCGGAATTTCAAACGCGGTCATTTGTAATCAGGCCGGCTATGTCGCCGGTTGGCTCAAGAAGCTGCGCGATGATCGCAAGCTTTTGATTCACGCCGCCGCACAAGCGCAAAGAGCGGCCGACTACATCCTTAACCGAACCTCTTGTTCCGAATGAATTGGCGCCGGCGCCCGCGCCAGAGCGCGGGCGCCGTCTCTTGATGCCCACCACCAAAATGACATTTTTCCGCACGCGACTCAGAGGAATCGCTACCTTCCTGTTCCTAGACATAACCAGAAAGCTCAATCTTTCTTGATGATACCTGCAAGCGCTGCAACCAAGAGGCCGGTCAGCAGCCAGCCAAGGATAAGGTGTCCGAGAAAATAGAATTCACATCCGACGTATGCCCAGTCCCGGGGTTTGCGCGGATATAGCCACCACGACGACTTCTGATGGAGGTCGACAAAAGGGAGCAAAACGTCAATGGAGTAGAGCAGAGGTTGGAAATCAGGCTGCCCTACCTCTTTGCCGGGAGCTCCAAACTTATTGGAGGTCACAGGCTGATACGTGTCTTCGTGCGCTGGAGCAATAATACCAAGTTGTTGGGCTTCACCGAATACCGCAGTACCGACGGCGATGAACAACAGCATCCAGATAATTGCCAACCACGACCTATAGCCATGCCCTACCGATGCACCAAGGATCAGGTTCCAAGTAAAGGCTCCGGGTCCCAATTCCCCACTTTTCCGCGACGCTCTTTGTTTAGCAATCGCGATCTTTCTCGCGTCTCGTTCATGTCCCATCCGACGGAGGACGAGGACCAGCTGCTCATAAGGCTGTGGCCAGAACCGGTCCATGGGTTGCCTGTTTAGCCAGTCGAGCCGCTCCTTTGCGTGGGTTGAGGCCGGTGCCGCTATAGTGTCGTAGACGAATCCGTCCAACCATGAACGGCCTGCTGTTGGCCAACTCTCTAGATCATCGTTTAACAACCTGACTCTCGCATACGCAACACTGACCGAACCCTTTGATGGTTGCGCCAATTCGCGAAGGAATAGTTCTTGTATCTCTGCGCGGTCGATTGTTAAGGCGAGACCATGCGGATTGCCGGGAGTGTTCTCTGCGCAGAATGAGCCGCCTGTGCAATTGAGGTCACCATTAATTCTTGAACCTACGAGCCGTACTGATCCTCTTGCTTGGAATCCATGCCACAACAACACTTGACCAACCGAGAGACTGTCTCCGTTGAGAGCCGTGCCTCCCGGGTTGAAAAAGACAGATTGCGCACAATCGAGATTGCCGCGAAATTGCCCGCCGAGAAGACGCACTTCGCCGTTTGCTCGAAAGCCGTTCCTCAAACACACCTCGCCATCCACCACCAGGCGGTCCGCACTCAATGCTCGACCATTGCTGGATTCAAACAAACCACCCGAGCAATCGAGATCACCACGGATATGGGCACCCAGCAGTCGCACTTCGTTGTTGGCTAGGAATGGAGAGCTGCTAGCGCCAAGTCGCCGAGCCCTCATATAGACGCTGCCTTGAACTTGCAAACCGTCAGCAGAAATCGCGGGACCGGAGAAGTTGTAGAAGGATCCCCCTTCGCAATCCAGATTACCTCCTATTTTGGCGTCCTCCAGTTCCACTCCTTCGGTTACCGCAAATCCTCGGTAAAGTAAGACACTACCCAATGTTACCAACCGAAACGCGACCACACTCTTGACGTAGCTTCCGTATAAGGAAATGGTCGGGGCAGTAGCATCAACGAGGATGATTGGCTGCCCTATGTAACAATTGACGAACACGAGCGGACATGAGATTTTCGCTCCCTGAAAATCGAGACCGCCGACAATATTGGCGCCTGCCAACTGCACTCCCTTTGCATGGACGTGCCATCGTGGATTGGTCCCTACAGCTAGGGCGTAAATAATCTCCGCCCGAATGGTGCGCTCAGAACCCCATCTTTCGCCCTGCGCAGGATCGTTCACTACGGCGTCTGCAGAACTGTGGTCGGAGTAGTCCGCGATCGTGCCTTCAGTGGCAGCCTTGATGAGTCTCTCTTCCGCTGGTGTCGGTGTAATGATCCAGCTCAACTCGCATTGACTCCGAAACGCATTTTCGGGTTTCCGCCGATCACCGTTGAAAGATCGGCCGCCCGGCAAGAATCCACCAACTCAATCCGGTTTTCCGCTATCGATAGAAATCCTTGATTCAACTTGTGCCAAGAAGAGGCGGTTCGAAAACGCAAGGTTCGGACAACGTACGAAAGTGTGCCGGGAAAGGTGCGCTGACGGTCACGTCGGCGCGACCTGATCCAAGAGTTCACGTAGAGTTGTGACCTGGAATCCATTCATAGGTACGCGACGAACCATGAAAGCCAACTCCGCGTCGTGCGTGACAAACGTGTCAGCCGCTGCAGCTGCAGGAACTAAATGCTGAAGGTCCCGAGATGCACCGCGTTTGGGCGCTTTACCCTCAACGGCGGCGCGGAACATGAACGACAGACCCAGACCGGACGTCATCTTTACACTTTTCATACTGAGAAATTGCGCCATGCCTCGGCGCTCGCATTCATATTGAACGCCAACCCGTCGAGCAAAATCGCGCGCGAGTTTCTCCTGTTGACTAGCCAGATATTGCTCGAATGATGGAATTTCTTCGTGTTCCTTTTCTATGAGGGCCTGAATCTGCGGGTATGTTTCCGCGCGGGCGTTTTCGATGCCATTCAAGAAGTGTTGCTTCTGATGGTTGTTAAGATTGATAACATCGTCGAGTTCACTCAGATTTCCAGCCCCGTCAAGGAGTCGCAGCAGTGCCGAACGTACCTGACTCACCACGGGCTCGAGAAAGAAAGGCCGGTCCGGTTCTCCATTCCAGGCGAAGTGTCGGATGTCATCTGTGAGAACCAAGTCGTGAGGTTTGACGAATTGATCCCAGCTAGTGAGGTCGAGGATAAGCCTAAGCTGCGGCAGCACGATCTCTGGCTTCCGGGCGTCGATGGTTTCTTGTATGTTGATTATACTCAGAAGAACGGACAGGTTACCTACCGCAAGCGTTGAACGCAGGCGCATCTCGTCTTCGGCGGTTACATTGTTTCTCCGCTTGAGAATGTTGTCGAAAACGTTTGTGTCGAAATAGGCAACTCTGGGAAAGGCGTACTTCACCTGACACGTCCACGCCTCGAATTGTTCAGGCCGACGTAGGATCAAGGGCCGCATCCCATTCTGGATTATACTTCAAGAATCTGGGCGCACCCTGAACGTCGCAAATCACGAACGGATCTCGGATAAGCGATACGGTACGGAATCCCGTCTCGAAACCGGTTTGTTCATTGCGTGCAGATAAGCTACTGCGAAGGAACTCGACAGCTGAATCAAGGTCTGGTTTGGGAGTAGGCGTATTGTCATAGATCAACAGATCGCACTCGCGGACCAACTTGTAATTGGACACGATTGCGGCCTTATCTTCAATCGCCTTCAAGATGTATTCGGCCCATTCGCGTTCGGCCGAATCACCGGCCCACCCCGCTAGGCTCAGCATCATCAGACCGTCGGCCGGATCGGAAATGTAATGCCGAGTCCTCTTTCCCCTCGCTAAGTCAGTCAAATCTGCTTCGAATTCTTGCCGGGTCGCTTTGGTAATCTCCACACCGTCCCAGGCACCATCCTGCCCATTTAGGAGGAAGTCCGGGGATTCACTCTTACGAACATCGAGCGGATACCGAAGCGACCCTTCCACGGCGAGCACAAACAAATACCTTCGCAGGCAGTACCATTCCTCGGCAAGTTGATCTTTGGGATCGGTTCGGGGCGGAACGCTCGTTCCGAGCGAACCGAACTGCCGCACGAGTTCATCCCTATCACCAGCGAAGATAGTGACTGCGAGCGTTTTGGAGTTCTTTTGCCTCATAACGTTCCGTAGCTTCCTACTGCGTCAACTCGGGCAGCCACCAGTCGGCAGAACAGCCAATCAGCCGGCAGCGTAATCGGCGACTGCTGATAGCTTACCCCCGCCAGGAGATCGCCTCTACCCCCTTTCGCGTCTGAGCAACTGTTTGGTTGCCGGTAAAGTGGTAGTAGTGTTCGATAAATCGGCGCACCACCGAGAAATAGAAAGGCTAGCGAGGAGTGAGGGACGAAGTTGAATTCCGAGTCGGAACGGCCTCTTGGACCGACCCGACACTTGTAAATTCAGACCTGTTTTATCCGCCTTCCGTGCGAAGCCCTGAAGAACGGTTGCGCTTTTACGCCGAGCAGTTCAACACGGTCGAAGTCGATTCGACCTACTACGCCCTGCCAGCGGAACGAAACGCGAAGCTTTGGACAGAGCGCACGCCCTACGGTTTCCTGTTCAACATCAAACCGTTCGCGCTGATGACGCAGCATCCAGCCGAGGTGTCGCGCCTTCCGAAGCAATTGCGTGAGATGTTGCCGGCGGAGGAGCGGAGCAATCGCCAGCTTACGCGGCCGTCGAAGGAGGTCGTCGATATGGCGTTCCAGATGTTCTGGAGCGCGATGGCGCCGCTGCGAGAAGCCGGCAAGCTTGGAATACTGGCCTTCCAGTTCCCGCCGTATTTCATTCCGAAGCCTGCCAATTTCGATTATCTCGCGAACCTTCCCGAACGGCTACCGGGAGCCTCGATCGCAATTGAATTTCGTCATCCGAGCTGGGTTCGCGACGAAACTCGACGCACCGAAACCATGAACTTTCTGCGATCGCACGGGTTGTATTACACTTCGATCGACGCGCCTCAAGATAATTCGATTGTGCCGTCGTTTATCGAAGCTACAGGCGACCAAGTCTATGTTCGCTTTCATGGCAAGAACCGCGAGAACTGGTTCAAACGCAACATCACGGCGGCCGAGCGTTTCAAATATTTGTATTCGGAACGGGAGCTCCAGTCGCTCGCGAAAGAGTTCGGCAATCTGGAGCAGCGAGGCATCAAGCGTGCGTACGCGATCTTCAACAACTGCTATCAGAATTTTGGAATCATGAACGCAACTACGATGTCCGCGATCCTTCGTGGCCAGGAGCATTAGCACGATTTGGGGAAAGTGGCCGGATTAACTTCAAAACGGCGTCCAAAAGAGACGGCTCGATTCGTCGAACCTATGCAGTGCCTTCCAGTCACGAAGTTACCGGAAGGCCCCAATTGGGAATACGAAGTCAAATTCGACGGCTACCGGGCGCTCGGAATCAAAAGCGTGGGCCGCGTGAGGCTAATGTCTCGGAACCAGAATGATCTCGCAGCTCGATTTCCAATTCTGGCACGGGCGCTTGCAGAGCTTCCGGACGAGACCATCGTAGATGGCGAACTTGTAGCGCTCGACGAAACCGGTCGGCCATCATTCAATGTACTTCAGAACTACCGCAGCAGCGGCGCGCCGCTTCAGTTTTACGCTTTCGACGTCCTGACCCTCGCAGGAAGAAGCCTTCAGGATCGGCCATTGGAGGAAAGGCGGAAAGTGCTGCGAACCAAAGTCATCCCCCGAATGCCCGAGTCGGTTCTCTTCTCAGAGACTTTAGAGGCAACGGCTTCGGAGGTAACAGAGGCGGTGAAAGCTGCAGGGCCTCGAAGGAGTGATTGCCAAACGTCGCGATAGCCTCTACGAACCCGGCCGCAGGTCCGGCGCCTGGGTAAAGATGCGCGTGAACAAGAGCCGAGAGCTGGTAGTGGGCGGCTACGTGACGAATGGGAAAAACTTCGATTCGATCGTTGTCGGCTTTTACGAACGCGATGATCTCGTCTATGTCGCTCGCGTGCGCAATGGATTTACCCCTTCGCTCAGAGATGCGTTGTTCAGGAAATTCCGCGGGCTCGAGATGCCGAATTGTCCGTTCGTGAATCTGCCACAGCGCGAGAAAGGCCGCTGGGGTGAAGGCCTAACCGCGGAGAAAATGGTCGAGTGCCGGTGGCTCAAGCCTCGACTAGTCGCGCAAATCGAATACGCGGAGTGGACCGACGGCAACCACCTGCGGCACTCGAAGTTCGTCGCGCTTCGCGACAACAAGGATGTCAGTGACGCGGCTCGCGAATCGCCGACTACGAAATAAGGCGCTCACCCCCGTCGCGCCGGTTTCTCTTCCATTCGAGCATTCAAGAGAGCTCGCAAGTCGCTCTTGAGCGCTTGTTCAGCAGGAGACTTTCCGTTCGAGCCGAGCCAGCTTTCGAAGTCTCTGATCCGCACCTTGTGCTCGACTTGAGGCTCCTTGACCGCGATTGTAATCGTCGAATTTTGATAGATCGTGTCGACCCAATCGTTCTGACGAAGAACATGCAGTCCCCGAGCTACGGCCTCAAAAAGGCTGCGCGCTGTGACTTCGACGGCATGCTCAGCGCCGTTCGCGTCGAGACACGATACCTTGCAAGTCCTTGAACGCACCAGCCCATATTAACATTTCGTGTTTCTTTCGCCATACATACCGTTTTCGCTTGCTATGCCAGTGCTGATGGTGTAGAGGTAGTAGCAGTGACCATCTGTTTAGCTCTATGAGATACACCCTTTACATCAATCTCACCAATCCCGCTGCGACCTACCGCGGAGTTCCATCTAACAGCGGAATTGAAATGGTTCACCAACTGCTGGACCAGCTCAGCCGACGTGGCGAGACCGTGCAAATCAGGAACACCGGGGAGATGAACCCGGAGGAACTAATGACCGCATACATCAGCGAAGCGGCCGTCGCTGCGGTTTACGGCAAATATCGGGTGCGCAACGTCTTCGGGAGCAATCGGCGACCCGGATCTGCGTTCGGGCAGGGGGTTCCGGCACTTTCCGTGCGCGATGCATCTGCCGACGTGGCGCCCAACGTCTATCCGCACAACGCGTCGGGTCGGTACGTCACGATTTATGAATTTCTTATCAAGACGCTCGCAAACCCCGGTGCCTCGGAAGCGCCAGAGCCTGAAGAAATCAAATGAGTAGCCGGGAAGTCGTCGCTCTGAGCTTAGCGGTGGTTCGAAGCGGGTGAGCTGTGGATTCGGGAGAAGAATCGCTTTGTAAACGCTGCGGCAGTGCTCGACTTCGCGATGCAAGGTTTTGCGCAATGTGCGGGGCGCCGACTGAACCTTCGCGAGAAGTCGCCTCCTCATCTCATGTAGTCCGCGCGTCTCGCGAAGTAATTCTAGTTGCGAGGGCGCGTTGCACGGCAACAAAGAGGCCCTTCGCGATCCGGTTCGAACAAGGAGCGAGCGGAATCTGGCAAGCTTGCGGTGCCTTCGCTATCTCCGAACGTCAGCTCTCTAATCCGGCATTTTCCGGCAACGAAGTAACCTCTGCCGCATCAATATCGTCGAGTTATCCCGGCTGTCCTCATTTGTGGAGCTGATCCGCGAAAGGCCTTCGCAGGAATTTCCTTCGTAAAGTGTTCCTGCGGCGAACTCGCGTGCAGCGCAGGAATTATTGGCGCAGAGACTCTGTGCCCGTGGTGCGATCGCATCGGCACTCTGGTGAGACACGGTCCTCTTCCGGTACTCGGGATAAAGGACCGCTAATGTGTCAGTCGGTCAAACCAGAAAAACGCTACCCTCCCGAACTTGCGTGCACAGCGCGAGACAACCGTAGAGCGGTGCAAATGGACTTCTTTGAATTGATCTTGGAAGTTCCGCGGCCATAAACTTCGAGTTACGAGGAGGTGCTGTTGCGGTGGGGCGCGGTCGCTATCAAGTTGCGGGAAACGGTTTTCGGCCACGCCGGGACATGCTGTTTCTCAGCCACGCGAATCCCGAGGACGATCTTGTCACCGGTTGGCTCGCCCTTCAGTTGGCGAGGGAGGGATACGCGGTGTGGTGCGATCTCACGAAGCTTCTCGGCGGCGAGGCTTTCTGGGACGACATTCAGGAGGCGATCGAATACCGGACAGCGAAGTTTCTTTACGTGCTGTCCAGGAATTCGAACAGCAAGGACGGCCCGCTGAACGAATTAACGGTTGCCCGCGACGTGGAGAGGAAACTCAAGCTCCGCGATTTCATTATCCCGCTGCATCTCGACGACCTCCCGCACAACGAGATGCACATTCTGCTACGCCGCCTGAACACGATCCCGTTCCGAAAGTCCTGGGCGGCGGGGTTGAACCAGCTGTTGGAGAAACTTCAGAAGCAAAAGGTTCCGACGAAACGGGCCTTCGGCCCGAAGGCCGTAAACGAATGGTGGAAGAGCCACTTCAGCGCCGAGACGGGAATTCAGCGCCGGAAAGCGGAGACTCTTTCGAACTATTTCGACCTGGAAGGACTACCGGAAGTCATCTACATTCACGCGCTCACCGCAGGTTGTGCCCGCGCCGATCTGGCCGAGTCTCTGACCTATCCAGCTATCGTTCAGGGAGATTCGCTGATCGCTTTTGCTCCGGCAGACGATTTTGCAGCCGAGTTGCGCGACGGGCGGATATGGAACTCGCATTCGATCAGACTCGAGGAATTTCTTCCGGATCAGCAAAACCGGAATCACGTTTATACGCTGCTGCGGATCGCGTGGGAAAAAATGGCCGAGAACAAGGGCCTGAAGGCGCACCTGATGTCGGTTGGCAAGGCGTTTTGGTTTGCGAAGGACCAAGTTCTTAATGACCGTGTCGCGTTCTCGCGGCCGGATGGCACGCGCGGGTACCGGGCGCTTGTAGGCCACAGTTCTGTCGGCAAAACCCCCGAAGGCGAGAAGCGCGTCCGCTACTGGCACTACGCGGTCCGACCGGTTCCGAATCCGGGAGCCGCGCCGGGCTTTTGGATCAAGTCGCACGTCCTTTTTTCGGATGAGGGCCGGAATATCTGGACTAGCCCTGGTCGACTTCATTCGGCGCGCCGCAGTCAGTGCAGCGATTGGTGGAACGATTTATGGCGCGACCGTCTGCTTGCGACGATGAATTGGCTGGCGAGCGACGCGTCCGAGATCGCGATTCCGCTGGGGCGGGAGCTGAGCGCCCGCCTGTCGAAATTTCCGACGCTGTTTGAGAGCCCCGTTTCTTATCTCGATCCGGTTGCCGGTCATGAAATCCAGCCGGTCAATGAATATGGACCCGAGAGTCGCGAAGCGGAGGACGCAGAATGAAGCAATTGGTCAAGCTTCCAGAGCCCGCGCTTTTGTTCGGCTACAACCAATGGATGGAGGATCCGCGTGACGGTTTGACTCTGTTCGGTCCGCTCGAGCAAGACCGGCCCTATGGGATTCGGTATGGCGTCATAGGAACACGAACCGGAATCAAACTACTGGAGGAATGGATCGAGTGAGCGCAAGGACCGGTGGCGATGGAGGGGCGGACGCTGGCGCGGCCCCCCTTCCCCGGCTTCGAGGCGGCGTTCCGCGTTCCTTGGAATCCGCAGCCCTCGATCTGTCACGAATTGTCCGAAGACGAGATCGGAAAGCATCTGTATCTGGATGACGGGCACCTGCGGGTCTATGGGACCGTCGGCGTGTTCGCAAATCCGATTATACAGGCCTGCAAGACTGAGGAGTCCAAAGCCGATGTCTGGTTCGTCGTTATCCCCGACGAGGTGCGAACGTATTGCCGGCCCCACTCGGTCGTGGACCCGGATGTCCGGCAACGCGCGCTCAGAAAATTCAGCTCGACCTCTGCTGCGAAAGCCTTCTACAAGACGCGCTCACTATTTCCGGAATACGAGGAGGAAACGACTCCCTACCTATACGAGGAGCATTTCCGCGACCAGCTCAAGGCCAGGCTGCTCGACTCGATGGTGCCGACGCAGGTGGTCAGGCAGAGTACGCTGGCGAATACGGAACCGCTCGACGTGGATGGAAAAAACGAGAGCGAGGTTCGCTTGCAATCCGCCATCGCGTGGACACTTTCGACTGCCGCCTTCTACAAGGCGGGAGGCCGTCCTTGGAAGCTCGCGAAGGTGAGAGAAGGCGTGTGCTACGTCGGTCTGGTGTTCAAAAAAGACGACACGTCCGGTGATCGGCGCATGGCGTGTTGCGCCGCGCAAATGTTTCTGGACTCCGGGGACGGGGTTGTTTTCAAGGGCGCGGTGGGACCGTGGTATTCGCCTGATAAAAGGGAATTTCATCTGAGCAAGGAGGCCGCACGCGAACTCGGCAAGCTGGCCGTGGAGTCATATGGTAGCAGGGTCGGAGACGAGCCCAAGGAGATGTTCATTCACGGCAGGGTCCGGTTGGACAGCGATGAGTGGAGCGGATTCGAAGAAGCGGTGAGCTCAGGAACCAATCTAGTCGGCGTGCGAATCCGCGACGAGGCGAACTGGAAGCTCTATCGCTACGGGCGCAATCCATTGCTGCGGACGCTGGCTTATATTGAGAGCGAGCGCAAAGCGGTGCTCTGGACGCGCGGATGGACTCCACGGCTGCAAACCTACCCAGGACTGGAAGTCCCAAATCCGCTGGCCGTCGAGATCAATCGAGGTGACGCGCGCATAGAGGTTGTTCTAAGCGATATCCTCGGACTGACCAAGTTGAATTTCAATTCGTGCATATTCGCCGACGGAAATCCGATTACGCTCAAGTTCGCGGACGCCATCGGCGAGGTTCTTACCGCAGGGCCAGTGAAGGACGTTCCCCCTCTCCCGTTCCGGTATTACATTTAATGAATTTGGATCGCCGCAACAGATGTGGTGACTCGCCACCGGACTGATTGTTCTTGATTCGAAAACGACGCTGCGCACACACTAGCTGTTCTTTAGCTCGGCCAGCGGACCCTTATGTATTCAATCGCTTCTTCCGTGCCTAGTTCTTGAGTGGTTGTTCCTGCGCGACAATAGAAGCGTCCTTTCTCTACATAAATAGGTTTGGAACTCTCCATCACCTTCACCACAGCAATCTCTTTGTCGCCGACTCGCTTTATTGCAATCGACAGATATGCGATTACGTCTTTCCCTAAGGTCGACGTAATGAGGTTGACCAAGAACTGCTGATAGCCGTCAGCATCAGGACGACTGGAGAGTGTCGCGTAGTCTTGCGCCACGCCCAAAATTTGCCCTTTGTCGTCGACCCCTATTATTAGAAATCCTCCTTTTGCATTTAGTAGCCCGGCGATCGTTTTGACGATTACACTCTCCAGCGTCTTGTTATATTTCGTCTCGTGATAGTCCCAGCGCGCGGAGCTTTTGAACTCAACATCTTCAGCCTCGCCTCCTGCGATCAGCTTTCCGACATCAACTGCTTGACTCGGGGGTGAGATGAACTCGTTAATCGCATTTGCCAGTTCGTTGCGCCTGTGTTCGAGGAACTTGCCAAAGTTGTCCAGCTTCCATAGCTCAGGCTCGACCGGGATGCAGTGGCTAGTAAGAGCCTGTGGTCCCTGCTCAGCCAGGTCCTTACCGTGGTTTGCCAGGATCTCCGCTAAGTATGCTTCCGGAAGGTGAGAACCTATCCATTTGTTGGTGGCGGCTCCGATGAAGGCGAGGTTAGCGATATCGTTGATTTCGTCTCGCTTGTAATTCGCTTTTAGTAAACGCGTTTTCGGAAATATGTGATGAAATTCTATTGAGTTCTTCGAGCCGATAGGCGTCAATGATGGTACTAACTTGGTCCGCCAATCTTTTGCCCCTCGGGCTCTCAGCGCAAGGAAAGTCATCGGAAAGAGAGGACTTCGTTGGTTGCGGCCCGCGAGATCGGCCGCGGTGAATTCCAACCGTCCGTAGTCCCGTTTCAAGGCTTCAAGTAGCCCTTCCGCGTCCTCGCCATTCTTAATCCGGGTGAGGTCTGCATCGAGAACTGTCTCGGTCGAACCTGAATAATGCCCGCGCGCGTTTGCGACGTACAGCCAGCGCAGAAGAGTGCGCTCATCGTGCGAGCTCAATTTATACTTTTTAAAGGAAACCAAATACGCAATTGTTATTACAAACAACGGCGAAGACAGCAGGACCTCGCTCTCAATTCCCGCGTTCGCTTTAAGGAAATCAAACGAAAATTCCATTGCTCGCTTTGTCTCATCCCAAGCACTTTTCAATCGATCAATCGAAATCGTGCTCACGCTCTTAAACCTGCTCTGCCCAGTGGCGAAAACGACGAGAGCGCGAACGAGCAGGCCAAGTTCAAACGAGAAATGACCTTTCTCCTCACAGCGTTGTCTGTACTCTTCAAGTTCTCTGAGGGAGCCTTCCCACCTGGACGTAATCAATGCCAGCGCGAGATCCGAGCCCCTAAGTCTTGTACCAAGGGAGTTAACCCGCACGAAGATTACCGCGACCTCTTCGTATGAAAGTTCCCTTTCCAGAACGATCATCACGTACTGATAGTCTCTGATCTTTCTGAGCTGCTGTAGACGATTCGAATACTTTGCAAAATTGGGGTCATCGAGAGACTGAACAAGCGGCTTCAAAATTTGGGCGTCCGTCTTGTGATTCGTTAAAACATCGGTGACATTCACCCAACGAGGGTCATTGGATAGCGCTTTCGTCGCCACCACGAACGTTTGTCTTCGTATCACCTTCTGAATGTTCGATCCTTCGTCTTCTTTTTCGTCGTCTTCATCCGCTTCTTTGCCGTTCTGTTCCTCCTCTGCTACCTCAGCGGTTGAGTCGTCCGGATGATCCAGATTGAAGAGGATTTCGATCTTCTTATTGGTTCCAGTTCTCCTGTCGATTGGAAGGCCCATGAAGACTGCTGACAGCGAGGTTAGACGTTGCTGTCCGTCGAGCAAAAGTTGATGTGTCTTGAATGCGCTCGATTTGCCCCCGACCGCCATGTCCTTCTGCGGAGCCGCCTCGGTCTCCCAGACCAAAATGGTTCCAGTCGGATATCCGCGATAGAGAGAATCCAAAAGGTCGCGCACCTGTGAATCTCTCCAGATGTATCCCCGTTGCATCTCCGGAAGCCGGAGCTCGTTACTCGCGACCTTCGATACAAGAGCACCTACGGTAATGTCAGTCTTCGACATCCATTTCACTCCATTTCTTCCCGCTTCGGACTTGCGACGAACGAAGCCGCGTCCGCGCGAAGGTTCTCTGCCGCCGCACCATCACGCGATGGTGCCCTGTGGCGAGGCGACGTGCAATCGTACCCGTCCGTACTCGCAAGTCGTTTGTTGATGATCTGCCAGGTAGAAATCAAAGTTGGTCGGGCAGTCGCGCGCAACCAGTCAAGGAGACATCTGCACGCTGCGTGTGGACGAGACTGCCACAAGTGGGTATCAAGAAAGATGAAGCGGGCATCGATAAATCGCGCGCGTCGCCCGAATGTCATCGAGCGACTGCTTGGAAAGCCTCACGGTCTCTACCGAGTCGCAGCCTTTGGTTGCACAAAGGATTTCGCAATTAGCTCCTTCGGCGTCTTCGGCCGCCTCGAGGATCTGAACACCGTCAACTCGAAGGAGGTCGCCAAGTAGGATCGCGCCTTCCACGGCCGTACCGGGTTCAAGTATCCGACCAGCCTTCTGGGACGCTGCCTTAACCAGCTCAATTGTTTTGCTTACCAATACAGGAATTTTGTTGTCTGGCTCGCGATTCACTGACTCAACGAGGCCGCAATAGACCACGAACAAGTCGTCAGTATGCCTAAGAAAGAGTGAGCGTTTCAGTTGCTCGCTCAGGACAATCTTACGAAGCGCTTCTCTTGCCGCCTCCTCTCTCCGAGGCTCTTTCTCCAAAATCGACTTGGAAGTCTCCATCTCGTTGAGCATCTATTTAATTCGATTCTGGCCTTTCTTGAATTCGTTGTACCTCTCTTCCAGCCCGCGCGGGTCTGGTTCGGGCGAGCAGTCCGTTGGCGGTTTTGCACGAAACAGGCGCGATATGAGAGAAGGTATCTTCATCGGCGCAGCGCTTCAGGTGTATAGCCGTTGGGAGGTCTTCAAAGGTTGCGGATTTTCGCGACCCTTGCGGTTTCGATGCAGACCATGCGTCGTCGGAATCATTTGAAAAGCCTGGCCCAGGACCACCACCTGCTTGGGCGTCGGGGTGATTTACGAGTCGCGGCGGCCATATCCACCCTTGCCGCGAGCGCTTCGTCGTATCTGTGAATCGCCGCTGTGATAGCCTCGTCGTAAGCCCGCAAAGGCGCTTGAATTGCCACATCATATGCGCGCTCTGCCGCGGCGACCCTCTCGTCATACGCGCGCTCGGCTGCGGCGGTTGCCTCTTCATCCCTTAGTTTGGCTGCTGTGCACGCCTCGTCGTAAGCGCGCTCGGCCACGTCGATCGCCTCGCGGTACGCGGGCTCAGGAGGCACAAGCGCCTTCTCAAGCGATGGAAAAATCCCTGCGAGCGCCTCGCGGTATGCGCGCAAAGATGCGGCGAGCGTCTCGTAAAACGAACGTCGAGCTACTAGATGGGTCTCGTTGAATACGCGATTGGACGCGGCGACTGTCTCGTCATACCGGCGCCCGGCTTCCATGCTCGCCTCGTCGCGCACGCGTCCGGCCGTCTCGATCGTGTCGTCGAATGCACGCTTGGCCGACGCGCACGCCTCACCGTACTCTCGCTCGGCCTCAGCGGTCAGCTCGCGGAAGGCAGCGACAGTCGCGGCTACTTCATCGCGCGACTGAGATTTTGCTGGGTTGTCCATTTGGCTATGGCTTGCCGGCGCGTCGCTGCGGTCGCTAAAGATCGGCCTTCCTCACCGCACGCACCAGTTGGTCAACGCTTCCCAGATGGTTCGGATGGTATAACACATGGTCCTCGATACACTTAAGTAGTTTCTCGACGTTGCGGGGGATCGAGCGGGCGCCGTGTTCCCATTGCTCGACCGCTCGGTCGGGACCCGGATTATCTGAGCCAGGTCAAAACGGGTGAGCAGCATCCTTGCGCGGCGCTTGCGCAGCTCAATTCCGGTCACGCGGTAAGGCTCCCCCCGGCCTCTATACCATCGGTGTTTCCGTCGATCGAGCACCCAGCTTGGCGGGTGACTAGCGCACATCGAAATTTGGGCCGAGCTGAACCAAATCAAATTTGCGAATCGGTATCGCCGCCGGCGCGTGGAGGTGAACGCAAACGCTCCTCCATCGCCCATCTATAATGGAGGGCGCCGAACGAGCGTTTGGTACGCGCGAGCCGCGCGGCTCGCAAACCCCGGTGGCAAGATAATCCGACCGGGATGCACGAGCGCAACTATGTTGTGATGTTCCCAGTCAAACACCTGACCAATTTTCAATGGCGGCCAAACGCCTCGATAAGACCTCGTCATCGTCACTTCATAGGCCATTGAATTGTAGGGACTCACCCAGACTATGAGTGTCTCGAAATCACGCCATCCAAGAATAAGAATGTGACCGCGTGTCACCTGCAGGTCTTCGGTCTCGTCAGCGAGCAGTGGTTTAGCGAGAATACGTACGAACTCCCGCCAATCGTCACCACCTTGATCGTAGCGGATGAATCGCCGTACCGGATCGAAGCTCGCGCTGAGAGCAAACTTCGCTCCCGCATGAAACGCCATGTAGTTGAACGCAATTTTTGCGATCGCTCGGGCAAGTAGTCGGTCCACCTTCGATTTGATCTCGACGAGCATTTTACCGTCGGTTTTCTCGGGCGGCGGTAGATCCAGTTTTCCTTCCTCGCGAAATTTTGGAAATCGCGTCAGTACCAGCTCTCGTATCCGTTCAACGCCGGCATCGTCAGACGCTAGTAAGCGAAGCTTTACCTTCTCGCTCGGCAGAGGCAATTGGTCGATGCCCTCTCCTGTCAATTCTTCTTCGGTGTGGTAGTGGAATTCAGTTTCTCCCTCTAGCTTAACGCCGACCTGCGGAGGCAGAAGCATCACGATCTCGCTGCCGTCCGTGCTTGCAGCGGGTTCGAGAACAACGCCGCCGGCCGCCAAGTTGCTCGGAATTTTGAACTTGAGCCGCTCGCCTTTGAAGCCGTTGAATTCCTCGGGTCGCTTCTGCCCGTGTCGCAACCGATAGACCGCTTCGATACTGTCGCGGCCGAATTTAAGTTCAAGGCTATTCGCGAAATAGCTGTTGCACCCAGCGCAGACGGTCCGGAGAATCGGGCAATTCTCGAAAGAACCGAGCTGTTGAGGGACGACGTGTTCTCTGTTGAAACGATCTTCGGGAAGATCCAGCAGACAGTAAATGCACGTTGGCATAAGGACTCCCATTTTACCCGGCGAGTCTCCCTCATGCCATTTTCGCAGCAGTTCGGATTTCGCGATTAACCATTCAGGCGGATGATGAACCTACACGCCTCCAACAAGTCATTGGACTGCGAATCGTGCGGTGCGCGGGAAGCGTAGCGGCCCGCCGCGTTCGAACTTCGCGGAAGCGCGCCCGTCGGCATCCCGCAGACGCAGACAAATCGCCCCAAGTTCGGTGGCATGTGTGAAGACGAATTCGCGCGGTACCCCGAGCGCGCGCGCCAGTTCACCGACGGTCATGAGCGGTTAGTCTTCGGAATCGATGATTGTCTCTAACTTCGTTCTCTCAGCGTTTAACTGTTCAGTCGATCTTCGAGACCCCGGTCTACGCCACGCGACGCGCGGCGTGATACCGCCCTCAAGTTAGGCCGTTTCGACCATCGCGCGGCGCGCGGTGTCCGGTCCCATTAGATCGGCCGTTGGATTTGTGTCGAGCGTCGTAGCGCTCGAGTTTCCCGTATAGAGTCCGGCGAGGGACGCCTAGCATTTCCGATGCTCGGGCCTTGTTTCCATCCGCGAATTCGATGGTGCGGCGGATGTATTCCTGCTCGATCTCGTAGAGTGGCGATCCCAAAGAAACCGTGAAAGAAGTTTCCCGGTTCGTGGAGATTCTGATTTCCTCGGGAAGGTCCTCCACCGAGAGTCGCGTCGAATGCGTCATCAGCACAGCAGTATCGAATACATTACGTAGCTCGCGAACGTTTCCCGGCCATCGATAAGTTTTGAGGGCACACAGGCATTCTGGATCGATGCTGTCGACTTGCCTCTGATAATCGTGGTTCGCTTGCGTGAGGAAGTGATCAATGAGCGCTGGTAAATCCTCCAGCCGATCCCGAAGAGGGGGAAGGTGAATGGTGGCCGCGCATAAACGATAGTAGAGGTCCTCGCGCAGCCGCTCCTCGCCGATCGCCTGCTTCGGCGCTCGATTCGACGCCGCGAGAAATCGAACATCAATCGGGATTTCTTGCGTTCCGCCTACGGGCAGCACTCTGCGCTCCTCGATGACGCGGAGGAGCTTGGCCTGCGCCTCGCTACGCATCTCGCTGATTTCATCGAGGAAAAGGGTTCCGCCGTTCGCTCGCTCGACGAGTCCTGGGTGTCGCCGGTCGGCTCCGGTGAAAGAGCCCTTCTGATGTCCGAACAGCTCGCTCTCGATCAGGGTCTCGATAATGGCGGCGCAATTGACGGCCACGAACTGACCCGTTCGACCGGATCGCTCGTGGATCGCCTTGGCTGCTTCTTCTTTCCCGGTGCCGGTTTCACCGGTGATGAAAACGGAAACTCTTGCAGGAGCGACGCGCTCGATCGCTTCCATGATTCGGCGCATCGGAACTGACTGGCCAATCATGACGAACCCCAACAGACCTGTGGATTCTTGACACCTCCTCCACCCCCGCAGCCCTTGACAAATAGTTCATCCGGCCATAATGCGTCAAGAGTTTTTAGATCATTAAGAAAATGGCTCGCACGATTTTCGAGTCAGTCTTCACCAATCCCGGCAAACCGTTCAGGTTTGTTGGCCGCTATGCCTTTCTCGATTTCATAAACACCGAAGTCAACGAAGCGGGTCGTCGCGTCAATTTGTTGACAGACGCTCGCGATGTTGTGAATTGGCTCGTTTTGGCGAAGATGTTCGAGCGCACCAAACTAAAGTCGGCATCAGAAAAATGGCAAGCGGGAAAAACAGGCGTGTGCATTTGGAAGGATGCGCTTGTGCTCCGTACGCTACTGCGTCGAATGGTCGAGGCGATTGTCGCGGACCGGCCGATTCCGCGCGCCAGTATTGATGCGATCAACCTCTTGATCGCCAAGCCTTCGGGCGTCACGAAGGTAGTCAAGACTCCGCGGAAGTTCGAACGGCGATTCGAACTCGAACTGAATCAACCGAAACAACTTCTTGTGCCGCTCGCCCAGTCCGCCGCTGACTTGCTCTGCCGCGGAGATTTTTCCCGTCTGAAACGTTGCGATAATTCGAAATGCGCCGCTTTTTTCTACGATACGAGCAAAAATCGTATGCGGCGATGGTGCAGCGGGGCTGAATGCGGAAACCGGATGAGGGTGGCCAAGTTTTACGCTCGGAGCCGAAGCGATGATTGTCGCTAAAGTACTTTTTACTTGAATGAACAAATCGCCATCCTCGGAGGTCTGAACGTGGATATCGTCCACTGCTGCTTCCGTGTGACACCAGAGCGGTCAACTCGTGGAATCAGCCTGAATTTGAGCCGCGACCGCTATTCGCCACATTTCCGGGCTCATCTGGCGGTATGACGGCTCGTCGGAGCGAATCGTTCTGGGCAGTTCAACATTGAACCTCTGGCGTGCCCACTCTCGCTGTTTGTGCGTAAGCCGCAAGACACTAGCTACAACGTCGGTACATTGAAGGCGAGGGCGTCGCCTCAAGGGTAAGTTCGTGTACAGCCACTCCCACGACGTCTCGCCAGTTGGAGAGAGACGATGCTCGGCTTCCCAGAATTCCGGCGGATGCGTATTCAGTCGGTGATTTGTGGTCGTGGGCTGAATCTGTAGATGAAGCATCTCATGGGTGATGATCGTCATAAAGACATGTTCCGGCACGTCGGCCGCATTGAGGACATTGTGAATCTGGATGAGGCGAGAAGCCGGCGTAATGCAAGCGAGTACTCGCTGGATGACAAAGCACCACTTCACATCATCAAATGCATGACGGAAGCAGTCGGCGGATACTTTCTTGACCAATTCGCCGAGATCGCGATACGGCAGTTCTGCCTGCACTCTTTTTGTCTTTACTGAATCCAATGAAGTGGCCGTCGGTGTCAATCCAGACTGGCGGTGGCCTGCCCCCCGATGACGGCCGATCGAGAAGCTATACTGGAGCCCCTGAGGAAGGAATTCCCACCGCGCAACGGCCAACGAGTGTATTTCAGCATACCCGGCGGACTATCGCTCTGCTCGTCTACTGTCTCTCTCCAACTTTTGCCTCCAACTTTATGTAATCGTCCTGTTTGAGTTGGAAGTTGTGAATCCCGACAGTCCTGAATTGCAAGGTTCACGGGCGGCCACTCCTTAGGTGATTAACAGTTTCTAACTACTTTGACGCTGCTAGTGCGATCACTTCGGATGTCGACCGCACAGCCGTATTTGTAGTGATACGGCGGTTGGAACCAATACGACCGAGTCTTGCCCAAATCTTGATCGAGTTCTCCTCGATCGGCATCTCTCTTCATCTCCACTACCAGAAAATTGTTTCCGTGCGTGCCTCTTGAGTGAAAAATGATGTCAGGTCGCTTTCTTCCGGCGGACCCCTTTATTACTTCAAGGTCGCAATGAAAATAGGACAAAAGGCTGGTTTCGTGTAGCTCATTCGCCAAGTGGTGAGCCAGGTTCCACTCAGTTTGTGTGGACTCCGAAGTAAGGTCGAAAAGGGTTGGTTGCCGGTCAAAAAGCCTTTCGGTTGTTCTCTCGATCACTCTCGTTAAGGTCTGCTCTTCTGTTTCGAAGATTGCCTCAGTGCCCAGCGGATAGAACGAGCAACGTCCACATTCATACCTATCCAGACCGCAAACACGCTCACCTTTGGATGCGAAGGCTGCGCACCAGACGCATCCGTAGACTTTCCTGCACTCCTCGCATATATGTTGGGGCCAGCTAGTTTCAGGTCGTCGTGCAGCCCTCGCGTGTGGTGATTCGCTTTCCGAGCATTTGGCGGCGTTGCACGATTTGCAGGCTCCAAATACATGATCCCATATATTTCCGCAGACTTCATCGAGGAATACAGCTCTTTCAAATGGCTGGCCGCAGAAGGCGCAGTAGTGACTATGATCGTCGGATCGCTTCAATTCTTGAACGCGATCTCTTGTCCACGGTGCTGACTCTTCCGATTCCGTAACAAGAAACAATCTGCCTGACTTACGAAGACAGACGGGCGTACTCACTTTCGAATTCTCGAATGCCAACCAGCTCGACGTCTCCTTCGTGTGTCGTGGACTTTGCGAATTCAGTGGCTTCTTGTTTAGTCATAACGCCCCTCCGAGAGAAACCCTCAAACAGATTACCATCCCCGCTGGAAGCTCAAAAAGGCCAATCCGAGGTAGTGACACGCTAAGCCGGCATCCCCTTCCTCATGCCGGATTTTTGACAGCTATCCTGACAGCGAAGGCGACAGAAGTCGGCGGACAGTGTGCCTCAGGTGGAAGGTCGATCTGAAAATCTGGAGGAATTACGAAATGGCACGCATGAACGATCAGAGGACTGTTCGTAAGCTTGTAGCGGATAGCACCGCATGAACATCCACCTTCGAGATTCATGGGACACTCCTTGCAGACATTTGAAAGGGACTGCCCTGATCGAATCGGCCTATCAAGGCAGTCCCGTAGCCTCGCTATTCTTCCTGATGGCAAACGGCTTCTATGTTGTTGCCGTCGGGATCCTTCACGAAGCCGCCGTAGTAGTTGGCGGAATATTGGGGACGGAGACCGGGCTTGCCGTTGTCCTTGCCGCCGGCGGGCAGAGCGGCATCGTAGAACGCCTTCACGGCAGCGCGGTTCTTGGCCACGAATGCAACATGGACAGGTCCGGTCGGTTCGCCCTTGGCCAAACACAAGGCGGGCGCGTCCTTGGGGCCAAAGACCACTATTCCGTCCGCGTCGTACTGCACGCTGAAGCCAAGCGGCGCCAGCGCGGCGCTGTAGAAGCGCTTGCTCGAGTTGAGGTCCTTCACCTTAAGCATGATGTGATCAAACATGACTCTCTCCTTCTCTGACTTTCGTTTTCTCGACCCGGACGGCTCTCGTGCCGCGCCGCCGGCGCCTAAGCCGTCTAAATCGCGTGATGAATCATCACAGTACCCAGCCGTGGAAACATTGTCAGCCAGGACATTACCAAACCCGAAGAAATCCTCGTGGCGCACCGATGGCGCGAAGCGACGACGTTAGCGAAGTCAGCGAAGCGCTCTTCGTCGCTCGCGAGATACGTCTCACCTGGCCGATAGGAGTGCATCCCACGACTTCAGCCTGCCAACCTAACCGGTTGATGCTGTCCAGCGCAGCATCGCTGTCAGCCTACGAGACCGGTCGGCCTAATCGTCGCCAGCGATGTACAGCGAGCGCTGCCCCGGCTTGGACACCGGCGGACGGCGAACCCACGAATTAGGAAGTTCTTGAATCAGTGCAGTCTTTATCTGAAAGTGAGGCAGAAGCGCTAAAAATAGGGCACTACCCGCGTTTTACCTCGGAGCCGAGGCGATGTTTGATAAGGCCAACCAAGCAAGCAGGGCGATCATGAGCCGTCAGACAGTCTTCGACTGGCTCGACCAAGGCTCAACGGCCTTGTGAGCGACCGCCGAGTCCCTGGCTGTAGCTCATCAAACTGCGGCCCCGATCCAGTTCGGATATTTGCCAGTTCTCCAAAGACTCTGAGAGCGTTTTCCTCTCCTCGAGTTCTCCACTCAAGGCAAAGGCATTCGCGATCCCTTTCGAGGTGCTCGATGCCGTGTGGGGACGGATGACGAAGGACGCATCGCCGGCCAGGATGGTCCGGTCAAATACCAACCGTGGACACGCGAGGTCCATAATCGCCTGCACAAAGGGCTCCTTTGTTGCCCTCAGCAACGCCTTGAAAGCGTGCGGCAGAACCGATTCTGCGATAGTGCGCTGCTTGTGTTCCTGCTCGGGATGGAGTGACCCGGGTGGAATGGCATATGCCCGGCGGATTCCTTGGGCGTCAGTCAGCAAAGGTACCAACTCTTTTTCCGACGTGTTCCAGTACCAAACCCAATTGAGCCGCCGCTGCCCAGCTTCGGTGTTCCCCGATTCACTCGGAATCAGATAGCAGAGGATGTGGCTGTCCGGCATTTGGAAGAAGGTGAAATGATTGGCGAACACCTTCAAAATGTCTTCCGGAAGGTCAGCTTCAGGTACAACTCCGCGCCACGCAACATAGCCGGCATACTTCGGCTCAATCTGCGGTAAGAGTAACGCACGAACACCTGACCTGAAGCCGTCCGCACCGACTAAAAGATCGGCTGAGTCGTGAGTTCCGCCTTTGAAATACGAGGTGACTGACGATTCACTTTGCTCAAGATTCTGAAACTCGTGGCCGAGGTGATAATTCTGCTCCGGGAAACTCTTTTTAAACCGCGAGTAAAGTAGCCCCCAGGACGTCATCAATTGAGGCATCGGCTGAGATGAGACGACGGAGCCGTCTGCCGCCAGATACTGCCTGGTCGTCAGTCTGACGCCAACATCGCCGTCAGACTTCGCCCCGCAGAGACCCAGCATCTCTCGGGTCTCCTGTTGCATCACTATTCCGGCACCGCGATCAGAGAGTATCTGCGAACTCCGTTCGAAGATGTTCACCTCCCAACCAATTCGACGGAGCAATATCCCTGCAGCTAGACCCGTGAGGGAGCCGCCAACTATTGTAGCGCGCTTCATTCCACGCTCTCCGTCAGACCGCGCAGAGGCCATTCTCGCAGTGGCGCGTCGTTCCCAGAATCTGCCGTATGGAGTCCGCGAGCAGCTCTTCTTTCTGGGCAACGTTGGCAACGATTGTTCCCTGCAACGAAATTTGAGGAACCCCCGGAATTCCGGCAGATGCGGCTTTGCGCTCCTCTGTTTTCACTTCGCTGGCGAGGGCGGGACTGTCCAAATCCTCCAGCTGCGAGATCGCTGTGACACCGAACTCACGAGCTATGCCGAGCAAAGTAGTCGGATCCCCTACGTCTTCGCCGTTGAGGAAATAGGCCTGGAACAGCCGTTCTGCGACCAGATTTTGTGTTTGCAAGCCGTCTTTCAAGGCCGCTGCGAGCAACACATGCCCCCTGAAGGTGTTCGGCGTACGCTTCATCAGGTCATGGCGAAATCTGATTCCAACCTCCGTTCCCGCGGCGGACACCTGCGCATCGAGCCGTTGCGACTGTTCCCAACTCCCGAACTTTGCCGAGCGGTACAACCGCCGGTCGAGGCCCTCGACAGGCATTTCGGGGTTGAGTTGGAACGGATGCCAACGGACCTTGAGCGTTTTGCCCAAGATAGACGACGCTTTCTCCAGACGACGCTTCGCCACGAAGCACCATGGACAAATCAAATCCGAAGTCACGTCGACGACCAAGCCGTCCGCAGGCTGCGCAATTCTATTTGCAACATTCTCAATCATATCTGAAGCTCCAATCCTCATGGTTCAATCTAGCGACTAGGTAACCATTTGACTAGTAGGTACCGTTTGGTTACTATGGAGCAGTGAAAAAGGCGCCCGAATCAATCGATTCCGAACCCCTTTACGACCCGCAGTACCCAGCGCGACAGGTATTACGAGTCATTGCCGATACCTGGACGCCAATAGTTTTGTTCTGTCTCAAGCGGGGAACCCGACGTTTCAACGAACTCCAACGTTCCATCCCCGACATTTCCAGGAAGATGCTGACCCAAACCCTGCGAAAACTGGAACGCCGCGGACTTCTTGATCGCCTTGTTCACCCGGTAGTGCCTCCACACGTCGACTACACGCTGACACCAGTGGGCACGAAGTTCGCGGAGGCCGTAGCACTCATCTGCGAATGGGCGCAGAAAAATAAAGGCATTTTGAAACGAGTTAATTTCAATGATTGAGATAGAGGTTTAGAAACTTCAATTCGCAGGCTGAGCGCCAGGGCTCAGTGCGGAAACCGTATGAGGGTGGCGGCGTTTTACGCTCGGAGTCGAAGCGATGATTGAAGATCGCAGTCCGTTGAAACACTCCGTTCACAAAGTGTGTGTGCCAAATCTGCACATAGCACACTTTCGGAAGGCGCAAGATGAGGCAAATCCTACAGTTCGTCGGATTCTCTGTCTGGCATCGAGTTTGCGGTACTGCTCTCCGCTCCATTCAAAAACTTTTCGCCGGTAAACCATAAAGCCGAACAACCATATAGGGCGATCATGAGCAGGCAAGCAGTAGAAGTTGGACCGCCAGAGAGCGAATATCTGACTGTCCCTGAGATCGCAAAAATTCTTCGACGCAACCGAAAGACCGTCTATGGCTGGATCGAATCCGGTGGGATCGGGGAAGTGGATGGTCTTTTCGTCGTGCAAGGACGTTACTTGATCCATTGGCCGACGTTCCGAACAAGGCAGTTCAAACCCCGCGCTAAACTACGAGGTACACTGCCGGAATACTCGGAGGAATCGCAAAATGGCATGGCTGGAAACGGACAGACACGGCCGCCTGAGAATCGGCTTTAAGTATTACGACGGCCTCAAATGTCGGGAGCCGCTCGGGGTGTCGGCGAACAAGCAGACCATCGCCGAGGCCAGGAGGCTCTGCGCCACGATACAGCTCGAACTCAAGGCGAGAACTTTCGACTATGCCAAGCGATTTCCGGATAGCGATCGGATAAAGCAGCGCGGGATCGAGACGCCGGAGAAAATCGAACCGATCAGCGTCACTGAGCTCGCCGATAGTTGGCTGCTCAGCAAGCAAGGCGAGGTCAAGAAATCTACCCACGGCTACTACAAAGAAGTCGCGGGGATCTTCATTCAGCGCGACGCAATCGGAACGAAAACGGTCTCGGAATTACGTCAGGAAGACATTGACCGCTGGCGAGTACGGGTTGACGAGAAGCAAACCAAGGCCAACGAACCACTGAGCACGCGCCGGAAGAACATGGCGTGGGATGTCCTGAATCAAATCCTGGAGTTCGCTCGCGTCAGGAAACTGCTCAACGAAGACCTCCTGCTCGGGATGAAGCCATTCAAGGATTCGGGCCAGGCAAACGACGACGATTCCGAACTCTCTGACGAGCCCGAAGATGCCGAAGTGATGCCGTATAACGCGGAGCAGATTGAAGCGATCATCGCGGCGGCCGAGGGCTGGGAACGCGCTCTTGTCACGCTCTATTTCTTCACAGGAATTCGCCGCGGCGAAGGGCTTGCTCTGACTTGGGACCGGGTCTACCTCGATCGTGACCGGGCACTGATCAACCGCAGCCTCAGCGTCCGATATGGCATCACTACGCCCAAGACGAAAAGCAGCCGTCGCATGATCCAGTACGGTCCAAGGGTTCGCGCGGAGCTGTCGAAGCAACGGGAAAGAGTCCAGCTACGCAGCAAGTACGTCTTCCCTAACGAGAGCGGCGCTGCGCCCAACGTGCGCTGGGCAACCGACGTGGTATGGCGTCGAATTCTGACGCGAGCGGAAGTTCCGCATCGACCAATCGGGCAGTGCCGTCACAGTTTCGCGGTCCTGGCGTTGAAGCAGCACAAACCGCTCAACTGGATTCAGCGGCAGATGGGTCATCGCACGCTGCAAATGTTGTTGAAACATTACTGGCGCTGGATACCGACCGACGATCTTTCTGCAGAAGAAATGTCTTCTCTGGAGAGCGCAGCGGCACCGGTAGCCTCAAATCATGCCCACCCTATGCCCACCCGGCCCGAAACTGGCACTGAAGCGGGCTCGTAAAACAATGATTCAGATCGGAAAAAACCCAATAAAACTGGCGGAGAGGGAGGGATTCGAACCCTCGGTACCGGTTACCCAGTACGCCAGATTAGCAATCTGGTGCCTTCGACCACTCGGCCACCTCTCCGCGTCGAGAGAACGTCGATTGTTCAACATCGATCGCTAGCGTGCAAGCCAGTTGAATAGTTGCACCCGAGCGCCGCGCCGAAGTAAAGCAACACTAGTGGATCCGAGCCGTGTGACAGAGAACTTCGTCGTCGAGAATGATGGTCCGATCACGACGATCACCTTCAATCGGCCCGAGCGCCGCAATTGCCTCGACGAGGCAGTCATCCTCGACTTCGAGCGCCGCCTGCAAACTGTCCGCGACGATCGCGATTGCCGCGTCCTTATCGTGACCGGCAAGGGCAGCGCGTTCTGCGCTGGGGCGGACCATGCGATGTTCAAGGCTCCGGCCGGCGCCGTCATCGACGCCGCCGAGCGCCGCCGGCGCATGGGCGAGTTCGGCAAACGATGGCCGCGCCTGATAGGCCGGGCGTTCGATGTGCTGGCGCATCTCGATCAGATCACAATCGGCGCGATCAACGGCTATGCGGTCGGCGGTGGATGGTCATTCGCGCTCGCGTTCGATTTTGCGATCGCCGTCGAGGGCGCGGAGTTCTGGGTGCCCGAAGTAGATCTCGAGGTGCCGTATCGCGGCGCTCCCGCCAGCGTGCTGGCCGCGCGGCTCGGCCCGTGGCGCGCGAAGGAAGCGATCCTGATGTGCCGCCACTACAAGGCGGAGGAATTGCTCGCGATGGGCGCGCTCAACCAGGTCGTCAAACCGGACGCACTGATGCCGTCCGTACGCGAGCTGGCAAAAGCGTTGTCCGCAAAATCGCGCGACGCACTGGCCGCATCGAAGCGCGATATCAACGCGGTGTTCTTCGGTCCACGCCCGTTCTGAAGACTCACTCGAGGCACGTGACGACGGCGAGGTTGGCGGCGCTCGCGTCGACGTAGAATTGTCGCAGCTGCCGGAAGGCGTCCATCAGCCACTGCCTATCCTCGGAACTGACGAATTGCCCGGGATAGATGCCGAGGCTCACCATCTTATCCGGGTCGAAGCGCGCATCCATCTCGGCTTCGAGATTTGGGCGACTCAGTTCGCGGGCTATCGCGGCGACCTCGGCGGCATCGAAGTATCGAGCGGGGCCGTAGCCGAGATCCTCGCCGACCTCCGTCCCGCCCATCACCGCCTGGCTTGCCAGGTCGGAGCCGGGTTCGACCTTGCCGCACAGCAGGTAGTGCACTCCGTGCCACGCTTTGTCGATCGAGAGGCTCGCGCCGCCCTTCTTCGACGGCTGCGCGCTGCTGCCTGACGGTGGCGCCTGACCCCGCATACCCACCCCAAGCGCTTGCAGGCGTTGGGCCATCAGTTTCGCGAGGGCATCGCCACCTTCGCCGCGCGCGAGCGCGTCGGGATCGATACCGGCGTTTTTCAGCGACTGCGCGAGTCTCTCGCGTAACTCTGGAGGCATCGCCGCCATCGACGCAGCAAGCATCTGCGGTGTTTGGCGCTGAAGTTGTCCCTGCAGCGCGCCCATGAGTTTCGGCATCGCCTGGGCAGGCTGCTCTCCAGCGAAAAGTTCCTCGACGCCGGAAGGATCGTCGAGAATCTCCTTCAAGCGATCCGGCGAGACCTGAACGAAACGCCCCATCATCGACATAGCCGTTCCTCTCTCTCCCGATTGTAGGATTTTGCACCACTCCACGCCAACGTCGCTCGCGGGCATCAGGTTCCGCAACTTCCTTGTTTGCGCCACGGTTATCGGCTAAGTCGAAAGTACACGAATAGATTCTCGCAGTGAGGCAATTCAAATGGCAGAACTGAAGAATCGGCAATGGCTGCTGGCGGCACGCCCGCAGGGAATTATCAAGGAAAGCGATTTCCGCTGGAATGAAACGGCCGTGCCCGCGCTGAAAGACGGCCAAGTCCTGTTGCGCAACCTCGCGTTCTCGTTCGATCCCACGCAGCGCGGATGGATGTCGATGGACACCTACATTCCGGCGATTCCGATCGGACAGACGATGAAGGCGGGCACTGTTGGACAGGTGATCGACTCGAAGCGCCCGGGATTTGCCAAGGGCGACCTCGTGCAGGGGCTCTTCGGATGGGAGGATTATACGGTCAGCGGCGGCGAAGGGTTGATGGGCTTGCAGAAGCTGCCGAGCGGCACCGATCCGATATTGGCGCTCTCGCTGCTTGGCACAACCGGACTCACTGCCTACTTCGGCACGCTCTCGGTCGGTGCGGTGAAGGCGGGAGACACGTTCGTAGTCTCGGGCGCGGCGGGCGCGACCGGTTCTGTGTCGGGGATGATAGCCAAGATAAAAGGATGCCGCGTAGTTGGTATCGCGGGCGGACGCGAGAAATGCGATTGGCTGGTGAAAGAGGCAGGCTTCGACGCCGCGATTGACTATAAGAATGAGAATGTAGGTGAGGCGCTGACCAAGCATTACCCAAAGGGCATCGACGTGTATTTCGACAACGTCGGCGGCGAGATCCTCGACCTCGCGCTCGGGCGAATTGCGCATGGCGCGCGGGTTGTGCTGTGCGGAGCGATTTCGCAATACAACAATCTCGGCGAGAGAAATCCGGTCGGGCCGAAGAACTATTTCAACCTGATAATCCAGGGCGCGCGAATGGAGGGCTTCCTGGTGTTCCATTTCTTACCGCGCTATCCCGAGGCAATCGCCGAAATGTCGAAATGGTATGCGGAAGGCAAAATCAAGAACCAAATAGATTTGCAGCAAGGACTCGAGAATGCGGCCGAAAACGATCATCCGGCTGTTCACCGGCGCCAACTTCGGCAAGCAGTTGCTGAAGTTGGCCGATCCACAGTAGCCGGGCGGTTACCATGATTGATCACATCAGCCTCAGAGTTTCGGACTTCCAACGCAGCCGGGCTTTCTACGAGCTGGCGCTTGCTCCGCTCGGCTACACGCTGGTGTTCGCCAACGACAAAGAGCAATACGCGGGCTTCGCCGGACCCGATCGCGAGCGAATCTGGATCGGCCGCAACGACAGGCCGCACGGGTATGCTCATATCGCGATTTCGAGCCGGACCGCGCGACTGTGCGCCGCTTCTATGACGCGGCGATGAAGGCGGGCGGACGCGACAACGGCGCGCCCGGCCCGCGACCGCAGTACAGCCCGACCTACTACGGGGCGTTCGTGCTGGACCCGGACGGCCATAATATTGAGGCGGTTTGCTTCGCGAAGGGTGAGTAATCGGCCGATCGATTTTGGCCGGAAGCGCGAATTCCACAATAAGTAGTGGTTCCGGAAAGGGAGGCATACCATCGGTAGCTTCGTTCCGTCAAAAATGTTTTCGCGCAGAGGCGATTGACGTTGCGATGCTTCGGACCATGGGCAAGGCCGTGGCGCTGTGAGTTTTCACCCATCCGTTATCAGTATCAAGGCAGGATGATCTGCGTAAGGCTGAACAGTTCAGCCTGAACTTTTGTGGCGTGCGCCTTGAGACTTTCACAGCACGCTGAACGGCGGTATCAGGGAACTTAAATCATAGGTCGCCGTAACTTCCACGAAAGCTGGGCGGTTTCCAGTAGCATGGCGGGAAGGAGATGAAGGACACGGAGCCGAGAAACGCAAGGGTTCAGTCGCAGCCTCTGATTGCCGTGCGTGACGTTAGGGCGAGCAGCCGCTGGTACCAACATCTGCTGGGAGCTGACGCGCTCCCGGAACATGAGCATCGCGATAGCTACGACCGGATCCTTTGCGACGGGCGGCTGATCCTGCAACTCCATGCGTGGGACGAAGAGGATCATCCTAATCTCGTCCACGCGGACGCGGCGCCGCCTGGACATGGAGTCTTGCTATGGTTCGAGGTGGAAGACTTCGATGCGGCCGTCGGGAAAGCTCGTTCATTGCGTGCCCAGGTCGTCGAGGAGCCGCACGTCAACCCGGCAACCGGGCATCGGGAGATCTGGCTGCGCGACGCCGACGGCTACGTCGTGGTGATTACAGGTCGATAGGCGAAGGGGGTGACTGACTATTCAGACTTTTCGTTTGATCCTTGCGACTGAGTAGTCAGGAAGCTGGCTGATTCCTGGGTTTCGAGTACTGGGCGGAAGCCGTTGCGGGCTAGATCGGGACGTACTACCTCGATTGGGTCGCGCGTGTCGTCGACGTAGCCGAGTGCGTATGCGCCTAGCCTGTAACCCATCAGTCTTAGCAGGTCGACTGGCAGGGTGCGGGCGATATCGAGCGGGACTGACAAGTACTGGTTCTCTTCCTGGCGGAGCCACGACACGTTGTAGGTGATATTGATTCCGGTGCGGATGTCTTTGGATCGATTCGCGCCGCCACCGTGATAGATGCTGCCGGTGTAAAACAGCACCGACCCTTTGGTCATCTCGGCGGGCTCGGTGTCGCTCTCGGTGAATCGCAGCTTGTCGTCGAAGCGATTACTGCCGGGAATGACGCGGGTGGCGCCGTTCTCCGCGGTGAAGTCCGTCATCGCCCAGATTGTGTTGCACTGGACCTCGTAGCCGCGAGGGAACGGGAAGAAATCGAACGCCCATTGGTCGCGATGAATGGTCTGGGCAGGCTCGCCGGGGCCAATCGAGATGATCTGCGTGAGATGGAGCTGAAAGCTGGTCGCATGACCGAGCAATTTGGCGACAGCGCCGAGCACCGTCGGATGCATCACGAGCTCGCGCGATTTCGGCGAGCGCGCGACCAGTCCGCCCGTGCGGCGCGTGCGGCGTCCGCTGAAATCGTCGGGGCCGAACGGCGTCGCGTCGGTGAAGGGACGTAGTTCTTCGGCGACTTCGTCCATGACTTCAGGACGGACGACGCGATCGACGACGACGCATCCGTCGTCAGCGAGGATCGCGCAGATTTCGTCGGCCGAAGCCGACGCGGGTAGATGTTTGATGCTCATTTTTTTAGTTTTTTAGTGCTAAGGCCGCGCTCCGCTGTCGCGCGCGCGTTCCCGTAAGAATTCTAACAACGATGACACAAGATTGCATCGTTCGTGAAATCGGTGGACGCAGAGACTCGGAACCGGTACCGGCTTCGCTTGCGCGAAGCTGTCCGAGATCCTTCCAGCCGCTCGCGTTGCTCGCTCCGTCAGGATGACACAAGAAGCGAGCGCGCCGCTGTTGCGAACGGTTCGTGCAACCTAACCCCTAACCCCTTCCCATTGTGGGAAGGGCGACTGGTCGCGGGGAACCCGCTCGCGAGGAACCCGGCGCGAGAGTGCGGCGGCGAGTTTTCAGTCGTCGCGGCGGGGGCCGGCTTGCATGAAGGCTATCGCGACTCCGTCGAGCGGCTCTACGATGCGCGCGATCTGGCCGCCTTGAATCGCGAGCTTGGGCTCGGTTGCTTGCATTCCTCCTGCGCGCGCCGTCGCGACCGCGCGCGCGATATCGGTGCACATCAGCGCGACGCCCCAGCATCCGGGACGTGCCCGCGCCGGTCCGACGATTTCGAGCACGGTCTGTTCGAGCTTGAAGAACGCCTGTCTTGCACCGTTGCCGACTTCGCGGATTCGCTTGCATGGGACCCCGATCGCCTGGTTGGCGGCGATCGCGTCCTCGAGCACGGGAGTCATCACGACAATATGCTCGAGATATTCGACGCTGTTCGGATTGCTCCCGCAAAGTTCGCCGAGCGCCTGGCGCCGGGACTCGATGTCGAGATTGACCGGGGCGGACGCTGTCGCGACGCCCGGCAGCCCCGACGAAAGCATCGTGGCTTTGGTGGTACGTTCTGACAGGGCCGGCAGCTCGAAGGATTCACGTGCGCCGGCGGCCGACTCCCCCTTCATGCCCCAGACCCATCCAATCATGCCGCCGCCGTTGCCATTCCTGGTTGCTTCGCGCAAATGTTCAGCCAGGGGCGACCTGGATTTGGCGGAGAGTATCGCGCAGAGATCGATTTCCACCGCGCCGGCGCATAGCCGGGCGATGCGGAGACCGTCGCCGTCGAACTCTTCGGACGCGACGCCGAACCCGGCCCGTCGCCACTTTTCGGAGCACGCCGCCAGGTCGCGCACGGCGACGATGACTCTTTCAACGCAAATGATGCCCACGATCGGTACTCCCCGGCCGAGGGTATCGTCACTCGGCGCCGGATGCCACCCGTGAATAATTATCCCGCGTCCGGTTGGGCAAGGTTCTTTATTTGCGCCATTTTTAGTAGAGATAATCGACGTTCAGGCGTCTATACTCGCGTTGTGACAAGTTGTAGCTTTCTATGACGTTAATGTTATGAATGAAATGGGGTAACTAGATGACTATCTCCTGGCAGCCGTTTCAGGATGAAGCGCTCGATTGCCTGCGCGCGCTGGTGCGGCTCGACACCACCAATCCCCCCGGTAACGAACGAATCGTAGCCGACTACATGGCCGACGCGCTGGGCGCGCATGGCGTGGAATCGGTGATTCGCGAAAGCGCTCCGACCCGGGCCAACCTGGTGGCGCGTCTTGCGGGGACGGATTCGTCGGCGGGCGCGTTGCTGCTCTCGTCGCATACCGACGTGGTGCCGGTCGAGCGGTCGGGATGGACTCGCGAGCCGTTCAGCGGCGATATCGCGGACGGATGCCTGTGGGGACGCGGCTCGATCGATATGAAGTCCAAGTGCGCGATGGACCTCGTGATGATGACCGCGATGAAGCGCGCGGGAGTGAAGCCGAATCGCGACGTGATACTAGCGGCGGTCGCGGACGAGGAGGCCGGCTCGGATTTCGGCGCGAAGTTCCTGGTCGAGCGGCATCCCGAACTGGTGCGCGCGGGTTACGTGCTGAACGAAGTCGGCGGCTTCACCGTGCATCTCAGGAATCGCCGCTTCTACCCGATCCAGGTGGCGGAGAAGGGCTTCGTCACGATCAAGATGAAGGTCACGGCGATGCCGGGGCATGGATCGATGCCGCGCACGGACACCGCGATCTCGCGAATCTCGGAGTTGATCACCAGGATCGTGCGGACGCCGATGCGCAAGAACGTGTCGCCGTTCATGCGTCAGACGCTCGAGGAGCTGGGCGTGCCGGTCGAATCGCCGGGCCCTCTGTTCGCGCCGATGCTTGCCAACACCGTCTCGCCGACGATTCTGCGCGCGGGATACAAGGACAACGTGATTCCCGGCGAGGCGACGATCGTGCTCGACGGCCGCACGCTGCCCGGCGAAGATCCCGAGAGCTTCATGGCCGAGCTGCGCCAGATCGTCGGTCCCGAGCCGACCTTCGAGTTGCTGAAGACCGCGCCGCCGGCCGAGACGAGTATCGACACGCCGCTGTTCGAGCTGATCAAGGCGACTATCGAGGCGGCCGACCCCGGCTCGCGCGCGATTCCGTGGATGATTCCCGGCGCGACCGACAGCAAGTTCTACTCGAAGCTCGGCGCCGCGTGCTACGGATTCTCTCCCGTCAAGCTCGACCCGCACATGCCATTCGGCTCGCTGTATCACGGCAACGACGAGCGGTTGCCCGTCGAGGGGTTTTACTGGGGGCTGAAAGTCTACGCCGAGGTGGTGCTGAAGTTCCTGGGCATCAAGTTCGACGACGTTTTCGGGTGAGCGCCGCCGAGCCTGAAGAACCTAACCCCTAACCCCTTCCCGAGCGGGAAGGGGAACCGGACACAATAGAGGTCACTTTGCCGAGCTGGTCTTGAGGGTTCCGGCTTGGGGGGTGAAGGTCATCAGGAGGCGCGGCGGGCCTTCCAGCGGCACGACCGCAAAATGCGCTACCGGCTGCGTGCTCAGGGTGACGGTCGTCCCCGCGGTGCTGCTCGAGATTTTGCAATCTTTGAAGATCGATTTGTCGAACACGAGATGATGCTGCAGGCCCGGGTCTGGTGTCACGTCCTTGAGCACCACCGTCGCGGTCGAGCCGTCGGTGCTGCTCTCGAGGGTCTTGTCGAAGCTGACGGGCCCGGTCAGCTCGAGAATCACCGACAACGGCGGATCGTTCGATGACAACCTGATGGTCTTGAGGGTCGCGGGACCCGCGGTCGGGGGTTCGCTCAGCGACAACGGAGCGGCGGACGAGGCCGCGTCCCCGGGCGCCGTCATCTGATGCATCGACGGTTCCGGCGCGGGCCCAGGCGGGTTCTCGTGCGCGAGCATTTGATGCAACGTCGAATCCGGCGGAGGCGCGTCGTCAGTCGCCGCCATCTGATGCATCGACGCCTCCGGCGGCGGTGCCGGCGCATCCGCGCTCGCAGTCATCTGATTCATCGGCGGCTCCGGCGGTGCCGAGGCGGCCAGCCCCGTCATCGCGCGCGCCTGGGCGTTGGCGGCGCCGGCAATGCTGCCGGTAGGCGCCGGCAAGATCGGGGCGGGCGCCCGCATCATGTCGGGCGCGCCGGGCTTGCGGCTCGGAAGATCGGGCTGCGACGGATCGGGCGCGGGACGCGACGGCGGCGTGTCGAGGATTGGCAGGCCGTCGGCTCCGTACGCCGACGCGCCGGTGTTCGACGCAACGTCGGTGCCGCTCACGTCGGAGCGCTGGCGCACGACTATTTTGTCGGCGTTGGAATCGTCGGGATTTCCGCCGTAGCCGGTCTCGGCCAGCACCAGCGGCAGCGGGTCTTCTTCGGTGTCGATGGGTTCGTGGAGCTTGGCCAGCTCGACGCGGGCTCTTTTCGCGTAGTTGGTGGTCGGGAAATGCTTCTCGACGGCGGCGAAAGCCTGCGCGGCCGAGTATCGCTTGCCTTCCTTCTCGAGCGAAATCCCCAGCTCGAACAGCGCGTCCGGCGCGACCGGAGTCTCGGGATATTTCTGCAGCAGCTCGGCAAATCGCGATTCCGCGGCGCGGAAGTTTGCGCGCTTGTAATAATAGTTGCCGACGATCAACTGGTTGCGCGCTAGCATCTCGCGGCAAACCAGCACCTTGTCGTGCGCCAACTCGGCGAAGTCGCCTTCCGGAAAGCGCTGTTCCAATTCCTGGAAGCGCTTGAGCGCCGCCACCGTCTTACCTTGATCCTGGTCCTCGCGCCCAATCTGGTCGTAGTAGCTCAGCCCGATGTAGTAGGTGACCAGCTCGAGGTTCTTGCTGGTCGGATGCATCCGCTGGAAATCGTCGAGAGCGCCGATCGCCTCGGCGTAATCCTTCTGCTGGTAGTACGCGAGGCCGATTTTCATCTCGGCGTCCTCGGCGTACGGGCTGAACGGGAACTTATCGATCACTTCCTGATAATTTTCGATAGCGGACTTGTACTCTTTTGTCGCAAAATCAAGTTGAGCTTGCGCGTAGTAGTTCTCGCCAGTGGGCTTCTGGCGCAGACTGCAGGCGGCGGCAGGCAGCAGGGCAAAAGCCACCAATATCAACAGCAATCGTTTCATCAGGTGACGCGCAAAGGTTAAACAAGGCTCCTCGGCATTGCAATCCGCGCCCGCTTCCCGATTTTGGGCATCGTGACGATTACCGGGCCGATTCAGGTATTTTTGGATTTTTGGACTCGCGGGGCTTGCGGAATGAGGCCGAAAATACAGGCTTCCCCGCCGCTACATACTTGCGCGCGAACCCGGTCCGCTCCGCGCCGGGCGCGGCTTCAACGGCGCGGATAAATCCCGCGGCGAGCATCATCGGGAAAATCTCGGCCGCGTAATTGCGCACGTCAGTCGCGACGTAGGCGATAGCACCGGGCTCGACCGTGCGGAACAGGCTCGCGGCGAGCGTCGGCGTGAACAACCGATGCTTGATGTGCCGCTCCTTGGGCCATGGGTCGGGATAGTAGATGTGATACGCGCTCACGCTCGCGTCCGGGAGCATCAGGTTGACCAGAGTGCGTGCGTCCATCCGCACGACGCACAAATTGTCGAGGCCCGCGCGGCCGCATCGCACCGCCAGCACGCGCGTGATTGTCGCGGATAGCTCGACCGCGATAAAGTCGCGCTCGGGAAATTCGGCGGCGCGCTCGATGATGAACTCGCCCTTGCCCGCGCCGATCTCGATTTCGAACGGCGCGCGGCGGCCGAACATCGCGGGCGGATCGATTGTGAAAACGCGGTCGTCGGGCTTGAAGAGTACGCGCTCGCCAATTTCGCGTGCCTTGGGGTTGCCCCAGATGCGCGCCGCCTTTCGAAGTCTCGCCATGAATGAGCATGACGATACTCGGCGGTGCCCTTCCCCGCCATCCGTGCCGTTGTCTGTCGTGTCATCCTGACCAAGCGAGCAGCGCGAGCGGCAGGAAGGATGACATCGAAAAAAAGGAACCGGCCTACTCAATCAGCACGCTTCAGGAACGCGCGGACGCGCTCGACTAGCGGCTTCAGGTCGGTGTTGTCGACCAGCGCGCTTGCCATCCTGACCGGATCGCCGAAGAAAAAACGCTCGTAGAGAACCTGCCGGCCGCCGAAGGCGCTGCACGCGACCTCCCACGCCAATCGATAGAGCGCGACGCGCTCCTTTGCGCCCGCGTCCGCGGCGGCGAAGTAGCGCTCGATATCGGGAAGCTCGGCGGGATTTGCGAAGTCGCTTGACGAGGGTGTCGCCATCAGCGAGCTCGAACTGTTGAGCTGGATAATTTCGACCAGGCGCGGATACAGCCGCGGGAAAAGATTGCGTGCGGTGTCGAGCGGCGCCCGCGCCGGCGTGAACACGCCCCACTTGTCGGGTGCGGCGTCAGCTTCTGCCGCGCGCAGGCATGCGCGCATCGTCTCGGTGGTCATGATCATCTCGGCGATCCGCTCGCGGACGTGCGGCAGACTCATCGCGTCGCTGGCCTCGGCGATTCGCGCCGCCAGTCCGAGGATGAATTCGCTCTTCGCGACATTTTTCACCGCCACCTGGTGCATCATGTGGACGACGGCGCCGGTGCCCGCGTACAGCGCATTGCATCGCGCGACGTCGCCGCACAGGAACACGCGCTCCCACGGGACGAGCACGTTGTCGAACACGACCACCGCGTCCATTTCGTCGAAGCGCGACGCGAGCGGGTTGTCGAAGCGCGAACGGCCCAGGTCGTAAGTGTCGCGGCAGAGGAATTTCAGGCCTTTGGCGTTGCACTGGATCGCAAACGACAGCGCGAACGGCTCCGCCGCGGGCTCGGCCTTCAACACGGTCGAAGGAAACACGAGCAGTTCTTCGGAGAGCGGCGCGAGCGTCGCGAGCATCCGGCATCCGCTCACGACGATGCCGTCTTTGGTCTTTTCGACGAGCTTGAGCGCGAGGTCGGCGTCGGTATGTCCCGCCCATCCTGCGGCGCGGCTCGCGCGCGGGTTGACGAGCGTATGGGTCGCGCACCAATCGTGATGGCGCGCCTCCATATAGTAGTTCCAGATGTTGTCGCCATGCCGCGGGTCGCTCCCGGCAAAAAAATCGCGCGCGGCGGCCATCGCGGCGAGACTCACGTTGAGGTAATCCGGGGTGCGCCCGAGCATCCCGCAGCCGAAGTCGGCCCACGTCTTCATCATGCGCGAGCGCTTGCGCAGGTCGTCGGCGCTTTTCGGAATGATGAACGACATTCCGGCGCGGCCGCCGTCCTCGGTGCGGAACGTCATCGTCTCGGGATGCTCCATCTGCATGTCGTAGAGCGACGCGACCGAGCGCGCGCAGTTGGCAAATGCGGGATGCGCGGTGACGTCGCCGGCGCGCGCGCCCCCGATCCAGATTTCCGCGCCGAGCTTTTTCAGCGACGACAGGTAATTGTTGCCGGAGCGCGCGCCCATCTCAGATGACCTCGTTGAGCAGCGGCAGCCGCTTCCGGATTCGTTCGGCGGCGTCAGCCGGCGCCATGTATGGCGGCCGCGCCGGGCCCATCTCGATTCCGGTCGCGACCGACGCCGTAACCTTGGTGGTGCCGAGGTGGCCGAGCGTTTCCTCGCCGCCGCGCGGGAAGCATCGATTGAGACGGCGCTGAATCTCCTCGGCGCGCTTGTAGTCGCCGCCCTTGTACGCTTTGAGGAGCGCGACCGCGGCGGGCACCGCGAATATATTGATGAAGCCGCCGGCCGCGCCGAGCATCAGCCCCGCCAGCATCGCGCGAAACGTATTATAGATGTCCGCGCGGCCGCCGACTTCGTCGTACAGCGCCTCGAGATGCTGCAAGTCGGTCAGCACTTCCTTGAACGCGACGACGCCGGGAATCGTCGCCAGCTTGCCGGCGAATTTCGGCGTGATGTTGAACTTGCTGAGCGCGGGGTTGTGGTAGATGACGACGGGCAGGTCGCCGGCCTCGGCAATCATGCGGTAGTGGCGCTCGACCTCGGCCTCGCCGCATCGCCAGTAGTACGGCGGGATCACCTGCTGCGCGTCGTAGCCGAGGTGCGCGGCGATTTTGGCATAGCGCAGAGTCTCGAGCGTGGTCGCGCCCGAGGTCATCGCGACTGCGGCGAGTCCGGCGCGTTTGCGCGTCTCCTCGATCACGATTTCGAAGACGCGCGTGCGCTCGGCTTCGTCCATGTGCAGAAATTCGCCGATACTCGGCGCCGCGACGACGCCATCCGCGCCCGCGGCCATCGCCCACTGAACTTCGCGCCGCAGCGCGTCTTCATTGAGCCGGTAATCGTCATGAAACGGCGTCACCAGCATCGCCAAAATTCCGTGTGCAAGTTTCAAACGCGCACCTCCGGCTGAGTCGCGCTAGGCAGCCTCGCGCTCGGCGCCGCTGAAAGACGGTTGGAAGAAAAAGATCGCCTGGCCGGTTCCGATTGCGGCCTCGTATCTTCCGAACTGCTCGCCGCGCCACGTCCACGAGTCGCCGCCCATCGCACCCGCCATCGTGATGTAGTGCGAGAAGCGGCCCTCGGGCGAGCAGTGCGCGCGATAGTCGTCGGCGGTGGCGAGGACGGCGTCGTGCCGGCCCGCCTTGAACCATTCCATGATTCGTTCGTCGTAGAGGCGGTTGGCGGTTGACGCGATGTCGTCGGGCGAGGCCGATGCGCGGTCGAGAATCCGGTCGTAGTCCCAGAACTTGTGCGACATGCCGCCCGACGCCACGATCACGACCCGGCGATTCGATTTCCAGATAGCCTGTCCGATCGCGGCGCCGTAAGCCAAATCGTTTTTAACCGACGCGGTTTGACACACGCTGACCGAGAGCACGCGCCGGCGCGCCTCGTGGTTGAAATAGTACATCACGTTGAGCGTTGGATAGTGAATTGGCAAGTTAGTATGCGCCGACGCGATCGCACGAATCCCGCGCTCACGCGCCTCCAGCTCGACTCCGCGCGCGAGCTCGGGGTCGCCGCGATAGTCATACTCGAGGTTATGAAGCATCGCGGGCAGCTCTTCCGATGTATACACACCCGACAGCCGCTCGTGAGCATTGAGTACATACTCCAAAGTAGAGAACCAGTGAGTATCGATTAGTAAGAAGGTATCGAAGTCGAGATGACGCATGCGCTCGCGCTCGAGCTTCGGCATCGCGTCGTAGAAGGTCGTCAGATTGCGGCCCATGTAGGCGCGGCGCGCGACTGGATCGGTGATCATCAGGCGCGGCACGTGCGTGGTAAAGACGGTCGCGACGACCTTACCCATCGTGGTCCTCCTCGCCGTATGCGACGCACACCAGTTTCGGCTCCGTCCAGAACTCCATGCTGAAGCGGCCGCCCTGCCTGCCGAGCCCGCTCATCTTTGCACCTCCAAACGGGACGCGCAGATCGCGCAGAAAAAAACTGTTGACCCAAACCATCCCGGTCTTAATTTTGTCGGCGATGCGCAGCGCGCGATCGACGTTCGAAGTCCAAACATAAGCCGCCAGGCCGAAGCGGGTGGCGTTGGCACTCGCGATCGCGTGCTCCTCGTCGTCGAATCGCTCGACGGTCAGCACCGGTCCGAAGATTTCCTCGGACACGGCGCGTGAGGTCGCATCGACGCCGTCGAGGATCGTGGGCAAGTAGTAGAATCCGCGCGCGAGTTCGGCTGGGCTCTTGCCGCCGGCCAGAAGTTTCGCGCCGTTGGCCACCGCTTCGGCGACGAAGGAATGAACGCGCTCGCGATGCGCCGCGGAAATGAGCGGACCGTAATCGGTGCCGTCGGCGAGTGGGTCGCCAATCTTGAGCAGCGTAATCTCGACGGCGAGTAGTTCGAGAAAGTCGGCGGCGATTCGCCGGTCAATCAACAGTCGCGAGCCCGCCACGCACGATTGTCCCTGGCTGCGGTAGATGGAGCGCGCGACACCGGCCGCGGTCCGCTTCAGATTCGCGTCGGCGAAAACTAAATTGGGCGACTTGCCGCCGAGCTCGAGGGTGACGCGCTTGAGCGACTCAGCCGCCGACGCCATCACGCGCCGGCCGGTCGCGACGCCGCCTGTGAATGCGATCGCGTCGACGCTCGGATGCGCGACGAGTGCCGCGCCCGCGTCGCCGAGGCCCGGCACGATATTCAGCACGCCCGGCGGCAGGCCAGCCTCGTTCGCGATCTCGCCAAGCGCGATCGAAGTCAGCGGCGCCAGCTCCGACGGCTTGAGCACGCAGGTATTTCCGGCAGCAAGGCATGGCCCGAGGTTCCACGTCGCGAGCATCAGGGGCGAGTTCCATGGAATGACGATCGCGCCGACGCCGACGGGAGGCCGATCCGTGACGCTCATCAGTTTCAGATCGCGGCCGAGGAATTTCGCATCGCTAGCGGCGGCTTCGTGAGTCCAGGTCTGCGCGGTCGCGGCGAAAAATCTGATGTTGCGCGCGGCGCGCGCGACGTCGTGATTGACGCACTCGGAGACCGGCTTGCCGACGTCGCGCGCCTCGAGCCTTCCGAGTTCACGCCCGCGCTTTTCGATTCCGTCCGCCAGCCTGCCCAGGATCTCCGCACGCGCGTCGGCATTCATCCGCGGCCACGGTCCACGATCCGCGGCCTCGCGCGCCGCATCGACTGCACGATTCACGTCGTCGGCGCTTGCGCTCGCGACCTCTCCCAGCTCGCGTTCGGTGGCAGGCTCGACGTCGGCGAAACGCGCGGACTTGGCCGCATCAACATAGCGTCCGGCGATGAACAATCTCGTTTCCATTTCGCTCGTAAGATGAAGTCTCGCCGATTCGCCGAAACATAGCAAAAGCAGGGGTGACCCCTGCACCCAGTACTAAGGCAAAGGTGCAGGTGCAGTTTTCCCAGCGTACTCGAGGAGCCCCGTTCGAGCTTGTGCTGCGGCGCTTTGCTTGACCGTTGATAGTAACGGCCCTAACCTGACCTCAGGCGCCGACTCAAATCGTGGCATTACCGACTATCATTCCGATCTTTCCATTGCCCAACCTCGTGTTGTTCCCGGGGTTGAGCGTGCCGCTGCATATTTTCGAGCCGCGCTATCGTGAGATGATAGCCGACGTCGCCAACGCGCACGGAATCGTTGGGATGGCGCTGCTCAAGGGCGACTGGCAGGCCGACTACCACGCCTTTCCGGATATCTTCGAGGTCGGGTGCGCGGGCAAAATCGGCGGCCTCGTCAAGCTTGCCGACGGGCGCTACAACCTGGCGCTGGAGGGCCTCGGCGAGTTTCGAATCGTGCGGGAAATTCGCGATCGGTCGTATCGGCAGGCGCAAGTGAATTGGTGCCCGGTTCGACCTGACGCGCTCGATTGCGACGCCGAGACGATGGACGCGCTGCGCGAGATGCTGTTCAGCTATCTGGGCGAGGCCGCGCACGAGGCCTGGCGCACGATTGTCGAGCAGCGGGGACTGCGCGGCGCCGCGCTAATCAACTTCCTGTGCTTTCATCTCGACATCACGCCGCTCGAAAAGCAGACGCTGCTCGAGGCGCTCTCGGATCGGGTTGATTGCCTGCTCGACGTGCTCACCTTCAAGCTCGAGGAGCGCAAGCGCGGCCCGGCGGGGGCAGGCGGCGGTCCCGACACGGTGCAGTAGCCGTATTTCGAGGAACCGGAATCAGTCTTTTCCGCCGGTCAAACCCAGAATCCACTTTCCAAATTCCCGCGGTACGCCCTAAAATCCCGGCACCGATGTGCAGCCTGTGAATGGCGGTTATGCGACACATTGCGGACAGTTTGTGGCCAAATCGTAACGCATGTCGCAAATGAGTCAGCATCCGCACAAGAGCGGATAATTCGCATAATGCGGAACGGTTTGCGAAAAGTTGGGCAATTTAGTGAATTTCTCAACAAGTTGCGACCGAGTTGCGATTCATGAGGCCTTAACAAGCTGGCTAATTTCTATTAGGGCAGTTGCTGATAAATTCGGCATGATCGTTGCTTCCTTGATGTCGAACAAACAAAGTCGGAATTTCCCGACCCCCAACCGCTTGACTCCGCTTAAATGCGGTGCAGGCACGGTCGGGTAAGGACAAAAGTAAGATGGAATGGGAAAATAGCGCTCTCGGAAACCTCTTCGTGCCTGACGTTTTGACGCCTGAACAGTTCTACGACAGCCGGCGCGACGACAGCACCATCCGGCCCGTAAAGAAGCTGATGATGGCAATTCTGGAGGACGCGCTCCGATGCTTCCAGAATAACTCGGACGCCAAGGGCGGACCGCGCAAGCGTCTGTTCAGCGAAGCCGAGCAGTGGCTGATCGGCGAAGGCGGAGAGGGGCCATTCTCGTTTGAGACGGTGTGCGAAACGCTGGGAATCGAACCGCAGTTTCTGCGGAGGGGTCTGCGCGACTGGCGCAATCAGCAGTTAGCCGGCGTTTCCACGCGGCGGTTGGCGAGGCGCTCGCCGGTGGTCCGCAGCGGCCGAATCAGCGCTCCCGCGCGTCGCGATGCGAAACGCGCGGCGACGGCCAACGCTCGCTAGAAGTCTGACTTCGGCGCGAATCGCGCCGAAGTGAAATTCTGCACAGTAAAAAGGCGGCGCGGCATTCTCGGATGCCGCGCCGCCTAATTTTTTCAGGCAGGCGTGCTCAGTCTCGCGCCATCTGCGCGAACCGCTCCTGCTCTATCAAACGTATCAATGCGGGGCTGGAGCCGCTGTGCCAGAAGGGCTCGTTGCTGCCACCGTTCCGCCGGGAGGAGGAGGCACGTAACCTTTCGGCTGCGCCGCAACCCACTGCTCGCAAGCAGGAATGTCCTGTTGCTCGACCGATTCCTGTTGCATAATCTGCTCATCCGACCAGCCGTGCTTCTTTTCCCAATGCACGCCGGGGCACTTGACGGCTAAATTGAAATTTCTCGATGTCTCCGTTACTGCAGGTGCTTGAGCCGGCGCTGCGGCACCGCCGCCTGTCCCGCCACCGCCGCTGCTACTCGCGCAACCGGCGACCAACAATGCCAGCCCTGTAGCCAGCGCCAATCCGATCTTCCGTTTCATGGCATCCTCCTTCAATCTAGGGACCCCTCCACTAACCGAGTTCTAACAACGTGGTTGTCGGCCGTTCGTTTAAGCAGGGCCAAAATACACCGTTCGGATTAATTAGCAAACCCCCCGTAATCCAATCATAACGCCTGGAACACGGTTCGTTCACCGCGCTCAGACCGGCGTGCACGGCCTTCAAAACAGGCAAGTTCCAGGTGCGCGAGCGTTTCGAAAGTCGCGGCCATCACATGGAAGATCGGCCGTTCTTCGCCGCCAAATACTTGTTGCGCGATTTCGAACGCCGTCTGCGGCGCCTTGCGCGTCAAATCGAGCATTTCGGCCTCGCGATATCGATGATGCTCGATCAATTGATTGGCGCGATGACGATGGTCGTGATAGACGCCGCCATGTGCCGGCAAAACCAGTTCAACGTCGAATTTCTGGACCTTTAGCTGCGAGTTGATGAAGTCGCCGAGCGGATTGGTTCCGGCGGCGTCGGGATAAATTCCCACGTGTGGCGTAATTTTGGGCAGCAGGTGATCGCCGACGATCATCACCTTCTCTTTGCGGAGGTAAATCACGTTGTGACCCGGCGAATGTCCCGGCGTCCAGATCACTTCGAGCTCGCGGTCGCCGATTTTGACTACGTCGTGATCGTCGATGAACTTATCGGGCCGCGTGACGGGCCCGTACATCGACGTTCCCATCCACGCCGGGCGCATCCCGGTCGGCGAGAATTGCTCGATTGGAAATCCGTGCTTCGCGAAGAACGCGCGCGACTCGGGCCGGTCATGAGGACTCATCCTCCCGAACTCGACCATTCTGCCGGCGCGCTCCGCTTCGAGGCGATGAATATGCGTCGTCGCGTGACTGCGGCGGCGAATCTCGCCCGACGCGCCGAAGTGATCGATGTGGTGATGGGTCGCGACGATGGCGTCGAGATCCTCGATCTTGATTCCGACTTCGGCGAGCGCTTCCTCGAGGGCCGCGATGCTCTCGGGCGAGTTCATCCCGGTGTCGACGAGCGTCCACGCGCCGTGACAGTCGATCAGATAAACGTTGATGATAGTCGGCCGCATCGGCAGCGGCAGAAAGATCTCGTAGATACCCGGATGAACCTCAACTATTTTCGCCATCGATTACTCTCAGCGGCTGGTTTCGCATGACTGGCTAGTCCTTGCGCTCCGCCGCTTGCTTCGTGGCCGCAACTCACGGATCACTCGTGCAGCTCGTCTTTCACCTGGAAAGTCACTTTGACTCTCACCTTCCATCGCACCACTTTGTTGGCCTCGACCAGCGCTGTGATGTCCTCAACATGAGCGGTGTGGATGCCCTTGATGGTGACGCCGGCGCGCGAGATTGCCAATTGCACGGCGTCTTCGACCGAGTTGGCCGAGATGCCCGTGAGGTCGATCGTTTTTTCAACCATGACGCTCAGCCGCTCCTGGGGAGGTAATTCGCGCGCGATGGTTTGACGCTCGCACTCGCGCGGCGCTACGCTCGCCCCTGCACAGTGGTTAGCGCACGGCGAGATCCGAAACAAGGTGACATCGCGCAACGCGTTATCCGCCACGCTGAATGGAAGCGCGTGATTGGTCAGGCTGTCGGGGGAGTCAGTAGTTGTCAGTAAAAATCGAGTCGCCAGCGGGCGAAGAAGCGCTCACCGAGTTCGTTCTTTTTCAACATCGGGTCTACGAATACCGCAGCGCGCGATGGGCCGCGATGGTCGCGGTGCAGTTGCCGATCCTGATGGGCGAGGGACCGTTCGCCGAAGGGCGCAAGATTCGGCCGTTCACGGCCCGCGTCGACGGCAGCATCGTCGCGCGCACCGTCGCGATAATCGACGGCCACTATCAACGTCACTGGAATGAACCGCTCGGGCATATCGTGATGTTCGAGGCGATGCCGGGCACGCGCGACGCGGTCAACCTGATGATCGACGCGGCGTCGGACTGGATGAAGGCCAACGGCGCGACGGCGGCGCGCGCCGGCTATGGTCTGCTCGAATTTCCGTTCGTCATCGACGACTACGAAACCCTGCCACCCGACATCGCGCGCCAGAATCCCGCGTACTACCACGCGCTGCTCAAGGACGCCGGATTCGAAACCGAGCGCGGATGGGTTGACTACAAAATCGAGGTGACGCCGGAGCTGGTCGCGCGCTACGAAAGCGCACTCGAAGCGAGCCGCCGCGCGGGTTTCCAAATCGTCGCGTTGAAGGACCTGCCCCCGGGTCGCCGCGTCCGCGATTTCGAGCACACCTGGAACACCGCCTTCGCGCGTCATTGGGGCGCGACGCCGTTCACCACCGACGAACTCGTGTTCCTGTTCGATTTCTTCGCGATGTCCGGCGCGCTCGACGCCTCGGTGCTCGCATATCGCGATGGCCAGCCGGTGGGAGCCCTGATGGTCACGCCGGCTAATCCCGACGGCGCGATTCTCAAGCCCGGCCGCAAGCTCGCCGACAACGAGAAGCTCAACTTTCTCGGTATCGGCGTACTCGAACAAGCGCGCGGCCGCGGCGTGAACCTCGCGATGGCCTCGTATTCGTACCTGCACCTGATTCGACAAGGCTCGAAGTATCTGAGCTATACGCTGGTCCTCGACGACAACTGGCCGTCGCGCCGCACCGCGGAAAAACTAGGCGCCAAAGTCTGCGCGAACTACATAACCTACCGCCGCAACTTCTGAGCGGTTTTAATCTCGGTTGCCCAGAGAGCCCGCGATGCTGTAAGAACGAAGCAGTAGCGCGACTGCTCGCCAACCCTGTCTTCGAAGGAGGGATCTTTCGATGGCCGAATTCGATCTTCATATCAAAGGTGGAACCGTCGTCGACGGAACCCGCGTCCCCCGATACCGAGCCGACCTCTGGATCAAGGACGGCAAGATCGCGCAGATCGGCGGCCGCGCCCCCGGCTTCGCGAAAAAGACTATCGACGCCGGCGGTATGATCGTCGCCCCCGGCTTCGTCGATTTGCATACTCACTATGACGCGCAGATTCGATGGGACCCCTACTGCACCATCTCGGGATGGCACGGGGTCACCTCGCTCGTGCTCGGCAATTGCGGCTTCGGGTTCGTCCCGGTCAAGCCGGAATTTCGCGAGCGCTCGATGCTCACGATGACGCGCACCGAGGCGATTCCTTACGAGGCGATGAAGGCCGGGATGAAGTGGGACTGGGAAACGATACCGCAGTATCTCGACTCGCTCGATCGCACCGCCAAGGGCGTCAACGTCATCCAGTACCTGCCCACCTCGTCAATAATGACGTACGTGATGGGACTCGACGCGGCCAAGACTCGGCCCGCGACGGAAGACGAACGCGCTGAGATGCGCCGCATCTTCGCCGAGGGAATGGAAGCCGGCCTCGGCGGCTTCTCCGTGCAGCGGCTCGGCCCCGATTCCACACAGGCTGACTTCGACGGCTCGCCGATGGTCACCGACACGATGTGCGACGAGGACATCCTGAACTTGGCCCGCGTGCTGCGCGAGCGCGACGAGGGCTTCATCGAGATCACGCAGGCCACGGGCCATATCAAGGACGACCTCGCGTTCCTCGAACGCCTCGCCGCCGACGCAAATCGACCAATCCTGCACAACGTGATAGCGCCCGCGCGCCGCGATCCCAACGTTCATCAGAAGAGCATGGCGTGGCTCAAGCGATGCCGTGACAAGGGTCTGCCGATTTTCGGTCAGGCTTTCACGCTCCGCACCGGCTTCGCGTTCACCCTCGAGCATTGGAATCTCTACGACGCGAGCCCGGCGTGGCGCACCGTCACGACTGGCACTAATGACGAGAAAATTTCCAAGATGAAAGATCCCGCACTGCGAGAGGCGATCAAACGCGAACACGACGAAGCCAATCGCAAGCTCGAAGCAATCCAGGCCGGAGTCGGGGGACCGATTCGCCACCTGATCGTGACGTGGGCGGGAGACAAACCTGAGCTCGAGAAGTATGTCGGCAAGTCGCTCGGCCAAATCGCGATCGACGAAAACAAGCATGAGATCGACGTGATGCTCGATCTTTCGATCGCCGGCGACCTCAAGGTCGAGTTCCTCGGCCCCAATCGCGGCTTCAACCCGGAGTATTACGCCGAGATGATCAACGACTCGCCCTACACGATTCCTGGCGTGTCGGACGGCGGCGCGCATACCAAGTTTTTCACCGGCGGCGCGTATACCACCGATTTTCTCGGCTGGCTGGTTCGCGACGAACAGCGCGTCACGCTCGAGGAGGCGCACTACCGCCTCTCCGCGCTGCCCGCGCACGCGGCCGGCTTCCGCGACCGCGGCATGCTGCGCGAAGGAATGGCGGCGGACGTCGTCGTTTACGATCTCGATCGGCTCGGCGTCGAGCCAGATTGGATCGGCGATGTTGCGCACGATTTTCCAGGCGGCGAATGGCGTCGCGTGCAGCACGCGCGCGGCTACCGTGCGATCATCGTCAACGGCGCGATGACCTGGGACGACGGCCGATGCACCGGCGCGACACCCGGTAAGCTGCTGCGCGGCGGCCGCGGATAGCTGCGCCGATGGCGGTGCAGATTTACAGCATGACGTCGGTGCCCGACGCCGTCGCGACGGCCGACGCCGGCGCGGATCTCATTGGCCTCGTCGTTGCCGAGCCCGGCGTCGTTGCCGAGGCAATCGGCGCCGATCTCGCGCGCGAAATTCTCGGCGCGATCCGCCCGCGCTCGCGAGGCGTGGCGCTGTCGCTGTCCGACGATCGCGACGAAATTTGCGCCATGGTCGACGCGGTGCGCCCCGACGTCCTGCACATCGTCGCGCGCGAGATCGAGCCCGACGACTGCGCATGGATTCGCAAACGCATCGCGCCCGTCAAGCTGCTGCGCGCGATTGCCGTGCGCGCCGGCGAAACTCTCACCGAAGCCGACGCGCATCAGGATTGCGTCGACTACTTGATGCTCGATTCGGGCGCCAAGGGCCGTCCGTTCGCCGGCGCCACCGGCGAGACTTACGATTGGTCAGTAAGCCGCACGGTAGTCGAGCGCTCGCGCATCCCGGTAATTCTCGCGGGCGGACTTTCCGCCGAGAACGTCGCCGACGCGATCGCCACCGTCAGGCCGTGGGGCGTCGATTCGTTCACGCACACCGACGTTCCCGGGAATCGCGGCAAGAAAGATCCGGCTCGCGTGCGCGCATTCATCGCGGCTGCCAGGCGCGGGTTCGCGCAAACTTCAAAGGCCTGACTCCGGAGGTCGCGATGAATCGCAAGCAGCTCGCACTTTCAGCCGCGCTGATCGTCTTGCTCGCGGTGGACGCCTACGCGGTCTACCTCTACGGCTATATCGGGTTCTTCCGCATGGTCCTGGCGAATTTCGCCGGCTTCGCCGCTTTCGTCGATCTCACGATCGCGCTGGTTCTCATCTTGATCTGGATGAGCGACGACGCGCGCGAGCGCAAAGTCTCCGCGCTCCCCTATCTTGTACTGACTCTCGCGCTCGGCAGCGTCGGCCCGCTGCTCTATCTGATTCGTCGCTTCGCCGATCGCGCCGAGACACTCGCGCCGCGCGCAGTCCGCAACTAAACGCGTTTGCTCGCGAGCAGCGCGGCGGCTTCCTTCTCGACGCGGGTGCCCTTGAAAAAGTTCGGGTTCGCCTCGCCCCAGAAGCGCACCGGGTTGACGAACATGAAATCGCGGAAGTCGTCTTTCGTGATTAGCTCGTCTTCCACCAGCTCGTATGCTTCCGGCACGACTTCCTTCATGTCCGGCACGTCGAAATGTCCGATGTCGGAGCCGAACAACACGTTCAGCTTCGCCGCGTACGGGTTTGCTTTGCGGTTGAATGCGTAGGCATTGAGTGGGTCATCGGCTTCGCACCCAAAATAAAAATTGTCGACGAACAAATCGCGGATATCTTCCGCCCGCTTGATCTTGCACGCGGCGAAATCGTCGAGCTCGCGAATTCCTCCGGTGGCGCCGCTTTGATCGCGTTCGAGAATCGTCTCGACGCCGCTCGCCTTCTGCTCGATCTTGCCCTCGATCCACTTCCCGCCGTACTGGCGTATGAGTTCCGTGAGCATTTCGCGATTCAGGTTGGCCGGATTGGTGTCCTCGAGCGCCTCGCGATTGCGCTTCTTCCAATGACCGATCAGATCGCAGTAAAGCGCGCACGCCCATCCGACTCCGCCTTCAAGGAACGCCATCTTGAGTTGTGGGAACCGGCGCGTCACGCCGCCAAGGAAAATCGCTTTGCAAACCGCCTCGCTCGCGGCGGCGAAATGCCCGATGTGGTTGTAAACAAAATTGGTCGGTGAATTGCGCAGTCCGACGCCGCGCGATCCCGAATGAAACGTCGGCGAGATTCCCAGCTCGACGCATTTCGCCCACACCGGATCGTAGTTGTACTCGCTGTCGAGCCCAAGCATGTCGAACCACATCGCGAACCGCGACGCGCCCGGCGTCGTTGCTGCCGCCGCCGGGATCAGCCGTCGCACCATGCTCGCCATCATCACGACTTTCAGCCCGAGTTCCTTCACCACATACTCGAGCTCCGCGCACGCCTCTTCGGGCGTGTGCATCGGAATCACGGCCGCCGGCGTAATGCGGTCTGAAAATTCGCCGAAAAATTCCGCGACGAACCGGTTGAACGCGCGGCAGGTCGCGCGCCGCGTTTCGGCGTCAGGATGAAACGGAATGCCCAGGCCGGCGGTCGGGTACAGGACGGTGAAATCCATTCCGAATTCGTCGAGCCGTTCGTAAAGCAGCCGCGGCAAAATCTCGGTCGCACGATCGCGCGTGTTTTTCGTCGGCAGAGCCCAGAACGCTTCCTGGGCGCGCCGCTTGCGCTTGCGTTCTTCCTCCGACGCCGTCAGCTGTCTCGACACGCGGCCGTTGAACGCGCGAAATCCGTCGACCGCGCGACTGCCGCCGAATTTTTCCAAGCTGCTCGAGGATGATCGGCCCGAATTCGAGCCAATGTCCGTCGGCGTCGATCACCGGATGCTTGAGGCTCGCGCGAATCCGCTGCGCCTCTGACTTGCCCTCGCTGGCCATCGCTCTCGCCTCCAACTTTATTTTCGAAGCTTAGTATCGGAACCGCGCCGCCGCCAAGCATCACCGCGATTGTTCCCTTCCCTCGAGGGAAGGGGTTAAGGTCAGGTTCCCCTCTAGGATCGCACGCGCCGAACGTCTACAATCCATCCCTTTCCAGCTCGCGTAGATGCCCGCTTCACCCGGAATGTTTTTACCAGGGAGGGTGAATTGATCCCGATTCGCTACAACTTGCGCAGCCTGATGGTCCGACGCGCCACCGCCGCGATGACGGCGTCGGTCGTCGCGCTGGTCGTGATGCTGCTCTTCATCCTATCCGGCTTCGTCGCCGGGCTGCGCGCGACCGTGATGCAAAACGCGCTCCCCGACAACTGGATCGTGCTTAGCCGCGGCACCACCGACGAGGGCGGCAGCTTCATCTCGCACGAGCAATACGAGATCATCAAAAGCCGCCCGCAAATCGCGACGACCCCTGACGGCAAGACGCTCGTCTCGCCCGAGGTGATCACCGGTTTCAATCCCGACCCCGCGGCGCCGGTAACCTCGGGCGTGATGTTCACGCTCCTTCGCGGCGTCGATCCGATCGGGTACCAGGTTCATGGCGGGATGCGCCTGGAGAGCGGGCGCTGGCCAAATGGCGGCGCGGCGGAGATGGTCGTCGGCCGCAAACTCGCCGCGCGTTATCCTAATCTGGCGGTCGGCAGCGATTTCAAATTCGGACCGCGCACTTTCAAAATTGTCGGCACCTTTTCCGATCAGGACAGCGCGCGCGAATCCGAAATGCTGACCGATCTCAACGTCCTGACCCAGGAGGTCCACGTCAACAACGGCTTCGAGGTGCTGCACGTCGTGCTCAAACCCGGCACGCACGACGACTTCGCAAAATCGCTCACGACCGATTCGCGCGTCAGGGTCGATACCATGTCGGAGCAGGATTTTTACGCGAAGCAGACCCAGTTCGTCGATCAGTTGCGCGCGCTCGGCCTGATCGTTGCCCTCATTCTAGCCGTCGGCTCCGTGTTCGGCGCGATGAACACGATGTATTCCGCGGTCGCGCGACGCACCGGCGAAATCGGCGTGCTGCGAGTGCTGGGCTTCAGCCGCTTCAACGTGCTCACGAGTTTCGTCATCGAAAGCATCGTGCTCGCGCTCGCCGGCGGCGTGATTGGCGAGATCCTCGGCGTGCTGGTCGCGTATTCGACCGGCCTCAGCAGCCAGCTCATGAACGTCGGCGAATTCATCTTCAGATTTCGCTTGACGCTCGGCGCGTTCGTGTCCGGGATGATCGCCGCAATCGTAATAGGCGCGCTCGGCGGATTGCTGCCGGCGTGGCGCGCCTCGCGTATCGGCCTGGTCGAGTCGCTGCGCTCAGTCTGAACGGGGTGCACCGTGTTCAACTGGATCAAATTGATCGAACGCAACATGCGCCGGAATTTGCGCCGCACGATTCTGACTGTCCTAACCATCGCGCTCGCGACCTTCATCTACACCGTGCTGGTTTCCGTGCCGGCTTCGATGGATCGCGTGATCAAGGACGCGTCCGGCACGCTCCGTCTCATTATCAACAACAAAACCGCGCCGTGGGAGGATCTGCCCGCGCGCTATTGCGACGATATCAACAAAATGCCCGGCGTCGCCGCGTGCGTTGCGATCACGGGATGGCCCGCGACCTGGCGCGACGTCAGCGAGCCGGTGTTCGGCGTCGGCGCAGGCCCGGAAATAGGCGACGTGTTCCCCGATTACGCGTTGACCGAACAGGAGCGCCGCGGGACGCTCCGGGAAAAGCGCTCCGCCATCGTCGGCGAAATTCTCATGCACAAGTACGGCTGGAAGATTGGCGATACCGTCACGCTACGCTCTACCGATTCAGACCACATGGAGATGACCTTCATCATCACAGGCACGATGGCGTCCAAGCGCTACCCCAACACCTTTCTCATGCGGCGTGACTACCTGATGGCGGCGCGCAAAGCGCACGGCCTCCCCGACGAAGACATCGCCTGGAACATAATAGTGCGCGCCACCAGCAACGACACGATGGCCACGCTCGCCAAACAGATCGACGAACACTTTGCCAACTCTGATGCCGAAACGCGCACTATGACGGAGAGCGACGCACTCTCCTCCGGCCTTTCAGCTATCGGCAACATCCGAGCGATCGTTTTCGCTCTATGCCTCGTCGTTTTGCTTACGGTCTTGCTCATAGCCGCTAACTCCACGGTCATGATGGTTCGCGAACAAATCAGCGACGTAGCCGTAATGCGCGCGCTAGGTTTCAGCCGCGGCTCTGTCGCCTTTCTACTATTCGGCGAATGCGGCGCGATAGGACTCCTAGGCGGGATCATAGGTGCTGTCCCCGCACTCTGGATGTTCTCCGGCGGCATAACACTAGGCGCCGCACTAGGAGGCAACGGCGCCCTATGGGTAACTCCTGCCCAAACCTTGAACGCACTTATAGCCGCCCTCGCAGTGAGTCTGGTCAGCGGCATAGTTCCAATAGCAGAAGCAGTAAGACTCCCGCCCGCCCTCGCCTTCCGCAAAGTCGTATAAGAACGGCTCGGCAAGTTCGTTGACGCAGCCCGCGCAAAACCTAATCATATTCGTGGTAGTCGGCGTGCAGATCGGGTTGACTGTCCTAGGGATGGGCGGACTCGCCTGGTTCTATACCCACACGGCGCTGATCGCGTTGGCAATCGTGGACGGCGTAATGCTGATCGCGTCGCTGTTCACTGAGGGAAATCTGAGTTCTGGCGAGCGCGAGGATCGCGGCAATCGTTGGGTACTGCTCGCCTTCGGCGTGCTTATGCTGATGGACTCATACCTGCCTCCCTACACGGATCGGATGGAGATGTTGATGATCGACGGCGAAACGACTCGATGGATAGGCGTTGTGCTATTCGCCGTTGGCGGTGTGCTGCGCCTGTGGCCGGTATTCGTGCTCGGGCGGAGGTTCAGCGGCCTCGTAGCAATCCAGAAGGGGCACACGCTGGTCACTAGCGGAATCTACGGCGTAGTTCGCAATCCCAGCTACCTCGGAATGCTGGTCATGACACTGGGATTTGTGCTGGCGTTCCGTTCGCTGGCAGGGATTGCGATCACGGCATGCCTCATACCCCCGCTGGCAGCTCGGATTCGAGCGGAGGAAGCGATGCTGCGCTCGCAGTTCGGCGCCGAATTCGATGCGTACTGCGCGCGCACGTCGCGGCTGATTCCGCGCGTCTACTAAATCGTGTCAGACACGCCCGGAACGAACAGCGGCTCCATCGCGTAGCGCACGACGTCGGCTTCCATCTCCGCGCGCGCCGGCGCGGTCGCCTTCTCGCTCGCCGCATCCAGGATATCGCTCAAGAGAGTGGCATCGCTCGAGCTATTCAGGAACAGTCCGGGCCTGCTCAGCACAAAATGCACGCCGCGGCGAATCGCGTCGCGGTCACGCAGCGGCTCGTACCAGCTGAATTTCCGGCCGTCGCCGTTTTGCCATCGCCGTCGCGCGACCGACTTGATCGTCTGCGTCGCGACTCCGCGCTCGCGGCATACTTTCAGCAGCGCATCGACGTCAGCCGCGTACTGACCGATATTCAGCATGGTGAAATTGTATGGGAACAGCACCGAGTCGAAGGCGAACCGCTCGAGGCTCCGGCGATGCATCGCGGCGACCTGCGAGCCGTGACCCGTAACTCCGATAAACCGCACCAACCCCTGCGTGCGCGCCTCGACGAGTGCCTCGAGCGCCCCACCCGCTCCGAGAGCCGTCGTCCATTCGTTCTCCGCGACGAGGTTGTGCATCTGGATCAGATCAATCTGATCGACGCGTAGCCGCTCCAGCGATCGATGGAGACTGTCGCGCGCGCCCTGATACGTGCGGTCGCCGGTTTTGCTGGCAAGAAAGAAGCGCTTGCGATGCTCGCGCATCCACGGACCGATCCGCAATTCCGAGTCGCCGTAAGAAGCCGCCGTGTCGATATGATTGACGCCGTATTCGAGCAGCACCTCGAGCACGCCATCGGCCTTGTCCTGCTTCATCCCGCCGAGCGCAGCCGCGCCGAAGAGAACCCGCGTACTCTGATGCCCGGTCTTCCCAAATGGACTCGTTTCGATCACGATGCCACCTCGCCAGATTTCATTTGAACCGCCATCTTATCGCGAACCGCATAACATGGCGACGCCAGGTTGTAACTCCTGTGAATCTCAGCTACCTTTCCCTCATCTTCCCAAGGGAGGTGCGTTTTATGATGACGAGTAAGCCACTTGCGCCCGAAGTCCGCGAAACGCACTTGCCGTCTCGCTATCGCTAAGTAATCCGCGTCATTTCACATCCGGCAGAGCGTTTTCGTTGGGCGCCGTTGTGCGCCGCGCGAATGCCTCGCGCTTGCGAGACGTTTCTCTGCGGCAGAAATTGACTCCGTGACGAACGGGAGCAGTGGAAAACTAAAATGAACCTTTTTGAATTCTTCGCAACGATCGAGCGATATCACACGATCCAGAACCCAATTTCCGAAGAGAAGCTGGATTTGGCAATGCGCTACTGCGGTGTTCGCGACGGAATGCGGATACTAGACGTCGGATGCGGCAAGGGATGGCTCCTGCGCCGGCTCTCGAAACAGTTCGACATTCAAGCTATCGGACTTGAGATCCATCCCGCCTTCGCGGTCGAGGCGCGCCGGCTCGCGGATGCCGAAAATCTCGTTGATCGGATCCAAATCGTGGAAGGACCCGCGCTCGAGGTTCGCCCGGAGCCGGCGAGCTTCGACGTAGTGATGTGCATCGGCGCGTCTTTCGCGCTCGGCGGCTTCGAGCCCGCACTCGAGTGGATGAGCCGGGCCGCGAAGCGCGGCGCGGCAATCGCGCTCGGCGAGGTGTTCGCGATCGAACTGCCTTATCCCCCGCAAGTGTCGCTCGGAGCTCGCGCCGACACCGACTACCCGAACCGGTCGTTGTGGATGACGGTCGAGGCGATGCGCGCGCGCGGGATGTGGCTGCGCGGGATTGTCCAAGCCTCGATCGACGATTGGAATCGCTACCACGCGCTGCACATGCAGGCGGCGATAGATTGGACGCTGGAAAATCCCAGCCATCCCGACGCAGCCAAACTTAACGATCCCGCCGAGCTGCGCCGCAGCCTGGAACTCGACGGCCGCTATTTGGGTTGGGCAATCTTCGTCGCGCGCAACGGTCTGGACTAAATCTTGATCCGGACGCGTCAGCGAACATTATTCACGAATGGATCATCGACGCGTAATCTTACGAAACTCTTGCGCTTGCTCTATGTACATGACGAAATCGAATTGAGGATCAAAAATCGATGGGGCCAACAGGCAAAGCAATCTTTCTGACCAAGGGCGTCGGCAGGCATCGCGAGAAACTCACCTCGTTCGAGCTCGCACTTCGCGATGCGCGCATCGCCGAATTCAATCTCGTTCGAGTCAGCTCGATTTTCCCGCCCGGCTGCAAAGTCGTCTCGATCCAGGACGGACTGAAGACCCTGACGCCCGGCCAGATCGTTTACACCGTTATGTACGACAACTCGACCGACGAGCCGCATCGCCTGATGGCCTCGTCGGTCGGCCTCGCGATTCCCGCCGACAAAGATCAGTACGGCTACCTGTCCGAGCACAAGAGTTTCGGGCAGACCGACGAGAAGGCGGGCGACTACGCTGAGGACCTCGCCGCGACGATGCTCGCGACGGCGCTCGGCGTGGACTTCGATCCCAACGTCAGCTACGACGAACGCAAGGACGTGTGGAAGCTGTCGGATAAAATCGTGCAGACGCGCAATATCACGCAATCCGCAATCGGCGATCGCGACGGCCTGTGGACCACGGTCGTGACGGCCGCGGTATTCGTGAATCTACCGACGACGGACAAGCAGCCTGGATGAACCTTAGCGACCTCGAAAAGCGGATCGCGGTCCTCGAAGATATCGAGGCGATCAAGAAGCTCAAGGCGCGCTACTGCGCGATTTGCGACGAGGATCACAATCCAGCGAAAATCACGGAGCTGTTCGCGCCCGACGGCATCTGGGAAGGCGCCGGCGTCGGGCGGCATCAGGGGCACGACGCGATTCGTAAACTTTTCCAGGGCTTCCAGGAGCGGATCAGCTTCTCGCAGCACAACGTCATGAATCCGATCATCAACGTCAGCGGCGACCGCGCGACCGGCATCTGGTACTTCATCGGCCCGTTCACGATGCGCAGTGGAAATCGCGCGATGTGGCTCGGCGCGCGCTACGAAGACGATTACGTCAAGCTCAACGGCGAGTGGAAGTTCATGCATCTGCGCGCAATCGGCCGGATGTCGGCGCCGTACGAAAAAGGCTGGGCCAAGTAGCAGCTATCTTGAATTGAACAGCTCGAGCCGCGAATTGACTACCTCTTTCACCGCTTCGGCCGCGCGCTCGAGAATTTTGTAGGGCGCCACCTCGTTCGGCTCCGCCGCGAGCCCCGCTTCGACTCCGCGCCGCCACGCGAGCCGCAGTTCAGTGTTGACGTGGACGATAGTCATGCCGGCCTTGATCGCGCGCTTGAAGTCGTCGTCGTTGGTGCCTGAGCCACCGTGCAGCGTCATGAAGATCTTCGCCGCCGCCTTGATCTCCGCGATCCTCTCGATATTGAGCCGCTTCTGAACGTCGCCGTGAACCATGCTCGCGAGCATTCCGTGCATGTTGCCGACGGCCGGCGCCAACACATCGACTTTAGTTGCATCGACGAATTGTTTCGCCTCGTCAGGGGTCGTCAGGACTCCGACGCCCGCTGGAATCTTGTCGATCACAGCCGACGACGCGCCGATCCAGCCGATCTCGCCCTCGACGAGAATCGCGGGGTTGATCGATTTGATCGCCTCGATCGCCTTCTTCGTCTGCTTGATGTTTTCCTCGAAGGCGAGCGCCGAGCCGTCGAAGATTATTTCGTCGAAGCCGGCCTTCGCCGCCGCTTCAGCTTTGGCGATCGAGTGAGTGTGGTCGGCATTCAGAAAAATTGGATAGTCGTACTCGTCGCGGACCGCCTTCACCAGCGCGGCGGCCTCGCGGACGCCGGTGAACTCGCGCTCGCCCTCGGACACGCCCACCATCACCGGCAACTTGCGGTCGCGCGCGGCAGCGACGATCGCGTTGAACGCGACCAGGTCAGAGAAATTGAAATGCCCGACGGCGACTTTGTCCGCTTCGGCCCGCTTCAACACGTCACGCAGCGAAGTCATATTCAGCTTTCTCTCCATTTGCGGCCGTTGTGCTTGAGCAGATCGTCTGCGGCGGGCGGTCCCCATGAACCGGCTGCATAGTTGGGGAAGTCGGTCGCCGGGCTCGCTTTCCATGCCTCGAGAATCGGATCGACGACGCGCCATCCGGCGTCCACCGTGTCGGCGCGCTGGAACAGCGCAGGATCGCCGATCATGCAATCGAGCAGCAGCGTCTCGTAACCCGTGCTCGGCGCCGAGCCGAAGTGGTCGGCATACTTGAAGCTCATATCGACGGCGCCCAGCTTGACTAGCGGCCCGGGAATCTTGGCGCTGAAGTTGAGCGAGATGCCCTCGTTGGGCTGGATATGCAGAACCAGCTCGTTCTGCTCGAGTTGCTTGACGCCGGTCTGCCGGAACAGCAGCAGCGGCGGCGCCTTGAACTTGATTGCGATTTCGGTGAGGCGCTGCGCCATCCGTTTGCCCGTGCGGAGATAGAACGGCACACCCGACCATCGCCAGTTGTCGATCGCGAGCTTCATCGCGACGTAAGTCTCGGTGCTCGACTTGGGATCAACCTGCGGCTCCGTGCGATAGCCCGGCACCGGCTTGCCTTCGAGGGTTCCCGATCCGTACTGGCCGCGCACCGCCCAGTTGGCGACGTCGCCGGGCTTGAGCGGACGGATTGCGCGCAGCACCTTGGTCTTCTCGTCGCGCAGCGGCTCGGAGTCGAACGAAATGGGCGGCTCCATCGCGGTCAGCGAGACCAGCGCCATAATATGATTCGGCACCATGTCTCGCAGCGCGCCGGTTACTTCATAGAATCCGCCGCGATGCTCGACGCCGACGGTTTCAGCGACCGTGATTTGCACATGGTCGATATAGTTGTTGTTCCACAGCGGTTCAAAGAAGCCGTTGCCGAAGCGAAACGCCAGGATGTTTTGAACGGTCTCTTTGCCGAGATAGTGATCGATTCGGAAGGTCTGATTCTCGTGGATGCATGCGGCAAGCTCGCGATTGAGCGCGTTCGCCGATTCCAAATCGTGGCCGAACGGCTTCTCGATGATCACTCTTCGCCAATGACTGCCGGTTTCCGTTGTGAGTCCAGCGCCGGCAAGTTGCTTGACGATCTCGCCGAAGAAAACCGGCGATACGGCGGTGTAAAATAGATAGTTTCCCGGCGTGCCGTGCAGCTTGTCGGCCGCCGCGAGCTCCGACTTGAGGCGATTGTACGTCGCAGGATTCTTGAAGTCGCCCGACATGTAGGAGAGCCGCTGATCGAAGAATTTCCAGAGCTCGGGGCTGACCTTGGTCGTTGCGAATTGCGGGACCTCGTCGGCGAGCTGCTTGCGGAAATCCGCGGAACTCATATTGGTGTTGCTGACGCCCACAATCGCGAATTTGTCGGGGAGCAGTTTGTTAGCAAGCAGATTGTACAGCGCCGGCATCAACAGCCGCTTGGTCAAATCGCCGGTCGCGCCGAAGATAACGAATACGCACGGATCGCCGGGCCGTCCCTGCGCCGATGCGTTCTTTGGTTCTGGATTCGGCATCGCGCACCTTCAGGCTTTCTTCTCGACGTGCCCACCGAATTCGTAGCGCATCGCGGACAGCAGCTTGTCGGCGAAGTCGGCCGCGCCTCGCGAGCCAAAACGTTCGTAGAGCGCGGCGGTCAGCACATGGGCGGGAACGCCCTCGTCAATCGCTGCGTCGATCGTCCAGCGTCCCTCGCCCGAATCCGATACGCGCCCGGCAAATTTCTTGAGCTCCGGATCGCCGAGCATAGCGTCGGCGATCAGGTCCAGCAGCCACGACGCGATCACGCTGCCGCGCCGCCATACCTCGGCGACGTCGGTGAGATTGAAGTCGTACTGGTAGAGCCTGGGATTGCGCAGCGGCGTCGTCTCGGCATCTACCTCTTTCGTCTGCCGCAGCCCTACGTTGGCATTTTTCAGGATGTTCATCCCCTCCGCATACGCCGCCATGATCCCGTACTCGATTCCGTTGTGAACCATTTTCACAAAGTGACCGCCGCCGTTGGGACCGCAATGCAGATAGCCGTGCTCGGCGGTGCTGCCCTGGACCTTTTCGCGGCCCGCGGTGCGCGGCGCGGAATCGATTGGCGGCGCGAGCGTCGAGAAAATCGGATCGAGATGCTTCACGACTTGCGGCTCGCCGCCGATCATCTGGCAGAAGCCGCGCTCGAGTCCCCAGACACCGCCGCTGGTGCCCGAATCGACATAGTGAATCCCCTTCGCCTTCAGAGCTTCGGCGCGGCGGATGTCGTCGATGTAATACGAATTGCCGCCATCAACGATGATGTCGTCGCGCTGGAATCGGCCGGACAGCTCCGCGACGGTCTGCTCGACGACGGCAGCCGGCACCATCATCCACGCCACGCGCGGCAGTTTGAGCTTGGCGGCGAAGTCGTCGAGCGACGACGCACCAATGGCGCCCTCCTTGGCCAATTCCTTGACCGCATCGGCGCTCACGTCGAACACGACGCACTCGTGACCGCCGCGCAGCAGGCGCCGCACCATATTCGCACCCATTCGGCCGAGGCCGAGCATTCCCATTTGCATTTGATTCGCTCCTTGTTGAACGGAACTCGTATTGAAAGACTCTAGCGCATCCCTGATTTATGACTTCCGTGCAGGGTGGTGTCAAAAGGAGCGAGTCTTGAGTGCGAGGAGTTTGATGGTGATGGGCACGGCGTCGGACGTCGGCAAGAGCGTGGTCGTGACCGCGCTGTGCCGGGCGTTCGCGCGCGGCGGCGTGCGCGTCGCGCCGTTCAAATCGCAAAACATGTCGAACAACGCGGCGGTTTGTCGCGGCGGCGGCGAAATCGGACGCGCGCAGGCCGTGCAGGCTGAAGCGTGCGGACTCGAACCGCGACTCGACATGAATCCGGTGCTGTTGAAAACGCAGTCCGATATGGTTTGCCAGGTGGTCATTGCGGGCCGCGCGCGGTTTCAGATGGGCGTGAATGATTATGAGCGATATCGTGCTGAGGCCTGGCCTGAGATAGTCCGGAGCTACAACAATCTTGCGCGGGAATTCGAACTGATAGTTATCGAAGGCGCGGGCGGCGCGGCGGAGATTAATCTGCGGCATCGCGACATTGTCAACTGGGAAATCGCAAAACTGGCCGACGCGCCCGTGCTGCTCGTCGCGGATATCGACAAGGGCGGAGTCTTCGCTTCGATCGTCGGCACGATCGAGTTGCTGGCGCCGGAAGAACGGCGTCGCGTCAAGGGAGTGTTGATCAATAAATTCCGCGGCGATCTCAAGCTACTGGAACCCGGACTGCGCTTTCTCGAGAGTCGCACCGGCGTCCCGGTCGTAGGAGTACTGCCATGGCAGGAAAGCCTGGGACTGCCGCAAGAGGACGCCGCCAGCCTGGTTGGTGCCGCGAGGCACACTGCCAACAAGCCGATAACTATTGGAGTGATACACCTGCCTTCCATCTCGAACTACACGGATTTCGGACCGCTCGAAGACGAACCGGATGTGGCCGTGCACTACTTGAGCGATCCGCACATGGCGCCACGGCTTGACGTTCTGATCCTTCCCGGGACGAAGAGCACCGTCGCGGATTTGAAGTGGCTGCGTGCGGCCGGTTGGGAAGATTTACTCGCGCGGCATCGTCGCGCAAGTGGATGGGTGTTGGGAATTTGCGGAGGGTACCAGATGCTGGGACGGCGCATCGTGGACGCCGATGGGATCGAGAGCGATACGCGCGAGACAGTCGGGCTAGGACTGCTCGAAATGGAAACCGTCTTTCAAGCCGAAAAAATCACCGACCAGGTCCGCGCGATTCATTTGCCGACGAGCCAGTCCATCTCCGGTTACGAGATACACTCCGGGCGCATCGCGGGAATCGCGGCCTCGCGGGCGTTGTTCAGATTGACTCATAGAGATTCCAGCGCGGTGAACGAATTGGAGGGTGTCCGGTCGGACGACGGGCGAGTGATCGGCACTTCGATTCACGGAATTTTTGATACTGCCGGTTTTCGACGGAACTTTCTCGACGGAGTGCGGATGTCGAAGGGGCTCGCGCCGCTCGAATCCGCGGGACGAGACGACACGGAAGCCAATCGCCGAACGGCCTTCGATCGAATCGCGGACGCGCTGGAGGCGTGCGTCGATATGTCGCGAATCGCGGCGCTCGCAGGTGTTCCTCTGCGGTAGCTTTTAAGTCTATTTGGTTTCGCCGCTTTTATCCTTCCTTAAACATATCAATTGCTCGCAATCTTTTCTCTTGATATGGTCTCGGCATAAAAGACAGCTAAATTATGAGTTTGTGGTGGTTAGAGGCGCGGGTTAGAGGCTGACACCGTTATTGGAATCAGGCGTATTTTCATTTCTCGTTTCGGGAGGGGTCGGGGATGCCAGGGTACAAGTTTCCACAATCCGATTGTAATTCGTTCGCTTCGGGGCGCAGGCGGCTCGGTCGCGCGATTGTCCATCTGGCTCTGATATTTGGTGCGGTGCTCGCGGCCATCGCGTATAGCGGAGGCGGCGGGGCACAGACGCTCCCGGGCGATTTCAACAGGTCGGCTAATCCCGGCATTTGCGGCACGGCGATGCCCCTGTCGAGCGATAGCTGTAAGAAGGACAACAGCAAAAACCTCGAAATAGGGGCGAATGGTTGCGGGCCGAGCGTTTTTGTCGATAAGAGTTACATGGACGCCGACCAGTTCAACACGATTACGATCGATGCCGGCGCCTCGCTATGCTTTCCCGATCAGTCAGCGACAATGGAGGTAGGCACTATCGTGGCCAAAGGTCTGCTCCAGGTAGGCCAGAAGACTCATCCGATAGGAACCACGGATCCGATGACGGTCGTTACGCTCGACTTCGTTGGCAAGCGTCCGTGCGCGGCGGGGACGACCTGCGCGAGCTTCAGCAAGGGAATCCAGGTTCAGAGCGGCGGTTCGCTGGAGATGTTTGGGTTAAAGGGGGTCCCGCCGAACGGCCTCAACTGGTCCTATCTTTCGCAACCGGCGGGACCATTTAGTTATTACGGTAGCGGCACCAACGTGACGGTGCCGGTTAGGAACGACGGCGCCGATACGCTGCGGGTGGCAGACGACGTGACCCAGGGGACAGGTCGCTGGCACGACGGTGACTGGATTGCGGTGGGTAGCACCAGCTTCAGTCCCTACGACACCGAGGTAGTGAGAATCGCGGGCATCAAGAGCAAGCCGAAGGACAATCCTACGGGCAGCGACGTTCTACTTGATACGTCACTGCTTCACTACCACTTCGGCAGCGCGCCGCCGACGCCGAGCCAGCTCTGCATGGTCAACAACGTGCCGACCTTCTTTCAATGCGGCATGGCTCCCGCGGGATGCACGAGCGCGTGCACCTCGCAACCAAGCCCGCTCAACTACAATGACCCCGACACGCAGAACTACGGCGTTGACGAGCGAGCCCCGGTCGCGCTGTTAAGCCGCAACATCGAGCTGACCGCTAAGATCGAAGGCAAAGATGCGGCTAATCTCCATTGGGGCGGCGAGACCATGGCTATGATGGGTCTCAACGAAGTCTCGATTCAGGGCGTGGAGATACAGAAGTTCGGGAAGGATCAGCTCGGCAGCTATCCTATCCATTTCCACATGGCTCAGAACCTTAGCGGTAAGACCACGCTGGTCGATTCCAACAGCATCGATCACAGTTACAATAAGTGTGTAACGGTGCATTCGACTCAGAATCTGACGGTCTCGAACACCGTATGCGTCCGTGCTGTGGGCCATCTCTTTTACGAAGAGATTGGCGACGAAGCTGGTATAACCTTCGAGAACAACCTTGGCATGGGCGCGATGAGTAATTCGTTCGACCTCAACGAAACCAATAAATTCTCGCGGGACGACCTGATCAAGAATTATTGGTGGACCGGGGACTACCTGACTAATGGCATGCTTCCAGCTGCCGACATAGGTTACGATGGCTTCAACATCCCCGACATGGACGCGACCACCAATCCGACTCACGGCAGTTGTACGTCATTTCTGTCAAATGGCGCGTTGGGCGGTTATGTGCCTCCGCTCGCGAGCGGAGGATGCCCGACCACATCGCCAGTTTACATCGAACCGGCAAGCGGCTTCTGGATCACCAATCCGGGGACGCAGTTGACCGGCAATATAATCGACGGATGCCAGGGTGTGGGCGTAGGCTACTGGTACGTTCCGCCCCAGGCACCTAGTAACAACCAGTACCTGCCGATAGGAACCTTCAGGAACAATCGCGTCAGCGCCTGCTTCGACGGGTTGTTCGGCGAGGGGGCGTATAGCGAATCAAGCTCCTCGCTAATCCATCCGACGAAAGACGGCACGCCGAGCACACGCAACCTGATCGCCGAGTTCGACGGCCTGACCGCGTCCCGTGTTCGCGATCGCGGGGTCTGGATGAGAGACCAATGGTTCGTGGTCGACGACGGCCGCTTCGCGACCAGCCGCGACAGCGCTTCGCTGCTAACGGCAGGCGGCATCGACGGCGCGACGCCGGGCGACTGGATGCTGGTCGAGAATTCAGTGCTGGAGGGGATAAGCCAGAACAACGTCGATCGCTTTGGTCCTTGTCCTATCCCAGACACCACTTATGCGGGTCAGTCGCCGATGTTGGGCTGCATCGATAGGACTCAAATCAAGGACGGAACGCCGCACAGCGGAGAGGAGGTCGGCAAAGGCTATCCCGATCCCAACTGGAACACGTTCGGCTATATGATCTACGACGGCCCTGCCCGTCTGATCCACGATCGTTTTGTCAATTTCAAGAAAAGTCCCGCGCTCACCAAAACCGACGCCGCTGCACTCGCAGCGTGGACGAAGGCAAATAAACTTACCGATATAGACGGCAACCAGGTGGCCTGGGTGTACGAGGGCGACGCCGCGTTCGGATGGTTCCAGTCAAACCAGAGCAGCTACCCCACGCTGGCGAACACCTCGCAGTTGAGCTTCGTCAACACCGACTTGCGCCATCAGGTCTACACTCAGTTGGTTAACCTCGGCAAAGACCCACTCAATCCAAGCTCAGGTTTCGGCGACGGTGACCAGAACACCGCCGTGATCGATCTCGACGGCACTCTGGCCGGGTTCGTCGCGGCCGACGCGAACAACGACGTGAGCCCGCGCTTCGACGGCGCCCATCCAATCTCGCTCAATGGGCTGACTATTAACACGTCGAGCAACTCGGTGGACGAGTGCCTGGCGGAGGGTGCACAGGACACGGTGCTCGAGAACCGGCCGACCGCGCTGATGTCGCCGTCGAGCATGGCGACGCTGGAACTCCAGATGCTGTATCCGCCCAGTACCTTAACGAACCCGCCGCCGCCTAGCTTGCAGAAGCAGGCGATCACCTTCACCAAGGATGCGGTCGATTTCGGCGAGCACGGCTCGATGACGCTGACCAGCCGCAACGCGCTGGGAGTGTGGGAGCCCAAGGTAACCAGCGGCCTCAGCTATACGGTAACGGCGGCGATTGACACAAATGACAAGGGCACCGCGGCGGGGATCAACAAGATCCTCGAGTTGGGCATCGTGGATGCGGATAAGCCTGCTATAAGTCCTACGAATCCATTCTATGTGCGAGTTGGTGTTTGCTACGCGAGTGCGAACGGCAAACCGGCGAGCGCGTCGTCGTTCACGGTGGCGCGCGGCTACCATTCCTACGGCGGTGGCACGATCGGGATGGGTCCGGACGACCCCGAATTACGAGCCTACTATAACAAGCTGAACAATCTGTTCATCGACTCCAACAATAATAATCAGGATTGCGACAATCTCGTTGGTAACAACCTGGTGCCCATCAATGTGCCAATCAACCTTCAATGCCCGTCGAACCCCGTGCAGCCCGGATGTCCCTTCAAAACTGCAATCTTCAGCTATAGCGGATGCCCGGCCAACGGCATCACGCTGGCCTCGCAGGGATGCCCCGCGGGTACGACGATGGCAAAAGACAATCGCGGCCAAATGGCTTGTGTGTATCCCACAGATACTCTGACGCCGGCCGGAAGCCTAAGTGAGATTACAAACCCGGACGGGACCTACAAGAGTCTCGACAAGTACTACTACGATTCGGGTACCGGTTGGTTGTTCCTCTACGTGGCGCAGCAGGACAGCAACGCGGTAGGTCCGTCGCCGCTCGCCAATTGCAAGGACCAGGCGACTCCGGATCCATCGTGTCCGAACAACGCGAACGGCGAGACCTACTACGTCTGTCCGGCGGAGGGTTGCCGGGATTACGTAATCACCGTCACCGATCCCAACTATGCGCCGGGGGTATCGAACTGCCCCGATCCCTATTCGTCGACGACGAACTTCGGGGCTCCCGAACCGACGCCGCTCTATCATCTGACGACGGTTACGGACACGACCACGCCGGTGGTGCGCAATCCGGTCTCGGACCCGAACTTTCCGCACTACACTCCGGTGACGGCGCCTGTATGCGAGTAGCTCGCGTCGGGGAGGAAGAAGGGATCGACTAGTTGGAAATCATTCAAATTCCTCTGCCACAGCTGCCAGCGGCGTTTCCGGCAGAACGGGGCGCGGGCGCGTGACTTGCCATGCCATCGCGGTCGAGCCGGCGATCATCAGCGCTGCCAGCAGATACGGCGCGCCGGGCAGATGCCAATCGCGATTCGCGCCGATGAAACTCGCAAAGATATTTGTGAAAACGAGCGGACCGATCATAAATGCGATGCCGCGCAGACTGCTGAGCGCGCCCTGAAGTTGTCCCTGCTCCGACGAATCGACGTGCCGGGTCATCATGCCCTGCATCGGAGGTCCTGAAAGGCCCCACAGACCGGTGACAGGGAGCGCGGCCCAGAAAATCGCGCCGGTGTACGCCAGACCATAAATCGTGAAACCGGCGACACCGAAGAGCAGCCCAGCGAGCATCGCGCGCCGCTCGCCGAAGCGAGCAACGACCGGTTCGACCAGCCCGGCGCCGACTATCGCGGAGCATACGCCCACCGCCGCGATCGCGAGTCCGACAGTGCGTTCGTTCCATCCATAGCGATACATCGCGTACAGAACGAAGGTGGTAGGCAAGGCTTCGTGGGCGATGCTGCCGAGGAAGTTGACGATCGCGAGTCCAAACAGTTCGCGATGCGACCGCAGGAGCTTCAACGAGCCGACCGGATTTGCACGCCGCCATGAGAAACGCTCGCGGCGCTCTTTTGACAGCGACTCCGGCAGCACCAACGAGCCGTACGCGAAATTCAGAAAGCTGAATCCGGCAGCGACCCAAAACGGCAGGCGCGGATCGATATTGCCCAGCACGCCGCCGATCGCCGGTCCCACGACGAAGCCTAGACCGAACGCGGCGCTCAGCATCCCGAAACCCGCCGCACGCTTTTCCGGCGGCGCCACGTCCGCGATGTACGCGTAGGCGGTCGAGGTGCTCGCCGACGTGATGCCCGAGATGACGCGGCCGACAAACAGCCAGCCGATGCCCGGCGCTAGCGCCATCACGATGTAGTCGAGTCCGAGTCCGAAGTTGGAGAGCAGGATCACTGGACGGCGGCCAAAGCGGTCGGACAAGGCGCCGAGCACCGGTGAAAAAATAAACTGCATCAGCGCCCACACCGTGCCGAATAACCCGTAAATCTCGGCGGCTCGCGCGGTGTTGCCGCCGACGAAATCTTCAACCAGCTTTGGCAATACCGGCACGATCATCCCGAGCGCGAGCATGTCGAGCACGACCGTGATGAAGATGAACGTTAGCGCGGCGCGGCGTGGAGTTGCAGGTTGATCGGGTTCGGTCATGACTCTGGAACCGAATCGCGCGCGCGAAAGTTACGCGCGCGAATCTGAACCTCACGGCAATTTACCCCGACTTGGTAATCCTGTGATAGGTTTCGTGTAGCTGAGGAGGAGAACGCACCTTATGCCCGACAAAAAATCGTGGACCGCCGATGACATGCCGGATCTTTCGGGGAAGACCATCGTCGTTACCGGCGGCAACAGCGGGATCGGCTACGAGGCTGCGCTGGAGTTTGCGCGCAAGCATGCCGACGTCATCCTGGCGTGCCGCGACCTCGGCAAGGCTCGAACCGCGGCCGCGCAGATTGCCAAGTCGTCGTCTGGCGCGAAGGTCAGTGTGATGGAGCTTGACCTCTCGAACCTCGCGTCGGTGCGGGGTTTCTCCGACGCTTTCCATTTGCAACATCCCGCGCTGCACGTGCTGTGCAACAACGCCGGGGTCATGGCGATCCCTTATCGTCAAACGGCGGACGGCTTCGAGATGCAATTCGGCACCAATCATCTAGGGCACTTCGCGCTGACGGGACTGCTGCTCGATCGATTGCTCGCGACTGACGGTGCGCGAGTCGTCAACGTCGCCAGCGGGGCGCATCGTATGGGCTCGATTCGTTTCGACGATCTCCAGTGGAAGAACGGCTACCGCAAGTGGCGCGCTTACGGGCAGAGCAAGCTCGCCAACCTGCTGTTCACTCTCGAGTTGCAGCGCAAACTGGATGCGGCCGGCAAGAAATTGTTATGCGTCGCATGTCATCCCGGATATGCAGCGACCAATCTGCAAGCCGTCGGACCGAAGATGTCGGGATCGTCGGTGATGGAATATCTTTCCGAGGCAGGCAACCGGCTGCTGGCGCAGAGCGCTGCGATGGGCGCGCTGCCGACCGTGTACGCCGCCGCCGCACCAGACGTCCACGGCGGCGACTACATCGGCCCTGACGGGATGGCCGAGCTATGGGGGCATCCGGTGCGCGTCGGCCGCAGTGCGGCTGCGCAGGACACTGCGGCAGCCTCGCGGCTGTGGGAAATATCCGAGCAGCTCACGAACGTGCACTACCCGCTATGAACAACTGACCTCGCGCCGACGCCTAAGACGTTCGCGCGATCACGAATTTCCCGATCTTGTCGATCGCCTGCTGTCCTTCCGGCAGCAGTTTGGCAAACACGTGCCAGACGTGAGGCATCTCGTCCCAGACTTCGAGCTCGACCTTCACGCCGGCGGCCTTCGCGAGCGCGGCGACTCGCGTCGCGTCATCGAGCAGAATTTCCGCATCGCCGACCTGGATCAGCATCGGCGGCAGACCGCGAAAGTTCGCGCGCAGGGGAGACACCAGCGGATCCTTGGGGTCGTGCGTGCCGTAATACTGCTTCGCCGAGGACGCAAGATTATCCTGCGTCACCATCACGTCCCTCGCAGCCCTCGTGCGCACGGATTCTCCGGTGCCTTCGAGGTCCGTCCACGGCGAAATCGGCACGGCGCCGGTGGGCATCGGCAGTTTCGCGTCGCGAATCGCGAGCAATGCCGCAATCGTGAGACCGCCGCCCGCCGAATCGCCGGCAATGACTATCTTGCCCGGCTGGTATCCTTCCGCCAGCAGCCAGCGGTATGACGCGATCGTATCGTCGACCGCGGCGGGAAACGGATGCTCGGGCGCGAGCCGGTAGTCAATCGCCAGCGCTCGCGCATTCGACGCGCGCGCGATTCTCGAGATCATCGCGCGATGCGTGTTGATCGAGCCGAGCACGTATCCACCGCCGTGCAGATACAGGATGACCCGATCCGCCGTCGCGCCAGGCGCCGCGATCCATTCCGCGTTGACGCCGCCCGCGTTGACCTTCTCGCAACTCACGTCGGCCGGGACGCGCTCGCTGATTCGCTCCATCCCGGCGCGCCGTTGCTCCATCGACGCGTTAGGATTCTGCGGCTGCGACTTGATTCGCTCGATTACCTTGTTCAGTTGTTCGCTTGCCATTTTCTGTTCTATCTCCATGCGCCTGTTACAGCGACGGCTATATCACGAAAATGGCGGAAATGGTGTGCGCTCGAAATGGAAAATTCGCGCCGAGCGACTATGAGCAACCCGGTGCGATTGAAAAGGTCACGTCCTGGAAAAGCGTCGCGCAGTCCCCGTCGAACACAACGGTCCCCGTCAACGCCGTGTCGTCACCCATGCCGATTCCGCTGACCAGACAGCCCACGCCCGCGTTGCCGTTGAATGTGAATCCCGTTGAAGTGACGGTCCCCTTCAGCGGGACGCGCGCGTAGGCCCCATCGGTCCACTGGAAGTGAATGATGCTCCCTATCTTGAGCTTCTTCAGATTCGAATTCTGATCGAATTGGAAAGTGACAGTTCCCGGGCCGTCGGCCGCGTCTACCACATCGCCCGACCAGCATCCCTTAATATCGAGCGGATGCGCTTTGGTTTGGCGACTCGATTCGTTCACAGCGCCGACGTCGGGTCCGCTCCAGGCGCCGGCGTCCTGATCGATTGCGTCGGCGTCCTGCGCGTACGCGTGGTGCGCCGAGCCGATCACGCCTGCCAACAGCAGCCCCGCACAGGCCGTGATCGCAAGCGTCTTCGCCAATTTCATCACTGACTTTCCACTCGTAGACGTACAAAACGTCAATAACCGAGCCATATATCTAGCCATTATGTCTAGATATTGCAAGTCCTGCCAAGTCTTAGGTGATTATCTACCGCTAACGCTCGCGATTTGGGGCGAGAATAAGCGCGCGCGCCCGTCAAGTGGCGCGTGGGGGAAGTCCCGCCGCCCGGTAGACGTCGTCGATCACGCGCATATTGATGATTCCCTGCGCGCCGTCGGTGGGAAAACTGGCTTCGCCGCGAACGGCCTTTACGAACGCGCGCAGCTGATAGGTAAACGTCGTGTCGCCCGACACTGTCTCGGTCTTTTCTCCGGCGCCCGACTTCACCGTCAACTGATGCCCTCGATGGGGCGCGATCGGATTCGTCACGCGCAGCTCGCCGCGCTCGCCGCGCGCGAGGAACGACGCCCTGAGCGGCGAATCCTTCTTCATCGCGCAACTCATCCTGGCCGTCACGCCGCCCGCGAGTTCGAGGTCCGCATCCATCGCGATGTCGATGTTCTTCGGTCCAGTCTCCGCCTTGGCGCTGACTACACGGGGCGTCAGTCCCGAAAAATAGCGGATCATGTGAAGCGGGTAGCATCCCAGATCCATCGTCGCGCCGCCCGCGAGGCGCCAATCGAAGCGTATATTCGTTTCCGGAATGGGTACGGAAAACACACCTTCGAGGTGCACCAGCCGGCCGAGCGTCCCGTCGCTCATGAGCGCGCGCACGCGATCCGCAAGCGGATGATAGCGGTAGTGGAAGGCCTCGCCGAGAACCTTCCCGCTTTCGTCCGCCGCCTTCGCCATCCGCTCCGCCTCCGCCGCGTTGGCGGCAATCGGCTTCTCGCACAATACGTGCTTGCCCGCGCGCAGGGCCGCGATCGTCCATTGGCAATGAAGCGAATTGGGCAGCGGATTGTAAATGACGTCGAGCTCGGGGTCGTTGACGAAGTCGACGTAGGTCGCTTGCACCCGCGGGACGCCATGCGCATCCGCAAACTCTCGCGCTCGCACCGGATCGCGCGCCGCAATCGCGACTACTTCGACGTCCGGCACGTTGTGAGCCGCCTTGATTAATGCATCGGGCGCGATTCGCGCCGCGCCGAGGATTCCAAACCGAAGTGGGCGTCTTTCTTCCATTGACCAATTGTATGTGAAACCCCTCCTGGGTTTCAGCAGGGGTGACCCCTGCACCCAGTGTCAAGAAAAAGATGCTGGGCGGAGTTTACCCTGAGTAGTGGTCTGGCGCCGACGCTGCGTCCTGGTGCTCGGCGTTTTCGACGACCTTCGCGATCGCTTCGAGCAGGGTCGATTTCTTGACCGGCTTGCTGACGTGCAAGTCGCATCCCGCCTCGCGCGTGCGCCGCACATCGTTTTCGAGCGCGGATGCCGTCAGCGCGATGATCGGCGTCCGCCGGCGCTTGTTCGCTGCCTCCCACTGACGAATCTTACGGATGGCGCCGTAGCCGTCGAGCACCGGCATCTGGATGTCCATCAGGACCAGGTCGTAGGCGCGCGTCATGAAACGATCCAGCGCCGCCTGTCCATCCTCGACTTCGTCGACTACGTAGCGGCTCTTTTTCAGATACGCCTCGATCAACAGACGATTGTCCGACGAGTCATCCGCCAGCAGGATGCTGAGCGGGCGATCGAGCGGATGCGTCACGTGACCGTTCGTCTGCCTTTCCTGGCGGGGCTCGGCGGCCGGCACGAGCGGGGAAACTTCCGCCAATGCGCCTGAAACTGCGGCGTACAATTCGTGGCTCTTCACCGGCTTCACCACGTAATGATTCACGCCCAGCTCCCTGATCTCATTCAATCGGCTGGTCAGTCCGTTGGAATTCACGAGCATGACGATCGGCACATTTCCATTCGGGCCACGCCGCATCCGCCCGATCATATCGATAGCGTCCATCTCGAAACCGTCCACCGCCGGCATCTGCGCGTCGACCAGCAGCAGGCCGAACGCCTCGGCCTTGCGATTCGCGGCGTCAAGCGCGAGCAGGGCTTCGGCCCCGGACGTGGCCTCACTGATTGCGGCTCCTTTGGCACCCAGCATCTGGCGGATGATCGACCGAATGGTCGCGTTGTCATCCACCAGCAGCGTGCGGACCCCGGTAAGATCGAGTCCGCGAGGCGCCTGCGTTTCACTTTCGCCGATGACGGCGGGCGGCAAGCCGAGTTCCGCGGTGAAATGAAAGGTGCTGCCCGCGCCGAATTCGCTTTCGACCCAGACTCTGCCGCCCATCAGCGCCACCAGCCGCTCGACGATTGTCAGACCGAGTCCGCTGCCGCCGAATTTTCGCGTGGTCGACGAGTCGGCCTGGGTGAAGGCGGAGAAAATGTTGGGCAGCACGTCTGCCGGTATTCCGATGCCGGTGTCGCGCACCGAAAACAGCAGGCTGCCGGGGTTGGTTGCGCCGGAGTTGAGCGCGACGTCGATCACTATCTCACCGCGGGCGGTAAACTTGATCGCGTTGCCGATCAGGTTGGTCAGCACCTGGCGCAGCCGCAGCGAATCGCCCACCAGCATCGGCGGCAGACCCTTTCCGAATCGCAGCGCCAGCTCGATTCCCTTTTCGTGGGCGCGCACCGCGAGAGAGTCGGCGACCTTTTCCGTCAGCTCGACCACGTCGAACGCAACCGCCTCCAGATGCAGGCGCCCGCTCTCGACTCGGGCGAGATCGAGGATGCTGTTGATGAGCTCGAGCAATGCGTTGCCGTTGCTGATGATGGTGTCGAGGTAGCGCCGCTGTTCCGTGGCGAGATCGCTCTCACCGATGAGGTCGGCCATCCCGAGGATCGCGTTCATCGGCGTGCGAATCTCGTGCGACATGCTCGACAGGAATTCGGTCTTCGCGACCGAAGCCGCCAACGCTTTCTGCCGCTCCGCCTCGAGGTCGGTGATATCGCGCGCAATCGACAGCGCGCACTTGCGTCCGCCGAGCTCGAGCACCACGGCCGAGATCAACGCCGGAAAAGTGCCGCCGCTGCGGTTGCGGAACGTGGTTTCGAAGTTGCGGACCTCCCGCTGCTCGAGCAGGGTCGCGATGAAGAGGTCGAGCCGCTCGGCGCTTTCCCAGACATTGAGTTGAGCGAAGCTTTTGCCAATCAATTCTGTTTTTGCCATCCCGAGCGATCGCACCAGCTCGTTGTTCACGTCGATGATGGCGCCGTCGCTCAGGTCGGTCAGCGCGATATTGTCGACGCTCGAGTCGAAGATCTCGCGCAACATCGCTTCGCTGCTTTGCAGCTTGCGCTCCTGTTCCTTGAGCCTGCTAATGTCCCGCGCAATCGTAACTACGCGCGGCGCGCCGCCCAGCTCGACCACCACCGACGAGAGCAGCATGGGGATCTCGACGCCGCTCTTGCTGCGAATCGTCACTTCGAAATTGCGCACCTGGCCGGTGGCGCGCAGCGACTCGACGTATGCGCCTTTAGTCGCTGCATAAGCGTTGTCGGCGACTCCCGGCGAGAGCATTCCGATGATCTCTACGCGCGAATATTCAGTGAGCCGCATGAATTCGTCGTTAACGTCCACAAAGCGGCCGTCAACGTCGGTGATCGACAGCGGGTCAAGGATGGAGTCGAAGATTTTCCGCAGGCTGGCCTCGCTGTCGATGAGTTTCTGTTCCGCCGCCACGAGGTCGCCGATGTTGCGCGTGATCGTCAGGCAACTCAGCTTGCCGTCCAATTCTAGAATCACCCCCGACATCAGGCATGGGATGAGGCTTCCGTCTTTGGCGTAGAAATTGGCCCGCATGTTGCGGACTTCTCCGGATCGGACCAGAGTCGCCGCGAAGTTGTCCGATTCCTCGCGGCTCGGCCACACGCCGACTTCCCAGTAAGTTTTGCCCAGCACCTCTTCTTTGCTGAAGCCGGTGGCGCGGCAGAATTCGTGATTGACGTCGGTGAAACGCCGCGTGATCGGATCGCTAGTCGTCACCGAATCGAGATTCGCGTCGAAGATTTTGCGCAGCGTGGCCTCGCTGTTGCGCAGTTTGCGCTCCGCTTCCTTGACGTCCGAAATTTCGCGAACCACGATAATCGCGCAGGGTTGATTGCTCAGTCTAACCACGACCGCGGATATCAATGCTGTCATGGCTCGGGCATAGCCGACGCCGTTGAGCTGGACCTCGAGGTTTTTCACCACGCCGGTTTTCCGCAGTTCCTTCATGAATTGCTCGCGGACACTCGGATCCGCGAAAAAATTGAAGTCGACCTCACGGCGGCCCAGGACCAGCTCCCGCGGCACGCGGCTGCGAACGACGAATTGATTGTTGACCTCGAGGATCGCGCTCGTGTCGAGGTTGGTGACCACGACCATGTCGCCGCTTTGCTGGAAAATCTGCCGGAACTTTTCTTCGCTCTCCTTGAGTTTGAGATCGCTGCTGCGCAGATTTCCGAGGTTTTGCGCGATTTCGCGCCGATTCTTCATCTGCAGATAAACGTTCGACTGCCCTATCCCCACTGCGGTTAGCAGTCCCAGCCAATGCATCGAGGGATCGGAATTAACCACGCCGTGCACGCGTGTAAGGCCGTAAAAGCAGGTCAACCCAACTATGCTAATAGCGGCCTGCCAACTCCCGTCCCACGGCGCCAGCGTCCCCGCGCCCACCACGATGACAAGCACGGACACGAAAAGTGCCTCGACGCGCATCGTCTCGGCGCAGATCGAAGTCGTCGATATGAGCAACGCGGTGCAGACAATGAGGGCGAGCAGGCGCCAAAAGCGCGGCATCGCGGCGGTAAAGCTCGACAGAAGAAATATCACTCCGATCGCGATGTTGGCCAAATGAAGGCTCCGCGTCGCATCGAAGGTCGCCGCAGACGAATACCAGTGCTCGGCTGCGTAGATTAGCTGGAAAAAGATCACCAGTACCGCACCGGCACGCCACAGACCCACGACGTTATCGTTGGCGATCTGCAAATCAGACGGAGTATTGCGCGCGCGCGTCAGCTCATCCGGAGTCAGAGCTTCGGCGTTCGACTGATGATGCTGGGGGTCCCCTTCCTGCGAGGCCAAATCATGCGAAGCCAAATGGTTCTGCTCGGGCGAGGCGCCCATTCGATTTCCATCCCGTCCCTGCGCGGCGCAGGAATCCACTTGGATCACAGCAAGTCCAATGCCCGAAAATCTGTCCCATATCTGCAAATTAGACAGCGATCGCTCATCAATGTGCGCAGCGTACGGTCCGATTAGACGCGATGTGTGCCGTTTTGGGATTTGGCCGGGTGCATGGCGTCGACGGCGTTTGTGAACTGTGCGCGACTTCTGCGAGAATCCACCGCAATTCATTTGCACCGAGGTTCATAGAGATGAGCGCGACTGTTTCTATCCATCAAGGCAAACTCGAAGGTGACGAGCAGGGCGGACTATTCGTCTTCAAGGGAATCCTGTTTGCGGCTCCGCCGGTTGGTGCGCGCCGATGGCTGGCGCCCGAGAAGCCCGCGCCCTGGACGGGAGTTCGCAACGCGCGCCGCTTTGGCGCGGTGGCTCCTCAGAACAAGCTGATGCTCACCGCGCTCTCCGCGATGGTGGTTGACGGCGAACAATCCGAGGATTGCCTCTCGCTCAACGTGTGGACGCCCGCGCTCGACGGCAAGCGGCGCCCCGTGATGGTCTGGATTCATGGCGGCGCGTTTACGATCGGCTCCGGCTCGCAGTCGCTCTACGACGGCTCGGTCCTCGCACGGCGCGGCGACGTCGTACTCGTCACGGTCAACTATCGACTCGGTCCACTGGGGTTCATCCGCCTCGCGGACGTGACCAACGGCAAGATTCCGTCGAGTGGCAGCGAAGGGATGCTCGACCAGGTCGCGGCGCTCGAATGGGTCCGCGACAATATCGCGGAGTTCGGCGGCGACCCGGGCAACGTCACTATCTTCGGTGAATCAGCCGGCGGCATGAGCGTCGGAACGCTGCTCGCGATGCCCGCGGCGCGCGGCCTGTTCCATAAAGCGATACCGCAAAGCGGCGCATGCCACACTGGCGCGCCCATCGAGCGCGCGAATCGCACGGCGGAGCGAGTATTGTCGAAGCTCCGCGTGCAGGCGGGCGACACCGCCGCTATCCGCGCATTGACGCCGGCGCAATTGCTGACAGGCACGCTGCTCGCCGACGGCAAAACGCCCGACCCCGAACTCGGGATGGCCTATCAGCCGTGCGCCGACGGTACTCACCTGCCGCGCACCGCGTTCGAGATGGTCGCGGACGGCTCGGCGGCGGGCGTGGCCGTGATGGTCGGTTCGACGCTCGAAGAGTGGAAATTGTTCTCCTTGATGGATCCTGGGCTGCACAAGCTCGACCGCGCGGGCCTCGGCGCGCGTATCAGCAGGCGCCTGGATGCGCCAGCAGCCGACGCGCTCGTCGATAGTTACGAAAAAGCGCGCGCCGCACGTGGCGAGTCCGTCACGCCCGCCGATCTGTTTACCGCAATCGAGACCGACCGCATTTTCCGAATCCCCGGCGTGCGTCTCGCGCAAGTACAGCGCCGCCACGATGCGCGCGTATACAGCTATCTCTTCACGTGGCCGTCGCCCGCGATGGGCGGTGTGCTCGGCTCGTGTCACGCACTTGAACTCGGCTTCGTCTTCGGCACAAATCACATGCCGGGCATGAGCGCATTCGCAGGCACAGGCCCGGCCGCCGAAAAGCTCGCGACGCAGATGCAGGACGCGTGGCTGGCATTCGCGCGATCAGGCGATCCGAGCAACGAGACCACCGGCGAGTGGAAGGCTTACGACGAATCGCACAGGCCAACGATGGTCTTCGGCGCAAGCACGAAGCTCGCGGACGCGCCGCGCGACGAAGAGCGCCGCGCCTGGGACACGATTCCAGATCGCATTCTCGGCTCGCTCTAATTCAGAACTCGCGGTTGTCCCGTTTCCCACATGGGAACTATTCACTTGACACAAGATGTGCCGTCTCCTGTCTCGTGTGCGAATCGGCGGCCCTTTACGAAACTGATCGATAAGAAAAATCTCGCGGCATGATCACGGCACCAACCTTGAGTCCTTCCAAGTCATCCATTTTGTGGGCCGTAAACTCTTTTCAATCTGATCAGCAACATCTATTGGTATTGCTGGCCTTCCCTCTGCTACCCATTTTGGCCGGATGTCCTTTTCCACATCAGGCGGATAGAGCGATTCATATTCTGCCTCTCCCTGACTGTTGAGGTTCAGGGTCAGAACATATGTCTGTTTTCCGACACCAGCTGCTGATTCCCCTAAGAACTTAGCCTCGCACGCGCGATAGACTAGTTCACTCTTACTCAAGTCGGTTTCGTATGTTGTGTACAAAGAGCCAAGCGCGCGAAGCGATCCCGTGCCAATCGAGTGAAATTCCAGTACGCTCATGAGACTCGTAGACCCCAGGATTACTGATCGAGAAAATTCGGGGTAGCCCGCTCGGCTCATAACCTGCGATGAGCAAATCCAGATCGAGCGAACAGGCACTAATAGCATAAGCCAAGCGGTCAAACTGCTGATCGCCGAACCACGCTCGCCCACGGCGCAAGAACGTATTCCGGTCAACCCCGAAGGGACTCAAAATCTCTCCTTCAATCTTGCGCTCGAGTTCCTCGCGATAGGCGTGTTCTACAGCGGCACGTACATCTGCTTCGGTTTCCTGCGAGTTCGCATTAACGAGTTCCTCTTTTACACTAAGCAGAATTGCCGAAATGGGCGAAGGACTTCCCGCGAAGAGCATCATCCAACGTCTGCTTGGACTTATCGGCTCAACTTTCGTTACCCTTGTCTCTACTGACATATAATCGGAGGACAGCATCAAGTCGCTGACCGTTACCAAGCACGTCCTTGACGGGCCCTTCCGCGATACCGCAGCTATGCAGAGAGTCATATGCACCCCCAGTCCGGGTCTGATTGTAGCATCCCTTGTGAAATCGACCGCGGAAATCGAGGATCACTAAGACCGCCCATATTTCCCTGTGTCAAGTGAATAGTCCCGGGGTTAGGTTGGCCCCCTTCAATCACCGCGTCGGCTGCGCGGTTGGCGGCTGACCGCTCGATCCCTTCGCGTGCGCTGGCTTGCCTTCCATGAATCGATTGCATCCGCTGTTGCCGGAAACTCGCAGCTTGAACTTTTGCATTTTGTCGTCGATGCAAAGTCCCATCGTGGAATTCTTCACCGGCGCCTTAGGCTCGATTTGCCACCACCTACAATCTTTGCAAAGTCCCCACACGCTACTCATTTGAGTTCGGCCTCCGTCGAATACGCGCGTCACTCCAGCGACAGATCGACGCGCGTGGTCTTGCCCTGATCCTTGATGCCGCTGGCGTCCATTTTCGGTGCGATTATGAACATCCGGCCGGAGTCCACTTTTTGCTTGCCCAGGTAGGCGCGCACCGCGCTCGCACGGGCGTCTGCGAGATTCTTCAGGTCCTGATCGGTCACCGCAGTGTTCTCGAGGATGAGCTTCTTCATCTGATCGGGCGGAATCGTCTTTGACAACCCAATCGCGTCGCGCGGCTTTTTGAAGTCGCCCGCGCTATAAACCTTCTTCAGAAATTTGTTGTAGTCCTCTGGCGATAGCTTCGCGCTCGGCTTCGCGTCCGCGCTGTCTCCCGCGGACTGGTGACTGAGCTTCTGGATACTGTGATCGAGCGACGCTTCTTTGAAGCCTTCCGTATCGAACTTCGGATCGACGCGGCCCTCGATATTAAGTTTCAACGCCGTTCGATCCGCCAATGCCTTCGCTACCGTATCAAGTTTCTGCTGACTCTCGGGCGTTAGCGTCGAGTAGCCTGGCGCGAATTCGATGTACGCGAGATCCTGTGGCGCCCCGCCGCCGGTGACGCTGCCGAACGCCGACGCGATCAGCGAGAAGGGCGCCGTTGCGGCTTTGACGATCAGATTCATGAACGCGCCCAGGATGATGCTGCCGATGCTGAATTGCGGATCGGACAGCGAGCCCGAGATCGGCACTCGCACGTCTATTTGTCCCTTCGAATTCTTGAGCAGCGACACCGCGAGCCGAATCGGCAAGTTGGTCGCGTCCGGGCTTTCGACGTGATCGCCGAACGTCAATTGATCGATAAAAATGTGGTTGTCTGCCGTCAGCTTGCCGGTGTCGAGCAGGTAGTGAACGTCGACCGTCAGCGTGCCCTTGACGATCGGATACCCGGTATATTTCGTCGTGTACGGCGAGAGGCCGGTCAGTTCGATCGCGTCCGCCTTCGCCTTGATATCAACGTACGCCGTCGGCGCGAGCGGATTTATCGATCCATCGATATTGATCGGCGAGCTGCCGTTGATTTGTCCGTCGAGAGAAACCGGCGCGGGCTCAGTCGACTTCGTTCCGAACGCGCCGATCTTGCCCTCCATGTCAGTCAGGTTCGCCGTGTAGTTGGGCTTGATAAAGTTGTCGGTGTAATCGACTTTGCCACCCTTGAGCGTGATCTTTCCCAGCTCGACGTCGGCGTTCATCGGCTGCCCCTGGTAAGGCGCCGCGGGACTTGCCGAGGCCGCCGGACTCGCTCCAGGAGCCGTCGCGGCAACCGGGCTCGGCGCCGCGGCGGGAGTCGGCGTCGAGGTCGGCGCGACTGGAACCGCACCCTTCGAGCCCGGCTCTCCCGCCGCTCGCGTCAGCGACGTCGGCGCTTCCTGCGGGCTGGCCGTGATGTCCTTCAGGTTCAGCTTGCCGTTGCTGTTGAGAATGATCCGCGAATAAAAATCGTTCAGCGCAATCGCGCCAACGTGTACTTTCGGCGCGCCTTTGCCGAGCGCGAAGTCGATTTTGTTCACGTTGAGCGCGGCCATCCTGAAAAACAGATCGTTCGTCAGCTTGTCGAGCATCCGCACGCTGCCGAGCGACGCGTCGCCCTTGTAGCTGACGAGAAAATCCTTGCGGGCCTGCTCCAGGCCGACCGCGCCGTCCATCGTCAGGTTCGCGCTCGTGATAACCGCGTTCAGCCGGCTGCTCACATACGGATCCGCGAAGGTCAGGTCCATGCGTTTGGTTGCGACGCGCAGGTCGGCCTTGAGCGGAGCAATCGCGGCCGTGCCGGTTACTTTGAAAGTGCCCTTGCGATTCAGCGTGCCGTCGACATCGACTGAAAAAGGTTTGGCGAAGTCGCTCGATACATCTTTCAGATGCAGATTCAGCGGCGAGACCGCGACTGTGACCGGTTTCGGCGCGCTCTCGTCGACGAAAGTAGCGTCGGTCTGATCCAGAGCGACCGAGGCGACCTGGAATTGAAAACTCGGCGACGACGGCGGCGCCGGCGCCGCGGGCTGAACTGGTTTGCGCTCGGCGCGACGACGCTCGCGCGGCATTCGCCTCTCGCGTCCCTCGAGAGCGGTCGCACGCTTGCCGCGTTCCGTCGGCGCCGCCTCGGCCGGTGGCGACGCGCCGCGCATCAGCGACTCGAGGCTCAGCTTCCCGTCGCGCCCGCGCCGAACGAACAGATGCATCCCGTCGCCCTTGACCTCGGTGACCGTGGCCTGACGCGCCGCCAAATCGAACTGTCCAACCGCGACGCTGAAATTTTTCCACGCCACCGGCTTTTGCTTTTCATTCGGCGCATCGATTTCGAAATTCTCAATCGCGGCGCTCGCCGGCTCCGCGTGAACGTTGAAGTGGCCGCCAGCGAAATGGGTCTGCACGACGGCCTTCGCACTGAACTTGCCGGAAGCAATCGTCGCCGCCAGAATCGACTGCGCGAACTGCTGCAGCGCCGGCAGATCGATCTTGTCGATCGACACGTCGGAAGTAACCTGCGATTGCGAGAGATCCAGCGCGCCATTCACCGCGAGCGCGCCGCCGCTGTGAATGTTCCCGTTCACGTAGAACGTCGCCGGCGAATTTCCCAGCGTGCGAAGATTCTTTACCCCGACCTCCAGCGCTTCCAGAGCCGTGGTCGCAGGCGTCGCGCCGGTGTTGTTGTCCTGAAGGTCAACTCCGCTTTTGGTGAGAACGAACGACTCCAGCTGAAAATCCATCGGCGGTTTTGAGGTCGACGGTCCCGCCACCGGCGTGGCCGGCTGCGTTATGGTGCCCGCGGGCGCGGCTGGCGTCGGAGCACTCGCCGGCGCGGCGGCATTGCCACTGGCCAGCGACGAGAGATTGTTGGTGCCGTCGGGATTGAGCTTCACATTCGCAAGCAGTCCGTCGATCCAGATCGATTTCAGATAGAACACCGCGCCGAGAGGTTCGACATCGGTCAGCTTAACCTCGGCGTGCTTGAGCGCGACGAGCGGCGCGTCGGCGAGGTCGCGAACGTCGATCTGATCGAACGCTACCGTCCCGTTCAGGCGAATCAACGGCTGCGCTTGCTCCTGGACAAAGTGCAGATACAGATCAGTCGACAACGTCCCGCTCGGAATTTTCACCGGCAGCTTCATCGGCGCGTAGCTGACGTAGAGCGGCAAGTCGAGCCGATGCAGTTTCAGGTCGACGACCGAGTCGCGCGTCGCCTGGAACGGCTTGGCCACGCCGGCAATCCGGAGCGGACTGCCATCGATAACCATCTGCACCAGCGGTTGCACGAACACGTCCACGTCCGCGGGCAGGTTCGCGATAAACGGCACGTTGATCTGGATCTTCTCGACCTTGTGCTGTTTGCCAAACAGTTGGTCGTCGATCGTCACTTCACCGTCACGCAGCTGAATATTGGAAACCGCGAATCGCATCGGCGCGCTCGGCGCAACGGGTTTCGGTTTTTCCGGAGCAGGCGCGCTCTCGAGCAGATCGGAAAAGTTGAATTTCTGCTGCGACTCCCGAACGACGTGGATCTTCGGCTGCGCGACAACAACCTCGCCGACGACCGGCGCAAATCTGAAAATCGATGTCCACGAAACTTTCACCGTCAGATGTCCAAGATCGACGAAGGGTTTCTGCGGACTGTCGCGCTCGGCAACGTGCAAATTGTCGATGTCGAGCTTCAGCCGATAAAGATTGAAGCGGATTTTGCCGACGCTCACCTGGCGATGAATGCTGGCGGCGACCGAGCCGGTCAGCACATGCCGCAGCACGGGCGGAACCGCAAGGTAAGTCGCGATGCCCAGAAACAGGACGACCGCGACGACGATCACGCCGATTTTGCGCACGCGGCGCGAACGGCCCAACTCCTGCGTGCGCGCAACCCACGGTTTGCTGGGATGGAACGCCGACCTCACATGTCCGAGCGCGCGATTGAGAAAGTTGGCCATCAACCTTGAGTCCGCCTGACGCCGCCAGCGTGAGCCGTCGCGGGCCAATAGTCAATTCACCGCAACACCTTAGATGTAGCTATCGATTGTGGATACCCAGCCATCGCCGCCGATCCGCGACGATCGGCCGCCGGCTCTTCAGCAGAGCGTACGCTTCGTCAATCGTCATGCCGCGCTTGGTCTTCAGGAACCACGCCACCACCAGCGGCGCGCGCTCGCATCCTTCTTCGCAATGGACGAGCACGCGATGCCCCAGCGCGAGCTCGTCGTCGATCAGCGCCGCCGTCTTATCAAGAGACGCGACGCCCTCGGCAAGGAACGGCATGTGAATCGCCTGCGGCGGTTCGTTTTCCGGCACGTCGGGCAGAACGCTGATTATAGTGCCATCGAATTTCTGGGCGTCCTGCAAATCGCCGACGAACAGGCCCGGAATTATCTCGCTCTCTTGCCAACTCGCCGCCATACGATTTGTGCAGCTTGACGGGCGAACGGACATTGCGTCAACCTCGCGCCATGAATCTGCCACGGTTGCATATCGAGGGACGATGGTTCGTCGACGAACACGGGCGCCGGGTCATTTTGCGCGGCATCAATCTGGGCGGCGATTGCAAGGTTCCATACCCCGACGGCGGCGCCAATTTTCCCTCGGACTTTTCCAACCACCGCGAGGTCTCGTTCGTCGGGCGTCCGTTTCCGATTGCCGAAGCTGATGAGCATTTCTCGCGGCTGCGCGCGTGGGGTTTCAATTGCCTGCGCCTGCTGACGACCTGGGAAGCTGTCGAGCATCGCGGCCCGAATGACTACGACACTGAGTATCTCGATTACTTCGCCGAGCTGTGCCGGTTGGCCGGTGACTATGGCTTCTATGTATTCGTGGATTTTCACCAGGACGTCTGGAGTCGAATGACCGGCGGCGACGGCGCGCCCTGCTGGCTATTCGAAAAAGTTGGAATTGACTATCGGCATATCGCCGAGTCGGGCTCCGCACATGTAATGCAACATCTATATGACTATGCGCGCGGCGGCCGCCAGGAGGATCGCTACCCGACCATGAGCTGGTCGGCGAACGCGCGCCGCCCCGCCAACGGCATCATGTGGACTTTGTTCTTCGCCGGCCGCGACTTCGCTCCCGGACTGAATATCGATGGCCTCAACGTGCAGGACTACATGCTCGAGCATTACCTCGGCGCGATGCGCGAGATAGCGCGCCGCATCCGCGACCTGCCGAACGTAATCGGTTTCGACTCGCTCAACGAACCCGCACCCGGATGGATCGGTCAGTCACTCACCTATCGTCATCTCAGCCCGAGCGACAGCAACCCCAACCGCGCGGTGCCCGGCATGGCGTGGTCGCCGCTCGATGGCCTGCTCGTGTCGCACGGAGTCACACGCTCGATACCGGTACTCGACTTCGATCCCGCGGCGAAGGCGGCCGTCCACAAACGCGATCAGACTGTCAATCCCGGCCGCATCTCGATCTGGGCAACCGATCAAGCCGATCCCTTCGAGCAAGCCGGTGCGTGGAAGCTCAACAAAGACGGCACTTTCGACGTTTTGCGCGAGGACTTTTTCCAGCGCGTCGGCGATCGCAAGGTCAACTTCGTTGAAGACTACATGGGACCGTTTTTCGCGAGCGTCGCCGAAAATATCCGCGCAATAAATCCCGACTGGATCCTGTTCGCCGAGCTCGATCCGCTCGCGGGCTTCTTTGGACCGGGATTTCCCACCGATACTCCGCCCAACAGCGTCAACGCCGGCCACTGGTACGACGTGGTGACGCTCGCGACCAAGACTTTCAATCCGAGTTTCAGCCTCGACGTGCTTACGGGAGAGGTTGCGAGCGCCGCCGAACAGATCGAGGCGCGTTACGAACGCCAGCTCGGCAAGATCGCGAGGATGTCAGAGACGGTGAAGGGCGGCGCGCCGACCCTCATCGGCGAATGCGGAATCCCATTCGATTTGAATGGCGCGGAAGCGTATCGCGCCTTTGAATCCGGCGATCGCAGCGATACGCCGTGGACTCCGCACATCATCGCGCTCGACCTAATGTATAATGCACTCGATAATCTGCTCATCAATAGTACGCAATGGAACTATACTGCGTCGAATCGCAACGATCTGGCTATTGGCGACGGTTGGAACCAGGAGGATCTGAGTATTTTCTCGCGCGACCAACAGACTAATCCAGCCGATATCAATAGCGGCGGCCGCGCGCTCGCCGGCTTCGTCAGACCATACGCAATGGCTACTCAGGGAACGCCGCGCACGATGAAATTCGATCGCGTGAGCCGAACTTTTGAATTCGTGTTCGAATGCGATCCGTCCGCCTCGGGTGCGACCGAAATTTTCGTGCCGAGCCTTCAGTATCCGCGCGGATGCGAGATTGAGGTAAGAGGCGGTATCGCCGACCTGGATGTCGACCGCCAGCGCATCGTCGTCAAGGTCGAGTATCCTGGCGAAGTCCGTGTTGTAGTCCGGCGCAAGCGGTGATGCGCTAGCTATATTTCCGTTCTTGCCACCACGGAAAGTAGGCGGGCATGTTTTTTGAAACCTTGTCGGGGAATTTTGCCGGGCGTTTTTCCAGAAACGAAGCGACGCCCTCCTTCACATCCGCCGAAGAGCCGCGCGCGAAAATTCCGCGGCTGTCGATTTTGTGCGCTTCCATCGGATGGTCCGCGCCAGCCATCTTCCACAGCATCTGGCGAATCAGCCCGACCGACACTTGCGAGGTGTTGTCGGCTATCTCGCGAGCTAGCGCTCGCGCCGCTGGAATTAGTTGATCGGGTTTGTAGATCTTTTTGACTAATCCGCCTTCGAGCGCTTCTTCGGCGGGAAAAACCCGCCCCGTGAAGGTCCATTCCAGCGCCTGCGAGATGCCGACAATCTTCGGCAGGAACCAGCTCGAGCACGCCTCCGGCACGATCCCGCGCCGCGCGAACACGAACCCGAATCGCGCGTTCTCCGACGCGAGCCGCACGTCCATCGCGAGTTGCATCGTCACGCCGACGCCGACCGCCGCGCCGTTGACCGCCGCGATGACCGGTTTCAGACACTCGAAGATGCGTAGCGTCAGCCGTCCGCCGCCGTCGCGAACCGCCTCGTTGCTCCAATCCACACTGCCGTCGGCCCGGATCGCCGCGCGCCGATCGGCGCGATCCTCGCGCGTCGAGTCGAACGTCCTCGGACCCGCCGACAGATCCGCGCCCGCGCAGAACGCGCGGCCCGCGCCGGTCACGATTATCGCGCGCACGTTATCGTCGGCGTCAGCCTTGTCGAACGCATCGAGCATCTCGTTCATCATGATGCCGGTGAATGCATTGAGCTTCTCCGGCCGGTTGAGCGTGATCGTCGCGATATTGTCCGCGACCTCGTAAATAATCTGTTCGTACGCCATCTACCAATCTCCGTCTTCGCGCGGCTCGCCTACTTCACGAACAACATCAGCGCTTCGTAAACGACCGCCGGCTTTTGCGAACCCACCACCTGGATTTCGGTCTCGCGCGTGAGCATCGTGCCCATCGGCCGCGGCTCGACCGCGATCAGCCGCGAGCGCGCATGGACGCTGGCCCCGGCGGGCACGGGAGACACGAAGCGCAGCTTGTTCGCGCCGTAGTTCACCACGTTGCGAAATCCGGTGATCGCGTATTCGTCGGTGTTCTTGAACGCCGGCAGCAGGCTGAGCGTCAGGAAACCGTGCGCGACCGGTCCGCCGAAGGGGCTTTCCTTCTTGCACCGCTCGATATCGACATGAATCCACTGATGGTCGCCGGTCACCTCGGCGAACTGGTTGATTTTTTCCTGCGTGACGTGAATCGGCTCGCTCCACGGCCCGAATTCCTTGCCGATCTTCGCGGTGAGCGCCGGTATATCATCAAACTTGATCGTCTGCATCGTCGTCGTGCCTCTCCTGTATTTCGGTTGCAACGCGTACTCTTAGAAGCTTCCTCGGTTCTAGCCGAGTGGGGTTTCATAATGCAACCGAAGCAAACTTAGTTGCTCTCATCGTGAACTCGGGCGTATCTTCCTAGCTCATATGGGTGTGAATCTCCGCCATACTGCCGCCTTCGCGCTTATTGTCTGGTATCTGATGATACCGCCGAACCTTGCGAAGACCTCTTGCAGCTGCGCCGGAGGATTTGAGGGCCGGATATCTGACGCGGGGATTGGATCCAACAAGCGCATGGATAATTGTACCAGGTGGGGCAAGATCGCTGACTTCGACACGGCGTTTTCCCAATGGTCCGCAATCGCCACTTTCGATACCTCGGAGCAGTGTGAAGCTCAACGCGCCAAAAATCTTGTAAAGGGAGATAATCCTGTATTCCCCGGTCCGCCTTCGATGCAGCAACGATGCGTCGCGGCCACCGATCTCAAGAGAACTTAGCTTAGAGCTGAAACCGCGCGATTTTTTCTAACTCGGAATGAATTTCCAGCAGCGCGCGAATTCTCAATGGCGCGGAATCTGGATCGCGCCTGGACACAAGCTCGCCTCGGGAGGGCGGCTCGTTATAGTGAGCGAAAAGCCGGGAGCGTAGGCCGGGCCGCCAGCTTGTAGATTGGCCATCTGCTGGAAGTCGGAGAGATTACCGCGCAGGCCCGCGTTGGGGTCGCAATTGCAGCGGTGAAAGCGGTCGGTGGCCGGGAGACCGCTCTGAAAAGTTCGATCTCCGTCTGACGGCACCGACGATGTGATCGCCGACTGTCCATTGGCGCAGTTCATCGATCCTGGACACTCTGCGCCTATCGCGTAACCGAGCGCGATGAAGAGCACGATCGTCATCCAGAATCCCAAGGAAAAAAACATCTTGGCCATCGCGGTCTCCCTCTGCAGAATCGAATGAGCATTTTTCATGCCCATACCAAACGCAGGAGAATTCGAGATGACCTGCGACGCGAGACCTGTAGAATTTACAGTCTGCCCGAAACCCGCACGATTTTTTCTTACTGGTTCGCGACCTCCAACTCGATCCGGTCCGCGTATTTTTTGATCGCGGCCTCGCGCAGCCTGGGGATGTGCTGCGTTGGGAACAGCCCGTCGGTCGCCTTGTAGTCGCGCAACACCTGGCGCGCGAGCGTTATCTTGTGGACCTCGGTCGGCCCGTCGGCAAGCCCCATGTGGAAGCTTTGGATCACCTGCTCGACGAACGGCATCTCGGCGGTCGCGCCGAGCGAGCCGTGCAGATGTAGCGCGCGCGCCGCTACGTCGTGGAAGACCTTGGGCATCAGCGCTTTGACGGCAGCGATGTCCTTGCGCACCTTGAGATAGTCCTTGTAACGATCGATCTTCCACGCGGTGCGCAGCACCAGCAGCCTGAACTGCTCGATCTCCATCCACGAGTCGGCAATTTTTTCCTGCACCATCTGCTTGTCGGCCAGGCGCGAGCCCTGCGTCGTGCGCGATAGCACCCGCTCACACATCATGTCGAACGCCTTGCGCACCTGCCCGATCGTACGCATCGCATGATGGATTCTGCCGCCGCCAAGGCGCGTTTGCGCGACGACAAACGCGCCGCCGCGCGGTCCGAGCATGTGGTCCTTCGGCACGTGGACGTCTTCGTAGCGGATGTACGCGTGACTGCCGCCGCGCTCGTGGGTGCCGACGCCGAGGTTCTTCAGGATGTTCACGCCCGGAGTTTCCTTGGGCACGATAAACATCGACATGCGGTTGTATTCCTTCGCGTCGGGATCCGTCACCACCATCACGATGAGGAACGACGCGAGATGCGCATTCGACGAGAACCACTTCTCGCCGTTGATCACCCAGCTATCGCCCTTGAGTTCGGCGTGAGTCTTGAAGACCTTGGGGTCGGCGCCGCCCTGCGGCTCTGTCATCGAAAACGCGGACACGATTTCGTTGTCGAGCAGCGGCTGCAGATATTTTTTCTTCTGCTCGGGCGTCCCGTAATGCGCGAGGATCTCGGCGTTGCCCGAATCGGGCGCCTGGCATCCGAAGACAATCGGCGCGTAGGTCGCGCGTCCCAGGATCTCGTTCATGAGCCCGAGCTTGACCTGCCCGTAGCCCTGGCCGCCTAGCTCCGGCCCGAGGTGGCACGCCCACAGCTTGCGCTTTTTGACTTCGGCTTGCAGCGGCCGCACGAGAGCGTTGCGTTTCGGATTGCGCACGTCATAGGGATGGCAGTCGAGCACGAACTCGAGCGGCTCGACCTCTTCGCGCACGAATTTCTCGATCCAGTCGAGCTCCTTCTGGAACTCCGGCTCGGTTTCAAAATCCCAACTCATGATGATTCGTCCTCCATGGAGAGTGTTGTCCCGCTAGCTTCGGCTGGAACTCACGCCCGGATTCTCGCCAATGCGAGTCGGTTTTACCAGAGCATTGAATTGCCTCTCCCTTTATGGGGAGAGGCCGCGCTTCTAGCGCGGGTGAGGGACCTCATAAAAGAATGTGCAGCGCGTCAGACAATCGCGCCACACAAAGGTCCCTCACCCTAACCCTCTCCCGACAACGGGCGAGGGAATTAAGACTGGAATCGTTCAACGTACCCAAGCAAGATGACCCTGTAACGATCGTCATGAAACTCTCGATCATCGACCAGTGTCCCGTGCCGGCCGGATTCACTACCGCCGACGCGCTCAACAACACTATCGAGCTTGCGCGCCTTGCCGATCGCCTCGGCTACGAGCGCTACTGGATCGCCGAGCATCACGCGACCGGCGCATTCGCCAGCCCGGCGCCCGAGATCATGATCGCGCGCGTGGCCGCCGAGACCTCGCACATCCGCGTTGGCTCGGGAGGCGTGATGCTCCCCCATTACAGCCCGATGAAAGTCGCGGAGACCTTTCGCGTGCTGCATGCGCTCTATCCCGGCCGCATCGATCTCGGTATCGGCCGCGCGCCCGGCGGCAGCCCGCTCGATTCATTCGCGCTGCGCCGCGATCGCAGCGCAGAGCCGCCCGACGACGACTTCCCCAAACAACTGCTCGAGCTGATCGCCTTCCTGAGCGGCGGCTTCCGCCCCGATCATGCCTTCAGCCGCATCCAACTGTCGCCCGCGATGCCCGGTGCGCCCGAGGTCTGGCTGCTCGGCTCGAGCATGTGGAGCGCGGCGGCAGCGGCGCAGTTGGGATTGCCCTATGCCTTCGCGCACTTCATCGATCCCACGCACACGCGCGCCGCCATCGAGTACTACCGCTCTCACTTCATCCGCTCGAATGAGCTATCCGCGCCTCTTGCCATCCTCGGGATAGGAGCGATCTGTGCGCCGACTGACGACGAAGCCGAGCGGATGGCGTCCAGCGTGCGCTTGTTCGTGCGCCACGCGCGCCAGGGCGATCGCGGACCAATCCCCACGCCTGAGGATGCGCTCGCGGAGCTTGGGCCCGCGCCCGAAGACCTGATGATGCGCGAGACCGGAGAATGGCCCCGCGCGATCATCGGAACACCCGACCACGTCCGCGACACGCTCGTGGACATCGCGAGCGTGTTGCATATCGACGAAGTGATGCTAGTGACCGTCGTTCACAGCCATCAGGCGCGGATGCGTTCCTACGAGCTGCTAGCCGCCGCCTTCGGCCTCGCGCCGAGTCCGTCCTAACCTGTTCAAATGCGACCCATCCAGAATAGTTCTCGAACCGATGCTTTTGGTGCTCCGCATTGCCAAATGGAGGAGCCCTGAGGTGGCTATCGCATCAGACCCATCGTAGTGTGAGGGAGTCGGGATCGAAATAGGAATCGAGTCCGAATTGATCCAGCCCAAACAGCGGTCCTTCCACTCGCCTTTGACCGCGTTCCGCTCGACCAACCTTTGTTTCAACCAGCAAGGCCTTAGGAGGCCGGTATGTACCTGCCTATTTCTCTGGGAGGCATCCTCGTGATCGTTCTCGTGCTGTACCTCCTCGGCGTAGTTTGACGAACCAGTGGCCTATATGGCCGCGGTCCGACATTCCCGTAGGTCGTCGAGACTCAAACTGAGACTCACCGAATAAATGTCAAGACGACGTTTGCACGCGGCGTCGAGATAGTCACTCAGCGTGCGAAGGATGAACCCATCATGAAAAAATCGACTATTTCAGCGATAGCACTTACCGCGATCTTATGTGCATGCCCAATGATCCAGTCCTGCGCGGATACGAGCAGCCAAACAACCTACACGACCACAAGCGATCCGGGATATGGCTACTCGCCGGCGGAAACTACCACCACGACGACTACCACGCGCAATGAACCCGACAGCGTCGTCGGAGCTACGGCGGATACCGCAGGCGCGATAGTCGCTGCGCCTTTTGAGATCGTCGGCGACACCCTGGGCATCATCTTCTAGAGCCGCTCCGTTTCGCGAGGAGTCGGCTGCCCTGCCGAAATCGTCGATAGGACAATGCCGCTAGTCGGGAAGGCGACCACGACTGGGTTTCCGGTCATCGTGCTGGCCGCTGTAAGGAGTGGCCAGCACTATTGACCGGACCCGCTTAGCGGTATCGTCTGGTTCGCATTTGCGGCGTTGTCAAAGATAGTTACCGTAGACGATCTGAAGCCCCGCGCAGCCGGAATAAATTTCACCGTCAGCGTGCACTGTTGCTGAGGGGACAATTGCAGGGGGCAGTTCGTGGCCGATCCTTTAAACCCGAATACCTGCGGGTTGGTCCTCGGAACCCTGAATCCCTTCGGGCTCACAAACGTGATCGGCGGCCCTTCCTGGTCCGAATTGCTCAGCGTGGAATTGGTCAGTGTGAATGTCACCGATTTCACCTGTCCTACTTTTGCATTCCCGAAATTGCCCGACGGCGGATTGATGATCAAGTTTGCTGGAACTGGGGTCGGGGTCGAAGTGGGGGTCGGTGTCTTTTTGGGCTTTGGCGTCTTTGTGGGCTTTGGCGTCTTTGTGGCTGTCGCGGTCGATGTTGCCGTCGCTGTCGGCGTAGCAGTCAGGACCGGCGTTCCTGTCATTGTCGGTGTTGCAGTCAAGGTGGCTGTGGCAGTCGCCGTTGGAGTTGCCGTTCCAGTCGCCGTAGCCGTGGCGGTCGCGGTCGCCGTGGCAGTAGCCGTAGCGGTCGCGGTCGCCGTGGCAGTCGCAGTCGGCGTCGATGTAGCAGTAGCAGTTGCGGTTGCTGTTGCTGTCGCAGTTGCAGTGGGAGTTGTGCCCATGGGCAGACAGACGGCATGCGCCGGCGTTTGCTTGAGGCAGGCGACCAGCGGCGTCAGAACCGGGCGCGCCAGGCCGATGATCTCGGCCACGCTGTCGCTGGCTACGTTCGCCACCCAGACGTTGCCGGAGGCGTCGATTGCCACGCCGTCCGGCGTGTCGAAGTCGGCACCGGGGGGAGTGAAGTTGCCGATTAAGGCGCCGCTGGAGTTCAACTCGGTCACGTTGTCGCCGCCTTCGTTCGCCACCCAGGCGTTGCCGGCGGAGTCGATTTGCACAACTGCCGGGATGTCGAGGTCACCGTCGGCATCGAAGTTGAGACCCGTGCAGCTTGCGTCGGAGCAGCCCGCCAGTAACTCGCTCACGGTGTCGCCGTCGATGTTCGTCAGCCAGAGGTTGCCAACGGCGTCGAATGACAGGTGTGCGGGTTCGTCGAAGTTGGCGTTGCTAACGTTCGAGGTCGTGAAATTGCCGGCGAGGCCGCCACTGGAGTTCAACTCAACCACGCTGTTGTTACCTGTGTTCCCTATCCAGGCATTGCCGCCGGTGTCGATTGCCACCCCCTGCGGGAAGTCGAAGTTGGCGCCGGTGGGATCGAAATTGCCGATCAGGCCGCCGCTCGAGTTCAACTCGGTCACGCTGTTGCCGGGAGTGCCAGCGGTTCCGCGGTTCGTCACCCAGACGTTGCCGATGGCATCGAATGCCAGATTGAACGGGTCGTCGAAGTTGGCGCCGGCGGGATCGAAATTGCCGACCAGGCCGCCGCTCGAGTTCAACTCGGTCAGGGTATCACCCCCGATATTCGCCACCCAGACGTTGCCGGAGGCATCGATTGCCACGCCGTCCGGCTCGTCGAAGTTGGCGCCGCCGGGAGTGAAGTTGCCGACCAGGGCGCCGCTCGGGTTCAACTCGACCACGCTGTTGCCGAGCGCGCTCGGCACCCAGACGTTGCCGGCGGCGTCGATTGCCAGGAAGATAGGTTCGTCGAAGACCGGCTCCCCGCTGACCATGGGATCGAAATTGAGCGCGATCTCCCAGCCGTCAGGCGCATCGCTCAGCTGGGGAATGAACGGCGGAGCACCGCTCTGTAGGGCAAACAGCGCAGCTACATTGGCAACGGGGTTGGTCGCCATTGCGCGCGCCGCCTGAAGCGTCGTGGTGCTGCTGCCCGTGTTGCTCAGCAGCGTGCTGCACGCGGTCGACGACGGTCCCGAACTCTCCACGCACGCCGCCAGGATGTTGGCTATCGTATCCAGCCGCTCCAGGCCGTCGCAGTTGACCGGCGGTGAACCGCCGGTGCAACTCGCCTCGGTCACGCCCTGGCTGCTCCAGAAACTCGCCGGACCGCCACTCACGATATCTGCCAGATTGGCTTGTAGCTGGTTAACCTCATTGGTAAAGCCTGTCGGACTTCCCGACGGCGCACCAATGATCTGCCCCGTCGAGTCTGTGAATTGCGCCAGCGCAGACTCGGCCGCCACGGTCGTCAACTCGTTAATCGTGACCGACGCCGGCAGCGCGTTGGACATCCCCGCCACTCCCATCAACCCAATCGCCGAGTTGCTCCCGGACCCGGCATTCCCTCCAAGCACAACCAGGTAAAGGACTGTCGGCGCGGCGGGCGGAGCATAGCTCACCGTGAAAAGGCCACTGCCGTTAGTGGTTGTGCTCCCCAGGCTGGTAGCGCCCGAGCCGTAAGCCGTTCCCGCCGCATAGAGCGTCACCGCCGCGCCAGTGACTGGGCTGAGCCCGCCTTGCGCCGTCCCAGAAAGTTGGGACATGGTTTGGGCGTACGGCGTCTTCCGACTTGCGAAAGCCAGGATCGCCAACGCAATAGCACCCAAAAAAACGACCGCGCCGATCCGTAGTTTCCCAAAAGATGCTTTCATCGATTCCCTCACCCAGTCGGATCCGCACTCCTGAACATCGGGCGAGTTTTACGTGGTGTCACTTGAATTTGACTCACCATTGAGGGTGCCTAGAAGCCCCCTGATTCGACAAAATCGAACTGCTTGATGAAGCTGAGCTGGCCGAAGCCGCCTGCGGTTCCGTAGCCGCCCTGAAGGTCGAGTCCAAACCCCCACTTGCGAAAGTAAATGCCGAGGTCCGGGCCGCCTTGTCCGCCCGCGCTGGTAATCTGTCCGCCCTGATATATCGCGCCGCCGCCGCCGAACGTGCCGAGATAGTTGGCGGTCGAAAACGCCACCATCCGCAGATCGATCTCGGAGCTGGTCACGTGGTTCTCATAGTCGTGGCTCGCGCTGAACGAAAAGTTGAGCGGATGGTGCGTATGCGTGAACAGCCAGCTCGAATAATCGCCCTCGATTACCGCGGCAGTGCTGTCGCCCACGTCGCCGCCGCCGAGCAGAAACAGCGACGTGCCCGGATAGAGTGTCAGCTCGACGCCGCCTTGCAGGCGCGCGAAATTCAGCCGCGCCTCATGCGTGAACGTCGACGGCGCCAGCGGGTTGTTGAAGTGATCGCCGATCCACAGTTGATAGCCCGTGACCCGTCCTACCACTCCGATGTAAGGTGTGACGGTCTGCTCGAGTTGAAAGCCTTCCTGTATCGACCCGTAGTCCTGGCTGCCGAATCCGCCGCCGAACAGTATCGCATCGAGCACTTGCGGGTTGGCCGGTCCAAAAAAGCCGGGATATAGATTCTCCAACTGTGCGCGGGCGTTGCCGGTAAAGCCCAGCATGCAGGCCAGCATCACCAGTCCGGCAATTCGCAAAGTCCGTAGCGTCTTATTTTGGCTCGTCATGCTAGGGTCCTGTCGTCGTGCCGAGAGGCGGCATAGCGGGAGGCGGTGGAGGTGGAGGAGCACCGGTGCTGCCACCCCCAGGTGGCGGCGCCGAGAAGCCCGCGCCGGCGCTGACTGCTGATTCTGAAGCTCCGCCGCCACCGCCCCTGCCGCCCGCCGCTCCCGGTCCTTGCGCTCCTGCGATTCCCAAAGGTCCAGCGTTGAGCGGCGGCAACAAACATGGCACGGTGGTCTCGAATCCAGCATCCACGTCAACCTCCGCCGTCGGGTTAGAAAGATTGCTCACCGCCACCACACCTTCACGTACCCTGACGTCGGTGTAGCGCTGGCAGCCCTCGTAGCCGGGTCGCACCGTGCCCTCGAAATAGCTGGTATCGAAGTCAGTGCCTCGCACCGCGGCGGTTGCGTTGGGCGTATGAATTTCGAAGCTCTGCGTCTGCACCAGGGCCGGCACTACCGACCGCATCGCGCCTTCCAACAGGCGCAGTCCGGTACTCCCGGTCCTGGCGGGACCGATCACGGCCTGGTCGAAGACCAGGCTGGTATTGTAGTAGAGCGTCAGTGTGCTGCCGCTCGTCAGCGTCACCGTCGCCGTCGACCGCGCCGCGGTCGCGACCCGGTCGTGAAGTTCGATTGCGGTTCCCTGTGCCACCGGGAGACTCGCGGTGCCGCGCTGGATTTGCGCGGAACCGCTCAGCTGAGTCACGGTTCCGACGACTTGCTGCGCGCGCGCCATCGACGGGGCAAACCACACCATCAACGCCACGACGGCCACACATACAAATGCAGCCCTCCCGTCCGTGCGTTTTGCCATCCCGACCCTCCCTAGCCCGAAAAGCAATACTGATTTTGCGGATGGCTCTAATTAATAAAATACCGGGCCAAGATCAATCCGCTTCAGCTAAATCTACTGCGAAGCGGAGCATACTGGCGTGCCGTAGCTGTTACGAGCGCGATCGGGAGATGCTCCGCTATAGCACCCTACTTTTGAAACATGTCGAAACTGCCTGCGTCTGACATCCCGCAATCGGTCATCCTATAGTCGCCCGAGATTTCGTCGCCGTTTTCAAAAGTACCGTGGAAGTTGACGCCGCATTTGCCCCTGAGCGAGAACTTCAGCCGCGCATTGATCGCGCCGTTCGGGGAAATCTTTCCCTTGACGAATCCGGGGCCGAAGTCGGAGCTTTGGAAGGTGGCGACAAAGGTTCCGATCAGCTTCGAATGGATCTGACTGAGCGACGCTGAAATCATGCCGTGACCCAGGTTGTCGTCTACGATGGTTCCCGAATAAATCCCGCCGGCCTTGACCGACGCATCGGTATCGAAGTCGTCCTGCGATGAAGCATCGTCGGCCGGATCGTTCCGATCCTGCGCGCAAGCGACGGAACCGTCGAAGCCGTGATGCGCCGCGAGGCTCTCAAACCGCCCCATCGCGAACATAGCCAAAGCGGTACCCACAACGACTAAGCCAATTTTTGCGAGCATAGTTCCCCCGTGTATTCGTTCCGCGATCCTTAACGCGGAAATCCTGCTACGAGTAACTAATTAGCGCAAATTGGTAGTACGAGGCCAGCGGTCACCTTAAGGCGAGATGACCCAGCGGATATTTCCGCATGAAATGCCGCGCGGCATCCGCAGAGACGCTCAGAACTGGTTTTTGGAAACGAGTCGGCCTGGATCGACTTCAGTAAGCGACGAATCCGCCGTTTTGGATCAGCTTCACCGGCACGCCTTCGACATCTTTCGGTGCGGCCGCTTGCGCCTCGGGCGTCATCTTCTTGACGTAAACAATGATCGCGGGTTGCCCGGGCTCGTCGCCAATTCCGATTCCGGTGCCGACTGCGCCCGGGATGCGCATCAGGTCGTCCTCGTGCCGGTCGCGAACACCGGTCGCCGCTGCGACGACTTCCTTGGACATCCCGACGTTCCCGGCTTCCACATCAGCTTGCGCGGTGCTCGATGCTGCCGACGGGGTGCATCCGCCCACCATCGAAACGTTCAGCCCGCTCAGCACTGCGGAAATCGGATTGGCTACCGTCTGAGTTTGATCCGATGAGCCCGCGAACAGCAGGCCGACCGCCTGGGGACAAGTGTCCTGGGTTACGATTAGCGATCCGGAATCGCCAGGTCCGCCAAAGTTATCGGTGTCAATCAGGATCTGGTTGACAAATTTGGCGAGTTTTTTCCCGGTGTCGCTATAGTTCACAGTTCCGTTGACGCCGACCGCCGAAATCGTTCCGGTCGTGAGGCAGGTCGTACGGCCCATCTTCTGAACTGGCAGACCGGGCGTCGCTGTAACCACCGAACTTGCTATCGGCCCGATATTGAGGATGTCGGGGCTGACGTCGTTTGGGTCGACGGCCGCTATCGCAGCATCGATGGTGTTTGTGTGACTTCCGAACTGGATTTTGACAGTGCGGCTGAATTTTGCGACCGCATCCGATGGCACCTTTTGGCACACGGGCGAGGTGTCGATGAGGCCGGGTTGAATGATTTGCTGGCCTGGCTTGGCCTTGTTGATGTCGGCGAGCACGTGATTGTTGCTGAGGATGTACTGATTACCGCTCGAATCCTGCACCATCGAGCCCAGCGTCCCGCTGAAACAGAATCTATTGCGACCGGACCCGCCAAACGCATTGATGTTTCCGCCCGAAACGCCAAGCGGAATCGGGCGACTCAACGTCTCACCGCATTGCGCGAACGCGTTCTGCGGCCCCGACGCGGTGCCTATCGCCAAAACACAAAAAGCCAGCGCGGCGGCTGTCGTTTGATATCTCGTAGTGATCTCCCCTATTTGAAACCGAAATCCTGACTCGTCTAGATCACGTAACTATCTTTACATCGAGTAGCGATAGTCTACTCCTTGAAACGTGTTGATGCACGCTCAGCGCGCGTTAACACGCGTCGAGCAGCGACCACAAGGCGTCGAGCGCGCGATCACCCGCCTTGACGGCAAGCTCGCGGTCGCGGTCGGTCGCGCAATGCTGTCCGAGCAACTCCGCGCCGGTCCGCGCGTGCCATACGTCGGCCTTTTCGTGCACCGTAAAGAAGGCTAGTCCGCGCTCGTCGTCAACGCCGTAGAAGCGCCTGAGGCCATCGATCTTTGCCGTCGCCACCGGCGGAATCTGCGATTCGTAGGCGTACAGTGCGGCCAGTCCGCTCGCGACGTGCCCGCTCGATGTGAGTTCCGTAAACGCGCGCACCAGGCTGGCGCTCGACGGCGACGTCGTCGCCTCGAGGACGCGCTCGCGCGGGACGCCGATCGCCTCGGCGAAGCGCAGCCAGAGCTCCGGATGGTTTTCTGCCCCGCGTTCTTCCTCGATGAGGTTCTCGAGGAGCGCCTGGCGAGAAGCAATGTCGGCGCATCGCGAATGAATCGCGCTCAGGTAGCGCGGAAACGCCGCGACGTGCGGATAGTACTCGACCGCGTAGTTCTGCAACCGCTCGAGTGTGAGCGTGCCCGCGGTCCACGCCTGGTAGAACGGATGTTTGAGGAGCGAACGCTCCGAGATCATCGAATCAAGAGTAGCGACTACATCACGCGGCATTTGTGAGCCTCCCGCATCGCCGGCGCAAAATGTAAAAGGTCGAGCGCGCCGATGGGCCGCTATGATGCTCAACTAGCGCGCGCGAATCAACGGGACATTTCGGTGCAACCTCAAAGTCGAGCTTCGGATGGTCTTGACGGTTGACGCCAGCGCCCTACAATCAAGAGAACGAATTTGGCGACGGTTACGAAAAAAAACAACGAGGTGACGGCGTGGCGCTTTATCACTACACAGCGGTTTTCGAACCCGCCGCAGAGGGTGGCTATATCGTCTCCGTTCCCGCGCTCCCGGGGCTGGTTACCGAGGGCGAGACCATCGAGGAAGCGCGGGCGATGGTGAAAGATGCCATCCGAGGCTACATCGAAAGTCTCTTGAAGCATGGCGAGGAAATTCCGCTCGAGTCGGGCACCGCCAACCTGGAACGTGTCGAAATAACGATTTAAGCACCGATACCGCGCTTGCCCTCTTGCACGCCCGCCGGGCCAGCTTGCTTGAGGATGCCAGGAATTGCGAATTCCCCACAGCCTAGATTGGAGGATGCTTTTCCTTCCAGGGGCGCGCGCGCTCGAACTCCGCTGCCAATGCGATTATGCCGGCTTCGTCGCCGGGACGGCCGACAATCTGCAACGCGAGTGGCAATCCCGCCGCGCTGAATCCATTAGGAATCGAGATAGCCGGCTGGCCGGTCGAGTTAAACGGGAAAGTGAATGCGATCCATTTGTAGATTTCGTCGGCGCCAGTCGTCGGATTCGACGGCAACGTACCCAGCCGCACCGCGGGCCGCGTCAACGTCGGTGCGAGCAGCGCGTCGTACGGCATGAGCGCGTGGATGATCTCGCGCGACGTGTTGTGCATCCCGGCTATCGCGCGGATGTAGTCGGCGGCGGAAATTTTCGCGCCCCATTCGTAGCTGCTACGCACCACCGGTTCGAGCAAGTCGGGATTTGGAATGTTCAGCGCCGAGACCGACGCACCGACGATCACGCGCGCGAATTTCCCGAGTTGCGCGCCAGGATCAAGTGTCAGCGGCTCGATGCGATGCCCTATCTCGCAGAATACGCCGCATGCGGACTCGAGCGCTGCGAGAGTTTCAGCATCGGGCGTGCCAAGCGCGCTGTGGTTGATAACGGCGAGCCGGAGTTTTTTCGGATGCGCCGAGACTTCCTCGACGAACGGACGCGCCGGCGGACGCGCCGCGTACGGATCGCCGGGCATCATCCCCGCCATCGCATCGAGCATCAGCGCTGCGTCGCGGACGGTGCGCGCGATCGGGCCGGTCGTCGAGAGTCCGCCCCAGGATTCGCCCTCCGACGGTGCGCGCGTGATTCTTCCGCGCGACGGTTTGATTCCGACCAACCCGCAGCACGCCGCCGGGATTCGCACCGAGCCGCCGCCGTCGCTGCCCTGCGCGACCGGATGCAATCCCGCGGCGACCGCACAGGCCGAACCGCCACTGGAGCCGCCGGCAGTGTGCTCGAGGTTCCAGGGATTGCGCGCCGGCGGACAAAGACCGCCTTCGGTGGTCGGGCGCAGGCCGAATTCCGGGGTCGTCGTCTTGCCGAGCAGGATTCCGCCGGAGTTGGCCAGCCGCACGGCGAGTTCCGCGTCCGCGGGCGCGTGCCAGTTCTCGTAGTTCTTCGAGCCAAAGGTGGTGCGAATATCTTTCGTCCAGAGCAAATCCTTGAGCGAGTACGGAACGCCGAAGAGTGGAAGTTTGGCTGCATCCGCAGCGTTCATCTTTTCGAGCCGCGACGCGTCCGCAAGCGCTCGCTCGGCGGTGACAGTCATGAATGCGCCCAGCTTCGGATTCAGCTTCTCGACGCGCGCAAGAAAAAACTCCGCAACCTCGCGCGGCCGAACTTCCTTCTTGAGCACCAGCGCGCGCAACTCGTGCGCCTCGATGTAAGGATTGAGCATCGCGTTCACCTCCGCCGTCAAAAATTCTTGTTAGCTCAAAATGAAGCCGCCCGCCAACGCAGGCATCCAGTCGATAGATGAAATCACTTTATTTGATGTGAAACCCGCGGTGGGTTTCACACTTCCTTCGGCAGGGGTGACCCCTGCACCCAGTCCTAAGAAAAGATGCGGGACTTCGTCCCTGTTAGAACTGTTATGGGAGGGGAGGTTCCGATTCTTACCTCGCCCGTTCCTCATCGTCGTAACTCAAGCATCAGGCTCATCTGGGTGCCGCGCTCGCAGCTGACGACCACCAGGCATTCAAGGCGTGACGTGCGATGTATTCGAACGTATGCAACAGCATCGGCATATCCTCTTCAAGCCAAGTGCCACCAGCGACTGAAACCGCTTTTGCCGTCGGCCTTTCCTCGCCCGCTGGCCACGACGCCTCAAATTTCGCTGGAGGCTGACACATGGGTGCAGGGAATGGAATTCCCGCGTGAAGAGCATTCGAACGGTGACCGTAGATCCTGCCGAACCCTCGTCTGAGGCTGTCGTTTGACCAATCGACTTGTGCCCATGCGGGCGGTCGCTTTTCTGGTGCGGGCGGGGCGTATTCAATTAAGAAATCGATGAACTTCTTGGTCATGCCTATGGAGTCGGCAAATTGATTCGCGACCTTCTCGGGAAGTCCGGGAACTCGGACGCTTTCCAAATATTCCACGAATTCACCGTGTGATGCTTTCAGACGCTCTAGCGCCGGACCTTTCGCGGAACGCCACAGATTTGCCGCAGTCTCGACAGCTGATACGAGCATTAGCCAAGACAGGTGAGGTTCAGATTCCGAAAGCCAGAGCGCATCCTGATACAACCGAGCCGAACGAACCAGGCCGATCGCATCACCAGGCGCAAGCGATGGAAAAGACTTCATCTCCCCTATAGGCATCATTGAGTGCTGACCAGTGATGGTCGGTAACCGCAAACGTCGAGTACCTATGAACGAACTAAGCTCGGGACCGCGGCGTTCGCTCCAAGCAACCGGCCGACCAAGAGGGTCGTCGCCGGGGTCAAATCTTCTCGTTTGGCCGCCAGAGCGAAGGCGCACGCCACATTTGAGCGACGCCAGCGCAGCAATCTCGTCTGTCATCGAACCGCCGTGATATCTCAAGGCGTCGGTTTTGTTCATTTTCGGCAAGTCAAAGGAGACGTGTGTCGAAAGTCGCAATCCTATAGTCGGCCAAACTCGGCCAGGTTCTTCTAGCGAAGGACCGAGATTAAAGAATTTGTACGGTCCGACACCGGACGTGACTTCTCCGGTGAGCCAAGCATCTGTATATAACAAGTACTCGTACTCTCCGAGCATTTTCTCGCCGTCGTCGAAAGCGCGCCAATTATCGTACGAGGGCGTCCCCACGGGTACGCGAGGTTTGTTCTCTGATGCGGCCATAAAGTGAGAATATGACATTATGTGCGCTCGATGAGCGGAAATCGCTAGTCTTTTTGCGATTCCTTTCCAGAAGAGGTTCGTATTGTTTCCTGCTGCGATTCTTTGGGTGCATGCTGCCGCGGGCGCTGTTTGGATTGGCGCTTGCGCTTGCTTTGTGATCGCCGGACTTGCGCTCGGGGCGGGCAGCGACGAGCAGAAAAATTTCGTTGCGAGCGCGGCGCCCAAGATCGATCTGCTTGGACTCGTTGCCGCGGCGGTGTTGCTCGCGACGGGGCTAATCAACCTGACTACCGCCGGAGTTGCGCGACGGTTTGTGTTCTCGACCGCATTTATGACCGTGCTTGCGATCAAGATTGCGTTGTTTATCGTTATGATCGTCGTGATGACGTGGTCGATGCGAGTCGGCGCAGTTATCAGGGCCGTCGTGGCGCGCGGACGTAGCGACGCGGTGCCGGGTGCGATGTCTCGGATGGTGAAGGCGCACGTCGCGATCGTCGCGATGGGCGGTCTCGCGCTGATCCTCGGAACGTGGTTGATGGGAAGTTAGATGGCTGAGACACCTCCGAAGATCAAAGTCGGCGCCTTCGACGTCGCGTTCCTTGCCGACGGCCTGTGGCGCAACGACGGCGGATGCATGTTCGGCGTCGTGCCGCGCGAGCTGTGGAAGAGCAACCATCCGCCGGACGAGCGCAACCGTATCCGCCTGAACCTGACGTGTCCGCTCATCATGAAGGGGTCCGACGCGATTCTGGTCGACACGGGAATCGGCAACCGGCTGAGCGCCGTCGAGCGTCAGATCTTCGATCATGGCGACGGATGGCTCCCGGAGCATCTGCGGGCGCTTGGGATGGAGGCCGGCGACGTGACGCATCTGATCGTGTCGCATCTGCATTTCGATCATTGCGGGGGAATCGTGCGGCGGCGGGATTCCGGCGCGTTCGAGGCCGCGTTTCCGCGCGCGCGAATCTTCGTGCAGCGCGGCGAGCTCGAGCTTGCTGAAAATCCGCGAAATGAGCGGCTGCGAGCGGCGTATCGGCATATCGAGGAGATTCTCGCGCCGGTGCGATCGAGACTCGAAGCAATCGACGGCGACACCGACGTCATCGCGGGCGTGCGCGCCGTCGTGACCGGCGGCCATACGCGGGACCATCAGGCGGCGCTGGTCACCGACGGCGGCGAATGCTTCATGCATCTCGCCGATATCGTGCCGACGCGCTCGCATGTCCGCGGCCCGTGGAACCAGGCTTACGATCTCGACGCACTGCGCACCATGGAGCAGAAGGCGCACTATCTCGGGCTCGCCGCCGCGCAGCGATGGTGGCTGTCGTTCGCGCACGACGATACCGTGTTCGCGGCGACGGTGCGAAACGATCGCGGGCGAATCGTGCTCGGCGACACCGTGCCGGTCTCCGAGCGGCTGTTTCAGTAGAGCGCAAATCAACATCCTGAACGCCTGTTAACACGGGACGCGCCTGAGTGTGTTGCTTTCATCTAACTTACTTGTTGCAGCTAAATGGCTCCGATATACTCGATGTCAGATGGGCTCAGAAATAATTACGGCCCGACCGTATCCCGCGCTCCCCAGGCAGTATTCCTGCTCAACATTCTATAACCCGAACCCGAAGGAGATAGCCGATGGCGGATCTCAATAACTTCGAGCGAGTGATCAAAGAAGACCGCGCTGCACGCGAGTCGAAGCAGTGGCGTGGCAACTTGCTCGAATATCTCGAGGTCGTGAAAGCCGACCCGATCATGACCAAGCTGGCGCACGCGCGAATCTACGACTTGATCATCTCGGCCGGGCTTCATCCGTTGGCCGACACCGACGATCCGCGTACCAAGCGGCTTTTCAAGGATGAGCCGTTGAAGGTCTTCGATTTCTTCGCGGATGAATTTTTCGGGATCGAGCGCACCATCGCGCAGATCGTCCGCTACTTCCATTCGGCGTCGCTCAAGGGCGAAGAGAGCCGGCAGGTGCTGTACCTGATGGGCCCGGTAGGTTCGGGCAAGAGTTCGCTGGTGGAGAGAATCCAGCGCGGACTCGAGCAGGTCGGACTCATCTATGCGATCGAAGGATGCCCGATGAACGAGGAGCCGCTGCATCTGGTGCCGCGCCATCTGCGGCGCGAGTTCGAGAAGATGCTGGGTGTGCATATCGAGGGCGACCTGTGCCCGGTCTGCCGCTATCGGCTCAAGTCCGAGTTCAACAACCGCTACGAGGAATTTCCGGTAGCCGCGCGCAACTTCTCCAAGCGCAACCGCGTCGGAGTCGGCGTGGTGCCGCCGGTCGATCCGAATAACCAGGACACTTCGGTGCTGATTGGATCGGAAGATATCTCGAAGCTCGATCAATATTCCGAGGGCGACCCGCGCGTGCTCGAACTCAACGGCGCGCTCAACGTCGGCAACCGCGGAATCGTGGAGTTCATCGAAGTTTTCAAGAACGAGACCGAGTACCTGCACGCGATGATCACGGCGACGCAGGAGAAAGTGATTCCGGCGCCGGGCCGGCACGGGATGGTCTACGTCGATACCTGCATCGTCGCGCATTCGAACGAGGCCGAGTGGCAGAAGTTCAAGGCCGATCACACCAACGAGGCGATTCTCGATCGTATCGTCGTGGTGAAAGTGCCGTACAACCTGCGCCTGTCGGAAGAGGTGAAGATCTACCAGAAGATCATCAGGAACTCCGACTTCCGCGCGCACGTGGCGCCGCACACGCTCGAACTCGCGTCGATGTACGCAATCCTGTCGCGGCTCGAGCCGACTTCGAAGTGCGATCTGATGACCAAGCTGCGGCTCTACAACGGCGAGGAAGTCGTCGAGAAGGGACGCACCAAGAAAATCGACGTGCAGGAGCTGAAGGAAGACACTAAGCGCGAGGGCATGTCGGGCATATCGACCCGTTTCATCATGAAGGCGCTCGACAACGCGCTGTCGGACAACGTCACCGGCAACTGCATCAATCCGATCAACGTGCGCGAGGCGCTGATCTCGATGACCAAGGAGGGCGACCTGCCCGACGACACGCGCAAGCAGTACCTCGAGTTCCTGCAGGACACGTTGCACAAGGAATATCTCGACCTGCTGGAAAAGGAGATCACACGCGCGTTCGTGTACTCGTACCAGGAGCAGGCCGAGTCGCTGTTCCAGAACTACCTCGATCACGCGGAGGCGTACGTCAACAAGACGCGCGTGCGCGATCGCAATACCAACGAGGAATTGTCGCCTGACGAGGGCTTCCTCAAGTCGATCGAGGAGCAAATCGCGATTATCGGGTCAGCGGCCGACGGATTCCGCCAGGAAGTGATCGCGTACCTGTGGGCAACCTCGCGGCGCGGCGAAAAGATTAGCTACAAGAGCTACGAGCCGCTCAAGGAAGCGATCGAGAAAAAGCTGATGACGAGTGTGCGCGACATTTCGCGCATCATCACCAAGGCGCGCACCCGCGACGAGGAGCAAGGCGAGAAGTACAGCTCGATGGTGAAGAACCTGCTCGAGAACGGGTACTGTGAATCGTGCGTGGACGTGGTGCTGAAGTACGCGGCGAATAATCTGTGGAAGGATTGAGATTGAGTTCTCATGTCATTCCAGAGCGAAGCGAAGAATCCCGGATCCGGAAGCGGTGTGCGGAAAACATCGAACAGTAGGAGCTACTACGTTTATATAATGAGTAGTCCGTCCCGAACGCTGTACACCGGTGTTACGAACGACCTCGAGCGGCGCGTGCATGAACACAAGAGTGGAGCGGTACCCGGATTCACAAAGCGCTACAGGATCGACCGTCTCGTTTATTTTCAAGAGACTAACGACATCAGTGCAGCAATCGCTGCCGAGAAACAGATCAAAGGGCTCTTGCGACCGAAAAAGATTGCACTGATCGAAGAGGAGAACCCGACGTGGCGGGATTTGAGTGCTGAGCCGTAGAAAAAGACCGGGATTCTTCGCTTCGCTCTAGAATGACACAAGACTCAGAACGGAACGGCAAAGACCCGGAATCAAAACGAAAAGACTCGGATGCCAAATCGAGATTTCAAGGTCGGCAGTTTTTTGTGTCATTCTGAGCGGAGTCTGCGGAGCGAAGAAACCCGGAACCATGTCTAGAGCGACCACCGTGCGTTCAGGCGCACAACGTAAGGAGCTCCTCTGAGGCAACGATGAGCGGCGATACTATTTTCCGCGAGTACCGGATCTCCGACGCTGAACGCTCTGATCGGTCGGCGGGCGACCGGCTGCGGCATCGGCAGAAAGTTCGCGAGTCGATCCGCGAAAATATCGCCGACATCATCGCCGAAGAATCGATCATCGGCAAAGACAAGGATCGCGTAATCAAGGTTCCGCTGCGCGGAATCAAGGAATATCGCTTCGTGTTCGGCGACAACTCGCCCGGCGCGTCGCAGGGCGACGGCGACTCGCGCCCCGGGCAGGTCGTCGGCAAGACCGGCAAAGACGGCCCCGGCAAAGGCGACGAGCACGCCGGCGACCGCCCAGGCGTCGATTACTACGAGACCGACGTCACGCTCGAAGAACTGATCGAGATCATGTTCGAGGATCTCGAACTCCCCAACCTCGAACGGCGCGCGCTGCGCGAAATCCAGTCCGACTACTCGTCGCGGCGCAAAGGCTACCGCAAGGTAGGCATCCGCATCAGGCTCGACAAGCGGCGGACTGCCAAACAGCGCGTGATGCGGATGCTCGCGTCCGACAAGCGCCACGACGCGATCGCGCGCTCACTTGGACAACCGAAGGCGGATCTTGAAGACGGCGCCGATGCCGACGTTGAAGGCGCGCTCGACGAAATCGCGCTCGAAGAAGGCACGCTGGACCAGGAGACGCTCGACGAAGAAGGGCTCTCGCCTTCGACCGGCGCCACATTCCAGCGGGCGCATCGGCGCTTCCCCTTCCACCAGGACGACCTGCGCTACAAGCACGTCGAGGTGGACACCAAGGAAGAATCGAACGCTGCGGTCATCTGCATCATGGATACGTCGGGATCGATGGACACGATGAAGAAGTACCTGGCGCGCAGCTTCTTCTTCCTGCTCTACCAGTTCATCTCGACGCGCTATCGCAACGTCGAAATCGTTTTCATCGCGCATCACACGGAGGCCAGCGAGGTCACCGAGGAAGAGTTCTTTCACAAGGGCGAATCGGGCGGCACGTTCATCTCGTCGGGCTATGCCAAGGCGCTGGAAATAATCGCCGCGCGATACCATCCGTCGCTGTGGAACCTGTACGCGTTCCATTGCTCGGACGGCGACAACTTCGATTCCGACAATCCGGCCGCGCTGAAGGATGCCGAGGAACTTGCCGGGATTTGCAACCTGTTCGGCTACGGCGAGATCAAGCCGCTGGGGTCGCGCTACTACGAATCGTCGATGCTCAACGTGTTCCGCCGAATCCAGGCGCCGAACTTTCACACCGTGCTGATTGAGCGCAAGGAAGACATCTGGCCGTCGTTCAAAGCCTTCCTGGCCAAGGACAGGGTGAAGGAAGCATGAGCGCCACTCTGGATGCGGGAACGGCCCGCAATATCACGGTGTGGAGTCTCGACGACCTCGTCGAGTGGGACCGGCGCATCCGCGACAAGGCGGCAGAGTTTGGGCTCAGCTGCTATCCGCAGGAATTCGAGCTTTGCGATCACACCGGGATGCTCGGCTACATGGCGTACTCCGGGATGCCGTCGCATTACCCGCACTGGTCGTACGGCAAGTCGTACGAGAAGCTCAAGACGCTTTACGATCACGGCGTCAGCGGGCTGCCGTACGAGATGGTGATCAACTCGAATCCTGCGATTGCGTACCTGATGCGCGACAACTCGCTGCTGCTGCAGGTGCTGACGATCGCGCACGTGTACGGGCACAACGACTTTTTCAAGAATAATTTCACGTTCAGGTCCGCGACGCGCGCCGAGCTTACGATCGAAGCCTTCAAGTCGGCTGCGATGCGCGTGCGGCGCTACGTCGAGGATCCGTCGATCGGCGTCGAGAAGGTCGAACGCATTCTCGACGCGGCGCACGCGCTGTCATGGCAATGCCGGCGCAATTTCGCGATCAAGAAACTCTCGCCGCTCGAACAGATGGCTCGCGCGGAAGACACCGCGCAGGGACAACCCGATCCGTTTCAGAAGATTCACGCGCGCAAGCAGGTCGAGGTGCCCGACTTCCACAAAGTACCGCTCGAACCCGACGAAGACGTCCTGCTCTTCATACGCGATCACAACCCGTTCCTCGCCGACTTTGAAAAAGATCTGCTCACCATCGTCGATGAAGAGGCCAAGTACTTCATCTCGATGATGGAGACGAAGATCATGAACGAGGGTTGGGCGAGCTACTGGCACAAGAAACTTCTCGAGTCGCTCGGCCTCGAGCAGGGACTCCATCTCGAGTTCATCGTCAATCACAACCAGGTCACGCGGCCGATTCCCGGCCAGATCAACCCGTATCACCTCGGACTCAAGATTTGGGAGGACATCCACCGCCGCTACACGAACCCGACTGCTGAGGAGATCAAGCGCGACGGTCCGCCTGCGAAGTCCGGCGACGAAAAAATCTTCGAGGTGCGCGAGGTCGAGCGCGACGCGTCGTTCATCCGCCGCTACCTTACTGAAGAGCTCATGCGCGAGATGGATATCTTCGAGTACGAGGCGCGCGGCGAGGAGCTGGTCGTCAGCAAGGTCGCGGACGACGAGGGCTGGAAGGAAGTCAAGGCGACGCTCATCAAGAATGTCGGCACCAACTCGATTCCGGTCCTCAAAGTCGACGACGCCGACTTCGGCCAGAACCGCACGCTCTACATCAAGCACGATCACGACGGCCGCGACCTGCATATCGAGTACGCCGAGAAGAGCCTCAACTACCTGCAGCGGCTGTGGGGCCGCGAAGTCGTGCTCGAGACGGTGCTCGACGGCAAACGCTCGCTGTTGTGCAGCAATGATCGCGGTTTCTCCGTCCGCGCGCTAAAATAGGCTCTTCGGTCTCTTCATCACCTTCGTCGTCCAACCGCTTGGGTAGGCTTCCGGACGGGTTTTTAGACACGTTGCTTTAGATTTGTTGGTCTTATAATTTCAGGCACGGACGATGCGGTTCGGGTCGGCTGCAAGGAGGCGCGGATGATGGAGTGGCCGAAGTGCCAGAAATGTAACAACGGCGCGTTGATTCCCCTGTCCGATTACGGACAGGAGGGCGCGTCGGTTATGTTCAAGGCTTGGGTGTGTACGAATCCCGATTGCGGCTTCAGCCTGCGTGTAGACAAAGGCGAAGTGACATACGGCAGGCGAATCGAGACCAAACACTGATTAGTGTTCAAACGGCGACCTAAAAGGCAGTCCGCGCGGACTGCCTTTTTTTGTCGTGTCTTCGCCTATCTGAAACTTCCGGCGGGGTCCCGTCGTCTTTTGATCGTGGGCAGGTGGTTTCCAAATTGCCGCGGTCGGATGCGGCTCGCATTGATCTCGGCGGCCGCGTGCTCGCTGTCCGGCTGCATGTCGTACGGCGAGACCGTCGTCTATCAGCTCTATCAAACCAACGCCGACCGATGCGCACAAAACGAAACCGACGCGTGCGTGGCGATGCTCCAGTCCAGTTGCGAAGCACCCGCGAGCGTCTGCACGGATTACGTCCCCAAATTTCAGGCGCAGGCCAGCCATCAGCTCGCGCGAGAGTGCCAGGCGAATGACGACGCGTCCTGCCACGCACTCGACGCCGTAGCCTGCGACAACGGCGACTCCGCCGTATGCGCCCGCATGGACGAGCAGTACGCGGAACTTTACTCGTCGTGCAAAGGGGGCAATGCGCGCGATTGCGATTCGATTTCGCTCTCGGTATGGCCGAAAACGCAAATCGAACTCGCCAGCAACGCGTGCAAGGGCGGCGACGCCCTCGCGTGCCGAGTGGCCAGCTCGAGCGCCAGCGCGATGAAGGTGAACGTCGACAAGAACGCGCAGTTCGCGATGTTCTAACGGCGCGTCTCTAAATCTCGCTTACGCGCGGTCGTGGATCCTATGGCCCCAGCGCAGCCACGCGATCGAACCGTCGGGATTTCGGATGAACTCGCCTTGGATATCCTTGAACGGCGGCTCGACCATCGCGACGCGATCCGTGCCGACCAGCCCGATTCGAAACGGTGGCGGCGGCGGACCGGCCGGAGTGTCTTTGGTCGGAAATCCGCCCTTCGGATGTAGTTGCACCATCAGCTTGCCGGCCTCCGTCTTGATCTCGATGTCGCCCGTGGCTTGCGTGTAGCGCCCTGAATATTCCGCCATCTGGGGCGGAGTCATTGGAATTTCGGCCGGCTCGGGCGCGTCGTTGCCGAGGAACTTCGCTACCAGGTCTTTGGTCACCTCGAGATTGAAGAATCCGCCGCTCGTCGAATTGGTGGCGAGCGCGAGTCCGAATTTGCGCTCCGGCGTCATCGTGAAGGCCGAGATTTGCCCGAAGGTACCGCCGCCATGAAATACGCGCCGGAGCCCGCCGATCTCGGTGGTCATCCACGCGAGCCCCATCTTGATATCAAGCATCCCGGCGTCGCCCGGCGTCTGCATCATGGCGATCGATTCCGGGGTAAGTACGCGCGCGCCGCCCTCCGCGGTTCCGTCGCCCAAATGGAACCGCGCGTAGCGTATCTGGTCCATCATCGACGCTGCTATTCCGCCGGCCGAGGCGCACGCGCGTGTCAATTGCCACGGCCGAAGCACGATAGTCTTGTCGGCAATTGTCGCATGACCGACCGCGAAGCTATGGGTCATGACGTCTGCCGGAAACAGAAATGAGTGCTTCAGCCCGAGCGGCTCAAGCACCAACTCGTTGAGCGCGGCTTCGTAAGTTTTGCCCGTCACCACCTCGACGACTCGTCCAGCGAGCGAGAATGCAGCGTTGTTATACGACAGGATGGTGCCGAGCGGAGTAAGTTGCGGCAGGTCCGCCATCAACTTGACGTAGCGCGCAAGCGCGTCGTCGCCGTTGCCGGTATCCGCGAAGAAGTCGCCTTCCCATCCACCGGTATGGTTCAGCAGATGACGCGTCGTGAGCCGCGCCGTGACCTCGGCATCGCGCATCGCAAAGTCTGGCAGATAAGTGCGAATCGGCTCGTCGAGCACGAGTTGCCCGGCCTCGACCAGGCGCATCACGGCGGTGGCGGTGAAGGTCTTGGTCGTCGAGCCGATCTGAAAGAGCGTCCTTTGATCCACGGGCAGCGGATGGCGGACGTTGGTGACGCCGAATCCCTTCACGAATTCGCGTCCCTCGTATACGATTCCGAGCGCGACGCCCGGGACCTTGTTACGGGCCATCGCGTCGGGAATGCGATCGCAAATCCCAGCGAACAATTCTTCGACGTCCATCAAGCGCCCGCGTACGCGTAAGAAGACTTCGCCGGAGCCTTCAGTGCCAAGGTGGGGAGCGGCGTCCATCTCGCGGAGTGCTGCAAACGATTCATGCAAAAGACATCCTGCTCAAGCTTTCTCTGTCGGTGCAAGCCGTGGTGACTCGCAGCAGCCGTAGTTGAGCGTAACCGTTTCTTCGGTCGAAGAAAGGCTGGAGTTAGTTCACTAATAGATCTATAATTGAATCATGATTCGGCTCAATATTCATGAGGCTAAAACTCACCTCTCGAAGCATCTGCGCCGGGTCAAGAAAGGGGAAACCATCATACTCTGTGAACGCAACGTGCCGATCGCCGAGATCCGTCCGATCAAGCCGGAGAATCGTGGCCCTCGGCCAATCGGACTCGACAAGGGGCGCTTAATTGTTCCTGAGAACTTCAACGATCCACTCCCAGATTGGCTGCTCGACGCGTTTGAGGGTAAAGAGTCGAAGTGAAGCTCCTTCTCGATTCTTGCACGTTCCTCTGGATCGTTGCCGACGACCAACTCCTCTCAGCGACCGCACGCGCGATGTTCCGTGATCCATCGAATGAAGCGTTCCTGAGTGTCGTCTCTGCTTGGGAAATCGCAGTGAAGAACGCACTCGGAAACATGCCGCTGCCTGAACCGGTGGATAGCTACGTACCCACTTTTCGAAAAAAAGAGTTGATCGAACCTCTGCCACTCAGCGAAGAGATGGTGTTGCAGGTGGTTCGCCTGCCCCCGATCCATCGCGACCCCTTCGATCGTTTGTTGATATGCCAAGCGATTGCAGAGGGTATGGCGATTCTCACTCCCGACCAGCGGATCAGACAATATCCCGTGCGTAGTATTTGGTGAGCTCATGAGAATTCGCCGATCGCATTTGCTGTTGTGTTTGCTCGCATTGCTTCTGGCGTCGCCCGCGAGCGCGAGCGTGATATTTATTTCGCTGGACGACAACGGCCGTCAATTCTCGCTCGACCGCGGCGACGCGCTTGAGATATCGCTGCCTGCTACTTCGGGGACCGGGTACACGTGGCAACCCCAGCCTGTCGCGGGAGGATTCGTCAATCCCGTCGGTGAGCCGAGATTCAAACTCGACAGCGCGATGCCGGGCGCGCCCGGACATCAGATTTTTCACTTCGCAGTGCAAGCGAGCGGGAACGGCACGCTCGAGATGCGTTACATCCGTCCGTGGGAGAAGGGCACGCCGCCGGCCAAGGTCTTCAAGATTATGCTCATCGTCCACTAGCTGCTCCGCGCATAGTGGTCGCGACGGCGCATGCCGTCGCGACTCCGGCAAGCATCGCGAGCGACGCGCGTAGCGCGACGCGAGCGATGCTGCTGTGATTCTCGAGCATTACATGCCCGAGAATCTGACTATTGCGCGCATCGCGCAATATGGTTTCTTTCGCGCGCGAAGCGCGCGAAAGAGGAAAGGGCGGAGTCTTTCGACTCCGCCCTCTCGAGATTCCCCGGCCGCGTCCTACTCTCCCGTGACGCCTTCGGTCACAGTACCATCGGCGCTGAAGGGCTTAACTGCCGTGTTCGGGATGGGAACGGGTGTTTCACCTTCGCCATGGCGACCGGAAACCTGTCGCGCTCACCGTTAGGTGAGCGCTCAAGCTCCGACAAATCTGAATAGTAGGGTCTGCAAGTGCAGTCGTTCGAACCTTATTTGTGACTCGACCTTTGCCGTCCCGTCCGGTTAGCGATTGAAACCCGGACAAGTATGCGGCGACTATAGCAACTCGAGTGGTTAGCTCGAATTGAAATAGGTAGTGGTCAAGCCTCACGGCCGATTAGTACCAGTCAGCTCCACGCCTTACGGCGCTTCCACCCCTGGCCTATCAACCTCCTGGTCTAGAAGGGGCCTTTAGGATCTTACGATCGGGATACCTAATCTTGAGGTGGGCTTCCCGCTTATATGCTTTCAGCGGTTATCCCGTCCGTACATGGCTACCCGGCGATGCGGCTGGCGCCACAACCGGTACACCAGAGGTACGTCCGTCCCGGTCCTCTCGTACTAAGGACAGCTCCTCTCAAGTATCCTTCGCCCACGGCGGATAGGGACCGAACTGTCTCACGACGTTCTGAACCCAGCTCGCGTGCCACTTTAATCGGCGAACAGCCGAACCCTTGGGAGCTACTCCACCCCCAGGATGTGACGAGCCGACATCGAGGTGCCAAACCTCCCCGTCTATGTGAACTATTGGGGGAGATAAGCCTGTTATCCCCGGCGTACCTTTTGTCCGATTAGCGATGGCCCTTCCATACGGGACCACCGGATCACTATGACCTGCTTTCGCACCTGCTCGAGCCGTCGCTCTCGCAGTTAAGCTCTCTTATGCCATTACACTCAACGGCTGGTTTCCACTCAGCCTGAGAGAACCTTCGCGCGCCTCCGTTATCTTTTGGGAGGCGACCGCCCCAGTCAAACTACCCACCATGCAGTGTCCCACACCCGGTAAGAGTGATGGTTAGAAGCCAAGAATCACAAGGGTGGTATTTCAAGGTTGGCTCCATGCGAGCTAGCGCCCACACTTCAAAGCCTCCCACCTATCCTACACATGAAATCCCTAGATTCACTGCAAAGTTATAGTAAAGGTGCACAGGGTCTTTCCGTCCTGCCGCGGGTACTCGGTATCTTCACCGAGAGTGCAGTTTCGCTGTGTTTGTGGTCGAGACAGCTGGGAAGTCGTTACGCCATTCGTGCAGGTCGGAACTTACCCGACAAGGAATTTCGCTACCTTAGGACCGTTATAGTTACGGCCGCCGTTTACCGGGGCTTCGGTTCCCCGCCTCGCCCTTACGGACTAACGGGTCCCCTTAACCTTCCGGCACCGGGCAGGCGTCAGACCATATACATCGCCTTGCGGCTTAGCATAGTCCTGTGTTTTTGCTAAACAGTCGCTACCCACTGCTCTCTGCGACCCGCCGATGCTTCTGGACGCGAAGTCCATGACATCAGCAGGCACACCTTCTTCCGAAGTTACGGTGTCAATTTGCTGAGTTCCTTAACCACAATTCTCACAAGCGCCTTGGTATACTCTACCCGTCCACCTGAGTCGGTTTGTGGTACGGTCACCAAATGATCTCGCTTAGAGGTTTTTCTTGGGAGCATGGGATCAGTCACTTCGCGAGACCTGACGGAATCGCTCGACATCACCTCTCGGCGTTAATGAAGCAGCGGATTTACCTACCGCTTCCGCCTACGGGTTTGTACCGGGACATCCAACACCCGGACGACCTACCCTTCTCCGTCACCCCATCGCTCAAACGATCAACTGGTGGTGCAGGAATATTAACCTGCTTTCCATCGCCTACGCTTTTCAGCCTCGGCTTAGGTACCGACTAACCCTGAGAAGATTAACTTTACCCAGGAAACCTTGGACTCACGGCGAGAAGGTTTCTAACCTTCTTTATCGCTACTCGTGTCTGCATAATCACTTCTGGGGCCTCCATACGTCCTTGCCGGTCGTACTTCGCTGGCAACCAGAATGCTCCTCTACCGCTTCCATTGCTGGAAGCCCGCGGCTTCGGCGCGATGCTTAAGCCCCGTTACATTTTCGGCGCAGGTTCGCTTGACCAGTGAGCTGTTACGCTTTCTTTAAAGGATGGCTGCTTCTAAGCCAACCTCCTGGTTGTCTGTGCGCTCCCACATCCTTTCCCACTTAGCATCGACTTTGGGGCCTTAGCCGGCGGTCTGGGCTGTTTCCCTTTCGACCACGGACCTTATCGCCCGTAGTCTGACTCCCAGATTAACCTTGGTGGCATTCGGAGTTTGGTTAGGTTTGGTATCCTGGTAAGGACCCTAGCCCATCCAGTGCTCTACCTCCACCAGGCATCATCTGAGGCTATACCTCAATATATTTCGAGGAGAACCAGCTATCACGGAATTTGATTAGCCTTTCACCCCTACCCACAGTTCATCCGAGAAGTTTTCAATCTTCACCGGTTCGGGCCGCCACGGCATTTTACTGCCGCTTTACCCTGACCATGGGTAGATCATCCCGCTTCGGGTCTACTAAACGCGACTTGACGCTCTATTCGAACTCGCTTTCGCTACGGCTTCACCTCTTTACGGCTTAACCTTGCCACGCCTAGTAAGTCGCAGACTCATTAAGCAAAAGGCACGCGGTCACCCGGAGACCGGGATTGCTCCTGGCCTCACCTGGCTTCCACTGCTTGTAGGCACACGGTTTCAGGTTCTATTTCACTCCCCTCACCGGGGTTCTTTTCGCCTTTCCCTCACGGTACTGGTACACTATCGGTCGCAAGCTCATATTTAGCCTTGGCAGATGGTCCTGCCGGCTTCCCACGGAATTGCACGTGTTCCGCGGTACTCGGGAACTGCTTCCAGGAAGGACTGTCGATTTCGCCTACGGGACTATCACCCTCTATGGTTGCCCTTTCCAGGGGCCTTTGACTATCGACAATCTTGATAACTTCCCGGGTAAACCCTGAAGCAGCCCCACAACCCCACACCTATCACTAGGTCAGGTTTGGGCTGTTCCCCGTTCGCTCGCCGCTACTGAGGGAATCTCTGTTTTGATTTCTCTTCCTGCAGGTACTGAGATGTTTCACTTCCCTGCGTTCGCTTCCACGCGCCTATGAATTCAGCGCGCGATGACATCCGATTAGGAATGCCGGGTTGCCCCATTCGGAGATCTCCGGATCAAAGCCTGCTAGGCGGCTCCCCGGAGCTTTTCGCAGCCAGCCACGTCCTTCATCGCTTGCTTGCGCCAAGGCATCCACCGTGTGCCCTTAGTAGCTTGACCACTTAAGGTCTTAAGTCACATACAAGGCTCTACTAACTACACTTTTAGATACCCTACTATTCAGTTGTCAAAGACCGGATCGACATCCCGCTACCTGGTAAGGTTCCGCGGGCGCGAAAAACTTGCATCGGACACTTATCGCGTCCGGTCGTTTAATATACTGGTGGAGCGGACCGGGATTGAACCGGCAACCCCCGGCTTGCAAAGCCGATGCTCTCCCAATTGAGCTACCGCCCCAAACCCTTCTGACTGATCCGCTAACTCTCGAGCCGCGCCACCGTCCTTTATATCTAATCTCTAACTATCGAGCGGAAATTGGTGGGCCCAGGAAGAGTCGAACTTCCGACCTCGCCCTTATCAGGGGCGCGCTCTAGCCAACTGAGCTATGGGCCCAGCTGATAGTGCGCATCGGCCGGCCTTGCGCAGAGCTCGAAACCAGTATCGATCCAAAAATCTTGTCAAAGAGCGAACTCAACCCTGAGAAAGGGCGGCCCTTCAAAACCGAATAGTAGTGCGAGCGGGGGTGGAAACAGACTTTTCAGCCACGGCCGAAACCGACCGGTGTTAGCCGGCGGTTGACCTCGAATGGCCAACTCTCCGAAGAGAGCTGGCGTACTCGTTAGAAAGGAGGTGATCCAGCCGCAGGTTCCCCTACGGCTACCTTGTTACGACTTCGCCCCAGTCACCGGCCATACCATAGGCGGCTACCTCCCTTGCGGGTTGGTGCACCGACTTCCGGTACAGCAGGCTTCCATGGCGTGACGGGCGGTGTGTACAAGGCCCGAGAACGTATTCACCGCGGCGTTCTGATCCGCGATTACTAGCGATTCCAACTTCACGGAGTCGAGTTGCAGACTCCGATCCGAACTGAGGATTACTTTTTGGGATTAGCTGGCTCTCGCGAGTTTGCAACCCTTTGTGTAATCCATTGTAGCACGCTTGTTGCCCTGGACATAAGGGCCATGATGACTTGACGTCATCCCCGCCTTCCTCACGGTTGACCCGTGCAGTCCCCATAGAGTGCTCGGCATTACCCGGTGGCAACTAAGGGCAGGGGTTGCGCTCGTTGCGGGACTTAACCCAACATCTCACGACACGAGCTGACGACAGCCATGCAACACCTGAACCGGCAGTCCCCGAAGGGAAAGCCTGATTTCTCAGGCGGTCCGCCGTTGTCTAGCCCAGGTAAGGTTCTTCGCGTCGCGTCGAATTGAACAGCATGCTCCACCGCTTGTGCGGGCCCCCGTCAATTCCTTTGAGTTTTAACCTTGCGGCCGTAGTCCCCAGGCGGGGTACTTAATGCGTTAACTGCGGCACTCAGGGGGTCAACACCCCGAACACCTAGTACCCATCGTTTAAGGCGTGGACTACCAGGGTATCTAATCCTGTTTGCTCCCCACGCTTTCGCGTCTCAGCGTCAGCAACGATCCAGAGGGCCGCCTTCGCCGCCGGTGTTCCTCCTGATATCTACGCATTTCACCGCTACACCAGGAATTCCACCCTCCTCTATCGCGCTCTAGCTTGCTAGTTTCGGATGCACTTCTGGGGCTGAGCCCCAGGCTTTCACACCCGACTTGACAAACCGCCTACACGCCCTTTACGCCCAGTCAATCCGAACAACGCTTGCACCCTCCGTCTTACCGCGGCTGCTGGCACGGAGTTAGCCGGTGCTTCCTTTGAGGGTACCGTCAAAGGTCCGCTGGATATTAGCCAACAGACTTTTCTTCCCCTCCGACAGGGCTTTACGACCCGAAGGCCTTCATCACCCACGCGGCGTCGCTGCGTCAGAGTTTCCTCCATTGCGCAATATTCCTGACTGCTGCATCCCGTAGGACTCTGGGCCGTGTCTCAGTCCCAGTGTGGCTGACCATCCTCTCAGACCAGCTACCCGTCTTAGCCTTGGTGAGCCGTTACCTCGCCAACTAGCTGATAGGTCGCGGACCCCTCTCAAAGTGATAGCTTGCAGGAGCAGAGGCCATCTTTTACCTCAGGAAGCGAACTTCCCGTGGTCTTATCCGGTATTAGCTCGTCTTTCGACGGGTTATCCCAGGCTCTAAGGCAGGTTGTCCACGTGTTACTCACCCGTGCGCCGGTGTACTAGCCGTATTGCTACGACTTTCTCCCACGACTTGCATGTCTCAGGCACGCCGCCAGCGTTCGTTCTGAGCCAGGATCAAACTCTCCATTATAGCTCAGTATATCCACCGTTCGAGACGCGGCTAACGCGTCATGGAACGGCAGGACTGACCGCATATTAATTCAAAGAAATCGGTCGGGCATCAGGTCCATTCCTGGACCCCCGCCGCCGATTAGGCATGCACTACTATTCAGTTTTCAAAGACCAACCCTTTTCAGGGCGAACGGAAACAGTACTCTCTTAATCCGGGCCGTGTCAACGGGATCTGAAGGATTTCTGAGGCGAAGTTTCCACAGGCCGCGCCGTGAAGCGCCGCCGAACAACAATGTACGCACGTTGGCGGGCGAAGTAAAGCCCCCGCAGAAAAAAATGTCGCCCGCCGGACACTCTGACAGTCGCTTTCATCGTGCAACGCATTTGTACTATAATTCTTAACGACTTTGCCGCGCGATTTAGTCGTTTACGTTGTCCAAGCTTGGCGCGTCGCGCAAGGGTTGCGGGAGACTGGAGGAAAACTGCTCGCGGGGACATTAAAATGCGACGACTAGTCAGTTTGGCGGCTTTCGGCTTTGGTTTCTATTACCTCTGGTACAACAACGATCCGACCACCGAGTTCGTGGCGCTCGGCGCGATGGGCGCAGCCGTACTGCTCGAGTTCCTGGGCGCCGATTGAATCTACCTCTCCATGACAGAGAGGATCTTGGTCCCTTAAATTAGCGACGCGCCTTGCGCGTACTCTGCCCGATTCCCGATGCTGCCGAAGGTTCTCCTTCGCCCTTCAGCGCGACTGGGCCGGCCGGCGCCTCGCTGTACGATTCATTTTCAAGTGTGACACTGAGTGAAAGTTTTTTCTCGCGGCCCGGCGGCAGATCCAGCGGCACCGTTGCCGCGCCGTCGTCGCCCACCAGAAAATCCGCGGCCCAAATCGGCGCGCGATGTTTCGGCGTCCACCAGATTCGGTAAACCTCGAAGGCACCGGTTGGCTTGAGCCCGTTCGCTTCGAGCATCGCAGCGTTGGCCGATTCGCTCATCGCGAACCTCCCGGACGGAAGTTCCGCGCCGGCGATCGATTTGTCTTTTTCCTTGTCTTTCTCTTTCTCGACCGGCGCCGCGAGCTTCATGGTGCGAAGGTCCGGCGCGAACAGGATTTTCTCGAACACCTCGCCCACCGTTGCGCGTTCTCGCTCCGAGCCAAGCTTGCGTTGCTCGACCGCCGTCTGATGCCGCAAACTTCGCACGGTCGCATTCAGAGCCGCCACGCGGCGATTGACGTAGTTGGTGCGTCGGGCGAGCGAGCCGGCGAGTTCCGAGATCACAATCAGTGAAGCGAGTGCGATTGCGACCGACATCCCCGCAATTGCCTGCCAGAGCCTGACGCGCATCAGCCACGGCGGCCGCTCGACGGCCGGCAACTCGCAGCTTTTACTTCCGTCCGGGCTCGGTTCCGGTTCGCCTTGATTCATCACCACATTCGGCGTCACGTCCACAGATTCGATCAACGGTAATTATGCCCAATAGCTAGCGGCTTTGTTAGCTGCTCTCTTTCGGATAGAAATAGAAATCACCTATGCGCCGAATTCAGGACGTCCACGTTCTCGCCGCCGAACCGCTCATCGCGCCGCATCTGCTCAAGAACGAGATGCCGGTGGACGAGGGAATTGCGCGCACCGTGGTCGAGGCGCGCGAGACCATCCGCGAAATCCTGGCGGGTCGCGACCCGCGGATGCTGTGTATCGTCGGCCCCTGTTCGATTCACGACCCCGACGCAGCGATGGACTATGCGCGGCGGCTTGCCAAGCTGAAGGTGGCCACTTCGGATCGCCTCTACATGATCATGCGCGTGTACTTCGAGAAGCCGCGCACCACCGTGGGATGGAAGGGGCTCATCAACGATCCGCACATGGACGACAGCTGTGACATGCGTGAAGGATTGCGCATCGCACGCAGATTGTTGATCGAAATAAATCGGCTGGGCCTCGCGGCGGGGACCGAGCTGCTCGATCCGATCACGCCGCAATATATCGCCGACCTGGTTGCCTGGGCAGCGATCGGCGCGCGCACCACCGAGTCGCAGACCCATCGCGAGATGGCCAGCGGGTTGTCGATGCCGGTCGGGTTCAAGAACACCACTGAAGGAAATCTGCAGGCTGCGATCAACGCAATCCAGTCGGCGCGCCGTCCGCATTCTTTTCTCGGCATCACCCAGGACGGAATCTCGGCCGTGATTCGTACCTCGGGAAATCCCGACACCCACGTCGTGTTGCGCGGTGGACGCAAGCCCAACTACGACGCCGGCAGTATCGAGGAATGCCGCCAGATGCTCGCCGACGCCGCGCTCGAGCCGCGCGTGATGGTGGATTGCTCGCATGCGCAGACCAGCAAGGACTTCACCAAGCAGCCCGCGGTGCTGCGCGCGCTGGTCGACCAGGTATGCGCCGGCAGTCGCGCGATCATGGGCGCGATGCTCGAGAGCAACATCGAGGCGGGCAGCCAGCCGGTCAGCTCCAATCGCGCCCAGCTCAAATACGGCGTGTCAGTCACCGACCCGTGCATCGACTGGCCAACAACCGAGCGATGCATCCTCGACGCCGCCGCAGCGCTGAATCCGCGATCTCTCGCGCCGTAGCTGCATGAACACCTTAGTGTCGGCGGAGTGCCAATGAAATTTTGGACTGGAGCCCTGTCGGGAGCGTGAGTATATCGCGGGTTGAGGACCTCATCTTCACCAAACGGCGACTCTCGCTGTGGGGGTGTGGATTCCTCGCATCCAACTTCGGTGCGTTCGCTATCCGCTGGTTTTCCGGCAAGTGGCTGTTTGACAAGAACGGACAATTTATTTTTAGCAGCTTCATCCAATGGTGGGTCGGCGGCCACTTCGCCCTGATGCGAGACGCCGCTGGTGCCTACAACTATTCCTCGTTTTCCGCGGCGCAGGCATTGTTGGCCAAGCCCACCTCAGCGGTTCCCTATTTTAACTGGGTCTATCCGCCAACGATGTTGCTCCTCGTTGCACCCTTCTCAAGGCTTCCGTACACGGCAGCATTCTTTGCCTGGGTTGCTGCAACTCTCTGTCTATATGTGATCGCCCTTTACGCTATCTGTCCCTATCTGTTGTCGATTGTGCTGGCGCTACTACCGTTGCCGGTTGTTAAAAACATTTTTGACGGCCAGACAGCGTTCCTGATGGCTGGGCTCCTAGGCTTATCGATGGTTTTCATCAGCCGAAGGCCATTTATGTCGGGAATATATCTGGGAATACTAACTTACAAGCCACAATTCGTACTCTTCTTTCCGCTAGCTTTGGTGATCACCGGGCAATGGCGCGTCATTGCGGGCGCGATCGCGAGCGCGTCGATATTCGCCGGGGCGGCCGCTTTAGCGTTCGGACCTAACGTCTGGCTGTTGTTCTTGCGCTCCGTGCGAGGCCACAGCGCTGGAACCTTTTTGCCGCCCAACCTCGAAGCTCTGAATCAGACGGTTTTCGGCCTGATGCACCAGGCCGGCGCGGGGCTCATCGCTGCCTGGGTTGTTCATCTGGCCGCGGCCCTGCTTGCTACTGCGCTCGCCTGCCGGATCTGGATGCTGCCCGTGCCTCATTCATTGAAAGCGGCGGCATTTTCGATCGGCGTGTTGACTGTGACGCCATATATGCTCGCCTACGATCTCACTGCGCTCTCGGTGCCGGCTGCCTTTCTGGTTCAGGATGCTCTTGCACGCGGCTTTGCTCCGGGAGAGCGATCGGTCCTATTGGGCTGCTTTCTGGCACTGTTCCTGTGTTTCAATTTCGCGGTCGGGCCGATCATCCTACTCGCCTTGATGGGACTGGTAGTGCGACGAGTGTGGTATACAACGAACACGAACAGGAGCGCACCTATCGCTGCCACAATGTTGAACCTGCAATCACCCGCGAGCTAGCTTCGACTCGAGCGGCTAAAGTATCTGGATGTGAAGAAAATCGAAGTGCAGGCCGAGCCTCTGACCTTCACATACCTGCGCCCGGTCCCGGTCAGCTGCGTAATCGCTGCACTCGCGATTATTCACTACGTGTGGTTAATTCTGATCCCGCACGAGGATCTCGTTTGCTTTATTGCAGATGACGCGTTCTACGAGCTCCAGATTGCGCGACACTTCCTTAGCTCCGGTAAATGGTCCTTCGACGGAGGATATTCAACGACCACCGGCTTTCATCTTTTAAACGTCTATCTGATGAGTCTTATACCAGGCCTATTGGCCCATCCATGGTTAGCAATCCACTTCTGGATGGCCGTTGGTCTTGCTCTTTCAATTTTGAGCGCCTTCATAATCACAAACTTCGCGGACAAGAAATTCGGAGCTTTCGCTTTGGTTTCGACATTTTTGGTTCTCACCGCCCCGTCCTTCACGCTCCAGAGTACCGGCTTGATGGAATATCCGTACGTAATTCTGATCGCAGCTCTCTATGTAAGCGCTATATTCCTGTGGCGCGGAGAACATCTTTCGATACTGGCAGGCATCTTCCTTCTCGGTGTTATCGGCAGCATCGCGCGGAGTGATTTTGGAGGACTGCCTCTCGCTATCTTTCTGACCTGTTCGATTGCATACGTTTTGAAGCGTCACAGCGAATATCTGCTGAAGACTTTTTGCGGTTTGGCAGGCGCGGCGGTCGGCGTCGCCCTGGATTTTCTTCACAACTTCCTATTCAGCGGTCACTTCCTTTCCGACAGTGCGATGACAAAAGCCCTGTGGGGAAAGAGAGTGGGATACTCGGCGGGCCGGCCACTCGTGCTCGTGCTCGCTACCCTGACGTCGTCGAGCCGGGTATTCGTATTGATCCTGATGCTTTTTGTACTCGTCCTGGCCATTAGGTTTTTCACCCTCGCCGTTGGCGGAGAGAGCGATTCGCAAAAACACCTACGGCTGGAGCAACAAGAAATCGGCGAGAAGGATCGTGCTTTGCTTGCGAGTTGCGGATTGTGTGCGATCATTTTATACGTGCTGGTCTACGGTGCCGTTCCCGCCCTTCAGCCTTGGTACACCGTCAATTTCGTGATTCCTATGGTGCTCGTCCTGGGATCCACCCGCTACGTAGCCACTCGCTATCATGTAAAGCTCGCTTACATCATCGGCGCCGTCGCGCTGCTTGTCGGTGTCAACATTGCTAATACATACCAGCCTACCTGGAATGACCAGCGGTACGTCTTGCAGATGGCTGAATACCTTCAAGCTCATCCCCTTGCCGGCCGGATAGGAGGTTGGAATGTAGGTATCCCTGGCTTTTTGACTGACGGAAAAATTGTCAACCTCGACGGTCTGATAAACGATCAAATCTATCCATACGCGCTCGAAGGAAAGGTGGAGCAATACATCGACCTCGTGAAAATCAAGTATATCGTCGACTTCCCGCTGTTTGTCGAAGATCCAGGTAACTCGGAGGTTCTCGGGTTTGAAGGTAAGCGTCTCGGTGCACGCTTAACGCCTGTGCATAAGATAGTAAGCGCTAATCGCAACGACCCATGGGTTGACTATACCTTATTTGAAATTCAGGATGGGCCTTCCGGGCGCTAGGCGAACCCTACGTGGACAGCTCAGCCGTGACGCCGAACGCGACGAATCCCTCGACCAGCGCCAACCCTGCTGCGCGAGTCGGGCTGTGGTTGTTCATCGCCACGGGCCTGATCTTCATGTTGTCCCCCGTCTTTGCACTGTCAGACTCCAACTACTCGATGCTTCTTAGCGAGAGCATCATTCGCAATCACTCGACGCATCTGAACGCCTATCGATTCCCGTCTCCGATTCGCGAAGATGCGCACTGCATGCCGCCATTGCCGCCGATACCGCTCGCGACACAGACCTTCCAATTAGCTCGAGTCGGCGGAGAGGTCGAGTATTGCTACCCACATGGAACCTCGATCCTATCGATTCCGTTCGTCGTTCTTATGAGAACGTTGGGTATTAACCCCATAACTGCCGAAGGGCAGTACAACCGGACTGGTGAAGCATTGACCCAGCGCCTTCTCGCGTCGCTGTTAATGGCCGGATTCACGCTGATGGTCTTCAGGACGGCGCTCCTTTTGATTGGTGTGATGCCCAGTCTCTTCATCGCGGCCGGAATCGCTTTTGGCACTCAGGTATGGAGCACGGCCTCCCGTGCGATGTGGTCGCACACGTGGCTGATCTTCCTGGGTGGATTCGTCGCCTACTGGCTCCTACGGCGCGAGACTGGGCATCCCAAACCCGGTCCGATAACTCTTGCGACGCTCCTCTCATGGATGTACTTCACGCGGCCGACCGCTTCGATTCCGATCTTATGCGTGACGGTGTACATGTTTACGTACTACCGTCGCGAATTCCCGGCCTATGCGTTGACCGGCCTGGCCTGGTTTAGCGGATTCCTCGCGTATTCGTGGTTTACCTTCGGAAAGCCCATACCTGACTACTACCTGTACCTGGACTCGCACTTCAACTTTCGCGGCTTGCCGACAGCCTTGCCCGCAATCCTGATAAGTCCATCGCGCGGACTATTCATCTATGTTCCCGTCCTCCTCTTTGTGTTCTACCTTCTGATAAGGTACTGGAGGACCCTTCCCTTCCGGAGACTCGCGGTGCTGGCCCTCGCGATGGTAGCCATACAGATACTTACCATAGCTCTGTGGCCAATCTGGTGGGGTGGCTACTCCTATGGTCCTCGCCTCCTTACCGATGCAATCCCGTGGCTCGCGCTCCTGGCAATACTAGGATGCGCGGCGCGCCTTCGAAGCGACGGAATCGCGAGATTTAGCCGAAGCGAAGCTGTTGCCGCGTTCGCGTTATTGACCCTGAGCATCGCGATCAACGCGCGCGGAGCAATCTCATGGCAGACCGCGCGTTGGCATGTCGTTGTAGATATCGATAGCCACCCAGATCGCGCCTGGGATTGGTCCTATCCTCAGTTCATGGCAGGGCTGATTGCACCGCCAAAGTACTAACGAACGAAAGGATTGGCGCGCTGGTTATTTGGCGGCGCTCCTTTACCTGCTAGTCGCCCTATTCCTGCTCGCACGCGGACTTATAGGACATCCCGGCTACATCATTGGGCGCGACACGGATCCGCCGCAAACCATGTGGTTCTTCAACTGGTGGCGGTTCTCGCTCGCACACGGACTCAACCCGTTCATCACCGATTGGGTTTGGGCGCCCCTGGGAATCAACCTGGCTTGGACGACCTTTGTCCCGCTTCCCGCCTGGTTCTCGATCCCTCTGCAAGTCACGGTGGGCGAACCCGCGACCTACAACATAGTGATAGCGCTCGCGCTCCCACTCGCGGCATTCTCCGCCTTTCTGCTGTGTCGGCGCGTGACCGACGCCTTCTGGCCGTCCGTTTTGGGCGGATACATTTTTGGGTTCTCGTCCTACATGCTTGGCGAAGTACTCGTCCACCTCGATTTGGTCTCTGTCTTCCCGGTGCCGCTTATCGTGCTGTTGACGTTGAAAAGACTCGACGGCGAGATTTCGGCGCGACGGTTCGCGATTCTTCTCGCTGCGCTGCTCACAGTGCAGTTTCTTTGTTTCCCGGAACTTTTCGCGACGATCACGATCGTTGGCGGATTCGCCTTTTTGCTCGCGCTGGCACTTTTCGACAACCTACGCGCGCGCGTTGCAGGTCTCATCGCACCCGCCATAGCCGGCTACGCGATTGCCGCCGCAGTGCTATCGCCATACCTCTATTACATGCTGGGGCGAGGATTCCCGCACTCTCCCATCTGGAAGACGGGCAGCTATTCAGCAGACCTGTTGGCATTCCTGGTGCCCACTGAGACGATCATGCTCGGCACGACAAGGGCGGCGGCCAATATCGCGCGCACTTTTGAGGGCGACATCTATGAAAACGGCGCCTACCTGGGCATCGCGATGATCGTGTTCGTCGAAGTTTTTCGGCGGCGGTATTGGCGCGAGCCCGTCGGGAAATTTCTGACGATCTTGTTTATCGTCCTCGTGATCGCTGCGATGGGTCCGACGCTCCATATAGCAGGCATCCCGGGAATATCGATGCCGTGGGCGATCGTCGGGCGGTTGCCATTGATTTCGATCGCGCTGCCGATCCGCTTCATGATGTACGCGTTTCTGGTCGTGGCCGTGATGGTTGCGATGTGGTTTGCATCGTCGCCCGCGCGACCGCTGACGAAATGGATAGCGGCCGCTGCGATTCTGATATCGATCGCGCCAAGTCCGCACACATCATTTTGGGTAAGCAGCCTCGACATACCCACATTCTTCACCGACCGAACCTACGCGAGTGAACTTGAACCGCGCGAGATCGTTTTGCCGTTGCCGTGGGGACAGAGGGGCAACAGCATGTACTGGCAACTGCGGAGCGACATGTACTTCCGGATGGCCGGTGGATGGACGGGAATCTCGCCGTTCGAGTTCGCTCGAATGCCGGTCGCGAACTACTTTTACGGCGGGATTGATCTACCCGAGGCCGGCGACCAGTTGAAGGCCTACATCGCCCACTTCGGTGTGCGAGCAGTCATCGCCGACCCCAAGGAACCAAATTTTGAAAGCTTCAAGCAGACCCTCGATTCACTCGGAGTCGCGGGCCTGAACGAAAATGGCGTCTGGATTTACAAGATTCCGCAAGATTCATTCGCGGCGTACGCCAAACTCCCGGCCGCGCAGGTCGAAGCCCGCGCCGACGCGCTACGCTTTGATGCAATCCTTGAGGCCGCGGGCAAGTATCTCGCCGACGGGCACGATCTCTCGAAGCTTTCCGCGCTCGAACTCAAACGGCTCGACCTCATTCCTCACGACTGGCTCGTCGACGCCGCTCCTCACGCCTATTTCGATTGGCAAGTCGGACCGACAGCTGGCGGCGGAGTCGGCATCATCATCGTTGGCTCGTACGAAGGCGTGCGGCCGCTGATAGAGCGCTATCGCGCGAGCGCGTCCGAGGTCGACTATCCCGCGCCGACGCGATGGACGCCCGATTCGCATCCGCGCCGCGATGTCGTCATGCCATTGCTTGTGACTTTCGACGCGGCTCATCTCGTTGCCGCTGCAAAGAGCCTGCGAGACACGCCACCGCCAGAGAGAACGACGCCATTCGTGGCCGGCGTTTCAGCCGGCTTGTAACAACTCAATCCTGGCGCTTCTGCGCGCGCAATTTTTCGCTGATAACCAACGCGCCAAGTGCCGCGGTCTGTCGCACCGGAAACTCCGCAGGCCGCCGCAATTGCCTTGTAACGCGCATCGAGGGCCGTCAGTCCGTTCATCACGCGCTCGCGCGCCTCGGCGAGCGTCGGACGGGGCATGATGCGGCGGCCATTGTCCAAAACCGTCTCCATCAACTGAACCGTTTTCGCCGCGATCGGTCTTGAACTCACGTGCGGCCGTGGTCGCGCCCTCGTCGAAGATCCCGATCAGGTCCGCGAAGAAGGATCCGCTCGGCGCATACGCGCGGAACAACTGCTTGCGGCCTGGCGTTGAAATTTTTCCCGCCGAGGTCTTGAGCCGCGCGCGATCCTTGTAATCGACGAGCTTGTAGACGAAGTCACCCGCCGGCGCGTCGTCGCTGACAGCGAGCGCGGTGCCGACCCCGAACGCGTCGATCGGTGCGCCCGCGTCGACGAGTTCTGCGATTCGGTATTCGTCGAGGTTGCCACTTGCGACGATCGCGATATCGCCGCAGCCGGCCTGGTCGAGCACGCGGCGCGCCTTGCGGCTGAGCTCATGGAGATCGCCGCTGTCGAGCCGCACACCCTGGATTTTTACACCTGCCTCGCGAACTGTCGCGGCGACCGCGGCCGCATTCTCGACGCCACGGACAGTGTCGTAAGTGTCGACGAGCAGCGTACTGAGCGTGGGGAAGCTCGCGACGAAATCGCCGAACGCTTCGCGCTCGCGCTCATGCGCCATGACGAAGCTGTGGCTCATCGTGCCGAACACCGGAATTCCGTAGCGCTTGCCGGCGAGCACGTTGGCCGTGCCGTGAAAGCCGGCGAGATAACTCGAGCGCGCCGCGATGAGCGACGCATCCGCACCTTGCGCACGCCGCGGACCGAAGTCCACGAGCCGCCTGCCGCCCGCGACCGCGAAGCATCGCGCGGCCTTGGTCGCGACGATCGAAGCGAATCCAAGCTGGTTGAGCGCGAGCGTTTCGATGAGCTGGGCTTCGATCAGTGGCGCGCGGATCTCGACGATCGGTTCGCCGGGGAAATAGATCGTGCCTTCGGGGAGTGCGCGAATTGAGCCGGTGAAGCGGAGTTTCGAAAGAAATTCGAGAAACGCCGGCTTGAAAAGTTGCAGCGACTCGAGGTGCTCGAGCGCGGCGCCCTCAAAACGATATTCTTCGAGCGCCTCGATCAGCCGCTCGATGCCGGCCGCGACCATGAAGCCGCGCCCCGGCGGCATCCGTCGCATCGCAACTTCGAACGACGCGACATCGTTGAAGCCGTTCTCGAAAAACGCCGCGCTGACCGTAAGTTCGTAGAGATCGGTGAGCAGCGCGACCTCGGCCGGGTCGAGGCGAAGATCTATCGGCATCCGGCACCTTTCCTAGCGCGGAGGCTCCGGCGGCGCGGGCGGTTTCGGCGCAGGTGTGTTCGGCGCGGGCTCCTGCACGACGCGAGTCTCGCCGAGCGGACGATCGCGCAGAATGTCCGCCATGCGCTTGAGCCGCTGATCGACGAGATGGTTGATCGTTCCGGGCTGGTCGACCGTTCCCGCGCGCACACCGGTCAGGGCCTCGATGCCACGATCGATCGTATCGATCGGATAAATGTGAAATTCGCCGCGCTCGATCGCGCCGGTCGTCTCCGGATCGAGCATCAGGTTGGAGACGTTGGTGCGCGGCACCAGCACGCCCTGCGTGCCCGTCAGGCCGATCGCTTTGCACACGCGGTAAAACCCCTCGACCTTCTGGTTGACGCCGCCAATTGCCTGCACTGTGCCGTATTGATCGACCGAGCCGGTCACCGCGAGGTCCTGCCGAAGAGGCACGCCGGACAGCGCCGACATGAGCGCGTACAGCTCGGTCGAGCTGGCGCTGTCGCCGTCGATTCCCGAATACGATTGCTCGAAGCAGATGCTCGCCGTCATCGCGATCGGATGCTGCTGGCCGAATCGCGCGCGCATAAATCCGCTCAGGATCATGATGCCCTTGTCGTGCGTCGAGCCCGACATCCGCGCCTCGCGCTCGATGTTGATCACGCCCGCCTGCCCGAGCGCCACGGTCGCGGTCACGCGCGACGGCCGCCCGAAGCTGTAACCGCCGACGTCGAGCACGGCCAGGCCGTTGATCTGTCCGACGCTGGTGCCGCGAATATTGACGATGAGCGTGCCTTCCGCGATGAGCCTGCGGATTTCTTCCTCGATAAAATTGAGCCGCAGCATCCGTTCGCCGAGCGCCCGCTCGACGTGCGCGGCGCTGACCCGCTGCGCCCCTTCGCTGCGCGCGAAGTACGCCGACTCGCGCGCGAGGTCGTCGATCGGCTCCAGCATCGCGAGCACTCGCGATCGGTCGCCCGCCATCCGCATGCCGAATTCCACGATCTTCGCCAGCGCGCCGGCCTCGAACGGCGGCAGATTCTCCGCGCGCGCCAGCGCTCCCACGCGCGCAGCATAGTGCGCGGCAGCTGCGCCGTCGGCAGCCACCGAGGGCCGCATCTCAGCCTTCACCTTGAACAGATCCGGAAAGTCCGGATCGTAAAAGTACAGCATGTTGTAGAGGTACGCGCCGCCGAGCGTCACGACCTTGTTGTGAATCTCGATCGGCTCCGGCTTCAGTCCGCTCATCGAAAAGAACGGGAGCGGCTCGAAAGTCTCCAGCGTCATGCGCCCGGACTTGAGGCTGCGCTTGAGCGTTTTCCAGACGCCGGGCTCGACCACCGCGTCCTCGAGATCGAAAACGAGAAAGCCGCCGTGCGATTTCAGAAACGATCCGCCGATGATGCGCGTGAAGTTGGTCCCCGACCGCCCCAGCGGATCGATCCACCGCTCGATCGTGCCGAACAGGTTGCGATACGTCGGCGCGTCCTCGAGCACCACCGGCGCCCCGCGCGTGGCAGAGTTGTCGACCATCACGTTGACCTGGTAGTCGAACCAGCGCGCACCGTCCTCGATTGCCGGCGGCCGCGGACCCTGCTCGGCCGGCGGCTGCTCGCGGAAGCGTTCGAGATTGCCGAGCATGTGCTGCGCGACCTCGTCGAGGTACTTATCGACCGCTGGATTATTAAAGTGATGCTTTAAGTCTTCGGTCGACGGCGTGATCAGCCGCGCCGCGAACGCGCGCTCGATTGCGCGGATGTCGTCGATCAACTCGCGCATCATCTCCTGCTGCCGGAGCGTCAGTGTCGCCAGCTCATCCTGCAGCTCGCCTTGCGCCTTCGCCAGTTGCTCACGCTCGGCGTCAGTCTTCGCCGCCATCGCCTTGTTGAGCACCTCGGGCGACTCGGGCATCTTGCCGTCGATCAACGGGATGAAAATCACCTGGCCGGTCGGCGCGCTCTGGATCGCAAAGCCGCGCTCGCGGGCCCGCGTCTCGAGATTGCCGAACAGCTCCTGCGCGCGTTTGTTGTACTTGTCGCGCAACGCGGCGCGCTCCTGATCGAAGTCCTCGCGCCGGAACGCTTTGGGCAACTGCTCGAGCACGAAGCCGACCAGCTCCGTCATTCTCGCGCGCAGCTCGACGCCCTGGCCCGGCCGGAGATAGATCGCGACGGGAGATTCGGAATTGCGAAAATTATTTACGTACACCCAGTCGCCGGGCGTCGGCATCGTCGCGGCTTTCTCTCTGAGGATGCGCAGGACAGATTCGCGCTCGTGCCGCGAGCGCAGGCCGCTTACGAAAACGTTGTACCCGGGCGCGTCGATTCCGATCGCGAGCTTGATCGCATCGAGCGCGCGACTCTGCCCGAACAACTCGGCGTTGCCGTCGCTGGCCGCCGCTCGCTCCAATGAGACCGCATCGAGCGGCACCGGCGCCTTGAGTTCGGATGCGGCGAGCTCCGCCGGCGGCGGCACGTGAATCAGCGCGGCGCTGGCGTCGGTAGCGATGAGGTCGCTCTTGTCGGCCATATTGCTGGTGGAATTCGCGGCGCGTCGATTAGGAGGCCTTGAGTGCGATTCGCCGGCTTTTTGTTTTCGGCAGAGTGATCACGAGCGTGCCTTCGGACCACTTCGCGGTTGACGCTTCGCCGTCGATCGAATCGGAAAACGCAAACGAGCTCTCCAGCGTCCCGCCGAGTTTGTCGGGTATGTGCACTGCAAGCCGCTGGCCCGAGACTTCGGCCTGGATCTTCGCGGGGTCGACCCCGACCGCCGCGATCCGCACTTCGTAACGATCGCCGCGGTCGACAACCCGCGCGCGATCGAATTCAAGGCCGGGCGTTCCGGACTTCCATCGATCGATCAACATTTCGTCGAAGAACTCGTCGAAGGCGCGCTCAAAATCCGCAATCAATCCGCGACTGGAAGCCATAGAGTGTCAGTTTCCCACGATTCCGCGCCAATTGTAATGCAGCGCAACCGTGCCGGTCGAGTCCGCGCGCAGCCTCAATCGTCCCTTGCCACGGTCGCACTCGGGGCGTTATGGTTTTTGGGTGCCAACCTTTTCAAAAATTGTCGCCGCCACGGACTTCTCCGAAGACTCAAACCTCGCGCTGACTTACGCGCAAGAGCTCGCGCAGAAATTTTCAGCTGAGGTCGTGCTCCTGCACGTCGATCAGCCGCTTGCGCCAGTGATGATGACGCCGGAACTGGGCCCCGCAATGGACGTGGGCGCGATGGGTCGGATCGCCGAAGAGCAGCGGATGCTCGCGCAGAAGGAACTCGACAAGACCGCGGGCACGCTGCGCGGCGCAGGACTCAAGGTCAAGGTGCTGCTCAAGGTGGGCTCTCCGTTCCTGGAAATTCTGCACACCGCCCAGAGCGAGAATGCCGACCTGATCGTGCTCGGCACCCACGGCCGCACGGGCCTGGCGCACGTCCTGATGGGCAGCGTCGCCGAGCGCGTCGTGCAAAAAGCGCCGTGCGCAGTGCTGACGGTTCGTCATCCCGATCGCAAGTTCAAGCATCCGCTGGACAAGTAGCGCCCTCGCGTCCGAAGGGTTTGTACGGATCGTTCGCGAAGCTTGTGGCATCATTTTTGTGTCATCCTGACTGAAGCGATCAACGCGAGCGCAGGGAAGGATGACAAACACAGGCGCGCGCTGCTCGCTTCGGTCAACATGGCAAGTATGCCGGCCGCGCTACTTGCCAGTGAACTTTGGCGCGCGCTTCTCGACGAAGGCCTTCACGCCTTCTTTGAAATCTTCCGAATGCGTCATCATCTCCATCGACGCGTCGTCGTCGCGCACTGCCGTGGCGAGGTCGGTGAACAGATGCTGATAGATCATCTTCTTCGCCTGCGCGACTCCGAGCGGTGAGCATTTGCTCGCGATCCCCGACGCGATCTCGCGCGCCGTCGCCATCAGCTTGTCCTGCGGCACCACGCGATTGACCAGTCCCATCTCGAGCGCCTCGTTCGCATCGACCAGCCTGCCCGTAATCGCCAACTCCGTCGCCCGCGCCAGGCCGATGATGCGCGGCAGCATCCAACTGCTGCCGTGCTCGATCGCGAGCCCGCGCTGCGTGAAGATCAGCCCCATCCGCGCGTTCGCCGACGCGATCCTGATGTCCTGGTAGAGACAGGTGGTGAAACCCAGCCCCACGCACGCCCCGTTGATCGCGCCAATCACGGGAGTGTTGAGCGCCAGCGGCCACGAGTACGCGGTACGGTAGTCGACGCGCTGCGCAGCCAGCCATTCATCGGGCGCCGCGGCTGTGCGCGCCGACGCATTTCCCGCCGCGATATTCGACAGCCCGCCCATGTCCGCGCCCGCGCAGTACGCGCGCCCCGCGCCCGTGACGATAATCGCGCCGACTGCGGGGTCGCGCTCGGCATCCAGCATGGCGGTGCGCATCTCCGCGCCCATCTTCGGCGTCCAGGCGTTCATCTTCTCGGGCCGGTTCATAGTAACGGTGGCCACGCGATCCTTCTTCTCGTAAATGACTTCTGCAAAATCCATTCTTTTTACCTCTCTGATGCCTCGCCCGTTATTTCACGGGAGAGGTTAGGTGAGGGTTCTGCGGATGAGCAAATCCCCTGGATCGGAATCAAAGCACTTCCCAATCGTGAAATCTAATGCCGTGCGATTCCGCCCGGACCTACTTTCATCCGCCGGCGATGGCTGTTAGTAAAGCCGTGATGTTGATGCGCTGCCGAATCCAGCTTTGCACTGTCGCGCTCGCGATCGCGCTATTCGCAACAGCAACAGCGCCCTGCCGTGCCGCCGACGCGGCTCCCGATACCTCAGCCGTCGGCGTCCATGGAATGGTCGTGTCGGAAAGCGACGACGCCGCGCGCGCCGGCGTCGAGATTCTCAAACAGGGCGGCAACGCCGTCGACGCTGCGGTCGCCACTGCGCTGGCCGTAGGCGTCACCAATCCCGCCTCGTGCGGAATCGGCGGCGGCGGCTTCATGCTCATCTATATGGCGAAGGCCCACGCCTTCTACGCGCTCGACTATCGCGAAACCGCGCCGCTTCAAGCCCGCCCCGACATGTACATGCGCAACGGCAAGCCCGACGAGGACCTCGCGCGCGACGGCGTGCTGGCGGTGGGTGTGCCGGGTGAGATCGCGGGCATCGACGCCGCGCTCAGGCGCTTCGGCACCATGAAATTTCAGCAAATCGCGGCGCCTGCGGAGAAACTAGCCGGCGACGGCTACGCCGCGAGCCCCCACCTGGCGGGCGAAATCGCGCAGCTCGCACCGAAGCTCAAAAGCGATCCCGGGCTGAGCCAGGTTTTCCTGAAGCCCGACGGCTCCGCGCCCAAGCCCGGCGACATGATCGTCGCGAAGAATCTCGCCGCGACGCTGAAGAGGCTCGGCGACAATCCGGTCGCGAATTTCTATCACGGTGAAATCGCTTCCGCGCTCGTCGCGTTCATCAAGGCGCATGGCGGACTCGTCAGCGCGATCGATCTCGCTAACTATCGCCCCGACTGGCGCAACCCGATTAACCACCGGTACGACAGGTACGAGGTGTATGCGATGCCGCCGCCGTCGTCGGGCGGCGTGGTGCTCGAGATGCTTGGCGCGCTCGATTCGGGGCACCTCGCCGGCCTCGGCATCGACTCGCCGCCCTACCTCGCGCGCCTGATTGAAGTGTTGCGTCAGGGTTTCATCGATCGCGAGCAATACGCCGATCCATCTTTCGTAGGTGTCGAGATCCAGCAACTGCTGACCGATACTCACATCCAGGAATTGCGCGAGCGCGCTCTGCACGGAAAATCGGCACCGCCACCGCCCGCGGCGGCGCACGATCACGGCACGTCGAGCCTGCTGGTCGCGGACAAGGACGGCAACGTCGTCGCGCTCACGACGACAATCAACACCGTGTTCGGCGCCAAGATGAGCGTGCCCGCCCTCGGCATCATCCTCAACGACGAGATGGACGATTTCGCCGTCGCGCCCGGCGTGCCCAACGCGTATCGTCTCGAAGGCGAGCGCGCTAACGATGTGCGGGGCGGCAAGCGCCCGCTCTCGTCGATGACGCCGATCATCGTCACCAAAAACGGCGTGCCGGTCATGACGACCGGCGGCTCCGGCGGCCCGACTATCGTCAGCGGCGTGTTGCAGGTCGCGCTCAATATCCTGACGTTCCATCTTGATGCTGCCAGCGCGGTCGCGGAGCCGCGAATCCACGAGCAAGCCGCGCCCGACGTGGTGATCGTCGAGCAAGCGATGCCCGCCGCAACGCGCAGCGCGCTAGAGCAGATGGGTTACAAGCTCAAGGTCGTGCCGCAACTGGGTGCGGTCGGCGCAATCACGATCGCGCCCGCGAACTTGCGCGGCGCGGCCGATCCGCGCAAAGGCGGCGGCGCTGTCGGCTATTAGCGATCGCTCCGGCACGTTAGACTCGACCCTCGTGTCCGGGATCGCTCGCAACGAAATCTCTTCGCCGGCGTTAGCCGCATCGTCGGTGCCCGCGATGCCGATAGCCTATGACGTCGCCGCAATCGTCGCGCTGTCGCTGGCAGTCTGCATGATTCATCTCGGTTCATTCGGCCTGTGGGAGCCCGACGAGGCGCGCTACGCGGAGATTGCGCGCGAGATGCTGCAAAGCGGCAACCTGCTCGTGCCGCATCTCAACTATGTCGCGTATGTCGAGAAACCGCCGCTGCTCTACTGGCTGACGACGCTCTCGTTCTGGATCTTCGGCGTTTCGGAATTTGCCGCTCGCCTGCCGGTCGCACTGTCGGCAATCGTGGGAATACTCGCGACGTACTTCTTCGCGCTGCGCGCTTTCAGCCGCCGCCACGCGATCCTCGCCGCCGCGATCCTCGTGACGACTCCGCTGTACGCGTTGATGGCGCAGGTGCTCACGACCGACATGATGCTCACAGCGTTGGTAACGATCGCGACGTTCTCGCTCTACCTACACTGGCTAGAAGGCGGTCGATGGTGCTGGGTCGCGTACGTCGCGATGGGTCTGGCGGTGATGACCAAGGGTCCGGTCGGTGCGGCGCTGCCAATTTTTTCGACGCTGCTTTGGTTGACAATCAATCGTGAACTGCGCGGCGCAATAGCGAAATTCCGCGCGCTGCCGGGTCTGTTGCTCACAATAGTCATCGCGGCGCCGTGGTTTGTGGCGATGACAATACGTGAGCCCGGCTTCGCTGACTTCTACTTCGTCGGCGAGCATCTGAGGCGCGTGTTCGAGACCGACTACAGCCACAGCGAAGCGTTCTATTTCTACCTTCCGGTGCTCGCAGTCGGGCTGCTGCCGTGGTCGCTGCTCGTGCCGTTTCTCACCTGGCGCGAGGCGCCGCGCAATCCCGCGCGGAGCTTCTGCGTCGTCGCGGCGGGTGTGACCGTGGTCGCGTTTTCGTGCGCGAGCGCAAAGCTGATTCCCTACATCCTGCCGGCCGTCCCTCCCATGGCCGTGTTGATCGCCGACGGACTCGTGTCATGCGCATGGCCGGCCGCTGACTCGCGCGCCGCGCTGCGGCCGCCCGACTCGAGGATACTTATCGAGAGCGGGCCGATGCTCGCGCTGTTGGGCGCGGGCGTGATCGTCGCGGCGATGGCGGCGGCGCAATTCCGCACGCCGTACGTGATGGCGGCACGGCCGGCAATGTATGCGATAGGTGCGATCCTGCTGGCCGGCGGCGCTCTCACGACGTCGATGTTCGTTGCGCACCGTACGGCCGCGGGACTCGGGGCGATCGTCGTCACGCTTGCATTCGCGTTGATTGCGGGCGGATGGGTGCGGCTGGAGACCGAGCCGATGCGTTCGTACGCGGGACTCAGCCGCGCGATCGCCAGGACGGCGCCCGACGCGGAGATAATCTGTTACCATCGCTACGTTCAGTCGCTCCCGTTCTACAATCAACGACGCGTGATTCTGCTTGGCGGCCGAACCGAACTGAATTTTGGCTCGCGACTCGACCCGGACGCGAGCGAATGGTTCCTGAACAATGACGAGCAGATGTTCCGGCGCTGGGATAATCCGGGCCGCGTCGTGGTCGTGCTCGACGCCGGCGACCTCGCGCGAATGAAGGAGCGCTTCGGCGAGTTTGACGTGATCGCAATCGAAGGAAAGAAACGCGCAATTGTCCGACGGGAAAGAATCTCGCGCCGTGAACCAGCAATCCTCAACTGAACCGGCCGCGTCGACGGTGACGCCGGCATCGGCCGCGCCGCCGGCGCATCCGTATCGCGCGTTCGCGATGCGCGCGGGGTTGGGACTGGTGGTAGTCGCCGTTTTGCTCTCGCATTACGACGCGCGGCCGATTTTTCGAATCCTCAGCCGCGAGCGGCCCGCGTACTTTGCCGCGGTCATCGCACTTTACCTTGCGGGGCAGGCGATGTGCGCGTATCGATGGCAGTTGCTGGCCGCTATTTTGAAAGTGCACGGCCGGTATCGCGAGTTTCTCGCCTACACCTTCGTCGCCATGTTCACGAATCTGTTCGTGCCGGGATTGCTCGGCGGCGATGCGGCGCGATCCGTCTATCTCGGGCGCCGGCGCGGCCGGATGGGCGAGGCGATCGCGTCGGTGGTGGCGGATCGCGGCGTGGGATTGATCGGTTTGTTCTGGCTGGCGGCGTTCGCGGCGATATTTCTGAACTTCGCGTCGATTCCGCGGTCAGTCATCATGCCGACAATCGCGGTCGGTGCGATCGCGATGGCAGGATTTCTCCTATCGCCGCTGGTCGCGCGGTTGATTCATCTGATGCCGCGGCCTATCCGCCGCGCGGGCGGAATCGTCGCGCCGTATCTGCACAATCCGGCGACGCTGCTTGCGCCGATCGCATTGTCAATCGCACTGCAAATCGGGCTGGCAGTATGCCAGTACCTCCTGGCAGTCGGCCTTGGACTGGCAGTGCCGCTCTCGCTGTTTATCCTTTGCGTACCGATTGCGAACGTGTTCGCGAGTCTGCCGCTGACGTTGAACGGGTTGGGGCTTCGCGAATCGGCCTACCTGGTGCTGTTCGGGATGGCTGGGATGCGAAAAGAAGACGCAATCGCGCTAGGACTGTTGTGGTTTGCAACGACGATGGCCAGCGGTCTGACCGGCGCGATCGCATTTATGACAACGCCCGCGGCGGGCGGAGTGAGCGAAGCGAAAATCACTTGATTTAATGTGAAACCCGCCGTGGGTTTCACGCTTCCTTGGGCAGGGGTGACCCCTGCGCCCAGTACTAAGACGAAGATGCGGGACTTCGTCCCTGTTCGAACTATTTGGGGTGGAGAGCTCCTAGCCTCTTCTTGTCCGAGGAGAGATCAGGATCCGGACCGGAAAGGAGTCGGGATTCTTCGCTTCGCTCTAGAATGACACGGAAAGGAGTCTTAACAGGGACCCTACGCGTACTCAGGGTGGACTGCGGCCGCATCTTTCTCTTAGTACTGGGTGCAGGGGTCACCCCTCCCAAAGGAGGTGCGGAACCCACGGTGGGTTCCGCTTTAAATTAAGTGACTTACGCTTCCCGGCTACTTTCCGGTGCCTTGTAGGTCTATTTGCTGGTTCGCGTTGGTGGCGTTGTCGTAGATGGTTACCGTGGAGGACTGCGGACCCTGCGCTGCCGGACTGAATTGGACGAAGAGCTCGCACTTTTCCCTGGGGAGGAGTTGCGTCGGGCAGTTGGTCGAGAAGCCGAATTGCTGCGGGCTGGCGCTGGGGAGCGCCGCCATCGGATTTGCGAAAGTGATCGGCAATCCGTCCCTGGCTGGATTGCTGAGCTTCACCGTCATGCTTTTGAGATTCCCCACTTTCACCTTGTCGAAATTCACTATCGACCGGCTGACCTTTAGCAACACTGGAACCGGGGTGGGTGTCGAGGTAGGTGTCGCTGTGGCAGTTGCGACGCTCGGGGTTGCCGTCGGAGTCGCGGTCGGAGTTGCGGAAATTGGTGTCGACGTGGGGGTCACGCCCGTAGCGGTTGCGGTCGGCGTGGCCGTGCGCGACGAGCCAGGTGTCGCAGTAGGTGTTGGGGTAGGCCCGTTCGATCCGAACGCCATCACAAGGTTGTAGGCATTGACGGTTCCTATGCCGGTCGCGAAATTCCATCCGGTGCCCGCCTTATACGCGGGTCGAAACGAGGAGTTCGAGGTGGACAGGACGCCATACTTGCCCGATGGCGTGTAACAGTTGTTGCCGCCTTTGCACGGCACGTCGATATCGCCTTCGGTCACGTCGTAAAAAATGCAGTCGCCGGCTACGCCGTTGCCCAGCGTGGAGGTGCATGAGGCGCTGCCGGTTGCGCCGTACTCGGTGTTGGCGAGCGAGTAGTAAGCGGGATTCGGATTACCTTGCCGGCTGCCGGTCTTCTGATTTATCAGCGACTGAATCGCGGCCATAATCGGCGCGCCGAACGACGTGCCGCCGAATCCCGCCCATGTAGCAGGCGCACCCGCACATGACGCGCCGCCGCCCGCGAGGTCGGAATAGCAGGCCAGATAGAAGTGGTTCCATACTCCGTCGGCGGCGAACAACGACACGTCGGGGGTGTCGCGCACACCGTCGGCCGGATTGCCGAGCAGGGATTGCCAGTCCGGCTTGCGGTATCCGGCGCAGCTACCGCCGACGACGCCATTGGTGGACGGCTTGCCCGTGGCGCATCCGCTCGGGCCGCCGCTGCCGGCAACTACTTCCACGCCCTGACCGCTGTTGCAAAGACCCGACGAGCCGTAGGTTGCGGGATAGCCGAGGTAGCTTGCGATCAGTCCACTTGCGCACGAATCGTTCCAGGGAATTTCCGGAACATAGGAAAGCGCCGAGCTGTCGCCGGGCCCGTTCGAGCCGCTCCAGTAGGTGCTATTTTCGCCCGCATAGGTATCGCCGAAATCGGTACCGCCGATCGACACGTTATACGGCGTGGAAGTGAATCCACTGACTGTGATTCCCTCGGTCGCGTAGTAGGCGCCGGCGTCGGAGCTGGCCGCGCCTTCATCGCCGGCCGACACGAACACCGACACGCCCGCGGCGACCGCCTGCTGATACAACGAATTGATGTACGCGTTTTGCGTCGCGCCGAGCTGCGCCTCTGACTCGCCGTAGCTGATGCTCATGATCGCCGGCGGCATGCCCGATCCGTTGAGCAGGTTTTCCATCCCGATGAAGCCGCCGAAGGTGGTGGCGGTGTCGGCGCATGAGACCACTTCAATCGCGGCGTTGGGCGCGGCGGCGGTCGACCATTCCGCATCGATAGCCGCCTCACCGTCGGCGCCAACCTGGACGCCTGGGTCGGCGCAGTTCCCGGGATGAACCTGGCTGAGCGAGCCTTCGGGGTAAGCGCTCGCGAGTCCGAGCACGTTGCGGAACGTGCTCCAATCCGAAGTCCGGTAAAGGTCGGTGTCCTCGACCACCGCGATCGTTTGTCCCTGTCCGGAATAACCCGCCGCGAAGACCGGGTTCAAGTTGTAAATAGTGGCGAGGTCGGCGGGCACCACCGAGTAACACTCGGTGCCGGCACCAGGAATTTCTCCGCATCCGGAAAACGAGTATGCGGACCGCGGCTGGTTCATCGCACGCGGCCTGAAGTCGTTCAGCGAGACCACGCCCACAACAGCCGGGGCAAGAGCCGCCGGAATTTGCGGGTCGCTCATGTTGGCGGTATGCGCGTTGCCGTTCACCTCGAGACGGTGAATCGCGGTATGAAAGGCCGCGCTCACCTGGCCGGCGGTGCCCGAGAAATCAATCACGATGTTGTTGGGATAGACGCGGTTGACGGCGAAGCCGTGCGACTTGAGCCAATTTGAAATCGCGGCCAGGTCTTGAGGGGCCAATCCGTATCTCGCGCCGAATTCCTCCGCGGTCAGCCACTGATGGTAGTTTGGCGACTTGGGGTCTTCGAGTTCTTCGAGGTATTTTTCGAGTGCATCCTCCTGCTCGGGAGCGCGCCGCAACTGGAGCAGCATGTGCTCCATCGGGAAGTCGGCGGCAACCGCGCCGCGATCGTTGGCGGCGGTGGCTTCGGGACGCGTATTACCGGCGAGCGTGACCAGGTTGGTCTCGCTTATCGTCCCAGTGATCAGAGGCCGCTGCGATAAGGCGCCAGCGATCGGCAGGTAACCCGCGAGCGCCGTCAAAAGGATCGCAAAGCACAACAAAGTTTTGTTCACGGGTTTCTTCCGACGAGGCAGTCGCGTGCACGCAGCGGATTCGGCCATCCGAAGGGTATCTCAAGAGTAATACGCCTTGCGCGGCAAAACGGTACGCGCGCCTTCGATCCTTAAGGAACGTTCAGGCGTCAGGGCAGTTGCGCTGCCGCGATGGCTCATCTCCTACTCATTTTCCGTCGCCCTGCAATGGGACCGTCTGGGGCGCGTTTGAGGCGTCGTCCAGGATGGTCAACGTGGAGGACGCCGGACCCGTCGAAGCGGGAGCAAATACCACTATCAGCTTGCACTTTTGCTTCGGGAAAAGTTGCGCAGGGCAATTCGTAGCGCCCGCCGGGAACCCGAATACCTGTGGGTTGGTCGTCGGGACCGAGAATGAGACCGGGCTTGCGAACGTGATCGGCGGACCGGTCTTGGCAGTATTGCTGATAGTAAACGTTTGCTTTTTGGACTTGCCCTCTTTCACGGTGTCGAAATTCTTAAACGGCGGCGTGACCTTCAGAAAATCGGGAACCGGACTTGGCGTCGATGTTGCGGTCGGAGTGACAGTTGGGGTCGCCGTGTTGGTTGCGGTGGCGGTCGCTGTCGCAGTGGCAGTCGCGGTTGCAGTTGGAGTCGCTGTCTGAGTCGGTGTCGCGGTGGAAGTTGCGGACGTCAGTGTTGCAGTGGGAGTTGCCGTCGGAGTCGCGCCGCCGGTGGCAGTTGCGGTCGGAGTCGCCGTGGAAGTCGGCGTCGCGGTGGCAGTCGTCGTCGCGGTAGCTGTCGCAGTCGCGGTCGCCGTCGGAGAAGCTGCGGTTGGCCAGGCGCTCGACATAACGAGGTTGAAGGCATTGACGGTGCCGATTCCCGTGGCAAAGTCCCAGCCCTGGCCTGCCGCAAACGCGTCCTGGAACGAGCTGGTGGATGTGGAAAGGACGCCAACATTGCCATCAGACAGTCCGTCAGCGAAACAGTCCGGGTCACCTATAGTACAAGGCTGGTCCATATCGCCGCGGACTACGTCGTAGAAAATACATGAAGCAGACGGGGCGCTGCCAAGCGGATCGGACACGCAAGAGGGGTCGCCGCTCGCGCCGTACTCGGTGCGCGCCAGAGAATAGTAGATGAGATTCGGGTTGCTTTGATTGCTATGGGTCCTCTGATCAACCAGAGCCTGAATGCCGGCCATTATAGGTGAGGCGAACGACGTACCGCCGGCGAGTGACCACGTTTCCGGAGAACCAGTGCACGAACCGCCATCTGCGGGATTGGAATCGCAAAACAAGTAAGCGTGCCCCCACAGTCCGGACGCCGCGAACAGCGAGAGGTCAGGAAGATCACGCACGCTGTCGTTGGGGTTGCCGAAGACCGATTGGTAAGAAGGCTTCAAGTACCCCTTGCATGATCCGCTTACGACGCCCAGCGTCGACGGAGTTCCTGTGGCGCAGCTGCTTGGTCCGCCACTGCCGCCGGCGACAGCCAGTATGTTGGGGTCTTCGGAAGCGTCGATGGAGTTACATAGGCCTTTTGCCCCAAAGGTTGAAGGGAATCCCAGGAACTGCGCTAGCAACTCACTGGCGCAGGAGTTGTCCCAGGGAATTTCGGGGATATAAGAGCGGGCCGAGCCAAAGGCGCCGGTATTCGAGGAGCTCCAGAAGGTGCTGTTGGTTTTGGCGAATGTATCGCCGAAATCGGTGCCGCCCACTGCCACGTTGTTCGGGGTGGAGGCAAATCCGTTGACGCTGAGGCCGAAGGTCGCGGGATTCCCGCCCCGGTCCAGGTCATTTGCATCCGCGCCCGAATCACCCGCCGCGACGAAAACGGAAATACCGCCCGCCACCGCCATCTGATACAAGCTGTTGATTGCCGTGTTGGACGCTGCGCCATTGACCGCTTCAGATTCGCCGTAACTGATGCTCACGACGTTGGGCGGCGGGACGAGGGCGCCGTTCAGCGCGTTCGTCAGAGCGACAAAGACCCCGGAAGCGACGGTCGCCCCAAAGGTCCCGGTATCGACATTTGCACATGAGGCCATAACGATTGTCGCGTTGGGCGCCGACGCGCTGGACCATTCCGCATCCAGGATCGCCTCACCGTCGACGTCTGTGACGGCGCCCGGATCCGCGCAATTGTTCGGGCCGCTGGGCGGCGGCGGCTGGAACTGTCGAAAGAGACCGTTCGGGAAGGAACTGGCGAGGCCAAATGTGCTGCGGAAGGTGTCCCAATCTCCAGTGCCGCAACTTCCGGTTCCGGCACCTGTGCAACAACTGGACGGATTGTTATTGGCTAAGCAAACTGCATTGCCCGGATTAAAGACGTCACTGTCTTCGACTACCAGGATTGTCTCGCCCTGGCCGTTGATGTTGTCGGCGAAGAGCGGATTCAGGTTGTAGATCGTGGCCAGGTCCGCCGGTACGACCAGGTCACACGGAGCCCCCAGAGGACCGAGTGTACAACCGCCGCCCGGGGAGTATTCGGGGGAGTAGGGGCTGTTCGTATTGTGGATTGGGTGCGGCCTGAAGTCGTTCAGGGAGACGATGCCGACAACAGCCGGCGCGAGCGCGGCCGGAATTTTCGGGTCGCTCATGTTGGCGATGTGCATTTTGCCGTCTACGTCAAGGTGATGAATTTCGGTGTGGAAAGCCTCGCGCACCTGTCCTGCCGTACCCGAGAAGTCGATGACCATGCCGCTTGGATAGACGAGATTGACGGTGAAGCCGTGCGACCGAAGCCAACCGGTGATCGTCGCGATATCTTCGGGCGCCAGGCCGTATCGCTGTCCCATTTCCTGCGCGTTAAGCCAGTGGTGGAAGTTCGGCGATTTGGGATCATTGAGTTGATTGATGTACTGCTCGAGGGCTTGTTCCAGTTCAGGAGAGCGACGCAACTGGAGGAACATATGTTCGATCTTGAAGCTGTCGGCGACGGCGCCGCGATCGTTCGTGGCGTTCGCTTCGGGACGCGTGTTTCCTGCGAGAGTGACCAACTGGCTTTCGCTGACAGGCTCGGTGATCAGAGCGCGAGGTTGCGATTGCGCCCCCACGACCTGCTGGTAGCCTCCGATCACGGCCAGCAGCATCGCGCAGCAGCAGAACACACGAGTACGATTCACGGAACCGACCTTCAATGATTTCATTCAGCATCCCCCGAAGCCGCGAGCGAGGGATTCGCGCCTCGCACACGGTCGTAAAACGTAAAAAGAACATCGGAGATAATACACTTTAACCCCGCTTTATAAAACATCAAAAGACGCCTTCCCAAACCCCTAAGCGCCCTTAAACCGCCTCGCATCGCTACTAAGAGGTGTCACCGAAAGCACAAATACGCCTCCAAACCGAAGAAGACGGCCCGCCCATCGCGATTTGGCCACGACGGTTCCGACTTTCTTAGTGGGTGCAGGGGTCACCCCTGCCGTCTGAGCGAGTACATCCGCATCGTGCCGTAATGCTTGGCGGCGGGGACCTGGCCCGCGTATTCGCAGACGAATTGCGTCAGTCCGCTGGCCGCCAGGACGGCGGCGAAAGCCTCGGTCACGTACACCGCGCCTTCCGGGGTGACGGGTTCGATTCGGGCCGCGCGGCTCACGTGCGCGCCGATGAAGTTGCTGCGCTTGAGCACCGGATCGCGCATATGAAAGACCGGCCCCAGATGACCACCGAGCCGCAGCGCCATGTATTCCGGCAAGCCATGCTCAGCCGGTACGAAGGTCGCCATTTCATCCTGCAACTCGGTGGCGCACTTCGCCGCGGTCTCGACGTCCTTCGTCACGACGTACAAACCGTCGCCCCAGGTATTGCGAAACAGAATTCCGCGCCGGTTGCGGTCGAGCACGCGGGCGAAGCGGCCGAGCATCTCGCGCACGAAGATCGGCAGTTGCGCTTCGCGCAGCGTGCTGAATCCTTTCACGTCGCCGAAAAGCATCGCACGTATCGCGCGCCCGCCTTTCGCGGGAGGCTTCTTTTTGACGTGACGACGTGGCAATCGTTTGATCTCTGATGGCGCAGGCTGCTGGCGCGGATCGACGATGTCGCAAGCAAGCCCGCGCGCGCGCCAGAAAGAAACGTCGGCCGCCACCCCCGCCGTCGGCTCGGCGCCGCCCACCGGACCGCCATCCCAAACTGCGACCTGCCGCAGCGAGGCGTCGAGAAATCGCGACCTGAGTATCGCCAGCCCCATCGCGATCCGGCTCGCATAGCCAAACAGGCTGTCGTCGCCTAGGTACTCGTCGGTCGTGGCGTAGGTGACGGCCTTGGCCGCGCGCACGCATTCATCGAAGCGCGCGAGCCATCGCTCGCCGCACGGCGCCACGGAAACTCGCTTGAACTCGTAGATATCAAACGGCATCGCGACGTTCAGTTCGGCGCCGCGACTGAGCAGTTCCTCCGCGAACACGATGTCTCCGCCGGCCGCGAGCGATCCGTAGCCGAAGCCGACTCGATTTCGATCCAGTATCGCGGAGATCCGATTGCGCACGGATGCCTCTGCCGACTCGGGAAAGCGGGGACCACTCATATGTCCCGCGAAATGAATCACACCGGGCGGGTTGAGCGGCTCCAGAATCGACGGTGAGATTCCGCGCGCATCACACACCAGGCGCAGTTGATGACGTGTGGTCGCAATCGAGGAGAAATCGCGGCCGGTGGCATGCGACGCGGCGCGCAATGCGGTCTTGGCGGCATCGAGGTCGCCGATAATCAGCGATGCTTCCGCTTCGGTGGCGCGGGCGAAGTATTCTTCCGCGCTTCCGGCCGTATGGCCGTCGCCGACAACGTTCAGCACTTCGCGAGCGAGCGACTGCGCTCTGGGCAAATCACCGGATAAAAGCGTCAAGGTGGCGGCGTTGATTCCGGGATAGTATCCGCCGGTGCGCCGGAAGATCGCTTCGTAGCGGCTCGCGGCGACGGCGAGCAGCTTGTTTCGCCGAGATCCTGTTTCCCGCAGAGCCTCGTCCTTGGCAATTCGCGCATCGAGCGCGGCGACATCGGTAAGGAAAGCGTCGGCCGGCTGATCGGAGATAAGATCACCGAGCTTGAACCTGTCGTAGCAGATGCGCGCCTGCCGAGTCGCCCCAGCCCTCGCGAGAGCAAGCACGGCGCTCCACCGGAGGACAGAGTCGTCGGGGAAGTCTTCGAGGGCGCGCTCGGCCAGGTCAAAGGCCTGCAGGAGTTCGCCGCGCGCGTTGGCGTCGTAGATTTCGGAGATCCATGCGGCGATAGGTTTCGCAGGGTCGGTCGATTTCGAGCTGCTTTCGTCTGGCACTGAGTGACCTTCGACCAACGGCTGCGCGGCATTATCAACGCAAGCGCGCTATCAGGTCCGACTTATGGTCCAATTTTGTAGCCAGCTACCTTGCCGCGGGGACCTATAGAAATCTCAATGTGGTGTTGGCCTGCGGCAAAGGTACCTAGATAGGTGTATTTCGTCCCTCTATTCTCCGGGTTGCTTCCCTGGAAGACGAGCGCCCCAAGATCTCCGAGCGCGCCGAACCTGTTCATCACATTCGGCATCTGGGCGTGGAGCACTTCGTCCATGTCTTTCGTGAACAAAGGCCTTTCAATCTTGCCCTGTCGAACCTGCCTGAAAACCTTCCTGACGAGGGCGGAAACCGACGGGTCCTCAGCCGAGGGGAAGAAGGATTCAAAGGACTGGCGAACGATCTCCGCCGGTTGCCCCTCAAAGTCTTTGCCGTTGCTTAGTACGACGATCGCGAGTCGATCGTCGGGGAAGATGGCGTTCATGCAGTATCCGCCCGCGAGCGGGACATAGCCGTTATGCCATACTTCGCGGTGGCCATTGAGGGTCATTGCAACGAACCCCATTGCATCGTGAATGGGCTCGCCGTTTGCCAGCGTGCCCGCGGTCCACAGGCTATGCATGGAGGCGGGACCGAGAATCGAGCCTGAAAGTAATGCTCGATCCCACTTGGCGAGGTCGACGGTCGTAGAGACGATGCTGCCTGAGCCATAGTAGAGGTCCAGACTCACACCGTCTTCGCGAGAGAAGCTGCCGACGCCTTTGTAAGGTACGGCTATTCCGGCCCGTTGGGCTTCGTATCCGTTTCCGCTATCGGACATTTCTAGAGGCCCGAAGATGTTCGTCTGCAGGAATTCCGAATAGGACTTCCCGCTGACTCGGGACACGACTTCGGCCAGCGCCGCGTAGTCAGTATTACTGAGGGCCCATTGGGAGCCGGGCTCGAAATCGGGCTTGTCGGTGGCGAGAATGTCGAAGATCCTATCGGGAGGAATGGAGCCTCGATGGGGCCACTGGTGCTCATGGAAAAAGGGAAAACTGTGCAGGCCAGAGGTATCGTAGAGCAGCATTTTAAGCGTGATCTGGCTGGCGTTCGGAAGTTGCGGCAACCAGGTCGAGAGTTTGTCATCCAGCGAAAGCCTACCCCGCTGGTGCAGGAGCAGGATTGACGCGGCAGCGAATTGCTTGCTGACGCCTCCAATGGCAAAGCGTGTGTTTGGCGTGACGGCCAGCTTTTGCTCGACATCGGCGAGTCCGTATCCGCGCGAAAAGAGAACCCTGCCTTGATACAGGACCAAAAAGGCGAAGCCCGGGGTCCGGCTCCGGGCGGCCGCGCGCTCGCCAATTTGGTTGAAGACTTCTGCCGATGGCGCCGAGATAGCCTCGGTGGTCTGGGCGGGCGCAGCAGGTGCTGGTGGCTGTGCGGTCGCAGCAGGTTGTGGTGTCTGGGCGTTCGCAACAGGTTGTGGTGTCTGGGCGTTCGCAGCAGGTTGTGGCGTCTGGGCTGTGGCAGCATGTTCCGGCTTAGCGAGGAAGTATCGCGTCCCGAAGAAAGCGGCAGTGCCAACTAGCGCGATCACTAAAGCGGCAATCGACGGAACGATCCACTTAGGGCGGGATCGCGGAGTGATCGCGGCAGGCGCCGGCGCGGCGGCCGGCACTTCGCGAGCGGGCTCGGGCAGACGCTGAGCGGCGGAACCTCCGCGTTCGCTCTCGATACGTTCGATCCAGAACTTGGCGGATTCCGCGATGTGGTCCAAATGCCGCTCGAACGGCGGGGTGATCGCGTCGAGCCAATGCGGCGTGCCGAGGAAGTATTCGAGATTCCCGGTGGGCTTTACGTCCTCGAGTCGGACCGGCACGACCACCACACCCTTGCTCACGGCGCGTTCCACTTCACGACTGATCTGCGGCGACCCGTTGGCGTGCGAGGAGAAGACCAGCAGCATCACGCGCGCGCCGTCGATCGCCTCCAGCAGGGCAGCGCCCCATTCCATCCCGGGACGGATATCGCGCGGCGCGATCCAGCATCGAATGCCGCGCGACTCCAGCTTCGCGCAAACCGCGTCAGCGATCGGCTTGTCGCGCGCCGAATGGCTTATGAAAACGTCGTGCGCCATCGAGTCCCTTAAACCAGAACGACGCTAGAAAACATAGCGCCTCCGATGACTACGCCAAGAGGAGTCAGGGTGATTCTGCGCTGCTGGCGGGCGCGGAGACCGCACCCGGTGAAGGCGAGGATACCGCATCCGCCGCGGGCGAAGATTCCGCGCTCGCTACCGGCAGAGATGAACAATCGGCGCCCATACTTTGCACCTGGAGGCTCGCCGCGACGTTGCCGAATCCCGCGGCCTTACAGTACCACCTGGCTGCCTCGGTGGAATTCTGAGGCACTCCGATTCCCTTCTTATACAATTCTGCGAGATGGATCTGCGACGTCGCATAGCCCTGCTCCGCTGCAGTCTTATAACACTGGAATGCCTGCGCGGGATCTGCAACTACACCTTGACCCGTCTCATACATGTACCCCAAAGAGTCTTGCGCGAATGCGTTTCCTTGCTTCGCCGATTTGAGGTTCCAGTCTTTTGCGGCGTTCAAGTCCTTATTCACTCCCCACCCATGCAAGTACATGAGTCCTAGATTGCTCTGTCCAATGGCATCATCGTGGTCGGCAGCCTTCTTGTACCATTTGAATGCTTCCTTGAGGTTGCGTTCAACACCATAGCCATTAAGGTATAGGTCTCCCAGATCGTTCTCGGCGAGAGCGCAATCCTGCGCCGCCGCTTTCGCGAAGAGGCCTTGCGCCTGCCTGTAGTCCTGGGGTTCGCCGCCCTCGCCGAGATAGAGTCTGCCCATCGTGTCCTGGCCGAGAGGATTGCCCTTTGCGGCAGCGATCAAAGACCAATTCCTGGCCAGGGTGTAGTCGCGCTCCACACCTAGACCATTCATATACAAGTATCCAAGCTGAGCCGCGGCTTCGGCGTCCAGTTGTTGGGCGCTGCTGCGGCACGAGTCCAGGTCTCGCGCGCATTCGGCTACGTCGGAGTCGCATGGCTCCGTCTCCACCGGAAGGCCAGTGACTTGCCCGGTGCCAAGCCTGGGTGCAACCACGCTGCAAAATCCAGACGGTGGCGCACCCTCTCCAGGGATTGACGGCATCGTGACCTGCGAAGCTTCAGCAGCTGGCGACCCCGATGGGCTCGCTCCCGCGCCGGCCGTGCGCGAGTTCGGAGCAGCCGCGGCCTGCTCGCGCGCGAGATCCTTCTGAGCAAGGTAGCGGCGCGTGCCGAAGAAGCCGGCGACGCCGACGAGCGCGATCGCCAAAGCCGCAATCGAGGGAACGATCCACTTCGGCCGGGACCGCATGCGGGCAATCACGCTGTCCGTTGCGAGGTTCGGCCTGTCGCTGGAGGATAACGTCGGCAGCGGATCCTCGGCGGTCACGCCAAGGTTTCCGATACGTTCGATCCAGAACTTGATAGAGTCCGCGATCCCCTCGAGGTGCTGTTCGAATGGGGGCGTGACCGCGTCGAGCCAGTGAGGGGTACCAAGAAAGTATTCGAGGTCGCCGGTCGGCTTCACGTCCTCGACCCGGACCGGGACGACGACCAGGTTCTTGCTCACGGCGCGTTCCACTTCACGGCTGATCTGCGGAGACCGGTTGGCGCGCGAGGAGAAGACCAGCAGCATCACGCGCGCGCCATCGATCGCTTCGAGAATCGCGCTGCCCCAGCTCATGCCGGGACGGATGTCGCGCGGCGCAATCCAGCAGCGGATGCCTCGCGACTCCAGCTTCGCGCAAACAGCGTCGGCGGCTGCCTTGTCGCGCACTGAGTGGCTTATGAAAACGTCGTGAGCCATGTCTCCTGAATCGTGTCCCTTAAACCAGAACGGCGCCAAGAAACATAGGGCGCGAGGAGCGCCAATTGCTGAGATGCGGACTTCAAGTGTGTTGCAGAGTCGGCTTATTTGGTTGGCGATAAAATTAACTGGCCGGTTGCGAGGTCATGCTCGACTTTGCGCGCGCGTTCCATCGCCGCCGCTGGAATCTTTGACTCAAGCCTGGAGTTGAATACCACACGCACCATCCCGTCTTGCATTCCGAATTCCAGCATCCCGGGATGAAAGCGCTTCTCTTTGACCTCGGTCGCGATCTTGAGGAAAGCGAGCGGCGTGGAAGTCACGGCGCTGGCCAGGACGACGTCCGGCGCGACGTTGTTCTGATTGGTGAACACGCCGAACGCATAGGCGTGACCTTGTTCGGCTGCGAGGAAGACGCCGAGGCCGGCCGCGTCGGCGTTGTGGATCAGCACGTCGGCGCCCTGGCTGATTTGCGCGAGCGCCGCCTCCTTGGCCGCGCCAACGTCGTCGAAATTGCCGGTATAGCTGATCAGAATGCGGCCATTGGGCTGCGCTGAAAGAAAGCCGCGCTTGAAGCCCTCGAAGAACAGTTTAATCGACGGCAGTTCTATGCCGCCGACGGCGCCTACCACTCCGGTTTTTGAAACTCCTGCCGCCAGCACTCCTTCGACGTAGGTCGCCTGATCGACGTTGAAGGTGATAGACGCGACATTCGCGGACGACTCACTACCTGAACTGACCACGAAGTAAGTGTTAGGGAAGCTGCGTGCCACCTCGAGGGCAGAGTCGGTGTACTCGAAGCCGTGAGCGAATATGAGGTCGAAGCCGCGCGAGGCGAAATCGCGGAAGGAGTCTTCGAAGTCCGCGGGAGACTTCGTTTGCACGAGTGCAGTGTCGGCGCCGAGCTTGGCCTTGATTAACTCGAGGCCTTCGTAAGCAGCCGCGTTCCATCCCGCGTCGCTTACCGGTCCGGGCGTGAGCAGCGCGACCTTGAGCGCGCCCGGTGCGGTCTTTTCGCCGCTCGCAGGATGAGAGTTACAGGCGCACAGGACACTTACAAGCAGAAGCGCTAGAGCTATGCGCACGAATTTCGGCACTGGCTACAGGCTATCCGGCGTAGATGGTGCGATCCGCGACGCCAGCCTTCTGAAAGGCCTGCTGACGCTCGAAGCATTTGTTGCATCGCCCGCAGTGCTGAGAGCCCTGAGGAGCCATGCAAGTCAAGGTCAGATCGAGCGGTAGGTCTTTGAAAGTTCTGATGAGGTCGTCTTTGTGGAAACCTCTGAGCGGCGCATCGATTAGCACGCTTTGTCCCAGTCCCATGCTCAGAGCGCGGGCGAAGCTCTCGAAGAACTCCGGGGTCGCATCGGGAAAGGGGTTGCTGCCGAGCGATCCGATGGCGATGCGTGAAACTCCGTGGGTGCTACCCCAGATAGCGGCGAGCGCAATGAGCAGAATGTTGCGGCCGGGCAGATAGGTGTTCTCGTCGGGCTCGTCGGCGGCTGGAACGCGCGCGCCCGTCACGCTCCAGTGGTCGCCGTAGAGGACGTCGGTCGGGGCGGAGAGGACAGTTATGGACATCACGTTAGAATTATGGAGCGCGTCGAGGAAGGACTGGAGGAACTGGATCTCGATCGCTTCCCACGCGAAACCGCATCGCACGTAGACCGGATACACTTCGGCGCCGGCTGCCAATTTCGCGATCAGGACCGAGCTGTCCAGTCCGCCGCTGGCAAGTACTGAAATCTTTTCCACGCTTAGACTCTTACCCCTCTTCGAATAACCTCCGCTCCGACGTTCGCGCAGAAGCAGAATCCTGAATCGCGCGCGAAATAGCGCGCTGGATAAGGACCCTCACCTTCGTCCTCTCCCTTACAGGGAGAGGGGACAGAAAGGGACCGTAGCACCATTGAAAGCAATCGGGCCACAGGATGATGGCGACTCGATCTTGGAAACGGGTTATGAGATTAACTTGAACTGTCAATCCATTCGGACGGCTTGAGAGGGAACGCGATGGCATCGCAAGGCTCTGCCTGGTACGTGGATTTTTTTCGCAGCGACTATCTGAACGTCTACGGCCACATGTTCACCGAGGAGCGGGCCGAGAAAGAAAGCGCCTTCGTTGCGGGCGCGCTCGAGCTGAAGCCCGGTGCGTCGGTGCTCGACCTGTGCTGCGGGCAGGGGCGGCATTCGATCCAGTTGGCGAAACGTGGATTGCGCGTGACAGGTCTCGATCTGAATGCGGAGTACCTCGAGCTCGCGAAGCAGGCGGCCATCGCAGGCGAGGTCACTATCGAGACGATCGCCGCCGACATGCGCGAGATTCCGTTCGAGAACAAGTTCGACGCGATCGTCAACATGTACTCCTCGTTCGGCTACCTGGAATCCGAAGCCGAGGATTTGAAAGTGCTCGAGTCGGCGGCCAAGGCTCTGAAAAGCAGCGGGCGGCTGCTGCTCGACATGCTGAACCGCGAGTGGGCGATCGATAACTATATCCAGAACGACTGGCACACGGGCGCGGACGGAACGCTGTACGTCGAGCGGCGCGACCTGAATCTCGCGACGAGCCGCATGCATGTGCATTTCATCGTGGTCGACCCGACGGGCGGGCGCCGCGAGTCGATCGGGCATATCATCCGGCTCTATACGCTGACGGAGATGACGCGACTGCTGGAGCGCGTCGGCGTGCGAGTGACAGCGGTGTTCGGGGGATTCGAGGGGGAGGCATACGCGATAGGCACTCGGCGAATGATCATCGTGGCGCGGAAGGAATCTAATGCGGGGCTGCGCGCCCCGCACCCCCGGCAGGGGTGACCCCTGCACCCAGTACCAGGAGCAGATGCGGGACTTCGTCCCTGTTAGAACTTTTTTGGGCAGGAAAATGCGTCGCGTGCGGGCAGCTGTGCCATACAAAAAAAGCCTTGAGAATGCGAGATTTTAGGTATGGACAGCGCCGGAGAACGCGCTGAAAATGGGTATTGAGCATCCTTGCCTTCGGTCGTTCCGGTTTGTATAGTCGCGGACTAACCAATCGGACAGGGCTGGGGTATGCTGTAAATTATGGATGTGATGAAAACACTTTTTTTGAATCCACCCTCGTATGATGACTTTGACGGGGGTGCTGGTTCACGTTACCAGGCGACGCGCGAGGTCTGGTCTTTCTGGTACCCGACGTGGCTTGCGTATCCGGCGGGGATGATTCCGGGCGCGCGCCTGCTCGACGCTCCGCCGCACAATTACACGGTCGAGATGACGGTCAATGAGGCGAAGAACTACGACCTGGTCGTGATTCACACCTCGACGCCGTCGCTGCGGATGGACGCGCGTACCGCGGAAGCAATCAAGGCGGCGAATCCGAATGCGATCATCGCGATGGTCGGGGGGCATCCGACGGCGCGGCCCGAGGAGACGCTGAAGCTGTCGCCGGCAATCGACATCGCGGCGCGCAAGGAATTCGACTACTCGATGCTCGAGGTGGCGGAGGGCCGCGACTGTAGCACGATTGGCGGAATCAGCTATCAGAAAAACGGCGGGCTGCATCACAATCCGGATCGTCCCGCGCTCACCGACGAAGAACTCGACAAGCTTCCGTTCGTGACCGAGGTGTATGAAAAGAACCTCGACTACCTGAAGTACAATAGTCCCTACTGCCAGTATCCGTACGTGTCGATGTACACGGGGCGCGGATGCCCGGCGCGATGCACGTTCTGCTTGTGGCCGCAGGTCACGCAGGGGCATCGATATCGTGTGCGCAGTCCGGAGAACGTGTACGAAGAAGTGGCGGCGATGAAATCGAAGTTCCCGAAGATGAAGGAGCTGTTCTTCGACGACGACACCTTCACCGCCGATCCGGCGCGTGCGCGCAAAATCGCGCAGCTGCTGAAGCCGCTGGGAATCACGTGGTCCACCAATTCACGCGCCAACGTCGACTACGAAACGCTGAAGATCATGAAGGACGGCGGGCTCAGGCTGTTCGTGGTCGGCTACGAGTCCGGCAACGCGCAGATTCTGAAGAACATCAAGAAGGGCGTCGGCATCGATCGCGCGCGGCGCTTCACCAAGGATTGTCACGAGCTGGGGATCCTGATCCACGGGACATTCATCCTGGGGCTGCCGGGCGAGAACAAAGAGACGATCGAGGAATCGATCCGCTTCGCGCGCGAGATGGACTGCGAGACGATCCAGGTGTCGCTCGCGTCGCCGTACCCGGGCACGGAGCTGTTCGACTACGTGACCAAGAACGGATTCCTGGCGGTCGATCCGCTGCTCGACGAATCCGGCTACCAGAAGTGCACCATCACGTATCCCGGCCTGAGCAACGAAGAGATTTACGGCGCGGTCGAGCGTTTCTATCGCAGCTTCTACTTCCGCCCGAAGTACATCTTCAAGTCGGTGAAGAAGATGATGACGTCGATGGAAGAGACCAAGCGGATGCTGAACGAGGGGCGGCAATTTCTTTCGACGATGCGCCAGCGACGGCATCAGACCGCGCAGCAGGCGTCGGCCTGACGGCGAATTTCCGGGGGCGAGTAACGGTCCGACACAAGGTCCGCGGCAAGATGCCTGTGGCGTCACCGGTCGCGCCGGGTAAGATTGCCGCGCCAGTTATTCGATGACGATCTGGCGATGACGATCTGGCGATGACGATCTGGATGGCTTTACCGGCTGCGGCCGTGTGCGTGTCGATTTTCTACTACGCCGCGGCTACCGTCGCCGCGATCAGATTTGCCAAGCGCACGGCCTCTCCGCTGCCACCGCTGCCCAAGGTTCCGCCGCGCGTGGCAGTGCTGAAGCCGTTGCATGGGACCAGCAATTCGCTGGCGGCCAACCTGGTCAGCTTTCTGGAAATAGCGTACCCGCGAGTCGAGTTTTATTTTGGCGTCGAGAACTATGAAGATGCGGCCGCCGAAATTCCGGTCGCACTGCGCCAACGCTACCAGTATGCAAACATCACGCTGATGGTCGGCGAAGAGCCCAACTGCAGCAATCACAAGATAGCGAAGCTGGTGAAGATGGCCGATCGGGCCGAGAAGGCCGAAATATTCGTGCTGAGCGACGCCGATGTATCGGTTGAGCGCGACTACTTGAAGCGGATCGTCGGCGAACTAATCTCGGATGACAAAGTCGGCATCGTGACGTGCGCGTATCGGGCGCGACCGGGCGGCTCGTTCGCGTCGCGGCTGGAATCGCTCTACGTCAACACCGATTTTCTGCCACAGATTCTGCTCGCGGATATGATCGAGCCGATGCATTACGCGCTCGGCGCGACGATCGCCATCAAGCGCAAGGTGCTCGAGGCGGCCGGCGGCTTCCGCGCTGTCAAAGACATGCTCGCCGACGATTTCTACCTGGGCAACTTCACCAATGCTCAAGGCTACGAGATCAAACTGTCCGATTCGCTGGTTACGTTGACGTGCGAGGAACAGAGTCTCTCCGAATTTTGGCATCATCAGCTTCGCTGGGCGCGCACTTACCGCACTGTACGCCCGATCAGCATTGCGACCATCCTGATGCATGGCCCGTTCTGGGCGCTGATGCTGATCGCTGTCACGCGCGGCAGCGCCGCGGCTTTGGCGACATTGGTGCTGGTGGTCGCAGCGCGGCTCGCGATGTCGGCGGCGATCGTCGGCCGCGTGCTCAAGATGCCCGAGATGCTGACTGAGCTCTGGATGGTTCCTATCAAAGACCTGATAATGACCGGGGTCTGGTTCGCCAGCCTGCTCAGCAACAAGGTGATGTGGGCCGGACGCCGGTTCAAGGTGATTCGGGGCGGCGCGATGCGCGAAGTGAAGGGCTGAACGCGTGATCCTCTATTTGTTCATCGCGATCGTAGCCAGCGTGCTGATGTCGCTCGGCCTGCTGATGATGAAGAGCCGCTCGGCGCTTCTGCCGATGGCGGCGGGCGCGAATACGATCGGCGCGATCGTCGCATGGCTTCGCGATCCCATGTGGACCGGCGGGCTCGTCGTGCAGGCGGCGGGCTGGGCCTGCTACTTGATTGCGGTGTCGCAGGCGCCGGTCTCGATCGTAGCGGTGACGATGCAGTGCGGAATCGCGCTGTTCGTAGTTGCCTCAGTAGTAATTCTTGGCGAGCGGGCGAGCGGTCGCGAATGGATCGGAATCGGCGCGATCGTGGTTGCGATGCTGATGCTCGCGCTGTCGATTCAAACCGGCGAGACCGAAGGCGCGTTCGAACCTGGGACGCTGCTGATCTTCACCGCGCTGCTGACGCTCGCCGCGTTGGCTCCCATGGCCGCCGCGCGGCTGAACGCCAGCGGCGCGGCGGCGGCTATTTTTTCCGGCGTCACGTTCGGCCTGGGCGCGTTGTTCACCAAAGCGATGACCGAACAGTTCACCGCCAACGCCGCCGCTTCACTCGCGCTGCGAATCGCATCCAATCCTTACGCATACGGCATGGTCGTCGCCAACATCGCGGGGATCGTCACGCTGCAAAACTCGTTTCATTCGGCGCGCGCGATAATCGCGATGCCGTTGTCGGGAGCGCTGTCGAACATCGTGCCGATCGTCGGCGGGATGATCGTGTTCGGCGAGCGACTGCCCGCCGGTTCGATGCCGGCCGCGATGCGAGTCGGCGCGTTCATATTGACGATCGCGGCCGGCGCGCTGCTGGCTCAATCGCGCGAGCAGTTGCCAGCGGATCCCGTGGCAGTTCGAGCCGCGCTCTAGCGTCAAAAAGTGAAACGCTAGAAGTTCGCCTTTGGCACGGCCAGGCCTGGCACGTCGGCACGCGCGCGAAAAATCGTTCCCCTGCGATTCGGATCGTCGGTATTGTCGGCGGTCACGACGTAAAGATCGCGCAAGTCGCGGCCGCCGAACACCAGGCTCGTTACCATCGTGGCCGGCAGTTTGATTCGCTCGGCGACCGTGCCGTCCTTCGAGAAATGCACGACCTCGCCGACGCGCACCGCCGCAACCCATACGCCGCCTTGCGCATCTAGCGCCAGCCCATCGGGCATTCCCGCAGGCATTTTCGCAAAAATTCGCCGGTCCTTGACGCCCCGTTCGTGCGTGACATCGTAGACCCACACCGCGCCTGTCGAGGAATCCGAGTGATAGAGATGTTTTCGGTCGGGGCTGAAACCGAGCCCGTTGCTGACCTCGATTCCGTCCCACAACTTCACTGGTCGCCCGGGCGGATCGATGCGGAACAGGCTGCCCGGGATCGGCTTGTCGTTGCTCAACGGGTCGAAGTTGATCGTGCCGGTGTAAACGCTGCCGTGATCGTCGGTCGTGAGATCGTTCATGCTGACCGGCTTGCCTTCCCACGTGGCGAACAGGTCGCGGCTCTTGCCGGTCTTCTCGTCCCAATGAATCAGGGCGCGGCCGGTGAGCACGAGCCCGCCGCGTTGGTTGAAGATCATTCCGCCGACGCCCTTGCGCTTGGGGATCAACGTTTCGACGTTGCCGCCCGGATTGCGCCGGTAAATTCCGCCGTTGGGAATGTCGCTGAAATATAGACGACCGAGATCGTCGACACGCGGCGCTTCGAGCAGGCCGTAGCCGCTCGCGAGCATCTCGAATTCCATCGCTGCGATCCTCCTCCCGCCCGTTTACCACGGTTCGCCACGCGCGGCGAGGCTTGGCGATGAGTGCGCTCAGCGGTTCGCGGATCAATCCGGAAGATCCGGGATGTTGATCGGCTGCGTCATGCGCGCGCGGTTCTGATCGTCGAGACGCAGCCGCCGGTGGCACAGATAGATCAATACCGGCTGCAGAATTCGAGTCAGCACCATGATCGCCAGCGCGCCCCCGATGACGACGATCGCCAGCGGCTGCTGCGTCTGAGCGCCGATTCGCGTCGAAACCGCCGCGGGCAGCAGGCCGAGTGCGTCAACCGAGTCGGTCATCATTGTCGCGCGCAAGCGGCGGTCCGACCCGGTGATAATCGACTCGACGAATGGATGGCCCTGCTCCCAAAGGCTTCGTATATAGAAGCTCAGCAGGATGCCGTCCATGACCGCGATTCCAAAAATCGAAATGAAGCCCACGCCCGCCGACACGCTGAAAGGCGTGCCGGTGATAATGAGCGCGAGCACTCCGCCCAGGCATGCGACCGGAATCTGCGCCATGATGACGAAGGTATCGATGAGCGATTGAGTGGCGGCGTATAGGACGCCCGCGATCAGCAACAGAGCAAACGGCACGACGACCGCAAAACGGCGATTGGCGGCCTGCAATTCGCCGTACTCGCCCGACCACTCCATATGCACGCCCTCTGGCAGATGGACTTCCCTCGCGATTCGCTGCTTGGCCTCCACGATGGTGGTCTGCAGATCTCGATCGCGCACCGAGAACCGCACAGGCACATAGCGTTGCAGCGCTTCGCGATAGATGAACGACGCGCCTTCGGCGGTTTCGATGTGGGCGACCTGGTCGAGGGGAATCTGGCCGCCCGACGGAATGCTGACGCGAATCTGACGCACCGCGTCGAGGCTCTCGCGGTATTCCGGCTTCCATCGCACGACCAGGTCGAAGCGCCGGTCACCGTCGAGCACTTGGGTGACGGCCTGGCCGCCAATGGCGGCCTGCACGATCGCGCCGACGTCGCCAACGTTCAGGCCGTAGCGCGCGCAAGCGGTGCGGTCCGGGGTAATTTGCAAATTCGGCTGACCCATCGAGCGCAGTACTACTTCGTCGACAACGCCGCGAACCCCGCCGAGCGTTTCCCTGATGTCGTTGGCGATTCGTTCATCGGTCGCCAGGTCAGGCCCGAAAACCTTGATCGCGTTTTCCCCGGCTTTGACGCCGGAAATCGCTTCGTCGATGTTGTCTTCGATGTTTTGCGAGTAGCTGAAGCTGACACCCGGAAACGTCCGGGTAAGTTTATCGTCGATCTGCTTGATGAGTTTGGGTTTGTCGATTCCGGCGGGCCATTGATCGTCGGGCTTGAGATCGACCGAGAATTCGATGTTGAAAAATCCCGCTGTTTCGGTGCCGTCGTCGGGGCGGCCGAGCTGCGACACGACCGTGGAAACCTCTGGGAAGCTCTTGAATATGGCGCGCATCTGATTGCACAACCTGGCGCCATGCTCGAGCGAGATAGTCAGCGGCATCGTCGCGTGCGCCCAGATATTTCCCTCCTCGAGCTTGGGCAGAAACTGCCCGCCCAGCAGGGGGAACAGCGAAAGGACACCCGCCAGCAGCAAGACAATTGCAAACAACGTCAGCCGCGGCCAACGCAGGACCCGCTCGAACATCCAGTGGTAAAAGGCGGCGATCGCAGTCCAGATAGGATTGTGAACCGCTCGCATTCCGCGCGCGAAGAAATACGAAGACAGCACCGGCGACAGTGTGACCGCGAGGATAATCGCGGTGCCAAGCGCGAACGCGTAGGTATGCGACATCGGTGAAAAGATCGCGCCCTCGACGCCGCGCATCGTGAACAGTGGCAGGAACGCGATCACGAAAATGATGGTCGAGAAGAACATCGGGCCGCCCACTTCCTGCGCGGCGGCCAGGATTCGAAGCCGATAACTTTCATGCGAGCGCTCGGGCGCGGTCAGGTGCCGCTCGATATTTTCCATCACGATGACGGTGGTATCGATAATGATGCCGAAGTCGATCGCGCCCAGCGAAATTAGATTGGCGGGCGTATTGGTCACGTGCATGAGCGTGAACGCGCCGCATAGCGCGAGCGGGATATTCACCGCCGCGATGATCGCGGCGCGCAGGTTGCCGAGAAAGAAAACCAGCACCACGAAGACCAGCACCATCCCGACGGTGAGATTCTCGATCACCGTGTGAAGGGTAGTATCGACGAGTTGCGTGCGGTCGTAGTACGGCACGACCTTGTAGCCCTTGGGCAGAATGCCCGAGGTGTTGAGGTCGTGGACCTTGGCCTCGACGCCCTTGAGCGTTTCGAGCGTGTTGCCGTACTTGCGCATCAGCACGATGCCGGTGACGACCTCGTTCTGATTGTCCTTGCCGACAATTCCAAGCCGCGGCGCGTAGCCCACCTCAACGTCGGCGACGTTGGAAACCTTGATTGGAATCGACTTGTTGGCATTCAGCACGACGTCGCGGATGTCGTCGAGGCTGCGGAAAAATCCGAGCCCGCGAACGTCAAAAGCCTGCTCGCCGACGCTCATATAGTTGCCGCCGGAGTTGGTGTTCGAGTTCTGCAGCGCCGCAATCAAGGTCGACAGCGGAACCTGGTAGTAGTTCAGCTTGTGCGGATCGACTTCGACCTGGAACTGTTTGGTCAAACCGCCGAAACCCGAAACGTCCTCGACGCCCGGCACCGTTCGAATCTGCTTTTCAAGGATCCAGTCCTCGATCGTTTTCTCGTCGGTCAAATCGTGATTGGGACTCTGTACCGTGTAACGGTAAATTTCACCGATAGGATTGTCGGGCGAGATGCCGGGCGTCACGCCCTGCGGCAGCGTGATGAACGAGAGCCGATTGATGGTCTCTACGCGGTCCCAGTAGTAGTCACTGTCCCACGAGAAGTAACATCGAATGTCCGACAGGCCGTACAACGAAATCGAGCGCATCGCCTCGAGATCGCGCATCCCGGCCAGACCGTATTCGATCGGCACTGTGACCAGCTTTTCGACTTCTTCGGCGCTGAGGCCGTTGGGCAGCGCCAGCACCTCGATCAGCGGTTGAACCGGATCGGGATATGCCTCGATATCCAACTGCGAGAACGAAAAAGCGCCAGACAGCAGCAGCATCAGCGCGATGCCGATGACGACTATCCGCTCGCGCAGTGCCAGCGCCATCAACGATCGAATCATCGCTCAGCCTGAGATTCCCGTTGCGTTCGCCAAGTACCACCTGGTCTAGGAGCTTTCCCCGTGAGCCTGATGCCAAAGCGCGTTCACCTGCAAGGTTTCGCCGCTGACCACGCGGTCGCCAGCCTTGAGCCCGGAGACAATGCGCGCATAGCCGACTTTGCTCCACGACGCGATCGTGACCTTGCGATGCTCGAAGGTGCCGGGGCTGACCTCAACGAACGCATAGTAGTTGTCAATGTCGAATACCAGCGCGTCCTGCGGGACTACCAGCGCTTCGCCGGGGCGAGTGACGATGCTCACTTTCGCCAGCATCTGCGGCTTGAGCCGGCCGCCAGGATTTTTCACTACGCAGCGGATCTGAAGAGTGTGCGTGGTGGGATCGATATTCGGACTGATGCGATCGATCACACCCTTGAACACTTCGTCGGGAAATGCGGTCGTTACAGCGGACAGTTCCTGGCCGACGCGCACGCGTGCGAGGTCGTCCTCGTAGATGTCGCCGGTGATCCAGACGTCGTTCAGTGTGCCGAGCGAGAAAAGTACGTCGCCCGGATTGACAGCGCCGCCGCGCTGCACCTTGTTGTCGACGACGGTGCCGCTAATCGGCGCGCGCATCCACACCGTTGGATCGGGGGCCTTGATGGCCTGGATGTCGGCATCGCTCATACCGAGAAATTGCAGTTTGCGTTTGGCCGCCGTCGACAGGGCGCCGCTGAAATCGGACGTGCCGCCGACTCCCGGAGCAGCGATCAGAGTTGACGACTCGTGCGCCTGCAGATACTCGGCTTCCGCGGTCATGAAATCGGGGCTGTAGAGTGCGACGATTTTTTCGCCGCGCTGAACGTTGTCCCACAGCGAGACGCGGGTCTGCTCGATTCGCCCCTGCACGCGCGAAACGATCGTCGAGACACTGCGATCGTCGTAAGTGATCTGCCCGGAAGTTTCCAGGATGCCAGGCAGCTCGATATTCTGCGCCTCTAGTATCGACAGGCCGGGAATGTCGTTGGCATTGAACTGGAGCAGCTCGGCGCCCTGCTGCCGAACCAGGTGAACCGCGGGCGTTGCTTCAGGGACCGCGGCGGCGGGGCCGGCCGAGCCGCCGTGGCATCCGCCGATCGAAATTGCGGCGCCGAGGGCGGCGAGCGCGATCAGTTTGAAGTTGCGGCGCTTCATTGTTGCAACGGCGCTCCGATAGCCTGCTCGAGCGAAACCTCGCCGGCCAGAAATTGATTTGCCGCCTGCAGGTAACTCACCCGCGCAGCGTATCCACTCTGCAGCACGGTCGAGAGCGTAACGAAGTCAATTTTACCAGCCTGATAGGCGGTCAGCGCGACTCGAAAATTCTGCCGCGCCAGCGGAATCAGCGAATCGCGATAGAGAACGGCGGTTTGGTAGGCGTACTGCGCGTTGCGAAACAGCGTGGTGACCGCCGCGGCCGTCTGGATTCTGATCAGATCCTGGTTCGAGCGCGCTGCCGCCAGGCTGGCCTTCGCTCGCGCCACATCCTCATTCTGGTGGAGCCAGAAGAAGATCGGCACATTGAAGCCAATGGAGCTAAACCAGTAGTTGAATTTATTAGGTTGTGGCCCGGCGCTGCTGAGAGTGTACTGATCGTTGCCAACGCTGGCGATGAAATCGGGCAGGTATTCCATTTTCGCCAGATAGAGCGCGGTATTCGCGCTGCGCTGCGCGAGCGCCGCCTCGAGGATCTCCTGCCGCGCCGCGCAGGCGCGATCGATGAGCGCATCGAGCGGATAGTTGAGTGCTTCGAGCTTCAGCGTCCGATCTACCGACAATGGTGACCCGACCGGCCGATAGAGTTGCAGATTCAAGGCGGTCTCGTCGTTCGCGACCGCTGTCAGGTACTGGTGCTGAAGCTGGCGCGCCGCCGCGAGATTGAACTCCGCACTGATGACGTCAGTCTGCGGCACCGCCGAACCCGAGTAGGCGGTCTCAGTCACTCTGACGACCTGGTCGAGGTTCTGGACGTTCTCGGCGTTGACCTCCGTCAGAGCCTGGTCGAGCACCAACTGAAAGTAGCCGGTCTTGACAGCGGCTCGCACGTCGCGAACTGTCGCCATGAGCAAAAGATGAGCAATCTCGGCGGCATCGATCGCTTGATCGCGCTGATGGAGCGCCTTTCCCGGAAATTGAAAGGATTCGGTCAGGCTGAATGAGTGCAAAGCCGGGCGACCGAACGGACTACTGACGCTGTCAGTATTCAAATAGCTGAAAATTGGATCGTTCGGCGCGACCGTCTGCTTGATCGAATGGAGCGCGGCGTCCCAATTGTAGCGCGCCGTCTTGACCGCGGGGTTCGCCTCGATTGCGATTTCGACCAGCTGCGCCTCCGAAAGCGGAGCGTCCGCGGCGCGCGCGAGCGCGGCGACAAATGGGATTGCCGCGATCGCAAGCATTAGAGCACCGCCGATCTTTATCGTTGGCATCGGAACTCCTCATCCAAGTCGCCCATTCCAATACGTCGCCGGCTCCGAAAGGTTCCAGTGCCGTGACCCCGAATCGCTTACATAAGCCAGCAAGGTCTGCAATCGACAATCAATTAAACCGCTTTGAATCGACGACCGAAAGCACCCCAGAAGGTGCGCGATGCGATCGGGAATTTGCCGGCGTCGCTGTGGTGCGGGTCAGTTGCCGGCGACTTTGGCTTTCTGCATCGATCGGATGTACATCACGACCTGCCAGCGCTGCTCGGCCGGCATTTCTTCAGCGTAGGAGGGCATCGACAGGACGCCGTCGCGAATCACGCCGTAGATATAGCCGTCAGGAAGGTCCTTACTCGTGCCCATGACCAGATTCTTCGGCGGCTTTGCCAGCAGGTGCGCGACCGGACCGTTACCCTGCCCCGATTCTCCATGACACGGCGCGCAATAGGTGCCGAACTGCTCCTGGCCCTTGGCGAGATTCTCGGGCGTCGGCTGCAAGGGGTTGTGCATCTTGATGGTCGCCTGCTCGAGGCTCATCGGCGGTTCTCCGCCATGCACTGGAATCGTGTCGGCCGGGGTCACGCGCGGCGCCTCAGCGTAGGGCTGGACCTCCGGCCCGCGGTACATGTCGATACTCCACGGGAAACAAGTAGCGGGCTCCGGCGATGACGCGATCGCGGCCGCGATGGCCAGCATCAATCCCCCGACGCGAATCGTCCTGGCAAGCGGACCAATCACGTTTCTGAAAATCTCCCGGCTGCTACTTCTTTACGACTATCACCCCGACCATACCCGCCTTCTCATGCGGAAGGCAAAAGTAACGATAGGTGCCCGGCACGGTGAAAGTGTAGCTGTAGTCGCCGCCCGGCGGGATGAAGCCGGAGTCAAACGCGACCGCGCCCTTGGGCATCGAAGTATCCTTGCGGTTCTGAGAGTTGGCGGCGTTGGTCGAGACAGAGTGGACGGTCTCGCCGCCGTTCACCCATCGCACGGTGTCACCGACTTTTATCGCGACTTTTGCGGGCGTGTAGAACGGTTGACTGTCGGCCATCTTGATTACGATTGGATTGCCTGCCGCCTTGGCGGGATCGGGCAGCAATGCGAGCGCAGCAGCGATCGCGGCGGCCGCGGCAACGATTGCGACGCGAATGATAAAGCGCGACCGAGGCTTGCGCGAAGCGGCGGCGGCGATGCGGAGATCGATTGTGGAACTAGCCATTACTCATCCTTTTGTGATGCCGCAAACACCTACCGGGGCGCAGCTTGCGCATTAGCCAAGCTGATTACATCCCCAGACGAACATCACTATGTCTAAAGTGTAATGCTTATTTTGCGCGATGCAAGAGTGTCGGCGCAGGTCAGCGATATTGTGAAATTTGGAGTGAAAACAGCTACTTAAGCAGCGTTGGCCAGTGGCTTGCTGGAGAACTCCAGGCCGCGCGCACCGGCGTCTACCGTGACTCGTGAGCTGTCGCGAATCTCGCCCGAGAGCAATTTTCGCCCCAGCGCCGTCTCGAGCTCGCGCTGGATTAGCCGCTTCAGCGGACGCGCCCCGTACGACGGATCGTAGCCATGTTCGGCAAGATAGTCGCGCGCCTTGTCGGTCAATTCGAGCTCGATCTTGCGCTCCTCGAGCCGCTGGCGGAGACGCACGAGCTGGACATCGACAATCTGGCGCAGCTCGTCGCGGGTCAGCGGATGGAACACGACGACCTCGTCGACGCGGTTGAGAAACTCGGGCCTGAAACTCTGGCGCAAGACCTCGAGCGCCTGCGCCTTCATCTTCTCGTAGTCCTGTCCCTTGAACCCGAGAATAATCTGGCTGGCGATATTCGACGTCATGATCACGACCGTGTTGCGGAAATCGACGGTGCGTCCGTGACCGTCGGTGAGCCGGCCGTCGTCGAGCAATTGCAGCAGGACGTTGAACACGTCGGCGTGCGCTTTTTCGATCTCGTCAAACAGGATGACCGAGTACGGACGGCGCCGCACGGCTTCGGTCAGTTGCCCGCCTTCGTCGAAACCGACGTAGCCCGGCGGCGCGCCGACCAGCCGCGAGACGGTGTGTTTCTCCATGTACTCCGACATGTCGATTCGGATCATCGCGGCTTCGCTGTCGAACAGGAACGCGGCCAGCGCGCGCGCGAGTTCAGTCTTGCCGACGCCGGTGGGTCCGAGAAAAATGAACGACCCGATCGGGCGGTTGGGATCCTTGAGTCCGGAGCGGGCGCGAATTACGGCGTCGGAAACGGCGATCACCGCCTCGTCCTGGCCGATGACGCGCTTGTGCAGATGCTCCTCGAGGTGCGCGAGCTTCTGCACCTCGCCTTCGAGCAGGCGCGACACGGGAATCCCGGTCCATCGCGCGACGACTTCAGCGATATCGTCCTCGTCCACTTCTTCCTTGATCAAGCGCTTGCCACCAGAATGCTTCTCGATGAGCTTCTGCTCTTCGGCGGCGAGTTCCTTCTCCAGGGACGCGAGTTTGCCGTATTGCAGTTCGGCGACCTTGTTGAGGTCGTACTCGCGCTTGGCTTTTTCGATTGCGAGCCTCGTTTGCTCGATCTCGGCTTTGATTTTCGCGAGTTTCTCGAGTCCGCCGGTTTCGGTTTCCCACTGCGCCTGAAGCGTCGCGCGCTTGTCCTTGATCTCGGCGAGCTCCTTCTCGAGTTTCTGCAGCCGATCGCGCGACGACTGATCGGTCTCGCGCTTGAGCGCCTCGCGCTCGATCTCCAGCTGCATCACGCGGCGATTGACCTCGTCGATCTCGACCGGCATCGATTCCTTCTCGGTGCGCAGCTTGGCCGCCGCTTCATCGACCAGGTCGATCGCCTTGTCGGGCAGGAATCGATCGGTGATGTAGCGTTTCGAGAGCACCGCGGCCGTCACCAGCGCGGCATCCTTGATTCGAATTCCGTGATGGACCTCATAGCGTTCCTTGAGCCCGCGCAGAATCGAGATAGTGTCCTCGACGCTCGGCTCCTCAACCATCACGGGCTGGAAGCGGCGCTCCAGCGCGGCGTCTTTCTCGATGTATTTGCGGTACTCGTCGAGCGTGGTCGCACCGATGCAATGCAGTTCTCCCCGCGCCAGCATTGGCTTGAGCAGGTTCGACGCATCCATCGCGCCTTCAGCCGCGCCCGCGCCGACGACGGTGTGCAGCTCGTCGATGAACAAAATTATCTCGCCCGCCGCCTCCTGCACTTCCTTCAGCACGGCCTTGAGCCGTTCCTCGAACTCGCCGCGAAATTTGGCGCCCGCAATCAGCGCTCCCATGTCGAGCGCAACCAGCTTGCGATTCTTGAGGCCCTCGGGCACGTCGCCCTGGACGATACGGCGCGCGAGACCTTCGACGATCGCGGTCTTGCCGACGCCCGGCTCGCCGATCAGCACCGGGTTGTTCTTGGTGCGGCGCGAGAGGACCTGGATCACGCGCCGAATTTCCTCGTCGCGTCCGATGACCGGATCGATTTTCCCGGCCGCGGCGAGCTTGGTCAGGTCGCGGCCGTATTTTTCGAGCGACTGGTAGGTCGCCTCGGGATTCGACGACGTGACGCGCTGGTTGCCGCGGACCTTCTTGAGCACCGCCATCAGCTTGTCGTGGGTCAAACCCGCTTCGCGCAGAATTTTCGAAGCGGCGCCCGGCTCATCCAGCATCGCGATCAGCACGTGCTCGACCGAAACGTACTCGTCCTTGAGCTTGCCCGCTTCCTGCTCTGCGCGTGCGAGCACCCGGCCCAGGCGCTGCGTCGCATAAACCTGCCCGCTGTCGGCGCCGCCGCCGGTAACATGCGGAATTTTCGCGAGTTCGGCGCCGAGCTTGCGGCTGACCGCGTCGCGATCGACGCCCGTAAGCTTCAGAATCGACGAGGCCAGTCCTTCGTTGTTTTCGAGCAGCGACGCCAGCAAATGCTCGACGTCAACGGCCTGGTTATGAGCGTTGAGCGCAGCATTCTGCGCGCGCCCGAGCGCTTCCTGGAGTTTTTCCGTGAATCTGTTGGCGTTCATGTGACTGTCGGTTCGACTGCTTAATTAAGCTAACCATTTTCCGGTTTCTCGCAAAGCGAAATTCACGCTTAGGCACCGCGATCAAACTTGCGCCCGACTGCAAGAATCACAGTCGGGCGCATTTGCGTGGCTTTCTCTGGAAGCTGCGGGCTAGATATTCACGATGGGCGTCGCGGCTGGGCGTACCGTACGGTTACTCGCTCGCACCCGGCGCGTCGCGGTGCGCGCTGGCTCGAACGCGGGATGCAGCCCCGGCTCACGCGGAGCGGCGTCAGCGCTGGCCGGCTTCTGCGCGGCGATAACGATATGGCGCCGTCCCTCGCGAATCAGCAGGCCGCGCTCGGTCATTTCAGTGAGCAGCTTGCTGACCATCGGGCGTGAACTGCCGATCATCTCGGCGAGTTCCTCCTGCGCGAGTTCGGGCAGCAGCATCGTTCCGCGCGAATCGGGCACGCCGAATCGCTCCGCCAGTTCGCCCAGAACAATCTCCAGCCGTTTGCGCAGCGACATTCCTAAAAACGTCGCGTAGCGGTAAACGACCGACGACCACATCGAATTGATCGACTCGGTAATCCTTAGCAGCGCTTCCGGCTCGAGACCCCTGAGCACTTCGGCTATCTGATGACGCGTGAACAACGCGACGCAGCAGTTGGTCAATGCCGTCGCCTCGAACAGCTGCGAACGCTCCCCGTCGCCATCGCTGAAATCGGCATACCCAACCAGGTCGCCCGGCCCGGCGAGCTCGACCAAAACCGGGTCGCTGTCAGCGCGCGAGCTATGAACTTTGACGAGCCCGGTCAGCACGGCGAAGACGACATCGGCGGGCGAGCCCATCGAAAACAGCTCAGCGCCCTTGGGATATCGCACCAGCATATGCCGCTCGAGGAGCGCGGTCGCCGCCGGACGCGGCAGTCCCATCGATGAGAGCCTGGATAACAGCCTTTCCTGCGCTTGTGCCGAGACTTGAAGATTCATACGCATCTCCCCAGCGGCTGCACCATATGACGGCCGGTGTTTGTAACTAAACTCTACAAAAAGTTATCTCAGATGCGCGGCTACGTCAAGCGGGAGGGAAATACCTGTAAGAAAGTAAAAAATCATCGCAGGCGCTCAGGCGCCGGCAATCGTCATCTCGGCGATCTTGATAGTCGGCGCGGCGGTGGACGAGCGCCAGTTGAGGTCGTTGCCGATCATCTCGACTCCGGCCATCATATCTTTCAGGTTGCCCGCGATGGTGATTTCATTCACCGGATACGCTAATTCGCCGTTCTCGATCCAGATTCCGCCCGCGCCGCGCGAATAGTCACCGGTCACCATGTTCACGCCGAAGCCGATAGTCTCGGTCAGGTACAGTCCCTGCTTCACCGAGCCGATTATCTGCGCGGGCGTGTAGCTGCCAAGCTCGAGGTACAGATTGGTGGTCGAGACACTAGGCGCCTCGCCGACCGAGCGCGCGGCGTTGCCAGTCGGAGCGAGACCGAGCTTGCGCGCCGAGTAGCAGTCGAGCAGGTAGGTCGCGAGCACGCCCTTGTCCACCACGTTCTTGCGGGAGGTCGGCAGACCCTCGCCGTCGAAGGGCTTGGAGCCGAGACCGCCGGGAATCAGCGCGTCGTCGACGATAGTGACGCCGGGTGCCGCGATCGATTTGCCCAACTGCCCGATCAGAAAAGACGCTCCCTTATACAGCGAGGGGCCCGAGGCGGCGCCGACGATCGATCGAATCAAGCCGGCTGCCATGTCGGGATCGAAGACGATCGGCGCGCGCGTCGTCTTGATCTTGCGCGCTCCCAAGCGCCGGATCGCGCGTTTGGCAGCGGTTATTCCTACCGACTCCGCATCTTCGAGTTTTCCGAAGCGGCGGTTCGAGGTGTACCAGAATCCCTGCTGCATCGCGTCGCCATCCTGGGCGATCGGTTGCACGACGAGGGTATACGAGGTGCCGGAATACTCGCCGGAAAAACCCTGGCTGTTGGCGAACAGGACCTGGTAGCGCCCGGAGCTGAATTCGGCGCCCTCAGAGTTCTTCATGCGCGGATCGAACTTCAGCGCGGCGTTCTCGGCGGTGCGCGCGATCTCGAGCGCGCGATCCGCGGTCACGATTCCGCTATCGGGATCCGCCAGCGAAAGCTCGGGCAATGACTTCGGATGCATCGCGGGGTCGGGCAAGCCCGCCCACGGATCGGCGGCCGACAGGCGCGCCAGCTCGACGGTGTTCGCGACGAATTCGCCGAGCGAGTCGCGCTCGAGTTCGGCCGTCGATGAAGTCGCGGACGATTGTCCGCAAAAAACGCGCAGACCCAGCCGGCGCTCGCGCGAGCTCTTGAGCTTTTCGACTTCACCAAGGCGTACCCCGGCCGCAAGCGACTCCGCCGTCACGCACAGAACTTCCGCGGCGCTGGCGCCTTTGCGTTTAGCCTCGTCGAGCGCCCAAGTGGCGAGTTCAATATCAACCGCCGCCATCAGATTTTTCTCACTGTCATTCCAATTGTCAGGCGCGCGTGCCGCCGACCGTTATCCCGTCGATTCGAATCGTCGGCAGACCGACGCCCACCGGCACCGATTGGCCGTCCTTGCCGCAGGTGCCGACACCCGCGTCGAGCGCGAGGTCGTTGCCGACCATCGAGACGCGGGTCAGCACGTCGGGGCCGTTGCCGATAAGCGTGGCGCCTTTCACGGGGCGGGTTATTTCGCCGTCCTCGATCAGATAAGCCTCACTCGCTGAAAAGACAAATTTGCCGTTGGTGATGTCGACCTGTCCGCCGCCGAAGCTGACGGCATAGAGGCCGTTCTTGACCGACTTCATTATCTCCTCGGGCGTCGATTCGCCGTTGAGCATGAAGGTGTTGGTCATTCGGGGCATCGGCGAATGCGCGAAGCTCTCGCGCCGTCCGTTGCCCGTCGGCGCCATCTTCATCAGCCGCGCGTTCATCCGATCCTGCAGGTAGCCGCGCAGGATTCCTTTTTCGATCAGCACGGTGCGCGAAGTGGGAGTGCCTTCGTCGTCAACGTTGAGGCTGCCGCGCCGATTCGGGATAGTGCCGTCGTCGATCACGGTGCAAAGCTCGCTCGCGACTTTCTGCCCGATTCGATTCGCGAACGCCGAGACCCCTTTGCGGTTGAAGTCGCCTTCGAGACCGTGGCCAATCGCCTCGTGAAGCAGAATTCCGGGCCATCCGGGGCCGAGCACGACGACCATCTCGCCCGCCGGCGCGTCGACGGCGTCGAGATTGACGATCGCCTGGCGCGCAGCTTCCAGCGCATACTCGCGCCAGCGATCGTTTTCGATGAAGTAGCTCCATTCGACGCGTCCGCCGCCTCCGTAAGAGCCCATCTGGCGGCCCTTGCCGTCGTCGGCGATCACGGTGACGTTGAGCCGGCACAGCGGCTGCACATCGGCAGCGACCTGCCCGTCGCTGTTCACGACCATCACGATCTTCCGCTCGCACGCAAACGACGCCATCACGTTCTTGACGCGCGGATCGGACGCGCGCACGACGCGATCGATCTCGTTGAGCAACTTGGCGCGCTCATTCACGGGAACCTCGAGCGGCGTGCTGTCGAGATCGTAAAGCGCATGACTCGCGACCGGGGCGCCGACCTGCACCGCGGCGGGTGTCGTGCCGCGCTGGTCGGCAATCGCGCGCGCGGCCTCGGCCGCAAGGCGCATCCTGTCGATCGTGACTTCGTCGGAATAGGCGTAGCCGGTGCGATCCTCGGCGCACACGCGCACGCCGACGCCGTGGCTGACGCTCTTGCTGGTGTGATTCACCATCGATTCTTCGAGCCCGAGACCCTCGGCGCTGCGGTACTCGAAGTAGAGATCGGCATAGTCGGCCTTGCGCTCGAGCGCGCTGCCGAGGATTCGCTCGAGCGCGCCGTGGTTCATGCCGAAACGGTTCAGGAAAAATTTATCGGGAGCAACGAGTTCATTGGACATTATATTTGCCGCCTGTGAATCAACATTATCAAAGCGCGTGCTCGCCAAGAAGGCGCTCGATCCGTTACGATTCGCGAATGGCCACGCGCGAGACACTGGCGCTGATCGATCGCCTGATGCTCGAGATGATCGCGCAGCAGGAGCGCAAAGTGCTCGCGATGGCGCGCGCGATTCATCCGGGGCTGACCGCAGAGGACATCCGCAACCCGAACGATTTCGCCGACCTGATGGCGAGCGGCGAGTGGAACTTCGAGGACGGAATCCTCGCGGGCCTGAAGAGCGCGCACATGGCACTGCGCGCGAAGCTGCTCGAGCGCATCGAGTAGGAACCGGATATTTACCGTGACGCCGTCGCTGGCGGCGTGGGACACGCTCCCTGGTTTTGCAGGATGATTGCCAGATCGGCAGAGTTGGTCAGTCCGTCGAGGTTAATGTCGGCCCAGCTTGAATATCCTCCTGAAAGCTGCTGGAAGAACTGCCACTGCGCGATATCCGCATTATTCACAACACCATCGAGGTTAACGTCGCCGGGGCAGGCAGGCTGCGACGCCAGAATCTGCGCAAGCTGCACTGTCAGTGCGTCGTAGTTCTTTTTCTGCTGCCGGTTGAGCGGGTTCCCGGACGCTAACAAGTCTGTATTGTCGAGCTTGGGGACAGGAACGTTTTCGTTGATGTTGTAAAACTCCTTGGTCGACGTCGCAACGCATGAGTTCGAAGTTGCATCGTAGTCCTCGAAACTGTTGACCACTATCTTGTAGCTGGCATTGCGGATGGCGACCGCCTCGAGCGGGTAGATGTTGGTTGAAATTGTCTGCCCATGATTTGCCTGCCAGACGGCGACGTCACAGCACAGCTGCAACCCGTCCGCCGGTATGCCTACCGTGCTGGGGTCGGTCGCACCGGGGCCCCACCATATCCCGCTATTGTCTTCGCACACGCCCTTGGTCGGAGCGATCTGTGAGCAGGTAGTGGTGTTGAATTGGCAGGGACTGTTGATCTCGCCGTTGGCGTGGAGGTTCGTGCCAATTTGCGTAAAGTTTGTTTTGCGGATGCTCGGCTGCGCGGGATTGAGCAGATACGGAAGGAGGGACTGCGCGTCGACGGTGCGCGGGACGCTCTGGTGCACGTCGATTCCCGCGAGCTCGCCGAACAACTGATAAAGGTCCGCGATATTGACCATCGCATTCACCTGGCGGCCGGGCTTCTTCACCGGCGGACCCGCGACGATCCCGGGACACCATACGCCGGTCTGATAAACACTGGATTTCGACTGGCTGGCATCGAATGGCGCTTTCACCACCGTCCCCAAACTTCCATTGTCGGTGACCATCACGATCACCGTGTTGGTTTGCTGCGGCCGGTAGATTAGCTGGCCATTGCTGCCGCGGCTGGCGAGCCCGGTCGCAACGAGCAGCCGCCCTACTTCGCTGTCGAGCGCCTCTTCCATCTGGTTCGTGATGACTCTTTGATCGAGCGAGCTGGAGCAATCAAGATTACTGGTGTCCGCTTCGCTCGGAGGCAGCAATTGAATCGGGGGTTGCATGACGGGGGTGTGAGCCGTCGCAAAAGCCAGGCTCACCATCCACGGCTGACTCGCGGGCTGTTGATTGATCCAATCGATCGCGGCATCAACCGGATCAGTGCCGCGATAGGTACGCGCTCGCAGGTCAGTCGAGGGCACCTGCTCGATTGACCCGTCCTCATTGTTTATCGTGAGCGGCGAAACGTAGTGCCCACTGAGCGTGGCAAAGTTGATGTAGTCGGGTGGTGGACTGATGCACGGCTGGTTTGGATCGAAGATGCCGCCCGCATCACGGCATACGCGACCCGGAGCTTCCGCGCCTGATTTCGTCGTCAATTCGCAAGTATTGTTGCCGCTGTAGCAAGCACCTGTATCCGCGCCGCCATGGTTTGCATCGCGGACGAAGCCGCACGACCAGGTTCCGGGCGGGGACACGCCGCCGGCGGTTTGATCGATCGACGACGGATCGCCGGTAGCGTCCAGCCATCCGTAGAAGTAATCAAAGCCGAACGCCCGCACCATGCCGTAGCCGTAAGGATTGTTGCTCTGGATTCCCATGTGGAACTTGCCAAACAGCGCGCTCTTGTAACCGCGTTGCCTGAGCAGGTTGGGAGCGGTCATCTCGTTGGGATTGACCATGAAATTCGCGAGATCATTGTTGCCGAGCGCGGTGTAGACGTGGGTGCGCAATGGGTAGCGGCCGGTGAAGAGGGCAGCGCGACCGTTCGAGCACGCCGGCATCGCCCAGAGATTGTGGAATTTGATTCCGGCGGCGGCGATCGCGTCGATGTTGGGCGTGGCCGCGGGAGTCGCGCCACCGTATCCGAACAGCCTCCATTGGTCGATGCCAATGTCGTCCATTACGATCAACAAGATGTTCGGCGGTGGTGTCTGCGCCGCGCTCACCGGGCCGCAAACCAGTGCAACTCCGGCCAGCGCAAGCATCGACGCGAGCGTAAGCAGAGTCCGCCGCCTGAACGGCAGTGACGAGTCCATAGGCGCCCTGTGCCTCCCCTTTACGAACGTGGGCGTCCTACCTGGCCGAACTATCTATGTTAGTTCATGCGGCGAAATAGGTCCGTGCACGCACTACATCAGGTGGGGAGAAACCAGTCCAGTTGTCAAGTTGGATTAACCGGCGGCGGCCGCTGCTCGACGAGACCGCTCCGCGGTTGCGCCCTCTTTCTTCGCGGCTGAGCGCTTGCGCGGCTTCTTGGCCTTGGTCTGCTCCTCGGCGCCGGTGAACTCGATCACCGACATCATCGCCGCGTCGCCGCGGCGATGACCGAACTTGATCACGCGCGTATAGCCGCCATTGCGATCCTTGAAGCGCGGCGCGATCTCGTCGAACAGCTTCTTGACGGCTTCGTGCGACTGCAACGCTGCGAACGCGCGCCGTCGCGCGGCGAGATCGTTCTGCTTGCCGAGCGTGACCATCCGGTCCGCGATGCGCCGCAGTTCCTTGGCCTTGGGATCGGTGGTCTGGATTCGCTCGTGACGAATCAGCGCGAGCACCATGTTCTTGAACAGCGCCTTGCGATGCGCCGAGGTGCGATTGAGCTTGCGGCCCGAATTTAGATGGCGCATATGGTACTCAAATCCTCTACTAATCCAATCTTCTACTAAGCCGACTCGCGGCGTTCCTGCTCTTCCCACATGCGATCGAGCTCGCCGCGCGGCGGCAGATTCTCTAGGCGCATGCCGAGGGAGAGGCCCATGTCGGCGAGGACTTCCTTGATCTCGTTGAGCGACTTGCGGCCGAAGTTTTTAATCTTGAGCATGTCCTGCTCGGTGCGCTGCACCAGCTCGCCGATATACTTGATGTCGGCGTTCTGGAGGCCGTTGAAGGCGCGCACCGAAATCGGCAGCCCTTCGACGGGGCGATAAAGCAGCTCGCTCATCGTGGGTCGTGCGTCGCCGCCTTCCGCGGCGCCGGCGGGAGCTTCGGCTTCTTCCTCGACGCCCGCGAAAATCGTCATCTGATCGCGCATCACGCGCGCCGCGTAGGTCAGCGCCTCGCGCGGGTTGATCGAGCCGTCGGTCCAGATTTCGAGCGCGAGCCGATCGTAGTCGGTGCGCTGGCCGACGCGCGCGTTGGTCACGGTGAAATTGACTTTGCGAATCGGCGAGAAAATCGCGTCGAGGCGAATCGTGCCGATGGTTTCCTCGTCTTCGGTGCGCTCACCGGGGACGTAGCCGCGGCCGCGCTTGATGACGAGTTCCATGTCGAGGTCGGCGCCCTTGTCGAGCGACGCGATATGCTTGTCGGGGGTCAGGATTTCCAGGCTGGGTCCGCCGGTGATATCGCGCGCGGTGACCTGCGCCTCGCCCTTGACCTTGAGCGTCGCGGTAATCTGCTCGCCCTCATGTAGGCGCAGGCGGATTTCCTTCAGGTTGAGGACGATGTCGGTCACGTCCTCCTTGACGCCGGCCAAAGTCGAAAACTCGTGCAGGACGTTTTTGATCCTGACTGCCGTAATCGCGTAGCCGGGCAGCGTGGACAGCAGGATGCGCCGCAGCGCGTTGCCAACGGTGATTCCGTAGCCGCGTTCGAGCGGTTCCGCGGAAAATTTGCCGTAGGAAGGAGTGACTTCCTTCTCGTCGAACTCGACAGTCTTGGGTTTGATCAGATCTCGCCAGTCATTTTGCATAGTCTGTGCTCTTTTTTCCGATGGATTTCCCGCGCCCACACAGGTCCACCACGGACCGGGACGCCGAATCGGTGTGCCTCCGCCCTATCTAGAGTAATGCTCGACGATCAGCTTCTCGCTGATCGGCATCGTCAGTTCAGCGCGCGCCGGCAGCGACCGGAGCGAGCCGCGGAATTGTTCGCGCTCGAGTGCCATCCACGGCGGTACGCCGCGGCGCTGCGCCATCTCGATTGCCTCGACGATCACCTTCTTGGTGCGGCTCGCCTCGGCCACGCTGATTACACTGCCAACCTCGACCAGCGTCGAGGGAATCGTAACTTTCTTGCCGTTGACCTGAATATGCCCGTGGCGAACCACCTGGCGCGCCTGCGCGAGCGAACTGGCGAAGCCGAGACGATAAACCACGTTGTCGAGGCGCCGCTCGAGCAATACGAGCAGGTTCTCGCCGGTGATTCCGTCCATCCGCTCCGCCATGTTGAAGTATTCGGAGAACTGCCGCTCCATCAGGCCGTAGATGCGCTTGACCTTCTGCTTCTCGCGCAGCCGAATCGCGAATTCAGAGAAACGCGTGCGCGCCTGTCCGTGCGCGCCGGGCGGATAGTTGCGCCGCTCGATCGCGCACTTGTCGCTGTAGCATCGCTCTCCCTTGAGGAAGAGTTTCAGTCCTTCGCGCCGGCATAGCCGGCACACAGGCCCCAGGTTTCTCGCCATCGTCTATACGCCTTCTTTTTTCAGTGAGTCCGCCTGGACCCCTTGCATAGTTTAGTGCCGTTGCCGAAGAACCTAACCCCTAACCCCTTCCCGCGCGGGAAGGGGGACAAGAAAAAAAGGGGCTGGCCGCTCGGGAAGGGGTACGAGATGAAAATTTCATTAGTTGTTTGCATTTTCAGACTCGGCGCCGCTTTGGCGGACGGCATCCGTTGTGCGGAATCGGGGTGACGTCCTTGATCGAGATGACGCCGAGTCCCGCTGCTTGCAGCGCGCGCACCGCGGATTCGCGTCCGCCGCCCGGGCCCTTGACGTGAACGACGACGGCGCGCATCCCGACTTCCGAGCATTTGCGCGCGCACGCCTCTGCGGCCATTTGCGCGGCGAACGGAGTGCCCTTGCGCGAGCCCTTGAAGCCGACGGAGCCGGCACTCGACCATGCGATCACGGTGCCCTGCTGATCGGTAATCGTCACTATTGTGTTGTTGAAGGTCGCATGCACATGCGCGACGCCTTCGGGCACGTTGCGACGCACCTTCTTGCGGCGCGGCGCAGGGACAGGCGCTCCGGCGGCGCCGGCGGCGGCCGCGGCAGGTGGAGTCGCAGCAGCCTTTTTTTCGGGCGCGGCTTTGGTCTCTTTAACTTCTTCAGCCATTTCTTTTAGTGAATCCGCATTGTGCTATTTGTCTGGCGATAATTTCCTTAGTGGCCCGCGTTTTCGGTTACGTTCTTTTTAGTGAATCCGCATTGTGGTGATTGTCAGGCGATAATTTCTTTAGTGGCTCGCGTTTTCAGTTACGTGCTAGCCCTTTGGCGGCGCTTGTTTCTTGCCGGCTACTACTTTGCGCGGACCTTTGCGGGTGCGCGCGTTGGTGTGGGTGCGCTGGCCGCGCACTGGAAGGCCGCGACGATGCCTGATGCCGCGATAGCATCCGAGGTCCATCAGGCGCTTGATCGACTGCTGGAAGTCTCGGCGCAGGTCGCCTTCGACTTCGTAGTCGGTGTCGATTACCTGGCGGATGTGGACCTGCTGGTCGGCCGACAGGTCGTCGGTCTTGACCGCGGGATCGACCTTGGCGGCGGCAAGGATTTTCAACGCGCTCGGCCGGCCTATTCCGTAGATGTAGGTGAGCGCGATATCCATCCGCTTGTTTTTCGGGAGTTCGACTCCAGCTATGCGTGCCATCGAGGTCTATCCCTGGCGCTGCTTGTGGCGCGGGTTGGAGCATAGGACGCGCACGACGCCTTCGCGGCGCACGACCTTGCAGTTCTTACAAATCTTTTTTACTGACGCTCTTACTTTCATAAAACCTCAAACTATCGGAACCTCACCCCTGGCCCCTCTCCCTTCTGGAGAGGGGAACAGAAAGCGCGCTCGATTCGGGCTAACCTAACCCCTAACCCCTTCCCATTGTGGGAAGGGGAACCGGTCGCGCGGGGGCTCTCTTTAATCAACATAGTTCGGCCTCTTTTTAGCGCATCCGGTATGTGATTCGGCCGCGGGTCAGGTCGTAGGGCGATAGTTCGACGGTGACTTTGTCGCCGGCCAGAATTTTTATGTAATGCATCCTCATTTTGCCCGAAATATGCGCCAACACTTTGTGCCCATTGTCGAGCGTCACCCTGAAGACCGCGTTGGGGAGCGCTTCCTGGACCGTTCCCTGTACTTCTATCGCGTCGCCTTTAGACATCAGCTAATTCACTAATTCACTCAGGATTTCCGGCCCGTTGGAGGTAATCGCGATGGAATGCTCGAAGTGGGCAGATAGTTTACCGTCCGCCGTCACCGCAGTCCAGCCGTCGGAAAGTATCTCCAAATCGGGGCTACCCTCGTTAACCATCGGCTCGATCGCCAACGCCATCCCCTCGCGCAGGCGCGGATTAGGCATCCCAGGGCGGAAGTAGTTCGGCACCTGGGGATCCTCGTGGAGCTTGCGGCCGATCCCGTGTCCCGCGAAGTCGGTGACCACCGAAAAACCCGCGCGCTCGACAGTATCCTGCACGGCGCGCGCGATATCGCTGATGCGATTGCCGGCGCGAGCCTGCGCGATTCCCGCGTAGAGCGAGTCTCGAGTCACCTGGAGCAGTTTCGTGACGCGCTCGGGCACGGGACCGACGGCGACAGTGCGGGCCGAATCGCCGTAGAAGCCTTCGTGGACCACGCCGAAATCGAGGCCGACGATATCGCCGGCCTTCAATTTGCGGCTGGACGGGATGCCGTGGACGATCTCGTTGTTAACCGAGACGCAGAGGCATTTCGGGTAGACCACGTCGCCGGGCTTGTAGCCTTTGAAGGCAGGCTTCGCGCCTTTTTTGTAGGTCAGGTCTTCGGCCAGCTTGTCGAGCTCCTCGGTGGTGATTCCCGGGCGTACCGCGGCGGCGAGCGCCTCCAGGATTTCGGCGACTATTTGGCTCGCCTGGCGCATCACGGCGATTTCGGCTGGGGTTTTAATTGTAATCATTGTTGGGCGGTTGTGCTTTTCAGGAACCTAACCCCTAACCCCTTTTTTGGGCCCGCTGCGGGAAGGGGGACCGGATAAAGAGCGGGCCCTTCCCGCGCGGGAAGGGGGACCGGATAGGATAGAGCCCTTCCTGCGGGGGAAGGGGGAACGGATAGGAGAAGGAGGCAGAATCTTGAATCGCGCGCTGTGCGCGCTGAATAAGGTCCCTCACCTTGATCCTCTCCCCAATGGGGAGAGGGGAAGAGGTCCGCTCCCTTGCAGGGAGAGGGGAAGAAATTCGGGCCGGGTTATTCCATCGGTTTTTCATTTGGGAGGCGGCGCGACTCCGTTGACGGCGGCGAGGATTCGCTTCTCTACTTCTTCGGTGCTGCCTACACCGTTAACCTGTGCCAGCAATCCGAGGCGTCCGTAGTGATCGAGCAGCGGGCGCGTGGTTTCGGCGTAGACTTTCAGACGTTCGCGGACGGTCTCTTCGGCGTCGTCTTCGCGCTGATATAGTTCGCCGCCGCACTTGTCGCAGATGCCGGGTTTGGCGGGCGGCTCGAAGACCACGTGATACATCGCGTCGCAATTCCTGCAGGTGCGCCGTCCTGAAATTCGCTTCACGATCTCTTCGTCGGGCACGATCACCGCGACCGCCTTGTCGAGCTTCAGGCCCGCGTGCTCGAGTCCCTTGGCGAGCGCCTCCGCCTGCATCACGTTGCGCGGGAATCCGTCGAGGATGAATCCGTTGCGGGCGTCCTTTTTACGCAACCGCTGATCGACCAATTTGAGCACCAGGTCGTCGGGGACCAGTTGCCCGCGATCCATGTAACTGGCGGCCTCGCGGCCGAGTTCCGACTCTTCGCGCACTACGCCTCGCAACAGGTTGCCGCTGGATACTTGCGGGATACCCCATAGCGCGCCCAGCGCCCGCGCTTGCGTACCCTTGCCCGCACCCGGCGGGCCCAACAGCACGAGCCGCACCAGCTAGGCACCCCTCTTGGTCTTGACCCGCCCGCGGCGCATGAAGCCTTCGTAGTTGCGGGTCAGCAGATGGGTTTCGATTTGTGCGACCGTGTCGAGCGCGACGCCCACGACTATGAGCAGCGCGGTGCCGCCGAAGAAGAACGGCACGTTGAAGCGCGCGATCAAAATGGTGGGCAGCACGCATACGGCGCTGACGTAAATCGCGCCGCCGAGCGTGATACGCGACAGCACGCGATCGATGTAATCGGCAGTGAAGCGGCCGGGCCGGATTCCCGGGATGAAGCCGCCATATTTTTTCAGATTGTCGGCGACGTCGACGGGATTGAAGGTGACCGACGTGTAGAAGTAACAGAAGAAGACGATGAGGCCGACGTAGACCAGGTCGTAATAGAAGCCGCCCGGCGTCAGATAGCTGGAGTACGGTTTCAGGAACGGGACGAAGGTCGCCAGCGTCGCCGGGAAGACCAGCAGCGCCGACGCGAAAATCGGCGGAATAACGCCCGAGGTGTTGATCTTCAGCGGCAGATGCGAGCTCTGGCCGCCGTAGACGCGGCGTCCGACTACGCGGCGCGCGTACTGAATCGGGATGCGCCGCTGCGCGGTCTCGATATAGACGATGCCGGCGATGACCGCGGCGGCGACCGCCAGAATGAAGATGAGCAGGAAGATGCTCATTTCGCCCTCGCGCACGAATTGCGCGGTGGTGCCGATTGCGCTCGGGAGGCGCGCCACGATTCCCGCCATGATGATCAGCGAGATGCCGTTGCCGATGCCGCGCTCGGTGATCTGCTCGCCGATCCACATCAAAAACATCGTGCCCGCGGTGACAGTCAGCACCGTCATCACGATGAAGCCGGGGCCGGGATTGTAAACGATGCTGCCGCCGCCAGGCGCCTGAATTTTTTCGAGCGAGAACGCGATCATGGTGCCCTGGAACAGCGCCAGCAGCACGGTGCCGTAGCGGGTGTACTGGGTTATCTTGCGGCGGCCGGCCTCGCCTTCTTTGTAAAGTTCGTCGAGATAGGGGGATGCGATTTTGAGCAAGTCGAGGACGATGGCGACCGAGATGTACGGCATAATGCCGAGTGCGAGGACCGAGAAGCGCTCGAGCGCGCCGCCGGAAAACAGGTTCACCCAGCCGAAGAGCGTGCCGCTGGCGGCGTCGAAGAACGAGGCGAGGGCCTGGCCGTCGATGCCGGGAGTCGGCACGGCGACGCCGATGCGATACACAGCGAGCATCATGGCCGTGAAGACCAGGCGTCGGCGCAATTCGGGGATGCGCGAAGCGTTTGAAAACCCGTCGAGCATTCTTTTAGTTTTTTGGCGCTGCCGGCGGCGCTACCAACTCCGCGACGCCGCCCGCGGCGGCGATTTTGTCGAGCGCCGATTTCGAGAACGCGTCGGCGCGCACGTTAATCTTACTCTTCAAGTCGCCGTCACCTAAAACCTTGACCTTGCGGCCGGACGGAATCAGTCCGCGCGCGACGAGTGCGGCGGCGTCGATGGTGACGCCCGCGTCGAAGTCGCCCAGGCGCGACAGGTTCACAATCGCGAACTCGTCGCGGCGCGCCTGATTCTTCAGCGTGCGACGAAAACCCTGCTTGGGCAAGCGCCGCTGCAAGGGCATCTGGCCGCCTTCGTAACTCGGGGGCGTGTTGCCGTGCGAGCGCGCGCCGAGTCCCTTATGCCCGCGGCCGGCGGTCTTGCCGTGGCCGGAGCCGATGCCCCGACCGACGCGGCGTTTGCGATGGGTCGAGCCGGGGGATGGTTTCAAATCCTTCAAATCCATGTCGAAGCCTTAATCCTTGAGCTCGACGACGAGATGTTTCAACCGCTTGACCATCCCTTCGACCGCGGCGCTGCGCTTGAGCTCGCGCACGCTGCCGACTTTGCCGAGGCCGAGGCCCTTGACCGTCTCGCGGACGCGGCGTGTGGTGCTGATCGGACTGCCGACGAGCTTGACGCGAATTTTATCGGACATTTGTATTCACCGATCTCGCTAAACCTCGATCACGCGGCGGCTTCGGGATGATTCGGGGTGCGGCCGCGGAGACGATTGATATCCTGGGTGCTGCGCAGCTCGGCGAGAGCCTCGAGCGTCGCCTTGACGAGGTTGTGAGGATTCGACGAGCCGAGGCGCTTGGTCAGAATGTTGCGGATGCCGGCGAGCTCGACGACCGCGCGTACGCCGCCCGCCGCGATGACGCCGGTGCCCTCGGCGGCCGGCCGCAGCACGACGCGTCCCGCGCCGAAACGTCCGACCACTTCGTGCGGAATGGTACCGTCCTGAATCGGCACGCGCACGAGGCTCTTTTTAGCCCTGTCGACGCCCTTGCGAATTGCCTCAGGAACTTCGTTGGCCTTGCCGAGGCCGAATCCGACCAGCCCGTTGTGATCGCCGGCAACCACCAGCGCGCTGAAGCTGAAGCGGCGGCCGCCCTTGACGACTTTCGCGACGCGATTGATATGCACGACCTTCTCTTTGATCTCAAGGCCCTGCGGATCGATGCGCTGCGTGACCGTGCCTTCTTTCAGTGTTCGTTGCCTGCCGTTCAAAATTTTAACCCCGCTTCGCGCGCCGCGTCGGCCAGCGCCTTGACGCGGCCGTGATAGAGAAATCCGTTTCGATCGAACACGACGCTGGAAATGCCGCTCTGGAGGCATCGCTCGGCGATGGCCTTGCCGACCGCTTTGGCGGCGGCGAGGTTGCGCTTGCTCTTGAGCTCGTCGCGCAGGCCGGCGGTCTCGGTGGAGGCGGCGGCGAGCGTGCGTCCGCTCTCGTCGGAGATAACCTGGACGTATATGTGATGCAGCGAGCGGAAGACGGACAGCCGCGGGCGCTGGTCGTTGCCGACCGCCTTGCGCCGCACGCGGTTCTGGCGCAGCTTGCGTTTTTCCGATCGTTCTACAGCCATAATTGCAACTAACCCTTTTTTACGTTACGCCGAAGTCGAACCGGCCGCGGCCTTGCCCGCTTTGCGGCGAATCGTCTCGGTGGCGTACTTGATGCCCTTGCCCTTGTACGGTTCCGGCGGCCTGAGCTCGCGAATCTGCGCCGCGACCGTGCCGAGCAGTTGGCGGTCGGCGCTCTCGAGGGTGACGGTTACCTGCTTTTCGACTTTCGCGGTGACGCCGGGCGGCAACTGATAGACAATCGGATGCGAATAGCCGAGCGTCAGGTTCACTTGCTGTCCCTTGGCTTCCGCGCGGTAGCCGACGCCGTTTATCTCGAGCACGCGGGTAAAGCCCTTGCCGACACCCTCGACCATATTGGCGACCAGCTTGCGCATCAGGCCGTGGATCGAGCGCTCTTCACTGGTGTCGCCGGGACGCTTCACGAGGATTTCCGAGTCCTTGATCTCGGCGGTGAAGCCAGGATGAAGCGTGAGCTCGAGCTTGCCCTTGGGACCCTCGACTTTGAGCTTGCCGTCGGTGACGGACGCCTTGACGCTCTTGTCGAGATGAATTGGGAGTCTTCCTATCCGCGACATGGTTGATTACCAGACCCTGCAGAGGATTTCGCCGCCGACTTTGCGGCGCCGCGCCTCGCGACCGGTCATCACGCCGAGCGGCGTCGATACGATTTGCACGCCCATCGCGCCACGCACCTTGCCGATTTCGGCGGCGCCGGCATAGCGGCGATTGCTGGGCTTGCTGATGCGATCGATGCCGCGAATTACCGACTCGCGGGTGGGCGAGTAGCGAAGTTTGAGCGCGAGCATCTTCTTGGGCGCCTCGCCGCCGACCTCGACGCCGGCGAGGAAACCCTCGGCCATCAGCACACGGCAAATCGCCTCGCGCAGGCGTGAATGCGGCAGCGTGAGTTCGTTGTACCGCGCGCGCATCGCGTTGCGGATTCGCGTAAGCAGCTCTGCGATCGGATCGGTCTGCGACATTATTAGTCCCTTTTACGCTCTTACCAACTCGCCTTGATCACGCCCGGCAACTTGCCGTCGAGTGCGTTCTTGCGCAGGCATAGCCGGCACATCTTGAAACGCCGATAGTAGGCGCGCGCGCGGCCGCATAGCGGGCAGCGGTTGTACTGGCGCACTTTGAATTTTTGTTTGCGGGTAGCTTTGACCCGCAGGCACGTTTTCGCCATTCAGCTTATCCTTATGCTCCCGGCTCCGGCGTGGGCGGCGGCGTTGCGGCAGCGGCGACCGCGGCCCTGGCGGCGGCGTGAGCCTGCGCGACCGCGGCAGCCTTGGCGGCGTCAGCTTCGCGCTCGGCAGCACCGCGCATCGGCATCCCGAGCGCGCGGAGCAGAGTCAGCCCCTCGAAGTCGCTGCGGGCCGTGGTTGTGATCGAAATCGTCAAGCCCTTCACCTTCTCGACCTTGTCGAGGTTGAGTTCGGGAAAAATCGTGTGTTCCTTCAGCCCGAGCGAGTAATTGCCACGGCCGTCGAAGGCCTTGTCGCTGACGCCGCGGAAATCGCGCACACGCGGCAGCGAGATATTCACGAGCCGGTCGAAAAACTCCCACATCTTTTCGCGCCGCAGCGTGACCATCACGCCAATCGGCATCCCCTGGCGCAGCTTGAAGTTCGAGATGGCCTTGCGCGCGCGGGTCAGCACCGGCTTCTGTCCGGCGATCACCTTGAGCTCTTCGAGCGCGGAGTCGAGAATCTTGACGTTGTCGCGCGCTTCCTGCAGCGCCATGTTAATCGTGATCTTCTCGAGCCTCGGCACGCGCATCTTGTTGTCGATTTTGAGCTCGCGCATCAGAGCCGGCGCGATTTCATTCTCGAAGCGAACGCGCAGGCGCGCCGGCAGCTTGGGCTCGGGCGGCAGCGGCGCCGCAGCCGCGGACTTGGCTTCCTCAGCCGCCTGCTTCTGCTGAGCCTGGCGGGCCTTGCCCTCGCGCTTGGCCTTGGCCGCGGCGTCGGACTTGGCAGTCTGCTCCGCTTTCGCGGCCTGCTCGGCCTTGTCGGGCTTTTCTTTTTTATCTTTATCGGCCATCAGTCGTTACCTATATGTTCGCCGCAGCGGCGGCAGACCCGGCTCTTGGAGCCGTCGTCAGCGATCTTGACCCCGACCCTGACCGGGGCGTTGCAGCGATCGCAAAAAATCATGACGTTCGAGATATCGAGCGGCGCTTCTTTCTCGACGATACCGCCCGGGCTCTGTGCGCCGCGCGGCTTGCTGTGCCGCTTGACGATATTGAGCCGCTCGATCACGACGCGTCCGCGCTCGGGCAGCACGCGCATCACCTTGCCGGTCTTGCCGCGGTCGCGGCCGGCGACGACCATCACGGTGTCATTTTTTTTAATCTTGTACTTCGCCGACGCCATCACAGCACCTCCGGCGCGAGCGAGATTATTTTCAGAAATTTCTTTGCACGCAGTTCCCGCGCGACGGGGCCGAAGATGCGGGTGCCGACCGGCTCGTGATCCTTGTCGAGCAGCACGGCGGAGTTGCCGTCGAAGCGGATGTAACTGCCGTCGTCGCGGCTGATCTCCTTGGCGGTGCGCACGATCACCGCGCGCGACACGTCGCCTTTTTTGACCTTGGCGTTGGGAATCGCCTCTTTGACTGCGACCACGATCACATCTCCGACCGACGCGTACCGGCGCTTGGAGCCGCCGAGCACCTTGATGCACATCACCTTGCGGGCGCCCGAGTTATCGGCGACATCCAGAACTGTTTGCACCTGTACCATCTTGTCGCGCCCTTACCCCGCGGCCTTTTTGAGTACGCGGCTGACGCGCCAGCGCTTGTTTTTCGAGAGCGGCCGCGACTCGATAATCTGCACGCGGTCGCCTTCCTTGCACTCGCCGCGCTCGTCATGCGCCATGAATTTCGTGCTGCGGCGCACGCGCTTGCCGTAAAGGGCATGCTCGACCATCCGATCGACTTTGACCAGCACGGTTTTGGTCATCTTGGCGGAGACCACAGTGCCCTCGCGCCGTTTAATTCGCTCCCGCATTAACCTGCCTTCTTCTCCGTTGCCTTTTCGCCACGCGCTTTCTCGCCGAGCAAAGTCATGATGAGCGCGAGCTCGCGGCGCGCGCGGCGATAGCCGGCGTGATTGTCGAGCTGATTGGTGCGCAGCTTGAGGCGCAGGCGGAAAATTTCCTCGCGCGCCTCGTGCTCCTTGACCCGCAAATCGGGGGCGGTCATCTGCCGCATTTCGTCAAGCTCCAAGGCCGCCCTCCTCGCGCTGGACCATAATTGTTTTGATCGGCAGCTTGTGCGCCGCGAGACGCATCGCTTCTTTCGCCGTTGCGTAATCGACGCCTTCCATCTCGAACAGAATCCGGCCCGGCCGAACGCACGCGACCCATCCTTCGGGCGAGCCTTTGCCCTTGCCCATGCGGGTTTCGGCCGGCTTCTTGGTGAAGGGCTTGTCGGGGAAGACGCGAATCCAGACGCGGCCGCCGCGCTTGATATGGCGGGTGAGCGCGATACGGGCGGCCTCGAGCGCGCGCGTGTCGATGCGGCAAGTCTCGAGCGACTTGAGTCCGAAGTCGCCGAACGCGAGCGTGAGTCCGCGCGATTCCGCGCCGCGGACGCGGCCCTTCATCATCTTGCGCCATTTAACTTTTTTTGGTGCGAGCATGTTAGTTCGTCAATTCGCCTGCACAGGCGTTCCTGCGCGTTTCGCGTCCGCGTCCTTGCGCGTTAAAACTTCGCCGCGGAAAATCCAGACCTTAACGCCAATCTGACCGTAAGTGGTGCGCGCTTCGGCAAATCCGTACGCGACGTCGGCACGGAGAGTCTGCAGCGGCACGCGACCCTCGCGATACCATTCCTGACGCGCGATTTCCGCACCGCCGAGGCGTCCCGCGACGTGGACCTTCACGCCCTGCGCGCCCATACGCATCGCGCGCGTGACCGCTTCCTTCATCGCGCGCCGAAACGCGACGCGGCGCTCGAGCTGGAGCGCGATATTCTCGGCGACGAGCTGCGGATCGAGGTCGGGGCGACGCACCTCGTGGATATTGATGAAGGAGTCGCGCCCTTTCATCAGCTTCTGGATGTCGACTTTCAGCTTGTCGATTTCCGCGCCCTTCTTGCCAATGACGATACCGGGACGCGCGGTGTAAATATTTATCTTGGCCTTGTTGGCCATCCGCTCGATCTCAATCCGCGAGATGCCGGCGTGGTAGAGCCGCTTCTTGATGAAATCGCGCAGCTTCAAATCCTCGTGCAGCAACTTGGCGTAGTCGTGGCTCGCGTACCATCGTGAGTCCCAGCTCTCGATGATGCCGAGGCGAAAACCGCGCGGATGTACTTTCTGTCCCATCTGAGACCTCAGGACGCCCGCTCGTCCACGATTACCGTGAGATGGCTGGTGCGTTTGTGGATCGGCGTCGCATGCATATGCGCGCGCGTGAGCGATCGCTTCCAGGTCGGCCCGGTGTCGGCGGTCGCGCGTTTTACGAACAACTTGTCCTCGTCGACGTTCTGCTGATCGCGCGCGTTGGCGATTGCGGCGAGGAGAGTCTTCGAGACGAAGCGCGCCGCCTTCTTGGGCGTGAACTCGAGAATCGACAGCGCCTGATCGACTTTCTTGTCCACTATCAACTCGCACACGAGCTTGAGCTTGCGCGGCGAAATTCTGATGAAGCGGGTTCGCGATACGGATTCCATGACTCTTACAACTTCCCCGCTTACGCCTTCGCCCCGGCGGCCGGTGCGGACGGCGCGGCAGGTGCGGAAGGAATGGCAGCAGCCTTCACTTCGCCCTTGCGATCGCCGGCATGACCGTGAAAAGTGCGCGTCGGCGCGAATTCGCCGAGCTTGTGGCCGACCATGTTCTCGGTGCAGTAGACCGGGATGAACTTGTGACCGTTGTGAACGGCGAAGGTCAGCGCGATCATGTCGGGCGTGATCATCGAGCGCCGCGACCAGGTCTTGATGATGCGCTTGTCGCCCGAAGCCGACGCGGTGGTGACTTTCTTCAATAGATGCCCGTCGACGAACGGACCTTTTTTCAGTGACCTGGCCATAACGATTAATGCTTCCCGCGCGGCCGCCGGCTGACGATCAGGTTGTCCGACGGCTGCTTCTTGCGCGTCTTGTATCCCTTGGCGGGCGTGCCCCACGGCGACTGGGGATGGTTACCTTTCGACTTGCCCTCGCCACCGCCGTGCGGATGATCGACGGGGTTCATCGCGACTCCACGCACATGACCGCGCTTGCCGAGCCATCGCGAGCGCCCGGCCTTGCCGATAGAAATATTTTCGTGGTCGAGATTGCCGACCTGGCCGATAGTGGCGCGGCAATCCGCCTGCACCATCCGCTGCTCGCCCGAGGGCAGCTTGAGCAGCGCCATCTTGCCTTCTTTCGCCATCAACTGCGCCTGCACGCCCGCGCCGCGCGCGAGCTTTGCGCCGGCGCCCGGCTTCATCTCGATTGCATGAACGACGGTGCCGAGCGGGATGTTCTTGAGCATCAGGGCGTTGCCGGGCTTGATGTCGGCGCTCTCGCCCGACTCGACCTTGGCGCCAACTTTCAATCCGTCTGGCGCGAGGATGTAGGTCTTGACGCCGTCGGCGTAATGCAGGAGGGCGATATTGGCGGAGCGATTGGGATCGTACTCGAGCGCGGCGACGACGGCCGGAATCCCGTCGCGGTTGCGCTTGAAATCGATCAGGCGGAGACGCCGCTTATGGCCGCCGCCGCGATGACGCGAGGTCATGCGTCCGCGATTATTGCGTCCGCCGGTGCGCTTAACCGGGACCAGCAAACTCTTTTCAGGCTCCTTCTTCGTGAGCTCCGAAAAGTCCGCTATCTGCATGAAGCGCTGCCCAGGCGTGCGCGGATTTAGTTGTATGACTGCCATCTCTTTCTCTCAGTTCAGAACAGAAGCAGAATCCTGAATCGCGCGCGGAATAGCGCGCTGAATAAGGACCCTCACCTTAATCCTCTCCCTTACAGGGAGAGGGGAAAAAAACTCGATCAGGTTACGCACAGTTCTCATTAGAGGCCTTCGAAGAATTCGATCTTGTCGCCTTCCTTCAGGGTTACGTAAGCCTTTTTCCAGTCGCTCTGGCGGCCCTTGATTGCGCCTTTTTTCCGTTCCTTGCCCATGAAGTTCGAGGTGCGGACCTTCAGCACGGTAACGTGGAACAGATGCTCGACGGCCTCGCGAATCTGGTCCTTGCTGGTGCCGGGACGCACGCGGAACAGCACCTGGCCGGCCTTTTCGTTGGCCATGGTGCCCTTCTCGGTGATGATGGGCGCGAGAATCAGGCTCTCGGGACTACTCATTTGATTCCCCCGCAGAGCGGGCCGTCGCTTCTCCCGCAAACCGGGCTTCGATGGCCTTGGCGGTCTGAGTGGTCATCACGAGTTCCCGGTAATTGAGCACGTCGTAAACATTGAGGCCTTCGATTGCGAGGACTTTGTGCGCGGCGAGGTTGCGCGCGGCGAGCAGAAACTTGCCGTCGGCTTCTCCCGTCACTATCAGCGCATGCTCGACGCCGAGCTTGCCGAGCGCGGCCTTGGCGGCCTTGGTCTTCGGCTCGGCCAGGTCGAGCGACTCGACGACGAACAGCCTGCCGTTTCGAGCGCGATCGGAAATCGCAAGGCACAAAGCGGCGCGCCAGGCCTTTTTCGGCATCTTGTAGGAATAGTCGCGCGGCTGCGGACCGAAGATGGTTCCACCGTGACGCCAGATTGGGGAGCGTGTCGAGCCTGCGCGCGCGCGTCCGGTGCCTTTCTGCCGCCACGGCTTGCGGCCACCGCCGGAGATGAGCCCCTTGGTCTTGGTGGACGCGGTGCCGGAGCGCCGATTGGCAAGCTGCATGCGGACCGCTTCGTGCAGCAGCGACACGTCGCCGTCGCGGCCGAAGACCGCGCCCGCCACTTCGAGCTCGCCGACTTTTTCGTGCAACGCCGAGTAGAGCGGCAGCTTGACCGGCGAGGCCGATGGTTTTTCTTTGCGCTCAGGCACTGACTGTCACCTTTACGTTCGAGCGGCGGCGCGGACGGGCCGCATGATGGACGACGAGCAAGGCGCCGTCGGGTCCGGGCACGGCGCCCGACACGACGACTGCGTTGTCGTCGGCAAGGATCTCGAGCACTTCGAGGTTGAGGATCGAGGCGGTCGCGTTGCCCATCTGTCCGGCCATCCGCATCCCTTTGCGCACGCGGCCGGGATAGGAACGGTTACCAATCGAGCCGCCGTGGCGGAAATATTCGTGCGTGCCGTGAGAGCCGGGGAAGCCGGAGAAATGGTGGCGCTTGATGACGCCGGCGTAGCCGTGGCCCTTCGAGACGCCGGTTACGTCGACCTGGTCGCCGACCTTGAACACGTCGGCAGCCGCGATTGGCTGTCCGAGAGTCAGCTCGCCTTCGCCGCGGCGTTCGAACTCGCCCGAGCGGACTCCGGCCGCGATTTTGGCCTTGGCAAAATGGCCGCGCTCGCCGCCGGTGACCCGAGTGAGCTTCTTTTTGCCGAAGGTGACTTGCACAGCTTCGTAGCCGTCAGTCGCCGCGGTCTTGACCTGCGAGACGGTGCATGGCCCGAGCGTCAACACGGTGGCGGCGCGCACACGGCCATTGGCGTCGGTCATCTGGGTCATCCCGATTTTTTTTCCAATCAATCCAGTCAGCATCGGCCCTACTCGAGCTTGATTTCGACGTCCACGCCCGCGGCCAGGTCGAGCTTGCCCAGCGCGTCGATGGTCTGCTGGGTCGGCTCGAGGACGTCGAGCAGGCGTTTATGAGTCCGTATCTCAAAATGCTCGCGCGATTTCTTATCGACGTGCGGCGAGCGGTTGACGGTGAAGCGCTCTATGCGGGTCGGCAGCGGAATCGGACCGGCCACGCGGCCGCCGGTGCGCCGGATGGTATCCACGATTTCGCGCACCGACTGATCGAGCAGGCGGTAGTCGTACGCCTTGAGGCGTATGCGTATCTTGTCGTTCATCCAGGTAATACCGCGCCCGATTCGTTCAGCGCTCCGCTCCCATCTCCTGCTCGATTACGCACCATCGTTGGTGTCAGTTACTTCAAAATTTTCGAAACGACGCCGGCGCCGACCGTCTTGCCACCCTCGCGGATGGTGAAGCGCAGGCCCTCGTCCATGGCGACCGGCGTGATCAGCTCGCCAAGGATCTTGATGTTGTCGCCCGGCATGACCATCTCGGTGCCCTCGGGCAGCGTCAGCACTCCGGTCACGTCGGTGGTGCGGAAATAGAACTGCGGGCGATAGCCGGTGAAGAACGGAGTGTGGCGGCCGCCTTCGTCCTTGGTCAGGATGTACGCCGACGCCTCGAAATTGGTGTGCGGCGTAATCGAGCCGGGTTTCGCGAGCACCTGTCCGCGCTCGACGTCTTCGCGCTTGAGGCCGCGCAGCAGCACGCCGATATTGTCGCCGGCCTGGCCTTCGTCGAGCAGCTTGCGGAACATCTCGACGCCGGTGACGACGGTCTTTGTGGTGTCCTTGAAGCCGACGATTTCGACTTCCTCGCCGACCTTCACTTTGCCCTTGTCGACGCGGCCGGTGACGACGGTGCCGCGGCCCGAGATCGAGAACACGTCTTCGACCGGCATCAGGAACGGCTTGTCGGTCTGGCGCTCGGGCTGCGGGATGTAGCTGTCGACCGCGTCCATGAGATCGAGAATCGGCTTGCAGTTGGGGCAGTCCGGCTTGCCGCATCCGCAGTTGAGCGCGTTGAGCGCGCTGCCGCGAATGACGGGGACGTCGTCGCCCTTGAACTTGTACTTGGTCAGCAAGTCGCGGACTTCGAGCTCGACCAGGTCGAGCAGCTCGGGATCGTCGACCATATCGACCTTGTTCATGAACACCACGATCGAAGGCACGCCCGACTGGTAGGCGAGCAGGATATGCTCGCGGGTCTGCGGCATCGGGCCATCGTTGGCGCCGACCACGAGGATCGCGCCGTCCATCTGCGCGGCGCCGGTGATCATGTTCTTGATGTAGTCGGCGTGACCGGGGCAATCGACGTGCGCGTAATGGCGCTTGGTCGTTTCATACTCGACGTGCGCGATCGAAATCGTGATGCCGCGCTCTTTCTCTTCGGGCGCCTTGTCGATCTGATCGAAGGCGGTGAAGGTGGCGAGCTTTTTCGACGCGAGCACCTTGGTAATCGCGGCGGTTAAAGTCGTCTTGCCGTGATCGATATGACCGATAGTGCCGACGTTGGCGTGCGGCTTGGTCCGTTCAAATTTAGCCTTTCCCATGACGTAACCTCCGATTGAGCGCGTTGCTCATGAGTCGTTAAGCGCGCTTCTTTTCCTTGCCGTTGCCGTTGCCGCTGAGCGCCATCAACTCATCAAGAATATTTTTTGGCACGGGTTCATACGCGCCAAATTGCATTGTGTAAGTAGCGCGGCCCTGGGTCATCGAGCGCAGCCGCGTGGCGTAACCGAACATCGTCGCGAGCGGGACGCGGGCCTCGATGACCTGCGCGCCGGCGCGATTTTCCATGTCGAGAATCTTGCCGCGCCGCCCGCTGAGATCGCCGATCACCTCGCCCATGAACTCCTGCGGCGTGACGGCCTCGACCTCCATGACGGGCTCGAGCAGAATCGGCTCGGCGCGCTCGCAAGCTTCCTTGAAGGCCATCGAGCCGGCGATTTTGAACGCGAGCTCCGACGAGTCCACGTCATGTTCCTTGCCGTCGATGACGATGGCTTTGACGTCGACCATCGGGTAGCCCAGCACGACTCCGTTTTCCATCGCTTCTTTGACTCCGGCTTCGATCGCCGGAATGAAATTGCGCGAAATGGAGCCGCCCTTGGTGCCGTCTTCGAATTCGAAGCCGCCGCCCTTGGGGAGCGGCTCGATGCGGAGCTCGACCACGGCGAATTGTCCGTGCCCGCCGCTCTGGCGGACCAGCTTGCCCTCGGCCTCCGAAACGCGCTTGATGGTCTCGCGGTAGGCGACCTGCGGCTTGCCGATATTGGCGTCGACTTTGAACTCGCGCAGCATCCGATCGACGATTATTTCGAGATGCAGCTCGCCCATCCCGGAAATCAGGGTCTGCGAAGTTTCCTTGTTGACGCTGACGCGGAACGACGGGTCTTCCTTGGCGAGCTTCTGCAGCGCCTCGCCGAGCTTTTCCTGGTCGGCCTTGGTCTTGGGCTCGATGGCGATCTGGATGACAGGCTCGGGGAACTCGATCGACTCGAGCACAATCGGCGCGGCCGGATCGCAGAGCGTGTCGCCCGTGGTCGTATCGCGAAGGCCGACTGCGCAGATGTCGCCGGCGTAAACTTCGGTGATGTCCTCACGCTTGTTCGCGTGCATCTTGAGCATCCGGCCGATTCGTTCGCGCTTGCCGCGCGTCGAATTGAGCAGCGACGAGCCGCTTTCCAGCTTGCCGGAATAAACCCGGATGAAGGTGAGTGTGCCCATGTGCTGGTCGTTCATTATTTTGAAGGCCAGCGCTGAGAAGGGCGCGTCGTCGCGCGGCCATCGCTCTTCGATCTTGTCTCCCACCTTGCCGACGACCGGCGGCAGGTCCATCGGCGACGGCAGGTAGTCGACGACGGCGTCGAGCATCGGCTGCACGCCCTTGTTGCGAAAGGCGGAGCCGAGAATCACCGGCGTCACCGCCATCTTGAGCGTGGCGGCGCGAATCGCGGTGCGAATCTGCTCGGGCGAGGGGGCCTTGCCCTCGAGATACATCTCCATGATGTGCTCGTCGTGATCGGCGAGCGTCTCGATCATCTTGTCGCGGTATCCGGCGGCCATCTCTTTCATGTCGTCGGGGATGTCGGTGACGCGATACTCGGCGCCGAGACGATCCTCGTCCCAAATGAGCGCCTTCTGATCGATCAGATCGACCAGGCCTCGAAATTTTTCCTCGGCGCCGATCGGCAGATGCAAGAGCAACGGCGTGGCCTTGAGCTTGTCGCGCATCTCCTGGACGACGCGCTCGAACTCCGCGCCGACGCGGTCCATCTTGTTGATGAAGGCGACGCGCGGCACGCGATACTTGTCGGCCTGGCGCCAGACGGTCTCCGATTGCGGCTCGACGCCGCCGACCGCGCAAAACACGGCGACCGCGCCGTCGAGGACGCGCAGGCTGCGCTCGACTTCAATGGTGAAATCGACGTGTCCGGGCGTATCGATGATATTGACGCGGTGGTCGCGCCAGAAGCAGGTGGTCGCCGCCGACGTGATCGTGATACCGCGCTCCTGCTCCTGCACCATCCAGTCCATCGTGGCGGTGCCTTCGTGCACCTCACCGATCTTGTAGTTGATGCCGGTGTAGAAGAGCACGCGCTCGGTGGTGGTGGTCTTGCCGGCATCGATGTGCGCCATGATGCCGATATTGCGCACCCGTTCTATTGATGTCTGACGAGCCATCTAAAAAACTCGGTATTACCAGCGGTAGTGGGCGAACGCCTTGTTGGCGTCAGCCATTCGATGTGTGTCTTCGCGCTTCTTGACCCCGCCGCCGCGATTGGCGGCTGCGTCGAGGATTTCGGCGGCCAGCCGCTCTTCCATCGACTTCTCGCCACGCGCGCGCGCCGCAGCAACGAGCCATCGCATCGCGAGCGAATTGCGCCGCACCGGACGCACCTCGCTCGGGACTTGATAATTTGCGCCGCCGACCCGGCGCGAGCGAACCTCGACGGCGGGCCGGACGTTGTCGAGCGCGCGCTTGAAGACCACCAGGCCGTCTTCCTTCGAGCGTTCGGCGACGAGATCGAGCGCGTGATAAAAAATCTGCTCGGCGAGCGATTTCTTGCCGCGTTCCATCACGACGTTCATGAACTTCGCGACGGTACGGTCGTGATACTTGGGGTCCGCCGGAACTTCGCGGACGCGAATTTGTCCTTTGCGCGACATATAACTCTACTTGGGTTTCTTCGACCCGTACTTTGAGCGGCCCTTGCGCCGCTCCTGCACGCCGATGGAATCGAGGGTGCCGCGAATGACGTGATAGCGGACACCGGGCAGGTCGCGCACGCGGCCGCCGCGAATCAGCACGACCGAATGCTCCTGCAGGTTGTGCCCGACGCCGGGGATGTAGGTGTTCACCTCGATGCCGTTGGACAGCCGCACGCGCGCGACCTTGCGCAGCGCAGAGTTGGGCTTCTTGGGCGTCGTGGTCTTCACCTGCGTGCATACGCCGCGCTTTTGCGGCGAGCCTTCGAGCGCACGCGCCTTGGTCTTGAAGCTCTTCTTCACGCGCGCCCGCCGGATCAACTGGTTTATCGTCGGCACTTTAATATTCTCAATCTAACTACGATCGTCCACTTTCGCTTGGCGAGGCGCACCTGTTCGACCCTCGCCGATTACTCAAAGACCGCTCGGCGCCGGCTTGCGGCCGGCCCGGTTTTTCGCCGGATTGCCCCCGGTGGGGCGCGGTGTTCAAACAAACCCCCCAAGGACAACTTATGCCCTTGGGGGAAACATCATTATGTACGGGACCCAGCCCGCCGTGTCAATCTCCGCCCGGTGCGGGCGCGGCGGCCAACTCCGGTTTTTCCACTTCTTCCACGGCCGCGGCGCCTTCCACCTTGACGACCATTTGGTTGTACGAGTTCATTCCGGTGCCGGCCGGGATAAGGCGGCCCATGATGACGTTTTCCTTGAGGCCAACCAGCCGGTCCACCTTGCCGTTGATAGCAGACTCGGTGAGTACGCGCGTGGTTTCCTGGAACGACGCCGCCGAGATGAAACTCTCAGTGGACAGGGAAGCCTTGGTGATGCCGAGCAGTAGAGGCTCCGCGATGGCCGGCTCTCCGCCGCGCGTCAGCACGCGGCCGTTCTCCTCGTCGAAGCGCCATTTCTCGACCTGGTCGCCGACCAGGAACGGCGTGTCGCCGACTTCCTTGATTCGCACGCGGCGCAGCATCTGGCGCACGATAACTTCGATGTGCTTGTCGTTGATACGCACGCCCTGCAGCCGGTAAATTTCCTGGATTTCGTCGACCAGGTATTTCGCCAGCGCCTTCTCGCCGAGAATCGTCAGGATGTCATGCGGATTCGACGAGCCTTCCATCAGCGGCTCACCGGCCTTGACGATATCGCCCTCGTGCACGGCGATATGCTTGCCCTTGGGAATCAGGTACTCGCGCTTCTCGCCGATTTCCGGCGTCACTTCGACCTTGCGCTTGCCCTTGGTGTCCTTGCCGAACGAAACCTGCCCGTCGATTTCCGAGATGACCGCGAACTCCTTGGGCTTGCGCGCTTCGAACAACTCCGCGACGCGCGGCAGACCGCCGGTGATGTCCTTGGTCTTGGTGGTCTCGCGCGGGATTTTCGCGATGACGTCGCCCGGCTCGACCGCGGTGCCTTCGGGCACGTTGATATACGCGCCGACCGGCAGGAAGTAGCGCGCGACGTTGTTGGAGCTCGGCAGCTTGGCGGTCTTGCCCTGCGCATCCTTGATTGAGATACGCGGGCGCACGTCGAGGTCCTTGAACTCGACGATAACGTTGGAGCGCGCGCCGGTCCGTTCGTCGACCCGCTCCTCCATCGTCTTGCCTTCGAGAATGTCGCCGTACTTAACCGTGCCGCCGACTTCGGTGATGATCGGCGTCGTGTACGGATCCCATTCCGCGATAAGCTCGCCCGGCTTGACCTTGTCGCCTTCGGCCTTGCGCAGCTTGGCGCCGTACACGAGCGGATAACGCTCGCGTTCGCGCTCGCGCACGCGGCCGCCTTCGTCGGTGACCTGCGCGGCGATGACGACCTCGCCATGCCGCGTCATCACGACCAGGTTGCCGTCGCGGCTCTTGACGGTGTTGACGCCGTGCAGGCGCATCACGCCTTCGTTGCGAACTTCCAACGCGGTCTGCTCGGCGCGCCGGCTGGCGGTGCCGCCGATGTGGAAGGTACGCATCGTGAGCTGCGTGCCCGGCTCGCCAATCGACTGCGCGGCGATGATACCGATCGACTCGCCGAGATTGACGAGATGCCCGCGGCCGAGGTCGCGTCCGTAGCACTTGACGCACACGCCCTGGCGCGACTGGCAGGTGAGCACCGAACGAATCTTGATTCGCTCGACGCCAGCGTCTTCGATTTTCTTTACCTTGTCCTCGTCGATCATCTCGTTGGCCTTCACCAACACTTCGTTGGTGAACGCATCGCGGATGTCTTCGAGCGCGACTCGTCCGAGCACGCGATCGCCGAGGCCTTCGATAATCTCGCCGCCTTCGACCAGCGGCGACATCTCGATTCCGTCCAGCGTGCCGCAATCGTCCTCGATAATGATCGAGTCCTGCGCCACGTCGACCAGGCGGCGCGTCAGGTAGCCGGAGTTCGCGGTCTTGAGGGCGGTGTCGGCCAGGCCCTTGCGCGCGCCGTGCGTCGAGATGAAGTACTGCAGAACCGTGAGCCCCTCGCGGAAGTTCGCGGTGATCGGAGTCTCGATGATTTCGCCCGACGGCTTCGCCATCAGGCCGCGCAGTCCAGCGAGCTGCCGAATCTGCTGCTCGGACCCTCGGGCGCCCGAGTCGGCCATGATGAAAATCGGGTTGAACGACGGCCCGGTGATAGTCTCGCCCTTGTCGTTCTTGCCGAAGACTTGCGTGGAGAGCCCCTTGATAACGGCGCTGCCGATCTGGTCCTGAACTTCGGCCCAGATATCGACGACCTTGTTGTAGCGCTCGCCGTCGGTGATGACGCCGTTGTTGTACTGCTGCTGGATTTCGCTGACCTGCTTCTGCGCGCCGTCGAGCAGATGGGCCTTTTGCGGCGGAATCGTCATGTCCTTGATCGAGATCGAGATTCCCGCTTTGGTGGCGAACTCAAAGCCGATGTCCTTCAGCCGGTCGGCGAAGATAACCGTCGCCTTGTCGCCGGCGCGGCGATACACGATGTCGATAAGGTTGCCGAGCTCCTTTTTCTTCATCGTCTTGTTGAGTTCGGTGAAGGGGATCTCGGGCGGGACTATCTCGTACAAAAGCACGCGCCCGACCGTGGTAGTGACGCGCTCGTAACGCGGCATCGCCGCTGCAGCAGCGGCAGCAGCCGCCGCACGCTCTTTCTTGGTGCGCGGCTTGCCGTTGGCCTCGGGCTCGGCCGGCGCGATACCGGTCGCGAGCATCGGCGACATCCGAACGGTAATCTTGGCGTGGAGATCGATCTCCTCGTGATCGTACGCGATTCGCACTTCCTCGACGTTGGCGAAGTTCTTGCCCTCGCCGCGCGCCAGCGGCTTCTCGCGCGTCATGTAGTAAAGCCCCAGCACCATGTCCTGCGTCGGCACGATGACAGGCTTGCCCGAGGCGGGCGACAGGATGTTGTTGGTCGACATCATGAGCGCGCGCGACTCGACCTGCGCCTCAATCGACAGCGGCACATGCACTGCCATCTGATCGCCGTCGAAGTCCGCGTTGTACGCGACGCATACCAGAGGATGGAGCTGAATCGCCTTGCCTTCGATCAACACCGGCTCGAACGCCTGGATTCCCAGCCGATGCAGCGTCGGCGCGCGATTGAGCAGGACAGGATGCTCGCGGATAACCTCGTCGAGGATATCCCAGACGTCCTTGCCCTCTTTCTCGACCATCTTCTTGGCGCTCTTGATGGTGGTGACGTAGCCCTTTTCTTCGAGCTTGTTGTAGATGAACGGCTTGAACAGCTCGAGCGCCATCTTCTTGGGCAGGCCGCATTGATGCAGCCGCAGCTCGGGGCCGACCACGATGACCGAGCGGCCCGAGTAGTCGACGCGCTTGCCAAGCAGGTTCTGCCGGAAGCGTCCCGACTTGCCCTTGAGCATGTCGGACAGCGACTTCAGCGGACGCTTGGACGGGCCGGTGATCGCGCGGCCGCGGCGCCCGTTGTCGAAGAGCGCGTCGACGGCTTCCTGGAGCATCCGCTTTTCGTTGCGAATGATGATGTCCGGGGCGTTGAGCTCGATCAGCCGCTTCAACCGGTTATTGCGGTTGATCACGCGCCGGTAGAGGTCGTTGAGATCGGAAGTGGCGAAGCGGCCGCCGTCCAGCGGAACGAGGGGACGGAGATCGGGCGGAATGACCGGAAGTATGGTGAGGATCATCCACTCAGGCTTGTTGCCAGAATCGCGAAACGCGTTGACGACCTTCAGGCGCTTGGCAACCTTCTTGCGGCGCGCCTCGCTCGCCGTCGCCTTCATCTCGGCGCGCAATTCTTCGGCGAGTTTGTCGAGCGTGAGCTGTCCGAGCAGCGAGCGGACCGCCTCGGCGCCCATCTCGGCCTTGAAGGCGTCGCCGTATTGCTCGCGAGCCTCGCGATATTTGCGCTCGGTCAGCAGTTCCTTGTACTGGAGCGGCGTCTCGCCCGCATCGGTGACGATGTAGCACTCGAAGTAGAGGACTTTTTCGAGTTCCTTCAGCGTCATGTCGAGCAGCGTGCCTATTCGCGACGGCAGCGAGCGCAGGAACCAGATGTGCGCGACCGGCGCGGCCAGGTCGATATGGCCCATCCGCTCGCGGCGGACCTTCGACTGGATTACCTCGACGCCGCACTTCTCGCAGACCACGCCGCGATGGCGCATGCGCTTGTACTTGCCGCAGTTACATTCGTAATCCTTGGTCGGCCCGAAAATCTTGGCGCAGAACAGCCCGTCACGCTCCGGCTTGAAGGTCCGGTAGTTGATCGTTTCGGGCTTCTTGACCTCGCCGTGCGACCACGAGCGGATCATTTCCGGCGACGCGATCGAAATTCGGATCGCGTTGAACGCCAGTGGATTCTTGGGCTTTTCGAAAATGCCGAAGAGATCTTCCATCTCTCTATAACTCCCTGGCCCTTAAGCCCTTTGCGGCTGCTCGAGCAGCTCCATGTTCAGGCAGAGCGATTGGAGCTCCTTGACCATAACGTTGAACGACTCGGGCAGTCCGGGCTCGAGCGTGTTCTCGCCCTTGACGATCGCTTCATACATCCGCGTTCGTCCCGCCACGTCGTCGGATTTAACCGTGAGCATCTCCTGCAATGTGTAGGCGGCGCCGTAAGCCTCGAGCGCCCACACTTCCATTTCTCCGAGCCGCTGGCCGCCGAACTGGGCCTTGCCGCCGAGCGGCTGCTGCGTAACCAGGCTGTAGGGCCCGGTCGAGCGCGCGTGAATCTTGTCCTCGACCAGATGGTGCAGCTTCATCATATACATGACGCCGACGGTCACGGGCTGCTCGAACGGCAAGCCGGTGCGTCCGTCGTGGAGCTGCGCCTGTCCCGTCTCGGGCAAATCGGCGCGCTTCAGCAGCTGGAATATTTCCTCTTCGCGCGCGCCGTCGAACACGGGCGACGCGACGTGCACGCCAGCAAGGGCCTTGGCCGCGAGCTTGAAGATATCGGGCTCGGCCAGCTCGTCGATAAAGTCGTGACTTTCCTTCTCGGGGTAGATTTCCTTGAGCCGCTTCTTGAGTTGCGCGGCGCTGACGCCGTTGCGCAAGTCTTCCTCGATTTTGTGGCCGAGCTCGCGCGCGGCCCATCCGAGATGAGTCTCGAGAATCTGGCCGACGTTCATGCGCGACGGCACGCCGAGCGGATTGAGCACGATATCGACCGGGGTGCCGTCCGCGAGACACGGCATATCTTCCTCGGGCAGGATTCGCGAGAGCACGCCCTTATTGCCGTGGCGTCCGGCCATCTTGTCGCCGACCTGGAGGCGGCGCTTGATGGCGACGAACACCTTGATCATCTTGATCACGCCCGGCGCGAGCTCGTCGCCCGCCTTCAGGCGCTCGACCTTGGCGCCGTAGTGATTCTGCACGGCCTCGACGTTCGCATTCATCGCCGCGATGGCCGTCTCGGCTTCTTCCTGCGCCGATTCGTTCTCGACGCGGACCTGGCCCCATAGCGTAGGCGGCAGCTCTTCGAGCTCCTCGGCGCTGATTGGGTCGCCCTTTTTGAGCAGCTCCTTGCGCTCGTCGGACATCACGCGTCCCGCCAGCTTTTTACCCGCGAGCGACTTCTTGAGCTTGCGGAGAGTTTCCTGGCGGATGATTCGCACTTCCTCGGCTTCGTCCTGCTTGAGGCGCTCGGCCTCGAGCACTTCGATTTCCTGGGTGCGTTCGTCCTTCGATACGCCGCGGCGGGAGAACACGCGGCCGTCGATCACGGTGCCTTCGACGCCCGGCGGCACGCGCAGGCTGGTGTCGCGCACCTCGCCGGCCTTTTCGCCGAAAATCGCGCGCAGCAGTTTCTCTTCGGGCGAAAGCTGGGTCTCGCCTTTCGGCGTGATCTTGCCGACCAGGATATCGCCCGGACGGACTTCGGCGCCGATGCGGATGATGCCGCTGGTGTCGAGGTCCTTGAGCGCTTCCTCGCCGACGTTGGGAATGTCGCGGGTGATTTCCTCGGGTCCGAGCTTGGTGTCGCGCGCGATACATTCGAACTCTTCGATATGCACCGACGTGAACAGGTCTTCCTTGACCACGCGCTCGGAAATCAGGATCGAATCCTCGAAGTTGTAGCCGCCCCACGGCATGAACGCGACCAGCACGTTGCGGCCGAGCGCGAGCTCGCCCATGTCAGTGGACGGACCGTCGGCCAGCACGTCGCCGGACTTGACGCGCTCGCCTTTTACAACGATGGGGCGCTGGTTGATGCAAGTGTTCTGGTTCGAGCGCTGATACTTGATCAGATTGTAGATATCGACGCCGGCGTCGCGCAGGTCTTTGGTCTGCTTGTCGGCGCGCACGACGATTCGCTCGGCGTCGACGCTCTCGACGATACCGTCGCGCTTGCCGACCACCGTCACGCCAGAGTCGCGGCCGACTGTGCCTTCGAGGCCAGTGCCGACCAGGGGCGCGTCGGGTTTCAGGAGCGGAACGGCCTGGCGCTGCATGTTCGAGCCCATCAGCGCGCGGTTGGCGTCGTCGTTCTCAAGGAACGGGATTAAGGAGGCGGCGACAGACACGAGCTGATTGGGCGACACGTCCATGTACTGGACATCTTCGGCGCGGACTACGGTGGACTCGCCACCGATACGCGCCGACACCAGGTCGGCGGTGAAGCGGCCGTGGGCGTCGAGCTGCGCGTTGGCCTGCGCGATGACTTTATCTTCTTCGTCGAGAGCAGACAGGTAGACAATTCGCTCGGTGACGCGATTGTTCTCGACTTCGCGGTACGGCGTCTCGATAAACCCGTATTCGTTGACGCGCGCGTAGGTCGAGAGCGCCGCGATAAGTCCGATATTCGGGCCCTCGGGGGTCTCAATCGGGCATACGCGGCCGTAATGCGTCGGATGAACGTCGCGGACTTCGAAACCAGCGCGCTCGCGCGTCAGGCCGCCCGGTCCGAGCGCGGACAGCCGGCGCTTGTGCGCGATTTCGCTCAGCGGATTGGTCTGATCCATGAACTGCGACAACTGCGACGAGCCGAAGAACTCCTTGATGACGGCGGAAGCCGGCTTGTAGTTCACCAGCTCCTGCGGCATCAGGGTTTCTATGTCCTGCAGGCTCATCCGCTCTTTGATCGCGCGCTCCATCCGGACCAGCCCGATACGGAACTGGTTCTCGACCAGCTCTCCGACCGCGCGCACGCGGCGATTGCCAAGATGGTCGATATCGTCGACCTGGCCGTTGCCGTTTTTCAGCTCCATCAGGTAGCGGACGACTTCGAGGATGTCCTCGCGGCGGAGCGTGCCCTGCTCGAGCGGCACGTCAATCTTGAGCTTGTGATTGAGCTTGAGGCGGCCGACTTTCGAAAGGTCGTAGCGCTCGGCGTTGAAAAACAGGTTGTTGAAGAAAGTGGTCGCCGTTTCCTGCGTCGGCGGATCGCCGGGCCGCAAGCGGCGGTAAATCTCAATGACGGCTTCCTCGGGCGTGCCGAGCTTGTCTTGAGCGAGGGTGAGACGCAGCGGACCGCCGCCGGGCGCGTCCTCGGTGAACAGCACCTCGATCTTCTTGACGCCGTGGGCCTTGAGCTTTTCGAGCGTCTCCTCGGTCAGCTCTTCGTTGGTGCCGATCAGCACCTCGCCGGTGGTGGAATCGACGATATCGTGCGCCGAGACGCGGCTGACGATCTCGTCGAGCGCGATAGGCACTTCGCTGATCTTCGCCTGCTCCATCGCGCGCACGATCGCCTTGTTGAACTTGCGGCCTTCGCGCGCGATAACCTCGCCCGACTTGGGATCCTTGACGTCGCGGCTGACCCGCGAGCCCATCAGATGGTCGGGTGCGAACGCCTTGGTGTACTGCTTGGCGTCAAGGTTGATTACGTCTTTCTGGTAGTAGTAGTTGAGCAGGTCCTCGGTGGTCATCCCGAGCGCGCGCAGCAGCACGGTCGCCGGAAACTTGCGGCGCCGGTCGATTCGGACGTAGAGCACGTCGCGCGGGTCGAATTCGAAATCGATCCAACTGCCGCGATACGGAATGATTCGCGCCGAGTACAGAAGCTTGCCGGTCGAATGGGTGCGGCCCTTGTCGTGCTCGAAAAATACTCCGGGCGAGCGATGCAACTGCGACACGATGACGCGCTCGGTGCCGTTCACCATGAAGGTGCCGTTGCCGGTCATCAGCGGTATCTCGCCGAAGTAGACTTCCTGCTCCTTGACGTTCTTGATCGAGCGGCGGCCGTTCTCGACGTCCCAGATGACGAGCTGAATCTTGACCTTGAGCGGCGCGGCGTAAGTCATGCCGCGCTGATGGCATTCCTCGACGTCGTACTTGGGCGTGCCGAGCTCGTAGGAGACGAACTCGAGCGACGCGGTCTCGTTGAAATCCTTGATCGGAAATACCGACTTGAAGACCGCCTGCAAGCCGACGTCGGCGCGGTCCTCGGTCGAGACGCCGACCTGCAGGAAATCATCATAGGAGCGCTTCTGAATCTCGATCAGATTCGGAATCTCGATGATCTTCTTGATCTTGCCGAACGAGCGGCGAATGCGAAGATTGCTAGTTACGTGAACCTGAGCCATCAGCTACCTCACCGTGCGTGCGCCACACACTTCGGCGCGCCGTGAAGCAATAGAGGACGCGGGCGCAGGGGTCTCCCCCGTGCCCACGGCTTCATCGATAAAGACCGTCAGAAATTCGCGCGCGCATGCCGATGCCGCGCCGCGTGAATCTCCCGGCCCTTTGTTGTGCGTCAAAAAGACTAAACCTTCCTACTTGAGCTCCACGCTGCCACCGGCCGCTTCGAGCTTCTTCTTGATCTCTTCAGCTTCGGCTTTGTTGACGCCCTCTTTGACCGCCTTCGGCGCGCCGTCGACCAGGTCCTTGGCCTCTTTGAGGCCGAGTCCGGTCAATTCGCGCACGACCTTGATCACCTGGATCTTCTTGTCGCCGGAGCCCGTCAGCACGACGTTGAACTCTTCTTTCTCGGGCGCCGCCGCGGCCGCACCGCCGCCGGCTGCCGGAGCAGCGGCCGCAGCGACCGGAGCCGCGGCCGAGACGCCGAGCTCGGTCTCGAGTTCCTTGACGAGGGCCGCTGCTTCGATCAGGCTCAGGTTCTTCAGATAATCCTTCACCTGATCGCGGCTGAGTTGTGCTTCTGACATGTTACCTTCTCTCCTTCTTCACGCATCCGGGATGTGGGAGCGCCCCAGAATTCTTTTTATTCGCAAGTGGATCGATCAACTTAAGCATCGCGCGTGCGTTCTGCACGCGACCTTTTTTAGCCCTCGGAAACTGGCGCCACTTCGGGCGCAGGTTCCGATGACGCCGCTGCCGGAGGAGCCACAGGCGGCGCGCCGGCGCCGTTCTTTTTTCCAATCGCGTCGATCACGCGCGCCAGGGCCGAGCCGGGCTCGTTGAGCAGGCGGACTAACTGGGTCGCCGGCGCATTGAGCAGGCCGAGCAACTGGCCATAGATCACTTCGCGCGACGGCAACGTCGCGAGCGCCTGGACTTCGGCGGGCGTCAGCGCCTTGCCGTCGAGCACCGCGCCGCGCAGCTTGAGCTTCTCGCCAAGAGGCCCGAACGAGGTGAAGGTCTTGGCCAGTACGACCGGATCCTCGTAACTGAGGATGAGGCCGACCTGCCCGCCCAGGTTGCTGTCGAGCGCCTCGAACTTGGTGCCCTTGATCGCGTGGCGGACGAGCGTGTTCTTCGCGATGCGCATCTCGCCGCGCACGGCGCGCAACCGCTTGCGCATCTCGGTCGATTCGGCGGCGGTCATGCCGCGGTACTCGGAGACCAGCGCGATACTGGCGCGGCCGAAACTGCTCGAGAGATCTTCAACCAGCGCGGTCTTTTCAGACTTTTTCATTATACCGGTCCAGCTCCAACGAACGAAAAACCCGTCATCTTAATGTTAAGCAGCCGCCGCGAGCGCCTTGGGCGCCGCAACTGCGGTATCAACGCGCACCCCGGGACCCATCGTCGAAGACAGCGCGACGCTGCGAACGTAGTTGCCCTTGGCGCTGGCCGGCTTGGAGCGAACGATCGCGCCGAGAATTGCGCGCACATTGTCCAGCAGCTTCTGTTCGCCGAAACTCAGCTTGCCGACGCGCGCGTGGACGACGCCGGCCTTGTCGACGCGGTAGTCCACTTTGCCGGCCTTGATCTCGGCGACGGCTTTCGCCACGTCGAAGGTCACGGTGCCAACCTTGGGATTGGGCATCAGGCCGCGCGGTCCGAGGATTTTGCCGATACGCCCGACCTGGCCCATCATGTCGGGGGTCGCGATGACGCGGTCGAAGTCGAGCCAGTTCTCTTCCTGAATTTTCTTGATGATGTCGTCGCCGCCGACGAAATCCGCGCCGGCCTCGCGCGCCTCGCGCTCTTTCTCGCCCTTGGCGACCACCAGCACGCGCGCGACCGCGCCGGTCCCATGCGGAAGCACGATGGTGCCGCGGACGTTCTGGTCGGCCTGGCGAGGATCGACGCCGAGCCGCACCGCAATCTCGACGGTCTCGTCAAACTTGGCGACCTTATTGTCGACCACCAGCTTGACCGCCTCTTCGAGCGTGTAGCGCTTTTCGCGATCGATTTTTTTGAGCGCTTCCTTATATTTCTTGCCAGCCATTCTTCTTTAGGTCCTACTTAATTCGGGTTAATCCGAAACTTCGATTCCCATGCTGCGCGCGGTGCCTGCGACCGTGTTGACGGCGGCGGCGAGGTCGGCCGCGGTCAGGTCCTTGAGCTTGGTCTTGGCGATTTCCTCGACCTGCGCGCGCGTGACCTTGCCGACCTTGTTCTTATTGGGCATCGGCGAGCCCTTTTCGACACCCGCCGCGCGCAGCAGCAGAATCGACGCGGGCGGGCTCTTGGTGATGAAGGTGAACGAGCGGTCGGCATATACGGTGACGACGACCGGGATGACCAGGCCCTGCATGTTCTGGGTCTGGGCATTGAAGGCCTTGCAGAACTCCATGATATTGACGCCGCGCTGGCCGAGCGCGGGTCCCACCGGCGGCGACGGATTCGCCGCGCCGGCCGGAATCTGCAGCTTGATCGATCCGACTACTTTCTTAGCCACCTTAAATCCGTTCCTGATTATTCAAGTCGCGAACGCCGCCCGCGCGCATCGGATGCATGCTTGACGGCGAATCGATCGTTATCGTTTCAGGCCTTCTCTACCTGCACAAAGTCCAGCTCGACCGGCGTTGCGCGGCCGAAGATCGAAATGAGAACGCGCACCTTGCCCTTTTCCGGCTTGACTTCCTCGACGGTGCCGTTGAAGTCCTGGAAGGGGCCGTCGACGACTTTGATCGCCTCGCCGACTTCGAACAGCACCTTGGGCTTGGGGCGCAGCGCCCCCTCTTCCATCTGCTGCTCGATCTCCGCCACTTCGGAAATCGGCACTTCGGGCGGATTGGTGGAATGCCCGACGAAGCCGGTGATTTTCGGCGTGTCCTTGATTACGTGCCAGGTCTCGTCGTCGAGGACCATTTGCACGAAGATATATCCGGGGAAAAATTTGCGGCTGGAAACCTTGCGCGCGCCGCCCTTGCCGAGTTCCTGCACACGCTCGATCGGCACCAGCACCTTGCCGATTTTCTCTTCCTTGTGGAGCGAGCGGACCCGCTCCTCGAGCGCGGCCTTGGCCTTGTGCTCGTAGCCCGAGTAGGTATGGACGATATACCACTTCATCGCGGGCTTGGCGGTTTCGGTCGTCGGTTCAGTCATCTGGCTATCTGCGGTCATGGATCCGTTCGTTAATGTCTAGCGGAGCAGCATCTGCACGCCGCGAACCGCGAAAAAATCGATCACTCCGAGCCACAAAGCCATCACAAACGCGAGGCCGACAACCACCACGGTCGCCTGCATGGTCTCCTTGGGCGAGGGGTAATGGACCTTGGACAGTTCCGTCCATGCTTCCGAGACGAAACTTACGCCCTGATTGAAGTAACTTTTCAGACTATTCATTTTTCGTGCCTAAATCAAGAACCATGTGATTAATTCGTCTAATGTCTGGCGGGCCAGCCAGGATTCGAACCTGGAACCCTCGGATTTGGAGTCCGATGCTCTGCCAATTAGAGCTACTGACCCTGCTTTTTTTAGTGTCTACGCGGGATGCTGGCCTGCCAGAGCCTCTACCAATTCTGGCAGCTTCTCTAGCAATTCTGCCCGCGTCTCTACCAATCAAGTAACTTTGCCTTCTTTATGTACGGTATGCGAACGGCATCGCGGACAGAATTTCTTGATCGAAAACTTGTCGGTCTGCGTCTTCTTGTTCTTGGTGGTGGTGTAGTTGCGCGACTTGCAGGTGTCGCACGAAAGCGAAATCAGGTCTCTCATTATATATGCCTCTAAATACCGCTTCTAAAAAACGCAAATTTGGAAAGCCCACGACGGGATTCGAACCCGTGACCTCTTCCTTACCAAGGAAGTGCTCTACCGCCTGAGCTACATGGGCATCCGCGCAATGCTCGAACAATCGACACTGAACGCTCACAACCAAACCGGCGCCTCGATTCCATTACCAAAAAATCTGGAGCGGGAAACGGGACTCGAACCCGCGACCCCGAGCTTGGAAGGCTCGCGCTCTACCAACTGAGCTATTCCCGCTCTCTCCGTCGAACTCATCATTATACTGGTGGAGAGGGGAGGATTCGAACCTCCGTAGGCATAAGCCGGCAGATTTACAGTCTGCTCCCTTTGGCCACTCGGGAACCTCTCCTCCCAAGGCTATCGTGCCGACCAAGCCGATGGCGAGAATCGAACTCGCAACCACCTGATTACAAATCAGGTGCTCTACCGTTGAGCTACATCGGCAAACGACGTTAAGGAAGAAAAGCTATTCGCCGCGGTATCGACTGTCAAGCTAAACGGGGTCGGTGGGGTGCTTCTTGCATTGCGCGAGACCGATTCGCCGCGCAACACGCGGGCCTCACGGCGGAGCGCCGCGGCGATAGCGTCCGCGACCAGCTTGATCCGCGCAGTGCGGCGCAGGTCCTCGTGATGGACCAGCCATAGCTTCTGCATATGCGGCGCGACGTCGGGCCAAATCCGCACCAGCCGCGGATTGTCGTCGGCCAGGTAGCACGGGATGAAGCCGATTCCAAAGCCCTCGGCCACCGCGTGCATGAGTGCGAGCGTGCTGTTGCTGCGGAAGACGATTCGCGCGTCATTGACGGACTCACCCATGAACTGCGTGCGCGTCGCGGGCAGCAAATACGTCCACGAGACCAGGTCGTGGCCGGCGAGTCCCGCGCCGCGCCGGGGTTTGCCGCGCGCGGACAGGTAATCGCGCGACGCGTACAGGGTGATCGCAAAGCCGCCCACGCGGCGGCATACGAGGCGCGGGTCGGCGGGGCGCGCATTGCGCATCGCGAGGTCGGCCTGCTGGCGCGAGAGGTCCAGCATGCGATAGTCGGGGATCAATTCGATGTCGAGCTCCGGATGGCGCCGGCGCAGCACGGCCATCGCGGGAATGAGAAACCTGGCGGCGAGCGTCTCGGTGGCAGTCAGCCGGACGGTGCCGGCGAGAGCGCGATCCTGGCCGGCGGCGCGCCGCTCGATCTCGAGCGCGGTGGCCTCGATTTTTTCGCACAGTCCCTTGACCGCTTCGCCGGCGCGCGTGAGCGTGAGCCCGTCGGGCGTGCGCTGGATTAGCGTGGCGCCGAGCCCGTTCTGGAGCGCGTCGAGCCGGCGCCCGACCGTCGTGTAGTTGACGCCTAGTTCACGCGCCGCCGCGGAGAGATTGCCGCCGCGCACGGCGGCCAGGAAATAGCGCAAGTCGGTCCATTCCATATGGCTATGCATTTTCGCTTGGCGATTATGCATACACAAGCGTCTCTTTGCCGTCTGGGTTGAGGTTTAATCTCGAATATTGGACGGAAGCGGAACGCGAGCGCAGCCTGACGGCGCGCGCGTCGCGAACGATTCGAGGAACCTAACCCTAACCCCTTCCCGCGCGGGAAGGGGGACCGGATTGTTGGAAGTGACCCCTTCGCTCGACAGAGGAGGAGATCCGATGCGCGAACTGACTTTCGTTGGTCCTGGAAAGCTGGAATGGCACGAGGTGGCGGCGCCCAAAATCGACGGGCTGGGCGAGGCGCTGGTGCGTCCGCTTGCGGTCGCCACCTGCGACCTCGACACGCTATTGCTCCGCGGCCAGGCGCCGATGTTCGGTGGTGGCTTCCCGCTTGGCCACGAATCCGTCGGCGTCGTGGCCGAGGTCGGTGAGGGAGTCACGGCATTCAAGGTCGGCGACCGCGTGGTCCCGTCGTTTCAGATCGCATGCGGCAGTTGCGATCGATGCCGGCGCGGTCTCACGGGAAATTGCGAGCGGGTGCGCGGCACCGGAATGTATGGAATCGGTGCGCTGGGCGGGAATTTCGGCGGCGCGCTTTCGGACCTGATGAAAATTCCCTACGCCGACGCGATGCTGGTCGCGATGCCGGCTGGGCTCGCCGCCGCCGACGTGGCGAGCGCCGCCGACAATATCCCTGATGCGTGGCGGACGGTTGCACCGCAGCTCCGCGACAATCCCGGCGCCCCGGTGCTGATTGTCGGCGGTGGCAGTATCGGGCTGTACGCGATTCAGATTGCGCTCGCTTGCGGCGCCGCGCGGGTCGACTACGTCGACGATGACCCGGGCCGTTTGAGGCTGGCGGCGGAACTCGGCGCCTCAGTGCGCGAGGGTCCATTACCCAGGCGGATGGGGCCGTATCCGATCACGGTCGCGGCGTGCGCGACACAGGCGGGCCTGCAATGCGCGATACGTTCGACGGCGCCGGGCGGAATCTGCACCAATTGCGGGATTCATCCGGGCGAGACCACCCCGATGCCGCTGTTCGACATGTACATCACGGGGATGACGTTCATTACCGGACGCGGGCATCCGCGAATGGTGATTCCGCAGGTGCTCGAATTGGCGCGATTGGGGGAAATCCAGCCGGCTCGCGTCACGAGCAAAGTAGTTGGATGGGACGACGCTATCGCGGCGCTGCTCGATCCGCCGACCAAGCTGGTGATAGCGCGCGAGAATGCCTGAAAAGTCGAGTGCGGCCCGAGCGCGGCCTCTAGATTCCACAATCGCGTTCAGAAAACTGCGCATCGATGTTACGCAGGTGACAAAACGTGACAAATCGAATCTTGTAGCGGCGAGGGGAAATCCGTGTAAAGTGATTTCCATGCCGAAAGCCAAACCATCCAGCAGCACTCTGATGGACCTAGAATGGGCCAGAGTTTACGCGGACCGCATCAAAGAAGAGCTGAAGCTGATCGCGAAGACACTGTCGGACCTCAACGCGCACGCGATGCATCCGCATCTCGTCAAGGGCGCGGTGCTGCTGAAAGCGCACTTGAAGGAAGCCAGTCAGCAGGTCGGCGGGATGAGAAAGATCGCGAGCCAGTACGAATCCAACTGGATGAGCACGATCAAGAAGGCGCTCGAGCGGAAGTATCCCGGCTTCAACGACGGCAAACCGACGCGCGCCATCCCGGCGGCCAAAAAATCCGCGAAGAAGAAATCGCGGCCGGCGCGAGGGCCCTCGCCGCTAGCCTGAATTCTTCGCACTAGCGCGGCGCCGCGCGATTTCGAACAGCGCGACGGCGGCGGCGACCGACACGTTGAGCGAGCCGACCTTGCCGCGCATCGGAATGTCGACGACGAAGTCCGCGCCCTTCTTCACGATGTCGCGCACGCCGCGTCCCTCGGAACCGACGATGATCGCGAGCTTGCGCGAGGTGTCGAGCGTGTAGATCGAGGTGTCGCCGCCGGGCGCCAGGGCAGCCGTCCAGTAGCCCGCCTCCTTGAGCTGCTCGATAGTGCGCGCGACGTTGCCGCATCGCGCGATCTTCAGATGTATCCACGCACCGGCCGACGACTTGACCGCCGCGGGCGTGATTGCCGCGGTGCGGTCCTTCGCGATGACGATCGCGCCGACGCCGGCGCCTTCCGCCGAGCGCATCAGGGCGCCCAGGTTGCGCGGGTCGGTGACGCCGTCCACCAACACGATGGGATCGTACTGCGCGGCGAGAATTTGCTCGAGCGGCGTGTACTCGTACTCGCGCATCAGGGCCGCAATCCCCTGGTGGCGCGCGGTCGGGCCGGCGTGTCGCTCCAGGCCGGCGTCGTCGGCAAACTCGACGCGGCCGCCGCCGGCTCTGACGAGATCAATCTCGGCGGCGAAGCGCCGCTCGTCGCCGGATTTCACGTAGAGCACTCGAATCGAGGCAGGCGCTGCCGCAATCAGCTCGCGAATCGGCTCGACGCCGTAAACTATTTCGCGATCGTTACCGCTCGCGCGCCGAGGCTCGCGCTCGCCCGTATCGGCACGCCGAAAATCTCGCGCAGGGGGCGGCGCGGCCGACGGTTTGGCAGGCGACGCGGACGAGTTACGGCGTGGCGGACGCGGTGCATTGCGGTTGAAGCGCGGGTGACGGTCCTTGTCGCGAAAATCTCTCATCGAAGGGGATAGTATCAGAGCGCCGCGCAAGTAGCGCGCGTCCGACTCGGCAACCTAACCCCTAACCCCTTCCCTCGAGGGAAGGGGGACCGGCCGGTCGAAGGGAATCCAGCGCGCCAGAAGAAATTCATTCGCAAGTTTCAATCGCGCGGCGGGATGTCTAGACTTGAACGCGATACTTGGCGCCGACCAACCGATGAGACTCGCGATTCCAGGCTTTGCAATTATCGACCGCTACGTCGCGCGCGAAGTGCTCGCGCCGTTCGCTGTCGACGTCGGCCTGCTGACCTTCGCGCTGGTCACCGGCAAATTGCTCAAGCTGATGGACATGGTCGTCAATCACGGCGTCAGCCTCGGCGAAGTGATGGATATCATCGGGTACATCATGCCGGCCTTCCTGGAACTCACGTTTCCGATGGCGGTGCTGCTCGGCGTGCTGATGGGCTTCGGGCGGATGTCGAGCGACCAGGAGATGACCGCGGCGCGCGCGTGCGGCGTCAGCCTATATCGGCTGGCGGTGCCGGTGATGATGGTGGCGCTGGGAGTGTACGCGATTTCGAGTTACTTCGCGTTCTCGCTGCGGCCGTGGGCGAATTCCAATCTGCAAAACAAGCTCTACGAGCTCAGCCAGACCCGCACCAGCGCCGGGATGAAGGAAAAAATCTTCAACAGCAATTTTCCCGGCCTGGTCGTTTACGTCGACGAGATGTCCGATACCGATTCCAGTTTGTCGGGCGTGATGATCTCCGACGCGCGCGATCCGCATAACCAGAACACGATAATCGCCAAGCACGGGATGATGCTGCCCGACCCGAAGAACAAGACGATCACGCTGCGGCTGTTCGACGGTTCGATCTTCGGCGTCGAGCCGGCCGACAACTCGACGCACGTGACCAGCTTCAAGATCTACGATCTCAGCGTCAACGCCGAGGGGACGCTTGGCCTCACGGATGTGGATCCGGGCGAAATGACCTACACGGCGCTGCGCGCCGATATCAAGGCGGCGCGCGCCAAGGGCAAACCGGACTACGCGGCAGAGACGGAGATGGCGAGTAAGTTCACCGTCCCGTTCGCCACGATGCTGTTCGCGCTGCTCGGCATCGCGCTCGGACTCAAACCTGCGCGCGGCGGGCATTCGGAGCGCTTCGGCGTCAGCGTCGCGCTGTTCTTTTTCTACTACTCGCTGATGCGCGTGGGCGAGAGTCTCGCGCAGCGTGGCAAACTCGACTCGTGGGTCGCGATGAGCATCCCCGACGTCGTCTTCATGGCGCTGGCGTTCTGGTTCTTCTATCGCGCCGCGTCCGACAAGGGCGACCAGGGCCGCGGCCCCGGCGACATCATCTGGGATCTCGTCGAGCGCTACGAACGCAGCAGGCAGGCCGCATGAGACTTCGGCCGCGCCTGTCGCCGGTGATGGACCGCTTTATCGCGGGCCAGTTCTTCGGCCCGTTCATGGTCTGCCTGGCGGCCTTCACAGCGGCCTACCTGCTCGGCGACATGTTCGATCGATTCGACGATTTGATCCGATACGGCGGGCTCGGACTGTTGGGCCTCGAGTACTTCGCGCTCAAGCTTCCCCTGATAGTTTCGCAGGTCCTGCCGGTGGCGTGCCTGGCCGGTGTGCTGCTCGGCTTCGCGCTGCTCAATCGATCGGGAGAGGTGCTCGCCTGCCAGCAACTCGGCATCAGCCGGCTCGAGATGGCGGTGCCGGTGCTGCTGGTCGCGATATTGATTTCGGGTTTTGATTTTCTCATCAGCGAGACGTTGGTTCCTGCCGCGACGCGCGAATCGAAGTATATCTACGCGGTGGAACTCAAGAAGCATCAGCTGAGGGCGGTCTTCGCCAACCGGCGCATCTGGGTGCGCGTGCGCGACGGATTCGTCTCGGTCGACAGCTTCGACAAGAAGAACGCGCTGCTCACCGGCATCACGCACTACCAGCTCGATTCAAACTTCGGACTCAGGGAGCTCGAGCATGCGTCGAGCGCGCGATGGAACGGGCACAATTGGGTCGAGCTCGGATTGAATTCGTTCGAGGTCGCGGATGGCGGCGCGGTGACCAAAACCGGCGTCACGCAGCTCGATCTCGAGTTGACGCCAGCCGATTTCGGCCTGCTGCGCTTCGACCCGGAGGAGTTCAGCCTGTGGGAGCTCGATCGCTACATCGCGGACCTGCGCAGCAAGGGACTCGACCCGGGCGGCTACGTCGTCGATCGCGATCTTAAGTACGCGATGCCGCTGGCGTGCCTGATAATGACGGCGCTCGGGATGGCGCTCAGCCTCGATCCGCTGCCGCGCAACCTGAGTCTCGGGCGCAGCTTCGGGCTGGCGATAGTGATCGGCTTCGCCTACTGGACCGCGCTCGGAATAACGTCGGCGCTGGGCCGTTCGGGACTGCTACCCCCGCCCGTGGCCGCGTGGATTCCAAATTTCATGTTCGCGATGATCGCGCTTTCGATCTTCCTGTTCGGGGAGGAACGGTGAGCAGGTATCACTCGCGGTCGCGGGCGGCTTGTGCGCGTGCGACGATTTCCTCCACGACTGACGTCTTGGCGTCGGCGTAGTTCTGCACGTATTTCCAGGTTTGCTTCGCCAGTTCGCGTTTGGTGCGCTCGTAGAGCTCGCGGTCCGCATCGTTGCTGCGCAGCCAGTCGCGGAACATGAGCATCTTGTCCATCTCGGGACATCCGAACGAGTACACGTGCAGATTGATGTTCGTGTCGGGGCCTTTGAACAGCCGATGCTGATGCCATTCCGGTTCGCGGATGCGGAGCACGTATCCTGCCGAGGCCATAGCGGGCACGTATGCCGGCTCGTCGGCGGAATCCGCGACCGCGAGCAGCATGTCGATGATAGGCTTGGCGGCGAGTCCCGGCACCGAAGTAGATCCGGCGTGCTCTAGCATCAGGACGCGCTCGCCGAGCGTCGCACGAACCCGCTTCGCTTCGCGCACAAAGAGCGCAGGCCACTCGGCGCTGTAATCCACCAATTGAATAGGAGCGTTATGCACTCGCATAACGCCGCCGACATGCGCCGCTCGCATCTCTTCTTCGGTAGCCATGGATCCTTCACACCCGACTTAGCCCATCGAACGACGAATTCCTTCAGCCAACCCGTGGCGTAACGCGTACGAAGCTATTTTCACGGCCATAGTTTTTCGGCGTGCGGAGGCACAGCGTCCGCAAAGAGCAGGTAGACCCTGTCGAAGCAAGCACGCTGTAGATCGCCGTAGACCTCCCTTCGAGCGCGCTGCGCCAATTGCTTTTGGCTCTCGCGCGCGTCTGGGCCGTAGCTGAACTGCACTGCCAGAACCAGTAAAGGCGCCGCCCATTCAAGAGCCGCGTCGTCGTAATGGATCACCAGCCATAACTTGAAGTCCCGCGGCTCTCCAATAATGCGATACTTCCCAGCTTTTTCAATTTTCTTTCTAAGATTTCTTTTCAAGGATTCAAACGATCGCTTGAGATCTTCCTCTATTGCGTCTTCGGTGCTGACAGATTGTTCTGCGCGGAACCGGCCGTGCGCTACCGCTCGAACCAATGGCCGTTGGTCCGGCATCTTGTAAATGGTCGCTCCTCGAAACATTCCCCTTATTTCTCGCGGGAGCTCTGAACTTTCGACGTGCATTCGGGGTTCCCGCAAGGCGTTAGCGCGCTCCGCGAAGAACGCGAGCATCGTGCAGATAGCGGAGTTCCACTTCCTGCTCGGTTGTTGGAAGGCTTCGAGATAGACCCAGTGGCTGTCAAGTCCCTTGAAGTTGGCTCTCCGCTCACGCAGAAGAACACTTACCTTCTGGTTGTATTTCTCGAGGGCTTTACCTTTCTGCATTTGGGTCTGGTCGACCCATCCAGTCAGTTCAACTGCGATCTTCCCTTCCGGCCACACGAAGTCCGGTTCGCGATTTCCCGTCAGGTACCTCCAACGTCTCCAGTATGGCAGCACCGCAGACTCTGATGGAGGCAGCGATGAGAGGAATGCTCGGAAGACTTTCCACGACTCTGACGATTTCGCGTCTAGCAACCTTTGACCCATTGCCCTGAATCGGTTCGGCTGCGGGCACGCCTGAAATTGGCCCACCAGGACGCCTTTAGCGCCCGCGCGGAATCTATTTCAGCCGCACACGGAGCCGACCGCAAGAATTGTCGTAGCTTTTTACCCTGCCGCCAGGCTCCGAGAATTCGACTTGGCAGTATCCGTAATCCCAATCCTCGATTCCAAGAGCGCCATAATTCTGAACGGCGCTTGGCGTCCCTTGAATGGCTAGGACCTGCTGCTTCGTTGAGCCGATCGTGAAATATCGCGGGTGCGATTCCGCGCTTTGATCTTCGGACTCTTCAAAAGGTTTCGCAGACGCTGCGTGCTTGCGCTCTTTGTGCGCTGTTTCCGGTGTAGGAAGAACAAAGAGAGGCGACATCTTGGCTTCAGATGAGGCTTCGGGCGTCTCCGGTACGTGTTCGGGCGCTATGCGGTCTACGACGAATAGGGATAAGCTCGCGAGAACAACGATAGTCACAAATCCAACCGCCCCCGAAACGATCCACGGCGATAACGGCTGCCGAGCATTCTGAAGGGCGGGGCGGGTCACTGTTGTTTGTGTCGTAGCTGAATGCGCGGGCCGTGAAACCTGCGGCGGCGTTCTCACTTTGGCGCTGTTGAGGAGCCGCCTGAACTCGGCGGCACTCGCGGGCCTGTTCTCGGACTTATAAGCCAGCGCGGCGTTGATCAGTCTCGCTAACGCTGGATTGCATGGTGGCCGGAGTTGCTCGATCGGCGGAAAGCTGCACGGCGGCTCTGTCGCTGGGTCACGACCCGTGAGGAGATGATGCATGGTTGCACCAAGACCATATATGTCGCTTCTGACCTCGGCTTTGCCTCTGAACTGCTCCGGAGCGGCGTAGCCTTGTGTGCCGATCGCGGTCCCTGTCTTCAGCGGTTGGAAATAGCGAGCGATTCCAAAGTCGATAAGTTTGACCAAGCCAGCCGTATTGACCATCACATTGGACGGTTTGAGGTCGCGATAGACGATCGGCGGTTTAAGCGCGTGCAGGTATTCAAGCGCCTCGGCAATTTGTAGACCTATCTCCACAACCGTGTCTTCGCCCAGTGTGCCGCCGCTGAGGGCGAGCTTTTGCTCCAAAGTGGTTCCCTCAATGTACTCCATGACCAGATAGTGGCGATTCTGCTCGCTGAGATTGTCGTAAACGCGGGGAATGTGCTGGTTATCGAGCGCCGCGAGCATCTCCGCCTCTCGGTGGAAAGCCGCAGCGGCTCTACGCTGCATGGCCGCATCGGCGAAGGCATCGAGCATCTCTGCCAGAGCACATAGCCGCTTTGCAAGGCGGAGGTCCTCGACAAGGTAAACCTGTTTCATTCCTCCCCCGCCTAAGAACTTGACGATCCGATAGCGACCGGCAACGACGCTATTAACGTTGAGCACGGCTTAGGAGTATACGCTTTCGACCGCCCGACCGGCGAGATTCTCCACAGGCTATGGTCTGCGGATGGAAGCGGAAAGCGATCGCAGAAACTCCTCGGCGCTCGCGCGCATCGTCATACGAGCCCTATCCGCCGATTTGGTACATCGAGCGGTCTTGCGTTGAGCGGCCTTCCAGCAGGTGATGGCCGGTTGGTTTTAGCTCGACTGCGCGTTTTAGGATTCTTGCTACGTCGGCGATCACGTCGTCCGAATTCGAGCGTAGCGCTTTGCGGACGTCTAGTTCGTCGTCGTTTAGCAGGCACAGGTGGAATTTTCCGTCTGCCGTCAGGCGCATCCGGTTGCAGGTGCCGCAGTAAGGCTCGCTGACCGGGCTGATGAAGCCGACTACGCCGCGCGCGCCCCGAAGGCGGTAGTTGCGCGATTCGTCGGCGAGGTTTTCCGACGGCATTTCGGTGAGCGGGCCCAGCGCCGACTCGATTCTGCGCCGCGTCTCGATATTCGACACGTAGCGCTTCATCGACAACGTCGCGCATTCGCCGCCGCCCAGCGGCATCAGCTCGATAAATCGCACGTGCCAGTCGCGCTCGAGCGTGAGGCGCGCGAGCTCGACGACGTCCGATTCGTTGTAGCCGGCCGTCACCACCGAGTTGAGCTTGATCGGCGTCAGTCCCGCCTCTTCGGCCGCGACGATTCCGCGCCAGATTTTCTCGAAGCTGCCCCATCGCATCTGCCGCTCGACGGTCGCGGCGTCCAGGCTGTCGAGATGCACGTTGATTCGATTCAGCCCCGCGCGTTTCAGGGCTGGCGCAAGTTCCGTCAGCAAGAGCGCGTTGGTGGTCAGCGCCAGGCCGTCGACGCCCGGCACGCGCGCGAGCCGCTCGACTATTTCGACGAGATCGAGGCGGAGCGTAGGCTCGCCGCCGGTCAGCCGGAATTTTCGGAAGCCACCACTGACCGCGGCGCGCGCGACGGTCTCAAACTCCGCCGGGGTCAGCAATTCGTCTTTCGGAAGAAAGCGCAAGCCTTCCAGTGGCATGCAGTAAACGCATCGCAGGTTGCAGTTATCGATAACTGACAGCCGCAGATAATCTATTTCACGATTGAAGGAGTCGCGGGGCACGAACCAATAGTTATTCCAGCAGCCTGCGCGAAACAACTTGGCGCCGATGCGAGTTTCAATCTTGCGAATTTGCCCGCGCCGCTTATTATATGACGCTCAATTTCGCGGCGCGCTATGTCCGCTGTTGATTCAAGTGGTATCCGGCAACTGCCTGAGGGGAATCGATGGAACATTCGGGGAGAATGAAGCTCGGCGCGATCGTAATCCTGAGCGCGGCCGCGTTTGCGATGGTGGGCGTCACTGCCCTGACCGCGCCGCGCGCGCAATCGGCGAGCGCGGCTGCGTCGAACGCGATGCCGCCCGCAACGCCGCCCCCGACGCCCACGCCCGGCCCCTGGCCGACGTTCCATCACGATCTCCAGCGCACCGGATTGAGCCAGGTCAACACCAGCGCCAACTCCGGCACTAAGAAGTGGATGTTTGACGTCGGCTTCGCTCTATTGTCCTCGCCGGCGATAGGCGCCGACGGCACCATTTACTTCGGATCCCCGAATGACATGTTCTACGCAGTGAACCCCGACGGCTCGCAGAAGTGGGCGTTTGCGACCGGTGGCGCTGTGGCTTCGTCGTCGCCGTCGATTGGCCCGGACGGCACGATCTACTTTGGATCCTATGACCAAAACCTCTACGCGGTGACCGATAGTGGCACCAGCGGCACGCTGAAGTGGATGTTCCCAACCGGCTCTCTGATCAGCGCCTCGCCGGCGGTCGGCGCCGACGGGACCGTCTACATCGGCTCCGAGGACCACAACTTCTACGCGGTAAATCCCACCGGCAGCCAGAAGTGGGCGTTCACGACCGGCGGCAATATAAACTCGGCGGCGGCGATCGGCGCCGACGGCACCATTTACGTCGGCTCCATGGACGACAACCTCTACGCGCTAACCGACGGCGGGCAAGGCATCGTCACAAAGAAGTGGGCGTTCAAGGCCGGCGCTGCGATTGACGAGGCGGCGCCGGCGATCGGCGCCGACGGAACCATCTACGTTGGCTCCGATGACGGCAACCTCTACGCGCTCACTGACAACGGTACCAGTGCCACGGAGAAGTGGGCGTTCCAGACCGGCTCTGAGGTGGACACGACGCCGGCGATTGGCGCCGACGGCACTATCTACGTATTGCCCAACAGCGCCAGCTTCTACGCGATCAACCCGGGCGGCACGAAGAAGTGGGTGTTCACCGTCGACTCAATCGAATATGCGTTCGAGTCCGCGGCGGCGATCGGCGCCGACGGGACCATTTACGTGGGCACCTCTGTCGGCGATGAGCAGCTCTACGCGATAACCGACAACGGTACCAGCGGCACGAAGAAGTGGGCGTTCCAGACCGGCGCTCCGATTGTCACGGGGCCGGCAATCGGCAGGGACGGGACTGTTTACGTCGCTTCCGAGGACGGTTTCCTCTACGCGCTGGGCGGCACCGCCGCTTCCCCGACTCCGACCTCGACCGCAACCTCGACGAGGACTGCGACTCCGACCGCGACTCCGACCTCGACAGCCGCCACGCCAACCCAAACGCCGCCCGCGACAGCTACCGCAACTTCTACGACCACGCCGACCGCGACTGCTACGACATCCGCAACACCTACTTCTACGCCGACTCCACTTCCGATTGGCGATAGTCCGGCTATCAGTCGCAGTTCGATTGCTTTTGGAAATAAGGTAACGGTTGGAAGTACCAGCAAGCCCGAGACTATCACGATCAAGAACAGGGGTAAGAAAAAAACTGGGGTGGCGGTGAGCATCGAGATGGAGATCGCGATGCCGTCGATGTTCGCGGTCAAGTCGGAATGCGAAAAAATCCTCGAGCCGGGCAAGAGCTGCAAGGCGTCGGTGACTTTCGCGCCGATGGACACGACGGAGCAGAGTGGAAGCCTGATGATTTATGACAATGTGACCGGCTCGCCACAGACGGTGACGCTGTCGGGAACCGGTGCGGCAGCCAAGTAGACGTAATCCCCAGATGGTGCCGATGAGCGGCGTGGGCAAATAGCGGAAATAGAAATTTTTCCGTACTATCGTTTGGTATCGGGATGAACGGTGGCTTGAACATGGTTGGTCGATTGCGCGGGAAGTTGCGATTGAAGCTGGTCTCGATGCTCGCCGTCGCGATCGCCGTGTTGGGAGTCCTGGCGCTCGCCCCTTCGAGCTATGCGGCCGAGGCTAATCGTGCCGCCTCCGACGCCGTCGTCACAGAGGCGGAAGCGCTGATCATGCAGGCCGGCAAGGCCGATCCCGTCGATACCAGGATGATTCACCAGGCGATGGACAAGCTGAAAGAGGCGATGCGCATCGATCCGCGCAACGATTCAGCATACGTGGACCTCGGCTTCTGCTACGGCGTGCTGCGCGACGGGCCAAGCGCGATCGATATGTACCGCACGGCGACCGACTTGAATCCGTCGGGCAGCAATTTCATTGAACTGGCCGACGTATATCTGCGCGTCGGCGACTCCGAAGATGCGCTGCTGGCGGCCAACGCCGGAATCGTCAAGGACCCCCACAACGCGCGGCTCTACAACGCCAAGGGCATGGCGCTGAACGACTTGCAGCGCTTCGCCGAGGCCGAAGAAGCATGGGAGAAAGCGCTGCGGCTCAATCCCAATCTGCGAGTCGCCCAGGTAAATCTCGACGCGCTGAACGGCGGCTCAACCGGCCGCGGCAGTATCAGCAAGCATCGGACGCAGCAGCAGTCGGTCACGCCGCAGCCCTAGCATTTCGCGCGACTCGGAGTTCTAGCCGCCGGTGATTGGACGCTCGGGCTCCGCGACGCAGTACGCGCATCGGCAGAGACTCCTTAGCTGCGGCATCGTGTAGATGGTCTCGTGACCGTCGGCCCATCCGATGAACACCGCCACCTCGCCCAGCCGCGAAAGCTGACGCATGCGGACGCTGGCGGGCGGCACCTCGCCGTCGACGCCGCCCTTGCACGCGTCGCACTGACATCCGCGCCGCAAATTTTCCAGCGGAAAAATGCTGTCGTGACCGTCGACCCATTGCACGCCGACGGCGTAACGCCCGACTTCGTGCAGGCCTTTTATCTTCGGAGTCTTTGACTTTATCAGCGCCATCGTTGCAGCTTGATTATATCTCCCATGCGCCCGCGCGTGGAAACTTGATTTGAAGAAGGAGACCTCGACCATGGATGAAAAAGCAAAAAAACAGGCCTTGTTGATGATTCCTTATGGGCTTTTCGTTTTGGGCGCCGCTCACGGCGGCAAGGCCACCGCGGCGACCGTCAACTGGGTCACGCAGGCGAGCTTCAACCCGCCGCTGGTGGTGGTCGGAATCAAGAAAGACTCGGGCTCGCATGCGATGGTGAAAGATTCGAAGAAGTTTGCGCTCTCGATGCTCGCGGCGGGGCAAAAGGGAATCGCGGGCGCGTTCTTCCGCCACGTCGAGCCCAAGGACGGCAAGTTCGGTGACTTCGCGTTCGAGAACGGCGCCAACGGCGCGCCAATAATCAGCGACGCGCCCGCGTCCGTCGAGTGCGAAGTCGTCGGCTTCTACGAACTCGGCGATCACAGCGTCGTCGTCGGCAAGGTGACCGAAGCGCACGTCAAGCGCGACGCCGAAGCGCTCACGATGAAAGAGACCGGATGGAACTACGGCGGATAATCCTACTGATGGATTCCGCTGAAATCAAAATCGATGAACTGCGCGGGGCGCTGGAGCGGCTGACCGCCAGCGCCAGCTACGAGTTGCTCGTCAAGCAGCCGCATTGGGGCGACGCGATCCTGTGCGACGGGCTGATCTACGCTGGAACGATGCTCAAAAAAGATGACCTGATCCAAGCAGCTGAGAAGTGGTTCGCGCCGAAGCTCGCGCAAGGTCCGCGAACCAAGGGATGGTTCTGGTTCTGGGCGGCGGAGGCGCTGCCGGCGCTCGATTTGCACTTGAAGACCAACGACCCGCGCTACCTGGAATATGCGCGCGCGGTGGTCTCCTTCATGGAGGATTCCGCCGCGCGAACCTCCGACGGCGCGTTCGTCCCCCATCCGCCAGCGCTCGAAGTGTGGATCGACGTCTGCTACTTCACCGCGCCCGCAATTGCGATGCTCGCGCGAATCTCGGGCGACTCGGCGATGCTCGAGCGCGCAGCGGATCAGGTGATCCTTCATCGCGATCATCTGATCGATTCGAGCAGCGGACTTTTCTGGCACGTCGCCTACGTTGACCGGAAATCGCATTCGCCGTGTTTGTGGGCGCGCGGCAATAGCTGGTTTTCGATCGCCGCGCCGCAAGTAATAGCCGAGATCGAAGCGGCCGGCGGGCTTCAACCGCTGGCTGCGAAGGTTGAAATGATCCACGGCGCATTGGCGCGGCAACTTAATCGAGTCGCGTCGCTGCAGGACAGTTCAGGCTTGTGGCACACCGTGATCGATCGCGACGATTCGTACCTCGAAGCGTCGTCGGCCGCGGGATTCGCGCTCGCGCTCGGCCGCGCGCTTCGGACCCGGCTCCCCGGTCTCGACGCGGCGCTCGCCCGCGACGCTTACTCGCGCGCGGTCGGGGCGCTTTGCTCGAAGATAGACGCGCACGGCGCGTTCACCGGGGTCTCGCAACAAACGCCGCCGGGCGACTTTGCCTTTTACAATTCGATCGAAATCGGGACGGCGCCGTTCGCGACCGGCGTGTGCATGATGGCGCTCAGCGAGGCGCTTGAGACAGTCAGATGACCAACAAAAAAGTCGTAGTGATTCCCGGCGACGACGCCGCGCCTGAGGCGATGGGCGCGACGATGGACGCGCTGCGCGCCCTGAAGCTTCCGATCGATTACGTCGAGTTTCCGCCCGGCGAGAAATGGGTGCGCGGCGAAACCGACGCAGCTGCGCGCAAGGCTATCGACGCGTCCGATGCCACGCTGTTCGGCTCGACCTCGGGCAAGACTACCGCCATCACCTATCTCAGATGGGGGAAGCAGACCTTCGCCAACGTGCGGCCGGTGCGCTACTCGAAGGGCTTCCTGAGCCCGCTTAAGCGTCCCGAGGGAATCGACTTCGTAATCGTGCGCGAAAATCTCGAGGACCTGTATCTTGGCCTCGAGGGTCCGCTCGCAGCGCTCGCGCCGCTGAAGCTGATGAGCAAAATCCTGCGCGCGCCGCTCGACACGTCGGAGCGCGGCGTCTACGCGATCAAAGTGATCACCGAGCGCGCGACGCGCCGCGTCGCCGAGTTCGCGTGCCAGCTCGCGATCAAGCGGTTGCGCGCCGGCGGGAAAGGCAAGCTCACCTGCACGTCGAAGTACAACATGCTGCGCGAGTCCGACGGCCTGTTCCGCAAAATCGTCGAAGAAACCGCGGCCAGGTATCCCGAAATAAAGTACGAACAGTTCATCGTCGATGACTTCGCGCGCCGGCTCGTGCAGTCGCCGCACGATCTCGACGTGGTCGTGGCGCCGAATCTATACGGCGACATCCTGTCCGACGCTGCCGCCGGTACTATCGGCGGGCTGGGACTTGCGCCCAGCGGATGCTACGGCGCTGACTACGCCTACTTCGAATCGGTGCACGGCACCGCACCCGACATCATGGAGATGGGAATAATAAATCCGTCCGCGACGATGCTGTCGGCGGCATTGATGCTCGAGTACCTTGGCTTCGGCGCCGACGCATCGCGCCTCGACGCCGCCGTGCGCAAGGTTTACGCCGAGGGCCGCGTGCTGACGCCGGACCAGGGCGGCACCGCCAGCACCTCGGAGTTCACCCGCGCCGTGATTGCTAACCTGTAGCGGTCAGCCCGATCAGTCGCCGTTTCGCTCGTTCTGGATGTGGTTGCCGACCGCGAAGCCGGTCGCACCGCCGGCGACGCCACCGATTGCCGCACCGGCAAGCGGAGCGCCTACGGCCGAACCGACGACGGCTCCTCCGGCAGCGCCAACGCCGGTACCGATCAGAGTTCCTTTCTCGCGGGTCGAGAGTGGCTGGCCATAGCAACCCGCCAGCGACGCCGCCAGCGTGATCGCACCTATAGTGGTAGCTAATGCTTTTTTCGTTTTCATACCTTTGAGTGACTGCATCATCGATGCCACCTAAAAGCCCGCATGAAGATTGGCGGCTCAAATCGCAATCGCGAAAGCAGCAAAAGTTACCGATTTTGGCGTTGGCGTCGATGTAGCTGTCGGACTCGGCTCAGGGACACAGCCGCGCGCCTCAGCAGCAGCGGCGAAGTCCGCGTCGGAACAGGACCGGAAGGAAATCCCTCCCGGTATCCACGCGCACGGCGGAGTCGTATGCACGACCACGTGACTCATCTGGTCCGGCGGCGGGCATTTCCATCCAACCAGGGGATGGCCCGGGTCTGAATAAAGGTCAACTGACAGGGGGCCGAAGCAGCCGTTTATAGCGATGAGCACGAAGAAGCATACCAGCGCGAGCGCGACTAAAATTTTAATCCGCATGCAGATTGAGCCTCGTCACTGCGGCTCAGTCGCATACGCACATCGAACACAGCCGCTGCTGCTGGGCGCTGGAATAGCTCAATCCGGTCGAGGGACCGCCGAACGAATTGGCCACGCCTATTCCTTGCGCCGCTCCGGCGAATGAGCCGAGCGAGCTGGACGCTCCCGAGCTCTGCGCCACTCCCGGAGCGGGGAAGTTGTTGGCGGCGCCGGCGTTCTGCTGCGCACCTGGCAGCGGACCGAAAAAATTGCCGGCGCCGATGCCGCCCGCCGTTCCGTAGGAAGGAGGCTTACCCTTGTTGTATGAGACGCACGCGCCGCTCGCGCTCTGGCTGGCGCTGAGGTACGAAGCGGCGGTCACGGTGCCCATCCAGTGAGTTGGTGCGCCGGGACCAAAACAGGAGCAGTTGAACATTCGCGCTCCGGGGGTCGAATAGGCGGCGGGCAGCGATGGTACCGCTACTGGAAGAGGCGCGATCGCGGTGCTGACAGGGGCCGGCAGTTGGGCCGGAGGGCTGGGCGGCAGCGCGGGCACCACCAGTGGATTGGTCGCCGGCAGTTGAGCCGATGCGACCGACGCCATCGTCAGCGCGATTGCGAGCACGGCTATAAGCTTGGATGCGCTCATGGCTCTAAAACCCTAAAACACTAAAAGTACGAGTACCACGGCGACTGCCGCGGGTTCTGCAGTTGGAAGTCGATGTTGAACTGGCCGAGCAGCGTGCCTTCAGCATGCCACAAGGCCAGGCGCCCGTTCTCCAGACCGACATCGGCCTGAACCTCGTTGCCCTGCGCGGTTACCAGATTACTTTGGAACTGCAGCAGCGTATTGGTGGTCGCCGTGCCGACGCGGAATTGCACTTGAGTATCGTGCAGAGCCTTTTGCGCGTACTTGGTAGCTTCGCGCGTGGCGTCGACCTGCTCCTGGTAGGCGGTCAAATTGGCGAGCGCAGTTTTGACCTGCAAAACCGACTGGTAGAGCGCCTGGCGATACTGCAACCGGGCCTGGTCATAAGCGACATGAGCCTGCGCCAGAGCGGCCTTCGCGGCGGCATTGTCCAAAGGCATCGAAAAGCCAAGCACCGCGGCATAGTCGTAGAATTTAAAATCGAACAGGCTGTTCAACGACGTGCCGTAGTCGCCGCCAAAGGGAAGGATGGCCCCGTTGTTCGTTCCCGGTGGTACGGTGGGTCCACCGGGGCTGAAGCAATTGGCGAAGGAGGGCACCGTGCCGGAGGTTGTACACTTGGAGTTACCGGCCTCTGATGTGATGCCGAACTGCACGCCCAGATTGAGTTGTGGCAAGGTCTGATTCTCGGCGTACTTGACCTGGATCAACGCGGTGCGAATCGCTTCGCGCAGGCCGGCCAGCGCGGGGCTGTCCTCGAGCATCTGCTTGAACGCGTCGTCGTCGGTCTCGATTGCTTCGTGCTGGGTGTCAGGTTGCTGCTGCGGTTCGATCTCGGCGGCGAGCATCGCGCCGGCATGGTTAGCCGCCACGTCCTGACGAAGCGTAGTAAGAGCTATCTCGACGCCGGCCCGGGCCGCGGATACGTTTGCCCGAGCGGTCGCAGCGGCCGAGATTGCCTGCGACAGGTTGACCGCGGCCAGCAGCCCAATCCGGACGTTGTCCCCGTTAACCCGAACCAGCTCCGTGTTGAACTTCAAGGCTGCTAGAGCGACCTGGAGGTTCTCCTGGGCCTGCACCACACCCCAATAGTCGTTACCGATGCGCTGAACGAAGTCGTTGACCGATGAAGCATAGTTCCACTGCGAAGAGCGTTGCGAGGACTCGGCCAGGCGGACGTTGATCGTGGCGAACTGCCAACCAAAATTCTGCAGCAGCGGCTGCGACAGCGACATCACCATCGTGGGCGTATACACGGGATTGACCGGGCTGAATCCGGAATTGGTCAGCTGGCGGTCGTTGTTGAACGTGACTCCCAGAGTGCCGTTGGTCAACGAAAGCACTTTGCTCAATCCAAAATTCCAATCGTAAAATTTCTCCGTGATGGCGATGGAGTTCGGGTTTTGAAACGGTGACGAGACTGGCGTGGACTCCTTTTCAGTGTCGATCTGCGAGCTCATCTGCGGGTCGAACACGGCGTTCGACGCCTTGACGCTCTCGGTCGCGGCAACCGGGTCCAGCGATACCGATTGCAGGCCAGGATTATTCTCGAGCGCGAGGTAGATAGTTTCCTTGAGACTCAGCTTGTGCGCCTGGGTGTCCTCGATCGACGGGAAGTAGTCGATGGGCAAGCCCTCGCGGCCGGGAGTCCATTGGCGAGCGAACATCTCAGGGATCGAAAGGATCGGATTGGTTTCGAACTTGTGCGCCGCCTGTGAAGTAACGCTGACATTCACGGGCGGCGGCGGCGGGTTCTGTGCTCCGACCAGGCCGATTTGATTTGCGCCGCCCCCGCTCGCACTTGCCGGCTGCGTCTGGGCGTAAACGAGTGATGTCGTCGTTGCGATCAGGCATGCCGCGACGAGGGCGATCTGCCGGATTGAACTGATTGCGGTACGGAGCGCCGCGCCGATGGCGGCAAAATGCAATTTCTTCATGTGGTTAGACTCGCGAGAAGTTGCCGGCGTTATCCAGTCTGCCGCGGGATAACCGTTACGCGGAATTCCATTTTCGGCTGACATAGCTGACGAGCAAAAAGCGCCACGATGGCAAATGGCAGCATTTGCGGCCCGTAGCGCCCTCAACATGCAGCCCGACCGTTGCGAATGAACTAGAGACGTACCACCACGGCGAAGGTTACACCGATTTTTCGCTGCCCGGCCAGCGCGAGGACACCGATGGCGTCCAGCGTAGCGGGTTGACTTGCGAGGCCTTCGCGCGGATATTTTCTTCTACTCCCCGACGGGAGGTGCACACGCAATGAATAGCCACCTTAATGATCTTGTCGAATTGCACGTGAGTGCGCCTCCGCTGACTATTCTCCGGTAACTCGATAAAACACCGGAAATTTCCCGACATCTAGCCACGGAGGCGAAAGCTCCCGTGGCTTTTTACTTTTTTGCGTCTGCGGCGCGCGGCGCGCGCGTGCGATTCGACGATTTGTTTTTTCACGTTTCGACAGATCGCCAATGGAGGACGAAGCCATGAGGAAAAGTGCGCGACTGAAAATTAAAGGTGCGCGAACTGCGAAACAACTTTTAACTATTGAGGCTCGAGATGACTACTGCTTTAGAGATCGATGAAGGATTGCTCGACGCGTTTATCGGCGACGGATCGATAACCGACGTTCTGTACGTGGTCCGCAGCGGGAAAGAGGCTACTGTCTATTGCTGTCGCGGCGCGAGCGCGTCCGGAGGCGGGCTGGTCGCGGCGAAGGTCTACCGGCCGCTCGAGCGCCGCAATTTTCGCAACGATGCGATCTACCAGACCGGCCGCGACGCCGCGATGCAAACTCGCACCCGGCGCGCGTTGGCGAACAAAACCCGTCACGGGCGCGACGTGCAGTATGGCGCCTGGATCAACGCCGAATATCAGACGATGCGGATGCTCTACGCGGCGGGCGCCGACGTGCCCGAGGTATTTTCGCGCTCGAACGGCGCGATCCTGATGGAATATTTCGGCGATGAGGAGGCCGCCGCGCCGATGCTCAGTCGCGTCACGCTGCCGCGCGAAGGAGCGGACCTGGTTCTGCGCCGAATTATCGACAACGTCACGCTATGGCTCGGGAACCATCTCGTGCACGGAGACCTGTCGCCGTACAACCTACTTTACTGGGAAGGCAGAATCGTCGCGATCGATTTTCCGCAAGCGGTCGACCCGCGGATCAATTCGAGCGCGAGATCGTTGCTGAGCCGCGACCTGGAAAACGTTTGCAGCTATTTCACGAAATACGGAATCCGCGCGGACTCGGCGAGAATCGCGAATGCGCTGTGGGCGAACTACCAGGCGGGGAGGCTGTGAACACTTTGTGTCATCGTGTATGAGGGAGTTGGCAGAGGACAAGTGCGGGGTGAAAATTATTTTGGTTCCCCTTCCCGCGCGGGAAGGGGTTAGGGGTTAGGTTCTTCAGGCAGCGGCAGTCCGCTTATGACGCATGGCAGTAAAATTACGCGAGTCCAAGATGTTCAGGCTGACAAGCTGTCGTTTGCTAAACGATTGCGGCGCGAAATGACCCCGGCCGAGCGCGTTCTCTGGAAGGCCCTTCGGCGAAACGCGATCGAAGGATTTCACTTCCGGCGCCAGCAGGTAATCGAAGGATTCGTCGTCGATTTCTACTGCGACGCCGCCAAGCTCGCGATCGAACTTGACGGCGGTGTGCATGAAGAACAGTAGAAATATGACGAGTCGCGTGACCGGATGATCTCGCGCACCGGGGTACGGGTTCTCAGGATTTCGAATGACGCAATGTTCGATGGCGAGGCGGTTATTGAGCATATCAGGCAGGCGCTGCGAGAGAGATCAGGAACCTAACCCCTAACCCCTTCCCGCGCGGGAAGGGGAACCAGAAATGAGGGATCTCTAGTAAAAGCGCGGTTCGCCTTGGGGGCGGGTTTTCCAGCGGCGATGTATCCAATTCCAGTGATCGGGATGCTCGCGGATCACCTGCTCGACCGTGTCGGAGTACAGCTGCGTGTACTGGCGCACCAGCGCCTCGCGGTTGCGGGTCTTCTCGGGGAAGAAGGCGGGCAGAATTTTTATCTTGTGATGGACGCTGTCGCCCTCGCGCACCATAAACGCCGGCATCACGGGAGCGCCGCTCGCCAATGAGATCCGCGCGACGCCGTCGCTGGTCGACGCGGGCGTCCCGAAGAAATCGACGAACACGCCTTTGCGTACATCGAGGTCGAGCGCTATCGCGATCATCCAGTTCTGCCGCAGCATCCTCATCACCTCGCGCCCGCCCGCCTTGCGCTCGATGATGCGGTTGCCGTATTTGACCCGCTCGGCGCGGATGGCGGCGTCGATGAGCGGATTGCGCAGCGGGCGATGCACGATGGCAAGGCGGTAGCCGTAGATCGATTGCGCTATCGGCAGCAGCTCGAAATTTCCGAAGTGCGCGGTCAGCACCAATATGCCGTGGCCATTGGAGCGCCGCTCGGCCTCGTCCCAATTTTCCTTGCCCTCGTAAGTCGCGACCTGCTCGATATTGGCGCGGCTGAGCTCGGGCAGGTGGGTCCATTCGGCAAGCATGCGCCCCCAACTACGATACATCTTGCGCAGAATGTTGAGGCGGTCGGCGGGAGTCATTTCGGGGAAAGCGATCTCGAGATTTTTGAGCGCGATCGGCCGGTTGGGACGATCGAAATTCATCGCCCATCCGCCCAGGCGCGCGCCCGCGCGCACCGCGCGCTCCAAGGGCATCGCACGCAGCGCCGCAGTGACGGCAGTGATGCCCGTATACTCGATGCGGGCCTGAACGGGACCGATTTGCCTGGCCATGAGGGATCGAGGATGGTCTGAGAGAGCGACGACACGCAAGCGTCGCGCAGGGAGGAACCACTTTATCGTAGTGGGGCGCGGTGGATGCCCGGCAACCTAACCCCTAACCCCTTCCCAATGTGGGAAGGGGAACAATCGCGCATGCGGTTGGCTACGGCGCGATGCCGGGGGTTACTCCGGCGCCTGACCTGGTTGCGTCGAGCGTGGAGGCCGCGATTCCGCCGCCGCTTTCGGCGCTGTCGGCGCCGACTCGACCCGCGCCCGCATCAAACGGCGTGACTGTCCCGCCGCCGCTGGTAGCATACCGCCCGGCCGACGCCGAGTACGGCGCCGCGCTGGCCGCCGAAATCGTCGACGATGCGGGCACACTGATGGAGGTCGGCGCTGACGGCGGGGCGGAGTTCATCGAGGTCGGACCGATCTCGGTGGTGTTGAACGGAGTGTCGCCGCTGCTGTTCGGCGCGGATTCGTATGCGGCGCCCGGATTTTCGGGTCCCGGAGGTGCCGCGGGACCGCCATAGGGCGCGTTCAAGTCGGCCGCGGGAGAAACGGGAATCGAGAAGCTCGGCTTGTAGATCTGCTGAATCTGCGACGCCGGCATGTCGTGGATTTCTTTGCGGCCCAGTGAATTTACGAACTTCTGGCGCTCGTCCAGGGCCAACTCGCGCAATTCGCTCCGGTTGCGAATGATGTGCGGCGTCAGAAAGACGATCAAGTTGTCCTTCTGCTTGTCGGTCGACTTGTTGCTGAACAGGTTGCCGATTACCGGGATGTCGGAGATGAACGGAACGCCCTGATTATCCAGCGTATCCTGGCTGGCGAGCAGGCCGCCGACTACCGCCGTGCGATGGTTCTGGATCAGCACGCTGGTCGAGGCGGATCGGATGGTGGTGGTCGGACCGAGCGTGTTGTTCGCGGTGCCGTTGACGACGTTGGAGACCTCTTCATACAGGTCGAGTTTGACGTAGTCGCCCTCGGAAACCTGCGGCACGATATCGAGCGTGATGCCGACGTTCTGGCGCTGGACCGAGTTGAAGATTTGCCCCGGCAATCCGGCGTTGGCTGAGGCCGAACCGACGAAGGGCAGGTTCTGGCCGACGACGATCATCGCTTCTTCATTGTCTGCCGTGAGCAGCGTCGGCGCGGAAAGCACGTCGGCGTGAGTGTCGGTTTCAAGCGCCATCAGCAGCACGGCGTCGCAGGGGAGATTAATGTTGCCGGTGGTAGTGGTGGTAGTGGTGCCAGTTCCGCCCGTGGCCCCCTGGGCTAGAGCCAGCGCCGCGGCGGAAATCGGGCAGGTGCTGCTCGACGCGAGGCCGAGGCCAAGGCCGGTCAAACCGAGCGGGTCGGCCAGCGTGTTCTGAAGCTGTCCGAAATTAAGCGAGCCGAAGCCGAACGCTTGTCCTCCCCCGATACCTTGTGAGTAGAAATTGACGCCCAACTCGCGCTGGCGCTCGGCCGACACCTCGACGATGACCGCCTGCACGAAAATCTGCACGCGCGGCGTGTCGAGGTCGTCGATAATCTGCCGCAGCGTCTGCCAGTCCTGCGGCGACGCGCTAATAACCATCGCGTTGGTGGCGGGATCGGCGGTGATATTTACCGGGTAGGAGAAATCGATGTTCTTGCCGGCGGAGCTGGCCGAGGCTGGACCCGTGCCGGAACCGCCGCCGCGGCTGAGCATCCCGCCGCCGCCACCGCTGCCTCCGCCGAAGCCGCCCGAGCCGTTAGTGCCGCCGAAGCTTCCGCCGCCGCTGGAACCGCCGAAGCTGGCGCTACTGTTCAACCCGCTGCTGCCGCCGAATCCTCCCCCCATTCCGCCGAAGCCCGAACTGCCGCCATTGGCGGCGCTGTTGAAGCTGGACCGCCCGAGCGAACCTTTGCCGGTGGTGGGAGTGAGGGTGCTCGGACCGCTGCCGCCGTTGAGCAGGTTATTGAGCACCTGGACCATCTCGAGCGCTTGCGCGTTCTTGAGCCGATAGACGTGGATTCGCGACGTCGCCAGCGGCGGATTGACGTCAAGCTTTTGTACTATTTCCTGGATCTCGCGCATCTGCAGCGGCGGCGCCAACACAATCAGGCAATTGGTGCGCTCGTCGGGGATTACTTTGTAACCCATCCCGGGCCCGGTGGCTGATGGCGCGACTCCACCCATCTGCGGCGGCCGTATCCCCATCTGCGAGCTGCTGCCGGGCGTGCCGCCCATCTTGGCGGTCATCAGCGCGTCGATCTCGGGCGCGAGCTCGGTGGCAAATGCGAGCCGGAGCGGAATGACCACGATCGACTGCTGCTCGCCGCGCACGTCGAGCGCTCCGATTATTTGGAGCAGGCGCTCGACGTTGTATGCGTCGTCGGTGACGATAACGGTGTTGTCGCTGGGAAATGCCGCCACCAGGCCGTCGTGCGAAATCATCGGCTGGATAACGCTGATGATAGAAGCGGCGTCGATATTCTTGAGCCGCACCATCCGCGTGACATACTCGTCGCCCTTGGTCTCAGTAGGCACCTGCGATTCGGTCAGCGCGGCGGAGGAGCGCACGTTGCGCGCGGGCACAATCTTGATGATCTTGCCGGCCTGGACGGTAGTGAAACCTTTTACCTGGAGGACGGATTGAAAGATCGAGTAGGCTTGTTCGGGCGTGACCTTGCTCGGCGAGATGATTGTCACCTTGCCGCGCACCGATTCGTCGATGATGAAGTTGCGGCCGGTGATCTCACTGATGAACTTGGCGAGAACGGGAATATCCACGTTCTGGAAATTCATCGTGATGGTATTCTGGGGAGGAAGATCGGCGGAATCGGTAGCGAAGGCGGCGGACGGAAGCGTACAACCAACCAGCAGCAGCGCGGTAAAAAACGCCGCAGCGAAAACACGGTTCATGCGATCTCCCTCCATCGCTCGATCAAAACGTCGTGAGCATATTTCACGACCGCCGCACAGCGCAACCTGGAATCGTTGCAAATGTCACAAGGCTTCGCGACTATGACGATCACCGGCTCGATTTGATTCAATCGTTGAAAAAAGTACCGACTCACACGATGGTTCCCCTTGCCATTTGGGAAGGGCGGTCGCCGAGCCCCCATCGTTGGCGCGTGAGGATTACGAGTTGCGCTTCGAATTCCTGATTGGGCTCCGATACCTGCGTGCGCGCCGGCGCGAGCGATTCGTGTCGCTGATCGCGATTATCTCGCTGGCCGGTATCACCATCGGGACCTTCACGCTGGCCGTCGCGTTGTCGGTCATGAGCGGCTTCGAGAAAGACTTGCGTGCGCGCCTGCTCGCGTTTACCCCGCAGGTAACGGTCGAGCGCGCCGACGGCGGCGTATGGAATCCGGCAGAGCTCCAGAAGAAGATCTCGGCGATGCCTGGTGTGGTCGCGGTCGCCCCGTTCGTCACGTCGCTGGTGATGGCGGTTTCGAGCACCGAGTCGGGCGCGCCGGGCTTCTTCGCGGGCGGAACTCTGCGCGGGGTCCAGCCGCACGACAATCCAGTCCTCAAGGAATTAAGCGATACTTTGGAGAACGGCTCGCTCGCGGATCTGGAGACCTTGCATCCCGTGACGGTGGTCGAGAAGGGCGTCAAGCGCGACGTCGATTTGCCCGGCGCCATCATAGGCAAGGATTTGGCCTTCGAGCTGGGCGTGAAGCCGGGCGACCCGGTCGTGCTCATTTCGCCGACCAGCCTCGGAGCGGGAATCGGGCCACCGCGCCTGAAGCGATTCGTGGTGGCGGGATTTTTCCACTCCGGCATGTACGACTTCGACTCGACCCTGATTTTCGTCGCCTTGAAGGACGGTCGCGCGCTGCTCGCCGACGATTCGTCGCTGGAAAGCGGGCTCGAGCTGCGGCTGGTCAATATGCTCGACGCGCCGGCGATGCGCGCCAAAATAGCGGCGATTGCGGGGCCTGAATTCGAAGTGACCGATTGGACCACGGCCAACGCGCCGTTGTTCTCGGCGCTGGCGCTGGAGAAGCTCACCTACTTCCTGGTGCTCTTGCTGATCGTGCTTGTGGCGGCTTTCAATATCGTCGCGACGCAGGTGATGGTGGTGATGGAGCGGCGCAAGGAAATCGCGATCGTGCGTACGATGGGTGCGCGGGCGGCGTCTGTCGCCTCGATCTTCTTGAGCCAGGGCGCGGTGCTCGGCGTGCTCGGCACGGTGCTCGGCGACGGGGCAGGTTTCGTCACGGCGTACCTTATCGGCAAGTATCACTTGATTCATCTGCCGCCCGACATGTTCATGTTGAGCAACGTGCCGGTCGAGCTGAAACCGCTGAACTTCGTCGTGATCGCGCTGGCGACCATAGTGCTGTGCCTGTTGGCATCGATCTACCCGGCCCTGCAGGCAGCCAGGCTCTCGCCGGTCGAGGTGATTCGCTATGAGTGAAGCGCGAGGCGCGGTGGCATCGACAGCGAAACCGAAAACCGCGAAGGGGCGTCTTATCGAGGTGCGCGGCCTCGACAAGACATTCTACGACGCCGATCGCGAGGTTCGCGTGCTGCGCAAACTCGATCTGAACGTCGAGGCGGGCGAGGAGATCGCCGTGGTCGGGCAATCGGGAACCGGCAAGTCCACGCTGCTGCACATCATTGGCAGCCTCGAGGAGCCGACCGCGGGCAAAGTTTTTTTCGAGGGTGAGGATTTGTTTGCGCTCGATCAGAAATCGCTGGCGGAGTTCCGCAACCTGGAGCTGGGTTTCGTGTTCCAGTTCCATTACCTGCTCGCGGACTTCACGGCGCTGGAAAACGTCATGATGCCGGCGCTCATCGGCAGAATCGACGACGCCGAAGCGAGCCGGCGCGCGACCGAGATGCTCGAAATCGTGGGGCTGGGCGACAAGCTCAAGCGCCGGCCGGCGGAACTGTCCGGCGGTGAACAGCAGCGCGTCGCGGTGGCGCGCGCCGTCGTCCTGCGGCCCAAGCTGCTGCTCGCGGACGAGCCCACCGGCAATCTCGATCCGCATACGGCGGACGGAGTGCACGAGCTTTTCCACAAGCTGAATCGCGAGCTGGGAATCACGCTGGTGATCGCGACGCATAACGAGCAGTTGACGCGCAGCGTAGGCCGCGCGCTGCGGCTGAATGAAGGCAAGCTGGTCGACGAACGGCGGTGAGGGGACGGTCCGATTCCGATTCTTACCTCGCCCGTTATTTTACGGGAGAGGAGGCCGGCCGCATCGCGGCCGGTAGGTGAGGGTTCTGCGATTCCACCGGGTGGCAATGAGCAAGAACCTGCTCAGTGAGAACGGCAGAACCCTCACCTAACCTCTCCCGTAAAATAACGGGCGAGGCACCAGAAAAATGGCGGGCGAGGCATCAGGTCGAAGAGTCGGTTTACATGGCGGGAGCGATTGGCTAGTTTGGTCGCGTTTTTGGTGTGTCTGAGTGACATCGGGAAAATTCTACGCGCGCACGACGCGCGCACCGTCATCCTGGGGGCTTCATCGTCCTCATCGCGGACTATTGCCGCACCACGGCGCGTTGACGATTGCGCTGCTGGCGGTCTTCTCGATGCTCGCGGCGGCAATCGCCCGCGCGCAGGGTCCGGCGCCGGTAATTTCTAGAATCCTGATTGCCGGAAACCAGCGCGTCGAGGACGACGCGATTCGAATCCACATCACGCAGCAGCCGAATCAGCCGCTCGATCAGACGGCCGTCGATGCCGATATCAAGTCGATCTACCGGATGGGTTTTTTCGAATCTGTCACCGCGCACGTCGAACAGCAGGGCGGCCGCGACGTGCTGGTGTACCGGGTCAAGGAGCGCCCGCAGATTACCGACGTCAAGTTCTACGGGATGAAGGAAATCCGGTCGAACGACGACAAGATAGTCGCGGCGACCAGGTTGCATCCGGGCGCGATCCTCGATCCGGTCGCGGTCAAGGACACTATCAACGCCGTCGAGCAGGTTTACGCGGACAAGGGTTACGCCGACGCCAAGGTCACCTTCAAGCCGATTCCGCAGCCCGACAACACGGCCTTCGGCGAATTCGACGTGGTCGAAGGGCCGAAGGTCGAGATCACGAAGATCCAGTTCGTCGGCAACCACGCGTTTTCATCGTCGATCCTGGCCGGCCAGATGCAAACCAAGACCTACAGCAGGCTGCTGAGCTGGGTCACGGGATGGGGCGCGCTCGATCAGAAGATAATCCAGGAAGACGTCGATCGGATCACGGCGTTCTACTACGACAACGGCTACCTGAACGTGCTGGTCGCGCAGCCGCAGATCGTGCGCAGCGGCAGCAATATTACCATCGTAATAAATATCGACGAGGGCACCCCGTACCGGGTCGGCCGCATCAATATCACGGGTAATCTGAAGTTTCCGCGCCGTGATCTGCGCAAGCTGCTCACGATGAAAACGGGGCAGCTGTTCCGCGGCTCGACGTTGCAGCGTCAGGTGCTGGCGCTGTCGGATTACTACTCGAACCGCGGCTATGCTTACGTCAACGTCGACCCGCGCACGCAGTTGGTCCACTCCACCAAGCGGGTCAACGTGGTGTTCGTCGTCAATCCGGGTCACGAAGTGATCGTCGACCGCATCAATATCAGCGGCAACACCAAGACCTCGGACAAGGTTATCCGCCGCGAGATCCAGGTGCAGGAGCAGGAGCCGTACAGCGCCGAGGAGATCCGCGATTCGCAGACGCGGCTGCAACGGCTGGGCTTTTTCTCGGACACGCATATCACGACCTCGCCCGCGTCGCAGCCCGACAAGATCAACCTGGACGTGAACGTGACCGAGGCGAACACCGCGTCGTTCCAGGTGGCGGGCGGATTCGACAGTTACCAATCGGTGTTCGGTAACTTCACGCTGGGCAACACCAATCTGTTCGGCGGCGGCGAATCGGTCATCGCCAACGCGCAGGTCGGCTTCCTGTTCCAAAACTACAGCATCAGTTACACGGAGCCATGGTTCCTGGACATCCCGCTCAGCGTGGGCATGCAGTTGTTCGACAACAAAACTTACCTGCTGAGCTTCAACCAGTCGTCGGCGGGCTTCACCCTGACGACCACCTATCCGTTGACCGAGCTCGGCTTCAAGAAGCTCGGGCCGTTCTCTCTCAAGGACATCACGGTGGGACTGGGCTACTCGTATGAGAGCATTGGAATCACGGGGCTGAACCAGTTTACGACGTTCCAAATCGCCCGCTACAAGGGCTACACGCAGATCTCGCAATTTACGCCGACGATACGGCGCTTCACGGTGGACAATCCGACCGATCCGCGCACCGGCACCGTCGAGAGTCTCAGCATGCAGTTCGGCGGACTCGGCGGAAACAATTCATTCATCAAGGGCGTCGCGCATTTTCGATATTTCTACCCGTTCCTGAAGAGCCAGACGCTCGGGACGTTCGTGGTGTCGCAGGGGATCACCTACGGCCTCGGGACCGACCTGGCAAGCGGGACCGGCGGCGAGTTGCCGCTGTACGAGCGGTTCTTTCCCGGCGGGGTCGGCGGTCCCGGCGACGTGCGCGGCTATCAGCTCTATTCATTGGGACCGCAAGAGACGATCTTCAGTCAAAACGGTACTCCGCTCAGCGTTCAGGATTACGGCGGCAGCGAGGAATTGTTGCTGAGCAACGAAATCACGTTCCCGATCCTGTCGGGATTGGGAATCCGCGGGGTCGTATTCAGCGACGCCGGACAGTCGTTCCTGCTCCATCCACCACCAAATACTCATCCAGGTTCATTCACCCTCACCAATCTGCAGGCGTCAGCCGGAATCGGCATACGCTGGAAATCGCCATTCGGGCCACTGGCGGTGGATATCGCCTTCCCGATCAACCCGCGGCCGGCCGACCAGAGCACGGTCTTCGAAGTCGGGGCAGGCTCGCCGCTGTAGCTTCTACCAGGCGTGCAATATTATGAGATGCAGCGCCTCTGGCAGCGTAGCAACTGGATTTAATACCCTGTGAAGTACTATTGTGTATGTTTCCCGTTCACGAGTGATGCGCCGCGGCGACGCGTCCGACGTAGCTGGTCCGCAGGAGGCTTTCCGGGCTCTATGAGGCAACGGTTTTTCATCGGTGCGATGTTCGGTGTGTTCCTTGCGGTGATGTCCGCTGCGGTGCCAGCGCATGCCGACCTCAAGTTCGCGTATGTGGACGTGCAGCGAGCGCTCAATGAGTGCGACGCCGGCAAGAAGGCCAAGGCCGAATTTCAGGGCCGTGTCACGTCGCTCGAAGCGCGACTGCAGCGGCAGCAAAACGAGGTCCAGGCGCTCAAGGACGAGATGGAGAAAAAGGGCATGCTGATGAACCCGGATCAGCGCCAGAGTCTCCAGGACCAGTACATGGAAAAGCTCAAAAACTTCGAGCGCGACTACAAAGACTCGAAGGACGAATTGCAGGCGAAGGACCAGGAGGTCACCGCGAAAATCGTGCATGACCTCGCGCAGGTCATTCGCACGCTTGGCGAGCGCGATAACTACACGATGGTCTTCGAGAAGGGATCGATCCTGTGGGGCACGCCCGGCATCGATATCACCGACCAGGTGATTCGCAGTTACAACGCGACGCACGTGGCGATCGGCTCGCTCGGCGAAAGTGCCGGTGGCGGAGTTGCGCGCACCAGCATGCGGGACCAGGATGCGGGCGGCGCGGGCGCTCCGGAGCCGTCGGATTTCGGCGCGGATGCGGCCAAGAAATCCACCATCTCGAAGTAGCGCTCGAGGTAAGGTGCGCGAAGTAATTCCCGGTGCCTGACGACGCCAAAGTCGGAGAGCTCGAGCGCGTGATGGGGCTGCTGCCCCATCGATATCCTTTTCTGCTGGTCGATCGCATCGTCGAGCTGGGCAAGGGCCGCGTCGTAACGATCAAGAACGTAACCTTCAACGAGCCGTACTTCGCGGGGCATTTTCCGGGTCATCCCGTGATGCCGGGGGTGCTGATCGTCGAGGCGCTGGCTCAATCGGGGGCGATCCTCGCGCTCAACGAAGTCGGCGGAGATCCGACGCGCCTGTTCATGCTGACCGGGCTCGACAAAGTGCGCTTTCGACGCCGCGTGATTCCGGGCGACCAGCTGCGGATGGAAGTGAAAATTCTGAAATTTCATCGTCCGCTGTGGCGGATGCAGGCGACGGCGCGCGTCGGCGACGAGTTGGCCGCCGAAGCGGAGTTGTCGGCGATGGAAGTCGAGGAGCAAGTTCGATAGCGGGCCGAATCCATCCTTCCGCGGTCATCGACAATCGCGCCGAACTCGACACGAACGTCGACGTCGGCGCGGGCGCGGTGATCGGGCCGCACGTGAAGATCGGCGCGGGCACGGTGATCGGTCCGTGCGCGATAATCGAAAGTCTCACCACTCTGGGTCAGCGCAATCGAATCTTCTCGTTCGCCGCGATTGGCTTCGCGACGCCTGATTTAAAATTTCACGGAGAGCCAGCGACTCTCGAGATCGGTGACGACAACACCATTCGCGAGTTCACGTCGATTCATCGCGGCACCGAGGTTGGCGGAATGCGCACGCTGATCGGCAATCACGTGCTGGTAATGCCTTACGCTCACATCGCGCATGATTGCGTCATCGGCGACAATTGCATCCTGGTGAACTCAACGCAGATCGGCGGACACTGCGTGCTCGAGGAATTCGTAAATCTCGAAGGCATGAGCGGCGTGCATCAGTTCTGCCGGATCGGTGCGCACGCATTCGTCGCGGCGGGTGCCAAGGTCGCGCAGGATGTGCCTCCCTACTCGATGGTCGCCGGCGATCGGGCGCGGCTGGCGGGCGTCAACGAGATCGGACTCCAGCGGCGCGGCTTCAGTGCCGAAAAGATCGCGGCGATCAAGGCCGCAACCCGCACGCTGTTTTTCTCGAAGATGCTGCGCGAGGAAGCGATCGCGAAAACTCTCGAAGAATACGGTGAGCTTGCCGAAGTGCGCCGGCTGGTCGATTTCATAAACAACTCGAAGCGCGGAGTCGTTGGCCGCGAGCGTGAATAAGCTCGGGCTCATCGCGGGTAACGGCGTCTTTCCGCTCGAAGTAGCGCGCGCCGCACGCGAGCGCGGGATCAAGGTCGTCGCCGTCGCGCATCTGAATGAAAGCGAGCGGGCGCTCGACTCGGTCGCCGGCGAAGTCACCTGGATCAAAGTCGGCGAGCTGCAGAAAATAATCGACGTATTCAAAAGCGCCGGAGTGTCGGAAGCCGCGATGGCCGGCGGCATCTCGCGCGCGCGGCTGAAAGATTCCTTCGCGCCCGACGCTCGGGCGCTCAAGATGCTCGCGGGAATCGGGCGTTTCAGCGACGACGCCGTGCTGCGCGGCATCGCGCGCGAAGTCGAAGCCGACGGGATCAAAATGATCGACCCGGTTCCAATGATCGAGCATTGGCTCGCGCGCGCTGGCGTCGGCGCCGGTCCCGAGCCTACTCCCGCGCAACGCCGCGATCTCGATCTCGCGTTCGCAGTCGCGCGCCGGCTCGGCAGCTACGACATCGGCCAGACGGTCGCGGTTCGCGACGGAATGGTCGCCGCCGTCGAAGCGCTGGAAGGAACCGACGCCGCGATCCGCCGCGCGGCCACGCTGGTCGGCGCGGGCCTGGTGATCGCCAAGGCGGCGAAGCCGGGGCAGGACCTGCGCTTCGATCGACCCGCGATTGGCCCGGCCACGGTGGAATTGCTCGCCGAGATCGGCGCGGCGATGCTCGGCGTCGAAGCGGGAGTCGCGCTGATTCTCGAACGCGATCGCACGCTCGAAGTCGCTCGCGCGAAAAACGTGACGATATACGGCTATGCCGAAAGCGATAGCTGAGCTGCGCGCCGCGGTGATCGGCGCGGGCCGGCTGGGCACGCTGCACGCGCGCAAATACGCCGCGATTGCGGGAATCAAGCTCGCGCATATCGTCGATATCGACGCCGAGCGGGCGGGAGCGCTGGCGACGGAAGTTGGCGCGACGCCTCTGGCCGACTACCGGATGCTCGCGGGCAAGGTTGACCTCGTGACGGTCGCCTCGCCCGGCGTGACCCATCATGAGATCGCATCCGCGATGCTGAAGGCGGGCATCGACGTGCTGCTGGAAAAACCGATGGCCGAGACGCTGGCGCAGGCACGCGACCTGGCCGCAGTTGCGTCGGCCAGCCGGCGCATTCTTCAGATCGGCCATCTCGAGCGGTTCAATCCGGCGGTTGTGCATCTGCATTCGATCGTGAAAAATCCGCGCTTCGTGGAATGCCATCGGCTCGCGCCGTTCACCGAGCGCGGCACCGACGTGGACGTGTTGCTCGATCTGATGGTGCACGATCTCGACGTTATCCTGTCGCTGGCGCCGTCGGAAGTCGCGTCGCTGGAGGCCGTCGGCGTCGCGATTCTTACCGATCGAATCGATCTTGCGAACGCGCGCATCCGCTTCCAAAGCGGGCTCATCGCAAACCTGGTGACCAGCCGCGTGTCGGCGCGGCGCGAACGCAAGATTCGCTTCTTCCAGCCCGACGCGTACATCTCGGTCGACTACGAGGCGCGCAGCATCCAGGTGTATCGCAAAACTCCGCCGGCTCGCGGCGCGCAGTTCCCCACAATTTCTGCGGAGCAGATCGATTTCGGCGAAGGCGATCCGCTGGCCGACGAAGTCAATGCGTTCGTCGCTGCCGTTCGCGGCAGGTCCACGCCAGCGGTCAGCGCCGACGACGGACTGCGCGTGATGGAGCTGACCGAGAGAATCAAGGAAGTGATGCTGACGGATTCGGTCGCGCCTTGACGCCTGCGGTGCGCTGCGACAGCATTGGTCTGCGATGCGTCCGATCAGGCTAAGGATTCTCGGCGGTCTCATTCTCGCGGCCGGCGCCGCGTTTCTTATCTTCACGGCGACGACGGACTGTACGGCGGTAACCGGCAGCGACGACGTCGCCGTCAACGTGTCCGCGCTGCGTCCTGGCAGCGCGCGGCTTTTTTGCTACACCGATAACGCCGGCGAACGGCTGCGGTTCCTGCTCGCACGCGGCAACGACGGCAAGGTGCGCTCGGTGTTCGACGCGTGCCGCCAATGCTTCGCGTTCCATCGCGGCTACCGGATAGCTGGCGGCGAACTGATTTGCCGGGTGTGCGGGAATCACTACCCGATCGATCGGATGACGGAAGGCAAAGCGTCGTGCGTGCCCGTCAGCCTGCAGCATCAAGACGATTCCGGAATCGTGCACATCAGGACCGCGGATCTTAAGGCCGGCGGCGCGCTCTTCTGACTATCCGAGTAGCGATAGCAAGTTCATGATTTACATCAGCGTCATCAGGCACTATAGCCGCGTTCTGGGAATAGTGAGTCTCGCCACGATTCTTACTCTGTCGGCCTGCGGCGATCGTGAAGCCATGGGCGACTATCCAGCGGCTAACGGGAACAATTGCCTGCCGGAAGTGAGTCTGATCGATCAGCACGGTGCTTCGGTCTCGCTCGCGTCGCTGAAAGGCAAGCCGGTCCTGATCGATTTCATTTACACCTCGTGCGCGTCGACTTGCCCGATGCTGACGGCAAAGATGGCGGCAATCGCGCATCAGCTCGGTCCCGCTCTGGGAGCCGACGTTACGATAGTGTCGATCACGCTCGATCCTGAGCACGACAGTCCCGCGGAACTCGCAAAATACGCGAAGAGCCATGACGCAGACGGCAACGGCTGGATTTTTCTGACCGGGACGCGCGCGCAAATCGACCAGGTGCTCGCATTGTTCAAGTTGCGCGGGACGCGCGAGAGCGATGGATCGATCACGCATTCCATAGCAGCATTCCTGCTCGGTCCCGATGGCCATCAGATTCGGCAGTACAACGCGCTCGACGTGAGCCCGGACGCGGTCGCCGCCGACGTTGATCGCGCGCGCGGCAAAGGCTAAGAGCAGAGGGCGATGGCAACCTCGCTGATGATCGATCGCGTTTCGATGCGGCAAATTGCCGCGGCGATGGCGTTCGTGATGATGATGGCGAGTCTGCCGTCTATCGGCGTGATCGTCATTTCGGATCGTTCGGGGCCATGTATCTCGATGGACATCTGCCATCCGCTGCAATCGCTCGAAACGTCCTCGGGCACTGTACTGGTCGCACGCCCGGCGCAGCCTGGGACCGGCGCGAAGATTGTTTCGCAAGAAACAGTTGCTCAATTTGTTCCCATTCTGAAAAGTAAGTTGGCCGAAGCTCCCGACCCGCCTCCGCCCAAGCTGTTCTGCTAGCAGCGCACTTTCAAACTTTCATCAAGAGATGATTGCGCGCGAGCCTCGACGGTTCGCGAGCACATGGGTGCGGCCTTAGTCGGCCGGGGATGGATGTTTCTATGCGGAGGAATCATATGTCGTGGCGCCTGGCTTTCTCTAAGTCGGCCAGACGCGCATTGGTAGCGACAATTTTCGTGATCGGTCTAACGCCCGGTCTGGTTTGGGCGTGTGCATGCGGGTGTGGAGTCTTCGAGGTAGATACCGAAGCGCTGATCCCGGACGGGCCCGGGGGCCAGGTGTGGTTTCAATATGAGTACATGCAGCAGTACATAAATTTCCACGCGACCCAGCCAGCCTCTGAATTCTACAATAACGACAAGTACATCCGAACGAACTTCATGGAAGCCGGCGGACAGTACATGTTCAATCGGAGTTGGGGAGTGATGCTCGAGGTACCCTATTGGTCGCGCGACTACAAGGGTGCTTATGACGGCAACAACGCCGACATCCATTGGTACCAGAACGACTCGATCGGCGATATTCGGATCCAGGGGATGTATACGGGTCTGTCGGAGGACATGTCGACCGGTCTCCTGGCGGGGGTCAAGGTCCCGAGCGGCGACTGGACCTATCCAAACTACGATCGGGACACGCAGATCGGCACCGGAAGCACCGATCTTCTGATGGGGGCTTACCACATCGGATCGTTACCGACCAAGTTGGGGAGTTTGCCGTTGACTTTCAGGGAGCGCCCCTTCAACTACTTCGTGCAGGTCAACTACGATTTGCCGCTGTGGGAACAGGACCAGTACACGCCTGGTAGGGAGGTCGACGGCGCATTGGGAGCCTACTACGACTTCGGCAGAGTTGGTTTTCTCAAGGAACTCGCTCCGATGCTGACCTTCCTCGCCTCTGACCGTACGCGGGATACCGGGAATAACGCATCTCCAGCCGACAGCGGCTACACGCGTTTTATCATTGCACCGGGAGGCGAAATCAAAATCGGGATCATCCGGGCCTACGCCGACATTGAGGTCCCGGTTTTTCAAAACATGAGGGGCTATCAGCTGACTGCGGCCTATGCGACCAAGCTTATCTTGAGCTACAGCTTCTAAGGCGAAGGTAAGGATAACATTTTGCTATCGGCACTAAACCTGCAACTCAAAAAACCATAACTACCATGGGATACAGATATGAGTATTCACAGTAATCTCAGGTCTCTGGGAATCGTACTTATCGTGATGTCGAGCTTGTTTGCGGCTGCTGGATGCCACGGCGAGTCAACCGCGGAGGGGCCTAGCGTCCTCACGGACACCAAGCTCGTCGATCAGAATGGCAACACGGTCACGCTCGAGTCGCTCAAGGGCAAGCCTATGGTCGTGGATTTCATCTACACGACGTGCCCCGGTCCCTGCCTGATGGAGACGGCAAAGTTTGCGAACGTCGCGCTGCGGCTGGGCAACGATCTCGGTTCGAAGGTGACGCTCGTTTCGATCACTGTCGATCCCGAACATGACGGCCCCAAACAGTTGCTCAACTACTCGCATCAGCAGGGCGCGGATGAGAAGGGCTGGTATTTCCTGACCGGAGGGCCTGCGGACGTCGATAAGGCGCTGGCCGGTTTCAAGCTCAGCCGTCAAATCGAGCCGGACGGTTCGGTTGGGCATCTGGTTGCTATGATGCTGATCGGCCCGGATGGGCGGATAGTTCGAGAATACAACGGCCAAGCCGTAAGGGCCCAGGACATCGTCGACGATGTCAAGAAAACGCTCAACGAAAGTTGAGAGACGCAGCATGAAGCGAGCGATAATTTTGGGCTCCTCGGCGGCGGCCATTCTGGCAGTGGCTTATCTGTGGCCGACGTTCGGCGCGTCATCGGTGGAAGACGGCGGTGTGCGTGGCGCTATGTGCATAGGCGGTCATTGCTGCTGCGCGCGACAGGCACAGGTAGATACTGTCGCGCTCAATGGGTCGAACGAACGCGTGACGCTCGATCCCAACCAGTTCGTCGGTCCGGCAAAGCAGGCGTACCAGGTTGCGGGGAAGGATCCCGCGCTGCTGGCGCAACTGCATTGCTACTGCGGATGTGACAGGGATTACGGCCATCAGAATCTGCTCGATTGCTATCGCGTCGACCATGGCTCCAGGTGCGGAATCTGCATTGGAGAGGCCTTGATGGCGCAGCAGATGTCGGAGCAGGGTTCGCCGGTCGAACAGATACGTGATGCGCTCCGCAGGCAATACGCCGGGGAAAAGTGACCAATGCCAAAGATGCGCACGACATTTTGGTTTGCTGGCGTGGAAATCGCCGCGATCATTTGCGTGGCTTCGCTGGCGGTCGGCTCCGCGACTGTCGGTAACGCTGCGCCGGCGCTGGACGTGCCCGAGCTGAACGGTCAGACATTCAATCTAAGTGCACAGCGTGGGAAAGTCGTAATCGTCAACTTCTGGGCGACCTGGTGTCCGCCTTGCCGCGAGGAAATGCCGGCGCTGGACGCTTTCTACCGGCGCTATCATGGTCAGGGTCTCGAGCTGATCGGCGTGAGCGCGGACCGCCCGCACGACCGCTCTGATGTGATCAAAGTCATGCAGTCGTTCAGCTATCCCGCGGCCATGCTCGATGACGCCAACGTCAACGATTTCGGCACACCCAACAGCTTGCCAATGACGGTTGTCGTGGACAGTAATGGGGTGGTGCGTGCAGAGTTTGCGCCCGATCAGGCCAAGGTCACGGAGAAGAGCCTGACGGACGCCGTGCTGCCATTGCTGCCGCAGAGTTCTGCGGCGCATGCATCAGCGAATCCAGGTGGCGCTGACGCCAAGCCTTGACCCCAGGAGCAGTCCTCGTTGCAATCGCTTCAAGTGAAACAGCTCGCCTTCGTCGCAGTCATCCTGATGGCTGGATGCGCTTCTTCGAGCAGCTGGGACGTCGATTCGGATCCCAAGCTCGCGCAGTTGGAAAAGAAGAGACTGGCACTCGACGCGAGCGAGAAACGGTGCATCGATGAAGCGCAGGTCCGTAGCCGTGATAAGATGGCCGGCATGGCAGCAAGTCACGACACTTCCGTTGAATCACAGCCGCAGGAGGAAGAGCGCGAGCGCGATCGGCAAATTTCGCAATGCCGCGCCTGGGCGGACGAGGAAAATGCGAATATCGCCGAACAGGAGCGCAGGGAATATGAGCTCCAGGCACAGCAAGAGCGCAGTCGCAACTTGTTCATGGCGGTTGTCACAGCGCCGAGGCCCTGACGTGGAAGTAACTCTCTCTTTCGGTGACCTACTCGCATGACTTCAGCAGTTTCGAGCGTCGCGGCTAACCACCCGGCAGGCCTGCCTCAAGCCAGAAGTCTCGGATCGCGGATTCTGCGCGATCTCTGCGTGATTGTCCTGCTCGCAGGCGCATCTCTGGCGGTGGGACTTATGATGAACCGCTTTTCATCCGCCCCACTGCCTATCCTCTATCAAACGCCGGAGCAGCGGTTCGATGCCGAGTTGACGACTCTGGTCGCAGCAGCGCCGTTCAAAATCGCGCCCGCGGCAACCATCGGACTCGATAAATTCCGCACAGCCGTCGACAGCAAGAGTGTACTCATCCTTGATGCGCGCCCGTCGGTGTTCTTCGAAAATGGGCACGTCCCCGGCGCAAGCAACCTCGCGCGGGACAACTTCGCGCAGGATTATCGGCGCCTGACCGGCGTGCTCGAAGCCAACCGTGACAAGCCGATCATCGTCTACTGCTCCGGCGGCGAATGCCACGACAGCAAGCTCGTCGCGAACGCGTTGCTGAGTCTCGGCTTCGGCAATGTCAGCGTCTTCACTGGCGGATGGGAAGCATGGTCGGCGGCTGGATTGCCGGCATCGAAGGGGCGCGCACCATGATGTCCCGCAACAATTCGCGTCGCTATCTGGTGCTCGCAGCCAGCATAGCCATGGCCGCCGTATTCATTTACGCAGGCATCGACAAGATCCGCGACCCGCTGTCGTTCGCGGATAGCGTCGCCGGATTCGCGATCCTGCCGGCGGTGCTCATCAACCTGCTCGCGATCGGTCTGCCGCCATTCGAGATCGCGAGCGGCCTCATGTTGCTCGGGCCGTGGACCAGACGGGTCGGCGCGCTCGCGGTCGCGGTACTCTCGATAATATTCTTCACGGCTTTGGCGTCCGCGCTGCTTCGAGGTCTCACGCTCGACTGCGGCTGCTTCGGGACCGGCGCCCCGTCGCGATCACGAATGTGGCTGGAGCTCGCGCTGGACGCGGTATTGTTCTCGGCCGCGGTCTTCGTCTATCTGCGCTCAACTACCCGGATGTCGCCGGAATAACGCCTATCGGAAATAGTCTTATCGATAGGCCTGATACGGCCGGGATGGATGTCTATGCACAGGAAAATAATTTTCGCACTGATGGTCGTGTTCGCGATGCGCGTGAGCGCCGCGTACGCACACGGCGTCGTGGGCGATTACATATTCCTTGAGCCGCTGGTGACCGACGACGCGACCCCGGCCAACGAAGCAGACATAGTCGCGCCGAACTGGAACCGGAACTCCGGCGGCCGAACTTTCTCGATCGGTTCGTCGATCGAAAAACTGCTCGGAACCGACAGCGATAACTTGCCGCGATTCAGCATCGGCGGCGGCTCGACCTGGATCTCCCAATCGCCAAAGCAGGGGCCCGATGTCAGCGGGTTCGACGTTTTGGAACTGTTCGCCAAGTATGCGTTTCTGATCGTTCCGCAACATGAATTTATATTGTCGGCCAAGGCGGTGCTGGATTTGCCCACGGGCAATCCGTCCGTTACTTCCCAGCAACATACGAGCCTTGGCCCGGAACTGATTGGAGCGAAGGCGCTTGGCGACCTGCCTAACACAACGCTGCTGAAATGGCTGCGGCCAGTCGGATTCCAGTTTGACTACGGCTACCTTCCTGCGTTGGGCGGACATACCAGTCATCACATGTTTGCCGACGGCATGATCGAGTATTCGCTCCCCTACCTGAGCAACAACGTGCAGGACATCGGACTGAAGTGGCCGCTGCGCAATATGTTTCTGTTCAACGAATTCAACTATGACCAGCTGGTCAAAGGGCCGTCAGGTCAGACTTTCCCAACGATTCTGGCGACGCCCGGAATCGCATACGTCAGCTATCGGTTCGAAGTCAGCGTAGGTACCCAGTTCGCTCTCAACCAGGCGAGCGTGTCCGGCAATCATGCGGCAATTCTCGGGCTATTGGACATTTTCTACGACTCGATAATTCCGCAAGGCAACTGGAAACTGTTTGGAGAATGACAACCATGACAGTTCGAAAAGTGTCGCTGTTGGCCCTCGTGCTACTGGCTATTGAAGTGAGTACTCCGGCGATTACGGCAGCGCATTCGTTCCCGGAACAGGAAACTCCATCGGCGGGACAGAAAGTCGCTTCGCCTCCTCCCGAAGTCGTGATCAAGTTTGACGCACCGATAGAGAAGCTGTTCGCCAAGCTCGAAGTGACGGGCGCCGACGGCACGAACCAGGCAGTCGGCGCACCCCAGGTCAGCGACGACGGGATTCAGCTGTCGGTCAAGCTCGGCGCTCTGAAACCCGGTGACTACACAGTCAAGTGGGCAGTCGTGTGTATCGATACGCATCACACGGAAGGCTCGTACACCTTCTCGGTCGCTAACGGCGGATCGTGATTCCGCAGCCAATATTCGCGTGGCCGTTGGTAGGGTCGCAAGTGCTGATATTCGGAACGACAGCTTTTGCGCTGATGGCGGCGCCGCGGGACGTCGCCGCAGCCGATCGTTCGAGTCAAAGCCTGGCGAAGCTGTGGAGGGTGCTCGCGCTGATCGTTCTGGTGATGTCGCCGCTGAGACTTTTGTCGGTCGGGGCCGGAATGGCGGACTCGACCTTCGGAGAAGTCATTCCGGTGATGCCGCAAATAATGCGCGAGACCTTTGCCGGCCGGGTATGGACGTGGCGGCTCGCGACCGCGCTGCTGTTGGCAGTGGTCGCGTGGATTCCCGTACCCGGGCGACTCGCGACGACGCTGATGCTCGTCATCTCGGCCGTTCTGCTCGCATTGCAAAGCGTCACGAGTCATGCGGTGGACAAGGGCGCATTCGCGATCGCGGTGCACTTTACACATCAAGCAGCCGCCGGCTTGTGGATCGGGGCGTTAGTCTCACTGCTGATAGGCGCAACCTACGGACATGCTGGCGCGGACTGGCTGCGGTCGGCGACCTCGCGAGTATCAAGGATTGCGGGATGGTCCGTCGCGGCGCTGATCGTGACGGGCGCGATCAGGGCGTGGGACGCGCTGGGACTGCGACTCGATCTGCTGGTGAACTCGATCTACGGGCGGACCCTGCTGTGGAAGGTCGGCACTGCCGCCACGGTAATTCTAATTGGCGGCTACAACCGTTATCGGCTGGTAGGTTCCGTGGGAGAATCGTCGGCGCGCGCGACGCTTATTCGCAATGTGGCCGTGGAATGCGCTCTGCTGGCTGTTGTGCTTGGATGGTCGGTAGTTCTGGCCAATACGCCGCCGCCGCATTGAGCAACGTGCGTTTACCAGTTAACGAATATACAATTAGTAAGAGATGCACATATGACTATTCATCGTAACCTCAGATTTTTCGCGATTGTGCTAGTGGCAATGTCGAGTTTGTTCGCAGCTGCCGGATGCCATCGCGACTCCGACGGCGGCGCTGCCTCCGCGAGCGTTCTCACCGACACCAAGCTCGTCGATCAGAATGGCAACACTGTCGCGCTCACCTCGCTCAAGGGCAAGCCGCTGGTCGTGGACTTCATCTATACGTCGTGTCCGGGGCCGTGCCTGATGGAGACAGCGAAGTTGGCGAACGTCGCGCTGCGGCTGGGCAACGACCTTGGTTCCAAGGTGACGATCGTTTCGATCAGCGTCGATCCCGAGCATGACGGCCCCAAGCAGTTGCTCGACTACTCGCGTCAACAGGGCGCGGACGAGAAGGGATGGTATTTTCTGACCGGCGGTCCGGGCGATATCGATCGCGCGCTGGCGGGCTTCAAGCTCAGCCGCCAAATCGAGCCGGATGGTTCCGTCGGGCATCTGGTGAATATGATGTTGATCGGAGCGGACGGGCGATTGGTGCGCGAATACAACGGCGAAATTGTCAAAGCGCAGGACATCGTCGATGACGTCAAGAAAACTTTGAACAAGGGCGGTGCGGCATGAGACGAGCGATAATCTTCGCCTCGTCGTTTGCGACAATCCTGGCGCTGGCTTATCTGTGGCCAGCGATCGGCGGTTCCGCAATCGGGAATGGCAGCGCGCGCGGAGCGATGTGCATCGCGGGTCATTGCTGCTGCACGGGACGCGCGGAGGCCGCCGAGACCGTCGCTGCCAACCCCCCGCAAGGACGCTTGACGCTCGATCCAAATCAGTTCGTCGGTCCCGTAAGGGAAGCCTACAAATACGCCGAGAAAAATCCCGCGCTGCTGGCGCAACTGCATTGCTACTGCGGATGCGACAAGGCCGAAGGTCATCAGAGCCTCCTCGACTGCTACCGCGGTATGCACGCGTCGTCGTGCGAAATCTGCACTGGTGAGGTGCTGCTGGCGAAGCAAATGGCGGATCAGGGCTCGCCGGTCGATCAGATCCGCGACGCAATCCGCCGGAATTTCGCGCAGGACAATTGAATCGACGAGCGAGCCTATTTGCGGCGTCGCAGTTTTCAATCACAATCGCTTCGATGCCGTTGAATGCCGAAGCGCCGCCTCCCGTTGCCGAACGCCTGAAAGAGACCGCCCGCAAGGGCCGCATCATGATCGTTGCCGGCGAGGCGTCGGGCGATCTTCATGGCGGCGACCTGGCGCGGGAAATTCTCGCGCGCGATCCGTCGTGCGACCTGTTCGGGATTGCGGGCGAGAAAATGCGCGCGGCCGGAGTGCGAGCGCTCGTCAAGACCGAGGACATCCACGGGCTCGGACTCTCGGAGCTGGCCTCGACCATTGGGCGCACGCTTGGCGCGTTTCGCGCGCTGCGCCGAATCATCCGTCGCGAGAAGCCGGGCCTTGTGATCCTGATTGACTACGCCGAGTTCAACATGATTCTCTCCGGCACCGCCCGGCGCGCTGGAGTGCCGGTGCTCTACTACATCACGCCGCAAGTCTGGGCGTGGCGGCGCGGCCGCATCGACAAGCTGGTCGATCGCGCCGATCGCCTCGCAGTAGTGCTGCCGTTCGAAGCCGAACTGTACCATCGCGCGGGCGACCGCGTTTCATTCGTCGGCCATCCGCTGCTCGATCGGATCGCCACGCTGCAGAGCCGCGACGAAACGCTGAAGCGCCATGGATTTCCGCCGCGCACCCGAATCATCTCGATCCTGCCCGGCAGCCGCCGCGCCGAAGTTCGCTACCTGCTCGATCCGATGGTCAAGGCGGCGCGGATTGTCGCGCGCGATCACAATCTTGAAATAGCGCTCGCGCTTGCGCCGACCCTGACGCGCGCCGAGCTAATCGAGGTTGGACGCGTGGACCTCGCTGGAATCAAAATCGTCGAGGGCGACACTTATAACATCGTCGCGGCGAGCGAACTCGCGCTCGTCGCGTCGGGCACCGCCACGCTGGAGACTGCGCTGCTCGGATGCCCCGAGGTAATCGCTTACAAAGTGTCGGCCCTTACCTATATCCTAGGGCGGATGCTCGTGACGGGAGTTGATTTCATCGGGATGCCCAATATTCTGGCGGGGCGGCAGATCGTGCCGGAGCTGATCCAGCGCGACGTGACCGTTGCGAAGCTGGTGCGCGCCGCCGAGCCTCTGCTCAGCGACACGATCCGCGCGGACACTGTTACAGCGCTGAAAGCGTTGCGCGAGAAGCTCGGCACGCCGGGCGCAGCGGGCCGCGTCGCGACGATCGCACTCGACATGATCGCATCGAGGCCGCCCGCGTGAAGCTGCTGACCCCATTGCAATGGCGGTTGTACGGCTACCTGCGCCGATACATGTTCCCGTACGTGCTGCTGCTCGGCATCGCGATGGCCGTGTTGTCGGCGGCCAGCGCCGGAATCCCGTTCATCATGAAGTACGTTGTCGATCTCGTGACCAATCTGAAAGTCGGTCATCAGCTCGACGCGCACAGCGCCCTGAAGCTGCGCGAATACTCGCTGGTGCTCGCGGGATTATTTTTGCTCCGCGCGCTCGCGAATTTTTCCGACGATTACTTGAGCGCCTACATCGCTCAGAAGCTGACGATGGACATCCGCGCCGACCTGAACGAAAGCCTGCAGCGCCAATCGCTCGGTTTTTTCAATCGCACTCCCACCGGCGTGATGGTCTCGCGAATCATCAACGACGTCGGCGTGGTTGTGACGAGCCTCAGCGGCGGCGTGTTCTCGATCTTCGGCGATGGCATGTCGCTGATCGCGCTGCTGGTGACGGCCTTCACGCTCGACTGGCAGCTCGCGATCGTCGCCTTCATCGGTTTTCCGATCATCGTGCTGCCGATCGCAAGCCTGTCGAAGAAAGTTCGCCGCGAAACCAAGAATCAGCAAAAGCAATTGAGCGGGTTGCAGTCGCTGCTGCATGAAACCTTCCAGGGCAATCGCGTCGTCAAGGCTTTCGGCATGGAAGACTACGAGCGCGCCCGCTTCAATCGCGAGCTCAAGCGGCTGTTTCGAATTTTCATGCGCGTCGCGCGGATCAAGGCGTTCACGGGTCCGGTGATCGAGGCGATGGGCGCGATTGCCGTCGTCGCCGTGGTCTGGTGGGCGGTGGGATCGCTGCAATCGGGCACCCGCACGCTCGGACAATTCGCCGCATTTTTCACCACCATGATTCTCGTGTACCGGCCGTTCAAGGCGCTCGGCAAAACCAACAACAGCATTCAGCAGGGGCTGGCCGCGGCCGAACGCGTCTTCGAGATGATGGATCAACCGAGCGAAGTTCCCGACGATCCCGACGGCATCGAGCTGCGGCCGGGTCCGCACCGGGTCGCGTTCGAAAACGTCAGCTTCCGCTACGGCGACGAATGGGTGCTGCACGATATCAACCTGGAGATCGGCGTTGGCCAGGTCGTGGCGCTGGTCGGGATGAGCGGTGGCGGCAAATCGACGATGGCGGATCTGATTCCGCGCTTTTATGACGTGCAGCAAGGCCGCGTCACAGTCGACGGAATCGACGTGCGCAAGCTGCGGATCGCTTCGCTGCGCTCTGAAATCGGCCTGGTCACGCAGAACACGTTTCTGTTCGATGACACGATTCGCGCCAATATCGCCTACGGCAGCAGCGACAAGAAACTCGAGCGCGTGGTCGCCGCCGCCAAGCTCGCCAACGCTCACGACTTCATCTCGCGGCTGCCCAACGGTTACGAGACGATGGTCGGCGAGTTGGGCGTGCGCATCTCGGGCGGCGAGCGCCAGCGAATCGCCATCGCGCGGGCGCTGCTCAAGGACGCACCGATTCTGATCCTCGACGAGGCGACCTCGTCGCTGGACTCGGCCGCCGAACGCTCGGTGCAGGAGGCGCTCGAGCATCTGATGGCGAACCGCACGACCCTGGTCATCGCGCATCGGCTCTCCACCGTGCGCCGCGCGGATCGGATCGTCGTGGTCGTTCACGGCCGCATCGTCGAGGACGGCACCCACGACGAATTGTTCGCGCGCGGTCAGGAATACCGAAAGCTCTACGACCTGCAATTCACGTCGCCCGAAGATCTGGCCGGCAACGGCGGTCTCGTTAACTGAGATTCGCGATTGTAAATTCGACTCGCCAGGTGTCCGGATCGACGACGCTCCGATGCTAAGCGCACTGTACAACATCCTGTGGTATCCGGCGCTGCCGTTTGCGCTGCTCGCCGCGCATCCCGCCAACTTGCGCGACTATCGCGAGCGGATGGGGCACGGCGATTTTCCGGATGCCGCCGGCGCGCCGCGAATCTGGATTCATGCGGCGTCGGTCGGCGAGATCGAGGCGATTCGGCCGGTCGCCGTCGGCCTGCTGGAACGTTATCCCGACGCGGTCATGGCGATCACCACGATGACGGCGACGGGGCGCGAAGCTGCCATGCGCCGAATTCCAGGCGCGGCGGCGTGGATGCTGGCGCCGCTCGACAATCGGCGCGCGGTGCGATCTTTTCTTCACCGCGTGCGGCCGAGCATCGTGCTGATAACCGAGACTGAAATCTGGCCGAACTACTTCATCGAATCCGCGCGCAGCGGCGCGGCAGTCGCGGTGGTTAACGGTCGAATTTCGGGACGGTCGCTGCGCCGATACTTACGCGCGCGCAGCCTGTTTGAAGACGCGCTCGGCCACGCAACCCTGATTCTGACGCAGAGCGTTGCCAACGCGCATCGCTACGCGGAATTCGAGATTCCGGCGAAGGTGATAGTCACCGGCAACACCAAAATCGAGACGGCGCAGGCGAATGAAGAACCGATTCGTCCTGAGCTGCTGGCGTTTGCACCGGGGCGCAAGATTTTCATCGCGGGATCGACCGCGTCGGGCGAAGCCGCCGTGATCGCCGACGCCTACCGTGAACTGCGCAAAGACTTTCCCGAGCTCGCGCTGGCGATCGCGCCACGCCATCTCGAGCGCACACCGGATGTCGAAAACGCGCTGCGCGCAGCCTCGCTCGACTACGTGAAGGCGTCGAAACTCCGTTCTCCAGCGGCGGCGCGCGACGCCGATGTTTTGATCCTCGACACGATGGGCGAGTTGCGCAGCTTCTATCGTCGCGGCGCAATTGCGTTCGTCGGCGGCAGTCTTGCGCCGGGCCGCGGCGGGCAGAATCCCGCCGAGCCCGCGATGGTCGAGGTCCCCGTGCTGATCGGTCCGTATCACGAGAACCAGAAGCAGATTGTGTCGTCGATTGTCGGCTCAGGCGGCGCTCGAATCGTCAAAGACGCGCGCGACGTCGTCATCGAAACTTCGAAATGGCTCGGCGACGAGGCTGCCCGACAACAAGCCGGCCGAAGAGCGCGCGCGACGGTGAACAAAGGGGCCGGCGGCGCGCAGCTCGCCTTGAAGCATCTCGAAGCGCTCATTAATCTCGGCTGACCGATGCCCGCCAGCCAGCCGAGTCCGAATCGCCCGCCAATCGAGCGATTTTGGCAGCGCGATCTTCCCGCGCGCCTCCTCCCGGCGTGGGTCGGCCTCGCAGCGGCCGCCGGCCTCTACCGAATCGGCGTCGGCGCGCGTCACCTTTACTGGCGAAGGATGAAACAGCGCGCTCCCGTGCTGACCATCAGCGTCGGCAACCTGACGGTCGGCGGAACCAGCAAGACTCCATTCACGTTGTTTCTCGCCAGGCGCTTGCAGAGCCAAGGTCTGCGAGTTGGAATAGTGAGCCGGGGCTATCGACGCACGCGATCGAAAGCACTCGCCGAGCTGGTCGCTGACGGTGGCGAATTGAAAATCGCCGCGGAAGATGCGGGCGACGAGCCGACGATGATGGCGAAGTCATTCACCGGCCCGATTGCGGTTGCGCGGCGGCGCATCGACGGCATCGAGCTGCTGCACAAGCTCGGTCCGCTCGACGCGGTGATCCTGGACGACGGCTTTCAGCACCTGCGTTTGAATCGCGACATCGATCTCGTGCTGGTGAACAACCAGCGCGGCTTCGGCAATGGCTGGATGATCCCGGCCGGGCCGATGCGCGAACCGATCCGCGCCGTCGGCCGCGCCGATGCGATCATAGTGATGAACTCCGGGAGCGCCCCGTCGGCAATTCTACCGTCGCAGCTGAAGCAACTGACCGCGCGCAAGCTGCTTCACGCGTCGGTGCGGCCGCGCGCGTTGCTGATCACCGAGAATGGGATGTGGCGCGAAACCCCGCTGGGACTTGGAGGACGGCGCGTGCTCGCGGTCAGCGGTCTCGCGGATGCGAGCGGGTTCTACGCGATGCTGCGCGAACTCGACGCCGATCTGGTCGGCGTCTACGATTTTCCCGACCATCACGCCTACACCAACGCTGACTGGCAGGCTATGGTGAATGCGATGCGCGACACCGACCTGCTCGTCACCACCGAAAAGGACCTGGTCAAGCTCGAGCGGTTTCCGTTCCCGCGCGATTCGCTATACGCTCTCAGGCTCGAAGTGACGATGGACGCGGATGACGCCCGCGCGCTCGACGAATTGATACTCGGGCGCATAACGGTGCCGGCGGCGGCCGTGGACGGGTAAGAGGTAAAAAAATGGCGCTGAATCAGGAATTGCTCGACATCCTCGCGTGCCCGAAATGCAAAGGCGATCTGCATCTCAACGACAAGCAGGACGGCCTGGTCTGCGGCGCTTGCAAACTCGAATATCCGGTGCGCGATGACATTCCGATCATGCTGATCGAGGAAGCCAAGCCGATCGCGTGACCTCGCCGCGGCGCGCGGCCAGCTTCCCCGCGATGAATACGATCGACGCGACGCGCGCCCGCCAGTTCGCATGGCTCGCGATCGGCATCTACCTCGTCGCACTCGGCATCTCGGCGACCTTCCGCTCGCAGGGCGACTTCAATGTTTACTATCGCGCGGGACATCGCGTCCTCCACGGCCTCGCGATCTACCCGCCCGACGACTCCGATCGCTTTCTCTACGCGCCAATCTTTGCGATCGGATTCGCACCGTTCGCCGCGCTGCCACGTCATCTCGCGCAGTTTGTTTTCTTCGCGATCAACGCATTCTCGCTGGTCGAACTGATCCTCGGCGCTGGCGTGATGCTATTCGGCCGCGAGCGACCATTGCCGGCCGTGCTGATCGTCGTCCCGGTGCTGCTGTCGTTTAGATTCATCGACAACAACTTCGATCATGGCCAGATAAATCTCCCGACGCTTACGCTAATCGTGTGGGCGATCGTTTACGCCGACGAATCCCGCGAGGCGTGGACGGGTCTGATGCTTGCGGCGGCCGTACTGATCAAGCCGTTCGCAGTGCTTGCCGCGCTTCATCTAGCGATTCGCCGAAACTTCGCCGCGCTCGGATGGGCTGTCGCGGCAGGAATCGCGCTCCTGGTCGCGCCAATCGTGGTCTTCGGGCCACACCGATGGATCGATCAAACTGGCGCCTACGCCACCGCGATCGTTTCGATGACGAATCGGTATCGCACGATGCTCACGAACCAGTCGGGTGTGTCCGCGGTCGCTCGCCTGATGAGTCTTCGCGTCGGAGATGCCGCGGAAACGTCGGCCGCCGCCACGCTTGCCGGAATGGCTCTCGAAATAGTGCTCATCGCGGCAGTGTCGCTCTGGGACTGGACGAGCGACGGGCGGAGAAACTTCGCGAGCCGCCTCGCGCTGTGCGGTTTCTTCTGCTTGATGCCCTCATTCGCGCCGATTTCGTGGAAGAGTTACTACGCGGCGATGCTCGTCCCATACATGGCTCTGACCACGGCGCTGTGGACCGACCGCGCCGCCGGCAAAAGTGCGCCGATTTCCGTGTGGACGCTTTTCGCCATCTCGGTGGTGCTCAATCTCGCGACCGGAAACTATTTGAACCGCGTCGCCCTCTTCTACTCGGCACATTTCCTTTCATCGCTGCTCGTGCTTGCCGCTTTGTTCGCGTTGTGGCGCACGAGCGAGATGGTTCAAACGTGAGACCGCCTGCGCAAATGAAGTGGCGCCCCGATCCGAACTTCTCGACGTTCAGGATCGGACGCCGCGAACTCGTGATTCATCGCGACATCACCTCATCCGCCGCGCAGATCATACAGAAGCTCGCCGAGCTCACACCTTCACCTGAAGCCGGCGCGGGAAATCGCCAGAGCGCATTTCGGATGAACCTCGGCGGCGTCGAATTGTATGCTCGCCGCGGGCGTCGCGGCGGAATGATCGGATCGATTCTCAGCGATGTCTACGTGGGCATGGCGCCGCGCCCGCTGGCTGAACTCAACGTGACTATTGAATCGATGCGCCGCGGAATTCCCGTGGCCGAGCCGATGGGCGCGATGGTCGAATGGATCGGTCCGGCTCTTTATCGGGGATTTTTCCTGACTCGTGCGGTGCGCGGAATGACGTTGTGGGAATTCGTGAAGACTGACGACGATCCGACCGTTCGCAATCACGTTCTCGCGCAGGCGCGCGCGGCAATCGATACGATGCACGACAAGGGTCTATTTCACGCCGATCTCAATCTTCACAACTTGCTGGTGACGCGAGCGAGAGACAGTTTCACAGTGGTCATCATCGACCTCGACAAGGCACGGCTCTTCGACGCGCCATTGTCGCCGTCGATGCGCCGAGCGAACGCGGCGCGCTTGATACGGTCAGCGCGCAAGCTCGACCCGTCCGGCGAATTTCTCGACGCGGCCGCACTGGCGATTTTGAATCTTGAGTGATTGGTGAAGCTAGTCGCGCTTCATCGCGATCGCGTCGATCTCGATTCGAGCGTTGCGCGGCAGCGCTGCGACCTGCACGGTCGAGCGCGCGGGATTCGGAGGATCGAAATGCTCTCCGTAGATGCGGTTGACGATTTCAAACTCGGACAGATCGGTCATGAAGATTGTCGTCTTGACGACATCGACAAAATCCAGGCCCGCGGCTGCCAGCACTTCGCCGAGGTTCTGCAGCACGCGCCGAGTCTCGAATTCGATCCCGCCTTCGACGAGCGTGCCCGACGCCGGGTCGAGCGCGATCTGTCCCGAGCAGAAGACCATGCCGTTTTGCTCGACCGCCTGCGAATACGGACCAATTGCGGCCGGCGCTTGCCGAGTGTGAATCGAGGCTTTCATCCGTAGCGATTTCCGTTGTGCTGGCCGAGGCGCGAGACCCTCATGACGCCGTCGATCGCGCCGATCGAGTTCATCAGGTTGTTCAATTGACGCGCGCTGCTCACGCTGACCTCGAAGACCGCCAGCGCGCGGCCGTCGGCGCCGTGAGTCTTCACTTCGGCTGTCGAAATATTCACGCCCGCCGACGCGATCGCCTTGGTCATCGCGGCGAGCAAGCCCGGCTGATCGGCGCATAGCACTTCCAGACGAATCGGCCGCGGCGCTTCCTCGCCGTCCTTCCACACCACCGGGACGCGCCGCTGTGGATCTGTGTTGAGCGCATGCGGGCATCCCGCGACGTGCACCGTAACGCCGCGCCCGCGCGTGATGAACCCGGTGATCGCCTCGCCCGGGAGAGGATTACAGCATCGAGCGAATCGCACCAGCATGTCGCCGACGCCCGAGACCACGACCGCGCCGCTCGCGGATTTGCGCGCCTCTTTGGCCGCGCGTTCGCGTTGCGCCGGTCCCAGCGGGGTGGGCGCTTTCTCGGGACGGTAGATTTTCAGCTCGTCGGGCGTGAGAAGTTTCGCCAGCAACTGCGCCGGCGTGATTATTCCGTAGCCGACCGCCGCGAGCAGCCCGTCGACGTCGCGCTGCGAGAAGTCTCCGAGCACACCTTCCAGACGCTTACCCGATCTGAGCTGCGTGACGCTCAGCTTGACCGGTTCGAGCTCGCGATCGAGCAGTGATACTCCGAGATCGCGCGAGCGTTCCGCTTGTTGATTACGCAGCCATTGGCGGATGCGCGATTTCGCGCGCGCGGTCGCCGCGTAGTTCGTCCAATCCTTGCCGGGCACCTGCTTTTCCGACGTCAGCACCTCGACCGTGTCGCCCGATCGCAGCCGGTAGCGCAGCGGGACCATGCGCCCGTTGACGCGCGCGCCGGCGAGATGGTTGCCGACCTGCGAATGGATTCGGTACGCGAAGTCGATCACCGTCGAGCCGAGCGGAAAATCGAACACGTCGCCCTTGGGCGTGAACACGAAAACTTCCTCGGGGAACAGATCGTCCTTGACGGTCGACAGAAATTCCTGCGGGTCCTTGAGGTTCTGCTGCCATTCGATCAGCCGCCGCAGCCATGCGAACCGCTCGGTGTCCTTGACCTCTTTCGAGTTGCCGTCCTTGTAGCTCCAGTGCGCCGCGATTCCTTCCTCGGCGACCTTGTGCATCTCGCGCGTGCGAATCTGCACTTCCATCCGCTGCCCGCGCGGACCGATCACCGTGGTATGCAGCGACTGATACATGTTGGCCTTGGGCAGCGCGATGTAATCCTTGAAACGGCCGGGCACCGGCTTCCAGTTGGCGTGCACGACCCCGAGCGCCTCGTAACACTCGCGCACCGTGTCCACGATGATGCGGAACGCGACCAGGTCGTAGATCTCCTCGAAGCTCAGCCCCAGTTCCTGCATCTTGGAGTGAATCGAAAAGAAATGTTTCGGCCGGCCAGTGACCTCCGCCGTTACCCCGCTGTCGGACATGCGTCGCGACAGGATCTCGATGACGTTGGCGATATACTCCTCGCGCTCCTTGCGCTTGGCCGCGACGAAAGCCTTCAGCGTCTGGTATGCGCTCGAATTCAGATAGCGAAACGAAAGGTCCTCGAGCTCCGACTTGAGCCAGTAGATTCCCAGCCGATGCGCGATCGGCGCGTAAATCTCCATCGTCTCGCGCGCGATTTCCTGCTGCCGGTCGGCGGCCAGATGGTCGAGCGTGCGCATGTTGTGCAGCCGGTCGGCCAGCTTGATCAGCACGACGCGAATGTCCTTCGCCATCGCGATGATCATCTTGCGGAAATTCTCCGCCTGCTTTTCCTCGCGGCTCTGGAACGTGATCTTCGAGACCTTGGTCACCCCGTCGACCAGTTGCGCGACCTCGGGACCGAAATCGGTCTGCACCTCGGCGAGCGAGGTCTCGGTGTCCTCGACGACGTCGTGCAGCAGGCCGGTGACTATAGAGGGTACGTCGAGTTTGAGCTGTGCGATGATCATCGCGACGTTCAGCGGATGTGTGACGTAGGGCTCGCCCGACTCGCGCTTCTGATCGAGATGCATCCGCGCCGAGTAGTCGTACGCGCGCCGAATCAGCCCGACGTCGGCCTGCGGATTGTAGGTCTGCACCCGCCCGATCAGGCCGGCGAGTTGGTCGGGAACACTGCTTTGCGCTAACTCTTCCACGGCGCGAATTCGCCGCGCAGCCGGCTGACCCTGAGCCGCTCCGCGTTTACGATCGTTTCGAGCTGCGCGACCGACTTGCCTATCTCGGCGTTGACGATCAGGAAGTCGTATTCAGGATAGGCCTCGGCTTCTTCGCGCGCTTTGTGAAGGCGATGCTGGATTTTCGATTCTTCCTCGGTGGCGCGCCCGCGCAGGCGCCCCTCGAGTTCAGCGAAAGTCGGCGGCAGCACAAATATCCCGACCGCATCGTGCGGATACTTTGCGCGAATCTGCCGCGCGCCCTGGATGTCGATGTCGAGCAGGATGTCGCGGCCCGCCGCGACCGCGTTGTCCAACGGCGCCCGCGGCGTGCCATAAGATGACTCGAACACCCGCGCCCATTCGGCGAGCTCGCCCGACGATTGCCTGCGTTTGAACTCTTCCTCGCTCACGAAGCGGTAGTCGATTCCGTCCGCCTCGCCTTCCCGCGGCGCGCGCGTGGTCAGGGATATCGAAAATTCCAACCCCGCGATCGCCTTCAGCGCCGCGCGATAGATCGTCGTCTTGCCTGCGCCCGACGGCGCCGAAAGGATGAAGATTATACCGCGTCTCGGCGGCAACGGATCGTCTGATTTCAAGCGTATAGAACCATCAACCGGCTGCAAAGGCCCTCGCAGTATATACTATTCGACGTTCTGGACCTGCTCGCGCATCTTTTCGGCTTCCGCCTTAACTTCAACCGTTACTTGAGATAACGCCGCGTTCTGCGACTTCGATCCCATCGTATTCACTTCGCGATTGATTTCCTGCAGCAGAAATTCAATCGACTTACCCACCTGCCCCTTGCGCTTGAGCAACGCCTTCAGGCCCTCGAGATGCGTTCGCAGCCGCGTGATCTCTTCGCTGATATCGCCGTGCTGCGACGCCGACGACGCCTCCTCGTAGAGGCGTTTCTCGTTCACCGGCAGGTCCTCGAGCAGTTCGCGAATGCGTTTGTGGAAATTTTCCAGGATCTCCGCGCGCGATTGTTCCGCAAGCCGTTCAATCCTCGGCACCGCCGCTTCTATCTTGCGGATCCGCGCGTCGAAATCGTCGTGCAGGCTGCGGCCTTCGCGCACGCGCTCCGCTTCCAGCGCCTTCAACGCGCGAACCAACGCCTTCTGGCCGAGCGTGAACGACGCGCGTGACTCTTGCTCCTCTTCGACCACGTGAAAAATCTCGGGCCGGTTCAGGATCGATCCGATTTCCGGATTGCCGTTGAGATGAAGCTGCTTGCCGAGACGCCGCAGTTCGGCAACGTACAAATTCGCCAGCCGGTCGTTCACCTCCAGCCGCACCGGCGGCGGCTTCAGCGCAACCGCCTTGATAAAAATTTCGACCCGCCCGCGCGCCACCACGCTCTGCACCGTCTTGCGAATCTCCGCTTCATGCTCGCCCCATCCGCGCGGCACCGCCAGCTTGAGTTCGAAAAATCTTTGATTGAGTGCCCGCACTTCCGCGGTCACTCGAGTGCCGTCGTGTTCGGCGATCGCCCGGCCGAATCCAGTCATGCTCTTCATGCAACTCCGTTCCTTTCTCCCCGCGTTTTTCTCACGCTCGCGCGATAGACTGCGAGCGTCCGCGCCGCCATCTTTTCCATCGAGTAATTTTCCATGACGCGCGCGCGCGCCGCCGCGCCCATCTGCGCTCGCAACCCAGCCGATTCCGCCAGCTGATGAATCGCCGAGGCAATTTTTTCAGGATTGGCCGGCGGCACGAGGTTTCCGGTGCGATCGTCCACTACTTCGCGGAGGCCGCCAACGTCGCTCGCAATCACTGGAAGTCCGCTCGCCATGGCTTCCAGAGCGGCCACACCGAGCCCTTCTTTCAGCGACGGCATTATGAAAATGTCCGACGCCCAGAGCAGTTCGCGCGGATCGTCGATTCCGCCGAGCAGCTTTATTCGCTGAGTGCATCTGACTACCGCGATTTCGCGCTGCAGTACTATGCGAATCGATCCCTGACCAGCGATAAAACATTTGAACTTCCCGGTTGCCGTGAGCGCTCCGATCGCTTCGATTAGATAGCGGTGGCCCTTGCGCTGCTCGAGGGCTCCGACCGCTGATATCACGATTTCATCATCCGAAATTCCAAGCGCGGCGCGCGCATCCGCACGTTCCTGAGGAGTTGGCGGGCGAAAGTGATCACAGTCCACGCCGCTTTGAACCACTGTCACGTGTTGTCGATCGACTCCCGCCGCCGCCAGCGAATCGGCCACGCCGCCTGAGATCGCTACCACTGCGTCGACTGCCCGATTGTACAGGTACGGCGCGAAAACGCGATTGGGCCTGTTGTCCATCCGCCGCGTAACGATCAGCGCTTCCGCGAAACCGCGCGCAAACGGCGCCATCGAATGCGCGCGCGAGGTGTGGAAATGCACGACGTCGTAGCGTTCGCGTTTGAGAATCGCGCGCAGCCGGATACCGGCCGCCAGGTCGATCGCGTTGCGGACGCGGTTCGGATGACATCTTATCCCCGCCGCGACGGCCCGCTCCCAGAGCCGTCCCGCTGGATCGCAAATCAGCTCCGCGCGATGACCCTCGCCAGCCAGCGCGAGCGTCAGTCCCAACACCTGCGTCTCGCCACCGGCGAAGCCAAGCTCGGGATCGACGCCCACGATACTCAGCGCGGACGCGCCGGCCGGTTCGCTATTGTCAGGCACGTGGAAGGCGCCCTGATGTTGAGCTGTCTGCATCATATTGCAGTTTGGACCGCATCAATCGAAAAATCTGTAATACAAAATTGCGCAGACCGCCGTCAGCGCGTCGCGAATGCCTATTTTCTTGCCTTCTTCGTAAGTCCGTCCAGCGTACGACACCGGCACTTCGTAGATTCGCCATCGCGCGCGCGCCGCCTTGGCGGTTATTTCGGGCTCGAAGGTGAAGCGATTGGCGTTGAGTTTCAACGACATCAGCTTCTCGCGCACGAAAGCCTTCATCCCGGTCTCCATGTCGGTCAGGTTGAGATCGTTGACCATGTCGGAGAGAAGAGTCACCGACCGGTTCGCCACGTAATGCCAGAAGAACATGACGCGATGCGGCCCCGAGAGGAAGCGCGAGCCGTAAACCATGTCGGCACGGCCGTCGAGCATCGGCTCGATCATCGCGGCGTAGTCGCGCGGATCGTATTCGAGGTCGGCGTCCTGCACAAACACGTAAGGATTTTTCGCCGCGGCAAACCCCAGCCGCAGCGCGGCGCCTTTGCCGCGGTTGACCTCGTGAAAAAAACATCGAACCTGTGGATGCTCGAGCTGGCGCAGATATTTCGCCGTGCCGTCGGTCGAAGCGTCATCGACGACGACGACCTCGGGGTCAAAGCCACAATCCAGCACGCGCTCGATTACGCGGCCGATCGTCGCCGCTTCATTGTAGACCGGAATCACCACCGAAATTTTGGTCCGCTCCGTCATCAGCTTCCCCTCGCCTCCCGATGCTGCCCGAGAGACGACGATGCGCCCGCTGCCACCGCTGCGTCTTTGAGTTCGAGCACCATTCTCGCCGCCAGCATCGCGGCAACCCGGCGTCGTTGCACCCGCGGACGCCGCGCGGAATACATCGCGGAGTATCCGCACCAGACGCGCATCCGATCGGTATTCGTCACGCCGCCGACGTCGAGATGGCCCAGTTGAACCAGGTTGCGCATCCGAGGCCGCTCGAAGCGGCTCAGAATCGTGCGCCGGGTGCGTTCATGATCGATGAAAACGAATTGCGGCGGCTCGAGTCCCGTGACGAAGACGTTGTACGGCGTCAGGTCGCCGTGGATATATCCTGCGCGATGCAGCCGCGCGACCTCCGCGCCGAGCGCTCGCAACACAACGCGCCTGGACGCGGGCTTCGCACGCTTCAGATGACGCGCAACATTCATTCCGTTGACCCGCTCGGTGACTATGATCTCGCGGCCGCCACGGCGCTCGGCGCCGAGCAGCAGAATTTCCGGAACGCCCACCGCGTCGGCCCGCAGATGCTCCGATATCGACGCGACATGCGCCGCACGCATGCGCTTGAATATCCACCTGATTCGATTCAGTCCGCGAATCGGGTCGAGCACTTTGAAATAAGCGTCCGGACCCCCGACATGCTGAAAATGTCCGGACCAGGTCTCAGCGTGACGCGAGCGTCGCACTCGAGTCGCCAGCGTGCCATCGATCGCGGCGAATGCGGAATCGATCAAGCTCTCGCGCAACTCCTCTGAAAATCGCGCGTCGTAGCCCGGGAATAAAAAAGTCCACCCGCCGCGCGTCAACGGCACCCCTTCAAAGCCGGTCATCCACCACGTCATTGCGCCGCTCCGCGCATCGCGAGCGCGCGCCTGACGGTCAGGCTTACTTCTTCGGGTGATATTCGCCGCATGCATTCGCGCCCAATCGGGCACTGACGAAGATAGCAGGGATGACACGGGATCGCGCCGCTGATTGCCAGCTCGGCGAAACCCCACGGCGCGGACCGCTCCGACGCCGTCGCGCCCCACAGCGACACGACCGGACATCCGACCGCGGCCGCGATATGCATCGGGCCGGAGTCGGGCCCGAACGCGACCGCGCACTCGGGGAAGATCGCGATCAGATCGCGCAGCGAGGTGCGTCCGGCCAGGTTGAGCGCGGGCACGCCGTCGAGATTGCGCATGACTTCGCCGGCGAGCGCCGTTTCGTCGGGACCGCCGAGCAACACCGGAAAAAGCGCCGGGCTATCGCCGTCAGCGCTCGCGACCCTGCGAATCACCGCCGCGGTCGATTCGGGAAAGTAGATGCGGCTCACCCACGACGAGCCAAGGATCACCGCCAGCAGAGGACGCGGCGCATCGCGCAGCAATTCGAGAGCGCGCGCGCGTTCGTCTTCGGTAGCGGCGAGTCCAAACTCTACCGGCGAGGGTGCAATGCCGAGTGCGTCGCCGAACGCCTGGTATTGCAGGAGCTTCAGCCGCATATTCGGCTGCGGTTCGATCTGATGATTCGAAAAAAGATAGTTGAACTCCTTGGTGTTCGGCGCGGCGAAACCAAAACGTTCTCGGGCGCCTGAGATTCGCGACGTGAAACCGCTTTTGAGATGACGCTGTAGATCTACGACCAGGTCGAAATGGCCTTTGCGAACGCGCCACAGAAACGGGACGAACGTAAACGGCGCGTGCGCGCGATCGTACACAATGATCTCGTCGAGCCAGCGATGGTGTTCAAGCACTGCCTTCGACTTGGGTTCCACCGCCCACGCGATGTGCGCGTCGGGCCACGCGTTGCGAATGCGCCCGAGCAATGGCAGCGCGCGAACCACGTCGCCAATAGCGCCGAGCAGCACGATCAGCACACGCCGCGGCGGCGGCGCGATTTGCGTGGCGATGGCTTCAGCAGAGGACATTTTGAGACTGGTCGAGGCCGGTTCAACTCCAACGCTCGATGATAACGACGCAGACCGGCGCCGCAAAGAGCACTTGCGCCAATTGTTCGCCGCGACCCCATCCGCGTATAAGAACGCTGAAATGGCGGAGGCAATCCTCATTTGACGGACGAACTGCGCCGCTCGGGCAGTTTTATCGGGCCAATCACGCTTGCGTTTCTGATCCTGGTCGGATTGCTCGCGATCCGCAGCATCGAGCCGCCACCGGCCGTTGACGCAAATGCGCCCGGGACGGAGTTCTCCGCGGCGCGCGCGATGCGCGACGTGCGCGAGATCGCGAAAAAGCCGCACCCGCTCGGCTCAGCCGAAAACGATCGGGTGCGCGAGTACCTCGTCGGTCGCTTGCGCGAACTCGGCGCGAATCCTGAAGTCCAGACCGCTACTGTCGCGCGGCACATTCCATTTGGGCCGGATACTTGGGCCGTGACGAATAATCTCGTGGCGAAGATTCCAGGCACGCACCCGACCGGCGCAGTGCTGATGGTCGCGCACTACGACTCGGTGCCGAGTGGACCCGGCGCAGGCGACGACGCGGCGTCGGTCGCGGCAATCCTCGAAACGATTCGTACGCTCAAGGCTGGCGCGACCCCGCTGCGCAACGATCTGATCGTTCTGTTCACCGATGGCGAGGAGCTCGGGCTGCTTGGTGCGAAGGGTTTCGTTGAAACGTACCCGGCGCTCCACAACATCAAGGTCGTGCTGAACTTCGAGATGCGCGGCGACTACGGCCCGTCGATGATGTTCCAGACCAGCACGCACAATTCGTGGTTGATCGATCAGCTCGCGGCTGCGCCCTTTCCTTACGCCACCTCTGCCGCCGCGGCCGTGTACGAGCGCTTGCCCAATGATACCGACGTGACGGTTTTTCTTGACGCCGGCATGGCCGGGATGAACTTCGCTGCGGTCGGTGGAATCACGCGTTATCACACTGCGCTCGACAATGCCGCCTTGCTCGATCAGCGAACGCTGCAGCATCAGGGGACGTACGCATTGTCGATGGCGCGCAGGTTCGGCTCGATTGATCTGAACGATCCGCGTACCGGCGATGCGGTTTTCTTCGTCGTCGCCGGAACGTTGATTCACTACTCGGCGCTGCTGGCGCTTCCTGTCGCGATCCTGGTGACGATCCTGGTTCTCAGTGTGATCTGGATTGGAATTCGTGACGGACGTTTCAGCATTGGCGGCATCGCGGCCGGCTTTGCGATCTACGCGATTGCGATCGCGGTCGCGCTCGCCGAGGCGCGCGGCGTGTGGTGGCTGATGGCGACTCTCGCGGGCTGGCGAATGCTGCCTGTCCGCACGACGTACGGCGGTTTTTACTATTCGGTCGCGGCGGACGCGCTGATATTCGGCACGTTGTGGGCTGCATATGCGCTCATCAGCCGCTCGATTCGTTTGCGGAACCTTGGCGCAGGCGCGCTCGTGGTGTGGACAGTCCTGACGCTCGCCACGAGCATCGCGATGCCCGGCGGCAGTTACATTCTCACGTGGCCGCTGCTGTTCGCGACGCTCGCGATGACCTATCGCCCGGTCGCGACTGACAGGCGCGCCGCGATTATCGCGTCGGTGGCGCTGGCGCCGGGAACCGTGATGCTCGCGCCGTCGTTCGCCGCGAGCGGCGACGGCACCATACTATTCCTGGTATTAAGTGGGTTGATGGCCGCCCTGCTCTTCGGCTTGTTCATCCCATACATCGAGTTTCTCACCAGCGGACGGCGATGGATCGTGCCCGCCGTGCTCGGTGTGCTCGCGATCGTGATGTTCATCAAGGGCAACGCGGCCAGCAACTTTGATGCCGCACAGCCGCATCCCGACAGTATCTTTTATTTTCTCGACGCGGACCGCGGGCACGCGCGATGGGTCAGTCTGGATTCACGGCCCGACAGCTTCACGTCGCAATTTTTCCAGCATCACGTGCGCGGAGGATGGCTGCCCAGGATCACTGGTCTCGCGACCGCCGACACGCCGACGCCGAGTCTCGCGCGCATCTCGACCAAATATCGCGACTTCGCGCATCTGAATCGCGGCCGAACGACCGAGGGCGACGCTCCTCTCATCAACGCGCCGCAGCCGGAGCTCAAGGTGCTCGACGACTCGACGATCGCCGGCACCCGTACAGTAAAGATGCATATCGCGTCGGCGCGCGGCGCATCGATCGTGTGGATGTCGGTGCCGGTGGGCGTGACGGTGATCGGCAGCTCGATCGACGGCAAGTCGCCGGGCGATCGCATCACCGACGGATGGTCGGGATGGTACTGGCACGCGCCGGCGAGCGGCTTCGACCTCGAACTCAAACTCGCGGCGCCGGCGCCGTTCCTGGTCACGGTGATCGATCAGACCGACGGATTGCCCGCGACCCCCGACTTCACATTCAAGCGACGGCCCGCCGTCGCGATGCCGACGCCATTTCTGTTTTTCGATTCGACGACGCTGGTCAGAAAGAGTTTTGCGATTGGCGGCGAGCGAGTGGCTCGCCGCTAACGGTCAGCGGTCGCATTCGGGGAAGGGTAAATCACTTGATTTAATGTGAAACCCACCGTGGGTTTCACGCTTCCTTGGGCAGGGTTAAACCCTGCACCTTGGTATTCGGAGAAGATGCGGGACCGATTGGCAGACGTGGGACCCTCACTCTTCCTTGCTGCGGTGATCGTACGAGATGGAGTAAGCGGCTGACCGCGCCGCCGGAATCGGATCGGCCGAGAGACTGATACCGTCCGTTACGTTGGTCGGGTCGAACACGAGACCGCGCTCATCGGCGGCGCTGGTCGGGGAGATACGGGTCAGCTCCAGCCGTCCCAGCTCGACGAGCGGCCGGTCCGCCGGCCACAAGGTGGTGACGTCGTCTGTCGGATCGCTCTCGCCAGCCACTTGCAGGAGGAGGCGGAACGCGACCGGACCGTTTCGCAGGCGGCTCTCCAATTCCTCGCGCAGAAAATTCGCACTGCGCTTGCTCGCATCGTCGGGCGATAGATAGACCTCTCCCGCCTCGGGCGTCCAGCGATAGCGGCCGAATCGGCTGCTGCCATCCGCGGCAGTGAACCGAAATGCATGCTCCGCGTAATAGCAGGCCTGCCCATAGCTGGCCGGAACCGGTTTCTTCGTCAGACGCTCGATGAAGGCGCGTGTGGCGGGATGACTTTCCAGAAAGCGCGGGACCGCGTCGGGTGCAGGCTTGCCGGTAGCAGGGTCGGGAAGCTGCGCACGCAGAAAAGCGAGAAACTCCTCAGGTGTACGCGCGGGAAACCCTTCGATGTGGAGCGCCAGGATGTCGGCGTTCTTGCCATCGGGTAACTCGAATTTCACCGCCAGCGCGCGGGCGCCGGGGAGGCCGTCGTGTACGTCGGGATCCCCGCTCGAATTGGAGAAACGCATTACGGTCGCGACCGCTTGCCCTTGTAGATGCAGCGCCCGGCTCACAGCGCGCGCCCCTGCTGAAGCGCGAAACGTACCCGAGCAGACGAGGCCCTTGGCGTGAACCGGGCGAAACCCCGGATGCGGGCCGGCTAGCGCCCGCATGGTCTCCACGAGTTGGGCGACAACGGTTGCTGATGCGGGAGATCCTGACATGGTGAGACTCCTTCCTGGATGCGGTGATGTTTCTCAGTTGGTGGTCAGGCCTAATCAGCCTGGACAGCTCTCTCCATGGCGAGTTCGCTTTCCAGGCTCTCGCGGTCGCGTCCGATAGTGGCCACGGCGAGCGTCTTTCCGCCGCGCCTGAATGAGAGCGTGCAGTCGTGCTTTTCGATACTGCCGTCCAAATCCAGCTTCTCCCAAGTCTCGGCGTGACCAACGTAGTTGAGGGTGAAATCGTATTGAGTCGTCCAGAAGAACGGCGCCGTATCGAACCGCTCGCGGCCGCCGAGTATATTTCGCGCCGCCGTCTGTCCCTGGCGTTCAGCCACCACCCAGTGCTCGACGCGAATATGGTCCCCGGTCAGCGGATCGGGCCAGCGCGCGATATCTCCGGCTGCGTAGATCTGAGGAATGCTGGTCTCGAGATACTCGTTTACCAACACGCCCTTGTCAGTCTTGATGCCGGCTCCCTCGGCAAGATCGACCAGCAGCCTTACGCCGATTCCGATCACGACCAGATCGGCCTCGATCGCGTTGCCGTCCTTGAGCGTGACCCTTCGCTCGTCAATTGCGGCGACGCTCTGCTGCAGATGGAACATCACGCCGTTGCGTTCGTGCAGACGACGCAGATGTTCGCCCACCTGCGGTCCGAGAACTCTCTCCATCGGCACCGCCTCCGGCGCGACGACGTGGACCTGGAGCTTCCTCTGCGTCAACGAAGCCGCAACCTCCATTGCAATGAAGCTCGCGCCTACCAGCACGACACGCCTGGCCTTGGCGGCCCTGCCAATAATCGCGCGGCAATCACTCAGCGAGCGCAAGTAACAAACGTGCGGCGAGTCGGCACCGGGAGCCTTGAGCTTCACTGGCTCAGCGCCCGTCGCCAGGAGCAACGCATCAAATTTGCGATTGCTGCCATCGGCTAGCTGGACGCTCTTCTTCCGCGGATCGATCGCCGCAACCCGCGTATTCAGGAGCAGTTCGATCTGGTGCTCGCGATAGAAGTCCATCGAGCGCAGCGGAATCCATTCCTCGTTTGCAGTACCAGCTAGAAAATCCTTCGACAGATTCGGCCGGTCGCACGGAGTGGCGTCATCCGCGCTTATTATCGTGACGCCGCCGGAATACCCGTCACGCCGCAGCATCTCTGCCGCGGCGTTGCCAGCCGCGCCGCCGCCCACGATGATGACGTTTTCCGGCGCCTTCGCCGAAACCGCGGGCCGTTTCTTCTCGGGCTGCTTTTCGCGGACGAAGAGCTTGCCGCCGCTTGTTTCAACCTTCCAGGAGCTGACAGGGTCAAGCGCCGGAGCGCGGAGCGCCTCACCGGTGCGAAGACTGAAACAGGCGTGATGCCATGGGCATCGGACGGTATCGCCGGCTATGAGTCCTTCGGCCAGTGGACCGCCATAGTGGGTACAAGACGCGCCGATGGCGAAGTATTCATCGCCGCACCGAGCGACCAGGATAGCTTCGCCGTTGGCGTGGCCCTGGACCATGCCGCCATCGGCGAATTCGGTGATTGAGACTCCCTCAGAAAAGTCAGGTCCGCTCAGTTTCTTTTCTTCGGCCATTGGTTCGCCGGAATTTCTATTTTGAGATCGTGATCGATAGTCGCACCGGTGCCGAACTAACGCAACGAAAAGTCCTGGCCTACTCTGTTTTTCGATTCGACGACGTTCGCAAAGAAGACGTTCACCGTCGGCGGCGAGCGGGTGGCGCGCCGCAAGCGGCTAGGCCTCCGTAACTCCCGACGAAGTTGCGGAGATCGCGACGATTCCACGCTGGGGTCAGGCCCAAGCGGAGGGCGGAACCGGGATGGCGTCGTTCGGCACCAGGGTGGCCACGGAAACGTGTGGCCATGTTAGCGTGTTGAAGTTCAAGAACACCTGCTGCGAGTACTGGATCTGCGTCGATCTGACCGTGATCGAGCGCGGCGTCGTGATCTCGATCGGCGGGTTCAGGAGGAATTTTGGAACCGGTTGCCCGGCATCGCCGGTCTCAGCTCGGACCGTCAGCGGCGGCTGGCCGGGCTTGAAGATCGGCACCATGATGACGTGCTCGACGGTCTCGATCCAGAATGTCGCTGTCATCTTCAGAGTCTGGGCGTTCGGCACGGTGGCTGCGACGTTGCCCAGGAGGAAAGCGATGTTGTCCGCGCCGCCGCCAAACAACGGGGTGGCCGGCATTGTGGAGATTGAGATCGCGGTGGTGGAGATGATGTGCTGCGACGCAATGTGGTTGCGCAGCAGCGTGTTGGGATCGGTCAGCATGGCCTGCGTAATAGTGCCGGCGGCGACGAAGGGGGCCAGGTTTTGCGGAATCCGCGGCGTGTTGTTGTTGGCCACTGTCTGGCTAGGGAAAGCGATCTTGTTGTTGGGCGGGGCCGTGGTGAACGGGGTGATGTCTACGGCGGGTATCGTCGGTTTTCCGCTGATGGTGGAGGAGGTTCCCTGGGCCACGACCGTCGTGCCGTGAGGGATCGACGCCATACGAACCAGCGTCGGCCCCTCGGCGGGGTCGGTGGTTGTCGGCACGATCACCCAGAGCCCCGGCTCGAGGTGGATACCTGTGGGTTGGCTAGGGATGGTGACGTCGCTGATGGCCTGCAGGTACGGAACGCCGTTGAGGAAGATGTCAGCCTGCACCATACCTCGATTGGGAACGGAACCCAGGCTTCTCGAAAAGGAAAGGGTTTCGGAAGTGAGGTTCAGTTCGAGAACGTTGTCGCTGCCAGGGACGGGAATTGGCAGCGGCGTTGGTGTCGCTGGGCTGTCGGGCCGGAAGATGGTGTTAAAGCCGTTGCCCATGAACGTTCCGGTGAAGTCAGCGAGTGGCCCAAGGCTAGGGGCCGACGAGCTGAACTTCTTGAATGCCGTGAGGCTGGACACCTCTCCGTATCTGAAGCTGCTGGGCAATGACACTGCCGTTTCAAGCTTGGGATCGTTCATTGGTAGGACTCCATTATTGTACGATCAGGCGGCTCTTTCAGAATGTTTCGGTGGGGTGGACATTTTATCCAGCCCAGCACATTCAAGTGGTTCAATCTAAAAGGCGTTCAAGACTGGTGAACAATTTGTTCGTTCACCATCATGAGGCTCGCGCGCGCACCATGCGGTGGATGTGCGACTCCAGAACCGGAACCGACGGCGCTTACGCGCCGCTGTCCGAGATCCTACCCTTCGGTCGCGTTGCTCCCTTCGGTCAGGATGACAAACAAGAGCTCGCGTTGCTCGCTTCGTCTAGATGACAGGGGCGGCCAACGCGTGACGCGACGCTAGCGGTCGCATTCGCCGCCTATCATGTTGATCATGCCGAACGTCGTGATGATGTCCGGGATCATGCGGCCTATCAGCATCTTGTTCAGCGCGCCCATGCCTAAAAAACATGGCGGGCGCACGCGCACGCGATATGGACGGCCGCTGCCGTCGCTCACGACGTAAAATCCCAACTCGCCGTTGCCGCCCTCGACCGCCTGGTAAACCTCGCCGGCGGGCACGTGGATGCCCTCCATGATCAGCTTGAAGTGGTTCATCAGGCCTTCGATCGAGTTGTACACTTTCTCTTTCGCCGGCAAGACGACTTTGGGATCGGTGATCGTGACGGGGCCTTCGGGCAGCGCCTTGAGCGCCTGCTCGATGATTCGCTTCGACTGATACATCTCCTGGAAGCGAACGTTGAAGCGATCGTAGTTGTCGCCGCGGTCGCCCACCGGCACCTCGAACTCCATCCTGTCGTACACGAGGTACGGATGCGCCTTGCGAACGTCGTACGACACGCCGGTCGCGCGCAGGAGAGGACCACTCAACCCGTACGAGATTGCCTCCTGCTGCGAAAACTTGCCGACTCCCGCCATCCGGTCGATGAATACGCGATTGCGCGAGAGCAGCTTGTCGCAGTCGGTGAGAACCTGGTCGAGGCGTGCGAACGAAGCCTTCATCCGATCCGGAAAATCCGCGGGCAGGTCATGCGTCATGCCGCCGACGCGGCACCAGGTCACGGTGAGGCGCGCGCCGGTGACCGCCTCGATCAAATCGTAGAGAAATTCGCGCGCCTCCAGCATGTAGAACGCCACAGTCGTCGCGCCGACTTCGCTCGACGCCATCCCGAGGCACGTCAGGTGGTCGGCGATGCGCGCAACTTCGCTCATGATCATCCGCACGTACTTGCATCGCTCGGTCGTGTCGAGGCCGAGCAGGCGCTCGACGGCGAGCGCGAAGCCGACGTTGTTGATGCACGGCGACGCGTAGTTCAGCCGGTCGGTGTAGGGGAAGCATTGCGTCCAGGTCCCCTGCTCGCACATTTTTTCGAAGCCGCGATGCAGGAAGCCGACTTCGACGTCGCAATCGACAATGCGCTCGCCGTCGAGCTTGAGGTTGAACTTGATGGTGCCGTGGGACGCGGGATGCGACGGCCCCATCTGCAGTTCCATGATCTCGTCGGACGGGTCCGACGGCACGATTTTGTCCTTCCAGCGCGCGGGTAGTGCCATGGCTTGTATCGAATCGTGTCTTCAGCGCGACGAGCGGATCGGATTCACGACCGGGTCGATCTCCGCGACGATCGGTTGGCGCTTGTTGTAGAGGTAATCCTTGCGCAGCGGATGCCCCTCGAACGAATCGTACATCAGGATGCGCCGCAAATCGGGATGGCCCTTGAAGTCGACGCCGAACATGTCGAAGCATTCGCGCTCGAGCCAGTCGGCGGCGCCCCACACTCCCACCACGCTGTTGACCCACGGTTCGGGTCCGTCGACGCCAATCTTGACGCGGATGCGATGGGCGAGAGTGAGGGAGTTCAGCTGATAGACGATGTCGTAGCGCGGTTTGCGCTCGAGCCAATCGACGGCGGTCAGGTCGGTCAGAAAATTAAATTGGAAATCGGGCTCATCGCGAAGCGCGCGGAAAAAATCGTAAGCGTGTTCGCGATCGATGGTGAAAGTTTCCTCGTCGCGCTCACTTTGCGCGCTCAGAATTGCGGCGCCAAAACGTTCTTTCAGTTTTTCGATCAACATAGTCAACAGAACCCGGCTAGTCCCAATCGAGCGCGCCGCGCTGCCATGCGTAGAGCAGGCCCACGAACAGAATGATGATGAAGATGAGCGCTTCGACGAAGCCGAACATCCCCAGGTGGCGCAACTCGACCGCCCACGGATACAGAAAAATCACCTCGACGTCGAACAACAGAAACAGGATCGCCGTCAAGTAGAAACGCACCGAGAACCGCCCCCACGCGGAGCCGCTCGGCGGGTTGCCGCATTCGAAAGACTCACCCTTGATCTGACTGGGACGCTTTGGCCCGATCAGCATGTTGAGCGTGCACATGGCGCCGACGATCACGCCGGCCACGAGCAGGGTCACCGCCACTGGATACCAGGTTGTCATTCTCGATCTGCCACAAGCGCTTCTTATGTCGATATGAATAGCGCATGAGCAAGTCTTTTGGAACGATCTTTGATGCTTCAGCCGCGCCCGACTGTCGTCGCCCCAACGCTGAACTCGTGTCGGGCGGCAGTGCAAATGCATCGTGATCAGGCGCGCTGAAGTATTAGTAGCGGGCATATTCGCGAAACAGAATTATTGGTCTCGAACGGTCCTAACCGATCGTTTAGTTTCAATCATCGCAGGCGCAAAATGGCGAAATTCATCAGATAAATAGTGCAATTTTTATCCTCAACCGGTTTTCGATCATTATTGCTATTGACCATTTCGAGCCACCGGACTAATGAGCCTAGAATGTGAACAGATTGTTGCGGACTAAATTCCAGATGCCGGCAAACATTTTTGCCGAAAGAAGGAGTCAACATGAATCGCGCAATCGGACGGGGAAGGTGGTGCGTGGGGATCCTGACTGCGGTACTGCTTGTGGTCGGCATCTTCTGCGCGCCGATATCGGCTCAGGTCCAACCGGGTGATTTCATCACCCCCGACAACGCGTCCAAGGTGAAGGACCTGCTCCCGCCAGGCACGTATATGCGCGTCCTGCGTGGCATGTCGATCAAGGTCGAGCCAACCGAGCGCATCGATTGGCCGCCCCCCTACAAGGATGCGACCGAGAAGTACTCCAGCCAGGTACGCCTGACGCCGGACCATCGCAGCCTGATTGGCTACGTCGCGGGTGAGCCGTTTCCTATCATCGACGCCAATGATCCGGCTGCGGCCACGAAGGTGATGTGGAATGAAGTGTTCCGGCCAATATCTTCAGACGACTACGATCTGCGCTGGTTCGACTGTGACAGCGCGTACTGGGGCAAAGGCGCGCCCTTCCGTGAAATCACCGATATCGAAATCGGGCACTACGCCGGCTACAACGAAGTTGGCCGCACTGAGGTCGAACCGATGCCGATCGATCCCGATTTCCAGATGACCGGTCGCGCGTATCTTTCGCTACTGTATCCCGTGCTTGCCCCGGCCGAGGGCCGCGGCACCGGGCTCCTCAAGTACCGCTACGCCGATCCAAGAAAGGATGACGCCATTTGGACCTGGACGCCCGGTGCGCGCCGGCTCCGGCGTCTGAGCTACTCGCTTATGGACAACCCTTCGGGCGGCGCACAGTCTTACGATCCCAACCACTACGAAGCATGGAGTGGCAAGCCCGAGGATTACGATTTCAAGTTCCTGGGCGAGAAGACGATGCTCGCCGCCATCGACATCCATCGTGGCGTCGATGTCCGCTGTCCAACCGACGGCGGCGCAAGCCATTGCCCGGACCCGTGGCAACTGAGGCACCTCTACATTATTCAGGCTATTGCGCGGCCAGGAGCGTACAGCAGCCCCCTTTACAGCCGGGAAATTATCTATCTCGACTCGGAGGCCGACTTCCCGATGTATGTGGACCTGTATGATCGGCGAGGCCAATTGTGGGTCAACTACACCTCGTGGTTGAACTATTCCGATCGGGCGCGCAGCGATTCAAAAATAGCGATATATCCGTTCAAGCGCGAGTTCCAGGTCGGCTCCTCGTCAGTTGACGTGCAAGGCGGACTTTCCACCGTTTGCTACCATCCGTCGATAAACGCGCCGTCGCCCGAGGGATGGTTCATCAACATGGGCGCAGTTGATCGCAGCTGGTTCACGACAGAGGCGATGGCGCGCGCCGCCGAGGGCGGACACGCAGTCAGCGGCGACTGAGATGCGCGGTGTCTGAGAGTTGAAAAAGAGCAGGCGCGGCCAGCGATGGCCGCGCCGGCTTTCTGTTGCGCGAGTCACACTCGCGCAAGCATACTCGCGCCGCTACAATCCATCTCCGATGGATGACGGCGGCGCGTTCCAGGCATGGGCGGCGGAGGCCATCGCGCGGCGATGGCCGCGCGCGCGCCTCGACGCGATCGCCGCGCTCCGCGGCGATCTCTCGACCCGCCGTTTCTGGCGCGTCGCTATCGCGCCGCGCCAGCAAGGCGAAACCGCCGCCGCCCCAGCCACTGCCATCCTCGTCGACCTCGGCCCCGACGACTTGCCCCGCTACGTTCGCGTGCTGAACCTTCTGCCTTCAGCCGTAACCGAACCGCCTTGGATCAACGTCCATCGCTTGCTTCAGTCGATCGGCTCGCCCGTCCCCGCGCTCTACGACGCCGATCCTGTCCGGCGCGCGATGCTTATCGAGGACGTCGGCAAACTCTCACTGCTCGATGCCGTCCGCCGTCCCGGCGCCGACGCCGCCGACTTGTTCCGCCTTGCCGCCGCCGAACTGCTGCGAATCCACGTGGAAGGCACCGCTCGAATCGACTATCGATGCATCGCGCGGGAGATTGCCTACAGCGGCCGGCTGTTCGAATGGGAGCTAAAGGAGTTCAACGAGGTAGGCCTCGCCGCCGTGGCTCCTGGAGCCGACGCCACATCGATCGCACCTGAGCTCGCGATGCTCGCAGCGCGACTCGATCGCTTACCGCGCGTGTTCTCGCATCGCGACTACCACCGCGAAAACCTGTTCATCCAGGACGGTCCGCGAATTCGCGTTATAGATTTTCAGGACGCGCTGATGGCGCCTGCAGCGCAGGACCTCGCCGTCCTCCTGACGACGCGCGACACGGGCGACGTCGTAACGCCGGCCATCGAGCGCCGCATCCTCGACTTCTACTGCGCCGGACTCGTGCGGCGTGGCGCTGCGACGCTCGACGCGGCAGAATTCATGAGCAGCTATCGGCTGTGCGCGTTGCAGCACGCGCTCAAGATGATCGGACGCTTCGAAATGTTCGAACGCAACGGCAAGACTGGATACCGTCGCTACATTCCGCACGTGCTGGGACAGGCGCGCCGGATGCTCGCTGAGATGCGCTCCGATTTTCCAAAACTAAACGCTGCGTTGATGCGATGAAGGCGCTCGTACTCGCAGCCGGGATAGGCCAGCGGCTTCGGCCGCTGACTGACGTGACGCCGAAGCCAATGCTCGAGCTAGGCGGGCGGCCGCTGATTCATTATCCGCTCGCGATGCTGCGCCGCGCCGGTATCACCGACGTCGCGATCAACGTCCATCACTTGGCGTCCGTCATTCAGCGCGGACTCGGCGACGGATCTCAGCTCGGCCTGCACATCACCTACGCGCCCGAGCCCGTCCTGCTCGGCACCGGTGGTCCGCTCAACGGCCTGCGCGAGTTCCTGGGCGGCAACGGCAGCGAAAATACTTTCGTAATTGCCAACAGCGACACGATCCTCGATCTCGACCTCAATGCGATGCTCGCGTTCCATCGCGAGCGCGCCGCACTCGCGACGATTGCGCTGTTCCAGCCCGCCAACCTGGACTACTACAGCCGTCTCGAGATCGACGCTAGCCAGAAACTCCACCGGATGCGCCTGTTGGCGCGTCGCGACCCGCTTCAATACGACGACTACCCGGCCGCCCTCGACGACGCCGTCGCCGCCACGCTCGCTCAGTTCATGTATTGCGGCGTGATCGTCGCGGATTCCGCGGTGCTCGACCTGATTCCTCCGGACCCGCCGTGGAGCATCATGGCCGGCCTGTTCGCCCCGATGGTCGCCAAGGGCCTGCCGGTGTTCGGCTACGTCTATCGCGGCTACTTCCGCACGATGGACGACCTCAACAGCTACGACGCTCTGAAAGCCGAGCTCGCTGCTTCGCTTCCCGGAGGTTAGGTTCGCCCGTCCTCACCAACCCGCGAACCCAGCCACCAGAAACGCCACAATCATCAACAGTCCGAACTCCATGTGGAGCTGGATCGATCGAAACAATCCGAGATTCAACTTCTTCGGCTCATTCTCGCGCGTCATGATCCGAATCTGATCGAGCGCTCGCGGCACCGTGATCAAAGCCACGAACGCAATCCACGGAATCGTGTGTAGGACGATCGCCACGATCGTCGCGAGGTAAGCCGCGACGTCCAGCGCGATCAGTTCATAGTTCGCGCCCGCGCGCCCCAGTATCGTCGCGAGTGTTCGCTTGCCGTGACGCGTGTCGCTTTCGATGTCGCGGATATTGTTGGCGTGCAGGATTCCGGCAACCAGGAATCCCAGCGGCATCGACGCCCACAGCGCCGCCGACGAAAAATGCATCGCCATAACGAAGTACGCGCCCATCACGATCGCCGGTCCCATGAAAATGAACACCGTCAACTCGCCGAGCGCCACGTACGCCAGTGATACCGGACTCGCGGTGTAGAAGTATCCGGCCGCGACGCTCGGGATTCCGATCGCGAGTATCGGCCATCCGCAGAGGTAAACGAGCACCAAGCCCATCAGCGCGCCGACCGCAAATGCCACGATTCCGCCGCGCCAGACTTGATCCGCGCTCAGCAGCCCGCGTTGAATCACCATGCTCGGCCCGAGCGATTGCTCGGTGTCCGCGCCGCTGCGGAAATCGTAGTAGTCGTTGATAAGATTGGTGCCCGCCTGTATCGCCATCGCTCCAACCAGCGCGAGCATCATCCGGCCCAGAGAAAAAAATCCCGCGCGTGCCGCGACCGCGACTCCCAGCAGCACCGGAATCGCCGCCGCACTGAGCGACGGCGCGCGAATCGCCTGAATCCAAATGGCGAACGCGCCGGGCCGCGCACCGCCACCGTGAGAAATGGCTTCATCCATGAGAATTCTCGCTCCTGACTTCTTCCGTTCCGATCCTCAAGTCAGTTTCGCTGTAACTACTTTACGCTGTCCCGAAGCAATTTAGATATTCCTTTTGACTTCCTCGTGACTTTGTAGTCAGCACCTCGCGTTCAACATGGTGGCAATTGACGCTCTATTTTTGATGCCTTACGGAGGCTAATGCTTAAAATTTGATGGTTACGGTAGAATTAAGAGGGCGTAGCACACTTGACATATCCATGACGCATATAGAAAATACCGCGACTAGGGAGAGACATGGGAGTCGCAGTCTCAACCAAATTTCCGCAATCAGTAGCAAATAGCGATAGATAACGTGTTGTATATATTACCTACTTTTTGACATATATGCACTTCTGCGGGTGCCAATGAATCGGGCGGCGGCAGATAACGTACTAAAAAAGAGCTTGGCGGGCCAATCGGACAAATCGAACGCTGGGGCCGCCGACAGATGATTGTTCGAAACGAAATACACGGACGGAGGGACAGCAAAATGGACATGCTCAGGAAACTCTATGTGAAGGCTGACGGGTTCGCGCGCGGCCAGACGATGGCTGAATATGCGCTAATCATGGCAGCGGTCGCGGTCGTGGTCTTTGTCGGGTACCAGACGATGGGCACGACGATCACGGCGCTGTTGACCACGGTGAACGGGCTACTCTAAGCGAGCGCCGAATAGGCTGACGAACAGGGGCGTGGACCACACCCGGTTCGTCAGCAGCGAATTTTTTTGTGCTCAGGTGCGGGGGCTGGCTCCCGCACCTGACTAAATCAGCACCTTGGCTTCCTTGAGGCGCTCGATTTCGCCTGCGCTGTAGCCGAGCAGCTCCGTCATGATTTGATCGGTATGCTCGCCGATCATCGGAGCGCCGCGATAGTCGAGATCGATTGCGCCGAACCGCACCGGAATTCCCGGTACGACCCGCTCGCCGACTTCGCCATGCTTTAGTTTCACGAGCATGCTCGACTCTGAGAACACGGGATCCTTCATCAACTCCGGAGTGCTATAGACCGGCCCCGCGGCGAGACCGCGCGCGCGAAGTTTCGTCACCAGTTCGTCGCGCTCCTGGACGCGCGTGCGCGCCGCAATCTCGCGCTCGAGCTCCTCGACGTTGGCAAGGCGGCCCGTCAGTCGCGCGAACTTCGGCGCTGACGCCATTGACGACGCGCCGAGGGCGTCGCACAGTTTTGCGAACTCGTCGTCGCTGGCAATCGCAATCGCGATCCATTCGTCGTCGCCCGCTGCCGGAAACACGCCATGCGGCGCCATCGACTCGTCGCGATTCCCCATCGCGGCCTGGTCGCGCCCGTTCATCAGAAAATCCATCATCGCCTCGGGCATCATCGTCGTCACCATCTCGGCCATCGACAGGTCGAGGTACTGCCCCTCGCCGGTCCGGTCGCGATAGTGCAGCGCCGCGAGCAGGAAAAACACCATGCCGGTTCCCACCGCGAAGTCCGGCCACGTTCCGCCAATCCCGCACGGAAACGAATCGGGATAGCCCGTGATATGGCAGAGCCCGGCAAAGGCCTGCGTCGTCGGCCCGAAGCCCACGGTCTTCGCGAACGGCCCGTCCTGCCCAAGCGGAGTGCCGCTCAGCATGATTATGTCGGGTTTGATTTTCACCAGGTCGTCGTAGGCGAGATGGTATTTCGCCATGTTGCCGACAGTAAAATTTTCGGTGACGAAATCGCTTTGCCGGACTATCTTGCGCGCGATTTCCTGCGCCTCGGGCATCGCAAGATTCAGCGCGAGACTGCGACGCGACGAATTGATCGCGTGGAACACTCCACTGCGGTTGGCGCCGATCGATCCGTCGGTGCCGGTCAGAAACCGCACCAGGTCGGGCGCGACCGATGTCTCAATCCTGATTACGTCGGCTCCCAGAGCGCCCAGCCACGCCGTCGCGTGCGGCACGGCGTAGATCCAGCCGAAATCCGCGACCCGAATTCCTTTGAGCGGCAGGGTTCCAGGCAGACGATTTGCGCCGCGGCCGGCAACAACAATCCGGGACTCAGCCTGCGACCGCCCGATTCGCTCGCCAAGTATTTTCTGATTGTGCTCGCCCAGCCGCGGCGCTCCGCGTACGACTCGCCACGGCGTGCGCGCGAACTTACACGGCGCACCAGGCATACGCACATCGCGGGCCGCCGGATGGTCAAGGTCGACGAAAAATTTCCGCGACTTGTATTGCTCGTTGCCCGCGACCTCGGCCGGCGAATGCACCGGGAAGCACGGCACGTGCTGCGCCTGCGCTTTTTCGAACGCCTCGGTTCGCGTCTGCGTGGATAGCCAGTCGATTACTCCGGCTTCGATCGCATCGATATTCGCAACGCGGCCCAATATGGTCTCGAACAACTCGGTATCCATCCATTCGGGACGCCCCATCGCCTGCTTGGCGCCCCGCCAGAACCGCTCGGTGCCGGCGCTGAAGCTCACCCATCCGTCCTTGCACGGATAAACCCACTGCGCGGCCCTTTTCAGGCGGATCGAGAGGCGCTGGAACGACGGCGAATCAGGCACCTCGTGCGAGTAAAACCCGATGTTGGGACGAATCATGCTGACCATCGACAGCCACTGCCCGACGTCGACATGCTGCCCCGCGCCATTAGTCATTCGACTATACAGTGCGCACATTGCGGCGGCCGACGCTGTATAGCCAGTCAAATAGTCAGATTGCCGGCCGCCGAGCTTCAGCGGCGGCTGATTTTCGGGATCCGTCACCTGATGCCATGGCGTTTCGTAACCGACGCCGCTCATGTGCGTTGCGACCAGGTCGCCGCCGCGCAGATTACGGTACGCCGACTCGGCGCCGAAGAAAGTTATCGACACGACGATCAGTTTCGGAAATCTTTCGGTGAGTATGCGCCAGTCGATGCCGAGCTTCTCGTTCACTTCGGGACGATTCGGATTGAAAACAATATCCGCCGACGCGAGCAGATCGAACAGCAGCTCGCGCCCTCGCGGACTATCCAAATCAATCGTCACGCCGAGCTTGTTGGTATTGAGATAAAGATGCAGCCCGCCCGTTTCGGGATCCGGCATCTCGTCGCGAAACGGTCCCAGCGCGCGTTCCTGCGATCCCGTTCGCGGCGGCTCGACCTTGACGACCTCGGCCCCGAAATCCGCGAACGACTTCGCCGCCATCGAAGCCGCCATGAACGGCATCGTGTCGAGGCACGGCAGCTCGACAACCTTCAGGCCCTCGAGCGCGCGCGGCGGCTCCTCGTAGTCCTCGAAACGCGCCATCGCTACTCGACCTGCGCCGCCTTCATGTTGTCGAGCAGATCGATCAGCTCCGCCATCGAGCGAATCACGTAATCGGGTTTGAAATGCGGATGAGTCTGCAGGTACTTGAACGTCGCCGCTCCCGTGGCGACCGCGACCGACGCGCCGTAGCCTGCTCCCAGAGCCGCCATGATGTCGCGCGGCTCGTCGCCAACGTACATGCACGCATGCGGAAGTACCGCAGCCTTCAGCGCCGTCTGCTTGAGGCTCTCGGTCTTGTCGAGCGCGCGCAGCGACGTCGTGGTCTGCGTCACGACCTGGTCCAGGTACGACGCGAGCCCGACCATCGCGAGCTTCTCGACCAGCCGCTGCGAATCGCCCGGCCGGCTCGTGATCACTCCGGTCGCATAGCCGCGCCGCTTCAGTTCCGCCAGCGTGTCCTGCACGTGCGGCAGCACCTCGAGCCGTTCGGTCTTGTCGATTTCGGCCAGGAAGTACGCGTACGCAAGCTTTGCGTATTCGGGCCTGAGATGCTCCGGCACTCCCAGCCACACGTCGTCGGCGGACAGCGCCTCGCGAAACCGTTCATGCGTCAGCGGCGGATCGTGCCCGAGCTCGTCGAGCGCGTTTTTCGCGGCGATATACAACGGCCCGTGGATATCGACCAACGTGCCGTCGAGATCGAAAAAGATCGCCTTGAATTCGCGCGCCGCCAAAACCCAAAATTCCTCGAGACTCCCAACCGGAGTGTGTAGAGATGCCGCCCGAGGTGTCAAGCGCGCGCGCTACGAACTTCGCCGGTACAGCAGCAGATACTCGCGGCGCCCGCCGATCACTTTCTTCACGTAGTCGCGCGTCTCTTTATATTCGATATTTTCGACCCACTCGTCGTCGGCGCCATGAAATTCCGCGATCCATTTCGACACCGCATTCTCGCCGGCGTTGTACGCGGCGACCGCGTGGAACGCGTTGCCGTTGAACATCTCGAACAGATTTTTCAGATACGTCGTCCCCAGCTCGACGTTGACCGACGGATCGTAAAGCCGAACCGCCTCGGGGTCGATGCCATTTTGCGACGCCATCTTCCGCGCCGTCGACGGAATCAACTGCATCAGGCCGCGCGCGTTCGAACTCGAAGTGGCCTTCGGGTTGAACAGGCTCTCCTGCCGCGCCAGCGCAAGCACCAGGTATGGATCGAGCGCGAGTCGCGTCGACGCCGGCTGAAAAAGATCCCAGTACGCGCGCGGATAGCGGACCCGCTCGGCGACGTCGTGGCTCAGCTGCCCGTTTTTTTCCATGTGCGTCGCCGCGACGATCGCGTCGTACCATGCATCGGCGCTCGCGAATCCCGCCAGGACGAAACGCCGCATCTCGACGGTGCCGCCCGCATGCTCCTCGAGCGCCTTCAGCTCTCCCGGCTCAAGGTCCTTGAGCCCCAACGCGTGCAGTGTTTGCAGCCGCGCCATGTGATACTCGGCAACCCCGGCAACGGCAGGCGCCGCACCATATTCCACATCAGGCGCCGACGCCGCCGGTAGATCCGGACTGCTGGCCGCGACCCGCCGGCTCGCAAGCTCGGGATAATAGTTACTGTCGGTGCTGTCCGCGAGTTTTTCGAAAATCGCGCGAGCGTCACTGGCATCGCCCGCCTTTTCCAGCGCTCGCGCCCGCCAGTACTCGCACATATCGCGATCGATTGGATCTTTCGCGCGCGCGCCCGCGCTCTGGAAGCCATCCGCCGCGATTCGGTAACCGTGCGCCAGGTACAGCGTCCATGGTACGCGGAACCGCGCGTCCTCGGCGGCGTCGCTGCCGGGATAGCGCGCGGCCAGCCGCCGATACTGCGCGCGAGCGGAATCGAGCTGGTGCTCGTCTTCGAAGATTCTGCCGACGCGCAGCATCGCACCGGGCGCGAGCTCGCTGCCCGGAAAATTCGCGACGAGCCTATTCAGCGTTGCGCGGGCGACGTCGTATTGATCGTCATGCCAGTAGATGAGCGCGAGCGCTTCCAGAGCCGCCGGCGCGTCCGGCCCACGCGGCGCGATTTGCAGATACTCGAGTATCGTGGACTTGGCGCGCTCCGGCTCCGGCTTCAGCGCTCGCGCCGTCAGCCAAACCAGCTCCGCGCGAACCGACGCCTCCGGCGCCATCGCAAGTCCCGCCTCTGCTTGCTCGTTGGCTTCAGACAGCGCGCCCTCACGCAACAGCAACTCCGATTCCGCGCGATGGTACGCGAGCGAATTCGTGTCGGCGACCCCAGGGTTCGACCCGAGGATCTCACGAACGAGAACGCGCGCTTCGGCATCCGAGTCGGAATGTGGATATTTGTCGCGAAGCTCCATCAACTGTGCGTATGCCGCCTTTGGATTTCCGAGCGCGACCAGCGCGCGCCCTTCTGTAATGCGCGCGCCCTGCTCTATCGACGCGTCCGGCCCTCGCGCGATCAACCGCGCCGCAACCGCGGAAGCATCAAGGCTCCGGCCGAGCTTCAGCAGATTCTCCGCCAGCATCAGCTCGCCACTGTCGATCATGACGCTCTGCGGATAGGTCTTGACGAGGCGCTCGAGCGTGTCCGCCGAGCCCTGCAGATCGCCCTGATCGTGCTGCGCGAGCGCAAGATAGTAGAACGCATAGTCGCCCAGCGCGGGAAAATTGTCCGCCGCGAACTGGAGACTGACTATCGCGCGCGCATTGTCGTGGTTCTGGTACGCGCGATAGCCGTCGAGAAACGCCGTCCGCCCGTCGGAGGGTGGTTCGTTGGCGATGGCTACAGGAGCGGCCGGCGACGACGAGACGGTCTGGGCCGGCGCCGAGGACGAAGCCGGCGAATCCGCCCGCGCCGGCGCCGACGCGCATCCGGCCAGCGCCGCGCACAAAATCATCAGCGCGCCGTCGCGCCACCATTTCGCTATCATCTGATCTTGGTTACAGCATGGTCGGGGTATCTTCAATTGGGCGCAGTCTGAGAAAATGACCGAGTCTATCAAAGTGATTCTTGCCTCGGCGTCGCCGCGGCGCCGTCAATTGTTGAATGCCGCGGGAATTTCCTTCGACGTGATCGAGAGCCGCGTGCCCGAGCGCCACCACCCGGGCGAACCGCCGCGCGATTACGCACTCAGGATGGCGAGCGACAAGGCAATCGCGGTTTCATCGCGATTCCCCGACGCAATCGTCATCGGCGCCGACACGATCGTCGTCTGCGAGACTCAAATTCTCGAAAAGCCCGCCGACGCCGCCGACGCGCGCCGGATGCTCGCGATGCTCTCCGCGCGCACCCACACGGTCGTGACCGCCTTTGCGCTGGCGCGCGCCGGAAAAATCCTCGAGAGCTCGCCGGTCGAGAGCCGCGTCACGTTTCGCAAACTCGCCGACGCGGAAATCGAAGACTACATCGCCACCGACGAGCCGTTCGACAAGGCCGGCGCCTACGGAATCCAGGGCGTCGGCGGAGGCTTCATCGCGCACGTCGAAGGATCGCGCGACAATGTGATGGGCCTGCCGACCGAACGCGTCGTCGCCGCCCTCGCGCGATACGGCGTGAAGCCCATCTAGCGAAAATGTCGTCGCGATATGAAATCGCAGAGCGCCTGGAGATTGTGTGCGCGCGAATTGGAGCGGCTGCCCATCGCGCCCATCGCGACGCGTCGTCGATTCGCCTCGTGCTCGCGAGCAAGACGCAGCCGAGCGAGGCGATCCGGGCCGCTGCCAGAGCGGGCGCGCGCGATTTCGGTGAGAACTACGTCCAGGAGGCAATCGCCAAGCGCGCCGAGCTGGCCGACCTGAGCGAAATCCGATGGCATCTGATTGGCCATCTGCAGACCAACAAGGCCAGGACCGCCGCGAGCGCGTTCGCTCTCATTCACAGCGTCGATTCCGTCCGCCTCGCCGACGCTCTCGCGCGTGCGCAACCTTCCCCGCGCGTCCACGCGCTCATCGAAGTGAATCTCGGCGCTGAGGCGAGCAAGACGGGAGTCGCGCCGGACGCAGTCGCCGCTATCCTCGACACCGCTCGCAACAAGCTCGAAATTGAAGGCCTGATGACGATTCCGCCGCCCGCCGCGAGCGCCGAAGCCTCGCGTCCCTGGTTCGCGCGCCTGCGCGAGTTGCGCGATCGCCTTGCGACACAATCCGGCTATGCGCTAAGCGAACTCTCGATGGGGATGACGGACGACTTCGAAGTCGCAATCGAGGAAGGCGCGACGATCGTGCGGATCGGACGCGCGGTCTTCGGCGAACGCATCACGTGAAACGTGACCAGTGAAAACCTGAAAACGAAAAAGTGAAAAAGAAACTCGGATTCATCGGCGGCGGCAACATGGCCGAGGCGCTCGCCCACGGCCTCATCCAGCACAAGCTCTTCAAGCCCTCCGAAATTATTGTCTCCGACGTCGCCCCCGAACGCCGCCGCAAACTCGCCCGCGCGCTCAAGGTCGCGACCACCGACGACAACACCGAAGTCATGCGCGAGGCCGCCGCCGTCCTGCTCGCCGTCAAGCCGCAGACAATCGACGCGGTGATGGCGGAACTCGCGGCCGAACTCGCGAAAGCCGCGAAGAAAGCGGCAGGCAAAGGCAAGCTGTTCATTTCGATCGCGGCCGGCATAACGATCGAGCGTTTGACCCGCGGCCTCGGCAAGCGCGCGCGAGTGATCCGCGTGATGCCGAATGCGCCCGCGATGGTGGGCCACGGCATGGCTGCGATGGTGCGTGCGCGAGGCGCGACGCCCACCGACGAAGCCTTCGCGCTGCGAATCTTCCGCGCGGTCGGCGACGCCGTTGCGCTCAAGGACGAAAAACTGCTCGATGTGGTCACCGCGCTGTCGGGCAGCGGCCCGGCGTACGTCTACCTGTTCGCCAAGGCGATGGCCGACGCGGCAGTGAGCGAGGGAATCCCGCGCGAGCTCGCAATCCGCATGGCGCTGAAGACGATCCGCGGCGCCGAGCACCTGATGCGCGAATCGAAACGCGAGGTCGCCGACCTGATCCGCGCCGTCGCTTCGCCCGGCGGCACCACCGAGGCCGCGCTGCGTCGATTCGCTGAGCATGGCTTTTCTGATATCGTGGCCGCCGCATTGCACGCCGCCAGCGATCGCTCGCGCGAACTTGGCCGCGGAATCAACTAGCGGGAGCGCATCGCGTGTACGCCTGGACCAACCTGATCGTCTTCATCGCGCAGACCCTCGACGGCCTGCTGACCCTCTACTTATATATCGTGATCATTTCCGCCCTGATGACGTGGATCGAGCCGAATCCGTACAACCCGATCGTCCGCTTCATCTATTCGATCACGGAGCCGGTCTTCGACTGGTTCCGCCAGCATCTGCCCGTGATCTTCGGCGGCATCGATTTTTCACCGCTCGTCGTGATCATCGGCATCCAGATGATCCAGCGCGTCGTCATTCCGAGCGTCGTCCACGCGCTGATTCCCGCCTACGCATGAGTCCGGGCGGCAATCCGCCCGCGCCAGACTCGCTCCCGTGGATGCGAGTGTCGATTGACGAAGTGATAATCGAAGTCACCGCCCGCCCGGGCGCATCCCGCCGCGGCGTGATCGGCGCAACCGGAGATCGCCTGGTAGTAGGCGTTCATTCGAGACCCGAAAAAGGCAAAGCCAACGACGACCTGATCGAGTACCTCGCCGGCGAACTGCGCGTCCCACGCTCAGCCCTGTTGATAGTTCGGGGCGAGACCTCGCGCCGTAAAACGATCCGAATTGTGACCCACGAGCCCGCCAAGGTCGCCTCGCGGCTGCGCCAGATCGGCAAACCAAAGTAGCGAGTGCCAGTCCAAACAGGCGAATCGAAGGCGAACAATTGTTGTTTCGGTTGACTGCGTTACGTTTGGTGGTTACCTAATGTGTAGCGAGGCTCTGGTTTTCGATTAGCAGCCTCGGTACTGCAATGCCAATTTACGAATACAAGTGCAACAAATGCGGCGTCTTCGAGGCGATGCAGGGCATCAAGGAAGCGCCTCTGAAGAAGTGCCCGACCTGTAAGAGCAAGGTCGAGCGTCAGATGTCGCGCGGCTCGTTCATCCTCAAAGGCAGCGGATGGTACGCGACCGACTACGCCAAAAAAAGCACCCCGACCAGCACGGACTCGGATTCAGCGTCGTCGCCAACAACGCCCGCTACCAACGGCAACACAGCATCGTCGAGCGATACATCGTCGAAGCCAGCGACCGAATCGAAGCCGGCGACTGAATCCAAATCGTCGTCCACATCCGAATCCAAGCCGTCCTCGCGATCCAAATCCTCGTCCGAAAAGTCAGTATCAGCAAAATCCGCCGACTGAACGAACTTCTAACAGGGACGAAGTCCCGCATCTTATCTTAGTACCGGGTGCAGGGGTCACCCCTGCCGAAGGAAGTGTGAAACCCACCGTGGGTTTCACGTCAAAATAGAGTGATTTACCCTTCCCCGCGCGCGCCCAGCTTGGCGACCGCGACGGTCAGCGCCTGAAAAACGAGTAGCTCTTCGGCGCGTGCTCTTTAAGGTAGGAGCGCAGCGATTCGACGCCCAGGTCGCGAACCGTGGTTTGCCAACCGCTCGACGACTTTTCTTCGACCCACCATTGGCTTTTATCAAGCCGGATGTGGACCTTGCGGTCGTTCCTGACTGCGACGCTGCCGCGATTCCCTAATCGGTCCAAGCGCAGGCCAAATTCGTCAAGCAGTTCCTGCCAGTAACTCCAGCTTAAGCGAAAGGTCGTCGTCGGTGCGGTTTCGGGAACATCTCGGGGATTGATCGCGTAGCGCTCCATCAGCACCTTCTGCAAGCGGTACGCAGTCTCTCTCTCCGCCGGCACGGCTCCCTTATCGGTGCTGACCTTGCGCAACAATGCGATCTTTCGCAGTGCGTCTTGGACCGTCATCGAAAAAAATCCCCCCCAAAGGTTGGCGTTCCGTTAGTGGCAATACAATTAGTTATAACCTCATACAAGTCAAGAATCCTCGTTTTGCCTCGCGCTGCATCAAATCAAGTGATTTACCCTTCCTCGCGGCGGCGCCCTGGAGCCACCATCGACCGGCTCGACCTGTGGGGTAGCCGAGCCCGCGGCATTTTTGTTTGAATCGTGCGCTATGCGCGCGCTGGTCTTCGATCGGAAACTGGAATTTCGCGGTGACTATCCCGATCCTGTCGCCGACCCAGGTGAGAGTATCGTCCGCGTATCATTAGCCGGCGTGTGCGGGACCGACCTGGAGATCGCGCGCGGCTACATGCAGTATCGCGGAGTGCCGGGCCATGAATTCGCCGGCCGCGTGGTCGAATCGCCGAACCCCTCGCTGCGCGGGAAACGCGTCGTCGGCGAAATCAACGCGGGATGCGGCCGATGCGCGATGTGCTCGGCCGGTCTCGCGCGCCATTGTCCGAATCGCACGGTGCTCGGAATCCTCGGGCCGCGACGGCGCTTTTGCGGAATTCCTCCGCCTCCCGGACGTCAATCTCATACCGATTCCCGATTCGATTCCCGACGATGTCGCGGTATTCGTCGAGCCAATCGCGGCGGCCTACGAAATCTTCGAGCAGGTTCATCTCGCGCGAAATGAAACCGTAGTCGTGATCGGCGACGGCCGGCTCGGCGCGCTGGTCGCGCTGGCGTTGAAGGGCGAGAAGTATCTGCCGATTATCGCGGGCCATCATCGGGAAAAACTTGAGCGGCTGGCTGAACTTGGCCTCGACACCGCTGACGAATCTTCTCTCGAGACAAATTCGACGTCGCGATCGATTGCAGCGGAAGCGAATCGGGTTTTCGGCGCGCAGTCGAACTGGTCCGGCCGCGCGGAAAGATCATACTGAAGAGCACCGCCGCCGCCGCGGCTGAAATCAACCTCGCGCCAATCGTCGTGAATGAAATCAGCGTGATCGGCTCGCGATGCGGCCGCTTTCAGCCCGCGCTCGACGCGCTCGCAGCCGGCAAAATCGATCCGCGCCCGCTGATCGACGGCACCTTCGCGCTCGACGACGGCATGGCCGCCTTCGAAGCCGCAAAGAATCCGCTCAATTTCAAAATACTCTGAGCGCGCTGTGAAGCACTAAAAAAGTAAAAAAGTGAAAACGTGAAAAAACGGCGCGGCGGCCCGATACTGGTCGGAATCGATACCGGCGGCACGTTCACCGACCTCGTCGCGATCATCGGCGGTGAAATTCGCGTGCACAAAGTGCTCTCGACGCCGGCCGACCCTGCCGACGCCGTCATCCGCGGCCTGCGCGAGATGCTTGCGGGCAACGCCGCGGCGCCGGACTCCGTCACCTACAGTTCCACCGTCGCGACCAACGCGCTGCTCGAAAAGAAAGGCGCGCGCGTCGCGATTTTCACCAACGCCGGCTTCGAAGATCTTGATCGAGATCGGCCGCCAGAATCGCGACGACCTGTACGCGCTGGCTCCGTCGCGGCCCGAGCCGCTCGTCGCGCGCGCGATGCGCTTTGGCGTGGTCGAGCGCACGCTGTTCGACGGCAGCATCATCAGATCGCTCAGCCGCAGCGAGTTGGCGCGGATTCGCCGGCTCGCCGCGCGCAGCGGCGCCGACGCGTTCGCCGATCTGCCTGCTTCATTCGTACGCCAATCCGAAAGGCGAGGAATCGATCGCGCGCGCGCTGGCGCCGCTCGGACGGCCGCTCTCGGTCTCGCATCGGATTCTCGCCGAATATCGCGAGTACGAGCGCTTCTCGACCGCCGTCGTCAATGCGTACGTCGCGCCGCGGATGTCGTCGCATCTGAAAAACCTCGAGACCCGGCTTGAAGGCGCGCGGCTCCGAGTCATGCAATCCAACGGCAGCGCGATCGGCACGGAGCTGGCGCGGGCGGAACCGGTGCGAACGATTCTCTCCGGTCCCGCGGCCGGCGTGATTGGCGCGGCGAGCCTCGCGCGCGCATTCGGCACCGATCGCTTCATCACGTTCGACATGGGCGGGACCTCGACCGACGTCTCGCTGTTCGATCGCCGCGCGCGAATCCGCACGCTTGAGTCATCCCGACGGATACGCGGTGCGCACGCCCGTGATCGACATTCATACCGTCGGCGCGGGCGGCGGATCGATCGCGCGGATTGACGCGGGCGGTTCGCTCCGGGTCGGGCCGGACAGCGCGGGCGCCGATCCCGGACCGGCATGCTACGGCCGCGGCGAGTCATGCACCGTGACCGACGCCGACCTGGTCGCAGGCAGACTGGATCGCCGCGAAATTTCCTCGGCGGCCAGATGAAACTTTATCCGGAACGCGCCGAGCGTGCGCGTGTCGCGGCTCGCGCGCGAGATGAAAACAAATCCACTTGACGGCGGCGCGCGGGATCATTCGCGTCGTCAATGCGAACATGGAGCGTGCAATTCGCGTGATTACTGTCGAGCGCGGCTACGATCCGCGCGATTTCGCGTTGCTGGCGTTCGGCGGCGCCGGCCCGATGCATGCTTGCGAGCTGGCGCTCGATTTGGGTATCCGGCGAATCGTGATGCCGCAAAATCCCGGCCTGCTGTGCGCGTGGGGAGCGTCGAGCGCGCCACTCGGCCGCGAGTATTCGCTCACGGTGCGCGAGACGAATCCGAACTATCGAGACCTGCTCGCGCGCGGCGCGGGACTGGTCCGCCGCGCGCTCGCCGAACTCAAGGCCGAAGGTGCGCGCGCGATTCGCCACGAGTTGTGGCTCGACATGCGCTATCGCGGGCAGTCGTACGAACTCGAAATCGCGCTGACGCCGCGATTCATCGCCGACTTTCATTCGACCCATCGCAGAACTTTCGGGCATTCGTCGGCGAGCGCCGCCGTCGAAGTCGTCAATCTCCGCGTCCGCGCGATGCGGCGGAGAATCGGCCGCGAAACCAAAACGAATCGCACGCCAAATCGGAAAGCCAACGCCGGTTTCGACGGGACGCGTTCTGGTCGGCAGGCCGGGAGCGCGCGGTGCCCGATCTACGATCGAAGCTCATTTGGCGCAGGCGCGCACTTGCGCGGGCCCATCGTCGTCGTCGAGCTGAGTTCGACCGCATACGTCGCGCCGGAATTCACTTTGCGCGTCGACGACTTCGGCAATCTGCAGCTGGAGGCGACGCGATGAAGCTCGATCGCGATCACGCTGGCCGTAATGAACAATCGTCTTGCGGCGATTGCCGACGAGATGGGCGTCGTGCTCGGACAGACGGCGTTCTCACCCAACATCAAGGAGCGGCACGATTTCTCGTGCGCGATTTTCGACGCGCGTGGCGAGCTGGTCGCGCAGGCCGCGCATATCCCGGTGCATCTCGGCTCGACGCCGCTTTCGGTGCGCGCGGCGATCGCGAATCTCGATCTCGAGCGCGGCGACGTTGCCGCGCTGAACGATCCATTCGCCGGCGGAACGCATCTGCCCGACTTGACGCTGGTCGCGCCGGTGTTTATCGGGAGCGAGCGCCGCCCGTTCGCGTACGCCGCCAACCGGGCGCATCACGCGGATATCGGCGGAATCGCGCCGGGCTCGATGGCGCTAGCGACGGAAATTTACCAGGAAGGATTTCGGCTGCCGCCGGTGAAGATTGTCAGCGGCGGCGAGATCGCGCGCGACGTGATGACGCTGTTTCTCGCCAACACCCGCGTTCGCGAGGAGCGCGAGGGCGACCTGCGCGCGCAGATTGCCGCGTTGTCGGTCGGCGCCGAGCGGTTGCTCGCGATCGTAAAAACCTCCGGGCGGAAAACTGTCGAAGCTGCGATGGATGGATTGAAGGACTACGCCGACCGCCTGATGCGCGCGGCGCTTCGCGAGCTTCGGCCGGGAACTTATCGCGCGGAGGATTTCCTCGACGACGACGGATTCGGCACGGGCCCAATTCCAATTCGCGTCGCGATCAAGATAGGCGGCGGTAAGGCGCTCGTCGATTTCACCGGCTCCGCGCCACAGGTGCGCGGCTCAGTCAACGCCAATTTCGCGATCACGCTGTCTGCCACTTTCTATGTGATGAAGTGTCTGGCGGCGGAGGCCGTGCCTGCCAACGAAGGTCTGATGCGCCCGATCAAACTCGTCGCGCCGCCCGGCTCGATCGTCAACGCGCTGGCTCCTGCAGCGGTCGCGGGCGGAAACGTCGAGACTTCGCAGCGCATTGTCGATGTGCTGTTTCGCGCGCTCGCCAAGGCGGCGCCGGATCGCGTTCCGGCGGCGAGTTCGGGCTCGATGTCGAATCTCACGGTCGGCGGCTTCGATCGATTTCGCGATCGTCACTTTTCCTACTATGAAACGATCGCAGGCGGCGCGGGCGCCGCGAAAGGCCGTCCCGGCGCGTCCGGCATCCACACTCACATGACCAACACGCTCAACACTCCGATCGAGGCGCTCGAGGCCTACTACCCGATGCGGATCACCGAGTATCGAATTCGGCGCGGGTCGGGTGGACGCGGTAGCGCGCGCGGCGGCGACGGATTAATTCGCGAGCTCGAGTGCCTTGTCGATTCGAACGTGAGCGTGCTGACCGAGCGTCGAACCATCGCGCCGTACGGACTTGCCGGCGGAGGACCGGGCGCGACGGGGATGAACATCCTGGTGCGCGGCACGCGACGCAGCTGGTTACCCGGCAAAGCGAATATCGATATCAAAGCCGGCGAGCGCATTCGAATCGAAACACCCGGCGGCGGCGGCTGGGGCCGTCGCTAGATGACGCCATTCTCGCGCAAGCGCTTGCGCGCGTCGGAGTCGATTCCAAGTTCCTCGAGGATCTCGTCCGTATGCGCTCCAAGAGCCGGCGCGCCGCTTCGTATGCGGGTCGGAGTGCGCGAGAACTTCGCCGCCGGACCGGTGATCGGCGCGAGCTTGCCGTCTTCCTGCGCGACCTGCTGGAGCATATCGCGCTCGAGAGTGTGCGGGCAGCGCGCGGCCTCCGCGTAAGTCCGCACCTTGGCGCACGGGATTCCCTCTCTGGCGCATTCCTCGACCGCCTCGTCGACGGTGCGCGCCGCGCACCACTTCGCGAACATCGCGTCGCATTCTTCCCGATTTCCCATCCGCCCGGGAATCGTCGCGAAGTTGCTATCGTCGGCGAGATCGTCGCGCCCCGCCATCCGCGCCATCACCTTCCAGTGCGTATCGAGCAGCACGCCCGCCATCACCAGCCCGTCGCGGCATTTGTAAGTGTTGGTCGGAACCGAAAATGGAATTTCGTTGCCCCATCGCCTGAGATCGACGCCCATCGCGCCGAGCGTGAGGTTGCCGTTGGACTGAAACAGCATCGCGTCGAGCATCGCGACATCGATATGCTGCCCTTCGCCCGTGCGATCGCGATGACGCAGCGCCGCGAGTGCACCGATCGCGCCGTGCAATCCGCCGAGATCGTCGCAGAGCCAGGTGGGCGCCTTGGTCGGCGGCCCGTCGGGACTGCCGTTGAGTGAAATGAAACCGCTCATCGCTTGCGCGAGCGGATCGTACGCGACCCGATCGTGAATCGGCCCGAATTGCCCGTAGCCGCTGATCGAAACGTAGATGATGTCCGGCTTCACGGCGCGAACGTGATCGTAACCGACACCCCATTTGTCGAAAGTCCCGGGACGGAAGTTTTGCACGATGATATCGGAGCGCGACGCGAGCTTCAGAAAAATCCCGCGGCCCTCGTCGCGGCGAAGATCGAGCGTCAGGCTGCGCTTGTTGCGATTGACCGTCGCCTGCGCGAATCCGATTTGCTTCTCGTGCCCGGGCAGCGCCGGCGGTATGCGCCGCGCGACTTCACCCTCGCGAGCCTCGACCTTGATTACGTCGGCGCCGAGATCGGCGAGGATGCACGCGCACATCGGCCCCGCCCAACTCGTGGTGGCGTCGATCACGCGAACGCCGTCGAGCGGACCGGTCAAATCGCGCCGCGCATCGCGATAGAACTCAGATTTTTGCATGCGCCATTCCTCCCAACCGGACGCATCGTACTGCGCGCGAGTCAATTACGACAAACGCGGAAGTGGCGCGCCGGCGAGCGGCCCGCTAGCTTGAGCACGATGGTCGAGCAGCAATTCTATGTGGGCGTCCACGGCGTGATCGCCAGTCGCGGGCGAATGCTCGTGCTGAAACGCGCGCCCGCGATGCCGTATCGACCCGGAAGTTGGGATCTCCCCGGCGGCCATATTGTGCTGGGCGAAGCTTTCGAGGATTGCCTGCTGCGCGAGGTCAAGGAGGAAACCGGGCTTGATGTGGCAATCGACAGCCTGCTCGGACTGCACAGCATGGTCTCGGAGCCCTATCTGCAGGCGATCTACGCCTGCCGGCTGACAGTTTTTCAGAATGTAAAGCTGTCGCCCCGCGAACACGTCGAGCATCGATGGGTCACGCCGGCCGAGCTCGCGAGCCTCGAGCTGATTCCGTATCTCGCGGCGATTCTCAAGCGCGGAATGCTGAGGTACGTAAAGTGATCGCGGCGACGCGGCGCTACCTTGCGATCAAGCGGCCACGCCAGTAGCCGAAAAAGTTGGCGCATTCGAGTTCGTGATAGATCGCGCGCTCCGGATCGCCGCGCATGGCGGCGGCTGCCATCCTGACACCGTTACGGACCAGCTTGTCGATGCGATTGTGGTTTTGCAGTCCCGCGAACGCGGTACCCATCCCGAAGGCGAAACTCTTGCGCCGCAAGTACGCGAGCGTCATGCGCTCGGGCGGGATCATATGATGCACGATGGCGCGCGGTGCAAACCCCATCGCGCCGCCGCTCGCCATTATCCGCGCGAACAGTTCGGTGTCCTCGCCTGAGATGGGATTGCCGCCGACCACGCCAAGGTCCTCGCGAAATTTTCCAAACTGCGCAAAGGCGGAGCGCCTGAAGCCCACGTTCGCGCTGAAATAATTGTCGAGCCGCTCGGATGATGACGCCGGTGCCGACTCGATCGTGCGACGGTCGTGAACCGCGAGCTTGACCCACAGGCTGGGGCCGAGCCACTTCGGCGGTGGCGACGACCATCGCGGTATAACCATCCCGCACGCCGCATCCAGGTCGCGCCCCCGCATGTCGTCGAGCATCTCGGTGGCCCAATCGCGCTCGGCCACGGCGTCGTCGTCGATAAAGAAAATAAAGTCCGCCGCGGCCTCGTCCACCGCACGATTTCGCGCGAAGCTTGACCCCTGCCGCGGCTCGAACACGCGGCGCATCGGGAGCGCCGCGCCACGCGCGAAGTCGTCGACTACCGCCGCAGTGTCGTCAGTCGAAGCATTGTCGATAACGAGGCAGTCCGCCTCGATGTCGCTCGGTATCGCGAGCGACGCGACGCTCACCAACGTCTCGCGCAGTAAAGCCGCGCGATTGTGCGTGGGAATCGCAATTGTGAGCGTGGTCGTCAATGCGGTTCGTTGTGCGCGCGCATCGCGCGCACATCATCATAGTACCGAACTGCGCCGCGACCGGATAACCGGTGCGCGGCGCAGTTCGGTCTGACGCGGCGCTTCGCGCCGCGTCAGGGCTTCGCCGCGCTCGCGGCCGCCGCGGGCGCGGCTACGGAGCCGGCCGCCGCGGGCGACGCCCCCGGCGACGGCGACGGCGCCGCTGCCTTCGGCAGCGGCGCGCTCGATTGCGTGAACACGATCGACGTCACCGTCAGGTCCGGCGTCGCCTTTTGCTGCACTTCCGGCGTCGCCGTCAGCCGGAATCCGAAGTCGCGCGTCTCGCCCGGCACGAACGGCTTTACCGCGCGCCCGAAATTCATGAACTGCAGCGGCGTCGCGATCGGCGTATGCACCTCGGTGAAAACCTGCTTCTTGGTTTTCCCCTTGCCCTCGGTGTACGTCACCGTGAATTGCACCTCGTCGATTGCCTTGTCGCCGCTGTTCGTCATCTTGCCGAAAATTCCCGGCACCCGCGACGCCGACATCTTCATGTCCACATCGCTCAGCACGATTTTCGGAATGTACGCCTGCGCGTCGGACTGCTGCTTCTGCGCGTTTTGTATATCCGCCAACTCGCGTCCATATTGGAACTTGAGGCCGGCGCTGCCGGTCGTCTGCTGCTTGTCGAGTTCGTCAATTATTTTCTGATAGGCGGCGATTGCCTTGTCGTACTCGTGCTGATGATAGAGATCGACCGCGTCCTTGTGCTCCTTGATGATATTTTCCCGCGCCGGAAAATCGACGACCAACCGCCATTCGCCGCCCTGTTGCACCATCACCATGTTGTCGTCGTAGGTGACCTTCGGGTACGAATTTTCTTGCAAGTTTTTTTGCGCGGTCGAGTCCGGCGTCTCATCTCCGCTGAGTCCGGCGTCGACCGTCCGCTCCCAGAGCGCGAGATCGGGTTGCGTTACGCTGACGGTGACAATCGCCTTGTCGCCGTCGATCTTGGCGTCGCCGACCTTGAAGTCGTAGGCGCGCAGGATGCCCTTGAACCAGTCCTTGCTCACGTCAGGCGCCATCGGAATTTCGGTCAGAAACTGATCCATCGTGCGATCGACCTGGTCCTGATGCGACAGGGCCTGGTAGGTAGCCGGGTAATTGTAAAGTTTCAGGTTGCTCAGATAGTTATCTGCCGCGGCTTGGGGCGAATGACCTTGGCATCCCGCCACGAACAACACGCAAAACGCCGCAGCCGCGAGCATCGCGCCCTTGGCTTGAATCCTACTTATAGTCATCGTCGAAATTTCCTCTTCGCACGAGCCGCAAACGGATAGATTTTAGTGTCGCTTCCACCAAAAACAAGTCGGCTCAAAGGCTGCCCGCTCGGCGACAGCCCGGAAGGCGACAGTCCTGCTTATCAGAAAAAAGCCGCGCTATGCGACCGGCCGCGGCCCCCGACGCTCACGCGGCAGGCACCTGCTTGAGCTCAACGACGTTGCCCTCGGGATCCTTCACGTAGATTGAAAGACCCGCGCCACGCGCCCCGTATCGCATCGCCGGCTCGCCCATCACCTCTACCGACTGTCCGCGAAGATAGGCCGCGACCTCGTTCAAGTTGCGCGCTTCCACTCCGATACATACGTGATCGACGTTGAGGCCCGTCTCGACGCGCGGACCGGCGGCCGGAACGAGATCGATCATGCTGCGACCCGCGCGCAACTGGATTAGTCCAATCTGCGCTATCCGCCGCTCCTCGCTAAGCCCCAAAATGCGCGTGTAGAAGTCGTACGCGCGATTCTGATCGCGGCATCGCAGCACCACGTGATCGATCTCCGCAACCTTGAGTGGAATTTCCATATCGATTCTCCCGGACTATACCTCTGATGCCGATGCTGCGCCTACAATCGTCCCTGAACCTGCGATGCTCCCGAGCCACACTCTGACACTCATCATATTCGCATCGACCTACGCGGTAATCGCGCTCGGCGAGATTCCATGGGCGCGCATCGATCGCACCGGCGCCGCGATGGCGGGCGCGGTCGCGATGGTCGTGACGGGCTCGCTCAGCGAAGCGGCGGCCGAGCGCGCCATCGACTTCCACACCATTGCGCTGCTGCTCGGCATGATGATCGTCGTCGCGAACCTGCGCCTCTCAGGCGCGTTTACGTATTTCGCGCGCGCACTGCTCGGGCGCGCGCAGTCGGGCTTCGGGATGCTCGCGATGACCATCGCCGCATCCGGCCTGCTCGCCGCGTTTTTCATAAACGATGTGGTCTGCCTCGCGCTGACGCCCCTGATAATCGACGCGGCCGAACTTGCGGGCGTCGCTCCGATCCCGCTTCTGCTGGGGCTCGCGACCGCCAGCAACATCGGCAGCGCCGCGACCATCACCGGCAATCCGCAAAACATGATCGTCGCCGGCTTCGCGCATCTCGGCTACTCCAGCTTCGCGATTCACCTCGCGCCCGCCGCCATCATCGGTCTCGTCGTCGATTTCATCGTGATCGCCGCGGTCTATCGAAGTTCGCTTGGCATATCGCATCCGCCGGATGACATCGCCGCCCAGCGCCCGATTCGCATCAACCGCCCCCTGATGATCAAATCGTCGATTGTCGCGCTCGGCGCGTTGGCGATGTTCGTCGCGGGATACCCAACCCACCTGGTCGCGATGAGCGCCGGCGTGATCCTGCTGTTCACGCGGCGAATCAAGCCGGCCCGCGTGTACCGCCTGATCGACTGGACGATGCTCGCGATGTTCACCGGCCTGTTCATCGTCGTGGCCGGTTTCGAAACCACTGGCTTCCAGACCGACGTGGTCAGCCTGGTCGGCGTTCAGCGGCTCACGCATCCTGTGACGCTGACCGTCGTCGTGGCGGCCCTTTCCAACCTGGTGAGCAACGTTCCCGCCGTGCTGCTGTTCCGCCCGCTCTATCCCATTCTCGGCGGCAGCCGCGCGGTCGCGATGTTGATAGCGAGCGCCAGCACCTACGCGGGAAATCTTACGGTGGTCGGCTCGATCGCCAACCTGATAGTGATCGAGCAAGCCCGTCTCCGGAAAATAAACGTAACCTTCGTCGACTACCTGCGCATAGGCGTACCAATCACGCTAATCACGCTGTCAATCAACACTGCGATACTGTCGCTCTGGCCGTAGCTGCCTGTGTCGCTCGCGAGGAAACCAGGTTCCCCACAACTCCCTGATCCTGACGATGGGCGCAACGCAACCCTCCGCCGGGGACAGGACACAACGCGGCAGAATCGTCAACCTCAAAGCCGCTATCTGCCTTCTGTTCCCCCTTTCCATTCTGGAAAGGGGGTGAGGGGGATAGGACACCATCGGCCAGGATGGCTTCTTCTGGTTCCCCTTCCCGCGCGGGAAGGGGTTAGGGGTTAGGTTCCTACACGCGCCGCATTCGCCGCTCGTTGCGGGAACCAAAACCTCACGACTTCAGTGTCCCGCACCGCCTCCTCAATCATCCGCGGAATCTCGAATCGCGATTCCGCCGCCTCGACTTCCTCGATTCGCGCCCGCGTCTCCGGATGCGCCGGCACGAACAGCGTGCAGCAATCCTCATCGGGGATTATCGACGTCTCGAACGTCCGCAGCCGCCGCGCCTGCTCGATAATCTCGTTCTTGTCCATCCCGACCAGCGGCCGCATGACCGGGAACGACGCCGCCTTCTCGATCACCGCCATATTCTCCAGCGTCTGCGACGCGACCTGCCCCAGGCTCTCGCCGGTTACCAGCACCGTCGCATCGGAACGCTCCGCGAGTGCGCTCGCGATTCGCAGCATGAAGCGCCGATACAGCACCACGCGCAGCGGACGCAGAGTGTTCGCCACGATCTCGCGCTGCAGATTTCCGAACGGCACCAGCATCAGCGTCGATCGCGCCTGCCATCGCGTCAGATGAGCCGCGAGTTCGGCCGCCTTCTCCTTGCTCGCCGACGAAACAATCGGATGCGCGTGGTAATGTACGAAGTCCAGCCGGAGCCCGCGCCTCATCATGCGATACGCCGCGACCGGCGAGTCGATCCCGCCCGACAGCAGCGCCATCCCGCGCCCCGTGACTCCCACCGGCAGTCCGCCCGCACCCGGCATCTTGCCGGCCGACACGTAAGCGGCGTCGTTCATTATTTCGATCGAGATCGTCAGCTCGGGCGCGCTGAGATCCACTTCGAAGCCGAGCGCGTCCTGCACTTCGCCGCCAACCGCGCGATCGATCTCCACCGAAGTCATCGCGAACCGCTTGTCCTCGCGCCTGGTCCGCACCGCAAAAGTCCGCGCCTTGCTGCCGGTCGCGCGCTTGATAGCTTCGCGCGCGATCGATTCGATATCGCGCGGCGTCGAGTAGCTAATCGAGAAATTCTGCAAGCCAAATATCAGCTCTGCACGCTCGGCCGCGGTCTCGTCGCCAAGCTCGTCAGGAATTTCCACAATCAGCCGAGGCCCAACGCTGCGCATATTACCCAGCCGGTAGTCGCCGAAAATATCGCGCAGATTCTGCTTGACCTGATCGACGAACCGCCACTGATTACGCCCCTTAAGCGCAATTTCATGGTACCTGCCAATCAAATATCTCATCTGATGAAACCCCGAACCCGCACGCCATCAAGCCCCGCCCCTGAGAGAAAGCTTTGCATAACCCGGCTCGCAGTTCTTCCCCTAGCCGAAAACGATTGTACTGGCTGCTAATCCACAAAGGGGGATATGCTCATCTGATGCGCAGAATGGCGACAACGAAGGTGGTCCGGCCAGTCAGGCAGAGCGAGGTGCACGATGATCTCGCTACGCCACGAAAAACGACTCCTGAGTTCGCTTGAAATGCTGAGTGTCTACGGGGTCCTGTTCAATCTTCTCGAAGTTGTACGTCGTGATCGCGAATTTGTTAGTGATCAAACAAGGCATCAAGCGAGCCAAAACCCTCCGAGGGTTATTGTTCCGTTTCCTCAACGAGAGAAGCTTAGTCAATCGCTGCCGGAAGCAGAACGGATTTGCAAAGAGTATGAGATTAAGCCTGCGCTGGATCGGATCGAAAGGCTTAAGGCAGCGCTCGCATATCCAGCCATCACCTATACGGAAGTGTCGCGCCACTACCACACCCTTTACGAAAATATCGAAGATGATCTATGGGAGCGGTGCTTTTGGTATTTTTCCTCGGCAAAACAGATTCTCGCCGCCAAGTACGGAGATATTCCATTCAAAGAAGGGCCTGATCTGAAGCAAGCTCGATACGAATGGCAGCAAGCCCTTTGGGCCTATCGCTTTGAGCTAAATACGGCGTGTGTGTTTCACCTGATGCGTCTCAGTGAGCTTGGACTGCGAGCGCTAGGCACAAAACTCAACATCACATTAAAACGGGCTATTGAGTTCGAAGATTGGAGACCGATTCTGGAAGCAGTCGATGTGAAGTTGAAGGCACTAGGGAATGAGACACGGACTCCGGAACGCGCGCGGGATCTCAGCTTCTATTCAGATGCGGGGAAAACGCTCCTTTACTTCAAAAACCTATGGCGAGATGGCGGCGCTCACGCGCGAGAGATTTATGACGAAAACGACGCGAAAAAAGCATTGGATAATGTTTTCGATTTCATGAAACTACTGGCCGAAAAACTGGACCAGGTATCTTAACTTGATTTTTTCGCAAATGATGCGCTTCGAGAATAGGCGCCCTCCTGAAATCAATTAAATCGAGTCGTGAAATCGCTCAAACAATGCCATCATGCCCACGTTACGCTACCGGGCCTGCGGGCGCACTTTCACGTATCATGCGGCGAGCGCCCAACACGATGAACTTGCGACCTTATAGGAGCTGAGCACGACAGCGCGATTTTCGCGCGCGACTTAAGGTTCGGCGCCCCGCTGAATGCGCCCTCTGCGGCCACGCAGCGATCCCCTCAGCGCAAAGTAGCGCGCCGCGCGCAACTTTGCGCTTCACACTGGGTGCAAGGGTCACCCCTGCCGCCCGCCGCGCAGGCGATTATTCTTTGAAATCCCGCCGCGCGCTTGCAAGCGGGCTATCGCGCGCGATTATCTGTAGCGATGACCGCCACGCCAGCCACCTTCGCCAATCAGATCGAGCTCATCAGGAGCCGCCTCTCGACCGTCACTCCCGCCCCGCGCGAGGCGCTCGCCAACAAATCGAACGCCGCGGCGGTCCTGATTCCTATCTTCGAGCGCAGCGACGACCTTCACATCGTCTATATCCGCCGCTCCGACCACGTCGCCAGCCATCGCGGCCAGGTCGCCTTTCCCGGCGGACGCGTCGACGCCGCCGACGCGACCCTGCTCGACGCCGCTCTGCGCGAGGCGCACGAAGAAGTCAGTATCCATCCTTCGATCGTCGACGTCGTCGGCGCTCTCCCCATCATGCAGACGACGACCAGCGGAATTGTGGTCGCGCCGTTCGTCGGCGTCATCCCGGCGGACGCACAGCTCCGCCCGCAACTCTCCGAGGTCGCGCAAATCTTCGACGTGCCTCTGACCGCGCTCCGCGATCCGAAGTTTCGCGGCGACTACGAATGGAAGAGCGAAGGACCGGCGACCCGCTCCTCGAAATTCCCGGCGATACTCTACGGCGGCCAGACAATCTGGGGCCTGACGCTGCGCATCACGCTGAACCTGCTCGACCTGCTCGATCCGGTCGCGACGCCCGCCAGCTTGTAATTGCACTATCGATGTAATAAGTTTCGGCGATGCCGCAACTTGCTCGGCTCGACGGGCGCCTGGCCCGCTCGGCGCGCACGCGCCACGCCGTCGTCGATGCGCTCCTCGACCTTCTCGGCGAGGGCGACCTGCGGCCCACCGCGGCGCGAATCGCCGAACGCGCCGGCGTCTCGCTGCGCCTCGTGTTTCATCATTTCGACGACCTCGAAGCTATCTACAGTGAGCTCGCCGATCGCCAGGCCGAGCGCGTCAAGCCGCTCACGGCGCCGATTCCGGTCGCGCTGCCGCTCGCGCGCCGAATTGAGCAGTTCTCGGCCCAGCGCGGCCGCCTGCTCGAGACGTTGTCGCCCGTGCGCCGCGCCGCCGTGTTGATGGAACCGTTTCGCCCCGCCCTGGCCAAGCGATTGAAGCATGCGCGCGATCTGATGCGCGCCGCCGCGATTGCCGCGTTCGCGCCCGAGCTCGCGAAACTCGCCGCCGATGAAAAGCGCGCAACGATCGCCGCGCTCGACGTGGTAACTTCGTGGGTCGCGTGGGAGCAGATGCGCCGCCATCAGGCGCTTTCCGAAACGGAAGCGCGAAGCGTGATGGCAACGACCATCCGCGCGCTGCTTACGAAATGAAAGAATAGAATTTCCGAACGGGAGACGAAGCCGATGGGACGCAACATCCTTTTCATCACCACAGATCAACAGCGCTACGACGCGCTCGGATGCAACGGCGGTACGATCGCGAAAACGCCAGTCGCCGACCGGCTCGCCGCCAGAGGTATCAACTATCGCCGCGCGCACAATCAGAACGTGGTCTGCATGCCGGCCCGATCCACGATGATCACCGGCCAGTACGTGCGCACGCACGGCGTCGTCGCCAACGGCGTTGCTCTCCCGCCCGACTCGCCGAGCGTCGCCGCGTATCTGCACGAAAAGGCCGGCTACCGTACCGCGCTGCTGGGCAAGGCGCATTTCGAGCCCGCTTTCGATTTGCAGGGGCGATGGTTCGAGAACCAGATGGCACGCAAGGACTCGACCGGCCCGTATCGCGGCTTCGATCGGATGGAACTCGCGATGCATAGCCCGGTCGGCGGATGGCATTATTCGCTGTGGCTGCAGAAAAACCATCCCGATGAGATTTCCGGCTTCGCGCCGATCCTGAGCGCGCTGCCCGGCGGCGACACCGGCGCGCCAGAAGTGAAGTACAACCCGGTTCCGCGCGAGCATTACCACACCGACTGGGTGGCCGCGCGCACGATCGCATACCTCGACTCGCTCGAACCCGACGACAACTGGTTCGTGTGGATGAGTTTCCCCGACCCGCATCATCCGTGGGATCCGCCGCAGGACGAGGCGCGGCGAATCAACTGGCGCGATCTCGAGCTGCCCGTCGGCTATCCCGGCTCGCGCGACAAAATTGAAAAAATCCTCGCCGGCAAGCCGCGCCATTGGCTGGATTGGTACGAAGGCCGCTTCGGCAACTTCGAGGGCGGCCCCGCCAGCTTCGTCCCGTGCCAGCTTACCGAAAATCAGATTCGCGAAGTCAACGCGCTGACTCACGTCGAGAACGAATTGATCGACCAGGCTTGCGGGCGCGTGCTCGCGCGAGTCGCCGAGCGCGGATGGGAGCCGCGCACCGACGTTTTCTTCACCACCGACCACGGCGAGCTGCAAGGCGACTTCGGCTTGCTCTACAAGGGCCCGTATCACGTCGACGCGCTGATGCGGCTGCCGATGATTTGGCGCCCGGCGCCGTCGGCCAACGTCGCGCACAATGAAATTGCGGAACCGGTCGGGCAAGTCGATCTCGCGCCGACGTTTTGCCAGATCGCGGGCGTGCCCGTGCCCGACTGGATGCAGGGCAAGCCACTCCCTGTCGCGCCCGGCTCGGGCCGCGAGCGGGTAATCACCGAATGGGACAGCCAGTTCGCGGCGATCGGGATGCATCTGCGGAGTATCTATCGCGACGGCTACACGCTCACCGTGTACGAGAAATCGACTCGCGACGTCGGCTTCGACCTGGCCGGAATTCCCCCGATGCTCGCGCCGCGCGGGCCTATTCTCGATATCCGCTACGACGGCACCGAGGGCGAGCTCTACAATCTGCGTGAAGATCCGATGCAATGGCGCAATCTGTGGAACGATCCGTCGTACGCGAAGCTGAAGTCGGACCTGCGCGCGGACCTGTACGACAATCTACCGCCGGAGCGGAACCCGAAGCTTCCCGTGGAAGCCCCAGCGTGATGCGGAGTTGGGGAAGGGCAAATCACTCGATTTGAATTTGAAACCCACGGTGGGTTTCAAACTTCCTTCGGCAGGGGTGACCCCTGCACCCAGTACTCAGAAAGAGAAGATGCGGCCTGACGGCCTTTAAAAGGGTTTTTGGGCGGAGGCGTCCGATTCTTACCTCGCTCGTTCTTTCCACGTGAGATAGTTGCCAGACTTTCTCTGGACGGCAATTTCTTCTGATTCTTATTGAGTTTTAGCCTGATACATGATGCTACGTAGCGATACTACGCTTGACTCCGTATCTACACTTTGTGAATATTAGATAACTGTTAGCATTTGAAGGGCGCGCTGGAACGAAATCTGGAACGCTCGAAGGCAAATGCGAACAGTTCAAGTACGGATCGGGGGAGGACAACACAAGTGACGTCATTTCGGAAAGACGAGATGTCAGAGATGTCGGGGTCTCGAACTCAATGTGAACCGACCAGCGTCTTCAAGGAGTTCTGCGGGGACCTCGAGAGCATCCGCAGCCTCGGCGTGACGAATCAGGAGCTGGAGGCACTGTCTCGCGCATCACTGCTCGGAACTCTGACGTGCAAGGAAGATCTGCTGTTCATCCTGCGGCATCTCCGCGAAAAAGTGCACCCCACGAAGACGCAAGTGTCGATAGCGGACTCCCACAAGATGACCGAAGACCTTCGCCAAGCGGCTTTGACCAAGCTGTACGAACGAGACGCCCTCATTGCCAGACGCAACAACTCCCCCTTAGGCCGCATGAGGTTGATCCTCTGGCAAGCGTATTCAGTTGTCGCCCAACGACTCGACAAGCCATACAGGCTCGCGCGTCGATATATCGACGCGTTAATTGCGCCATCTTACCTTCGCGGCAGAGAAAATCCATAATCCAGGTCCAGCCTGGATCTATTTTCTAGGTGTGCCCGCGCGGCGCCGGGTCCGCCAGCATCTCGAAGTACGACACGTCGATCAGGTCGGCCTGACTGACTGCGAGCGCCGCGAGGATTTCGTCCACTGCGGCGCGGCTGCGCTCGGGATCGTCGCCGTCGACTATCACCGCCTCGATTTCGCCGAACTCTCCCAAGTTTGCGACTACGTCGAGATGCAGGCGGACGTTGTCGCGCATCATCAGCGTCCGCACTTTTTCGACTATGGCGAGCGTGCCGAGCGCCTCGCCAAGAATTCGCAGCATCCGCGCCGGGTCGTCGACAGGCACTATCTCGTAGTCGCTCAGCATCAGCGGGCCGCTCTCGCTCCGATGGTAGTAGATGAGAACGGCGCTGCCGTTTTCCTCGCGCAGCTTCAGCTTGCCGTTCGCGACGCGAAAGAAAGTGTCGCGCTGATTGAGTATCGCGCGGCGCGCATATCCGAGCGCGGTCGCGCGCGCTTCGGCGTCGGCATGATTGGCGAGGCGGAATTTCGCTTCCAGGTTTGTCATTTTTGGGAAGAGTAAATTAGTAAATCACTTTATTTTAATGTGAAACCCATCGTGGGTTTCACACTTCCTGCGGCAGGGGTGACCCCTGCACCCAGTGTCAGGACTAGGATGCGGGACTTCGTCCCTGTTAGAACTTGTTAGTCGGGAGTCAGTCCATTTGAGTAAATCACACGAAGCAGACCCGGACGACGCAAAGCTGATCGAGGCGGGGTTCGATTCTGCGCTTGCGCCCGCCCATGCGATCGCGAAACTTCGCGAGCTTAGGGGCAGCGTCGGTATCGCGGACGCCGCTATCGCGCGCGCGCTGGGAGGGATTGCGGACGCGGGCGCCGCCGCTTTGCTGGTCGAGATGGAAGCCGGCGCGGCAGGCGCGATGCGGCGCGAAGTGCGGCGCGCGCTGTACAAGTTGAAGCAACACGGTATCGACGCGCCCTCTCCTTCAGCGGCCAGCGCCACGCACGACAGCGCCACTGTAAAGACTGAGATGACTGCGATGCTCTCGCCGATCGACGGCGAAGGCGCGCGCATCGTGTGGATCGTCAAGCCGCGCGTGCAGGGCGGCTTGCTCCGGATGTGGGCGCTGATTTCCGAGCACGACGGCCTGGTCGGCGCGCAGAACACCAGCCTGTCGCGGCGCGAACTGAAGTCCGAGCGCGACGAACTCGAGCGTCGCGCGCAGGTTAAGCTGGTCGATGCCGACTGGCGCGTCGCCGACTTCATCGCGTGCGAGGCATGGCGCATCACTCCCGCCTCGCGCCGCGGGCAGGTCGGGAACTTTCTGACGCTGCGCTCCGAGCTGATCGCATCGCCACCGCCGACCGAGCTGGTTCATCCGGTGTATGCTGAGCTGGCTGCCGAAGTTGCCGCTGAGCCTTCAGTCGAGCTGCTCAAGGAACCCGAGCTGCTCGAATGGCGGCTGCCCGACGCGATCCTCAAGCCGTACGTCGACGAGATTGCGCGCGCCGGCGAAAGCGTGATCGTGCTGAATCCGCTGCACAAGCAGGAGCGTGTGAATGCGGTCCTCGATCGCGCGACCGTCGAACTGTTGACGGGCGACAACGGGCGGCGAATCCAGCAGCGGCTCGAGGATATCGCGTACTACATCGCGCGGGTTGGACGCCGCGCGCAGGCCGGATGGGCCGCGGCGGCAGCGGCGCGTCTCCGCGACGGAGTCGACGTGACGAAGGTGCTTTTCTTTCAGGCTTTCATCCGCACCCAGCTCGGCACGGTCGCGGCGGCCGAGCAGGAGAAGGCGGAAAATGAACCGCGCCTGATCATGACGCCGGCCGAGGCGATGCGCGCTCGCGAGGTGCGTGGCCGACGCCGGTAGTGGTGGAAGGGTAAATCACTTAATTGTAATGTGAAACCCGTCCTGGGTTTCACACTTCCTTGGGCAGGGGTGACCCCTGCACCCAGTGCTAAGAAAGAGGCATCGATGATCGATCAACAGCCGCTGCGCGGGGTTCGTGTGCTGGACCTCACGCGCGTATTGGCGGGTCCGTTCTGCACGATGAACCTGGCGGACCTCGGCGCCGAGGTCATCAAGATAGAAGTGCCGGGGCGCGGCGACGATTCGCGCAGTTTCGCGCCGATGATGCCGTCGGGCGACTCGGGCTATTTCTACAGCGTCAATCGCGGCAAACGCAGTATCACGCTCGACCTGCGAATCGAAGAAGGCGCAGCCGTATTTCTCGAGCTGGCGGCAAAATCTGATGTAGTGGTTGAGAATTTTTCGCCGGGCACGATGGATCGTTTCAAGACCGGCTATGCGCAGCTCAAAGCCGTCAATCCCAGGATTATTTTGTGCTCGATTTCGGGCTTCGGACAGACTGGGCCGAAGACTTCGGCGCCCGCCTACGACATCGTGGCGCAGGCGCTCGGCGGCACCATGAGTATCACCGGCAATCCGGGCGGCGAGCCGGTGCGATGCGGCGTGTCGATTGGCGATCTGTCGGCGGCGCTGTACGGCGTGATTGCGATCATGTCGGCATTGCGGGTGCGCGACCGCGACGGCGTCGGCAATCACGTCGATATCGCGATGCTCGATTGCCAGGTCGCGATGCTCGAGGACGCGCTCGCGCGTTACTCGGTGTCCGGGAAGATTCCAGGGCGGATAGGCACGCGGCATCCGTCGATCACGCCGTTTCAGCAGTTTCGCGCGGCCGACGACTACTTTGTGATAGGCGCTGGCAACGAGGCTATCTGGCTTCGGTTCTGCGACGCGACCGCGATGCCGCATCTCAAGGACGACGCGCGATTTCTGACCAATGCCGATCGAACGGCGAACCATCCCGAGCTTGAGGCAATCCTGGCGGACATCTTCGCGACGCGTCCGCGCGATCATTGGCTGCGAATCCTCGCCGACGCGTCGGTGCCGTGCGCGCCGATCGCCAACGTCGAGGAGGTCACGCGCGACCCCCATCTGGCGGCGCGCAACATGATCCTCCACGCGGAGCATAGTGAGTTCGTCGGGCTGATCGTGCCCGGCTCGCCGCTCAAGAGCGTTTCCACAGATTCCGACATCCCGTCGACGCGCGCGCCGCGGCTCGGCGAGAGCACCGACGAGGTGCTGTCGAGCGTGCTCGGGTACGATACTTTGCGTCTATCGGAACTCCGCCGGCGTAGTATCATATAGAGTTAACGATTTGTAGAGTTAATAAGCGGCGGCGTCCAACGACGCACGGCCGTCAAAGGAGAAGATAAGTGCGCGAAGTTGTTATCGTCGATGGCGTCAGGGTTCCGATCGGCAAGGCCGGCAAGGACAAGGGCTACTACAAGGATATCCGCGCCGACGACCTGGGCGCGATGTGTATCCGCCGCCTGCTCGAAAAAAATCCGAAGCTCGACCCCAAAGAGATCGAGGATGTGGTCTGGGGATGCGCCAATCAGACCGGCGAGCAGGGACTGAACGTCGGCAGAATGATCGGATTGCTGTCGGGGCTGCCGGTCGAGGTGGCGGGCACGACGATCGATCGTCAGTGCGGCTCTAGCCTGCAGGCAGTGAACTTCGCGGCGCAGGAAATCATGACCGGCGCGGGCGAGGTCGCAATTGCGGGCGGCGTCGAGCATATGACGCACGTCGCGATGGGCTCGGGCATTCTGCCCAATCCCAAGCTGCTCGAGATGTTTCCGCGCGACATGTTCTTCATGGGCATGACCGCCGAGCGGCTGGCCGATATGTACAAGATCACGCGCGAGCAAGCTGACGCCTTCTCGCTGCGCTCGAACATGCGCGCGGTGGCGGCACGCGAACGCTTCAAAGAGGAAATCGTGCCGGTCAAGCTGCCCGACGGCGCCGTAGTCGACGTTGACCAGGGGCCGCGCGCGGAAACAACCATGGAAAAGCTGGCCGGGCTGAAGCCTTCATTCAAGCCCGACGGCCAGGTGACGGCGGGCAACTCCTCGCAATTGAGCGACGGAGCGGCCGCGGTGCTGTTGATGAGCGCGGAGCGGGCGCGGGCGCTCGGATTCAAACCGATGGCGAAGATTCGGGCGACCGCGGTAGCCGGCGTCCGTCCGGAAATTATGGGATGGGGCCCGGTGCCCTCGACGCATAAGGCGCTGAAGCGCGCGGGACTCAAAATCGGTGACATCGACCTGTTCGAAATCAACGAGGCTTTCGGGGCGCAGGTACTGGCCTGTAACACCGATCTAAAGATCGACGAGGAGCGCCTCAACGTGAACGGCGGCGCGATCGCGCTCGGACATCCGCTCGGATGCTCCGGGGCGCGGCTGGTGGTGACGTTGACGCATGAGATGCGCCGGCGCGGAGTCGCGCTGGGCGTGGCGACGATGTGCATCGGAATCGGCCAGGGCATCGCGACCGTTATCGAGCAGGTATGAAAGAACCTCAAGCACTGCGCGCGCTCGGCATCGTTGTGCTGGTCGCGCTGGTCGTGGTTGCATACTTCAACTTCTTCCCCGCGCAGGAAGGGCCGAAGCCGCTGCTGCGGCTCGACACGCCGCAAGCGCAGGGGTCGCCGGTGGATGAGGGCCTGGATTTCAGCGCGCCGGGTCTCGACGGCAAGAACATCAACCTGAGCCACTATCGCGGCCATCCCGTGATCGTCGATTTCTGGGCCACTTGGTGCGGGCCGTGCCGCAAGCAGATTCCCGAGCTGGTCGAGCTCTACAAGAAGTACAACAAGTCGCGCGGCCTCGTGATAATCGGGGTCTCATGCGACCTGATCCAGGGCGACGGGCTGAAAGCGGTCGCGCCATTTGTCGAGGAGTTCAGGATCAACTATCCAATCGTGCTGGCCGACGAGCGGCTGGTCGACGACATGGGTGTCGAAGCGATACCGACGACACTGTTCCTCGGACCCGACGGCAAAGTGGTCTCGCGAGTGGTCGGCGCGGGACACGCGGGGGAGATAACCTCGAGCGCCGCGAAGCTGCTCGACACCGTCAAGGGTTACGGCTCGCCGGGCACGCCCAAAGACAGCAAGGGCAACGTCGTGAATATTTCGGTCGTGAATTAAGTCGGGAACCGACTTAATTGAATGTGAAACCCGCGGTGGGTTTCACGCTTCCTTCGGCAGGGGTGACCCCTGCACCCAGTACTAAGAGAAGATGCGGGCAGATTTTGCCCTGAATGCTCGTAGGGTCCCGGTCAGAAGGGCGGGACGTCCGTACAACTGCCACTCGTGCAGACCTGGTTGCCATTGCAAGCGGTACCGCAAGTGCCGCAGTTCACGGGATCCGTGTTGAGATCGACGCCGCACTCTCGCCCGCATTTAGTGACGCCGCCCGGACACGTAGTTTTGCACGTGCCGCTTTGGCAAACGTTGAGCCCCGAGCATGCGTCGCCGCAGGCACCGCAGTTGTTCGGATCGGTCTGTTCATCGATGCACAACATGGAGCCGCCGCATGTATTCTCGTCTGCTCGACACCCGCAAGCCCCAGCGGTACAGACCTGGTCTGGAGCACAAGCATTGCTGCACGTACCACAATTGTTGGCATCGGTCTGTTCATTGACGCACACACCACTACAGATCTCCCCCGGGCAGGGGGTGGGCGTCGCGGTCGGAGTCGTGGTGGCAGTAGCAGTTGCGGTTAAGATAGCAGTACTCGTCGCTGTTGCCGTGGCGGTGGGTGTCGGCGTCGCAGTCGCGCTTGGGGTCGCCGTCGATGTCCGCGTCGCGGTGGCAGTGACGGTCGGCGTTGTGGTGGCAGTCGTGGCGGTGGCAGTCGCCGTCGCCGTTGTAGTGGCGGTCGTAGCGGTGGCACTCGCCGTCGACGTCTGCGTCGCGGTGGCAGTCGCCGTCGGCGTTGTAGTGCCGGTCGTAGCGGTGGCACTCGCTGTCGAGGTCTGCGTCGCCGTGGCAGTCGCGGTCGTGGTCGCCGTCGGCGTTGTGGTGGCGGTCGTAGCGGTGGCACTCGCCGTTGACGTCTGCGTTGCCGTGGCGTTTGTGGTCGCGGTCGCCGTCGGCGTTGGCGATGCGGTCGCGGTGCCGGTCGCCGTGGACGATGCAGTTGCAGTGGCTGTCGGCGTAGAAACGGCAGGCAGACCGACCCCGCTGAGCTTCACTTTCTGGGGACTCTTGGCGCCGCCGTCGGTGAAGGTGACCAATCCGTTCTTGAATCTGAGCGCCGAGGGCGGCGTGAACACGGCCGAGACCTGGCAACTGCCGCCTGCGGACAAAGTGGTAGTGCATCCATTGGAGTCCAGGGCGAACCCGGTGCCGCTGACTGCGACGGCCGGAGCCGGCAAATCTACGTCGCTCTTGTTGGTGAATGTGATCGTGCTCGGAGCGCTGGTCTGTCCGACGTGAAGCCTTCCAAAATTGATCTTCTTCGGCGCTACCTGAACCACCGGAAGCTTGCTCTTGTCGGGGATAGACGAACCCGCGTCGCCGGTGTCGATTGGACTGCGCGCCGCGCCGGGCTGCGCACGCGCGTTTGCGACAGCGCTCAGAATCGACGCGAGCGCGATGGCGACTGCTACCACCGAATGCAATCTGTGGCGGAAAGGCCGCGCCTCGATTAGCTCGCGGGTCGGCAGTCTAATGTGACAACTCCATCCGGAATGCCTGATGACTCCGTTTATCCCGCGCGCGTGTGTAACGCAACGCAGCGGATTTCGGTCGTGAATTAATTCGGACGAACCCACTCTATTAAATGCGGAACCCACCGTAGGTTCCGCACCTCCTTGGGCAGGGGTGACCCCTGCACCCGGTACTAAGATAAGGAGGAGCTCGCGGGCCTAGAATGGGCACCGCAATAGTAGGCGACTCAGACCTTGCGAAAGCGTAGGATTAAGCCTTCGAGGGGGTACCGGGGCTATGGCGGGGGAATCCGGCAGCTTCTGGGAACTTGAGCGCGTCAATCGGCGTCGCACCGCGGCGTTGGTGGTAAAACTGACCTTGGTGCTCGCCGCATTCGGGCTTGGACTCGATTTCCTGTTTCACAACCTGCGCTTCGTCGACGGACGGCTTTCGGGATTCCCATGGTTCATGACGGCCGCCGCGATCCTGGCCGTCGTGAAAGCATTGCGCGCAAATTTCGGGGGCGCAGAACTGGTGCTGGACGCTATGGGGGCGCATCCGATCTCCGGTGACCAGCCCAAGAATCAAGCGGTCATCGACGTCATGCACGAGATGGCGCTCTCGGCACGAATACCCACCCCACGCATCGAAGTGATCGACGATCCCTCGCCTAACGCGTTCGCGATCGGGCGCGACCCCGAACACTCGGCGATCTGTGTCACGCAAGGGCTGCTGGATCAGATGGATCGCGAGGAATTGCAAGGCGTGATCGGCCATGAGATGGCGCATATCCGCAATTGCGATACGCGGCTGACGACGATGGTCACGGCGATGTTCGGCGGGTTCGGCGTGTTGCGCTTCATCTTCGGTGTGCCAACCATCTGGAAAAGAGACAGTGCAGTGTCGGGTGGCATCGTTGCGCGCTTCATCTCAATACTGCTGTCCCGTGAGCGCGAGTACCTGGCCGACGCGTCCGCGGTCGAGTTCACGCGCAATCCGACGGCGCTGATTCGCGCGCTGCAACATATCGCAAAGACCGAATCGCCCTTGCGATGCGCCACGGAAGGCACGGCCCAGCTTTTCATCGTGGATCCGTTCGAGCGCGCGGACGGTGGCAGGAGCTACAAGGAATTCATCGATGAGATAACCCGGATCCGATCGCAGCCCGGCAAATCAGAAGAGCAGCGCGATGAGGAGGCCAGGAATTTCGCGGCCCATGAATACCCGCGCAACATGGTCCTCCAAAAGGTATCGAGCCATCCGCCGCTCCGCGAACGAATCGCGCGCCTGCAGGCGTTGATTGGCGCGGCACCCGGCGCGGCTGCTGCTGCAGACGTAACCGACGACCAGCGAGCGAAATTTGCGGACAGCGTCCGGTTCGTCCGTGAAATCGCCAGCACCGATCCCGAGGTCCTGGCCAAGGTAATGCAATCAGCGTTGCTGGCCCTGCCTGCCGGAAGAATGATGCTCGAGCAAACTATGGGCAAAATCCCAATCCCGGGAGAATCGGCGGCGCGCGATCCCCTCGAGCAAATGCGAAAGCTCTACGAATCAAACCTGGCATCCACCGGTTTGACGCCGAATGATGACTCGGAATCATCCTTGCCGCGCAGCTTAGGCGCCGATCCGGCGAGCGGCACAGGAATCGGCCTGCCGGATTCGCCAGCCACGGAGGCGCAGCAGGTCGAAGCGCTCGCGAAGATGCTCGGTCCGGTAGCGGCATCGATGCGGCCGAAGAACGCCGATCAGATACTCGGAAGCGCCAAGTTCGGGATGCGGCTATTCCCATCGCGTCGCGCAGCCCAACACGCGTCGGAGACCAAACGGCTGAGCGGGTCGCGCGGCATCTCCATCTTCCTGTTCTGGATAGTGATCGCAATCTCGGCGGGCGCGATCGTCACCGCTCTCGTGGCAAGGTAGGCGCGGATCGCACTAAGAGTCCCGATCCGCGGAGAAAGTAAAAAGTCTTATTCCCGCTATTTCCCCGTGCCGCTCAGTGAGACCGTCTGCGGGCTGCCGTTCGCGTTGTCGGTAATCGTCAGCATTCCGGTCTGCTTCATCGCAGCGCTCGGAGTGAACGTCACCATAATCGTACAATCCATGCCGGCCGCCAGACTCGCCGGACAGTCGCTGGTCTGCATAAACACCCCCGGAGTGTCGGAAGTCATCTCGATCAACACCGGCAACCCCGGATGCTTCTTGTTGCCCTTGGGATTGGACACCGTAACCGTCTTCGGTGTGCTCGGCGTACCGACCGTAGTTTTTGGGAACTTGAGCACTTTCGGCTTGATCTTGAGCTTCACCGGCACAGATGTCGGCGTCGCAGTCGGAGTCGGCGTCGAAGTGGCTGTTGCCGTCGCCGTAGCGGTTGCGGTCGCAGTCGGCGTGGCGGTTGCAGTTGCGGTCGCAGTCGGCGATGCGGTCGCGGTTGCAGTGCGGGATGCCGTCGGAGTTGCCGACGCTGTCGCAGTCGGCGTCCCAGTTGCCCTGGCAGTCGGCGTTGCAGTTCCGGTTGCCGTGGACGTCGCAGTGGCGGTGGCTGTCGCGGTAGGCGTGGGCGAGACGGCCGCGGCGTACACGCCCTGCATCAAGCTGCCGTCCGGCCAATCGTCGGTGGATGCGCCGTCGAATGACAGCGCCCAACTATCGGCGCCGGGATTGAATTTCAGAACGTCGGTCGGCGTGAAATCAATCCCGGCAATCGAGCCGATCACATCGAACGTCAACAACAGGTCGGTGTTGGGCAGCATCGTGGCGCCCTCGAGGTTCGTTCCGTAGGGGATGCCGGCCGTAGCGCTGCTGAAAACCAGCGTATAAGCCACGCCATTGAACGAGACCAGATCGGCGGGTTTGACGGTTAGCGTCCCGCCCCCGGATTTAGGGACGCTGATCGTCACGTCGAAGGAGAGCAGCAAATGTCCAGAACCGTCCATCCCGAGCGCGTCGATCCTCGTGCCGTCGGGAACGCTGTTGCTGGCGCCCGCGAAGTAGAGCGATGACGAGAAAAAGCCGGTCGACGGGTTGTACGATACGACATCATGCGGAGTTACGGTTACAGTCCCTCCTACGCCGTTAGTCGGCAGCGCGGCCGTGGTGTCGATCGTGAGCAGGGTCTGGGTCGCACTCAAGGCGAAGTAACCGGTCACGTTCACGCCCGGGTTCATGCTTGCCGAAATTCCCGCAAAGCTTTTCGCGGCCGTGCCCGATGGAAACGAGTAGCACAGCACCTGCTGGGGCGAGACGGTTCCGCTGCTCAGAGGGACAGTAATGTCGGGCGAGACGCACAGCATGCTCAAAGCGGTCTGCGCGGCGGCGGGCGCGACGCTTATCAAGCTGGCCGCCGCCAGCATCGCAAGGATGCTTGCGACCAGCCGCCCAAGCCCGCCGCGTGCGGACATAAGGTGTCGAGCTTTTCGATAGGAGCGCATCGCGTCATCCTGAGCCTCAGCAGGTTGAGGTGGTGCCGCTCGTGGTACAGAGATTGTTGCCCAGCGAGGTGCCGCCCAAGACGTTGTTGCTGGTGTTCTTTAGTACATTCCCTCCGTAGCCAGTGGTTGCATCAAACGCGTTGATGCCATGAGCGTTGTTGAAAAGAGTATTGCTGGAGATCAGACATGCGCTCCCGAGGCACCCAATGCCAGTATTTGTGTTGGCGCTTGCACTATTGCCGGAGATCAGACACCCGTTTCCGCTGCACACTATGCCTTCGGAAGCACCGCCGTTTACAGTATTACCGGAGATCGCGCACACCTTGGAGCATTCGATGCCGAAACCACCGAATCCAACTGTCGTGGAGTTGTTTGCCGTGCAGCCTTCGACCACGGTGTTGTCCCCGACCTGGATGCCATCTCCGTTCTGATCGGCGTGCACGTTTCTGACGATGCCAAAGAATCCCACATTGACGCCGACGCCGAAATCGTTGACCGTCCCGTTTTCCACCGTAATGCCTTTGGATGCTGACGCATTAATTCCGGTGACCGTGGTGACCGAATTGCCGGGCCCGAGAATCGAGAATCCGTTCAAATCGATGGTGAGGTAGTTCGCAAGCACATCAATTCCGTCTTTAGCCGCCGAAACTGTAAGGTTGCCCGTGAGGCGGTAGCTGCCGTTCGCGGTTATCGTGTAGGGAAACCCGCCGGCCGCCATCACCTTCGCCTGGTTGATCTCGATGGTGCCGTCCACGGCGCCCGCCGACGCGGCGAATGCGAGGATCGTCGCGGCGGCGAAGAGCATCGATGCTGGCAGCTTGCGTTTCATTTCAGGTTTCCTCCCCGAAAAAAGGCGGTCACTCGGCACAACAACGCCCCGACACGTTCGAAACGCGACTCTCCCGCAGCCGCGTTTAGAAGCGACCCGAAGATGGACTGGTCGTAGCAATGGAGCGTTTAGCTACTGGCGCGCCAGGACGAAGTCAAATTGCTGTTGTGACTGAATCAAATACCTCAGCATAGGGTTCCTGGATAACAGACATTGTTCTTCATCGTGGTGCCCCCAGTAACGTTTAATGAGTTGATCAGTACATTCCCTCCGTAACCAGTGCTTGCATCAATTGCGTAGATGCCAGTGCCGTCATTGGTAACAGTATTGCCGGAGATCAAGCATCCGCTCCCGAGGCATTCGATGCCAAAGGCGCCGTTAGCGATCGCAGTATTGCCGGTGATCACACATCCGATCCCGGCGCACTGGATGCCGGCGAAGGGATTGCCATTGGTAGTATTGCCGGAGATCGCACACGCCGCGGCGCACTGAATGCCGAACCCGGTCTCTTGAGTTTGAGTGGAGTTGTTTGCGGTGCAGCCTTCGACTACGCCGTTGTTCGCGACATGGATGCCGTTTCCGTTCGAATCGGCGTGAACGTTTCTGACGATACCGAAAAATCCCAAATTAACGCCGGTGCCGAATCCTGTGAGCGCCCCGTTTTCGACCGTAACCTCGCCTTCACCAGACGCATTGATTCCGGTTACCGCGGCGTTCGAACTGCCGGGCCCGGTAATCGAGAATCCGTTCATATCGATGGTAACGCTGGATGCAGTCACATTAATTGCGTTGATACCAGCCGGAGCGGTGAGACTGCCGGTGAGACGATAACTGGTATTCGCCGTGGCTATGACGTAGGGAAAGCCTCCCGCCGCAAGCACCTTGGCCTGGTTGATCTCGATAGTGCCGTCCACCGCGCCCGCGGAAGCGGCCATCGCGAGCGTCGCGGCCGCAAACAACGCCAAACCCAAAGCGATATGTTTCATCGCTGGTCTCCTCCCTCGATCGCAGGGGCGACTCCGATGGATATCGAAGGTTAGCTACAGTTGCTCAAACCATAAGTCAACGAACCCTTTGAAAAGAGAAAAATAACTTGCCAAATCTTAGGTGAAGGTATCTTCAGACGGTTCTTTCCTATGACGCAGGCGGTGGAATTGTCCTAATGCGCAAGTTGGCTCATGCTTCTGTTGCGGAACGGCTTGCAGCCGGGCGCCGGCTGCGCGAAGCGGTGCCTCGCAAGAGCCATGCGGCGTGGCAACCGTCGGCGAATCGGCCCGATCCGATCCAGCTACTGGTCGAATCCGACGCGGGACTAATTTCCAACCTGCTCACGATTCGCTACGGGCGAATGCGGCAGTCGCCGTTTGCCTTTCTCCGCGGTTCGGCCGCCCTGATGGCCCTCGATTTGGCGAATACGCCCACGACCCGACTCCGCGTCCAGGCGTGCGGCGACTGCCACATCATGAACTTCGGAGCGTTCGCGTCGCCCGAACGCAACCTCATCTTCGACATCAACGATTTCGACGAGACACTGCCCGCTCCCTGGGAATGGGACGTCAAGCGGCTGGCCGCGAGCATCGAAGTCGCGGGCCGCACTGCCGGCACCAGTTCGAAACATCGCGAGCGCGCGGTTCGTTCGTCGGTTCGTTCTTACCGCGAGCATCTGGGCGAGTATGCGACGATGCCGTCGCTCGACTTGTGGTATCAGCGAATCGATTTCCAGGAACTCATCGATAGAGTTCCGGGTCCCAGGAATCGCAAACGCGACCGAAGAGTCGCCGCGCAAGCCCGTCGAACGACGTTACCGATAAGTTTGCTTCCTACAACGGCGGGCGAGAATACCAAAATCAAGGACCATCCGCCGCTCATTTACCATCTGCCAAGTCAGCGGACCTCGGCCTATCGCAAGCGCGCGGCCTCGACTTTCAAGCGCTACCGCGACTCGCTCGTCCCGTCATGCCGGGTGCTGTTCGATCGGTTCGAGTTGCTGGACGTCGCGCTCAAAGTCGTCGGCATCGGCAGCGTCGGCACGTTCTGTGAAGTCGCGTTGTTCAGAGATGCGCAGGCCGCGCCGCTGTTTTTGCAGGTCAAGGAAGCGCGAGCCTCGGTGCTGGAGCCATACGCGGGCCGCAGTCTATTTGCCACGCATGGGCAACGAGTGGTCAATGGCCAGCGCTTGATGCAGTCCGCCAGCGACATCTTGCTGGGTTGGATGGTCGGGCTGCAACGCGGCCGCCAGTTTTACGTCCGCCAACTGCGAGATATGAAAATTCCGATGCCGGTCGACACGAACGATCCCGCGGACCTCGCCTATTTCGCCGACGCTTGCGGCTGGGCGCTCGCGCTAGCGCATGCCCGCACGGGAGATCCCGCGATGATTGCCGGCTACCTGGGCTCGAGCGACGCGTTCGACGACGCAATCGTGGAATTCGCGAAAGACTACGCCGATCAAACTGAGCGCGACTACGCCGGTCTGTTGAAAGCGATAAAAACCGGGCGAATCAAAGTGCAGTGATGACCCTGCGGCTGCGGCTTGTGGATTCGCGATTGAGATGCGGGTTAAGATGCGAGGCTGATATAATCCATTGATGGACCCCAAGGAAATCGAGTCGATGATTGCGCGCGGGATTCCCGGCGCGCAGGTCGAAGTGCGCGACTATACCGGCGGCGGAGACCATTTCGAGGCGCTGGTGGTGAGCGCGAGTTTCGAGGGCAAGAGTCTAATCGAACGGCATCAACTGGTTTACCAGGCGCTCGGCGACGCGATGCGCGTGCAGGTGCATGCGCTCACGCTCAAGACGCTGACGCCGGCGCAGCAACAGAACCGGAGGTAGAGGAATCACATGGCGGACATAAAAGAAAAGATCGAATCGGCGGTCAAAGAAAACAAGATCATGATTTTCATGAAGGGCAACCGCAGCTTTCCGCAGTGCGGATTCTCGGCCACCACGGTCGCGATTTTCGACGAGATCGGAGTGCCGTACGCGACGGCCGACGTGCTGAGCGATCCCGAGCTGCGCGACGCGATCAAGCAATACAGCAACTGGCCGACGATTCCGCAGGTTTATATCGACGGCAAGTTCGTCGGCGGCTGCGATATTATTCGCGAGCTGCACGAGACGGGCGAGCTCGAGCCGCTGGTGAAGGCCGCCGTCGGCGCATCGGCGCAGCAGTAGCGCTCCGGCAACCTAACCCCTAACCCCCTTTTTGGGCCCTCGAGGGAAGGGGAACAATCGCGCAGAAGGAATCGCGGAGGTTCGATAATGCTCAATGAACAGGAACGCGCTTTTCTTGAGGCTCTCGCCAAGGCTCCGATTCCTACCGACGTAAACGGGCTGCGGGCGGCGATGGATACTTTCGCGCCGATGATGAATTCCAATCTTCCCGAGATTGGCGCGTTTCACGAAGCCGTCGAGCTTCGACCCGGCCTCAAGGCGGACGTCGCCGTGCCGAAGGGCAAAGGGCCGCATCCGGTGGTCGTGTATCTGCACGGCGGCGGATGGATCGGCGGCAGCCCGAAGACGCATCGCAAGCTTGGGATGCAATTCGCTGAAGCCGGATATCTGACGGTCAATGTCGACTACCGGCTCGCGCCCGAGCATCCGTTTCCCGCCGGACTCGACGATTGCGTGTATGCGGTGAAGTGGGCAGGCGAAAACGCCAAGCGATGGAACGGCGACGCGTCGCGGCTGGCGGTCGGCGGCGATTCCGCAGGCGGCAATCTTACCGCGGCGACGGTCACGTCGATCGCAGCGGAGAAGTACGCCGGCCCCAAGCCCAAGGCGGCGCTGTTGATCTATGGAGTGTTCGATTTTCCGGCGACGATGAAGCGCGACACCGATGCCGCAATCGAAGGAATGGTAAAGGCGTACGCGGGCTCCGGCTATCCGGCGATTCTCGAGGATCCTCGCGTCAGCCCGCTGCGTGCGGTGAAGCCGGGCGCGATGCCGCCGAGCTTCATCATCTGCGGCACGGCGGACCCACTGCTCCCCGAGACGCATTCGATGGCCGAGGCGCTCAAGCGCGCCGATATCCGGCATGAAGTTGTTGTCCTCGACGACATGCCGCACGGGTTTTTGCAGATGGACGTGCTGTCGGGATGTCGTCATGGACTCGACAAGATGTTCGATTTCCTGCGGCGCACGATTTAGCGGATCGCCGAGCCTCACAGTGAGCTCCGACTCGACGTCAAGCCGTCCGCCGCTCACCCTCTCCGCCAATATTTTTTACGGGATCGGATCGATCGCCTTTGGGGTGCATCTGGCCATCCTCACATCCCCCCTGCTGCTGTTCTACAACCAGGTTGTCGGGCTTCCGGCGACGTGGGTTGGCGCGGCGATGATGGTGACGCTGATCTTCGATGCGATCTGCGATCCCTTGATTGGCGAATGGTCGGATCATACGCGCTCGCGATGGGGCCGGCGGCATCCGTTCATGTACGCCTCCGCGCTTCCGGCCGCACTCGCATTCTACTTCCTGTTTGTTCCCCCGCTCGGATGGTCGCAGAGCCATCTGCTCATTTACATGGCGGTGATGCTGGTAACGGTGCGAGTGCTGCTGAGCCTCTACGAAATCCCCAGCTCGGCATTGGGACCGGAACTCACTCTCGACTACGACCAGCGCACGAGCCTGATGAGTTCGCGCTTCTTTTTCGGAACGCTGGGCGGAGCGGGGATGTCGGTGCTCGCGTTGCAGGTCTTCCTGCGCAAGGACGCGACGCATCCGCTGGGCCTGCTGAACCGCGCGGGCTACCGCGAAGCAGCGCTGGTCGCGGGCGTAGTGATTTTTGTGTCTATCATGATCTCGTGCATCGGGACTCATCGTTTCATCGGGGCCGTGGTCCATGAGCCGAGAGTACCCGGCACGTGGCGGGAGAAGTTCAAGGAGCTCAAGGGCACGCTGTCGAATCGATCGTTTCTCGCGCTGACGGTTTCAGGAATAATCGGCGCCATTTCCGCCGGCCTGAGGCAGGGACTCGACTTCTACATCTCGGCGTATTTCTTTGAACTCACGCCCGCGCAAATGTCGTATCTTGCGGCATCGGCGCTGTTCGCCGCCTTTGCCGGGGTCGCGCTGTCGCCCGCGATCTCGAGGCGGTTCGGAAAGAAGTCGGCCATGATCGGCGTTTTTTTCGCCTCGCTGTTCGCGTCAGTCGCGCCCATCGCGATGCGCCTGCTCGGGCTGCTGCCGCCCAACGGCACCGGCGCGCTGTTCGCGATCGTGTTCGTTTTCCAGTTCTTCGCCGCGACGCTCGGGCTGACGGGATTCATCATCGTAAGCTCGATGATGGCCGATGTGGTCGAAGATGCGGCGGTGTCGACCGGGCAACGCTCGGAAGGCCTGCTGTTTGCCGCCAACGGCCTCATATCGAAATGCGTCACGGGAGTTGGGACCTTCTTTGCCGGACTCCTGCTCGCATGGGTCAGCTTCCCGCAGCATGCGACGCCGGGTCAGGTGGATCCGGCGATCCTGCGTCACCTAGGCTGGGTCTTCGTTCCGATAGTCGCGACGTTCAGCGCGATTGCGATTGCGGTCTTGATGTTTTACGACATCGACCGCTCCACGCATCAGAGGAATATCGAGCGCCTGGAAAACGCGGATGAGCCCGATTCAGACGCCGACGCGGTTGGCGATCTCGCGCAAAGATCGGCGAATCGCGTGCTATGACCGGCGCCGCGGAATCAAGGAGAACGGCGATGGCCTGGATAAAGACTGTTGGCGAAGAGCAGGCGGGCGGGCGGCTCGCGGAAATCTACCAGAAGTATCGCGGGCGCAACGGCATGGTGCCCAACATCATGCAGGCGTTCAGCCTCAAGCCCGAGCTGGTGGCCGCGGTGGCGAATACGTTCCAGGTCGCGACCTTCGGCGGATCGAAGCTGACGCGCGTGCAGGAGGAGATGATCGCGACGGTCGTCTCGTCGATCAACCGGTGCCACTACTGAACCAACGCGCACGCGGAGGTTCTCCGCGTCCACAGCGGCGGCGACCACGACTTGGTGTCGCACGTCACGCACGACTGGCGCAGCGCGCCGCTGTCAGAAGCGGACCGGGCAATGCTGGCCTACGCGGAGAAGATCACGGCGAGTCCGTCGTCAATGACGCTGGACGACCTCAACAGCCTGCGTGCGCATTTCAGCGAAGAGCAGGCGCTGGACATCGTCGTGATAGCGAGCCTCTTCAACTTTATCGATCGGATAGCGGACGGTCTCGGCGTTGAGCTCGATTCGGTGCTGAAGCAGATGGCGGAAAAGTCGCCCGACGGCGAGGCGCTGACCGAAGTTGCCGCGCCGATGCGCGCGCGTCCGAAGTAGGAATCTACCAGAAGCGGACGCGGCCGGTGTCTACGTGGACGAAGTTGCTCTTCGGGTAGTAGCCGACGCCACCGGCTTGCTGCGCCAGAGCGGCGCCGCGAAGCTGTGCGAGATTGCGGCCCGGGACGGTGATATCGATCGCTTTGCCTTCTATATGGAGGCTGTGGACGGCGACGCCTTCGCTGTTCGCATGAAGCATCGCATTGGTGAGGGCCGAGCGGTATCCGGAAATCACCTGGAACGGTTCCGAAGTGCTCAGCCGATGCTGGATGCGGACCAGCAGGTCGAGGAGCGCGGGATCGATCGGCTTTATTTCGTTGGCGCGGAAATCGCGCAGGATGTAGTTGATGCGATCGAGTTCGCCAGGAATGTAACGCCCGTTTTCCCAGTAAGTGGTGGTCAGGCTTTCGCCCGTGTGCAGAGCGTAGAACTTGAGCGAGCGGCGCCGGAGCTGGACTGTGGTGCGTGCCAGTGCGACAGCGGGCACAACCAGCTGTGCCGCGGCAATCGCGCTAATGCGGAGGAATCGCCGCCGCGATAAGTCCCCGCGATATGTTGGTTGCCAGTGTGGCTGTTCGCTCAACTGTCGTTGCGGCAGTAAGTTCTGCCGGCGCTCCCCGAACGCGCTCGGACTTGAGAGTCACGTCGCGCGCAATTCCGTCCTCGTCGTTTACTACGTCCCCAGCACGAGTCCAGTCGATTAGATTATCAATCCCATCAGCCCGCGCAAGAGCCCTCACGGCGTCGAGGCCGCCGGTGCCTTTGCGGTAAATGTCGCGCTCGCTCTCGAGAAACACGCGGCCGTCGTCCAGCCGCGCCAGCATCAGGGGATAATAGACGATTACGCCGCGGTCATTCAGGTCGACGGCGTTGAACAGCGCTTCGATGTCGTCGGGATGCAACCGGACGCATCCGTGGGTTCGATAGCTGTACACGCTGACGGGATGATTGGTGCCGTGAATCCCGATGATAGGAAAACTCAGCCCGATCCAGTATTTGCCGAGCGGATTATCGGGGCCGGGTTCGATTTCATCGACTACCTCCTTGCCCGCTCCTTCCTCTTCGCGCTGAATCGACGCGGGCACCCGCCAGGTCGGATCCTCTTGCATCTGGATCACCGTGAACGCGCCGATAGGAGTCTGCCACTGCCGGGCAGGTTGCCCAATCGCGACCGGATACGCCCCGCTCAAGCGGCCGCCCTCGAAATGAAAGAGCATTCGCTGCGGCAGGTTGACCTCGATCAAATCGGCACCTTCGATGGGCACAATATGGCGATTGTCGATGTGAATCGTATCGCCGGCGTCGAGATGGTCCGTGACCTGCATGCCGTTGTCGCGAGCGAGCACTTTGGGGCTCTCGCCGAATCGCGAGCCGATACTTGTAAACGTGCCACCCTCCCAAACGATGAAGTCGAATTCGCCGCCTGCGATCCGATGAGCAATTGGCGCAAGCGGCGCGGCAGCAGTTGGACTCGCGTCGGAAGCGCTGGAGCGAGTCGCGGTGAGAGCGCATAAGAGGAATGCCGCGAAGATTGCGCGGCTCAGTTTTCGAATCCAGTTCGTCACAGTTCAATTGTGACGAGATTTGGAAACCGACACGAATCGGTTCGTCCGCAAGCGGTCTCAGGGGGACGCAAATGTCGGAAATTTTTGCAAGTTATTTTTTATTTTTTTACTTTTTTACTTTCTTGAGCGCCTGTTCGACTCCGGGCATCCGCTTGGGAAGCTCCTTGCCTTGCATTTTTGCCTGCATCAGACCGCCGATGCCGAGAATCATGTGATGCGAGTGGGCGTTGCGAATCGCGGTGCTGAAGCCCATCGCGTCCTGCGCGGAATTGACGGCCCACTTGACCATGCGGAGCGTGAAGCGGTCGCTCTCCGCGATTCGATTCGCGAGCGCCATCGTTTCGGCCTCAAGCTCGGCGCGCGGCACGACCAGGTTGACGAAGCCGAGTCGCGCGGCCTCGTCGGCGTCGACGAAGCGGCTCTGGAAGAGAATTTCCTTGGCCTTGCGCGGCGGCATGTCCCACGGAATCGAGAAGTACTGGAGGAGCGACGGCAGGAACTTCGCGTCGTCCGAAGCGACGATGAGATCCATCGCAGCGGCGAACATCCAGCCGCCGAAGATGCATAGGCCCTGGACCTGCGCGATGGTGGGCTTGTCGAGATCGCGCCATCGCAGCGTGTTGTCGAGGAACATCTGGCGCGAGCGTGCGTACTCGCCGCGCACGCCCTTGGGAAACGGACGGCGCTGCTGATCCTCTTTTTCCTCGGGCGTGCCGAGGTCGTGGCCGGAGCAGAAATTGTCGCCGGCGCCGGAGAGGATGATGACGCGGACGTCGTCGTCGGCATTGGCCTCGGCGAAGGCGGCGTCCATTTCCTCGAGCAGACGCCGCGATTGCGCGTTTTTGTAGCGCGGGCGGTTGAGGATGACTTTGGCAATGCGGTCGTGCTTTTCGTAGAGAACTGTTTTTTCTTCCATGATGGCTTCATCCTGATTCAGAAGCTGTGCAAAGAAAAGATCCGGGATTCTACGGCCTTCGGCCTTCAGAATGACAAAAGGGCAGGCTTGCTTGAGAATCGACCGGTTGGATACGGTCGGAATCATCCTGCTGAAGGCGGTGCGAATTCATGGCGTGCCTTTCATATGGTTCGTTCATGACACTGCGGCTTTAGTGGCTTCGCCGTTCCGTATCACAATGCAGAATAGCAACTCCGCTTTAAGAAGCATGACCGTTGCCTGCAATCAACGTAAAGCTGCGAGTTGGCGGCCGGGATTCGGTGGCAAACTGAACCAGTGGCGGATTGGCGTGGAGGCACATGTCCAACAAATATCTTTAAGAACAGAGCCCTAACCCCTGTTGATCCATATGGCAGATTTGTGCGGTGGCTGGCGAACAAACCGTAGAAGACTAACTACGACACGCAAGAGGACTTCCGAATGTCAAAGACGCTAAGGGTTTTGGTTACGGGCGCGGCACGCGGCATAGGGATGGCAACGGCGCAGGTACTTGCCAAGCGAGGGCATTCAGTCGTCGCCACCGACCTATCCGCGTTGAGTGGATCGCAAGGCATCCAGGCACATGTGCTTGATGTCACCAGCGACGACTCCGTGGCGCGATGCCTTGAAGAGGTTGGTCCGCTCGATGCGATCGTCAACAACGCAGGCATATCTGGCGGAGGGCCGGTGGAAGGCTATCCACTTGATCGTATCCGACAGATGTTCGAGACCAACACGCTCGGCCCCTTGCGCATAATCCAGGCGGTCTTGCCCGCCTGGCGAAAGCGGGGTTCCGGCGTCATCGTGAATGTATCGAGTGTGAACGGCCGGGTCTCCTCGCCGCTCGGAGCAGCATACAGCGCCTCCAAGTTCGCGCTCGAAGCCTTGACGGAGTCACTGCACCTGGAAGTCCGTCACTTTGGAATACGCTGCGTGTTGATCGAGCCCGGAACCATCGCTACCGGCTTTAAACCGATCGAGCCTCATAAGGGACCAGCCGACTACGCCGGACTTTGGGAGCAGTGGGAGGGAGCCAATACCAAAATGACAGGCCCATCTGGTCGAACCGGACCCGAAGTTGTCGCATTGGCCATCGCCAATGCAATCGAAGACCCCGCGACACCTTTCCGTGTACCGGTCGGCCAGGACGCTGAGATGATTTTGAGCTTGCGAAGAAGCCTCGACGATCAGGCATTCGAAGATGCCATGAGAAAGGCCGTTGGGCTTACGTGGTGATGAGATGCAAGCCTCACTGCCCTCTCGTACCATCGCCATTGACGATGGCGAGATAAGTGTCGTGGTCACGCTCTTTGGGGAAGCAGCCGATAATGTTGTGCGCCCTTCTTGAGCGGGTGAACGAACCATTCCCGGCACGAGCACGGGGAAGGAAAGAAGGGGCGGTGCTCTATTGTCAACGATTGGGCGGTGCAGTCGAATGGCTCGAACATGATGGCCTGCTCGTCCCTTTCGCTCGGAGTTCAGGAGTCAATCTCGTCATATTCACTCGCAAGCGCGGAGTGGGTGCGGACTTTGAGATCGTCGGTAGTGACGTTCTGGAACGTTAATGGACCTCTCGGTCTGGTCACGGGTTTCGGGCGCGGCGGGCTTGATTGAGAATCGACCGGTTGGATACGGTCAGGATCCTCTTGCAGAAGGAGGTGCGAAATCATGGCGCTGTGGAAACCCGATCAGACTTTCTACCCGTCGGCGCGGATGGCGATGCAGGCGCCGGCAGAGAAGCTTGGCTACGTCGTGACGTTCAACCCGACGCCCACCAACGGCACGCATGACGCGCTGTGCGCGCTCGACCTCGATCCGAGATCGAAGACCTACTCGCAGGTGGTCGGCCGCGCCGAGGTGCCGAACACCGGCGACGAGTTCCATCACTTTGGCTGGAACGCGTGCAGCGCCGCGCTATGTCCCTACGCGCCGCATCCGCATATAGAGAGGCGCTACCTGCTGGTGCCGGGCCTGCGCTCGTCGCGGATCTATATTTTCGACACCAAGGCCGATGCGACGAAACCGAAGCTGGTGAAGACGATCGAGGCCGAGGAGATCGCGTCGCGCACTGGATACAGCCGGCCCCATACTGTTCATTGCGGACCCGACGCGATTTACATCAGCGCCATTGGCGCCCCCAACGGCGACGGGCCGGGCGGAATATTCCTGCTCGATCACGAGAGCTTCGACGTCCTGGGGCGATGGGAAGTCGACCGCGGTCCGCAGCGGTTCGCTTACGATTTCTGGTGGCATCTCGGCTGGGACGTGGCGATCACCAGCGAATGGGGCACGCCGAACATGATCGAAAACGGCGTCGTGCCCGAATTGCTGCTCGGCAACAAGTACGGGCACGCGATCCATATCTGGAACCTGCGCAACCGCCGTCATCTGAAGTCGCTCGATCTCGGCGCCGAGAATCAAATGGCGCTCGAGCTGCGGCCGTCGCACGACCCGACCAAGACTTACGGCTTCGTCGGCGTGGTTATCTCGACCAAGGATTTGTCGGCGTGTATTTGGCTGTGGTATCGCGATGGTGGCGACTGGAAAGTTCGCAAGGTGATCGAAATTCCCGCCGAGCCCGCCGACGAAAGCGCGCTGCCGCCCGCGCTCAAACCGTTCAAGGCGGTGCCACCGCTGATCACCGACATCAATTTGAGTCTCGACGACAAGTTTCTGTACGTCGCGTGCTTCGGCACCGGCGACCTGAAGCAATACGACGTGAGCGACCCGTTCAAGCCGAAGGAAACTGGCAGCGTGCGGCTGGGTGGGATCGTGTCGCACGGGAAGCATCCGAAGAGCGGGCCGCTCAACGGCGCGTCGCAGATGATCGAGCTGAGCCGCGACGGACGGCGCATTTACGTATCGAACTCGCTGTACGGGGCGTGGGATGCGCAATTCTATCCGGAAGGCATCCGCGGCTGGATCGCGAAGATCGATTGCGCGCCGGCGGGAGGAATGACGATCGATCCGAATTTCTTCACGACGTTCGACGGCGAGCGGCCGCATCAGATTCGCCTCGAAGGCGGCGACTCGTCGTCCGACTCGTTCTGCTACCCGTGACGTCAGCGTGGCCGTGGATAGCGGTCGCGGCGCTGGGCGCGTATCACGGAATCGATCCGTCGATGGGGTGGCTGTTCGCGGTGGCGCTGGGACTGCAGGAGCGGCGGCGCTCGAAGGTAATCTGGGCGCTCGGTCCGATTGCGCTGGGGCATCTTGTGTCGATTGCAGCGGTCGTCGCGATCATCGGCGGGCTGCGGCTGTTCTTCGCGATCGATCTGCTGCGCCCCATCGGAGCAGCCGCGCTGATCCTGTTCGGGCTGTTTCGATTTGTGTGGCCGCGCGCGCATCCGCGGTGGGTTGCGATGCGCGTGAATGCGGCGGAGCTGGCGCTGTGGTCGTTCCTGATGGCGTCGGCGCATGGCGCCGGCCTGATGCTGTTCCCGATATTGATCGGGATGACGCCGAATTCCGCACACGCGCATCAGATGGCGCTTTGCGGCGCGTATACAGCCGGGCAGGCGACTGCCGTCGTGCTGGTGCATACGGGCGCGATGATCGCGGTGACAGGCGCGATCGCGATCCTGGTCTATGAATGGGTCGGACTCGCGATCCTGCGCAGCGCCTGGATTAACCTCGACACAATCTGGGCAGGCGCCCTGGTAGCCGCGGGAGTCCTGTCGATGGCGATCTGACGGAGGGCGCATCGCTTTTTTTGGAGGCGGCGGCGTGGCAGCATCGGGGGTATGAACGCGCTGCGGATTCTGGTCATCGAGGATGAGGCCCGGCTGGCTAACTCGATCAAGCAGGGACTCGTCGAGGAAGACTTCACCGTCGAGATTGCCGGGAGTGCGGAGGAGGCGGAGCCGATAATCGCGCGCGGCGCGCTCGATCTGATCGTGCTGGATGTCGGGTTGCCGGGGAAAAACGGGCTGGACCTGTTGCGCGAGATGCGCGCGGCGGGAAATCAGACTCCCGTGTTGATCCTGACCGCGCGCGGTGCGCTCGAAGAACGCGTGGCCGGACTCGACACCGGCGGCGACGACTACCTGATCAAGCCGTTCGCGTTCGCCGAGCTGGTGGCGAGAATCAAGGCGCTGGCGCGGCGTCCGCGCAAAGCGGTATCGACGGTGCTCAAGGTCGGCGACCTGGAATTCGACACCGTCAAGCGGCGCGCGAAAATCGGCGAGCACAGCGTGAACCTGTCGCCCAAGGAAAAAATGCTGCTCGAATTGCTGATGCGCAACGCCGGGCAGGTGGTGACCCGCGACATGATCGCGGAGACGGTCTGGGATTCGGATTACAGCTCGCTGACCAACCTGATCGAAGTATTCGTAAATCGGTTGCGGCAGAAGATCGATCCGCGCGCCGATCGTTCGCTGATAGTCACCGTGCGCGGAGTCGGATATACGATGCGCGCGGAATGACGCCGCGCGTTGCTGTTTGCTGTTGCCGCGCGGTGGCCCGCCAATGACGATCAGACTCAGGCTAACCATTTACTGGGCCGCGGTGCTGGCGGCGATCCTGCTGGTCGCGGCGATCGCCGCGATAACGCTCTTCGAGCGTCAGCAATACAGCGCGCTGGACGCGGCGTTGCTGGAAGAGGCGGAGAACGCCGCCGATCAAATCCAGCGTAACGGCTCGGCGAGCGCGATAGGAATCCTGCAGCGGCTGAGCCTCGAGACGGATATCGGGCCCGGTCGGCGCGTGCGAATCGTCACGGCGCACAGCGAGGTTGGAAACTTAGGCGACATCCATACGACTCCGCCTCCGTTCGATACGCGACTGCCTACGCATCCGGCGATTGTCGGCAACCACGCGTTCAGGTTCGCGGTCGTTCCGATGATGTTCGACGGCGAGCTGGCGTACCTTCAAAGCGGCGTGCAGGCGGGCCTGGTCGAGGAATCGGTCAGCAACCTGCGCAACCTCCTGCTGCTGATGGTGCCGCTGGTGCTGCTGCTTTGCGTCGGTGGAGGATACCTGCTCGCGGGCCGCGCGCTGCGGCCGATCGAGTCGGTGACGGCGGAGCTCGACGCAATCGGGCCGACCAACCTGAGCTCGCGGCTGACGGTGCCGCCGGTGGCGGATGAAGTCGCGCGGCTCACGGCGGAGATCAACTCGCTGCTCGAGCGACTGGAGCGCGCGTCGGCTACCGAGCGCAGATTCGCGTCCGATGCCGCGCACGAACTGCGGACGCCGCTGGCAGTGCTGCGCACGGGGCTGGAAGTCGCACTCGCGCGCGAACGCACGGCCGAGCAGAATCGCGCGGCGCTTGGCGCGGCGCATCGCGAGGCGCTGTCGTTGTGCAGAATCGCCGACGAACTGCTGATGCTGTCGCGGCTCAATGGCGAAGTGATGGTCGATCGGCAGCGGCTGAATCTTCGCGCGCTGCTGAGCGAGATAGCGGCGACGGTCGGGCCGCTGGCGCAGGCGCGCGAGATAAAGCTTTCGGTCAACGCGCCCGACGACGTGTTCGTCAATGGCAACCCGGGGCATCTGCGCCGCCTGATCATCAATCTGCTCGACAACGCGCTGAAGTTCACCCCGGCCGGTGGATCGATCGAGGTCGGCCTGAAGAGCGACGCGAATCGGGCAATTCTGCGGGTCGCGGACACCGGCGAGGGAATCCATCCGGCGGATCTGCCGCACATTTTCGATCGATTTTTTCGTGGCGCAGGCTCGCCCGGCGAAGGCAGCGGCCTGGGCTTGAGCTTGTGCCGGGAAATTGCGCGAGCGCATGGCGGCGAGATTGCGGCCGCGAATCTGCCGGCCGGCGGAACCGCGTTCGTCGTGACGCTGGCGCTCTACAAAGAAGACCCGCATCGAGCGACTGTGCCGCTCAGATAGCCGGTGCCTGCATTCAGCTTAACGTCCATTAATTTGGCCGGTTGACAAACCGCTGTTACTCTTTCGCGAATGAAGCAGACTTGCCGCAACCTATCGTCGGCGGTGCTCGCAGCCACGTTCCTGGCGTGGGCTTCTGTGGCGTCCGCCGCGGCTATTACTTTGTCCGACGCGATCGATCGCGCGCTGCATCTGGCGCCTTCGGTTGACGTCGCCGCCGCGGCGAGCGATATGAGCGTCGCGCACGTGCGCGAGCAGCGCGCACCACTGTTCCCGACGGTAGCCGCGGGCGGTGAGTACTACCAGGCGCCGGGGTACGATGAGGTGGTGACCAACCGCGGGCTTTCGGCCGGGATGCTGACGCTCGACTACACGGCGTGGGACTGGGGCCGGCGCCAGGCGCGGCTGCGGGCGGCCGAGTACGTGAACGAAGCATCGCGGCTGGGGGTGGCGGCGGCGCGGGCGCAAATTGTTTTCGACACCTCGATCGCCTACTTCGATCTGTTGCGCGCGCGCGAAACGCAACGCGATTTGCAGGCCAGCATCGAGCGGTTGACGCGCTACGTAACGACCATCGAGCAACTGGAAAAGAGCGGACGCGCGATTACCAACGACGTGCTGAAGTTCCGCACCGCGCGCGACGGCACTGAACTCGCGCTCGACGCGGCGCGCGGCAACAGCGAGCGCGCGACGGCGACACTGGGCATTTTGATCGGCGAGCCGAACCAGCCCGACCTCGACATCGAGAGCCTCAGCGGAGTTCCGCCGAAGCCGTCGGGCGACCTCGCGCAGAGCCCGGTGATGCAGGCGGCGCAGCGCGCGATCGCGTCGGCGGAGTCGCAGATCGAGTCGGCGAAGGCCGAGCGTCTGCCAACCTTCCAGCTCGCGTTCACGACCGGATTTGTCGGCATCGATCCGCCCAAGACGATCTCGCACAACTTCGGCGGCTCGTATGACGGCGTCGTGTCGATGCCGGTGTTCGATGGCGGCCTGATTTCATCGCATATCGATCAGGCCAAGGCGAAAGAGCATTCAGCGACGGCGCAGGCGCGAGAGGCCGAGTACATTATGAAGCGCCGAATAGCCGACGCGTCGCTTCGCTACGACGACGCGCAGCGGCAGCTCGGCATCCTGTCGCGCGCGCAGCCAACGGCGGACGACAACTTCGCGCTGACGTGGACGCGGTTCCTGGGCGGCGGAACCGCGACGATGCTCGAGGTGCTGGATGCCTACCAACAGGCGGAGCAACTGCGGCTGCAGCGGCACGATCAGGAATTCAACGCGCGCGAAGCGGTGGCGGAGACCAATCTTCTTTTCGGCCGAATCCAATGATGAAGCGCGCGAGTTCGAACCGTCGCGCGAGCGCGATCTTCGCGGCGGCAATGGCCGTCGCGCTGCTGGCGGGATGCGGCGGCGAAAAAAAAGGTGATGACGAAAGTTCGGCGCCAGCCAATCCGATTCTGCTGGTGAGCGCGGTTCGCGCCGAAGTGCATCCGATGACGAGCGAGCTCCGGCTGCTCGGAAAGACGGTCGCCACGCATCACGTGATCATACGTGCGCCGACGGCGGGACGCGTCACAGGGTTAAAACTCGAGAGCGGCGATTCGGTGCGCAAAGGCCAGGTCGTCGCGCACATAATCAATCGCGAGATCGAAGCAGCCGAGGCCGGCCTCGAGGTTGCGCGCAAGATCGATCCGCAGGACGCCGCGGCACTGAGTGCGTCGGTCGCTCGCCACAATCATAGCGCGGGAATCCCGGTGGTCGCGCCAGAATCCGGAATCGTGTCGCAACCGCCCGTCGCCAGTGGGCAGATGGTGGCCGACCTCGACACGCTGGTGGATCTAATCGATCCGAAGAGCCTCTATGTTGATACGTCGCTGCCGCTGAGCAAGATCGCAATGGTGAGGCCAGGCATGAGCGCAATTGTGACCACTCCGTTGCGTCCCGGAGTCGACTTTCCCGCACGCATCACGGCGCTGCTGCCGAACTTCGACACGGCCAGCGAGAGCTCGTCGATGCGCACGGACTTCACCGGCGCGGAACGTATCGCGGAGGCGGGCGCACCGGTTGAGGTGCGCATCGAGACGGCCAATGCGCCCGACGCAATCGTAATTCCGGCCGCCGCGCTGTTTCAGGATCAGGGCGTCGATCGCTACCACGTGTTCGTGGTCGGCGCCGACGGACATGCGCATCGCACGAACATAAAAGTCGGGCTGCGCGACCACGACCTGGTCCAGGTGACTGACGGCATCAAAGTGGGCGACCTGGTGGTGACATCGGGCGGCTATGCGCTGTCGGACGGCCTTGGCGTCCGCGTCGCGAACGGAAATCAATGACGCGCAGCAGTTCGACACTCGCGGTGCTGTCGGTGCTGGCATTGAGCGCGCTCGGGATCATTCTGGCGCGAACGATTCCGAGCGCGGTATTCCCCGAGATGACGTTTCGCCGCGCGACGATCCTGGCCGACAGCGGCGATCTGCCGGCCGAACAGATGCTCGCGTCGGTCACACGGCCGCTCGAGGAGAGCGTGTACAGCGTGCCTGGTGTGACGCTGGTTCGATCGACGACCACGCGCGGCAGCGCCGAGATCGACGTGACGTTCGGCGAGGACACCGACCCGCAAATCAGCTTCCAGATGCTGAACGCCGCCGTCTCGCACGCGCGCGCGCAGTTGCCGAGCGATACGGCGGTCGACGCGGTCCTGCTGACGACCGGCACCTTTCCGATCGTCGACCTCAGCCTGAGTTCAAAAGTTCGCAGCCTGCCCGAACTGACCGACATCGTGAACTACGACCTGGTTCCGAGCCTGCATCGAATCGACGGCACGTACAGAATCGGCGTGATCGGCGGCAAGTATCGCGAATTCGTGGTGCGACTCGATCCGGCGCGGATGCTGCAGCATGACATGTCGCCGGCCGACGTCGTCGCGGGGCTCGCGAAGAACAACGTCGTCGCGTCGGCAGGCCGGATGAACGAATCGCATCGCATGCTGTTGACGGTGGTGACCACCGACCTGCATCAAGCCGACCAGATTGCCGCGACGCCGCTGTCGGCGGAGGGCAGTCAGCCGGTGCGCGTGAGCGACGTGGGCTCGGTCGAACTTGGAATCCAGGAGGATTACATCCGGGCCGCGTCCGAGAATGGCGCGGCGGTGCTGGTGGGAATCTCGCGGCGGCCAAGCGGCAGCACGGAGCAGGTCGCGGCCGAGGCGCGGCAGATTCTCGCGCAGTTTCGTCAGCGCTATCCCGACGTTCAGTTTTCGATCTCGTACGATCAGTCGGCGCTGGTCGCCGAGTCGCTCAACAGCGTGCGCGACGCGATCGTACTCGGCCTCGCCCTGGCAGTGCTGGTGGTGCTGGCGTTCACGATGAGTCCGGTGAGCGCGCTGGTCGCGGCGATCGTGGTGCCGTGCACGGTCGCGATCACTTTCATCGTGATGAAGGTTGCCGGCCTGACCTTCAACATGATGACGCTGGGCGGGCTGGCGGCAGGCATCGGACTTTTCATCGACGACGCTATCGTGATGATCGAAGCGATTCATCGCGAACTGGCGGCCGGTAAGTCGACCGGTGACGCGGTGGCCGAGGGTCTCGCGAGTCTTCGACGCCCGCTGATCGCCTCGACGCTGACGGTGATCGTCGTGTTCGCGCCGCTGGTTTTTATTTCGGGGGTGACCGGCGTTTTCTTCCGCTCGCTGGCCGCGACGCTCGGTGGAGGACTGGCGATTTCGCTGATGCTCGCGATCTACTTCACGCCTGCAATGGAACTCGCGTTTGCGCGGTTTCGCGGGCGGGCGCGCGAAGCCGGGCGAATCTATCACGGCGTTCAGACGGTGTTCCTGACGGCGATCCGCCCCGTCCTTCGCGTACCTGCGTTGGCGATTCTCGGCGCCGCCGCTTCAGTGATCGTTGCGTACTTTGTTTACAACAATATCGGCACTGACTATCTGCCCCCGCTCGACGAAGGCGCGTTCGTTCTCGACTACATCACGCCGCCGCAGAGCACGATGGCCGACACCACCGCGCTGCTCGATTCGATTCAGTCGATTCTGAAAACGACACCCGAAGTCGTTGCGTTCAGCCGTCGCACCGGCACACAGCTCGGATTTTTTCTGACCGAATCCAATCGCGGCGACATGTCCGTGCGCCTGAAACACGACCGCAAACGCGACATCGACACGGTCATCGATGACATCCGCGATCGAATCCTGGAAACTGTCCCGGGAGTACAGGTCGAGTTCTCGCAAGTGCTGCAGGACTTGATTGGCGATCTCTCGGGAGTTCCGGAGCCGATCGAGGTCAAGGTTTTCGGCCCCGATCAGAAAACGATCGAGGCCACGGCACGGCAAGTCGCGAACCGGATGCGCTCGATCCACGGCGTGGTGGATGTCTTCGACGGAATCGTCGAGAGCATCCCCGAGCAGGCGGTCGTTGTCGACAACACGTCGGCGGCGCACTACGGGCTGAGCGCCGATGACGTCCGCGCCGCGCTCGATTCGGTGATTCAGGGGACGGTCGCGACCAACGTGCTGTCGGGCGATCGGCTGGTCGGAGTACGCGTGCGCTACCCGGACGCGTTCCACGAAGATCTGGGAACTCTGTCGGAGGTGATTCTCAAATCGAGCTCGGGTGCGCGCGTCCCGCTTGCGTCCGTCACTAAGATCAACTTTCTCGGCACGACCAACGAAATCGATCGCGAACGGCAACGGCCAGTCGTGCACGTCACCGCGCGGCTGGAGGGCGTCGACCTCGGCACCGGTGTCAGCGAGGTCAAGCGGAGCCTCGCCGCGATGCCGCTGGCGGCGGGAGTATCGCTCGAATACGGCGGGCTGTACGCCGACCAACAGCAGGCGTTTCACCAGCTCGCGCTCGTGCTGGTGGCAGGGACCTTCATGATGTTCCTGATCCTAGTCTGGGAGTTCGCGCGGCTTGCGCCAGCGATTGGATGCCTGGTCGCCGCGATGTCGTGTCTGGCAGGCAGCTTCATTGCGCTCAGCGCAACCGGCATGACGCTCAACATCTCGTCGTTCATGGGAATCATCATGGTCGCGGGAATCACCGCAAAGAACGGCATCCTGCTACTCGATCATGCCGAGCGTGAAGTCGGCGCTGGCGCGAAACCGCGCGCGGCGCTGTTCGAGGCGGCGACGGTCAGGCTGCGCCCGATCATGATGACCACGCTCGCGACCGCAGCGGGACTGTTCCCGCTTGCGCTCGGCTATGGCGCGGGCGCCAAGGTTCAGCAGCCGTTGGCGATCGCGGTGATTGGCGGACTCGCGTTCGCGATGATTCTTTCGACTCCGCTGGCAGGCGGAATCTACCTGATGGGCACGTGGGGCAAGGGCCGCGATGAAGATCGCTCGTCGCAGAAGTAACGGGTGGATGCCGCGAGCATCGTCGCTCCAGCATCAAACCTCACTCACACCAGCCCGGGCAACAAACGGTAACGGACGCGATCCATGTAGCTTCGATACTCGGGATCCGCACTCAAATGTGTTTCTTCCTGACCGATTCGCCAAATCATAAAAGCAAGCGTTACAAGGATCAGCGTGACATTGCGGTCGTTCAAATAACACGTCGCGTACCCAATCGAAAGCACCAGCCATCCGAGATATATAGGATGGCGAACCCATCGAAAGGGACCCTTTGACACGATTCCGCGATTCGCGGGCAGCAACCCGAAGCTGCGGCCCATGTACACGCGCGAAACCTGGGTCAACGCCACGCCGAACAACTCAAGGACGAGTCCGGCCGTCGCGAGCGCACCCGTCGACAAGTTGGTCGGCCGCATCAAACACGGGATGATCATCATGCCGCCGGTAGCCACGATCGTGCCCAGATTTACGGTCACGCTGCGCGGGGCAAATCGCGCAAACGTCATGACAGCCATGATCGCGGCGCCCGTCAGCCATACCATGTTCGTGGCGCCCGCCAGCGAAAATTTGAGCTCTCGTGCGCCCGGCAGTGCGGCAAGTAAGAAACATGCCGCGAGCAGGCAATCGCCGAGTGCATGTCGTAGACCAACGATCGTGATGCGCGCTTGAGGAACTACGATCGGCGCGCGAATGCGAGCGGTAACTGCTTCCATGAATACATAGTGCGCCCGTCATACTATATGAAGCAAGCAATCGTGGAATATATGTGAGAATACTACTTAGTATCCATTCCTATAGTCACTTCTGATGATTATAGTATTGCGACAGTTATCGTCGAGTGGCTATCGCGGTCGCAGCTTCGCGCCGTACAGGCGTATCGGATGGGGCGATCCAATCTTTGGCCTCAGAATCGATGCGCGCTGCGGCGCATTCGGCCGTCATTGCCGTCCACGCTACCTTTGCTAAGATGACTCGGCTAAGTCCGTGGCTTCCCGGAGTGCCGAGGTGGCGGAATGGCAGACGCAGAGGACTCAAAATCCTCCGTGGGCAACCACGTGCGGGTTCAAGTCCCGCTCTCGGCACCAGCGTTCCTTCACGAAATTAGCGATCCAGCAGCTTAATTCGTTTCCGGCATACCTTGGCGGATGCGGGCGGAAAAATCCGGAGAGTCGTCAGCGGCTTTCGCTTTTTCGGTAATGTTGCTGCGGGCTCGAAGATCCGCGAACGACAGGTCGGTGTCGATCTGGCCGCGTTCGTAGAGAAGTTCATCGAGGTGGCCGTTGGCCAGTAGTCGCCAGTCCAGGCGGCCGGCGAGACCCGCGTTTTGCGCATGGCTGCGAATCGTGGTTGTGCAGTTCTGCGTCAGTGCGTTGTACCATTGCGGATGATCGGCGAGCCGATTGATTTCATCGAGGTAGTCAATCAGCAACGCGCGCGCATCGGCGGTGGGAATGCGAATGCGATACAGATAAACCTGCTCGCCGCGGTAATTGGTTCGCAGCCCGACCACGTCGCGTTCATCCGCAACCACATAGTAGAGCTCGTACTGGCGGAAGAAGCCGCGCAGCGCCGAATATGACTCACCCTTCTCCTTGCGCGTCTCGATCGAGATCGCAAGGTGCTGGCCATCATCGAACTCCCAGCTCGCGATCGTATGCGCGATTTGCGTCGGTCCCCAAAACGACAGAAACAAGTCCACGCCGCGAATCCCGTCGAGATTGTAAGTCCGCGTTTCCCAGCGCTGGTCGTAGTCGGATTCGGATCGGTACTTGAAGTTTCGCACGTTCTCGATCGTGACGCGGCTGCCGCCAAAGGATGCGCGCGCGGTGCGAGCGACATCGGGAGTCCAGTCGCGCGAATTGCTCGGCGCTATCGACATCCACCAGAAAGCGACTACTGCCACCGGCAACAGCGCTGCCGCGAGCCCTCTCAGCAAGGGTCGAACGAAGTTCGCCAGGAGGATGCTGGCCAAAACAACATCCCCGGCCAGCGTCCCTGCCACCACGCGTGAGTGTGGACCGTCGATCCACAGCGCCAGCACGCTCCAGGCGACACCGGCGACGACGATTACCGACAGCGCCAACGTCGCGATCAAGCGGACTACGCGCCGGAGCATCAGTGGATTCCAGCGTGCTCGTAAAGGATGCGGCGGACTTCCTCGATCGTTTCAGGCGTGGCCTGAGTCGAGTGGCCCGAGCGCACAACCAGCTCGGATTCAACGCCGTCGATATGAGCGCTTTTGTACTCGACGACCCCGTCGTTGCCCTCCTCGACTGGCCCGCTGCCTCGCACGGGAATTATCGAATGCGCGTGCACGCCGGGCGCAATCGGCAACGAAGAGAGCGCCTTGATGAACCGGTTGGAGGAATCCATGTTGTCCAGCGCGGTCGGCAGCGTAAACGGAGTTCCCATCATGCTGGCCTCGCGAAGGTTGCCGAGCGTGACCGCGGTTTTGGCGAGACTGCCGGGCAGGTTGATGAATTTGTTTCCGAGCTTGACGATGGGATTGCTGGCCATGTAACTGCCACGATGCGGCGTCGCGATAAAGATTACGCGCGTCACGAATGGCTGCGGTTTGAAGAACATCGCGCGAGAGGCCAGGTCGCGCGTTTCAGGATCGAGTTGCACCTGGTCAAACGGGACCGACGTGACGTTATTCCAGAAGCGATTGCCGCTATCGACGACCATCATTTTCGTCAGGAGCCCGCCCTGGCTATGCCCGATCACTACCATCTGGTTGAGCGCCGCGTCCTTTCCCTCAGGATCGACGGCCTTGCGCACAGCCTGGAGCGATTCCCGCAAGCGCATCGCAGACAACACGATCGGATTGCCGCTGTTGTACATGAAGAACCAAAGCTGATAGCGCGACGCGATCTTTGGATCGCCGAGCAGCTCATTCGCCATCTCAGCCCATCGCGCGGGGCTCGACGCCGTGCCGTGAACGAACACCACGGGAATCATCTTCGGGTGATACGGATGCAACATGTAGAGCCCGTTGACTTCGCCGCCATTGCGAGCGCCCAGAAAAGTAAAGTCTCCCTGACGAAAGCCGGCGATCTCGAAATCCCAAATCGGCGCACCTTCCAGCCGATAGGCGAGCGCGGCGCTGGGATCCGATTCGAGCGGCACGGACTGGGTGCCTACCACCACGGTATCCGCCCTGTCCTCGTCGTAAAGTTCGACGGTGCCGCGCAAACGTCCGTTGCTCATCGCGAGCCGCGGATCGTCGAACCGCACGAACGCAGTCATCGGCACCTTCGCATTCGGCGGGATCCAGGGGCTCGCAGGATTGCCAGGCGTCGGCTCGACGCGCGCCGAGAGCGCGGCGCCGATGCCGGCTCTGCGATAGGTGTTGCGCAGCCCGCGCACCTCCAGGTCGGTGAGCGACACGAATTTCGTGAGATGATTTCCGCCGTAGTCGAATCCTTCGGGGTCGACGCTCAAGCTGAGCGCCCCAAAAGGCAAACTCAGTTGACGAGCGCTGAGGTCAACTTCTTTTTTGTCTTTCGTCGCCAGTCCCAGCGCGATGCCGCGATTGTAGAGGTCAACGGCGAGCGTCAAGCGTGGATCGTATGGGCCGGGCGCGTCGGCGGAATTGGCCGGGAAGAGAAAAGCATACGCATAGGCCGCGGAAGCGAGGTAGTAGGACTGGTTCCCGGAGTTCTCGGCGTACGCAAATGAGAGTTCGGATAGCGCGAACAGCCGGTCGCGTTCGTCAGGTTTGCCAAGTCCGGAATTCAACTCGGCAAGGACTGTTTGCGGATCGCTCTTGAAGCGATCGGTAAGCGCGGATCGTTCCAGAAGCTGCGTCGAGTAATCGCTCAATTTGCCGGTAGACAGGATGTTCGCGTTGAGCTCGCGATGGGCCGCTTGCTCGTTCAGGCGCTTGACTCCGACCGGAGTGGCGCACCCGCCGACAAACAGGACGACAAATATAAGTGCGACCGTCCAGTTGCCTATCGGCGTCAATCGGCATCGCATATACGAATTGCTGAAACTTACGCGAACAGATAAACGGTCGCATCAGTGACCGGTTCATACCCGATTGCCTGATAGATGTGATTGGAGGTCGGGTTGGCAAGGTCGGTATACAGGAAGCAGAGCTTGCGGCCGTCGTTGAGGAGCTTCTGGCTGAGCGCCGCGACGCACGCGCCGGCAAATCCTTTGCCCCGATTCTCCGGTGGCGTGTAAACCCATGCCACTCGAATACCATTCGGCGTTCGTCCCGCGAATCCCGCCATCGATACCGCGGATCCGTCGGCATCCCACAAGACCAGGCGTCTGGACGGTGGCAATGGGAACGCCGCATTCCTTTCGGCCTCTATAGGATCCATCCCTTCCGCGTCGACTGAGAAGGCCGCGCGCCATTTCCGCATCAACGCCTCATCGGACGTGTCGGGCTCGCGGATACGGCCGGCAGCTCGCGCCGCGTTTCTGACCCGGCTCAACTGGTAGATCCGCTGCGCCATTTGCACGCGGTAGGTCCGGCCCGAGAGCTCCGACCACTTCAGCGCGAACTTCCTGGCCACTTCAGCGGAACCGTTGACCCCCGGAACCGCGACGCCGGTTGCATGGAGTTCGTGGGCTATCGCGTCGATCGTGGAATTGTCAGCCGTCCACGAAAGGATGAGATTGTGCGGCGGCGTCATCAAGACGACTGCCGTAACTTCGCCGCGCTCTTCAACCATCGCCATGAGCGGGGGCGCCGAGCCCCACTGTTCGCCTGCTCGAAGCCCGTCGAGGATGCCGAGGATCAAGCAGTGCTCAGCTTCGCGACTCAAGAGAAACGGCTGAACGCGTTCGAGAAACTGGCCGGCATCGGAAAAGATTTTCATTTGACCAGCCACGACAGTGAACTGTAGTTTTCGCTCGCGGTGGCGGCAAGGATTGGATCGACGGTTTTGGCTCAAACCGATTTTGAGTTCTCCAGATAACGCTGTCGCAAAGCGCTTTTGTATTCTCGCAGGTCGTGGTTTGCCCATAGTTGGGCGTGAACGGCGATCGAATCGCGGCCGCGATGCGTCAGCCCGCGATCCTGACTGTAGTATGGATCTGCGCGCTCCTGATGTTGACGGGCACTTTGACCAAGATGCCCGGGCAGTGGCACCGTCGTGACTTCTCGAACTATTACGAATCGGCGTGGGCACTCCGCCATGGAATCGATCCGTATTCTTCGAATTTGACGCCAATCGGCGCCCAGCTCGGCCTGGAGACCGGCGGGCTACTCCACGCTTCCGAAACGCCGCCGTTTCTACTTTGCTTCGAGCCTCTCACACAGTTGCGGCCGCAGGTCGCATTCTGGATCTGGATCGCGATCAACTTTTCGGCATTGGCAATCGCGATGTACCTGTTGCTGGCCCATCGACGCGGGCTTTCCGGACGCACTGGGTGGTTGCTCGCGGGACTGATTCTGATGTCGGCGCCGGTGAGCGTAAATTTGTACTGGGGACAATCGCAGCTGATCGTCCTGGCTCTGATGGTAGGCGCGATGCGCGCGATGGAACGCGAGCGCGACGGCCCGGCAGGCTTGCTGATCGCATTGGCCGGATTATTGCGGGCGTATCCGCTTCTGCTCGTCGGCTATTTTGTCATCCGTCGAAAATGGCGGGCGGTTGAGTTCGCGATGGCTGGAATCGCGGCGGGAGTATTCGCAACTGTCGCGATTTTGGGATTAACCCAAACTCTCAGCTTCGTTCACGGTGCGTCGTGGCTCACTGACGACTACCTGGTAAGCCGGGTGGATAATCTTGCGCTCGGACCTTTCGTATCGCGGACGTTCTGGGCGTTGACCGGTACCGCGCACGGCTCATCGTCTGATTGGGTCAGACGTGCCGCCATCGCCGTCGCGGACACTGTAGTACTCGGATTGACTATTCGCGCCACGCTTGCCGATGCGAACCGCGACGATCCCGACTGGCGAATCTACTCACTGTGGATAGCCACTTCACTCATGCTTACCCCGGTCGGATGGCATCACTACCTAGTGTTATTGGCTATTCCGTTTGTGCAAATGGTCGCGTCCGCGGCGGATGGGCGATCAAGCTCGCGAGCTATCTGGATGGCGGCATTGGCCTACATTCTCAGCGCGGTCTCGCTCCGTGTCTTCAACCGCTTCCTGATACCGCCACCGACCGCGTTCCAGCTAACTTTCCCGTGGCTGGCGCGCGCGCTCGAGGAATCGAGCTTCATCGCGTTACTGACGGGATACATCGCGGCGTATTGGTTCGCGATTGACCACGCTCGCGCAGTCGCTGCTATTCAACAGACGACCGCACCGGCGCGACCGCTTACGCTTGAACCGCTCACAGCCCGAGCATCCTCCGCAACTTCACCGCGCTGAATCCCAGCATCGTCTCGTTGCCGACGCGAATGACGGGAACCGCGCGGAAGCCCATTCTGGCCAGCTCATCGATTAGAGAAGGATCCTTGGCGATACTTTTTTCGACGAAGCTGACGTTGTGCTTCTCGAGAAACTCTTTCGCCTGATGGCATGCCGAGCATCCCGTATTAGTGTAAATCACTACATCCATCGCGGTCTCCATTTATTTCCGACGCGACGCGCGCACCGGCATGCATTCGCCGCCGCAAGCCTCGACCATTTTGCGCAGCGTCACTCGCAGTCGCTGCAGGCGAGCTATTTCCTCGTTCATCTCGGTCAATTTCACTTCCGCTTTTCTCGTCACCGGACCGCATTCGGTCGTCGATTTGACGCCCAGCGACAGCAGCTCCCTGATTTCCTTGAGGGTGAATCCGAGCCGCTTCGCATCGCCGATGAAACGCAGGCGGTCGAGCACATCTTCCGAGTAGTTCCTGTAACCGGAGAAATTCCGCCGCGGATCTGCAAGCAACCCCTGCCGCTCGTAGAACCGAACTGTGTCGATACTCACTCCCGCCGTATTAGCTACTCGGCCAATCGTCATCTGTGCCTCACGATAGACCCTTGACCATAGTCCAGAGTCAAGCGCGTCGATCAATTCGTTTTTGTTGGAAGAGCGGTCACGTACTCAAAGTCCAGTGCTTGATGGTTGATTCCGCGCGCGGGCGGCGCGATCCAGCCCGCGAATTGTCCGGGCGCGGTGACCGGCCTCATAAGCGACGCCACGAATTCGCGGTCGGCCTGCGTCGGTATCCAATCCGATTTGCGCCGCTGCCATTCCTCGTCGGTGATTATATGACCGTCCGGCGTCACCTTGACGCCCGCGAATTCGCCGATCGAGCGCCGAAATCCCCGATGCGGCAGCTTAAGCTCGAAGCCAAGCCCCGCCTCACGAATGACTTTGTTCCATCGCGCGAGCGCCCGCTCGCAATCGGCAATGTAGGCGTCGCGAAGTGTCTCATTTAATGCAATCAGCGCGGGCTGCCGGGTTTGGATGATTACTCCATTGCCGGGTTTCAGCACTGGATAGTCGCTTCGCGTCAGCTGATGGTCGTCGTCTCGGTCCGTTTCCTTGAAGCGCCCTTTCAGACCCGCGCTGTAGTAATTCGCGGCATTGGTCGATAACTCAGACCCGAAGAGGTCAAGCGATACTGAGTAATGAAAGTTTATATACTTTTGAATGATACTCAGGTCGATTCCACCATACTCACTGACTTTGTCAGTGTTATGCTCTTTCATCAATTGACTAGTGCGGCCGATTGCGCGGCCAACTCCTGACTCGCCGACGAAAAGATGATGCGCCTCCTCGGTCAGCATGAAGCGGCAGGTGCGCGCCAGCGGATCGAATCCCGATTCGGCCAGGCTCGCGAGCTGATACTTGCCGTCGCGGTCCGTGAAATGCGCGAACATGAAGTACGATAGCCAGTCGGGCGTCTTCTCGTTGAACGCGCCGAGGATGCGTGGATTGTCCGCGTTGCCCGACCGGCGCCGCAGCAACGCGTCGGCCTCCTCGCGGCCGTCGCGTCCAAAGTAGGCATGGAGCAGGTAGACCATCGCCCACAGATGCCGCCCTTCTTCGACGTTGACCTGAAAAAGATTCCGCAGGTCGTAGAGCGACGGACAGGTCCTGCCCAGATGCCGTTGCTGCTCGACCGACGCCGGCTCCGTGTCGCCCTGCGTGACGATCAGGCGACGCAACACTCCGCGATGTTCGCCCGGCACTTCGCGCCAGACCGGTTCGCCCTTGTGCTCTCCGAACGGAATCTTGCGATCGGGCTCGGGGTCGGCCAGAAAAATCCCCCATCGATAGTCCGGCATCTTGAGGTATCCGAATGTCGCCCAACCCTGTGCGTCAGTCGAAGTCGCCGTCCGCAGGTACACGTCGCAGCCCTGAAAATTTTCGGGCCCCATCTCGCCCCACCATTGCAGGAAGCCGGGCTGCCAGGCCTCGAGCGCGCGCTGCAGTCGCCGGTCGCCGGCGAGATTCACATTGTTGGGAATTCGCTCCGAATAGTTGATCGGCATCAGACTCTCCTCGGATCGAATTCCGGCCGCGCGCCGGTGCCATAGAGTTTCAGCGCGCCCTTCTCACCGACCGCGTTGGGACGCTGAAAGATCCAGTTTTGCCACGCCGACAGACGCGCAAATATTTTCGATTCGAGCGTCTCCGGCCCGCCAAATCTCAAAGACGCCTCCATCCCGGTCAGCGCGTCCGACGAAAACGCCGCGCGTTCCTCGATTGCGAGCCGGACTTCGTCGTCCCAGTCGATATCGTCGGGCGTGAACGTGACGAGGCCTTTTTCATCCGCCTGAGATGCATCCAGTTGCTCGCCGATTCGCGCGCGCAGGTCCTGGACGCATTCCGGCCGGCCCTGGAATCTGCTTTCCAGCCGCGTCAAGCCGTTGCACATCGGCATCGCGCCGAAATTTGTTTCAGTGAAACTGATATTGGCTGGCATCGACTGGTCACCTTCGCGCAATCCGCGCAGCATGTACGCGCGATCCGATGCGAGCGCGAGTTCGAGCAGCGTTCCGCAAAAGCACGAGCCCGGCTCGATCAGCGCGAAGATGGAACGCGAGCTGACGTCGAGCCGCTTCAGCGTGCGCTTCAGGTAGAGACGTATTTCACGCACCAGCCAGTCATCGGCGTTCGCAACCAGAAACGCGTCGTGCGACTTCACCATCGCCGGGTCGCCGCGGGTGCGGAAAATCCACGTTCTGACTGTCTCCTCGTTGAACCGCAGATGCAGGATGGCGTCTTCGAGTTCGCGCGCGATCGCCAAAGGCCAGAAACCCGCGCCAAGCGAGCGAGCGTCTTCAGCATTGGGCGGCGGATGATTCTCTGGCCCCTCGATCGTGAACGCAGCGGTGGAATTGTCGCGATCGATCTCGATCGTCAGATGCGCATACTTAATCCGCCGCTCATCCACGTCGCGCGCGAGCCGGCCGAGCGAAATTCCTCGCGCACTCGCAGACCCCGTCGCACGCCCCGCAAATTCGACCGCTCTTCGCGACGCCGACTCGGCAAGTTGCGAGCGGGGAACCACTTCGTCCACCAACTCCCATTCCACGGCCCGCTGGCCTCTCACTCCTTCCTCGGTTGTGCAAAAGAAATCCGCGCGGTCGCGCCGGACGCGGCGCTTGTCGACCAGCCTGGTCAATCCGCCCGTGCCTGGCAGCACGCCGAGCAGCGCAACCTCCGGCAACGAAACACTGGTCGAGCCGTCGTCGGCCATCATTATATAGTCGGTCGCGAGCGCGAGTTCGTAGCCGCCGCCCGCGCACGCTCCGCCGATCGCAGTCATGTAGTACTGCTCCGAGTTGAGCGTCGCATCTTCGATGGCGATCCGCGTCTCGTTGGTGAATTTGCAGAAATTCACTTTGAACGGATGGCTCGACAGGCCGAGCATTCTGATGTTCGCGCCGGCGCGAGAACACGCGCTCCTTGCCCGACGTGACGATCACGCATTTTATTTCCGGATGCTCGAAGCGCAGCCGATTCACCGCATCGCTGAGTTCGATATCGACGCCGAGGTCGTAGGAATTGAGCTTCAGCTCGTAGCCCGGTGCGAGCCCGCCATTTTCGTCCACGTCCATCGCGAGCGTCGCGACCGGCCCGGCGAAGCTCAAACGCCAATGCCGGTATGCGGACGGCTCGGTTCGAAAGTCGATCATCTCGAAATTCTCCCGCCTGGAAGAGAAGCGCTTGATTGCAGTATAGACCGTCCAAGCCCCCGCGATTCAACGATCAGATCGCGCGACGTTGCGATTCACGCGGTGCGCCGCAGCACGACCATCGCATGTCCCGCGACGTGAACCCGCTCTTCAAACAAATGCGAAGATGCGCGATCCGCCGCCGTCGCGTCCGCTGTATCGAGGACGATCATCCACTCCCGCCCGTATTTCTTCGGCGGCAGCTTGAATTCCATCGGCTCGCGATACGAGTTGAAGATCAGAAAGAAGCTGTCGTCCGTAATCTGAGCGCCGGTGCGATCGCGTTCTGTGATCGCGTCTGCCGTTCAGAAATGCGCCGAGCGTTTTTGCGTATCCGACGCCCCAGTCGTCGGGATACATCTCGGCGCCGTCGGGCCGGAACCATTCGAGATCGTTGAGCCGGCTGCCGTTCGCGAGGCGCGCCGGCGAACCATCCACGGCGCCGAAAGATCGGATGCTCGCGACGGAGCTGGATCAGCCGCCGCGTGAAATCGATCAGTGTCGCGTTGGCGTTGCTCCAATCGATCCATGAAATCGGATTGTCCTGGCAGTAGGCATTGTTGTTGCCGCGCTGCGTGCGGCCGAGCTCGTCGCCGGCCACGATCATCGGCACGCCCTGCGAGAGCATCAGCGTCGCCAGGAAGTTGCGCTTTTGCTGCTCGCGAAGCGCGCGAATTGCGGGATCGTCGGTCGGTCCTTCGACGCCGCAATTCCACGAGCGATTGTTGTTGTCGCCGTCGCGGTTATCCTCGCCATTCGCCTCATTGTGCTTTTCGTCGTACGAGACGAGATCGGCGAGCGTGAAGCCGTCGTGCGAAGTGACAAAGTTGATGCTCGCGAGCGGCGCGCGGCCGCCGGCGCGATACAGATCCGAGCTGCCCGTGACGCGCGACGCAAACTCGCCCATCGAATTGTCGCCCCCGCGCCAGAAATCGCGCACACCGTCGCGGTATTTGCCGTTCCATTCTTTCCAGTTGACCCGAAAATTCCCGACCCGATAGCCACCCTCGCCGAGGTCCCACGGTTCCGCGATCAACCTGGCCGCCGATATCACTGGGTCCTGCGCAATCGCCGCAAAAAACGGGCTTGCGCCAAATTCGCCACGCGGGCCGCGCGCCAGCGTGGTCGCAAGGTCGAAGCGGAATCCGTCGACGTGCATTTCGAGGATCCAATAGCGCAGGCTGTCCATGATCATCTGGAGGATCCGCGAGTGGTTCGTATTCAGCGAGTTGCCGGTGCCGGTGTAGTCCTCGCATCGGCCGCTGCCGTCGCTGCGCAGCCGATAATAATTCGCATTGTCGATTCCGCGAAAACAAAACGTCGGCCCGTTCTCGTCGCCTTCCGCCGTATGGTTGTAGACGACGTCGAGGATCACCTCGATTCCCGCGCGATGGAACGCCTTCACCATCGCCTTGAATTCCGTAACCGAACTGCCCAGCGCGGCGCCGGATGCGAAGCGGACGTCCGGCGCAAAATAGCCAATCGAACTGTATCCCCAATAGTTACTCAGCCCGAGTTTCAGCAAGCGCCGTTCGGGCGCCGTCTGATGCACCGGCATCAATTCGATCGCGTTGACGCCGAGCGACGTCAGATGCCGAATGATCGGCGGCGAGGCGAGTGCCGCAAATTTACCGCGAATCTTACGCGTCACCTCGGGATGCGTTGCGGTCATCCCTTTCACGTGCGCCTCGTAGATGACGAGGTCGTCCCACGCAATCGCGGGTTTGCGATCGCGATCCCAGTCGTACGCCGAATCGACAACCACGCACTTCGGCATCGCATGCGCGCTGTTGCGCAGATCGAGACGAGGCGCCGCGCCGCCGACCGCCGTCGTGCGATAGCCGAACATCGAATCGTGCCATCGCGGTACACGGTCGAGCGCCCGCGCATAGGGATCGAGCAACAGCTTCGCGGAGTTGAAGCGATGGCCCACAGGAGGATCGTACGGACCGTCGACGCGATACCCGTAGCGCTGCCCGACGCGAACGCCGCGAACGTAGGCGTGCCAGATATGTTCGGTGCGCTCGACCAGCGGAATTCGCACGATTTCGGTGTTGCCGCCGACGCCGCCAAACAGGCACAGCGTCACGCCGGTCGCGTGCTCGGAAAAAATCGAAAAGTTCACCCCCGCGCCGTCAAACGTGGCGCCGAGCGGATACGGCGCACCGGGCAGAATTTTAAATCTGGTTTTCGGCACTTTGACGGTGACACTAATGGCAAGCTGCGAGCATAGTGGCAACCGTTGCGATTGCACCGTGCAATCGCGCTACTATCGAGGCGGCCTGAAAATGCGACTCGTCGATTTCTATTTCGATTTCTCCAGCACCAATAGCTACTTCGCCGCCTTCCTGCTGCCCGAGATTTGCGCCCGCCACGACGCGCGCGTGAACTGGATGCCGACGCATTTCGCCGCGCTCTTCCGCGGCACAGGCTTCGACGTGATGGCGATGACGCCGCGCAAGGCGCGCTACCTGTGGCGCGATCACGAGCGTTATGCGGAACTGACAGGGCTGCCGTTCAAACGGCCGAGTCGCTTCCCAATCAAGACCTCGTCAGCGCTGCGCGCGGTTCTCGCCGCCGGCCACGCGTCCGAGCCCGACGAGGGCGGCGGTTCGCGCGAGCGAGCGCAGCGCGCGATCTCGCAGGCAATCATGCGCGCATATTGGGAGCGCGACGAGGATATCAGCGACGGCGGCGTGCTCGCGTCGATTGCGTCGAGCGCCGGCTTCGACGGCGCTCGGCTGATGGAAATGGCCGCGGCGCAGGCTCTACGGGAAGAGCTTGCTGCATTGACGGAGTCCGCTGCTGCTCGCGGCGTATTCGGCGCGCCGACCACATTCGTCGGCGCCGAGATGTTCTGGGGCAAGGACCGTCTGGATTTCGTCGAGCGATCGCTAAAGCGCCCGGAATAGTTGGCCTTTTTTGACGTCAAGACGGTTATTTCTGCGACTCTCTCTGCTCTGAAATGATTTCGCGGGAACGGCCGCCAGCCAAAGCCCGCCATAACGGCATCAAAGTAGTCCTACAGTTCGTAATGAGGGACTTGACAGAAAGTAGGTAAGGTTAAACAATACGACCCATGAGGGCGTCGGGGACAGCAATATCGCGTGACAAAACCCAACCGGCCACTACTCGAATCTCTCGCGCCGACGAGCTCGAGATCATGCCGCTCCCGTGGCCCGCGCCTGGTGCGGATTCGCGCACGGCGCGCCGCCCGCACCGCCATCGATGCGTCAACTGCCCCAGCTACTATCCATGCGCCGGGCCGGACGATACCGGCGAGTGCGTCCCGCTGTGCGCACCGTGCTTGTGGGTCGAGCTGGGCGAGCAACTGAGGATGTACCGGTCGATGGCCGACGCAATCGATCGCCGTCGCCGCAAGCTCGAGGAGCGAGTTGGCGCGTCCGCATGCAGGAGGGCGCGGATGCTCCGGCGCAATCTGTTGCGCCAGAGCAACGTGGTCGTCGGCTTCGGGCGCGTGGTTCTGAAGCGCGAGGAACGCGGCTCGAAGGTGAGTGACCGAACTTGAACGCAGCGCAAGGTGTGATTTTTTGAAGCGCGATTTGGGTTTAATTGTGCAGATTTCATGGGCGCCGGATTGGACCCCGGCGCCATCAGCTCAGGTTCTTGTCTGCATCGCAATGGACGCGAGTTGGGAGGATGGCTAACCGGGGCACGGAACACCTCCGGGGGGTTCGTCGGGCTTTTGGTTCAAAAACGCACTTTTAGAGTTGCAGAAGCGCCGCATCAGTCAAAGTGGCCTACACTATAGCTGGTATGGCACCTAGAGGTGCCCTCTACAGGTTGTATGGCATACGATTTGCTCAATCAGCGCAACGTAGATAGGTATTGAAAAGCGTCGCGAGTCGCCTAGAATGGTCTGCCGGTACTATCACTTAGTTTGGCATTTCGCTTTGGTAGTCATTTAGTAGTTATGAGTGCAGCCTTGAGCCCATCAACCGCCGCCAGGCGGATCGCGCCGCGTGAACCTGATGCGCTCGCAACCCGTGAAGTTGACCATCTCGTTTCCAAACTGCTCGGCGAGATCAAGGTTCCGTTCGGCTCGCTCGGAACTCGCGTCCTCCATCAACTGTCAGACCTGAAAAAGATTCTAAGCGCCGACTATTCGGACGTACCCGCGCTTCCCGCCAAGCCTCTGGCTAAGGAATTGGCGCAGATCATCGAGAAGGACATCAAGCAGCATATCCCGACCTACGGGAGCCTGGCTGATCTCGACAACGAGAAATTACGCGGTCATCTGAGCAAGTTGTTCGGTCCGCGCGAACTAGAACTGCGTGCCGAGCCCTATCGCACTGGAGCCGGACTGTCGCTGCGTGGATTTTACTGCCGGGCCGACGTCGGCGACAAAAGCAAGTTTGTGATCTTCGTCAACACCGCTCATCATCCTGGCGCAGTCGCTACCACGCTCGGCCATGAAGTCGGCCACTTCATCTATGGATCGCTAGTCGGAGAGAAGGCCGCCCACACTGCCTTCATGGAAGGCGCGTTCGCCAACCACTTGACCGAAGAGGACGAACTGTTTGCCGACAGCCTGGTCGCGCTGGCGGCCTACACTCCGGAAATGATCAAAAAGATCGGCGGCGGAATGGCGCAACTCAAGCCGGGTTCCTCGGACGACCTATTCAACCGCATAAAGTTCGCTTACGACTTGATTGGGCCGAGCTACGGCCTCGATCTCAGCAAGAGCAAGATGGCGGCGGCGTGGCGCGTCCGCTACCTGACCTCGATGGCGCACTTTTTCAAGCTGCGCTGCGCGCTCTACAAAGTGTCGGGGGTGTGAGTTCCAGAAAAGGGGACAAAGCGGCCGCCCGGACTAAGACGGGCGGCATCGTTTTATCTGGAGCTCTGCTCGCTATCGCAAGGAAGTGAAGAAGGAGCCGGGATTCTTCGCTTCGCTCGAGTGTGCTGTCCCGGAAATATCTTTTAAGAAGCGAGCCCTAACCCTAACCCCTTCCCTCACCTAGGCGCGGACGCCGTTCCCTCTCCCGCGAAGCGGGCGAGGGTAATTTGGTACTGCGGCCGGACATAGAGGGGAAGGGGATTTGAGGCAACTATCTGGCCACGTCCTATCCCCCCTCACCCCCTTTCCCGCAGGAAAGGGGGAACAGAAGTGTAGCGGAGAATGGAAAGCGCGCTGAACGGCTGTTCCAGAACGAACCAGACCATTTTAAAGATATTTGTGGGACGCGATACTAGAATGACACACAAAAACCTTCTAACAGGGACGAAGTCCCGCATCTTCTCCTGGTACTGGGTGCAGGGGTCACCCCTGCCCAAGGAAGCGTGAAACCCACGGAGGGGTTTCACATAAAATCCAAGTGGATTTATTCTCCGGCGCGAGCGCGCCGGAGAATGTTCTACAACTCCGCGAACATCGCGTCGAACAGCGCCGACGCCCGGCCGTCGATCAGCGCATCCGCGCCCATCTGATTCATCGTGTAGCCGAACCCGACCCGCGCGTCGGGGTCAGCAAATCCGATCGAGCCTCCCGCCCCGGGATGACCGAACGTGCGCGGATTCGGTCCGACCCGCGCCGCCGGCTGATTGAGCGCAAACCCAAGCCCCCAGCGCGACACTACGCCCAGCACCAGGTCGGGGCCGTTGGCCTGCTCGGTGTATGCGCGCTTGATGCTCCCTGACGTCAGCACGCGGTAACCGTTCAGCTCGCCGCCCGTCGCGAGCCCACCATACAACGTCGCGAGCGCGCGCGCCGTCGCATGACCGTTGGCGGCGGGAACCTCCGCGCCGCGCCAGGCCCGGCTGTTCACCAGCGCGGCGTCGATTACCGGCCGCGGATTCGCGATCGCCTTGAAAGTCATCGATTCCGGATCTGCCGCCATCGCCGCGATTTGATCGGGCTTGCCCGGCGCTGGCGGCGGCGCGGTAATCAGCTCCGCGATTCGCGGATCGAAACTCGCGTCCACGCCAATATGGATATCGAGCATGAGCGGCCCCGCGATTTCCTCGCGCAGATAAGTGCCCGGACTCTTGCCCGTGATTCGCCGAATCACCTCGCCCACCAGGTAGCCGAACGTGATCGCGTGATAGCCGTGCGCGGTCCCCGGCTCCCACCACGGTTCCTGCGCCGCAATCGCCGCGCACATCACGGGCCAGTTCGTGTATGCGTCCATCGGCAACTGCTTTCGCACGGCCGGCAGTCCCGCGCGATGACTAAGCAGATATTTTACGGGAATCTTGTCCTTGCCGGCCTGCGCAAACTCAGGCCAGTACTTGGACACAGGTGCATCAAGGTCGAGCCTCCCCTGATCGACCAGCCGATGCGCACAGATCGACGCGAGCCCCTTGGTCGTCGAGTAGACGTTGACGAGCGTATCGCGAGTCCAGGGCCTGGTCTTAGCCTTGTCGGCATACCCACCCCACAAATCGAAGATCGTCTTCCCATCAACAACAGCAGCAACCGCCGCTCCAACCTCGATCCCATTCTCAAAGCTATCCGCAAAAATATCTTTGACGCGATTAAACCGCGGCTCGCACGTGCCTTCGATCTTCACTGCCATATCACGCCTCCCAGACTCGCAATCGACTCTCGACATACCACGCAATCCGGATAGCGACCAAGTGCCCACAGGTCACGCTTGATTGCTCGATTGGACAGGCCAATACTCTCGGGCCTATATGGTGTCGACTGACCCGGTCGGAAGATTGACGGATTTCATCACGCTGACCGAAAAACTCTTGCTGCGATGGGACAGCAACGGGCCATTTTGGTTTCGCGGTCAGGCGCAGGCGAGTTGGCGTCTTGAGCCAAAGTTGTTTCGGTTCGAGCGACCCGATGAAGCTGCTCTAAGAATCGACTTTCGCCGGTTGGGCATGGAGATGATCGCTGGTTCCAAACCGGCGGATCATTGGGAGTGGTATTTCTTAGCTCAACACTTTGGAACGCCGACTCGCCTGCTCGACTGGACTGAGAGCGCCTTGTTCGCGCTATATTTCGCTGTTCGAGATCGAAACTCAGCGGACCAACTAGGGAATGCTGCCGTTTGGCTGCTCGACCCTAAGTGGCTCAACGGAAAGGCCGGTATCAGACCCTACATTGCGATTCCGGGAAACGAATATGATTCGTGGCTTCCTCAGCAACCGAGCGAAGCCGTCATGGCGACTGCTCCGATTGCTATGGCACCTCCACACATCGCACGACGAGTCGCGGTGCAACGAAGCCAGTTCGTGCTCTTCGGGCTTAACTCGTCTGGGCTTGCCGATCTTGAGTTAGTTGACGATAGCCGGTTGAAGAAAATTGAAATCATCGGCGCTGCCACCAGCAGGTTGATTGGTGAACTGAAACTGTGCGGCATCTTCGAAACAACGCTCTTTCCAGATCTCGAAGGATTAGCGCGTGAGCTGCAGGAAAAATTTGCAGGCCCAAGAAAGAACCTCGCACCCAAGGGAAAAGCAGAATGAAGTCGCGCCCGCAGCCGTACCATCTGGATAGGTTGTTATTTTCTTTTTTTCACGGGTCCGCTGATCAGTTCTTGTAGCTTTCAACGTGCCGAAGTTGCCGCTGACGCCAGAGCCAAGATGATCGGAATGCGCAAAGAACAAGTTTTGTCCTGCATGGGGCCACCGTCCACGCGGGCCGCGGTTGGACAAACCGAAGTGTGGTCTTATCCATCAGGCGGCGACACAAGCACGTTCAGCACGGCAAGCGGAACAATTGATGGGTCCGGTAACGCCAATGCATTTGGCGCATCTCGCACCTTGCATCGTTACTGCATTGTGAATGTCGTAATGAATGAGGATCGGGTGAGCGCAGTGAACTACACCGGTAGGACTGGGGGCTGGGCAACTCACGGCGAACAGTGCGCATTCGCGGTGCAGAACTGCGTTCAGTGAAACACACAACAATCCGTGAAGCCCCTATAGGTTGCTGCGCTCGCGCTTCAGCTAAGCTTGCGTTCCGATCGGGGACTAACGCCTATGCTGGCGGTCGCGTTTCTAAAACGCGTGACCGACGGTCCTGTAACTTCTCCAGTTCAGGGGGGAACTTTTCAGCCTGATACCTTCGCGCGCGACGTGCTATCTATCTCTCGTGGACACTCATCATCCAACCAAAACTCCCATTCCGCTGGGCCCCGTTCCCCAAGGACAACGTGCGCCCGCGAAATAATAATTTTGACGGAACGAAGCTACCCTTGGTGTATGCCCGTCGCAGGACCACAACAGGTGGGTAGTGGCAGGTTTTGAAAACCGGCCACTACCAACAGGTGGTATGAGATTCTCTGGACACTGAAAAACACGCGTCCCGCCGGGAGTTGACGGGACGCGTGCTTGATCGTCAGAAGTGGAAGAAGTCGCGGGTTCTAGTAGCGATTGTAGCCGTAAGGCACTCCGCCACACCTTCGCTCCGCGTTGTGCAGTTGCGGCAGCAAGTCGGATGCGGCCGCGGGATGGCCCGTATTCATGTCTTGAGCGTAGACGATTCGCAGATGCCGAGCCCAGGCGCACGGTCCGCCGACATAGCCTTCTGGCATCACGTAGATGGAACTCCCACCCGCGTAGTCGCGACTATGATCGTATCCACGATTGCCATACTCCCGGTAATCGCCGGATCCTTCGTGGTTCCGACTGCTATAGGAGTTATCGGATCTGTTTGTGTCGGTTCGAGCCCCGCCAGAGTTACGCTCAGTCGTCACGCCGGAAGCCGCGCTGTCCGTGCGAGCATTGCGCTGATCGCGGGATTCATCGCGAGTCGTCGTCGCCCGCGCTTCGCTGCCTTTCGAAGCGCGCTGATCGCGGGACTCGTTGCGAGTCACGTTCGCCCGCGTGGCTTCGCGCGTCGAAGCGCGCTGATCGCTCGATTCATTCCGAGCCGCAGTCCTGGGCGCGGCCTCGCGCGTCGAAGCATTGGAGCGCGCCGGCGCACTATTGGAATGTGACGCCGAAGTGTCGGGACGCGATTGCGCTTGCGACTGACGCGAATTGTCCTTGCGGCTATCGTTGCTCTGAGCAGCCGCAGTGATCGGCGCCGCGAGCAGCGCCAGACCTATCAGCCCGGTCGCGAGATTTCTTGAGTATTTCATGGTCGCTGTACCTCTACCCGGAAGAAAAGCATTAAGGGTGCCAATCCGCCCGACCCGAAAAGCCTCGACAACGCCGCTAGTCTTCACAAATCGAAAAGAACGAAACACCGTGAATAGCGAACTCGGCAAATTTTGCCTGAATGACCGCGCGCCCACGGTTTGGACTTAAGCCTGTGTTTCCAATCGCGGACGCATCACCTATACTGCCGCTCGCGCGCGTATCGAACGGATACCCGATGGCCTCACCGGAAACGTTTGCCAAAGTCAGCCGCTTTTTCAGCCGCCTCTACGGACGGCTGTTCTCGTCCAATCCCTATCCGCTATACAAATTTTTGCGGACACGGTATCCGCTGCTGCGAACGCCGATCGGCTTCTGGATATCGACGCGCTACGACAATTGTCTCGACGTGCTCCGCGACAAGCGCTTCCTGGCGTTCGACCTCAACGCGCTCGACGCCTTCCCGCCTGACGACGGCCTCAAGTCGATGCGCGAGGCGTTGCAGCACGCGATCGTTTTCCGAAATCCTCCCGACCACACTCGCCTGCGCAGGCTGATGACCACATTTTTTTCGCCGGGAGTTGTGAACGGTTTGCAGCCGAGGATTCAGAATATCGTCGACTACCTGCTCGACGCGGTGCAGGATCGCGGCTCGATGGATTTGATCAAGGATGTCGCGTTTCCATTTCCGATCGACGTGCTCGCCGAGGTGATGGGCGCCGACGATACCGACAAGCCGATGTTCCGCGACTGGATGCGGACGTTGGGCGTGCCGCTCGACCCTGTGATCAGCGCGAACGACCCAGGCGTCGAGGTGCGCCACGCAATCGCGGACGTGCGGCGCTACTTCTCGGACATGGCGGCCGACCGTCGCAAGCATCCGCGCGAGGATCTGATCAGCATCATGGTCGCGGCGGAGGGCCGAGGCGACCTGCAGACCGAGGAGGAACTCGTCTTCAGCGCGATGTTCACGCTGCTGGCCGGCCACGAAACCACGATGAACATGATCGGCAACGGGATGCTCGCGCTGTTTCGGAATCCCGACGCGCTGGCCCGCCTGCGATCGGATCCGACGCTCATCGAGTCGGCGCTCGACGAGTTCCTGCGTTTCGACAGTCCGGTGCAGGTGACGTTTCGCACCGCCAGCGAAGATATCGAACTCAGCGGCCGAACGATCCCGCGCGGCGAGCACGTGGTCGTGTTCCTGGGCGCCGCCAATCGCGACCCGCTGCGATTCGCGGAGCCCGACAAGCTCGACATCGCGCGGACCGAGAACCATCACCTGTCATTCGCCGCCGGGCCCCATCGATGCATCGGCGAAGTGCTCGCCAAAGTGGAAGGGCGCATCGCCTTCGAAACGATTCTACGCCGGATGCCGAAGCTGGCACTCGCCGACCCGAACCCGAAGTGGCGCCCCGCCATGAGTTTGCGCGGCCTCCAATCCCTGCCGATGACTTTCTGAGGCAATCGAAGAACCTAACCCCTAACCCCTTCCCGCGCGGTAAGGGGAATCAGAAGAGGTCATCCGAGCGCGTCGCCGTCCTATCCCCCTAACCCCCTTTCCGGGGCGGAAAGGGGGAACAGCCACTATTCCTAGGAGCTCTAACCCCTTCCCGAGCGGGAAGGGGAACCGGAAGCAAAGAAATTCTTCCCCAACAAACCTCCAAATAGGGACGAAGTCCCGCATCTTTTCTTAATACTGGGTGCAGGGGTCACCCCTGCCGAAGGAAGTGTGAAACCCACCGCGGGTTTCACATTTAAATAAAGTGATTTACCTCCTACAGCGAGGCGTAAACCGCCTCGATCAGCGCGATCGCGCGCGGATCGATCAGCAGGCTCGTCTGCATCTTGTTCATCGTGTAGCCGAAGCCGATCTTCGCCTCGGGGTCGGCATAGCCGAGCGAGCCGCCGGCGCCCGGATGACCGAACGACTTCGGATTCGGGCCTAGTTCGGAGCCCGGCTGCGACATCATGAAGCCCAGCGAGAAGCGCGTGTTGATTACCAGCAACGCGTCTGGGCCTTTCGACTGCTCGATCGCGCAGTTGGCGACCTCGTCTTTCGACATCACGCGAACGCCGTTCAATTCGCCGCCGCGCGCCAACACTCCGTAAAGTTGCGCCAGCGAACGCGCGGTGCCGTGCCCGTTGCCCGCCGGAATTTGGGCCCCTCGCCACTCGCGCGTGTTGACCAACCCCGGCCTCATCGCGCCCGGCGGATTCATGAACGCCTTGGCGGCCATCGATTCCGGATCCTTCATCACCTCGGCAAAAAGATTCGGCTCGCCTGGTCCCGGCGGCGGCGCGGCGATCATGTCCGCGGTTCGCGCGTCGTGCTTTGCGTCGAGACCGATATGAAAATCGAGATTGAGCGGACCGGCGATCTCGTCGCGCAGGTACCCGCCCGGCATCTTGCCCGTGATGCGTCGGATAACCTCGCCGACCAGGTAGCCGAACGTCAAGGCGTGATAGCCGTGCCTGGTTCCCGGTTCCCACCACGGTTCTTGCTCGGCGAGCGCGGTCGTCATCTTGTCCCAGCTGAAGAGCGCGTCTTCATCGAGGAGTTTGCGCACGGCGGGAAGTCCAGCGCGATGACTCAGCAGAAAGCGCACTGGCAGCTTGTCCTTGCCCGCCTGCGCAAACTCGGGCCAGTACTTCGCGACCGGCGCGTCGATGTCGAGCAGGCCCTTGTCGGCCAGCCGATGCGCGCAAATCGCGGTGACGCCCTTGGTAGTCGAGTAAACGTTGACGAGCGTGTCGCGCGTCCACGGCCGCGTCTTCGCCTTGTCTGCATGGCCCGCCCAGATATCCACGACGCTTTTGCCGTCGAGCATGACTGCGGCAGCCGCGCCGACCTCGTTGCGCTTTTCGAAATTCTCCGCGAACGCATCCTTGACGCGATTGAACCTGGGATCGCAGCTGCCTTCGATTTTCACCGCCATGATCAAACTCCTTGTCGTCGTGCGTGATCTACCGGCTCACACGATTGCGCCGCCGCAGCTCGAGCCCGCGCCGGCGGTGCATCCGAAGCAGTGCGATCCGGTCGCGATGCGCGCGCCTGCAAGTTCGCCGACATCCTCGATGTCCCAGATTGTCGATGCGGCGCTGGCGCCGAGCGGAATTTCCAGCATCTGGTTGAAATCGCAGTCGTACAGCCGCCCGTTCCATCCGACGCTCACCAGGTCGCGGCACATCAGCGCATCGACGGTCGCCGGATTGAAGTGATTCACCAGCAAGCCCATGTACGCCGAATAACTACCAGTGCTGTTCAACTGGTTGGCAAAGCGGGCGATTGGCATGTTGGTAATTGTCAGCAATCGATCGAACACTATCCCGAAATTGCGCGCGAGTTCGTCGCGATATTGCGCCTCGAGCTCGGCCTGCGCCGGCGGGATCGACGCGCCAATCGGGTTGTAGACGAGATCCAGCCGCAGCTCGCCGCGCCCGAATCCCAGCGCGTTCAGTTGTCGCAATACCTCGATGCTCTTGTCGAACACGCCCGCGCCGCGCTGACGATCGGTGTTCTCGGCCGTATAGCATGGCAGCGAACAAACCAGCTCGACGCCCGACCGCCGATAGAATTCCAGCAGCCATTCCATGCCGGGCTCGAGCGTCACCGTCAGGTTGCATCGAACGATCACGTTGCGGCCCAGCGCCCGCGCCCGCTCCACGAGCATCGCAAAGTTCGCATTCAGCTCCGGCGCGCCGCCGGTGATATCGAGGGTCTGAACGAGCGGACTCGCCGCGAGCACTTCGATCACCCGCTCCGCCGTCGCACGAGTCATCTGTTCGGTGCGCCGCGGGCCGGCATCGACGTGGCAGTGATGGCACGCCTGGTTGCACAGCTTGCCGACATTCACCTGGATGGTCGTTGGCGATTTACGGCTGAGCGCGGGAATTCCGTGACGCGAAAGCGTCGTGTTGAAGTGCGGGCTGGAGAGCGACTCGGGTATCGCGGCCATCGCGCAACTCTAACACGCGCGTTGCGCAATCGTCACGCGGATATGAAAAAGCAGGAGACCGGATACCCGGCCTCCTGCGCTATCTGGGGAAAATTAACTGGTCGCGACAGTTCTAGTTGTGATGCTTGTCGTACTTCTCTTCACGATGCATGAACTTGTAAGGATGGTTCCTGAATTCGGCGCGCACATTAGGGTGCGTCTCCAGGTAGGAGTGGAGTTCCGGATGATGGTCGACAAACTGCTTATTGTCGATCAGGGTCGGATCGCTCGCCAGCCGTTTCGAGAGGTTGGGATGGGAATCGAAAAACCCGGAGTCAGCGTTCGCGATTCCTGATTCCGTGACATGATCCGGGTTGTACTGCGCCATCACCGGACCCGCCATCGCAAATGTCAGCGCCGCTGCCGATAAAATCATCATTCGTCGTTTCATCTTCATGGACCTCCGCATGCTTAAGTTAGTACGCCACTGGTCGTAGCCGGTTTCACAGCTTACCTTCAATAATAGCAAAAGCGAGTTGCGTGCCACGCCTTCGGAGGCGCATTTTTTCCTCGCAAATCACAGGTTTCCCACCAATTCAGGCCATACCACAGCGAATTAGCGTGCTCCAAATCGTATAGGCGACACCTCAATTCCGTAAGCCAATCCGGTTTCCATCCGGCAAGCGCTAAGTTAGAAGGACGTTCATGAAGAAGAAGCCACCCGAAAAGAAAAAGCAAAACGAACGGACCTATCGCGGCGGATGCCACTGCGGACGTATCCGCTTCGAGGTTAGGGGCAATCTCGAGCGCGTCTCGGAGTGCAACTGCTCGATCTGCACGAAGAAGGGATACGTACATTGGATGGTCGAGCGTGGCGCGTTCCGGCTCATCACGCCGCCCGACAACATCGCGGCGTACACCTTCAACACGAAAGTCGCAAAGCATCTCTTCTGCCCGAATTGCGGCGTCGCCTCGTTCTACATTCCGCGCTCCGATCCCGAAGGCCTCGACGTCAACGTGCGATGCCTCGAAGGTGTGGACTTGAGCCGGCTCGAGTACGACCATTTTGACGGGCGCCATTGGGAGCAGGCTATCGTGGGCTACAAAGAGAAACGCGAGCGGGAGCGAGTCGCGAAGTGACGCGTGGCTGATGGCGACGCTGGGATTTATCCGCCGCGACTTCGACGTATTCGCGATCGAGGATTTCAATGCTCGCATGGCGAAGATCTACGAGCATCTCAGGCCTCGGCTGATCCGGCTTGGCACCGAGCTGGCGCCCGAACTGTCGCGAAAACTGCACATGGAGTTCTTTCCCCACATCGCCACACATATGCGGCGGCGCGCCGCGAATCCTCCCGATGAGACCTGGGCGGCATTCGTGCCGTCGCGCACCGCCTACAAGCGCCACGGATATCTCGCGCTATGCGTCTCGGGCGCGGGCATCCACGCTCGCGCGGTCGTCAACTCCGACGCCGTCAAGCGTCCCGAGATGGCGCGACTGATCAAGTCGAAGTCGGCCGACCTGGAAAAATCTTTTCGCGGGACCAGGATCCAACAATACGCGAACTGGGACTGCCGCAACTTGCCGGACTCGACCACAGCCGGCGCCGACTTCTTCGACGGACTCGGCGACGCGCTCGAAGAAGAAGACCGGCGGCATCGACGTCGGCTTCGGATGGCCTGTGAGCGACGCGCTGACGGTCGATCGCGCCGAAATACTCGACGCGTTTGGCGAGCTCGAGCCGCTCTACCGCGTCATCCGCGCGGTCGCGTGAATCCGCTGCGACGCATCGGTCGGCGAAATCCGGATGATGACCGGTCGTTGAGCCGCGAAGCTACAATCACACGGCTGGCATATTCGTGCCTGCTGATGGTGGGCATCAATGTTGGCTGGCTCGGCCCCTTTATCCCTGAGATCTCTCGTACCGCCCATCTGCCGATCGAACGCACTGGCTTGATCGTCAGCGCCTCGGCGGCCGGTTACTTCCTGTCCTTATTGATAGCCGGCGAGATCAATCAACAACTGAGCGCGCAGAAGATCCTCGTCGGCGCGATGGCGTTGTTCACGGCCGGTCTCGCTGGGCTCGCCGTGGCGCCTGGCCTTGCGGGACTGTTGTGCGCCGGATTCGTCATCGGCCTCGCCAATGGCGGCATCGACATCGGCGCCAATGCCCTGATCGTCGAGCTCAATCGCGAGCGGCTCGCCTCCGCGCTTAACTACCTGCACGTGCTGTTCGGCGTCGGCGCGCTACTGGGCCCGTTGATCGTGAGCGCCGCGTTCGCGAGCCGCGTGCCGTACTGGTGGGTGTTCGGTGGCGGCGCGATGGCCTGTGCGGCGATCGGATTTCGCCTGGGCGTCACTCCAGCGGTCGAAGTTCGAACGGCGCCGGAGCCCGGCAACGGATTTATCCCGATGCTCTCGCGTCCGGTGATTTGGGCGATCAGCGGAGTGATGTTCCTTTACGTCGGCGCCGAATCCGGAATTGGCGCGTGGCTCTTTCTTTACCTGCGGATGGCGGGCGCGCTAAGCCCGATGCTCGCATCGTCGGGCGTCTCGCTTTACTGGACGGGCCTGGTATGCGGGCGCGCGTTCGGCGGACGCTTGGGGCATCGCCTCGAAATCTCCGTCTTCACGATGCTGGCTTCGGCGCTATCTGCCGGTGCGCTGGCGATTTTGATCGCGGCGCCGACCGCGAGCGGCCTTGCCGCATCCGCAGTGTTCCTGATCGGCTTCGGCTATGGCCCGGTCTTCCCCAACATGATCGCAGTCGGCGCAGCGCGATTCCCGGCGGAGGTCGGCAGGATGACGTCGATCGTAGTGGCGGCCGGCGCGGTTGGAGCGGTCATCGCGCCGTGGATCATGGGACATGCGATCGCCAACATAAGCGCCCGCGCAAGTATGGAGGTAGCGCTGGCAGCCACGATCGCGATGGCGGCGCTGGCCCATTCGCTGGGCACGATTGGCAAGGAGCACCTCGATGCCATCAAATGACTTCAGTCTTCGCGCTCTCTACGACGCGCTCGACGCGCAGCGGCAAGCGCGTGGACTCTCGTGGTCGCAAGTGACGCAGGAAATGCATGAGGCGCCCAGGAGCAATCGAGCTCGTCCGCTCAGCCAATCCACAGTGACGGGCATAGGCACCAAAACGGCGGCTGAGGGCGACGGCGTCCTGGCGATGCTCCGCTGGCTGAATCGAACGCCAGAGAGTTTCGTGCCGGATCATCCGCAGTCGGAGAAGACGAGTGCGCGGCTGCCGGATATTCCCCCGGGCAAGATCCTGCGGTTCGACACGAGGAAAATCCATGCAGCACTCGACGAGCGCCGCATTGAGAGAAAAATGACATGGGCACAGGTCGCAAAGGAAGCCGGTACCGGCGCCTCTACCCTGATGTACCTATCGAAAGGAACGCGAGTCGCGTTCCCTGGCGTGATGCGGATTTTCAGATGGCTGGACCGGCCCGCCGCCGACTTCACGCGAGCATCCGACCGTTGAGTTATAGCCAATCGCGGTCCCGGCAAGCCCGTGGCGAAATCCTTGGCCCTCTATGAAGCATCGGCGGCAAACACTATTGTAGATGAATTGCTCAGCCGCGATTTTCGGCGCTGGCCTCGGGAAAGCGGCCTCCAAGAAGGGATTCATGGCGAATAAAGGAAACTGCAAAGCGAAAGATTGCGCGCGCGAGGCGGTCGGCAAGGGCTATTGCCGGCAGCATTTTCGGCTCTGGAAGGCGGGCGAGATGCCCAAGGCGCGCTACAAAACCTGCACCTTCGAGAAATGCCGCAAGCATCGCCACGGCACCTCAAGCCTGTGCGACGAACACTTCAAGGCCAAGCACGGCAAGCCAGCGGAAGCATCGGCCGCGCCCGCAGCCGCCGCCGAAGCGGCGCCCGCCGAGGCTCCGGCTTCCTGACCGACGACCGCGCCCGCATCGTGCTCGCGTCAAGCGGGCAGCGTGAAGAACTAGAAAAGTGACTTCCGATGGCTAATATAATCGTGGCTGGAGCGGCGGGCCGGATGGGCCGTATCCTGGTCGCGCTTGCGTCGCGCGATCCGGCGCACAAAATCGTCGGCGCGCTCGAAGTGCGTGGCAACAGCGCGCTCGGAGCCGACGCGGGCGAGCGCGCCGGCGTGGGCCCGCTCGGTGTCAAAATCACCGACGACTACGCGTCGCTCGCAAAGCCCGATACCGTCACGCTGGACTTCACGACAGCGCCGGCCTCCATGGAACATCTCGAAGTCGCGTCGAAGGCGGGTGCCGCGATCGTAATCGGCTCGACCGGTTTCACGCCCGAGATGGAAGCGCGTGCACGCGAACTGGCGAGCAAGACCCGCACGGTGATTGCGCCCAACATGAGTATCGGGGTCAACGTGCTGGCGAAGATCGTCGCCGAGGTCGCCGCGATCCTTCCCGACTTCGACGCCGAAGTTATCGAGATTCATCATCGCACCAAAATCGACGCGCCCAGCGGCACCGCGCTGTCCCTCGGGAGGGCGATCGCGGCGGCACGCGGCGCGGATTTCGCCTCCAACGCGGTCTACGGCCGCGAAGGAATCACGGGCGTCAGGCCCGACGGCAAGATTGCGGTGCTCGCGATGCGCGCGGGCGACGCGGTCGGCGACCATACCGTGATTTTCGGCGGCCAGGGTGAGCGCCTAGAGCTGATCCATCGCGCCCAAAGCCGCGACTCGCTCGCGCGCGGCGCACTGCGCGCAGCCGGCTGGCTAGTGGGCCAAAAGCCCGGTCTCTACACGATGCGCGACGTGCTCGGAATTTGATCTGTTGGTCATCCTGACGAAGCAAGCAACGCGAGCGGAGTTTCCGTCATCCTGACGAAGCGAGCTACGCGAGCGGCAGGAAGGATCTCGGACAGCTTCGCGCAAGCGAAGCCGGTTCCGGTTCTGAAATCGCGAAGCGGTCCTTTCTAAAGATGTGACGGATGGGTGGGCTCGTGATCGTGCGGAGGCGGATGCGGCGGCTCGCCCATCTCGGCGCCTTCGTGGTCGAGCATCGCCCATCGCTCGACCAGCTTGATGCCGAGTCCGCGATGGCTGCGAATGAAATACGTCGCCATCGCGATCAGCGCGAGGATATTTCCGGCGACGATTTTCCACCATCCCAGCGCTTCGAGCGCCGACTGATCGATCAGCGAAACAAATCCGACAAAGAAGACTTCGAAGACCGCGAGCAATAACAGCGCGCCGAGCACCATGAACGGTTCCCACTCCGACGCCGCCAGCAAAATCGCGAGCGCCAGGCCGAAAGTGACGAACGCGAAGAAATGCAGAATCGAGTAGCCGAGCACCAGCGGCAAGGTCGCCTCGATGCCCTCGCTCACGCCCGCGCTGCGAAATACCATGGCGCCGAGAATCGCCGGCGTGTGAAACGAATTGCCCGACGCGAGATCGTAGGCCATGAACCAGATGGCGACGACAATTCCGCCCACCAATCCGGCCGTCACACCCTCGCGCACCACACTGATCCAGCCGCCGAGCAAATCGAACGCGAGCGCCGGGTGCCGCCAGAAGAAATACGAAAGCATCGCGCCCGTGGCGAGCAGATTGCCGACGATGATGCCCCACCAGGTCAGCTCCACCATCACGTTCGGCCCGAGGAACAGCACCACCGCGATGAAGAAAACTTCGAACGCCACGAAAAAAATCGCCAGCGAGAACAGCAGCGACGATTCGGTCTCGCAGGCTTCGAGCAGCAATCCTCCGGCGATGCCGAACGCGATGAATGCTGCGAAGTGGAGCAGCGAGTACTCGAGCGCCAGCAGCGCCAGCCCATGATGGACTTCGTGGCTGTGCGACCCGTGCAGAATCGTGGCGGCCAGCAGAGCCGGCGTTTCCAGCGCGTGGCCGCGAATTACGTCGAAGATCAGAAACCAGACGGCGACCACGACGGCGCCGATAATGCCGGCGACGGCTCCGTCGATGATGATCCGCGTCCTCGAGTGTTCCATCTTCCTCGCCGCGCGACCGGCCCCAGGCGGGCCAAAATAACCTCGTGCCTGGCTCAACTAGTAACGCACAAGATCCTCACCCGGCAAGCATCACGAACGCGCCCGGAGCACGCGCAGTGGCGGAGACGTTCCCGCCGGCAGAACCGGAACGTCGCGGTCTTCGCGCTGCTGCCATCTGTAGAAGATGAATGTGAAAACGATCATCAGGTAGGTGCCCTGCCCTATCCACATGATGAGTCCGCCCAGCACCTGGTCTTCGAGCGGCTTGAGGGCCCACCCGTGCGCGCCCTCCGTGTACCACGGATAAATCACGCGGGTCGCGAGCGTTATCGGCGCGGCGACCGCAGTCATCGGGATCATCAGCAGGAACAGATAAAGGATCTGCGCCGGATACGAGAGGCGCGGCAGCTCGGGGAGAGGACTTAGAATCGGCCACCACAGCAGGATGCCGGCCGCCATGAAGAGTACGTGCAGGAAGATGTGAAAATTCTCGTCGCGGCACATCCGATCGAAGATCGGCGGAAAGTGCGCGGTGACGAAGACCGCTGAGAAAATCAGGAACGCGATTACCGGTTTCGTGAGCAGGCGCGCGACGGGTTTGATCGGCTTACTGAGGACCCACGGCCTTAGCATCCAGCCCGGCGTCCCCAGTAGCAGCAGCGGTGGAATCAGAAATGTCTGCATCAGATGCTGCAGCATGTGCATCGAGAAGATTCGCGCGTCCGCGAGTTCATCGAGCTCGGTGTGCGCGTAAAGAATCGCGCCCATCGCGAGCGCGAACCACATCGCCTGGCGCCGCGTCGGTCTGCGGCCGGCCGCGCGGCACGCGCCGATGTAAATAGCGATCAGAATCGCGACGCCTATCGGTATGCTGGGATGCTCTCCGAAAATGTCCATCGTCAAAGCCGCTCGCCGCTATCCGATCGGCGCCATGTGATTCGATAAATACGCGAACAGCAGGATCAGCGAGACCAGCAAAACCGTCGCCATCATCAACGGGAACACGAACACTCCCGTCAGCAGCCATCCGTCGTACTTCAAGTGCATGTAGAACATCGCGACCAGTGCGAACTTGGCGGCGCCAAGCACGATCAAGACCGGCACCAGCACCGGACGCAGCGCATGCACGTAGAAGACCGTGATCTCCATCGCGGTCAACACGACCAGGAACGCGGCGATGATCAGATAAGTCGTCGCGCCGGGATGACGAACCTGCCCGCTGTGGGCGTCTGCAATGTCGCTCATGCTCCAGGCACCGCCTGCATCAGATAGACGAGAGTAAAGATGATGATCCACACGACGTCGACGAAATGCCAGTAGAGTCCCGCGAGCTCGACTGACGTCGCGCGCGACTTGCCGAGGTTGCCGGTCATCGCGGCCGCCAACAGCACCGACAGCCATAGCACTCCGATCGCGACGTGCGCACCGTGAAACCCGACAAGCACAAAGAATGACTGCGAGAACAGGTTGGTCGTCAGCCCCATGCCCTCGCGGTAGAAACTCGTGAATTCGTAAACCTGGCCGCAGAGAAAAATCAGCCCGAACGTGACCGTGCCGCCGAGCCAGATTCGCTCCCATAGCGCGTCGCCGCGCTGGGTGGCGGCGAGCGCGAGCACCATCAGCAACGAACTCATCAGCAGGATGAAAGTGCTGAACGAGGTCAGCGGGATATTGAGAATTTCCGGCCCGGGTCCGGTTACGCTGCGCGATTTGTAAACGATGAACGTCGAGATGAGGCTCGCGAAGAACACGCACTCCGAGCCGATGAACGACCACACGCCGATTTTGCGCACGTCGATTCCGCCGGCAGACGGCGCGTGCTCCGGATCGTGCGACTCCTCGCCAAAGTTCGGATACTCAAATCCCATCCCAATGATCGACATGACGACGACCGCCGCGCCGATGAGAACGATACGATACCAGTCGATGATGAGACCCAGGCCCATCATGCCAACGCCGAGACTCAGCACCAGCGGGAAGATCGAAGGCGCCGGCATGTGGATGTGCTCGACGGATGGCGGCTCGCTCGCCTGCGGTTGCGACGGCGCCCGGCCCGACATGTAGGCTGCGACGCCGCGCGAGCCGGCTCGCCCGTATTTCAGAATCCACCACGCGTCGCGCCCGCGGATTTGCGGGATGGTCGCGAAGTTGTACGCGGGCGGCGGCGACGGCGTCGACCATTCGAGGCTGCGTCCGTCCCACGGATCGGCGGGCGCGCGCTCTCCGCTCACCAGACTCTTGAAAATGTTGATGTAGAAAAGCAGGAACGCGATGCCGAGAATGAACGCGCCGATCGTTTCGAGCCGGTTGAGACTCGTCCAGCCCATGTCGGCGCCGTAAGTGTAGGTGCGCCGCGGCATCCCCCACATCCCGAGAATGTGCATCGGGAAAAACGTGAGGTTGAATCCGACGACCGTCAGCCAGAAGTGCCACTTGCCAAGCCGCTCGCCGAGCATGCGGCCGCTGATCTTCGGCCACCAGTAGTAGAACGCCGACAGAATCGCGAACATCACGCCGCCGAACAGCACGTAGTGAAAGTGCGCGACGACGAAGTACGAGTCGGTCTGCTGGAGGTCGACCGGCGCCGACGCGTGCATGATTCCGCTGAGGCCGCCAATCGTGAACTCGAGCACCATCCCAAGCGCGAAATAGAATGCGGTCGTCATCCGCAGCGAGCCGCCCCAGACGGTCGCGATCCAACTGAAAATTTTAACTCCGGTGGGAATCGCGATCAGCATCGACGTGATCGCGAACGCCGAGTCCGCGACCGGGCCCATCCCCGTCGCGAACATGTGATGTCCCCACACGCCGTACGACAAAAATGCGATCAGGCAGATCGAATACGCCATCATCGGATAGCCAAACAGCGGCTTGCGCGAGAACGTCGGGATGACTTCCGAAATGATCCCGAAGGCCGGCAGCGCCATGATGTACACTTCGGGATGTCCAAACAGCCAGAACAGATGCTGCCACAGGATCGGCGTGGCGCCGGCGGATGCGATGTAGAAATGCGTGTCGAAGAAACGATCAAAGAGCAGAAAGATCAGTCCGATCGTGAGCGCGGGAAACGCGATCAAAATCAGGATCGACGTCACCAACAGCGCCCATATGAACATCGGCATCCGCATATACGTCATGCCCGGCGCGCGCATCGCGATGATCGTCGTGAGGAAGTTCAGGCCAGTGAGAACCGTCGATGTGCCTGACACGAGCAGCCCGACCACCCACCAATCGATCGCGAGGCCCGGCGTAAAGTACCGCTCGGTCAGGTTCGCGTAACCGAACCATCCCGCATCGGGAAGTCCGCCACGAATCCAGCCGAGATGGAGCAGGATGCCTGCGATCAGCGCGAGCCAGAAACTCAGCGCGTTGAGCCGCGGAAACGCGACGTCGCGCGCACCGATCTGCAATGGGATCAGAAAGTTACCGAAAAATCCGAGCAGCAGCGGCATGACGACGAGGAAGATCATCGTCGTGCCATGCATCGTGAAAAACGCGTTGTAGGTCGCCGCCGACAGCGCGTGATTGTCGGGACGCCACAGCTGTACGCGAATCGCCATCGCCTCGATTCCGCCGAACGCCATGAAAAAGAGCGCGCTGGCTAGGTACATCACGGCGACGCGCTTGTGATCGATCGTCGTCAGCCATCCGACAATCCCGCCGCCTTCGAGGTAGCTCGGCTGATGCACTGGCAATGGTTTCGGTTGGGCAGCCATTGGACGCTCCCTATTTCAGACTCTCGAGATACGCGACCAACGCGTTCAGCTTCGGCCCCGGCAATAGCAGCGGCGGCATATTCGCGCCGGGCTTGATTTCCTGCGGATCCTGGATCCACTTCGCGACGTTCTCGGGCGTGTTCTTCAGCACTCCGGCGGCCAGCGTGGTGCGGCTACCGAAATGCGTCAGGTCAGGTCCGGTATAGCCCTTCGAGATGCCATGGATCATGTGGCAGGTCGTGCACGGACTGTCGGCGAAAACTTTTGCGCCGTCGGACGCCAGGACATCGGTCGCCGGTGTCGCGGCCGGGCCGGCAAGCTGCGCGCTGTCCCACTTCGCGAAGTCATCCGGCGAATCGACGAACGTCCGAAAGCGCATGTTCGCGTGCGACAGGCCGCAGAATTCCGCGCATTGTCCCGGATACATTCCCGGTACCGTCGCCACGAACGTCAGCTCGTTGATCTGGCCGGGCACCACGTCGCGTTTGCCGCCAAGTTGCGGGTCCCAGAAGCTGTGTATGATGTCGGCGGACTCGAGCGACAGTCGAATCGGCCGGTTGACGGGGATATGCAGTTCGTTGCTGGCCTTCGCACCGTCCGGATAGTCAAACTCCCACCACCACTGATGCGCGACGACTTTGATCTCCAGCGCGCCTGCAGGTGCGACCGCAGGCTGCGAGCGAAAGATTGTGCGTATGGTCGGCACCGAGATCATCAACAAAACGAGCGTCGGGCCGAGCGTCCACGCAATTTCCAGACCCAAATCGGACGACGCGGTAGACGCTGGCGCCGCCTCGCCTACTCGAGACGAGAAGACGAACACCGCGAGAATGAACGCGGCAATTACGATCGCGAAAATGATCGCGTCCCATACCGTTACATCGATGAAAAGATTCTGAATCCACTGCGCGAGGTCCGACTTCGGCGCGAGCGTCGTCATCGGACGGTCTGTGTCCGAGCACCCGGCAATAGTCAGTGCAATAGCCACTCGCATAGCTACTGCGGCAATCGAATGCCTATTTGAACCACGCCGGATCATTCCGCGTCATCTCCAACAGGTTCACCCGACGTGGCAGCCTGCGCGACGCGGTTCAGTCCCGGCACTGCTGTAAACAGAAATGCGCCCAGGAAACCGATCGAGATCAAAAATTGCGTCGGCCCAAACGGGATCGCGTCGAGCGAAAGCGACGGAATCACCAGCACATAGCGTTCGAGCCACATCCCGATAAGTCCCAGTCCCGCCACTGTGCCGAGAATCGCCGGCGTCTTCTTGGTCCGCACGCTCATCAGCACTGTAAATGGAATCAACCAGATCAAAACCAGGCACGCCACCGACAGCGGCGACCACGGCATGTGATGTACCCGCTGAACGATAAAGAAAGTTTCGACCGGCAGGTCGCCGTACCAGATCACGATGTACTGCGCGAAGACCAGATATATCCAGAACACCGAGAACGCGAAGACCATCTTGCCGAAGTCGTGCATGACGATGGGATTGGTGAAGAGGTTGTTCTCGCCCAGGCGGCCCCGCAGCACTGCCGCTGTGAGAGCCATTGCGGTCAATCCGCTCCAGAAAGCGCCGGCGAAAAAATACCAGCCGAAAAGCGTGCTGCGCCACACCGGCGCCAGCGACATGACCAAATCGAACGCTATCAGCGTGTAGACGACCGCGAACAGGACCGCGACCAGCGGCGCGAGCACTCGTATCGAATGCGGCGGCAGCTCGATGTCGTCGGTCGCCACCGTCCACGCGCGCGCATCGTCGCCACGCGAGACACTAATGAACGCGAAGCTCGCCGCCGCAATCAGGCCGAGCCCGATTCCATCTCGGGCGAAAAGAAATGGCGTGTTCAGCCATGCGGCCTTTTGCGGTATCGGATGCGTTACCCACGGAAAGATCAGGCTGCGGCCGAAGTACAGTCCGAAGAATAGAACAAATCCCACCCACAGGAATGGCGCGAACGCCTCGCCGAGCCGATACGGAGTCGAGCCGCCCCACTTCGCCTGCGTCAGGTAGAAGGCCGCGGACGCGACCAGCGCACCCTGCGCGACGCCAAGGAAAAACAGCAGATTGACGAGATAAGCTTCCCATGCGATCGCTGCCGCGCCCCGAATCAGCGCTAGTATGAACGCGATCGCGCCGAGCACGATCATCGCGCCAGCGACAGCCCGCATCGTCGCGCCAGCCACCGACTCTACCGGTTGCGGCTTGACTGCCGCGCGCTCGCGATGCGCCGTTTGAAGATTGGTGCTCATGACCGTAGTGCCGTCGGCAGGACGCCTTCACGGACAACCTCTTCCGCACCCGATTCCTTCAGCATCGACTCGACGCGCGCCGCGTCCGTCTCATCGCAGCGAACCACGATTCCAAAACGATCCTCGCCGAAGCGCCCATTGTATCCGGGTGCGATCTCGGTCGTGGGAATTCGCGATAGGCCCAGCACTCCGAAGAATCCGAAAATTCCGCCCAGCAGGACCATCAACTCGAAACAGATGATGATGAACGGCGGCCACGACAGCAGCGGCTTGCCGCCCGCGTTGAGCCGCCACTCGTAAGTCGTGCCAATCGTGATCGCGAGTCCGGTAAGGATGCCTGAAATTCCGCCCGTCAGCACGATCCATCGCACCGGGCTCTTTTTCTTGCCGATCGCGTGTTCGATTCTGTGGCTCGGAATCGGCGAGAAGGTATTGAAGTCGTCGACCTGCGCCGCGCGAAGCTCCTCGATTGCATTCGCACATCGAGCGTCATCCGCAAACGAACTTACTATCGCGATCGTGCTCATGCGGCTTTGACTCGATCCATCTTGAGTGCCTTCCGCAGCCAAACGATTCCCTCTTTGAGTTCCGTCATCGAAATAATTGGCAGGAACCTGGAAAACAACGAGAACAGCCCCAGGAACCACGCGAAGCTGCCGACGGTGATCATGATTTCAGTGATCGACGGACGGTAGCTGGCCCATTGCGAAGGCTCGAAGTTCGCCGTCAGCGAACCCGCGATAATCACAAAGCGCTCGAACCACATACCTATGTTCACGAAAATTGTGATTACCCAGAGCGCTCTGAGGTTAACCCGGATGCGCGGCGAGAATAGCAACAATGGTATTACGCAGTTGCACAAGACCATTACCCAGTACATCCATCCCCACGGGCCGAAGTAGCGCATGTGAAATGTCATTTGCTCGATCGGATCGCCCGCGTACCAGGTCATGAACGCTTCCGTGATGTACGCGTACGAGACGACCAGCGAGGTCAGCAGCACGACTTTGGCGAGATTGTCGAAATGCCACTCGGTCAGCAGATCCTCGATTCCAAGCAGCCTTCGCATCGGGATTAACAGCGTCATCACCATCGCAACGCCGGAAAAGATCGCGCCGGCGACAAAGTATGGCGCGAAGATCGTGCTGTGCCAGCCCGGATTTATCGCCATTGCGAAATCCCACGACACCACCGAGTGAACCGACAGCACCAGCGGAGTAGCTAATCCCGCCATTAGTAGGTACGCCATCGAGTAATGCCGCCACTGCCGATCGGTCCCCTGCCATCCCATCGCCAGCACGGTGTAAATCTTCTTGCGCCAGCCGGTCGCGGCCTCGCGCGCGTTCGCGATGTCGGGAATCAATCCCATCGTCCAGAACAGCGCGCTGATAGTCAGATAGGTACTAACTGCGAAAGCGTCCCATACCAGTGGCGAACGGAAATCGGGTTGCAGAGATCGCTCATTAGGGTATGGCAATAGCCAGTAGAAAAACCACACGCGGCCAAGATGGATTAGCGGAAACAATCCCGCAGTAGCTACTGCGAATATAGTCATTGTCTCCGCGGCGCGATAAACCGCGGTCCGCCACTTGGTGCGGAACAGAAATAGAATCGCAGAGATCAACGTCCCCGAGTGCGCGATACCGACCCAGAAAACGAAGTTAGTAATGTAGATCGCCCACATCACGGGCTGGCGAAGACCCGTCACTCCCAGGCCCGAGTAGATTTGCCGCAGCCAGAACCCGGCCGCGATCGCAACCAGCGTGAAGCAGAATCCGACCCACGCCCAGTACGCGCGGCCGGCCGGTTCCATCACGCGCAGCACGCTGCGATCGATGTCGCGGAAGCTGGGCTCCGGGACTATTTTCGGCGCCGCTGCCACTCAGGCCTTTCCTTTTTCGCGATACAGATCGCGCAGATACGTAATCGCCGGTTGCGTATTGAGTTCTTCCAGTGCGCGATAGTTGCGCAGCTTGTTGTCCTCGCGCCGGCGCATCATCGCGCTCGCCGGATCGTTGCTGTCGCCGAACGTGATTGCCCGCGTCGGACACGCCTGCTGGCACGCAGTGACGATCTCGCCGTCGCGCAGCTCGCGATCCTCAGTCTTCGCGTTGAGCTCGCCGAACTGGATTCGCTGGACGCAGAACGTGCATTTCTCCATCACGCCGGCGCCGCGCACCGTCACGTCGGGATTCAGTTGCAGGTTCAGCGGCGCGGGCCACTCCGGCACGAACCAGTTGAAGCGGCGCACCTTGTATGGACAGTTATTTTCGCAATAGCGCGTGCCGACGCATCGATTGTAAACCTGGCCGTTGAGGCCTTCCTGCGTGTGATACGACGCAAACACCGGGCAGACCGGCTCGCACGGCGCGTGGTCGCATTGCTGGCACAGCATCGGCGCAAGATAGAGTTGCGGCGCATCCGCCGCTTCCTTTTCAGTCGGGAAGTAGCGCTCGATGCGAATCCACGACATGATTCGGCCGTTGTCGACCCCCTGCTTGCCGACCGTCGGCACATTGTTCTCCGCATAGCACGCCGTCACGCACGCGCTGCAGCCGGTGCACGCATTGACGTCGATCGTCATGCCCCATTTGTGCCCCACATATTTCCATCGCGGGTACATTTCGAACGGCCCGGTGACTTCTTCCGCCTCGCTCTTCGGGACGACGCCGCCGGCGAGCTGCTCGATACTCATCGCCTCGACGATCGAGCGCCCCATCATGTCGCTCTTGCCCAGCGGTGAAACCAGCGTGCGAGTCTCGCCGGTCGCGCGCGCGGTCGCAGCCGCGAAGGTCGCGCCCGCCGCCATTATTGTCCACGCATTTGCGCCGACGTCTTTCGCATAACGGCCGTACGCGCGATGCCCCTGCCCAAGGGGCACCGCGATCACGCCGGGACGCACGGTGCTCTCGACCAGGACCGGCGCCTCGATCGCGCCGTGCTCCGTCTTGATCTCGATGACGTCGTCCTTCGCGACGCCGAGCTTGCGCGCCGTCTCTGGATGCATCTCGGCCCAGCTGTCCCACACGATTTGGGTGACCGGCTCGGGCAATTCCTGCAGCCACGGTTTGTCGGCGCCGCGCCCGTCGTAAAGAAAAATGTGCGGGTAAGCGTACACCGAGAGTTCCATCTGCGCCGCCGTCGGCACCGCTGCTGTGAACGGCGACGTGTCGAGCGCTGAGCGCCGCGAGATGCTGCTCCTCGAACAATCCACCTTCGCGCCGAACCTTTACCCAGAAATCGTCTGGATTGGCGCTGTCGGCTTTGGGAGCCAGCGCGAGCCATTCAGCCTTGACGGCCGCCGCGGTGCTCGCCCACGGAAGTTTCGCGCCCAGCGATTCCGGCGGCCGCCGTGAGCAGGATGTCGCCGACCGGCTTGCTGTCGAACACCGGCTGCATCACGGGCTGACCTAGTCCCCGGACGCCCGCGCGCGGCGCCGTGTCACGCCATGATTCGAGCGGATGATGTGCCGGCATGAGCAGACTCGCCATCGCGGCGGTCTCGTCAGGCACGCCTCCCGCCCACACGACGAACGGAACTTTCTGGAGCGCCTCGGCGATTCGCGCCGACAGGGGCATCGTGAAGACCGGATTCGCGCCCGCGATGAACGCCACGTCGATCTCACCGCCGCGCATCGCGTCCACCAACGTGTCCACTTCATCGGGCGTGCTGGTATCTTCGGCCGGCGCACCTTCGAAGAACATTATCGTCTTGCCGAAATTGCCGGTCACCGAATTGAGGATCATCGCCGCAAGATGCGCCGACGAATCGTCGGTGCCTGCGATTGCCAGCGCGCCGTCCGCCTTGCCCAACGCCTCGCCGAGCCGGGAGATAGTCTCGGCCGTCACGCCGGTGCGCGCGCTGGTCGCGGCCGGATCGAAATTCTCGACCGCCTTGCCGAGCGCCGCCAGATCGAATCCTGAGTTCTTCGAAACCATCCCGTTTTTTACCAGGACGTTGAGCACGCTCCACGCAACGTCGGCCTGCGCGCCCGGCGCCGTCGCGATCCACTCGTCGCACTTCGACGCCGTCATGCTGAGCCGCGGCCCGACGTACGTCGCGCGGCCAATAGTCAGAGCGCCGCGCCGCTTCTGCGGCGTGCGGAACAGCGAATACTGGCGCGCGAGTTCGACCGGGGAATGCCACGTCTCGAGAAAGTCCGCACCAAACGAAATCAGCACTTCGGCCTGATCGATCCGATACGCCGGCAAATCGCGCCGGCCAAATAGCATCTTGGCCGCGGCACGCACCGGCTCCTGGTCGATTGCCTCGTAAAATATCGCGCGCGACGAATTATAAGCGCCCAGCACTGCGAGCGCGATTTTTCTGAAGGTCGGCCCCTGGGGCGCGCCAAAGAACGCGACGCGATCTTTGCCCGCTTTCGACGCCGCCGCGAGCCTGTCGCCGAGCATTTTCTCAGCCTCGTCCCACGACACGGTTCGCAGCGCGCCATCGCTGCCGCGTACTTGCGGATGCGCCAGCCGGTCTGGATTGTACAGGCCTTGCAGCGCCGCCTGGCCCCGCGCGCACAGCGCACCCTGCCCGATTGGATCGGCGGGATTTCCCTCGAGCTTGATTACTCGCCCCTCGCGGATTCGCGCCACCACGCCGCATCCCGCCGGGCATTCCGCGCACGTCGTCGCAAAAAAACTCGGCACCCCCGGGACCACGTTCTCATCCGGCACCACGTACGGAATCAGCTTGCGCGCTGCCGGCTCGCATCCTGGAACCACCGCCGCCGCGCCCGCGGTCGCGGCCAGCTTGATGAACGCTCGCCTGGATATCGGTGGTCCCTCGCGCATCAGCTCCCTCACTCAGTGATGACAGCCCACGCAGTCGAGTGTCGCTTTTTTCTCCGTGTGACAGTCCACGCAGAAACCCATGTTGATTTCAAACGCCGGCACCACGCGATCCATCGTTTGCACCGGACCGTGACAACTCTGGCATTGCACTCCCGCATGAATATGGGGCCGATGCGTAAAGCGCACGAAGTCGGGCAGCGTGTACACGCGATTCCACTGGATCTCGAACGATGCCGGCGTGTTGTCCGTCCACGGCCGCGTCACCGGCGCGATTCCGCCGCCCGCAATGCCGTCGCCATGACATCCCACGCACCTCGCGACCGCCGGAATTCCCGGCTCTGACGATCTGCTCGCGTAGGCATGGCAATACTGACAGGGAATCTGGTTCACGCCGGCGTGGACGCGATGGCTGAACGGGATCGGCTGTACTACGTCCGCTCGTGGCGCCCACGGCCGCTCCGACAAAGCGATCACGGCCCCGCCCAGGACGAGCATCAGGAGTGCGAGCGGTAGCACTATCCGGTTCATGCTCACGATCAGGCTTGTGAATAATCCCAAGAGCGCCGCTGCGCCACCCTGCGATGGTTAAAATTTCTAACAACACGATCGCTCTCAATCAAGTAAAATTAATGTGACCGGTGGCGCCGGCTGCTCCTGGGGCCGCACCCGCCTGTGGATTCCCATTGTGCGAGAACGTCGATTTATTGCGGCAGGTAGTTCCGACACCCTGAAAAGTATGTTAGTTACGTCTAGGTTCTTGTGGTCTGAGGCTGTTTCGACAGGTGCAAATCAAGACTGCTTCCCGACTTGGTCTATTACCGCCCTACCTTTTTGCCGAGCTTGACCGCTTGAAGAAGGAGGTCGCGAGCAAGGGCATTGACGTAATCTCCCTCTCGATCGGCGACCCCGACCTGCCCACTCCCCGTCATATCGTCGAGACTCTCAAGCGCGCCGCCGACGACCCTAAAAATCACCGGTACCCGGACTACGAGGGTCTGCCGCAATTCCGCCAGGCGTCAGCAGAGTGGTATCGCCGCCGCTTCGGCGTCAGTTTCGACTATCAGCGCGAGGTCTGCGCCCTGATCGGCTCCAAGGAAGGCATCGCCAACTTCGCGACCGCTGTCGTCGAGCCTGGCGACATCGTGTTGATTCCCGATCCCGGCTACCCCGTCTATTACTCGGGATGCGTCTTCAACGGCGGCGAGCCGTTTTTTTTACCGCTCAGAAAAGAAACCGGGTTCGTTCCCGATCTCGCCTCGATTCCCGCCGAGGTCGCGCGTCGCGCCCGGATGCTGTGGCTGAACTATCCCAACAATCCGACCGCGGCGACCGTTGACCTCGCGTTTTTCCAGGAGGCGGTCAAATTCTGCCTCAAGCACGACGTCATCCTCGCCCACGACAGCGCCTATTCCGAAATTGCCTACGACGGCTATCGCTCTCCGAGCGTTTTCCAGGCCGACGGCTCGCGCGACTGCGCAATCGAGTTCCACTCGCTCTCGAAAACCTTCTCGATGACCGGATGGCGCGTTGGCTTCGCGATCGGCAACGCGCAGTTAATTGGCGCACTCGGCAAGGTCAAGACCAACATGGATTCCGGCGTCTTCCAAGCCGTGCAGGAAGCCGCCATCACCGGCCTCGAAGGGGGTGACGGCGATAAGCTCGCCGAATATTGCGCTGTCTACCAGCAACGCCGCGACCTGCTCGTCGGCTCGCTCCGCGCGCTCGGCCTCGAATGCGAAAAGCCGCGCGCGACCTTTTATGTCTGGACCAAAGTTCCACGTGGTTACACCTCGGTTTCATTTACCGAGCGCGTTTTGAAGGAAGCCGGCGTCGCAATCACGCCCGGCTCCGGATTCGGCAAGGGTGGTGAGGGTTACGTCCGCTTTTCACTCACGAGCGGGCGGTTGGTCGAGGCGGTGGACCGACTAAAAGCGCTGCGGTTGTAACGGCGAGGATGCCCCATCGGGCTTTCATCGGATTAGGCAGTAACCTAGGCGATCGAGCCGCCAATTATCGCGAGGCGATTCAACGGATCGCGTCGATCCCGGACACCCGGGTCGTGCGCCAATCCTCGATCTACGAGACCGAGCCGATGGGCGATCTCAAGGGCGCATTCCTCAACGGCGTCATCGAAGTCGAAACCGAGCTCCCCGCCGAAGTCCTGATGCGCCGGTTGCTCGCGCTCGAGCGCATCATGGGCCGCAAGCGCGTCAAGGGCCGCAAGCAGACCCGTGGCAAATACCGGCCGCGAATCATCGATCTCGACCTGCTGTTCTTCAATAAAGAAACGATCGACACGCGAATTCTGAAAGTGCCGCATCCGCACCTCCACGAGCGCCGCTTCGTGCTCGCCCCGATGAGCGAGTTGGCGCCCGCGCTCATCCACCCGAAACTCAACGCCTCGATTTCCGAGATGCTGGCGGGACTTAAGTCGCCGTTTCGTGTTACGCTTGCGCGAGCGGACCTGCTGAGGCCGCAGCCGGCGAAAACAAAAAAAGAGGCAACTCAATGAAATATTTTATCGATACCGCAGAGGTCGCCGAAATTCGCGAGGCCGCCAGCTGGGGACTAATCGACGGCGTCACCACCAATCCATCGCTGATGGCAAAAACCGGCCGCCCGTATCACGACGTGCTCAAGGAGATTTGCGAAATCGTCGACGGACCGATCAGCGCGGAAGTCGTCGCCACCGAAGCCTCCGCAATGATCGAAGAAGGCGAGAAGCTCGCCAAGCTCCACAAAAATATAGTCGTCAAATGCCCGATGATCGTGGAGGGCCTGAAGGCCACCCATGCCCTCGCCAAACGCGGCATCCGCGTCAACGTCACGCTGATCTTCACCCCTCTGCAGGCGCTAGCAGCCGCAAAGGTAGGCGCTTCATTCCTGTCACCGTTCATAGGCCGCCTCGACGACATAGGCCAGGACGGCTTCGAGATAGTAGAAAAAATGGTCCAAATCCTCTCAAACTACGACTACCCAGCCGAGGTTTTGGTCGCATCCGTCCGCAACACAACGCATTTGCTACGAGCAGCCGAGATCGGCGCCGACATAGCAACAGTACCCTTCGCAGTCCTAAAACAGACGTTGCATCACCCGCTAACAGACCTAGGCCTCGAGCGGTTCCTGGCAGACTGGCGAAAAACCAACCAAAAGATCTGACGACCTAACGCGCCGCGCGCCTCTTCCCCTCTCCCAAAGGGAGAGGATCAAAGGTGAGGGACATTATTCAGCGCGCGCTCCGCGCGCGATTCACGATTCCGAGGCTAGTCCAGATTGATCGACCCGGCCTGCGCACTTCGAGTGAGGTTGGCTTTTTCTTGTTCGAGATAACCGATCGTATTGGTAATAGAATCCTCCGCTCCCGCCGGGCTTCCATACTTCCTACGAAGGTCGCGCGCCAAATACGCAGCCCTGAGGCCAATGCTCGACACCTGTTCGTAATAGTTCTTAAACACGTAATCTTCCTCATGTTCCTGATGCACCAGCGATAACGCAACCTTCACACTCTGGAGAGCTTGGTCCCGCTCGTTGTTTATCGTTGCTGCTGAAGTAAGCAACTGCTTGTCTAGAGAGGCCCACTCCCCATTATCACCGAGCTCGCGCAACGCGGGCAGCACTGGAATTTCGTTTGGAAGGTGCTCATTATCTTCGTCGTAATGTGTTTCTGCTGCTTCATGACTGCACGCGTTCGCGAAACTCTCAAGTGCGGGTATTAACTTCGAGGCTAGCGATCGTGCTTGTCGCTTCGTCGCGCGGGCGTCACTATATAAGCTCATAAAGTGACCAAGGATCGCCGTCAGAAACCCCGTGCCGATCACAAGGCTCGCTATGTTAGACCACGCAAGAGTAACTTGCGTCGCAGCTTGCGGGGTATTTTCCTCCCTAGGAGTAAGGTGTGTCGGAGCTTGCGGGGTGCTTGCCGCAGTAAGAGTCACTAGCATCGGAGCTTGCGGGGTGCTTGTCGCCGTAAGAGTCACTAGCATCGGAGCTTGCGGGGTACTTTCCGCCGACGCCATGAAGCAAATGCTAATGAGAAGGGCTGTGACTATTGTCGTGGCTCGCGTCGTCCTTTCCATCGCATCTTCTTCTAAGATTTATTACAGCTCGTTTACCCTCTTGAAGGCTTCTTCGAACCGATTCAAAGTCGGATCGGAGATTTGCGCACGGAGAGCCGCGATATTCTCTGAGAGATAACGGGCTGGGCGGTAATGGTTGAATACCGCACCCGCCTTGAGGGGAGTAGTTTCGAAATATTTCTCTAGGCGGGAGAGGATTCGGGGAATACGGTTATCCAGATTCGCGGTGGTGATCCGCGCCTGAAGTGAATCAGCGAACTCAGCGTTTACGATCTTCAGATACAGCTCCGAGTCGAACATGTCCTCTATGTCCGCTTCTGATGCAGCCACAAAATCAGCGAAGGTTAAGACGTTCTTCCTCTCAAGAAGTTTCCGCTTGTACAGGTTCTCTATCGTCTGGCGGTCCTTATTTTGGAAGTCGATCAGAACTGCCACATTCAAGTGCTTCTGTGCACCAATCAGGGCGACAAAGGTAGGAACCTTGTCGGCTCCACCGACGGGGGTGATCGTCCATTTCGAGTCGAGTCCGGTTCGACCCTTCTCCTGGAGTATGCCGGTCATCGTTTGTAGATAGAGCAGATCCGAGACGCCCTCCACGACGAGGCTGTTCGGTCCGATGAATAGTGTCTGATAAATTTCGTAACCCAACGCCCCCTGAAGCGGAAATAGGCTGTCGCCTGTGGCGTCAAGAACATCTTTCAGGACCTTGGTTCCTTGCTTTTCCAGAGGCAGTTCTTCGCCGTCTTTTTCCGCGGGCTCGATGCTTAAGTCCTGGACGATCCGAACGCGATCGAAGCGGCTCGGATCGACCATGAAGGGAGAATGCGTCGTGTAGATGAGCTGATGGGAGCCCATTATCTCGGCTTCAAAGTATCGAAGGAGGTCACCCTGGGCCTTCGCGTGGAGTGAAAGACCAGGTTCGTCTAGCAAAAGAATCACGCGCTGCTTCTGACGCTGAACGTCCGCATACCAAGCTAGAAATGAGAAGAACCATACGAAGCCACGAGAACGTGTTCCAAGCTCAGTAGTCACCATGTGCTTCGAATCGTAGACATCGCCCCAAATGTTTGTGCCGCTGCGCAACTCCTGCGCCGGGTCGTTAGGTCGGCCGGGCCGAACATCAAATCGCAATTGCAAATATCGATTCTGTGACCAGTACTTGACGACGCGCTTCGTTAGGTAGTTGCCCGCTCCTTCTAGATTGTTCTTCAGTTCGCGGGTGCGCGACGGATTCAGAAGCTGGTCGAGGTCGAGGCGCGCCAAGTTGATGAGTCCGAGTAACGGGTAGTCAGAGCGTTGAAGTTGGTTCTGCGCCACCCGCTGCTTGAGCAACTCGATGTTGGCGCGCCCGACCATTTGATAGTACTCATCGAAGTAGAAGAACTTAGGAATGCGTGGCGAGAGAATCTTTCGGAAGATGTACGCCAGAAAACCTCCCGCAGCTTTTATCTCATTCGCGAAAGTGAGCAATTCGGTCACGTCCCCCGTCTGTTCGGCCGCCGACAGAACCTTGACCGTCTTTTCCAACGTGTCGCAGGTTTTAAGCTCCGATCCGACGTTCGGGGCGAACTGCCTCTGCTCTACCAGATGCTGGAGAGCGGCAGGTATGTTTACTTCGAAGTCGTAGTAGAGGATCCCCTCGTAGCCTTTCGAAAGCTCAAGGGTAGATGTCTTCCCAGGTAGCGCCTCCTCGCCAAAGACCGACAAGACCTCCGCAACGTCCTCACGTTCCAATTGAAACACGGCGCGAGCGACGATCGCGTGTTTCTGCGTCCCCTCTTTTACTGCGATCTCATAATCGGCGACGTCCCACCGCGGGTAATCATCGATAACGCTGTAAACGGACTCGCGCTCGATGATCGGGTTCAGGCGATAGAGCGCTTGAAGCAGCGCGGTCTTGCCGGCCTCGTTCTTGCCGACGAGGCACGTGATGTCGTCGACATCAAACTCGTTCGAGTCAAGGATGCTCTGGAACTCTGTTACGTGCACTTTCTTGAGTTTCATCTAAGCCTCACCCTTTTCGGACTATCACCACATTTCCACCCTGCTCTGAACGCAGACCGAGGCACAACCGGTCAGTTCGATGCCACCGGCGTGCACGACAACGGTTGTCATGACCGTCTGTCATAATACAAACCATGAATTCCTCAACCGCTCCAGCCGGCGCATTCACCTCAAACCAATCCAACCCCCTCCGAAATCATCATTTTGCACCGCCAACTTCACCGCCCTGCGATCCTTCGATCGAACTGCTCTGCCAATGGTTTCCTCAATCACACGCACCGATCGAACGGAAGAGATCGAGGAGAAGTGCAGGAGAAGACGGATTTCGCCAAATCGGCCAATTTCGCCGTTTCAGAACAATGTTTCTTTCTCTGCCAGCTTCCCCGCCCCGGCAGATACTCGAGATGACAGGATATTAGTTCGCAGCCGCCGAGCGTTCCGCAATCAGCCGATCCAGCTCGGCGCGTAGTTTGGGCAGCACTTCTTCGTAGCCGTAATAGCCGAGCGCCGGACATCATCGTGATGCCCGGCGCGTCGCGTATCCCACTGCGATCGTCTAGTCGCCTTTGGTCTTGGCGCTGTCGCTCTCAGCGGCGGTTGCGTCAGGCTGCGACTCGCCCTTGGCAAGCTGGAGCTTGAATGAGTTCCAATGCTTCAGAATGTCGATAGCCTTGTCGAGTTGCACGTCCTTTTCGACTTTTTCTTTGCCGCCCTTGGCACCAGGGCCCTTGTCGCCCTTCTCGTTGCCCGGGGCGGGCGCGGTGCTCACGCCAGTCGAATAGGTATTCGGATTCTTGTCGTCCTTCTTCTGCCCGTTCTGGAAATGATGCGGCAGGTCGGCCTCGTGGATCTCGGGATTCTCGTTGATCTCGGCGCCCTCCTGCGTTATCGACGCAAGCGTTTCCTTGGGCGGCTGGACGTCGACATCCGGCGTGATTCCGACGGCCTGGATGGAGCGGCCGGTGGGAGTGTAGTAGCGCGCCGTGGTCAGTCGCAGCGCGGAATGATCGTCGAGCGGCAGAATGGTCTGCACCGAGCCTTTGCCGAAGGTCTGCGTGCCGAGAATGACGGCGCGCTTCTGATCCTGCAGAGCGCCGGCCACGATTTCGCTGGCGCTGGCGCTGCCGCCGTTGACCAGCACCACCATCGGAAAGTCAACGAAGCCGGACTTCTTGTGCGAGAAGTATTTCTGCTGCTGATTTTCCTCGCGGCCTTGCGTATACACGATCAGGCCGCCATCGAGGAAATCGTCCGAGACTTTCACCGCCTGGTTCAGCAGTCCGCCCGGATTGTCGCGCAGGTCGAACACCATTCCTTTGATCTTGCCGTGGTCCTTCGATTCAAACTCGTCGATCGCCTTCTCGACGCCGTCGCCGGTGTTCTCCTGGAACGTGGTGACGCGGATGTAGCCGTAGCCACCGTCAAGCATCTTGGACTTGACCGACTGAATCTTGATGACGTCGCGCGCGAGCGTCACCGTGAACAGCTCGGGTACGTTGTTGCGATGCAGAGTCAGCTTTATCTTGCTACCCTTGGGCCCGCGCATCCGCTTGACCGCGTCGGTAAGCGACATGTCCTTGGTGAAGTCGTCGTCGATCTTGATGATCTGGTCGCCGGCCTTCAGTCCCGCGCGATATGCCGGCGTGTCCTCGATCGGCGCAACCACGGTCAGCGCGCCGTTCTTGATCGTTATCTCGATTCCGAGTCCGCCGAAACTGCCGCGGGTCTCGACTTCGAGGTCGCGGTACAGGTCGGGCGTCAGGTAGGCGCTATGCGGATCGAGCGACGCCAGCATCCCGCTGATAGCGCCGTCGATCAGCCGCTTGGTAGTGACCGGTTCGACGTAGTTTTTCTGCACGATTGCGAGCACGCTCGCGAACGTGTCGAGCTCCTGGTAGGTGTCGTTCGAGAGCGCCTGCGCGCGACGGACGGCAACCTCCTGGAGGACAAGGAAACAGGCGACCAGTGAGACCGCCAACGTGATGGACCATCTGTGTTTTTTGATCATGAAATTTAGTTACTTCAAGAACCCGAGATTGCGATTGCGAGGTTTCATTTAAGCAGATGCGACGCTCTGATGCATACGCTCGCGAAACCGTGTCGTTACGTCGATAATCCCATTTCTCACCCCTGTTTTGCGTCGAGCAGTTGCTGCAACGCGTCCTTAACGTCGGGCCGCGACCAGTCAAATGCGCCCATATGGTGCGCGACAATCTGCCCTTTGCGGTCGATTATGAAGGTCTCGGGCACTCCGCTGACATCGTAAGTCTCGCCGATTTTGTTCTCCGGGTCGAGCAGAATCGTAAAATGGTACCCGTTTTTCGCGACGTATGGCGCGACCGCGGCGCGGCCCTTGGTATCCTGGCTGACCGCGAGCATGACGAAATCCTTGTTGCCCTTGAAGTTGTCGTACAACGTTTGCATCGAGGGCATTTCCTCGCGGCACGGTTCGCACCAGGTCGCCCACACGTTGAGGAACACAACTTTGCCGCGCAACGATTCGAGCGAGACGGTCGTTCCGTCGAGGGTCTCGAGCTTGAAATCGGCCGCCTGGCTGCCGGCCGCCACCGGCCCTTGGGACTCGCTGTTGATTCCAGACGGAGTGGCGATGCGCGCGCCGCGATGGCCGCTGAGCGCGACGAGCGTCAGGCCGGTCGCCACGACAATCGCGGCGGCAGCGTAGAGGGCTCTGTCCTGGATCTCCATCGTCAGGCCCGCGCCGCGTTGATCGCGGGGCGCCGGTCACCTTCGCCCGACTGCTGTCCACTTTCGGCGTGATCTTTTTCCCTGGTGAGAAGCAACGCGATTCCTCCGACGACCATCATCGCGAACGCGATCAGTTGCGCCTCACTGAACATATAGAAAACTCGCGGATTGATTCGCCAGAACTCGACGAAAAAGCGCGCGCCTCCCGCCAGCACCAGGTACCAGTACATCACGCGTCCCGCAGGATGAGACGTCTTGCGCATCGACCACAGGATAGTAAACACGCCGAGATACAAAATTGTTTCATACACCGGCGCCGGATGCACTCGCACGCCAGGGAAGTAGCCCGAGACGAGCCGGTAATGCTCGTCGAGTTTCAGCACTGTATCCGGCCCCCAGCCGACGATTGCGTGCGGATACGCCATCGCCCACGGCATCGTGGACGGCAGCCCCCAGTCGCCATCGCCGGCGAGCTGGCAACCCTGTCTGCCGATAGCCTGTCCGATCGCCAGGGCCGGCGCGCACATGTCGATCGTCGCGCCGAACCCGATCCGGTACCAGCGCGAAACCAGGTACGCACCAAGCAGTCCGCCGATCATGCCGCCGTAGAACACAAAGCCCGAGCCTGAAAAAATCATCGACTTGGGATCGGCGAGATAAGTCGGCAGATCGTCGAGGATGGCGTAGAGCCGCGAGCCGACGAGCCCCGCCACGGCGGCCGCGATCACAATCGACGACGAATATTCCGGATCGTAGCCGCGGCGGATGCATTCGAGGCGGATAACGTAGTCGGCCGCCAGGAATCCCAGCGCCATCATCAGCCCGAAGCTGTAAACGGTCAGCGGGCCTAGGTGGAACAAGACAGGAATCATTGTTGCTTCGAATTATAGTACGCGACAGCCCGCGCAGACCACAAAGGGTCTTTATCGGTGTGCGGCTGGCGCGGACTTGCGGGTCTATATATATGACGCAACTATGCGGGCAGTTGTTCAACGCGTCAGCCGCGCCGAAGTGCGAATCAACGGGCGCGTCGTGGGCAAAATCGCGCGAGGATTCGTCGTGCTGCTGGGCGTCGCCAACGGTGACAGCGAGACCGACGCGGCTCATCTGGTCGATCGAATCCTCGGGATGCGCATATTCGCCGACGACGCCGGCAAGATGAATCTCTCGATTGCTCAGGTCGGCGGAGAGCTGCTGGTCGTATCGCAATTCACGTTGCTCGCCGACACCAATTCAGGCCGCCGCCCGTCGTTCACCAAGGCCGCCGCGCCCGACGAAGCGCGCCGCCTCTACGAGCATTTTCTCTCGCTCGCGCGCACTCGCGATGTTAAAGTTGAGACGGGCGAGTTCGGCGCGATGATGGAAGTCGAGCTCGTCAACGACGGCCCGGTGACAATCATCCTCGACAGTCGTGACACCGTGAAAAAATAATGCCGCGGGCTGGTTTCTATACCGTCGAATCGGGGAAAATTTCGTTTCGTCGCGACGGCAACTGGTACAGCGACGATGAGCGCATCGACAATCCGCGCATCTCGCTGCTGTTCAGCCAGAGCGTCAAGCGCAATCCCGACGGCAGCTACTATCTGCAAGTCGCCGAGGAACGCGCGCCGATCATCGTCGAGGACACGCCCTACGTCGTCAAGGCGCTCGAGGACGACGAGCTTGGCGGCTTCGTGATGGTCCTGAACGACGACACTCGCGAGCCGCTCGATCCCGCCGCGCTCGAAGTCGGCGCGGGCAACGTGCTGTATGCACGGGTCAAGGGCGGCGACGCTCGCGCGCGCTTCATCCGCTCCGCCTATTACCATCTGAGCGACCGCTTCGAGTCCGACGACGCCGGACGTTTCTACGTCAACCTGAGGGGCCATCGGTATCCGCTCGGCGCGCCGGCTGATCGCAACTAGTCGACGATGCAGCTTGATGAGCCGAATCTGCACATCGTCCTGGTGCGGCCCGAGATTCCGCAGAACACCGGCTCGATCGCGCGACTGGCCGCCGCCATCAAGGCCCGTCTTCACCTGGTGGGCCCGCTCGGCTTCTCGCTCGAGGATCGCTATCTCAAGCGCGCCGGTCTCGACTACTGGCCGCTGGTCGATCTGCGCACTTACGACGGATGGGAGCAGTTTGCCTCGACACATCACGATTCGCCGCGAGCGAAAGCGAAATTTTTCTCGACGCACGCGCCGACGTCATATCTCGACGCCCACTACAAGCGCGGCGATTTTCTTTTCTTCGGCGGCGAGACGTCCGGCCTCGGGCGCGACTTCCTTTCCGAAAGAACGGACCGGGCCTACCGGATTCCAATCTTTGAGGCGGGTGTGCGCAGCCTGAATCTCTCCAACGCGGTATCGATCGTGGTATATGAAGCGCTGCGCCAGACTGGCGCGCTCAATTCTTCTTGACGCTGCAACTGCCGCAACCGCTGCTGCAACCACCCTTCTCGCCTTCGGCTGGCGGCGGACCGAAATAATAACCCGCCTGTTCGAGCTCACCGGGTGACACCCACTTGAGAGTCTCGGCAACCGGAGTGTCGCAATGCACGCAGACGCGCCGTTCGGCGCCATTGTCGTCGTCGAGCGCGACGTACGTCAGCACCGCTTTGCCGCAAGACGCGCAATCCGCCATCGGGAATGACGCGTCTCGAAGTGCGAGTAGAGGAGTGGGCATCGAAGATCACATTACACGATTGTGCGAGTGAAATTCGATGCCCTTAGCTGCGGTCAGCCGCGATGATGCGAGTCGGCGTGTCCCGAATGGGCGACCGCGTGTCCGCCATCACTGTGTCCGCCGGCGTAGCCGTGTGAGCCAGCAAAGCCATGTGCGCCAGCCAAGCCATGTTCGCCGACATAGCCGTGGCCAACGGCATAATCATGACCCCACCCACGGTAACCATAATGGTCGTAGCCGTAGCCCCACGGATGGCCGACGTAGGCCGGACCGTAGAAAGAAGGACCATAGGCGTATGCCGGCGGGTCTCCTCCACCGTAATAGCCACCTGGATAGCCAACGTCGTAGCAGCCTTGCGTCGAAACCACGCACAATCCGAGCGACAGAGCTGCCAGGACTGACAGGAGTTTCCGTTTCATTGCTCTGTACCTCTGATCTGTTAGACGACCCGGAACAGCGGCGGTTTCAGAGCGAAAAATTCACGATAGACGCAAAAAAGTTGTAAAATTAACCGTTTATAAAGCCTCTCCTTCGTGGTCAACCGTGATGTTGAGCATGGTCCTGCGGAACCTCAATCGTCTTCGAAGGTCCGACTGGATTCGCTGCAGGCGGCGGCAGGCCGAAATCTGAATAGCCGTCGTCCAACCAGCCATAGTCATATCCATAGCCCCACGGACCCAGGTATGCCGGACCGACGATCGACGGCTCGTACTCTCCGTATGCAGAGTATGCATATCCGTTCCCGTAGTACCCGCCATCTCCCGGACCAAAGTAGGAGCCCTGCGTCGAAACTGCGGCAACCAAGAGCGACAGAGCGGCCAAACCTGTCAAAAATTCCCGTTTCATTGTCTTCAACCTCTAGAGTAAAAGGCGTGAAGAATCGCCGCACAATTCGCTTGCGACGCGATCTCACAGCGAAACACGCTACCGCTTCGCCCTAAAAACGCTTCTAACAGGGACGAAGTCCCGCATCCTTTCCTAACACTGGGTGCAGGGGTCACCCCTGCCGAAGGAGGCGTGAAACCCACCGCGGGTTTCACATCAAATAAAGTGATTTACCCTTCCCCCCTACTGCCGACGATAAGGCTCGCCCAGCGCGCTGGGCGCCGCTGCCTGTCCGCCGAAGCCTGCGAGTACGACCAATGTCAGCGCATATGGCAGCGCGAGAAATAGCTGGTATGGCGCAGTGGTGCCGAGCGCCTGCAATCCGAATTGCAATGCCATCGCGGCGCCGAACAGGATCGATGCGGCCGCGAGGCCCCACGGATTCCATCGTCCTACGATCACCACGGACAGCGCGACGAAGCCGCGGCCGGCCGAGATGTTCTCGACGAAGGTGTTGGCGTACGCGAGCGTCAAGAACGCGCCGGCCAATCCCGTCAATGCGCCCGACACGATCAGCGCCTGCCATCGCGTTGCGATTACGCCGAGGCCGAGCGCGTCCGCCGCTTCGGGACGCTCGCCACAAGCGCGAAGCCGGAGTCCGTAACGCGTGCGCGCGATCAAGTACCACAGGGCAGGCACGAGGATGAACGTGAAGTACACCAGCGCGTTGTGATCGAAGAGCACCGGACCGAGGAGCGGGATTCGCGCGAGCGGACCGAGCGGGATTTTCGCGATTGGCGCGACCATGAACGCCTTGCCCGTCACGCCGAACAGCTTGCGATAGAAAACTCCCGTCAAGCCGAGCGCCAGGATACTGACGGCGGTCCCGGTCACGACCTGGTTGACTGCGAGATTCACAACGAGGATCGCGAAGATCGCGTTAATCGCGACGCCGGCCGCGATTGCGCCCGCCAGCCCGAGCGCGGTGCTGCCGCTGAAGTACGCGATCGTGAGCGCGGCGAACGCACCCGCCAGCATCGCGCCCTCGATACCGATATTGACAACGCCGCTTTCCTCGACCAGCAACTCGCCGAGCGCGGCCAGCAGGATGGGAGTCGCCATGGTGATTACCGAGACTAGAAACGCTTCAAGCATCGGGCATCTCCGTGACAGGTGGGACCGCAGCCGCATCGTCAGCAGACGCGCCGAAAATATTCTCGCGAAGTCCGCTCCACGCCGGCGTGTCGAACGCGAGGATGATCAGAATGACGAGACCCTGGATAACCTGCACCAGCTCGGGCGAGATTCCCTGCGTTCGTTGCATCGCCTGCGAGCCGTTGTCGAGCGCGCCGAACAGGAGCGCCGCCGGGACGATCGCGAGCGGATTCAGGCGCGCCACCAATGCGACCGCGATAGCTTCGAAACCCCATCCGGGCGAGAGCTTCTCGTACAATCGATGGGAAATGGCGGAGACCTGCACGGCGCCGCCGAGCCCCGCGAGCGCGCCCGACAGCGCCATCACCCAAACTGTGAGCGCTGGAATCCGGATACCAAAAAAAGTCGCGGCGCGCCGGTTGCGGCCCATCGCGCGCAACTCAAATCCGGCGCTGGTGTTGAACATCAGCAGGTAGCATGCGGCGGCGAGCACGACTGCGAGCAGCATCCCCAGGTTCAAGCGGCTCGGCGCGAAGTAGAACTCGAGCTGCGCCGCGGAGGCGATCGGCGAGCTGGTCGGATACGCGCGCGACGGTTCCATCAGCGGGCCGTGCACGACCCAACTGAGCGCCTGCACGGCGACGAAGTTCAGCATGATCGTGCTGATGACTTCATTCACGTCGCGCCGCGCGCGCAGCCATCCCGCAAGCCCGCCCCAGGCCGCGCCGCCGAGTGCGCCTGCCACGAGAATGATCGCGACTGCGATCGCATGCGGAAAATCGCCTAGATGCGGTCCGATCGCGCCGGCCGCGATCGCGCCAATGGTCAGCTGTCCGTCGGCGCCGATATTCCACAGCGCGCCAGAGAAGGCGAGCGAGATTGCAAGTCCCGTAAAAACCAGCGGCGTGGATTTTACGATCGTGTCCACGCATGCGTACCAGTTGCCGAAGGCGCCCTCGCCAAGCGCGGCGAACACGCCGAGTGGAGACGCGCCCAGAGCGGCGAGAACAATCGAGATCAGCGCGGCGGCGAGCGCCAGCGCCGCGAACGGTTTCGCAATCGACGACAGCATCAGTCGCGCGCCCCGGCCATCAGCAGACCCAGCCGCTCGGGATCGCGCTCGCCGGGATTAGTCTCGCGAATTTTCCCGCGGCTGATAATCAGCAATCGCCCCGATATCGCAAGCAACTCGTCGAGGTCGCTGGAAATCAACAGCACCGCGCCGCCGGCGGCCGCGAAGTCGAGAATCGTGCGATGCACTTCGGCGGTCGCGGCGAGATCGAGGCCGCGACAGATGTTGTGCGCGACGATCACCCGCGGCCGCGACGCGATCGCTCGCGCCACTTCCAGGCGCTGGCGATTTCCGCCCGAAAGCGCGCCGGCGATCGTGTCAGGACCGGGCGCGCGAATGCGAAAACGCTCGACAAGCTCGCGGCAGAGGTCGATCGCGCGCGAGGTGTTCAACCATCCGTGCGACGTCACCCGCTCCCGGAGCGGACGCGCGAGAATCAGGTTTTCCCAAAGCCGCATGTCGAGGATCAGCCCGTCGAGGTCGCGATTTTGCGGTATAACCGCCATCGCGCCATCCGAAGTTATTCTTCCACTGCTCGGATGACGCACGCCGGCAAGCAGTTCGACCAGTTCGGTCTGCCCGTTGCCGTCAACGCCCGCCACTCCAACGATCTCGCCCGCCGCGACGCGAAACGAAAGGCCATCAAGAATCCTGCGCCCGGTATGATCGATGAGCGTCAGATTGTCGATCTGCAGGATCGGTTCGCCGGGCTGCAGCCGCGCCGCCGCAGCGTCGGGTTGGATTACGATCTCGCCAATCATCAGGCCGGCCAGTTTCTCCTCGCTGGTCTCGGCCGGAGTCGTGCACGCGACCACGCTCCCGCGTCGCAAGACCGTGATTCGGTCGGCGACCGCAATCGCCTCGGCCAGCTTGTGCGTGATCAGCACGACGATTCGGCCCTCGGCGCGAAGGTTGCGCAGCAAGCCGAGGAATGCGGTCAGCTCCGAAGGCGCGAGCACGCTGGTCGGCTCGTCGAGAATCAGCACCCGCGGATTGAAGCTGAGCGCACGCAATACTTCGAGCCGAACACGCTCGGCGACCGAACGATTCTCGACGGAAGTGCCGGCGGGCGGCAATTCGAACCCGAGTTTCGCGGCGAGCGCGCGCGCTCGTGTCGCGACCGCCGCGAGATCGAGTGCGTTGCCATCCGGATCGAAGCCGCCGAGCGCGAGATTTTCCTCCCAGGTCATCCGCTCGAACAGCATCGGGCTCTGATGCACCGCCGCAATCCCGGCCGCCAGCGCGGCGCGCGGCGAGCCTGACCGCAGAGGCTGTTCGTCGAGACGCGACTCACCGCTGTCGGGCGCGAGCGAGCCGGCGAGCACGTTCATCAAGGTGGTTTTGCCGGCGCCGTTCTCGCCGACCAGCGCGTGAATCTCGCCGGGACGCGCCTCGAAATCGACGCCGTCGAGCGCGAGCGTACGGCCGAAGCGCTTGGTTATGGCGTCGGCGCGGAGCAACTAGGCGGCGCTTGCGCCGTAGTGGGCGCGCACGTATTCGAGCGCGGCTTCGCGGGTTTCGAGCGCGCCGTCGAGCTGATGGTCCTCGACGTCTTTCAGGATTTCCTTGAAGCGCGGCCCCGGCGTGAATCCCAGCCGCTTCAAGTCCTCGCCGCCAATCAAACGCGGCGGACGAATCTCGGCCGCGGTCATCGTCATCATCGCGCGGCGACAAAAATGCCAGAAGCCGAGGTACGAGCTCGACGCCATCGCGTCCATGAACGCGACCTCCATCAACTCGTCGAACCCGTCTTCCGCGAGCATCCGCTTGAGCGTAGCCGGACGCATTCGCGGCGCCATGCAGAGCTTCAGATGATTCTTGACGAGGTACGCGACCCGCTCCTGCACGGCGCGCGAGCGTTTCAGCCGCGTCAGGATATTCGTCGCCATCACGGCGCCGTCCTCGGTATGCCCATAGAACGTGACCTTGTCGCCGACGACCGCGCGGCACTTCGGCTTGGCGATATCGTGCAGCAGGATTCCGAACGCGACGCTCTCGGTGCATCCCGCAGGCAGCATAGCCACGCCAATCCGCGTATGCGTGTACACGTCGCCCTCGGGATGGAAATTCTCGGGCTGCGCACATCCACGCATCAGGACGACCTCGGGCAGCAGGATTTGCATCAGGCCGCTGTCCATCATCAGGTCCATGGCGCGCGCGGCGGCGCCCTCGGTCATCATCATGACGATTTCTTCGCCGATTCGTTCCGCAGCAATGCTCACAATCGTCGACGCGGCGCGCTTCATCGCAGCCCAGGTCGCGGGATCGATCGTGTAGTTGAGCCGCGCGGCGAAGCGGGCCGCGCGCAGGATGCGCAGATGGTCCTCCTCGAAGCGGTCGTCGGGATTTCCGATCGCGCGGATGATTCCCGCGCGCAGATCGCGCATCCCGCCGACCAAATCGATCAGTCGATCCGCGATGGGGTCGTAAAACATCCCGTTGATGGTGAAGTCGCGGCGAATCGCATCTTCCTCGATCGCGCCGAAGCGCACCGACGAGGGCCGGCGCCCGTCCGTATATTCCGCATCCGCGCGGAACGTCGCGACTTCAAAGGGCTTGCCGTCGTCGAGCACGACGCCGATCACACCGAACTTCGCCCCAACGGCGACGGTGCAGTCGAAGATCGTGAGCACCACCTCGGGACGCGCGTCGGTGGCGATGTCGTAATCCTTCGGCTCGATGCCAAGGATTCGATCGCGCACGCATCCGCCCGCGAAAACGGCGCGAAAGCCGGATTCGACGAGACGGCGAACGATATGAAGCGCCTTTTGCTCTTTGTCGCTCATGGGCGACTCTCCGACCGCACATTTTATAGCGGCGCGATTAGGCGGTGCCATATGGGAGAACGAACTTAATTTAATGTGAAACCCGCGGTGGGTTTCACGCTTCCTTCGGCAGGGGTGACCCCTGTACCCGGTATTAGGAAAGATGCGATCTCCTCACGCTGCTTCCTGGCGGCTGCCTGAGTATTCCTTTCTATAGACGCGCAGGAGGGAGGCGAACACCGACATGATTGCCGGGCCCAGGAACAGGCCGAGGGGACCGTAGGCTTCGAGACCGCCGAGAATCCCGAGAAATAGCGCGATCGTGGGCAGGCCGGTGCCGTGCTTCATCGCGAGCGGCTTGATGAAATTGTCGATCACGGCTAGCGCGACCGAGCACCATATGATGAGGCCGACCGCCGCCGACCATCCCGAGGCAAAGCCCAGGTAGAGCGTCGCGGGAATCCATACCAGTGCGGTCCCGCCGATTGGCATCAGGCCTGCGGCCGCCGATGCGATCGCAAGGAACAGCCAGTACGGCACGCCGAACACCAGCATGCCAAGGCCGATCGTCACGCCCTGCAGCACCGCGGTCAGCATCAGGCCCCGCATCACCGACGACAGCGTCGTGCGCAGCGTATCGAAGATCGCCTTCTTGTCATCTTCATGAAGCGGGGTCAGGTCTTGCAGGCTTTTGTAGTAGTAGTCGCCGTCGCGCAGCATGTAGAAGAAAGCGAGCAGCGCGATACCGAAGTCGACTATAAATCCGAGGACATTTTTCGCGGCCGAGGTCGCATTCTTGGCCACGTAATCGCTGGTTATCTGAGCCGCCTGCAAGGTGAGCTTGGGCAGCTCTTCGTCGAGTTTGTAGCCGCGTTCCGCCATCTTCTTCGCAACCCATGCGCCAAGATCGGTGTGGACCGCCCAGTCGTGCAGCTTTGTCACCCCGCCGCTGTTCACGGTCTGCGCGGCCTGCACGTAGAGCGCCTGCGCCTCAACCACAAGGCGGCCCGAGAGCCAGATGGCAGGCAGGATTACGCCAAGTCCGACAACGACGCTGATTATCGCCGTCGATAGCGAGCGGCGCTTGACGTACTTTTCGACTTCGATCAGCGCCGGATGCGCCATAAAGGCCAGCAGTATTCCCCACGCCAGCGGCGTCAGAAACGGCAGCAGCAGCTCGTACAGCTCGTAGGCCATCACGGCCAGGAAGCCGAAGAAGAAGAGCTGCACTATGCGCTCGCGATCCATTTTCTGAGGCGTGGCGTCCCTCCCGGCGCGCGCGATACTTGGCGCGGGAGCTTAGCAGATGCCCCCGCGACCGTCGCCTGCCGCGCGCCGTGAATCGTGACGCGCGATTGTTCGGTTGCCCGCCAGCGCATAATCCGTTACCGTTTGCGTTTGCTTGATGTGTCCAATCCATACCCCTCGCCCGTGAAGGCACGTAGCTCAGTGGGAGAGCGCTTCCTTGACACGGAAGAGGTCGGCGGTTCAATCCCGCCCGTGCCTACCAGGTCCGTGCCCACTCCTGCGAGCGCGAATTTTGCTTTTCACTTTTCACTTCTTACGTTTTACGCCCGCCAGTCCCCCGCAATGATTAGAATTTCCGCTTGATGAGCTCGGAAGTAACCGTAACCTTGGGCGGCGAGTCGCGCGTCGTGCCGGTTGGCACTATCGTTCGCGACGTGCTGAACGGAGTTCCAAGCCGCGACCTGGTGGCCGCGCGTGTCGACGGCAAAGTTGTCGACCTCTCGCGCAAGCTCGAGCACGACGCCGCCGTCGAGCCGGTAATTGCCGACTCGCCCGAAGGTCTCGAGGTAATCCGTCATTCGACCGCGCATCTGATGGCGATGGCGGTGCAATCGCTCTATCCCGGCACGCAGGTGACAATAGGGCCGGTCATCGAGGACGGCTTCTTTTACGACTTCGCGCCCACCACGCCGTTCACGATCGAGGATCTGCCGAAGATCGAAGCGAAGATGCGCGAGCTGGCGAAGGCCGACCACAAGATTCAGCGCACCGAAGTCGCGCGCGAGGACGCTACCCGCAAATTCTCGGCGATGGGCGAGCAGTACAAGGTCGAGATAATCCAGGGCATCGCGGACGATCAGGTATCGATCTACAGCCAGGGCGACTGGCTGGATCTCTGCCGCGGACCGCACGTGCCCTCGACGCGCTATTTGAAGGCATTCAAGCTCACCAGCGTGGCCGGCGCATACTGGCGCGGCGACGAGCACAACGCGATGCTGTCGCGAATCTACGGCACCGCGTTCGCCAGCAAGGAAGCGCTCGATGAGCATCTGAGACTCGTCGAGCTCGCCCGCCAGCGCGACCATCGCAAGCTCGGCCGCGAGATGGGCCTGTACATTTTCGATCCAATCTCGCCGGGCTCGCCGTTCTACCTGCCCAAGGGCGTCGTCATCTTCAACGCGCTTGTCGATTACATGCGGCGGCTCTACCGGCGTTACGGCTACGACGAAGTCGTCACCCCGCTGATTTTCAAGAACGAGATGTTCAACACCTCGGGGCATTGGGAGAATTTTCGCGAGAACATGTTTCTCTCGCCCGACCCCGAAAGCGATAACGCGACCAGCGTCGATACCGGCCCCGAGGGATGGCATCAGGGCTACGCGGTGAAGCCGATGAATTGCCCCGGGCATACTTTCGTGTATCGCGCCGAGAAGCGATCGTATCGCGATTTGCCGCTGCGCTTCGCCGAGTTCAGCCGGCTGCATCGCGCGGAACGATCGGGCACCCTGCACGGTCTGATGCGGGTGCGCGCGATGTCGCAGGATGACGCGCACATCTTCTGCCGCGAAGACCAGATCGTGGATGAAGTCAAAATGAATCTCGAGATGGTGCGCGACGTTTACGGTGCGCTGGGTTTCGAGCGCGTCGAGTTCAAGCTCGCGACGATGCCCGATCAGCATCTAGGCACCGAAGAGCAGTGGCAGATGTCCGAGGGCAAGCTCGGCGACGCGATGAAGTGGAGCGAAATCCCGTTCGAGATCAATCCGAAGGAAGGCGCGTTCTACGGCCCCAAGATCGAGATTTACGTGTCCGACGCGCTCAAGCGTAAATGGCAGGTCGCCACGATTCAGCTCGATTACAACATGCCCGAGCGCTTCGACCTGACGTACACGAACAGCGCAGGCGTCGAGGAGCGTCCCGTGATGATTCATCGCGCGATCCTCGGCTCGCTCGAACGCTTCATCGGCGTGCTGATCGAGCATACCGGCGGCGTGCTGCCCTTGTGGCTCGCGCCGGAGCAGGTGCGCGTGCTGTCGCTCAGCGAGAAGGTCGAGACCTACGCCAAGGACGTCGCCGACCTGCTCAAGCGCGAGAGTTTTCGCGCCCATGCCGACATCCGCAACGAAAAGCTGGGATTCAAAGTTCGCGAAGCTGAATTGGCCAAGGTGCCGTATATGGTAGTGGTCGGAGAGCGCGAGGCCGCCGATCGCTCGGTGTCGCTGCGGCTGCTGCGCGGCGAGAAGAGCAACGCGATGCCGCTTAAAGACCTGGTCGAAAAACTAAAGAAGGAGCCAGTGCCGGCTTAGGAAGTTCATCCGGCCATCAAGCCGGAGGAGGTGCTTTATTCGTAGAGATTTCAGAACCCCACCCTCAAGGGAGCCCGCGATTCGCGTCAATAACCTGATTCGCGCGCAGGAAGTCCGTGTAATCGACGCCGACGGCAGCCAGGTCGGAATCCTGCCGCTGCGCGAGGCGATCAAAGTCGCGGAGAGCCGCGGCCTGGACCTCGTCGAGGTCTCCTCGACGGCGACGCCCCCGGTCTGCCGCGTCACCGACTTCGACAAGTACCGGTACGCGCAGAAGAAAAAATCGCACGACTCCAAGAAGCACACCATCAGCATGATCAAGGAAGTGAAGATGGGATCGGCGACCGGGCAGCACGACGTGGACTTCAAAACCGCGCACATCAAGCGCTTTGTTGGAGAAGGTCATCGTGTTAAGCTCACCGTTTCGTTCCGGGGCCGCGCGATCACTCATCCGGAACTCGGACGCGCACTGATCGAGAGAATTATCGCGACGGTAACGGATATCGCGCAGGCGGAAGGCACGCCACGGATGGAAGGACGCAACATGTCCGTGCTGCTGACGCCGCGATAGCATTGAAAGAAAATTTTTCAGGAAAGAAGCGACCATCGTATGCCGAAAATCAGGACCAGCCGTACCGCCGCCAAGCGCTTTTCCGTGACCAAGAGCGGCAAGGTCAAATTCAAACACGCGTATGCCCGCCATATGTTCTCGGCCAAGAACCCGAAACAGAAAGCGCGGCTGCGCAGGACCGGTATTCTGGGCAAGGCCGACGCCGAAAAAGTCAAAGTAATGATGCCGTACGCGTGAGCGCGGCTAACAGAAAATTAACGCACCGCATATCTACCAAGGAAGGATTTCACCACTCCGATGCCTCGCGCCAAAGGCGGACCCAAGACGCGCCGCCGTCATAAGCGTCAACTCAAGCTCGCCTCCGGTTTTGTCGGTGGGCGCAAACTCTATCGGCAGGCCCGCTCGACCCTCGAAAAGGGCCTCACCTACGCCTATCGCGATCGCAAGGCCAAGAAGCGCGATTACCGGACGCTCTGGATTGCGCGCATCAACGCGCTCGCCCGCGAAAGCGGAATCTCGTACAGCGCGCTGATGAACGGGCTGAAGAAGGCCGGCGTCGAGGTCGATCGCAAGATGCTCGCGAAGCTCGCGCAGGAGCGCGACGCATTGTTTACCGAGCTGGTGCGCACCGCTATCAGCGCGCTCGGCTCAAAAGCAGCATAGAGCCGCGCCGTTCGCCCAAAAAAAGCGCCGCGCACCAGGAAGCCATGTGGGTCACCGCCCACGTGGTTTTTTGCTTTTTTTAGTGCCGTGTAAGACTGCAGAGGTAAAGCGGAGATGAAGCGGGCCCCTTATCAGATTTTGGTAATGCCATTCAGAAAACTGAAGGGCGGCGGTGACCCGTTGTACGCTATTTTCCGCCGAGCCGATTGCCGTTTGTGGCAAGGAATCGCTGGAGGCGGCCAGTCTAACGAGTCGCCTCTGGAATCGGCCCGACGTGAAGCGTTCGAAGAAGGTGGAATACCACCGAACAGTAGCTACTTCGCGCTCGACTCGTTGTCGACGATTCCAGTCGTAAACATTTGCGGCTTCAAATGGGGACCTAATGTACTGGTCATCCCCGAGCACAGCTTTGGTGTGGAGGTGAATTCTTCGGAAATTACTCTTTCAACGGAGCACACCGAATATAGGTGGCTGCCGTATGCAGCCGCCTACCGTTTGTTGGAGTGGGACAGCAATAAGAACGCGCTCTGGGAGCTCGACACCAGAATAAGGACACGGAAACTGAGGACGGAACGACGTCCAGCGGGCAAGCACCGCACGGCACGCACGGATCTCAGTGCGAGACGAATCAATAGCGAGACTAACGGAGAAGTTCAGCGAAGATCGCGATGAAAGAACAACTCGAAGAAATCAGGCGCCGCGCGATGGCGGAACTCGGCGACGACGCCAGCGAAGCGCAGATTGACGCGGTACGCGTGCGCGTGCTCGGCCGCTCCGGCGAGCTTACGGAAATCATGCGCGGGATGCGCGAGGTTCCCAACGCCGAGCGCCCCGCCATCGGCCAGCTCATCAATCAGATCAAGCGCGAAGTCGAAGCGCGCATCGAAGCGCTGAGCGAAAAGCTCAAAGCCGCCGCGCTGACCAGGTCGCTCAATGAAAAACGCCTCGACGTGACGCTGCCCGGCATGCGCATCGCGCGCGGCCGCATTCATCCGATCACCGACATCCTCGAAAAGATGCTCGGCATCTTCGAGTCGATGGGCTTCGAAGTCGCGATGACGCAAGATATCGAGGACGACTTCCACAACTTCGGAGCGCTGAACTTTCAGCCGCATCATCCCGCGCGCGACATGCTGGATACCTTCTACGTCGAGGGCGGGATGCTGCTGCGGACGCATACGTCGAACGGTCAGATTCGCGTGATGGAAAAACGCCGGCCGCCGCTGGCGGTCGTCTGTCCCGGGCGATGCTACCGGCGCGACGACCTGTCGGTGCGCGCCTCTCCCATGTTCACGCAGATCGAGGGCTTCATGGTCGACAAGCGCGGGCGCATCACGATGGCGCATCTGAAAGGCGTGCTGGCGGAATTCACGCGCGCGTTTTTCGGCACCACTGCGGTGCGCTTTCGCGCCAGCTACTTTCCATTCACCGAACCAAGCGCCGAGCTCGACATGCACTGCCTGATCTGCGACGGCGCCGGCTGTCCCGTCTGCAAGCATTCCGGATGGACCGAGGTGCTCGGCTGCGGAATGATCCATCCGAACGTGATGCGCGCGGTCGAATACAATCCCGACGAGTACCAGGGCTTTGCGTTCGGCATGGGCGTCGAGCGCACGGGTCTGATGAAGCTCGGCGTCGACGACATGCGCCTGTTCTTCGAGAACGACCTTCGCTTTCTGAGCCAGTTCCCGGCGCTGAGCGGAGGTGTGCGATGAAGCTGCCGCTCAGTTGGATGCGCGACTTCGTCAGCGTCGATGCGCCCGTTGAGGAAATTTCGCGGAGGCTCAGTTTCGCCGGACTGGTCGTCGAGAGCATCGAAAAACTCAAGCCGGGATTCGCGGGCGTGTTCGCCGCGCGGGTCGTCAACGTCGAGAAACATCCCAACGCGGACCGGCTGAATCTCTGCGAGGTCGATGCCGGCGAAAAAGGAAAATTTAAAGTGGTGTGCGGCGCGCCCAACGTGAAGGCCGGCATGATCGCGCCGCTCGCTCTCGTCGGCGCGCAGCTCGGCAAGGAGCCGCCGCTGGAGGCAGCCGTCATTCGCGGCGTGCAGTCGGAGGGCATGCTCTGTTCGGAGCGCGAGCTCGGCCTGTCGCAGGATCATGCGGGAATTCTTGCGCTCGGCGCCGACGCGCCGTTGGGCGGCGAAGTGGCCGCTTATTTGCATCTCGACGACACCGTGCTCGACGTTGAGATCACGCCGAATCGCGGCGATTGCCTGTCTGTCCTCGGCCTCGCGCGCGAGGTCGCCGCGCTATTCGCCGCCAGGCTGCGCGCGCCCCGGCTGCGCGCGGCGCATTCGGCCGGGCCGCCCGACGGCGAGCGGTTCACGATTTCGGTTTCGATCGACGCGCCCGATCTATGCCCGCGCTACGCCGCACTGGCGATGACGGGAATCAAAGTCGGCCCTTCGCCGGCGTGGCTCAGGCGCCGGCTGGAACTGTGCGGGATGCGCGCGCTGAACAATGTCGTCGATGCGACCAACTACGTCATGCTCGAGCTCGGTCAGCCGTTGCACGCGTTCGACTACGGCAAAATCGCCGGCGGCAAAATCATCGTCCGCCGCGCCGGCGACACGCGGGAGTTCGTCACTCTCGACAACGTGACCCGCGCGCTCGACCCGGACGACCTGCTGATCGCCGACACCGACAAGCCGCTCGCGATTGCGGGCGTGATGGGCGGCCTCAACTCCGAAGTCGGCGATTCGACGACCACCATTTTGCTCGAGAGTGCGTACTTCGAGCCGATGACCGTCGCGCGCACGGCGCGGCGGCTGGGCTTGCGCAGCGAGGCGAGTTACCGCTTCGAGCGCGGCATCGATCGCGCGGGACAGGTCGGTGCCCTGATTCGCGCGGCCGAATTGATCCGCAGAATCGCCCGCGGCCGCGAAGCGTCGCCCATAGCCGACTTCGAGCCGCGCAAAGCTGAGCCGCGCGAGATTTCGCTCGACCTCGGCGCGATGGAATCGCTGCTCGGCGTCGCGATACCGCCGGCCGTCGCCAGGGGCCGTCTCAAATCGCTGGGCGCGCAAGTGAGCACGCGCGCCAAAGGTGTGCTCGCGGTAGTGCCGCCGTCGTTCCGCTCCGACCTGGTCGAGCAGGCCGACTTGATCGAGGAAGTCGCGCGTCTCGGCGGTCTCGAGGACATCCCTGCCCTGCTGCCTCCGCGTGTCAGTGCCCTGGCGCCCGTCAATCGCGAGCGCGAGTTCATCAAGGGCACGCGCGAGGTGATGCTGGGATGCGGCCTGACCGAGGCCGCCACCATCGCGTTCATCGCGCCGGCAGACAACGCGCGCTTTTCGGGGATTCAAGCCGCGGCGCGGCCGGTGAAAGTTTCCAATCCGCTGTCCGCGGAACTCAGCGAGCTGCGCGTGAGCCTGATGCCGGGACTGGTCGCCTCGCTCAGATTCAATTTGAACCGCGAGGCGCGCGCCTTTCACGCATTTGAAATGGGCAAGGTTTTCCGCATGGACGGCGACATCGCGACCGAGCATCAGCATCTCGCCGCCGTCAGCTACGGACCCTACGCGCTCTCCGCAATCGGCGAGCATAGCGTCGCGGCGGGATTTTTTTCGATCAAGGGAATTCTCGAGACGTACTTCGACGCGATCGGAATTTTGCCGCGCGTGGCGGTCAAGGCAATCGACGGTGTTGATGCGCCATTCCTGCATCCCGGGCGCAGCGCTATCGTTACGCTCGACGACGCGAGGATTGGTTTGATTGGCGAGCTGCATCCGGCCGAGGCGATGCGCCTGGACCTGAACGATCCCTGCGCGGTCTACGAACTTGACTTGAGTAGGCTCATTTCCTATGGTTTCTCGCCGCGCAAAACTTTTCAGCCGCCGCCGAAATTTCCCGCTATCAGGCGCGATTTGGCGTTGGTGCTGGATCGGAATTTCCCGGCGGATATGGTAGTGAAAACCATTCGGGAGTGCGGCGCGTCGCTGCTGGAGAGCGTCGAGGTCTTCGACGTGTACGAGGGGACGGCGGTGGCGGCCGGAAAAAAGAGCGTGGCGTTGGCTTGTCGTTACCGTGCAAAGGATCGCACGCTGACCGATGAGGAGGTTAACCGCATTCATGCCGTGCTGATCGAGCAGGCGCGGACGCGGTTGGGGGCGGAGTTGCGGTAGTTAAGCGTGCCTAACGCGAGCGGGTGGGGATCGTTACGCCGCAGGGCATGACTAAAGCCGATCTTGTAGATCTGATCTACGAGCGGGTAGGCTCCTCGAAGAAGGAAGCCTGTGATGTGGTCGAAGCGGTGTTCGCGATCATCAGGGATTCGTTGCGTCACGGTCAGAAAGTGAAGATTTCCGGCTTCGGCACCTTTCTCGTCAATCAGAAACATGCGCGCCGCGGGCGCAACCCGCAGACCGGTGAGCCGATCACCATCGATTCGCGCCGCGTCCTCTCCTTCAAGCCGAGCCAGGTGTTGAAGGAGCGGGTCAACAACGGCGACGGCGCCAAGCCTGAGGTCTGACGCCGATGACACGTCAGCCATCGGTTCGGCAACGAAAGCGAAAACCTGCCCCGCCAAGGCCAACCACGATGCCGTTGTTCCCCGAGCGCGGCTTGAAGATCGGCGAGGCCGCACGCGCGCTGGGCGTCGAGACCTACGTGCTGCGCTTCTGGGAAACCCAGTTCCCGTTTCTGAAACCCAAGCACACCCGCACCAAGCATCGCTTCTACCAGGAAAAAGACCTCGACGTGCTGCGCCTCATCAAGCGCCTGCTCCACGACGAAGGCTTCACCATCGTCGGCGCGAACAAGCACATCAAGGAATTCGGCATCGACGCACTGATGTCGGGCAAGCCGCTCACAAAGCCCGCGCCTCAGTCAGCCGAGCGCGCACCGTCGGATTCACCCGGCATCGACGGCCAGGCCCGCCGAGTACTCAACGAAGTCCGCCGCGACCTCGAATCGATCCACAAAATTTTGGAAGACTGACTCGACTAGGCATTCGGGAGTACGCTGGAAATTCCGGCTGCAAAAAGATAGGCGCGGCGCTTTCAGCTCCGAACGGTTTCCATAAAGGAGTTTCTATGGAACGAAGAGTTGCGGACGTAATGTGGGAGATGCTGGCGAATGCCGGCGTCAAACGCTGCTACGGAATTGTCGGAGATGCGCTGAATCCGGTGATCGACGCGCTCCGGCGCAACGGCGAGATCGAGTTTATCCATGTTCGTCACGAGGAATACGGTGTCTTCGCCGCGGTCGCCGAATCCTACCTGAGCGGGAACCCGGTGGCGGTTTGCGGAACGGCCGGCCCCGGCGTAACGCATCTCTTCAACGGACTGATGGATGCGCGCAAGGAGGGTGCTGCGATCATCGCGATCGCCGGCGATGTCGAGACCAGGCTCATCGACACCGCCGCCCTCGAAGAACTGAACCCGTACAAATTTTTCGACACCGCATGTCTCTACGTCGGGCGCGTGGTCAACCCTGAACAGGTGCGGGCCGTGGTCACGACCGCGATAATGACGGCCGTCGTCGACAAAGGGCCGACGCTGATCTCAATGCCGGGTGACATCGCAGCGGCCAAGACGTCCGATCATTCTGCTCACGCCTTCACGGCCGCTCTCCCCGTGATGCGCCCAGCCGACGCGGATCTGGACAGGCTGGCCGAAATGATCGAAGGCGCGAACAAAGTGGCGATTTTCGGCGGCGATGGATGCCGCAATGGACGCGACGAGGTGTTGCAGCTCGCGGCCACGCTGAAGGCTCCCGTTGGATTTTCTTTTCGCGGCAAGCAATGGCTCGAGCATGACAATCCCAACGCGGTCGGGATGACCGGGCTGCTCGGCTACGGCGGAGCATACAAAGCCATTCACGACGCCGACCTCTTGCTGATGCTCGGCACCGACTTTCCGTTCTCGGAATTTCTTCCCGGCGACAAGGTTAAGAAGGTCCAGATCGACAAGAACGCGAAGCACCTCGGACGGCGAACAGCCGTTGATTTGGCGCTGGTCGGCGATATCAAGGCGACGGTCGCTGCCGCTGCTCCCCAAAGTCCGCGAAAAATCTGATAGCACTTTTCTCGAAAGGCACGTCGCCGAGACCCGCTCGTTCCATGAACTCTTGCAGCACTACGTCACGAAAGGACCGGGGATAAAACCGATCCGCCCGGAATTCCTGGCCGCGACATTGAGCGAGCTGGCCGCCAACGACGCGATGTTCTTCGCGGACACGGGAACCGCCTGCATCTGGCTTGCGCGGCATGTGAAGGGCGGGACGAACCGGCGGCTTTTCGGGTCGTTCTCATGGGCCTCGATGGCCAATGCCGCTCCCAACGCCTTCGGTGCGCAACTCGCATTTCCCGGCCGTCAGACGATTGCTATATGCGGCGACGGCGGATTCACGATGCTCGGTCTCGGCGACCTGCTGACGCAGGTGCAGCGGAAGACGCCGGTAGTTCAGATCATCCTGAACAACGAATCGCTCGACTTTGTCAACATCGAGCAGCAGGAAGCCGGCATCGTCCCGTTCGGCGTCGATTTCAAGAACCCGAATTTCGCCAAAGTTGCCGAAGCGATGGGCGCGAAGGGCATCCGCATCGAAGAGCCGGGCGACGTAAAAGAAGGTCTCGCCGAGGCGCTCTCGCACAAGGGCGGTCCAGTCGTGGTGGACGCGATAGTCGATCCCTACGCACTGTCGTTGCCGGCGCATGTTCCGTTCCATGTGGCCGAAAGCTTCACCCTCAGCCTCGCCAAACAGGTATTGAGCGGGAAGATGGATTCGGTGATCAAGACGATCGAACGCAACGTTCGCTTGATCTGACCGACCGGCACTCAGAACCGGATACTATGGAACCGTAAATCACAAGCTACTCGGCGATGCGTTCCTGCGACGCCAACTGCGCTCGCGCGGGCTTGCGCTCGGCTGCCTCGACTTGCGCGGTCGACGGCTGACGTTTCAGAGGACTGATTCGCGTTACTTCCGAAGTTGGACTGTACCTTTAGGACCGTCGTAAACCAGAACGCAATCGCGCAATTGATTTCTTCCCAGGATTGCTTGTCTGCCGCCCAGGTCATCGAGAACGATTTCAGTCAGTTCGCGCAAATTCAGGCCGGGAATCTCTACTTCGGCCAGAAATATATCTGATGAGAACTGCCCACCAGCACCGGCGAATCGAGCGGGTGCCACTAACAAAAGGGGAGCCCATCCTTGCAGATATCTACTTTCGACAAACGTCAGTTGAGAGGCGGTATCGATCAGGGCATCTAACGTGATTTCACGACCGTCGACAGGCGATCGAACAATGATCTTGATCGTAGCACCCTGCTGCACCAGGGTTGCCGAAGAGCCGGGACCGGAATTTATCGTCGGCAATTGCTAGCGATGACGCAGGTGACGAGCCGTATCGGCATCCAGACCTACGGGAGTTCCGATTTGCTGGATCAGGAATGGTCCCGTTTTGGATTTCGCCAACGCTGCCCTCCCCGCAGAATCGAAGTCTGGATATACGCCAACAAACTTACCCTCGAAAAACAACGCGAACTGGTACAGGTGCGTCCGTTCCAATTCCTCGCGAAGTTTCTCAAACGCAGCGATATCCGCGTCTAACACGTGCGCCCCAACGGGATTGTTCCGCTTGCTGGCCTGCATGAACTGACAGTTTATTCGATACCTTAAGGAATCGCTACGACGAACCTATAGAGCCGCGTTGCGCCAAGCGCTCTGGACGACCAGAGACGCTATTCGGCGATGCGCTCTTGCGACGCCAATTGCGCGCGCGCGGGCTTGCGCTCGGATGCCGCGACTTGCGCGGTTGACGGCTGACTGATCAGCACGCCGAGTGGGGCGAGATTCAGCTCGGTGGCGCATTCCTCGGTCGCGCGATGCGCGATTCGTGCGGCTTCGAGCATCGCGGATGCTATGCATACAGCGCCGGCTATTGTGAGCGCTGCGAGTCCGAGCGCTATCTCCGGCAGTCCCGCGACAGCCACGGCCGCCGCGCTAAGCACGCCTGCCGCCAGAGCCATCGTGCTGATCCTCGTGAACTTTATGCGCGCCAGCACGTGATTGGTGACCTTGCCCGCCTCGTGCTCTTCGTCTGCCGTCTTCAGCTCGATTCGCGTCCACGGATTCGGCCGCACTTCCAGGTCGTAGTCGTTCCATCCCGCGTCGACGATTGCGCCGTGCCCGGTGCGCGCGAACAGCTTCAGCATTTTGTCGATCAGGCGGTCGCGCGTGATGCTCTCATTGTTCCAATAGTCCAGCCGCACTGTCCGCTTGAGCCAGTTGATCGTCGGGTGTTGGCGCACGCCATCGCTGCCGCCGACTCCCGTCAGGGCTTTCGCCCGTGTCTTGTAGCGCGTCATCGTTCGCACCATCGGCCCCGTGTAAGCGAGATACGCGATCAGAAGTCGCGCGGTGAAACTCTCGTGAAATTTGTCCAGCGGCGCATGCCACGCATAGTAGAGCGCCCAAATCGGCCCGAGCGCCAGCATCGCCGCCGCGGGAATCAGCGATACGCCAACTACTATCGACGCGACGATCGCGACCGCCGAGAGCACAGTCCACTCGAGCGTCTGCGGCAGAACTTTGAGCAGCGTCAGACCGGGATCGAACAGCGTCTGCGCGCCCGCGGTCGCAGTCCAGAGCACGCGTTTGCGGCTGCCGCCGGGAATCGTGCGCGCGAGACCGGGAATCGTGCCGCGCCACGCAATTTGGCGCATCACGTTGAAGCGCTCGGGATATTTCGGATACAGCATCGCCTCGGCGCGTCCGTAGCCGCGCTGCTGTCCGTAGTAAGCCTTCACCGTGTTGCGCCGGAAGTGCCAGACGAAGGCCGCCGGCGAGAATCCCAGCTTGAAGCCCGCCTCGAGCATCCGCCAGCAAATATCGACGTCGTCGCCCGCGGCCGTGAACTGCGGATCGAATCCGCCAATCTTCGCTAGCGCCGCCTTTGCGAAAACCATGTTGCAGCCCGCCAGATGCTCGGCGCGATCCTCGGCGACCAGCACGTGGCACGGCGCGCCCGGTGACGCGGCGCAACTCGCCTCGATCCAGCCGTCTTCGTGCGGCGCGTAGTTGGGTCCGCCGCATCCGTCGAAGTCGTTTTCGACCATCGAGCGCATCATCAGCGTCAGCCAATGCGTATCGACGACGCAGTCTGAGTCCGTATACGCAATGAATTCACCGCGCGCCGCATGCATCCCGACGTTGCGCGCAACGCTCAGCCCTTTGTTGGGCTGGCGGATGAGCCGGAACTCCGGAAAGTCCATCGAGATGTCGGCGGTCGCGTCACGCGAGCCGTCATCGACGATGACGACTTCGAAGTTCGGGTAATCGAGGCGCCGCAGCGACTCCAGGCACGGCCGCATCGTGCGCTCGGCGTTGTACGCACAAATCACCACCGACACCATCGGCATCTTCGCCGGCCGCGGCGGGCAAGTGCCGTTGAGCGTCACGAACGGCATCACATCGGACGCGCGCATCATGCGCACGCCGAGCCAGTCGTGAGAGACCGGGGCAGGAACGGGAGGAGCAACCACGCCAGCCGCACCCGTGCCAAACGCCACTGCTACCGCTTCGTCCTGCCCCGGCGATGCATCCTTGAATTCGATCACCACCGGCCGCGCTTCGGCGACGTTGTGCAAGGCGACGACGAAGTCGCGAATCTCGACCGGCTCGAGCGCAGGAATTTCAGCGTAGAGAAAATCTTCTTCTAATATCGAAAGTGCGCGGGTCTCCGGCCGCACCTTTATTCCGACCATCGTCTCCGGCGCGCGCCCCTTGATAGTTTTCACGACGCTGCGCACGCGCCGCCGCGCGTTTTCGAGTCCGCCCGCGCGCAACGCGTCCTGTCCGATCTCGCAGTCGAGGATGTAACCGACCAGCGCCGGATGCCTTCCGAAAATATTTGCCGTATGTGCGATTCGCGAGACGACGGACTTCCATCCGCGACGGCTCGTCAGTTCGTCCGTCGTGATTCTCAACTCGATCATCGCGACCAGTCCCGATTGCGCCGCGATGTCAAGGCAGGGTTGCGACTGCGCCTCTGTCAGCACCAGGCCGGTGGTGTGCGCCGCTCTGAGATCGTCTAGCCGCTTTCTGAGTTTGAGCTTCTGCCCGAAGTCGAGCGATCCGCTCACGTCAGCGAGCCGCATCGCCTTGAAAAAGAATTTCTGGCCGGCGCGAGAAAGGAACTTACCGTGTGGGGTGACGCTTTGCGTACGGCAGGGATTGGTAAGCATGGATGTTGGTGTCCTCTCGATAAGGACCTAACTGCCAAAGCCGTGCCACCAGAAAAATCCCGCGAATGTGCGCCTTTTTCGACGATCACCCGCTCCGCGCAAACCAATTGGTATAGCGCTGTACGATTTGCGCCTCGCGAGGTCTTCGAGCGAACGGTTCGCGGGGTGCAAAATGAGGCATGATGCTGCCTCAATGCACACGCTAGATTGGTTATTTTGCGAATGTTATACGTCAGTTGAAATAATCGCTTTAGAAAATTCTCCATCGGGTTTTACTGAAATGAAACTATCGCTCGCCTGCGGATGCCACCGACCACCAAAGTCAAAATCACAACGTGAAACGAACGACGAGCTAATTGAGCCGACCCCCGAAGAAGTACAGGCGATAAGGGACCAGCTCGCCGAGATCGAGCAATCCCTATCGCGTCTGTGGGGTCCGACAATCTGGAGCCGCACGCCCGAATGCATCCAGATTCGCGCTGAGGCCGCCGATCTGATCGACCGGCACTTCGACGGCATCGTCGAGCAGTGGGGAGAATCGATCGCCTACATCATTCACGGCCACTCCAAGTACGACGAGAACAACCGCAAAGACAGCAAAGCCAACATGGTCAATTCGCTCATCCGCTTCGTTGACCACCTGCGCGATCCCGACAACATTTGCACATACGTTTATCTGCGCCGGCATTGCCAGGAGGGGATGCTAGCGCGGGCCAAGCCGTCTCAGTTCAACGTCATACACATCGCGCTCAAGCAAATTGTTCTCAATCACGTCAAATCCGCGATGACCGGTCCCGCGATGGAACGGGTGCGCGATCTGATGGTCGCGGCAATCGACGAGCGGCGCCTGATGGTCTCGCAGTTCTACATCGAATCGCGCGAACGGCTGCTGCGCGAATCTGAAGAGAAGTACCGCAATACCGTCGACCACGCGCCGGATCCAATGTACGAGATCGAGCCGCACACCTGGATTGTGATCGGGATGAATGCGGCCGCCTTGCGGCTCCATCAGATGGAATCTGGGCAGGGACATGAAAAGGATTGGGAGGAATGGGAACTCGGGCACACCAAAAAGCAGGAAATCATCGGACACTCCCTGCAGGAGTTGGTGCCGCCAGAGCGGCGAGCGGGTGTGATCGAAAGCCTGGAGACGGTTCTGCGCGAGGGCTCGGCACAGGTCTCCGAATTTCCGATCGGACCGTTTTTCTTCGACGTGAACTCCGCGCTCATCACCTACGGCAAGAAGCAGTTCATCCAGATGATCCTGCGCGACGTTACGCAGAGGCGCGAGATGCTCGGCTCGCTGATCAAGGCGGAGCGATTGGCCGCGGCGGGCACTTTTGCGGCAGGCGTGGCGCACGAAGTGAACAACCCGCTGGCGTCAATATCGTCGCTGGTTCAGTCGATCCTGACCGGCGAGACCGACCCCGAGCGCCGCACCATGATGCACACCATCCTGTCCCAGATCACGCGCATCTCGAGCACGCTTAAGGACCTGGTGAATTTCGCGCGGCCGACCACCGCGCAACGCAAGCAGGTCGACGTCAACGGGCTCATCGCCGAGACGCTGCGGCTCATCACCTACAACAAACGCTTCAGCGGCATCAAGGTTGAACCGATTCTGGCTCCCGATCTCCGCCGCGCCTTCGCCGACGACAACGAAATTCAGCAAGTGCTGCTCAACCTGCTCTTCAACGCCGCCGACGCCGCTCCGGCCGAGGGCGCCGTCATCAAGGTGATCACCGAGAACCAGCGCCCTGGACAAGGCGCGGACAAATCGCGTCGCGTGTTTATCAAAGTCGTGGACAACGGCATCGGAATCCCGCGCGAACACCTCGAGCGCGTGTTCGATCCATTCTTCACCACCAAACCCGCCGGCGCCGGCGTCGGACTCGGACTGTCGCTATGCCAGCGCATGATCCTGTCCAACCAGGGCACGATTCGCGTCGATAGCGAGGTCGGTCGCGGCACCGCGGTCACCATCACGCTGGCGGCGGCAGAGGAAGCGGTGCGCGCCCAGCAGGCCGCGGAAATGGCAGCATCCTGAAGATCGATCCCATGAACAACGACGCATCATGGACGGCACAGGATCGCGGACCCTACCGGCTGCTGATCGTCGAAGACGAACCGCTGATGCGCTCGATCATCGTGCAGCTCGCGCGCAGCGAGGGCTACGAGGTCATGGAAGCGCCGGCCGCCGAAGTCGCGCTGCACATCTTCGAAAAAGAAAAAGTCGATCTCGCGATTCTCGACCTCAACCTGACCAGCGGCGGCAGCGGACTCGACTTGCTGCGCAAGATGCGCGAACTCGACCCCGAGGTGATGGGCATAATCGTCACGGCTTACGCCAGCGTCGAGTCGGCCGTCGAGGCGCTGCACCGCGGCGCTTACGATTACATCACTAAGCCATTCGCAAACGATCATCTGAAAAAAGTGATGCGCAACGCGCTCGAGGGCAAGGCGCTGTTCCGCGAAAACCGTTTCCTGCGCCAGGAGCTGCGCGAGAAGTATCGCTTCGAGAGCATCATTGGCAAAAGCGACGCGATTGAAAGCACATTCCGCGTCATGGAAAAAGTCGCGCGCACCGACTCCAGCGTGTTGATCACCGGCGAGTCCGGCACCGGGAAGGAACTGGTCGCCCGCGCGATTCATTTCAGCTCCGAGCGCGCCAACAATCGCTTCCTGCCGATCAACTGCGGCGCGCTGCCCGAGAACCTGCTCGAAAGCGAACTGTTCGGCTACAAACGCGGCGCATTCACCGGCGCCGGCCAGGACAAGGTCGGCCTGCTCAAGGCCGCCGACAAAGGCACTATCCTGCTCGACGAGATTGGCGAATTGCCGCTTGCGCTGCAGGTCAAACTGCTGCGCGCGCTGCAGGAGCGCGAGGCCTACCCGCTGGGCGCCAACGATCCGGTGGCGTTCGACGTGCGCGTGCTGTGCGCCACCAACAAAAACCTCGAAGCCGAGGTCAAGGCGGGCCGCTTCCGCGAGGAACTGCTCTACCGAATCAACGTCATCAATATCAATCTACCCGCCTTGCGCGAGCGCCAGGACGACATTCCGCTGCTCGCCAACCATTTCCTGCGCAAGTACGAAAAGTCGCTGTCACGGACCGCGATGCGCTTTTCGAAGGGCGCGATGCGCCTGCTGATCAACTACGCATGGCCGGGCAACGTCCGCGAACTGGAAAACAGCATCGAACGCGCCGCGATTCTCGCCGAGACCGACGTAATCCACTCGCACGACTTGCCCGACAAGCTCCGCAGCACGTCGCCCGTGATGGCCAGCATCGAGAACACCGGGCTGACGCTCGAAGAGCTCGAGCGCGAGCATATCAAGCGCGTGCTCGACAAGGTCGAAAACGACAAGGTAAAGGCCGCGCAGGTGCTCGGAATTCACCTCTCGACACTCTATCGCAAGGTCCAGCGGTACCACCTCGACGACGGCGCCCCGGTGCATCAGGAGCCTGCGCGCTCGGCGTGAGCGGCGGGAATAGACTTGGCAATCCGGCAGTCAAGGATATAGACTTTCCAGTGGGACGGCTGGCTGCGTGCCGCCCCGGAGAAAAATATGGACCTCTTTGCGCCAACTCACCTGCTGATCATTTTGCTGATCATCCTGGTCATCTTCGGGCCCAGCAAGCTCGGCGATGTCGGCGGCGCGATGGGCAAAGCGATTCGCGATTTCAAGCGCGCGATGAACGAGCCCGACGACGTGGCCAAGACAGTCGCCAAGCCCGACGAAGCAAAGGCCGCCGAAGCCGTAAAGCCCGACAAAGTCTCCTGACCAGTCCGCTCCCGTCCTCAGATATCTTCAGCGTCTCGCGCTGAGATAGCCTTCCGGTCTGCTCGTCGATTCCTCGTCCGCTTTTTCCTTGGCAGTTTTTCTTTTCAACCTTTACGGAACGAAAGCATGGGACGATCCCTGCTTGTGAGGTCTAGATGAGACGATACATTCTAACCGGCACGCCGGGGTGCGGGAAAACTTCGATCATTCGGTCGTTGGAACTCGCCGGATACCCGGTTGTGGAGGAAGCTGCGACTGACATTATCGCGATGCGACAGGCGCAGGGCATTGCCGAAGTATGGAGGCACGCTTCTTTCATCGACGACATCACGAATTTGCAGAAGCAGCGACAGATGCAGGTAGCTGATCTGTCATCAGCAGTGCAGTTCTTCGACCGATCGCCGCTGTGCACCTATGCGCTCAGCGTATGGCTTGGCTTTCCGATCTCGATAACTCTCGCCAACGAGATAGAACGACTAGCTGAAGAAAAGATTTATGAGCAGCAGGTATTCTTCATCGAGAACCTGGGATTCTGCGCGCCAACCCAAGCGAGAAAAATCAGCTTCGAGGATTCTTTGCGATTTGAAAAAGTTCACGAAGAAACTTACCGCTCCTTCGGCTACGAATGCGTAAAAATCCCGCCTGGAGTGCTATCCAGCCGAGTCGAACAGATTAAGCGCTGCGTCTTCGCTTCCGACTGACTACGCGCTAGAGACCTTTGCGCCCGGTGCGGCGCCCTCGAAACCGGATCGCGCCAGGTAGCGGGCGGGAAAACGACTGTTGAACACGAACCCGCAAATCAACAATGCCATCGGAATCGCAATTCCAAGCACCACTCGACCCAACACTCCGCCGACCATGACACCTATGACAGCCAGGCCGACGTTGACCGTCATCAATCCGCACCAGACCAGCGTCATCACCAGGTTGAGCCGAAGAAAAATCGGATGCGCCCAGAACTCTGTCGGCGCATTTTCGCGGGCATACGCTGTGGTGAACGGGCGGCTCGCGGCGACGGAGCCCCACGTGGCAATCGCAAAGCATGACCACACTACTACCGCACTGTAGACGGGGAACGCGCTCGAGCGCAGCCCGATCATCAGGACCGATGCGATCGCGAAAAAGGTCAGCGTGGTCCAGTCCATCAGTTTGATCGAGCTGCCGCGCCGCATCATCACGGCCAGATATGCCGCGCAAAGGATCAACCCGCCGCCGGTCGCGACGCGCCAGTGACTGAAGCCGGAAGCAAAGCCGTAGAGGATCCAGGGCGCGAACGCCATCAGGCCCATTGCAACCCCTGAGAGTTTTTTCTGTTCCGCCACGCGCGCGTCCTGTTTGATGGACAATATCAGAGCGGCAGGCCCCGGCGCGACGCTAATTCGCGTCGCGAACAGGTCTGCCGCTCCGCAGGCGAAGCCCCTACTTAGTAGTTGCTGGTGGTACTGTTCGAGGAGTGCTCACTCGTGCTGCCACTCGGCGAGTTGTCGCTCGACGACGTCGACGACGACGAGTGCTCGCTGGTGGTAGCAGGTGGTGCCACGACGACCGGAGCCGGCGCCGCCACGACTATCGGCGCAGGTGCAACTACTACCGGGGCCGCGTACGCGACGGCAGGGGCCGGCGCCGTAGTTGTGGTCTCGCTCGTCCTCGAGCTTGAGGAGTCAGTGGTTTGAGCGAATCCGATGGATGCGCAGCCGAACAAGGCCGCGACACCGAAAGACAACGCTGCAGTTTTGAATGAGTGTTTCATAATTGTATCTCCGTTAGTTCTCCTATGACTGGGTCGCTTCCAGAGTAAGGACGGATTCTTCTCCGCAACAAGGCTGTGCGCGATGCTGACTGCTGTTTGAGTGCTGAGGAGAACTGGCGGCGACCAGATTTGAGCACCGCCATCAGGCCGGATTTTCTCTAGGTATTCTTTCCCTCTCTTCTAGGCACTTTTACCGGTCCATCTAGGTGATTTTCCGATTCACCTTCGCACTCCTTTGCTTCAAGTTAGATAGCAATTGGCGCGCATAGCTCGCATCGAGAATTTACTGCGCAGCGAAGCCAGCCACCGATCAGAAAGGGCAAGCGGAAAAGAAGCGGTTGTCGAATCTGTCAAATAATGGTCACGCGCCCGGCGCCTCCGTCGAGTCGGCTGCGAGCGCGGGCATCCACTCGACGATGCAGCCGGTTCAATGGGAACAGGGACTGCACATGGAGGCGCTGGCCAATCTTGCGCACGAACTACGCTCTCCGGTGCAGGCGATCCTCGGCTATCTCGACATTCTGCGCGACGAAGTGAGCGAAGCGCTGGAGAGTCGCCACCAGCAAATTATCGAACGCATGAATGCCAACGCGCACGACCTGGCGCAGACGGTCGAAAACGTTATGGACTTTTCGGTTGCGGACGCGAGGGCCGAGTCGGCAGCCGAAGAAGAAATTCGCCTGCAGGATCTGATTGGAGAGCTGGCCCCGGCGCTGGAAGCCGCCAACGATTCGAAGGGCCTGGAAATCAAATTCGATCTGGATGCTGCGCCGGCCGTTTTCCGCGCGCGGCGACGACCGATCAAGTCGATATTGCTCAACCTGGCGGTCAACGCGATCAAGTTTACCGACCAGGGCAGCGTCACGATCGCGATTCGACTCGCCGTGTCATCGCAGCTCGGCTCGGCAGTTGAACTGGAAGTACGTGACACGGGACCCGGCATCGAGGCCGAGATGATCGCGCAGGCCTTCAAGACCTGCGCCCAGCTTTCGCACTCGAGTATCCGCCGCCACCGCGGAATGGGCCTGGGGCTCTCGGTGGTTCAGCGCAATGCGCAAGCGCTTGGCGCTGAGATTATAGTCAAAACCGCGCTCCATCAGGGCTCCGCCTTCGTCGTGATAGTGCCGATCGCGGACCCGATAGCCGACGCGACTCATCCGATCCGCACTTAGGCAACCAGTTCTAACAGGGACCCTACGAGTACTCAGGGTAAACTCCACCCCATCTTCTCTTTAGTACTGAGTGCAGGGGTCACCCCTGCCCAGGGAAGCGTGAAACCCACGGAGGGGTTTCACATACAATCAAGTTCCCGGTTCTCTCTTCCGCCCGCTTACCGGTAGTGGCGCATCAGGCCGACCACCACGCCGCGAATCGCCAGGTCGCCCTCGCCGACCATGATCGGTTGCATCGCGGAGTTCGCCGGCTGCAGCCGAACCTGCCCGCCCGATTCACGGTAGAATTTCTTGACCGTCGCTTCGTTGCCGATCAACGCGACCACCGTCTCACCGTTGTCGGCGCTGTCGCGGCCTTCGACGATTATGTAATCGCCGTCGCGGATACCGTCTTCGATCATCGAGTCGCCCTTCACGCGCAGGCAAAACGTATTGTCGCGCCGGATGAAGTCGTCGGGCACGCTGATTGTTTCGTTGTTCTCGACCGCCTCAATTGGCGCACCCGCCGCGACGGTGCCGAGCAAGCGGATCGCCCTGGGCGCTTCCTGCTTCTCCGGAGCCGCGACCTCGAGCGCCCGGCTGTGATTGTGTTGCCGCTTGATAAACCCCTTTTGCTCGAGGTTATGCAGATGCTTGTGCACCGTGGCCAGCGATGACAGCCCGAAATACTGGCCGACCTCGGCAAGCGTGGGTGCGTAGCCGTGTTCGCTGATATAGTCGTTCAGGTAGTCGATCAGCTGCTTCTGCCGCTTGGTCAGCGTCGCCATAGCGCTTCTCCCGTTGCTCTCCGGATCGTGTCCGATGATGGCGAAAATCAGGCGAAGATGCAAGCGGGCGGTAAGTATCCCTTGACTGTATAAGCCGCCTGTGGTAGATTTTACCTATGGCAGCAGGAAATCGAAAGAATCCGGCACGTTGCTTCTCATCGGACTCGCGCTACTCGCTCATGGAGTTCATGGCGGAGTTCCCCGACGACGACGCGTGCTTACAGTGGCTTTGGAAAACACGGTTTGCGCCCGACGGCGACCATGCGGTTTGTCCGAAGTGCGAATTGCCGCGTCTGTTCAAGCACTACCAGACGAAGCAGCAACGGCAGTCGTGGACGTGTGTTGCCTGCGGCCATCATCTGCACCCGACGGCGGGAACGGTCTTCCACAAATCGTCCACGTCGCTGCATCTGTGGTTCTACGCGATGTACATGATCACAAGCACCCGATGCGGTATCTCCGCGAAGCAGCTAGGCCGCGAATTGGGCGTTACGTACAAGACGGCTTGGCGCATCTTCAATCGAATCCGATACTCGCTTGGCGACGATGGATCGCCGCTGTCGGGCAAAGTGGAAATGGACGAAACGCTAATCGGCGGGAAAGATGAGAACCGTCATCTGTCCAAGCGGTCCGGCGCGATGGGCCACTACAAGGGCAAGACTGCGGTGTTCGGAATGGTTCAGCGACGCGGCGAGCATGGCGCGAAAGTGGTCGCCAAAGTCGTCAACACTCCGCCATCGTCGGGCGACGTGCTCCCGCATATTCGCCAGCGCGTAATGCCAGCGACGACGGTGTTCACCGATGAAGCCCGCTTCTATCAGGGACTAAACACGATGGGCTACAAGCACGGGCGCGTTCATCACACGGCGAACGTGTACGTAAGCGGGGATGCGCACACGAACACGATTGAGGGGTTTTGGTCGTTAGTGAAACGCGGAATCTCTGGCGTCTATCACTCCGTCTCTGCGAAGCACTTGCAGTCGTATGTAGACGAGTACTCTTGGCGCTACAACCACAAGGACGATCCGCACGGGCACTTCAATCTTTTGGCTTCACGCGTCGCTCGCGGGCGGGTGGTGGGGAAGCCTTCGCGGCTTTAGTCAGATTCCGCAAAACATCTCCGCGCTTGGGAATCGGAATTTCGTATCCCGTCGAAGTTTTTTGCTTTCTAGCTTCGCTTTGATCCGTTGGTTTCATCAAATCAATCCTGAAGCATTCCCGCGACTTGCGCTGCAATTGGCGTATCTTCGGACTCTGGTGAATCTGTGGGTGCTTCGCCGTCAACACGAGTCCGAATTGCTGAGCCGATTGACGCGGCGTATCGAATCCATGCCCTATGCTGCGGGGGTTTCTGGCTTGTCTCCACCGCTCGCAATTGGACTTTTCGATTCTTCGCTAGTGGCAGTTTTTTCATCGGCTTTTTCATCGGCTTTCTTCTCTGGCTCGTCTACTTTCGATAGAGCTTGAACTACAACCTCTGTTGAATCAGGCGCAAAAGCCAACGGTCCCAACTTCGATGCGAGAGCGTACATATCCGCGCTAGGGTCTTCAACTTCTGAAAAAATAGTTCGCGCTTCTAATTTGTCAATAACAAAGTCGTGCGATGGATAGTTGTGAACGAGTCTGTTGACGGATGCTTCCGAGACCAATCCGCCAGCGGCCCCGAGCCGTTTCCCGTATTCGTAGGCAACCATCAACTCCTGGTAATCTTCGCCAAGCCCTTCTGGTGCAATCTGTTCGTAAACTGGCGATAGAAGGCCGACTACCATTTGAGCCGCGAGTTCGCTGGCCAATCTGAAACGAACTGAGCCGCGTGAGTTCGTTTTTATTGACAAGAGCATGTGATTAAACAAGCTCTCGGTGTGATCGTTCAGGCTCGTTAGCGCTGACCGAAGAAGCAAGCCCGATCTGCGTTCCCAAATTTCATCGCGCTTATTTAGTTGAACATCCAGCGGCCCCAATTCCGCAAAGTCGGCCATGATGAATCGGTGAGCGCCAAGTGCCAATAAAGTGCCCGCACTTTTGCAGTAACTGAACGTTAAAACGGCAAATTTTGTGTAGAAGGAATGGAAAAAGCGGGCGATGCGATATGCGGAATTTGCCGAACCGCCATGCGTCGCCAAGATCAACATTGCAGAATCATGCTGGTGAGAAAGATCGCCAATGATTGCGCCGAGCGCATTTTCATTGATCGGGCCATTGTACAGATAAATATCGCTCGCTTCGTCGGCTGATATTTTCTGCGCGAGCTTCTTCGCTTCTTCGGAAACAGAGACGGCCATGGAGCGATTATCGCATGGCGTCTCGGTCAATGCACATGGCCCAATCAGGACGATTTGTCGATCGGTTTTCGGCCAGCCGCAGCTATTTTCTTGTCGAAATCTTCTCGGCGCTTTTTGTTCAGTTCCTGCGCCACGATGAAATAATCAAAAAATCCATCCAGCAATTCGAGCGTCCATTCGGCTTCCTCCAGAGTCACATCAATTATCGCGCCTGTCTCATCCTTTTGTGTGTGCGCGCCGAAATCTGCGATCTCGCGGAAGTGCTCAACGTTCTCGCGAAGTCGTGTCGGATACGTTGCGTCCGCCGCGACTTTTTCAGTCTGCTTTGACAGCTTGTATCCTTTGAGATTCGCATACTCGGCAAGAAGATCCGTCAGTATCCGTCGCGAGAGAACCGCCGACATGCGCGGGCTGGCTTCAAGAATGGTTGCCGCTTCGATGTAGTCCGTCCTGTAGGGTTCGGGAACTTCAGCGGCAATTGAGCGCGGCGAGCGTTTTTGAGGAACGGCGAACCACATTGGGGACATTATCTCAACGTCCCCAGCAGGCACTTTCGTGCGGTCGTACTCGTTACGCCGAACCAACACAATAATCTGACGACACTGGGAGTTTTGACATTGAAGCCAAAGTAATTTCACGAACAATTGGCGGTTCATCCCTATGGACATGTGGATAGAATCCAACGGTTCGTTAAGTGGCTTGCCATCGGCCTTGGTCGTCACTGCGAATTTCTGCCACGCATCCGCCGTATGGCTGGAACAAAAAGGACATTTCATTTCTGTCTCCAGTGAGACCGGAGAGAACCAAGCGCACGCGTTCTTCAGAAATTCCAGCGCTTCGTTTCTGCCCGTAGTCTCATCAAGTAGTTCATTCTCCGCTTGCGGTAGCATAACATCGTTCCTTACCCACTTCTACAGTGGGGGTATACTTACCAAGCGGGCGTCGTGATTTGGCCAGGGGCGGTTTCGCCGTCTCGACGGAGCGCATAATCTCAGTTACGACCCTGAATCCGATGGCGAAACTGCGAATCCAATTCGAAAACGGCGATCCCGAAAAGGTAATCGAGTTCGATCCCGCCAAGGCGCCGTTCCATCACGACGGTAAGCCCGGTTCGATCCTCGACGTGATGCTGGGACACGGCGTGCATCTCGAGCACGCATGCGGCGGCAATTGCGCGTGCACGACCTGCCACGTGATCGTCAAGCAGGGATTCAACAAGCTCGGCGAGTCCAGTGAGCAGGAGGAAGACCTGCTCGACAAGGCGCCGGGGCTCACGCCGACGTCGCGGCTGGGATGCCAGGCGGTCATCGAGGACCCCGACGCGGAAATTGTCGTCGTAATTCCGCGCTACACGATTAACCAGGTCAGCGAAGAATGAGCAGCGAGCCACCTCCCGCGGCGGCCGGCAAGCGCGCCACGCTGAATGCGCGCGTCGAGCGGATTTTCGATCACGCCGCCGACACGCGCTCGCTCTTTCTCTCCCTCACCAGCGGCAAGCATCTGCGATTCGTCCCCGGCCAGTTCATCTCGATAACGATTCCGCTCGGCGACGAAACCCGCTCGCGCCCCTACTCCATCGCGTCCGACCCTGAAGACCGCGGCCCATTTGAGATTTGCTTCAATCGCGTGGAAGGCGGGCGCGGCGTCGCATGGCTCTTCGAGCGGCGGGTCGGTGACACATTCGAGTTCAGCGGTCCGTTCGGCGCCTTCACGATCGATCGCGCGCCCGAGGCGGAGCTGTGCTTCATCGCGGAGGGCACGGCGATCGCGCCGATTCGCCCGATGCTGAAGCGGGCGCTCGCGTCGCTGCGCAAGATCCATCTGATTTACGCGGCGCCGAATCGCGAACACATCCTGTACTCAGCTGAACTCGAAGCGCTCAAGCGGACCGCGCCGAATTTTTCCTGCCAAACCGTGATCGTGCCCGCTGAAGAAATTTACGATCGTCTGCTCAAGCTTGCGCAGGCGCGATGGGTCAACGGCGACGCCGATCGCACGCGCCATTTCTACATCTGCGGCGTCGGCAAGGGTGTGCTCCGGCTCCGCGACCTGCTCCGCGGCGCCGGCTACGAGCGCCGCTCCGTGCATTACGAGCAGTGGTGACGTTCGCCGCTACTGCGCGAATGCTTTGCGCAGCGCCGCCGCGGACTCGTCGATCGCCAGCTTGCCCTTGTCGAGCACTTCGTACATCGAAAAGAATCCGTGGATCATTCCCTCGTAACGCGAGACGGTGACGGGAACGCCTGCAGCGCGCAGCTTCTCGCCGTAAGTCTCGCCTTCATCGCGCAGCGGATCGAACTCCGCCGTGATAATCAGCGCGGGCGGCAGTCCCTTGAAGCTCTTCGCCAATGCGGGCGCAACTCGCGGATCTTTACGGTCCGCGGGGCTGCGCAGGTAATGCTTCCAGAAATAAATTATGTCGTCCTTGGTCAGAAAGTAGTCGGTGAAAGTTTTGTGCGAGTAAGTGTCGAGCTCGGCCTCAGTCGCGGGATAGATGAGCAGTTGGAACGCTATCTTCGGCCCGCCCTCGTCGCGCGCGAGCTGCGAAATCACGGCGGACAGGTTTCCGCCCGCGCTGTCGCCGCCCACAGCCAGCCGGTTCCTATCGGCGTTCAGCTCTTTGGCATGCGCGGCGACCCACTTGGTCGCGGCAAAGCAGTCTTCGACCCCGGCAGGAAATTTATTTTCGGGCGCGAGCCGGTAATCGACCGACACCGTTACGCATCCGGCCTTGTTGGTGAGCGCGCGGCACGGCCCGTCGTGCGAATCGATGCTCATGATCACCCATCCGCCTCCGTGGAAAAATACCAGCACCGGAAACGGGCCCGCGCCTTCAGGCGTGTAGACTCGAATCGGGATCTCACCGGCCGGACCGGGAATTTTGCGATCTTCAACCTTGGCGACCTTCTCAGCGCGCTCCGGCGGTACTCTGAACATATTTGCAGTCAGCCGGCGCGCGTCGGCCGGCGCGAGCGAGTTCAGCTTGGGGCCGGACGCGGCGGCGAGTTGATCCATCAGCATCTTGGCTTGCGGGTCGAGCGGCATGGTATTCCCTCCGAAGGTTGATCGACCGTTAACTATATCCTGAAACTCGCATGTCCCAGGTAACGGACTGGCGTTTTGGCTCCTCACTTCTTCCGATGCGCAAGCGCGTCGGGATTCGCGACTCGAATCGGCGCGCCGTTCGCAAACGCGGCCACCGCTTCCAGCGTGTCGGCATAAAATGCGGTCAGCGCCTCGCGCGTCACGTATCCCAGGTGCGGCGTGACGGTGACGTTGTCCATGGTCCGGAACGGATGGTTCGCCGGCGGCGGTTCCTCGTCAAAAACGTCGATTCCAGCGCCCGCGATTCGCCCCGCGCGCAGAGCAGCTGTCAGATCGGCCTCGACGACGATCGGCCCGCGCGAGGTGTTGATCAGATACGCACCCGGTTTCATCAGTGCCAGCTCGCGCGCGGTCACCGGTCCGCGAGTGCGATCGCTCAGACGGACATGGATCGAGACGACGTCAGCGAGGCGGAACAAGTCGTCCTTCTCGACGCGCTTGGCTCCGGCCGCTCTCGCCGCGTCGTCGGTCAGGTTCTGACTCCACGCGATCACCGGCATGCCAAAGGCGCGGCCATACTCGGCCATCCTCGTGCCAATCCTGCCGATGATTGTGACGAGCTTGAGATTGGGCAATCGCTCGAACAGGCTCCGCGGCAAGCTCATCCGCTCGCGGACTGTGCAGAGCACGTCGAAAGGCCTGAGCGCGACGGCGGCCTCCTGCTCCGTGAGATGCCGCTCGAAGACGGAGACCTCGGCCTTGCCGTCAAGCACCGACCAGTCGGCGCACTGAAGCGCAATCTTCGCGTAGTCATCCAGAATAGCGACCTTGATCATGCTGTTTAAGTTAGACAAGGACGGTCTCCAGCGACAAGCGCCGGATGCTACGCGAAGCTGGAAAGGAGACTGATCGCACCCGGGCGGCCGTCGATTCGCACGGCGCGCGCAATCACGCCCTCGCGCTCGAGTCGGCGCGCCGCGCCTTCGACCAGAGCCGCGTCGATTCCGAGCAGCCGCGCGATCGCGCGCTCACTGCCAAATCCCGCGGTCTCGAAATATTTGGCGACGATTGCGTACGCGGCCTCGTTGCGCGTGAGCTTGCGGGCCTGCGCAATCGCGTCGGGCCATCGATGCTCCATCGTATCCCACACGTAGCTGAACGGGTCGGCGCGCTCGTCCACTTTGAGCGCGAGAAATTTTTCCTGCAGCTCCGCCATCGCCCGGTCGAACACGGCGCGGCGCGACGGTTGCGCGTAGCCGCTCGACAGTTTCAGCACGCGCGTCTCTGCCGCGCCGCGTTTGGAGAGTGCGTCCATCACCAGTTTGCCGCAATGCGACAATCCGCCGCGCAGATAGAGCTTGCGGTAACCGCCCGGCTCGATTCGCAGCCTGAGGAACGCACCGAGCATCTCGCGAGCGATGAAGCTCGGCCGCCGCGCAATTACTTTTCCGTAGTAGACAGCGCGGCGCTGCGGCAACGAGTCCTTGATTCGCCACGTCATCCCGATCGCGTAGTCGTGCTGGATGTGCTCCGGCATCCCGGGTTCGCGCGTTCCCGCGATTGCTTCTCGCAGGCACGGCACACCCATCCCCGCCGTGAACCCGGTGCAGAATCCGACCTCGCCGATGAATTTGAGCGCGCTCTTCTCGCCAGTCACGCGGCGCGACGCAACCCGCCTGAAGTGAAAATCGCGATGCCGCTCCAGCTCGTCGAGAATTCCCTTCATCCCGGAATTCGCTCGACGGAGCGCGCGAAGATTCGACGGTAGTTGGTCTTTACCGCGAGCCCGCGCGTGATTCCTTCCAGCCCCACCAGCGCACGAATCAGGAACACGCTGTGCGCGGGAGATTTGTAGAGCCGGTTCACCAGCGCGAGCTCGCCGACCATCGCCGCGTTGCCGACGGTGTCGTATTCGATCGGATCGACCGCGCGATCCACTCTCATCGGCTCGAACAGGATATGAATAATTCTCACCATCGGCGCCGCGTCCTGAGTGCGATCGAGATAACCCAGCTTGACCATCGCCGCCGCCAGCGATTTGTCGTCGCCACTCAGAATCGCGCGCGCGACTTGCAAGTTGGCTTTGCGCACCGGCTCCGGGAACCGCCGGATCGAGCCGAAATCGAGCACGCCCAGGCGCGGATGGTGACTCACCAGGTAGTTGCCCGGATGAAAATCCGTGTGCAGCATTCCGAACTCCAGAATCTGCCGCCACGCAAACTCGTGAATCTTGATCGCGACCCATTCGCGCAACTCGGCATCGACCTCCGGCCCCATCACGTCTGCCAGCGGGTAGCCGTCGACGTACGTCATCGTCAGCACGCGCCGCGAGCTGAGCTCTTTGACGACGCGTGGAATCATGATTTCGGAATCCGCGCCGAGACGCCGGCCGAACTCCGTCATGTTGCGCGCCTCGTTGACGTAGTCGAGCTCTTCGCGCAGGCGCAGCTCGAGTTCCTTGTAAACCGCGGCAGTGTCTATTTGCTGGCGCATCACGTCATGCCCGAGCGCCTGCAAGGTCCGCAGCAGCAGCTTAAGATTCTGCAGATCCTGCTCGACGGTATCCTCAACGCCGGGATATTGAATCTTCACCGCCACGTCGACACCGCCGCGCGTGACCCCGCGATGCACCTGTCCAAGCGACGCGGCCGCAAACGCGGTCTGGTCGAAACTCCTGAAGAGCGCTTCGGGCCGTTTGCCAATCTCCTTGCGAATCTGCTCCGAGATTGTCGCGTAGCTCATAGGCGGCACGCTCGATTGCGTCGCGCGCAGCACGTCGAGCGCCTCGCCCGGCAGCAGGTCCTTGCGAATCGAGAGCATCTGGATGAGCTTCATGAACGCGCCGCGCAGCTGCGTCGAGCTCTCGACAATTCGCTGCGCGTTGCGGATGTGAGTATCGAGCAGTTCGCGCTCGCGCGCGGGCGCGCTCAGAAACGGCCGCCGCAGTTGGTTCCAGAGGTAGCTGGAGCCAACTTGCGACGCGAGCTCGCCCATCTTGATCGCGCGGCGCGCGCGCCCGCTGGTGATTGACGTGCGTTTCGCCATCAGCGGCCGTCGCGTTCGATTCCCACGCGATTGATCAACGTGGCCGCCAGCGCCGCGCCGAAACCATTGTCGATGTTGACGACAGTTACGCCGCTCGCGCAAGAATTCAGCATTCCGAGCAGCGCGGCCAGCCCGCCCATCGAGGCGCCGTAGCCGACGCTGGTCGGCACGGCGATCACGGGCTTATCCACCAGGCCCGCGACGACCGAAGGCAGCGCGCCTTCCATTCCGGCGACGACGATCAGCACGCTCGCCTCGCGAATCACTTCGAGGTTCGCCGTCAGGCGATGAATTCCCGCGACGCCCACGTCGTAAACGCGCGCGATGCGATTTCCGAACAGCTCGGCGCACAACGCGGCTTCCTCGGCGACCGGAATGTCGGAAGTGCCCGCGCTCAGCACCATTACGACGCCATGTCCCGACGCCTTTACGCGCTCCTTCACCACCACGCCGATGCGCGCGTCGCCGTGGTAGACCAGCGCGCGAATTTTGCGTTTGACGATGCGCGCCTTGTCGGCGGCCAGCCGCGTGATTATCAGATTCGTTCCTGACGCGAGCACGCGCCGACCGATCGCCGCGAGCTGATCCGCGGTCTTGCCTTCGCCAAAAATCACTTCGGGAATCCCGCGCCGTACACTCCGATGGCTGTCGAGCTTGGCAAAGCCGAGATCCTCGAACGGCAGCTCGCGGATTTGTTTGAACGCCGCGCCGGCGGTCATGCGGCCTGCGGCGACACCGTCGAGGATTTCGCGAATTCGCTTTTCGGTCATCGCCGCTTGAGGAGTTCAGGACGAAGCGGATGCGCCAGAGTCAACATCAGTTCGCGCACCGCCCGCGCGTCGCTGCGCGTGACGGTGATCGTCAATTCGCCCTCGATTAATTTTTCGCCGGGCTTGGGAATATGCCCGAGTCGTTCGACCACCAATCCGCCGATGGTAGCATACTCATCCGCCTCCGAAAGCTTGAGGCCAAAGCGCTCGTTCAGCTCCGCAATCGGCGCGCGGCCGAGCACGGACAGCACGCGCGGACTGACGATTTTCGCGAGCTCCTCGCCGAGGTCGTGTTCGTCTTCGATATCGCCGACGATCTCCTCGATCAGATCTTCCAGCGTCAGAATTCCCGCGGAGCCGCCATACTCATCGACGATCACGGCAAGATTCTCGCCGGTGCGTTGCATCGCCACCAGCGCTTCGTCGAGCGGCATCGATTCGGGAAAATAACTGACCGGCCGCATTATGTCGCTCACCGGGCGGCTGAGATCGGGCGCCTGCAGAAGATCGAAAACATGAACGACGCCAACGATGTCCGTGATTCGACGCCGGAACACCGGGATGCGGCTGAAGCCCTCGCGGCGGACAGTTTCGATCGCCGCTGCGAGCGAGGTATCCTCCGGGATCGCGTCGACTCCAACCAGCGGCACCATCGCCTTGCGCGCCTCGGCCTGCGAGAAGCGAAAAATTCGACTGATCATCAACTGCTCGGCAGGCAGGATGGCGTCTTGCGGCTGCTCGGCTGCGTCACTCGGACGCCGGCGCATCAAACGCGCCAGATCGTCGCGGCTCAGGAACACGCTCTCGGCGTCGGCTGGCACGCCCGCGAGCCGGCGCAGCAATCTGCTCAGAACAGTTTCCGCGTAGAGCAGCGGCGCGAGCACCGTCGCGAGGAACCGCAGCGGCCGCGCGGCGAACAGCGCAAATGCGTGCGGATTCACCAGCGTCAACAGCTTCGGTATCGATTCGCCCAGCACCAGCGTAATCGGAGTCAGGATAAACGGCGCGAGATAAACCAGGTGCGGCCTGGTTCGATGCAGAAAGCTGGTGAGCACGACCGCCGCGACCACCGTCGCGAGGTTGGTTCCGGTGAGAGTGAGCGCCAGCAAACGATCACGATTGGCCAGCAGTCCGCCAAGCACTCGCGAGCGTTGGTGGCCGCCTTCGCTGCCGGCGCGGACTTTCAAATCGTCGGCCGAAACCAGCGCGATCTCGGAAGCGGCGAAGAACGCCTGCACCGCTAGGCATCCCGCCAGCGCCACGATCAGCCAGACCATCGTCATCGATGCAGCCTCACCAGCTCGACGGCCGCCCCGCGCACGCGCTCGATGGTGGCTTCGAATTCTCCGAGCCTCAGTTTCTCGCCCGCACGCGGTACGCGCCCGAGCCTGCGCAGCACCAGGCTGCTGAGCGTCTTGCCGCCGCCATAAACCTCGATCACGCGCGCGGGAGCGAGCGCGTCCGCCAGCTTGCCCAGCGCGACCGCGCCCGACGCGGACCATTCGTCGTCGGATATTTTGGTGAGCTCGGGAATCTCGCTGTCGAACTCGTCGCGAATCTCGCCGAACAATTCCTCGAGCAGGTCTTCGAGCGTCACCAGGCCGAGCACGCGCCCGTACTCGTTGACGACCAGCGCAATCTGGAAGCGCCCGCGCCGCATCTCGTCAAATAGATCGGCGAGCAGCTTGCCTGGCGGAACAAAGTACGCCGGCCGCACCAGCCGCTCGACGCGCGGCGGCGATGGCTCCAGGCGCCGCGCCGCGAGATCCTTCGCGTGCAAAATTCCCACGATATTGTCCTGGCTGTGGCGATAGACCGGCACCCGCGAGAAACTTTCATGCGCGATCTCCGCCACCAGCTGCGCCACCGGCATCTCGATGTCGAGCGAGAAGATTCGCTCCCGCGGCGTCATCACCTCGGCTGCGCGCCGCGCACCGAAGTCGAACACGCGATGAATCATCGCGCGCTCGGCGGGTTCGACCTGACCCTGGTTCTCGCCGAGCCTGAGCAGCGTCTTGAACTCCGCCTCGGAAACCGGGCCCGGGCGCGGCGCCTCCTCCAGCGGCGTGAAATGCCGCGCGAATGGATGAACCAAATCGGCGAGCACCGCCAGCGGACGCGCCGTAAGCCACGCGAGCGCGGCCGGAAATCCGAGTGCGAAGGTCTTCGGCGTGATATCGCAAAACAAAAGCACGATCGCGAGCATCGCGGGTGCCGCGACGATTGGTCCCCACTTGTCGCCGAGCCACGCCAGCAGAATGATCGTCGCCAGGCAGTCGGCGAAAATATTGCACGCTTCGTTCAGCCCGATGATGACGATCAACGACTCGAGCGGCCGGCGCATCAGGCGGTCGAGCGCATGCTGCACGGACAAGCTGAGCTGCTCGCGCGTGTGCTCCAGCCGCGCCATCGAGAACAACGCGGTCTCCGACGCCGCCAGCATCGCGCTCAGCACGATAAGGATCAGGACGGCGAGAGGCAGGATCGACATCATCGTTTCTATCTAGCCACGCGATCGCAGCTGATCCCATCCTGCGGCAATCGGCGCGCTGTCACCAATCAGTTTGACCTGCTTGCCCCGAACGATCGTGCCGATTCGCCTCACCTCGACCCGCAGGCGTCGCGACAATGCCGATTCGCTGTGGCCCGGCCTCGCGCAGAAAAGCAATTCGTAATCCTCGCCGCCAGTGAGCGCATGCGTGAGATCGCTGCCCATCAGCACGCGATACGCCGGCGAGATAGGGATTCGCGACGCATCGACTTCGGCGCCGACGCCGCTACGCTCGAGGACGTGACCCAGGTCCTGTACGAGTCCGTCGCTGATGTCGATTGCGGCAGGCGTGGGCCGGATAGCCGCAAGCCGCTGCCCGGCATACAGCCGCACATGCGGACACATAAATCGCTCGACGAGATATTTTGTCGCCACGCGATCCTTTGTCGCATTGCTGCGCGCCGTCAGCTTGCCCGCCAGGATGCGCCAGCCGAGGGCCGCATCGCCGAGCGTGCCGGTTACGAAGATCTCGTCGCCGGGACGCGCCGCGTCTCGTCGCATCGAAGCTCGGCCGGCGTCGCCGAGCAGCGCGATCGTGATCGACAGCTCGCGCGCCCGCGTAATATTGCCGCCCACGATATCTGTCGAGGCCTCGCGCGCCGCGGCGCGCAGCCCAGCATAAATCTGTTCGAGCGTCCGTGTCGTGATTCCGTCGCGCACGCCCAGGTTCACGACGCAAGCCGTCGGACGCCCGCCCATCGCCGCGATGTCGCTCAAGTTAACCGCGAGCGCGCGCGCACCAAGCGCCTGCAGAGGTCCCCAGCGCAGATCGAAGTGAACATTTTCGACCAGGCTGTCGATCGTAAACAACGTCCGTCCGCGCGGCCGCGAGACAATCGCACAATCGTCGCCGACGCCGAGAAGCGTGCGGCGGCCGGGACGGATTCCCGCGCTCAGTCGCGCGATCAGTTCGAATTCGCTGGAGAGTTTGCTGGACGCCCGGGGCAGTTTGCTCACGGCGTGCGCGCTTTCGGCGGTTGCGCTTCAAGTGGAAATTCCGCGACCAGCGTCAGTCCCCGCCGGCCGTCCGCGAACCGCGCCTCGACCCCGCCTCCCGCCGCCTCCGCCATCGCGCGTGCGATATACAGTCCGAGTCCGCGCCCCGCGCTGTGATTCCCGTTTTTGTTTGGACGCTCGAACAGCGCGGCCATTTCAGCCGGTGAAAGAGACGGGCCACTGCCGCTGTCGGTGACCTCGATCGCGAGCGCTTCATTTCGCATCGCCGCGTGCAGCGTGACTTCGCCGCTCCCCATCCTTCCGATCGCGTACGCCAGCATGTTTCTCACGACGCGCTCAAAATGCCGGCGGTCCAGCTTGCACGGCGGCAGCCGCGCAATCTCGACGCGCAGACTAATCCTCCGCCGCCGCGCCTGCAGCGCGCAGTCCTCCGCAACCTCGTTGAGGAGCTGGTTCGGGTCCAGCTCAGCCGGCGCCGCGACGAGATCTTGATCCTGAGCCTCGTAGTAATCCAGCACGTTGCTCACCACCAGGTCCATGTTCCATGCGGTCGAGCCGATTCGTCCCAGCAGGTCGGTCCGCTCCTTTGGACTGATGTCCGATTCCTCGAGCAGATTGACGTAACCGCTCAGCGCCGCGACCGGGCTGCGGATGTCATGCGCCATCGTCGCAATCTGCGTCTGTCGAAACCGCGCCGCTTCCTCGAGGTCGTGCACCTGTTTCCTGAGGCGTCGGCGGTACCGGTCGATGAAGATCGTCGTGTATTGAGCGAAAAACACAGCCGCGATGAGCCCCATCCATCGATACGCCGCGTAGGGCGTTTCGATCGGCGCGTAATATTCGCCCACCGCGTAACCAATCAACGACGTCACCGCCATCGCGAACTGCCAGCGCGTGCCCCAGCTCACGAACGCCGCGGTCGCAATCGGACACAACATGATCGCGATGAAACGCGACTCCGGATCTATCGTCGCACGGCTGATGAGGATGAAAATCGCGATCAGGAAAAGATTGTACGAGAGGATCCAGAATTTCCAATAGCGCTTGAACGCGCGCGTCCAGACCAGCCCGAACAGCCCGCAAGTCACGGCAAGGATCAGCCAGTGCAGGCCCATCCCCGGCGCATTCACTCCCAGCGCGTGCTGATCGTACGCAAGATACGCCAGCAACAGGAATATACCGAGCGCGCCGCCGAGTTTCAGAACGCGGATCGATTCCTCGTCATCTTCGGTCCAGATGAAGTCCGAGGTGGCGCGGCCGGGCTCGGAAGATGTCATCCGGGCCGAGCCGTTATTTTTGCTGTCCTCCGCCAATCAGGCTCCCCTTGTACCTGTCCTGCGCCGGTTGCAATGAACCTCTCTCGATCTAGATACCCTGACCTCAGCGCCGCGCCGCTTCAAGCGCTTTTTTCATCGCGCTGAATGCAAAATCGACCTCGTCCGCCGTGATCGTCAGCGCCGGTGCCACGCGGACCACCTTGTCCGCGTTCAGCGTCCAGTTCATGACGACTCCATGCGCTAAAGACCCCGCCACAAACCGGCTAGCCAGAGCCGCGTCGCGAAACTCGATTCCCACCAGCATCCCCAACCCACGTACCGCCGCGATCTCCGGCGCACGCATCGCCAGCAGCCGTCGCACAATCTCCCGACCGATCGTCGCCGCGCGCTCCCAGAGCCGCTCGCGCACGATCACGTTCAAGGCAGCCAGTCCAGCCGCGCACGAAAGCGGATGGCCGCCGAAAGTCGTGATGTGCCCCAGCGGCGGGTCGTGCGAAAGTGCGCCGAGAACCTCGTCGCGGCTGCACAATGCGCCCAGCGGCAAACCGCCGCCGAGTGCCTTGGCCATCACGACAATGTCGGGCACAACCCCGAAGTGCTCGAGCGCGAACAACTTGCCGGTGCGGCCAAAGCCGGTCAGCACTTCGTCGAAGATAAGCATCGCGCCCGCGCGATCGCATCGTTCACGCAGCGCGCGAATGAATCCGTGCTCGGGAATTCGCACGCCGCCCTCCGCCTGCACCGGCTCGACCACCACTGCCGCGATTGTCGAATTGATCTCCTCGAGCGCGCGCTCGTCATCGAACGGCAAATGCGTCACCGGCCCGGGCAGCGCGCCGAACGGCTCGCGCATCGCGCGATTCCCGCACAGCGCGAGCGCGCCCATTGTGTCACCGTGATACGCGCCATCGAACGCGACGAATCCTGCGCGCCCGCTGAACTTGCGCGCCACCTTCAGCGCGCATTCGATCGCCTCCGCCCCGCTGTTGGTGAAATACACGCGCTCGAGCGGCGGCGGGAGAAGCTCGGCGAGCCGCCGCGCCAGCATCACCTGGCTCTCGATCACGTACTCGCCGTACACCATGACGTGCAGATGGCGTCGCGCCTGCTCCGCGATCGCGGCCATCACCTCGGGATGCCCATGGCCAAGCGCCGACACTCCAATTCCCGCAATGAAATCGAGATAGCGCCGCCCGTCCGACGCGACCAGCCACGAACCCTCGGCGCTTGCTATCTCCAGGCCGATCGGTGCGTCGGAAGTCTGCGCCAGGTTCTGGCGGAAGAAATCGCCAAGTTCGCTCATCGCGGTTCCACCATCATGTCGAGGAACCGGCCGCCGCCGTGGCGCCAATCCAGCGGCGGCGATTGCATCTCGCCGGGCGCGCATACGTACGGTATTGCCATTTCCTCCATTGCCGCTCGAATTTCGAGCGCTTCCGATTCGTCGCTGGCGATCGCGATCGCTTCGAGCCGTCCCGACACACCCGCGATGCAATCGCGAAACTCGCCCAGGTCGCGCACTCCCGTCACATGCACCGTCCTGAACCCCGGCGACACTTTGAACGCGTCGTCCAAGCCCGGCCTCGGCTCGAAGGCCACCGTCCATTCAAGTCCGCGCCCCTCAAACAGTTCGACCGGCTCGCCCGCAATCGCACGCCAGCGCGCGCGCTCTCGTACTCCGCGTATTGCCGCAGCGTCGCGCAACGGGATGCGCGCCGGCGGCATCGATTCGCCGATACTCGTGAGCGCCGCCGACATTCGAATAGCCAGCTCGCGCGTCGCACCGGCCGCCGTATTCACCACGAACACATGATGGAGCGACAAACAGCCCAGTTGCTCGAACAGCGCGACGTCGCGCGCGAGCAATACCGCGACCCGATCGATTCGCGACGGATCGATAGCACCCGGCGCGACTACCGCGGCACTCACCCGGCTGCCGAATCCGATCACGTTGCCACGATGAAGCGACTCGAGCGTCGCGTCGTCGCCGTACACCACCACCCGCTCGCAATTCGCAACCAACGCCGCGGTCAGGTCGGTGCGGGCGCGGCTCCAGTGAAGAACTTCGATGCGCGAGCCGGCGTCGCGATCGATTTCGGCGAGCGTGCGCGCAAACTCCGCGAAAAAAATCGGCTCGGCGGTCGCGGTCTTGATCGCCACCCTCGCGCCCGCTATCAGCGCGATCGCAATCTCATGGATTCCGGCGCCCGCAACGTTGCCCGCCGCGATGAATCCAACCGTCTTTAGCCTTTCGATTCCGCCGCTGGCAGAAATCCGCGCTGCCATCGCCTCCAACGCGTCGGTGGTGAATGGCTTCACCAGCGCGTCGATCGAGTTTTCGAGCAGCGCGACTGAATATCCCGCCGAATGCGCGATTGCGGCTATCGCATCGCGTCGGCGCGCGTAGTCGCGGCTGCGCCAGAGTGCGAACGCGCGCGCCAATGCGCCGGCCATTCGATCCGCGCCGAGGCTGGCGCTATCCGCTCCATCCCCGCGCACAGCGCTGGCGACGCTCGCGCTCATCGCCGAGCCTCCGCCCGCTCCGGCGCGGCGCCCATCCTGCGCGCCGCTTCAGTCGCCGAGAATTGCGCGATTCCCAACGCGCATCCGCGAGCTTCTCCCGACGCCGCTCTGCCGAGCACGCGAACTCGTCCGCGCTCGACCGAGCCGAAGTCTTCCGTCATGACGGCGGAGACCGAGTCGACGTTGGCCAGATCGAAAAACGTCAGCAGCCCGATTTCGCCCTCCGGCATCGGCCGCAACGTGATTGGATCGCACGCTGTCACACGCATCCACGGCGGCGGAACTTTGTACCGATCTTCTATATTCGTCCGCGACACGCCCGCGCTGTTGAACGCCGTCGCGTCGTAGAGCTGCGAGCACAGTTCCGTCATCCCGTACTCGTTGATCGCCATCGCCGGCTCGATCGCGAGCAATTCTCCCGCGCGCGCGATCACCTCCGAGGCTCGCATCGGCACGGCCTGCCCTTTCGCCCCGCCGGTGTCCATCATCCGCGAACCCTGCTCGAGCCGAAGGCGGACTCCAGCGCTGTTGAGCTTCGAGAACAGCGCCGCGAAGGCAGCCGTCGTCCCCAGGATGCAAACGGGTTCGCGCCGCTCCTCGCAGTCGGCAAGAAACGCGGTCGCCGCCTCAACATCGACACGCTCGCGCGACGCCACCACCTGCGCGCGCGTCCCGAACTCTTCGATGCACCAGCCGACCATCGTCGCCAGCGACGACTCAGGCATCGCGTCCGCGGTCGGATGCATCGCGAGAATCGCCATTCGGCGGGTGTCGGGAAACAGCATCGCACGCAGATGAGCGATTGCCGACGCGCGATATATCCCGGGCCGCGCAACTATGTGGCGTCCGCGCCGTTCCCGCCCTTGCGTCGTCCCGCTGGTGAGAAAAATCGCGGCGTCGGGCGATTCCGCGGCGCCCTCCATCGCAAGGTCGGTATACTTGAACGCGACATTGCTGACCGCTGGCACCTCGTCCACGCTGCGCACCGCGCCCGGCTCGGCGCCGCGGCCCTCACAGTAACGCCGGTATGCCGCAACGGTCTCGAACTGATGACGAAATACCTCCAGCGCCAGCTGCTCGAACGTTTCAGGCTCGGGCCTGTGGATAAACGTGAGAACCTGTTCGTAGATGGACATCCGCCTCCCGCCAACGCCCTGACGGGGCATGATCATGGCACCGCCGCTCGCCCTCGTTCAATCCTGACGGTCTCGCGAAAGCCCGCAATTAGCCTGAAAAATGCCCTGTTAACGCCCTATTTACCTAGCTCTGAAAATGTTCTACCCTTTCGTCTGTTGTGGGTGGCGGGGACGCCTCGGCGGCGGCCAAAGAGGTCGGGTAAGCGAGGCTTTCGATAGGTTACGACGTTTTTATTGATTTATACCGTCCAACGCACCCCGATTTGGAACGAAACCAAATTTGAGCTCGCGACGTATTTTTGCTAAACCGAATGCTAACGGGTCTGGGGAGAACCATCGCGAAATGAAGAAATTTGCCGCCGGCGTGATGCTAGGCTTTGTCGCCAGTTGGGCTGTTGCTTTTGCTTCGTCTAACGTTAGCCACAATGGCAATTTCTGGAACCGCCTCAACGGCACCGCCAAAGACGGCTACGTCAATGGCTATTCCGACGCCATGCGCGTCAGCGTCGGCAAACTCGACGTCCTGAATTCCGCCGCCGACCTGTTTCACTGGAAAGGCGCCCGTCGCATTATCCATCAGCTCTCGGGACAGCTATCGATGAACGAAATGAGTTCGAATCAGGCCGTCAAGCGGCTCGACGACTTGTATTCAAATCAAAAGTACAGCGAGCTCGATCTCGGCGAGGCGCTGCAGACGCTTTCGATTCGCGCCAATGAAACCGCGATGCCCGATGCTCCGGTGAATAGCGCGAAGTAAAAAAACTCAACTGGATTTTCTCATCTGAGGCGGTCTCGTCGGGACCGCCTCTTTTTTTGGGCCGTGCCCGTGAACGATCGCGCTTGAAACCGAGAGTCAGCGGTCCTAGCCTAATTCACGGGACAGCCATCGTGAACGCGCCTCCATTCCTGCTCGACAAAATTCTCCGCGCCACCGTCGGCGTTCATTCGCACATCCCGTCGACGCACGTCTCGACCGCGATTGGCCTCGGCACCGATCGCCGCGGGACCGGCACCGTCGTCAGTCCCGACGGCCTCATCCTCACCGTTCACTACCTGTTGCTGGGCGCGCAAAACGTGATCGTCACGATGCCTGGCGGCGACCAGCTCGAGGCGAAAATCGTCGGCAAGGACTACAGCACCGGAATCGGTCTGCTGAAAATCGATCGCGGCAAAATTCCCTGCGCCGAAGTGGTCTCGTCGGAAAAATGCGTGGTCGGACAGGAAGCGTTCACCGTCTCGAGTCTCGGTGGCGAGAAGCGATGCGCCGATTGCGGCATCATCACCTACCTCGGCCCCTTCGACGCGGTTTGGGAATTCGTGCTCGACAAGTGCGTCTGCGTCACCGGTTCGATGCTTGACATCGGCATGAGCGGCGGACCGATCTGCAACCTCCAGGCGCAAGTGGTCGGCATCAACTACTTGAACTTCGCTGACCTGAGCCGCGCGATACTCGGGGTGCCTGGCGAAAGCTTCCTCGCGGTGCGCGACGAGATCGTCAAACACGGCCGCCGCACCACTGCCGCGCCGCGCGCCTGGCTCGGCGTGCTCTCCTACACCTTGCGCGAGCACGTCGTAATCGCGGGCGTGATGCCCGGCGGTCCCGGCGAAAAAGCCGGCTTACAGCAGGGCGACCTGGTGATTTCCATCGACGACACCGACGTGAACGACCGGCGCGTGCTCTACGAGGCGCTCGGCAACCATCGGCCCGGCGAGAACGTCAATCTCAAGGTCCTGCGCAACAATCGCGTCTACCAGCTCGATATCCCAGCCATCCGCGCCGAAGATTACTTCGCCTGATTTCACGGAGCGTCTCCCGATGAATGAACAAAGATCGCGGCTGCGCGACCTGCTCGCCGGGCCCGAAATGATCGTCGCGCCGTTCGTCTTCGACTGCCTCCAGGCAAAACTCGCCGTCGCCGCCGGTTTCGACGCCGTCTACATGACCGGCTTCGGCACCGCGGCCGCGCGCGGATATCCCGACCTCGGGCTGCTCACGATGTCCGAGATGGTCGCGAACGCGCGCGCCATTTCGCGGACTGTGAACGTCCCCGTCATCTGCGACGCCGACACCGGCTACGGCAATCCGCTCAATGTTTGGCGCACCGTGCGCGAGTATGAAGACGCCGGCGCCGCGGCGCTGCACATCGAGGACCAGGTGTTTCCCAAACGATGCGGTTTTCTCACGGGCAAGCAGGTTATCGCGACGGACGCGATGGTGCCGAAAGTGCGCGCAGCCTGCGACGCTCGCCGCGATCGCAATCTCGTCATCATCGCGCGCACCGACGCGCTCCAGGTCAACGGATGGGACGACGTCGAGCGTCGCGCACGCGCCTATCACGCGGCCGGCGCCGACCTGATCTTCGTCGATGGAATCAAGAACCTCGACGACCTCAAACGCTACGCCGAAAAGCTCGGCGACCTGCTGCTGATCTACAACGGCGACCTGCTGCCGATCGACGAATTGAAAAAGTACCCGTTCAAAATCACCATCCACATCGGAACGATGCTGACGATATTCGACGCGATGCGCACCGCGATGACCGAACTAAAACGCATCGGCAAACTAAGCATCGGCACGAGCTCAAACGTCTTCGAAGAGTTCGTCCGCACGATAGGCGTCGCGGACTACCAGTCACTCGAAAAGAAATATCTCGATTAGGAGACTCTTCTGCTCTTACCTCGCCCGTTCGTTTTACGGGAGAGGCGGCTGGCCGCAACTGCGGCCAGCGGTGAGGGTTCTGCGATTCGAGCAAGCGTTAGACGTCCTTGAACGCAGCCTTCTTCCCCGACCCCTCTATCGCCGCCTGCGCCGCCGCTAGCCGCGCGACCGGAATCCGGTACGGCGAGCACGACACGTAGTCCAGGCCGAGGCGATGGCACAGCTTGACGCTGGCGGGATCGCCGCCATGCTCTCCGCAAATGCCGATCTTCAACTTCTTGTTCGACTTGCGCCCGCGCTCGATCGCGATTCGCATCAACTCGCCGACGCCGACCGGGTCGAGCTCCGCGAACGGGTCCTTCTTGTACACGCCCGTGCGGATGTAGTCGGGGAGAAATTTCCCCGAGTCGTCGCGCGAGATTCCATACGTCATCTGCGTCAGATCGTTGGTCCCGAATGAAAAGAATTCCGCAACCTCGCCAATCTGATCGGCAACCACGCACGCGCGCGGCACTTCGATCATCGTGCCGATCGTGTACGGCACCTTGATGCCGCGTTCCTTGAATACCGCGTCCGCCACTTCGCGAATCTGCGCCGCCAGGATGTCGAACTCGCGGCGCTCGCCGATCAGCGGCAGCATGATTTCCGGCATCGCCTTGACGCCCTGCTTGCGCAGCTCGCACGCCGCTTCGATAATCGCGCGCGCCTGCGCCTGGTAAATTTCCGGGAAGCTGATTCCCAGCCGCGAGCCGCGATGCCCCAGCATCGGATTCACCTCGAACAGGCTCGCCCGCACCTGCTTCAGATGCTCGAGCGTGGTGCCGATTTTGGCCGCGAGGTCGCGCAGCTCGCTGTCGGCATGCGGGAGAAATTCGTGCAGCGGCGGATCGAGCAACCGGATCGTGACCGGCAGTCCCGCCATCGCTTTCAGGATTCCGACGAAGTCCTCCCGCTGCATCGGCAGGATCTTCGCCAGCGCGCGCCCGCGCTGCGTCGCGTTCTCCGCCATGATCATTTCGCGGACCGCCGAGATTCGCTCCGGATCGAAGAACATGTGCTCGGTGCGGCACAGCCCGATTCCCTCGGCGCCGAAGTCGCGCGAGATTTTCGCGTCGTTGGGAGTGTCGGCGTTCGCGCGCACGCCGAGTTTGCGCACCGCGTCCGCCCACGATAGAAATTTCTTGAAGTACGACGGCATCTCGGGATCGACCGTCGGCACCCGCCCCTCGATCACTTCGCCCGCCGATCCGTCGAGAGTGATGTACTCGCCGCGGCGTATCACCGCGCCGTTGGCCGACAGCGTGCCCGCGCCGTAGTCGATTTCCAGCGCCGAGACGCCGGCCACGCACGACTTGCCCATCCCGCGCGCGACCACCGCCGCGTGACTCGTCATCCCGCCGCGCGCGGTGAGAATTCCTTCCGCCACCTGCATTCCGTGGATGTCTTCCGGCGACGTCTCCAGCCGCACCAGAATCACTTTGCGCCCGGCTTCCGCGACGGCGACCGCTTCGTCCGCCGAGAAGACCACCTCGCCGTTGACTGCGCCCGGCGACGCCGGCAGCCCGCGCGCGATGACGTGTTTTTTGCTCGACGGGTCCAGCCGCGGATGCAAGAACTGCTCGAGCTGTTCCGGCTCGACGCGCTTGAGCGCCATCTTGCGATCGATCAGCTTCTCGTCCGCCATGTCCACCGCGATTCGCACCGCGGCCTGCGCCGTCCGCTTGCCGTTGCGCGTCTGCAGCATGAACAGCCGGTTACGCTCGATCGTAAATTCCATGTCCTGCGTGTCGCGAAAATGTTTTTCGAGCTGCGCCGAGATTTTCAGGAACTGCTTGTAAACCTCCGGGAAGCCTTCCTCGAGCGTCGCGTAATGCGCGGCGCGCTCCGCCTCGCTGATTCCCGCGCGTGCCGCCCACGCGCGCCCCGCTTTGAGGCTTATCTGCCGTCCCGTGCGGATTCCCGCGACCACATCCTCACCCTGCGCGTTGGGCAGAAACTCGCCGTAGATTCCTTTCTCTCCCGTGCCTGGATCGCGCGTGAACGCGACGCCGGTGGCGCAATCGTCGCCGAGATTGCCGAACACCATCGATTGCACCGTGACCGCGGTGCCCCAATCGCCAGGAATATTGTTGATGCGCCGGTACGTGATCGCGCGATCGTTGTGCCACGAGTCGAACACCGCGCCAATCGCCATCCACAGTTGCTCGCGCGGGTCCTGCGGGATGTCGCGCCCCACGCGCGAGCGAATCAGCGCGCGGAACTCGCCGACCAATTCCCGCAAGTCATCGACGTTCAGGTCGGTGTCGTTCTCGACGCCGCGCGTCGCCTTTTTGTGTTCGATAATTTGCTCGAACGGATCGGGATCGTTCTTGTTCTCCGGCTTCAGCTTGAGCACGACGTCGCCGAACATCTGGCAGAAGCGCCGGTACGAGTCCCACGCGAAGCGCGGATTGCCGCTGATTTCCTCGAGCCCCGCCACCGTCTCGTCGGTAAGCCCGAGGTTCAGCACCGTGTCCATCATCCCCGGCATCGAAACGCGCGCGCCTGAGCGCACCGACACCAGCAGCGGATTCTTCGCGTCACCGAACTTGCGCCCGAGCGCCTTCTCGACGCGCACGACGCTCTTCGCGACCCCTTCGGTCAGCCCCTTCGGATACTTGTGGCCGTGATCGTAAAAGTAGTTGCAGACCTTCGTCGAGATCGTGAACCCCGGCGGCACCGGCAGCTTGAGTCGCGCCATCTCGGCGAGATTTGCCCCCTTGCCCCCCAGCAAATTCCGCATCTCGGCGCGCCCTTCCGCCACGCCCGCACCGAAAAAATAGATCTCAGGATGAATCCGACCCATGTGAAACCGTTGCTCCCGTCTCCGCATCGCGCGGCGACAATTTTAATTTTTAATTTTTTAGTTTTTAGTTTTTTATTGCGTCCAGCCGATTCGATTTCCGATCTCTTCGACCAGCCGCGCCATGGGCACGCGCTCCTGCGTCATCGCGTCGCGATCGCGAATCGTCACCGTGTCGTCTTCCATCGTCTGATGATCGATCGTCACGCCGTATGGCGTGCCGACTTCATCCTGGCGGCGATAGCGGCGGCCGATCGAGCCCGCCTGATCGTAGGCGACCGTGAAATGCCGCTTCAACGCGTCGCGTATCGCGATCGCCTTTTCCGGCTGCCCCGCTTTGCGCAACAGCGGATAGACTGCAACCTTGATTGGCGCGAGCCGCGGATCGAGCCGCAGCACGATTCGCTCTTCGTTATCGACCACGTCCTCGTCGTACGCATCGAGCATGAACGCGAGCATCGCGCGATCGACGCCGAGCGCGGGCTCGATCACCCACGGTCGAAAGCGCGTCTTGGTATCCTCATCGAAATAAGTAAGGTCCTTGCCGCTGAACTTCGCATGCTGATCGAGGTCGAAGCTGCCGCGCTTGGCGACGCCTTCCAGCTCGCCCCATCCGAACGGATACAGGAACTCGATATCGGTGGTGCCGCTCGAATAATGCGACAACTCATCGGTCGCGTGCTCGCGCTTGCGCAGATGATCGGCCTTGATCCCGAACTTGACATGCCAGTTGAATCGAAAATCGACCCAGTAGCGATACCACTTCTCTTCTTCCTCGCGATCCGGCCGAACGAAGTACTCCATCTCCATCTGCTCGAACTCGCGCGTACGGAAGATGAAATTCTCGGTGGTGATTTCATTGCGGAACGACTTGCCCTGCTGCGCGACGCCGAACGGCAGCTTGACGCGCTGCGTATCCACGATGTTCTCGAAGTTCGAGAAAATTCCCTGCGCCGTTTCCGGCCGCAGGTAGACCACCGCTGCAGTGTCCTCGACCGGGCCCATGAACGTCTTGAACATCAGGTTGAAATTGCGCGCTGGCGTCAGCTCGCCGCCGCACTCGGGGCATTTGTCGCCTTGGATTTTATCGGCGCGAAAACGATTCTTGCATGCTTTGCAATCGACCATCGGGTCGGTGAAATTTTTCAGATGCCCCGACGCTTCCCAGGTGCGCGGATGCTGAAATATGGCCGAGTCCAGCCCCAGCACGTCGCTGCGGTACTGCACCATCTCGCGCCACCACGCCTCCTTGACGTTGCGCTTGAGCTCGACGCCCAGGGGGCCGTAGTCGAAGGTGGATCCGAGTCCCCCGTAGATGTCGCTCGTCGGAAAAACAATTCCACGGCGCTTGCACAGGTTCACCAGCTTTTCCATCGTGACCGCGCGTTTGATGGCGGGCACTGCATTTTCCGCGGACAAAAATTCCTCCTGGATCGCTCGTGGCCGCCGACACTGGCCGGGGCCGATTCGAATTGCTATTTGCTCCGGGCACGTTTGCCCTCCGAGCGAACCGTGAAGCCTATCATGGCCCCCAATCGCCCGCAATTTTTGCGATTCCGCTCGTGCGTATTTTGACAGCACCTTCCTGAGATCTGTCAGGAAGGCATTTGCCGTAACAATTTAGTCGTACCAGACTGGTCCAGCTGACAGTCCTGACTACTTTCTGTAGCGGAGTCGCCACCGAACGTTGCACCGCTGCGCGGTTGTAAGCGTGCGTAAGAGTGTCTAAGCGGAGAAACATCAATATTAACGTGAATAACTTACAGTGGCATAAATGATGCTGTGAATCGCGTGGCCAATATCGGCCAATAAACATTCGGAAGGAGAGTACGGGACATGGACAAGCTAACGAGGTTGTTTGTAAAGATGCGCGAGTATCAGCCGGGCCAGACAATGGCAGAATACGCGCTGATCATGGCCGCAGTCGCGGTAGTGGTGTTCGTAGGTTACCAGACGATGGGAACGACGATTACGTTGCTGTTGTCGGCGGTTGACGGACAACTCTAGGCCTGTCGGTTCTGCATCAGTGCGCTCTCTTAGCGGGGGCGTGTCGGCCCCCGCTAGGAGACTTCACCTCAGAAGATTTACGACAGTCCGGTTCTTCGGCAAACACAGCTTCACGATTCAAAACCAAATCCTCAAACACCAAAACAAGAAGAGATGATCGGCGATACCTGATTCGGTCGTTTGACTCCTTTGGATGGCCGTTTTCCCGAAGCTCATGCTACAAGTCCGGATCGGGGGCGAGGAGCATTCTCGATGCGAACTTCGACGCTGGTCGTCTGCGCATTTACCATTGGAGCTTCGCTGGCGATCGCGGGATGCGGTCATAAGCTGGTCGCACATAATGGCGAGAGCACGGTCGCCGTCTATCCGGACGAGAATACCTTCACCAAACTGAGCGATCTGAAAAAACAGGGAGGAGTCGTCGGCGGAGTGATCGGAGGACTCGGCGAAGGACTCGCCACCAAGCAGATCGACAACAACACTCCCGTGCGAATCATCAACAGCGACGACAAAGGCTCGCAAGTCGAGATCCTCGACGGCGCATTCAAAGGCATGCAAGGCTTCGTCCCGCAAGACAACGTGCGCTGACGGCGAACTCGCGCTCACGCGGCAATTCGCGTTTCGTTCTCCTGAACTAAAAACGTTTCACGTGAAACAGCTTCGCTTTAAACTACAATAGCTAAGCGGTGTTTTCGGAGAAAACGGCGACACTACGACCACTTTCAGCGCGACTAGGTCGGGCCGCCGCCGGCAATCAGACCTTCGGCACTTCCATGCCCTTCTTCACCGCCGGACGCGCGCCGACCGCCGCGATCCATCGCACAACGTTCGCGCCTTCTCCCACCACGTCGGGCTTCACGGCTTTTATCGCTGGGAAACCAACCACCAGCCACGGGTAGGTCGCGATGTCCGCGATCGAATACTCGCCTGCCATGTATTCGGTCTGCGCCAGCTGATTGTCGAGCACTTTGATTAGTCGCGCTGATTCGTTGGCGTAGCGATCGATCGCATACGGAATTTTTTCGGGCGCCGCGTTCACGAAATGGCCCGCGCCTGTCCGAACATCGGACCGACATTTGCCATCTGCCAGAACAACCATTCGAGCACTTTCGCGCGCGCGGGATTCTTCGCGGGGAACAGCTTGCCGGTCTTCTCCGCCAGATGCACGAGAATCGCGCCCGACTCGAAAATCGAGACGCCCGCGTCATGATCGACGATCGCGGGAATCTTGCTGTTCGGACAGATCTTCACGAACTCCGGCTTGAACTGGTCTCCGTTGCGAATGTTTACCGGATGAACCGAGTACTCGAGGCCGCACTCCTCGAGCATGATTGCGGGTTTGCGGCCGTTAGGCGTCGTCCAGGTGTAGAGGTCGATCATTTTACTGTTTCCTTTCCGCGTAGCGTGATTCTCGGTTCCTATCACACTGCCAGATCGCAGCCCACTATATTTCTGTTTGCCCGTCCGCGCTTGTCAGGTGGCTACGATGCGCGATAACGATCGGTATGCGCGCAGCCGCTCACGAGGAGAAGTACCATGCAAAGTGTCGCCGAAATTGAAGATAGTCCCGAAGTCCAGGACTTGCGCAATCGCGTTTCGGGTTTTTTGAGCGAGCTGATTTACCCCAATGAGAAAATTCTCGAGCGAGGCGGCGAGGAATCATCGCGCACGTTCAAGGCGATCCAGGCCGAGGCGAAAAAACGCGGGCTGTGGGCGCTCGGCCTGCCCAGGGAAATCGGCGGGGGCGGACTCGAGTTCATGCCCTACGTGTTCGTCAATGAAATCGTCGGGCGCAGCGAGTACGCGATCGCCGGCCTCGGCACGCATTCCGCGCAGGACGCCACCATGCTGCACCTGTACGGAAATCCCGAACAGAAAAAGCGCTGGCTCGCGCCGCTGGTCAACGGCGACATCTATCCAAGCTTCTCGATGACGGAACCTGAAGTCTCCGGCGCCGACCCGACCGGCTTGCGCACGCGCGCGGTGCAGGACGGCGACGAATGGGTCATCAACGGCCACAAGTGGTTCACCAGCGGCGCCAACGTGGCGGCCTTCTCGACCGTGATGTGCGTGACCGAGCCCGACGCGCCCGCGCACGAGCGCTTCAGCATGATCGTCGTCCCGACCGATACCAAGGGCTACCAGATCGTGCGCATCGTGCCCGTGATGGGCGAGACGTCGGGCGGGCACTGCGAGATCAAATACACCGACGTGCGTGTGCCGCTGACGAACCTGCTCGGCCCGCGCGGGCAGGCGTTCAAGATTGCACAGAAAAGGCTCGGTCCGGGCCGCATCTACCATTGCATGCGATGGCTGGGGCAGGCGCAGCGCGCGTTCGAGCTGATGGTGGATCGGGCGATCAATCGCCAAGCCTTCGGCGGTCCGCTCTCCGACAAGCAGACGATCCAGAACTGGATTGCCGACTCCGCCGCCGAAATCCAGGCCGCACGATTGCTCACGCTCAACGCGGCCGCAAAGATCGACGCCGGCGACGAGGCGCGCGTCGAGATATCACTGATCAAATTCTTCGGCGCGAAGGTGCTGCACGACGTTATAGATCGCGCCATCCAGGTGCACGGCGCGATGGGCGTGTCGGAGGATACGCCGCTGGCCCGGATGTACCGTCACGCGCGCTTCGCACGCATCTACGACGGGCCCGACGAAGTGCACCGGATGGTGGTGTCGCGGCGAATCGTCAGCGAGTTCAAGAAGGGCCGCAAGTGGGACTTCGGCCGCGGCATCGCAAGCAACGGAAGGAAAAACTGATCTTTTCGGTTAGCGCAATCGCTACAGCGCGTTGACGCCGCGCTCGCCGGTGCGGATACGCACCACCTCTTCCATCGGCATGACGAAGATTTTCCCGTCGCCGATTCTGCCGGTTCGCGCCGCGCGCTCGATAGTCTCGACGACCTGCGCCGCCAGCTCGTCCGAAACAATTATCTCGAGCTTCACCTTGGGCAGAAAATCCACGACGTACTCCGCGCCGCGGTACAGCTCGGTATGCCCCTTCTGACGGCCAAATCCCTTCACTTCGCTGACCGTGAGACCCTGCACCCCGATACTCGACAGGGCCTCTTTGACCTCGTCGAGCTTGAACGGTTTGATGATCGCCTCAACCTTCTTCATAAGTCTCCTCTCGGTCCTATTCAGATTGGCCGCGCGCGCGCCGCCCGGTCGATAGTCTCGACGACCTGCGCCGTCAGCTCGTCCGAAACAATTATCCCGAGCTTTACCTTGGGACTGCCGAATCCCTTCACTTCGCTGACCGTGAGGCCTTGCACGCCGATACCCGCCAGGGCCTCTTTAACCCTGTCGAGCTTGAACGGTCTAATGATCGCCTCAACCTTCTTCACGAGTCTCTTCTCGGTCGCATCTCTGGCTGGCCGCTCGGGAAATCTGCCGGCCCACCCCTCATCCACCAATAACCTTTCCCCCAAGATGCCGACGGTTCAAGCCCCCCATTTCGCGCGCCCGCCGCGACGGTTCCCCTCGGCGCCTGCTAGCTGAAAAAAACCTCCCGCGCGTGATTGGTGTCGTTATATTCGCGCACCTCGGCAATCTTATCGCCATCAAAGCGGATGTCGAAGTGGTAGAGATTGTTGTATTTCTTCCCGTTCGCCGCGACGGTATTCGACTCCGCCTGAATCGCGCAGCGGTCACCTTCGCAAATGACCGTCTCGATTTTGAGACCGAGTCCGCCCGGCATCATCGCCTTGATCACCCTCGCGAGATTCCTGAGTCCTTCATGCCCCTTCACCGTAGGCATGCCGGGCATCCTGGTCATGATCTTCCATTCGAAGTCGTTGGCGACCATCGTGGCGAGCCGCACCGGATCGGGATCTTCAAACTCGCTGAGAAATTCCGTGGCTAATTCCTTTTTTTCCTCTAATGTCATGGCGTCACTCCTCACCGGTTAGAAGCAGATACCTAGTCCATCCAGCAGGATTGCGCCAACATCCAAGGCCATCGGTCAACGCAAGCGCGATGCCAACGAGCACTGGCCGTTGCGATACGCATTGCGGCGTCACAATTTTTTCAGGCTCGGTTTCCGGGATGCTCAACTGGCGGGCGTCCGATTAATTGGCAGGCAGTGGCAACACCCTACGATGCAGCGCTGTCGCTGCGCCTGGGCTGAAATTTGGGCTCCTCGCCGCGCGATAGGCGCTGGATATTCTCGCGATGGCGGAACAGGGCCAGCGCCGTCATCAGGATTGCGAGCAGCAAATAGTGATGCGGCAAGCCCAGCGCAGCGACCGTCGGCGGCAGCGCGATTGCCGCGCACATCGACGCCAGCGACATGATTCGGCTAATCGCAAGGACCACGGCGAACACTGCCAGCGCGAACAGAATCGCCATCGGCGAGATCGCCAGCCAGATTCCCAGCGCGGCCGCGATGCCTTTGCCGCCTTGAAAAAACAGAAACACCGAGCAAATCGCGCCGATGAACGCCGCCAGGCCGACCCATGCGATAATCGCGACGGGAAACCCGGCAGCCCGCGCCACGATCACGGGAATCGCGCCCTTCAGGATGTCGCCGACGAACGTCATCCCGGCTGCGCCCATACCGCCCGCGCGAATAACGTTGGACGTCCCGATATTGCCGGAGCCGACCGCGCGCGGATCGAATCCGCGCATCCGGCCGACGATCACGCCAGTCGGAATCGAGCCGACAAGGTACGCGGCTACGATCAGAACGACTGTGGTGATCATGTTGTGCGGCGCGGCACGCTTCCCCTCTCCCCAGGGGAGAGGATCGAAGGTGCGGGACCTTGTTCAGCGCGCGATCGTTTCGCGCGCGATTCAAAGTTCTGCGGATACGTACGTAGCGGCTTCATCGAGGAACCTAACCCCTAACCCCTTCCCGAGCGGGAAGGGGAACCAGACTTGGGAGTCTGAGTCTGGGAAGAAGTGGTCGGGGTGACTGGATTTGAACCAGCGACTCCTGCGTCCCGAACGCAGTGCTCTGGCCAGGCTGAGCTACACCCCGTCTGCGGTTGAGCGTGATCGGGAAGATACAGACGAGTGGTTATAGCATCCGAAGCGATACCGCGCGAGTCCGGCGGGACTTCCGAATCTTCCCCTCGACGACAATTCTTCTGCAGATCGTCCATCAGATTCATCGCTAGAGAGGTATATTCAACGCGCGTTCTCCCGAGCGATAGTGCTCTTCACCTCCGAATGCTCGTCCGCTCTCAGCGAGCGCTCTACCGCGGCGTAGTGGAGAAGCATTTCCCTTTCAGTATTGAGGTCGATCTTGCTCAACGACGGGCGAAAGAAAAACCTGATCGTCCAATCGGCAACGAGTCGAACGCGCGGAGCTATTCGCGGCGTGACCAGAAGGTAGTAGCTGCGGCGAAGCCACCACGCCAGAAACCCGCGAAGCGGAATGCCCATCATTGCAGCGACTGCGCGGTGGTGTCCCAGCGACGCCATGATGCCCTTCGTCTTGTAAACGAATGGCTCTATCGGCAATTGATTGATAGTCGCGTAAATGTTGTCGGCTAAAACCTTCGCTTCACGCATCGCGTGCTGAGCGAGCTCGGGGTACGGTTTGCCGGTCGGGTCCGGTATTGATGCGCAGTCTCCCACCGCCCAGACTTCCGGATGCTGCTTGCATCTCATCGTCGGTTCGACCGCGATCTTGCCGCGCTGGTCTTTTTCGACTGCGAGCCGCGCAACTATCGGCGACGGCACGACGCCGGCGGAGAGGATGATGGTCGAAGCCTCAAGAATTTCGTCTTTGAGATGAACCTGACCAGGCGTGATGCGCTCGACAGGTGAGTTGACACGAATGCTAACTCCCGTCCGCTTCGAGAGCACGTGAGTGGAATACTCAGCCAGGTTCTTCGACAGCTCCGGCATGATCTCTTCACCTGCTTGCAGAAGATAAAGCCGAATCTCGTCACGCCGGATGCCTGGGTAGTAGCGAAGAATGTCGTCCATGAAGGCAGTCAATTCGCCGAAGACTTCCACACCAACCAGGCCGCCTCCAATGACCACGAATGTCAGTTGACGCCCCCGCAGCATCGCATCCGATTCGGCCTCCGCACGTTCCATCCTCTCGATCACATGGTTGCGAAGGAGGATCGCGTCGGCGAGCGTCTTAAACGTGAACGCCAACTCCGAGCCGGGAATCCGGCTGGTGTTGGTCAGGCCTCCCATCGCGAGGACGAGCTGGTCATAAGACAACTCTCGTTTGTCATCGTTGCCCCAGGAAATTCGGACCAGACGGTGCTCCAAGTCGATCTCATCGATTGATGCTTCAATGAACTTCACGTTGCGCACGAACTCTCGAATGGAGATCGAGCAGTCGCTCGCCTCCAACGTGCCCGAACAGACTTCAAACATCAGCGGCGTCATCAGCAGGAAGTTGTCGCGACTTACCAAAATAATCTCGACGTCGCTTCGGCCAGCAAACAGCTTCTCCAGCCGCCGCGCCGTGTAGATCCCGGCGAAGCCGCCGCCTAGAAGCAGTATGCGCGTGATTGAGGGCGTCTGCGTCTCTGCATTCATAAGAAATCCTCGACTCGACGCATCTAGAGTGGATTCTCTCTGGGGCTGAGGTGCTCTAACGTGAATGCATTTTAACGCTACGTTTGCGTGTGCGCGATCAGGTCGCGCATCTCGCCGACAATTTTGACGTAGTCGGGCTTGCCGAAGATTCCCGAGCCTGAGACGAACACATTGGCGCCGGCGGCCTTTACGTCCGCGATATTGTCGAGCTTCACGCCGCCGTCGATCTCGACGTCGATTGCGAGTCCGCGCCGCTTCAGCTCGCGCCGGATGTAACGCAGCTTGTCGAGCGCGGCCGGGATGAACTCTTGCCCGCCGAAGCCCGGATGCACGCTCATCACAAGGATCATGTCGAGATGCTCGGCGAACGGCAGCACGCGGCCGGCGTCGGTCTCGGGATTGATTCCGATCGACGCGCGCGCGCCGAGGTCATGGATTCGCTTCGCCATCGCGGGGATGTCGGGGCAAACCTCGCAATGCACCGAAATCGAATTGGCGCCCGCCTTCACGAAGGCCTCGACGTAGCGCGCCGGCTCCGAAATCATCAGGTGCGCATCGAGCGGCAGCCTGGTTATCTTGCGCACCGACTCGAGCACCGGGATTCCAATCGACAGATTGGGCACGAAGTGCCCGTCCATCACGTCGAAATGAATCATGTCGGCGCCGGCCTTTTCGACCGCGTGAATCTCGTCGCCGAGCCGCGCGAAGTCAGCCGACAGAATCGACGGCGCTATCTTGTCGACGGCATCCACCAATGGAGATTTATCCATCTATTTTGACCCGGTACAACGCCATGAGATCCGTCACTCCCGGATCGCGCCCGAGCTGACTCAGCAGAGTCGTGATTTGTCCGCGATGGTGCGTCTGATGATTGAAAAAATGCGTCACCGCGATCCACATCGGCACGCAATAACGACCGGCCGCTGACATCGCGTCATAGACCATGTCGCGCGCCAGAAACTCGGCTGTGACTTCGCCGGAGGTTGTCCACGCCTCGATCATGGCGTCGGTCTTCTCACGTTCGGGTCGAAGCGTTGAGAAATCCGCGTACAATTCCTGGTCGAGCGAGCGAATCTCGATCGGACGGCCGCGATCGTCGAACGATCGCATGCGATCGGCGCCGACAAACCGGCCCATCTGCACGCGATCGGTGAGCAGCAGATGGTTGAGCGTGCGATGGATCGAGCCGAAAAATGCGTGCAGGTCGCGCTTGCGCTCCTCGTCGCTGAGCGCGCCGCAGATGTCGTAGATGCGGCGATTCATCCACGTGTTGTACTGCGCCATCGATCTGAACTGGGTATTCAGATCCATCGCGATCGATTCACTTGCGAAGGTGCGTGGTGAAGCACTCGCGCTACGCTCAGAACCGCGGAAGTGCGCTCGAGAGCCATGCGCCGATCGGGTTTGAGACCATTCGGCTTGACGAATAGGAGGTATAGTAGTGGTGGTGACGCCGCTTCGGTCTGACGTACGTATAATGTGAGCGGTATGACACGTAACTCAGATTGCGCGGCTCTGCGGCGACCGAGCTTTCAGCGTAATCCCCACCGCTCCAGGTTGCAGATGGCGTGCTTCGCGCGGTCGGTGTCACCTCTACCCTGCCGACGCCCCTTCCAGTCAGCCCGATTTGTGTCGCCGCGCCGTGCGAAAGGTCCAGCGAGCGCCCGCGCACGAATGGACCGCGGTCGTTGATTCGCACCACCACCGACCTGCCGGTGTCGGGGTTCAGCACCCTGACGTGCGAACCCAGTGGCAGCGTGGTGGATGCCGCCGTCAGCCCTTCGGGATTGTAAACCTCGCCCGTGCTCGTAGTCCGTCCCGCGAATCCGGGTCCGTACCATGAAGCGACTTCGGTGCGTGTGCCTCTATAGCTCTGCGAGGGCGTGTAATAGCCCGTGGCTGGAAGCGGGGTGAAATTCTGCGAACCACATCCCGCGAGCATGAACGCGAGCACGCTCAGCGTGAACGCCAACGCGATCGTACCCGAGTAATCAGGATTCGAGTCTGTGCCAGCTCTGGCGGCCCCCGCAATCATTCAAATCACCGCCAGGTCCTGAAAAATATCAAGCGATAGTCCACGTGCGGCACCGTAATTACCCAAAATTCTAGCGCCGAATGAGCCGCGCGGCAAAGAATCCGTCGAGGCCGCCGACGTCCGGCCGCGTCTTCATGAATCCTCGCGCCTCGATAACATCTCTAAACTCGTCTCGACTCGCTATGTCGCGATCGATTTCGAAATCGTGGTGGCGCGCGAGGAATCCATCGACGACGCCTTCGCCCTCTTCGGGTGCGATGCTGCAAACCGAATACACAATCGCGCCCCCGCGACGCACGAGCGCCGCCGCGTTGTCGAGCATCCGTGATTGTATGGCAGCCATTCGCGCAGGGTCGCTCGGCTTGAGCCGCCATTTTATCTCGGGATGCTCGCGCAGCGTTCCAATTCCGGTGCACGGCGCGTCAAGCATCACGTACTCGAAGCTCGACGGCCGAAACGGGACGGCGACCGTCAGGTCGGCGCAAACATACTCAACATTACGATGGCGTAGTCGATTGGCCAGGCTGCGCGCGTTCCTCAGTCCGTTGAAATTAAGGTCCACGGCGATCACTCGCCCGCTTTCACCCACCATCTCCGCAAGATGCGTCGCCTTACCGCCGGGCGCCGCTGCGCAATCCACGATCGTCGCGCCAGCACGCGGCGCCAGCATCCGCGCGGCCATCTGCGACGCCTCGGACTGCGGGTGAAACAGGCCCTCGCGGTACGCGCGCGACTCGAAATGCGGCGCGCCGCTTAGCACGACCGTCTCGGGCGCGCGGCCGGGCGCGCCGATCTCGAAGCCGTCCGCGCTCAGCTTCTCGATTATCTCCGCGAGCGCACCCCGCGCGAGATTCAGCCTGATCGCGTTGGGCGCGGCGTCGTTGTTCGCCGTCATCAGGCGCTCCGCGTTCGCGACGCCGAACCAATCGACGAATCGCTCGACCATCCAGCGCGGATGCGAATATGCGATGGCAAGAAAACTTTTTTCATTGCGCTCGCGCGACGGCATCGGCGCCGTCTCGCGAGTCGCGCGGCGCATCACGGCGTTGACGAAACCCGATGCCTTGCGCGCTTCCGGAATTCGTTTGGCAATGCTGACGGCGGTGTCCACCACCGCATGCTGCGGAATTCGATCCAGGAATCGAAGCTGAAAAAGCCCCATCCGCATGATCGCCAGCGCTGCCGGCTGAATCCCATCGAGCTTGCGTCCCGTCAGATGCGCCAACTCGTAGTCGAGGCGGCCGCGCCACGCGAGCGTCCCGAGTACCAGGCGCGTAATCAGCCGGCGATCGGCGGGCGCAAAGTCAGGAAGCCGACCGCCGAGCAGAACGTCGGCATAGCCGGATTCCTGATCGACGCGATACAGAATCTCGGCCGCTGCCAGACGCGATGCGAGGCCTTCGTCTGTGCGCGAGCTCGATCGCGCGGGCAGCTTCGCTTTCGCGCGATCCTCGCTCATGAGCCGAATCGCGCTCCGGCTTCGATGCGTTTGCCTCGCAGGAATTCTGCCGCGGACATTCTCTTTCGCCCCGGCGCCTGCACCTCGATCAGCCTGAGTCGTCCCGCTCCGCATTGAACCACGGGATTTGGCTTGACGCTCACAATCGTGCCGGGAGAGTCGCTGCTTCCGTCTTCGTGCTCGACTGCGGCGCGCCAGATGAGGACTTCGTCGTTGCCAAGGCGCGTCCGCGCCACCGGCCTCGGATCGTACGCGCGCGTCATCCGCTCGATTTGTACAGCGCTCGCCGTCCAGTCAATTACGGCGTCTTTCTTCTCGACTTGCGCCGTGTAGGTTGCGAGCGCTTCGTCCTGCGGCGTTTCAGTAAGCGCTCCGAGGCTCGCGAGATCGATGGCCTCGAGCATCGCGGCCGCGCCAAGTTCCGCGAGCTTCTCCTTGAGCGTCCCCTGCGTATCGTTCGCTTCGATCGGAATCTTGCGCTGCAAGTACATCGGGCCGGCGTCCATCCGCTCGACGATCCGCATGATTGTGACTCCCGTTTCGGCGTCGCCCGCCAGGATCGCACCTTCGACCGGCGCGGCGCCGCGATGCCGCGGCAATAACGAGGCATGTACATTCATCGGCGCGATTCGTGGGACGTCCAGAACCGGGTTTGGCAAAATTCGTCCGTAAGCCGCCACCACCAAAAGGTCGGGGGCGAAGGCTTTCAGCTCGTCCAGAAATTCCGGCGTGCGAATTTTGACCGGCTTCAGCGTCGGAATTTTATACTTCTCCGCGACTGCGCCGACTTCGCTCGGCTCCATGCCGAGCCCGCGCCCGCGCGGCCTGTCTGGACGCGTGACGACGCCGATCACGCGGAAGTTGGCTCCTGAGGCCATCACGAGCCGTTCCAGGATGTGGGCCGCCAGGGCCGGCGTGCCCATGAAAACGATCTTTAGTGGCTCTGCGATTTTAGATCCGCACCGTGGAGGGTCGCACGCTGTCGGCCTTGCCCTCCTTGATTAACTTCTTCAGTTTGCGCTTGTAGAGTTCGCGCTTGATTCGGCTGATTCGATCGATGAACAGCTTGCCGTCCAGGTGATCGATCTCGTGCTGGAGCGCGACCGCGAGCAATTCGTCGGCTTCGATCTCGATTTCTTTCTCGTCGGGCGTCCATGCACGCACCAACACGTGCGCCGCGCGCTCGACGTCGGCGGTGTAATCGATCACCGACAGGCATCCTTCTTCCCAAACGATCTTGCCTTCGGCCTCAACGACCTGCGGGTTGATCAGTTTCAGCAGACGCTTGCCGGGATTCTCATGATCGGTGTCGAGCACGATGATCCGCTTCGATTCTCCGACCTGCGGCGCGGCAAGGCCCACGCCCGGCGCGGCGTACATAGTCTGCACCATGCTGTCGATCAGGCCTTCGACGTTGCCGTTGATATTCTTGACGGGAGCCGCGGGTTCCTTGAGTTTGTCGTCGGGAAATTTGCGAATTTTCAGCAGCGCCATTTCTGATACCGGTTTTTATAAATCTATCAAAGGGTAGTTGGCGCGGCGAGTCCGAGCGGCGCGAGAAACGCTTCGACGGCGCGGAGGCACTCGGCGGGACGCTCGATTTGAAGAAAGTGCGACGTGCCAGGAATCGCTTCGTACGGCAACCGCAGTTCCTCGGCCATCGCGCGCCCGATCAGCGCCGGCGGCATCACTTCTTCGAGGGTAGGATCTCCGCACACTAGCTTAACCGGCACCGGGCAATGCGCCATCTGCGGCCACAGGTCGGGATTCGCGCCGCTGGAAAAAACGTGCGCCTCGTATTCGCGCGGACACGCGAGAATCCAGTCACCGCTCGCGCGGTCGTGCCGCAGCGTCGCGCGCGCCATCAGCTCGTATGCGTCCGGCACCCATCGTTTGAAACGCCGCTTGAACTGCTTCGCCAGTTCCATCGGATCCTTATAGCGCTCGGGACGACGCGCCGCGCGCGACGCGAGCGATTCCTTGTCGGATTGCTGCAGGTACTGGACAGGATGGCCGGCGCGCGGATAGACCGGCGGATCGAACAGCACCAGCGCGTCGAATCGCCGGCCGTACTTGAGCGCATGCATCGCGGCCGTTACGCCCGACAGCGAGTGAAACAGGCCGACGGCCGGCTTCGCACCAAGCTCACGATTAATCGCGTGCCAGACGGCATCCATATCGGAAATAAAATTACTCCACGTATGCCCTTCGGCCGTGTGCAGAGGGTTGTGGCCGTGATTGCGGAAGTCGAAGACGATCACTTCGTAACGGTCGCGCAGCGGTCCCCAGAACGGAAAGTAGCCGTCGATCGCGAGCCCGTTGCCGTGACTGAGCACGAGCCGCGGCGCGCCGGGGATGCCGTGTTGGCGAACATGAATCGTCGCGCCGTCTTTCATCTTCACGTCGAAGGCGTGACGCGCGCGCGGCACGTGATGCATCGCAAGATGTTCGTTGGTCTCGTCCATTTGCTTTTTTAGTGAATCCGCTTGGGTGCTCGCGGACAGGGCGAAAATTTCACTAGCTGTCCGCGTTCTATACGTTTTAGGCTCACAGCATCCTTACCGGATCGATGTCGATCGCGAGATATATGTCGTCGCGCTCCGCCGGCGGGCCGACTTCGGCGCGCATCGCGGCAATTGCGGCGCGCATCGGTTTCAGTTCGCGCGATTTTATCATCACCTGCCAGCGGTAGCGCTGCTTGATTCGTTCGATCGGCGCGGGCGCGGGACCCAGCACGCGGATCGTGTCGGGCGTCGAACTTTTTGCCAGAGATTTCGCGACCGCCTCTGCTGTACGCATCACCAGTCGCGGCTCCGCGCCCTCGATTCGCACCATCGCGAGGCGCGCAAACGGCGGATACATCAGGTCGCGGCGCAGTTGCAGCTCGCGCCGCATGAACCGCGCGTAATCCTGATCCTTGGCGGCGCGGATGCTGTAGTGATTGGGCGCGTAAGTCTGGATGATGACATGGCCCGCGCGCTCGCCGCGTCCCGCGCGTCCCGCGACTTGCGTCAGCAACTGAAACGTTCGCTCGGCGGAACGGAAATCGGGCATGTTCAGCGCCATGTCGGCGTTCACCACGGCGGCCAGCGTGACGCCGGGAAAATCGAAACCCTTGGTGATCATCTGCGTGCCGACGAGGATATCTATTTCGCCGGCGCGAAGCTCGGCCAGCATCCGCGCGCGCGCGCCGCGCAGACTGCTGGTGTCGGAGTCCATCCGCTCGATGCGCGCGCCCGGCATCATCTCGGCCAGGGTCTCCGTGAGCCTCTCGGTGCCGAAGCCCTGCCCCTTCAGCCCGTAGCCTTTGCATTCGGGGCAGGTGTCGGGCGCGGCGGTGTGATTGCCGCAGTAATGACATCGGAGAGAGCGGTCGCGCATATGAAATGTCATGCTGACGCTGCAGTTCGGGCACGCGATCACGTTGCCGCAGATGTGGCATTGCAGAAAATTGTGAAATCCGCGGCGGTTGAGGAACATCATGCTCTGGCCGCCCGACGCGAGATTTTCGCGCAGCGCCACCACCAGCGCCGTCGAGAGCGGCACCGTATCCGGAACTTCCGCTACTCGAGGTTTCGCTTCCGCCGGTGCCGCTCCGTTGGTAAGCCGGGCAGCCGAAGCCTTGCGCGCGTCAGCGACTTCGCGCCGCATATCGACGACTTCCACCGATGCCATCGCGCGATCGTTCACGCGCCGCATCAGTCGCAGCAGTCGGTAGCGTCCGCGACGAGCGTTCGCGTACGACTCGCTCGACGGCGTCGCCGAGCCGAGCACGACGGGGCAGTTCGAAAATCCCGCGAGCGCGACCGCAAGATCGCGTGCGTGATAGTAGATGCCTTCCTCATTTTTGTACGACGCGTCGTGCTCCTCGTCGACGACGATCAACCCGGCGTCGTGCATCGGCGCGAAAATCACCGAGCGCGGACCGATCATCACGCGCGCCTGCCCGCCCAGCGCCCCCATCCAGCTCGCCCATCGCTCCGACACGCTCTGCGCGCTGTGCGCGATGCCGACCAGCGAGCCGAACCGGGCGCGAAACGATCGCACGATTTCGTCGGCCAGCGCGATTTCGGGCACCATCATCAGCACGTTGCGCCCGGCCGCCAGCGCTCGCGCGGCCAGGTTCAGGTAGATTTCGGTCTTGCCGCTGGCGGTGACGCCCCACAGCAAGAACGCCTCGTAGCGGCGATGCTCGATTGCCGGCGAGATCGCGTCGAGCGCGACTTGTTGTTCGTCGGTGAGATCGAAGGCGGCTGCCGCGACGCCATGAGCGGTCGCCGGCGCCGCATCGATCGCGATCAGCCCGCGACTCGCGAGGCTTTTCAGCACCGCGCTCGCGCGTTCGATCTGGCCCTTCAGATGCTCGACTCGCACGCCAGCGGCGCCGCAATTGGCGATCGCGCTCAGCACTTCGCGTTGCTTCGAGCCGCGAATGCTCTCGATGCTTGCGCCTTCGGCGAGTCGCGCGACCAGATCCGACGTATCGCGATGCCGCCCGGTGGTCGCGTCACGGCGCTCGAGCGTGCCATCCGCGATGAAGCGCGCGATGGTGGCGCGCACCTCGCTTGGCGGACCGGCTTTTCCGAGCTGGCGCGCCGTCGCAGCGCGCCTGGTGATCACTTCGATAATCGCGCGCTCGACTCGAGTGAACGCGGCGCGCGCCAGCTCGTTGGGGGGAGACGCGAGCCGGTAAGTAGTGCTCGACTCGACGCGCGCGACCGCTGGAATAACGCTGCGGTACGCGTCCGCAATCGAAACCATGTAGTACGACGCGAGGAACTCCATCAGTTGCAGATGCGCGCGATCGAACAGCGGCCGCGACTCGAGCACTTCGAGGATAGGCTTCAGTTGCGATGTCGAAAGCCGTTCGCCGACCTCAGTGACCACGCCAGTCACCTTGCGCGAGCGCAGCGGTGCGAGCACGCGATGCCCCGGCTGGACATGACCGTCGAGGGTAGGCGGAATCGAGTACGTCAGCGTTTCGAATCCGCGCGTCGCCCCGACGATCACTATGTTGGCCTGCATCCCGACTCTCTTGCGCACCGCGCGCATGCAAACTTACACCCCGCGCGAGCGATGCCGCGAGTCGCCACGCCGCCCTGTGACCGATTTCGCCGATTCATCCCCGCTTTCGCGGACGCGTCCAGTCTGGTTGAATCGGTGGATGGAGGCCTACTTGAGCCAACTGGCGCCGGAGGCGAAACAAAACCGATGCTGCGATTTCTGACTGCCGGCGAATCGCACGGGCCCGAGCTGGTCGCGACCGTCGAAGGCGTGCCGGCCGGTTTCGACATCGACGTTGCCGCGATCAACGCCGACCTCGCGCGCCGCCAGAAGGGCTACGGGCGCGGCGGCAGGATGCTGATCGAGAAGGACGAGGTGCGCCCGGTTTCCGGCATCCGCTTCGGCAAATCGCTCGGCAGTCCGATCGCGTTCATCATCGAGAATCGCGACTTCAAGAACTGGGTCAAGAAGATGTCCGCGGATCCCAACGATCGCGGCGCGGCGGAAGTCGTCACGCGCGCGCGGCCCGGCCATGCCGACCTGGCGGGCGTGCTCAAATACAATCTCGAAGACATCCGCGACGTGCTCGAACGGGCGTCCGCGCGCGAGACCACCGCGCGCGTCGCGATCGGCGGGCTGGCGAAGCAGATCCTGTCGCCGTTTGGAATCGACGTGCTCGGCTACGTTGCAAGCATCGGCGCGACCGAGGCGAAAACGCCGGCGGAGTTGAGCGTTGCGGAGTTGCGCCGCATCACTGAAACGTCGCAAGTGCGCGTGGCGGACGCCGACGCTGAAAGTAAGATAATCGCGGAAATCGACACGTGCAAAAAAACCGGCGACACGCTCGGCGGTATCGTCGAGGTGGTCGCGACCGGCTTGCCTGTCGGGCTCGGCAGTCACGTGCAATGGGATCGGAAACTCGACGGACGCCTCGCGTTCGCGCTGCTCAGCCTGCAAGCGGCCAAGGGCGTCGAGCTCGGTCTCGGTTTTACGGCGGGACGGATTCGCGGCTCTGAGCTTCACGACGAAATCGGCTACGACGCCGCGCATCGCCGCTTCACGCGCCATTCCAACAACTCCGGCGGCACCGAGGGCGGCATGAGCACGGGCGAGCCGTTGCGCGTGCGCGTCGCGTTCAAGCCGCTGTCGACGCTGATGCGGCCGCTGCGCTCGGTCGACATCAAGACCAAGGCGGAGGCGGTAGGAGCGATCGAGCGGTCCGACGTATGCGCGATTCCCGCCGCCGCTGTTATCGCGGAGGCGGTCGTTGCGTTTGAGCTCGCGGCGGCTTTCCTGGAAAAGTTCGGCGGCGATTCACTGGCGGAGATTACGCGCAACTTCAGAGGCTTCCTCGAACAGGTTCGCAACTACTGAAACGGCGAGCGCGCCCCGGCCGCAGAGACGCGCGCGCCACGATTCGCGCGGCAACCGATATGACGCCCAAACTGATCCTCACCGGATTCATGGCTACCGGCAAAAGCTCGGTCGGCCCGCTGGTCGCGCGCCGGCTCGGATGGGAGTTCGTGGACGTCGACACGGTAATTGTCGCGCGCGCCGGAAAACCAATCGCGCGAATTTTCGCTGACCATGGCGAGGCGCACTTTCGCGGGCTCGAACGCGAAGCGGTCGCGCGCCTGACGAGCGATCGCCGGCGATGCCCCCATTGCCATGGGCCGTTTCCTGAAGTGATCTCGACGGGAGGCGGCGTGCTGGTCGACGAATCGAATTGCGCGGCGCTCAAGCGCGTCGGCGTGATCGTATGCCTCACCGCGCGGCCCGAGGTCGTAGCCGTGCGCGTCGAACGATCGAAAGCGAAGCGCCCGAAACTGACTGAGGGCGGAAAGCCCACGCTGGCTCGAATCAAGGAGCTGATGGCCGAGCGTGTCGACGCTTACGCTCGCGCCGACGTTCAGGTCGACAGCTCCGATCTGACCGTCGAGCAACTCACCGACCATGTCATCGCGGCCTTCGGCGCACACGCGGCGCGGCGAATCCTTCCATCGGCATCCGCCTGACGATTACGATGCGCACCATCCGCATAGAACTGGGACCCGCGTCGCATGACGCTCACGTCGGTGCCGGAATCCTCGAGCGGCTTGGCGAACTCGCGCGCGGCGCCGGCTTGAAGCCGGGAGTTTGCGCCATCGTCACGGATGCGAACGTCGAAAAGCTCTACGGCACACGCGTCGAGGATGCGCTTCGCAAGAGCGGCTTCGCGCCCGTCGTAATTTCGGTGCCGGCGGGCGAAGCCTCCAAGTCTCTCGCGACGCTCGAGCTGCTCTATGACCGCATGACCGAAGTCGGCCTCGACCGCGGCAGCACGGTGTTCGCGCTCGGCGGCGGCGTGGTTGGCGACCTCGCGGGATTTGCGGCCGCGACCTTTCTCCGCGGCGTGCCGCTCGTGCAAGTGCCGACCACGGTGGTCGCGCAAGTGGATTCCGCGCTCGGCGGCAAGACCGCGATCAACCATCGTCACGCCAAAAATCTGATCGGCGCGTTCTACCAGCCGCGGCTGATTGTCGCCGACGTGACTACGCTCGCGACGCTGCCGGACCGCGAGTTTCGCGAGGGCCTGGCCGAGGTCATCAAGTATGGCGCAATCATGGACGCGCCGATGATCGCCGACCTGGAACGCGACCTCGACGCGATCCTCGCACGCCGCTCCGATCTGCTCGAGCAAGTCGTCGCACGATCGCTGATGCACAAAGCCGCGGTAGTCGGCGCCGACGAGCGCGAAAGCGGTCTGCGCAAGACGCTCAATTTCGGGCACACGATCGGGCATGCGATCGAAGCGAGCGCCGGCTATGGCAGCTACTTTCACGGCGAGGCGGTCGCGATCGGAATGGTCGCGGCGGCGCGGTTGTCATCGCGATACGCCGGCTTGTCGGCCGACGAAGCGTCGCGTCTCCAACGCTTGATCGAGCGCGCCGGCTTGCCGACCGCGATGCCGCCCAAATGGCGAAGCGACGAATTTCTCCGCGCGCTTGGTCTCGACAAGAAGCGAGCTGCGGGCGCGATCGAGTTCGTGCTGCTCGACCGCTTCGGGCATTCGTTGACAAAAAGTCTCGCGATTGACGACATCGTGTCATCACTCGGCGAAAATCTTCGAAATGTGTGACTCCAAGTGTTCTCTAGGAGACTAATTGTCACGAAAAATCGGCTTGTGTGCTTGGCCTGCCTGTGGTGTGTTTAGTATGTAGTGAGTTGCGTACGCAGGGCTGATTCAACCCGTACATGGTTAAGAGCCGAGAACACGGGAGAAACGCGCGTAACGCAGAGGTGACACATGGATCGATTCGATGAAATGAGGAGCAGGGTCCTGACGGTGCAGGAAGTGTCTACGTACCTGCGGGTACATCCTTCCACGATCTACAGGATGCTGAAGAAAAATCTGCTGCCCGCGTTCCGCGTCGGCAGCGACTGGCGCTTTACTGTCGAGGCAATCGACAAGTGGCGCGCGTCGGTGGAATGTGGCGTTCCCACCCCCCGCGAGCCACAAGCGCAGAGTTCGGCAGTCGCCGGATAGTCCCCCCGGCTCAACGAAAATCTACGCGCCGGTCCGCTGATTCTGGATATACCGGCGCGGATTTTCTCCCTCTACATCGTACGGGTCTTCGTCTCTTCTTCGCCTGTCTGCCTGGGTGTCGGCGCAATATTCCTGAAGACGCGGGTCAACTCAACCGATTTGGCTTGGGTTCATCGTCGCCGCCAAAGAACGATACCAGGATTATCAGCACGACGCCGATCGAGATGGCGCTGTCGGCCACGTTGAAAACCGGGTAGTTGAGGTCGTAGTAGTGCGCGCGCATAAAGTCGATGACGCGGCCGCCGCGTAGCGCCCGATCGATGAGGTTTCCCGTCGCACCGCCCATGATCATCGCGAACGCGACCGAATTGATCGACACGCGCTCCGATCGCACTATCAGCACGGCGAGCACGATTATCGCCGCGCATGACATCGACAACAGAAACGCCCGGCGCACCCACGGCGGCGCCTCCGCCAGCATGCTGAACGCCGCGCCGGGATTCAGCGTGTAGGTGATGTCCAGGTAGTTCGGAATCAGCGCGATACTCTCATACAGCGCCATGTGCGCTTGGACAAACAGCTTGGTTGCCTGGTCGAGCACGATGATCGGAATCGTGATGGCGCCAAACAGGAACAGAAACGGCCTGCGCGGCGCGCCGCCGGCCAAATCTTTCCCCTCTCCTCGTCCAGCGAGCACCTCGGGAAGAGCTTTTGCGCCCGCTCGTTCCGCCATCGGCTACGCTCCCACGACCGCGCGGCATCTCGCGTCTAAGTGATCGACGCCGCCGTCATCGAAGTACTTCCAGCATCGCGCGCACTTAACGCCAGACGCATGACGCCCGACCAGCGTGATTGCGGGATTCGTGGCAGCTCGCGCGAAGGTGCCATTTTCGCCGAGAGCGAAATCCTCGCGGTCAGCGGCTTGCCGCCTGACGTCGGCCGCTTCCGCATCGCCCAGCAAAGCGACGTCCGAGACGATGAACAAGTCTTTCAGCTCTTCGCGATACCGCTTTAGCGTGTCAGCAAGCCCGCTCTCAGAGCCACCGTCAGCGCCGAGGCTGATTGCGGCGTCGAGCGGCGCGCCGATCGTTCCCGACTTGCGCATCGCCTCGAGCAGCTTGAGCGCCTCGTCGCGAACCTTCAGCAGCCGCTCCCATCGCGCCTCCAAATCTTCGTCGCGCCACGATGGATTCGCGGGATGCATCGTAGTCAGGTGCACGCTCTCGAGCCGCGTCCCCGGCATATACCCGTAAACTTCCTCGGCCGTGAACGGAATCAGCGGCGCGAGCATTCTGACCAGCGTGTCGAGAACATTGAACAGCGCGGTCTGCGCCGAGCGCCGTTCGCGCGATTTCTCCGCCGAACAATAAAGGCGATCGCGCGCGACGTCGATATACAGTGAGCTCAAATCGACCACGATGAAATTCTGCATCACCTGGAATGCGGTCTGGAATTCGAACGCCTCGTAAGCACGGCGCACTTCGGTCTTCAGCTTCTCCATGCGTGCGAGGATGAACCGATCGAACTCGAGCATCTCATTGTATGCGACCGCGTCGCGCGCGGGATCGAAGTCAGCGAGGTTGCCCAGCACGAACCGGCAGGTGTTGCGAATCTTGCGGTACGATTCCGACACGGCGGTGAAAATCGTCTGGCTGAGCGTGATGTCGGCCGTGTAGTCGAGCGAAGCGTAGACCAGCCGCAGCACGTCGGCGCCCATCCGCCCGGCCGCATCGACGGCGTCTTCCGAGTTGCCGAGCGACTTCGACATCTTGCGGCCTTTCTCGTCCACCGTCAGCCCGTGGTTGATCACGCTCTTGAACGGCGCGGTGCCGCGATCCGACACGGCGCAGACCAGCGACGAGCTGAACCATCCGCGCGCCTGCTCGACGGCCTCCAGGTACGCGTCCGCCGGCCACTTCAGTTCCGGCCGCGCGGCCAGCACGGCGGCTTGCGACGAGCCCGAATCGAACCACACGTCCAGGATGTCCTCTTCCTTTAGGAAAACCGCGCCGCCGCACTTCGCGCACTTGACGCCCGGCGCTACGAAGTCGGCCGCCGGCCGGCTGTACCATGCGTCCGAGCCTTCGCGCGCGAAGATCTCCTCGACGCGATCCATCGTCGCGAGCAGCGGCGCGACCTCGTCGCATTCCGCGCATCGGACCGCCGGAATCGGCACGCCCCACGCGCGCTGACGCGAGATGGTCCAGTCGGGCCGCGTCTCGGTCATGTTGCGGATTCGGTCGCGCGACCACGCGGGATACCATTTCACGTTATCGATCGCGTCGATCAGCCTGGCGCGCAGTCCGTGATGGTCGATGCTCACGAACCACTGCTCGGTCGCAAGAAAAATCAGCGGATTGTGGCATCGCCAGCAATGCGGGTAGCTGTGCGAGAAGTTTTGCGCATGCAGCAGCGCGCCGGCTGCGCGCAATCTCTCGACGATCGACTTGTTCGCCTTGAAGACGTTCTGCCCCTCCCACTCTCCACCGTCCCTCGTAAACACTCCGCTCCCGTCGACCGGTGTGAACGGCGCCAGCCCGTACTTCTGGCCCACCACGAAATCCTCGTAGCCGTGTCCGGGCGCGGTATGCACCAGGCCGGTGCCGGTGTCCGCGGTGACATGCTCCGCGTACATCAGCTTCACGTCGCGCGGGAGAAACGGATGCCGAAAAATATCCTGGCCATCTAACGCTTTAATCGCCGCGCGATCGAGCGCGATTCGTTTTTCGACGGCGAGCGCGCAGGCCGTTTCGACATGATCCGCCAGTCGCGACGCGACCACGTAATAATGATCGCCGACCTTCAGCGCGACGTAGTCGAAGGTCTCGTTCAGTGAGATTCCGAGATTCGCGGGCAACGTCCAGGGCGTCGTCGTCCAGATTACCGCCGACAGCTTGCCGTCCTTGTGCGCGCCGGCCAGCTCGGCGCGCTCGTTGGCTTCCGCGGCCAGCGCACCCGCGTCCTTGAGATTCGAATTGAACGCGAACGCGACGTAGATCGACGGCGAAACGTGCTCGCGATACTCGACTTCGGCCTCCGCCAGCGCCGAGCGGCAATCGAAGCACCAATGCACCGGGCGCAATCCGCGATATACGTAGCCGCTCTCGACCATCTTGCGCAGCACGCGGATTTCCGCCGCGTCGTAGTCCGGTGTCATCGTCAGATACGGCTTGAACCAGTCGCCGATACATCCCAGGCGCCGAAAATCCGAGCGCTGCAAATCGACCCACTTCTCGGCTTCGGCGCGGCACAGCTTGCGCACCTCGAGCTTGGGTGTCGTGCGCGCCTTATCGCCGCCGAGGTCGCGCGAGACCTTGTACTCGATCGGCATCCCGTGACAGTCCCATCCCGGCACGAACGGCGTGCGATATCCGAGCATCGAGCGCGACCGCACCACGAAGTCCTTCAGAATTTTGTTGAGCGCGGTCCCCAGATGCACCCGTCCGTTGGCATACGGCGGCCCGTCGTGCAGCACCCATAGCTCCGCATCCTTGCGCGCCTCCATCAGGCGCGCGTACAGGTCGAGATCGTCCCAGTGCTTGAGCATTTCCGGCTCCCGCTTGGGCAGATTCGCCTTCATCGGGAAGTCGGTCCGGGGAAGTTTTAGGGTAGATTTGTAATCGGTCTCAGCCACTCGTTTTTCCAGTATTAATCTGCGTCCGATCAGATTAACGCACGCGGCGTTCCTTCGCGAGTATCGAGTTCTCAGTTCGCTGCCTCCAGGTAACCGAGGATTTTCTCAAGCCTTTCGACCGGGCTGGCAGTTTCGAGCAGCGCTTGCTTTGCGACGGGCTCGATGTCCAAGTGGCCGACCATTTTGTCCGCAAGAATGGCAGGGTCGGCAATTGCTCCGATCGAACTCGCAATCTCGGGCGCTAGTTTCGCAGCGCCGCGCGCATAGCGGTCGAACGCCGAGCGCGCGGAATGCATGAGTGTTTCGAGTCCGGCGGAGCCGGCAACGGTTTCGGCAATCTCTTCGACTTCGGCCTTGAAAAATTTCTGATCGAACACAAAGCGAGCGACTCTCACCCGCCTCTTGCCTTCGACCATGACTTTCACAGAACCGTCCGGAAGGAACTGCCGTTGGACGATTACTCCGAGCGTGCCGACTTCGTACATATCGGCAGCAGAAGGTGCCGCAACCATCGGATCCCGTTGGGCCACCAGCAGGATCGGTGCGTTGGTGCCCAGCGAGATCGGGATTTTCGGATCTTCTATCGTTTTGACCGCCCTGATCGACTTACGCCGCCCGATGAAGATTGGGTAGACCTCGTGTGGAAAAGCGATCAATCCACGCAGCGGCACCAGCGGTATGAAGCGGGAGGCGACGGCACGCATCAGCTCGGCCCAGGTGCGGTAACCGTACTCGATTGCGAGCCGGCGCTGCGCTGCCGCCAGTTGCAGGCCCTCCTGCTTGGCGAGTCGCTTGGCCTGTTTGCGAAGATTTTCCTCGGACGGATGTTCCGGCAGCCGCTTGTGCGGCCCGTTGGGCGTGGTCATGACAAACCCCTTCCTTATGCCCGGCGTCCGCTAACGGGCAGGAAAAGGTTTATGTGAATCGAGCAACGAGGGTGGGCTGAGCCCTCTCCGCGGACAGGTGGCCGCCTAACGGCCAAAAGGAATCGTAGTTCGGGCGCTGGCGCAACGCAAATACGATCAACCAGGTTGTTCAACGCATCGCGGATGCTCTGGAGCAAGCGCCGCGGAGAATCAGAGTCAAGAGACTTTAGGACATGCGGCGCACCAGGCAATTGCGCCGCGATCGGTCCCCCACCCTAACCCTCCCCCGACGAACGTGGGAGGGAACCGGAGTTTGAATCCGGCGGCTGGCCTTCGTATCATCTCTCGCGCATCATTTAATCGGACGCATAGAAGAAAATTATGGGACTCAGAAAAGTAACTTTTTTCGATAAGGAAGGCACCACCCTCGTTCCGGTCGAGGACGACGGCCAGGCCAAGCCCGCCGTGATGGGCGTGCGATGGGTCAATCCCGACACCTTCGAAACCATTCGCGTGCGCGGCGGTAAACGCACCGGCCCGAAGAACGAGGTGCTGATGGAAGTGCCCGCGACGCTCGACATCAGCGCGTTCGCGATCGAGGATTTGCCCGCGCCCAAGGTCAAGGTAGAGCTCGAGGAAATCGAAAAGCCGGCGCCCGCGGCGAAGAAATCATGACGCAGGCGCCGGGCGCGCTCGCAGGCCTGCGCGTCCTCGATCTCAGCGGGCATCGCGCACAACTTTGCGCGCGACTACTGGCCGACATGGGCGCCGACGTCATCAAGATCGAGCCGCCCGCCGGTGACGACGCGCGCCGCATCGGCCCCTTCTTCGACGACCTGCCACATCGCGACCGCAGCCTGTTTTTCTGGTTCTACAATCTCAACAAGCGCTCGCTGACGCTTGACGTCAAACGTTCGCGTGGCGCCGACATTTTTCTTCAGCTCGCTCGCACCGCCGACGTCGTCATCGAGAGCTTCGCGCCCGGCACGCTCGACGAGCTCGGCCTTGGCTGGGACGTTCTTCATCGCGAGAACCCGGCGCTCGTGCTCTGTTCGATTGCGCCGTTCGGGCAGACGGGGCCTTATCGCGACTTCATCGCCGACGACACGGTGCTGAGCGCGCTCGGCGGGATGCTCTACGTCAACGGCTTTCCGAATCACGCTCCCGTTCGTCCGCTCGGCCTGCAGGCGTATCATTCGTCGGCGTACTTCGGCGCGATCGCCGTGATGCTCGCATTGCTCGCGCGCGACAGAACCGCCGAAGGACAGTGGATCGATCTGAGCATGCAGGAGGCGACCGCCGCCGCCGTCGAGCACGTCGCCGGCGGATACTTCGAGCGCAACGAGGCCGAACCGCGCCGCGGGACTTTGCATTGGAGCCGTTTTTTTCGCGTTGGCAAATGCCGCGACGGTTACATCATGCATTGCACGCTCGGCGACTGGACCTCGCTCATCGAATGGGTCAAGTCCGACGGCAAAGCGGCCGACCTCGACGCGCCCGACTACCATCAGCCGATGTATCGTTACCTGATGGCCGAGCATGTGTTCGACGTGCTCGACGATTGGGTCAAGGATTATCCGCGCGACGAATTGCTCGAGCGCGCGCAGCTTCTGCGCCAGCCTTACGCGACCGTGCGCCCGCCCGAGGCGCTCTTCGACGACGACCAGCTCATCGAGCGCGGCTACTTTGTCGAGGTCGAGCATCCCGAGCTCGGCCGCAAGTTCCGCTATCCGGGCGCGCCGTATCTCTTCAACGGCACGCCGTGGCGCGTCACGCGGCGGCCGCCGCTGGTGGGCGAGCATACCGGTGAAATTCTGCGCGATGAGCTCACGATGGCTCCTGAAGCGCTCGCCGTGCTAGCCGCCGAAGGGGTGATCTGACCATGTGCGCGATGGCGCTCGACGGCGTGCGCATCCTCGACTTCACTTGGGTCGTCGCCGGGCCGGTCGCGACGCGCATTCTCGGCGACCACGGCGCGCAGGTGGTCAAGGTCGAGCGCAAGCATCCGCCGCCACTCGGCAATCGCAAGCTCGGCCTGCAATGCGACCTGCATCGCAGCAAACTTTCGGTCGCGCTCAACATGCAGCATCCGCGCGGCGTTGAACTCGCGCGACGCCTCGCCGCGATGAGCGACATCGTGATGGACAATTTTTCCGCGCGCGTGATGCGCACGTGGGGGATGGACTACGAAAGCCTCACCGCGGTGAAGCCCGACATCATCTGCATCAGCATGTCGGGGCTGGGCCACACCGGCCCGCGCTCGAGCTACGTCAGCTACGGGCCGACCCTGCAGGCGCTCACGGGATACACGCAGTTGATGGCCGAGCCCGACGGCACGCCGGCCGGCTACGGCTATTCGTACGCCGACATGGTCGGGGGATACTCGGGCGCGCTCGCGGCGCTGGTCGCGCTGTGGCATCGACGACGCACGGGACGCGGGCAGTTCGTCGATCTGTCGCAGTTCGAGGCCGTCGCGAGCGTGATCGGTCCCGCGCTGCTGGACATCTCGGTCAACGGCCGGGTGCAGTCCGCGCCCGGCTACAAATCGCAGGAAGGCCCCGCCGCGCCGCACGGCGTTTACAAATGCCGTGCGCTCGACGGCGACGACGATCGATGGGTCGCGATCAGCGTCGGCACAGGCCCCGAATGGCGTCGATTCGTCACCGCGATTGGATCTCCGGAGTGGGCGAGCGATCCGAAATTCCGCACGCTGTATCTAAGAATGCAAAACGGCGCCGAGCTCGACGCCAATGTCTCGCGATGGACCGCGGAACACAGCGCCGAAAAAGCGATGGCGCTCTTGCAACGCGCCGGCATCGCAGCCGGCGTAGTCGAAAACGGCGTCGATATGTGTGCGCGCGATCCTCAGTTGAAGGAGCGCGGCTTCTGGCCCGAGGTTTCGACGAAAAAAGGCCCGCCCACTCACGTCACCGGCATCCCGTTCACGCTCTCTGCCGGCTCGGGCGAGGTTCAAAGGATCGCCCCCGAAGTCGGCGAAGATTTCGACTATGTGCTAGGCGAATTGCTAGGCCTCGGCAAAGCAGCCCGCGACGAACTGGTCGCGGACGGCGCAGTCTGGCCGTGACATTTGCAAGAATCGCCTCCCCCGTTCGTGGGGGGAGGCCGACGCTCGTCTGCGAGCGGCGGGTGGAGGACCAATTTCTTCGGATTCAGAAATGCGGCGCAACCGACAATCGCGTCGCAAAGGTCCCCCACCCTAACCCTCCCCCCACGAACGGGGGAGGGAATCGGAATCACGCGGCGGCTTGCATTTGCGATTGTTCCGGCTTCGAGGTTGCCAGCGCGAGGACTGCGGCGTAGCCGGGCTGGATTTCCATTCGCGGGCCGTAGCCTTTTGCCAGCATGATGTCGTGCGCGCGCGGCAGGTTGTAGCACGGCACCGCCATCAGCAGGTGATGCTCGAGGTGATAGTTGACGAAATACGGCGCGACGAGCGCGCGCATCAGCCAGTTCGCATGCGTCGTACGCGTGTTGCGGAAAGGATCGTCGTTGTCGGGCGCCATCGAATGCTCGGCGATACTGCGAATGCGCACCACCAGCTCGTGAAACGTCATGTACGGGAACACCCAAAGCGCGGGAAATAGCCACCAGTGCCCCGACGCCGCGAGTATCGCGAAGATAATCGTGTTAGTGACGATCGCGCCGTGCAGCCGCTTCCAGGCCATCGCGAGCCGCTGCGATGCGGGCAAGTCCGGGCTCCCGAACGCGCGCCGAATCAGCGCCGCCTTCTGCTTGTAAGCGGTTTGCCCGGTGAGATCGCGAATGACCTTGCGCCGCATGCTGCTGCGCGTGATCGGAAACGGCGCCGTCAGCCCGAGGTCAGGATCGTTTTTCTGTTGCGTGAACCGATGGTGCCCCGCGACGTGATAGGGCCGGTACGCGTACATGTCGCCGAACAGCGCGTAGTCCGTCAGCCACGTGCCGGCGAAGTCGTTCACCTTCATGTTGCTGAACAGCAGGCCGTGCGACGCGTCATGCGACAGAATGGCGAGCCCAAGCTGCCGCGCACCAACTATCAAGGTCGCGGCGATGAAGGTCAGCGGATTCGGCCAGTATGCGAAGAGCGCCATCGCGCCGAAGATCACCGCCCACGCGTGAAAGATCATCCACGCCGCGCGCCATTGCGACTTGCGCTTGAGCATCAGCAGTTCGTCGTCGGAGAAAACGCTACGCGCCTGGAACATGATATCCTCCAATCTTCCGTTTTCCGTTGGCCCTCGCCGAACGGGAAGTATCAGGGTTCATATCCGTCACGGATTTTTATATAACAAAGAATGGCAACGATTGCAAATCCTCGTTATGTGCCGAGACACGTCACGGCGCGCGAGCTGGTGATCGACTTCCTCTCCAACCGCTACCCGCGCGAGATGTCGGCGCAGGAAATTATGGGCGTCGGCGCCGCGCTGGGATTCTCCGAGCAAAGTCTGCGGATGGCGTTGACGCGGCTGGTCGAGCAGTCCGTGGCCGCCAACACTGGGCGCGGCCGCTATCGCCTGAGTCCGTCGGGCGAGGCGATGCGCGACGAAGTTCGCAAATGGCGCCACGTCGACAATCTCGCCAAGCCGTGGTCCGGCGCATGGATCGGTGTGTTCGACGCCGCGATCCCGCGCAGCGATCGCGCGGCGCTCCGCCGCCATGAACGCGCGATGCGGCTGCGCGGTTTTCGCGAACTTCGAGGTGGTCTGTGGATTCGTCCCGCCAATCTGCGCGACTCGACCGCCCAACTGCGCGATCATCTGCGCGCTCTCGGTCTTCATCCGGACGCGCTGGTCGCCGGCCTGCACGACCTTGATGACGATCTGGGCGCGAAGGCGACCCGGTTGTGGGACACCGCTGCGATGCTCGCGACGTACCGCGCACTCACCGGCGAGCTGCTCGCGAGCAGCGCGAGGCTCGAACGGATTGCGCTGGACACCGCCGCCGCGGAATCGATGGTGCTCGGCCGCGACGTCATCCGGCATATCAATCTCGATCCTATATTGCCCGAAGAGCTGATGCCGAATCGCGCACTGGCGACCTTGATCAGCACGATGACGGACTACGATCAACAAGCGCGCCAAATCTGGCGCCGCTTCATGAGAGCGCACACCGCCCGCGCGACCAACGTGTCCCCCAGGTAACAATGTATCGCGGATAACGCGCATCGCTCGCGGGCCCTCGTTGCGCTACTGTCAACTGGCTGTTAGCAGCGAGTGGACACAATTGCATGCAAGCGTAATATCGAGCGCGCTGGTCGGCGTGGACGCGTTCCCGATCGAAGTCGAAATCGACATCGGCGCCGGAGTACCGCCGCATCGCCTGGTCGGCCTGGCCGAGGGCGCGGTCAAGGAGGCACTCGATCGCGTCAAGTCGGCGTTGAAAAATTCCGGCTTCGATTTCCCGACTCGCAAGATGACCATCAACCTCGCGCCCGCCGACACGCGCAAGGAAGGCTCGGCGTTCGATCTTCCGCTCGCGCTCGGAATTCTCGCGGCGCAAAACGTGTTGAAGGATCGCGAGCGTCTGCGCGCCTACCTGGTGCTCGGCGAACTCGCGCTCGACGGGCGTATCAAGGGCATCAAGGGTGCGCTGCCGACCGCGTTGCTCGCGCGTTCGGGCAAGTTCGCGGGCGTGATGCTGCCGCGCGAGAATGCGTCGGAGGCGTCGGTGGTCGGCGAGGGCACCGCGGTGCTCGGCGTCGAGAGTCTGCGCGAGGCTTTCGAGTTCTTCGAGGGCCTGCGTCCGCTGCAATCCGCGCCCGCCGATCTAAGCGCCGCGGTCGGCGCGGCAAACATTTACGACGTCGATTTCAGCGAGGTCAAAGGACAGGAGCAGGCCAAGCGCGCGCTCGAGGTCGCGGCCGCCGGCGGTCATAACGTCCTGATGATCGGCCCGCCGGGCTCGGGCAAGACGATGCTCGCCAAGCGCCTGCCGTCGATCCTGCCCGCGATGACCTTTGAGGAGGCAATCGAGACCACCAAGGTGCATTCCGTGATGGGCCTGCTCGACGGTCGCGCGTTGATCACGACGCGACCCTTCCGCGCGCCGCATCACACTATCTCCGACGCCGGTCTCATCGGCGGCGGCTCGATTCCGCGCCCCGGCGAGGTCAGCCTCGCGCATCACGGAGTTTTGTTCCTCGACGAATTGCCCGAGTTCCGCAAGAACGTGCTCGAAGTGCTGCGCCAGCCGCTCGAGGACGCGCGCATCACCATCTCGCGCGTGATGGGCACGCTCACTTTCCCTGCGTCCGTGATGCTGGTCGCCGCGATGAACCCGTGCCCGTGCGGCTTCTATACAGATCCGCAGCACGAATGCTCGTGCTCGCCAATCTCGATTCAGCGCTATCGCTCGCGCATCTCGGGCCCGCTGCTCGATCGCATCGACATTCACATCGAAGTGCCCGCCGTGAAGTACAAGGACTTGACCGATCGCGTCGCGCGAGAGCCGTCGCTCGCCATTCGCGAGCGTGTCAATCGCGCCCGCGAGGCGCAGCTCGCTCGCTTCGCCGGGATGCCGTTTTTCTGCAACGCGCAGATGCGCGCGAGCGATCTTCGCCTCCATTGTCAAATCGAGTCCGGTGGCGAGCGCCTGCTCGAGCTCGCCATCAACCGCCTCGGACTGAGCGCGCGAGCCTACACGCGCATCCTGAAAGTCTCGCGCACAATTGCCGACCTCGATGGTGCCGTCGCGATAGCTGCTCACCATGTCAGCGAGGCGATTCAGTATCGCTCGCTCGACCGCACCGCGCCCTAAACGAAGCGGGCGGCTCGAGTGGTCGAGCCGCCCACCAATCCACCAATCGCCGCGATTTCCAGCTTCAGTGCAGTTCGTATCCTGCCACGAACTGATCCAGGGCAGCTTCGTTGCCCTGCTCCTTCACCACGAACGTGCCCGAGGCCACTGTGTTCGCCGTGAAGTACAGCTTCGGACCCGTCAGGGCGTTGCCCAGCACGTTGGTCGAAATCGCGATGCCCGTATCCATGTCACCAGAATCGTCGAGCGGCCGGAAGAACAACTCGTAGTTGGTGTTCGGACTCGCGCCCACCAGACCCACGCTGACCTGGCCGCCTGCTTCCACCCGGTAAAAGCCTTCATCCAGCGGATCGCTCCCGCAGTTCGGGAGGATCGGATCCGTTACGCTTCCACACGGAACGAGACTCGACTCATTAACTTTCGGCGGGACGAACTTCTCATCTACTTTGAATCCGGACACGAACTCATTCGTGCCGCTGCTCTGCAGTACGATCGATCCCGAGCCAATCGTACTTGGCTTAAATTCAGGATCCACGATCAGCGTGCCGTTTCCGGCGGCGTTGGTCGGCCCAAGCGTTCCGAGCGGGATCGACGTACCGCCAGGCGAGAGCAGGATCGCGGTGTAACTCGTCGCCGGCCGGGCGCCGGACACATGGATCGAGAGGGCGCCGTCGTCGTTTTCAACATCGACATGGCCGTAAGTCAAAGAATCGCTGCCGCAATTGGAAAGAGCTCCCGGCACGGTCACGTCCGTGCAGCGCACCAGGGCCGGCTGGAAATCACGCGCCGACTCGAGTCCGTTGCTCGAGATCGATAGCCCGGTGACGAACTCCTCGCCGCTGCCGCTACTCAGGACCACATTGCCGGCGCCGACGGTCCCGAATTTGAAAAATGCATCCTTGCGAAACCAGCCGTTTCCATCGGCACCGGTCATCACGCTGCCAAGGGAGGTGGTCTGCGTCCCGTCATTCGAGACGAAACTGATGGAGTACGTAGTGTTGGTCGCCGCCCCTAGCACGATGACCGTCACGTCGCCTTGATTGCTGATCGTGGCTCCGCCTCGTTGGAGTGGATCCTGGACCGAAGCGCAGGTCGTAAGCGCGGCCGGCGTCGTAACCGCTTTGCATTGGACCAGCGGTGCGTCGAAGGTTTGCGCGCGCGCCATTCCCGATAGCAAGCAAAGCGCCACCAGCGCGGCGAATAGGGCGGCCGGCCATCTTCGTCGTGATTGAAACATAAAGATTTTCCTCCTCACTGTCTGTCGATCGCCCGCGCGATCGACGTTTAAAAAATTTGCGGTTCGAAGACTAAGACGCGCCCGACGGCGCGGTCGTTTACAGATGACTCAAAAACAATTCGATCGACGCGAACTGGCGAGCCCTTCTTAATACTGGATGCGGGGGTCACCCCTGCCGAAGGAAGTGTAAAACCCACCGCGGGTTTCACATTAAATTGAGTTCCTCAAGGTTCTATCCTACTGCCCCGGTGCCCGCGGATGCTGCCGCCATAGACCTAGCCGGCGACGCGCTTCGCGCCGCTGCTCCGGCGTCATCTGCTGCCAGCGATGATAGTTCGTCAGCACCTTTTCGCGCTGTTCCGGCGGCAACTGCTCGAATTGCTGGTATCGCCTCATCACCCGCTCGCGCTGATCGGCCGGCAGGCCGCGCCAGTGCGCGTAGCTCTGCTGCAATTCCTCGCGGCGCGCTTGCGGAAGCTGACGCCATTTGCGCAATCCTTCCATCACTCGCCTGCGCTCTTCCGGCGGCAGATTGCGGAACGTCTGGAAGTTCTGCTGCACCCGTTGCCGCTCCTCAGGACGCATTGCCTGCCAGCGCCGATAGTTCTCGAGTACGCGCTGACGCTGCTCCGGGTTGAGCTGCGCCCATTCGTATGGATGCTGTGCGACGAGCGCGCGCTCGGCGTCGTTCGAGGGCTCCACCGATGCCCCCGGCGATTGTGCATAAGCGGGAACCGCCGGACGCCATCCGGATAGGACCAACACCACGAACATGGATGCGAGTGCGATGCGTCGACTTCGCGTCATGGCAGTGGCCCTTCGACGTCGTTGCTGGGCTGGCTCGCCGGCTTAGCCCGTTGTACGGGCGCCTCGGCAGGCGCGACATCCGCGTCGGCAGGTGCGATGCCGACGGCCGCTCTGGGAGCCGATTCACCGTTTCCGCCCGGTTCGGTGCGATTTCCCAGGTAACCCATCGCGTCGAGCGTGCGTATCTGAGTCAGCATCGAGTCGTCAGCCGGCGCACTCGAAGATGCGGCGGGAGACGGCGCACCACTCGCGTGATTGGTGCGCGGCTCGAACAGATCCAGGTTCATCAACATTCTCAAATCAGGTGTCGTGTCCTGCGCCGAAGTCTTTCCCGTTTCGGTACCGACAAGCAAGGCCGCTGACAGCATGATTGCGGCCGCTTTATGACGGAGTTTCATTGGTCTGGTGATTCGCGGGCCCCAGCTCGTCCAGATGCTCGATCACGTCATAGTTCTCGAGCAAGTCGAGGTGCTCGACGACGCGATAGTTGGCCAACAGGCCGACATCCGCGCTGCTCAGCTCCTGTTGCAGCTCGAGCTCATCGACTGCCGGCGCTTGCGGACCTGCGGGTCCGCGATGCATTACGATTGCGATCGCGAGCACCGCGACCGCCGCTGCACCCATCGCCATCGACGGCCAGCCGAGGACCGGCAATCGAAGATCGGCCCACCATCGCCGGCGCGCGGGTCCACCGCTCGCCTGCGCCGCGTGCAGCTTGCGCTTAAGCTCGCCTCGGTACGATGCCCAGTCCGGCTCGCGGACCTCGTCGACCGCGCGCGCGAGGCTCGACAATATCGCCGACGACGCGTCGGCTGTCTCGCGGCATTGTGCGCATCCCTCCAGATGCGCCCGCACGCGCGCGTGCTCGTCCGCGCTCAACTCTCCACGCAGATACGGCACAATTTCGGTTTCTGGATGAATAGCAGCCATCGTAGTCAGTAGTCTCTCAATTAGTCAGTCGTATACTCAGTCACTTTCTCGAATAGTCAGTCGTTTTGCAGCAACTTGCGGAGCTGCGCGATCCCGCGATGCACGTGTACGCGCGCCGTGTTCTCCGAGCACTTGAGCACCTCGCCTATTTCGCGGCTGGTGAATCCTTCCTGCGTCTGGAGCAACACCGCGGCGCGCTGCTGCGGCGAAAGCTTTTCCAGCGCGGGACGAAGCCGGCTTATCGATTGTTTCAGCATCGCCTCGCCCTCGGGACCGACCTCGCTGGACGGCGGATCGAACGCGCGCTCGTCGGGGTCGTCGCCGCCCGGAGTCGCAAGCGGCGCCAGCCGCCGCCACCATCGATTTCGCCTCTGATGGTCGATGCACAAGTTGACCAGGATGCGGTAGAACCAGGTCGAAAAGCGCGAGCGTCCGTCGAAGCGTCCGGCAGATTCGTACAGCCGGACAAATGCGTCCTGCGAGACGTCGCGCGCGTCGGACTCGTTGCCGAGGATCGACGAGGCGAGCCGGTATGCGCGCGCCTGATGGCGGTCCACCATGAGCTCGAATGCGTCCGCGTCGCGCGCGGCGATTCTTGTGCAAAGTTCCTCATCCGAAGGCTCCACTGTAATCAGTCCCAAGGCCCATCAAGCCAAAACGGCCGGCCGCAGGACCGATGCTACAATTTCCCGACGTGTTTGACGAAACAACCTTAAGGTTCGTTTACACGCCCTTTCGCAATTGCTCCCTTCCCTTAAAGGGAGGGGGTCGGGTTAGGTTTCTGTAAACGAATCCCTCACCCACTCCGTCCAACTCTCATCGAAGAAACAAATGTCGGCGGAGACGCCAATGAAAGACTCATACTGAACAGGAGATCGACTATGAAGAAATCCCTTGCAACCCTGGCCGCGATAGTTTTCGCCGGGTCTATAGCCACGACCGCGTTCGCGGGTCCCGTCGCTCGCTTCGACGCCGGCTACCTCGACGAGCATCCCGAGGTGGCACAGCAGCTCGGCCGCGATCCGCGGCTGGCCGACAACCCGCAGTTCCTGGCCACTCATCCCGGCCTCGACGGGTACTTAAGCGACCATCCGGAAGTCCGCGACGATCTGCTGCATCATCCCGACCGCTTCATGGCTCGCGAGCGCTACTACGAAACCCACGGCGAATGGAAGCACGGCAGATGGTACGGTCCGCATCCGCTGGCGAGCACCGACCGCTACATGGACTCTCATCCCGAGGTATCGCAACAGCTAGAGAAGGATCCGGCGCTGGTCGACAATCGCGGTTATGTCGACAGTCACCCGGGCCTGCACGAGTATCTGGAGACCCACCCAGTAGCGCGCCACGACTGGAAGTCGCATCCTTTCCGTTACATGCGTGCCGAGAACCGCTACGATCAACGGCACTAACCGATAGCTAGCCGCAAGAAAGGCGCCGAGCGACATGATCGCTCGGCGCCATCATCCTATCCTCACATTGCAGAACCTATTCGCCGATCACCTTTATAAGAATTCGCTTAGCGCGGCGGCCGTCGAACTCACCGTAGAAGATCTGCTCCCAGGGGCCGAAGTCGAGCTTGCCGGCAGTTATGGCGACTACTACCTCGCGGCCCATCACCTGGCGCTTATGATGCGCGTCGCCATTGTCCTCGCCGGTCCTATTGTGATGGTACCGCTCGGGGCTTGGGTCGTACGGCGCCAGCCATTCAAGCCATCGCTTGTAGTCTTCGTGAAGGCCGGGCTCGTCGTCATTGATAAAGACCGAGGCGGTTATGTGCATGGCATTGACGAGGCATAGCCCTTCGCGCACGCGGCTTTCATCGACCGCCTTTTCAACTTCGCCCGTGATATTCACGAAATCCATCCGCTCGGGCACTTTCACAGTAAGATATTTCGTATGTGACAGCATGCCGCGAATAATCCTCCTATGACTTGACTAATAACACTACTGCGAACACCTATAGCACCTTCTTCCCTTAAAACGTTCTAACAGGGACGAAGTCCCGCATCTTCCTCTTAGTACCGGGTGCAGGGGTCACCCCTGCCCAAGGAAGCGTGAAACCCACGGCGGGTTTCACATACGATTAAGTTTCTTCCCTTGCGCTCTCTATGGGTATGGCGCCTCATAGGCCATGTAGCGCGATATCTTCCAGCTTCCGTCGGGCTGGCGCCGGAATATATCCATGCCGGGTTCCCGCTTCGTCTCTTCAGCTCCGTTTTTCGGCTGCACCTTAAGAGTCCAAACGAGTCTTACGACGGCTAGATCGCCGGAGACCAGGATTTCCTTGATTTCCAGTTCGTAGTGATAGGTCTTGGCCTGGTCCGACAACGCCATCTGCATATTGGCGCACAGAGAGTTATAGGTGTCCTCGGGCTCACCTCGAAAATTTGAAATCAAATCCGGCGCGAACAGCGAGCAGACCTGCGACGCATCGCCGGCGTTGAAGTCGAGCTTCCATTTCTCGAGCTCGACGCGAATCTGATTACTCACGGCCGCCGTGGATTCGTCATTCGCCGCCGACACCCACGATGCTGCTAGCATCAGCGCCAGAGCGCATCCCATCGTTGCTCTAACCCACGCGTGCACGACTCTCATGACTTCTCCTTCTCACGAACTCCCGACGCCGCGCAATCTACGCGAGGCTCTTCTGCGAAATTCGCGCAGCGGTGGCGCTTCTCTCGATTTCGCGCGGGTGTGCTCTTGTCTATTCTGACGAGACGGAGACCTGAGTGAGCGAAGCGCCTCCCGAATTCCTTGCAGAGCATGGTCTCGCGCTGGCGCGACTCTGCAAGCGCGCCCGCGCCGCGCGATGGAACGTCAGCGACGAGTCGCTTGGCGATGCGGCCTGGCGCGGTGCGCGCGCGGCGGGTGCGCTCGACCGCGCCGCCATCGATTCGTTCCTGGACGCGCTCCACGCCGAAGACCTGGGCCTGGCAATCGCGTGCCAAGCTGGAGAATCTGCGCCGTGGGAGCACTTCATCACCAGTGTCAGACCGGCGCTTTATGCCGCCGCGCGCGCGATTGCCGGCGACGACGCGCGCGGCCGCGAACTCGCCGATTCGATGTGGGCCGACATGTACGGCCTCGAGGTTCGCGACGGCCGCCGCCGCTCGATCCTCAGCTACTACCATGGCCGCAGCTCGATTCTGACCTGGATGCGCGCGGTTCTTGCGCAGCGCCACGTCGATTACATCCGCTCCCAGAGCCGTATTCAGCCGCTTGACGATCATGCTAAGCAGGCCGCGACCCTCAGCGACGATCATGGCGACGCGCCCCGCTCCGACCGCGCCCGCTACGTGGCGATGCTCGGTAAGGCGCTTGACGCCGCGCTCAAATCGCTCGCGCCGCGGGACCGGATGCGGATGGCGTACTACTATCGCCACGATCTCTCGCTCAAAGAGATTGGCCGCGTGATGGACGAGCACGAGTCCACTGTTTCCCGCCGGCTTGCGCGCACGCGCGACGAACTCAAAGGCGCGATCGAGCGCACGCTGCACGACGGCGACAAGCTGAGCCAGGACCAGATTCGGCTGTGTTATGATTTTGCGGCTGGCGATTTGCAAATCGACCTGGCACGCGCGCTCCCGGACGTCAAATGAACCATCGCGACGAGTGCAATTTTCCGGCCGCAGTTCGTTCCAAGAGAGAGGAATCGTGACGACTTGAAGGACGCGGGAAAAAATAGCGAGCCGCTCGAAGCGATTCTGCGCCGCGCGATGCGCGAGCGGCCCGATGCGCCAACGCCCGAGTGCGCGGACCCCGAATCGCTTGCCGCGTACTGGGGCAAATCGTTGGGCGCGGCGGACCGCGAACGCCTCGAATCTCATTTTGCCGACTGCACGCGATGCCAGATGCAGTTGGCGGCGATGGCTCGCGCCGCGGAGCCGGCAATCGACGCGAGCGAAGCATCCAAAGTCCCGTGGTATCGAAGATTGCGGCTCGCGATTCCAGCGCTTGCGGCCGTCGCCGCCGTCATCGTGTTCATTGCGATGCGCCGTCCCGTGAAAGAAGAATCGCAAAGCGACCAGCTCGTCGCGCTGGCGAAGCATGCAGCTCCGCCAGTGGAACTCGCCCAACCAGCCCATGCGCCGGCGGTGCAAGTCGCTGCGCCCGCGTCGCCGCCTGCCGCGCCTGCCAACGAGATAGCGATGAATGAACCGTCGACCCGGCCGGAGGCGATGGCGAAGCGTGAAGCTCCGCGCGCGTTCGAGAGACACGCGGTAGCTCCCCGCGCGCGAGCGATGACGATGACCGCGCAGGCCGGGGCTGCTCCGGGGAACGCCGGCGCGCATCCGGTCGCCGGTGCGGCAATGAGTGCAGCGGTTGGCGCGCCGGTCGGCGCCGCCGGCGGTGCGGTGAGTCAAAATTACGCCGCGGCGTCGGGAGCAGCGATGCTGGTGACGATCTCGCCACCCGACCAATCCGTTACCTGGATCATTGGTAAGAACGGAATGGTCGAGCGGCGCGACGCGACGGGCGAGATTAAAATCCAGCACAGCGGCGTCAGCACCGACCTGCTTGCAGGCGCGGCGCCGTCGGCGACCGTATGCTGGATCGTGGGCCGCAGCGGAACGATCATCCGCACGACCGACGGCGAGCATTGGGTGCTGATCACATCGCCAACCGCGGAAAACCTCGTGGCGGTGTCGGCAAGTAGCACGAATGACGCGACAATCACGACCGCTAGCGGCCAAAGTTTCGCCACGTCCGACGGCGGCGCTACTTGGCGTTTGCAGTAAGTCGTCTCTGATCATCTTTATCCAGTGCTGGGTGCAGGGGTCACCCCTGCCCAAGGAAGCGTGAAACCCAGGCGGGCTTCACTACAATCAAGTTCCTCTCTTCCTATTTTGGCTTCCCCGCGGGCGCGGGCGTTCGCGACCATAGCGTGAAATGATCCGTCGTCAGGGTCGGGCGGAAGCCGTTGCTCGACAGAAAGTCTTCGGGAACCAGCACCAGCGGGAACATTTGAATCGGCGAGTCGTCGATGACGGCGGAGACTTTTCCGCTGGCAATCGCGTCGCGCATCTGGTCGGTCCAGAAGTGGCGCGTGTCTGAGATGAGCTGGAAAAAATCGGCATCTCCAAGGCGCCAGCGCGCGGCGAAGAAGCCGTCGCGCTCGTATTCGGCTTTCCCCTCGCGATAAACGCCGTAGGTTTCAGGATAGCGGATCAATTCGCGGCGCCCGGCCTCGAAGCATACGAACGACGGCGCGATCACGTCGTCGCCCGGTTTGCTGGCGGCGCGCAATGCGTCGGCGAGCTGCGAGATTTCCGCACGCGGCACGAAGCCGTAGCCGTAGACGGCGCCGTGCAGCCAGTTCTCGTTCACGAGCGGCGCGATCCAGATCAGGGAAGTCGCAATCAGCGCGGAGCCGCCTGCGAGCAACTGCCAGTGTTGCGATGCGTTCCGGCTCGCCTGTACCAGGGCCATCGCGCCGAATGCCGCGACGATCGCGATGAACGGCAGCGGCTCGAGATAGTTGTGGCCCCATGCGGTCGGACTCAGCACGCCGTAAAATGCGTACTCGGCGGCGGCGATCGCGAGCACGAGAATCACGCCCCGGCTAAGAATGCGCTCGGCGAAAATTCGCCAGCATCCGAGCACGAACAGCGGCACGAGCACGTCGAGGATCAGGCTCGGATAACTGGCGATATCGCCGGCCGTGTCGCGACCCTTCAGAAAATGAAACACGAACGTCTGGAAGATGAATTCGTCGCCATACAGCCGGTAGAGAACCGCGCTGAACGCGGCGAGCGCCACCGCGAAGATTGCGCCCGAGGCCACCGCGCCTGCGATTCTGCGGTACGCGACAGCGACAAACACCAGCATCACGGCAAACGGAATGACGGCGGTCAGCTTGATCGCGCACGCGACGAAGAAAATCGCCGCGAGAAGCGCGGCCTGGCGCAGCGCCGGCATCGTATCGTCGAGCGTGACGAGCGCGCCGAGGACAATCAGCGGCGCGATGAAGCTCTCGCGCTCGTAAGCGTGGTAGCGGAAGACCAGCGAGCTGTAGGCGTACAGAATCGACGCGGCGATTGCGGCGGGACGGCCGGCGACACGGCGCGCGAGCGCGTAAGTCAGCACGCTGGTCGCGAAAATCGCCGCCTCGTTCAGGAGTTCGATCGACAGATAGCTTGCGCCGAACAACTTGAGGTAACCTGCCGCGATCCATTCGAGCAGCGGCATATGCGGTTGAACGAAATCGATGTACGGGCGCATCCCGACGCTCACCAGCCACGCGCTCTCGAGGTAGAAGTCGTCCTCGATCCACACTTCGGGGTAGAGCATGCGTGCGATGCGGGGGATCAGCAGGACGACGATGAGCCAGGCTCCGATGCGCGTCGCATCGTTGTCGGCGATCGCGGAGACGCGCTGCGATGAGCCGCGCTGCCATGAACCACCCGAGGTCATCGAAAGCGGTGGCCGCGGAGCAGCGCTCTTTCTGGGTGCTGAGCTGGATCGATTGGCTGATCGTTGCGGCGATTTGCCTGTTGGAGTTCCCAATTATCAATTCCGCCAGCCATCGGCGCGCTTTCGAACTGATGCCGTGGCCAGACGGCCTGGAGTACGCCGCTTCGGCGGTGAATCTGGCTCGGGGTCGCGGGGCGGTGCTGCATTTCGGTGGATATACTTACCCGTCGCGATACACTGCCGGCTACCCGTTGATTCTGGAGCTCTTTTACCTGCTGTTCGGTGCACGCGTTTCCGTGCTTGGTGTTGGAACATGGCTGCTCGGAATGCTCGCGCTGATCATCACTTTTTTTCTTGCACGTTTGCTGTTGAGCCGCGGCGCGGCGACGGTTGCGGTGCTGCTGCTTGCGCTCTCTCCGGTGTTCGTCACGTATTCGTCGCTGGTGATGAGCGACGTGCCCACATTGTTCGCGACGATTTGCACCGCAGTGATGCTGGTGGTTGCGAGCTCGGACTACGCGACTCAATCGCCGAGCTGGACGCGACTGTCGGCATGGCTGATGTTCGGTCTTCTCGCCGGTTTCTCGACGATCATCCGGCCCACGAACGCGGCCATCCTTGTCGGTCTGGCGTTGTGCGTCGTGATGGTGCCGCTCGAGAAGCGCGATCCTTCGAGCCTGCTCAGAGCCGCGATCGCCGTAGCAATCGGATTCGCGATCCCGGTTGCGTGGCAGTTGCATCAGAATGAGGTCAATCTCGGAAGCGCATTCGCCAGCGGATACTCGTGGTGGGTGCCGGAGGTCTATGGCGCGGGCGGCAGGACATTCAGCGCCGCGTACCTGTTCGGTCCCACGATGCCGCGAAATCCGCACGGCAACGTGCTCGTGTATCTCACGACGCTGCTGGGCCTCGACGGGATGCTCGGCGATCGCGGCGACTCGCGATACTTCCTCTACCCGTTCGCGGCGGCGATGTTCGCGATTGTCGGGTTCGTCGCGATCCTTCGCGCGCCTGAAAGAACTGCGGCGCGCCGACTGATGTGGTTCGGGCTCGGATACCTCGCCGCGTTGACGGGACTCTACTGTTTCTACTTGTTTACTGACGTGGCCTTCATCCTGCCGGCGGCTTTCATACTGTTTATCGCGGCAGGCGCAGGCGCGGCAGCCGCGAATCGATGGATGCGTGACGTACTGCCTAACCAGAATCGAACCGCGGGTCAGTTGGGGGCTGCGGCAGGCGTGATCGTCCTCGACGCGTTGCTCGTGATCTCTCTCGCTACAGAAGCGGTCGCACGGTTGAGCACCCAGCCGCAGTCGTCGGTGATCGTCGAATCGCTGGAGTCGCTGGATTCGACGTTGCCGCGCGATGCGACCGTGGTCAGCAATATCTCGTTGCAGTTTCTCGATCTGTATCTCGGAGAGACGAGAAGCTATGTCGGTCTCAACTCGCTGGACCCCGGCGAGCGTTTTACCGACTACCATCTGCATCGCCTATATGAAAAACGCGCCGCGGGATGGAAGGGGTCGGTGCCGGCGGTCGCGTTCGACGGCGAGCCGATGTCGGCCGTGGTGGCGGACTCCCTCGCATCGGCGATTGATGCGAAGAAGCCGGTCTATCTTCTGATCGCTGCGCCCGAGTCGCAGGATTATGCCGACGTGCTGAAGGGCGAACTCGACCAATTGCAGCAAAAGTTCACAGTCAAGCCGGAATTACAGAACCAATCGGTCGCCTTATACCGTTTGACGGCGCAAAAGTAGCACCGGGAAGGGAAGATCGCTTTATTGAATGTGAAACCCGCGGTGGGTTTCACGCTTCCTTCGGCAGGGGTGTGCACCCGGTGACTCACGCGGTGATGCTGGTGGGGGGAGGATCGATTGCGGGGGGGCCACCGTATTGGCGGCGGCAGATTGCGTAGGCGGGCCAGACGCATATGCCGAGAGCGATCGCCAGGATGAAATCGGTTTTGGCTACGCCGGCTGAGATTGCGAGGCCGAAGGTTGCGACCCAGGTCAGCATCGGGAGTGTTACGACCAGCGCCAGGCCGGCGCGGCCGCCGCCGATTGTGAATAGCCCGGTGCGATCCGGCATCTGTTTGCGCAGGTGGATCAGTGCGAGGAGCTCGAGCGCGAGCGCCGCCATGTAGAAGAAGACGTCGAGCACGACCAGCGCGACGAATCCAACCGGCACCAGCAGGGTGAAGACGACGCAGCAGAGCAGAATCGATTTGCCCGGCGTCGCGGTCGAGGACCAGAGCTGCGCCAGCGGCGGCGACAGGTAACGCTCGCGCGCGAGAACGAACGGCATCCGCGACACCCACAGCATCGCGGCTTCGAACACCGCGAACGACATCACGGCGCCGCCGAGCGCCAGCGCGCTGCCGAGAGCGCGTCCGCCGATGGCGTAGCCGGCGTGCGAGAACGAGCCGGTGCCCCAGTCGGCGGCCGTGGTTGCACCGGAGACGGAGACCGCGAGCGGAAGCACGTAGCCGGCGACGATTATCGGCAGCGCTATCAGGATGGCGCGCAGATAGTTGCGCCGCGGATTTTCGATCTCCGCGGACACGACGCTCAGGTTTTCCCATCCGCCGAAGTTCCAGATGACCACCGTCAGTCCGGCCGCGAGCGCGCCCCACGGATTCGCGCCGAATAGCGGCGGCGTCGGCATCGTGAAATGGACCAGCCGCGGCAGGCCGACGATCACCAGTACCGCGAACGGCGAGACGAGAACTGCGGCGAGGACTATCGACGCGATCCCGACCGGCCTGACGCCGAGAAAGTTGAGTCCGCCCGCCAGCCATACGAGCGCGACCCCGATTGCGATTTGCGCCGCCGGGCCGAGCGGAAGAATGAACGAAAGGTAGCTCGCGAACAGCACGGGATAAATCGCCATGTCGACTGCCGTGTAGAGAATTGTCAGATACGCCTCGGCGAAACCGGCGAACGGTCCGAGCGCTTCCTTAACCCAGAAATAAAAGCCGCCTTCCACCGGCATCAGCGCTGTCAACTCCGCCGCCATCAGGGCCGTCGGCAGACTGAGCGTCAGCGGCACGATGAGGCACAGCAGGAGCGTCAGGCGCGGCCCCGCCATCCGCACGGCGTCTTCGAGGCCGTACGCACCACCGCTCACGACCAGGTACATCACGCATATCAGCGGGACGAGGCCGAGCTTTCGCGGTGAATGGTGCGGGTTTTCCGTGGGAACGTGCGACAATTGCGCGGCGGCTCCGGCTCCCTCCCTAGCCGACGCGATGCGCAGTGGCAAGCAGGCTGGAAATAAAATTAATTCGCACGGTCGCATCTGGTGGCGGATTTCTTGTAAAGTAAAAGATGCGCAAGGGGGTCCGCAGGCGATTGTAACGTCGATGGACACCTCGCGTAGATCAAGTAGCGTGGTGCGAGCCCCAATTGAGAAGCTTTCCCGGGAATTTGTTTTAGCGATGATATCTTTCATTACACGCGCGATGATCGCGCTTGGCGTCGCGTCTGTCGCGTTTCTCGGCTGCACGTCGATCACGAGTGCGAAGCCGGAGTTGCTCCGCAGCGCCAGCGTGGGCGGCGATAATCCCTTCGGCGGCGCGCCGGCGGTCGACGTGCCGTCGGATGCGCGCGCGATGAGCGCGTTCCTGAAGGCCGAAGTCGCGATGAATGAAAACGACCGCGAAGAGGCCCTCAAGGATTACGCCGAGGCGGTCCAGTACGATCCCTCCAACGCCGCGCTGAAGGTTCGCCTCGCGACGCTCTACGTCCGCGACGGGCGCCTGAAGGAGGCGCTCGCGCAGGTAAACCAGGCGCTCGCGATAAATCCGGATTCCGCCGACGCCCGGCTGCTCGGCGCGGGTATCAGCTCGGCGCTGGGCGACGATACCACCGCGGAAAAGGACTACCGCGAGGTGCTGCGTCTCAATCCGAAAAATCAGGAAGCCTATCTCTATCTCGGCACGCTGTTCGCCAAGCGCGGCGATTACACCGAGGCCGAAAAGACCTTCGAGCAGCTGATCGCGCTCGATCCCACTTCATTCCTCGGCTACTACTACGCCGGCAAGGTGATGGTGGCGTCGAAGAACTACGCCGGCGCCGAAAAATATTATCAGAAGGCGCTCGATCTCAATCCGCAGTCGGAGCTGGTGCTGCTCGACTTTGCGCTGCTGCGCGAGCGTCAGGAGCGTCCGCAGGACGCGCTGGTCTATTACAACAAGATCACGCAAATCAATCCGAACAACGAGCTGGTCCGCAAGCGCAAGGCGGAAATCCTGGTCGGCCAGAAAAAATACAACGAGGCGCTCGATGAGTTGAAGCGCGCCGAGCAGGTCGAGACCAATCCCGCCGACACCCGCACCAAAATAGGCCTGCTCTACGTCGAGCAGGGCAATTTCGACGACGCCGCCACCGAGTTCAACCTGGTGCTCGGCTCAGAGCCCGACAACTACCGCGTCCACTACTACCTCGGCACGGTGTACACCGAACTTTCCGAGAACGACAAGGCTATAGCCGAGTTCAACAAGATTCCCGGCGACAACGAGCACTACGTCGAGTCGCGCCTCCAGCTCGCGTACCTCTACGACAAGCAGAACAAGTACGACCAGGCTCTCGGCGCGCTGAAAGACGCGCTCGCCAAAAAGCCCAACGATCCTGAAATCATCGGCTTCATGGTCGGCGTCTACCAGGAAAAGAAAGATTACCCGCAGGCGATCGAGTTGGCGCGCAAGATGGTCGCCGCCGATCCCAAGAATGACAAGTTCCACTTCACGCTCGGCGCGGCGCTCGACCAGAACAAGCAGCGCGACGAAGGCATGGCCGAGATGAAGAAGGCCATCGAGCTGAATCCCGCCAACGCGCAGGCGCTCAACTACCTCGGCTACAGTTACGCCGAGCAGGGCACCAACCTGGTTGAGGCCGAAAAGCTGATCAAGCGCGCGCTCGACATCGAGCCCGAAGACGGCTTTTACGTCGATAGCCTCGGTTGGGTTTATTATCAGAAGGGTGACTACAAAAAAGCCGTCGAGCAGTTGGAGAAGGCCGTCAATCTGACCGGCAGCGACCCGACCATCACCGAGCATCTCGGCGACGCGTATCGCAAGCTGGGCAAGTCCAAGGAAGCGGGCAACGAATACGCCGACGCGCTCAAGAAGTCGCAGGAAACCGACCAGGTCGCGCGCCTCAAGGATAAAATCCAGGTCCTGCAGAATGCCGCCAGCGCGGGCCACTGAACGCGCTCGGCGCCTGAAATCAGTTTCGCTCGCAGCGGTCGCATCGATGCTCCTGCTGGCGATGCTGTCCACTTCCGCCTGCATCTACGTCGAAACGAAAGAGCCGCCAACGCCCGAAACTCCAATTCCGGGCTGGGACCTGAACAAGTACCAGGCCGGGAAATTGGTCGACGCGCTGGCCGAGCGCGACCGAAGGCTCGCCTCGATGCAGACGCCCGCCGTCATGGAATACACGGCCGGCGATCAGCATCTGAAGGCCAAAGAGGAAATCACCGTCAAGCGTCCCGGCGATTTGCGCGTCGAGGCGATGTCGCCGCTCGGTGTCGCGTTGCTGCTGGCGGCGCAGGGCTCGGAGCTCGCGATCTTCGAGCCGGGTCAAAATCGGTTCATGCGCGGCCAGGCCAACGCCGAGACGCTCTACCGGTATGTGCGAATCCCGATGGCGCCTACTGACGCGGTGGGTCTGCTGATGGGACTCGCGCCGGCTGATTTCCCGCTCAGCGCCACCCCGGACCTGGTGGCGAAGAATGGTGAGATGACGGTCGCGACCTTCGGCAACAGCGAGTCGGGGACGCGCGAGCTGGGATTTTCCGACGGTAATCTCGCGATGGTGCGCGAGACGGCGGCCGACGGCCGAGTCATCTACGAGGTGCGTTACAGCGCCTATCAGGATATCGGCGGTGTGATGTTTCCGTACGTCGTCGATGCGGACTTTCCGGCGGCCGGCAGCCACGTGACGTTTCGCTATCGGCAGCCGATCGTCAATGGCGTAATTCCCGATTCGACGTTCGTGCTGACACCGGCTCCAGGAGCCACTTTGATGGACCTCAGCCTCGACGAGATCCGCGCCTTGTCAAATGAAAGCTGAAAGCCTGCGCAACCGGATTTTACCCGCTCTAACCTGCGCGATTGCCCTGTCGGCGCTCGCGATTTCCACCGGATGCCACGTGAGCCGGTCCGGAGCCGATCACGAGAAAAATCAAATCCTCTATTCGGCCACCGCCAGCGATCCGCGCACCTTCAATCCAATTCTCATCACCGACGCAACCTCGGGCGAGCTCACCGGCGATCTGTTCGAGAGCCTCATTCGCGTCAACCCCGTCACTACCCTGCCGGAGCCGGGTCTGGCCGAGAAATGGGACATCGCGCCCGACAGCAAGGCGATTACGTTTCATCTCCGCCACGACGTGAAATGGTTTGACGGCCAGCCTGTCACCGCGCACGACGTGCTGTTCACGCTCGACGTCATCTACGATCCAAAAGTGCCTAACAGCATCCGTCCCGCCATCACCATCGACCATCAGCGCATCATCGCGGAGGCGCCCGACGACTACACCGTCGTCATGCATCTGCCCAAGCCGTTCGCGCCGCTGCTCTACTCAATCGGGATTCCTGTCATGCCGGCGCACATCCTCGAACCGGTGTGGAAGGCTGGGAATTACAATCACACCTGGGGCATCGACACGGACCCGAGCAAGCTGGTCGGCGACGGCCCGTATCACATGACGCGCTACGCGCAGAGCCAGGTCGTGAACTACGATCGCAACAACGACTACTGGATGAAAGACGAGCACGGCGGTCAGCTGCCCCGCCTGCACGGACAGGCTGTAACTATAGTGCAGGACCAGAACGCCGCCTATCTGCGCTATCTGTCGGGGCAAATCGACGTTTACGGCCCGCGCACCGAGGAGGTTTCGGCGCTTCAGGACAAGGTGAAGAACCACGAACTCGACATCACTGTTCAGCAGATCGGCATCGACACGGGCTCGCTGTTTTTCACTTTCAATCGCAACCCGCGCCATTTCGTGAAGAACGGCGTCACCAGTCCGAAGCTCAACTGGTTTACCGATCTGAAGTTCCTGCAGGCGATGGCGCACATGATCGACAAGAAATCGATGATCGATCTTGTCTTTCACCAGCTCGCGGTGCCGGCCGTGGCCGATGTCTCGCCCGAAAACAAAATCTTTCACAACCCCAATCTCAAGGATTACGACTACGATCCGAAACTGGCCGCCGACATGCTCGAGGCGGCCGGCTATCACCTGGTAAAACCCGGCCTGCGTACCGATCCGAAAGGCAATCCTCTCGAATTCGATCTCACCACCAACACCGGCACGCCCGAACGCAACGAGATGTGCACTATCTTCAAGCAGGACGTCGAGAGCCTCGGCATCAAGGTGAACTATCGGCCGCTCGAGTTCACCACACTGGTGGACAAGCTCGATTCGTCCTTCGATTGGGATTGCGTGCTGATCGGATTCACCGGCGGCATCGAGCCGAACGATGGCCAGAACTTTTATCGCTCATCGGGCAACCTTCACATCTGGAATCCGAATCAGCCGAAACCCGCCACGCCGTGGGAAGCGGAGATCGACACGCTCCTCGATCAGGGCGCAGCCGAAATGGACCCCAACAAGCGCGCGCCGTACTACTGGAGAATTCAGCAAATCCTCCACGACCAGCTGGCGATACTCGAGACGGTCCGCCAGCAGCGCTATGCGTCATGGAAAAACTCGCTGCAAAACTATCAGCCTAAAGTATGGGGCCTGTACAAGCCGGAGTGGCGGGAGTTCAAAGCCGACTGAACATCCGGCGCGGCGCGCACGTCGAAATATCAGGCCGATGACACGATGACCCGCTTTCTGATCCGTCGCCTGCTCAACATGATCCCGCTCATCCTCGGGATCACTTTCATTTCGTTCCTCGCGATGTCGTTGGTGCCCGGCGACTTCGTCTCGAATCTCAAGCTCAACCCGACCATCACGCCCGAGGTCATTCGCCAGCTCGAGGCACAGTTCGGCCTCGATCAGCCGCTGATGGTCCGCTACTTCAAGTGGCTGTGGGGCGTGCTGCATCTCAATTTCGGGTTCTCGCTGCAGTACCGCGTGAGCGTCACCGGCCTGATCGCGTCGCGCGCCTTCAACACCATCATCCTGTCGGGGGCCAGCATGATTTTCTCGTGGCTGATCGCGATTCCGATCGGGATCGTCGTCGCGGTGAATCAAAATTCGATCTGGGATCGCTTCCTGTCGTTCATGGCGTTCTTCGGGATGTCGGTGCCGAGCTTTTTCCTCGCCTTCCTGATGATGTACCTCGCGCTGAAGACCGGATGGTTCCCGATTGGCGGTACCTACTCGCCCGACTACGCGACGCTCTCTCCGCTGAACCAGGTCGCCGATCGCATCAACCATCTCATCCTGCCCGTGTTCGTGCTCGGCATCTCCGGTACCGCGGGCCTGATGCGCCTGATGCGCTCGCAGATTCTGGAAATCAAAAATTCTGAATTCGTGCGCACCGCGCGCGCCAAGGGCCTTTCCGAGCGGGTCGTGATCTACAAGCACGTGCTGCGCAACGCGATGAACCCGTTCGTCACGATGGCGGGATATTCGCTGGGCGATCTGCTCGGCGGCGCCGCGCTGGTCGAGGCCGTGATGAACCTGCAAGGGCTCGGGCTGCTGATGCTCGACGCTGTGCGCTCGCTCGACATCTACCTAGTCATGGGCTCGGTCCTGATGGGCACGATTTTGTTGCTGGTCGGCAACCTGCTCGCGGACATCGCGCTGGTCGCAGTCGATCCACGCGTCGATTTTTCGTCGGTGGCGGCCGAGTGAGATGAACGCGATCCCCGCAATACCGACACATCTCCAGGGCGCTGCGATAGACGCGCGGCCAGTGTCAGGCGCGGCGCGCGAATGGCACCTCGCATCGCGCACAGTCCGCTTTTCCGCGATCTGCCTCGCGATCTTTTACCTGCTCGCCGCCGCATCTCCGTTCTTCGCGAGTTACGACCCCACCTATCAGAACCGCGAGATGCCCGATTGTCCGCCGATGGTGCTCCACATCAGTGCGCCGTCCGATTGGTCGCGCGGGATTTTCTATACCCATCCGATGCACATGCAGGACCCGACCGCGCGCACCTTCGTCGCCGACGCGTCCCGCCGTCTCGACATCCACCTGTTCTCGCACGGCCATCTGTTCACCACCGACAGCGAGCGCGAGCCGTACTTCATGCTCGGCAGCGACGGCCTCGGGCGCGACCTCTACTCGCGAATCGTGTACGGCTCGCGCGTCAGCATGTGCGTCGGCCTGATCGGCGTGCTGATCACCTTCTCGCTCGGCATCACGATTGGCGCGCTCTCGGGCTACATCGGCGGGACGGTCGATTTCCTGATCATGCGATGGTCCGAGATCGAGATGTCGCTGCCGTCATTTTATTTCCTGCTCGCATTGGCGGCGGTTATTCCGTCGGGGCTGAGCACGGTCACGACCTTCTTCATGATCGTCGCGATCATGAGCTTCATCAGTTGGGCCGGCTTCGCGCGAATCATCCGCGGGATGGCGTCCTCGGTGCGCTCGCGTCCGTATGTTGAGGCGGCCCGCGCGCTCGGCGCGTCGCGATGGCGCATCATCACGCGTCACATCATCCCGTCGGTGATGGGCTACGCGATCGTCGCAGCCACGCTCTCGATCCCCGGCTTCATCCTAGGCGAAAGCGCACTCTCGCTACTCGGACTCGGCATCCAGGAACCAGCAGCAAGCTGGGGCAACCTACTCGCACAAGCGCAAGACGTCCAAAACCTCGCCCGCTACCCATGGATCCTAATCCCGGGCATCTTCATTTTCTTAGCCGTGATGTCCTTCAACTTCTTAGGCGACCACCTACGCGACCGCCTCGACCCCGCCACCGCCGCATGATTTCGGTGTTGTGTCGGCGCGATATACTCTGATTAAAATGGCCACCCGGCACACCTTCCTCGTTTTTTCGGCGATTCTTCTACTGTGCCCTAAGCCGTCGTTTGCAGGTGTGCTCGTAGTGGATTCCGGGGCCCCAGATTACAAGCTTGTCGAATTCATTCAGGGTCATCGCGAGAGAATGGTTAAGGTCCCCAGTTCCGACACGAGAGATCCGCTGACGATCTTAAAAGAAAATAGCGATTTCGTGGAAATTATCGATTTGGACAAGGGTACCAGTATCGGAATCGACTACGCAGACAAGAGCTATGGCGTAACGCCATATCCGCCGGATAGCGGCATGCCGCCTCCGCCCTACACTTACAAACGCACCGGAAAGCGGCGGAAATTCCTCGGATATTGGTGCGACGAGTACCGCGGCGTCGCGGAATCGGCCAAATTCGGAACCTTGATCGACTATTTGTGCGTTTCGAGCGAGCCGCCCGGAGCCAAGGAATACATCGAATACGACAGGCTCGACAGGTTGAAATCTGTAAAAGCCGGAGACGATTCGCCTGGGAATCGACCAACGGGTTTCGTGCTTTGGCAACGGAGCGAAGACGATCAAGGTACGGCTGAAGGACCGGACATCACATTCATCAAGACGATGGCACTGCCGCCGACGGTGTTCGAGCCACCCGCGGGATTCGTGAAGGACAAAGATCCGTAACCGGTAGTATTTTAGGTTGCGTTCAAGATGAAGCCGCTGCTTGAAGTTAAATCGCTGCGCACCTCGTTTTTTACCGACGCGGGAGAGGTGCGCGCGGTCGATGGCGTTAGTTTTTCCGTGGCGCCGGGTAAGCTGTTGGGAATCGTTGGCGAGTCGGGGTCGGGCAAGTCGGCGTGCATGCTCTCGATCATGCGGCTGCTGCCCGAGTCGGCGCGAATCGTTGACGGCGAAATCATTTTCGAGGATCAGGATCTCCTGAAACTCAGCGAACCCGAGATGCGTCACGTTCGCGGCGCGCGCATCGCGATGATCTTCCAAGAGCCGATGACCTCGCTGAATCCGGTCTTCACTATCGGCAGCCAGATTGGCGAGGCCGTGCGACTGCATCAGCACACCAATCGCGCCGAGACCCGCAATCGCACCATAGAGGCGCTCCGGATGGTCGGGATTGCCGACCCCGAACACCGCATCGACGACTATCCGCATCAGTTGTCCGGCGGCATGCGCCAGCGCGTGATGATCGCGATGGCGTTGTCGTGCAATCCGCGCCTGCTCATCGCGGACGAGCCGACTACCGCGCTCGACGTGACGATCCAGGCGCAGATTCTCGATCTGATTCGCGAGTTGCAGGTGCGGCTCGGCCTTGCGGTGATCCTGGTCACGCACGATCTCGGAATCGTCGCCGAGTATGCCGACGACGTGACGATTCTGTACGCGGCGCGCGTGATGGAGCAGGCGCCGACCGCCGAGCTGTTTCGAAATCCGCTCAACCCGTACACGCGCGGGTTGCTCGAGTCGATTCCCGGCATCGACGGTAGCCGCCAGCGACGCTTGCAGGCGATTCCCGGCTCGATTCCGAGCGCGCTGAATCCACCGGCCGGCTGCAGATTTCATCCACGCTGCGTCCGCGCAATTCCTAAATGCTCCGACGCGGAGCCGCCGCTCGAAAACAAGGGCCCCGACCACTATGTCGCCTGCATCCGCGCCTAGTCCCGAATCGCCCACCGGTAATACGGTCGCGACCGCGCCCGGCGCGCCGCTGGTTCGCGTCGAGCATCTCAGCAAGGAGTTCCCCGCGGGATCGACGGGCATCATCGGCGGAAAAAAGCTCACGATAAAAGCGGTAGCCGGCGTTAATTTGCAGATTCAATCCGGCGAGACACTTGGACTGGTCGGCGAGTCGGGCTCGGGCAAATCGACGCTGGGACGGCTGATTCTGAAGCTCCTGGAACCGACCGAAGGCGCCGTCTATTTCGACGGCCGCGATCTCTCGACGCTTGGCCGCGCGGAACTTCGCGCGCTGCGCCGCCAGATGCAGCTCGTGTTCCAGGATCCTTACGCGTCGTTGAATCCGCGGATGCGTGTGCGCTCGATCATCGGCGAGGGTATCGAGATTCACAAACTCGCGCGCGGTGCGGAAAAGGAGCGGCGAATCGCCGAGCTGCTCGCGATGGTCGGGATGAGCGCGGACGCGATGGATCGCCTGCCGCACGAGTTCTCCGGCGGGCAGCGCCAGCGAATCGGAATCGCGCGCGCGCTCGCGGTCAATCCGCGCTTCCTGGTGCTCGACGAGCCGGTCTCGGCGCTCGACGTGTCGATCCAGGCGCAAATTATCAACCTGCTGCAGGACCTGCAGGAGAAGCTGAAGCTCACTTACCTGTTTATCGCGCACGACTTGCGGGTCGTCGAGCACATCAGCAATCGCGTCGCGATCATGTACCTCGGCAAGATTGTCGAAATCGCAACGCGCGACGAGATTTACCTGAACCCGCGGCATCCTTACACGCGCGCGCTGCTCTCCGCGATTCCGACTATCGACACCGAGCACCGGCCCGAGCGCATCAAGCTGCCCGGCGAAATGCCGAGCCCGATGAACCCGCCGCCCGGCTGCGCCTTCCATCCAAGATGCCCTTATGCGAAAGATGTTTGCAGCAGCATCGAACCGAAATTGGAAACCGGGCGCGGCGGCCACGCGGTGGCGTGTCACGTCTTCCCAGCGCCGTAGCAGATGGATTCAACACAGATACCGCAGGACGCAGGCGCGGCGTGGGCCGAAGCGCGCACGCGCGTCGCAGTCGGCCGCAACGTCAACGTCTCCGGCAAACTGATCTTTCACGAGCCGGTCAGAATCGAGGGACGCTTCCGCGGCGAGGTTCGCTCGGTCGAGTTGGTCGTGGTCGGCGAAGAGGGAATGATCGAGGGCAAAGTCTTCGCGCCGCGACTGCTCATAATGGGCGAGCTGCGTGGCGACGTCGTGGGATGCGATCGCCTGGTGCTAGGGCCGCGCGCCAGGTTCATGGGAAATATCGAGACGCGAAACCTGACGATCTCCGAAGGCGCCTACGTGGACGGCAACGTCCACATGACGCGGGCCTTCGTCGAATAGACCGCCGCTCAGGTCGCGACGTCGAGCCGCGCCGCTTTGCCCGACAGGTCGCGCAGGTAGTACAGCCGCGCGCGCCGCACGCGGTTGCGCGTCAGCACCTGCAGCTTGTCGATTCGCGGCGAATGCATCGGGAAGATTCGCTCAACGCCGACCCCGTATGAAATCTTGCGGACGGTAAAGGTCGCGCGGTTGGCGCCCCGGTTCATTTTGATCACGATGCCTTCGAAGGATTGGATGCGCTCCTTCTCGCCTTCGACGACCTTGACGTGAACGCGAACCGAATCGCCGACGCGGAATTCAGGCAGGTCCTTGCGCAGGCCCCGCTCTTCGAGCTTCTGGATAACGGTATTCATGGGAAGAAAGACCTCGAGTCGAGCCAGTAAACTTATCCAAATGCGCCCGCCCACTCAATGGGTGCAGGGGTCTGGGGGTCTTTGGTAACCTCTCGGTTCGAACCTTTGATAGGGAGGACTTCGGCTGAATGCAGAACCGTTACGTAGCCGACATTGGAGACTACGTGAAGTTGGCGATCCTTCGGCGACTCGCTTTCGGCCGGCGTCTCGGTGTGGCATGGTGGCTTTTTCCGGACGAGCATCACAACACTGATGGTGCTCACAGGGAATACCTGGGGCGACAGAATGAGTGGAAGCATTTTGACCCTGATCTGTTTGAAGCTCTGCTAAATATCGAGAATGAGAAAAAGTGGGATGTGGGCGCCCTAGAGGAGGCCGCTGTTCTTCCGAATGCGGTGTTCGCATCCGATCCGGTTCCTTCCGGAGCACGGCCACGGAGCGTCTGGCTCACAGGAATCAAAACCAAGCTCAAGGATTGCAACCTCGTCTTCCTCGATCCGGATAATGGCATCGCACCCGAGAGATTAAAGCTGGGACAGCGAGCTGCAGGAAAGAGCGTGACGATTGACGAGATCAAGGCTCTTCAAGAGAGCACACGAGCGATGGTGATTTATCATCACCAGACGCGTTTTCCGGGCGGGCATCTTTCTGAGATCCGCGATCTCGCTACACGGCTAAAGAAGAGCGGACTTCAAGTCTCAGGCGCGCTTCGGGCAAAGGCGTGGTCCCCTCGCGTGTTTTTCATCATAAATGGGGACAAGGAGCTTCGCGACCGAGCGAAGAGCATGGCGGAACTTTGGGAAAACCGGATCTCATGGCATCCGGATGAAGAAATCCTGAAACGTCCAGACTGACCCACTACTGGCTGTAAGCCAAGCGCGCCGACGATCATTTGCCGCGGAGGCGGTCGAGGATGATTCCGGCAGCGGAGCGCACTGATAGATGGTTGAAGTCGCCGGGGCCGATGATCGGCGCGAGCACGATGTCGGCGCGTTCTGCCACTTCGGGCGACATTCCAAATCCTGTTCCGAGCAGGATCATCATCGGCGGAGCGTCCGGGGTTTCCAGGCGGGCTCGCAAGTCGGCGTAGCTGGTGCCGCCTTCGGTGCGGGCCGAGGTGTGCACGATTAGCGGGCGCGTGCCGGAGATTCGCGTGGCCTCCGCGATCGCGTCGTCGAGTTCGGCGACGATTTGTACGCGCTCGAGCGCCTCGCGGCGGCGCGAATCGTGCGCGCGGCCGAAGTCGAAACGCCAGTGATCGATCACGCTCGCCGCGAATTTCCGCTGCTCGGGAATCGGATGCACGATAAACACTCCCCGCACCTCGTAGGTTCGCGACGCGCGCGCGATGTCGTGAATGTCGAGACTGGTGATCGCCGACGTGACGATCTCCGCATTCCGATTGACGACCGGATGATGGATCAGCGCTACGAAAAGGTGGGACACGCTCAGTTCTTGCGCCGCTCGAGCAGGTCGGGACGCCGCCGCGCGGTGCGCCGCTTTGCTTCGGCCTCGCGCCACGCGCGAATCTTGCCGTGGTCGCCGCTGAGCAGGATTTCCGGCACGGTCATGCCGCGGAACTCCTCGGGCCGCGTGTATTGCGGATACTCCAGCATCCCGTCGGCGAACGATTCCTCGTCGAGCGACTCGGGATTACCGAGCACGCCCGGTAGCATCCTGCCGACCGCCTCGATCACCGCCATCGCCGGGATTTCGCCGCCGCTCAGCACGTAGTCGCCGATGGAAATTTCCTGGTCCACCAGCGAGCGCACGCGCTCGTCGATTCCTTCGTAGCGTCCCGCGACGATCATCAGGCCCGGCGCGCGCCTGGCGAGGTCACGCGCCATCGAATTGTCGAACACCTCGCCCTGCGGCGTCATCAGGACGCGCCATAGGCCGGGGCGCTGCGCGTTGACCGCGTCGATTGCGGCGGCGATCGGCTCCGGCCGCATCACCATCCCGCTGCCTCCCCCGTACGGCGCGTCATCGACTTGCCGGTAGTTGCCGAGGCCATGCTCGCGCAGCGGATGCGCTTCGATGGCGATCAATCCCTGCTCGATCGCGCGTCCGATCATGCCCCCGCGAAACGGCGACTCGAACATTTCAGGGAACAGTGTGATTACGTGAAATTCCATTGCGCGAGTCCAAGAAACCAAAAACCAAAATCCAAAATCCAAATCTATCCGGGTGCACCGGTTCGGGCCAGACGGCGCCGGCCGATTGGTAGTGCCCTAATTTGGAAAACGCGCGTCACGCATCACATTCCAGGTGAATATCTTCGGGTTCCAGCTCGAATAGCTCTGAGTCTGGCTCTGCAGCAACTGCACAACCCAACCGCAGGTAGAAGTTAACAGTGTTTTCGGAAGCCGATGCCGAGATGTATAGCCGCCTGGCTCCCCTCTCGTGTGCGGCAACCTTGGCGCGTTCAAATAGCTGTGTGCCCAAGCCACTATTTCGGTATGGCCTGCTCACGTGAAGGAACTTAAGCTGGAGTTGATCTTTTTGCTTGCCGATAGGCTTGTTCTCCAGGACGACGACTCCGACCAGTTCTGTGCCCTCGAACGCGCCAAGGAACCATCCGCCCCGGTCGAAGCAGTCAAGGAGGATCGGCGTCCATTCCTCAGCTTGGCCAGGTGGCCAGCCGGGGACATCGACATGATGGGGTCTGAGCACCAAAGTTCCATTCTCAAAGCGATAGATGTTCTCTATCATTTCACTGCGGTCGATATTCCAGACCTGCGCGATTTCTTCCCGGAGCAGTTTCCTGCTGCTAATCACAGATGACCTTCTGTCCACGCTGTTCTTTCGGCGCGTTCCTCGTTCGTGACGGCTTCAATCAAGATTCGCCACCGCCCGCTGCCACAGCGGGCGTTACAGCAGCACTAGCAGGCAAATTCAAATTGGGACACTACCCGTTGATTTCAATCGAGCAGGCCGGGAATCGGCTCGATCGTGACGCGCCGGGCCGCGAGATCCATCGCCTTGACGACGTCTTCGATTACCGGGACCAGCACTTCGCGCTCGACGTCGCGCACCACCCAGATGTCGTGGGCGCCGTTCGAGAAGATTTCCTCGATCGTGCCGAGCCGGCTGCCGTCAGTCAGAAACACCTCGCATCCGATCGCCTCGTAATAGTAGAACTCGCCCGCCTTTGGGGCCGGGACGTCTTCGGTCGCGAGCATCACGATCGCACCCTTGAGCGACTCGGCCGTGTCTATGTCCGCGACGCCCTCGAGCGTGATTCGCCGCGTCGTCGCATTGAGCGGCGTCATGGCGGTCAGCCGAAACTCGCGCGCCGCTGCTCCCTCGCGCTCGAGGAAAATGCGCTTGACCTGTTCCAACGTGTCTGAGTCGGGATTGTCGGGCCGAAATCGCAGTGCGCCTTTCAGCCCGTGGGCGCCGGTTATGCGGCCGACGCGGAGCATCGACGTAGTGACGCGATAAGCGTCACCGTGCAGAGGCCGGCTGCACGATCACCGGTCCTCGACTATTTCGAGGACCACTTTGCGGTTGGTGCGCGAGGCGACCGCATTCAGAATGGTGCGGATCGACTTGGCGGTCCGCCCCTGCTTGCCGATCACGCGTCCCAAATCTTCTTTCGCCACGCGCAATTCGAGTACCGAGGCGGTATCGCCCTGCGTCTCCTTCACGTCCACCGCGCTAGGATCGTTCACCAGTTGTTGCGCTAGAAACTGAACGAGCTCCTTCATCGGATGCCTCCGTTGCAGCGGGTCGCATCAGGCAGAGACCGTTGCTGTTTCGGCTCGTTTGATTAATTTTCGTACCGTGTCGCTCGGCTTGGCGCCAGCCTTGAGCCACTGTTCGGCGACGTCCTTTTTGATCGTGACGCGCGGCGGATCGAAGGCCGGATCGTAAGTCCCGACCTGGGCGACGAAGCGTCCGTCGCGCGGCGAGCGCGAGTCGGCCACCACGATGCGGTAGAAAGGTTTTTTGCGCGCTCCGTGGCGGCGCAACCTGATTACAAGTCCCATGCGATTCTCCTATTGCCTATTCTAGCTCCCGAGTCCCATCCCGCGCATCATCATTTTTCCCGCGCCGGCGCGGGTGATTTTCTTCATCATTTTGCGCGTTTGCTCGAACTGTTTGAGAAAGCGATTCACGTCCTGGACCGACGTGCCGCTGCCGGTGGCGATTCGCGCGCGCCGGCGTCCGTTGATAATCAGATGATTGCCGCGCTCCTGGAACGTCATCGAGTCGATAATCGCCTGGATGCGCCCGAGCTCGCGCTTGGCCTCTTCGGAATCCGCCGCGCCCGCGATTTTCTTGAGTCCGGGGATCATGCCCATCAGTTCGCCAAGCGATCCCATCTTCTTGATCGCCTTGATCTGCTCGGCGAAGTCCTTGATCGTGAATTCGTTCTTCTTGAACTTGCGCTCGAGCTCCTTGGCCTTGGTCTGATCGTAGTTCTGTTGCGCCTTCTCGATGAGCGTCAGCACGTCACCCATCCCGAGGATGCGCGAGGTCAGCCGGTCCGGATAGAAAATCTCGAACCCGTCGAGCTTCTCGCTTGTCGCCGCGAACAGAATCGGCGCGCCGGTGATTGTCCGCACCGAAAGCGCCGCGCCGCCGCGCGCGTCCGAGTCGAGCTTGGTCAGAATCACGCCGGAAATCCCGAGCCGCTCGTGGAATCCCGCCGCCACGTTCGCCGCTTCCTGACCGGTCATCGCGTCGGCGACGAATAAGATGTGATGCGGGTTGAGCGCGGCCTTCAGGCGCGCCAGCTCGTCCATCAGCTCTTCGTCGATTTGCAGGCGGCCGGCGGTGTCGATCAGTATCGCGTCATGCCCGCCGGTCTCGGCACGCACCATCGCTTGCGACGCAATCTCGATCGGATTCTGATTCTCGTTGCTATCGACGACCGGAACCTGCGCCTGCGCGCCGAGCACGCGCAATTGTTCCATCGCGGCCGGGCGATAAACGTCGGTGGACGCCAGAATCGGATGGCGCTTGCGCTCCGACTTGAGCCATAGCGCGAGCTTGGCAATCGAAGTCGTTTTGCCAGCGCCCTGCAAGCCCACCACCATGATTTTGACGGGCGGTTTGACCTTCAGATCGAGCTCGCGCGCCGAACCGCCCATCGCGTTCTGCAGCTCGGTCGCGACGAATTTGATCAGATGCTGCTCGGGCGTGAGCGAACGGAGCACTTCCGCGCCGAGCGCCTTGGATTTGACGTGCTCGATGAAATCGCGAACGACCTTGATATTGACGTCGGCTTCGAGCAGCGCGAGCCGGACTTCGCGGAGCGCATCCTCGATATTGCGCTCGGTGATGCGCCCCTGGCCCTTGAGTTTTTTGAAGACGCCTTCGAGGCGGTCGCTGAGCGTGTCAAACATGGGTAAAAACTCGGTTACGGCAGGTCGAGGTAAGCAGTAAACAGCTCCAGCCCAGTCGCGTGAATAAAATAATATAGCAAACCGCCAAGCCTAGGGCACACCCCACCCCCTGTCAATGCGGGGAGCCGGCCGGTACGGCGAAATTGGAGGACGCCCAAATCCTAATAGAGACCCACGCGTTCTTTCGGGTTCGCAGAGGCACCGCCATGTACTGTTATCGACGCTTCGCTGCTCGAGTGCTAAGCCTAAACACCACGCGCCCTGCCTCGAAGTTTAGAAACTCTCATCAAGGTGATCCGTGGCACCTCTAGAATGACTTCTCAAAGCGCATTCGATCGGCAGCCGTCGCACAATGCGTTTGTCGGCCGAGAGCGCGAGCTGGCGGAGCTCCGTGCCGGTCTGGACGACGCGAGCGCTGGTCACGGCCGACTGCTTCTGCTGAACGGCGAGCCGGGCATCGGCAAGACTCGTCTCGCCGAGGAGATCTCCAACGATGCGTCGGCGCGCGGGATGCGTGTGGTGTGGGGGCGATGCTGGGAGGGTGGCGGCGCGCCCGCCTACTGGCCGTTCATCCAGATACTCCGCGCGTGCGCTGAGGGTCTCGACGGCGAGCGTTTGAAGGCGCTTCTTGGTTCCGGCGCAAGTGAAATCGCGCGACTGATTCCGGAGCTCAAGCTTTCACCCCCATCACTCGAAGAGGCCAAGACGGCAACAGACTCAGAGTCGTCCCGCTTTCTCCTGTTCGATTCGGTAGCAACGCTGCTCAAAAACGTGGCGCGCGGTGGGTCGCTGGTGATCGTGCTCGACGACCTTCACGACGCGGATCAGCCTTCGCTGCAGATGTTGCGATTCATCGCGCGGGCCGCCAAAGACGTTCCTCTGCTGATGATAGGCACCTATCGCGATGCCGAAGTCAGGCAGTCACCCGAGCTTGGCAAGCTGATCGGCGACCTGATTCGCGAAGGCCGGACGATTTCAATCCCAGGGCTCAGCCAGTCCGAAGTCGGCGAGTTCATCGAACGCAGCTCGGCGAAGAGAGGAGATGACAAGCTGGTCGCGGATTTGTTTCACGCGACCAACGGCAACCCGCTGTTCGTTGATGGCGTCGTGCGGCTGCTGGCCGCGGAAGGAAAGCTTGAGCGAACAGGATTCGACGGCAGCGGCTTCAAGATTCCGGACGGAGTGCGGGAATCGATCCGACGGCAATTGGCGGCGCTTTCGGACCAAGCGAACGCGTTGTTGTCGATCGCGTCGGTAATCGGGAATGAGTTCGATACGCGATTGCTGGAGCGGGTGTCCGGTCGCTCGCCGGAACAAATAGTCGAGCAGACAGATGAAGCAACACGGATCGGAGTTCTGAGACCTGGAGCTCCGGGGTTCGCGCGCCAGCAATTTCATCACGCGCTCATTCGTGAAGTGCTCTACGATGACCTGGCAGAGATTCGGCGCATCGAGTTGCATGGCGAGATCGGGGCGGCAATCGAGGAAATCTATAAGGACGACCTGAGGCAGCACTGGGCGCAACTGGCACATCACTTCAGAGCGGCGGGCGTCGCCGGGAAAGCCGTCGACTATTCGATCGGTGCCGGAGAGAGTGCTCGCGCGGTTTTCGCGTACGAACAAGAGGTCGCGCACTTCAAGGTCGCGTTGGAGATGATGGAGCGCCATGGGGAAGAGCTGGAGCGTCAAGCGCGCCTCATGGAAAAACTAGGAAATTCGATACAATTGGCCAGCGACAGCCAGCTGGCGGGGATCGCCTACTTCAAGAGAGCGTTGGAAATCTACGAAAAACTCGGCCAAACGGAGCGCGCCGCTCGGGTGCTTTCGAGTCTCGGTGTTAGCTCGACGCTCGAACAAGAGTTCGTACTCGCTCTGGAGCACTATCGTAAGGCCGAGGTCTTGCTCGATCGAGGTCCAAAGGGTCTGGCGCTGGGCTTTGTCTACGTGGGCTTGACCGGCGTATTGCGGACTTTGGGGCGGGCAGAGGAAGGACTGGTTCCTTTCCGCCGAGCAATCGAATTAGCTGAGAACCTCGGAAATCAAACACTGTCCGCTCATGCTGCGGCCCAAGGAGCCGAGTGCCTATTATCGTGCGGCCGCCTGGCAGAGGCATTTGCTCTTCTAGATGAAGCATGGGAAGTAGCGGACAGAACCAACGATCCGAGACTTGGGATGTGGGTAGCGCTGATCGGCGGGCGCTGCCGTCAGGCGCTCGGAGATCCACGTGACGCGAAATCATGGCTTCTTCGTGAGCTCTCCAAGCCACACGCAGCTCGTTCGCCAGCAACCAGCGTTCAGTTGCGACACTCGATCGCGTGGTCGTACGTGTCTATGGGCCAGCTCGCGGAGGCCCGGCACGTTTGGGGAGACAGTCAGAACAGAGTCTTGGGAGTAATCGCTTTATACGATGGCGATTGGAACACTGCAGACAGGCTTGTAGCAGCGGGTCTTGAGTTCAGCCGCGGCGGCGGAGGCGGATGGCTTCCTGAAGCAATCTTCGATTACGCATGTGTGCTTCGGGCTCGTGGCCTGCCTTCCGACGCGCTGGGCATTCTTTTGGATTCGCCGACTTTAGTCGAAGGCTATACGCGTCTTCCGATTGAATTAGAGACTCGAGCAGCCTTGGTTTTGGTCTACGCGGATCTCGGACGGATCGGTCAGGCTGCACCTCATCTCAATCGTTGCCGCGAGATAAGTGAAAATGGAGAGGACTGGCGCGGATTGGTCGGCGCCGTAGCGCGGGCGGAGGCCGTCGTCGCAGCGGCTGAAGGGAAATACGAGGACACCGAAGTACAGTTCGAAAAATCGGTTCAGATTTTTCGTCGATATCATGTGCCGTTCGAGGAAGCGGAGGCGCTGCACTACTGGGGACGGGCGTTGAATGTGTCAGGTGAGCACGGTCGGGCGAACGAGAAGCTCGACGCTGCGATTGAAATCTATCGACGATGCGGCGCAGGTGAGCGATGGGCTCAACGGGTCGAAGCGGATAGACAATCTTCAGCGGTGCGAACCGAAAAGGGAGAGCATCGAGCGGACGCCGAGAGCCAAGCGGTTTTCCTGATGGAGGGCGACTATTGGACTATCGCCTATGACGGCAAGACCGCGCGACTCAAGGATGCGAAGGGACTTCATTACATCGCGCATCTGCTCGCACATCCTGGTCAGGAGATTCGCGCGCTCGACCTTGTGACTCGCATAGGTGGAGGCGGCGAGGAACCTTTAGAAACGGCAAGTGCGGAAGACTTCGCCCGATCCGACACCGTCGCCGGGGACCTCGGACACGCGGGCGAATTGTTAGATGCCCAAGCCAAGACCGCCTACGGACGCCGATTGACGGAGCTTCAGGAAGAACTCGAAGAGGCCCGTGAACTCGGCAACGAAGAACGCGCAGAGAAAGCGGAAGACGAGATAGAAGCGCTTGGCCGAGAACTCAAGGGCGCGATCGGACTCGCTGGGCGCGATCGGCGCGCAGCTTCGTCGACCGAGCGTGCCCGGATAGCGGTGACCAAGGCGATTCGTCTCTCGTTGGGCAAAGTCGCGGAAAACAACCCGGCATTGGGCAAACTGCTCTCGACAACGATCAAGACCGGAACCGTCTGCGCATACGTCCCCGATGACCGCTTCCCCGTCACCTGGCGCCTGTGAGCCGATTGCCTTCATTTCTCCGTCACATCGTTACGTAACGCGGAACCAGTCCGTACCTTCCTAAGTTTCGCCTCCTGTTTAAGCGCCCTTAAGGGCCAAAGGAGGAAACGGTCATGGATATGAAGAGCGTCGGACGAGTGGTTGGTCGAGTTGCGATGGCGGCCGGACTTGCGATGGCGTTGAGCGCCTGCGGTATGGCGGTCGAGGATCCACCCCGGGCGATGTACGGGACCACTGCGTGGAGCGATGCGTGGCAAAGAACCTGCGGCGACCTCGATCCCGTCGTCGAGCCGAAACATCCCGACTATGAGCATCTGAATAACGACTGCGCCCAGTACGAAGTAGCGCTGCAGATGCGCAACCGGCAGTCGGCACTCGCGGCCAACGAGGCACGCTGATTGGGCTGACCCGTTGGACTCGACCCTCCACTTCAAGAGAGCGGATGCGGCGGAGGAAACCCGCCGCATCCGCTCACCCACAGACTCCAGATCGTGCCACCGAGTTAGAAGCGCGCGGGGCCGCTTTGCGTCCCCGCGCGTCCCCACCACGCCACAACTGCGTCACGAGCCCCAGATGTCTCGCCACCATGGCTTTGGCTGCGAGTCCGGCGGCAGGCCGGCTTTCTTGATCACGTCCTGGAGATTCCATCCTGTTAGATCCGCGAGCGTCTCCGCTTCCTGCGCTTTGCGCTTGTTGAGTTCGTCGAAATAGTTCTTCGCTGCCTCGCAGGCGTTAGGCGAGCCGTCCCATGGACGATGCATCACGTAGCGCGCCTGAAAGTTTTCCTGATCCTGCGTCTCCTGGAAGATCAGATCCTCGGGAAATGTGTCGGCGCTGTAGCGGACGTGCAGCCGCGTGAGCATCACCGGCATCGCGCCACCCATCGGCTGCGGGTACGGCATGAAACCGCCGGGCCGGCGATACATCGGGACCGCTCCGCCGGGCTGATCGTCGAGCCAGAACACGCCGAGGCTCCGCAACTCGTCGCGCGACAGCGGCGGCCCCGCGCACGGATCGCACCATCCCATGTTCCACACGTACTCGGTGAACACGGCGCGCATGTCGTTGCGCTTGACCTGCTCGTCGAACATCGCCTTGTAGAAGTCGCCGAACTCGCCGCGCACGTATTCGGGGATATCCATGCCGGTCGGCAGTTTTACGGTGCGATAGTTGGTGGTCTCGACCCGCCCGTTTTCGGTGAGCATGTAAACGACGAGGTCCTGCGGTCCCTGCGAATTAATCATGCCGAGCCGAATCGGCAGCATGAACTTGGGCGATTCGAAGGCGAACTGCAGCGGCCGCAGGTAGGTCAGGCCGGTACGATTGTGCTCGGCGAGGTTGACCTTCGCGACGAAGAACTTCATGTCGCTGCGGATGTACGGCTCGAGCGCGCGATCCGCGCCAAGCGGGATCTTGTAGCCGCTCAGCTGCAGCCAGGTTTGCAGCCCGAGCGATTCCTTGGCGGACAAAATCACGATGTCGTATTCGCCGACGGTGTACTCCGCCTCGACTGTGACTCCGAGAGTCTTGGCTTCCGCCTGGCTGGGCGCCGCCCTCGCCGCTTCCATGCTGTGAAGCGCCATGCCTCCCATAGCCATCGGGATGTCCATAGCGCACGGGTCCGGGTCGTAGTACTCGACCAAACGCGGCGAGCTGTAGGCGTCGATCTTCTGGAACAGTTCGCGATCGCCGATATGCACCTGCCCCTTTTGCAGCACGACCGGCACCGGCACCACCAGCGCGAACTCCGACGGCTCGCCCTGGTAATCGTTCATCAGGCTGATGACGGTCTTGTCGCCATGATGCGCGATCACGACTTGCGACGCGTGATTGACTAGCGGCTCATCGGCCTTGCCGACGTAGAAGCCGCAGAACGCGCGCGCGTCATGCGGCGCGCAGAGAATCAGCGCGACGATCGCCAATGTCACGAGAATCGGGATGCGGTGAAGACGGTTCATGACAAACTCCTTTTTGTGTCCATTCGAACTTGCGCGCGGGCCAAATCGCATCCCACAGCGGAACGCATGGCGCCGCGATAAACAAAGCCCAGATGAGTCCGTTGGTGCGGTAGAACGGGACCTGCCACGCGTACGCGATGGCGGCGACGAGAGCGGCGTGCGCGATTCTGCCGCGGCGGTCGTTAGGGCCGGTCATCGGATCGGAAATCATGAAGAACGCGAACAGCAGCAGCGCGCCGCTCTCGAGCTGATGCGTCCACACCGCCCAGCGCTGGCCGAGATATTCGACGCGAAGCGCGAGCGCGCCGAGGTAGAACGCGAGAAACGTCCAGCTGATGTCGCCGCGACGCGCGCGATTCGTCACCAGCACGCCGAGCATCATCACCCATCCCGCGATCGCAAAATCCTGGCCCCACTGGCCCGGCGATACCCAGGTGCCGGGAAGAAGAACGATCGCGAAGATGACGCCGAAGGTCGCGGGATTGAACAGATGCTTGTCGCGAAACCGGAAAAGCGACTTCGACCCGATCGCGGCGGCCGCCGCAATCGGATGCGCGAGCAGGTTATCGGCTCGCAGCAGCAGCGACAGGGCGAGGCAGGTGATGATGGCGCTGCGCAATGTGCGCGGCTTCGACGGGGTAAAGGTCCAGCACGCGGCCTGCGTCAGCAGGCCGGCGGCGAAGGTCAGCACGACCTGCTCGGGGCGGATGCTGAAATCGCGGAAGTAGGCGCCCGCAGCGAGCAAAATGCCAAGCGAGAAGATTTGGAACAGGCGAGGATCGGCGAATACGGCGGGCCAAGGCTTGAGCTTCGAGCTGAATGCGTCCATCGAGTCGTCCCTCTCGACTCTTTGAACGCGCGCGCCGACTTTTCTTGCAGAGGTTCCGTTTCCCTCCCCCGTTTGTGGGGGGAGGGTTAGGGTGGGGGACAATATGGCGCGCGATTGTCTGGTGCGCGCCATATTCTGCGGCAGGGACGAAATTCAGAACTAAAGGTCCCCCACCCGACGCGCGGAAGCGCGTCGGCCTCCTCCCTCGAACGGGGGAGGCGAATCGAAGCGATGCTACCCTTTGCGCGTTCGTTTTGGGGGCGGGTTGTAGACGTGCAGGAATGAAAATGCGGCGATCGTCAGCGCGTGCATGACTTTGCCCGACGCTATCAGGCCGCGAATTTCGCGCATCGGGACCATCACGACTTCGGTTTCCTCGTCGCCGAGCGATACGACCCGTTCGACCTGGCGAACATTCTCGGCGAGGAACGAGAAGCAGATATTGCCCTGGATGGCGGGATTTGGATGCACCTTGCCGAGTGCGACGATCTCGTCGGAATCGAAACCCGTCTCCTCGACCATCTCGCGCCGCGCCGCATGCATCGGCGACGGGTCCTCGGCGTCGACCATTCCGCCCGGCACCTCCAGCGTGAACTCGGAGATGCCGTGACGCCATTGGCGAATCATCACGACGTCGCCGTTCTTCGCGAGCGGAATGATATTCACCCAGTTGGGCGCGTCGAGAATGAAGAAGTCGCGCTCGCCGCGCCGCGAATGCGTCGATCGGCGGCGATGGAGATCGAAAATTGGCGTCCGATACGCGACGTCGCTCGTGAGCGTCTTCCACTTGCGCGGCTTCATCAGAAAGAGACGTCCGCGAGCTTCACTTTTGCTCGAATTCGGCTTCGACGTCGTGACCGTAGAGCCAGGCATTCTGAGGCAGCGGGGCGGTTGCGGCGGACGCCAGGTTGGCGTCGCGTTCTCGTTGAGCCTCGCCGTCGGCAAGATGGTACATGATGGCGTTGCGCCGCGATCCTTCCTGGCATCGCGAGGCGCGGGGCTTGCGCATCTGCTCGTAGCGCGCGAGCTCGGCGCCCACGTCGTGCGCATCGGCAGGCTCGAGGCATTTCGCCAGCACGGCGGCGTCCTCGATCGATTGCACCGCGCCTTGCGCCATGTACGGGAGCATCGGATGAGCCGCGTCGCCCATCAGAGTGACGCGCCCGACGGTCCATCGCGGCAGCGGGTCGCGGTCGTAGAGCGCCCAGCGGTTGGTCGTCTCGACTGCGCCGATGATCGCGCGAACCTGCGGATGCCATCCCTCGAATTCCTTGAGCGCGTCGGCGACCTCGCCCCTGGCGGTCCACGACTCGACGCGCCATTCGCCGGGAGTAAGCGCGACCCAATTGTGATATCGAGCGCCGGCGCCCACATAGTAGTGGACGAAGTGATGGTCGGGGCCCCACCATAGGTTCGCCGCGACTTCGACTCCGAGATGCGCCACGCGATCGGCAGGAACCAGCCCGCGATAGGCCACGTGTCCCGAGAATCGCGGCGACTCCAGGCCCATGATGGCCTTGCGCACGGTCGAGTGGATGCCGTCGGCGCCAACGACGACGTCCGCATCGGCGGTCGCACCGTTTTGGAATTGCACTTCGACGCGATCCGCATGCTGGGTAAGTCCGACGCATCGATGGTCGAGATGCAGCACGCCGTCGGGGATCGCGGCGGAAAGAATGTCGAGCAGATCGGCGCGATGGAAGTTATAGTAGGGCGCGCCGAAGTTACGCTCACATGCGTCGGCCAGCGGCTGTCGCGCGATTTCGCGCCCGTCGTCCCATCGGCGGATGACGATTGCTTGCGGCCGCACTCCCATGCGGCGCATCGGCTCTTCGAGTCCGAGCCGGCGGAGGATTCGCGACGCGTTGGGGCTGATCTGGATGCCGGCGCCGACCTCGCGCAATTCGGCGGCCTGCTCGAACACCTGAACCTCGAAGCCGGATCGTCGAAGCGTCAGCGCCGCAGCGAGTCCGCCAATTCCCGCGCCGATCACTATGATTCGCATGGAATGATCACCGCCTCAGAACAGGCGCGCGTATTCGATGGCCGGGCATCGATCCATGACGACTGTCAGGCCGGCTTGTTGGGCGCGGCGGGCTGCTTCGAGGTGGATCACACCGAGCTGGCACCAGAGGATGCGCGCGCCTTTGGCGATCGCGTCTTCGACGATTTGCGGCACGAACTCTGAGCGGCGGAATACGTCCACCATTTCGACGGGTTCGGGAATCGACGCCAAATCCGGGTAGCACTTCTCTCCCAGGCCGGCGCGGAGCGCGTCGGCGTCGAGCTGCGGATTGACGGGAATCACCTTGAAACCGCGGCCGTTGAGCAATTTTGCGATTCGCAGCGAGTCGCGCGACGGGTTGTCAGAGCATCCGACGACCGCGACTGTGGTTGGATTCGACAAAATCTCGCGAATCTCGGCGTCAGATGGATTGGTGAATTCCATAGCCAATCACGGAGCGGTCATTCACAATTTTTCCAGACTGCGTTCGCCTCAAAGGCAGCGGCGAGCGGCGCTACTTCACGCCCAGCAGATCGATGTCGAATATGAGCGTGGCGCCCGGCGGGATGACGCCGCCGGCGCCGCTTGCGCCGTAGCCCAGGTCCGGCGGGATGATCAGAGTGCGCTTGCCGCCGACATGCATGGTGGCGAGGCCTTCGTCCCATCCTTTGATGACCTGGCCCTGGCCGAGCGTGAAGGAAAACGGCTGGCCCCGGTCGAGCGAGCTGTCGAATTTCTTGCCCTTCTTGCCGTCGACGAACAGCCATCCGGTGTAATTGACAATCACGGTCTGGCCGGCCTGCGGCACGGGTCCGGTCCCCGGCTTGACGTCGATGATGCGCAGGCCGCTGGGCGTGGTGGTCTCGCCCGCGGCCAGGGCCGCCAGGGGCACTAAGGCGAGCGCCAGGAGGATTGCAAACATGAAGAGACGCGAGTGGGACATGAGGACCTCGTGAACTGAATGACAGAATTTAACGGCCGGCAACCGCCGGCCCCGATGACGCGCGACAGTAGCATTCATCGGGCGGGTGCGCGAGAGGATGCCGGGCCTTGGTAGTGCCCTAATTTGAACGGAGTGTCAGAGAAGCGGGAATACGCTTTTGAAAAATTCGCGATCCCCGTCAAAGGTTCCCTCAAGCTGAAGAACCTCGTCCACGCCAAGCCAGCGGGCGTCGGCAACCTCTCGTGGGTCGAGTTTGAGGTCTCCGGACACCCATTCCGCAAGCCACCAGTGCAACTTGTGACTACCGCTCGCAGCCGTACATTCCCACACTTTCCGGACGGGCCTTACGGTCAGACCGACCTCTTCGCGGACCTCGCGCGCAAGCGCCGCAGCCTGATCCTCTCGGGCTTCTATCTTGCCGCTCAGCGGTGCCCAATATCCGGCATCAGGTACGTCCGGACCCCGCTTGATTAGCAGCACCTTACTTTCCTTCGTTATCACCGCGACCACCGCTTCAGGAAGCGATTCCATTTACCTTGGTTCCTCCTGTCGTCATGCCTCGATGCCCTCCTCGGCTTCGGCGGCCTCAATCAACTGGCCGACGGACCATAGCTGATTCGCGACGCCCACTTCCATCGCAGGCGTACAGCGCAGCGTCCGACGCACGCGGACGAAATTGTAATGCGCGTAGTGGAGGGCGACCGACACCTTGAGGTTCGCCAGCTTCCTGCTAAACGCGTTGCCAGCCGAGTAAATCGGCCCTAGAGATGAAACAGGCGGTCGATGATTGTCGGGACCAGGCGATGGATTTCCTCGCGGCATTCGGCGAATACCAGGTCGCCTTTTTCGTAAGGATCGTCGATGTCGCCGGCTTCGCCTGCGAAGGAGCGCAGCGTGAATACCGGACGCGCCTTTGCGCCGGGAAAGCGCTCGACCAGCTCGCGCGCCTGCTGCTCGGTCATCGCGATGATGAGATCGGTCTGCTCGAGCATCTCGGGATGCCGCTTCAGGTCGGTGGAAGTCGCCTCGTCGCCGATGTCGATGCCGACTTCGCGCAGCGCCATCCGCGTGTCGAGCGAGACCAGCGCACCGTCGCGCGCGTAGGGCGCGATGCCCGCGGAGGTGATCGTAATGTTGTGCTCGAAGCCGAGCGCGTCGAGCTCGCGGCGCAGGATGTGCTCGGCCATCACGCTGCGCGCGGTGTTGGCGGCGCAAATGAAGAGGATAGAACGAAAGCGCGGCTCACGGGGAGCCGCGCTTTTGGGTTTCGTATCAGCCGTCAAAAATCTACACGCCCCCGCCCATCACCTCGCCCATGCTCTCCTTTTTGGTTACGCCCTTGGCGAGCTCTTCCTTGAGCTTGGCGCCGAGTTCGGCCGGTTCCCACATCGAGCCCTTCTTCGAGACCTTGGCGCCGGTATGCCATCCGCGCATCAGCCACACGTTGCCCAAGCCGACGCGGAACACTTCGCCGTGAACGTCTTTGGCGTCGTCGCTCGCGAGCCACGCGACGAGAGGCGCGACGTGCGCGGGCGTGAACGCGTCCCATTCGCCCGCCTTCTGCGCCATGCCGGCGGCGGTCTGCGGAGTCGCCTCGACGGTAAGGCGCGTGCGCGCGACCGGCGCGATCGCGTTGGCGGTGACGCCGTAGCGGCTCATCTCGCGATCGATGATTATTGCCATCGCGGCCACCGCCGCTTTCGCCGCGCCGTAGTTGCTCTGTCCGGCGTTGCCCAGGATGCCCGAGTCGGAGCTGGTGTTGATGAGCCTGCCGTTGAGCACGTTGCCGGCCTTGTGCTGCTCGCGCCAGTAGGCGGTCGCGTGGCGGGAGACGTTAAAGGTGCCTTTCAGATGGACGGCGACGACGGAATCCCAGTCCTCTTCGCTCATGTTGAAGATCATGCGGTCGCGCAGGATACCCGCGTTGTTGACGACGATGTTGAGCTTGCCGAAGTTATCGATCGCGCAATCGACGATCCGCTTGGCGGACTTGAAGTCCGTCACGCTCTCGAAGTTGGCGACTGCTTCGCCGCCGGCGGTGCGGATTTCCTTGACCACATCCTCGGCGGGCGAGCGCGACTGCCCGGTGCCGTCGAAGTGTCCGCCGAGGTCATTGATAACCACCTTGGCTCCGTGCTTGGCCAGCAACAACGCTTCTTCGCGCCCGATGCCGCGGCCGGCGCCGGTGATTACCGCAACTTTGCCTGTCAATAGTGCCATCTCGCTAATTCCTCTTCTCTTTCTCGCTTGGATTTAGATTCGGTGCCTGCTGGGCGATATCGCCCGGTCCTTCTATATCGAAGTCTTCTTTGGGTTCCATCATGGATTCGTCGATGTGGGCGGGCAACTCGTAGATGAGGTCGATCGTCATCTTGGCCTTATCCTGATCGCTCGGATACAGCATGATGCTGCCGGGGCGCCCGTCGTAGTTGAAATCGCACGACCAGGTTTTGCGCGCCGGCATGATCAGCGACGAGGTGATGTGGAAATCGCCCTTCTTCAGCTGGTCTTTGTAGTAAGCGACCATCTGGGGCATCTGCGCGTCGGAGCTGAACATGATTTCGCGCATCGCGCCCTTGGGTTTGCGGACGTGATCGACCGTGGCGCCCGGATATATGGGCATCGCCTTGTACAGGTCCGCGGGCAAGGCCTTGCTCGGCTCGTCGGTCGGGCCCGTCGACACCGGCATGGCAGGAGGTGCAATGGGTGCGGCCACCGGCGTCGATTTGCAGGCCGCGATGAGGAGCATGCAGGCGGCAGCCAGCGCAGCCGGCATGAAGAGAACGGGCCGATTCGCCGTCTTAATAAATGGTGGACTGAGATTTCTCAAAAGCGTCAATCGACCCAAAAAAACAATGACCGCATCGCGGTCAACCTACGGCACCTGCTGTCAAGCTACTTCTGGATAGACTTGAGGGGCCGAGAAGTCAAGGCGACCGGTGGCTTCGCGGTGCCGATAGCGACGAAACGGAGCTAGTCGCGAGCATGGCCAAAAGCGTAGAGTAGGTAACAGGACGACTCGACAAACGAGGATGGGTGCGAGGGTTGCGCAGTGTGGGCTAGCGCAGGAAGCCTCACGGGCTCATTCGCAATCGTGGACGAATCGGTCAATATTTTTGCTTACGCGCGGCGACTCTTGACAAATACTTGCCATTGTTGCATTCAGACTTTCCGCGCCATCACGGACAACTTTGACCGGCTGGTGGGAGCCCAGTCTATTGAAATTGGGCTGACGACCGGACAAGGGAGAACCGCTAAGGCATTTTGGTAGAGTTATCGCAACGGTTCGAGCGGGCCGAAATTTCGTCGCTCAAATTTATTTCAATCTCGAGAGGATAAGAGATGCAAAGCCAATTCGGTATTTTGGGCATGATTCAGCAGGGCTACTACGCAACGTATCCCCTGCTCTTCATTTCGGTCGTCTGCCTGGCGATCATTTTCGAACGCGTTTGGGCGCTGTGGGGTGTCGGACCCAAGACGGCCAAGCTCGCCGACTCGCTGATCCCGCAGCTGCGGCAGGGCAAGTTCAACGAAGCGTTGCAGGCCACGCAGGCCCGCGGCACGGCGGCCGAGCGCATCTATCACACGCTGATTTCAGGCGCACAGACGATGGATCGCGACCATCTGCTCGAACTCGATGACGAGCGCCGTTACCAGGAAGGCCTCGAGTTCAAGCGCTACATCTGGGTGCTCGCGACGGCGGGCGCGTCGGCTCCCTTCATCGGCCTGTTCGGCACGGTCGTCGGTATCCTGGTGGCGTTCCAATCGATGGCAATCATGGGCACCGGCGGTTTCTCGGTCGTCGCGGCCGGTATTTCGGAAGCGTTGATTTCAACGGCGCTGGGACTGGCCGTCGCGATCGTCGCGGTTATCTTCTACAACTATTTCTCGGTCAAGGTTGAGAACATCAGCGCCATCCAGCACATCAACGACGACCGGCTGATCGACGCGGCGCTGCAAGGGAGACAGACGCGTGGCAATTAGCGGACCACACGGCAGCGAAGGCGGCGTTTTCGCCGACATCAATATCACGCCGCTGACCGACATCTTCCTGGTTCTGCTGATCATCTTCATGGTGACGACTTCCGTCACTATCGAGTCCGCCGCTCACGTCGATCTGCCCAACGCGACCAACACCGCGCCGGAGAACAAGGGCGTCATCGTCACTTACACCGCCCAGCACGAGCTGTTCGTGAACTCCAAGGACGTCCCTGAGCGCGAACTCCGCTCGGCCCTGAGCGACGCGTTGGCCAAGGTGGACCAGAAGATCGTCGTGTTCCAGGGCGATCGCAAAGTGCTGCTCGGCGACATGGTGCGGATCCTGGGAATTGCCAAGCAAGCCGGCGCCGAACAAATTGCAATCGCGGCCAAACGGGTCACGGGTGCGCAAATGGAGAACTCCGCATCCTCCGCCCCCTCCGGTGGAGGAAGTTGATCGCGGCCCGTAGAGGTATCTGACCATGGCAAGAGGAAAAATGACGAGTAACAAAGGTGGCGGGGTGTTCGCCGATATCAACATCACCCCGTTGACCGATATCTTTCTCGTTCTGCTGATCATCTTTATGGTGACGACCGCTGTGACGATCGAGTCTGCCGCCCACGTCGATTTACCCAAAGCTGAAGCTACCGCGGCCTCGACCGACAAGCCCAAGGGCATCATCGTCACCTACACCGCCGAGCATCTGGTCTATCTGAACGACAAGCAGGTCACCGAGCCCGAGTTGGTGCCCCAGCTTCATGACGCGCTCCAGAATTCGACCGACAAAATTGTGATTTTCCAGGGCGACCCGAAGGTTATACTGGGCGATATGGTTCGTATCCTGGATTTGGCCAAGTCGGCAGGCGCTGAGGCGATTGCAATCGCGGTGTCTTCTTTGCCGCCTGGAGGTGGCGGTGGCGGTGCCCCGGCGCCGGGAGGCGGAGCGTAGAAATTTGATTTTCGAACGGCTCACGCGTTGCCGCGACGATCGCGCGGCCTTAGATTCTGTCATTGAGGACCTCGGCCTCGGCTACGCCGTCAAGCGCGGCCCAAGCGGGGAGCACATTTTTATATGATCGTACCAATAATCATTCTGCTAGTGCTGTCGACGTTCGTCGTCGCCTTCATTTTCTATCGGATTATCGGCAAGCGAGAGCTTGAGGCCGAGGCGCGCCGCGATGAAGATGAAGCCGACGCGACCCGCCTGCAGAAAATGAAAGACGCGCTCGGTCTGTTGATCGGGCCCTTTCCTCTGTCAGTCGCCCTTCACGTACTCGCCCTGCTCTTCCTGATCATCACGGTGCACGAACAGCGCGGGCGCGAGTTGATCATGGTGAACCTGGAAGCGGGCGGCGGCGGCGGTGGCGGCAACGAGATGCAGGATCTCGACATGCCCGAAGTGCCGATGCCCGACACTGCTCCGCAGCAGATGGAGCAGCCGACCGCGGTCGATACGTCGCAGGCGGTCGGACTGGCCAATGACTACGTGCGCGCAGCCGGCGGCGGCGGAATCGGAATCGGCCGTGGCGGCGGCATGGGCTCAGGCTACGGTCATGGCATCGGCTCGGGCTTCGGCGGTTTCATCGGCGAGCTCAGGCGCAAGGGCCTCGACGTGGTGCTGGTCATCGACGGGACCGGCTCGATGCGACTGATTATCGACGACGTCAAGGCCAAGATGCAGCAACTGGTGCAGTCGATTCACCGCCTCGTGCCGATAGCGCGAATCGGAATAATCGTGTTCGGCGGCAAGGGCGAGAAGATGAACATCCAGCCGCTGACGCTCTCACCGCAAAAGCTGAGCGACTTTTTGAACGGCATCCAGGCGATGGGCGGCGGCGAGTGGGAAGAGGACACGCTCGGCGCGGTCGAGACCGGAATCAACAAGATGGACTGGAAGCCGTACGCGAAGAAGGTGGTGGTGCTGGTCGGCGACTCGCCGCCGCGCACCGAGGACTTCGCACCGCTGCTGGCGCTGATTCGGCAGTTTAAATCCAACAACGGCACTTTCAACACGGTGGACGTGGCGGCCGAGGAGCACGAGCGGTTTGAGCGCGAGTTCTGGCTGAAGGTGCATCGCGAGGAGCCGCCGAAGATCTCGCCGTTGCCGGCGTTCTATCGGCAGACGCAGGCGGCCTACAAAGTGCTCGCCAGCGCGGGTGGCGGCTCGATGAAATCGCTGAGCAAGGACGCGCACATCAATCAGCAGGTGTTGATCCTCGCGTTCGGCGATCAGTGGCAGTCGCAGGTCTCGGCGTTCGGCCGCGGGCTTAACCAAAGCAGCGCGAGCCCCTAAATATTTGCGTCCGGCCATTCGTCTACTATGATGATGGCCGGGACGACATGAAAAATTCGAAGATACTCAGCGCGGTCGCCCTTGCGGCCGCGCTCTTTTTCCGCTGAATGCGGCGCGAGCGTATGACTTGCAGCACGCTCGCGCGCAGAAAGATCTCACACCGGCGCTCCAGCAGTCGCTTCAGGACAAGCTTTCAGATGTGTCGGGTCCCTACTTCGACGAGCAGGACGAAAAAAAAGCCAAGGGCCAGGTGTACATCGACCTGTTGCAGAAATTCGAGTATCTGCCGACTTACGGTCCGCACAATCACCTGGTCGTGAGCTGCAAGCTCGGCGGCGTCGAGTACAACCCCGTCAAGCCGGGGACGACCAAGGGCCTCGCTACCGGCAACCTCAAGTATCTCGTCTTTACCTACGCGCTCGAGGGAGGACAGTGGGTCTCGGTATCGAAGCCCAAGTGGGAAACGCAGAATCTTGGCGCGGCGGGCACGGCGCAGATGAGGCAGAATCTCGCGCACGGCGAGCAGCGCAAAGCCGCGATGGAAAAAACCGCTCAGACCCACGCCGCAGCCGCCGCGGCCGCGGCCGCCGCGCAGAAAGCAGCAAACCGCTCGGGAGAGTAGGCGCTCCGGGAAGTCACAGCTTCGTGAAGCCGTCCGCGCTCCACAGTTCCGAGCCGACTCCATTGTGGACGAAGAACAGCCCGTCCGGATCGTATTTCTTTTTAATCTCAACGAGGCGAGCGTAGTTGCTTCCCCAGTATGCGTGCTGCCAGTTCTTCTCGAAGTAATTGCTCTCGCTCACGTACGCTCCCGTTTCCCCGGTGACGGCTCGAAGTTGATTCATGCATTGGTCAATGCGCGCCGCAGCCTTCCGGCCATCATCAACCGATGGCTCATGGCCGGGAATTCCCGGATATGCGGGTCCCTGGGCGTCGCCTACAATCGCCAGCGCGAAGGCGCTCAGCACGGCGGGATTCGTTGCGGTGTCCCTCGCCCAGGCGATTGCGTCGGGTGGCGCTCCGGCGAGTCCCTTGTTGAAGTGCAGTTCGAAACCTGAATACCGGGAGGCTGCAAACAACGCGTCAGCGAGACGCTGCTGCGCGCCGCTCTCGAGCAGTGACGCCGGCAACCATAGCGACTCGAAGCCCCAGATGAACCATCCGACCTGCCCGCCGTCGCCCTTCCACCACGCGTTGTTGGGTCCCGCGCCAGGCCGACTGTCGAAGTTAAAAAGAGGCTCCCGCATCAAGTGTACGAGGCTATAGTCAAGCAACCCGGTCAGGGGATTGCCATTTGGATTGGGGAAAGCGATTTCGGGCCAATGCTCTTTCCACCATTGCACGTCCCACCAGTGCCGCGCCGGTATGCTTCCGATAACCACTCGCCCTTGAAGCGAATATTCCTGCGGCGAACTGGCCACCCAGTCCAGAAACGGCTGCCAAACTTTCTTTGCCTGCTCAGCGTCCAACCCGCACGACGTCATGCTAATTTCGAGCGTGTTGTCGGGCTTCACGTGAGCCTGCTCGCCCCAATGGTCGTTGAAGAGATGCTCCTGGTAGAAGCTCACGAACTCGCGAAGCAGGCGCCGGTAGGCGTCGTCCGAGGCTGCTTTGACTGTGAAGTTGGCGGTGCCGAAGAACTCGGGAAGATCGTGAACACGCAGCGTCATCTTGCTCACCACGCCGAAGCTACCGCCTCCGCCACCCTTCAGCGCCCAGAACAGATCGGGGTTCGTGCATGCATTCGCGACGCGAATCTGGCCGTCTGCCGTGACTACTTCGGCTTCGAGCAAACCCCCTGCGGCAGTGCCGTAGTGCTTCGAGTAACTTCCAAAGCCACCGCTTGCAACCAGGCCCCCCAGGCATACCGTGGTGCATCCTCCACCCTGAACGTATTTCCCGCCCTGTGTCGTGACCGCCTGATAGGCCTGCATCCCGATCGTTCCAGTGCCGAGCGTCACCGCGGGTTGCGGTTGCAAAGTATGCTCGCATCCCTGAGGGACAAAATCGGGATGCATCGCGATATCGTTCATGTGGCGCGTCCAGATGAGAAGCGAATCAGGCGCATTGGACGTTCCCTGGTAGCTGTGACCGCCGCCCTTGACGACGAGGCGCAAGTTATTTTCGCGCGCGAAATTCACAGCTGCGGCAATGTCTTGCGCATTCCTTGCCGCGACCGCGTAAACGCTTGGTTTGGTCGCCCATGCATCGACCCATCCCAAAGTCTGCGTGAGGCCCGGCTGATCGCCGATGTAATACGGATTTCTGATGTTCTCCGAGACAAGCTCGGCGGCGGCGCCTTCCGGATCGGTCTTAGACACCGAAAGGGGAAAGTCGACAGGAATCAAATTTCCGCCGACTGCGTCATTGAGTTGCTTCCACGCCGACTGCGACGGCCACGTGGCATCCGAAGGACGGCGCCGGCTGATATTTGTACTCGCCAACAGGCGGCGCGGCAGAATCGGCAGAAGCGCCGCCGTTCCGATTGCTCTCAAGAATGCTCTTCTGTTCATCGATCCAGCCGTTGCAGGTCAGCGCGGTGCCGGGATTTTCCGTCTATCTTCCCGAGGCGGCCGCTTGCTCGACTACGTTGTTCTGCACTTTGCTGTGGAAGCGACCGTAGCTGAAATAGATGACCAGCCCGATCAGCAGCCACACGAAAAAACGAATCCAGGTAACCACCGGCAGACTCGCCATCAGGTAAACGCAAAACACGACGCCGAGAATCGGTACCAGCGGCACCAGCGGCGTGTGGAACGGGCGTTTCATGTCGGGCTCGACGTGGCGCAGAATCCACACGCCGAAGCATACCAGCACGAACGCGAACAGCGTTCCGATATTCGTCAGCTCCGCGATTTCCTGGATCGGCAGCAACGCCGCGGTGATTCCGACTGCGAATCCGGTCAGCGTCGTCGGGATGTATGGCGTGCGATACTTCGGATGTATCCGGCTGAAGGCTGGCGGCAGCAGGCCGTCGCGCGACACGGCGAAAAATACGCGCGACTGCCCGAGCATCAGCACCAGTAGCACCGAGGTCAGGCCTGCAACCGCACCGAGCGAGATGAATCCCGACAACGCATGCATCCCGCGCAGCACGAATGCCGACGCCAGCGGCGCGTTCACGTCGATCAGGTGGGCCGGCACCATCCCGGTCAGCACGCCGGCGACCAGGATGTAGAGCAAGGTGCAGACGAACAGTGAGCCGAGGATGCCGAGCGGCAGATCGCGATTCGGATCGACGACTTCTTCCGCCGCCGTCGACACCGCGTCGAACCCGATGTATGCGAAAAAAATCACCGCCGCGCCTTTCATCACGCCCGCCCATCCCATCGGCGCGAACGGACTCCAGTTCGCCGGCCTGACGAAGAACGCGCCGACGACGATCACGGCCGCGATCACGACCAGTTTAATCCCCACGATGATCGAATTGATTCGCGCGCTCTCCGAGATGCCGATGTACAGCACGTAGGTTATGAGCATCACGATCAGCAGCGCGGGCAGGTTGATGATCGCGCCGGGCGCCGAGCCGGGTGCCTTGGTGATCGCGACCGGCAAGTGAATGCCGAGGCCGTCTAGGATGACGGTCAGGTAGCCCGACCATCCCACCGCGACGGCGGCCGCACCGACCGCGTATTCGAGCACGAGGTCCCATCCGATGATCCAGCCGACCAGCTCGCCCATCGTCGCGTACGAATACGAATACGCGCTACCGGCAACCGGGATCATCGCGGCGAACTCCGCGTAGCACAGCGCGGCCATCGCGCACGCGAATCCCGACACGACGAATGAGAGCACGATCGCGGGCCCGGCGTATCTTGCCGCGGCGACGCCGGTCAGCACGAAAATTCCCGCGCCGACGATCGCGCCTATCCCGAGCAGCGTGAGATCGAGCGCTCCCAGAGCCCGCTTCAGCCCGCCGGAGCGTGAGTCCGCCTCCGCCATCAACGCGGCAGCCGGCTTGCGCCGGAAAAGTTGCGCTCGAAGTCCGGTATCGCTCATCCCCGCTCCAATCCCGCCGCTGTCACCACGCCTGGTATCCGCCGTCCACCGAAATCACCGACCCCGTAACGTAGCTTGAAGCGGGACCGGCAAGGAAGATGACCGCGCCGCGAATCTCATGCGCGAGGCCGAGCCGCTTCATCGGCGTGAACGCTTCCATCCGCTCCTTGTTCGCAGGCTTGGCGATTCCGCCCTCGGTCGCCTCGGTGGGAATCCATCCTGGCGCAATCGCGTTGACCAGAATTCCGTAGCCGGCCCATTCGACGGCCAACTGACGCGTCAGATTCGCCAACGCCGCCTTGGTCGCCGCGTATGCCGACAGCCGGTACACCGAACTCGCCACCGACGCGTAGATCGAAGCCATGTTGATGATCCGGCCCGGCTGCTTGACTTCGATCAGGCGGCGCGCGACGCGTTGCGCGAGCATCATCGGCGCGGTCAGATTCACGGCGATCGCTTCGTCCCACGCCTCGCGCTTGAAATTCTCGGCGCGCCCGGTCGGCGACACGCCCGCGTTGTTCACCAGGATGTCCACGTCGCCGAGCGCGGCCGACGCCTCGGCCATCACGCGATCGAGGTCGTCCTCGCGCGTCACGTCGGCGCCGATTCCGACGGCCTTGACGCCGTAGGCCTTCGCCAGCTCTGCGGCAATTCGCGTGACGCGGTCTTTGCGACGCGCGACGAGAGCAACGTCGGCGCCTGCGAGCGCCAGCGCCTTTGCGCATTCCACGCCGAGCCCCGACGACGCGCCGGTGACCAGGCCGCGACGCCCGCGCAGAGAGAACAGCGATTCGAGCGAATCCATTGAAGGTTTCAGTCGCCGAAAACTTCGCCGGCGGCTTGTGCGGCGGCCGCCACCGCTCGATCGATTTCGGCGCGCGAGATTCCATGATGCGTCACGGCGCGAAACGATGTCGCTTCGCGCGGCGAGATGAGAACGCCCCGCTCCTTCATCGCCACCGCGAAACGCCGCGACGCCTGCGCGTCGCCATCCACGTCGAACACGACCATATTGGTCCGATTCGCGACGGCTCGCACGTTCAGTCCTGCGACCAGCGCGAGTCCCTGCGCCAGCGCGCGTGCATTCTGATGATCCTCGGCCAGCCGATCGACCATCGTAGTCAGCGCGACGATTCCCGCCGCCGCGATTATTCCCGCCTGCCGCATTCCGCCGCCCAGTACTTTGCGAGTCCGATGCGCGCCGGCGATAAATTCGCGGCTCCCGCACAGAATAGAACCCACCGGACATCCAAGCCCCTTCGACAGGCAGAACGACACGGTATCCGCGACGCTCGCGATTTCCTTCGGCGTCGTCTCGAGCGCGAGCGCCGCATTAAAGATTCGGGCGCCGTCGAGATGCAGCGGAATTTTTCTGTGATGCGCCGCGGCAGACACTTCCGCCATGTGCGACAGTTTGATCGGCGCGCCGCCGCATCGATTGTGAGTGTTCTCGATCACCACCAGCGAGGGCTGCGCGAAGTGATCGTCGGCCGGCGTGCCGAGCTCGCGCGCGAGTTCGTCGGTGTCGAGCTCGCCGTCGTCGGTGTTGGCGACCGCGGTGAGCACGATGCCTCCCAGAGCCGACGCGCCGCCCGCTTCGTAAAGATTGGTGTGCGATTGCGAGCCGACTATCGCCTTGGTTCCGCGCGCGCAGTGCGTCAGCATCGCGGCCAGGTTGCCCATCGTGCCGCTCGGCACGAGTAGCGCGGCGTCCTTGCCCACTATCGACGCCGCCATCGCTTCGAGCCGGTTGACTGTCGGGTCTTCGCCGTAAACGTCGTCACCCAACTCCGCGCGCGCGATTGCCTCGCGCATCTCCGGCGTCGGCAGGGTTACAGTGTCGCTGCGCAGATCGATCAAGACGCAATAGCCTGTGGCGCGAGGCTTACTGCCCCGGCGGAAAGAGCGTGGTGAAGTTGCCGCTGGTCGTATCGACGACCTCGACGGCGTTTTCGGTGGTGTCGGAGAAATACAGCTGCTTGCCGTCGCTGGTGAGCGCGCATCCCGAACCGATATGACCGTTGACGAGCGTCAGCTTGGTTACGGTGTTGGCGTTGAGATCGATTTTGCGGATCGAATGATTGTCGGCGTCGAGCACGTAGAGCATCGCGCCGTCGGTGCATAGCGCGCCCGGATTGTTGAACTGCGCCTGCGCCGCGGGACCGTCCTTGTCGCCTTCTTCACCGGTGCCGGCGAGCGTACTGCTCTGCAGCGTATTGATATCAATCTTGCGGATGATGTCGTTGCCGGTATCGGCGACGTAGATCGCTTTCTTATCCACCGCGACTCCGCGCGGGCCGCTGAACAGCGACTTGTCCGAGTTACCCTCGGTCTTGCCGGTCGTGCCCGCCTGCCCGCCGACGGTCTTGACCTTCATGTCGGCGAGCGTGATGCGCCGGACCGTGCTGTTGCCGCTGTCAGCGACATACAGTGCAGTGCCGTCGGTCGCGATCTGCGTGGGCAGGTTGAAGTGAGCGGCCGGGCCGGTGCCGTCTTCGGTGCCTGAGATATTTGCCGTCCCCGCGATGGTGGTGACCGTCCCGTTGGCGACGTTGATCTGGCGAATGTCGGAATTGTTGGTGTCGCAAAGATAGAGATTCTGTCCGGAGATTGTCATGCCGTCGGGGCTGTTGAAGCGCGCCGCGTCGCCGACGCCGTCGTTGCTGCCTTCCTGGAAGAGCTTGCCCGCGACGATGCGCAGCGATTTCGACGTCGCGTCGATCGCCTCGACCGTGTTGTTGCGGCTGTTCGCGACGTAAATCGCGCGGCCGTCAGTCGCGAGTCCCGCGGGGAAGTCGAGACGCGGGCCCGACTGCGCCTGCAGCCCTTGCATGTCCTGCGCCGGCGCGGATTTGCCGACGGCGAGCATCGCAAGCATCGCGGCCGAAGCCAGAATCATTTTAGAGTTTGCGGAGACTCTCATTTACGCGACCTCGCTGGATTGGTTGGAGTTATTCGCGTCGATTCACGAATCTTGCCGCAACTTATGGAAAGATCGCTTTTACCACTTCGTCGATCGCGCGCTTGCTGTCCGCTTCGTCGGTCAGCGACCAGGTGACCGCGACCGTCGCCGCGCGCCGCGGCGCGATTCCCTGGCGGATCAGCTCGCCGGCGTAGATCAGCAGGCGCGTCGAGACGCCTTCTTCCAGGCCCGACGCCTTCAGATGACGGACCTTTTCGCCGAGCACCGCGAGTTGCAGCGCGATATCCTGCTCGACACCCGCCTCGTGCGCGATAATCTCGACTTCCTTGTCGGCCGGCGGATAGTTGAACTCGATCGTCACGAAGCGCTGGCGGGTCGAGTGCTTCAGGTTTTTCTGGATGCTCTGGTAGCCGGGATTGTACGAAATGACCAGCAGAAATCCTTCGTGCGCCTCGATCGTCTCGCCGCGCTTTTCGATGGGCAGAATCCGGCGGTGGTCCGACAGCGGATGGATCAGCACCGTCGTGTCTTTGCGCGCCTCGACCACTTCATCGAGGTAGCAAATCGCGCCGCGGCGCACCGCCTGCGTCAGCGGACCGTCAACCCATACCGTCTCGTCGGCTTGAATCAGGAAGCGGCCGACCAGATCGCTGCCGGTGAGATCCTCGTGACACGCGACCGTGATCAATTCGTTGGGGCCGTTGGCGAGCGACGACAGTTGATGCGCCATGTGCTCGACGAAGCGCGTCTTGCCGCATCCGGTGGGACCCTTGAGCAGCAACGGCAGGCGCGCCTTGTACGCGGCGGTGAAGATTTCCACTTCGTCGCCAATCGGCAGGTAGAACGGTGCCGCGGCCGGGTCGAGATGCTTTACCTCGGGGCCCTCAGCCTGCAGCCTGGTGTCGAACTTCTTTAACTCAATCCCCATCGGTTCCTTTTGGCGGTACGATCGGACTCGTCAAGCCGCGATTCTAAGAGACTTCCGAGGAATCATTCAAGGCAAAGCAGGTAGGTCACGACCGGCGCTGGTAGGTTGCGGTGCCGTCGCGATTGTCCTTGACCTCGTAGCCGCGCCGCTCGATTTCCTTGCGCAACTCGTCGGCGAGCGTGAAGTCTTTCGCCTTGCGCGCGGCCGTTCGATTGTCGATCAATTGCTGCACGTCGGCTTCGATCGAACTCGTGCGAGCCGCGTCGCGATGCTTCTGCAAATCGAGCCCGAGCATCGCGTCGAGCGCTCGCAGCGTCGGCCACGCGCGGAAATCCTTGCGCCTGTACGCTTCCGCGACCAGTTCCAGCGCCGCCGCGAGCGCCTGCGGCGTGTTGAGATCGTTGTTAATCGCGTCGTGAAAGCGTTCGTAGTATTCCGCAGCCCATCCCGGTGCCTCGACGCCGTCGGCGGCCGCATCTTCAGTCACGCTGCGCGCGAACTCGCGAAAATAGTCGAGGTTGTTCTGCGACGCCCGAATCGCGTCGTCGTTGAACGCAATCTCGGAACGGTATTTCGCGCCGTAGCAAAAGATCCGAAAGGCCAGCGGATCGATTCCCGCCGTCCCTAGATCGCTCAGCAGCGGGAACTTGCCCGCGCTCTTGCTGATCTTGGTTCCCTCTTTGCCGACCAGAAATGCGTTGTGCACGAAATACCGCGCGAACGGCTTGTGCGTCGCGCTTTCCGATTGCGCAATTTCGTTCTCGTGATGCACCGGGATGTGATCGATACCGCCGGTGTGGATGTCGATAGTCTCGCCGAGGTACTTCATCGCCATCGCGGAGCACTCGATATGCCATCCCGGGTAGCCGCGTCCCCACGGACTGTCCCATTGCATCAGATGGTCCGGCTGGCCGAGCACCCACAGTGTGAAATCGTGCGGGCTGTGCTTGTCGGCTGAATGCTCGAGGCGCTGCGCCGCGTTTTGCTCGTCGAGACTCTGGCGCGAGAGGCGGCCGAGCCGATTCTCGCCGCGATACCGCTCGACGTCGAAGTACACGCCGCTTTTGGTGACGTAGGCAACGCCGGCGGCGATGATTCTCTGGGTCAACGCGAGCATGTCGGCGATATGATCGGTCGCGCGCGACCAAACCTGCGGCGGCTCGAGATTGAGCGCCGCGCAATCGCGCTGAAATTGTTCGAGATAGTAGTTGGCGACTTCGAGCGGCGATTTACCTTGCGCGCGTGCGGTTTTCTCGACTTTGTCCTCGCCCTCGTCCACGTCGCCGGTCATGTGGCCGACGTCGGTGACGTTCATCACGTGACGCACGCGGTAGCCGTTGAACTCGAGCGCCCGGCGCAAGCTGTCGACGAACACGTACGCGCGCAGATTTCCCAGATGCTGCGGCAGGTAGACCGTCGGGCCGCATGAATAGAGCGTGACCTCGGGCGGCTTCTGCGGCTGGAACTCCTCGACGGCCCGGTTCAACGAATTGAAAATGTAAAATGGCTTCACGAGTGCGAGCATCAAGCTTAGCGTGGCCTCGCGAGCTCGGACAAGGCGGGGTTCTGGTTCCCTCGCCCGCTATGGGGAGAGGGTTAGGGAGAGGGACGTTTGTGCGGCGCGATTGTCTGTTGCGCCGCACATTCTGCGACCTTCGACGACGTTAATGTTGTTCGGCGGGTTGATCTTTCAGGCGGCCGCGGGCGTAGCGGGTCGCTGCGATGCGCTTGTACTGGCGGTCCGCCAGCCATGCGTAGCCCGGGACGTACCACAAGTACGCGAGGTAGCCTTTGAGCCCGCGCTGGCGGCACAGAATTTCGTTGATAGCGCACGCCGCGGAACACGCGCGGGCGATTATGGGCCGGCGGCGCCAACCGCGATTCCTTGCGGGGAATAAAGCCCCGTGAAAGGACCGCTGATGGCGGCGGTCGGCGCGATATCGCCGTGACTGCCGGCTGCGAAGATCTCAATAGGAGCGTCGGCAGTGTAGATTGCACCAGAGCACCCATCGAAAATTCCCGTGCCGTTGTTCAACACATAAATGTTCCCGTTTGAATTGACCGTGATTCCGTAGGGAAGCGAGATTCCGGTGCTCTTACCTTCGATCGTGGCGATGGGCCTGACGTCGCCTTTGCTGCCGGGGGCATAGACGTTAACGCTGCCGGGGCCATTGGTAGAACAACAGCCATCCACGCATTTCGCGGGCCCCTCGTCCGTCACATAGATTTGTCCGCTCTCATCCACAGCAACTGCGGAAGGGGAACCAAGCTGTGTCTTGGGACCGCTGATGACCGCGCTGGCCTTGGCATTACCATCGCTGCCGGCTGGATAGACAGCCACGCTGGGGCTGCCGATTTTGTGGCAGGATCGCCGATGACATTTCACGACGGCGAGATTCGTCACATATAGATCGCCGTCAGGGCTCAATCCCATGCCGGTCGGAACGTTCTTTCCGCTGCTGTCGATATTGATCGTGGCGTTCGGCATCACATCGCCAGCGCTACCCGCCGGATACACCGTGACAGCATTGTCGCGATTCAATACAAAGATATTGCCAGCGGAATCCACTGCAATTCCCAAGGGATAATTGAGTCCCGTGTTGTCTCCCCCGATCGTGGCGCCAGGCGTACCGGTGGCATAGCTGCCGGCGGAATAGATATCGACACTGCCGCCGCCCGATTCGTTAGCCACGTAGATGTTCCCGGTGGAATCCACGGCAATACGAGACGCTGAAGGGAGTCCCGTGAAACTGCTGGTGATCGTGGTGGCCGGTACCGCATCGCCGGTGCTACCTGCCGCATAGATGGTTACGCTACCGCCGCCGGTTGGCCCGCCGCCGCTGTTAGATACGTAAAGTCTCCCGCCGGCGTCCACCACTATGCCATTGGGTCCGGCGAATCCCGTATCGGCCCCGATGATGCTCGTGAGTGGGGACACGTTTCCGTTGCTCCCCGCCGCGTAAGTATTAACACCATCGCCACCACCATTTACGTAACCTTCCGTGTACAGGTTCCCGCTCGAATCCAGCGCTACGCCCTGTGGATAGTAGAGACCTGTGTCACTGCCGGTGATGGTCCTGATTGGAGCGACGTTACCTGTGCTGCCCGCCGAATAGACCGCAATGCTCGCCGCAAGCGTAACGGTGACCGTACCGAAAGAAAACTGACCTTCGCCGTTGCTCACGTAGATATTGCCCTCGGAATCCAGCGCAATACCAAGTGGATTGAACAGTCCTGTCGCGGCGCCGAAGATCGTGGCAGTTGGGGCGACGTTTCCGTTGCTGGCGGCAGAGTAAACGGTAATGACGCCCGGAGCGTAAGTATCGCCCGGACCGATCGGGCCACCCACTGCGTTCGCGATACAGATGTCTCCCCGAGCGTCAACTGCGATACCGACCGGAAAATCAAGCAGAGTATTGGAGCCGGCGATGTCGGCAACAGGAGCCTCGTTGAGAATTCCGGTGTTGGCCGCCAGCGGCGGATAGACCGTGACGTTGAAGGGGCCGTTGAGCACGTAGATCTTACCGCTCGCATCCAATGCGATCCCGTTTGGATTGGAGAGCATGGTGTTGGCGCCGCCGATTACGGCGATCGGCGGCACGTTGCCACCGGCGTTCGACGCATACACCGTGACCGTGTTGGTCGCGGGATTTGCAACGTAGATCCTGCCGCTTCCGTCTCTGGCGATGCCGTTGGGAGCGGCCATATCCGGCGTCACCGCGATTGGCGCGACATCGCCGCTACTGACAGCGGGGTAGGCGGTCACGTCGTAGCCATTGGCGACGAAGATTGTAGCGTTGGGCGCGGTCACCAGTTTCGGCCCGGCGGTGGCGGTGCGGATGGGCGCAACAGCGATGATGCCAAGCAGCAGAGCCGCAACAGACCAGGTTTTGGCGACTTTCATCCTGCCTTGCCTGCAGTATCCATGTTGAAACGAGGATGCAGACTGGCACCACGATACGCCGTTGGCAAGGAAGCATGCGGCGGACCGGGCAATTGCGCCGCAATCGGTCCTGCACCCCGACCTCCCCGACTAACGTGGCAGGGAAGTGGAGTATCACTACGAGCGTGGGAGGAAATTAGACTATGCGGCGGTCTGCACTCGCGATTGCGTGCTCTTCGGCGGGTTGATCTTTCAGGCGGCCGCTGGCGTCGCGCGCGTAGCGGGTCGCGGCGATTCGCTTGTACTGGCGGTCCGCGAGCCATGCGTAGCCCGGGACGTACCACAGGTAGGCGAGGTAGCCTTTGAGCCCGCGCTGGCGGCGCAGAATTTCGTTGATCGCGCGCGCGCCGCGGAACACGCGGCCGGTCTCGTCCACCGCGTGCAGTTCTTCGAGCAGGTTTTCCAGCTTCAAATCGGGAAACTGCGCGCGCACTTCCTCAAGATGGAGATCGAGCGGCTCGATTTGTCCCGAATTGTCGAATTTGCGGATTCCGTCCAGGCTCGCGCGACACATCTCGCACGAGCCGTCGAACAATATCGCGAGCTTGCCGGCCGACGCCTTGCCGACGCTTGCCGCATGCTGGTCCGCGCTCATCGCGATCGGCTCGGCCGCGGCCTCTCAGCGTTCAGCGGTTTGACCATCGCGGATTCAGATTCATTCGGCGCATCCGCGCTTTCTCGTGGATGATTCGCCATTCGTAACCGTCGAGGAGCGAGACCCACGCCGCCTCCATCGTGTTGGACGACTTGGCCAGCGTGGTCCAGACCATGTCGCCGTCGGCAAATTTCTTCACCGATACGACGTCGGCCTCGGTCGAGGCGCCGGTCGCGTGCTGGTAGGTTTCGATTACCTTGACCGGCTCGAGGAACGGAAAATATTTCAGCAGGGCTTTGCGCAATGCGACGTCGAGCGCGTGCAGGACGCCGACGCCCGAGGCAGCTTCGGTCTCTTCGACGTCGCCGATACGGATGATGAGCGTCGCGTCGACGGTCATCTTGCCGTCGTACACGTCGTCGATCACGCGGCGGCGCACGATATAAAACGGAGCCACGTAACCACTGGAGGCGCGCAGCTTCGCCAGTTCGCGCGACGCCTGGGGTGGTTCCGCTTCGTAAAAATCTGCCTGACGTTCTGTGCTCATCGGGCTTCCCCGCAATTTTTGGGCGATGCTGCTAATTTGATTATCATCAGCGCGACAACGGCTTTCAAGGAGAAACGCAGTTGCCATAATAGTTGACTCGTGGAACAAGTGCGCGATCAACGCGCCCGCGTCGAGTCGCCATTGTGACCAAAACTGTCAATTCATGAAGATCGTCGACAGATTCGGCTCGTCGAAGAGGCCATCGGTCAGGTTGTGGATATTCATCGCAGCGATCGTGACAATCTTCGTGACGTGTCCCACTCCCGCGCGCGCATCCCAGGTGCGCATCCCGCTTACTATCGACTACATCACGCTGCGCGAGGCGCTTAAGCGCAAACTCTACACCGCGCCCGGTGGACGCGCCCCGCTCTGGAACGGCCTCGACGATTGCCAGTTTCTGTACGCGGAGAATCCCGAGTTCTCGCGCGCTGCCGAGGGCGGCGCGGCAACCGTGAAGCTGGAAACCGCGAACAGCCTCGGGCTGGGAGTCGCGATGGGCTCGCAGTGCGTCGGCGCCATCCAATGGAGTGGTATCGTCGAGGCGCTGGGCGTTCCGTATATCGCGCCGGGCCTCCACCTCAAATTTCATTTCACCGATTTGAATCTCTATGACGCCGCGCATCAGAAGTCGCAGCTCGTCAGCCGGGGCTTCGATCTGATCAAAAGCTATCTCGTACCGCGGCTCGACGAATTTTCTTACGATCTGAATCCTGCGGTCCAGCAACTCGCGGCGATGATCGTCGATTCGATTCCGGCCGACGCAGCGGACCGGGTGCGCGTCGCGGTTGCGAGCCTCACCGCCGAGCCGAACATCGTCGCGCTCGATGACGGTATCCGCGTCACGCTCGTGATGACTGTCCCCGACATGCCGGCGTCCGCCACGAATCCGGGCGCGGCCTCGTCGCCGACGCCCGCCGAGCTCAAGGCCTTTCAGGACACGCTCGATCAATGGGACGCGTTTCTGGTTTTCTCAATCAAGCAGCTTGGCGATTCGGTCGGCGACCAGCAATTCCGCGAGCAGTTGCTGCAAATCCTGCTCGACAGCCGCTACCGCCTGGTGCAGGCGTTGAAGAGTCCATCCGGGACCGCTGGACCCGATCCGGTGCGCCTTCTGTTCCTCGACGAATGGCGTCAGTTGCACGACGCGGTGCGTGCGGCCGCGCGGCGCGGGATGCTCGGGGCGCGCGCGCTCGAATTCATGTCGTTCATCTCGGCGGGCGACGCGCTGTTTGCGCTCGATCAGGCCGCGCCGGCGCTTGGGATGCGCATCTCCGCCGCCGACCTTCGCCGCCTCGCGCATATCATGGCGCCCGCAGCGACGGGAGACCCGCTCAAATTCAACTACCGCGAAGATCCCGACATGAAGAAACTCTTTGAGGTGCCCGAGCCGCCACGGAGTCGCCATCCAATCGAAGAAGAAGACATCCCGCCGTCGACGCCGGCCGCCGCGCCGACTCACGGCTCGATTCCGCTTCGCGCTCCCAGCGCGCGATTGTTCCCCTTCCCTCGAGACTCGGGGTTAGGGGTTAGGTTGCTGCGCCTCCTCTCCCCTGACGAGGCTGCCGCCGCCGAAGACAGCGGGTCGATGCAGATAGCGCGGCTGCAGGACGTCGCCGACCGCCTCTACCGCCTCGTCATCAACGAAGAAAACGCGGATAGCTATCGCCATGACATGGCCCTGCTCCTGAATCTCAGCGCCGAGTATCAACTCGCCGCAAAGTCCACCGGCATGAATGCGCTCGATACTGATAACGGCCGCGCTTATATCACGCTCGTGCTCAGTACCGCATGGCAGGAAAGCTGCTGGCGGCAATTCGTGATGGACGGCGAGCGCATCCGATGGCTCGAGTCGGCGACCGGCGATATCGGCGTGATGCAGGTGAACAAGCATGTGTGGCGTGGCTTTTACGATATCGACCGGCTGAAGTGGGACGTCCTCTACAACGCGGGTGCGGGATGCGAGATCCTCGCGCGCATGATGCAGTATGCGTCCGCCGCGCAACCCAAGTTCGATCCCGTGCTGATATCCAGCCATCTCGCGCGGTCGGCATATGCCGGCTACAACGGCGGCCCCGGTGCGTGCGATCGATGGCGCCGGCGCGAACCGCCGGCGGTCAAGCAGGTCGATGCGAGCTTCCTGGAGAAATACTACGCAATCGAGAACGGAACGCAGATCGACATCCTGAGCTGCGCGCGCTCGTGGGGCCACTGATTGATTGTCTTCCATGGGAGTCACACAAATTGCGCGTGAAACGTCGCGCGACTCATGAAAAACCCTTGCGGCGGTTGAGTTTTAGGCTCAAAACGTTTCACGTGAAACGTTTATTTGGGCGCTGACAATCAGTCGATTGGAGCGGACAACGATTCACACAAATTGCGCGTGAAATGTCGCGCGACCCATGAAAAACCCTTGTGGCGGTTGAGTTTTGGGACCAAAACGTTTCACGTGAAACGTTCTTTTTTAGGCGCCAACAACAGGTTGATCTGACGGCCGACAATGAGTCACACGAATTGCGCGTGAAACGTCGCGCGATCGGTGAAAAACCGTTGTGGCGATTGAGGTTTAGGAGCAAAACGTTTCACGTGAAACGTTTTGAGTTCAGGAGAACGAAACGCGTAACGGTTCCATATGGAACCAGTCAGGATGTAGCGTTCCGCGCGACTTCTTTTTTCTGAAAAAAGATCGGGATTCTTCCCTTTCGCTCTACTGTGCTGTCCCGCAAATATCTTTAAGAACAGAGCCATAACCCCTGGCCCCTTCCCCTTCCCTCACCCCAGGCGCGGACGCTTTTGTTGTTCCCTCTCCCGCGGAGCGGGCGAGGGTAATTTGGTACTGCAGCCGGACATAGAGGGGAAGGGGATTTGAGGCGACTATCTGGCCACGTCCTATCCCCCTCACCCCCTTTCCCGCTGGAAAGAGGGAACAGAAGGGTAGCGGAGACTGGAAAGCGCGGGGAGCGGCTGTTCCAGAACGAACCAGACCATTTTAAAGATATTTGTAGGACGCGATACTAGAATGACACAAAAATAAGGCCTCGATGACTCAGCACTCGTAATCCATGGGATAGATGTCTGATCCTTCTATTTGCCGGTGCCGCTCAGCTTCACCGTCTGCGTGATGCCGTGCGCGTTGTCGGTGATCGTCAGCGTTCCGGTCTGCTTCATGGCCGCGCTCGGGGTGAACGTCACCGCTATTGTGCAGGATAAGTCGGCCGACAGACTTGGCGGACAATCGTTGGTCTGCATGAAGACTCCGGGAGTATCGGAGATCATCTCGATCAACACCGCAGTGCCCGGATGCTTCTTTTTGCCCTTGGGATTGGACACCGTCACGATTTTCGCACTGCTCGGCGTTCCGACCGTGGTCGTTGGAAACTTGAGCGACTTCGGCTTGATCTTGAGTGTCACCGGCACAGAGGTCGGCGTGGCAGTTGGTGTCGCAGTGGCGGTTGCGGTCGCAGTGGCCGTTGCGGTTGCTGTGGCCGTTGCAATTGCAGTCGCAGTCGATGTTGGGGTGGCAGTAGAAGTCCCGGTCGCGGTTGCCGTAGCGGTTGCCGTCGGCGTCGCAGTCTGAGTCGCCGTCGCAGTTGCCGTTGGCGTCGAGGATCCAGTCGATGTCGCGGTCGGCGTCGAGCTCGCGGTTGCGGATGCGGTCGTGGTGGCCGTCGGCGTTGTTGAGGCAGTGGCAGTCGCCGTTGCGGTCCGTGTCGCAGTGGCGGTTGCCGTCGCGGTTGGGGTTGCGGTGGCCAAGAACCCCGCCTGCAGCTCAAAGGCACCGATGTCGCACGCGGTCTCTCCAGGAGCCGGCCGGGGGTCGCCGCGCTGGTCGCAGGTAAGCTGGTCAGTGATCGACCCTGAAGTCGTGCATGGGTTCGGTGAGCCGGCGGGATAGGTGCACGAGGCCGGGGGGACCGCAAGGACAGCGAGGCTCGCAGGCAACAGCGCAACGGTCTGAGTGGGTCCGCCGTTGTTCTGCAGGCCATTCGGATCAAGCCCGGCAGGAGTGTTGTTTATGTCTCCGGTTCCAGTGAAGAAGGCGTTGCAGGTCTTATCGTCCGACAAATTGTGGCCATCGGAAGTGATTGTCCCCGCGAACAGGCAATTCCCCCCGATGCTGTCTGCCACGATCGTATTCTTCAGCGTGGCCGTTCCGCCTGTTGGGACCAAGATGCCGCCGCCGATGAGTGAGGAGGAGTCGTTGTCGTAGATGGTGCTGTTGGTCATGGTCAAAGTGCCATCGTCAAGGATGCCGCCGCCGGTCTCGAACGCCGTGTTGCCGGAGATCGTGCAGTTGGTGACCGTCAGAGTGCCAATGTTAGCGATGCCGCCGCCGTCGCTTGGCGAGCTACTGCCGGAAAACAAGCTGGAGTTCCCGGAGATGGTGCTGTTGGTGACCGTCAGTGTGCCGGTGTTGTAGATGCCGCCGCCGCTTGCGCTGGCCGAGTTCCCGGAGATAGTGCTGTTGGTCACCGTCAGCGTGCCTGCTGCGCACTCGATGCCGCCACCGCCCGATTCTGCGGAGTTCCCGGAGACGGTGCTGTTGGTCACCGTGAGGGTGCCGTTGCTCAGGATGCCGCCGCCCGCGTTGCTGGTAGAGTTGCCGGAGATGGTGTTGTTGGTCACCGTCAGTGTGCCGGAGTTCACGATGCCGCCGCCGGCACCAGCCGCGGAGTTGCCGGAGATTGTGCTGTTAGTCACCATCAGCGTGCCTTCGTTGTCGATGCCGCCGCCACCGCCCCCACCATTCTTACCGTTCTCGATGGTGAGGCCGGACATAAAGACTGCTGTTGCGCCCGAGTCAACCTCGAAGACCTGGCTGTTTCCTCCCCCGCTGATCGCCAGCATGGACGCGCCGGGACCAGCGATATTCACGGGATGTTGAATCTCAAGGACACCGCTGGTCAGGGTGATCGTGCCCGTGACGGTCGGGCCCCCTTCCCCGTTGGTAAACGTGATGATGCTTTCGGTACTGTTCGCTGTATTGGCGTTTGCAACCGCCTCGCGCAGCGAACCTGGGCCGCTGTCATTTGTATTGGTAACTGTAAAGAACGTGAACGCCAAAGCCGGTGAGGCGCTGAAGAATACCAGCATCAGCAGCCCCGCCCCAACGGCCATCGCGGACCTTGTCGATGATCGGATCAATGTGCGATGCCTTACCTCACAAGAGTCCGAACGAAGGACATCAATCTAGTGACTGGGCGGGTGTACGACAATCACCCCCACTGGCGCTCGACTGTAGATCTTCTACTTGGCGGCCTCACCTGTTCCCGACAACCGCACCATCTGCATGCTGCCGCTTGTGTTGTCGGGGATCGTCAGCGTTCCAGTCTGCGCGCCTGCGGCGCTCGGGGTGAACGTCACCGCGATGGTACAAGATAAGCCGGCGGGAAGGCTCGCGGGACAGCCGTTGCTCGCCATGAAGACTCCCGGAGTGTCGGAAACCATTTCGATCAACACCGCTGACCCCGGATGCTTCTTCTTGCCCTTGGGATTCGACACCTTGACCATTTTCGATTTGCTCGACGATCCGACCATCGTCGTCGAGAACTTGAGCGCTTTCGGCGTGATCTTGAGCATCACCGGCACCGCCGTCGGCGTGGCAGTTGGCGTAGCGGTAGTGGTCGCAGTCGCCGTTGCGGTTGCAGACGCGGTGGCGGTCGCTGTTGCGGTCGCGGTCGCTGTTGCGGTTGCGGTCGCTGTGGCCGTTGCGGTCGCAGTCGCCGTTGCGGTCGCAGTCGGCGTCGCAGTCATGGTGGCGGTGGCAGTTGCAGCGGAGGTCGCACTGGATGTTGCGGTCGCCGTGGCAGTTGGCGTCGCCGTCGCAGTTGCCGTTGCGGTCGGCGTCGGTGTCGCGCTCGTGCTCGAGGTTGCCGTCGCCGTGGCAGTTGCCGTGGAGGTTGCAGTTGCCGTCGCTGTCGGCGTTGCCGTAGCAGTCGCGGTCGGGTCGCCGAACTCATAGGCGCCGATACAACACTTGGTTTCCCCGGGCGCCGGCCGCTGAAACCCGCGCTGATCGGTCGTCAGCGGATTACCGTTTGCGTCGGTGCAGGCGTCGCCAGGCATGGTAGGGATCTGGGCAATCGCCGCGCTGCCCGACTCCAGTGCGATAGTCTCGGTCGGGCCGCCGTTCTGGGCGAGCCCCGCAGCGAGGTCGATGTCGCTGGTGCTGGAGATGACAACGCACGAGTCGTCATCCGAGAGGTCGTAGGAGAGGGTGCCACTAACTGTCCCGAAAGCACAATTGCCGCCAGTCGACGAGGCCAGAATCGTGCCCCGCAGCGTCAAGCTCCCTGCTGCGTAAATGGCGCCGCCGCTGTTAGCCGACGCGCTGTTGCCGGAGAACGTGCTGGTGATCACAACTATGGTTCCCGAATCGTCGTAAATGGCGCCGCCGCTGCCGTTGCTGCCGCCGGCCTGGTTGGCCGAAAACGTGCTGTTGGTGACGGTCGCGCTCTGCGAGGCATTGTTGTAGATGGCGCCGCCGAAGCCGGAGCCGCCGAAGAGGCCAGCGCCGCCGCCGGTGGTCTGGTTGGCCGAAAACGTGCTGTCGGTGATGGTCACCGTGCCGCCGTTAAAAATGGCGCCGCCCAAGCCGTCGCCGTCGGCAATGCCGCCGAAGCCGCCGATGGCCTGGTTGCCCGACAACGTGCTCTTGGAGACGGTCAGCGTGCCGAGATTAAAAATTCCGCCGCCTTCGCCGTTGCCGCCCTCGCCGCGGATGCCGCCACCGGCGCCCGTCACGCTGCCGCTCAGCAAGGTCAGAAGTTGCAGGGTGAGCGTCGCGCCATCGTTCACGGACATCAGTTCCACCGTACCGCCGCCGTCGATCGTGATTCCCGGCGCGTTCGTCGGGCCGATGATGGTCAACGTCTCGCCGCTGACGATGGCGGGCAGAGTGCTGCCGAGCGAGATTGTGCCCGTTAGCCCGGATTGAAACACAATGGTGTCGAGGCCGGTCCCTGCCGTGCAGTTGGTCGAGCCTGACTGGTTTTCGCCGTTGGCGTTAGTGATCGCCTGACGCAGGCTGCAGGTGCCCGACGCTCCGGTCGGGTCCGCCAGCGTAGTGACCGTAATAACCTGGGCGCCCGCCAACCCCGCCATCGCCAGCAACAACGACGGCAGCGCAACTACCGCAAACGCAAAGCGCCGATTTCGATCTGCCACGGACGCCTCCCCACGGCGCACTCGGCCACGTCGGCAAATTTCGCCCGGTCAAATCACTCAAGCAAGTCCGTGTGAGTCTCCTACCGCGTCAGGCTACTGTCAAATCACAGCGTGGCGGGCACGGCGGCCCGCCCCACTATGAGGCATGGCGGCGCGTCAGACAGTGAGTCGACCGCGAGAGGAACTGGATCGGTCCTCAGGCTGACGCCGCGGCGTCTGAGATCAGTCTCACTAGAAGAGGCGGAATCTTGAATCGCGCGCGAAACGAATCGCGCGCTGTACAATGACCCTCACCTTCGATCCTCTCCCTGGCAGGGAGAGGGGAAGAAAAATTGGGGGCCTGCGGCCGATTTCAGAACCGGCGCCGGCTTCGCTGGCGCGAAGTTTTTTTTGTCCGAGATCCTTCCTGCCGCTCGCGTTGCTCGCTTCGTCGGGATGACAACGGAGTGCGGTCGCGCTGTTCGCTTCGCGAGGATGACAAAACTGAGAAATAGTGCGATGCGCGAGCGGCGGTGCTACAGCTTGAAGGTCTTTAGCGCGGTTAGAATTCTTGCCGTCAACTCTGAGTTGAGGGTCTGGCCCTCGAGGGCCATCGCGTCGAGGATCAGGACCACGATTTGCGGGATCAGATCGTAGTCGGGGCCGGCGCCGTCCGGACGAGGGAAGAGTTCCTTGAAGGATCGATCGATGAATTGCGTCGCGCGCTCGTTGGCGGCGCTCACCGACTGGCGCAGATAGGAATCCGTGCGGCTGGCGACGAGCAGCTCAATCCAGGCCGTCATCAGGCGGCCGTTGGCGGTTTCCCATAACAAATCTATCGCCATCGCGCGCCGATCGTTCACGTTGGTCAGCCGGCTGACCTTCTCCTTCATCTCGCCGAACATCAACTCGAACAGATGTTCGACGGCGCGGGTGAGCAATTCCTCTTTGGTGGGAAAATGGTAGAGCTGGGCGCCGCGAGACAGGCCGGCGCGCTCGGCGATTTCGGAAGTCGTGGTGTTGGCGTAGCCGCGATCGATGAGGCATACGATCGCCGCGTCGAGCAGGCGGCGGCGGGTTTCCGCGGTCTTCTCGTCCTGCGTCAGCCGCGACCTGAAACTGCTGCCGGTCGGTGGAGAGGCACCCATAAGGCGACAATCGTAGCAGACCGGGGAGGGTTATCAAGGAAAGTTTTACACAGTGGAGGGAGCGCGGGCACGGCGGCCCGCGCCACTGGCTGGGGGAAGGTGATATGAAGTTCTCCATGCGGGCGGAGCAGGACGTGAAATCGGGGGCCAGTGGCGTGACCGGGTGGCGGCGTTCGCTTGCGCAATACAGCGATCGGCGCGTGCTGCTTATCCTGCCGCTCGGCTTCGCCAGCGGATTGCCGCTGGTGTTGACGGCGTCGACGCTGTCGGCCTGGTTCGCGACGGTGGGCGTGAGCCGCGCGACGATCGGCGCGTTCGCGCTGGTCGGCATGCCGTACGCGCTGAAGTTCCTGTGGTCGCCGCTGATAGACAGGCTGCCGCCGCCGATTCCGCTCGGACGACGGCGCGGATGGGGAATCGCAATTCAGCTCGCACTGATCGCGGCGACACTCGCGCTCGGCTCCTGTCAGCCGAAGACCGAGATTGCGCGAATGGGAGCGCTCGCTTTGCTGGTGGCGTTCCTGTCCGCGAGTCAGGACGTCGTAATCGACGCGTACCGGGTCGAAATCCTCACGCCCGAGCAGCAGGGTCCCGGCGCCGCCATGATCCAGACCGGGTACCGGCTCGCGATGCTGACCTCGGGCGCCGGCGCGCTGATCATCGCAGCCCGCTACGGATGGTTCGCGGCCTACGCGACGATGGCGGCGCTGGTGAGCGTCGGGATGCTGGTGTTCATCTTCGGGCCCGAGCCGGCGCCGCCGGAGGTGCGGGCATCGAGCGCAAGGACTCGATGGGATGCTATCCGCGAGTGGCTCGCGACGGCGGTCACGGGCCCGTTCGCCGACTTCATGCGGCGGCCGATGTGGCCGGCGATCGTGATTTTCATCGTCGGCTACAAGCTGGGCGAAGCGATGGCTGGTGTGATGGCGACGCCGCTGTATATCTCGCTCGGCTACTCGCTCAACGAGATCGCGGCGGTTTCGAAGCTGGTCGGATTCTTCGCGACGGTGGCGGGCGCGCTGATCGGCGGCGTGGTGACGACGAAGCTCGGCGTGATGCGCGCGCTGATCCTGTGCGGAGTCCTGCAGTCAGCAGGCAATTTGTTTTACGTGCTGCAGGCGGTCGGCGGGCATCGGCTCGATTATCTCGCGCTGTGCGTAGCCGCGGAGAATCTGACGGGCGCGATGGCGGGAACTGCCCTGGTGGCGTATCTCTCCGGGCTGTGCTCGCCGGCGTTCACCGCGACGCAGTATGCGCTGCTGTCGTCGCTGTCAGCGGTGGGGCGCACGATGGTCGCGTCTTCGGGGGGCGTGCTCGCGGACCGGCTCGGTTGGGTGCCGTTTTTCCTGCTGACGACGGTGGCGACGATCCCGGCGCTGGTGCTGCTCATCTGGATCGCGCGGCGCGATGTCACGCCGCTGCCTGCGAGCGGGAAATCATTTGTCACATAGATAACAAAACTCGTCGAATAAACTTTATGTCGCGCGCCTTATTCTGCATGCGCTCCAATACGTCTGATACATTGACCGGGTGACTGCTGCGCGAGCATCTGGCATCCGCAGGCTGCGGGGCCTTAAGAACATCTCATGGCTTACGGCGCGTCAGCTCGACCGGCTGTCGACCGCGCTGACGGTCAGCGTGGTCGAAAAGCGCGCGATCATTTTCGACGAGAAGCATTCGCCGAATTCAGCGTACATCCTGCTGGCGGGCGTGGCGCGAATCACGTGCCGCAATCGTAAAGGTCAGCGCACGCTGGTGATCATGGTGGCGCCCGGCATGGTCCCGGGCTTCCCGCCGCCGGTCCCGGGTATCAGTTACAATTTTCGCTGCGAAGCGGTCACGATTTGCCGCATCGGCATGATCGAACTCGAGACATTCGTCGAAATATCCCTGGGCATCGCGTCGGCCGACTTCAAACGGATGGCGGAGAGCTACCTGGGCCGCTGGGATTTGGTGCAACTGCGCTGCGCAAACTTCATGGGCTGCACTTTGGAAGAGCGGTTGGCGCTGATTCTTTTGGAATTGAGCGAAAATTTCGGCATCCCCGATCCGAAAGGGATTCGTCTGACATTGCCTGCGCGGCATCGGGATCTTGCTGAGCTGGTTGGCGCGTCGCGGCCGCGAATCACCGAACATTTGATTACGTTCGAGCGAAAGCATTTGATTTCGCGCAACAGCCGTCAACTGGTTGTCAATCGCGAGCGCTTGGAAAACTTCCTGGCGCAGGCTCATATCTCGGCGGCAGACACAGAGCTCAAGAGAGCGCGCCGCAGCTTCGCCTAGCGAATTGTTGGCGGCTGGTGCCAACGCTTGCCTAGGGCGGTTGGCGCTAGTTCCAATGGTTCCTCACAGCACATATCGCTTGTTATACAGGTTACAATTCATTTCTTTTAGTGGAGGTAAGAGAGTAAGGTTCAAGTCTGGACGGTGCAAATTTGAATGAAAGAAATACTTCACGTGAAACTGATTTTGACAGGCTGAGCCGGCTCAAGGCTCTGTCGTGGCTTTCCCCCTCTGAGCTCACACTTCTCGCCAGGGCGCTGGTGCTGGCGAACTTCAAACGGCATTCGGTAATCCTGCGCGAGGTGGCGCTCGCCCAGGATGCTCACATTTTGTTAGCAGGAATCGCGCGCATCACATGCCGCAACGCGCGCAATGAACGCGTCACGGTGGCGATGCTGGCGCCGGGACCGATCCCCGAATTTCCGGCGCTGCCGCTCAGCCAGTCCGGTTTTCAGTGCGAGGCTTACAACGATTGCCGCGTTGGTACTGTGAGTTGGTCGGATTTCGGCGGCATCACCCCCAATGCTCCCCAGTCCGCGTTCCAGCAATTTCATCGCAACGATTTGAAGCAGTGGTATCGCCTGCTGCTGCGCAGTTCGAGCTTCCTGAATCTTGGTCTGCACGAGCGCATCGCGATCGCGCTGCTGGAACTGTGCGCGGATTTTGGAATCGAGGAGTCGCGCGGCACGCTGCTGCGCGTATCTTTCAGCCACAAGGATATCGCCAACCTGGTCGGCGCCTCGCGGCCACGAGTGACAGAGCACCTGGCGCGTCTCGAGCGCGAAAAATTCGTGATTCGGCAGGGACGGCAGATGGTCGTGCAGGTGGCCAAGCTGTTCGATTCCATGAATGCGCAGGCCGGTGCTCATCTGAACTGAGTCGCGACACGCGGCTGGCCCGGGAAGGTTTACAGATCGCGTCAGCGAAGAGAACTGGTAGTCGCGTCTGTTGTAAACTGGAAGTTTACCGGGGAAGGAGCCTTTTGGAATCTCACCTCAATTTGATACGAATCGAGTTGATCGACGACCCGGCCATGATCGCGGAATTCGGCTTCGAAGCCCGCTGCGAGGGCGACGATTTGATCTGCCGTCGATGCGGGGACGCGCGGCTGTCGATCGCGGCAATCCTGGTGGTACCGGCGGGCGGACACGCTCGATGGGCGCTGTGCGCGAATTGTTTGCTGGAATTGCCCTGAGCAAGGGCAGGAGCAGTAAGCGATGAACAAAATTGTCGACCCACGGGCAAATCCCGGTGAACTGCTGCGCGCGCTGCTGGAGGAGTTGGTGGTCGCTGAGATAAGCGACCTGACCTTGCCGCCGGCGCCTCTCGAACCGCCAATCGAATCGCGCCGGGCGCGTGGAATCCAAAGCGTCAGAGCGAGCCGGACTTCAGTTTCGGAGCGGTTCAGAGCTTCGAAGTAGAATCGCCCGACAAATCACGAGCTCAAGCCGAGCCGCATGCGGGCGTAAAGTTCGGCGGAATTGTCGAAGTCGATACTGGCGTGCTGCGCGCCGACGTTGACGTTCCGAAATGCGGCCTGAATGGCGCTCTGCCCGTACACCGCGTGCGCCCCCGAGCCCGAGAACATCCGCGCGACCGCGCGGCGGCATAACTCGGCGGCGTAGGCGGCCTGCCACTTTGCGCGCGCGCGACGATGGTTGTCGAAGGTCTCGCCGGTGGTCATCAGGCGATCGAATTCGCCGAGTATGTCGTGAATCAACAGGTCCGCCGAATGAATTTCAGCGGCGGCTTCCGCCAATCGCACTTGCGTCGGCCCATGCTCAGCCTTTCGCGCACCGGTCAGAATGACGCGGCGCTCTTTGGTACGCTCGATGAATTGACGCAGCGCGAATTTCGCGGAACCGAGGACCGCTGTAGCTACCGACACTGAGAGCATCGCCTCGGCCGAGAGCCGATACAGATTGGTGGCGTGATTCGCGGCGTGCGGACTCGTCCCGCGAAACAGAATCCGCGTGTCTATCGTTCGATGGGCCGGCACGAAAACATTGTGCGCGACTACGTCCTTGCTGCCGGTGCCCCGCAGGCCCATCACGTGCCAGGTGTCGTCCAGCTCGAGCTCGGCGCGCGGCACTACTACGTGGACCAGCGGCCCGTGCGTCGCGGCGTCGGCGCATCCGAGGATCACCCAGTGGGCATGATCGACGCCGCTGCAAAATTGCCAGCGTCCTTCGACGCGGAAGCCGCCCTCGACAGCGCTGGCGCCGCCCTGCCACGACAAGGTCCCCGCGACCAGGCCGTCGCGGCCGTCGCCAAAGACGTCATCCTGCGCCGCTTCGGGAAACGAGCCCATGCACCAGTGATGAGCGCCCATTACCATCAGCACCCAGCCGCTGCTGGGGCAGGCCTCGGAGAGGCTGGTGACGGCGTCGGCGAGCGTGCGCAGACTCAGCTCGTAGCCGCCGACCCGGCGCGGTTGCGGAATCCGGAACATGCCGGCATTGACGACGGCGGCCATGCTCTCGGCGGTGAGCATGCGCGCGTCGTCGCATTCGCGGGCATGCGCGGCGAGCGTCGGCGAAATCGCGGCGGCGCGGCGCATGATTTCATCGTGGTCGATCTGCATACTCACTCCAGTAGTCAGATCGCGATTGAAATGACTACTCTCATTAGCCAGTTCAGCGCGGCGCGAGCGCTTCGAGCGCACGCTCCTCCGGCGTCGCGCGTTCGCGGTTGCCGCTGGTCGCAAGACTCCACGCCCCGGCGCTGCCTTCCGGTCTAAGCGCCGTGATGCAGACATGCGTCGCGCCGGCATTGTATTGTGCCGCGACGCGATCGCGGATCGCATTCTCGTCGCCCCACGCGACCATCGCGTCGACAATGCGATCGCTGCCGCCGCCGGCAAAGTCCGTGTCGTCGAATCCCATCAGCCTCAAACTTTGCAGGTAGTTGGGAAGTCCGAGGTAGAAGCCGATCAAGCCGCGAATCGCGGAGCGCGCCTTGCCGGCGTCCTTTTCCAGCATCGACACCTGTTGTACGCAGATCAATTTTCCGGGACCTATATCGGCGCGAATCTGCGCGGTCCGCTCCGGAGTGACAAAGGTCGGAATCGTTCCGTCGGTCTCCGCCGCCGCGAGGCGCAGCATCTTCGGCAGTAGTGCGGCCACTACGATCGGCGCCTCGGTCGATGGCCGCGCTGCGCCGTACGGTGCGTCTTTGAGGCGGGCAAGATAGTCGCGCATGAAGCTCAGTGGCTTCGCGTAGTTGATTCCCACCCGCGTCATCATCGGCCCGTGGCTGATTCCAATGCCCAGGATGAAGCGGTCGGGGAACAGTTCGGCCAGCGTGCGCGCGCCGCTCAACATCGCCATGGGCTCGCGCTTCCAGACATTTGCGATCGCGGTGCCGACGATCAATTTGTCGGTCACCGTCAACAGATGTGCGGCAAGGGCGAACGGATCGCGGCCGAAGGCTTCGGGAAACCAGAGCGCGCTGTAGCCGAGCTTCTCGACCTTGCGCGCGAATTTCGCGAGCTCGATCCCCGCCATGGAATCCATCAATGCGTCAACGCCGACGGTGCCAAGATTCATCGGGTGAAACCTCCAGGGCGCAGGAAGACAGCACGCGCCCTTGCGACCTTTACGCTCCAAAGTCGAGACTGACAAGCAAAACTCCTCCTTCCCGCTCCATTCGCAGCTCGGGGATATGCTAAAGCAGGGTCGTGAATAGAACTGTTTGCGCGGTTATAGTGGCGTTCCTGTTTTCGTGCGGCAGCGCGGCCCGGGGCAGCGACGCGCAGATTCAATGCGGACGGTATGGCGATCCTTCAGCGGCGGTAATTTCAGACGTCAAGCCGAGCTGCGGCGACGGCAAACTGCTCGGTCCGTGGAAGGACGCGGATCGAATTGATCGCTACGCCTGCCTCTATGAGCCGAAATCCGCTGACGCCAATAGCAAGTTACCAATGATCGTATACTTACATCCGTCGCTGTTCGCGGCGGGATGGATTACTCTGACCAATATACTTGACCTGCAGGACTCAACCTCACTGAGCGACGATCCGAAGAAAGTTGGATACATAGTGCTGGCTCCCGAGGGGCGCAAGACGACGCACTACTATCCATGGCCGGACAACAAAGGAGTGGGATGGGACAATTGGTATCGCCAGTTGAATCCGGCGGGCGACGTAAAGATCGGAAACACGACCTGGCGCGAAAATGCGGACGCAGCCACGATCGATCACTTCATCGCGGCCGAGGTTGCGACCGGGAAGGTCGATACCGCGCGGATATATGTTTCCGGATGGTCCAACGGAGCCGCGATGGCTTATCTGTACGCGGTGAATCGTACGAATATCGCGGCGGTGGCGGTCTATTCCGCGCCCAATCCGTTCGGCGCGCTCGGCGATCCTTGCCCGCAGCAGCCGGTCGCGGGAGCGCCCGCAAGTGACAAACAGATTCAGATCTTCAATCCCGCCGCACGAACGATGCATGTTCACAACGCCTGCGATGTCGGCGGCATCTGTCCCAACGGCGAGCAGATGGCGAGCGAGTTGAATGCGTTGGGAGTGGTCGTCGATGACGTGATCCTCGACAATCGGCATAGCCGCGTTTCCTCATGTACGGATTCGTGCGGGACCGACCCCGACGCGCCCGAAAAATCCAACGCGACAGTTATGGGATCAATAATTGGTCTTGGTAATCACACGCGATGGCCGAAAGAGTGGACGATTACGATGCTGGATTTTTTCAGGCAGCATCCGCTTAAGACGGCACCGTAGGGAAATCTTGAATTCGCGCGATTGTGCTGAATCAGACTGTGATCGTATGGTCGGAAAACGAGGTCGCTCACAGCATGCAAAGCAAGGCCGCTAATGAAACCGGACTGGCGTCGCCGGCGGATCTGATCGATCTCGAGCGCTATCCGATTCTCAATTTGAGCGGCGCCGCCACGCGCGAATTGACGCGACATTGCCGCGAGCAACTCGACCGCACCGGAGCGTGCGAGCTGCCGGGATTTCTCAAGCCGGATGCCGTCGCGATGCTCGTGCGCGAGGGCGATTCGCTCGCGGCGTGCGCGTATCACAGCGTCGTAACCGGCACGCCTTACCTGGCAGCTCCCGATCCTGCGCTGCCGGAAGATCATCCGCGCAAATTTTTCGAGCCGACCTCGGTCGGTGTCGTGGCCTACGATCAGTTTCCGCAAGGCTCGGGGATGCGACGACTGTTCGAATGGGATCCTATGATGGAGTTCATCGCGGCGGCGCTTAAGAAGGATCGCCTCTATCGCTACGCCGATCCGATGGGCGCGCTCAACCTGGCCGTGATGGGGGAAGGCGAGCGCCTGCACTGGCATTTCGATCAGACCGACTTCGTCACGTCGATTGCGCTGCGGCCGTCGGAAGCGGGCGGCGACTTCGAATACGTGCCGCTGATTCGCAGCGCCGCCGATGAAAACTATCCGCGCGTCCAGCGTCTGCTCGAGGGTTCCAGCGAAGGCGTGGTGCGCGTCCCGATGCATCCGGGGACGTTGCTGCTGTTCGAAGGACGCAATTCGATTCATCGCGTCACGCCGATTGCCGGCCGCACGACGCGGCTGGTCGCCCTGCTCGCGTACGATACTAACCCCGGCACGCGGAGCAGCAAGGGGCTGCAGATGGCCCGCTATGGCCGCACCGCATAGGTCCTCCCCGCCGCGGCGCTCGCGCCGATTGATTCGCAAACAGTTCAATGCGTCACCAGGCACTCGGATCGAGAGCGACTTGTTGGGCGAACGCGCAGTTCCGGCCGACGCGCTTTATGGAATCCACACAGTCAGAGCCGTCGAGAATTTTGGATTCTCGGGGCATATCCTGGGAAACTATCCCGACTACATTCGCGCGCTCGCGATGGTCAAGAAGGCCGCCGCACGCGCCAATCGCGATGCGCACGCGATCGACGCGCGCCGCCAGGATGCAATCGAACGCGCCTGCGACTCGCTGATCCGCGGTGAACATCTCGCGCAGTTTCCGGTCGACCTGCTCGCCGGCGGCGGAAGTATCGCGGTCAACATGAACGTGAATGAGGTGATCGCAAACCTGGCGAGCGAGTACCTGGGCGGCGCGCGCGGCACGTATCAGCCGGTGCATCCCAAGCTGCACGTCAACGCTTCGCAATCGACGGCGGACGTTTGCCATACGGCGATTCGGATGACGGCGCTGAGTCGATGGAGCGGATTGCGGCGCGCGTTCAGCCGATGCATCGCGGCATTTCGCGCCAAGGCCGCGGAGCTGCGGCCTGTCATGACGATCTCGCGCACCTGCCTGCAGGACGCCGGGCGAGTATCGCTCGGTGAACTGTTTGGCGGCCACGCGGAGGTCATCGCACGGCGTTCCGGCGAACTGGCGCGAAGCATGCGCGCACTCGAGCGAATAAACCTGGGAGGCACGGCGATTGGCTCTGGAAGCGGAGCGCCGCCGATTTATCGCCGCGTCATTGTGAAGCGCTTGAACGAGATCACCGGGGATAAACTTGCACTGCGGCGCAATCTGTACGACGCGGCGCAGAATATTGACGATCTCGCGGCGGTGTCCGGGCAGCTCGCGATGCTTGCGGAGGTGCTGATCAAGATAGCGCAGGACCTGCGCATCCTCGCGTCGGGTCCGGAAGGCGGCTTCGGCGAAATAATTCTGCCGGCCGTCCAGGAAGGCTCGTCAATCTTTCCGGGAAAAATCAATCCTGCGATTCCCGAGACGATGCTGCAATGCTGCTTCCAGGTGTTGGGCTGCGAACGCGCGACGCGGCTCGCGCTGGAGCGAGGAGAATTGAACCTGAATGTCTTCGAAGGCGCGGCGGCCGCAAACGTCCTCGATGCGATCGCAATGATGCAGCGATCGGTCGCGCTCTTCGTCGAACGATGCGTCAGCGGAATCGCCGCAAATCGAAAACGATGCCGCGAACTCGCCTCACGCGCACGATATTGACTAAAGGTTGTTCTTGTAGTCCTGCTCGACCGCCTGATCGACTTGCCGCGCAAGTTCGTCTCCGCCGCCAACCTTCGCGGTCAGAATTTTCCCGAAGGAAATCTTCTTTCGCTCCTGCCACGTCTCCGGCTTCCAAAGCTGCGAGCGGATGAAAGCCTTGGCGCAGTGGAAGAAACATTCCCGTACGGTGACTCGAATCGCCAGCAGCGCGGGCGCGCCGCGAGCGCTGAGCCGAACGAGCAAATCGGGATCGTCGCTCAGCTCCGCGGTGCCGTTGACGCGGAAAGTCTCGTCGGTGCCGGGAACGAGAAAAATAATTCCGACTTGTGGATTGGCCAGGATGTTCCTGGGACTGAACATCAGACGATTGCCCTTGCGTTCGGGGATTAGAAGCGTGTGCTCGTTTTCAACTGCGACGAAACCAGGCCCGTCGCCCTTGGGTGAAGCGTCCTGGTTGCCCTGAGCGTCGGCAGTTGCAAGCACAAGAAACGGGGATCGCCCGATGAAATCGATCGCGGCTTCATCGAGAGCTGAAAAAAGCTTTTTTGGCGTCAGCGGATTCGGCTCGCCGATCAGGGTTTGTAGTTGTGCGACTGTTTCAACGCGATGGTCGCCGGAATTCTCCACTTTAGCAATCCTCCAAATAGTCAGTCCTCGATCGATTCGAACTCCCGATTCCACGCTTCGATCGACTGCGCAATTCCATTTTCCAAGGTCGCAAAGGGCTCTTTATAGCCGGCGCTTCTCAACCCAGCGAGATCGGCCTGCGTGTAGCTTTGATACCTGCCCGCCAAGCTAATGGGAAACGGAACATAGTCAATCGCACCGGCACCGAGCTGCGCGATAATTATTTTGGCAGCGTCGTTGAAGCTGCGCGACTGTCCAGTCCCGACGTTAAAGACGCCGCTGCGCACGGGACCCTCGGCAAGCGCCAGGTTCACGCGGACAACATCTTCGGCAAAAACAAAATCGCGACGCTGTTCTCCGTCGGCGTATCCATCGGTGCCTGCGAACAGCCGCGCGCGCCCGCTCGACTTCAATTGCCGGTAGAGCTGATACACCATCGACGCCATTTTCCCTTTGTGGGATTCGCGCGGACCGTAGACGTTGAAGTATCGGAGACCGGCGACTGTACTCCCGGATTTCGCGGCGAGGCTGCGCACGTGACTGTCGAAAGCGAGCTTGGATAGCCCATAAAGGTTGAGCGGGCGTTCATTTTCGCGCGACGGCGCGAACGCGCTCGATGCGCCGTACACGGCCGCGCTTGACGCATATACCAGTGGAATTTTGCGCGAGATGGCGAAATTCAGAATCGACTTCGAAAACGTGAAATTGTTTTCGATCATGTAGCGGCCGTCGGTGCAGGTGGTGTCGGCACATGCACCCTGATGAAAAATCGCTTCGATTCGATCGGGAAGCGTCTTGCGCTCGATCGCTCGCGAAAATTCCTCGGGCTGCATGAAATCCGAAAATCGCAGATCGCCAAGGTTGGGGAAGTTGTCGCCTCGGCGATCGACTACCAGGACGTCGGCGATGCCCCTGGCATTCAGCGCGCTCAGCAGGTTGCTGCCGATGAAGCCCGCGCCGCCGGTTAGTATAAACATCGCCTTCCTGATTCACAGCCGCAAGTGTTGGGCACACATTGCGTCATTGTAGCCGCTGATCCGCTTCCCACGCACTAACCGCGGTACAGGCGCGCCGCTCGAGTGTGGCGCTGCGCTATTTGTTTGCGTAACGCGGCAGGCTTCAGCACCTCGATCCACGGCCCCATGCTCATTATCCAGTTCGCCAACTCCGTCGTACCCCGAACCGTCATCGTCATGATCGTGGTGCCGTCGCGGCGATGCGAGAAACGCTGGCTCGGATGAATCGTGCGCGAGCGGACGTACGCCGCGGTTTGCGCGCTGTGAATCTTCAGCTCGACTTTGGTCTCGGGACCGTCGACGATTCCGAAAGTCCCCTCAGTGTGCGCCGCGGGATCGAAGCCGCGCGGATAGACGAACCGCGGGATGCTGCCGTCCGGTTGACGGATGAATTCGACCGAGCGGATGCGCTCCACCGCAAGATAAATGATCGCGCTGCTCAAGTGGCTGTAGCCGAGCAGATAGAGACCGCCACGATAGGAAATCAGCGAGTACGGGTCGAAGTCATGTTGCCGACCCTCACCGGTCAGACCGGCGTAATCGACCTTAAGCCGCGTCTGATCCAGAAGCGCTCGCAAAATCACGTCGAGTTGTTCGCTGAACTCAGCGTAGTCCTTGGGCGCGTATGGGACCGCGTAAAACTTGTGCTCGAGGTCGGACAGACGCGTGCGCTGCGTGAAGGTCAAGTTCTGAAAAATCTTCTCCCACAATCCTTCGACGCCTTCCTCCAGCACCGTGCCCTCCAGGAACTTGAGCACGGTCAGCGAGAAGTACAGCAGGGCGACCTGGTACGATGACGCCTCGGCGGCTTTCATCGAGCTGACGAGGCGAAGTTTGCGGTCGCTTCCCGCGCCTACAACTTCCACGAGCGGAGCGCCGAGCGGGTCGCGCAGATCGCTGCGCAGCACAGAGACGTAGCGGGCAAGCGTGCGGTCGGAAATTTCCAGGCTCTCCGCGATAGCGGTGAAACCCCAGCCGTAGGGTTTCGAAAACAAGCCGGTGGCGATTCGGGCCAAACGAATCGCGGCGCCGTAGGTCGGTTTGCGGCGAAGTTTCTTCATGGTCGTCCCGATCCAATCATCTTACAGGTACGATGACAACCGTTGTCAGAGCCCGAATGTATGTTCCTCGAAGGGAAACCGCGTATAGCTGAGCCGCGATGATTCGTCTTCACTACTCAAATCGACTTGAAAATCTGATCGCGCCGCTGGCGGAGTCGGTGGCCGCGCATCAGAGGCGCGAGCCGCTCGAGCCGGTCTCGATCGTGGTCCCGAACCGCGTGGTCGAGCAGTTCGTCCGCTATCGGCTGGCTGAATCGATCGGCGTCGCGGCGAATCTGAAGTTCCCATTCCTGCGCAACTATCTCGGGGAACTTCTTCAATCGATCGACGAGAGCCTGAAGATCCTGGACGCCGATGAGCTCCAACTGCTCATCTTCGAGTGCCTGCGAAATTCCAGCGACGACTCCGACTTGCAGCCGGCCCTCGACTATATAACGGCAGGATCCCAAACGGACGCCGATGTCGAGCTGCGAACGATTCTGCTGTCCGCACAGTTGGCGCGGATATTCCGCGAATATTCGATTTCCAGGCGGCGGATGCTCGCGAAATGGCGCAGCGCCCGGCGATCGGAAATTGACGCGATGAGCGAGACTGAGCGATGGCAGTGCCATTTGTGGCAGTTGGTTTTCGATTTGCACGGCCGCGTGCGCGAGCGATGGATCTTGAAGCCGGAGACTCGACTGATGTTGCTGCCCGAGGCGTTCGAGGCGAGCGATAGCCGGCAACTGAAAGCTGCGCTGCCGGAGACGCTTCACGTGTTCGGTGCGTCGTACGCGGGAAACGCTTACGCGGATATTTTCGCGAGGCTCGGCGCGCTCGGCGATATTCGAATTTACGCGCTCAATCCGTGCCGCGAGTTTTGGGACGACGTGGACACTTCCCGCCGCGGCGCACTCGGCGGCTGGGCTCATCGCCAGGATAGAGTCGGGGAGAAGCTGATTGAAGCCGAGGACCCCTTTTCATTGAATGAATCTTCCGATCCGCCGGCTCTAAGGCTCTGGGGGCGGCCAGGCCGCGAATACATACGACTGCTGAACGAATTGTCGCAGTGCGATTTCGCGCCGCTCTTTTCCGATCCGGTCCGCGGAGAATCACCTACGCTGCTCGAAACGCTTCAGCAGAACATTCTCGATCGCAAGCAGCAGCCCGCGGAAGTCGAGGATGGCACGGGCGGGTCATGCGAAGCGCGAATCCGTTTTCTTGCCTGCCCGGGAATTCGGCGCGAGGCTGAAATCGTCGCGAACGAAATCTGGTCGATCGTCAGCGACAACGAAAAACTCGCCGCCATCGGCGCCGCGGAGCGCGTCAGGTTCCACGAAATCGCGGTTCTGATTCCAGACGGGGCGGTTGAGGACTACGTGGCGCATATCGAGAGCGTCTTTCGCAAGCAGCACCGAATCCCGATCGATCTCGTGAGCCGCAGTATCGCCGGCGCGAGCCGCGTCGCCGAAGCCGTCGAGTTGCTGCTCGAACTGCCGAGCGGCCGCTTCTCGCGCACGGAAATGATTCGGCTGCTGACGCATCCCGCGTTGAGCAACGAAAGCGAAACGCAACTCGTCGAGAGCTGGCCTCGCTGGAGCGAGGCGCTTGGCATCTTCTTCGGCGCCGACGACGACGACCTGAAGGATACGTATATTCCGCGCGGCCTCTATCATTGGGATCAGGCGATCAAACGCCTCGCACTCGGAACTATGATGGCAGGTCAGCGCAGCGGAGATCAGGAATTTTATAAAACCACCGCTGGCGGCCCCGGCTACCTGCCGTTTGAGATCGCGCAGGATGAACTCGAGACTGCCGCGCGATTCATGCACGTCGCGCGGTCGCTGATTGCCGATGCACTCGCGATACGCGATGCGCAACTCACGCCTCGGCAATGGTCGCGCATGCTCATCGAGTTTCTGAACGCGTACCTGCGGCCGGCGAGCGCGATCGATGAACAAGCCAGGGACAATTTCCTCACGACGATCGAGTCGATGGGAGACTCGGATCTGAACATTGGTCCGATGTCGTACCAGTCGGCGCGCGAAATGATCGGCGCACGAATCGCCGACCTCGAATCGAGTCGCGGACATTATTCGGGGCGAGGGGTTGCGGTCGGATCGCTCACTTCGCTGCGGTCGATTCCATTCAAGGTGATATTTGCGCTCGGGCTGAACGAAGCAACCTTTCCCGAGCACGACCGGCGCGATCCGCTTGATTTGCGGACGCTCAAGCGCGTCGCGGGCGACGTCTCTCCCAGCGAGCGCGACCGCTACCTGTTTCTCGAGATGACGCTGGCGGCGCGAGAGCGGATTTTTTTCTCCTATATTGTCCGCGACGCAAAAACTGGCGATCCGCTCGAACCGTCGTCCATCATTCGCGAACTCCAATACATCCTGCGGGGGTTCGTCGATGAGAGAATCCTCGCGGGGCTCACCGTGAAACATCCGGTGAGCCGCTATGACCTGAAGTATTTTCCAGAATTTACCGGCGTCCCGCCCGACGGCGATCGTAGATTGGCAAGCTTCGATCTCGACGCTCGGCGCGGCGCCCGGATGCTCGCTTTGCGACAAAAGATCGACGACGCCACCCCGCATCGGGCAAAGCCCGACGACGATCGCTTGCTGGATCGTCTCGGTGATAAGTCGGGCGAGCGCCTGCGGGAGGATCTGCAATTCGCCAGATTCGGAACCGCGCCTACCGCGACCGATCGGGCGCAGGCGCTCGCGCTTCCGATTGCCGCGATTCGAAAATATCTTGAATGTCCTTTGCAAGGCGCGGCGCGCTATTCACTCCGAATGCTGGAGGACGAAGACGCGACCGAGCAGACGGAAGACGAACCGGTCGAGCAGTCGCGCCTTGATCGAACCGTGATGCTGCGCGACGTTTTCTGGCGCGCCGGCAACAAGCCCGAGGGGATCGACGAAGAGTACGCTCGCGAGGTCCGGGTCGCACAGGCCATGGGTCACGCACCCGCCGGGCAATTTGCGCAGGCCGCGGAAGATTTCGACGTCGAGACGCTTCATCAATGGATGGCGCAGGCTTCCAAAGCCGGCGTGGCCAATTTCGGCGAATGGAAAGACATACGGATCGGACACGCCGACGAATTCGCCAACGCCGCCGAGATAGTTGCCCCGATCGAGCTGAGCGCCAGAGTCCAACGCCACGATGGAACGACAGAGACGCAGCGAGTCAGTATCTACGGCACGATTCGGGGCGCGTCACCGGAGGCAGGCGCGGCGATAAATTGCGTGCTGCACAAGAGCATCAAGGCCAAGGATTTCCTTGCGCCGTTTCTGAATGCAATCGTCCTCGCCGCCACGGGTGCGCGGCTGCCCGAAACATTTCGCGCGATCGTGATCGGAACGCAGTCGGAAAACGTGACCGAATGGACCCGCATGTTCCGGCCGATGAACCAGGACGCGGCGATCGCTTACCTCACTACTGTCGTCAGCGATCTGCTTTCGGCGGGCAACGACTACTTCCTGCCGATCGAGGCTGTCGAAGAGGTCGTCAAAGAATTGCGCAAGCCCGAGAACAGTCGCGACCTTATCGAAGCTGTCGAACGCATCCTCTTGAATGATTTCCACAAAAGCAGCTCCGAATACGGGCCGGTACGCAACGCCACCAGTTTCGATCCACCTGGCGAAACGGAAATCGAGAAAATAGTCGAACGCCGGTTCAAACCAATAATCGGGATGTTCAAGTGAGCGCGACCGCACCCATGGCCAACGTCGAATATTATCGGCCGGCGATCCTCGATGAAATTCTCGACGGCGGGCACAAGATCATCGACGCCAGCGCCGGCACCGGCAAGACCTTTACGATCGAGCACATCGTCGTCGACCTTCTCCGCGCCGGCGCGGGCCTGCTCGATCAAATCCTGGTCGTGACGTTTACCGAAAAGGCGACTGCCGAGCTGCGCTCGCGAATTCGTGCGACGATCGACGCAGTTCTGTCCGGGCATAGCGCGGACGGCGCGCGCGGATCGCAGCGCCGGCGCCTCGATGTTGTCGAGCGGGAAAGACTCACCGCCGCCTTGTTTTCATTTCATAGCGCGCCGATCCACACGATTCACAGTTTTTGCCGGCGGATGCTTAGCGAGCTCGCTTTTGACAGCGGAGTGCGTTTTGGAATTGATCTCTCGAGCGGCCGTTTCGAGTTCCACGCGGCCTTCCGCGCGGAATTGCGCGAGCGCTTGAAGTCGGACGGGCACGTCCGGCAGCTGATCGGCAGCTGGCTTTCGGAGGAGCGACGCACTTCAGATAGCCTCGAGGATCTGCTCTGGCGCGCTCACTCTCAGCGCTACCTGCGCACCGCTGGACGCCGACTCAACCAGCAGGCGTTAACCGACCTGCTGAACTCGTTCGACGCAAAGGCGTTATTGGATGCCTACCGGCTCGCGGCGATCACGGATGAAGCTCGCGCGGACGCGATCGCCGCCACTGGCGAGCTCGCGCTGACCGTGGCGCGCGCGGCCGGATCGACCGCAATTCTGGCGGATAGCTTGTGCGAGTTTGATCTCGATCGCATCTGCGCTCCAAAAGGCGCGCGCCGCATACGATCCGAAACGCGGCCGAGTTTTCCCGACGAGTTGTCACAAACCGTCCGCGCGATCGTCGATGCGGGAAAGCGGGTTCAGGCGGCGGTGAGCATCGAGCAACGTGTGGTCGACGAGCTGCTGTTCGCGACAGTCAATCGAATGGACGCGCGAAAGCGCGAGCGCGGAACGCTCGATTACGAGGACATGCTCGCATGGCTTGCCGACGCACTCGACGGACCCCGCGGCAAATCGCTCGCCGCGACCTTGCGCGAGCGTTATCGCGTGATACTGATCGACGAGTTCCAGGATACGGACGAACTTCAGTGGAAAATCTTTCGCCAGGTCTTCGTCGAAGGCGGCGGTAGCAACGCGATCTACGCGATCGGGGATCCCAAGCAGGCGATTTACGGGTTTCGCGGCGCCGACGTGCACGCTTACCTCGAAGCACGCGAGCAGCTCTCCAAATCGGGAGCGACAACCGTTCAATTGCGCGAAAACTTCCGATCGACATCGGAGATGATCGATGCGTGCAACTTACTGCTCGATCAGACTGCCGAGCCGCCATTGTTCACCGGCGAGATTACCTACAGCCATCCGGTCACATGCGGACGTCCCGCTCTGAGAGCCATCGCAGCGAGTGGCCAGCCGATCGCACCCGTCAGCCTGATGAAGTTTCAGCCGCGCGACATTCGATACAGGTTTTCGCGACGGATGCGCGAGGCGATAGGCCCGCGAATCGCGCAGGCGATACGGCGAATTGTTGCGGACCCAGAGCATGCGATTGAAATTTCCGATGACAGAAAAGCGCGGCGCAGGATTTCAGCCAAAGATGTTTACGTATTGACGCGGACCAACCGCGACAGCACGGAAATCGCCAAGCATCTGCGGCAGGCCGGCGTGCCGTTCGCCTTTTACAAGCAAGACGGGCTGTTCCAGACGCGCGAAGCCGCCGACATTCTCGACCTGCTCCGAGGAATCGAAGAACCCGGCCGGCGCTCGAACCGGCTCAAGGCGTGGGCTTCGCGGTTTTTCGCGGTCGAGTACCGCGACCTCGCGCGGCTTGATGGCGAGCGGAGCTCGCTGCCGATGCTCGAAAGATTGTTCGAGTGGCGCGCACTTGCCGAGGCCGGCCGTTTCGCCGACTTGTTCGACGCATTGCTACATCAGAGCGGACTGGTCGAGCGTGAACTGTTGTCGGACAACTGCCGCGAACTGACCAACTACGAACACATCTTCGAGATTCTGACCCAGCAGGCATCAAGGCACGGAATTTCACTCGCGGAAATAATCGAAATGCTCGATTCGTACATTACGATGCGCGCGATACCGCCGGGTGACGATCCCAACGTGCAGCGGTCCGAAGAAGATCGCGATGCCGTGCAAATCATGACGATTCACAAGAGCAAGGGTCTCGAAGCCGACGTCGTCGCACTCTACGGAGGATTCTTCGCCAGCACTGTCCCTGATCCCGTCAGTATCTATCACCTCGGAAACGAACGACGCCTGGCGATCGGCAAGCCGGCGCGGGACATGGCAAAGAGTGCGATCACAAAAGAGAAAGAGGAGGAAGATCAACGACTACTCTATGTCGCGCTCACGCGCGCGCGCGCGCAGCTGATACTCCCCTACGTACCGCCGGACACACTGAGTCGAGGCCGCGACCTGACGGGTTCGTATGCGCAACTGAACGATCGGCTACGCACACTCGATCGCGAAGCTCGGCTGGGGACGCTGTTCGCGACTGAAACCATATTCGTTCCCGCGCTCTCTGATTCGACGGATGAACACGGCGAAGTCGAGACGCCGCTTGACGACGATGCGCTGTGTGATTGGCTCGCATCGACGTCCCGGGCCGCTGTTGCTGACGACGAATTCGCCGAGCTGCTAGTAGGACATCGCGGCTTGACGATCGAATCTTACACTTCGCTTCAAGCGGCGGAGCCTGATGAGTTCAAAAGCAGCGTCGACGCAATTGAAGCGCGTGCGGATAGCGTCGACTTGCCCGGCGGACGCCACGTCGGCATTTTTCTGCACGAGGCGATCGAAAAGCTCGACTTCAAATCCTTTGGCGATGTACCGGACCTGGAGTCCTGGATGGCGCGGGACGACGTGCGTGAATTGTTCGCAAGCGTCATGCGCCGCCACGGCCTGAACGATCCGCGCTGGCTGACGCGCGGGCGCGAGGTGGTTTTCAACGCGCTCACGTCGCCGGTCGCGCTTGGCGAAACGGTCCTCGAGGGCGGACTGTACCGGCTGCCGGGAGTTCGCGAAATGGAATTTGCGTATCCGATTCCCGAAAAGCATCATCCGATGCTCGGCGACGGCCGCGACGGCGAACGAACTGTCGGGCGTGGCTACGTAAAGGGATTTATCGACCTGGTATTCCGCCGAGACAAGTTAATGTACTTCGCCGACTGGAAGGGCGATCTGCTGCCGTCGTATGAGCCTGACGCAGTCGCGCAGCACGTCGAGCAGCACTATCGGTTGCAGGCGCGCATCTACTCACTCGGTGTCGTGCGCCTGCTCGCAATCAACACTGAGCGCGATTACGACTCGAGATTTGGCGGACTTCTGTACGTCTTTCTTCGCGGCGTCTCGACGGCTGGCAATGGCAAGTCTGGATTCTATTTCGCGCGGCCATCGTGGAATGAAATAGTCACTTACGAATCCGACCTGTTGAATCACGAATCCAACTCCGAGCTCAGCGCGTGAAAGATAGATACTCACTTCTAGGAATGGATACTGCGTGGCGACGCTTTGATTCCGCTCGTGGCGGTGGGCGTTCCGCATTCGACGCTCGCATGCGCGCGCTCGAAGTCTCGGTCAGCGGCCTCAACGTGGCGCCTGAAGCCGTCCATCTGGCGGCCGAGCTTGCGGCCCTGGAGCCGGCTCTGGAAGACGACGAGCGGATAGCGCTCATCGCGCTTATCCTCATCTCGCTCGTCGCTCTCCAGGAGGGAAGCACGCGCTTTCCGGTAACGGGCCCACTCTCGCAGGCGCCAATGCGTCGCGTGCTGGGTTCGCTATGCGACGCCGGCTCGAACTGGGAGGACATCGACAAGATAGCCAGTTCGATTGAAGTTCTTTTGCAGTCGGATCGCGCATCGGCGGTAGTAGGTAAGCACGAGGATGAGTACAAACCGTTACTATACATTGAGCCATACGTAGTGCATCACAATATCTATCGGTGCGAGCGTGAACTGGCTATTCAACTAGCCGCGTTATTGACTACCGGCATCGCGGAGCAACCGGACGCCGCGAGACTTGCTCGCGCGCTAGAGGATGTCGTTGCTCGCCCCGTGATCGTACAAGGCAGGCGAATTGCGATGTCTGACGAACAGCGTGAGGTCGTCGCTGCTTCGGCGCGCGCGGGGCTGACGGTTGTTTCGGGTGGCCCGGGGACGGGTAAGACTTCGATCATTGTCGCGATCATGCGTCTGATGGTGCGCCTTGGCGTCGATCCCTCGCAGATCGCCCTGGCGGCCCCGACCGGCAAAGCCGCATATCGTATGGGCGAATGTATCGGCGAGTCCCTTATGCAAATTGATCAACGCGACGCCATAGACCAGGCGCTCCTCGACGCGCACCTCGAGCCGGCTACGATTCACCGCCTGCTGGGTTACTCGCCGGAGTCTGGTCGTTTCCGTCATCATCGGAACAACCCGCTTTCCGCGAAGGTGGTGATCGTCGACGAAAGCTCGATGCTTGATGTGACCTTGATGGAACGGCTGACGAATGCGATTGCGCCGGGCACGCGATTGATCCTGCTTGGCGATGCGAACCAATTGCCGTCGGTCGCCGCGGGTTCCGTGTTCCGCGATCTCGTCCCGACGCCGGGAGGGGATCGCAGTCCGCTCACCGAGTCGTTGAGGCGGCTCGAAGTGAATCATCGGATGAAGACCGAAAGCGCGGCCGGGCGATCTATATTGCACGCGGCGCGGTCGATTAACCGCGGCGACGCCGATCTTCTGAATTCAGTCGACGATTCGAATACTCCGATCGTGACGCGGCGCTCGTCGCCGGGCGAGCTGACATTCGCCGGCGTCGAATTTATTGCAACCGCATCGCGCAAACTCGGTCCGTTTCTGGATCGCTGGTACACCGATCGAGTGCGTGGCGACAGGGAAATCGCGGAAGTAGTTAGGCACGAGTACGTCGAACGCGATGGCCGTTTCGATGACGCCGATTGCCAGCGCATGCGCACGCTGTTCGCGCACGTTGGAAAATCTCGCATCCTGTGCGTGACGCGCGTCTTCGAGACCGGCGCCGAGCGCATAAACGCGCGCCTTCACTCGCGCGCCGCCGAAGCAGCGAGCGTCGCAGCAGAACGCACCCCATTCGTGGTCGGCGAGCCGTTAATCGTGCTGCGCAACGACTACGAACGCGGACTTTTCAATGGCGACCATGGAATCAGACTGTGGGTCCGGCGCGGCGAAGGCTCGCAAGTGCCGATGGCGGTATTTCCGCGCGGCGACAACTTCGTCGCGTTCCGATTCGATGCTCTGCGCGAATTCGTCGAGCTGGGCTACGCGATGACCGTGCACAAGGCGCAGGGCTCCGAGTTCGATTCGATCGCCATCGTTTTGCCGGAGAAACCGATCGCGGTTTTGACCCGCGAACTCATCTACACCGCCGTCAGCCGCAGCAGGACGTCGGTCGTGATCGTTGGCGACGAATCGACGCTCAAGCACGCCGTCGCGGCGCGCGTCGAGCGATTCTCCGGGCTCGCCGATCGAATCAAACTGGTTTTGCTGCTCGCCGGTTAGCTGACTCATTTCTTCGGCGTATGCGCGACCAGGAATTCGCGCACGCGCTTCACGGTGGCGCCGATCACGTCGGGCGTTTTCCAGTTCTCGACAAGTTGAGCGTTGGGTGCGAGCGCGGCGATGTCCTTCGAGGTTTCCGTCGGATGATAGTCGTCGTTGCCGCAGAGAATCAGCATCGGCGTTTTGCACGAGCGCACGAACTCGCGCGACACGTTGAACACGAACTCGCCGCCGTACATGCGGTCGCGGAATTGCCGCAGCGCCGCTTCGTTGAGTTGTGGACGCGCGGCCTTCAGCGCATTCGCCCATCCGTCAAACATCGCGAAGAACAAGTCGCGATTGCGCGTGCTGAGTCCGATTGGATTTTGGAGAATCGCGGCACTGACACGCTGCGGCGCAGCCTTGATGATCCCGAGGCAGTACGAGCCGCCGATGCATCCGCCCATCACGTGGCATTGCGTGATTCCAAGATGATCGAGCAAGGCAACGTGATCGCCGGTGTAAGTGTCCCATCCATCGTCAGCGGTGATGGGCGCGGTCGACTTGCCGGCGTTGCGCTGGTCCATCGCGATCACGCGGAAGTTGGCCGCGAGCTCCTTGGTCGGATCGAATGGACTCTTTTCCCAGAACTCGATACTCGAGCGCATCCCGCCGGGCGCGAATAGTAGAATCGGATATCCAGTGCCGTATTCCTCGAAGTATATCGACACATCGCCGCGCTTGAACGTTGGCATTTTCAGACTCCTTTTGCCGATCACTCTTCGCCGAAGAAACGGCGGCGCACACTCTCGTCGGCCGGCAAGTCGGGCCCGCCGAATACGTGGTCCGGCATCCGCGAGGGATCCTGCGCCAACAGCGGAAGCGCCCGCGCCCGGCGCGCGTCGGCCTCGGCACCGCGATCGAGCCACATCTCGCGCATCCAATTTTCGGATTTGTGAATCACTCCATAGTGATAGTCATGACCGTCGGCGTACGCGTGGCAGGCCGCATCCCAATTGCTATCGGCGAGCAGACAATCGCGCATGACACGCACGTCGCGCATCGTCAGGCTGAGTCCCTGTCCCCAGCTAGGATCGCTCGACGCCGCGGCATCACCGATCAGCGCGAGCCCGTCGCGATACGGATGATCCACCCAATGGTCCGCGGTGATAAATGACGCCAAAGGCCCGGCCGGCCTGGCGCCCGCGTAAAACTCCGCCGGCGCGCCGGTGCGGACCGCTTCGTCGATGAACCGCGAAACCTCGCCGTCACCCTGCAACCGCCACGGCGAGTCCGCCTGATAAACCACGTACGCGCGCACGCGTTCGCCGCCCTGCGGAAACAGAAAAGCGATTTGGCCAATGAACGGATTGAAGACCGCGACGCTCGTCTCTTGCGGCGCCGGCATCGGATCGAACAGCAAGCCCGCAATGTAGAGCCGGTCGAGTTCGCGCTTAACCTCGAAGCCTCCCCACTTGCGCATCGCCGAACTGCGGCCGTCGGCGCCGACGACGATGCGCGCCGATACCTCGTCGCTCCGTCCCGCCTGCTCGACAATCACACTTGGGCGTACGCCCGGCTTGACGGCGCGAACGCTCGCGCCGCGACGAACTTCGGCGCCGGCTTGCGCGGCCGCTTCGATCAGCATTTCCTGGAGCGCGGGATGGTAGATGCCGAGCGTCGGACAATTGTGCGCGGTGGTTGCGATGCAGTCGCGGCGGCCGAGCAGCGTTGGTCCGATGTAGTTGTCGATCGACGGAATCTCGTGTCCCGCCGCGCAAAACATCTCGTAGAGGCCGAGCTTGCGCGCTTCGGCGAGTCCCCACTGCTCGATATATTCACCGCGCACGCGATCGCGAAACTGCGTCTCGCGCTCGACGACCAGCACGCGCGCGCCCGCCTCCGCCATCACTTTCGCGAGCACGGAGCCGCCGAGTCCGCCGCCAACGGTTATGATGTCGTACATTGTTTGAGTCATAAAACTGCGATCTCGCGCCGACGGCGGATGCGATTGTGGCACGGTCGTTCGTGATCTACCAATATGCTGAAGAGTGAACCAGTCCGAGGAGGAAGTACCATGCTTCGGAGCGATTCCCGTATTCTAACTACGCATACCGGCAGCCTGCCGCGGCGCGAGACACTCACCACGATGCTCGTGAAGTGCAGTCGCGGTGAAAAGGTCGATCGAGCCGCGATGCTTCGCGAGATCGAGGAGTCCACGCGGCACGTCGTGCACAAACAACTCGAAGCGGGAATCGACGTCGGCAACAACGGCGAGCAATCGCGCGAGAGCTTCTTCACTTACGTGCAACATCGGATGACTGGCTTCGGTGGACGAAGCGAGCGGCCCATCATGCGCGATCTTGTCCGCTACCAGAGCTTCCTCAAGCTGCGGGCGCCGATGTTTCAGCGCTCGATGGTCGATTTGCTCCACGCGCCGAAGGCGATCGGCGAGGTCGAGTACCTCGGCAGTGCCGCCGTCGATCTCGAATGCGCCGACACTCTCCGCATCCTGGACGATCAGCCGCACAAGTTCGCCGAGCCGTTCATGACTGCTCCGTCGCCGGGAATAATAGCATCGGCGATGCTCAATGAGTATTACGAAAACTACGAGAAGTATGTAATGGCGGTAGCGAAGGCATTACATACTGAGTATTCGCACATAGTATCGAAAGGATTCGTGCTGCAGGTCGATTGCCCCGACCTCGCGATGGAGCGGCATACGTCGTACGCCGACCGCCCGCTCACCGATTTTCTCGAGTACGTCGAGCTGAACATCGCCGCTATGAATCGTGCGCTGCACGGAATCGCGCGGGATCGCGTCCGCATGCATGTGTGCTGGGGAAACTACGAAGCGCCGCACGATCTCGACGTCCCGCTCGCCCAGATCCTGCCGCTGCTCTACCATGCCAACGTCGGCGCGCTGGTGCTGGAAGCCGCCAACCCGCGTCACCAGCACGAGTATCGCTGCTTCAAGGAATTCCCGCTTCCCGATCACATGAGCCTCATCACCGGCGTCATCGATACCAAGACCAACTACGTCGAACATCACGAGGTTGTCGCCGACCGGCTCGAGCGCGCCGTCAATGCGATCGGCGATGTGCACCGCGTGATGGCCGGGACCGACTGCGGCTTCGAGACGTCGGCGGGACTCGGCGAAGTCGCTGAAGAGGTTGTGTGGGCAAAGTTACGCGCGATGCGCGCCGGCGCCGACCTGGCCTCGCACCGCCTCTTTCACTGAGGTCGGCGGGTTTCTCAGTTTCTCAGCTATGCCACGGCTCGACGAGGATCTTCGCGTGCGTCTCCGGTGACGCGAGATCGTCGAACGCCTTCGCTACTCCTTCGACGCCCACCTTGCCCGTTATCAGCGGGTCGGCGTTGACGCTTCCCTCCGCGAGATGGCTCAGCGTCGCCGCGAATTCCTCGGGCGCGTAGCCGAGCACGAACTGGATGTTGAGCTCCTTGCTGATTCCCATCAGCGGCTCGATCTGGTCGCGCTCCATGCACACGCCCACCACCACGATCCGCGCGTTGCCCGGCGCCGCCGACATGATTCCTTCGATCACGCCCGGCACTCCGACGCATTCGAAGATCACCGCGGGCCGCACTGCGGGTCCCGGCATCCACGGCGGCAACATCGGCGCCTTCGTCGGGTCGGCGTAGACCGCCATTTCCCGCCAGCTTGTATATGGTGACTTTTCTTTTGGATCGACGACCACGTCCGCGCCCATCTGCAGCGCGAGTTCGCGACGCCGCGGTGAAAAATCCGCCGCCACGATCGGATGCACGCCTGCGAGCTTGAGCGCCGCGACCACCGCCAGGCCAACCGGCCCGCATCCGATGACCAGCGGCGCGTCATCCCGGTCCAGGCGCGCTTTCTGCACAGCGTGATATCCAACCGCCATTGGTTCCGTCAGCGCCGCGCGCTCGGTGGAAAGCCCGTTGGGCACTTCGAGCAGCAGAAACTCCGTCAACCGCATCAGCTCGCCGTAGCCGCCGGGATTGTCGTTCGAGTAGCCGACCGGTTCGACGCCGCGCGCGCTGATGAGCACCGGCATCGCGCACACCCGCGTCCCCACCTTCAATCGTTTTTGCGTCTGCGGGCCGTAGTCGACGACCTCCGCGCAGAACTCGTGACCCATCACGATGTCGCGATTGAGGTCCATCACGAACGGCGCCCCGGACTTTCGCGATCCCTCGACCATCCTCTCGGCATGCTTGAGCGCATGCAGATCGGATCCGCATATTCCGCACGCGAGCGTTTTTACCAGCGCCTCGCCCGCTCCAGGAGCCGGCGTGGGGATATCATCGACAACGAGTTTTTTGTTTCGCATTACTGCGGCGCGCATGAACTTTCTCCTTCAGATTCCAATACTCTAGCAGGGTTGCTCCATCGCGCGTAAAGTCCAGCGATGGGCCGCAAGATTCTGCTCATCACCACCGATCAGCAGCGCTACGACTCGCTCGGATGCAACGGCGGCCGTATCGCGTGCACGCCAATCGCCGACTCGCTCGCCGCCGCCGACATCAACTATCGGCGCACATACAATCAGAGCACTGTCTGCATGCCGGCGCGCTCGACGATGATCACCGGCCAGTAGGTTCGAACTCACGGCCTCTTTGGAACGACGCCGGCCACGCGAAGTTGAAATCCGATCTAGTCGGCGACCTGTACGCGAATCTGCCACCCGCGCCGACTCCGCAACTGACAGTTGACGCCCTCGCCTGACGGGTCTGCCTCGTTCATCCCTGAAGAACCTAACCCCTAACCCCTTCCCGCTGCGGGAAGGGGGACCAGAAGAAGTCATCCGAGCGCGACGCTGTCCTATCCCCCTCACCCCCTTTCCGGGGCGGAAAGGGGGAACCGAATTTGTGCGGAGGGAGAGGGGAAGACAGAAAGGCTCTTGCATCGTGAGACTAATAGTATTAGTTATATGTCTATGATAATTAGCACATCGACCAATCTCCTGGCCGCGGCGGCCGTCCTGACTGTTGCCGCGGCCCTTCCCGCGCGAGCCGATTCCGCAAGCGCAACCACAACAACGCAGTTCCTGAAACTGCCCGGCGGGCAAATCGCTTACGACGACTCCGGCGGCGGCGGACCGCTGGTCATCTGCGTCCCCGGACTTGGCGACATGCGCCAGCAATATCGATTCCTCAAACCCAAACTTGTTGCCGCCGGCTTTCGCGTGGTCACGATGGATCTCCCGGGGCACGGCCAATCGAGCGTCGATTGGCCCGCCTACTCGCCCGCCCTGGTCGGCGCCGATATTGTCGCGATGGTTCGCCATCTGGGCGCGAGCCAGGCATTCGTCGTCGGCAACTCGATGGCGGGGGGCTCCGCGGTTTGGGCCGCCGCCGAAATTCCCGATCGCATTGCCGGTATCGTGCTAATCGATCCGTTCACGCGCGTGATTCCGACCTCGTCATTCCTCATGGCGTTTCTCAAAGTCGCGATGATGCGTCCGTGGGGGCCGTCTTTCTGGTCGATATACTACGGCTCGCTTTACAAAACTGCGCCGCCGGCCGACCTCGATTCGTATCGCACCGCGCTGGTCGCCAATCTCAAGGAACCCGGCCGAATCGAGGCCACCAAGGCGCTGATCTTCGCGTCGCAGGCGCCGTGCGAGGCGCGCATTCCCGACGTACATGCTCCGGCGCTGGTCGTGATGGGCACGCGCGACTCGGACTTCGACGATCCCGCCGCCGAGGCCGATTGGGTCGCGACTCATCTTCACGGAAAAAAGCTGATGGTCGATGGCGCAGGGCATTACCCGCACGTCGAGTATCCCGAGGTCGTCGCGCCGGCGGTTATCGATTTCGTGAAGGCGGCTCAAGATGGCGAAGCGCGTCGGAATTAACCGCGACGCGGTCATCCGCGCCGCCGCGAAAATCGCCGACGACGACGGATGGGACGCGCTGACGCTTGCTCGCGTCGCAGCGAAACTCCGTATTCGTTCGCCCTCGCTCTACAATCACGTTGGCGGCCTCGAAGCGTTGCGCCGCGAGCTCAAACTGCTGGCACTGCGCGACCTCAACGCGGCGTTGAGCCGCGCGACGATCGGTAAATCGCGCGACGAGGCCGTGCGCGGAGCGGCCTCGGCCTATCGCGCGTTCGTGAAGCGCCATCCGGGAACTTACGCGGCCACGATGGTAGCCGCGCCGCCCAAAAACGATCCCGCCCTCGAAACGGCCGCGGGACAAATCGTCGAGACCCTGCTGTCCGTGCTCAGTGGCTACGGATTGGATCGCCGCGCAGGCCTGCACGCGATTCGCGCGATTCGCAGCGCCGTGCATGGCTTCGCGGCGCTCGAAATCGCGGGCGGATTTGGAATTCCGCTCGACGTCGACAAAAGCTTTGAATGGCTCGTCTCAGCGCTGCTCAAGGGCCTTTCATCCTCGCGCTTTCACTGACCCTCCTGAATCGGCGTACGTGAGAATCCGAGATTAGGGTCAATTTTGACACTCGGAGCGCTGGCGTATAGCTGGGCGAATTGCTACAAGCGGCAGACCTAATCAGCCTGCGGGTATACCGCGGCAGCCACGGGGGTGGTTTTATGGCTTCCGACGAGCGGCAGACCGGCACGTACGCAACCCTTTCTGAAAGGACTCTCGAATCGAACGGAGCGCCGAAGTCTCCGGGACGCCGGCGCTTCATCGCGGGACTCGGCGCGGCGACCGCCGCCGTGTCCACTGGAGTCCTCGCTCCGCTCGCCGCCGCATCGTCGGCCAATGCGCGCGAAGCGGGGCAACCAGACCTCGGCCCCGCCGCTGCCGCCACCGGACTGCCGGCCGGTGTTACCAACGGCAGGGTGATCAAATCTTTCGAGCTGCGGGTCGGTGAAGCGACTCAGGACGCACTCGTTGGCCCGGCGGTTAACGTCAACAACGGCGATCCGGCGCTCTACCCCGACAAGGGCGGCACGTACACCAAGGGTCTTCCGCACGACGACTTCGGACGGGTGAATCTGACCGCCTTCGCAACGTTTACGAAGGCCCTGAACAGCGGAAAGTTTTCGGATTTCCAAAATATCATCACTGGCGGCACGCGCACGCTCAATGGCCCGCAAGGTGGGCTGGCCTTCGACCTGGAGGCGCTCGACAGCGCGCAGTTCGGACAGCCTCAGGTGCCACCGGCGCCCACAACAGCCAGCGCTCAGAACGCCACCGAGCTGCTCGAACATTACTGGGCTTCGCTGCTTCGCGACGTGGCCTTCACCGACTATGACTCGAGCGCGGTGGCCGCTGATGCAGCAACGGAATTGGGATCGCAACCTACCTATTTTGGGCCGAGGGACAACACCGGCCACGTGACCCCGGACTTGTTGTTCCGGGGCGCGTTCCCAGGCGAGACGCTAGGCCCTTACATCTCCCAATTTTTCATTACCCCAACGGCGCTGGGCGCCCAACCGATCAGCCAGCAGATAATTACCTATCAGCCGGGCATCGACTACATGACCAGTTTCGCCGACTGGCTGACGGTGCAGAATGGCAATGTCACCGGCGATAAGAATCAGATCGCTTCGAACCATGTCTACGCCCGGAACGGCCGGGATCTCTCGGCGTTTACCCACGTCGACGTGCTTTACCAGGCCTACTTCACGGCGTACCTGATGCTCACCTCAATTGGCGCGCCGCTGAATCCCGGCAACCCCTATATCGGCTCGAAGTCGGAAAACGGCTTCGGCACGTTCGGTGCGCCCGATTTCGCGGGGACCCTCACCGAAGTTGCGACCAAGGCTTTAGATGCCGTCTGGTATCAGAAATGGTTTGTGCACCTGCGTCCCCGGCCAGAGGCCATCGCAGGCATCGTCCAGCTGATCATGACCGGGCATAGCAACGAGACCGATGTTACGCTGAGTGACGTCATCCTAAACTCGCAGGGACTTCAGCAGAGTTTCACCACGTATGGGACGTGGCTGCTCTCGCAGGCGTTTCCTGAGGGCTCGCCGACGCATCCATCTTATCCGACGGGACACGGCGCGGTCGCCGGCGCATGCATCACAGTTCTGAAGTTCTTCTTCGACGGCAACTTCGTGATCCTAAATCCGATGATGCCCTCGAGCGACGGGCTTTCGCTGTCGCCCTACACGGGCGGGGATCAGTTAACCGTCAACGGCGAACTCAACAAGCTTGGACACAACGTCAGTTTTGGCCACGGGATCCACGCCGGCATCCACTGGCGCAGCGATACGGACACATCCTTGTTGCTGGGAGAGGCGGTCGCGCTCAGCTTCCTCAGGGACAGGGCCCTGACTTACAACGAACCGTTCACCGTCGAAATCACCAAGTTCGATGGGACGACGGCGACTATCTCCAACCCGGGGCACCCGTAGAGGAAATCGGGCACCTACACCAGAGTTAGGTATAGGTGTCACTCGGATAGCGGCAAGTGTGCGGTTTCCTTGAGACTCAGGACGAAGATAGCGGACACGATTGCGGCCGCGATGAGTAACATGGGCGGCACCATCTCATTGTCGGTCTTGTCGATCAGATAGGTCGCGACCATCGGCGCTGTCCCTCCCAGCAGCGCTATGCATAGGTTGTGGCTGAGTCCTACTCCGGTGCATCGCACGTTGGCCGGGAACGCCTCGGCCGCAGTCGCGGGCGCGACGCCGTCGAAAGTCGCTATCAGCAGCGCAAACCCCACCTGGCCCAGCAGCGGCACGTGGAACATCGGATGCCATAGCAGGTTGAACAGCGGCCACGAGCAAATGATGATCGCGGCCGCCGACAACAGCAGCATTGGCTTGCGCCCGACACGATCCGACAGGGCGCCCGCCACTGGCAGCATGACCACCGCAGCCGCCATCCCGATGGTGTTGATCGCGAGCGCGCGACTCTTGGCAATCCCGACGATCTCGGTCAAGTAGGTCGCCGCATAAACGAACATCAGGTAGAAGCCGACCGACTCGAGCACCTTGAAGCCGGCGACCTGCAGGACGCGGCGCCACTGAGTGCGGAGCACCTCGCCAATCGGCGGCGGCGCGACGTGCGGCACGTCGCCGGCATTCTGCAGCTCGCGCCGGATATAGTAGCCGGCAATTCCAATCGCGACGCCCGCCAGAAACGGTAGCCGCCATCCCCACGAGGCAAGCGCCTGTGGCGACATCAAGGCCGCGACCACGGCGCCGACTGCGGATCCGAGCATCACGCCGGCAAAAGCGGCGGCCGCGCCAAACGCGCCGATCAATCCGCGCCGATCGCTGTTCGAGCCCTCGACCATGAAAACGACCGAGGTTGTGTACTCGCCACCGACGGAAAGTCCCTGGATCAACCGCAGCACGACCAGCAGGATCGGCGCCATCACGCCGATTTGCTGATGAGTCGGGAGCAGGCCGATGAGCACGGTCGGCACGGCCATCGCGACGACGGAGATAGTAAGCGCGCGTTGCCGCCCGTAGCGATCGCCGAATTGCCCGAACACGAGCGCGCCGAGCGGCCGCATCAGGAAGCCCGCGGCGAACACGCCGAATGCGTCGATCAGCGACGTGGCCTTGCTGTGCGAAGGGAAAAAGTTTTCGCCGATCGCGTACGCGAAGAAGCCGTAGATCGAAAAGTCGTACCACTCGAGGACGTTGCCCGCCATCCCAGCGATCACCAGCCTGCGCTGCGACTTCCGCACCAGCTCCGTCCCCACTATCGTCCTCCTGCCCCGCTGATTTTGCTTCGAGCCAGTGCCGGCTATTCGAGCGCGACTTCGTCGCCGAGCGCGATCGTTCCGCCGCTTGCGATCGTCGCGTAGGCGCCGAGATTCTGCGCCGCGTCGCGCACGATCGTTCGCAGCACCGACGGATCTTTGCGCAGGTTCGGCTGATCGAGGGTCGGTATCACGCATCGCACGGTCGGCATCTCGAGCCTGATACGCGCGTCGCCGATTCGCATCGTTCGTCCCGACCATTCAGCCTCAACTAATCCTTCGATGCCGCTCTCAGTCTCGATCAGAACGTTCGGACGAAAGCGCCGCGAGTCGAAATCGGCGGCGGGATTGCAGCTGGCGAGCGCGCGCAAAGACGCCGTGGTGAGCACCTGGAATGGAAACGCGTCGAAGAACGTGCCGAACGGCGATGTGAATTGAAGAATCTGCGGCGGAAGCGTCGAGAGGTCGGGCAGCGGCTCACTTTCCAGACGGCCGAAGACTTCACGCAGCTCCGCCATCATGTCGGGATTGTCGGGCGCGGCGCGGCGGAGAAAGTCGCGCTCGGATGGCGGCTGAATCGGCCATATCGTGACGGGGCGGCCGAGCATCTCGGATAGTCGGGCATTCGCCTCGGCGGAGTCGGAACGAAACGTCGTCCCGTCGGGCAGCGTGATTTGCGCGGGCGGCACTTTGTTTTTGTTTTTGTCGTCCTCCGACGGCTCGCGCAGATAGACGGCGACGCAATGCAGCAGCCTGGGCAGCTTGCGAGCGTTGCGGATCTCGCCGGCCTTTTCGTCGCGAATCGCCCATCCGCGGTCGCCATGGATTCCTAGCGCGCCGACGTTCGCACGCTGCAGACGTTCGCCGGCCATCGACTTGACCGGGTAGCGCCAGATTTCCTTGACCGTGCCGATCACTTGCATCGAAAAATTCCTCGCCTCAGATGCTACGCGCTGTCAGCTCTCCCGCACAGTTCGGGCAGACGTGTTTCATTTCGTCCGCGCAGTCGGGGCAGAAAGTGCATTGAAATGAACAACACTGGGCTGGTGCAGGGGGCGCTAGCGCCTTGCCGCACTCCTCGCACGCGTCCTTGACGGCGGTCATCGTCTTGAGCAGCACGGAGTTCTGCTCCTCCCGCTCGGCGCCGGCCAACAACGCTGCGCGCGCCTTCGCGTTGCGTTCATTCGCCGCGAGCGACTGATAAATCCCGGCGGCGCCGTGCTCGAGCCGCGCGATGATCACCATGACCTCGCGCGGCGACTTGCCTTCGAGCAGCGATGCGACCACCTGGTCGGGCGTTAATACTTTGTCGGCCATTTTGTTTTCCCCTAATCGGCGCGGTTGACGGTGTGAGGAGGTTTGGCTTCATTTGTGGCTATCATCAAGCGCGCGACGCGACGTTCGCCGCGAGCATCGCCGGCGTATTATATTGCGGGCAGCACGCTGGAATCGTGAAAGTAAAAGCAGCAATCGCGAACAAGGCTGGCGAGCCGCTCGAAGTCTGCAGCGTCGACCTCGAAGGGCCCAAGGCCGGCGAAGTACTGGTCGAAATCAAGGCCACTGGCGTCTGTCACACCGACGCCTACACTTTGTCGGGCGCCGATCCCGAAGGCCTCTTCCCCGCAATCCTGGGGCATGAGGGCGCGGGCGTCGTGGTCGAAATGGGGCCGGGAGTGACCGCGCTGAAACGCGGCGACCACGTCATCCCGCTGTATATCCCCGAATGCCGCAACTGCCCCGCGTGCCTCTCGGGCAAGACCAATCTGTGCACGGCGATTCGCGAGACGCAGGGCCGCGGCGTGATGCCGGACGGCACCAGCAGATTCGCGCGCGACGGAAAAGCGATTCATCACTACATGGGCACTTCGACGTTCGCGAATTTTACCGTGGTGCCCGAGATCGCGCTGGCAAAAGTTCGCGACGACGCGCCGTTCGAAAAGATTTGCTACATCGGATGCGGAGTCACGACCGGAATCGGCGCCGTCCTAAACACCGCGAAAGTGCAGGCGGGCGACCGGGTCGTCGTGTTCGGGCTCGGAGGAATCGGCCTCAACGTCGTGCAGGGGGCAAGGATGGCGGGAGCGTCGATGATCGTCGGCGTCGATCTCAATGCCGCGCGCAAGGCGGTCGCCGAGAAGTTCGGCATGACGCATTTCGTGAATGCCGCGGAGACCGGGGACGAGCTGGTGCCGCATCTCGTGAACCTGACGCGCGGCGGCGCGGATTTTTCGTTCGAATGCGTCGGCAACGTCAAGCTGATGCGCCAGGCGCTGGAATGCTGTCAGCGCGGATGGGGCACCAGTGTGATTATCGGCGTCGCGGGCGCGGGCCAGGAGATATCGACGCGTCCGTTTCAGCTCGTGACGGGACGGACGTGGAAGGGCACGGCCTTTGGCGGCGCGCGCGGACGCCGGGACGTTCCGAAAATCGTCGATTGGTACATGGAAGGCAGGATCAATATCGACGATCTGATCACGCACGTGATGCCGCTCGACAAAATCAACGACGCCTTCCACCTGATGCACGAAGGCAAGTCGATTCGAAGCGTGGTGACGTTTTAGGTGGAGCAGATGCGGTCGAAAATCGAACGCGCGATCGTGTTCTCAATTGTCGCGGGTGGAATTGCGCTGGCGGGATGCTCGAGCCACGAAACGCAACAGCAAAAATTTATCGACGCGATGAATCACGGCAATGCCGCGCAGGCCAATCAAATTTGGCTCCACATGAACGCCAGCAGCCGCGAACAATTTGCGCATAGCCAGGGGATGCAACCGAACATTGCGCCCGATGAATTGAAGAAGCAGGTCACGCAACACTACGAGGATGAGATGAACGGGAACGGAAACGACACCGGGGAAACGGTGGAGCGGCCGACGCCGAACGTCCATCTCGGCGGGCTGGAGAGCCTTCCGGGCTATGTCGGCCCGTCGGGCCAGCCACCGCAGTCCGCGACCGTGCCGACGCAGGACGCGCCGTCGAACTGAGGGTCGCGACGATGGCTGGAGCGAAATGGCCGATTACGTGGGATGCGCGCTGGATTTGGGCGGGGCCTGCGCCACTGCCGGTCTCGCCGATCGGAGCGGCGGGAATTCCGCCGAAGGAAACCTGGAATCGATTCTGCTACCTGCGACGGACGGTGCAACTCGAATCGGTCCAGGCGTCGGTCCCGGCACGCGTGACGGCCGACTCGCGCTTCGTGATGTTCGTCAACGGCGTCGAGGTCGCGCGCGGACCGGCGCGTTCAATACCCGAGCGGCTGGCATGGACGGAGATCGATCTCGCGCCGTATCTTCGCACGGGCAGAAACGCGATCGCGTCGCTGGTGCGGTTCTATGGGTTCCCGGGACCGTGGTGGCGGCCGGCTGCGCCGAGCTTCCTGCTGGGTTTCGGATCGTTCGCGTTTGAGTCGCCGGCTATCGGCGTGACTTCGGACGCGACATGGAAAGGACGCGCCGCGCCGTATCAGCAGGACGTGGTACGGAGCGCGGCGCTGCCCGTGCCGCCGATCGAAATCCTCGACGGCGCCGCGATTCCAGCCGTGTGGAACGAAGCGGCGTTCGATGATTCCGATTGGCTGCCCGCCGTCGAATTGTCGGCCGGCACTTTTTCGCACAATCGCACGAGAATCCCGGTCGAGCCTTTCACCGCGCCCGAGCCCGACGAAATTGCGCCGCTGACTTCCATTCCGGTCGCGCTGAATGAACTCTCACGCCACGGCGTCGCGGCACTCGACAGCGACGATCCGCGCGGCGCGTATCCTTCGGCGGAAGATAGCGCGGACGGTCCCGACACGATCGTAAATTTCGAAGCGGGCATGATCACGCTCGCGACGCCGTGGGCCGTAGTGCGCGGTCCCGCGGGATCAACCGTCGACGTGTACTGCGGCGAGGATCTGCGCGCCGATGGCAGTGCGGAAACCAATCCGCGACAATTTGCAATGCGTTACATGGTGCGCGGCGACGCTCCTGAACGGTTCGAGTCGTACGAGTCGGTCGGGTTTCGCTACCTGTCGATCGTCGCGCGCGGCGGTGCGCAGGTCGAATCGGCGGGCGCAGTGGAGCGGCGCTATCCGCGCGGTGACGAGGCGTACTTCGAGTGCGACGATCCGGCGCTCAACAAAATCTGGCGGGTTGGCGCGCGCACGCTCGAACTCTGTTCGACTGACGCCTTCATCGACTGTCCCGGCCGCGAGCAGCGCGCGTGGCTCGGCGATTCGTACATCCACGCGCTGCTGACGTATGTGACCAACACCGATTGGCGGCTGGTGCGGCGCCATCTGCGCATCTGCGCCCATTCGCGACGCGGCGACGGCCTGCTGGCGATGGCCGCCGCGTGCGATTTTTCGATTTCCTCGACCACTATCCCGGACTATTCGCTGCATTGGATTCGCGCGCTCGCGCGATACTTCGAGTATTCCGGCGACGCCGCGACGGTTCGCGAGCTGATGCCGACCGCGGCGGGCGTGCTGACCGCGTTCGAGCGTTATCGCGCACCTGACGGACTGATTCGCGGGATGCCGGGCTGGATTTTCATCGACTGGGCGATGACCGAGCGATCGGAAGTGACCGGCGCGCTCGACGCGCTGTACGCAGCGGCGCTGGACGACTTCGCGTCACTGGCCGAGACCGTCCTGGCGGATTCGCGCGGCGCGTTCGACGCTCGTGCGCGGGCCGAGCGGACCCGGCGCGCATTCGAATTGCTTTGGGACGAGGCAGCGGGCGTTTACGTCGACGCTGCCGATCGCAACGGCCCGCGCCGGCGAGTAAGTCAGCAGACCAACGCGATGGCAATCGTGGCTGGATGCGCGCCGCAACAGCGATGGCCCCGGATGCTCGACTACGTGCTCGATGAATCGCGCGTCGTTGTGACGCCGACGATTGCCGACAACCTGGCGGCGTACTTGAGGCAGCGGATGGACCCTGCCGAGCACATGAAGTTCGACGTCGAGCACGACGTCGTGGCGGCGCAGCCATTTTTTTCGCATCTCGTTCACGATGCGATCGTTCGCGCCGGCCGCCGCCATCTGATTCCCGCGCGATGCATGAAATGGTGGCCGCAGATCGAACGCGGCGACACCGCATTCGAGGAGTACTGGGACGCGCGCGCCGGCACTGGGAGCCGATGTCACGCATGGTCGGCGACGCCGACCTATGATTTGACCACCTGGGTGCTTGGCGTAAGACCGGCCGCGCCGGGCTACTCGCGCGTGGAGATCGCGCCGCTGTTCGGCTCGCTCAGGCATCTCGAAGGCCGCGTTCCGACTCCGTACGGGCTCATCGAAGTGCGTCTGGATCGCGAGGCGGGCGGCGAGATCGTGATTCCGGACGGGGTCGCGGCGTCCGTGCGCTTCGGCGACGCGCTACTCACAGGCGGCGAATTCGCTTCCGGACGCCATCGCATCTCCCGTTGACCTAACTCGGCCCGACAGCGATAAGAATAGCCAATTTGACCCGAGGCACTCGGTTAACCGTGTCAATCCGGTGTCCATCGCGCGACGTATCTAAAGTAGAAGCCAGGTGGTGACTCCGGCCGACAACAGGGTTTCCGATGAAGCACTCGTGTCTGCCATGGCCGCCGGCGACCAGGATGCCTTGGCCACGCTGAATCAACGTTATGGAAGGGCGCTCAGCGCAGTCGCAGATCGAATCCTGCGCGACCGGGACGACGCCGAAGAAGTCGCGGCGGATGTCTTGTGGCAACTCTGGCGCGAGGCGGGGCGATTCGATCGCAGCCGGGGCTCGGTCGGCGCGTGGGTGATGATGACGGTTCGAAGCCGCGCAATCGATCGACTGCGCGCCCGCAAGTCCCGCGAGCCTCGCGGCGAGGATCACGCCGAGCCCGCCGTCGCCAACGATCCATCGAACGAGATTCACAGCGCCGAGCGACGGCGTAAAGTCGAAGGCGCACTCGCAACCCTGAACGACGGCGAACGCGACTTGATCCGGCTCGCGTATTTCTCCGATCTGTCGCAATCCGAGATCGCTGAGCGCACCAGTATCCCACTCGGCACGGTGAAGAGCAGGATGCGCAGCGGCTTGATCAGGCTGCGGGACGCGCTTGCGGGGAGCATGGAGTAGGCGCCGATGGATCACGCCGAAATCAAGGATCTGATCCCGCTGAAGGCGCTTGGCCGGCTCGACGACCGGGAGGCCGGCGCGGTTGACGAGCATCTGGGCACGCAATGCGTCGAATGCGAGCGCGAACTTTCGTCGTTTACCGATGCGCTCGCCGCGATGGCGGTAGCGGAAGCGGGCGGCGACGGTTCCGCGGATCGGATCTGGAGCCGGCTGCGAGCGCGCCTCGATGCCGAGCGCGACGAGGCACAGCCGGCGCGCGTCGCAAATCGTCCCGCGCAGCGGAGTGCGGATCGATCGGCGCGCGAATCCTCACGCGGGCGGGGCTTTGCGATGTTTGGCTCGGCGGCCGCAGCAGCGGTCGTCGCGATCGCGGCCAGCACGATTTTCTTCACAGTGCGGTTGCGCGGCGTCACTTCCGATACTTCAAATGAGATTGGAGCGCTTACCGCCCGGGTCGTCGAGGTTCAGCGCAGCCTCGATGCGACCGGCGATCAGCTCGCCGCGCTTCAATCCAAGGTCGCCCAGACCACCGACCTGACCCTGGCCAGCCTCGGTCCCGACGCGCGAGTAATCCGTCTGGCCGGCCTGCCCGCAGCGCCTTCGGCCGGGGGAACCGTCGCGCTCAGCCGCGCCCAAGGTTCCGCGATGCTCGCGGTCAGCGGCCTTCCGCCGGCGCCTGGCGACAAAATATACGAGGTCTGGTGGATTGGCGAAAAGCAGGGCCCGCTGAAGGCGGGATTGTTTGAGCCGTTGAACCAGGGGGCGACGATTGTTTCGCTCGACCCACCGCCGGCCGGAGAAGTTGTGCTGGCCAGCGCGATCACGCTCGAGCCAAGCGGCGGAGTCGAAAAACCAACCGGTACGATGTACCTGAAAGGCGATTTTCCGCGCCGCTAACGGGGGTCTCATGCGCAATCCGATCGATATTGCACTTCGTATATCGGGCATGGACCCGAACGAAAACACCTTCGACCTCGATCGCTACCTGCGCTTCTCCGGCGCGACCAAGCCGGAGTGTTTCGACTGGACGGCGCCGCAGCCGCGCCTTGGCGACGACGCGCTGTTCACGATTGCCTACATGATGGACATCGAGTCGCACACGATCGTCTATCTGCGCGACTTGCTGTCGACGCGCGTCGTTCGCGACAACCAGGTCACCGCGTTCCTGTCGTGCTGGGTGTACGAGGAATTTTTTCATTCACTGCTGCTGCGGCGCTTTCTGGCGACCCAGGGAGTTGCGATCGACGATCAGCGGTTCGCCGATTTGCGCAGCAAAACCAGTCTCGCCGATCACATAATCCGTCCCGGCATCGCGATCCTGTCGCGCCTCAACCGTCATTTTCCCGCTGTGCACATGACCTTCGGTGCGATTAACGAAATTTCGACGCTGACCGGTTACCAGGCATTGATCGCCCGCACCGATTCGGCGCACGGGCGCTCTGACAGCCCTCGCCCGCTGCTGACAACGATCCTGGAACGAATCATCAAGGACGAACGCCGCCACTTTGCTTTCTACTTCAACCAGGCGCGACAACGGCTTCGCACGCCCGCCGCGCGGCGCCTGACCGCATTCCTGGTGCGACACTTCTGGACCCCGGTAGGAGTGACCGTGCGCGGCGATCCCGCGATGCGCCGGGTGTGCGCTTACTTGTTTCCCGATGAGAGCGGAGTCGAGTGCATGGCGGCGGTCGACAGGTCGATCGCGCGCCTGCCCGGCCTGGAGTGGTTCGATCTTGGTGCTCGCTACGCGCGCCGCGTCCAGGCGAGTGCGCACCGGATTTTTTTCCCCACCGAGATTACTTCCAGCGGCTAGTTCAGCGTGTTCACCGGCATCGACCATGTCGCGATCGTCGTCGACGAACTGGAAGCCGCGATTGCGAATTATTCGCGCGCCGGATTCACGGTCCTTCGCGGCGGAAGACATCCTATCGGCACACACAACGCGCTTATCGCGTTCGCGGATGGCAGCTATTTCGAGCTGATCGCATTCCTCAAGTCGAACACCGGGCATCCGTGGCAAACGGCGCTCGAGAAAGGCGGCGGCATCGTCGATTTTTGCATGGGCACCGACGATCTTGCGGCGGACGTCGAGTCGATGCGTCGCGCGGGCGCGAAGATTGGCGATCCGTCGCCGCTGACTCGCGATCGCCCCGACGGCTATCGCCTAAGCTGGGTGCTCGCGATTCCCGCGCCTCCTTTCAGCGGCCAGCTCCCGTTTCTAATCAAGGACGACACTCCGCGCGATGAGCGCGTTCCACGCGAGCGTTCACATCGCAACGGCGCTAGCGGTATCCGCACACTCGCGATCGCCGTGAGCGATCCAGGAGCGACCAGCCGCTACTATGCGCGTGTGCTGGGACGTCCCGGCGCGCCCGTCGAGCGCGATGATCTCGAAGCCGCGGGCGTCAGCTTCATTATCGGTCCCAACGAAGTGCAATTGCTCGCATCGAAAACCGAGAATGGACCGCTGGCGATGTGGATTAGCGAACGCGGTCAATCGCCCTTCGAGGTCGTTCTCGCGAGTGCAGGCGCTGGCGCGACGACGCTCGATCCCGCACTCCTGCAAGGCGCGCGCATGAGGTTCGCGTGATCGCGTTGTAGTAGTATCGCTCCTCGCGATGGCTCCATCGGGCAAAATTCCTCGCATCGTGATCGCGGCAACCGGCAGCGGCGTCGGCAAGACTACGGCGACCGTCGCGTTGATGGGTGCGATGCGCGCGCGCGGCCTCAAGGTCGCGGCGTTCAAGTGCGGCCCCGACTATCTCGATCCCACCTATCACGAACGCGCCGCCGGCGTTCGCTCGCATAATCTTGACGGCTGGATGATGGATCGCGACGCGGTAGTCGCGACGTTTGCGCGCGCGTCCGCCGGCGCTGACGTCGCGGTAATCGAGGGGATGATGGGTCTGTTCGATTCGGCGACGCCGACCGGCGATGAAGGCTCGACCGCCCAGATTGCGAAGTGGCTCGACGCGCCCGTGATCCTCGTCACCGACGCGTCGGGAGTCGCGCGCACGATAGCCGCGGTGGCCGTGGGGTTTGCGCGCTTCGATCCGGCGGTTCGCGTCGCGGGCATGATTTGCAACCGCGTCGGCTCGCGCGGGCATCTCGATCTATTGCGCGCCACGCGGCCCGAGGTGCCCATCGTCGGCGGATTTCCCGCCAGTGCCGATCTCGCTTTTCCCGAGCGCCATCTCGGCCTGCTGATGGCCGACGAATCGGCCGTGCCGCAACGGTTGCTCGACGGCTGGAGCCGGCTTGCGGCGGACTGGCTGGACCTCGAGGCGATCCTCGAGATTGCGCGCTCGGCGCCGGCACTCGAAGCCGGCTCCATGCTCGGCGCGAGCGAAATTGATTTGGCTTCGCGGCCGCGCTGCCGAATCGGCGTGGCTTGCGACGCCGCGTTTCATTTTTATTATGAAGACAATTTGAATCGGCTTCGCTCGCTCGGCGCGGAGATCGTCAACTTCTCGCCGATCCGCGATCGCGAGTTGCCCGATGTCGACGGACTCTACTTCGGCGGCGGATATCCCGAGGTGTTTGCGCGCGAACTGTCTTCGAACCGCGCGATGCTCGCGGCTATTCGCGGCTTCGCGGCGCGCGGTGGCGTGATTTATGCTGAATGCGGCGGCCTGATGTACCTGACCGACGGCATCCGCACACTTGACGGCGCGACGTGGCCGATGGCCGCGATCATCCCAGGCGTCGCCGCGATGTCGGACAGGTTGCAGGCGCTCGGCTACGTCGAGGTCGAGACGCGCGCCGACTCGATCCTCGGTCCCGCGCAGACGCGATTTCGAGGCCATCAGTTTCGCCACTCGACGCTCGAGGACTCTGAGAGCGGTAAGCGGATCGATCGGATCTACAATGTAGCGCCGCGATGGGGCGGCGCGCCGTTCGCCGAAGGCTATCGCATCGGAAATGTTCTCGCTTCATATGTTCATGCGCACTGGGCATCGAATCCCGATGTTGCGGAGGCCCTGGTCGGTGCGTGCGAGCGTTCGCGCGTCGCAAGACAACCGGCTGCGTAGCGTCTAGAATTGCGCCATGAGTAGCGACCGTCCCAGAGCAAAATCGAGGCAAAGACCGCCCGAAGATTCCCCGGGATTTTCCGGCCGCGCCGCTTACGCTCGAAGGCTACAGCATTCTGCATCAGATGTTCCGCGTGCGGCGTCGCGAATTGCGCGCGCTCGACCCCGCGAAACGCGACGCGGCTTTCAAGGAGGCGTCGAAGCTGTTCGGCGAGATGTCCGCGCGCGAAGACGGTGAGACCGCGCTGTTCTCCGCGCTCGGCCACAAGGGCGATCTGATGATCGTCCACTTCCGCCGCAGTTTCGAGGAACTCGGGCGCGCCGAACTCGCCGTCGCCGCGCTTGAACTCAGCGACTACCTCGAACCGACCACGTCGTACCTGTCGGTAATCGAAATTGGCCTCTACGAGGCGACGGTCGCGCTCTATCGCCGGCTGGTCGAGAATGGTGTGGGACCCCGCTCGCCGGAATGGAAGTCCGAGATCGAGTCCGAGATCGCGCGACAACGCGAAAAGATTCTGCCGCGGCTGTATCCGAAAATTCCCGCGCGACCTTACTTGTGCTTCTACCCGATGGACAAGAAGCGCGACGGCGCCGACAACTGGTATCGCCTGCCGATCGACGATCGCCAGCGCCTGATGCACGATCACGGAATGGTCGGGCGGCGTTTCGCCGGCGAAGTGACGCAGATTATCTCGGGCTCGATCGGATTCGACGATTGGGAATGGGGCGTCGATCTATTCGCCGACGATCCACTCGTGTTCAAGAAGCTCGTTTATGAGATGCGTTTCGACGAGGCCAGCGCGTCGTACGCGAAGTTCGGGCCATTTTACGTCGGCATCCGACTCGAGGCGGCCGAACTCGGCAAGATCTTCTCGACCTGATCGGCCAACACGCGTTTCAAAAAAAATCACAGCAGGAGAAACCGATGATCACGCAGGGCGACGATTATCCGATTCATCAGACGCCGGAGCCGGTCCAGCAGGTGTTCACCAGCGACCGCAACTTTTACGATCGATTTTTTTTCAACGGATACTTTCGCGAGGGCGAGCCATACTTCGCCGCCGCGATGGGAATCTATCCGAACGTCGGAATCCTCGACTGCGCGTTCAGCGTCGTCGCCGGCGGCGTGCAGCATTGCGTGCGCGCGTCGCGGGTGCTCGGGGCAGAGCGCATGGACACGCGCGCCGGCCCGATCTCGATCGAAATCGTACGGCCGCTGCGAAGCATGCGTCTTCGCGTCGATCACGAAGCCGTGAAAGCAGACCTGATGTTCGAGGCGCGCGCCGATGCGATTGAGGAGCCTCGCTTTTCGCGCCGCGCCGGTCCGCGCCTCGTCATGGATCTCACGCGGTTCACGCAGCACGGCGGCTACAGCGGCAGCCTGACGGTAGCCGGCAAGACTTACGAAGCGAAGCCGTCACGAGTGTGGGGTTCGCGAGATCGTTCGTGGGGCGTGCGCGGAATCGGGCCGCAGGATCCCGCGGGCGTGCCGTCCGCCGCGATGGGTCAGTTCTACTGGCTGTGGTCGCCGACGAATTTCGAGGACGTCTGCACGCATTGCGACGCCATGGAAACCGCCGACGGCTCGCGATGGCATCAGTTCGGCGCCGTCACGAGCGCGGAGCACGGCGCCCCGCTCGATCTCGCAACCGGAGTCGACTTCAACATCAACTATGCTTCCGGAACGCGCCACGCCAAGACCGCCGAGATCATTTTACGTTCGCCGCGCGCCGGCGAAAACCGCGTCGAGCTGAAAACGCTCTACAACTTCTACATGCAGGGCATCGGCTACTTTCATCCGAAGTGGGGCCACGGAATGTACGTCGGCCCCGACGCCTCAACGTACGAGTCGTTCAAAACCGCCGACGTCAACGAGCGCGACTTGATGCATCAGCACATCCAGGCCGTGTGCCAGGCGAAGATGGGCTCGCGCGAGGGGATGGGAATTCTCGAGATGGCGATCCTCGGGCCGCACCAGCGCAGCGGCTTCAAGGAATTCCTCGACATGCATCCGTAGCGGATCGGTCTGCGGTTGGGCGATGTCGCTCAGTTTCTGAGCTTGCCGAGCATGCGCTCGACGAATCCGGTCGGCTTCTTTATTTCGACCGGCTGAGGCTCGCGACCTTCTTTGAGCGCCGCGAAAATCTCTTCAACTTCGCCGTCAACCGGGAAGCGGCCGGTGCTCGACTTCGAGAAGACCAGCTTGCCGTTGACGATGACATCGAACTGCCCCGATTTGCCGGCGGTGATTTCCGCCTTCTCGCCGAAGGTGGAATCCAATGAGGCGGCCAGACTGGCCGCGCGTGGCTTATAGCCTCAAGCCGAGCAGTAGAGAATTTGTGTCGCCATAGTTAAAGCCTACGCGCCTGTTTCATACCGTACAAACTACTTGCCGTTCGTGGGGATATCGACGAACACCGCGGCCGCGACCACCGACGACCAGATGCCGTCGCGATCGCCGATGGCAGACTGCGTCACGTTGCGAGTCGTCACGATCTTGTCCGACATGCGCCACAGATCCTTGCGCTCGTCGTAGCTGAGATTCGGATCGAAATCGACGCCAAGAATTGTCGCCAGCATCATCGCGGCCAGGTCCTCGGCATAGTCGCCGGCCTTCTGGTCGGTCTCGCCCGTGCTGTGATGCTCGGACAGGTATCCGTACTGGGCCGGATTGCTGGGCAGCGCAACTCCCACCGACGACGCGATCAACCGATGCGGTTCGTTGGTCGCGTTGTCGCTCATCACGGCAAAAACGATCTGTCCCGGCGTCAGGTACTTCAAGCCTTCCTGCTGGCTGAGCAGTTTGCAGTTGGGCGGAAAAATCGATTTGACGCGCACGAGGTTGAACTCGGCGATTCCCGCGGAACGCAGCGCGAGCTCGAAAGAAGTCAGCTTCTCGCGATGGCGCCCCACGCCCTTGGTCAGAAATGTCCCTTTCGGGATCGGCCCCATTTATTTTCTCTCCTCTCCGATTCCGTTTTGTTTTATACGAATCCGCCGGCCCAACGCTATACGGTATTCACCGGCGAATACTCGCCGAAGACCTTTCGCATCGCGTCCGAGATTTCTCCAAGCGTGCACCATCCCCGCACCGCATCGACTATCGGCGGCATCAGATTCTGACCGTCGCGCGCCGCCGCTTCGACCCGCGCGAGCGCCTTGCTCGCCGTCTCCGCGTTCCGTTCCGCGCGCACGCGCGCAACGCCCGCCTTCTGTTTCGCCTCGAGCTCCGGCTTGACCCGCAGAATTTCCCCCGGCGGCGCGCCGCCCTCCGTAAACTGGTTGACACCTACGATAATTCGCTGTCCGGTTTCAATCTCGCGCTGATAAATGAACGCCGCGTTCTGAATTTCGCGCTGCAAGTAGCCGCGCTCGATTGCCGCGACCGCACCGCCGAAGTCGTCGATTTTCGACAAATACTCGACCGCCTTTTTTTCGAGCTCGGTGGTCAGCCGTTCGACGTAGTACGAGCCGCCGAGCGGATCGATTGTGTCGGCGACGTCCGACTCGTGCGCGATCAGCTGCTGCGTGCGCAGCGCGAGCAGCACCGAGGATTCGGTTGGCAGCGCGAGCGCCTCGTCCTTGGAGTTGGTGTGGAGCGACTGCGCTCCGCCGAGCACGGCGGCCAGCGCCTGCATCGTCACGCGCACAACGTTGTTGTCGACCTGCTGCGCGGTCAGCGTCGAGCCCGCGGTCTGCGCATGAAACCGCATCATCATCGAGCGTTCGTCCTTCGCACCGAAGCGCTCTTTCATTATTTTCGCCCACAGCCGTCGCGCCGCACGAAACTTCGCGACTTCTTCAAAGAAGTTGTTGTGCACGTTGAAGAAGAACGACAGCCGGCTCGCGAACGCGTCGATTTGTAAACCCGCTTTCAGCGCCGCATCGACGTACGCGATCCCGTCGGCAATAGTGAACGCGAGTTCCTGCGCGGCGGTCGAGCCGGCTTCGCGGATGTGATAGCCGGAGATCGAGATCGTATTCCAGTTCGGCACTTCCTTCGTCGCGAAACTGAAAATGTCGGTGATGATCCGCATCGACCCGCGCGGCGGATAGATGTAGGTCCCGCGCGCTACGTATTCCTTCAGCACGTCGTTCTGGATAGTGCCGTTAACCTTGTTCCAGCTCACGCCGCGCCGCTCCGCCACGACCAGGTACAACGCCAGCAGGATTGACGCGGTCGCGTTGATCGTCATCGAAGTCGAAATCTTGTCGAGCGGCAGCTCGGCGAGGAGAGTCTCCATGTCCGCGAGCGAGCAAATCGGAACGCCGACGCGTCCAACTTCGCCGTCGGCCAGCGGATGATCCGAGTCGCGGCCCATCTGCGTCGGCAGGTCGAACGCAACCGACAGTCCTGTCTGACCCTGGTCGAACAGGTAGCGGTACCGGCGGTTGGATTCCTCCGCGCTGCCGAAGCCGGCGTACTGACGCATCGTCCACAACCGCCCGCGATACATCGTCGGCTGAACGCCGCGTGTAAAAGGATACTCGCCGGGGAAGCCGAGGTCGTTGACGAAATCGAAGTCGTTCAAGTCCTCGGGATCGTACGCGCGCTTGACGTCGATTCCCGAGCTGGTCACGAACTTCGGCTTGCGCTCGGCGCCGCGCTTAAGCGCGGGATTGAGTTTGCGCTCCTCCCAACTTTTGCGCGCGGAAGCGATTTTGCGATCGTCTTCAGCCATCGTGTTCTACTCGATAACGATCATGAGTTGGCCTTTCTCGACGGCCTGGCCCGCGACTACCTTCACCTCGACGACCTTGCCGGCCTTTGGCGATTTGACTTCGTTTTCCATTTTCATCGCCTCGACGACGATGATTCCCTGCTCTGCTTTCACTTCGTCTCCGGGGGCGACCAGCACGTTGACGACCCGCCCCGGCATCGCGGATTTTATTTCCACGCGGCCGCTGACTTCGCGCCGCTTGCCGGCGGCGCGCGCCGTGCGCCGAGCCGCATCGGCGACTGTCAGCCGCGTCGATCCGATCCGCGACGCGACTACAGTTTCCTCGCCGTCGCGCGCCACGTCAAAATCGAACGAGCGATTGTCGACGATCACTGAAAACGACACCGGCCCGACTCTGCGCAAATCGGCTTCGAAGCGATCTTTGCCGAAACTAATCGAGAACGAGTCGGCTGCGAGCTCTTCAATCTCGATTTCGTGTTCGTTGCCGTCAAGAATCGCGAGGTATCGCATCGACAGGGTTCCCGGCTATCGCCGCAGCATGTCGAGGCGGCCGATCATGCGCCATGCGGACGCACTCGGAGCCGTCACCGGCTGCGGGCCGGCGCCGTTGGCGTGATTGGTGCTCTTCTGCGCCGCGATCGCGGCAAGGAAAATCGCGGCCAGCTCCGCACCGCGCGGCGCGGCGCCGTTTTCATTCGGATGAAATTCCTGGTTGATGAAATTGGTGTCGAAATCGCCCTTCAAAAACCTGGGATGCGTCATGATCCATCGATGGAAATCGAGGTTGGTGCGCAAGTCACCGGAAATTACGAATTCGCCGAGCGCGCGACGCATCCGGTCGATCGCCTGCTCGCGACTCGCGCCCCACACCGCCAGCTTCGAGATCATAGGATCGTAAAAGACCGGCACTTCGGCGCCCGCGTAAACACCGGCGTCGTTGCGCACGCCCGGACCGTCGGGAAATCTCAGCGTTTCGATCTTTCCGGGGGCCGGCACGAAGCCGGCTGCGGGATCCTCGGCATAGATGCGGCACTCGATCGCCCATCCGCGCTGCGCGAGATCCTTTTGCTTGAAGGGCAGCTTCGCGCCCGCAGCAATTTCGATTTGCGTGCGCACGAGATCGACGCCTGTCACCAGCTCGGTGACCGGATGCTCGACCTGGATGCGCGTGTTCATCTCGAGGAAATAAAAGTTGCGCTCCGCGTCGACCAGAAATTCGATCGTTCCAGCGCTGACGTAGTTGACCGCCTTGGCCGCGCGCACCGCGACCTCGCCCATCTCGGCCCGCATCTTGGGCGTGATGAACGGCGATGGCGATTCCTCGACGACCTTCTGATGGCGCCGCTGTATCGAGCATTCGCGCTCGAAGACGTGGACGGTGTTGCCGTGGGCGTCGGCGAGCACCTGCACCTCGATATGCCGCGGCTGCTTGAGAAATTTCTCGACGTAAAAGCGACCGTCGCCAAATGACGACTTGGCCTCGCTCGCGACCGTGCGCACTACCGACGCTAGGTCTTTGTCGTTTTCGACGAAGCGCAGTCCTTTGCCGCCGCCGCCCGCGGCCGCCTTGACCATGATTGGAAACCCGATCTTTTTTGCGATCGCGGCGACTTCCGCTTCGGTCTCGAGGGTTCCCGGCGAGCCCGGCACGACAGGCACTCCGGCGGCCGACATTAATTTGCGCGCGGCGACCTTGTCGCCCATTTGCTCGATAGCTTCGGGGGGCGGCCCGATCCAGTTGAGGCCCGCCTTCTGCACCGCGCGTGCGAACGCGGCGCGCTCGGAGAAAAAGCCGTAACCCGGATGAACCGCGTCAGCCTTTGTGCGTTTCGCTGCTTCAAGAATTTTCGCGGTGTTAAGATAGCTCTCGGCCGCCGGCGCGGGACCGACCGGGTACGCATGATCGGCTTCGCGCACGTGCAGTGCGGCGCGATCAGCGTCCGAATAGACGGCGACCGATTCGACGCCCAACTCGCGGCATGCGCGGATGATCCGCACTGCGATCTCGCCGCGGTTGGCGATTAGGATTCGCTTGAACATCAATCTCCTCTGGCTAACTAAATTTTATACTGAATTCGGCCCACGCGAGCTAACTGCGCGCGTCAGATGAGCAAGAACCTAACCCCTAACCCCTTCCCGCGCGGGAAGGGGGACCGGATTTGGGAAGGACGGCGGGATCCTGAATCGCGCGGGCTTTCTCAAAGCGGGATGTTGCCGTGCTTGCGCGGAGGATTCTTTTCGCGCTTGTTCGCGAGCGCCTTCAGCGCGCCGATGACCCTGGGACGCGTGTCGCGCGGCATGATAACCTCATCTATATAGCCAAGTTCCGCCGCCTTGAAGGGATTCGCAAAAGTTTTGCGATAGTCCTCGGCCAGCCGCGTGCGCTCGACGACCGCATCCTTGGCCTTCGCAAGCTCGTTGCGAAAAACAATGTTGATCGCCTGCTCGGGACCCATCACGGCGATCTCGGCGCTCGGATACGCAAAGTTGAAATCGCCGCGAATGTGCTTCGACGACATGACGTCGTACGCGCCGCCGTAGGCCTTGCGCGTTATCACCGTCACCTTGGGCACGGTCGCCTCGCAAAACGCATACAGAAGTTTCGCGCCATGGCGGATAATTCCGGCGAACTCCTGCTGGGTGCCGGGCAGGAAACCGGGCACGTCGACGAATGTGACGATCGGAATATTGAACGCGTCGCAAAACCGCACGAAACGCGCGGCTTTCACCGACGCGTCGATATCGAGAGCTCCCGCCAGGAACGACGGCTGATTCGCGACGATACCGATCGAGTATCCGCCCATCCGCGCAAACCCGATCAACATGTTCTGCGCGTAGTCCTTCTGCACTTCCAGCAAATGGCCGTCGTCGACCACGCGCCGGATAATCTCGCCCATGTCGTAGGGCTTGGTGGGATTTTCGGGAACGATCGAGTCGAGCGCGGCATCAGTGCGAGCTGGATCGTCACCGCTCGCGACGAACGGAGGATCCTCGACATTGTTCGAGGGGAGATACGAGATCAGTTCGCGAATCATCGCGAGCGCGCCGGCGTCGTCGTCGGCCTCAAGATGGCACACGCCGGACTTCTGACTATGCGTATCGGCGCCGCCCAGCTCCTGCATCGTGACTTCCTCATGCGTGGTCGCCCTGATCACGTCGGGGCCGGTGAGGAACATGTACGACGTATCGCGCACCATCACGATGAAATCGGTTATCGCCGGCGAATACACCGCGCCGCCGGCGCATGGTCCCATGATCGCGGAAATTTGCGGAATGACCCCCGATGACATCACGTTGCGCAGAAAAATATCCGCGTAGCCCGCCAGCGACACGACGCCTTCCTGGATTCGCGCGCCGCTGCCGTCGTTGAGGCCTATTACCGGACAGCCGGTCCTCGCGGCGAGATCCATCACCTTGCAGACCTTCTCCGCGAAGGCGCCCGAGAGGCTGCCACCGAAGACCGTGAAATCGTGGCTGAAGATGCAGACCTGGCGGCCGTCGATCGTGCCGTAGCCGGTGACTACGCCGTCGCCGGGAATTTTCTTCTCAGCCATGTCGAAGTCGGTGATGCGATGGGTCTTGAACTTGTCGATCTCGACGAACGATCCGCGGTCGAGGAGAAACTCGACGCGCTCGCGCGCGGTCATACGGCCCTGAGCGCGTTGCTTCTTGACGCGATCGGCGCCGCCGGCGGCCTCCGCTTCGAGGGTGAGCTCCTTGAGTCGTTCGAGATTTTCTTTAAGGCCCATTTTTCACAACCGCGATCAAGTTGGATGGACGGCAAACAAAAAGGCGCCCGCCACGCGCCACGGCAAGATAGATACCGCAAGTGGGCGGACGGTTAAAGCGCCCGACTACTGCGACGCGTGGGTTGAAAATCCGGAGAAGTCCATTCGGTCGCCGGACTTGATGCCGTGCTTTGCGCAGAATCCGCCGTTCACTTCGAGCACGTACTCCGAGTTGCCATCGACACCGAGCACCTTGTCGGAGAATGGCTCCGCGTTGGCGACGATTCCGGTCACCTTGCCCACCGCGTCCGCAAAAATCATGTCGAGCGGAATCGGCGTATTGTGCATCCAGAAATTGCGCGGCGCCGCGTCGGGAAAGACAAAGATCATCCCGGCGTTGTCGTCGAGGTGCTTGCGATACATCAGGCCGAGCTCGCGCTGCGGCCCGGTGTTCGCCACTTCGACCGCGACGGTGGCGCGCGGCTTGCCGTCGGCGCCGACGATCGAGACGCATGGACCGCGGGCGCATCCGAGCAGCGCGAACAGGACGGCGACGAGCGCGAACGGGCCGACCCGGATGCGCAAGCGTCGATGCGGCTCTGCTTCCATGCCGGCGCAAATCTAGCGCGTCGATGAGCCGCGGGGAATCAGATCACGTTCGCTTCAGGAGAAATTTCCTCGAGCTCACGGCCCGAGGTCTCCGGAAGGAACCACATGATCGCCGGCGCGACCATCCAGAAAACCGTCAGGTAGCAAACCGCGCGCGCATGCGAGCCGGTAAAGTTGAACAGCACACCCTCGAGGAACAGCCCGAGTGCGCCGCCGGTGGTGCCTGCGACTGCGAGCGCGCTGCCTGCCGTCGAACGATATGAGGTCGGGAACAATTCCGCGCTGTACGCACCCAGGATCATGCCCGCCGCGATGTCGAAAAATGTTTCCAGTATCCACGCCGGGACGACTGACCACCCTGGCGCCGTGTACATCCAAATGGTCAGGATCGGCGACAGGAACAGGAATGCGGTGCCCATCACGCGCCGCCCGTAGCGATCGCTCAGCCGGCCCGCGACGATCGAGCCCATAATTCCGAGCGCACCGCCGAAAAAAACCAACGACGAGACGTTGCCCGGCGACCAATGATGCGCCTCCTGCAGAAACTTCGGAAACAGAAAGCCGGCAGCGTTGCCGCCCATCGAGCCAAGGAAGGCGATCGACAGCATCATGACGAGCCGTCCCGGATACGCGCGGTATAGCTGAGCGAGCGGCTCCCAGATCTTCACCGGCCGCAGCCCTTCGAGTTTCTCCTTCTCGAAGCGCGTGCTTTCAGGCAGCACGCGGCGCAGCGGAATTATGAGTACCAGCGGCACCAGCGCGATCGCGTACAGACCGCGCCATCCGTAAGGAATCGTATTGATAAATGCGAACACAATCGCGGCCAGGCCGTAGCCCACGTTCGACACCGCGCTGAGCAAGCCAATCGCCCAGCCGCGATGGGCGGCGTCGACTTCCTCCGCGACTATTACCATCGCGATCGCGGCTTCGGCGCCCGCGAACGCGCGCGCAATTATCTCGAACGCGACGAAAGTCCGCGCGTTTGGCGCGATCGCGATAAGGCCGGTGAAAATCGTGTAGCCGAAGACCGTGTAGAGCAGCAGGCGGCGGCGCCCGAACACGTCGGCAAAGGGCGTCATCAGCAGCGACAGCAAATAGCCGAGCCGGATCACCGAGAGGACGGCGCCCAGGTGCGATTCCGCGATCTTGAGGCCCGCCTGGATTTGCTTGAGCGCGAGACTCAGCAGCGCACGATCGTATTGATCGAAAAATCCGGCCGTCGACGCAATCCAGAAAACCCGGCGCTGCCTTTTGGTGAACGGCGGCGTCCTGCCCAGGAATCCAAGATGGACGCTCTTGCGGTCCGCGTCCTCGGCCGAGGCTTCAGGTACGGGCTTCAAGTCCAGCTTGGCGGCGGGATCGTTCATCGGGATTAATCGATCGCCAGCGGCAATGATTCGAGACCGCGCAGAAAGTACGATCCTTTGTAGACTGGTTTCATCGCGGGATCCTTCAGCCGCAGCCGCGGGAACCGCGCCAGCATTGCCTCGAATGCGATCCTTGCCTCCATCCGCGCCAGCGGCGCGCCGATGCAGAAGTGGATTCCCTCGCCGAACGCCACGTGATCATTCGGATCGCGCGCGATGTCGAATTTTTCAGGATCCTTGAATTGCGCCGGGTCGCGATTCGCCGCAGCTACGATCATCAGCGCGAATGCGCCCGCGGGAATATCGGTGCCGCCGAGCTGCACGGGTTCCCTGGTGAACCGCACCGTCGATTGCACCGGACCGTCGTAACGCAGCATTTCTTCGATCGCGCGCGGCAGCATTGCCGGGTTGCGCTTGAGCGTTTCGAATTGATCGGGATTGCGCCCAAGCGCGAGCGTGCCGTTGCCGATCAGATTGGTCGTCGTCTCATTGCCCGCGACCAGCAGCAGCGTGACGAAGCTCAGCAGATCCGGCGCTGACATCACGTCGCCTTCGTCGTGCGCGGCGACCAGCGCGCTCACCAGGTCGGGCCCCGGATTGGCGCGGCGCTTTTCGATCTCGGCCGTGAAGTAGTCGCCCAATTCGTCGATCACGCGCATCCTCTCGGGCGTCTGCGGACTGCCGGGCGCGTTGTTGTCGCCGGCTATGATCGCGTCGGACCAATGCTTGAACCTGGCGTTGAGCTCTGGCGGCACGCCGAGCATCTCCGCGATCACGGTGACCGGGAGCACGTTGGCGAGGTCCGCCATCAGGTCGAACTCGCCTTTGGCTTCGACCTTGTCGAGCAGTTCTTTTGCGATCTCGCGGATGCGTGGCTCGAGATCGCGGATTCGCCGGGGCGTGAAATCGCGCGACACCAGCCGGCGCAAGCGCGAATGTTGCGGCGGATCGGAACCCAGCATGTTGCGCGAACCCTTAAAGCGGCCCTGGTAAACCTGCTCGGGCGGCGGCATCGGCTGGACGCTCGACAGATGCTCATGGTCGCGCAGACCCGCGGTTACATCGGCATAGCGCGCCACCAGCGCAAACGTCATCGGTCCGGCATTGACGAGAGGCGGCGGTCCCGCCAGCAGCGGGTCATAGTGCGGATACGGATTCGCGCGGAATTCGGGATCCCAAATGTTGAAATACACTTCTGTCGCTTCGGCCATGATCGATCCCCTCGCTCAATCAGTCGCCATCATGAGCGACGCCAATCCGCGGAGGAAGTACGAACCTTTATAGGTCACTGGCGCGGCGGGATCTTTCAACCGCAGGCGCGGGAAGCGCTCGAGCATCGCGCCGATCGCGATCGCTCCCTCCATCCGCGCCAGCGGCGCGCCGATACAGAAGTGGATGCCCTCGCCCAGCGCGACGTGGTCGCGAGGCGGGCGCGCGATATCGAAGCGATCGGGATCTTCGAACTGCGCCGGATCGCGATTCGCCGCGGCGAGGATTATGAAGCATCCCTGGTTGGCCGGCAGGTCGGTGCCGCCCAGGTTTATGTCTTCCTTGGTGAAGCGAATCGTCGATTGCACCGGTCCGTCGTAGCGCAGGATTTCTTCGATCGCGCGCGGCATCAATTCCGGGCTTTGCCGGAGCAGATTCATCTGCGCGGGATTGCGGCCGAGCGCGAGCATCCCGTTGCCGATCAGATTGGTGGTGGTCTCGTTGCCGGCCAGCAGCAGAAGCAACACGAACGCCAGCAGCTCGTCGGCGTTCATTGCTTCGGCGTCGTCGTGCGCGGCGACGAGAGCGCTCACCAGGTCGGTGCCGGGATTCTTGCGGCGGCGCTCGATCTCCTCGGCGAAATAATTGCGCAGCGCATTTTTCGCGGTATGAAATTCCTCGGGCAGCGGAGTGCCGGGCAAAGTGTTGTCGCCCGAGACCACCGTGTCGGACCAGTGCTTGAATTGCGGATAGTGGTCCGGCGGCACGCCGAGCATCTCCGCGATAACCATCACCGGCAGCGCGTTCGCGATCCCGTGCATTACTTCGAACTCGCCCTTGCCGTCGGCGGCGTCGATAAGATCTTTCGCGATCTCGCGGATGCGCGGTTCCATGTCGCGGATTCGCCGCGGTGTGAAATCACGCGAGACCAGGCGGCGCAGCCGCGTATGGAGGGGAGGATCGGAAAACAGCATCGTGCGCGCACCGGCGAACGGTCCCTCGTCGTTGGGCTCGGAAGGATCGCGCGGCCGCACGCTCGAGAAATGAGCATGGTCGCGGAGCACGGCCGTCACGTCGGCATAGCGCGTGACCATCGCGGTCGGCCCGAACAGATCGAGAATTCGCGGCGGACCCGCCAGCAGCGGCTTGTAATGCGGATATGGATTGGCGCGAAACGCGGGATCCCAGGGGTTGAAATAGATGTTTTCCGCGGCCTGATTCATGGTGAGACTTCCTTTTGCGTAGATTTCACTTTTGTTCGCACCTCATCGCACGCGCCGCGCGCGTATGCGCCGCGCACTACGGAGCAATCCCAGTGCCACCGCATGCACCTACGCCAACACGCGTGTTTTCATCGCATGGACCTGCATCGATGCGACTGCATGCAGTCCCGCGATGTCACTTGAGCGCCATTTCGAGACGGCTGAGTCCGCGCAGGAAATACGAGCCCTTGTAGGTGACAGGGGCGTCGGGATTTTTCAGCCGGAGATTTGGGAAACGTTCGAGAGCACTGCCAATCGCGATCGATCCTTCCATCCGGGCCAGGGGCGCGCCGATGCAGAAATGGATTCCCTCGCCGAACGCTACCTGCTCGTTGGATTCGCGCGTGATATCGAATTTTTCAGGGTCTTTGAATTGCGCCGGGTCCCGATTCGCCGCCGCGATTATCACGAACACGCCCATCCCGGCCGCGATCAGCGTCCCGCCGACGGTCGTGTCCTTGGTCGCCGTGCGGAACGTCGCCTGCACCGGACCGTCGTATCGCAGCATCTCCTCGATCGCGCCGCGCATCAGGCCCGGGTTCGATCGCAGCGCCGCCATCGAGGCCGGATTGCGTCCGAGCGCGAGCATCCCGTTGCCGATCAGGTTGGTGGTCGTCTCGTTGCCCGCGAGCAGCAGCAGCACGACGAATTGCAGCAGCTCATCGGCGCTCAGCGCTTCGGCTTCATCGTGCGCCGCGACCAAAGCGCTGACCAGGTCAGGTCCGGGACTCTTCCGCCGCCGGCCGATCTCCTCGGTGAAGTACGCCTTCAATTCGACGAACGCGGGCTTGATTTCGTCGGGGATCGGCGCGCCGGGGAGAGTGTTGTCAGCTTCGATAATTTTGTCTGACCAATTTTTGAACTGCTGGTATTCCGAGGGCGGCACTCCGAGCAGATCGCTGATCACCATCACCGGCAGTGGATTGGCAAGATCCGTCATCACGTCGAACTCGCCCCTGCGCTCAGCAGCTTCGAGGAGATTTTTCGCGATCTCGCGAATGCGCGGTTCCAGCTCGCGGATTCGTCGCGGCGTGAAGTCGCGCGAGACCAGCCGTCGCAGCCGCGTTTGCGTCGGAGGATCGGAGCCGAGCATCGTTGGCGCGTCGCCAAATGCTTTCGCTTGCTCATCGAACATAATCCCCGTGGGCGGCACGCTCGAAAATGCGGCATGGTCCATCAGGATGGCTCGCACATCGGCGTAGCGCGCGGCGAGCACGAACTTGAAGCGCATGTCGATAATTCGCGGCGGTCCCGCAAGCAGCGGGTGATAGTGCGGGTACGGATTCGCGCGAAAGTTCTCGTCCCACGGATTGAAGTAGACCTGCTGCGCGGCCTCGGTCGCGATTGCTTCGCTCATGGTCAAGATACCTCCCGCTTCTCGCTTGGTTCCGATGCGTCCAGCTCGCGCACTATCGCGGTCGCGATCCGTTTCGCCGTTTCCAGCCCGCGCACAAACTCCGGCGGATCGATCTCAGCCGGCGCAAACAGCACCCGCTCGAGCGCGAGCGCCTCGAGCTGTCCGAATAGGATGCTAATCAAGTCGTCCAGTTTGCCTTGCCGATCGGCGGGCCAATCGAGCAGTGCGGCGAGACCGACGCGAAATCCGTTGCCGAAACGCTCGCTCGCGGCGCGCACCGCGTCGTTGAGCGCGGGATCGGTGCGGCTGGCGACCACCAACTCGAGCCACGCATAGAACGTCGGTCCTTTGAACATCGGCCACATCGTGTCGAGTAGCACGCTCAAGCGATGCTCGCGGCTGCCGGACGGCGGCTCCGCGATCGCCGCGCTCATTTCGCTCAGCCGCAGCTCGAAGACGTGCTCGAGCGCGCCGACTACGAGCTCGTCTTTCCTGGGGAAATGATGCAACTGCGCGCCGCGTGACACTCCGGCTCGGTTGGCGATTTCGGTCGTCGTCGTGCCCGCGTATCCACGCTCGAAAAGGCACGCCACGGTAGCGTTGAGCAGCCGCCGCCGAGTTTCCGCGCTCCGCTCTTCTTGCAGCGATGACATCCGTCTTCGGTAACATGCAGACGTGACTGTTGCAAGCAGGCCCGACTGTTTCTTAATGAAATGACCTCATTTCATTAACAAATTCGTTATGCAGAGGACGTCAGCGGCCCTTGAATTCGGGGCGGCGCTTTTCCAGAAACGCGCGGACGCCTTCGCGATAGTCCTCGCTGTCGAAGCATCGCGCGACCATCGCGGAGACCGACTTCGCTTCACGCTCTTCGCGATCTTTCAGGCTCTCGCGGATAGCCAGCTTGGCGGCTGCCATGGTCAGCGGCGCGTTGGTCGCCATCTTGAGCACGTAGTCGCGCACGTTTTCTTCGAGCTTTTCAGGATCGACGAGCCGGTTGATGAGGCCCATCTGCAATGCCTCTTCGGCGTCGAACAGGCGCGCCGACAGCAGGATGTCGCGGGCGTTGGCGGGACCCACAGTCTGCGCGAGCATGTTGACGCCTTCCAGCGGATACGCGAGTCCCAGCCGCGCGGCAGGAACTCCAAAGCGCGTGCCGCGCGCCGCAATCCGGATGTCGCATGCGAGCGCGACCTGCACGCCGCCGCCGACGCATACGCCGGAAATCATCGCGACGACGGGCTTGCGGCATTCGACCAGCGCCGCGATTGCGCTGTTGGGCGCGTCGCGATAAGCACGCGCCTGCGCCGCATCGGCGCGCATCGCGGGGAACTCGGAGATATCCGCGCCCGCGATGAACGCCTGCGGGGTGCCGCCGCGCATCACGATCACGCGAATCGCGTCGTCGGTCGCCAATTCCGCGACGCCTTCCGCAATCCGCTGCCAGGTCCTGAGATTGAGCGCGTTGCGAACTTGCGGCCGGTTAAGCCGTAGCCATCCAATCGGCGCCTCGTGGGTTACTATCAACGGATCGACTGAAGTTTCATCCTTCACAGGACACCGCACCTCTGGCGGGATTTATGACGATAACACCGGCGAAGATTAGGATGGAACCCAAGAGACTTAATTGAATGTGAAACCCGCCGTGGGTTTCACGCTTCCCTGGGCAGGGGTGACCCCTGCACCCAGTAACCAAGAAAGACTCAGACGGGACGAAAGACGAAGAAGTCGACCGGCTCCCTCACGGGTTCATGCGGCGCCGTCTTTGCGTGCTCGCGAAGAGCGGCCAGTCCATCCTCGAATTCCTGATTGGCAAGCTGCACGAGAATCGAGTCGGCGCGGTAGGCAATCTTCTCCGCGTACGCGTTCCAGCTTTCTGCCGCTTCGCTCGGAACAAGTTGGTGGCGGATGAGTTGAAAGCCGGCGCGCGCGAAAGTTAATTCGATGAAGGTCTGCGATTGCAATGCGCGATTGAGGATCGGGCGGCTGCCGGGAAAGAAGTCGACGTAGGCGTAGCTGTCGATTCGATCGGTCGTAGCCGCGCGGAGGCAAACCGAGCCTTCCCGGCGCAGCACTCGTCGACATTCCGCGGCGGCGCGGTCGGGATGCTCGAAGTGATGAAACGCCATCGAGATGAAAACCAAGTCCACCGAAGCGTCGCGGAGCGGAATCGATTCTCCCGACGCGCGATAGTAGCGAACGCGTTCCGATGCTTTCCGTCGCGCCTGCGCGAGCATCTTCTGCGACGGATCCATGCCGATGACGCTCGCCCCGAAGTAGTCCGCCAGCGCATTCGAGTACCTGCCGGTGCCGCATCCGAGGTCGAGAATTTTCGAAACCGAGCCTTTGGGCACGGACAGCGAAATTACCTCGAGCCAGCGCGCGAGCGTGCCCGGCGAGTAGCCGCGCCCCGCATCATAGGCGGCAGGCATTTCAGTGTTGTCGTAGTTCACAGGTCGCGCCGAGCACCGATCCGGGTTTCTTCGCTTCGCTCAGAATGACACAAAAAAAGAATGAGATAGAGGGTTAGTGAGCATGCGGTCTTCGCAGAACCCTCACCTACCGGCCGCGATGCGGCCGGCCTCCTCTCCCGTAAAAAGAACGGGCGAGGTAAGATTCGCTTCGCTCAGGATACACACAAAAAAGTTCTAGCAGGGACCCTGCGAGTACTCAGGGTAAACTCCGCCTGCATCTTTCCTGGTACTGGGTGCAGAGGTCACCCCTACTTTCACATACAATTGAGTTCTCTCCCACTGGCTGTGGGGGCCATTGTGTCGCTTCGCTGCTTCCTGTACCATTGCGGCCAAGTCAATCGTGACTTTATGCGCGCGTCGGATTCCGTGACGCCACCCTCTCAACTCATCAGAACCACAAGTTCGGCACTTTCTTTTTTTTTGCGAACTGGAATCCGGGGCTCTGAACCATAGGATACAGTTTGTCGTTTTCTGAATTTCCCGTATCGCCAGAGATCCATCGTTCAATCAAAGACCGCGGTCATCACACACCGACCCCGGTCCAGGCCGGAGCTATCCCGGTCGCGCTCAGCGGGCGCGACGTGGTGGCCACGGCTGAAACCGGCAGCGGCAAGACCGCAGCCTTTCTGATCCCGACTATCGATCGGCTGCATCGCAAGCACACGCGCCATCTCGCGGCGCTGGTGATCATGCCGACGCGCGAGCTGGCCGCACAGGCCGCGCGCGAGTTCGATCTGATCGCACGCCACACGCACATCCGCTGCGCGACCGTCGTTGGCGGCGAATCCGAGCGGCACCAGATCGACCAGATTCGCAAGGGCGCGCAAGTGCTCGTCGCATGTCCCGGACGGCTCATCGACTTTATCGAGCGCGGCATCGTCAAGCTCGACAAGATTGAAGTCGTGATCATCGACGAAGCCGACCGCCTGCTCGACATGGGCTTCCTGCCGCAACTGCGGCGCATCATGCGGATGGTGCCGAAGCAGCGGCAGACCATGATGTTCTCGGCGACGATGGCGTCGGGTCCCGAGATGATCGCGCGCGAATTTCTGACCACGCCCGAGCGCGTCACGGTCGGCGGACACAAAGCCGCGCCGCCGTCGCAGATTCGCCAGTCGATTTACCCGGTCACGCTCGAGAACAAGGGGCCGGTGCTGCTCGAGATTCTGAAAAGGCCCGAAGTGGAGAGCGCGATCGTCTTCACGCGCACCAAGAGCCGCGCGGACCGGGTCGCCAAGCTGCTGATACGCGCGAACATCAAGGCGGTGCAGATTCACGGCGACCGCTCCCAGAGCCAGCGCAACGCGGCGCTGGCGGGATTCCGCGCGCACAAGTTTCGCGTGATGGTGGCGACTGACGTGGCCGCCCGCGGACTCGACATCCCCGACGTTTCGCACGTCATTAACTTCGATCTGCCCGACGAGACCGACGGCTACATCCATCGCATCGGCCGCACGGCCAGGATGGGCAAGGCGGGCGAAGCGATCAGCCTGGTGACGCAGGACGAACGCGTCAACCTGGCGCGGCTGGAACGCACGCTCGGCAACGCGCTCGATCGCGAGCACGTCGAGGGTTTCGAGAAAATCGAAATTCACGCGCCCAAGCCGGTGACCGTGTTCCGCTCGTCGGGCGCGCGCAATCGATCGACGCGCAACCGCCCGCGCTCGCGCTGGGCGTAATCCGCAACCACCGCAATCTCCCGAAATGAGTCCTGCCACCGAGCCGATCGCAACCGCGATCGGCTCGGTGGAAATCGCGCTGGCCGTTAGCGCCGACCTTGAGGACGTGCTCGATATTCTTAAGGAGTCGGCGCGATGGCTTGCGTCGCGCGGGATCAATCAGTGGCGGGTGGACGGATTTCCGCGCGATCTGATCGCCGGTGACATCTCGCACGGCGAGGTATACGTCGCCAGACGCGAGCGCCGCGCCGCTGGCACGTTCACGCTCCAATGGAGCGACGAGTTGTTCTGGCCCGGCACGACCGACGCCGCAGGTTACATCCACCGAATCGCGGTGCGTCGCGAGGCGCGCGGTTTGGGCGTCAAGCTGCTCAGGTTTGCCGAACGAGTCACGGCGGCCACGGGCCGCAAGCTGCTTCGGCTCGATTGTTTTTCGGGCAACGCCGCGCTTTGCGGTTACTACGAGCGTGCCGGATTCGTGCGCGTCGCCGACGTGGCGGTCGACGGTCGCGACGACGCGACAGTACCCGAATCCACCGGCCGTTTCTTAGCGCGCCAGTACGAAAAATCGCTGCACTGATTCGGCTCGGGGCCGCAAGCGACGCGCCTCGCCGTTCTGTCCTTTTTCCGAATCTCGTATCCGGCTAGAGTTTCATTATCAAACAAAATGAAGCGCCATAATCCTGTCTCCATCCTCCTCCGCTGCGCGATGGTCTCGACGTACGTCCTGCTGCTCACCATGACTTCCTGCAGCTCGGTCAAGCTGCTGCTCGCCGGCGGCGAAAAGCAGGTCAAACATCATCTTCGGCCGGAGGAGCCGGGTCCGTACGTTTTGATTTTCGCTTTTGACGGGGCCGGTCGCGACCAGCTCATGGAAGCGATTAACTCGGGCAAAGCCCCTGCGATGGCGAAGATGCTTGGCAAGCCCGAGGAAGACGGCTTGTACGAGCATGCGTACTCGGTGCCGAACGCTGTCACTATCCTGCCCTCGACTACCATCGCGGCATGGTCGGCGATTTTCACCGGCGCGTCGACGGCCTGGAACGGGGTGCCGGGCAACGAATGGTTCGTGCGCGAGGAGATGAAATTCTACGCGCCAGTGCCCGTGTCGGTCCCGGAGATGGACGACAACCGCGCCATGATTATGGACGGGCTGGTCGGCAAGTCGCTCAAGAGCCCAACGTTGTTCAAGCAGGCCGGAGTGAAATCCGCCGTCTCGCTGAACCCGGTTTATCGAAGCGCCGACTATTTCACGGTTATCGATCCGGTCTCGATGGTCACCCTGTATACGGAATTCATCGCAAAGGGCGGCGGCGAGAATTCACCCGCGAAGATCGATGTCTACCAGAAGATGGACCAGGATTCGGTGCCCAAGCTGCTCGATTCCATTGAGGCTCACGGCATCCCCAAAATCCAGGTTGTCTACTTTCCGGGAATCGACTTGTTCACGCACCTGGCCACCGATCCGTTGCCGATGGAGGTGAACTACCTCGAGACGGTGACCGATCCGCTGGTTGCTCAAGTGCTCGCCGCCTACCAGAACTACGGCATTCTCGATCAGACCTACGTGATCATAATCGCCGATCACGGCCATACTCCCGTCTTAAGAGATTCGCAGCATGCCCTCGGCTCCGATTCCAACCACGGCCCGGCAGACGTCGTCACCGCGGCAGGGTTCCGGCCGAGAAAATTTGTCCTGAACCCCGGCCCCAAAGAACAGGACTACCAGGCCGCTTTCGCGTACCAAGGCGCGATCGCCTACGTCTACCTGGCCGACCGCTCGACCTGCCCGAATCCCGGCACGACTTGCGACTGGAAGCGTCCACCTCGCTACGAAGAAGATGTGCTGCCGGCTGTGCGGGCATTTTACAACTCGAACAAAACCGGCCAGCCGGTGCCGCAGATGAAGGGCACGCTCGACTTGATTTTCGCGCGCGTTCCGACTCCGCCGGGAAAAGATACCAACGAATTCGAAATCTACGACGGTCATCACCTGGAGCCGATTTGGGAATACCTGCTCTTCCATCACCGGCCTGATTTGATCCAGCTCGACCGGCGGATGCGATGGTTGAGTGTGGGGCCGTACGGCAATCGTGCCGGCGACATCCTGCTGCTAACGAAGTCGGGACTGAACAACCCGATTCAGAATCGCTACTACTTCTCGGGCCCGTATCACTCGTGGCATGGCAGCGCGTCGCCGCAGGACAGCTACGTACCGCTGATCGTCGCGCGGCAAAACTATTCGAGCGCCAAAATCAGGAAGATCGTAGACAGGGCCGCGGGCCACGAGCCTTCGCACCTGTCGCTGGTGCCGATCGTTCAGGCGCTGCTCGCGACGGAACCGACGCCGGGCCCCCCTGGCGCGACGCCGCCGGCATCTGTCGCGACGAATCCCGTGCCCGCCGCGCCGCCGCCTAGCGCGGGATCGGCCCCGTCAGCGACGCCCGCTGCGAAATCTCAATGAAGTTGCCGTCGGGGTCGCGGATGAATGAAATGCGCGCGACCGCGCCCAGCGTCACCGGCGCAGCGCCTTCCCACACGCCCATCGACATGAAGCGTCGATGCTCGGCGTCGACGTCGCGCACCTGCACCGTGATGTAGCGCATCCCGACTGCGCGCATCGACGCGAGCGCGTCCATCGCGCTGCCCGGCGGTGACTTCGGCGCGCGCGTCGCCGCGCCGTCGCGCTGGAAGCTGATAATCGTCTCGCCGAGCTTGAAGCGGCCGGCGCCAAGCCGCTCGGCGTTCAGCGCGTCGCCGTAAAAGTGCTCGAAGGCGGCCTCGTCGGTGACGTCGATATGGATTTCGATCTGATTGACGCCACGCTGGCCGGTCGGCACCAGCTCGAGGTCGTTGCCGTCGGGATCCTGCATCGCAAGCGCCATCGGCGTGCGCGGATCGGAAATCGAAAGCTTGCGATAACCGCCGGCGACTCGCGACGGCAACGGATCGCGGGCGTGATTTATCTTCAGCACCGAGCCGAGCAATCCGTAACGATACTGCCGCACGCCACCGCCGACCGGCAGCAGCTCTTCATAGGGCAGGCGGACTCGTTCGCTGTAAAACGCGCGCATCTCGTCGAGCCGGTTGGTGAAAATCCCCATGTCGACGAATCGCTTTGCCAATTCCATTTTCGATCTCCCGCAACTATCCTCGCGCATCTCGCGATCAGCATTCAATCCAGCTCTTGCCTCTCTCTATCAGGGAGAGGCAGGATGAAGATGGTTGCATCGTGGAGATTATTAACTATAGTTAAGTATATGACCAACACCGACCAGAGCTGGGACCCCGACACTTACGCGCGCAACGCCCGCTTCGTCTCCGACCTCGGCGCGCCGGTGGTCGAGCTGCTGGCGCCGCGCCCAGGCGAGCGAATCCTCGACCTCGGATGCGGCGACGGCGTGCTCACGAAGAAGCTCGCGGAGCTCGGATGCGAGGTCGTCGGCGTCGACGCGAGCGCGGCGCAGGTTCAGGCAGCACGACGCCTCGGTCTCGACGCGCGCGTCGCCGACGGCGCGCGGCTGGCCTTCGACGCCGAGTTCGACGCCGTGTTCAGCAACGCCGCAATCCACTGGATGAAGCCCGCCGACGACGTGATCGCCGGCGTATGGCGCGCGCTGCGGCCCGGCGGCCGCTTCGTCGGTGAGTTCGGGGGCCACGGCTGCGTCGCGACTGTCAAGCGCGCGCTGATCGACGCGCTGCGACGCCGCGGTATCGACGGCGAGGCGCTCAACCCGTGGTACTTTCCGACCGTCGAGGACTATTCCGCGCGGCTCGCGCGCCGCGGCTTTGCGGTCAGGTACATCGCGCTGATTCCCCGCCCCACTCCGCTGCCTACCGAAATCAACGGATGGCTCGAGACGTTTGCGCAGAGCTTCATGGCGCCGCTGGCGGACAACGATCGCGCCGGCTTTATCGACGAGGTGTGCGAAACGCTGCGGCCCGATCTGTGCGACAGCGACGGCAAATGGTCTGCCGACTACGTTCGCATCCGATTTGCCGCCGACAAGCCGCGCGCCTGATATCCCGGCGATTGAGTTCGCGCGCGTCAGGCGGCAGTATTGCCGGGAGAAGATGAGCATCTTTCGCGAGCTGACAGAGGGACTGCCGCGACAAGCGCCCGGCTCCACAGCGGCCACACTGCGCGCGCTCGGGATGGTCCGCGGGCTGCCGCCGCGTCCGCGAATTCTGGACGTCGGATGCGGTCCGGGCGCGCAGACTATCGATCTCGCGCGCGGGACAGGCGGCTGGATCGTGGCCGTCGACATCCGCCAGCGATTTCTCGACGAGCTGACCGAACGCGCCGGCGCGGCGGGAGTTCTGCAACAGGTGACGACGGTCAACGCGTCGATGTTCGACATGGATTTCGCCGACGCGTCGTTCGACCTGATCTGGTCCGAGGGCGCCATCTATATCGCGGGATTCGCCGCCGGTCTCGACGCGTGGCGGCGTTTTCTGAAACCTGGCGGATGGCTCGCGGTCTCCGAACTCACCTGGCTGGTGCCCGATCCGCCGGCCGAGGCCGCCGAATATTGGGCGCGCGGCTATCCCGGCATGGGAACGATCGAGCGCAATTGCCAGATCGTCACCGAAACGGGTTACGCGGGCGCCGACGGATTCGTGCTGCCAGAGCAGGATTGGTGGAACAATTATTATGGGCCGGCCGAGCGGCGGGTCGAGGAGCTAAGAGAAAAGTACGCGGACGATCCCGACATGCTCGCAACCCTCGACGAGCATCAGCGCGAGCACGATCTCTTCCGCGCGTATCACGACGCCTACGGCTACGTCTTTTACGTGATGCGCAAACCCGCCGCGTGACCTGACTCGCTCGCTTTCATTTCCGCCCAATCTGGGTTACCTGTTGCGATATAAGTCATCAGCCTCGCGAGGATTGAAATGGACTTTTCGCTGACCCCCAAGACCGAACAGTTGCGCAAGCGCGTCTCCGACTTCATGGATCAGTACGTTTTTCCGATCGAAAAGGAAGTTCAGCGCGCGATGGGCGAGAGCGGCAACACCGAGCCGCAATCGCTCAAGGAGGTCCGCAAAAAAGCCAAGGCCGAGGGCCTTTGGAACCTCTTTCTGCCCGACGAAAAATTCGGCGCCGGCCTCAAGAACTACGAATACGCTCCGCTGTGCGAGCTGATGGGCCGCAGCCAAATAGGCGCGCGCGCCTTCAACTGCATGGCGCCCGACACCGGCAACATGGAAATCCTCGCCGAGTTCGGAACCCCCGAACAGAAAAAGCAGTGGCTGCAAAAGTGCCTCGACGGCGAGATTCGTACCTGCTTCTCGATGACCGAGCCTGACACTCCGGGTTCCGACCCGACTCAGCTCAAGACGCGCGCGGTGCGCGACGGCGACAACTACGTGATCAACGGCCACAAGTGGTTCACGTCGAATGCGATCGGCTCGGCGTTCGCGATCGCGATGGTGGTGACGGACCCCGACGCGGAACCGCATCGCCGCGCCAGCCAGATTATCGTTCCGACCGACACTCCCGGCTTCAACCTGATTCGGCCGGTGCCCGTGATGGGTCACACCGGCGGCGGCGGCCATTGCGAAATAATCTACAAGGACTGTCGCGTGCCGGTGACCAACCTGCTCGGCGAGGAAGGCGGCGGCTTCGCAATCTCGCAGGCGCGGCTCGGCCCGGGACGCATCCATCACTGCATGCGCACCATCGGCATCGCGGAGCGCGCGCTCGAGCTGATGTGCAAGCGGGCGAGCACTCGCTTCACGCACGGCAGTTTTCTCGCCGAGAAATCCAACATCCAGGAGTGGATCGCCAACTCGCGAATCGAGATCGACTCGTGCCGCCTGATGGTGATGCATGCGGCGTGGAAGATGGACACCGCCGGCAAGAGCGCCGCGCGCAACGAGATCGCGATGATCAAAGTGATGTGCGCGAACATGGTGATGATCGTGCTCGATCGCGCCATCCAGGTATTCGGCGCGGCCGGCGTCAGCGACGACTTCCCGCTCGCGCGGATGTGGCGCGACAGCCGCGCTCTTCGAATCGCCGACGGCCCCGACGAAGTGCATCGCATGACGATCGCGCGCCGCGAGCTGCGCAAGTACAAATGACGGCCATCGTCCTGCATCACACGCATGGCTGAAGCCGTAGAAATCGTCCCCGAATTCGGCGACGTCCGCGACGAAGAGCAGCTCGACTGGGCCAAGCTCGCCGCGTACTTGCGCGGCAAGATTCCCGGCGCCGACGTGCCCATGACCGTCAAGCAGTTTCGCGGCGGCTCGTCGAATCTCACCTACCTGCTGCGCTTTGGCGACCGCGAATGGGTGATGCGCCGGCCGCCGTTCGGCCCGCTGCCCGTCGGCGGGCACGACATGGGCCGCGAATACAAGGTGCTCTCGCGCCTGTGGGAAGTCTTCAAGCCGGCGCCGCGCGGGATGCTCTACAGCGACGACGCGTCGATCGTCGGCGCGCCTTTCTTCGTGATGGAACGCCGCACCGGCATCGTCATCAAGAACCGCCAGCCGCTGCCCCTCGAGCTCGGCAACGATCCCGCAATGTTTCGCGCGATGTCCGAGGGATTCATCGACACTCTCGCCGACTTGCACGGCGTCGACTACGCGGCGATCGGCCTCGGCACGCTCGGCAAGCCCGACGGATTCTTAAAGCGCCAGATCACCGGCTGGATGGCGCGATGGGAGAAGGCGAAGACGCGCGAAGTGCCGCTGATGGAGAAACTCGGCGCCTGGTTTCTCGACAACATGCCGGTGTCGCCGCCGCCGGTGCTCGTGCACAACGACTTCTACCTGCACAACGTCATGGTCGGCGCGGTGAATCACGGCGAAATAGTCGGTGTCTTCGACTGGGAAATGTCGACGATCGGCGATCCGCTCGTCGATTTAGGCATCGTGATGAACTACTGGCGCGGTAAGAGCGACCCCGCCGAGCTGCTGGCGACGTCGCAAGGCGAGGCGCATACGATGCGCCCCGGATTCCTGACCCGCGACGAACTCCTGCATCGCTACGCGACCCGCACCGGCCGCGACGTAAGCGGCATGCCGTATTACTGGGCGTGGGCGCACTGGAAGACCGCGACGGTGGTCGAGCAAATCTACGTCCGCTACGTACGCGGCCAAACCACGGACCCGCGCTTCGCCCTGATGGGCCCAATGGCCCCAGCCCTCGCCCTCGCGGCAGCACAAGTAGCGTCGCGCCTGGGATTTAAGGGGTAGGCAAAACTCTCATTGCCGACACCCCTGTCCGTCATCCTGAAGTGAGCAACGCGAGCACCCGTCCGTCATCCTGACCGAAGCGAGCAACGCGAGCGCAGGGCTGGCTTCTGGCCTCCGGACAGCTTCGCGTCAGCGAAGCCGGCACCGGTTTCGAGTCGCTGCATCCATTTTTTCCAATCTTGAACGCAACGATGGATCTCGCGCGCCGGTGCGTCCGTCTGAAGCATCATGGAGTTGTAGCTCCACTTCAACCAGCGCAGCTTCTTTGTCGCTCAGTCCGAGCAATGATCCTCCCCTTTTCAGCGCGCGGCATCTAGGCTATCCAAGGTATAAGGGCAGGTATAATCTTGACCCGACCCAACAAAATGAGGTTTTCCAGTCTTGCACGCGATCAACTACGAAGCCCCTAGCACGCTCGATCAGGCGGTCAGCATCCTCAAAACTCACGGCGAAAATGCGCGTCCGCTCTGCGGCGGCACCGATATCCTCATCCAGTTGCGCGCCGGAGTCCGCCGCACCGAGCATCTCGTCGACGTCAAGAAAATCAAGGAGCTGCAAACTCTCTCCTTCGATGCGAAGAAGGGATTGCGGCTCGGCGCGGCCGTGCCTTGCATCGAGATTAGCGAGAACGACGTGATGCGCCGTCATTACCCCGGCCTGACCGAAGCGGCGCATCTGATCGGCTCGCTGCAGATTCAGAACCGCGCCTCCGTCGGCGGCAATCTGTGCAATGGATCGCCTGCCGCTGACACGACGCCCGCGCTGATTGCCCTTGGCGCGCGCGCCCGAATCGTCGGCCCAAGCGGCGAGCGCGAAGTGCCCGTCGAGGCCTTCGTCGTGTCGCCCGGACGCACCGTGCTCAAGCCCGGCGAGCTGCTGGTCGAGTTGCTGATTCCCGCGCCCGCGCCGCATTCAAGCGACGCGTATCTTCGATTCATCCCCCGCAACGAGATGGATATCGCAGTGGTCGGCGTGGGAGCGTCGGTCACGCTCGACGGCGACAAGGTGAAGGCGGCGCGCATCGGACTCGGGGCGGTCGCGGCGACTCCGCTTCTTGCGAGCAAAGCCGCCGACGCTCTCATCGGTAAGAAACTCGACGATGCGGCCCTCGAGGCTGCCGGACGTGCGGCGAGCGAGGTCTGCAAGCCGATCGACGACATGCGCGGCACTGTGGAATTTCGGCTCCACGTGACCGGCGTGCTCACGCGGCGCGCGCTGGCGATTGCCGCCGAACGCGCGAAGAAGAGCTGACACTAGAAATTCAACTGCGGCTAATAGAAACAATGTCTAAAAAAACCCTGGTAGAAGCGACAATCAACGGCGAAACGGTCGAGTTCCTGTGCGAGCCGCGCCAAAGCCTGCTCGAGACCTTGCGCGACGTGCTCGAGCTCACCGGCTCGAAGGAAGGATGCCTAACCGGCGATTGCGGCGCGTGTACCGTACTGGTCGACGGCCGCGCGGTATGCTCGTGCCTGATGCTCGGCGTCGAGGCGCAGGGCAAGAACATCGCGACCGTCGAGGGACTCGCCACCAACGGCGTGCTTCACGTTTTGCAGAGCAAGTTTCTCGAGCACGCCAGCCTGCAATGCGGCATCTGCACGCCCGGTTTTCTGATTTCGGCGAAGTCGCTGCTAGATCGAAATCCGAAGCCAAGCGAGCCCGAAGTTCGCTACGCGCTGGCTGGTAATCTTTGCCGATGCACCGGCTACGACAAAATTGTGAAAGCGGTGCTCGACGCCGCCGCGGACATTCGCGCGCAGGGCGAAGGCAAGGCGGCCGCGCGATAGAGCACAGCAACGACGCTGAGATTCGAGAGGTTAAAAAAGGCCATGGCGGCATCAACCACGACAGGCGATTTCAAAGTTATCGGCACCCGTCCGATTCGGCACGACGGCGTTGACAAGGTGACCGGCCGCGCCAAGTACGGCGCCGACTACGCGTTCCCCGGGATGCTGCATGGCAAGGTGCTGCGCAGCCCGCACGCTCACGCGACTATCAAATCGATCAAAGTCGACAAGGCGCTCAAGCTCCCCGGCGTGAAGGCGATCGTCACATCGAAGGATCTCCCGCAGGCCGAGAACAAGCTCGAGCAGTCCGGTGAGATGGTCATCAACCCGATGTACCTGTCGATGAATATCCTCGCGCACGACAAGGTCCTGTACGACGGCCATGCGATCGCCGCTGTCGCCGCGACCAGCCCGCATATCGCCGAGGAAGCGCTCCGCCTGATCGAGGTCGAATACGAAGTCCTGCCGCCCGTGATGACCGTTGACGTCGCCACCAGACCGGGCGCGCCGATTCTGCTCAAGGACCTGCGCAACAAGGAGGAAGGCGACAAGCCGACCAACGTCGCGCAGCATTACCAGTTCAAGCGCGGCGACCTCGCGGCGGGATTCAAGGCGGCTGACTACGTCGTCGAGCGCGAATTCAACACCGCGATGGTCCACCAGGGCTACATCGAGCCGCACAACGCCGTCGGCATCTACAACTCCGACGGACAGGCGACGATCTACTGCTCGACGCAAGGCGCCTTCGACGTCCGTTCGCTCAGCGCGCAGGTGCTCGGGATGTCGGTCGGCCATATCAAAGTCGTGCCGGCCGAAATCGGCGGCGGCTTCGGCGGCAAGACCACAATCTACCTCGAGCCGCTCTCTGTCCTGCTGTCCAAGAAGACCGGCGCGCCGGTCAAGCTCGTCATGTCGCGCTCGGAAGTGCTCCGCGCCAGCGGCCCGACCTCGGGCTCGAAGACCAAAGTGAAGATGGGCGCGACCAAGGACGGCAAACTCGTCGCCGCCGAAATCTGGATGGCCTACGAGGCTGGCGCGTTCCCCGGCTCGCCGGTGGGCGCGGGCGCGATGTGCATCATCGCTCCGTACACCGTCGAGAATTTTCAAATCGACGCGTACGACGTGGTCGTCAATCGGCCCAAGACCGCGGCCTATCGCGCGCCGGGCGCGACCAACGCCGCGTTCGCGTCCGAGACCGTGATCGACGAGCTTGCCGAGAAGTGCGGAATTGATCCGATCGACTTCCGCATCAAGAACGGCGTCAAGGAAGGCGCGGCGCAGATCGTCGGTCCTCCGTACAAGCGCATCGGATTTTTACAGACCTGCGAAGCCATCAAGAACAGCGAGCAATACAAGTCGAAGCTAACCGGCAAGTTCCGCGGACGCGGCGTCGCGTCGGGATTCTGGTTCAACGCCGGGATGCAGTCCTCGGCAACCGTCAATATCCACACCGACGGAACCGCCAGCGTTGTGACCGGCTCGCCCGATATCGGCGGCTCGCGCGCGTCGATGGCGATGATCACTGCGGAAGTGCTCGGACTGCCGGTGACCGACGTGCGTCCTATCACCGCCGACACCGATTCAATCGGCCATACCGACGTGACCGGCGGCAGCCGCGTCACCTTCGCAACCGGGATGGCGGTGTACGAGGCGGCCAAGGACGCGGTGCGCCAGTTGATCGAGCGCGCCGCCAAGGTCTGGGAGAAAAAGCCCGACGACGTGGACTTTCGAGACGGCAAGCTCTACGCGAAAGGCAACGGCGTGCCACCACTGTCGATCAAGCAACTCGCGCCTCGCTTCCCGCGCACCGGAGGACCAATCACCGGCCGTGCCAGCGTTAACGCGCGCGGCGTCGGCCCGGGATTCGCGACCACGGTCGTCGACGTCGAGGTCGATCCCGACACCGGCAAGGTGCAACTGCTCCGATGCACCGTCGCGCAGGATGCCGGCAAGGCGATCCATCCGAGCTATGTCGAAGGACAAATGCAGGGCGGCACGGCGCAGGGACTCGGCTGGGCGCTCAACGAAGAATATTTTTACGACGACAAGGGCACGCTCCGTAACTCCGGATTCCTCGACTACCGGATGCCGACCTGCCTCGACTTGCCGATGATCGAAACGATTGTCGTCGAGGAAGCGAACCCCGGCCATCCGCTGGGCGTGCGCGGCGTCGGCGAGGTGTCGATCGTGCCGCCGGTCGCAGCGGTCGCCAATGCGATCTATCGCGCGGTCGGCGTCAGGATGACGGAGACCCCGATGTCGCCGCCGAAGCTGCTGAAGGCGATGCTGAAGCATCGCGGCTCGACACAACATTCCGCCGCGGCGGATTAATCAGGAATGATCAAAAGGCGGCGGGCCAAGTCGCTCGCCCCCTTCGCTTTTACGATGCCTACCGTTGTTATTCCTTCACTGTTACGCAAATTTACTGGCGGCATCGAGCGCGTTGACGTCCCTGGCAAATCAATTCGCGAGCTCGTTCGCCATCTTGGCCAGCAGTTTCCAGGGATTGACCAGCAGTTGCTCGAAGACGGAGACATCCGGCCGTCGATCGCCGTGTCAATCGACGGTGAAATTGCAACTGGCGGCATATTGGATACCGTTGGCGAGCATAGCGAAGTACATTTCATCCCCGCCCTCGGCGGCGGCGAAGTGTGATCGCGTCAAAAACTGGCAGAAAAAACGGAAATTTGCGCTTTCGAGGGCAGGATCGGAAGATATTGCCGCTTCTTGCAACATACGCGGAATTACGTACAATAACGTTGCTGGCCGGGGTTTGCCCCCCTTTTCCCGGTTGGCTACGGGCCGGGTGGAGCAATCCGCCTGGCCCTTATCATTTGTTCAGAACAGTTATCTGACCGAATCGTATTCGGCGCGGGAATGGGTGGGGTCTAATCGCAGGATCGACCTTCCCAAAAAGCTCTAATACCGCCATTAGCGGAACTAATGAAAGCCGTCCAACTTGGCTGGCTATGCTGGCGACGGCCTACCCCGCCAATCAGCTCATGAAGACTTCGCGCACATGATTGGTGTCGTTGTACTCGCGGACCTGCGCGATCTTGTCGCCCTTGAACAGGAAGTAGAAGTGGTACCGGTTGGCGTATTTCTTCCCGTTGCCGGCGACTGTGTCCGATTCGGCTTGGATCGCGACGTGCGGGCCCTCGGCGATCACCGAATGGAACTTCAGGTTCAGGCCATTGGGGAACATCGCCTTGAGTAACGGCGGCGTCGACTTTACATATGCCTGTTTGCCGCGGATCGGCGCGACCCTCGGCAGCCGCCCCATCATCTCGAATTCGAAATCGTCGGCGATCAAATCCTCGAAGACCTTTACATCCGCCTTTTCGAAGTTCTTGAGAAAAGCGAGCGCGCGTTCCTTTTGTTGTTCGAGGTTCATGCGAAAATCTCCAATCACAAGCCGGCCGCAGCGCCTCACGCGCATGCGCCCGCGGGGAATATAGCGTCGTCCGGGCTCAGGGCCGGGCGCGCGGACGGAAGACCAGCACCGAGCATGGCGCGTTGCGCACCAGTTTCTCGGTGACACTGCCGATCAGAATATGTTCGGCGCCGCTTCGTCCGTGCGTCGACATGACGATCAGATCAATCGCCTGCTCTTTGGCGTAGTCGACGAGTTTCTGAACCGGATTGCCGACCACGGCAAAGGTGAAGACGTTCTTCGAATCGCCGAAATCATCCTTCTTGATACGCGCGAGCTCCTCCTCCGCCTGCTCGATCATCGCGGCTTCCCGCACCAGCTCGCGGCTTTGCTCGGCGCTGGTCGCCAAAGGCAGCGGGATGAAATGGAGATGCGGCGCGATGACGTGCATCAGATGAACTTCGGCACCGGTGTCCTTCGCCAGTTCCATCGCGCCCCGCATCGCTTCCATCGAGTGCGTGGAAAAATCGATCGGCGCGAGAATTTTCTTGACGTTCTGAATCATAGAAGCCTCCAGGTACCAGAATTCTTGGAACTATAACGAGCCTCGCCGCCGCTGCAAACCCGCACCCGTCTATGCCATTATCCCGCCACACCGCCGCCCCTGTCGACACTGGCGGTAAAGAAGGAGACCTCTCTTCTCACTGGGTGCAGGGGTCACCCCTGCCCAAGGAAGCGTGAAACCCACGGAGGGGTTTCACATTAAATTTTGCACGTTCGTTCACGCACACTCTCAAGGAAGGAACTACAATGAAAGGAACCGTCTTCCACGGACCCCACGACGTCCGCGTCGAGCGCGTCGACGACCCCGCGCTCCAGACCCCGACCGACGTGCTTGTTCGAATCACGCGCGCCGGAATTTGCGGCTCCGACCTGCACCCTTATCACGGCGCGATGCCCATCGAGCCCGGCTTCGTGCTGGGTCATGAAGGCGTCGGCGTGATCGAGGAAGTCGGCGCGGGCGTCGATCGCCTCAAGAAGGGCGACCGAGTCGTCGTGTCCGGCCTGGTCGCATGCGGCCGATGCTTCTTCTGTCGGCGCGGGCAGCCCTCGCAATGCGCTGAAAGCGGCTCGGCCGTATTCGGCTACGGCGCGAGCGCCGCCGGCAAGCTCGGATGGCTCGGCGGCGAGCAATCCGAAGCGGTCCGCGTCCCGATGGCAGACTACACCTGCTACCCTCTCCCCGACGCGATCGACGACGACGTCGCGGTCTTCCTCGCCGACATCCTGCCAACGTCCTACTTCGGCGCCGTCAACGGCAACATCCGTCCCGGCGACACGGTCGCCATCTTCGGATGCGGCCCGGTAGGCCTATGCGCCGTGATGAGCGCGAAGCTGTTCGGCCCCGCCGAAGTGATAGCCGTCGACAGCATCCCGTACCGCCTGGAGCTAGCACGCAAGCTAGGCGCTCTAGCTGTGGACACTGAAAAGGCGCAACAAACGATATTGGATCGCACAGAAGGGCGCGGCGCCGACGTCACGATAGAGGCAGTAGGCAACGACGCCGCCCTGACATCCGCGATATTGGCCACCCGCGGCGGCGGCACAGTCTCAGTAATCGGCGTATTCGCGATGCCGTCGTTCAATTTCCCAATAGGCTACGCCTTCGCAAAGGACCTAACGTTCCGGATAGGCCTGGCCAACATCAACGCCCACATCCCGGAACTATCCCGCCTAATAGAAAAAGGCACGCTAGACCCGCGCCCCCTAATAAGCCACATAATGCCCCTAGCCGAAGCAGCCAAAGGCTACGAAATCTTCAACGCAAGAAAAGACAACGTAATGAAGGTGCTACTAAAGCCTTGAAGCGTCCGACTTTGTCATCCTGACCGCAGCAAGCGAGGCGAGCGCAGCTGGCTTCTGGCCTCCGGACAGCTTCGCGCCAACGAAGCCGGTACCGATTTTTGAGTCGCTGCCTTCAATTCCGTCATTAGATCAAACAAACTTTCAATTGACGAAATCCGCTATCGTTTTGTTCGTCTGTAATATTCAAATAGATAGGCAATTCCAAAGACTACCGCCGGAAAGAGAATTGCAACTGAAATCGGATTACTTGAACCCGGAAAGGCAATTCTTGGAGCCACAATAAAAAATACTGCTGCGAGGCATGTAGCCGCAGCCCATTGTTTCGCTATGCTTGTAAAGGCCCGAGTGTTTGTTTCTTTAGGGAAGGGACCTGTTTCAGGCCAATTATCCAAAGCCGCTCGTGCCAGTCGGTCAGCGATATGCGAGGGAATGCGAAGCCTTCCGATGGGAGGATTCCCGAATCGAAGCTCGGCAGGCTGCCCCAAGAACCCCTTCTTCCTTGTGACTCTAAGTTCCTGCCAAGGCACAAAGAAATCCCGGCAGAATATTCCAAAAATTCTGATCATTCCGATCCGTAAACCGGACGGACAAACACCTATCTTTAGTACTCGATTCATATTCACCCCAATGCCCATGGAGCCGGACTGGTACTTAAGCTGTAGAAGTTCCTTCTCATTTCGATTTGGAAACTTTTGCATCAGGAGATACCAACCTGACAGCAGGCCAAGGAGAGTAGTAATCGCCAGCCACATGAGTACAAAGAATGCCGGGAAATAGACTGGGGAAATTTGTTTGTGATTATCCAGCACTCGATTTCAAACCCAAGCTACTAGACCGTTTGGATAAAATCAGCATTACGAAAACCCATGCGGGCTCTTTCCAGCGGCGCTGGGAGGGGATAGTTTCGCGTGTGGCGGGCCACGGCGGCAACGAGCTCAATAACAACGAAGGTGTCAGACATGGCAGACAGTGGAATCAAGGTTCGAGTCGAGGGTGAGATTGCGTATATCGCGCTCAATCGGCCTGAGAAGCGCAACGCGATTAACCAGGCGATGCTCCGCGCGATTCCCGAGGCGATCGACGAAGTCGATCGTCCCGACGTTCGCGCGATTATCATTTACGGCGAGGGACAGGCGTTCTCGGCGGGCATCGACTTCACCTCACTCACCAACGACAGCGGCGCGCAGGGCGGCCAGGGCGGCGGTCCCGACATGCAGCGCTTTCGGCGCTTCGTCGCGGAGTCGCAAGCGTCGCTGAACCGGATCGAGAGTATCGAGAAGCCGGTCATCGGCGCGCTGCACGGCTTCGTCGGCGGCCTCGGCCTCGAGCTCGCGCTTGCGTGCGATGCGAGAATCGCGTCGGTGGGCGCGCGGCTCGGGATGCCGGAAGTGCGCATCGGCCTGGTGCCCGACGTCGGCGGCACCACGCGGCTTACGCGGACGGTCGGCTATGCGCGCTCGAAGGAACTGATCATGACGGCGCGGATGATCGAGGCAGCGGACGCTGAAAAGATCGGACTGGTGAATCGCGTTGTCGCTGACGGCGCGCATCTCGCCGCGGCCGAAGAGCTGGCGCGCGAGATGGCCCGCAATGCCCCGCTCGCGGTCGGCCTGGCGAAGCGGATCATCGACAAGGGCCACGGCCTCGACAAGATGACGTTCCAGGAGCTTGAGATGCTGGCGCAGAGCTCGCTAATTGTCACCGAGGATTTTCGCGAGGGCGCGGCGGCCCTGGCGCAGCGGCGCGAGCCACGCTTCAAGGGGCGTTGAGGCGAATCTCGAAGCCGGCCTCGAAGGTCTCGCCGGGCGCCAGTTCGCGCATCCCGGCGGCGACGCCGCGCGCCGCGAGATTGAAGGCGTCGGGCGCGCAGGTATACGGCTCGAGCGCGACGACGGGATCGTTCGGCGGAGCAAAGACGACGAAGTCGCCGAACGCGGCGTCGGCACGAACCTCAAGCGCGATTTTCAGCGACGGATCGATCAGCCGCGCGCGCGGCGCCGACCGATCGTCATCTAAGGTCGGCGCCATCCGGAATACGTCATCATAAGTGTCGGTGCCAATCGGACGCGGCGCGCGAAGATCGTACTTGCCCGCGAGCGGCTCGGTGGCGCCGGTAGGAATCAGCCGTGCGTCGAGCGGCCATCGCGCGTCGGCGTCGAGCTGTATCAACATCGCGTCGCGCTTGCCTTTGGGATTGAGCGGCGCGTGAAAGTACGGATGCGCGCCGAACCCAAATGGCATGACCGAGTCGCCGGTGTTGGTGACGCGGGCCTTCAATCTCAGTCCATTACCTACTTCATAGTCAATCTCGAGCACGAACGGCCACGGCCAGATCGAACTGAGATCCGAATAGTCAGAAGAATTGAGAATCGCCGTGACGAAGAACGGTCCGCGCCGCGCCACGCGAAAGGCACGCTCACACGCAAAGCCATGAATCGAGTGCCCGCGTGCGGGCTCGTTCACCGGCTGCAGGTACTCGCGGCCGTTGAACGTGAAGCGTGCGCCTGCGATGCGGCCCGGCCACGGAAAGAGAATCGGGATGCCGCCGCGATGCGGATGCTCGCGCCATGCGTCAGGATTGGCCGGCCCCGCGACGACGTCGAGCGTGCCCGCGCGATAGCTGAGGCATTGGCACCCGGCCTCGGGCACAATCACCGCCCGTTCGCTGCCCGCTTCAAGCGTTATGAGTTCCACGTTGATGCTTCACTACGGAGAGAGCTGAGACGCAATGGGCTCGGCCCGAGAATCGAGCGTCCCTCGAGTGGGTAGTATACTTCAAGGCGCGGCGAAACGACGAATAGGAAACGCCCGCTATGCAGAAATGTCCGAACTGACTAGTGGTCGCGTCCGCCGCGGCGTTCGCCACCGCCACCGCCCCCGCCACCAGGTCCGCCGCTGCGCGCCTGCGCTTCGTTGACGCGGATCGGCCGGCCCTTGATGTCGCGACCGTTCAGTTTCTTGATTGCGCCTTCGGCTGCTTCGTCAGTCGCCATCTCGACGAATCCGAATCCCCGCGAGCGGTTGGTGGCGCGGTCGATGATGACTTGCGAGCTGTCCACCTTTCCTGCTTCCGAAAATACGTCGAGCAGATCCTGGTCGGTCACAGTCCAAGCCAGATTCCCAACATACAGTCTGCGGCCCATTACCCTCTCCTTGCGCGCGAACCGGCTGCCCCTCGGCGTACTCCGTCTGTATCGATAGGCATTCGGTACAGACACCTAAATGGTGAGGCAATACCTGCGGCGCGCCTCTAGTCCGAAATTCCGGAATGCTTATAGCATCGCGCCAAGCGCAAACATAGTAGTCTTGCTACTCATTCCAAGCCTTTGAGGTAACAACTTGGTAATGGAAAGGTCGTCGGTCGGACGGGGCTGTTGATTACGGAATCGAAGGACGCCTATGCAAGATATTGTATGCATTGTGATTCCTGATTGAGTCTAAAATCGTTATATCGCACGAGTGCGACTTGCCCTCCTTCCATTGTCTCGATTCGAGGGCCACGAGGGTCGTGAGACCTTGCGAGGTCGGCAGAGAGCGACGAGAGCAAATCCATCTTCAGACTCGAAGCTTGGTTACCGTTTGGGTCTCTGGGTAGGCATCTTCGACTCCTCGAAGTGACTATCTGCTGAATGAGTGCAGAGCCGGGTTGCTAGTTGAGTCCAGCACAAGTCCGAATACCTAACAGCTATATCCAGTCGGCTGATGTGGGTAATGGACAAAATGACTTTGATTCTTGTGAAGTTAGGTTTGATTGTGTAGATTCAAAGTTGATTAGTACTAACGATTTCCCCGAAAGGAGATAGCTACATGCCTCGGAAGAAAGCCTCACGCGGAGCCGCATCTGCCTTCCAGCAAGTTCAGCGGCAAGCGCGCACCCTGCTCGTGAATCTGCGCAAAGACATCCGCTTGAAGGAATCGATACTGAGTAAACTCAAACAGGAGGAAGCGCGTCTGGGATCGTTGATCGGTCGCGGCGGCGGTGCATCGAAGGCAATCAGCAGCGGGCCGCGTGGCCGGGTCAATTGGCGCACAGTGCTTTCGGCGCTTCCCAAGCAATTCAAGGCGGCCGACGTCCGCGAGGTGCGGGGACTCAAGGGCAAGCGGCCGTCGGAAATTTTTGCGGCGATCACGCGATGGATCGATGCGGGAGCTGCAAGGAGAAAAGCACGCGGAGTATACGAAAGAGTCTAATCGAAGCTTCGCACACTCTGGCCGCAGTCCGGTAGTGCGCGATGTGGGCATAGTTAAGCGGCGCCGCAAAGGATCAGCAGCGCCGTTTTCTATTGATTAGTTAACAGCAAACAAGTGACCGCGCCGCGAGGTTGCTATAAACTATGAAACCTCATTCGCGTGCGTAAGAGTCAAACCACATGGCCGTGATGACTATTGAATGGCGGGCAGACGCCGTTCGCATGATCGATCAGCGCCTGCTTCCGGCGCGCGAGGTAATTCGGACCTATCGCGACTACCGTGGCGTGGCCGAGGCAATTCGCACGATGGTGATTCGCGGCGCACCCGCGATTGGCGTAGCAGCTGCGATGGGTGTTGCGCTCGGAATCAAGGGCACTGCGGGCGCGCAAGCGCGAAAACGCTTCGCAGTGGTCGCGAGGGCTCTCAAAGCCACCAGGCCGACGGCGGTAAATCTGGCCTGGGCGGTGGATCGAATGGGCCGCGCGCTCGACGAGAGCATCGCGCTCGACGCGGCAGAATTGTTTCACCGCATGCGTGCGGAGGCGATTGCGATTTACGATGAAGACCTTGCTACGAATCGCGCGCTCGGCCGGTTCGGCGCCGAACTCATCGGAGATCCGGCAACCGTGCTGACGCATTGCAACGCCGGCGCGCTGGCCACCGCGGGATACGGCACGGCGCTCGGGGTCGTTCGCGCCGCTCGCGACGCGGGCAAAAAGATCCAGGTGTTCGCCGACGAGACGCGGCCATTTTTGCAGGGCTCGCGCCTGACGGCGTGGGAACTCCACAAAGATCGAATACCGGTCACGGTGATCGCCGACAACATGGCAGCAACGGTGCTCTCGCAGAACAAGATCGATTGCGTGGTGGTGGGAACCGATCGCACGGCAGCGAACGGCGACGTCGCTAACAAAATCGGCACCTACCCGCTGGCGGTGATGGCCCGGCGTCATGGCGTGCCGTTTTATGTCGCGGCACCGCTATCATCGATCGACCTGGACTGTCCCAGCGGCGCGGCGATCCCGATCGAAGAGCGCTCGGGTCGCGAGCTGACCGAGTACGGCGGCAAACAGATCGCGCCAAAGGGCGTCAGCACGTTCAACCCCGCATTCGATGTGACGCCGGCCGAGCTGGTGACCGCGATCATCACCGAACGAGGCGTCGCGTATCCGCCCTACTCGGAGAGTTTGCGCGCACTCAAGCGGGGACAGTAGTCGACTGACTATTCCTCGAAGTGATCCAGGTACTCAGAAAGTCCATAGCCAATCTTGCCGTCCCAGTTCCACTCGGTCATACCTTCTGCGATTCGAGTGACTATACCGGCCCGCCGGTTGCGGAGCGGGATCATCGATAGCACTTTGCCGGTAATGACTATTGGCGCTCCTCCCTCAGCGGTCTGACAGGTCACCTTGATCTTGTCGTGCAGCTGCTGCGCGCCGACGAATTCCGTCTGCACATCGACCTTGACGATATTGAGAAACGGCCGGCCCTTGCGTGCAACGAATCCTCCGGGGCGTTCGCTACCGTCGCGATTCACTGTGATTGTGGCCATCGCGCCGAGATCTTCGTCGAAGTTCATCGTGAGCCATCGGTAGAACTTCGGCGCCTGCCAATAGCGCGGGCCCCAGCTATGATCGCGCAGACCGAGCGCATCGATTTTGAACTCGCGTTCGACGCCGTCTGTGGTCAACAGCAGTTTTCCCGTTGCATGGCCGAGCTGTTCCAGGTGTCCCTTGGCGAACTGGGCTTCGGGGTCACCGGAAGGTTTCGGCGAGACCCATTGGTCTCCAATTTTTTCGCGCAGCTCGCCACCCCATCCGGGAGAAACGGCGACATAGTCAATCTCAAGCGCAGCCCGCGAGTAAGGATTGCTCTTGAACGCCTTGGCGGGATCGGCCATCTCGAGCGGATCTTTCAGAATGCAGAGTCTGCCATGGTAGCTGACGCGATGGCGTTCGAACGGTTTGACGACTTCGAACTTTGCACCGCCGGCATCGTGGGCCTTGTTGTCCTTGATTTCGGGCCGTTGGAACATGAAGCCAACGGTTCCGTCCGGAAGGTACAGGCACGCGGTCATCTCGGCGTAACCTTCGTTCGCGCGATTACCCAGTCTGATGAAACCGCCGAGGCGCTGACCGCGATCGAAGAAATTGTAGTATGCACTCTCGTTGAAATTGGACTCGCCGGTGTTGGGGTGCATCAGATCATCTTGCTCGAGAAGTACTACTTTGGTTTCCGGCATTAGTCAGATCTCCCTGCGCGCTTTCACGCCGTTGCGAATAGCTATATCAGGGGTTGATGAGTTTGGGCAGTCAGACGCGATGCCCCACTTTCTGCGCAATCCCGTCGCCGAGAAGGTTGAAGCCGAGAATCGAAACACCGATCGCGAGTCCCGGCGCGGTCGTAAGATGCGGGGCGACCAGCAGGAACGCGCGGCCGGCGTCGAGCATATTGCCCCAACTGGGCGTGGGCGGCTGCGCGCCCAAGCCAAGGAATGAAAGTGCGGCCTCGGCGCCGATGATGCCGCCGATGCCGAAGGTCGCCTGCACGGCGAGCGGTCCAACGACGCCGGGCAGCAGATGGCGGGTCAGCAGGCGCGACTTGCTGGCGCCCAGGCTTTCGGCAGCGAGGGCGTAATCGCGCTCGCGCAGCGTCAGCACTTCGCCGCGCACGATGCGCGCGTAGCCGGTCCATCCCATGGCGGTCAGCGCGATCGCGAGATCGATCAGACCCGGCCCGAGAATCGCCGCCAGCGCGATCGCAAGCAGGATTCCCGGAAATGCGAGGACGATGTCGACGCCGCGCATAATAAGGTTGTCGATTCGGCCGCCCGAGAGCGCTGCGGTTGCGCCGATCAGGCTGCCAACTATGAGCGAGATCACGACGACGACCGTCGATATCGAGAGCGAAAGCCGCGCGCCCCACAGAACGCGGGCAAGCACGTCGCGGCCAAGCGCGTCGCAACCGAGCGGATGTGCGCGACTTGGACCGGCAAGCGTGTTGGCAAGATCGATCGACAAAGGATCGACGCGAAACAGCAACGGGCCAAGGATCGCGGCCACCGCAATAGCAACAACAATAGTCACTCCAATAGCCAGTGAGGGATTGCGGACTCGCGCGATCACGAGATTCTCACGCGCGGGTCTACGATCGCATAAACAAGATCGGTCCCCATGTTCACGACGACGTAAGTCATCGCGAAAGTAAGTACGCATCCCTCTACCACGGGATAGTCGCGTGCGCCGATCGCGCTAATCAGCAGGCGGCCGATACCCGGCCACGAAAAAATTATTTCAGTGATGAGCGTGCCGCTAAGCAGCGCGCCCATCTGAAGTCCAATGATGGTCACGACGGATGTGAGCGCGTTCTTGAGCCCGTGGCGAACAAGCGCGGACCGCGCGCTCAAGCCCTTGCTGAGCGCGGTGCGCATATAGTCGCTCTCGCGCACCCGAATCAGGCTCTGACGCAACATGCGCGCAAGGATCGCGGCCAGCGCCGTGCCGAGAGTGACGGCAGGCAGCACGAGATGCTCGAGACCGCCGCGGCCGGTGAGCGGCAGCCAGCGCAGATCGAGTGAGAACAAAATCATGAGCAACGGACCGAGGTAGATGTGCGGAATGGAAATGCCGACGATCGCAAAACCCATCGCGCCCAGGTCGCCGGCGCCGCCGGGGTTCGAGCCGGCGATTAATCCCAGCGGGAATGCCAAGAGTACTGCTACCAGCATCCCCGCGGCGGCGAGCTCGATGGTGGCCGGGAAGCGTTCGGCGATGAGGCGCGAAACGGGCTTGCGATAAGAAATCGATTCGCCGAGATCGCCGACCGCGAGTCCACCGAGATATGCGGCGTACTGCTCCAGGAGCGGACGGTCGAGGCCGAGTTGATGGCGCATCCCAACAATGTCGGCGGGCGCGGCCGTTTCACCGAGCATCGCAATCACGGGATCGCCCGGCACGAGGTGGATAATCGCGAACGTCAGCGTCGCCACGCCGAGTGCGACGGGCACGAGCGCGAGCACGCGCCGGAGCGCGTAGCGAATCACTGCGCCGGCTCTCCACCGCCTCCGCCAATGAGCGTCAGCGTCGTGAGTGAACGGAAGCTGCCGTTGGGATACGCTTCGAAACCGACCAGGCGCCGATTCATCACGGCCACGTTGTCGACCCACCACAGCGAAACGTATGGCAACTCTTCGGCGGCGAGTTGCTGCACCTGCGCATAAATTTTTTTTCGGGCCTCGGGATCGACGGTGGTTTTCCCCGCTTCGACGAGACGGTCCATCTCAGGATTTGAATAGTAGCCTCGATTTTCTCCGTGCGGAGGCGTCTTCTTCGAATCGAATACTCTGTAGTATTGGTTCGGATCGTTTATGCCGACCCATTGCAGCGACGTCAGATCGAAGTTCCCGCTCTGGATGTCGGCATAGTAGGTAGCAAACTCAAGTGTGCGTATAGTCAGTTCGATACCCACTCTCTTAAGCATCGCTTGAAAGATTTCGCCAATCCGCGCGCCTTCGGCAGACGTCTTGAATTCGAATCGAAGCCCGCGCATCCCATCTTTGCCGGCGGGATAGCCCGCTTGATCGAGAAGCTGACGCGCCTTTTCCGGATCGTAGGAATAGGTAGTGACGTTGCCATCGTATGCCCAACTCTCCGGAGAGAGCATGCCAGTTGCTATTCTACCCGTACCACGCAAGACGGTACTGACTATTGTATTGCGGTCGAGGGCATAGGCGATCGCGCGCCGCACGCGCAGATCGCGCAACCGTGGATTTCGAAAATTGAAAGCCAGGTAACGGTAGGTAGTTCCAGGAGTCTTGCTGATCTCAATGGACCGGTGAGCTGCGAGCCATGGCAGCACGTCAAGCTGGATATTGTTTCCGGCGAAGTCGCAGACGCCTTCCGCCAGTTCGAGCGCGCGCACTGTGGGGTCGGGTACGATCTTGAAAAGGATCGACTGCGCCGCGGCAGGCGGATGTGGGTAATACGGATTGCGCTCAAGCCGCAGGAATTCGTCGCGCGCGTATGCGACCATCTTAAAAGGTCCACTGCCCACCGGCGCGACGCCGCTTCCCTGCGCGGGCAACGGAGTCCCCGCGGGCACGATACCCTCGGTCGCAATCTCGACGGCGGGCGCATAGATATGCGCAACGGTTAAGATAACCGTGTAATCGTCGGGCGCTTCGATTGATTTCAACTCCTCGAGGCTGGCGCGCTTGGGCGACATCGACGCGGGAGCGAGGATCGAGTTGTAAGTGAAGAGCACGTCGCGTGCCGTCAATTCGCGGCCGTCGCTGAAGCGCACTCCACGATTAAGATGGTAGACGGTCTGGGTTGGTGAGGGATGCTCTATGCTTTGAGCAAGACGACCGACGAACTGGCCGTTGCGGTCGCTCTTAACGAGAGAATCGAAGATCAGTTCGTTGATGCGCGAGGACATAGCGTCGGTCCCGAAGCGCGGGTCGGTCGACGTCGGCGAGATTTCGATGTCGACCTGAATCGATCCAGGGAAACGATCGGCGCGATCGTGAGCGCATCCCGCGAGCGCGACAAGCGCCACCGCAATCTGCGCGGACAATCGCAGGAGCTCGGCTGTCGTCTTCCTCGTCCACACAGTTGACGCAATAATAACATGACCATGAACAAAGATTGGCGCGCGAAGATCGAGCTTCGGCAGGGCGACCTTACCGACACCGATGTCGATGCGATCGTCAATGCCGCGAACAACGATCTCATGCTGGGCGGCGGCGTCGCGGGCGCGATTCGCGTCAAGGGCGGCCCGTCGATTCAACAGGAGTGCGATCGAATCGGGCCGATTGCGCTTGGCGAGGCGGCGATTACGGGCGCGGGACGCTTGCGCGCGCGGCACGTGATTCACGCCGCGAGCATGCGGCTGGGGGAATCGACGTCGGAGGCGAATCTACGCGCGGCGACGCGCAACTCCCTGATGCGGGCCAGGGAGAATTCGCTCAAGACGATCGCATTTCCGGCGATCGGCACCGGCATCGCGAGTTTCCCAATCGAGCGATGCGCCCAGGTGATGCTCGAGGAAGTGCGCGCGCACCTCGGCGGTCCAACCACGCTCGAGCGCGTCGATTTTGTGCTGTTCGATCACCGGACGCTGGAATTATTCGAGCGGGTTCTTGCCGCGATGAAGGACTAGCGCCGCCCTCAAACACAAATTCAACATTCTCCGTTCATCGCGCCGTAACGCGCATCGCTTCTAATCGTCGCAGGTTGAGTGCGCGATCTTTCCGCGCGCCGGTGCGGATGTGGGGTCATATGGATGACATCGAGGGCCTGGGACGTTACCTTCTATCCATGCGGCTGGGAGCCATCGATGTCGGATCCAACTCGGTCCACATGATCGTGGCGGACGTGAGCCGCGAAGGCCACCTTGAGGTCGTTGACCGCGTCAAGGAGATGGTGCGGCTCGGTCGCCGCTCGTTCACGACGGGACGGCTCACCACCGAAGCGATGGACCTGGCGGTGCGCGCGCTGGTGAACTTCAAACGCCTGCTGCGAGTGCGCCGCGTCGACAGGCTGCGAGCGGTGGCGACCAGCGCCGTGCGCGAGGCGCGCAATCGCACGGAATTCATCCGCCGCATCAAGCGCGAGACGGGACTGACGGTCGAGGTGATCTCCGGCCTCGACGAGGCGCGACTGATCTTTCAGGCGGCGCGTCATGCTCTCGGTCTCGACGGCGGACCTCATTTGCTCGTCGACGTCGGCGGTGGCAGCGTTGAGCTGGTTCTGGTCCGCGACGGCAAGCCGCTGTGGATGCGCAGCGTGAAGCTCGGCGCGGCGCGGCTGGCCGAGAGATTCCTCCTCGACGACCCGCCCTCGCGCGCGCAGTTGAGCAAGCTCGAGGCACATCTCGAGCGCGCGATCGGACCGCTGATGCGGAAGGCGCGGCGCGCCGGCGCCGTCCGCGCGATCGGAACGTCGGGGACGATCAACACCCTGGTTGCGATGGCGCGATCGTCGCGCGGCGAGGAACTAGGCCGCCTGCATGGCGCGAGCGCCTCCGCCGGCGAAATTTCCGATCTGACCCGCGACCTGGTCGAGGCCAACGCGGCGCTGCGCGTCGATCTTCCCGGCATGGACGCCAAGCGCGTCGACCTGATGCCCGCCGCGGCGACCCTCGTGAACTTCATCCTGAAGAAATCCGGCGCGCCGGAACTGGTCGCATGCACCTGGGCGCTCCGTGAGGGCGTGCTGCTCGGCCTCGCGCACAAGATCGACTCGCGCTCCGCGGCTGACGCGCGACGCCGCTCGGTCGGCGCCCTGGCCGCTCGATTCGCCGGCGCCAACGAGCACGGCAAGCAGGTCGCGCGGCTGGCGCTCAAGTTGTTCGACGCGACGGCGCCCGTTTTGGGGCTGCCCAAGTCCTCGCGAGAACTGCTTGAATTCGGGGCTTTACTTCACGATATAGGCCACGCGATTGATCATGACCGGCACAATCGCCATTCTTACTACCTGATTAAGAATGCGGAGCTGTTCGGCTTCAACACAGACGAAATCGAGGTCATCGCACAGGCGGCTCGCGGACATCGCAAGCAGGCCCCCAAGCTCGATTCGCCGGATTTGAAATCGCTCAGCCCCGCCAAGCGCCGTGTGATCAGGGGCCTCGCCGCGATTTTGCGTGTCGCCGACGCGCTGGATCGAAGCCACTTCGGTGTGGTTAAGAATATCGAGGTCAGGTACTCTCCGGGCCGTGTGATCGTCGGAGTGGATTCGAAGCGCGAGAAAGCCGACCTCGAACTATGGACATGCGAGAGAAGAACCGACCTGCTATCGAGACTGCTGGATCGCCAGGTGGTGCTGCAGCGGTAGAGCTGCCCGCCGCCCCCATCCCTTCGCCTTCGCCCAACGGCCACGTTACTCCATCGACCGCGCGCAAATCCGCGCTGCGCACCGCGCCGAAGACCCTGCTCGAGACGCCGCATCCCTATCGCGGCCGTTTGATCTGCGTCGAGGGGATCGACGGCTCCGGCAAATCGACGCAATTGCTGTTGCTCGAGCGATGGCTCCGCGCGCGCGGCTACCCCGTCCATTTCACCGAGTGGAATTCGTCGCGGCTGGTGCGGCGTTCGATGCAGCGCGGCAAGAAAAAGAATCTGCTGACGCCGACGACCTTCTCGCTGCTGCACGCCGTCGATTTCGCCGATCGCCTGACCTATCAGATCCTGCCGCCGCTGAAGGCCGGCATGATCGTGCTCGCCGATCGCTACGTGTACACCGCCTTTGCGCGCGACGTCGCGCGCGGCGTGCATCCCGACTGGGTCCGCTCGGTTTACAGCCCCGCGCTGCGCCCCGATCTGACGCTCTACTTCCGCGTGCCCATCGACATCTCGCTCGAGCGCCTGCTGTCGGGACGCGCCAAGCTCAAGTACCACGAGGCCGGCATGGATGTCGGTCTCTCCGCCGACCCTGTCGAGAGTTTCCGCATGTTTCAGAGCCGCGTGCTCGAAATTTACGATCAGCTGACCACCGAGTTCGGGATGCGTCCGATTGACGCTACCGCCGAGATTCCCAATCAACAGAAGGTCGTGCGCACGATGGTCCAGGAAGTCCTTCAAGACTACGACCTCCAGCGAGCGAATGGAAAAAATGGCGCCACCCCGCAGCCACGCTAAGACCTGGTACGGCCATGGGCTGCCGTACCTCACAAAGAAGCGGCTGCCCGGCCATTTGATCGCGATCGAGGGAACCGACGGCGTCGGCCGCTCGGCGCAAATCGAACTGCTGCGGCCGTGGCTCGAACTCGAAGGCTACGCCGTCAGCAACACCGGATGGACCCGCTCGCCCCTGCTCTCCGAAACCATCAACGAGGCCAAGGCCGGCCATCAGCTCACGGTCACGACCTTCTCTCTGCTCTACGCCGCGGATTTTGCCGATCGCCTCGAACATGAAATCCTGCCGGCGCTGCAGGCCGGCTTTATCGTGATCGCCGATCGCTACATGTACACGGCGTTCGCGCGCAACTCCGTGATGGGCGCCGACCCGGATTGGACGCGCGAGGTGTTCGGGATGGCGCTGGTGCCCGACCTCGTTCTCTACCTCGACATCGACGTTGAATCTCTCATTCCGCGTGTCATCATGGGCAAGGGCATGGACTACTGGGAATCCGGGATGCATCTCGCGCTTGGCACGGACCTGTTCGATTCGTTCGAGCACTACCAAAGCCGCCTGATCGACGAGTACCGCCGCTTGTCCAGCGAGTTCGGCTTCATCTCGGTCGATGCGCGCCTGCCGGTCGAGGAGTTGCAGGGCGAGATTCGAAAACACATCGCCGAATATCTGTCCGGCGCCAACGGCAAGTCGCATCCCGAATCGCGACGGCGTATCGACGCGTAAGGAATAGCAGGGTGATAGATGCTTCGCGCTCCGATGCGCCGACGCGCAGAGTAACGCTTTCCCCCGGAGAAACCGTCGCCGACGCGGCGCGCAAAGCGATCGCGTTCGGCGTCGAAGCGCTGCTGCGCAATCAGACCGCGGCCGAGTCCGGCGAGGCGGAGCCGCTGCATCAACTGCGCGTCGCGACCCGGCGCCTGCGCGCGACGATCGAATTGTTCTCGAGCGTCATTTACGCCGCGCAGCTCAAGTTCTTCCGGCGCGACCTGCCATGGCTCGGCACTCAAGCCGGCGCCGCGCGCGAATGTGACGTGACTTCGGCGCTGATCGCCGCTCGCGCCGCCAAGATCGAGCCCGATCTGAAAGACGCGATCGCGCCGATGATCGCGGCGCTCGAAGAACGGCGCAAGTCCGAGCACGCCAGGCTGTACGAGCTGCTCGAGTCGAAGCGCTATAGGAACCTGATCGCGAAGCTGTCGCGGCCGGCAATCAAGATAGTCGGCGCCGATCGGCGGCTCGGCATCGTCGCCGCCCAATTGATCCGGCCGGCTTCGCGCGGCGCGTCCCGTCTCGGTGACAAACTCGCCCCCTACGCTCCAACCCCCGTTTTCCACAAGCTCCGCGTTCGCATCAAGCGGCTGCGCTACGAGCTCGAGATGATCGCGCCGCTCGGCGCCAAGCGTCATCGCAAGACCTTGGCGCGGCTCGAGGAGTTGCAGGAAATGCTCGGGCTCTATCACGACACTACCGTCGCAACCGCCTGGCTGCTGTCGTATGCCGAGACTTCCGCTGCCCCGCCTCGGACCATGCTGGCGGCGGGAGCGTTGATCCAGTCGCTGAGCAGCCGCGAAAGCAAACTGCGCCGGCAATGCATGAAAGCGTGGCGGCGCTTCGAGCGCTCCGATGCGATGCGGGACACGATGGAGGAAATTCGAAAATCCGGCAGGCTGAGCCTCATGTCAGTGAGCTCGCCGGCGACGGATGCGGTCGAGTCCGATCCGCCGGATCAACCGCAAATCGCTGGCGGTGATATTGCGGATGCACCGGACTCCAATCACAATTCGATAGACTCCCATTCCGGCATGGAAACACTTTCATGAGGCTCTATATTCTGCGTCACGCGACCGCCGAGGAGGCCGCCTCGAGCGGCGACGACGGCGCGCGCAAGCTCACGGAACGCTCGAAGGAAAAAATGTCCGGAGCGGCGGCGGGTCTGCGCGCGATGGGTCTGAAGTTCAACGTCATTCTGACCAGTCCGCTCGCGCGCGCCGCCGAAACCGCCGAGATCGTGTCGGCCGCCTACGAGAATACTCCGCCGCCGCAGGTTCTCCCCGCGCTCGCGACCGGGGTGGCGGCGACAGACGCGGTGACCGCGTTGCGCCCATTTGCAAAGCATGAGGACGTGATGATCGTCGGACACGAGCCGCAACTGAGCGCCGTCGCATCGATATTGCTGACCGGAGCGAGCGACGTCGTTCATATGAAGCTGAAGACCGGCGGATGCATCGCGATCGACCTGCCCGCGCGCTTCGACCGCGGCGGCGGCGAGTTGCGCTGGATGATGACCCATCGCCAACTACGCACGATGCGCAAGTAGCGGCGCGCTCGCTTTATCTTTCCCTCTCCCTGCAAGGGAGAGGATGAAGGTGAGGGTCGTTATTCAGCGCGCCACTTCGCGCGCGATTCAAGATTCTGCCTCCGCACTAGCGGCGTGGTCACTCCCAGATTACTTTCACCGGGACTTTATCCGGCTCGGCTTTGGGCGCTCCGGTGTTCTCGTATCCTACGGCGCCCTCGGGGAACTTGTTCGCCAGCCAGATTTTTCCTGGCGTGAGGGTGGTTACGACTCCGTCGGGCCTTACCTGGTCGCGGATGTGAATCGCGCATGACCATCGCGCGGGCTCGCCGTTCACGGCCGGCAGCGTCCCTGTCATCGCCTCGCAGATCGAATTGTCCGCCAGCCGAAATACCCACGGTTCCACTTTCTGTTCGCGACTCGAGGGCTTGGGCAGTGGCTTGGTCAACTTGAGAACAAAGCCGTCTCGCTTCAGCGCTGGATCGGCATCGCAAACAAGCTGGTCGTGATTCCACGCGACCACGAAACACGGATCGCTGATCGCGTTGCCCACGGTGCATCGCCACGCGCCGGGCCGGGTGACGGCGATCGATTCCGTCCAGCACGAACCCTCGCGCACATCGCCGCTCGGAACCTGCGGCTCGAACCGAATCACGCTGGTCCTCGTCACGATCAGCGGACTAACCGGCATCTGCGCCCGCGCGGTTGCGAGGCAAAGCGTCAGCGAGAAACCGATAAGCATGAGAGCGTCGAGAGCAAATGTCGGAGATTCCGGCCAGTGTGCGGGAGCCCGGAGCATTTCCGATCAACCTCAGGGCAATTGCAGCGGCAAGTTTGGGGAGGGCAGCATGCCGGAGTGCACGGCAGTCGTGGCGGCGCCGGCGAGGCTCAGGTACCAGTCGCTCGGCAGCGGGCAGCCGTCGGCATCGAGCGTGACGAACGTATATCCGGGCGGGATTCCCTGCACGGGCGCGCCGGCGGCGTCGGGCAGCATCTTGAACATGGAGGTGCCCTCGTTGAGCTCGTCGAACATCGCGCCGTAGATCATCGTCGCGCCCGTCCCCAGCGCGTCATACACCTGCCGCCAATAAAAGCGGCCGCATTGGCGAGGTATCGGGTTGCTGATGGGAACGCCCTGACCCAACGCACGATTGGTGTTGGCGAATGAATAGCCGGGGAACACTACCGGCATATAGTCGACGCCGAGCGCGCGCGTCTTTGCCAAATCGGGCTGCCAGACGGTGGCGCTATAGCTATCCGCGGAGGCATTGTCCGTGAATCGGCCGACCGACCATGGACTCAGCACGCCGAGCTTGGGCCAGACCTTCTGCCATTTGGGGTCGGAGGAGGCATCGAGCGTCCCCGTCCGCCAGTAGGACGGCACCCCGCCCATGATCGTCACGCCGCCGTATTTCGCGCTGGCCTTGTCGAGCGATTTGAGCAAGTTCAACGTCTCGGACGGAGTGAGAGAGCGCCCCGCGAAGCCGAGGCCCCAGACCGCGAGCAGGGGATGCCCGCGATGGCGCAGATAGGCCGGGCTGCTGGTGATCCCCTGGCTCTCGAGCGTCTTCCAGTCCTTGGCGACGGTGTCCAGCTTTGAGTCGGGCAGACCGGTGAGATCGTACATGACGAAAAACACGCGGCCGTTGTCCTCCGCCGCCTGACGCACGTTGGCGAGGACGATATTGCGAGCCTCGAGGGTCGGCGGCCTCAACAGGTCCACCGAGAAACGCTGCAGCGCGACGCCGTCGAGGCCGTATTGCTGCATCCAGGCAAATTGCGTCTCGACAGTGGCCGGGTTCGCGTCGCTGAAAAGATTCACCGGATTGCCGGCGGCGTCGAGCATAGTGGTGACGCATTGCTCAGCGGTCGGATAATCGGCGGCGTTCGGCAGAAAGTCCAGGGTCGGGTCGGATCCCGTGAACCAGTGCCACCAGCCGACCGTGGTGCCGTCGCCCGGACAGTTGAACCATCCCTGGTAGCCCATGATCAGCTTGCCGGTCAGAGTGCTGGGATCGACGGTGTCGGCGGGTTTGACGAATTGTGTCTTGACCACGCGCGCATCGCGACGCATCGCCTGCGCGTGGGCATGGCCCGATGGGATTGTCACGCTCCCGAAGGCAACGAAAGCGAGCGCCAGCAGCGGAAGGCGGTGTCCTGTGCGGGATTTCATGAATCTAACAGTCGTTAGTCTAGTATGAATCTATTATGAAATAGACATCGCGAATCCGCAATCATCGTCCAGCCGTGTAGTCGTTGGCTTGCGCCAGGTGATAGAAGAAGGACCGACCGTCTAGTCTGAAGGCACGTCGATGCGCTGCTCGAAATGCGGGACGAATAATCCCTCGACCAATAACTTCTGTGCGAAGTGCGGTAATGCGCTCGCAAAGCGTTGCTCGAAGTGTAAGGCGGAAAACCCGCCGACCTCCGACTTCTGCGGCAAATGCGGCAGTGCACTGACAGATCGTGCCGGCGCGGCAGCCGCAGCCTCGCCGTCGCCAGAAGCGGCCTCCAACGTTCGCGTTTTTTTAGCAGAGCAGGCCGACGCATCCGCGCTCGAGGGCGAGCGCAAGACGGTGACGGCGCTGTTCGCGGATATCAAGGGGTCGACGGAGCTGGAGCAGGACCTCGATCCCGAAGAGGCGCGCGCGATTATCGATCCTGCGCTCAAGCTGATGATCGACGCGGTGCGGCGCTACGACGGATACATCGTGCAGAGCACTGGCGACGGTATCTTCGCGTTGTTCGGCGCCCCGGTCGCGCATGAGGATCATCCGCAGAGAGCCTTGTATGCGGCGATCCGCATGCAGGAAGAACTGCGGCGGTATAGCGATAAGTTGCTCGCCGATGGCAAAGCGCCGCTCGAGATTCGTGTTGGTGTGAACACCGGCGAAGTTGTGGTGCGTTCGATTTCAACCGGCGGCGGACACGTCGAGTATACCCCGATCGGGCATACCACGAATCTGGCCTCGCGGATGCAGACGGTGGCACCAACCGGATCGATCGCAATCACGGAGCATACCCGTCGGCTGGTGGAAGGGTATTTTGCTCTCAAGGCGCGAGGACCGACCCGCATCAAGGGAGTGAGCGAGCCCGTTACCGTCTATGAAGTTACCGGTCTCGGGCCGCTGCGCACGCGGCTGCAGCGATCCGCTGGACGCGGTTACACCAAGTTCGTCGGACGCCAGCGCGAGATGGACGCGATGAAGGCTGCGGCGGAGCAAGCCAAGGCTGGACGCGGGCAGATTGTCGCCGCGATGGCCGAGGCGGGGGTCGGCAAGTCGCGACTGTTATTCGAATTCAAGGCAACCAGCGCGGCGGACTGGATGGTGCTCGAGGCGTTCTCGGTGTCGCACGGCAAGGCTTCCGCATTCCTGCCGGTTATCGATCTACTCCACTCCTACTTCGACATCGTAGCAGAAGATGACCCGCGCAAGCGGCGCGAGAGAGTGATCGGCAAGCTCCTCTTGCTGGACCGCTCGCTTGAGGATTCTTTGCCTTACCTCTTCGGCCTGCTTGGAATCGTCGAGAGTGGCGATCCGTTGGCCGGAATGGACGCCGAGATAAGGAAGCGGCGCACGCTCGATGCGATCAAGCGCATCCTGCTTCGTGAATCGATCAACCAGCCACTGATGGTGATCTTCGAGGACCTCCATTGGATCGATGAGGGCACCCAGGGATTCCTCAATCTGCTCGCCGACTCGATCGGTACGGCGAAGATTCTGTTGTTGGTTAACTATCGGCCCGAATACTCGCATCATTGGAATAGCAAGACTTACTACACGCAGCTGCGGCTCGACCCGCTGGGCAACGAAAGCGCCGACGAGATGTTGCAGTCGTTGCTGGGAGACAGCGCGGAGCTGGGGCCGCTCAAGCGGCTGATCATCGAGCGTACCGAGGGCAATCCATTCTTCATGGAAGAGACTGTACTGGTGCTGTTCGACGAAGGGACGCTTAAGCGTAACGGCGCTGTGAAGCTCACCCGTTCGCTGAGCCAGCTCAGGATTCCTCCTACCGTGCAGGCAATCCTCGCCTCGCGCATCGATCGATTGCTGCCTGATCAGAAAGACCTGCTGCAGACGCTCGCAGTGATAGGAAGAGAACTGGCGCTCGGTCTCCTTAAGAGTGTCGTTTCAAGGTCTGAAGACGAACTGAACCGGATGCTCTCAGAACTGCAACTCGCCGAGTTCATTTACGAGCAACCCGCGGCCGGCGACGTCGAGTACACCTTCAAGCACGCGCTGACACAGGAAGTCGCCTACAACTCGGTGCTGGTTGAACGGCGCAAGCTGTTGCACGGACGGATCGGCGCCGCGATTGAAGCTGTGGCCCCGAGCCAGATCGACGATCACGTCGCCGAGTTGGCGCATCACTACGGTCGCAGCGACAATTCGATGAAGGCGGCCCGCTATCTGCACCTTGCCGCCGTACAAGCGCAGCAGCGTTCAGCCTACACGGAAGCGACGGACCTCGCCCGGCGTGGTATCTCGATCCTGGCGGGCAGTGCCGATGGTCCCGAGCGCGACCGTCAAGAAATCGGGCTGCAGATCGTACTGGCGCAATCGCTTGCGCCCCTGTCCTCGCCTGGCTTTGTCGAGGTAGGACAGGCCTTTACGCGGGCGATTGAGCTCTGCGGTCGAATCGGAGACGAGCGCCAGCTTTTCTTCGCACTTAGCGGCTTGTGTTTATACTTCGAGATCAGGGCCGACGGGAGACGGGCGCGAGAGCTCTGTGAGCAGTTGCTCGACATGGCGGTGCGACAAGGTGATCCCGCGATGTTGGGAACCGCCCACGCGAGCCTGGCGGCTTCTTTCTTGCGGCTTGGCCAGCCAGAGGCGGCAAAAGCGCACGGCGAGGAAAGCCTCGCCGTTCCAGGTCAGGAAGATCAGTTCGGCCATTTCCGCTTCGCAAGCGCATTCCCCGCGTTATCGCAGAGCCTCTGGTTGCTGGGGTTTCCGGACCGCGCGCGCAGAGTGGCGGATGAAGCGATTTCCCGTGGGCGCGCGCTCAAGAACCCCTTGCCTGCGATACTCAGCCTGACCGAAGGATGGAACCTGAATCGCTTCCTCCGAGATGTGGTCAGGACGAGAGAACACGCCGAAGCTGCGATCGCGATCGGATCCGAGTATGGAATTCGGCCGCTTGAACTAGCTGCAATCGGTCATCGAGCCTGGAGTATGGTGCATGAGGACCGCAACGAGGAGGGTCGTGAGGAAATTCGCCGCTGGATGGATGGTCGCTGGGTGAATAGCCGCGAGAAGATGGGGATCTACTCCCGGCCGTCGCTATTGGCGATGCTGGTCGAGGCTCACCTTCAAATGAAGCAACCCGCGGCGGGACTAAAGGTTCTTGAAGAGGCGTTCTCCCGCGTGGAGCCGACGGGAGAACGGATGTACGAGCCGGAGCTGTTTCGCCTGAAGGGTGAACTGCTGCTGATGCAAAACGGAAACGACGCCGCGCAAGCCGAGCAATCCTTCCGCACGGCGATCGAAATTTCTCGGCGCCAGAAGGCGAAGTCGTGGGAGCTGCGCGCGACGACCAGCCTCGCGATGCTGCTCGCCAAGCAGGGGCAGCGCGACGAGGCGCGCGCGATACTCGCCGAAATCTACAACTGGTTCACCGAAGGCTTCGACACCGCCGACCTCAAGGACGCGAAGGCGCTGCTCGACGAACTGGCGCCATAGGGGGTTAGAAAATCGGGCTGCCAATAGATTAGTCTTGACTAATGCATTAGTGCCCGCTAACGTATCGGCGTGATGCAGACCGCCACCGTCGATGCTGTGATGCGCACCCTGGCCGACCCCACGCGGCGCGCGGTGTTCGAGCGGATCGTGAAATCCAAAGAAATCACCGTGGCCGAGCTGACGCGCGGCAGCGGGGTGACGCAATCGGCTATCTCGCAGCATCTGCGGTCGTTGAAGCAAGCCGGCCTTATCGCCGACCGGCCAGAGGGCCGCAATGTCCATTATCGCGCCGACCCAAAGGGGCTCGCGCCGCTCGTCGATTGGATGGCGCTCTACGGCGTCTTCTGGCGCGAGCGCTTTGCCAATCTCAGAACGTTGTTGAAGGAGATCGATCCATGACTGAGGCCCCAACGAAGGTCGATAGGCGGGATATCGTGGTCGAGGAGGTGCTTCCGCATGCGCCGGAGACGATCTGGAAAGCGCTGACGACAGGCGAACTGATCGCGCGCTGGCTTGTGATGCCGACGACCGGGTTCGAGGCCGTGAACGGCAAGCGCTTCACGTTCCAGACGACGCCGGCCGGCGCGTGGGACGGTGCCATTCAATGCCAGGTGCTGGAGGTGATGCCGAACGAACGGCTGGTCTACTCCTGGAAAGGCGGACACGAGGGAAATGTCGGATACGGCGCCCCGCTGGACACGGTAGTGACGTGGACCCTTTCCAAAGTTAAAAACGGAACGCGTCTTCGCCTTGTCCATTCCGGCTTCGTGCTCCCGAAGAACGAAAATGCTTTCAAGAATATGAGCGAAGGGTGGAAGAAGGTTGTCGGCAGAATCGGCGCCATTTCCGATGAGCAGACGGCCGAAAAAAAGACTTCCAAAGGAGAGAAACGATGACCGATCACAAGACCGGGACACGTGAAGAATGGCTTGCAGCCCGGCTCGGGCTGCTCAAGGACGAGAAGGAGCTAACGCGGCGCAGCGACGAGTTGGCGCGGCGACGTCAGGAGCTGCCGTGGGTTCGGATCGACAAGGAGTATTGGTTCGAGACCGATGAGGGGAGGGCGTCGCTGGCAGATCTCTTCAGAGGACGCTCGCAGCTCCTCGTCTACCATTTCATGTTCGGGCCCGACTACACGGCAGGGTGTCCGTCGTGCTCGGCGATCGCGGACGGGTTCGACCGCTCGGTCGTCCACCTGGCCAATCACGACGTCACGCTCTCTGCCGTGTCGCGGGCGCCGCTCGCGAAGCTGCAGGCGTACAAGCGGCGGATGGGGTGGACGTTTCCATGGGCGTCGTCGTTCGGCGGCGACTTCAACTTCGACTTCTACGTCTCGGTCACCGAGGAGCAACAGCGTGAAGGGACCGTCGAGTACAACTACCAGCCGAGCCGCCAGAGGCTGGACGTAAAGCCGAAAGCCGCCGGCGAAAAGCCCGAGATACCCTCGCGTGCGACACCCGACGGGTCCGCTAAGGGCGCGGCCATGACCGGCACCGACGTGGCCACCTATGCGCGCGAGCGGCCGGGGATGAGCGCGTTCGTGCTCGAGGATGGCGTCGTGTATCACACCTATTCCACCTACGCGCGCGGACTGGACGGACTGTGGGGCGCGTACCAGTGGTTCGATCGCGCGCCCAAGGGGCGCAACGAGACAGGCTATTGGTGGCGTCGCCACGACGAGTACGACAAGCGCTGAGCGAAAATCGTCGTTGTGACGGCCTGGCGCGATAGACGTCAGAAAATCGGCAGCCGTATTCCCGCTGTGACCATCGCGCCGCTCGCGACGCCCATTAGCGCCTCGCCTGCGACCAGACCGGCCGCGAGCAGAATACCGGGGCCGCTCTCGGCTTCATCCTCGGGTCCGAAAAGCGAATGCGCGAGCGCGCCGATAAAAATCGCGACGCTGAGGCCGAACGGGAGATACAGACCGATCGCGGCGGGCATGATCGGCGTGCGCCACTTCGATCCGCGGCGTTCCAGGTAGCGATCGCTGAAGCCGAGCATCGCCGCGAGCGCCGCACCGGTCGCAATCGTTCCGAGCGGCAATCCGCCGTGGAAAACTCCCTGCGTCACTTTCGCCATCAGGAACGCTTGCGGAGCGGCCAGCGCGCCAGCCCGCGCGGTGGGAGTGCCTGCAATTCCGTAGCCGGCGATCAGCAGGTTCAGAATCGGCGCCATTAGGAATGACGACGCGATCGCGCCCACCAGCACGCCGATTTCGAGCGAGCGCGGCGTCGCGCCGACGTGAAAGCCGGTCGCGAGGTCGTGGGTCGAATCACCCGCCATCGCAGCCGCCGTGCACACGATCGCGCCGGAGAGAATCGCCAGTTGCGGCCCGACGCTCTGCGACACGCCGACTAATTTCAAAAACAGCGCGACGGCGAGCAGTACAATCACCGTCACGCCTGAAACTGGATTGTTCGACGCGCCGACTATTCCGGTGAGGTAGCCCGCGATGGCCGTCGCGAAGAAACAAATGAACGTCAGCAGCACCGCCAGCGCAGCGCTGAGCGCGACTTGCCCGCTCAGCCCAAGGCAGATGACGAAGATTACGGGGACGCAAAGGGCGACCGCCGTCAGCACGGCGCGCGCCGAAAGATCGGTGTCCTCGCGCGCCGTCGCGACGGCCTGCGTCGAGCGCACGACGCGGATGCTGTCGGCGATCGCGGACGTGATGCGCGTGCGCAACTTCCACAGCGTCACGACTCCGCCGGTGAGCATCGCGCCGACGCCGAGATACCGCACCTGGCCGCTCCACAATTGCGAGGCCGTGGCCGCTGCGTCGCCCGTTCCGCCGCCGCCATGAATGGCGGTGAGCACGGGAATCGCGACCAGCCACGCGAACGCGCCGCCGGCGAATACCAGCGCCGCGATTCGGATTCCGATTATGTAGCCGACGCCGAGCAGCGCCGCGGAAATGTCGAGCGACCCGGCGACGGCAGCGCTCCTGACCCATCGCGCGCCCGAAACCGCGCCGGGAATTATTCCGGCGACGTCCTGAAGCGCTTTGAGAGCCGCCGAGATCAAACCGCCGACTACCAGCGGGCGAACATTCGCCTGTGCGTCGCCGGCGCGAAGCACCTGCGCGCACGCGACGCCTTCGGGGAACGGCAGGCGTTCCTCTACGATGTACGCGCGGCGCAGAAATACGACCAGCAACGCGCCCATCGTCGCGCCCACTACGCATAGGGCAGTCACCTCGACGTACGGGAGCGTTTTGACGCCACCCAGGATCACTAGCGCCGGGAACGTGAAAATCGCGCCGGCCGCGACCGCTTCACCCGCCGACGCGATCGTCTGCACGACGTTGTTCTCGAGGATCGTCGAGCCGCCGAGCATCCGCAGAATCGCCATCGAGATGACGGCGGCCGGGATACTCGCGGACACGGTCAGGCCCGCGTACAGGCCGAGGTAAGCGTTCGCCGCACCGAGAATCAGCGCGAGCGCGATGCCGAGCGCGATACTGCGGGGAGTCAGCTCGCGAATCGGCGTAGCACGACCCGCGGTTGAAGTTGGAATGTCGCGCTGCACGCCGACACTATATGTCGTCGTGCGCCTCAGTTCAGCGGGTTCTGCTCGAAAAGCCGAGCTACCATCGTGGAATCGAGATAGGCGCGCACGCGCACGATGACGTTCTCGCGGAAGTAGACCACCCAGCAGTACCGGTTATCGAAACGCATGCCATTTTTAGCTGTGGCTTCAGAGTGGAGCTCGACGACGGCCTGATCGTCGCTCACCAGTAAATACTCGACATGCAGCTGGGCCCCGTCAGGCAAGACTTTACCCAGTTTCGCAAAGGTGCCCGCGATAAAGTCGGGCTTAGACTTGTAGTGGCCGGCCAGTGGATGCGTCCCCATGACGATCCAGTCGACGTCATCGGCTACGTGCTGAAAGAAGGCGGCACCGTCGCCATGCTCCAGGCCGCTGAAGATCTTTCGAACGAAGTCAGCTTTGACTGCCATGTGGGTGTCTCCATGGGGGGAAGGAACTGCAACGCCGCAAGCGGCGGCGAGCGCGAGAGAGACCTCAGCTGTTCTTTGACTCTTTGATACTCGGATACTCGACCTGCTTGCCGGCTTCTTTCCAGCCCTCGATGCCGTCGCTCATTACGCTCACGTCGGTGTAACCCGCTGCTTCCGCCCGCCGGGCGGCTTCATGCGACGCGCTTCAATGCAGGTCGGCGCAGTAGAAGACCAGCTTCGCGTTTTTGTTGGGCGGCAACTCTTTCGCTACATCATACTTGTCGTGGCTAGTGAGCAGATGCGCGCCCGGAATCACGCCTGCGGTCGAACGCAGGCCCCATCCGTTCGCATCATAGATGTTGACGTGCGAGTTCGAATCGGCCATCAGCGAAGCGAGCTGGTTGACGCGGATTATCGCGAACTTGTCCGGCTGTTTGGGCTTGTTGTTGAGCAGCGATCCGATGTCGGAGGCGAACACCGGGGCGGCGGCACACAAAACAATCGCACCGGCGATCGCAGATACAATCGAGCGGCGTACGCGGAAATGAATACTCATATCGACTAGGGTACCAAACGAATTCAAGCAGGCAAAGATAGAATGATTCCTGCGAAATTTCCTAGCTGGCGGTCGCGCGCGGCGGAGCCACGAAGCCCAAAATGTCGCGGACGATTTCGCCGCGCTCGATCGGAACGCATTCGGCGGGAAACTCGCGCGTCATGCGATGCCCCGCGTCGACGAGCGCGCCGATGAAGCGATCGAGATGGCTCATCGCGCGCGGCAGTATGTCGTGCATCACGACCAGCGTGTGGGGGCGCGTCGAGGCGTCGCGGAGCGCGCGGTCGACCCACGCATCCTGATCGATCCAATCCTCGGGCACGCAATTCCACAGCACGCAAGTGTAGCGGTTGGCGACCAGGTGATCGACCGCGGCGCGGCTCAGCAGATGAGGCCCGATTTTGCCGCCGCCGCCGAATGGACGAAACAGTTTGGGGCTCTCGGCGAGCGCGCCGATCAGCTGCTCGGTCTTGGCGATTTCCGAATCGGCGGCGTCGGGCGCCGGGTCGTCGCCGAGCGGGATGCGATGAGTGAACGAATGATTGCCGATTCGATGTCCTTCCGCTGCCGCGCGCTCTGCCAGCTTCATCCGCTCCGGCAGCGCGAGATGCTTGCCGAGCACGAAGAACGACGCCTTCACGCCGCGGCGCGCGAGCACGTCGAGAACTGTCGGCGTCACCGCAGGGTCGGGGCCGTTGTCGAACGAAAGCGCGACGTCGCCCATAACGCTAATGCGCGACGCTGGACGCCGTGAATCGGAACGAGTCGCCGCTCTTCGTGATTTTTCCCGCCGACGGGGTGGCAAAGTGCGTTCCGAAGACGACGACGTTGGTGTCGGCGTACTTCTCGCAGAACGCGCGCCGCGTCTTCTTCGCCATCGCGAGGTCGGAGTCGAAACCGTCGTCCCATTCGGGAAATTTGCATTGAATCGGATGATGCATCAGGTCGCCGGTGATGACGGCCTCGCTGCCCCTTCGACGAAATCCGCACGCTGTGATGTCCGGGAGTGTGGCCGGGCGTCGGCTCGAGCCACACTTCGTCAGTGACGCGAAAGTTCGAGTCGATGAGATCGGCCATCCCGATGTCAACTATCGGACGCACCGAATCCTCGACCGGATCGCGCATGTCCTTGCCGTCGAACTTCGACCAGTAATCCCACTCGGTGCCGCCTATCAGGTAGCGCGCGTTGGGAAACGTCGGCACCCACTTGCCGTCCTTGAGCATCGTGTTCCAGCCGACGTGGTCGACGTGCAGATGCGTGCAGATGACGCGATCGATATTGTCGCGCGCGTGCCCCGTTTTTTCCAGGTCGCTCAGGAACGGCAGCTTCAGATTGCTCCACGCGGGGTTCGAGCGCACCTTCTCGTTGCCAATGCAGGTGTCGACGATGATGCGCTTGCCCTGCGACTCGATCACGAGCGCGTGGATGCTCATGCGGAGCTTGCCCTTCTCGTCGGAGAAAGTTGGATAGAGCCAATCGGCTTCCTTCTTGACGTTCTCGCCGGTGGCGTCCGGCAGGAGCCAGGTGCCGGGCCATGCGGCCTCGCTTTCGATGATGCGGGTTATCTTGACGTCGCCGACTTTGAATTGGTTCATCGCGATCCTCCTGTCTCACAGCCAACTTAGCCCGAATTTCGGAAAATTCGCCAAGCGTGAATGTTTATTTTGATGCGAAGTGAGGTATAGCTACTCGCGTACGACGCGCCTGACAACAAAAGAGGAATCGCGATGGCAAAAATTCGTGGCGAAGGCCCGCAGAAAGATATCGACGAAATCGTGCGGTTGCACAATGTATGGACGGAGGCGAATCGCAAAGGCAGCATCCCGATGATGCGCGACGCGTTCGTCGGCGGCGACAAGTTCTTCGGATGGAACCTCAACGGTTTCTCGTACGACGGAATCGAAGAGTGGGCGACGCTGTGGGAATTCCTCGCTACCGTGAAAGCGAAAGCCAAGCTCGGCGAGGACGAAGACCTGCGCGTGCGCGTCCGCGGCGACATGGGATGGCTCTCGTGCAGCGCCGACTTCACAATCTGGCTGGCAGACGGCAACCCGTTGCCGGGCAGCGGCAAGTTCCGCAGCACTGAGGTCTACGTGCGCGAAGACGAGGCGGGCAAGCCGGTGTGGAAGATGTGGCATTGCCACTTTTCGTGGTACGCGCAAGGTCCGCGGATGGCGTTCGAGAACGAGAAGAAGGCGTAGGCGGCGATGGCCAAAGTTCGCGAATTCGGCGTCGGTTTCGAAAGCCCGCACGCGCGGGAATTGGTCGCGCACGCCAAACGCGCCGAAGAACTCGGCTTCGGCACATTCTGGGTGCCGGAGGATCCCTTCTACCGCGGGGCGTTCGCGCTCGGCTCGGCGGTCGCGTGCGGTACTTCGAAGATCAAGATTGGATTGGGCGTCGTGAATCCTTATACGCGGCATCCTGCGCTGACGGCGATGGAGTTCGCGGCGCTCGACGAGGTCGCGGACGGGCGCGCCATTCTCGGAATCGGCGCGGGACTGAAAGACTGGATCGAGGGACGCCTGAAAGTCCCGTACACGCGGCCGACCGCCGCGATGCGCGAGAGTATCGAGATCATCCGGCGATTCTTTCGCGGCGAAGAGGTCACACACTCCGGACGCGTCTTTCAGACCGAGCGGATCAAGCTGAGTTTCAAACCGTTGCGCGCGGAGATTCCGATTTATCTCGGCGTGCTCGGGCCGAAAAATTGCGAGCTGACGGGCGAAGTGGCGGACGGTCTGCTGCTTAGCGTGATGTCGTCGCCGGCGTACGTAAAATTCGCGATGGAGCATGTGCGGCGCGGACTTGAGAAGTCGGGGCGCGACGCGCGGACGTTCAACGTCGGCGCGTATATCCTGTCGTCGATTTCGGAGGACGAGCGCGCGGCGCGCGACCGCTTGCGGCCGTTCGTCGCGATTTTGATCTCGTTGATGGCGCCGCAGCCGACTACGCCGATCTTCGCGGCCGCTGGATTGCCGGCCGACACGATTCGCGCGTTCGGCGAAAGTTTCGCGCGCGGGAAAGTGCCGGCCGACATGGTAACCGACGAGATGGTCGATACGTTTACGATCGCCGGCAGTCCAGCGCGATGCCGCGAGAGCCTGGCACGGCTTATCGAAGCGGGGATGACGGCGCCGGTGTTTTTCGAGGTGCCGGGTGTGCCTCCGCAGCAGACGATGGACGATGCGCATCGCCATCTGATGCCGTATTTCCGCTAAGAAACGGAACAACGAGGAAACGACGATGGCATTCGAAGTTCCCAGCGCGGAAGAATTGAAGCGAATCGCGCGTGCGAATCATATCGAGCTGACATCCGCGGAACTTGCCGCGCTTCAGGGCATGATGCCGGGGCAGATGGCCGTCCTCGAACAAATCGACGCGCTCCCGAGCGCTCCCAATGAGTCGGCCGCGCGCTATCGCGACCGCAAGGCGGAGACGCGTCCGTCGCCGAAGGATGACCCGCTCAACGCTATCGTCACGCGATGCATCGTCAAGGGCGCGGCCAGCGGTCCGCTCAAGGGCAAGCGGGTCGGCGTGAAAGACAGCGTGTGCGTGGCGGGCATACCGGCGAGCGGCGGGTCGTCGGTGCTGAAGGGTTACGTCGGGGAGCGCGACGCGACGATCGTCGCACGGATGCTCGACGCGGGCGCGGAAATCGTCGCGACGCTGAACATGGATGACTTCGCGTTGTCGGGCGACGGCCGCACCAGCACGTATGGGCCGGCGCGCAATCCGCACAACCCGGAATTTTGCACGGGCGGTTCGTCGTGCGGCTCGGCGGCGGCGCTGTACTATGACGATATTGACCTGACGATAGGCACCGACCAGGGCGGATCGATCAGAATTCCCGCGTCGTGGTCGGGTGTCGTTGGTATCAAGCCGACCTACGGCCTCGTGCCTTACACGGGCGTCATGAGTATTGACCCGACGCTCGATCATGTCGGGCCAATGGCTAACAGCGTGAGCGACGTTGCGATGCTGCTCGAAGTAATCGCGGGCAAGGATCCGCTCGATCCGCGGCAGCGCGAGGTAACCACCGCGCCGTATCGCGAGGCGCTCGGGAAGTCGCTCGACGGGGTCAAGCTGGGAGTCGTGCGCGAGGGCTTTACGCAAGCGGGCGCCGAGGCCGACGTGAATGCGTCGGTGAATCGCGCGGTGGCGGCGCTGGGAAAAATCGGCGCGCGTGCGACCGAGATTTCGATACCAGCGCATCGCGACGCCGCCAACGTCCTTTACGCGATAGTGCCGGAGGGGATGGCGATGCTGGCGCGCACAAATCTTCAGGGGACGCATCATGCCGGCGCGTATATGCCGGAACTCGCCACGCATTTCGGACGGCATTACCCCGAGCGGGCGAACGACGTCGCGCTGACTGTCAAGTTCATGCTGGTGTTCGGGAATCTGATGCGCGAGCGCTATCACGGAAAGTTCTATGCAAAGGCGCAGAGCTATCGGCCTGTGCTGACGGCGAAATACGACGCGGCGCTCGGCGAATATGACGCGCTCGTGATGCCCTCGACGCCCATGAAGGCGCATCGCCTTGGCGAACGCGCGCCCTACTCGATGATCACCAACACTGCGCCGTTCGATTTGAGTGGGCATCCGGCGGTCAGCGTGACGTGCGGGAAATCCAACGGGCTTCCGGTGGGTTTGATGATCGTCGGGCGGCATTTCGAGGATGCGACGGTACTTAAGATCGCGCATGCATACGAGCAGAGCGTCGATTGGCGGCGTGCGTAGATTGGGAAAGGGGAAATCACTTTATTAAATGCGGAACCCACCGTGGGTTCCGCACCTCCTTGGGCAGGGGTGACCCCTGCACCCAGTACCAGGAGAAGATGCGGGACTTCGTCCCTGTTAGAAGTTAGTAAAGGGGAGGGTCCGACTCTTACCTCGCCCGTTCTTTTTACGGGAGAGGAGGCGGGACGCATCGCGGCCGGCAGGTGAGGGTTTTGCGGCTCGGCGCATTCGCTTGACACATCTGGGTGTCAGGCGGCAGGCTCGATCGAGGGTATAGTCCGGCGGCATTCATCGGGCCGGAAGATCTGATGATATCCAGGTTTCACAACCGGAGAGCGGGGGCGCGCGCGATCGCGATCTTCGGCGCGGCGCTGATACTCGTCTCGCAGCTGATCGGTGTCGCTCATTTTCATGAGGGTGCGGCTTCGCGCAACGGGGTCGTAACCGCCACATTCAGCAGCGACCCTGGATTCTGTCCTGTCTGCCAGCTCGCGTTGCATTCGCCGGGCTCCGTTGCTGCGGGCACAACCGTCGCGCGCGGACCGGTGATAGCCGAGGCTGTATTCCTCGCCGCGCCGGTCCGATCCGAGTCGCCGGTGTTGTCGACCGCGCGCGTGCGCGCTCCCCCCGTATCGCTCTAAAGCCCCCTGTTCGACACATTCGATTCTTCTCGTGCGCGCGGCTGTTTCGCGCGCCGCCACCCGCATCTGGAAGGCGCGGGCGGAAACCTGAACCGATGGGAGCTTGAGATGCGGAGGAATTTATTTGCGCGGATCTCGGTAGCCGGGATCCTGATTCAATTGGCTATTTGCATGCCGGCGCTGGCGGCTAATTTGAAGACCGGAACGACAACGAAATATCGAGTCACAGGCGTGGTGAAGGACGCGCTCGGCAGACCGCTCAAGCAAGCGTCGCTGTCGCTGCAAGGGTCCAACGGGCGCGAGGTGGCTCATTCGACGAGCAACGATGCGGGCGAGTTTTCGTTCAACGCAGTCGCGCGCGGCACCTACGCGGTCGTGGCGACAAAGGATGGATTCAAGACGGCGACCGCCATCGTGTCGGTCTCGACGAAGGGCGCGGCGCCGGTGGTGGTCGCGATGGAGGCCGAGAAGGAGGTCAGCCTGAAGGTCGCGGCGACCCGGCTTAACAAGGCGCGCAACTCCCTGTCGCCGGACACGGGCGGCAGCAAATACACGTTCAGCCAGCAGGCGATCCAGGAATTGCCACAGGGCGCGAATACGCCTCTGAACCAGGTGATACTACAGGCGCCGGGCGTCGCGCAGGATTCGTTCGGACAGCTCCACGTGCGCGGCGACCATGCCAATCTTCAATACCGGGTAAATGGCGTCCAGCTTCCCGAGGGGATTACCGGCTTCGGACAAGTGCTGAGTCCGCGCTTCGCTCAATCGATCAGCCTGCTGACGGGCGCGCTGCCGGCGGAATATGGGCTGCGGACGGCAGGAGTCATCGATATCAAAACCAAGGACGGGTTGCTCGACAACCTGGCCGACGTGGATTTCTATGGCGGGCAGCGCGGAACGACTGAGCCGAGTTTCGAATACGGCGGCTCGAAGGGCAACTTCAGCTACTTCGTGACGGGGCAATACCTGGGCACCGACCGTGGCGTCGAGCCGCCGACCTCAGGACCCACCGCGATTCACGACACCAGCAACCAGGGCTCAGGCTTTGGATACTTCTCGTACTTCATAAATTCAACGACGCGGCTGAGCCTGATCTCGGGAGCCGCAATCAATCACTTTCAGATTCCCGCGAACCCCAATCAGCCGCAGGTGTTCCAGCTCGCAGGCGTGCCGGTGTATCCGTCGGCTAAGGTCCGCGAGAACCAGTTTGAGCAGAACTATTTCAACGTGCTCGCGCTGCAGGGAACCGTTGGCGAAAATATCGACTACCAGATCGCGCCGTTCAGCCGTTACTCGGCGGTTACTTTCAATCCCGACCACACCGGCGACCTGATTTATAACGGCGCCGCAGCGAAGGTTTTTCGCAGCGACTGGGGCAACGGTTTTCAGCTCGACACGGCCTATCATGGAATTGCCGATCACACATTTCGGCTGGGCGGATATTTCGACGCCGAGCGCGCCGAGATCGACAATCACGAGTCGACATTCCCAATCGTGGGCGGAGTGCCGAAGACCACGCCAATCTCGTTCGTCGACGACATCGGGCTCCAGACCTGGATTTACAGCGGCTACATCCAGGACGAATGGAAGCTGACGCCGAAGCTGACGTTCAATTACGGCGTCCGCTTCGACCTGTACGACGGCCTGGTGCGAGCGGACCAGGCCAGTCCTCGCGCCGCCTTCGAATACAAGCTGTTCAAGGGCACCACGTTGCACGCAGGCTACTCCCGCCAGATGACACCCCCTGAGACCGAACTGGTGCAGGTCAATAATATCAAGCAACTCGAAGGTACGACCGGGGCTGCGGCGTCGAAGGGCAACAGCAGTCCGACCGTGGAGCGCGACCATTTGTTTGACGCGGGCGTAACGCAGGAGGTGATTCCCGGCCTCAATATCGGAATCGATTCGTACTACAAGAAGGCAGTGGACCTGATCGACGAGGGACAGTTCGGACCGGCCCTTATATTCGAAACATTCAACTACGCAAAGGGGCGCGTCTACGGCGTTGAGTTCACGGGTTCGTACACACATGAAAATATTTACGCTTACGAGAACTTTGCCTATAGCGTCGCGCAGGGCACGCAGGTCGAGTCGGGGCAATTCAACTTCGCGCCGGATGAGCTGAAGTTCATCAGTAATCACTACATATTCCTCGATCACGACCAGACCTTCACCAACTCGGCCGGCGTCGTCTACAACTGGCGTGGATGGATGTTCAGCATCGATGGTATCTATGGCAGCGGGCTTAGAAGCGGCTTCGCCAACACGGGAAACCTGCCATACTACATCCAGGTCGACGCCGGCATCACCAAGCGCGTACCGGTACCCAACCATGGCGGCACGCTCGAATTCCGCGGCGCCATTGTGAATCTCAACGATCGCACTTACCTGGTTCGAAACGGTACCGGAATCGGCGTGTTTGCCGATCAATTCGGCCCGCGCCGAGCGCTATATGGCGGGATAAAGTGGGAACTTCCATTCACAAAACCCGCGACCGCCATCCAATGAAACCCAGGCCGCGGATCAGGCGTCAGGTAGTAAGGAGAACTGAGTAATGCAGGAACTATTAGCGGCGTGGAACGCGATCAAGTACGGCGGCGCGATGGTGTATCCGCTGCTGGTGCTGGGCGTGCTTGCAATCGCGATAATCATCGACCGAGGCGTGCTTTATGCTCGATGCCTGCGGATGCCGGCGACGCTCGCAGACCTGGTCGAGACCTTCGGATTTTCGTGGGTCGAACTCGAAAAGCAGTTGAAGCAACTCGGACCGCGCAACGCCTACGGGCGCTTCCTTCAAGTGATTGCCGACAATCGCCACCAGCCCGCGTGGTGGGTCGAATCGAGAGCCGGCGACGAGGCGGGCCGGATCGAAAAGACGCTCGCGCGCGGACTGTGGGTGCTCGAGACGATCGTGACTGCGGCGCCCCTGCTCGGCCTGCTCGGCACCATTACGGGCATGATGCAATCGTTCAACGTGATCGGAGCGTCAACGCTGGTCGCGCCGACGCAGGTGACCGCGGGCGTCGCGCAGGCGCTGATTGCGACGGCGCTCGGACTGCTGATCGCGGTGCTCGCGCTGTTCGCCTTCAACCTGTTTTCGCGGATGCAATCGCAGTCGCTCGACACGATGGAGCGGCTGGGCTCGCGGCTGGTCGATCATATCCGGCTCGACCAGGAAGGCGGCGCCGAGTCCCTGATTGCGGCGCGCCCGGCGGCGGTCGCGCGATGAGCGCGCGTATCGGAAGGATACGATGAAAATCCAGCGAGCGCGACATTTTCGACACGGACGGATCGAAATCATCCCGATGATCGACGTGATGTTTTTTCTGCTGGTGACGTTCATGCTGGCGTCGCTGTCGATGCAGACTCTCAACTCGATCGCCGTCCATCTGCCCAAAGGCGAAGCCGAGTCGATGGAGCATCAGGAGCCGATTACGCTGACCGTCACGCGCGACAGCAAGATTTTCATCGACAAAACCGCGACCACGCTCGACCAACTGGCGTTCGTCCTCAAGCCGCTGCTCAAGACGAATGACCTGGGCGTGGTGGTGAACGCGGACACCGATGCGCCGGAGGGGACAGTGGTGGAGGCGATGATCCAGGCACGGCGCGCGGGCGTCGAGAAATTTCTGATCGCCGTGAAGCATTGAAGTGGCCACTGCAGCCCATATCGCGATGCGACCGCCGGAGTTGGACGAACCGACCCGGCGCCTGCTGTGGATCATCCCGGCGGCGATCGCGATCTGGACAATCCTGCTGAGCGTCTTTTCGGTCATCCTGATGCGCACGGCGGTGATGGCGCCGGTGGAGCAGACGCCGATCGAGGCGCGGCTGGTCGAGATACCGCCGGCGGTCGCCGGGTTGCAGGGCAACGGCGGTGCGACTCATCCCGCGGCGCCGGCGATTCCTCATCCGAAGGCCGTGCCGGTCGTTAAGCCTCACCCTGTCGTTCACGTAAAGAAGGCCGCACCGCTGCCGCCGGTGATCCGTTCTCCCTACGGCACTGAAAAAACTACGGAGGCGCCCAGCGTCGAGGAAGGTCCGGGCACGAGCACGGGCACCGCGACGGACAGCGGCGAGAGCGGCGGCGGTTCGGGAACGGGTGAAGGCTCGGGTGGCGGAATCGGCAGCGATACGGTGGGCGCGCACGCGATTTACGCGCCGACGCCGGTGATACCCGACGAACTTCGCGAGGAGGCGATCCAGACCGAGGCGGTCGCGCGCTTCAACGTGTCGTTCGATGGCACCAGCGTGGTCACGCTGGAGAAGCCCACCTCGAGCCCGCGCCTGAACGCGGTACTGCTCGACACGCTCAAACAGTGGAAGTTTTTTCCGGCAGTGAAGAACGGCGTCGCGATCGTATCGTCGTTCGAAGTTCGAATACCAATTACAGTTCAGTAAATCACCGACTGTACATTGACGGTCTCTGTGAGAAACGGTCTCAGATTGTCGCTTTAGGCTTTAGGGGCAACTTATCAGGGCTCCAATTGACGAGTGGGCGGGGCGCAGGACGCCGCGAGTTCACAAAGCAAAGGTTAGGATAGTGCGGGTATTTGTTACAGGTGCTACAGGCTTCATTGGCTCGGCGCTCGTCCCAGAGTTGATCAACGCAGGTCATCAGGTGGTCGGGCTCAGCCGCTCGGATGCCGGCGCCGAGGCACTCACCCGTGCGGGAGCGGAGGTCTTTCGCGGCGACGTGAACGATCTGGTCCGCCTGCGCACCGGCGCAGAATCGGCCGGCGGCGTCATCCACGCGGCTTTCGACCACGACTTCTCAAAACTAAAGCAGAACAGCGAGAACGACCGCAGGGTCATCGAGACGCTCGGCGAGGCGCTGGCCGGCTCGGACCGGCCGCTCGTCGTTAGCTCCGGCACAGGCGTCGCGCGGTCTAAAACCGGCGGCCCCGCAATTGAAACCGACGGCCACGTAAGTTCGGAGGAATTCGCCCGCGCAGCATCCGAGGAGGCGGCCGACGCACTCATCAGCAAGGGTGAGCATGTGATCGTAATGCGATTTTCGCAGGTGCACGACACGCGTCATCAGGGCCGGATTGCACAACATATCCAGTTGGCTCGGCAGAAGGGCCGGGTGGCGTATGTTGGCGAGGGCAAGAATCGGTTGCCCGCCGTGCACGTCTCCGACGCCGCCCGGCTTTTTCGGCTGGCGCTTGAAAAGGGTCAGGCGGGAGCGCGCTACCATGCGGTCGCCGAAGAGGGCATCCCCTTGCACGACATCGCCGAGGTGATCGCTGCGGGGTTGAAGGTGCCCGTCGATTCGATCACACCGGATGAGGCGCCGGGATACTTCGGCTGGCTGGAGAGGCTCGCCCAAATCGATCTTGCGGCGTCCAGCGCGCTAACGCGCCAACTGCTCGGCTGGAATCCCACCGGCCCGGACCTGCTGGCCGACCTGCGCAACATGGATTTCAGCGTGGCCTAGAGGAAACTCAGGGTAAAAAAGTAACGGCACCTACCATGGGCCCTTGGCGAGCCACTGCTCGACCATCGGCAGCCGATCGCTGCCCCAAAAAGGCTCGCCGTCGACGAAGATCCAGGGCGAGCCGAACACGCCGCGGGCGACCGCCTGTTCGCCTTGCTGGCGCGCGATGAGCTTCACCTCGGGATCGGCGATACCTGCCAGCATCATATCCCGGTCGAATCCGAGCGGGGCCGCAACGGCAGCGACGGCGTTGGGATCGTCGGTATCGAGGCCGTCCTGGAAGTAGCCGACGATAATGCGCTTCGCCAAGGCGGCGGCGGCACGCGCATCGTTTCGATCGAGATGATAAAAGGCGCGGATCGCCGGCAATCCCGTCCTTGGATGATTTTCCGGCAGGATGAACGGCACCCCCTTGACCCTTGCCAGGCGCTGCCAGTCGCGGCGCGCATATTCGCCCTTGAGCGGCGTGCGGCTCAGCCCTTGCGCACCGGTGACTTTGAACGCGGCGCCGAGCGTGAAAGGCCGCCACGCGACTGTTCGGCCGTGGCGCTCGGCAAGCGCGTCGATTTCGAGCGCGGCGAAATAGGCATAGCCCGAAGCAAAGTCGAACCAGAACTCGATTGGCGCCCCGCCGCGCTGCCACGTTTCGCTCATTTTCCGTCCAACTCGCACATGATGGTTACGCCGCGCAGCACAGGCGTTCGATCACTTTGTGAATCATCGCCGGGCCGCGCTCGAATGCGTCGCGCCGGACGTGCTCGTTGGGCTGATGGGCCTGCTCGAGATCGCCGGGGCCACAGATGAGCGACGTGATGCCCGAGCCGGTGAACCATCCGCCGTCGGTGGCATACAGCGCGCCGCCGGAAGTGTTCGCGCCAGTGACCTCGAACAGCGCGGCTTCCAGAGCCGTCCCGCGCGGCGAGTCCAGCGGCGGTACGACGTTCGAGACTCCGATCTCAATTTTCGCGCGATGTTCGCGGCCCGCGTAGTCGTGGCCGTCGAGCGCGGCGAGCCGTCGCCCGATCTCGCGATAGACGTCCAGGGGATTGGCGTCGGGCAGCGTGCGATAGCTGACGCGCAGCTTGCATTCCTCGGCGATCATGTTGCCCGCGATTCCACCGTGCACCGTTCCGAAATTCAGCACGTCGTGCGGCGCGTCGGGAAAAATCTCCACATATTCCGCCGGACGGCGCGCCGCGAGCTCCTGCTGAAGGCGGCCGATCGTGTCGATCACGCGGGCCATCACCGCGATCGCGTTGACGCCCCGGGCCGGCGCGCCGCTATGACCGCCGATTCCGCGAACCGTTACGATGAACGACACGATGCTCTTGTGGGCGTGAGACACTCCCCACGAAGTCGGCTCGCCGATCCACGCCAGACGCGGGACCGGCGTTTCGCCCAGGATTTGTTTGAGGGCAGGCGCGACGCTTTTAGCGCCGAGGCATCCGACTTCTTCGCTCGCCGTGAACACGAATACCAACGGGCGCTTGAGCCGGGATGAATCAAGGCTGCGCGCCGCGTCGAGGCATTGCGCGATGAACCCCTTCATATCGGTGGTGCCGCGGCCGTAGATTCTCTCGCCCGCGGTTTCGAGCTTGAGCGGCTCGCGCTCCCATCCGGGCTGTCCGTCGAAGGGGACGGTGTCGACGTGTCCCGAAATGATCAGGCCGTCGGCGCGCGACGGTCCAACCCACGCGATCAGGTTGGCCTGCGCGACGCCGAACAGCTCGATCGGTTGCAGCGCGGTCTTGAATCCCCGGGGAGCAAGCTCGCCGACGATGTATTCCATCGCGTCGCGGTCGCTATTTGCGCTGACAGTGTCGAACGCGACGAGCCGCTTCGCGACGTCGTACAAATAATCTTTCATGATGGCACCGCGGCGATCACCGGTCAGCAGAATCGCACAATCGACACGTCGAGAACAAATCGACATCTTATAACATGGCGGAAATACTCATGTATTGGGCAACGTGGGGACGGGATAGGCAATGGACCGCGCGGGCGGCTAGAATGCGTGAGGCGAGGGATGGGAGGAGGCAGGATGGAGTTGGACGAGCAAATGGGCAATCAAGCGGATAATCACGGAATAGTTGCTGCGACATCAGTCGCGGATGTGGCGGCGCCACAAAATGGAGTCGCGATCGATCCGCCGGCCGCAGCAGCTACTAGCGATGTGCCGGTTATTGCGGCCGAGAAAACGCCGCCGCCGCCGCGAATCGACAAGGACCTCAACTCGCCCGACCTGTTTCTCAATCGCGAGCTCACCTGGCTCGCCTTCAATCGGCGCGTTCTGCATGAGGCGGAAGACGAACGAAATCCGCTGCTCGAGCGGCTCAAATTTCTCGCGATAACGGCGTCCAACCTCGATGAGTTTTTCATGAAGCGCATCGGCGGCTTGAAACAGCAGGTCGTCGCCGGGATGCATGAGCTGACGGTTGACGGGCGCACGCCGCAGCAACAGATCACGGAATGCTACGCGGTGGTGCGCGAGCTCGAACAGCGTCAGCGCGAGGTCGGTCCGCAGATTCTCCGCCAGCTCGAGAACCACGGCATTCGCGTGCGGCTCTACGCCAGCCTCTCGGACGACGAGTGCAAGTCGGTTCGCGAGTACTACTACAAGAATATTTTCCCGCTGGTGACACCGCAGGCGATGGATCCGGCCCATCCGTTCCCGTTCGTCTCGAACCTGTCGCTCAACCTGCTGGTCACGGCGCGTTACCAGAACGATTCGGACCCGCTGATGGCGCGGGTGAAAGTGCCAATCGGGTTCGGCATCCCGCGCTTTATCCGGGTCGGCAAACAAAATGATTTTGTGCGGCTCGAGGACGTCGTCGCGAACAATCTCGACCTGCTGTTTCCCTCGATGCTGATCGATTCGTACGAGCTTTTCCGCGTGACGCGCAACGCCAACACCGAGCGCGACGAGGATAACGCTGACGACTTGCTGGCGCTGATCGAATCCGAGCTGCGCGACCGCCGTTTCGCGCCAATCGTGCGGCTCGAAGTGCTGGCCGGAATCAATCCGGTTCATCGCGGGATGCTGGCGGCTGAACTTGGACTGGACGAACGCGCCGACGTGTTCGAAGTCGACGGGATGCTCTCGATGCGCGACCTCGCCGAGCTTGCCTCGATCGACGAGCCCGCGCTGCACGATCCGCCGCATCATCCTGTCGATCATCCGCGCCTCACCGTCGGACGCAGCATCTTCCACGTCATTCGCGATGCCGGTTCGTTCCTGCTGCTGCATCCGTACGAGTCGTTTTCGACTTCGGTGGAGCGGTTCTTGCGCGAAGCGGCTGACGACCCGAAGGTCCGCGCGATCAAGATGACGCTGTACCGGACTTCGCCCGACTCGAAGATCATCGGCTACCTGTGCGACGCGGCGCGCAACGGCAAGCAGGTGGCAGTGGTCGTCGAGTTGAAGGCGCGCTTCGACGAAGCCGCCAACATCCAGTTTGCGACGCGGCTCGAGGAATTCGGGATTCACGTGACTTATGGCGTCGTGGGGCTGAAAACTCACAGCAAGGTAATCCTGGTGGTTCGCCAGGACTACAACGGCCTGCGCCGCTACGCACATATCGGCACCGGCAACTATCATCCCGTGACGGCGCGATTTTATGCCGACTATGGACTGCTGACCTGCGACGACACTATCGGCGAAGACCTGACCGAGTTGTTCAACTACCTGACGACCGGCTATATGCCGAATCGTCCTTATCGCAAGATCCTGCCCGCGCCGACCGTGCTGAAGCGCGCGCTGCTGATGCGAATCGAGCGCGAAATCAAGGTCAGTTCGGCAGCGTCGCCGGGGCTGATTCAGTTCAAGATGAACGCGCTCGAGGACGTGGACATCACGCGCGCTCTCTATCGCGCTTCGCAGGCGGGCGTGAAGATCGATTTAATCGTGCGCGACACGTGCCGTCTGCGGCCGGGAATCCGGGGCCTATCGGAAAACGTGCGCGTCGTGAGCCTCGTCGGGCGATTCCTCGAGCACGGCCGCATCTATTATTTCCGCAACGGCGGCGCCGAGGAATTTTTCATCGGCTCGGCGGATTGCATGAAGCGCAATCTCGAGAGCCGCGTCGAGGTGGTCGCGCCGGTCGAGGATCCTCAACTGCGCAAGGAGCTGCGCACCGTGCTCGATATCCAGCTGCGGCCCAATCGATGCCAGTGGGAAATGATGTCCGACGGCACTTACGTCAGGACCGCGGCCGCGGACGCAGCCCCGGCCTGCCAGCAGGCGATGATAGATTTCGCCGAGACTCGGCAAACGGAAGCGACCAAGGTCAAGAAGCGCCGCCCCAAAGGCTTCGCCCGCCGCGCGGTACGTGAAAGGAACGACGAATGACTGCATCGTCCGCCGCGGGATCCCGGACGGGATGGCTTTTCGGATCGGCATAGATTTCGACAACACCATCGTCTGCTATGACGAAGTGTTTGTCCGAACAGCAAAGGCAGAGGGACTGATCCCAGACGATTTTCGAGGCGGCAAGGCGGGCGTGCGAGACTTTATCCGTAGGCTCAGCGGTGGAGAGGAGAAATGGCAACGGTTGCAGGGGCGAGTCTACGGCGATCAGATGGACGGGGCCTCGCTCTTCGAGGGGGCAGCGCGATTCCTGTCGCGATGCCGTCAGCGAGCTGACACGAGAGTTTTCATTGTCAGCCACAAGACCGAATTCGGTCACTTCGACGCGTCCGGCATCAACCTGCGTGAGGTCGCGCGCGCCTGGATGGCCAGGCACGGCTTCTTCGACAAGGGTGGCTTCAATCTCTCAGGTGATGCGCTGTACTTCGAGGCGACGCGCGACGACAAGATCGAGAGGATCGCGCGATTGGGTTGCACACACTTCATCGATGACCTCGAGGAAGTCCTTGGCGACCCGCGATTTCCGGCCGGGGTCAGGCGAATTCTCTTTCTGAACGGAAGATCCGACTGTCCGGCGGTTGGCTATGAGGTTTGTGCCGACTGGCGGGAGATAGAAGAAGCCTTATTCGCGAATGCGTAGCGATGGATCGTACGATTCTCTGAGCGAGACTGCTGAAGCGCTGTCCGGGCGCCGCGTGGATTCCCTTGTGCCGGCTGCCGCGGGTGGCAACAACCGTATCTACCATGTTCGATGCGGGCAGCAGGATTTCGCGCTCAAGTGCTATCCCCCACGCGACCAGGATCCGCGAGAACGCGCCAGCACCGAATTCAAAGCCCTGCGATTTTTGGAACGTTATTGTCCGGGCCGCGCCCCGCGCGCATACGCAGTCAACGCTGAAGGCGGATACCTTCTCCTGGAGTGGATTGAGGGTTCCCGCGTGGCTGAAGTCGGGCCAATCGAGGTGGATGCCTCGGTGGCGTTCCTGAGCGCCCTTTTCGATGCCAGCGCCCAGCCGGAGGCATCTGACATGCCACCTGCATCCGAAGCTTGCCTCTCGGGTGAAGAGATCGCGCGCCAGCTGCTCGACCGCGAGGCGAAACTGCGGGCCGTGGCTGGAGACGAGGCGGCCCTGATGGAGTTCCTAGATCACGAGTTCGCGCCGGCCAGGGAAAGGCTCGTCGAGCAGGCTCGAGCCGGCTACGCCGAGGCCGGGCTCGATTTCACAACAGTGCTGGTGCCCGCGTCACGTTCGCTGGTGCCCTCTGATTTTGGATTTCACAACGCGATACGCAGGCCCGACGGCGTTCTGATATTTGTCGACCATGAGTACTTCGGCTGGGACGATCCGGTCAAAGTCACAGCCGATTTTATCCTCCATCCGGCCACGCCCCTAGCCGACGATATGGCAGGACGCTTCTGGCGTGGTGTCTCCTCGCACCGCAAGAATGATGAGTCCTTTCTTGCCCGCCTTCAGCTGTTATACCCTCTATTCGGTGCAAGGTGGTGTCTAATCCTGTTGAATGAATTCCTACCCGAGCGCTGGGTTGGCCGCGTGTTCGCCGGGGCGCGCCGTGAATGGGCGTCGGTAAAGGTCGAGCAACTGCGCCGATCGCGCGGTTTGTTGAACGAAGTTCGCACCAGGTCCCGAGGCTTCATCTGTGAGCAGTGATGTAGCCGCTCCACGGGCCGATTTGGAAACGAAGGGCCTCGATGAGCGCTCGCTGTACCTGCGCCGGCTGGTCGTGCGGGCGCTGGCAGGGGGTGGTCGCGGGCACGTCGGATCATCACTCTCACTCATCGAGATCATGCGCGTGCTCTACGACGACATTCTGGCCTACCGGCCCAGCGAACCGGGTTGGAGTGACCGGGATCGCTCGATTCTCAGCAAAGGGCACGGATGTCTCGCGCTCTACGTCATCCTGGCGGACAAAGGATTCTTTCCGCTCGAGGAGCTCGACAGGTTCTGCCGCAAGACATCAATCCTGGGCGGGCATCCGGAAGCGGGCAAGGTACCTGGAGTGGAAGCGTCGACCGGCGCGCTTGGTCATGGATTGCCGATCGGCGTCGGACGCGCGATCGCCGTGCGTCATCAGGGACGACGGAGCCGGGTGTTCGTTACTATGGGCGATGGCGAAATCGACGAGGGCTCAGTCTGGGAGGCTGCACTGTCCGCCCACAAGCATCGACTGAGTAACCTGACCGCACTAATCGACTACAACAAGATACAATCCGCCGGACGCACTTCCGAGATTCTGGACCTGGAACCTCTAGTCGACAAATGGCGGAGTTTCGGTTTCGCGGTCGCCGAGGTCGACGGTCATGACGTGAACGCTCTCCGCAAGATTCTCCGCAGCGTCCCACTCGATCCCGGCAAGCCGACCGCCATCATCTGTCATACGATCAAGGGCAAGGGCATCCCGTTCGCCGAGGACGACCCGGAATGGCACCACAAATCGAGCATCAGTGCTGACGTCATCCGCCACCTGTATGCGGCGCTCGAGAGGGCGTAATGCGGCAGGCCTGCGTCAACATGGTGTTCGAGCTGGCTAAACGCGATCCTCGAGTCTTCTACATCGGGTCCGACTTGAGCCCGGACATCACGGCCAGGATGACGCGCGATATGCCCGGCCGTGCCTTCATGGAAGGTGTGAGCGAAGCCAACCTGGTCGGCATGTCCGCTGGTCTTGCGATGGAAGGATACATCCCTTTTGCTCATACGATCGCGACGTTCATGACCCGGCGTTGTTACGAGCAGGTCGCGCTCGACCTCTGTTTGCACAATCTTCCGGTTCGTCTGATCGGAAATGGCGGCGGTTTGGTCTACGCGCCCTTGGGACCGACTCATCTGGCGATTGAAGATATTGCGATCATGCGGGCGCTGCCGAACATGACCGTGGTCGCGGTCTGCGATGCGGACGAGATGCGCCGACTCATGAATCAGACGCTGGATTGGCCCGGGCCGATCTACATACGGCTCGCCAAGGGCGGCGATCCGATCGTCAGCCGCGCCGAGAACGGCTTCCAAATCGGCAAGGCGATTCCAATGCGATCCGAAGCCGGCGCGAGCGTGGCGTTGGTCTCGACCGGGATCATGACCAGGCACGCTTTGACGGCGGCGGAGTTGCTCTCCAGGCAGGGATTCAAAACCAACGTTTTGCACGTCCACACGGTTAAGCCGCTCGATGCGGAAGCTATCCGGCAATGCGCTCGAGGCACGCGACTGCTCGTGACCGTCGAAGAGCACACGACGGTCGGCGGTTTGGGCAGCGCGGTCGTCGATTCATTGGTTGAAGATATGGGAAGCGGGATGCCCGCTATCAGGCGCCTGGGAATTCCCGATACGTTCGCGAAGAGCTATGGGACCCAGGACGATCTGCTGGAAGCCTATGGTCTGCTGCCAGAACAGATCTACACAACGATCACCGAAACGCTCCGGCTGATGAAGGCTGCCTAGCAGCAGCGGAATACTCGCTCCTCAAAGGAACTGAATCGATGCAGGAAGTAAACTTCTTGACCAGGTATCAGAAGGCTACCAAGCGTGACTACGTCGCGCGCGTGGTCGAACACGATAAGGCTGAGTGCGCCACTATTGCGAAGAAGTGGGGCTATGACTACTGGGATGGCGAGCGTCAGTATGGTTACGGCGGTTATAAGTATGACGGTCGATGGGCTGGGATCGCGCAGGATATGGCGCGACATTACGGTCTCAAATCGGGGGACCGCGTGCTCGATGTCGGGTGCGGGAAGGCGTTTCTACTGTACGAGTTGACCAAAGCCGTTCCCGGGCTCATACCGGCAGGGATAGATATCTCTGAATATGGAATCGAGCATGCCAAGGAAGAGATGAAACCGTTTCTCAAAGTGGGGAGCTGTACGAGCTTGCCGTTTCCCGATAAGAGCTTCGATTTCGTTTATTCGATCAACACCTTCCACAACCTGAAAATCGACGACCTCCAACAAACGCTTCATGAAGTAGAACGGATCGGTAAAGGAAAGAAATGGGTGTGTGTGGAGTCCTATCGAAATGAAACAGAGAAAGCCAATTTACTATACTGGCAATTGACCTGTATGAGTTTTTACACGCCTGACGAATGGGTTTGGCTCTACAAGCATTTCGGCTACCTGGGAGACTACGGATTCATTTTCTTTGAATAGCTCATCTGATACCTCGCTTGGATTTTCCGCAAGCTTGTCGCTGGAGTTGTTGAATGAAAGCCGCTGTTCTCGTGAAGCAGAATGCCCCCTTGGAAGTCTACGAAGTCGAGGTTCCCAAACTCGACATCGGACAGGTGCTCGTTCGTGGCGAGTACAGCGGGATTTGCGGAAAGCAGATCGACGAGATCACAGGACGGCAGGGTGAGGATCGCTTCATCCCGCATCTTCTTGGTCATGAGGGGAGTGGAACCGTCGTCGAGGTGGGTCCCGGTGTGAAGAAGGTTAAGCCTGGCGATCGCGTTGTGATGCATTGGATCAAAGGAACCGGCATCGATTCCGATCCGCCGCGGTTTTCCTACAACGGCAAGACTCTCAGCGCCGGATGGGTTACGACCTTCAGCGAAAACTCGATCGTCTCGGAGAATCGCCTGACTCCCGTGAGCGGTGATGCGGGTTTCGACGTGCTTGCGCTGCTGGGATGCGCGGTTACTACCGGACTCGGAATTGTATTCAACAATATCGGGCTTAAGCCCGGTCAATCGATCGCCGTATTCGGCGTCGGCGGAGTGGGCCTCAACGTGGTCCAGGGCGCAGATCTGGTAAACGCGTACCCGGTGGTCGCCATCGACAAAAGCGCTCAGAAGCTTGAATTCGCCAAAAAATTCGGAGCGACGCACACCGTGAACGTCGAGAGCGACGATGTAGTCGCCGTACTCGCCCAACTCTCCAACCGGCGCGGCTTCGACGCGGTGGTCGACACAACCGGAGTGAACGCCATGCGTCAGGCGGCATACGAAGCAACCTACAACAAGGGCCTCACGGTGTTTTGCGGGGTTCCGTTCGCGGGTGATCGGATGTCGATCGATTCGTTTCCATTGCACTTCGGCCGGCGAATCATCGGCTCCCATGGTGGTGATACCGTCCCGGATGTCGACATTCCGCGCTATCTGGACTTGTACCGGCTCGGCAAACTCAAACTGAACGAGCTGATCTCAGCCAGATTTCCACTGGCAGAAATCAATCGCGCGGTGGAACTTGTAAAAGACGGTCAGGCTTGCGGACGGTGTCTGCTGAAAACCGGATCGGCCTGAGCCGCTGTTTTCAGGAGAGCTTCACCTTCTGCATCATCTTGATATTGAAGTAACGGGGATTCTCGAGCGAATCGGGTAGCTTGCCCGCGTCGAAGGCGGCCTTGAGGTCCCTGACAGCGTCTTCGATCGTCCGGGTGGGACGGAAGCCGATATCGCGGGCGATCTTCTTTGAAGATACCTGGTATGAGCGATGGTCGTCGGTCGGCACTACTTCTATTGGCAAGTTCGGGTCGACGACCGAACGTACGATCTCCGCGAGCTGCATGAGCGTGTGGTTCTCATAGCCGACGTTCCACACCTGACCGTCGATCTTCTCGTCGGGCAGCTCGAGCAGTCGCAGGTATATACCGCACATGTCGTCGATGTGCAGGTTGGGCCGCTTCTGATCGCCGCCGAAAACCCTGATGCGTCGCTGGTTGATCGCGAGATTGGTCAGGATGTTCACGACCACATCGAGCCGCTGCCTCGGCGCGTAGCCGCAAACCGTGGCGGGACGGAGCGTGCAGGTAACGAATCCCGGCTGCCGCTCCTCGGCCAGCACGGTCTCGCACATAGCTTTGTACTTCGAATAGTCCGTCAATGGTTCGAGCGAGAGATCCTCGCCAACTTCCGGTTCGCTCTTAACGCCATAGACGCTCGATGAAGACGCATATATGAAGCGCCGAACCCCCGCGCGCCTGGCGGCCCGGACCAGCGGTCGGAAGCAGTCGTAGTTAATCGATCTGCCGAGCTCCGGATCGAGTTCGAAGGAGGGATCGTTCGAGATGCAGGCCAGATGAATGACGGCGTCGCACCCCTCGAGCGCTCGCGCAACCGCAGCTGAATCGCGCAAGTCTCCCTCAATCTCACGCAAGCCCGGATTGCCGCGCACGCCGTCTGGAACTTCCCTGCCATACAGAAAAAGATCGAGGACGCTCACCCGGTGCCCGGCTGAGAGAAGTTTCGGGACCAGAGCGCTGCCGACATAGCCCGCACCGCCTGTTACCAGCACGTTCCAGGAGTTCTGCACCATCTATGGATTTCGGGCGCGCAACAGCGTCACTTGAGGAGCGCTGTGGCGAACTTCAGCAGCGGCGTGCGTTCGACGGAGGCGCGATGACCAACGATCCCGACTTTGATCGCGCCAGCGGCATTGCCGAGAAAACCCACGACGTCCATCTCACCTCCGGCTGCCACGAATGGTGCGGTTACCGAGAAGAACGCATCGCCCGCGCCTACTGTATCGACCACGGTCTTCGTGAACGCAGGTATGTGTGCGACGCCGTTATCGGAATCGTAGGTATAACAGCCGAAAGCACCGTGTGTGACGATGATTTTGTCGCAATCGATGCGCTTCGCAAGTCCGTCCTTGATCACCGCCGAGATGTCGCTGAAGCGATCGGACATCGCAAGCCGCGCTTCCGGCGCGTCGATACAGGCGAAGTCTGCTCGAGGGTATTTCGTAATCAGGTTGAACCCCAGGTTGGCGCTGTTGGACTGCGCGTTAACTGCCAGGAATCTCGAATTGTCACAAACGATGCGCACCATCTCTTGATCCATGAAGCCGTGGCCGAAGTCCGTTACCACCACGAGGTCCGCGTCGCGGCACACCCGCTTAACGGCCGCCCTGAGAGTATTGCTCTCGGCTGCCGGAAAAGGAGTATCGTCCATAAAATATACTTCGAACATCTTGCGCATGTAGCCGGGCTGAACATAGCGCAGCTTACGGGTGGTGGGTCGCCCCGGTATTTCAACCTTGTCGTACTTCACGTTGGGTCGCAACGCACCCGCGATTTGTGCGCCGTGGTCGTCCAGCGCGCCCAACGCGCCGAACACTTCGATTTCGCGGCAGAAGCTCGCCAGATGATTCGCCGCCGCGAAAACACCGCCGGCAAAAACCTCATGTTCTCCCGCCAGCGTTGCGATTACGTTTTCCTTGGGAGATTTTCCTATCGGAGTAACATAGTGATACTCGTCGATGATCGCGTCGCCGACAAAAGCAACCTTGTAGCTCTTGATACGGTCGACCAGAGCATTGATCCGGCGCAGGCCCTCGGCCTCGCGCAGCCGCTCCAGGTATTCGCGCAGTGGAGGGTCGTAGATGTCGACGTAACGATTGAGCAGGCCGGACGAACTGAAGGTCAGGTCCTTGGTAAAGACCAAGCGGCCCCCGTGCCGCTCGACAGTTTCACGCTCTAACCCAATTTTGCCGGTCAGATCGTCGTCGGAATTTTCGTAGTCCGATCCCTTCACGTATACGTCGGGCTTGATCGCGCTGATTGCCGGCTCGGCGGAAGCGGCATAGTTGATTCCTACGAAGTCGACTACTTCGATTGCGCCTAGCATTTCGGCCCGCATCGTTTCCGGAAAGATCGGGCGGCCGGGTCCCTTGTTGACGTACTGGTCCGCGGTCACGGTTACCAGCAGGACGTCGGCTTCTTTCCGCGCCAGCTCTATATGTCGCAGGTGGCCAAAATGGATCAGATCGAAGACGCCGTGGCAGAGAGCGATCGTCCTTCCGCTTTTGCGAATTTGCTCCGCAATTTCGGCCAGTTCGCCGATCGATTTTATTTTGTCGTGCGCGGTACGATATCCCGTAGAGCCCACTGATGATGGAACAGTCGCTAATTTCACTATACCCACCTTCCCGCCCGTTGCTCCAGTATGGCTGTCGCCAGCTCGCGCTACGCTCTTCTATCATTGAGGCATCACCTGCCTGATGATAGGGCCTGCAAATCCTCGGCAAGCCTAACACAGATGGGAAGCTAGTCCAATAGGCGATAATTGCGTCTTCTTGTTTATTTAGACAGATTTGAACTTCTGCTAGGCAAGGTTGAGTCCGTCTCCGGATGGGTAGAGCTAGCCCACTCCGCCATCGCGTGCCGACCCCACTCGCCGGTGGCCCCGCAATTGTGATATCAAGGGATGTGATCGCTGCGCTTGGCTGCACAAGCTCATCGACACGTCATTTAGTGGGGAAGCAACCGCAGCGTCATCGTTCGTCAACAGTGCCGACCGCAAAGATAGCCGATTCTGATTTCCTTGCCGACTATGTACGTCGCTTGCACGACGCTACCGCGCTGTCTGATGAGCGTCTTGGGTGGTTCCATGCGGCGCGCGAGATTTGGCGCGAGACGCGCGCGGCGGGAGGCAGGGTCGTGTTTATCGGCAACGGCGGGTCCGCGGCGATTGCCTCGCATCTGGCGACCGATCTTAGCAAGGCCGGCGGAGTTCCGGCGCTGTGCTTCAACGATGCCAGCCAGATAACCTGCCTTGCCAACGATTACGGTTTCGAGCATTGGATTGCTCACGCGCTTCGCCTCAATTGCCGGGCTCCGGATTCTTTGGTGGCAATCAGCTCTTCCGGACGCTCAGCGAATATCCTTAACGCGGTGGCGGCCGCGCGCCGGCTCGAAATGAAGGTCGTGACGCTCTCGGGCATGGAAGCCGACAACCCATTGCGCCGCCTGGGCGACGTCAATCTTTGGCTCGACAGCAAAGCCTACAACATCATCGAGAGCGCTCATCAATTCTGGCTCATGATGGTGCTGGACTGGATCATCGGCCAGGCCGAGTACAAAGCGAACTAGCACGATGACCGCTTCACCGCGATGCTTGGTCACGGGAGGGGCGGGCTTCATCGGCAGTCACGTGGTTGATCGCCTGCTCGCTGACGGCCACGAAGTTGTGGCCATCGACAACTTCGCCAGCGGACGTCCTGAGAATCTGAAGGCGGCAGCATCTTCAGGCCGGTTCACGCTCCATCGCGCCGATATTGCCGATTTCGAGACCGTCCGTCCGTTGTTCACAGGTGTGGATTGGGTCTTTCACCTTGCCGCTATGGCCGACATCGTGCCCTCGATCCAGCGGCCGATGGTTTACCATCGCGCCAATGTTGACGGAACGATCGCTGCGCTCGAGGCTTCGCGCGCCGGCGGCGTGAAGCGGTTCCTCTATGCTGCTTCGTCGTCCTGCTATGGAATTCCGGACGTCTATCCGACACCCGAATCGGCCCCGATTCGCCCGATGTACCCCTACGCGCTAACCAAGAATCTCGGTGAGCAGTACGCGATGCACTGGCACAAGGTATACGGCCTGCCGACGCTCGCGCTGCGGCTTTTCAACGTGTTCGGGCCGCGCCACCGCACCAGCGGAACCTACGGCGCGGTCTTCGGCGTGTTCCTCGCGCAGAAGCTGGCCAAACAGCCGTTCACGGTGGTGGGTGACGGTACCCAGACTCGAGACTTTACGTTTGTCACCGACGTGGCCGACGCCTTCGTCACCGCGGCGAAGTCTGATCTTGCCGGGCGATTCCTTAACGTCGGCTCGGGCCACACCTACAGCGTCAATCGCCTGGTCGAACTCCTCGATGGTCCGAAGCTACATATTCCCAAGCGTCCCGGCGAGCCAGACTGCACCTTCGCCGACATCGCTACGATCCGCCGGGAGCTTGGATGGGAACCGCATGTACGTTTCGAGGATGGTGTCCGGACGATGCTTGAAAACATCGAAGGCTGGCGCGACGCGCCGGTATGGACGGCCGAGAAGATCGACGAAGCAACCGCCGATTGGTTCAAACATCTCGGCGGGACGAAGAGCTAGACGTGGAAAAAACCCGGGAGATGGACCTGCGGCGAATCGTGTTGCTCGGCCACAGCGGATTTGTCGGCCGCCACCTCGTGACGCATCTCCGCCAGCACCGCGATCTCGAATTGGCTGAGGGCTCATGCTGAGACACCAATTCGTACAGCCGGTTCTTCCCGCACGGGCACTTTTACTGGGGGCAGATGGATTTCTTGCGCACGAGCTGCGACAGGCGTTTGCCGCAGGCGGGCTTCACGTTCGAGCGGTCGGGAGCAAGGAATTGGATCTGACCGGCGTCGATGCTATCGACCGTCTGATTGCGCTTTTTCACTCGGATGATGCGGTAGTTATGACCTCGGGCGTTACGCCGGACAAGGGTCGTGATGTCGCCACGCTCATGAAAAATCTTCGAATGGCTGAAAGCGTCAGCTCGGCGCTAGCGCAAAATCCGCCGGCACATTTCGTTTATATCAGTTCTGACAGTGTCTATGACGCACGCTATTCCTCATTGCTCAACGAGGATTCGACCTGCGAGCCGACCGGCCTATACCCTCTGATGCACATCGCGCGCGAGAGAATCTTTGAGCAGGTGTGCGCTTCCGCCGCGATTCCTTTCGGCGTAGTGCGACCGTGCGCGATATATGGACCTCGTGACACACACAACAGTTATGGTCCGAATCGCTTTATTCGGACGGCTCTGAGAGATCGCAAGATTACTCTGTTCGGTGGGGGTGAAGAGCGCCGCCACCATGTCTATGTGTCGGACTTGGCTAAGATTGTTGAACTTTGCCTGGTGCATCGAAGCGCAGGCATCATCAACGCCGCAACTGCGGAGGCCGTGCCCTTTTGTACGGTTGCCGAACTGGTCATGGAAACCATCGGGCGCCCAATCCTGATAGAACACTTACCCAGATCGGGTCCGATCGCACATCGCCACTTCGATTCGACTGGACTGGCCAAGGCTTACCCGCGATTCTCGCCTACCCCGCTCGCAACAGGCCTTGCTCGAACAGTGGCGGAGGTGATCCAGGAATGTCCCAAGGCCTAGAAAATTTGCGGCGCTTTGACGCCCCATGGAACCCGTGAAACGCCACATTGGTGGATCGTAGAGCAATCGGATTAAGTCGTTGGGACGGAGGTCGCTGAGATGGACGACAAGATGAACGATGAACACGGGAAGCCGGTGGGATTGACGCGGGAGCCACAGTACCAGCGCACTATTGAACTGGCGCGCGAACGTGGCTTGACGACCTTGGGGCTCATGACCAATCAGACTTGGACCGATGACCCTCGCCATCTGGTGTTTACTCTGGCCCGGTACAAGTTCGTCGCCAAGATGCTCGCAGGTCGCGGCCACGTGCTCGAAGTCGGCTGCGCGGATGCATTCGGGACCCGCTTGGTCCTGCAAGAGGTGCAGCGATTGACCGCCACAGACTTCGATCAGACATTCGTTGACGACGTGCTGCAGCGCATGGACGAGCGCTGGAAATTCGATTGCCGGCAGCATGATCTGCTAACCGCCCCGTTCGCCGGCAGCTTCGACGCGGCTTACGCTCTCGATGTGATCGAACATATACCGGCAGAACAAGAGCACGTGTGGGTACACAACATCGTGCGTTCGCTTGCGCCCGAAGGAGTGCTGATTCTGGGCACCCCTTCGTTGGAGTCGCAAGCCTACGCTTCGCCTCCCAGTAGAGTCGGTCATGTGAATTGCAAGACGGGCAAAACTCTCCGCACCTTACTGGAGACCTTTTTTCACAACGTCTTCATCTTCTCGATGAATGACGAAGTAGTGCATACCGGCTATTCCGCGATGGCGCACTATTTGATTGGACTGGCATGCACGCCCAGAAGTCTGTGAACATGACTGCGACAGCAGCTCCAGTCGTTCCTCAATCGGGAAGCGATTCGCTTGACCTGACCATATCGATCCCATGCCTCAACGAAGAACGATTTATCGCAGCTACGCTGGACACGGTTGCGGCGGCTATGCGCGAGTTGTCTCTCAGCTACGAAGTCATCGTGATCGACGACGGCTCAACCGATCGCACCGTCGATGTAGTTGAGAGCTACTGTGTCGAACATCCGGATCTTCCGGTGCGCCTCCACCGCAATGGTCGAAATCGCGGCCTGAACCGCTGCTACGTGGACGGTGCCTTCCTGGGCCGTGGGAGATACTATCGAATGGTATGCGGCGACAATGTCGAGCCGAAAGAGACACTAGTCGCTGTTTTTCGCGAATTGGGCAAAGCTGATCTGATCATACCTTACCATGCGCCGATACCAGACAAGTCCCTTTTTCGCCGCGCACTGTCGGGCTCATACACGACTCTCGTAAATCGCTTAAGTGGCTATCGGATACGTTACTATAACGGGTTGCCCCTGGCTTCACGATACAACGTGATGCGTTGGGGACCGTACTCTTTTGGGTTTGGATTCCAGGCCGAACTGATTACTCGTCTGCTCGACGAAGGAGCTACGTTCGTTGAAATTCCGGTCGTAGCGACGCACCAGGACAAACCTCGGAGCAAATCCCCGCTAAACTGGCGTAACTTCGTTTCGGTGGGTCACACCCTTACGGAGATTTTTTTACGCCGGGTCCGGCGACAAGCCTTTAAGAGATAGTAATTTTGGGACGCTCGAAAAAGACTATAGCGCCTCTTCCGCTTCGACCCGCCGAGAAACAAACTTGTTGCATCTGTAGCTCAACGCACCTCAGGCGGATAGACGCGTTCGACTCGCTGGCACGTGTAACTTCGGACTGCGTGCCCTTTCGGCCGGGTGGCAGGCTGGCCGTATGCGTCTCCTGCGGTGCCGCACAGTCGCTCGCCGATGAGCAATGGTTCGCCGAAATTGCCGAGATTTACGGAAAATACGATGTTTACAATCAGTCCGACGGTGTTGAGCAACACGTGTTTGACCCAGTTGCGGGATCGCTACGCCCCCGCAGCGACTTGCTCCTGGAGCGCCTGTTGGAAGTCGGTGGCGTACCGCTGGCAGGCAAGGTTTTGGACGTCGGGTGCGGAAGCGGCGGCACCTTAAACGCTTTTGCCAAGCGCGGGGACTGGGGGCTATACGGGCTCGACATCGACGATCGCAAACTGCCATCGCTTCGCGTCGTGCCCGGTTTTCGTAAGCTGTATCGCTGTTCTCCGGCCGAGGTATCGGATCAATTCAATATCATTACATTAGTTCACTCTTTAGAGCACTTCCCCTCCCCGCGAGAGACGCTGAATGATTTACGTGGCAAATTATCGCCGAACGGCTGCTTGTTCGTCGAGGTGCCGAACGCAGCGGCAAATCCGTTTGACTATGCGATTGCCGATCATTTGATGCACTTTACGCCGGAAACGCTGGCCTACCTGGTCCGGCGCGCTGGACTCCATGTCCTGTGCGTCAGCACAGATTGGGTAGCCAAAGAAATTTCGCTGGTCGCGGTCCCGCAACACGATGAAGAGGCGCATCCGCAGGCGCCGACTGTGGGCGCACACAGAAACGTTAGCGAACAGGTGAACTGGTTAAGACGACTCAGCAGGGCGGCTGTTCAGAGTGCGATGACCACGGCAACCGACACTCCATTCGGTGTGTTCGGCACTTCGATTGCCTCGGCGTGGCTCTGGCCTGCTGTATCAAATCGGTTGGAGTTCTTTGTGGAAGAGGACGTTAATCGCATTGGCCGTACGTACATGGGTCGCCCAGTCATCAGTCCAACGCAGACGCCCACCGGCGCGGTGGTATTTATGGCCCTCCTTCCACCTATAGCTGCCGCAATAAGGGCGCGCTTGAAGACTCTCCCAATCGATTTCCACATGCCACCGCCGCTCCCTTAGGCTTCACTGGGGGCCCTACTCCTTTGGGTTTGGATTTCAAGCTGAACTCATTACCCGTCTACTCGACGAGGCAGCTAGCTTTATCCAAATTCCAATGGCAGCCTCACACCAACCAAGTCGGGCAAACACTCTGCCGTTAACTTGCGAAATTTTGTTTCCGTAACTCATACCTTGTCAGAGGTTCTCCTTCGGCTGGTGCGAAGGCGTACTTTCGGGCGATAGCTCGGGTGTTCGAATCTCGTCGGACGCCGCGGATCGAGAGTCCATAGGCCGCAGCGTGACATTTCCGTCATCATCGAGTATCCAGACCCGCCGTGCGGGATAATATCGCAACAGCTCATCATCCTTGCCGCCGGGCATCGCACGCGCCCACACGATGCGCGACTGATCTATATCCGCATCATTGTAGACCCACTCGGCGTGAACATTATGGTGTGGGCCATATCGGACTAACACCAGGTGCTGGCCAGGCTGCTTCTGCAGGAATGTGAGCACCCGGTCGCGGTCCACACTGAACGAACGCAGATCGCCCCCCAAAAAGCGCGAGGCGGGATCCATGATGCGGCAAACATCGAAGATGGCGATGCAACAAAATATAGCGCAGGCCGCCGCCAGGCGCATTTTCCCCGGCGAGAATCGCGATGTAACGTCTTGCACAGCGGCGGTGGCGATCAGGAACACGAGGACCGTCGCGGGCGCGAAGTAGTGCGGAAACAGGCTAACCTCAACCGATAGTCCAAGGTAGAAAAGCAGCAGAAGTAAGAGGGGAACTCGTAATCGACGAATTCTCACCAGTCGCGGAGCGGCGATCAGTATGCCAAGAAGCAGCGGCAAGCCGAGAAAAAAACGATAGAACTCGATAAGATTCGCAAGGTGTACCAGAAGGATGTGCTGACGCAGAAATATACTCTTCGGGGCTTCAAATCTCAGCGCGAAGTCGCGAAAAATCTGGTGATCGAATTTTGGCACGGGCCGAGGGTGGTTTGACCAAAGGAAAGGGCTCCATGACCCGTATTGCTTGTCGTCCAAGCTGTAGGGCATTTGCAGCGGGTCCCCGGTCACCCGGTAGTTGTAGTAACCCATCCAGATGAAGGTCGGCAGCAAGACGGCGGCAAGCGGCATTCCGATTGAACGAACTAACTGCGAGGAATTTTCGCGCCCCTGCCGGATTAACCGAACCAAATGGACCAGCAGAAAGACGGTCGCCAACGCGCCGAGAACCAGGCCTTCGTAAGGACGTGTATTTGCAAGAATCGCCAGCCCCAGGCCGAAAACTACGGCCGGCCCTGAAGAGGCGCGACGCAACAGCCGTGCAAGCGCGCCCACGACCAGTGCTCCTCCGATTGCCGCTACTGTGCCGCCCCAGTAAGTCTCGGTCCAGTAGCTACCTGTAAGCTGCAGAGCAGCCAGGAGGCCCCCGGCGATCGCCCATGACGGTTCTAACCAGCCCCACAGCGCCCATGTGATAACTCCGCATAGAACTGCCATGCCGACCCAGAGTGCGGACCAGGGTGCATGGAAAATCTGGCCCAAGGCCAGAACCAATCCCTGACCCGGTGGGTACATCGAGGCATAAGTTGGGTGCGATAGCTCATGGAACGTCTCAAAGTGGATCCACATCGGATGCTCGGGATTCGTGAGTCGCCCATGCGAAAAGGTATCTGCCGCCAGCAGGTAACTGAATTCGTCGTGAACGGATGGCTTTGGCAGAGGCAATAGCGGCGCTAGCAGAAGCCGCATACTCAAGGCGATCAGTCCAACAAAAATGGACGCTGCCGCAGCTTTGTCGTTAAGAAGTTTAACTCCCCTATTGAGCCGAACACTCAACAAGAGCGAAACGATCCTCGATTCCTGAATTCATAGTCGGTTGATTCTACCTGTCCCTTGGGACGCGTCAACCAGAACCAAATTCATCGAGGAAATGCGCGCGGGCGGCAATGCCCTGAGGTATCGCACGCCGAGCGTGTATTGACGGCCAGCCCGTGGCGCAGGGCCGCAGGCCGGCCGGATCGAATCAAGCTGCGGAGCGAGCGCCGTTATTCGCCGGGACGAGGCGGAATCGCAACGTAATTGCCGGGATTCGCCGCCATATCCTGACGAATGTCCGGATGCGCCGAGAAGAAGGCGCCTAGTTCCGGATGGTCCTTCGCATAGCCGTCGTCATTGATCAGCGAGGAATTGTGGGCGAGCTCGCTGGCTTCTTTCGGATGCTCGCTCGCGAAAGCGTTCCATGTGTGGAGCTTTCGCATGTCAATATCGCTGGTGTCGGCGGCCTTGAACACGGTCGTGGTATTTCCACTCTGGACGACGCCAAGCGTTTTTCCTTCCTGCGCGATCGATGGAGCCGCGAAAGCGACGGGCAGCGCAACTGCGATCAAAAAAGTCGATAAACGATTCATCTCTTCACCTCCAGCTGGACACAGAACTATCGGCAAACCGGTACATTTTAGTAGGGAGCAAATCTGATACCGGAACGTTTTCCCACTAAGCGGTTGATAAGTCCTTAACTATCCGGAAGTGGGAAAACATTACCTACATACTATATCGTTTTGCCCGGTTTTCGCCTGTGTCAAGCAACTATCAGTCTAGTGCGTCTCCTTTGAAATGCAAAAGTTTCGCGCGTGCTGTCAGGAACATAAGCGCGCGATTGGCTGGGGCGGAAATCACGCGACAGGCGCGCGGTCTACGGCGATGAAACTCGTGCGTTCTTCGAGTAGTTCAGTTTCGGTGGGGCAGCCGCGCCGCCCGACATGATGAAGGTCATCGCTTCGTTGATAGTCCAATCGAGCATGACCAGCCGGCTGGTCGGAACCAATTCCATGTAACCCGAAGTCGGATTCGGTGTGGTCGGGACGTAAACCGCCGCGATTTCTTCGCCGGTGTCTGCGTCGGTGAAAATCCTGGTCACCAGGCCGACGGTTTTCATTTCCGGCGATGGAAATTCGATCAACACGACGCGCTGAGCACCGCCCGGCTTGGTCTGAAAGCTCGTGACGAGTTGGCGCGCGGCGCCGTAGATGGATTGTACGACCGGAATTCGCGCCATCAGGTAGTCGAACGCGGCTAGCAATCGTCGGCCCGCGACGGCGGTCGCAATCTCGCCGAGAACATATAGACCGGCCAGCACGATCGCGACCGAGATGGTCCCCTGAAACCACTCCGCGGAAAATCCCGTGGCGAGCGTCGGCGAATGAATCCGCAGCCACGATACATACGCCCTGACGAACGGACTGCCGAGCGCAACCAGCAGCCCGACCAGGAAGCTGATCACCCACACAGTGATCCAGATGGGAATGAACGTCAGGATTCCCGCCACAACGTTGCGACGGATCTTTGCGAGCATCGATCGACTCCTCCCGGCTTTGCGCTTCAACCTTCCATGGACTTGGCGATGGCGTGATGCTGGACATCTGCCGGCGCGGCGCGCCGGATTCGCGCTGCGCTCGCGATCGGGCGCGCATCGTCAGCTTCCAGCCCGCGTTACCTCCCTCGCGCGGCGGCGCAGCGCAGTCGCGGCGAACACTGTTACCGCGATCGCGACGATTGCGATCGCCGCAAGCATCCAGAGGTACGCTTCGACCTCGGTGCCAATCACCGCCGCGAACGCGAGCACCGCGCTGACCCAGTAGAAGCTTCTCTCGATGTACACACCTGCCATGAAGCAGGTCACCGCGAGAATCACCAGTGTCATCAGCGCAGCCGCGTCAGCGTCCATTTGCCCGCGCTCGAGTTGCAGGAAAATTATGCGCACCGCGACGATCGGTCCAAGCCAGTGCAGCACCTGCCGCAAAATTCGCTTCCACGCCTGTTCCGGTTGGCCGCTCGGTCCGACCAATTCCTGCCAGAGGCTCGCGATGCCGAAGATCGGAAACATCGCGCTCCAGTAAAAGCGCGCCCAGAGGTGATTTACATTGGTCAGGAACAAGCCGATCATCACCAGCACGGACAGCACTCCGACGATCAGCAGCCGTTGCAACAGATGCGCTTCGAGCCTGCTCATCCAATCCGGCGCTGCCGGCGCCGGTGGCGACGGGGCCGGCGGCGACGCGATCGTTGGGCGATCAGCCGGGCTCTCCGCAACGGTCTTTGATTCTATTTCGCTCACGTCCCGATGATTTAATAACGGTCGCGAAGGCGCAAGCTGCACGCCGACATTTCACCAGCTGTCCACGTTGGGACGCTTCTTGCCGGTGCGCGGCGTCTTCGCTGGCGTCGATCGAAGACCCGCGACGATCCATTTGCGCGAGTCGAGCGGATCGATCACGTCGTCAATCTCGAAGTGCGACGCCGTGTTCACCGCCTTCCCGTGCCGATACATCCGCTCCACCATCTCGTCGAACAGCGCCTTGCGCTTCTCGGGCTCCTCGACCGCGGCGAGTTCGTTGCGATAGCCGAGCTTCACCGCTCCCTCCAGTCCCATCCCGCCGAACTCTCCGGTCGGCCACGCGACCGTGAAAATCGGCGCCTTGAAGCTGCCGCCCGCCATCGCCTGGGCGCCCAATCCGTAGCCCTTGCGCAGTATGATCGTGAAAAATGGCACGCTGACGTTCGCGCCCGTGACGAACATCCGCGAGGCGTGCCGCACCAGCGCCGTCTTCTCCACCTCGGGACCCACCATGATGCCGGGAGTGTCGCACAGGAAGAGGAGCGGAATGTCGAACGCATCGCACAGCTGCATGAACCGCGCGGCCTTGTCGGCGCCGTTGCTGTCGATTGCGCCCGCGAGATGCACCGGGTTGTTCGCGATCAATCCTACCGGGCGTCCTTCGATTCTGATCAACGACGTGACCATGCCAGGCCCGAAATGCCGGCGCACCTCGAGCACCGACCCCGTGTCGGCCAGCGTCTCGATGACCGCGCGCACATCGTAGATGCGAAGTCGATTTTCGGGAATGATCGTACGCAACAATCGCTGATCGGCGCATAGCCAGTCGCGAACTTCACCCTGAAAGTACGATAGGTACTTCTTGGCAACTAGTACTGCTTCGGCTTCGTCGGCGACCGGAATGTCTACTACGCCATTAGCTACTTGCACCTCCATCGGTCCTACTTCTTCCGGCCGGAATATACCTAGTCCGCCGCCTTCGATCATCGCGGGACCGCCCATTCCTATATTCGATCCCTTAGTCGCGATTACTACATCGCAACATCCTAGTAGTGCTGCGTTGCCGGCAAAACACCTGCCCGAGTTGATACCCACTAGCGGCACCAGCCCACTCAACTTTCCCCAGTAGTTGAACGCCATGCAGTCGAGGCCCGCGACGCCCAGCCCGTCGGTATCTCCCGGGCGTCCGCCGCCGCCCTCGGTGAAGAAGACCACCGGTAGGCGCGACTTCTGCGCGATTTCGAACATCCTGTCTTTTTTGCGATGGTTCTGTTGCCCTTGCGTGCCCGCCAGCACGGTGTAGTCGTACGACATCAGGACGCACTGCGCCCTCGATTCCCCGAACAGATCGCCGTTGACGCGCCCAATCCCCGCGACCATTCCATCGGCCGGCGTGTTCTTGACCAGGTCCTCGATCGTGCGACGCCGCCGCTGCGCCGCGATCACCAGCGGACCGTACTCGACGAACGTGCCCGGGTCGCAAAGGTCGTCGATATTTTCGCGAGTCGTACGCTGCCCGGTCTTGCGCCGTCGCGCGACCGCGTCGGGCCGGGCGGCGTCGAGTCCCAGCGCATGACGCTCAGCCACTTCCGCCAGGTCGGGACGCACGCGATCCAAATCCACGTCGCCCGCCTCGGCGCTATGCGTCGTTTCGACGTCGGCCTCCTCGATGAAAGCCAGCGGATGCCCTTCGAAGATTGCGTCGCCCTTGGCCACCGTGATCCGCCGCACGATTCCGCTCTTGTCAGCCGCGATGACGTGCTCCATTTTCATCGCTTCCATAACGAACAGTTGCTGGCCGCGATGCACCCTGTCGCCCTCGCTGACGTCGACGGAAACTATCGTGCCCTGCATCGGCGCCTCGATCGCGACCGTGTTCTCCGGCCCCGTGATGTCGTGCACTTGCGGCGTCACGACAGTGCTACTCGCCGCCAACGGCGACGGCGCATCGCTTCCCGATTTCCCGTGATGGAGCACGGCCAGCGGATCGCTCGCGTCGATCTTCGCTCCCGCGCGCCGCGCACCCGCATTCTCGACGCCCGCTCTGGGAGCCGTCGCTGCACGATCGAAGAACAATCGGCGATGCCCGGATTCCGCGCCGCCAACCAACGCCACGGTATTGTCCTCGACAAAGCGCGTGTACACGCGGTTCGCGATGAACTCGGGATGCTGCAGCAGGCTCTGCAGGAATCCAATATTGGTCGGCACGCCCTCGATTCTGAATTCGCAGAGCGCGCGATACGTTTTCGTCACCACGTCGGCAAAGTCCGCCGAGTGCGAGTGCGTGATCAGCTTGGCGAGCAGCGAATCGAAATTCGGGCTCGTCGTGTATCCCGCGTACGCGAACGAATCGGTCCGCACCCGCGGCCCCGACGGCGCCTCGAACGCGGTGATCGTCCCGCCCACCGGCTTCGCGCTGCCGTCGGCGCGCATCGATTCCATGTTGATTCGCACCTGCATCGCAAATCCGCGCGGTTTCGGAATCTCCGCCTGCTGCATCCCAAGCTCCGCGAGCGAGCGCCCGGCCGCCAGTTGAATCTGCAGCTTGACGAGATCGATGCCCGTCACTTCCTCCGTAACAGTGTGCTCGACCTGGAGCCGCGGGTTGGCCTCGATGAACGCAAAGCCCGCCTCGTCGTTCTTCGCGGACGCGTCGCGATTGACGATAAACTCGAACGTGCCGAGGTTGTCGTAGCGCACCTCCTTCGCCATCCGCACCGCCGCCGCCGTCAGCCGATCGCGCAGCGCCGGCTCGAGTCCCGGGCTCGGCGCTATCTCCACGATCTTCTGATTGCGCCGCTGGATGCTGCATTCGCGCTCCCACAGGTGGCTGACGTTGCCCGAGCCGTCGCCGACGATCTGCACTTCAATATGCCGCGCGTGCGGCATCAACTGCTCGACGTACACGTCGCCATTGCCGAACGAGGCGCGCGCCTCCGACTGGCAGCGCTTGAATGCTTCGTCGATTTCCTCGACGCGCGAGACGGCGCGCATCCCGCGGCCACCGCCGCCCGCGAGTGCCTTGATCATCATCGAAGCGCCCTCGCCCAGCGACGAAAGAAAGCGCCGCGCTTCATCCAGGCTCGTCGCGGCCGAAGTCCCGCGCATGATTGGCACGCCGCATCGTTCGGCCAACGCTCGCGCTTGCACCTTGTCTCCGAACAGTTCCAGTATTTCCGCGCGCGGCCCGACGAACGTGATTCCCTCGATTGCGCATCGCCGTGCAAAGCGGGCGTTCTCGCTGAGAAAGCCGTACCCCGGATGGATCGCGTCGCAACCCGCCTCCTTGGCGAGCGCAATAATTTGTTCTCCGTCCAGATAGGCCGCCGCGCCCACTCCCCTTAGACGGCGGGCCTCGTCGGCCTTTCGCGTATGCAGCGACGCCGCATCGTCGTCTGGAAAAACCGCGACGGTGCGGATTCCCATTTCGGCGGCCGCGCGCATGATGCGAATTGCGATCTCGCCGCGGTTGGCGATCAACATACTGTTCGGAGTCATACTTCTCTTGTCTCTTTTTCAGAACGCCCAAGCGCGCGCCTGAAGTTGTATCTAAAGCATGACGAGCCCGCCGCGCGAAAGCGCCGCGCTCCGGCCTGATCGGCAGCCACGTTGAGCGAGTGCCCAGCCGCAGCTATAGTTTTGCTGTCTGATCGTATGCGATTTCGCATCAAACACATCACCCGATACGTCTACGAACGCCCCGCTTCTCATTCGCATAACGACGTGCGGCTAACTCCAATCGACGCGCCCGACCAGAAATGCGTCGCCTTCAGGCTCGACGTGACCCCGGCGGCTGAAATTTCCGAGTATCAGGACGCGTTCGGCAACCTCACACATTCGATCGTCATCCAGCCCCCGCACACCGAGCTCGTCATCAGCTCGACGTCGGTAGTCGATCGATTCGTGCTCCCGGCTCGACCGTCCGCTCGAATCACCATTCACGATTTTCTCGCCGGCGATTCAACCCGGATGAAGGAGTACGCGGATTTTCTGAATCCAAGCCGCTATGTACCGTTCAGCGATCGCTTGCGAAGATTTTTCTGGTCGGTGCGGCCCCAGCTATCCGAAGATGTCACCGCGTACACCGAGCGCATGATGCTCTATGTGCGCAATCAATTCGGTTACGACGGCGGCACCACCCACGTACACTCCACCGTCGATGACATACTCACTGCCGGCGGCGGCGTATGTCAGGACTTCGCGCATCTCAGCATAGGTCTGCTCCGCCTCGCGGGTATTCCCGCCCGCTACGTCAGCGGCTATCTGGCCCCAGATCCGCGCCGCAAGCCCAACTCCGCCCCTCCCGAACTAGCCAGCCACGCGTGGATCGAAGCGCTTCTACCCGGAACCGGATGGACGGGATTCGATCCAACTCATCGCACCCGCACCATGATTCGCCACATACGCCTGGCGGTAGGCCGCGACTACAACGACCTGCCACCGGTATCCGGCGTCTACAACAGTGAGGGCGGCAACCGGCACATGGCCTATGAGCTGGAAGTAAGCCTCGCCTGACTTTCTGGTCCTTAGGATTAGGACTTAATCTCCTCCACCCCATCCAATCGCTTCGACAAATCAATCGGATCGCCTATTCTCACTTGCTTAGGATCGACCTGGTACGCCCATACCTCGAACTTGGTCATCCTCGCCGGCCCGTACGTACTCGCAAAGGCACACTCCACCGCGTCCAGCCCTTGCGCGATCTTTATTCGGCCTATCCTGGGTTCGTTGTAGCGCGCATCAAAGACATGCCATCTCCCTCCTAGATACACTTCGCTGTAGGCGTGAAAATCCATCGGCGAACCGGGATCTACATGTCCTATGTCCGGCAGATGACCCGTGACGTATCGCGCTGGCAGGTTCAAAGCTCGGCACAGCGCAATCGTGCAATGAGCGAAGTCGCGGCACACACCATAGCCACGTTCGATAATTTGCGCAGCTGAAATTTCCGGGCTTCCGGAGCCGAAGCGATATTCGATGTTGTTATGGACCCAATCCGAGATGGCCTGCACTTGCTCACCCGCGTCGTAAATCTGTCCAAACTTCTCCCTCGCAAACGCAAATAGCTTGTCCGAATCGCAATACCTGCTCGGTAGCAGGTAACGCAAAAATGGTGGCTCGAGTGTCGCGACCGACGGTGCGTTTCCGAATTGCTCGGACTTGTCTGACGCGACAGGCACCTCCACCATTGCGTCGTGCAGAATCTCGTTGAGTCCGGGCGCGAGAATGACCCGGTACGCGACGTTGCCGTCGGCGTCTGTAAACGATTCGGACTTCGTGGCCCCTTGGAAATTGAGTTTTTCGTGCCGTATAGGACGCTCGGGATCGAATTTCGGATTTACCAGGAGGATAACCGTCGCCGACGATTCGCATTCAAAGTGAACATTGCAGCCGACGCGAACCGTAAGCATCTTATCCGCCGTTGCGAACTCGATCGAAAAATTCGGCGAACAATGGTAGGTAAAGCTGATCTCGCTCGGGATGATATTGCACCCCGATAGCATAAGGATGCGAGCGCAGCCGCGCCTGCTCTACAACTCCGTCGCTCGCCGACCACGCCTCGACCTCAACTCCGTCGGCAAGCTTCTCGAGCGCCTGGTGATGCGAGCTGTTCACCGCCGCGAATCGATGAATCGCCTTCGAGCTGTGTCTGAGCGCCTGGACGTTTGCCCTCTCGTCGTTGTCATGACCGGGAATGTCGATATGTAAGGTCCCGCCCAGCGCGACATTCATAACCTGCAAGCCCCTGCAGATCGCAAGGACAGGCTTTCCTAAAAAAAGCATCTCGCCGACTGCCTTGAACTCCCATTCATCGCGCTCGCCGTCGGTGTCGACAATCAACGACGGCTGCGCGATCGGCTGCCGCAGAAAGCTGGCCGAGATGTCGCCGCCTCCGGTCAACATCAACGCATCCATCTGGCCGAGATCGACCGGATGCGTTCGAGCGTTATGCACCGTCAGACGCGGATAACGACAGAATATGAGTGTGAACCAATGTTCGTCGCATTGGCGCATCCAGGTCGCGATACTCGGCATTTCTAACCTGTCCGGAAAACTTCAATCATCGAAGCTTTCGCGTCGATGACGACAAAAGCTCCCTCTTGAGACTACGGATGCCCCGGCGTTGTCGCAATTCGCCCGCGGCACCCTCTTGCGACGAAGCGGCGCGCCACCTATGTAACAGTGTCATCGCGAGGGGCAGGGGAGCCGTGAAAAGCCGAAAAGTGAAAAATGAAAATTCCTAGATCCGCGCTGGCGGTATCGATCGTAACGCTCTGTTGCGGCATCGCAACGAGCTACGCCGTCGCCGCCAGTTCTCCGGCTGCGGCTCCGACCGCCAACGCGGCGCCGGCCGCGAGCGTCGCCCCCCAAGGGCCCGGTGATCTGAACGCTCTGATTGCGGCCGGCACGCTCCCGGATTTGCGCTGGGCGAATTTCACGGACTATCGGGCCGACGTAAAGGAATTCTACGCCGCCGGCGGCAACTCGCTGGCATGGATCCAGAACGGCAAAGCCAGCCCCCAAGCCGTCGCGATGATCCTGCTCTTTCAGCAGGCCGCGTCGAAGGGTTTGAACCCCGAAGACTACGACGCCTCGCGATGGGACGCACGGCTCGCCAGGCTCCAGCCAACCGCGCCGAGGCCGTCCGATACCGACCTCGCACACATCGATCTGACGCTCACCGTATCCGCGATGCGCTACATTTCCGACCTGCACATCGGAAGGGTCAACCCTCAACACTTCAAGTTCGGCCTGACCGTCGGCCCCAGGAAATATGACCTAGCGGAAGAGCTACGGACTCAGGTGCTTCCCGCGTCGGACATCGCCGCTGTGCTCGCGAAAGTCGAACCCAACTACGATGGTTACCGCCGCGCCGAAGACGCGCTCGCGACCTACTCGAAGATGGCGAGCGCGCCTGATGCTCCGCTGATACCAGTGCCGCAAAAGGGCGTGCGCCCCGGAAATTCTCTCGCCGCGATGCCTCAGTTAGTTGCCAGACTGCGTCAGCTCGGCGACTTGCCGGCCAACGCCGGCGTGCCCGCCAACTCAACCGCTTACAACGGGGCCGTCGTCGCCGCGGTGAAAACCTTTCAGCGTCGACATGGCCTCGATATCGACGGCGTGTTGGGTAAGGGCACGGTGACGCAGATGAACGTGCCGCTCAAAACCCGCGTGCAGCAACTCGATCTCACGCTCGAGCGCTACCGTTGGATCCCGCCCGATTTTCCCGAGCCGCCAATCGTCGTCAATATCCCGGAGTTTCGATTGCGCACGCTGCGCCGCCAGCCGGCCAAATATTTAACGATGGCGGTAATCGTCGGCAAGGCGATGCGCACGCAGACGCCGGTGTTCGCGAACCAGATGAAGTACCTAATCTTCCGCCCGTATTGGCTGGTTCCGACCTCGATTCTGCGCAACGAGCTGATCCCGAAGACGCTGCGCGACCCTGACTACCTCGCGGATCATGACTTCGAAGTCGTGGACGGAAACGGCGACGTTGTTCCATCGTTGCCGGCGTCAGACGACCTCATAAGCGGACTTCGCTCCGGCGATTACAGGGTTCGCCAGAAACCCGGGCCCAAGAATGCGCTCGGCCTGGTCAAGTTCATCTTCCCCAATGAGTACAATGTGTACCTGCACAGCACGCCGGAGCAGGAGCTATTCTCGAAAGCGCGGCGCGACTTCAGTCACGGATGCATCCGGGTCGAGAAGCCGGACGAGTTGGCGGCGTGGGTGCTTCGCGACAGGCCCGAATGGACGATCGACAAAATTCAAGCGGCAATGAAGACCGGCGACGACAATTTACAAGTGAATCTCGCCAAACCGATTCCAGTGCTCATTCTCTATAGCACCGCGGTAGTAGAGCCGGACGGCGAAGTAAGGTTCTTCGACGACATCTACGGCCACGACAAGTCGCTCGCCAAGGTCCTCGCGAACGGCCCCCCATATCCCAGCGGAATAGCCACTCCAATAGTCAGTCACCCATACTAGCCTCAGGCCACACCGTGTTCCTTGAACCAGGCCTGCATCCGTTTCCATCCGTCTTTGGCGGCTGCCGGATTGTAGCTGGGACGATAATCGGCGTTGAACCCATGCCCGGCATCGGGATAGATAACGATTTCCGACGGCTTGCCCGCGGCCTTGAGCGCGGCGCGCATCTGCTCGATCTGCGCGACCGGTATTCCCATGTCTTTGCCGCCATAGAGACCCAGCATCGGCACGTCGATCTGATTCGCCAAATCGATCGGATTCTTCGGCCTGAGATCCGACGGGGGCAACTGCAGCGGCCCGTACCATGCCACTCCCGCTTTGAGTGACGGATTGTGCGCGGCATAGAGCCAGACCTGACGGCCGCCCCAGCAGAATCCGGTGATGCCGAGTTTCGTGGTGTCGGCCTTACCCGTGCTCTTCGCCCATGCCACCGTCGCGTCGAGATCGGAGGCAACCTGCTTGTCGGGCACCTTGGCGACGACCTTCGCGATGATCTGCTGCACGTCGCTCATGCTCGCGACGTCGCCTTCGCGCGAATAGAGCAACGGCGCCACCGCGAAGTAGCCCAGCTTGGCCAGCCGGCGGCAGATGTCCTTGATATGTTCGTGGACGCCGAATATCTCGTGCACCACCAGCACGGTCGGAAAAGGGCCTCCACTCGCGGGCATCGCGCGATATGCGGGAATCTCGCCGCCCTCGACCGGAATCTTGACCTCGCCGGCGACCAATCCGTTGCTGTCGGTCGTAATCGTGTCGGCCGACACCGGCATCACGGCCAGCGCGAATCCTGCCGCGAGACTTCCGACCACGAACACGCGACGCGAGATTTGATTTTTCATTTTTTTAGCTTTCTCACTTTTCTGTAAGGCGGTCGCTCGAACGCAAGGGAGTTTCGCGCATGAAGCGAATGGTGTCGTCCAAGTCGCGGATGCCGGCGTCCGAGCCCAGGCCCTGCGCCACCAACGCTGCCGCGGCATTGCCGAGCTTCATGCATTCCGACGGCGGCCAACCTAGCTTCAGCGCGCGAATGAAGCCGGCGCAATACGCGTCGCCGCATCCCGAGGTGTCGACTACCGCGACATCGTGGGCCGCGAGATGCACCCGCCCGCGCGCGGTCGTCAGCAGGCTGCCGGCGTCGCCCATCGTCAGCACAACTCCGCATACGCCAAAAAGGAGCAACTGAATTGCTGCCTGTTCGGGAGTGTTGGTCTCCGTCAGCTTGCACGCTTGATCGGCGTTGGGCATGAACCAATCGACGAACGGCAGGCACGGCTTCAGGATGGCGAGCAGTTTTGGCGAGCCTTCGCTCAGGATGTCCATGCTGGTGGTCGCGCCGCCGTCACGCGCGCGCCTGAGTATCTGCGCGGCCCCGTCGCGCCCGAGTCCGCGCATCGAATCGCTGCCGCCGAGATGCAGATGCGCCGAGCTCTCGACTAACTGCCAAGGTACGTCGTCGATCGAATAGACGGCGTTGGCGCCGATCGCATGAAGTGCGGGCCGGTCTCCATTGGGTCGAATTGGAAGGATGCTCGCAGAGGTTTGCACTCCGGGCTTGCGAACGACGTAATTGGTATCGACGCCGAAGCTGTTCAACGCGCGGATCAATACGTCGCCGAGAGCATCGTCGCCGACGGCGCCCACTGTCGCGACTGAGAGTCCCAATTTCGCGAGGCCGACCGCGGTGCCCGCCGCAGACCCGGCCGGTGCGAGGCGAATCTCGTCGAGCAGCACGCTGCCTTGCCCTTCCGGGATGTGGGTGACGTAGCGGCCGAGGATGTCGAGGACGTGCGCGCCGAGCGTCACCACCTGATCGCTCATCAGTGATGCGACTCCTGCTCACGAACAGCTTGCTTGCGCGCGGTGCGCCGTTCTTCCTTGCGCGCGATTTCGCGATCCTGCCGCGCGATCACGGCGGCGTGAAGTTGCGCTACGGTTTTTTCAGGAAGAATAGTCACCGGCCTGCCGGTTGAAAGCGCGTCCATATAGATGTGCGCGGATTTTTCGAGCAGCTCGACGAAAGTGAAAGTCTTGTCGAGGTCGGTGCCGATGCAGAGCGTGCCGTGGTTCTGAAGTATGTAGCAGTGGCATCGATTGGCAAGCTTGCGCGCGACGCTGTCGTGCAGTTCGCGCGAGCCCGAGAGGGAATAGGGCACCACGTCGATCGTATTGCCTATGGCCAGCGTGACTTCGTCGAACAGCGGCGGAATCGGCAGGTTCAGGATGCTGAGCGCGCTCGCGAACGTCTGATGGGTATGAATGACGGCGCTGACGTCGGCGCGTGCCTTGTACGTCGCCACGTGCATCGGAGCTTCGATCGACGGTCTGCGCTCGCCCTCGATTCGCGCGAGGTCGAAGTCCACGACGCAGATATCATCGGCCGTCATCACGTCGTATTGAAGGCGCGTCGGCGTGACGACGACAGCATCCTCGCCCTCGACGAGCATCGAGACGTTGCCCGCGCTGCCCGACCTGGAACCGAAGTAGCCGTCGGCAGACAGCCGCTGGCTGATGCGCAGGACGTGCCGCTTGTAATCGTCGTAGCGTCCCATTTCAGAAAAACGCCGCCCCCGAGTATCGCTCAAATTTCACGATACCGCGGAGGCGACGCTGAAAACAAATTACGAGAGCTTTACGGAGTTCACGACCTGGATTTCCGTGAAGCCGAGCAGACCCCACGGGCCGTTCTCCACGCCAATGCCCGACCACTTGGCTCCGCCGAAGGGCAGATTCGGCGCGATCGCGAGATGCTGATTGACCCACGCCGAACCGCATTCCAGCTGCGAGGCGACCTCTGCGCCGCGCGCGGAATCGTTGGACCACACGGAACCGCTCAGCCCGTAGTGAGTCCCGTTGGCGCGGCGGACGGCGTCGTCGACATCCTTATAAGGAATGATCGGGAGCGCGGGGCCGAACTGTTCTTCGTCGACGAGACGGACGCCATCGGAAATATTTCCGACGATAGTCGGCGCGAAGAAGTAACCTTCCTTGCCGACGCGCGCGCCGCCGGAAACAATCTTGGCGCCGTGCTTCTTGGCGTCCTCGACCAGCTCGGTCACGCGCTCGAACTGCATTTTGTTGTTGATCGGACCGAGCTGGGTGCCGGCCTCGAGGCCGTCGCCAACCTTCACGCCCTTCGCGATCTCGCCGAGGTTATCGACCAACGCGTTGTACATCTGTTCCGGAACGTAGACGCGCTTGATCGCGCTGCAGATCTGTCCGGAGTTCTCGAACGCGCCCCAGAAAATCTTCTGCGCGACCGCCGCGGGATCCACGTCCGCCAGGATGATCGCGGCGTCATTGCCGCCGAGCTCGAGCGTGACTCGCTTCAGATCGGGCGCGGCGGCAGCGGCGACTCGCTTGCCGGTCGCGACGGAGCCGGTGAATGAAATCTTTCGCGGGATCGGATGACTGGTCATCCACGAGCCGAGCTCGTCGCCACCGGAGATGACATTGAGGACGCCGGGCGGAACGATATCGCGCAAAATCTCGCCGAGCATCAGCGTCGTGATCGGAGTGTACGGCGACGGCTTCAGCACGACAGTGTTGCCGGCGAGCAGGGCCGGCGCGATCTTCCACATCCCGAGCATCAGCGGGTAGTTCCACGGCGTGATCGCGGCGACGACGCCGAGCGGCTTGCGCTTGATTTCGATTTTGCCCTGCGGCGTGTCCTGCAGCACCTCGGCGGGCAAGTCGAGCATCGCCGTGTAAGCGCACCACATCGAGGTGCCCATTATCTCCTGCCCCGCCTTGTCGAGCGGCTTGCCCTGCTCCTGCGTGAGCGTGCGCGCGAGACCTTCAGGCGGCTGTTGCAGGGCAGCCGCGCATTCCTGGAGGACCTTGCGGCGCGCGTTGATGTCTTTGCTCCAGGCGGGAAACGCCTTTTGAGCCGCGTTCATCGCCTGGTCGAGTTCGGCCTTGGTGCAATCGGGAACTTCGGCGAAGATTTTCCCAGTGGCGGGATTGATGACGCCAGTGGATTTCGATCCCTTCACCGACTTGCCGTCGATAGTCATGGTGTATCCGGGCATGTGAATCTCCTTGTGTGCGGAATCCGCGCGGGCAAACGTAATTGATCCATTACAACGCCGGTCGCGTTGCGCGCAAACGTCCAGCGCGCCGATGCGTCAGCCCCCGTTCTCCTCGTGGAGTCCCGCCACCTTCAGCGCTTTTCGCTTGGCGCCCTTCAAGTCGTAATACCTGCGGGTGACGATTCGCTGCGCGTAGAGCCCGCCGCCGGCCTGCACGTTGGTGACCGCTTTCCACCCGCCGTACGCGTCCGCGGTCAGATCGCGGATCGCATGAAACAGCCGCGCGCGGTATTCGCCGTCGATTCCATTGCTGGTGCCCATGTACTTGCGAACCAGCGGGCCGGTCACTTCGTTCTCGAGATCGGCTACGCCCGGCGCGGTGAGAATCGAGCCGCCGGAGATGTCGTGCAGATGCCGCACCATCAGATTGTAGTTCGCAGCGCCGTGATACTTGCCGGCGTTGGTGTAAAGCTCGTCAGGAAAGGCGCCTTGCTCGGTGATCTGGCAGTTCGCGATTGCCGCCTCGAGCGCCGCGCGAATCAGCGTGGCATGAATGAGCATCTCGGAGATTTTCTCCTTGATGTGCCCCTCGCCCGCCAATCCATTGGCCTCCGCGACGAGCTGCGCGAAGCCCACCAGCTGGTCCCCCTCTTCCGCCATTGCTGAAAGCCCGCCCAGCCGCTCCCAGAGCCCGAGCGAATGCGCGAAGACGGCAGCCTGCTGCACGGCGCCATCGAGGAAAATTCGCTCGTTGGGCACGAAAACATCGTCGAGGATCACGAATCCCTCGGGCATATGGATTTTCGCCGAGACAGGGAACGTGCGCGTGTCGGGATGGCGCGGCGCAAAAGTCGTGTCGATAATCTTGACGCCGGGCGAATTGACCGGCACCGCGCATCCGATCGCGTAGGCCTCCTCGCCGGGCTTCATCGCCTTGGTCGGGATCACCATCAGGTCATGCGCCATCGACGCGCCCGTGATGTGCAACTTGGCGCCGCGAATCACGACGCCGTCGCTCCGCCGCTCGACCACGCGCGTGTATGCATCGGGATCGTCCTGCTTGCCGGGAGGACGCGAGCGATCGCCCTTCGCGTCCGTGATGCATTCGACGATGCGCACATCGCGGCGCTGCGCGGCCTGCACGTAGTGCCGGATACGCTCCGCATTTTCCGGCAGGACGTCCGCTATGCGCGTTGCAGCGGTCGTCAGCGTCATGATCGACTGGTAGGTCACGTTGGCAACGATGTCGGACTCGAGCAGCAGTGGAATCCGGTCGCGCAACTCATTCGCCGAGCGCGGGATTTTCATCAACGGGCTGACGGCCCCCGCCTCGGGCGAATAGAATTTGTCGTAGCCTTCCGCTATTCGCGAGACGCATTCGCCGAGCAGAGGATGAGTGACGAGGTCGCGCACGCGCTCGCCTTCGAAGTAGGTTTCGCGGTTGTCATCGAGCGACTTCTTATATTGTTGCCCGGTCATCATCGCGGTTTTGTCTCCTTAAGCTTGGCGCGAGCGAACTCGGCGGTCCTTCGCGTCGCGCGTAAAAGCCTAATGCGGAATGGCGTGGGATAAAAGGTCTGGAACGAGAATAGCGCTGGAAGAATCCTGGATTGTGACTTCGCGTAACTTCCGATTTCAGAAACTTAATCGCGCCTTCACACGAAACTCGCGCAAATTAATCTCAGTCTCATCATCACGTAATCAGCGTTGCCTACCCTGCCGACGCTGCCGGAATTTTTCTCGGCCGCGTCAATCGAACCAGGGAGGAACAGGAGAATGCGAAAAAAATTTGCGCGGCCGCTCGCGCTGGGCCTCGCGGGCCTGCTGCTTCAACCGGCATGGGCGTTTCCAAAGGGCCCGCCGAACAACGCATCGTCCACCACCACGCCCATCCAGCACGTGGTAGTGATCTTTCAGGAAAACGTGTCTTTCGATCACTACTTCGCGACCTATCCGAATGCCGCCAACACCGATGGCTCGCAATTCACCCCGGCCGACGGCACGCCCACTGTCAACGGCCTGGGCACGCTGGTGGGCGGCCTGCCGTCAGGCGTTCTGCTGACCGACAACCCCAACTTCTTGAACGCCGCGAACACTCCGCCGACTAATCCGTTTCGCCTGAGCCATTCCGACGCCTCGACCTGCGACCAGGATCACGCCTACGGGGACGAACAGAAAGCCTTCGACATGGGACTGATGGATTTGTTCCCGCTGGATACCGGCAAGGGCACCTGCGGCTTCGACTACGGCCACGGCAACGGTTTGGTGATGGGCTATTTCGACGGCAATACCGTAACGGCGTTGTGGAACTACGCGCAGAACTACGCGATGTCGGATGACTTCTTCGGGACGACCTTTGGCCCCTCGACGCCGGGCGCGCTCAATGTGGTCGCGGGCAACACCTATCCAGTGACCCCTACGGTCTCGACCGGAGCAACGCTGAGTTCCAACGTCGTACTCAACGTCGATGGTAAGTACACACTCTCCGGCGATCTCGACCCCACCGGAGACGTGTGCTCTCTCTCCGCGGGCACCGCTAAGGGGACCACCGTCCAGCATAACGGCCAGAGTATCGGCGACCTGCTGAATGCGGCGGGTGTGACCTGGGGTTCGTTTATGGGCGGCTTCGATTTGACCGTCACGAATCCCAACGGCACCACCGGATGTCTTCGCAGCAGCCCGGCGACGGCGGCCAATGGTGGTCCGACAGAGGACTACATCCCGCATCACGCGTGGTTCCAGTATTTCGCATTGACCGCGAACCCGATGCATACGCGGCCCAGCGTACCTTCCAGCCAATACGGCACGAGTGCGGACACGGGGGCCAACCACGAGTACGACACTCATGACTTCTTCGACGCGTTGAACGCGGGCAACCTTCCCTCGGTTAGCTACCTGAAGGCGCCGGCGGACATGGATGGCCATGCCGGTTATTCCGATCCGCTGATGGAGCAGGAATTTGTGGTGAACGTCATCAACGCGCTCCAACAGTCGGACTTCTGGGACAGCACGGCGATCTTCGTCACGTGGGACGATTCGGACGGCTGGTACGACCATCAGATGAACCCGATCGTCAACTCGTCCGCGGAGACCACCTCATCCTCGTCGACCAGCGACCAGCTAAACGGTCCAGGCAAGTGCGGCAATGGCGCGCCCTTGGAGGACAACGGTTTGCACAGCGGTGGGAACGTGATCCAGGGACGATGCGGCTACGGGCCCAGGATTCCGATGCTGGTCATCTCCCCATACTCGAAGCAGAACTTCGTGGATCATGGGCTGAGCGATCAGAGCTCGGTCGTGCGCTTCATCGAGGACAACTGGAACCTCGACAGGCTTGGAGGTGGTTCGTTCGACGCGCTGGCCGGGCCGCTCGACAACATGTTCGACTTTACGCAGAAGGTGAACCCGGGCCATCGTCACCAGGTATTTGTGGATCCTTCGACCGGGTTGGTGACCGGCGGCCATATGTGAGGGCTATCGTTTGTGACTGATCGAAGGCGGGCGCGTGCGATGCACGCGCCCGCTGATTTTTTCCACCGGATAGGCCTGATCACGTTCCTGCAACATAACCCTGATGTGCCCGTAAGCTGCGCGCCGTATACCTGCGGTTCGCAAAGACAGAGCGACGGAGACAGGGGAGAACGCCTTGGCAGCGACTATCGAAAGAGCAATTCCGGCGAGTGGCGCGGTCAGCGATAAACTTGCAAGAAAAACGGGCACAGGCCCGATAATCATCTTTGGATTGATTCTCGCCGCGGGCCTGTTCTACGTCGCGACCCACCTGATTTCCGATCTTAGCGTCGAGAAAGCTACGACGATTCGCCCGTTCCTGATGCTAGGCGGCGCGCTGCTCATCGCGCTTGGCTTCGAGTTCGTCAACGGCTTCCACGACACCGCTAACGCCGTTGCGACCGTCATCTACACGCACTCGATGGAGCCACACATCGCGGTCGCATGGTCGGGATTGTGCAATTTCCTGGGAGTGTTGCTTTCCACCGGCGCCGTGGCCTTCGGCATTTTGTCGCTGCTGCCGGTCGAGCTGATTTTGCAAGTGGGCAGTGCCGGCGGCTTCGCGATGGTGTTCGCGTTGTTGGTCGCCGCGATGATCTGGAATCTCGGGACATGGTACCTGGGTCTTCCCGCATCCAGCTCTCATACTCTAATAGGATCGATCATAGGTGTCGGTATCGCCAACCAGTTGATGGCCGTGAAGACAGGCACCAGCGGCGTGGACTGGGGTCAGGCCGCCAACATCGGCAAGTCGCTGCTGGTTTCGCCGATAGTAGGATTTGCGGTGGCCGCCGGGCTGTTGCTGCTCTTCAAGGCGTTTATCACCGACAAGCGCCTGTACGAGGCTCCTGAGGGAACCGAGCCGCCCCCGTCCTGGATTCGTGGCCTGTTGATTCTGACTTGCACGGCCGTGAGCTTCGCGCATGGCTCGAACGACGGTCAGAAGGGCATGGGTCTCATCATGCTGATTCTGATAGGTCTCGTTCCTACCGCCTATGCACTTAATCGCGCGGTGCCGGCAAGTGCTACGGCGGACTTTGTCGCGGTATCGGCGCAGGCTGTCGAGGTCCTTGACCAGCATGTTTCCAAGAGCGCGGTCGTCCCGGGCGATCCGCGCGACGTGGTGCAGGAATACATCCGGTCAAAGACCTTCACTCCAGACACGATGCTAGCCTTGCGTCAAATCGTCAATGACATCGCCAATGAACTGAGAATGTACAAGGCGATGGCGAACGTGCCTCCGCAATTCGCCCGTAACTTCCGCAATGACATGTACCTCACGAGTGAGGCCTTCCTGCTGCTCAAGAAGCAGGCTAACCCGGCCTTCAGCGCGGCGGATTGGACGACGCTCGACAACTACAAGAAGCACATCGATCTGGCGACCAAGTTCATCCCCGGTTGGGTAAAGGTCGCCGTCGCGATGGCACTAGGACTGGGCACGATGGTAGGGTGGAAGCGAATCGTCGTTACCGTCGGCGAAAAGATCGGCAAGGATCACCTTACTTATGGACAAGGCGCGGCCGCCGAGATTACCGCGGCAGCCACGATCGCGGCTGCCGACTACTACGGGCTTCCCGTGAGTACGACGCATGTGCTGTCATCGGGCGTCGCAGGTACCATGATGGCCAACAAGTCCGGCCTGCAACTCGAGACGGTGCGCAACATCGCGATGGCGTGGGTTCTGACGCTGCCCGCTTCGATTGTGCTGTCGGCGTTCCTGTTCTGGCTGTTCCGCCATGCGTTCTAAGTGTCATGAACATACGCCAGGGAGATGAAATGGTATTCCCGTTCAAACGAATCCTGGCCCCGGTGGACTTCGACGCAAGCTCGCTCAACGCGCTCGAGCTGGCCGCCAAAATGGCCAAAGAGCACGACGGCACGGTCTTCGTTCTGCACATTGTCCCGGTCGATATCGACGTGAGCGGGATGCCGCACTACGTGGATCTCATCAAGCGCCAGGAAAGCATCGATCGCGAGAAGCTGACCGCGATCGCGAAGCAACATCTGGCGGAAGTGAAATGGGAGATCCTCGACCATATGGGCCCGCCGGCCGAGGTTATCGCCGAGGTCGCAACCAAGCTGCCCGCCGACTTGATCGTGATGGTCACACACGGCCGGCGCGGGCTGGCGCGGCTCGTCGAAGGCAGCATCGCCGAGAAAGTCTTGCGCAACGCTCCGTGCCCGGTGCTCGCAGTCCGTCAGGAATAGTAGTCTCGTCGGCTCGCTTAACGACTGCATCTGCCGCGCGCGCGACTGTCCTTACTTCAGGTCGTCCAAAAAGTGAAAATCATTCACGATGCCTGACTTTGATTTCGATCTTGCCGTCGTGGGCTCCGGTCCGGCCGGACATCATGCGGCCATCCAGGGCGCCAAGCTCCGCAAACGCGTGATCATGATCGAGCGCAAGCCGATCGTGGGCGGTATCTGCGTCAACATCGGAACCATTCCCAGCAAGACCATGCGCGAAGCCATCCTCTATCTGTCGGGCTATCGCGAACATGCAATTTACGGCGATTCATACCGGGTCAAGGAAAAAATCACCTTTCAGGACCTGCTGGTCCGCGTCGATCCGGTGGTGCGTCACGAGATCGACGTATTGCGCCATCAGCTCTTGCGCAACGGCGTCGAGCTGACGACGGCCAGCGCGAGCTTTGTCGATCCGCACGTTCTGCACCTCGAAGACAAATCGAGTGGTCTGCAGAGACGGATTTCTGCCGCCACTATCGTGCTGGCTGTTGGGACCCAGGCAGCCCGCGATGCGCGCGCTCCGCGAGATGGAACCTGCGTCTTCTCCAGCGACGATATCATGCAGCTCGACGAGCTCCCGCGCACGCTCGCGGTGATTGGCGCCGGCGTCATCGGATGCGAATACGCGAGCATGTTCGCGGCGCTGGGCGTGCGCGTGACGCTGATCGACATGCGCCCACGGCTGCTGGACTTCGTTGACGCGGAAATAGTCGAAAGCCTGGTCTACCATTTACGCGAAACTCGCGTGACGCTGCGCCTGGGCGAAGAAGTTTCGTCCATCCAGGTCTTCCGGGAGAACGGCCAAAACCACGTGCGTACTTGCCTGGCAAGCGGAAAACAGATCGTTACGGACAAGGCTCTGTCGAGCACCGGCCGAAACGGCGCGACGGGCGAGCTGAATCTGGCGGCCGCCGGTCTTGCATGCGACGCCCGCGGCCGCCTGAAAACCAATAGCGACTATCAGACCCAGGTCGAGCACATCTACGCCGTCGGCGACGTAGTCGGGTTCCCCAGCCTCGCGTCCACGTCGAAAGAGCAGGGCAGAATCGCCGTATGTCGCGCGTTCAAGGTTCCTGCGCACCACGCGCCCGAACTGTTCCCCTACGGAATCTACACGATTCCCGAAATTTCATTCGTCGGCGCCACCGAAGAGAGCCTGACCAACAACGGCGTTCCCTACGAAGTGGGCAAGGCTTCCTACCGCGAGGTCGCGCGCGGCCACATTCTGGGTGACAACAGCGGAGTCTTGAAGCTGCTGTTTCATCGTGAGACGCGCGAACTGCTCGGCGTCCATATCATTGGCGACGGCGCCGTCGAGCTGGTTCACATCGGCCAGGCCGTAATATCGCTCAAGGGCACCATCGACTATTTCGTGAATACCGTTTTCAACTATCCGACTCTCGCCGAATGCTACAAAAATGCCGCGCTGGACGGCATCAACCGTCTGAACGCCTAGCCGATCGCCCCAATCTCGTAGGCGATCGCCGTCCCGATCCGGCGCGCCAAATCAAATAACTTCAGCATCGGGGCGAACAGCGTCTGGTGCTCGATTTCGTACGACAGGGCCGGCTCCGGCCGGTATTGCGATTTCTCACCGAAATCATCGGGCGCATCCTCCCCGCCCTCATCGTGCGGAAAAATCAGCCGGAGCCGCTCCACCGCATTCGGCACGTCCAGCTCCAGGACTCGCGCCAGGATATCGTCGCGGGTCACTCCCAGCTGCGGACTGAAACTCGGAATCTCCGCTGCCAGCAGGCAGATCCGCTGGATCACCGCGACTCGGATTCCATGCAGCAGGATCAGACGGCGGCGCTGCACGGTCTCAGCCGGTTCCATCGCCTCGAGCAGCCACAATTGATCCGCCTGCAGTCGCCGCACCAGCCGCGCCAACCGGTCATGCCGATCGAGTTGTCCTGTAAGCCGCGCCAATTCGCGCAACGCCTTCGCCCGCGCCGGACGTCGCGCGCGTCCCGCCCCATTCAGCCACATGGCAGGACTGACGGTATTCACATACGCGCGCAACACGTCGATCTCGCTGCTATCGAGCGCCGCCGCAACCATCTGCAACGCCCGCCTGAAGCGCGCCGACCGCTCGCGCATCGCCTGAAACAATTCCGGATCCTTCGAGATCGCCCGCCCGATCCCGTAGAGGGTGTTCGCCATGAAGCCGAGTTGCTGCAGAATCGCGTTGTTCGGTATCGCCCTCATCTGCGACGGATGGGCGATCTTCGACAAACGGGCCCATTCTTCCGCCTCGCGCGCGACCGGCCGCGACCCGGTCCTATAGAGCAGGTTCGCACCGAACAGGCTGAGCAACGCCGCATAGTCAGGATCGTCGACCAGGTCGGCGAACTCCTGCTGCACCGTCGCAAAGAATTCCGCCGCGTAGTCCGGCGCCGCGTAGATCGGATCGTTGCCGGTCTCGTCGCTCACATCGAACGCGAAGCCGAGAATCTGCCGGATACTCGCGGTCGCCGCGGCCGGGGTCAGGAACAGCAGATAGCCGTCCCCGCCCTGAAAACTTACCTCCTCCTTCACCCGCACCCCGCGCCGCTCGAACTCCGCCCGGCTCGTCGGGGGCGCCGCGTAGCGCAAGCGATCGGCGAACGTCAACGGATGTCCGCCACGGCCGATCGATTCGCCATGCGTATTGAAAAGGATCGCTTCAAGGCCGCTCAGTCCATGTCGTTCCAGCAGTTGCGCGATCCGCAGACGCAGACGCTCGATTCGAAACGTCGCGGCCATTTGCCCGATAAATCGTCCCGAATCGGAAAATCCGAATTGCACCGCCAGCCGCCCGTGCCGTTCCAGGTATGCGCGATAGTGCGGGCTCTTCAACGCCTCCTCGATCACCCGCTCGCCGCGCTCGAACGCCTCCTCGGTCTCGAACAGCGGCGAAATCTCGATCCGATCGTCCACCCCGAACAGCCGCGCGTAGTAGAGCGCCGTAAGCAACGTGAAACCGGTCTTCGTTTCCGCAATCAGAAACCGGATGGGCGTGTCGGCGTCGATGAACTTGACGATCTGCGCCACTGTCATCATCAGCCGCTTGGCCGACGCCCGCTCCTCCATCAGCGATTCGAAGCTGATCGCCAGCGGCCGCACCCGCCCCAGCAGGTCGTTGATGATGTTGAAGTACGAGCGCCGATTCGCCGGATCGTTCGGCTCCGTCTCGAGTCCCACCAGCCGCCGCGCCGCGTTGTGCAATTGCGACGCGTTGAGCCGCACATGGATATGCGCCAGCCCCAGGCTGTGCGTCGCCAGGCTGGCGCGCATCACCAACAGCGCCTCGCGCCGCTCGTCGTCGGGCGCCGCCTGGAGCGCGCGTTCCATCAACGCGGCCAGCGGTCTTGTCTCGACCAGGGCATTCTCGCGCTCCGACACCATCGCGCGGCCGAACGCCGCAGTCGACGATGGATCGCGCTCCGCCGCCGCCAGCAATTCCATCTGCCGCGCGACGGTCGCGCTCGCCGTCGCGAGCATTGTCTGCAGGCGATCCAGCGCCTCCAGGAAGTCACCGCTACCGGCGCGCTGCAGTCCTTCGACTTTGCCGCGATAGCGTTCGATCATCGCGAGCTTGTCAGCCAAGCGTACTGCGATCGTTCGCGTCCATGTAATATCTGTGCGGCCGTCCTGGTCGTATCCGACCCACGAAGCCAGAGTCAGCAGCCGCGGCTCGAGCCCGGTCCATTCCTCCGGCCAATGCTCACGCGCCACCCGCAGCGCGGTCCGATTCACGCCGTCGAGCGCGTCATGCGCGTGATTGAGCGCTTCGGTCACCCAGGCATGCTCGACCTCGAGCGTCAGTTCGGAAGGCGGCCGATGCTCGACGCGCATCGCCGCGTCCATCCGCTCGTCACGTCCCGCCTGATCGAGCGTCACGCCCGCGACCGTCTGCCCGGTCGCCAGTTCGGCCAGGCTTCGCGCCAGCTCCAGCGTGATCGAAAACGTCGGGTGGGCCGTGAACACAACGCCGAAGACGCTGCGGGCAAGCGCCGCGCGAAACTCCTCGAAGCTCCCGCGCGCCTTTCGCTTGATAAGCTCCGCGAGTGCCCCCTCGTTCGCCGCGATGGCGGTTTCGCCCAGGTAATTCCTGAGCCGCTCGGCCCGGTCGGCAAAGGTCTCCGCCGTCAACTGCTGCACCACGGTCTCGAGGCCATCGAGATCGATCTCGCCGCGGTCCATGCGCAACGTCAGATCAAGCGCGAACAATAGAATCGGATTGCTGAACGGGTCGGCCGCCGCCTGCGTCCGCGCTCGACTCAGAATCGAGCCGAGCATCGCGGGATCGACCGCGCAGGGAGTAAGTCTGGCCATTTCACGTCGATGGTAGCCGACGGAAAATCTTATGGCACACGCGTTCAGCGCGCCGGCTAGCGGTGAGACTTAATGCACTCGACGATGCGCGCGCCGAAGTCGATGATTTTCTTTTCGCCCATCCCGCGGATCCCGCGTAACTCTTCGATGGTTGTAGGCTTGACGCTCGCGAGTTCGCGCAACGTGGCGTCGTGCAGGATTACGAAGGCGGCGACCCCGCGCTCGGCGGCTATTTCGCGCCGCAATTTGCGCAGACTCTCGAACAGCGGCTCGTCGACGTCGCGCCACGAGGCTTCTTCGATTCGCGTCCTTCTCGGCTTGGACTCTTTCGCCTGAAGAAGGCTGACTGTGCGCCGGCCGCGCATCACTTCCCATGACATCGCGTTCAGCTTCAGCGCCGGGCGGTCGCCGGGCGTGCGCTCCAGCATGCCGGCATCGACTAGCTGATAGACCAGGTTGGTCAAGGTCTTGCGCGGCACATCCTTCATGATGCCGTAAGTCGACAGCTTCTCGTGGCCCCATCGACTCATCCGTTCGCTGGTCGCGCCGCTCAGCACGTCCACGACGTGCTCGACGCCGAAGCGCTGCTCGACGCGTGCAACGCACGACAGCACTTTCTGCGCGAGCACGGTAGAATCCGCGACGCCCTCGACCTCGCCCAGGCAAAAGTCGCATGCCCCGCAGTTTGCTCCTTGATAGGTCTCGCCGAAGTAGGCCGACAGCGCGGCGTGGCGGCATCGAACGACCGTGGCGAAGCGGCGCATCTCCTCGAGTAGCTGTTTGCTGCTCTCGGCCACCTCAGGAGCCGCCGCCGCTTCTTCGGCGCTCCGCTCCATCAGGTTGTGCCAGCGAATAACGTCGGCCGCCGAGTAGAACAGCACGCATTCGGCAGGCAAGCCGTCACGCCCGGCGCGGCCTGTCTCCTGCTGGTAGGCCTCGATCGATTTCGGGATCGCCGCATGGATGACGCATCGGATGTCGCTGCGATCGATTCCCATCCCGAACGCGACTGTCGCCACCACCACGTCGATTTCCTCGGCGGCGAATCTGTCCTGCGTGCGACGCCGCTCATCCGCCTCCATCCCGGCATGATACGGCGCGGCGCGCACGCCCTCCGATACGAGGTAACGAGCGATCAGCTCGGTATCCTTCCGGTTGATGCTGTAGACGATCGACGCCTCATCTTTATGCCGCCGAATCGTATCGGCGATTTGGGTGTTCACATCCAGTTTCGGACGCACGCGGTAGAGAAGATTCGGGCGATCGAACGATCCGACCAGCACTGCGGGGTCTTCGAGCCCGAGTTGTTCGACTATGTCGTGGCGCACGCGCTCGGTCGCGGTCGCCGTGTAGGCGTGAATGCTTGCGTTCGGGAAGCGCGTCTTCAGCTCCGCGAGCTTGCGATATTCGGGCCGGAAATCGTGCCCCCACTGGCTGATGCAGTGCGCTTCATCGATCGCGAAGCTGGAGACCTTGAGGCGCGCGGCAAGCTCCAGGAAGCGCGGCGTGAGCAACCGCTCCGGCGCGACGAATATAAGGTGATGACGGCCATTGGCTAGCTCGCGCTCGAGGCCGCGAATCTCCGCCTGGTCGATCCCGCTATGCAGCGCCGCCGCCGGATAGCCGCATGCGCGTAGCGCATCGACCTGGTCCTTCATCAGCGCGATCAACGGCGAGACCACGACGTCAGTGCGTCCGGCGACCGCGGGCGGCACCTGGTAGCACAGCGACTTGCCGCCTCCAGTGGGCATCACGACGAGAGAATCGCGCCGCTCGAGCCCGGCCTGAATCGCCTCCAACTGCAGCGGCCGCAAATTTTCGTAGCCCCAGAACCGCCGCAAAACGGCAAGGACTTCCCCGGACGCACCCCCGCCGCTCCCCGCGTCGACCTCCAGCTCGTCAAGGCTCTTCATATTTCTGTCGCCATGATTTCAAATCGTTCGGCATTATTAGTAACAGCATCACCGTCGCCCGGAAAACCAGTCAGAGCCGGGTTCGCTCCGAACCCGTGCCTCAAGGCACAAAGTAAACACTCTGTGGACAGTGTCCTTCAGAGGGAACCCTTGAAATGAAACAGGTGCCTGTAACTACTTTTTGCTTGATAATCCGACAACGACTATGGTTAGGTTGGCAACTTGCCTATCCAGGCGTTTGGGAAAAGGAGGTGACGTCGCATGCCCAACTTTCGAATCCTCTCCTGCGATGGCGGTGGAATCCGCGGAGTTCTGAGCGCGGTGCTGCTGAATCGGCTGTCAGGGGCTTATCCCGCGCTGCTGCAGGATCGACCCGGCACAATCACGATGTTCGCCGGCACTTCGACGGGCGGAATCCTGGCTCTCGGCCTGGCTGCAGGTATGACCCCAGCGCAGATTCGCGACCTCTATGTTACCAACGGAAAGCTGATTTTTGATTCCTCCTGGGCCCGCGACGTTGTCGAGTTAGGCGGACTCAGCGGCTCGAAATACAACAACGAGAATCTGAAGCAGATCCTGCAGGAGACCTTCGGCGCTAAGAAACTCCAGGACTTGAAGCCACGAGTTCTGGTCGCATCGTTCAGTTTGGACAATCAGGCACTCGATGCGTCCCAGCGTACCTGGAACCCGAAGTTTTTCCACAATTTCACCGGTGACGACAGCGACGGCGAGTCTCTGTTGGTTGATGTCGCCATGTCCACCAGCGCGGCTCCTACCTACTTTCCCTCCTACGGCGTGTTCATCGACGGCGGCGTGATTGCCAACAACCCGAGCATGGCCGCCGTTGTGCAGGCGATGGATGGCCGCAATCTAGCCGGCGAACGCGCGACGACAGTGGCTGAGATCAAGCTGCTATCCATCGGCACGGGCGCCTCGCTGCAATATATCCAGGGTCAGGACCACGACTGGGGCGACGCGCAATGGATCAAGCCAATCCTCAACGTGATGATGGACGGCAGCGTAGGCGTGGCTGATTTCGAATGCCAGCAACTACTCGGCGATAGCTATTGCCGCGTCGAGCCCATATTCCCAGCCGGAAAGTCGTTCGCCATGGACGATGTCAGCAAGATTGTGGACCTGATGGATCTCGCAAATTCATTCGATCTGACCAGCACCGTCGCATGGTTGAATAACTCCGGATGGTGACGCGCGCCCACGGCTACCGCGGGTCGCGCGTCGACGGGACTATTCGGTCGGCGGTCTCTCGCCGCGATACTTGAGGTTGAGCGCCCCGACTCCGGCCGCGACGTTCAGTCCGTTCTGCCCTTCGACGGATACAGGCTGAAGCGCTATCGACTGATCAAAGCCTCCTACCAGCACGTTCGCGCCGGCACCCACACCAAGCGTGAGGCTCGCGCTCGCACCAGCATAGTGCCCCTGCAACGCCCCGGGCTTGAGATCGTTGGTGGGCGCCGCGACTGCCCACAAGATCACCGCTGACTTGAGATAACCGATATCCGCGCCGAACTTCGAGATGCTTCCGCCGTAGTATTCGACTCTTCCGCCGTTGCTCGTGTAGGAGCATCTGAGTTCGCGCGAAGATCCGAAGATGAATCCCCATCCTGAAGCTTCATGGCAAGTGAGATAGCCGGTCTTGACCGTCGCGGCGTGCGCCGGCAGTGACCAACAACCAAAAAAGAGAATAATGGTAGCGGCAAGTGCGATACGAAGTCCTGGTTTCATCTCTTCCTCCTGCACGTAGGGTGTGGTTGTTCCTTATCGGCGTTAGCGAAACAAGCTCGCCGAGCTTAACTCTTCCCTTAAACGCTAGACTGAACGACTTTTCTGGGCAAGGTCTCGGCCTAACATTGGCTGCAGGGGTCACCCTTGCCCAAGGAAGTGTGAAACCCACGGCGGGTTTCACATTAGATTAAGTGTCCTACCTCAAATCGCGGCCGGTGTAGCCAAGTATCGAGCGCGCGATTATCAGGCGCTGGATTTCGCCGGCGCCTTCGTAGATGTCGAAAATGCGGCCGTCCCGGAAGCATCGGTCCAGCGGATGATCTTCCGACAGCGCCTCAGGGCCGAGCAAGTCGATGCATCCTTGCGTGATCTTTCGTGCGGCCTTGCCGCCCGCCGCTTTTGCGATCGAGGCTTCAACTTTCGGCGGCACTGCCTGCTGCTCGAGCCACTTGGAGCGCAGCACCGTCAGCAACGCGGCTTCGAAAATAGCCTCCAGCCTGATGAAACGATCAACGACGGCCGAGCGGCTCCGCATTCCGCCGCGATAGCTGACTTCGATTCCCCGCTCCGCGAGCTTTTCACGCGTGAAATCCAGTGCCGCGCGCGCGACGCCAAGCGCCATCGCGCCCACCATCGGCCGCGAGTCGTTGAACACCGACATCGTCGACTTGAAATCGCCCTTGATATGGTTGAATTCCGGAATCCGGCAATTATCGAAAAGCAGGTTGCAGGTGTCGTGCGAGCGGATGCCCAGCTTCTTGAGCTGCGGCCCGACGGTGAATCCCGGCGTGCCCTTCTCGACGATGAAGGTCGTCATGCCGCGGCTTCCGTCCGGCGCGATAAATCGCGACAGCACCATCGCGGCGTCACCCGATTGGGCTTGCGAGATGAAAATTTTCTCGCCGTTGAGTATCCATTCCCCGGTTTCGCGATCGAAAGTCGCGGTCGTTCTGATGTTCGCCGGGTCCGAGCCGGCGCCAGGCTCGGTAATCGCGATCGCGATCGTGTGGTTCTTCCACTTTTCGAACTGTTCGGGAGTCGCGACCGTCTTGAGGACAGTGTTGCCGAGCCCCCATTTGCTGCGATGCAGCGCTATCCCGCCCCAATAAATCTCCAGCATCACCAGCGAATGCAGAATCCGCGATCCGCTGCTGCCGCTGATACCCTCCTCGGCCAGCGTGATCGGGTTGGGCAAACCCGCGGCTTCGGGAAATTCCGCCGGCTCGAGTTCGTCCTCGTGCTTGTCGTAGTAGCGCGCATAGCGCCGGCCGATCAGCGCCTGCTCGTGCGCGGTGCTGAGGACTCTTTCGTCAGTTGGAGTGAGTTGGAAATCTATCATCGCGCTATCCTCTCATTGTGTTCGTCGAAGACTAAAAAGACTAAACTCCGACCGCACCTTCCAGCACCGACACCGTGCGCGCGTCGCGATACCACATCTCGACCGGGTTATCGCGCAGGTAACCGTGTCCTCCCAGCATCTGGACTCCCTCATCGGCAATCCACATCGCCTGCTCGCCGCAGTAGGTGTAGGCAAGTTGCGCCTGCCGGGTGGCGTCGCCGCCCTTTTCGAGAATAGAGGCGGCCTTCCAGGTCATCCACCGCATCGCGTCGGTTTCGATCCGCATATCGGCGAGGCGGAACGCGATCGTCTGCTTCTTGGCTAGCGCATCGCCATGAACCACGCGCTCCTTCGTGTAAGGCATCACGAATTCCATCACGGCCCGGCTGGTGCCGGTCATGATCGCAGACAAAGCGGTGCGCGCCGAATCGACGATGCGCTGAACGTCGCATCCTGCGCCCTCACCGAGGCGGGCACTGGAACTCAGCTCAACATCCTTGAAACCGACCGTTGCCATCTCAAGCGCGCGCAGTCCTATGCCCAGCTTCTTCTCGCCGACGGTCACGCCGCGCATGTTCCGGTCGACGATGAACGCGTCCGCGGCGCCGTCACATTGCGCGACGACGATAAAGTGGCTGCAATTGCCCGCCAGCGGAACCAGTCCCTTCATGCCCGACAAGCGATAACCGTCGCGCGTCTTGATTGCGGCGGTGCGAATCGCGGAGACGTCGAAGGCGAAGTCGGGCTCCATAATTGCCACACTCGCGCATCGATACTTGTCGCCAGTAAACAATGGCAGCAGGATTTTCTTCTGCGCTGGCGAGCCCTGGTCAGCGATCGCGCCAAGAAATCCGATTGGCGCCGCGGCGGCGATCGCGAATGCGGCGTCCGCCACGGCCAGTTCCTCGAGCAGCATTACATTCAGCGTCGCCGAACGCGCGCTAGCGTCAGCTTGAGATTGGATAATTCCGGTCGCCCAGAGTTTGTCGAAAATCGTCGTCGGGATAGCCTCGCGGTCGTCGGCGCCGCGCGCTGCGGGTCGCAGATGCGAGGCGGCCAGCTCCTGGACCATCGACTGGGCGAGCTTTTGTTCCTCGGTGAGTTCAAAAGAGATCAATGCTCATTCCTCCGTCGTGATTTGCATTTTCGATTCGCGCTTGACATTTCGCGGGCATCAGTTCAGGATAGCAATGGTTCAACCAATGGAGCATATGAGCGATACGAATGTCAAGCGCAACCGGCCCGCGCGCAGCGCGACGCCGCGTCGCGTCGAGTTCAGCCGCATCCGCAACCTGCGCGCGTTCGAGGAGATCGCCGATCAGATTCGCAAGGAACTGTCCGATCGGCGGCTGAGAGCGGGCGACCGGCTGCCGCCCGAGCGGATGCTGGCCGAGCAGTTCGGCGTGTCGCGCAATACGCTGCGCGAGGCGCTGCGCTCGCTCGAGAATGCCGGACTGCTGCGGCTGCAGAAGGGCGCGACCGGCGGTGCGTTCGTGCGCGAGAGCACCGGCGACGCGATCATCACCGGGCTGCGGGACATGTTCCATCTCGGCGCGATCCAGCCCGAGCATCTGACCGAAGCGCGCGTGATGATCGAGTCGAGCGCGGTGCGCGCCGCCTGCGAGCGTGCGACGTCGGAGGATATCGAGGCGCTCAACGCGAACATTGCCTCGGCGGCCAAAGCCGCTCGCGACGACGTCGACTTTTACGACCAGGCGGCGATTCATCTCGATTTCCACCGCGTCATCGCGCGCGCCACCAAAAATCCGGTCATGGGGATCGTGATGGAAGCGCTGCTCGACGTCATGCAGCACTTCATCAGGGCGATCGGGCAAAAGCGAAATCCGTGGGTGTTGCCGTCGCGCCGGCGATTCATGAAGCACTTCGAGGCCGGCGACGCCGACGCCGCCGTCGCGGAGATGGAACAGCACCTCGAGCGCCTCAATCGCCACTACCTGTCGCTGGTGAAAGAAAAGGATCGCGCCGAGGCCGCCGGTGAATAACGAAATCCTGCGCGGCGTGCGCGTGCTCGACTTCACGACGATCGTGTCGGGGCCCTATTGCACGCGCCTGCTCGCCGATCTTGGCGCCGAGGTAATCAAGATTGAGCCGCCCGAGGGCGACTTCATCCGCACGCAGCCGCCTCTTCGCGCCGGCAAGAGCGCGTACTTCGCTCATCTGAATTGCGGCAAGAAGAGCCTAGCGATCGATCTGCGCCAGGCCGGCGCGATCGAGTTGGTTCAGCAACTCGCGGCAAAGTCCGACGTGGTCGTGGAAAATTCGCGGCCGGGGGTGATGCAGCGGCTGGGTCTCGACTATGCGACACTCGCGCCGCTGAATCCGCGAATCGTGTACTGCTCGATCTCGGGCTTTGGCCAGAGCGGGCCGTGGGCGACGCGCAGTGCTTACGCGCCAATGTTGCACGCGGCCAGCGGTTTCGACCTCGTCAACCTGTCGTATCAGGACGGCCTCGAACGGCCACTCAACACCGGCATCTACGTCGGCGACGTGCTGGGCGGGACGTACGCGTTCGGCGCGATTCAGTCCGCACTGCTCGCGCGGGAGCGCACCGGCCGGGGCGATTGCATCGATCTCTCGATGATGGACGGCGTGCTCGGCATGCTCATCTACGAGTTCCAGGAAGCGCAGTTTCCGCAGAAGAAGCGCAACAACACATTTCAACCGACGCGCGCCAGGGACGGATTCGTGATGATTGCGGCGGTCAAGCAAAATAATTTCGAGGCGTTGGCCCGCGCGGTCGGACATCCGCAGTGGATGGCCGATCCCCGGTTCGCCACGGCGAAAGGTCGAGCTGCGAATTGGGCGACGTTCATGTCGATGCTGGATGAGTGGGCTTCGACTCGAACCGCTGAGGAGTGCGAGGCGACGCTCAGCGCGGGCGGCGTCCCGTGCTCGCGGTATTTCACTGTGCGCGAGGCTCTCCAGCATCCTCATCTTGAGGAGCGTGGCAGTTTCAGCCTGATCGACGACGGCGCGGGACCGCTCAAGGTGCCGAATCCCGCGTTCAAATTCGGCAACGCCATCGCCGAGGCGCGCAACTACGTGCCTGCGCTCGGCGGCGACAATGCGGTGGTGCTTTCGAGCGTGCTGGGGTATTCCGAGGATCGCATCGCCGCGCTATACGAGAAGGGGATCCTTCACGACGACCGCGGCCGCGCCACTGGAGGAGATGCAAATGGGTGAGATTCTTGCTCTCGGAATAACTCACTACCCGCCTCTTGCCGGCAGCGACGAAAAGATGTCGTGGATTTTGAAGCGCATGCTCCAGAATCCACATCTGCCGCAAAAGTTTCGAAGCGCCGAAGGCTGGCCGGGAGCGATGCGCGCCGAATGGGGCAACGACGAGGGCACCAGCGCCGCGCATATCCATCGCGAGCGCCTGCTGCAATCGCTGCGCAAAGCGCGCGCGCAAATCGACGCGTTTCGTCCCGATTTCATCGTCGTCTGGGGCGACGATCAATACGAAAATTTCCGCGAGGATGTGATCCCGCCGTATTGCATCTACGCGCACGAATCATTCGAGTTCTCGCCGCCGGCGCATAACGTCTGGAACGAGCCGGCCGACAAGAAATTCCATTCGCAGGGCAACGTGGCGGCCGCCAAGTATCTCGCTGGGGGGCTGATCGATGCCGGTTTCGACACCGCATACTCGTACAAGCCGCTGCACCATCCGCTCGGCCACGCTTTCGCGAATGCGGTGATGTACCTCGACTACGATCGCAAGGGGTTTGCGTATCCGATCATTCCATTCGCGATCAATTGCTACGGGCGGAAGGTAATCGCGCAGCGCGGCGGTCTGCCCGCGTTCGAAAATCCGCCGTCGGAAGCGCAGCTCGATCCTCCTGCGCCGACGCCGCGTCGATTGTTCGACCTCGGCGCCGCCACCGCGCGCATCTTCGCGAACAGTCCGTGGCGGGTCGCGCTGATGGCGTCATCAGGATGGTCGCACGCCTTCCTCACCGCGAAAAATCACTTCCTCTATCCCGACACGCCCGCGGATCGGACTCTCTTCGAGGCGTTGCGCGCCGGAAACTACGACGCGTGGCGGAACTATCCCGCGTCGTCGGTCGAAGCGAGCGGACAGCAGGAAATTCTCAACTGGATGTGCCTGGCGGGCGTGCTCGCCGAACTTAAACGTAAGCCGGCGGAAACCGAATTCATCGATACGTGGATTTTCAATTCCTCGAAGTGTTTTTTAATGGCGCCACCGCCACGCTGAATCGTATGAAGCTCGACGGAAAAGTGGCCCTGGTCACCGGGACCAGCACGAATATCGGCGGCGGTATCGCAGAAGGCCTCGCGGCTGAGGGCGCCGCGCTCGTCTGCGTCGATTCGCGCCCCGAAAACGCCGCCGACTGCGCGCGCTACATCAAGAGCACAGGTGGCCGCGCGGTCGGCGTGACCTGCGACGTCACCGACGAGCGCCACGTGATCGCCGCGGTCGCGGCCGCGCGCGAATCCTTCGGCGGCATCGACATCCTGGTGAACAACGCCGCCATCTTCAACAAGAAGGGTGTGCTCGACATGCCGCTCGACGAATGGCGGCGCCAGCTCGAGATCATTCTTGGCGGCACGTTCCTGTTCACCAAGCACGTCGCCAAGTCGATGATCGAACAGGGCCGCAAGGGCGCCATCATCAATATCATCTCGACCGCGGGCCATCAGGGCGAGCCGAACAACATCGCGTACTGCACGGGCAAGAGCGGCCTGCTGAATTTCACGCGCTCGGCCGCGATGGAACTGGTCGCGCATGGCATCCGCGTCAACAGCCTCACGCCGACGGCGACCGATCCGTCGGAGTCGCTCGAGCGTGCGGCTAGATGGGGCCGGCAAGTTCGCAGCGGCGATCAACTTAAGAACGCTTTCGAGCCTTTTCGAAAGGGCGTCCCGATGCAGAAGCTGCCGAGTCCGCGCGACTATGGACTGGCCGCGGTATTTCTGGCGTCGGACGACGCCGGCATGATCACGGGGACGGACCTTCGCGTCGATGCAGGCGCGATCGCGCGCTACTGGGCCTGGAATCCGTCGGAACCTCTCCCCTAACCCCTCTCCCTTCAGGAGAGGGGAACAAAGGATGGCAGGAGAAAAAAATATGGATAAGTCGGCTGAGAGCTACATCATAGATGATCAGGATGCGGGGTTATTCCGCGTGAATCGGCGCGCGTTCACTGATCCTGAGTGCCTCGCCGACGAGCGCCGCCGCGTCTTTGACAAGTGCTGGATCTACGTCGGTCACGAGTCCGAGGTGTCTCACGCCGGTGATTATCGTTCGCGCAACGTCGCGGGACGCCCGATGATCCTGGTGCGCGGCGATGACAGCGTGGTGCGTGTGCTGCTAAACACCTGTACCCATCGCGGGTCACTGGTATGCCGACAGAAATCCGGCAATGCCAGGACCTTCCAGTGCCCATACCATGCGTGGACCTATAACTCCCGCGGCCAACTGGTAGGAGTGCCGGGCGAGGACTCCTATAGCGAAGCATTCAAGCGCGAGGACCTGGGACTAGCCGCGCCGCCTCAAGTGGATAACTATCGCGGATTCATATTCGCATGCTTCGATCCAGCCGCGGATAGCCTCTATGACTACCTCGCCGGCGCGCGCGAGTACCTGGACCTGGTTGCCGACCAGTCAGAGCTGGGAATGAAGATCGTAGCCGGCCAACAGTCCTATAGCGCCCGCGCTAATTGGAAGCTGCTCGTCGAGAACAGCTATGACGGTTATCACGGCCTGCCGACGCATCAGCGCTACTTCAGCTTTCTCAGTGACATTGGTATCGACATGAAAGGCCGCGATGTCGCGGCGCCGTCCCATCAGAAGGCGGTCGATCTCGGCAACGGTCATGCCGTGGTGGAGTACCAGAGCGCGTGGGGTCGCCCGATCGCGCACTGGGTCGCGCCTTTCGGCGAGCATCGCAAGGCACACTTCGAGGAGGTGCGGCGGCGCTTCGACCAACGTTTCGGTCCGGAGCGGGCGCGGCGCATCTGCGAGACCAGCCGCAATCTCGGGATTTTTCCGAACCTCGTGATCAACGACATCATGGCGATCACCGTGCGCACCTTCTATCCGGTGTCGCCCGACTACATGGAGGTGAATGCGTGGGCGTTGGCGCCGGCCGACGAGAGCGCTGAGGACTCTGCGCTGCGCCTCGACAACTTCCTCACGTTCCTTGGGCCCGGAGGATTCGCCACGCCCGACGACGTCGAGATGCTCGAGTCGTGTCAGCGCGGCTTTGCCAATCGTGAAGTCGGCTGGTCAGATATTTCGCGCGGGATGAAGCGCGAGCATCCTTCGATCACTGACGAGCTGCAGATGCGCGCGTTCTGGCGGCGATGGAACCAGCTCATGACAGAACCCCGGCTAAAGCGCGCGAGGAAAGCCGCATGAGTAGTATCGAACTGCCGAGCAGGCAGGAAGTCGAGGACCTCCTATATAAGGAGGCGGCGCTGCTCGACGAATGGCGGCTGGACGAATGGCTAGGACTCCTGACCGACGATGCTGTGTACGAGATCCCGCCGACTGATGTTCCCGAAGGAGACTCGCGAAATACGTTGTTCATTATCGCGGATGACGCGGTGCGGATCCGATCTCGCGTGAAACAGCTGTTAGGCAAGGCTGCGTGGTCTGAAAATCCACGTTCACGCACGCGGCGGATGCTGGCAAACGTGCGCGTCGTCGGCGCCGACAGCGATAGCATTCTAGTGACAGCTAACTTTGCCGTATATCGAATGCGCTATGAGTCGGTGGACACTTACATAGGGCATTACGACTACAAGCTGGTTCGCGTGGGTAATGAACTCAGAATCCGGGAGAGAAGAGCTATCCTCGACAACGAGGCGCTGCGCCCGCACGGTAAGATCAGCTTCATTCTGTAACTACACTCGCATGGGATAACGTCGGAGGACGCGATGGATGTCGTCGACATGCACAACCACTTCATCGCGCCCGAGGTAATCGATTTTCTGGCGCACGAAGGCAAGCACTTCGCAACCAGAATCGTCGAGCGCGACGGCCGCCGGTTTCTTTTGATTCAGGAAAAAGCGATGCGGCCGATCGATGGTCCGATTTCGAACGCGCGGTCGCGCATCGCGGACATGGAGCGCGAGGGCATTACAGCGCAGGCGGTATCGTGCGTTCCGTTCCTGATGTATCCGGACGTCGAGGCCTCGCTCGGGCTTGCGATCGCGCAAATCAACAACGACACGATGGCGGCTCTGGGAGCCGGCGATCCCGTTCATTTCGTGCCGCTGGCGAGCGTCCCGATGCAGGATCCTGCCGCGGCCGCGAAAGAATTGGAACGCGCCGCGAAGCTCGGCCTTCGCGGAGTTGAGATTCCGCCAAAGGTCGTCGAAAGGCAGCTCGACGAGCCGGAGTTCGAGATCTTCTGGGAGGCGGCCGAGGCGCTGAGGACGGTCGTTTGCATCCATCCGTTTGAAGCCGCGCCGGCTGGAGCGCTGGCAAGATATTTTCTGGGCAACCTGGTCGGCAATCTTTACGACACTGGTCTCGCCGCCGCGCTATTGATTTACGGCGGTGTGCTCGAGCGCCATCCGAATCTCCGCGTGGTCCTCTATCACGCCGGCGGTGCATTGCCGGCATTGGTGGGACGGCTCGACATGGGATACAGGCTCGTGCCCGAGTGCCGGAGCGCGATTCCGCGGCCGCCGTCCAGCTACGCAAATCAGTTCTACTTCGATATAATCGCGCACAGTCGCACAATGCTGAGCCATCTCGTGAAGACCTACGGGGCCGATAGATTCGTAGTCGGAAGTGACTATCCCTTGCCCGCCGGCCTTGCTCATCCGGTAGAAGAGGTCAAAGCGCTCGGCCTGGCGCCTGGCGACGAGAATAAGATCCTTTGTACCAATGCTAGCCGACTGCTAGGACTCCAATCGGGAGGTGACTGACTAATGCCGACCACGCCGCAAATGCTGCAGGGCTACCGGGTCCTGGATTTCACGCAGTTCGTCGCGGGACCTACCTGCACGCGACTGCTCGCTGAGATGGGTGCTGAAGTTATCAAGCTGGAACTCGCGCCCTATGGCGATAGAGTGCGTGCCGACGGCCTTAGGTCGCTTGCGCCTGAATACAAGGGTTCGAGCCATAGCACCTACTACATGCAGCACAACCATTCGAAGCTGAGCTTTGCGATCGATCTCAAGAAACCCGGCGCGAGAGAGATAGTGATGTCGATGATTCCGCAGGTCGACGTCGTAGTCGAAAACTTCGCACCGCGCGTGATCGACCGGCTGGGATTTGCCTACAAGGACGTCAAGGCGGTGAATCCGAAAATCATCATGTGCTCGATCTCGATGGCGGGGCAGACGGGTCCGCTCTCGAACAAAGCCGGCTACGACTTTATCGGGCAGGCCTATGCCGGCATTACCGACGGAATCGGGCAGGTTGACGGTCCGCCCGCTCTTACTACTATGGCTATAGGCGACGTTTCCACCGGAGTCGCCGCCGCGATGGCTGTAGGCTTCGCGCTGTTGCATCGCGAGCGCACGGGCGAAGGTCAGTATCTCGACGCGTCGCTGCTGGACACCTACTTTCATATGCACGAGAAAACCGTGCCGATCGTGTCGCTGCGCGGCGACAAGTTTCATCCGACGCGAAGTGGTTCGTTGCATCCCGACGGCGGCACCACCGGCATTTTTCATTTCCGCGGTGACCAATACATTCAGATTACTTCGACGCCGCATCAATGGCCGCAGTTCGTGCGCGCGCTCGGGATGCCTGAATTGGCGACCGATCCACGTTTCAAGGATGCGCGCGGCCGCCGCGATAACAAGGAAAAACTGAGAGACGTGATCGAGGACTGGCTCTCGAAACTTCCGAGCCGTGACGCCGCGATCGCCGCGCTCGACGCTGAACGCGTGCCGTGCGCTCCCGTGCTCACCGTGAGCGAAGCTGTAAAGCATCCGCATCTCAACGAACGCAAGACCGTTCGCTGGATCAAGGATCCTTTGTTGGGCACAGTCGCGATTCCAGCCGTGCCGGTAAAGTTCTCGGCATGGCCCGATAGGACTGACGTGCGATCCGCGCGACTAGGCGAAGACAACGAGCGAGTCCTGGGCGAACTACTCAAAATGCCGGCCGACCAGATTCGCAAGCTCTATGCGGAAGGAATCCTGGTCCGCGATCCGACCCTCGAGAGCAAACCGTCGTAGCTTTAGAGACTGTGTAGGACGCTCCGCAGCTACTCGGCGAGCATTGGATTCGGTTTCGGGAAACCTAGCTTTGTCAGCGCTTCGTCGAGGGCGCGCACCTCTTCGCCGGAAGCCGGCTGGCGTTCGGCGAGCGCCTCAACGCGGCGGCGCATTTCTTTGAGTTCGGCGTAGAGGGCGCCCGTCAGGCGCGCGATCACCAGCAAACAAATCCACGGGACGACGACCAGCGCGACAATTGCAATCGCAATCATCGTGCGGGCTTGCGATTCGGCGCTGTTGGCGACCGCTATCAGGGCGGCGTCGTCGAGACTCATCAGGTCCGCGACGGTGCCTTGCAGATCGCGCAGCCGCGGCTCGAGGCTGTCGTCGCCCGGCGCCGCGGTGCGCATCGCGTCGAACAGCGGGCGCGCGTCGTTGGCGATTTTCTCGATCCGCCCGGCCTGTTCGGAGCTTCCGATATGCTGCCGCGCGAGTTCGATTTCAGAAATGAATCCGCGCTGCTGATCGATCACTATTTGCGACGCGTCGGGCTGCGTGCGTCCCCAATCCATTTTGTAAATCGCGTTTTCCATCCCCTGAGCCGCGCGCGCCGCCGCGTATTCGTTCTCGTAGATCTCGCGCGGCATCGTGCCGAAGAAGTGCAACGCGCCCACGATCACCGCGGCCGCGAGCAACAGAATCGCGGGCGCAATCGCCGCCATGAAACGCAGCTTGGTAACGATAGTCAGGTTGTTCATGTTCTTTTTTGGTTTTGTCCTGTAGTTGTTCCAAAGGATGCCCGCGACGGATGCGAAAACGCAACGCCCGATGTGACCTGCCACCCGCGCTATGCAATAATGCCCGTGATGAACTTTGCCGATCGCCTTGCACAAGCGTCGCGTCTCAAGGACAGCGTCGTGGTGCTCGGCATCGACCCTCAGCTCGATGCGCCGGGCGCGCCCGGAATCCCGATCGGTCACACATTGATGAGTTTCTGTTGTGAAATCGTCGAGGCGTGCGCGCGTTCCGCGATCGCCGTCAAGCCGCAGCTTGCGTTTTACGAAGCGCGCGGGATGGAAGGGATGCGCGCGTTTTGCGAGGTCGTCAAGCTGGCGCGGCGACTCGGCTTGATTACGATCGCCGATGCCAAGCGCGGCGATATCGGCACGACGTCGGCCGCATACGCGGAGGCGTTTCTGGGCGATGGCGACTTCGCCTGCGACGCCATGACCGTCAACCCGTACCAGGGTAGCGACACGCTGATGCCGTTTCTCGCGAAAGTGAAGAGCGGCCGCGGCGTGTTCGTGCTCGTGAAGACCTCGAATCCGTCGTCTGGAGAATTCCAGGATCTCAACGCACCCAGTCGTCCGATATGGGAGTCGGTTGCGGCGCGGGTTAACACTTGGGGTGGCGACTTCATTGGCGCCAATGGACTCAGCTCCGTCGGTGCGGTGGTCGGCGCAACCTATCCGGTTGAGGCGCGGCGCGCGCGCGAATTGATGCCGGCGGCGACGATCCTGGTGCCGGGATTCGACACGCAAGGCGGGACGGCGGCGGACGCGGTCGCTTCTGCGCGCGCGGACGGCGCGGGATTCATCGTGAATGCGAGCCGCAGCCTGATGTACGCGTATCGGAAGAAGGAAGGGGCCACGCCCGTCGAGGCCGCCGCCCAGTATGCTGAGGCGATGCGCCTGGAGTTGAACGCCGCGCTCGCGGCGCGGCGCACGGAAGGGTTGTCGCGCACCGCGTAGATCCTGGGATCAGGAAGGAACTAAATTGTAGTGAAACCCCTCCTGGGTTTCACGCTTCCTTGGGCAGGGGTGACCCCTGCACCCAGTGTCAAGAAGAAGATGCGGGACTTCGTCCCTGTTAGAACTCTTTGGTGGGCAGGGCGAGGTTCCGATTCTTACCTCGCCCGTTACTTATGGGAGAGGAGGCCGGTAGGTGAGGGTTCTGCCGGGGCATGCAATCATTTGGCGGTCTCCGCGCCTTTCAGATTCGCCGCCAGGAACTTGACGCTTCGATTCCACGCGTCCTGCGCGTCGTCGGCGTTGTACCAGAAAGAAAGCTCGGGAAAGTTGAACGCGTGATTCGCGCCTTCGTAGATTTTCATTTCGTGCGGACGATTGTCCTTCGTCAGCAGCGCGTCCAGCGAATGCGCCATTGCCACCGGCACGAGCACGTCCTTGTCGCCGTGCAGGATCAACACCGGCGGCATCGACTTGGCCCCGTTCCGCAGGGCCAGCGGCAGTCCGCCGTAGTACTCGACGATCGCGGCGATTTGGATCGGATCGATCGTGCCGACGGACAGTGAAAGGAACGAACCGAGCGAAAATCCCATCATGGCAACTCGATGGGGATCGACCGACGGATTCTTGTCGAGCGCCTTGAGTCCCGAAAGGATCTCCTCGAGCCAGACCGGGAAGTCTTCCTTCATCTGCGCCGGCTGTTCCGGGCCGACTGCGTCGGTCTGGCTGTAGTACTCGATGAATTCCGTGTAGTAGCCGAGGCCGGCGAGCTCTCCGCACATCTTTTCGTATTCAGGGTTGCCGGAGTCCTTTCGCTGCGAAGCGCCATGCAGCATCACGACCGCTGGATGCGGGCCGCTGCCCTTCGGTACACAGTGATATTCATGAACCGGCTTGCCGCCGGAGGTGAATTCACCGGCGATCCATCCGGCGTGCGCGGACGGGGCGAGGAATAGAAAAATCGCGGCTGCGAATGCGCCGACGGCTGCTTGCAATGAACGCACCGAGATCGGGTTCGACGGGATGCCCGCGCCTATGCGCGCATCAACTCGGCTTCGTCGGCGGCGATGGTGGCGTAAACCTCGCGATCGATCTTGCGGTAACGCTCGAGCGACTTGTCCGCCTGCTCTTCGTGGCCCTGCTCTTTCGCGATCTCGTGCATCTCTTTTTCGATCCACGACAGATGCCACGATTCGTCCTTGGTCACCGATTTCAGCACTTCCATCGTTTCCGCGTCGACGTTGGGCAGCGCCATGTGCGCGTTGTAGCGGCTCTGCGCGCGCTCTTCGACCACGACCGTCAATGCGAGCAAGTCGATAATCGTCTTGGGCACGCCGGTGCGCAGGCCAAGGCGCCGCTGGTAGCCGTCGTCAATAAGGATGGGAGCGCCGCCGAGGTCCGAGATTCGCTTGGTCCAGAGGAAGGCGTGCCGGGTTTCGTCGGCCAGATGGGCGGTCATCTTGAGCTGCGCTTCGCCGTCCTTCATGTGGCTCAGGAGATTAAAAAGTAAGCGCGCGCCTCTCAGTTCGGCGTCGCGATAAAAGCTGAAGACGAGAATCTGCTTCTCCGTCGCGGACATTCCAGTGAAATCCATGTTCCCCAGTGATGCGCTCAATACCAATCCCTCCGTCAGCCGTCAAATAGACGACGGCCAATGTCTAATAGTAACAGATAAGACGGTTGCGCGTAACTTATGCGATTCGTTTGGGGGGGTCAAGAAAACGCGCCGCAGAACATTGGTTCAGTTTCGACGAAACGGAAAGCTGGAGGGCGGACAAGCCCGGCAAACTGCCACGCGTAATCATCGTCTCGGACCGCTTCGCGCCAGCGAAGCCGGCCGGATCAGGTTGCGAATCTTCGGCGTTGAGGACAAGTTGTTTATGTCACAGTCCGGAAGTTGACCGGCTGTCATCGGAGGAGATTTGCCCGCGCGATTTTTTTAGTCGCGGGTGGTGCGCGATGCCTTCACCAGACGTTTATTGGCTCGCATTGAGACGTGCTCGCGGAGTCGGTCCGCGAACCTGCAAGCTGCTGATCGAGAAGTTCGGCGCGCCCGAGAAAATTTTCCAACTCAATGTCGACCAGATCGCGGCAGCCGGCGTGCCACGCAATACGGCAAACAGCATTGCCGAGTTTCGCGACTTCGAGCCGCTCGAGAAGGAACTGTGCGAGCTGCCGAATATCGGCGCGCGGCTGGTCAAATGGACCGACGCCGACTATCCGCCAAACTTGCGCCAAATCGCCGACCCACCGCCGTTCCTGTTCGTGCGCGGCGCAGCGCAGCTCACCGATCCGACCTGCATCGCAATCGTCGGCGCACGCGCGGCGAGCGATATCGGGCGGCGGATGGCGAATCGGCTCGGCCTCGAGCTCGCCGCCAAGGGCTTCAGCGTCGTCAGCGGGCTGGCGCGCGGAATCGACGGCGAGGCGCATCAGGGAGCGCTCGACGCGCACGGCAAGACGCTCGCCGTGCTCGGATGCGGCGTCGATGTCATTTATCCTGCCGAGCATCGCAAGCTGGCCGAGGCGATTATCGAGAGTGGCGGCGCGCTCATCAGCGAGCTGCCGATTGGAACGCAGCCGCTGGCAGAGAATTTCCCGACTCGCAACCGAATCCTGTCTGGACTGTGCCTGGGCGTGGTGATCGTCGAGGCGGCCGAGAAAAGCGGCTCGTTGATCACGGCGCGGATGGCGCTCGAGCAGGATCGCCAGGTGTTCGCTGTCCCGGGCAGCCCGCTCAGCGGCAAAACTCGCGGCAGCAATCGCCTGCTGAAGGAGGGCGCGAAACTGGTCGAATGCGTCGAGGACGTGATCGAGGAGCTGGCGCCTCAGATGACCGGCCCGCGGGTCGCGTCGAGACAGCCAGAGGCTCCCGCCGCTTCGGTTGCAGCACCGGTTATGGTTTGGGCAACATCCACAGGTAAGAGAGCTGAGGCCACACAGTGGGCCGAGTCGGCGGAAGGCGCCAAGACCCTCGAAACAGTTGTTGATAGTGCTACAGCTATTTTAAATAATCTAAAAGACTCTGAAAGACTCCACGTTGACTCGATCATCGAGTCGTCCGGGCTAAATGCCCAAACCGTGCTTAGGTTACTTCTGGAACTGGAACTCGAAGGTCGCGTCACCCAGCATCCGGGCAAGCTTTTCTCGCTTGCATAAGTCTGGCAGGGTGTAGCCCTGAAGCGTCGGGCGATTTGCACTGGCGCGAAACCTGCGAGGCTGGTACGGGAGGCTGGAGGCGCCTAAATCGGTGGCAAAAAATCTCGTAATCGTCGAATCGCCCGCAAAGGCGAAAACCATCAAGCGTTACCTCGGCAGTGACTACCAGGTCATGCCGTCGGTCGGCCACGTCGTGGACCTGCCCAAGAGCAAGCTGGGAGTCGATATTGAGCACAATTTCGCCCCGGATTTCGTGGTAATCAAGGGCAAAGAGAAGATAATCGGCGAGATCAAAAGCGCCGCGAAGGGTAAGGATAACATCTACCTCGCCAGCGACCCGGACCGCGAAGGCGAGGCGATCGCATGGCATATCGCCGACCATCTGGGCAAGACCAAGTCCAAGGTCAGCCGCGTGCTGTTGCATGAAATCACGGCGGCTGCGGTCAAGGAGGCGGTCGACAATCCTTCGAAGCTCGATCACAACCTGTTCGACGCGTACCAGGCGCGCCGGGTGCTCGACCGGCTGGTCGGCTACAAGCTGAGCCCGTTGCTGTGGGACAAGGTCAAGCGCGGCATCAGTGCCGGGCGCGTGCAGTCGGTCGCGCTCAGGATAATTGTCGATCGCGAACGCGAGCGCGAGGCGTTCCGCGCCGAAGAGTACTGGACGCTGGACGCCCGCCTGTCAGGTGCGAATCCCCCGCCGTTCAAGGCGCGGCTCTATAGCTACAAAGACGACCGCATCGACAACAAAGCTTACAAGCTGCCCGAGGCGCGGGCGCGCGAGATAATCGCGAGCGTCGAGAAGACGCCTTTCACTGTAAAGAGCATCGAGCGCAAGGAAGTCCGCCGCAGTCCGACGCCCCCGTTTATCACGTCGCGCCTTCAGCAGGAGGCGTCGCGCAAGCTGTACTTCCAGCCGCGGCGCACGATGCAGATAGCGCAGAAGCTGTACGAAGGCGTCGAGCTTGGCGATCAGGGCGCAATCGGCCTCATCACTTATATGCGTACCGATTCGCCGCGGGTCTCGGACCAGGCGCTCGAGTCCGTCCGCAACCATATCGTGACGCGCTACGGCAACGAGTACATCCCCGAACAGCCGAACTCTTACAAATCCGGTAAGCAGTCGCAGGGCGCGCACGAGGCGATACGCCCGACCGCCGTCGAGCGCGACCCCGAGTCGATGGCCCGCTACCTCGACAAGGACGCGCTCGCGCTCTACACGCTGATTTACAACCGCTTCGTCTCGAGCCAGATGACGCAGGCGGTGTACGACCGCACGACCGTCGATATCGAATCAGCCGACGCAATTTTCCGCGCGACCGGCCAGGTGATGAAATTCGACGGCTTCATGCGCGTGTATATCGAAGGTCAGGACGAAGCGCCCGAGGACGAAGAGGGCACGCTGCCGATGCTCAACGAAGGCGAGGCGCTGACTCTGCTGGGCCTCGACCCCGAGCAGCATTTCACCCAGCCGCCGCCGCGCTACACGCAGGCCACGCTCATCAAGGTGCTCGAAGAGCAGGGAATCGGCCGCCCGTCGACCTACGCCGCAATCATGACGAGCATCCTGCGGGTCGAGTACGTCGAAGAAGACGAGAGCAAGCGGATGCGTCCGACGTCGCTGGGGCGCGTCGTCAACGACATGCTGGTCAAGGCGTTCCCCGACATCCTGGAATCAAGCTTCACCGCGCAGTTCGAAGAGGACCTCGACAAGGTTGAAGAGGGCACCGAGAACTGGGTGAAGACGATGAAGCGGTTCTACGGGCCGTTCGCGAAAGACCTTGCCGACGCGAAAAAGAAAATGCCCGAGGTCAAGCACAAGGGCCTGCCGACCGGGCTCAAATGCGAGCTCGACGGCGGTGACATGGTGATCAAGTGGGGGCGCAACGGCGAGTTCCTCGCGTGCTCGAACTACCCCAAATGCACCAACACCGGAGAGTTCGCGCGCGACGACCAGGGCAATATCACGCTCAAGCCGCCGTCAGCGCCGGTGCCTACCGACGAGGTCTGCGAGAAGTGCGGCAAGCCGATGGTCAAGCGGCGCTCGCGCTTCGGCGAGTTCCTGGGATGCTCGGGGTATCCCGACTGCGACGGAATCAAGCGCCTGCAATCCGAACCGGTGAAGACCGGGGTCGCGTGCCCGGAGTGCAAGGAAGGCGAAATCTTCGAGCGTCGCAGCCGCCGCGGCAAGATTTTCTACGGGTGCGGCCGCTATCCAAAGTGTAAATTCGCAGCCTGGAACAAGGTCGTCCCGCACCCATGCCCGTCCTGCGGCGCGAACTACATGGTCGAGAAGGACTTGAAGCGCACCGGAGTCACCTGGCAATGCGCCAACAAGGAATGCGGCTACAAGGCCCCAGCTCCTAGAGCAGCCTGACCCGGCCTCGCCGCTACGACGCCCGAATCTTCGCCGATACCTCCTCGAGCCGGCGCCGGATGAACCGGCGCTCGGGTGCGCTGCCCACTCGCGCCAGTGCCGCGCGATACGAGTCGGCCGCCTCGCTCCATCTCCCCAGCCGCCGCAGCAAATCCGCTCGCGCCGACCACAGCAGATAGTAATCGCGCAGCTCGCCGCTGCTTTCGATCGCCTCGATCAACTCGAGTCCAGCCCCCGGACCGTCGGCCATCGCGATTGCGACTGCTCGATTCAACTCGACCACCGGCGACGGACGTATCGCGACCAGGCGTGCATATAGATCCGCAATCGCGCGCCAGTCCGTTGCATCTGCGCGTTCAGCGCGTGAGTGAGCCGCCGCAATCGCGGACTGAACTACATACGGCCCGTGCGCGTTGGCCTCGATCGCAGCTTCCGAATATGCCAGTCCTTCGGCGATCTGCGCGCGATCCCAGCGCGTCCGATCCTGGTCATCGAGCAACACGAGTTCGCCGCGCTCGTCGATTCGCGCATCGCGCCGGGCGTCGTGCAGCAGCATCATTGCGAGCAATCCGCGCGGCTCAGCCTCTGCCGGCATCAGCGCGACCAGGATCCGGCCCAGCCGAATCGCCTCCGCGCAGAGATCGGTCCGCAACAGTCGTTCGCCGGAACTCGCCGCATAACCTTCGTTAAAGACCAGGTAGATTACCGCCATCACGGCGTCCAGGCGCTCGGCGAGCACCTCCGGCGACGGCACTTCGTAAGGAATCCGCGCCGCACGGATCTTGCGTTTGGCGCGGACCAGCCGCTGCGCCATCGTCGACGGCGCCGTCAGGAACGCGTGCGCGATTTCCTCGGTCGTGAGCCCGCACAACGTGCGCAGCGACAGCGCGACGCGAGCGTCGTCGGCCAGCGCGGGATGACAACACGTGAAGATCAGCCGGATACGCTCGTCGGGCAGCGCGCCTGCCGCATCGATCTCCGGGACATCGCCACCGCTCTCGGACATTCGGATCAACTCGTCGCGACGCTCGTTGAAGCGGCCCTGTTTTCGGATTCGATCGATCGCCTTGTGACGCGCGACGCCGACGATCCACGCGCGCGGGTTGTCCGGCAGTCCATCGCGAGGCCACTGCTCGACGGCGCTGGCGAACGCGTCCTGCGCCGCGTCTTCCGCCAGGTCGAAGTCGCCAAGCACACGAATGAGCGTGGCGATTATTCGCCCGAACTCTTCGCGATAGAAGCGCTCGATACCGGCAGCGGTGTTGTCCATCGGCAAGCCCGTCCGATGGCAGGCTAGCCGCCCGCCGCGCACGCCGCTACCTCGAGACTTGTCCGTCGTCCTGATCCAGATAGTCGTTCCAATCTTGATTCAGTTCATTTCGAGTATAGGCCTGACTTCAACAGCTGAGTTGCCAACCACGGGAAAGTGCTTCGCTCAATCGATGGCTTCCTCTTCTGACGCACACTCGATGAGAAAGTAGCCGCCTACCGCCTGAGTACCGATCGCAAGGCCGCCTGCAGGCATCTGGAAGGTCACCTCGGCGCAACTCCGCGAGCCCGACGGCCGCTCAGTCGTGCTCGATGCGACGGCCGATTAATTCTGCGCCGGATTTACACCGACGCTCGCGAAGGCCGCGGCGATGCGCGGGGCCGCATGCGGGCGCGCGTACATCTTCGTCATGTACGCCTTCAACCCGGGGAAGGCTTCCAGCATCTGAAACTCGTTCGCCCAATCGATCGTGTATGCCATCACGAAGTCGGCCATGGTCACCGTATTTCCCACCACGAACTGGCGTCCCTTCATGTGCTCCTCGAGCACTGCCGCCATGCTTGCGAAATCCTCGCGCGCGCGAACTATGTCGGCCGGGATGCGTTTGTCCTCTGGATACAGGAATGTGTTGCGCGAGATGCGCCATAGCGGTTGCTCGAGCTCCGTCGCGGCGAACATGAGCCATCGGTGCAGTTCGGCGCGCTGCCCGAGGTCGCGCGGCATCAGACCTTTGTCGATGTATTTTTCGCCGAGATAGAGAACGATCGCGATGGACTCGGTAAGCGTCAAGTCGCCATCCACGAGCGCCGGAAGCTTGCCGGCAGGATTGACCTTGAGGAACGCCGGGCTCTTGTGTTCTCCCGCGGTCATGTTGACGGTGATGGATTCGAAATCGACCCCGAGTTCCTGGAGCGCCCAGCGAACGCGGATCGAGCGAGTGGGAGGGAACTCGTAAAGCTTCATTGAAATACCTTTCGTTTAAAATGAATTCTCATATTTCTCCCAATAGAGAAAATCGTTCCTCCCGTGCGAGGCGGAGGCTCATCTCACGACGAAGGCCCTATTCGTGATAGACCCACCAGCATCCGTGGAGCGGCCTGATCTCGATTGCGTCGCCGTCGCGCGCGGCGAGCTTGTTCGCCCACGCGATTGCCTCGTCCATCGACGCGCACGCGACCAGGTTGAAGCCGCCGGCGACTTCCTTGGTCTCCGCAAACGGTCCGTCCGTCACGACCCGGCCGCCATTTTTCCGTCGAATCCTTTTGGCCTGCGAGGAAACCTGCAACCGCACGCCAACCCACAATCCGGGCTCCTGGTCCAGCATCGTGCGGCTCGTCACGTATTCGAAGCCCACTCCCTGATGCTGTCGGATGATTTGCGTGCGCTCGCTCTCGGGGAGGCTCAGCGTCGCGCGCTCGTCCTCGACCGACGTCAGCATGAAAATCTTCGAGGCTGCTTGCCCGGAGGTCTGCGAAATCCACCAGAACTCGCGAATCGGACGGACTTCGGTAACGAGACTCTCGTGAGCACCCTCGTATTTCGCGAACTCGACCGCTTCTTCAAACGAGTCGAAGCCGATTATGTCGAAACCGCCGACCAGCTCCTTGGTTTCCGGGAACGGCCCGTCGATCCTCAGATGCTTGCTGCCGCGATTCTTGATCGTGACAGTCTCGCGATCGCGCCCGAGTCCCACCGAAACGTTGATCAGCCCCCCTTTTCCGCTGCGCAGGCGCGCTTGCAGAAGTTCGCCGAGCTTTTGCTGATGGAACCGGATGCGGCGGTTCAATTCGTCCGCGTCGATGCTCTCCGATTCGCCTCGCAGTTCGCCGCCCGTGATCATGTATTTCATCGCGATCTCCGATTGCCGCTCGGCTACATGTCGAACTTCAAGATCGGCCGCACTTCGATAGACCTGTGCTTCGACCCGGGAATCCGCGCGGCAATCGAGATAGCTTCGTCGAGATCCTTCGCCTCGACCAGGTAGTATCCGCCAAGCTGCTCCTTGGTCTCCGCGAACGGCCCATCCGTGACCACGGTCTTGCCGTTGCGCACGCGAACGGTGGTGGCCGTCGACGTCCCGTGGAGCGCGTTGCCGCCCTTGTTCTTCCCGCTCTTGGTGAGGTCCTCGGTGAATGCCATGTACTCCTGGTGCATCTGGCCCTGTTCGGCGGCGCTCATCTTCTTTCCGTCCGCCTCGTTGTTGTAGATCAAAAGGATGTATTCCATCGGGTCTCTCCTTCTTGCGGGTTTTGGGTTCCCACTTATTTGTCGAACGGCGATCCGCCAGATCGACACCGGTCGCTGGAAATCTTCGGTAGTTTAGTATGGATAAAGGAACAGAAAGCGGAAGGGCCCGCGCTCGGTCGTACTAAAAAATCAGAATCCTAACCCTCCCGGTTGCCGCCACGGCTCGTCAGACAGGTACCCCTGAACTTGCGATATGTAGTTCAGGGCACCTGAATCGTACCAATGCCCCGAATACCACCATCCGACGCATCCCCACATCATCTCTTCAGGGGTGCCGTTGGGATAGGCGGGGTATCCGGACGGCGGCGGTTCGGATGTCAGGTAACTGATCTGCCCCTCGAAACATGCTCTTTGCTGGGCCAGCTTATAGTCGGCGGCAAAGGCAGTGCTGAGGTACGAGTAGCAATCCGGGCGCGTGACGTCTGCCGTATTCTGGCTCGACGCGACTGATTCGCAGGTAGACGGGTAGTCGCTTGATTTGATTTGCAGGATTCCCAAACTCGTTCCGTTGCCAACATCGCCGATCTCGGTCTGCCGCCAGTGAGTCTCGTTGACCGCGGTGGCCCGCGTCACGTTTTCGTCGAAGCCCCACTTGCATGAAGCCCACTTGAGAATCGCGTCGGTGGTGCCGGTAAACTGGCCATCGACACGCAGCAGATAACTCCCCGGCGCGCCACCCTCGCCGCGTGAAGCCTCGGACTTGTAAGTCTCAAGGTCGGAAGCGCTGGGCATGAAGTCGTTCTCTGGCGCATTCTGGGGCGCAGGCTCGAACGTGTCGCTCGCGGCGCCTGCCGCGCACACGCTGTCGGGCGGCAACTTCGAGCCGGAGGGCAACAGTGAATAGTCCGTCCTCGCTGAATAGTCCGTCCTCGCCGTCGACGACCTTTCGCCGAGCGCGACCGCTATCGCAATCGCGCAGACCGCCGGAATGGCGATTTTGGAGAACCTGTGCCGGGTTGCGGGGCCGCTTCTAATGATAGAGTGCATCCTCATAAAAATCCTTTCGAGGTCGGCTCTCTGCGCGTCAGAATGGCAACTCGTGTGCCATCCTTAGACGATTTGAAACGGGGCCAAATTCGGGGGTTGAATCTACCGGAACGCGAAGTGTGAAAGGATTACCCGCGCGAAAATTCTCCCTGAAGCCGTCCCGTTTACACGACGGTCGAAAAACGCCACGATCACACTTCGCCGCATCTACGCCATGAGTGAACCTCAAGTAACCGTTGTCGGAGCGGGACTCGCGGGCAGCGAGGCTGCCTGGCAGCTCGCGCGCAGGGGCGTCCCGGTGCGGCTGGTCGAGATGCGGCCGGTCAAGATGACCGAAGCTCATCAGACGGCGGATTTTGCGGAGCTCGTATGCTCGAATTCGCTGCGCAACGACTCGATGGAGACAGCGGTCGGCGTATTGAAAGAGGAAATGCGCCGGCTCGGCTCGCTCGTGATCGCGTCTGCCGACCGCGCGCGCGTGCCGGCCGGTTCCGCGCTCGCAGTCGATCGCAATGATTTCTCGCGCACCATCACCGCGGCACTCGAGCGGCATCCGATGGTCGAGATTTCACGCGCCGAGGCATGCGAGATTCCGGCCGGCCTGACAATTCTCGCTACCGGCCCTCTCACCAGCCCGGATCTTGGCGAGGCTCTCAACCGCCTGATCGGTCCGCGCAACTTGTATTTCTACGACGCGATCGCGCCAATCGTCGCCGCCGATTCGATCGACATGAACGTGGCGTTCAAGGCCTCCCGCTACGGCAAGGGCGGCGATGACTATATCAACTGCCCGATGACCGCTGCTCAGTACGACGCGTTCGTCGCTGCGGTAATAGAGTCTAAAAAGATAGAGCTGCATGCGTTCGAGAAGCCGGTTTATTTCGAAGGATGTATGCCGATCGAGGAAATGGCGCGTCGCGGCCCGATGACGCTCGCCTTCGGCCCGATGCGCCCGGTCGGGCTCTCAGAGCCGCACAGCGGGCGCCGGCCTTTTGCGGTCGTGCAGCTCAGACAGGACGACGCCGCCGGCCGCCTGTACAATATGGTCGGTTTTCAGACCAAGATGACGTTTCCCGAGCAGCGCCGCGTGCTGCGAATGATCCCCGGACTGGAGAAGGCGGAGTTCGTGCGCCTCGGCTCGCTCCATCGCAACACCTTTGTCGACTCGCCGCGCCTGCTGCTTCCAACGCTCCAGCTTAAGGCGCGCGACGATTTGTTCCTCGCCGGCCAGATGGTCGGCGTCGAAGGCTACGTCGAGTCGGCAGCCGCGGGATTGCTCGCCGGAATCAACGCCGCGAACCTGGTTATGAATCGCGAATTGCTCGTTCCGCCGCCCGAGACCGCGGTCGGATCGCTGGTCGCGTACATCACCGATTCCGCGCGGCGCGATTTCCAGCCGATGAACGCGAACTACGGCCTGATGCCTGATTTGAAGATTCGTGCGCGCGGCCGTCAGAAGAAAATCGAGATGGCTGCGCGTGCGCTGTCGGCAATCGACGAGTGGATGGCGCGCAATCAGATCGAGCGTAATCTGATCGAACTGTCCGCACCTATGGCGCCGCGCGCGGTTCGGATATAGAGAATCGCTGGAGGTCTCCGTCGATGACCAAAGCGGAATTGATTGACACGATCGCCAAGTCCACCGATCAGCCCAAAAAAATTGTCGCCATCACCGTCGACCTCACGTTTGAACAAATTGCGCGCTCGATTCGCAAGGACAAGCGCTTCTGGGTGCCCGGCTTCGGCACCTTTTCCGTGCGCCGGCGCCGCGCACGCGCCGGCTTCAATCCACGCACCAACGCGCCAATGACCATTCCGGCCGCTCGCACGGTCGGCTTTCGTCCCGCGCCACAGCTCAGGAAGGGTCTCTGACGACGGCCGCTTCCAAAGCCGGTGCGCGCGATCAACCGCGCGATCAAACTACCTCCCCCTCGATCGTCTCGGCCCGTGCTCTCAGTATCGCGCTGCTCATCGTCGCGCTCGCCGCGGGCACTGCGCTGCGTTTCAGCAATCTCGGCGCGCTCGAAATGTCGCCCGACGAGGGCGCGTCATGGGCGGCCGCCTCCGCACCGACCGCCGCCGAAGTGATCGCGCGCCAGCCGGCGCTCAATCCCGGCGAGCTGCCGATACATGACCTGATGCTGCATGGATGGATCGCGCTTTTCGGATCGAGCATGGTCGCGATGCGCGCGATGTCGGCGGCCTTCGGCGTGCTGTCGATATCCCTGGTCTATATTGTTGTGATCGAATTGTTCGCTCCGAGTTCTGAAAAAGAATCGGCGCTGACCCTCGACGACATCGGGCTTATCGCGGGGCTCGCCGCGCTCGTCTTCGCTGTGAACCTCGTCACGATCAAGTACTCGCGCGAGGCGCGTATGTATCCGCTGATGCTCGCGGCGATTCTCGCGCAAGTGGCGATGTTCCTGCGCGCGCTTCGCGTCGGCGGCCTCACTAACTACGCGGCGGTCGTCATGCTGACGGCAATCGCGATCGGCTCGAACTTTGCCGCCGTGCTGATACCCGCGACCGAAGGCCTCTGGCTGCTGAATATTGTCGCGCGCGCGAGATGGCGTACGGAGAATGCGCCCGCGCGGCGCGCATGGACGGTCGTCATTGTGCTCGCGGCGGCCGGATTGATCCTCGTGCCGAAACTTTTTTCGTCGCTGCACGCGGCCGCGGCCGGAAGCGTCGGCAGCTGGCGCAAGCCGCCCGCCTGGTACGAGCCGTTTGCGCTGTTCAACAAGGCGACCGGCAGCTTCGCGTTCCCACTTCTCGCGGCGCTCGCGATTTGGGGCGTCGTCCACGGATGGCGCCGCGGCACGCGCGACGCGATCGCCTTCGCGCTCCTCTGGATGTGGGCGCCACCGGTCATGATGGTCGTCGCGTCGTACACGATTGCGCCGGTCTTCGTCGAGCGTTACGCGCTGTCATGCTTCGTTCCGTTTTTCATCCTCGCCGCGCTGGGGATATTCGAGCTTCCCGGCCATTTCGTCCGCGTCGGAGCGCTCGTGCTCGCCGTCGCGTTCTCGCTCGGCCACATCGTTTCGTACGATCGCAAGCCGCACGACGCGCAGTACCGCGAAGCGATCGCCGCCGCCGACTCCGCGCTCAAACCCGGCGAGGTCATGACCGTTGTTCCCTCGTATGCGATCCAGGTGCTGCGATATTATCTCCCCCCTGACCAACTGGATCGTGCCGTGCGCTTTGATCCGTCGGCGCAATCTGCCGCAGTGTTGATTCTCGGAGATCAGAACCTCGCGCCCGGCGCCGCTCAGTCATATAGAAAGGAATATCCGAATGTGATTGCGCGGCTGCGCGGTGTAACGGTGATGCGAAGGTGAAAATGCGATGAGCGATCAGAATCTCGACGATTTGAAAATAAAAGGCGCGCAGAAGGCCGCGTGGGACGACAGCGCCGAGGGATGGAAGCGATGGTGGCCCACTTTCGAGCGCGCGGCGCAAACCGTCAACGATCGGCTCGTCGAGATTGCTGAAGTGCGCGCGGGAAATCGCGTGCTCGATATCGCGACCGGCAGCGGCGAGCCCGCGCTGACCGCCGCCCGCGCCGTCGGACCTTCGGGGCGAGTGGTCGCCGTCGACATGTCGCCCGGGATGCTCGCGATCGCGCGCGAGCGAATCGACGCGGCGGGCCTCAAGAACGTCGAGCTCGTCGAGTCCGACGCCGAGTCGCTCCGCCTTGACGCGCATTCGTTCGACGCCGCGCTGTGCCGATGGGGTCTGATGTTCATGCCCGACCTCGACGGCCTGCTGCGCGGGATGCATCGCGCGCTCAAGCCGGGCGGACGCTTCGCGACCGCGGTCTGGTCGGTTGCGGACAAAGTGCCGATGTGCGGCCTCGCGCGCGACGCGATACGGCGGATTACCGGAATCGTACCGCCGCCAAACGCGCCCGACCCGACCGGCCTCGCGGATACGTCGATCCTCGAGCGCGCGCTGGCAGCCGCGGGCTTTCGCGACGTGACGATCGAAAGGCAGATCGTCATCTTCGAATTTCAATCGCCCGAAGCGTTCGCGGACTTTCGCGGCCAAATCGGCGGCACCCGCGCGACGCTCGCGAAACTGCCCGCCGACGTCGGCCGCCAGGTGCGCGACGCTGTCGTGGCGTCGGCGCGCGAATACTCGGCCGCTGGCGGCGTCGTGCGCCTCAGCAACGAGACGATCTGCTTCGGCGCGCGCGCATAGCTGGAGACCGCAGTGAGCGCAGGTCCCGCTCGCGTCTCGCTGTTGCGCTATTCCCCGGCTTTGATCCTGTTCTCAATCGTGATCGCGGACGCGCGCCAGGCTAGCGATCCCGATCTGTGGGGACACGTGCTGTGGGGCCGCGAGCTTCTCGCTCACGGCTCGCTGCCGCAAAACAATCCGTATTCCTACTCGGCGCCGGGGTTCCCGTGGCTGCGTCACGAGTGGTTGAGCGAAGTCGTGATGGCCGCGATGTTCGACGCGTTCGGCCCGCTCGGTCTGAAGCTGCTCAAGTTCGCATGTGCGGCCGGCACGATCTGTTTTGTCGCGTCCGCCGAATCGGAAACCGGCGCGCCGGCGACGTGGCAGGCCGCGATCCTGCTCGTGGTCGCTTTGATCCTGGCGCCGGTGATGCAGTTCCGGCCGCAGCTCTTCGACTTCCTGTCGCTGTCCGCGATTATTGCGCTGCTCGCGCGTCACAACTGGCGCGGTTCGGCGCCGCTGTGGATCGCTATCCCAATCGTCGCACTTTGGAGCAATTTTCACGGTGGATTTTTTCTCGGCCTTGTCGCGATAGGCGTGTATGGCGCGGCGACCATCTTGTCCGACATCCTGGCGGGGCGCGGTCCGCGTCGCGGGCTTGGCATTATCGCGATTACCGCTGCCGCCGCCGCATCTACTCTGTGTACGTTTCTGATCCCGCCCGCGCGCGACACCTGGTATACGCTAATCCACTCGATCCTGAACCCGATGACGCACAGTACGATTGCGGATTGGAAACCGCTGATAGCCGCGCTGACGAGCGCGGATAGTGGCAGCGTCGAGCAGAAATATTTCGTCGTGGTGCTGCTATTCTTCGCCGCCGCCGTCGTATCCGTCGTGCTCAAGCCCGGCGGTGCGGACGCGCCGTTAGTCGCGGTCGCCGCCGTAATGCTCGCGACAGCCTTCACCGCCGTCCGCAACGTCCCAATTGCCGCGATCGCAATCGCTCCCGTGATCGCGAACCATCTGGGCCGTCTTGCCGCAGGACGCACGACGGCAACGCCGCCCGCCGAAGGAATCCAGACGCATCGAGCGCCGAAACTCGCGATGGAAATCCTGGTAGCCGTCGCCGCCATCGGGTTCGCGCGCTACAACGGAATTCTGAAACCCGGAATCGACGCCTCCGACAATCCTGCCGATGCCGTCGACTTCATGAACAGCCATGGACTCGAGGGAAACGTGTTGGCCGACTACGCATGGGGTCAGTTCGTCATTTGGCATTGCGCTCCCCGCACGAAAGTCTTCATCGACAGCCGCTACGACCTGGGCTATCCGCCCGCGGTGATTCGGGACTACGTCGCGCTCGACAACGGCACGGCCGGCGGATCGCATACGCTGGCGGCGTATCCGCACGATTTCGTTTTGCTCAAGAAAGATTCGCCGGCCGCGAAGCTGATGGAATCGCAACCCGCGTGGCGGCTCATCTACTCAGATCAGGTCGCCATGCTCTACGCGCGCAAGGGCGCCGACGCTGCGAGCATCCCCGCGATTCCCGTGTTAGGCACGAGCCATCGCTGGCAATTCCCGTAGTCCCGGCCTCGGTGCGAATTCCAAAATGTAAACTGATTGATATTTCATACGGTTAGTTCTACGCTTCGATCTCTTCATAGGCGCCGAGCGTTTTGGGGGAACGTTTCTGTTGTTTAGCTCTAACCATCGCTCCGCATTGATTCTTGCGGTCCTGCTGATAGTCGCGGCGTCGATGCTCGGATACATCGCGGCAGTCGCCGCGAATCCAGTCGACGCGTTGCCCGACGCTAAAGACCGCGGCGCCGCCGAGCTAAACATCAAACCCGACAGCCACAACTTCGGCGCTGTCGAGTTGACTCAACTTAGTAAGCTCCTGATCGTTATGGCCACCAACAAATCGCGTTCCACTTCAGTTGTCTTCGGCAGCGTAGTTGCCACGCCGCCGTTTATGATCGAGACCGACGCATGTTCTGGCGCGCCACTGGAGGCGGGCAAATCCTGTGAGGTTGATGTTCTCTTCGAACCAAATAGCCTCGGACCGGTGAAAGATAAGGCAGGCCTAACCTTTACCGACTCGGCAAGAAACAGTCCGCAACACGTCGCGCTCAAGGGATTCGGAATACCGCCTTCTCCGACAGCGACTGTGACCATGACGCCAACGCCGTCGCCTTCGCCGAGCGGTTCACCGACGTTCACTCCCAGCCCTAGAGCCACGCCGTCCGACACCGCCACGTGTACTACCCAGGCAACGCCTTCTATCGCGGGACTGGTCTTGATCGCTGGCGGGCAGGGATCCGATGGAACTCCTCTGAACACTGCGGAGGTCTTCAACCCCGTTACGAACACATTCACGCTTACGACCGCGCCCGCGCTCGGCGGCAGCAATATGACCGATGCGCGGTACAGCCATGCCGCGGCAGCAACCAGCACAACAGCAGCTGGCGCCTCGGTGACCGTGACCGGCGGGATTGACGCTAACGGCGCGACCAATTCGACCGAGACGTTCTCCAGCATCACTAATAAGTTCACCGCTGGTGGTAACATGGCGGATTCACGGCAGGGGCATACCGCGACGTTCCTGGTCATGCCCGCTGGGGTACTTCTGGTTACGGGCGGCCGCGATGCGAACGGCACGGTCCTGAAGTCCGCCGATATCTACACTCTCCCGTTCGATGAATATGCCGCATCAGCAATGAATACACCGCGGGTGAACGCGGCCGCGGCTGGCGAGGACTTTTTTGTCCACAATGCATGCTCCCCTCCGAAGACGGCGTTGATCACCGGCGGTTCCGACGGCGTGAACACGTTGCAAACCGCCGAAGTGTTCGATTCCTCTACCAACATCTTTACTCTCACCGACCAGCTCGGAGGCGGCAGTCAAATGAACGCGCCGCGCGTCTTCCACACCGCGACTCTCTACGGCGGAGGGATATTAATCGCGGGCGGCGAGGGAGCTGCGGGAGTTGCGCAGGCGAGTGCCGAAGTCTTCGCCGCGAACAACTTCACCCTGACAACCGGACTCGGCGGGACGAATATGACGGTTGCGCGCGCGAAGCATACTGCCACATTCATCGGTCCATCCAACCAGGTTTTGATCGCGGGAGGCATCGACAGCTCGGGAAACGCACTGGCCAGCGCCGAGGTGTTCAATCCCGCCACGAACTCGTTCACCGCGGTCGGGTCGATGCATAGCGCGCGATTCAATCATGCTGCCGCGCCACTGCCCAACGGCGACGTGCTGATCACCGGCGGCGAAGACGGCAGCGGAAACACACTCAACACTGCGGAAGTCTACGATCCATCTACGCAAGGTTTCACGCTGACGACGGACCCCTCGCTCGGCGGCAACAACATGAACTTCGCGCGCAAGCTGCACACGGCCACCGCATATTAGCGGCAAGCGAATCGAAGCCCGCTGTCTCGAGCGCGCAGCACCGCCAGTGCGTTGCACTGGAAATGCGCCGTCAGTGTGGTAAGTAAAGTGATCGCCAAGGCGCTCGCGCAGCGGGGGAGATACTGCTCGCGCGTGCAGCCAACAGCAAACATTATCGTCACACTCAAGGAGCACGCAGAATGAAAGCCGCAGTTTTCCACGGGCCCAAGATGCCCCTCAGTATCGAGGACGTCGAACTCGACAAGCCGCAGGACCGCGAAGTCCTGATCAAGACCGTCGCCAGCGGCGTATGCCATAGCGACCTGCATTTCGTCGACGGGTTCTACCCCTATCCCGCGCCCGCGGTGCTCGGTCACGAGGCCGCCGGCATCATCGAAGAGGTCGGCAAGCAGGTGACTTACGTGAAGCCGGGCGATCACGTGATCTGTTGCCTGTCGGTGTTCTGCGGCAACTGCGAGCAGTGCATGTCGGGGCATCCGAATCGATGCTCGAACAAGTCCGCCACGCAGCGCAATCCTGCGGACAAGCCGCGCATCTCGCAGAAGGGCAAGCCAGTCAACCAGTTCCTCGACATCTCGTCGTATTGCGAGAAGATGCTGCTGCATGAGAACGCGGTGGTGAAGATTCGCGAGGACCTGCCGCTCGATCGCGCCGCGCTCATCGGATGCGGCGTCACCACCGGCGTCGGCGCGGTGCTGAATACAGCGAAGATCGAGCCCGGCTCGACGGTCGCGGTGTTCGGCGCGGGCGGCGTCGGACTCGCGGCGATCCAGGGCGCGAGAATCGCGGGCGCTCGCAAAATAATCGCGGTCGACAAGTTCGAGGGCAAGCTCGCGATGGCTAAACGATTGGGTGCGACCGATACCGTTGACGCGTCGAGCAGCGATCCCGTCGATGAAATCCGCAAGATGACCGGCGGCGGCGTCGACTACTCATTCGAAGCGATTGGATTAAAGTCGGTCGCCGAGCAGGCGTTCAACTCACTCAAGGCCGGCGGCACCGCGACCGTGATTGGCATGATCCCCGTCGGCCAGAAGGTCGAAATCGACGGCTACATGTTTTTGACCGAGCGCAAACTGCAAGGCTCCAACATGGGCTCGAATCGATTCCGCATCGACATGCCCAAGTACATCGACTTCTACTTGCAAGGCCGCCTCAATCTCGACGACATGATCAGCCAACGCCGCAAGCTCGAGGACGTCAACGACGCGTTCCGCGCGATGAAGGCCGGCGAAGTAGCGCGCACAGTCCTGATGTTCAACTAGCGCGTCACTGAAAAAACTGAAAAAAAGAATTCGAGGTTCTAAAAAAATGAAAGCTGCTGTCTTCCACGGTCCCGGCCAGCCACTCACTATCGAGCAGGTCGATATCGACGAACCCAAGGAGCGCGAAGTCGTCGTGCGCACCGTCGCAAGCGGCGTATGCCATAGCGATCTCCATTTCGTCGACGGCCTCTACATGTGGCCTACCCCAGCCGTCCTCGGTCACGAGGCCGCCGGCGTCGTCGAGAAGGTCGGCTCGCAGGTCTCCTACCTCAAGCCGGGCGATCACGTCATCGCGTGCCTGTCGGTCTTTTGCGGCTATTGCGAGGAATGCATGTCCGGCCATCCCAACCTCTGCTCGAACAAGGCCGCCACGCAACGCACCGCCGCCGACAAGCCGCGCCTTTCGCAGAAGGGCAAGATGGTCAATCAGTTCGCCGACCTGTCAGGTTACGCCGAAAAAATGCTGCTGCATGAAAATGCGCTCGTGAAAATCTCCAACGACGTACCACTCGATCGCGCCGCTCTCATCGGATGCGGCGTCATGACCGGCGTCGGCGCCGCGCTTCACACCGCCAAAGTCGCGCCCGGCTCGACGGTCGCCGTGTTCGGCGCGGGCGGCGTCGGCCTCGCGATCATCCAGGGCGCGCGCATCGCGGGCGCGCGAATGATAATCGCGGTGGACAAGTTCCCGGCCAAGCTCGAGCTCGCCAAGAGACTTGGCGCGACTCACGCCGTCGACGCCTCCAAGGGCGACGCCGTCGATCAAATTCGCGCGCTCTCCGGCGGCGGCGTCGAGTACTCGTTCGAAGCGATCGGGCTGAAGGTCGCGGCCGAGCAGGCGTACGAGTCGCTCACCGCCGGCGGCATCGCCACGATTGTCGGGATGGTTCCTCTCGGGCAGAAAGTCGAAGTGGACGGCTTCTCGCTGCTGTTCGAGAAGCGCATCCAGGGATGCTTCATGGGATCGAATCGTTTCCGCATCGACATGCCGCGCATCATCGAACTCTATCAGCAGGGGCGCCTCGATCTCGACGACATGATCACGCGCCGCGGCAAACTCGAGGACGTCAACGAAGCGTTCCGCGCGATGAAAGCCGGAGAGGTAGCGCGCACAGTGCTGATGTTCGACTAAGCCGCGCGCCAACAAATCGCATCACACAAAGAAGGCCGGTCGGACTTCCGATCGGCCCTCTCTTTAAATCCCCTCGCCGGGCAACGGAAAGTAAAAATCCGGTCCCCCTTCCCGCGCGGGAAGGGGTTAGGGGTTAGGTTCTTCGGAATGAACGCGCCATCCTCACTTCAGCAGATCTGCGATTCCCTCCTCGATCGACACGCGCGGACGCCATCCCAGCACGCGCTCGGCCTGGGTGCGATCCGCCAGTGTGTCGCGCATGTCGCCGGCGCGTCCTTCGCGATGAACGATCGTTCCGCCAATCATTGCCGCAACCCGATTCACGCTTACATTCTCGCCGCGCCCGATGTTCAGCGCCCGCCCATCAGCGATCTCGCAGTCCATCGCCAGCATGTTCGCCGAGACCACATCGTTGACGTGCGTAAAATCCCGCGTCTGTTCGCCGTCGCCGTGAATTTCGAGCGGACGGCCTTCGCGCCGCGCCTTCAGGAATGCCGCAATCGCCAGCACATACGATCCCTCGCTCGGCATCCGCGGACCGTACACGCCGAAGTATCGCAGCGTAATCGTCTGCATCGCGAACAACCGATGAAACATGCGCGCGTACTGCTCGCCGACATACTTTTGCAGCGCGTACGGGTTGAGCGGATTCGGCGTCATCGTCTCGACCAGCGGCATCTTAACCTGCTCGCCGTAGACCGACGACGATCCCGAATAGACGACGCGCCGAACTTTCCGATCGCGCGCCGCGATCAGCACGTTCAGCGTTCCGACCACGTTGGTCATGTGCGTTTCGACCGGCTTCGCGATTGAAAGCGGAATTCGCGGCAGCGCCGCCACATGGAAGACCGTATCGACACCGTCGAAGGCGTCGGCAATCGACGACGCGTCGCGAATATCGCCCTCGACCAGCTCGGCCGCGCGGTTCACATACTCGCGCCGGCCGGTAGCAAAGTTGTCGATCGTCCGCACGCGCAATCCGGCAGCGAAAAGCGCGTCAACGAGATGCGACCCGATGAAGCCCGCGCCGCCTGTCACCAGCACGAGACGTCCCGACCTTTGCGATTGCGACTTTGTGCTCATCTATTCAAACAGGGACAAAGTCCTGCATCTTTTCTTTCTTAGTACTGGGTGCAAGGGTCACCCCTGCTTTCACAATCAAATAAAGTGATTTACCCTTCCCCATCGCGCAAAATTGCGCGGTTTGCATCGCTAGGATAACCTAGCTGGTTACCGCCCGCACCTGAACGGGCACCCAACAATGACCACCGATGCGCACAGGATCAAGCTCCTGAAGGAGTTGCTCGCCGAACGAATCCTCGTTCTGGACGGCGCATTCGGCACCTTTGTGCTCGGCGAAAATCTGAGCGCGGCGGACTACGGCGGCGCTCGCTACGAGGGATGCAACGAGAATGTCGTGCGCACGCGGCCGGAGCTGATTCGTCGCATGCACGACGGCTTTCTCGAAGTTGGCGCCGACATCATCGAGACCGCCAGTTTTCAGGCCAGCCCCATCGTGCTCGCCGAGTACGATCTCGAAAAGGACGCGCACGAGATCAACCGGCTCGCCGCGACGCTCGCGCGCGAGGAAGCCGCGCGCTTCAGCACCGCCGACCGCCCGCGCTTCGTGGCTGGCTCGATGGGCCCGACGACGAAAAGCATCTCGGTCACCGGCGGCGTCACCTTCGATCAAATGCGCGACGGTTACCAGGTGCAGGCCGAAGGATTGATCGAAGGCGGGGCCGACATCCTGCTCCTCGAAACCGTCAACGACACGCTGAACTGCAAGGCCGGCCTGGTCGCTATCGAGGCCGCGATCGCAAGACTCGGCGTCGCGCCCGCGGTCGCAGTGTCGGGCACGATCGAGACGATGGGCACCCTCCTGAGCGGGCAGGATATCGAGGCCTTCTACACCTCGCTCGCGCATCGCGACCTGCTCTGGATGGGCCTGAACTGCGCCACCGGTCCCGACTTCATGACCGATCACCTGCGCACTCTATCCGGCATCTCGAGATTTTTCGTCGCGTGCGTGCCCAACGCCGGCCTGCCCGACGAAGAGGGCCATTACAATGAGACGCCCGCGATGCTGGCCGGGAAAATCGCGCGCTTCGCGGAAAACGGATGGGTCAATCTGGTCGGCGGATGCTGCGGCACGACGCCGGAGCACATCCGCCTGCTCGTGCAAGCCGTGGCGGGCAGGCGTCCGCGTCAGCGCTCGACGCTCAGGCGCTCGGTCGTTTCCGGAATCGAGACTCTCGTCATCGACAACGACACGCGGCCGGTGATCGTCGGCGAGCGCACCAACGTGCTCGGCAGCCGCAAGTTCAAGCGGCTCATCGCGGACGGCAAGGTCGAGGAAGCTTCCGAAGTCGGGCGCGTGCAGGTCCGCCGTGGCGCGCACATCCTCGACGTATGCCTGCAAGACCCGGATCGCGACGAGATGGCCGACGTCACGCGCTTTCTCGAAATCGAAGTCAAAAAAGTCAAAGTACCGCTGATGATCGATTCGACCGATCATCGCGTGATCGAAGAGTCGCTCAAGCGCACGCCGGGCAAGTCGCTGATCAACTCGATTAATCTCGAAGACGGCGAGGATCGCTTCCAGAAGGTCGTGCCTCTCGCCCGCCGCTTCGGCGCCGCGCTGGTCGTCGGATGTATCGACGATGACAAGCAGCAGGCGCAGGCGGTCACGCGCCAACGCAAGCTGCAGGTGGCGGAGCGCTCGTTCAAGCTGCTCACCGAAAAATACGGCGTCGAGCCCGAGGACATCATCTTCGATCCGCTGGTCTTCCCGGTCGGCACCGGCGACAAGAACTATATCGGCTCCGGCATCGAGACGATCGAAGGCATTCGGCTGATCAAGGACGCCCTGCCGCGCTGCAAAACGATACTCGGCATCTCGAACGTGTCGTTCGGACTTCCCGAGGCGGGCCGCGAAGTGCTGAACGCTGTAATGCTTTATCATTGCGTGCAGGCGGGTCTCGACCTCGCGATCGTCAATTCCGAGAAGCTGCATCGCTACCCGTCCATTCCGGAAGAAGAGCGCAAACTCGCCGAGGATTTGATCTGGTGGCGCGGCGACGATCCGATCGCGGCGTTCGCCGCGTACTTCCGCGCGCGCAAGAGCACCGTCACAGCCGAAGATCGCAAGTCAATGCCGCTCGACGATCGCCTCGCCCGCTACATCCTCGAGGGCTCCAAGGACGGCTTGGTCGACGACCTGAACGAGGCGATGACGATGCGCGGACCGCTCGAAATCATCAACGGGCCGTTGATGAAGGGCATGGACGAGGTCGGGCGCCTGTTCAACGCCAACCAGATGATCGTCGCGGAAGTTCTGCAGTCGGCCGAGGCGATGAAGGCCGCGGTCGCGCACCTCGAACCGCACATGCAGAAGTCCGAGAGCGCGACCAAGGGCAAGATTATTCTCGCGACGGTCAAGGGCGACGTCCACGACATCGGCAAGAACCTGGTCGAGATAATTCTCAGCAACAACGGCTACCGCGTCGTCAATCTCGGTATCAAGGTGCCGCCCGAGGAACTGATCAGGGCTTTCCGCGAGCACGGGCCGGACGCGATCGGGCTGTCGGGCTTGCTCGTGAAGTCGGCGCAGATGATGGTCGCGACGGCGCAGGACTTGAAGACCGCGGGCATCGATTGTCCCATCCTCGTCGGTGGCGCCGCGCTGTCGAACCGGTTCACGCGGATGAAAATCGCTCCCGAGTATGAAGGCTTGGTCGCGTACGCCAACGACGCGATGAACGGGCTCGACCTCGCCAATCAGATCATGGACTTCGAACGGCGCGAATCCCTCAAGCACGTCCTCGCCGAGCAGTCCAAAAAGATGCTCGAGGCCGCACCGAAGGTCGTCGATACGCCCGCGGACGCGGCGCCGCGCACTTCATCGGTGCGTCGCGACGTCGAGATTCCGAAGCCGCCCGACCTCAAGACTCACGTGATCCGCAACTACGATCTGGGCGAGATCTTCGAGTACATCAATCCCAAGAGTCTCTACGCCAAGCATCTCGGCTTCCAGAATTTTACCGAGGCGTTCGAGGCCGGCGACTTAAAGGCGCGCGAGCTTCACGATCGCGTCGAGGAAGTCGCGCAACAGATCCTGGCGCGCGCGGAAATTTCCGCCAACGCGGTCTACCGGTTTTTCCCCGTGCAATCCGACGGCGATCGCACCGTCACGATCTATTCGCCCGACGGCAAGACCGCGCTCGAATCGTTCACCTTCGGCCGCCAGAGCGACGCGCCGCATCTGTGCCTGGCGGACTACGTCGCCGCGCGCGATTCCGGCCGCACCGACTATCTGTGCATGTTCGTCACGACGATAGGCACCGGCGTACGCGCGCTCGCGGAAGATTGGAAGAACAGGGGTGACTATCTGCACTCGCACATCCTGCAAGTGCTCGCGCTCGAAGGGGCCGAGGCGTTTGCCGAATTGCTGCACGTGAAGATTCGCCAGATGTGGGGAATTGGCGACCCGCCGGGGCTCGCGCTCAAGGATCTCGTGCAGGCGCACTACCGCGGCAAGCGTTTCTCGTTCGGCTATCCCGCCTGTCCGCGGCTCGAGGATCAGGAGCAGCTGTTCCGCTTGCTTGAGATCGACAAGAACGCGATCGGCGTGCAACTGACCGAGGGCTTCATGATGGATCCCGAGAGCGCGGTCAGCGCCGTCGTCTTCCATCATCCCGAGGCGAAATATTTCAGCCTCTCGCCCGCCGACATCGAGCGGCTCGAGCGCGAATTCGAAGCCGCCGCCGTCAAGCGCGCGGCCAGCTAGCCTTCGATCAGAATTTGCTAGTGCGCCTTGCTGCGCAGTTCGCGCTCGGCGAGCTCAAGGTCCGCCTCGATCATCAATTCGGCGAGCTTCTCGAACTTCACCTTCGGCGTCCAACCGAGTTGGCGCTTCGCCTTTGACGCATCGCCGATCAACAGATCGACTTCAGCGGGGCGGAAGAATCGCTGATCGATCTCGACATGGTCCTGCCATCGCAGTTTCAGGCGATCGAACACGACCTCGAGGAACTCCTGCACCGAATGTGCCTCGCCGGTCGCGATTACGTAGTCGTCGGGCTGCTCCTGCTGCAGCATCAGCCACATCGCCTCAACGTAGTCGCCCGCGAATCCCCAGTCGCGGCGCGCGTCGAGGTTGCCGAGCGCGAGCTTCTCCTGGATGCCCAGTTTGATTCGGGTCGCGCTGCGCGTTATTTTGCGCGTCACGAAATTTTCGCCGCGCCGCGGCGACTCGTGGTTGAACAGGATTCCGTTGCACGCGAACAGCTCGTAGGCCTCGCGATAGTTCACCGTCTGCCAGTGGGCGTAAACCTTGGCGCAAGCGTAAGGACTGCGCGGATGAAACGGCGTGGTCTCGCGCTGCGGAGTTTCCGCCACCTTGCCGAACATCTCTGACGAGCCCGCCTGGTACAGCCGCGCGGCCCGCCCGCGACGCTTGTTGTGATCGCGCAGCGCCTCGAGCAATCGCAGTGCGCCCAGGCCGACGACGTCGGCGGTGTATTCGGGCTGATCGAATGAGATGCGCACGTGCGATTGCGCGGCGAGATTGTAGACCTCGTCGGGACGCACCTGTTCGATGATTCGCCTGAGCCCGGTGCCGTCGCCGAGGTCGCCGTAGTGCAATTGCAGGCCTTCGGAAGCGGTCCCGAAGCCCTTGCGGAGGTGATCGATTCTTCCGGTGGCGAAACTCGAAGTGCGCCGCACCATCCCATGCACTTCGTAGCCTTTCTTCAGAAGAAACTCGGCGAGGTACGAACCATCCTGTCCAGTCACGCCGGTTATCAATGCTATTTTTGCCAAACTAGACTCCGCGTCAAGTGCCGAAAAATATACCACGTCCTCACGAGGGCAAAAACCGTCCCCGTCGGGCTAACGAAAAGGCGCGGTGTATTTCGCCGCGCCTGGATGGGAACGTAGATCGACTCGCAGCAGTCGCGGATTCAGTCGCCGGGCACCAGCCGATGCGAATCGCTGTCGAAGTGCTGGGTGGAAAACTCAAACAGCTCGGCATCTTCGAGCGCTTCCATCTGATGCACCAGTCCGATCGGGACGTCCATGCACTCGCCCGCCGTCAATTCGAACTCCTCGATCGTGGCGCTGTCCGGTGATTCCTTGACTCGCACGATCAACCTGCCGCTGCGCAGGTAGAACGATTCGGTCTTGAGCTTGTGGTAATGCAGCGAACACTTCTTGCCCTTGCGAATTTCCAGAATTTTCCCGCAGTAGAGATCGCCGTTGGCGATCCATACCTCGCGGCCCCATCCCTTGGGCACAATCTGGACTGGTTTTCGCGCTCGATTCATCGTCTCTCCCCCGGTCCTGTTTCAGTATCCACGACCCCGACCTGCGACGCCCAAAGCTACTGGTATTTTTATCTGATCCAACTGTAGCCGCGCTAGACGGTGGGCGAGGCGCGACGCCGGCTCAGGAATCTTTCGCGACCGCCGAGGCTGACAACACTACGCGCAGACCGCCCGATTCGACGGCGCTGAGCAGAATCGCCACTCGCTCCGCGCCCGACAGATAACGCTGGAAGATTGCTTCGAACCCGCGGAAGGGACCGTCGACGACCACCACGCGCTCGCCGGTGCCGAATGGCTTGTCGGGGATTTCGATCACGTCGTCAACGCCGCGGCGGCGAATCTCCGACACGATCGGCGCGGGTACCGCCAGGGGATCGATTCCCGCTGACACGATCGCGCGCACCCCGGCCAGATACTTCACGTCGAAGTACTGCCGTTGAAGATCGAACCTCGCGAACACGTAACACGGAAACAGCGGCGCAACCGACACCACCATCCGTCCCCATCGCGGCGCCTTCACCTTGAGCATCGGCAAAAACACTTCCGGCACTAGGTTGGTGAGTTGATCGCGGACCCAGCGCTCCTTGCCGGTCTTGGTGCGTATCAGGTACCAGTCTGTCTGTGGGCTCTCGTCCATCGCGGCGTGCGCGCGAAATAAGAAGGAGGCTTTAGCTTACGCCATAGCCTCCTGGTCAGTCCAATCGACTGCTAGATCTCGTACGTGAACGTGAACTCGAGTTCGTTGAACCGCTGCTCGCGGCTCAGGATGTACGGATCGGTGTAACGGCCGCTGCGTCCGATGAACCACTGGGCGTTCACTCCGAACAGCACGTTGCGCGAGTACCGGTAAACGTTGGTCGTCGAGAGCTCGCCGACGTTGTCGTCGATGTCCCACAGGATCAGGTTGCCCGCCGTCAACTGCCCGTTCATCAGCCAGTTCGTTGCGTTAAGGAATGCCAGGCTGCTGAGCTCACGCTGCTTGCCGGCGGTTATTCCCGGAGCGGGCGCGCCCTCCGCATTGGCCGGACGATCGGGGTACCAGGTCTCCGTGAATTGCGCCGTCAGGAACGTATGCTGCTTCGATAACCAGGGTATGTAGGTCGGACGGTCAGCCGCGATAATCCAACGCGTGAACTCGGTCCATTCTGACCCGCCCGGATTTCCGCTGGCAGGATGCCGACTCGAGGCAGCGATGAACGGAACGCCAACCCCGATGTCCGGCTGATACAGAACGTCGTAGCGGTACACGATGTCGGTCAGGTCCTTGTCGTAATAGGTTCCGGTCAAGCCGAAGAAATTGTTGCGCCGATAGTCGGTCGTACTAACCAGCTCAACCGTTCCGCCCACCGGCACACCGGCGCGAGGGTGGTGGAGAAAGAACCCGGGGATGAGGAAAGTGCCCGGCGCAACCGCGACCGCGCCAGGTTCTCCCGTGACGCTCCCTGGGCAAGTGACACAGGTCGAGCTTTTCGGGTCGCGAAATTCATACAGGTAGATGAAGCTGGCCTGGAGTCCGTTTCCAATCGGCAGCAGGCTTGAATAACGCAGTCCGAATTCGCTGTTTTCCAGCGAGTTTGACGGGGGGCGGCTGAGACTTTTCGAGTAGAAGTCGTAAAATTCACCAAAGTGGGCGGGAAACCCAATGGGCAGGAAGATCATCGCTTTCGCATCAAGATTGGGCGCCTCGTTGACGTTGAGCCGTTGGCCGTTTTGGTTGATGCTCAGCGGGAACGCAGTCGCAGGAGTTCCTCCGCCGAGAGCGACCGGCGGAATCCACGGACTGCGCGGGTCGGAGGTCGCTATAAGTGAAGCGCTCTCAAAGTCGCCGGGGATTATGAAGCCTTCCATCTCGTTGTTGGCCATCTTCAGGAAGTCGGGCAGGATGTAGTTCAGCTTGATCATCCGGAGGTTCGTGCGAACGTCCTCGGCCGACTCCGCACCGTAGACTCCGTGCCACGACACGTTAGCCGGGTTGGTGACTTCGGTTCCTGACAGCGCGTCCGCTTCCGACCAGATCACCTGCTGCTTGCCGATACGCGCGGAGAAGTTGTCGGTAAAGTTCAACTGCCCATAGTACTCGCGCAGATCGTTCTTGAAGTATTCGTCCTGCAACGACGGGGCCACGGCCGTCGACTTGTTCAGTGAGTACGGAATCGCATCCGTGTTGGGCTCCGCCCTGCCCTTGTCCTTCAGCGAACCGAACGAGTCGTACCAGGGCCGGTAGTACGCGAAGAAGTCCGCATCCTTGATAAACAACGTGTCAAACCGACCCAGCAACTTGTAGTTCTTGATCATGTGGTAGTCGGGCCGCACGTCCGCAAGGTTGCGCTGCTCGGCCAGATCCCAATGATTGAAATCGAAGCTGCCGCCCGTCATCCCGAACGACTGCCCGGGTCTGGCGAACCCGGTAGGAGCAATCCGGGTCGGCGTCGAATCCCTGCTCGCGCTGCCTTCGCCCCAGTGACCAGCCTCGCGAGTTTCGAAGAATCCGTAGATAGAAAAGTCGCCCTGCGTGATCGTCGCCGTTGCAACCGAGGTCCATAGCGTCCCGGCGATGGCCGTCGCGGCCATCATTAGACTCCGCCACCGCGTTATTCGCCCGAACTCCTTCTCCCCGTTCCGCATAAGCACCCCCGGATTGGTTCGCCCCTTTCCTTTTCGCCGACCGCCGGTCGACACGGTAATGCTTTCGTCATGGCGAAAAAAAAGGCGGCTGCAGCGTAAGCCACAGCCGCCCGGTCAGTCCAATTGACTGCTAGATCTCGTACGTGAACGTAAACTCGAGTTCGTTGAACCGCTGCTCGCGGCTGAGCAGATATGGATCGGTGAAACGGCCGCTGCGTCCGATAAACCACTGGGCGTTCACTCCGAACAGCACGTTGCGCGAATACCGGTAAACGTTAGTGGTCGAGAGCTCGCCGACGTTGTCGTCGATGTCCCACAAAATCAGGTTGCCCGCCGTCAACTGTCCGTTCATCAGCCAGTTCGTCGCGTTGAGGAACGCCAAGGTGCTGGTCTCACGAATCTTGCCCGCGCTGGAGGTGGGAGTCGTCGCGTTGGCCGGACGATCTGGGTACCAGGTCTCAGTGAGTTGAGCCGTCAGGAACGTGTGCTGCTTCGATATCCAGGGAATATAGGTCGGACGGTCAGTCGCGATGATCCAGCGCGTGAACTCCGTCCATTCCCCGCCCCTCGCATCAAACGCGGCCGGAACCCCGACGTTAATCTTCGGCTCATACAGAAAGTCATAGCGATACACGATGTCGGTCAGATCTTTGTCGTAATAAGTTCCCGTCAAGCCGAAGAAATTGTTGCGCCGATAGTCGGTCGTGCTAACGGTCTCAACCGTTCCGCCCACCGGCACGCCCGCGCGAGGGTGGGTGAGAAAGAACCCGGGAATGACGAACGTGCCCGGGGCAACCGCGACCGCACCCGGTTCTCCCGTGGCGCCGGGGCCGCAGTAATAGCAGGTTTTGCCCAGCGCGTTGCGGAATTCATACAAGTAGATGAAGCTGGCCTGGAGACCGTTTCCAATCGGCAGCAGGCTCGAATAGCGCAATCCGAATTCGCTGTTTTCCAGCGAGTTGGACGGAAATCTGCTCAGATCTTTTGCGTAAAAGTTGTAGAATTCGCCAAAGTGGGTCGGGAAACCAACCGGCAGGAAGATCATCCCCTTCGCGTCGAAATTAGGCACTTCACTGGCGTTGATCTGCTGGCCGCTCTGGTTGATGTTCACGGGGAAGATGCCGTCCGGGCCGCTGCCACAGATCTTGCAGCCGCCGCCGAACGCAGCCGGGACAACCCACGGATTGCGGGGGTCGGCCTGGAGCTCAATTGAAGGGGCCTCGAAGTCGCCCGGGATGATGAATCCTTCCACCTCGTTGTTGGCGGTCTTCAGGAAGTCGGGCAGGATGTAGTTCAGCTTGATCATCCGGAGGTTCGTGCGCACGTCCTCGGCGGCTTCCGCGCCGTAAACTCCGTGCCATTCCGCATTAACCGGGTTGGTGACTTCAGTCCCTGACAGCGCGTCCGCTTCCGACCAGATGATCTCCTGCTTGCCGACTCGTGCCGAGAAGTTGTCGGTAAAGTTCAACTGCGCATACCACTCGCGCAGATCGTTCTTGAAGTATTCGTTCTGGAGCGAGGAAGTTGGCGCGAGCCCGTTGTTGTTGCTGCTGCTCTGTGAATATGGAGCCGCATCCGTGTTCGGCTCCGCCCTGCCCTTGTCCTTCAGCGAACCGAAAGAATCGTACCAGGGCCGGTAGAACGCGAAGAAGTCCGCATCCTTGATCAACAGCGTGTCAAACCGGCCTAGCAATTTGTAGTTCTTGATCATGTGGTAATCGGGCCGCACGTCCGCAAGGTTGCGCTGCTCGGCCAGATCCCAGTGATTGAAATCAAAGCTGCCGCCGGTCATCCCGAACGACTGCCCGGGTCTCGCGAACCCGGTAGGAGCTACCCGGGTCGGCGTCGAATCCCTGCTCGCGCTGCCTTCCCCCCAGTGACCGGCTTCGCGGGTTTCGAAAAATCCGAAGACTGAAAAGTCACCCTGAGTGATCGTCGCCATTGCGACCGAAGTCCACAAGGTCGCGACTGCTGCCACAGCCGCCACCATCAGACTCCGCCACCGCATTCCGCCGAATCCCTGATTCCCGTTCTGCATTGTCACACCCCCAAGCTGGAGCCCTCGCGGTTACGTCGAACTCCTCACCTGAATTTTCCATCAGGCAAGCCGTCAGACACTCAATCCCCAATTCGCGCGTACGTGCGAACGCGGCTTAGCTACCATTCCACTGTGTACCTTGTCAAGAAGGGTGCATGAAGCTGTCATATGTTCGCAATAGTCCGAAAATAGTCACGTGACACTGGCGACCGCGGATTTCGGCTGTCTCGATTCGATACACCTGGCGCTCGCCGTTGCCAGACAATTTCAAGGCTCGTCGACTCGCCCTTGATTGCAGGACTAACCAGAGCCGCGCTCATGAACAAAGAATTACGTCGCACTTGAATTTGTCACCTGATCAGTGTAGGTACGACGACCGAATGGAGCGTCCAAGGGGATTCCGAACCTTGCTGGGCTTGGGCTGCCTTTGCCGGGGAATGGAACGAACCGATGGCCGCGAGGGTTTTTAAGGCTGATTGGGTGCGCAGACGGGGACACCGATGACTCGGCGGGGGTTAGAAAAAATGACGCATGGAATGATGCAGACGATGACTCAGGGCAGGGATGGGATCCAGTTGGCGCCCAATAGAGCGCGCGGGCTGTTGGGGGTCGCGCGTCGTCGGCTTTCGGTCGTGGCCGCGATGCTCGCGATGGCTGCGTTCGTCGCTAGTACCGCAGGCAGCGGCTACGCTGGCTCAAACGGGCTGACGGACCCGGTAGCTGTGTCGAATTTTGGTGCGCTCTTCGCCGGCAGCCTCACGACATATTCCGCCGGCTCGGGGCACCATGCCAAGCCTCAATTTCGCGTCAAGGGCACGAACGGCCTCTTGAGCATCGGGCCGTATGGCAACGCCGTGAGCTCGGTCGATGGCGCGGTAGCGGTGGCGCTCCCGTTCGACTTTGTCGCTCTAAGCGCCAAGGACTCGAGATTGGCTTTGCCTCTTCCAAAAGCAGACCAAGTAGGCTGCGGTCCTTTTGGCGAACCCACCACCTCCCCGCTCTTTGGTACTGGTTTGGTCGAACTCTTCTCTTCGACCGCAAGCGGAAACTCAGCGGCGCAAACCCTAATTTGCTCACCCGGTTTCTCTATTGGATTCCCCAACACTACGGGCGTCTTCATACCGCAGGGCGCAGCATTTGAGAGCCCCTTCGATGGGGTCACGCCCGCCGGGCACGAAATCCTGGCGGTTGCGAATCCGTTCCCAGAGGTGGATCAGGACGCTGCGGAGTGCGCGGCCGCGGGCTTGCCCACAGTGACCTTGGGCACGGTTACCGAGTATGACCGAAGCACCTTCACTGCCGGTCTAAACAACGTGCCACCTTTCCAGAACAATCCGGTGAGCGCGATCAACCCCTTTACGAACGCTCTCTACACTCAGAATGCCACCATCGGCGGATGCCTCTCCGCGATGGCGGGTCCACGCAGCCTCGCGTTTGACGCCAATGGCTTCCTGTTCGTCGTGAACAACGTTCCGCCCCTGAACGCAACACTCGCCGCAGTGCCTAAATTCGTAACCGTGTATAGTGCCGGCATGTATGGCGATGTATTTCCGACGGCGCTCATCGGTCTCGATGCGCCGCCTAACGCGACTTCGGGCACCTTGACCAATCCGATCGGAATCGCGGTCGCTACCGTCGGCTTCGAATCGCCGGATGAATTGATCTACGTCACGGACACCGCCGATAACAGCGTCAAAATCTTCGAGCCTTTCACGAATTCGGATCCGGCACTCGGCTTTGCGTTCGCCGGTACACTGGTTGGCACGATTCAGGGCGGCTCCACGAAATTCAAGCATCCCGAGGGCATCGCAATCAGCGCGGACGGCGACACTCTGTACGTCGTGAACCAGCTTACAAATACGCTCTCGATGTTCAGCGATATAGAGACAATACCAACGGACCCCACCGGGGTCGCTCCCCCGACCGACAACATCGCTCCGACCCTGTCGATTTCAGGAAATCAGTCTGACATGAACTTCCCGACCGGCGCTGCCATCTTCCCGCAGTTCACGTCCTCGTCCGATTAACTATCCACTGGCGAAACGAAACGGCGAACGCCGAATCCGGATTAAACGGATTCGGCGTTCGTGTTTCTGCACCATTCTGCCGTGATCGTCAGCGCAAATCCTCCGCCAGCGACGCCGCCAGCAGTCCGCCAATCTCGCCACGAGCCGCCAGGCTCGGGTGATCCGCCTCCACCGCAACCTCGCCCTTGACGGCCAGTTCGAGAAGCCGCGCCGCTTCGATTCCCTCGACACTGAACCTGACAAACTGCACCGCGCTGATTCTCTCGTCTGACATCTGCCGATCGTCGAACTTAGCCGCGATCTTTTGCGCGCCAATCTTCAGCCACAGATGGCGTTCCAGGCCGACCAGCCGCACCAACGCCGCGTCGCGCTCGCGCGGCTCGGCGTACTCGATCAGCAGTGTCGCCGTCAGTTCGCCGGCCGCCGGAATCAACTCGTCGTAAGTGTCGATTTCATGCTGAATCGCGTCGCGCTCGGTCATTTTCTCGGTTCTGATCATTTCCTCGATCTGATACCACGCGGTCTGCGCGTTCTCGAAAATAAACGTGAGATGCGACCCGACGTGAAGCCGCCGCCGCTCCTTCTCGTGAATAAACAAGGGGCGCAGCCGGTCGCGCACGCGTTCGTAATCCGCCAGCGCGAGAATTTCGTCGAACGTTATCGCCTTCAATCGTCATTCTCCTTGCGGCGGCCGCGGCCGCGGCAGCGCGTCTGGAAATCCGTCGCGCTTGTAGGCGCGCGCCAGCACTTCCAGCGGATGGAGCGGACGCACTCCCGTCGCCTGCTCGATTTGCACCGCCGCCATTGGACAGTCGGTCGCCATCACGCGCGCGCCCGCTTCGCGCATCCCGGTAAAAGCCTTCTCGCCCCACTTCATCGAGAGCGCGAAGAACTCTTTTTTCATCGCCCACGTTCCGTCATGCGCCGTACACGCATCGACCGTCGTCACTTCAACACCGGGAATCTCGCGCATCAGGTCTTGCGAGCACGGCCCGATGTCCTGCGCCTTGAGATGACACGGGACGTGGTACGCGATACTGCCGGGCGTTGACTGAAATTCGTTGTTGAACTTGCCGGCACGGTGAAGTTGAAATAGCAGCTCGTGCGAATCGACGATTGCCGCCGCGAACTCCTTGACCTCGTCGCCGGCCAGCAGGTTCGGATACTCCGCGCGCATCATGAGCGAGCAAGTCGGATTGATAGCCGCGATTTTATAACCCTCGCGCACCAGTGGCAGCATCGAGTCGATATTCGCGCGCGCTTCCTTGCGCGCGAACTCGACGTCGGCGCTATCGAGCGCGGGCATCCCGCAACAGTTCTGTTTGGGGCATTTCACCGCGCACCCGTTCTTCGCAAAGACTTCGACCGCGGCCTTGCCCGGCCCGGGGTTGTAGTAGTTGACGAAACACGTCGGGAAAATCACGACCTTCGCGGTCGGCGCGGACGGTGTCGCAGTGATCGGATTACGCGCGAGCCACTTGTCGAAGGTCTCGGCGGGAAAGTCGGGAAGCAGCTTGTCGCGATGTATCCCCAGCAGCTTCTCCATCGCCAGGCGCTGGAACTTCTGCCGGCACATCATGTTTGAGAGCGCCGGCGCCGTCGCGCCCGCCTTGCCGATCTGATCGGGACGCGCCAGCACCCGCTCGCGCAGCTTGACGCCGTCTTCTTTGGCCTTGACCAACCTGGCGCGAAGCATCAGGCGCGGGAAATCGAGCTGGAACTCATGACCGTCGTGCGGCGTGTAGGGACATTTCATCTCGCAAAGCTTGCATCCATAGCACAAGTCGACGACGCGCTCTTTCTCGGCCGCCGTCAGCCCTCTCACGTCGCCGTCGTTGCGATCGGTCGCGTCGAACAGGGCAGGAAACGACGGACACAGATTGAAGCACAAGCGGCAGCCGTGACAGATGTCGAAAACGCGCTCGAGTTCCTGGTCGAGTCCGGCGCGCTCCCAGTACTTCGCTTCAGTGGAGTTGTAGGAAAGGCCGTCGGTAGGCCGTGCCTCGATTCGGTTGGCCATCGATTCTCAAGGGGGCTTGGATCACCGTGCTGTTCGTGCGCTACCTGCTAGAGCGTGCTCTGCGCCTTGGCAAAGCGTCCGGCGTGGGACTTTTCAGCCTTGGCCAGCGTTTCGAACCAGTCGGCAATTTCCGTGAAGCCTTCTTCGCGCGCCGTTTTCGCCATCCCCGGGTACATGTCGGTGTACTCGTAAGTCTCACCGTGAACCGCTGACTTGAGGTTCAGCATCGAATTGCCAATCGGCTGATCGGTCACCGGATCGCCCGCCGATTTCAAATAGTCGAGATGCCCATGAGCGTGCCCGGTCTCGCCTTCGGCGGTATCGCGAAACAGACCGCCGATATCCGGCTGGCCCTCGATGTCGGCGATCTTGGCGAAATAAAGATACCTGCGATTGGCCTGGCTCTCGGCGGCGAACGCTTCCTTGAGATTCTTGTGGGTTTTGGTTCCTTTCAGGTTTGGCATTTGGCGCCCCCTCGATGGGCGGCCCGCTAACGACTTAAGAAAATCGTCCCGCCAGGTTCGAGTCCCGGTGCGACCTGCGAATCATGCGGGCGAAGCGTGCGAGCGGCGTTTCAAGTAGTTTCGAAACGCCGCTCGGTTGAGATCAGGCAAGGTCGAAGCGATCGAGGTTCATCACCTTGGTCCACGCCGCCGCGAAGTCTTTCACAAACTTCGCCTTCGAGTCCGCGCACGCGTAGACTTCCGCGAGCGCGCGCAGCTCCGAGTTCGAGCCGAAGACCAGGTCGACACGGGTGCCGGTCCACTTGACCTCGTTCGTCTTCCGGTCACGCCCCTCGTACACGCCGTCGGAGCCAGCGGACGGCTGCCATTGCGTGCTCATGTCGAGAAGGTTGACAAAGAAGTCGTTGGTCAGCGTTTCGGGCCGCTTGGTGAACACGCCATGCTTGGATTGTCCAAAGTTGGCATTCAGGGCGCGCATGCCACCGACGAGAACTGTCATCTCGGGGGCCGTCAGCGTCAGCAACTGCGCCCGATCCAGCAGCAGTTCCTCCGCCGGTATTTGCTGTCCTTTGCGGTTGTAGTTAATGAACCCGTCTGCGATCGGCTCGAGTACCGCGAATGACTCCACATCGGTCAGCTGCTGCGAAGTATCGGTGCGCCCCGGCGAAAAAGGAATTTTCACGTCGTGCCCAGCCTTTTTCGCAGCCTCCTCAACGGCTGCTGAGCCGCCAAGAACGATCAGGTCGGCAAGCGAAACCTTCTTCCCGAACTTCTTCTGGATCGCTTCGAGTGTCTGCAGGGCTTTCGCCAGCGCAGCCGGCTGGTTCACTTCCCAATCCTTTTGCGGCGCAAGGCGAATGCGCGCCCCGTTCGCTCCGCCGCGCTTGTCGGTGCCGCGGAATGTCGCCGCCGACGCCCATGCAGTCGCGACCAGTTGGGAGATAGACAATCCGGATTTGAGGATCTCGGCCTTCAGAGCAGCGACGTCTCGCTCTCCGATCAATTCATGATCGACTGAAGGTACAGGGTCTTGCCACAGTTGGTGCTCCTTGGGAACGAGCGGGCCAAGGTATCGTGAGACAGGGCCCATGTCGCGATGCGTCAGCTTAAACCACGCCTTGGCGAACGCATCTGCGAACTCCTGAGGATGCTCGTAGAAGCGCCTCGAAATTTTTTCGTAAGCAGGGTCCATCCGCAGAGAGAGGTCGGTGGTCAGCATGGACGGGGCGCGACGCTTCGACTTGTCATACGCGTCCGGCACCGTACCGGCGCCTGCGCCATTCTTCGGTGTCCACTGATTTGCACCAGCCGGGCTCTTGGTCAGTTCCCATTCGTAGCTGAACAGGTGCTTGAAGTAGTCGTTACTCCACTTTGTTGGCGTCGTGCTCCAGATGACTTCTATGCCGCTGGTGATCGCGTCACCGGCTTTGCCCGTGCCATATTTGCTCTTCCAGCCGAGACCCTGCTCCTCGATGCTGGAGGCTTCCGGCTCTGGGCCGACCAGCGCCGCATCGCCGGCGCCGTGGGTTTTGCCGAAGGTGTGACCGCCGGCGATAAGCGCGACCGTTTCTTCGTCGTTCATTGCCATACGACGGAACGTCTCCCGGATATCCCGCGCTGCAGCTACCGGGTCCGGTTTTCCATTAGGCCCTTCCGGATTCACGTAAATCAGGCCCATTTGAACGGCGCCGAGAGGATTCGCGAGCTGACGATCGCCGCTGTAGCGCTCGTCCTCCAGCCACTTGCGCTCCGGCCCCCAGTAGACCTCGTCGGGCTCCCAGACATCCTCGCGCCCGCCGCCGAAGCCGAAGGTCTTGAAGCCCATCGACTCGAGCGCGACGTTGCCCGCGAGAATCATCAAGTCGGCCCAGGAGATTTTCCGGCCATACTTTTCCTTTATCGGCCAAAGTAACCGGCGCGCCTTGTCGAGGTTCGCGTTGTCTGGCCAGCTATTGAGCGGCGCGAAGCGCTGCTGACCGGCTCCTGCCCCGCCACGGCCGTCGGCGATGCGGTACGTACCGGCGCTGTGCCACGCCATACGAATGAAAAGCCCACCGTAGTGGCCAAAGTCGGCCGGCCACCAGTCCTGCGACGTCGTCATCAAGGCATGAAGGTCCTTGATCACGGCATTCAGATCGAGGCTCTTGAATGCTTCAGCATAGTTGAACTCCTTGCCCATAGGATCGGACTGCGGGGAGTTCTGACGGAGGATCTTCAGGTTCAGCTGATTTGGCCACCAGCCCGCATTCGCGGCGGCCCCAGCCACCGTGTGTCTGAACGGACACTTGCCCTCGGTTGATAGATCGTGATCAATTGCCATTGCTCTTCACTCCTGGTTCGAACTTGTTTTGATTTGACCTAGTTGGTTTGAAATCAGCCGCGCGGCTTTCCGGTCCGCTTCGCCTTTGCGCGCTTGGCGCCGCATTCCTCGCACAGCGCATGAATCTCGAGCGACGATCCGATCACCGTGAACTCGCCCAGCTCCGACTGCCCCGCCAGCAGGCGGTCGAGATGCGGAATCTCGATATCGCGGATGCGCCGGCATTTTACGCACACCACATGATGGTGCGGCGTGATATTGCCGTCGTAGCGCGCGCTGTCGTGCAGCATTGTGACCTTGCGCGCCTCGCCGATATCGCACATCGTTTCCAGCGTGCGATGCACGGTGGCGAGCGAGATATGCGGATGCTGCAGGCGGACCGCCGCGTAGATCGCGTCGGCGCGCGGATGGTCGCCGGAGCTGAGCAGCGCCTTGATAATCGCCAGGCGCTGCGGGGTGACGGCGAGGCCGCCCCGGCGGCATCGCGCGGCGAACTCGGACAGGCGCTTGGCGGCATAAGGGCCGCGCCGCCGTTCATTTACGAGCTGTAGTTCCATAATCTAGATGGTAATGACTATCATCTGATTATTGCTGCTGTCAAGCATTGGGTGCAGGGGTCACCCCTGCCGAAGGAAGTGTGAAACCCACCGCGGGTTTCACGTTTGATTAAGTGAATTGTGGGCTGCGGCTTTACAGCCGCGGCGCGATCGGCGCCCTGCGGCACTCCGGCTTGGTCAGCAGCATCTGCGCGTCGCCGATGTAACGCTCGCGGAAGCCGCCCTCGCAGTAGCAGAGATAGAACTCCCACATCCGGATGAATTCCTCGGGATAGCCGAGCGCGCGCACGCCCTCGATGTTCTTGAACATCCGGACGCGCCAGTTTTTCAGAGTCTCGGCGTAGTTGGGCGTGATGTCCTCCAGATGGAACAGGCGCATGTCGCTCGCGCGTGTGATCGAGTCGCACAGCGCAGTGACCGACGGGATGAAGCTGCCGGGAAAGATGTACTTCTTGATGAAATCGACGCGTTTGATCGCCCCCTCATACTCGCGGTCCGCGATCGTAATCGCCTGCAACAGCATCATACCGTCCGGCTTCAGCAACTCGCCGCATTTGCGGAAATACGAATCGAGGTACTGATGCCCGACGGCTTCGATCATCTCGATCGAGACCGCCTTGTCGAACTGTCCGGTCAAGTCGCGATAGTCCTGGAACAGCACGGTGATTCGCTCCGACAGGCCCTCGGCGGCGATTCGCTTGACGGCATAGTCGTGCTGCGCGCGCGAAATCGTGGTGGTCGTCACGCGGCATCCGTAGTTTTTGGCCGCATGAATCGCAAACCCGCCCCATCCCGTGCCGATCTCGACCAGATGGTCGCGCGCGCGTAGGTCAAGCTTGCGGCAGATTCGATCGACTTTGGCCGCCGACGCTTCCTCGAGCGTCGCGTCCGGGCGCTCGAAGATCGCGCACGAGTACATCATCAGCGTGCGATCGAGAATCAACTCGAAGAAATCGTTGCCGAGATCGTAATGCGCCGCGATGTTGCGCTGGCTGCCGGTCTTCGTGTTGCGATTTAGATAATGGATCAGGCGGCGGACAGGATTGGCGAGTCGCGCGAGGCCGTTATCCATGCCCTCCGTCACGTCGCGGTTGCGAATCATGATCTGCACGAGCGCGGTAAGGTCGTCGGTCGTCCACGAGCCGGCCATGTACGATTCGCCGGCACCCATGCTGCCCGCGAGCGCGAGATCGGAATAGAAGCGGCGGTCGTGGACGCGGATGGTGGCGCGCAATTCGGCGTCTAAGGCAACCTGGCCGAACGGGATACGCTCATCGCCATCTTCAATCACGACGCGCCCGTGCTTGATTCCCGCCAGCCGGGCAAGCACCGCGACGCGCGCGAAACGATCGATGAAGGCCGGACGACGCGCGCGGGCCGCATCGACACCAGACGCGACTATGGAGTCAGTTTTGGCCATCTCGACGCATCGATTACACCGCAGTCGCGTCGCGGTGCAAGCGCGGGAGAAAGGAACTTAGGAACTTAATTCAATGTGAAACCCGCCGTGGGTTTCACGCTTCCTTGGGCAGGGGTGACCCCTGCACCCAGTACTAAGATTTCGTCACGCTTCGGCGGCTGACGGCGACGAGTCGACGGGCGCTAGTGCCGAGTCGAGCGACGACGCGAGCGCTATCGACGACGCGCTTGCGACCGCGATCGCTGGAGGAGTCGCGACGATCGGGACGCGGGCTTTGCCGGGCTTGTCGAGTAGTGACTCATCCAGAAGCTCCGGCGGTACCTGGCGGAGGTCCCAGATTATGCCGGCGGCTTCTAGCAGCTTGAGCGTGTAGTACGTGATGTCGATTTCCCACCAGAAAAAGCCGTTGCGCGCGGCTGCGGGGAAGTGATGGTGATTGTTGTGCCATCCTTCGCCGAGCGTCACCATCGCGAGTGTGAAGCTGTTGCGGCTGTCGTCGTTGGTCTCGTAGCGGCGCCGGCCGATGACGTGCGCCAGCGAATTGATCGTAAAAGTGCCGTGGCCGAGCGCGACGGTCGAAATGAAAAATCCCCAGATGAGCATTTGCGCGCCGGTCGTGTGAAGCCCCGGTGCGTGCCGCTGCAGGAAAGCGCCCAGCCCGAACAGCGCGACGCCGAGAATCGTCGGGACCAACACGTCGAAGCGATCGAGAAACACCAGCTCCGGAAATTTGGCGAGGTCGCGCACGACGCGCAGCTCGGAGCGGAAGTTCGCTTCCGACGTGATCCATCCGATGTGGCTCCAGATAAAGCCGTGCTGACGCGGCGAATGAACGTCTTCAGGCTCGTCGGAGCGCTGATGGTGCAGGCGATGATGAGACGCCCACCATAAGGCTCCGCGCTGCACCGCGGTCGCGCCAAGCACGGCAAATAGGAACTGGCCCGCGCGCGAAGTCTTGAACGAGCGATGCGAAAAGTAGCGATGGTAGAAGCCGGTGATCGCAAACATCCGAATGAAATACAACGCGACGGCGACCCCAGCCGCGACCGGGCTCCATCCGACCCAGATCACGCCGAGACACATCAGATGGACGGCGACGTACGGGATGCATCGGAACCAATCGGTCTTCTGCGGCAGATCTGCGGGAGAATCGCCCCCTGCCGACGTGTCGAACCATCGCGCGATCGCAACCAGAAATCTGCGGGATGTACCTGCTGTCCCTTCCGTCATTCTGTCTCCCCGTTCCGTGCCGAAAGACCCCAAACCCACCGCACGGCGCAACCTTCATCATGCCCAGATTTGCGCAGTTGTGTGAACAAGCACCGAAATGGCGTCACTTGACGGGCGTAACCATTTCGACGTCATCGAATCGCGTATAGTCGACGCCTTGGCTGCCGTCGGGGTGGGTCACCAGCACGTCGGCGAAGCGCGCGCCCCAGATAATCTCGTCGAATCCATAAGCATGGCGGGCGTGGATGGTTTGCGAGAAGACCTCGTCGAGGCCGGTGATCGATACGATGATTTGCGGCTGGCAATTGGCAAGAGAGTCGCGGGTCTCGCCGAACAGCGGACTGCCTTCGACGATGCGATGCACGGCGGTCCACGACAACACGAACAGCGAGCTGACGTTGCGGGTCATCGCGAGGTCGTAGAAGCGGCGAATCGCGTCACCCTCGGCGGTGATTTCCTGACGGGCGAAAACTGCGTGGATGTTCGCCTCGACGATTCGATCCGCGCGCTGGTTGGCCATGCGGATCATCAGGCTGGTCACGCCGTCGCGCGGGCCGATGACCACGTAGCGAGTGAACCGAACGCGCGCGGTCGGCCGCGAGAATTTTGCGAACACGAGACCGGTCATGAGTGCCAGCGCGACCAAGCCGGTCAGCGCCTCGATGGAGACCAGGATGTTCGCCACCATCGAGATCGGCACCAACTTGCCGTAGCCGATCGTCGCCATGGTCTGCACGCTGAAAAAAAACATGTCGGCGAACGAGCCAGGACGGGCATTCTCGATGCCGCCGTCGAGGTAGTAACCGACGGCGAACAGGAGATTGACGACGGTGAACGCGGCGACGATCAGGCCGATCAGGGCAGGCCAAGAAGACGTCACCAAAAAGTGGTAGAGGTCCTCGAAAGCGCTGGTAGGTGCGCCGCGAATCAAGCCGTCGCCCTTCAGGCTGCCGAGCTGGGTTGGTCCCTTCGCCATCGCGGAGGAATATAGCGGAGCGAATGGCGCGCGGAACAGCATAGGAAACAGCCTCTTGGAAAATGCTAACCTGCGCGCTGGGATGCAGGTGGTGGCGGAGTCGTTACAACGCGACGATAGCGGAAGAATTCTCAGGCTTCAGATAGTCCTGTTCATGTTATCGCTGGCGGTGTTCCTGGCGGCGCCTGTCATCCAGGTTTCCGATTCGCGATATTCGGTTCTGCTGAGCGAGTGCCTGATGCACCATCGCTCGGCCAATCTCGACGAGTACTACAAGGTGCCGGTGCCATGGCTCACCGGAGACGCCAGCCTTCCCGAGGACGCGAACGAATACCAGCTCGTCAACGCGCGTGGCCACGTGACGTATTTCTTTGGACATGGCAGTTCGATGCTGTCGATGCCTTTGGTCGCGGCGATGAACCTGGCGGGAGTGTCGGCGGCGACGCCGGACGGGCGCTTGAACCTGGCGGGCGAGATTCTAATCGAGCGGGTGATCGCGTCGGTGCTGATGGCGGCGCTGACGTGCGTGTTTTTCGCGATGGCGGCGACGATGCTGCCGCTGTCGTGGAGCATGGTCGTCGCGCTCGGCGCGTCGATGGGTTCGCAGATCCTGAGCACGGCGTCGCGCGGCCTGTGGGCGCATACCTGGGAGGTCTTCATCCTCGGGCTGATTGCGCACTCGATCATGAGCACGGAGAATCGCGGCGCACGAATGCGCCGCGTTTGGCTCGCATCGCTCGTGGCATGGACATACTGCGTGCGGCCGACCGGATCGATCGCGATAGTCGCCGTCAGCGTCTACGTGTGGTGGCTCCATCGCGAGGACTTCGTCGTATACAGCGCGACGCTCGCGGCATGGCTGGCGGCGTTCGTCGCATACACGTGGTCGGTCTTCGGCACGATAATTCCGCCGTACTACATGGCCTCGCGTTTGCAATTTCATGGCATCGCTGTGCCGATGGCCATCAACTTGATTACTCCGTCGCGCGGCCTGCTGGTATTCGTGCCGACCACGCTGTTCGTGCTGTACCTGGTAGCGCGCTACCGCAAGCACCTGGCTTACAGGCAGCTTGCCATTCTCGCATTGGCACAGATCGTCGCGCTCGCGATCGCGATGTGTACAAACAAGTCGTGGACGGCGGGACTCTGTTACGGGCCGCGATACTTCACCGACGCAATTCCGTGGTTAGTACTGCTCGCAATCCTCGGACTGGACGCGATGCGCCGCGCGCCGGTCGCGTCCCATCACAGGATTGAGATTGCGGTGGCGATTTTACTGCTGGCGGTGAGCGTCGCGATCAACGCGCGTGGTGCGTGGTCGTTTGCAGGGCTGGAATGGAACCTGGCCGAGCGGCATTCGCACGGCATCTTCGACTGGCGTTATCCGCAATTCATGGCAGGACTAATCGAGCCGCCGAAGGACTGATCCGCATCCTGCGCGACGACTACCGCGCGAAGGCGACCTTCAGGGCGTCGGCGGCTTGCCGCTGCCCCTCTTTGCCTTTGTCGAGACCGTCGGCGAAGCTGACGAAACCGTGGGTGACGCCTTCGTAACGCGTACAGGTGGTTTTGACGCCGGCGGCAATCAGGCGTCCGGCGAATCGCTCGCCCTCGTCGCGCAGCGGATCGTGACTAGCAGTGAGAACGAGCGCGGGCGGCAGGCTCTTCAAGTCTTTCGCGCGCAGCGGGCATGCGTACGGATTGTTTTTTTCGGCGCTAGTGTCGGTGTAGTTGTTCCAGAACCATTCCATGTCGGCGCGCGATAGTACATAGCCGTCGGCGGCGAATTCCTTCTGCGAAGGAGTGTCGAGCGCGCAATCGGTGACGGGATAGAGGAGCAACTGGAAGTTGATTGCCGGGCCGCCGCGATCGCGCGCCATCATCGAGACTACCGCGGCCAGGTTTCCGCCCGCGCTATCACCGCCGACCGCCAGGCGCGCCGCATCCGCGCCAAGCGAGGCTGCGTTTTCAGCAACCCATTTCGTGGCGGCGTAGCAATCCTCGGCGCCAGCCGGAAAAACGTGCTCCGGCGCGAGGCGGTAATCGACAGACACGACTAGGCATCCCGCACCGTTGGCGAGCGCGCGGCATACGCGGTCGTGACTCTCGAGATCGCCGAGCACCCATCCGCCGCCGTGGAAATAAACGAGCACGCCCATCGGCGGACTGCCCTCGGGAGTGTAAACGCGCGCTGCGACGTTGCCGTCGGCGCCGGTGATATGGCGATCCTCGACGCGATAGATGGGCGGCGGCGGAATTGGATTCGCCTCGAGCAGTGCGCGCATCTTGGCGCGTGCCTGCTCAGCGGTCTCCGCGCGCAGGAACATCGGGCCAGCCGCGTTGAACACGTCAAGCATGATCTTCATCTGGGGATCGAGGTCTCTGGGCATGCGAGATCATTAAGCGAGGGGACTCCGAGAGGCAAGCGGCGGCGAAGCGTCGATGCGCGAAAGCAATTTCCGAAGGCAGAACATTTGGTTATCATGCGACCATTGAAGACAGGAATTTATATTGCGCTGGGTTTACTGCTGTTCGCGCTGCAGATCTCGCTGGTATATCGAGTACCGTTTTGGGGGTTGACGAGTCCGTTCCCGTACTCGATTCTGCGAAGCATCGAGATGCCGATTCTGCTCGGCGTTAGCGGCGCGGTATCGGCCTTCTCCGCCCAATCCTTGGCAGAACGAAGGCTCTTCTACCCGATAATTGCAGCCAGTGTTGCAGAGATTGTGACCATCAAGGCCATGCTGTGGCTTAGCCAGCCTTTGCTGGTGCTCCTGGTTTTCATTTTGAATGACGTCATGGCTATCCAGCTTCTGCGATATGGGCTGCTGATGTTTGCGCAAAGACAGCTCGAAACGGACTGATCGTTTCCATATGGCAAAAGAACCCGCGACCGCTATCGGCATGACGCTAAGGCTTACGTCGGTGGCAGCTTTTATAATTGTGGTCGGGCATTTCTGGGTCGTCCCAACCGTCTCGATCAAAGTCTGGACGATCATCACACTCGCAGGTCTGACTCCCAGCGTCACGCTGGCGATTTTTCAGCAGATCAGGTTAAGAAGGGCGCTAGTCCGCAAAAAAGACTCGTGAAGTGGATCGAGTGCGTTGGCAATCGCATGGCGCGCGGGACTAATTCTCGAACTTACGGAAGTCCGCGCGCCAGTGCGCGCGGAACCAGGGCGTGCCGTCGCGAGTGCCGAAGACGTCGGCGCTGACAATCATGTCGTCGCCGCCGATGCGGCAGTCGAGATTGGTGACCTCGTCAACCGCAAACGTCGGTGAAAAACCGTCGCCACGCACTTTGTATTCGTCGAAGTACAGCCGCGAGCGCATCGACGCGTAGGCACGCCCGTCGGTGGAAATCGGCACCACGTTGCCATGCGGATTGAGAATCTTGTCGTTTAGCTCGACGCCGGTTTCGGAAAACGTGAGCGTGAAGGGTTGATTGCCGACGCGCTTGTAGCACAGCCGGTAGGTCTTGGGCGTCCAGAAACCGATTTTCGGCGCGCCGGGCTCGCGCCTGATCCAATCGAGGTCCGTCACCTGTCCACTCCAGCATCCGCGGAACACTGCCGGCAGGGCCGGAGCCGCTTGCGCGGTCATCGGCGCGACGTTCATCGGCGGCGGCGCGGGCGGAGGAACAGGTTGCGGCTGCGCGGGCGCGGGGTTCAAATACTGCGGTAGCAGTTGAATCGTAGCGCCGCTGTCACCGTCCGATGGCGCCAACCTGATTAGTGGCTGGGGCTGGCTCGGCGGAACATACGGCTGATTCTGATTCGCCGGTCCTGGGACTTCGAGAGTTCCCTGCGCGCGAGCCGGTCGATTGCCGATTGCGGTAAGTGCGCACGCAAGCGCGCATGATATGACGATACGGGTCCGCATCAAGCAGCTCGGTTCCATTCTACTATTATAGTACGAAGCATATCCGGTGCCGCTTCATCATCCCGAATCCGCCGTAGATCAACCGCGGAGCGACAGCTACCATCGAAAAAAGTTCGCAGCAGTTTTCGCGTCAAAGTTGCAAAAAAGATGAGCGATCAAAATGTAGATTTCGAAGCGGCGTGGGCCATCAGCCAGGCGCCCGCGACCGGACGGCGCGCCCAGGCGCATCGATTGGCCAATGCGATGCGTCGCGTGATCGACCATTTGGTGCAGGTCGCCGCCCCCGAGGAAGACTTGTCCGCCGCCGCCGACGCATTGGAACGCTACGCCAGGCGTCTATCGAAGTATCCCATCTCGCGCAGCTACGAGGGCTTTGCCGAGAGTGCCAACGCCGGCGATCCGCACGCGTTCTTCGATCACAGTCCGCTGATCGGTATCGCGAATCCGCTCGCGCCTCCCATTCGGCTGGCCGTGCTCGGCGACAAGGTCGAGGGGCGCGGGACGTTCGGCGTCGCGTACGAAGGTCCGCCGGGACACGTGCACGGCGGCTTTCTCGCGGCCGCGTTCGACGAAGTGCTCGGGATGGCGCAGTCGCTGACCGGCAATCCGGGCATGACGGGCACTCTCACGATTCGCTACCGCCGCCCGACGCCGCTGCTGACCGAGCTGGTCTTCGAGGCATACGTAGATCGCGTCGAGGGCCGCAAGATATTCACCCACGGAACGCTCTCAGCAAACGGCACGCTGACAGCCGAAGCCGAAGGCCTGTTCATAGCAGTAGGCCAGGAACGTTTCGCCGCAATGGCCGCGCTGGTGACGACGCGCGCGAATTCTGCAGAGAAAAATAAATCGGCGAAGAAACCTTAGGCAGGAAAAATCCAGAAACCTAACCCCTACCCAATGTGGGAAGGGGAACCGGTCGCGTTGGAACAAATCAGTCGGGGCGGACCAGGCCCGACAGGCCGGCGAACAGTAGCGGCGTGATCGTCCAGCCGGCCAGGATGTGCAGCCACAGGTACCATCGCAGCAGACGGCTCGGGACTGAGCTTGGATCGCGCGGCTCTCCACTGCGTGTGGCTCTGCCCGACACGCGGTGGCGCGGATTGGGGCGCCAGTATTTGTCCTGATGCAACTCGACGACGGGCAGGAAGTTCTCGAGCGAGTAGACCAGCGGATTGAAGACCGGATAGTGCGGCGGCGCGTCTCCGCTCGCGACGAACTCGCGGTAAGCGGCCTCCTCGGTCGGCGTGATGATGCGCATCCGATAACCCCATCCGAACAGAATCGTGCCGAGCCCGACGAACCCCGCGATCCACCAGAGCGCGCGCAGCGGTACGTAGCCGAAGCCAATCGTGTATTGCATCATCAGGCTCCACGCGCGCTGCGGGAGGCTCTCATGGCCGAAGCGGCGCTGCGCGATTTCCTTGGCGATGCGTACTTGAACCGCGCCATCGTCGCGTCCCATCTCGCTCAAGACCTTTGCCAATTGACGAAACGGCTGCGGATGGTAGTCCGGCCTCTGCAACCCGAGCCATCGCAAGCGCGATTCACCGTCGCTGGGACCGCCCGCGATTTCGCCGTACACGAAGCCGTTGATTGCGAGATTGCCCGGCGCGGGCCAGCTCGCCTCGTCGTCCCAGATTGCGCCGGCGTGCACGTCCTCGAGGTCGAGCACCGTCTTCGGCGTATGCTTGACGTCAACCCAATAGAATGTGCCCTCGATAGTGGCGCGCTCGGCGTCGAATTGTGTGTCGTCCTTGAACTGGGCGCCGTGAACGCTCAGGTCGTGCCCGATCTTCGCCAGACGCGCGTACACGATACCGTCGGTGGTGAAGCCGTCATGAAGCAGCACGTCGCCGGCGACGTTCGCCTCGACGAGATTGACCGCGTTGTCATCGGTATCGAGGATTCGAGCGCCTGTGAGGTCGAGAGTCCCGTCGATTCGCGCGCTCATGAAGCTCAGCGGGCCGAAGTCGCCCATCAGAAACGACGCGTCGCCGTGGATGTTCGCCAAATTGCCGAAGACCGCTCCGGTGCGCGAGCGCCGCACGGTGATTTCCTGGATATGTGCCGCCAGCAGATTGATTCCGTCGGGGAGGTAGCAACGGATGAGCGTCAGCGGCTTGTCGACGGTGTCGTAGGAGAGATCCAGGTTTCCCGAAATGCGCGCGCCGGCCAGTGCAAGGCCGCTGGGATGCACGAATTGCGAAGCATGCGGGTCGCTGAGGAGCCAGGCGACCACTTCTGCGCGCACCGTGCGCTCGGCGCCCCAATTCTCGCCGTGCGCGGTGTCATTGGCGGCATTGTCGGGATCGTCGCTGGGGCCGAGCCACGGCACGTCGCGCAACGGTGCGGCATGCAGGAGCTTTCGTTCGGCCGCGGTCAGCGCGGCGCCGAACTTCTGTTGCGCCATCGCATCAAGTGCGGCACCTGGGCTTCCAGAGCCGTCGGAATCGGCTCCAGCGGCATAGGACGGCGATGCAGCGAACGTCAACAATGCGATCGCAATGACGGCGGCGATTGCTTTTCGTTCGATGAACATTGCGGGAGCCAGGGCTTAGATGCCGCCGCCGCGCGGCGGTCGCACCGGAAATATCAGCGGCGCGCCGTAAGATGCAACTCACGCCGGGCCGAGGCGCACGCCCCGGGGCGACTTAATATGCCTCGAAGTTGTCCGAGTGGATGCGCGGATCGTCAGCGGCGACGCACTTCCCCGCCAGCACGCGCCTTTGGATCACAGTGTAGTTGATGTTGCCCGCTATGACGGCAGTCAGCTTGGCAAGTTCGTTCCTGCACGCGGCGGCGGTATCGTAGTTACCAACCGTATCCCAATGTGCAAGTGGAGCATTCTTCTCGACCAGCTGGCGATTCTGGGAAAGCGGCGGCATTATCAGGCACCAGCCCACGAACGTGACGGAGGCTGCGCGGCGGAGGCTCACTCTTTATCTACCTTTTCTCTCGGCTCGGAGGAGTTGTCGAATCGAGAGATACACCAGGATGCAACACAAGTCGATTCAAGGAGTAACACGTGGAAGCTGCACAGAAAGAGCGACTGTCCGCGCTGCTGGCTGAGGTCCAGGTCGCGATACTTGTCACGCAGGGCGAGCAGTGGCCGACGGCGACGATGCAGGCATTCGCGGAGACGCCCGAATTCGATTTGCTGTTCATCATGAACGACGCGAGCGAGAAGTTTCAGAATCTGCTCAAGCATCCGTACGTGACGGTGTACCTGGACGCGCGCGAAAAGGGCAAGGTCGAGACGTTTGAGATCTCGCGCGTGCTGATCAAGGGAATCGCCAGCGAAATCGCGCGCGACGGTGCCGAATGGGAACCGTTGAAGGAACTATTTCTGAAGAAGAGTCCCTTCGAAGCGCCGTTCTTCAAGTATCCTACCCTGCGCATGATGCGTGTGCGGCCCAAGCGGCTCTCCTACACAGGCGCCGACCGCTTCTCGTTCAAGGCGGACTTCTGAGAATTGCGAACGCGCATCGCGTACTGTAAGAGGAGAGCTGCGCCGAGGATCTTGGAATGACGACGCTCGCCGACAAAATCGCACCGTACGCCGCTTCGTTCCGGCGCGACGGCTTCGTGATGGTGCCCGACCTGCTCGGCGCGGACGAGCTCGAGCGCTACGGCAAGGCCGTCGATGAAGCGGTGGCGCGGCGCAAGCGCTTCGACACGCGCGCGCTCGGCGAGAAGACGCCCTACGAACAGTCGTTCATCCAATGCATCAATCTGTGGGAGGATACGCCGGCGGTTCGACCGCTCACGTTCCATCCGATCGTTTGCGAGGCGGCCGCGCGAATCCTCGGCGTCGACACGATCCGTCTGTGGCACGACCAGGCGTTGTACAAAGAGGCCGGCGGCCGCGTCACCGATCCGCATCAGGATCAGCCGTACTGGCCGATGGTCGAGACCGACACGATTACGGCGTGGATTCCGTTCGACGGCTCGTCGCATGCGACCGGATGCATGGGCTATGTGCCGGGCTCGCACACGGTCGGGCTCCGAGTGTTCGTGAACATCTTCAAGCCGGAAGACGCGCTCGAGATCCTGAAGATGCCGGAGATCAAGGACACGCCTCCCGTCTGGATCGAGGTGCCGCGCGGCGGCGTCGCATTTCATCACGGATTGACGGTGCATATGGCGAAGCCGAACAGCGGGTCGGTGACGCGCCGCGTGCATACAATGATTTTTTTCCGAGACGGATCGACACGCAAGAATGAATTCCCGCACGATTCCGTCGAGCGCTACCACATCAAGATCGGTGCGCCGATCGACAGCCCGGTGACGCCGATCGCATGGCCGCGAGCGGCTGGCGACCTGCCCAAACCGCCCGACGCGCCAATCTCCGAGCTTTTTGCGACGGCAGTCAAGCTCGGAGCGTTTCCGGATAAGGCCGGCCGCGCCGACCGCTAGCTGTTAGCCAGCAAAGTCGGGCGCGGCCAGCGCGTCGGGGAGGACTACATCATTCCGGGCATTCCAAGCATGCCGTATGGGCTTCCGCCGCCTATACCAGAACCGGAACCCGATGACTTCTTGGTCGTGACGTCGAACTTGCCAAAGATTCCCTCGGTCTCCATGTTCGGGCCGGCCGTGAAATACAGCGAGGTGGTACTCGCATTGTTGGAGCCGTTGCCGAAGACCAGCGCCCACAGGCCATCGACATTCAGCGGCGTGCCTTTTTTGTCAGTCGGCTGACCGGCCGCCACGCCGCCCGGCGTGTACGCATTGATATTTCCGTCGCCGAAGTTTCCAATCCAATAGTCGCCGCCCAACGGACCGAAGGTCGACGGCGTAAGCACCATCCCCCACGGCGCGTTGAGGTTGCCGCCGGTCGCGAACCGCTGCATAAACACGCCATCGGTCGTGAAGATATCGACGTAGCCGGCGCCTACCTGATGCACTGGATCGTGCTTGGCACTATCCTGCATCGCGTAGGTGACCCAGAGATAGTTGTTGTTGAAGAGCGTAATTCCGAATGGCGCAAAGCCTGGCATCGCGTTGGGATCGGTGAAGGTCCCAGGCAGCGACGTTACCGGATTGTAGGAGCTATCGAAGACATCGACGTTGCCCGACCGGAAATTGGTCGCGTAGAGCAACTGGTTCCCGTTGAACGTCGCGAGGGCAAGGCCTTTGTACACGGCGCCATTTGCTGACGTGGGTACCGAAGAGTTATCGACGTGGAGCACGGCGCCGGTGCCGTCGGACTCCTGCCATCCTGAAATTGTCCCGTCCTCGGTTGAAAATATAAACATGTCGCCGCCAAAATCCGAGGTGACTCCGTTGAAGACGATTCCATCCGGCGCCGCAACGGCGTTGCTGCCGTTAGGCGGCGGGACCGTGACGACGAATGGCACCATCTTTTTGCCGTCAGCTACTGTAAAAATGTCTCCGTTGCCGTCGTAGAGAGTAGATACTCCCGCATTGTTGTCTGAGATCCAGAACGGCGTCGGACCCTGCACCAGGCCCCAGGGGTTGGAAAGATTCGGGTCGTGGATCTTCGCCTTCAGACTCTTCATCGAGGTGACGAGGTTGGTCTGAGTATAGAAGGTCGTCGCTTTCTTGCTGCCGTCCGGCATCAACGGCATCTGGGCGTATGCGCTCGCCGCCGCAGCCAGCGTGAGAGCGTATACGCCCAGCAATGTTAGTGTTTTACGGCTCATCGTTTCCTCCATATCGAAATCCAGCGCGAGAAAATTTGCGCTGGCTCTTGCGGCTAAACCGACGATCGACGCCGATGGTTCCCGAAGCCGCGAGGAATTCGATATGGCTGCGAAAGTCCCGTGTTGACTCCCGCGAGCCGCGAACGGAATATCACGCGTTGACAGAAGGATTAATCGGTGGCGCAGACATCGCGATATATTAGCTATCGCGATATGCTACTGAAGGATTAGTCAGTCGATAGGTGAGTGACTATTTGCAGTCAACCTTCTTGACTACGCGACTGCCCTCGCCGAAGCTGACGTTCCGCTCATAAGTGACATTGCATCGCGTGACATTCGCCGGCAATCGGCGGTAAATCTGCGCCGTGGTATTCGCGTAGTTGCATCGCAGCCAGTAACCGCGATCGCTCTTCGCCAGCCGCCAGGTCTGGATGACGGCCTCCTTCGTCGTTTTCTCGTTATCGGGCACCAGCGAGGCTTGCTGCGAGGGCGGGCCGTCGAAGATCGTCACCCCGGCGACGGCGGTCTGGTAGCCTGAGTAAGCAACCGTCCAATCGGCGTCAGGAGCCGACACCTTCTGCTCGACAGCTATAGTGGCAGGGCATGTCACCTGGGCGCATACGATCTGTGGCGCCGCAATCGTGCACGCGAACGCAATCAGGCTAAGTGTGATTGGCTTCATCTCGTATCTCCCCGGCTTAGCAGCAACTCTAGAATGTGGCGCGAGGAAAAACGAGTGCGGGGCGGAGTCGCGATAACAATTCGCGCTTCCGCCCCGCGGATGGGGGATATGCGCTCGCGGCGTCACCGCCGCCAGCTTAGGCCCGGTGTTACCTCTCGGCCCTTGGTCTCTTGTAGAGCGGCTTGGCCGGCCCCGCGATTATCACAACCGCTATAGCCAGTCCCGCCAACAACGATAGTACTTCCATAGCCATACTAATAACTCACTTTCGCACGCGAACTTTGCGATCGACCTCAACAGCGCGCGATTTCGGGTCGATTTTCCTTTGGCTCGCCGAGCCGCACTTGCGAATCGCTCATGCGTTGTCGCCTCGACGCGCGCATCTGTCAGGATTTTTTCTCAGGAACGCTCCGGGAAGCCGATCGAAGTCGATTCGCTTCGAATCCGGTCCTTCCCGTGCGTGGTATGCGATGCGTCGATTACAGGCTCACGAACGAGAGAACGATGTACGCCAGGGTCAGGAACGCGAACGTCACACCCGGCAATTCGCTGAGCAGACTGTTCTGCGCGATACGATCGGCGGCAGTCTCGGTCTGCTCCGTTACCTGCTGAAAGCCTGCGAGTCTCTGATTAATTGTGGTAGCAGCCATTTTCCTTGCCTCCCGCTAAAGATTCGATGTGAGGGGTAGAGCAAGGCCGATGCCAATGACTGAAGCCTGTATTTGATTCAACTATTTTCAGCGACCGCAGTCCTTATCATTTGCGATTCGCAAAACGTTTGCCGCGATGCGCGAAAACTCCGCCTTCTGCATAGAGTGCGACGCGCCTCGAGGCGAAGCAGCCGCGCGACTGCATGCAGCCGATTCACGTCGCCCGGACTGCCCCTCTTTGTTACGAATGCGTTACGGCGTTACGGACGCGGTGGCATCGTGATGGCTCCCACGGCGTACGCGACGGCCGCCGATGACGTCAGCAGATCCGCGCGGCTCTGGACAATCGTGTAGCGCGCGTTCGCGAGATCGCGATCCGCGGTGAGCAACTCGACGATCGTGCTGAGTCCCTGGCGATAGGTGTCCAGGTTGGCGTCATAGGACTCCTGCGACGCGGACAGCAGCGCCCGGGCGTATTCGTAGCGGCTGAGGGCGGTCTGGAATTCGTAGTATGCGCGCCAGACGGAGCTTATCGCATCGACCTCGAGCGACTTGAGTTGCGCGCCGGCGGCGTCGCGAGCAGCCTCGGCCTGGCGCACGTCATTGAGGCGTTTGAAGCCGGTGAAGATGTCCCAGTTGACCGTCAGCAGCGCGGTGTATTGCGGCTGGTTAGCGTCGACATTGTGCGTACCGTCGTATTTGAAGTCCCAGTTCTGGGTGCCGTAGGCGCCCGTGATTCCCACAGTTGGGTAAAACTGCGCCTTTGCTTGTTCGACAGCGGCACGGCGCGCGTCGAGCGTCGCCACCTGGGCCGCGAGGTCAGGACGACTGCGCACCGCGGTCTCGATCAGTTGGTCCACCTCGCTGCCCAGTCCGGCTGGAATCGGCAGGCTGTCGAGACTCGGCACGTCGAACGGAGTGTTGGCGGCGACTCCCAGCGCGACGGCCATGCTCGCCTGCGCTTCGCGCACCAGCAGATGCGCGCTGGCGAGATCGTACTGCGATTGCGCGACGCGCTGGCGCGAGAGCAACAGCTCGGGCTCGGTGGCCAGTCCGAGGTCGACGCGGCGGCTGACGGCCTCGTCGTCGGTTTTCGCGAGCTCGACGTTTTCTTCAGCAGCTTGCACCGCGGCCTTCGCCGCGCCGATCGCATAGAACGAGCGCTGCGTCGCGAAGACCACATCCTGCAGTTTGCGGTTGAACGAAAAGTTCGCGGCTGCAAGCTGCGCACGCGCGGCGGCTGCTCCCGCATCGCGGCGGCCGAAGTCCAGCAGCGTGTACGTGAAATCGAGCACCGGAGTTATCTGCCATTGCCTGAGCACCGCGTTTTGCCCGGGCAACTGAAATATTAAGCGCTCGTATCCACCGGAAATCTGCGTCCCCACCAGCGGGTAGTACGGCGCGCGCGATACTCCGTAAGCATCCGCGGCGGCCCGCGCTTGATACCAGGTCTGCCGGGTGTCGGGATTGTTGGTGAGCGCAATATCGATCAGCGCGGGCAGGTCGTATTTGTTGCCGGCGCTTGAGATGCGCGGCTCGGGCAGCGTGCTTGGCGGGCGCGCTTGCATCGGTATCGCGTATTGGTTCGCCGCGCCGGACCTGGGTATCCAGGCACGATCGGACTCCTGCGGCGAGAATTTATCGGGATACACCTCGGGTTGCTCGGCAAAATAGGTGCAACCGCCCGCGCATACGGCGAGGCCGAGTGCTGCGATGACGAGCTTCCATCCCGCGCGACGCATTTCAAAATCTATCTTCATATAAGGGTCCCACCTGGCATTAGCTGCGCTTGGCGACATTGAATATCGCGACGTGCGTTTTCACAATCCAGCTTGTACAATCTTTTCCGCATGCGATCTTCCCACGCGGCACGAAATAAATTCACGCTAACGATTGCTGCGACGCTGCTGGTCGCCGGATGCGATCCGGTCGTCAATATCGCGGGCGCGAATTTCCCGAGCTGGCTGTTCTGCGCAATCTGCGGCGCAATTTTGACCATCGCGATTCGCCCAGTCTTCGTCGTGACGCGCGTCGAGAACTACCTGTGGCCGTTGCCGATCGTATATCTCAGCCTCGCGATCCTCATGGGATGCATCGTGTGGCTCATCTTCTTCAATCGAATCTGATGAACACCGCAATGCCGACTGCCACCGAGCGCGAAACATCGCTGACGCTGCGATTCGCCGGGCACATTCTCAGCGCCGCGATCGTCATAGCCACTCTCGTCGTCGGTCTCTACGTCGCGCGCCTCTACTATCTCTATCCGCGCACCGACGACGCTTACGTTCGCGCCAACGCGGTGGGTATCGCGCCGCACGTGAGCGGACCGATCACGGAACTGCCAATCGTCGACAATCAGTACGTCAAGCAGGGCGACTTGCTGTTCGTCGTCGATCCGCGGCCCTATCAATCGGTGCTGGACTCCGCCACCGCCAAGCTTCAATTGACCGAGCTCGATATCAGGGCGCTCGAGGATGCGATTCGAACGGCAGAGGCGGATCGAATCCGGCTGGAAGCGGACGCCGCCTACGCCAAACAGTATCTCGATCGGATTCAGCCGCTGCTGGCCAAGCATTTCGTCACCGCCAACGACGTCTTCAACGCGCGCTCGCGGGTTAACGCCGCGGAGGCCGCCGTCGAGGGCGCGCGCTCCGACGTGCGCAAGGCGCAAAACCAGCTCGGCCAGTACGGCAATATCAACGCACTGCGCAAGGCCGCGCAGGCCGCGGTTTACGACGCGAAACTCAACGTCGGATATTGTTATGTGCGCGCGCCGTACAACGGCTACGTCACCAATCTCAACATCGCGGAGGGCCAGTACGCCAACGAAGGCCGCCAGGTGGTCAGCCTGATCGACGATCGCAAATGGTACGTGATCGCAAATTTCCGCGAGACGTTTCTCTCGCATATCCAGCCCGGCATGACCGCCGAGGTTTTCATCCTGGCCTATCCCAACAAGCGCTTTCGCGGCCGCGTGCAAGGCGTGGGATGGGCGCTGTATCAGGAAAACGGCGCGAGTGTCGACGGCTTGCCGCAGGTTGAACCGACGCTCAACTGGGTGCGGCTCTCACAGCGCTTCCCGGTACGCATCGTGCTCGAGGACCGCGACCCGAAGTTCCCATTCAGGACGGGCACGACGGCGGTCGTGACGATCCAGGGTTTTCGCGACCAGAATTATCGCTACCAGGACCATCGCGATCAGGATCAACGCGATCAGGATTCCCGCGAGCAGAGCAGTCACTGATATGGCCGGCTACGCCAAAGCGGAGCTCCGTCTCGCGCAGCCGTCTGTTTGGTACGATCAACTTGCGGGGTTGCTCTCTCGGGAGCTTGCGCCCAGCTCACGAAAACTCCGCACTGCGCTTCGCATGACCACAATCGCCACGCTCGGCGCCGGCCTGGTCGCGAGTTGTCACGTCAACAACGAGCTCGGCACTTACATCGTGTGGCTCCTGGTGGGCGCGGGGCCAATGATGTCTCTTCGCAAAGCGATCGCGTTTCTGATCGCGGAAGCATTCGCGCTTTCGGCATCGGTGGTCATGGCCGGGATATTGGTAGAAACGCCGTGGCTCCTGCTTCCGTTTCTCTTCGCGATAATGTCGTTTTCGACTTACCTCGGAACGACGTTTAAGCTCGGCGCCGCACTCCTCCTGATCCAGGTGGTCTGCATCGACACCTTCTACAACGTCGTGTTTGAGCCTGACCAAATCGGTTGGTTCGCGTCAGGCATTTTCGGCGGCAGCGTGATCGCCTTCGGCACCATCGTCCTGTTCGACAACTGGCTGTGGCCCGACCTCGGCGAAGTGATCCTGATGGAATCGATGGGAGCGAGCGTCGCTCGCGCTCGTTCGCGGCTCCTCGAGGCTTCAAATTATTATCTGGATCGCCGGGACGCGCCGCGCCCGCCGCTGCCACCGCCGACTTCGGATCTTACCGCGCATATGGATTTTCTAAATCGAGCCGTAGCCGAAGGTGTTTCCGAACATCGCCATGCGATCCTGCTTGCGGCTATCACGCGTGTGGCGCGCGTTAACCTCGAAGTGGATCGCCTGATCGACGCGGCGCGCCAGAAGGTGCCTGAAGGGATTCGCGCTATGGCACGGCCCGAAATTCAAGCGACGGTGGACGCGATTGCGGCGGTGTTGGACGAGATCGCCCACGAACTGCCGACCCACATCGCTGTCGGCGTCGACATAACGCCGCCCGCCTCCCGGCTCCGCGCGCGCAAGGCGATGGATGCTCTCAGTGCCCGCAATATCCAGATTAGACCAGCGTATATCGGCACGGCGAGTTCCGCGGAGATCGAGAATTGGGCCGGCTTCACCGATTCGCTGGCTGCGCTGACCGGACATATCGAGCGCGTGCTCGACGAGCCTCCGCTGCCGCCCGCCGCGATGCCGGCAGACAGCGCCGTTCCGCGCTCGACCGACGCTCTGGATCCTGCGGTTGTACGCTATTCCCTGAAGGTCGGTGCCTGCGTGGTGATCGGTTATGTAATCGGCATCGTGGACCACCGCCCCGAGCTGAACACCATCCTGACGACGGTAATAATAACCGCGCTTCCTACCTATGGCGCGGCCCTGCGCAAAATGAATCTGCGGATCGTCGGAGCGATAATCGGTGGGGTGCTTTCTCTTCTGGCTATCGTCATCGTCACGCCCAACTTCTCAACTCTTCCGGCTTATCTGATCGCTGTCTTCGTAGTCTTCTATATCTCCGCGTATTGCTCTCTCGGCAGCGGACGTGTTGCCTACGCGGGCAAGCAGATTGGTACGACCTTCGCCCTGGTGTTCACCGGCTTGAGCCCTGCGCTCGACGTCTATGAGCCGCTCTGGCGTATCTGGGCAATTTTGCTTGGCACAATGGTCGTGGCATTCGTCACTTTCCTGTTGTGGCCGGAATACGCCGGTGACTCCTTGTTGCCGCGACTGCGTACAGTCATTCGCGACACGCTTGCGCTGGCGCGCGCCGGTTCCGCTGCGATCACTGAGGATGCGATCCAGCAATTTAACTCGGGGACCATGCGGGCGCTCGCCGAAATCCTGGAGGTCGCGGATGATGCGCAAGTGGAGGGCCGCACCAGCACGGTCAACCACACCGCGATCGTCGAGGCGACCGGCACACTCCGGCGCATCGCCAATCGGCTGGCCTCGATCGCGACCGGACGCATCGTCACTCCGACGCCGCAACTGGACCCGGTGACCGAATCGGCGCGCGAGGCGATGCTCGACGCAATTCGTCGGCATCTCCAATCGTGGCTCGATTTCTTCAGCGGCGCTGACAGCCTCAACGCCCGGGCCGCTAATGCAATCGCGCGAGCACTCTCCCCCGATGACTTGAAAATGCCCCTTGAGCAATTCGGCTCACGGCTGGAGGAGCGGGAATTCGCGCGAATCGCGCCGTGGACCGTCGAGCAGCGGCGCGCGGTCCTCGCCGAATTGCAGTCGATGCGCCGTCTCGAATACCTGGTCACCCAGTTGAATCGATGGCTCGCGCAAATTCCGGGGCACGCGCTGAACCAGGCGCGCTCCTGATACCGGGTGCAGGGGTCACCCCTGCCGAAGGAAGCGTGAAACCCATCGCGGGTTTCACATTCAATCAAATGATTTACCCTTCCTAAAAACAGTTTGACCGCGCAGTCGCAGTCGGCCTTTAATGCGCGTCATGGCTGGAATTGTTTCCTACGGTTCATACGTTCCCTACCGGCGCCTCAAGCGCTCGGCGATCGCTGCCGTCCTCGGCACACCCGCCGGCAAGGGCGAGCGCGCAATTGCGAGCTTCGACGAAGACGCGGTCTCGATGGCGGTTGAGGCGGCTCGCGACGCGCTGAAAGCCGCGCCGCCCGGCGACGTGAATGCGCTCATCTTCGCAACCACGACGCCGCCTTACGCGGAGAAACTTAGCGCCGCGGTTATAGGCGCAGCCGCGATGCTGCCGGCGGAGATTCGCGCGTCGGATATGACCGGCTCGGTGCGCGCGGGCATATCTGCCCTGCTGCAAGGCGCCGACGCGATCGGCGGCGGCGCAAAGCGCGCGCTGGTCGCAATAGGTGACTGCCGCCTGGCCGCGCCCGAAGGCAAGGCCGAGCAGACCACCGGCGACGGCGCGGTCGCGTTCGTCCTCGGTGCCGACAACGTGATCGCCGAAATCGAGGCGAGCGCCTCGCTCACTCGCGAGTTCCTCGACACCTGGCGCGCGCAGGGTGAGCGGTTTGCGCATTCGTGGGAAGAGCGCTTCACGCTGACGCAGGCGCATTCCCCGCTGCTCGGCACCGTCATCAAGAACGTGCTCGAGAAGGCGAAAGTCGCGCCGGGCGATCTGTCGAAGGTAATCCTCGACGCGCCCAACGCTCGCGCGGCCGACGAAATCGCGCGTGCGCTCAAGATCGATCCCGCGAAAATCTCCGATTCGTTCGCGCTGACCATCGGGCAGACCGGCGCCGCGCATGCGGGCCTGATGCTCACCGCTGCGCTGCCGTCCGCGAAGGCCGGCGACAGGATTCTGGTCGCGACGGTCGCCGACGGCGCCGACGCGATTTTGTTTCGCGTCACGCCCGCCAACGCCGGCTTCAAGCCGGTGCATTCCGTGGGCCGCATGATCGAGTCGAAGGGCGACGTGACTTACGCCAACTATCTCAAGTGGCGCGAAATTCTGCCGACTGAGCCGCCGCGCCGCCCCGATCCCGACCGGCCCGCGGGACCGCCGATGATGCGCTCGGAAAAGTGGAAGTTCGGCTTCGTCGGCTCGCGATGCACCAATTGCGGAACGCCGCAGCTTCCGCCGCAGCTGGTCTGCGTGAAATGCCATAAGCGCGGCTTCATGGAGCCGTACCAGTTCGCCGACCGCACCGCGAAAATTGCCACCTATGCGATCGATCGCCTCGCCTATTCTCTCAATCCTCCGACTGTTAACGTCGTGATAGACTTCGTTGGGGGCGGCCGCTTCCTGTGCGAGATGACCGACTGCGAGCCCGACAAGGTCGCGATTGGCGACGAAGTCGAAATGACGTTTCGCCGGCTCTTTACCGCCGACGGCGTCAACAACTATTTCTGGAAAGCGCGCCCCAAGCGTTAGCGCCGAGGAGAAACTTAGATGGCAAGCAGAGGAATCAAGGACCGCGTCGCGATCATCGGAATGGGATGCACCAAGTTCGGCGAGCATTGGGACAAGGGGCCGGAAGACCTGCTCGTCGATGCGGCGTACCAGGCTTATGAGTCCGCGGGCGTCGAGCCCAACGACGTCGACGCGTATTGGCTCGGCACCATGGGCTCTGGAATCTCGGGCCTGACGCTCAGCGAGCCGCTCAAGATTCAGTACAAGCCCGTCACCCGCGTCGAGAATATGTGCGCGACCGGGTCCGAAGCGCTGCGGCAGGCCTGCTATGCGGTCGCGTCGGGAGCGTTCGACGTCGCGATGGCGATAGGAGTCGAGAAGCTTAAGGACTCGGGCTACTCGGGCCTGGTCATGAACGCGCCGCCCAACGACGGCACCGAGGGCAGCATGACGGCGCCCGCGTCGTTCTCGCTGCTGGCGCCCGCCTACTTCAAGAAGTACGGCCTCGACCCCGATAAGGGCAAGGACGTGCTCACCCGCATCGCGTGGAAGAATCACAAGAACGGCGCGAAAAATCCCAAGGCGCAATTCCAGAAGGAAGTGTCGCTCGAGACTATCAAGAACTCGCCCAAGATTGCTGACCCGCTCGGAATCATGGATTGCTCGGGCGTGTCGGACGGCTCGGCGGCGGCCATCGTCGTCCGTGCCGAGGACGCGCACAAGTACTGCAAGAATCCCATCTACATTAAGGCGCTCTCGTTCATCGCGGGACCGGCGGAAGGGCCGCTGTCGCAGGACTACGATTTCACGACCTTCCGCGAAGTCGTCGCCACCGCCAAAGACGCCTACGCGCAGGCGGGCATCACGAATCCTCGCGAGCAGATCTCCATGGCCGAGGTCCACGATTGCTTCACGCCCACCGAGCTCGTGCTCTACGAGGATCTCGGCTTCAGCCCGCGCGGGACCGCATGGCAGGACGTGATGGACGGGTTCTTCGACCTCGAAGGCAAGCTGCCGGTCAATCCGGACGGCGGCCTCAAGTCGTTCGGTCATCCGATCGGCGCGTCGGGCCTGCGCATGATGTACGAGATGTGGCTGCAGATGCGCGGCGAGGCGGGCCCGCGTCAGCTCAAGAATCCGAAAGTAGGACTGACGCACAACCTGGGCGGCGCCCCCGGCCGATGCGTCAGCTTCGTGTCGGTAGTAGGCAGCCAGGTCGGCTAGCCGCCCGTGTCATTCTAGAGCGAAGCGAAGAATCCCGATCCCGGAGCGGCCGGCATTGTAAGATGCCGGCCGTTTCATTTCACGACTACGATGCAGAACCTATCTCCATTACTCAGTCGAATAGCCACTGCAGTAGTGGTGTTAGCAATCATCTTGTATTTCGGCGACTATATTGTCGTGAGGTTGAGAAGCGAGCCAACGGGAACCTGCCAAATCACTAAGTTGTACGCGGTACTTCAAAAGGACGGCAAGACCGAGTACGAAGCAGGCGAGCCGGAGACGCAGACCTGCGTCAACTCGATATTCCCGCATCTGGGCTACAGCCCATGCTGGTACGTGAAGCGTCACAAGACCCAGCAAATAAATCTTTGACTGCTGGGCGTAATTTTATAGCATCTGCTTGGCATCAATAATGAGAGTGACAGGATAGCGGATGTCGGCTCAATGTTGGCTAGCAGCATTAAGCTGGCCCATGCTATTCTTTGGCTTGGGCCCCGGGTAGGATTCGAACCCACATCTCGCTCTGAGAGCTGACGAGCGCGCTCTTTCCAATTAGAACCACCGGGGAGGCGCCCGTACCAGGAGGAAGGGGGTCTCGACCCCCTTCCTGTGCACCCTTGGCGGCGGGCAACTTCAAATTCCTTTGCCGTATTCGAACTTGGGTTCACGTATTTGTCTCTTTTGACTGCAACTCCTTTCTGCTTTGGACTGCTTTAAGAACTTCCAAGTTGAATCCCTCCGTCGAAATTTCGACGGTTTCATCAAGAGGTTCGTAGTCCAGTTTTACCCAGCCCTTTTTTTTGAGCTTGCTGAGGATGGCGTTGAACCGCTGCGTCGGTATTCCTGCCGTAAACGCAAGAAAATCCACGGTCGGTGCCCGGAACGGATGAGGTCGGCGATAGTCGATGATCGAGAGAATCGCAGCAAGCTCGTCCACTTCGACAGCGCCGTCGAAAAGCGCGTGGAGTGAACGGAGAAGTTTTTTGGGAAAGGGCACGAACCCCTCTTCGAGAATCTCGTCGGGCCATTTGACTCGGACGTTCGGGGGAAACTGCCCGGGTTCGAACACTTGTCGTGTATAGGGTGCCATCTTACTGCGGATTCACCTTAGTCTTGTCTTCGCATGGCGGTCAAGGTCTGGCCGACCTAATTTCTACCCACCACCACGCGTCTAATGGCTAATTTAATTATCACGGTCAGCTCCTCTCTGTCAAATCACTTGCTGCCCGTTCTCGCGGCCGAACCTCGCGCCTGTGTACTGATCCAAAACTGCGACGATGTTTTCGAAGCATCGGCACAGCCTGAGCGCCGTCTCGGCAGCGGGCGCGCGGTGCCCCGCGACGATCGCGATCGCGATGGTCGCCACAGGGCGATTCATCGTCGCGAGCCGGTGGAACTGGTGTCCGCATGATGGTGGATCAGCTTCCATTTGCCGTCTTCGCGCCGGAAGATGTTGGTCGCGCGCTGATTGAACTTGATCATCGGACCATCGGCCGAACGTAATTGGCCGGTCTCAGTAACGACCGAAAAGCCCATGTCCCCGTCCGCTACGATGAGGATGTCCTGTGGCGCGATCTGGCCGCCAGGATATTGCCGGACCAGGTTCTGAAAATCTGTGTGAACGTCGTTCCATCCGGTTGCGCGGCCGCCATCTACTGTAAGGTTCGAAACGTCCGCGCGATGAGACCATACGGCGCTCAGCGGGCCGAGGTCGCCGTTCAGCGCGCTGTTGAACGCGTCGTAGAAAAGCATCGTCGCGGCGCGGATCTCATTTTCGGCCGCCGCCGAAGCTTTGGGAGGCTGCGACTGTGCGCGTGCGGACCGCGCCAGTGGCGGCGCGAGCAGAAGCATCGCGATTACAGTTATTACTGGACCTAGTTTCGCCAACACGATGGTTCACTGCTTGCGAGTTTCGAGGCCGAGGCGGCGCGCGATGATCACCTTCATGATTTCGTTGGTGCCTGCGTAGATCGATTGCACCGCGGCGTCGGCGTAGTCCGTCGATACCGGATACTCCATCATGAAGCCATAGCCGCCGTGTAGTTGGAGGCATTGGCTCGACAAGCGCTTTTGTAAGTCGGTCGTCCACCACTTTGCCATGCTTACTTCGGCTACTATCTCGTCGCCACGCACGTGGGCGACCAGTAGCTTGTCGACGAAGGCTTGCCCGACTTCCACTTCGGTCATCATTTCGGCGAGCTTGAACTGAGTGTTCTGAAACTCCGCGATCGGATGCCCGAACGCGCGCCGATTCTTGCAGTAGGCGATCGTGTCCTCGAGCGTGCGCCGGCAACTCGCTATCGAAGCGACACCTATGCATAGCCGCTCCTGCTGAAGCTTCTCCATCAGCATCTTAAAGCCCGTGCCTTCCTTGCCGAGCAGGTTGCCGGCGGGGACGCGGCAGTCTTCGAAGAACAATTCGCTGGTGTCCTGGCCGCGTAGTCCTAGCTTGTCGAGCTTGCGGCCGCGGACGAAGCCGGGCGCGGTCGCGTCAACGAGCATCAGGCTGACGCCTTTGTGCGGAGGATTGGCCTTGGGGTCGGTCTTGCAGACGACGATAACGAGATCGGCGATCTGCCCGTTGGAAATGAAAATCTTCGAGCCGTTGATCACGTAATGATCGCCGTCGCGGCGCGCCGTCGTCTGCACGGCGGCGAGATCGGAGCCGGTTCCGGGCTCGGTCATCGCGATCGCGAGGATTACTTCGCCGCTGATCGCGCCCGGCAGGTAGCGGCGCTTCTGCTCTTCGCTGCCGAAGCTCGTGATATAGGGCATGCAGATGTCGGAATGCAGCGACATCATGAGCCCGTGCGCGCGCACGCGCGACAGCTCTTCCATCACGATGGCGTCGTAGATGAAATCCACACCGCCGCCGCCGTATTCGGCGGGCGCGTTGGCGCCGAGGAAGCCCGCCTCGCCCATCTTGCGCCAGCTCGCGCGATCGCTCATCCCGGCGCGATTCCATTCGGGGACCTTCGGCTCGATTTCGGTATCGACGAAGCGGCGCACCTGCGCGCGGAACATCTCGTGCTCATCGGTGAAGATATCTCGTCGCATCATTCTGGCATCTTCGTTTTAGCGCGCAGAGCGATCAAGCCCGGTAGATCAAGCTGCGGCAGGTCGTCGGTGATTTCGAACCATCGCGGGCTCAGCTCGACGAAGATGTGCTTGTCGGGCTTGATTCCGGGGTCGTCGTCGAGAAGGCCGGCGGGAATTTCTAGCAGTCCCGACCGCCCGCGAGACCGCCGATCCGGATTGGGCACCGGCGAGCCGCATCGACTGCAGAACGATGCGCGATATGCGGGCGGCTCGCGCAAAATCGGCGCCTCGTAGGTAGTGATCAGTTCTCTGCCCTCGACCAGCCGGAAATCTTCGACGCGAACGTAGAGTCCCGAGAAGAATGCGGAGCCGGTGACCTTGCGGCATCGCCGGCAATGGCACAGCTCGAACGGGCCGGCGGGCTTGGTGAATTCGAAGCGAATCGCGCCGCATAGACAGCTCCCATGGATCATGTGTTTGCGACTACCTCCCCCGCAATCCTCTCCCTTGCAGGGAGAGGAAATAAAGAGCTTTGCAATCTTCCTAAACGATTGGTATGGAGATGGAATCACGGAGGATCCCTCGATGAAAGTTGGTGGCGCTGTTATTTTTCAGAATCCGCTCAATGCTCGCTCTGACCGCGACGTTTATATCGAAGACCTGCGGATCGGCGACCTCTACGAGCCGCTCGGATTCGATTCGATCTGGAGCGTCGAGCATCACTTCGACGACTACACGATGTGCCCCGACGTGCTGCAGTTCCTGACCTACTACGCGGGCCGCACGAAGACCATTCAGCTTGGCTCGATGGTGGTCGTGATGCCGTGGCATGACCCGATGCGCGTAGCGGAGCAGGTGTCGGTCGTCGATCACATGTCGAACGGGCGCATGATTCTGGGCCTGGGACGCGGGCTTGCGCGGATCGAGTTCGAAGGCTTCCGCGTGCCGCTCGGCGAATCGCGCGAGCGCTTTATCGAATCGGCGGAGATGCTGCTCGAGGGACTCGAGAAGGGCTACTGCGAATACGACGGCAAGTTCATCAAGCAGCCGCGCCGCGACATCCGGCCCAGGCCGTTCAAGTCGTTCAAGGGACGCACTTACGCGGCGGCGGTCTCGCCCGAGTCGGCGCGCATCATGGCGAAGCTGGGCATCGGCATCCTGATCATCCCGCAAAAGCCGTGGGAGGCCGTCGCGCAGGAACTCGCAGAGTATCGCACCATCTACAAGCAGGTGAACGGCGGAGAGCCGCTGCCCACGATCGCGGCGGGCTGGACGTTTTGCGACAAGAGTGCCGATCGCGCGCGCGAGATGGCGGTCAAATATATCGGCGGATACTGGAACACCGCGCTGCGGCACTACGAGATGGCGAGCGAACATTTCGGCAAGGCCAAGGGCTACGAATATTACGAGATGATGGCGAAGAACCTGAAGGGCAACACCGACGCGTCGATCGAGTACTTCCTGAGCCTCCAGGTGTGGGGCACGCCCGAGATGTGCTTCAACCGGATCAACGAAATCCGGCAGAAGGTCGGCGCCGACCATTTCAGCGGCGTGTTCAGCTATGCGGGCATGCCAATCGAAGACGCGGAGAAGAGCCTGCGGCTGTTCGCCGCCGAAGTGATGCCCGAGGTGAAGAAGCTCAACGGCGTGAAGGCCGAGGCGGCATAGAAAGCTCTCATCTGCAAGGCGTCACTTGCCGAGGAATTTGCCGGGGCGGCGTTCGCTGACTGCCTTGACGCCTTCGCGATGGTCTTCGGTGCGGAACAGCCGCGACTGCTCGTTGAACTCGTGATCGGTCTGCGCCTTGACGGCGTCGGCGAGGCCTTGGCGCATCGTGGCTCGCGTCGATAACAGCGCGAGCGGTGCGCCTTCGGCGATCTCCATCGCGAGGGCAGTCGCAGAGTCGCGGAGCTTGTCCGGCTCCGCGATCAAATCGCACAGTCCCCATGCCAGGGCCTCTTCGCCGGTGACGCGGCGTCCCGTGTAGAACATCAGGCTGGCTTTTTGCGCGCCGATCAGACGCGGGAGAGTGTAGGTGAGACCGAAGCCGGGATGTATGCCGAGCTTGACGAAATTCGCGGCGAAGCGAGCGTCAGCGGTCGCGACGCGGAAGTCCGCCGCCAGCGCGAGTCCGAAGCCTCCGCCAATCGCGGCGCCTTGAATCGCGGCGACGACCGGCTTGCGGCATCGGAACAGCCGCACCGCCTCGACGTAGAGCGGATTTTCGCCAGCGCGAGCTGTAGTCTCGCCGCTGCTCGCGTCGCGATTGGCAAAATTCGCGCCCGCGCAGAATGACTTGCCTTCCGAGCACAGCATGAGTGCACGGCATTCGGGCTCTTTGTCTAACGCCTCGAAGGCGTCGGCGAGATTTTGGATCAGCTTGAAGTCGAAGAAATTATGCGGCGGCCGGTGAATCTCGAGTTGAGCCACATTGCCGTCGAGCGTGACCGATACGTCGCCATATTTTGGTTCCAACATCTTGATGCTCCTTTTGCGCCTATAGCCTTGACGCGCGCAAGCTGCTACAGCTTATACGTCGAACGTTAGAGGAAGGCACGCCAGCATGAATCCGAACATCGAAAGGACCCGGGGAACCTCCCGTGGTGGTGTGTCTGCGACGTTCGGTCATCATTGACTCAATAGCATAATCGAAACGCGTCAGACGGCCACGGGTGCAAGCACTCCGTGGCCGTTTTGTTTTTTGTATTTTGTGTTTTCCGGATGACAACGCACGCGCGTTAAAGGCAGGTAATTCGATGCTGGTAGTAGAAGTGGAAAATCTGAGCAAGACCTTCGGCGAGTTTCGCGCCGTCGACGACGTCAGCTTTGGAATCGAGCGCGGCGAGATCATCGGGATGCTGGGTCCGAACGGGGCCGGCAAGACCACGACGATCCACATGATCCTGGGGCTGATCACGCCGAGCGCGGGGCGCATCAGCATCTTCGGGAAGTCGATGGCGACGCATCGCGGCGAAATCCTCGAGCAGATGAACTTCACGTCGCCGTACGTCGCGTTTCCGTTCCGGCTGACGGTGCTCGAGAACCTGATGGTGTTCGCGCGCATCTACAACCTGAAAAAGCCGCGCCAGCGGATCGACGAGCTGCTCGAGCGGTTCGGAATCACCAAGTTGCGCGACAAGGCGATCGCGCGGCTGTCGTCGGGCGAGAACACTCGCGTCGGTCTGTGCAAGGCGTTCATGAACGATCCGCAGCTGCTGCTGCTCGACGAGCCGACGGCATACCTGGATCCCGAGGTGGCATGGCAGGTGAAGAACGCGCTGCTCGACGCTCAGCGCGACAAGGGGACGACGATTTTGTACACGTCGCACAACATGGAGGAGGTCGAGCGGATGTGTAAGCGGATTATTTTTCTGCATCACGGGAAGGTGATCGCAGCGGGCAGTCCGATCGAAATCACGCAGGCGCTCCTCGAAGAGGAACGCGAGGAACCCGCGCTGGAGGAAGTATTTCTGCGCGTGGTCAGAGGCAAGGCAGCATGAAGATACATCGCATCAACGCCGTCATCGTGCGGCATGTATATGAGTCGCGGCGCAACTTCGATCGCGTCGTCGACATGGTCTGGTGGCCGGTGCTCGACATCATCATGTGGGGCTTCTTCACGGTTTACCTGTCGCACAGCAATCGGTTGCAGCCGACGGTAGTTAGCTGCCTGCTCGGCGCGATAATTCTGTGGGGAACTTTCTACAGCTTTCAGCGCGACATGGCGATCGGCTTCATCGACGAACTATGGTGCCGCAACCTTATCAACCTGTTCTCGACGCCGTTGACGCTGGCGGAATACATGGCCGGACTTCTGACGGTGTGCCTGCTCAAGGTGATGGTCGGATTGTTGCTGGCGTCGGCGATCGCGTGGGCTGCGTACTCGTTCGACATGGTCCCGTGGCTGCCGAAGTTCGTCCCTTACATAGCGAACCTGTTGTTCTTCGCGCTGGCGCTGGGAATCGCGATCACGGGCATGATCTTTCGCTACACGACGAAAGTGCAGGCGCTGGCGTGGGGCTTCGCGGGGCTGTTGATGCCGGTGTCGTGCGTGATGTACCCGATGTCGTCGCTGCCCAAGTGGCTGCAGGACATCGCGTGGCTGATGCCGACGGCGCATTCGTTCGAAGGCATGCGCCAGGTTCTGGCCGGCCAGGGATTCTCGCCGGTGCATTTCTGGTGGGGCGCCGGATTGAACGTAGCCTACTTCGCGCTGGCGATCGTATTCTTCCTCTGGATCTTCGAGAAGGCTCGCTCGCGGGGATTACTGGTCAAGCAGGAATAGGCGGACGCGCTGTTCGCTAAACACTGAACTGCGAGGCGTTTTTTCATTGCATTTCGATGAAGTCTGCATTGATGAGCACGATGCATATTGAAATGCTGCACGACCGAAGGGTGCAAAAAGCCCTATGGAATGGGCCTTTCCCTGATTGGCACGCGCAGTGCTGTTCAGCCTTGTCGGACAGAGATCCGACGGAGGCACGCAGTTCCAATGAAACAAGCGGTAACAGCGTCCACGATGCGCCACATGTTTGCGATCAAGGTGCTGGACAAGCTCCCCGGGCTGTTCGGGGCGCGTCGGTACCTGTATCACTGCGCGCGTTGCAAATGGTCGTTCATCATCAACGACGGCCGTCGCGGTGTGCTGACTCCGATCGACGACAAAGGCCAACCGCTCGCGCATGACGAGGCCGTCGCACGCGCCGCGACATTCGCGCTCGGCCCATGCCCGGCGATGCACCGATTGGTGGAGGTGCACGCGCACGTAAACGGATCGAACGGCCGCTCTCCTGCTAACGTCGAAGGCGCTGGCCTCACTAGTCAGCGTTTGCACTAAATCCTGTTCTGAATTTTACTGGTTTGGGTTCATCAACTATGTGGGACTTGCTTTCAATTCTCGCCAGCATCGCTTTCTTCGCGATCGCAATCGAATACGTTCGGGGGTGCGACAATTTATGAGCCCGGTTGAAACTGTTCTAGGTGGGTTGTGCGCGGTATTGTTGGGCGCTTACTTGATCTACGCGTTGCTGCGCCCCGAACGATTCTAAGTCGCGCCCGCCGGTACGTTACTAAATGCTATCCAATTCGATCGTGCAGCTCGCCGTCTACTTCATTCTCGTGACGGCGATCAGCGTGCCGCTCGGCCTGTACATGGCGCGAGTGTTCTCCAATGAGGGCACCTTTCTCGACCCGGTGCTGACGCCGATCGAGCGGTTGATTTACAGAATCTGCGGGATAACCCCCGCCGTCGAGGTGGGCTGGGCGGCATACGCGATCTCGATGCTCGCGTTCAGCTTGATCTCCATGATCTTCCTGTACGGCCTCCAGCGGCTGCAGTACTACCTGCCGCTGAATCCGCAGGGACTTGCCGGAGTCCCGCCCGGGCTCGCCTTCAATACCGCCGCCAGCTTCACCACCAACACCAACTGGCAGGCGTATTCGGGCGAGCAGACGCTGAGTTACCTGACGCAGATGGTCGGGCTCACGTCGCACAACTTTCTCTCGGCCGCCGCTGGAATCGCGATGGCGGCAGCGGTGATTCGAGGATTCGCGCGCCGCAGCGCGACTACGATTGGCAACTTCTGGGTCGATCTCACGCGCACGACGCTGTGGGTATTGATGCCGCTCTCGCTCATCTTTGCGCTGTTCCTCGTATGGCAGGGTGTGCCGGACAATCTCAGTCCGTATGTAAATGCGAAGACCCTCGAGGGCGCCCCGCAAACGATCGCCGAAGGACCGGTCGCTTCACAGGAGATAATCAAGGAGCTAGGCACCAACGGCGGCGGCTTCATGAACGCCAACTCGGCGCATCCATATGAGAATCCGACCCCGCTGACGAACCTGCTCGAGATGCTCGCGATCTTTTCGATCGGCGCCGGACTAACCCATACCTTCGGCAAGATGGTCGGCGATCGCCGCCAGGGATGGGCGCTGTTCGCGGTGATGTCGATCCTGTTTCTCGCCGGCGCAGCGCCTGCAATCTGGGCTGAGCAGCATGGCAATCCGCAGTTCAGCGCGATGGGGATCGATCAGCATGCCTCCGCGGCGCAAAGCGGCGGCAACATGGAGGGCAAGGAAACCCGTTTCGGCATCGTCGAATCCGCGCTGTGGGCGACCGTCACCACCGACACTTCGTGCGGCGCCGTCAACTCGATGCACGACAGCTACACGCCGCTTGGCGGGCTGGTGCCGATGGTCAACATGCAGCTCGGCGAGGTGATCTTCGGCGGCGTCGGCTCCGGCCTGTACGGGATCATCGTGATGGCAGTCCTCGCGGTGTTCATCGCGGGCCTGATGGTCGGGCGGACGCCCGAATATCTCGGCAAGAAAATTGAGGCGCGAGAGATGAAGCTAGCGATGCTCTACGTGCTGATCTTCCCAGCCGTCATTCTGATACCGACCGCCGTCGCGACGGTCTTGCCCGCGGGGCTGGCGGGCATGTCCAATCCGGGGCCGCACGGCTTCTCGCAAGTCTTGTACGCATACACGGAAGCGGGCGCGAACAACGGCTCGGCCTTCGCCGGCCTGAACGCCAATACTGCCTTCTTCAACGTGACGATTGCGATCGTGATGCTGCTCGGCAGGTTCATGATGGCGATCCCCGCGCTTGCGATTGCGGGCTCGGTTGCGGCCAAGAAATCCACCGCCGCCAGCGCCGGGACTTTTCCGACCGACGGCATCCCATTCGTATTCCTGCTGATTGGCGTAATCGTGATCGTCGGCGCGTTGACCTTCTTCTGCGCCGTCGCGCTCGGACCGATCGTCGAGCAACTGCTGATGTCGGCCGGGAAACTGTTCTAGGTCTGGTGTCTCAACATGAGTGATCGCAAGGCCCCCGCACTTTGGAATCGCGAAATCGTCTCGCGCGCGTCGATCGATTCGTTCGTCAAGCTCGACCCGCGCCTGATGATCAAGAATCCCGTGATGTTCGTCGTCGAGGTCACCAGCGTGCTCGTGATGTTCACGCTGATCCGCGACACGCTGGCGCACAAGATGGCGCTGGCCGGCTTCGAATTCCAAATCGCGCTGTGGCTGTGGTTCACCGTCCTGTTCGCCAACTTCGCCGAAGCGATGGCCGAAGGTCGCGGCAAGGCGCAGGCCGATAACCTGCGCAAGACGCGCACTGAAACCCAGGCTAAGGTGATTCTCCCAAGCGGAGAGACGAAACTCGTACCGGCGGCGCAGCTCCGGCGCGACGACATCGTGATGGTCGCCGCCGGCGACGTCATTCCCGGCGACGGCGAGATCATCGAGGGCATCGCCGCCGTCAACGAGGCCGCTATCACCGGCGAATCCGCACCGGTGATTCGCGAAAGCGGCGGCGATCGCAGCGGCGTCACCGGCGGGACCACCGTCATCTCCGACTGGATCAAGGTGAAGATCACCGCCAACCCCGGCGAGACCTTCCTTGACCGCATGATCGCGCTCGTCGAGGGCGCCCATCGCCAGAAAACGCCCAACGAAATCGCGCTCAGCATCCTACTCTCCGGCCTCACCATCGTCTTCCTGCTGGTCGTCGTCACGCTCTACCCGTTCGGCCTGTATGGCGGCACCAAGCTGGGGCTGCCGGTGCTGGTGTCGCTGCTGGTATGCCTGATTCCGACCACCATCGGCGGCTTGCTCTCCGCCATCGGGATCGCCGGCATGGATCGCCTCGTGCAGCACAACGTGCTCGCGATGTCGGGCCGCTCGGTTGAGGCCGCGGGCGACGTCGATACACTTTTGCTCGACAAGACCGGAACCATCACGCTCGGCAATCGGATGGCCGCGGAGTTCATTCCGGTTCAAGGCGTGCAACCTGCAGAACTCGCCGAGGCCGCACAGCTCGCATCGCTGGCCGACGAGACCCCCGAAGGACGCTCGATCGTCGTGCTGGCCAAGCGCGAGTACAACCTGCGCGGCCGCGAACTCGGCGAGGACGGCGCCACCTTCATACCGTTTTCCGCGCAGACCAGGATGAGCGGCGTCGATATTGGCGGCCGTCGAATCCGCAAGGGTGCCGCCGAACAGGTCGCACACTTCGTCCAGGAAAATCACGGCACGCCGCCGACCGACTTGAAGGCAATCGTCGAGCGCATCGCACGCAGCGGTGGAACGCCGCTGGTCGTCGCCGACGAATCGAAGGCACTCGGCGTGATCTATCTGAAAGATGTGGTCAAGGAAGGAATCCGCGAGCGCTTCGAGCGCCTGCGCGCGATGGGCTTGCGCACCATCATGATTACCGGCGACAACCCGCTGACCGCCGCCGCCATCGCCAATGAATCGGGCGTCGACGACTTCCTGGCCGAGGCCACTCCCGAAACCAAGCTGCGCCTCATTCGCGAGGAGCAGAACCAGGGCAAGCTGGTCGCGATGATCGGCGACGGCACCAACGACGCACCCGCGCTCGCGCAGGCCGACGTCGGAATTGCGATGAACGCGGGCACCCAGGCCGCGCGCGAGGCCGGCAACATGATCGACCTCGACTCGAATCCGACCAAGGTGATGGAAGTCGTCGAGATCGGCAAACAGTTGTTGATGACGCGCGGCGCGCTCACGACTTTCTCCATCGCCAACGACGTCGCCAAGTACTTCGCCATCATCCCGGCGCTGTTTATCGTCGAGTATCCCGAACTGCAGCGCCTCAACGTGATGCATCTGGCGACGCCGCAGAGTGCGATTCTGTCGGCAGTGATTTTCAACGCCCTGATTATCATCGCGCTGATTCCGCTGGCGCTCCGCGGTGTGCAATACCGCCCGGTGGGCGCGGCCGCGATTCTGACCCGCAATCTTATTATCTACGGCTTCGGCGGCGTGATCATTCCGTTCATCGGCATCAAGGCCATCGACATCCTGGTCGCCGCGCTGCATCTCGCCTGAGGCTTTTTTAGTGAAGACGTTCAAATCCGCTCTCGTGGTGACCTTGGTGCTTACCGTCCTCACCGGCATTGTTTATCCGCTGGCGATATGGTGCTTTGCGCAGGTTATTTTCCCCAGCCAGGCGGGCGGCAGTTTGGTCGTCGTGGACAACAAGGTCGTCGGCTCGAGCCTCATCGGCCAGAATTTTTCGTCGCCCCGCTATTTCCAGAGCCGGCCGTCCGCCGCCGGCGACAAAGGTTACGACGCCGCCAACTCGGGCGGCTCGAATCTCGGCCCGACCAACAAGGCGCTAATAGACGCGGTCAAGTTACGGCTCAAGAACGTTGTCGAGAGCAATCCCGGAACCGATCCACACCAGGTTCCTATCGACCTGGTGACCGCCTCCGGCAGCGGGCTGGATCCCGAGATAAGTCCGGCGGCGGCAGACCTGCAGGTGGCACGTGTTGCTCACGCGCGCGGTCTGAGCGAAGATCGGGTCCGGCAGTTGGTTGCCGAGAACACGCGGCCGCGATCGGCGGGAATCTTCGGCGAGCCCGGCGTAAACGTCCTGCTCCTGAACCTGGCCCTCGATCGCTCCGCGCGAAATTCCGGTGATCGCGCCGCCGGAAGTCACGGCGGAACGCCCGGGACTTGAATGAGCGATGACAAACGACTCGAGCCCGAAGCTTTTCTCGATCTCGTGCCCCAACCTCAACGGGGACGTCTCAAAGTCTTTATTGGCGCTGCCGCGGGCGTAGGCAAGACATACAGGATGCTCGAGGAGGCGCATCAACTCCGCGATCGAGGAGTGGATGTCGTGCTTGGCTTCGTAGAGACGCATCACCGCCGCGAGACCGAGGAACGGATTGGCGACCTCGAGATCGTTCCGCGCCGCAAGCTCTCGTACCGCGAGGTTACGCTCGAGGAGATGGACGTCGATGCGGTCATCGCGCGCAAGCCCGATGTGGTAGTCGTCGACGAGCTCGCGCATACCAACGTTCCCGGCTCCAGTCACGAAAAACGCTACCAGGACGTCGAGCAGATTGTCGGCACCGGTATCAACGTGATTACCGCTATGAACATCCAGCACGTCGAGAGCCTGAACGCGCTGATGCGGCGCGTTACCGGCATCGACGTGCGCGAGACAGTGCCCGATTCGTTCCTCGCGCGTGCGGATCAAATCGTCAACATCGATGTGCCCGTGGAAGCGCTGCGCGAACGGCTGCGCGAGGGGAAGATTTACCCGCAGGATCAGATCGAAAACGCGCTCAAAAATTTTTTCAAGCCGAGCAATCTCACCTCGCTCCGCGAGCTGGCGCTGCGCGAAGTCGCGCGCAGCCTGGATCGCCAGCGATCGGACCGTGAGTCCATCAAGCGCGAGGGCGGACGCCGCGCGAACGTGACCGACCGCCTCATGGTCGGACTGTCGTCCAACGCCTCGGACACCGGACAGCTGCTGCGCAAGGCTTCGCGCATCGCCGGACAGCTCAACGCCGAATGGTTCGCCGTGCACATCGAGACGCCCGCCGAATCGGTGAAGAACATCGGCACCCGCGATTTCGTCGCGCTGCTCAATAACATCAATGTCGCCAGCGACCTCGGCGCCGAGACCGTCTGGCTCAAGTCCGACGATGTGGTCAAGGCGTTGATCGACTTCGCGCACGACAAGGGCGTGTCGAAGGTAATCGTCGGCCGAACTCATCAACCGCGATGGCGCCGGTGGCTCAAGGGCGACGTGGTGGCGCGGCTGGTTGCGGACGCAACCGACCTCGACGTGGAAATCGTCGCGACCGACGAACAGGAGGAACCGCGATGAACGCACCCTCGATGCAACGCCAGATTCGCAACGGCACCTTGCTGATGCTGGCGTTGGTCGTTCTGCTCGGACTCTACACACTGCCGCGCGTCTACGCGCTCGGCGGCGCAATCCGCGCGACCCTCTATCGCAACTACATCAGCATCGAGGCCGCGCAGAACATGCACGCCGCACTCAACACGTTGCAGGTGGCGGAGCACGACGGCAAGGCTAAGGACGTCCTGCCCGCCGCGCGGCATAATTTTTTGCAGTGGCTGGACGTCGAAGATCACGACTTCACAGAAGTCGGCGAGCCCGAACTGGCCGGCGATATCGCTCAACGCGCCAACAAGCTGTTCGCCGACGTGACCACCGCCCCGCCCGGCACTTATCACGACCGCGAATTCGCCGAGTTGAACGGCCGACTCGACGATCTGATCGCGATGAACAAAGCCGCCATGTTCCGCGCGGACAGCCGCTCGGTAAAACTGGGCAAGCACCTGGCCTACGAATTCGCCGGCGGCCTCGCGCTGGTGCTGCTGGTGGGCGCCGCCGTCTCGTGGGGTCTCGGATGGCGGCTCTCAAAGCCACTGACGGAACTTGCCGAGCGCCTGCGCGGTATCAGTCAGCGCAAGTCGCAGGTGCGGCTCGGACCCCAGCCGCTCGCCGAGCTCGAAGCGGTTGCGCGCGAATTCAACCAGATGGCCGAGCGTCTCGAGCAGTACGACAAGCTCAACGTCGAGCGCCTGGTCTATGAAAAGAGCAAGACCGAGGCGATCATCGAGAGCCTCGAGGACGGCGTCGTGCTGATCGATTCGGAAGGAATCGTCGCGCATATAAATGAGATCGCGTCGCTGATCCTCGGCGTCGATCCGCAGGACTCGCTCGGCAGTCCATTCGACGATCTCAGCAGCAACCATCCGCATTACCTTCGCGTCCGCGATGCGCTGCGCACGCTTCAGCGGGCCGGTCCGAACGGCCATCGCACTGAAATCGACCTTCACGTTCGCGGCCGCGATCATTCCTACGTGTTGAAGCCGGTCCCGCTTCATCACGCCATTGGCAAGTCGCTCGGCACGCTGCTGATTCTGCAGGATGTAACCTACATCCGCGATCAGGATCGCGCGCGCACCAACCTGGTCGCCACTCTATCGCACGAACTCAGGACGCCGCTCACCTCGCTGGCGCTGTCGGCGGAACTACTGAGCAGGGAGAATGCGCCGGAGTCGAATCCCAAGAACAACGAACTGCTGCAGGTGATTCTCGAGGAATGCTCGCGGATGCGGCAGCTTACCGACAACCTGCTCAATCTCGCGCGCGGCGAAGTTCCAGCGATCGCCGTGCAGCAGAAGCGTCTGGATCTTGCCCGCCTCGCGGCCGACGTGACCAAACGGTTCGCAATTCAGGCGCGCGAAAAGCACGTCGAGATCGAAGAGCACATCGCGCCGGTGCCCGAGATTATCGGCGATCCCGTGAAGCTCTCGTGGGTGATTTCGAATCTGCTCGGCAACGCGCTGCGCTATACCCCCGCCGGCGGAACCATCAAAGTCGCGGCGCTCGGCACCGAGCACGGCACGCGGCTTGAAGTTACCGATTCGGGCCCCGGAATTCCGCCCGAGGTGAAGGACTATATTTTCGAGCGTTTCGTGCAGTATGGTTCCGAGGGCTTCGAAAAGGGATCGGCCGGGCTGGGCCTGTCGATCGTCAAGGAAATTGTCGAGGCCCATGGCGGCAGGATTTTCGTCGAGAGCGCCAACTCTCATGGCTCCCGATTCATCGTCGAAATTCCCGCCGCCCAGGAGATTTGATGGCTAAGTTGCTCATTGTCGACGACGAGCGCAATATCCGCCGCAGCCTCGTCTCGTTTTTCGAGTCGGTCGGCCACGAAGTTCGCGCCGCCGAGAACGGCGCGCAGGCCGTCGCGCTCCTCGCCGAGAAACAGTTCGATCTGGTTCTGACCGACTACAAGATGGCCGAGATGAGCGGCCTCGAGCTGCTGCGTGACATCAAGCGGCGCCAACCCGAATGCCTCGTGATACTGATGACCGCTTTTGCGACCGTTGAAAATGCTGTCGAGGCCATGAAGTCCGGCGCCTACGACTATGTCACAAAGCCGTTTTCGCTCGAGCAGATTCAGCACACTGTCGATCGCGCTCTGCAGGTCGGCATCCTTACCTCGGAAAATCGCGCGCTGCGCAGCGCCATCGACGAGGAGCCGCTGCTCGACTCGAAGAGTCCCGCGATGCAGCGCCTGCTCGAAACCGCCCGCCAGGCCGCCTCCAGCGACGCCACCATTCTGCTCACCGGCGAGAGCGGCACCGGCAAGAACGTCATCGCCCGCCAGATTCACCGATGGAGCCCGCGTCAGAGCAAGCCGTTCGTGGTCGTCAATTGCACTACGCTCTCCGAAGAACTTCTCGAAAGCGAATTGTTCGGACATATGCGCGGCGCGTTCACCGGCGCGGTCAAGGACAAGCCGGGCCGACTCGAGGCGGCCAACGGCGGGACCGTTTTCCTCGACGAGATTGCCGATTTGACGCCGACCCTGCAGACGAAGTTCCTGCGCTTTCTGCAGGATCAGAACTTCGAGCGCGTAGGCGGCGAACGCACCATTCACGTGGACGCGCGAATAATCGCCGCGTCCAATCGCGATCTCGAATCCGAGGTCGCCGCGCATCATTTCCGCGAGGATCTCTATTACCGCCTCAACGTCATCACCCTGCGCGTCCCGCCTCTGCGCGAACGCCGCGAGGACATTCTGCCGCTCGCGCAATGGCTGCTGAACGTCGCCGCCATCCGCAATTCCCATCCCGGCCTGGCATTTTCACCCGGCGCGACCGCCGCGCTCACCCGCTATCGATGGCCCGGCAATGTGCGCGAACTGCGCAACGCGATCGAACGAGGCACCGTCCTGATGCGCGGCGAAACGATCGCTCCCGATGACCTGCCCGATTCGCTGTTTCACGAATCGACGACCGAGACGCTCACCAGCAGCACCAACGCGGCCAGCCTCGATGACGTCGAGCGCGAACACATCTCTCGCGTGCTCGCCGCCAGCGCCACCCTCGAAGAGGCCGCCGACACGCTCGGCATCAACGTCACGACGCTGTGGCGAAAGCGCCGCCGCTACGGAATCGAATAGCCACTTCAATAGCCACTTGGAAATTCGCGAATAGCTAGTCCTCTAGTGACACCGCAAACTCCCGCAACCTCTCAAACCAAATCAACTTGTGCTTGAACCCCGGATAACTCGCATTCAGCCCGCTGGGATTCGGCAGCACGAAAACCCGCGCGCCGAAAATCTCCTCGTCCTTCGCGCCAGCGCCCTCACCCTGCGCGACGCCAAAAAATCCGCGGTAGATGCTCACACCCACGAACGCGACCACCCGCGGACGCACCCGCCGAATCTTCCGCGCCAGCACTTTTCGTCCCGCGATAATCTCGGCCGTGCTCAGCTCTGCCGCCGCCCGCGTCGCCCGCGCACACAGATTCGTAAGCGCCAGGTCGAATTCCACCAGCCGCGCATCGTCCTCGCACTTGAGTTCCTCGGGCACCAGTCGCGCCGCATGCAGCAGCCGCCAGAACGGATTGCCGGGGCTGGCAAAATGATGCCCCATCTGCTCGGAGCGAAGACTCGGATTGATCCCGACGAACAAAATTCGCGGCCGCGGTTTCAGGATGTCGCGCAGCTTTGCCATCCGCCAAATATTGCCATCTTCATCGAATTCGCGCTTGACCCGCCGCGCGCGCTCCCGTAGCACAGTGACAGGATCTCAGGAGTACTTCCCCGATGACTATCCCGAGCACCGAAAATGCCACGGCCAGCAGTCCCGATCACGTCAGCGGCGTGCTCAACTACCTCGCCGACAAAGATCAGCATCCCGTGAGTTACAACTTCAAGCCGCCTCCGGGTGTCCCCGCGCGGACCGCCACCTATTCCCGGTTCACCGTGCCCATCTGGAGCGCGCGTGCAATCATGAGCGAGCTGTCGCTCGACCGCCAGGGCTTCGCGGTAACGCATCAGAACACCGTGGTCGCAAATTTTTACGACCCCGAAGAAGTTCGCCGGGTCTATTATCCGGAAGTCGAGCGGATGGTTCGCGAATTTACCGGCGCGGTCAAAGTGCACGTCTTCGATCATAACGTCCGCTCGCGCCCGATGGCGAAACGCCGCGAGAACGGCGCGCAGGAGCCGGTCAAGGTCGCCCACAATGACTACACGCTCAAGTCCGGCCCGCAGCGCGTGCGCGATCTTTTGCCGGATGAGGCCGACGCGCTGCTCAAGAGTCGTTTCGCGATAATCGACGTCTGGCGCCCGATTCGCGGACCCGTGCAGGAGTCGCCGCTGGCCGTATGCGACGCGCAAAGCATGGTGCAGGACGACTTCGTCAAGCACGTGCTCAAGTACCGCGATCGCGACGGCGAAGTGTACTCAGTCGCGTTCAATCCGAATCATCGATGGTACTACATTCCGAATCAGCTGAAGGAAGAAGTACTATTGCTCAAGTGTTACGATTCCGACGGGCGCCGCGCGCGATTCACCGCGCATTCCGCCTTCGAGGATCCCTCGAGTCCGCCCAACCCTCCGCCGCGCGAAAGCGTCGAGGTGCGAACCCTGGTCTTCTTCGCGCCTGAAGCGGCCGCCTGACGCCGCACGAAAGGATCGGTAATCATGGAATATCGCAAACTCGGCAACTCGGGATTGAAGGTTTCGGCTGTCGGCCTCGGATGCAACAACTTTGGCATGCGAACCGACGCGGAACAGACACGCGCCGTGGTTGATCGAGCCCTCGACGAGGGCATCACGCTGTTCGACACTGCGGACATCTACGGCAATCGCGGTGGCTCTGAAGAGCTGCTCGGCAAGGCGCTCGGCGATCGCCGCCGCGACGTGATCGTCGCGACCAAGTTCGGCATGGCGATGGGCGACGGTCCATACATGCGCGGTGCGTCGTACCGCTACGTCATGGCGGCCGCCGAGGCGAGCCTCAAACGATTGGGTACTGACTATATCGATCTGTACCAGATTCACACGCCGGACGCTGACACGCCGCAGCATGAAACTCTCGAGGCGCTGAACGATCTCGTTCGCGCCGGCAAGGTCCGCTACATCGGGAATAGTAACTTCAACGCCTGGCAGACCGTCGATGCGCTCTGGATATCGCGCAGCCGTGGACTCGCCTCGTACGTCTCCGCGCAAAACCAGTACAACCTGCTCGACCGCCGCATCGAACGCGAACTAATCCCCGCATGCCGCGAGTTCGGAGTAGGTATCCTGCCCTACTTTCCGCTGGCTAGTGGATTTCTCACTGGAAAATACAAGCGCGGCGCCGAGCCGCCGAAGGGTACCCGCCTTTCGCTCGTCCAGCGGATTGCGCAGCAGGCACTCACCGACGAAAACTTCGCGACGCTGGAACGGCTCGAGAAGTTCGCGAGCAGCCGCGAGCATACGATTCTCGAACTCGCCGTCGGATGGCTCGCGTCGCAGCCGCAAGTCTCCAGCGTAATCTCGGGCGCAACCAGCCCCGACCAGGTCACCCAGAACGTAAAGGCCGGCAACTGGAAACTCACCGCCGAAGAACTCGCCGAAGTAGACAAACTGACCCGCCGCTGAACGGCCGGCGCCGCGAGATGGTCTTGTATTACACGCTGTGATACAAATACCAGCCATGGGCGCCCTCAATGTCAGAATCGATCCGCAGACTGCCGCCTTCCTCGAGCAAGTCGCGCGGGAGACCGGACTTTCCAAGTCCGAAGTCGTGCGCCAGGCGCTCGCGACGCTGCGCCAGAAAAAGTCGCGGGTGCGAACCACAAAGCCTACGCCCTTCGAGCTGATGGCTCATCTGATTGGTTCGTGGGACAGCGGCGGGATGAATTTGTCAGAGCGCACCGGCGAACGGTTCGCACGTATGCTGCAAGAAAATAAGAATGCCAATCGTACTCGTCGACGCCGGCCCCCTCGTCGCGCTGATTGACCGGAGCGACAGCTATCATCAGCGGTGTGTCGACGCACTCGCGACCCTTCGCGACCCGATGGGCTCGGTCTGGCCCGCATTTACCGAGGCGATGTACCTGGTGCGCGCCAGCGCCTACGCCCAGCGAGCGCTCTGGGACATGGTCAATGTCGTTGGTTTGCGGTTCATCCAGATCGGTCTCGACGATTGCCCGCGCATGCGCGAGCTGATGTGGAAGTACCGCGATCTGCCGATGGACCTCGCGGATGCCGCGTTGGTGCGGGTCGCCGAGCGTGAAGGTCTCAGGCGCATCTTTACCATCGACCGCAAGGACTTCGAAATCTATCGGCCACACCGCGTCGGACGGTTCGACATCCTTCCCTGATCCCTCATCTTCCTCACCTTTTCGCCGATTGTTCGCCACAATCCGTCGCAAATCTTCCCGTTCGTTCCCTCGTTGAACAATTTGTTCAGCGCGCTTTAACGCCTTGGCGTTGAGGACGTCTCGGAGGGAATTTGAGTATGCACGATTTATCGGCCGTGATTTTTGGCGTCGTGACGCTGATATGGATCGTCGGTGCCGTGGGATTAATCCTCCGCTAGATGTCCGCGTGAAACACGTGATTTAGCATTTCAAGTTCGCCAGGCAAGAAGATCGTCCGCAAATCTGCGCATCAGGCGGGCAAGATCCTGAAGGTCTTTCTTGCACCAATTAGCAAGCAGGATAGACGCGACGCGTTCCCGCGCTGCGTCCAGGGCGTCCGTCATCGCGCGCCCTTTCGCCGTGATAGTCGCTTCGCGCACGCGTTTGTCGCCTTTGGATACGCGGCGTGCGACGAGCCTTAGACTTTCGAGCTTTGCCACTTGCCGGCTGACGGTCGTGTAATCCCGCGCGACCAGGTCGGCCAGTTCGCCCACGCCAATCGGTCCCCTTCGCTCGATACCGACCAGCAGGGGAAACAACGCCCGGTCGAGCGAGATGCCGGCTTCCCGGATAAGCGCCGTATCGCCCTGCGGCCTGTTCATCATCCCCAGCAAGTCGATGAGGGCATGGTGCAGGTGGCGAATCTCTTTGCTCATGGTTTTGGCGGGTTCGTTTCCGATTGATAGTTTACGCGACATTATGTGTATAATACACATAATTGAGTTGCAGTGCAGGAGTTCCCGGATGAAGCAGCAGTTAACCACCGAGGTTCTTATCGCCGGTGCCGGGGCGGCCGGATTGACGCTGGCTATCGATTTGGCCCGCCGCAACGTTGCGTTTCGCTTGATCGACAAGCTGTCCAGCCCGTTCGCGGGCTCCCGCGGCAAGGGAATTCAGCCCCGCAGCCAGGAAGTTTTCGAGGATCTCGGTGTCATCGACCGGCTCGTGGCCGTCGGTGGAACCTATCCGCCACAGTGCGAATATCGCGAGGACGGTTCTTATCAAGACTCGCCGGTGATGGAACCACATGAAGACACGCCGGACGAGCCCTACCTGATCCCGCTGATGGTGCCGCAATTCCTGACTGAGGCGGTGCTGCGCGAACGCCTCGCGGAACTCGGGCACCGTCCGCGTTTCGGCTGCGAACTGATCGCTTTCGAGCAGGACGCCGAGGGCGTGACGGCTCATGTCATGTGCGCTGACGGCGAGGAGACCCTGCGGGCCGGTTATCTCGTGGGGGCGGACGGCGGCAAGAGCTACGTGCGGCATGCGCTGAACATCGAATTCCCCGGCAAGACCCTGGGCGTACGGGCCGTGGTCGCGGACGTTCGGCTGGAAGGCCTCAGCACCGACGCCTGGCATCGGTTCAACGAAGGCTCGATGGAAAAGCAGACGTCCTTCTGTCCGCTGCGCGGTACCGACATGTTCCAGTTGCAAGCGCCGATCCCGATGGAGGGCGATATCGATCTCTCCCCCGAGGCGATGACGGCATGGGCGGCCGCACGCACCGGCCGTAGGGACATAGTGATCCGCGAGGTTTTGTGGGCTTCCGCCTTTAACATGAACGCGCGCATGGCCGACAAATACCAGGTCGGCCGCGTCTTCATTGGCGGCGACGCCGCCCATATCCATCCGCCGACCGGAGGCCAGGGTCTCAATACCAGTGTGCAGGACGCTTACAACCTGGGTTGGAAGCTCGCGGCCGTCATCAACGGCGCGCCGGAGAAACTGCTCGCGACATACGAGGCAGAACGGCGCCCGATCGCCGCGGAGATGCTCGGCCTCTCGACCAAACTGCTGCAGGCCGCCAGGGATCGTGCTGATATGCGGCGCGGCCGCGAGACGCATCAGCTCGATCTGGGCTATCCCGAATCGAGCCTGTCTCTCAACCAACCGGCTCGCTCCTCGGAACGCGTGATAGCGGGCGACCGCGCCCCGGACGCTCCCATCAGAGGCGCGGCAGGCCAGCCCACGCGGCTCTTCAAACTCTTCCAGGGTCCGCACTGGACTTTGCTCGGCTACCAGCTCGACCGCGCCGCCATCGCGCCGCGCCGCAACTTGCACATCCACACGGTTGGCGTGCGCGGAGACATTGTCGACGAGGGCGGCTACCTTCGCGATGCCTACGGCGTCTCGGCGGGCGACTGGGTGCTGGTCCGGCCCGATGGCTACGTTGGCGCGATGGTATCGTCCGGCGAGATGGCGGCTTTGCGTCGATATCTGGACGGTGTCGGCATCGCCGCATAGCTCACCCGCGGGTTTGGGATTACTGGCCGCTTTCGAGAACCCGCTCACGGCAGAAATTTCTTGATCGCGTCAATCGGATTCGGAATCGCCGACCCCGCGGACGGCGCTCCTACGAGCGAACCCACCGCGTTCACTCCGCCGCGGACGATATTGCCCGGTGTGTTGATCGCGCCCATCGCCACGCGCTCCGCCAATGTCGGCACGTCCGGCAGCACGCGCACCCCGGGCAGTTGCCCGCTCACCGTCACCGGAATCGCGACCTGCAGCCCGAGCGTGAGCCGGATGTCGGCATTCATCTCGATGTTCTTGTCCATGTCGAACCAGCCGTCGGCGGTAAGCGAGTAGTCCGGCGACTGCGCATACAGATCGTGCGTCGTGAACCGCGGCCCCGTCTGCTGAAAGCTCATGCTTGCCGATTGCAGCTCGGTGTCGGGATCGACCAGCAACCCATGATGGCTCGACCTGAACCCCACGTTCACCAGTTGGCTGACGCCCGGCGCCGCGGCCACCGCGTTGATCGCGTCCGCGACGATATTGACGCCGACGAGCTTGCCGTTCGCGATTGCCACTCGCCCGCTGCCGCGGATCGTCGGCCTGATTCGATGCCAATTCGCGCCGCTGCCCGACGCCGCCACGTTGCCGGTCAAAAGCCCGTGCACCCTGCCGGCCGCACTGATGTTTTGCGATCGCAGCGCCTGTTCCATGTCGAGATTTCTCATCGCGAGCGTGACGTTAAAGGTTGGCACGTCGCCGAGAACCGCATCCGCGTTCGCTGTCAGCGAGCCGCCAAACACGCCCGCGTTGAGGGGACGCGCCGACGCGCGCCGGTTGAAGTATGCGGCCGTCAGATCGAGATTGCGGTATGAAACATTTTCGAGCGATCCGTCCGTCGATTGGATCGTCGCGCTGAATCGCGGCGAAGCAATCTCGCCGTCCGCCGTGCCTTTGACCGTCAGGCGGTTGATAACGTCGCCGGGCGAACGACCGGCAAAGATCTCCGCAAGTTTCACCGAGTCGGCCTTCAGCGCATAACTGGCGTTCACCGGACTTAACGACTCGAAACGAATCGTGCTGTTCAGATCGCTGATTCCGCTCTGAACCGACGACCCCAGCTTCACCGCGACCTGTTTCAGCATCACGGTTCCATCGATATCCGGCGCGTTGGCGCCCAGCTTCAGCGTGCCGTGAACTTCGCCCATACCGGCCATGTCGTATCCGGCCATAGGACTTATCATCGGGCCTAGATTTGCAAGGTTGAAGCTGTTCGAATCGATTTGCGCGCTGAGCGGCTGCGGGCCGTTCGAGAACCGGCTCCCCGTCAATTCGAGATCGGACAGCTTCAGGTTCACACTCGCTATCTCGAGCTGATCGCCCCAGGTGCCGTTCGTATTTATGGTCATCGCGGTTCCCGCCGGTTTGTCGAAAATCGTCGCGTACGCGACCCGGTTCGCAGTGAGGTCGGTGCTGAGCGTAATTGCGAGATTGCCGAACGAGCCGCGCGCCGTGCCGCTGACTGATGCGGGATCCGGAATCGAAAGCCCGGCCGGTATCTTCGATCCGATCTCGGCGAGCGGGCGCAGACTGTCGAGCACGATCGAATCGATCTTCAGGTTCAGGTCGACCGGGATTCCGGACGCGTCCAGCATACCTTTGTTCAGCAGCGGTCCGAGCTTTCCCGACGCTTCGACGTTCTGTTGCTCGGATGGAAACGCAAATTTGGTCTCGACGCCGAACGACGACGCTGCGTTGAAATCGGTCACGTCGAGATCCAGGTGACGGACGCGGAGCGGCGCCGCCTGCTCGCTGAGATCCTTGAAATGGACCTCGCCGTCCTCGATGCTGAGCGCCTTGATCGACAAGTCGGCAAGCGACGATCGCTTTTTCGCATGCCGGCGCCGCGCCGGTTCCGTTTCCCGGCGTGCGTCCTCGGGGCTGACGCCAAGAGAGCTCAGGTTGAGGTCGCCCGCCGCATTCATCACGATTCGGATGTCGGGTTTGACCAGTTCGAGTCTTACGACCTTCGCGTCGCCATAAAGCAGCGGGAAGAACTCGACATCGACCGACAGGTCGTTGGCGGCGAGAAACGGTTTGGTGGAAAAAGCCGGATCGTCGGCAATTGTGAGACCGGTCACCTCGACCGACACGCCCCATCCCATCTGCGCCTGTATGTTCGCGACCTCGACGCGCCGGCCAAGCGCGTCGCTGACGCGGGCAACGATACGCTTTTCATTGCGCGCGACGATCGAACTCAAATTGAAGTAGGCGTAGACGGTAAGCGCCGTCGCGATGAGCACCACCGCGCCAATCACGATGCCGGAGATGAGTAGTATCCTGTGCAACGTCATGCCTCGGCAGCGTCGCGGTCAGTCTCCTTCGAGCATCGCGGTCGAAATAGGCATTTTAACTCGTTGAAATCGTCCGATTCATCAGGGACAGATTAGCACTGTTGGATTTATTGCATAAGGCTAAAGAGTTCAGGGTGGGATGAGACCGTCAATCCGAGGCTGCGAAGCAATTCGCTCAACGAGTACCAACGGTCATTGGAAACTCAGCTACTGAACATTCATCGAGTCGTTGGCGATCATCAGACGCCATCCATCGACCGGCGTGCCCTTCACCACCAGGTTCCTCGCGTAGAACTGAAGCCGGCTGGTGTCGATACCGGTCGCGTCTTCGGCTCTCTGTCGTAGATAGTACGGAGGAATGGTCTGATAGTAGAGGGTCGCGGTCACGACCGCTGCCTTGCCAACCTTTCCGGTAAGAGGCACTTGATACTGTATGGTATTGGAGCCAGGGCTGTTGGTGGTGGTGTAGTCCGGATCGTTGGCGGCCTCACCGACCGGCCCGGTCTCCACGGCGAATTGTCCCGCAGTGGACCATCCTTGCGGCTGAAGGCGGTTATCCTTCACTTTTTCGTTGAGGGCGATAAAGCTGGTCGTCAACTGTCCCTGAGGATCAGTTACCAGCTCCTCGTAGATTTGTACCTGGTTCTGATTCGTGATCGGATTCCCTGTCCAATAGTGGGTCTGGAAGGTCTGTTGTTTGGGACTGAAGAACTCCGTCACCAACGGCTTGCGATTTTCCCCCAGAATCACGCCCTCCGGCGACGTATCGCCCGAGGCCCACAGTTCCTTGCCGGAGCTGTCGAGCACCTGAAAATTCACGAACGCGCGTCTGAATCCAACACCCGACGGGAAGCTGTGACCGGCGAGGTTAGTCACCAGCACGTCGGCGGTCAAAGTACCGTTGCTGCTGGCGGCGGACAGGATCTGCACGGTCGCGGTTTGCGTGGTGGCCTCGTCGACGCTCTCGGAGATCGCGGTGTCCTGACTGGAAATGATCGGCGCGAACTTGCCGGGGAGGTATGGATCCCGCGCGTATAGTCCAAGTTGCGCGCGGAACTGCTTGAACATCTCAAGCGCAAAGGTGTTGATACCTAGCAGCAGATGGCGAGCGAACGGTTGCTGGATCTCCATCGTGATGCCAGCGTCAGGCTCGCGGAACGCCACCGCTGGGAACGTGTTGTCCTCGATGTTGGCGATTTTGTACGCCAGCGTCGGGTTGGGATTGAGCGGGTCGCCATGGAACTCGGTTGGCATGTGACAGGTCTGGCACGGGACCGTGACGAACTTACTATTCAGCCACTCCGGGAATGTGGCTTGCTCATAAACAGTCTTTGGCTGCCCGTGTTCCATGACCTGAGTCCCGTTCTTGTCGTAGACCGGCAGGATGATGGTGTGGCAGGAGCCGCACAGGCGCGCGTCCTGGATAGCAGGAACCATGGGAGGTGCGGGCTCGCCTAACATCGGGGTGATTCCCAATGCGCTTATCATCGGATAGGTGGCAACATCGGCAAACTGCCCATAGACCTCGTCGGCGGGTCCGACATTGAAGTCCCCGGTGAAGGTCGTGTTGGTAGTGGCCTGCATGGTGGGATCGCCGAATCCGTCGTCGGTCATGTGATGGCACACTTCGCATGAGACCCCGTCGCGGCCCAGCGCACCATACCTGGAGTTGGTCTTACTCAATTCCGCGCGTGTGAGCAGGGCGCTGGGGCCGTTATCGATCTGGTACTGACGCTGGCCCATCACACCATGACAATGAAGACAAAGATTTTGCACGAAGGCCGGGGCGTTGGTTTGCCCCGCGATGTTCTTGTGCAGGGTCGATTCCGAGTTCAGTTGCGAGAAAAAGATCGGATCGCGGCCGGCGAGGCCCATCATCGAGTAGCGCCATTCCCCATATTCGGAGAGGTTCGCAATCGGAGTCACCGAATCCGGCCACAGCATGCTTGGAAGATCGGTGCGGTTGGTGCCGGAGAGTGTCCCGGTCGCGTTATGGCATGCCGCGCACTGATCGGAGGTCAGGAACTCCTCCGGCCCCCCGGTCGAGGTGCCGCCGGACACTACATGATCGAGCGCTTCCGATGGCATGCAAGCGGACTTGGGAAGTGGCAGCTCCTGGAGATTGGCAAAGATCGCGCTCGGTATGCCCGTATTGCGTGGCGCGAGCGACTGTTCAATCAGCGACGAATCGGCGAGGATCGGAACCCGTTGATGGATGTTGTCGAAGATCTCAGGTTCATTGCCGGTGATCGTAGCCGGCGGAGCGTTTAAGAAATCGGTGGACGCATAGGTGCCCTGCAGTCCAAGCGCCGAGGCGTGACAGTTCATGCAATACAGGCCGAATCCGACGAATGAGACCTGCGGCTCGGCGCATGGCGAGGTCGGCAACTGCGGTTTGGTGGGCGCCGACAGGTCCGCCCAGTACCAGCCATCCCATGAGCCGGTCGAATCCTTCACCATGATGGTCCATTCGTGCAGAGGAGCGGTGAGACTGACGTATTGCTCCTTCACCAGCATTGCGCCGTCGGGAACTTCGCCCTCGCGGCCGCTGACGGTCAGCCAGTTATACAGAGATGGCGAATACCAAATTTTAACGTAAGGATGGACACCGTCGGTGGTGCGAACCTGCGCATCATGCTGCCAGGCCTGTTTCTGGTAGCAGAAGGCGTTCATGAATTTTTCGAGAAGCGGTTCGAAGCCCGCGGACGAGGCGGCCGGTAGCGGCGCGCATGGTCCGCTGGTCGGTGACGGTGCCGCGAGGACTGCGGACGGACCTCCCACCAACAGCAGGAGGAGTAAAGCAGCGATCACCTCTATCACCAAGCTGCTCTTTAGCCTGTCGGTGCGTGAAATATCAACTCAACAGATGTTCCAAATGCGCGGATAAGCGCTGATCAACCAGTGCTGCGAGTGAAGTGGTCGGCGAGGCCGTTCGCATCGCTCTGGTTGAATCGGCCGGTTTCGGGGCGACCCTCAGGGCGACACTTTGCAGACATAGGCGCCGAATCATCGGATAGATGCGCGATGATTTCACGGTCGCCAGAGCGGCTATCTGGCGCTCGGCGGGATGTCGCGCGTTGCGCTCGGCTCGGCGGTGAACCTTCATTTAGCACCTCCGAACAGCTCCACGGTTTCGAATGGCTTGGACGACCAGGGGCGGAAACGATTTAGCGTGAACCTGGTATTTTGGCCCGGTTCTACGTCAACGAGAATGTAGCTGTACTCTTCGCTGGGCGGAGTGGGCTTCACATAAAGATTCGGCGGATAGTCCGGCGGCATCTTGAGGTTCGTACGGCCTGGGAGAATCGGGTCCTGTTCCGCGCCGCCGCCGCCCAGCAGCAGGTATTTCACCCCGTCCACCTGGTAGAGCTCGGTCGTGTGTACGTGACCGTTGAAGACGACGATGTCCAAATCCTTGGCGTACGACGCAAGCAGCTTATGCGGACTCTGCGCTTCCGGGATGGGACCCATGCCGGAACGGCAAAAGACCGGGTTATGGAAACTGACGAAGACTTTGCGGATACCCGCAGCTTTGGCTTCATCCAGCCATTGCGCCAGCTGCTTCATCTGTTCTTCATAGGTGGGTCGTGTGGCGCCCCACGCCGTCGGCTTGTTCTCTTCGTATTTGCCGGTCCATAGAAAGATGAAGCGAGCACCGTCGTAGTCAAACTTGTAGATGAGATTTTTGTCTGAAACGCCCAGCTGCTTCAGATAGGGGAAGGTACTCAACAAACCCTCGGCGTCAGTATCCTCCCATACTTCGTGATTGCCGACGGCAGTAAAGAAGCGGCCCTCGAGACCCGCGGCGCGCATTCTGTCGTCCGGGGGCGGCAATTGCTTCACCACGTCATCGTTAACCAGCTTCCAGTACGGGTTGGCGAAGGGCGTGGAACCCTGCAGACCCCACCAGACCAAATCGCCGGTGTGTAGAACAAACTGCGCGCGTCCGCTCTTGACACTTTGTGCGATCTCGCGGGCGACCCACTCGCCGCCTTGAAGCTCAAACATCGTGCGGTGGACGCCGGGAAGGAGTTTCACGTCCTCGACCGAGGCCTTTGTGACCCAGCCTTTATCCAATGTCAGGGTGGTTACTTCATACTTTGTATCGAACGGCATTATGACTTCGGCCAGCTCGTGGGTTTCCCGGTCATAGATGAACTTGACGTCTCTTTGGACCACCACCTCCGCGATGTTCTTCGGAAACACCAGCTCGAACATCTGAATCATCAGTTCGCGTGCCTCAGCCTCCTGGTCCGATTTGTACGGCAGATAAAACATCGACCGCGAGTCACCGTACACGGCAAATGAAAACCCGGCAGCTGCGGGCTGCCCCTGTTGTGCCATAGCGCACAACGGCTGACGCATAAGCAGCACAGCGACTGCGACCGCGCCCATGGGGATCAAGGCGCCCAGTATGAAAATGCGTACAAACGCCAAAAAATGAGGAAATATTTTCATGAGTGGTTCCCGTTGAGCGCGAATGGCGGTCTCCAGACCCTTCGACGAAAGCTCATACACGGGGCTCCTTTTCGGACGATTTGGAACGATTGACCATCCATCAGACGACGCCCCGCGTTCTACTGTACTTTGGTACAATAGTCTCACGCCGATTCCGGCTTTCTTCCCAAGCCGACGGGCCGTCCGCACAACAACCACGTCGCTCCTATGTCGACGCCAAGCGATTTGCTTCCTATGCGATAGCGGCGGCCCCTAGCAGCCGAGCGGGTGATCAACCAGTACTTCGAGTGAAGTGATCGGCGAGGACTTTTGCTACGCAGCAGGTTACTTTTTTTGCTGTTGGGATGTGGAGGAATTCGTTGGGGCCGTGGGCGTTGGCGTGTGGCCCTAGGACTCCTGTGATTAGAAATTGCGATTGCGGGAAGCGCTCGCCTAACATCCCCATGAACGGAATCGTGCCGCCTTCTCCCATGTAGGCGGTCGGCTTGCCGAAGTAGTCATTCGAGGCCGCGTCGAGGCTGCGCTCGAGCCACGGCGATAGGGCAGGCGAGTCCCATCCGGTGGCGCCCCAGTTGGCCTTGAAGGTCACTTTGCATCCATACGGCGGGTCGTTCTCCAAAATGTTTTTCAATTTCTGCGACGCGATTCTTGCGTCTACCGTTGGGGGCAGTCTGAGCGACAAGCTGACCGCGGTGCCCGCGCGCAGCACGTTGCCGGCGTTGCCGGTCGGCGGCAGACCGTCGGCGCCGATGATCGAGAGAGCGGGCCGCCACGCGCGGTTCAGGATTAGCTCGGTCGTGTCGTTGCTGACCGGACGGGCGTGCTCGACGAATGGAAACTTCGTGCGGAAGTCGTCGCCGATCACCGCGCTCGTCGCGGCCGCCTGCTTGAGGCGCGCGTCGGGAATCGTCGCGTAAAATTCCGGCGCGAGCACCTTGCCCGTCGCCTCGTCTTCGACGCGGCTCAGCAAATTGCGCACGATGCGGAAGCTGTCCGGCACGACTCCGCCCGCATCGCCCGAGTGCACGCCCTCCGTGAGCACGTCGACCTGGAGCCTCCCGCCGATCAGGCCGCGCAACGACGTGGTCAGCCATAGCTGGTCGTAGTTGCCGCATCCGGAGTCGAGCGCGATGCACAGGTTCGGCTGCCCGATCCGCGCTGCGAGGTGCTCTATATAATGAGGGAGATCGAAGCTGCCGCTTTCTTCGCAAGCCTCGATGACGACCACGCATCGCGCGTGCGGAATCGAGCTCGCCTGCAGCGCGCCAATCGCGCCCAGACACGCGAACATCGCGTAGCCGTCGTCGGCGCTGCCGCGGCCGTACAAACGATCGCCGTCGAGCACGGGATCCCAGGGGCCAAGGCCTTCGCGCCATCCCGACATCTCGGGCTGCTTGTCCATGTGCCCATAGAGCAGCACGCAATCTTTCGAGTCGCCGGGAATTTCGATGAACAGCAGCGGGGTGCGGCCTTCGAGGCGGACGACTTCCACCTTCATGCCGCGGATCGGCTGGCGGCGCGCCCAATCCTCGAAGCGCGCGACGACGCGGTCCATGTGCCCGTGCGCTTTCCAGTCGCGATCGAAGGCGACCGACTTGTTGGGGATGCGAATATACTCGACCAGTTCGCCGACTACGGATTTATCCCAAAGCTGCTCGACGTGACTTCGGATCGCTGACTTGTCCATGGGGAGAGCCTACGCGAGATGAGTGTCGATTGGCAAAATGTGGCGCGAGAGCGATCCATGATGTCGATTCCGCGCGGAGGTTCGAATAGAAACGGTGGGGCGCTCCGACAAATCGAAGATGGATTCCTCGCCAGCCTCCGCAAAATCAAGCGTCCTTTCGCATCGCGACTTTCGTCGTTTTCTGGGCGCGAGTTTTTTAGCCATCCTTGCCGCTCAGATTCAATCGGTGGCCGTCAGCTGGCAAATCTACAACATCGCGCGGACGCCGCTGGCGCTCGGCTACGTCGGACTCTTTCAGTTTCTTCCGATGATGGCCTGCACGATTCCCGCCGGGCACCTTGCGGACCGGTTCGATCGCCGACTAATCCTGGTCGTCAGCAATTTATTCACAGCGGTTGCATCCGGCGGTTTTCTGGTGCTGGCGCTGACGAGGACCACCGTTATCTGGCCGTTTTACGCAGTGCTCATGCTGTTCGGGGCGGCGCGCGCTTTTGCCGGACCGGCTGCGCAGTCTTTCGTGCCGATGCTGGTGCCGCACGATCAGTTTCCACAAGCGGTCGCGTGGAATTCCTCGACGTCACAGGTCGCGGTGATCGCGGGACCCGCAGTGGGCGGCGCGATTTATATTCTCGGGCCGGCGGTGGACTACGGCATCTGCGCGATCCTGTTCGTGATAATCGCGATCGTGATGATGAGCATCCGGAGCAGCAGCGCTCGCTACGAGGCGGAGGCTGATACGACGGTGTTCGAGCGGATCACGGCGGGAATCGCGTACGTGTGGCGCAAGCCGCTGATTCTCGGCGCCTTCTCGCTGGACTTGTTTGCGGTCCTGCTCGGCGGCGCGACCGCGCTGTTGCCGATTTATGCTCGCGACATCCTGCATGTCGGGCCGCTCGGACTGGGAGTGTTGCGCAGCGCGCCCGCGCTCGGCGCCGCGATGCTCGGGTTGGCGCTCGGCCAGCGGGCGCTGCAGCGGCGCGCAGGACTCGCGATGTTCGCGTGCGTCGCGATTTTCGGAATCGCGACGATCGTCTTCGGCTTGTCGCGGAACTTCGCGCTTTCGATCGCCGCGCTGTTCGTGCTCGGCGGCTCGGACATGGTGAGCGTGTACGTGCGCGCCACGCTCACCCAGCTGGCGACGCCCGACGCGATGCGCGGCCGCGTCAGCGCAGTGAACAGGCTTTTCGTCGGCGCGTCGAATGAGCTGGGCGAGTTCGAATCGGGCGTCACGGCGACCTGGTTCGGAACGGTGCCGGCGGTGGTGATCGGAGGTGTCGGCACGCTCGTAATCGTCGCAGTGTGGTACCGGCTATTTCCGAGCCTGCGCGAGGTGGATCGCCTGTCGGAAGTGACGCCGTGAATGTGAAACCCCTCCGTGGGTTTCATTTTTCACTGCTTCCTTGGGCAGGTGACCCCTGCACCTTAGTGAAAAGAAGGATGCGGGCTTCGCCCTGTTCGAACTGGTAAGGGTAACCCGTCGGGAGGCGATGCAGATCACTCAGCGGATGCTTCGATTACGCTGTAGCGGCCGCTGGTGGGGACCATTCGCCGCATGGTGAAACCGCCTTTCGCGAGTAGCGCGCGGAACTCGGCCGGGGTCCGTTCGCATCCGCCCGGGCCGCGCAACATGTTCAGGTCGTCCAGGAAGACATAGAGATCGTGCGCGTCGGGCTCGATTTTCTCCGGAATGACTTTGTCGATCAGCATCAGGCGCGCGCCCGCTGACAGCACGCCGCGGCAGAGCTGAAGAATGCGCGCGCAGCGCTCATCGTTCCAGTCGTGGATGATGCTCTTCATGATGATGGCGTCGGCGCCGGTGGGCAGCGATTCAAAGAAACTTCCCGCGATGAATTCGCATCGATCGGCAACTCCCGCGTTGTAAAAATTTTTCCTCGCTCCTTCGGCGCAGTGGGGCAAATCGAAAACAATGCCACGAATCGACGGATACTCTTTCAGGATCGCGCACATCAGCTCACCGAGCCCGCCGCCGACATCCATCAAAGTTGAAATCCCGGAGAAGTCGTAGGCTGCGAGCACGGCCGGGACTGCCATGCGCGTGAGGGAGACCATCGCGTCGTTGAACAAGCCGGCATCCTTGGTTTTCGCCATCACCTCGAAGCGTTCCGGGCCGAGTCCGGCCAGCTCCGTGCCGGTCTTGCCGGTGCGAATCGATTCGATCAACTCGCTCCAGTCGGCCCGCAGCATCCCACCCTCGAGCAACACCCAGGCCTTCATCGAGCGCTCGGAGTTGGCCGCCAAGTGGGTTCCCATCTCGGTGAGCTGGAGTTTGCTTTTGTTGTCCGAGGATTCCGTGCAGATCGCCAGTTTGATCAGCGCCCGTATCAGACGGAAGAGCGAGCGCTCGTGCGTATCGGTCAGACGCGCCAACTCCGGGACGCTCTTTGGACCTTCAAACAGAAGATCGGCGATTCCGAGTTTCGCGGCGACGTAGATCACCGCCGTGACGCGATGACCGTCGACGAGGTCGACCAGTGCGTTGGCGGACGGATCGGAAGTTTTGGGGGTGGCCATCGCAGACCTCTTGATGGTTTGCGTTTTACCGGAATGCCCCGCCAAGCGCGAGAGTTCCAGATTGCGATTCTTCCTAACCTCTCCTTGTCCGAGGAGAGGTTAGGATACGGCCGCTTCGCTCAGGATAGGCTCTGCACCTTGGTGTCACTCTGAGGGCGAACCGTCACTGTGATGGTGAGGGCGTCGGGTGCGGCGTCGCGGCTGACGATGGAACCACAGGTCCCGGCGAAGAGGGAGGTTTGCTGCCTCGACAACACTCCGGATGCCTCTCGCACAATCCTATCTCCCCGATCACGGCATGAGTCGTCGGCAGGCAACTGGAAGGTCCTGATACGGTATGGGTCTTCGAACAGCCCCAGACTCCAATGGTCAGCACCAGGGCTACGGAGAATATGGAGAGTCGCGAAATACGTGAGCGCTCGTGCGTATCAGTTAGACGCGCCAACTCCTGGACGCTCTTTGGATCTTCAAACAGAAGATCGGCGATTCCGAGTCTCGCGGCCACGTAGATAACCGCGGTGAGGCGATGGCCGTCGACGAGGTCAACCAGTGCGTTGGCGGGATCGGAACTTTGGGGAGCGTCCATCGCAGACCTCCTGTTCGTTCGCGTTTCCACCCTAATACCCGGCTCACCGCCGGACTTCCAGATTGGATCACGACGGCATGCTTTGGATCAGCAGATTCAGCGCTGCGGAGGCGAAGGTGCGCATGTTGGTTAGGCGATCGGGGATGCCTGTTTCTACGGTGATTGAGCGCTCGACGGGGCCGGCTACTGCGATGCAGCTGTGGCCGGCGGCGTCGCCGTAGCGATTGCCGGTGGGTCCGCTGGCGCCGATCTCCGCGATGCTCCAGGTGACTGCGAATCGCGTGCGCGCGGCGCGCGCGAGGATCATTGCGCCTTGTTCGGTAACCGACTTGATTCCGGCGAAGGCGGAATCTGGGACGTCGAGCATCGCGCGGCGCGCTTTGAGGGTGTAAACGACGGCGCCGCCGATGAAGTACGCTGACGCGCCCGGGACGCTCAGCAACGCGGCCGAGATGAGCCCGCCGGTACTAGACTCGGCGACCGCGACGGTCTCGTGGCGGTTTTTCAGAATCGTGGCGATTTTTTCCGCCAGTGGCAGCAGATCCTGCATGTCGACCTCTTTGAATTTTGAATAGACGCAATGCTTGTATGGTGTCCACTGCCGATGCTCCTGCTCGCTCATAGTGAAAGAGGAACTGAACATTTTTTCCCTCGGCCTCTCACACAATCTGGAGGCCGAGGAAAAAATGTGGTGGGGCGTGGGGCGGGGTTTAGACTCCGCAATGCGAAGCCGCGACGATCTGCGGAGGCGGGCCAGGACTCTTTTCCCTGGCCAACGAAGCCGATCGCGGCGAGCCAACCAATGAATGAGATGGGATAAGATGCGGAAGTTTTCCCGGAGAGGTGTCGCCGCCGGCCGTGCTGAAGGTAAATCCTTGTGCGCTAGATTGGCGCCCTCGTCCGGGGCTCAGGGCTCGAACGGTATCCAGAGGCGCAAGCAGCGTCCTCGAATGGACAAGCAAGAGCGTGAGCTTCGGCTCCGAGGCCCCGGGAACGAGTTGAGGAAGGAGGAAGGTTGATGAGGTTTGCGGGAATCGACGTTGGAGGCGAGCGTCATATGGTGGCGATGGTGGGTGAGGACGGCAAAGTGCTATGTCGTTCCAGCCCTTTCAGCGAGGACGCGTCGGGCTATGCGCAGTTGTTCGAGCTGCTCGGCCCGCCTGAGGGTTGTCTGCTGGCCCTAGAAGCGACCGGACACTATTGGCGCAATCTATTTGTCGCTTTGTTAGGAAAGGGCTATGCAGTCGCGGTACTGAATCCCTTGCGTACGCGGCGCTTTGCCGAGGAGGAGCTACAGCGGACCAAGACCGACGCGATCGATGCGTTGGGGATCGCGCGGTTTGCTGCCCAGAAGCGACCGCCTGCAGCGCAACTGCCTGACGTCGCAACGGAAGAGCTGCGCGAATTGTCACGACTGCGCGACCGGCTCCAGGAGGATTTTGCGAGCCGTCTGAGGCAGTTACATCGAGCGGTTGACCTTGGCTTTCCAGAGTTCACCCGGCATGTGCACACGCTCGAGAGCCAGCTCGCCGCCACCATTCTGTCGCGCTACCCAACTGCGGCGTCTTTTGATGGCGCTTCGGTGAAGAAGCTCGCTCGGATTGTTTACGACGGCTCGCACAAGCCGCCGCCACACTGATCGCGGAACTCGGAGACCCGGCTCGCTTTCGCAGCGCTGGCGCGATCGCGAGCTATGTCGGCGTCGCGCCGCGGCTGCGGCAATCGGGCAAGAAGCGCTTTTCGGGCAGTCCGACAATCCCGTTCGGAAACGCGCGGCTGCGGAAGGCGCTTTGGATGGTGGTCCTCAACGCCGTGCGGTGCAATCCGTGGCTGCGGCAGTACTACGAACGGCTTCGGGCAGCGGGCAAACCTGGCAAGGTCGCTGTCATCGCGGCCATGCGAAAGCTGCTAGCAGCGGTATGGAGCGTCGCTACGCACCGACGGGCGTTTGTGCCGAGACTTCCGTTCCAAGTTGCCTGAAGCTCTGCAAGCTGAATCTACGGAGCCCGGGTTACGCCGGGAATTGTCCACGTCCCGTCCAACAGCGAGGGCGGAGTCTCCTTGGGCCAGTACAACCGCAGCATAAGGATGAACTTCTCCTCGGGAGAAGGTAGCCAATTGGATTCCTTGCCTTTGCCGGGGGACTCGTGCTGCAGAAGAAGATCGACTGAGCCGTCGGCGTTTTTCTTGAGCTTGTTACGCGCGCTGAGCGTGTAACGGTTGAGCGGATTGTCCACGAAGAAATACTCGGCGTTGTACATCGTGAGCGACCAGAATCCGTCGGCGGGAGGTAACTGTCCCTTGCCGAAGTGCATGACGTACTTGTTGGCGCCCGAGTACGGCTTTCCTTCTGCGTCGGCTTCCGAGGTCGGATAGACTGCGTCCTGCGGCCGATTCGCTCCCAACCCGATCGCGGTGATAAAAGCGCGATCGAGATAATCGCTGCCGTACACTCCGGTCTTGGTAAAGAACACCCAACCGTTTTCTGCTTTTCCGCCATCCTTGAAGTAACCCATGATCTTGCCGAATGCGGCCTTAGGCACTGCCTTAACCGCCTGCTGCGCGTCGGGTGAGAGCTTGGTGAGATCGAACGATTGCCCTGGTGCGATTCCGATTTTGGCCATCTGCGCCACCACCGGCGCGTCCTCGGGCGTGGGCGGATTGTCCTTCATCAATTGCGCCATCAGGTTGAAGTATGCTCCTACGTCCAGAGCATTTACCTGGTCGCGCACGGCGGTTTTCGTATCGATGCTTGGATCGACCGTGCCGGCGGGAGGCGTGTATGGCTTGCCGTAAGAGCTGAGCGGGACCAAGGTAATTTTGTCCTGCATCTCATGCACAGCCTTGTAGTCCTTCGGTGTGCCGGTGCAGTAGATTCGGCCAAGGATCCACACCATCGCGGTCGGAGACTTGTACTCGGTCACACCGGCGGGAAGCGTACCCGTCCAGTTGGGTCCGGTGATCGCGTAGGTTTGAGGTCCGGTGCCTGTCGTGCGCTTGCCGGGAACCTGGAACACCGTCGTCCACGCGTCGAGCATCGGGAACAGGTAGTAGCGGTCGTGCGCGTCGGGAAGGCTGAGCACGTATGGCTCCTTGCTGAGGTCGAGCCACGCATTCGTATAGAGAGTATCGGCATTGGGTGCGGTAACGCCGCGAAAAGCGGCAGTTGGGTAGCTTCGCGATCGGGCCAATTGCCCCATCGGCGCGTTCAAACCACTAGCCTCCGCAACGTTTGTCAGAACGCGACGCGTGTACTCCATCGTGACCAGCGGATAGCCGTAGATGTAGGCGTCGGTCGCGATCGCCGATGCTTCATCCGCGCCGAGAGGAGTCGCTCCTTGCTGCGCTGAGGCGTGCGGGCTGCCGAAGACGACTAAGAGGAAAGCGAGCGCCAAGACGCGGGCGCCAAAGCCAAGTCCTGATCGAGTGGAATTCTCTTTCATTGCGGCATCCTCCGGACCTGTCCCGGAGGCTCCATCTCGGCGGCCGTCGGAAATCAGGTTTCGGAGATAATGCCTGTGGGATGGCTCATCTGCAAATTGGACTTTGGTCCAAGGTTCTGGCGCCAATGCCGCGGCAGTCTGACTTGGCCGCAAAGCAAAACGATTTTAAGGGCTTGCTGAACACCACGGTATCTAGCGCGGGGCGCAGCCGGCCAGGAAGATTGACGTTACGATGTCGACGGCGCGGTCGGGGGTCGTGTATTCGCGGCCGTAGCGGTTGATGCCGCGTATCATACCCAGCAGCGATTCGGCCGCGATGCGCGTGTCGATGCCGGACCTCATCGCACCGCGCTTGACGCCGTCGTCCAGAACTCCGCTGATCAATCGCGACAAGTCATTGCGCTGGGCCTGGTACTGGCGCTCCTGTAAGGGCGGCAACGCTTTGGGATCGTGCAGGAGGGCGAAGAACTGGCGGCGCGTCCAGAAAAATTTGAGCGCGTGACGCACAATCGTCGCGACTTGCTCGCGCATCGAGGTGCATCCCGCCATCGCGGTGCGAATTTCGCGCTGCAGTTCCGCGAAGCCATCGATTACGGCCGCCGCGTAGAGCTCCTCTTTCGATCTGAATTGTCGGTACACGCTGCCCTTGCCGACGCCGGCGTGAGCGGCGACTTCGTCGATCAAGACCAAATCGAATTCCCGTTCGGCAAACAGTTCGGCAGCGCTCTGGAGGATTCTCTCGCGCAGGAACGGGGTTGACGGTCTGCCGCGCCCATCCTTGCGGCGAACTGGCGGCGAAACCAATTGGCGCTTGGCAGTCACGATTGGAAACCTGCAATCATTGGAATTCGTAGACTGGTAATCGCGGTTCCCAGACCCTTCGTTACATCCAGCACATCTGAAATATGGACTGGCGGGTCCAAAATTGCAAGAATAGAAACGGGATCGCCATTTGCTAGATTGGAGACAAGTGCTACGGAGAACATGATGGATTCTGACGGCCCGACGACCGGAAAACCCAGCGCCTCGCGATATATGCAGGAAGCCGAAGTGCGCAGTTGGAGCGACAAAGCTATGGAACGATGGCGTCTATGGCTGGTCGTGCTGGTCGTTGCGATAATTGGAATCTACTATTTTAGTGGCCGAAGCAGCACTGATTCCGCCGCGACTGCCTCCGCGACCGCGGTGCATGCAGCCGTTCCGGTGGCGGCGGTACCGGCGAAGCTCGGCGATTTGAAGCAGTACATCTCGGCGATCGGAACCGTGACGGCCTACAACACGGTCACCGTCAAAAGCCGCGTCGACGGCCAGCTCAATACAGTAAATTTTACCGAAGGACAGATTGTAAAGGCCGGTGACGTGCTGGCCCAGATCGATCCGCGTCCGTACCAGGTGGCGCTGACCCAGGCCGAGGGTACGCTCGCGAAAGATCTGGCGTCGCTTGAAAACGCGAAGGTTACACTCGCGCGTGACAAGGAACTCTTCGACCAGAAAGTCCTCGCGCGCCAAGACCTCGACAACCAGGAAGCGGCGGTCGGACAGTACGCCGGCTCGATCGAGAGCGACAAGGGCGCGGTGGACAGCGCCAAGCTGAACCTGGTTTACAGCCGCATCACTTCGCCGATCACGGGGCGGGTCGGGCTCCGGCTGGTGGACGCGGGCAATATAATTCATGCGACCGACGCGACCGGCCTGGCGGTGATCACGCAACTGCAGCCGATTGCGGTCGATTTCAGCATTCCGGAGGACGACCTGCCCAGCCTCGAGACCGCGATGAAGGCCAATCCGCAGTTGCCGGTCGAGGCTTACGATCGTGACCTCAAGCACAAGCTAGCCGCCGGTTCGCTGCTCACGACCGACAATCAGATCGATCAGACGACCGGCACGATCAAGCTCAAGGCGTCGTTTCCCAATGCGGACAACGCGCTGTTTCCAAATCAGTTCGTCAACGCGCGGCTGCTGGTCGACACTATCCCCAACGCGACTCTGATACCGGCGGCCGGGCTCCAGCGCAGCCAGCAAGGTTCGTTCGTCTATGTCGTCAAGCCTGACAAGACCGTCGAGATGCGCCCGGTGACGGTGGGCGCGACCCAAGGCGACGTGGTCGCGATCAGCAAGGGTCTTCAAGTCGGGGACATGGTCGTTACCGACGGCGTTGACAAGCTGCAACAAGGCTCGCACGTGAGTGTGCAGACCGCAGCCATTCCGCCGCAGAGCGCCACTCCATGAATCTTTCGCGCCCGTTCATTCTGCGGCCGGTCGCGACTTCACTGCTGATGGTCGGGCTGCTGCTGGCAGGGCTCGTCGCCTACGGGCAACTGCCCGTCTCGGCGTTGCCGCAGGTGGACTACCCGACGATCCAGGTCATGACCTTCTACCCGGGCGGAAGCCCGGACGTGATGGCGTCTTCGGTAACGGCGCCCCTCGAGCGGCAATTCGGAGAGGTGCCGGGGCTCACGCAGATGACCTCGAACAGCTCGTTCGGCAGCTCGGTCATCACGCTGCAGTTCGACCTCAACTTGAGCATCGACGTTGCCGAGCAGGAGGTACAGGCGGCGATCAACGCGGCCGCGACCTATCTGCCGACGGATCTTCCGAACCCGCCCGTTTACAGCAAGACCAATCCGGCCGACACGCCGATTCTCACGCTGGCGCTGACGTCCAAGGAACTGCCGCTGGACCAGGTCGAAGATCTGGCCGACACGCGGCTGGCGCGAGAAGATCTCGCAACTGCCGGGGGTGGGCCTCGTGAGCATCGGCGGCGGCCAGAAACCTTCGGTCCGCGTGCAGGCAAATCCGACCTCGCTGGCGTCGTATGGACTGACGCTGGAGGACCTGCGAACCGCAATCTCGGCGGCCAACGTCGACGAGGCCAAGGGCAACTTCGACGGCAAGCAGCAGGCGTACACAATCGGGGCCAACGACCAGCTGCTGAAAGCCAAGGATTATATGCCGCTAATCGTCGCCTATCACAACGGCGCACCGGTCAAGCTTTCGGACGTCGCGGTGGCGATCGACGACGCCGAGAACGTCAAGGCGGCGGCGTGGATGAACCTCACGCCGGCCGTGATCGTCAACGTTCAGCGTCAGCCCGGCGCCAACATCATCGCGGTCGTGGACCGGATCAAGGCCTTGATGCCGCGCCTGCAGGCGTCGCTGCCGTCGTCGGTGAAGGTCGAGATCCTCACAGACCGCACCACTACGATTCGCGCGTCGGTGCAGGACGTGGAGTTCGAGCTGATGCTGACGGTGGCGCTGGTCGTGATGGTCATCTTTCTGTTCCTGCGCAGCCTGTCGGCGACGATCATTCCGAGCATCGCGGTGCCGCTCTCGCTGATCGGAACGTTCGGCGTGATGTACATGCTCGGCTACAGCCTGGACAACCTGTCGCTGATGGCTCTTACGATTTCAACCGGCTTCGTGGTCGATGACGCGATCGTGATGATCGAAAACATCTCGCGCTTCATCGAGGAAGGCGACAAGCCGCTGGAAGCCGCGCTCAAGGGGGCCGAGCAGATCGGCTTCACGATTCTGTCGCTGACGGTCTCGCTGATCGCGGTGTTGATTCCGCTGCTCTTCATGGGGGACATCGTCGGCAGGTTGTTCCGCGAGTTCGCGGTCACGCTGGCGGTGACGATTCTGATGTCGGCGGTGGTCTCGCTGACGCTGACACCGATGATGAGCGCGAAGCTGCTGAAGCATACGCCCAAGGATCAGCAGACCTGGTTCTATCGCAAGTCCGAAAAGGTCTTCGAAGACACCATCGCATTTTACGGGCGCACGCTCGAATGGGTTCTCGAGCACGAATGGGAAACGCTGATGGTCGCGATCGCGACGCTGGTCCTGACCATCGTGCTCTACATAGTGGTGCCCAAGGGCTTTTTCCCGGTGCAGGACACCGGCGTCATCCAGGGCGTTTCCGAGGCGCCGCAGGACGTGTCGTTTGCCGCGATGGTGCGCGGCCAGCAGGCTTTGGCGAAGATCATTTTGCAGGACCCGGCGGTGGAGAGCCTGTCGTCGTTCGTCGGCATCGACGGCACCAACATCACAGTCAACAGCGGACGCATCCTGATCAATCTGAAGCCGCTCGATGTGCGCAAGGTCGATATCACCACGGTTATCAACCGTCTTGCGCCGAAGTTGGCCACCGTCAACGGGATCACGCTGTACTTGCAGCCGGTGCAGGATCTGACGGTCGAAGATCGCGTGAGCCGTACCCAGTATCAGTACAGCCTCGAAGATCCGAGCGCCGACGAATTGAATCTCTGGACCGGGAAACTTGTCGCCAAGCTTAAGACGCTGCCTGCGCTGCGCAACGTCGCGACCGACCAGCAGAACGACGGCTGGGAAGAGCATGTCGTCATCGATCGGCTGACCGCTTCGCGCCTGGGTATCACGCCGAACCTGATCGACCAGACCTTGTATGACGCCTACGGACAGCGGCAGGTGTCGACGATTTTCACGCAGCTGAACCAGTATCACGTGGTGCTCGAAGTGGCGCCGCAGTTTCAACGCAATCCGCACGCGCTCGACGACATCTATATTCGCTCGAGCACGGGCGGCGAGGTGCCGCTCAGCGCCTTTACTCACTTCGAAGCGGGTTCGGCGCCGCTCGCGGTCAACCACGAGGGCCAGTTTCCCGCGGTGACAATCTCGTTCGATCTTGCACCGGGTTCCTCGCTGGGCGACGCGGTCTCCGCTATTGACCAGGCGCGCGCGGAAATCGGGATGCCCGCCAGCATCGAGGCTTCGTTCCAGGGCACCGCCGCGGCGTTTCGCGCGTCATTGAAGAACGAGCCGCTGCTGATCCTTGCGGCGCTGGTAACCGTGTATATCGTGCTCGGAGTTCTTTACGAAAGTTACATCCACCCGGTCACGATTCTCTCGACGCTACCTTCGGCGGGCGTCGGCGCGATCCTGGCGCTGATGATCTGCGGTCAAGATCTGAACGTGATCGCGCTCATCGGCATCATCCTGCTGATAGGTATCGTGAAGAAGAACGCGATCATGATGATCGACTTCGCGCTTGAAGCTCAGCGCCAGGAAGGCAAGCCGCCGCGCGAGGCAATCTACCAGGCCTGCCTGCTGCGCTTTCGGCCGATCATGATGACCACGATGGCGGCGTTGCTCGGTGGATTACCGCTCGCGCTGGGAACGGGAGTCGGCTCGGAGTTGCGGCGCCCGCTGGGTATCGCAATCGTCGGCGGCCTGCTCGTGAGTCAGGTGCTGACGCTTTACACGACGCCGGTTATTTTCCTGACCTTCGACCGCATGGCGACGCGAGTTGCCAGGTGGAGGACGGGGGATGTAGTCGCGGACACCGTGCCTGCTCAAGCGTCATGATTTCTGAAGTCTTCATAAGGAAGCCGGTCGCCACCACGCTGCTGACTATCGCACTCGCGCTGGCGGGCGCGATCGCGTTCAGGCTGCTTCCGGTTGCGCCGCTGCCGCAGGTCGAGTTCCCGACCATCCAGGTGCAAGCGTCGTTGCCGGGTGCGAGTCCGGAGACGATGGCCTCGTCGGTGGCGACGCCGCTCGAGCGCCAGTTCGGCCGAATCGCGGGACTGACGGAACTGACCTCGACCAGCTATCTCGGCGCCACCAGCATCGTTTTGCAATTCGACTTGAGCCGCGATATCGACGCTGCCGCGCGCGACACGCAGGCCGCCATCAATGCCGCGGCCGGGCAACTGCCGACAACTCTGCCGAGCAAGCCGACCTATCGAAAGGTTAATCCCGCCGATGCGCCGATCATGATTCTCGGCTTGACCTCGGACGCCGTACGCCCGGGAATGATGTACGACGCGGCCGACTCAATCCTCGAGCAGAAGCTCTCGCAAATCGATGGCGTCGGCCAGGTCACGGTCGGCGGAAGCGCGCTGCCCGGGGTGCGCGTCGAACTGAATCCAACGCAGATGAGCAACCTCGGCGTCGGGCTCGAGGACGTGCGCACCGCGCTGGCGGCCGCCAACGCGAACCGGCCCAAGGGCGAACTGGCTAACGATAACCAGACGTGGGGGCTGAGCACGACCGATCAGCTGCTCAAGGCCGAGGACTACCAGCCGCTGATCGTTCGCTACAACCATGGCGCCGCGGTTCAGCTTTCGGATATCGGGTTGGTAAGGGATTCAGTCGAGAACGTCCGCGCGGCGGGGATGGTCGATGGCAAGCCGGCCGTCCTGGTCATCATTTTCCGCCAGCCGGGAGCGAATATCATCGATACCGTCGATCGAATCTACGCCGCGTTGCCCCAGTTGAAAGCCTCGATTCCTGCCGCGATCGACCTCACCGTGGTCCTGGACCGTACCACCACCATCCGCGCTTCAGTCGAAGATGTCGAGTTCACGATGTTAATTTCGATCGCACTCGTGATCATGGTGGTGTTCCTGTTCCTGCGGAACTTGCGCGCCACGATGATTCCGGGCGTCGTCGTTCCGCTCTCGCTGATCGGAACCTTCGGCATCATGTACCTGCTCGGGTACAGCCTCGACAACCTGTCGCTGATGGCGCTGACGATTTGCACCGGCTTCGTGGTCGACGACGCGATTGTCGTCATCGAAAATATTTCCCGCTACCGCGAAGAGGGAATGTCGCCGTTCGACGCCGCGATCAAAGGCGCCGCGGGCATCGGTTTCACGGTGATATCGATCAGTATCTCGCTGGTCGCGGTCTTCATCCCGATTTTGCTGATGGCCGGAATCGTGGGCCGGCTGTTCCGCGAGTTCGCGGTCACGTTGTCGGCTGCGGTCCTCGTTTCACTGGTTATTTCGCTCACCACGACGCCGATGATGGCCGCGCACCTGCTCAAGCCTCACGACCAGGAGAAACATAACCGCTGGTACGTGGCGAGCGAGCGCTTTTTCAAGTGGCTGCTCGACCATTACGAAAGCAGCCTGCTGTGGGTTCTCGATCATCAACCGTTCACCCTGATGGTCTTCCTGGTAACGCTCGGGCTCAGCATTTATCTGTTCAAAGTTGTGCCCAAAGGATTCTTCCCGCAGCAGGATACCGGACGCCTGATGGGTGCGGTGCAGGCCGATCAGGACACTTCATTTCAGGCGATGAAGGAGCGGCTCAGCGAACTGGTCGCAGCCATTCATAAGGACCCGGCCGTCCAGAACGTCATCGCATTCACCGGTGGCAATGGAGCAACCAATACCGCGAACATGTACATCAGCCTCACGCCCTTGAGCCAGCGAAAGATCAGCGCCGACCTGGTTATCGGGCGCATCCGCAAGGAGGTCGCCCACGTCCCCGGCGTCAACTTGTATATGCAGGCGGTTCAGGATTTGCGCATCGGCGGCAGAATGAGCAACGCGCAATACCAGTTCACCTTGCAGAGCGACGATCTCGATGAGCTCAACCAATGGGCGCCAAAGGTGCTCAAGAAACTGCGCACCGTTCATATTCTCACCGACGTCAGCAGCGATCAGCAGAATAGCGGGCTTGAATCCAACGTGGTCGTCGACCGTGATACCGCGTCGCGGCTGGGACTCTCGCAGCAGGCCATCGACGATACGCTCTACGACGCGTTCGGGCAGCGGCAAGTGTCCACGATGTACACGCCGCTGAACCAGTACCATGTCGTGATGGAAGTCGCGCCCCAGTTCTGGCAGAACCCAGATTCGCTCGACCAGATCCACGTGAGGTCCAGCACCGGGGGGCTGGTCAAGCTCAGCACCTTCACCCACTTCGGGAACGATACGACCGCGCTGGCCGTCAATCACACGAGTCAATTTCCATCGGTGACGATCTCGTTCAATCTCGCGCCGGGAGTCGCGCTAGGCGACGCGGTTGACGCAATCTCGCAGGCCGAGGCGCAGATTCACCTGCCCGCCGGCATTCGCGGGACCTTCCAGGGCACGGCGCAGGCGTTCCAGGACTCGCTCAGCAACGAAGGCTTCCTGATCGCGTTCGCGCTCTTCGCCGTGTACATCGTGCTCGGCATCCTCTACGAAAGTTATATCCATCCGATCACGATTCTGTCGACGCTGCCCTCGGCCGGCGTCGGCGCAATTCTCGCGCTGCTCCTGTTTCATATCGATCTCAGCGTGATCGCGCTTATCGGAATCATCCTGCTGATAGGCATCGTCAAGAAAAACGCCATCATGATGATCGACTTCGCGCTCGAGGCCCAACGCGGCGGGGGCAAATCACCGCACGACGCGATCTACCAGGCGTGCGTGCTGCGCTTTCGCCCGATCATGATGACCACGATGGCCGCGATGCTCGGCGGCTTGCCGCTCGCGCTCGGCAACGGCGTAGGCTCCGAGATGCGCCGTCCGCTCGGCATCGCGATCGTCGGCGGCCTGCTGGTGAGCCAGGTCCTGACGCTGTACACGACGCCGGTGATCTATCTGTACATGGACCGCCTCAGCGCGAACTGGTCGATATTGTGGCGGCGAGCCCTCGGCCGCCCAACGACAGCTCCAGCCGAGTCGCACGTAGCCGACTAGCTACTAATAACGACGGCGGGCGCTTCGTGACCCAGTTGGTCGCTTGATCGTACGCGTGCGCTAGCTGCATGCAGGCCAGCTCGGCGTGATTCGGGCCTACGATCTGAATGCCCATCGGCAAGCCGCGCTCGTTGAAGCCGGCTGGTACGCTTAGCGCCGGGCAACCGGACATCGAAATGGGAATCATCACTTCCATCCAGCGATGGTAAGTATCCATCGTCACACCGCCAACCTCTTTGGGCCAGTGAGTCGTGGCGTCGAACGGGAAGACCTGGCCCGCGGGCACGATCATGAAGTCGTACTTCTCAAAAAATCCGCGCACCGCTTGATACCACGCGGTGCGCACCCTGAACGCCTCCGCGATTTGCAGCGCGCTCGTCTTGAGGCCGCTTTCGATTTCCCACTGCAACTCGGGTTTCATCAGCGCGCGCTTGGCGGGATTGGCATAGGGCTGGCTGAACTCCGTCGCGATCTGCCAGCCGCGAATCCTGCACCAGCTATTCCACACGGGCTCGAGTGGATAGTCGGGCATCGCGGATTCAACGATGCATCCGAGCGCCTCGAATATCCCGAGCGCGCCTTTGCATAGGTCAAGCACACCCGGGTCGAAGGGCATCTTGCCGCCGAAGTCTCCGACCCATCCGATGCGCGTGCCTTTGAAGTCGCGCTCAAGCGGTCGCGCGAACTCGGCCGGGTCTTCCCGAATTGAAAGCGGCGTGCGCGGGTCGTATCCGGCGATTACCGAGAGAAACATCGCGAGGTCGGGCACCGTCCGCGCCATCGGGCCATGCACCGAAATTGACGGCATGAAGACCTCGAGGAACTGCGATGGAACGCGGCCAACCGAGGTCCGAAAGCCGAATACGTTGTTGAACGCCGCCGGATTTCGCAACGAGCCGCCGTTGTCGCTGCCGTCGGCTACCGGAGCCATCCTGAGCGCGAGCGCGACGGCCGCGCCGCCGCTGCTGCCGCCGCACGTCTTCGATTGATCGTATGCGTTGAGCGTGGTGCCAAACACGGGATTGTAGGTTTGCGACCCCAGCCCAAACTCGGGGACGTTGGTTTTCCCGATAATGATCGCGCCGGCGCGCCGGATTCGTTCAACCATAATCGAGTCCGTGCGTGGAACAAAATTCTGGAACAGCGGCGAGCCCATCGTGGTGCGGATGCCGCTGGTCGGCTCGAGATCCTTGACCGCGTGCGGAAAGCCGTGCATCCAGCCGCGATGCTCGCGGCGCGACAGTTGCGCGTCGCGCTCCCTTGCCTGTCTGACCAGATCTTCGCGCGGCTGGAGCGAAATGATCGCGTTGACGCGCGGGTTCAGGTGGTCGATGTGATCGAGATACGCGTTCATCACCTCGACGCACGAGACCTGCTTGGTCCTGATCGCGCTCGAAAGCGCGACCGCATCGAGTTTTACGATTTCCGCGATGACCGCCGGCTTGCTCACGATTTGGTTTTGGCGCGCTCGCACTGCTGCGCGACTTCCCATCCAAGCTCGGCCGTCAGTCGCGCCTTCGCTCCACGCAGCGCGGCGTCGGGACCGCTCGCATTTCCGAGTTTCGCGCGCATCGCAATTCCCTGCGCGATCGCGGCGCCACGAAAGAACGAAAACGCCACGAAGAACATCAGATCGGGAACGCTGGCCCGGCCGGCGCGTCGGCAGTACGCGGCGACGAATTCCTCTTCACTCGGAATTCCCCACGCCTTGAGATCGACGCCCTGAAAACTCAACACTCCGTCGAGGCCGGGCGGGCAATGGTACGCGCGGCACGCCCACGCCAGGTCGCCCAGCGGATGCCCCAGCGTCGAGAGCTCCCAATCAAGCACGGCGACCACGCGCAGCTCGACCGGATGAAAGATCATGTTCTCCATGCGGTAGTCGCCGTGCGCGATGGTGGTCTCGTCGGCGGCGGGAATATTCCGCCCGAGCCATTCGGTCAGGCGATCCATCTCGGGGATCTCGTCGATTTTCGAGGCTTCGTACTGCCTGGACCAACGCGCGAGCTGGCGGGCGACGTAGGCCTCGGGCCGGCCGTAGTCGCCAAGCCCTACTGCGCGAAAATCCACCTTATGCAGGCGAGCGAGCACGTCGTTCATCGAGTCGTAGCACGCCGCGCGCTCGTGCGGGCTCGCGCCGGGCATCATCGGATCGCGCATGATGCGCCCTTCGACAAAATCCATCACAAAGAAAGCGGTGCCGATGACGGCGGCATCCTCGCACAGGAGGTGCACGCGCGGGACCGGCACATCGGTCGCGGCGAGCGCCTTGATGATTCGAAATTCGCGCTCGACCTGATGGGCAGACGGCAGCAGCGTGCCGGGCGGCTTCTTGCGCATGACGAAGCGCGCGTCGGGGATCTCGAGAAGGAATGTTGGATTCGACTGCCCGCCGACGAATTGTCGAACGGCAAGCGGGCCGCGGAAATTCTGCATCCGCTCACGCAGGTAGTGCTCGAGACGGGCTTCGTCGAAACGAAGATTGTCGCGGACCGGCGTGACGTCGTCTTCGAGGGGCATTACCTCACCCCCTTGCCCCCTCTCCCTTCTGGAGAGGGGGAATCGGCCTGGCCGGCTATTCTGAACAACACGCCTTTCAGGTCCTCGTGAACTTCCTGGTTGCCAATCCTCAGAGTCCTTATTCCCATTTCTGCGAGAACGCGATCGCGGAGGGCGTCGTGCTCGGCTCTATAGAGATGCGAATCGCCGTCGATCTCGACAGCGAGCTTGGCCGATGCGCAATAGAAATCGATTACGTATCCGGCGATTACCTGTTGTCGCCTGAAATGGAACGCACCAAGGGTGTCGTTTCGGAGCGCATGCCATAGGATTTTCTCCTCCGGCGTCATCCTGTGGCGCAGATCTCTCGCGAGCTGCAGCTTCTCGCGAGTCACGAATTGGTTTCGGGTTACTTTCACCTCATCCCTGGCCCCTCGCTTCTGGAGAGGGGAATCGGATTTGATCAGACTTATCAAACTTTCACTTCGTCCCCTGCTGGTTCCCCTCGCCTGAAGGGAGAGGGGTTAGGGGAGAGGTTGCGCTCCCGGCCGTCTGCGCTTCAGGTTCCTGCACACAGCTCTGAATCTCGGTCTGCGCTTTGTCCGTGTCTACGGGATTGAGATGCGGTGTGGCGGTGAGCCAGCCCCATCCGAGTTCTTCTCTCACGTAGTAGGATCGCCGCTCGGTCTGGAACTCGACTTCGTCGGCGCCCTGGTCGGTCTGGATACTGCAAACGACCTTGTCGCCAGCGGGAACTGTGAACGCATGATAGGCGCCGGGACCGATTCGCGCAGTATCCTCGCCGCAGGTGACCGCAGGGCGAAGCGCCGATCCCGCGTAACTGTAGGGCCGATAAACGTAGATCACGGCGGTGCCTGGAGGTGACGTGATTTTTTCGAACGGCGGTCCCTGCACGGCGCATCCGATGGCGGAAATCCCGGCGACGCCGAGCAAGAATAACAGAAGACGGCGATTCATTGGCCGACGGACGCGGTCGGAGATTTGCCGGCGGCGGTGGCGGCCCGCGCCAGCCTGGCCTCATCCTTATACAGCTTCTGATCGATCCTTTGCCGGACAGCGGCAAGGGCGGCGGCGTCCACCTCCTTGTGGGTGGGCTGCTGCGAGTACATGTTGTACGACTTCGACACGTGCTCCTTGGCGGTGTAGTCGCCGATGATATTGTCGCCGGCGCTGATCGACAGGGAAGCAAACGCGGTCGTCCCGATATCGCCGAGTGGAGCGCCGACCAGGTTGGCCGGATCGAGAGCACTGACAATCAGCGGGACGTGATAGTCGTCGTGCGTCAATTCCTCGCGATAGGTGAATGTCACCGGCGCGGAATCCGACAGCGACATCGCAACCGCGGGCGGAAGTTCGGCCGGGTCGCCGGAAATCAACTTGCCCTTGAATGGCAACGCATGTGCGGGCAGGTCGTCGACCTTGGGCGCGATTACGAGTTGCGAATCCGACTGAGGCGCGGTTGCTGTTGCTGTTTGCGATTGCGACTGAATTTGATCCGGTTGCTGAGTGCTGCATCCGAACGCGGCGGCGGCGGCAAAAAGCGCCGCGAGAGCAAGTGTATGTCTCATGACGTGGCGGCGTCGCGAGCCGGTATTAAGCATTGAATTTTTCACTGCCTCGCGACGGCATATGCAAATAGTATCAGAAAAGGCCGCGCTACTTTACGACGCCGCTGGCGACGTAGACGGTGCCGCCGAGCATCTGCTCGACCTCGAGCTGTGACAGCAGTGGCTCGAGATGGCTCCACGGGCGCGCGAGACCCTCGAGCGTGCTCGTCGAGCGGAGCGCCGCGTTCCACACGAAGAGATTCAGCGGCATCGTGCGGACGGGAGCCCACTTGAGTCCCGCCGCGACGATCCGCGCGCCAGGTTTGAGGTGGCTGACGACGTTGGCGAGCGCGTTGGGCGTGCGCATGATGTCGTGCGTGAAATGAAACAAGGCAGCGTCGGCTGCGAGCGGTATAGCGGCTTCCTCGACCGAGGACGAGATGAGCGTGATGTTCTGCCAGTTATTCTCGGCGGCCCGCGCGCGAGCCCGCTCGAGCATCTCCGGGCTCTGCTCGACCCCGACGATCGAGCCTTCCGGGCCGATCAGACCTTCCACAGCAGCAAAACTCAGCCCGGTGCCGCATCCGACATCCAGAACCCGGTCGCCATTTTTCAGATGCAGCAAATCGATAGCGCGTTGCCGCACAGGCTCGAACAACAGGAGCTCGAGATCGTAGATGCGCGCGCGCGAGCGATACTGGCGCAGCGCGGTGGATCGATTCGGCGTGAACCATCGCGTCAGGCGTTGAAACGGCTGCAAGCGGTCGTCAGAAGGAGGGTCCACCTTCGATGCCTCGGACTACCAAGTATCACGAATGTGTGCGAACTTCGCGCCTGCGGCCCGATTGAGCGATTAGACGCTAACGCACCAATCTGCTAGTTAAACAGCTCGTCTGTACAGAGTGGCGTGATTATATGCTGCATGTTACAGATTGGCGTGTTTAATTGACCACGTTTATGAGCAAGCGGATTCTGGTCATAGTCCTGGCGCTGGCGATCAGCGGGATGACGGTGAGCGTCCTGCCGATCTCCTCGCGGGCGCTTGCCGGAGCGACCTCGGCGCCGGCTCGAATCACCGATCCGGTTGACGACAACGACCTCGTCGCGGTGCCGGGAAACGTCCGTCCCGAGGCAACGGCCGCTAATGATCGCGGGCGGGTGGCCGACGATTTTCCGCTCGACCATCTGCTGCTGTTACTGCGACGCTCGCCGCAACAGGAGCGCCAACTGGAGCACCTGATCGGCGAGCTCGAAGATCCAAACTCGCCAAATTATCACCAGTGGATGACCGCGAACGAGTTCGGACGGCGTTTCGGCGCGCGCCCGCGGGATATCGACACGATTACCGCATGGCTGGGAGCGCACGGGTTCAAGGTGAACTACGTTTATCCGAGCGCGATGCTGATCGATTTTTCGGGGACAGCGGGATCGATCCGCGACGCTTTCCATACCGAGATTCATTCGCTGTCAGTAGACGGCCAGAGCCATTTCGCCAATATGAGCGATCCGGAGATACCGACCGCGCTTGCGCCGGCGCTGGCGGGAGTGGTGTCGCTCAACGATTTCCGGCCGCATCCGATGTATCGGCAGCGCACCGACTACACGACCAGCAGCGGTTACCAACTGGTGGTGCCGGCCGATCTTGCGACCATATATAGCTTCAATCCCGCCTTCGCTGCGGGATATTCGGGCCAGGGACAGACGATAGTAACGGTCGAGGACACCAACCTTTACACAACCGCGAACTGGACGACGTTCCGGAGCGTCTTCGGCCTTAGCAGTGCGTATCCGTCGGGCACCTTGACGCAGGTACATCCGACCGGCACCGGTGGGACTTGCACCAATCCAGGCGTCAACGGTGACGATGGCGAAGCAGCAATCGACGTCGAATGGGCCAGCGCGGCGGCGCCCAACGCAGCCATCGAGCTGGCGTCGTGCAAAGACACGAGCACCAACTTCGGCGGATTCATCGCGTTGCAAAATCTGCTCAGCGAATCCAGCAAGCCGCCCGCAATCGTGAGTATCAGCTATGGAGAGGCGGAAGCGTTGCTGGGCGCAACCACCAACGCGTACATCAACGGGCTGTATGAGCAGGCGGTGACGGAGGGCGTGTCGGTCTTCGTGTCGTCAGGCGACGAGGGCGCGGCCAGCGCTGACGCGGATGAGTCGGTAGCGACGCATGGCATCGCGGTGAGCGGATTCACCTCGACGCCGTACAACGTGTCGGTGGGCGGCACCGATTATGGCGACGCCTACGCGGGTACGACCAGTACGTATTGGGGATCGACGAACGGCTCGACGTATGGGTCGGCGCTGTCCTACGTTCCGGAAATCCCCTGGAATGACTCGTGCGCCGGCGAACTACTCTCGACGTATGCCGGCGCATCGTCGCCGTTCGGAAGCGCCGGGTTTTGCAACGGCATTCTCGGAGAGACGTACTACCTGACCACCGCGTCGGGAAGCGGCGGACCGAGCGGATGCGCGACGGGGGCAACCGCACCCCCCATGAGCGGTATCGTAAGCGGAACCTGCGCCGGGTACAACAAACCCACCTGGCAATCGGTCGTTGGTAATCCCGCTGATGGAGTCAGAGACATTCCCGACGTGTCACTGTTCGCCGCAAACGGAGTATGGGGACACTACTACGTGGTCTGCTATTCGGACACGAAAAACGGGGGCGCGTCGTGCTCGGGAGCGCCGGATAACTGGGCCGGATATGGTGGGACGTCAGTTTCGTCGCCGATAATGGCGGGAATCCAGGCGCTCATCAATCAACGCACCGGCAGCCGGCAGGGAAACCCGAATCCAACTTACTATGCGCTCGCCGCGTCGGAGTACGGCGCCAGCGGCAATGCGGGCTGCAATTCGAGCCTGGGGAACGCCGCCAATCCATCGTGCATCTTTTATGACGTGACGCTCGGCGACATGGATGTCGATTGCACGGGCAGCAACAATTGCTACTTGCCATCGGGCACATACGGCGGACTATCAGTGTCCGATTCGGTTCTTCAGACGGCATTCGGCGCCGGCGTCGGATGGGACTTCGCAACCGGGATAGGGACCGTCAATGCTAACAACCTGGTGATGGCATTTGGACAGCCTATCGTCGCCACGCCGACCGCCACGGCCACGAGCACCACGACTGCCACGCCCACGGCGACTGCGACCGCGACCGCCACGGCTACTCCGGCAACTGCGACAGCCACGCTGACCGCAACCGTTACAGCTACTCCAACTCCGTCGGTAACGTATAGCAACATTACGACCGAAACGTATAGCGCTAGCGGAAGCGGTATAACGGTTACGTTCACCGATCCTTCGACGATAGCCACTGGCCAGTTTATGTATCTGTGCGTAGGCTATACCAACTCCACTGGCGGTGGCGGCAATATCACGGGTGGAACTGTTACCACCAACTTCACCGCTTTAACGCAAACACCTGAAGCAGCATCTAACGGCATCGCGCAAGCCTGTTATACGCGCATCGCGACCAGTTCGGATACTTCGAGCACTACTTACACTCTGACATTTAGCGGTTCCGCTGGTAGCTATAACGGATTTCTTTATACTGCGACTTGCATTAACAACTGCGTGCTTGATTGCAGCAATGGGAATGTTAACAACGGGAGCAGCAATCTAAGCAATGGAACTTGTACTCCTACCTATTCCGGTGATTTGCAGGTAGATGCCTTCGATATAAATGCTCTAGCTTCTAACGTGGCCTTTCAGTCGGGTTCTGATACGGCGCGCGGAAGCTCTCCGTTCGGTAATTATCCTGTGGAGCTTGTTGGCGACAGGAGTTTGGCGGCTATGACCATGGGCGCCGTTAGCGTAGGACAGACCTCCGGTTCTGATAGCGGTAGCGCCAATCTATCTATAACCATCGCTAATGTGAGCACCACCGCGACTGCCACGGCAACCGCGACCGCCACATCGACGGCAACCGCCACTTCGACTCCGACGTCTACTTCAACGGCGACGGGGACGCCGTCTGCGACCTCGACGGCTACCCCAACTCAAACCGCGACCTCGACGGCTACGGCGACTGCGACCCAAACAGCGACCGCTACGGCGAGTGCGACCCCAACAGCGACGGCCACTGAGACGGCTACACAAACTGCGACTGCGACCGCGACCACAACGGCCACCGCCAGTACGACAATGACAGCCACAGTGACGGCCACTCAGACTGCGACGCCAACGCCGTCCACGACTGTTACGGCAACCCCGACAACGACAGCCACGGGCACATCAACGACGACAGCCACCGCAACGCCAACGGCCACGGCGACGCCGACTGCCACCGCAACTTCAACGGCGACTGCCACTTCTACAGCGACCGCGACTCCAACTCAGACAACAACCTCGACCGCGACGGCAACGCCGACAACGACAGCCACGGCCTCGGCAACAGCCACGGCCACATCGACGACCACAGCCACCGCAACGCCTACTGCAACGGTAACACCCACGCCGACCACCACCGCAACTTCAACCGCGACTGCGACTCCAAGCGTAACCGCAACAGCTACGCCGACTACGTCTATGACCGTGACTGCTTCGCTCGTCTTCGGAAACACGGCGGTGGGGCAAACGGCTTCGAAGACTCTGACCGTCAATAACACCGGGGCCAACGCGCTGATCATCTCAAGCGCGGTCTCGACCGATCCCGCTGAATTTGCGGTCACCAGCGCAGGAACATGCGGAGCGATCCCAGTGACGCTTGCGCCCAAGACGTCGTGCACGCTGGGAGTGGGATTCACACCCGACGCGGTCGGCGCGCCCAGCGCATCGCTGACGCTGACCGACAACGCCACCACAAGCCCGCAGAGCGTGGCGGCTAGCGGCACCGGCATTGCAGGTCTGACAACTTCGGTGAGCAGCCTGGTTTTCGGGAACGTGAAGATCGGATCTGGCGCTGTGAAGGCCTTCAACGTGACCAATCATCAAACCCAGGCGGTGACGTTAAGCGAAAACTTCAGCGGGACGAACGCCCCCGACTTCTCGATTAGCGGCGGCACCTGCACGGCGACTCTCGCAGCCGGCACCGCGTGCACGCTCGACGTTACCTTCACCGCGAGCGCTTTGGGAACCGAATCGGGGACGCTATCTATCGCTGACAGTCCCGACCCGCTGAGCCCGTATACAGTCGCGCTCAGCACCGGGCAGACAATTCCGGCGACGGTCACGCCGGTCACGCTCGCATATGGCACGCTGTCGACTTCGTCCAAGACCGAGAACGTGACGGTCACCAACCTGTCGAACACGGCGTTGTCGGTGAGCGAGAGTTTCAGTGGTGCGAACGCGGGCGACTTCGCGGTGACGGGCGGTACGTGCGGCGCCACGGCGGCGCCTGAATCGAGCTGCACAATAGCGGTGACCTTCACGCCCACTGGCGGCGGATCGGCGGAGAGCGCGAGCATGGCGGTCAACGTCGGCGATGATCCGAGTAGCCCGTATAGCATCAGCCTCACAGGGACCGGTGCGAGTACAACGGCAACTGCGACTGCTACAGCCACCGCAACCGCGACTCCTACTGCCACGGCGACCCCAACTCAGACAGCGACCTCGACTGCAACGGCAACGCAAACCGCTACAGCCACTCCGACGGTCTCCGCAACTGCGACGGCAACACCGACGGCGACCCCGACTCAGACGTCAACCTCGACGGCGACTGCGACTCCAAGCGTAACCGCGACGGCGACCTCAACATCGACAAGCACTGCCACCGCAACGCTCACGGCGACGGCAACATCCACGCCGAGCGCGCCCGCAACTTCGACCGCGACTGCGACCTCGACCGCAACAGCTACGCCGACTACGTCTATGACCGTAACTGCTTCGCTCGTCTTCGGAAACACGGCCGTAGGGCAAACGGCTTCGAAGACTCTGACCGTCAATAACACCGGGGCGGCCAACGCGCTGATCATCTCAAGCGCGGTCTCGACCGATCCCGCAGAATTTGCGGTCACCAGCGCAGGAACATGCGGTGCGATTCCCGTGACGCTTGCGCCCAAGACGTCGTGCACGCTGGGAGTGGGATTCACACCCGACGCGGTCGGCGCGCCCAGCGCATCGCTGACGCTGACCGACAACGCCACCACAAGCCCGCAGAGCGTGGCGGCTAGCGGCACCGGCATCGCAGGTCTGACAACTTCGGTGAGCAGCCTGGTTTTCGGGAACGTGAAGATCGGATCTGGCGCTGTGAAGGCCTTCAACGTGACCAATCATCAAACCCAGACGGTGACGTTAAGCGAAAACTTCAGCGGGACGAACGCCCCCGACTTCTCGATTAGCGGCGGCACCTGCACGGCGACTCTCGCAGCCGGCACCGCGTGCACGCTCGACGTTACCTTCACCGCGAGCGCTTTGGGAACCGAATCGGGGACGCTATCTATCGCTGACAGTCCCGACCCGCTGAGCCCGTATACAGTCGCGCTCAGCACCGGGCAGACAATTCCGGCGACGGTCACGCCGGTCACGCTCGCATATGGCACGCTGTCGACTTCGTCCAAGACCGAGAACGTGACGGTCACCAACCTGTCGAACACGGCGTTGTCGGTGAGCGAGAGTTTCAGCGGTGCGAACGCGGGCGACTTCGCGGTGACGGGCGGTACGTGCGGCGCCACGGCGACGCCTGAATCGAGCTGCACAATAGCGGTGACCTTCACGCCCACTGGCGGCGGATCGGCGGAGAGCGCGAGCATGGCGGTCAATGTCGGCGATGATCCGAGCAGCCCGTATAGCATCAGCCTCACAGGGACCGGGCCGTGAGTCAGCCGCCAGCCCATTCACCTTAGCTGGGAACAAAGGTCAGGCAGGAAGCTGCTTGCGGCCCATGCGCAGGCGGCGCCCAGTCAGGCGATTGCCGGTATTCTCGTCGACGACGACCGGCCGAACTTCGCGGCCCGTTTCATTGTCAATCAGAATCACCGGCGGACCAACTTCGCCCCACAGCCAATCGCTGCCCCATCGCCACATCGCGGCAAGCACGTCCCAGAACGCGCGGCCCTTGTCCGTCAGGCGGTATTCGTAACGAGGCGGATGCTCTTCGTACGGCACTCTCTTCAGCAGGCCTTCATCGACCAAACGATCGAGGCGCCGGGCGAGCACCGCGCGCGGAACTTTCAGCGCGCGCTGGAAGTCCTCGAAGCGGCGGCGGCCCAAGAATACCTCGCGCATCACCAGCGGCGTCCACCAATCGCCGATCAGGTCAGTGGTGCGCGCGATTGGGCACGGCCAATCGTCGAAGCGAGTCCGTCGCATCAGGCTACCGCCTCGATTCGCGCCGCCACATGCTTGTGAAACGGCGTGCCCGCGAACCAGTCGCGATCCTCGGTCACCGTCAGCTCATTGGGAGCGACTCCGTGCTGAAATTCCTGGCCTTCGCGGTCCGGGTACCACAGGCCGGTGCCATTGGGGAGCGCGACGTGACCAGGCTGCATGGTATCAGTCAGCATGACTACACTCTCGGCGCTCGCACGCTTGGTTATGATGCGTACGCGGCCGCCGCTTTGAACTCCAAGTGCGGTGGCGTCGGCAGGGTTCATCCAGAGCGCGCCCGCGGGATCCTTTGGGCGCCAACCCGGATCACGGATGATAGTGTTCGCGGTCGAGGAACGTCGCTGGCCCGCGGAGAGCACGAATGGAAACTCCGGATCGCGAGACGGATGCTCGTCGCGAAGTGACTTAAGTTCGGGCATCAACTCGGGGATCGTAAGATTGATCCGGCCGCCATGAATTCTTCGCCAGGTTTCCTCGTACGGGTCGACGCTGACCGTGACGCCTGAACGATTCTTCAAAATCGCGTCGAACAACGCGTCGCCGAGCGCGGGACCTCCGCCGCTGAAGCCCGCGCGGCGGAGCGACTCCGGATACCTGCGCGCGAAATTGTGCGCGATACCCCAGACCGACGCGGCGTTTTCGTTTCCAGCTCCGAGCGTCGGGCCGAGGGTCTCATAAAGCAGCACCGTCATGATCTCGGCCAGGTGAGGCCGCTCTGAAAGGACTCGCATCAGCTCCATTCCATAGGCGGCGCTGCCTTTGGCGGCGGCCGCGTGCAGAGGAGCGACGTCGTCGTCGGTCATCGCGCCAATCGCACGAACCAGCCGGCAATGAATTTCTCCCTCGGGCAGCGTGCCGGGGATCGGATCGAGAATCGGGGCGCGGAGCGTAAACGTATTCGCGTAGTGCGTCTCGGTATGGACCGCCGCGCCGAAGAAGGTCGCTTCCCATTTTTCGTACTGCGACGACGCCGGCAGGACGTAGTGCGCCTCACGCGCGCTCTCGCTCATCGCGACATCGATGACGACGACAAATTCCAGCGCTCGCAGCGCTTCGCGCATCCGGGTGCTGTCGGCGACCGAGTGCGCGGGATTTTCGCTTTCAATCAGCATCGCGCGGAACCGCTTGGGATGGTCGGTCAGGATTTCGTCGGGGATCACGTTGGCCGGGATCATCCCGCCGATGATGCGATGACCGCCGACTGGACTAACCTCCCTCGAGAGGGCGCCGCTGAAGAGCCCGGTCAGACTCGTCCCCGCATTCATGGCGCCGGGCTTTCCGATATTCCCGGTGACCGCGAAGAGAAGTTTCTCGAGATAGGAGTTGAGCGTGCTGTGGAGCGATTGTTCGATGCCGAGGTCTTCGTAAACCGAAACGCTCGCAGCCCGGGCGATTCGCCGCGCCACATCGCGAACCAAAGACTCAGCGATGCCGGCGCGCTCACAGTATTCCGCAACCGGAACGTCGTTCAGCGCTGCGAACAGTTCATCGCTGTTTTCGGTTCGATCTCGAATGAAGTCCGGATTGATCAGATCCTCTTGTGCGAGGACCCCGAGAATCGCCGCAAGGCAGAAAGCGTCGGTTCCGGGACGTACCTGCAAATGGTAGTCGGCCATCTCAGCCGTTTCCGTGCGGCGCGGATCGATCACTATCAGCGCCCGGTCCGGATCGGCGGCGATGTCGCGCAAGATGGGACGGGCGCGCTGAAAGCCATGGGACTGCCAGGGGTTCTTGCCGACGAATACGGCGACCTCAGCATACTGGTAGCTTCCGCTGAGGCCCGTCCCGAAAAGCATATGGTCCACCCAGAACTCGCCGGTCTTTTCCTGGGCCAACGCATTCGAGCTGAATACCGAGCCAATCGCCCGCCGGGTCGAGGCTCCATAGCTGCCGCAGAGATGATTGCCCTGCCCGCCGCCGCCGTAATAGAAGATGCTTGCGCCGCCATAGGCGTCGCGCACGCGCCGGAAGCCGGCGGCAACCTCGCGAATCGCGGTGTCCCAGTCGACTTCCTCGAACGAACCATCGGGCCGGCGCCGAAGCGGCGAGGTCAGCCGATCGCGGCCGTTCTGGTAGTAGTCGAGCCGCTGTGCCTTCTCGCACGCGTACCCATGCGACGCGACATGCTCGCGATTTCCGCGCACGCGGGTGATATGACGCCCGTCGAGCTTCACGTCGACGCCGCAATTAACACTGCACAGGATGCATATGGTCTTCTGCCAGTCGTCGCTCATGCCGGTTCTCCTGAGTTCATCTAACGAACTACATAGTTCAACAAGAGAATGAACTACAATTCTGTGTGAGGCAACTGGCGGAGGGGGGAGGGAGTCGAACCCTCCGGCAACAATATTAGCCGCCAAGCCGGTTTTGAAGACCGGTGGGGCCACCGGGCCCCTTCCTCCTCCGGGGCTTATTTATTAGGGGGTTACGGCGTTCCGCGCAATCTCGCCCCCAACAGAGTGCCCACTTACTGCCCACAATTTTAGAATTCGGTTTGTGACCCGAGATTTTCCCAGCAGAAAATTTGCGATGTTGCGATCCCGCTGCGAGCGAACGGAGTAGCACCAGCCCGACTAACACATCAGCCCGATGAGACATCTCCGGGACGGGCCGAAGTCAGGTTTCGAGCTGGCTGGATTTGCTCCGTGCGGGAGTGACCGCGACTGTTGAAGTGGGAAGCAAGAAATGAAACGAGAAACCCTTGCAACGAAAGAAGCTGCGTTATGGTTTGAGATCTTCCAGCAGCGACTTGGCTTCTTTCAGGTCGGCGGTGTCGAAGCCTTCTGTGAACCAGTTGTAGATCCCGGTGAGCATCGTGCGCGCCTCTTTACGATGACGTTGTTTCACGAGCAGCTTCGCGAGTCTGATAGTCGTGTGGAGTTCGAGTGACTTTGCACCTATTCGTTGGGCGAGTTCGATCGAGGTACGAAAGCATCGCTCCGCCTCGTCGGCATCGGGAGGTTCCTGAGCCAGAAACGCCTCGCCTTTGAGGTAATATAACCACGGCTCGTCAATATGACTTGAAGTCTCGCGCACCCACTCGAGTAGCTTCCCGAGCAGACTCATCGCCTCTGCGGCCTGTCCGGTCTTCGCATAAGCGTGAGCTAGCGCTCCACCATGCAGCGGCGAGGGGCGTGAGCCACTGGCTTCTATGGCTTTGCTCACGCGTCGCAGCTGCACGATTGCCTGTGCGTCCTGATCGCACTGGACCATCGCAGCGCCTATCGTTACCAGACCTATCGCGGCCCGAAACGGAAGTCCTTCCTTACTGGCCAGACCTACTGCTTCTTCCGCCCGTGCTATCGCCATCGCACTTTCTTGGCGGAGCATATGGGCGATGGCGAGATAGTTCAGGGCCGTCGAGAGGCTATTCGGACGGGATGCCTTCTGTGCGATGGCCAGCCCGCGTTCGGCTTTGTGGAGTGCCCGGTCCGGATAACCCATCTGCCACAGGGTATAACCGTCGTGCCCCAAGGCATCCAGCATAGGGTCAAAACCGTAGACGGACGCAAGTTGGCCTTGCTGCTCGGGGTTGTAGAGCGCGACGGCCTGTTCCAGGTTTGCGTGCGCAAATGCCAGTTCCCCGAGCCAGTACGAAGTCATTCCGAGGACCGCATGACCCACCATCACGGCGGCGGGATCATCGGCGCGCTGAGCGACGCTGAGAAGTTCCTTTGCAAGCCCCTGCGCGGTCCTATGCTCCCCCTGGTTCAAGTGGAAAGCTGCCAGCCCGAACAGCGCGGCGAAGAGGTGCGGGGATTCGCCGACCCGGCGGCCGAGGTCAACGGCTCGGCTCAAACTGGCTTTTGCTTCCGGGGCTCCATCACCCTTAGTAGCTACCAGCATCGTGCCTAGAGCGGTCTCGGTCGCAAGTTCCTGATGGTCGCGGTCGGCTGTATCGGGCAGAGTCCGCAGTAGTTCGAGGCACGAGTTCAAAAGGCTAACCGCTTCCGCGTGAGCGGAGCGGCCTGCTGCCTGCTGGCCCGCGAGATGATAATAGGTCGCCGCCTTGCGGATGTTTTCAGTTTGCGCGTAGTGATGGGCCAGCTCGGCGTAATGATCGTCAAGGATGTTGGAATAGACCCGCTCGATTGTCTCGGCCACCTCGAGATGGAGTCGGCGAAGTCGCGCCACCGATAGCTCCGTCAGTATGGCCTGGCGGATCAGCTCGTGAGAAAACTCGAAGCGGGCTCCCGGATGTAGCGTGCTCGAGCGGACAAGACCAACCCGGTGAGCCTGGTCAAGGCAATCCAGCAGCCCATCGATCTTCAGCATATCCATCTCGGCGCCGGCCGCGGCTTCGAGCAACTCGAAAGTGAAGGAGCGGCCGATCACCGCCGCTACTGCGAGAATTTTGCGGGTGTCATCGCCAAGCCGTCCGAATCGCCGGCTGACGACCAGACGCACGTTGCGAGGCACCTCCAGCTCACCGATCTTCAGTTCGGGGCGAAATTGGCCGGCGTCATCGAACAGTCGATTCTCTTCCGCGAGATGCTGAAACAATTCCTCGACGAAGAATGGATTTCCGTCGGTTTCGGCATGAATCTCGCTGACCACGACCGCAGGTGCTGACTGACCGCTGAGGCCTTGCAGCATTTGCGCGACTTCACCTGAGGGAAGTCCTTTGATCCTTAACTGCGTCGCAAGCCTGCCGCGGATGAGGCCTTCGAGGGTTCTCGACAGGCTCGGACTCAGGGGGATTTCATCCTCGCGATAGGTAGCGATCATCAACAGCGGCATGTCCGAATGTCGCCTTGAGAGGTGATTGATCAACGCCAGGGTAGAATCGTCGGCCCAGTGGAGATCCTCCAGTACCAGCATCGTCGGCTGCTCCCGGCTGCGGCCCGCGATGAAGTTGCTGAAGCTGTTGAAGAGCTGACGGCGGGCCTGCTCGGCGGGTAACTCTATCGGCGGTGGCAGATCGGGAATGATGCGCCTTAGCTTGGGCAGCAGGCGGCCCAATTCTGGCGCATCCTCGCCGATCGCGAGGCGCAGATCGTCCGGGCTATCCCATCGATCGACCCAGCGCTCAAGAATTTCGACAAACGGCAAGTAGGGAACCGCCTCATGCTCGGAGCAGCGGCCGACGAGCACCGCGAGCCCGTTCTTCTCAGCTTCGCGGGCTATCTCCGCGCACAAACGGGTCTTGCCGATGCCCGCTTCGCCGGAAATGAGGCAGATCCGCCCGTTTCCTGAAACTGCCTCTGCGAGGGCGGCACGCAGCTCAGACGCCTCGTGTTCGCGTCCGACGAAAACACTCTGATGCGGTTGCTCTGCGAAGGAAGGTTGCCGCGCTACCAGCGGAGTTAAAGGCTGAACGGGCTCGAGCTTGACGTCGGCGATGAAGCGGTAGCCGCGTCCCTGTACCGTCTCGATGAAGCGCGGGGTGTGTGCGGTGTCGCCCAATACCTTGCGCAATTCGCGCACCGAGTGTGCGGGCATCGAGTCGCTGACGGATACATCGGGCCAGATGGCGTCGAGCAACGCGGCCTTGGTCACCAGCTCGCCTGGGTGCTCGGCCAAGTGCCGCAAGACAGCAAAAGTTTTGCGTCTGAGGCGGACTTCCTCGTTTTCCCGCCACAATTGCTCATTTTTCGAATCGAGCCTGAAGGGCGGAAAGGAACGTAATTCCGCAGCCACGCCCTACGGATTAGCACCAATTGTAAGCGGATTACAGGGCAATTGTATGAGTCTTTCATGACATCGCGCGAGCCGGAACTTATTGTTCACCCATCATAAGGAGGACGTTTATGAAAACCGAAGGAGGAAACAAGAGATGAAACGGGAGAAATTGGCAGCGGTATTGTTTGCCGCCGTGATGGTGCTCGCGCTGGCCGCGTCGGCGGGCGCGGTGGACGGCACAATCGAGATCAACCAGGCGAAGGTACTCGCGGCAGGCGGGTTTCCTTTCTCCGTATCTACGGGCGGAAGCTACCGCCTCACCAGCAACCTCACAGTTTCGAGTGAGAGTTGTACCGGCGGACTTACGACCGGGAACGACATCACCATCGATTTGAACGGATTCTCGATGATCGGGCCAGGCTGCGGCGCCGGAATTAGTGTGGGAAACGGCGTTACGGTGGAAAACGGGACGGTCACCGGATTCTCCATCGGAGTTGAGGTGCAAAACAACGGCATCGTCAGAAACGTACATGCCGATGCGAACGGACAAGGCATCTCTGTCGGGAACAACTCCGTGGTCGAAGGGTGCACGGTAAACAACTCCACCAACCATATCACCGACAGTGTGGGATTGGAGGGCGGCACCGGGAGTACGATCTCAGGCAATACTGTAAACGGCAACCCGCAATTCGGAATTGAGTGCGCGTCCTGCACCATTTCCGGCAATACTGTGGGCGGCAACGGTATATTCGGCATCATAGCGACCGGAAGTCAGATCTTCGGCAATGCACTTGTCGGCAATTCCGGCACGGCCATCAATTGCTCGAGCGGATGTCTGATTTCCGGCAATGCCGTTTCCGGCAGCTCTATTGGCATCTCCGCAGAGGGTGATGCAACCACTGGCTACGGGGGGAATGTTCTGAACAATACCACGAACCACTCCGGCGGCACCTCGCTCGGCAACAATCTATGCAGCGGAACCGTTTGTTGAGGATCGCGGAGGTACGAAATGCGCTCTAACGGAAAAACTCGACAGTTGGCATCCGCGCGCCGCAAGCTCGGCCGGTTTGCCGCAAGTATCCTCGTGATCCTGGTGGCGGCCTTCGGGATAAGCATCGCGCACCACGGGATGCTCTCCGGTCCGGCGTCGGCCATCGCGTCGGGTCCAACCGCATTGAGCATGATTTGCGTCTCGCCCGACATCACCGTGGCGCTGACCAGCGGAACCGTCACGCCGCAGCAGGCGCAATGCTACTCGTTTCCATCCGGTAGCGCGGCGACCAGCTTCGCCGGAATCCCGGCGGGGGTGAACGTGACCGGATTTTTGCCTGTGAGTCCGACGCAGATCCTGCTGACGATCGACATCACGGCGGCGCTGCCCATCAACGGCACAGGCGGGACCGTAACCGTAACTCCGCACGATGTCGCGTCGTACAACCCGGCCAGCGGCTTTTTCTCGCCGACGCTCTTCTTCGCGGGCATCAGCAACGGAGTTCCCGACGGGACTAGAATCGATGCGATCGGGAAGGACGGCTCGGGAAATCTACTGCTGTCCTTCGACGTTACCATCAGCGTGCCCAAGTCCGGAGGCGGAACACTAACCGTCAAGCCGGCCGATTTGGTCTCGTTCAATGGCGCGGCATATACGCTGGTGTTCGACAGCGCCGCGGCCGGCATCCCGGACGGGATGAACCTCGACGGGGCGACGATGCTGCCCAATGGCGATCTGCTGATGGCATTCGACCTGTTCGGCTCGATCGACGGCGTTGATTTCACGCCGGCGGACGTTCTGGAGTTCAATCCTGGGGAGAGCAGTTGGGTGCTGTCATTGAGTGGCGCAGCCGTGGACGATTGGCCCGATGGCAGCATCTTTCATGGCGTGTACGCACAGGCGGCGGCATCCCCGACCCCGACCGCTACTGCAACGGCGACTGCGACCGCGACGAACACTCCGACTGCCACCGTGACTCAGACGGCGACCTCAACCGCGACCGCGACCAATACGGCGACCGCAACTGCGACGAACACGGCTACTGCCACAGCGACAGTTACAGCCACGCCGACCGCCACCGCATCCGCGACGGCAACAACAACCACGACGGCCACCGCAACGGCCACTGAAACGGCCACGCCGACGGCGACGTCGACTACTTCGATGACCGTGACCGCATCGCTTGCGTTCGGCAATGTTGCTGTTGGGCAGACGGTTACGAAGACTCTGACGGTCCATAACACCGGGACGACTCATTCGCTAGTTATTTCGGCCGCTACGGTGTCCGACTCTGAATACGTCCTAAGCGGCAGCGGGACATGCGGCGCGATCCCAGTGACGCTCACGCACGGCACATCGTGTACACTAGGAGTGGCATTCAGCCCCAACGCAACTGGCGCGCATGGCGCATCGCTTGCGGTCTTCGACAACGCCACCACCGGCCCGCAGCATGTGGCGCTCAGCGGCACCGGAATCGCGGGCCTGACCACGACGAAAAGCAGCTTGGTGTTTGGTGACGTAAAGTTCGGCCTGAAGGGACTCGAGTCCTTCAGTGTGAGGAATCATCAAACCCAGCAAGTCAGCCTCAGCGAAAGCTTCAGCGGGACGAATGCTGCCGACTTCTCCGTTACTGGCGGTACGTGCACCACGACTCTGGCAGCCAGCTCGTCGTGCTCGATAATCGTGTCGTTCTCGCCGAGCGTGTTGGGAACGGAATCAGCGGCGCTGTCGGTCTCCGACAGTCCCGACCCGCTGCGTCCTTACCCGGTTTCGCTCACCACTGGGCCGACGATCCCGGTGACCGTAACGCCGACCACGCTGGCGTACGGCACGCTGACCTCCAGAACATCGCCGAAGACCAAGGACGTAACGGTAGCGAATCTGTCGGGATCCTCGTTATCGGTGAGCGAGAGTTTCAGCGGGACGAACGCAAGCGACTTCGCGGTGACGGGCGGGACCTGCGGGGCTTCCGCGCTACCACATTCAGCGTGCACGATAACGGTGACGTTCACACCCACGGTCGGACCAACGCCAGAGAGCGCGAGCATGACGGTGACTATCGGCAGCGATCCAACCAGCCCACATAACATCAGCCTGACGGGGACTGGGCCGTGAGCTGGTAGCTAGCGGACAATCTCGATGACGAAACCGCCGGAGCGAATCGATCGCTCCGGCGGTTCAATTTCATTTCGCGACAAAGCCGCATCTGAATCAACAGCCGCGGATCCGATCGCTTTTTGAGTTCTCGTCGCTGAAACGGAGTTCAACAAAGCGTCGGCGAGATTGCCAAGGTCCCGATGTTCGCCAATTGTCGGAAATCAAAGCTCAAATCGATAAGGCATCCGACGAACGTTTCGAAATGAACCGTCGTGTCGGCGGCACCGTCGCTGATTGAGGCTTCAAAACTGTGTGCTCGCCAAGCAAGGTCATCGCGACGAGGGGAGCGTGATGCTCGCCGCCGGGATAGCTATCGTGCGCCTTCGTGCGCTATCAGAGGGGCAGGGCTATACTTCGCCAGCTGAAACGGTTTGGGGGAACGATCCATGCTTTGCGCGAGCTGTGGCTCCGATAATCCGCAGGCAAACAGATTCTGCCTCGAATGCGGGGCCGCGTTACTGGTCCGCTGTGCCAAGTGCGGCGGCGAAATCCCGCCCCGCGCCAAGTTCTGTGGAGCATGCGGAGAACCGCTCGAGGCTAAGGTCAAGTCGGCGGGTGCGGCCGAGCCCCCGCATATCGAGGCCAGCGAGCTGATCGAGGGCGAGAGTAAGATCGTCACGGCGGTCTTCGCCGATATCAGAGGCTCTACCGAACTCTCGGAACACCTCGATCCCGAAGAGGCCGCACGCTGATCGATCCCGCCTTAAAGCTTATGATCGAGGCCGTCCACCGATACGAGGGCTACGTGGTGCAATCAGCCGGTGACGGCATATTTGCTCTTTTCGGTGCGCCCACCGCCGCCGAAGACTATCCCCAGCGCGCACTGTAGGCCGCGCTGGCCATGCAAAATTCCATCAAGGCGTATGCAGCGCGCCTCCGCGCAGAGGGAAGGGTTCCAATAGAACTCCGCGTTGGAGCACATGCAGGCGAGGTGGTCATGCGGGCGGTAAAGACCGATGAGAATCGCACTGAATACACCGCCATCGGCCATGCGGCGAACCTCGCCGCGAGAATGCAGCCGCTCGCTCCAATCGGATCGATCGCGGTAACCGAGCATCTGCGTCGCCTCGGTGAAGGCTATTTTCAATTCCGCGCGATGGGAGAGGCACACGTCAAAGGTGTCACCGATCCCGTCAACGTTTACGAGGTTAGCGGCCTCGGTCAGTTACGAACGCGATTGCAAATCGCCGCAGAGCGCGGATTGACGAAGTTCACCGGCCGACAGGGCGAGATCGAGCAGATTCGCCGGCTCCTGGACCTGGTCAAGTCGGGACGTGGTCAGATCCTCGCCGCGGTCGGCGAACCCGGCATCGGCAAATCACGCTTGTTCTTCGAGTTCAAAGCCATCGTGCCGAAAGACGCGATGGTACTTGAGACTGTCGCCGTCTCACATGGCAAGGTATCGGCCTATCTGCCGGTGATCGAATTGCTGCGTTCATACTTCGGCATTTCCGACGAAGACGACCGGCACATGCGGAGCGAGAAGATCAACGATAAGATCCTCACGCTGGACCGCACGCTCGAAGGCACCATACCTTCCCTTCTCAGCCTTCTCGGCCTCGGCGGCGACGAACCACTTGAGCAGACACAAGGAGGGAGCGGTTTGCTCGATCCTGCAGAACCAGAGACTCGCAAACGGCGGATCGTCGATGCGATCAAACGGATCATACTGCGCGAAAGTCTCAACCAGCCGATGGTCATAATTTTCGAGGACTTGCACTGGATCGACGGCGAGACACAGAGGTTTCTTGACCTGTTAACCGATTCGATTGGCTCGGCGAAAGTTCTGCTGCTGGTAAATTGTCGCCCCCAGTACACGCACGGCTGGAGTAACAGAAGCTACTACACGCAGTTGAGGCTCGATCAGTTAGGCGCAGCGACCGCGGACGCGATTCTCTCAACGATGCTGGGTGAGGGGAGGGACTTGCCACCTCTCAAAGAGCTGATCATCGAGAAGACCGAGGGCAACCCGTTCTTCATAGAAGAGATTGTGCAGAACCTGTTCGCGGAGGGTGCGCTGGTCAGGAACGGAGTGGTAAAGCTCGCCCGCTCGATGAGCACGATTCAAATTCCTGAAACGGTTCAGGGACTTCTCGCCTCGCGAATCGATCGGCTTCCCGCCACCGAGAAAGACCTTCTTCAGACTATGGCGGTCGTTGGCAGACAGTCGCCGCTCGAGCTGCTGAGAAAGGTGACTGGAAAATCCGACCCCGAGCTCGAGCAATCGCTCCATGCTTTGCAAATAGCTGAGTTCGTTTACGAGCAGCCCGCCCTGCCGGAGGCGGAGTACATATTCAAACATGCACTGACGCAGGAGGTAGCGTACAACTCGGTACTGATCGAACGACGCAAACTGCTTCACGAACGGATCGGGGCAATCATCGAGACGCTCTACGAAAAACAATTGGCGGACCACGCGGATGAACTTGCGTACCATTATGAGCGAAGCGCGAATAAGGAGAAGGAGATCGACTCCCAGTTTTACGCTGGAACGGTGGCCCTGGAGCGGTCCGGGTATGCGCAAGCGGTTGCCTACTTGACGAACGCACTGCGACTTCTGGAGAACTCGTCGAGAGACCCCATGGCAAAAGAAGACTGTCGATTTGAGATTCTGTGCAATCTCGGGGTTTCGCAATCGCTCAACGGTGACCCAAAGTCAGCGAACCGATCGTATTATGCCGCTGCCGAAATCGCAAAGAAACGTGGTGACCCGAAGCGGCTTGTAAAGGCTGCGGTGGCGTTGCAGCATTATCCGATCAGCGGAGAGACGGACGTAGAGGCAGAGGCGACGATCGCTCTCCAGGAGGAGGCTCTGAACCGAATCGGGAGCGAGGACAGCGTGGACAAAGCGCATGCGATGGGGGCGCTCGCCTTGTCTCTCACGTTGGCGCAAGAACGCGGCCGCGCTCGAACTCTAGCGAGGGAATCAATAGCGATAGCCCGTCGCGTTGGCGACCGAGACGGTTTGCTGAAGATCCTTCCCTACCCTATCGTTGCATTTAACAACCTGCGCGATCCTGGTCCAGAAGCCATTCAGGAAAGGATTGCGCTCACGCTGGAGGCGCAGCACTTGGCTGACGACCTCAAAGATGAAGGTGGAGCCCTTGGCTCAACCCTGGACCTGTTTGACGTGTTTCAGGAACAGGGCGATATGCAGTCAGCGAGTGCGCAGCTCGCGCGCCTTGTGCGACTTGTCGAGTCGTCTGCCACTCCGCGAGTAAAATATCCCTTGACTAGAGCGAAGGCGCAGCTGGCATTGATGAGCGGCCGCTTCAACGAAGGCCAGCAGCTGGCTCTCGAAGCCCAAGCGCTCGGCCAGCAAGCGCATCTTCTGGGCGCATCTGAGGTGCTGGCGGTTCAAGTTGCAATCACTTACCTGGAAAAGGGGACCTCGGAGATACCTGGAACCTCGGAGATGCTGGAGAGCGGGTTCAAGGTCTACGTCCAGGCGCACCCGGAGGTAACATTTGCCCGCTGCGTTTTGGCCAATTTGTACGCGGAGTAGGGTCGCAGAGAGCAAGCGGAGAGCGAGTTCGAATCACTCGCCCGGAACGATTTTCGTGATCTTCCTAGATTGAGAGAATGGCTCCTAGGAATTGCGCTGCTCGCGCGGGTTTGCGACTTCCTGGGAGATTCAAAGTGCGCTTCGATTTTGTACGAGCTGATAGAGCCCTATAAACGACGTAATGTAGTCGCCTCGTACTTGGGGGTGAGTCTTGGCTCGGTTGACCTGTATCTCGGTTCGCTCGCGGCTACGATGTCGCGGTTCGAAGAAGCGCGCGCACACTTCGACGCTGCACTGGAATTCAACTCAAAAATCGGCGCGTTACCGGCAGTGGCGCGAACTCAGTACGAGTATGCTCGAATGCTGCTGAAGTGTGCGCGCGAGGGCGATCGCGATCACGCTCACCAGCTCCTCGCCGCTGCCCACGAGATCGCTGAGCGGCTCGGTATGAAGAAAATCAGCGAGAATGCGCAGGCGTTGCTGTCAGAAGCGCAGAATTGATTCTGTGGAGCCGGTGTACAGCAGCAGCCGTCGAACAGCCTGACTCGAACTATGACGCAATTGCGCTAGATACGGACTCGATCGGCTTCTGAGTTCTCGTCGCCGAAGGAAAATTCAATACATGATCGGCGAGCCTATCTGCGACATCGCTCTCTGAATGCTTCAGGAAATGCGAGTACACAAGAAGCGTGATTGCCGGATTGGCGTGACCGAGCCGATGCTGCACCTCGGTGATAGGAGCACCACTAGCAATCATGGCCGAAGCGCAACTATGACGAAGGGTATGGAAGGTTACACGGCGTAACTTCGCTCGCGAAAGGGCAGGGTAAAATTGGGTCTGGAGCATCTTAGCGCGGGGCATGGGCCTCCCGTCCGCTCCCGGAAATACCAATCCATCCTGCGAGATCGGACACTGAAGTTTCCAACGCTTGAGCTCCGCGACCAGCAGAGCAGGAATTGAGATCGTTCGGCGGCCTGCTTTGGTTTTCGGTGGAAAGTAGCGCGGGCGAATTTCCTCGCCCTGCGGCCGCGCCCAGGACAGACTGCGGCGGATCACCATTTTGCCGGAGCCCTCCTTGGGCAGCTCGAGGTCGGTCCAGCGCAACGCAAGCAATTCCCCTTCTCTAGCTCCGGTTAAATACGCGGTCTCGAAAAGGGTCCGCTCGAAACCCGGCTTCGCCTCCTGCAACAGAGCTTGAATCTCTTTCGGGCTCAAGACGCTGTCGGGATCGACGGCGTCTGTACCGGTTCCAAACGTCACATCGTCCGTTTTCAGTTCTCTCGCCGGCTGCACCGCGCGCTCGACGCTGTCGACCGGATTCTTGAAGTACTGGCCGCGTTTGATTGCGAGCCGAAACACAGCGCTGACGATCCAGAGAATCCGGTTGATCGTCCGATGCGCGTATTGCTCATCGCGCAGCTTGTCTCGAAGCTTCTCCACCGCCTCAACCGTGATCCGATCGAGCTTTTCCTTCCCGAAGACAGGCAGGATCTGTTTGTTAAGGCGGGTTCGGAAATCGAAGATGTGCGAAGGTCTGCGATCCAGTTTGCTCCTGAACCAATCCTCGGCAACGTCGCCGAAGGTCGGCACTTTTGCGGGCTCGACGTAGTCGCCGCGCGAAGCTTTTTGGACGGTCTCGATCTGGAACTGCTCGGGTTGTTTGCGCGTTTTGAAACGGACGCGCCTGCGCGGTCCGAACAGGCCAAGAGGGCGATAGTCGAGCACCCAGAGGCAGCTACAATCCTTGCCCGAGCAGCTGGCGACGTGGAATTTCCTAATGCTTGCCATCGCGCATCTTCAGGCCGACACGACTAGCGTGATGTCGCGACCGACATCCACTCTCCCGGAATGGCAAGAAAATGGCTCATTTACCTTCGCCGGCGTGGGCCTTGAGCAAGCGCACGTTCGACGTCGCTCAATCTGAAGCGGACGTATTTACCGACCTGACGCTTGGTATTCGACCCAGCCGCTCTTCGGTGCGTACCCAGGACTCGGGCAGATTGAGATGCCTGGCAAGCTCACCGGCGTTCACGAGGTTCTGCGCGAGATCGGGTTTAGTGGCTTGTTCGTTTGCCTTCGCCGTGGTCTCGGCTAGCCAGCGTGAAGCCAGGAGAAGTAGAAGACCCGGAATCTGATCGAGCGAGATACGAGCGGCCCATTCAATGAGCACCGGATCGTTCTGCGGAATTGTGTTGCCCTCCGCCACCGCTACCAACCTTCACCGCCAAGAAAAACTTGTTCAGCCCGATTCTTCCTCACCCTTCTCCGCAATCACTTCAGCCTTCTTTCCGGTCAGTCTCTCCCCTCGCGAGATCGCCACGTCGACAAAGCGCGGCTCCAGCTCGATCGCAAAGCAGCGGCGCCCGAGCTGCTCGGCAGCGATGAGTTGCGATCCGCTGCCGCTGAAAGGTTCGTAACAGAGATCGTCGGGACGGGTGTGCAACTCCATCGGAATCGTAAAGAGCCGGTTCGGCTTCGAGGTAGGATGCTCGCTGCTCTCCACCTCGGCGTTCGTGACCTGCCAGACCGTGCCGGGATTGCCATATTTGCGGTCGACCCCGGGCTTCTGACCTTTGATCCAACCGAAGAGGCAGGGCTCGTGCGCCCACATATAGACTGAGTAAGTTAAAACGGGTCGGCTTTTGAACCAGACGATCTGCTGATGATTGAAAGCCCCGACTTCGTTCCAGACGCCCTCAAGCATCGCCTGCCGGGCCGACGCGTGCCAACAATACCAGGCCGCGTTGGGTGCGATCTCGCGTTCGATCGCAACTTTGTAAAAAGCGAGATAGAACGAGCGGCCGCCATCGCTGCCGCCGTCCTCGTTGTCGAAAGTTGTTTGGCCAGCTTCGTGGTAGACCTTCGACCAGTCCTTGTCGCGGTTGGCTTTGGCCCGGTTCGGGCGGGTCGCTGGATGCGAGCCGCCAGCGTAGCCGACCGCATACGGCGGATCAGTCGCGAACAGGACCGCCCGCTCATCGCCCATCAAGCGTGAAACGCATTCCGGTCGCGTGGAATCGCCACACGTGAGCCGATGCTTGCCCAATTGCCAGGTCTGGCCTAAACGCGCCACAGGGCTTGCCGGTGTCGCGGGAATGGCGTCCTGTGGGGCGTCCTCGCCCAAGGCGAGGCATCTGAGTTCCTTGGGATCGAACGCGGTCAGCTCAGCGAGCGCGCCCAATTCGCTTATCTCCAGCTTGAATAATTCATCGTCCCAGCGGGCTTCTTCGCCTGCGCGGTTGTCGGCGATGCGATACGTGCGGCATTGGGCCTCATTTAAATCGGCAGCGACGTGCACCGGGACCTCGAGCAAGCCGAGCTTACGTGCTGCGAGCAGTCGGCGATGACCCACCACGATAACGCCGGCGGCATCGACGACGATGGGCTGGCGCCAGCCAAATTCCTTGATGCTCGCCGCGACCTTGTCGATCGCTGACTGCGGAATCTTGCGCGGGTTCTTCGCGTACGGAAGCGGCCGGTCGATCGGCCAAAGCTCGACTTCCATCATGATGCCGTATCCTCCTCCTCTTCATCGTCGAGCAGGTCCGAAAAGAGACTGCCTTGCGCGGGGTTGAGCGACTTCACTTTGCTGCGAGAGGCCGGCGAGCAGCCGAATTCCACCTCGATCTGGTGCATCGCTTTCGAGCACATCGACATCGCGCTTAGATACGGATTGATGTACGGATTGCCGACGCCGTTGGCTTTCACTACCAGGCCGCTCTGCTTGATCGCGCGCGCGGCCTCGGCGCGCGTCGAGTACCAGAAACACCAAGTTCCGAACATGGTCAGGTCGAGCCGGGTCAAAAGGCCCGCCTCGATAAATCGCCTACCCTCGAGAGACCACGCGTGCTTACCGGTGTCGTCGAGAAAATCGGGCGCTCGCGGCATCCGCTTCAGGAGCGGACTTTCAGGCTCGTCTTGATTTAGTGGCCGCCGGCTGCCGCGCATGATCTTCAGCGTTGCCGGCGTCGGTCTGCGCCCCCTCATCTGCCCCACCTCGATCCCATCACCACTTCAGACCCCCCCACCTCTATGAATTTCGTGCACGCGTGCGTGTGGCTGCCATGCGGTCAACGCTCGGCCGATCGTAGAGATTTGATCCCCTATCCGGTCCACGCGCGATCGCTCAACCATCACAGCGAATCTAGATCGTTCAGAGCCTTTCCCATCGAAACAAGGCCGATAGGATCCCCACAAAACTGAAATGCGATCGACTCGGCCGGACGAGTTCAACGTTCGTAGCTTCACGATTGCCGCCCGTCCTCACGACAACTTCCTGCTCATAGCTCTCCGGTCCTCCAAGGTCCGCTGTGCTTTCATAGTCTCCGCGTCGGGCGATTGACCCTCTCGCGCAACGACCTGCAGCGCACCCTTTCTCGCCCCAGTTCGGTTCTCCCTGGTGACTCCCTCTCCGTTTGTGTGTCCATTTCCATTTTGATTTTCAGTATTTCTTTCAGGTCTCCAGATCTCCATTCTCAGTCTCTATGCTTCGAAGGGGCTCCGAAGTCACATCTGACTTAAAGTACTCGGCGACTTGGTAGCGCTCGCCGTACATCTCAAGCAGTCGGTCGAAGAACGGCAAAGGGCGCAACTTCTCCATCTCCCGCCAAACCCAGGTTATGTTCTTGTCCTTCCGATCGAGCCGCTCCCCGATCTGAAACCGAGCCATGTTCAACACGAGGACAACTTCGCTCTCGTGCTCGTAATCACAAAATTCAATCGCGGAGAGGTTCGCGATGCCGCTTCGGACTTGTTCGATCGTCAAGCCGGTTTCGTGAGCAACGGTCGGCAGTGGTAAGTAGTACAGCCCCAGCGGGTGAGCGCCCGGGCCTGATATCAGGTATAGCGCGAGCACTTGGCACTCCAATCCGAGCCGACGGATCTGCCTGCCGGTAGTTCCGTACGAGAAGCCGGGCCTCAACTTGGCAAATTTCCTCATACGATCACCCTTCCCGACGATCGCGCGTCGAGACGAGGCGGAAATTCGCTTTCGACAATGGAGTCTTGCTCGGGGGGCGACCCCTGTCATTCCGCATTGAAACTACGAGTTCCATGTAGATCAGGTATAAGCAACGATCGTCTTTGGGTCATCGGGTGCAGCACAACTTTGCACCCGCCCCAACCGTCCAAGTCTCTGAAAAGACTAGACTAAATGTTCAGTCGTGTTTGTAGTTGTTGAGCTCGATTAGATCGGCTTTTGTGATCCAGATGGGTCGAAAAGTGACATCGACGTCTTTCAAATCGATACTTGCGGGGACGGTCCACATTTTGGTCTCATCCAAGGTTGGCTCCAATGAGCCGGGGCTTCGATGATTCTGCCCACGGCGCCTATACCATTCAGCAATCGCCAGCAGTCTGCGCATTGTCTGTCGGCTCAATTCACCTGACCTCGAGTCGCGGCCGTGGTCGTCTCTCAATACGGTGAATGCGGCATACAAGTGACAGACCGGCTTGAACTTGGCCCACGCGTCCTCAATCGATCGAAGAGACAACGGTACATCGACCTTTGGTTCTCCGTTCGGCGCCAACACATGCCTTCGTAGTTTTGCGATCGCTAAGTGTCGACCTTTCTTCAACGTCGCAAGTGCCGGAACCATATCGGCGAGCCGGATTAGAAGCGCGAGGATCTGGCCCGCTATAAGCCCTTTGCCAAAATTCGTCAGTCCCTCGTCGGCCAAGCTCTCCGCCGTGAGTTGAGAAGGAAGTGAGACATAGAGAAGTCGGTCTAACTCCGAGAGGGACATTCCGGACTCGCTGAATCGCGACATCTGTAGGTCCCACTTTTCAAGGGCAATCTCATCGTGAGGCGGCTGCTTTCGGATTGCTTCAACAAGCTGAAGCACGAGGTGGCGACGCTTCTTCGAATCAGACGGGAACATCATCGTTCCGAGAAGTTCTGAGTAATCGACGAGTTCCGCGATCCGGCCGTTGTGTATTAATCCAATGCAGGGCATTCTCGGCAGACCAAAGGCATTCGGTGCGTTGGTAGCGATATCAGTACTGCCCAAGTTGTCTGCTTACAAGCTGGAGCAGCCAACGGAGATTTTCCTTCGCGCTTGGTCCTCCGACACTTCGTAGACACAACAGCCGAGGAATCCGCACACTATGGTCGACGATTCAGAGGCCACCAGTTCGGCTATCTGGTGCAGGGCAAAGACTCGGACGAGTGTCGGCAATCACGGCGAGGTTGCGCGCGATAAGGCGCGCTGGGGGGTGCGCAGTGTTTGCGGCGCTCGCTCGGCGCTGTCCTATTCGCTCAAGGCCCTGTCCCCGTGAGGCTGATGCTATACGGGCTGCTGGGATCGCTGCCTATCGTCACCGCCATGGTGGCGCTTTCGGGCGTGCCGCCGGCCGTCGGTGTGAAGGTCACCGCTATCGTGCACGACGAGTTAGGCAATACCGTACCTCCGCACGTGCCGCCGGTCGCCGCGAAGTCGGTCGCGTTCGGTCCGCTGGTGCTGCTCTCACCCACCGATAGCGCGAATCCCGACTTGTTGGTGACAGTCACGTCCCTGGTCTTCGGCGACGTCCTAGCGGTCAGGGTGCCATACGCCAGCGTGAGCGGCGCGACCGTCGCTGGAATCGTCGCCCCGGTGCTGAGCGCCACGGTGTACGGACTCAGCGGATCGGGACTGTCTGCGACCGTCAGCGTCGCTGATTCTGAGCCCAGGGCACCCGGCATGAAGGTCACGTAGATCGAGCATTCGGTTTTGGCGGCCAGCGTTCCAGTGCAGGTACCGCCGGTGATCGAGAAGTCAGACGCGTTGGTCCCGCTGAAGCTCTCGCTCAGCGTTACCGGCTGGGTTTGATGATTGACCACGCCGAAGGCCTCGACCTCCTTAAGGCCGAACTGGACCTCGCCGAACGCCAGGCTGCTCTTCGTGGTTGTCAGATCCGCGATGCCGGTGCCGCTGAGCGCCACGTGTTGCGGGCTGGTAGCGGCGTTGTCGCTAATCGCAAGCGATGCACCATGCGCACCGACCGCGTTGGGCGTGAATGCGATTCCCAGCCCGCAATTTGTCCTGGGCGCGACCGTTACGGGAATCGCACCGCATGTCCCTCCTCCCGTAAGGGAATATTCAGAGTCGGACGGTGTCCCGCTCGAGATGACCAGCGAATGGGTCCTGCCGGTGTTGTAGACCGTCACATTCTTCGCGACCGTCTGACCGACTGCAACGTTGCCGAACGCGCGCGATGCAGTCACGGACATCGAGGTAGTCGGCGTCGCGGTCGGGGTTGCAGTTACCGTAGCTGAGACAGTCGCCGTCGCAGTCTGAGTGACCGTGACCGTTGCGGTCGGAGTTGCTGTTGCAGTCGCAGTCGCCGTAGACGTATCGGTCGCGGTCGCCGTGTTCGTCGCGGTCGCGGTTGCCGTATCGGTCGCCGTGGACGTGTCGGTCGCGGTGGCCGTGGCAGTCGAGGTTGCTGTTGCGGTCGCAGTTGCAGTTGCGGTGGCCGTTGAAGTTGCCGTCGCCGTAGCTGTCGCAGTCGGTGTTGCCGTTGCGGTAGTGGTCAAAGTCGGGGTTGCTGTCGCCGTCGCCAGAACGCCGCCATATTCGAACGCGCCGATGTCGCAGGCGTTGTATCCGGGCGCCGGGCGCGCTGCGCCGCGTTGGTCGGTGGCCGGACAATCGGCAGTCGGGATCGCCGCTATCGCATAGCTGCCCAACTCAAGGGCGATCGTCTGGGTCGGCCCGCCGTTATACGCCGGCCCGCCGACGAGCCCCACATCGCTGTAGCTGACGTTATCGCCGATTGTATCGCCGTTGGCGCCCGTGCTGTTTCCAAAGCCGCACCCGGCATCGTCGGAAATGTTGTACCCCCCGTTGCTGATGGTGCCACCATTTTCCGTGCTGCAGTTTCCCTCGCCGTTGCCGGCGACCATCGAGTTGGCGACCGTTAGCGTCCCGAGGCTGCTGGTGCTCGTGATTGCCCCGCTGGCGAAGAGCCCATTGCTACTGTTGCCGACGATGGTGCAGTTGGTAACGGTCACTGCGCCGGAACCGTTTTCGAGGATGGCACCGCCGACGCCTCCTTGGGTCGCGCCGTTGCCTACCAAGGTGCTGTTGGTGACTGTGACCGTCCCGCCGCTGTCAAAGATTCCGCCGCCCCCGTCGCTCTCCTCCGCGCCGTTGCCGTAGAGAGTGCTGCTGGTGACGATCAGAGTGCCGCCGTTAGCGATGGCGCCACCGACGCCTCCGGAAGTGCTGTTGCCGGAGAGAGTGCTGTTGGTAATGGTCAGCATGCCGCCGTTGCCAATGGCTCCGCCGCCTCCTTGATCCGCCCTGTTGTTGGTGAGAGTGCTGTTGGTGACGGTCAGCGTGCCGCCGTTAACAATGGCTCCGCCGCCACCGGCGCCGCTGCCGTTGGATGTGCCGTTGCCGGAGAGAGTGCTGTTGGTGACGGTCAGCGTTCCGAGGTTATAAATGGCTCCGCCGTTGGACGAGCCCAAGGCGTTGTTGTCGGAGATAGTGCTGTTGGTAAGGGTCAGCGTGCCTTGGTTAAAGATGCCGCCGCCCTCGTCGGCGACGCTGCAAAGTCCGCCCCCACTGCCGTGGGCGATAGTCAGGTTATTGAGGTTGAGCGTTGCGCTCGAGTTCTCCACCACCAGCACCTGAAAAGACTCTCCGCAGGGCAATTGAAACTCCGCCCCGTTCCCACTAATTGTTACGGTCTGGCCGCTCCCATCAATCGTCAGATTGTTCTGGATCGCGGGAAGTGTGCTGCCCAGCGTAATCGTGCCGTTGACGCTGAACATGATGGTATCGGTGCCGGTGCCCGCGGCGCATCCGTTCACGGCGGCCTTAGTGTTGGCTGCGGTGATCGCGTCGCGCAGGGCGCAAACTCCCGCCGAGCCTGGGTCAGCCGTCGTGTTGACGATTATAGGTCCGCTCTGCGCTTGCGAGACCGCCAAAGCCGCGAGCAAACCAGTAGCCAGCAGCGCCAGAGCAACGAACGCAGCGCGCAGTGGTTTTGTTTGTGAATTCACCCCGACTCCCGGTTAGGGTATCCGCGCGTCGGGAAAGTTGGGCGCGATGTGCTCGAAGTCGGCCTGTGCAAGGACGCAATCGGCGATCGTAGCGCCCTGCATCGCGATCGAAGGAATCGCCAACCCTACGGCGACGATCACTCGGCACGGCGATGCGAGTTTCCAGAATCCAGATTTGAGCATCTCGATTCCTCCCCCTCGGAAACTGGCCGTCGCTCGGGCGCTCGGAATGGCTCCGGCCAACGAAACGCGACTCTTATTTCCCGGTCGCAGCGTTCTGAAGCGACCCGAGGATGAGATCAGTCGCAGATTTTCAACTCTTACGTACTCTTTCGCCAAGCTTCAGTCAATTGAAATAACTTAAGGTATTAAATTATAGCTGAAAGTATTTTCAAGCGATTCGCCCCCAGATATGACACTTCCGCGCCTGCGATGGAGCGAAAACGCACCGAAACGCCTCGGTCATTCGAAAAAGTTTTTCTAGTGTGTCTGATCCGAGCAAACCCGAAACGGATGCGAGGGCTTCCCGATTTAAGAAACCCTCGCTTTTTCCTATCCGATACGATGCGAGCCGATACCGTTCGACGCCCGCGACCACCTTAGCAATCTGGTGCCTTCGACCACTCGGCCGGCCGAGTCTCAGAACCGCAGGCGCAATCGGCTCGGACATGGACACCTGGTGGGCAGCGGATGTTAATCTGCGCGCATCAGCGTGGTTCGCGTGACTCAAACCGGTTTGCCCAACCGGTTGGTATTACCTTTATGGCGGAGCTTGTCGCACCTGGTTTTGACTTTCGCAATCTTGTTCGATGGGTGCAGTCTCAACTGCTTCGAGTACGAGAGCGTAAACCAATCAGTGCCTTTTGCCATCGAAGTCCGTAGCATTTCGAAGTGCAGCCCCGAGTTCAAATTACCGTCAACTAATCTTGACTGGGCGGAACAGGTCGAATTTTGGAATTTACGAATTCCTGACCCGCTAGTGAGCTTTTTGAGGTCCGAATCTCAATCCTGTCTTTTCTCGATAACGATGGTAGCGATCAGCGACATCTCTGTACCAGCCTGCGACCAACACATTGATAAGCTTCCTACCGTCTGCCCGACTTTGTAATCTCTCAGGAGTTATCACTCTATATGGTATCGCTTCCGTTTACGCCAGAGCGTGGGGATGCTTATGCCAAGGGTGGCGGCCGCGTCCTCAAGAGTTGGAGCGACCGCCAACACCCGCTTGATGTGCTCTTCCTCAAGTTCCTCGAGGCTTGAATCCGCTGATACCTGGATCGGCCGTTGTGTGCTCGGCGCAAAGAGCACGTCAGAGAGATCTTCCTTGCGTATGACCGTGCCACGACTTAGAACGACCGCGCGCTCCACCACGTTGCGGAGCTCTCTGATGTTCCCTGGCCACGAATATGGGATCAGGGCCTTCCTGGCCTCTTCTGAGAAATGGAGATCAGAACGGCGATTTCGCGCAGCCGCCTCGGACAATAGCTTCTCGGCTAACGGCAAGATGTCTTCGGGGTGCTCGCGTAACGCGGGCACCCGGAGGCTAATCACGTTGAGCCGGTAATACAGGTCAGCTCGGAAGCGACCGGCGGCGATTTCCTGTTGCAGATCGCGATTAGTGGCAGCGATGACGCGTGTGTCAACTGAAATCGTCTCTTGCCCTCCGATCCTCTCGAAACATCCGTCCTGTAAGAAACGAAGGAATTTTGTCTGAAGAGATAGCGACAGTTCCGCGAGCTCGTCAAGAAAAAGCGTGCCCTTATTCGCCGCTTCGAGCCGACCGGGCTTGTCCTTGATCGCGCCCGTGAAAGACCCTTTCATGTGGCCGAACAGTTCGCTTTCCAGCAGATGTTCCGAAAGCGTGGTGCAATTCACAGTGACAAAAGGGTGCTGGTGTCGAGGGCTCCATCCATGTATCTGACGAGCGAGTACATTCTTGCCAGTACCGCTCTCGCCCGTGAGCAGAATACTCGCTTCGCTGGCAGCCGCTGTGAACGTGACTTCGATCAGCTCACGAAATCGAGAGCTGGCGGAAGCCAGCAACGGAACGCCATCGATTGAGTCGCGCAGCGCACGATTTTGAGCGCGCAACTCCTTGACCTCGAGAGCGCGCTCAACTGCGTGCTGCACCTGATCGAGGGAAAAAGGTTTGGTGAAATAGTCGTGTGCGCCCGCCTTCATCGCCGCGACAGCGTTATCGATGGTGCCGTAGGCGGTCATGAGAATCACAACCGTGTCGGGAAACTTCTGTTTGATGGTCTTGAGCAGCTCGAGGCCATTCATCTCGGCCATTCGCCAATCGCTCAATACCAAATCGAAGTCACCGCACTTCGACATTAGATCCAGCGCCTGACGACCGCTGTCCGCCGTGGCCACCTTGTAGTTGCATGACTCAAGGAATCTGGCGACCCCCTGCCTGATGTTCTTTTCGTCGTCGACGATGAGCAGCTTAGCCATCAGACGTCCCTTGAAGTGGGCAGCGTTAACGTAACCTTGCAGCCGCTTTCCAGTGTTTCCGCGAACAGTCTCCCTCCATGCGCCTCGATGATTTCCTTCGCGATGGCGAGGCTGATTCCGGTCCCAAGGCTTTGCAAATCGCTATTGGCCTCGGTCGGACTATCAAAGACCAGTTCCAGTACCTGCGGTGGAATTTCAGACCCGCTGTCCCAAACAGATATTCTGATCTGGTCGTCTTCCTCCTCTGCGGTCAAAGCGATGTTTCCCATTTCAGGCGTGTAGCGCACCGCATTGCCGACGAGAGTGGCTATCACCCACAACAGCTTCAGCGGGTCACCTGAGACTCTGAGGTTCCTTTCGGCGTGCACATCAAATTTGATTTTCCGACGTTCGATCCGATTTCTAAACTTTCTGGAAACGACCTTGAAGATAGTCCAAAGGTCAAATCCTACCTGACGAAACGCTACTGACCTGGGTTGCTCACGTATGAAGTTCAGAAAATCAGCAGATAGGCGATTTAGCCGATCGACATCTTCCACAATTTCGCGAATCAACTCGGTCTGCCGCTCTCCGGTGCGTTGCAAGAGTCCCACCGCCAGGGACACGGAGGTCAAAGGCGTGTTGAGCTCCTGAGCTACTGACACTACCGTGTCGTTTCGGAACCTGCTTTTATCGAAAAGCTTTGAAAGATGGCGAAGTACGACGAAGGTTCCGAAGGTACTGCGGTCGCTCCTTCGCAGACGAGCCGTCTTCAAAACATAGCTGCGCTCGCAACCCTCTACGTTCAGACCAAGTTCAATCTGCCACTCGTCTCGGGGACAACCCCTTACCCCTGTGAGGGCGGCTCGGATGCGCGCACAACTCATGCTGTGACGGTCAAGGTCGTCGTTAAACGGTTGACCGACGATCTGATCGCGTTCGACAGCCAGGATTTCGGCCGCCGGCTGATTCAGGTGAATTACAGTTTCAGTCTCGTCGAGGACAAACGCGGCTTCATCGAGACAATCGACTATCGCCGCGACACGATCATCACTATCGCTAAAGGCCCTTTCGGTTCCCACAGCGAACACCCCGTCGGCGCTTTGCGCCGCCTGACACTTTCTGACTCTAAGCCGGCGGCGCTCCGAAGTGCTTGCGCAGCTCAAGGTTGACCTGGAGCACGTTCACCATGTTTTCGCCCACTAGTCCGTAGAGAGGGGCGGATGTGTCAGCCTGCAATATCTGTTCGATCTCCGTCCGCACCTGACCTTCGTCGCGCTTGGTGTCCTTCGCCCATGCAGAAGACACTCGATCAAGCTGATACTCTGCGTTTTGTAGCGTGATGTTGGGATCCAGGCCTGACGCCGAGGTTGTTACCATATCTCCGGGCACGTCCTGGAGATTCGCGTCAGGATTTTCCTGCCGCCACATATCAAAGAAGTTCGACTGAATGTCAGAGCCGCTGGCAACTGGGTGAATCACTGTCTGAGTCTTTCCACCCGGGAGCTGATTTGTAACAGCTGAGGGGAACTTACCGGGAGTGTCCTTCGAGAAGTTTTCAAAAAAGACGACCGCTAGATCCGAAGCCTGGGGCTGGGGCGTTCCCGGATTCTGCTTGATCCAATCCTTTACCACCGCGTCATGGTCCTTGGCCCAATCGGTCACATATTGCGCGTGTGTCGGATCCGCACTCACCCACGCCTGCGCGAGTTCATTATGATTGTCGGCCCACTGTGCGACTATATGAGGCTGCCCCCCGAACTTATCCTGCTGAAACCATGCTTCGATATCCGGCGCAACCAATTGTCCTTTCTTCGGCTCCTCGCCGTACTTGACGATCGGACCAAGCATATTTGCGACCCGATTTCGAAGCGCATAGTTCGATGCTGCCAGGGCGGACGACGCTGATGCGGAACCATCATAAGACGCGGCAGAAGGTCGGGGCTGAAAGTATTCGTCCTTGGTGAACGGTTGTGCGATCAACAGCGAGCCCACCGGTTTGCCGTCTGGCCCGTCTACCATGCTGCCGTTGGCGGTAAACGGGAAAAACGTTTGCCCGATTGCCAATACTGCTAGAGGGTAAATCAGACAGCAGATCACAACCGAGACGCCCAGGAGAAATAAGCTCTTTGAAATGTAGCTACGCATGGCTTCCTCGCAAGAGATCTTTACGCGATCAAGTGCATCGAGCTCAGCACGACATCGATCAGTTTGATGCCGATAAAGGGTAGAATGACGCCACCTAAGCCCCAGATTACGAGATTTCTGCGCAGCAGAGCGTCAGCGCCAAGAGGCCTGTATTTGACGCCTTTCAGTGCTATGGGAATCAGGGCAGGAATAATGACAGCATTGAAGATGACCGCCGACAGGATCGCAGACGTAGGCGAATGCAAGTGCATGACGTCCATAGCCTTGAGCCACGGCAGAGTGCCGGCGAAGAGGGCCGGCACGATCGCGAAATATTTTGCTACGTCGTTCGCCACTGAAAAGGTCGTCAGGGCGCCGCGCGTCATCAGCAACTGCTTGCCTATCTCGACGACTTCAATCAGCTTGGTCGGGTCCGAATCGAGGTCGACCATGTTGCCCGCTTCCTTGGCCGCCTGAGTTCCGGAATTCATCGCCACGCCGACGTCTGCCTGGGCGAGTGCCGGGGCATCATTGGTGCCATCGCCCATCATCGCGACCAGTTTGCCATCGGCCTGTTCTTTGCGAATGTACGCGAGCTTGGATTCCGGTGTGGCCTGAGCCACGAAGTCGTCTACCCCCGCACGCTTTGCGATGGTCGCCGCGGTTAGAGGATTGTCGCCAGTGATCATCACCGTTCTGAGACCCATGGTGCGCAGACGCTCGAAACGTTCACGCATCCCAGTCTTCAGAATGTCTTCGAGCACCACCACACCAACGATGTTGGAATTCTCGGCTACCGCCAGCGGTGTCGCGCCGCTGGAAGCGATCTCGTTAACGATTTGATCCAGCCCGTTGGGAATTGTGCCACCGTTCCGCCGCGCGAACGCCACGACTGCGTCTGCAGCGCCCTTGCGGATATTGCGGCCGTCCGCCAGGTCAACTCCGCTCATCCTGGTCTGTGCACTGAAATCAATAAACTTCGCGCCTGCTGGCGGGTTCAGTTCGCCGAGAGTGACGCCATCAGCCACCGCTTGCGTAACGATGCTTTTACCTTCGGGAGTCTGATCAGCCGTCGAGGCAAGCGCGGCGAGAAGAGCTACCTTCGCTTTGGAATAGGCGCCCACCGGCCGGAAGTCGGTCGCGCGGCGATTGCCGACCGTGATCGTTCCGGTCTTGTCGAGCATCACGGTATCGATGTCGCCGGCCGTCTCTACTGCCTTGCCGCTCTTGGCGAGAATGTTCGCTTGCAGAGCGCGGTCCATTCCCGCGATCCCAATCGCGGCAAGCAATGCTCCGATCGTTGTCGGGATCAAACAGACCAAGAGCGCGACCAGGGTTGGTACATCAGTTCCGAGACTCTTAACGGGGGCTGGAAGGCCCAGGTATCCCATCATGTATTGCTCAGCGTTCCACGCGAGCGGCCACAGGGGAACAACGACGATAAAGAACGCGACTGTAAGTCCCGAGAGCACGAGCGTCAGCGCAATTTCGTTAGGTGTCTTCTGGCGAACGGCACCTTCGACCAGAGCGATCATGCGGTCGAGAAAGGCCTGTCCAGGCAGCGCGGTGACTTTCACTACGATTCGATCCGAGATAACTCGCGTCCCTCCGGTAACTCCGGACCGATCACCGCCGGCCTCGCGAATGACCGGAGCAGATTCGCCGGTGATAGCTGCTTCATCAACTGAGGCGATTCCTTCGACTACGTCTCCGTCACTAGGAATGACCTGGCCGGCTGTGACCACTACGCGGTCGCCTGGTTTCAAATCGGTCGATCGGACTTCTTCGAGACTGTTGCGAGTCGTTAGCCGGTACGCGGGTGTCTCGCTGCGGGTCTTGCGCAAGGAGTCGGCCTGGGCTTTGCCACGCGCCTCTGCGAGTGCAGTAGCAAAGTTGGCAAAGAGTACGGTTAGCCAAAGCCAGAAGTCGAGCCCGATGAAATAGCTGATTGGAACCTGGCTCGCAGAGGCGCCCATTGCCGCTTGTATGATAAACAGCAGCGTAAGAACCGCGCCGATCTCGACCACAAACATGACCGGATTGGCCCACTGGATGTCCGGGCGGAGCATCACGAAGGATTGCTTCAACGCTTGGCGCACCAGCTCAGGCTCGAACAACGCGCGGCTTCTTATTCGCCGCGGAGGCGGCAACGGTGTCGGCGCTTCACTCCTCTGTATTGATTGAACTGCTGCTCCCATTTTTGTTCTCCAAATTTCCTCGATCTATGAGCTTATGGGCTCCTTCGAACTTTCCTCTCCGTCGCAATGACCTATCCGCCGAATGGAATAGGACCTAAGTGTTCTGCGAGAGGACCGAGCGCAGCCACAGGAAGGAACAACAGCGCGCCGACGATGACGATCGTTCCAAAGAGCAGGCAGCCGAACGTAAAAGTGTCGTCACGAAGGGTTCCCAGCCCGAACGGAGTACTTTTCTTCAATCCAAGGAACGCTGCCATCGCGATCGGAGCGACGATCGGCAGATAGCGACCGAACAGGATCACCAGACCGCCTCCGATGTCCCACGGGACCGCCTCGGGTGCCGGACTTGTGTTGTTATTCAGTCCATAGCTCACGCCCAAGCCATCGAAGGCTGAGCCGTTGTTCGCCGATGATGACGAGAACTGATAAACGATTTGCGAAAGACCGTGGGCGCCCGGATTGCTCTCCGCCTTGATGCCCCAATTCGTTGCCGCGTAGAGTCCCGATGGTCCCAGAATCAGGAAGGGATGGACCAGCAGGGCGATCATCGCGAGCTTCACCTCGCGAGCGCCGATCTTCTTGCCCAGGTACTCCGGCGTTCGTCCAACCATCTGTCCGGCCAAAAAGACGCCGATGATGAGGAACAGCAGCAAGTTGATCATGCCGACGCCTTTGCCGCCATAAATGCAGTTGAGCCACATGCCCCAGAATGGCGAGAGCGCTGCGATAGGATTCAGGCTGTCATGCTCGCAGTTCACCGCACCGCAAGTCACATCGACCGTAGCAGCAGCAAAGGTAGCACCAGCCGAGGTCCCGAAACGCAGCTCCTTGCCCTCGAGATTGCCAAGGTGCTGATCGACCGGTAGTCCGGCCACGGCGGGAAGAGTAATGACCTGCTTTCCACCCGGCGCACCGGCGTTCGCGATCGTAAATGTCCGGCTCACGGGATGGGCAGTCAGACCCGGGTTGGGTTGCATGGTGTCGAAGTAGATCGCCCAGACAACTGTGCCGACGAATAACGTCAGCATGACCCCAAAAATCACAATCGAGTGACGCAGCCTCCCCAGCATGCGTCCGTACATGAGCACGAGCGCCATCGGGAACAGCATCATGCAGAAGGTCTCGAAGAAATTTGTGCCTGCGCCCGGATTCTCGAAAGGATGAGCCGAATTCATGCCGAAAAATCCGCCGCCGTTGGTTCCCATCATTTTCATCGGGACGAAAGCAGCTAGTGGCCCCATTACGATGTTCTGCTGTTTGGGCTGATTGTTGTTGTCCAGCCCCATCGCAGCGGGTTCAAGCGTCGTGACCGTTTGGACGTTCTGATAGGTCATCGGCATCCCCTGTACGAGGAAGACCATCGAGATCACGAACGCCGCGGGTAGAAAGAAATAAACCACCACTCGCCACATATCGAGGAAGTAGTTGCCGAGATGAGAATCGCCGCGCAGCGCGCGGATTATGGCAGTAAGAGCGCATAAGCCGACCGCGGCAGAAAGAAAGAAGTTCGCTATACAAAAGAAGATCTGGCTGAAAATCGAGAAGGCTACGTCTCCCGAATAGTGCTGCATGTTCGTGTTCGTGATGAACGAGATCACACTATGGAAGATTGTGGTCGGCGCCAGCATTCCGAGTCCGCGCGGGTTAAGCGGCATCCACGGCTGCAGCGAAAGCACCATATAGCCGTAAACGAACAGAGCTACGTTGAAAACTAAGAGAGCGAGCGTGTACTGTGTCCAACTCATCGGGCCAGAATCCAGGCGCTTCTCAAACCACTGCAAAACGCCCGGGGCGCGGTACTTGCCGTCCATGATCTTTGCCATATAGCTGCTGAGCGGAATGGCTATGGCGATAGTGAAGACGATTATAGAAATGGGCAGAAGCCACATGGCTTTGTCTCCTCTGTGGTGATCCTGTTGTAACTGTCTAGAACCACTCGGGCCGGATCATCGCGGCCAACAGGTAAATAAATACCAACGCGGCCACTATCGCTGTCATGATTATCATCGCTGCCTCCTAGATCTTCTCGCACGCGACCAAAAACGCGAAACAGAGGCCGAGGCTGATGAGCCCCAAGAGGAACGTCCCAGGCAACCAGATGGCCACATCCATAGATTCATCCTACCTTTCCGCAAGCGATGAGCTGGCGGCATGCTTCTCGAGATTCAGTTCAGCTGCCCTCAAAGCCTTTCGGATAGCCGAACGTAGACAACTCCGATTAAGAAAATTGCTACCGTTATGCCGACGAAAAGCATGTCGAGCATGGTTCTCAAGCCTCAGGAGCAAGGCAGCACAAACCATGCCTCGGTATTTTCTATACGAATGCTATTTTTTTCGTCAGGGACGACTGGCGAGGGTTTCAAAATGATAAGTGACAGTGCGAATCGAAGGCCGGCAGGCTCTAGAGCCAAGTCGATATGTGGTAGTTCGATCAGGGTCAGGGCTGCAAGGGATGTAGCTAACGGATACAGAAGTTGCGGGGCCGTTATCTATCGACCCCGCAACCCTTGACCTTGAAGCCAAGAAGGCCGCTAGTTATTGAGGCTGTCCGAAACGGCTTGCTAATTGCAAATTGACTTGAAGAACATTGACAAATTTTTCCCCAAACAAGCCTCCTAGAGGAGCCGATGCGTTCGCCTCGAGTATTTGCTCGATTTGATCGTGCACCTGTTTCGGGTCCAGTTTTTTATCGGCAGCCCATTTCTGAGAGACGCGATCCAGCTGATATTCCGCATTATCTAGAGTGATATGCGGGTCGAGGCCTGAGGCCGACGAGGTAACCATGTCACCGGGGACATCCTGGAGCGCTGCGTCTGGATGGTCTTGTCTCCACATGTCGAAGAAGATCGATTGCACATCCGATCCACTTGCGACCGGCTCGATGTCGGTCTGCGATTTGCCATTAGGCAGCTGCTTGGTCACTGGCGATGGGAACTTGCCGGGATTGTCCTTGGAGAAATTCTCGAAAAACAGTACAGCCAGGTCCGAGGGCTGTGGCTGTGGTGTGCCCGGATTCTGCTTGATCCACTCGTCCACCGCGCTCTTATGACTTTTGGACCAGTCAGTTACGTACTGAGCGTGAGTAAGATCGGCGCTTATCCATCCTTGCGCCAGCTCGTTGTGATCGTCAGCCCATTGTGCAACGAGATGCGGCTGACCCTGGAATTGATCTTTCTGAAACCACGCCTCGACATCCGGCGCAACCAACTGGCCAGCTTCGGGGCCGACCTTATATTTCACGATAGGTCCCAATTGCCGGGCCACTCTGTCTCGTAGCGCGTAGTTAGATGCAGCGAGCGCCGATGAAGTACTGGCTGAGGCATCGTACGATGCCGCTGAGGGCCGTGGCCAGAAGTACTCGTCCTTTGTGAACGGCTGTGCGATCAACAGTGAGCCGACCGACTTGCCATCCGGTCCTGTGACCATGCTGCTATTGGCGGTAAAGGGAAAGAAGGTCTGGCCGATCGCCCACACTGCAAGCGGATAGGCTATCGCGCAAACTACGACTGTCGCAGTTAGGAGTATCAGGCTTTTGACTATGTTTCGCATCGCTTTTCTTATCCTCGAATGGAACCGTCCCTAGGCCACCACGTGCATTGTGGTGAGTATTATGTCGATAAGCTTTATGCCGATGAACGGTAAAATTACGCCGCCGACTCCCCAGACCATCAGATTTTTGCGCAACAAAGCATCGGCGCCGAGTGGCTGATACTTGACACCTTTCAGCGCCACTGGAATCAGGATTGGAATGATGACGGCGTTGAAGATGACCGCCGACAGGATCGCTGACGTGGTCGAGTGAAGATTCATGATGTCCATGGCCTTGAGCCACGGCAGCGTACCGGCAAATAGCGCAGGGATGATCGCGAAATACTTGGCAACGTCGTTGGCGACCGAAAATGTCGTTAGCGCGCCGCGTGTCATCAGCAATTGCTTGCCAATCTCCACGACCTCGATCAGCTTGGTAGGATCGGAATCGAGGTCGACCATGTTGCCGGCTTCCTTAGCAGCCTGCGTTCCGGAGTTCATCGCCAGCCCGACGTCTGCCTGCGCCAGCGCGGGAGCGTCGTTGGTGCCGTCGCCAACCATCGCAACCAGCTTGCCTTCGCCCTGTTCTTTGCGGATGTAAGCCAGCTTCGATTCAGGAGTGCATTGAGCGACGAAATCATCGACGCCGGCATGCCTCGCAATCGTCGCAGCAGTGAGCGGATTATCGCCTGTGATCATCACGCTGCGTACACCCATCGCGCGTAGACGTTGCAGACGCTCGCTGATGCCAGTTTTGAGGACGTCGGACAGTACGATGACGCCGACAATGTTTGCGCCCTCGGCCACCACGAGCGGCGTCGCTCCCTGCGAGCCGATAGCGTCGACTACAGAATCAAGATCCGATGGCATCGTGCCTGATTGGCGCTGGACAAACTTAGCCACCGCGTCCGGCGCTCCCTTGCGGATCTGTTTGCCGTCGGGAAGATCGACACCGCTCATGCGGGTCTGCGCTGAAAAGGTAACAAAGCTCGTACCATTAGGAGCAGTCACATCGGCCGGAGTTCCGCCGCGATCAAAATGTAGTTTGACGATGGTCTTGCCCTCAGGGGTCTCATCGGCGATCGAAGCAAGTGCCGCCAAGCGTCCGACTTGCTGTGCGGTGTATCGGCCTACCGGCAGGAAATCAGTCGCGTGCCGGTTACCCATGGTGATCGTGCCCGTCTTGTCGAGTAGGACCGTATCGATGTCGCCTGCGGTTTCGACGGCCTTACCGCTCTTGGCCATGATGTTCGCTTGCAGTGCGCGATCCATTCCGGCGATGCCAATGGCTGCCAGCAGCGCGCCGATCGTCGTCGGGATCAGACACACGAGCAACGCAACAAGCGTCGGTACATCCGTGCCCAGACTCTTTAGCGGTTCGGTGAGTCCGAGATATCCCGACATGTAGATCTCGGCATTCAGCGCCATCGGCCACAGCGGAATCACTACGATCAAAAACGCAAGGCTCAATCCGGCCAAAGCTAGTGTCAGCGCGATCTCGTTGGGTGTCTTCTGGCGTACAGCTCCCTCGACCAGAGCGATCATGCGATCGAGAAATGATTCGCCGGTTGCCGCTGTAATCTTCGCGACGATGCGATCCGAGACCACGCGAGTTCCGCCAGTAACGCCAGAACGATCGCCGCCGGCCTCGCGGATCACAGGAGCTGATTCGCCGGTGATCGCTGATTCATCAACCGAAGCGATTCCTTCGATGATTTCGCCATCGCCCGGAATGATTTGCCCGGCCTCAACCACGACTCGGTCACCGGGTCGCAGGTCAGCGGACGACACCTCCTCGATCATATCCTTGCCCTTGAGCCGATACGCCGGCGTATCCTTGCGGGCTTTTCGCAAGGATTCCGCCTGGGCGCGCCCGCGCGCCTCGGCCAGGGCCGTCGCGAAGTTCGCGAATAGGACAGTCAGCCACAGCCAGAAGTCGAGAGCCACAAAGTAGCTGATAGGAACCTGGCTCACAGATTGACTGACCGCCGCTTGTATAATGAACATCAGCGTCAGTACGGAGCCGATTTCGACGACGAACATGACCGGGTTGCGCCACTGTACGTCCGGCCGCAGCATCAGGAATGCTTCCTTGATAGCTGGCCAGATCAGCTCGGGAGCGAACAACGCCTGTGCGCGTGATCGCCGGGGCGGAATGGGCATCTCTGGCGTGATGTGAATCTCAGGTGGTGCAGGGTACTTTTTTAAAGCTTCCATTATCGAGTCCTTAATGAGTCAATCGCGGATAAACGTGTCAGGCTCTAAGAGCTGGATCTAGCTAACCCCCGAAGGGTAGTGGCCCAAGATGTTCTGCGACCGGCCCGAGCGCGGCTACCGGCAGGAACAGCAAGGCGCCGACGATAGCGATCGTTCCGACCAGCAAGCATCCGAAGGTGAAAGTATCGTCGCGCAGAGTGCCCAAGCCGAATGGAGTGGTCTTTTTCATTCCAAGGAAACCCGCCATGGCGATCGGCGCCAAAATCGGCAAAAACCGGCCGAGAAGGATTACGAATCCCGCCGCTATATCCCATGGAACAGCTTCGGGCGCGGCGTTCGGATTGTTATTCAGGCCGTAGGTGACTCCCAGGCCATCGAATGCGGAGCCGTTGTTAGCTGAGTCCGACGAGAATTGGTAAACGATTTGTGAGAATCCGTGGGATCCTGGATTGCTCTCGGCCTTTATTCCCCAGTTTGTTGCAGAGAACAATCCCGCCGGGAAAAGGATGACCAACGGATGTACGAGCAGAGCAATTAGCGCCAGTTTCACTTCGCGCGCGCCGATCTTCTTTCCAAGGTACTCGGGCGTCCTGCCGACCATCTGCCCAACTACGAAAATGCCGATGATGAGAAAGAGCAGCATGTTGATCATGCCGACACCTTTGCCGCCGTAGATGCAGTTCACCCACATTCCAAAGAAAGGCGACAACGCCGCCATCGGGTTAAGGCTGTCGTGCTCGCAAATGATTGCGCCGCAAGTGAAATCCACCGTGGCGGCCGCAAACGTCGAGCCCGCGGAAGTCCCGAAGCGCAGCTCCTTGCCCTCCAAGTTGCCGAGATGCTGATCGACGGGCAGGCCTGCCACGGCAGGCAGAGTAATGTCGCGCTTGCCCCCGGGCGCAGTGGCGCTTGCAATCGTGAACGTTCTACTTTGCGAATGAGCTGTAAGCCCTGGGTTAGGCTTTAGAGTATCGAAGTAGATTGTCCACAGAATTGTACCCGCGAGCAGAACAAACATCACCGAGAATATGACCAATGAATGGCGCGGGCGTCGTAACATCGCGCCGTACATCCACACCAGCGCCATCGGAAACCACATCATCGATGAGGTAGTGATGAAGTTCGACGCGGCATCCGGGTTTTCAAACGGGTGCGCCGAATTCATCCCGAAGAATCCGCCGCCATTCGTTCCCAACATCTTCATTGGAACGAAGGCAGCCAGAGGACCAGTTACAATCGTTTGCTGTTTGGGTTGATTGTTGTTGTCCGTGCCCATCGCGGCAGGCTCGAGCGTGTTTACCTGATAGTCGCTCTGATAGGTCATCGGCATGCCTTGAACCAAAAAGACCATGCTCAGGATGAAGACCGCAGGCAGGAACGTGTAGAACACAACGCGCCACATATCCTGAAAGAAGTTGCCTACGTGCTCATCGCTGCGAAAGGCTCGAATGATCGCTGTCAGGGCGCAAAACCCTATCGCCGCCGAAAGAAAAAACATCGGAAGGCAAAAGAATATCTGGCTGAAATTCGAGAACGACTGGTCGCCGGAATAGTGTTGGATGTCGGTGTTGGTACTGAAAGATATGACGGTATTAAAAATGGTACTCGGCGCAAGTGCTCCGAGGCCGCGTGGGTTTAGCGGCGCCCACGGCTGAAGCACCAATACCAGGTATCCGAAAGCATAAAGAACCGTATTGAATACAAGCAGAGAGACCGCATACTGCTTCCAGTTCTGCGGTCCGCTGCTAACCCGGTCCTCACACCACTTGAATAGCAGTGGAGGACGGTAATGTCCGTCCATGATCCAGGCCAGATACCTGCCTAGAGGATAGGAGACAGCAACGCTGAAAATGAGAACCGTGATAGGCAAAGACCACATTCGCTTTCCGTCCTATTATGTGATTTGAGAGATGAAGGTCGCTAAAACCATTCGGGCCGAACCATCGCGGCGACCAGGTACCCGAACACGAGAACTGCAACGATTGCTGTGACGTAAATCATGATTAACCACGCGCCCTAGATCTTTTCGCAACCGATCAAGAACAGATAGCAGAGACCTAGGCCGGCAAGCCCGAGCAGAAAAGTCCCTGGCAACCAAGTCCAAAGATCCATAACGCCCTCCAATCGAGAAATCGGCAACTCGCTGTCTGTTGCCCGAATGACAACCGACGAAGCGACGCAGCCTGAACAGAGGGCGGAAATAGCAAGTTCGGTGCTGACTGAAACATCGAGGAACGACGCCGACCTTTAAAATGTGAAAAGTCGTGGGTGCTCAGCGCGCGTCGAGCAGGTGCTGAAGTAAGGATCACTCTAAGAGGTCGTCGGATTTCAAAATGAAACTTTTACCCGAGCTGATCTTGAAGAAGGTCGAGTTGGTCGGGGCCGACGACCGCCTATTTTGTTATGTTGAACCCTGTACTGATGAGTCCGGGTGCGGAAGGAATCGATAAGACTTAGGCGCTCGAGACTACTAGTACCCATTCGAGAATGTCAGCGAGGACGAATCGCATCTTCATTTTATTTCATCGGACACTGCTGGGTTGCCGCACGGATGAGTCAGAATCCTCATCGAACTTGAAGATTCCGATGCTTTCTGGTTGGACTTTCTCGAGAACAGCGTGAACGGTGGGTTTGGTTTGCTCGTCAAGGACCGCGAATTCCACTTTGATCGTCGATCCCGTGACCGATTTGTGCTCTCCACTTATAGAGAGTCGTTGGTGATCGCAGAGTCTGGTCTTTGGCACAGACAAATCAAATCCAAAGATTCCGAGGTTCTTTGCGCATCGGTGGAAGTCGTCGAGAGCCGAGCGCGCGATAATCGCTTCTATTCTCTTCATACAGGTCGATTGGTTGCCGAGATCCTTTATCGTGAGAGGAGCAGGAACTATGCCTTAGACCGAAGTCAGCCAATATCAAGTGCTTTTCTCTGCTAAGCCGTTGTCCCACCTCGAGCGTGAAACCCAGGCATTTCAGCGTGAAATCAAATCGGGGTCTTTGCGAGGCGAGTTCGGCTGATCGCAAATTGACTGCGAACCTATCACCAGGACCGCACCTCTGAGGTTGCGGCCCCACGAGCACCGACCTTCAAGAACTGTCGCGTTACCTGGTATATGCGACCGCCATTTCAAAATGAACGATGGACGCTATTCAAAAAGAAATCGCGTGTGCGCAGAGTAAACCACAACTCAAGCAAATCGCAGCTTTTTTCGAACGGCACACGCTATGCAGATGAATTACAGACGCCGATGCCGCTTCCGAGGATGCGGCAGAGGCCGGGAGAAGTGATGAAGCGAATTGAATTAGTAATTGAACCATCGGCGCTCGACCGTTTCATAGAGGCCGCGCAAGTGATGAATTTGTCTGACTTTGACGTCACTGAAGTTCGCCGCTCGCCGTCGCACGATCGGCGAGAACGCCAGCGACTATACCGAGGTCAAACGTTCATCATCGATCTCGAAGAGCGGATCAAAGTCGACATCAACGTAGCTGACGAAGCAGCGAGCAGAACCGCGCATGTATTAGTCGCGAGGGTCAATCCTGAAAGCGTCTCGATTCTTAGGCTCGACCAGGTGACTTTGTTCGAAGGTTCCGAGCCGATCAGAGTTACAGCTTCGTCCCGCGGGGCCGACGTTGCAGCATAGCGTCCGGAGGAACGAAGCCTATCTCTCCGAGAGATCAGCGGGTTTCTCAACACGCCCGTTCAACGCTTCCTGTTGAGCCAAGCTTTTGCTCGGTCACGACGGCTTATTAAGATGCCAGCGGTTCTCATAATATTGGCGGTTTTGATCGTAGTCGCCCTCTACTTTGATCGAGGAGAGAAGCACGGCGATACGCAAGACGACGCTAAGGAGACGAATCCCTCAAACATATTGGATCCGCCGCGCTGATGCTGCTTTCGTAACGCTGCCGTTGAGATGCATTCTGGTTACGACGGACCAAGGTTTACTATGAAGCCAAACCCTATGGTTCAGTACCCTTTCCTGGGCGGCTTTCTCGGCGCCAAGCTGGATGGGATCTCGCTCATCCAAGTGCATCCGCTTGACCCATATACTCTTGTCAATCTGCAGCCGTCTGATCCGCCTGCCGCCGAGCCGAAGCACGCAAGGGTTCCTTCATCCGCAACCCGACAAAATTCGAGCCGCACCAGGGAAAGACCGGCCTTCACAGCCGAGGAAACGCGGCACCATTTCGCGATTGAAGCATTGGACAAGTCCGGACCATTTCGGCCGCAGCCATATATGTACACCTGCGTCCGATGCAAATGGATCTTTCGCATCAACGATTCGCGCGGTTCCGTCATAGCTCTGGACGGGTTGGGCAGGCGTCTGCTCGAGCCTGAAAACGCAAAGCGGGTCGTGACCTTTCACCGAGGACCGTGTCCTGCCTTTCCAGTCCGCGAGTACCTCCTACCCGAGGTTGAGCGCGAAAATCGATTTCGTCGATATATTTCAAGAATTGTCGAAGTACTACGCGGCGTCACCGTCAGACATCGAAGCCGCACTAGCGAGCAGGAAACGACCCGGCTTGAGAACCAGGAACGCCTCAAGGTCTGAAAACGTAGCCTTAGGCAGCGCGGCCTGCCTTTTCGTGATCAGCATTACCGGCACGCAGTCGGCTCGCCAGTTCTAGCGCGATTCTTCGCCACAGTCGGGGGTATTCGTCGGCAACCGCCGAAAAGTCAGGTTCAGCGATCCTGGCTACTACAGAATCAGAAGTAGCGGTGACCGAAGCCGATCGGGGCGTAAATGGATCGACAACGGCCATCTCGCCGACGTGCTCACCGCCTTTTTTCCAAGCCACGATGCGTCCGTCGATCGTAATCGAAAACCTGCCACACAGGATCAGGAAAAGATCTGTATCGGATGCACCCTGCTCTACTAGATTCGTTCCGGCGCGTACCTCTTCCAATTTTAAGTGCCGTTCGACGACGACGGCTAGTTCCTTGTCGCGGATCAGCGGCTGGGAGATCAACGCGTCAATGAGACGCAATTTTCCGTCCGCGCCCTGGAACGATTTCAACAGGGATTCTTTCATGATTCCCTCATCTTCTCCCGTGGATGTTTTTGTTCTCCAGTGGATGTTTTGTTTGTTGACGATTGAAGGAGAACCTGCAGTTTCTTATACCGCGTTGAGGTCTATCGCTGTTTCGTTGGAAGCGACCTCGCCATCTAACTCCGCATTAATCGTGCCGAACGGGGAGCCAGAGGAAGGACGAGCTTTTCGCTAGCCAAAAGCTCGACACATTTCAAATTGAACGGCGCTGACGATTTGATTTTGAAATGCCGCTCTTCTTGCCGCTCGAAAAAATCGTTGACTGTCATGATAGTTGGTGACGGCACAGTTAATGCTGAATAGCAGCGCATGGCCAGCATCGTTATATCCAGGTCGCGTTCACGCGCTGACTCGGTTGGCCAGAGAGATTTGAGGCTGGTCTCGAGTGGTGGTCTAAACGACCTCGTTGTCACTCGAGCTTCAGAGCAATCCGCAAAGACTGCTGTGATCGCCTGTTTGATAGGCCGCGATCCTGACAACAGCGAACTGCTCCATAAAGCCTCGGCCGCTGCTCGCGAACGTGACGGCGAATTCTACATCGTTCTGGCAGATTCGCCGCGCACCCGATTTGGAAAGGCACAGGTTCGCGCTCTAATCGAAGTCGCGCTCCTTGCGAGCACCCTTGGCGCGAAAGTCGTGTGGCTCGAATCGTCCGACAGAGTCCGCGATCTAGTCAAGTTAACGCGTCAAATTGCACATCGACCGGATCTTCGTTCATCGAAGTCGGCCGGCTCTGTTCTCTCGGCTATTCCGGGTGCACAGTTTATTCCGGTCTGCTGAGCCGCGTACAAGGGATCCGTATCGACGTTGTTGGGTTTTGAACGCGGGCGATGATTTCAGGAAAAGAGGAGGACGGTGGACGAAGAACGCATAGCCCTGGATCGTCCGATGCCTCGTCTCATTGACGATTTTGCTCCGCTGCTCGAATCGAACGTACCGCTGATGCAGCGCTTGCTGGAGAAGGCGAAGCGCGCAGCGGCCAGCGACGAGACGATCCTTCTCACCGGCGAGAGCGGTACCGGCAAAGGCGTCCTCGCACAGCAGATCCATAAATGGAGTCGACACGCCGTAGGTCCTTTCGTTACTGTTAACTGCACGCGTCACTCCGAACATCTTCTCGAAAGCGAGTTGTTCGGTCACATGCGGGGCGCGTTCAGCGGTGCCGTGAAGGACAAGCGCGGAGGGCTCGAAGCCGCGCACGGCGGCTCGGTCCTGCTCGACGAAATCTCAGATCTGACCCTTCCCCTTCAGCGCAAGCTCCTGCACTTCATCAAGGAACAGAGCTTCGAGCGGATGGGGAGCGAAGCCACGATTAACGTCGATGCTCGGATGATTGCTGCGTCCAGCCGCGATCTGGCAGCGGAAGCCGCGGCACGGCGATTCCGTGACGATCTTTACTATCGACTGAGTGTAATCACTTTGCGGGTTCCGACGTTGCGTCAACGTCAGGACGACATCTTGCCTCTGGCAACGCGAATGCTCGCCAGCTCCGCTTTCCATCACGCTCGTCCAAGTCTGCGCCTTTCTTTCGAGGCGTCTACGGTGCTGCTCCGCTATCGATGGCCGGGAAATATCCGCGAGTTGCGCAACGTCATCGACCGCGCTGTCGTTTTGTGCACGGGCGAGGTGGTAACGCTTGATCATCTTGCGGACGTTCTCAGTAATAGCCCTCGACCGCTCGCGACGACCACGCCGCCTTCGAGCCTCGACGACATCGAGCGTGAACATATCATCCGTGTTATGGCGGAAAGTCCGACGCTAGAAACCGCAGCACACAGGCTGGGCATAAATATCACCACGCTATGGCGCAGGCGCAAACGCTACGGACTTGATTCGAGCCCCAACGTCCCGAGAAGTTAGGGACCCCGGCGTTTAACTCCAGTCCAGAACTGTTGCACTGAAAAAAGTTAATTCCCCGTCGAGAGTCGGCCGCGGTGAGGCAGCCTCTCCGGCGATTGAAATGAGTGCCCACTGAATGCCCACTCCACGCTCCTGGTGCGTAACACTAGGTGGCGTCGGGAACCAAAAAAACCCCGTTCTCATTAGCCGGCCGACGCTAGGGCTCTTGTTATACTGTGCAGAAGGGGATTTGAAGACCGGTGGGGCCACCGGGCCCCTTCCTCCTCCAGCCCCTTATTTATTAAGTACTTACGGCGATGCGCACAACACTAGGGATCGCCTAAAGTGCCCACTTACTGCCCACAATTTTCGGATTCGGATCCCTTATAAGCAGCAAGCCTGCCGCAGTTCGCCAATTTCGAGCCACTCTACTCCATCCGACGCGCGATGGCAGTTCGGCTAGTTTTGATCCTTTCTCAGCCGCAAGAGCTGTTTGATATTTCTTCAGATGGAGTCAGCGACACGTCACGCGGTTCGAGCATTTGGCCCACATTCCTAAGCCCGACAACACATTCGAAGCAGGAACTGTTCGACGCAGCAGTGCAGGCTAGGATGAGCGATCTCGTCTGCCGCGAGTACAACTGTCACCGAGCCACTCGGTAGAAATCCTCGACCACCGCAACGCCGACAGCAGATAGTTCTTATCCCTACTATTTTCCCGAGCCTCTGAGCGTGCCGATCCGCGAATTGGCATTGTCGGTAATCGTGAGCGCTCTGTTTCGTGGTCACGCTTGGAGTAAAAGTCACCCAGATCGAACAACCCATTGTGGCTGCGCAAAACTCCATCCCGTGTGAGATTCCGGGTTGCGGCATTTACTGTACGCTGAAGAGCATGAGTCGACCGATCGCGCTGGATAGTGCGGGTAGCTGGTATTCGCCATGTAGATTTTTGCGGGTGATGGCAACTACGCCAAAAACGCGTTTTTCCGAATCGCCGATAGCGAACATCAACTGCCCAGATTGACGAGCACGAGCGGGAGTCGTGGCGTCTGAATCAACTCGTCTATTTCATCACACCCTACTCGAAGTGGCCCAAAATCTTACGCGAAATTGAATTTTGAGTAGGCACAGGCGCACGCGAATCACTTTCGATATCTCAGAAATAGCCGATGTTGCCCCGCCCTAGGCAACGCGATGACTAGTCCGACGATTTACAGAGCCTGCGAGCAGCCCGCGCACGCAAATCGCGCCACGCCAAAAGGCATTGTTGTCCCGACAGGCCGACCGAGTCGCTACGGCACCGAAATCGGCGAAAGGACAACACCACTGGTCGGGAAGGCGACTACGATTGGCTTTCCGGTCGTCGTGCTGGCCGCCGAAATTATTCGACGGCGGATTGAAATTCAGGTTTCCGGGAACTGGGGTCGCGGTCGGAGTGGGGGTCGGTGTCTTTCTGGGCTTTGGCGTCTTTGTGGTTATCGCGGTCGCCGTGGGCGTAGCCGACACGGTCGGGGTTGGCGTTGTCGAAGTCGCGGTCGCTGTGGCAGTTGCGGTCGGGGTTAGCGTTGTCGAAGTTGCGGTCGCTGTGGCAGTTGCGGTCGGGGTTCGCGTTGTCGAAGTCGCCGTAGCCGTCGCGGTCGGCGTAGCCGACCCGGTCGACGTTGTCTTCGCGGTGGCGGTCGCGGTAGCTGTCGGCGTGGCCGTCGCGGTCGCTGTGGGAGTGGCCGACCCGGTCGCGGTTGCGGTCGGCGTGGAAGTGGGTGACGCAGTCGAACTGGATGTTGAGGTTGGTGTCGCGGTCGCTGTGGCAGTCGCGGTCGCCGTTGCCGTCGAGGTGGCAGTTGCGGTTTGAGTCGCGGTCGCGGTCGGCGTCGCAGTTGGCGTGGCGGTCGGCGTGGCAGTAGGCGTCGGGGTCGGCGTAGGCCCGGGAACCACGCCGTCGAACTCGAACGCGCCGATGTCGCAGGCGCTGTCGAGCGCGGGTCGCGGCGCGCCGCGCTGGTCGGTGGCCGGGCAATTGGCAGCTGGGATCGCCTCGATCGCAAAACTGGGTGAATCAAGCGCGATGGTCTCGGTTGGTCCCAGGTTATTTGCGAGGCCGGCGGCGAGGTTCAGATTAGCGTCAGCGACGCTATCGCCGATCGCATCGCCGTTGGCGGCCGTGCTGCTCCCGAAGCCGCAGGAAGCGTCATCCGAGATATTGTCGCCGCCATTGGTGACAGTCGGCGTCGCCGACCCTGAGCAGTTACCGCCCGAAGTGCTCTTCGCCAATATGCTGTTGGTGATAGTTGTCGTGCCTTCATTGTAGATGCCGCCACCAAGTCCGCTCGCCGAGTTGCCGGAGAAGGTGCTGCTGTTGAGAGTCAGCGTGCCGCCGAGAGACTATTGTAGATGCCGCCACCGAAAAGGATCGCCGTCGAATTGCTGGAGAAGGTGCTGTTGGTGACCGTCCGCGCGCCTCCCTCACTGGCGATGCCGCCGCCATCATCGCCCGACGAATTGCCCGAGAAGGTGCTGTTGGCGACTGTCTGCGTGCCTCCAACAGTGAAGATGCCGCCGCCAAGCTGGCCCGCCGAGTTGCTGTAGAAGGAGCTGTTGGTGACCGTCAGCGTGCCGTCATTAAGGATGCCGCCGCCCGGGCCAGCCGCCGAGTTGCCGGAGAAGGTGCTGTTGGAGACCGTCAGCGTGCCGCTGCTTGAGCTGCTTGAGATGCCACCGCCGAATCCTGATGTATTATTGCCGTGAGCAATCGTCAGCAGGTTTACAGTCAGAGTGGCGCCCGTATTCACCACCAAAACACCGAGCAACGCCGGTCCGGCAGTCGGCCCCTGAAGTAGAATGTAGGCCACGACCGTTCGAACATCGCCCCCTCGGATCGTGCCCGGACGCAATCAACTCGCCGACCGCCATCCCGACCGCGCCCGCCACGCGTGCGCGATAGCCCTCGATATCGAGCCCCGATTTCCCCCACTCGATGCGCTCCTATCGTTCATACCTGCAGCCTTCCGGTAAACACTTCAAATGTGTGCATCGTCGGCCGGTTCCGCTCCGAGTTGAGGTTGATTTATCAAGCGGCTGGGAGGATTCATTGATTGATCCATTTGATTCGGCTGCAACAGCTATTGCAGGGGGTTGCGACGCTCGGTTGCCGGGGGATGCGCCTCCGCCTTGCAGAGGGGCGGAAAATTTTGCAGGGGAGCGGCAATTCTTGCCGGACCGCCCCGAGTTGTCTGGCACGAGGGTGACCCGATATAGGTTCGTTCCTTTGACGCCCTCGCCGATGAAAACGTCGAGCTCGCCGAGCACTTCGCTCTTGCGAATCAAATACCGGACGTTCCGCTGCGAGAGCCGGGTTTCAGCCGCCAGTCGGCGCACACTGTACCAGCTATAGCCGTTACCATCGGCATGATTCGCCAGGAGCAACATCAGCGTGTAGCCCGAGCCTTTTTGCTTGGACCTTTGGACCACCGCATTAGTCGCCTCCCAGCTCATCCGCACCCCATTGCATCCGTCCGTGCCACACCATGAGCCGGCCCGGCGTGTCTCGCCCCGTTCGCGGCGACCCGCCGTCGCGGCCCGCAGTTCAAAACGGCATCGCGCCAAGGCGTTGCCCCCAGAGAATTGAGCGTCGCAACCTCACGCATTTTCTTCGAGCGCCCGGCGCGGCGCGAGAATCCGTCTGCCGATGCGAACCTTGGGCAAATCGCCCCGCCGCGCCGCGCGGCGTATGCGCTTACCTTCGAGATTCCCAGAACCTCCGCGCATTCCTCGACGGAAATAATCAAGACATTTGGTTTCGAGATAGGGAAGGGCGCGGAGCGTTTCCCTGACGACGCGGTCTCGGGGTCCAACTTTCCCGGTGAGCTCCTTTCTTCCTGGCGTCAGGCTATCGCCTCGATGCGCAGCGCCACCGCGCTCTGGCAAACGATCGCGGAGGCCCGCAACTATGGGGATGAGAGCGCCTTAAGCCGCTATGTGAAATGGGACCTTGCACGGGGGGCAGCGTCAGTGTCTCCAATCGCGACCCAACTCTCTGGCGCGGAGGCGCCTCTGCGAGGTCTTGGCTGGGCCGAGTCGACGCGCGTCGCGCCTTCGGAGCCTTCAGACGCGGGGAGTTGATTCGCCCAGCACAGGAGTTCCTGCGCGAGGAGCTGCTGGGACGTTTGGCCGGCTCGCTTTCGGCCCGAGTTGATTGGGCCGATTGGAACACGGCAAACTCGAAACTCGTCCGCTCGCTCAGGCCAAATAGTCTTCTCGCTTTGCTGTGGCTTCAGTTCGCCGACGCTCTCACGGGTGCAACCGAGTTTCGCCTCTGCAAGCGCAAAGGCTGCGGAAAGCTGATCCGGATTTCCCGCGAAACTGGCGGATCGCGGACGAATAGGCAGACCTGCTCGGATAGCTGCAAGGTTCGGCTCTACCAGGAACGCGTCCGGACCGTCATCAAATTTTTCGACCAGGGGAAAGCTCCGGAGGAGATAGCGAAGAGCCTTAAGACGGAACTATCAACTGTCCGCGGATGGATCGCGCGCGAGTTGCGCACGCGCGGGGAAACGATCGCCGTCGTTTCGGACCGCCTCTTCGTGAAGCCCGGCGAGGTCCGCGGGCTTCTGCAGGCGAAGGCAACCCGACAGTAGACCCGCCGCCGGCCGCCGTCGTTTGTTTTGGGGACGGAATGCAAATTCACTCGCTACTCATCGCATGAAATCAGCCGTCGGATCCGTTTCGAAGCGGCCGGGTGTCCCAAAGCGCTCGGAGCCGTCGCTCAGGATGTAACGTGCTTTGCGCGGCTGGACATCCGCGAGAATGCGCGCCTCGTCCACGCCGAGCGCTGGCCCCCAGCGGGCAGTGGACGCTAAGCCCTCACGTGTAGTTCGGTCTCGATGACCTCACCGGTTTGCCCAACCTGATTGACTCGACCACCAGCGGGCGACTTGACTGACTGTGGAATTTCAGGTGGGCGGAGTTCAAAAGCGCGCTCCTCGATTCGAATGAAACAGGCACGGCCTATTGCAGGAAATCTGATCTGAAACGGGCAGCCGGTTCGACCAAAATCGATCGGGGATGGACATGATCTCGAATTGAACTACCACGCGCACAATTGGACTATAAAGGGCCATGATTAGGAGGTTGGCCGTTGCTTACTTTACATAGATTTCGGTGGTGGAAGTTGTCACGGGCGATGAGTTTACGAAGCCACCAATTACAAGGACGTTGCCGTTCGGCAACGGCGCTGCCGCGTCGACCGAGCGATTTACTATCATTAAACCGGCCAGCGAGAACTTGTTTAGCGTCGGATCGTATAGTTCGGCATTCGTCGATCCTCCGCTGGTTATGAGGACGTTCCCGCTTGCGAGAAGGGTTGCTGTAGGTCCGAAGAGGATATCCAACATAGGACCTGTCGCGACAAACTGGCCCTCGCTTGGGTCGTAGAACTCCGCGCTGGTATTTCCCGACCCCCCTGCGGCGAGTACGATTGTTTGCGAATTCATCTGCAAGGCGGTTAGGGTGAAACTCTGACGCGCCGACTTCATATCCGGAATTTTCGTGAACTTCTGAGTATTCGGATCATATATCTCAGCCGATGCCAGGGGTTCACCTGAGGATCCGCAACCACCCGCGATGAGAACAGTTCCATCGCTGAGTAAGGCCGCTGCGTGCGACTGCCTTGCGGCCTGCATCGGGTTTGGAACAGGGGACCATATATCGTTCGTCGGATCATAGATCTCGGCGACATTTAGAACATTGCCGCCTTCGTCAATTCCTCCAGTGACCAGAACCGTTCCGTTTAATTGGGGGTCGGTTTCGTTCATAAGGAGTGTCGCAGTGTGCATGTATCGGGGTGTGCTCAACACGTGAGTCACCGTGTATCCGGGGTTTATTCCCTGGTTCATAGGATTGTAAATCCATTCGTTTGAATAGGGGGTAACCGCCTGAGACTGACAGGTGACTTGCGACATAGTGTTCAAAGGGCCCACCGAGCCGCCAGCAATCAAGACACTGCCGGCGTCCGGACCGGTCGTGAACAAAGTGGCGGTATGTCCGACCAGTCCGAGTCCCTGCTGAATGTTTGATGATGTATTGTTTGCCGAGTCGTAGAGTTCGTCGAAAGTCGGTTGTGCCTGGACGTCTTCGCCACCAACCACAAGCAGCGTTCCATCGGGTAGACCGGTCGCAGTATGGCCGGTTCGGGCTTGCTCCATAAAACCCACCTGGACGAGACCAGAGCCGTCGGAAATGAAGAGATTGGCAGACGAATCCGAACTGGTGTAGCCAAAGACCTTGTCGACAGGCTTACTGCCGCCAGTCACGAGCACATCTCCATTAGCTATTGTCGCCGCCGCGTTGGCTGCGCCGGCCGTGAAGTTACTCGTATCTAATTCGGTAAAATTCCCGTTAGAGTAGACCTCGGCACTTTCGTTAGCGTCCCCACCCGCGACTAAGACTCTTCCTCCAGCTAAAAGCGACGACGAGAGGTAGGCGCGCGCTTCGTTCATCGGCGGTCCCTCAGAAAAGCCTGAAGAGTTATAAATCTCCGTAGTGTTGACAGGATTCTGTTGCGCGTCCCATCCACCGGCAATCAACACGTTCCCGTTAGGCATCAGGATTGCGGTATGGTCACGGCGCGGATGTATCATCGGCCCGATCAAGGTGAACGAACGGGTCATCGGATCATAAATCTCAGCGCTGCTAAGGGTTGTCCCCTTATCGTCAAATCCTCCCGCGATCAGCACGGTGCCGTTCGCCAGCAGTGTCGCAGTGTGTTCGCTTCGCGGAGAGGTCATGGACCCAACTGTTTGGAAGCTTTCTGAGGCCGGGGTATAGAGTTCCGCGCTGCTCAGAGCCCCAGAGTTCGTTAGAGAACTAGTGAGGCTAGGACTGCCACCGGTGATGAGAACGGTGCCGTCCGGCAAGAGTGTTGCCGTATGACCACTACGAGAGGCATTCATATCTCCAACTGGGACGAAAGAGCTCGTACCAAACTTATACAATTCAGCCGTATTTGATGTCGTATTTGATACGGTCTCGTGACGCCCGCCTGCGATAAGGACATCGCCAGTTTGAAGAGAGGTTGCGGTATGCCCCACTCGCGGCTCATTCAAAGAAGCGCCAAACGAAAATGAGCCAGTCAAAGGATCGTAGATCTCCGAGGAGTTGAGAACAAAATTACCTCTTCCACCCACAATCAGGACTTGACTCTCACCGACCAGCAGCGTCGCTGTATGCCCAGCCCGAGAGTAGTTCAGCGTTCCACCCGCCATGAACGTTGGACTCGGCGACGGCGATGCCGAGCAACTACCGCATGGGTCAAGACATCCTGCATTGTTCAGCACGAGCGCGAACGCCAATGCCAGCAATGCGGCACTGCCCAGGCGGCGCATCCAGAGAGACACTAGACGAATTCCGGATAGGTTGGTCGCGATCACTCGGTGCTCCCCGTGAGTACAACCGTGCTCCTTGGATGCGAAGGGTCATCGGTCGTGATGGTGAGGCTATCTCTAAAGTTGCTCTTCTTGCGTGGAGAGGCAAAAGTGACTGACAAGTACAAGCTTTCGCGGTATCCGACGCTGAACGCCCCTCCACCGTTAACAAAGAAAGGTGCTGCTGCCGGACCGACGCTGCCGTGTAAAACGCCCCTGCCCGAGTTCGAGATAAGCAGGGACTCGATTACTGCCACACCAGGCTCGGCTACGGGAAAGCTGAGGGTCGCCGGCACTGCGAGAATTCCAGGGACACCTCGACCGGACAAGGAGATCCGCCTGGTTGAAGATTTGGGACCGTTGGTTATGATGTGCAAAGCATCTTTTGTAGTGGACGTTGTACTAGGGGAGAACTCCACGGCCACTTGCATAGATTGTCCAGGCGACAACGAGAACGGTCCCCCGCCGGTTGTAACAGAGTAAGCAGAGTTCTGCTGACTCTCCACCTCGCCAGTGATAGTACCTGTGAGGCTGCTATTTGTAACGACGATCGATTTTGTGAGGGTAGTTTGTAGCCCTACAGAACCAAATGCAATCGCGCGGCTACTAACCTCCAGCTCCTTACCAGCAGAGCTGGCGACGGATTTTATAGCTGGAGCGGGTTTGAACGAGGCGGCGGCTAAATCGTACCGCAATACCCGATTGTTCCCTCCGTCGGCAATGAATAGGTTTCCATTTTGATCAACCGAAACACCTTTCGGGCCGCAGAGTGTCTCAGGACCCGGGCCGTTTGTGGGGCAGCCTTGGCCGCTGTTCTGGAAATCTCCATTCTGCCCGAACACCAGGTCGGCGGTCGTGTCACCTGCGTTGTACTCGAGTACGCGGTCGTTGCCGAAATCGCTAACATACAAATTTTCGTCACCGTCCAGCGCCAGCGCCACCGGAGCGCACAACGTGCCAGGTCCCGTTATGGTAGGGTCGCCGCTAGCAGTGCCTGGCATGCATCCTTGAGCGGTCACAAAGCTTCCGCTCTGACCGAAGACCTTGTCCGGGACATCGTCGCCTGCGCCTATTTCTCCACTGTTCGCGTTCAGGGGCGTATTGTATTCCAGTACGCGATTATTGCCGGAGTCGGCCACGTATAGATTACCGATCGCATCTACTGCTACGTCACCGCTGGGCCCGGGCAGGTTGCCCTCCGTCTGAAAGCACAGACCGTCGGGACCGCCTCCGCACAAGGCCGTTACAAAGCTTCCGTTCTGACCGAAAACCACATCGGCACTTATGCTGCTCGCTCCACCGTGAAGGTCCTGGTTCAGCGGAGTATTGTACTCAAGCACGCGATTATTACCTACGTCTGCCACGTACAGGTTCCCAAGCGAGTCCCCGGCGATGCCTACCGGGTCACAGAGACTGCCGCTACCGATGCTTTTCGCTCCTTTTCCGAGGTTGCAGCCGGAAGCCGTGAAGTCGCCGTTCTGACCCAACACGTGATTTGCCGTGGCGCCAATGCAAGGGTACGATTGGCACGCTGCAAAGGGTGTATCGTACTCCAAAATACGGTTGTTGCCGGAGTCTGCGACGAATAGATTTCCGAGAGCATCGGTTGTAAGTCCCGATGGTTCGCACAGAGAGCTTGCTCCCACCTCCGTGCAGACGTGACTATCAATGGGATGGAGATCTGCCAGGAAATCAGCGGCACTCGTGCGAAAGTCGTTTTGACCAATGACGAGATCCGCGGCTGCCCCGTTTGCAAAGGCGGCGGCGCTGCGCCACGCGAGTATCCTATTGTTTGAAGTGTCCGAAACGTAAAGCCTATCTTGCGTATCGACCGCGATGAAATCGGGGTTGTTCAAGCCCGTGCCATCGAGTGCATTGATGACATCGTGCTCGAAATCCACTTGTCCGAGCACTCGATCTGCGGTCGGACTATCAGAGGAGATTGGTGCATCGAAACTGAGAACGCGATTATTTCCGGAGTCCGCGATGAAGAGTGTGCCTTGGTTGTCGAGACCGAGCCCACCGGGAAGACAGAGACTATCGGGACCAATTCCGTACACGTCACCAAGATCAGAACCATTGTTGCACCCGCTTATCCCGTTCGTGAAGGTTCCGTCCTCACCAAATACCAGTTCAGCAATCGGGGATCCGGATTCTGGACCGGTGCCACTTATATCAATGGCGTATTCAAGCACTCTATTGTTGTGGTAATCTGACAAGTAGACGTGTCCCGTGGCGTCTACAGCCACGCCTCCGACTGTTCCATCACCCAAACAGAGGCTGTCGGGACCGATTATTTCGGCGTTGCCCTGTAAGTCGAAAAATTCAATGTCGCCAGGTGCAGTGCCTTCGTCGCACTCACCATGTGCGAAGCTATCTTGGCCGAATACTATATCAGCAGTCGTATCGCCCGCTCCTGCTTCACCGCTACCTGCATTCAGGGGTGTGTTATACCGGAGGACCCGATTGTCAGCACTGTCGACGACGTATAGGTTGCCGACGAGATCGACCGCCAAACCTGTGGGTCGGCATAGGCTGTCCGCGCTAATTCCGCCGGCTTCCCCCTGCTTTCCGTTGTAGCACGCCCTCGAGACGAAGGACCCGTTCTGACCAAAGACAAGAGCTGCAGTTGTGTTACCGCCCGAATTCAGAGGCGTGTTGTATTCGAGCACCCGTGAGTTCCCCATGTCGGCCACAAAGACATTCCCTGATGTATCGACGGCGACTGCCGCCGGATTACAAAGAGAGTCCTTGTTGGGGGGATCATTACACATGTTCGATGTAAACTTGCCGCCCTGCCCGAAAACAAGCGCCGCCGAAAGTCCGGAACAGGGAAATGCCTGGCATGCTGTGAACGGCGCATCATATTCCAGAACACGATTGTTGCTTGTATCCGCTACGTATAGATTTCCGGCGGTATCGATGGCGATTCCACCCGGCAAGTTGAGACTGTCGCCTCCAACAACTCCGCCCACGGTGTCAACGTTTGGGCTGCACGCGAATCCATGGTTACCATCAACCGACTGAAAATCCGGTTGTCCAATTACCAGATCAGCGGGTTCCCCGTTTTGGAGTGAAACGACGTCCTGCCAGCCCAGAACACGATTGTTGCCCGTGTCCGTGATATATAAGTGTCCTTGCGAGTCTACAGCGACCGCGCTGGGCTCATTGAATCCCGAGGGCCCAGGATTGTTGACGCCACAATGATTGTAATCCGGATGACCCAGTACAGCCGTCGCCACGGTTGTCTCGTTGGCCACTACCTTGTTCACCGCGACGAACAATACCACGCAGACTAAGATCGCAATCCTTCCGAACCCGAATGCACTCTGCTTCAAGGGACGCCGACTCCGGGATGCGGCGACGCGTATTGCGCCGACTTCATTCGCGCGATCCGGCTGGGATGGCCGTCGCCGGAATGCATGAAGCTCGGCAACGCCGCAGCAGCGATGGTGGCGCAAGGCTTGGGCTCGGACGCGGGCATCCGCGACCTGGACGATACAATCCGCTTCATGCGCGAAACTCCCCCGCGTTCCAGCTAACGGTCTCCAAAAATTCGCGTGACGGTCATCCTGAAGTCCATACTGCGCTTACTTTCCTGTGCCACTCACAGAAATCGTCTGGTTGGCGTTCGCCGCGTTGTCATAGATGGTTACCTGGGCGGACTGAAAACCGGACGCGTCCGCAGAAAAATAGACGGTGAGCTTGCACTTCTCCTTGGGGTACAACTGCTGACCGCAGGACCAAGAGACCGAGAATTCCGGGTTGGTTACCGATACCGGCGGGTTCCCAAATGTGATCGGGAATCCAGACTTGCTCGTGCTGAGCGTGAACGTCTCGTGTTTGGACTTGCCAAATTTCACATTGCCAAAATTCTTCGACGACGGTTTGACCTCGAGGGAGTTTGGAACCGGAGTCTGGCTGCTCGTCGGTGTCGGAGTTGGTGTGAGGGTTGCAGTCGCCGTCGGAGTTGCGCTCGCGGTCGCCGAAGCCGTAGGCGTTTCGGTCCTCGTTGCAGTTGCAGTGGCGGTAGGAGTTGCGGAACTGGTTGTTGTCATTGTCGCCGTCGCCGTTGGAGTTGCAGTTGTGGTCGGCGTCGCGGTGGCCGTATCGATCGCGGTGTTCGTTGCGGTTGGCGTCGCCGTGTTCGTCGCAGTCGCGGTCGCAGTATTCGTCGCCGTAGGCGTTGCCGTCGGTGTGCCGCCGGTCGGCGTCGCGGTCGGCGTGGGGGTCGCCGTAATGGTGCCAGCTCCGCTCAAAGCGACTTGGAAGGTGGTCTGAATGCAGTCTGGGCAGTTTACATCCACTTGACCCGGGGGGGACTGTGTCGCAGATGTCGGTGTGAATTGAACGGTTTCCTGCTGAGAGTTACTGGGCTGCAAGTTGGTGAAGGACAGGCTTCCGACCAGGAAAAATGGCGGTGAAGGCGGGCTGAACGTCCCGCTCGCCGCGCTCGTTCCGTTGTTCGTCACCATGAACGTGCCGGTCGTGCTAGTCCCAATTGGCACCGATCCAAAGGGGATACTCGTGGGGCTCACCGTAATCGAAATCCCCTGAATCGGAGTCGCAGTCGCAGTCGGAGTCGCAGTGCCGGTCGGCGTGCCGCTCGGGGTCGCCGTGGCGGTCGCGGTCAGGGTCGGAGTGGGGGTCGCCGTAATGGTGCCAGCTCCGCTCAAGGCGACTTGGAAGGTGGTCTGAATGCAGTCTGGGCAGTTTACATTCACTTGACCCGGGGGGGACTGTGTCGCAGATGTCGGCGTGAATTGAACGGTTTCCTGCTGAGAGTTACTGGGCTGTAAGTCGAATGACTGGCTTCCTTGTAGAACAAATGGCGCTGACGGCGGGCTAAACGTCCCGATCGCCTCGCTCGTTCCGTCGTTCGACACAGTGAACATACCGGTCGTGCTTGTCCCGATTGGTACCGATCCAAACGGGATACTCAGGGGGCTCACCGAAATCGAAATCCCCTGAACCGGCGTCGCGGTGGGGCTCGGCGTCGGCATCGGCGTCGCAGTGGCAGTCGGCGTGGCGGTCAGGGTTGCGGTCGCGGTGGCAGTCGGGGTCGCCGTAGGCACCGCATCGGCTTCGTATGCACCGATACAACAGTCGGTTTGCCCGGGCGCCGGACGCCCATACCCGCGCTGGTCGGTCGTCAGCGGATTATCGTTTGCGTCGGTGCAGGCGGCTGGAGGGATCTGGGCAATCGCGGCACTGCCCATCTCCAGTGCGATGGTCTCGGTTGGGCCGCCGTTGTTGGCGAGTCCGTTCGCGAGGTCTATGTCGCTGACGATATTATGGCTGCCGGTGGCGGTGAACCCGCACGAGCCGTCGTCCGAAAGGTTGTAGCCGTCGTCGGTCAATGACGTGTAGTAGCAGTTGTTGGGAGTGCTGTCCGCCAAAATGGTCCCTTTGAGGTTGATGGTGCCTCCGCCGTTGTTGAACGCACCGCCCACGCCCCCAATCGCCTGGTTGTCTGAAAACGTGCTGTTGATGAGGGTCAGCGTGCTGCTGCTGAAGTTATAGATCGCGCCGCCCTCGCCGATGCCGCCGCTGCTGCCTCCGGTGGCCTGGTTGTCCGAGAACGTGCTGTTGGTGACGGTCAGCGTGCCGCTGCTGTAGTTATAGATTGCGCCGCCCTCACCTACGCCGCCCACGCTGCTGCTGCCGGTAGCGCTGCCGCCGGTGGCCTGGTTGGCCGAAAATGTGCTGTTCGTCACGGTCAGCGTGCCGCTGTTATAGATAGCGCCGCCCTCGCCTAAGCCGCCCTCGCTGCTGCTGCCGCTAGCGCTGCCGCCGGTGGCCTGGTTGGCCGAGAACGTGATGTTCGTGACGTTCAGCGTGCCATTGTTGACGATGGCGCCGCCCTCGGCCGCGCTGCCGCTGGTACCGATCACGCTTCCGTTAGTCAGCGTCAGAAATTGCAGGTTGAGCGTGGCGCCCGAGATCACGCTGAAAATTTCATTCGCGTTGTTGCCATCCACCGTGATGGCTTGTCCGCTCCCATCGATCGTCACGCCCGCGACGTTTGTGATTGAGGGAAGTTCGCTGCCCAGAGTGATCGTGCCGCTGACGCTGAAATTGATGGTGTAGGCAGTACTGGGGTTGGCGTCCGCGGTGGTGATGGCTGCGCCCAGACTTCCGGCGCCGCTGTCATTGGTGTTGGTGACGGTAATAGTCGCTGCGCGCGCCAGCCCCGACATCGCTAGCAGCAAAAACGGCAGCGCAATTGCGGCGAGCGCGGAGCGCCAATTTCGATCTGCCACGGATCCTCCGCCACGGCGCATTCGGCCGCATCGGCAAATTTCACCCGGTCAACTCACTCAAACAAGTCCGTCAGAGCTTCCTAGCGAGCTTAACTGCAGTAAAGATCGGGGAGCAGAGGAGAATGATCAAAACGCTGCAACCGCCGCCTTCGCGCCGTTCAACGCCGCCGAAGCAGCCTCGCACCTCGGCATTGACACGGCCCGGCTACTCGCCAGTATTGGAAGCGATGCAGCTTTCGATGTCAGCGACGAACCTGGAAAGAAGAATCCTGCTCGCGATTTCATTCAGCGTTCCCCCAACGCCCATCAGCGCTTGCTCCCGCGCTCTGTTTACAGACGCAAAAGCACGTCGGAACTAATACACTTTATGTCGGCTTAGCACAACACCACGTGATGTTTTCTCACCCTGCATAGCGCGGTTTAAACCGTCCTCGCACCCACGATAGGGCGATACATCTCCAACTTTCGAATGGATTTCACGAGCTTTTTCCTCTTGCGGTGTGTCTATGACACCGAGGACGGGCAATTGGGGGGGAATTAGACTACGAAAACCGTTGGCATGTCCGCATGATCTTTTCCGTCATTCCAACCGGAGTCTCATTACTCCTCGTCATCGCGAGGCGCTCAAAGCGGCAACCGCGGGGAGGCTCGGTGCTTGTCACCGCTCGAGGAGCGCGCCGCCTGTTTTTAGTTACCAAGTTGTCAGGCGGCGACCTTGTTCCGGGTAGACCCGCAGTAATGCACGCTGCGCTAGTTCGAGACGAAAGTCATCGTCGGCGCGGTTAAACCAAACACCCGCGACCACGACAGTCGATGTCTCATCAGCTCAGGATTCTGTGGCCACAGAGAAAGTCCGAGTCAACGCGAAGACGCAGGCACGACGAGCAGAAGCATTGATTGACCACCAGGTTTGAATTGCACCCGCTCGTTCCGCCAGAAAGATGATCCGAGGACCCAATCGGTCCGGTTCGATCGCTTCTTCGAGTTCACGATTCTGTTGCTTCCGTTTGTTACTCAAGGACGAAAAGAACGCGCGAACCGAAGAGAGAGTCGCACTATCTTCGTTAAGGGTCGAGCACTCCGCACTTTTACTCATTGAAACTGAACAGTTTGAAACAGGTTACTTGGACATATCCTCCTGAGGTGCCATATCCAGCCTGAACATCGAGGCCAATCTTCAACTTGGTCAGGTAAGCACCGACATCAGGTCCACCCTCGCCGGCCAGACCACCTTCTATAAATCCGCCGTTCCAGATGGCGCCGCCCCCGCCTGCGAAAACCATGTAACTACCACGTGAAAACAAAACCATTCGCAGATCTATGGCGCTGCTTGTTACGTTATTTTGTCCGTCATATCCAGTTTCGAACGAGAAGTTGACCGGATGGGGGCTGTAACTGAACAGCCAGCTTGAGAAATCCGCCTCAAGATCATATGCGTGGCTGTCTGCGACGTCCTTACCCCCTAAGAGATAAATGTAGGTGCCGGGGTATGGGCTCAGGTCCAGGCCGCCCTGAAACCGGCCAAAGTTCAGCCGGGCTTGATGGGCTGAATCTGATGGACTCAGTGGATTTTGGAACCCTGCTCCTTCGAACAGTTGATACCCGGTAGCTCGTGCGACCAAGCCGATATAGGGGGTGACGGTTTGTTCAAACTGGAAACCTTCCTGGATCGTGGCATATTGATCGCTCCGATAGGCACCCGCGAATGCAACGACATCGAACCGTGGTTGCGCAAGTTCGAAGAAATCAGAATAGGCGGGGCGTACCGGGGCGGCGACGTTTTGCGCCTGTTGCGCGTGGCTTACAGCGGGTGACAGCAGAACGGAAACGCCAAAGGCAATATAGCCGCAGACGTGAAGAACAATTCGGCTTTGGCGTGTATGCATTGACAGTTGCCTAATGCAATCGAGCTCCCACAGCCATGCAGGGTGGACATGCAGGTGGTGGAGGAGATGTAGCAGGAGCACCTGTGACTCCGATTGCCGCGAGTCCGACTGGCCCCGGTGTAAGTGGCGCGTGCAAACAGGGAACCGTCGTTGCGTAACCCTGATTAACCTTCGCCGTCGTCGTGCGATTTTGAGAATTGGCGACTTCGACAACTCCCGAAAACACTTCGACATCCGTATATGTACCACAGCCACCAAATCCAGGGCGGGCAAAACCCTGGCTGAATCGAACGTTAAAATCTGTGCCGCGGACCCCGCACACTGCGTTTGCCGTCCGCACACCGAAGCCGGTCCCGCCCGCGCCAATGGCATGTACGATCGAGCGCAGCCTGCCAGTGACTAGTCCGATCATAGTGCCGGCGGCCGGCGCTGGACCGATCTCAACCTGATCGATTGTTATCGAGCTGGAGGGTCCAACTTCCAGTTGGTTGCCGCCGATGAGCGCTATACTGGCGGAAGAAGACAGCCCGGTCGTGAACTGGTCGTTCAAGTACACGTCCGACGACTCGGTCGGCACGGTCTTTCGTCCACTCCTCGTTAGCTCAACGGTGCCTCTGATCTCCTTGACCGAACCGACAGGACCAGAGGCTGCCGCGTTAACTGGAATCGCGCGCTCGAGGAACGTGGCTAAGAACAAAATGCCAACTGCTATTATGTTGACCGCTGGTCGCGTTTTCGATGGGTTGGATACCCTGTGCGCCTGAGAACCCCAGACCACTACTCGCCCCTTTCCGTGAGGACCATGTCAACTCGGGGGAAGAAAGCCGCTGGCGGATTGCGTGGAGCGGTAATTCGACGCGGCCAGCAATTGACTCCCCGGTGCAAGGCGCCTTATATGCTGAAAATCGATGCGTAGTCAAGGCAAAGAAGAAGCGTCCAGACACGCGGTAATTGCAAGAGCAAATCTGCTCCTTAAACCTGTGTTTCCAGCATTGACGAGCTAACAATGGCTACTAGTCGGCCAAGTCCTCGAAGTCGGGCAGCTGTTACTATTTCGATCGGGCTGGCCGTCGTCATCGCCGTATCAGTCTGGGCGGTCTATTTCCCGTCGACAATGCGGCGCCTGGACCTGATGGCTTTCGACGCTCTGCTGTATCGTCGAGGCGCGATCGCGCCAACGGGCACTGTTGTGATTGCGAGTATTGATGACCGTAGTATCGCTAAACTGGGGCGCTGGGCGTGGCCGCGCGCGACTGATGCCCGCCTTCTGGACGCTCTACGAGACTACGGGGTCGCAGTAGTCGGGTTTGATCTGGTGTTTAGTGACCCCGAGCCGGCTGATCTCGAGCGTCACAGAATTGCTCCACTTCTAGGTCATCTTCGTATCAATCAAGCCGCTGTCAACGAGATCTTGGGCCCGGAAAATGACGCCGCTTTCGCCCGCTCGATCACGAATCAGGGTTCGACGTACATCGGCTATTTCTTTGATAGTCCAGAACTCGCGACAAAGACCCAAATCCCGCCGTCCGCAGTCAAGAAAACCGTTCTCCTCGATCCTCCTCCGATCTCCTACGGCATCGTACGCAAGAGAACGTCCGCTCCTCTGGACCCACTCACTGTGAACGCCTACTTGCCCCCTATTCCTGAATTAAACGAAGCGGCTCGGGGAACCGGCTACATCAACGTCAAAGAAGACATCGAAGGTGAGGCCCGCTCCTTTCCGACCGTGATTCGATTTAAAGACCACTACTGCGTACCGCTCTTTCTGGCGCTCGTGGACGCTTATTTGAAAAATCCCCCGCTCGGTCTTGATTTTAACGAATTCGGTGTGGCTTCCGTTCGTATGGGGAACAAACCAATTCCTGTCGACGATACGGGTGGGATGATTATCCGGTTCCGTGGTCCAGCAGGAACGATGCCGCAGTACTCGGCGGTTGATATCATTGAGCATCGGGTCCCCGCGCAGGCGCTGAAAGGCAAGATTGTCATCGTGGGAGTTACGGCCACTGCCCTCGGCGACCGTTTTGCCACGGCGGTTGGCAATAATTTTCCCGGGGTCGAGGTTCAGGCCACAGCTGCCGATAACGTACTCAAGGGCGACTTTGTTCATCACTCTTACGAAGCAGAAGCCGAAGAGCGTTTCGCCGGGGGAATACTGGGCATCACGATTACGCTCGCAGCAGCTTACCTGGCTCCTGTCTATAGCCTTGCAATGATGGTGGTCCTCGCCGCGGGTTACGTAATGTACTCGATTAGGCGACTCGATTCCGACGGTGCATTGGTTGGAATCGCATTCCCGTCAGTAACTCTGTCGATCACTTACCTGGTCGTCGTCAGTTATCGCTACGTCACGGAGGGGCTTGATAAACGCCGCCTACGGCGGGCTTTCGTCCGCTATCTGGCTCCCGCCCTGGTAGACAAGCTTGCCCAGAACCCGTCTGAGTTGAAACTTGGAGGCGAGAATAGAGAGATAACTGTTATGTTCGCCGACCTCACGGGTTTCACGGCAGCGTCGACGCGAATGACGCCCGAGGGGCTGACCAACAAGGTCAACCGATACTTCGAGTACGTCGTCAAGCCTATAGATGACACGGGCGGGTACGCAGATGCATTCGTCGGCGATGCCGTTATGGGGATGTGGGGCGCTCCTCTTACGGACGAGAAGCATGCCACCAACGCGCTCCGTGCCGCGCTCATGATCATAAGCGGCGTTCGGGTTGCGAGGGAACAGGATCAAGCGCGAGGCGAGCTTGGTTTCACTATCAAAATTGGAGTCAACAGTGGGCGTACGGTCGTTGGCAATGTCGGCACCAAAAACAGGTATTCGTATACTGCGATGGGCGAGGAGGTCAATTTAGCCTCGCGACTTGAGGGCGTTCCACCGCTGTATGGATGCGTGATCGTTGCCGGGGAGCACACCCGTAAATTGGCTCAAAGTGATTTCCTGCTCAGGGAACTGGATTGGCTACTGGTCAAAGGGGCAGCCAAGCCGATGGCGATCTATGAGCCAATAGCTGAACTCGATCGTGCTACTGAAGACCAGAGAAATCTCGTCGCGCGATTCGCGCAAGCGCTCCAACACTACCGTGCCAAGCGTTTCGTTCAAGCAGCCACGATGTGGGATGACCTGGTCGCAAGCTACGAACCCTCTCCAAGCCCGTCGTCGGTGATGGCGGCACGAGCACGCGAGCTGATCGCGAATCCTCCGCACGAGAGGTGGGACGGCGTGCACGTCCTAACGAGCAAATGATTTTGGTTGACCAAACCGGGAAGTGTTTCGCACACGCGGGTATTGTCATTTGTCCTGGTCGTTGAGACCGCGCTTCGAGAGAAAACCGTCGGACTATCAACGAAGCGATCTAGCGTACAACGACGACCAACAGTGGCCGATAGACCGGTCCGAGCCCGCTCCTGGGTACGGTCGCCGACGCTTAGCGAGTCGGCTATGATCGCGCCGCGTGCGATCTGAGAGCCCTGAACCCCGCTATCTACAGGGTCCCGTTGATAGGAAATTTGGAAATTGAACCTGCACGGCATCGCGTCGCTGTAACGACTATCTTCTTTGTAAACGGCTTCGTGCTGGCAAGCTGGGTACCGCACATCCCCGCGATTAAGGCGTACCACGGTATCGGCGATGGTGAACTCGGCCTGGTTCTCGTCGCGATGCCCCTCGGATCGCTGCTCGCGCTATCAGCCGCCGGAGTACTAATCGGCAAATTCGGAAGCCGCGCGATGACCGCGATGGCTGCGATCGCACTTTGCCTCGTACTTCCGCTCCCGATCCTTGCGCCAACACTGGTTTTCTTAGCCGCCGCGCTAGCGGTTCTTGGAGCGTGTGGTGGTTTTCTGGACGTCTCGATGAATTCGCAAGCAATCTCGGTCGAAGCCGCTTACGGACGTCCGATCATGTCGTCCTTTCATGCCAGCTACAGTTTGGGCGGCCTGACGGGCGCCGCTGCAACTGCTGTTGCGCTCAAATTGGGAATCGGTCCGAAACCACATGTGATAACTACCGCTCTCATGACTGTCGCCCTCGCTGCTCTCAGTATCGGATCACTGGCGCCCTCAGCTGCGCCGACTCGCGATGTCGACCAGCGGAAATCAAACCGCGCTCGCGCGCTGATCGTTCTTGGAACGCTCGCGTTTTTGGGGCTGCTTGCCGAAGGCTCGATGGCCGACTGGAGCGCGGTCTACCTTCACGATGTCCTGTCCAGTGACGATGCGGTCGCAGCCGCTGGATTCGCTATCTTCTCGATGATGATGGCGATTGGACGTCTTACGGGCGACTCGATCGTCGCGAGACTCGGTCACGCAAGTTCGCTGCGCTTGTCGGGGCTGCTCGCTGCGTTAGGCCTCGGTGTGGCCCTATTGATCGACAACCCGCTGGTCGCGATCGTTGGCATTGGAATCATGGGCTTCGGCATAGCAAACGTAATTCCGATCATTTTCGACGCCGCGGGAACCAAAGGCGGTGGGCCAACTGGTACCGCCATCGCCACCGTCGCTTCGATAGGCTACTTCGGTTTGCTCGCAGGACCGCCGCTGATCGGCCTCACCGCCGAGCTGGTCGGCCTTCGCATAGCACTGGCCTATGTATGCGCCGCATGCATCGTCATCGGAGTATTTGCTCGAAAGGTTGCGTAGTTCCCGGCAGCCGTACAGTGTGCGATGTGTTCGGCCGGCGTGCGCGCGGGTTCATTTCGAATTGCGCCGAGTCCACTTAGACCTGGGCCGCCCATGCTGCGCGACAAACCCCTATCACTTCGGTGCGTTGCCGGTCCCGGACAGCGTCACTGTCTGCCTACTACCGTTCGCGTTATCGGTAATCGTCAGCGTTCCGGTCTGCTCGGCGGCCTCGCTCGGCGTAAACGTCACCGAGATTGTACAGGACTCCCCGAAGGCCAGAGGTCCAAGACAGTGGTTGGTCTCGCTGAATACTCCCGGGTCGGAAATCATCTCGATCAACACCGTATGCCCTTGACGCTTCTTGGTGCTTTTTGGATTGGACACCTTCACCGTTTTCGGTTTGCTCGACGTTCCGATCGTAGTCTTCGGAAACTTGAGAGTTGTAGGCTTGATCTTGAGCGTCACCGGCACTGACGTAGGCGTGGCGGTCGGCGTGGCAGTAGCAGTTGCCGTCGGGATTCCCGACCCGGTTGCGGTCGCAGTTGGTGTCGGGTTTGCCGTCGCTGTCGCGGTCGGAGTCGCCGTCGGTGTGCCGTCGGTTCCGGTCGCAGTGGCAGTCGGCGTCGCAGTCTCGCTTGCTGCTGCAGTCGCGGTCGAAGACGCTGTTGGCGTTGCAGTTGCTGTCACAGTAGCTGTAGCGGTCGGACTCGCAGTAGGTGTGGGGGTTGCCGCGATAGTGCCAGCTCCGCTCAAAGCGACCTGGAACAAGTTCTGAGCGCAACCCGGGCAGTTTACATTCACTTGGTCGTTGTAGGTTTTCGCAAATGTCGGTGCGAATTGAACGGTTGCCGTATAAGAGCCACTGGGCTGCAAATCGAATGACTGATTTCCTTGTAGGACAAACGGCGCTGATGGCGGGCTGAACGTCCCGATCGCCTCGCTAGCTCCGGTGTTCGACACCATGAACATAGCGGTGGTGCTGGTCCCGATTGGCACCGATCCAAACGGGATACTCAGGGGGCTCACTGAAATCACCGGGGTCGCAGTCGGCGTGGGGGTCGGCGCAATAGTCCCGGCTCCGCTCACGCCGACCTGGAAGTTGCTCTGCGCGCACGCTGGGCAGTTCACAGTCACTTGAGCGCTGGCCGGTGTCGTAGATGTGGGCGAAAACTGAACCATATCCTGCTGAGAGTTACCGGGCTGCAAGTCGAACATCGTGCTTCCAACCAGGGAAAACGGCGCTGAGGGCGGACTGATCGTCCCGCTCGCCGCAATGGTTCCTGTGTTGGACACCGAGAATGGCAAAGCGGTGCTCGTCCCAATTGGCACGGATCCAAAGGGCAAACTCAGAGGGCTCACCGAAATCATCGGAGCCGCAGTCGCGGTAGGCGTTGCCGTTGGGGTCGGGGTCGCCGTGATGGTCACAGTCGGCGTGGGTGTTGGAACGGGCACCACGCCTCCAAACTCGAACGCGCCGACGTCACAGGCGCAGTATCCGGGCGCGGGTCGCGCCGCGCCGCGCTGGTCGGTGGCCGGGCATTGATGGGTCAGCGGGACTGCGCCGATCGCATAGCTGCCCGACTCAAGCGCAAGAGTCTCGGTCGGCCCGCCGTTGTTCGCCAGCCCTGGAGCAAGCGCCAGATTACTGTCTGTGACGCCATCGCCGATCGTATCACCGTTGGCGCCCTTGCCAGTAAAACCACAGCTGGAGTCGTCCGAGATATTGTAGCCGCCGTCGGTGACACCGCCCGAACAGTTACCGCCCGAGGTGCTTTCAGCCAATATGCTGTTAGTGACCGTCAGCGTGCCACCATTGTTGTAGATGCTTCCGCCGCCGTCCGCCGAGTTGTTGAAGTAGGTACTGTTGCTGACCGTCGTGCTGGCGTAGTTGTAGATGCCGCCGCCGTCCGCCGCTGAGTTGCCCGAGAAGGTGCTGTTCGTGACCGTCACCAGGCCGTAATCACGATTATTATTTAGGATGCCCCCGCCCACGAACGCCGAGTTGTTGGAGAAGGTGCTGTTGGTGACTGTTAGAAAGCCTGTGCCATAGATGGCGCCGCCCAAGCCGCCGAAACCTCCTTCTCCCGACGAGTTGCCGGAGAAGGTGCAGTTGGTGACCGTCAGCGTGTCACCATCATCAAAGATGGTGGCGCCATCGCCCCCGTTGCCGTCAGCAATCTTCAGAAGGTTTAAATTCAGAGTGGCACCCACGTACACAGTCAGCACCTGGTAGGAGTTGGCCCCGTCCACAGTGATGGTCTGCCCGGTCTCATCAATCGTCAGACTGCCCGGCGAAGTGTTCGCAATAGCCGGGAGCGTGCTGCTTAACGTGATCGTGCCGCTGACGCTGAAGTTGATCGTGTCGTTGCCAGTGCTCGCCGCGCATCCGTTTACGGCGGCCTTGGTGTTGGCTGCAGTGATCGCGTCGCGCAGAGCGCAAACTCCCGGCGAGCCTGGGTCAGCCGTTGTGTTGACTGTTATCGTATTACCGCTGGCGTGCAGCCCGGATTGGGTCAGGACGAGACAAACAGGCGCAAGCACGACCAGCAGAGCAACCAGCAATCCCGGCCGCACGATCGCTCTGGAAGCGCGAAAGCTCCAAGCAACCGCATGCGACAAAGCCTGCGTCAAGTGTCTAGAAGCTGTGCCGAGACCCTCCGTCGAGAATGGTCAAACGTTCTGCCAACTGCTTCGCGCAGGACTGCCACGATCGATCCCCCTTGCAAGCGTTCAGAAGCGATCCGAGCCTAAGTCGTCTCAGATAATCGTGACGTTAGGTACCGTTGCGCCAGCGCTAAGTCAACCAGTTGTTTGAAGGAGGAGAATGGTACAAATTTTGTCTGAAAGTATGTTCAGGGGATTTGCAGCCGAACAGAACCTTTCGCGAATATTATTAACCAAAATCTTTTTAAGTCACGCCAGTCGCAGGAGCGGCAGCTGTTGGCTTCTCGGCAGTCTTCCCGTCACTCAGGACCACAGAAGCCGCGCTAACTGCATCGTCTTGTCGAAGCGGCATCTCTCTTCGGGCGCCGCCGGCGCATTGGCCACAGAAATCAAATCCCGGCGGATGTTCGAAGGAGCAAGTTGGGGATCAAGCCGAGCGCAGTTCGGCGCTTCCCGCAGAACTTCATGCCGGCCGGATTCTCAAAATTCGCGCTTTGTGCAGCGCATCGGCGGCCTCCGAATCCCGCATGCCAAAGCACAAGTATCGCTGGAACACAGGCCAAAAAGAAAACAACCAACGTCGCTGACTGCCCACTGAGTGCCCACTCCCAGCTTCCACGGCGTGGTCTGGCGTACCGGCCTTTTTGAGAAGCTCGCGACTTTCCTACCTCGCGTCGCCTAAGGTGACGCTTGGTAACCTGGGGCATACGATTTGAAGACCGGTGGGGCCACCGGGCCCCTTCCTCCTCCAGCCCCTTATTTACTAAGGACTCATGGCGGTTTGTACAACCTGCGGATCGGCGAGAGCGATCACCTAATTTTGATTGGCGCAGGGCCAGGCGTCGATGGAGAATCTGATTCGGGTCGACATTTCAGCACCGTATGTTGTAAGTGTCGTGAACGTCAGCAAGGGAGTCCTGAAAATGGCATTGAAAGTCGTCGGCGCCGGATTCGGACGAACCGGCACGCTATCACTCAAGAACGCGCTCGAAAAACTCGGCTTCGGTCCCTGCTATCACATGGCGGAAGTTTTTCCTCGACCCGAGCATGTCGCGAGGTGGCATCGGCTCGCGTTCGGGCATCCGATGGACTGGGATGAGATCTTCGATGGCTTCCGCGCGACGGTTGATTGGCCGGCGGCGCGATGGTGGCGCGAAATTGCGGCTCACTACCCTGATGCGAAAGTGCTGCTCTCGGTGCGCGACCCCGAGGCCTGGTACAAGAGCATGCTCGATACGATTTACCAGCCGATGAAATCGCCAGCGCCCGATGGCGCGCCGGAACTCGTCAGACTCCAGACCGAGATGGGCCGAAAGGCGATCCTGGCCGAAACGTTCGACAATCGCTTCGAGGACAAGGCTCACACCATCGAAGTCTTCGAGCGGCACAATCAGGAAGTCCGCGACGCGATCGATCCTGTGCGCCTGCTGGTGTTCGACGTGCGGGAAGGTTGGGGGCCGTTGTGCAGCTTCCTCGAGGTGCCAGTTCCCGAAGAACCGTTCCCGCGGCTCAACGATACGGCTACGACACAGTCGATGATCCGGATGATGCGTGAAGCAATTCGCAAAGGTTGATTAGGGACGGCGAAGGTCTGCAGCCGGTTGCCTCGCTGAATCAATTTTTTTCAGGTACGGCTCCACGTCGGGAGCGAACGCAGCGTGCTTGCACAGCTTGGAGAAGTGAGCAAAGGCTCGCGGAAATTCCGCATCCACGCGAGCATGCAGAATCGGCTCGAGACCCTTCTTCTGTAGCTCTGTGGGTCTCGCCCTTTCGTTGAAGAACAGACTCACTTCGGCAACGAAGCAGATATCCGCGATCGATATGCTATCACCCACCAGGAACTCACGGTCTGGCGACAACCCCTGGTCGATTCCCGACGCATAGGTATTAAAGGCTTCGCGCGTTCTCGCGTGAATCTCAGCCGAAACAGTTCCATTGATCAGAGACAGCAGATAGGTCTGTGAATCGCGGGCAAACACAAGACTCGCGTCAAGAAAGCTGTCGATGCGCGAGGCTTCGTACGCATCGCGGCCATACAATGGAAATCGGCTTTGACCCAGCCGGGCAACGGCTCGCATGATACTGTTGGATTCGAAAATCCCAGTCTTGCCATCCGGACTGAACGCGGCAGGAACGGTGCCGAACGGATGCGCCTTCATGAAATCATCAGTCTTATGAAGGGTACCTGTAAAGCCGACCTTACCCGTCTTAGTGTCCGCCGACGTCGCCAGTTCGCCATCCGAAAGAGGACGCGCGTCAAAGTCCCATAGCCATGATTGCAGCTCCTTGGGCGAGCTTCCTCTTACTTCAATCTCAACCCCACATAGACGCGCTGCTATCGTAGCTTTCCAGATCCGTGGGTTGGGCAAATATGAAAAAATTCGCACATCACTCATAAGTCGTCCCTCATAGTCCGGCCTATTTCCTACCAGGTCTCGCGAAAGGGCCTGACTTCGACGTTGAATGACCACGCGCAGCGCTCCTGATGCGCAACATGCCAGATTTCGTCGGCGATTGCGGCGGGCGTGATAAAGAATTCGTTGGGAGCGTCGGGAAAGCGCTTGCGCGTCCACTCCAGGTCGATAACGGCGTCGATCAGCACGTAGGCGACGTGCACACCTTTAGGTCCCAGCTCGCGAGCAATAGATTCCGCGAGAATCCGTTGCGCGGCCTTTGTCGGGGCGAAGCCTGCAAAGCTGGCCTTGCCGCGAAGAGCGGAAGTGTTACCGCTGGCTATGATGGCGCCTTGTCCGGCCGCGACCATCGCAGGAGCGAGTCGCCGGGCCAGATACAACAGAGCCATGGTATTTACCTGGAAGTTCTGGTTGAGGACCTTTGGATCGATTTCCATAAAGTTTCCGAAAGCGCCGCCGACCGCGTTGTGGACCAGCACCTTGGGCGCCCCCAGTTCTGCGTGTATCGCATCGATGGTAGCGTCAAGCTTCGCTTCGTCGGTGACATCGCATGGATATGCGTGCGAGTTGTCGATTTCCCGTTCGAGCGAAGTGAGGCGCTCGCGATTTCGCGCCAGCATCGCAACCGCGTATCCTCCGCGCGCGAAGCGCCGCGCGATCGCCGCACCAGTTCCTGGACCTACCCCGGTCACGACTGCAACTGGTTTCTTTTCAGCCACCGGCGGATTCCTTTTTTGATTGGCTTTGCACGACCCGGTTACTTTCGAGTCGCGCAACGTGGTCTGCGTCGTAGCCCAGTTCCGCGAGGATGGCGGCGTTGTCCGCGCCAAGCATCGGCGCTAGGTTACGGATTGTAGCCGGGGTGCGATCGAAGCGAGCCGCCGCCCGCGGCATCCGCACTCTCCCGAATGCCTTACTGTCAAACTCTTCGAGAATGCGATTCTCGCGGACTTGATCGTCCTGCAGCAGCTCAAAACGGCTTAGGACCGGTGCGGATGGGACATCGTTGGCGAGCAGCCGCGGCAGGATTTCAGTCGCGCGCCACTTCTCGAGCTCCGTCGATGTTATACCGCGGCGCTCGACGGCGTTTATCGATCGGTCGCGTGCCGTCTTGAAGCGAGGATCGTCGATGAGATCTTCCCGATTGAGCGCCCGGCAAATGCCGGCCCATTCGTCGTCCGACAGCGCGGCCGCCGTGATGTAGCGGTCCTGCGTCGCGAACACGAGATCAGGGCCTACCTCGCCGTCCGAAGGATCTGTCTCATCACCTACAAAGGTCAAGCTAGGCATCGCCTCAGGCCACAAATAGGAGATCATTGCGTCCAGCATCGATAGCTGTACGTGCTGGCCTTCTCCTGATCGCTCGCGCGCGAAAAGCGCCGCGGTTATAGCCTGCGCTGCAGTCAAGGCGGTGGTGTAGTCGGCAATTATCGTTCGCACCATCCTGGGGCGTCCTGTATCTCTGTCACGCTGGATGTCCGCCAGGCCCGACATAGCTTGAATCACGGGATCGTAGGCGCGCTGGTTGGCATAGGGACCCTTCGTGCCATATCCAGTGATCGATACGTAGACAATATCGCGCCTAACAGCTCTGACCGCCTGCTCGCCAAGACCCATCCGCTCGGCGATTCCGGGACGGAAGTTATGAACGAACACCTGCGCGGTAGTTATCAGCTTCTTGATAATCTCGAGACCGTCATCCGATTTGAGATCGACGGCCAACGAGCGCTTATTCCGATTACAGCTTAAGAACCCGGCGTTCATGCCGTTGCGCCCGCGGCTGAAATGGCGCATCAGGTCGCCATGCGGCGATTCGACCTTGATGACGTCGGCACCCTGGTCAGCGAGCATCATAGTCGCCACTGGGCCCGCGACCATCGTCGTCAGATCGAGGACTCGCACTCCATCAAGCGCACCCGGCATTTCCCTACTCCTCATATCCGATCGCGTTCATCGCGAGTTACACCCTGGCAGGAAAATTCCTTTCCAAAGCTTTCTGATAAGCCGGCCGGATAGCCACGCGCGAGCGATACTCATGTAACCGATCGGATAAGGGGATTCGGTCCGTGACAGCCCAATCCAGACAAGTCATCAGAAGTATATCGGCGATACTGAACTGGTCGCCCATCAGATATCGCCCCGACTTCGCTATCCTCGGAGCCATCGCTTCGGCATTCTCCATGAAATAGTTCCTGGCAGCTTCTACGGCCTTTGGAGCTTCTCCATAGACGTGTTCCAGCCCCACATGGCGCCGCATTACGTAAAGGGAACCCGCATCAAGTTCCGTCGCGATAAAATAGCACCACTCGTTGAGGGCCGCCCGGTTCTCAGCATCGCGAGGCACCGCCATCAATTGGGGATTGGTAAAGGTCTCACTTAGGTACTGGATGATCGCCGCGCTCTCGGTCAGTATAAAAGATCTATGACGAAGGACAGGAATCTTATGCCTGGGATTGAGCCGCATGAACTCGTCAGTCTTAGTCTCGCCGGTGCGCGATCCTATCGCATGAAACTCGTACTCCAAACCCAGTTCGAGCAGCATCCAATGAGGCCGCATCGTTCGGCTGGTCCCGACTCCCCACAGGGTTAGATCATTCGTCATTAAAATAGCTCGCGGCAGGCGGCCTAGAACTTTTCCTTGAAGGGCCTGATATCGAGTTGGTGACTCCACACACTCCGATCCTGATGTGCGAGGTACCAGAACGCGTCGGCGATCGCCGACGGCTTGAGGAAGTCTTCATCCTTTGAGTCGGGGCGGAACTTCCTGAGCAAAGGCATATCGATGCCGCCGTCCACGTTCACGTACGCGACGTGGATGCCTTGTGGATGAAGGTCGCGCGACATTACCTCGGCAAGACCTCGCACCGCAAACTTGGCCGGCGCGAATGCCGCCGAGGTCGGCCACGGCCGGACGCCCGCGGTCGCGCCTGTGACTAGTATCGAGCCGCTGCCGCGCGAGAGCATTTCTGGCACCACCTGGCGCGCCCACAAAAAGGCCCCGAGCGTATGCAAACGCCACGTTTCCTCGAAGACCTGCGGAGTTGTATCCATCAGGCGCCCCATCGGACGCCGGCCACCGTTGTAGATGAGAATTTCTACCGGACCGAGCTCGCGCTTGATTCTTTCGTGCGCGGCCGCGATCTCCGCCTCGACAGTAGCGTCGCTCTGAACTGGAAGCGCGACGCCCCCGGCCGACTTGATCTCGCTAGCGGTCTTCCCGATAACCTCGGAACTCCTGGCGATAAGCGCGACCTTGTAGCCCGCGGCAAATCTCCGCGCCAGTGCCATGCCAAGGCCCTCGCCTACGCCGACCACCACACATACGTTTTCTGATTTAACCGAAGAAGAATCGCTCATGGTCATTACCACCGGCCCTATTGATGGCGGTCGTCATGTTTGGCATATTAATGACGCTCGTAATCATATGTGTCAAGAACCGATCGACAACTTCGGGGAGCTCGATGCGAGTTTCTAAAGAAAAAGCTGCGCAGAACCGCGAGCGAATCCTGACTTCTGCCGCGCGCCTGTTCCGCGAGCACGGCATCGCCGCCACCGGCGTTGACTCGATCACCAAAGACGCGGGTCTCACGCACGGCGGGCTGTACAGCCAGTTCGGATCCAAAGAGGCTATCGCAGCCGAGGCGATTCGCTTCGCACTGGCGCGAGGCAAGCGCGTCTGGAAGCGGGCGGCGGAACGCAACCCGGGCAAGCGCGCGCTCCCCGCGATTGTGGACGGTTATCTGTCGCGCGCCCATCGCGATGCGCCCGGTACCGGCTGCGTGGTAGCGGCCCTTGGCAGCGACATCGCCAGGCAGCCGCGTCACGTTCGTGAGGCTTTCACCAGGCAGTTGAAGGACGACCTCAAATTCCTGTCGGAGCTGATGCCGGATGACCGCTGTGACCGCCGCTACGAGGCCGCGATCGTCGCGTTCGCTTCCATGGCCGGAGCGCTGATTCTCGCGCGCGCAGTTGATGACGATGAGTTTTCGAATTTGATATTGAAAAGTACCGGCAAGCGAGTGATCACGCGCAGCAAAGTCCGTGCAGCCTCGCGCCGTTCCTAGAGAACGGCAACCATGGTTATGGAGGAATATTCTTGGAAAAGAGAAATGCCACGGCTGCGGTTATTGGAGCCGGCGATTACATCGGCGGCGCGATCGCCAAAAAATTCGCGGCCGAAGGTTTCACCGTTTTCGCGGGACGCCGCCAAGGCGACAAGCTCGCGCCATTGGTGGCCGACGTCGAGGCGAATGGCGGAAGAATCTTTGCGCGGTCGCTCGATGCTCGCAAGGAAGACGACCTCACCGCTTTTCTGCAGGACGCCGACAAGCACGCGCCGCTCGAGGTTTGCATTTTCAATATCGGCGCAAACGTCAATTTTCCGCTGCTCGAGACCACCGACCGCGTGTTCCGCAAAGTCTGGGAGATGGCTTGCTACTCCGGCTTCGTTGCCGGCAGAGAGGCTGCGCGCTTGATGATCCCGCGCGGGCGCGGATCGATTTTCTTTACCGGCGCCACCGCCAGTCTGCGCGGTGGAGTTGGATACGCGGCGTTCGCGGCCGCGAAATTTGGCCTGCGCGCAGTCGCACAAAGCGCCGCGCGAGAACTCGGGCCGAAGAATATTCACGTCGCTCATCTCGTAATCGACGCGGGTGTCGATACCTCGTGGGTGCGCGATCGAATCAGAGAACGTGAGGGCGACGAGGCGATGAAAAATCTTGACGTCAACCGGCTCATGCGGCCGGCTGCCGTGGCCGACGCGTATTGGCAGCTGTACCAACAGCCTCGCGACGCGTGGACATTCGAGCAGGAAATCCGTCCCTTCGGTGAAAAATGGTGAGACCATGGTCAAGGTGGAATTTCATTTCGACTTCGGCAGCCCCAACGCGTATCTGAGCCATCTCGTGATTCCTGAAATCGAAAAGCGCACGGGAGTGAAGTTCGAATACGTGCCGGTGCTGCTCGGCGGCGTCTTCAAGCTGACTAACAATCGCTCGCCGGCGCAAAGTCTGGCTGGCATCAAGAACAAGCCCGAGTACGAACGGCTGGAGATGGCCCGCTTTATCAAGCGTCACGGGATTAAGCGATTTCAGAGCAACCCCTTTTTTCCGGTGAACACTCTTATGATGATGCGCGGAGCGATCGCCGCACGATCGCTCGGCGCATTCGGACGTTACGTCGACGAGATGTACCGGAACATGTGGGCCGAGCCCAAAAAGATGGACGACCCCAGTGTGTTTCGCGCGGCGCTCGAGGAGGCAGGGCTGCCAGCTGCGCGAATCTTTGAGCTGATCGAGACCAAGCCGGTGAAGGACGAACTGCTGGAGAATACGAATCGCTCGGTCGAGCGCGGCACGTTCGGCTCGCCTACATTTTACGTCGGCAACGAGATTTTCTTCGGCAAGGATCGGCTGCGCGATGTCGAGGAAATGATCGTAGCGTCGAAGTAGCTGCCTCCAAGTAGTTCCGCACAAAGCATACTGCGCCCTTTGCCCTAAGCTGGGGAACGGCCTAGGCTATGGTCTCTCGGAATCCTGGTATCGGAGGGCTGACTCATGCCTGGCGACGACGATGACCGCGAGCTTTTCGACGACGAACATCCTGGCCCTCAAGTCCTTGAATCCGCGCTCGCCAACACTGCCCTTAGCGAGGTGGTCTCGCAGCCGCCGCTGATGGTCTCCGCTTCGACCACTCTCGCTGACACGATTCACCTGATGCAGCGGGAGCGGCGCGCGAGCGTGCTGGTGATGGAGGACGACCGCCTCGTGGGTATCTTCACCGAGCGCGACATTCTGATGAAGGTGGCGGGCCAGCCGCTCGACATCATCCACACTCCGGTCTCTGCGTCGATGACCGCCGATCCGTTCACGCTCCCGGCCGACGCCAACGTGGCGTTCGCGCTGAGCAAGATGGTGCTCGAGGGCTTCCGGCACATCCCGCTGGTCGACGACGACGGCCGTCCGACCGCGGTAGTCTCGATGCGCAACCTGATTGAGTATCTCGGTGAGATTTATTCTCGCGAGTTGCTGACGATGCCGCCCGAGCCGCATCAGCACCGTTTCAAGAGCCGCGAAGGCGCCTGATCACACAGTCTTAACGGACTCCTCTTGACGCGTCGCAGACTCCCGCCCAAGCTTCGGGAGGGGGTACGTCCGATGCCGTCAAAACATCTTCGAGCTCTGACTCGGCTGATTGCCTTTGCCTTGGTGCTTGGATGCCTGACCGGATGCGGCATCAACAAGATCCCGACCCTCGACGAGCAGGTGAAGGCCGCCTGGAGCGAAGTGCTGAACCAATATCAGCGGCGCGCCGATCTCATTCCCAACCTCGTCGAGACGGTCAAGGGCTATGCGCACCAGGAACAGACTGTCCTGACCCAGGTGACCGAAGCGCGCGCGCATGCGACGCAGATGCAGCTTCCAGCGGACATCCTGTCGAACCCGCAGGCGTTTCACCAGTTTGAGCAGAATCAAGCCGCGGTTACTGGCGCGCTCGGCCGCCTCCTCGCGGTAGCCGAGGCCTATCCTGACCTCAAGTCGAATCAGAATTTCCTCGCGCTTCAATCGCAGCTCGAGGGCACCGAGAATCGCATTGCGGTCGCGCGCCGCGATTACATTCTCGCCGTGCAGGAATACAACACGACGCTCAGGACCATTCCAGGACGATGGGTCGCAGCGATCATCTATCCTGATATGAAAGTCCGCGAGACTTTCACGATCACCGAGCAAGCCCAACAGGTACCCCAGGTCAAGTTCTAATGCGCACTCGCTGCGCATGCGCCGACCGTGGCGTTCGAGCCGTATGGGCGCCGCTCATTCTTCTCCTGATACTGGCGTTCCCGGCCCTGGCCACCGGGCCGAAATTTCCCCCGCTCACCGGCAGAGTCGTCGATGACGCGGACATCCTGAACTTTCACACCAGGCACAAGCTCACCGACATGCTGGCCGAGCAAGAGCGCGCGACTGGCGATCAAGTGGTCGTCGTGACTCTCGCTTCCCTGCAGAGATATCCCATCGAGGAATTCGGCTACGAGCTCGGCCGCTATTGGGGCATCGGGCAGAAAGGGAAGAACAACGGAGCGTTGCTGATCGTCGCGCCCAACGAGCACAAAGTTCGCATCGAGGTGGGTTACGGCCTCGAAGGAGAACTCACCGACGCGAAGAGTCGCGCGATAATCGACAACTACATCCTGCCCAGCTTCAAGCGCGGAGATTTCAACTTCGGGGTGCTGGCTGGCGCCACTGAGATGGTACGTGCGCTCGGCGGTAACCCCCCGGACGAGATAGTCGGACCGACAACATGGTTTGGCGAAGGTCAATCCGCACCCCCAGGTTCCAATAAAAGTCTTTTCAATCCCCCAAACGGCACTGCATCGGCTGCCTTAGTTTTGTTTTTTCTCATCCCTTTGATAGGCACGTTGTTTCTTGTGGGGATATTAGTTTCATCAGGTCCCAAGGTTCAGTGGGGCGGTAACAGTGACTGGGATTCGTATCGCGGATCCGGCGGAGGATCTTCTTATGGAGGAGGATCTTCCGGTGGCGGCGGGGGCGGCTTTTCTGGCGGCGGCGGATCGTTCGGCGGCGGAGGCGCTTCGGGAAGCTGGTGAATCTGAAACGATCGCAATGGCTGGTCCTCATTCTTGCGCTGATTCTCGCGTCGCCTGGCCTCGCCTCCGAGCCGAAATTTCCGCCGCTCACCGGCCGAGTCGTCGATAACGCGGGCATCCTGAATGCTTCGACCCAAAGCGAGCTAACCGACATGCTGGCCGCGCACGAGCGCGCCACCGGCGAGCAAGTCGTGGTGGTCACGCTCGACTCGCTACAGGGATATACGATCGAGGATTTCGGCTATCAGCTCGGCCGCCACTGGGGCATCGGGCAGAAAGGCAAGAACACCGGCGCGCTGCTTATAGTGGCGCCCAAGGAACACAAAGTTCGCATCGAGGTCGGTTACGGCCTCGAAGGAGAACTCACCGACGCGGCCAGCCGCACGATTATCGACAACTACATCCTGCCAAACTTCAAACGCGACGACTTCAACGACGGCGTTAGGGACGGCACGAAAGCTATCCTGCAGGTGCTGGGTGGCAATCCGCTCAGCGTGGTGCCGGCGTCGCGGCCGGTCGCAAATTATGCGGATTCGGAAGGGGCCAAGGAGGCATTCGTTGTAGTGTGGTGCCTTTTTTTCTTTGGTCCGTGGTTAATTTTCTTCACCAACTGGTTCCGCCATCGCAATGACCCGATTTGGTGGGCCCAACACCACGGTGCCCTGATCCTCCATCGGGTCAACGGAGGCGGATCTTCAAGCTGGGGCGGCGGAGGTGGGGGCGGAGGGGGCGGCGGCGGCTTCTCCGGCGGCGGAGGATCATTCGGAGGGGGAGGCGCTTCGGGAAGCTGGTGAGAGTGAAAAGCTAAAAGTGAAAAAATGAACAAAGTGAGAAGTCCATTCACGCCTGTCGAGCACGAGCGCATCGAGGCCGCGATGAAAAGTGCCAGAGATCGGACCAGTGCCGACTTCGCGCTCGTTATCGTTCCGGCCAGCGACCGCTACACGCTCTATCCTTTTGTATGGGCCGCGATCATCGCCCTTTCGGCGACGGGCATTGTCGCTCTGCTACGCCCGGAGTGTACGATTCGGACTGGCTTCATTGTCGACGGCGCGATGTTCATCGCACTGGCCCTGTTATTTGATTGGAGGCCGCTTCGGATGCGGCTCGTCCCGGCCGAAGTGAAGCGCAGACACGCGCGCGAACTGGCGCATCGCGAGTTTGCAGTCCGAATCGTCGCGCCTGGGACGCGTCGCGACGGCGTGATGTTCTTCCTTTCCATCGCCGAGCGCTACGTGGAAATCCTGGCCGATCGCGACACCCACGCCCTCGCGCCTGCCGGCACGTGGAACAAGATCGTCGCTGACTTTCTCGCATCCGTGAAGGCTGGCCGGGTCGCCGACGGCGTCCTCAATGCCGTCGAAGCCTGCGGCGCCATCCTCGAAGAACACCACCCCGCCCAGCAAGAATCATAATCCTTGACGCGGCGCCTGCGCCCGCGCTAACCCCACTGCTATGCAAACGATACACGCTGCCGACGTCGAATGGGGCGAAGTTTCGGGGCATCGCTCGGGCGGGATCGATTTCAAGCGCCTGCTCCAGGGCACTCCCGGCACGCCCGACAATTTCGAACTGAGTATCGTGCGAACGGCCGGTGACTATTTCACGCCACGCCATCGCCACAACTTCGACCAGGTGCGTCTCTGCCTCGAAGGCGCGATGAACTACGCGCCCGGTAAAGACCTCAAGGCCGGCACCGTCGGCTATTTTCCCGAAGGAACTTTCTACGGCCCACAGTCCGACACCAGCAAATCCGTGGTGCTGCTGCTCCAGATGGGCGGCTCGGGCGGCTACGGTTTCGTGAGCTACCAGCAGTTGAACGCGGGCTATGAAAAAATGTGCGACCTCGGGCAATTCGACGGCGGAGTCTTCACGCGCCGCACTCCCGACGGCCGCGTCATTCGCAAGGACGGCTACGAGGCGATTTGGGAGCACGTTAACGGGCGCGCGGTCGAGTATCCGCCGCCGCGATACGAGGAGCCCATCGTCATTCATCCCGACGGCTTCGGATGGATCGCGACGCGCGACCCCGGCTTCGAGTTGAAGCACATGGCGACGTTCGGCGAGCGTGCTCTCAACATCGGCGAGATCCGCGCCACGCGTGGAGCACGCCATAAGGTCGATCGGCATCGCGCACCCGAGCTGCTGTTCGTCGAGCGCGGTGCGATTCGCGACGTGACCTCGGGCGAGGTGCTCGACACTCACTCGGCGTTCCGCGTCGATCCCGCCGACACCGGCCGCGAACTCGAAGTCGTCGAAGACTGCGTGCTGTTCTTCGTTCAGCTTGCAAAATTCGACTCACAATCCGCGGCCGCGGCGGCTTAGGCTCTTCACGCACTGGCACTGGAGGGTTCCCAACGATGGCATCGACGACCGCTCTATCGCGCGCACGCAGCGCCCGCAGCAAGACGCCGGCGGGATTCCATCAATCATGGTACGCGATCGCGCGTTCCGACGAAGTTGGCGCCGGCGAAGTGATCGGCCGCGACTTCCTCGACGGCCGCGCCATCGCCTATCGCGGCGAGAACGGCCACGCAGTCGTGATGAACGCGTACTGCCGCCATCTCGGCGCCGACCTCGGCGTGGGCAAAGTCATCGGCAACGATATCCAGTGCGCATTCCATCATTGGCAGTACGGCCCCGACGGTCGATGCACGAAAATTCCCGCGTCCGAGAAAATTCCTTTGGCGGCAAGGGTATTCAAATATCCTACTATGGAAAAATGGGGGCTGATTTGGGCGTTCAACGGTACCACGCCGCTGTTTGACGTTCCCGAATTTGTCGACTACGCGGAGCCGGAGCTCGACATCCGCACGGCGGAAGCATTCGATTTGCCGGTCGAGCCGTGGGTGCCCTTCACCAACTCGATGGACTTTCAGCATCTGCGCGTCCTGCACGGTCTCAAGATCGAATGCGACCCCGACGCGATCGAGGTCGGCGACTACCGCATCCAGTACGACGTGCGCTTCGAGGATCCCAACCTCGGCGTGTTCGATCAGCGCATCCGCGTGACCGGAACCAACACGATCGCGCTGGCGGGACGCCTCAATGGCATGGCAATTCTCTCGATGGCGACCGGCACGCCGACTCCCGACGGCCGCACGCATGGATGGTCCGTCACCGCGACGCCGAAGGCCGAGGGCAACGACGCCGAGCGCGAGCAGCGGCTCCAAATCGGCGAGGCATTCTTCCGCCGCCTCATCCAGGAAGACGAGCCAATTATGAAGACCATCCGCTTTCACGACGGCCTGCTTATCGACGCCGACCGCGCACTCGCGCGCTTCCTGCAATACGTCCGGCGCTTTCCAACTGCGCGACCCGCCGCGGTTTAACTAACAGGAGGCAAAATCATGGCTCGTCTGACGGGCAAGGTAGCATTGATCGTCGGGGGCGGCGCGGACGGACCTGCGAAGGCCGGCGATAAGCTCTCGATCGGCAACGGGCGCGCGACCGCGATAATGTGCGCGCGCGAAGGCGCGGCCGTGATGGTCGCCGATCGCTCGCTCGAGCTCGCGCAGCAGACCGCCGCAGCGATTCGCGACGAAGGCGGACGCGCCGATGCGGTCGCCGCCGATGTGAGCATCGAGGAGCAATGCCGCGGCGCCGTCGAAGCCACCACGCGTGCCTTCTCCGCGCTGCATTTGCTCGTGAACAACGTCGGCATCGCGATTGGCGGCAACTTGTTGAAGACCTCGACCGAGCAGTTCGACAAGATGCTGGCCGTCAACCTGCGCAGCCACTTCCTGATGATGCGTTACGCGGTGCCCGAGATTGCGAAGGGTGGCGGCGGCGCGATCGTCAACGTTTCGTCGCTGGCCGCGATGCGCTCCAACTCGCAAATTTCTTACGAAGCGACCAAGGCCGCGCTACTTGGGCTTTCACGATCGGCCGCGGTCTCGCACGCGCGCGACAATATCCGCGTCAACACTATCCTGCCTGGACTGATCGACTCGTCGATGGTGCGACGCTTGGTTGGCGACCGCGAGAGCACCGTCGCGCCGCGAATCCCGATGCGCCGGCAGGGCACGCCCTGGGAAATCGCAAACGCGATCGTCTTTCTCCTCTCCGACGACGCGTCTTATATCACCGGCACGGAATTAATCGTCGACGGCGGTCTCGCCGCACGTTAACCGTGTGAATCATGCGCAAAGTGAAAGTTGGCTACCAGCTCGATTTCCGTAATCCTCCGGGCTCGGCGCTGTCATTTCGCGAGCTCTACCGCGAATCACTCGCGCAGGTTCAGGCCGCCGAGCAACTCGGCTTCGATTCCATCTGGCTCACCGAGCATCATTTTACCGACGACGGCTACCTGCCCGCGCTGATGCCCGCGGCGGCTGCTATCGCGGCGCTCACGACCCGCGTCACCATCGGCACCTACGTCTTGCTGGCGCCTTTTTTTCACCCGCTGAAGCTGGCCGAGGACGCTGCGTTCGTCGATGTAGTCTCCGGCGGCCGGCTCCGGTTGGGAATCGGTATGGGCTACCGCGCAGAGGAGTTCGAAGGCTTCGGCGTGCCGCGCGCACAGCGTCTCGGCCGCACGCTCGAGACCATCGAGATTCTCAAGCTGGCGTGGACCGGCGAGCGATTCAGCTTCGACGGCAAATATTTCCAGTTCCGCGACGTGCGCGTGCTGCCGCGCCCTGTGAGCGAGCCGCATCCTGAATTGCTGTGGGGAGCAGGCGCGGCTAAATCGATTCGGCGCGCCGCCGAGCTCGATCTCGGGTTTGCATGCGTCGGCGGACGCCGGGAAATCGGAATCTACCTCGAGGCGCTCAAGGCCGCCGGCAAGGATCCCGCGCGCTATAGCATCGTTAACAGCCGTGTTGTTTATATCGCCGACAGCGAGGAGCAGGCGTGGCGCGACACCCGCGACGCTCTCATGTACCAGGCCGAACTTTACGGCAAGTGGCTCTCGGCCGCGGCAGGCACCGCCGACCAGAGCAAGGTGCTGATTCGTCCCGACCCCGAGCGGCTCAGACGCACCAGCGTGCTGGGAACGGCCTCCGAAGTAGCAGCGAAGCTCGGAGAAATAGTCGCCTCGACTCCGATGACCGAGCTCATCGTCGTGACGCAGTTGCCGGGCCTCGATCCGGCCAAGGCGCGGCGCTCGTTGGACAGGTTCGGCGCCGAAGTCATGCCGCGTTTCAAATAGCCCTGCTTGCTGCTTCAGCGGTCTCCGTACACGGTCAAGGCGGAGGCGGATTTGAAGATATAAGGCCGGCATTCAGCATATAGGCGATGTTATTGCGGGCGGGTGTGAAGTTTGGATCCTCGCGCAGCACCTTTTCGTAGAGCGACTTCGCTTCGGTCGTGCGTCCCGCATCCTGTTGCAGGAGGCCGAGGTCATAGCTGGGAAATTTCCACGTCGGATAGAGGGTGAGCGCCATCGCGAAATCTTCCTCCGCCGATACCGCGTGTCCCGCGCGCTGCTCCGCGAGCCCGGCGTTGAGCAAATTGTACACGTGGAGGTTGAGGGGCTCGGTGAGCGGGCGCGACATTGCGAATCCGATCGCAATCGGCAGCAATGCAGCCGAGACGATCGCAATTGGGAATATGCGCGAGTCGAGATTGGCAGGCTCCGCTTCCGGCGCCCGAAAGAACTGGAATATGCGCCGGCCGCCAAGCCATACAATCACAACCAGGATCATCAACAGGATCAGGGTCGGGTCTGGCATTGCCAAGGCCCGGATTGCCCACGGACTTAGGTTCCGGCCGGCCACAAGTTCTTTAAGATCGACTACAATCGGGGAGGCGCTCGGAACAAAGACCCATGCGTTGTTGCCTTCGATTCCCGCGATGGTGCGAGCCCACTCGTTCACAGTAACGTACACGGCGACGCCGATTAGTTGCACTATGAATCCAAGGAACACTACTGCGGTTACCGCGATTACCGCTCGCCGCGATGCGAAATCGGCGGCCATCTCGAAAGCAGGCAGCGTCAGCGGCATCAGTAACACGATCGACTCCAGCATGTACCTGGGTCCGTAGGATAAATCGCCGCTCCAGCCCCTGGTCAACGAAATGAACAACAGATGCGCCACTGCGGCCAAAATCAGCGTCGCAGTCTCTAACGGCCAACGGCGATACGCCTGGCTGCCTACCGCGAGAGCGAGAATCAGCGGTGGTGCGAACACGAAGATACTTAGCCCGGGACTCACGAGATAACCGGCGATGGCCTTTGCGATGTGGGCCGCGCCGATTACGAAATTGTCTTGATTTTGCGTATATCCGAACCGAATAAAGCTCCCAAACCTGAGGTAGTTGAAATACATGAAGCCGGCGACTCCGCCCAGCGGGCCGACGGTAGCCAGAAGCGTTCGGCGTATCATTCGCGGCCATCGATCTGACGAATTCCTGAGCAGCTTCCACGCCACCGCCGCGCCGTAAGCCCATATGACGACTGCCGCCGGAGCGGCGTCTGGACGCGTCAGGATCGCCACGGCAAGGCTCAGGCCGCCGAATAGAGCACAGCTCTCAAGGTCCTCGGTTTTCTGTCCGCGGAAAAACCAGAACGCCAGGAGTACCATCAACGCGTCCAAGGCGTGCTGATAAAAGTGCGTCGCCTCCGACATGACCAAGGTCGCAAGCCCCGCCGCTATTGCCATCAGCAGTGCGGCCCGCGGCTTCGGCGAAAGTTGCGTTCCGACCATGAAGAGAACGGCGACAATAGCGCCGCCCGCGAGCGCGTTGACAATCAGTGAAGCCGAGATTACCAGCCGCCCGCCCCAGCGCAGAGGTTGCTCCTCGTCCCCGAGCGGCGGCCCCGTAAGCTCGTCACCGTTCATCGAGCCAAACGCATCGTCCAGTTTCAGCCCGGCGTATACAAACGGCAGCGCGACGAACGCCAGGCCGGCGCTCTTGACGGTGTATAAGCTGCGCCCGCGCCCGACCCGCACATCGTTCATTGCCGGCACGTCGAGCGTACGCCTGACGAGCAGTGCTTGCGCGGTCTCCTCCACCGCTACCTCATCGACCCCAAAGTAATTGCCGGGGCCGATCGCAAAATAGAAGCATGCGAACGTCACCAGCAGCACCGCCTGCGGCGGCCAGCAGCGGAACGGCTCGCGTATCGCGCCGCCGTCCTCAGGGCGTCGAATCTTCTGCACCTGCGTCGACGTGACAACGCCCGCTTCGGCGGCCTCCGCGCAAACGATCACCTGTTAGAGAAGGGGGAAGCCGGCAAAGTCTGCATGGGTACGGCGGAACTGGATGCCTGATAAGGACGCGCGAGCGATGGCAGCCTCTCGGACTCCACGCACATAAAGTAGTCGGGCATCTTCTTCAGATCGCCGCGACAGGCGGATTCATTCCGATAGGTGGCAAACGTCAGCCATCTGCCGACCGGCACCGTCAGGTCCACCGCATAGTCACCATGAGAATCTTTGACGGGCGGCATCTTGGGCGGCGGTAACATCATCAGCCAGGTCAGAAGTCCGGCAACGGGAAGGCAATACTTATTCATGGGATATACCTGATATCAAATTGGTATCCGCCAATGAGAAGGCCGGGACCGCCTTGTTGCGGTCCCGGCCTGTACTTCAGACCGATTTCAGTTGCACGTTTAGTTCTGATCGTTGTGAAGGTAGTTCATCGAGAACCTCACGTTCACATCGTTCGTTGGCCCAGAGGCATCGTGCGTCGTAACAAGGATTGCAACTGAGTCACCCGGAGCCACACTAACCTCGGTGCCCGGACCCGATTGTTCATTGTTCTGGCAATAGCAGGGCACATCTCCGGTTGGGCAACTACTAACGTTCGTCCCGTTAATACCGGCAACAGTGGCACCTTCGGTGATCGTGCATAAGAAAACGGGGCCGCCAGGGAACGGGTTTGTTATATCCGACACAGAAAAGTCGTATGCACCTGAGGGTGTTGCCTGATTTCCGCCTGGGCCCGGATTAATCGCGAACTGAAAGTCCTGCAGCACGCCCTTGGTCGGATCGTTCGGATTATTAGGAATCGGCACATACGTCTCCGCCTGAAGGTGCCCCTGTATCTGCGCACCGTTGCCCGCGGCAACCGTAAGGATTTCCAGGGGTTGCGCCTGGATGTCAGCGAGTGTGCCGATGTTGCTGCCGAGTGTACCACCGGTAAGCGTCACAACGTCCTCGGTATCGACCCCGGTAGGTCCTTGGTCTCCTGTGAAGCCATTAGGCCCGGTCGGCCCAGTTGGTCCGGCTTCGCCAGTAGGTCCCGTGGGTCCGACTACGCCGCCCTCTCCGCCGAAAGGATTCGGCTCTCCCGGCCCGCCCTGGTCACCCTGAGGACCCGTGGGTCCCATATTGCCAACCACTCCGGGAATCCCGATCGGTCCAGCCGGGCCTACATTCCCTGTCACGCCCGTAGGTCCGTTAGGCCCTTGAGCCCCCGCAGGTCCCTGCTGACCTTGAGCCCCTTCCGATCCGGCAGGGCCCGTTGGTCCGGTAGGCCCAACCGGGCCCACCTGCGCCCAAGTAACGGCAGTGGTATTGCCTGGGCAGGGCGACTGATTGACGCCCTTCACCAACCCGTTATTAGTAATGCAGAGCGTTATCGTTTGAGCGTTCGCATGTGCTGGCAGGCTCATCACCAGCGCAACCAACGCCGCGCTTCCCGCCAGCCACAGCCAACCTCTTTTCTCTGAGTGTCTCATTCCTTTCCCCTCCCGCGCCGCAATGGCGTCGAGGCATTCATTGCGCTTTTCTTCTCGATTCACAGTTCACCTTTATCCGCCAGCTTAGTCCCCATCAGCCAGGAGGAGGCGGCGGCGGCGTAGCCAAGCAGGGCGACACCGGCGTTTTAGTGGCGCCTTCGGTGAAGTCTAATGAGCACGTGCCGCCGCTGATAGCGCAGTCCGCATCCGTGAAGCACTCCGTATTGGTGTTGACGTTGCACCGGCCCGGTAGCTGGTAAGACGCCGACCACGAGATCGCAGACTCAAGGCTGGAATTTTCGTTCCCTTCCGTGTTTCCATTGGCTACGGCTCGAATAACGAGCAGATCGGGAACAGTATGAGCCGCAGGCACGCCAGGACCAGTCGAGCCCTGAAACTTATCGGCAGCCGTGGTAATCGAGCAGCTGGTAGTGCCCGAACCGATGGTGCAGAAATTGTTCCCGGCCGTTGCAGTGGTTATTCCCGTGGTCGTGTTGTACGAAATTCTGAACACCTGGAACGAGTAGTTAGAAGCGGGACCTGGACCCGCGACGGCCGGTGCCGGCGGATTGCTGCTCGTCACGGTAAAGTACTCAAGGCACCCTGTCGGCATAGGCACCGCAGTGGTGTTGTTTGTCAACACAGATATCCCAGACTTAGTACCGGTCGGAACAACAGCTCCGGGACCTTCAGTGGCGAAATCACCAGGGTCCGAACTGGGACCTGAGGTACTGCCAGGCGGGGTTCCGTCTGAGTTGGTTTGACGGTCGCACGGAAATTCAGCATTGGGGTCACCAGTAGCTGGAGGTAATACGTTGCAGAACGCTCGTTCCGCACCGTTTCCCGGACCCAGTTCGAGGGCCCGCTGCGTGCCTCCGAGGAAGAGCGGAGTCAACTGTCCATCCGGTCCTCCGACGCTCACACCCAAGGTACCGCCCGTAAGGACCGCAAGCTGGTCACCGCCGGGAAATGGGACATTGTCTGTCGGAGCAGGGCCCTCTCCGCCAAAACCCACCGCACCCGTGACACCAGTCGGACCAGTTAGTCCTTGAGCACCTGTTGGGCCGGTTGGACCGGTTGGCCCATTGAATCCTTCGCTGCCGACGGGTCCAGGAGGCCCTAGGATACCAGTAGGTCCGGTGGGACCTTGAACACCCGGAGGACCTTGGACTCCGGCCGGCCCGGAAGGCCCAGTCGGTCCAGTCGGTCCATTAAGGCCGGTAACGCCCGGATTTCCCGCAGGACCGGCTGGACCAGGATTGCCCTGAACGCCATTAGGGCCGGCGGGACCCTGGACTCCCTGCGCACCAGTTGGCCCAGGGAAATTCCAGACCAATCTTGTTTGATTGTTGCCGCAAGATGGGCTGTTGATCCGGACTACTTCACCGTCTGTTTTAACGCAAATCGAGATCAGCTGCGCGCTCGCACTCGCAGGCAGCACGATAATCAGCGTCGCAAGGGTCGCGGCTGCAGCGACTGCCCCCAACAGCTGACGCAACGCTCGCATTTTACCGTGAGACATGCTCTTCCCCTCCCTCGTGACCAAACATCTTTCGAAAGTTCCAGTGCTCATAGTTCCACCGCGTCCCCGCTGCATACCGCCGCCGGGCCTATATTCCCGTGTCGTCGCCATTCGCGTACCTGCTGAACAGCATCGACCACGAAACGTCGGCCGTATCCAGGAGACCACCGCCAACTGGCCCCTCTACTTGCGTTACCTGGATCGAAACCTGATCGGTGTTGCTGATCGATACGGTGTCGGTCGTGTCCTCGCAGGTAGCCCCTCCAACGGCTGGGCCAGGCGGGATAAGCGATTTCCCGGTCCCGATGGTGGTGCCGCTGCCGGCGATGGCGCACGTCAACGTGTCCAGTACGGAGCAATTGTCGATTCCATTGTGGTTCACGCAAACGGTGAACACGAAAGCATCCGTGCTTCCCGGCGGGGCCGTTACCCGCACTTGGAGATCGGACAACGTAGCGAATGCGGAGCCCGGCGGTACACCCGGCGCGGTAGCAGCCGGTGCCCAGGATCCGGACAGCGGTATGTCTTCAGATGTCTGCATCGCATCCATTCCGTTCGCGGGTCCCAGGAACCATACGGCACTAGATGATCCTCCCAATCGATTCCCGGACGCGGTACCCACGTTGTCACCCAAATTGCCGCCGGTCAGGACACTCGTGTTGAACGCGGCAGGTCCGGTCGGTCCGGTCGGTCCCATCTCGCCGCGCAGTCCAGTGGGGCCTACGACGCCGGTCGCGCCTACAACTCCGGTTAGTCCCGGAGGTCCAGTAGGTCCGGTCGGACCGGTAGCACCGTTGGGGCCAATAAGACCATCCGGCCCCGGAACACCCACCGGTCCCATCGGGCCTTGCAGCCCTGGATCCCCGGTGGCTCCCTGCTGACCCTTGGAGCCTTCAATTCCAGCGGTACCCGTCGGACCAACGGGGCCGACTGTACCCTGAACGCCAGCTGGACCCTGGGGACCCGCAGGCCCTGCCACACCCGGGACTCCGGCCGTAAGGAACGTGAGTTGCACCTGATGCCTTCCGCATGGGCCGCCGATGTTCACGACGTGTCCGCCTGTAGTAATGCAAAGCGTAGTGGTCTGGGCATGGCCAATCGTCGGCAACCACAGCATGACGAAAGCTGCCACAGCGCTCACTGCCCAGCGCCGCGCCTGAATTAGAGTCCCCTGCATTCTCTTCCCCTCCCTAACCTGCGACGCTGACGTCGCGTCTTTTGTAATCCCTATCCGTATCAAAACGAGATCGAGAAATTGATGCGTACTCAAAGAACCCCTCTCCTCGTTACGGCCCGCCCCAAATCGAGTGGCATACCTTCTGCCAGAAAAATGCTACCTCAGTCAAGTGGGCCGTTTTTCTCAACGCTATACGTTTCCTGCGCAATCTCCTGCTCACACTGCGATAACGAGCAGCGCCGGACCTCAACACGCCTGGCCTGCCTCGCCCAAATTGGGAGTCTTGTAATCTACTATTGACCCCCCCGGGCCACTAATCCGCAGACATTCTTGGCAGAAAACCATGGGGGGAGTCAATCACCTCATGAACATTATTTACCGCCAGCCGTCGGTAACAGCCGCATCCTTCACTCTCCTGTAACTTACACATCCATTGGGGGAGTGGGTGATGCTCGCGCATCGTCTGAGACCCACACGCTTCAAACGCACCTGTCGCGAGTGAATATTTTGCGACAATAATCGTCTCCCACGGTACATTCGTCATTTGTGAAGTCTTCCCACCACGGCGCCGTCCGCGCCGCGTTTGCCGATTCCTTTATTGCGATCGTAGAGTGACGACGAAGAACACGATGCCAGTCGAATACATATCTCGCACGCGCGACCTCTACAGCGATTTCACGCCCTACCGATGGGTCCACAGCGAATCGGCGCCGTTCACTCCGCTCGCCAAGCCCGTCGCCGAATGCAGAATTGCGATAATCGGTTCCGGCGGAATCATGTATCGCGATCAGCCGCGCTTCCATCGCGAGGACGCGTCGTACCGCCGCATTCCGATTCACGCGCGACGCGACGAACTCAGCGTGTGGCACTTCGGTTATCCCACCGGCGACGCCGAGCGCGACGTCAACTGCGTCTTCCCGCTCGAGCGGATGCGCGAGCTGGCGGCGGCCGGCGTTATCGGCGAACTCGTCGATCCCGCGTTCAGTTTCATGGGTGGAATTTATTCGGCGCGCAAAGTCCGCGACGAACTCGCGCCGCAAATCGTCGACGAGCTCAAGCGCGCGCACGCCGACGCGTTTTTTCTCGTCCCCGCATGACCGGTATGCCATCAGTCCGTTGGACTGATCGCACGCGCGGTGGAAGAAGCCGGAATCCCGACGCTCAGCATGACGTCGGCGCTCGACATCACTCAGTCGGTCAAGCCGCCACGCGCGGTGTTCGTAAATTTTCCCCTCGGCCATCAGACCGGCCCGCCCGATCAACCCGATTTGCAGCGCCAGATCGTCACTGATGCGATGCGCGCGTTCGAGACCATCAGCGCTCCCGCGACAATCGTCGAGTTGCCCTACGTGTGGGACGCCAACGATCGATCCTGGGAAGACGTCGACTACACCAAGGGATGGATGCCCGCACGACCGTCCCGCGAAGCGGCCGACAACCTCGAAGCGGCGCGCCAGGCAAAATTCCGCCGCCGCTCCTAATTCCCTCTCCCTGTAAGGGAGAGGATGAAGGTGAGGGTCCGATTACAGCGCGCGATTTTTTCGCGCGCGATTCAGGATTCTGTTTTCCGGGGGAAGCAGGTCATGGCGCGGGGAACGCAACCGCAACTCCGCTCTCGCACTTTTCGAATTGCGCGAGTACTTTCATCCGAGCGGCCAACGCCGCGCGACAATTTCGCGGGGAGGTACGATTCATATGTTCGGGGGACACGCTCTTGATGTGGTGATTCTGCTGGCGTTGGTCGAATACTTGATACTGGGCCTGATGGTTGGACGCGCGCGCCAGACCTACGGCATCGAGGCGCCCGCCACCACCGGCAATCCCGACTTCGAGCGTTACTTCCGCGTACACGAAAACACGCTTGAGAGTTTGATCGTCTTCATCCCGGCGGTGTGGATTTTTTCGATGACCGTCAACTATCACTTCGGCGTCGCACTCGGCTTGTTGTTCTTGATCGTGCGGATCATTTACGCCCGCGGCTATTTGACCGCCGCAGCCAAACGCGTACCGGGCGCAATGGCGACCGGCGTAATCAGCGCCGTCCTCGTGTTGGGCAGTTTGATTGCTATCATAATCAAAGCCCTCTAACTTTCCGCCTTAACCTCTTTCTTAGTACTGGGTGCAGGGGTCACCCCTGCCCAGGGAAGTATGAAACCCACGGCGGGTTTCACATACAATTAAGTTCCGCTTTACCTCTGGCCCGCACCGCGGCTAGAGTTTCTTCGATCACATCATTAAGGAGAATTTTCATGGCTGAAGAACGCAAAGGCGCCGTTACGATGCGGGGAAACCCGATGACCCTGGTCGGCCCCGAAATCAAAGTCGGACAAAAAGCTCCCAACTTCAACGTGGTCGGCAAGGGGATGGCGCCGGCGACGCTCGATCAGTTCAAGGGCAAAGTCAAAATCATCACGACCATTCCGTCGATCGACACTCCCGTATGCGACGCCGAGACGCGCCGCTTCAACGTCGAGGCGAGCAACCTCCCCGGCGACGTCCAGATTCTCTCGGTCTCGATGGATCTGCCGTTTGCACAGGCGCGATGGTGCGGCGCGGCGGGCGTCGACAAGGTCACCACGCTCAGCGACTGGCGCAGCGCGAGTTTCGGCACCGGCTACGGCGCATTGATCAAGGAACTGCATCTGCTCGCGCGATGCGTATTCGTCGTGGACAAGAACGACACCGTCACTTACGTCGAGTACGTAAAGGAAATAGCCAACCAGCCCAACTTCGAAGCCGCGCTCGAGGCAGCAAAGAAAGCCGCCGCTGCGTAGCTAATTTCATTCTGAGCGCAGCGAAGAATCCCGGATCCGGTGCGCGGGCGAGCACTGTTCCGGGATTCTTCGCTGCGCTCAGAATGACAACTCTATGGACTCCGACAAACCCAATCGTCACGCCTTCACCGACGCTCTCAAGCGCGGCCTCTACGAGGCTATTTTCCGCCGCCGCGACATCCGCGAGTTCATCGCCGATCCGATTCCCGACGAGGTCCTCGCGCGCGTGCTGATCGCGGCCCATCATGCGGCCAGCGTCGGCTTCACGCAGCCGTGGGATTTCATCGTCGTGCGCAGCCTCGAGCAGCGCCGCCGCGTAAAAGAAGTCTTCGAAGCCGAGCGCCAGAAAAATGCAGCCCAGTTCAGCGGCGAGCGCCGCGAAAAATATCTCTCGCTCAAGCTCGAAGGCATCCTTGAAGCCCCGCTCAACCTGATCGTCACATGCAAGCCCGACCGCTTCGGACCCGCCGTGCTCGGCAAGACCAGCATCCGCGATGTCGAGATTTACTCGGCGTGCCTGGCGGTCGAAAACCTGTGGCTCACCGCGCGCGCCGAAGGCCTGGGCATGGGATGGGTCAGCATCATGCGCAATGACGCGCTCGCAGAAATTTTCGGCATCCCCGACGACGTCATTCCGATCGCCTATCTATGCGTCGGCTATGTCCGCGAGTTCCCCGAGCGCCCGATACTCGCCAGCGCGGATTGGGCGCAGCGCCTGCCGCCAAAATCGCTGATCCATTTCGATTCGTGGAACGACGCAAGCAGCCGAACCTCGTCCGCCAACGAGGCGCTGCTCAAGAAGATCGACGACCATTCGATCTGGCTCTCGATCTTCCCCGAAGATTCGCCCGACAAACCCCCGTCGCGCGACTAACTCACGAAAGGGACTCCGATGAATCTGCGATTACCGCTAATGACGCTGTGTTCGCTGATCGCGCTTGCAGGATGTAGTCCGCAGAATCCCACGGCCCCTGGTTCATCTCCGCAGCCGCCGCAAAACTCATCTACATCAACCCCGCCAAGCTCCTCGATTCTTCAGCATGGCGGGTGCACGATAGACCTCGCAAAGGTCTGCCAGTCTTTCATCGATCAGCCGCAATTCACCTACAACGGAGAGGAATACGACTGGGCGCGCTTCCAGCAGAGTTCCTCGCGGCATCCTGATGTCGAGATATGGGCCAGGTATCCCGACGGCAACGTCGTTGCCGACATCGAATGCCATGTCGACGCGCAAAACCGCAAAATCAATTGGGCGCGCCTGCTGGCGAATCCGCCTTTTACTGATAAGTCGTGGGATTACGCCAAGAGCAAGCGATGGTGCCAGGAAGACTCGCCCGACTACAGCGCATGGGGTGAATACTGGCGAAGCGGAGCCTCGCAGCAGTAACAATGTCTCACTTTCACTCTTCCCCTCTCCCTGCAAGGGAGAGGATGAAGGTGAGGGTCCTTGTGCAGCGCGCTAGTTTTGCGCGCGATTCAAGATTCTGCGTCTGCTGTCTGAAATGCGTGCGCGGAGTTTTTATGCGGTCTCTTATGTGAGGAAGAGGTCGTCCCCCTACCTCTAGTCCACGAGACCCTTCTTCATGAAGTAGTGAGTATGCCCCTTCGGATGATCTTTCAGCGTGCCAATGACCTCGTAGCCCAGCTTCTCGTATAACGGGCGCGCCTGGAAACTGAACGTGTCGAGATAGGAATAGATGCATCGACGCTCGATCGCGAGATGCTCGATAGCAGCCATCAGCTTCGTGGCGTAGCCCTTTCCACGGATAGCCGGGTCCACCCACACCTCGGAAACATAGAGCCAGAGACACCAGGTATTGCCGAGCGCGCCGCCCAGGATCTCGCCGTCGTCGCTCTGCAGAAAGACATTGGCCGCCGACCACATCTGCTCGGGAAGACCTATCGCCGCATGGGCGTGGCCGTGGATGCCATCGTTTATGATCCGCTGCACCTCGGCTGAGGCATACGGCTGCATCACGACCTTCACGACATCCTGCGGATCGCGGCGCCTGGTATCGATTCCGCGGAGCGGCCGCTTGCTCAGGTAGTAACGGCGATGACCCTTAACCGGATGGTCATCGATTTCAACGAAAACGCGGTAACCCAGCTTTTCGTACAACGGCCGAGCCTCGTAACTCGCGGTCTGAAGAGCAGCCGCGATACAACCTTTCCCGATTGCGTATTTCTCTGCCGCCGCCATGAGTTCAGTCGCGTAGCCGCGCCCGCGCCACATCTGATCGACCCACAGCGATCGCACGTGCAACCATCCGCCCACGATATTCCCCAACAGTCCGCCCACGATCGCGCCGCTTGCATCCTTAATAACAAACCCAACCGGATAAAACTCGACAATCCCGGTAGCCGCGGTATTGTGACTGCGCAACCCGCGCTCGACCACCTCGATCCAGGCCCGAGGCGGCTCCGCCTCAACGATGATCTTCACTTCACTCATAAGCCTGCGACACTGTCATCCAAACCGCCGCGTACAAGCAAACCGCAACCGCCGCGCGGCCCGGTCAGGCATTTATGCGTCGAGCTAACGTGCGTGGCCCCCACACGACTGTCACGATTGTAGCCACGAAAGTCATTATCAGGGCGGTGACACGCGGGTCGTAGTAGGAGCCGTGGATCGGAAACAGTTGCCAGCTGACGTTGATCGTGGTGTGGAAGAGAGCCGCGCCGAAGACGCTCTTGCCCGTGTTGTTGTAGAGCCAGACCATCACGATCCGCGTCGCCACAGTGCCTAGACACCACCAGGCGATCCACGCGGGTGATCTGTGAGCCTGCATCAACGGTATGATGTGCCATGCGGCCCACACCAGCCCCAGTAGAACTCCGGCCTCGAGCGCTCCCCACCGCTCCTGCATTGGGTCGGTGACGTATCCAGACCAGCCCAGTTCTTCCCCTAAAGCCGCAACAAAGAACGCAAGGAACATCCCGATCCCCGCCTCAACCCGAAATTGCGGAGTTGGAGCCGGCACCCCCGTCAAGCGCATCAGCCCATACGACAAGACCATCACGCCAGGCATCAGGAGCAGGACCGGTGCGTACCAGGCCTTCGCTCTGATTCGCTGGAAATCGAAGGATCTTTTCAGCAGCGCGATCGCTCCGGCTGTCTTGTTCTCTCCGTAAACAAGAATCAAAGCCGCAGCCACTGGACATACGAACATGAGCGCCGCTACCGGCAGTCCCGGCAACAACTGTACTCCGGTCGCGGCGCCGGCCAACCAGAACGGAATTGAGAGAGCAAAAACCAACCAGAAGAACTTCAGCGGCGACCTGCGCGATGTCACCATATCCGATGAACCCTCATCAACTGATTGCGAGAATGGTGACATCTGCTGCGGCGCCTCGATAAAGTCTCGCCGATCGATCGCCTCCATCTCTTCTTGTAAGCCGCCGTCCCTCGTGATGCGATCACGCGGATGTCTCTGCTCAAGCAAACTATCGCCTCGATCCTTCCGATCGACAACGAAGCGGCCTGGGCTGCCGACGCGCGCCTCAACTCCCTAACCAAGCCTCCCGGCAGCCTCGGCTATCTCGAGGAACTCGTGCGCCGCTACGCCGCAATCTGCCACAACGAAAATGAATCGGTGAAATCCGGTCGCGGCGCAATCGCCGTGTTCGTCGCCGATCACGGTGTCGCGGACGAAGGCGTCAGCGCGTTTCCGCAGGCCGTCACGGCCGAGATGCTTCGCAATATCGCTGCCGGCGGCGCCGCGATCAGCGTGCTCGCGCGCCGCTTCGGCTACTCGCTCAAAGTCATCGATGTGGGCGTCAAAACCGACACCAGCGTAGTAGTAAAACAACTCGCGGGCGTGACTTATCGTCGCGTCGGCGCCGGCACCCGCAACTTCCTCGACGGCCCCGCGATGACGCCCGACGAGACCACGCGCGCGCTCGAAGTGGGAATCGAAATCGCCCGCGAGCTCGACGATAGTGGTGCCACGTTGATCGGCATCGGCGAGATGGGAATCGCGAACAGCACGCCCGCCGCCGCCCTCCTATGCGCGCTGACCGGGATAGCGCCGGACTCGATAGTGGGGCGCGGCACCGGCCTCGACGACGCCGGCGTGCGCCGCAAGACTGAAGTCGTCGCGCGCGCACTCGAGATTCATCGCGCGGCGCTAACTTCCGGTGAGTCGATGCTCGCGGCGCTCGGCGGTTTCGATATTGCCGCGATGGCCGGCGCGTGTCTCGGCGGCGCCGCATCGAACGTGCCAGTCGTCGTCGACGGTTTTATCGCGACAGCAGCCGCCGCGGTCGCGGAGAAGATCCATCCGGGCCTCTTCGATCATCTTTTTTTCAGCCATCGCTCGGCCGAAGGCGGCCATGCGCTTGTGCTCGATCACTTCAAGCTCCGTCCGATTCTCGATCTCGATCTCAGGCTCGGCGAAGGCACCGGCGCCGCGCTCGCGATGAACGTGATCGAATCCGCACTCGACATGCTCAACAACATGGCGACGTTCGAGGGCGCCGGGGTCTCCGGCAAACTGCGATGACCGATGACGCGAGCGCGCCGGCAACGAAAGGCGGTTTTCTAAGCGAGCTGCGGCTCGCAATCAGCTTCCTCACGATTTTTCCAGTCATCGATCAGCGTCGCGCGTCCGACGACACTGTCGCCGCGTCGTTCGCATGGTTCCCGATTGTCGGTTTCGCCCTCGGCGTCGCGCTCGCGGCCGAAGATTGGATTCTCGCTCACGTCTTCGCGCAAGTGATTCGCTCAGTTCTTATTATCATCTCTCTCACCGTCGTCACCGGCGCGGTGCATCTCGACGGACTGGCCGACACTGCCGACGCGCTCGGCGCGGGCCGCGATCGCGAGCGCGCCCTCGACATCCTGCGCGACAGCCGCGTCGGCACATTCGGCGCGAGCGCAATCTTCTTCGACCTGACGCTAAAAATCCTCGTGCTCTCGACGCTCGCCGGTCCTCGCCGCTACGCCGCGTTGATCATCGCACCGACGCTCGCACGCTTCGCCATGGTGATGGTCGGCGTCGGCATTCCCTATCTTCGCGAGTCAGGCGCCGGGACCGCTTTTCTCAATAGCCAGAGCCCGGGCTGGCGCAGGAGAGTCGCTGTAGTCTTTTTGATCATCGATTCTGCGATTCTGCTAAGTCCGTTTCGGGCAGTCGGGGCGCTGGCTGTCAGCTTTGCGCTCCTGATCGCGTTTCTAATGCATCTCTTCTATCGGCGCTGGCTCGGCGGCGTCACCGGCGACCTGATCGGCGCGTGCGGCGAGGTGATCGAGATAGCCGTCCTGCTCACGATGTCCTTGTGAGTCTATTTCAATTTCAGCGGGAATCCGGCGACCATCATGAGCACACTATCCGCGACGGCCGCGATTTTCTGATTCGTCCAGCCCAGCAGATCGCGGAAGCGGCGCGATTCGGCGTGATCGGTCGGCACGATTCCCGATCCAACTTCGTCGGTCACGACGATGCTCGCGAACGACGCCTGCTTCAGCGCCGACGCGAGCCTGTCCGCCTCTGTGAGAATCGGCCCGTCCGCCGGGTTACTCAGCATCAGGTTGGATATCCACAGCGTCAGGCAATCGACCACCACCAGGTCCGCGCTTTTGCCGAGCTTCTCGAGCGCGGCGACGACCTGCGCAGGCTCCTCGACCGTCTGAAAGTCCGGCGGCCGTGTCGTGCGATGAAACTCGATTCGCGCCGTCATCTCGTCGTCGAGCGCCTGCCCGGTCGCGACGAAAAATTTGCGTTGATAGGGAAGCGAGAGCCTCAACGCCTGCATGCTCTTGCCGCTGCGAGCGCCGCCGGTGATTAACGTGATCGTGCCCATGCGAATCATCCAGTGTACACGATCGCGGCCGCGCGTGACTAAAAAAGAAAAAATTTTCGCGCGACTCGAGCGCGGTTGACTACCATCGGTGCCGCGCGTAACTTCTGCGTCGCACCCGGTGCACGGGAAGCCGGTTCAAATCCGGCGCTGCCCCGCAACTGTGTGGGGGGACGACGGCCCATCATGCCACCGCTTCGGCGGGAAGGCGGGCCCGAGGACGATCCCCAAGCCAGGAGACCGGCCGGGTCACTAACTGTCTGCCTTCCGCGGGGAGGGTGGCCTCAGGCACGATTTTCCTGAAGCCCGATCCCTCGATTTCGCGAGCGGTCGGGTTCTCTTTTTTTAGTGGCCCGACTCTCCTCCGCGCGACGGCAGCCTTTGAACTCGGAGGGAGTTCATGCGGTTTTTTCAGTTTTTCGTATCAACCATTGTAGCGGCGTCGATTTCAGTCGGGATCGCGCGAGCGCAGACACCCGCGTCGGCGCCATCACCGGCGCAGACTCAGACGATCAAATCCGCGCCGACCCAAAAGAAGGCCGATCTGGCGACGACGGTGCTAAAAAAACAGGAGGCGCAGAAGCTGAGTCCGATCGTCGTCACCGCGACGCGAATCCCGCAGCCGATCGGCGAAATCGGCACGACGATCACGGTGGTCGAGGACCCGCAAATCCAGGAGCAGAAGATCCAACGCGTCGCGGACGTGCTGCGCCAGGTGCCCGGCGTGCAGGTCACGCAGAGTGGCTCGCCCGGCTCGGTCACCGACGTATCGATTCGCGGCGCGACCCCGTCGCAGACGCTGGTGCTGGTCGACGGGGTCGAAGTCAACGCAGGCGCGACTGGCAGCTTCGACCTGGCCAACCTGACGACCGACAATCTCGATCGAGTCGAGGTTCTGCGCGGCGCGGGCGGCTCGCTGTACGGCTCGCAGGCCATAGGCGGCGTCGTCAACGTGCTCTCGCAGGAGGGCGAGGGGCCACCGACGGCGAGTCTGCTTTCAGCGGGCGGCAATCGCGCGAGCAGCCAGCAGGTCGCGGACGTCAGCGGCGCCGAGGGAAATCTCGGCTACTCGGGCGCGGTGTCGTACTTCTCGACTGACGGGTTTCGACCGGTCAACGACAACTCCGACAATCTCGCGCTCAACACGCGGCTCGACTACCACCTCGGCGACGACACCGTGATTCGCGGCTTCGCGCGTTACATCGCGTCGAACGTGAGCCTGCCCAATTTCCTGGTGTTTGACGGCGTGCCGCTCGATCCGACGGCGCATCAGCGCAACGAGTTCATGCTGTACAAGGGCGAAGTCGAGCATCACTTCGGCGAAAACCTGCTCGCGCGCGTGAGCGCCTTCTTCGTGCGCCAGGACCTGCGCGTGAACGCGCCGCCATTTCCGGGCGGCGTCGTTTTCGGAGTGCCGTACTTCGAGACGGATTCGATTCCGGAGGAGACCCGCGGCGGCAACGCGGAAACGATCTACACCTGGCCTCTCGGCATCCCTGGCTTCCGCACGCTGGTGGGCTTCGAATTTCTCGATCGATGGCTGCATTCGAGCAGCTTCTGCAGCTTCTGCCAAACGGTGGCTCCGTTCGGGGTCGGGGTGACCGAATTCAACGCGCGCCGCCAGGAGTACGCGGGCTACCTCGAGCAGGAGGGCAGTTTTATCAACGGCCACGTTCTTGTGACCGGCGGGTTTCGCGTCGATGGCAACAGCGAGTTCGGCAAGGAGGTCAGTCCCGCATGGTCGGTCGCGATTCCGATTACAAAAATCTCGACCACCTTGCGCGGCAGCTACACCGAAGGCTTTCGCGCGCCGGCATTCGACGAGCTGTTCTTCCCGAATTTCGGCAATCCAAACCTGAAGCCCGAGATTTCCAGCGAGTACGACGGCGGATTCACCACCAACTTCGGCGAGCGCGCGTCTCTCACCGCGACCTACTTCTCGCGCCGCGTCAAGAACCTGATAGTCACCGTGCCATGCAAGATCGGCCCGACCTGTGTGTTCGGATCGGAAGCGGGCAACGCAGCGCGCGTGGACGTGCAAGGCGTCGAGGTCGTGCCGAGCCTCACAATTGCCAAGGGTCTGACGCTCAGCGGCAACGTGACCGTGCTCGACGAGACGCACGCCGACGCAGCCGGCTCGACAGCGGCTCCCCTGCGGGTCGCAAAGCATACGGCGTCGGCGCTGCTGCAATACGTGCGAAGCGGGAGTTATCTGCCGCACGATAGAATCACCGCCAACGTGAACTACATCTTCATCGGCGATCGCGACGACCTCACGGTAAGCGGAGTTCCGCCGATTGCGAATCACTCCGCGTACAGCCTCGTCAATGCGGTAGTCTCATACGAGCTGGGAATCCCGCTAAGCCACGTGCAAAACGAGGAGGTCTTCGCGCGAGTGAACAACCTGATGGACCGCAACTATTCACAAGCCTTCGGCTTCAAAGCCCCAACAATAAACGTCCTCGCAGGAGTAAAACTGGATTTCGAATAGCACGTTTTTTCTCGTCCCGACCGAAGCGAGCGACGCGTGAAGTTCGATGAATCGCGCAACGCATAAACAATCTGGTTCCCCTTCCCGCGCGGGAAGGGGTTAGGGGTTAGGTTCCTCGCCCGCCTCGCGCACTCCGTCTTCCGACCGAAGCGAGCAACGCGAGCGTCGTGTCTTCTTGACCGAAGCGAGCAACGCGAGCCTCCTCTGTCATCCCGACGACCCGAGCACCGCGACGGGAGGAGGGACCTCGGACAGCTTCGCACTAGCGAAGCCGGTACCGGTTCTGAAATCGCGAAGCGGTCCTTATGCCGCCGTCGTTGCGCAAAGCCTTCGGATTCTCATTGGATGCAGCAACACAAAACCGGAACCAACGGCGCTTACGCGCCGCTGTCCGAGATCCTTCCCTGCGCTCGCCTTGCTCGCTTCGGTCAGCATGACAGCAAAGACTCACAAGCTCTCAAATTGAAGAAGCGTTTTGTGCGGCGGCGAAGTAGCGCTCGAAGATTGCGCGGATGCGATCGCGGCGCATCGCCAGCTCGGCGAGCATCCGCGCGGCGCCGTCGGCCCCTTCAAACCCCATGCGGCGCGCCAGCGGGCGCAGACCAATCACCGAGGTTGGTATGGCCCACGATGGCTGGTCGCTTTCGATGCGGAGCCGGTTTTCCAGACGCGACAGGAACCGGTAGTCATCCTCGAGCACGGACGCGTCGGCGGGCGTCAGCAGATGGAGATTGTCGAGCGCCTCGAGCAGGCCAATCGTGTTGCGCACGCGAAATTCCGGATGCCGATGGCCGTGCGCCAGCGCCATCATCTGCACGAGGAACTCGACGTCCACCAAACCGCCGTGACCCTGCTTGATATTGAGCCGCGTCTTGTCCTCGGCGCCTATTTCCATTTTCCATCCGCCGGCGCATCGCGGCTATTTCGCCGATCTCGCTCGCCGTCAGCCCGCGGCCGTAGACGAATTCCTGGCGCGCCGCTTCGACTTCGCGGCCCAGCTCGCGGTCGCCGGTGATCACGCGCGCGCGCACCAGCGCCTGGCGCTCCCAGACCGCCGAACTCTGGCGATGATACTCGCGAAAACCGGCCAGCGACGTGACCAGCGGGCCCGCGTTGCCCGACGGGCGCAGGCGCAGGTCGAGCTTGTAGGCGTAACCCTCGCGCGTGCGCGATTCGAGGATCGCGATCAGCTTCTGCGTGATTCGTGACGCGATTTCGCGGCTGCCGGCGGCGACTTCCGCACGATCGTCATAGACGAAAATCAAATCGAGGTCGGAGTTGTACGACATCTCGCTGGCGCCAAGCCGGCCCATCGCAATCGCGCACAGCCGCATCGTGGCCGGAATCGCGAAGCGCGCCTCGGTCTGAATCCGCGCCAGCGCCATCGCTTCGTCCAGGACGGTTTCCGCCAAACTCGTGAGCTCGCGCTCGACGTCGAACAGCTCGAGATCGCCTGCCAGGTCGGCGATCGCGATGCGCAGAAACTCCTGATGCCGAAAGGCGCGGAGCGCGTCGAGCTTGCTCTCAAAATCGGGACTCGCCGCGATCAACCCTTCCAACTCGTCGCGCAATTCGCCCGGACTGCGGCGGGTCGCCGCAAGGTCGGAGCGCACGAGCGTGTCGAGCATGTCGGGATGGCGGATGAAGATGGTCGAGAGGTAGGCGCTCGAAGCGAACAGGCGCAGCAGGATGCGCCGCGTGGCGGGATGCTGCTCGAGCAGCGCCAGGAACGAAGTCCGCGCGCCGACGGCGGCGATGAACTCGGCGAGGTTCATGAGCGCGAGGTCGGGATCGGGCAGCCGGCTTATCTCGTCGATGAGCATCGGGCCGAGCCGCTCGAGCAACTCGCGGCGGCGCGGGCTGGTCGGCGCATGCGAGGGTCCGCGCGCAAGCAGCTCGAGATGACGCGCGCTTTCGTCGGCGCGCGCGAAGTCGAGCTCGCGCAGGTAGCGCGTCGAGGAATCGGGGTCGAGGGCGGAGTTCCACGCCAACTCCGCCGAGGAAGATACCCAACGCGTCGACTCTTCGTCGCCGCCGGCGAGAGTCTCGCGAAATTGCAACTCGATGAGCGCGCGATGGGATTTGAGCCGTGCGCTGAATTTTTCGAGCGCCGCCGGCTCCCTGCCAAAGCCCATCCGCGCCGCGAGCGCGCGCATCGCGTCGTCATTGGCGGGCAGAACGTGAGTCTGCAGGCCCGCGACGACTTGCAGCTTATGCTCGACGTCGCGCAGGAACAGGTAGGCGTCGGAAAGTTCGCGCGCGCGCTTCGACGGCAGGTAGCCGAGCACGTCGAGCTTCTCGAGCGCGGCGACAGTCTGCTCGATTCGCAGCCGGGGATCGCGTCCGCCGTAGATCAGCGTAAGCGCCTGCACGATAAATTCGAGCTCGCGGATACCGCCGCGGCCGAGCTTGATGTTGCGCTCGATCATCGCGGGCGACTTCAGCTCCGCCTCGATCTGATGCTTCATCGCGCGCAACTGGCGCAGCGTGTCGAAGTCGAGGTAGCTGCGAAACACAAAATGATTGAGCTCGGTGCGGAGTTGATGGCCGATTTCGAGGTCGCCGGCGACCGGCCGCGCCCGCAGCAACGCCGCGCGTTCCCACGGCTCGCCGAGATTCTCGTAATAGTTGATGGCGCCGTCGATTGGCGTGACCAGCGGCGCCGAACGGCCGCCGGGGCGCAGGCGCAGATCGATTCGAAAGCATCGCGCCGACAGAATTTCGGTAAACCATTCGCCCAGCCGCGACGCCGCTTCGGAACTGACCGCCGAATTCGAGGACGCGTGAAGATAAATCAAATCGACGTCCGAGCTGAGATTGAGCTCGCGAGCGCCAAGCTTGCCCATCGCGAGGATGCAGAATCGCCCGATCACGCGCGCGCGATCGCCTAGAAAGCGAGTCGCCAGCTCGAGCGCGGTGCGAATACATTCGTCGGCCAGCTCCGACATCGCGAGCGCCGTCTCGCCGACAGTGAGGCGGTCGAGCAGATCGGCAATCGCCACCTGGACCATCATGCGGCGCATGAATTCCCCGAGCACCGCGGCGGCGGCCTGCCGGTCGGGCGCGTCGATGGTGGCGCGCGCGGTGCGCATCGCGGCGACGAGCCCGTCGACAGTCTGCGCGCGCGCGTCGAGAAAAACTTGCGCCCATTCGCGGCCGGCCAGCGACAGCTCGGTCGCGACCAGCTCCGACGAGCCGAGGCAGAAGATGAGGTCGCCGCCGGCGTCGCGATCGCGCAGCACTTCCTTCAGCGCGGCGGCAGAATTCTCGGCAAGCTTGGTTAGGAACGCGAGCGCCAACTGGTCGTCGGGCGCATGATGCTTGACGGCCGCGAGCGCATTATCCGCCAAACGATCGTCGCCCAGCCGATCCTTCAGCCGTTGGGCCAGGACGGCGAGCTGTGGGGATTGCGCGGCGGTGCGTGGCATCACCTAAACGATAACAGACGCAGGCATATGTGCGCTCGCCAAGCTTCGATGGCCGCGCCGCGCGCAACCTCACCCCGAGCCCCTCTCCCTTCAGGAGAGGGGAACAGAAGATCAGGTTTTCTGCGCTACCGTCTTTTTCGCGTGATGGGTCTTCGCGGAAGTCTTGTGAGTGTGCGACGCGTGCGACTTCTTCGAGCGTTTCGGCGCGAAGTCGGCCTTGATCGGCGCAGGTCGAATCGCCTGCTCATCCTCGATGCCGGGGAAGTACTTGTCCTCGTCGCGATGCACCTGCAAGGCGGCCAGGAACTCCGCGTAGTAGTTCTTCACCGCGAAGCCGAAACGCGGTCCCTGGTAGTGCTGGACCATTTCCGAGTAGTCGCCGCCGTAGATTCCAGCCGCGCGCGCCACTCCGCCGGTGCCGTAGTTGTAGGCGGTAATCGCCAGCGGCCAATCGCCGAGCGTGTCGTAGTTCGCGCGGAGCAGCTTGGCGGCTGCGAGCGTCTCGCGGTCCGGAATCAGGCGATCGTCGTGATAGCGCGTGATTTTCATGTAGTGCTTGCCGGTGTCGCGCGTGAACTGCCAGATGCCGACCGCGCCCGCGCTCGAGCGCGAGGCGCCGTGGAAGCCCGACTCGACGCTCGCCAGCGTCACCAGCTCGGGCGGGAGTCCGGCGTTGCGGAAAATCCGCTCCATCGTGGGCATGTAGTAGCGGCTGCGCAGCAAGCCGTCGTGGAACTGCTCGCGGAGTCCCTCCTGCACGCGCAAATTCTGCGCAGCGGCGGCGTAGGCGCTCGGCGGCTCGCCCTTGAACATGGCCGCAACTTCGCGCTCGTCGTCGTTGGCAGGTTCGCGGCCGGACGCGAGGTGATTCAAGATGTCGCCGTATTTTGTTTTGAGGTATGCGTTCGCCCAATCGATATCAGTGCGCGAAGGCTGACCGTCACCGGGGAGATGAAACACATGGTAGATGCGCTGGACGTTGTCGCGATCGACGATGACGAAGTCGTTCTCAGAGTACTTGGTGAAGATGTCGACCCAGAAATCGACGTTGGGCTGGATGGATTTTGGATGCGGGAACGGGAGCTTGGTGTCCGACAATGCCTTGGACGGCGCAGCAATGCCGAACGCAATCGCGAGCATGAATGCCGCGACAGTTTTTGCGATTCGGTTTACCGACAACTTCGTCCGGCTCAACGCCTTCTCCCCGTTATAAAACCGGATCTAACCAAATACTCGCCATTGCTACAGTAGTCAACAAATTTCGCGTCGTGGCTAAAGGTGAATCCTGCAATCAGCCGTCTAGATACTGAACAGATATGCCGGAGTTTACTTGCTGCGCGCCGCTAATCGGCATTCGTTGGTTGCTCGGACCAGTTCCTGCGCGATGCCCGTGTTGGAGGCATCATGCCCCGCGTTGTCGACGATCACCAGCTTCGCGCGCGGCCACGCGCGTTTGAGGTCCCAGGCCCAGCCGATTGGCGCCTGAAGATCGAAGCGGCCGCTGACCATGATGCCGGGAATGTCGGCAATCGCAGCGACGTCGCGGATAATGCTCCCGTCCTCTAGCCACGCATAGTGCAGAACGTAGTGAGTCACGATGCGCGCGAACGCCATCCGGAAAGCAGGGTCTCGAAACCGCGGTGAGAGACCATGCGCAGGCGGCCAGGCGGGGGTCGCGGACTCCCACGTGCACCACGCCAGCGCGGCTTGCTCGCGAATCGCGGGAACCGGATCGCCGAGCAGTCGGCAGTAAGCCTCGACGATATCGCCATCGCGGAGCGCCGGTGGAACGGCGGCTCGCAGACGTTCCCACTCTTCGGGGAACAGGTCCGCCAAGCCGCCACGGAACGACCAGTCGAATTCTTTGTGGCGTCCGGTGGTGACGCCAAACAAAATGATCTCCGTGACGCGATTCGGGTACCGTTCAGCGTAGGCGAGCGCCAGCGCGCTGCCCCACGAGCCGCCGAGCACCAGCCATCGCTCGATTTCGAGGTGGTTGCGGATTCGTTCGATGTCCGCGATGAGATTGGCGGTGTTGTTGCTCGCGAGATTCGTATCCGGCGCGCTCGCATGCGGCGTGCTCCGTCCGCAATTGCGCTGATCGAAAAGCACGACGCGATACGCGGACGGATCGAACAGCCGGCGATGCCACGACGTACATCCCGAGCCGGGACCACCATGCAGCACAACGGCCGGCTTGCCGCGAGGATTGCTGCACGTCTCCCAGTACACACGGTCGCAGTCGCCAACGTCGAGCATGCCGTGCTCGTAAGGCTCGATCGGTGGATACAGCTCGCTCATGCGCTGATGCCTGGCCTTCTTACTGTCGCATCAAGTGCGCCTTCCGCAAAACGCAGCGTTCGCCTCTTGACACCGAGACTTGATGCTGAGTATATACTCACTGAGTAGATGCTCAGTACGGAATGAGGAGAGCGATGCAGGCGGCGACGCGGCAGGAACAGAAGGTGGTTACGCGGGACCGGTTGGTCAACGCGGCCATGGCGCTGTTCGCGCGTCAGGGTATCGCGGAGACTACCACTGCCGACGTTGCCAGGTCGGTGCATATGTCGCACGGCGTGGTCTTCTTGCATTTTCCGACGCGCGACGACCTGGTGATCGCGGTGATCGACGAGTTCGGGCGCCGGCTCGCGGCCGAATTCCGGCAAGCCTTCGAGCATGACCTTGGGCTGCGTGCCGTATTGCGGGCGCATCTGCGGGTGCTCGCCGAGCTCGAGCCCTTTTACGCGCGGCTGGTGACCGAGGCACCGATGCTGCCGCCGAAAGTGCGCAGCACATTGATGTTGCTGCACGCGGCCGTGTCCTACGAGCTGTTTCAGGCGCTGGAGCGGGAGCGCAAGGCGGGCCGCGCGCGCAAGATCGATCGGCCGCTGCTGTTCAACACCTGGATCGGGCTGGTGCATCACTACCTCGTCAATCGGGACGTGTTCGCCACCGGGGACTCTGTGATCGCTGAGCAGGGCGAGACCCTGGTGAATCACTTTATGACACTCGTAAAACCGTAAAAGGAGATAAGACGATGGCTGAAAAATGTCCCGCTTGTGGTTCGTGTGGAATGCCGTTGGAGAAGCCCGAAGACTACGCGCTTGGCGACGTGACGCGACCGTACTGCCGCTATTGTACCAACTCGCGCGGCGAATTGCTGTCGTATGAGCAAGTGCTCGAGACCAACGCCCGCTTCTACGTGGAGTCCCAGGGAATCACGCCGGCGGCGGCGGACGCGATGGCGCGCGCGATGCTCAAGGACATGCCTGCGTGGCGCGGTCGTAGCTAAAGATTCGAAGAACGAAACTCGGAAACTCACGACAAGGAGAGAGAGTCATGTTTGATCACATCATGTTGAAGGTGAAGGACCTCAAGGCGAGCAAGCGCTTCTATACGGCCGCGCTCGCGCCGCTCGGATTCGGAGTCGAGTACGAGGGCGACGGAATGGTGGGCTTCGGACCCAAAGGCGCGCCGGCCTTGTGGTTGGCTGAGGGCGCGCCCAACGGACCAGTCCATGTCGCTTTCGTCGCGAAGGAACGGGAGGCGGTGAAAGCATTCTACGCGGCTGCTCTGCCGGCCGGCGGCAAGGACAACGGCAAGCCCGGCCTCAGGCCTGAGTATCACGCCAACTACTACGGCGGATTCGTAAAGGATCCCGACGGCAACAACATCGAGGCCGTCTGCCACAAGGAAGAATAGCTGAGACATGGGACTGCCTTGATTCGGTTACGTCGATCAGGGCAGTCCCGACGTCAAAGGAGGTTCCTATGAATCTGGAAGGTGGATGTTCATGCGGGGCTATCCGCTACAAGCTGACTAACACTCCGCTGGTCGTTCATGCCTGTCACTGCCGCGACTGCCAGCGCGTCACCGGCAGCGGCTTCGTGATCAATATCTGGATCGAGAAGCGCTTCGTGGAACGGACCGGCGCTGTTCCGAAATCAGTCACACTCAAGGGAGGCACCGGCAAGGATCATGAGGCGTTCTTCTGCGAGCAGTGCGGGACCTATGTGTGGAGTCGCTACCAGGTCGCGCCCGGCGGCGAAGCGTTGTTCGTGCGGGCCGGGACGCTCGACAACCCGGACGCGGTCACGCCCGACATTCACATCTTCACGAGGAGCAAGCTGCCGTGGCTGAGACTTCCTGAGGGTGCGACGGCGTTCGAAACGGGCTACAAGATCGACGAGGTCTGGCCGGCCGAGAAAAAGGAACGGCTGCGTCGCAATGTCGAGGCAGATAGCTAGCCGATTCAGGTCACCGTCACGGATTGGACGTGGTGCCGCCGCTGTCCAGCCCGCCACTACTGTGGCTGCCATCGAGACCGCTACGGCTGTAGGTGGTGTCGAGCCCGTTGCCGTTGTCGCTGAAACGATCCGACGAAGACGACAGTTCAGTACGCTCGTGGAATCGATCCTGACCGCCAAATCTATCGGACGAATCGCCGAACCTGCTCGAGGAGTCGCCAAACCTGTTCGACGAGTCGCTGGTGAGGCGCGACTCCGGCCAGCGCGATGCCCCGCCCGATACGCTCGTCTGGGAGCCCGCACGCGATTCGAAGTCGCCACCCGAGGCGGACCCGGCTCCGGCCCTCTCATCAAAGCTGGCGCCCAAGCCATTGGCTGACCAGGTACTCGAGCCTCCACCGCCGTCGTTCCCGAGCGACGGAGGCGCGATGGTCGTCCCCATCGAGCCGCCTCCGCTGGCGACACCTGCAGTCGCGGCCGCGTATTCGCCCATCGTCTGCGCGCCGGCTTGAGGCGCGAACAGCGCGAGCGCCGCAATCATCGCGACCGGTACAATCAACGTGCTGAGTTTCATGGCGTCCGACCTCCCCATGAGCCTACTGCCAGTAACTTTGGATACTGTAATCGTAGCGTCGGGTATGAGGCAATAACCCGTTATCGAGGGCTTACGTGGGCAGTCGCGCTTGTGACCGGCCAATCCGCACGGTTTAATCTTACAGATACTCAAGAAAGCAAACCCTGTGGATGAAATCGAAATCGCTCCTTTGACGCGCCCGCTTGACGCCCGCGTGGTGTTGCCCGGCTCCAAGAGCATCACGAATCGCGCGATGGTGCTGGCCGCGCTGGCGCAGGGACGCTCGGTCATCGAGTCGGTGCTGATCAGCGACGACACGCGCTACATGAGCGACGCGCTGCGGGTGATGGGGTTTACGGTTGAGATTGATGAGTCGGCGCGCAGAATCACGGTCAGCGGGCGCGGCGGGACGATCCCGGCGCATGGCGGCGAGATCTTCGTCGGCGGCGCCGGCACCGTGATGCGGTTTATCGTGGCGATGGTCACGCTCGGCGAGGGGCGTTTTCGGGTCGATGGAAATCAGCGGATGCGTCAGCGGCCGATCGGACCGCAACTCGACGCGATGCAGCGCCTGGGCGCGAGCGTGTACAGCGAACGCAACAACAACTGTCCGCCGGTGATCGTCGATGCGTCGCGCGCGCGCTTCGAAGGCGGCGAGGCGTCGATCGACGCGCGCGTCTCGTCGCAATTTGCGTCCGCGATGCTGATGCCGGCGCCGATATGGAAGGCGGGCCTCAAGCTGCGGGTGATTGGCGACGCCGCGCGCCCGTTCATCGACATGACGATCCGGCTGATGGAAGCGTGGGGAGCGCACAGCTCGGTCGAAGGCGAGATGATCGTGGTGCCCGGCGGTCAATGGTATCGCGCGCAGCGATTCGTCGTCGAGCCGGACGCGTCGAGCGCGAGTTATTTTGCGGCGGCCGCCGCGCTGGCCGGCGGGAGCGTGCGAATCGAGGGCCTCACGTCGAACTCGGTGCAAGGCGACCTGGGCTTTCTCGGCGTGCTGCAGCAGATGGGCGCGCGCGTCATGTGGCATCCCGACTACGTCGAGGTCGCGGGAACCGGACAGCTCGCCGGCGTTGACGTCGCGATGAATTCGATGCCGGACATGGTGGCGACGCTCGCGGCGATTGCGCCGTTTGCGTCGTCGCCGACCAGGATTCGCAACGTCGCGTTCATCCGGCATCACGAGAGCGATCGAATCCGCGCGCTCGCGACCGAACTGCGACGGCTGGGTGCGACGGTCGTCGAGAACGATGACGGCCTCGAGATTGCGCCGTCCACGATGCATGCGGCGGCGGTCGAGACCTACGACGATCATCGAATCGCGATGAGCTTCGCGGTGACGGGTCTGAAGCTCGGCGGTGTGAAGATCAAAGATCCCGGCTGCGTCGCGAAGACCTTCCCGGATTTTTTCGAGCGACTGGCTGCGCTGAGGATTGGAACGTAGTCGCAAGCATTGTGAACGATCCGCGCTTACCTAACCCCTTCCCTCACCCCAGGCGAGGACGCCGTTCCCTCTCCCGCGGAGCGGGCGAGGGTAATTTGGTACTGCAGCCGGACATAGAGGGGAACCAGTCGTGAGACCGACGCGGCACGTCAGGATTCGTCGAGGGCTTCGCGGATTGAGCGGTGGAAATGGTCGAGCGCGTTTTCGTAGCGGCCGTATGTCACTTTTCTGAGCGCGCCGGACTCGAAGTTGCGCTGGATGCCCTCGCCCAGCGTGAAATCCTGGTCGACTACGCCGAGCAGAAGGTCCATTGTGCGCGACCATTTCGGCGACGGCGCGGGCGCGAGGATGCTGATGGCGGTGACACTCTCGCCGACGTGCATGCCGTCGGGAAAGATGCGGTAAACCTCGGCGTGATCGGATTGCATCACGAGGATCGTGTTGGGAAACAGGTTCATCAGGATGGTCGCGTGCGGAAGCAGGTCCCACTTCTCTTCGGGCAGGTCGCGCAGCTTCTCGATTGACTTGCGCACGCCGATGTAGCGCGTGTTGCGGCCGAACGCGTCGAACATCGCGAGATTCTTGACGAACAGCGGGGCGACATTTTGCGCGTGCAACACCTTTATGTGGTACGCCTCCCAAAACGTGTCGCTTACCAGCTTCCAGTTCATCCGGCGGCGGACCACGCGCGTCTCCTGATGCGCCATTGAGCCGATGCCGTAGGATTCGATGTCGTCGCCGAGCCCGGCGAGCATCGCGTTGATGTTAATGGAGTCGCCGGGCGTGGGAATCACGAAGATGAGGCCGTACTTCTCGGCGACCGGCAGCGCGACGAGGCCGCTGGCGGCGCGATCGAGTCCTTCAAATCCGTAATCGTCGGGAATCGCGACGAGACGGCCGTCGGTGTCGTAGCTCCACGCGTGATAGGGGCATGAAAATAGTTTCGCCGTGTTGCCGCATCCGGCGACGAGCTTCGCGCCGCGATGGCGGCAGATATTGATGAAGGCGCGCAGCTCGCCGGAGGCGTTTCGCACCACCAAGATAGGTACCGGGGCGAGATCTTCGGTCAGGTAATCGCCGGCGTTGGGAATCTGCGAGCTGAAGCCGGCGACGATCGGATGATTGCGAAACAGCACCTCGCGCTCGCGGGCGGCGCGCTGCGGCGACGTGTATGCGGACGTATCGTTGCGCGTGAATCGCTCGGCCATCGGCGGCATGCCGCGATCGATGGCGTCGAAGATCTGGTGGATGAGGTGGACCTGGGTTGAGTGCTTCATTGCGGGTGTCGAGATGGGAAGATCGTCAATTTTCTACCACCGGTTGTGGTTCAGTGACGAGCATACCACCAAGGGTAGTTTCGTTCCGTCAAATTTCGTTTTCGGGAAGCTTCGGAGGTGGCCAAAGTTTGAAGCATCGTGAGTTTGGTCCATGCACTATGCGTAGCACGCCTGGGGCGGTGGCGTCAGGCTGAATAGTTCATCCCTGAAACTTTTGTGGCTATAGATTAGGACCGCTTCGCGATCTCGGAACCGGTACCGGCTCCGCTCGCGCGAAGTTTTTTTGTCCGAGGTCCCTCCTCCCCTCGCGCTGCTGGGGTCGTCGGGATGACACAGAGGAGGCTCGCGTTGCTCGCTTCGGTTGGGGATGGCGGGCGCGGGCGTTTGATCGAGTTGATTGGGAATTGTCAGAATTAGCGCGTGGCTGTTGTGAAACGGAATCGAACTTCTATCATCGATGCTCTGTTGCGTAGCGACGAACCTTCTGTTCGCTGGAAAGCGATGGTTCGCGTGGTTGGGGAGGATCCGCAGTCGCCGAAAATTCGGGCGCAGCGGGAGGAAATCAGGACGTCGCCGCGGGCGCGCGCTTTGATCGCCGGACGCGACCAGCGCTTCGTTCGCGAAGCGTATGTTTATGCTAACTGGCGCGGGGCTCATTGGACGCTGGCGATGCTCGCCGAGATTGGCTATCCGGTCGGCGATGAGTCGCTGCTTCCGATGCGCGAGCAGGTGCTCGATCACTGGCTGAGCCACGCGTTCTACATGGAGTTCGAATCGAAGAGCGCTGTTCCCAAAAGCCGAAGTGCCGAAGGCGTTCCTATAATCCAGGGGCGCTATCGCCGATGCGGGTCGCAGCAAGGCAACGCTCTCTATTCGATCACCAGGCTCGGTCTCGCGGACAAGAGAAGCGACGGGCTGGCCGAGCGCCTGATGCATTGGCAATGGCCCGACGGTGGATGGAACTGCGACCGGCGGCCGTCGGCCCACATTTCGTCGTTCAACGAATCGCTGCTGCCGATGCTCGGTCTCGCGGCTCACGCGGAACGCCGGAAAGACGAGGCGGCGCGCGAGGCCGCGCTGAAAGCGTCGGAAATTTTTCTATGCCGGCGGCTGTTCAAGAGCCGCACGGACGGTAAGGTGATTTCCCCGCATTGGGTGCGCCCGAAGTATCCGCGCTATTGGCATTACGACATGCTGGGCGGACTCGTGGCGATGGCGGAGATGGGGCTGATCAAGGATCCGCGCTGTGGCGATGCGCTCGATCTGCTCGAGCGCAAGGAGCTGCCGCGCGGGGGCTGGGCCGCGGAAGGACGATTCTACAAGGTGTCGCCGAATATGGATATGAGCTCGCGCTTTGGATCGATCTCGCTGGTGGACTGGGGCGGGAGCGGAAGGGCTCGCATGAACGAGTGGGTCACGGCGGATGCGCTGTTTGTGCTGCGCGCGGCGGGGCGCGTTTAGAATGACAGCGCTCAGATTCTGCGAGCGCCGCGGAACCCTCACCTGGCGCTACTCGATGAAGCTCTGGAGAGTTACCGCCATATAAGCATGCCCGCCACGTCGAGATGACTCAGACCCGGCTCGCCCGCCCTGCTGAAAGGTAAGAGTAGGTCTCGGATCGGTCCGCGATCATACCCCCTGGACGATCACCGCACTATATTCTGCGGCTTTGAAACGATGCTCGCGTGCTTCCCGATAGGCGGCGCTGTTGTACCACGCCTTCGCCGATTCGATGGTCGGAAATTCGAGAATTACCATGCCTTCGATTTCCGGACCCTCGACCACCTCGTGATGGCCATAGGCGACACGCGCGATGACCGCGTGACCCGCCAGGGTGGCGGGCGCCATTTTCGAGTACGTTTCAAGCTCTTTCGGGTCGCGAGTGCTGTGGCGGGTGAAAACGAAGTAAGCAGCCATATAAGATTCTCCGATTTGAATACTAGTTCCTTTCACTGAAGCGCGTTTGCAGTCAAGCGGCGCCGACCAAGTCGCGATCGCAACCATTCAGCAGGTCTTGAGAATAGCGCGACGATAATCGGACCAGCTTTCGGACCAGCGAGCTCGATACCAAAGATGCCCGACGCTGCGATCACGTGCCGGAGGCCGAAATTCCGAAGCAACATCTGCGCGTTATCTATAAGAATCAGAAGGTTCATGATTTTCAAGTGAACTCCTTTTACCTGATTTAGTTTGAGGAGCGTCTTCCGTTAGCGTCCGAGCCGTCTCGCAAATCGCGACGGCTTTGGCCGTTCGCGAAAATATTTTCGTCCTCATGAGTCAATGACGCTCTTCATTTCCGGCCGTTGGCGGTTGTATATACAAGATTTGGACCACGAAAGCACAAATCACCGCATGCGTGGCCCGGATTGTGCAGGGACAATTGTTCAGCGTACATCCGCGAGCGGATCGTCCGAGAAAAGGAAACAGCTGGCAAAGGGTAATTGAGCCGGTTTTCGCTAGATGAAAGAAAATCGCTTGACTGGAATAATACGGACGTACATATTTAACCGGTCAGCCTTTACTGGGCCGTAAATCGCCTCCAAGGAGTTCACTATGGATACCCCCGTTGTTTTGATCACTGGCGCCCTCACGGGCATCGGACGTGCCACCGCGATTGCCTTCGCGAAACAGGGCGCGCGCATCGTCGTCTCCGGCCGCCGCAACGAAGTCGGCCAAAAGTTGGTCGCTGAGCTCCGCGGGATTGGTGTTGAGGCGGAGTACTGGCGTGCCGACGTGCGCCACGAGGATGATGTGCGCGACCTGGTCAATAAGACCGTCACGCGCTTCGGCCGCCTGGATGTGGCCGTCAACAACGCCGGCACCGAAGGCAAACTTGGGCCGGTTACAGAACAGACGGCAGAGAGCTATGCAGCTACCTTCGACACCAACGTGCTGGGTACTCTGCTGAGCATGAAGCATGAGCTGCGCGTGATGCTCCCCCAGGGTCGCGGCAGCATCGTCAATGTTTCATCGGCCTACGGAAGCGTCGGCGCCCCTGGTGCATCGGTTTACGTGGCGAGTAAACATGCGGTGGAAGGAATGACCAAGTCCGCCGCACTGGAAGTCGCAGGGACGGGCGTCCGCGTGAACGTCGTGGCTCCGGGCGCTACAGACACGGGGATGCTCACACGTTTCACCGATACAGATGAAAATAAAGCCGCGCTCGTTTCGACCGTGCCTGTCAAACGCCTCGCAACACCGGAGGAGATCGCTCATGTGATCGCCTTTGTAGCCTCCGCGGACGCCTCATACATGACTGGTGCGTCCATCCCAGTGGATGGAGGAATGCTGGCTGCCTAAATGCACGCAGGAGCAATTCAGCGATGAAGACAAATGAAGAGGGAAACAAGGCACTCGTTCTTGAAGCCTTCGACACACTTTTCAACAAGCGGGACTACAAAGCCGCCGAGCGATTTTGGTCGCCCAACTATATCCAGCACAGCGCGCACATTCCGCCGGGACGTGACGGCCTTTTCAATCTGATCAAAAACGCACCGGCAAAGTTGCGATACGAACACGGCGTGATCCTCGCTGACGAAGAATACGTGATCATCCACGGCCGCTTTTCTGGCCATGGACGGCCACGCAGTTGGATCGCGGCCGACGTCGTCCGCATCACCGACGGTGTACTCGCCGAGCACTGGGACGTCCTGCAAGACGAAGCGACCAGGGAAGAGTCGCAGAGCGGCGCGCCAATGTTCGGCGCGACGTTTCCAAAGTAGAGAGTCTTAAGAGAACGCAACCGCCTTCGATAGGAGGTCTTCAATATGCCTCTGAATGGTGAGTACGAACCGAGCCGGAACGACTTTGCTCGTTCTGGAGCCCCTCTCTTGACGATCTAAATACGAACGTACATATTGCGATCATTGGCCAAACCGTCGCACCGCGAGAAAATATTGACCGAAGGCCTCCGCGTCGTGCACGAGCGCGGGTTCGCAGGCGCGAGCGTTCGCGACATAGTCCAGGCGGCGGGAGTGCCGCAGGGGTCGTTCACCAATCATTTCGTTTCGAAAGAAGCCTTCTGTCTTGAAATACTCAACCTCTATTTCAAAGATGTCCGCGCGACGATCCAGAGGACTCTTCGCAATGACTCGCTTCCGCCGCTGAAGCGCCTGCGCGCCTACGTCGATGCGCAGATCAAGTATCTCAACCGAATCGGCTGGCGAAACGGATGTCTCGTCGGCAATTTCAGCGCGGAGGCGAGCGAGCACAGCGAAATAATCAGGAAGCGGCTCGTTGATATATTTGAGGAGATGCGCCAGGCGGTCGCGTATTGCTTAAAAGCCGCGGTGAAGATTGGCGAGTTGCCGCGCAAGACCGACTGCGATGAGCTGGCGGGCTTCCTGATTGCGTCATTGCAGGGCGCGATACTTCAATCGAAGACGGAGCGTAACGCAGTCGCCATCGAGCGGTTCAAGAGTTTGATTTTCTCGACGCTCCTGCGTTGAAACTTTAGCGCGCGGCGACCTTCAGCGCGGCGGCTTCTACTCGGGCTTGTGCGAGCTTGAGGGCGTCCTGGGCTGCGGCATAGCTCGGATCGTAGTAGCTCATATTTGAGAATTGTTCGTCGGCTTGCTGGACTTGGGCGGCTGCGTCGGCGGCGTTCACGGTTTCCGGGGATTCTGCCGTGCTTGCCAGCACTGTCATTGTGCCGTCTTTCACTTCGGCTAAGCCGCCGGATACTACCCAGTGCATCTTGGTGCCGTCGGGTAGGCGGGCTTCGAGCACGCCGGGGACTAGTGACGTTATGAAGTTGATGTGCTCGGGTAGTACGCCGAATTCGCCGAGCGGACCTATCGCTGAGACTTCTTCGGCGTCGCCTTCGAAGACTATGCCGGTGGGAGTGAGCAGTCTGAATGGGAAGGTTGCGGCCATCGTGGGATTCCCGAGTTAGCGCGCGCCCTCGCGCGCTATGCGTTCGGCTTTTTCCCGCGCGTCTTCGATGGTACCGACCAGCAAAAACGCCTGCTCGGGCAGGTCGTCGCACTTGCCGTCGAGGATTTCGGCGAAGCCGCGCACAGTGTCCTTGCGCGTTACGTACTTGCCGGGAGTATTGGTGAACGGCTCCGCGACGAACATCGGTTGCGAGAGATAGCGCTCGATGCGACGCGCGCGCGCGACGACGGTCTTGTCGTCGGCCGACAATTCTTCCATCCCGAGGATCGCGATGACGTCCTGCAGGTCCTTGTAGCGCTGCAGGATGGCCTGCACGCGGCGCGCGACGCTGTAGTGCTCGTCGCCGACTACCTGCGGATCGAGAATTCGCGAGGTCGAGCCTAGCGGATCGACGGCGGGGAAAATTGCTTTTTCGAAAACCTTGCGGTCCAGCGTGCAGATGGCGTCCAGATGGCTGAAGGTGGTCGCGGGCGCCGGGTCGGTAAGGTCGTCGGCGGGCACGTAGATGGCCTGCACCGACGTGATCGCGCCCTTCTTGGTGGTGGTGATGCGCTCCTCAAGCTCGCCCATGTCGGTGCCGAGGGTCGGCTGGTAGCCGACGGCGCTGGGCATGCGGCCGAGCAGCGCGGAGACTTCGGAGTTGGCCTGCACGAAACGGAAAATGTTGTCGATGAAGAAGATGACGTCCTTGCCTTCCTCGTCGCGGAAATATTCGGCGACGGTGACACCGGTCAGCGCCACGCGGGCGCGCGCGCCGGGCGACTCGTTCATCTGGCCGTACACCAGCGCGGTTTTCGAGATGACGCCCGATTCGGTCAGCTCGCGATAGAGGTCGTTGCCCTCGCGTGAGCGCTCGCCGACGCCGGCGAACACCGACACGCCGCCGTGCTGCTTGGCGACGTTGTTGATGAGCTCGAGAATCGTGACGGTCTTGCCGACGCCGGCGCCGCCGAACAGGCCGATCTTGCCGCCGCGCGCGAATGGGCAAATCAGGTCGAGGACCTTGATGCCGGTCTCGAGGATTTCGGCTTCGGGGGCTTGATCGGCGAACGGCGGCGCGTCGCGATGTATCGGCATCAGCGAAGTGCCCTGGATTGGGCCGCGCTCGTCGATCGCGCTGCCGGTGACGTTCATGATGCGCCCGAGCGTGCCGGGGCCGACGGGCACCGAGATTGGCGCGCCGGTGTTGGCGGCTTCCATCCCGCGCACGAGGCCGTCGGTGGAGTCCATCGCGATGCATCGGACGGTGTTTTCGCCCATATGCTGTTGCACTTCGAGCACGAGGTTGCCGGGCTCGTCGCTAATCGACGGATTGCTGACGCGCAGCGCCGAGAAGATCGGCGGCAGCGTGCCGGCGCCGAACTCGACGTCGACGACGTTGCCTAGGACCTGGTTGATTTTACCGGGGACGGTTTGAGTACTCATAAAAGTGATTTCCTGTTTGTCAAAGCTGTCGGAACCTAACCCCTAACCCCTTCCCTCACTCCAGGCGCGGACGCCGTTCCCTCTCCCGCGGAGCGGGCGAGGGTAATTTGGTACTGCAGCCGGACATAGAGGGGAAGGGGGACCGGATAAAAAGAAACTCATCAGCGCAGGGCCTCGGCGCCGCCTACTATGTCCATCAGCTCGCGCGTGATTTGGGCCTGGCGGGCGCGGTTCATCGCGAGTGTGAGCGATGAGATCATGTCGTCGGCGTTGTTGGTCGCGGCGTCCATCGCGGTCATTCGCGCACCCTGCTCGCTGGCCTCGGCTTCGAGCAGCGCGTGATAAACGCTCGCCTCGAGATATCCGCGCAGCACGACCGGCACCAGCTCTTCGCGCGACGGCTCGACGAGATAGTCGATTTTGGGAGCGTCGGATTTCGAGACCGCCGCTTCAACGCTCGCGCCCTCCTGGATGCCCGCTTCGCTCGGCGGCTTGATCGGCAGCAGGCGCTCGTAAACCGGCTTCTGCACGACGGCGGACTGGAAATGAGTATAGACGATGCCGGCTTCGTCGATAGCGCCGGAGCTGTAGTCGGCCAGCATCTTGGCGGCGATGTCGCGGGCGAGCGCGATCGTGGCAAGGCGCGGAAAATTGTCGACTCGCGAGAGCGCGACGGCGACGTTGGTGCGCTTGAAGTGATCGACGGCCTTTTTGCCGACCGCGAACAGTTCGATGTCGAGGCCGTTGCCGCGGATTTCGCGCTGGGTCGCTTCAGCGGCGCGGAACAGGTACGAGTTGTAGCCGCCGGCCAGGCCGCGATCCGACGCGACCACCACCAGCAGCGATCTTTTTTGCGCGCCCTCGACGGGACCGACCGAGATGCCTTCGGAGGTGAGCAGGGAATCGGCGACGCGCGCGAGCGCCTGGCTATATGGCAGCGCGTTGACGAGTGCCTCCTGCGCACGCCTCAGCCGCGCGGCCGAGACCAGCTTCAGCGCGCGCGTGATCTGCTGCGTCGATTTGGCCGACGCGATCCGGCGCCGGATTGCCTTGAGTGATGCCATCGTCGAGCGCTATCGCGACTACGCCGCCGGCGCGGGCGCGGCCGTTTTGTTTTCGGCCAGGAACGATTGTTCGTAGGCGTCGAGTCCGGCCTTGAGCTTTTTCGTCAGCTCGTCGGAAATCTGTTTCTGATCGCGAATTTCGGCGAGCAGGTCGGCGTGGCGCGAGTCGAAGTTAGCGTACATTCCCGCCTCGAACGGACGAATCTGCTCGACGGAGAGCTTGTCGAAGTAGCCCTCTTTTGCGGCGAAAATGATGAGCACCTCTTTTTCCACCGGCAGCGGACTGTATTGATTCTGCTTGAGCATCTCGGTCAGCCGCGCGCCGCGGGCGAGCAGGCGCTGCGACGACGCGTCGAGGTCGGAGCCGAACTGCGCAAACGCCGCCATCTCGCGGTACTGCGCGAGGTCGAGTTTGAGCGTGCCTCCCACCTGCCTGATCGCCTTGATCGCGGCCGAGTATCCGACGCGCGATACCGACAGCCCGACGTTGACGGCGGGACGCACGTTCGAGTTGAAGAGATCCTTGTCGAGAATTATCTGGCCGTCGGTGATCGAGATGACGTTGGTCGGAATGTATGCCGACACGTCGCCTTCCTGGGTCTCGATTATTGGCAGCGCGGTCAGCGAGCCGCCGCCCATCTCGTCGCTCATCTTGGCGGCGCGCTCGAGCAGGCGCGAATGCAGATAGAAGACATCGCCGGGGTACGCCTCGCGGCCGGGCGGACGGCGCAGCAGGAGCGACAACTGCCGATAGGCTTGCGCGTGCTTGCTGAGATCGTCGTACACGAGCAGCGCATGCTTGCCGGTATCGCGAAAGTATTCGCCCATCGTGCAGCCGGCGTACGGCGCGATGAATTGCAGCGGTGCGGCTTCGGAAGCGGTCGCGGCGATAACCGTGGTGAACTCCATAGCGCCGGCGCTGGTAAGCTTCTCGACGACTTGCGCGACGGTCGAGCGCTTTTGCCCAATCGCCACGTAAAAGCAATGCATGTTCTGGCCTTTCTGATTGATGATCGTATCGATCGCGATTGCGGTCTTGCCGGTCTGGCGATCGCCGATGATCAGCTCGCGCTGACCGCGCCCGATCACCAGCATCGTGTCTATTGCCTTGATGCCGGTCTGCAGCGGCTCCTTGACGGGTTGGCGGCGGATGATGCCGGGCGCCTTGATTTCGGTACGCCGCGTCTCAGTCGACTTGATGGGCCCTTTGTCGTCGATCGGCTGGCCGAGCGCGTTGACGACGCGGCCGAGCAGGCCCTCGCCGACCGGCACTTCGGTGATTCTGCCGGTGCGCTTGACCTCGTCGCCTTCCTGGACGGCCTGCGGATCGCCGAAGATGACGGCGCCGACGTTGTCCTCCTCGAGGCTCAGCACCATCCCGTAGACCTGATGCGGAAATTCGAGCAGCTCGCTGAACGCGGCGTTCTGAAGTCCGTAGATTCGGGCGATACCGTCGCCGCATGAGAGCACGCGGCCGGTTTCGCGCACCGAGATGCTGCCCTCAAAACCCTTGATCTCGTTTTTGAGGATTTCGCTGATTTCCGATGGTCTGATTTCCGCCATGTCGTTGGTTCCCGGCTAGCCCGCGAGCCGCCGTTTTGCCTCCGCGAGTCGAGTTGCAAGGCTGCCGTCGTAGATTTTTCCGCCCAGTTCCGCGGTCACTCCGCCGAGCAGCGCGGCGTCGATTTTCACGGTCGGGATGATTTTCAATTTTGCGATCGTCTCGAGTCCGCCGACCACGCGCGCGATTTCGGCGTCCGACGGTTGCATCGCAAAGGTGAGCGTCGCGCGCTCGCGGCCCATCGCCTGATCTAGCTGGTCGCGATACGATTCCGCGATCGCACCGAGCTCGCGAATGCGCCCGTGGCGCGCGACCACGACCGCGAACGAGCGCAGCGGAAAGCTGAGATTGAGACGCTCGGCAATCTTGGCCATCGCCTCCTGCCGCGATTGCTCGGAGAGCTCGGGCGACGCGAGACGCTCGAGCAGCTCGGGCGACTCGACCATCGCGGCCAGCCGTTCCAGCTCGGCGCCCCACTTTTCCTCGCTGCCCTTGTCTGCAAGATCGAGCAGGGCGCGCGCGTAGCGCTTGGCGACTCGCGAGCCTTTCATTGCCGATCACCGGGGGCGAGCTTGTCCATGAAGCCGTCTATCAGCCGGCCCTGATCGGCGGGCTGAAAATTGCGGGCGATCAGATCGCTGGCGAGGGTCGCGGCGGATTCGGCCAACTGCGCGCGCACACGGCGTTTCGCGGCTTCCGACAGCGCGGAACTGGTGAGCTCGGTATCCCGATGGATTCTTTCGGCCGTCGATTTTGCCAACTCGGCGACTTTGCCGACCTGGAATCTGGTTTCCTGGTCCAGCTCGTCGGCGAGTTTCTTGAGCTCCGCCGCGAGCGCTGCCATCCGGGCCGCCGCCTTGTTGGCCAACGCTTCAGCTTCGGCAAATGCGCTCGACGCGCGCGACAGGGAAGTGCGAATCGTGACGGCGCGATCGGCAAAGAACTTCCGCGCCGGCGGACCCGCGAAATGGACGAGCACCCACACGAACAGAGCGAAGTTGATCGTGAAGAACGTCAGCAGCAGCCAGGAGCCGTGCTCGGCGCCCGCGCCCTCGGCGGCCATCGCAGCGCGCGGAAAAAAAGCGGCAGCGAAAATCGCCGCCGATGTGATCCACTTCTTCATCTGGTGTTGAATCAGTCGCGCTCTAGTTGCTCTTACCCGTCGCCGCGCCGCCGTTGAGTGGCCGGCCCAGCACGCGCTCGGCCAGTTCGCTCGCCAGGCTATGTCCCATCCGCTCGAGTTCGCTCTCCGCCGCCTTGAGCTCCGTTTCTATTTTAGCCCGCACCTGCTCGAGCGCCTCTCGCGCCTCGGCCTTGGCCGCTTCCATCATCTGTGCGGCTTCGGCTTCGGCCTTGCGACGCTCGGTCTCGCGCCGCGCGATCGCACCCTTGCGGACCTCGGCGAGCCGCGCTTCGCGTTCTTCGTCGGCGGCGCGCGCCTGCTTGATCAATTCCTCGGTGCGATCGTTCAAGTCCTTGAATCTGCGCTCGCGCTCCGCCAGCAGGTTCAGGAACGGGCGAAAAAATAATCGGCTGAATATAAACCAGAAAACCAGGAACGAAACAATCAGCGCAAAGAACGTCCCCCAATTCGGCGGGATATGCATTTTACGGCGTCTCCCCTGCGGGGACTTTCGAAACTCTCTCTATCATTCGGGACTCAGGAACGCGGACTATACTAGCTCAACACGCCTTGGTAATTCAGGCCTGCTTCTGCCCTCCGGCGGCCTGCGCCACGCGTTCCTCCTTCGGAAATACGGTGATTTTGCGGTCCTCGCGGATGCCCTCGGGCTGCATCGAGCAATGCCCCTCGAACAGCGCGCCCTCTTGAATCGAAAGCACAGGCGCGGTGACGTTCCCGCTCACTTTTGCCGATGGACGAATCTCGATTCGCTGGGTCGCGACGATGTCGCCGCTGACCTTGCCCGCGACCGACACCGAGGCGGCGCGTATCTGCGCCGTCACCACGGCGGACTCGCCAATCGTGAGACTGTCCTTGGCGTGAATCTCGCCGTCGACCTCGCCGTCGATTCGCGCGGGGCCTTCGAAGGAAATCTTGCCGGAGATTTTCGATCCACGATCGAGATATGCGCGTCCGTCGGACGGCGCGGGCCCGTTGGCTCGTGCGGCCGGTGTCGCGGATGAAGTCGAGGGTGAAGTCGATGCTGGAGGCGTAGGCGTCGGTGTCGAGGAAGCTTGCGGGGTCGTCACTGGTTGGATCTTCGGATTCTTCTCAGGCTCTTTCGTAAATAGCGCCATTTCAAAAACACTCCTGGGCGCAATCGGGCATTCCCCCGCGCCGCGTTCCAAAGTTCGAGCTTAGACTTGGCTAATAACGCATGCAAATGTAGGAGTCAAATTCATCCGGCAGTTTGTCTCACAACAGTCGCGGGTCTAGCTGAAAAAGGCAGTTGCCTCAGGCCGCCGATTGTCTAATCTTGACCGTAATCCGTCATTACAAGGAGCATCCAGGATGGCATCGAGCACGATTCCCGAGAAATTTCTCGACCTCCTCACCACTAAAAAGCCACTGGCGAATATAGCAACCATAATGCCCGACGGTTCGCCGCAAGTGACTCCAGTCTGGTTCGACTATACAAACGGAAAAATCCGCATCAACACCGCACGCGGGCGTGTGAAAGCAAAGAATATGAAGGTCGGCTCGAAGGTCGCGCTGGCAATTGTCGATCCCGACAATGCTTATCGCTACATCGGAATACGCGGACCGGTCGTCAGCGAAGAGGAGAAGGGCGCCGACGCGCACATCGACAGCCTCGCGAAAAAGTACCTGAATCAGGACAAATATCCGTTCCGCACACCGGGTGAGAAGCGCGTGACGTACGTGATCGAGCCTGCATCGGTGCACGTCATGGGCTGATCAGGCCGCGCCTGCCGACAACTGGTATTGATAGCGCGATGGTTTTCGCCCGCACGCTCAAGTTGACTGTCAGTATATCGTACGATATACCTTCCATCATGTTTCACGGTGTTGCGACAGGTCCATCGACCGCGCATTCAACCGACACCTTGGAGGTTAATCATGATGGTTTGCGGAACTCGACGTTTTCAAAGGCGCGGACACTGGGCGGAATTCGGCATGATGGGCATGCGGGCGCGATTCTTCGGCCCCGGCGAAGTTCGGCTCGCGCTCCTATCGCTAATCGCGGACGGCCCCAAGCATGGCTACGAGTTGATGCGTCAGCTCGAAGAGCGCTCGGGCGGAATCTACAGCGCCAGCGCCGGCACCGTTTACCCGACGCTGCAGCAACTCGAAGATGAGGGACTGATTTCCTCCGATTCGAAAGAAGGCAAGCGCGTTTACGCGATAACCGACGCCGGCGCCGCCGAACTCAAGCGCGAGGACGAGACCGTGCGGCGAATCTGGTGGCGGGCGCGGCGATGGGCCGGATGGCGTCACGCAAACGATCCGGACGCGGCGGAGGTTCGCGGTCCGGCAGAGCGCCTGGTCAAGGCCGCATTTCGGGCCGTGGCGGGAGAGTCGGCGTCGCAGGAGCGAATCGACAAGGTGCGCGAAATCCTCGAGCGCGCGATGCGCGATCTAGACGGCATGCGCGACAAACCGTAAAGAAGGGTAGATCACTTTATCGAATGTGGAACCCGCGATGGTTTCCACACCTCCTTCGGCAGGGGTGACCCCTGCACCCAGTGTTAGGATAAAGATGCGGGACTTCGTCCCTGTTAGAAGTTTGGAGGGGAAGAGGTGTCGAACGATCAACGGATTCCGGCCGGCGGCGGAGTCTCGATCGTTTCGCCGCAAGTTGAGCCGCAATCAGGGCATACGTAGAGGTACTTGTCGCCTTGCGGCAGGACCAGCAGCAGGCGCTTGCGCACCTTGACCGCGCGTTTGCATTGCGGACACGCCAGCAAGGTGGCTTCCATCCGCTCGAACGATGGCCTGCGCTGCTCTCGCATCGGAATGGCAGGGTAGCCTAAGATTTCGTTTTGTCCAATGAACGATCGCATCGCAAGTACTGCACATCCGCGGGTCTACCTTGAAACCTACGGGTGCCAGATGAATGTCGCCGACTCGCAAACGGTCAGCGCCGTTCTGCGCCGCGCGGGATACGTTACAGCAGACGGCGTCGAAGACGCCGACGTTGTCCTGCTCAACACCTGTGCGATTCGCGAGCACGCCGAAGAGAAGGTGCTGCACCGGCTGCGGGAGCTTGCGCGGCTCAAGCATGCGCGGCCTGAGGTGAAAATCGGGCTGCTCGGATGCATGGCGCAGCACAATCGCGTCGCGATCATGGAGAAAGCCGCGTTCCTCGACGTGGTCGCTGGCCCCGACAGTTACCGCCGCCTGCCCGAGATGCTTGGCCACGCCAGCTACGACGCTTCGATCGACGTGCGCCTCGATCGCGCCGAGACTTACGGCGACATCACGCCCGACTACGGCGGCGGCGTGCGCGCCTACGTGACCGCGATGCGCGGATGCGACAAGTTCTGCGCGTTCTGCGTGGTGCCTTACGTGCGCGGCCGCGAGCGCTCGATTCCGCCGTCCGATCTGATGCGCGAAATTGGCGAACTGGCCGCGCGCGGCGTCAAAGAGGTCGTCCTGCTCGGGCAAACCGTCAACGCCTACCACTTCGGCGAGACCGGCTTCGGCGCGCTGCTCCGGATGATCGCGTCGATCACAGGCATCGAGCGGATTCGCTTCACGTCGCCGCATCCGAGCGACATGAGCGAGTCGATTATCGACGCGATGGCGACGGAGCCGAAGGTGCAGCCGTATCTGCATCTGCCACTGCAGTCGGGCTCGGACCGAATCCTGACCGCGATGGAACGCGGCTACACGGTCGCGGAATATCTCGACCTGGTTGCGCGCGTGCGCGCGGCGATTCCCGGAATCGCGCTCTCAACGGACATCATCGCCGGCTTTCACGGTGAGGAAGACTCCGACTTCGAGGCGACGACGGCGATCACGCGCGAAGTTGGCTACGACGCCGCGTTCATGTTCAAGTATTCGGTGCGCGAGCATACTCGCGCGTTCCGACTCGGCGATTCCGTCAGCGAAGAAGAGAAGGGCCGCCGGCTCACGGCGCTGATCGCACTCCAGGAAGAGATGTCGCTTGCGCGCAATCGCGCGATGGTCGGCCGCGAGTTTCCGGTGCTGGTCGAAGGACCGGCAAGGCGCGGCGGCGGGATGCTCGCGGGCAAGACGCCACAGTTCAAGACGGCAATCTTCGCAGGCGTCGCGGGAGTCGCGGCCGGCGACACAGTAAGCGTGCGCGTCGATTCCGCCACGAGCCATTCGCTGATGTGCTCGATCGCGTGACGCCGAAGAACCTAACCCCTAACCCCTTCCCGCGCGGGAAGGGGAACCGGATTAATTCTTCCTGTCACTGGGTGCAGGGGTCACCCCTGCCGAAGGATGCGTGAAACCCACCGCGGGTTTCACATTCAATAAGTTCTGCGCGTCTCGCGAGCGCTCACCTTACGTACACGGGATTCGACATGATCCACAGTTTGCCGCTGCGATACGCTTCGATTCGGTATGCGCCTGGCGACTTCGGCTCGAACTCCAGCGTTGACGCGTTGTCGGCTGACGACACTTCGGCGCCGTTTTGATACATCGCGATTCTATCTGCCGGTGCCGGCAGCTCGGTTTTGAGTGTCAGGCCCGGTGCGAGATGCACTTCGTCGCCCATCATCGTCGTCGTCTCGCCGACACGCGCGAAAAACGAGAACGCGCCGACGTAGCCGAGATAGTCGAAACTCGCGTACGAATGTCCGAGCCGGAGCGCTTCGAGAATCGGCTCCGTGTCGCGCTCGCGGGCAATCAGATGCGTCGTGCAGAACAGAAAAAGTTGCGGCAAGGTCCCGACCTTCGCGCCGAGCACGTTCAGGTTGTCGGGCGCGCCCGTCCCCGCGAGCATCGCGACTCGCGCGCCGGCCGTCATCCGGTCGTAGAGCGCGAGGTTCGCGTCGGGGCGCACGTCGAGACCCGACAGGAAATGATCAGTGCCGAAAAAAATCGCGCGCAGGTAGAGCGTGGCCGGACTCTGTGCGAGCCACGCCGAGCGCTGGCTGTAAACTTCCATCGCGTCGGCCAGCGCGTAGTCTTCCGACGACGCGAACTTCGCCGGGTCGGCCGCAATCGCGAGTCCGCCCTGGTCGTGAATCGCCGCAATCAAATCGTTGGGCGCGAGGTTGGGCTTGATCGGCTCATGGAGGTTCACGCCGATTATCTCGCTGCCGCCGACATCGAATGCTCCGCCCGAGACGAACAGAATGTCGCTCGTGAATCCGGCGATTCCGAAGTCCGAGTCGCTTTGGTTGGGTTGGACGCGATCGGCAAGAAAGATGAAATCGATTTGCGCAGTCTTGGCCAGGTCCGCGATTCCCGATTGATCCATCCCCGACGCCTTGATCGGCAGGTCGATGATTCCGCGGTAGTCATGGAAGCCGGGAAACTCCGGCGCCCATTCGATATACCGCGCCGGCGGAAGTTCGGTGGTCGGCAGCGGCGAACTGCATCCCGCAAGGAGAACAACGCCTGAGAAACACACTTCTAAAAAAAGGCGCGGACGCATCATCAGAGGATCGAGCGTCCCTGCGCACCGTCCACCGGGAGGTTCGCGCCGGTGATCCAGCTCGCGCGCGGCGACGCGAGCATCACGACCGCGTACGCGACTTCGTCGGGACGCCCAAGGCGCCCGGCCGGCATCTCGTGACTTATGAAATCTTTCTCGAAGGCCGGATTCTCGCGAAAGAGCTGTTCCCAGATTCCGCCCGGCGTGAGTATCGAGCCCGGTGCTACCGTGTTGACGCGGATATTTTTCGGCGCGAACTCGCGCGCGAGCATCTTGGTGAACGAATGCAGCGCCGCCTTCGACGCGTTGTAGGTCAGCGGCCCGCCCGCCTCGCGTCCGTAGATTGAACCGATATTGATGATCGAGCCGCCGCCGCGCTTCTCCATTTGTGATGCGCACAGACGCGTCAGCCGCACCGGCGCGAACAGATTGAGATCGAATTCCTCCTGCCACGCCGACTCGGGCAGCTCAGCGAGTGCGCCCGGCCGCGCCCCGCCGGCATTGTTGACGAGCACGTCGATTCCGCCGAATTTTTTCAAAGTCTCATCGACCCACTTTTGCGCGTCGTCAGGCTTCGTGATGTCTCCGACGAATCCCATCGCCGGCCTCGGCACCGATCCGGTGTAGGTCAGCGCGGCTACCGCTTCGGTCAGCGTCTGCTGCGTGCGCGCGCATACGCTTAGGTACATACCTTCGTCCGAGAGCGCATGCGCCATCGCGCGGCCCAATCCGCGGCTGGCGCCGGTGACCATCGCGACTTTTCCCGTCAAGCCCAAATCCATCTCGAAGCTCCTATATTGCACCGTCGTGGTTCCCATTCCTTTACCAGACGCGGGTTGTGCGCATGAAGAGGAATTGCGAGATGTATGCTTAACTGTGTCAGGAAGTCGAAAATGCACCGCTCGGCTAACTTCAGACGAATCGGATTGCTGGTGCTGCTGGCTTCCGTACTCGCGGCGTGCAAACTCGACGTCATCGCGGATTCGGATGACGATGCGCGGAAGTGGCAAGGCACCTGGAGAATGGTCGCTTGTACCTATGACGGCGAGCCGCAAATGGCCGATATGGAGTGGATCGTCGACGGCGATCACTACACGATCCGGCTGAATGGGAAGTCGGGCGAGGACCCCTACACAATCAAGCTCGACACGAGCCGGAAGCATATCGACGTCTTTCATCACGAGACGCCGCCCGGGACTTACGGAGGCAGCTTGAAGGGAATCTACGAGGTGAGCGACGATTCCCTCACCGTGTGCTACGACCTGACGGACCAACGATACCCGGAATCTTTCGATGCAAAGCGAGGCTCGCGGCAGGTGCTCTACAAATTTCGACGCGAGTGAATGCGTCGTACTGGCGTCATTCGGGCAAAAGACGCCACTGGGGCGTGAAATGACGCCACTTTCATTTAATTGGATCAGCCGTGAAGTCCCGCCACGCCGCCGCGTTGCGTTGCGATGGGACAATTGCGATATTCGGCAGGTATGAAAAAGCTGGCAAGGCTAATCCTCAGGGCCTCAGCGATGCCCGTGTTAACCTTGGCTCTTTTGGGTGCCAGCGGGCAATTCATCGGCCGCGCCAGCGGCCTCAGAATGCAAAACTACATCCCGCCAAACCTTACGCCTTCTGTGGAAATTGTATGCGTGGTGGTCCAAGAGAATCAGGCTGCAGACTCGTTCCAACTTCCAAACTAAGCCACTCCAATTTTCAAAAGACGCCATTGCTCCTCGGTGCAGCCCGAATGACGCCAGTACCGAATGCGTTGGCAGGTTGACTCTGACGTCAGGCGGATTTAGACTCGACAGGCTAAGCACCGGACGGAGGATTATGGAAATTCGGGTCGAAGGCTCTCTTGATCAAGCGATGCGAGTGCTCAAACGCAAGCTGGCCAAGGAGGGCGTCTTCAAAGAAATGAAGAAGCGGGCCTTTTACGAGAAGCCCAGCGTCCGCCGCAAGCGCAAGCGTTCCGAGGCCCAGCGCCGTCGCCGCAAGGAACAGCGCCGCCGTCGCGCCTCCGCGATGTAGATACGAAAATTCTGATTGCTAATCGGGTGCCGGAGAAATCCGGCGCCCGTTCTTTTTTTACTTTTTACTTTTATTTTTTACTGAATCCGCACTCAACGCCGGTTTGCGAGCTCGAACGAATGCGCTCATGAACAGGCCATCGATCTGTGGCGCGGCTTTGTCAGCATCGAGCCCTGCCTGCGCGAACCATTCGCTGCACTGCGCAGCTGAATAGATCCGGGTTGGCTCGACGTCGATCGCCTCAAATCCGGCGGCCTGCAGTTTTGCGCGATAGTCCGACTCCTCCAGTGCGCCCGCGATGCATCCAGACCACAATTCGACATGGCGCCGCACTTCGGCGGGAACTTCACCGCGAGCGACCACATCGGAAACCGCAAGGCGGCCGGCGGGCTTGAGCACTCGAAACGCCTCGCGCAGAACGCGATCCTTGTCGCCGGAAAGATTGATCACGCAGTTCGAAATGATCACGTCGACGGTATTGTCGGGCAACGGGATGTTCTCGATCTCGCCCTTTAGAAACTCGACATTCTTGAGGCCAGCTTTGCGCTGATTGTCACGCGCGAGCGCGAGCATCTCATCGGTCATGTCGAGTCCGTAGGCTTTGCCCTCAGGACCGACCCGGCGCGCCGACAGGAGCACGTCGATCCCGCCGCCCGAGCCAAGGTCAAGAACCGTCTCCCCCGGCTTCAACTCGGCCAGCGCAGCCGGATTGCCGCATCCGAGAGAAGCGGCGATCGCGTCCGCGGGCAATCCCGCTTTTTCGTGATCCTGGTAGAGATTCGACGTGATCGGATCTCCACCTCCCGCCGATGCATCGCTGCCGCAACAGGATGGCTTCGACTTCGCTACAGTCGGAGGAGCGCCGCAGCACGACGCCTTCTCCGAGTTCTGACGGACGCGCCGCGCCTCCTCGGCGTAACGCTCCCTGACCTGTTCCCTAATCGAATTACTGTCTTCCATCATCCGCAGGTGAAGCGGGCAACGGGCGCCAGGTGAAGATCACCTGCCCGCCCGCGACGTAGCAGTCCAAATCATAGTGAGGCAGGCCGTCTTCGGTCCGGCGGAGGCGAAAATTCTCGACCGCCCGATGCAGTGCGTCCGGAGTCAGCGCTCCATCGACGCACTTGCCCTCGAGCTGCTGCGCGCGCACCTCGGCGCCGAGGTGGACCGGGATACATCGGCTGCCGCAATGCTGATCGAGAGGGCCGGCGCCCACGCACGAGCATCGCAGGCATAGCACCACAGGCCCGCGGTCGTCGCCGGGCGCGGCGAAAAATTCGCGCTCGAGACGATCGAGCCCCATCGCGCATTCACACCACGCCTCGCGCGCGCGCTCGGCGGAAAATCGCCGAATCGCCCGCGCCAGCTCGCGCATCAGCGTTTCGTTCGAGCGCGGCTCGAGCGCGACGATCGAGTCGTCCTCGATGCGCATCGAGGCTCCCAGTTGCTCGGCCAGGAAATGACGCAGGTTGATAGGCAGACGGCTGCCGAGCTGCAAACGCTGGGTTTCGAACGGCGCGGACTCGATTGGCACGCTGCGGGTTGGACGCGAAAACGCCCGCGGGTTGCCGAATACCGATAACGATTGCAGACGCTCCAACGGCGACGGTGCGCCGTAAGCAAATCGCGATGCGTGGGCGCGTCGATGAACCAGGGGTCCGTTTCGCACAGTCTCAACCTCCCAGGGCTTCGTGTTCCGGTCGGCGTGTCGCGCGTGCAGGCTTGCCGCCGGACACCATCAGGGGCCGTTGGATGGATATTTCAAATTTTGAATTGGAACTTTGAGTGATGTGTGCGAAATCGATTTGGGAAAGGCGGGTGATGGTTCTTATCGCCGTCGCGCCGCGCCAATAACGCCGGCCGCGGCGCGCGGCGGCGCCGACTTCAGGGCTGCAAGATCGAAAAGCGCCAAAACAAACTTGCGCCATGCGCACCGGCTCTTTTCATCAGACCATCAGCCCGCTCAGCATCTCGCGATGCCCGCCTGCCCTGCCCGCACCACACTCGATTCCAAAGCAGCGGCTCGATGGATATGCGCGCGGCGAACTCGGTCGTCAAATCCCCCGACTTGGCCGTTTCGATCCGCGCGACGTTTTCAGGCCACCAAGAGTAACAATCAGTAAGGACGGCTTCTTAACTAGCGCGCGTACCGTGGTCGGGCAACATGGCGCGTTCGATTAAGATCGGATTGCAAACTTGACAACCGATGGCCCAAGTGCCCTTTTTCGCTCGCGGACCAACGTGCCGACAGCCGCAAAATGAGACGCGCTAATGGACCTCGGCCGGCGTTTCGACATGCCGATCCGCAAACGTCATCGACATCGATTATCCACAGCCGCACGCCCGGAGTGGGTTTGTCGCGTATGCGACAGTTGCGACTGCGGTCTCCAACGATGGCGGATGCGGAGGCGTCGCGTCGGGATCCATGAGCGCGCGGAGATTAAGAGAACAAATCCCAGGTTCCCGACGCGATACCGCAAGGCCGTTGGCGGTCTTACAAATTATTTTTTCAGTGCGCGGCTTCCGCCGGCAGGTTGCGCGTGTCGCGCTTGAGGAACAGGAACGTCGGCACGAGGATGAGCATCAGCACAGTCAAGTCCCGGTAGATGTCGTTGAACGACAGCATCGCCGCCTGCCGCTGCACCATCCCGTAGAGCATCATCATGCCGTGCTTGTGTCCCATCGCGAATTCATTGCCCATGTTGAGGCCGCCCGGCATCTGCATATGCGGGAGCGTGAAGACTGTGATGTGCTCGACCAGGTAACTCTGGTTGACCTGCTGGCGATGTATCAGCAGCGTGGTCAGGTACGACGTGCCAATAGCGGCGCCCAGGTTGCGCGTGACGGAATACAGACTCGCCGCGCGCCCCATCTTGAACTTTTCCATCGAGCTCAGCGCGGCAGCCGACAAGCCCGGGAATATCAATCCGGTACCGACTCCCTGGATCACAGTGGGCCACACGATTCGCCGCACGTCCGAGTCGAGATTCAGGCCCGACATCCGCCACATCGCGACGCCGACCAGGATAAAGCCGATCCCGACCAGCGGCCGGATGTCACCGCCGCGGCGCGCGTAGGTGCCAAGTATGATCATCGAGAACATCGTCCCGAAGCCGCGCGGCGCCATCACCAGTCCCGCCTTCGACGCCGTGTAGCCGAGCGTCTCCTGTAGAAACACCGGATTCAGTATCGCGGTGCCGTAAAGCGTGAAGGTCAGGAAAATTATCAGCACCACCGGCAGCGTGAAGTTCATGTTCTCGAGGATCGAGAGATCGACGACCGGATCCTCCGTGTGCAGCTCGTGATACACCAGCACCGCGAGCGAGATGATCGCCGCGGCCGTGCAGTAAACCACCCACGGGCTGTGGAACCAGTCGGCGCGCTCGCCGCGATCGAGCACGATCTCGCCGAGCCCGAGCGTGATGAACAGGCACGCGATTCCGAGCAGGTCGACGCGGCCGCGCCGCAGGTTGCGCATGTACGACGGATCGTCGACGAATCGATACACCATGAACGCCGCCAGCGTCCCGATCGGCACGTTGATATAGAAGTTCCAGCGCCAGCTCCACGCGTCCGTGATATAGCCGCCGATGGTCGGCCCCATGATCGGCGCGACCATCATTCCGATTCCCCACACCGCCATCGCCATCGCCTGCTCGCGCGGCGGGAACGTTTCCATCAGGATCGCCTGCGACAGCGGCATCATCGCCGCGCCCGCCGCGCCCTGCATCAGGCGGAAAAAAACGATCTGGTTGAGCGATTGCGCCACGCCGCACAGCGCTGACGACACGATGAACATCGTGATCGACGCGACGAAGTAGCGCTTGCGCCCGAAACGCTCGGCAATCCAGCCGGTCATCGGGATCATGATTCCCGCCGCCACCAGGTACGACGTAACGACCCACGCGATCTCGTCGACGCTGGCCGAAAAACTACCCTGCATATGGGGCAGCGAGACGTTGACGATCGACGAGTCGAGCACCTCGAGCACAGTGCCGAGCATCACGGAGAACGCGATGATCCACTTGCGCGTCGAGGAAAACTCATGCACCTCGTGCGTAGGTTGAACGAGCGATTTAGGCGCGACAGCCATGGATGGAGTCCTCGCCTACGGTACAAAGCGCGAGGTACCGATGCAAAAGACTGAGAGCGTCGATACGGTCATCTCTCGCCTCCCCCGTTCGTGGGGGGAGGCCGACGCTCGTCTTCGAGCGGCGGGTGGGGGACAAATTTACAAATTTCAGAGATTCCAAATCTGCGACGCAACAGACAATCGCGCCGCAAAAGGTCCCCCACCCTCACCCTCCCCCGACAAACGTGGGAGGGAAAATGCTCACTTTCGATCTACTGATTTGCCCTTCCCCGCTTCACCCGAGCGTAGTAACTCTCGCGCCATGCCTCCTTCCGCCGCGTTGCCGCCGGGTCCGCGCCTCTTCGCGACTTTCGATTTCGTCCGCAATCCGTTTCGATTCCTCGATACGTGCGCGCGCCGGTACGGCGATTGGTTCACCGTGCGCGTGCCGGGCGTCTCGCCGTTCGTATTTACCAGCGAGCCGGCGGCGGTCCGCGAAGTTTTTCTCGGCGACGCCGACGCGCTTCATGCCGGTGAGGCGAATCGCCCGCTCGGCGCGTTCATGGGTGAGCGGTCGTCTCTGTTCCTGGACGGTGCCGAGCATCTGCGCCAGCGCCGACTGCTGCTTCCGGCATTTCATGGCGAGCAGATGGCGTCGCACGCCGTTGCGATGCGCTCGGCGGCCGACGATGCGATTGCGTCGTGGCCGATCGGACAGCAGTTCGCGATTCATCCGCAGATGCGCGCGATTACTTTCGAAACGATCATCCGGACCGTGTTCGGATTCGCCGATGATGAACCCGGCACGGAACTGCGGAGGCTGCTTCTAAAAATATTCGCGCTCTACTCGAGCGGGCTCGGCACGCTGTTCTCTCTCCCCGCGATGCGAATCGACGCCGGCCCGTGGAGTCCATGGGGGCGCGCAGTCAGGCTGACGCGCAAGATCGATTCGATTCTGTACGCGGAATTCGCGCGGCGCAGAAGCGACGGCGTCGAGGGACGCGCGGACGTCCTCTCGATGCTGCTAGCGTCGCGCTACGAAGACGGGCAGCCGCTCCCCGACGGAGTAATCCGCGACGAGATGTACACGCTGATGCTCGCCGGACACGAGACCACGGCAGCCACAATGGCGTGGGTCGTCAACCGGCTCGTGACGAACCCCAACGTGATGGAACGCGCCCGCGCCGAAGTTTTTTCAGTACTGGGAAATCAAAAGCTCGATTCGTCTCACGTGGGCAAGTTGAAATATGTCGAGGCCGTGATCAACGAGACGATGCGCCTGGACCCGGTCGTGCCAAACATCGGCCGCACCCTGACAAGGCCGCTAACAATCGCAGGCCGCGAACTCCCCGCAGGAGTAACAATCGCGCCATGCATCTACCTGATGCACAGGCGCCCCGAGCTCTGGCCGAACCCCGATCAGTTCAATCCCGACAGATTTTTGGAGACACGCCAAAGCCCATACACATTCTTCCCCTTCGGCGGCGGCCCCCGCCGATGCCTGGGCGCAGCCTTCGCAACGTACCAGATGAAGATAGTAATCGCAGAGATCCTGTCGCGAGTAGAATTGAAGCCAGTCCCAGGCTACACAGCCCAAGCCACCCGCCGCGGCATAGCATTCGCACCGAGTGAAGGTCTACCAATATTTGCAATCGCGCTCTCCTGATTATCTTCCGTGCTCAGGCCTAAGCAGGAGATGACCCTTGGTTCGTTGACTTCGACCGCCTGTCAATTTGAAGCGCGTGACAGCCGGGTTAGCCCTTACTTTTGAGTCACCTCTGACGTAACGTCTAAGAAACCTCATGCGAACAATCGCGGATTTCTTTGCACTCGGCAAAACCCAAGCGGAGCTCGATTTCGTAGACGTTCCGCTCACAAACGATCTCGCCCTCTTCGTGGATCCGTATACCTTTAGTGTCCAAGATGACGACTGGTCACTACGTTGCAACGAAGCAATTCTCTCATTCTTTGAGACAGCATTGCATTGCGTTCGGACGAAACAGGACGCACTGGGTCAGCAAATATTGAACGGCCTTGGTGAGCCAAACGAGACACACTTGGGCCTTTCTTCTGGACGTCCCCAAGGCAGGGGTGTAAGCGGGAAGCAAGCATTTGATCTCTATCTGCATTTGAAGCGTAGCCGCGCCGCTGCGAGCGGCCTCCTTTCAGAACTCGCCGATTGTGACCTTTTTATTGAAGGAATCGGTCCGGACAAGATCTCCGACATCAGTACAAACATAATTCGCCGCGAATTGATTGCTTACACTCAGGAACAATGCCGACTACACGGTATACCGCTTCGCAAAGACGTAGCTTCAGGCGGGCTTTGGAACGCAACGAAGCGGAGATGGGAAAACGCGTACGTCGAGCTACCAGTGGTGCGCAACGAGAAGCTACTTCTGGTTCCGAAGGCAAGCGTCCGTTGGAATCTGGCTTTTTCTCCTCAGCGGTACTACAGGAGTTTCGTTCTGAACTACCTCCAGGCGGAGCACCAAGCGCAGGGAACCGCTCTCGTGGAGATATTGAGGAGTGGACGCCGTAGAGTCACGAAAAAGAGCGTCGAGGAGCAGTATCCATTTTCGAAAGGGTTCCTTGAGGAGTTTACGGGAAAGCATCCGGAAGTGTTGAAGGAATACAAAAGCCGCCTGGAACTTCCCCCTGAGCTTTCAAATGAAGATTTAGACGAAACTTTTGATGCAGAGGTCTTTGCCGATGTATTAATCGATAAGCTGAGAGAAATCCCGACCGGCCAAGAGCACGCAAACAAATTTCATTCGTTGATTCTAGGGGCGCTCGAATTCATATTCTATCCGTACTTGATATATCCGCAATCGGAATTCCCCATAAATATGGGAAGAAAGCGGATCGACATTAAGTTCACGAATAACGCTAAATCTGGTTTCTTTTTTCGTCGTAGACTTGAACCCGGCACTAGAGCGGTAAACGTTTTCGTGGAATGCAAAAACTACGCTCATGAGTTAGCAAATCCAGAACTCGATCAGATCGCTGGAAGGTTTTCTCCGAATCGCGGACGATTCGGATTTATTGTCGCTCGAAAATTTGAGAATCGAGAGAAATTTGTCCTGAGCTGCCGCGATACGGCGCAGGATGATAGAGGATTCATAGTTGCATTGGTTGATAGCGATATCATCGAACTCCTCGCGATGGTTGGAGCAAACCGGGGCGATCAAATCGATCAATACCTCGAGCTCAGGTTTAACGAACTGACTGCCTGAAGAACCAGCACAATTCTTTCTAGATTCTCGTTGACTCATTCTTCGGCCCTAACGTATGTTAGGCAAAGGCCGTAAATACTGCGCTGTGGACAGGACACTAAAAAAATGCCTCATGAATCTCGATTGAATTTTTCTGCTGACGAAATTCTTGCCAACGTTGATACTCGTGAACCGCTTATTGTTAAGGGCGTCAAGTGCCATGGCGGGTTTGATGCTGACGGGCATTACCGGTCGCCGCGGACTGCTTTTCGCGTGCCTGCTATCCAGGCCTGGCAGGAGCAGCATGTTGCTACCTCCGGAACGCCGCTTTTCGAGATTCCGGCTGATACCGTTTCGCCGCAGGTGCCGAATGTTGCGCAGGTGAAATTTCTGCTCAAGTCGGGCGTGCGCGAGCCGATGGTGCGATGGCTATCCGAAATCGCGATCGTCGAGGGCTTCGGTGCGATGATTCGCGAGCTGCCCGTCCCTCCGCTCAACACCTTCATCCGCGAAGACACCGCGGGCACCGCGCTGGCTCATCTGACGGGTGGCCTGTTCGAAGCGCATGCGCGCGACGAGGCAGGATGGTCCGAGGAGGGCGGGCATCGCCAGATGTGGGACGCGGCCCGCGACGCGGCGCTATCGAATCCCGCTATCTCGCCGGAGATTTACGCCAATATCATGGCGCGGCGCGGCGGCCAGCCGGTCGCGATGTTCCCGGAGCTTGGCGAGCCGGTCGAGCGCTTGATTCGCTTCATGGCCAACGTGCTCGCGATTCGAAGTTTTTGCCGCCTCGACGTTCGCGTGGGCCGAGGAAATCCTCTCCGACCCCGAAGTCTCCGACGCGCCCGACGACGCCGCCAACCTGGTGCGTTTCATCCGCTCCGACGAAGCGCCGCACGTCCAGTACCTGCGCACCGCGCTCTCCGAAATCCAGGCGCGCACGCTGCTCACGCTCGACGGCAAGCCGATGTCCGGCCGCAAAGTCGTCGACGACCTGGCGGATCGCGGGATTCGCACGATGGTCCGGCAGCGCCTCAACGAGCGGCCGGTGATGGTCCGCGATTTGATTCGCAAGACCGCCAGCGTCAAGGATATCGACGCACTGATGAGCGAGTTCGACACGCTCGCCACGCCATGGACGCCGCCCGCGCGCTACGCAGACCTGGCGCCGGCCGCGAGCGCCGCAGCCCCTGTGGGGTACTGAGCGCAGGTTCGTCGCCGGGTCCGCTCCTGGAAGCTCTCTCTCTCTATCAAGGAGACGCCGACGCGAGATTTTGAGCGGCGGGTGACGTCCTAATCCAAGATGAGAACATGAAAAAGTCGGGCGCGAGCCAAGGCCAGCCGGCATCGGAGCTCATCTCGAAAAGAATCGCCGAACTCGGGGACTGGCGCGGGAAAACTCTCAGCACAATGCGCAAGCTCGTCAAGGAAGCAGACCCGGACGTCGTCGAGGAGTGGAAGTGGATGGGCACGCCGGTTTGGTCGCACGACGGCATCATCTGCACTGGCGAATCATACAAGAGCGTCGTGAAGCTTACCTTCGCCAAGGGCGCGGCTCTGAAGGATCCGGCCCGTCTCTTCAACTCGAGTCTCGACGGAAACCTACGCCGCGCGATCGACATCCACGAACGAGAAGAGGTTGACGAGTCCGCCTTCAAGGCGCTCGTTCGCCAAGCGGTCGCCCTCAACAGTTCCGGCAAGTCGAGAGCTTCGAAGAAAGCGAAGTCCTAAGGGACTGCGCTCCTGAACAGGTCCTCACCTGCGCTGGGAGCGCGGCGGCTCGCTGATAGGGCGAGGCCAGGAGGGCAATCGAACTATCACGGCGCTGCGTGGTAAAGTTTTTCTTTGGCTTGCCTGCCGGGTCCGGTCTATTCGCAATGTTTCACCGACTCAAAATTTTGATTCCTTCGGCGCGCCTGGCGGGCACGTTGGCGATTGCCTTGGCAATCGCGATCGCGCCCGCGCTCGCGCAGAGTCCTGCGACGACGTCGCAGGACTCGCCGGCTGCGCCGTCAGCGGCGGCGCCGAGCGCCGCCGTGACCGGCGCGCCGCAGCCCGCGGGCGCCGCGAGTCCCGCCGCGGCCGGCCTATCGCCGGCCGCGCTGCCTCCCAGTGCGCATACCGTAATTTCGTACCTCGGCGACGTCATCAACTGGTACGGCCATCTCGGCGTCGAAGCGCAACTCGTGCGCGATCCCGACGAGACGCTCTTTTTCGCCGACGATCGCCAGACCGCCGGCGAGGTCCTGAAGCTGGCTTTCGAGTACGCGCGCGCGCAAGCGGCGTTCATCGCCAAGACCACTCCTGTCGCCGCCGCACCTGGACCTGGTGGTGCGCTGAGCGCCACCGGATCGAACAGCGTCACGCAGACCTATGAGAAGCTCGACGCGGCCGCGGACACGCTTCGCACACGCATCAAGACGTTGCAGGCGCAGCTCGCAAAAGCGCCGGCGCGCCAGCGCGATGCGCTCGCGTCGCAAATTCAGGATGCGCAAAACCAGCTCGATCTGAACCAGGCGCGCGCCGACGCGCTCAAGGCACTCGCGCAATTCGAAAGCGGCAGCTCGTTGCCCGAGCAGAGCGGAACGTTGGCGGCTCAGATCGACGAGCTCGAGCAGTCGATTGGCGATACCGGCAAGAAGACGGCCGCCCCGCCGGCCGACGCCACCCTGGTGGCGCGGCCCGAGCCTACCGGAATTTTGAGCCTGGTCACCGACCTGTTTGCGCTCAGCAGCAAACTCGACTCGCTCGAACAGAACAGCGCCCTCGCCCAAGGACTTGCGGCTCGCGCGACTGCGGTCCGCAAGTCAATCCTCGCGGTAATAACAGGACTCGACGCGCGCGGCAGCGCGCTCGCGCAGGGAACCGGGGCGGCCGACGTCGCGACCCTCACCGATCGCAGGAAATCTTTCGAAACTCTGCTCGAAACGCACAAACTGGCCAGCACCGCGGCGCTGCCGCTCAGCAAGCAGATCGTGCTGCTCGGCATTTACACCAACAACGTGGGCCGCTGGCACGCCGCCGTCGAAGATCGCTGGAACAAGGAATTCCGCAGGCTCATTATCCGGCTGATCGCGCTGGGCGCTTCGTTGCTGCTGATCTTTGTCGGTTCGATGGCGTGGCGATGGCTCACCAATCGCTACGTGACCGACATTCGGCGCCGCGGGCAGGTGATGGCAGCGCGCCGCCTCGTACTCGGACTGCTCATCCTCATCGTCGTGCTGCTCAATTTCTCCGACGAGCTCGGTTCGGCCGCGACCGTGGTGGGATTCGCCGCCGCCGGTATCGCCGTCGCGCTGCAGAACGTGATCCTCTCGATCGCCGGCTACTTCTTTCTGATCGGGCGCTTCGGAATCAAGGCCGGCGACCGCGTCCAGATCGGCGGCGTGACGGGAGACGTTATTGATATCGGGCTGGTAAAACTCTCGCTGATGGAACTGGGCGGGACCGGGACGCATCGCGAGCCCACCGGCCGGGTCGCGGTATTTTCCAACGCGATCGTGTTTCAACCGTCGGGTAACTTCTTCAAGCAGGCGCCCGGCACCAGTTTCGTATGGAACGAAGTGCGGCTCACGCTCGCCCCCGATATCGACTACCGGCTGGCCGAGAAGCGCCTGCTCGACGCCGTCGACGAGGTGTTCGCGCGCTATCGCGACCGCGTGATGCGCGACTACCGGCATCTCGAGCGCGACCTCAACGTGATGCTCGAGACGCCCAAGCCGCAAAGCCGCCTCCATCTGAGCCAGTCCGGGCTGGAAATTGTCATTCGCTATCCCGCCGAGACCTACACCGCGCCGCAAATCACCGACGAAATTTCGCGCCGCGTGCTCGACGCGATCAACCGCGAGCCGAGCCTGCGCCTGGCGCCGCAAGGTACCGCGAACATCCAGTCGCAAGTCGTGCCGCCGGCAGCCGACAACATCGATCAGGCAGCCGACGGCGACGGACAACAGGCGGAAGAAAAACAGAGCGCGCCTGCGGAGGAAAAAGGGGCCGGCGCAACGCGCGCCAACAAGTAGAACCGTCAAGAGGCGGAATCTTGAATCGCGTGCGAATAGGATCGCGCGCTGAACAAAGTCCCTCACCCGCGCCGCAACGGCGCGACCTCTCCCCACAGGGAGAGGCGAAGGAATGCTATGCGGCTGGAGTTCCCGCGATGCTATCGACGATGTCGGCCAGCTCGGGAATCCGGTAGCGCTCGCCGTTGTACGCCTCGTACATCAGGAAAACCCAGAACACCGCCAGCGCGATGTCGATTAGCGTCAGAATGAAATTGAGCAGCGATCCCAATCCATGCGGCAGCACCGCAATAAATACGCCGAACACGATTCCGATCGCGAACCACGCGACCGAGAAGCCAATCGATTGGCGCGCGTGAAAGCGGATAAACTCGTCCTGGTTGTACGGCTCGAGATACAGAAAAATCAGGCCGGTGACGAAGCCCAGCAGATATGTGAGCGCCGCAATTACGTTGGCTTGCGGCTTTCGAGTCTCACCGTTCATCGCGAATCCTCCTTCTCATCTGGAACGATGATCCTGGAAGCGATTTCAGCCCAGAGCAATGACTGGGCTTTTAATTTGTAGTCGAACGCGTCAGGTGATCGCAATGCGCTCGCGTGCAGCGCCCGCACTGCGGTGGAATGCTGCTTGTTGCTCGCGAAGCGGCTTATTCGGAGCGAGTCTTATGCGCTTCGAGGCGATCCATCGCGGCGGTCGCATTGCGCGCCGTTTCGACCACTTCAAGCTGCGCACGGACGCGGCTGGCAAGCTGGCGACGGAAGACCGGCTTGGCCAGGAAGTCGCTGACGCCCAGGCGCATGCCCTCGGCGCGCGCGTCCAGATCGTCCCGCGCGGTAATCATGATGATTGGTATTTCCGCGGTCACGGGATTGCCCCGGAGCGCCTTCACGACCTCGAAGCCGTCCATCCCGGGCATCATGAGGTCGAGGAGAATAACGTCAACTTCGTTTTCATGCACCAGTTTGAGACATTGCTCTCCGGAGTTGGCCTCTATCGGGACAAAGCCTTCACGTTGCAAATGCCGGGCGAGGATTGCGACGGTGTCTTGATCGTCGTCAACCACCATTATCTGTGGCGGCCTGATTGCTTCATCCATACGATTCCAAACCCCGCCTAGCCTTCCTCGCTTTCGTCCAAAGACGCCGGAGCTATCACGCCGCAGCGCCTCAGCTTCGCGGAAAATGTCGTCCGCTTGAGCCCGAGCAACCGCGCCGCGCCTTGTTTGTTCCCGCCGGTTTGCTTGAGCGCATCGTTTATCAATCTACCTTCCAATTCCCGTACCAAGTTGTTGAGGCTCACTCCGCCCTCACTCAGCTTGACCTTGACCGGAGGCGTCGCCGGCCGCACGCCTGCCATCAGGTTCTCCGGCAAAATCGACGTGTCGATAATCGAGCCCTCGCATAGAATGGACAGCCGCTCGATCATGTTCTCGAGCTCGCGCACATTGCCCGGCCAATCGTACGACCATAGCGCCACCATCGCCTCGCGGCTGATCGCGATTTCGCGCCCGGGCGCGCGCTCGCGGATACGCTCCAAAAAATGTTCCACGAGCAGCGGGATATCCGAACGCCGCTCGCGCACCGGCGCAATCACGATCGGCACCACCTGCAGCCGATAGAAGAGGTCCTCGCGAAACGCACCCTTCTCGACCGCCTTGCCGAGATCGACGTTGCTCGCCGCGATCACGCGTACATTCACCCGCGTCGCCCGATCCGCACCCACCGGCCGCACCACGCCGTCTTCAAGCACGCGCAAAAGTTTCGCCTGCAAGCCGTTGGGCATCTCGCCGATTTCGTCCAGGAAGATCGTGCCGCGATCGGCCGTCGTCAGCAGCCCGTGACGCGATCCCGCCGCGCCCGTGAACGCGCCGCGCTCATGCCCGAACATCTCGGACTCGAGCAGATCGTGCGGAATCGCCGCGCAGTTCACCGGCACGAACGGCTGATTGCATCGCGGCGACAGCGTATGGATCGCGTGCGCGACCACTTCCTTGCCGGTGCCGCTCTCGCCCGTGATCAGCACGGTCACTTCGGTCGGCGCGACGCGCTCGATCAGCGCGCGCAGCTTCACAATCGCCGGATGCTCTCCGACCAGCGCCCGCTCGACCGCAAACGGCGCATCCATCTCGGCAAATTTTGGTTGCAACGCCACCCTGCCTTGCTCCGTAACCGGTGAATGGAAAAATCCCCGCTACGTGCAAAATCGTCTCACGCCACGCGCGTAGTTAACAGCATGATGACTGCTAGTGAGCAGTATAGACGAAGCAAGTCGCGGTAATTGTTACTTGGAGAACGCGATCAGATGTCGCCGGTCGAGTTGCGATAGTGCGCCGACTGTCCCGGGCCCTCGGCCACTGAGATTTCCATCGTCGTCACGAGCGTCAGCGCACCGCACGCCTTCAGCGCCGCCGCCAACTCCTCCCAGATGTACCGCGCGAGTTCTTCCGCCGAGCTGTGCACGATCGGCACGATACACACGTCGGCGGCAGGCAGCATGAACTCGTCTTGCTCATAGCGGATTCGCACGACGCCGTCCCTGGGTCCGTCGATCGTCAGGCAGTCGCTGTCGCGCGGCACGATCGTGCGCTCGTCGAGCCGATCGACAATCTCCCTGGTCAGCTTTTTGATCAGCCCGAAATCGATCACGTAGCCAGTCTTGAGAAGCCGCCCCTCGACGTACACGCCGACCTGGTAGTTGTGGCCATGCAGCGGCTCGCGAAATCCCGGGTAGGCGATAAAATGCGCCGCCGAAAATTTCAGATTCTCTTTCGCAACATGGATTGAAAATTTCTCTGCCATCGATTTGTTCACGTCACTATACAACGCCCGCCAGCTTTAGCAGCGCCGCGAAGTCCGGCGTGCGCCGTGACGAAAACCGCTCGCCGTAGCGCGATGCGTCGATCGACGTAGCCTCGAGAAACCGTTCGCGCTCACCCGCCGCAATCGGCCCAAGATGCGCGGCCAAATCGCGCGTCCATTCCGCGTCCGCGTCGAAACCCGCCGCCAGGTCAGCGACGTCCACCCCATGCAATCCGCCGAGAACACACATCGCGTAATATCCTATCTGCCCGGCGCGATCGAAATCGGGAAGTTCGACCCGCAAAGACTCTTCGAGCGACAGCAACCGCACCATGCCAAATTCCCGCCGTCGCGAGACAACCCTAGGGTCTCCGCTGCCTTCAAATCCCGAACCGATCGCGGTTATCGCGACGCGCCCGTCGTCGATCGCCACGGGATGGAAAATATATCCCGGCGATGTGTAATCGAGCGTCGCGCGCAGCGCGCTCCTGTAAGCGAGCAAATCGAAATTCGTCGCGCTGGCAACCTCCATCAGGTATTCGCCAAGCGGCATGCCCGCGCGATCCGCGAGCGAAATCAACCGCTCGAAAGCATCGGCCTTGTAGTCCTCGCGTTGTGCGATTTTGCGTGCATCAGTTCGATCAAACGACAAGAGCAACCCGCCGATTCCCGCACCGTCCAATTCCTTAGATGCGGAGATCGGAGCTGCGCGATTAACAGGTTCGATATCCATGGCCAAATAGCGCCCATGGCTAGACCATTTGGCCAGTCCGCGCCGCGCGTTGCGAATCGAAACAGGGTACACATCACGCGCGACGAGCCGGGTCCTATTCAAACCGTAGCCGCTGAGCAACGACCCGTATCCGACGACAAGTATTTCGCGATTGTGCAAAGTTGTCCGGCGATGTCTACACTATCATCCGAATTCCATCATCCGGTATGGGTGAGTGAGCTATCCTTGCACAAGAGAAATTTGTATCGCCTTCGCGCGCCTGTTCAGAACAGAGGCAGAATCTTGAATCGCGCGCAAAAGAGCGCGCTGGACAAGGACCCTCACCTTCATCCTCTCCCTTACAGGGAGAGGGGAGACAGAAATTCGCTCCGCTAAAGTTCTAACAGGGACGAAGTCCCGCGTCCTTATCTTAGTACTGGGTGCAGGGGTCACCCCTGCCGAAGGAAGCGTGAAACCCACCGCGGGTTTCACATACAATAAAGTGATCTCTTCCTATATATCCTCCGCGCCCGGGTAGTACTGCCCCTCGGGCAGCGCATCAACCGCCGCCCAGAACTCGGGACCGCCCGCTTTCATCGGATCCTCGAGCGCCCACGCCTGCCGCTTGTAGTTCCAGCTCTCCGGCCGCAGCCGCTTCGCCTCCTCGAAATACTTCTTCGCGGCATCGGCGTGTCCGTTCTCGAACAGGTATTCGCCGAGCCTGAAATTCGCGGCCGCGCGCACCTGCGCGTCGTTCGGCGTATGCATCCGTTTGAGAACTTCCGGCGCGCTCAGCGCGAAACGACTTTTCAATCCGTTCGCCACCCAGTCGCGAAGTGCGTCCAGGTAAGCCCTGCGCCGCGACTGCAGCTCGTTCATCGCGTCGGCGGGAATCGAAAAGTTGGTGCGGTTCATCTTTCGGAATGCGTCCGAGACGCCGGCGGGCTCGCTGGGCCGCACGATTTTGCCGCGCTCGTCGATCCAGACGGCGGTCGGCACGTTGACCATGTCGTAAAGCTCGGCGACCAGATGGCGCCGGTCGATCAGGCACGGATAGGTGGGCTTCGCCGCCTTGATCCACGGCTCGGTCGCGGCGTTGCCGCCGCTGTCGAATGCGATCGCGATCGGCACGAATCCTTTCGGTCCGAGTTCTTCGTAAAGGGCCTGCCAGACTGGCAGGTCAAAGCGGCATCCTCACCACGACGCCCATGAAACGACGAGAACCTTCTTACCGCGATACTCGGACAGCGAATGCATCTTGCCGTCGAGATCGGGGAGGCTGAAATCCGGCGCATCGAGCGACGTCAGCGTCCGTTTTCTTTCCGAGGCAGCTTCGCCGATACAGCACGCGTTAAACTCGGCGTCAGTTACGACGGGTTGCCCGAGCAGACCTGCCAGCGCCACGAGATTGCAGCGCCCGCCATCGACGAACTCACTCTTACGTGCGTCGGGCACCGGCACGCAGACCTCGCCCTTGCAAAATCCCTGCGGCTTGAACTCCCATCCGCTGACTCGCTTGAGGTCGTCGGCACGGAGCCACAACCCGCCACCGGTTGATTCAGCATCGACGCCCGCAGTCGCCCGTTCGCCATATATAATGTGCATAGCCATCGCCAATTCCCTCGGGTCGGGATTTCAGCACAAATCCGTCAGAGGCACCAAGCGTCCGATTTACTTCTCCCCGTCGGGGGGCCTTTGAGTGACCCCGGTTAAGTATTCGGTGAAATAGCAGAATCTTGAATCGCGCGCGAAAGAGCGCGCTGAATAAGGACCCTCACCTTCATCCTCTCCCTCGCAGGGAGAGGGGAAGAAACGCGGTCGCCATGCAAGGGCTCTTGTCGAAAGAGAGCTTAGTATCTAGCAAGAGCCGGGATTCTTCGCTTCGCTCAAGAATGACACAAAAAAACTTCTAACAGGGACGAAGTCCCGCATCCTTTCTTAGCACTGGGTGCAGGGGTCACCCCTGCCGACGGAAGCGTGAAACCCACCGCGGGTTCCGCATTTAATAAAGTGATCTACCCTTCCCTATATCCATAATATTGCCCCCCCAGCCGGCCTCCCGGTACTCTCTCTCACCGCGCGCACGTAGAACCTGATCTGCGCGCGATATTCGTCGAGGCGCGGCGCGACCTCGACATCGGTCTTGAAATCGACGACCGTCCAGACCGCGCCATCGCCGGTATTCTCCGCGAACGCGAGGTCCGCGATCCCCTCGACTGCGGCGCCATCTTCGAGCCGAATCATCAGCGGACATTCACGCATCACGGTTTGCGCAGTTTTGGCGCGCTGCATGAGGGTAGATTTGAGCGCGGCTTGTACGGCCTTCACGGCGGCGGCGACTTCCTCTTCAGGCGCGCCGATCATCTTTGCCGCGCTCGTCGCGATCTTGCCGATCTCGCGCGCGTCCGCGTCGAACGGCGCACGCAGCATCGTCAGATGCACGAGCGAGCCGAAGCGCTTGCCATGCGGCCGTCCGGCATCGCGACGGGTCTCTTCGATCGCGATCGCCTCCGCGGATGCTGGCCCGTCGGCGGGCGCGGCGAGCGCGAGTTCGGTGGCAGTCGCGACGTTTACTGTCGGGGTCTCTCCCGCCGCGAGCATCGCCGCCCTGCTCGCACTCCATTGCTCGTGCAGTTTGACTCCGCGGTCCGAGACGAGCTTGTTTTCGTCGGCTTGCAGCAGCTTGTCCTGCCGCAGTCCCATCTTCTCCTCGACATTGAGAATCAGCAGCCGCGGATCCCACCAGACAGTCTCAATCTGATGCGCGCCCTTTTGCACGCGATGTAATCCCGGCGTCACCGATTTGACTTTGCCCGGCGCTTTCGCGGGCCGCGTCAGCACGCTGTCGTCGCCGAACTCGGGACATCCCGCCGGATGCGTCGACGCGGGCGCGCGCCGCTCCGTATTCGCCGGATAGACGACGGGATTCAGGCGCCCGAGCCAGCCGTCGGACTCTTCGTCGCCAACCGCAGGCACCACGACCAGGTCGCGCGCGCGAGTCGCCGCCACATAGAGCAGGCGAATCGATTCTTCCACGTCGCGCTCGTGCTCCTTCGCAGCATGCTCTTGCAGCTCGCGCGGCGCGCATCCCGCAAGTTCCATCGCGGCCAGCTTTGATGCGGGCTCGATATACCGCGACGCGTTCTCGCGAGTTTCGTTGCAGGTGATATCGGCCAGGATGACGATTGGGAACTCGAGGCCTTTCGCGCGATGCACCGTCATAATGCGCACGCCCTCGGTCCCTTCCTCGACAATCGGCGTCTCGCTCGCTTCGTCGCGCTCGGCGCGCGCTTCGAGCTCATCGACGAACGCCCGAAACGACGTGGTGCCGCCGCGCGCTTCGTAACGCCGCGCCTGATCCATGATTCGCATGACGTTCGCCAGCGCCTGCTCGCCGGTCGGCCAAATCGCGAACCCCGCATGCGCGCGCGTCGTCGCCAGCAGCTTCGCAATCGTCTCCGCGATCGGCCGTCGATTACGACCGCGATGCAAATTTTTAATGACGTCGAGCGCGCCCTTCACTTCCTTCAAGCTCGCGGGCAAGGCGTCTTCGTCGAGCTTGCGAAACGGATGCAGGCTGCCGACGGTCATGCGGAATTCGAGCAGCGCCGCGTCCGACAGCGCGAACACCGGGCCACGCAGGGCGGCGAATACCGTCAACTCGTCGTCGGGCCGCTCGATCGCACCGAGCAGATTGCGCATCGCGAGCACTTCTTCGCGCTCGTTGAACGATCCGCCCTTGACCAGCACGTGCGGCAGATGCCGCGCTTCGAGCGCGCGCAAGTACGGCCGCGTCACGTCGCGCCCGAACGAATTCATCCGGCGGAACAGGATACAGATATGGCGCGGGCGAATCGGCACGCGCACGTCGGGCGCCTCGCGCTCGGTCACCGTCCATCCGCTTTCGTAAATCAGCCAACGCGCGTACGCGGCAATCGCGTCGGGAATCGACTCGTCAATTTTCCAATTGACGACCCGGCCAAAGTCGCCGTAGGGCTCCGGCACCGGCAGCACGACGATCGACGGCTGCGTCGCCGGCTCGGCGCGATACGGCGTCAACGGCGCGTATGCCGGCTGCGTGCCCGATTCTTCGCTCATCAGCGGCGCGAACGCGGCATTGACCATCGTCTGAATCGCGGGCGTCGCGCGAAAGCTGACCGTGAGATACTCGAGTTGCGCGCCATGCATCAGGAGCAGTTGTTTGACGCCCTGGTAAAGCGAAACGTCGGCGCGCCGAAAACGATAAATCGATTGTTTCGGATCGCCGACGATAAACAGCTTCCCGTCAATCGGCCTGACCTTCAGCCAGTCCGCCTCGGCTGAATCGGCTGAGGAAAGCAGTAAAAGAATTTCCGCCTGCAGCGGATCGGTGTCCTGGAATTCATCGACGAAAATATGCGTGAAGCGATTTTGCAGCTCGGCGCGCACCGCCGGATTGTCGCGAACCAGGTTGCGCGCGACCAGCAGCAGGTCCAGGAAGTCGAGCCGCCCCGCGCGCCGCTTCAAGTCCTCGTAGATGCCAACGATCGGCCACAGCTCGTCGCGCAAAAGAGGCGCGAGATTCGCGCCCGCATCGTCGCGAAACTTTTTCAGCCGCGTGTGCAACTCGGCGCGCCGCCGGAAGACTTCCTCGCGGGTCAATTCACCAAAGCCGTCGCCGTATCCCTTCCAATTCCAGTGCCTGCCCGTGCACAGCCTGATCAATACAGACTCGAGCGCGTCATGGTCGCGCCCACGGACCGCCTCCAGCCGCGTCGCCTCGGCGACAGGCCGCGCGATCGCATCGAGGCTCTTGGCCAGCCAATCGTCGTCCTCGCCAAGTTCGGCAAGTTTGCCGAGCGCTTCGACCTCGGCGATTATCGCGTCGATTTCGGCGTCGCGCTCGAACGGCGAATGCATCCATGGCGAATCGAAGTCGCGCCAGCTCATCAATTCAAGCGCCGCGTGTCTTGCGATCTCCCGAGGGCCCGTGCGCGCCGACAGGTCGCGCCGCCGCAGCAGCCGCCGCATCCCCTCACCCGGTTTGTCCAAGACTGTCTCGAACCACCGGTCGAACGCGGCGTCGAACATCTCGCCCGCAACGTCCTCGGGCGCGACTTCGAACATCGGATCGACTTGCGCCTCCACCGGCCGCTCGCGCAGCAGGTCGGCGCAGAACGAATGAATCGTTCCGATGCGCGCTTCTTCGAGTTGCTTGAGCGCCAGGTCGAACCGCGCGCGCGCTTCGCTCGACGGTTCTGTATTTTGGCGCGCGCGCTCGATTTCGGCGCGCAATCGAAGTTTGAGTTCGCCGGCCGCTTTCTCAGTGAACGTCACCGCGACGATTCGCGCCAGCTCGCCGCGCGCCGACCCTATAACCGACACGATTCGATTCACCAGCGCAGTGGTCTTGCCGGTGCCGGCCGCCGCTTCGATAACGAGCGTGACGCCAAGGTCGTCGCGAATCCGATCGCGCACCGCCTGATCTGAAATGATTGCCGGGTTCGCGACCGTCATGGCATCGCGCGCAACCGCTTCAGGGCTTCCAGCCGCGGTTTCTGTGGTTTGATTTTCGAGCGCCGCTCCTCGTAAGGACCGCACACGCGCTTGTAGTCGCACCAGTCGCATTCGCGATCATCCGGCGCGGCCGGCAAAAACCCCGCCTCGAGCGACTCCTTGACGATCGCGACGAACTTTCGCGCCGCATCGCGCGCCTCGTCGTTGATTTCGACCACCCGCTCGTCGTAGCCGCCGGTCGCGGTGCAGTAGTAGAGCCGCCCGGCGTGAATCTTCTCGCCGAGCACCTGTTCGGCCGCGAGCGCGTACAAAACCGGCTGCAGCGTCTTGCCGCCGCCAATCACGAAGTTCTTTTCGGCGCGGACTTTCCCGGTCTTGTGATCGGTCACTCGAATTCGCCCGGCCGGATCGCGCTCGAGCAAATCGATCGAGCCGCGCAGGCTGAGCCCGCCCTCGATCGCCACTGGATCCGCCGAGCTATGCGGGTCCGCCTGCGCGCGATCGCTCAGCCCGAAGCCGAGTTCGAACCATTCGGGCCGCCAATGCTCCGAATCCTCGGCCGCGCGCCGTATCCACTCGCGCAAGTCGGCGCGGATACCTTCGATTCCGTCGAGCCACACGCGCTCGATCGCCGGCGCGAGATTCTCATGCCATCGCTCGGCAACTTCGTCGAGCCGCTCGTCGAGCAGCGCGGATGCGTCCTCCAAATCTTCCGGCGTCACCGGCAGCACGTCGAGTTCTCTCAGCGCCGACAGGATCTCGTATTGAACCTCGGCGAAAATACTGCCGCGCGTCAGCGGATCGAGCGTCTCGATCGCCTCGGGCTCCTCGCGCGGCTCCAGCCGATGGATCGCCTGGAGAAAAAAACGATACGGGCACGCCGCGAAATTCTGGAGCGCGGTCGGCGAGTACGAACGCTTCGACAACTGATGCTTCCCCAACGCCGCAAGCACCGCCGCGTCGGGATCGACCAGCCCGTCAGCGGGTGTCCATCGCCTGAGCCATCGGCGCGCCCGCGCGCGCAGCGCCCGCCCGAGATGTTGGTTGGCGTCGAGCAGATAGTTCGCCGCGCCAGTCGTCGTATCCGGATCGGCGTCAACCAGTTTGTCGAGCACCGCCAGATCGAACTCCGCGTCATCGATCGCGTCGGCGGGATTCGCCGGCGCCGGCCATGAAAGCCGTGTCGCCGGCTGCGACGCCGCACGATTCGCCAGTTCATCGAAGCCGGGGAGGCGCCCCTCCGCGGCGCGCAGAACTTCAAGCGCGTAGAAAGACGGCACGCGCGGACGGCCCTGATCGAGATCGACGCGCGGATACGAAAACATCGCACGCTCGCGTGCCGCGCCCGCCGCAATCCGAAGCGCGAGCCGCTCCGCGCCGACTCGCCGCTCGTTGCGGGCGAGGTACGGACTCAACCGCGCGCGCGCCGCGTCGGAAAGAATCGGATCCTCGGTCAGCTTGCGCGGAAACATCCGCTCGGCAAGACCAGGCACGATAACCACGTCAAAGGCCATCCCGCGCGCGCGATTCGGCGGCGCAACGAACACCGCGCCGTAGCGGCGAACCCGCGGCGGAGCTTCCAGCCGCCCCAGCCGTTCGTTCAGCACCAGGCGGACCTCGTCGAGCCCGACCGGACCGACCGGCGCCATCGGCTCGAGCTCCGCCAGCGCGGCGAGAACCGGTTCGCGATCGCGAATCGCAAGGTCAATCAGCGCGCGAAGAAACTTGAGCCAGTCGCCCCAGCTCGCGTAGCGCGGCGTTTTTTCTGCGCCAAGCATCGAGAGGATCGGCATCGCCACTTCGCCAAGATGCGCGAGGTCGAGAATTCGCCGCTCGAGACCCGCCGCGCGCGCGTCGTCGTCGGCAATCTCGGCGCGGCGCGCCATCAGCTCGTTGCCCAGACCCGCGAGCCGCTTGTGCCATCGCTCGGCGCTGCCAATCACGGCCGCATCGACGAGCAGCCGTTCCCATCGCCAGGGCGCGCGCGCCATTCCCTCGATCACCGGAACCGGATCGGAAGCGTCAACGTTGTCAACCAAGGTGGCGTCGCGCTCAACCTCGAGATCCGACTCGATCGGCGCCGGCGTCAGTTCCGCGTCGGGGCTGATTGCGGGCCCGTCTTCGCGCGGGCGATCGGCGTCGGGCACTTGAGCCAGCGACAGATACTCCGCGAAGCGGCGCGCCGAAAGATTTTCCGAGGCGCAGCAAAGCAGCGCGAGCAGCGCACGTCCTCCCGGTTCGGGCCGTCGCGTCCCACGCGCGAAGTAGGCCGGGATGTCCGCGCGGGCGAGCGTTTCCTGCAGGTACGGCGCGTAGCGAACCGGGTCATGGAGCAGCACGGCGATTCGATCGAACGGGACGCCGCGGCGGGCTTCGGCGGCAATTCGGCGCGCGATCTCGACGCACTCATGCATCTCGCCGGGAGCGGAAATAACGGTCACGGTTGCGTCTACATCGCGCTCGGGCGGAGCGGTGTCGGCGAACAGATGCGCCTGCAGACGCTCGAGCGAGGGCGCGACGCTTTCATCCGCGATCGGCGGTAGCGCGGTTGCGCGCACAGCGAGCGCATCTTCGAGGATCGTTTGAACGAGCGAGTCGCCGGCGGGGATCGTCGCGAGAATCGACGGCGCGCGGGCCGCGAGCGCCGCGATAAAGTCGCGATCGAGCCGGCTATCCACCGACGGATCGAGAAGCAGAACCGGCAATCCGACGAAACGCGGCGGATCGCTCGCGAGCACGGCTCGCGTCGCAACTTTCAGCATCCCGGCACGATCGATCAGTTTTGCTTCGGCCAGCTCGGCACCGAATTGCGCGAGCGTCGCGGCGATCGCCTCGCCGGCGCCGCCGAGCGCACGCACCTGGTCAACTGCCACGTCGTTCCATCGCAGCTCGATCAGCGTCCGCGCGAGCGCGCGCGAAAAGCCGGGCCGATCAAGGACCGGCTCGAAATGCGCGAGCGCTCCCGACGGCGCCAGGCGGAAGACCGCGCGCGCCGCGACCGCCTCGACAGCGAGACCGTCGGCGGGCGCGAGGCCCGCGTCGGCAAGCTCCTCGGCGGCGAGCAATCCGACCAGCCGGTTGAGGGTCAGGCGATGCACGCCAAGCATCGCGCCGCGCGACACCGCGAACGCGCGCACCAGGTCGTCGCCGGCCTCCTTGACCGACGCGATGACGAGGATTTCGCGGGCGGCCGGCTGCGATTCGAGCCACGCGCGGGCGGCGGCGATACGCTCGGCGGCGCGCTCGGAGATTATGATTTCGCGAGAAGCTGGCATCGGCGCGGCGCGACTCGATGCCGCGCCACATCACTATCGTCTGCCCCGACTATCAGGTGTCGCAAGAGGGAGTGCGGGGTTGTTTCCACAGCGCGGACAACCGTTGTCAGCGCGCAGAGCGACATTAAATTTGAAACCCCTCCTGGGTTTCAAGCTTCCCTGGGCAGGGGTGACCCCTGCACCCAGTACTAAGAAAGGCGGCCGAACGATTTGTTTTTATCCGGCAGATTTGGTACGTCCAAGCTCATGAAACAGCGTCTAAACGCACCAAACTGGCGAGGCGTTCTAATCCTATTAATACTCGCGGGCGTAACCATGCTGCCGGCGGTAACGGTCCGCGCCGAGCAGGCGTCGCGGGACGCCTACCGCGTTCACATTTTCTCGAAAAGCCGGAAGACCACCACGAAGAATCTCATCGATCACGGCGGCCCCGTTCTGCCCACGACAACGGCATACGTAATCTACTGGGGCAATGTCCCGACGGACGTTTCCGATGCTCTTGCCACATTCCTTGGCGGATTCGGCGGGAGCAGCTACGCGAATATTCTGACGCAATACATGCGCGGCGGATCGGTGCCCGAGACATCCTATGCACCGCTCGCGCCGGATCCGAGTTCTCCTCCGGTTCGTTCGCCTAAAGTCAGTACGATTGTGAATGAAGTGTGCCATGCCTTGGGCAACACTCTCCCCGATCCCAAGGGCATATACATCGTAGTCACGGGGAACTTTCCGAAGGGCGGCGGCTTCTGCGCGTGGCATTCGTTCGGCACCTGCAACGGCGTCTCGATTCCAGTCGTCTATCTTCCGAACGTCACGGGCGTCGGCGTTTGCGACATCGTGTCGGATCCGGGGAATCCTTTTATGAACGGCGGACAGTCGATGGCGAACGACGCAGCCCACGAACTTTCGGAGTCGATCACCGATCCTTTTATCAGCGCATGGTACGATCAGTCGGGCGCGGAAGTCGCCGACAAATGCCAGACGCAGTACGGCAGCCCTGTAACACTCACGGACGGAACTGAGTGGACGTTGCAGGAGGAGTGGTCGAACAATGTCAGCGGCTGTATTCAGTCACTGCCCTGAGCAGGGGTGACCCCTGCACCCAGTACTAGGCCGGTAGGTGACGGTTCTGGGGCTATTTCGAGCCGCCTTTTTCTCGCATCGAGACTTCGTCCCATAGCAACAGCTGGTAGCCGTCGGGGTCTCGAAGTTCGGCGCCGTAGCCCCAGAAATATTTGCCGGGTGGATTTACAAACGGCACGCCCTTCGATTGCAACTCCTTATATTTCGAATCGACGTCTTCGACCTGGAGAGTAAGCGAGCATTTTGCGCCGGACAGTTGTGCTGCCTGCTCGTAGACGAAGATCGTAAAGCCCGCGTCGTCCTGGATTGCGGAGGTCTTGCGATCGGGAACTTCGAACTCAACTTTGAAGCCGAAGTTGCGCACATACCAATCGCGCGAAGCCTGGTAGTTCGTGACGGGAAGGTTCATGTGATCGAATTTGACCATTTTGCACCTCCTCAGTTTTCATAGCCTTGGCGCGCGCGTTGAGGAAAGGGCGGAATCCTAAATCGCGCGCGAAAGAAGCGCGCTGCATAAGGACCCTCACCTTCATCCTCTCCCTTACAGGGAGAGGGGAGAAATATGTGATCCAATTTGACCATTTTCCTGCTTCCCGCAGCTCGCGGATTCTTCGCCTCGCCCAGGATCACACCCAAAAAAAGTTCTAACAGGGACGAAGTCCCGCATCTTGTTTTTTCTTAGTACCGGGTGCAGGGGTCACCCCTGCCGAAGGAAGCGTGACACCCACCGCGGGTTTCATATCTAATCAAGTTCCGCCCTCCCTACTTCTGTCTTGGGTGCACTGCGTTGTAGTCGCGGATTGCTTTGAGGATTGCGCCGCCGGCTTTTTCCATCAGGGCTGTCTTGTTGGCGGTTACGCGGGCGGCAGATGCTTCGATCGGTTTGATCAGTCCCTGGCATCGCGGCATCACGTAGCGCGCGAGCAGTTCGTAGCTGCGCATCATTTGCGGACGCGTCGCCCAGTCGTGTGCGAAACTCAGGATGGTACCGAAGCCGCCCGAGAGTTTCTGCAACCGCGCGATGCGTTCGAGTGCGTCGTCGGGCGTGCCGAAGATGGCGCCGCCGTATTCGCTCATCCGCTTGGCGGCCTCGTAACCGTCGGGGAAAATCGGACGATTCGGAGTTCCCAGAATCCCGACGACGTACTGGTTCTGCCAATTCTGGAGGCCATCGGCGACTTCGCGCATCGCCTGCTCCTTCGATTCGGCCAGATGAAACGGCATCACGATTCGCCAGTTCGCGCGATCGATCGTATTGCCGAATTCCCTGGCCGAGGTCTCGCCGAAATTCCACTGTGTCGGCAGCGCCATCAACCCTTCTTCGGAGTACGACGCGACCGACAGCACGCCCGCGCCATACTTGCCGGCGGTCTTCATCCCGGACGGCGAAATCGTCGAGGCCACTGCGACCGGAATTTTTTCCTGCAGCGGCCGGATTTGCAGCGCGGCGTTGTGAAGCTCGAACCACGAGCCCTTGTAACTAAACGGCTCGTCGGTGTTGAGCAGCCGGAGAATCACGCCGAGGCCTTCGTCCATCCTGTCGCGCTGCGTCATCGGATCGATGCCGAGCATGACGGCGTCGGACGGCAGCGCGCCGGGCCCTACGCCGAGCATCGCGCGGCCATGGCTCAGATGGTCGAGCATGACCATGCGCTGCGCGACGTTGAACGGATGATGGTACGGGATCGAAACGACGCCGGTGCCAAGCCTGATTCGTTTGGTCCGTTCGGCGGCGGCGACCAGGAACATTTCCGGCGACGCGATCGTCTCCCAGCCGGCGGAATGATGCTCGCCGACCCAGAACTCGTCGTAGTGAAGTTCGTCGAGCCATTGGGCGAGTTCGAGATCGCGCTGAAACTGGAGCGTGGGATGCTCGCCGATAGGATGATGCGGCGCGAGGAACACGCCAAAACCGAGACGCTGGGTCATAACTACTCCTTTTTTTAGAACACTCGCGGCGTGCGCGCACGCAAATCTGCAGCGGTCGGAAACCGCGACCTGGCTGTCGATTGAATCACATGGTCACCGCACCGCTCGAGCTGGCCGAGGGCTGAGCGGAAGGACTCGCGGTCGGCATTGCGGCAGCCGTTGGCGGCGCCATCGACGTGGACGCGGACGCCGCGGGCGCAGGCGGCGGGCTGGAAGTCGCCATCGACGTTGGCACCGAGACCATCGGAAGCGGCAGCGAGGAAGTCGGCGCCGACGCGGGACTCGCGGCTTCCGACGGAACCGGAGCGGCCGCCATCAGCGCGGTGCCGGCGCCGTAGTCGTATACGAGCACGCCGCCCAGATGGGCCGAGTAACCGAGCGTGCCAATCGCCAGGATGGCGACGATGAGATAAATCGCGCGCGAGCCGGCCATGAAGCCGAACGCCTGAATCATGATTCGCCACACGGCGAGGATGCCGAACGTAATCGCGAGGTATTCGCCCAGCTGCGCGTGCCGCTTCAGGACCTCGCGCGCCGGCGGACCCAAGGCGTCCCAGATGCGGTCGGCCTCCATGTCGCCCGTGAAGTAGGAGCCGCCGGCCGCGAGCGCGCCGAGGATCATGAGCGTCAGGGCAGTGTAGCGAAGCCAGATGCGATTGGGGGCGGAGCTCGAGACGAGATCGATCAGCACCGCGACGAATAACAACGCGACCGAGAAATGGTCGACGACCGGATGCAGTTGGTAGGGTTGCAGGAATTTCACGACAGCGTCCATCGATGCTCCTTGAGTGGAAAGACGATCAGAATACGCGCGGACTGGCGCGATGCGCGATCAGTGCAGTTTATCGCAAAGCACCCGCCCGCACGCAAGAATTCGGGCGTCAGGAACCTAACCTGTGCGACCGGGATGATCGGTAACACTTTAGACCCGCATGATGGGTGACACTTTTTGCTGGTTTGACCGGGAGGAGCGCGAGGGGGTTGTCCCCTAACCTCTTCCCGCTGCGGGAAGGGGGACCGGAAAGAGGGAAAGAATCTTAAATCGCGCGAAGAGAATCGCGCGCTGAATGTGGTCCCTCACCCGCGCCGCGGCGGCGCGACCTCTCCCATTGGGAGAGCGGAATGCTACTCGCGCTCCTGGAAGCCTTCCAGGTTGCGCGATCTGCCCGTCTGGCGGAGTTTGCGGAGCGCCTTGGCCTCGATCTGCCGGATGCGCTCGCGCGTTACGGCGAACTGCTTGCCGACTTCCTCGAGCGTGTAGTCGGTTTTCTGTCCGATGCCGAAGCGCATGCGCAGGATTTGCTCCTCGCGCGGCGTCAGCGTAGCGAGCACCTTGCGGGTCTGCTCGCCAAGATTGCCCTGGATTGCAGCCTCGACAGGCGACGGCGCGAGCTCGTCCTCGACAAAATCGCCGAGCGAACTTTCCTCTTCGTCACCGATTGGCGTTTCGAGCGAAATCGGTTCCTTGACGATCTTCAGCACCTTCTGGACCTTGTCCAGCGGCATCTCCATCTGCTCGGCGATTTCCTCGGGCCCGGGTTCGCGGCCAAGGCGCTGCACCAGCAGGCGCGTGACGCGGAGCAGCTTGTTGATGGTCTCGACCATGTGCACCGGGATGCGAATGGTGCGGCCCTGGTCGGCGATCGCACGCGACATCGATTGTCGAATCCACCACGTCGCGTACGTCGAAAATTTGTAACCGCGCTGATACTCGAACTTGTCCACCGCGCGCATCAGGCCGATGTTGCCTTCCTGGATCAGGTCGAGAAAGCCGAGACCGCGATTGGTGTAGCGCTTGGCCAGGCTGACGACGAGGCGCAAGTTGGCCTCGGTCAGTTCCTTTTTGGCGCGGCGGCTCTTGTCCTGTCCGGCGGCGATGGTCTCGAGCTTGCGCGCGTAATCCTCGCCGTCGTCCTTCGCCTTTTTTTCGACTTCGCGAATCGTTTTTTGGGCTAGTCGAATTCGGGCAGCGATATCGAGCAGGTTCTCGCGAACGTCGTTTATCTTCAGGACGTGGCGGCGGTCCTCGGCCTCGGCGGCTTCCTTGAGCAGGTTGGTGCGCGAGCGGCCGGTCGCCTCTTCGTATTTCGCGATGGTGTGATGCGCGATGCGGTACTGTTGCAGAAAGTCGCGCATCTCGCCGATGACGGCTTCCATCAGGCGGCGCGACAATCCCATCCCGCGCAATTCTTTTTTTACGCGCTCATAGTAGCGCGACAGGTTCTTGTCGAGCTTGGGCTTGCGGCGCGGGCCGGGCTTGTTGCGGAGTTCTTCCTCGATTGCGTCGATCTTGGTGCGCAGGTCGGTTAGCTTTTTGGTCGCGACACTCAGCTTCTTGAGCTGGCGCTCATCGGCTTCGGGTCCGCGCTCTTCGTCGGGATCGTCCGGCGCTTCGGCGGCGTCCTCGAACACATCGCGGAGGTCAGCCTCGCCCGCCTCGACCCGCTCGCCGACGCGAATCACGAAATCGAGCATGATCGGCGAGCCCAGCACTTCTTCTTCGACTTCGTTCTCGCCGGCCTCGATGCGCTTGGCTATTTCGACTTCCTGCTCCCTCGACAGAAGCTGGAAGTTGCCCATCTCCTTGAGATAGAGCCGGACCGGATCCGACGACTCGCCGAGCGAGTCCGCAGCCGGAGGCGCGGCCTCGGGCGCTTCTTCGGGCTCTTCCTTGCTTTCGACCTCGGCGTCGTCGGCGCCGTCGGCCGGGACTTCCTCGAGCACCTTGATATCAAGGTCCTCGAAGCTGTCCAGCGCGGCGCGCAAATCGGTCGGCGAGGCGACGTCCTGGGGCAGGTAGTCGTTGACCTGCTCGAAGGTCAGGTAGCCCTGCTCGCGGCCGAGATCGACAAGACCTTGTAGGTCCTTACCTTCGTACTTCTGCTTCATTCGTTTTGCTTCCGTGTGGCGCGGGCGTTGAGCCGCCGATGCGAAATCTGAAAATCGGCGCGCAATTCGGCCGTCAATACGACCGCGAGCCGGGAATCAAATAGCCTCATTTATACAGACGAGAATTCAAAGGCAAGTGAGCGACACCAAAGGTCCAATTTAAAGATCGCTGCCATGCGAGTCAACCAAGGCGTCGCGATCATCGGGCGAATGGCGCTCTGCCTGCGCGGCCTTGTCGCGAAGTCGCGCTCGTCGATGGCCGCTACACATATTATACGCATCGTTTGCCGGTTTGGCTGCATCGCGGCGGATTTTTTCCTGAGACTCAACTTGATCCGCTGGAAGATGTGGGCGCGGGCTGGAAATCGCGAGTTGGCCTCTCTATCCTCGACGCTGCTCCGCTCCTGCGAGCAGAATTTTGGCGATCCACGCGATAATCCTGGGCCTCAGCTTCGCGATCATCCTCGTAGGCTCGGAACTTTTTACCAATGGGGTCGAATGGGCGGGCCATCGACTGGAGATAGCCGAGGCCGCCGTCGGCAGCATTCTCGCCGCCGTCGGAACGGCCCTGCCCGAGACGTTCATCCCCGCGGTCGCGCTGCTGACCGGCCGCAACTCCGCGGACGCCCACACTGCCGTGGGACTCGGCGCGATTGTCGGCGCACCGCTGATGCTCTCGACGGTGGCGCTGTTCGTGATGGGCGTCGCGGCGCTCGCATTTCGCAAGCGACGCGGACGAGTCGCGCTGCGAGTGGTTCGCGAGGACGCGCGCCGCGACCTCGCATTTTTCTTCCCGGTTTTTTTGTGCCTGGTGATCGCCGGCACGCTCGACATGAGCCCGACGCTTCGCCGCGTCCTCGCAGTCGCACTGTTGATAGTGTACGCGGGCTACTGTGTCGTGATGCTGCGGCTCAAGCGCGCGGCGGACGCCGATGTCGAGCACGGACTCTATTTCGAGTCGATTTTCAGCGGAGATCCGCTCGAGCCGAGCGCGTTGGCGACAGCCGCGCAAGTGATCGTGGGCACCCTCGCGATCCTATTCGGCGCCATCGAGTTCGTCGATACGCTCGTACTGTTATCAGCGCATGCGCATCTGAATCCCGGCGTGCTGTCGCTGATGATAAGCCCGCTCGCGACCGAACTGCCTGAGAAATACAACTCCGTCGTCTGGATTCGGCAGGGCAAGGACCATCTCGCGCTCGCTAACATCACGGGCGCGATGGTCTTCCAGTCGTGCATTCCCATTGCGCTAGGGCTCGCGTTTTCGCCGTGGCATCTGACGAAACCCGAACTGCTGGCGGGATCGATCGCGCTCGCCTCGGTAGTGATTCTCTACTTCAACTTGCGCGACTCGGAACTCGGCACGCCGACGCTGATGATTGGCGGTGCGGCATACGCGATCTTTCTGATCGGCCTCGGCTTCCTCGGCGTGCTCTGAAATTGCGCGCAGGCGAGCGTTGTTTGATGCGAGCTCGCGGGTGCACAATCGAAGGGCGCGAATCGCTATGACCACCTACCAGGAAATTTCGGCGCAGTTTTACAGCAATCGCCTGCTGTTCGGCGATCCCGCCGATCCGGGCGTGGTCGCAGTCGAGGTCGCGTCGAAGACTGAGATCGATGTGTACAAGCGCATCGCGGGCAAGCTTACGCGCGAGCGGCGTCCGATTCGGCTGTTCGCGCTCGTCGAGAATATGGCGTTGCTCGATGGCTTCCGGGCGCCGCATGAGACGCGCACGCTCGAGGGCGATTTTCGTTACCGGGTGCTCGTCACCTTCGACTCGCTGGAGGCTCTGGAAGCTGCCCGGCGCCATCTCCGGAACGTGACGGGCAAGGCGCCCAACGCGCCCGACGCGCCATATCTGGTGCTGGCCGATCCCAGAGAGCAGCATCTGATGCTGACCGGGACGACGTTTTTCATCGGGATGGATTTTGCCGAGCTGCGCCGCCTCCAGCTCGACATCGAGACCTACATCTCGCCAGGCTTTGAGTTTCCGTCGGCGGCGCGCGAGGGCGATCGCGTTATCGCGATTTCGCTCACCGACTCGACCGGCTTCGAGCGCCTGCTCAAGGGCACCGAGATGGACGAGCGCGCGATGCTCGAGGAGATGGTGCGCATCATCCAGGAGCGCGATCCCGACGTCGTCGAAGGCCACAACCTGTTTCGCTTCGATCTCGAATACCTGGAGGCTCGCGCGCGCCGCCATCGAGTGAAGCTCAGCCTCGGGCGTGATGGCGGTGAGCTTCGTGCGCGTCCGTCGCGGATGCAGATTGCGGAACGCTCGATCGCGTACCGGCGCTACGACATTCCCGGCCGCAACATCATCGATACGTGGATCCTCGCGCAGCACTACGATATTTCGAGCCGCGAACTGGAGAGCCTGGGGCTGAAGCAGCTCGCCCAACACTTCGGGCTGGCGCGCAAGGATCGCGTGTATATCGACGCGTCGAAAATCAGCCACTACTTCGCGCACGAGCCGGAAAAGCTTTACGAGTACGCGCTCGACGATGCTCGCGAGACGCGCGCGCTGGCCGAGACGCTCTCTCCCAGCTACTTCGTGCAGGCGCAGATATTCCCGTACTCGTACCAGAGCGCGGTGCTGCGCGGGAACGCGACCAAGATTGACGCGCTCATGATGCGCGCGTATCTCGCGGCCGCGCATTCCATCCCCGAACCTTCGCAACCCGCGCCGGTCGCGGGTGGCTACACCGAGGTTCGCCGATGCGGCGTTGCCCACGGCGTCCTGCACTGCGACGTGACCTCGCTGTATCCGTCGTTGATGCTTCAATATCGCCATGCGCCGGCTGCAGATCGGCTGGGAGTGTTCCTCAAGATGCTCGGCGATCTGCGCAGCTTCCGCGTGCAGGCGAAGGCGCTCGCGCGCGAATTGAAAGGCGCCGAGAGCCGCAATGCGGACGCGCTCCAGCTCACGTTCAAGATTCTAATCAATTCATTTTACGGCTATCTGGGTTTCTCGCTCGGGCATTTCAACGACTTCGGCGAGGCCAACGCGCTGACGAAGCGCGGCCGCGATTTGATTCAGCGCGCGGTGGCGGAGCTCGAAGAGCATGGCGCGCAGGTTATCGAGGTCGACACCGACGGAATTTACTTCGTTCCGCCCGCTAACGCCGCCGACGGGGAAGGCGCGGACAGGCTCCTGGAGCAGGTCGGATCGATCATGCCCGAGGGAATACGGCTGGAGATCGACGGCGGTTACGCCGCGATGTTCTCCTACAAGATGAAAAATTACGTCCTGCTCGACGACGCGGGCAAGATGACGATTCGCGGCTCGGGGCTGCGTTCGCGGGGGCTCGAACGCTTCCAGCGCCGCTTCATGGAGCAGATGTTTCGCCTGCTGCTCGAGGATCGACGCGACGAAATTCCGAAACTGCACGACGAATATCGCTTGCGGCTCGCGCGCCACGAAATCGGAATCGCGGATCTGATGAAGACTGAGACGCTGCAGGATTCGCTCGACACTTATCGGAGCAAAATCGGCGACAACAGCCGCAACCTGGCGGCCGCCTACGAACTCGCGCTCAAGGCCGAGCGTCCGTATCTCGCCGGCGACCAGATTTCCTATTACGTCACCGGGCGCCGCGCGAGTGCGAGCGTGAACGCGTTCGCGAAGATGGCGGCGGAGTACAACCCGGCCGACCCCGACGAAAACGTCGAGTATTATCAGTACAAGCTCGCCGACCTTTTTGAGAAATTCCGAATCTTCGTCGAGCGCCCCGGCCTGTTCGTGCCGGTCGCGGAGACCGACGACAATCCGGCCCAGCTCTCGCTGTTCGGCGCCCCGCAAGCCAAGCCCGAAGAACCGAATGCTGAGCCCGAGGTCTGAAACGCTGGCCGCGGATGCCTGATTGATCGATACTGCCCGTCTGCGGAGGAGAACTATGGCCGACGAAAAGCAGCAGCTTGATTGGGACAAGATCAAGAATTTTTCGAAGCAGGTGTCGAACGATATCGGCGCCGCGATGCTCGGGGCGCTTAGCTATATCGGCGACCGGCTTGGGATTTTCAGTGCGCTGGCCACTGCGGGCGCGGTCACGAGCGCGGGACTTGCGGAACGGACAGGACTCAGCGAACGGTATCTGCGCGAATGGCTTAGCGCGATGGCGGCGGCTGGATACGTGAACTACGACGCGTCGGCCAAGACCTACGCGATGCCGGCCGAGCATGCGATGGTGCTGGCGCGCGACGACTCGCCGTTCTTCGCCGGCGGTTTTATCGAAATGATCGTGCCGCAGATGTCGATTGCGCCGAAGGTGATGGCGTCGTTCAAGGACGGGCGCGGCGTTGCGCAGAGCGAGTATCCGCCCGAGACGTGGGAGGCGATGGAGCGATCGTCGGCCTCGATGTATCGGCATCAGCTGGTCCGCAAGTGGCTGCCAGCGATGCCGCAAGTGGTCGCGAAGCTGACGGAAGGCGGTTCGTCCTTAGATGTTGGCTGTGGGAGCGGCCGCGCGGCGATCGCGATCGCGTCCGCATTTCCCAAGGCAAAGGTTTTCGGCTTCGACGCGCATCCCGGCTCGCTCGAGCGTGCGCGTGCAAACGCGAAAGCGGCGGGCCTGGGGGACAGAATCAAGTTTAAAGTCGTCGATTGCACCAGGCTGCCGCCCGCGCAGTTCGATTTCATCTCGACCTTCGACGTCGTGCACGATTCCGTCGATCCCGACGCGCTGCTGAAATCGATTCGCGGCGCGCTCAAGCCCGACGGCACCTACCTGATGGTGGAAGTGAACGTGTCGTCGAAGCTCGAAGACAACATCAACCCGATGGGGCGGCTGATGTACTCGATGAGCACGCTGTATTGCATGACGACTTCGCTCGCGCACGGTGGCGCGGGAATCGGCGCCTGCATGGGCGAGGCGAAAGCGCGCGAGCTGGTCGCGGCGGCAGGGTTCAAGCACTTTCGCCGCCTGCCGATCGAGGATTTGTTTTCTGCGCTTTACGAAATCCGCGAGTAGGCGATCATTTCGAGCGCTGGAACGCGTCCTGCAAAGGGGGCAGCACGCTCATCCAATCGGCGACGAGCCCTATATTGGCGCGCTCGAATATCAGTGCGTCGGCGTCGTTGTTGATCGCGACGACCGTCTGCGCGCGCTTCAGGCCGCAGGTGTGGTTGGGCGCGCCGCGGACGCCGACGGCGATGTACAGGCGCGGATCGATCGATTTGCCGGTCAGCCCGACCTGCAACTGCCGCGGCACCCATCCTTGATCAGTGACGCGACGTGTAGCGCACATCGCGGCTCCAAGTGTGCGCGCGAACGCGGCGACTCTCGCGACGCCTTCGGGTCCACCGACGCCCGTGCCGATACCGACGACAACTTCGGCGCCTTCGAGCGGCACGATCGTGCGATCAAGAGTCGAGTGCGCCTTTATCAGCCGGCTCTTCGGCGCACTCACTTCAATGCGCGCGGTCTGAACTTCGGCACGTCGGGCTTCCGATGGCGCCGCGAGTTCGAGCACGCCCGGCCGCACCGTCGCCATCTGCGGAAACGTTTTCGAGTAAATCGGCGCGACGATGTTGCCGCCGAAGGCCGGCTTGAGCGCAACCATCCGATTCTCGGAGTCGAGCTCGATATCGATCGCGTCGCCGGTGAGACCGAGCCCCAGCCGCGCCGCGAGCCGCGGTCCCCAGTCGCGCCCGCGCTCGGTGGCGCCAATCAAAATTCCCCACGGCGAGTGCGTCGGCACGAGTTGCGCGACAGCCTCGGCGGCTGCCTCGGGCGTGTACGAAACCAGCGCCGGATGGCCGAGCATCAGTACGCGGTCGGCGCCGAAACTCGCAAGCAGTCCCGCGTGCCGTGCGACCGCGCCGTCAATTCCCACCGCGACCAGCGCACCGCCGAGTCGCGACGCGAGTTCGTCGCCGCGGGAGAGCAGCTCGAGAGTGCCGCGGGTGATGCGCCCTTCAAGGTCCGTCTCGCATACGATCCAGACGTCGCGACTACGACTGCTCGCGCGAGGGGCCGCGCCGATCGCGCGGCGATTGTGCTCGCGCGGCTTGAGCGCGCCGAGCGATTCGAGCATCGCCATGACTTCACTCGCGGCGCGCTCGGCGTCAGTCGCGTCGATGAATTTGCATTCGGTCTTCGGCGTCGTGACGACGCGAACTTCCTGCACCCACGTCGGCGAACCCGCGAGCCCGAACGCGTTGGCGTCGGCGCCGAGCTCCGCCGCGCGCACCGATAGGATCGGTTTGGTGGCGGCCTCATCGGAAGCGCCCGGCTTCACCTTGACGGGCTGCGCGATACGCTCGGCACAGGTGATGACCGCCGGCATCTCCGCCTCGACATCATCGAAACCTTCGTCGCTTTCACGCTCGGCGCGGAGTGTGCGGCCGTCGATTTCCAGCTTGCGCGCGCCGGTGATCTGCGCCGCGCCGATCAGTTCCGCGATCTCGGGGCCGACCTGCCCTGTTTCGGCATCGAGCGAGTACTTGCCGAGCAGGATGAGATCGAAATTGCCGCGCGCCAGCCACGCCGCGAGTGCACGTGCGGTTGCGAGCGTGTCCGCGCCGGCGAACGCGCGATCTTCCAGGTGCACCGCGTGGTCGATTCCCATCGCGAGCGCATCGACCAGCGCGCCGCGCGCCTGCGGCGGTCCCATCGTGACGACGGTAGTCTCGGCGCCGTGGCGATTTTTCAGCTCGACGGCGAGCGAGATCGCGCGCAGATCGAACGCGCTGATGACGTTGGGCCCGTCGCGCTTGATCGTCTTGGTCGTCGCGTCGAAGTTGGCTTCCTCGATGAGCGGTATCTGCTTGATGCAAACGGCAATCTTGAGCACGTCAATGATCCTCGCCACGACGAGGCTAGTTGAGCGCGTCGCGTGGATGCAACAAAGCGCGGAGATCGCTTACGGGCTTACGGGCGCGGGCGCGATCAGGTAATTTCGCGAGGTGGGTTTGTATCGGCTCGCGGCGGCCGCCGCGCTCTGCGTATATGCACTTGCGCTTGCCGCGCCGGCGCACGCGGCCGCGCAAATGCGAATCGTATCGCTCGCGCCGAGCGTGACCGAGACGCTGTTCGCGCTCGGCGCGGGTCCAGAAGTCGTCGGCGTCTCGCAGTATTGCGACTACCCGCAGCAGGTGCGTGACTTGCCGCGCGTCGGTTCTTTCCTGACGCCGAATCTCGAAGCGATCATCGCGCTCCGCCCTACGCTGGTCGTCGGGCTTGAACTGTCGTCGGACGTGCGCCAGATTCGCGCGTTGAATTCGATGGGCTATCCGGTGCTGCTGGTCAGCGACGATTCTTTGCAACAAATCGAAACCAGCATCGAAACAGTTGGAGCGCGAATAAATCGCGAGGACGATGCGCGGCGCCTGGTCGCGCAGATCCAGGCGCAAATCGCGGCAGTCAATGATCGGCTCGCGAGCGTAAAACCGCTGCGCGCGTTGATGCTCGTCGGTCATCAGCCGATCGTCGCGGTTGGCCCCGGCACTTATCTCGACGAACTCATGCGCATCGCGCGCGCCGACAACATCGCCGCTGCGTCGGGTGAGCAATGGCCGCATTTGAGCATGGAGTTCATCATCGCGATGCGTCCTGAGGTCGTCCTCGACGGGGCGATGGGCACCGATTCGTCGTCGAGCGACTTCTGGGCAAAGTATCCGACCATTCCCGCCGTGCGCGACCATCGCGTGTTCGGCTATGCGGAAGACCCGATGCTTCATGCCGGCCCGCGCGTGGGTCAGTCGCTCGAGATAATCGCGCGCAAGATTCATCCGGAGGCATGGGCGCGCGACGGCGTCGGTGCCGGCAAATGAATGCGCCAGCAAGCAAGCCAGCACCCGCCGCGCATCTGACGCGTGCGCGGCTGTTCTCAATACTCGGCGCGCTGACGATCCTGCTGTTCGTTTGCGCGATCGCCGGCATGCTGTTTGGCACCGCGCACATCAGCCTAGCGCGCGCTTTTTCCGATCCCGACAGTCCCGATCATGCGATTTTCTTCGGCGCGCGATTGCCGCGCGTGGTGATGGGCGTGATCGTCGGCGCGATGCTCGCGGCGGTCGGAACGGCTCTGCAAGCGCTCGTGCGCAATCCGCTCGCCGAAGGCGGCATCCTGGGAATTTCCGGCGGCGGCGCGCTCGGCGCGATACTCGCGCTGGTAATGTCCGCGAAACTCGGCGGCGGCGAGGCGCTCGTCCCGATATGCGCATTCGGCGCGGCGCTGCTGTCGACAGTCGCGGTTTACCGGCTCGCGATGGTTGACGGCCAGCTCGAGCCGTTCACGTTGCTGCTCGTCGGCGTCATCTTCAACGCGTTCTGGGGCGCGGCGATCATGCTCGTGAACAGCGTCGTCAATTTCTACTACGCGCACAGCATCCTGTTCTGGCTGATGGGCAGCCTCGAAGCGCCGACTTACGGCGAGGCGGCGATGGTCGCGGGCCTGGGACTGGCAGGATTCGCGGTCCTGATGTATCGCGCGCGCGATCTCAACCTGCTGAGCCTCGGCGACGAGTCGGCGGCTGAACTCGGCGTCGACGTGGACCGCTTGCGGCGCACCGTCTTCGTCGCGACCTCGGTGATGATCGGCGCCGCGGTGTCCGTCAGCGGAATCATTTCGTTCGTCGGGCTGATCGTTCCCCATACTTTACGACTGGTGTTCGGCGCGGATCATCGGCTCCTGCTGCCGGCGTCGCTGATCGGCGGCGCGGCGTTCATGGTCGCAGCGGACCTGCTCGCGCGCGTCGCGATCGCGCCGGCCGAAATTCCCGTCGGCGCGATCACCGCGCTCTGCGGCGGCCCGTTCTTCATCTATATGCTGCGCCGCGAAGGTCGGAGACCGCTTTCGCTATGACGACGCCGCGCAACACCGTGACCGCCATGCGCGCGAGCGCGATTCATGCGGGATATCCCGGCGTGCCTGTGCTGCATGGAGTCTCGATCGAAGTCGCAGCCGGCGAAATGCTCGCGATCGTCGGCCCGAACGGCGCTGGCAAATCCACGCTGCTCAAGGTGCTCGGCGGCTCGCTCGAGGCGGGCGCGGGCAGCGTCGAACTTTTCGGCCGCCCGCTCGATTCGATCGATCGCCGCGAATTCGCGCGCACGGTTGCATCGGTGGGGCAGGAAAACGCGGTCGCGTTTCGCTTCACGGTGCTGGAAATCGTGCTGATGGGACGCGCGCCGCATCTTGGCGCCTTCCGCTTCGAGAGCCCGCACGATCTGGAAATCGCGTCGGCGGCGCTCGCGCGCTTCGACCTGCTCGAGCTTGCCGCGCGCCACGTGCAGGAGCTGTCCGGCGGCGAGCGCAAGCGCGTCTTCCTGGCGCGCGCGCTCGCGCAGGAGCCGAAGGTTGCGCTGCTCGACGAGCCGACCGCATATCTCGACCTCAAGCACGTCGCCGAAATCTTCGCGCGCTTCCGCGAGCTGTGCACCGAACGCCGCATGGCAGTAGTCGCGACACTGCACGATCTCAATGCCGCGGCGCTCTACGCCGATCGCGTGCTGCTGCTCGCCGGCGGCGCCGCCGTTGCGTGCGGAACTCCCGCCGAAGTTCTGACGGCCGAAAATCTGCGGCGCGTTTATGAGACCGACGTTTACGTCGGCCGCAATCCTTCGACGGGCGCGCTAATCGTGCTGCCCGCCGCGCTTCCCAACGCTCGCGCGTAGCTCGTCCTCGGTTAGCCAATTGCCCGCCCGCGCGCGCGCCGGTACTCTGTATATAGATGTTCTCTTCCGTGACTGAGTCTTTGAATCTCATCTTCGACGCCGACGACACGCTCTGGGATTCCAATATCCATTTTCTCGAGGCGTTCGATCACTTCGCTGCGGCCGTTGGCGACGCGGGCCTTGGCCTGTCTCGCATCGAGATTCACGCCGCGGTGCGCCGCGCCGAAATCCGGCTGATCAAAACCCACGGCTACGGACGGCGGCCCTACTTGATGGCGCTGCATCAGGCGGCGACCGAGCTTGCGCCAGCGGGTCACGACGGGTTGCGCGACGAGATCGAGCGAATCGGTGCGCATCTGCTCGAGCGCGAGTGCGCGTTGCTGCCCGACGTCGAGCCGACGCTGCAGGAATTGTCGCAACGTCACCGGCTGCTGATGTTCACCAAGGGTCAGCGCGACGAACAACTGCAAAAGCTCGCGCGCTCCGGTCTTGGCCCGCTGTTCGATCGCGTCGAGACGCCGCGCGAAAAAGACGTCGACGCGTATCGACGCCTGGTGCGCGACGCCGATCTCGATCCCTCGCTCACGTTCATGATCGGCAACAGTCCCCGCTCGGACATCAATCCCGCCGTCGCCGCCGGCCTGCGTGCCGTTTTCATTCCGCATCCGCATACCTGGGAACTCGAGCACGAAGAAATAAATGACGCCGGCGACAGGATTATCGAACTTACCTCCTTTCGCCGCCTGGTCGAAGTATTCTAGTATCGAAGATCCGATGTCCACTGCCGAACTAGTCGACGACCTGCCGGCGCGCGAGCCTGTTCTTGCCGCTGCCGGCCGTGCAAAGGCGAAGCCCCCGTTGGCGCTGCGTCCGCTGCATCGAATGTGGCGCAAGACGATCGACGAGATTAAGGTGTCGGCGCTGGACTTGCCGGTGCGCGGATTGCCCGCCGCTCTGCGTGGATTGGTCGCGTGCCAGATAAGCGATTTTCACGTCGATCGCGACGAGGACCTGGAACGCCTGGCATCCGCCGTCGAAGCTATCAATCAGCAGCAGCCCGACCTCATCTTTCTCACCGGTGATTATTTTTCCGGCCCCGACACGATGCATCGCTATCTCGGCGCGTTTCGCGACGCTCTGAAACATCTGCGCCCGCGGTCCGGCCTGTTCGCGATCCTCGGTAATCACGATCACTGGTCGTCGGCCGAGCGCATCACCGAGGCGCTCAAGCATGCCGGCGCCGAAGTGCTCGCCAACGACAGCCGCCGGCTTTTCATTCGCAACGAGAAACTGATGATCGTCGGTATTGACGATTTGTGGTCGCGGCGCGCGGAGCCTGCGCGCGCATTTGGCGAAGTCAACGACGACGACTGCACGATCGTTCTCGCGCACAATCCCGACACCGCCCTCTACACGCGCCATCTGAGGCCGGGCGTGATGCTCTCGGGTCACACCCACGGCGGCGTCGTGCGAATTCCGTTTTACGGATCGCCGCTGAAATCGATCCTGCGCATCGGCAAGCAATTCTACTCGGGCCTGAACCGGTACGAAGACTTTTATATCTACACCAATCGAGGCCTCGGCACTTTCTGGCTGAGGATTCGCATCAACTGCCCGCCGGAAGTCTCGCGCTTCTCGCTGACACCGCTCGTCGACGCAGCGCCGGCCGAGAAACCGGAGTCGAAGGCGAAACTGCATCCCCTGAAGCGCGTCCGCCGACGCCGTACGCCGCGCGCCGTCACGCATCGACCGCATCGAAAGCGCGTATAGCCGCGTCAATCGATGGACGCAAAAACCGTCGCGCTCGCGGGCGGCTCTGGGATTCATCGGTCGCGCGATCGCGCGCCGCCTGCTTGCATCAGGCGAAATCAAGGTGCGTGTGCTCTCGCGAAATCCTGAGAAGGCGCGCGCGCGGCGCGACCTGGCCGGCGTCGAGTTTGTTCGCGCCGATATCGGACAGCCCGCTTCGCTCAAAGACGCGCTGCAGGGCGCAAACACGATCGTCGACGCGATCCAGTTCGATGGCTACCCGGTCGAAAATCCGCGCCGCGGTCTTACCTTCGAGCGAATCGACTACGGCGGCGCGGTCGCGCTCATCGACGCGGCGAAGCAGGCCGGCGTCGATCAATTCATCTACATCAGCGGTGCTGCCGCCGACGAAAACAGCACGCATCCCGGCTTTCGCGCCAAGGGCCGCGCCGAGCGCGCGATCCGCGAATCGGGTTTGACGTGGACAATCTTGCGGCCGTCGCTGGTGTACGGACCGGAGGACAAAGTCGTGAACGGACTCGCACGCGCGCTCCGTTTCGCGCCGGTCTTCGGCGTGCCCGGCACCGGGCGGCAAAAAGTTCAGCCGGTGCTCGTCGACGATCTCGCCGCGTGCGTGATGCTCGCGGTGTCGGGGCGCGGCCGCAATGCAACCTACGAAATCGGCGGCCCGGATCTGATGACGTTCGACGAGATGATGCGGATCATCATGGACGCGAGCGGCCATCGCCGCCCATTGTTTCACATTCCCGAAGGCGTCATGCGCGGCGTCGGTGGCCTGCTGGAGAAGCTGCCGAAACCGTTGCTGTCGCACGACGCGGTCACGTTCGTCACGGCTGACAACGCGTGCAACATCAAGCCTCTGATCGAGGAGTTCGGAATAAATCTCACGCCGGCCCGCATCGGGATGGGGTATCTCGCGAACAAGTAGCTTTTCGTTTTTGTTTTTTTGTTGCCGCTACAGTCTCCGCCAGCCGGAGCCTTCGTGCCCGAAGTGGAATAGCTCGGGATGAATGATCTCGGCGAGAATTTCCAATGACTCGGCAATGCGCGGGCCGGGCCGGTTGAAATACTGCTTGCCGTCGGCCATGAAGACGCGCCGGGCGCGCACCGCGTTGAGCTCTTTCCACTCGGCGCGATTCGTCAGCGCGGGCAGGTCTAGCGCCGCGCGATCCATGCTGAAGCCGCACGGCGAAATCAAAATCACATCGGGATCTTTGGCGGCCAGCTCGTCGAATTTCATCCACGGCGAATGCTGGGCCGCAACGCCGAAAAGATTCACTCCGCCGGCCATCTCGACCAGCGTCGGCATCCAGTTTCCGCCCGCCATCAGCGGATCGATCCACTCGATCGTGGCGACGCTCGGCCGCTCCGACGCGCCGCGAGCCTGGTCCGCAATCTTCGTGAGTCGCCCGCGCAGCCGCTCGACCAGTTCAATCCCGCGCGCGTGCGCATCGAGCGCGTCCGCGACTCGCTGCATGTCGGTGAAGATGTCGTCGAGGCTGTATGGCGCAAGCGAGACGATCTTCGGCCGCGCGCCGAGCCATTCTGCCACCGCGGCTTCGACGTCGCGCTCGCTGACCGCGCACACTTCGCATTGGGATTGAGTGACGATGACGTCGGGCCGAAGTTCGCGCAGCTTCGCCACATCGACGCGATAGACCGAGAGCGCGTCGCCGACTATTTTCTTCACCCGCTCGTCGATTTCCGCGCTGGTACCCTCGGGATTGAACTTCGGTTCCGTCAAGGCGGGAAGGCCAACGACCGAGCGCGGGAAGTCGCATTCGTGCGAGCGGCCGACCAGCTGATTTTCGAAGCCGAGCGCGCAAACTATCTCGGTCGCGCTCGGCAGCAACGTTACGATTCGCGGCATCTCATTCACTGCTTGATTCCCTGGCGGCTGCATTCCTTGATTTCGTCCTCGCCCACCGCGCTATCCATCAAGGCCAGTCGCGTGTGAGTGGTGAGGCCGCTGGCCTCGACCTCTTCCTTGATGAAATATCGCTCGCCCGCGTGCGCGTCGAACTTGTATTGTGTCTTCGCGTCTCCCTCGACTGCGCAAGTGAGCTGTCCGCTGTCCTCGACGAATTCGTAAAACCCGCCCGGCTCCAATTCGATGCTCTCGTGTCCGCAGGTGATCATGGGAATCGACTGCGAGCTGAGAAACTTGTACGGCCGGTAGATGTAGATGACGCTCTGCGACGCGGGCAGCGTCCTGCGCTGATACGCTTCGCCCTGCGCGCCGCATCCGGCGAGCATCGCGCAAACGGCGGCTGCGAGGACTCGTGTCCGCGTGCGAACCATCCTTCGCCTCACGACTTCGACGCGCGAACGTACAAGAACAACGCGATGTGATCGCGAAACTTGCGAAAGGCTTCCGGATACAGCGCGCACGCGGATTCGGGCGCGCGCGGTTCGCGAATCTCTTCGAGCCGCAGACCGGCCGCGATGGTCGGATTGATATAGTCGGTGAGCGTGCGATCGAAGCGCGGCACGCCGAACTCCTGGACCTCTGACGCGTTGGGCGCACGACTGAACTTCCAGTGCTCGATCCACGGCTCGCTATTAAAATAGTCCGCGACGGTGAATTTGATCGCACGCCCGGAGTCGTCTCTAATCCAGCCCATACCCTTGGTCGCGAAACATGGATGCAGGATGCTGAATGCGAGCGTGCCTCCCGGGCGCAGTACGCGCGCGATTTCGCGCATCGCGCCGGGAAAATCAGGACCGTCCATCAGCGCCATCGTCGAGATGACGGCGTCGAATGATCCCGCCTTGAACATTTCCATTTTAGTGAAAGAAGCGCGCTCGTAGCGGATTCCCAGCGGTTCGCGAACTTCCTCGGCGCGCGCGAACTCGAGCATTTTGGCCGACAGATCGACGCCCGTGATGCGAGCGCCGCGCCGCGCGAAGATCCTCGTGTTGGTGCCTTCACCGCATCCCGCGTCGAGTACCTCCTTCCCGCTGATGTCGCCCACGAACTCGATGAATGCCGGATTGTTCCAATGCCCGCGAAAGATGTCGTGCTGTTTGCGAACCTGGTAGGCCCAGACGTCGGCATTTCGATCCCATTGCGCGGCGACTTCAGACTCCGAAATTTGCGGCGGCATTTTTTTCCCTCCTGCACGGAGCGCTGCGCGAAAAAAATGCGGACGAGGAAATCTCGTCCGCTAAGAAACTCGGTTGTGGCGGATAAGCGATCGCAGCGCGATCGTCATCCTGAGGGTTTGGCGAGTATATGCGCGTCGCACAACGTTGACAAGAGTCCGACGCGCCTTGATCGTGAACGCATGATGCAGGAACTCTCCAGCGCTCCCGCCGCGGCTAAAGTTGAGGCGGTCGGTCTCGATTTCGGCACCACCAACAGCGCTATCGCAATCGTCGGCGCCGACGGTTCGCCGCGCCTGGCGCGGTTTCCCGCCGCTGAGGGCGGCGATCCAACCGAGACGTTCCGCTCGATTCTGTTCTTCGAGGCGCCCGAGGAAACCGGCCGCACCGATTCGGCCGTCTCGGTCGGCAACGACGCGATTCGGCGCTACCTCGCGGCGGCGGGCAACGGGCGGCTGGTGCAATCGCTCAAGTCGTTCCTGGCGGACAAGACTTTCGAATCAACCGATATCATGGGCGAGACGTATTCGCTGGGAGATCTGATTGCGCCGATCATCAGCGCGCTACGCGATGCGGCGATCGCGCAGTTCGGCGAGTTGCCGCCGCGAATCGTGGTCGGCCGGCCGGTTCATTTCGCGGCGGCCGGCAATCCGGACGAGGCGCTCGCGCGAAGCCGGCTGGACATCGCGATTCGGCGCGCGGGATGGACCGACGTGGTGTTCGAGTACGAGCCGGTCGCGGCCGCCTATGACTACGCGCTTCGAATAACGCGCGACGAGACCGTGCTGATTGCGGACTTCGGCGGCGGCACGAGCGATTTCTCGGTGCTGCAGTTGAAACCTCGAACCGCCGCCAAACATGGCGCGGCGCGCTACGAGATTCTCGGCAACGACGGCGTCGGTATCGCGGGCGACGCCTTCGACGGTCGCGTGATGCGCCAGCTGGTCGCGCCCGCGCTCGGGCGAGGTACGAAGTACCGTTCGCCGTATGGGATGGTGCTGCCGGCGCCGACGTGGCCGTACACGAAGCTCGAGAGATGGCACCATCTGTCGTTCCTGAAGGCGCGGGCGACGATGTTGAGGTTCGAGGAGCTGAAGCGCGAGTCGTTCGAGCCTGAAAAGATCGCCGCGCTGATTCATATCGTAGAAAACGATCTCGGCTACTTTCTGTTTCGAGCGGTGGAGAAGACCAAGCTCGAGCTGTCGGCGCTGGAAGCGGCCGACTTCATGTTTTCCGATCCGCCGGTTTTGATCGAGAAGATAGTTGCGCGGCCGGATTTCGAGCATTGGATCGCCCGCTATCTCGAACAGATCGCCGAATGCGTCGATCGCCTGATGAAGACCGTCGCGCTCGAGCACGACGCGATCGACAGCGTGTTCCTGACCGGAGGATCGTCGTTCGTGCCCGCGGTGCGGCGTATTTTCATCGAGCGCTTCGGCGCCGATCGGATCCGCATGGGCGACGAGTTCACGTCCGTCGCGCGCGGCCTCGCCCTGCGTGCGCTGGACGCTAGCGATTGACGGGGCTGCCGCGGCAGTCGGGTCGCGGACGAAAGATTTACCTGTCGCAGACTGTGCGCGCAGATAACTTCGTCCCGGCTCGCGCATTTATTTCTGGCATAGGCCCTGCATCGTTACTCGAAACGGCAATCGGCGAGCGGCCGCCCGTGCTCGTGTAAAAATTGCCAACACTTCAGGAGAGGTAAATTTTATGAAGCGACTAGTACTCACATTGGTGGCAGGCGCATTCGGTTCGCTGTTGGTGCTTCCGATCGCGCACGCGCAGGACTACCAGGACATGAGCAACGACGCCAACGCCATCCGACAGGACCAGCGCGACATCCATCATGACAAACGGGAAGAGCGCGAGGACCTGCAACACGGCAATTTGGGCGCGGCGGCTGGTGAGCAAGCGGATATCGCGCGCGATCGCGCGAACGAAAACGCGACCAAGGAAGATCTGAGCAACGACATGGCCAATCACGATGACGACTGGGCCCGCCATCATCATCATCATGACGACAACGACTAGAGCCTGAACGTTCACACCGCGCCGTCGAGAAATCGGCGGCGCGGTTGTGTTTTTGTGTTTTACGCGAACGCTTACCCGATCGAGGGAGGTGACCTATGCGTTTCTATTTTTCTATCCGGTCATGCATGCGAGCTTCCACTGTCGGTGCGCTGTCGCTTGCACTTGCCGGCTGCGCAACGGTTTCGGTCACTCCGCAACCGATTCGGCCGCCTGATGCTTCGGTCGCCTTGAATGCGATCGAGGCTGAGCCGACTCCTCCTGCACAGATCGCAGTTCGCGATTTTGGCTTCTCTTCATCGTCAGTCACCGAAAATCGGAGCCCGCTGCATCGCGCGACTGACCTGGTTCGCAGCAGTTCGGCGGAGTCTCGCCGCATAGCAATCGGTAACGATGCGGCTGCGGTGCTTTCGGAGCAAACCGCGAAGCGACTGGACAAGCTGGGTCTTCAGGCCACGCGAATCGCCAGTGACAACGACATGTCCCTGTCCGGCAATTTTCTTCTCGTCACCGGCCGTTTGATCGACGTCGACGAAGGTAACCGCTTCACTCGCGTCGCGCTTGGTCTCGGCGCGGGCGAGTCCCGCCTCGTCACCGAGGTTCATGTGTACCGGGTCGTGAATGGTGAAAAGGCCGAAGTGCTTTCATTCACCACGCACGCGGACAGCGGAAAGATGCCCGGGATGGCGGCCTCGATGGGCTTTGGAGAACTGGTGCTAGGCCCGATTACAGCGCTCACCGCGATTGAGGATGCGGCCTCTAGTGGGCAAAAGATCTACAGCTCGCAGATCGAGTATCTGGCCAACGAGACCAGCGACCAGGTGGCGCGCTATCTGTCGCAATATTCAGCGGACGAGGGTTGGATTCCTCGCAGGAAAGCGAAGTCGGTTCATCTAACCAGTTAACGGATTCGAGTGCGGCGACGGGCGAGTTATTTGGCGCGATTTTCGATCAGCTTGTTGCGGACTTCGACGTCGTACGGAAGCGGCGCGCCGGGACACAGTTCCGAGAGCCATTGCCTGGTGATCAAGTCGGGCAATTTCCGGAAGCTAAATACTGAAACGTAAACCGCGTAGCGTTCGCCCGTCGGCGGGTCCTCGACGAAATCGCGCCTGCATCGCGAGCAATGATGTTGAACGAGTTGCTTGCCGGGCTCGATCTCGACGCGGCGCCCCTGAGCGCTAGACCATACGTGGCTGTTCCAAACGTCGCGATCCATGGGAATGTCACCTCCCTGGGTGAAACCTGAGCGACGAACCAATGGAGATCTAATAATGCAGATCCAGATCCTATGACAAGCGGCTTCAAAACCGCCTTGAATCGATGAAGATTGGCGAAGTGGGGACGGAATCGAGTGACTAGATCGAGCGTTCAGGATTGAGCGCACGGGCGGGAGGTCGGCGCGCTTGATCCCGGTGCGTGTCTCACGGTATCAAGCGATGTATAGGTTTTTACTGTTTTCGTGTCGCAAGCTAATTCCTCTTCAGGAGCCACTACATGCGGTACGGCGGATGGTATCAGATAGCCTTTGAGAAAGACCTGAACTCAGACCTCACCTCGGTCAGCACGGGCGACCGCAGACTATTGTGCGTCCGCCGGGCGGGCGGCTTCGACGTTTACGACGCCGTGTGCCCGCATCGCGGCGCAGACCTCGGGGTGGGCGGCAAGCTGGGGGAGGGGTGCGTGATCTGCCCCTACCACGGCCATCGGATCGCGCTCGGGACGGACAACAGCGCTGAGTTCAAGGTCCACAAGTATCCCTCGATCACGGTCGGCGGCCTGGTGTTTGCGCTTATCGGCGACTTCGAACAAGGTGCGCTGCCGCGGATGCTCGACTACCTGAACCGCACGCATCGGATTTTCCCAGGGTTCGAGAAGTCGATCCGAATCGCGCCCGAAATGGTAATCGAGAACGCATTCGATTGGGCGCACTTCCCGCCGGTGCACGACGTTCTCAAAGTGACCTACGGGAAGCCGTGGACCGACGACGGCGTATTCACGGCGGAACTCACGCTGAGAGTCGGGCCCTCGATGTGGCAGGGCACCGATGACGGCACGCATGATGACGACGGCAGCACCTGGGTCGAGGTGCCGTTGCTGGCGCGCGCTTACAGCCCGTGTCTTACGATCACCCAAGTCGCGATCGGCGGCGGCGACCATCCGCACTTCGTGATCGCCTCCGCAGTGCCGCGAACGGACGGAACGTCGACGATCCGTTTGTCGGTCGCGCTGCCGCTCAATGACGACGGTTCCGCGCCGACCAAAGATATGGCCGACATCATCCTGCAATTCGAGAGCATGGGTCTCGAACAAGACCGGCCGGTGTGGGAAAACCTGGCAGTCAACGCACGTCCGCGCTACACGGACGAAGACTCCAACGTGCTGGCGTTCCGCCAGTGGTGTAACCGCTACAGTCTCGAGCGCGTCGCCGCCGGCCCACATCCGGCGGCGCGGGATCGCACGCACGCGGACGGGTCGTCGCTCGAAGAGGGGTAGGCCTAGTCAGACCGCGCGGAGTTTGTCGGCCGGCTTTGCACCGCGCGCGCGTCCGCCCGCGATACCGGCAGCCGCGATACCGTTGGCAGCCAGAACGCGGCGCAACTCGAGCAGAACCGTAGAAATCTCGCGGTTCCAGTCTCCGCCCTGCGCATCGTGCGCCTGTTGTTCGTGCTCGACGGCGAGCCGGTCCTGGATGAAGACCGACTCGGCGAAGTAGCGGATTACCGGCCACGCCAGCGTCAGCAGGCCCGGAATTTTGGGACGCCGAATCATCAGCAGGCCAAAGCTCCGGTTGCGCCGCTGCTCAACATCAAGCGGAACGTACGACGCCCACAATCGAATCGCGGGTACCTCCGAATGCGCACGGTAGACCGTCAGCCCCTGATGCGGATAGTCGGTACGGATGGTCATCAGCTCGTAGTCACGATCGACCGCCGCAGTTTCATCCTTGCCGCCCATTACCAGAAAGTCGGCGCCGACATGCTGTTTGCCACCCTCGAACTTGTAGCGGGCTTCGACCCACGTATCGCCCGCGCGATAGTCGATCATCATTGGTTGGATGCTGCCCATCAGACTGCGATGGAGGAACTGATGGTTCATGTCCATCAGGTTCTCGTGCATGAAAGTGTAATGACACTTCACTTCACGCGAGAAATACATCGTCCGGTAGTCCGGCGACGAAAACTCAGGCACCTCGGGGAGCGGCACGCGATCAGCCATCTCCGGAGCGCCCGGGAAAATGAAGACAAGTCCATAGGCCTCGCGGCACGGGTATGAACGCACGCCGCGCGCCTCCGGCGGTAGCTTGCCCCCATCTGCAAGGTACGGAATCCGGGTCAGCTTACCTTGAATGTCGTAGCACCAGCCGTGGTAGCAGCACTTGAGCTGCTCGCCCTGGACGACGCCGAGATGGAGCGGGACCTGGCGATGCGCGCAACGATCTTCGAGTGCGAACACCGAGCCGGTGTCGGTCCGCGCGAGCGCGATCGGCTCGCCGGCAAAGCTTACCGCCAGCGTCGCACCCGGCTTCAGCTCGCGAGCGAGCGCAATCGGATACCAGAAATCGGGATCGATCCCAATGGCGCGCAGGTCAGGCAGGTTGTTACGACGCTCAGGCAGTTCCATTTGCGCTTTCCGTCCGCAGAGGCAAGTTCGAGGAGTACAACTCGAACGGGAATTCGCTTCAAGTTTCTGCCGGAGATCCCGGGACGATGCGCCGGGATTTCCTGTTCTTCAGATTCGAATTACCCAACTCCGCTTCGTGGTGCAAGAGGTCTGGGATTCAGGCCAATGCGTGGGGATAGGTGGCTGTGAGCGACGGCATTTCGAGGCCTAGCTGTTCGCAGCGGCGGGAGAGCATCGTTACGTACAGCTCGGCCAATTCTTCGTTGTCGCGGGACTTCAGGCCGTAGCGGATGCAATCGTAGGTGAAGCCGGTGCCGGGCGGGTGGGGCGGTGTGACCAGAGCGCGGGGGTCGGCTAGGCGAGCGCGTGGGGGTAAAGTAGAGGGTCAGCGCCGGCATCCCGCGGCCCAGCTGCCGTCGCGCGCCTGGGACGCGCTGCGCGCGCTCGACACTCAGTCAATGACGCGGCAATCGGATGAATTTGTTCAAAGCCGAGTTGAAAGCGCGTGAGTGACGAACCTGGCGCATCTGCTCGCCAGGCCGTCGGCTATCGAGACGACCAAATGATTGAGTTCTGCACATCCTTGATCTTGACTTTTCAGAACTCCTATCATATGGTTGTTTTCTTATTCTGAAGGGAACCATATGGTCGTTTATCTGAAAATATCTGCTATTGACACGGCGAGATGACAATCATATGGTTGACCATAGTGAGTGCAAGCGTAACGATCTTCCGGATTCCGTCCGAAGGGAGATCGCAATTCTCGCACGACAAAAGCGATGTCGAACATCTGTGTGGACAGCAGACGTACCTACCCAGTGGCAGCCCCATACGGTACGGGATCGAAACGGCGAGATCTTCACGGACACAGGCGCGTGGGAATTTGTGGCTGATTTATTTGAAAGCGGTTTTCCGGTGGAGCCGGTTGTTCTGAATCATCCGCCGGGGAAACGAGCTTGGGCGATTAGCATTCGTCTCAATCCAGATGTGCCAGAGATCTATATAAAAATCCGGTTAGGCTCTGGGAAGCTAATAGGTTACAGCTTCCACTACACCATGTTCTTCTAGCCGCAGGTAAAGTGAAATGGACAGAAAGGCTGCGGATACAGCTCTAAAAATTTCAAGTGTGCAGTCGTGTCCTGAATGCGGCAGCATTGCTGTAGCGACTGAGTTTCAAAGGCAACAATTCCCATACGGCGAAGGAAATCGGGCCGTCCAACTCGAAGCTCTGCTGCCAGTAAGGCGATGTTCCGAATGCGGCTTCGAGTATTTGGATGACGCCGCTGAGGAAATTCGACATGAAGCGGTCTGCAGGCACTTGGGGGTACTGACACCCCACGAGATTCGGGAGCTAAGAGAACAATATGGGCTTTCTCGGATGGCATTTTCCAGGCTAACTCATCTGGGCGAAGCCACGCTAAACCGATGGGAAACCGGCGCGCTCATACAAAATCATGCGTACGATCGGCTTTTGCGCCTTCTACGCTTTCCGGAGAACGTCAGGCGCTTAGACCCCAGTACATTCTCGGCAAGTAAATCGGAGCCCCGCAAGGGATCGTCGGTTGTTTCCTACAAATTCCGAGCTTTGAAGGTAGACCTAGGTTTCCGCGAAGAGCAGAGGACGTTTCGACTTCATAAGCGGGTCGCATAACTGAGACTGGGTAAAGATGTACGTCACAACGTTCTATTCATATAAAGGCGGCGTCGGTCGAACTATGGCCTTGGCTAACGTTGCCACTGACTTGGTTCGTCGCGGCCGGAGGGTACTATTAGTCGATTTCGACTTAGAAGCTCCCGGACTTGATACCTTCAGGCAATTAAAGCCACGTCATCCAACGCCTGGTATCGTCGAGTACGTTTCTGACTATTTAACGACGCAGGAAAGTCCGAACGTGTCCGACTACGTCTATGAAGTTTTCTTACCTGAGCGTTCGTCGGATCAGACTCTTAGAAACTATGGCGAACGCGCTACTATGGAAGGCATCAAGGACAGGAACTCGCCAGAGGAATCTCGGTCCAACGGCCGCGGCCGCCTCTGGATAATGCCGGCGGGCCGTCGCGATGCGTCGTACACAAATATTCTACAAGCAATCGACTGGCCGTCGCTCTATGAACAGCATGACGGCTACCTAATGTTTGAAGATTTGAAGGAACAATGGAAGGAGACATTCGGACCCGATTATGTGTTGATCGATTCGAGGACCGGTCACACGGACGTTGCGGGCATCTGCACGAGGCAATTGCCGAATGCCGTGGTCCTTCTTTTCTTCCCAAATGACCAAAATCTGCGAGGTCTGGAGGGTATCGTAAAAGATATCCGCGAGGAAGCACAACTGCCTCGCAACAAGAATGTAGTCCTTCATTTCGTTATGTCCAACGTTCCCGATTTGGACGACGAAGATCACATTCTACGAGACCGAAGGGTCGAGTTTCGGCGCAGACTTCAATTCCGACAACTCTTAATAATTCACCACTATAATAGCCTTGCTCTCTTGAACCAGAGCATTTTCTGCGAAGAAAGGTCACGCAGCCGATTGGCCCAAGAATATCGGGCGCTGGCACGTCAAATCACTTCTCAAAACCCTGAGGACAAAGAGGGCGCGTTGCTCTTCCTGCGACAATATATCGATGAAGGCTCGAGAGGAGTTACCTCGGGTACGGAGGACACGCTGACGCAAATCGCGGAGAAGCACGCCGAAGATGGCGACATTCAAACGCAACTAGCATTTCTGCGCATGGAGGATGGCGAGCCGGATAGAGCGAAGAACATACTTGAAAAGGCCATAAAACTAACCGCCAGCTCTCCTGGCACCCTAGTCCGACGAGCTCAATGCAGACGACTGCTCCTTGGAGATCGCCAAGGAGCCGCATCAGATGCGATATTGGCTCTGAAATTCCGAGGAATAGAAGAGATCGATGCACTCAAGGCTGTTCGAATGTTGGGCGAACTGAAGGCAATCGATTTGCTGCGCGAACTTATTCCACTCTCGGAAGATGGAACATTGTCGCCGCGCGTTCGCCGAGTCATCGCTTTGGAGCTCTCCCAAAGCGCCGCGGATTTGCCATCGTCAGTTGCGATCCTTAAGGGAATCATTGAAGACTCGGGAACCGATGACCCTCTTCGCCTAGATGTTCGACACGATCTTGCGCTCCAGCTCATAGAGTTGGGAGAGTTCCATGAAGCCATGCAGATAATCTGCCCGGAGCTTGGAAAACTAAAGGATCTCGTAATACAGGACCTCTTCAACTATGCGATGGCTAAGTGGGGAAACACTGGAGAGCCGGACCAGACTCTGTTCTCCTGGATCCTAAGGCTTGATTCGCAAGGGTTTGCCACAACATCGGCAAACTATGCGCAATGTATGTCCATAGCTAACTGGGTTCTAGGGAACGCGCAGACAGCGAATAAATTCATAAATCACGCCGAGTCCCTGATAGGCGATGATGACGAGGAGTTCAGCTGCTGGCGTTACCTAACGGTCGACTCCAAGAATTTTCGACAAGATCTCGCTTCGATGAGAGAAATGACTGCCGGCGGAAGTGCAAGACCGTTATTTCTCCGTCAAAGAAGAGATGTCGAGCTTTTTCATCGGCACTAGCGCTCTTTAGTTCATAAAAATTCGCCTTCGATCGTTCAGCCGAGAATGTGCGGATAGGTTGCTGTGAGCGACGGCATCTCGAGGCCTAGCTGTTCGCAGCGGCGGGAGAGCATCGTTACGTACAGCTCGGCCAATTCTTCGTTGTCGCGGGATTTCAGGCCGTAGCGGATGCAGTCGTAGGTGAAGCCGGTGCCGGGCGGGCCGAAGAAATTCACGGCGCGCGGGATCCATCGGCGCAGAGCGGTGTTGACCGATCGGACGCCGAAGCGCTCGACCGCGTCGCCCAACTGCCGCGACGCGAAGATCTCGTGGTCGGCTTCCTCGTCGAGAATAATTTCGGCGGCGCGCGCGTGCGGCGCGTAGCTGGACTCCTTGTAATTTTCGCCGATCATGATGAGGCCGGTGGTGTCGAGACTGAGCGACGCCATCAGGAGATCGAGCTCGCCTTCGGCTTTGGAGGCGAAGTAGCTGGGCGCATCGAACGACGGCGCCTTGAGCACCGCGATCATCGAGCGGTCGGCGGCTTGCTGGCTGACGCCGAGTTCCGCGAGCGCGTGGTAGATGAGCCGAGCGTGTTTCTTTTCCTCGTCAAAATTCTTCTCGACGATCGGGCGCAGCTCGGGATTGTCGAGCGTCGCGAGCGCGCGCTGGTAGCCGAGTGCGGTGAGCTTCTCGGCCATCGCATGCGCGGCGAGCAGGCGGATAAGCACCTTGGTGTAGTGCGAATCGACGCGACCCTCGTTGAGGGCCTCGGCGTTCAGCGATCGCGGCGGGAACTCGCGCCGGATCGGCATCGCTGGTTACCTCAACGGCTCGCGCCGCGCGAGGGCAGTATGACGGTGGCGGAGCCGGGGGTGGTCTTCTCGCCCTTGGCGTTCTCGAGCCAGATTTCGCAGTCGACCAGGTGGTTGCCGCCGTCGGTGTATTTTTTGGAGACCTTGCCGCGCGCGACCACCTTGGTGCCCGGCTGATCCATCCCGCGGTATTGCACGCCGAGCTTGCGCAGCCATCCATGCTCGCCGGCGAAGTCGGTCATCAAGTGACCGAGGAACGCATTCTTCAACGCGCCGTGCAGGATAACGCCGGGGAGGCCGTTGCCGAGCGCGAAATCCTTGTCGTAGTGAATCTGATAGAAGTCGCCCGACGCGCCGGCGTACCGGACGAGCTGCTGGGTGGTCGGATTCTTTTCGAGCGGGCCAATCTCAGTGCCGACTTCGACATCTTCGAAATAGATTTGTTTCGCCATCGTAGGTGTCCCTTCGAGAAACTCTAGTAACGAATTCCGGTCGAGCGTTGAACTACGCAAACCTCGCCGTGCTGGTTGGTGTAAGTGGTCTCGACGACCGTGAAGACCATCGGGCCGAGGCGGCCGGCGGCCTCGCGCAAATCGACGAGCTTGGACTGCACGGTGATGCGGTCGCCGGGGCGAATCGGCACTAAGTACTCCCAGTCCGAGCCGCCGTCGAGGCCGCGGGCGGTCGGCATGTCGAGTCTGATGTCGGGAATCGGCGAGCCCATCGAGCGGCAGAAGGTGGGCGGCGCGATCATGCCGCCGAAGCGGGTGTGGCGCGCGTCGCGTTCGCTGTTGAAGAGCGAATTGCGATCCTCGATCGCCTCGGCGAAGCGGCGAATCGCGCCGCGTTCGACCTCGTAAGTGCGCGGCTCGGAGGTCTTGCCGATTTGCTTGCGAGCTTCGTCGGTAACGTATTTGTTCGCCATTTTTTTTAGGGTCCCCTGTTTACGTTTCGACCTGCTTGCAGTCGATTCTGCTTGAGCTTGTATTACCACAGGCGTGCGCGACGGGTATAACGCCTCGCGCTCCAGATGGACTATGATGAAGTGGCGGTAAACGATTTCTCCCGGAGGATCTCAATATGGCGAAGCTCAGCTCGGAGCAAATCGCAGAGAAACTGAAGGCGATTCCCGGATGGGAGTACAAGACCAACGCCATCAGCAAGATGTTCAAGTTCAAGGAATTCATGGAAGGCATCGATTTCGTGCACAAGGTCGCCGAAATGGCGGAAGCCGCCGACCATCATCCCGACATCACGATCAATTACACCCGCGTGACGTTCACGTGCTCGACGCACGATGCGGGTGGAGTGACGGACAAGGACTTCAAGCTGGCGAACAATATCGAGATCGCATTCAAGGATCGCGAGGCATAAGCAGCCCGCGCTGCGTGCTTGCGTGTCAGGTCTTCGTCGCCGACGGAGATTACGGTCCGGACATAACTCAGTGGAGGAACACATATGCCGCTGGTAAACGTAAAGCTAGTTGAAGGTGTATTCACGGAGGCGCAAAAGCGCGAAATGATCCACAAGCTCACCGAGACGATGGTCTCAATCGAAGGTGAGAACATGCGCGCCGTCACCTGGGTTGTGATCGAGGAGGTCAAAAGCGGTGACTGGGGTATCGCAGGAAAGCCGCTTACGACCGGTGACGTCAAGGCTCTCGCCGCCGGCAAGTCGCACTAGGGCGGTACTCGTCAGCATGGGTCAGCCGGCCGGCCAGCACAATCCAGGCGGCGGCTGCGGCGGCTTTTTCTTCGGCGCTCCATGGTTTGCCGACGGCGCGGCCCATCTCTGTGACGGCTAGCTTGATTGCATCGGGAGTTTTCCCGAGCTTTGCAGCCGCGCGGGTGAAGACTTCGGACTCGACGAGCGTGACGGTCGCGATATGCATCGTCTTGGCGGCCGCGGCGAGCGCGTGCGGAAAGAGCTGGCCTTCGCGGGCATGCGCGCGCATGTGAGGATTACGAATCGATTCCGGGTCGGTGGCACTGCCCGCGACGAGGGCGATTCCAACTATCGAAGATGGCGGCGGATTCATTTCGCCGACCAGCTCGCGCAGCACGGAGAGTGCGACACGCTCGACGGCTTGCAGAGCCTGCGGCACGACGCGCGCGCTCTCGGCGGCCGGCAGTTCGAGCTCGACATGAAACGGCTGATGCGACTCGGGGATCGCAGGGTCCCAGAGTTGCATACTGGTGCGCGACAACACGCGAGGTGCGGACGCGGGTCCCGCAATCACGACCGCGGTCGCGCGGCCAGTCTTGACGCGAAATCCGATCGCAGGCCGCGCTGATTTTTCTTTCGATGCCATTCTCCCTGAGTTAAAGTCAGCGCGATTTCCAAATCGAGTATTTCGGCGGCCAGGTGCCGTGGCCGCCCGGATACTTCGCATGCATCATGCTTTCGATGCGGAACTCGAACGGAAGTTCGTCGTTGGTGGTAGTCATGCCGCGGCCGACGAGGTCGGTGCGGACGGCGTCGGCGATGGCCGCGCTGTCGATGAACGTCGCACGGCCCATCACGAGGAACTCGTCGTCAACGTCGACGGGAGGAAAGGTGTGCAACGCGTAGCGGCCGTCGCGGCGGAGGTCGGCGCGCTTGGGGGTGGGACCGATGAGCGCGTAGAGGTGGCCGTCGACGATGGTCGGGCAAATCGGATGCAGGCGCGGCGCACCGTCCTTGCGCAGCGTGGCTAAGAAGGCGAGTCTGACGCCGAATTGATAGAGCATTTGTTTTCCAGCAGCCGCGATGTCGGGGGCGTCGGTTTCGAATTCGTTCCAGGTCGCCATTGATTTGTCCTCCTTGAAGCGACCTATTTTCGCTCTTTATTCGCTTATGTCAAGGTGCAGCTCGGGGAAGGGTAAATCACTTGATGGAATGTGAAACCCACGCGGGTTTCACACTTCCTTGGGCAGGGGTGACCCCCTGCACCCGATGTTAAGAAAGAAGATGCGGGCAGACTCTTCCCTGCGTTGGTGTTGCTCGCTTTGGTCCTTATGACAATGACCCACCGACGGGAATGGGAGATGCGCGGACTGCGCGCTCGAAGGCCCAGCTACGAATGTGATTGATCTGTTCCTTCATGGTGCGCGCCAGCGGAACCAGCTCACCGGCGGCCCGGAAGAGATCCTGCTCAGTAACCTCACGGTCCTGCAGCCGCGCCTTGGTCAGCGCCGATACGACAGTCTGCTCGATTTCGGCACCGGTCCAGCCTTTTGTGAAGCCCGCGAGCCGGTCCAAATCAAACTTGGCTGGATCGATTCCTCGGCGGGCGAGATGAATCTTCAAGATTTCGGTCCGTTCGGCAACCAGCGGCATGTCCACAAAGAAGACCTCGTCGAAACGTCCCTTGCGAATCATCTCGGCGGGAAGAAGGTCGATCCGGTTTGCGGTGGCGGCGACAAAGAGCCCGCGCGCCTTCTCCTGCATCCAGGTGAGAAAGAACGCGAAGATCCTGCCCTGCTCGCCGCCCGGATCGCCCGAGGTAATCCCCATTTCAATTTCGTCGAACCAAACCACCGCGGGCGCCAAATCCTCGAGGGTCTTGCAGGCCTGGACGAATGCTCCCTCGGGCTCGCCATGCCTGCCGGAGAAGACCTCGATCATGTCGATTCGATAGAGTGGAAGCTCGAAGTGCGAGGCGATGGCTTTGACGCACAGGCTCTTACCACATCCCGGGATGCCCATTACGAGGACGCCCTTGGGCACTATGTCGGCGCTCAGGCTCTCGCGGAGTTGAAACAGTTTGCGACGCTCGAGCAGCCACTCCTTGAGCTTCTCCAGCCCACCGACCTCACCGATGGTGGTGCTGTCGGCAACGTACTCGATGACGCCGCCACGGTTAACCAGGAGCCGCTTTTCCTCGAGCATCGCCGGCAACGACTCGGCATCGAGACCTCGGCCGGCAGCCAAGGCGCGGCGCACCGCGTGGCGCGCCTCCTGGAGCGTTACTCCCTGCAGGGCGCGCGCGAACTGGTAAAGGTTGGCCTCGCTCGTGTCGGTTCTAACGCCGGCCGCCGAGAGTTGTTGCGCCTCGCCGCGCAGGAAGTCAGCCAGTTCGACGAGATCAGGCGGCCGCAGCTCGAGATACAGCAGGTCCCGTTCGACTTCCGCAGGGACGAATTTCACCGGCGAACTGATGACTACGAACTTCCGTTGATCGAGACAGCTTTCGTACAGGTCCCGAAGACGGCGCCTGATCTCGGGCGATTCGCGCAGGGGCTCGTGAAAGTCCTTGAGATGGAAGATGGCGGCGTCCTTGTGAGCGGCGACGAAGTCAAGCGCTTCACGAGGTTCGAGAGTGCCGGCCTGGGCCACGCCGTCATCGCGAAGCAATCCTTGCGTGAGGCTCCAGGTCCAAACGGGCACCGGAGAGCGCGGGTGTAAGGCACGGCCGACCTCCTGCAACAGCCTTCCGATTCGGTGCTCTTCGGAAGAGCGGATGTAGGTGAGCGGCCGTCCGGATTGGAAGGCCTCGCGCAGCATCTTTGCCGCGCGGCTCTCAACCGGCTGAGAATTTGTGGAATCATTCATAGAGCAATCGCGAGCGTTGCAAAAAAACCTGTGCTCGACTCCTTCGGACAAACAATTCTAACTCGCGCCGAGGTGGCCGGGCGAGTCATCGTGTCAGATGTGTGAGCGCTGTCAAACAGTATATTATTAAACTGCCGTGTCGGGCGGCCCGAATGCCGTATCATCGGATCGAGTCCACGACGCAAACAAGTGCTGACGCGAAACGACAGGAAGCCTCGCATGAAATATGGGGGCGAGCTGCAAGTTCAAGTACTCTGCCTTGCGTCAAAGCGTACCGAAATTCCCTCCCAACTGGTGTTCGAGGAATCGAATTTGAGACAGTGGTGACCCCAACAAGGGGCAGTGGTACTCCTTTTGAAGCAAGGTGGTATGCGAATAGTCCAGGCGTTCGAAGCGTCAATCAGAATGGTGTGGATTTTGCTGTGATATCAGCAACTGTGACGAAAAACACACAGGTACCCTGAATGTTGAAGCCGATCTCATTTAGCGAACTCAAGAAGCATGACTTGGTTCCACAGGCCATTCTTGGCAAGCCGATCTCATACTTTTCCCCGATGTTTAAAAGGTACGTCGTCAAAGAAGAGGACGACCTGGACTCCTACGAGGGTATAGCGTTTGTACTCAACGGTAATCTGAATTTCGCTCTCAAACACTATCGCGGCTATCCAAAAGGGACCACGACGATCTATCTTCCAAGCGAGATACGCGACATTTCGAAGATCACAAAGATTATCGAGAGGATCGTCGAAGAACTGAATTTGTCGTCTGACACAATTCAGTGGCAGCGGCGTGACAATCCTGACTTTTAGTGCTGGTCTGACAATTCGCTTTTCTTATTCTTGATTCGCGATCTGTCGTTTTTCTCTTCAAGCGACTCGGCTCGGCCGGAACTCAGCTTTTGCGCGGGACGAAGTATTGGGTGCCGGGGCCGGCGCTGTCGATCTCGCGAATCAGCTCGCCCAAGTCTTCGGGATTGGCGACGAAGTCGATTTCCGTGGTGTCGACTACCAGCAGCGGGGCTTCGTCGTAGTAGAAAAAGAAATCGCGGTAGGCCGACGAGACGCGCTCGAGGTAGTCGAAGCTGATGTGGCGCTCGAAATCGCGATTGCGCTTGCGGAGCCGCTCGGCGAGCACTTCGATAGTTGCGCGCACGTAGACGACGAGGTCGGGCTTGGCCATCTCGGCGTCGAGCAGCTTGTAGACGTTGTCGTAGAGCTTGAGCTCGTCGGGCGCGAGGTTCATCGCGGCGAAAATTTTATCCTTGGCGAACAGATAGTCGGCGACGGTGGCCTGCGTGAAGAGATCCTGCTGATTCAGCTCGCGCTGCTGGCTGTGGCGGGTGAGGAGAAAGTAAAGCTGCGCGGGAAATGCGTACTTGTCCGGGTCAGCGTAGAAGCGCGGAAGGAACGGGTTGTTGTCGGCGTCCTCGAGCATCAGGCGCGCGCCCAACTCGCGCGCGAGCGCCTGCGCGAGGCTCGTTTTGCCAACCCCGATAGGCCCTTCCACCGCGATATAGCCGCGCCGCCGCATCGGCCTGGATTGGCGCCTCAGCTCATCTCACTTGCGATGCTTCTTGGCCAGGTCGCGGAGCTTGCGAACCTGGTCGTCGGGCGCGCCGCCGCGCTCTTCGAGGTCGGCGGCGGTGTCGTAGTCGGGCGGAGTCCTGGTCAGGTAGACCTGCGCCAACTCGATATTGGCGACCTTGTCGTCAGGATAGATGCCGATCACGTCGTTGAAGAGCTTGAAGGTCGCGTCGGGGGTGCCGGCGGCCTTGGCGGCCTCGCTCATCTTATGCATCATCGGGTCGGCCTCGGTGCCGAGCGTGTCCTGCTTGTGGGCCCTGGCCAGCAGCATCGCGGCGCGGATGCCCTGCTCATAAGTATTGATGGCGTCGGGGTACTTCTTGTCGGCCATTTGTTGGTCGCCCACTTTTTCGATGATCGGGAGCGCATCGGAGAGCGCGCTTACCGCTTTCTGCTGGGCCGAGGGAATCCTGGTGGTCGTAATGATGTCCTTGAGCTGAGCGACGCCTTCCTCGACCTGGCCCGCCTTGATCTTGTCGAGCGCCTGGCCGGAAGAATTCGCCATGTCCTGGAGCTGCTTGAAGAGGCGAGCCTTCTCGAGGAGTTTCTCATCGGTGGGATCGAGCGCCGAGGCCGCCATGAATTCCTTGCCGGCGCCTTCCTCATCGCCGAGCGCGTTATCTACATTCGCAAGCGACTTGTGCGCGTCGAGGTTGTTGGGGTCGGCCTTTATGGAGAGCTCGAGTTCTTTTTTGGCGCCGTCGAGATCGCGCTTTTCGAACAGATCTTCGGCGGCGTACAGATGTTTCTTCGACTCCGACTGGCATCCGCTGACAAACGGGATTGCCAGCAGGACGGGCAGTATCAGCGCGCGCGCGATGGCTGTTCGCATCGGAATCTTCCTCTCAGGGTTCGCGGAAATCGGGATGAGTCTGCAAGCAATGGTGCGGAATTGTCAAGTTGAAGTTGGACGGAGCAGAATCCTGAATCGCGCGCGAAAAATGCGCGCTGGATAAGGACCCTCACCTTCATCTTCTCCCTCGCGGGGAGAGGGGAAGAAATCCAGCCGGTTATGCAAAGGTCTCCGTGCGGGTAGAGGTGACAGATCAGTCGGCTGGCAGCGGGAGCGGGAAGTGCACGCGCTCCTTGGCGACGCTCAGCAGCTCGACTTCGGCGCCGGAGCGCGCGAACGCACCGATAATTTCCTCGACCAGCCACTCGGGCGACGACGCGCTCGCGGTCAGGCCAAGCGACCGTACCCCTTCGAGCATCGCGGGCTCGACGTCGGCGATCGAATCGACCAGGAACGCGCGCGCGCCGCGCATCCGCGCGACCTCGACCAGCCGGTTCGCATTCGAGCTTTGCTTCGAGCCGACGACCAGGACGGCGTCGCTGACCTGCACCAGTTCCTTGACGGCGTTCTGGCGATTCTGCGTCGCGTAGCAGATGTCGTCGGTCTTCGGCGCCTGCATCGAGGGGAAACGCTCCTTGAGCGTCTCCATTATATCGCGAGTGTCGTCGACGCTGAGCGTGGTCTGCGTGACGGCCGCGATACGCCCGGGATTCTCGACCTTCACCGTGCGGGCCTCTGCGACGCTGCCGACCAAGACCACTTTGCCGGGCGCGACGCCGAGCGTGCCTTTCACTTCCTCGTGGCCGGCATGGCCGATGAGGATAACGGTGCGGCCGTCGGTGTCGTATTTCTTGACTTCGAGATGAACCTTGGTGACGAGCGGGCAGGTGGCGTCGATAACGCGCAGCTCGCGATCCTTGGCGCGGTCCCATTCGCTGGGCGCGACGCCATGCGCGCTGAAGATGACACGCTGGCCAGTCGGAACCTCGTCGAGGCTCTCGACAAATATCGCGCCTTCCTTTTCGAGCGCTTCGAGCACGAAGCGGTTATGCACGATCTGGTGGCGCACGTAGAGCGGGCGGCCGTAGGAGCGCAGCGCGCTGCGGACGGCCTCGACCGCGCGATCGACGCCGGCGCAAAAGCCGCGCGGCTCAGCCAGGATGATTTTTTCAACCGATGTTTCGCCTAACGCCATCCTACCTTTGTAACGGGTAACTGTCCGGTCGGTCAATGATGACGGGTCGATTGGCGCCATGATCGTCTCGGATACCGGCCCGATCGCTATTTTCTCCCGCGGTCGACAACTGACGCCGGGGGAAATATTTTGTAGTACGAGCCGATCGCGCAAATGCTGACGTACCCGGCAGCAAAAAGCACCGCGAGTCCTGGGTGGCTCCCGAGAAAACGTTGGAACATGACGGCGAGAACCACGCCGAGAAACGCGGCACCCATCAAAAAGCTCACCAAAGCGGTTGCGCGGACTGCAAATCTGCTTCGACCTGATCTCAGTGGATCATCCCACATTAATTTAACCGCTACTGCTGAACAGGTGGATGCGAGGTTTGGCAGCCTATCCATACCTCGCCGCCCTCGAAGTGCTCTTTTTTCCAGATCGGCACGATTTCCTTCAGCCGATCGATCGCGAAGCGGCACGCCTCGAACGCCTCGGCGCGATGCGGCGCCGAGACCGCGATCGCGACCGAGGTCTCGCCAATCTCGACGACGCCGACACGATGCGCGATCGCGATGCGCGTGATTTTCCATCGCGCGCCCGCCTCGACCGCAAGCTTGCGCATCTCGGAGAGCGCCATCGGCTCGTAAGCTTCGTACTCCAGGCGAATGACGACGCGGCCCGCGTTGTCGCGGCGAGTGGTGCCGGTGAAGGAGACGATTGCGCCCGCGGCAGGGTCGGCAACTTCGCGCTCGAGCGCGGCGACGTCGATCGCATTGCGTCCAATCGTGATTTTGCCGACGTACGCCGGCATGTCGCCACCACCGCTGTCCGCACCCCCGCTGACGGGCGGGATGAACGCGATCTCGTCGCCCATCCGCGGCTTGAAGCCGGCCTCGACGTATTCCTGGTTGACGGCGAAGCCGACCGAATCGCGATGCCCGCCGAGCTCGGGGAATTCAATGACCATCTGCCGCCACATGTCGGCGACCGTCGTGCCGTCGGGAAATTCGCGCGTCAGCTCGGCCGCGTGCGCGCGCTCGCGCAACGTCGCGAACAGTTTGATCGTGAACTTGTTCATTTGCTCAGCAGGTACGTGATGTGCCCGAGCTGGGGAATCAGCAGTTTGTCCATCGCGAGCCGGCAGGCGTCGGGGGAGCCGGGAAGCGCGGCGATAAACTTACCGCGCCGCACGCCGGCAATCGCACGGCTCATCATCGCAGCCGCGCCGATTTCCTGATACGACAGCATCCGGAACAATTCGCCGAAGCCTTCGAGCTCCTTGTCCAGCAGCGATTTCACGACTTCCGTGGTGCCGTCGCGCGCGGTGATGCCGGTCCCGCCGTTGACGATGATCGCGTCGAGATTCTCCAGGTTGCGGACGATCGCGGCGGTAATCTTCTCGCCGTCATCGGGCAGGATTTCGTAGTAGTCGATGCGATGGCCGGCCGCCTCGAGCATCGTGCGGATGAGCTTGCCGCTGTCGTCGGTTTCGGGCGTGCGCGAATCGCTGGCGGTGATGATGCCGAGCTTGAGATTCCTGCGCGCGTGTTTTTCGTGCTGGTGGACCGACATGCGGATTAGAATTACACACTCCTCGATGGCATTATAAGCAGCCCGCGGCCGTGATGCTCGCGGCGGAAACCAAAAGACCGAACTGCCGCCTCGCGAGTCAGAAATCCGGGAACCTCGAGATGACCACCGCGTCCAGCCGAGCCGCCGCTATCTTTCGCCCGAAAATTCTGCTGATCGCGATGGCCGCGATCGCGATCCTGTACGGCGCGCATCGCATCGGCGCGGGACCGTGGCTGACCAACGCGCTCGACTGGATTCGCGGGCTGGGAGCGCTGGCGCCGGTCGCGTTCATCGCGATTTACATCGCGGCGTGCGTCGCGTTTCTTCCCGGCTCGATCCTAACGATCGGCGCCGGCGTGATTTTCGGCGTGGTGCGCGGCTCGATCTACGTGTCGATCGCCGCGACGCTCGGCGCCACTGCAGCTTTTCTCGTCGGCCGTTATCTGGCGCGGGACTGGATCAGTAAGAGACTCGAAGGCAACCCGAAGTTCAAGGCGATCGACGAAGCGGTCGGCAAGGAAGGATGGAAAATCGTCATCCTGACGCGGCTGTCGCCGGTGTTCCCGTTCAACCTGCTCAACTATGCCTACGGGCTGACGCGCGTGACGCTGCGCGACTATTTTTTTGCGTCGTGGGCCGGGATGATCCCGGGCACGATTCTCTACGTGTATATCGGCTCGCTGAGCGGCGACCTCGCAGGCGCGGCCGGCGGCCGCGTCAAGCGAACGCCGGCAGGATGGGCGCTCACCGCAGTCGGATTCATCGCGACGGTCGCGGTGGCAGTCTATGCAACGCGAATCGGCGCGCGGGCGCTGCGCGAAAAGACTTAAGCGAGGGGACACATCGATGGGATCGCACGCGCTGAAGCATGAGCCGCTCGACGCTTACAACCTCGCGCTTACGGAAATTCTGCATCCGGCGGGATGGAAGAATCCCGAGCCCTCGGGCCGTTACAACATGGTGGTGATCGGAGCGGGTACCGCCGGATTGGTCACGGCTGCGGGCGCGGCGATTCTCGGTGCGAAGGTTGCGCTTGTCGAGCGCGACCTGATGGGCGGCGATTGCCTGAACTTCGGATGCGTCCCGTCGAAGGCGCTGATCCGCTCGGCGCGCGTGGCCGCCGCGGTTCGCGACGCGGGTCGCTTCGGCGTCGAGGTGCCGGCGGGCGTGCGCGTAAATTTTCCGGCGGTGATGGAGCGAATGCGCAAGCTGCGCGCCGAGCTCAGTCCGACCGATTCGGCGAATCGATTTCGCGGCCTGGGCGTCGAGGTGTTCATCGGCGACGGACGCTTCGTCACGCCTGACTGCGTCGAGGTTGACGGCAAGCGGCTGCGATTCAAGAAGGCCGCCATCGCCACAGGCGCGCGGGCCGCGGCGCTGCCGATTCCGGGTCTAGCCGAGGCCGGCTACCTGACCAACGAGACGGTTTTCTCGCTGACCGAATTACCGCGGCGAATCGCGGTGATCGGAGCCGGTCCGATCGGATGTGAGCTCGCGCAGACGTTCGCGCGATTCGGCGCGCAGATGACGCTGCTCGAAGTCGCGCCGCAAATCCTGATTCGCGAGGATCGCGACGCCGCCGAGCGGGTCGAACGCGCAATCGTTCGCGACGGCGTCGAAATTATCACCGGATGCAAAATTTCGGGCGTCGAAATCCGCGGCAAGGAAAAAATAATCGCGACCGAGCGAGACGGCGTCCGCCGCGAGATTGCCTGCGACACGATCTTGATGGGCGTCGGCCGAGTGCCCGCAGTCAAGGGGCTCAATCTCGAAGCCGCGATGATCGAATACGACAAGCAGAACGGCGTGAAGGTCGACGACCACCTGCGCACCACGAATCCGCTGGTGTACGCGGGCGGCGACGTCGCATCGCCATACAAGTTTACTCACATGGCCGACGCGCACGCGCGCATCATCTTGCGCAATGCACTATTCTTCGGACGCCAGCGCGCGAGCCAACTGACTATTCCATGGTGTACCTACACCGATCCTGAAATTGCGCACGTCGGACTCTACGAAGCCGAGGCGAAGCAGCGCGGAATTGCAGTCGCGACCTACACGCAGGAACTGGCCGAGGTCGATCGCGCCGTGCTCGACGGGGAGACCGACGGCTTCGTCAAGGTGCACGTCCGCGCGGGCAGCGATCAAATCGTCGGCGCGACGATTGTCGCGAGTCATGCCGGCGAGATCATCTCGGAGCTCACGACCGCGATCAAAGCCGGCGTGGGACTAGGCGCGCTCGGCGACGTGATTCATCCCTACCCGACGCAGGCCGACGCGATTCGCCGCGCCGCGGGACTCTACACGCGCACGCGGCTCACGCCGTTCGTTGCGGGCATAATGAAGCGCTGGTTCGCGCTTACACGATGAGACAAATCACCGCAGGCGCAGGTTGAATGCCTGCCGCCCCTTCTCGCCCGGGCGGACGTCGAACTGAACCTCGTTGCCCTCTCGCAGGTCGTCGAAATAAACCTTGGGCGACAGAGCCGAGCGATGGAAAAAAACTTCGTTGCCGCCGTCGTCCGCGATGATGAAGCCGAAGCCCTTGTCCTTGACTACTTTCTTGATTGTGCCGAACACGCGATCCCTCCCCGAACAATATTTGCGCGCGCCTTGAGCTTACGACGCTGACAATTTAAGTAAAGACGTATCCGCGCGAGGCGTGCACAATGCTCAAGGCCGTCACATTGAAGGAAATTGAAAGAATCTTCGCGGTGATCGATCCGATGGGAATTTCGCGCGAGGCGGTCGAGATTCCACTGCGCACCGAGCATCCGGGGCGCGTCTCAATTTTGGAAAATGGCAAGCTGGAGATAGTCGTCGAGCGAGACGGCGACTTCGAGGATTGGATCACCCGGCTCGAGGCGCAGATTCGCGACCTGATGAAGCCGGAGGGGGACTGAGCTCGATCAGCACTGCGCCGTGATCGACGGTCTGCCCCTCCTCGACGCGAACCTGCTTCACAATCGCAGCGCTCTCGGCGGCGAGCGTCGTTTCCATTTTCATCGCTTCGATCACGACTAGCGATTGTCCCGCCTCGACCAGGTCGCCGTCGCGGACCAGCACCTTGAGCACCTTGCCAGGCATCGGCGCGGTGATTTCCGCGGCTGCGAGCCCGCGCGCGCGCCGCCGCGCAGCCGCTTGCGCCGGCCTGAACTTGAAAGACGCGGGACCGACTGAAACGAGGATCGATTCCTTTTGCCGCGCGCTGAAAACCGGATAGCGCCGGCTGTCGATCGCAAGAATCCCGCCGCCGTTGGCATTCGGCGTGAACTCCGCCGCGACTTCCCGGTCCCCGATGCGGACGCGAATCGCCGCGCCGTCGCGCGAGATCACCTCGACGTCAATTTCGCGCGTGTCACCCGTGCGGATGAGCTTCATCGCCGCGATCTCCACAGCTCGAAGCCGTTCAAGACGTCCCACGGCGACCGCCGTTCATTACTCGTCCGCGGCGCAGAGTTTTCAGCTTGAGGATCGCCGGCGGTGATCGCAGCTGCGACAATTGCCGCATCGAGTTCTGACGAGTTGACCTTCCACTGCGAAAAAACCTCGTCGATAAAGTGCGTCGAGAGCTTGGCGTCGCAAAACTGCTCGCTCGCAATGATATCGCGCAGGTAGGCCGCGTTGTTCGTCACGCCGAGCAACGCGAATTCGCCTAGCGCGTTGACGAGGCGGCCACGCGCCTCCTCGCGATTCGCGCCGTAACAAATCAGCTTGCCGAGCAGGCCGTCGTACCACGGCGTCACTTCGGCGCCGCGCGCCAGGTGCGAGTCGAACCGGACGCCCGGGCCGCCGGGAGCGCTCAAATGAAGCACGGTTCCGATTGCGGGACGGAAGTCATGCTCGGGATCCTCGGCATTGATGCGGCATTCGATCGCTGCACCACGCGGAGCCGCCGGCTCCGAAACTTTGCCGCCCGACGCGATCCGCAATTGCTCGCACACCAGGTCGCATCCGAAACGCATCTCGGTCACGGGATGCTCGACTTGCAAGCGCGCGTTGACTTCTAGGAAATAAAAGTTGTCGCCCTCGACCAGGAACTCGGCCGTGCCGGCGTTGGTGTAGTGCGCCGCGCGAGCGAGTTTCAGCGCCGCCTCGATCATCTTCGCGCGCATCGCGCCTGACAGTCCCGGCGCCGGCGATTCCTCGATAATCTTCTGATGCCGCCGCTGGATCGAGCAATCGCGCTCGCCGAGCGCGACCACGGCGCCGTGCTCGTCGCCGAGAATTTGTATTTCGATGTGCCGGGGATGCGCCAGATACTTTTCGATGAAGATCCGCCCGTCGCCAAACGCCGCCGCCGCTTCGCGCGCAGCCGCTTCCAGAGCGCCCTCGAGCTGCGACGCTTCCGCAACCACCCGCATCCCCCGTCCGCCGCCTCCGGCGGCGGCCTTGATGAGGATTGGATAACTGACGAGTGCGGCAAACTCGCGCGCGGCGGAAATTTCCGCAGTCTCGATTCCCGGCACTACCGGGACGCCCGCAGCAACTGCGATTCGCCGCGCTGCGACTTTGTCGCCCAGCGCGGCCATTACCTCAGGCCGTGGGCCGACGAACACGATCTGCGCATCGGCGGCAGCCTGCGCGAGCTCTGGACGCTCGGAGAGAAATCCATAGCCGGGATGAATCGCGTCGGCGCCGGATTGCTTCGCTGCTGCGATTATCGCCGCGATGTCGAGATAGCTTTTTGCGGCCTCGGCCGGTCCGATCGCAATCGCCTCGTCAGCGGCGCCGACGTGCGCGCTTTTCTCATCCGCGGCGGAATACACGGCGACAGTCTTGAGACCGAACAGGCGCGCGCTGCGGATGATCCGAAGCGCAATCTCGCCGCGATTTGCGACGAGCAGTTTTGTGAGCCGCCGAGCCATCGATTGGTCGAAGCTAGCACAATCAATTGCAACCGGCGCGCCCGTCGTATAATTCCCGAATGACGCCGCGCGCCGACGCCGGGAATTTCATGGATCATCTATATTTCGTCGTTCACACGCACTGGGATCGCGAATGGTATCAGCCGTTCCAGCAGATGCGCGCGCGGCTGGTCACGATGGCCGATCGCATGATCCCGCTGGTCGAGCGCGGCACGATTCCGTCGTTTCATTTCGACGGCCAGACGATTGTGCTCGACGACTATCTCGAGATGCGGCCACGCGCCGAGCCGCGGCTGCGCAATCTGATTCGCGCGGGCAAAATCCAGGTCGGGCCGTGGTACGTGCTCGCGGACAGCTTCCTGGTGAGCGGCGAGTCGCTCATTCGCAATCTTGAAATCGGCATGGCGATTGCGCGGCGCTTCGGCCGGCCGCTCGACGTAGGCTATCTCCCCGATCAGTTCGGGCACATCGCGCAGATGCCGCAAATTCTCGCCGGCTTCGGATTCACGACCGCGGTGCTGTGGCGCGGCGTCGGCGCGGACGTGAATCGCAATCGTTTCGCCTGGGAAGCGCTCGACGGCAGCTCGGTGCTGACGGTCTATCTGCCCAATGGCTATTCGAACGGCTCCAATCTGCCGCTCGAATCGGTGGACAGCTTCGTCGCACGCGCCGAACAGATTGCGCTCCGCGAGCGCGACTTAGCCGCCGGCACGCCGATTCTCGTGATGAATGGCACCGATCACGCCGAGCCCGACGCGCGGCTGTCCGCGCGAATCAACGAGGCGCGCGAGATCTCCGCGATGACGTTCGAGACGGGCTCGCTCGAGAACTACGTCCGCCGCCTCGCCGATCTTCCGCTCGACGGCACTCCCCGTCATCGCGGCGAACTGCGATCGCCGCTGCGCTCGCATCTGTTGCCCGGCGTCACCTCCGCGCGCACATGGATCAAGCAGCGCGACTTTGAGAATTGCCGCGCGCTCGAGCGTTTCGCGGATCCGCTCGCGGCGCTTGCCAACGCGCTCGGGCGCGGCGCCGGCCTCGACGCATTCCTCGAGATGGCGTGGCGAACCGAAATTCAGAACCATCCTCACGATTCGATTTGCGGATGCTCGGTCGACCAGGTGCACATCGACATGCGCCATCGATTCGACCAGGCTGCGATGCTCGCCGAGACGGCGGTGCGCCGCGCCGCGTCGGCATGTCTCAGTGCGCGCAATGCTGACGCGGCGGAAATCGCGGTCTTCAACCCGTCGTTCGCCCGAATCGCACTCGTCAGCGGCGAAGCTGAAGTCGAGGACCCGCGCGCGCAGTATGCCATCGAGACGGCGGATGGCCGGCGCATCGCGGTCGCGGTCGACGCTGGCCGCGAGCTGCGCGCGCTCGATTCCGACCTGTCGGCGGCGGAATTCAAATCGATCGTGAGCGGCTTGAGCCAGCCGGTCGTCTACGGACGCACCGTAAATCGCTTCGAGATCGTGGCCGCGCCGGACGGACGCCCGCAGGTGAACCTGTTCGTGAGCCGGGCCGCGTTCAGCGATCTGAATCTCGAAGAATTCAAGCACGCCATTCGCACTCGGATCCCGGATTCGGGAACGATCCGGATCCATGCGACCAGCGCCGCGCGATGCACCGTCAATTTCGTCGCGGACGATCTCACGCAATCGGGATTCAGTTTCTATCGCTTGATCCGCGACGATTCCCGCGGCGTGTCCGCGAACTCTGAGCCGGCCGCGTCGATCGAGAACGAATTTTTCCGCCTAACGCCGACCGCGCGCGGTCTCGAGATTCGCGACCTCTCCCGCAACTCTGCGATGGAAATGTATTTCGAGGACGACGGCGATCGCGGCGACGAGTACAACCATGATCCGGTCGGCGATGTCGCACCAATCGTAGGGCCCGCCTCGATTTCCGCGAGCGTTGTCGACAACGGCCCGGTGCGCCGGCGCATCAAAGTCTCGATGACGTTCGAGGTGCCGGCTTCGCTCACCGCCGACCGGCGCTCGCGCTCGCCCCAGAGCGAGCAACTCGACGTCGCTCTCAACGCGACGCTTTATGCCGGCCTCGACCGCGTCGATTTCGTCGCCGACGTCAACAATCGCTCGCGCGACCATCGCCTGCGCGCCGCCCTGCGAACGCCGATCGTCGCGACCGACGCCGTCCACGACACCAGCTTCGGCGTAATCCGGCGCCCGCTCGCGCCGTCGGAACCGCGGGGTACTGAGGAGATCTATCCGACCGTACCGCATCGCACGTTCACCGCCGTCGAGAGCGCCGATTTCTCGGCCGCGATTGTAAGCCGGGGTATCCTCGAGGTCGAAGCGCGGCCGGAGCGCGCGGGTACGACGATCCTTCTGACTTTGCTGCGATGCGTCGGATGGCTGTCGCGTTCCGACCTCGCGACGCGCCGCGGCGGGGCCGGGCCCGAGCTGGAGACGCCGGGCGCCCAGGAAATCGGCGAGCATCGCTTCGAATTCGCGGTCGCCACTTTTCGCGGGAGCTATCTTGAAATCGATCTTCTGCAAAGAGTCGAAGCGTGCACGTCGCCGCCGCGTGTTTTTCCCGGCCGGCGCGCAGCCGGCGATTCCGCCGCTGCCGCTCTGATGGGATGCGACAATCCGCGAATAATTTTCTCGACAGCGCGCCCGCTTGCCCGCGCGGGCTCTTACAAAGTGCGCGCTTACAGCGCGTCGCCGAGTCCCGAGTCCGCCCACTTCAGCTTCGGCGCCGGCCGCAACGTGCGCATAGTCGACCTGGCCGGGCGCCGCGTGAAGCGCGACGGCCTCAAGCGCTCGCGCGACGGCGCAATCACGCTCGAACTCAAGCCGTTCGAGCTCGTCACGTTCGAAGTGCGAGCCCGGCCTCCAGCAGCCTGAAGATTTTTTCTAAATTCATCGTCAAAAGGATTGATCGACGCCGCAATTTCATTATGGTGGTTGATTCGACTTTTGGATTTTCGGTCGCGCGTGGTTGCAGATTTGAAACAAAAGAAGTCGCGGTGCGTATATGACGGGAGAGACTGACTGACTTGAGGAGCGCGAGCGCGAGAATGAGCGAGAAAATCACGGTGCGTACCGTGTACGACTTCCCAGTCGCCGGTCATCTGTGCGACGACGGAGCCGTGCGTTACGTCAAACTGGTCCGTCGCAGCGGCCAACAGCCCGAAGGCACCTGCCCGCAGTGTAAGATTTCGTTTGTGTATCAAAAACCCAAAGCCTCGAAATCCGCGCGCCATCCCGACGGCGAAGGCATCGTCCACTTTTAGATTTTCCGGAAAATTCAGTCGGCTATTTCGTACCGCGTGAGGCACTGCGCCCATCGCCGCGCGTCTTCACGATCATGATCCGCGGACCTTTGTAGTAGCGCGCTGACTCGTCGCCGACGAACGCCAATTCGTCGTTCGGATCGAACCACGCGTGGAGCTTGGGCACGAAGGACCCAACGATCACGTTCAACCATCCGAAATCCGGCCGCACCTCGACTCTAATCGCCTCGGCGCCATAGGCTGTCCAGACCGCATTTCCAGGATCGACCTGAACGCTGATCGAAAATATTTTGGGGCTGGGCGCGCAGCTGAAGACGTGCAGCGGACGACTCTCGCCTCTGACGCCCGTGCGTAAGATGTCCTGGATCGGAATCAGGATGCTCGCGCCCGCCCAGGTGTCCGCCGGGATGCTCAGCACCTCGGTCTGTTCGCTCTTCTGTGCGCCGGAATTGTCGGTACAAGTAGCGACGCCCGACTTCGCATCCAGGTGAGCCCGGAACAGAATCGATCGGTCGGCTTTGTAGAACGTGTGGTCGAAGTCGAGCAGCCTGGCTAGCTCGCCGGCAGCTCCCAGCCGCAGATGGGCGGTCTCGACGTCGGTCTGACCGTCGAAGTAACCATTCTCACCGCGCAGCGTCGCGCTGTCGCCGGCACTTTCGACACGGTAGCGGCTGCGTCCGATCGCGACACCGGTGTCGGGATTCAGGATTGCGAAGCTGGTCGGTGGAAAGATGAGCGCATTCGCTGAAAACGCCGGCCGCGCGCACGCCACTGCGAGAATTGTCGCGAGCACCGCGACCGTCCATCCTCGCTTCCATTTCGTAATCATGCCCTTGCCAACGCGCATCCTGTCTGGAACGTTAACTCGGCTGGTGAGCTGCGCGCCAGCGTCGCCAGTAGAGGCAATCAGATGCTCGATACGATCTTCGGCGCGAACCCCGACATCAAGCGGCTGCAGTCGCGATGCGCCCGCGCGCTTTTCAGCGTCGGAATCGGCGCGAACACTGCGACGATTCTCGCCGCACTCGCCGGCATCGCGGCCGGATTCGCGTTCGCGCGCGCCCACGCGATGTTCGCGATCGTCGCGCTCGTAATCAGCGCGGCGTTCGACGCGCTCGACGGCACCATCGCGCGCGAGTGTGTGGCGCCCAGCGCGCTCGGCGGCGTGCTCGATCTCTCGGCCGATCGCGTCGTCGAGGCTTGCGTAATGGTAGGCATAGCGTGGCGCGATCCGGGCCTCTATTTTCCGGCGCTGGTCCTGGTCGCCACCTGGTACGTAAATATCACGATCTTTCTCGCGGTCGGCGCCGCGCTCGAGGGTCCCAGCGCCAAGCTGATCGAGTATCCGCCGGGAATCCTCGAGCGTACCGAAGCGATCATCTTCTTCATCGTGCTCGGATCTGTCGAAGCGATACCGCTCCTGCGGGCGATAGGGCCGTTACTCTGCTATGCGATGGCAGCGCTGGAGATCGCCACCGGCGCCCAGCGCCTGCAGTTTGGTCTGCGAATGCTGCGCCACGATTAAGGAGGCAGGATGAACCACGTTCACCACGTGCACCTCTTCTCGCGAGATCTGAATGCGGCGATCGACTGGTACGTCCGCGCTTTGGGTGCGGAAGTATATTTCGATGGCGATTTCGGCGGCGCGCGCAACGTCTTCATGAAGATTGGCATGGGCCGCCTTCATCTATATGCGCAACCGCCGCGCGACTCGGGCCATGGCGCCATCCATCATGTCGGAATTCGCACGAATGACCTGGCGGGCCTGCATCGCCGCTTACTTGAGATGGGGGCGACCTTCAGAAGCGGCATTCGCGAGTTCGGCACCTGGCGCTATATCATGTGTCCGGCGCCTGATGACGTGCTCCTGGAACTTTTCGAGATCGACGTTGACTCGATGCCTCCGGAGCTGGCGCGTTATTTCGACGACGAGACCGCCCGTTAGGGTAGGTTGGCCCGGCGATCAGAAGAGATTCCAAAACGAATCACACATATGAAAGGTGTTAAAGTTGGTCTCAGGCATTGGAGTTGGTGGGATCAGCGATTGGAACTCGTCGGCTGACGCGCTGTACGCCGGCCACATAGGCTGGTCGGTCGAGTTAGGATCAAGTGTCTTCGCGAATTGGGTCCAGTAGCTGATCATCGAGTCGGAGAGCTGCTGCTGGTCGGGGGTAAATGTGAAAGTGTCGCCTGCTATTGTGAAGAGGTATTGAAGCTCGGCAGCGTGAAAGGCGCCTAGCGGAAAGGTAACACCTGCTACCATGCCAGGGGGTGCGTTCTCGTCGTTGAACTCATAAGCATAGGTGGTCACGAATTTCGACAACTCCTTATTCGCAATGCGCGCTGGACATGAGAAAACTCCGTCGGTACCCGAAGCACTTAATGCCAACCCGCCGTTTGTATAACTGGCATAGGGATAGGCCGTCAATACATAAGATTCCAATGCTGACGTCCACATCGCCCCGACCGCAGCTATGTACTCAGCGTCGGTCAGGATAGGATTCCCCGCTAAGTCGTACTCCTCGGCTACGAAGATCCTCCATTCATCATGATTGGTGCCCGCAATCACCGGCACCTTGTTGAATTCGCCGCTGGTAAACGCCGCCGTCGGCGTCTGAGTGAGCAGTTTTCCATCGACGAACGGATAGAGCACGCCTGCCTCGACGGCGACCAGGTCCGCGGCTGACACTGCCCTAAGACATGCGGCGGTCTGGCTAGAGCATCCGACACTTATCGCGACCGAACTGCCAGAGGGCGCGAAACCGCTGGTTGTCTCCGCAGTCTTTAGCGGCACTATAGAATCGAAGTAGTCCTGGAATTCTGTATACGACCCACTCTCGACTATCGCGCCGCGGAACAGGTTCTTAGCGGTAGGAGAAGCAAGGTTGCAATAGACACTTTGCCCTCCCGCAGACTCACCGAACACAGTTACCTCTTTCGGATTGCCGCCAAAGGCCTTGATGTTCTTCTGAACCCATTTGAGCACGAGCTGCTGGTCCATGAACCCATAGTTGCCAGCCTCATGGCCTTCGGAGTCTAGTGCGGCCTGGGCCAGGAAGCCCAACACACCAAGACGATAGTTCATCGTGACCACAATCACGCCCTGGTTCACCAGTTGAGTGGGATCGTAAATCTGGCCGGCGCCGCTGGTAAGTCCGCCACCGTGAATGAAGACCATCACTGGCAGGGCACTCGATCCCTTCTTGTTCGGTACTGCTAAGTCATAGGAAGGTTCGACCTGGGTCGGCGCATAGACGTTCAGGTACAGACAATCCTCGCTGCCCGTTGGTCCGGGTTGCGTGCACTCATTGCCGAATTGAGTCGCCTCGAAAGGACCGCCTTGAAACTTGCCGAAGGGCGTCGGCGGCAGCCAGCGCAGGGCACCCACAGGAGGCACGGCGTACGGGATGCCGAGAAATTCGTCCACACCATTGACCGTCATGCCGAGCACCACTCCGCTTTTGGTGATAGCGAATGGCTTCGGGTATTGCGTCTTCTTAGCCGACGCGGTCGCGACCGGGCCTAGCATGAATACGGATATAGCGGCCACTGCCAGGATAAGTTTGGAAGTAATGCCGCGGCGCTCGAGGCGCTCGTTCTGCCCATTCTTCATCTGCTTTGAACCCTCGTAACGCGTCCAACATATGTACGGAGGGCCTGCGGCCTGCAAGAACATTTTCACACTTGAGTTAAAAAGAGTTCATCCACTAATCTTGGAAGATTAGTTTATGCTCGGCCAATGCAAATGACGCCGGCTAAAACCTCATGGCTTTGGCGGAATTCATGGCAGGCAGCCACTTCGATCGTGATCCTTTTCGCCGTCTATATTCTGTATAGCCGCCTGAGCAATTACAACGCTTCTTATGATTCGGGGGTGTATCTGGAATCCGCGCGAATGATGGGACGCGGCTATCCGCTCTACCAACAAATCTTCGATTCCCAACCACCTTTATGGCTTCCTCTGATATATGTCTCCTTTCGATTATTTGGTGAAAGCGTTCTGGCCGGACAATTGGTTACGGCAACCGCCGGCTTAGTTACGATCGTCGCGGTCATGCTAATGACCATACGATTGGGCGGTAAAGGCGGCTCGCTCCTCGCCGGAGTCTTAGTCACACTCTCGCCATTGGAACTTCAGTGGTCGCGATCGATCAGCGCTGATGTGCCTTCCGCCGCCCTTGCTGCCATCAGTATGGCTTGTGCCGCTGGCTACGCTCGCAATGGGCGCCACCGATGGTTAGTGGGCGCGGCGGCCGCCGCCAGCTGCTCGATACTAGTCAAACTCTCGGGCGTCTATGTAGTTCCAGCGCTGCTGCTGTTCGTGATCGCCCGATGGAAAAACCCTCAGGCTCCAGGCCATTGGCGACGGCTAAGCTTCGCCGTGCAAGATATCTTAATGATAGCCGCCGTCTTTGCCGCCATTACGCTACTATCCCTGGCATTATTCAGGTCGGATCAAGTCTGGAATCAGGCCGTAGCCTTCCATTGGACAGCGCGAAGCCCTTACGCCCTGATCCCGCTTGGCGAATGGCACACACTAGTCCAGTTTCTAGCGGCCGAACGACTGCTGGTTATTGCTGCTCCATTAGCCGCGTTGTGCCTGCTGAACGGGTTAGATGGATTGGCGGTGTTGGCGTGGCCCGGTGTCACGTTCGTCGGACTGCTCGAGAATCATCCTCTCTTTGACCATCACGTGGTCGCGCTCATTCCGGCATTGGCCGCCGCGATCGGGATCGGCGCTGGCAACCTTGGGAGCGTATATATGTTGCTCGTTCGATGGCTTTCCCTTCGCTCGCAGCCGACTCAGATAATTGCCCGCACCGCCGCGGTTGCCGCAGGCTTGGCGATCTTCGGCGCAGTCGTTACTGAGGCTTGGATTGAGGCGGCTCGTCAGCGAGCGTTCATTCGAAGTTCGGAGCTGCCGAGTCCGGATTCCCGCGTAGTCGATTTAATCGTCACACACACACGGCCGGGCGACATGATAATTACCGATGATCAAGGCCTGGCTTTTCTTGCAGCCCGGGACGTGCCGCCGGACCTCACGGATACGTCTTTCACCCGAATCAACAGTGGCTACCTTCAGGCTCGTGAGGTTATCGACCAGGGAGAACGGTATGACGTGCGTCTCATGCTGCTGTGGACCGGGCGCCTCGGCTCGATGCCTGAAGTCGTGCGATGGGCGGAGAAACGATTCCCGGTTCGGATCGAGATGGGCAAAGGCCGCATGCTCTACCTGGAGAAATGATCCGTTGAGAGGCGGCTTGCGTGGAACTCATTCGTCTGCGATAAGCGAGTTGAAATCTTCAGCAAACGAGGAATCGACAACGATGAAGCTCTACAACGTGAATCTCTCGAATTTTGCCACCAAGTCGCGGCTCGTCATCTACGAGAAGGGACTCAACATCGAGATGGCGCCGATACCCAGCGCGGGTCTGAGCTCGCCGGAATACGCACAGATCAATCCGCTCGGCAAAACCCCTGCGCTCGATGCCGACGGCCTGCTGATTCCCGAGTCCGAGGTAATCAACGAGTACCTCGAGGACAAGTACCCGACGCCGGCGCTGCTTCCCAAGAGCCCCGAAGGCCGCGCCAAGGTGCGAATCCTGACACGATTCCACGACCTTTACCTCGAACCGCCACTGCGCGCGCTGTTCGGCCAGATGAATCCGAAGACTCGCGACGAGAAGGTCGTCACCGAGAAGGTGACCGATCTCAAAAAGCGCCTCGGCCAGCTCGATAAGATGCTCGCCGATGGCGGCTATGCGTGCGGCTCGGAGTTCACGCTCGCCGATTGCGCGCTCGCGCCCACGATGTTCTTCGTGACCAACCTCGGGCCGGTCTTCGGCGTCAAAGCGCTCGACCAACATCCAAAACTCGCGGCGTGGTGGACCCACGTCCAGACGCGGCCTTCAGTGAAGAAAGCCCTCGGCGAGATGGGCGAAGCGCTGGCCGCGATGCAGCGCGGCGGGAACTAGATTCGTCGCGCGAGTTGTCGACGCTCGAAAAAAAGCGGGAGCGTCCGCCACGATGCTCCCGCTTTCAGCACCGTGCGAGGATGATCTGACTATGTCCTATCTCGATCGCGATGGAGTCTGCATCTATTACGAACAGCGCGGCGCCGGGCCCGCCGTGCTGCTCTCGCATGGCTACAGCGCGAGCGCGCGCATGTGGCAGGGCCAGATGGATGCGCTCTCGGACAGCTATCATGTGATCGCGTGGGACATGCGCGGCCACGACCGCTCCGATTCGCCCGACGATCCCGCGCTCTATTCGCACGAAGCCACCGTCCACGACATGGCCGCGGTGCTCGACGCATGCGGCGCGGCTCGCGCAGTCATAGCGGGCTTGTCGCTGGGCGGCTTCATGTCGCTGGCATTTCATCTGGTGCATCCGGCGCGCACGGAAGCGCTGATGCTGTTCGACACGGGGCCGGGCTACAAGAAAGACGATGGGCGCGCCGGATGGAACCGGCTCGCGGACAGCATGGCGGCGGCGTACGAGAAGAACGGGCTCGCTGCTGCCGGCGCCAGCGCCGAGGTGCGGGTCGCACAGCATCGCAGCGCGCAAGGCCTCGCGCGTGCGGCGCGCGGGATGCTGTCGCAGCGGGACGGCCGCGTGATCGAGTCGCTCCCGGCAATCGCGGTGCCGACGCTGGTGCTGGTCGGCGAAAACGACACGCAGTTCCGGCCGTCGGCCGATTACATGGCGGCCAAGATTCCGTCCGCGGAAAAAGTGATCCTCGAGCGCGCGGGTCACGCCGCCAATATCGATCAGCCCGCCGCGTTCAACTCCGCCGTGCGCGCGTTCCTCGATCGTGTAACCGGGTAGCCACTCGTAAAGAGTCAGTTTCTCTTCGTCGTAGATGTGCTTCTAGAGAACGGCGCCCCGAATCGGCATTATGTATAGGGGATGCCGGTTTCGAGGCGTGGTCACATTGGCGACAAGTCTGCAAACCTGATTGATCAAGGGATCCCGAGATTCATTTAGGGCTGACGTTAGAATGGCTGTTCCTCCACTTTCTGAGATCAATCGCACCCTGTTCAACAAGCTGATCGATCATCACATCCGATTCTCGCTGGCCAAGCTGCGGATCGATTTGACGAAGCACGACTGGTATCGCGCGACGGCGCTCGTCGTGCGCGACATGCTGGTCGAGAAGATGCTGGCGACTCGACTGCGCTTCGATCGCAACAATTCCAAGAAGCTCTATTACCTGTCGCTCGAATTTCTGATCGGCCGCTCGCTGGAAAATAATCTGTTCAACCTCGGCATCATCGACACGTGCCGCGATTTTCTGGCCGAGAACGGCATCGACCTGCAAATCCTCTTCGACGAGGAGCCGGACGCCGCCCTGGGCAACGGCGGCCTGGGCCGGCTGGCCGCGTGCTTCCTCGATTCGCTGGCGACGCTCGATCTGCCCGGCTACGCATATGGAATCAACTACGAGTACGGACTTTTCCGCCAGGAAATTCGCGGCGGTTACCAGGTCGAGCGGCCCGACGCGTGGCAGCGCGAAACCTCGCCGTGGCTGGTGCCGCGACCCGAGCAGTCGTGCCGGATTCCGGTGTACGGGCGAATCGAGCACCGCATCGACAAGAAGGGCGAATACAATCCGATCTGGGTGGATTGGCGCGTGCTGGTCGGCGTGCCGTCGGATCTGCCGATCGCGGGATTCGGCGGGCGCACCGTGAACTTTGTCCGGCTGTATTCGGCGGGCGCGTCGGATGAATTCGACATGCAGATCTTCAACGCCGGCGATTACATGAAGGCCGTCGAGCAGAAGATGCTCTCCGAAACTATTTCGAAAGTGCTGTACCCATCCGACGCGGTGGCCGCCGGCCGCGAACTGCGGCTGCTGCAGGAATATTTCTTCGTGGCCTGTGCGGTGCACGACATAGTACAGGGATTTGTCGCGCGCGGTGAAGACTTCAATGATTTTTCATCGCAAGTAGCTATTCAACTGAACGACACGCATCCCGCATTGACTATTGCGGAGTTGATGCGCGTTTTCATCGACGAGTACGATCTGGAATGGGCCTCGGCCTGGGACATTACGCGCGCGACAGTCGCATATACTAATCACACTCTACTGCCCGAAGCGCTTGAAAAGTGGCCGGTGAGCCTGCTCGAACGAGTCGTGCCGCGCCATCTGCAGATCATCTACGAGATCAACCGGCGCTTTATGGCGAACGTGGGCGCGGTCTGGAAAGACGACCCCGAACGCCTAAAGCGCGTGTCGATTCTGCAGGAGGGCTACGAGGCCCAGATTCGCATGGCGCATCTGGCGATCGTCGGCAGCCATTCGGTGAACGGCGTATCAAAGTTGCACACCGAGCTCGTCAAGACGCGGCTGGTGCCGGACTTTTATCAACTATGGCCGGAGCGGTTCAGCAACAAGACCAACGGTGTCACGCAACGGCGATGGCTGTTGATGGCGAACCCGGGGCTGGCGAGCCTGCTCGACGCGACGATCGGTACGAACTGGGCGACGGACCTCGAGCAGTTGAGCGCGGTCGAGAAATTCGCCGGCGACACCGAGTTTCAGCGCCGGTTCAAGGCCATCAAGCGCGCCAACAAAGAGCGCTTGGCCAGAATCGTGAATCGAGTCGCCGCGGTGGACGTCGATCCCGCCGCGATGTTCGACATACAGGCCAAACGCATCCACGAATACAAGCGCCAGCTCCTGATGGCGTTGGGGATCGTGCATGAGTACCTGCGGCTGGTGGACGACAGCGTCGAGCCTCCGGTGCCGCGCACGTACCTGCTGGCGGGCAAGGCGGCGCCCGGATACTGGGCGGCGAAGATGATAGTCAAGTTGATCAATAACCTCGGCGAGGTGATCAACAACGACCCCAAGACGCGCGAATTGATCAAGGTCGCATTTTTGCCGGACTACCGGGTCTCGCTCGCCGAGAAAATTATTCCGGCCGCCGACGTTTCCGAACAGATCTCCACCGCCGGCCGCGAAGCGTCGGGCACCGGCAACATGAAATTCGCGATGAATGGCGCGCTGACGGTTGGGACGCTCGATGGCGCGAATATCGAGATTCGGGAAGCGGTCGGCGCGGAGAATATTTTCATCTTCGGTCTGACCGCCGACCAGATCGAGGAGCTGACGTTGAAGCAGACATACCGGCCGCGCGAATACTACGAGACGGACGCGCGACTCAAGCGGGTGCTCGACGAGTTGGCGTCAGATCGTTTTTGTCCCGCCGAGCCGGGATTGTTCAGATGGGTCCGCGACGTACTGGTCAATCGCGATGACTATTTCCTGATGGCGGATTTCGGATCGTATGTGGATATCCAGTCCAAAGTACTGACTGAGTATCAACATCCGGAACTTTGGACGCGAAAGGCTATACTCAATCTGGCGCGGATTGGCTATTTCTCGAGCGACCGGGCAGTGTCCGAATACTCACGCGAGATTTGGCATCTCGGCCAATCATGAGCCGGCTGGTGGTAACCTCAAGCAGTGCGACTAGGACTGACTGAGCGAGGAGAGCGCGGCGCTGATTCGTTTGCCGAAGTCGGCCGGCGCGCCGGGCCGATAGATCACCTGCATCGACTCGGCCAGTTTCAAAATCCCGGCATTGCGTTTCAGGACGTCGCCGATTTCATCGAGATAGGCGGACAGTCCGGTCGGCGAATGATCGGCCGCGAACTCGACTGGCGCGCGCTGGGTCATGAACATCAGGCGGTTCAGATCTTCGGCGGCTTCCGGATGCGTCGCGCAGAGCTGTTCGTAGCGCGCCGGATCTCGAAAGTAGCTCCAGATTTTCTCGTCCGGCCTCGCGAACCTGAGATCGGCGGTGAAGTCCATGCGGTGGCATGGAATGCCGCGCTCGGCGCAGACCTCAGCGACCTTGGCGGGAGGATCGTCGATCGCGACCGCGGGCGTGTTGCTGTGAGCGACCGCCGCGGAGTTGCTGCCGTAACGCGCGCGAAAATCCTGGAAACTCAGCGGCACTTTGGCGAGATGATACAGGACGCAGATGCCGTCGTCGGCCAGAACGTTTTGCGTCACGTCGTCGATCAGGCGCTCGACACTCCCGGGAGTTTCGCAGTGATACAGCACGTGCGAGGCAAAGACGATTCGAAACTCGCGCGAACGCGCCGGCCCGCGGTTCGATCCCAGCAAGTCGAGCAGATGTCCCGCAAATGAATCGCCGGCCCGCGCCGAGAAATCGATGAGCTTTAGCGTGCCCGCCGATTGCGCCGCCGCGAGCGTCACGAGCGCCTGGCCGTTGCGTTCGTCGGCATACTCGATGCTGAAGTCAGTCGCGCGGACCTTGAAGCCCGCGTCGAACTTCACACCGGTCAGATACTTTACCAGCGTATCGCATGGGCCGCTGCCGATGTCGGCAATCAAGATGGGATCGGTCCCTGTCAAAACGATGCGCTCGCTGGCGAGACTATTCAGAAACGCGGCGTTGATGCGCGCAGTCTTTTCTTTTTCGTCGGTGGCCGCCTTGAACGACGGGTAGATCTCTTCGTAGCGGTAGCTGTCGATGGTGATGCTCACGCGATATTCCGGAGAAAGATGGTGGTCCAAACCGGATTTGAAATCCAGACCCCATTCAGGGTCCGACACCTGATTCGGTTTAGCGATCTATCGCTGAGAATCCGTCGAGGCGATCGTCGAAGGCCGCGACCAGCGTCAGGATCGCAGGCGATCCTGAATTTTTACCGCGTCGATGATGAAACGGCGGTGTTCGCGTTTCACGACGCCTTCAGCAACGAGTTTCTTGAGGCACTCGCTCACTTTCGGCCGCGAGGACTCGACCAGGTCCGCGATGTCCTGACCGCTTAGACCCAGATCCACGATCATCGCGTGGTCGTCTCGCTGACCGAACTTGCGGCCGAGGTCGAGCAAGGCGAGCATGATTTTCTCTCGAACGGTTTGATTGAGAAAGTTTGAATGGCGCTCCAGGAGCGTCCACCACCGGCCGACGGTCAAATTGAGCGCCTCATTGAACTCGCGGAATGGAATGCCGACGATGCCTTCCACTAGCGCGGTTGGAGTTATCAACCCGATTTGACAATCCGTAAAGGTCTCGCAGGTGAGTTTATGATGGATGTCGGGCAACAATGACGGAATCTCTATCACGTCGCCTGGTCCCAGCACCTCGAGCAGATTGCGTTTCCCTTTTCGATTGAGGCAGACAAGCCGGGCGATGCCCGAGAGCACGATGTATACGGCGTCATCCGATTCCCCCTCCTTATAGATGATCGAGTGTTTGGAAAACGGCCGAATCCTCATCCTGGCGCGTAAGGCTTCCAACTTGCGTAAAGAAAGACCCGCTAACCCTTGCAATTTCCCTAAATCTTGAGCGCTGACTGCCCGAGGTTGAGGCGGCCTGGCCCCCCTTTGCCTGATGGATCTGCCGCGTGACGAGCGTGGTGCCATATGGGTAGGAAGATTGAAGGGATCTCGGTGTTCCTTAAGTCTAGCTTGTGCCACTCGAATCGCAGCCGTCGAGCGCAGTCGCCGGATGTAACGACAATCGGTGCTAGAAAACAACCGAGGATTTGTACCTTTTGTAACAGAATCGGCCTTGAACGTAACTTCATTTGGCCTAGAACATGCTTCAGATTCAGGCTAATCCGTTGCAAGCGCCAACGGTGTATACGCCCGATCCCGGGCGGTGCGATTTTGAATGAGAAAAAAACTGCCCGCGAAACTGACCTCGACCGACTAAGCCGACTAAAGGTTTTGTCGTGGCTTTCTGCGTCCGAGCTTAAACTTCTGGCAAGTGCCCTCTCGTTTTCCAACTACAAACGACACGCGCTTATTCTGCGCGACGTTGCACAGGCCCAAGGTGCTCACATTCTGTTGGCTGGAATTGCGCGGATCACCTGCCGCAGCGCGCGCAACGAGCCTGTCACGGTAGCGCTGCTGGCGCCGGGACCGATTCCGGAATTCCCGGCGCTGCCGCTCAGTCAGTCTGGTTTTCAATGCGAGGCTTACAACGATTGCCGCGTTGGAACTGTGAGCTGGGCTGATTTCGGCGGCATTACCCCAAATGCTCCCGAGTCCGCCTTCAGGCAATTTCACAGCAACGATTTGAAGCAGTGGTACCGCCTCCTGCTGCGCAGCTCGAGTTTTCTGAACCTTGGCCTGCACGAACGAATAGCCATCGCGCTGATCGAACTGTGCTCGGACTTTGGAGTCGAGGAATCGCGCGGCACGCTGCTGCGCGTAGCTTTCAGCCAGAAGGACATCGCCAACCTGGTCGGTGCCTCGCGGCCAAGAGTTACCGAGCATCTGGCGCGATTGGAGCGCGAAAAGTTCGTGATTCGGCAGGGACGACAGATGGTTGTGCAGGTCGCCAAGCTTCTCGATTCCATGAATGCTCAGGCCGCCGCGCATGTTTTACCGGGTCGATCCGCGACGTGAATAGGGCGAGCAGTTCGGCCTGAGGTCGGGTCTTAGGATGGACCTGGCAAAATCGCGCGCGGATAGGTCTCGCCGAATTCTGGCGATTTGCGCCGCACGAAGCGCTCTCAGTGTCCGCGCGTGATCCTCAATCGCGCGCACACCCGCGCTTTTTGAACGATTCTCCGAGATGTCCGAAAATCGAGAGATTGGATGGTGGAGCAGAAGGGAGTTGAACCCTCGATCCCTACCGTCGCCCCGTCACCGCGCACCCGCCTGCAAGGCCTTGACGATCGGCGCCTCCGCGGCTTCGGCCGCTTTCGCTCGCATCGTGGCCTGCGCTATTGCGAACAGTCGTTCGCGCTCGAGAACCGCCCAACTCAGCGCCATCAGGACGCCTGTGAAGGAGCGGAAGTCTGAGACCGATTCCGTGAAATTCAGGATAAGTACGGGCACCAGCGCAAGCGGCACGACCGACCTTAAGCGCCACGGATCGTGGCCGCGGAGAAGGCAACTGAGAGCGGGACGCAGAGTGAGGAACAACCAGAACAACAGCGCCGGTACTCCGAGACTTATAGCGCGAGACAGGTAACCGTCGTGCAAAGAGGTCTGATAGCCGAGGCTCCAGACGTCGTCCCAACTCGGAAAATACTGGCTCTTCAGGATCTGACCTTCGACCTCATATCCGTAGCCCAAAAGAAGGCTTTCCTTCGCTCTGCTATATGCAAAGTCCCATGCGTCTTGCCGTCCAGTAAAACTCGCGACGTCGCCGCGATCGAGATAGGCACGCATGCCGGGCACTGCGGCCGCCGCCGCGTAGTAGAAAATTCCAAATGCGAGGGCAACTGCGAGAACACCTTTAAGTCGATACTTGAAAACCAGGTACACAGCACAACCGATCGCTACCGCTATCAGCGGCGATCGCGAATCCGCCATCGCGCACTGCACCGTCGCGCCGATCATCGTCAGCGCCGTTACGGCTTTCATTGACCGGCTGGCGACCGGCCAGTAGCCGAATCCCGCACCGAGCGTTGCCAAGGTCAAGCCGCCGAGTTCATTTGGCTCGGTGAAAAATCCGGCGAATCGCAGCAACCCGGAGTCCGGATCGGGCTGCCACGTCATATCTGTCGGAATCAAAAGCGCAACATAGTTTGCCGCTACGACAATTCCGCATCCCGCGAGTAACACTCCCATCGCGCCGCGAGCGTCCTCGGCGCTTCTCCACTCCGACGCTATAACGCAGAACGCAAAGAACGGAAGAATCGCGGCGATAGCCCGGGCAAATGAAACTTCGGGCAGGATGGAATAGCTCACGCTGATTATCGCCCACGCCAGATAGATCGCGTAGTCGCGAAATCCCCCCTTGCGGATGATTTCGGATTTCCACAAAACCTTCACAAACGGCAGGATGAAGAGAAGCCCCAACGAATATCTTATCAAAGCGCCGATCTGCTCGTCTGAAGAAGCCACGAATGAGCTGGCAGACGCCGCCTCGATCAGTGCCAGGACGATCAACAACCCGCTGGGATGCCGGCTCGTAGTGTAGACACCCCACGGCAGAATCACCGCCGCGGCCGCGACCATGATAATAGCCGCGCCCACTCGCGGATTGAGCATGAGACTCAGGATCCCCAGAGCAATCGCGCCTCCTGCCACCAGATACTCAATGCGAGGTGTTCTCGGCTTCGGAGGATTCACCCACTGCGGTGAAGCAGTGCGCACCTGACCGGGTATTTCAGAAAATTGCAGCATATTGGTACTTCTCACTTCTTGTGTCCCTTCCCACGATGGAAAGGGGCACCGGGTCAGGTCGCCTGCACGCCACGCATTATGTCCCGGAGCTGCCCACCCTGCGTAACCATGAGGACCATCGCTGCCGGAACTATCATCGCGCCGAGTCCCATCCATCCTCCGACGCCGGCAAACTCAGCAATCACGCTTCCGCAATATGTCGCAACACCGCACAGCGCCGCCAACTGAAAGCCGGGAACAGCGGCGCTAATCAACCGTCTAACACTCATCCCAATAAGCGAGCAGACCATAAGCTGTCCGAGGATGCTGATCGCACCCTCGATGCCGCTCATCGCGATGCTCGCACTTGCAATTCCGAACCGGCTAACAATCGACAAGATCACGACAATCAAGCCGAGTCGAACTGCATGCAACCAAAGGTCGAGGCTCGGACGATCTTTGCTGTAATAAATGGGCCCCACGGCAAGCCGTAAACCGAGCAACCCAAGTCCCGGAACGAGCAGCCGCAAAGGAACAGCCGCCGAAACCCAATGTGGCCCGTACACAGCGCCCAGGATTTCCGGCGCTGCAACGGCGACGCACACTGCCATAGGAAGAATCGCGCGGCTGCACGAATCGACTATTCTGCAGTACGCATCGGCCAGCTGCCGATTGTCTTCTTTGATTCTGCAAAACGCGGGCAGCGCCACTCGCACTACAACCGAATGCAATCGGTTGGGCACGAAACGCAACAGGTCCCACGCCATTCCGTAAATGCCGAGAGCGGATGGTCCCAGCACTGATCCGATGATGATATAGTCGGCGTTCGACGAAGCTATCAGTAGCGCCTGTCCCGCGAGCACGGTTGCGGAAAACCGCCAGATATCGCGCGCGGCCGCAAGCGCAGGCTTCGCTCGCGGCCAGCACCCGGATAACAACGTCACTGCGATAGCGTGAACCGATAGGCGCGCGGCGAGTCCGCCGGCGAGGCACCACTGCCTCGATCCCAACATCAACAGCGAAATCGATACGGCGGCGAACGCCAGTTCTGCTGAGACCTCCGCAGTTGCCACTGCGCCAAAGCGCATGCGGCGGCGCAGATCCGCGCTTGCCACCGCAGCTGCCCCTTCCAGAATGATCGGAATGCATAGGATGCGAGAGCCTTCGCTCAGTTCCGGCATGCGCATCACATTGGCGATAAACGGCGCTCCGATGTACAACGCCGTCGCCAACAGCGTGCTAAGCGCGACGCTCATCCACCAGCCGGTGGAAGCATGCGCGTCATCCACATGATCGCGCTGGATAAGGGCGTCCGGAACACCGGCAAAGCCTGGAAGCGTAGCGAACGCGCTGATCGCGAGCAAAACGCGGAAGGGTCCGAACTCTTGGGGCGATAGGGCTCTCGCCAGGAGGAGAAGGCTACCCAGTCGCAGAACCTGGACGCCAACCTCTCCGAACGCATTGTCGCGTACACCGCGCGCGAACGCCGATAAGCTTGAGGTTTGAATTGTCTCGTCAGTCACGTGCGGCGCCGATTGGTCACTTTAAACGTCGCGGGTTCCAGTAGCACACTTGCCCGGCTCGGCCCGTGGAGGAAGTCAAACCGGATTAAGTCCCGAGGAGGCATCCTGCGCGCGATTTGCGATGATGAGCGGAACCAGAGAATCTCCTGGCTGGACAAAATCGGCTGGATGCAGCGATCGCGAGCCCACGTCCTTCGCCTTCCACCTCGCAAGGTCGGTTTGCAAAAGGGCTTCCACCGCTTCCACTTCGGGGCGCATACGCTCGCGCAGTTCTTCAGCAAACTCAGGATCGAGTGGCGGCGGCGTGAATGGCGCGTCGGAGAGAAACCATTTACGAATCCCGAGCTTTCTCACGAGCGCCAGCGTCTGGCGCCGTCCGTTCGCGTTCAGCCCCGTGCCTACTCTCACGGCCATGTGCGTCAAGCGTCCGAACCTTGGGTAAGGAAGGACGTCCGAGGCCTTCGCCCGCCGCGACGACAGTGACTGGCTGATCGTGACCGGGGGGATGCCGATGAAGCGGCATATCTCGCCCACATATTCCTGAGGATCCTCGACGAAATGCTCATAGAGCAGGACGAGGACCCGCTCCCGGCCAAAAAGCTCGATCCATCTGTCCAGATGGAAGCGGTAACGGCTGGACTCGCTTAGCTCGCGGTCCCTGCGGATCGCCTCGGGAAAGGAGCAGCGGAGGGAGCCTGAGGCGCATCGGATGCGGTAGAGCGAGTAGAGTCGCTCAACCGGATCGCGCAGGGTGCAAATGATTCTGGCGCGCGGTATCAGCCGCGAAATTCGCTCGCGCGCCTGGGTCGAGTAGAAGTACGTAGCCGCCATCTCTCCGATCGGCAATCCCGCCGCGACCGGCTCGAAGCGCTTGCGATACCAAGCAAGGCCCCTGGAATAGCGGCGGTCGAAGAATTCCGTCTCCTTCACGGTCCTGGGGAGGTTCACGTGCTCCTGCATGACGTTGTGAAGCCAGGTGGTGCCGGTCCGCGGCGGTCCGATCACGAAAAACTCAGGCAAGCCAGCTACTGCAGGAGCTGCACACTCGGGTGCGGACGATGTAGACATAGCAATTGCTCCTCTCACCTGTGACGTTCAAATTATGCGAAACGCACACTCGTCACTTCGCCCCAAATTTGACTCATCCCAAATAGTCGGTCGGTGTTAAAACGAATGAGTCGCCCTTCTTCGGATCCAGGCGACGAGACGCGCCGGCAATGGATTGCCCGTTCTGCTCATCCCATCCCAGCGGTTGAGGCCGCCCCTTCACCTCGGCCGCTAGCTTCTCGAGCGATGCGGGTCGCAAATGCTTCTCGCGGGCGAAGCGCATCACAGCGTCAAAGCACGAGATATCCCCCTTTCCGTTACTCAAGGGCGAGCGCTTCAGGCCAACATGACGGGGGTGCGCAACGGCAATGAGCGGCAAGCCGAGCGCCGCCACTGCCAGCATCCGATCTCGGTTGAGCTGCGATATTGCAAAGCGCCGCATTACCGGGAAAGAGTCTCCCGCTAGACGGCGCAGCGGGGTCGAGTAACGCATGTATGGCGGTAGGTAATTCTCGTCTTCGCCGGGCGCCTCGGCATTTTCAGCGATCGCTACGAAGCCGGAATCCTTGAGGCAGCGTATCGCCTCTGGCCGGCGGCGTTCGTACGGGAAGATCATCACCGGCTGAATATCAACCGCATATCGCGCGCTGATCCCCCGCATTAGTTCCTTCCCCCTGGCAAGATCAGCGGCCGGTTCGGCGACCTGCGAGTAGTCCACATGACGAAGCAAGCCATGCCATACGAACCCCGCGTCGAAGGCCTTTAGCTGCGCGACCAAGCTTGCAGGCGGCCGGTTTTGATTGGGAGTCCATCCACAGTCCAGGTGCGCGCCGGGCGCAATTTCGCGCATATGACCGAGCCATCTGCTCAGCGTGCCGAGCGAGAAGTAGTCGAAGTTCGCGGGCCGGTCGTCGAGCGTTAGGTTGTAATATCCGGGCTCTTCAGCAGCGTGGCCGCTCGCGCGTTCGGCCGCTATCAGCGCGCCGATCTGGTGAAGTCGCATAGCCGGATCAGAGAGGCGCTTCAATATTGGCATCTCTGCGTTGACCGTCCGGTCCTCCGCCGCGAGGTCGCAAATCACGGTACCCGCGCCGTGTGGGATCGCAAACACGAGCGGGATTCTGCTCCCATCCGATGTGAGTCCGGAGACCAGTAGCCGCGCGTGCAGGGTATTGGGCACATAGATCGGCGCGGGTTCCGAGACTCCCGTCACCTTTTCACCGCGCAGCGCGTGCGGTACCAAATGGTTGTCGCTCAGGCTGTAACCGCAAAGCTCTGATAGATGTCCGTTCGAACGCAACTCGATTTCCGCGAACGGTCGCAGCGCCACGGGCCTGTACGGGCGCAGATCCCCGGCCAGATAAAGCGTGGATCCGTGGTTGACCGATCGCGCGATGTCCTTGCGCGCGTCATCGGAGAGTTCGCCCCAAGCATTCCCTGTCACAGCAATCAACCCGCCGGCCCGCGAAAGTGGATAGCCTTGCAGTGGCACAAGACGCAGACCGCGCAATGCCGCGAATTGACTAATCGCTAGGCCTTGGCGCTCACCACGCTGTTGATACTCCGTCAAGGCTTAATTGCTCCTGCTCAGGGCAGGCAGCCCGCAATCTGAGGTTCGAGAACTGCCAAGGGACGCCGTGCTTGAAGCAAACGCTATGCCGCCGGGGAAATGCCGAAGATCTTGATAAAAGGCCTGCGAGAAGATCGAGCAATCTGCAAAACTTACAGCCTGGTAATTTTTTTAGATTGCAATTTTTAGGCGAATCTAGAGCGATGATCCGTGGACCTAGTGGATTGCGCACATGGGTAATCCAGCGTTCCTGCCCTAGGCGAATCTACCGCGATGACCCACGGACCTGGCAACATCTTATCGTCCGTGAGTGTAAGTTTAGCGTACGTTCCACAGCCGCAGAAACCGGGCCTGAAACCTTCACCATAGAGGAACGGGGGCATTTCGGAGTCCCGAATCGCCCTCCCGGCGTCCCTTTCGGGGCACGAATTTCATGGGGGGCCTGCATCTGATAATTTACCCGCAATGCCTTCTGAGCATCAGGGCGCTCGGGAACCCGTTCTGAATCGAGCGGTGCGCGAGATCCTGCTTTACGGCGTGCTGCTGAGCGCGGCGGTATTCGTGTATCTGGTCATACACCGGTACGGCGAACAGATCCCGATGCCGACGCGGGCGGCGGCGGACCTTGGCGTCGCGGCGGGTCCTGCGGGCGGGCATGACGCCGACGTGATGCTGCACATCCTGATCGCGCTCTCGGTGATAATCGCGTTCGCACGTGCCGGCGGAATGCTGTTTCGGTTCCTGCGGCAGCCTGCGGTGGTCGGCGAGATCATTGCGGGCATCATGCTCGGCCCGTCGCTGTTCGGCAGCATCTTTCCCGTAACCTTCAACTACATCCTGTCGCCGATGGTAGCGCCGTTCCTCGACGTGCTCGCGCAGCTCGGGATCATTCTCTACATGTTCCTGGTCGGCCTCGAACTCGACCAGGGAATGGTTGCGAAGCAAGGCGAAAGCGCGGTTGCGATTTCCCACGCAAGCATCGTGGTGCCGTTCCTGCTGGGCAGCGCGCTCGCACTGGTGGTGTATCCGGAGGTCGGAGCGAACGGCATTCCGTTTACCGGTTTTTCGCTCTTCATGGGCGTTTCGATGTCGATCACGGCTTTTCCGGTGCTGTCGCGGATTCTGTCAGATCTCGGACTGAATAAAACTCCTCTCGGGACGACGGTGCTGACGTGCGCTGCGGTAGATGACGTGACCGCATGGTGCCTTCTGGCGGTGGTGGTCGGGGTGGTTGAGGCGCACGGGACCGGCAGTCTGATTACGGCGGTGACGGCAGTCGCGTACATCGTTCTCATGATCGTGCTGGTGCGGCCGACGATGCTTCGGCTCACGGTTAGGCAGGAAAATGCCGGCCGTGTGACCCAGGGAATCATGGCCATCGTGTTCGTGCTGCTGATGCTCTCGGCGATGACCACGGAGCTGATCGGCATTCACGCGATGTTCGGAGCGTTCGCGCTGGGCGCGATTATTCCGTCGGACAGCAAGCTGGCGCACGACATGACGGACCGGCTGGAAGATGTGCTGGTGGTGCTGCTGTTGCCGACGTTCTTTGCGCTTACCGGCCTTCGCACTCGAATCGGCCTGGTCAGCGGCGCGCAGGCGTGGTCGCTGTGCGCGCTCACCATCGCGGTGGCGTCGGTCGGCAAGTTCGGCGGAAGTTTCGTGGCAGCGCGGCTGACCGGGCTCAGCTGGCGGGAGTCGTCGGCGCTTGGCGTGCTGATGAACACGCGAGGGCTGGCGGAGTTGATCGTGCTGAACATCGGCCTACAGCTTAAAGTGATCAACCCGCGGATGTTCGCGATCCTGGTGATTATGTCGCTGGTGACGACACTCGCGACCAGTCCCATCCTCTATTTGATCATGGGCAAGGAGCTTGTTGCCGCGAGAGCCGAGAACGGCCCGGCACCGCCTGCGCTAAACCGGCATGTGGAGTTGCGCAAGCGCGAGATAGGTGGAGCTTCCGGCTAGTTTCGGGGCACTCGGAAGCCCTGTCCGAGGCGAATCTAAGGATCCGCGGACCTGGCAGAATCGCGCCCGGATAGGTTTTGCCAGATTCTGCAAATTTTGGCCGACAGAGAGATTCTCCGGGTCCGCGCACGATCTCGAATCGCGCGCACACGCGCGCTTTTCGATCGATTCTCCGCCATGTCCGAAACCCGAGAGACTCGATGGTGGAGCAGAGTGGATTTGAACTCTCAGACCCATATCTTGGCAAGCAACGGCAGAAAGCGCCACCTAAGGCCTCCGGGAGGCAGCGTCCTCATTCTTGACGAACGCCCGGGTTCCGCCTCTTTCGATGCTCCCGGCGGGCCTCCACTTCGCAACTGCTGGTCGTCCTCGCGCGCATAGATGGTCCAAGTATATCCAAACGCCCTATCCGGGGCGATGACACTGAGATTCGATATGGTCCGAGCAGCAACATGCCTGTAGAATGCCGAGGGAAAGATGGGGGATCGAATCCGAAAAGTCTTGATGACCTTCGGTGCCGTGATTGGAACTTTGTTCCTCTGGGCGAGCACGCCCGCGGCGCCTTCCAGTGCACAGGTCGCAGAGGGCTCCCCTTGGCCGATGTTTCATCACGATCGTGCACTCACCGGGCGCAGCGAGTTCGACACCAGCAGCAATCCGGGTCAATTGAAATGGGCATTCAAAACCGAGCGCGGTATATCGTCCTCTCCGGCGATCGGCGCCGACGGGACTATCTACTTCGGTTCCGGAGACTATAACTTCTATGCCGTGACTTCCGACGGCCGGCTCAAGTGGAAGATCAAAACTAATGCCGAGATAACAACTTCGCCGGCTATAGGCCGCGACGGCATGATCTACTTTGGCGCCAAGCTCAATAATGAGTCTGACTCTATGTTCCTCGTCGCGCTCAAGCCGGACGGAAGACTGAAATGGAAGTTCGACTGTGGAATTGGCTGGAATGCGTCCCCGGTCATTGGCAGCGACGGAACGATCTACCTCGGCTCGGGTCATGGGACATTCTTTGCGGTACGTACCGACGGCAAACTGAAATGGTCTTTAGATGCCAAGGCAGATGCCACAGCGGCCACGGGACGCGACGGCACAATCTACGTTGACGCTCACGATCGTCACTGCCTTAAAGCAATAACTCCGCAGGGTGAGATCAAGTGGGAAGCGGGCGGCGGTGCAAGTTACATGAACTCGCCGGCCGTCGGTAGCGATGGCACGATATACATCAACGGACTACAAGCGTTTCATCATGACGGCAGCCTCAAATGGTCGTTCGACGCTCACTCTGAGTTTTCTGAATCTGCCGACTCGTCGCCAGCGATCGGCGCCGACGGCACCATCTACGTCGGATACCGTAACTTCCGCGGCCCCGCCCATCTTTATGCGGTGCGGCCTGATGGTCACCTTAAATGGCGATTCGAAATGGGAAATTCAGTCAGTTCGCCGGTAGTTGGCGCCGATGGGACAATCTATGCAGGCTCGTCGGACAATCATCTGTATGCGCTAAATCCAGACGGGACGCAGAAGTGGCAATTCACGACCGGCGGACAAGTCAAATCCTCGCCAGCGATCGGCCGTGACGGAACTGTGTATGTAACCTGCGAAGACGGATTGCTCTACGCTGTCGGCACGTCCACGTCACCGACTGTGGCACATTTTCCGCAGAAGCGAACGGTAATCTCGCCGTGGCCGATGTTCCAGCATGACTACGCAAATACCTCCCGGAGCCAATTCAAGGCCGCGCCAAACCCAGGCACGCTGAAATGGAAGGCTGACGGCCAATCTTCACCACCGGTGATCGGTGCTGGCGGCATAATCTACGTCGGAGGCTCGACGTTTAGGCCTGACGGTAAGACGGAGGTCGGCGCTGTTAGTGCGATCGAGCCCAACGGCAAGCAGAAATGGCAGTTCCCTACCGACGACAGCGTTTGCCTTTACGCGCCGGCAATCGGAAACGACGGCACTATATACGCGGGCTGCTCAGGTCCCCCGGCGATATATGCCGTGACTCCAAAAGGCAAATCGAAGTGGAAGTTCGCGATGGGAGGAGATCCGAACACGGCTCCTATAGTAGGATCGGATGGAACGGTCTATCTGGGCGCAGACGGCTTGTACGCCATCTATCCGGACGGTACGGAGAAGTGGCGGTTTGCAACAGGCTACGATGTTCATGATTCGCCAGCGATTGGCGCAGATGGGACAGTCTATTTTCATTCCGGCGACACTTACCTTTATGCCGTCGGTTCCAACGGACAACTCAAATGGAAATCTCCGCTAGGGTCGGGGCTACCTTCTACCTTGGCCGTGGGGTTTGATGGCACCATCTTCGTCGGATTTTCGGATGGACACCTGAGCGCAGTAAAACCGGATGGGCAAATGGAGTGGGGCCCAATCGATTTGAAGCTTTGCGGAATCTCACCTCATTGGATCACCCCTACCTCCGTCAGATCTCAGTTTTGCGCGCCAGCGATTGGAGCCGACGGCACGATATACGTAGATGGCACCGGCCAACTTTGCGCGATAGGCACCGCGGTTCCTTCAAAGCCGGCGTCAAGTTCAACGACAGCGCACTAGTCCCGGGCGTACTGATGGAGCCCGCCGAGAATCGGCAGCGCGACAATGCTGCCGACCGTCTCAGGCCGCCCGACGTTAAGAGCGTCCTTGGCTAACGACAAGTGCGTTTGCACTTCGTTGTAGTAGGCGGCGTAGCTCTTGAGAAGCCGACGCAAGTGCGCCTCACCCGACACGACCAGATAGTCGAGGCATTCGCGACGAATCGAGCCGCGATAAGCCGATCAACCTGTCCATTCTGCCGGGGCGAGCGCGCCGTGACCGAGTGACCAGGCGAATGGAAGGCGATGCTCCGCCGACCTAGCAAAATCGCGCCCGGATAGGTTTCGGCGATTTTTGCCGATTCGGCCCGTGGAGGGCACTCCGCGGGTCCGTCCCTTATCGCAAATCGCACGTACACGCGAGGATTTCGATCGATTCTCCGAAGTGTCCGAAAACCAAGGGACTGAATGGTGGAGCAGAGTGGATTTGAACTCTCAGACCCTATTCTCGTCTGCCAGACGACAGCTGATTGCTCAGTTCATCGTCTGTGAGTTGAATTTCCTATTGGAGTCGCCTTCGCCGGTGACCAAGATCGACCGGCTCCGAGACGTGCTCGTGCACAATCAGAAATTTGCCGCTGGACTTTCGCACCCGCCGCGGTCGGCTAATCATTTCGCTGGTGCCGTCGGACCATAGTGAGCATGAGGTCCCACGCGTTTCGGATGTTGGCGATCGTCAATAGCAAAAGAGCCCCTGCTAGCGCATTCAGGCCGAAATCCTTTTCTCGATAGATCGACACGGCGGCCGCGAGCAGGACGAGGTAGGCGACAGTAGGTAACAATCCATACGCTAAGTAGTCCTGTATATAGTTCGTCATGTCGGTGCGCACGACCTGAATCGTGATGTAGGTCGAGATGACTGCACCGATCAGAGCGGTGGCACCAATCAGCGCGGCGAGGAATTTAGGCTGATGCGATGGAAATAAGGCGACTGCCGACAAGAAGAACACGCTAGAGAAATGTACAACTACCGGGCTCATGAACGTGCGCGTCCCCGATTGATGCGCTTCGGTCAAATAGCCCGCGCCGAGAGAAACCGCAACGAACAGCAGACCGAGCAAGGTCGCCCCTGCCGTTCCTACCAGAATATAAAAATCGTGCCATTCCTTCAGCACTTCGACCGCCCAGATTAAAAAGAGAACTCCGACGCTCCCGGTGCTATCGGTTCAGGAGTGAATACTCGCTCGCATTCTCACTCGAATTATACTTTCGTTAGCCTCAGATAATAAGGCTACTACACTATACATCCATGGAAGCGGTTGCGGCCCGGGCTCCGGCTCCGATTGAAGCAAAACCTCAGTTGACGATGGCCTGGCTGAGGAATGTGGTGAGCAACTGCTTGCTCGGAACCGCATTCGTGGTCACAGCATGGCCGATCGCGCACAAGCTCAGTTTCGATCCGGCGGGACTCGCGAATGCTGTATGGGTGGTTGGCGCGGCGATCATGGGAGTCATGTGCTTTGCGCGATTCGCACCGCGAAGCACGACTGTCAATCTGAGCACTCTTCTCACGTCCGGAGTGATGCTGGTATTCCCGGGTCTTATGCGCCCGACCACTCATTCGATCGGTGCGCCCGCCACGGTCGGAGTTGTCCTTGAGTTATCTGGCGTGATCTTCACCCAAGTCGCGCGGGTATATATGGGCCGCAGCTTCGGCGTCCTGCCTGCGAACCGCGGCATCGTTTCGAAGGGCCCGTTCCGCTACATGCGTCATCCTGTCTATTTCGGATGGCTGGTGCTTTCGACCGGGTTCGCGATGTGCAACCCGAGCTGGCGCAATATCCTCATCATCGTAGCGACGCTGCCTTTTATGGTCTGGCGAATCGACCAGGAAGAATCGCATTTGAAAGCCGATCCTGAATACCGCGCCTACATGGATCGTGTCCGCTTTCGTTTGTGGCCGGGCATCTTCTGATCTATTCGCGAGCGTCCAGCTTTCGTTGCGATTGCTGCCGCGAGTTTCGATCGATTCTCCGCGATGTCCGAAAACCGAGGGATTGGATGGTGGAGCAGAAGGGAGTTGAACCCTCGACCCCTACGTTGCGAACGTAGTGCTCTCCCAACTGAGCTACTGCCCCACCGGCATTATTCTGAGATAACCGACTTCAGGTAGGCTCGCAACCTGTCGGCCAGGTCGGCGCGTTTCAAGCCGAAGCCGATTTGCGCCGAGATGAACCCCACGCGATCGCCCAGGTCATAGCGGACGCCCTCGAACTCGTAGCCGTAAATCTTGCGGCGCGCGGTCAGCGCCATCAGCGCGTCGGTCAACTGGATCTCGCCGCCCGCGCCTGGCTTGCCCGCGGCGAGCAATTCGAAGATGTCGGGCGTCAGCACGTAGCGTCCCATGATTGCGAATTCGCTCGGCGCTTTTTCAGGCGCCGGCTTCTCGACCATCCCGCGAAGTTCGTAAGTGCGCTCGCCGACGGCTTTCGCATCGACGATGCCGTACTTCGAGAGCTCGCTGCGCGCGACCTTGAGCAGCGCGACCACCGGCGCGTCGCGCGTCTCGGCCACGTCGAGGAGCTGGCGCAGGCACGGCCGCGGGCAATCGAAAATGTCGTCGGGGAGCATCACGGCGAACGGCTCATCGCCGACCGCCGCGCGCGCTTGCAGCACCGCGTGGCCCAGGCCGAGCGGCAGCAGCTGTTCGGCGATCGTAATCCGCGCGGGATTGTTGCTGCGCCGGACCAGTTCGAGGATGTCGCGTTTGCCGCGATCTTCGAGATGACGCTCAAGCTCTGCGTTGGGCTTGAAGTGATCGACGACAGTGGTCTTGCCGGGGCTGATGACGAGAATTATATCCGTGATACCCGACGCGACCGCTTCTTCGACGACGACCTGGATCGCCGGGGTATCCACCACCGGCAAAATTTCCTTGGGGATCACCTTCGACGCGGGGAGCATCCGCGTGCCCATCCCGGCCGCGAGGATGACCGCTTTTTTAACTTTCATAGCAGCGCGATCTTTTTTTTCCCGGTGGTTGGAGGGTTTGCAGGAGTGCTCAGATCTTCGACTCGCGCGCTTCCTGCGCGGATTTGCATGCGATGCAAAGGGTGGTGACGGGTCGCGCCTTCAGCCGCTCGATACCGATGTCGCCGCCGCATTCCTCGCATTGCCCATACGAGCCGTCTTCGATTCGCGCGACTGCCTCGCCGATTTTGCTGAGCAGTTTGCGCTCGCGATCGCGCATCCGCAGCAGGAAATTGCGATCCGATTCGAGCGCGGCGCGGTCAGTCGGGTCGGCGTAGGCCTCCTCCGACTCGTTGTTCATGGTACCGACCGCGCGCTCCGATTCCTGGAGAATGTCGCGCTTGCGGCCTTCGAGCAATTTTCTGAAGAGCTTGAGGTCTCTTTGCCTCACGGTTGAACAATCCGTCACGAGCCGAGTTGTTGATTCTATCGACGCCCTACCAACATGTAAAGGTTGCGCGATGAAAATGGCTCATCTCGACGCGTTCTCCGGCCTCAGCGGCGAGATGATCGTCGGCGCTCGCCGCCACGGTCAAGCTTGGCGCGGCACTGTACGGTGATTGTCAGTCGTTGTGAATCAAGCCGGTGACGCCAGCGACGAAGATCGCGCTGAGCAGCCAGCCCGCGATGACTTGCAGCCACAGGTAATAACGCAACACGGAGCCGCGAACCGGAATCTTCAAGCCGAAGATGGTGCACTCGCCGGACGCGGTTTCATCAGGCCACCAGTGCTGCTCCTGACGAAGATTTATGAACGGCACAAACACGTCGAGCGAGTAGAGCATCGGATGAAGTCCCACCATTGGATCTCCGGACGGTGGAGGTGTGCGATCCGGCCACTTGAAACGCATGACACCGGCGCCTTTGCCGATCGCTACAACGAGCGATCCGAACATTACGACTGCGAACGACCACACGATTGCGCGCAGCGGCTGATAGCCGTAGCCGATTGTCGCGTTTAGAAAGGCACCCCAGATCCGGCCCGGCAACCCGAAGCGGCTGTAGCTCGCGTCGTTGCTGGCGATCATCACCTGAATCGCACCCGGCTGGTCGCCGCTTTCGCGCAAGACCTTGGCCAGTTGATGGTAGGGCTGCGGATGAAACCCTGGCTCAAGCCGCAACCAGCGCAGCCGGGTGTCGGCGTCGCCAGGCGCGTTGTTTGGGCCGGTCTGGGAAAATTCGGTGTAGGTGAAACCGTCGATCAGAAGATTGCCCCGTGCGGGCCAGCTTGCTTCGTCATCGATCAATGCCGTTGCGTTGACCCCGGTCAGATTCAGAAAGCCACCATTGGGGAAAGACACGTTGGTCAACACGAGCGCGTTCTTTACGGACATTCCGGATGCGTCGAGCCCGTGGGGTTCGCGGGCTGCTCCGGAAAATTTTGCCTGCGCTACAAAGAAGTCGGTGCCGCTTCTCGACGTGATAAAATTCACTACCCCATCGGATAAGAAAGGCACCCCGTATCCAACAATGACGTTGCCGGCGATATCGGTGCTGGAAGCATCGATCGCGGTCTTTCCGGGACTAACAAAGCTGCCGTCAAGGATCAGGTCAGCGCCAATTGTGGTGCCGCTAAGTTCGACGCCGCCGTCCATATGAACATCGCGGAAGATCACGCCGCCTCCGACCCGCATCTGCAGAGCATAGAATGCCCGCCGGTCAACATTTTTCGGATCGAACAGATCGAGATCGAGCGCCGAGCTCTTGAAGTGGCCCGAGGTTGACAATGAACCGCCGATTCGCGCTTCGAAGAGGTTGACCTCGCCATCAGCTTTGAAACCAGAGCCGAGCTTGAGGTCGTTCTCAACGTCAATTCCGGGAGCGTCCAATTCGCGGATATGGCTGCCACCTAAATCGAGGGAAGGAATATGGGTCGCCGCGAGAGTCATGCGCTCGGGTATCGAGCAGTTGCGCAGAACGATCGGAAAGGGGACGTGAATCCGCGACAGATTGAGTCGGCCCGTGACTCGCGCTCCGAGCAGGCGGATGCCGCCCGGATCGACCAGCCGCGACACATCGGGGTCGGCGCATAGCCATCGAATCAACTCGGCGCGAACATCTCGATCGGGCGTCCAACTATCGGCGTTCGCGGGATCGTTAATCGGATCATTGAGGAGCGCACTCGCGCCGCCAAACGCGAAATCGCCTTGCGTGCGATTCTTGACGTCGACGAACACGAGCATAGCGCGCTCAGCCTTGGTCAAATTCGGGAACTGCGCGGTGGCCAGCGCGACGACGCGACTCGAGGCATCGGACTCGTTGCGAGTGGCTGCATGACAGGAAATCGAAGTGTTGAGGACGCTGATGAAGACTGCGCTCCACATCAACATGGCCCGTGCCGTCATCGCGTTGTCCGCGATAGTGCAGTCTGCACGTCGTTGCTATAGCGATGGCACCTGTAAGGCGTCACGAGCCGAGTTTTTGATCCTATCGACGCCCTGCTAGCATGTAAAGATTGCGCGATGAAAACGGCTTATCTCGACGCGTTCTCCGGCCTCAGCGGCGACATGATCGTCGGCGCAATCCTCGATTGCGGCGCTGATTTTGGCGAATTTGAGCGCGCGATCAACTCGATGCCGCTGGCGGGTTATCGGCTCTCGACGCGGCGCAAAACTCTTAGCGGGATTTCGGCGCTCAAGTTCGACGTTGAGGTGACCGAGACGCAGCCGGAGCGTCACTTCGGCGAGATTCGCGCGCTGATCGACGCGTCGACGCTCGCCGCCACGGTCAAGCACCGCGCAATCTCGATCTTCGAGGTGCTCGCGCAGGCCGAGGCGAAAATTCACAACACGACGCCCGACCGCGTTCACTTTCACGAAGTCGGCGCCGTCGATTCGATCATCGATATTGTCGGTACGGCATGGGGACTCGATCAGTTAGGCGTCGGCGACGTGATCGTGTCCGCGCTCCCGATGGGCAACGGATTCGCGCGCTCGCAGCACGGCGTCATTCCCGTGCCGGCGCCGGCGACGGTCGAGCTGCTGTCGGGATTCCCGCTGAAGATCGGCGACGGTGCGCACGAGATGGTCACGCCGACCGGCGCCGCTGTCCTCCGCGCGCTGGCACGTCCCGCGGAACTCCCGCTCAACTTCGAAGTCGAGAAAATCGGCTACGGCGCGGGCGCGCGTGAGCTGGAAGATCGGCCCAACGTGCTGCGTCTGATGCTCGGGCACGAGCGCATCGCGCTCGACAACGACGAGATAATCGAAATCTCCGCGAATATCGACGACCTCAGTCCGCAGATTTACGACCACGTCATGAATCGGCTGTTCGACGCGGGCGCGCGCGACGTGACGCTAACGCCCACGATGATGAAGAAGGGGCGTCCGGCGGTGATGCTTGATGTGATCGCAAAAGCCGTAGATCGCAACATTATTGCTGAGATCATTTTCGCTGAAACCACCACGATTGGCTTGCGCTCTCATGTTGTCCAGCGGCTGAAACTGCATCGCAAGATCCACGAGGTCGAGACGCGATGGGGCAAAGTCCGCGTCAAGGTATCGGGCGCGCATGGCCGCGAGCCGACTACGATTTCGCCGGAGTACGATGACTGCCGGCGAATCGCCGCGGAACAAAAAGTGCCGCTGCGCGTCGTCATGGACGAAGCGCGCGACGCCGCCCGAACGTTAGCATCGCTCTCCGCAAAAAAATGATTTCCGAACGGCTGCATATCAACGAAATCTTTTACAGCATCCAGGGCGAATCCACGCACGCGGGCCGTCCGTGCGTGTTCGTGCGGCTCACCGGATGCAACCTGCGATGCAAATGGTGCGACACCGAGTACGCATTCTATGAAGGCCGGCGGATGCCGATTGCGGAAGTCGCCGAAATAATTCGCGGCTACCGATGCGACCTGGTCGAAGTGACCGGCGGCGAGCCGCTGCTGCAGGAGGGCGTGTATCCGCTGACGCGCGAGATGCTCGAATCGGGCCACACCGTGATGATCGAGACGTCGGGGGCGGCCGACGTGAGCAAGCTCGACCCGCGTGTCATCAAGATCATGGACCTCAAGTGTCCGGGCAGCGGCGAATGCGAGCGAAATCTGTGGAGCAACCTCGACCATCTGACGATGTGCGACGAGATCAAGTTCGTCGTCGCGGATCGCGCGGACTACGAATGGGCCAGGGACGCGATCGTCACGCGCGGCCTTGCGACGCGTGTGGGCGCATTATTGTTGAGCCCAGTGTTCGGACAACTGGAGCCGGCCGCGCTCGCATCGTGGATACTCGAGGACCGATTGCCGGCGCGGATGCAACTGCAAATGCATAAGCAGATCTGGCCGGGGATCTCCCGCGGCGTGTGATCGCGCGGGCAGAGGCAGCATCCTGAATCGCGCGCGGAAAACACGCGCGCTGGATAAGGACCCTCACCTTGATCCTCTCCCTCGCAGGGAGAGGGGAAGACTTTTATCGCGTCGGCGCCGCGGAATGCTGCCTTGCGGGATCGCCCGTCATCAATAGTTGCGCCTTTTGGAGCGCTGCTTCCGTCTCGCGCAGCAAATCCGCGAACACTTCGGCCGCCGGCTTGATCTCGTGAATCAGTCCCGCGCCCTGTCCGGTCGGCATGAAGGTGCGATTCGGATCGACGTCGGCACCGCCGCGTCCAGTGTAGTTCATGACGCCGTTCCGCGACGAAGTCTGCGCCTGCAGCGGAAACGGCTGAATCTTCGACGGGTCCTTCTCCCACTCGAGCGCATATTCGGTGCGGATGACGCGACAGGTCTTGCCGGTGTACGCGCGCGTGCGCAAAGTGGAATCCTCGTGCGCCCTTACGATCGCGTCACGATAGCCGGGCGCCGCCTGCGCCTCGGGCGTCGCGATGAAGCGCGTGCCGATCACAACGCCCTGTGCACCGACCGTCAGCGCCGCCGCGATCTGCCGTCCGTCGGCGATTCCTCCCGCGGCCAGCACCGGCAGCTTCACTGCGTCGATCATCTGCGGCACCAGCGAGAGCATCCCGATCTCGCCGGTATGCCCGCCCGCTTCGGTGCCTTGCGCGACGACCACGTCGGCGCCGGCATCCTGCGATTTGACGCCATGATGCACCTTGCCGCACATCACGACGATTTTCATCCCGTTGTCGTGCATCACCTTGACGAATTCCTGCGGCACCGAGAGGCCGGCGACGAACACCTTGACCTTTTCCTCGATCATGACTGGCACGTGCGGACGCATCATGTCGGGAATCGGCGCGAGCAAATCGACGGCGAACGGCTTGTCGGTCAGCTCGCGAGTCCTGCGGATCTCAGCGCGCAGATCGTCGGGGCTCAGCGACGCGGCGCCAATCACGCCGAGTCCGCCGGCGTTGGAAACCGCGGCGACGAGCTTGTGCATCGCGACACCGCCCATTCCGGCGAGCAGAATCGGATACTTGATTCCAAAGTAATCGCAAATCGGCGTATGCAGCATTGAATCGTTCTCCAAGTAGTGAGCCGTCTCTGCGACTGGCTCCTGATGACTTCTTTAATCTGCCCGATGCGGCGCGATCAAGCACGCCTGGCTTGCGCCGTGCTGACGAATTTTCAGCGTGAGAGATGCGCGTGTCTCAGCGAGCAGCACGCGGGGCCGGCTGCTGCCCGCTTCGGCGTCATCTGAGCAGCGCCGAGTCATGCGAGCAGGCCGCCGCGCTTATTTGTCTTTAATTGCCTGACAGGTCGAAGAGGTTGCCTATCAGGCACCTCGTTTGCATAGTTGCCTACTAGGCAATTTAGTCGTTCGCTGGCCGCTCGGGCAACCAGTGCCAGCGGGCTCAGCCTTGGAGGGAATGTTCCATGAATGAACCTGGCAAATCATTACGGAAGGAATGTCTCGGCTTCTCGGGTATCACCGCGATGGCAATAGCGCTGATTTCGCCGACCATGACGGCCGCGCTGATTGTGCCGTTGATGTACAGCAACGCCGGCAACGCGAGTTGGCTCGCATATCTGTTCGGTACCGTCATGCTGCTATTCGTGGCGCTGAATCTGAACCAGTTTGCCAAGCGCTCGACCTCGGCGGGATCAATGTACGCCTACACCGTGATGGGACTGGGCACCACCCTCGGCAACCTTTCAGGCTGGTGCCTGGTGTGGGCCTACCTGTTCATCGGCACCGCGGGCATGACCGGCTTCACGATCTTCGCGAGCACGCTACTCGACATGATGGGCATCCATGTACCGGCGCTGGCGCTGTTTGCCGTATGCGCCGGCAGCATCTGGTACCTCGGTTACAAGGACATCCGTCTTTCGAGCGGCTTGATGCTGGTGATGGAAGGGTTGTCGGTTGCGCTGATTCTTTTGCTGTGCGCGATCGTTCTGTTCGGCCAGAAATCGGCGATTGACCCGGCGCAGCTCGGACTGGAAGGCGGCTCATTTTCAGGAATCAGCCTCGGCGTGGTGGTCGCGATTTTCAGCCTGGTCGGGTTCGAGTGCGCCACCGCATTTGGCGAGGAAGCGAGAAGTCCGCTGACGACGATCCCAAGGGCGGTTATCGGGAGCCTGCTGCTGACCGGAGCATTTTTCGTCCTCGTCTCTTATACTGAGGTGCTCGGGTTCTCTGGCTACAAGACGACTCTCGACAAGATCGACGCGCCGCTCAACGTGCTCTCTGACATGATGCACGTCGGATGGCTGAAGGCGCCGATCTCGTTCGGTGCGATGGCGAGTTTCTATTCGCTGGCGCTGTCGTGCATGAACTCCGGCGCGCGCATTCTCTATCCGATGGGAAAGCTGGGCGTGTTTCACAACTCGATCGGAACTTCGCACGAGACCAACGAGACCCCTCACGTCGCAGTGACCGTAATGTCAATCCTGATTTTCCTGTCGACGGTCATTTTGACCGTGGTGTTCAAGCTCGAAATTCTCGACGCCTTCAACGACGCCGGAACATTTGGCGCTTTCGGCTTTCTCGGAGCGTATTTTCTGATTTCGATTGCGGCCCCGGCATATCTCAGCAAACGCGGTGAACTCAGCGCAGGCGCAGTCGCGCTCTCGGTGGCATCGGTCGCGTTGCTGCTGGTCCCGGCAGTCGGTAGCGTTTACCCGGTGCCGTCGTGGCCGGTGAATGTCTTCCCGTACATCTTCCTGGGCTATCTCGCGATCGGACTGGCCTGGTTTATGATTCTAAGGCGCAATCCTGAGTTCATCGCCAGCGTGAAGGATCGCATTCTCGCCGAGCACGGCGCCGTGCCAGTCAGCTTGAGAGTGGTGAGCGCCCCAGACATTGAAACCCGCGAAAAGGTGACCGCCTGATGAAGGAGAACGGACAAGCGATGCAACACGATACAAATACCGGCGGCTCGATCGTCTCGCTGTGGCGCTACCCGGTGAAATCGATGATGGGAGAGGAAATCAATTCAAGCCTGGTCACCGAGCGCGGATTGCTGGGCGATCGGTCCTATGCATTGGTGGACCTGGCCACCGGCAAAGTGGTTAGCGCCAAGAATCCGCGCAAGTGGTCGGGCATGTTCGGCTTTCGCGCGGCCTATATCGAACCTCCCGACATGCACGAAGGCATTCCTCCGGTACGAATCACGATGCCCGATGGCGTTTCGGCAATAAGTACGCAAGCCAATCTCGACAGCCTGTTGTCGCGCGCGCTGGGCGCCAGCGTCTCGCTGCAATCGAAGCCGCCCGCAAGTCCGCAGCTCGAAGAGTATTGGCCCGACATCGACAATCTGGCCCATCGCGAGACCGTCACCGAAGAGGCGATGCCGCCGGCCACGTTCTTCGACGGCGCCGTCGTGCACATCCTCACCACCGCGACCTTGAAGCAACTTCAGAGCGTCTATCCGCAAGGCAGCTTCGAGGCGCGGCGCTTTCGGCCTAACCTGATCGTAGCGCCTCGTGGGACTGACGAGGGCTTCGCCGAAAATTCATGGGTCGGACGTACGCTGGTGATTGACGATCGGGTGCGGCTGAAAATCACATGCGCCACCGGGCGCTGCGTGATGACGACATTGCCGCAAGGCGACCTGCCCAGGGACCTGGGGATTCTGAAGGCCGCGGTTTCGGCCAATCATGCAAACGTCGGAGTCTATGCAACGGTCGGACGCGGAGGAGTAATCCGCGCCGGCGATAGGGTACACATCGAAGCGGCGTAAACCTCGGCGGGGGAGAACGGTCACCATCGAGAAAATGTTGGTTGCCCTGCAGGCATGCTTGATGTTAGTTCAATCCCGATGGGAGACGGAATCGGAATTGCGAAACCGCTCGAGCGGGTTCTCTCCTCGCTCGGCACGCGACTCAAGACGTTGCGCAATCAGCGCGGATGGACGCTGGAGAGGCTGAGCAAGCTCAGCAAGTTGTCGGAACCGTACCTGTCACGGCTGGAAAGCGGGAGTCGCCAGCCTTCGCTCGCGGCGCTGCTGACGCTGGCGCAGGTTTATGAGATCCCGGTGCGCACCTTGCTCGATGGCGACGGACTGGCGATGCCGCCCTGCAGAATTATTCGGTCGGGAACTTCGGCACCGAGAATTGCCAACGGTCTTGCTTACCGCGCGGTGTCCGGCGGTGGCCCGCTGACAGGCTTGCAGGCGATGGAGATGCGGATCCCTGCCAGCCGCCATCACGACAAATTCTACAAGCACGACGGCGAGGAATGGCTGTACGTGATCTCGGGCAGCTTGAACCTCATTTTCGAGGACGAACGGCATTCGCTGCTACCCGGAGACGCGGCGCATTTCGACGCGCGCACGCCGCATCGTCTCGCCGCACTCGGCAAGCGGGATGCCGTCGTGCTGCTGGTTGCGTCGGCGGTCTCGGCTGCGCCAGCGTCTTCATAGAGATCGCAGGGCCGCCAAGCGCTCGGGTCTGCAAACATCGAAGCTGGAGCATTTTCGTCCGTACCTCGAGGCCTGTCTGATTGGCTAGCGGCATGTTGAGCGTCCCAGTCGCGAATCTTCAAACTCACGAACTGGCCCCGCGCAGATAGGTGATGCATAATCGCGTTCGCGCGCGGAGAGGTGGCCGAGCCCGGTTTAAGGCGCACGCCTGGAACGCGTGTAGACTCGAAAGGGTCTCGGGGGTTCGAATCCCCCCCTCTCCGCCACACAGTCGCTGATTTTCGCGTCCTCTGCAGAAGTCTCGAAAATAGTGCGCTATGCTCGCGTGTTTCCTGGACATCAGGGAGGGCCGACTTTCCTCGTCGGTACGACTTTGGTCGGCTTGCGCACTCGGGCATCTTCGGCGACGCGTTCGAGCAGTCGGCGCGTGGCCGGCTTGAGACCGCCGAGCGCGTGCTCCTAGATGCGGTACGCAACCGCCCGCCTAAGCCAGTCCCGGCTCAGATGTGGAGGAGCTTCGATTTCGTAGAGACGCTTCCAGTGAGCCCGTAGTTGCCCGAGATCCATCGACTCAAGCCGGACAATTTCGGCCGAGAGCTTCGCACGATCCCTGTCCGATATTTTTCGCATCGGTGGCCTGCCTCCTTTGACAGGTGGACAGACACATCGCTCTGTGCGGGCGCACAGTCCAGTCGCAACCGCGAGAGATTCGATGTAGTAAAGCGGCCCGAAGGGCGACTCAAACCTGCCCACGTGGGCGACGGGGCCTATGAATCAGAGGCGCCTGCCCGGCAAGTACTCAGGAATATAGAGGCACTGAAAGCGTCTGCTAACCGGGCCGCGGGTAGCAAAGGAAACGTATGCGCTTTTCAGCAATGGAGAATCTCGCATTTCTTCGGCGGTAGGACTGGCTTCATCTGCGGAACAGAGCAAATGTCCGCACGAGCCGATGCGGCTTAGGAGAGTTACAAAGATGAGCGGATCGACAGAAACGGAAGGGACCAAGCGCAACTTGACCGTGAAGAGACCGGCGAAGGTGACCAAGCGAGACGCTGCTGCGCAGCCCGCCCAGCGTCCACTAGGTAAGGACAGGTTGCGGGGCAAAGCGAAGCCGGAGAAGCTCGTATGCGAGTACTGTGGTAGCGACGACCTGTCGCCGAGTTTCATCAAGCGGCGAGACCGCCGCTGCCGCAGATGTTTCAGCAAGCGCTATGGCTTGCCGGTCCGCGCCAAGAAGACAAGCAAGAAGAAGTAGCCAGACCTGCGCTAAGCTGGCAGCTAAGAGGCCGGGCTCGAACGCCCGGCCTCTCTTCTCTGCTGACGCTTCTGCGGGAAAGAAGTGGCTCCTGCGACTGACACTATGTATGGCCACGAATCGAATCCCAACTACCGCGCCGCCAGGCAACCTTGCCTTAGCGGAGCGGTTGATCTAATTGGCCAATAGGAATGGGAAGGTCGCGTGGGTCTGCCCTCATGAGCTTGATTCATCATCGGCACAGCGGAGGAAACTATCCGCACGTCCATGGGCGATGACGCCGACGAATCACACCAGCACCATCACGAACGTCACGACGGGGATCACCATTTCCACGGCCACGGCGATCACGCCTACGACGCACACGGCAACGAAGCGGCGGTCGTCGCAAGCGATCCTCATCGGCTTGAGCATTGGCACTTCGATCGACCATTCGACGACTGTCACGATCGCATTTCACTCGAAACTTTGGGCGCTGGCGGCGCCATTGGATCGATCTTGAAGGGAATCTCGAAAGTGACCGACTGCGGAATCTTGCAAATCTGATCGCTGCATTCCTGAAAACCGAGCGTGCCCTTCAGCTTGTAGTCGCCAGGCTTCAATCCGGAACGCACGAGGATCCTTCCTTTGGCCCGGAAGCTGCCCGTGTAGACCGGCAGAGTCTCGCCAAGTTCGGGGAAAGCGACTTTCTGTGGATCGGGATACTCGAACGACTGCTTCGCGACGCAGTCGCTATCAAATACGATCGCAGTCGGCGTATAGTTTGTCGGAAGCGGTTGCCCGTAAATGTGCCATCCCTTGGCAATTGAGAATTCTGCGGCGACCCCGATCTCCTGCCCGGCTACCGCGTGATCCATCGAAGGAGTGATCACGATTCGAATGTCTCCCGCGGTTAACGATACAGATTTGCCACTCGGGTCCGCACCGAGTTCATTAACCAGGATTTCTGACGAAGCCACCCTCGTCTGATAATCGGGTAGAAAGTATTTTGCCTTGATCACGCCGTCGGGCGAGATCAGGTAGTCGCCTGGGAACGGAATGCCGTGGAACGGATGATCCTTTGGAATATTCGAATTGAGGATTCCGAACTCGCGAATGACAACGCTACCCTTGTCGGATAGGCACGGGTAACCAAGGTGATGAGCGGCGCTGAAGCGCTGCAGAATCTCCTGAGAATCGTAGGTGATGACCGCGATATTTACACCCCGCTGTTCGAAGCCTCGGCGCGACTGCTCCAGCTCGACGAGCTGGCTTCTGCAGTAGGGTCACCAATCGGCGCTTCGACTAAAGACCAGAAGAAGTCCCGCGCGGCCGGTGAGATCGCGAAACCTTCTTTCTTTACGGTTCTGATCCACAAGTGCGAACTCAGGTATTTTCTCCCCGACCTTAAGACCGGTGGTTGCGCCATCGTTCTGGGCCTTGACGAAATCCTGAAACTCGCTCGGCGCGATCTTCTCGCCACTGCGCATTTTTTTCAGGACCTCTGTGAGAACCTCGCCGTTCTTGGAATTCGAGTCTGGCATCGCTACCTCCTGGGCAGACACCAACGGGATTCTGCCGCAAAATCCCAGGATCACCGAAAAGATCGCGGGGATTATAGTACTTTTGAAATCAAAGTGGGATCGCGATTTCATGTCTCTCGCGTGAGTAGAGCTCTGTGGGCACCCATGTATTCAATCAGTCGCACGGTTAGTAGCGCCGCAAGCACGAGCCCATAAGCGAGTGGCTCGCTTTCGTCGCGTTTGACCCTCAAAGTGAAATGAAGGACCGCAAGCGCTGGCGCCACATAGGCGAGGCGATGGAGCTGCTTCCACCGAACGTAACCGAGGCGTCTGAGGGCGGAATTTGTCGAGGTCGCGGCCAACGGAATCAGCAGCACAAAAGTAGAAAACCCCAAAAAGATAAACTTCCGCTTGACAACATCGTCCACGATCGCGCTCCAGTCCAGGCCCTGATCGAGCACCGTATAGGTAATGACGTGCAGCAGAGCATAGAAGAAAGCGAGCAGGCCGAGCATCCGCCGGATACGCATCGGCCACGTCCAACCGAAGATCGTTTTAAGCGGCGTGCAGCCGAGAGCCGCAACCAGGAAGACGAGAGCGATCAAGCCGAGCTGGTTCAAAGCTTGCGCAATTGGATCGGGTCCGAGATCGTCACGCCAGGCCCGCTCGAGAATGGCCGCTATCGGGACTAACGACCCGGCGAGCACTGCCGGCTTGAGCCACGGCAATGGCGATTTCTTTCTTCGCGCTTCCATGCCTAGAAGAACGTCCTCAGGTCCATCCCCGTATACAAGCTTGCCACCTGGTCCCCGTAGCCATTGAACGGCAGGGTCGGGCGACGGTGATACTCGCCGATCCGTCTTTCGGTCGCCTGGCTCCAGCGTGGATGATCGACTGCGGGATTCACGTTCGCATAAAAGCCATACTCGTCGGGCGCCGCTATGTTCCATGAAGTAGGCGGCTGTTCCGCGGTCAGACTAATATTCACGATCGATTTGATCCCCTTGAAACCGTATTTCCAGGGAACAACAAGGCGGATGGGTGCACCGTCCTGGTTCGGAAGCCGTTTGCCGTAGAGGCCGACCGCCAGGATCGTCAGCGGATGCATCGCTTCGTCGATGCGGAGGCCTTCGACGTAGGGCCATTGTAGAAGATCGGTGCGCTGACCCGGCATCTGTTGAGGATCGAGGAGTGACTTGAAGGCAACGTATTTCGCGCGCGAGGTGGGCTCGACACGCTTCAAGAGATCTCCTAGCCGGAAACCCACCCATGGGATAACCATCGACCAGGCTTCGACGCAACGCATCCTGTAGATGCGTTCCTCGAGGGGGAACGATTTGATGAGCTGGTCAACCTCGAAAACTTGCGGGTGCGCCACTTCGCCATCGATCGCCACATGCCACGGACGCGGCTTCAGGGTGTATGCGTTTGCGGCCGGATCACTCTTGTCGGTGCCGAACTCGTAAAAGTTGTTGTAGTTGGTGACGCCGTTGTAAGAGGTGTTCTTCTCCCCGGACGCGTCGTCGTAGTGCCGCGCAATGGTGAGCGCGGTGTCATCAGGCGCTCCAGTCGCGGCCGCCTTAGCCGTTTTCTCGTGATCCTTCGCTCGCAGGCCCCGCATGAGCCAGAGCAGAGTGCTGCCAACGCCACTGCTTGTCGCCGCGAAGAGGATCGAATTCTTAATGAACTCGCGCCGCTGAAGGTACACCCTCTCGGGGGTGATTTCGCTCGTTGCGGGTATATTACCGATGTCAGACACCGCGGCCTGTACCTTCTCTCCAAAGCCTCAAACAGACGAAAAATCGCACGGCGCAGAAAGTTCCTCGCTGGTCGGGCGAATGCGCCACAACCACAAGCGTTCATGTCTTTAGATGCCGTGATTGTCCGAAGGGTTACCAATATAGCGGATGATTCATCAGTCGCTTTGCCACGAGTCAGGTGTCGTAGCCGGGAGCGTTACGCGCGATGTCGAAGCGCTCGAGGTCAATGGATGGCCTGGCGGAGGGTTACGGCCCAGCACTGAATTTTGTGCGCTTGGATCCAGATGAGATCGCCGACCCACTCGATGTTAGGATGGGCACGCCGGTCGCAGCGACATTGCTTGCGCTTAATCTTGGTGCTGTCGAAGCATCAGTTCTTAGCGACTGGGTAGTCCGCGCTAGCACCCTCAATTCTGAGCGACGTAGGATCCTGAATGAACGACGCGACACCAAGGTGGTCCAGTGACCATGAAGGGTCGAGGTCAATGGTCATCTCCTGGACGAAAGAGCCAGGCTGCGTCGCGTCCAGTTCAAATGCCGACAGCAATTTCCTCACGGTGTAATCGTAGGTGATTTCGCGCCCGCCGTTCTCGCCAGCGCCAATCTTGCTGACCAGACCGTTCTCATAAATCGCCAACATTACCACGAGGCGTCCGGGCCCCGCGGCGCTCAACAATTGCGCGTTGACTTTGACGTGAAGTTTTCGAGACCCAGCAGCAACGAGGCTGGTTTGGATACTGGTGCGGCCCAAGGCAGGCTCCAGCGCGCAGCGGCCACCGCGCGCTCGATACTTCCAGCGTCAGAGCCACCGCACTGCCACCCGCCGCCGATCACCATTTGAGGCGTGTACTCGCCGTCCAGGTTCATCGCCCGAGCGTAATCGCTCTGTCGCTCAGACCACTGGTGTGACGAAAACGGGTCCGTCCACCCGAGATGATTCCAGTAATCGACATGGTACGCGAGCGGGATCACGGATTCCGTCGAGGACCCAAGCTCACTGATAAGCGCGTCGGCAGGCGGGCAGCTTGAGCATCCCTCTGATGTGAACAGCTCGAGCACGACTGGCGCGCCATCCGACGCACCGTTCGTCTCCGAGAACGCGACCGCTTTACGAAAGAAGCCGAATCCGATCGCCGCGACGGTTACGATACCGACGATCCAGGGAACCAGACCGAATCGCTCACGGAAGTTTTGCATAGTGACTGTACCTCTCAAGCGTAAAACGCGCAGCCGGTCGCGAGGGTGGAGCAATATGTTCGATCTGCGCTGGCGTTAGAAAGCATCTTCGATCTCCAGAACGCCCATGGAATCGGCGGTCGAGCCTGGATGGACTCCTAGCTGCACGCAGGCCGAGCCGGGGTCTGATCGCTTGGCCATAATCGATCGCACGACAGAGGCGAGCGGGGCGCCTTGATCGAACACGACGGTATTGCCGGAAGGCCGAATACCCAATTGACGCCAGAGCTCGGGAAGATCGGGCGTTACCGGGGTTGCTTTCATCCGATCGTACAACTCCATGAGGACCGGTACGCCGGTGGCATCGTCTCCGGCCTTCAGAGCGCGAGCGAGCGGCCAGTCTTGTTCCATGTTGCCGCCGGCGCGGACAATCCCACGCAACGCATCCTGGAGCCCATATCGGTTGTTGGTGCGTTGATGAATCTCGATATCCGCCATCAGGCAAAACAGCGCACCGCCCCAATAGGTGCGGCCCCAAGTGTGAGTGTTGTCCAGGCCTCGATCGCCGGGGGCAGGCAATCCCTTGGGAAGGCCGTCGACGAGTTCGCGCCAGACTGTTCCTGACGGAAGATCGCCGACTTGTGCGCGCGCGATCGGCTCCACGTAGGTGGCTATCCCTTCCTCGATCCAGTGGTGCTCGTCTGGAACCGAGGGGAGCGCGAGATGGGCCATTTCATGTGTCATTACCCAGTCGTCCAGCAGACTGGATTCAGTAGCGAACCTCGACAGGCCGACTCTTATCACGAGTGTTTGATCGACCAGGACTGTTCGGCCAAAGAGTACTCCCTTGCCTTCGTCGATCGGCACGATCTTCACATCGACCTTTCGGACAGGAAACCCGGCGTAGTATTCGGTTACGGCGCAAGCCGATTTTCGAATCCAGTCGAGGACCTGAGTGCGTGCCACGCCGAGCTCACCGGGATCGATTTCCACCCTGATCGAGGCGCCGCCGATCGACAGTGACTCATTCGGAGATGGAGTCTCAGCGGCCGCGTTCATTGCGGCAGCGACGCTGATGAAAGACAAAGCCGCGACCAAGATTCCCACTGCAGATCTCAAGCTCCTGAAATCCATCTCACGTCGCCCAGCTTAACCTGGGCACTCGCCATCGCGATCGCGATCGACGCAGCAACTATGGATAGGCATACACCTAGGAGCGTCTTCCTAAGTACTCGATCACGCACCGCCTGAACCTTCTCAAAGTGTTAGTCCGTTTATCGTGGAACAGATTTTCGAGAGAACCAGGTTCAATGCCTGTCGTGTCCAGGGAGCATGCCAGCGTCCTCAATCAAGCTAGTCTCGCCAATAGGAGTTTGCGCTATACCTTGCGATTCATCTTGCTGAAGCCACGAATTGACAAGGTGTCTCAGAAAACCATCGACGCTCAGCCATCCGGCTCCCAAAAAGAACAGCCAGACGAAACTCAGCGCGTACAGCGGTTCATCGAGCTCGGCGAAATCATCGAGGCCACCGACATTCTTTAGCTTTACAGTCAGGATCGCGACGATCATGTTGATGATCATAGGAATCGAGACGAAGCGCATTCCTAACCCAAGGATCGTCAGTGCGCCGCCGAGGAACTCCGTGTACGCGGACAGTGCGGCGTTGAACGCGGGGTAAGGAATTCCCCATTGCGCGAACCGCGTGGCGAAAGAGTCGAGGTTGTGAATCTTTGCCCATCCGGTCTCCATGAAGAAGTAACCGACAAACAGTCGCATCAGGAGGGCGGGAACCCACCAGGCAGCCGATAGCCGATCGAAGAGTTCAGCCGCTGCCGTTACGAGCCTTTTGTAGTTCAACTCTGCTGACGCCTCCATTCGCGTCAATTAGATGCGTCATGGCGGCCGAGGTTACAGACTCCTGTTCGGCAGAGATGTCGTTCTCAACCGGCCGCGAGCTACTGGAATACGGAAGGGATTCCGGTCGTCGCTTCTTCGCAAGTTCCGGAGCAGCGATTCTATCGACTTGTGACTACAGCGCGAGCGCCCCGGACCATTCGCTCACGGCGCGCCATGCTCGCGCGGCCGTATAAGGCGAGGCACCCCATTCGGAAGTGTACCGCCGGCCCACTGAGATCCGTGTGAAACCTTTCTCTCTCTGCGGACATCAAAGCCCCATACTAAACCACTCCTTAGGAGGAGAAAAAATGAACGCGAAGAATGCGCTGATCGCCAGTGCGGTGGCGATGCTGTTGGTCACCGGGGTCGTGAGTGCACGCGCCCAAGAGGGCACAAGCACCGACCAGGTGAAGTGCGTCGGTGCCAACAGCTGCAAGGGACAGTCGTCCTGCAAATCTGCCCAGAACGACTGCAAGGGCAAGAACGCCTGCAAAGGACAAGGCTTCGTCCAGATGTCCGCGCAGGATTGCAAGGACAAGGGCGGTACCATCGCACCGCCGGACAGCAAGTAGATCAGTGGGGGACCTCGGCGTCGCCGCCGGGGTCCTACCAAATCCATGAGCTTCTTACCCCATCTAGGACACGGTGTCGGTCTTCGGACCGTTCACTACCCGCACATTGTGGACGGGACGGCGCGCGCGGACTGGTTCGAAGTAATCTCGGAAAACTTCATGATTGCCGGCGGCCGGCCTCTGCAGATATTGGAGAAGGCCCGCGAACTGGCGCCGGTCGTTCTTCATGGCGTGTCGCTCAATATCGGAGGAACCGATCCTCTAAGAGATGACTATTTGGCGGAACTCGAGTTGTTGATTCGACAGTTTGCTCCAGCGTGGGTTTCCGATCATCTTTGTTGGGGAGCCGTCGGCGGACGCTTTGCCCACGACCTCTTGCCGCTTCCCTACACTGAAGAAGCGGTGAGGCACGTCGCCGCTCGAATCCGCCAGGTTCAGGACCGGCTTGGACGCCGCATCCTGATGGAGAATGTTTCGAGCTACCTAACCTATTCAATTTCGTCCATGCCGGAATGGGTGTTCGTTTCTGCCGTCGCCGAGGAAGCCGATTGCGGTATCCTGTTGGACGTAAACAACATTTACGTCAACGCAATCAACCACGGCTTCTCTCCGCTGGAATATCTTTCGGGAATTCCCAGCGAGCGGGTCGGGCAGATTCACCTGGCCGGTCACAGCAGCTCGGGAGATTTGCTGATCGACACTCACGACCATCCCGTTCCGACGCCGGTATGGCGGCTCTATCGCGAGGCGGTGCGACGGTTCGGGCAGGTATCAACGCTCGTGGAATGGGACGATCAGATACCTCCTTTTGAAGAACTCGTGGCTGAAGCAAATCGCGCGCGTGAAATTGAGGACGAGGTACTCAATGCCAGCTCCATCTCTCTATGAAGTCCAGCGCTTGTTCTGGGAATCACTAGCGGTCCAGCCCGGCCGAGACTCGATTGCACCCGCCTTTGTCCGCATGGTTCGCGGGTACGACGATAGCGATAGGAAAACACGAATCGGGGTTTACGCGGACGCTTACTTTTTGCGGCTCCGCGATGTCCTGCGCGAAGACTTCCCTCGCGTAGCCGCTCTGGTCGGCCTCGCGCAATTTGATGAGGTTGTCAGAGGTTATCTTGAGGCGTTTCCTTCGCGGTGGCCGTCGGTGCGTCACCTGGGCCACGCGCTGTCTGAATTCCTCCGGCACAGAACAGACACGCCCAAGTGCCTTGCCGATCTCGCCCAACTCGAATGGGCCCGCATCGAGGTTTTTGACGCGCCCGATGCTGAATGTGTCACGATCGAGGACTTTATCTCCGTTCCTGCAGATGCCTGGCCGACTCTGCACTTCTCGGCGATACCCGCGTTCAAAACTTTGCGCGCTCATTACCCCGTTCATCACCTTTGGTCCGGTGGAAGATCGTTGGAAGTGACGGCGGCCAAGACTTCGTTACGCGTCTGGCGCGCAAATGACTGCCGAGTCTTTCATGCGCCGATGGACGAGCGGGAGTCAGCGGCGCTCACGAAGATGATCTCGGGCGAGCCGTTCGCGACAATCTGTGAAACATTCGCTGACTTGCCCGAGGCTGGAGCGGCGCAAGAATCGGCGGCGCTTCTTGTACGGTGGATTGAGGACGGAATCATCCATCGAATCGACCAAGCGGCATAGCCTACGAACCACTTCCATTCTTGAGTCTGTTGTCCAGGATTCTGTTGACAAGAGACTTCGGCATCACCGTTTCGCTGAAATCGCGCGAATCTTCCGCTATCCGCTTAGCCGCGCTAATTGTCAGCTCATATCCTTTCAGATAGTCCGAGCATCGGACGCACTTCGCCCCGTGCTGCAAGAATGTTCGACGATCAACATCACTCAATTCATCGTCTCGTAATCTACGAATCAGGCCGACGAACTCGCGGCAAGTCAATTCACTACGCTGCACGGTTTGCTTCCCTCTCATCAGGCCCTTTCGATGCCGTCATGCTCAGAGGATGTCTGGCAATAACGCATGCGAAATCCTTCGCAAAACATAGATCCAGTGTCCAATCGAGCGCAACGCGCATCTTCTTCTCAAGGCGCGGAAGCTTGAACAGATAAATTGTCCGCCAAAGCCACCAGGCCAAAAATCCAGAAAAATTCAGGCCAAATACGTTCGCCACCCCGGTGCGCCGGCCGATTGCGGCGAGCCGGCCTAAGGTCGAGAATCGAAATGGTTTCTTGCTTCCTATCACGATATCCGCGACGACGTTGCGTGCAACGCATCTGCCTTCGCGAATCGCATGCTGCGCGGTAGGCGGATGGAATCCTCCGTTCTCGCGGTCGGGAATGGACGCGCAGTCGCCCAAGGCCCAGACGCCAGGAAATCCGTCAACTTCGAGGTACTCATTGACGAGGATACGTCCGCCGCTTTTCGGGACAGGCAGATCTGCGACGAGAGGATTCGGCGCGTTGCCCGCTGCCCAGATCAGCGTGGTAGCGGGAATCGTCCGCCCATCTGAGAGTTCGACTAGGCCGTCGCGAACCGCCGTGACGCGCGTGCGTGTGATTATCTCAACGCCGCGGGCAGCCATCTTTCTCTGCGCATAGACCCCGAGCTTATTGCCCAATTCCGGCAGTATGAACTCGTCAGACGATATAAGGATCGTATGGACAAATTCCGGTGTCAGGTTTGGATAAAAACGAATCGCGGCGCGGACGAAGTCATTGATCCCACCCAGCGTTTCGACTCCCGCGAAGCCGGCCCCGACCACCACGAAGGTGAGCAGAGGCTGCCGCTCGCCAGCCGCGCACTCCGAGTTCGCTTCCTCGAGATGCGTGATCAGACGGTTCCTCAATTCGATCGCGTCGTCGAGGGTTTTGATAGGCAGCGCTGCGTCCTGGACTCCCGGTAGGCCGAAGAAGTTCGTGCTCGAACCCAGCGCGATTATCAGATGGTCGTACGGAAGATCGTGGACGTGACGATCGAAGCCATGGGTGACGGTAACGCATCGTCGTTCGAGATTTATCTTTTCAATATTCCCGGTGAACGTCTTTACGCGCCGGAGAAGCTTCCGAAGAGGATTGATGATGGTGTTCATTTCAAGATCGCTCGCCGCGACTTCATGCAACATCGGCGTGAATAGAAAGTAGTTGTCCCGCGTCACTAGGGTGATGTTTACGCTGTCACGGTCGCGGAGAGCACGTTCCAGTTCAATCGCGGCGTATATGCCGCCGAACCCGCCACCGAGTATAAGGACGCGGCAGACGCGATCTGCTCCCGCTTCAGGGTCCGGGTCCCCGCATCCAGTGGTATGGTTTTCGGTTTGATCCAATTGATTTTTCCGCAGCGGAACCGTTGAAGTACCGGATTGTTCCATACCTTAGATGCGCCTCAGGCCGCGGGGTTTCATTGCCTGTTGGCGTACTGCCGGATCGGCACTAGAATCGATTCGGCAGAAAACTCCGCGACTATCGGGTTGGAGTTCTCCTTGATGGGTGCGAAGCAATGCAGGACTGACACCCCCTCCGATGACGCGGCGCTGCGCGAGATCGTCGAGGGCGTGGAATCGGAAACGGGCGATCAGTTCTTTTACTCGCTCGTCAAACACCTCGCATCCGCACTCGGCTGCGAGTACGCGTTTGTCTCCGAACTGCTCGTAGATCGTCTGCGGTTTCGGACGCGTGCCGTGTGGGGACGTGGAAGCTTCATGGACAACTTCGAGGTTCCCCTCGATGGTACTCCGTGCGAAGCAGTTCTGAACGGCAAGTCCTCTCATCATCGCGAAGGGATCTGTCAGCTGTTCCCTACTGACGCCGCTCTTAAGCAGTGGGGCGTCAAGAGTTACTGTGGCGTTCCCCTGCTTGATTCTGGGGGGACCGTCGTCGGCCACCTGGCGATCCTGTCGGACCAGCCGATGTTGGATGGGCCCCGCGGACTTGCGACCATGCGAATTTTTGCCGCCAGAGCGCGGGCTGAGCTGGAACGCCTGCGGACCGAGGATGCACTTCGCCGGGCGAACGAGGCGTTGGTGCAGAGCGAGGAACGCTTTCGCGACTTGTTCGACGAGGCTCCGATAGCTTACGTGCATGAGGGCCTGGACTCTCGGTTTATCGAGGCTAACCGCACGGCGATGAGGATACTCGGTCTCAAGCCAGAGGAGGTCGCTGGAACGACCGGGAAGTCTCTGGTGCCCGATACTCCCGATGCCCAGCGCCGCCTAAGTGCGTGGCTCGACTCAATGGGGCGTGGCACCGCTACCACCGGCACAGTCCTTGAGCTGCGCCGCAAGAACGACGGCAAGCCGGTGTGGATCCAGTGCTGGTCCAGGCCAGCTCCCGACGGCAGTTACACGCGCACCATGTTCATCGACGTAACAGACCGCGTGCTCATGGAGCGCGAGAAGGCGCGCCTCGAAGCTCAAAACACCTACCTGATTGAAGAGATCAAGGAAACGCACAACTTCGAGGAGATTGTCGGGCAGAGCCGGGCTCTCGCCGAGGTGATCGAAAAGGTAAAGCTCGTCGCGAGCACCGATTCGTCCGTGCTGATTCTGGGGGAAACCGGCACGGGAAAGGAACTGGTAGCGCGCGCCGTACACTCGAATAGCGAGCGCAGGAATCGGCCCCTGGTTAAGGTGAATTGTGCCGCTCTTCCGGTTGGTCTTATCGAAAGCGAGTTGTTCGGTCATGAGAAAGGAGCGTTTACCGGCGCGACCGATCGCCGCATCGGCCGGTTTGAGCTCGCGCACAGCGGAACAATCTTCCTGGACGAGATAGGCGATATGCCGCCGGATTTGCAGGCGAAGCTGCTGCGTGTTCTCCAGGAGCAAGAGTTCGAGCGGGTCGGTGGCTCGAATCTCATCAAGGTTGACGTGCGCGTGATCGCGGCGACCAACCGCGATCTTCTTCGATCGGTTTCCGAGGGAACTTTCCGGCAGGATCTCTACTACCGCCTCAACGTCTTCCCGGTTCAACTGCCGCCGCTGCGGGAGCGCCGCGAGGATATTGCTCCCCTCGTGCACTATTTCGTCCGCCGCTTCAGCCTGAAAATCGGGCGCAAGATAACCCGTATTCAGCGGGAAACGATGGAAAGGCTGGTCAGCTACAGCTGGCCGGGAAATGTGCGCGAGCTCGAGAACGTGATCGAGCGCGCGGTAATCCTGTCGCGGGGAATCGAACTTGAGGTCGCTCCCGGTGTATTACCAGAGGTAGCAGCTATCGCTAGCGCGCAAGCCGCCGCGCCGCGGCCTGCGGCGGAGGAAAAGAGTCCTGGGGCTCCTTCGCCGCAAAGCATTGATCAGGTGGAACGTGGTCACATACTCGCCGTTCTGATGCAAACCAACTGGCGAATTGAAGGATCTGACGGCGCAGCCGCCTTGCTGAACCTCAATCCCAGCACGCTTCGCAGCCGAATGAAAAAGCTCGGCGTTCAGCGGAGTACTCAAGGGGTTTCGTAGATCCGCGAGATATCGCGGGCCAGCGTCGCGGCTCGCGGTCTTCAGAGTGCCTGAATCCCAGGAATCATTGCGATCTTGGTCGTGGCCCGTGCCTTGCTCTAACCGAGGTCATGATCAGAATCACCGTAGTTCCCCTTGAGCATGGCGCGACACAAGTCATCGTCGAGGGCCGGATAACCAAGCTCTCATCGGCCGAATTGGCCGGCGTATGCGATCAGCATCTTGCCGGCGGAGACAACCTCGAACTCGATCTGTCGGCCGTGACCTTCGCCGACAGTGACGGCGTAACCCTGGTACGCGATCTGGTTAGGCAGGGCTGCGTTCTCGGAGAATGCGCGGGATTGGTACGCGCGCTTGTGTCAGATGATTCACCGCAACTGCCCAGGTCAACCGCCGCGATCGAAGAAGCACAGTTGCTCGCGCGACTGCGCGGCGGCGACACGGACGCCTTCGGGCTGGTGGTACAGCGATACGGCGGCCGTATGCTGGCGACCGCCCGCAGATTTCTTAACAACGAGCACGACGCGGAGGACGCTGTTCAGGAAGCGTTCGCTTCGGCCTTCCGCGCGCTCGACAGATTCAACGGTGAAGCGATGCTCTCAACCTGGCTTCATCGGATCGTTGTAAACGCGGCGCTGGTGCAATTGCGGTCCAAGAGACGCCGGGGCGAGCGGTCGATTGAAAATTTACTGCCGCGCTTTGACCAGGATGGCGCGTGGATCGACGAGCCGGTGACTTGGACCGATGCCAGCCAGACGATTCTGGAACGGCGCGACTCACGTCAGATGGTGCGGCGTTGCATCGCGAGACTTCCCGGGATCTACCGCTCGGTCGTTCTGCTGCGCGATATCGAGGAGTTGGACACCGACGAGACTGCACGATCGCTCGCGATCACACCGAACACAGTCAAGGTGCGGCTTCATCGGGCTCGTCAGGCACTCAAGAGGCTCATCGAGCGAGAGCCCGGGCTCCAGTTCTCTGATTCGAACCAAATTGGCTCATGCCATCGTGAGCACCGCGCTGCGCTCTAGGAAAAGGGTTTGTAGGCGAGCCACGAGAGCAATCTCTTATGCCCTGACTCCTCGCAGTCGAACCCGAAGGAAGCGTTGCCAGCTCACCGAAAATGAACGTGAACCCTTGTGGCAAGTAACGCGCAGATGAGTAAAACCCCAGGTCTATTTGCCTTCATTGCATCGGCCGTGCTCGCGCTTCCGACGATAGCCTTCGCGCAATTTGGTGGTCAGGGCCTCGGTAGCGCACTTAGCAACGATCCCTTGTCGCACCAAGGTCAGGTCCGCCCCGGCGTCGATGATACCGCCGGACACGCCGCGCAGGAGACGCCCTTCACGATCATCAAAGATGTAAAGCTGGGCCTCAAAGATGCTGATCCGAACGTGCGCGTGGATGAGTTGACCAAATTACGCGATCTGCAAGATCCAGAAGTGAACGCTATTCTCATGGAATCGATGGCCGACCCGGATTTGCGAGTGAAGCTCAAGGCCATCGACATCCTGGGTTCGCGCGAGGCTGATGAGGCAGTAGCGCCGATGTCGTCGATGCTGTTTCTGCGATCGACGGAGCAAATCGCGAGACTTCATCTGGTTGCGGAGCTAGGCCGAATCGGCGACGGGCAAGCTGCACCGGCTGTTATGCAATTTCTGGTGGAGCCCGAGGACGAGCGCGGACGCGGCACTGCGGTATTTGCGCTGGGCGAGATTGGAAATGAGAAAGCGACGCCGCTCCTCAAAAGGGTCGCGATGGAAGATCAGAGTCCTACGGTACGGCGGCTGGCGCGAGAAGCGCTGCGCAAGATCGACGGCGACCTTCCTTTCGAGCACCAAAAGAAGCTGGCGTCGCAGCAAGACGCGCATGCCACGGTTCCGACCGATCAGAAGCTTGTAAAGCTGCGGGAGCTCGACCACGAATTGCAGAACCAAGAGCGTTAACCCTGAGTCGTATATCGTAAAAAGAGCCGGCCTGATTTCTCAGCCGGCTTTGGCGCTATTGATGGACTGTTTCTCCGGTTCGAGCTGCTTGGTTCGTGCGTTGAAATGCTGCGACGGCAGAACAATGTCTGGCACCGAGAACCCATCGACTACGGAGTTGGCCGTGGACATCTGGCGTTCCAATATTTCCGCCGACTGTTGGAGACTTGACACGCAGCTAACGGCAGCAAAGTCGTGCGAGGACTTTCTGAATCCTTGAAAGTTGGATGCAACGAGAGGGCCTCAGGTTAACGAAACCCCCACGCGTAAGGGCGGCGATACTGGCGTGCGGACGTGGATGAAGAATCAATTGACCGTTCATCGCGATCGCGGTCCGATTTTCAAACCGCCGTGCAGAAGGTACTCATTGCCTAAGATTCGTTCAAATTTTTCGAACCGGACACCGCTCCATTCTGCGCGCTTTCGAGTGCTCTTGTTTGCATCAAAACTTTAGCTGAGCATATACTCGCTCATTATGGCGAGACCGCTGAGCGAAGATCGACAAGCGGCGCTGCTCGATGCGGCCACGAAAGTGTTCGCCGAGCACGGGCTTGCGGCATCGACGGCGTTGATTTCGAAAACCGCCGGGGTCTCAGAGGGATCGCTCTTTACGTATTTCAAGACCAAGGATGAACTGCTCAACGCCTTGTATCGCGAGATTCGGCTCGACCTGGCGGCGGCCGTGCTGAGCGGCTTTCCGCGAAAGGCGGGCGTTCGCGACCGGCTCAAGCACGTGTGGACACGATATGTTTCGTGGGGCGTCGCAAACCCGCTGGCACGGAAGACGTTGAGCCTGCTCACACTGTCGAACGCTATAGCACCTGAGGTCCGTTCGGAGAGCGGCACGTTGTTCGCCGAGGTCGATCGCTTGCAGCAGGACGCGGTTGATCAGCGCCGGCTGCAGTTGCCGCCCGGGGTGGCGTCGCTGGCGCTGAAGGCGCTATCCGAGATGACGATGGATCTGATCGAGCGCGAACCGGAACGGGTTGAAGAGTTCCTTACGATCGGATTTCAGATGCTGTGGGGTGCGCTCAGCACCAAGCTCTGATTCTTTTGCTCCAAGAATGAGAAAGTACTTACTCAATCCAATAGGAGTTTAGCCATGAGCACAGTTCTGGTAACTGGCGGCTCGGGATTCGTCGGTAGCTACCTCGTCGCTCAACTGCTGGAAGCGGGTCATACTGTCCGCACGACAGTCCGATCGCTCAAGCGCGAGGACGACGTGCGCGGGATGCTGCGGACCGCTGGCGTCGATCCGGGAGATCGGCTTTCCTTCCTCGCCGCGAGCCTCGAGAGCGACGACGGCTGGGCGGAGGCTGTCGCCTCGTGCGATTTTGTGCATCATGTCGCGTCCCCGATTCCGCCGGTCGCGCCCAAGACCGAAGATGAGGTGATCATTCCGGCGCGCGACGGCGTTCTCCGCGTGCTGAAGGCCTCGCGCGACGCCGGCGTGAAACGGGTAGTGCTGACTTCGACCTGCGGCGCAATCTACTACGGCCATCCCCCACAGCCGGCGCCCTTCGATGAAACCAGTTGGACCAACATCCGGGGCGAGATGAGCGCCTACGTCCGATCGAAAGCAATCGCGGAGCGTGCAGCGTGGGATTTCATTGCGGCCGAAGGCGGAGCGCTAGAACTGTCGGTCGTGAATCCCTCTGGCATCTTCGGGCCGATTCTAGGCCGCGACTACTCGCCTTCGATCGATCTTGTGAAGCGCCTCCTGAATGGCGGTCCCGGATGCCCGCAGATCTATTTCGGCGTGGTGGACGTGCGCGACGTCGCCGACATGCATCTGCGTGCGATGACCAATCCGGCGGCAAAGGGCGAGCGCTTCATAGCGGTGTCCGGTGAAGTCATGTCGATGCTCGAGATCGCGAAGGTGCTGAAGGCGCGCCTCGGCGAGGCGGCGACGAAGGTCCCGACGCGCCTGTTGCCGAACTGGCTGGTGCGAATCGGTGCGCGCTTCGATCCGACCATGCATCAGTTGCTGCCGATGCTCGGCAAGATTCGCAATGCGACCAGCGCCAAGGCCGAGCGCGTGCTCGGATGGAAGCCGCGGCTGCGCGAGGACGTGATCGTTGACACCGCCGAAAGCTTGATTAAGTTTGGAATCGTCGAGGCGCCCCGTTAGCGCGACGCCCCACATTTGTGAACCTGTGCAAGAATATTGTAGATGGTCGTTCAGCAGCGAATTACTTCGCCGAGTTGCTTCACAGATTCGAGTTCAATTCATAGATAAAGCTATGATCCACAGACCTGGCAGGATCACGCCTCGATTCGACTAGGGCGGAATGCCGGGCTACCGAGAGCGCGATCCACTTCAAGGTAATCGCGGCTGCACCTGCCTGTGTGGCGTGAGGGCTGCCAAGGTGGCAGTCTATGCCCATGCCTGACTACTCCTTGTTCGGAGACGAGCACGTCCGTCAGTACGAAGCGACCGGCGGTAAGATAGGACACGATTGGAACAACACCAGTATCCTGGTGCTGCACACGATTGGGCGGAAATCTGGCGAGACGAAAAAGTTCCCACTGATCTACGGGCGCGACGGCAACAATTTTCTGATTGTCGCTTCGAAGGGCGGCGCGCCCGACCATCCCGGATGGTACAAAAACTTGCTGGCCCACCCTGATGTGAAGATTCAGGTGTGGGACAAAGTGATTCCGGTCCGAGCGCGCACTGCGACGGCCGAAGAAAAGAAGCGCGTGTGGCCTATCATGACGGCCCAGTGGCCCGACTATGACAAGTACCAGGCCGGAACAAAACGCGACATCCCCGTGGTATTCCTCAGCCCGCGTTAGCGGCAGGCTTCATTGGTGCGCAGACCAAGACTTCTGAGAACTGATGGCGAGTTCATTCCATGCTGGGGCGGTTCTGTATGCAAAGAACCTCGCGCTCGTTAAAGCGTTCTACGAAGCTGTTCTAAATCTCGTAGTCGAGCACGCAGAGAATGATTATGTGGTCCTTGCGTCTTCCGCATTTCAACTTGTGATTCTCAAAGTGCCGGAGCACATTGCGTCTTCAATCGAAATCGAAAGTCCGCCAAAGCGCAGGACCGAAACACCTATAAAACTGGTCTTTGAGATTCCAAGCATCTCAGCGACCCGAGCAATTGCGCAGCTGCATGGCGGCGAACTCTTGCCACCCGAGCGGGAGTGGAACTTTCAAGGTTATCGCGTGTGCGACGGTCGAGATCCCGAAGGCAACGTCGTTCAGTTCCGTCAGCGTTAGCCATCTGGCATCGTGGGCTGTTGCACCGGCCGGTTCAACTGTTGAAGCTTCGCTCGGACCTGATGGTTCAGTGTCCTTTTGATATCGAGCAGTGCGGACTACGCCGGATGACGGCGGATCACAGACCAGTCTTTACAGGCTGGTATTCGCGACGCCGGCTCTTTTTTGCCGAGCATTTCATGAATGAAATACGCGAACTGGTTGACCGCTTTAAACCCGAAAACATCGCCAGCCCGCGCATGAATGCCAAATAGTAGGCTGAAGCTACAATTCCAAACACAAAAAGATATTAGTTTTGCCTTGACAGAATATTAGCAACCGTGCAGATTCGCCCTAACCTCATTCAACAACATTTTCGAGGAGAGGGCCCACATGTTCGGATCAAAAAATTCTGGACAGCTAAGATGGTATCTTGCTGCTCTCGGGTTCGTGTGGGCCACCGTAATCGCGGGAATTGCCAGCGCAGGCGAGACTCAGGTCACGATCTGCCACTTTCCACCGGGGAACCGTGCTAATTACCAGCAGATAACCGTTGGTGCCGCAGCCGTGCCTGCGCACCTGGCGCACGGTGACTTTGTCGGGACGTGCGCGAGCGATTGCAACGTAAATACGACTTTGTGCAACAGACCCCCGGACGGGTGCCATCAGGCGGGTAGCTGCGTTACTTCGACCGGACTCTGCGAGTTTCCACTACAGCCCGATTTTACGGCGTGTACCGGTAGCGTCGGCTCCAGTGGCTACTCGTGCGATTATTGTGTGCGGGGTGCCTGTATTGGCGCCAGTAGCTGCAATCCTGATCTAAGCCCCTCTTGCACTGATCTCGCCTGCACCAACGGCACTTGCCAAAATGAGCCTCTTAATTGCCCGGCATCCACCTCGAGCTGCTATGCAATCGCTTGCGAGCCAACGCTGGATTCCTGCATTGAAACTTGCAATGCCACCGTGTGTGGGGATGGCAGCCCCACCCTCTGTGGGCAGGCCGTGGGGTGTGTGACGGACGCTGACTGTGCCTCATCGAACCCCTGCCAACAAGGCACGTGTCAAAACAGTGTCTGCGTTTTCGGTAAGAACTGCCAATCTGGCAATCCCAGTGTAGAGGGTTTTTGCGATGCAAAGCAGGGCTGTGTCGATGTCCCAAATACAGGCTGCAACGAGTATGAAAACACGAACACGTTCGCGGTGACGCTGACGGACTCTTTAGGGTTTCAATTTACGATTCAGCCCGACGACGTCGCGTTCATTTGTCCGGAGGTTACCCTTCCGGCCGGAGTCCAACAGATTTTCCCGGTACTCCCGACCCCAACGCCGACGGCAATGCCGACGCCATGTACCGGAGGATCGTGCTGTCTATACTCGAATTGTTCTACATAATGGACGCCAACCCTGCGGTTTCATGTCGCAGTAGTCCGGCCGACTCTCCAACTGGCCGGCCGGCCATCTAAGGGATTGCAAACCCAGGAAGACCGTGCGTGGCCGGTCGGTGGGTGAGTTATTGGGCGAGAGGATAAGAGTTTGCTTGGGACGAAGGTTAACCCGGCTCTGTTATTGGCGCGGCGGTATGCAGCGCTTTGTACACACTTTGCCATAGCTGCGGTGATTGTGACCGCCATTCTGATGCTTGCGTCGGGACTCCGCGCGGCGCGGGCAGCGGATGACTCCAGCGCGGTGCTCGCCGAAATCGGCAGTCACAAAATCACGCAGCAGGAAGTCGATGCCCGAATCAAGGTCCAGCTTTACAACGCACGCAGAAGCGCGCTCGACGACCTCGTCGACGATTATCTGCTTCAGCAGGCGGCGCGCAAAGAACGCCTGAGCGTTTCCGACTACCTCAAACGCGAGGTGGACGACAAGGCGGCTGCGAACGTGACCGACTCCTCAGCCAGGCAGTTCTACGAGCAGAACAAGAACAACATGCAATCGCTCAAGAGGGCGCCGTACGAGGCTGTCAAGAACCAGTTGATCGGGTATCTCCGGCAGCGCGAGCCCGCGACAGTTCGCGCGGAGTTGCTGGCGCGGCTGCGCGAACAGGCTGGCGTCAAGGTCCTGCTCCCGGCGCCGCGTGTCGAAGTCGCCACCGGCGACAATCCCGGGCTGGGGCCCGTCAATACGCCCGTGACAGTAATTGAATTTGCCGATTTCCAATGCCCGTTCTGTGGGCGCGCGGAAGATACGGTTAAGGCGATGCGTGCAAAGTACGGGGACAAGGTCCGGCTCGTGTTCATGGATTTCCCGCTGAGCTTCCACGCGAACGCGCTGCCGGCAGCGAACGCTGCGCGCTGCGCCGGCGAGCAGAATAAGTTCTGGCAATATCATGATGGGTTGTTTGCCAATCAATCCAGGCTCGCATCCGACGACCTCAAGGCGACGGCCAGCAAGATCGGCTTGGACACCACCAGCTTCAATGCATGCCTGGATAAGCGCAAGTACGACGCGGCGATTCAGCACGACCTCGCGGAGGGGCAACAAGCCGGCGTCACCGGGACGCCGACTTTCTTCATCAATGGGCGCGAAATGACCGGCGCGCAGCCGCTGCCGAAATTCGACGAGATCATCGAGGAAGAACTGGCTCAGGCAGATCACGGCGCCAAACAGACCGCAGCAGCCAGGTGACCTGTTCGCATCCGCACCGAACCGCAGCCGCCGCTTCCTGGCAATTCGTTGATCTCAGCGACCGATCCAGGTGCAATCCAGCAAACGTAGCGTGAGCGATCACGTTTCATCACCGGTTGCGCGGCTGTTCACCCGGTCATGTTGGATAATGGCGATCGGCGCTGCCGCGCTGACCGCGTGGATTCGTCTGCTGCCGCTTTCGGCAGGCGTGCTGGACGACGCCGCTCGCACAGAGGTTCTTTCCAGTCAGTCTCAGATAATGGCGGCCGGTCTGCCTTTGAATCTGCCGGTCGCCGACCGGGGCGCGGAAGTCAGCCGCCGGTTGGAACAATGGCAAAAGGGTGCGGACTTCGATGCCCAGGTCAGACAGCAAGCGGTACTTCTGAAATCGCAGTTCAGTTATCAAGGCGACGATGGCGTACAGCGGATAATCCTGGGAGACATGGACAGCTATCACTGGCTGCGTATGGCCCGCAATTATCTGCAGACCGGAACCACCTGCGATACGGTGACCGGCGGACAGTGCCGCGATACTTATGCAAATGCGCCGGTTGGCCGTCAGAACGTCTATAATCGGTCGCTCCATATCGCCGCGATCGTTGCGGTTCATCGCCTGATGACCTGGTTCAAACCGGCCTATCCGTTACCGGCCAGCTCTTATTTGGTTCCAGTAATTGCCGGCGTGCTCGGGGTTTTTCCTGCCTTTGCGATTGGCGTACGGCTCGGCGGTCCATTGGGCGGACTATGCGCGGCCCTGCTGATCTCTGTGAATCCTGTGTTTTTAAGACGCAGCATGGGCAGCGACGACGATGTCTGGAACATTGTGCTGCCGCTGTTTATGACATGGGCGGCGATCGAAGCGATCGTTGCGTCTCGGGCGCGCCGCCAAATCGGGTTTGCGCTGCTCTCGGGTTTCTTTGTGGCGCTCGATGCCGTCACCTGGGGTGGTTGGATCTTCAGCTACGGCTTCGTTCTGATGGCGATGATGGCGACCGTGCTCTTTGAACTGATCGGGTGGCTGGCGAATACGTACACCGGTGGTTCATGGAACCCGCAAAATCTGAAACGGGCCGTGCTGGTGGTCACGACCTTTTACGTTGCCGCCGGATTGTTCACGGTAACCGCGGGCATTGGCGGATATTTCGCCCTGCCACTGGTTATCATCAAGCCGCTGATTCCCGGATCTCAGGCACCGGCGCCTAGCGGCCTGACCACCCTTTGGCCTGATGTATTTTCAACTGTCGGTGAACTTGCTCCCCAAAACCTCCAGGATATCGCCGCGGCAATGTGGGGACGAATCTACTTCGCCCTAAGCTGGCTTGGACTGGTGCTCCTGGTGGTGCCGAGGTGGGGATGGAAGCTGCCGGTCCTGGCACTGGTGATCGGCGGCGAGTATCTATACTGGTTCGTCCGCTCGACATCCGCACCGGAGCGGATGACCGTGCTGGTTTTGGTCGCTTTGCCGCTGTTCGCCGCCGTCCTCCTCGATTTTCTTTCAGAGCGGGCTTTGTCGGACGAACTCGGGGCGGTGCTGATCGTTGTATCCTGGTTCCTGGCGGCTCTGTTCAGGTCCTACGGGGCGCGGCGTTTCGTAATGCTGATGGTTCCTCCATTTGCTATCACGTTCGGAGTCGCGTTGGGACGGCTACAGCAATGGGCGGACACAAGAATTCGCGGACTGGCTGGCTTGGCACCCCGGATTGCGCGCCCAGCCTTGTTCGGTCTTCTCGCGGCTGTTTTGATCATGCCCGTGCACCAAGGTTACGAAGCGGCACGCGGCTATCTTCCCGCTATGAGCGCCGTCTGGTGGAAAACGTTGAACTCCATCCGCCAGCAGTCGCCGCCCGACGCGATCGTCAACACCTGGTGGGATTATGGCTACTGGGTCAAGTTCGTGGCCGATCGGCGCGTTGCCAATGACGGCGGATCGCTGAGGACCCACATCCCTTACTGGATCGCCCGGGCGCTTGACGCCCCCTCGGAACGGGAAAGTGCCGGGCTGTTGCGCATGCTCGACTGCGCCTCCGATGCCACACCCGAACCGGAGGGAGAGGAGAGTGCTTACGGAAAGCTGCTCTCGTACGGCCTTGATGACCTGAAGGCGGAGCAAACTGTATCGGAACTTGCGCGGATGGGCCGCCGGCAGGCGCAAGCGTACCTGGCAGAGCAAAAACTGAGTGCATCGGCACAGGCCGATATCTTGCGCTCGACGCACTGCAATCCGCCGGTATCATACCTGATTCTCGGCAGCGCGATGGAGGAGATGAGGGCGTGGCGCTTTCTGGCCAATTGGGACTTCGCGCGAGCTTACGTAGTACGGCGTCAGCGTGCGATGCCCGAGGAGCCGGCGGCCGCCGAACTGGTTTCACGTTTTGGTTATTCCGAACAAGAAGCACGCTCATTATTAAAGCAGGCCGCTGCGGTCCGCTCCGAGGCCGAGGAAAATAATTTCATCGAACCCGAACTGAGCAATCTGAAATCCCCCTTATGGGGGCGCAACCCAGGCAGGGACCCGCGGCTGATTTGCAATATGGATGTACGAATAAGCACCGACACGATCGTCAAACAGCTGATATTCGACCCGATACGCCGGAGGACACCCGGGCGATTGCGATGCACTTCGAGCCTGGCAAAAAATACGCGTGGATCAAACTTACTCCGGCAGTTTTAGTGATTGCGGCCGGCGATGGTATACGGGAAGTGTCCAACCCTGGGGCGGAATCCCCGCAATTCGGGGTTCTGGTCGATCTTCAACACTCAGAGGTTCGGCTCTCCGCTCCCGATTTCATGCGCTCCACATTCAACAAGCTGATGAACCTCGACGGCGGACATGGCCCTTTTTTCGAGAAAATACTCGAGGAATCCGGGTATCGAGGCGCGCGCGTGACGCTTTGGAAAATCAACTGGCAGGCTCTCGAAGCACTGGATCAGTAGCCAATTAACGATCAGGCCAGCAGTGGTATAGTTACGGTCACCCACTCGCCCAAAGTCTCCGTCATTATTCCCACCTATAACCGCGCGCGCTTTTTAGCCGAGGCGATCAACAGCGTGCTGAGCCAGGATCTTTCGGACCTCGAGCTGATCGTGGTCGATGACGGATCCACCGACGCAACGCCCGAACTGCTCCGTACGATTGTCGATTCGCGGATGCGCTGCGTCGCCCAGCCCAATCTCGGCATCAGCGCCGCGATGAACGCGGGCATGCGGGCCGCAACCGGCGAATTCGTCGCGCGTCTGGATTCGGATGACCTGTGGATGCCGGACATGCTGCTGACGCTGGTAGACGTGCTTGAGACGCGACCCGAAATTGCAATCGCCTATGGTAAAGGTCAAGCGATAGACGCTAACGGGCACCCGCTGGCGGACGTATTCGGAATGCCCGAGCACTTTCCCGGCGACAGTTTGCGCAGCCTGGCCTACGACGATTTCACTTGTAATATCGCGGTGGTGGCGCGCCGTTCCTGTTTCGACCTTGCCGGCCCCTATGACGAGTCATTGATCGCGAACGAAGATTGGGACATGTGGTTGCGTCTGGCGCGCCATTACCGTTTCTACTGCGTGGACCGGATTCTCGCCTGCGTCCGATTGCACGATGAGAACTTCACCGGGCCGGGTTCGCCGCGATTGGCAAGCGTTCTGGCTAGCCGCATCCTGCCTCTGAATCGGCTTTTTGGCGACCCGGATTTGCCGGCCGAGGTCCGGGCAATGAAATCTGTGGCATATACAAACCTGCATCTGTTTTGCGGGCAACGATGGCTTCAAGCCGGGAATCTCAACCAGGCCTTGCACGAGTTCCGCCTCGCCATCGAGATCAGCCACCATCGTTTGCCGACCGCAATCCGCGCGATATGGTTGGCGCTGGTTGCGCCGCGCCTGAAAGGGTGGACTTGGGGCCGGCGTGTTATCAACTGGCAGGCGGCGATACGACGAGAGCATCGCGCCAGCAAGCCAAACTGCGAATGAGATTGTCTTTGGAGCCGTGGACCTGACGTCCAGGCGTCTCCGTAGCAGCCGGCCTCCGTGCCGGCGTTCTGCTTGCTGCTTTCGAGGGAGAAAGAACCCTAAACGCGCGGTAGACTTGAGGAAGAGCATCAATTCTCTCTGCGCAGAATCTAGCCGGTGCCCTTCCCGCCAGGCGCTTTATCGCCCGCGGCTCGTTGGGTTCTGAGAACAGCCCTCCGCCAGAGCCCAACGCGATATGCAATTCATGCTTGCCGACCTCGATCGCCGCATTTACTCCGTCCACCCTTTTTCCCGGCCGGAGATTCTGGCCCTGCCTTGCAATTCTAGTCCGAGCTCGCGCCGGCTCGGCTCCATCGACCGTTCGGGCTTTGCTCCGGGTCTTCGGGCGCGCCGCTTCGTGATGGCCCGCGGCCTCAAGCGGCCCACCCGATTAGAGCGCCGCGCCCATGTTGTCTTTCTTCTGCGGCCTTCGAGATATACAAGGGGTTAGGTCTCCCCAAAACTTTCACTACAGCCCAATTCCGTGTAAACACTCCGTCAAGCCGAAGGATCAAACCAATTCATCGGCTTTGGGGGACGCCCGCCATGTTCAGATCTCCACGAAAAATTCTTCCCGCCCTTCTGGCGCTGATTTTGCTCTTCGTTTCAACCGCCGCCGATGCCGACATGCCCAGCGGCAGCTACCTTTTCGATTTCAGCAACATCCTCCCTCTCTGGGACATTTCGGGGCTCTATTCCGGCGGTATCGGCCCTTTCTCGATCAATTTTTCAATTATGGAAAACTCGTCCGGCCAGCTGACAGGCACCGGGACTTTCAATTTCGACGGCCTGGGCGGCGATATTACAAGCATCAGCGGCAGCATGACGGACTCCTCGACCGATCCCCACGTGGCGATGAGACTGCTGATGTCGGGCAAAGGCGTCCTGGAGGGAATCGGCGACGCGAAGGTCACTTTCACGGCAGACATGCACTACCGATTGGACGGCACCGACAAGGGGCTCGAACATCCCTCCGGTTCCGGAACTATCACGATAAGAGATCTTTCCACCGGCCAGACCGCCAGCGAGACCGGTTCCTTCAAGCGTTCGGCGCTAACGCCGTTGGCGCTGCCGGTTGACTCCACTGGAGAATGGCTCCTGTTTCTTAATCTGACTCCCGAGGGAAACGCCTACACTGGAACCGCAAGCATCGAACTCTCGACCGGCGCGACAACCGACTTTACCGCCACTGGAGTTTACGACTCAGCCACTGACAGATCGAAGGTCGCGTTAGTGGGCGACGCCGGCAAGCTGGATCTCGAAATTTCGACGTCGGGAACGATGCTGAACGTCGAAAGCGCGAAAGGTAAAATTTTCGGACAAACCATAAAATACCAGCCACACCCATCATCCACTCCGACCCCGACGCCAACTCCGACCGCAACGCCAACCCCAAACCCATGCCCGAATCCGGGCGCCGGATGCGGAGCCGGAGCGCCTACCGTCACATCGCTCGCGCCAAGCTCGGCAGTGTTCGACGGTCCGGATTCGCCGCTCAGCGTATGCGGATGCAACTTTACCGCCTCAAGCACCATCGAATGGAACGGCACCCCTCTGACCACGACTTTCACTTCAGCCAATCAATTGAATGCGACCATTCCGGCAGTCGACACATTCGCCCCCGGTGTGAACAATATCGCCGTCTCCACCAATGCGCAGACGTCGGCGCCGCAGACATTCTTTGTCGGCGAGACTGGCGGCGATGGATTCGCGGAAGTCAAGATCGATCAGGCAACGAACGACATTGTCTACGATCCGGTAAACCATGCGCTCTATCTGTCCGCGCCGGGTTCGTCTCTGACCAACCCCGGCAGCATCTCTGTGATTCGGTTCCCCTCCGCTTCGATAACGTCTTCGATCCCTACCGGCGACGGTCCCAGCGCGCTGGCTATCTCCGACGATAGCTCATACCTCTATGCGGGACTTGACGGCGCCGCATCGGTCCAGCGCTTTACGTTACCCAGCCTCTCGAAGGACATAAGCTATCCGCTGCCGGGTGGCGACGACGGTCCATTTTTTGCCTATGATCTGCAGGTCGCTCCGGGCGCACCTCATACCACCGCGGTCAGCCTCGGAGTCATGGGTATCAGTCCATCGGCATCCGGGGGTGTCGAGATCTTCGACGACTCCACCATGCGTCCGACGGTCGTCCCAGCCGGCGGCGGTATCTTTGATTCGCTTCAGTGGGGCGCCGATGACACCACGCTTTACGCGGCGAATAGTGAAGATACAGGCTTCGACTTTTACACGCTGGCGGTAAACGCGATGGGAGTCTCGTTGAGCCGTGATTACCCGAGTGTGTTCGACTCCTTCGGTAACAAAATTCATTTCGATAACGCGACCGGACTCCTCTACGCGGACGACGGGCAAGTAATCGATCCCTCGGACGGAAGTTCCGTCGGCATCTTCGGCCGCAGCGATGCCGGTGTGATGGTGCCTGACTCGACCCTGAATGAAGCCTTCTTTGCCGAAGATGACGGCACGATCGAGAGCTTCAATCTCAATGAATTCACCCATGTCTCGTCCATCAGCATTCCCAATTTCCCCGGCTCCCCCACGCACATCATCCGATGGGGCACCAACGGCCTGGCAATCAACGTGTTGAACGGCCCCGTATACCTGATAGGCGGCAACTTCGTGCACTAGCCAAGGGTAGAAGCATTCAAAACCGCCTACTACCGCTGTTTCGATAAGGCGGGGTGCGCTCGCTTCGATCGCGGTCATACTACGGCCCATCGGTTCCCTCGGGCATGGTTGCGATGTTCACCCCAGATACATCGGGCTATCACTGCCCTGCATGAAGGCGCAGGTTTGAATGCCAAAGGCGCTGGCTTCGGAGTTTTCAGTAAGCACAGGACATCGACCACTCCTCCCTCGGCGGCGACGCGTTCCCTGTAAATCAGACTTTGGTCCGATTCGCCCCCTTGGGCGCCGGGATAAACTTTGATTGTGAGTGAAGTCGTTGGCGATTCCCGTGACGCATCTGCGGCGCTTGTCGTCAGACTATGGTCGGATATTGCACTCGACCGTTCTATGCGATCATTTGACAAGGGAACTGATGACTGAGCTAATCACTCCAAAACCGATCATCATTGTGATCGACGACGATCCGTCGATACTCCGCGCCCTGCGCCGCCTAATCTCCGGGGCTGGCTTCGATGTCCGGACCTTCGATCGTCCGAGCACACTACTGAACAGCGACCTACCAAAAATAGATGCATGCCTCATAGTTGACCTCCATCTACCGGAGATGAACGGCGTGGAGCTATGCGGAATGCTCGCCGCTTCTGGATGCAGGCTGCCCGTCATCATGATTACCGCGCACACAGATGAGGAGACGCGAAGGCTGGCGGATGACGCTCATCCAGTGGCGCTGCTCATGAAACCGTTCGGGCGAGATCTGTTAGTGAACACGATTGAAACGGCGCTTGAACGAGGGAAAAACGCGCAGTCAGACTGAGAGAGCGCGACCCCAAGTGGGTTCGAAGCTCCGTTTTAGCGGGCACAACCCGCTTTTCGCCTTCAGAGTGCATTCAGTCGGTCCAAACAAAAGGTTGATGAACGATTCCGAGATACTGAAACTGGCGTAAAGTCATCTAGGCGACTCCCAACCAAGTCTGCCTTCCCACCGATTGACTTAGAGTGAACTTGGCACTAATCCTGTTGCTGCGTCGTCATACGTTCTCGTCTTGTCCAACTTCATCTGGCGCCCGACTAGCGAGGAGCGTCGTTTCTGCGATGGATCGGAGCGCGTGAAGAACCTCGCAAGGAAGCCGTATAACCGCGTGCGTCCTGATATTTCAACAGCAATGTCTTCTCGAGTAGCTGCCAAAACGACGCGAACCCGCCGATCTGTTGGCTCGCTGCTGGAAGGAAAGGATTTCGAACCGTTCGTCGAGGAACTTTCGGGCTCGTTCGTGCGTGTGCCGGTCGCCGACATCGGCGGCGAAATAGATCGGTGGATCAGAGAAATAGTGCTCGGTCTCAATCTTGACCGCGGTGCATTGGATCAGATCGACCCGAAATCGGGCAAATTAGTCGTGCGTCATTCCTGGTCGCGCGGCCACATCTTCAAGCTCCCGATCGGCATGGAGTTCGCGCAAGCAGCGCCCTGGTTTAATGGGGTTATGATGAGCGGTCGCACTTTAGCGTTTTCCAAAATCAGTGAGTTGCCGCCGGAATTCTTCGCCAGCGACTGGAAGACGTTCCGGCGTTATGTTCCAAAGTCCAATGTGACGGTACCGATTAGAATCGGCGGTGAGGTTGTTGGAGCGGTTGGATTTGCGGCGATGAGAAAAGAACGCACATGGTCGCCGCGGTTGATCCATCGTTTGGAGTTGGTTGGACAGATTTTCGGGTACGCGCTGGAACGAAGACGTGCTGTAGAAGAAAATACCCTCCTCCGCCACGAGCTTAGTCATGTCTCGCGGACCGCAGTAATGGGCGAATTGACGGCGTCGCTCACCCATCAGCTCAACCAGCCGATCGGCGCGATCCTGATAAACGCAGAAGAGATTCAAAACATGCTTGAGTCTGCGCAGCCCGATCTCGCAAAAATCCGGGCCGCCGTGGGCGATATCATTGAGGATGATCTGCGTGCAACTGAGACTATCAAGGGACTGCGTAGCTTCTTTCGCAAAAGCGAAGTGGTTAAAACGCCGCTCTACCTCCGAGATGTGGTAGCCGAAGTAATGAGTATGGTTCGCAGCGACGCGCTGTTTCGGAACGTCTCGTTTGCTTTTGAAGCTCCCGTAGGGCGGTTGTGTGTGGCTGGAGATCGAATCCAACTCCAACAAGCGATTCTAAACCTGGTTCTTAACGCTTTCGACGCGGTCTCGGAAAGAGAGAGCGTCCGCGAGGTTTCAATCAGCATCGGCGGGGACAAAGCTGAGGCAAGGCTAGCTGTTCGTGATTCGGGCAGTGGCATCGACCCTGCGATGATTGCGCAAATCTTCGAGCCATTTTTTACTACCAAGCCCAAGGGAATGGGCATGGGTTTGGCGATCGCTCGCTCGATCATAAAGGCGCATGGAGGTCAACTTTCCGCGCGGCGCAATCCCGATCGCGGCTCCACATTCGAAATCTCGCTTCCAGCGTTGAGGGAGGCAGGCATCTGAAAAAGATCGCGAGCAATACATGATGTTCGAGAAGGAAACCGTAGCCGTTATCGACGACGACGATTCAGTTCGAAAGGCGCTGCTTCGAGCGCTGGTTGGTGCTGGACTGGAGGTTTTGGCTTTTTCGTCAGCTCAAGATTTTCTAGCAGCAGCCGAAATCGAACGTGTGTCGTGCGTGGTTTCAGATCTGCGAATGCCCGGCATTGACGGGCTGCACCTCCAGAGTGCTTTGGCCGAACGCATGCCCCATGTTGCTATTGTGTTTGTTACCGGACATGGCGATGTGCCTTCAACGGTGCAGGCTATGAAATCGGGTGCGGTCGACTTTCTTGAAAAACCCGTAAGGCGAGCAGATCTGTTTGAGGCGATCGCTCGAGCCACGCAGCGAACTCACCGCGCGGAAGCGGAAGCAGTGGACTTGAATTCTCTAAAGCGGCGATACGCGAAGCTCACTCCGCGCGAGCGGCAAGTCTTCGCACTAGTCTCAGCCGGCTTACTCAACAAGCAGATCGCCGCTGAACTGGGGAACGCAGAAAAAACCACAAAGCAACATCGCGGTGCCGTAATGGACAAAATGCAAGCGGAGTCGCTGGCCGATCTGGTACTTATGGCCGAGCACCTCGGTGTCCGGCCGTCGCATGCAGACTTCTCAAGGGCCAAGGGATTGGTTCGAGGCAATTGAAGCGAATCTGTTTCGCTCGCGCGCTATAGGACCTTGGTCGGATATTGTCAGGGCTGCGACTAGCGCGAAAAGAAAGGTCCAGCCAGCTGTACGGAACGCGTTGCGCGCCAGCTGAACAGGCTCCCGTTCAGTTCCATATTGTTCCAACGCCGACGAGATGTTCCTGAGGTTGTGGCCGTTGGTAACACTTCCCGACCTCGAGAAGAGCGTGTAGTGCCGTAATCTTGTGCCAATCCTTCAGCGGGACGGGGGCCTTGCCCACCGAAGTCGACTGCTACGCCAATACTAACCTCCGGACTTACTCGATCGTTCATTCCGCGATCACGATTCCACTTACCTCTCAGAAGGGACTCGGCTTTCTTCGTGCCGAGCACTTGTGCACTGATGCGGATGCGACATATGTCGCGCGCCGATGACGAAGTTCGCCCTGTCCGCGAAACCTGCCAGACCAAAGTCGGATAGTTATCATTCAGAACTCATGCGATTAAAAAACTCGACTGGCTTGATTCGAACTAAGCCCCCAGCGAGCCAGTCAGGGACGGGCCGGCATCTCCCCCGAGACAAGCCGGTCCGTCCTGTCTTGTGACACATTCAGAGTGAGCAAATGTCGTCAGTTCACTTCAACTAAGAGCACTAAAGACCGCGCTTCGACAACGAATGATGACCCCGACACAGTCGGTGCCTCTTCCCAAGCACAAATATCGGCGGGTGATGGTGAAGAAGTATCAATCCATCGTCTCCAGTTTCTATTTCGTTGCTCACCTGCTGGCGGCAGTTCGAAAATCAAGGGCCCCCAATATGCATTTAGCATTGCATGGATCGTGAATCGCTCACGAAGACTCTTGACCGTGAAGGCGATGGAATGCGAATCATCGCTCCAATCGGGGCGGCTGAGCGCGGTGCCGTGCCACTCGAGTTGCGCCCGCCGCAACAGCTGGTTGAGCGTGAGATGAACGTTTTCAGTTGCGACATCGCGCCGGGAGCGAAATGCGATCAGCATCTTGGCGAAACGGTGGATATCAGCGTGGTGCTGCAGTATGGTCCAGTCCAGCCAGCTAATCTCATTGTCCAGGCAGTATGCATTGTTGTTTCCATACTGGCTGCGTCGCATCTCATCGCCCATCAACATCATCGGGGTACCGAATGCGATCATGGTTAAGGCAAGGAAGTTCTTTATCTGCCGACACCTGAGCGCCTCAATGGCGGGATCTTCAACAGGTCCTTCGGCGCCGCAGTTCCAACTCAGATTGTCGTTCATCCCGTCACGATTGTCCTCGCCATTCTCTTCATTGTGTTTCTGACTGTAGGACACAAGATCGTTGAGGGTGAAGCCGTCGTGGCAGGTGACGAAATTGATGCTCTGCTCAGGTTCCCGCTCTTCGTGGCCGTAGATGTCAGGGCTCCCCAGTAAGCGGGCTGCCAAATTGGACACGGTGCCGCGATCGCCTTTGAGAAATCGTCGGACATCGTCGCGGAACCTGCCGTTCCATTCCTGCCAACAGTCTCCGACAAAGCTGCCAACTTGATACAGACCTCCGGCATCCCAGGCCTCCGCGATAACCTTTGTCCCGGCTAGAACCGGATCTGTTTCGATGTCCCAAATGATCGGGGGATTCCGAAGCGGCGATCCATTCTCGTCACGCGCCAGAACAGAAGCGAGGTCGAATCGAAAGCCATCAACGTGCATGTGTGTGACCCAATAGCGTAAGCTGTCGACGATCATCCGACGCACGATAGGATGGTTAGCGTTGAGGGAGTTCCCTGTGCCGGCGTAATCTGCGTAGCGGCTACGGTCGCGCTGAAGGAGGTAGTAGGCCTCGTTTCCCAATCCACGGAAGCAGAATGTTGGACCAAGTTCATTGCCCTCCGCGGTGTGGTTGAAGACGACGTCCAGAATTACCTCTATGCCTGCACGGTGGAAGGCTTTGACCATGTCGCGGAACTCGTCCATCGGACCGAGCGCATCCTGCCGCGAACTGTAGTCGCGATGCGGCGCAAAGAAGGACACGGGCGAGTATCCCCAGAAATTCACGCGACCTGCGGGTGCATCCGCGGCGTCGAATTGGAAGGTCGGCATTAGCTCCACCGCAGTGATCCCGAGGTCCGCCAAGTAAGGAATTTTTTCGATCAACCCTGCGAAGGTGCCGGCCTTCTCGGGTTTCACCGCCGAACTTGGATGACGAGTGAAGCCACGTACATGCAGCTCGTATATTACGGTCTCGACAAATGGCCGCTGGAGCGGCAGGTCGCCCTCCCAGTCGTAGGAACCCGGATCGGCTACGATGGATTTCATCGCAACTGCAGTGTTGCTAGCGCGGCGGTCGTATGCCTTCGGGACGGCGACCGCTCGACCATAGGGATCCAGCAGAACCCTACCTCCATCGAAGCGTAGTCCCTGCTTCGGATCGAATAGGCCCAGAGCTCTGAACGCATAGACCTGGCCCGGAACCAAGCCAGGTACGAAGACATGCCAGTAGTGATAGGTACGGTGCTCCTGGGGCGACAAGGAGACGACTCGATCCGGTTTGAGCGCATCCTCGGTGTCGAACAACAGCAGTTCCACCAAGGTCGCGTTCTTCGAGTACAAACTGAAATTCACACCGCCCGATTGAACGGTTGCACCAAGGGGAGAACTCGTGCCTCGCCCTACACTTGACCGACTCATATCTGTCTCCGCAACGTCAAATTCGTCTTGGCATCAAGGCGCTAAACCAGCCCCGTCGCTTTTCGCTAACAATCAAATTTGCGTCATCGAGAGAACACGATTATGGCGTGCTATCATCAGATTCTCGTCTGTCGAAATGACATAAGTCGAAATGACATAAGCGGCCACGCGGCCGCCGGTTTTGCTTACGCCTTCGCTGCCGGTTGGGAGCCGAGTCCGTCAACCTGACCTGATATGATCCGGCGTTCTCCCTCATAAAATGCAAATTTCAGCGAAGAGGATCCGGCGTTGATCAAGCCAATCACTCGCGTCGAATCATTGACTAACTTTGTTCCTTTCGCCCGCGCCGTGGTTGCTTCGCTCACTGCATGGAGCTTTCCTATAACTCTCTTATCTTTCATCAGCGCTCACCGGTACCGCATTGGCCTTCCAAATGTCTTTTGCGTACTCGGCAATTGTGCGATCGCTGGAGAACTTACCGGAGCATCCAACGTTGATTATCGCCTTGCGCGTCCACGCCTCTGTGTCCTGGTAAAGCGACCCGACCGCAGCTTGTGCCTGAGCATACGCGCTCAGGTCAGCCAAGTGCATGAAATAGTCACCACGTGCCAGTAGCGCTTCGCGGATTGGTTCGAAAACTCCGGGCTCGTGATGGCTGAAATGATTCGTGAAGATCAGATCCAGCGCTGTGCGCGTCGCTGGTTCGTTATTATAATGCCAGTTGGGATCGTAACGCCCGCGGCTGCTTGCTACCTGCTCAGCGGTCAGGCCGAACAAAAAGAAGTTTTCCTCTCCGGCTTCTTGAGCCATCTCGATCGTCGCTCCGTCGCGAGTGCCGATAGTCAGCGCACCATTGATCATGAACTTCATATTCCCAGTCCCGCTGGCTTCATAACCGGCTGTCGAGATCTGTTCTGATACGTCGCTAGCGGGAATCAGTCGCTCGGCCAGAGTCACGCCGTAGTTTGGTACGAACACGACCTTTAGCCGCTGGCGCATAGCCGGGTCTGCTTCGATCTTTGCACCCACTTCGTTTATGAGCCGGATGATTAACTTGGCGAGCGTGTATGCAGGAGCCGCTTTGCCGGCGAACAAGAAGGTGCGAGGTGGTAACTCCAGATTCGGATCTTTGCGCAGGCGATCGTACAGGATTATGATGTGCAAAACGTTCAGCAGTTGCCGCTTGTACTCGTGGATGCGTTTGACCTGACAATCGAAGATTGTGGCGGGATCGATGACCTGCCCGGTTGCGGACTTCAGCCAGTCTGCGAAGCGCGTCTTGGCGGTCAGCTTTGCCTGGCGAAATCGGGCCTGGAAAGCCGAGTCCTCAGCGAGGCGAACAACCTTTCGCAACTGTGTGAGATCCGAAGCCCAGCCAGTGCCAATTGATTCAGTGATCAAGCTGGCTAGCGCCGGATTTGCAAGCAGTAACCACCGACGCGGAGTGACGCCGTTAGTCTTATTGTTGAAGCGTTCAGGAAACATTTCGGCGAAGTCAGGCATGAGCTGTTTTCTGACCAGGTCTGAATGAATCGCCGACACGCCGTTAGTACTGTGGGTTCCAACGACGGCAAGATTTGCCATCCTGACCTGTCTTAAGGGCAACTCTTCAATCAGGCTCGTCCGTTCTATCTTTGCGTCGTCTCCGGGATGGCGATGGCGGACATGCTCGAGAAATCTCCGATTGATCTCGTAGGTGATTTCAAGCAAGCGGGGACAAACTAGCTCGAAAAATCTGACTGGCCATTTCTCCAGAGCCTCGGGAAGCAACGTGTGGTTCGTATACGCTAACGTTCGAACCGTGATGTCCCATGCCGCGTCCCAGGTCAGCCCTGCTTCGTCGAGCAAAATGCGCATCAGCTCGGCTACGGCCATAGCTGGGTGCGTGTCATTCATCTGAATAGCGACCTTTTCGGGCAAGGCAGCCCATTCATTTTCGGCGTGCCGAAAACGCGTAACGATGTCGGCCAGCGAACAACAAACCAGGAAATACTCCTGGACGAAGCGCAAGGCCTGACCGGCCACTGTCGAATCGTCGGGGTACAATACGCGTGTCACGGTCTCAGCCGCCATCCGATCTACGATGGCACCAACGAAATCGCCGGAACTGAACTCGCCGAAGTCAAAGAAATCCGGCGAAGTCGCCGACCAGAGCCGGAGCGTGTTGATGTTTCCGCCGCCGTAGCCAACTACCGGACGATCGTAAGGAATACCTAATAAGTGTGAATGCATGTCCGGCACGGCGTGAAGTGTTCCGTTCTGGAGCTGAAAAGTGCAGGCGAGAGGAACCTTAATAACTTCTCTGGGCCGCGCGACCTCCCAAGGGTCTGGGTAGTTAAGCCAGCGGTCTGGATATTCGACCTGATTGCGATTTTCTATTTCTTGCCGAAAAATCCCATAGTCGTACCGCAGACCGTACCCCATCGCCGGAATGGCCAGCGTCGCGAGCGAATCCATGAAACAAGCCGCCAAACGTCCCAACCCGCCGTTACCTAAACCGGCGTCGGGCTCCGAGTCGATAACTTCCGTCCAATCCTGTCGCGGATCGGAACGAAGGTCTTCGCGAACTAGTTGCTCGACTCCCATATTGATTATGTTGTGAATTAGCGTGCGGCCGATGAGGAACTCCATCGATAAATAGTAGACCCGCTTTGCGTTAGCACTTTCGTATGTCTGCTCGGTAAAAAGCCAGCGCTGCGTGAGCAAGTCGCGAAGTGACCTGGCGACCGCTTCAAAGCGCTCACGGTGACTTGCCTTTTCCAAGGATACTGCGTGATCGAGTACAACATGACGATCATAGCTGTCAGTTTGGCCCACCTGCAGCGGACCACGTTGGTACCGCTCGAGTGAATTTCTGTCGGCCTCAACAGAGATAGGCCTTCCAGCCGTTGCCTTACCTGGGGTCATAGGTCACCGTCTTTTCACACGTTGTCTGCAGATGTTTCGGCCCCGCCAGAAGCGATCTTTCCACCCCATCGCCAATCGCGAATGTCCGGCATGTCGTCGCCGTGACGGGCTATGTAAGCTTTGTGATCGTACAGCTTGTCGCGGATTGCCTGCTTGGCGTATGCGGCTCGTTCGGCGAGCTGTGGAACTCTATCGATCGCATCGTTTACTAACGAAAAACGATCCATCCGGTTGAGCACTACCATGTCGAAAGGAGTAGTGGTGGTGCCTTCCTCGATGTACCCGCGTACATGCAAATTGGGATGGAATTTTCGACGGTACGTCAGTCGGTGAATCAGCCATGGGTATCCATGAAAGGCGAAGATGATCGGTTTGTTCACGGTGAAAAGCGCGTCGAACTCAAAGTCTGGCAAACCGTGCGGGTGCTCTTTCGGCGACTGAAGTGTCATGAGATTGACCACGTTGATGACGCGAACCTTAAGCTGGGGTACATAGGTGCGAAGCAGATCCACCGCAGCAAGGGTCTCAAGAGTCGGAGTGTCTCCGCAGCAGGCCATCACGACATCGGGTTCAGATCCTTTGTCGTTGGACGCCCACTCCCAGATGCCAATTCCCGCCGTGCAATGTCTTATTGCCTCGTCCATTGAAAGCCATTGCGGTGCGGGTTGCTTGCCTGCAACAACTACGTTGACGTAGTTGCGGCTTCGCAAACAGTGATCGGTGACCGAGAGAAGGCAATTTGCGTCGGGCGGCAGGTAGACTCGCACGACTTCCGCCTTCTTGTTTACGACATGATCGATGAAACCTGGGTCTTGATGCGAAAACCCATTATGATCCTGACGCCAGACATGTGAGCTAAGTAGATAGTTGAGCGATGCGACCGGACGACGCCAGCCTATGCTATTGCACACCTTCAGCCACTTCGCGTGTTGGTTGAACATCGAGTCGATGATATGAATAAATGCTTCGTAACAATTGAAAAACCCATGTCTGCCAGTGAGCAGATAGCCTTCGAGCCATCCCTGGCATTGATGCTCACTGAGCACTTCCATCACGCGGCCATCGGGTGAGAGATTGTCGTCTTCGGGAAGGATATCGGCCACGTAGCAACGCTTGGTGACTTCGAGAATGTCCTGCCAACGATTGGAATTATTCTCGTCGGGGCTAAATATTCTGAAGTTGGCACTTTCCAGGTTTAACTTCATTACATCGCGGAGAAATCTCCCCTGAACCCGTGTGGCTTCGACCATTGTCGAGCCGGGACTGGGGACTTCGACCGCATATTCGCGGAAGTCCGGCATCTTCAAGTCTTTCAGTAGTCTTCCGCCGTTCGCGTGGGGGTTGTCGCTCATCCTGCGATGGCCTTTCGGCGGGAGTCCGGCGAGATCGGTCCTGAGAGTTCCGTTCTTATCGAATAGCTCTTCCGGCCGGTAACTCTTCATCCATTGCTCGAGAATCGTGATGTGTTCGGGTTGGTCCATGTCGCCCATCGGCACCTGATGGCTTCGCCAGTAGTTCTCACATTTTTTGCCGTCGATCTCAGGGGGGCACGTCCAACCTTTAGGCGAGCAAAAAATGATCATCGGCCAGGCGGGTCGTCGACTAAATCCTTTCTCGCGGGCCTCCTTCCAAATCTGCTTTATCTCGCCAACGGCTGAGTCGAGCGTTGTGGCCATCGCGTGATGCATTTTCATCGGGTCGTGGCCTTCCACGAAATACGGCTTATATCCATACCCTTCGAAGAGTTTTTTCAATTCTTCGGTTGGAATTCTCGCGAGAAAACACGGGTTGGCGATCTTATAGCCATTGAGATGAAGAATCGGCAGGACGCAGCCATCGCGCTCTGGGTTAAGAAACTTGTTCCCGTGCCATCCTGTTGCCAGCGGCCCCGTTTCAGCCTCTCCGTCCCCGACCACACACGCTACCACCAGACCGGGGTTGTCGAAGGCCGCTCCGTAGGCATGGGATAAGGCGTATCCCAACTCGCCGCCCTCATGAATAGATCCCGGAGTCTCAGGCGCAACGTGGCTGGGAATGCCTCCAGGAAAGCTGAATTGTTTGAAAAGTCTTCTCATTCCTTCCAGATCTTGCGAAATGTCTGGATACACTTCGCTGTAGGTGCCTTCCATATAAGCCTGCGCTACAAGCGCGGGGCCGCCGTGGCCGGGACCTATGATGTACATCATGTTGAGGTCTTCATTCCTAATGACGCGGTTCAAGTGAACGTAGATGAAGTTTAGACCGGGTGTAGTTCCCCAGTGGCCTAAGAGGCGCGGTTTGATGTGTTCCCGCTTAAGGGGTTCTTTCAACAGTGGATTATTCAGCAAATAGATCTGTCCTACTGACAGGTAGTTTGATGCTCGCCAATATGCGTCCATTTGTTCCATTAAGGCATCATCATGTTCCGACGACATGTTCACCTCATTCGCGGAGAAGATAACGATTGGTCGATTGGCCCTTTAGAATCCGAGTGGAATGGTAGTGTCCGTATCGGATTTGTGGCTATCGGACTTTGGTCGGATGGTGCTAAGCGAGAAATGTTAGCGCCTTGATAGTTGGAGCTAGGGATCAATTCTAAGAGTCGAAGCACTCGTTAGACGAGACCTTTCTGACGGCGAGCTTGAGGATGCGGCAAACCGTAGAATCGACGGGACCGCGTCACGCGGATGACCAGCTCAAGCCTCTTGCTAGAGGCTCGATCCTGGCCTTTCGTTCAATAGCCGAATTACAGGTTCGTCTATGCTGTTATGATCGCATCCGAGGACGGTAAGAGTGCCGTCCCGAGTTTGAAATATCGACCGGCAGAAGGGTCCAGCCCAAGCCAACGAGCTATCAATATCCTTAGAAAATGACTGCTCGAGAAAGCAGCAACGTTTCCGTATATCGTTTGAATGCGGGAAAGAAATCGATCGGCTCGGGCGGCGATATCCTCTGGTGATTCACCATTGGGACAACCATCTCGAAAAATATTCCACGCAGGGCGTTCGGCCAGAATTTGCGGGCGTTTCTCTCCTTCATAGTCGCCGTAGTTCCACTCCACGAGATCGGGATCGACTTCAGCTACCGCGCCGTATCCGGAAAGCTCGCAAGTGCGCGCGGCTCGCTGGAGGGGACTGCAGAACACCTTTTCAAAGCTGGCGCCTTGGAGGCAGTTCCGGAGCGAGCGCGCCTGGTCCTCACCTGCCCTCGTCAGTGGAAGATCGGTCAGACCCGTATGCCTGCGAGACACGGTCCATTCGGTCTCACCGTGTCGAATCAGCCATACATCGCGTTTTGCGACCGCATTCATTTCGATCATTGTGTCGATGGAAAACTCATCGCGAAAGTAGTTCCGGTATCTGGCGTGCGTCCATCGGACCAAAGTCCGATAGCGACTCGCATACTACATTTGGCACTTAGAGGACACGAGCATTTTGTCAGATGTCATTCGAGCGAGTCTCTAATTTGGATAAGACGCTCAAGGAGAGGGGTGCGATAGAGCGGCTTCGCGGCGCTCTGCGCACTCGGGGTTATAAAGAGTTCAAATGCGCCTAGTCGCGTTTCTAACAGGTTCTCCAAAATGTCGAGAAGAGTGATTCTGATAATTGTCGCGGTTGTCGTAGTCGGCGGAGGCGCCGTCGCGTGGTTCGCATTACGCAAGCCCGGTTTGCCTCCCGGCTTTGCGGGGGCGAATGGGCGACTCGAGGCCAAGCAGGTCGACATTGCCACCAAGTACCAAGGCCGGATCAAGGACGTGCTCGCCGACGAAGGCGACAACGTCGATGCAGGCCAGGTCGTCGCAAGGATGGATACCGAGCCACTCGAAGCGCAGCTGCGCAGCGACGAGGCCAAGATCAAGGAGGCCCAGGATAACCGACGCACGGCGCTCGCAGAAGTAGCTGCCAAGCAAGCAGAGCTCAACTACTCGGACAAGCAGTACAAGCGCTCGAAGGAGTTGGTCGTGCGCGGCGCGGTGAGCGAACAGGAAGCTGATGTCGACCGCGCCCACATGGAAGTCAACCGAGCGGCTTTGCTCGGCGCCCAAGCTCAGGCAGTGCGAACCCAATCCTCTATCGACGCTGCTACCGCTGATGCGGAACGGATCAAGGCCGAAATCGAAGACAGCGTTCTCAAGTCGCCGATTAGAGGGCGGGTTCAGAACCGCCTGGCTGAGCCAGGCGAAGTCCTTCCAGCTGGCGGCAAGGTGTTGGCGTTGGTCGACCTGAGCGACGTCTATATGTATGTCTTTCTTCCCGAGCAGGTCGCGGGCGGCGTGGCGCTCGGATCGGAAGGCAGAATAGTACTCGATGCCGCCAATGAGTATCCCATTAAGGCGGTGGTTTCTTTTGTTTCTCCCAGCGCGCAATTTACGCCCAAGACGGTCGAAACCGCCGAAGAGCGCCACAATCTTACCTTTCGCGTAAAGCTGCAACTCGACAAAGATCGACTGCGTCAATTCGAACCCTTCGTGAAAGTTGGAATTCCCGGCATGGGCTATGTTCGGCTCGACGGCAATGCCGAGTGGCCGGAAACCCTGCAGGTAAAGCAGGTTCCTGAACAGCTCTGGAACCCCACCGGCTCGACCGTTTCCAATTAGTGCAATCGTCATGGGTGGATCGGTCGCAGGCGTTGAGAAGATCGAGCTGAGCACGGCCGGCGCGGTTGCCAGCGTAAAAAGAGTTACGCAACGCTATGGCAAGGCGATTGCGCTCGATGAGATCAGCCTCGACTTCCCCTCGCAGAAAATGATCGGCCTGATCGGCCCTGACGGGGTAGGTAAATCTACTCTTCTGGGAATCATCGCCGGAGTTCGAAAACTACAAGCCGGGACGGTCGAGGTGCTTGGCGGCAATATATCGGACGCGCGTTTCCGCAATTCGGTGTCCGCGAGAATCGCATATCTTCCCCAAGGGCTCGGTAAGAACCTCTATCCAACTCTATCGATCTTCGAGAACGTAGATTTCTTCGGACGGCTGTTCGGGCAATCGCGCGACGAACGGGAATGGCGGATCAAGGAATTACTTGCCAGTACGGACCTGACTCCATTCCGCGATCGTCCTGCCGGCAAGCTATCAGGAGGGATGAAGCAGAAGCTAGGCCTCTGTTGTTCGCTGATTCACGATCCCGATCTGCTTATCCTTGACGAGCCGACAACCGGAGTTGACCCGCTCGCGCGACGACAATTCTGGGAACTGATCGACCGCATTCGTGCCCGCCGCTCTAGCATGAGCGTGATGGTCGCCACCGCCTACATGGACGAGGCGGAACGGTTCGACTGGCTGGTCGCGATGAATGGCGGCAAGGTGTTGTCGACCGGCACCGCCGATGAACTAAAGAACGAGACCAACGAGAAGACGCTTGAACAGGCCTTCATTCGGCTGCTTCCAGAGGAATCGCGCCGAGGACACAAGGAGCCTGTGATTACTCCCCGCCAATCCAGCGGTGGACCTCCGGCTATCGAAGCCCACGGCCTCACGCAACGATTCGGCAGTTTTACTGCAGTCGATCACGTGAACTTCCGCATCGAGCAGGGCGAGATTTTCGGATTTCTCGGGTCTAACGGCTGCGGCAAAACGACGACGATGAAAATGCTAACCGGGCTGCTGCCGCCCACCGATGGTACCGCGCTACTCTTCGGTAAGCCGGTGAAAGGCGGTGACGTGGAGTCGCGCCGACGCGTAGGCTTCATGACGCAAGCTTTCTCGCTCTACACCGAATTAACAGTGCGCCAAAACCTTGTGCTGCATGCTCGGCTTTTCGACCTCCCCGACGAGGCAGGACGAAAGCGCGTCGCCGATTTGCTCGAGCTTTTCCAGCTTGAGTCTGTCGCCGACACTCTGACCGAAAGTCTGCCTTTAGGGATCCGTCAGCGGCTGTCTCTTGCTGTGGCAGTCATCCATCAACCCGAGATGCTGATCCTCGACGAGCCAACCTCCGGCGTCGACCCGGTAGCGCGCGACGGATTCTGGGAACTCCTCATTAAGCTCTCTCGCGAGAATGGTGTGACAATCTTTCTCTCGACCCACTTCATGAATGAGGCGGAGCGATGCGACCGCATGTCGATGATGCATGCGGGAAAAGTCCTTGCTCAGGGACCGCCAGCCAGCCTGGTCGCAGAGCGAAAGGCGAAAAACCTCGAGGACGCCTTTATCGGCTACCTTGAGGAAGCTGCCGAGAAGAAATCCACTGCACCGGCGCCGTCGGATGCGGCAACCGAAATCGAAGTTGCTCCCGCTCATGTGGACGAAACCCCGAGCCGATTCAGCCTGGGTCGGGTGTGGGCTTTCACGCGCCGTGAAGCAGTCGAACTGCAGCACGACTCCGTGCGACTGGCATTCGCGGTGCTCGGTCCGATTCTACTGATGATCGTCTTTGGTTACGGCATCTCCCTCGACGTAGACCACCTTCCTTTTGCAGTCTTCGATTCCGATGGAACTCCGGCAAGCCGTGAGTATGTCGATAGCTTCCGCGGCTCCTATTACTTCGTCGAAAACTCTCCCATACCCAACTACTCCGAACTCGATCGGCGACTGCGAAACGGCGAACTACGTCTCGCCCTCGAATTGCCTCCGGGATTTCAGAAGGATTTGCAGCGCGGCCGGCAGCCGGACGTGAACGTCTTCATCGATGCGGCTCAGCCATTTCGGGCCGAGACGGCCCGTGGCTATGTGGAAAGTGTCCACGACCAGTACCAGACCAGGTTGCGCGAGTCGAAAGGGCTTCCGCCGCCTTCCAAACCGATAAGAGTCGAAGCACGCGCACTTTACAATCAGGCGTTCAAGAGCATTTACGCGATGGTACCCGGCGACATCATGCTCCTTCTCATCCTGATTCCCAGCATGCTCACGGCGCTCAGCGTTGTTCGCGAAAAGGAACTCGGGTCAATCGCCAACTTTTATGCCGCTCCCGCCACCAGACTGGAGTTCCTTGCGGGCAAGCAGCTGCCCTACATTGGCGTGGCGCTGGTTCAGTTCGCGACTTTGGTCGCGCTGGCAATCTTGCTATTCCGTGTCCCCTTAAAGGGAAGCTGGGAGACGCTCGTCCTCGGCGGAGTGATCTACGTACTGGCCACCACGGGTTTCGGTCTGCTGATTTCCGTGTTCGCACCCACCCAAACCGCCGCAATCTTCGCCGCCGCGATAATAACCATTCTACCAGCGGTGCAATTCTCAGGAATGTTCGTTCCGGTATCGTCGCTGAAAGGCGGAGCATGGTTCGCAGCGAGGATATTCCCCAGCACTTACTTCCAGGCGATCAGTGTCGGGACGTTTACCAAGGCTCTGTCTTTTTCGTCTTTGTGGCGAGACGTAGCCGCTCTTGGAGTTCTCGCCCTCATTTACTTCGGCACATCCGTCGCATTGCTGAAAAAGCAGGAGAACTAGGCGTTGCGGCATCTCCGGCACATCTTTCAGCTTGGCATCAAGGAACTGCTGAGCCTTGCTCGCGATCCGGTCCTGCTCTTTCTAATCGCCTACTCATTTACCTTCTCTGTTTACACGCCTGCGAAGAGCGCTGTCATGGATGTAATAAATGCCTCTGTCGCAGTCGTGGACGAAGATCATTCGACCGTCTCCCGGCAGATACGGGACTCACTATTGCCTCCGCTGTTTCTCCCCGCGGCCGTTATACCGTTTGGGGAGATCAACCGTGTAATGGACGAAGGGAAATATACGTTCGTCATCGATATCCCACCCAAGTTTCAGCACGATCTCACCAAGGGCGCGACACCTACCGTCGAGGTTATCACCGACGCGACCGCTATGAGCCAAGCAGGCAGGGGTCCTTCATATATTCAGAAAATTATTACCGCGGAAGCTGAGCCTTTCTGGGCCGGCAAAGGAAAGCGCGAAAATCAAGATCTAGTTCGGCTGGTGACCCGGGCGCGATTCAACCCAAACATGCAGCAAAGCTGGTTTGTGGCGATCAACCAGATCATAAACAACATTTCCGTACTTGCAATTTTTCTTACGGGCGCCGCGGTCCTTCGTGAGCGCGAACATGGAACGATAGAGCATTTGCTGGTTATGCCTTTGAGCCCGTACGAGCTGATGTTCGCCAAGATTTGGGCCAACGGGCTTGTCGTTGTCGTAGCCGTGATGCTTTCGCTTTTCCTAATTGTAAAAGTAGCGATCGGAGTTCCTATCGCTGGTTCTATTACCCTCTTCCTCGGCGGCCTCATCATTTATCTGTTTTCTGTAACAGCCCTCGGCGTCATGCTCGCAACCCTGGTTCGTTCTATGCCTCAATTCGGACTATTAGCGTTTCCTGTCTTCATCGTCATGAGCCTCCTATCGGGTGGCCAGACGCCTCTCGAGAGCATGCCGATTGCGCTGCAAAAGTTTATGCAGTTTGTACCCTCGACGCACTTCGTCAGTTTCTCTCAGGCGGTACTCTTCAGGAACGCGACTCCGGCGATGGTTTGGCCAGATATGACCAAGATGCTTTTGATCGGCGCCGCCTACACCATGTTCACGCTTTCGAGGTTCCGTAAGATGCTTGCGGCAATCCAATAGGGGTTTTCGGTGAATAAGCGCTCGTCGACAAAGTCTATAAGTCTGAGCTCGGTCCTCATTCTATCCACCCTCCTGTTTCTGACGGGTTGTTCGCCGACAGCCGAACCTAAGGGTTTCTGGGGTAAACTATGGAAAATCGAAGTTGGGCCCGACTACAAGCGACCTGATGCGGCGCCAGTACAAGAGTTTCGCTCTCAGATTGGCCCTGCCGAGAACGCGTCGCTGGCTGATTTGCCGTGGTGGAGCGTCTTTAAAGACCCGCAGCTCCAGCGGCTCGTTGCTGAAGCGCTAGCACACAATTACGACCTACAGCTTGCAGTAGCTCGGGTTGATCAGGCTCGCTCGCTGGTTTGGGTTGCCGCCTCGCCGTTCTATCCACAGGCGGGCTATCAGGCGTTCGCGGGGCGAGAAAGGATTTTTTTGCCAAATGAGGAAGCGGGCGGAAATCTGACTTACAATGCTTTTGGTGCTTTGCTCAACGCCACCTGGGAGATCGATGTATGGGGCCGTATTCGGAGATCGACTGAGGCGGCACGTGCGAATTTATTCGCGCAGGAAGATGTCCGTCGCGGTGTGATGTTGACGCTGGTAAGCGACGTAGCGACAGGATATTTCCGTCTGCTTGAGTTCAATAGAGAATTGGTGATTGCGCAAGACAGCTCCAGGACCTACAAAGAGACGCTTGATCTGTTCACGCAGCGCTTTGAGTTCGGAAGGGACAGCAAGCTGCCTGTTGAGCGTGCGCAGGCCGCCTACGATTCGAGTATCGCCAACATCGCGGCTTTGAAACGCGCGATCGTTCAGCAGGAAAACGCGCTCAGCATCCTTCTGGGTTTCTATCCAAAGGAGATCGAACGAGGGATCGAGCTAACCGAACAATCCATGCCCAACGCCCCAGTCGGCTTGACGACGGATTTGCTGCAGCGTCGGCCCGATATCATGCAGGCCGAACAAGTCATGATTGGCGCCAACGCCGAGATCGGTGTGGCAGTGGCCAATTTCTTCCCCCGGATCGGCATAACCGCACTTTATGGGGGCCAAAGTCCCAATATCGGTGATGTTTTTGAATCAAGCTTCAGCATCTGGAACATCGCCGGGGGGTTCGCCGGTCCGCTTTTCCAGGGAGGCCGGTTAATCGAGAGCTACTATGCACAGCAAGCCTTCTGGAACGGGACCATTGCGCGATACAAACAGACCGTCCTAGTTGCCTTTCAAGAAGTGTCCGACGCGCTGGTAGCACAACAAACCTTAGTCGAGCAAAACGCCGCCCTGACGCATCAGGTTGCTGCGCTAAAAGAGTCGGTCGACCTGTCATTACTGCGTTACCGAGCGGGTCGTTCGAGCTATTACGAGGTCCTGGAAGCTGAACAGTTGCTGTTCCCAGCAGAAGATGCGCTAGCACAGACTCAACGCGATCAACTTCTAGCAGTTGTAAACCTATACAAGGCGTTAGGCGGCGGATGGAACTTTGGTGACTCCGACTGGAACCGTCCGCATTAGGAGATAGAAACCGGTGCCGAAATCCCTAAAACGCAAACAAAACAAAACCTCCCGTTCTGATGCCTCAAGCGATAGTCGCCCAGAGCTGAAGCGCAAGGAGTTCGAAAAGCAGTTGGCAAAGCTTCAGGCCGAATTGATTAAGCTGCAGTCGTGGGTTCAGCACAAACGGCTCAAAGTCGTAGTGATCTTTGAGGGTCGCGACGCCGCGGGGAAAGGTGGAGTCATCAAACGAATCACTGAGAGGGTCAGCCCCAGAATATTCCGTCTCGTTGCGCTGCCAGCCCCTACTGAGCGCGAAAAGTCACAAATGTACGTTCAACGGTACGTTCCACACCTGCCAGCCGGGGGCGAAGTGGTCATTTTCGATCGCAGTTGGTACAACCGCGCCGGCGTCGAAAGAGTTATGGGCTTCTGCTCCCCGGAAGAAACAACTCGATTTCTCGAGATGTGTCCGACTTGGGAACGCGCAATGGTTGAGAACGGAATCATACTGATTAAGTATTGGTTTGAGGTGAGTCAACAAGAACAGACCAAGCGGTTTCTCGGTCGCATCAACGACGGACGGAAAATCTGGAAACTGAGCCCAATGGACCTGGAATCTCATAGGCGATGGTACGACTATTCGCGGGCCAGGGACGATATGCTCCTTGCGACCGATGCCCCGTCTGCACCTTGGTACATCGTCAATGCAGACGACAAAAAAAGAGCGCGGCTAAACTGCATATCACATTTGCTGAGCTTGATTCCTTACGAAGAGATCAAGCGAGAACAGGTGAAGCTCCCAAAGAGACAAAAGCCACATGGCTACGCCGAGCCTAAAAATCGCCAATACAAATTTGTACCTGAAGCCTTTTAATACCGATTCGTTTGGGAGGAGAAACTATCGTGAAAAAGCGAAGCATTCTGGCAGGGCTGATTGCAATGATGTTTGTGGTCGGTCTCACTTCCGCGGTGGCGTTTGCGCAGGCAGACACAACCGCACCCCAATCAGCTGGCGAGACCGAAGGCCTACGTGCGGCCACTGTCTTCACGATTCCTGGAACAGTAATCGCCGTCGACAAAGATAAGAAGTTGGTCACTATTCAAGTCCCTAGTGGTGAAAAATACACGCTGAAAGTTGAGAACCCGCACAACCTCGATGCAGCTAGTGTAGGGACGGGAATCGTCGTTCGTTACTATGAAGCGATCACTGTCCGGAAGAAGAAAGCTGGCGAGTCTCTGCCCGATCTATCGGTGAGCGGCGGTGTCGTGACGGCGAAGGCGGGCGGTACCCCTGGCGCTGTGGCCGAAGCGCAGGTGAAAGCCGTCGTTTCAGTGGTACAAGTGGACAAAGCAAACGGAACCGTGACAATCAAAGGCGCAGATGGATCGATCGAAACCGCAAAGGCGAATAATCCAAAAGTGCTATCGCACCTGAAGGACGGTGACGAGCTGGTCATTACTGCCTCGCGCGCGACCGCGATTTCGTTGGATAAGCAACCCGCTAAGTAAGTCTGCCCAATCGAGGATTTTGCGCGATGCCAGGAAAGGGCGAGGAAGGGAGGCTCAGCCTCCTGGCGTGATTCTCGTGACCTTCGAGCCTTCGATACCGATTCCACCCATAAGGCCCGATTGGCCGAAGATGAATGCATAGACGTCCGACCGCAGGCTCGTAGTAGTGAGCGATCGCGCCATCCCCTGGTCAACTACCACCAGACTGGGTCCTGTACCTATCGCCCAGCCACCGCTCTTATTAAGGTATTCCACTGCTGAATCGGTCATGAAGAACAGCGCGTATGCAAACTTCTTCACGCCACCCTGAAAGCCATACGATGCTGCGCTAGTGCGGTAATAGCCTGCCGTGTGTGAACCCTTGCGAAGAGCGCCGTAACCATACTGGGCGCCCACTATAAAGGCTCCTTTTCGTATGTCGGGAAAGACGAGGATTGCTTTTGCTTTCGTCGCGAGCGCTCTCGCGGCCTCGTTTTGTGAATACAGTTCGTTCAGAGCGGCAGTTACTTTTCCATCTATTTCAGAGGCACTCGGACCACCCAACAGCCCCTGCGCAAACGCTCCGCTTCCAAGTGGTATCGCTACTACTATTTGAACCAACACAGCCATCGCCAATGGTTTCATTGTCATTTCGAACTCCAGTAAACTGCTCGTTCTCCGTTTCGGAAATTTTGCTCGCTCACTTAAGCGATTTGCGAAGCCATTCGTCGTAGTGCGGCCTGAGTAAAGCGACTGCTTCGTCGGCGGTATAAACGCATCGAGGTATTTCAATATCCGCGGGCGCGGCCAGCTCAAGCTCCGGACGCAGCAGGTAGTTACGAGCCCAATCCACAAAATCAGCCCACATTTTGCCTATCAAAATCAAAGGTATGTCATTGCGCAGCTTCCGTACTTGGAGAAGCTGCCATATTGTGGAGAGTTCGAGCACAGTTCCGATCCCGCCAGGTACAACAACGAACGCGTCTGAAGCCAGTACAAAGTGATGCAATCGCGAGAAGAATGTACGATGCTCGTAGCTTTCGTCCACGAACGGATTCACTTGCTGCTCGAATGGCAGATGTACGCGAATACCCACATTGGAGGCAGATGCTCCGGCTAGGGCCGCTCCTTCGTTTGCCGCCTCCATCAATCCCGGGCCGCCGCCAGTGATGACAGCGCAGCCCATAAGCGCAAGCTGTTTGGCGAGATCGCGAACTGCGGTATGCACCCAATGATCGCGGGGAATACGAGCCGAACCAAAGATTGCGACACGAAACTCAGGTCGTCGCGTGGGCGTCAATCGCGTAAGGTTATTAACCACATCCCAGCGTCCGAATACCGAATGCCGTAGTATCTCAAGAGTTTGTTCTTCGTTGCTCAAAACGACCGAATCTAGCGATTGCCGGCCGGATATGTCTTCCTTCATAGCTGCTTCAACTCCGGATACATCTCGCGGATCTAAGCACGATTCGACGGAATTGTGACTTACTCTTATGCGACCTGGAAATCAGACTTTAGTCCGATAGAAGCTCGCCTCTAAATTGGGCAAGTATTTGCCAGGCATCGATAACTGAGAACGGCGCGACTGGCCAGACAAAGGTCAATTGATCCATGAAACACGCGATGACGATCGGATCTTCAGTGACTCAGAACCGGCAGGTTTTGAGAGTGAGACTACTAAAAAAGCGCGAAGGCCCTACTTTACCGCTTATACTTGCAGTCGCGGTAATAGCGTCCACGACGCCGATGCTGACTGGTTACTCGTTCGGCGCAGATCAACCTGCCGCTGTTTCGGCTGAACCCGGACCGGCTCCGGGGGCTGCTACACAGAAAGAACTGGAGGAACTGGTCTCGCCGATCGCACTGTATCCTGACTTATTGGTCGCGCGAATCCTGGTGGCTTCGACTTATCCAGATCAAGTCGTACAAGCCCATAAGTGGCTGCAGGAGAACTCGAACCTTCCGCACGAACAACTGGCCGCTCAGGTGAATGCACAACCTTGGGACCCCAGCATCAAGTCGTTGGCACAGTTCTCGCCGGTTCTACAAACGATGAACGATAGCTTGGCATGGACTTCGACGCTCGGCGAAGCATACTACAACCAGCCTGACGACGTTATGGCGGCGATCCAGGCATTGCGCAGTCGAGCGATGGAGGCTGGGACCCTTAAGAGCACCGCACAACAAAAAGTGGAAGTTCAACCCGCGCCCCCACCTGTATCATCGGAAGGTGGGGTACAACCCGCTGCACAGCAACAAACAGTGATCATTCAGCCCGCTCAACAAGACGTTGTATATGCGCCCCAATATGATCCCGCGACAGCCTACGGAGCTCCGATGCAGGAACCCGCAGGATATACCGGGACCGAAGTGTTGGCGACGGGGTTGCTGTCGTTTGGAGCCGGGATGGCTCTCGGTGCGCTGATCAATGAGGGTGACGATGACTGGGACTGCGATTGGTCAGATGACGGCGGCGGGTCGGTCCACTACAACAACAATGTTTACGTATCTAATTCGCCGGTCCCACCACGCGGCAACGGCAACTATCCAGCCAGACCTCCGGCTGCAAACGGTCCGGGGGGAATCGGCGGGCCTGGCGGCGTCGGCGGCCCTGGTGGAGTCGGCAGGCCGGGTGGAGTCGGCGGGCCCGGTGGAGTGGGTGGCCCAGGGAGTGTCGGCGGACCCGGGGGAGTCGGTAGACCCGGGGGAGTTGGCGGGCCAGGCGGTGTCGGGGGTCCAGGGGGAGTTGGTGGGCGTCCTCCAGGTGCCTCTGTCCGCGGAAAGGGTTCACCCAACGGGCTGGCAGGGCCATCTACCCGGCCTTACAACCCAACCACGGCGAGGAAGTACGCGGCAAACAATCCGAACATAACGAAACCTACTTTCCCGAAGGCGGAAGCCCTCCCGAACAGTTCCGCGCTTGGCAATTCGCAGCGGAATCCCGGGCAAAATCGGCCGGCCCAAGCATCGACGCGCCCGGCCCAGCCAGCCAATAGGATGGCATCCAACGGACCCGCGACTGCGAATCGCGCCAACAATCCGGCGCGAGGATTTGGCGGCGGCGCTGATACTAGAGGCGGACGCAATGGTGCATTTGGTGGCTATCAACCTGGAGGACGAGCTCAAGCCTCGAGCAACCGCGGAAGGTCCAGCGTCGGCGGAGGCGGATTCGGCGGCCGCGGCGGAGGAGGAGGCGGCCGAGGTGGCGGTGGCGGCCGAGGTGGTCGAGGAGGCGGTGGCGGACGCGGCGGAGGAGGCGGGCGACGACGCTAGTTGGCGATTCGGGCCGCTCCCAGGATCTTTCGCAATCGGAACGTGTTAAACGAACCGCGAACCAACAGAGATTAACGATGCTCAAGAGCATGAATTCTACTATGGCCAACAGATACAGACATATTGGCGCCATCGCGGCGCTCGCTTGCAGCTTCCTGGCTCTCTCAAGCGCGGCAGCCAAGTCAGCTGAGCAGCAAGTGTTTCCATCAGGAGCGGCAGCAGCAAAGGCTCTTGTCGCGGCGGCAAAAACGGACGATATGAACGCTCTTTCTTCGATTCTAGGCGGGGACGCAAAAGAGATCCTCTCATCGGGCGATCCGGTTGCCGACAACAATGCGCGAGACACTATTGTTGAAAAGTACGGTGAGATGCACCGCTTTGCTTATGATGAGAAAGGTCGTGTGATCTTGTATCTCGGAGCCGACAACTGGCCTTTCCCGATTCCGCTGGTGAAGAAGGGCGATGGATGGGTATACGACACCGCGGCTGGCAAAAGGGAGCTACTATACCGTCGGATTGGACGCAACGAGCTCTTTACTATCGATGTCCTGGCGGACCTTGCTGAGGCGCAAGAGGAATACGCAAGCGAGAACTTGGATGACGGAGGCGTCAAACAATTTGCCCAGAAGATCCAGAGCGACCCGGGCAAACACAATGGCCTATATTGGCCCGTTAGCTCCGGCGAAGAGGTGAGTCCGATCGGACCTCTGATGGCGGATGCTATTGCAGAGGGCTACAAGACGGGGGCAGGTACGCCAATTCCTTTTCACGGTTACTACTATAGAATCCTTACCCGCCAGGGTAAAAATGCGCCGGGTGGTGCGAAGGACTATCTTGTCGACGGAAAAATGACGCAAGGCTTTGCCTTCATTGCCTATCCGGCCACATACCGCGCGTCGGGCGTCATGACATTTATGATAAACCAGGACGGCGTTATCGTTCAGAAGGACCTTGGCACCAACACAGCTAAAATGGCCAACGGAATAACCGAATACAATCCCGACGCGACGTGGGACGAAGTGGACGATTGAACTGTTCCAGCCAAGCCGAGCGACTACACCTCGCCATTCAACTGAAGCGATTCACCGTAGCATATAGGTGGAGCGATTAGTTGCTAAGAACTACGTCGCTGAGAAGCACCGATCTCCTCGCTGGCGTTGCAGTCGCCGCAGTCGAAATTCCAACCGCGCTTGCCTACGCTGAGTTGGCGGGATTTCCTCCAGTTGTTGGGCTCTATGCCAGTATCCTTCCTCTAATCCCATATGCAATCGTCGGCTCGTCGCCACAGCTCATCGTAGGTCCTGACGCGGCGACCTGCGCTTTAGTAGCAGCGGCGCTCGAACCCTTGGCCAATGGAAACCCGCATCACTATCTAGACCTCTCGATCACGTTATCTATTCTGGTTGGGACACTCTGCATAGTCGGTGGGCTGCTGCGTCTAGGCGTGATCGCGAATTTTCTCTCGCGTCCAGTCCTTGTCGGCTTTCTCAACGGAATGGCGTTGACCATCGTCAGCGGTCAGTTAGGAAAGCTATGCGGGTTTGCAGTGCGCACCGACACGGGGTTCTTTTTGCGGATTACAGATTTTGTCTCGAAGCTTTCACGGACCCATTTCCCAACTTTGATTGTCGGGACTTTCACGCTTGTGCTTATCTACTTGATGGGGAAGCTCGTTCCTCGCCTGCCGAGCGCACTGGTCGGAGTTTGCGGCGGAATTGCAATGATGGGCGTGTTGGACCTAGAGAAATGGGCGGTAACAACGTTGGGCGCAGTTCCGGCGGGATTCTTATGGCCTCACTTGCCGGCTAGTTTTATTTCTGATGCGGTCCATCTGCTACCGGATGCGGCAGGCATCGTCTTGATTTGCTTCTGCGGGTCGATGGTAACTGCAAAGAGCTTTGCCGTAAAAAACGGGTACGAAGTCGCGGCAGACCGAGAATTCATCGCCCTCGGTTTAGCAAACATTACTTCCGGTCTTTCAAGCGGCTTCGCGATTGCAGGTACGGATTCGCGCACGGCGATTAACGATATTACCGGCGGTCGGTCGCAGGTTAGCGGGCTGGCGGCTGCCCTCGTTATGGGATCGGTCCTTACATTCTTTACCGGCCCGCTCGCATATATTCCGACCGCATCGCTAGGCGCCGTGCTGGTCTTGGCTGGTGCATCGCTTTTCGATTTTAAAAGTGTGTGGAAGATACGAGACATTAGCCGGTCGGAATTTGCGCTTTCTCTCATCGCGACGCTGGGTGTCGCGACAATCGGAGTCTTGCCTGGAATCGCCATAACTGTGATCTTGAGCCTCATTCTTCTCATAAGGCGCGCTTCCTGCCCGTACGATGCGATCCTAGGGCAAGTTCCCGGAGTCGATGGATTCACCGACATAAGCGAATACCCCGACGCGCAAACAATCCCAGGGCTCCTGGTCTATCGTTTCGACGCGGCGCTCCTGTTCTTCAATGCTGATTACTTTAAAAGACGCGTGCGTGAAGTAGTAGCTCGGTCCGCTCATTCGCTCCACCTCTTTGTCTTCGATATGGAGGCGATCAATGTAATCGACATGACCGGTCTGGAGGCGTTGGAGGAGATTCGGTCAGAGCTAGCCACAAAAGGAATTGCGCTCTTGGTGGCACGAGCCAAGATCCAGATTCGGGAAAAGCTGAGCCGCTCGGGTTTCGAGGAGCGATTTGGTGCCACGAACTTTCATCCGTCAATACGAAGCGCGGTTCAGTCCGGATTGAATGCACTCACAGGGATGAGCGAGAGCCACCAGGGGGAAGCGGGTTCCATCTCAAGGTGAATTCGCCCGATTAGCCTCGTGATGCTTACGGCATTTGTTGCCCGGAAGCCGGAGGAGTTTCATGTCATATCGACGAACAATGTTCAAGCAGACTATTTTGATGAGCTTTCTCTTCCTCTTTCTAATGCTTAGCGGTTTTGCGTGGGGTCAAGCATTGCAGCGTGATGAGCAACAATTTTGCAGCGCATTTCCAACTTTTCGAGAAGCGCTCAAGCAAGCTCACGCGAGCTCATCGGGCGATTCGGCTCGTCAGCAACGACAACTTAGACAAGCTCTTTCCGTCGCTGCGAGAGACTTTCAGCGAATGGCCGGGTGGAGGAATCCCCGGCAGTCAGTGAAAGGATGGCTCGGTGAGGTGCACTCAATTACAGAAAGCACGGCGTGGGGCCAGTACCTGGGCGTCTCCGTAAAGCTGCCGTGTGGTGACGTCATCGTAGGAGTTCCCGAGTTAGCTGTGCGACGATGGTCTTACTCAAGTGTGGATCCGATAGCGTCCAGTTGCGCCCCAGCGGATCCGTATATCAGCTCCACTACATCTAGCTTTGCAAATCTAAGGAGATTCAGCATCGGGCAAAGAGTTACCTTCGGCGGTCAGTTCTGCGCGATTCCTGAATCCGTGAATGATGACGTGATCTACTTTGTCTTTTCGAAGATGTCTTCAACTCGGTAACCTGTGCGGCGATCTCCGGAGTTTTTGGATGGCTGGGTTGGCAAGGAATCTGCTCTTGCGCTTTTGGGCAAAGCTTGAACGGCCGACGAAGAGATCTATTTCGCGGGCCGCCTGCGTCTTTATCTCCATCGTGGGAGTAACTATTTCGGTTGAGGGGCCCGCCAATGCTCAGGGACAGCCGAGCTCTTCGGTGGCCGAGGAAGAAAAGCTGGAGCAGGACTTTACCGATCCGCTAACCACTCTTCCACAATTAATTGTCAGAGACAGCTACACGCCCGCAAATTACGGCCCCTGCACACCGCTTGCCTGCACCAGAGACTATGAGACGAATCAACTAATCCTTAGGCCGTTGATTCCTCGTGTACCGCCTCGTTCGTTTCTCCCGTTCAACCAATTGATCCGCCCGACGCTCGCGCTGGTGACGGTTCCTAGCTCGCGCGGCCGTACCCGCACCGAGTTTGGCGATCTCTCACTCTTCGATATCGCAGTCTTGCCTTGGCCGGACAGAAACAAAACCGGGCTGTTGATTGGTATCGGACCGACCTTTGTTTTTCCCACTGCCACCTCTCGAAGCGCAGGCCAGGGTGCATGGCAAGCTGGCCCGGCGCTCGGAGCGATTTACACGGGTATCCCAGGACTGCTGGTTGGATTCATTGCCCAGAACCCAATCTCTTTCGCTTACACATCACCTAATCGACCACCCCAAAATACATTCCTCCTTCAGCCGGTATTTGCACTTCATCTTTGGGAAAAATGGTACTTACGTTCCGCAGAGGCCACTTGGACGCTGGGCTGGCGTCAACATTCTCCGACCATGTTGCCACTTAGCATCGGGATAGGCCGAACGCTCGTTCGTCCGGGACTGCCCCCGATGAGCCTGTTTGTTACAGGACAGTGGATGGCCTATCGGCAGTACGCGCCGATCGCGCCTCAGACCACGATAAATTTCGGCATCACCGTAGCGTTCCCACAGCTGCGATCTTACTGGGGTAAATGAGACACCGCATGTTTCGACAATACGCAGTCTTAATGAAACGGCAACTCGCACTCCTGCTCATTCTCATTCTTACCACGTCGCTGACCGCAAATGGTGCTGGACATACAAAGGGCCGCGCCGTTCAGCCGTTCACGCCCCAGTTCAAGCCCGGTGATTACGTCTGGCATCCTGAGATTTCACCCGCTGGACCAGTCGTGATCATCGTCAGTCTTCCGGAGCAGAAAATGTACGTCTACCGCAACGGCGTCCGCATCGGTTTCTCGACTGTCAGCACCGGAACAAAAGGCCATCCGACCCCGACCGGAATGTTCACTATCTTGCAGAAAAAGGTCCGTCACGAATCGAACATCTACAAAGGGGCAAAGATGCCGCATATGCAGCGCCTGACGTGGAGCGGCATCGCCATGCACGCCGGTCGCCTGCCCGGCTATCCCGCGTCGCACGGGTGTGTGCGGCTGCCGATTGATTTCGCCGAAAAACTTTATTCCGTCACAAACAACGGTACGAACGTAATCATTACCGACGACAAATTCGCGCCAGGCGAAACGGCGGAGCCGGGACGTCTGCTATCGGGCAAGACGGGCGCATCCTCAACGCCGCCACTAGCCGCGGGCAGTTTTGAATGGCATCCGGAAAAAGCCCCGACTGGTCCTTTGTCGATTATATTGAGTACCGCGGATCAGCAGGTTTACGTTTATCGCAATGGCATCGAGATCGGACGCGCCGCTGTGCCCTCGACCGGTCTGGCCCAGGGCTCTGGAAGCTACGTCTACTCAGCTCTCGACAAAGTCGACCCGAACGGACTCCGTGACTGGACATCGACCTCCAGCTTTGGCAGCGGCCCGGCGCCAGATATCAAGATCCTGGTGAAGAAGGTGACCATTGCGCCGGAATTTCTTGAACACTTGCGCACGGCAGTTTCGCCAGGAACGATGCTTATCATTACTGATGTACATGTCAGTGCCCAAACTCGCAGCGAGCCTGGGTTCAACATATTGACCACTGACTGATCAGTTTATTTGACACAGACGAGGCAAGGTCTTGGAAACTATCGGTGTGCATGGTTAGGACGCGCGGAGGCAGCATGGCCCGCGCTGGTTTGATTCAAGCGGGAGTTGGGGGATAGTTCCAAGTAATTCCCATGCGTTGCTCAAGCTGCGGCTTCGAGAATTCAGGGGGCGGGAAGTTCTGCACTGAGTGCGGAACTCCACTTCCGCGCAGGTGTCCACGATGCGGCGCGGCAAACGCCTTGGTTGCGAAGTTCTGCGGAGAGTGCGGCGCTTCAATTGGTGCGCCTGTCGTCGCCCGAGTCTCTGACACACAACTCACCGAAGCGCGAGAGCAGATAGGCGAGCGCCGTCACCTGACGGTCTTGTTTTGCGACCTGGTCGGCTCGACCGCGATTTCCGCACGGCTCGATCCTGAGGAATGGCGTGAGGTCGAAGCCCAATATCTCGGCGCAGTGACAGAAGCGATCAAGCGTTTCGGCGGCTACGTCGCGAAGTACCTCGGCGACGGCGTGATGGCCTATTTCGGATGGCCAGAGGCGCACGACAACGACGCCGAACGCGCGGCGCGCGCGGGACTCGCCATACTTGAAGCGGTCGGCGCGCTCAATCGCGGCGCCGGACCAGGCAACCATCCCGAACTCTCGGTTCGCGTCGGAATCGATACAGGCAACGTCGTGATCGGCAAGGGTGGGGGCAGCGACGCGGAAGTCTTCGGCGATGCGGCAAACATAGCCTCCAGGGTCCAGTCTGCGGCGGATCCCAACACCGTGATTATCACTCCCGCGGTCCACCGGTTAATCTCGGGCTTGTTCGTGGTCGCGGAGCGGGGCGCGCATCAACTCAAAGGCATTGCTGGACCGATCGAATTGTTTCGAGTCCTAAGGTTGAGCGGCGCACGAAGCCGTCTGGCAGCTTCGGCCGCGCGCGGTCTCACTCAGTTTGTCGGCCGCGCAGATGAAATGCGACTTCTATGGAACCGCTGGGAGCGCGCCACCAGCGGCGAGGGACAAGTCGTCTTCATCGCCGGTGAGGCGGGAATCGGCAAGTCTCGCCTGGTGCGGCAATTTCGAGAGCGGCTGGCGGGAACTCGGCACACCTGGAACGAGTGCTCCGGCGCATCTTATTTCCAAAACACTCCTTTCTACGCGATCACCGACATGCTTCAGCAGGGTTTTGCGCAACGGGATGTTATATCGGACGGAGAAAAAGTCGCCGAACTGGAAAGAGATCTCGGACTCGCCGGATTGAAGCTTGATGAGGCACTACCGCTCATCGCACCAATGCTGGACCTCCCGATCGGCGAAAAGTATGCGCCACTCACCGTCGCGCCGCAACAAAAGCGCAATCGGCTGCTAACGACTTTGGCAGGATGGCTTTTCGGCGTGGCGCGAATCCAGCCATGCGTGATGGCCATCGAGGATTTGCATTGGGTCGACGCGTCTACGCTGGAGCTGATGCAGTTGCTGATCGAACAGGGAGCCACCACTCCGCTGCTGATTCTTTGTACTGCGCGACCTGAGTTTCTGCCGCCATGGGCGTCGCGTACGCATCACACGCAGTTGACGCTGAATCGACTGGCGGCGCAGGAAGTGCGCGAACTGGTAGCAAGCGTAGTGGCTCAAAGTGCGCTGTCAGAACACACCGTCGATCAGTTGATCGAGCGTACTAGCGGAATTCCGCTGTTCGCCGAGGAGTTGACGCGCGCTGTGCTCGAGAAAGGCGATGCTAAACCATCCGCACACGAGATTCCGCACACCCTCCACGATTCTTTGATGGCTCGCCTGGATCGGCTCGGGCGCGCAAAAGAAGTTGCGCAGATCGCTGCGGTCGTTGGGCGCGAATTCTCCTACGGTTTGCTCAAGGCAGTTTCGATGATGCCGGAAACTGAGTTGCAGGAGGCTCTGGCAAGATTGGCTAACGCGGAACTGATTTATGCAAGCGGCATTGCGCCCGAGGCTACATATTCGTTTAAGCACGCTCTCTTACAGGATGCCGCCTACGAAGCACTGCTCAAGAGCCGCCGTCGAGAGCTGCATCGAACGGTCGGGCGTGTATTGACCGAACAATTCCCCATGAAAGCGGATGCGGAGCCGGAAGTTCTCGCACGGCATTGGACCGAGGCGGGCGAAATCGAACCAGCGATGGCTGCGTGGCGAAAGTCGGCCGCCGCCGCGGTCGAGCGACGTGCCTTCCGGGAGGCGGAGCAGTCGTATCGGCAGGCACTTGAAATCCTGAAAGCGTTGCCTGAGTCTGCAGAACGCGACGCTCGGGAACTGGAATTGACCGGGCCATTCGTCCGTGTGTTGCAGGTTACGCGGGGATATGGAGCGCCTGAAGCAGCGCAAGCGGCCGCGCGCACGCGAGCGCTAGCCGAGAAGACCAACAATCTTCCAGAAGTCATTCATCATCTATTTGGCGAGTGGGCGGTCGTGGTAACTGCTGGTGACCTGCTCGCTGGCGGGGCACTTGCAGATCAACTCTTGGACCTGGCACAGAGCGAGGGCAGCTCACCAAGTTTCGGCGTTGCGCACATCGCTCAAGTGCTTGTGCGCTCCTGGCGCGGTGATCTAAACGGCGCTGAAGAAAACTTCCGGCGCGGCGCGCCCTTCTTCGAATTCGCATGGAGTGAAATTCCCGGCTTGGCTGCCGTACTGTTGGGCAATGCAGCTCTGGTAGCCTGGCAGCTAGGTCGAGCCGATGTCGCGCGCAAGCGCAGCTCAGATGCGATCGCGGCTGCGCATGGGATGAACAGTCCCTTCGAGCTGGCCACCGCGCACTACATTGCCGCATGGCTGCAAATCTATCTCCGAACACCCGACCAAGCAGAAAGTTCCGCGACTAAGGCGCTCGTTTTGGCAGAGCAGTACGGATTCCCACAAATTGCTGCGTTCGCGCGAATTACATTGGGGCGGGCCCGCGCGAGCCTTGGTCATTCTTCGGAAGGTGTCGCGCAGATCAGTCTGGGATTGAGCGAGCTGGCGAAGACCGGGAACCGCAATACGGCAACACAGCTTTTGAACTGGCTTGCGGAGGCGCAGGCGCTCGACGACGCGACAACCGAAGCGCTGGCAACTGTCGAGGAAGCTTTGATCGCGAATCCCGAGGAACTCGCCTGGCGGGGCGATGCGCTGCGGGTGCGTGGCGGGCTGCGCCTAACACTGGGTCACAAGGACGCGGCGGAGGCAGACATCCACGAAGCTATCGTGCTTGCACAAAAGACGAATGCCAACGCATGGGAGTTGCGCGCGGCTTTGGACCTGGCGCAGATTTTCAAGGCCCGCGGTGACGTGGCCGCGGCATGCGGACTTCTGGTCCCGCTCTGCGCCAAGTTCACAGAGGGCTACGACACCGCGGATTTGAAGGACGCCAAGGTATTACTCAAGGAACTGAATGGGTAGTCGAGCACATCTGCTGCGAGGCCGCGACGCGTCGTACGGCTCAGCCTTTATCAAGCGGATCGAGGCGATGGGCGTTACAGAGATCGTCACGGCGCCTCGCTCACCAGGACGGCGGGATTGCTTCGATCTCTTTTCGTGGTCCGCAAGTTTCGTTCAAGCCACTCTAGGCCTTGGTGTCCTGGGTTCATTCGCACCACGATGGTGGAGCGCGTGATCGACGACGGTACGATTAGCGAAGATGTCGATCGCGCAGTCGGTCGTCATCAGATCCATGAAGAGGCTTCGCTCGACCTTGAGACCGTCGCGCACGGCCTTTGAGCCAAAGGCGGCGGCACGGAATTTCAGACTTTGGCTGCGCGCTCGACCAATGGTGCGAAGGCACGGATTGCTTTGACTCCGTCACCGGACGCAGCCGCCGTGGCCATGACGATTATGCGGCTCACGCCAGCCGATTGGTAACGCTTGAGAGTATCAGCAGTCGGCTCGTCCCCGCGCGTAGCGAGCGCCACCGAGAACTGCAGTTGCTCGGGATCGCGACCGTACTCGCGCGCCATCCGTTTGATCTGCGGAATAAATTCCATTGCTTTGTCCGGTGAGAGTCCGCCCGGCATCCAACCGTCGGCATAGCGCGCAACCCGCCTGAGCGCGTATTTCGGATCGTGCGCGCCGAGCATGATCGGCGGACATGGCTTCTGCACCGGCTTGGGGCCGACGCGCAGCGCAGGAAACTTGATTATTTCGCCTGCGTAGCTCGCTTCTTCCTGCGTCCAGAGGATGCGCAGCGCCTCCACCGACTCGCGCAAATGCTTCCAGCGCTGCTCGAACCGTACTCCCATAACCTCGGCTTCCTCACGGAACCAACCGGCTCCTACGCCCAAGATCAGCCGCCCGCCCGAATAGAGATCGAGAGTTGCGGCCGCGCGCGCCGTTTCGATCACGTTGTGTTGAGCTAGTAGCAAGATGCCCGTGCCGAGCTTAATTTGTTTCGTGGCGGCAGCCGCGATTGCGAGCACCACCCAAGTCTCGGCCAGTTGGGCGTACATGGCCGGAACCTTACCGTCGGCTGAGCGGGGATAATGAGTTGTGTAGCCTGAAGGCACGCACGAGTGTTCGACGCTCCAGATGGATTCGAAGCCAAGGTTCTCCGCCTCATGCGCGATCGCGCCTGGATCGCCTGAGACTGCCGTCAGAGGTACTGAAACTCCGATCTTCATTGTTACTGTCCTCGCTGAATTGCGGATTCAACCGACCGTTGCTGTGTACGTATTAACATGAAGCTGTCGCTACCGAAAAACGGAACGCTCGCACGAGCGGTTGCGTTCGGGGATAGACTCTCGCTATGCGTCAAAGCAGAGTACGACGTCGAAAAACCACGGTGTCGGCATGAATTCCGAAGCATCGAACATCGAATATGAGCTTGACGGTTCAATCGCCACGGTCCGGCTGAATCGGCCCGAAAAGCTCAACGCTTTCACGTTCGCGATGATCGATCAGATTCGCGATGCGGTGGAGCGTGCCGCCGCGGACGAAGGCGTGGTCGCGATCATTATTACGGGAACCGGTCGCGCCTTTTCCGCAGGGCTCGATGCCGGAGATCTCGTGCGCTCGACCGAGGGCGGCGCGGCGCCGAGCGTTCGCGATACTGCCCCGGATGAACTGCCAGCGCTGTTCAGCCATTTGCTGCGCGTGCCGAAGCCGGTAATTGCTGCAGTCAACGGCGTCACTGCGGGAGGCGGCTTCGTGCTCGCTATGATGTGCGATCTGCGGTTCGCAGCGTCCGACGCGAGCTTCACGACCGTCTTCTCCAAGCGCGGGCTGATAGCCGAGCATGGCACCGCGTGGCTGTTGCCGCGGATTGTGGGCACGAGTCGCTCACTCGATCTGCTGTGGAGCTCGCGGCGTTTCGATGCCGCCGAAGGGTTTCGAATTGGATTTGTCGATCGCCTGGTGCCGCACGAAAACCTGCTCGACGAGACCAAGGCTTATCTGCGTGAACTGGCAGCGAACGTCTCGTCGAACTCGCTCGCAGTGATCAAATCCGAGGTGTATCGCCACTGGTCGCTCGCAATGGAAGGAGCGTTTCGCGACGCCGATGACCTTATGAAAGTAGCGCTCATGCATCCCGATGCGGCGGAGGGCGTCAAGTCGTTCGTCGAGCACCGTGCACCGCGATTCAAGCGAATCAGAGGAGAGAAACCGTGAGCAGCACTCGCCGCGAAACGATCGTCTATGAGAAGTCGGGCCCGGTCGCGCGCCTCACGATGAATCGTCCCGACCGGCTGAACGGAATGACCAATCGGATGCTGGTCGAGACGCGCAATGCTCTCGCGCTCGCCGCCGAGGATCGCGAGCTCAGAGTACTGGTCTTGACCGGCGCGGGTAAGGGTTTCTGCCCTGGCGCCGACATCAGCCAGGTCGCGTCGGCAGCTCCGGACGATCCTCTCACGGCGGACGATTTTCGCGTCCCGATTCTGCTGCACAACATGCCGGCCGTAACGATTGCGGCGGTAAACGGCGCTTGCGCAGGGGCCGGACTCGGATGGGCGCTTGCGTGCGACTTCAGATTTGCTGCGGAGTCGGCGCGCTTCAATGTCGCATTTCTGGACGTTGGCGTCGCGGGCGACATGGGCGGACCGTGGAGCCTCTCGCGAATCGTCGGTTCAGCGCGTGCCCGCGAACTCTATTTCTTGCCCGGCAAGTTCGACGCCGTCGAGGCGCTTAGGATTGGATTGGTCACGCGCGTTTTTCCGGATGATCGATTTCGGGAAGAAGTCGATGCGATCGTCAACCGGCTTACCGATTACGCGCCTATCGCGCTGCGGACACTGAAGGCGAACTTCGTCGACTCGGAACGGATGGACTTTGCGGGGTATGTTGCGCTCGAAAGCGAACGCCACTTCAGGATGTTCGAAACCGAAGACACACGAGAGGCATTTGCGGCCAAAGCCCAAAAGCGCAAGCCCCAATTCAAAGGCAGCTGACAGGAGGGTTCTCCGATGTGGCTTAGACTTCGACAAATCGCGCTCGTCACGCACAAGCTCGCCCCAGTAGTCCAGGACATCCACGACGTATTTGGCCTTGAGGTCGGATATCGCGACCCCGGCGTAGAAACCTTCGGGCTCGAGAATGCAATCTTCCCGGTGGGCAATCAGTTCATCGAAGTCGTCGCTCCGATTCGGGAGAACACCGCAGGCGGACGTTATCTCGATCGCCGCGGCGGCGACGGCGGCTACATGGTCATCTGCCAGTGTGACGACCATCGGCCGCGCAAGCAGCGCGTCGGCCAACTCGGCATCCGCAAGGTGATGGAGAGCGACGGACCTGAGTACAGCGTGATGCAGCTGCATCCGCGCGATACCGGCGGCAGCTTCCTCGAAATCGATTTCCAGAAAGGCGGCGAAGACATCAGCGGTCCGTGGGAGCCGGCGGGCAAGGACTTCCACAAAGCGATTCGGACCGATGTCGTTCGCGGAATTGTGGCGGCTGAAATCCAATCGGCGGATCCGAAGGAACTGGCCGAGCGCTGGAGCAAGATCATTGAAATTCCTGTCAGGCCGGACAAGGCTGGCAACCCGAGCCTAAGCCTCGAAAACGCGACGATTCGATTCGTCAGGGACATCGATGGGCGCGGCGAAGGCCTCGGCGGCCTCGATCTGATCGCCGTCAATCGCGAGCGGGCCCTGGAAACCGCCACGCGCCTTGGCGAACGCGCGGCAGACGGTACGATCCGCGTCTGCGGTATGCGCATGAACCTGGTCGAGTCCTAGCGGTACCCCGACTCCAAAGGACTGGGTTCGAGCGCTTAGAGCCATCGGAGCGCTCCCCAGCACGCTGCCGCACAAGTGAGCTGAGCAGCTTATGCTCGCGTCAGTCAACGGGAGTTCGCCCGCGCCGCCATGAAAGCGGACGTGTCCGCAGAACTGGCAAGTGCGGCGCGTCTATGCGATCGAAGCCAACGCGAAACCGCGTCTCTTGTTAGCGGCAATGCGACGACGGTATGTACATCAACATGGGTCCGACTTACCGGCTATTTTTCACGCCGGAGAATATGGTCAAGGCCTGACAGTGAAAGGTTTCTCGCCGCCAGTTGACGCGAATTTCGCGCGGTGGGCACCGTCCAACGACTTATCGGAGAACTCCCATTACCTCTGCTTGGCAGGGTCGGCGTCGCCGCAGAGGAGTTTGCGGTAGAGTGGCAAAGCTGGATCATTGGCGGCGTTGACCGTGCTTTTCGGATCGTTGCGCCAATCTCCGACCTCTACGCACATGTACTTGATGTTCTTCGCACAATCGTACGCGTCCTTCATGAGACCGACCTTGCCTATTTCCTCTGGTCGCGATACGTCGGAGCTTTCGTTGAAATAGATCAGGCCGTCATCCCCGCGCTGAACGGACGAGGGGTCGAGGTAGGCGTGACCAGGGACTCCTTTGACGTTGAGCGATTTGGCTGCTGGCTCCTCAACCCAACCGTCGCGGCCCGCCCATTGAGCCTCGGTCCGAGTCGAAAGAATCAGGATGGTCAAAATCGTCAGCGCCCGAATCCGACCGCATCCGCAAAACTTTCGCCCTGGCGGTCCTTGCCCTGAATTGTGCGGCATTTTCATTTGGGTAATCCCGATTCACGTTTGCACCGACAGAAGATGGAATACATATGCACGTGTGAAAAAAATTCTTCAAGATCTGACAGAACTGGGTCCAGACTGTCCTGGTCAGCCTCGCTCCAAAGTTGTCGATTGCGCGTGGGACTAGAGATATAAACCGGTTAGTGTTCAATTAATCGTCGCGAAGCCGAGCCCCCGGCTTGCGGCTCAGGACGATCACTTGCTTCCGCAGGACAAATGTTTTCGGCCTCGAGTCTTGCTCGTGATTTCAGTCGAATTCGCGCGACGAGCAGGAGCTTGATTAGAAACTTGACCATAGGGCGTTCGAGTATCACAACTATGAATTTCGGAGCCAATCTCAAAGTCGGATTTCGGTTGTGTGGAGTCCCGATGGCACTGGCAAGCGCGGGTGCCATATCGCTCGTGGCCTTGATTTCCTTCGGAGGCTACGGCGCGGCCGTGATTCTCGGGAGGGTTCGTCCGTTACGCAACGCGTATCAATTTCTCCCCGGGCTTACGACCGGTTACTCGATAAGCTCGGCCAGGAAGTCCTGCAGGACTCCAGAGACACGCCTGCGTTACGACTCATGGTTTCCCTTAGCCTTAGCGCCATACCAATTTTCCTGCTCCAACTCATTTTAGGAAAACCTCGACTGCTGCTCGCGATCGCTTTCTATATTTCCCTTTATGGCCTCAAGTTCCAGCGGTTCGTGAGGATGTTCAGCGCCAAACACCTGGAAGCGCACCGGCGCCAGGGCTACTTCTCGGCGAAGTACGATAGGGTCTTCGGCCGCTACGTCGAGTTCTTTCTAGGATATTTGTATGGAAACATTCCGGAACTGGATAGGACGGTTCACGTCCGTCTCCACCATAGAGAGAATGGCGGATTCGATGACACAGCAGAGTCCAGGGGCTACGATCGAACGAGTCGACTAGATTTCCTGTGGTATCTCTCGAACAACATTTGGACGGTTTTGGGGATTGCCCCATACGCCTACTTTAAAGCTAGAGGCGATGAAGAGAACCGGAAACGCCTGTTATGGGGTATGGCGCGGTACTATGCCTACTTCGGAGCTGTCGTTATCTACAACTGGAGAATCGGGATCATGTTCGTGTTGGTTCCTCTTCTCTGCATGAACTTCATCACGGCAATAGTCGCATGGGTCCAGCACGCTTTTTACGACTCGGAACAGCCCGAGGACTACTTTGCGCATACCGTAACCGTTCTTGATGAGGTCAACTTCATGAACGAAGGATACCACCTTTGTCATCACCACCGAGCTGGCCTACACTGGACCGAGATGCCGGTCCATCTCGAGCGGATCAGTGACAGGATGAGAGAGTCCGGCTCCTTAGTGTTCCGCGACTTGGATTTTATGGGACTTTTCTCCGAGTTGACCCTCCTTCGAAGAATGGATGTGCTTGCCGAGAAACTTGTCCCGTGGGAGCCCATGAATCACGAGCAGAGATTGGCTTTGCTGGCTAAGAGAACTGGGGTCGGGACTTATTCATTGAGATAGACGGCCAAGCTCGCAACCACGACTCCACCATCTCGTCGGATTTCCTCTGTCAGCGCATCGGCGTTTTCTGCGCTCACAAACTAAGCAAATCGTGGTGTGACCCAGGACTCCACTGCGCCCGAAATGCCCCTCCCATTTCGGTTCGTTTCAAGGAATGACTTCGGCATGATTGCCACTACGAGGTCTCCAGACGGCCCCATTCGATGCGCGTCTGGACTGAAAACTGGAGCATCCCGCCGCTCGCATAAGGCGTCAGCAATTTCGTTATCTCGGAGTCGAACTCGGCAGATAGTCTCTCGCCGAGGTAATCCTGAGACCAACTGGCACGCGAATGCTCGCATCGCAGGTAATCAGCGATGCTCTGCGATACCTGCATCGGTGAAGTGATCTTGTGCCCGACCGCCTGAAATCCAGGATGGAGGAGCAGACGCTCGTTCAGTTGCTCGCGCGTCCCGCGCCATCCCACCGGATGCTTGCCACTGACCGTGAAGATGAACTCGGCCATGAAAATTCTTTCCTCGTCCTGCCACGGCGCATCCACGGGCCGTCGCCGGACACGAGCGCGAGAAACCCGCCGGGCGCGAGCGCCGTCGCGAATTTCTGCAGCACCCAAGAGATATCCATCCAATGGATGCTCATCCCGGCGACCACGAGCCCGTACGGAGGCTTCAGCACGGCGTCTTCCATCGTCGATTGAATCCATCGGATCTTTGGACTGTCACCGTTTGGCAGAGAACGTCCAACGCGAAGCATCTCCGCTGAAGGATCGACCGCATCTGAGCGATCGAGATGATCGATAAGGCCGAGCGTTATCTTGCCGGGGCCGCATCCCGCATCCAGAAGGATTCGCGAACGATCTTCGAAGAGGCCAACTAAAGTCTCGAACACTTCGTGCGAGTAGGGAGCGCGGAAGCGATAGTTCTCTGCGACTCGATGCGAGGCGAAGTTGGCGCCACCTGAGTGGTCAATCACGGCCGCTGTCGGTGTGGTGCCCGGCCGAAAGGGCGACTCCATGACCAATCTCACTGCAGTTGTTCCGTCAAGCAGCCCGACGGTGTTCACGCTAATGAATCCCAAGCCCTCAAGAAACGATATGAAGCCGCGGTCGGCTGCGAGTTCCATCATCCACGCGCGGCGCGCCCCCAGCTCGATCAAGTGCCCGCGAAGGTTCTCGAAGAGAATAGTTCCGAGCGAAGCGCGCTCGTGCGGCGCCACGACCACGAATAGTCGGTACACGTTCTCTGAGGAATCATTGCGACGTTCGACGGCGGCATAGCCGACGATACGCTCGCCGGAGGTGGCAACGAACTGATGCTGGAAACCGTCCGAAGGGGAAAATTCTCGTCGGTTATGAAGCCATTCGTCCTGACGAGGGACGTGCGCCAGCTCACTTAACGACAGATGTGCCAGATCGAGAATGGCGGGCCAGTTATCGACGCCTACTGGCCGGAAAGTCAGTTCTGCCATGACGTATTGCCAACTATCGCTATGATCTTTCGCCCGGCTTGAGAATAACCGGTCTGAGGGAATTTCGGTATCCGGCTCAGAACGAAACTCGATCCCCAGCCCGGCACCATCATTGCTGAACGCTTCTCGCCGGAGGAGTGTGCGGATGCGGTGCAGACCAAAAGCGGGAGCATCTTATGTAGGTTTTGAACTTGCACACCGAAAATCAAGCGCCATCGGCTCTTTGGACGTTGTCGAAGGTGGGATATCCTGACGCTATCGAAGATGGAGAGCCTGAAGGAGGCCGACAAATGACCCGCACGATTCCAATGCGCAACGGCATCTTCCTTGCCCCGTTTCATCCCCTGGACCAGGACCCGACTGAAGCTCTTCACCGCGACCTGGAACTGGTCGAGAACCTGGACCGGCTCGGCTATGAGGAGGCCTGGATCGGCGAGCACCATTCCGCCGGTTTCGAGATCATCTCCTCGCCCGAAGTTTTCATCGCCGCCGCGGCAGAGAGAACCAAAAAAATCCGCCTCGGTACCGGCGTGGTATCGCTGCCGTATCACAACCCGCTGATGACGGCGAATCGCATGATCCAACTCGACCATCAAACGCGCGGCCGCGTGATGTTCGGTGTTGGTCCCGGCCTGCTTCCGTCCGACGCTATGATGCTGGGTATCAATCCGATGACTCAGCGCGACCGCATGATGGAGGGTTTGCAGGTCATCATGCGTCTCTTCGACGGCGAGGTCGTGACGGAAAAGAGCGATTGGTACAACCTTGTCAACGCGCGCGTACATCTGCTGCCCTACACCAAACCGCATCCGGAGATCGCAGTGGCAAGTGCAGTCAGCCCATCCGGCGGGCGCGCCGCGGGCAAGTACGGCTTGGGGATGTTGTGCGTGGCGGCGACCAATGCGGATGGGTTCGATGCGCTCGCCACCAATTGGCAGATCGCGAACGAGATTGCGGCCGAGAGCGGACGCACGATGGATCGCAGCCGCCTACGGCTGGTCGGGCCGGTGCACCTGGCCGAGACTCGCGAGCAGGCGCGCAAGAATGTCGAATATGGCATCCATAAATTCATGGAATATTTCGCGAGACTGAATCCCCTCGCGCCAACGCCGTCCAACGGCAAGAACCCGATCGACGACATGATCGAATCCGGCCGCGCCGTGATCGGCACACCCGACGACGCCATCACGCAATTGAAACGCCTCGAGACCAAGCAGGGTGAGTTCGGGGCCTTTCTTCAGCTCGCGCACAACTGGGCGAGCTTCGACAAAACGATCAAGTCGTATGATCTCTGGGCCGAGCACGTCGCGCCGGTATTCAAGAACGCCAACGTGAGCCGTCAGGCGTCTTACGATTGGACCATGTCCAATGCGAAAGACTTCATGGGGCAGGCGATGAACGCCGCCGGCGCGATGATTCAGAAGCACGCCGAGGAGCGAGCCGCGAAGCATGCAGGTGCGGAAGGCGCCGCCGCGACGCGCCGGGCATCGAAGTAGCGCGGCGTCGAAAAGCGGCGCGACGAAGTTTCAGCCAGGGAGGTTCACGGTAACCTACGACCGAGTTCTGCCGTGAGCAGCGCTTGCTACGACCACTCCTTAGGCACGGCTTGCGCGCGCTGATGGGTAAGCAGTTTGGAGCGGCGTGCCTGCTCATCGGGTGTCACCGAGGCCGGGTCTTCCCGATACTCGGGACCGGCGGCCATCGCCTTTTTCACCGCCGGCCGTTCGCCGATCTCATCGAGCCAGCGCTTGACGTTGGGAAATTCGTTGAGGTCGAGATTGCGATTCTGCCAGGTTGTCGCCCAAGGATAACAAATCATGTCGGCGATGGTGTATTCACCCGCGGCGAGATACTTCTTCTTGTGCAGTCCGAGATTCATCACGCCGTAGATGCGATGGACTTCGTTGTCGAAGCGCAGCAACGCGTAGGCCTGATCGCCGTTTTTCCCAGCGTTGGCTGTGCGCCGAAAGTGCCCCTGCTCGCCCATCTTGGGTCCCTGGTTAGCCATCTGCCAATACATCCACTGCGCGACGTCGTATTTTTTGTGCGGTTCCTTCGGCCAGAATTTCCCGCTCTTCTCGGCGAGGTATTCCATGATGGCGCCTGACTCAAAGATTGCCAGCGGCGAGCCACCACCCATCGGCTCGTGATCGACAATCGCCGGCATCCGTCCATTGGGCGAGATTTTCAGAAAATCGGGAGTCAGTTGGTCTCCACGACCAATATGGATCGCCTTGATTTTATAAGGGATACCGGCTTCTTCCAGCAGAATCGTAATTTTTTTCCCGTTTGGAGTGGGCCAGAAATAGAGATCAATCATTTTCGTCCTCCGTGCGGCTGATTGAAGATCTCGGGTTCTCGCTGACGCTATTTAGCCAGACCTTCGGCCTTCAACGTTTCGTGCACCTTCGGGCGTCCGCCAACGCGAGCCTGGTAGGCCGCGACATTCGGATAGACCTTGAGATCGATGCCGACGAAGTTCGTCCAGTTTATGATGGTGAAGGCGTAAGCGTCGGCGACCGTGAAGTTGCTACCCATCAGGAATTGGCGGTTCGCGAGCTGGTCGTTGATGTACGTCAATCTCTTGTTGATGTTGGTCTTTGCCGTATTCTTAGCCTCGTCCGACGAGGCCTTGTTGAAGAGCGGCCCGAAGTTCTTGTGAAGTTCAGTGCCGATGAAGTTGAGCCACTCCTGGAGCCGATAGCGCTCGATAGTTCCGGCCTTTGGCGCGAGTGCACTCGAAGGATTCTGATCCGCCAGGTACTGAACGATTGCCGGGCCTTCGGTGAGAACGCTGCCATCGTCGAGGCGCAACGCGGGAACGTAGCCTTTCGGATTTATCTTCATGTAATCCTGGCCGCTTTCGGTCTTGTGTTCGGCGAGGTTTACCTTTTCCAGTTCGACCGGGATGCCGGCCTCGGTCGCGACGATGTGAGGTGAAAGCGAGCATGCACCGGGCGAGTAATAAAGTTTCATCGAAATCTCCTTGTCAGATTAATCGGTTGCATGAATTTCGAAAAGGTTCATCAAAAAGCAAGCTGTCTCCCTATTAGCGCAAAGCGGAAAAAAACGCACGCCCTTGACGCCAGCAAGTGAACGGACGATCCAGTTCTCTATTGCAAGATAAAACCTTCGTAGCCCTTCGCCGCTACTTCCGCACACTTGGCCCGATATGCGGGGGCGGGGTTTGCATAAAGAAGGAACGCGCGCGCCTTACCTTCAATGTTTCCCCCGACAAACCATCCGTTGGCACTGCTCAGGAGAGTGCGACTGCCGACCTCGTTGGTGTGCGCCACCCAGGCATCCTCCGCTTGCGGTGTGGCAGCGATGCGTGAATAGCCGTTTTCTCGAACATAGCGGATACAGTCCGCGATCCACTCGACGATCGTCTCGGCGCAAACGGTGTAGTTGCAGAACGCGGTATTGGTGGCAATAAAAAGGTTCGGAAACCCGGCCGTTACAAGTTGCAGGTACGTGCGCATCCCGTGGGCCCATTTGTCCTTGAGACTCTGACCGCCCTCGCCGCGAAAATCGATCCGAGTCATCGCTCCGGTTATCGCGTCAAAGCCGGTGGCGTAGATGATGACGTCAAACTCATACTCCCGGTCGCTGGTCTTGATACCTTTGGGCGTGATGCGCTCGATTGGAGTCTCCTTGATATCGATCAGCAGAACATTGTCGCGGTTGTAGGCTTCGTAATATTCGGTCTCCAAGGGGACGCGCTTTGATCCAAACGGATGGTCCTTGGGCACCAACTTTTCTGCGACCGCCGGATCCTTCACGCGCGCGCGGATCTTCTCGCGCACAAACTCAGCGAAGTCCTCGTTGGCAACGCGGTCGGTCATGATGTCCCTGAAGTTGCCCAGCCATTTTCCGAACCCAGGCAGCGCCCACAATTGCTCGTACACCGCGCGCCGTTCCTCGCGAGGGAGATCCAGGGCCGCGCGCCGGTCAAAGTCATGGAGGAATCCGCCGGTAGTTTCTTTGCACCTTTTGTGAATCTCCGGGTAGGTAGCCTTGAAGCGTCGCTGAGTCTCCTCATCAACCAACGAGTTTCTGAGCGGTGCACAGTAATTTGCGGTGCGTTGGAAGACCGTGAGATGGCCGACTTCTTTGGCGATAATTGGGATCATCTGGACGGCGGTGGCGCCGGTGCCGATGACAGCGACACGCTTGCCGGTGAAATCGACCTTCTCCCTAGGCCACCGGGATGTATGGAATGACGCACCCTTGAAACTATCGACACCCTCGAACGGTGGAATATTGCGCGCCGACAAAATTCCGACTGCGGCAATCAGAAATTGTGCGCTCATACGTTGTCCGCGCTCCAACTGGACTTCCCATCGGTTTGCGCGCTCGTCGAAGACCGCTGAAGTGACCCGGGAATTTAATTGGATGTCCCGGCGCAGATCAAACTTGTCTGCTACATAGTTCAAATATCGCTCGTTCTCCGGCTGGCCGGAGTAATGTTCCTTCCAGTCCCACTCCTGAAGGAGCTCTTTTGAGAACGAATAGCCGTAGCTTTCGCTCTCCGAATCGAAGCGGCATCCCGGATAGCGGTTCCAATACCAGGTGCCGCCAACGCCGCCGCCGTCCTCGAGGCATCGCACCGAGAACCCGAGCTCGCGCAGGCGGTAGAGTTGATACAGTCCCGACACTCCAGCGCCGATCACAATCGCGTCAAAGTTTTCGACGCGCCTTGATTGAGCGTCCGAGGCCTTCTGAAGTGAATCTGTCATGCTGATCTTCCTGGTACGTCTCGGAACAATTGAACGTGGTCGTACTCGGCTATAGAACCCTATACCACCGCCTGAAAGAGCTCTCCAAGGGCCGCGTTCGATGACCTGGTTGAGATTTGACTTTTCGCCGATGCGATCGCTAGCGTCGGGATTAGATTGAACTGAAACACAGGAGGTCAGAGCCAATGGCGAACGACTTTACAATCTGCGTGGGAACGGTAGGCGCGGGAGTATGGTTCAGCCCTGACAGCGGCAACCATTGGCGGCGCAGCAAAATGAAGCTGCCGTTCTATGCCGAGCCTGGCGAAATACAAGTTCGCACACTTGCCGTTTCACCCCACAATCCTCATCACCTCCTCGCCGGGTCGGAAGCGGGACTTTATCGAAGCGAAGACAATGGCGCGACCTGGGACTGGATCGACTCACCGATGGAAGGCAAACAGATCTGGTCGGCGACCTTCCATCCCGCCGATCCTGACACGATGCTCGCGGGCACCAAGGAGCCCGGAGTCTACCGCACGAACGATCGCGGCCGGAGCTGGCATCGTTTGGCGGTGCCGATGGCTGAGCGATGCCTCGCTGGCGCGCCAAAAGTTACCAATATCCTGATCGATCCGCGTGACAAGCGCACAATATGGGTGGGTGTCGAAATCGACGGTGTCTATTGCAGCCGCGATGACGGCCAGACCTGGAGACATTCAAAAATCGGTGACAAGGAACTCAACCGCGACGTCCATGGTGTGGCGCTCGCGACGGGCCTCAAGACCAAGCTGTTGGTCACGACGCCGGACGGAATATGGAGCAGCCTTGACGAGGGCGAGTCATGGTCGCTGCACGGATTCCCGAAGTTTGCAGAACGCGACACGATCTCCTATTGCCGCGGAGTCGCGATCAAGCCCGGAGATCCCGACACGATCTTCGTGGGCAACGGCGACTTCATCCCAGGCAAGCGCGGTGCGATCCAAAGGTCTCGGGACGGCGGCGTCAGCTGGAAAGTATGCAAGCTGCCGGTCGAGCCCAATTCCACGATTTACTGGTTCGGAACAAATCAAGCGAACCCCGAGGTCGTCGTCGCCAACAGTCTGCACGGTTACCTCTATTTGAGCACCGATTCCGGCGATTCATGGACAAAGGTGCGCCGCGAGTTTGGCGAGGTTCGCGCTGTCACCTGGGTGCCGAACTAGACCGATCCGTCCTCGCTAATAGTTCAAGCGCGTTACCGAATGAGGAGCTATCCAGCTCTCATAGCTGCGTCGAAAGGATCACAACGATGGCTGTAAATCTCGAAGACAAGGTGAAAGAGCTGGAAGCGAAGGTTGCCGACCTTTACGATCGCGAGGCGCTCCGCGATCTGCGCTATCGCTACCATGAATGTATCAACGAAGCTCAATGGCAGAGATTCCCGACCTCTTCACCGAGGACGGCGAACTTGATTTCGGCCATCTGGGCAAGGCCAAAGGCCACGAACAAATCGAGGCGTTTTTCTCGGGCCTCGGCCGCGATCGCTCCGGACCCGACAGCCGCCGCGGTCTTTATCGCGTCCGGCAGTTCATCCATAACCACGTCCTGAAGGTGAACGGTGATCGCGCTAGTGGCTACGCCTACTTGGAAGCCAAGCCGGTCTACAACGGCGAAAGCTACGTCGTCGCTGCTCGCTACAACGACGAGTACTTAAAGCGTGACGGGCGCTGGCGCTTCAGGAAGATGAGTCTCACTCCATTCTTCATGGTCCCACTGAAAGAAGGATGGGCGGGCGACGACCTCCTGAAGATGGGTCGCTAGCAGCAAAAAAATATTCGCGGGTGCAAGGGAGTCTTATGAAAGCGGAAGACGGCATTCTGACCGGACTGAAAGTGATCGACTGCGCGACTTATGTAGCCGGACCTGCGGCTGCCACTATCCTGTCCGACTTCGGCGCCGACGTAGTCAAAGTCGAACGGCCGCCAGACGGCGATCTCTGGCGCACGTTCTCCTCAGTTGCGGGTTATCCAAGTACGGATTTCCACTACACCTGGCTTCTGACTAGTCGTAACAAGCGAAGCATCGTACTCGATCTGACCAAGCCGGCCGGGCGCGACGCGCTCCTCAAGCTGGTCGCCAACGCTGACGTTTTCGTCACCAACTTCCAACTTTCGCTGCTCGCAAAATTCCAACTGACGTGGGACGATCTTAGTCGCGTCAATCCGCGCCTGGTCTACGCGCTGATCACCGGCTACGGCGAGAAGGGCGCGGACGCGGATGCACCGGCCTTCGATGGGCTCGCATACTGGGCGCGTTCGGGCCTGATGACGAGTGTTACCGGCGCCGACGGTACTCCGGCCGGTGCTCGTCCCGCGATGGGCGATCATCCGACTGCGGCAACGTTGTTCGGCGCGATCATGCTCGGACTATATCGCCGAGAACGTACGGGAAAGGGTTCCAAGGTGAGCACCTCGCTGATGGCGGCGGGAGCCTTTGCGAACAGCGTCGATATCCAGGCCAAGCTCTGCGCGGCGCACTTTCCTGAGCGCAAGCCCGGAGCGCGGCCGCTGAATCCTCTGATCGCCGCGTATCCGAGCAGCGATCAACACGCCATGATCGTCGCGCTGCTCGACCCCGAGCGCGAGTTCGTGCGCATGTGCCAGGCATTGGAGGAACCCGAGCTCGCGACCAGCCCGCTTTTCGCAACCCATGAAGCACGCAAGGAGAACGCCGCCGAGCTGCATGCGATCTTACTCTCGCAATTCGAATCGAAACCGCTGAGTCATTGGCGCGAGAAATTTCGTACTTACGATATCAAGTGGTCACCGCTGCCGACGCTCGACGAAGCGGTGCGCGATCCGCAGATGCGCGATTGCGGCGCGATCACAAATTTCGAATATCCCGGCCATGGCGTGATCGAAACCGTGAACAGTCCAATCTTCATCGCCGACAGCGAAAAACAGAAGCCACGTACGCCACCCGACTACGGCGCGGACACACGCGAGGTCCTCAAGGAAGTCGGTTATAGCGCGGCCGAGATCGACCGGCTGATTCAATCCGGTGCAGCCGCTGCGAAAGACAGTCCTACAAAATAACGGCGTCTGAGAGTCGGCCACCTCGCGTCAGCCATCATACGGAAGGTTGCAAATAAGTCCGAGTGGTGGGCACTCATTGCTGGGAGGTGGGTGATGTTGACACCACACGAGCAGGACCTAATTCGGCGCTGGAATGAATGCTCGCGGGGTGTCGCGAGGAACTGCGGCTTATGCTCGACTTTCTGCGGCGAAAAACGACGACCTATTACTCCGTGCTCGGACACATCACATAACTCCTTGCGCTTCGATGCTGGTGCGAAGAGTGGGAGGAGTTCAAAATGTCCGCGTTTCTTCGCGGGTCGCCGGCAGATCGACCGGTTTGATTGCGGCGGCTACCAGCAGGAATTGTTCGAAGGTCATTCCGAGTTGGCGAAAGCCGCCCTGACAGAAAATGAACGCATAGAACTCAAGCATTTCATCGCGGATGATCGGAGGCAGTGAGGGCCCTGTTGCCGCTTCAGGAAACGCCCGTGGTTCACGGATCGGGACAGCGCTGGCGGGTATGATACGAGGCCGTGGCGGCGGATCGATCGCCCTGAGTGATGAAAACCGCGACGAGTTGGTTTGAACTAATGCGCCCATGCTATTCACCTTTCACTTTGTTGTGCGGGGGCCAGGACGAACTCTGCGTCACGCATCGGCAGGGGTAGTTTCCGTGCATCCTGGATAGCTTTGACGGCGGCCGCCGGGGGAGGGACAGCGGCCGCCGTCTCGCCAAGGACAACCTCGTTTTGGCTGCCCAGCAACGCTAGATTTTTGAGCGCCGGATCGTAGTCCGGCACCTCGCGAACGAGCTCACGCCATTCCAACCACGCGCGGGCAGTCCTTCCCTCCTGGGCATAGATCACACCCAACATGTTGCGTGCGTCCAGTTGCCGAGGATTCAAGCGCAGTGAGGCCTGGATCTCGCGCTCTGCATCTGCATGCAGTCCGCGCTGCTCGTACACGAGGGCGAGATTGAAGTGCGATTCAGAATGGTTCTCGCCGAAAAGCACGGCCTGCCGCAGACTGTCTGTCACTGCGTCCAGGTCACCGTTTTCCAGCTGAGCCAACCCCAGGTTCAGGAACAAATCCCAATTTGTCAGTCCGAGCGCTGCGGCCTGCTTATACTCGCTGACCTCCGCCGTTCTGTTGCCCATCATTCCTTCAGCAAATCCCAGATGATAATGAGCGAGCGCGTCGTCGGGATGCTCCCGCACGACTTCGGCGTGCACCCGAATGGCCTCCGGGTAGTCCTCGACGCCGAGCGCATAGTCCGCGCGGGCATCGCATACTTGCTCGTGGCCGCCGCTCGCGCCCGCGATGCACGCGATACCTAGTGAGAGCAGCAAGATAGCCGCACCAAACGCGATTCTAATTCGGGTACTCATAAGTTCGCTGTTCCCCTCGATGCGATAGGCGTGAATAACGTTGGCGCGGAAGACGTGAAAAGTGACCGCACAACCGGGGCGGGGTATGCCGTAATCGGCCCAGATGGTAGGGTTTGCGGCGACGCGGCTCATCAGAATTTGCCCGGCGGCCCTGGAGAAACTCGGATGCCACGTGAGACTTGGAGCGATCGATCCAGCTCAGCCGGTATTGGCGGTCCGGCCCCAAACGTCCGTGCGCAAAAGGGGGTTTTCAGCAAAGAAGGCGAGTTTTGGACTGTAGGCTTCGGCGGAAAAACCTTTCGGCTAAAGGACACCAAGGGACTCGGATACCTTGCCCATCTGCTGCGTCATCCGGCCGCCGAATTCCATGTGCTCGATCTGGCCGGGGGAATCGCAGACCAACGCGATGATGACGAAACCAGCCAGTCCGCACGCGGCTTGCCGCGCGGAGACGAGGATCCAGAAAAGGCGGGCATCCATGTCGGCAGTCTGGGTGATGCGGGCGAGATGCTCGACGAGCAGGCCAAGGCCACGTATAAACGCCGGCTTTCCGAGCTGCGCGAAGAACTGGAAGAAGCCAAGGAGCTAGGAAACATTGAGCGCGCCGAGCAGGCGGAACAGGAAATCGATGCATTGACGGCGGAACTCTCGCGTGCGGTGGGTTTCGGTGGACGTGATCGCCGGGCGGCGTCAGCTTCGGAACGAGCCCGCCAGAGCATCAGCAAGACGATCAAGTCGGTACTGGAGAGAATCGCGCAGAGCAATGCCGCGCTGGGAGATTTCCTGTCGCGATGCATCAAGACGGGCACCTTCTGCTCCTACCAGCCCGACCCGGATTTCCCGATTGCGTGGGAATTTGCCGCGACGACTGTCGAACAGGCGGAGCAACCAACTCCGGGTGGCGATCCGGCTCCTGCACGTGCCGCACCCTCCGGCCATCTCGCGCAGGAATCACCCGCGATGCTCGAAGTTTCGCCGTTCTCGTTGCCGGAACGAACTGCATTCGTGGGGCGAGAGTCTGAGGTTAGCGCGATTCGCGCGGCCATCGATCGTGCGCGGACCGGCCAGGGATCGATCGTGATGCTCTGGGATGGTCCCGGCGTGGGCAAGAGCCGGCTGGCGATGGAGATGGCGGAGTATGCGTCGCGCAAGGGCTTCCGATGTGCGGTCGGGCACTGCTACGAAAGAGACAATCCTTATCCTTACCTGCCGTTCACCGAGATCATCGAAATCAACCTGGTGCGTGCGGCGAGCCTCGAAGACTACCGGGCGCAGGTCGGCCCCTACGCGGCGGAACTGGCCCAGATCGCGCCAAGCCTTCGGCGAGTTTTCTCCGATCTCGAAAGGCCGCTGGAACTGCCGCCTGCGCAACAGCGCGGTTATCTTTTTCAAAGCTTTGCGGAGGCGCTCGCGCTGGCGGCTCGGGCACGGCCGCATATGTACATACTTGAGGACCTTCATTGGGCCGACGAATCCACGCTGTCGCTTTTGATCTATCTGGCCAATCGAATCGCCCAGATCCCGGCCGTGATCGCTGGGACCTACCGCGGCGGATATTTGGACGACAATCCGGCATTGGTGCGAACTCTGGAAGAGCTGATTCGGTCCGGTGTTCGTCCGCAAAAGCTGGGCGGTCTAACCAAGGATGGCGTTGCTCAGATGTTACAGGGGATGAGCGGGCGCCAGCCTCCGGAGAGTTTGGTAAGCCTCATCTTTCAGGAGACCCAGGGATATCCATTCTTCGTCGAGGAGGTGTACCGGCATCTAATCGAAGAGGGAAAGGTCTTCGATGAAGCCGGCCAATTCCGCACGGACATCGAGATCGCCGAGACCGACGTACCCGAAAGCGTGCGATTGATCATCAGCCGCCGCCTGGAGCGGCTCGACGAGAATGAAATGCGGGTGCTCGCAGCGGCCGCGGCAATCGGCCGGAGTTTCAGCTTTCAACTGCTGACGGCGATCAGCCAGATCGATGTTGACAAACTTTTCGACGTCATCGAGAAGGCGCAGCAGATGGGACTAATCGTCGCGAGCTCCGAAGGTCCCGAGACCCCCTTCACTTTTGCCCATGAACTCGTGCGGCAAACGCTGCTTGCCGGCATCTCTGTCCCACGCCAGGAGCAATTGCACGCGAGCGTCGCCGCTGCAATTGAGCGGCTCTATCCTCACGCCATCAACGAGCGCGCAGGTGAGGTCGCCAGTCATCTCATCAAGGCTGGATCGTTTGTTGATGAGCAAAAACTGGTCCGCATTCTGACGCTGGCAGGCAACAGCGCACTCGACGCCGCCGCATTTGAGGAGGCGCGGTCCAGCTTCCAGACCGCCCTGTCGCGTCAAGCTGCGATCGGCGCGAAAGAAAGAGCCGAGCTGTTGGCCAGGCTGGCGATAGCGGAGTCGGGTCTTCAGCGATGGGATGCAGCGCTGGCCAATTTGCGCGAGTCCGTCGAGGTCTGCATCGGAGTCGGCGACCGCGACATGATCGGCAGCAGCTTCAGCGAGTTGACCGATACTCTCATCTTTGCCGGCCGCTTCCAGGAGGCCGGAGAAACAGCCCGCCGCGGTCTCGCCTGCCTTGAAGGAGAGACCAGCGCCAACCGGGTGCGTCTCCTCAACGGGTTGAGCCAGGCGCTCGCCTGGAGCCAGGGCTATGAGCCGGCGCACGCGGCACTGAAGGAAGCGATGAACCTCACATCGCAACTGTCAGATCCCAGACTGGTGGCGATGGTGCTTGGAGCTCGATCGATTGTCAATTTCCACTTCTTTCGACTCCGGGAAGCGGTTGACGACGGCTTGCAGAGTGAACAGATGGGCGCGTCGGGCGCGCCTTGGTGGCAGCGCGCGCTGCAGCTGCGAGTTCTGTACCCGGCGCTCGATTACCTTGGACGCGCGGAGGAGGCGGCGAGACTCGCGGAGATAATTGAACCTTTCGCAAGGAAGATCGGCCAATCGTTTCCGATCGCGCTATGCCGCACCGTCGCCGCATGGACCGAATTTGGCAAGGAGCCCGATCTTGCCAGGCTCGAGACAAGTCTCCACGCAGCGTTGCAATCCGACGATGCGGCGCAGTTCCCGTTTTGGGCGGTTATCTCCGAGGCACAACTGAGTCTGGTCGACTTTTATCAGGGAGACTGGGCAGCGGCGCTGTCGCATGCGCAGTCCGCATGCCGCTCAGAACCCGGGAGCTCAAGCGAAGGCGTTGGTACCGGAGCGCTCTTTCGACAGATGGCTTACGCAGGCGATCGCACCGGAGCGTTCGCAGTGCTTGATGAAAGGCGGAAGTGGCTGCCGCGTATCGGCCAAAAGAATCCCAGAGGCTCATGGTCGATGCTCGCGCTGGTGATCGAGGGCCTCACCATGATGGGCGAGCGCGCGCGGGCGGCTGAGCTCTATCCACTAGCTCGTGAGTTGATCGACACTGGCGCGGTGAATCTTTGGCCGGTCTCTCGCTTAACACAAACCATTGCAGGTATCGCCGCCGCCGCTGATGATTGGGAAGCCGCCGAAGACTATTTTCAAACCGCGATGCAACAGGCCGAGTCCTTTCCTCATCTCCTCGAACAGGCGGAGATACGCCGCTTCCACGCAATGATGCTAATCGATCGCAGCGGCGCAGGTGATCGCGAAAAAGCGCAAGTGCTACTTAGTGAAGCGCTGAAGACTTACCAGCGTATCGGAATGCCACGCCACGTCGAGATGACCCAGGCTCTGCTCGCCCGCCGCCGATAGGTAAGAGTAAGTCTCGGATTCGGTCCGCCACCGTTGATGAGACCTTCTGACCGATCCGATTCCATCGATGTCATCATCGTTGATCTTGGACTTAGACTCCCAAGTTTCCTTTGCGGTCCGATATTCATTTTCTGCCTGCCGCGCGTCATATGCCCGGCCGGACTCCCGCGGCGAACGATCCCGCCTTGATGAGGTGATCAGCGATGTCACCAGCGCGCGCGTTGACGGCATCGGGATGGAGCCGCGCAATCGCCTCGGCGACGCCTGCATGCAGGTGCTGCCGGCGCGGAGCTGAAATGCCAGCAAGCAGAGTCTGTCGCACGAGTTCATGGGAGAAGGTGAATGGCATCTCCGGCGCCTCGGATCTCGCGAAGATTATCCCCATCTGCTGCGCCTTCTCGACGATGTTGAAAAGTTTGTCAACGTCGATCTGGTTGATCGCTGTTAACAATTGAAAGCTGAAGCTGCGCCCGATCACTGCAGCGGCCGTTAGCGCTCGTTTTTCGTTCTCGTCGAGCCGCTCGAGGCGGCGGCCAACGATCAACCGCACGTTTTCTGGAACCTCGTTCTCGGCGATCTCGATGTCCGCGCGGAATTGCCCGGCCTTATCGAAGACTTTCCCCTCTTCGACCAGATGCCGGTACACCTCCTCGACGAAGAATGGATATCCCTGGCTTTCCTCAAGGATAAGGCTCACCAGACTCTCCGGAAGAACCTGGCGCTGGCTTAGCCCGCGCAACATCTCCGCAGTGTCGTCCTGTGAGAGACCAGCCAGCTTAAGCGGACGGATTCCCATCCTGATCAGTTCTTCCAAAGTCCTGACCAAGACCGGGTTGTTTTCGGAATTTCCGCCGCGATAGGTCCCAATGATTACGACTGGAATTTGCGATACTCGATTGGCCAGATGAATCAAAAGCGCAAGCGTGGATTCGTCGGCCCAATGAAGGTCCTCAACTATGTAGAAATGCGAACGTGTCTGAGCTGCGCGCGCCATCGTGTCGGAAACGCTCTGGAAAAGATGGCGGCGCTGCTGGGCCGGCGCCAAATCCAGTGGTTGCGGAATGTCCGGAAAAACTCGCCGGAGACTCGGAGCGATCTGGGCCAGTTCGGGCGCGTTGTCCCCCATCCGCCGACGGAAATCATCCGGGCTCGGCGCCTCAGCGAGGTTGCTTTCAATGATCTCGGCGAAGGGGAGAAAGGGAAACCGTTCGTCTCTTTCGTAGCAGTGCCCGACCAGGCATCGGAAGCCAACCCGCGATGCGTACTCCGCCATCTCCATCGCCAACCGGGTCTTACCCACCCCGGCTCCGCCCGCCAGCATGACCACTGATCCGTGGCCAGTTAATGCGCGATCGATTGCCGCGCGGATCGCGCGGCGTTCAGATTCGCGTCCCACAAAGGCGGTTCGTCCCGCGAACGAAAATGGAGAGACCTCGAGCACCGCGTGCGAGCTCTGCGGATGATCGGCGCGGGCTGCAGCGGGATCGCCACCTGGAGTTGGTTGCTCCGCCTGCTCGACAGTCGTCGCGACAAATTCCCACGCGACCGGGAAATTCCCGTCGGGCTGGTAAGAGCAGAAGGTACCCGTCTTGATGCATCGCGACAGGATATCTCCCAGCGCGGCATCGCTCTGCGCGATTCTCTCCAACACCGACTTGATCGTCTTGCCGATACTCTGCCGGGCTCTCTCGGAGGCTGAGGCCGCCTTACGATTGCGACCGCCGAGTCCCACCGCGCGCGAGAGCTCCGCTGTCAATGCATCGATTTCCTGTTCCGCCTGCTCCGCGTGCTCGACGTTTCCCTGTTCCTTGGCTTCTTCCAGTTCTTCGCGCAGCTCGGAAAGCCGTCGCTTATATGCGACCTTGGCTTGCTCGTCGAGCATCTCGCCCGCGTCGCCCAGACTGCCGACATGGATGCCGGCCTTTTCGAGATCCTCGTCCCCGCGCGGCAAGCCGCGTGTGGACTGACTGGTTTCGTCGTCATCGCGCTCGCCTGCGATTCCGCCGGCGAGATCGAGCACATGAAATTCGGCCGCCGGATGACGCAGCAGATGGGCGAGGTATCCGAGCCCCTTGGTGTCCTTTAGACGAAAGGCGTTCTCGCGGCGCCCTACGGTCCAGTACTCGCCCTCTTTGCGGAAAATCGCTTGCTCGGGCAACGAGTTGCTTTGAAACACGGTTGCCATCGCGGTCTTCACATCACGATACTGAGTCTGCGTTTCCATCTGATTGCCCTTTCCCTCTCGCAAGGCATCATGTCCAGCAGGGAGCACTGTACGCGAATTTTTCCCGGACTCTTAACCCATCGATGCTGCCAGTCTCGTTACTCTTTATGCTTGAAGCGCCGAATTCAGAGCGTCGACCAAAATCTCTTCGCTAACAGGCTTGTTCAAGAAGCTGACCGCTCCCGCCCGAATCGCCTGCTCTCGTGTCTTTGCGTCCCGGAGATCCGTGATGAAGATGATGGGGATGGGATGCGTGGCAGCCAGGTGCTGTTGCAACTCGAGGCCATCCATCCCAGGCATCGAGACGTCGAGGATCGCGCAGGACACGTTTGAAAATTGGGGAGAGTCCAGGAAATTGCGGGCGGAGTCGAAGATCGCGGTGCGGAACCCGATCAACGAGAGCAAACTCTCGAGCGCCTCGCGAAACGATTGATCGTCATCGACGATCGCGATTAGAGCCTGGTAATCTTTTTCTGTCTTTGTACTCATAGCGGGAAAACATCTTCCGGGAGAAAATGTATCCCCGCGCGCGGATCGAAAACTAGTTATACGTTGGTATTACTTGGTTTTGGCGGATTGATCCTTCGCCGTCGGCATCTCCAGCCTTTCCGTCATCCTTACCAGCTCGGCCAGAGACTCTGCGCCCATTTTATTCATGACCCGGCCACGATGAATTTTGACGGTGATCTCGCTGATCTTTAACTCAAAGCCGATTTGCTTGTTGAGCCAGCCGGCGACCACCAGGCTCATCACTTCCCTTTCGCGCGACGTCAGCGCGTCGAACCGCTTGCGCAGTTCCGCAATATCCCTGGACTGCTGGCGCGCGGCGCGGTCGCGCTCGAGGGCTTGTCGAATCGCATCCAGAAGATCCTGATCGCGGAAAGGCTTGGTCAGGAATTCGGTAGCCCCGGCTTTCATCGCGCGCACCGACATCGGGATGTCGCCGTAACCAGTGATGAAGATAATCGGAAGTTTGATTCCATGCGCGGTCAGTTCGCGCTGTAGATCGAGTCCGCTCAATCCGGGCAGCTCAACATCGAGCACCACGCATCCGGGCAGATCCGGCCGTTCGTTCCGTAGGAATTCTTGCGCGGTGCCGAAAGTTTCGACGCGTAGTCCCTCTAAGCTGACGAGACTCTTGATTGCCTCCCGAATCGAGGAATCATCGTCGACCACGAAGACAATGGCGTCAGCTTCTTTCACGATACTGCCTGTCCGTTGATCGGTATGGTGAATTGAAAAGCCGCGCCATGGTCCGCATTTGCCGATACCCACAATCTGCCACCGTGGGCCCTTATGATCGAACGGCTGATGGAGAGTCCCATTCCCATGCCGCCGGGCTTGGTGGTGAAGAAGGCGCTGAACAGTTGTTCCGCGGTCTTGGAGTCAATTCCGATTCCGGAGTCCTGCACCGAAACGTGCACCTCGCCATCTTCATCCCGCTCGGATCGAATCACGATCTCACGGGGCCGGTCCCTGATCGACGCCATGGCTTCAATACCGTTCATCAAAAGGTTGATCACCACTTGCTGCAGCTGGACGCGATCGCCGAGCACGGGGGGCAATGCGAACGCCAGTTCAGTTCGCAATGACGCCCCATGGCTGAGCACCTCACGTTGCACCAGCAGGATAGCCTCGCGGATGACGTCGTTGATGTCCAGCGATACCATCTGCGGCTCGCGCCTTTTGGCGAGTGCCCGAATCCGCTTGATCACTTCGCTCGCACGATTGGCGTCCTTTACGATGCGCTCCACGGCGGCGCGCACTTCGTCGGGGTGGGGCGGTTCGAGGGCGAGCAATCGCAGACAAACCTGGCCGTTGATAACGACCGCGGCGAGCGGCTGGTTAACTTCGTGGGAGATCGAGGCCGTCAGTTCTCCGAGAGTCATCACGCGGCTGACGTGCGCGAGATTCGCCTGCGCCTGACGAAGCGCTTCTTCGGCGCGCTTCCGCTCGAACAGGGATGCGACCGACGCGAAAGCCAGAATGAGAAACGTAATGCCGGCAACCGCCAGCGCCAGATTGCTTTGATCGACACTTGCGTTCAGCTGGGCCGCGATTGAACCGGGGCGCGAACAGTAAAAATTGGCCGCTCTCATCCCCGTGTAGTGCATACCGGAAATGGCCAGGCCCATGAGGACCGCGGCAACCAGCTTTTGCCCGAGATCTGTGGTTCGGAATGCCACCCATAGCGCCACCGTGGACGCGCCGATCGCTACGAGCAGGGAGAGCGCGAAGAATAGCGGGTCGTAGCTGAGTTCGACGTTCCCTCGCATCGCCGCCATGCCGGTGTAGTGCATGCCGGCAATGCCAAGTCCCATGAAGATGCCGCTGAGAACGAGGCGAAGCGGCGATGCGCTCTGGCGACTGATCACGTAAAAGCCGATGCCGGTTACCAGGATCGCCACCACGAGCGAAAGGGCGGTCAATCCGATGTCGTAGGAAATCGGTATCGGCATGATGAAGGCGAGCATCGCGACGAAGTGCATCGACCATATTCCGCCTCCCATTGTGAGCGCTGCCGCCACCAGCCACACGCGACGCGCAAATCCCCGGGCGGGCCCCACGTGCCCACACAGATCGAGCGCGGTGTAAGACGCGAAGCAGGCGACCAGAATGGAAAGAGCGACAAGATATGGATTGTATATTCCGGTAACGAACATCGGGTTCGCCCCAATTCCGACCAGAGACTAGCGAGGACGGCGTCAGCTTCTTTCAGGATACACCTAACCGTTAATCGGTACGGTGAATTGAAAAGCTGCGCCGTGGTCTGCGTTTGGCGATGCCCACAATCTGCCGCCGTGAGCCCTGATGATCGAACGGCTGATCGACAGTCCCATTCCCATGCCGCTCCGCTTGGTGGTGAAGAAGGCGCTGAACAGCTTTTCCGCGGTCTCGGAGTCAATTCCGATGCCGGAGTCCAGCACCGCCACGAGCACCTGGCCCTCTTCGTGCAACTCCAATCGTATCAGGATCTCACGACGCCGATCCGTAATTGACGCCATAGCTTCAACACCGTTTATCAAAAGATTGATAACTACCTGTTGCAGTTGGATGCGATCTCCGAGCACAGGGGGCAACGCGGGCGAGAGTTCCGTCCGCAGCGACACCCCGTGGCTGAGCACCTCGCGCTGCACCAGCAGGGTCGCCTCGCGGATAACATCGTTGATGTCCAACGATATCATCTGCGGCTCGGTCCTTTTGGCGAGCGCACGAATCCGCTGGATCACTTCGCTCGCCCGCTTGGCGTCCCTGACGATGCGCTCGACGGTGGTTCGCACATCGTCTGGGCGCGGCGTCTCGAGGGCGAGCAATCGCAGGCAAACCTGGCCATTGGTGACGACCGCCGAGATCGGCTGGTTGACTTCGTGGGAGATCGAGGCGGTCAGTTCTCCTAGAGTCATCACGCGGGCGACGTGCGCGAGTTCCGCCTGCGCCTTCTGCAATGCCTCCTGGGCGAGTTGACGCTCGTTCATCTCGCTGCGCAGCTTGTCGTTGGCGCTGGCCAGTTCGGCGGTGCGTTGTCGTACCCTCGATTCCAGCTCGCTGTTCGCGTTTTCCAGCGCCTTCTCGGCCCGTTTGCGCCGCGCCATCTGCTGCGTGATGAGCCACGCGGTTCCTAAGAAGGCGACCAAGGCGGCAAAGTCCAGCGGGTTGCTCAACCGTAAGGAGAAGATCGGCGGAATGAAGAAGTAGTCCAAACATAAGACGGCGATGATGGAGACAATGACCGATGGAACGAACGCGTCCGTGCCGGCCAGCAGCACGACAACAGCCAGGTAGAGAAGAGCGGCTAGACCGGCTCTGACGTCGAGTCGAAAGCAGACAAAGGTCAGCACCGCCACAGCAAGAGCGCCGACCAGGCACTGCATGGCTGAACGCCAAAATCTGCGGTTCCGGTTGGGCTCCATCGGCGTCTTCGAGTGTGAGTGCGCTCCAGACGAAAGGTTTTACTGCCGTATTAACATACGATCCAGTACCTGGCCTCTTTTTCGGCGGATTCGCGTTTTGCGCAGCAAGTTCGCTGGGCAACGTCACCGGGCCGCCAGTCCACCAGACTGAGCTAGATCAAGCGCTCCACTTCTGACCTGGCATTCGAATTTGTCTCGGCCGCCAGGTCCAACTTCTGATTAACCGCACCGCTGCAAACCCTATCATTTTACCCACTACGGCATACCCCGCGCCGGTTGTGCAGTCATTTCTCACAACTTCCGCGCGGGCATCATTCACGCCTACAACGATGAATGGTTTGAGATCTGGGAGTGTTCTTTCTGGAATCGACCAAGCAGGAGCCGACGGTGAAACTATCATCAAAAAGTGCAGCTTTCTCTTTCAGTCTCGCAGTCTTGGTAGGAACCACGGCCATCGGATGCACTCCAACTACTGACACCGCGATGAGCGAGACCACTGTATATCACGCCCCGGAAGCGGGTGCCCCCGCCCCGCTCCTTGTAGCAGGCCCATTCGTTGTGACGACCCTGGCCACAACCAGTGAATATTCATCATCGTTCGCCGAGATCGACGGTCGCCGCGAGCTTCAGTGGCCCGCTTTTCCGTGAGGTCGGTATCGTGCGAAGCGCCAAGTTCAAAGCGAGTCCCTGAAACGCGTTTTCTGCGGCGATCCTGCTGCTCTCACTAAGCATCGCGTGCAACGCAATCGCGGGCGGAGCTGAGGAACAAGTCTGCGATGTTCGCGCGAACTATGCCCTGGGCATTGCACACGAACGGGGCGCTCGCCGTTTAAAGGTAATCCCAACGGCAACAGAGGAAGCCTCGATTTCAGGTTTACTGTTTCAAGTGTCTTACCAAAGCCGCCGCCGGCCGTTATTAGGACTGTAAAATCTGGATGATTCCTGACGAGAGTCGAGCGAGTCTCATATCGGCGTCGCGAAGGCCGTTTGATCTCATTGGCAAGCGCCGACTTCTGGAGTTCATACTATATGTCTGTACTCTTCAACCGCCCGTCAACAACTTGCAACGATTTTAGTGTATCAAACCTGAAGCACTTAGGATCTGTCATGATCCTTTGACCGGTCGGGCGAGTGGTGAGGGGATGGAAGAGAACCGGCTCCGCGACGGCGGCCGTTCGAATGTGGAAGGCCGCCGAGCCCTTGCATGCATTTCGAGCGCTGACGAAAGCAGCTCTCTGATAAATCTCGCCCCCGAACCCAGTTCTCAGTCTGCCGCTTCAGACCCGCAACGTGTCTGTATCGTTACCGAGACCTATCCTCCCGAAATCAACGGTGTCGCTTTGACCTTGGCGAATCTGGTGAAAGGATTACTGACACGAGGTCATAGTGTATCGGTCGTACATCCAAGGCAGCGCAAACGGCGAACGTCCGATGTTTCCGGGCGCGGTTACTATTCTGAGGCTCTACTGGTTCGCGGTCTACCACTTCCTGGGTACCACGGATTGCAGTTCGGAGTGCCCTCAGGACGGCTTTTGCGACAATCCTGGGAAAATCATTTTCCGGCCGCAGTTTATGTGGCAACCGAAGGTCCGCTGGGGTGGTCGGCGGTGCGCACTGCCCGAAGCCTGGGCATTCCGACGGTCAGTGGCTTCCATACGAACTTCCACCAATACTGCAAACACTATGGCGTAGGCTGGCTGCAGCAAATTGCTCTTCGATATTTACGCTGGTTTCACAATCAAACCGAGTGCACGCTTGTTTCCAATGAAGACTTACGCGCTGGGTTGCAAAGAGCCGGCTTTAACAATGTAAGTATCCTTGAACGGGGCGTAGACAGTCAGCTCTTCAATCGGCAACGTCGCTGTTCTCAGTTACGCCACGCGTGGGGAGTATCTGACAACGATCTTGTCTTGATCTACGTAGGCCGGATAGCGGCCGAAAAGAATCTGAAGGTTGCAATCGAAGCCTACAGAGAGATGCGGAAACGTGCCGGCCGGGTGAAATTCGTCATCGTCGGCGATGGACCACTCCGTAGCGTCTTGCAAAAGGAAAATACCGACCTGATTTTCGCAGGGATGAAGACCGGCGAGCAACTTGCCAGGCACTACGCTTCGGCAGATGTATTCCTCTTCCCCAGCGAGACGGAGACCTTCGGAAACGTAACGTTAGAAGCAATGGCGAGCGGGCTGGTTGTAGTCGCCTACAACTATGCAGGAGCGCAACTGCATATCGCTAACGGCGAGACCGGAATCCTCGTTCGATTTGGAGACGCTAAAGCCTTCGTTGATTCCGCTTGCGGGCTTCTTCGCGCGCCCGAGACCGTCGCACGTATACGCCGGCAAGCACGTCAATATATAGCCCGCCTGACTTGGCAGCGAGTAGTGGAGAGGTTTGAAACGCTGTTGTTGAATGCCGGCCAGGAGACCGGAAAGGCGTCCTCATCTACGTTGACGCCGGAAGGCCTGGCCCCTCAGCTTTAGTAAGGAGAGTATTCAGATGACTATAGGTGAGGCTCTACAAAAGTATACCGAATACCTTGGCCTCACCGCGGCGACGCCGTGGCGAAACTCAGGGATCCTGCTTGGACTCCTGTTCGTTGTTTTTCTGGCAAGTCTTGCCTTCCGAAAGATAACGACGAGTTTTTTTACCCTCAGAGCTTTAGCGCTCGCGCCGGCGCTCTCGCGCCGAGTGTCCAATTGGGTGAAGTCGCTTAACTATTCGGAACATGATGTCTGGGGGGCAGACGGCGCCGGAGACCTCTGGGTCCAGCGGCGCAAAGACGCGATCGAACGCCTCTCCGGCTTTTTTCAGGCCCACTGCGCGGAGTCGATCGCGTGGGGAAATGGTATCCGGAACAGCTTCTCCGACTTGCGTTTCACCGACACCAATCGAGTCCCATTCCCGTTCATTCGGACGGTACGAGACAAATTCAGTCTGTGCTCGGTGGTGACGGAATCGAAGGGTCCGAGACTGCGCGATCTCGACGGCAATTGGAACCTTGATGTAAGCGGTTCGTACGGACTCAACGTGGCCGGTTTCGACCGTTACAAGGAGTGGATGGAAAAGGGTTTCGAGAAGGTTAAGGACCTTGGTCCTGTTCTGGGACCCTTGCATCCGGTGGTTGCCGAAAATATTGCTCTCCTGAAATCCATTTCAAAACTGGACGAAGTGTCCTTTCATATGAGCGGCACCGAAGCCGTGATGGCCGCGGTCCGACTGGCGCGATTCAATACCCGCCGGAAGTTGATCGTGTGTTTCTCTGGCGCATACCACGGATGGTGGGACGGTGTGCAGCCGGGTTTAGGCAGCGAGCGCGCGATTGGCGACTGCCTGACTCTCAAGGACCTTCATCCAGCCTCTCTTGACCTCGTTCGAAGGCGTGCGAACGAGATTGCGGCAGTTCTCATAAATCCAGTTCAGTCCTTCCATCCCAATTTGCCGCCTCCGAGTGACACGATTCTGCTCACGAGCGGGGTGCGCAAAACCGAGGGTTCGAGTTCTTTCTTTGCTCGATGGCTCAGTGAGCTCCGCGAGGTTTGCAACACCGCTGGAATACCTTTGATCTTCGACGAGGTCTTCAGCGGATTTCGTCTCTCTCCTGGTGGAGCCCAGGAATATTTTAGCGTGCAGGCCGACATGGTCGTGTATGGAAAGACCGTCGCCGGGGGAATGCCTATCGGTGTTGTTTGTGGCAAAAGCGAGACAATGCGGCGATTCGACGCCGACCACCCCATGCGGATCGCCTATGTAATAGGCACGTTTTCGGCTCATCCGGTGGTGATGGGGGCAATGAACGAATTCCTCAAATGGCTCGTGCAACCTGACACGAGCAAGCTGTACGCAGACGCGAAGCTTCGTTGTGAACAATGGGTTCGTTCAACCAATGAAAGCCTCGGCCAACTCTCTCTACCGGTTCGAGTTATGAACTTCGCGACCATTTGGACAGTCCTCTTTGATGAACCCAGCCGTTACAACTGGCTGCTGCAGTACTACCTCCGTGCCGAAGGAGTGACGCTGAGCTGGGTCGGAACGGGTCGATGCATGAGCAGTTTGGATTTCACACCGGACGACTATCAGGAATTGCAGGCCAAGCTAGTGAACGCGGCGCACGCGATGAAGGACGATGGATGGTGGCTAAACGAAGAACAACAACCTGGCCGGGAGAGGACTATGCGATCTCGTTTGATTTGGGAAATGGCAAAAAGCGTCGTGCAGGTTCCAAAGCCGCTGATCAGCTTTTACGCTGAGATAATGCAGCGCAAGAAGGACGACCATCACGCATCGCATAGCAATTTGGTCAATCAGTTCTTTCACCTGTTGAGTTCGAGCACGTTCATACTTTGCTATGTTCTCATTTTTGCTAACTTCGACCTCGCAATGTTTCTCGGTTTGGGTGCACTCTTCGTCCGACAGACCGGACACGCGATACTGGAACCACCCTGTCATGATAAGGAAAAGGCGCTCCTGGGATTCAATACTCGAAACAAAACAATAATCGTTGGCGGCTACATCCTGATTCCCATAGTCCAGGCCGTGCAACTCGCTAGAGCCGGTTCCCTGACTATCGAGTCTATCGCCTCGATCACCTCGACAGTCGCGCAGCAGTGGTTTCTTTTGACCCTGGCCGCAGTTTTGGGACGCGTGATCTATCTCATGTGGGCCTACGACTTCCGAAGTTCGATGATCTGGTTCATCAAGTTGATCACCGATCCGTTCACCGACATCGTTGCCTACTACAACAGCGTCGATAAGATATTTCGTCTGCCACCGACTCCGAAGAGCGAAGCTACGTCGTAGAGTTCTTTGGCAGGTCGAGCGGCGCGCTCTTCAATCACGAGTTGTTCCATGCGATCAGATTCGCTTCCAGCGGGACGAATGCTCCCGGTTTCGAAGGAATGACTCGTGGCATCCGGTCGGCCTGCTTCCTCTCAATATCATCAGGCACAGGCTGCCTGACGTAAGTGGGATGCCGCGCGAAATCAAATGCGCGAAACCCATCCTCGGTTTCGCGCTTCGACGATCGTACTCAGCAGGGGGTAAGACTAATTGACAGACGCGAGCACTTTGAGTTGCTCGGCTACTGCACGGCCTTGTTGATCGATTGCTCGTACCAGGAATGAGCCGGGCCTCGCTTTCCACATGTACGATTCGCCGGAGCGCGAGGTCCCCACCAGTTGATCGTCAACGAACCAGTATACCACGCGACTGTCAGCGTCGGTGATCGCGGCAAAAGGAATCTCGGCGCCGCCATCTGGAGTGATCGAATACGCGATGCCGCGGTTTGGCGAGGAGATCAGCGGAGGCGCGCCGGCGCCGGCGAATTTCCGGCAAGCCGGATCGAGCGCCGGCGGCATCTTTCTTTCGAGTCCCGCCGAACGGAACAGTTTTAGAAGATCCGAGGGCCAGAACTCGTAAGTGCGGGTAGTGACATCTCTGGTGTTGCCTGGACAGGCTCGAAGACCCGAGTGGTTGTCGATCTGAATTCCGCGATGGATCGAACAGGTCGTGATCGGCGACTTGCCGGGAATGAAAAGCGTTTCCTTGAGATGATCGCAGTAGGGACCAGGAAGTTGCCCTGATAGCGCGCACACCTTTATGCGTTTCAAGTTGAGGTGCTGATGGACGATTGATTCGCGGAGCGGTCCTCGCGCACGGAGCGCGTCGACAATATGGAAAAACAACGGCCCGGCGGCCTCGCGCCCTATGAAGTTCGCGTTCGGCGTCCCGTCGAAATTCCCGATCCACACTCCAAGCACGTACGGGCCAACGATGCCCACCGCCCAAGCGTCGCGCAGACCGAACGAAGTGCCGGTCTTCCACGGAATCGCGAGCGCACTCGGCACCTGCGAGGTAGTGAAATCATCCGCGGGCCGCGGATTCTCGCGCAGCATCTCGAGGACCGAGTAACTCGCCTCCGGACTCAGAAGCCTCAACGAACTTCCAGCCACGGGCGTCGGAGAAGTGGTTAGGACGAGGGGGCGCAGTTCACCGCCGTTCGCCAGCATCGCGTAAAGCCCCGCGAGTTCCTCCATGCTCACCTCGGCGCCGCCGAGCGCGAGCGCCAAGCCGTAGAAGCTTTCGTCGCGAAGGTTTTTGATGCCGGCTTTCTTCAAGAAACCGTAAAGCCCCGGCGGCCGAAGCATGTTCGCCACTTCGATAGCAGGTACGTTGCGGCTACGGACCAGCGCACTGGTCGCATCGATTGGACCGAGGAAATCGTGGTCGTAGTTTTCCGGATTATAGGCCGCGATCCGTATCGCAGTGTCCTTGAGCATAGTCCGCGGATGAATCAATCCCTGGTCGATCGCCAGAGCGTAAATGAAAGGCTTGAGCGCTGAACCCGGCGAGCGGCGGCCCAGCAGACCGTTTACCTGTCCATCGATTTGATTGTCTAGGTAGTTGGCTGAGCCGACGTAGCCCTTGACCTGCATGGTTCGATAGTCGAGCAGGATAGCCGTGCCGTTGTGGATACCAAGGCGATGACTGCGTTCGATAAACGTCTTGAGTTGCAACTCGAGCAGATTTTGGAGTTGAGGGTCGAGCGTCGAGGTGACGCGTCCGGAATCGCTGATGGCGAGTACTCGATCGACCAGATGCGGCGCGCGATGGGGAAGTTCACTTCGGTTCGCCGCGTGAACGAGCATGGTCACGCCAGGGTTGGGAATATCGGAAGGATGAGTACTCGCCCACAGCGCGCCAATTCTGAGCCGGGCCTTGTCGAGCGCATCATGGCCGGAACGTCGCAACGGATTTCTGCGGCTCGGGCTCTGCGGAATGACGGCGAGCGTGAGTGCCTGCGCCAGCGACAGCTGTTTCGGTGGTTCGTGAAAATAAACCAGGCTTGCGGCGGCGACGCCTTCGATATTGCCGCCGTAGGGCGCGATGTTGAGGTAGGCCTCGAGGATCTCGTCCTTGCTGTAAAATCGTTCAAGCTCGATCGCGCGGACGATCTGCTGAATCTTCCCATGCAAAGTTCGCGAGTCGATGCCGAAACGATCACGCGCGAGTTGCATCGTGATCGTGGAGCCGCCGATGCGGCGCCCGCCGCTAAGATAGGTGGCGCAGAAGGCTCGTAGCAGCGAGACGGGATTTACCCCGCCGTGCCATCGGAACCAGGTGTCCTCCTGTAGCAGAGTCGCTTCGATCATCGTCGGTGGAATTTCCGACAACGGCACCCATAGCCGATACTTCTCGTCGCTCGAGAGAGTTAGGCGCAACAAGTGTCCGTCGCTATCGTAGACGGCTTGCGAAAAGCCGGCTTTGTTGACCAGCAGAGGTTTCGGCTGGAGACCGAGCAGAACCCATACCGCGGCCGCGACCGCGACTATCGAGATCGCGCTCCAACTGAGCATGACACCCAGCCTGCGAATCTTCTCTTGGCTAGGGATGATCATGGCGATGTCGATGGGGACGTATCCCCAATCTGGAACGTGCCTCCGAGCGAGCGCGCCTGAACGGTTCGATCGTACATCCCTTCCGCGTACAGTGGCGGCACCGTGAAGGTTCCCCGGTTCGTCGGTTTCAGTCGGTAAGAGAAGGTCTGCGCATCAGTCTCGACGGTGCCGTAAAAGACCACGCGATCCTCGCGCACGTCGACGAAGTCAGGCCTCCACGTCGTAGCATCGATCGGGCCTGAGGCGCGGTTGCCAAGGCCCTCCGGTGAAATATCGATTTCGAAGCCTGCGGGTATCATATCGACGATCGCGACGTTGGAGACTGGAGAGTCAATCGCGCGCAGTGACATTTTGACGTCAACCTTGGATTCGATCGGGCTGGAGGTCACCGGCTCGCCCTTCTCATTGTCGAACTCGCGAAAGACCTCGATCCGGTTCTTGATTTCGGTGGCTGGCGGCGCCAGATCAAAGCCCGCTTCGGTCAATTGATAGAAGAGCGCGAAGTCGGTGTCGCCTTCGACGTGGACGCTCTTCGCATCGGCAGGCACTTCGGCGTGTGCGAATTGCACATTCTGAGTGTCCAACGGCCGCGATTTCTGATCGGGCATTTCTGCCGTGAACGTGATTAGGGAGTGCGAGAGCGTGCCGGCCGTTTGCGCGTATGCATCGAGCGCGAGAAGTGCGTACGCGGACGAAATCGTATTTTGTCGATTGTCTTTAATCGCGTCGGCAATCGCGAGGATCTGATCCGGGCCGATTTTCTTCGCGCGGTCAGGGAAGTGCTTCGAGGTGAGATAGAGGTAGGTCGCGCGATACACCAGATCGTCGTAGTAGGTGCCGAATTGCGAATCCGCGGGCGGCATCGCAGGCGCATGGCCGATAATCTCGTAGGCCTCACGATCCATCTTGAGAAGCTGATAGGTCGAGGCCAGGTAGAGCGCGGTCGAATCGGAGGTCCAGGCGTTCGCGTCGTTTTGATCGAGTGCGGCGCGCAACGCGTTGGCCTGATCGGTTACGACCACCCCGCTGCGGGCGAGTAGATAGAGCGCGTATGCGTCGGCGCGATAGGTCTCGATATCGGAGCCGGGCGAGGCGGTCATCGTGCGCAAGGAGTTGAGCGCGGCCGCCAGCACCAGCGGAGGCACGTCGAATCCATGCTCGTGCGCTTCAAGCAGAAAATGCGTCGCATACACGTTGACGAAAGGCACGACGTCCCCGCCGGCCGACCACAGGCCGAATGCGCCCTCGGCGTTCTGGCGCGCTTCGAGCGTGGCGATCGCGTGCTCGATGCTCTTTGCGGATTTGTCACTGCTCAGTCCCAATTCAGGGCGGCTGCCCAGTACGACAGCGGGGAACGCCTGGCTCACCAGCTGCTCCGTACATCCGTAGGGATAGGTCTCCAGGTAATGCAGCAGTCCGTACGCAAGTCCCAGCGGAAACGAAGACGCCGACACTTCGATGTCGCGCATTTCCGGATACATATGGCGCTGCAGGGGCAGCTCCGCCTTGACGCTCCTCAGCAAGGACTTCTTGACGTATCCGGAAGTTATCGTCGTGACATAGGGCGAAGCCGGCCTGATGCTCATGTCGAGCGTGTAGGTCGCGCGCTTGCCGGCGGCAGATGCGCCGATAGTGAGTGAGGCGTCGCCCAGCATGGGCTTGGCACGGACACGGAAGCGAATAGTGTGGTCGGTGCCGGAGGAGATAGGAGTATCAATTGACTTGTCGCCGATTACTTCGAGCGCTGCCGTGGTATCGATCTTCACCTTCACCGTCGGGTTCTTAACTGCGGAGCCAGTGTTGTTGGCGACGAGCGCCGTCACTTCGAATTCATCGCCGGGCGTGGCGAAGTAGGGGGCCTGCGGCTGGATGACGAAGTAGCCTTGTGAGACGACTTTGTTTTCCGCCACCCCGATCGCTCCGTCCGACACAGCTATCGCCATTACGCGGATCGTGCCGTTGAAGTAGTCCGGGATCGGAACCGCGACGTGTCCCGGCTTTCCGTCGGACTCGATAATGCCGGACCAGAACGCGACCGGCTTCTGCCCCTTGCGCTTGAACGGATTGTGGCTGCGAGCCATCAAGCCTTCTTCGTCGCCGCCAGCCGCCGACGTCTCATTTAATAGATGCAGCTCGGGCAGCACCAGGTCGAGGATTTGTTCGGTTGTGACCTCGAGCGCCCGCTTGCGAAGCATATAGGACAGAGGATCGGGCGTATGATAACGCGCTACTTGCAAGATTCCTTCATCGACCGCGATCAGCACCAGTCGCGCCGGTCCCGCCGTCTGGTAACCAATCGTCAGGGTATCTCCCGGACGCACCAGCTTGGGCGCGTCGATTGTCACCCCTTGTAGGTGCCTTTTGCGGCTGACGGTAAATGGCGCTGAGCCGTACGACAGCGGACTGGTATAGATCTCTTTTGAGTCCAGCGAGCGCAAGAACGTAACCGTGATATAGCCGTTGCCCTCGAGCTCTTCCGGAATCTTGATCTTCTGTACGGACTCGGTAGTCGTGGTCTTGAACCATTGCGCGTTATAGATGTGGTCGCGCTCGACGGTAATCAGCCCCGCGCCAACATAGGGCGCCTGGATTTCGAGCTCGGCGTCCTCGCCTGGAGCGTACTCGGGCTTGCTAAGCTTGATCTTGAGTTCAGCTTCGCGCTCGAGGCTGCGGGCGACGTTGGCATGGCCGACCACGTCAAATGAAATTCGATTGAGCTCGTCACCGTTTCCATTGCGGATCACCAGCGCGAACGATCCAGGTTGCGCGGTCGGCAGATTCATCGCGAGACCGGCGGCTGGAATCGCGAGCGCTTTCTTCGCCCTCGAAATTTCCTTGCGCACCGACTGATAGGCTAGCGTTCCGTTTTCCTGCTTGGTAAGAACCGACACGTAGCGGAACTCGAGCAGCTCGGTGGTCAGCTCGCCGATAGCTATCTTGTCGAGTTTCGGCCCTACCGCTATCAAGTGGACCGCGCGGGTGCTGTCCTTGTCGATATAGCCCAGGTCGCCGTCGGCCTTATAGGCAACCAGGTAGGGAGCGGGAGATACGATCGCGTCTGCGTCGGTTACGACCGACCTTCCGCCTTCCGGCTCGAATCCCTCCGCGATGAACCGCAAGCGGAACAGACCCTTCTCGAAACGTTCGAGCTTAAAGTCGAACTTGGCGTGGCCATCGGCGTCCGTCGTTACATCGCCCAGGTCTTCATCGTAGCTCTTCTGCGTGTCGTATGGATCGACAAACAGGTAATCGGCGTATTTCGCGAATTCGGCGCCCGACGGCGTCAGCTTGAACGTGCCTTTGACACGGCGCCCCGCCGCTGCCGTCCCAAACAAGGTGCGCAACGTCACGGTAGCGCTCAGCGCTTCGGGCGGAATCCATCCCGCGACGGGCGGCGCGGAAAGTTGCGCCTTGATCGTCATTCGATCCGGCTGAAACTCCTCGACGCGCACCGAAGTCGAGCCGAGCAGCGCATCGCGATTCCCGTCGCGCACAATGTAGAGCGAGAAGTCGTAAGATCCGGTGGGAGAATCAGGCTCCGTCGCGGTTGAGAACTCCTCCAGGCCGGTGGATGAGAATTTGATCGTGTGGCTCCGGATGGCGACGCCGCGAGGGTCTGTCTCTACCAGCTCGAGAGGCAATCCGTCAGGGATCGGCTTCCAATCCATCTGTTTGGTTACTATTCCGATGTGGATATCTTCGCCGGGCCGGTAGATGCCCCGATCGGAAAACAGGTAGGCCTGTAGCGACGCCGTCTCACCCTGCGTGTAGAGGCCGCCGGTGTCGAATCGCGACAAGTTAAGCTGTCGATCGTTCCGTTGGTACGGCAGAAAGGAAAAGTCGCCGTCGCTCTGCGCGACGTACACGGTCGGCGTCTTCTCACGTTTGAAATCCTTGAAGGTCGGGAAGCTGGCGCGTCCGTCCGCGTCAGTCTTGCGCGAGAAAATTGGCAACCCGTTCTTTCCCAGCATGTCGATTGCTACGTCGGCGAGCGGCTCTCCGGAATGGATCGACTGCACAAAGACGTCGTGGCTGCCGTCAGCCGAGTCCTTTACGACCAGCCCCAGGTCGGTCAGCAGAATCAGGCGCTCATCGGCGGCGGAATCCTCCTGGATCGTCACCTGGGGTTGCGGATTCCAATGATGGTGTCGCCGCCCGTACACCGCGCCGCCAGGCTGCCAAGCCTGAACCTGGGGCGCTTCACCTCCGATCGGTTGATTGTTGACCGGATCCCACGCCTGGATTTTGAGCCAGAACAGGCCATGCGGCAGCGCGCCACTGGAGAGCAACGGAGCAAAGTCGAACACTGAGTACTGGTTTTTCCCGGATGAGTCGGCGGGAAGCACCCGCACTTGACTGACTACTTCGGACAGATCATCGAAACCGAAGCCCAAATCTCCGTACTGTCTCCAGAAGGTTGGATCTGAAAAGGTGCCCTGGGTCTGCGACACGAGATGGCTCACGGTACCTGGCAGGAGCCGGCTGACTTCAATTTGAATCGCCGGAACGTTGCGGGTCAGAATCGAAATTTTCTTCTCGCCCGAAAGGCTGAGTACCGATCCCTCGGAAATGATCTTTACTGCCGGCGGGAAAGCGGGGGCTGCAACTACCTCCGAGAAGTCCTTGGCGAGCGGGTAGTCGCCGAACGATTTGAGGCCCTGCCGGACGGTCACCACCAGGAAACGGCTCGTATCCGCCGTGAATTTGAAGCTTTGCGTTGGCATGAACTCGCGCTCGGTCGGAATCCACTCGATTGGCACCGGCGTCGCCAGCTTCATGACGTCGGGAACCAGTTCCAGCGCGTTGTTCCACTGATAGTCCTTCGCTAATTTTTCGTCGCCGATGGCGGGTTTGTCTTTTGGGAGAAGGAAGACCGAAATGCTCTTCGCGAGATCGGATTGCCGCATCGGCGCCGACGCGTCGATAGTAACGATGCGCTCCATTTCGTCGCGATCGTTGGCTACTTCATTTGAGGTCACGCTCTCAATGCGGAAGTAGCTCTGGATACCCGGGATATTGACCGTGCGTTCAAGCGTATCCTCGGTGCCCGGGCCTCCTCTCGACGACCGCACGCCTTTCGCGATCGAAAGGAGCATCTCGCCTTCGTCGTTGGGAATTCCGAACGGGTCGGAATGGATGAAAGCTTTGCCGCCGACGGCGTCATAGGTGACCTTGAACCCGAACGACTTGGCCTCGATGCTGTCGAAGTTCTTTACCGGCTCGACCCGCATCCGAAAGCTGATTCGCTTCTCGAAATCCGCCTTGTCGACCGGATGGGTAAAGCGAACCGTCGCGACCACCTGCTTGATCTTGGGATTGGTCGGATCTTCGTAGAATTCCTCGTCCTCGATAGAAGCGCCAAAGTCTGGAGACCGGAATGAGTAGGTGTAGTCCTTAAGCAGAACGTGCGAAGGAAAGAGCTTTCGATCGAGTTTTATCGTGTAGTCCTGGCTGATCGGCCAATCGTTCTTGGGCGTGAAAACCAGTTGCGAGTCGCCAACCCACTTCCATACGCCCTCAAGCGGGGGTGTGACAGTGATCCCGGACGTGACGTTCTTTCCAATTGCGCCGAGTTTGGCCGCCGAACCGGAGAACTGTACGTCGATCGGATCGGGAATTGCGTTGGGCTCGAGCGGTGTCGGATTCGGCCGGCTAACGGAGACCTGTAGATAGTACGGTTCTGGCAGGTGCTCGTACCATTGCCAACCCGCGTAGCCGCCGATAATAACAGCCGCGATCGCGGACGTCGTTAGCCAGAAGCGGACGGGACTAGCGGCGCGACGAGCGGCTAGCCAGTCGATGGCGCGCCCGCACCAGGCGCGCAATTTAGCGCTGGCGCGCGGGAGCCAATCTGGCGGGGTCCATTTAATCTGTCCGAATATTGCCCGCAGAACCGGGGCCAGGAAACGTTGGAACGCGCCAGCTATAGTTGCCGCAACTCCAGCGAGAAATTTCATCGTCGTGAGATATTAGACGAAAGCACTCTCCTTTCGTTACAAAGACTGTCCATAGGTCTATAGGTCTCCGCAGTCCTACATCTGTTAACTACTTGACTGGCGCGAGTTCCAGACGCGGCTCCTGTCCGGAGAGCGTTCCTCTTCGCGGCTGGTGCGTCATCCACCGACAAGGCCAGCATATGGACCTATGTCGCTGCATGTCTTCTTGACTGTCTGACAGTCGCTACTTAAGTGGCGAACTCACTGGTCTCAAGCTCGATGAACGACCGTCCGCAGAGTCTACGGAGGCTATCGATTGCACGCTGGGACTCGCCGGAACATCTGGTGGAATTTCGCGCACGCTCGGCGTACCAACCTGCCGCTGAGCACCCGCGCCCTCGCCCTGAAATCGAGCCTGCGACGGACTCGCGGATCAAGCCGATGACAAACCCGGCTCGCTCGATGTAGGGTTACGCGAGCCAATAATGAGTGGATATCCCGCCGTTAAGAATCCTCCCGCCGCCGGTCGCTCGCAATCCTGGTTTACCTCTGCGTACCAGCGGCTTAGCGAGACCGGCGCGCTGGATCGAATCATTTGTATCGGCTTGTTGATCGGTGCGATGGCGCTGGTCGGATGGGTGCGGCTGTTGCCGCGCGCCTTGGGCGGTGTCGAGAAGTCGTCCTCGGTCCTTGCGCACGAAACGATCGCCCGCAGAGTCTATGCGCAATTGCCGGCAGATTCCCCGCTACGACGCGCCCCGAGCGATCAAACGGCGCGCGCATGGGTCAAGGACCATCCCGCCGAATTTCAGAAATTGGATGACAAGATCACGGGGCTGATCAGTCCGGAATATCGCTACACCGGCGACGACGGCCGCCAGCACGTCTTCCTGGGTGACTTCGACAGCTACCACTGGCTGCGAATGGCCCGCAATTATCTGCATACGGGAACGACCTGCGATAGCATCGTGGACGGCGTCTGCCGCGACACCTACACCAACGCGCCGGTGGGCAGGACCAACATTTATAACCGCTCGCTGCATATCGCCGCGATTATCGCGCTCGACCGCCTGATCACGTTTTTCAGACCCGGGTTTCCGATTCCCGCGAGCTCATTCCTGGTACAGGCGTTGATCGGGATGCTCGGGGTCATTCCCGCCTTCGCGATCGGGCGCCGGGTCGCGGGCAACCTGGGCGGTTTCTCTGCCGCGATCGTGCTGGGGCTCAACCCGCTCTTCCTGGAACGGAGTCTTGGCAGCGACGACGACGTCTGGAATGTCGTCCTCCCGCTCTTCATGGTCTGGGCGTTGATCGAGGCATCGGCCGCGTCGTCGTCCCGAAGGCAGATTGCTTACGCGACGCTCGGCGCGGTGTTCGTCGGCCTGCACGCCGCGTCATGGAGCGGATGGCCGTTCGCCTATGGCGTCCTGATGATCGCGCTGCTCGCAAATCTGCTGTTCGAGTCGATCAAGCTGGCGCTGCGCAGAGCACGATCGGAGCCTTCATCCGGAGTCGGCGTCCGACGCGCCGCTCTGGTCGTCGCCGTCTTCTACTTTTCGGCGTGGATTACGACTTCGCTGGCGGGCGCCTCGTACCTTGCGGCCGCACGAAGCATTGTGCGACCAGTCGCCTCAATCTTGCGGGTTCATCCTGCCCGGACGGACGTGGCCGCGGGCGCGCATCCGAGTCCGCCCGGCGAAAGCGTGTGGCCGCATAGTTACGTCGCCGAGCTCGAGAAAGGCAACCAGAGCAAGTTCGCGCGCTCGATGGGCGGGAACTGGGTGTCGCTCGAGGGCTGCCTTGGCCTATTGCTGTTGGCGCTACCGCAGCGACGATGGAGATGGTGGGACTTCGCCCTGCTGGTCGGCGCCGCCGGTCTTTATCGCTACGGGCTGACCGCCTCGCTGACCGGCGATTGGCGACTTCCGGCGCTGATCGCTGCGCCCATCGCGGTGGCGATCTTAATCGACCTGCTGCCGAATGCCCGCCCCGCTCAAGAGGATCGAAGCGCGGTTTTGATCGTCCTGGTCTGGTTCTGCGCCGCGATGCATCTGGGCTTTTCGGCCGAGCGTCTCATCATGCTCCTCGCTGCGCCCTTCGCGATCGCGTTCGGCGCGATTCCCGGCCGCGCTTATCTATGGCTAAGCGGACTCATCCGCGAACGCCAGCCGCGCTACGCCGCGCCGCTGAGCGCCGCGATTTTCGTCGCGCTGGCCGCCTTGATAATCGCGCCCGCCAAAGCTGGCTACCGGACGGCGCGCAACTACTTGCCCCGTATCAACCAGGCCTGGTGGACGACGCTGGAGGCCTTGCGCGAGCAGAGCCCGCTCAACTCGATCATCAACGCCAACTGGGACTATGGATACTGGATCAAGTACGCGGCGGAGCGACGCGTCGCTTCGGACGGGGGCTCGCTCTCGACGCACATTCCGTACTGGCAGTCGCGCGCACTGCTCGCGCCGAATGACAATCAGGCGGTAGGCCTGCTGCGGATGCTCGCTTGCGGCTCGGACGCGACGCCGGAGCCGGAGGGCCAACTCGGAGCCTACGGCAAATTAATCGCGGATGGCCTCGACCCGATAGCGGCTCAATCGATGGTGCTGGAGCTGGCGGGTCTGGACTTCGCCGACGCCAAGGCTCGCCTCGCGCGCGGCGGGTTGAACGAGGCGGCGCAGGCCAGCGTGCTGGCTTCCACCCATTGCGACGCGCCACCCGCGTATCTGATTCTTACCACCGAAATGACGACCTCGAAGTGGTTCAAGATCGGTCACTGGGATTTCCGTCGCGCCTATGCTTATGAGAACGAGCGATCGATACCGCAAGCCGCGGCGGTTGACGATCTGTCCGCTCGCTTCGGGATGACGCCGGCGGACGCGCGCACGCTCTTTCAACAGGTGCGCGGCCTGAATTCGGACGAAGACGCGCAACGCTTTATCGCACCGGCGCAAACTGTCAAACATCCGGGATGGATGCCGTGCGAAAGTCTCTCGGGCGGCGAGCTGGATTGCACTCGCAACGTGACGCCGTCCGAGCGCCCGACGATAACCGGGCTCGTTTATCGGCCCACGGACACCACGCTGAAAATTAGTTTTTTGTCCCACGACGGCAAGGTGCAGCAACGCGACGGGACGCCGTCGATCGTGCTGACAGTGGGCGACAACGAGATAACCGAGCAGCCAGTGGATTCGCCGACCGACCCGGACGTGGCGGTGATGGTTTACCCGGCGAAATCGAGGGCCCTGGTCGGCCCATCGGTTCTGGTCCGCTCGACCTTCACGCGGCTGATGATGTTCAACGGCCACTACAGCCCGCTCTTCACCATGATCAATAGAGCCACCGCGATCGGCGGAGAGACCGTAATCACGTGGAAGATCAACTGGCCAAAGATTGATAGATCGAGCGCGAGCTCGAACTCGAAAAAAACTGCTACGCCTTCACCAGGAGCGTAACCAGGCACACGACGCCGGAATCGCGGTCAGGCGCCGTTCAGCAATTCCTCGCAGCAGTCGATCACGGCCATGGCAGCACCGGGAGCGGCGAAGTTTCGCATGCGATCCGATGCGGCCATCCAGACCTCGCGGTCCCGCAACACCGACGTGATGTCCGCCGCGAGCTTTTCCGGCTCCCAGGCATCTTCAGCCACCCAGTGGGTTCCGGTCCGGGCGGAAAAGGCACGCGCGGTGTAAACCTGGTGATTGTGGGCCACGGAACGCATCGGAACTATAAGTGTCGGAAGCCGCAGCACCGCAAGTTCGGCCAGCGTGTTCGACCCGGCGCACGAGATCACGAAGTCGGCCCATCGGTAGGCTTCAGCCATGTCCTCGATATAGCGCGCGGTGCGCGCCTTCACGCCCCGGCCAGCGTACTCGGCCAGCACCTGCTCTGGCGCGTCACGGCCGTCCAGATACCCGGTCTGATGCAACACCTCCAGCGCCGGGACGCTTCGCCGAAGGAGTTCGAGCAGCCGCGGCACCCGCTCGTTTAGAAAAGCTGAGCCGAGCGATCCGCCGGTGACCAGAATCCGCGCTGGACGATCGCCGCCCGGAGCGATGTGCACTTCGCGCGCCAGCCGTATGATCTCGCCGCGAATGGGCGTGCCGGTAACCACTGTGCGCTCAGGCGGAAACCCTTTGCCAGCCTCCTCGAACGTGACGCAGATCCGGTCGGCTAGCCGGCCGAGGATCCGGTTGGTGAGCCCCGGAACCGGATTGGACTCGTGAACCACCGTGCGCAGGCCGAGCGATCGCGCCGCCAGCAGGGTACCCGCGCAGGCGTAACCGCCGAAGCCGATCGCAAGCTCGATCCGTTCAGCCCTCAAGATCGCCCGCGCGCGAACGAAGCCGGAGCCGAGATTCGCGAGCGAGCGCGCCTTTCCCGAGATTCGCTCACGCATCATTGGCGAGGCGGCGATCGCCGCGAACCGGAATCCGCCGCGGCTGGCGGCCTGCGACTCGAGACTGAATTCGCGCCCGCACATCAGAATCTGCACGCCATCGCTCGCCGCGGCGTAGTTCTCAGCGAGCGCAAATCCCGGGTAAGTGTGGCCGGCGGTACCACCGACTGCGATTGCGATACGCCGGCGCGCGAGCCCGGACGAAGCGTGATTGAGGCCGGCTCCGTTCGACGCGTGGGACATACCGTTACTGTACGGCACGTTCTCTGCGATCGGCGCCGCCGCCCCCGACTGCCGCGCAGCCAGGGCTTCAAGAGGACCGTGAATGGAAACTTTACTCACGAAAGGAGACCGCGCCACCGTGCGATCGGCGCGCACTCATCGCCGCACCCCATCTCCAGAATCTCTCCACCTCGCCGGCCACAATCCAAGTCGAGCAACGCGTTTCTTTAGCAATAAAAACATATTGGAGCAATCAAGATTAGTGCTTTTACCAGAGCTTCGATAGTCGCTGGCTTTCTAGCGCATTCGGCCCGGGCTATCCCCGGGACCATACAGGTAGCCCATCAGCTCGCCAGCGGCATGGAAGTGCAGCATTACGACCATTAGCGGCCAGCTCATTAGGGCCTGCCAACGATACGCCGGCTTGCGGACGACGATCCGCGCAGCGATCCGCGAACTATCTTTAACGACTCGCAGAGGCATCAGAAGTTCGCGCAAAACGTGGAATACTCGCTGCCCGCGACCTAACCTTGCTCGAGCGAACCCGGCACTGATGCGACCGTCGTGATAGTGGATTAGACAATTACCGAGCGCGCCAAGCGGCAGGACGTGGAAGACTACCAGGGCATCGTCGCTAACCAGGATTTCGCCGGAATCGCGCAGTTCCCTCGTGTAATCGCTCTCTACGAGACCGTGGGGAGGCAGATTCTTCGGCAATGCCCAGCGCTTGTAAGAAATGTTCGCCTGACCGGCGATAGTGGGGCGCTCTCCGGTTGGTATTGGGGGCAGAAAGGCACCGCCGGAGATGAAAAAACACGCTCGATCCCAGGGACTGTCGACGGCGCCATTTTCAACCACTCCCCCTATCGCAGCCGCCTGGGGATTCTCGCGATGGGCGCGCAGCACCTGCTCGCACCAGTCGGGCGCCACCCGGCAATGGTCCTCAGTGACGGCAACAACTTCGCCGCGAGCTTCGCCGAGACCGAACGCACGCAATTGAAACACGCTGCCGCCGGGCCGGTGCAGCCATCGCACGCCTGCGTAACCGTGATCCGCGCACAAGCCGTGCCCGTGTCCATCGACGACGACCAGTTCCGCTCCCAGAGCCCGCGCCTGGGCGTATACCGAATCCAGGATACCGCGCATCGCCGGCCATGGCTGGCTGGTAGCTATAACTACCGACAGAGGACACTCCGCGAGCGCCGTCTCTTCCGGCGAAGACTCTCCTCTGTCGTTTAGATTGTTAACCGGGATTTCCGTTTGACTCGGTATAGACCGAACGGCCTTCCTCTGCAAGATGTTCTAAACAACGCGGTTGACACAACCGCCCGCGGACCTTAACAACGGACAGTCAGCGAAACAGGCTATGCGAGTAGTGATTGTCGTCCTCGGGGATTTCGGCCAAAGTCCCCGCATGCAGTATCACGCGCTGGCGCTAGCCGATTCGGGCCGCGATGTGGACGTGATTGCGTATGCAGGCTCGGCGCCGTTTCGCGCCGTCAGCGATCATCCGCGGATCACCATGCATCTGACGCGCGCCCCGAGCGCGGCTGCCCGCCGTTTGCCGGGGTTCCTCTTCGTGAGCTGGCAATTCATCCGGCTCTGCGGACAGGGTCTAAACCTGCTGCGGAACCTTCTGCTAATGGTCGCTAAACCTGACGTAGTACTGGTGCAGAATCCCCCAGCCGTCCCAACCTTGGCGATCGCGTTGATCGCCGCGCGACTTAGATCGGCGCGACTCGTAATCGACTGGCACAACTTCAGCCATGCGATACTGGCGCTCAGACTCGGATCGGATCACTGGGCGGTGCGGATGTTGCGATGGCATGAGCGCACGGTCGGACGCCGCGCCGACGCGCACCTGTGCGTCTCGCGCGCGATGCAGTCCGAGCTTCGCGCGCATTGGCAGGTTCCCGATGCGGTCGTCCTGTACGATCGTCCCGCGGAGATGTTCGCGCCGACACTACCCGAGGCGCGGCCCGCGGTGCTGCGACGCCTTCTGGCCGACGTCGGTCCCCGAGACGACGGCAGGCGGCCCGCGATTGTCGTATGCCCGACGAGTTGGACCTCCGATGAAGACATTTCGATCTTGATTCGAGCCGCGGCGCGTTGCGATGAAATGGCTCGAACCGGCAAGAGCTTCCCTGAACTGCTGATTCTTATCACCGGCCGTGGCGCGCTGCGCGATCAATATGAGGAGGAGATCCGCAAGTTGGCGCTGCGGAGAGTCCATCTGCACACGCTGTGGCTTCCGGCCGAAGATTACGCGCTACTGCTGGGATGCGCCGACCTCGGCGTCTCGTGTCATAAGTCGGCTTCGGGAATCGACCTGCCGATGAAGATCGCGGATCTGTTCGGCGCGGGAGTGCCGGTCTGCGCGCTGGACTACGGTCCTGTTCTCGCCGAGCAGGTGCATCACGGCATCAATGGCCTCCTGTTCGCCGACGCCGAACAGCTGGCCGCCCAGCTCTACGAATTGTTCGAAGGCTTTCCCGACCATACGCCGCTGCTCGATCGCCTGCGCGACCAGGTCCGCAGCCAGCCCCGGACTTCATGGCGCGACGGATGGAACGCCGAGGCGGCTCATGTCTTCGCGGATTGACCCTCGCGACGAACTGTCATGAAACGATCGCTGCGGATTGGGTTCGTGCATCCCCAGCTGGGTGTCGGAGGCGCTGAGCGCCTGGTGCTCGACGCCGCCAGCTCTCTTCAGCAGGCTGGCCATCGCGTTACAATCTTCACCTCGCGCCATAATCGCGACCAGAGTCTTAACCGCGCGATCGAGGTCCGCACCTACGGGGACTTCATCCCGCTAGACATCGCCCACCGAATGATTGCGCCATTTAACATCGGCCGGACCTGCTATGCCGCCTTGCGCCTGGCGATGAGCCGCGAGCACTTCGACGTGATCTTCGCTGACCTGGTGTCACAGTCGATTCCGATAATGCGCCTGATGACGCGGGCCAAAATCATCTTCTACTGTCATTTCCCCGATCGGTTTCTCGCTTCGGAACTCGGCGGTCTCTACCGCTGGTACCGCGTTCCTATCGACTGGTCGGAACGAGTGAGCATGGGCATGGCTCATCTGGTGATCGCCAACAGCAGGTTCACGGCCTCGATTATCGGTCGCACTTTCCCGCGGCTCGGCCCGTCGCAGCTGCTCTACCCCGGGGTTGATGTCGCGAGCTTCGCGAGCAACGGCCGTATCGCGCGCGACGACTCGATCATGCTGCTCGCGATCAACCGCTACGACCGGCGCAAGAACACGGGCCTTGCGATCGAGGCCTTGGCTGCGCTCGAGTCGCGGCTGCCGCCGGAAATCTTCCGCCGTGTGCAACTGGTAATCGCCGGCGGCTTCGACGACCGCAGCCACCAGAACCACGAGGTCCTGCGCGAGTTGCAAGCGCTGACGAACCGGCTTGCGCTGACCGACAAAGTGGTCTTTCTGCGCTCGCCTGATGACGCGAAGATTCGCGAGCTTCTTTCGCGCTGTCGATGCGTGGTTTATACCTCGGAGTATGAACATTTCGGCTACGTGCCGCTGGAGGCGATGGCCGCCGCGCGCCCGGTGATATCGGTGAACAACGGCGGTCCAGCGGAGACGATCGTGGATAAGACCACGGGCCTGCTCTGCCCGGCCACGCCGGCCGCGTTTGCCGACGCTTTCGCTCGCATGTTGGCAGACCCCGACCGTGCCGATCGACTGGGCCGGGCGGGCCGGGAGCACGTGGCCGCAAAATTCTCGAAAGCGGTCTTCGGTGCGCATCTCGAACAGATCGTCGAGGAAACGGTTGGCAACTACCGTAGTCAAGGACTTGAATAGGGGCGCATCTGACGGTCGCGGCGCCCGCTTCCCCGCCATCCGAGTCCTGGGCAAGACCTTTGCGATGCTTCCCCGCGCGATCCGATGGCGCTGGGCGATACTCGCGCCGATCGCGTTTATCCGCGGCACGCTCGAGGCAGTGGCGGCCGGGGCGGTGTTCGCGCTGATCAAGATCATCAGCGATCCGCCCTCGATCGCGCGCCTGCCGGTCGTCTCAAGGGTCGCATCGATGCTGCCTTGGCGCAGTGCCCCGGCCCAGATCGTCGCGCTGACCGGACTGGTCGCGCTTTTCTACGTGGTCAAGAACCTGTTCGCCCTCGGCATGGAATATTTCAGCCAGAAGGTCGTGGGTGAATCGGTGGTGGCGCTCAAAAGTACGATGATGAGGGGCTATCTCGCGATGCCCTATCCGTTCTTTCTGCGCCGCAACTCCGCCGATCTGATCTGGAACGTCGACGCTGCGGTGAACCGGGTCTGCGACGAAGGAATGTTGCCTGCCGTCGCCGTGGTGTCGGAAGTTCTGTCCGCTGCGAGCATCGCCGCGGTGCTGGTGTACACCGCGCCAAAGATCACCCTGATCGCGGGATGCCTGCTGGGCGGCGGACTCGCCTTGCTGCTGCGACTCACGCGCGCGATGGCGCATCGCTATGGATCCGGCAAGGATCGGCTGTCACGCGGCATTCTGCGCGATCTCCAGCAAACCTTTGGCGGTGTGAAAGAGATCAAGGTGCTCGGCCGCGAGCCGTTTTTTGTCGGCGCGCTCGAGCAGAAGCTGCGCGGCATCCTCAAACTCGGATACCTCGCCAAGACCCTGGAGACCAGCGCGCCGTTGTTCACCGAGACACTGTTTGTGGGCGGGGCGCTGGTCGTGATCGCGCTTCTGAGTGCAAGGGGCGCGGTCCGCAGCGAAGGGCTGCCGCTGCTGGCGCTGTTCTCCTATGCCGCGTTCCGGATTGTTCCGTCCGTCAACCGGATTGCGTGGCGAATCAATCAGATCCGCGGCACCGCGCACTCGGCCAACAATCTCTACGACGACTATCTGCTCATCGCCAGCCTCGAGCGCGGTCATACGGACGTTGATGCCGGTCACGCCGTGATGCTCACCACCTCAATCGAATTCGAGCGCGTGTCGTTTACCTACGCCGAGGCCGGGCAACCGGTGCTGCATGAGATCTCGCTGACGATTCGCCGCGGCGAATCAATCGGGGTCGTGGGACCGACTGGTGCGGGCAAGAGCACGCTCGCCGACCTGCTGGTGGGATTGCTCACTCCTTCGTCGGGCCGCATCCTGATCGACGGCCGAGACCTATCCGATCGGCGGTTCGCCTGGAAGCATCGGATCGGCTACGTGCCGCAATCAATCTTTCTGCTCGACGACAGCCTGACCCGCAATATCGCGTTCGGCTTCCCGGACGCCGAGATTGACCTTGACCGCGTGCGCGCCGTGGTTCGGATGGTGCAACTCGATCAGTTGGTCACCACGCTGCCGGCCGGCCTCGATACCGTGGTCGGAGAGCGCGGCGTTCGCTTCTCCGGCGGCGAACGGCAACGCGTCGGGATCGCTCGCGCGCTCTATCACGATCCCGACCTGCTGGTATTCGATGAAGCCACCTCCGCGCTTGACCAGGCCACCGAGGCCGACGTGACGAGCGCGATTGAGACGCTGCAAGGCCGCAAGACCCTGCTGGTGATCGCCCATCGCCTGGCTACGGTAAAGCATTGCGATCGGCTGGTCTTCATCGCCGACGGCCGGATCCGCGCGTGCGGCAGCTACGATGAATTGTTGCGCGACGTCGACGAATTCCGCCGGATGGCAGCGGCGGGCGAAACGCGCTCCGCCGGCTGAGCTGGGAAAGCGGCGGACACTTTGGATCTTCCCTATCTTTGGCGCGCCCGGAGCCTCCCTTTTCGCCGGCGTATTTGCCCGCGCGGCTGGGAGCTACACCTTCATCGCGCGTTTCCCCTCCTCGCACCCGAAGACTATGAAGTCAGCGACGGCAAGAGGGAAACGAACCTGGTGTTATCGCGCCGGCCAGAAGCGCTCAACCGGGCGATTGGCAGGATGTTCCCCGGAGTGACGAGATCTTCCTCTTTCCGTGTCCCGCGTCTAATAGACAAACCCTAACCCCTGGCCCCTTCCCCAGAAATGGGGAAGGGGAATACCAGAGGCGGGAATCGTGCTGTCCTATCCCCCTCACCCCCTTTCCAGGTTGGAAAGGGGGAACAGAGAAGATCCCGAAAACCCTGTCCAGGTTGGAAAGGGATTATGTTGGGCTTGACACTCATATGCCTCATCGGTACGTTTTGGGTGACAGGCCGGTGTTCTAAATCATTTGATGGGAGTAGGGCTAGCGGCTGGAACGAGCTTGATACCGCTAAGCGCGCGCTCCATCTGCTCAAGCATTTGCGCCTTGAACTCTGCTTGCAGTCGGTTCTCTGCTCCGTGCGTGAAAGTGATGCCCATACTCCAGTGCTCGCGCGGGAGGTCCATGCACATCGGCATGTCCCTGAGCGAGTCCGCAAGGAAATACTGTGTATTTGGCATTCTTTCGACCGCAAACGATTCGCATATTGTGCCCGTGGTGCCCTCTGGCTGGAATCTATATCGACCGAAAACGATCATGCGAATTTTTCCGTTTTTCGCCTGAGTAACTTGGTCGCAAGGTATTATCGTTTGCAGTGTGTAAGGCGACTGCGCGGGCAGGTCTGGCCCGTAGCCTTTACTTGTTACGTAGTCGGAATTGACCGCAGGAACGGTGGCAAATGGGATATCATCATCCCACGACCAAGATTCGGCGGTGAAATGTTGGGCGGTCGTGTGCCCGATGTTTCGGAGAAACACATACACTCCGCAATTGTTACCGAACTGATAAAAGTCGGCCAAAGTTCCATCTTCTTTTCCAATGGCGATCCGCGCCCGTTCAGTCATTTGCTCAAGATGATACTGATGCACAGCTACCCAACTGAGAACGGCGGTAAATACAACAAGCAAGAAATTGAAAAGCGTTTGAGCATCGACTGCGCGGATTATTCCGAACACCCACATCCCAATTGTTTTCAATGGATGTTTTTGCTCGGTACGCTGCTGATCGTTTGGTGTGGCGTCCGACTTGTGAGCGATCACCGTCCCGTTGGGGGCTTGCTCGTCCTGATCGGCTGGCTGCTGCTTTTTTGGCAACTCGGAGCCTTTATTGGTTAGGCACCACCAAAGCGAATCACTTTGCGCTCAATTTTGACTTCCGCCGTTTACGTGTTTTACGGCGCTTAGAAGTAATACCAACGCTATCAGGATCAACGCGTACCAGGTGCTTGAGGGCTTCATGGAACGTCAATGGATGGAGTGAGATGGGTTTGGCTTTCGGCATTGTTCAATAGACACCTTTATGAACGAAAGAAGTAGGAACTCGCCAAGATGATGACGACTACCGCGACGAGGATAATCCGAGAAGTGAGGATACTGCGCCGACTTCGTTTGACCGCATCAGCGTATCGTGTCGCGTTGTCTTTGCTCACCTGTACGAGTTCGCGCAGTAGAGCAATGATTTCATCGTCTTTGTCTGTCATCGCGCACCCCCGATTCGCCTTGATTTATGCAATAGGCGGCCAAACGGCAATCGGAATTGTCCGCCCCTGTCCACAATCAGGTGACTGGCCTTATCTGGCTGAGGCTTCCGCCAGTGGGGTGACCTCAGCATCCTGCTATCACGTCAAAGAAAATATTCTTGTTGTCGCGATTGTTGAAGCGGTACTGAAACTCCGCGAGATAGAGCGGCAGATATTTCTTGCTCACGTTGTGGTAGGTGCCGACCACTCCACGCTTGAGCAGCGACCAGAACGATTCGATGTTGTTGGTATGGACCTCGCCGCGAACATATTGATTTTCGCTGTGCTTGACCACTTCATGCGGCATCGCCCATTTCAGGTAACGATAGCCGGAGTGCTCGTCCGTCGCGACCAGATTCACTTTGTCGCTCACGGTGTCGCGGACGAATCGAGTCAAGGTTTCGGTATCGGTCTGTTCGATCATCTTGCAGACTACGTTTCCCTTCCGGCTGATAGCGCCGATGACGGGAATCTTCCCAGCCGTGCCGCGCCCGCCATGCTTCTTATCCCAATGGCGATTCTTCTCTTTCCCACCAAGTAGGTTTCGTCAATCTTGACCGTGCCGAGCAGCTTTGCCAAACCGTCATCTTTCATCGCGGCGCGGATGCGCATCACCATGTACCAAGCAGTGCGGTAGTCGCCCGATCCAATCTGGCGATGGATTTGCAGCGCGCTGATCCCCTTCTTGCTTTGAGTGATCAGGTAGATGACCTGAAACCAAGTCGAGAGCGGGTAATTGGTGTTCTCGAAAATGGTTTTGGTGATGACGCTGAATCGGTAGCCGTTGCGCCCGCCGCAGACCTTGCAGACCCAATGGAACGGACGCGACTTGAGCGTATAGACCTGCTTGTTCTTGCAGCGTGGGCACTCGACGCCATCCGGCCAGCGAAGATCGCGCAACAGCGTTTTGCACGCGGTTTCATCGCTGAACTGTTTCATCAGTTGGGCGAGGGTGATCGACGGTTGAGTGGTCAGCGGCTTGCCAGCTTCAACTTTCTTGTTCATGCGTACAATATACGCATTCTGGGGTTGGGTGTCAAGCCCAACATAATCCCCTTTCCAGGTTGGAAAGGGGGAACAGAGAAGATCTCGAAAGCCCCGTCCAGGTTGGAAAGGGGGAACAGAGAAGATCCCGAAAACCCCGTCCAGGTTGGAAAAGGGGAACAGAGAAGATCCCGAAAACCCCGTCCAGGTTGGAAAGGGGGAACAGAGAAGATCCCGAAAACCCTGTCCAGGTTGGAAAGGGGAACAGGCGAGGTCTCAAGACGCTGCTACGGCCATCTGCGGTCCGCTGGTACGGCCATCTGCGGCCGACTATCGCTCAGGTAGTGTCTCAGTTTGCGTTCAGGGCAGACGCAGAATCTTAAATCGCGCGCAAAAGAGCGCGCTGTATAAGGACCCTCACCTTCATCCTCTCCCTTACAGGGAGAGGGGAAGAGCAGCAAATTGAAACTGAGACACCACCATCGCCCAAAACCTTTTTCCAGGTTGGAAAGGGTGGAACACGAGTCGCAATTCATCGACCTTGGGCTGGCTTGGTGGGCCGGATTCCTCGTCCGTGCTCAAGGTCTGTGGCTTGAGGACTCTTCGGCGGTCTTCGGCGACGATGCCAATCTTGTCGCGGGCGCGTTCCTAGCTGGCGGTGCCTCGAGGTAATCACTCACTACCTGGCGAATCTGGCTCACGAAGCGGTCCGAGCGGAAAAGTTTGCGGCGCGACTCGATATGATTGCGCAGGCTTGCCTGATAGTCGGGGTCGCGTAGTGCGCGGAGGATTTTGTTCACTGCGTCTTCGCGCGACGAGTAGATCAGACGCTCGTCGTTGCCGACTATCTCCAACGGCCCGCCGCTGTTGTGGACGAACGTGATGCAGCCCGCACTGATCAGCTCGGCGGGGGCCATGCCGAAGGGCTCTTCGTGCATCGCGTGGATGCCGTAGCGGTGACTGGCAAGCAACTCGACGAGTTCGGGACGCGATATGTTTTCGTGCAGATGTACCCAGGGCGAGTTGGCCTGAGCCAGGCGCCGAATCGACCCAGCGTAGACGGGGTCCCATACATTGCCGACCACATGGAGATGCACCTGGGGACCGGCTAGCCGCACCGCAGAGAGAATCTCGATCATCAGTTGGATTCGTTTCTCTCCGGCGATCCGCCCAATGCATACGAAGCCGTCCTTGCGCCGATCCCACGGCACTTCGGGAAACTGGCCGATGGCCGGAGGATAAACCACCACCGGCTCGATCCCGTACACTTCGCGGATGGCGCGGGCGGTGAACTCCGAGTTGGCCAGCGTAAGATTGCGCTTCATCCTGTCGAGTGAAAACCCGGTCAGGCGCTCACCGATCGCTTCATATGCACGCACGGCGGCCGGAGAGTGATACCAGCTCGGCGATTTATTCCCTTTCGACAACGCTTCGGGGAAGTGGATGTACTGAATCCCGCGCGGCCCCAGATCAGCCTCGTTGGAGGCTGTAATCACCGCGTCGAAGCGCGCGGCGCATCGCCGCGCCTCCATGGAAACATAGAGCCTTCGGAGCCCGACAGCCGGCGTTGGGAGCATCTTCGCCAGCCGCACCACCGATGGCTTGACGGTAGTTTCTTCGAAGTCAGCGGGTCGAAGCTCGGTTCCGAAAAACCAGTTCAGGGCCGCGAGATCCACCGGTTCCCAAGTGAGCAGGGTGAGCCGATAGTCACGCTTGAGGGCCTCGAGGATCCAGGCGGCGAGACCGTCGGCACCGCTTACCGTACTAATCGTACGCTGCGCGAACAGGATACGCTTCATCTCGATCCAACCCGGGCCGCGTCCGGCCGCCGCTCGCCGAGATAGTCGCCGACTACTTCGCGAATCCGGCTCACGAAACGCCCGGTCGCAAACAAGTTGCGGCGCGACGCGATGTGAATGCGCAGGCTCGCCTGATATTCGCTTTCACCGTCACCCAGCGCGCGCAGAATCTTGTTCACCGCGTCCTGTCGCGAGTTGTAAGTCAGCCGCTCGTCGTGGCCGACGATCTCGACCTGGCCGCCGCTGTTCGGAACGAAGGTGATACAGCCCCCCCTGACCAGCTCGGCGACCGCCATGCCGAAAGGCTCTTCGTCCATCGCATGGATGCCGTAGCGGTGTCTCGCGATCAACTCGACCAGCTCTGCGCGCGTAGGGTCTTCGTGCAGATGGATCCAGGACGCGTGGTCCTGAACCAGCCGCCGAATCGAGGCCATGTAGCCGGGGGATTCTCCCCTTCCCACCACGTGGAGATGCACTTGCGGCCCGCCGGCCCGGACCGCGGACAAAATCCCGATTATCAGCTCAATCTGTTTGCACGGTATGATGCGCCCGATGCAAACGAATCCGTCCTCGCGACGCTCCCAAGGGACGTCGGGAAATTCGCCGATCGCCGGCGGATACAGCGTCATGGTCTCGACGCCGTAAAATTTCCGGAAGCTGTGTCCGGTAAAGTCCGAGTTCACCAGCGTGAGATTCTTCCGCATCCGCTCCCACGAGACCCCGGTCATGCGGTCAATCGTAGAGCGATACATACGTATCGCCGGGGCCAGCGGCCAGTATGCCTCCGCTCTCGACTTGCTATCCACGTTTTTTGGAGAGTGAATGTACTGGATACCGTGGGAGCCGACGTCAGCCTCGTTGTGGCCCGAGAGAACTACATCGAAGCGGTCTGCGATCCGGCGGCTCCGCCTCCACAGATACTGATCCTTGAGCCGAGTCATCCTGGCCGGCAATTTCAGCGCGACGGCCCTGGCCAGCGGGTTCATGACCAGGAATTCCGCGTCGGAAGCGCAAAGATCGGTCGCAAAAGACCGGTTCAACCCTTCGAGATCAGGGGCAGTCCAGGTCAACACAGTGAGCCGATAGTCGCGCTTCAGCGCCTCGATGATCCAGGCAAGCAGTCCTTCTCCACCGCCGGGCGGTTCCAGCTTGGATGCGACGATCAAAATGCGCTTCATCGGCGCTTGAGCTGCGTCGGTCCGGAGCGCACCTCCGACGCGAGTGGCTTGCGCATGGTCCTTCACGACTTCCAGCTCGTTGTGCAACTCCTCGGCCGGAAAGAACATCGAGAAGCGGCGTTCATATCTTTGCGGACTCCATTTCGCTAATCGGGCACCGAGCCTGTCCACGGTGCCGAACCGCGTGGACGGAAAAACGAGCCACGTCTTGCGCCGCCTGAACCGGGGAGGATCGCCAAACGCGTTGGCCATCTCGCCGGTGAAAAACTGGAAGCTGTAATAGCCGAAGAAATGGCAATGCGTCGGATCGGTGAACGCATTGGGCGAGGAAAAATGCGGCGCAACTATTTTGACCGTCGCGCCATGACGGCAGACGCGATGGATTTCCTCCATCGTGGCGACCGTGTCGTGAAGGTGTTCGATCACGTGAGTCGCGATCACAGCTCCGAACCGATTGTCGGGAAACGGCCACGGACGATGGTTGAGATCGTGCACGACATCCGCACCTACGTCCGCGCGCATGTCGACGTTGACGGCATCCGCAATCTGGTTATGCCCGCAGCCGAGGTGCAGGACGTCCTTTTCATTGTTGTCGCTGTCGCTGCCATCCATGGAAATGCCAGTGGGACGCTAGCTTAGCCCATTTTCTTGTAACCCGCGCGCGAGCCTTTTCGTCTTTCTGGTTAGGGCACACGAGTTCGCTGTTTCGAGCTATATGAGAATTACGCGCTTTACTACAGTGTTCGTTAGTGCGACCGCGGCTATTCTCCTATTTGGTCTCATAACGCCGTACGCGTCACAGGCACAAGGAATCGACGGATTGTCGCAGTTGTTGGGCGGCGTGGGACTCGGGCACAATTCAGGCCAACCCGCTGCTACCATCACAGTCCAGCGCGGTGCTGCGCCTTATGCGGGGATGTTCAGTGGGAAGGAGACGAGCGGCTCTGAAACCAAGAGTCTGGAAGCCAAGTTTGAGTGCTATCCGGCGTTTGACCCTGCTTTCGACAAAACCGATACGTTCGTCTGCTACGCCGCCCAATGAATCCTTTTTGGGGACACCGGACGAACTTTCTCCGGAGTAGCAGATAGGGAACGATCGATTTAAGTGGCGATCGGCGGCCGGCGGCCGAGCGCTGAATAGAGCTCCGCGACCGGCTGGGACGCGAGCAGCGCTTTCTTCAGGCCTGGCGTGTGCAGGTTGTTCGCAATCGCTTCGAGCGTACGAAGCGCGTCTGTGAATTGCTCCTCCGCCTCCCGATCTCTGCCCAGCTTGAGCAGAACTTGTCCGAGGGAGCATTTCGCCATCCAGACATCCGGGTGAGTTCCGATTTGCGTAGCGAGAGCAACCGACGATTCCAGCGTTGCCGCTGCGTCTTCGAGCCGACCGTTGGCGGCGAGCACCATTCCCTGGAGCCGGCGGGCGCGCGCGATGTGCTTGCGGGAGTCGTGGTGGGTCGCCATCTCGAACGACTCGACCGCGAACTTCCACGCATCGTCGAGACGCTTCTCCGCCAAGGCCAACGCGCCGCGTGCACGGAGCAGCGGGATGTGCCAGCGCCATCGATACCAGGTGTCGTCATCCAACAAATTCCAGGCGCGCTGCAAGTATTCCTCGGCCTTCCCGTGTTCGCCTTTTCCAAGATGAGCCAGGCCAACTTTCAGTAGAGAATGTCCCCGCGGCTCAGGCCACGGCCACGCTGCTCTCGCGATCTCTTCAGCCTCGACGTTGCGTTCCGCCGCAACATCCAGGTCGTAGAGCTCCAGATGCACTGCGGCGATCAAGTTAGGCGCTCGCGCGATCCAGAACTTGTCGCCAGCCGCGGAGCCATACTCGCTCAGGCGCCTGTACCAGCGCAGCGCCTCCTCGTAGCTTCCGCGAGATAGGTGCGTGTTCCCAATCTGGAAGACGCCCATGCCATAGTTGAAACCCGAATGAATCTTTTCCGCCAGCTCGACCCCTTCCTTGAGATGAACCAGGCCGCGCTCAAACTCGCCGCGCCATTGCAGCGCGCCGCCGAGGTACACCAGCGCTTTGGCGTGCAACGGCTGGTTCTTGATTTCCTTGGACAGACGAAGAGCTTCTTCAGCGTCGGCGGTGGTTGCGACGATCTGGCCCCATCCGGCTGTGGAGATCGCCACCCGGTTGGCAAGGCAAATCGCCTGAAACTCGCGGTCGCCGAGTTCCCGAGCGATCCCGAATGCCTGCTCGTTGTAGTCGATCGCCGGCTCGCCGCGATGCGAAAAATCATAGACCGAGCTGAGCCAGACCATCGCTTCCATTTCTCGTCGTCGATCGCCTGCGCGGCGCGCCAGCTCCAACGCCTTTGAGTACTCCGCGACGGCACCGTCGTACTCGCTCAAGTTCAGCAGAATTTCAGCGTACTTGGAGTGGAGCGTCAGGAGGGCCTCCCAATCCAAAGGCGGGGAAAGCTTCGCCGCCGCGTCGAGCGCACTGAGATAGTGCTTTTTGGCTTCTGCGTTGGCAAAGACGTGCGCGGCTTGGTCCCCCGCGAGCGAGCTGTACTGCATCGCCTTCGACCAATCCTCGCCGCGGGTGAAGTGATGCGCGAGCTCCGCGAAGTGCTCGGTCAGGCGGTCGCGATACAACTCTTCGATCGCCTCGCCCACGCCCCGATGAAGGTCCTTGCGGCTCTGGACGAGCAGGCTGCTGTAGGCAACGTCCTGGATCACCGCGTGCTTGAAGACGTATCCCGGCTCGGCAAGCAGTCCCTGCTCGTAGATAATCTCGAGCGCTTTCAGTTCACCGAGCAGACCTTCGAGCTTGCCCGTCAGTCCAGCCACCCGCTCGAGCAGTCTCACGACGAATTGCCGGCCGATTACGGAGGCAAGCTGAACCGTTCGCTTTCCCTCGACGCCGAGGCGATCGAGGCGCGCCATGATGATGCCCTGCATGGTGTCGGGGACGCTCAAATCCTCGAGCGCCTTGGTCACGCGGTAATGCCCGTTCTCACGTGCGAGAAAGCCCAGGTCGACGAGCGACTTGGTCATCTCTTCGACGTAAAGCGGCACTCCTTCGGCCTTCTGGTCGAGGGCAGTCTTGAGTTCCTCCGGAAAATCCGCGACCCCCAGCACCGCCGTCGCCATCTGGAGGGCTTGCGCTCCGGAAAGGTGGTGAAGATTCAGCGTGGTGTGAAAGCTTCGACTCGGAAACGGATGAGTCTGCCCGATGCGATGCGTCAGTATCATCATCACGCGCGCGCCCGCCACCGAGTCCATCGCGAAATCCAGGTACTCCTGGGTGCTGGTATCGCTCCAATGCAGGTCCTCGAGCACGAGCACCAAGGGCCTGAGCGTCGCGCCGCGCAGCATCAGCGCGCGCAACGCATCGAACAGCCGTTTGCGGCGCGATGACGCATCCATCGCGGCTACCGCGGGATCGCCGGGGTCGGCGGAAAGAACGTAGCGCACGTATGAAGTCTCGGCCTCGAGACCGCCCATCGCGCGCATCCCCTGTTCGACCTTGGCAATCAGTTCGGGCTCGCCGTCTTCCTCGCGGACACCGAAGCTTTCATGCAACTGGTCGATCACGGGCAGCATCGGGATGGTCTGGCCGAACGAGACGCATCGCCCCTCGAGCCAGGTGATTGGATCGCTCGACGCTTCCAGGCGGCGGCGAAACTCGAGCAGCAGCCGCGACTTTCCAATTCCCGCCTCGCCCGCAATGAATACGATCTGCCCGCGTCCGCTGCGGACTTCGCGAAAAAGATCTTCGAGGGCCGCAAGTTCCCTCTCCCGGCCGACCAGCGGAGTGAGCCCGCGCTCCGCGGTCACTTGCAATCTCGTGCGCCGCGAGCGCGCCCCCGTTACCTCGAACGCGTGCACGGGGGCATGACCTCTGATCTGCAGTTCGCCCAGATCGACGGTGTTGAAGAATCCCTCGATCGCCTTGTGCGTCGCTTCACTGACGATGACGCTGGTGGGGCGGGCCGCGGACTGGAGCCTCGAGGCAAGATTGATCGTATCGCCGATGGCGGTGTAGTCCATGCGCAAATCGTCGGTGATTCTGCCCACCACGACGATCCCCGTGTTGAGCGCGATTCGCATCTGCACGACCAGCCCGCTCTTTTGCTCAAGGTCCTTGCCGAATGATCCGAGCGTGCGCTGAATAGCGAGCGCAGCATGCACGGCGCGACGCGGCGCGTCCTCGTGCGCAATCGGCGCTCCGAACAGCGCCATGAAGCCGTCGCCGCCGTACTGGTTGATGGTGCCTTCGAAGCGGTGAATTTCGGCGGTGACGAGCTCGAAGCAGCGTTGAACGATGCGATGGACTTCTTCGGGGTCGAGCTTCTCGCTGAGCGCGGTGTAATTCGCGAGATCTCCGAACAGGACCGTCAGCTGGCGCCGCTCGCCTTCCAGCGCCGCGCGCCCGCTCAGGATCTTCTCGGCAAGATGGCCGGGTACGTCAGGAATGAACGCGTTGGCCGCAACACTTCTGGTCTCGCGCGGTTTTGAGGGTGAGGGTTCGGCAGAGGTAGGGGTGGGCGTTGCAAGCTGGTTGCCGCACGCGCCGCAGAACCGCGCGCCGGCAGACACGGCCGCGCCGCAGCGCGGGCATTTCACTTCAAGCGGAGTCCCACACTGCTCGCAAAACCGCGCCGCAGAGGGATTGTCGAACTTGCACGACGCGCACGTCATCGGGTTTCACAGTCCGCTGCCCAAAACTTACCGCCCCAAATCTCAAAATCATAGGGCCAGCAGACCGCGTCGAGGATGTGCGATTCAAGTTCGTTCCGATGTTTATGAATGGCCTATCTGTGCAGAACGGCGCTGCAAAATGTTACCGGCTGCCAGTTCCGTCGAGGAGCGTGCGCGTCACCTCGATCTGTGGAGACATTCCGAAACGCTCGTAACTGTACAGCGCTTCGTTTTGAGGTCGCTATGCGGCCATCTCGGCGGGTGGCGAGGCGGCGAGCCCGCGGACGACCTCGATTCGGTCAGCCTCGATGAAAGCGGCAAAATTTACCGCCCCGTCAAAACTACCGATGTCTTCGAAGGACTGCGGAATTCCCCAGCGCTTTCCGTACCAAACACGCAATATTGTTCTGCATGCCATGGCGAAAACCTCCGTTCTTACTGGGAGAAGCGTGAAAAAAGGCCGCACGACGCGTGACTTCCCATTTCGCGCCTTGATTCGTGAAGCGCTGGTCCAAGTTTGGCAAGCTCAAAACAGAAGCGAAGGAGAACGGGCAATGAAAGGCAATTCCGCAGCTAAAACTAGAAACTTTTGGGAAACTCCAAGCGATCTCAGCGGCGACGCGGTCGTGGAAATATCGGGCGCACTTCGCAAATTGCTGGCCGATGTGTTCGCGCTGTACGTCAAGACCAAGAACTTCCACTGGCACATGAGCGGGAAGCACTTCCGCGATTACCACCTGCTCCTTGACGAGCAGTCCGACCAGATCTTCGCCATGACGGACGACATAGCCGAGCGCGCGCGCAAAATCGGCGGCACTACGATTCGCTCCATCAGCGACATCGCGGATCATCAACGCCTGAAAGACAACAACGCCGAATTTGTCGCGCCCCGCGAGATGCTGACCGAGCTTCGTGACGATAACCAGGAGCTGACGCGAGACCTGCGTTCAACTCATAAGCTCTGCGACCAGCATAGCGACGTCGCGACCGCCAGCTTGATCGAGACCTGGATCGACGAGACCGAGCGTCGAACCTGGTTCCTGTCAGAGATAGTCGCCGAACGGTAACCACGAATTTTTTTGGCGGAGGCAAGAGCGCGATGAACACTTCTGACTTAATGCCGCAACTTTCTCGGAAACGATCGTCCAGGGATCAGCTTCCGACGTTTAGCACCGGCGCCCTGATCAGGCTCGCGGTGATCGGAGTCATCGTGTTGTGCCTCATGGCGAGCTTTGTCTATGCGACCCGGGCGCACTCCTCGAGCGGCGTGACACGTAGACTACCTAAGTTCGCAAACCAACCGATAGCCTGGCGTGATGGAGGTGCCCGCTGAAGAGCTTTTTTTGGGAGGCGAATACGCAGTGGAGCGGCGTTCGTAGAATCGCAGACCTATAAGGCCGAATATCAGTCGCGAAGGAGCGCGCTTGGCAGCCAGATCAGCCAGTAAGTCTAACCGCTTTCTTCGCCAACATGGCGCACCGTTCGAGGACGGCGGCCAATGCGCTCAGGGTAACCGGCTTGGCGACGTACTCGTCCATGCCGGCATCGAGGCAGTGCAGGCGTGCTCCTTCGAGGGCGTGCGCCGTCATCGCGACTACGATCGTGCGCCGAGCGACGCCTTCGAGCCGCCGGATTTCCGCCACGGTGGCGTACCCGTCCATTTCAGGCATCTCACAGTCAAGCAGCACAACCGCATAGTGCGCGCTGAACACCGCTTCAATCGCGGCCCTGCCGCCACCGGCCAGATCGACGCGATATCCTAACTTCTGGAGTTGCTTTTCGGTCACCTTCAAATTCACCAGGTTGTCATCGACCACCAGGATGCGCGCCGGGTCGTGCGACGGGTTGGCCGAGGGAGCCGCGATTTGAGACGCCTTCAGGACCGGTTCGCGAATCGAAGGTCCGGCGCTCGGCGAGCTCAAATCGAGCAGCGCCTCGAGCCTCTTGAAGAGATGCGACGGCCGTACGGGTTTGGTCAGCCATCCGTCGAAATCCTTGCGGCGGCTAGCTGCCGAACTCGCGCTTTCACCGACCGGCTTCATCAATAGGAGTCGGGTCTTTGAAAGCGCCGGATCGGCCTTGATCGCGCGAGCCAGAGCGGCACCGTCCATCCCGGGCAGCTCGGCCTCGACGATAGCCAAATAACAGGGCCGATTTTCAGCCGCCTGCTGGCGCATCGCGGCCAGCGCTTCGTCTCCGCTCGCGGCGGTCTCGGCGATCATCGCCCAGGATTTCAAAGTGTCCGCGACCACGGCGCGATTGGTCGCGTTGTCATCGACGACAAATGCGCGCACGCCTGCCAGTCTGGCGAAATTAGATTCCAGGGTCGGAGCCGGCGGCGGCCTTCCGAATTTGGCCGTGAAAGAGAAGGTCGATCCCCTTCCCGGTTCGCTTTCAATTTCAATTTTCCCCTGCATCTGCTCGACCAGTTTCTTTGAAATGGTCAGCCCAAGCCCGGTTCCGCCATATTTGCGCGTAGTCGACGCGTCGGCCTGCGAGAATGGAGCGAAGAGCCCGGCCTGCACCGCCTGCGGGATACCGATTCCGGTATCGCGAACGTCAAAGCGAAAGACGACCTCGTCGGAGGTCTCCGCTTGCAGGGAAACGCGGAGGATGACCTCGCCGGCGGGGGTGAATTTCAACGCGTTCACGAGCAGATTGTTCAGGACCTGGCGCAATCGGGTCGGATCGCCCGAGATCGTCATCGACGCCTCGCTGGCATACGCGAGCATCAGTTCGAGGCCCTGGCGATGAGCCTTTTCGGCGAACAATTCAACCGTACTCTCGAGCAGACTTGCCAAATCGAAATCGATTCGCTCGAAAACAACCTTGTGCTCTTCGAGCTTCGAGAAGTCGAGGATGTCGTTAACGATATTAAGCAACAAATTGCAGCTCTCCCCGACCGCGCGCGCGAACTCTATTTGGTCGGGAGTCAGGTCGGTTTCGAGCAACAATTCAGTAAACCCGATTATGCCGTTGAGGGGGGTGCGAATTTCGTGGCTCATGTTCATCACGAACTCGGACTTGATTCTTAAGGCTTCGAGCGCGGTCTCGCGCGCCGCCGCCAACTCGGTATTCTTGACTTCGAGTTCCGCGAGCAGGCGGGAGCGAGTCTCGGCGAGATGTCCCATCGCGAGCGCTTCGGCGGCGGCGGCCCTGGTTTCGTCGCGCAGTTGAACTTCACGGGCCTGACGGTTACGGTCGGCGACCTGTTTGCGGCGGAGCAGATTGCGCAGCTGCGCCTTGGCGATTGCAAAATCGTGGGACTTTGTGACGAAATCATCGACTCCAGCTCTCAGCGCCTCGCGGACGACAGCGCTGGCTGGATCGTCAGTAACGATTATCAACGGGATCGTGCGCCAGTCGGGGGAATCTTTTATTTTTCTGAAGAACGCCGGATCGGCCGATGAGCTTTCGAGCAGTATGCAGTCGGCCCGGCGGACTGCCAGAAGTTCGAGCGCCTCGGCGACCGATAGCGCGATCGCCATTTCGTAATCGTCGGCCAGCAGCTCAGACGCGAGCTCGAGCAAATAAGATGAGTCGCTCCCGATGCCCAGCAATTTTTTGTTGCCGAAGAGACTCTTGGCGTTGTCCGTGGTCCGCATCGCCTCGCGCGAGTGAGTGAGCGCGCCCAGTCGTACCAGCAACGTTGCCTGGTCTTCGCTTTTGCGCATAAAGGCGTCGGCGCCCGCCTCGAGCGCCCGGATTTCGGTGTCGTGGTCATCGGAATCCGTGAAGAAGACGCAGGGGATCTCGCGCAGCACCGTATTGGACTTGATCCGACTGATGAAGGTAAGGCCGTCGATTCCCGCCATCTGACCGTCGACCACTATGGCGGCGGGCTGAATTTCAGCCGTCAGACGCAATCCCTGGGCGCCACTCTGTCCCTCTACCAGGTGATATCCGTTCGGCTCGACGAGCTGCTTGAGCCACTGGCGAAAGGTTTCGCTTGGATCGATGACCAGCAGGTTGGGGAGTTGTTGGACTGTGCGCGCGCGAATCAGTTCGTTGGCACAGGTGAGCAGATAGCCCTTGTCATACGGTTTGCCCACGTATTCATTGGCGCCGGTGGTGAGTCCGCGCACCCGGGCGCGAACGTCGGCCTCCAGCGAGAGCAGGATTACGGGAATTGCGCGGGTTTCCATCGTGCCCTTCAATTCAGACAGGAACGCGACGCCGTCGCCGTCGGGAAGCTGGACGTCAAGCACGATCAGATCGAAGAGACTCTTGTGCAAGGCGGCGCGGCCCGCGGCCAGCGTGGCAGCAAGGGTGCAGGCATAGCCTCCGGTCTCGAAGGCAGTCTTCAGGTCCATCCGTACCGTCAAGCTGTCGTCGACTACCAATACACTGGAGCTCATGGGCATATGGCGTCTCCACCGCGTCGCCGCGCCATCAGGCAGAGCGTCTCAGCGACGTTGGCAAGTGGGGCTATAACCTGTGCGGCATCCAGGGCGATCGCTTCCCGCGGCATCCCGAACACGATCGAGCTGGCTTCATCTTGCGCTATCGTCCGGCCGCCGTTTTGCCTGACCGCGAGGAGCCCGGCGGCCCCGTCCTTGCCCATACCAGTCAGCAGACAGGCGATAGCTTGCGAGCCGCACTCGCGAGCGACGGACTCGAATAGTTCGTCAATCGAGGGGCGGCATGAATGGCGCTGCGGAGTGTGGGTCATCCGCAGAAGACCTCGGTCGACTACGAGATGACGGTCGGGCGGCGCCATGAGTATCTCGCCACAGCCCGGGCGCGGCAGTGGCTCGCCATCGACCGCAACTCGCACCCGGAGATTCTTCGAGCGGGTTGCGACCCATTGAACAAGACTCTCCGCGAATTCCGGCGCAATATGCATAACGAGCAGAATTGAGAGCGGGAAGCCGGACGGGATCTGCGACAGAATTTTTACAATTGCAGACGGACCGCCGATCGACGCTCCGATCGCGACAATCACCGCTTCATCGCTTTCGAGAAGGGGAAGGCGAATAGCCTCGAGGATCCGCGCGCTCGCACCAGCCACTCGTGAACGCCGATTGACCGACGAACGCTGAAAGGCCTTGACGCGCGATACCATCTTAACCGCCCCGACCAATTCGCTTTCCCACACTCCGTCAGGCGTATCGGCGCCGGGCTTATCGAGCACGTCGACGGCTCCGGCCGCCAGCGCGTCGAAGGTTTGCAGGACGAGGTCCCGATTGGACCAGGCCGAGACCATCAGGATCGGCGTGGGACAGTTGGCCATGATGTATTCAGTGGCGGTGACGCCGTCCATCACAGGCATCATCACGTCCATGGTGATTACGTCAGGACGCAGCCGCCGGCAGAGTTGAGTCGCGGTACGGCCGTCGACAGCCTCCGCGATAACTTCAAGTCCGGCATCGGTGGATAGCGCCTGGACCAGGCGTCTGCGCACCGTCATCGAGTCATCTGCGACCAGGACGCGAATGGTTGCCATCGCCTAGCCCACCAGGCTCCGAACAGTTTCAAGCAGCGAGTCCTTGCTGAACTCGCCCTTGACTATGTAGGCGCGGGCGCCGGCCTCGGCACCGCGCCTGCGGTCGTCGGCGCCACCGCGGGTGGTAACCAGGATGGATGGAATCCCTTGCAGATAGTCGTATTCGCGGGTCTGCGAGACGAACTCAAAACCATTCATGCCGGGCATCTCAACATCGCAGACGAAGAGGCTGTAGCGGCGTTCGCGGGCCTTCGCCATCGCATCCTCGCCGCTCACCGCGAGATCGACCTTGAAGCCCCCGGTCTCCAGGATGCTCTGCAGCATCACGCGACTGGTGAGCGAATCGTCGATGACCAGGATGTGCGGCGCGGGTGTGGCCTCCCGCGTCGGCCGCGATGAGACCGCGTGGGCGGCTTCCAGCAGCGCGTCCGGATTGAGCACCAATTGCGGATTTCCCTGGGCGTCGAATACCGCTCCCGCGAGCATAGCCACGCGACCGGCGGCGACCGGCAGGGGATGAACGATCACCTCGCTTGCGTGAATCACGCGGTCCACCCCGACCGCGAGCAACTCGCTGCCGGCTTGAACGATCGCCGCCAGATGGGGGCGCGAGTCAGCGCCGGACGCAAGCGGCCGCCCCATTGTTTCGGCGAGCCGGATAAATGGAATCGCGCGACCTTCGAAGATCAATGAGGATCGCCCTGCCAGTGACACAATCGCATCCGCGCCGAGTCGCAGCGCTGAATGAACCGCCTCCAGCGGAATCCAGATGAGCAAATCGCCGGCCGCCAGCAGGATCGCCCTGACCGACGAGAGCGAGACCGGCACCTCGATCTGGACGGCGGTGCCGACGCCGACCTCGGTGAGGACCCCGGCCCAGCCCTTGAACCGGCTGGCGACCTCGCGAACCACTTCGAGCCCAATTCCGCGGCCGGCCACTTCGTTGAGCGAGGCGCTGGTGGTTACCCCGGGGCTGAAAATGAGATCGAGTGCTTCGGTTTGGGAGAGGGCCGCCGCGTTTGCTGCTGACATAATTCCACGCTCGACGGCGGCGCGGCGAACCGCGTCAACGTCGATACCGGAGCCGTCGTCGGAACAGGTAAACAGGATTCGATCGGCACGCCGTTCGATCTTGACGCTTACCTCGCCGCGGGCGGGTTTGCCGCGTGCGAGGCGGTCTTGCGGATTCTCGATTCCGTGCGCGACAGCATTGCGCACCAGATGCGATAGCGCTTCGCCGAGAGCCGACAGCACGTGACTTTCCAGGCGTTGTTCGCGGCCCGCGGTGTGGAAGACGACCTGCTTTCCAAACATCTCGGCGGCGTCACGCACGGCGCGCTCGAGGGCCGGGAACAGCAGGCTGGTGGGCAAGAGCCGGAGCCGGTCGATGTTCCCGCGGACTTCGGCGACCTCACGGTCGGTGCTGTCGGCGCGCATCCCGAGGCCCTGGCGCGCGTGTTGGAGCGCAAGCCTCATCTCCTCGACGGTTTCATGCAGACGCGGTCCGGGTTTGGCGTCGGTCAACTGTTGCTGCAGGGCCGCGAGCCGATCTTCAACCTCCCTGACCACTTCGATACTGCGGCGAATACCGTCGAGCTGGACGGCGGTTTCCGAGACGCCGCTCAGGAGAGCGTCCATTTCGGCCACGCCGACGCGGACGCGCTCGAACGGCTCAAGCGCCATCGGGCGCGGTAGCGTACCGGCCGCCGGCGGCGGATCGAGCGCGCTTATCTCCGACGAAATTGTATCGATCTGCTGCAGCAGCCGGCCGATCTGCTCCTTGCTGACCGCGTCGGAGGACCCACGATGCGGCGCCAACGCGTCCTCCATCGCATGCGCAATCTCGGCGATACGGGGCAACCGAACGACACGCGCCGCGCCTTTGAGCGTGTGCGCCTGGCGCAGCAGGCGCGCCAGCGGTTCGGCGCCGGCGCCGCCCTTTTCCAGGCCGAGGATATCGCGGCTGAGATCGGAAACGAGCTCGCGCGCTTCGATCTTGAAATATTGGTAGAGATCTTCGTCAGACATATCTTACCGCGGCGGGCCCGCTGCCTCCTGGCCGCGAGCGGCGAAGTATTGCGCGCATCTTTCAAGGCCTCCCTTGAGAGGCCGGCGCCACCGCCGCTGATTGCTGCACGATAATCTCGGCGATAGAACTCACGCTCAGCAGCCACAGCTGCGAGGAACCGGTACCGACCGCGTCGGTCGCATGCGGCGGCGCACCCGGACTGACCGGGCTGAGTTCCGCAGCCGGCACCATCATCGTTCCCGTCACTCCGGTGAACGCCAGTGCAATCTCCCTTTCGCAGCGGCACAGCACCATCCATCGAGCCTGTTCGGTGCTCAATTCCGGACAGCCGATCATGGCGGCAAGGCTGTAAGCCGCCACCATCCGACCTTTAAGGCCGGCCAGGCCAAGGAGCCCGGAGCCCGAAGCGGGGATAGGCACTACGGTCTGGGCGCGCACGAGTCCGGCAAGGTCGGCCACCTTCAGGGCGAACCTGGCGCCGCCGATACGCACGATCAGCAAATGCGCAAGTTCCTGACCGCGCTCGACCTGGGGTTCCTGGAAGGTCAGGTCGAATGACCTTTTGAGGTCCTCGAACTTCAGCGCGACGTCGGTTTCGATCAATTTGATGCCTCGCACAGGCGCAATTCGGATGCGCAAAGATCGATTAGTGTCTTGCGGCTGAAGCCGCCGCCGAACAGCAGGACCCGGGCCGGATCTTCCTGCGCGAGCAGCATCGAGGCATTCTGAAGCTCGCGCCGCGCGCTCGGCAGGTCGCGCTCGCGCTTGAACATGAGGCCCAGCCGCAAGTGCGGCATCGCGAATGCGGGGTCGAGGTAAACTCCGACCCGGTAGCTGTCGATCGCCGCCGCCCGCCGGCCGCCGTGCTCGTGACAGAGGGCCGTCAGGTAGTGCGCAGCCGCGTTGAGATCGTCGAGGGCGAGCAGCGAGGTGCAGAGTTCGGCAGCCTGCTCGAGCTTGCCTCGTTCCACTTGAATAATCGCCGTCAGGAGCAGCACGTCGGGGTCGAGCCGATCGGCGGGCGCAAGCGCCTCGAGGGTGGCCAGCGCCTCGTCATACTGTTCCGCCTTCATGAGCGCCGCGCCGAGGCTGAGGCTCGGACGCTGTGCGGCATCCGCGAGCGGAGGCGGAGCAGCATCGTTGCGGGAACGGATTGGCTTTTCGGCAGGCCTCAGTGCCGCGGGCGATTCGGCGGCCTTGCGCAGCACGTAATAAAAGGAATTCTGCGCATGCTCCACGTGGAATGCCTGCGAGATTCCACGCAGTGGTTCGGCATGGCTTAAAAAAAGAAATCCGTCTGGAGCGAGCACGCGGGCAAAGCGTGCGATCACTTCGCCCAGCACCCGGGCGGACAGGTACATGGTTACGTTGCGGCAGAAGATTATGTCGAATCTGTGAGGCAACCAGAATTGATGGTCTTCTTGAGCGAGACTGCGTTCCTCGAACCGCACCATCGCTTGCACGCTCTCGTTGAGCACAAACTGGCTGTCTTCGCGGCGGAAGTATTTCTCCAGGCATTCCGGCGGCGTCGCGCGCATCGCCCAGGCCGAATAGCGCCCGCGTTGCGCCTTCGCGAGAGCGTCGGAGTTGATGTCGAGGCCGAGAATCGAGACTTCGGCCGGGGCCGATCTGCCAAGCTCGCGCAGCGTCATCGCAAGCGTGTATGGCTCTTCACCGCTGGAACATCCGGCGGACAATATGCGGACCGGGCGGGCAGGATTGGACCGGGTCAGCCGCGGCAGCGCGACCTCGGAAAATACGTTGAGCTGCTCGGGACTGCGGAAGAAGTAGGTCTCGCCGATAGTGAGCTTCGGGACGAGCGCGCGCATCTCCTCGCGCATCGCTTCGGCCGCTTCGAGGCGCTGGAGGTAAGCGTCGAAACCTGGGCAATTCAGAGCGCGCATTCGCGCCGCCAGAACCGCCTTCAACTCGATAAGCGAAGAACTGCCGTACTGCAGGCCGAGGCGCTCCTCGATCAATACCGCGAAGCGCATCAGGTTCGCGTCGCCAACCGCCGGGTCAGACCTCATTGTGAATTCTCTAACCGAGCCAGTTCTTGTTCCGTGATTATTCGCGAGCCGTCGAGAACCAGCATGAGCTCGCCGTCAAGCAGGCCGATCGCGGTCAGCACCTCGGGATGAGCTTGCAGCAGCAGCGGCGGAACCTCGGACAGCCGCGTGCGTTCAAACTCGCGGACCCCGACTATCGACTCGACGGCGAGGCCTACCACCCGCGCCCCGACCCGCAGCGTAACCACGCGCGCCTGCTTGAGTTCGGCCGAAGCCACTCCCAGCAGGATTCCGAGATCGACCACCACGACCGTGGCGCCGCGAATCACGGCCACTCCCTGCACCCATCCCGGAGCGCCCGCGATAGCTGTGACTGGCGGGCTGCGGAGAGTCTCGATAACGCTCTCAAGTGGTAGCGCGCAGAACAAATTTCCCGACCTCACCAGCACCACCGCCAATCGCGGAGAGAATAAGCTTGCTTCGGCTGGCATCGTCGTCAAATGAACTCGCGATTAGATCTTGCTGGGATGATAGCAATTTGCGCTCCAACTCAACTGAGTGATGGCATTGGAGGTTGACGAGGCACGAACCCTTCCAGTGATGCGCTACCAGCCCGTAAGATGAGCCGCCGAGGCACAAACCTGTCTTCGGCGTGGCGACCAAATGGTGTCATTCGCCAATTAAATGTCGCGACTTCTCCCATCTGTTGGCGGTTATTCCCGTTCGAAGCGACGCTCACGGCCCGAATCCACGGCACGACCTATGCTCCACAAACGCCTGCAATGCAGCCACGGAGGCGGTAGCAGGATGAATCGATCAAGGTCCTTTGGCGTGTTGATCGCTCTTGGGTTCACAATCTCCTTCATAATGCTGATAGTCGTCGGCGCGGTCGGTTACTTCAGTATCGTGAGAGTTTGGAACAACACCCATGAGCTTGGAGCGACCTATGGCGTGATCGATCAGCTGTCCGAGCTGATGTCGATCCTCAAGGACGCGGAGACCGGTCAACGCGGCTACCTGCTAACCGGCAATGACACCTATCTGGAGCCCTACAGGTTGGCTGACGCCTCGATTGACAATGTTATAAAGCAACTGCGCGACTCGACCGCCGACGATCCCCTTCAGGCGCATCGACTCGAGCAAGCTCTGCCCGTGATTCAATCCAAGATGGCGGAGCTCAAGGAGACCATCGAGCTCCGGCGCAGCCAAGGTCTCGATGCTGCGTTGAAAGTAGTCACTACCGGCCAAGGAAAGGCCTACATGGACAAAGTTAGGCAAGTGGTCACTGAAATGGACAACCAGGAAAGAACTTCGCTCCACGAACAAAAGATCAAGACCGATTTTGCCGCGAGTATCTCGGAGACGGCGATAATTTTGACCTCGCTGCTAGCCTTTGTGCTGATTGGCCTAATCGGTTGGTATCTTACGAGTTCATTGACCCGGCAGATCGGATCGGCGGCCGCGCTCCTGCAAAGCTCGTCCAGCCAGCTCCAGGCGGCGGCCAATTTGCAGTCTTCGGGCTCGACCGGGCAGGCGACGGCAGTCAACGAAATCGCGACCACGATCAACGAACTTCTTTCGACCTCCCGTCTCATTGCGGAAAAACGCGCAACGCGTCGCCAAAGTCGCCCAGGAGACTTCACTGACGGCGAGTCGCGGCGACGAGACGGTGCAACGCACTACGCAATCCATCGCCGGCATCAAGACCCAGGTCGACGTTGTAGTCGTTCACGTGCTTGAACTCGGAAAGAAGTCCCAGCTCATCGGCAGTATAACCGAGATGATTAACGAACTTGCCGAACAGACCAATATCCTGGCCATCAATGCGACGATCGAGGCCGCCGGCGCCGGCGAATGGGGTAAGCGCTTTGCCGTGGTGGCCGACGAAATCCGCAAGCTCGCCGATCGCGTCAGCGTTTCATCGAGCGAAATTCGCCAGCTATTGGACAATATCCGGGCCTCCGCCAGTTCCACGATTGCCGCCACCCAGGACGGTTCGAAGCTGGTCGACGCGGGCGTGCGCGAGTTCGCCGAAGCGGCAGTATTATTCAGGCAGATTGCCGCCCTGGTCAGTACCGCCAGTGAGGCGGCACGCGAAATCGAATTGAGTACCGAACAGCAGGCCAGTGCCGTGGATCAAGTCCGGGTGGGAGCGTCGGATCTGGTGCAGACCGCGCATGAGACCGATACGAGCTCGAAGCAAGTGCTGAAAACTTCCTCGGAGCTCGCGGGTCTTTCCAGGGAACTGGTCATGATGGTCCGCTCCAACGGACATCAAGCGGCCAATGGCACAGCGTCGATATAGGTCGCGGCGACGACGTCAACCTGACTGTCACGCACGTCGATCGAACCGCGGGCGACCGTCGCGACGCGGTTACGGCCCACCTGAACTCCTGAACGAGAGATAGAACTCGCGACACTGAAATGCTAGTCGTTTGCTGGCGTTTTGTGCTGAACGTGTAACGAGCAAATGGCCTCAGGGGAGGTCTCTATGACTCAAGAGCCCTACATACTTATCACCGCGGACACCCACGGCGGCGGCAGCCATGCGCAGTACCGCGAATACCTCGATCCCCAGTGGCGGGAGGCATTTGACGAATGGCGTGGCGGATACAAGAACCCGTCCCAGGAGCACTACGGCTCCAAGAAGATGCGCAACTGGGATTACGGCATCCGCAACAAAGACCAGGACAGCCAGGGCGTCGTCGGCGAGGTGGTCTTCCCCAACACCGTGCCGCCGTTCTATCGCAAGAGCATCGTCACCGCCCATCCGCCGAAGCCTGAAGACTACCAGCAGTGCCTGGCCGGCATCCGCGCCCACAATCGCTGGCTGAAGGACTTCTGCGCCGAGGATTCGGCGCGCCGCGCCGGGATTGGACTGATCCTGCCGAACGACTTCGACGAGGCCATCAAGGATATCGAGTTCATCGCGAAATCGGGGCTGCGCGGCGGCGTTCTCCTGCCGCTCATCCCACCGGACGCCCACTGGCTGAAGCCGCTCTATCACCCGGCATGGGGCCGCGTGTTCGCCGCCATCCAGGACCATGACCTCGTTATGAATCAGCATACCGGCCAGGGCTTACCGGACTACGGCGACGACGTGGTGGGCCAATCGATCTGGATCCAGGACGTAGCCTATTACGGTCAAGCCGGCTATCGGCACCTCCTGATGGCCGGCGTGTACGAGAAATTTCCGAAGCTCAAGCACATCCTTACCGAGTCCGGCTGCTACTGGGTTCCAGAGGTTCTCAAGCAGCTCGACCGCGCCTATCACGCTATCAAGGCAGGCGCCTTGGGCGAGATGAATTACGCTGGAATGGAAATGCCGCTGAAGGAGCGGCCCAGCGCTTATGCGAAGCGTCATTGCTATTACGGCGCGAGCTTCCCGAGCAAAGCCGACCTCGCCGGCATCGACGAGATAGGAGAGGATCACGTCCTATGGGGCAACGACTATCCTCACTACGAGGGCACCTTCCCCTACAACCTACAATCCTTGCGCCTGACGTTTGGCGATATGCCCGACTCACGCCGGCGAAAAATTCTGGGGCTGAATGCCGCCGCGCTCTACAACTTTGACTTGGAGAAGTTGAAGGCTCGGGCCGCAATAATTGGTCCGACGCCGGCGCAAGTGGAGACTCCCCTGCCGCGCGAAGAAATTCCCCGTGATAGCGCATGCTATCTGTTCCGTGACGCTCTCCAGGGGGCATCCTGAGCCATGGGGATGCCCACCGACATCGGGATAATCGATACGATGATCGGTTTTCCGGCCGAGGATTTCAAAGCGTACGACTTTATCCGCGCACAGCTCAAAGACCCATCGGCGAAGTTCGATTTTCCCGTCGAGTACATGTTCAAGAACGTGCCCAAGGAGTTGTACGGATCATCAAAGGATCCGATCGCGGTCACTCTGCACGAGATGGATCGGTTCGGCGTTGAGATAGGTCTAATCGGCGCCGGCGGTGAAGTCGCTAGCAAGGCGCTGAAGGACCATCCTGACAGGTTCATCCCGATGGGCGGCGTGGACCCGAATCGTGGCATGGACGGCATCCGTGACATGGTGCGGCAGTACGAAAAGTATGGCGTGCGCGCTTTCGGCGCGTTCAACGCCGGCTACAATCCGCAAGTCGGCATAGCAGACGCGCTGATGTACCCAATCTATGCCAAGTGTGTCGAGCTGGGCGTCCCGATCTTCGCATGCGCCGGCGTCCCGGGGCCGAGGTTCCCGATGTGGCCACAGGAAGTACGCCTCATCGATCAGGTGATGTACGACTTCCCCGAGCTCGTCTTCGTCACCCGTCACGGCTGCGAGCCCTGGGAAGACCTGGCCGTAAAGCTGATGCTGAAATGGCCCAACCTCTACTACTCGACTTCCGCCTTCGCGCCCAAGCACTACCCGGAAGCCATCATTCGCTACGCCAATACGCGAGGCGCGGACCGGATCATCTATGCCGGCTACTTCCCGATGGGCCTCTCGCTAGAGCGAATCATGACCGACATGAAGTCCGTACCCTTCAACGACAAAGTCTGGCCAAACTTCCTCCGCAACAACGCCCGCAAGGTACTAAAGCTCACTGCCTGAAGCAGAATTCTCGCTGCGATGAATGCCCCTTGGGTTCGCTGTTCCTCTATAAGGGCCCAGCTCCGACCTTTAATGAAGTACTGAACTCGACCAGGAGCTGTGTGAACAGCTTGGGGTCTTCGCCGTGCATCGAGTGTGGCATCTGCGGGAATGACCTGTAGTCGATCGTCTGGCCGGCGAGCGAGACCAGCTCGCAGACACGCTTTGTCTGCTGGTCCGTGGCTGCTCCCATCAGGTAGCCGCTTTCGTCGACGTGGCGGAAGTGATGCGTATACAACACCGGGCATTTGACGCTGGCTAGCATCCGCGCGGGGTCGCAGCTCGCGAATACAGAACCTTCCCAGAAGGCACGTCCCCATTCGGGATCGTATTCCTTCATGCGCTGCGGAATTTCGCCTGCGGGACCAAACATCATCGGGATAATTGCGCGCGACAGCCATGCCGGAAGCTCCGTCTTGGCCGCTTCGAGCATTCCCGGCCAGTCACCCACGCTCCATTGATCGCCAAGATATTTACTCATCAGCGCAAATACCGGTCCGATGCTCTGCCGGATCGACGGCCCGCAAGAGGTCGCGACCTCCGAGGAGAACATAGGCGGATCTTCGTAGTGTGCGCCGCGGATCGTGCCGGGCATCGCGTACGCGGACAGCCACGCGGCGATCACGCCGCCCGACGAGAGCCCGCTGACTATTACTGGTCGTCCTATCGCCAGCGCGATGAACCGCACCAGGTCGTTGCCGAAGTTGTCGATCGTATACCGCCCGGGTGTCCTGCTCGATCTTCCCTGGCCGCGCAGGTCGACCGCAAAAGCCTGGAAGTGCTCCTGCAGCAGGCCCATTGCCTGCTCATAACCCCACCACGATTCTGTTTGTCCCGGTATCAGCAACAGCGCCGGCTTCTCAGGCGCGCCAGCCACTGCGTAGTTGATGATAGCCTCGCCTGTGTCGATCGTCTTTTCCGCAAAGGCGTGAGCGACATAGGTCGCGGCAGGATTGTCGGGGCCGAACCGAAGCTTGCTCATCGCGCACTCTTCTTGCTTCGCAGGCGTGGAAAAAGCGTTTCAGCGGTGCCGCGATCGATCGACGCGCGCTGCTCGTCGTTCAGCGAGTAAGTCTCGTACATACCGGTGAACGCTCCGACGATCGCGTCGTTGGCATAAGGCCAATCACTCCCAAATAGCACGTGGTCGGGCTTTGCCAATGCCATCAGGCTGGGAAGCGCGGTAGGACTACCGGAAAGCGCGATGTCGAAGTAGAACTTCCGCAACTGTGCGAGTCCGTCCGCGAAATCTTTTCTCGGCGATGCGGTACCGGCGATCCGATGCGCCGCATACGGCACGAACCCTCCGGCATGCGACAGGATAACTTTCAAGTCGGGGCAGCGCTCGAGCGTGCCCGATCCCGCCAGCCGCACTGCGGCCCGCGTCGTGTCCAGCAGGAAGTCCGTGATGAACGGCGGGATGCCCTTAACCGGCTCGACACCGTGCAGCGGCGACGGATGCACGAACACGACCGCCTTGCGCCTGTTCAACTCGTCGAACAGTGGACCGAAGGCCTCGTCGCCGAGGTAAATTCCGCGGCTGTTTGCGAGCAAAACGACACCGTCAGCGCCCAGCTTGTCGAATGCATACGCGAGTTCATCGATCGCACCTTTAACGTCGGGCAAGCAGAGCGTGGCGAAAAATCCGAACCTCTCGGGATACTTCGCCACGACCGCCGCTGCGAACTCATTGACCTCGCGCGCCTTTTCCCGCGCCTCGGTATCGTCGCCGAGATTAACTCCCGGCGTCGATACGGACATGATGGCGGTCTGAACGTGGTGCTTGTCCATCAGCGCGATCGAGGAGTCGGCGCTCCATTCCGGGATAGGCAGCCCTCCCGCTTCGACGCCTTTGCGCCTGAGCCATGCAGCATACGCGGCAGGAACAATATGATGATGCGTGTCGATGCGTCCTTCCGTCATCAAACTTCCTCCTATCGCGCAACTTTCAGGACGGGCGCTTCATCTCGAATGACGGACCTGCCCATCCGTCATCCAGGATCTGCTGCGGCGCCGCTTGAGAACCTCGCGCTAAATTTCCCGCGCCCATTCCCGATGTCGCCGCGCCATCGACGACCATTGCCTGGCCGCTGACGAACTCCGAGTCGTCGCTGGCCAGGAACAGCGCCATCGCCGCGATGTCTTCCGGCCGTCCCGTGCGCGGCCACGGCTGGAATGCGGCAAACAGTTGTGTCGCAGTTTGCTCGCCGCCCGGGATGCGGTTGTATGTCAGGGGAGTCGCGATCAGGCCGGGACAGATGCAGTTGACGCGAATCTTGTCCTTGGCCAGTTCGATCGAAGCGGAGCGGGTAAGGCTGATCACTCCAGCTTTGGCGGCGCAGTATGCGTGCAGCCCCGCGGCTCCGCGCAGGCCGGCGATCGACGCGGTCGAAATGATGGAACCGCCGCCCGCTTTGCGCATCTCGGGCACCGCGTGTTTGATGCCGAGGAAGACCGCGCGCAGCAGGATCGAAAAGCTGCGGTCCCAATTTTCCGCAGTGGTCTTCTCGAGCGGCCCGACCGCGCCGCCAAGGCCCGCGTTGTTATAAATGATATTGAGGTGCCCGAATTCCTTGACCGCGCGATCGACCGCGCTCTTGATATCTTCTTCACTCGACACGTCGGCGAGCTGAAATACCGCGCTGCCGCCGTTCTCCTTGCAGTCCCGCACGGCGGCCTCGCCACCTTCGCGATTGAGATCGGCGATCACGACAGCGGCGCCTTCGCCCGCGAACCGAATTGCGGTGGCACGGCCGATTCCGCTAGCCGCCCCCGTAATAACTGCAACCTTCTTTTCGAGCTTACCCATGATTTCTCTCCGCCTTGATGTAAAACTTCGCCTGCTCGACGCACGGCGTCCTGTATCAATAGTCGCGCGACGGCCCTGCTGCCAACCTCTGCGGCGAGCGTTGGAATAGTGGACTCGAGCGGGATTAAGATTGGCGCCGCGCCATTTCAGTCTGCGAGGAGCCTTCGGATGGAAACGATTCTCGGCGACGTTCTTACCTGGTCATGGTTTTCCGAGCCGCATGGCTACAACTTCAACAGCCTCCTGATTCCCGATCCATCCGGAAATTTGTGTATCGACCCGGTCGAGCCGAGCGATGAAGTGTTCAGCGAACTCGTCCGCCGGGGTGTGAGCCGTATTCTCCTCACGAACCGAAATCATGTGCGGGCCGCAAATCAGATTCGCGCGCGCACCGGCGCAAGTGTCTACATTCATCCCGACGACGCCGCCTACGCAAAGGCCCAAGGTGCCGTGCTTGACGGTGAACTTCACGACGGCGAAATGATCGGCGCGCTCAAGGTGATAGGCATCAGTGGAAAAAGTCCTGGCGAGGTCGCATTCCTCTGGCCCGAGCGAAAAGCCTTGATCGTTGGCGACGCCGTTATAGGGAATCCGCCCGGGCGTCTGAGTCTCTTGCGCGAGCGCGTGATGGACGACCCGGCGCGTCTGCGGCGCAGCGTCGCGCAACTGCTCGCGCTCGACTTCAATACAATCCTCGTAGGTGACGGGATATCTGTAATCGGGGATGCGAAGCAGCGGCTCCGAGAATTGGTCGACAGCTTTGGGCCGACTCCCAAGTCCTAGAGAAAAGCGTCGGGCTCGAAGCCTCATGGCACGAAGAAACGATCAGCTTCCCGAAGGCACTCCCATTCCAAAGTTCGCCGATACCGTTGTGATCGGTGGCGGCACCGCCGGAGCCGCGATCGCGGGTCTTCTCGCGGAGCATTCGGAACAGCACGTCCTGCTTCTCGAGGCCGGTCCGGATTACGGCCCGTTCGCGGCGGGACGATGGCCCGCGGAACTCACCGACGCGCGTGCGATATCGACCTCGCACGACTGGGGCTACCACAGCGGGGAGTCGTACGCGCCGCGCGTAATCACCTACGAGCGCGCTCGTGTGATCGGCGGATGCTCGTCGCATAACGGATGCGCCGCTATTTGGGGCAGCAGCGTCGATTACGACGGATGGGCCGCGCTCGGAAACCCGGGATGGTCCACGGACGAACTGCGGCCCCTGTTCCAGGCTGCCTCCGAGCGTCTGCAGGTTAGAATTCCGGAGCCAGCGGAGGTCTCACCTTTTCAGCGCGCGGCATTGGAGGCTGCGGCTGACGCCGGAATCCCGCGTGTCGCTGACCTTAACAATCTCGATGAGAACGTGGGGATGGCGCCGAGTCCGGTGAATATCCTCAACGGCGTCCGCTGGAACACCGCCTTCGCCTACCTCGACCCCGTCCGCGAGCGATCGAACCTGACGATCGCTGGCGACGTGGCCTGCGACCGCTTCGAATTCAAGTCGGGACGAGTGGACGCAGTCGTCGTAGCCGGACGCGATGGCCCGGTGCGCATCGAAGCCGGCCGTCTAGTCGTGACTGCGGGAACCTACGCCTCGCCTGCGATTCTTCTCCGCTCGGGTATCGGCGATCCCTCCGAACTTCGCGCCGCCGGCATCGCGCCGATGCACGACCTGCCCGGAGTCGGCCGCAACCTGCATGACCATCCGCGCGTTTCATTGAGCTACGCGGGGACGCGCGATCTCGAAGAGATGATGGCCGCGTTCGCGCGCGATCACTGGATGCCCGAGGAGCAGACGATCGCCAAGGCGCGATCTTCGCGATGTACGCAGGCGTTCGATCTGCACGTCTATCCCGTCGGCGGACCCGACCCCGCGACTCCGACGGGCTGGCGATGGACAATCGAAGTTGCATGTATGACGCCGCGCTCACGTGGCACGTTAAGGCTGACGAGCGCGGACAGCGCTGTGCCGCCGATCCTTGACCATTGCTACTTGTCCGATGCCGACGACGAAGATTTGCGCATGCTCGCCGACGGGGTCGCGCTCGCCCGCGAGATAGCCGCGAGACCCGCGCTGTCCAGGCTCGTAGGCAGGGAGATTTCACCCGGTAACGCCATCGCGACCCGCACCGGGATCGAGACGTTCGTCAAAGCAAATTGCCTGCACTACTATCATCCGGTGGGGACGTGCAGGATGGGTCCGGCGGACGATCGGACCGCGGTCGTCGATTCGCGCGGTAGAATTCACGGGCTCGACAACGCTTACGTCGCCGACGCGTCGATCATGCCGGTGATACCGCGCGCGAACACCAACCTCCCGGCGCTGGTCGTCGGCGAACGGATCGCCCGCTGGCTGCTTGAACGGTAGAACTCTTGCGAAAACTGATTTCAGCCGCTGCCGCCGTTGCGGTGCTTGCCGCGATTGCCTGGTGGATGATTCACATAGCCGCCGTGCAGGACGCGGTGTTCCGGCGAGTGATTGCGCAGACTCTGGCGTCGACCCGCAACGACCTGCTCGAGCCCGACGCGCTGCGAGTTGTGTTGTGCGGCACGGGAAATCCACTGGCCGATCGGAATCGCGCAGCAGCGTGCACGGCGATCTTCGCGGGCGGCAATATCTACCTGGTGGATATCGGTCCCGGCGCGTGGAAGAACCTGGCGCTGTGGCATATTCCAGCGCCGCGGATCGCCGCGGTGTTATTCACGCACTTTCATTCCGATCACATCGGTGATCTCGGCGAAGCCAACCTGGAGTCGTGGGCGCAGGGTCGGGACCATCCGCTGCGCGTGTACGGACCGCCCGGCGTCGAGCAAGTGGTGGCAGGATTCGAGCAGGCATACTCGCTGGACGAGGGTTACCGCATCGCGCATCACGGCGCCGCGCTGATGCCATCGGCGAACTGGCAGATGCAGCCGCTCGCGGTGAAGATCGACACTCCAGCGGGCGCGTCGCCATGCGCCGGCGGTTCCGCGACGGTGCTTGAAGAGAACGGACTCAAGGTCACCGCGTTCACCGTCGATCACACGCCGGTGGCGCCCGCCTACGGCTATCGATTTGACTACAAGGGCCGCTCCGTCGTGGTCAGCGGCGATACGAAGACGTGCGCCAATCTCGTCGCGGCCGCCACCGGCGCGGACGTGCTGATACACGAAGCGCAGGCGGCGCATCTGGTGAAGCTCATTCAGGGTGAGGCGGAGCGGATTGGCAACGCGCGCGTCGCCAAAATCATGTCGGACATCCTCCGCTATCACACGACCCCCGTCGAGGCCGCATCCGAGGCGAACCAGGCCGGAGTTCAGTTGCTCGTGCTGAGCCACATCGGTCCGCCGACGCCCAACGTGCTGGCGCGGATCGCGTTCATGCGCGGCGTTGCGGATGTCCGGCCGCGCGACGTCCTGCTCGGTTAGGACGGAATGTTGTTAACGATGCCGGCGGGCTCGAAAAGCATCGAGACCTCGACAATCCAGTAGCCGCCACCGTCCATCCTTGCTCGCGGCTTTTATGCACTCGCACATCAACGTCTGTTGTATTGGGTTTACACTAGTTTCAGGTAATGGTAACTTCGCGGCACTAACGCAACCATCGAGAAGGCTGCGCGAATCGGGCCAGTATTCCTTGAACTGAATCTCCAGCTGAAGACCAAGCGTTGGTTTTTTCGGAGGGCGGACCTTTGGCAACGACTGAAGAGGCCGAAGGGGGGAACCGCAATAGCAGAGTAGAATCGCTCGGCAAGCCCGCGGCGGAGGCCGGCACTTTTGCTCAGAACGGCGAGTTCTGGACGATCGGCTACCGCGGCGTCACCTTTACGCTCAAGGACGTCAAGGGTCTCAGTTACATCCAGCGGCTACTGCAGCATCCGGGCGTCGAATTCCACGCGCTCGATTTGCTGGGCATGCCTGCCGCAAGCGTCACCGACGCAAGTTCGCGCGTCGAACATCATGAGAGTTCACTGGATGTTGGCGTTACGTTTCGGCCGGGGCTGACCGGCGATGCCGGCGAGATGCTCGATGCGCAGGCGAAGCGGGATTACAAGCGCAGACTGCTCGAATTGAACGAACAGCTCGAGGATCGTCGCGAGCGAGGCGATCACCAACGCGCGGAGCAGGTCGAGTCGGAAATCGAATTCCTCGAGCGCGAGATTGCGCGTGCGGTGGGCAGCGGCGGCCGCGACCGGCGAGCCGGCTCCGCCGCCGAGCGCGCGCGTCTCAATGTTACCCGCGCAATCAAAGGCGCGCTGCAGAAGATTTCGGAGCGTGACGCCGCACTGGGAGCAGTCCTGGATCGGCGGATCAAGTCTGGACTGTTTTGCTCGTACCTGGTGGATTCGCGCGCGCCGATACGGTGGCAATTCTCGACAGAGACTCCAACCGCTGCCCGCAAAGCGCCTGCCGCCGAACTTCCCGCAACGGAGTCGCCACCGGCAATTGGCGAGCCGACCTTTCTGCGCGCGTTCACCGAGGGGACCACCTTCGTCGGACGCGAAGCGGAGCGTGACATCCTCAAGCGCGCGCTTGATCAGGCGCTCGACGGCCGCGGCAAGATGGTGCTGATCGGAGGCGCCCCTGGTGTCGGTAAGACGCGAATAGCGTCGGAGATCGGCGCCGAGGCCTCGCGCCGCGGCATGCTCACGTTGATCGGCAGTTGTTACGATCGCGACGATCCGGTCCCGTTCAGCCCCTTCGTCGAGATCCTCGAGGCTGCCCTCGCGCAAACCCCGGATCACGCAGCGTTTCGCGAGGCTCTGGGCAACGACGCTGCCGAAATCGCGCGACTGTTGCCGCAACTCCGCCGGCTCTTTCCGGATATTCCGCCGCCGATGCAGTTGCCACCCGAGCAATCGCGCCGAGTCCTGTTCAGTGCCGTCACCGAAGTGATTGCACGCCTCGCCAGGTCCCGTCCGCTGCTTTTTTTGCTCGACGACTTGCACTGGGCCGACGACGGCACCCTGCTGCTGCTCAACCATCTCGCGCAGTTGGTGCCGAATGTTCCGGTCCTCGTGGTCGGCACCTATCGCGATTTTGAGCTCGACACCGCGGGCCAGTTCATCAAGACTTTCGACGAGCTGATCCGGTCGCATCTGCTCGAGCGCCTCACGCTCGGCGGTCTTTCCAGGAGTGCCGTTGCCGACATGCTGCGCGCGCTGAGCGGACAGGCAGTGCCTGACTCGGTGGCCGAGCTTTTCTACTCCGACACGGAGGGTAACCCCTTCTTTGTCGAGGAACTGTTCCGGCATCTGGTCGAGCAGGGCAAGCTGTTCGAATCGAACGGAGCGTTTCGCGCCGGCCTCAAGCCCGGCGACATCGACGTGCCCGCGAGCCTGCGGCTGCTTATAGGAAGACGTTTGGCGCGGCTTGCGGAGAACACGGTGAAGACGCTGGGTATCGCGGCCGTGATCGGCCGCTCCTTCACCTTCGATCTTTTCGCCGCGTCTACCAAGGTCGACGCCGATTCCCTGCTGGATTGCGTCGAGGAAGCTGAAAGGGCCGGATTGATTTCATCGACGGTCCAGTATCCGGAGGCGCGCTTCAGATTTTCTCACGAGCTTACCCGCCAGGCTGTGATGAGCCGGCTCTCGGTCCCCAGGCGCCAGCGGTTCCATCTCGACATCGCCGACGCGATGGAGCGCCTGTACGCCAACGCGCTCGAGGATCACGCCAACGATCTCGCGCATCACTTATGGAACGCGGGCACCGCCGCGGACCGCCTCAAGACTGCACGCTTTCTCGCGATCGCGGCCAAGCGCGCACTCGAGCAGGGCGCATTGACGGAGGTCGAAGGCTATTGCCGCCAGGCGCTCGACGCCTTGGCAACGACTTCCGAATCTCCCGCGCGCGATCAGCAAGAGCTAACACTGCAGCTCCTGCTGGGTCAGGTGTTCATCGCAACGCGCGGCTATGTCGCGGCGGAGACCTCGGCGGCATACGATCGCGCCAGCATACTGGGCGAGAAGCTGGGGAACCTGGTGAGAGTGGTCCCGTCGCTGGCCGGGCTCTTCTCGCTTCCGATGCTGCGCGGGGAAATCAGCGCCGCGCAAGCTATGGCTGACCGGGTGCTTGCCACCAGCGAGCGCGACGCGAAACCCAGGACTCAAGTCTGGGGTTACTATCTTCAAGGCGTCGTTAGTTACCATCGCGGCGACCTCGCTAAGGCATGGGAATACCTGGGTAAGGCACGCGCGGTCTATGTCGAAGACGATCATCGAAAAAATTCGCAGGACCCTGGCTGTGAGACTTTGGAATACATGGCCCTGACCGCATCTCAATTCGGCATGGCGGATACTGCGCGTACCTTGATGCGCGAGGCGATCGTCCTGAGCGAGCGGGTCAGGAAACCCTATGCGCGTACCCACTGCCTGTTCTATGCCGCATTTCTGCACGCTATGTTGCGGGATCCGCGAACGACTAAGGAGCTTTCGGAGAGTGTCATCAAACTATCCACCGACCGTTCCATTCCGCTTTTCCTGGACGCCGGCAAGATCCTATATGGCTGGGCGATTGCCTTGCAGGGGAATAGCGACCAAGGCATAGCTCTGGCCCGCGACGGGCTCACGAGCTTCAAGTCTGCTGGTAATCGGCTCTCGTTAGGCTTGTTCCTTGGCCGTTTAGCCGAGGCCCTCGCGAGCGCCGGCAAATTTGGCCTGGCGCTGGTTACCGTGCAGGAAGGACTGGACGCAACCCCGGATGAACTCACGAATCTACCATACCTCCTATGGCTGCGCGGGGAACTGCTCCTAAGCAAGGCCGGTTCTGGAGCCGAGAAGAGTTATCGCGAGGCGATTGCCCTCGCAGACCGTATTGGTGCGAAGTACCCCGCTATGCGCGCCGCCACCAGCCTTGGGCGGTTGCTCAAGTCGTGCGGCCGCTCCACGGAGGCGTTCGAGCTCGTCGGTCCTCTATTTGGGAGTTTCAATGAAGGATTTGACACCCGCGGACTGATCGAGGCAAAAGCGCTCCTGGACGAGTTGACCTAAGGCCGACACGCCGCCACGATGTTCCCGGTGCGCGCCTTGCAACCGTGAACTCCACACCTCCCGCCAGGAGCTCGAACCATGACTCGCCGCGGCCAACTGCGCCTGTACTTCCACGGAGTGATTTTCCTGCTCGTTGCTATGCTGATTGGGGGACCAGGACTGATTGTCGCCATGAATAACGGCTGGCTCGATCAGGTCCGGCAGTTCCTGAGGCAAGCTCACCTAATCTTGATGTTAACGGGGATTTGGATGATAGCGTCCGCCGCCGCTTTGCCCTTAATCGACCTGACATCACGCGCCCTCTCGATATTGGTTTGGTCCTTAATCATCAGCGGCTACACGTTTCTCGCCTCAGTAGTTGTCTTCGGCCTGGTGTTCGCATTGGGACCAGGCTCGTTCTGGCCACATCCCACGCAATGGTCGCAACTCACTGCGGCGCCCTATCATCTGCGGTTCTTTTACATATTGTTTCTTTCCGCAAACGGCATCGCATCGCTGGTCGCTGCTTTAGTCTTTGTGCGGGGCGCACGCAGCGCGTTGAAGCAGTCACTGGTAGATGCTATCCGCTAGGTTCAATCCTATCAGAACCTTCGGGGGGATATCGTGCCGCAAGGACTGACCGTAATCAGCGACATCCTTGTCAACCAGGAAGCTAAACTTCGCGCACGGCTCGACACCATCGGTCGAGGCGGCGCCACCATCCACTTTGATCGGATGCTGACCGTTCATTATGCGGCGTGGCTCATTCTTCCCGGTGTTGACAATGGTCCGGCCAGGCTCTTGTTCGAGACTAACTACGATGGGCCTCTGAATGATCATCTAAACGATTTGATCACACATGGAGGTGTAGAGCTGGACCGGATCTACTCACACTGTGCTGGCTATCACGCCGGAGCAGTTCCAGGTGCAGGGATCAAAAGTTACTTCCAGAACCTATCCTCGGTGTACTACGTTGCGCTTCCAGGCCGAACCTTGGATGACATTCGCAACGCGATCGCCGTGTATGAGGAGGCCACAGACTTCCTTAACAATCTGGTTACCGCGGGTATGAGCAAAAGAGATGTGGACAACGCGCTTATCGCGCATTTTCGGCCGCCTGTCACACCCAACATACCGCAACCGCAACTCTTTCCTGTGACCCAGCGAGGACAACAGTGGAAACTCGCGTTCAATCTGGGTCTGGCGACCTTGCTTTACCTGATCCCGGCCGGGCTTTTCTTCCATTTCAGTTTGCCAAAGGTCGCCGTACTCTTGCTGTTGTTGCCCTTTCTCTATGTGCTGCTCGTCCTGCTGGCGGGGCGGTGTCAGGAGATAATTGAGGAACACCGTCCTCCGCCGCGGAACGACTCAACCAGCCATTCTGAGAACTTTTACCTGCTGAATGTTGGGCCGCAAAACCATCTTTGTACATTGGCGACTCTCCGTCCCGGCTGCTTCCGTCGATATCTTATGAAGCAGGCGCTGGTGCTCGGCACGATCCTGAGCAAGTACGTCTACATCCTGGGAAAGTTGGATCTGATGCCCACGATTCACTTCGCGCGGTGGATACTTATTGGCAACGAACTGGTTTTTCTCAGCAACTACGACGGCAGCTTCTCGAGCTACCTGTCTGACTTCTCCGACCAGGCATGGGGTGTCAATCTGGTATGGGGCAATACTGAGGGATTCCCGCCTCCCAGGTTTCTCTACCGCGCCGGGGCGCAAGATCTGGATGCTTTCGAGACGCAGGGCTTGAAACACTTTTATCCCGCCCCGGTCTTCTACTCGGCCTACGAAGAATATCCAGTGCAGAACCTTCTCCGCTACCTGGAATTTCGCGACGATTTGGCAAGAAGGATCTGACGCGCAAAAAGGGTAGCAAAATGCCTGAAGCCGTGGACCGTGCAGAGATACAGGGTATCGTAGCTAGCGGATACGATCACCTCAATCACGCGCGTTTTGTTTTCCTGACAATTCTCGATGCGCGCAAGGCGCAGGACTGGCTCACGACCCTCATCGATAGAGTCACCACTGCGAGGCATCCTGGAGATCACAAGGCTAAGACTTGTCTGAACATCGCATTCACCTGGAAAGGACTGATAGAACTAACCCTCTCGAAAGAGCTAATCCAGGACTTCCCTCACGAATTCGTCGACGGCATGAACCGGCCGGAAGCCGCGCTAATACTCGGTGACACTGGCGATAGCTCCAACGAGCACTGGTTATACGGGTCCGACAAGACCCCTCTTCACGTGTTTCTTTTGTTATATGGAGAATCGGCGCCAGCCGTGGACGCCCTCCTTACCGAAACTTGTAGTCCGGCTGCGCTTGGCAGCGGCCTGACAGTTGCCTTCAGACAAGACTCAGATCGCAAACAAGGCGATTACCGCGAGCCCTTTGGCTTCCGTGACGGGATCTCGCAGCCGCCTGTGAAAGGACTGACCGGCCGCTCGAAATTGTCCGAGGATCCGGTTGCGACCGGTGAGTTTGTGCTGGGCTATGAGAACGAACTAGGTCAGCTGACTCGAATCCCGACTGTTGGCGCCTGGAATGATCTCAACGGCTACCTTCCAGGACACCGTCGACTACCCGTTAACCTTAGGGCGTTTGGCTTGAATGGCGCCTATCTCGTCTTCCGAAGGCTGGCCCAGGACGTCCAAGCCTTCTGGAACTTCGTTGACGGCGCGTCCGGGAGCGATCCGCATCTCAGGGAACTTATCGCGGCTAAATTGATCGGCCGGTGGAAAGGTGGCGCGCCTCTGACGTTGTCGCCGGACGCCCCAGGCGCACAGCATCGCAACGATTTCCTCTATATGCCCGACGATCCCGATGGACGAAGATGTCCCTTCGGTGCGCATATCCGCCGCGCCAATCCACGCGACTCACTTTTGATCATGCCGCCGTGGAAGTCGCTTCAACTGTCAAGGCGCCATCGCATAATCCGTCGAGGACGGAAATACTGCGAGCGTGTCGAAGGCTCGCCCGACGACAAGCCCCGCTATAACCAGGGAATCTACTTCATCGCGATCAACGCCGACCTTCGCCGCCAGTTCGAGTTCATCCAGCAGACCTGGCTTAACAGTCCCACCTTCAACGGCCTCGACAAGGACAAGGATCCGTTGGTAGGCGACAATGATGGCACCGGGCAGTTCACGGTGCAGCAGAATCCAGTCCCCCGCCATGTATTCGGCCTTCCGCGTTTCGTCAAGTTGAAAGGGGGCGCTTACTTTTTCCTGCCGGCAATTCGGTCGCTGAAGTTCCTGGCGAACTATCGCCCTTAAATAAAGTTGGTGATATGGCAGAGGTCAGGGGACTCGACTCTTGTCGCGAAGCGGGGCCGGCCTGGAGTATTGTGATTTTACGGGATCTCCGATCGTCGACGTACTTTGTATGAATGTTGCGAGGTATGGAAATGTTTGAAGACGAAACAATAGTCATTGCTTGCCCGAAGTGCGGTTTCAAGAACTCGCTGCTGGTGCGGGAACTCGAACAGACGAGTGAAACTCATATCGTCTGCCAGGGCTGCCGGGTCGGCGTGAAGGTCGAAGCGTCGGAATTTCAGCATCGGCTCAATGAAATCAACGACGAAGTCGAGAGCATGCAAGTCCAGGCCCGACAGGCCGGTCAGAAGAGCCCGAAACCACGCAAGGGCGATTTTCAGATCTGAGGCTTCATCGATTCTCGGTCTCAGGGCAACGCTCGATAGAAACCCCATCGCACGTCTAGCCTAACCAGCAGCGAAGTTGCTACAGATTTGAACGCCACTCCACGTCAGGAGATCGGCAAACCTCGACAGGAGGCCTCTGCGATGAAGAAAACCAGGATAGCAGGCGCGATGCTCGCGACCGCGGTTGCGCTCGCATTCACCGGGTCTGTCGTGAGTGCCGCAGACTCGGCGAGCCCGTCCACGCAGCCCGCCCAACTCAAGTGCCTCGGTGCGAATGCATGCAAGGGGCAGAGCGCTTGCAAGACCGCGACGAGCGATTGCCAAGGCAAGAATTCGTGCAAGGGCAAGGGCTACGTAATCACCGCGGACAGCAAGACCTGCGAAGCCAAGGGCGGTCACGTCGGCAAGAAACCGCCGATGCCGATGTAGCTCGCCTGATCGTCGATCGCGGCCGGCCGCAAGTTCTTCGCGCGTCGCAATGGGATCGCTCATGAAGTTCCGACGTCTGAGCATCTGCCTGATCGCTGCGTTTTTTCTACTCGCACAATTCGCCTATTCCTCTGCCGCCGACATGGACGGCGTGATGATGCACGATGGCAAAATGATGATGATGAAAGCGGGGCAGCCGGCCACTGCGATGGACCACGAAGTCACGATGTCGGATGGCACGATTGTCAGCGTCGACGGCACCGTCAAGCCGAAAAACGGACCCGAATTTCATCTGCAAAACAGTGAAATGATTTTGATGAACGGGCATCTAATGAAAGGCGGCAAGGCTGTCGGAATGTTTCACTAGGGAACATCGCCTTTCGCCCGACGGTTAAAGATTCATGACGGATGGGCAGTCATCAGGGGATCGAAAGGCGACCAGGGTCACCACACGGCTGACAGTCTCGCCGCCGTGGAGTGAGTCGACAGGGACGGTGGCCGCTGAAACCCGACGCCCCGGACGACGCGCGCAGCCTGCCGCGATTCGACTCGCGCATTGGATCAACATTCCGCTACTCGTCATCATGGCCGGCAGCGGCTTGCAGATACTGGCCGCGTATCCAGCACTCGGGCCGCGCGGCGCACAATATAGCTGGTATCCGTTTCAGAACGACGCGCCGCCGTCGTGGCTGCGATTCGGCGGATGGCTCGCGGGCGCGCGCCATTGGCATTTCGCGATTGCCTGGTTCCTCATCTTCAACGGCGTGATCTACCTCATCTACATGATCGCGAGCGGCGAATGGCATCGACGCGTTTTCATTCCGACACGAGACACCTCGAACGCTCTCGCGATGTTCGCTTACTACGTCCGCATCCGCAAAACTCCGCCGCCCGAGGACTTCTACAACGGCCTGCAGCGCATGGCGTATACGTCGGCGATTCTATTCGGCGTCGTCGTGGTGCTGTCGGGACTGGCCATCTACAAACCGGTGCAGTTGTACTGGATAACCGCCGCGTTCGGCGGATACGACGTCGCGCGCGTCGTGCATCTGAGCTGCCTGGTATTGCTCGCGCTGTTTACGGCGATGCACCTGGTGCTGGTCGCGCTGCATCCGCGCACGATCGTCACGATGGTGACCGGGGGACAGCGTGGCTAACCTGATCACGCGGCGAAAACTTCTGCTCGGCATCGCCGCGAGCACCGCGCTCGCCGGATGCGACAGCCGCGCGGCGTCGATGTTCCTGGCCGGGATGGGGCGATGGAACGAGCGCGTCGATCGGCTGTTGTTCTCGGAGGATCGGCTCGCGCCCGAACCGCCGGCCTCCGAGCTCACGCCCGAGGCCGCTTTCCCGAGCTACTTTATTTCCGACTCGATGCCGTTCGCACCTGACAATTGGTCGCTCAAGGTTGGGGGCCTGGTCGTGCGGCCGTCGGTGTTCTCTGTCGATCAGCTCAAACGGATGCAGATGTTCGGCATGCGGATTCGCCATCATTGCGTCGAGGGTTGGTCAGCCGTCGCCGAGTGGCAAGGCGTGCAGCTCCGCGAAATAGCGAAGATGGTCGGCGCGAGCCGCGACGCGCAATACGTCGAGTTCCGTTCGTTCGACAACGGCTACTATTCGACGTGGGACATCGAGAGCTCGCTGCATCCGCAGACGATTCTCGCATACGGCATGAACGGGCGCCCGCTATATCCCGATCACGGCGCGCCGCTACGCCTCTACTCGCCCGTCAAGCTCGGCTACAAGTGCGTGAAGTATCTGACCGAGGTGAATTTTCTCCCGACCCGCGCCGGCGGCTACTGGGAAGACCAAGGCTACGACTGGTACGCCGGCGTCTAGTCGATCGCGAGGCTTGCGAACGACACCGCCGACTCGCTCTGCGGTTCCATCGCGATTCCGTATTTCAGCAGGCGCGCGCTGCGGCCGCGCAGCAGCTCAAGCTGCGTGTACATTGGCGACAGACCGCAGATTCGCCGCGCGTCGCGATCCTTCAGAATGTCGGCGAAGAAGCCCTCGGGGTCGCCGCGCTTGATATTTTCGATGAGTCCGAGATCCTCGCGCTGGACGCGCTCCGCTACTGCGGTATCGGCGGCGAACTCATCGCCGAATTTCCTGCCGACGTGCGCAAAATCCACGCCCGACAGAATCAGCACTCGACGCTTCTCGGCGTCGAGCTCGGCCTTCAACGCCCCGATGAACGATCCAACCCGAGAATCGCGCGCTGGCATCATTCCGCTCGCGACCATTTCGTGGAACGAGCTGACTAGGATCGGCACGACCTGGTAGCCGCGCGCGCCGAGTGCGTAGGCAAGAAACAACGCCTGGAATTCGATCGAGTGCTCGCCGCGATGCAGCATCTCGTCGGCAAACAGGTCGCCGTCGTAGCGCGCCGCGAGCCGATCGAGGAACGCGCCGTCAGTCTCGACCGCGCCGAACGGGGTCGCATAATTCTTGCGCGTCGCGCTGAACAACTCGGGGCCGGCGCCGTAGTGCGAGGTTCCCAGGATCACGACCAACTCGGGCGGCTCGTGCGCCATCAGCTCGTGGTACGCGTGCGCATACGCGGCGGCGCCGCGGCGCGGATCTATATGAGGCGCGATCAGGCCCGCGAGCGGCGCCGAGTTTTTCTTCGTCGGCACGCGGCCGGGTCCTTCGGGCGGATCGAAGAACGCCGCGAGCTCGAGACGCAGTTTGGCCGGATCCTTCTCGTAGCATAGGCCGGCCAGCGCCGCGGGACGCTCGGGGCTGGCGAGAAATTCCTCGCGCACGCGCCGCTCGCGCTCGTGAAATGCCGGCGAGTCGAGAAAGTATGCGCGATCCAGCGCCGCGATCAGTTCGTCGAGCTTCGTAAGCGGGATCATCTCGCCGAAGCGCTTCGCAAACGCCGCCTGAATATCTTTCAGCGACATCTGGCCGTCGAATAAAGTCACGATGAAGTACGCGCCCATCCCAAGCATGATCGGCTCGGGCGCCAGTCCGCTCGGATCGCGCAAACAGATCAGCGTCTGATCCTGCTGCTCGACGGGGAAAGCCTCGACGGCGCGAATCTTTGGATTTTCCATCGCGAAATCTAAATCTAGGTGATCAATGAACGGCCCCAAGCGCCGCGTTTACAGATGCTATGGGCTTTGACAAACTGCGGCAAGCTGACAGGAAGTCCGCGCGCGAAAATCTCCCTCAATCGTTATGTCCGATCAACATCGACGCCGCGCCGCTCTGACCCGATCTCATCTTCGACGCAAGGATGCGCCCGCACGGGCTCGCTACAAGGTCGCGCGCACCGACGCGCTCGCGCCCGGCGAGTCGCTGAAGTTCATGCTCCCGATTCGCGGCGCCGATGAGGAGTGTTTTCTGATCAACTTCGGCGGCGAGTTCCACGCCTACGTCAATCGATGCCGGCATGTGCCTATGGCGATGGACTGGGTGGACAATCAGTTTTTCGCGGAAGACGGCCGCTACCTGATGTGCCAGACGCACAACGCCTACTACGAGCCGGCGAGCGGCGAATGTATCGCGGGTCCGCCGACCGCGTGCGGAAAATATCTTTACCGGGTGATGACCGAAATTGAGGACGGAGTCATCTACGCGCGTCCGCCTCTGGAAGAATTCGAAGACTGAGAAAAGAGAAGGCTACGGCTTATTCGTACTCGTCGCCGAAGTGCGCACGCACGATTCGCGCCTTCAGGTACTCGAGCGTGCCGAGATCCTCGACGATGTCGCCGCCGGTGTCGTAGAAGAACAGCTCGCCGTTCTTCGTACGCCCGACCGCGATAATCCATTCGAGGTCGTCCCGGTCCTCAAGCAAATAATTGATTGTCTGCGCCACCCCGCGGCCCGGGATAATCGTAATCTTCGGCCTCGGGAGCTTTTCCTTTTCCTGCTTGGGCATCGTTTTGATCAACCCTCTGGCGGGAGGATGCGGGAATCGACCACTCAATTACTCTAAGAATGCCCCGCGATCTAAGTCAATAGCGCGTGCACCGCGATCTCAACATGATGCGTGTTGGGAAAAAAATCGAACCCGCGCACACGCTTGATTTTGTATCCCGCGCCCGCTAGCACGCGCAGATCGCGGGCCAGCGTCGTCACGTCGCACGATACATAAATGATACTCGCCGCGCGCAGCTTGATGATCGGCTCCATCAGATCAGGCGCGCCAGTCCGCGGCGGATCGAGAACTATGACGTCAGGGCGATACCGCGCTCGATGCAGAAAGTCCGCCGTCGCCGACGCCTTCATCGCAACGAATTGTGCGTCGCGAAACTTCAGGCGCTCCGCATTGCGCGCCGCCGCCGCGATTGCGCCCGCGTCAGCATCGACGCCCGTCACTCGCGCGCCGCGCCGCGCCGCAGGCAGGCTGAAGTTACCCGCTCCGCAGTACAGATCGAGCACCGCCGGCGAGTCGTGAATCGCCGCCATCTCCATCACGCTCGCGACCAGCTTGCGGTTCTGCGCGCGATTCACCTGGCTGAACAAGTCGGCGTCCACTTCGATCGAGAGCCCGTCCTCGAGCTCGATCGCAATCGCAGTATCGCCGACAGTCGCGCGATGCGCGCCCGATCGCAGCACGATTCCCGCAATTTCGCTGTCAGATTCGAGCACGTGGCGTGCGCGCCTGAGGTCCTCGCCGGTCGCCGGCTTCTTCAGATGCGCGACTTGCACTTCGCGCGGGCCGTCGCGCACCACTTCGATCTCTTCGACGCGCTTGCCAAGCGACCGCGCCAGATGCAGCGGCATCCGGAAGTCTGCCTCAGCGACCATGCATGAATCGATCTCGACGATCGTGTTGCTGCCGGCTTCGTAAAATCCAAGCGTGCCTTTGGCGCCGACTCTGAGCCGGATTCTCGACCGATAGCCGAACTCCGCCGGCGCAGGCTCGACGAGTCCGACCGGATCGATCTCGATTCCCAGCGCATGGCCGAGCTCGCGCGCGACGACCTCGCCCTTGAAACGCACTTGCGCGCCGTAGTCGATATGCTGCCAGTCGCATCCGCCGCATCGCGGCAGATACGGACACGGCGCCGCGCGGCGTTCAGCGCTGGCGCGGACGATTTCGCGAATCTTCGCGACCGCGTAGTCTCGGCGCTCTAAAACTATCTCGACGTCGAGCTTGTCTCCCGCCACCGCGCCGGGAACCATCACGGCTTTGCCGTCCTGACGGCCGACGCCGAAGGGCCCGAACGTCATCGCGCTAATCTCGATCTCCGGCATACGGCAAACACGCACAAGTTTATCCCCACTACGCAACTTGCGCGACGCGTCTTATAATTGATCCGCGCGCGCGCATCTGGCCGCGCCATCCTATCCGCACGCTCACCTGGTGACACCTTGCCGATCGAGACCGAACTCCGCGAACTAATCGACAGGAATCTTCCCGCTGATTCCGTTCCGCTTGTATCCGCTTTCGCCGCGCGGCTCTTCGCGCGCGAGTCCGCCGACCATCGCGAGCGTGTCCCCGCCAAGCGCCGCCTCGCGCTGGTGCAGTCGTCGTTCGAATTCTTTTCGGTCCGCACCGAGCCCGTCATCGCGCGAGTCGAATCTGTCCCTGGTGACGACAACGACACGCTCGCCGTTGTCGAGACTGTCACCACCGATTGCCCGTTCATCGTCGACAGCCTGCTCGAATATTTCCATCACCTCGGCGCAACGGTTCGCACGATTCTCCATCCCATCTTCAAAGTGACTCGCGACCGGGAAGGGCGGATCGCGTCGTTTGAGCAGTCGCTCTCCATCGAGCGCGGCGAGTCGTTCGTTCACGCCGAACTCGAGCTGACACCCACGCCCGAGGATGCGCGGCAAATCGAGCGCGACGTCATGTCGATTCTGACCGAGGTCCAGGAGGCGACCGGCGACTTTGACGAGATGACCGGCCGCGCGCTGCAGATCTGCGAGGAGACCGCGCCGATCCGCGAACTGATCGAGGTCCGCGACCTCCTGCGCTGGCTCATTCACGGCGGTTTCGTGTTTCTCGGCTTTCGCCGCTATCTCGTCAGCGACGACGACGGCGCCTCCCGCTTCGTGCTCGATCCCGGCACTGAACTCGGCGTCATGCGCGAGCACGACGAGTCGCGATTTCGCAGCTCGGTCCCGCTCGACGAGCTCTCACCCGCGCGCCGCAGACTGTTCTTCGAAGGGCCGCCGCTGGTGATCGGCAAGACGCGCGTCGAGTCGCACGTGCATCGCCGCCGCCCGATGGACAGCGTCTCGATTCGCCGCGCCGACGCCTTCGGGCGCATCGCCGCGTTCGACAACTTCGTCGGCCTGTTCACCTCCAAGGCCTACGCGGAGGAGGCGCAACACATTCCGGTGCTGCGCGCGAAGTTGCGCGAAGTGCTGGAGCAGGAGGGCGCGGTACCGGGCTCGCACGACTACAAGGAAATCGTTTCCGCGTTCAACAGCTTCCCCAAGGATGAACTCTTTCGCGCGCCGGTCGCCGAACTGCGCGCGCAGTTGCGGCTCATCCTCGACGTCAAGAGCGAGGCCTCGGTGCGGCTCTTCGTTGCGCCCGACTTGCGCCACGGCAATGTGATCGCGATGGTCGTGATGCCGCGCGAGTCGGGCTCCGCCGAGCTCAGCCGGCGCATCCAGGATACTTTGGCGACCGCGCTCCACGGCACCCTGGTTTATTTCCACCTGGCGCTGGGTGAGGGCTACACGGCGCGTCTCCATTTCTGTTTCTTCGCCGATCCGCCGAAGACTTCGGTGATCCGCGGCCTCGAGACCGCGATCGCGGAGCTCGCCCGCCGATGGGACGATCGGTTGCAAGAGCGGTTGATCGAAAAATTCGGACCCAAGCGCGGACGCGCGCTCGCGGAGCGATGGACCGGTGCCTTCAGCGCCGACTACCAGGCCGCGATCGACGTCGCGCGCGCGGTTGGCGACATCGAAGACGTCGAAGCGCTGGTCGCCGCCGGCCGCGACTTCACAGTCGAGGCTGGACCTCACGCGTCTGATGGCCACGTCGTCGACGGCCGCAGCGACATCCGCATAGTCGGGCTCGGCGACGCTCCGATGCTCTCGGACCTGATGCCCACGTTGCAGAATTTCGGCATCGAAGTGCTGTCCGAGGACGCTCACGAGCTTCGCCCGCGCACCGACGGCAAACTGACGCGCGCCTACCTGCAGGTTTTTTCGGTGCAGGGACCCAACCTGCAACCGTTCGCGAAATTTCCCGGCGCAGCTCTGATTGCCGATGCGATAGCCGCCGTGCGCAACGGTTTGGCCGCCGACGATGCCCTCAATGCCGTCACTCTTACCGCGGGACTCACCTGGCGCGAGGTCGCTCTGCTACGCGCGTATCTCGTCGCCGCGTTCCAGATGCGCCTGGCGCCCGCGCGTCTCGGCTTGCAGCGCGTTTTTTTGCTCTATCCCGAAATCGCCCGGCTGCTGTTCGAGCTGTTCACCGCGCGTCTCTCGTTCGACAGTCCCGCCTCGCCGGAGAAAATCGCGGAGTTGCGCGAAGCCTATCTCGCTCGTCTCATGCCGATCGAAAATATTGTTGACGATCGCACCGCCCGCGCGCTGCTGTCGCTGGTCGAGGCTACCGTGCGCACCAATTTTTTCTGCGCGGTGCCGTCGCCCGATCCTTACATCGCGCTCAAGTTCGAAAGCGCGCGCATCACCGGCCTGCCCGACACCGCGCCGCTCTACGAAATTCACGTCAACAGTCCCCGCATGGAAGGATGCCATCTGCGGCACGGGCGCATCGCGCGCGGCGGTATTCGCTTCAGCGACCGGCCCGACGATTACCGCACCGAGATTCTCGACCTGATGAAGACCCAAACCGTGAAGAACGCGATCATCGTGCCGTTCGGCGCCAAGGGCGGCTTCATCGTCAAACCGCGCGCGCGCCATCAGCCGGATCCGCGCGACGGCGTCGAGGCGTACCAGACGCTTATGCATGCGATGCTCGATCTCACCGACAACCTCACCGACGCCGGCCCGGTGCATCCCGCTCGGGTGCGGGTGCTGGACAACGACGGTCCGTATCTGGTCGTGGCCGCCGACAAAGGCACGGCGAGTTTCTCCGACATCGCCAATCAAATCGCAATCGAGCGCGGCTTCTGGCTCGGCGACGCGTTCGCGTCGGGCGGCGAGCACGGCTACGACCACAAGAAGATGGCGATCACAGCGCGCGGGGCGTGGGAATCCGCGCGCCGGCATCTGCGCGAGATGGGCCGCGACCCCGACCGCGGCGCGCCGATCACGATGATCGGCATCGGCGACATGTCGGGTGACGTGTTCGGCAATGGCCTGTTGCGCTCGCGCAACTTGAAGCTCATCGCCGCCTTCGATCATCGCCACATTTTTATCGATCCCGATCCCGACCCCGCGGCCAGCTTCGACGAACGCAAACGTCTCTACGATCTGCCGCGCTCGAGCTGGGCGGACTACAATCCCGCTCTCATCAGTGCCGGCGGCGGCGTCTTCCGCCGCGGCCAGAAACGGATAGAGCTGAGTGCGAACGCGCGCGCCGCGCTCGGCTGCGACACCGACGCGCTCGACGGCGAATCGTTGATTCAAAGCATCCTGCGCGCGCCCGTCGACCTTTTTTACAACGGCGGCATCGGCACCTATGTCCGCGCGACCGCCGAGACCGACGTCGAGGTCGCCGACCACGCCAACGACGCTTGCCGAATCACCGCGCCTGAGCTTCGCGCAAGGATCGTCGTCGAAGGCGGCAACCTCGGCTTCACCCAGAAGGCGCGCATCGAGTACGCGCTCGCCGGCGGCCGCATCAACACCGATGCGATCGACAACTCGGCGGGCGTCGACATGTCCGATCATGAGGTCAATCTCAAGATTCTGCTCGAGCCCTCCGTCGCGCGCGGCGAGCTCACCTTCGACGCTCGCAACCGCGCGCTCGCCGCATGCGCGGACGAAGTCGCCGACCGCGTAATCGCCGACAATCGCGACCAGGTGCTGTCGCTCAGTCTCGAACAGCTCCGCAGCCGCACGCACCTCATCGAGTTTCGCGACCATCTCCAGGCTATCGTGGATCGAGGAATCCTTACCGGGATGGAGCCTGCGATACCTCCGCGCGACGCCCTGCACGATCGCCACGCGAGCTACCCGGGCCTCACCCGCCCCGAGCTTGCGTTGGCCGCCGCTTACACGAAGATCGATCTCATCCAGCGCCTTGAAGCGACCGCGCTGGTTGAGGATCCCTACCTCGTAGGACGCTTTCTGCAGCCATACTTCCCGCCCTCACTCGCCGAGCGCGCCGACGTCGGCACGCATCGCCTGCGCCACGAGCTGATCGGGACGCGCGTCGTCAATGAACTCGTCGATCTGGTCGGCTCGACTTTCGTGTTCAGCCACGTACGCGATCGTGGCGTCGCGGCCGAGGACGTGATTCGCGCATGGGTGATCGCGACCGACGTGCTTTCGATTCACGAACGCGCCGGCGAGCTTAAGCGCAACGCCGCGACCATCGCCGCTGAATCGGAGCTGGGCGCGTTTCTCGCTCTCGAACGCTCAGCCCGCAGCGCTACGGGATGGGCGCTCAGCGAACTCGAGCCCGCCACTTCGATCGGCGCAGCGGTGATCCGCTTCACACCCGCATTCGAAAAGCTATGCGGAGAGTTCGAGACGATGCTGACGGGCGCTGAGCGCGATCGCTTCGAGCGCCTCTATCGCGAGCTGCGCAGTGATGTTCTCGACGGCGAATTGGCGCACGGGCTCGCGCGCCTGGCCTTCGCCGATCACATTCTGAGCGTGCTGAGCCTGAGTTTTGCCCGCGAAATCGAACCCACCAAAGCGGCGCAGGCGTACTTCCGATTGAGCGGACAACTCAACTTCACAATTCTCGAAGAAGCTCTTCAATCGATCGACAGCGACGACCGCTGGGAGCGGCGCGCCGCCAACGAACTCGCCACCGAACTTCGCGCCGCGCGCATCGCGCTCACCCGCGCGGTGCTCGACGCCTGCGCCGACGATCGCGGGATAAGTGTCGACGAATCGATCGAGCAGTTGAAGCAAGTTCGCGCCAGCCGATTCGCGGAAGCCGCCCGGCTCCTCGATGAACTGAAACCGCTGGCGTCGCCGACCCTGCCCGCAATTCAAGTAACAATCCGCGCCCTCTCCAGGTTGGCAAGTTGATCACAGCGCAGAGCTAGACAGTTGCGCGGTCGCCTGCGTCGCGAATTGCTCGGTGGAATCGACTCGCTCCGTCGCCTGCGGCGCCCGCAAGTCCTGATACAGCCGCAATCCCGCCGCGACCAGGAACGCGGTGGTCGCAAAGTTGACGCCGATCTCCGCAAGATCGACCAAAAAAATCGTCGTCCCGAGAAATCCCGTCACCACGCCAACCGGCCCGAATAGCAGGCTCACCACCACGAACGCGCCGGCCGCCCATGAGTTGAATCCCGACCACACGGCGAGGAACACCACGATCCGCGTCGCGACTTTGAAGAACCGTTTGCGCATCAGATCGCGGCTGAACAGCAGCGCGTGCCAGCTATGCATTCCGTCGAAGATCAGCGCGTACTGCGCGAAGTACAACCACGCATACACCAGCGCGCCGAGCATGATCATCAACACGAGCGCCATGTATGCCCACATCCCCATCGAGCCGGGCATGTACGTCGACACCATCTGGAACATGAACAGCCCCGCCGCCGGCGCCAGCAGTTGCAGAAGCGTCACCCAAATGAACCCCGGCGCCAGCCTGATTGCCCGCCGGTAGACTTCGATCGCTTCGTGGATGATCGTCGGCTCGCGGATTCCCGCCTGGATCCTCTTGAGCGAGCTGAGCGTAATCAGCGTCACCAACAGCGTGAGTACCCCGAAGATCACATGCAGCGCAGTCGTGACCCACGGCGCGAACGGCTGCGGCTCTACCAGCGGCGCGGGCTTGCTCGGTGGGTCGACACTATCCACCTGCGTATAGCTGATATTTTGCGCGCCTGGCTCGAAGTTCGTCGCGAGGCGACGCTGCAGATTCAACGCGTCGGGCAGCAGGCACAACGAGGCGGCCAGCAGCAGCGGCGCCAGCACAACGGCCAGCACTGACCAGTTGCCGCGCAGATCGTTTACCGCGTTGGCAAGATATATGAAGCTGCTTTTGAGGCGAACGTGATTCACGGCCCGCTAGAGGTTGGCATCCCACGACAATCGAGACAAGTCCGCGCCATTTCCACATGACCGGCTGTTGCGTCGATGATATATAATGATACTGGACCCTCGCCCCACACGGAGAACCGCTCATGGCCGACGACGACCGCGCCGCGCAAATCGCGCATGAGAACAAAATGATCCGCCGCCTGCGCTTCCTGGTCGAGCTGACCTTCGCCACCATCGCGCAGGACAACGACATGACGCTCGACCTGGCATGGGAACACGTGCTGGCGCTCAAGCGCGTCGCCGTCACGATGTTCCCCGGTAAGGAGGAAACCTTCGACCTCGTCTATATGCCGCGCTTTTCGCGTCTGCTCGCGGAACGATTCGGCGCGAATTGAAACTGGCAGGCCTTATCGCAAAGCCCGACGGCTCGCTGGTTCGCGGGCGCGTCACATTCACCGATAAGATCGCCGCACTCGAGCCCGCCTCCAGCGACACCGGCGACGACTACATCCTGCCCGGTTTCGTCGATCTTCAGGTCAATGGCTCGCACGGTATCGACGTCATGAACGCGTCGCCGGACGCGCTCGCCACTTTAAGCCGCCATCTCGCGCGCGAAGGCACGACCGCCTGGATGCCGACTGCGGTCACCGCGCCAATTGAAAAGATCGCACAGCTTCACGACTCGATCGCCAGTGCGTTTGAAGATTCGCGACGCAACAACAACTCCACCGACGCGGCCGCAATCCTCGGGATGCATCTCGAAGGTCCGTTCATCTCGCCGCTGCGCCTCGGCGCGCATCCCGCGCTCAATCTCGAGCCGCGCGGCGACGCCTTCGAGCGGGTGCTCGCGATGCGCGCGCTTCGACTGATCACGCTCGCGCCCGAGTTGCCCGGCGCACTCGACGCGATTCGGCGCCTGACTGCGCGCGGCGTGGTCGTCTCCATCGGCCATACCAACGCGACTCTCGACGAGGCGAACGCGGGCATCGACGCCGGCGCGCGGATGTTCACGCATCTGTTCAACGCGATGCGCCCGTTGAACCACCGCGATCCCGGCGTCATCGCCGCCGCACTCGCGCCGAGCGCCGCAGTCGCCGCAATCATTCCCGACGCCGTCCATGTGCATCCCGCGATGTTGCGGCTCGCCTTCGACGCTCGCGGGATAGGCGGACTGATCCTCGTCACCGACAAAGTCGCGCTCGCGCAGACTTCTGGCACTGAAAAAACAGTCGGCCGCGCTCGCGCGACGATTCGCGACGGTGCCGCGCGCCTCGACGATGGCACCCTCGCAGGCAGTATCATCTCGATGCTCGACGGCGTCCGCGTCATGGTCGAAAAAGCGGACGTCAGAATCGGCGACGCCGCCGCGATGGCCGCAACCAATCCCGCGAACCTCGTCGGCGAGACCGATCGCGGCCGCATTCAGCTCGGCGCGCGCGCCGATTTAATCCTTCTCAGCAGGACGCTAGAGTTGAAGTCAGTGTTCATCGCCGGTCGCGAGTTAAACTAGTCGGTCTTCGAACACCCGAAAAAATTTTGAGACTACATCAATCGGAGCCAATCGATGCCGCTGAATAAAGCCTGCGTGGGCCGCGAATTTCCACCCGTCACGACCGCCGTCACCCTCGACGCCCTCCAGAACTACGCGCGCGCCTACAACGACGACAACCGCGCGTTCTTCGACCCGAGCCGCCCCGGCGGCATCGTCGCGCCGCCGATGTTCGGTGTCGTCGTCAGTTGGGACTCGGTCATGAAAGCCGTTATGGATCCCGAATTGCACGCCGACCTGCTCCGCCTCGTTCACGGCGAGCAGGACATGGAATTTCCAAATCCAACCTGCCCCGGCGACATCGTCAGCGCAGCCGCAAAAATTATTTCGATCGAAACCAAGGCCACCGGCGAGACCGTGACCGTCGAGCTGAACGCCGCCAACCAGAAAGGCCAGCCGGTCCAGAAAATGCTCTTCATCGCATTTATTCGCGGCTCCAGGAACCGCGATGCGGCGCCATCGGAACCGCGCGCCGTCGAGCCCGATCGCGGTGAGCCAATCTTCTCGGTCGCGCAAACCATCGACAAGGATCAGACCTACCGTTACGCCGAGGCGTCCGGCGATCGCAATCCGATTCACGTCGACGAAAACATCGCGAAGATGGCGGGCCTGCCGAGCATCATCGTGCACGGCCTCTGCACGATGGCGTTTACGTCAAAGGTCGCGATCGACCGACTCTGCGCCGGCGATCCGACCCGGCTGAAGCGCCTGCGCGTGCGCTTTTCCCGTCCCGTGCTGCCCGGCCAGACCATCACCACCAAAGTCTGGGCCGATGGCGAGCGCAACGGCCGCAAAGTTTTCGCCTACGAGACCTTCAATCCCGACGGCCAGCCCGTTATCAAGGGCGGCATCGCCGAAGTCGCGCCCTGATTTTGTGAAAATCACCATCGGCCTCTCGCTCTCCCTGACCGGCGAATACGCGCCGATGGGCCGGCAGGCCGAAATCGCGATTCGGTTGTTTGTCGCCGATGCCAACGCCAGCAGCGCGCTGCGCGTCGCGGGCGAGCGATGCGAGTTCGCGCTCGAATGCCACGACGACGCGAGCGATCCCGTGCGATGCGCCGAAATCTATCGCTCGCTATGCGCGGATCGCCGCGACGGCGTGATCTTCGGCCCATACTCCAATCGCCTCGCCCGCGTCGCCGCGCCCATCGCCGAGCAATCCGGCCGCGTCTTCGTCAATCACGGCGGCGCCGGCGATGAACTCTACGACCGCGGCTACAAGCTAATTGTCGGAGTACTCAGTCCCGCCAGTGACTATTTGCGCGGCTTCGTCCGACTACTCACTCAACTCAAGCTCTGGCGCAAGCGCGTCGCGATCGTAGCGTCGAAGTCGGCCTTCGCTCGCGCGGTTGCATCAGGCTTCGAGCGCGCTGCCGACGAACGCGCGGCGCGCCGTCGCGGAGTCCGCGTCCGCGTGAAATGGAACGGCGCCTTCGACCCCGACTCGACCCCGGCGCGGCTCTTTCCCGCGCTCACACGCAACCGCGTCAACGCACTCGCGAGCGCCGGCAGCTACGAGCACGACGTCGCCGTGATGCGCGCGGTCGCAGCTTCAAGTCTCAACATTCCGGTGCTCGGATGCGTCGCGGCCGGCGTACGCCGCTTCGGCTCCGACCTGGGCGAAGTGGCGGAAGGAATCGTGGGACCTTCGCAATGGGAGGATTCCGTCGAGCTCGAGCCCGCACTCGGCCCGACGCCCGCCGAATTTGCGCGCCGGATGCGCACCGCCGGCGATGCCGACTCTCCCGACTATCCCGCCGCGCAAATCTACGCCGCCGGTCTCCTGACCGCCGCCGCGCTCGCGAATGCCGGCCGCCCCGACGACGCGATGCTTCGTGCCGCGTTCTCCGATTTGCGCACCAGCACGATGTTCGGGGACTTCGAGATCGATCGTGTCACCGGCCGCCAGCTCGGTCACCGGATGCTGCTCGTGCAATGGCACCGCGGACGCAAGGTGATCATCGCGCCCGAGTCGCACGACGATTCCGGCTCGCTGGATTTTCCCTCCGGCATGCGCCTGTTGCTTGCGGGAATCGAGATGCTCCGCTTAAGTCGTACCGACGATTCGCGCGAATCGCTTGGCGACGGCGAGTCGGACGATCCGGACCGGGATAAAGATGAGCGCAATCACGATTAAGCTGAACGGTCGCAAAATTTTGGCGATCGGCCTGATGTCGGGGACTTCGCACGACGGCGTCAGCGCGGTCGTCGTCGAGCTCGACGAGCGTTCCCATCCGCCCGTGCGCTTGATCGCGTTTCAAACTTTTCCGTTCCCCGCGCGCGTTCGCAACGAATTGCTCGCCGCATCCGCCGATGAAAAAATCGGCGCGGCCGCGATCTCAACGCTCAACTTCGCGCTCGGCCGCGAGTTTGGACGTGCCGCAATCGAGATCGCCCGCCGCGCGCGCATCGCGATGGCCAACGTCGCGTTCATCGGATCGCACGGTCATACCTTTTTTCATCTGCCGCCGCGCCGCGCCGCCCGCGGACAGGTCGCCTCCACGATGCAACTCGGCGAGTCCGCCGTCATCGCCGCTGTCACCGGCGTTCCCGTCGTCGCCGACTTCCGCAAGATGGACTTGGCGCTCGGCGGCGAAGGCGCTCCCCTCGCGCCCCTCGCTCATCTATGGCTGTTCGCCGACCGCAAACGCGGCCGAGTCGTGCAGAACATCGGCGGCATCGCCAACGCGACTTACCTTCCGCCCCGCGCGCGCCTCGGCAACCCCGACCTCATCGCGTTCGACACCGGCCCGGGCAACGGAATGATCGACGCGCTCGCTTCGAGAATCTCAGGCGGCCGCCTCCGGATGGATCGCGGTGGTCGCCTCGCGGCGCACGGCCATGTAAATCAGCCGATGCTTGCGAAGCTGATGCAAAATCCTTACTTCAGCCGCCGTCCTCCAAAATCGACCGGCCGGGAAGAATTCGGACCCGATCTGCTCCATAGCATCGTCACCGACGCTCGCGACACGAGTATTGTTGACTACGATCTCGTCGCGACCGTCACCGCCCTCACCGCGCGATCGATCGCTGACGCATGCCGCCGCTTCATTTTTCCGCGCGGTCCCGTCGACCAGTTGATCGTCACCGGCGGCGGCGCGAAGAATCCCACCTTGATGCGAATGATCGCGGCTGAGCTTCCCGCCGTTCAAGTGATCACCGCCGCGGACGCCGGCGTCGACGGCGACGCGCTCGAGGCCGTCGCGTTCGCCATCCTCGCCTACCAGATGCTGCGCGGCCGCCCCGGCAACATCCCCAGCGCAACCGGCGCGCGCGCCCCCGCAGTCCTCGGCAAACTAACCCTGCCTCCGTAATACTGGGTGCAGGGGTCACCCCTGCCGAAGGAAGCCGTAAAAAATGAAACCCACGGAGGGGTTTCACTAAGATTAGTTCCTTCTTTCACGCACTCCTCTTGTCCTCCGGCGCCGCGACTCCCGCCTTCGCCGCCGACTCGACCACAGCCGACCGAAAGATCCCGTGCGCCATCGTCGATTCCTCGCGATCAGCTCGCGCCGCATACACTTTCATCCGCGCTTCATGCGCCGACTTGTCCTCTGGCGCCGCCGCCACCGCCCAATCCGCAAGATGACACGCGAGCACGACTTCGCCCGCCGCAAGCTTCTCGAGAGCGCGCGCGATCATCGGTGCGACGCCGCCCGCCAGCGCGGCGATCTCACGCGCCCGCTCGCCGTCGGTAGCGGGTTTCAGATTCGACGGCGTGCCGTCGTACCATCCGCCTTCCAGCCGCCAGATATTGCGCACGATAAACTCGGGCTCGTCGTAAACGGCCTGCAGCCACGGCTTCTCCGCGAGATTCGGCGGCGGCTTCACGGTGTGAATTATCTCGTCGAGCGGCGCGCCCGCATTCATCATCGCAATAGTCTGATCGTACAGGCTTTGCAGATAACTGGCGGTGTCGTTCAACACCTGGCGCACCCGAATCGCGCCGAACGCCGGGTAGCCGTGTCCCGGCACGAGTACTTCCGCTCCCAGCCGCGCCATCACGCGCAGCGCCTCTGCCCATTCGCGCGCATAGCGCTGCGCCTTCTGCGGATTCCCTGCGTTGGGCGCCGCCCAGATGATCAAATCTCCGGTGCACAGCACCTTGCGCTGCGGAATAAACACCCAGCAATGATCGTCCGTTTCGCCGCGCGCATGATGGCACTCGAACTTGTCGTCGCCCGCAACGACATTCAACTGACTATCGAAGTAAGTATCCGGATATACATACTCAGTCGGCCACGCTGCCGGCCGATTGAATTGCCGCGTATTGACTACTGTGTTATAGCCGGTCGTCCGCTTGTAGCGATCGAACCGCGCCGCGACTGCGCGATGCCCCACGACGCGCGGCCGCGCTACCTTGTTCTTCTGCGCATCCGCGACAATCGCCGGCATCCCGCACGCGTGATCGACATGCCCATGCGTGTAGATTGCCGTGTTAACCCGCTCCGGCGAGAACTGGCGAATGAGCTTCACCGTCGCGTCCTGGTTGAAGTAGCCGCCCGTGTCGATCAGCACCAGTCCCTCGCGCGTCTTGGCCGCCGTCACATTCGCAAACCAGCGGTAGAACATGATGCCGTCGGCAATTTCCTCGTACTCGCCGGTCGGCAGCAGCGGATGAAACTGGCGGGTCGTAATCGCGCCAGTGAAAATCTTTTCCGACTGATCTCGAATAACTCCCATAGCTTTCCAACTCTGGTTCCCCTTCACTCAAAGGAAAGGGATAGTTTTTCCAACTCTGGTTCCCCTTCCCACAGTGGGAAGGGGTTAGGGGTTAGGTTCTTCGATCCTATTCATCTCCCCAATGTGCCGAATCTTCTCATGCTCGACCCACGTGTAGCGCCGATGCTGATCGACGAGCCGCGCCTCGATTCCCGCCGCACGCGCGCCCTCGACGTCGATCGAATAGATGTCGCCGGCAAATCTCACTTCGTCGGATGCGACGCCGAGGCGCTCGATCGCGATCTGGAAAATTCGCGGGTCGGGCTTCGCGACGCCGACGATATGCGAGTCGACTATCACGTCGAAGTAAGGCGCCAGCCCAAATCGTTTCGCGTCCGCTTCGACCTGCCCCTCAGCATTCGACACGATCGCGAGCTTATAGCCCGCCGACTTGAACGCCTCCAGCGCCTCGAACGTGCCCGGCCGCACGACGCGCCACAGCGTGGCCTCGCGATGTATCTCGCCAAACCGCGCAGCGTATTCGCGAAATTCCTCTTCCGGAATTCCCGCCGCCGTCATCCAGCCGCGAAAAAACAGCTCGTACGCCGCCGCGGTAGCCTGGCTATTCCCCTCGCTCATCAGATGCCGGTCGATCGCCGCGCGCCCCGCGTATTCCGCATGCTCGAGCGCGAGCGCGTCCAGCTTGCGCCCTTCGCGCGAGAATTCGCGCGCCAGCAATTCAAAATCCAGGAACGCGAGCGTGCCGCCAAAGTCGAACAACAGCGCCTTCAGTTTTTCTCTTTTCTTAGATCCCATTCCGCGCCAGCTTATCAGAGTGATCGCCCGTTCCTCTCCATTGTTGCGTAGCCGTCTTACAAAAAGATAAGATTTTTCTGGAGATTTATTCCTCCGCTCTGGCGCGCTCCACAGGAGAATTGATGTTCACCGGAATCATCGAAGACCTCGCCACCGTCGATAGCCTCAAGCCGACCGACCAGGGCGCGGTCATTTCCGTTCACACCTCGCTCCCGATTTCCGAAATCACCATCGGCGACTCGATCACCGTCAACGGCGCGTGCCTGACGGTGATTTCCAAAGGCCCCGGCCGCTTTGCGATGGACGTCTCCGCCGAGACCCTGCGATGCACCGGGCTCGGCGATCTGAAACCCGGCGGCCGCGTCAATCTCGAGCGATGCCTCACGCTCGGCAAGCTGCTCGGCGGCCATCTCGTCTCCGGCCACGTCGACGGCATCGGCCGCGTCGTGTCGATCAAACCCGAAGGCGACTCGAAACTTTTCACCTTCGAGGTCGCACCCGCGCAAGCGCGCTACCTGGTCGAGAAGGGCTCGGTAGGCATCGACGGAATCAGCCTGACCATCTTTTCGATCAAGGAGGCCACGTTTTCCGTCGAGGTGATTCCCCACACGCTGCGCTCGACGACGCTCGGCTTCAAGCAGCCCGGCGACTCCGTCAACATCGAGAACGACATGCTGGTCAAGTACGTCGAGAAGATTCTCGCAGTGCGAGCCGCCGCAACTCCCGCGTAGAGCGTAGACACTAAAAAAATGAGCCTGATGCAGATACCGCGCAAGATCGAGTATGCCCTGCGGGCGATGATCTATCTCGCCGATCATCCGGCCGGCGTGGCGCGCGGCACCGAAATAGCCACTCGCGAGCAGATCCCGAAATACTATCTCGAAAAAGTCATTCGCGATCTGATGCGCCGTGGACTCGTCCATGCGCGCCGCGGTCCCGGCGGCGGCTACCAGCTCGCGCGCAAGGCCGACACCGTCACGTTTCGCGATATTATCGAAGCGGTCGAGGGCCCCATCACGCTCAACGTATGCACCGACGGCAGCAGCTCATGCGCGCTGCAGCCGACCTGCCGCATGTATCGCGTGTGGGAGAAGGGCCAGCGCGTGTTGCTCGAAGTTTTCTCCGATACCTCGCTCGCCGAAATAGCCGCGTCGCGTCCCGCGCCGCCCGTGTGCACTCCCGACGTCGCCGCGAGCGCGATATCGCCGGCCAAGTCCCAGCCCGCGTAGCCGAATTGAAGAACGTTTCGACTGCGACTTCGCGAATCCTCTCCGCTCCAATCCCTCTCCCTGTAAGGGAGAGGTTAGGTGAGGGCCCATATTCAGCGCGTCCCGCGCGATCAGGATTCTGCTCCTCTCCGGACGCCGCACCGTGAGCGATTTCGGAGCCATCGGTCTCGGCGACTTCATCGCCAAACCGCGCCGCGGCGCCCCCGTCTTCACCGAGAAGACTTTCTATCTCGAGGAATTCTACGGCAAGAGCCTGCTCTTCGCGCTGATTCCGCCCGCCGGGCAACGCATCTCCGAATTCGATTCGCTGATCCTCACGCTCCGCGAATTGCGCCGCAATCAAACCCGATGCGTCGTCATCGTCTCGCCGAGCGCGCTCCCGAAGCTGATGCGCCGGCTTGGCCGCCTCGCACCCAAGGAACCGCCGCCGATCTTCAATCCCTCCGACGGACTTCGTTCGCGCCCCTATCCGCCGGATTCCGCCGTCGCCGAAATATGGGAGCGGTTGCGCGCCGGATCGATCGTCGTTGCCTCGATGAGCCGCGACGACGCCGACGATCTCACCGTCTTCGCGCGCGAGCTCGCCAGCCGGCTGCGCGTCTTCAAGCTCCTGATGCTCGATCGGCGCGGTGGTTTGCTCGACAAGGACGGCAACCGGCTCTCGTTCGTCGAGGAACATCGCATCCGCCGCACGATGCGCAATATCCGCTCGCGCGCTCGCAGAGCCATCGTCCGCGCCGCGCTCGACGCCCTCGAAGACGGCGTCGGCTCCGTCAACCTGGTCGCGCCGGGCGACGTTTATGAGGAACTCTTCAGCTTCATCGGCGCCGGAACGCTGTTCACCGAGATGCAATACGGCTTCGTCCGCCCGGTCTCGATCGACGACTTCGAGGAAGTCGAAGCGCTCATCGTCCGCGGCCAGACCGAAGGCCACCTGCTGCCGCGCACGCCCGAGCAGATCGCGCAAATCCTGCCCTCGTGCTTCGGCTACCGGATCGGCGACGAACACCTCGCCGGAATCTGCTCGCTGCTGACCGAGCCTTACCGCCGCGACCGATGCGGCGAGATCACCGCGATGTACACCTTGACGCGCTTCCAGGGCGAGGGCGTCGCCGCCGTGCTGGTCCGCGAGATCCTCAAGGAGGCCGAGGCGCGCCGCCTCAAATACCTTTTCGCCTGCACCAGCGACGATCGGGTCGCCGGATTGTTCTCCCGCCTCGGCTTCAAACGCGTGAGCGCCCGCGACGTCCCCGCAGCCAAGTGGCGCGGTTACGACCCCTCGCGAATCTCGAGCCTAAGTATATTGCGCACCGACCTCGACTGACTATTCGCCAAATGACAAGTGACTATTCCAGTGACTATTCCCTCTCGCGCTTGCTCCCCTTCCCTCTTATCCCTCTCCCTGTAAGGAGACCTTTGCATAGCTGGCCGAGGTATCTTCCCCTCTCCCGAAGGGAGAGGATCGAAGGTGAGGGACCTTATTCAGCGCGCTTTTTCCGCGCGCGATTCAAGATTCCGGTTCTGCTCCTAACGTGTTCGGAGGTTATGCAAAGTTCTCCTGTATGGGAGAGGTTAGGTGAGGGTCCCCATTCAGCGCGCCGCGCGCGATCAAGGTTCCGCTCCAATCCGACTCCGCGAATGTTCATCGCGCTCTCCGCAACGCGCCCAAGGACCTTCGCTTGACCGCGAAATCCGCCACCGCCATCCTGGCAATCGCCCTAGTCATCGCGATCCTGACCCTTCATCGACTCGGCGCCGGCGACGTATGCACCGGCAACGAAGCCGTCGAGGGCGTCTTCGTCCAGCAGATGGTCGAGCACGGCCATCTCATGTTCCCTGTCGAGAACGGCAACGTCCCGATGTACAAGCCGCCGCTCTTCCATTGGACCGCGACCGCGATCGATCGCCTCGCCGGAATCTCCAAAGTGACCGCCGCCAACCTCCGCCTCCCATCCGCGCTCTACGCGATCGCCGGCGCACTCCTCACCATGATCTTCGCCTTCGAAATTCTCGGCCTCGAAGCTGCCGTCCTAGCCGGACTCGCGCTCGCCGCGTCCTACCAGTACGTCAGCCAGGCGCGCTTCGGCCGTGTCGACATGACGCTGTGCTTCTTCGAGACCCTGGCGCTGTTCGCTTTTCTGTGGTGGATGCCCCGGGACGCGACGTCTTCCGGCCCCGTCGCGCGCTTCGAATCCAACCTGTCCGCGCTATACCTGATGGCAACCGCACTCGGCCTCGGCGTGCTTGCCAAGGGCCCGGTCGGCGCGATTCTTCCGGGAGTTTCGATTCTCATCTTCATGGTCGTCGAGCGTCGCGGCCGCCAAATCCTCGCGATGCTCGATCCCGGCGCGATCATCCTCGGCGCCGCGATCGCTTCGAGCTGGTATCTCGCCTGTTACTTCGGCGGACGCTTCGCCTTCCTCAATCGCCAGCTCGACACCGAAAATGTCGGCCGCTTTTTCGGCTCGCTGGGCGCGATGGCCCCCTGGTATTATGTAAAACCCGTCCTGCTAAACTCCGCCCCGCTGAGCCTGCTAGTCCCAATCGCCGCCGTCTACGCATTACTCACTCCAGTAGTCACTTCAAGCGTTGATCCAAATCCTACCTCTCCCCACGGGGGAGGTCGCGTCGCGCAAAGCGACGCGGGAGGGGTCGCCGTACGCCTGTTCGCAATCTTCTACTTCGCCACCGTCATCTTCTTCAGCATCGCCGCCTATAAGCGCCGCTCGTATCTGCTGCCGGTATGGCCCGCGGCCGCCGTGATGCTTGCGTGGTGGATCGTCACCGTACCTCCGCCGGCATTTCGCCGCGCCGCGACCTGGGCATTCACCGCGCTATGCGCCGCGCTGGTCGTATTCAACTTCATCTATATACCGCGGATGGAAATTAGCTCATGCAGTGACGATTCATTTCGCCCCGCCGCCGAAGAAATCGCCCGCGTCGTCGCGCCCGCCGACCCGCTCTACCTTTATGGATTTCAGGAAGAAGTCGCGCCTCTTCTATTTTATCTCGATCGCGACGCCCCCATCGTCCAGGGCCGTCTCGGCGACGCGCCCCCCGGCTTCATCATCGTGCCCGCCCAAGTCTGGAAGCGGCATCAAAGCGAGGCCCTCGACTTCGAACCAGTCCTAACCTCCGACCACGGCAACCGCCACCTGGTCCTACTGAAACGCGGCAAATCCTACGCATCGCGCTAGATTCCGAATCTTACCTCGCCTGATTCTTACCTCGCCCGTTCTTTTTACGGGAGAGGAGGCCGGCGGGCGCAGCCGCCGGTAGGTGAGGGTTCTGTGGCCCCTTTGCCGCGCGCTCGCCTATCTCCCCCGCGACACCATCTTATACCTCTCACAATCCACCAGGTGATCATTAACCATCCCGGTCGCCTGCATCATCGCGTAGCAAATAGTCGAGCCCACGAACTTGAATCCGCGCCCGATCAGTTCCTTGCTCATCGCATCCGACTGATCGGTGCGCGCCGGCACCTGCTTCAGCGCGCGCCACTTATTAATCCGCGGCCGTCCGTCGACAAATCGCCAAATGTATTCGTCGAAACTGCCAAACTCCTTCTGCACAGCAAGAAATGCTTTCGCGTTGCCGATCGCGGAATTGATCTTCAGCCGGTTGCGAACGATCCCCGCGTCCGCGAGCAACCTCGCAACATCGCGATCGCCGAACTTCGCAACGCGCGCCGCCTCGAAACCCTTGAACGCGCTCCGATAAGCCTCGCGCTTGCGCAAAATCGTGTCCCAGCTCAGACCTGCCTGCGCCCCCTCCAGCGTGATGAACTCGAACCACCGCCGATCGTCATGCACCGGCACGCCCCACTCCTCATCATGGTAGCGAATCGCCAACTCGTTGCGCGCCCATCCACATCGCATGGAAGAACCTTAAGAGAGAATCAGAAAAATGAACAGGCAGGTTTTTGTGAAGCGTCGCAGAACCCTCACCTACCGGCGGCTGCGCCCGCCGGACGCCTCTCCCGTAAAAGGAACGGGCGAGGTAAGAGTCGGACGCTCATTTTCTCCCTCGCTAAATAGTTCTAACAGGGACGAAGTCCCGCATCCTCTCTTGTACCGGGTGCAGGGGTCACCCCTGCCGAAGGAAGCGTGAAACCCACCGCGGGTTTCACATTCAATTAAGTTCTGTTCTACCCTCTCTTCGATGTACGCCGCTGACACGATCGTCGCGCCCGCCACCGCGCCAGGCCTTGGTGCCGTCGCGATCGTCCGCCTGTCCGGCCCGCGCTCATTCGAAATCCTCGACGCGATCTTTTTTTGTCGCCCCGCGCATTCCGCCGAGAGGATGCCGCGCGCGATGCACCTGGGCGATGTCGTCGATCCCACCACCGGCGCGCGCATCGACCGCGCGTTAGCGGTCGTGATGCCGAAGCCGGCGAGCCTCACGGGCGAGGATGTAGCCGAAATCCAATGTCACGGGGGTCCATTTATTGTGCGCCGCATCGTTGCGCTCGCGGTCGAGGCGGGCGCGCGCGTCGCCGAGCAGGGAGAATTCACCCGCCGCGCGTTTTTGAACGGCCGAATCGATCTTGCCGAGGCCGAAGCGGTCGCCGACATCGTTGCCGCGCGCAGCGATTCCGCGCTCGCGATCGCTCTCGAGCAACTCTCCGGCGCGCTTTCCGCCCGCGTCGCGGAATTGCGCGCACAGGTCGTCGCGATTCGCGCGCATCTCGAAGTCGAAATCGATTTCTCCGACGAAGACATCCGCCTTCCGTCGCGGCGCGAGGTCGCCGCGGAAATCGAGCGCCTCATCGCCGACGTCGCGCTCCTGCACGACAGCTTTGCGCGCGGCCTGCTGATGCGCGACGGCGTGCGCGCGACCATAGTCGGCAAGCCCAACGCCGGCAAGTCGAGCCTTCTCAATTTATTGCTTGGAGCAGATCGGGCCATCGTCACAGCTGTCGCCGGCACCACCCGCGACGTGATCGAGGACTCGGTCCAGCTCGGCCCGTACGCGATAGTCCTCAATGACACCGCGGGCGTCCGCGAATCGGCCGACGACGTCGAGCGAATCGGCATCGAGCGCACGATGCGGTCGGCGCGCGACGCGGACCTGCTGATCGCGATGTTCGATTCGTCGCGCCCGCTCGAGTCCGCGGACCTGGATGTGATTCGGCTGACAGCCAACCGCCCGGGCCTGGGAATCCTCAACAAGCGCGATCTGCCAGCCGCGACCACAGCCGCCGATCTTCGCGAGCGAGGCCTGAACCTCCCGATACTCGCGTTGAGCGCGATCAACCCCGACGAAGCCACCCCTCTGCGCGCCGAACTGACAAAGGTGATCACCGCCCTAGTCTCTGATGCCTCGCCCGTTACTTTACGGGAGAGGTTAGGTGAGGGTTCTGCTGCGGCGCGTACAATTCCTTCCAACAATCAAATCGCAATCTCCCGCGAACGCCATCGCGACGCGCTCGCGACGGCTCTGGAAGCCCTCAAAAACGCACGCACGTCCGCACTCTCGATGATGCCGCCGGAGATCGTCGCCGTCGATATCATGGCCGCCGCCGCCGCGCTCGGCTCGATCACCGGCGAAGTAACCAACGAGGACGTCCTCGACGCAATCTTCCGCGACTTCTGCATAGGCAAGTAGCGGACGGCTCGGGTATCGCGCGACGCGCGCGAAGAACCTAACCCCTAACCCCTTCCCGAGCGGGAAGGGGAACCGGATCATAACCAACGTGCGGAGTCCCACCCCTTAAAAGTTCTAACAGGGACGAAGTCCCGCATCTTTTCTTAGTCCCGGGTGCAGGGGTCACCCCTGCCGAAGGAAGCGTGAAACCCACCGCGGGTTTCACATACAAATCTTAGTTCCTCTACTAATAGTTTTATATTATTACTATTAGTTTATACTCCGCGCTTTGCGCGATGCGCTCGTGCGGGCCATAATCGCTGCTTCGCCATGAACTACGACGTTATCATCGTCGGCGCCGGACACTCCGGTATCGAAGCCGCGCTCGCCGCGGCCCGGATGGGCGCGAGCACCCTGATGCTCACGCTCAACCTCGACCATATCGGCCAGATGTCCTGTAACCCCGCGATCGGCGGCATCGGCAAGGGCCACCTGGTCCGCGAGATCGACGCGCTCGGCGGCGAGATGGGCCTGGCGACCGATGAGACCGGAATCCAGTTTCGATTTCTGAATACACGCAAAGGCCCCGCCGTTCGCGCGCGTCGCGCTCAAGCCGACAAGGCCGCGTATCGCGCACGTAGCAAGCGCGTGCTCGAGCGAACCGCCAACTTGCAGGTGCGACAGGCGAGCGTCGAGCGCCTGATCGTCGAAGACGGCGCGGTGCGCGGCGTCGAGTCGCAGATCGGCGAGGTCTTCGAGGCTCCGACCGTCATCCTCACGACCGGCACGTTCCTGAAGGGACTCGTCCATATCGGGATGAAGAATTATTCCGCGGGCCGCGCCGGAGACTTCGCCGCGATGGGTCTCAGCGACCATCTCGCGCAGTTGGGCTTTCGAATTGGCCGTCTGAAGACGGGAACCTGCCCGCGCCTCGACGCGCGCACGATTGACTACTCAGCGTTGGAGATCCAGCCGGGTGACGAGCCGCCGCCGCCGTTTTCGTTCCGCACCGCGCGGATCGCGCAAGACCAGATTCCCTGCCATCTGACGTTCACCAACGCGCGCACCCACGAGATAATCCGCGGCGGTATCGACCGCTCCCCGATGTACTCCGGCGTGATCCAGAGCAAGGGACCGCGCTATTGCCCGTCGGTCGAGGACAAGGTGATGCGCTTTCGGGACAAGGAGCGCCACCAGATTTTTCTCGAGCCCGAGGGCCGCGACACCGTCGAGGTTTATCCCAACGGCCTCTCCACCAGCCTGCCGCTCGACGTGCAGCTCGCGATGGTTCGCTCGATCGTCGGGCTCGAGCAGGCCGAGATAATGCGGCCCGGCTACGCGATCGAGTACGATTTTTCAGACCCGACGCAGTTGACGCCGTCGCTCGAGACCAAGCTGGTGCGCGGGCTGTTCTTCGCCGGCCAGATCAACGGCACCACCGGCTACGAGGAGGCGGGCGCGCAGGGTTTGATCGCGGGAATCAACGCCGCGCTCAAGGTCCGCAGCGAGCCGGCTCTGATCCTGCGCCGCGACCAGGCTTATATCGGCGTGATGATCGACGACCTGGTGACGCGCGGTATCGGCGGCGAGCCGTACCGGATGTTCACGTCGCGCGCCGAGTATCGGTTGCTGCTGCGCGAGGACAACGCGGACCGGCGGTTGTCGAAGATTGGCGTGCGGCTGGGATTGCTCGACGCGTCGGCGGGCGCGCGGGTTCGCGCCAAGACCGAAGCGGTGAATCGCGAGATCGAACGCCTCAAGGCGGCGCTGATACCGGCGTCCGACGAAGTCAACGCGGCGCTGGCGGCGTGGGGCTCGACGCCTATCGCGCAGCCGGTGCGGGCGATCGAGCTGCTCAAGCGTCCCGAGATAGGCTACGACGCCTTGCTGAAGATGAACGGCGTCGATCCGGGATTGAATCTCGATGAAGCCGCCGAGCTCGAGACTGAAATAAAGTACGAGGGCTACGTTCGCCGCCAAGCGGAGGCGATCGAGCGTTTCGCGCGCCTCGAAGATACGATGATACCAGAGTGGCTGGATTTCAAAGGCGTGATGGGTCTGTCGACCGAGGTCTCGGAGCGCCTGACTGCGGTGCGTCCGCGATCGCTGGGCCAGGCGGCTCGGATGCCGGGAATAACGCCGGCGGCAATCTCAATCCTCGCGGTCCATATCAAGAGCCGGCGAGACCGCAATGCTCGCGCGATTTGAGTACGTCCCGGAACGTTTCACGTGAAACGTTTTCGGAAATAACCTAATAAATTAGCGGCAAATATCGTCGACCGGGGACGTTTCACGTGAAACATAAGGCCAAGGCGCGGGCCTCAAAAAAGAAAAAAACTGCGACTCCTGAGGAGATCGCCGCCGAGGTTCGCGCTCAGCTCGCGCCTGCGATAGCACCGCTCGGGGTAGTCGCCAATACGGTCCAGTTCCTGAATCGAATCGAGCGGATGGCGGCGACGCTCGCGGTGTGGGGGCCGAAAATCAACCTGACGGCGAATCCGCGCGACCCGAACGAGATAGTCTTTCACGTGTTCGACAGCATTATCCCGATCTCGATTGCGGCCAGCTCGAAGATCCTTCGCCTCGACCGGGCGCATCGCTTCCTGGATATCGGCAGCGGCGCCGGCTTTCCGGGACTCGTGATCGCGGCTGCGATGAACGCGCACGTGACTCTCGTCGAGGCTCGGCGCAAGCGCGCGACCTATCTGAGCGAGGCGGCGATCGAGATGGGCCTGCAGAATGTCCGCGTCGAATGCGCACGCGCGGAGTCGCTCGACGTGCGCGACAGCTTCGACGTGGTCACCTCGCGAGCGGTCGGAGATGTGCCCGCGCTTTTCCAGATTGCCAACCGCGCGTTGCGCCTAGAGGGCGTGCTGATGCTCTACGTAACCGCGGACCAAAAGTTCGACGACCGCATCGAGGCCAAAGCGGCCGCGGCAGGGCTCGTCGACGCGCAAGTCGCCGGCTATGATTTGCGCCATGGCCGCCAGGTGATGCGGCGCGCCGTCGCGACGTGGACGCGTCGGTAGGCAGCAGAGAAGGGAAATCACTTTATTTAATGTGAAACCCGCGGTGGGTTTCACGCTTCCTTCGGCAGGGGTGACCCCTGCACCCAGTACTAAGAAAAGAGAGATGCGGGACTTCGTCCCTGTTAGGAAAGTTGGTTGGCGGAAAGATTTCTCCCCCTCCTACTTAACTAGTTCTAACAGGCCGTAAGGCCGCATCTTCTCTTGTCACTGGGTGCAGGGGCTGGCCCCTGCCCAAGGAGGTGTGGAACCCACAGCGGGTTCCACTACAATCGCCTCACTGGGAACGTTTCACGTGAAACGTTCCATCGCAAAAATTCAATAAATTCAGGTACTTGTGCAAATCGGATCGCACGATTTGACCTTTTGTGGTCGCGGGGATTTAATGGTTTGCGAACGTTTCACGTGAAACGTTGGTGTTCGGTCCGGAGCTAGTTCCTTCTTGCGAAGGTGCCGGGGCATTTTTCATTTTTTCCCGGCGGGGCACGTCGTGGGGCGGGTAATCGCAATAGCCAATCAGAAAGGCGGCGTCGGCAAGACGACCACGGCTATCAATCTGGCCGTTGCGCTGGCCGATACGGGTCGGCGCGTTCTGCTTATCGATCTCGATCCTCAGGGCAACGCTACTTCCGGGATCAGCACGCCCGAGGATGTCGCGGCTGCGCGCGGCGAGGGCAAGACTATCTACCAGGCGCTGGTCGGCGGGCTGGCGATTGCCGAAATTATCCGGCAGGTGCGGCCGACCCTGTCGCTGGCTCCGGCGGGCGACGACCTGGTCGGCGCCGAGATCGAGCTGGTGACGATGGAGGGTCGCGAGCGTCGCTTGCGAGCGCTCCTGGAGCCAGTCAGAGCAGAATATAACTATGTTCTAATCGATACACCGCCGTCGCTTGGGATTCTCACCTTGAATGCACTCGTGGCGGCGGACTCCGTGCTGGTGCCGATGCAATGCGAGTACTACGCGCTCGAGGGACTGAGCGCGCTGCTCGGTACGATCAATAAGGTCAAGGCGGCGCTGAGGCCCGGGCTCGAGCTCGAAGGGTTGATCCTCACGATGTTCGACACGCGCAATCGCCTGAGTCACGAAATCTCCGACGAAGTGAGAAAGCATTTTCCTGAAAAAGTTTTTCGCAGCGTGATTCCACGCAGCGTGCGGATGTCGGAGAGCCCGAGTCATGGACTGTCCGTGCTCGAATACGAGCCGAGGTCGGCGGGCGCGGAGAGTTATCGCGCGCTGGCCGCGGAGGTGATCGCGCGTGGGGAGGGGAGTGGAACGGGAACCAATTGAATGTGAAACCCGCGGTGGGTTTCGCGCTTCCTTCGGCAGGGGCCAGCCCCTGCACCCGGTATTAAGAAAAGGATGCGGCCTTACGGCCTGTTAGAACTGGGTAAGTTGGAGCAGCATTTCTCCGCGTCCGGTTCCCCTTCCCGCTCGGGAAGGGGTTAGGGGTTAGGTTCCCCCGGTTCAAGCACGATGCTGAAAATTACACGAGGACAAACACGATGATGCGGAAACCATTGGGACGCGGGCTCGATGCGCTGATCGGAAATGCGGCGACGGGAGTTGAAAACGGCGCTGAAGATACTGGCGGCGATTCGCAATTCAAGATGGCGCCGGTCGGTAGTATCACGGCCGGGCCGTTTCAGCCGCGGATAAATTTCGACGCCGAGCGGCTGGCCGAACTTACCCGCGCGATCCAGAGCCAGGGGATTATCGAGCCGCTGATCGTGCGGCGAATCGACGCACCGGGCGCTATCGGCGCTGAAGCCGATGGGCCGCGCTACGAGCTGATCGCGGGCGAGCGGCGGCTGCGGGCGGCGCGCGCGGCGGGTCTGGAAGCCGTTCCAGTGGTGGTGCGCGAGCTCGACGATCGCGCGGCGCTGGAAATGTCGCTGGTCGAGAATATCGTGCGCGAGGACTTGAACGCGGTCGAAGAAGGGCTCGCGTTTTTCCGCCTCGTCGAGCATTTCGGGCTGACCCATGACGAGATTGCCGCGCGCGTCGGTAAGAGCCGCCCGTACGTCGGCAACACGCTTCGATTGCTGGAACTGCCGCAGCCGATTTTGACTATGATCGCGAAGGGCCAGCTCAGCGCGGGGCAGGCGCGGCCACTGCTGGCGATCGGATCGGCCGATGCGCAACTGACGGCGGCGCGGCGAATCGCGTCGGTCGGACTTTCGGCGCGCGGCGCCGAAGAAATGGCGACGGCTAATCGGCCGCGCAAATCAAAGACCGCCGCGTCCCGATCCGGCGGCGATGCCAATTTGAACGCGCTCGCGGAGGGCCTGCAGCGCGCGCTCAAGCGCAAGGTCAGAATCTTCAAGCGTCGCGCCGGCAGCCCGGGCAGGATCGAAATCGAGTACTACGACGATAACGATCTGACGGCGGTCGCGGAGATGTTGCTCGGAAATACGCGCGCGTCGATGCGCGCGTAGGAAGCGGGGGACGGGAAATCACTTAATTGAAAGTGGAACCCTGCCTGCTCACCTCTTTGTGTTGTTTTATTTTTGTGTCATCCCGAGCGTAGCCGAGGAACCCCGGATCTTTTTGAGTGCCGAGGTAGTTCGACCTCACTTAGGGCCTGCGGAGCTGAGTTGCTCCTGATGCCGTGACTTCTGCGTTGAGCCATGTTTTCAGCGATTGGTATTGTTCATCGCGGTCGCGCCGTGGTTGGGGGTGCGTCGGCCAGCATTCAAAAAGATGCGGGGTCCCTCGGCGGAGCCTGCCCTGAGCGAAGCCGAACGGGCTCGGGATGACACAAAAAAAGAGCGTGACAGCGCGGAAGGATCCGGGATCCTTCCCCTTCGACTTCGCTTAGGACCCGCGTAGCTGAGTTGCTGCTGATGCCGTGACTTCTGCGTTGAGCCATGTTTTCAGCGATTGGTATTGTTCATCGCGGTCGCGCCGTGGTTGGGGGTGCGTCGGCCCGCATTCAAAAAGATCCGGGGTCCCTCGGCTACGCTCGGGATGACACAAGGACGGACAGAAAGGACACAGAGCCTGCCCTGAGCGAAGCCGAACGGGCTCGGGATGACACAAAAATAAGACAACACAAAGAGGTGAGCAGGCAGGCTTTGTGATGCGAATCGCAGCACCTCACCTACCGGCCGCGTTGCGGCCGGCCTCCTCTCCCGTAAAAATAGCGGGCGAGGCAAGAGGCGCGACGCGGCACGCTAACTCTATGATCGTACATATCGTTAAGCTCAGCGATTGGTTGGATGCGGTCGCGGTCGGGCGCTATGCGCCTGCCGGTTTGCGGGCGGAGGGGTTTATTCATTGCTCTACTGTTGCTCAGGTGGTTGATACTGCTAACCGGTTTTATCGTGGGCAGGGTGGGCTGGTGGTCTTGTGTATTGATGAGGCGCGGCTTGATGCGGAGTTGAGGTTTGAGGCGCCGGCCGGGGTTCATGGGGAAGTAGCGGGGGAGTTGTTCCCTCATTTGTATGGAGAGTTGAATGTTGAGGCGGTGGTTAGAGTGGTTGAGTTGGCGTGTGTGGCTGATGGATCGTTTCGATTGCCGGATGGGTTGCGGGATTCGGGCTAACCTAACCCCTAACCCCTTCCCATAGTGGCGATTATGCACCCCTTGACTAGCGGGTCGGCGCGCCCGTATCCTACGCTTTCGAGGTTGAATCTCGAAAGGCAGGGGTGCGTCTTATGGGTAGGATCAAGAGCGTTCTCGAATCACCGATTCTCGCCAATGTGGTTGGTTCTCTTACTCTCGTCGCTACGATCATCTTTGGATATCTCACGCTTCATCCCTCTGGCGTCGCCGCTACCCCAGCTACCGACAAGGCAGCGGCAGCCATAGCGCAACCACACGCACCAATGGCACTCCCAATACCTTTTCTGATTTTCGCAGGCGCAATCGGCATCGGGTTGCTGCTGCCAAGTTGGGTAGCTCTTTTTAAATCTGCGCAAGCGACAGGGCCGCAGCCGACTCAACCGATCAGGCCAACACGACGAGTGACGCTCCCGGCAGGCGTAGACCTTGGACCTCCGCGAGGTGCGCCTGAGCGCCCTGCCACGGTATCATCAGTGCCTGCGCTGATTACCGCGCCGGAGCCAGAACCAGATCACAGCCTGATAGATGTGTCTCCATTCGAGCTGTCGGCTTTCTTCGATCAGCATCTTACTCCCCAAGCTGAGAAACTGCTGGAGCCGTACCTCGGAAAGCGACTGCGCTTAGCAGCAACGGTGGTCGATATAGACGTTAATAGAGGCGGCGGTCGTGTGTACGTATACGCAACTATTCCAGATCCAGGCGATCCACACTGGACAGGCATGCATGTGCATCTTTACTTTGACCAGAATTGGAAAAGTCGTTTGCTCATCCTCAAACGAGGCAACCCCATAACTGCGGTCGGTTACATTGAGAGAGCGGCGTCGAGGACGATCACGCTGGAAAATTGCGGGCTGGACTAGCTGATAATGTATAAGCAGAAGATCCTTCATTTTTTCTGCCGTCCCTGCGGTGAGTACCACTTAAAAACGCATCCGCACTACCGTGCGATGAAGCGCCGCGCTGCGAAGCGCCATGAGGGCAAACCAGTGCGTGGTCAGGTATAACGCCGTGCCCTTGGAAACAACTCAAGTTGCGTCGGCTTGCTGGCTGGCGACCGCTGAAGCGCCCGCCAGTCAGGTCGCTTCAGCACCCTCTTATCGCCGCTCCGAAAATATCTTCGTTCTTCCGGTTGTTGAAGCGGAACGCAAATTCGTTCAGGTACAACGGCAGATATTTTTTGCTTACCTTGTGGTAGGTGCCGATGACTCCGCGTTTCAGAAGCGACCAGAATCCTTCAATCGTGTTCGTGTGAACGATACCGCGAACGTACTCGCCGCTACTGTGACGGATCACGCCATGCGGCAGAGCGAATCGTTCTCCACCCTCACCCAGCAACCGATAGCCACTATGCTCATCGGTCGCGACCAGATCGATGCGCTCACGATTGACCGTCTTACGAACGAAGCTATCGAGCGTCGCGGTATCCGTATTCTCGATCATCCGGCACACGACGTTGCCTTTGCGAGCAATCGCACCGATGACAGCGGCCTTGCCAGCGGTTCCGACGTTGCCAGTTCGCTTGCTCTTGTGCTTGTTGGATTCTTTCCCACCGATGTAAGTCTCATCCACTTCCACGATGCCCATAAGCTGACGGAACTCAGGATCGGCAAGTCCGGCCCGCAACCGATGGCACATGAACCAAGCGGTACGGTACGAACCGGAACCGATCATCCGGTGGATTTGCAGGGCGCTGATTCCCTTCTTGCTGGTCAGCATCAGGTAGAGAACCTTGAACCAGATCAGCAGTTTGTAATTCGTGTTCTCGAAAATTGTGTTGACAGTAACCGAGAACCTATACGGCGAGCGCGGATTTCTTCCGCATACCAAGCACTGCCAATGGAAGGGCCGCGCCTTGCTCGCGTAAACGTGATCGTTGTTGCAACGCGGGCAGCGAACACCCTTCGGCCAGCGCTGGTCGCGGAGATACGCCTTGCAGGATTCTTCATTCGGGAACATCCGGTCGAATCCGGCAAGGGTCAACTGCCTGACGAATTTCGGTTCATGTTCTGCCTGATTGTTCTTGCCCATGCATTAGATATAGCGCATGGGGTGCTGATAGTCAAGGGGTGCATAATCGCCTCCCATAGTGGGAAGGGGAATAATCGCGGGGCGCATGGGGCTGATCCTAACCCCTAGCCCCTTCCCATAATGGGAAGGGGAACAATCGTGGACGTTGAAGAAAGTTAGAGGCGGCATCATAGAGCGATGAAAAATCATTTTGTTCGGGTTTTTGTTTTTGCGTTCGCGGTTATCGGGGTGGCTGGTGCGGCTTTGGCGGCGGAGGCGGGGGCGCCGGCTTACAAGCTTACTGCGACTTTCAATGTCGGCGGCGACGGTGGATGGGATTACGCCACGCTCGCCCATGACGGGCATGTGCTCTATGTCACCCGCACTACGCATACTATGGCGATCGACGTCGCGACGGGACGGATCGTGGCGGATATCCCGGGGCAGCATCGCGCGCATGGCGTGGCGCTGGTGCCGGATTCGGGGCGCGGATTTATCAGCGATGGCGGGACCGGCTCGGTGCAGATTTTCGATCTGAAGTCGCACGCGACTATCGGCGTCGTGCCGGCGGCGGATGATGCCGACGGTATCATCTATGACCGCGGCAGCAACCGGGTGCTGGTGATGTGCGGCGATGCGCATCGGATGGTGGCATTGGCGCCCGACGTGAATCCGGCCGGCGGGAAGGCGGCCGCGAGTGTGGACCTGGGCGGCTCGCCGGAGTTCGCGGTCGCGGATGAGAACGGGAAGGTGTTCGTCAATATCGCGGACAAGGACGAAGTCGCGGTGGTCGATACGAAGGCGATGAAGGTCGTCGCGCGATGGCCGACCGGGCCGGGTAAGCGGCCGACCGGGATGTCGATGGACAGAGGGACCCATCGCCTGTTTATCGGGTGTCGAAACAAAATGCTGGTCGTGATGAATGCCGATGACGGAAAGATCGTGGCGGATTTTCCGATCGGCGCGTTCGTCGACGCGACCGCGTTCCGCGGCGGCCTGGTGTTCGCGAGCTGCGGCGACGGGACGTTGACGATCGTTCGCGAAGTGTCCGCGGACAAGTTCGAGCTTGCGCAGGTGGCAAAGACCGAACTCGGCGCACGGACGATGGCCGTCGATAACAGTGGCCAGATGGTTTATCTGCCGACGGCGGACTTGACGTTTCCGGCGGGGGCAAGCCCGGAGCATCCGCGGCCTGTGCCGGTTGCGGGGACGTTCCGGATTTTGGTGGTTACGCAGTAGTTGGGGAAGGGGAAATCACTTTATTAATGTGAAACCCGCGGTGGGTTTCACACTTCCTTCGGCAGGGCTGAGCCCTGCACCGCAGTACTAAGAAAAGAAAAAGATGCGGGACTTCGTCCCTGTTAGAAGTTTAAGGGGGAATATCCGGACCTGACTTAGGCGACTATGCGGTCTGAGAAGCCGGTTACGTCGTAGGTCATTATCAGGAGATCGCGGGAGCGGCCGCGGCGGTCCTCGACCCAGTCCGAGAGCATCGCCTCGACCTGAAAGCCCAGGTGCTCGAAGGCGGCGCGCGCGGCGGTCTGCTCGGTGGTCATCTGGGCGGTGATCTTTTTGAGGCCGAGCGAGCGAGCGAGATCGAAAACTTCGGCGACCAAGCGGCGGCCGAGTCCGGCGCCGCGGTAGCGCGATGAGGTCATGACGCGAATTTCGCCGACCCGTCGAGTCCATCGCGCCTGATCCAGGTGGACGCTGGCATAGGCGGCAAGCTCGCCGTCAATTTCGGCCAGCAGCGTGATGGTGTGTCCGTTCTTGATGTTATCGACCCAAACCTTGACGGCGTTGCGGTCGGTGATGTCGGTGCGGAGGAAGAGCAGGTCGTCGGCGGGGAGGTCCTTGGCGAATTCGACTATCTTGTCGAGGTCGGCGGGCCCCATGATGCGGATGGTGGCGCTGCGGCCGTCGCGCAACTTAAGCTGGATCGGATAAGGGCGATTAGTTTTGATCTGCTCGGCCATCGGAAAAAAACCTCCGTCGAACTACTTTGTGCGCAAGCGTGGCTATCGGCATTACGTTTTGTTTTTTTGTTGTAAGCCGCTCGCAGCTCGCGCGGACCGATATAGTGGATCAGCGCGGGCGATCCGGCAAGCTCCGGCGGCTGAAAAAACAGCTTGCGCTTTGGCGACGATGCCTGCCAAACTTTGCAATCTACGGCAATTGTCATTTCCAGGATTTTTTTCTCGGCTTGGACGGGGCACCGTATCGCAGGCCGGAGGAAGTCCGGTTTGGAGGTGAGTTCGAGTGGCCGAAAATTCCACGTTTCCATCCAGCTCGAGTTATCGGCTGTCGACGCAGGACGCGACCTTTATCTATGCCGAGTCGCAAAGCGGGCCGCTGCATATCGGATCAATCGGATTGTTCGAGGGGCGAGTCGATTTCAACGCGCTGCTGGGACATTTCGAAGAACGGATGCATCTGGTGCCGCGCTACCGGCAGCGGCTGATCGAAGTGCCGCTGAATTTCGCGCATGCGATGATGGAGGACGACCCGGAGTTCGCGATCGAGAACCATGTGCATCTGCATGAGCTGCCCGACGCGCTGAGCGAGGGCGACGCGCTCGAGGAAATGATGCGCGTTTACCAGAAACCGCTCGACCGCAAGCATCCGCTGTGGGCCTTGCACGTTTTCAACAACCTGGAAGGAAATCGCACGGCGCTGATGTGGAAGGTGCATCATTGTTTGGTCGACGGCGTGTCGGGAGTCGAGCTGCTGAAGGTGATGTACGACTTTCGCGCGGAGCCCGACGATATTCCGCAGCCGCCGGAGCCGTGGGTGGCGGCCAAGCCGTCGAGCCTGATACGGCGATTCGCGGAGGCGCTTCGCGACCAAATCCAGGGCACGGTCAACTCGACGATTAACGCGGCGGTCGAAGCGATCGAGGATCCGGCGTCGGTGACGGAGCGCGCGCGGCAGTTGGGTGAGGCGTCGCGGGTGATGACCGAGCTGGCGACGCGGCGAATAGTGGCGACGCCATGGAACTCGACGCCGGTTACGCAGGAACGGCGCGTGGCGTGGTCGCGTCAATCGTTCGCGGATTTTCGCGCGATCAGATCGGCGTTCGGCGGATCGGTCAATGATGTCGTACTGGCTATGTTGACCGAGGGCGCCGCGCGTTATTTGCAGCATCATGGGTACACCGTCGAAGGACAGCAACTGTGTATCGGATGTCCGGTCAACGTGCGGCACAAAAGCGAAAAGAGTTCGCTCGGGAATCGCGTCTCGATGATGTTTCCGACCGCGCCGGCGGCGCCGATGGATATCGTCGAGCGGCTGAAGTTGATCCACGAGGAGACCGAGCGAATCAAGGCGGCCGGGTCGGCGCAGGCTCTGGAAGCCATGATGCAGCTTGGCGACGCGATACCGCCGAGCATGATCGGGCCGGCCTCGCGCGCGGCGACGACGATGATGGACGTCGCGGGACGGCTGGCGAAATGGACGAATTGGAAGCCGCGGCCCGACGGCTTCGGGCTGCCGGCGTTCGGGATAAATTTTATCGCGACCAACGTGCCGGGCGTGCAGGTGCCGCAATATATAAACGGTCACGTGTGCCTGGACATGGTACCGCTGGTGCCGCTCGGTGCGACGATGGGGTATGCAGTCGCAATACTCAGTTACTATAAGAGTTTATACTTCGGGATGATGGCGGACCCACGCGTCATGCCCGACGTGGCGCTGATGAAGGCGTTCGTCGACGACGCGTTCGCGGAGCTGAAGCGGCGCTGCGCGGAAAAGTCGGCGGAGAAAGCGGCGGAGGAACCGGAGCGGCGGAGCGCTAGCGGAGGATAGGTGATCGGGAAGGGGAAATCACTTTATTGAATGTGAAACCCCTCCTGGGTTTCACGCTTCCTTGGGCAGGGGTGACCCCTGCACCCGGTACTCGGAAAAGAAAGATGCGGGACTTCGTCCCTGTTCGAACTATTTAGGTTGGGAGCGGCGGTGCTTTGCGGGCGGTCGCGATTTTGCGATGCGTAATTCAACGAAGTTTGGGCATTTCGCGGCAGCGGTGTTGGCGGGTTGGATTTTGATGGCGCCTTCGATTGATTGTGCGCGCAAAGGGTTGCAGCGCGAGACGCCGATGTCGGAGTGGGAGCAGGTCGATAGTTTTACGTCGCAGGAGGCATGCGAGAATTATCGGTCGGTCGTGATAGCGGCCGAGAAGGACGATAGCAGCAACGTTTACGTCGAGCGATATTCGTATTCGAGTTGCGTGCGGGACGACGATCCTCGGATTAAGGGTGAGTAGCGGAGAGGAACCTAACCCCTAACCCCTTCCCGAGCGGGAAGGGGAACCGGATTGTTGGGGCGGGAAGCGGAACCGGTCGCGCGGAAAAAGCTGCTGCCCTTACCAAGTTCTAACAGGGACGAAGTCCCGCATCCTTTCTTGTTACTGGGTGCAGGGGTCACCCCTGCCGAAGGAAGCGTGAAACCCATCACGGGTTTCACATTTAATTGAGTTCCCCGGTCCTTCCGGGCTGGGGGTGCTTGCTCAATGGCGCGCGGTATGGTTCGATTGTGCGTTCGGGTTGTTTTGTAGTTCTATACATCTGTCAATCTGAAAAAAGATCACGCCAGAACGAAGAAGACCCGACCCACAACGGACCTCGCCGGTCTGAATACAAACTTGAGTGAAGCTGGCCCGAAGCAATGAAAAGGACCTACCAACCGCACAACCGCCGACGCAAACGAACCCATGGATTCCTGGCGCGGATGGCCACGCCGGGCGGACGCAAGGTGCTCAAGCGCCGCCGCGCGAAGGGCCGCGTGCGCCTCGCAATCTCGATACCGCCCAAGCAGCCGGGCTAACCCGCGTGCGCGCGCAATTGAGCTTCGCGGCGGCAGACAGGCTGCATCGAAGCGCGGAGTTTTTGCGCCTCCAGCGAAACGGCGTGCGATTCCAGAGTCCCCACTTCGTGCTGTACGCGGGTAATCTGGAGATTGACCCGACTCGTTCGCGGCTGGGCGTTACGGTCTCGCGCAGAATCGGCAATGCGGTCGTGCGCAACCGGATGAAGCGGCGCGTGCGCGAGCTTTTTAGAAAAGCGATGCGGGCGCATCTGCCGGTAGGGATGTCGATAGTGGTAATCGCTCGCGGTGGAGCGGCCGCGCTCGAATCGGCGGCGATTAGCGATGAACTTACGATGGCGGCGCGCAATCTGAGCGGACGAATCGCGGGGCGCAAATGATGGCATCGGTGGATACGTCGGATCGATTGAAAGCCGCGCCGCGATTTGTGGCGCTCGGTGCGGTTGCGATTTATCGGGCGGCGATCTCGCCGGTTATTCACGCGATTAACGGGCCGGCGTGCCGCTTCGAGCCGAGTTGCTCCGCATATGCGCGCGACGCGATTGCGGAGTACGGGGTGATTCGCGGCGGCGTCATGGCGATTTGGCGAGTCGCGCGGTGCAATCCGCTGGGTGGGCATGGGTATGACCCGGTGCGCTCGCGCGGAGCGGAATCTGGTTCCCTCGCCCCATGTGGGGAGAGGGTTAGGGTGAGGGACGATTGTGCGGCGCGGTTGCCTGATGCGCCGCACATTCGGAATCACGGCAAATCAGGTCCCTCACCCGCCGCTCAAGGTCTCGCGTCGGCCTCTCCCCACGGGGGGCGAGGCAAGAATGAAGGATGCGCGGCTTCTTCCGAGGGTAGAGCATGCGTCGCAGAACCCTCACCTACTGGCCGCGTTGCGGCCAGCCGCCTCTCCCGTAACTTAACGGGCGAGGTAAGAGCGCGCGGGGCACGCGCGCGGAATTACCTGGAATAAGGAACCAAGTTGGATTCTAGTCGAGTTCTGATTGCGGTTATTTTGTCCATCGTCCTGGTGGTTGCTTACCAGGAGTTGGTGCTGAAGCGATTTTTTCCGCCGCCTACTGAACAGCAGCAGCAGGCTGCCGAGCAGGCTAAGGCGGCCAAGGCTGAGCAGGGGCAGGCGGTTGGCAACGGGCAGGCGACCGCATTATTGGGCAGTCCCGGGGCCGTCGCTACCGTCGCCACAGTCGCCACCGGCGCGGGGGCGGCTGCTCCAGGAGCGGCTTCGAGCGGGTCGGCGACGGGGCAGCAATCGGCTGCGATGACGCCGTCGATGGCGTTGGTGCCAGAGAAGACTGTCGAAGTCGACTCCGACTTTTACGTTGCAGTGTTCACTACTCATGGCGCGCGGCTCAAAAGTTTTGTTCTGACTCGTTACCGGCAGGCGGCGGCGAAGGACAGTCCGCCCTACGAGATGGTGCAGGCGTCGCCGGGAGGTCATCTGCCGCTCGGCGCGGTGATGACGCGCGGGGAGCAGGTGTTCGACGATAGCGATCTCAGCTACGAGACGACCGCGCCGGCGCAAATCAAGCCGGTGGCGGGCGCGGATGCGACGGCGACGTTTGTCGCGAAGACCGCGGACGGCACGACGATCACCAAGACTTTCACGTTCAAGCCGAACAGCTACGTGTTTTCGATGGACGTGGCGGTCGCTGCCGGCCCGCCGCTGAGTCAAATTGGCGTGTCGATGAGCCAGCCTCTTACGGCGCATCAGGGGTACTACGATATCCCCGAATTGCAGGCCGACGTCGGCGACAAGGTGATCACTCACAACGAAAAGAGCATGAAGACCTTGAAGCCGGAGGATACGACGCGCATCGGGACGATCACGTACGCGGGCTTCGGCGATCGATATTTCCTGGCGGTATTCTTGCCGCAGCAGCCGACGACCGGCGAGCTGACGATGGCGTTCCTGGGGGACGAGGCGATCGCGCGAATCCTGTTCGACGGTGCGACGCGAATCCACAGCGAGGTCTACATGGGGCCGAAGCTGCTGGAGGCGTTGGAAGGGGTGAATCCGGCGCTGCACAAGGCGATCGATTTCGGCTGGGCGGGAATCCTGGCGCTGATTTTCCTGCGCACGCTGAAACTGTTTCATTACATCGCGCCCAACTACGGCGTCGATATTATTCTGTTGACGGTGTCGATCCGGATTGCGTTCCTTCCGATATCGATCAAGAGCCAGCGCTCGATGATGAAGATGCAGCGCCTGCAGCCGCAGATCCAGCGCCTGCGCGACAAGCTCAAGGACAACAACGAGCAGTTGCAGAAGGAGATGGTGGATCTCTACAAGCGCAATCACGTCAATCCGCTCGGCGGATGCGCGCCGATGGCGCTGCAGTTGCCGATTTTTATCGGGCTCTACGAGGCGCTGCTGAACTCGGTCGAGCTGCGCCATGCGCCGTTTGTGGGCTGGATAAATGATTTGTCGACGCCCGACTGCCTGCATGTGCCGGGCCTGCCGCAACTGCCGCTGATGCATTGCCACGGCCTGCCGGTGCTGGTGCTGTTGATGGGGCTAACGAGCTTTCTGCAGCAGTACATGACGCCGACCACGCCAGACCCGAATCAGCAGCGGATGATGATGCTGACGCCGCTGATTTTCACGATCATGCTGATAAACTTTCCGGCGGGACTGGCTTTGTACTATTTTTCGTCGAACCTGCTGGGCGTGATCCAGCAATACTTTCTCAACCGCGAATTCCAACAATACACACCGGCTACATGAGCAATATGAACTCGATAGAAGTGGAGGCCGCCTCGGTGGAAGAGGCGACAACGGAAGCCCTTGCGCAGCTTGGCGCGCGCGAGGACGAGGTAGCTGTAGAAGTGCTCGCGTCGCCGCGCTCAGGCGTGCTTGGACTGGGCGCGCGGAATGCGCGGGTGCGAGTGACGCGCAAGAGCGCGCTGGGTGCCGGCGGCGTCGCGAACCCGCAGCCCGCGCATACGCCGCCGCAAGCACGGCGCGCGAATCCCGGCGCGTCGAATCCTGGCTCATCTGGGGGCGACGACGATAGCGGCGCGGCGGGCCGCAAAAGCGCGGACGTCGAGGAGCAGCGCCGGGAAGCGACGGTGATCCTCAAGCAGATCCTCGAGCAGATGGGCGAGGGGACCGACGTGCGGCAAACCGAAGTCGATGCGGAGACGGTCGAGCTCGAAATAAAGGGCGACGGTTCGGGAATCCTGATCGGGCGGCATGGCCAGACCCTGGACGCGCTCGAGTACCTGGTGAATCGCATCCTGGCGCGGCGAATCAAGGACGCGGCGCCGATTTCACTCGAGACCGAATCGTATCGCGCGCGGCGCCGCCAACAATTGCATCGCATGGCGCTCTCGATGGGCGAGAAGGCCAAGCGCGAGCACAAGCCAGTGCGGCTCGAGCCGATGCCGGCGCGCGACCGGCGCGTGGTGCATCTGGCACTGAAGGACGATCCGATGATCACGACGCGCTCGGCGGGTGAAGGTCAATTGCGATCGATCGAGATTTTGCCGGCGGAGGGCGGGCGTCGCGAGCCGCGCCCCGAGGGGCAGCCTCGCGGACGGCGTCGCGTGCCTGAACGGGAACGGGAGACTCAGCGAATTGAACCCGAGCGCGGCAATGAGGCGATCGGCGAGCAAGGTGGATTCAAGCACGGGCAGAAAAGGATCGTGTGATGCGGGGGAACTTCGGAACTTGATTTAATGTGAAACCCGCGGTGGGTTCCGCGCCTCCTTGGGCATCGACACCGTCGCGGGGGGTGACCCCTGCACCCGGTACTAAGATAAGAAAAGATGCGGGACTTCGTCCCTGTTAGAAAAGTTTAGGGCGGAGGGTCCTACTCTTACCTCGCCCGTTCTTTTTACGGGAGAGGAGGCCGGCGGGCGTAGCCGCCGGTAGGTGAGGGTTCTGCGACCACGTCACAAAATTTTGAACGGGCGCGGTGATCGATCACCGCGCCCGTTTTGTGTTTTGTGGCTAGAACTCGGCCGCGCGGAACATCGCGTCCGTGGTAAAGAAGTTGCGATCGACCGCGCCCATGTTGATGTACCAGCATTCGCGCTCAGGCGTTTCCAGCCCTGGCAAGTAGCACATCGTCGCGAGACCCGACTGCACGTCGGTCGAGACCGCGCCTACGACGAACGATCGCTTGAACGGATAGATTGCGACCCTGGCGTCGGGCACTGGACGGTCGCGAGTCGCCAGCCAATAGATGTGAGCGCGGAAGAGATGGCCGGCCTGATCGTAGGTGTCGATGTACGGCTCGAACCACATTTCGCTGTCCATGAAGATGACGGTGCGCGAATCAAGCGCGTTGATGCGTGAGCGATCGGGCAGCGCCTGTACGATGTACATATGGCGCATCTCCCACGCCTCGGGGCATGCGCTGGCGCCGCCGTCCGTGGCGCATCGCTGCTCAGGCGAGTGCTCGGCGTGGATCGTCGCGAGCATGTTCTTCTCGCCAAGGAATTTGTACGTGTACTGCTCGGTCTTGGGATTGAAGCCCGAGTAGTGATCGGGATCCCAGGCGTGGGCCGAGGTTCCGCTAGTGGTGGACGAGCTCATGATGGACTCGTTGACGCGACGGATGCGGCGCGAGCCGGAATTGAGGCTCCAGATGTCGTCGCCGCGTTTCGGATCGGCATAGCGCCATCGGATGAAGCCGGTTCCCCGAATTTCCTGCGGAGAAAGAATCGGATACAGGCCGAACAGCCAATAGCGGCCGGTGGTCTTGAAATCCGGGTCTGTCGGCATCGGCTCGACTTCGGTGCGGCCGACCAGGTCGTAGCCGGCGTAATGTCCGATTTGGAAATACTCGATCTGGCCGGTCTGCGGACCCCTCTTCTGATACTCGGAATCGCAGTCGTAGAATCGGAGATCGTAATCATCCGAGGTGATTGGGCGGAAGACGTTGTTCCAGATGACCTTGACGGCGACGTCGGGGTCGTTGGCGTCGATCAAAGGGAACGGCTGACCGGCGACAAAGCCGACGATGGAGCGCTTGTCCCGAGAAAGGCGGACCTGCGACGAATATTTTTCGGTCGCATCCTTATATGGAGGCGGCCAATCGACGCGCTGCGTGGGCACTATCTTCATCGTCATGCCACGCTCGACCTTGTAGTAGACGCCGGGGCCTACCAGGTCTTTGACCTTGGCTGCATTGTCCGGGGTGATAAAGTCACCCGGTTTAACCTGGGCGTACCCTGGCGAGCTGAACGCTCCAATTGCGAACAGCGCCAAGGCCACCACGGTCGTTGAAACCCATGACGACAAAGAATCCTGCCTTCGCATAGATACCTCCCGTGAGGGGACGCGGACGAAGTAGGCCGCCGCGGCTGGTTTTCTACTATTCTGCCATTAGCGCGATTTGAGGCAAATTGTCAGAAACATTTGTCACAGACCGCGGTCTCGCTTATGTGAAGTCTCAGCCTAGCTAATGATTGGCTCTGCTCGGTGGCATCTTCGGTAGAATCAGAACCGGACAGTCGACATTCAGGTTAGGACACGTTTCCGCCGATGCCCGTGGCGATCAGGGGACTAATCGGATGGCACGGGCGGTGCTCTGTTCGTTGGAGTGAACCAAACTATGACGAGCAGGGTGCTATCGGCGCGGCGCGGGGCCGTGGGTCGCGATTCTAACAACGTGCATGCGGTAGCGGCGAGCGCGAGCGGGCAGGTGATGGTGCTGGTCTGCGTTTCGATAGTCGCGATTATGGGCATGATCGCGGTGGTCACTGATTTCAGCTTTATGCAGGACCAAAAGAACATGATGCAGACGGCGGCTGACAGTGCGGCGATGGCCGGCGCCGAGGAATTGAACTACGGCGACCTGGTGGCGGCGGGCCAGGCGGACGCGGCGAGCAACGGGTACACCAACGGCGCAAGCAGCGTCACCGTGGCAATCAACAATCCTCCGAGCACGGGACCAAACGTCGGCAACTCGGCTTACGTCGAGGCTATCGTGAGCAAGCCCGAGCCCACTTATTTTCTGCGCGTGCTCGGAGTCAACACGATGACCGTGTCGGCGCGCGCGGTCGCATACGAGGGCAACGGTCCGAACTGCATCTACGTGATGAATCCGACGGCTTCGGGCGCGATGTCGGCCAACGGCAATGTCACCGTATCGAGCGGATGCGGCCTGCTGGTGGACTCGAGCTCGTCGACCGGTATGTCGTTGGTGGGCAACGTCAAAATCACGGCACCGAGCATCGGGGTCGTCGGGGGATACAGCGCGGGTGGCAGTTCGAGTCTTACGCCGACGCCGAAGACCGGGGCGATTGCAGCGTCCGATCCGCTGGCCTACGTGGCGGCGCCGACCGTCGGCTCATGCGCGCACACGAATTTCTCGCTGAGCGGGAACTCCGGGAGCAGCAGCAGTCCCTACCAGCTCTACGCCGGCACCTATTGCGGCGGTATCACGGTCCATGGCAACGCCGTGCTGAATTTCAACGCGGGAACTTACGTACTCGCTGGCGGTGGAATGTCCGTCAACGCCAACACCACCGAGACCGGCACCGGGGTGACCTTTTACAACACAACGGGGACCGGTGGTTACGGGGCAATCTCGATAAACGGCGGCGCGCAGTCGAATTTCAGTGCGCCGACCTCGGGTCCACTGGCGGGAATCCTCTTCTTTCAGGATCGCTCGATTCCAGGCACTGACGCGGGCAGCTCGATCAGCGGAAATTCGAGTTCGACCTTCGACGGAGCGGTCTACTTCGCGACCACTACCCTCAGCTTCAACGGCAACAGCAGCACCAACGGCTACAGTATCGTCGTTGCGAACGAGCTGACGCTCAGCGGCAACGCGACGCTCGGCGCCAACTATTCGTCGCTGACGGGCGGGTCGCCGATAAAAGGAACGACACTGGCCGAATGAGGACGAACAAAAAAATGGCCGCGGCGGCAAGCGCGAGGGGCCAGGTGATGGTGCTGATCTGCGTTTCGATGGTCGCGCTGATGGGCATGATTGGGGTGGTCACCGATTTCAGCTTCATGCAGCACCAAAAGAACATGATGCAGACGGCGGCAGACAGCGCCGCCATGGCAGGCGCCGAGGAATCGAACTACGGCGACCTGGTGGCGGCGGGCAAAGCGGACGCGGCGAGCAACGGATACACCGACGGCGCAAACGGCGTGACCGTAGCAATCAACAATCCTCCGAGCATAGGACCAAACGCCGGCAACGCGGCTTACGTCGAGGCGATCGTCACCAAGCCCGAGCCCACTTATTTTCTAAGCACCATCGGAATCAACACGATGACGGTATCGGCGCGTGCGGTCGCCTACGAGGGCACCGGTCCCAACTGCATCTACGTGTTGGATCCGTCGGCACCGAGCGCGTTGTCGGGCAGCGGCAGTTCTAGCATCCAGAGCGGTTGCGGCCTGTTGGTCGACTCGAGCTCCTCGACTGCGATGGCGCTCAGCGGCAGCGCCTCAATCACAGCGCCGACTATCGGCGTCGTGGGCGGCTACACCGGCGGCGGCAGCTCGGCCTATACGCCGACGCCGAAGACCGGGGTGATTGCGGCCTCCGATCCGCTGGCCTACGTGGAGGCACCGACCGTCGCTTCATGCGCCCACACCAATTTTTCGCTGAGCAATCCCGGCACCAGCGGCAGCTACTACCAGGTCTATGCCGGCACCTATTGCGGCGGCATCAAGATCAGCAATGGATACACGAATTTCAACGCGGGGACTTACATACTCGCGGGCGGCGGGCTCAGTGCAAATGGCGGCCCGGTGATGACGGGCACTGGAATAACATTTTACAACACCACTGGAACCGGCGGTTACCAGGCAATCGCGTTGACTGGAAATGCAACCTCGAATTTCAGCGCGCCGACCTCCGGGCCGCTGGCGGGAATCCTGTTCTTCCAGGATCGCTCGATTCCGAGCAGCGATGCGGGCAGCACGGTAAGCGGGAGTTCGAGTTCGACCTTCGACGGCGCACTCTATTTCCCGACGACGACGCTTACCTACAGCGGAAGCAGCAGTCTCAGCGGTTACAGCATCGTGGTCGCGGACAAGGTTGTGCTTAGCGGCAGTGCGACGCTCGGCACCAACTATTCCTCGCTGACGAGCGGGTCACCGATAAAAGGGACGATACTGGCCGAATGAACACGATGCCAAACCTCCCGGCGACTGTGAAAGGCGTCCGCACGAGCGGCCGGATGCGCCGGCATGGTGCGCGGGCGCGCGGGCAGGCGTCGGTGGAGCTGTCGCTCAGCCTGCCGTTGCTGCTGATGATGTTCCTGGTGGTGGTGGAAACGGGCCGCGCGTTCTATATCGCGATCTCGGTTGCCAACGCGGCGCGGGCCGGCGTTCAGTACGGCGCGCAGAATCTTACGACCGCGGGCGATAACGCCGGGATGCAGGCGGCGGCGGCCAACGACGCGCCAAACATTACCAGCATGACGGCGGTCGCGACTCACTTTTGCATATGCTCCGACGGGACCGCCTCGACATGCCTGTCGACCGACTGCGCCGCCAGCCATCGGTTGTTGTACGCCCAGGTCAACACCGCCGCGCCTTACACACCGCTGATCACTTTCATGGGGATCCTGCCGACGATGACAGTGCCAGGCAAAGCGATTATGCGGGTGGTTCAATAATCAAATGAACGCGAGCATCATTGGACTGCGGCGGCGACGGTTGTGCGCCAGGTTTCGATGGTCGCAGCCGGGACAGGTGATGGCCGAGTTCGCGCTGGTGCTGACGCCATGCCTGATGCTGTTTTTCGGCATCATCAACTTCGCGCTGGCGCTCTACTGTTACGACTTCGTGTGTTACACCGCTCAGCAAGCCGTTCGCTACGCGACTGTTCATGGCTCGACCGCGGTGTCGCCGGTGTCATCGTCCGGGGTTCAGAGTTATGCGAACAGTCTCGTCGTCGGCGTGCTGAATACAAATTCGATGACCGTCACCACGACGTGGGCGCCCAACAACAAACCGGGCGGCGTGGTTACCGTGGTCGTTACGTACAACTTCCCGCCGCTGACGAGCATGGTCTCCTCAGTCACCATCCCGCTCACCCGCACCGCGGCGATGGTCATCACGCAGTAGCAAGCTCTCTCGAGTTCGCAGAACCTCACTTACCCTCGGATCAGAGCGCGTTTGTCACAGAAGTTCCGCGGTACTAGCATCGACAATTCACGGACCGAGTTTTCCGACCTGCCAAAAGTCCAGGAGAGTCACGCTATGGCTGAACCCGCAAACAAGATACTCGCGCCCGGCACTCCGGCCCCCGATTTTTCGCTGCATAGCACGCCCGACCAAATCGTCTCGTTGACCGATTTTCACGGGGCTCCGCTGATTGTGGCCTTCTACCCGGCCGACTGGAGTCCGGTGTGCGGCGATCAGATGGCGCTATACAATGAAATCCTCAGCGAATTTCATAAGTTCAAGGCACAGATCGTCGGCATCTCCGTCGATGGCGCTTGGTGCCACGACGCTTTCGCTCGCGACCGCAAGTTGCACTTCCCGCTGCTGGCGGATTTCGAGCCCAAGGGCGGCGTCGCACGCAGGTACGGCGCCTATCGGGAAGGCGACGGCGTCTGCGAGCGGGCGCTGTTCGTGATCGATCCGAAGGGGACGATTAGCTGGAGCTACCTGTCTCCGGTCGGCGTCAATCCCGGCGCCGACGGAATACTTGAGGCGCTCGAAGCGCTCGCGTCGAAAAAGTAGGAGCAAACGTCAGGAGATCGTACGATGAGTCCAACTGCAACCGGCCGGCTCAAACCGCCCGTCGGCGCGAACGATCACGTGCAGGGCCCCGCGAAGGCTCCCGTCACATTGCTCGAGTACGGCGACTACGAATGCCCCTACTGCGGCGAGGCTTATCCGGTGGTGAAGGCGCTGCAGGAACGCCTCGGGGATCAGGTGCGCTTTGTTTTTCGGAATTTTCCGCTAGGCGAGGCGCATCCGCATGCCGAGCATGCCGCGGAAGCGGCGGAGGCGGCCGGCGCGCAGGGTAAGTTCTGGGAGATGCACGACCTGCTGTACGAGAATCAGGATGCGCTCGAAGATGACGACCTGGTGCGGTATGCGCGCGCGCTCCATCTCGATGTGCCGCGATTCGTTAAAGAGATGAAAGAGAGCGTTTACATCGAGCGGGTGCGCGAGGATTTTCGCAGCGGAGTCAGAAGCGGAGTCAACGGCACGCCGACGTTCTTCATAAACGGTGAGCGTCACGACGGACCGTTCGATCTCGCGTCGTTGCTGGCGGCGATTGAGGAAGCGGTGTAGCGCAGCGCGCTCAGCTATTCGGATCGACGCCCCACTTTTTCTTGTTCTCGGCTACCTGCTCGGGGGTTGGGTGCTCGACCTTCTTGAACGGCATCACCTTGAACTGATCTTTGATTTCGAGCAGCGCGTGGTTGAGCGCGATGTCGTCCTTGAGGACGTCGGGGACGGCCGGCTCCTCGAAAATCGCCTGCCATGGACATTCGGGCTCGCAGGCGCCGCAATCGATGCATTCGTCGGGATCGATGTAGAGCTGGTTGGGGAATTTTACTTTGTCGGCGCCGACGTATTCGTAAATACAATCGACGGGGCATACGCTGACGCATCCGGTGTCAACGCAGTCGATGCAAAGACGGGTAATCGTCCAGGGCATGGTTGGCAGCCTCGCTTGGATTCCAGTGCTTAAGATATCTCGATCGAAACTCGTAGTCCCTATTGTCGAGAGTACGCCGCATAACCTATATCGGCACAGCGCCTCTGAAAAGGGCAACGCGGGGTGAATCGCGACGGTCGGAAACCGCTGTTATCGGCGGCCCGCCCGGCTAGAATATGCGGCGCGAATGTTCGACGAGAGAGTCGGGAAATGTAGCGGGACGCTGTGGACAGCAGAATCTTGAATCGCGCGCAAAAGAGCGCGCTGTAAAAGGACCCTCACCTTCATCCTCTCCCTCACAGGGAGAGGGGGGAATGGAAGATGGCATCAAAGTCGAAATCGAAGATGCGCAAACCCGCCGCCATCGCCAAGCGCGCGGTGATCGCGAAGACTGCCATGGCGGCCAAGGCACCGCGCGCGCCGCAATCCGGCAAGCGCGTCGAAAGCGACAGCATGGGGGCGATCGAAGTCGCGAACGGCCGCTACTGGGGGGCGCAGACCGAGCGCTCGCTGTTGCACTTCGCGATCGGATTCGACCGGATGCCGCGTTCGGTGGTGCGTGCGTTCGGGATTCTGAAGAAGGCGGCGGCGGAAGTTAATCGCGACCTCGGCAAGTTGCCCGCCGACAAGGCCAGACTGATAAGTGCGGCGGCGGCGGAAGTGATCTCCGGCAAACTCGACGAGCACTTTCCGCTGCGCATCTGGCAGACCGGCAGCGGCACGCAGACCAACATGAACGCCAACGAAGTTATCTCGAATCGCGCGATCGAGATGGCCGGCGGCGTGCTCGGCAGCAAGAAGCCGATTCATCCCAACGACGACGTGAACATGTCGCAGTCGTCGAACGACACGTTCCCGACCGCGATGCATATTGCGGCGGCCGAGGAGGTCACGCACGATCTGCTTCCGTCGGTGCGAAAGCTGCGCGACGCACTCGCGCGCAAAGCCAAGGCGTTCGCCGACATCGTGAAGATCGGGCGCACGCACCTGATGGACGCGGTGCCGCTGACGCTCGGGCAGGAATTTTCGGGCTACGTCGCGCAGCTCGATTACGACTTGAAGCGAATCGAGGCGGCACTCCCGGACCTGCTCGAGCTGGCGATTGGCGGCACGGCGGTCGGCACCGGACTGAATACGCATCGCGAGTTTGCGGAGCGCGTCGCAAAAACAATCGCGGAGTACACGGGACTGCCGTTCAAGTCGGCGCCGAACAAATTCGCGGCGCTGGCGGCGCATGATGCGCTGGTGGCGGCTTCTGGAGCGCTCAAGACGCTGGCAGTCTCGCTGATGAAGATCGCCAACGACGTCCGCTGGATGGGCTCGGGACCGCGCACCGGCCTGGGTGAATTGATCCTGCCGGAGAACGAGCCGGGCTCGTCGATCATGCCGGGCAAGGTGAACCCGACGCAGTGCGAGGCGATGACGATGGTCTGCGTCCAGGTGATCGGCAACGACCTGGCGATCGCTATGGCCGGCTCGCAGGGAAATTTCGAGCTCAACGTCTTCAAACCGCTCATCATTCACAATTTTCTGCACTCGACGATGTTGCTGGCGCACTCGTGCGCCTCGTTCAGCAAGTACTGCGTCGAAGGGCTCGAGCCGAATCGCGAGCAACTCCGGCGCAACGTGGAAAATTCTTTGATGCTGGTGACGGCGCTGAGCGAACCAATCGGCTACGACAACGCGGCCAAGGTCGCGAAGAAGGCTCACGCGGAAGGGATCTCGCTGCGCGAGGCGGCGATCGCGCTGAAGCTGCTCTCGGGAGAGGAGTTCGACCGGCTGGTGCGGGCAGACAAGATGCTGGCGCCGGAAGGCTGAGCGGGGATGCGGGGGATCGTTATTTTTGCGCTCGCGATCATTTTCGTCACGAGCGCGATGCGTCCGGCGGCGGCACGCGCCGCACAAACTCCGACCGGCATCGCGACCGATCCGATTTTGCAGCCGCCGTATGATGATGGCAAACCGATCGATGTGACGATCGGCCTGCACATCGTAAATCTCGCCTCGATCGACGAAGTCAGCGAGCAGTTTCAACTCGACGCATATATGTTCGAGCAATGGGTGGACAAGCGCCTCGCCTACACTCCCGAGGGCCCCCAGGACCAGTCGCGCAATTACGCGAAGGGGCAAATCTGGACGCCTCAACTGGAGATGATCAACGCCTCGTCTCCCCGCTCGCGCGACGAAGTCTCGATCATGGTGAGCCCGGATGGCACGGTGATATACGCGGAGCGCATCGTCATAACGCTATCGTCGCGATTCGAGCTCAGGCGCTTCCCGTTCGATCAGCAGCGCCTGGAAATCCTGATTCATCCCTTTCTGGCGAACGGCCCGCACGTAAAGTTCAAGCTGGACGCAAACTCGACGTGGACCGCCAGCGAATTCCAGTCCTTCTCCTCGCTGGCGCAGTGGCACCTGACAGGATTGCACTCGGAGTTGCTTACTGCGCCGACCTACGGCGGCCTGACGGTGCCAGAGGCCAGGTTCGAGGTCGGCGTCACGCGGCGCTCGAGCTTTTATTTGTGGAAAGTGTTTTTGCCGCTGCTGCTGATGGTGTTCCTGTCGTGGGCGGTCTTCTGGATCGAGGCGAGCGACTTGTCAAACCAGGTCCAGGTCGCAGTCACGACGATTCTGACGGTAATAGCGTTCGCGTTTGCGATTTCCGCGACGATGCCGCGGCTGCCCTACCTGACGTACATCGATGCATTTTTCCTCGAGTGCTACATCTACGTTTTCCTGGCGGTGGTGGAACAGATGACGGTCCACGTGACGCATCGCTCGGAACGTCGGCGCGATCTCGGGTTGCGGATTCGCAAATATTCGCGCTGGGTAATCCCGGCGTCGTTCGCGGTAACGAACGTAATAATCGCGACGCATTTTCTGGGGTGATTCTGGTTTCTGATTCCCTCCCCCGCTATGGGGGGAGGGTTAGGGTGGGGGACATATTGCGGCGCGATTGTTTGTCGCGCCGCAAATCTGAGAGCCGCAACAATGACCTCGAAACCAGCACTAACTCGCGACGCCGCACGCCGACTAAGACGCGATCAAACGGAAGCCGAACAAGGGTTGTGGTCGCGCCTGCGCCGCTCGCAACTCAAGGGATTCAAGTTCCGGCGCCAATATCCAATCGGACCCTTCTTTGCGGATTTCTTGTGTCTGGAAGCTAGTCTCGTTATCGAGCTCGACGGTTCTCAGCACGCTGATCAATCGGACCGGGACGAGCGGCGAACCAAGGTTCCTGCATGACAGGGGCTACGTCGTGTTGAGGTTCTGGAACCACCAAGTCATCTCCGAAATCGACGACGCTGTGCAACTGATCGCTGACACTCTTCCAAAAGCGCGTCGAACCAGAAAACGAAGATTGTAAGGCCTGCGGCGCGGCAGGCAATCTCGGATCAATGGTCCCCCACCCTAACCCTTCCCCGACGAACGTGGGAGGGAATCAGAGGGAATCAGAAAAATCACATTCTGAAGACGCCGAAGCCTGGATGCTCGGGGATTGGCGCGTTCATCGCGGCTGCGATGCCGAGCGCCAGGGCGGCGCGGGTCTCGACGGGATCGAGCACGCCGTCGTCCCATAGCCGCGCGCTCGAGTAGTAGACGCTCGACTCGAGCTCGTACTTTTCGAGCGTCGGGCGCAGAAATTCCTGTCGCTCCGCGTCGGTCATCGTCGCGCCTTCGCGCTTCAACTGTCCTAGCTTCACCGTTAGCAGTGTGTTCGCGGCCTGCTCGCCCCCCATCACGGAGATTCGCGCGTTCGGCCACATGAAGAGCAAGCGCGGCGAGAACGCGCGCCCGCACATCCCGTAATTTCCAGCGCCGTTCGACGCGCCGATGATCACCGTGAACTTCGGCACCTGCGCGTTCGCGACCGCATTGACCATCTTGGCGCCGTCCTTTGCGATGCCGCCTTGTTCGTAGCGCTTGCCCACGATGAAGCCGGTGATGTTTTGCAGGAACAGCAGCGGGATGCGCCGCGCGCAGCACAATTCGATGAAGTGGGTGGCCTTCAGGGCAGACTCGCTGAACAGCACGCCGTTGTTGGCGATGATGCCGACGGGATAGCCGTAGATGCGCGCGAAGCCGGTGATGATCGAGGTCGCATAGCGCGCCTTGAACTCATGCATGCGGCTCCCGTCGACCAGCCGCGCGATCACCTCGCGCACGTCGTAGGGCTTGCGCGTGTCGACCGGGATGATGCCGTAGAGTTCGGCGGGATCGTAATGCGGATCCTCGGGAGCGTCAGGCTCGATCGCCGCGGCGGTGCGAGGGCCGAGGTTCTCGAAGATCGCGCGCGCAATCTGGAGCGCGTGCTCGTCGTCGTCGGCCAGGTGATCGCTTACGCCGGAGAGGCGCGTATGCACGTCGCCGCCGCCGAGCTCCTCGGCGCTTACTTCCTCGCCGGTCGCCGCGCGCACGAGCGGCGGTCCCGCCAGGAAAATCGTTCCCTGGTCGCGGACTATGATGTTCTCGTCGCACATCGCGGGCACGTACGCGCCGCCCGCCGTGCAACTGCCCATCACCACCGCGACCTGCGCGAGGCCAATCGCCGACATCCGCGCCTGGTTGTAGAAGATACGCCCGAAGTGATTTTGATCGGGAAAAATCTCGGATTGCATCGGCAGGAAGGCGCCGCCCGAGTCGACGAGATAAACGCATGGCAGCAGATTTTCGATGGCGATCTGCTGCACGCGAAGATGCTTCTTCACGGTCATCGGAAAATACGTGCCGCCTTTGACGGTCGCGTCGTTGGCGACGATGACGGTCTCGCGGCCGTGGATTCTACCGACGCCGGTGATGATGCTCGCGGACGGCGAGTCGCCGTCGTACATCTGATAGGCGGCCAGGGGAGACAGCTCGAGGAACGGGCTGCCGGGGTCGAGCAGTTTTTTGACGCGATCGCGTGCGAGCAACTTGCCGCGCTCGACATGCAGTTCCCGCGCGTCCGCCGGACCGCCCTTGCGAACCAGCTCGATTTCGGCGCGCAGGCGCTTGACCAGCGCGTCCATCGCGTCGCGATTGCGGCGGAACTCGTCGGAGTTGGTGTTCAGCCGCGATTCTATTCGATCCATTTTGAATATCCTTGATGCCTGCGGACCGGAGTTGGGCTAAATATTAGAAAGCTGGCTGGATATTAGCGATGCGTGAACGCGATCTGAAAGCACTCGAGTTCGACAAGGTGATTCACCTCGTCATGGAGCTTTGCGCCTCGGAACCGGGGCGCGAGGCAACCGCGGAATTGCGGCCGTCGATCGACACAGATGAAGTGCGCCGCCGGCTTACGACCACGGCCGAGATGGTCGAGCTCAGATCGCATGCCGGCTCGATTCCGATAAGCGAGTTCAGCGATCAGCGGCCGTACCTGCTCGCAGCGGCGCGCGCGGGGGCGATCCTCGGCGGCGAAGCGCTGGTGAAAGTCCGCGATTTTATCGTGGGCTCGCGCCACGTCAGCGGATTTCTGCGCTCGCGCGTCGAGCGCTTTCCGCAGGTCGCGGCGCTGGTGCACAACCTGCTCGCGCCCAAGGAACTGGCCGACGCGATGCTCGGTGCGTTGGCCGACGACGGCACAATCCTCGACGACGCGAGTCCCGAGCTGAAGCGCCTGCGCAGCCGGCTCCGCGACGAACGCGCGGAACTCGAAGCGCGCCTCCTGCGCTCGCTGAACGCGTCGGGGATGGAGTCGTTCGTCTCGGATTACATCGTGACGATTCGCAATCGCCGCTTCGTGCTGCCGATGAAGCTGAACTACTCGGAACGATTCGAGGGAATCGTGCAGGACCGCAGCGTGTCGGGAGAGACGCTGTTCGTCGAGCCGATGTGGGCAGTCGAGCTGAACAACCGGCTGATGATGCTCGAGCGCGAAGCGGAGGCGGAAGAAACGCGAATCCTCGCGCAGCTGACGGCGATGGTCGGCGGATACGCGCCGGAACTGCAGCTCACGTTCGACGCGATGGTCGCGCTCGACGCGCTCAACGCCCGCGCGCTTTTCGCCGAGCGATTTCGATGCGTCGAGCCGCAGCTGGTGGACGAGGGAATCGATTTTATCGGCGCGCGGCATCCGCTGCTGATGACCAGCGGCCGCGACGTGATTCCGATCGACGTGAAAATCGGCGCCGGCCAGCGCGGTATTGTCATCTCGGGGCCGAACACCGGCGGTAAAACCGTCGCGCTCAAGACGGTTGGACTCCTGTCGCTGATGGCGCAGGCCGGGATGCTGATTCCGGCGCTCGCCGGTAGCAAGGCGACGGTGTTTCGCAGCGTGTTCGCCGATATCGGCGACGAACAGTCGATCGAATCCAACCTGTCGAGCTTTTCGGGTCATATCGCCAACCTGTCGGAAATAGTCAGGTCGCTCGACGAGCCGGCGCTGGTGATTCTCGACGAGCCGGGCGCGGGCACCGACCCTGCCGAGGGCGCTGCGCTTGCGATCGGCCTGATGAACCATCTGGGGACGCGGCGCTGTATGCTGGCGATCGCGACGCATTCGACCGCGGTGAAGCTGCACGCATACTCGCAAGCCGGGTTCGAGGCGGCTGCCGTGGACTTCGACGCCGAGCGCCTGGCGCCGCTATATCGGCTGAAACCGCATACGATCGGGCAGAGTTACGGACTGGCGGTCGCGCGCAGGCTCGGGCTGCCCGAGGAAATTATCAGCGCGGCCGAGCGATCGATGGGGGCAGGAACGATCGAGCTGACCGATGCACTGAAAAGACTCGATGCCGAGCGCGCGAAGCTGAATGCGCAGCTCGAAAAACTACGCGAGCGCGAACTCAACCTGGCTCAGATCGAGCAAGACGTCCTTCAACGAGCTGAAAAGACGCGCGAGCGCGCCGAGCTGGAACGCAAGCGGCTGCGTGCCGAGGTCGCGGAGCTGATCGAGGAGCTGAGGCGCGACGGTGCGGCGCTGATGGATGAATTGAAAAGCCGGACCAAGTCGCGCACCGAGCTGAAGGGCTTCATCACGACGGCGGCGGCGAAGCTCGAAAGCCTGGCGCCGGCGGCTGCGGATGCCGCGCCGGAGTCCGACGCGCCGCTGAAGGTCGGCGACAGCGTCGAGGTCGGCGACATCCGCGGTGAATTGATCGTCCTCGAAGCGGGACGCGCCGTGATCAGCCGCGGCGGTCTCAGGATCGAGGTCGCGCCCGAGCGGCTGCGCCGGTCGGCGGCGAGCGCGCCCGAAAATCGTCCCGCGCCGGCCAAGGCGGCAACAGTCACCTTCAGCGTCGAGGGTGGCGAGCGCGACGAGTTGAACCTGATTGGTATGCGCACGACGGACGCGCTGCGCAAACTCGAGGAATTTCTCGACACCGCGTTCCTGACCAATCGCGCCGAGGTGAGGATTATTCACGGGATCGGATCGGGCGCGCTCAGGAAAGCCGTGGCCGAATACCTGGGAACGTCACCATATTGCGCGTCGTTTCGCGGCGCGGAACCGCATCACGGCGGCGCGGGCGCAACGATCGTGCAGATGAATCTGTGAGCGAAGGCACGAGTGCGTGAACGATGCGGGTTAACCTAACCCCTAACCCCTTCCCACTGTGGGAAGGGGAACAATCGAAGAGACACGATTTGAAATTTGGACCCTTACCCGCGCCGGAGGCGCGGCCTCTCCCTGATAGAGAGAGGCGAGATTCAGAACAGTTTCTTCAGTTGATCCAGTGGATTCGGGGGAGGGTTCGAGCTGCCGGAGGTGCTGCCGGAGTTGCCGTTGCCCGAGCTGCCATTTCCGCTCGAATCGCCGCCGAGAAATTTGCTCAATCCTCCCGGCAGTCCCTTTTTGCCAAATACCTTGCCGAGATACTTCTGCCCCTGCGATCCCATTGCGTTGGTCCCGGCGCGCTGCGCCAATTCCGTCAGGTTGGGCAGGACTTGAGGCTTGGGCAGTTGCCCGACGACTTGCAGCGGAACGTCGATTTGCCCGTCCTGGTTCGCGATGAACGCGACCTCCTTCTTCTGCTCGATCAATTCCTTGCTGAATTGCGGCGAGAGTACGATTCGCGCGGCGAGGTCGATATTCTTGTCCATGTCGAACCATCCGTCGCCGAGCAGATTGTAGTCCACCGTTTGCACCTTAACGTCGTGCGAGGTGATTCGCGTGTCGGCGAGCACGAAGCTCAGACTCGCAAGCTGGATGTCGGTGTCGGGGTTGCTGAATAGCTCGGGATGGTTCTGGACAACCGCGTCGGGAACCAGTTTGCCGATCGCGGGCAGGTGCTGCACTTTCTTGAGCGCCTGGCCGCCGATGTTGACGCCGACCAACTTGCCGTTGGTGAGCACGAGGTTGCCTTTGCCCTTCAGAGTCGGCTTCATCTCGTCGAAGCTGCCGGTCTTGCCGGTGATGTTGATATTTCCGGTGAGCGAACCGCGAACCGTGCCGGCTGCCTTGGACTTTTGCGAGTCGAGCGCCTGCTGAACGTCGAGATTGGTAAAACTGATCGATGCCGCCATCGGCGCCGACGCTTCGAGCCGCGTGCTTCCGGTCGCTTCGAGGTCACCCGAAAACGCCTTCACCTTGAGCAAGGTCACGCGAGCCTGATTGGCCGCAAGCGCCAGCGACAGTTTCAGGCTCTGGTATGGGACGTTGGCGAGGTTGCCCGACGGCGACGTGATGTCAGAGTCGAGGGTGCTGCCGTTTATCCCACCCGTCGAGGCAGTGCCCTTGGCGAAAAACTGGTTGAGCACTTCGTCGGGCGGCCGCGAGGGCGCGAAATCCGCGAGATGGACCGATGCCGCATTCAGTTCATAGCTCATGACCAGCGGCTGAAACTGATCGACGTGCGACTTCAACGTCGCCTGCGACGCGCCCAGGTTGAACGTCAGCGGGCCGATGTCGGCGTTGGTGCCGGTGAGCTTGATGCCGCCGCTCAGATGGCTTAACGGCGGCGCCTTCTGATCGGGGCTCGACAGTCCTACGTCGGCGAGCGCGACCGTGCCGTTAGCCGACACCTTGCCTCTCTCGAGCGTCGCGTCGGTATGAATCTCGCCCTTGCCTTCGAGACTATATTTGGCGAGCGCCGGGACCATCTTCGCGATCGAAGCGATATCGAAGTTGTTGGTATCGATATGGGCAGTGGTCGCGCCGCCGCCGACATTGATATTGGCCGCCTTCGCTTCGAGGTCGCCGAGCGTGACGTTGGCGAGCGTCATCTCTACCGCCGATCCGGTCCGGGCGCCTTGAGCGGAAATCTTGAGGGATTCGCCAGCAGGCTTGCTGAAGGCGTCGCCGAGGGCGATCGCGGGCGCGCTCAAATCGCTCGTGACGTTGAATTTAATCGATCCAACGGTGCCGTCAGCAGTGGCGTCGAAGCTGAGCGGGCCGGAGATCGAGACGTTTGGGGGAATCGCTCTCACCAGCATCGGGACCGTCTGGAGCTGCGTCAGCAGAATCGGGCCGACCTTGGCGGTCGCGGTCAGCGGAATTGCGTCGACGTCGATCGCGCCGTTGCTGATCAGCGGTCCAATCGTCGCGGAGAGATCGAAATTCTGCTGATCGGTCAGCGCGGCGAAAGTGAGCGCGACGGTGAACGGCGCCTGGAAGCCGAAGTCGCGCACCTTGAGATTGATCGCGTTAACTGTCGCAACGTTCGACGTACCTTCGGTCACAAATTCCAAAGTGCCGTCTTTGATCGAAAAATTCTGCACGAACAGCGAGCCGAGCGTCGCGGGCGCGCGCCCCGCCTCGGCCATCGGCGACTCTTCGTTGGTGCCGCCGCCCTTCGCGCCCTCGCCTTCGCCCAACTGCTCTCCCGATGCCTGCTCGGGTTTGATTTTCTTCCTGCCGAGCGTCGAGACGTTGAACGTACCGTCGCGGGCCTGCTCGATTCTGATGACCGGCTTGTCGAGCATGACTTCGGTGACTTCGATTCGGCGCGCCAGCAGCGGTATCAGTTGCAGCCGGGCGTAGACGTCGCTCGCTTCGATGAACGGCTTTTTCGAAATGTCAGGATCGTCGGCCACCTGGACGCCCGTCACGTCGGCCAGGATTCCCCAGCCGAGGCTCACCTTGATGTCGTCGGCGTGAACCTGGCGGCCGAGCGCGGTGCTGACCTTGTCGAGGACGATCTGGCGGCGCTCGGCGATGATCGAGTTGAGGTTGGTCGCGGCATAGAAGAGGATCGCGCCGGCGAAAATCACAACGGCGCCGAGAATCGCGACGGCGACTACGAGGACACGGCGCATGTTGGGATCCTTATACTCATCAACTTCAAAGTAGTTCGCGACACGCCGGCAAGTGTAGTCGATAGGCGCCGTGTGCGCATCATTCCAGTCAGACGATTTTCCCGCCGATTGTTTCACCGATTTTACGCGTTTAGCGCGGTCCGCGGGGTTTGAACCGCATCGCGTCCTCGGCGTAGTGTGTCGAGCAGTGTGTTGATTCCGGAACTTGCTGCTCCCCTCCGATGGGAAAAAAGCGAAAACCTGGCCGCCGAGACGCCGAACCCAAGGGCGAACGAAAGGCGGCAATCGCCCCTGAGCGGGTCTTTGCGTCGCCGTTCAAGGACCTGAAGAAGATGCTGGCCGAGCGCGGCTCGACTGCGGCGATCAAACCCAAGGCCGAGCCGCCGCCAGCGCCGGTCGTCGAGAAACCGGCGCCGCCCGTGGTGGAACCGCTCGACGACGACGCCTTTTTCCGGCACGCGCTTGAGGGTGTGCGTCCACTGCATGCCAACGGCAGCCGCCGCTCGCGCATCCCGCTCGATCCTCCCACCACTCACACCATCGTCGACGAGGATGCGGAGGTAATCGCGCAACTCTCCGACCTGGTATCGGGACAGGCGCCGTTCGATATCAGCGAGTCCGACGAGTACGTCGAGGGATACCGCGTCGGGCTGGATCCCCGACTCGTGTCGCAGCTTCGCCGCGGCGAATTTGCCGTGCAGGCGCATTTCGACATGCACGGCATGATCCAGGGCGCCGCCAAGGAAGCGCTGAAAGAGTTCATCATCGCGTCGGTTCGCAAAGGGCTCCGCACGGTGCTGGTCGTGCACGGACGCGGGCTGCGATCACCCGGTGGGCATTCAGTGCTGAAGCATGCGTCGGCAGGATGGCTCTCGCATGGCGCAATCGGCGGCCACGTGTTGGCATTCACGACCGCGCGGCCGGCCGACGGCGGCGCGGGTGCTACATATGTACTGCTGAAGCGCGAAAAAAGCCGCGCGCCGTTCGATATCCTGCAAGGCGCGAAGAGGCGGTAGGACGAGAAAATGAAATCACCTAATTTAATGTGAAACCCGCGGTGGGTTTCACACTTCCTTCGGCAGGGGTGACCCCTGCACCCGGTACTAAGAAATGGAACGGGGCCCAGATGGGCCCCGTTCCAGCACCGAAATGGTTGCGTAACTAGTCGCTAGATCTTCGCTTGCAGGAAGAATGCGATCACGAGCGCGTACAGGGTCAGCGCTTCGATGAACGCGAGGCCGATGATCATCGGGACGAAGATCTGGCCGGCGCTGTTCGGGTTGCGTCCGATCGATTCCATCGCCGAGGCGGCCATCCGGCCCTGCCCTAGCGCGCTGCCGAATGCCGCGATGCCGATGCCGATGTTCGCGGCTATCGCGATCAGTCCTGCGCGAAGCGGTGCGCCGCCGCCTGCGGCACCCGCGGCCTCCTGCGCCATCGCGAGTAGCGGCGATGCGAGGATGGCCATCCCGGCCATCGTCATTATGGTTCCAATCCTTCGTCGTAACATTTTTTTCCGATCCTCCTTCTCTTTCGCGCGCCGCGGGTGCCGCAGCCGGCCACCTCTCTTCCTCTACCACCTCAAATTCCGGACGGAATCCCTGGCACGAAAAATCTTTTCCTAATGATCGTGGCTGGTTGCCAACCTCACATAGCTCATCGCGAGCACCACGAAAATGATCGCCTGGATGATGCACACGATCGCGCCGAGCGCATAAAATGCGAGCGGAATGAGAAGCTTGGTCAGGCCCGTAAAAATGCTGAGCACGGTATGGTCGGCAAACATGTTTGCGTAGAGACGAATGCCGAGCGAAAACGGGCGGAACAGGTTGTCGGCCAGGTTGATAGGGATCATCAGCGGGAACAGCCACCACACCGGTCCGACCAGATCGTTGCGCAAATAGCTGCCGGCTCCGTGCGACAGCCCCTGATAGACAAAAAAGACGAAGACGATGGTTCCAAGACCGAAGGTCAGATCTGAATCACCGGTCGGCGGCTCCATTCCTGGGATCAATCCGAAGATGTTGGCGGCCAGGATGAAGACGAACAGGGTGCCGAAGAACGGAACCCACCGACGGTAGTGATGGGTCTCGAGGACGTCGCGAGCGAAAGTGTCAAACCATTCGACAAAGACCTCGGCGACGGAGCGCAGGCTAGCGCCTTCTTCGGGCATTACAGGGTCGGCGGCCACGGCGAGCGAGGCGCGCGCCATAAATCCAAAGACGATCAGGATGCCCATCACGATCCAGGTGCCGATCAGCACCTCGGGAATCCTGCCGCCGCCGATCAGTTCCAGAAAATTTACCGACTTCTGCAAATAATTTTCTCCGCCGCGGCGATTTTAGCCTTTTAAGGGGCGCCGCGCACCGAAGCACGCCCGGTTTCAATAATGATCGCCGCCATCTGAGTCAAGACTCCGACGCCAAAGCCCATCCCGTCAACGTGCGCGCGCGTGAAAATGAGATAAACGAGGCCGACGACGATCAGCAGCTTCATCGGAATCGCGAGAGCGCCCAGCTTGGCGGCCGCGCTGGAAATTCCCGCGCCGGATGCGGCCAGGATAAGGCCGCCGAGGGCAGAGAGGATCCATAGATTTGCAATCACGACCGCTCCGCCGAGCAGGCATCCCACTGCCACGGGCATCGAGGCGAACCAGGCGAGAATCGCGGCGCTGACGACGACCAGCACGAAGTTGGTGCGCTGAATCGACGCAATCGCCGGCACTGACCACGAGGATCCCATCAGGTGCCGAATCTTTCCGCGGCGCGTGCTTTTGCTTTCGCCGCCTCTTCCTCGCGATTCCTCGACGGCGCGTTGGTTTCGAGCGAACGAAGAAGACGAGTCGAGGCAGCGGCTATTTCATCGATCGCGACCGCGAACTTACCTTCGTTGGCCTTTGACGGTTTGTTGAAGCCGCTGATTTTCCGCACGAACTGAAGCGACGCGGCGCGAATCTCGTCGTCAGTGACTGGCGGATCGAAATTGAAAAGGATTTTGATATTCCTGCACATTCGCCGTGACCTCGAGAGGTTTGAAATTTCTCAAGCCGCAAAAAAGAAGATTAGTCGGCGGCCAATATCAATCAAGACTCGCGGTTCTCGCGCTGAAATAGGGCGAGCTCCTGAATCAGCCGCCAGAAGCCGGCGAATACCCCCAGCAGGAACATCACGAGCGTCAGCCACGGGTCGGTGTGGAAATAAAGATCGAGATAGTGGCCGAGAATTGCGCCGGCGATCATCGGCCATGCGAACTCGAAGCCGATCGCGGCAAACCGCATCATTCTGCCACTGCTAAGCGCCATTTTTTTAGAACTTACCCGTAGTGAGGTCGTGCCCCGTAGTGAGATCGCCGAGGGATTCGCTGGCGGCGGCGATCGTGCGGTCGATGTCGGCGTCGGTATGGGCCGTCGAGAGAAACATAGCTTCAAACTGCGACGGTGGAATATTGATGCCGCGATTGAGCATCCCGTGGAAAAACCTTGCGAACTTTGCCGCGTCGGACGTGCGAGCTTCGCCGGCGTCGCGCACGCGCTCGGGACCAAGGAACATCGTCAGCAACGATCCCGCGCGATTGACGCATCCGGGCTCGCCATTTTTTTTCAATGCGGCGCGAAGTCCGGATTCAAGACGCGCGCCAGCGGCGTCGAGTGCGGGGTACGGATTCGTTTCCTTTAGGGTGCGCAGTGTTTCGAGACCCGCGCGAACCGACAGCGGATTTCCCGACAACGTTCCCGCCTGGTACACCGGACCGACCGGTGCGAGCAAGTCCATGATCTTCGCGGGCCCTGCGACGGCGCCGACCGGCATTCCGCCGCCAATTATTTTCCCGAGCATGATGAGGTCGGGCGCGATGCTCATACTTTCAGCGACCGACCCGAAGCAGAGTCGGAACCCGGATATAACTTCGTCACAAATCAGCAGCGCGCCATGGTTGTGCGCGATTTCGGCAAGCGCTTTCAGCGAGCCGGCGTCGGGATTCACGACGCCCATGTTGGCGGCGACTGGCTCGACGATCACTGCGGCGATTTTGTCAGGCGCGGCGCGAAATAAACCTTCGACTGTCTCAATCGAGTTATATCGCGCAACCATCGTCATCGCGGCGAGCGCCGATGGAACGCCCGCGCTGTCAGGTTGACCGAGAGTCATTCCGCCTGAACCGGCGCGCACCAGCATCGAGTCGCTATGCCCGTGATAGCATCCGTCAAACTTGATTATGTTGTCGCGGCCGGTCGCCGCGCGTGCGATCCTGAGCGCTGTGATTCCAGCTTCTGTTCCCGAAGTAACCAATCTCACTTTTTCCGCACATTTGATCGCCGACGAGATCAATTCCGCGAGCTCGACCTCCAGCCGCGTCGGCGCGCCGAAGCCGAAACCGAGTCGCGCCTGCTCTGCGACAGCTTGAGTGACGCGCGGATGAGCGTGGCCGAGAATGGCTGGGCCGTAGGAGCATACGAAGTCGAGAAAGGTGTTGCCGTCGGCATCGGTCAATGTTGCACCGCTGCTACTTTGGATAAAAATTGGCGCTGCGCCGACGGCCTTCCACGCGCGCACGGGAGAATTCACCGCACCAGGAATCTTAACACTGGCGCGGTGGAAGAGTTCATCTGATTTTTTGCGTGATGTCACCGCGATATTCTTGAGGATCCGTATGCGATCAAAAAAAATTTTTGCGATCGCGAAAATAATTCGACGGTATTCGTTCCCAGTGAGACCAAATTGCGTCGTCGCGCGAAAAATTGAGATCGCGCATGATGGCTCCCAGAGCGGATATACGTGATCGCAGGATCGGCCTCAAATTTCGCGCGCGCGGTGCGCGATCACTCGCGCGCGAAATTTCCTTTTCGATCCGCGCGCATAGCGACGAAATTTTTTCCGCGCTTGTTCTGATCACGAAATAAGTTTATCACGTTCACTTGGCCGCACACTTCGTACTCATAAGAACCAATTTCCACTGACAGGGTTCATTCGCGGCGCGTGAGCTATGGCTTCGAAGCGCGTTTATATTCTCATTCTCGATCAGACTTTTCACCCGAACAGAACCGATCGTAACCCGAACAAGTTGATAGTTCGGCGTGTCGTGCCGTCAAATTGTTGGCTGTGGCAAGAGAAATGTAGGTTATCCACAGGTGTGGATAAGCTTGTGCGTAATTCGCGCGCGATTTGATCTCGCGCGCTAGTTCCGGAGCCGGGGAGGCGATCCGGATTTCGATGGGGGAAGACGATATGAATGGATTGTGGCAACGCGCCGCTGACCGAATGCGCGACGAACTCGGTCAGGTCGGCTACGAGACGTGGATCGGGCCGCTCAATTTTGTCGCTCATCAAGGATCGACCGTCACGGTCGAGGCGCCAAATCGGTTTTTCCGCGATTGGATCAACGATCGTTACCTCGCCCTGATGCGCGCGGCGCTGTCGAAGGAGGCGGGCGCGCAGATGGAGGTCCGGCTGACTCTCGGCGACAATGCCGCCGTAGCGCCGCAGCAACAACGCCCGAGCAACGGCCACGCCAATGGCAACGGGCATGCAAACGGCAATGGCTATGTGAACGGTAACGGCGCCGGTAACGGCAACGGCAAGGCGTATGCAGCGAATCGTGGGGCGTCAGCAGCCGCGCCGCGCGGAGATCGGCATCCGACCTTGAACCCGCGCTACAGTTTCGCGGAGTTCGTGGTGGGGTCGGCCAATCAGTTCGCGCACGCCGCGGCGCAGGCGGTCGCCAATCAGCCGGGCGAGAAATACAACCCGCTCTTCATTTATGGGGGCGTGGGCCTCGGCAAGACTCACCTGGTGACCGCAATCGGGCATCACATCTGGGCGAGCGGGGACCGGCCGAGGAAAGTGCTGTTCATGCCGGCGGAAATTTTCATGAACGAGCTGATCAGTTCATTGCGCCGCGACAAGATGAACGAGTTTCGCGAGAAATTTCGCCGCGTCGACACGTTGATCCTCGACGACGTGCAATTCCTGGCCGGCCGCGAGCGCACCCAGGAAGAATTTTTCCATACCTTCAACGTACTCCATGCCGAGCGGCACCAGATCGTTCTGACCTCGGACAAAGTTCCGCGTGAAATTCCCGGGCTCGAGGAGCGGCTACGCAATCGCTTCGAGATGGGACTGATCGCGGATATCGCCCCGCCCGACCTCGAGACTCGGGTTGCGATTGTCCAGAAGAAGGCAGTGCTCGACAATCTGCGGCTGACGCCGGATGTCGCGATGTATATCGCGCAGAGCGTTTCGTCGAACGTTCGCGAGCTCGAGGGATGCCTGACGCGGCTGGCGGCGTTGGCCTCGCTCGACAACAAATCCGCAATCACCGTGGACTTCGCCCGCCAGGCGCTGCAGGACCTGATTCGCAATCACGACGCGAAGCCCGACGTCGAATCGATACAGAAGACGGTCGCCGATTTTTTCCATATCCGTCTGGCCGAGCTGAAGTCAAAGAAGCGCACCCAGCACATCGCGTTTTGCCGCCAGGTCGCGATGTATCTGTGCCGCAAGCTGACCGACAGCTCCTTTCCGACTATCGGCGAGCATTTCGGGCGCGACCATTCGACGGTGATTCACGCCTACAACCTGATCATGCGCCGCGTCACCAACGATTCGGCTTTTCGGCTCTCGATCGAGAAAATCGAGCGCGAGCTTAAATCGATTCGCGCCAATGCCGCGTGAATCGATTGTGGGGGAGGCTGTGGAAGAGGTGGGCATAAGGTTAGTGATATCGACAGGGCCGGTGCGCTCGAGGCCGGCCCTGTCGGTTAGCCGCTTTTGCGCCAACAACTTTTCAGCGATAGTTCAGCCTTCATTTTCGGGCGCTTGTACGATCAATCAACAAATCCACAACTCCTACTATTACTGCTATTCTTTTTTAGAGATCTAAGGATCCGGAATAGGAGACGGGCTAACAATTCATGGGACTCTCCATCGAGCGCGCTTCGCTGCTTAGCGGTTTGGGATTGGTCCAGGGCATCGTGGAACGGCGCACGACGGTTCCGATACTTGGCCACGTTCTCATCGAACCCGACGGAAACGCGCTGACCCTGAGCGCAACCGACCTCGAAGTCGGAATCCGCACCCAGGTCGCGTGTTCCGGCAAGGAAAAAAGCCTGACGCTCAACGCGCGCAAGCTTTTCGAAATCGTGCGCGAGACCGAAGGCGAAGAAGTCGCGCTGACCTCGCTCGACAACGATTGGGTCGAGCTGAAATGCGGACGGGCGAAGTTCAAAATGATGGGCCTCGACCCACGCAGCTTCCCCGCCATGCCGAGTCAGAGCGCGGGCAAGGAATCGGGCTCGTCAAAGAAGCAACTGAAGGCCGAATTGACGATTCCGGCCGCCGTGCTGGCAGGGATGATCGACAAAACGATCTTCGCCGTCAGTCCTGATGAAGCCCGCTACAACCTGAGCGGTGTGTTCGTCGAGTCCAATGCGCCGGGCTCAGCCCGGATGGTCGCGACCGACGGCCATCGGCTCGCCATGATCGAGCGCGAAGTGCCTGGATTCAGGATGGAGACGGGCGCGATCATTCCACGAAAAGGCCTTTCCGAACTGCGCAAGATTTTAGATGAAGGCGGCGACGCCGAAGTGCGGCTCAGCCTCGAAGGCCAACTTGCATACCTGAAGCGTGGCGCGACCGAGGTCTCGATGCGTCTGGTCGAGGGCGAATTCCCTGACTACCGCGGCGTGATTCCCAAGCAGTCGAAGTACAAGATAGCCGTCAAGCGGGATTTGCTGTTCGCGGCAATCAAGCGCGCGGCGATCTTCTCCAGCGAGCGGTATCACGGCGTCAAATTCGCGCTGTCGGCCGGGACGCTCACGGTCTCATCGACGAGTCCGGAGACGGGCGAAGCCAGCGAGTCGCTCGACGTCGATTTCAAGAGCGAAGAATTCGCGATCGGATTCAACGCGTCGTACGTACAGCAGGTGCTGGGCGTTATCGCGCAGGGTGCGGATTCGACGGTAGAGCTCGGCCTCAGCGACGACGTCAGTCCTGGCGTAATCAGAACGGAATCGGATTTGCAGTACACGTACGTCGTCATGCCGATGCGGCTGTGAGGCGCACATCGGCAATCTTCAGCAAATTTGGTCCCTCACCCGCCGCTCGAGGACGAGCGTCGGCCTCTCCCCACAGCGGGCGAGGCGAAGAAAGAGAGTCAGTTCCCCAGGCGAACCAGCACTACCTTGTTTCGGTAATTGTAGTCGGTCTCCCACGGATATGATGCTTCGCTGAGTTCGATTGTCGTCGGAGTGTCGAGCTTGGGCATATCGCGGCGGCGGACAATCATCCACTTTGCGGTGCCTTTCGCGATCGCATCCTGCAAATCCTGCTTCTTGTCGAACTCGGGGAGCGGCGTTGGCGGATTGAGATAGAACAGAGGTCCCTCGGTCTTGAACAGGACGAGACGATCCGTCGAACTGCCGATCTTGTTCAGGACCGCGTAGCCGAACGGCTTTTCGCCGCGATATGCCTCCGCCGCGGGCATCGCGAAGATATATATGTAGGTCATCGCGAGATACGCGATGGCGCCCACCGAAATTGCGACGCGGTACGTGGCGAATTTGCGAATCGCGTAGATGACGGCGGCGAGCGACACGATCCAGAAAACGATGAAGGCGGGCTTCGCCGGCAGGTTTGGGAGCGCGTCGTAGGGACTCGGCAGAATCGCCCAGGCTGGAATCAGCAAAACGATGCCGACGATCGCGGTAAGTGCGACGACCGCGTAGCCAGCAATCAGCAAGCGGCGGGCGATCATCGAGCGTAGTTCGCCGGGGTATGCGAGCGTTCGCGCGACGAGAATCGCGGCGGCGGGCAGTATCGGCAGGATGTAGTAGCTGCGGCGCGATCCGGAGAGCGTGAAGAATATGAACGTCGCCCAGAAATATACCAGTGCGAATCGATCGGCGCGGGCCGGTTCGGCGTTGGCGTTGCGGAGGCTGTGAGTTTCCACCAGCGCTGCGGGCAACAGCGCCGACCACGGCGCCATCAGGCCGAAGATGACGTAGACGTAGAGGTAGATCGGCCCCCTATGATCGAATGGGTGGAAAAACCGTACCACGTTTTCGCGATAGACCATGGCAAGGCCCTTTTCCGAGCCCATCATGCGCGACGAGATTTCGAAAGGGATGTAGTAGACCAGGCCGCCAACTGCGATGCCGGCGACAGTGTACCAATTGAAGAACCATCGATTGCGCTCGATCAGCCGTCCTGTCCGGTCAGGCACCGAGCCACGGACAATCTCCTGAATGAACTGCGCCCATCCGTCGCGCAGACATGAGTACACGCCGATTACCAATAGCGGCAGCGCGAATCCAAGCAGGCCTTTGGTCAACGAAGTCGCCGCCATGATCAGCCACAGGGCGACGACCCACAATCCACCGCCGCGCTCTTCGTTGCGCTGGAAGAGTAGAAGTGCGGCGAGTTCGCCGGTGAGGGTTTCGACGTCGGCACTGGCGTGGCGCGAAAAGAATACGAAGCTGAAGCTGGTCGCGAGGATCACGCCGGAGAGTATCGCGGTGCGAGCGTCGTAGAGGCGTCGGACCAGGAGCATCAGTATGGCCACTGCGAGGAGGCCCGCGATGGCGCAGGGCAGGCGCGTGGCTGCCTCGTTGAGGCCGCCCGTGAACGGTGTCGAAAAAATCACAAGCCAGTAAGAGCCGAGCGGCTTGTCGTAATAAACGTGACCGTTGATCGTTGGCCAGAAGTAGTTGTGCGTGACGAGCATCTCGCGCGCGATTTCGGCCCATCGGAATTCCGAGGACCACAGTGCTCGCGCGCCGAGCCGTGCCAGGAACAGAATCGCGGCGAGAACCAGGACGCATCCGGCGCGGAATCGGAATCGCGAATCGTTTTCGTTGCCGGCAGGGACCTGTGATGCGATCGAATCGCGCGGTGCGGATGCGGAAGTCATGACAGCGAATTGTAACTGGCGCGCTCGTCGCTCTGCCATACGGCGATACTGCTTTTGATCGGAATGACAGAGCGCGGCGAGGCAGATAGGATGAAGCCAGATCGATGAGTCAGGCAAAAAATCCCGAGAGTCATTCCGGCCGCAAGCCGAACCGATTGATCAACGAGCAGAGTCCGTACCTGCGCCAGCACGCATACAATCCGGTCGATTGGTATGCGTGGGGGCCGGACGCGCTCGAGCGCGCGAAGTCGGAGAACAAGCCGATCATGCTGTCGATCGGCTACTCGGCGTGTCACTGGTGCCACGTGATGGAACGCGAGTCGTTCGAGAACGACTCGATCGCGCGGCTGATCAACGAGAACTTCATCCCGATCAAGGTCGACCGCGAAGAGCGGCCCGACCTCGATCAGATTTACATGGACGCGGTGCAGCTCATCACGGGACGCGGCGGTTGGCCGTTGACGATGTTCCTCGCGCCGGACGGGCGGCCGTTTTTCGGTGGGACCTACTATCCGCCCGAGGATCGCCAGGGGATGCCCGGCTTCCCGCGCATCCTGGTTGCCGTCTCGCAGGCGTATCGCGACAAGGCGAAGGAAGTCACCAACAATCTCGAGAAGCTGACCGAGGCGCTCGGCGCGATCACCAACTATGTGGCGACCGGCGGCGACTTGAAGCCGGGGCTGGCGGAGGAATCGGCGCGCGCGCTCGCCTCGCACTACGACAGTATCCACGGCGGACTGGGCCAGGCGCCGAAATTCCCCAACACCTTCGTGTTCTCGCTGTTTCTTCGCGTGCACGCGGCTGACGGCGACGAGGCGATGGCCGAAATGGTCCGGCACACGCTGATGAAGATGGCGCGCGGCGGAATCTACGACCAGGTCGGCGGCGGATTCCATCGCTATAGCGTCGACGAGCGATGGCTGGTGCCGCACTTCGAAAAAATGCTCTACGACAATGCGCTGCTGGCGCGCCTCTACCTCGACGCGGGTCGCGCGCTGAATGAGCCGGAGTTCCTGGGCGTCGCGCGAGAAATCTTCGACTATGTTTTGCGCGAGATGACGAGTCCCGAGGGCGGCTTTTACGCCGCGCAGGATGCGGACAGCGAAGGCGAGGAAGGAAAGTTCTTCATCTGGACGCCGGCGCAGGTCGACGCCGTCCTTGGTCCCGAGCTCGGCGCGATCGCGGAGCGCTATTTCGACATCTCGATCGAAGGCAATTTCGACGGCGCGAACATTCCGCATCGCACGATTGAGCTGGCCGACGCCGCGCGGATGTTCAAAGTCCCGGAAGACGACATGGCGTCGAAGATTCGCGAGATTCGCGACAAGCTGTTCGTCGCGCGCGAACAAAGGGTGAAGCCCGGGCGCGACGACAAAGTCCTGGTGGCGTGGAACGCGATGATGATCGGCGCGTTCGCGGAAGGATATCGCGCGCTTCATGAGCGGCGGTACCTCGAAGCAGCGGAGCGAGCGGCCGATTTCATGATGACGACGATGTGGGACGGGCGCGCGCTCAAGCGGTCGTTTAAGGACGGCGTCGCGCGGCACAACGCCTACCTCGAGGACTACGCGCAGTTGGCGGGCGCGATGCTCGACGTCTACGAGGCGTCGCTCGACGCGAAATACCTGGCGCACGCGCGGACGCTCGCCGACGTGATTCTCGAGCGGTTTATCGACAAGGAAAAGGGCGGATTCTTTTTCACCTCGGACGATCACGAGGCGCTGATCATGCGCTCCAAGGCTGCCTTCGACGGCTCGACGCCGTCGGGCAACAGCGCTGCCGTCATGACGCTGCTCAGGCTGCATGCTTACACGGGCGAGGAGCGGTACCGCGTTGAGGCAGACCGCACGCTCAAGCTGTTCCGCGAATTCATCGAGAAACAACCGTTCGGGTTTTCGCACATGCTCGAAGCGGTGGACCTTTATCAGCGCGGGCCGACTGAGGTCGTGATTGTCGGCGACCGCAACTCGCCGGAACTGCTCGAATGGACGGAGCGGCTCGGCCTCATCTATGTTCCCAACCTTGCGATCTTCGTAGCCGGCAGCGACGACGTTCAAAACGGTTTCGTCCCCGAACAGGTGCGCGACAAGCGGCAAATCGACGGCCATGTGACTGCCTACGTATGCCGCGAGCATACGTGCACGGCGCCGATCATGTCGTTCAAAGATCTTCAAAAGGAATTGGCCGACTAGCGCCCGACGATGCACCTCGACGCGCGCGACCTCAACGCGACTGGCGCAAAGCCGGCGCCGTATTACCCGCCAATCGTCGTAAACCGCGCGGCGCGCCGGCCGGGATCTCGCCTGCGAGTCGTGCTGCTCAACGCGGCCGGTGGGCGACGGATGCGCGAAATCGTGGCGTGCCTGAAGCGTCCGATGCTGCAGGACGCGGACGTGATTTTGCTCTGCGAGATCAATACCGGAACGAAGCGGTCGAGACACGAAATCGCGGCGACACTCTCCGACACACTCGAGATGAGTTGCGTGTACGGTCCTGAGTTCGGATTGAGACCGCCGGGCAACGAGAGCGAAATCGTCACGTACCTGGGCAATGCGATCCTGAGCTCGGCGCCGTTCGAAGGTGTCACCGCCGTCGCGATGCATCGACCGCCCACCCCGCTGGCGTGGCCGATGCGCATGCGGCGCTGGACGCGCGTCGGTACGCCGACAGGATTGGTTGCCGGGGTGAAGTTCGGCGGCAAAGAAGTGACCGTCGGCGTCGCGCATCTGCACAGCCGATGCACACCCGCCGAGCGCGCGCGCCAGATGGCGACTTACCTGGAATCGTTTCCGGCGACAGGCCGCGCGATTTTCGGCGGCGACCTCAATACTACCACCACTGAGCTATCGAGCCGGGCGTTGCTGTGGGCCGCGGTGCGGCAAATGATCGCCAACCCGCGCCGGTTCCGCGCGCCCCAGGAATTTGAGCCCTTGTTCGATCATTTACGGAAGCGCGGGCTCGAAATCGATGGCGTCAACGTGGCCAATCGCCCGACGTTCACTTTTTCCGGACTGATTCCTCGATCGATGAGGCCGAAACTTGATTGGCTCGCGGTCCGCGAGCTTCGTCCGATCGAAGGAACAGCGGCGGTCGTCGCACCGCGGTCTCCGATCCTATTGCGCCGCGTCTCCGATCACGATTTCGTGACCGTCGATCTGGAATTGTAGTCGCGGCCAGTGAAACACTGAAGTCACTGAAATCCTTCCGCATCGCGATGCGACCTGACTAGAATTGCGCGGCTCGTCACAGGAGGCGCACGCGATGGCATCGTTCAACGGGCTCGGCATGCACATGGGCAATCTCGCGATTCTTTCGGCGGCCGAGAGCCGCTCGATAAGTCCCGAAAATCCCACGGGCGAGAAGGGCAAGGGCGCGATGGCGCTCCCCGACCCGGCCAAGAGTCCGGCACGCAAGCTAGGCCGTGGATGGAAGGTCGCGCCGTATGTCGTCATCGAGCCGGGGGAAGTGAAAGTGCTCGCCGACATCGCGGGCGCCGGCGCGATCGCGCAAATCTGGATGACGCCGACGGGGCCGTGGCGCTCGAGCATCCTGAGAATTTACTGGGACGGGTCGCCGGAGCCGTCCGTGGAATGCCCAGTCGGCGATTTTTTCGCCTGCGGATGGAACAAGTATGCGCAGGTTTCGTCGCTGGCGGTATGTGTGAATCCCGGCAGCGCCTTCAATTGCTATTGGGAAATGCCATTTCGACAGCGATGCCTGATTACTATGACCAATACTGCCGAGACCGCAATGATACTATTTTATCAGATCAACTATGTACTCACTGAAATACCTACTGACGCCGCGTACTTCCATGCGCAGTTCCGGCGCGTGAACCCGATCCCGTACAAACAGGTATACACAATTCTCGACGGAGTAACGGGGCGCGGGCAATACGTGGGTACGTACATGGCGTGGGGCGTTCACAACAGCGGGTGGTGGGGCGAGGGCGAGATAAAGTTTTTCATCGACGGCGATGCGGAATTTCCGACCATCTGCGGCACCGGCACCGAGGATTATTTTTGCGGCTCGTATAACTTCGACGTGGGCAAGGAAAACGGCGGATATCGCGAGTTCACGACGCCGTACGCGGGATTGGCGCAAGTCATTCGGCCAGACGGGCTCTACGCGTCGCAGCAGAGATTCGGAATGTACCGATGGCATATCGCGGACCCGGTCAGGTTCGCGCGCGACCTGCGAGTGACGATCCAGGCGCTCGGATGGACGGGCGATCCGCGCAAGGGCGCGGAGTTCCTGCCGCTGCAGGACGACATCGCGTCGGTGGCGTACTGGTACCAGACGTTGCCGGCGGCAAAGTTTCCGCCGCTGCCGTCGCCTGACTATCTGCGCATAGTGTAGTTCGTTTTCCGACTGGCTATTCCAGTTTGTGCGCTGATTCGACTATCAAGTCGTAGACGCGGCGCGGGTCTTCGAGCGCGAGCAGGCGATAGCACTCAGGTCCGAACCAATCCGGCGGCACGGAAGGGTTCGTGAACGGCAGGTATACCGGGAGCACCTGCTCGGTGAGGGCGCGAAACTCTATGTGCCGATGGATGCGCCGCATGCGGAGTTGCGGAGTGTTCAGCCGGTCGAGCAGAACCGCGACCATGTCAGCCTCCCTCAATCCCGACACGATGATCACGCGTTGATTGGTGACGCCGTAGAATGTGTTCGACAGGTAGGCGTGGAAGACAATCGCTTCCGTGATCAGAACGCAGACCAGTACCGCCAGCAGAATTGAATTGGTGTCGGCTCGCTCTGCCAGGTTCGAGTCGAGCGGCAATGAGTGCATCGCGAGCGCGGCGCATCCAACCAGGATGATCGCGCCGGCGCGCCATCGGAGCGCGGTGGTATCGTGTGGGCGGCCGCACCAGAGTAGCTCCTCGCGCGCGAGCAGGTGCGGAGTAACGACGGCGGCCGCCTCAGGATCCATCGATCACTTGACGATGCCGGCGGCGCGCAGCGTGGTGATTCGGTCGGCCGAGTAGCCGAGGTACTCGCGGAGGATCTCGTCGGTATGTTCGCCGAGCAGTGGCGCGGCGCGGTCGACTGTGCCGGGGGTCGCGGAAAACTTCGTCAGTAATCCGGTTTGCTGTACGCGTCCCCATTGCGTATGAGGCACCTCGGCGATCAGAGCGTTCGCGACGACCTGCGGATCGTCGAACAATTCACGAATCGGATTGACCCGCGTAGCCGGGATGCCGGATTTTTTCAGAGCCGCGAGGGCATCGTCGCGATCTAGCTTTGCAAACTGCTCCGCTAGTTCGCCTTCGCTAGGTGCGGCCGCGGCCGGGTCCCAATTGGCATTCGGCAGCCCCGGCATAATAGTCAGTAGAGCGTTCCACTGAGTTTCATTGGATAGTGAGATGAATAGCCACTGGCTGTCGCGACATTGGTAGGCGCGCGAGAGGGCGGAGCGTCCGCGATGCTCAGCGCCGCCGTTTTCCATGTCGGGCCTTCCGTTATAGAAGGCGAACTCGCCCGCTTGCATAGCCATCGCGGATTGCAGCAGCGAGGTCTCGCAGAACTGACCGCGTCCGGTAAGTTCACGCGCGCGCAGCGCGAGCACGCATCCAAACGCGGAAAGCATCGCGGCGCCGTAATCGCAAATCGCGCAAGTCAGGTACACCGGATGCCCGTGATGTCCCCCCTGCGCCGCCATCGCGCCCGAACGCGCCTGCAACAGCGGGTCAAAACCGGGCTGATTGTGGTCGGGGCCGCGATTTCCGAACGCGTTGACCGACATATAGATGATGCGCGGGTTGCGCGCCGCCAGCGTTTCGTAATCGAAGCCGAACTTGCGCATCCGGCCCGGCCGTAGATTCTCGACCACGATATCGGCCTTGTCCGCGAGCGCCAGGATAATTTCGCGGCCTTCGGCACTCGCGAGATCGACGGAGAGGCCGCGCTTGCCCTGGTTCCAACCGAGAAAACCGAAACCGAAATGGCGAAACGAGTCGCCCTCGAGGCTTTCGATCTTGATGACCTCCGCGCCGAGTTGCGCGAGGATCATCGGCCCGTACGAACCCGCGATATAGCTGGCAAAGTCGAGCACAGTGACGCCATCGAGCGGAGGTTTTTCAGTGAAGCGCAGATCTGTTTTTAGCGGAGAGTCGCGTGTTGGCTCTGCAAGCCATTGCAGGGCCGCGCGATCGTCGCCGGCTTTGGGAGCGGGACCGGTAATTTCGCCGGGAGTGGCGTTGAGGAACACCGGCAGGCCCATTTGAATCATGCGGCCGAGAGCGGGATCGTCGATCTCATGGCGCATCCCGAGCGCGCGCGTCTGCGGATGATCGATGAACTCGTGGCGGGTCATCACCGGGGCGCTCGGAACGTCGCACTCGCGCAGGATGCTCAGCCATTCGTCGCGCGTTCGCGTGCGGATAATCGGCTCGATGATGTCTTTGAGCGGCTGCCAGTGCTCGGACGCGATCCCCCAGGGCGCATTTTCGAAACGTGGGTCGCCGACCAGATCGGGGCGATCGATTGCAATCGCGAACTTTCCCCAGAAGGTCGTGTTGCCGCATGCGACGAACAGATATTTGCGGTCGGCGGCCTCGAACAAGCGATAAACCGGAATCGGGCCGAGCGGATCCTGCGGCCCATGATACGGGCTGGTCATTTTCTCGTGACGCAGGATTGCGCCGGTGTGGAGTGAGAGCGCGCCGGAGAGCAGCGACATCTCGACGGCCTGCCCCGCTCCGTTCGTACCGCGCGCCAGGATCGCCGCAACGGCTGCGGTCGCCGCCATCACGCCCGCCGAATAACTCGACGCCGGGAAAACCAGCGCGACGGGATTGCCGCTGCGTGCCCATTGGCTGCCGGTGATTCCGCCGCGAGCGGCGACCAGGTCGTCGTTCGCGTCGAAGTCGGCGTCGGGGCCGCGGCTGCCGAGCGGAGGCACGCCGAGCGCAATCGCGCGCGGATTAATTCGCCGAATCGATTCGGGATCGAGGTGTAGTTGTTTCAGGCGGGCGGGCGTAAAGCCGGTGACCACTATATCGGCCCATCGAACCAGCTCCGCGATTCGTGCCTGCGATGCCGGCTCGTCAAGGTCGAGCTCGAGCGCGCGCTTGGAGCGGTTGAGGACGTGGAAATGGGGCGTGCCGCGCTCGTGCGAGCCGCCGGGCCGCTCGACCTTGATGGCATGCGCGCCGTTTTCCGCCAGCAGCATGGTGGCGTAAGCGGCGCCTAGGTTGGAATCGAATTCAACGATTTTGATTCCGTCGAGTGCTTTACTCATTGAAGATCGCCAGGCGCTGCTTTCGGAATTGGATTGTCGTCGAGCGCGGGCGCGAAAAGCAACCGCTCGCGCTGACACGCGATTACGCAGCAGAATCCGGCTCCAGGCGGACGAATTCAACCGGCTGACACGCGGGGTTCATCGTCCCTTAACGTTTAGTGCATAGGTTCGGCGGGCCGCACTCCGATTCACGGAGGGACGCGACTAACTCGAGGAAAGTTCAAACAATGCTCAAACGACGACTAATTCTCGCCCTGTTCGTCATTCTGACGATCACAGGGATCAGCGGTTCCGGATATTCCGACTTGTTAATCAACGGCGCCGGCGCGACGTTCCCGTATCCGATCTATTCCAAGTGGTTCGACGTCTATGCGAAGGAAAATCCGGGCATCAAATTCAACTACCAGTCGATCGGCTCGGGTGGTGGAATCAGAATGCTCTCGAATCGCACCGTCGATGTTGGTGCGAGCGACGCTCCGCTGACCGATCAGCAGCTTGCCGATGCGCCGGGAAAAATTTTGCACTTCCCGAGCGTGATGGGGGCGGTCGTGATCGCATACAACCTGCCGGGCTTCACCGGCACGCTGCGCCTCAGTGGTCCGGTGGTCGCCGACATCTTTTCGGGCAAAGTGACTAAGTGGGATGACGCGCAGATTAGAGCGTTGAATCCGAGCGCGACGATACCTGCGGGACAGGACATCGTCGTATGCCATCGCTCGGACGGCAGCGGCACCTCCTACATATTCACCGACTACCTGTCGAAGGTCAGCCCGGCCTGGGCGACTGACCCGGGCAAGGGCACTGCGGTCAAGTGGCCGGTTGGACTGGGCGGCAAGGGCAACGAAGGCGTGACGGCGCTGGTGCAGCAGACGCCGGGCGCGATCGGATACATCGAGTTGATCTATGCGCTCAACAACAAGATTCCGTTCGCGCAGTTGCAGAACAAAGCGGGTAACTGGGTGGACGCGAGCCTGGCAGGAGTGACGGCGGCGGCGGCGTCGTCGGCGGGCAACATGGCGCCCGACTTCCGCGTGTCGATCACGGACGCCCCGGGTCCCGACGCCTATCCCATCTCGTCGTTCACGTGGCTGCTCGTATATCAGAAGCAAAGCAACAAGGATGTTGGCGAGCAGATCAAAAAGTTCCTGGGCTGGGCACTGACCGAAGGACAAGCGGAAGCGCCGGCGCTCAAGTACGCACCGCTGCCGGCCGAAGTCGTGCAGAAGGAAACGGCGCAGATTCAGCAGATCCAGGTTCCGTAACGCGACAAATCGCAAAGCACAAAGAGGCGCGGGCGTCGTAATTGGGCGCCCGCGCTTTTTCTTTTGTTTTTTGTCGACCGCGTCGGGTATGGTCGATGACTGTGATCTGACGAATGCTGGCATTGGTCGCGGCGATCATCGTGATGCACGCGGCGACGAGCTTCGCGCATGCGCAGAATTACGTGATCGATCAGGGCACCAGCGACGCGCTCACCAGGTATCTTCGGATGAACGAGTTGCCGATGGTAACCGCGGAGTTCTCGACCTCGCCGGGCGGAGCCAAGCAACTGATACTGACCGGGTTTGTGGCGACGCAGTTCGGGCGGACCGATGCGGAGCGAATCGCGACGGGGTACCTGAACGATCCGAGCGTCAATATGGTCGACCAGATCCTGCTCGATCCGCACGTCGAGGACTTGCGCTCCTCGGCGCCGGCGGGATCGGCAGCCGCAGCGGGTTCGCAATCGCCCAACAGTCCCGATCAACTGTGGAACAAGACGATGCAGGGCATTTACCGCAACGGCGGGCAGACTCCGGCGGGAAGCGGGCCGATGCTGCCGTAGAGCATCGCAACTTGCGGCGCGCGGCGTGGTAGGATCGCGCTTGCCGTGGCCGACAAGGTAATTTACCTGCGCGAAAAGCCGGCGTCGCCGGCCGACGAGCGCAACTTCAAGATCAAGTACGCCGAGCTGTTGAATCCCGCGCAGCTGGCTGCCGTGACGCATCGCGACGGCCCGCTGCTGGTCGTGGCAGGCGCAGGATCGGGCAAGACCCGCACGCTGATCTATCGCGTCGCGCGGCTGATCGAGAGCGGCGTGCCGCCGGGCGCAATCCTGCTGCTGACGTTTACGCGTCGTGCGGCGCAGGAGATGCTGCGGCGGGCCGAGCAGCTGGTTGGAGATCGCGCGGGGGCGGTCGCAGGCGGCACGTTTCATTCCTTCGCCAACAACGTGCTGCGCCGGATGGGTGCGCCGATGGGCCTCAAGCCCAACTTCACGATCCTCGATCGCTCGGACATGGAGGACGTCGTCAACCTGATCCGGACGCGGATGGGACTCGCGTCGCGCGAGCGCCGGTTTCCGAAGAAGAGCACGATTGCCGAGGCGATCAGCATGGCGCGCAACAAGCGGCGCGCGCTCGAAGAGGAAATCGAGATCGACTTTCCGCATCTCGGCGAGCATCAGACCGAAATTCTCGAACTCGCGAAAAATTACGAGAGCTACAAGCGCGAGCGCGGACTGCTCGACTACGACGACCTGCTGTATCGGTTCGCCGAGCTGCTCGAACAGCATGAGAACGTGCGGCGGCGGCTGTCGGACAGCTATCGGTACATCATGATCGACGAGTACCAGGACACCAATCTGATCCAGGCCGACCTGGTGCGGCTGCTCGCGATGAATCATCGCAACGTGATGGCGGTGGGCGACGACGCGCAGTCGATCTATTCGTTCCGCGGCGCCAACTTCCGCAACATCATGGACTTTCCCGCGATTTTTCCCGGCGCGAAGGTCGTGAAGCTCGAACAGAACTACCGCTCGATCCAGGGAATTCTGGATGTAGCAAATGATGTGATCTCGCGGGCCGGCGAAAAGTACACCAAGGCGCTGTTCACGGATCGCGAGGGCGGCTTTCGGCCGTTCCTGGTGCGCGCGCAGGACGAGCACATGCAGTCGCGATTCGTCGCGCAGCGAATCCTGGAACTGCGCGAGGAAGGCGTCGAGCTCGGCGAGATCGCGGTGCTGTTCCGCTCGAGCTTTCACTCGTTCGATTTGGAACTCGAGCTGCAGCGCCGCGACATCCCGTTCATCAAGCGCGGCGGATTCAAGTTTATCGAAACCGCGCACATCAAGGACGTGCTGGCGCATCTGCGGGTGATTGCGAATCCGGCGGACGCGGTGTCGTGGCTGCGCGTGCTCACTCTGGTCAAGGGCATCGGTCATCGCACGGCTGAAAGGACGATCGACACGCTGGTGGCATCCGACGATCCAGCGGCCGCGTTGGCCAAGTTCGCAGAAAAAGCGCGCGGCGGCGCGGAGGGCGGCCTCAAGCGGCTGGGCGCGCTGCTGGCGGAATTGCGCGATGGCCAGAAACGGCCTCCTGAACAAATCGCGATGACGCTGGAGTACTATCTGCCCGTGATGCGCGAGGCGTATGCCGACGACTATCCGAAACGCGAACGCGACCTGGAACATTTTCAGAATCTGACGGAGCGCTACAAAAGCCTCGAGCAGATGCTGTCCGACATGGCGCTCGAGCCGCCGAGCGACTCGCTCGACGGTGTGCTCGCGACGGATTCGGACGACGAGTACATGACGCTCAGCACGATTCATTCGGCGAAGGGTCTTGAATGGAAAGTGGTCTTCCTGATTTGGGCAGCAGACGGGCGCTTCCCGGGACCGCAAAGCGTGGGCGACGACGAAATCGAGGAGGAGCGGCGCCTCATGTACGTCGCGAGCACGCGGGCGCGCGACGAACTGTACCTGTCGTATCCGATACACATGTTCGACCGCAGCTTCGGCTTCGTGATGGGCCGCGTGTCGCGCTTCCTGGAAGATGTGCCGGCAGAACTGCTGCAGACGGCAACGCTGCAAGAATCAGAGGAGTCTTAGACCTTCGCTAATGCTCGATGATCGAGTCATCCGTGCGGCGCGGAACAATGCGGAATGGTGCAACGCGGTCTGCCGTGCGCATGGGAATCCCGGCGAGTTCCATAGAGGCCTGTGGCTAAGTCGCCATCCGGTGCCACGCTTCTATCCAAATGCCGGGACGCTTGCGGAGCCCAGTCAGCGGCAGCTCGATCTGATCGATGAGCTGATTGCATCGCGCCTGCCGCCCGGATGGGCGGTCAAGGATAGTTTCTCGATGCTCGATCTGGAGCCGCGGGGGTTCCAGTTGTTGTTCACCGCGGAGTGGATCCATTTGCCGGTTTCCTCGTTGAGAGACATCGCCACTGCAGTCAAGGTGGACCGATGGGAGGTTGTCAGGAGCGATCGTGCACATGAGGAATGGGAGTCCGCGTCGAATAGGGCAGGAGGCGATGGGAGCGGGGACAGAATTTTCGTGCCTTCACTACTCGCCGACGAAGACATTGCTTTGGTCGCAGGTTATCGCGACGGCCACATCATCTCAGGCGCGATCGCAAATCGCAGCGATGACGTCGTAGGATGGTCGAACTTCTTTGCGCCCGAGGCCGAGAAATTTGATTGTGCGATGGCGTCGCTTGCGACGATCGCCGGGATATTTCCAGGCTCGCCGATAGTCGGATATGAGCAAGGCGACGACCTCCGCAACGCGCACGCGGTGGGCTTTGAATCGCTCGGCCCGCTGCGAGTTTGGACCTTCCAACTACCTAACTAGACGAGGGGCGCGTTTTCCTTCACTCATCGCGATGATTGAAATTAAGGAAAATCCCAGCAGTCACTTGACGGTTTCGAACTTGGCGTAGCCTGTTAGGTCTTGGTCTGGGGTTGTATGCATTGGCATTGAGACTTCTCTTAGTACTGGGACCTTTTCGGTGATTGTTCCTGTTGCGGGGGCATCCTTGGGGACTGTGATCACTCTTGTGCCTACGAAGCGGATTACTGTTGGTAGCATTCCGCCGGTGTCTACGTAGTGGGTGTGGGTTGCTTCGAATAGGGTGTCGCTTTTGAATAGTTTTGAGCCTGCTCTAATCAGGTATTCGTTGTTGGTTAGCGGGCGGACCAAGGTTGATTGGCTTATTACATATAGATGTCCTACCGTTGGGCGCAGGAAGCCTGGGTAAAGGGGATTTACTCCTAGCCAGTATGGGACGATTATGCGGCGGCCGGGCTTCCAGTCCGTTAGGCTGATGTGCGCTTCGTGATCGTTGTTGGCCAGGATGAAGTCGCGGCCGGCGAAGTCGCGCATGATGTCGCGGCTCAACTGATCCTCCGGCGGCGTGGTGATTTCGCCGGTCGGGCCGAAGTCGAGCGCTTTGTCGGGAGTGCATCCGGTGACTAGCGACATCAGCGTTAGCGCGATTGCGAAGACGACGACGCGATTCACGTTCGATATCTCGCGTAGCTGGCGGGGATTCTGCCGCCTAGCGTCCATTTCATCGGCAATGAGACCTCGCGCAGCACCGGGATTTGCACGGGCTTGCCGTCGGGGCGCTTGAATTCGCGCTTGCCCATGTACTGAACGACGGTGGGCAGGATTTTTCCTGGACCTAAGTATTGCGTGCGCGTGGTGACGAACACCGTCTCCTGTTTTACTAGCGAGCTGCCGGCTTCGATCATCCATTCGCCGGGTGTGTCGAGCGGCTTTTCGAGAGTGGCCTCGCTGATGACGTAGAACTCGCCCTCTTTTGGCGCTATCACTCCCGGCACGAGGATGTTGACGCCGAACCAGAACGGCAGCTTGAGGAACTTGTCCTTGCGCCAATCGAGCGGTCGCACTTCGGCGATTTGATTGTTGTCGCCGAGCACGAACGTGCGGTCGCGAAAATTGAGCTCGACATCCTCGGCGCTCGCATAGATGCTCGGCGGCGGAACGACCGGCGGCGACTTGGCGCATCCGGGCAGAGTTGCGGCGACGGCCGCGGCAGCAAATGCGAATGCGAGAGCGGCCGCGGTCCGCGCGAACTGTTCAGGCTGCCGTTTTGTTGTTGTTGTAGTGCGAGGCAATTTCGCGGCCGACCAGTTCGATTTGCTTCGGCCACGCATCGGGTTCCGCGATTGGCCACAGTACAAACTTGTCGAGGCCCTTCGCAACGTATTGGCCGAGGCGCGCGATGATATCTTCGGCGGAGCCGTAAACGGTTCGTTCGAGGTAGGCTTCCGCGCCGCGGCCCATCGCAGACAGCATCGGGCGCATCTCCTCGAGCGCGCGCTCGCGCGACGACGAGACGCGGCAGAGCAGGATGAGGCCCGACTCGATGTGCGCGTTGGCGCGACCGTAGCCGGCGGCATAGTCGCGAATCTTCGCCATGCTCGCGCCGAATTCGTCGGGGGTCTGGAACGACGCGAAGAAGCCGTCGGCCAGGCGCGCCGCGCGTTTGAGCGCAGCGTCGGAGCGGCCGCCGACCCAGATATCCATCGTGCCGAAATCGTTGTTGGTGCGCGCGGCGGGCCGCGGCTCGATGGTCACGTTGTCGAAGTTGAAGAAGCGTCCGTGATAGCTCGCGACGCGCTCGCGCCAGACGGTGCGCAGGACCTCGATGCCCTCGTCGAGGCGCTTGCCGCGTCCTTCGAGCGGGATGCCGCAGGCGGCGTAGTCGGCGAGATTCGCGCCGGTGCCGACCGCCATCACCATGCGGCCGTTGGACAGGTAGTCAAGCGAGGCGAACGATTTCGCGACCATCAGGGGATGGCGCAGGTTGAGCAGCAGCACGCTCGGTCCGAGTTTCATGCGCGAGGTGCGCGAGGCGAGGAGCGAGAGCGTCGCGACGACGTCGAGTTCCGGCGAGGGCGCGAGCAGATGATCGGACAGCCAGAAGGAATCGAGGCCCCAATCCTCGGCGCGTTCCGCGACGCGGGCGATGGTTTCCGCCGTGGGCATCCCGAGCCGCCAAAGTCCGAAGCCAACTCCAATCTTCACCTGTTTCATTTTTTTAGGCTCCCGTGACTGGGTTTTTTAGGCTCCCGTGATTGGAATACTCCCGTGACTTCTGAGAGCCGGCGACCTCGTTTGCGCGCGTCCAGCGATGATATTAGCATAGGCCGCCGCGATGAATCCGAATCCCACGGCTCCGAACGGTGCGCCGGTGGCCGTAACCCTGTTGGGCACCGGCGACGCGTTCGCGAGCTTCGGGCGTTTGCAGGCCGGTTATCTGATCGACGCACCCGGGGGCAGGATCCTGATGGAAGCGGGACCTTGTCTGCTGCAGGCGCTGAAGAGCAGCGGCGTCGCGACCGATAGTTTCGATTTGCTCCTGATCAGTCATCTGCACGGCGACCATTTCGCCGGTCTGCCGTTTCTGATCCTCGACTACATGTACGAAACGCGTCGCACCAAGCGCTTGACGGTCGCGGGCCCGGCCAAGCTCGAGGAGCGGACGTGGCGGCTGATGCGCACGATGTTCCCGCATTTCAAGGTGGACAGAGTCAAGGACAAGCTGAAGTTCGTGGTGCTGGAGCCGGGACGCTCGCGGCAGCTGGGCAAGTTCAAGGTGAAGGCGATTCGCAGCCCGCACACTACGCCCGACATTTCGCTGTCGCTCAGGATTGAGAGCGGCGGAAAGTCGATAGTTTTCTCGGGCGACAGCGGATGGAATGATAAGCTGGTGACGTTAAGCGCCGGCGCCGATCTGTTCCTGTGCGAATGCACGTACTTCGAGAGCGCGCATTTGAAGTTTCATCTCAACTACCCGCTGCTGGCGGCCGAACGCGACAAGTTCAAGGTGGGCCGCATGATACTGGTCCATCTCGGGCACGAAGTGCTGAGCCGCGAGGATGAAGTCGCGCTTGAATTGGGCTATGACGGGATGAAGATCCAGGTCTGAGTCCGCGCGCGCACCGTCGTCGGAAACAAGGATACTCGTCATGGGCATAGTACAGGGCAAGCGGGCGTTGGTCGTCGGCGTCGCGAACGAGAAGAGCCTGGCGTGGTCGATCGCGCAGACGTTGGCGGCGGAGGGCGCGGAGATCGCGCTGACCTACCAGGGCGAGATCCTGGAGAAACGCGTGCGTCCGCTGGCCGCGCAAATCGAAGCGGACGTGATCGGCGAGCTCGACGTCAACGACGACGCGCAAATCGCGTCGGTGTTCGCGGCGCTCAAGAAAAAATGGAATGGGCTCGACTTGCTGGTGCATGCGGTCGCATTTGCGGAGCGCGAAGATCTGCGCGATCGATTTCTGACGGTCACTCGCGCCAATTTTGCCAAGTCGCTGGAAATCAGCGCCTACTCGCTGGTCGCGCTGGCGCGCGCGGCGGAACCGCTGATGGAAGCGCGCGGCGGCGGATCGATCCTGACGCTCAGCTACCTCGGCGCGGTCCGTGCGATCCCCAATTACAACATGATGGGTGTGGCCAAGGCGGCTCTGGAAGCCTGTGTGCGCTATCTGTCGGTCGACCTGGGGGCCAAGAATATTCGCGTCAACGCGCTCAGCGCCGGGCCCGCGCGGACGCTCTCGTCGTCGGCGATTCGCGACTTCCATTCTATGCAGCATGAAGTCGAGGCGCGCTCGCCGCTGCGGCGCGGGATGAAAATAGAGGAAGTCGGCAAGATGGCGGCGGCCGTGCTGAGCGATTTTTCGAGCGGCGTCACCGGCCAGACGCTCTACGTGGACGTGGGCTACAATATCGTCGGCGTCTAGTCGCAAGGAGTATCGCGATGGCTATAGTCACCGTACCGCAGCTCGCGGACAATTACGCGTACCTGGTGATCGACGACGGCAGCAAGGAATGCGCGGTGGTCGATTGCGCCGAGGCCGACAAGGTGATCGCGGCGGCGAAAGCGCACGGCGCGAAGATCGTCGCAGTGCTGACGACGCACTGGCACGGCGATCATTCGGGCGGCAACAACGACATCGCGTCGAAGGTGCCGGGAATAAAAGTGTACGGCGCGAGCGCGGAGGGCGGAAAAATTCCGGCGCTCAGCGATCCGATCGCGGACGGCGACCAGGTCCGAATCGGCGCGCTGGAGGGCCGCGTGATCGGAATCCCGGCGCATACCAACGGGCACGTCGCGTACTATTTTCCGAAGCTCGGCGCGGTGTTTACCGGTGACACGATGTTCGTCGGCGGATGCGGCCGCGTATTCGAGGGGAAGGCGGCGACGATGGTCGCGTCGTTGAAAAAACTCGCGGCGCTGCCCGACTCGACGCAGGTCTATTGCGGTCACGAGTACACCGAAAAAAATCTACGCTTCGCGCTGACGCTCGAGCCGGGGAACCAGGCGCTGAAGAAGAAGCACGAGTGGAGCCTGAAGACCCGCGCGGAGAACAAGTTCACGGTGCCGTCGACGATCGGCGACGAGAAGCAGACCAATCCGTTTCTGCGCACCGACAGCCCCGAGCTGCGCGCGAATCTGAAACAGCGCGACCCGTCGCTGGACGACGATCCGATCGCGATCTTCGCGAAAACCCGCGAACTCAAGGACCGGTTCTAGCTGCTAGAACGGTTTCAGCACTGTGAGCACCAGGATTGCGATCAGCAGCGCGCTCACCATTCCGTGGATGACGCGGAACTCGCGGCGCGATGACTCGCTTGGATTGTCCTCGAGGAACTTGATCCGGCGATAAAACCGCACGTGATAGAAGAGCAGGATCGCGACCAGCAACAGCTTCGCTTCGATCCAGGCATGCTGCAGTACCGCCGGATCCATCATGATCAGCACGATCCCGAGGATGATGCTGATTGCCGCGCCGAGGTTGATAGTGGACTCGAACAAACCGCGCGCCGCGCCGAGAAAGCGTTCCTTGGGCAGTCCGACTTCTTCGGGCACGCGCGCGAGCAGGCTGGTGATCATCAACAGCCCGCCCATCCAGAAGATCACCCCGAAGATGTGAAGCGAGAGTATGAAGCCGTGAAGAAAGTACATCGTAAATCTCCGGTTGGGTCAGACTGCGCGCATCCCGATCGCGTTGTTAGTCGCGGGCGCTTGCTTGACTGGTTCGATACTTGGCATTGATTGGAGTACGCCGGTTGAAGAGAATCCTACGCTACCGGCGCAGTCAAGCGAATCGATCGGAATCAACACGAGGGCGTGCAGATGGCGGCTTCACACCAAGGAGAACTCAAGCGCAAGAAAATCAGCGCCGATGAAGCGGCGGCGCAGGTCAAATCCGGCGACTGGGTCGAGTACGGATTCGGACTCGGCCAGCCGGACTTGTTCGATCGCGCGCTGGCCGACAGAGCGCATGCGCTCGAGCGCGTAAAGATTCGCGGATGCCTCGCGATGCGCCCGCGCGCGGCGGTCGAGGCGGATCCCGACGAACGTCATCTCACATATCTGTCGTGGTATTTCTCGGGATTGGAAAGAAAGATGCACGATCGCGGCCTCGCGCATCATATCCCGATGAACTTCGGCGAGGCGCCCGACAACTATCGCCGCTTCATCGACGTTGACGTCGCGGTGTTGAAGACCGCGCCGATGGACGAACATGGATTTTTCAACTTCGGCCCGTCGGTCACGTATCACAAGGCGATCAGCGAAAAGGCCAAAACTTTGATCGTCGAGACTGACGCGAGCGTGCCGTATGTTTTCGGAATCGAAAACGCCGTGCATATAGACGACGTCGAGTATGTGCTGGACGCGGGCGCGTCGGCGATGCCCGAGCTGAAAAATCCCGCCGCCAGCGCAGTCGATCAGAAAGTTGCGGAGCTGATCGCGCCGGAAATTCCCAGCGGCGCATGCGTCCAGATTGGGATCGGCGCGATGCCCAACGCGGTCTGCGAGCTGCTCGCGGCGGCGCCTATTAAGGACCTTGGCATTCACACCGAGATGTTCGTCGACTCTCTTGTGTCGCTCTACGAGGCCGGCAAGGTGACCGGCGCGCACAAGGCGACCAATCGTTACCAGATGACGTACACGTTCGCGGCGGGTTCGAAGCGGATGTACGACTTTCTCGATCGCAACGCGGCGTGCTTTGCGGGACCGGTCGATTACACCAACCTGCCGAATCACATCATGCAGAACGATCGCGTCATCTCGATCTGCAACGCGGCGCAAATCGATCTCACCGGACAGGCGTGCTCCGAATCGGCGGGAGTGCGGCAGATCAGCGGCACCGGCGGGCAACTGCAATTCGTGCGCGGCGCGTACGCCTCGCGCGATGGCAAGTCGTTTCTATGCCTCGCCTCGACCTACGAGCGCGACGCGCGGCGCGCGAGTCGAATCGTCGCGCGAATCGACGACTGCAACATCGTGACGACGCCGCGCACCGACGTGATGTACGTCGTGACCGAGTACGGGATTGTCAATCTGAAGGGCAAATCGGTGCCGGAGCGGGCGCGCGCGCTGATCTCGATCGCGCATCCGGATTTTCGCGAACAACTGGAACGCCAGGCTCGCGAGTACCGGCTGATCTCGCGCGCCGCGTTCTGAGTTGTCGCTAACGTTCAGCGCGACGGCGTTTCGTCGCCACTATCGGCGTCGTCGGCGAACTTGTACACGAGTTCGTCGGGGCGCGCGTAGCCAAGCTCGCGGCGAATCAGGCGTTCGATGTAGCGGTCGTCTGAACGGAGCCTCTGAACGCGTGTTCTGAACTCCGCATTGCTCGCTGCTAGTTGATTGCGGCGCTCCTCCAACTCGGCGCGATGGCTCTGGAGGGCGACCAGGTCGCGCGCCCCCAGATTGCCCAGCATCACACTCAATAGCAGCGTCGTGAGAACCGCGGCGAAGATTAGGCTGAGCCACTCGCGACGTAGTAGAAAGCTTAACCGCGTCATCCCAGCAATCGTAATTCAGGAGTCGGGCTCAGTTCAAGAGATCTAATTTTGAACGACATTCTAAAGACCCGAAACAGACCGGTTCGGTTGCACTCTTCCGGCTTTAAAATTTCTTTATAAATAGGCTCGTCACCCTTGATTTGAGAATAACATGTTTCTATAATCGGCACGACTCGATGAGGGAATGAACCCTCATCTATAAGGAAGGGTGCTTGTCCAGCAGCAGCCTAGGAAGAGGAGGTACCTATGCCAGGAATGAAGAAACGGGCCAAAAAGGCCACCAAGTCCAAACCGATGCGGAAGAGCAAAATGGCAAAAAAGAAGCCTGCCAAAAAGACCAAAAAGAAGTAACCACTTAACGAGTTTACCTTCGGGCTGATACCCCGAGGGCTGGCTAAGGCTGCCAGGATTGCTGCTGGAATAAGCCGAGGCTGAAAGGCCTCGCAACACGGGAGAGCCCCCTTGAAAGAGGGGGCTCTTTCCTTTATCTGGCGCGTTTGCGGACGCGCGCCGTCGACGTGATAGGGTTCGATCGCCACCAAGCTCGCAAAACTTATGTCCGAGTTGGCAAATAACTTTGATGCGATCATTGTCGGCGCGCGCGTCGCCGGAAGCGCAGCCGCGATTTTACTCGCGCGCGGCGGGCGGCGCGTTTTGCTCGTCGACAAGGATTCATTCCCGTCCGACCGACTTTCGACGCACATCGTGCTTGGCGGTGGAACAAAAGTTCTCGATCGGATGGGCGCGCTCGAAACGCTCGAGCGCCTCGGCGGCGTCCGCTTTGCGCGGGTGCACTCGATCGGTCCGGGCTTCGACTACGGCGGCGAGCTTGCGCGCGACGATCGCGGACTTTGTCTCGGGCGCGTGCTGATGGACTCCGCGATGATCGAAGCGGCGCGCAGTTTCGACGGCGTCGCGTTTCGCGAGCGCTTCAGGCTGACCGATTTGCTCATCGAAGATGGCGCCGTGACGGGAATTCGCGGCGAGGATGCGTCGGGCGTCCACGAGGTTCGCGCGCCGCTGACAATTGGCGCCGACGGGATGCGCAGCGCCGTCGCGCAGATCGGGTCGGAGCGTATCGACGCGTTCAAGCGCGTCGACGTTCCATGCGCGCGCGCCTACTACTACGCGTACTTCGAAGGCGTCCCGCGCAAATGCCTCGGCGATGAAGTGTTTACGGAATTCGAGTCCGCACCCGGCGTGGACAACCTGGTTTGTCGATGCGAAAACGGACTCACGGTTGCGGCGACCGCGTTCGACGCGGCCGAGATGCAAACCTTTCGCACTGACCTCGTATCCAGCCTGCGCCGTTACCTGAGCCGCTCGTCCAAGCTCGCCAAGATGCTTGACGGCGCGACGATGGTGGGCAAAGTTTTTTCTTCGGGCCTGCTCAACAACACCTATCGCGATCCGGTCGCCGACGGCGCTCTGCTGCTCGGCGACGCGGGCTTGCACGTCGATCCGCTCTTCGGCCAGGGCCATTCGATGGCTCTGATGAGCGCATGGATTGTTGGCGAGCTTGCGCCCGAGTGGTTCTCGAGCGGGCGCGGCAATTCGATTTGGGCGGTGCCGATGGCAGAGTTCACGCGGCGACGCGACGCGGAGTTGATGCCGTACTACAAAGCGAGCGTTCGCTCGTCGAAGGAACTCGGACTGGATCAGGGCAGCCGCCTGGCGCATCGCGCGGCGGCCCGCGAACAATGGGCGGCGGACGAGATGATCAGGTTCGCGCAGATGCTGACGCCGCGCGCCGCGTTTCCATCGTTCAGATTCGCGCGCCTGATGGCGACGGCGTCGCGCGCAGCATAATTCGGCAGTCCGATGGACGACCTCGAACTCGGCCGCTTCCCCGCGCAACGCGAGCTGCCCGAGCCGGTCAAGTTCGCGTGGCCTATCATGCTGATCCCCGAACTGTTCACCACGCCGCGGCATCTCGCGCTCGTGATCGGATATCTCGCGTCGATCGGGTGGGAAGTATTCGTGCCGGATCTGCGGGCGGCATTCGGCAAAGGCTCGACACCGCCGCTCGAGAAGCTTCGATTCAACGATTTGTACGCGCTGGCGGGCGAGGCGCTCGACGGAATTGGCCGTGACGCGGTCGTGCTCGGTCACGGCGTCGGCGGATTGGTCGCAATCAAGCTCAGCGAGCATCGTCGAGTGAAAGCCGCGGTCGCATACGCGCCGCTGGTGCCGGGGTTTCGCACGCCACTGGTCGGCGGATTCGCGAATCGCCTTGCGATAATGCTCGGCAGACCGATCAAGCCGCCACGCGGCAGAATTCTTTTCGAATTGATAGCCGATTCCGACCCATTCACTCGCGACGGTTTGATCAAAGCGATGGTGCCCGACTCCGGCGCAATCGGGACCGACGTAATTACTGGCGCGATCGAGTTTGCCCCGCCGGATAAAGCCGCGCCGCGACTCGTCGTGGCGGGCGACTCGGACATCTTCGCGCCGCTGCCGCAGATGACGAAGTTCGGCGAGTCGATCGGCGCGAAGCTGGCGACGATTGCGGGCCGTGGGCATTGGCTGATTGGCGGCCGCGCGCTCGAACGTGCGATTAACGAGACGCAGCGATTCCTGGTGCGCGCGCTCGGCCAGGATTTGCTGCTGCTCTATCCTGAAGAATGGAAAAACGATCCGCGCGAGTGAGAGAGTAAGAATCGAAGGCAGGTGAAAATCGATGGCAACTGAAACTGCGCAAAAAAATCTGCAAAAGAATCTGATAGCCGAGGAAGACGCCGGGCTGGTCACGCTCACGATGAACCGTCCGGAGAAACGCAACGCGCTCTCGACCGCGATGATGACGGAATTGAACAACGAGCTTCGCGCGATCGGCAAACGCGGCGACGCGCGCGCGGTGATAATCGCGGGCAACGGGCCGGCGTTTTCGGCCGGTCACGACCTCGGCGAGCTGAAGGGGCGCGACCTCGCATTCTACCGCTATGAATTCGATCTATGCGCGCAACTGATGCTGACGATTCAGGCAATTCCGCAGCCGGTGATTGCGCGCGTGCATGCGATCGCGACGGCCGCGGGATGCCAGCTTGCGGCGACGTGCGATCTGGTCGTCGCGGGCGAGGGCGCGAGCTTTGCGACGCCGGGCGTGAGGATTGGGCTCTTCTGCTCGACGCCGATGGTCGCGCTGACGCGCGCGGTCGGACGAAAGCATGCGATGGAAATGCTGCTGACGGGGCAGCCGGTCAAAGCGCGCACGGCCGCCGAATGGGGACTCGTGAATCGCGTGGTCGCCGATGCGGACCTGGTCGCGGAGACGCGCAAGCTCGCGATGCAAATCGTCGAGGCCAGCCCGCTGATCATCGGGATCGGCAAGCGGGCATTCTACGAGCAGATCGATCTGGATACGGCGAAAGCCTACGAGCATACCAAAGAAGTGATGAGCCAGAACGCGATGGCGATGGACGCGCAGGAAGGAATCGGCGCCTTCCTGGAAAAGCGCAAACCAGTCTGGTGCGGGAAATAAACCAAGTCAGCGATTCACCATAGACCGACTCGCTGATGATCAGCTTTCATCATATTCGCCGGGATCGCGGCGCTTGCGCTGCGCGCGCGTCGATGCAATATCCAAAGCCAAGACAACGTGTGGCGCGTCATTGTGGGCCATGCGTTTCTCTGGTCGGGGGTCGGAGTCAAGTGGTTCATAGCTTATTCACCAATCCGTCAAGATAGCGCGGGCGCGTACGCGATACTGTGCGATCCTGTGAGCGCGACGCTCAACAACAATCGTAGTTCGGGAGGCAAAAAAATGTGCCGTAACCAGTTCAGCCCGCAGCTGAGACGTGCCTTGATTGTGCTAGCGGTCGGCTTGTGCATGCTCGCCTTCGCCCGCGCCGCAAGCGCCTTCACTTTCACCACTATCGACGATCCCAATGCGACCAACGGAACCAACGCTCAAGGAATCAACTCGCCGGGCGATGTCGTTGGATACTTTGGAGATAGCGTTAGCGAGCATGGCTTCGTGATGAGCAAGCAGGGCGACTTCACCACCATCGACGAGCCGGACGCCACTCTCGGCACCGAGGCGCTTGCAATCAACGATTCGGGCGAGGTCGTTGGATTATTTCTCGATGACGTTGGTTTCGGCATCCATGGCTTCATCCTCAGCAAGGACGGCGACTTCACCACTATCGACGAGCCGGACGCGACCATGCAGACCGTTCTTTTTGGGATCAACTCATCGGGCGAGATCGTAGGAGCCTTTGGAAATAGCGTTGGCGAGGGCACCCATGGCTTCTTCCTGAGCAAGAAAGGCGACTTCACGACGATCGACGAGCCGAGCGGCCTTTTCGGAACCGAGGCTCTTGGGATCGACGCTTCGGGCAACATCGTTGGAAAATATTTCGACAGCACTGGTTCCGACACCCATGGCTACCTGTTGAGCAAAAAGGGGATCTTCACCACGATCGACGTGACGGGCGCCACGCTCGGGACCGTGGCCGACGGGATCAACGCATCGGGCCAGATCGTTGGAACCTATCAAGACAGCGTTGGCTTCCATGGCTTCGAGCTCACCACGAAGGGAATCTTCATCACGATCGACGTGCCGGGCGCCATAGCAGGGACCACCGAGGCTTTTGGAATCAACTCACGGGGACAGATCTCGGGTTTCTTCACCGATTCCCTTGGTGTGCACGGCTTCGTGGCAACTCCCTGAAAATCGCCTCGAACCGCCAGTCCGGTGGCGCGCCGCCCGCCTGCGCGCCACCAGTCTGGCCACCTGGTCTCCCTACAAAAACGTTCAGCGCTCGTTACCTCTCGAGCGAGGGATCAAATTGAGACGCTAACCAGCCAGAAAACGCCGTATTGATCGGGTGCTTGACTCTTGTTAGGGTCGGTTATGGCGCATCTGATTAAACGGACTGCGTACAAAAACTGAAGGCCGACTTGAGCCCGCGTTGAACCGCGGGCTCTTTTTTTACCTATGGAGGTTATTTTATGGCGCATCAGGAGCTCCGCGAAGCACTTACCTTCGACGACGTTCTCTTGCTCCCTCAATCGTCCGACGTGCTGCCGGCGAATTGCGATGTCACAACCGCACTCACGCCGAAGATCCGTCTGCGTATTCCCCTTGTATCCAGCCCGATGGACACTGTGACCGAGTCGCGCACTGCGATTGCGATCGCGCAGATGGGTGGCATCGGGTTTGTGCATCGGAATCTTTCGATCGAGGAGCAGGCGGCCGAAGTCGAGACCGTTAAGAAATATGAAACCGGGATGATCGTCGATCCGATCACCGTCAGTCCCGAGCAGAAAATCGGCGAGGCGGTCGCGGTGATGGAGCGCTTCCGGATTTCCGGGTTGCCGGTGGTTTCGGACGGACGCCTGGTCGGAATTCTGACCAATCGCGATCTGCGCTTCGAGCGCCGGCTCGACAAGCAGGTGCGCGACGTGATGACGAGCAAAGTGATCACTGCTCGGCCGGGAATCGACCTCGAACACGCCAAAGAACTTCTGCAAGCGCATCGGATAGAAAAGCTGCCGCTGGTGGACGATCAGAACCGGCTGCGCGGGCTGATCACCGTCAAGGACATGGACAAGGCGATTCGGCATCCGCACGCGAGCAAGGATCAATTGGGGCGGCTGCGGGTCGGCGCTGCCGTCGGCGTCGGTCCGGAGCGCGAGGCGCGCCTGGCGGCGCTGCGGCGTGCGGGCGTCGACGTGATTTGTATCGACACCGCGCATGGGCATACGCGCAACGTGATCGACGCGATCAAGGCGACCAAGCGCGAGTGGCCCGACGTGGAAGTGGTGGCCGGGAACGTCGCGACCAGCGAGGGCGCCAAGGCTTTGTGCGACGCCGGCGCCGATGCGCTTCGCGTCGGGATGGGGCCGGGGTCGATTTGCACGACGCGCGTGATTTCGGGAGTCGGCGTGCCGCAGATCACCGCGATAATGGACACGATCGCGATTGCCGAGCCGCGCAATATCCCGGTGATCGCGGACGGCGGAATCCGATTCTCAGGCGATATCACCAAGGCGATTGCGGCCGGCGCGAACAGCGTGATGATCGGCTCGCTGTTCGCGGGCACCGAAGAAAGTCCCGGCGAGACGATTCTGTACCAGGGGCGCACCTACAAACTTTATCGCGGGATGGGATCGATTGGCGCGATGAACGAGCGCACCGGAGATCGCTACGGGCAGCTCAACGTGACCGACGGCAAGCATGTGCCGGAAGGAATCGAGGGGCGCGTGCCGCATCGCGGGTCGCTCGCGTCGAATATCGAGCAGTTGGTCGGCGGGCTGCAATCCGGGATGGGATACCTGGGCGCGGCGAACCTGGCAGAGCTGCGCAAGCGGGCGAAGTTCGTGAAGGTTAGCGACGCGGGGATGCGCGAGAGTCACGTGCACGACGTGTTTATTACGAAGGAAGCGCCGAATTACAGACAGTAGGATGCGGGGCTCCTGCACTCAGTACTCGGAAAATATCGGGTGCAGGGGTCACCCCTGCCGACGGAAGTGTGAAACCGAACGCGGGTTTCACTACAATAAAGTTCCTTCGGTGCGGTGGGGCGCGATGGCGGACAAAAAACGACTCAGGGTTGGCGTTCTGTTTGGGGGGCGATCGGGCGAGCATGAAATTTCGCTGCGCTCGGCGCTGACGGTGATGTCGGCGATGGATCCGGCGCGATACGAAATCGTTCCGATCGGCATTGGACGCGACGGACGATGGTATCTCGAGCGTAACGCGCTGAAGCTGCTGGCCGAAAAGACGCCGCATCTGGCGGCGCTCAGCGCGGGCGGTACGCAAGTGACGTTGCTGCCGCATCCGGAGGGGCAAGCTCTGGTCGCGACGCCGGCTGACGGCGCGCGCGGTGGAGCGACTGGCGGACAGGACTCGATTCCCGGCGTCGACGTGGTGTTCCCCGTTTTGCACGGCACCTATGGCGAGGACGGCACGGTGCAGGGGCTGCTCGAGCTGGCGGGGATCGCATACGTGGGAGCGGGTGTGCTCGGCTCTGCTATTGGGATGGACAAGGACGCGCAGAAGCGCCTGCTGCGCGACGCCGGCGTCGCCGTGGTGAAATATTTTGCGATTGATCGCGCCGACTACGATGAGACGCCGGAGCTGGGCGCGCGGCTTGCGCGCAAACTTGGCTATCCGGTGTTCGTCAAGCCCAACGCGCTCGGCTCGTCGATCGGAATCAGCAGGGTGAAGCGCGCCGCCGATCTCAAGGCCGCGCTCGACGATGCGTTCCAGTACGATCGCAAGGCACTTATCGAAGCGTCGTGCGAGGGACGCGAGTTCGAGTGTGCGGTGCTTGGCAACGATCGTCCCGAGGCGTCGATTCCCGGCGAGGTGCTGGTCAAGGGCGCGCATGAGTTTTACGACTACGAGTCGAAGTATGTCGATCCCGAAGGCTCCGCGACAAAAATTCCCGCCGAGCTGCCGGCTGCCAAGGCGAAGAAGTTGCGCGCGATGGCGGTGGCGGCCTTCAAGGCGTTATCGCTACGCGGGATGGCGCGCGTCGATTTCCTGGCGAGCCGCGATTTGCGCGAGATCTACGTCAACGAGGTGAATACCATCCCCGGCTTCACGGCCATCAGCATGTATCCGAAGCTGTGGGAGGCATCGGGCTTGCCGTTGCCCAAGCTTATCGATCGTCTGATCGAGCTGGCGCTCGAAGAGCATCGCGATCGCGCCTCGCTCAAGATCACTTATCATCCCAAGTCGCTTCCCAAGCCTCGCGACTGAGCCGATTCACGATGGCGACGCGGCGGCTGCTGATTGCGACTACGAACAAAGCGAAGCTTGCTGAGTACCGATTGATCCTGCGCGACATCGGGATCGAGGTCGAACTGGTGTCGCTCGGCGAGCTTGGGATTTCCGAAACTCCCGAGGAGACGGGCGCGACGTTTGCCGAGAACGCGTTGATCAAGGCGCGGTTCTACTTCGAGCGCGCGCGAATCGCGACGCTGGCCGACGACGGCGGCCTCGAGATCGACGCGCTGGGCGGGGAACCGGGCGTCAGGTCGCATCGATGGCTCGGCTCGGGTGGCAACGAAAATGATTCGGACCAGGCGCTGGTCGCCGAAGTTATCCGCCGGATGAGGGGCGTCGAGGCGGCGCGGCGGACCGCGCGGATTCGCGCGACTTTAGCGTTGATACACGAGGAGGGCGGCGTTATCCGCGAGAAGACCGCGGAGGGCGTAATCGAGGGCGCGATCGCGGAGCGCGCGTATAGCGAGATTCGCGCGGGATTTCCATATCGCGCAGTGCTGATCATCCCCGGGCGCAACTCTTACCTGGGCGAACTCGGCGATGAGGAAGAGGCCCAAATCAGCCAGCGCCGGATTGCGATTCTCAAGTTGCGGGACGGGCTGGAGCGGATAGCCGCAGGCCGTGGAGCGGCACTATTATGATGCCGACTACTATGATGGAGGAGCGCGGAATAGGAACGTCACGCACAAGGTGAACGGCAAGCGCAAGGGCAAAGTCGTCGTGCTGCATCTGGCGGCGCGGTACCCGTTCGCGGGCGTGATCTGGCAATTGCTTCATCACCTGTTGGGACTCGCACAACTGGGGCTCGACGTTTATTACATCGAGGATCACCGCGCGTACGTTTACGATCCGACGATCGAAAGCGGCACCCCTGATCCGTCGCGCAACCTGAAAATTCTCGGCGGCCTGCTCGCGCGCTACGGCTTCGGCGATCGGTGGGCTTTTTTAGACTCGGTCAAGGAGCAATACGTCGGGATGTCGCGCGAGCGATGCATGGAGCTGTTGCGCGACGCCGACATGGTGATCAATCTTTGCGGTGCGACCGAGCCGCGCGAGGAGCACGAGCGCAGCCGCTGCCTGGTGTATCTCGAGACCGACCCGGGCGTGTTCCAGCTCGAACTCGCGCGCAAAATTCCGACTGCGGTGGCGTTTGCCAGATCGCATAAATTGTTCTTCACGTATTGCTACAATATCGGCGCGCCCGATTGCCTGCTGCCGACCGCGGGCCTCGAGTGGCATCGGACGCGTCCGCCGGTGAGTCTCGACGAGTGGCATCCGGGGATAGGACCCGCGGAGCCGGCGGCGTTCACAACCGTCGGCACGTGGCAGAATAACGGCAGCGACATGGTAATCGCGGGCGAGACCTATCACTGGTCCAAACATCTGAACTTTCGCAAGGCGCTTGAAGTGGCGGCGCGCGCCAATCAGCCGATCGAGATCGCCACCAATCTGACCGCCGGCGCCGACTACGAGCGCGCGATTGCCGGAGGCTTCAGCTTTACGCCGGCAGTGCCGATGTCGCTCGACATCGATGAGTATCGCGAGTACATCAGCAGATCGCGCGGCGAGTTCACGGTCGCGAAGGACATCTACGTGAGGCCGCGCACCGGATGGTTCAGCGATCGCACGGTATGCTACCTGGCGGCGGGGCGTCCGGTGGTCACGCAGCGGACCGGGTTCGAAAAGTTCGTACCCACCGGTGCGGGGCTGCTCGGCTTCGACACGCCGGATGAAGCCGTCGATGCGATCGCTCAAATCAACGCCGACTATTCGCGCCATGCGCGCGCCGCGCGCGAGGTAGCAATCGAGTATTTCGACGCGGTGAAACTGCTCGACGAAATAGCGGCGGCCGCGGGGATCTGAACCATGAGTGCGAGATCTCTCCAGTCGTGGCTGGGATTGGGCGGGCACAGCGATTTGCGCTTCTCCATCGAAGTCATGCTGATCCTGGCGTTCCTCGCGTGCGCCTTCGCCGTGCGCCGGCGCAAGCGGGCGGTAACGTCAACCACATTCCTGCTGCTGTCAGGCAGCGTTCTGATCCACCTCGCGTCGAGCTTCGTCCCAAACGCGACCGTCGCCGACAAGGTCAGCGCCACCGCCTTCGCGCTCTTTCTGTGCGGCCTGATCCGGCTGGTGGTCGAAGCCATCGACGGAGTTAGCAGCCGCCGCAATGTTCACCGCTCGACTATCGGCAAGGACCTGCTGATCTTCGCTTTGTGGTTCGTGGTCGCGATGGTGGTGCTGTACACCGACTTTGGCCTTGATCCGACGTCGATCCTGACTACGTCCGCCGTGACCGCGGCGGTGCTCGGATTCGCCCTGCAGGAGACTCTGGGCAACATTTTCAGCGGCCTGTCGCTCTCGATGGGGCACGCCTTCGATCCCGGCGACTGGATCCGTAGCGGGACGCATGTCGGGCGGGTCAAGGGAATCGCATGGCGTGCGACAACGATCATGACTCGGGACAACGAACGGCTCGAGGTTCCCAACTCCGTGATCGCCAAGGACGTGCTGTTCAACTATGCCACTGGCTCGGTGCGTGACGAAATTACGGTCGGAATCAGCTACGGGGTGCCGCCCAATCACGTGCGCGAAGTCGTACTGTCGCTACTGCGTGACGTGCCGCAAGTGCTGCACGAGCCGCCGCCCGAGGTCCAGGCTTGGGAATATTCCGACTTCGCGATCCAGTATCGAATCAAGTACTGGATCGCGGACTACGGCGTGCAGGAACACGTGCGCGATCGCGTCGCATCGGCGCTCTGGTACGCGCTCCGCCGGCATTCGATTGAGATTCCGTACCCGACCCGCACCGTCCATGTGCGCGACGCGGGCCGTGACGAAGACGAGAAAGCCGACGCCGCATTCGAGCGCGAGCTGATGTCCGACCTGCGCCAGGTGGAGTTTCTTAGCGGCCTTTCCGACGACGAGCTCCGATTGCTGGTGCCGACCGTCGAGGTGCGGCAGTTTGGCGCGGGTGAGATGCTGATGCGCTACGGCGAAGCGGGCGAGTCGATGTTCATCATGCGCAGCGGCAAAGCCGAAGTTTTGGGTCACACCGCCAACGGCGAGATCCGCCACATCGCCGAAATTTCCCGGGGGACAATGACCGGCGAAATGTCACTGATGACGGGCGAACCGCGCAACGCAAGCGTGCGTGCGATCACCGACGTGGAAGTGATCGAGATGGACCGCGAGGGCTTTACGCGTCTGTTCAAGGAGCATCCCGACGCCGCGACCAGTATCGGCGATATTATTGCCGCTCGACACCGGGACCGGCTGGAAAAGCTCGCATCCGGCGCGACGCAGGACGGCAAAGGCGGGACGCATCGATGGCTGTACGCCAAAATGCGCGAACTGTTCGATTTCTAGAAGGCGCTATGCGATCGCGGTCAACGCTACTTGCAGCTCGCGGAGATTGCGCGCCGGCACAATTGCGTTCACTTCGCGCGCATATTGTTTGATCGCGCTGTCACCCGTGCCCCAGCGCGCGGGATCTTCCGGGTTCAGCCACACCACGCCGCGGCATGCGCGCGCGATCTCGCGGATCAGGTCGGCGCGGGCCGGCAGCCGGTTGTTGCGGCCGTCGCCCAGGATCACGACGAGCGTGCCGCGAGTCAGCAATCCGGTTCGGCGCTCCCAAAGCTCGCCGAGCACGCGGCCGAAATCCGAGCGCGCGTACAGGTCCAGCGCAGGCGTCATCACCAGGTGCCCATCCTCGAAGTCAGCCTCCGCCAGATGGTCCACGTACACGAAACTGCTGACGCGACGGAAACTTTCGCGCGCGCCCGCCATCAACTCGAGCATCAACTGCGCCGCATAGCGGACTGAGCCTGAAATGTCCGCGAGGATTATGAGATCGACGTGACGCGGACGCCGCGCACGGAAGTTGAGATCGATCAGCGCACCGCCGCGTTGGATCGCGGCGCGAATCGTGCGGCGAAAGTCGATTCTGCCGGTCTGCGCCGCTCGCAGGCGTCGTCCCAAGCGAATCCGGAAGCGACGAATCAGGGGAGCGAGCGCCTCGCGCGCCGCGTCGTAGTCGAGGTCGGAGAATTTGTCGAACGGCATCCGCTCGATCGCGCGGATTCGCGCCACGCGCGCGGCGTCGATGCCGGGTATGCGGGATTCGTCGCGCGTATCCGCCGCCTCGCCACGCTTATCGCCGCTGTGTATCTTCTCTGAATTGCTCTCGGAGTCTTTGTCGCCGGTGTCCTCACGACGCGCTGCATTTGTCTTCTTTGCTGGCCTCGCTTCTGACAGTTTTGCGTTCTCATCGCGATGACTCGCGCGCGCGCTTCCGCGAGGCTCCTCTGATTTCCGCGGCCGCGGCGTCGCATCGTCGCGCGGTGACGGATCTTCGCCAGGACGTCCGCGGCCCGCAGCCGCAGAAACCTGGGCGCCGCGCTGATCGGGATGCTCTCCCCGGTCTGTCGGAGGTGCTGCGAAAAAACGGTTGAACGATTCGTCGAAGATCTCGCGGTCGGCTTCGTCCTTGATTAGCGCCGCCGCCAGCGCCTCGTGCATCAGCGCGCGCTCGAGTCCGACGGCCGCCATCGCGTTCATCGCGTCGATCGATTCCGCAACCGAAATTCGGACGCCGGCGTCTCGCAGCGCGGCGATGAAATTGACGAGCTGATCGCGCAGCCGGGCCATCTAACTACGCCGTGGATTCATCGCCGGCGCGGCGCGAGCGCCGAGGCCTTCGACTCCACCTTGACGCGATCGTCCTCGTGCTTGAGCAGCACGCCCAGCGCCGTGCGTACCGCGTCGGTGTCGAGTTCGCGCACGCCCAGGCGCACGAGAGCGCGCGCCCAATCGAGAGTCTCGGCTATCGACGGCGGCTTGCGCAGTCCGAGCTTGCGAATCGCGCCGACAAAACGGGCCGCCTCGGCCGCCAGCTTCGCGTCAAGCTCGGGCACCTTGAGCTCGATAATTTTTCGCTCCTGTTCAGTCCCCGGAAAGTCGATGAACAGATGCAAACACCTGCGGCGCAGCGCTTCCGAGAGTTCGCGCGCGCGATTCGAGGTCAGAATCACAGCCGGTCGGTCGTGCGCTTTCAACGTTCCCAGTTCGGGAACGCTTATCTGGAAGTCGGAAAGCAGCTCGAGCAGAAAGGCCTCGAACTCCTCGTCGGCTTTGTCGACCTCATCGATCAGCAGCACAACCCGGCCCGGCGCCGTGATCGCTCTGAGCAGCGGGCGCTCCAGTAAAAAATCGCGCGAGAAAATATGCTCGCTCAGCTCCTCCCATCGCAGGCCCTGCTGCTCGCCGGCCTGCATGCGCAGCAGTTGTTTCTGATAATTCCATTCGTAGAGCGCGCGCGCCTCGTCGAGTCCCTCATAACATTGCAGCCGGATGAGTTCGGTGTGGAGAATTTCCGCCAGCACCTTGGCGACTTCGGTCTTGCCCGCGCCGGCGGGACCTTCTATCAGCAGCGGCTTTTCGAGCGCGAGCGCCAGGAAGATCGCCGTCTCGACGCGCTGGTTGGTGACATAGTGCGCGCGCTTGAGGCCGTCGGAGATTTGCTCGTGCGTGATTTCCATCAGCGTTCAGCGGCGATTGATCTTCGGGGCGCGGCGGCGCTCCAGGAAAATCCGCGCGCGATGCTTGAGGCCGTCGCGCTCGTCGCGCGGAGTCGCGCGCACCTCTTCGGTGTAGGCCGCCAGCTCCGCGCACAGCCGCTCGAGGTCAAGGCCACGGCGCGCGGGTTTCAGGTCGTCGAGCGCGATCATCGCCTGCGACATCAGGTTGATCGACGCCTGCCGCCCGCCGCGCTCGAAGCGCAGATGGAGCGCGGCTGCGATTTGATTGAACGCCACGATGAGCGCCTTCAAATCGTCGTCGATGCCGGCCGCATGCGACGCGGTCTCGAACATTTCGGCCGCTTCGAAATACGTGCCGCGATTGAACGCCGCGATCGCGTCGTCGACCGACGCCGGTGGGGATTCGTTCTCGTGGCTCACAAGACCCGAAAGCCTGAAAACTATAAAAGCTCTTTTTCCTCGACCGCGCGAAACTCCGCCTCGCCCAGCGCCTGCGCCTTGCGCGAGCCGTAGCGCTCGTAAAGATCGAACAGGCTCGATTTGTGCGGCCGCACCTTGCCCAGCGGGCATTTCTGCCATTCGTCGAGCGACTCGTCGCAGTAGCCCATGCGATTTTCGCCGCACTTCGGCTGCAGGAAAACCGCGATCTCCGGCAGCACATGCTTGATTTCCGCGCGCATCATCGCGACCATCCGGCGGATTTCCCACTGCGCGCGCACGCACAGCCGCAGATCGCAGATGTGCAGCATCTCGGCGAAATTCACCATCACGTGAAAATTCGTCGGCGCGGCGTTGGGCAGCACGAAGCGCGCATCCTCGGCCGGAATTCCCGCCTTCAGGGCTTTCGCGTAGAGCTCCGAGGTCTTCGAAAGCAAATCGGAGAATTCACTCTCGAGGCCCGCGCGCGCCCACGAATCCGGCAGCACGAATGCGAGCTTGTCCTGCTTGAATTTCACGTAGCGCTGGCTCTGCTGCTCGAAGCTGATGCCGATCCGATGACGCACGAACTGATGCGACAGCGAGCGCGACACGTTGGCGATGCCGAACCAGAAAACAATCTGCTCGAGCGGGGAGGCGTGCCCGGTCTTCAGCCGCTCGGTGATGAACTCGCGGATTTTGTCGTGGGTGATTTTCTCGGATTTGATCTTGTCCCAGACTTCGATGGGCGTGTCAGAGGAATAGCAGGTGCGAAACGCCGCGTAGAGTTTTTCGAGCGGCTGCTGGGCGTAGTCGATCAACTTGACTTGCATTTTCGCCTGATTTTCCACGCGATTCTCACCCCTCCCGCAATTCGCCGCGCGCTTGGCGTCGCCGACATCGATCATCTTATTCCAAGCCGCGGTGCGACTGCATCAGGGGCGCCTGTGCTTAATCCACATCTCGTTTCGATTGCGCCAGCCCCGCGCAGTTGCAAGATTGCCAGTCCAAGGGGGACGCAATGCGCGCTGTTTCCGCAATCGACGCCGCTTATCGGCAGTTCTTCAAGAGATACCTGTTCGCCCTCGACGCCGAGTATGCGCATCGCTTGACGTTGCGGATGCTTTCGCTATTGCCGCCGTTTACGCCGGAGCCGGACAGGCCCGAGCTCGGCATCAAGCTGTGGGGCGGAGATTTTCGAAGCCCGATCGGCCTGGCGGCGGGGATGGACAAGGACGCCGTCGCCGTTCGCGTATGGGAGACGCTCGGCTTCGGCTTCGCCGAGCTGGGAACGATCACGCCGCGTCCGCAGGCGGGGAACGACGTGCCGCGGGTCTGGCGAGTGCCCGAACGCCGCGCGCTCATCAACCGGCTCGGCTTTCCCAGCGAAGGGATGGGAGTGGTCGCATCGCGAATCGCGCGCGTGCGCAAGGCCGGGCTTTCGATTCGGCTGGGGCTCAACTTCGGGCCGAACAGCGACACTCCTCCCGAAGGGATTGTCGCCGATTACACTGCGCTGATGGAACGGCTCGGGCCGTTGGCCGACTTCATCATCATCAACGTGAGCTCGCCGAACACGCCCGGGCTGCGCAACTGGCAATCGCCGGAGAAGATGAGCGAGCTGTTTGCGGCGATGCATGAAAAGGCCGGCGCGTCGGCGCGCCCCGTGCTGGTCAAACTCTCGCCCGACCTGGAACGCAACGAGCTGTTTCGAATTTGCGACACCGCGCTCGAACTAGGCGTCGACGGAATCGTTGCGTGCAACACGTCTGTCGCGCGCGAGGCGCTCGGCGTCTCGTCGCCGCATCAGGGAGGACTTAGCGGCCGTCCGCTGATGATTCGCGCGCGCGAGCTGATCCGCGACATCCACACGCACACCCGCGGTAAAATTCCGATCGTCGGCGTCGGCGGCGTCGGCAGCGCCGAAGACGCGTGGCTGCATATCCGCGCCGGCGCGTCGCTCGTCGAGCTTTACACCGCGCTCATCTACGAGGGCCCGGGCGTCGTGGAAAAAATAAAATCGGGACTGGCGGACTTGCTCCGGCGCGACGGATTTCGCTCTATTGGTGAAGCGGTCGGGATAGACCGATAGGTCGAGGCAATGAATTCTGAAAAAATTGTCGATGCGCGATGGCTGCGGGAGCATCGCGATGGCAACGAAGCCGATCTGATCCTTATCGACACGCGGCCGGCCAAGGATTTCCACGCCGGGCATCTGCGCGGCGCACGGCACTTCGATCCTTTCCCGTTCCATCATACCGACACGTCCGAGCGCGGCATCGCGGAGTTCGGCGCGCAGCTCCAGTGGATATTTTCGGCGCTCGGAATCACGGGCCGCGAGACCGTCGTGTTTTACGAGAGTGAATCCGGGATGCGCGCCGCGCGCGGCCAATGGGCGCTCGATTACGCGGGACATCCCAGCGCAAAAATGCTCGACGGCGGACTGAAGGCGGCGGCCAACAAAAGCGAAGAGTTGGTCGCAAACGTCGAGAAGTTCGCGCCGACGGATTTTCAGCTCAATCCGCGCGCGGAAATTCTCGCGACGTATGCGCATCTGCTCGAGCGTCTGGGGCGTCCCAGCGTGCAAATCTTCGACGTTCGCAGCGACGCCGAGTACTTCAGCGAGCGCGTGCGCGCGAAACATGGCGGCGCGATTCCCGGTTCGTTCCATCAGGACTGGACCGCGGCGCTTGCCGCCGATGGAACTGTGAAAGCGCCCGCCGAGCTGCGCGCGCAGTTCGAGGCGCTCGGCCTCGATCCCGAGAACGAGATAATCCCGTACTGTCAGGGCGGCTACCGCGCCGCGCACGCGTACCTCGCGCTCAAAATCGCGGGCTATCCGAAGGTGAGAAATTATCTCGGGTCGTGGGCGGAATGGGGCAATCGCGACGACCTGCCAAGAGAGCATCCGCGGCGCAAGTGAGCGATCTCTTAAAATCTTGTTCCCCTTCCCGCTCGGGAAGGGGTTAGGGGTTAGGTTCCTATGTTTGCGAGGTGCGCGCAGATGCAGAATCCTGAATCGCGCGCGAAGGAAGACGCGCGCTGAATAAGGACCCTCACCTTCGATCCTCTCCCTGGCTGGGAGAGGGGAAGAAGCTTGGAAGCGGAAGCAAGAAAACTAGCCGATGCCTCCCATTCTAGTTCTCACCGGGTTCGAGCCGTTTCGCGGCGAGCGCATCAATCCGTCGTGGGAAATCGCGCGGCGGCTCGACGGCGAGGTGATTGGCGGCTTGCAGATAAAGTCGGTGCGCGTGCCGGTCGGATGCGCCAAGGCGGCGCGTCGGATTACTGGCGCGATCGTGCGCTACCGGCCGCGCGCGGTGATCGGACTCGGCGAGGCGGGCGGCAGGCCGGCTGTGTCATTGGAAAGAATCGCGATTAATCTCGCCGACGAGCGCGGCGCACTCGCCAAACGCGGCGACCCGGGCTTCACGCCGGTCGTTCGCGGCGGTCCCGACGCGTACTTCTCGCGACTACCATTGCATGCGATCATCCGCGAGCTCGACCGCAAGGAAATTCCCGCGAGCGTGTCGCTGACCGCCGGCGTGTATGCATGCAACGCGCTGATGTATGCCGCCCTGCACTACCTGCGCCGCAAACCCGCCATCCCGGTGGGATTCATCCATCTGCCGTACGAAGCGCGCCAGGCCAGCCGCCATCGGAGCCTGCCCAGCATGGTGCTTGCGATGATGGAGACCGCGGTGCGTATCGCGATCGTCGAGACTGCGCGCGCGACGCGATGAGAATGATCCTAACCTCTCCTCGGACAGGGAGAGGTTAGGATCTTTCGCCTTACTTGATCGCGACTGCGTTCGGCGGCGACGCTATTCCGCCTTCCAGGTTCATCGGCACCGACACCAGCATGAATTCGTAGCGCTTGTCGGCGGCGCAATCCGCCGCCAGTTCCTCGAGGTTGAACTGCTCGCCGATCGGCAGCCCCAGCAGGCATAGCGTGCGGTAGTGCAGCGCGCCCTCGTTCTTGAAATCCCACGGCCACGGCTCGACCGCGGGACAATCGGTGCCGACAGCAGCGACGCGATGATCCCAGAACCATTCGACCATCGCGCTGCTGTCCTCGATACCGCAGGCCTTCAGCCCCGCTATCGGCGCCATCGCGGCCTTGTCCTCCGGCGACGCGGCGAGATACGCCTGCATCCAGCCGGTGCGAATCAGCAGAATCGTGCCCGGCTTCAGCTCGACCCCATCCGCGACGGCGGTCTCCTTCAAATCGTCGAGGCTGTATTTTTCCGACTTGAGCGGATCGATCGTGCGGCCGTGCGAGATGCGGTAGCGGAACGCGTCGAGCAGCACGGCGCGGCCGACAAACTTGTTGGCCCATTTGTGGATGCTGAGCCGCCCGCTCGGCCCGTCCTTGATCTCGCTGGATTTCACGCCATTGTAGAACGCCTTGTAGCGCGGGCTGCCGACGTGCGCGAGGCCGTCCCACTGGCTGCCCTCCTGCGTGTTGTAACTGTCGAGCGAGTCGTCGAAACCGAGCAGGCCGAAGCTCTCGAAGCTCATAATGTTGTGCTTGGCGGGCCGGCGGGCGAACAGCGGCGGATTGGCGTAATTGATTTTCGTGTCGAGCCGGAAGACGCTGCCCTTGCGCACCAGCCGCGCCGCGTCGACGACGCCGCCGGCCGTCAGGAAGTTCAGGCATCCGAGTTCGTCGTCGTCGCCAAACACGCCCCACGCCGATTCCTTCGGCTTATCGGGCTTAATAGGCAGTTCTGAAAAACGGGGAACTTTGTTGAGATCGACTTTGGCCATCGCGTCAGCTCCTTCGAGGAAAATTTCTGTCTTTCACTGTTGAGGGCTTCCATTCGTAGTGCACGTCGGCCTCGCGCTCCATGTTGGTGGCGCCGTCGGTGAATTTCGTCGCGACGAAACCGCGCGCCTCGTAAAAGCGCCGCGCGGGAGCGTTGCGCTGGAACGCCCACAAGCGGAGACCGGCCGGGCGGAGCCGCTTCGCATGCGCGAGCATCGCGTCGCCGACGCCGCGCCGCTGCTCGCCGGGCGCAACGTAAAATTGCTCGAGGTCGTCGCCGTCGAGCACCAGCACTGCGACGATTCGACCGCTATCCTCAGCGACCCAGGTCTCCCGCTCCGGCACCATCTGACGCACGACGAACGCGCGAATCTCCGCGTCAGTGCCGACGGTCGGCAACCAGGCGGCAGCGCCGCGCCGCGAGTCGATATAAACGGTCGCGACGTCGGACGCATCGGCGGACGTCGCGCGCCGGAACGAGATAGGCATCAATGTCGGTCTCCCCCCGAAGATGGTGCGCTGTCAAGGAGCGGCAAGGGAGAGCGAAGGCGAGAACTTAATCGAATGCGGAACCCACCGTGGGTTCCGCACCTCCCTGGGCAGGGGTGACCCCTGCACCCGGTACTAAGAGATGCGGCCTGACGGCCTGTTAGAAACAGGCGAAGGGCAGCGTCCGACTCTTACCTCGCCCGTTCTTTTTACGGGAGAGGAGGCCGGCCGCATCGCGGCCGGTAGGTGAGGGTTCTGCGGACGCATCACGAAACCAGCCCGTTCACTCTTTGTGTCATTCTAGAGCGAAGCGAAGAATCCCGGATCCTTCCCAGCGCTCATTGGAGTTTGTAATAAAATCGCCAAAACATTATATCCTAGCCTCAAATATCAACGGACTCGGCACACGATGATCAGTAGCCGCTGATTTATCGGCGCGCCGGATCAGAACTTCGGGGGGCAAATCGTTGGAACATCGCACACCTAATGCTCGCGCGGCTTCCGTAGCCGCAATCGCAATCGTTGGTGTTACCTTTCTTGTCAGCGTGATCGGTATCGCAACGACATATGCGCAGGACGCCGATCCGGACGCGACCGGATCGTTCAGCGAGCTGAAGGTGAAGCCATCCGACATTAAATTCAAGGAAATCGACCTTTCCAGCGGAGGCACGTCCGAGTCAAAGAGCTTCACGGTAACCGACAGTGGCACCGCTTCACTCACGGTTACGGTCGATGAGCCTGGCAGTAGCAGCACGGCATTCAGGATCACGCAAGGCGCGGGGCAAACGCCGCTTCAGCCCAAAGGTGAGCTGACGGTGACAATCGAGTTTGAGCCGAGCACGGCGGGAAAATTCAGCGCAACGATCGCCGTGAGCAGCGAGGCGACCAAGGGCAAGACCAGCACTTCAGTCAAAGTGACAGGATCGGCAAAAGGAGCGCTCGCCCCAACTCCGACCGCGACTCCGACGGGCATGGGCGGCACTCCGACTGCGACACCGTCGGCTACCAGGACGCCGACTCCAACCGCGACTGCGACTGTGAGTGCGAGGAATTCAATTTTTGTTACGAACTTTGCCGCGGTCCCCCAGTTGAACACGGGTGACTCGGTTACGAGCTATCCAGTCACAGTCAGCGGCAATTCCAACATCGCGCCGAGCATCAACATTAACGGCTCTAACCCAGCCCTTTTTGAGCCATCGGCTATCGCCCTCGATTCCAGAGGCAATATCTATGTTGTGAACATGACGGGCGGGCTTTCAGGCAATGGTAGCGTTACGGAATATGCGGCCGGCAACAATGGAAACGCAATGCCAATCGCGACTATTTCCGGTCCCGACACTGGTCTGGACGACCCACAGTTCATCGCCCTGGATTCCCAAGCAAACATATACGTTACCAACTATACAGGCACATTAGGCCCAATCGACGGCGGAGGCATCACAGTGTACCCCGCTGGTAGCAATGGCGATGTCACGCCGAGCGCCACGATTTATTCTTCAACGGAATCGTCAGGTTCCCTCCTTAACCCGACCGGGATAGCGGTGGATCAGGCGTCGGGAAACATCTTTGTGGTAACTGAGGGAGGTGGATGTGGTGACGGTTGCGTCGACATAGTCGAGTACCCGCCCGGGAGCAACGGCGCAGCAACGCCAACTGCGGTGATTGTCGGTTCCAACACCGGACTTGGCACTGATACGTTTCTCCTACCCGAGGGCCTTGCCCTGAACCCCGTCAACGGCGACATTTATGTTGCCGGTGTCGGCGGAATCATTCTCGCCTTTCCGGCAGGCAGCAGTGGGAATGTTCAGCCTGAAGCCGCTATCGAAGGGCCCGCTACTGGTTTGGACTTTTCTATTGGTGTAGCGCTCGACTCGAGCGGGACCATATACGTAGCGAACGCCCTAGCGGGAGGATTCGGAAGCATCACCGTCTATCCCCCAGGCAGCAACTTCAACGTGACGCCGTCCGCGACCATTGAAGGCTCGAACACCCTGCTTTCCGGCCCCTACGGCATAGCGGTTGGACCGTGACACGGTCCGCCGCGCGCATCTGAGAGAGGAGATTGTATTCGTTCTCCTGGCTCGGGGGCGGGCCTGGTCTATCCCCGAAACCGTTCGGTTCGATGCGGCGTACTGTTTGTGATATTTACAAACACTGTCCGTATTTTCTGGACCGGAATGGCCCGGGAAGGGGCTTGAATGGCGACAGGGGAAGGTATTCGACTATCCGAGCGATCCGCGCTGGCCGAGAAATCTGTGCTCGCCAGGCGCGCCTCAGCCCTCAAGAACCTCGTCCGGATGATTCCCGCCGTGGTGATTCTCGCGGCGACGCTCAGTACTCTGTCTTGCCGTGACTCCTCATCCCTTGGCAGCGCCGACAGCGGCTCTGCGACCGCCACTGCGACGGCGGGCACGGGGACGCTTGCATTCGTGACCAATTACTCCGACGGCAAGGTCTCGTCGTTCACCCGCAACACGACGACCGGCGTGCTCACGCATACCGGGCAGGTGACGGCGGGCGGCAAAAACGGGCCGCGCGGCGTAGTCGCGTCGCCCAACGGACAATTTTTGTATGTCGCGAATGTCGGCGACGACACTATCTACGAGTTCACGGTCAATCCGACCAAAGGCACCCTGACGGCGTTGGCGAATGTGGCCAACGGCAGCGGGACCGGACCCGATGAACTTGCGATCAATTCCAATGGGACGTTGCTGTGGGTGACGAACAGGAACAAGGGATCGGTTGGGTGGTACACGATTAATCCTTCCACGGGATTGATCAACGCGTCCTCGGCGGGCTCGATCGGCGGTTTCACCACTCCGTTCGGTATCACGCTGCATCCGACGTTGACTGAGCTGTACGTGTCGGATACGGCCACAGGGCTTATCCAGCCGATGTTGTACAACAGCACCACCGGGGCGCTCGCGAAGAACTTTACGGCGGCGCATAGTTCGGACCCGCTCGCGGATACGCCGGCCGCGATCGCGATTGATAGCGGGGGCGATGCGCTGTTCACCCCGGATCAGGGGAACGGCGAGGTCTCGACGTTTGCGATCACCACGACGGGAACAACCGCGGGCGCGCTTACACCGATAAACGCATTCAGCAACAGCGCCGTCGGCGATATTCCGGTGGGAATCGGAATCGGCACCAATAGCATCGCCGAGTACGTGTTGACGGCCAACTCCGGAGGCTCTTCGATATCGTCGTTCGTCGTCAACAACAGCACCTTCCTGATCGTGCCGCCGACCATAGCGTCGGGCTACAACGCGGCCAAGGGGTTGGTGGTGGATCCGCTGAACCTGTTCGTTTACACCGCGGACAGCGGGGACGGCACCGTCGGTCAGGCAACGATTATGAATAACACCACGTGCACGAGTCAGATCTGCGCGAATACCACGACCCCGACCGAGAGTCCGGCCAATCCCAACAGCGGGCCGTTCGGAATCACGCTGGCGCAATAGCGACGAGTCACATGCTGAGGCATGCTTCGGCGGCGAGCGTGAATAGGCGCTCGCGAATTTGATGGCGCGTCCAGTTGCGATGGTCCCAGTCGTCGCCGCTTAGATCGTCGCCGCCGTAGAGAATCTGCCCGAACTGGACGCCGCGGAACTGCGCGACGGCGAAGAATGCCGCCGCTTCCATCTCGACCGTCAGGCATCCCTCGCGCTTGCGCGCGCGCATCCGGGCGCGCGTCTCGCGAAACAGCCCGTCGGTAGTCCAGGTCTTCGCGACGATATAATCGAGACCGTTTCGCTTCAGCGTTTTTTCGATCGCGGCCAGTGCGCGAGGATGCGGCCCGACTTCACGCGACGGCGGGATGTAATGGTACGACGCGCCCTCGTCGCGAATCGCGGAGCTGGGCACCACGATATGGCCGACCGCGATCTTCGAGTCGAGCACGCCCGCGCCGCCGCATGCGATGAACTTGCGCGAGCCGCGCGCGATTAGTCGATCGAGCATCGCGGCCGCCATCGCGGCGCCGATGCGCGGATGCACGACGGCGAGGCGCTTGCCGCCGAACTCGAGTTCGTACACAGGATGAGGCCCGACTTCGCTGATGGCCTGGTCGATCTCTTTCGCGCCACCATTGAGGATGAGGTCGTCGATCACATCCTGGAAGAAGCAGAGCACGCAGTGCTTCGGCACGTCGATGGGCTTGTAGACGCGGCGCGGCTCGATGATTGCGGTCGGCGAAGGATCGTATTCGATGATGGGAAATGCGCGAGTGGGGAGGCGTCTGAGGGTGCGCGATTTGCGACGTGTCGATTTCACAGTTCCTATCTGAGGTGGGTCCGACTCTTACCTCGCCCGTTATTTTACGGGAGAGGCGGCCGGTCGCAACGCGGGCGGTAGGTGAGGGTTCTGCGAATGCGTGACACCTCTCGTCTCGCAATGACACAAGGACAGCGACCACAGAGATTGAGGCCTCGCGCCCAACTGCTCGCTCGCGCCGCAGAACCCTCACCTAACCTCTCCCGTGAAGTAACGGGCGAGGCACCAGAGGGCTCGCGAGAGATCAGGATTGAGTAACAGGCTTCGGAATGGATTCCGCGGATCCTGCTTTCGCTGCTAGCGCGGCGGCTTTGGCTTCGGCTTTTTCGTTGGCGGCTTTCTGGCGCAACTGCAGCAGCATCGCGCGCAGCTTGCCAGGATTGACCGGCTTCTTGAACAGCGCGCCCTCGAGGCCGCGCAGCCGCGACCGCTTCAGGATGTGATCCTTGTCGTAGTAGTAGGCCGTCATCAGGATTACCGGCAGTGACGGCATGTCTTCCTTGACCTTGAGATAGAAATCGTAGCCGTCCATCTCGGGCATCACGACGTCGGAGATGACCGCGTCGAGCTTGACGTTGCGCAGAATTCCAAATGCCGCCGACGGACGCGTCGCACAGTGCACGATACATCGCTCGGCGCGGAGCAGGTCGGCCATCGAATTTACGACCGCGGTATCGTCGTCGAGCACCAGCACTGACATCCCTTCGAGCGGCGACCCCTCGCTGCGCGGAGCGTCATGCGGGTAGGTGTGAATTTTGGCATCCTCGCGCGGCGCCAGATCGGCCATCCGCTTGCCCGCCAGGTAGTCGCGCGTCTCGTACTCGCCCTTGCGGGTCATCTCGTCGAGGCGGCGGACGATTGCTTGCACGCGCTCGATCGAATTTCGAATCGAGTCGAGGCGCTCGTTCTCGACGACTTTTTCCGAGTCGCTGAGATGGGTCTCGAGGCTGTGCGAGAGCAGTTCGAGGTTGTTGGTGATCGATTCGAGCGGGTTATTGATCTCGTGCGCGAGGCTGACAGCTATTTCGCCGGCCGTCGCGAGCTGCTGGGCGTGGCGCAGGCGGCGGATGTCCCGCGCGAACCCGATCGAGCCGACCTCGCTGCCGTCGTCGTCGTGGATTATCGAGCCGGTGATCATGACCGGGATGATCTCGCCGTCCTTTTTGCGAAACTCGGTCTCGAAGCTGGCGATTTTGTCCTTGTCGGCCGACTCGCGCATCGCCTTCATCACGCGGCGCGCCTGGTCGAGCGAGGAGTAGATGCGGGTGCAGGGCTGGCCGATGATTTCCTCGGGGCTGTAGCCGAGGCTGGTGCGAGCGCCGTCGTTGTAGTAGTTCACGGTGCCGCTTTTATCGACGGCAATTATGATGTCCGGCGAGCTCTCGATGAGACGCTGGAAGTATTTTTTATCGAGCGACAACATAGTTGTTCTATTTATCCTGATCGTTCGGTCGAGCCGGATTATTTCGCGGCGCGCGGCCGGAATTTAGGCATCGAGACTTCATCGCTGAGTTTTTCGAAAACAACCTCCACCGGCATACCGCACTTGATGTCATGCGGCTTGACGCCGAGCAGGTTCGACACGAATTTGCATCCCTCTTCCAACTCGACGACGACCACCGCGTACGGCACCTGCCCCGCGAAGCCCGGGTGATAGACCTGATGCATGACGTTGAAGCTGAAAATTTCGCCCCGCCCGCTCACCGGCACCCATCGCGAGGCCGTCGAGTTGCACTTCGAGCACATGTCATGCGCCGGGAATCGCAGCGTCCCGCAACTGTCGCACTTTTGGACCATCAGGCGGCCCGCGCGCGCGCCGTCGAAGAACTCGCGCATTTCGGGGGTGATAGCGGGGAGGGGTTTGCTGACTTCAGGCATCGCAGTCTGGCTTATATACCGTTTAGACGAAGCGGCGGTTAAAACTATTGAAACAACACCACATCATACCACAGGCGGTGACAGCGCGAGTCGCGACTAATGTTAAGGTTGTGACCCGAGCACGAGGGTCGAATGTGTAGCTAGGATACCGCCGTTGCCCGAAACGAGTCCAACCTCGTGTTTTGGCACCTGCCGCCGGCCTCCGTCGCCCCGCATCTGCACGATTGCCTCCGCCACCGGCGTCATCCCCCACATATAAAACGAGCTTAGCTGGCCGCCGCCCGTGTTGACGGGGACCGAGCCGCCCGGTCCAATCGCGCCGCTGGCGACGAACGGCCCGCCCTCGCCTTTCTCGCAAAAGCCGTAATCCTCGAGCGTGACGATTACCGTAAACGTATAGCAGTCGTACAGTTCGCAAAAGTTGATGTCGCCGAGCTTGATTCCGGCCATCTTGAAAGCGGTTTCTTTGGCGATTGGCGCGCCCGAGACCAGCGTATCGAGCGGATCGCCGCCCGGATGACCCTGGCCCATCCCTAATATATAGACGGGCGGACGCTTCAGATTCTTCGCGCGCTCGGCCGACGTCACGATAACCGCCAGGCCGCCGTTGGAAACCAGGCAGCAATCGTAGAGATGAAACGGCTCAACCACCCATCGCGACGCATGGTACTCGGCGAGCGTCATCGGGACGTCGTGGAACTGGGCCGCGGGATTCAGGTTGGCCCAATCGCGCTCGGAGACGGCGACGGCGCCGAGATGATCGTTGGTGGTCCCGTACTTGTACATATGACGCTGCGCGACGAACGCATACTGCGCGTTGACGCCGAACTGTCCGTAGTGCGCGTTGAGGCCCTGCGCGAAACCGTAGGACGCGGCAGAGCCTCCGTCGCCGCGCTTGTTGGGCGAGGGCGGACGCAGGGGCGCGTCGGCAAACACGCATGCGACGACTTCCGCCATGCCGGCGTCGATAGCTTGCGCCGCATGCATCAGCATCGCGGCCGCGGTGGCGCCGCCGAGGTTCATCGTCGCCGTCAGGCGCAGGTCGCGGATACCCATCGCGTTCTGCAGCGACGTTGACGCCATCGGATTGTTGAACCAGGTGATGCCGGGATTGACGAGCAAGCCGTCCAGATCAGACCGCTGCAAGCCGGCGTCGTCGAGGGCAAGGTTGACAGCCTCCGCCGCGAAGCCAACCGGCCCATCATGATCGAAGTTCTTTCCCATCCGGGTCTGCCCGAGCCCGGCCACAGCGCATTTTCCTCGTAAAGACATAGCGCTTACTCTCTTACGCTATTTCGAGCATGCCATCCAGCGCGCTGGGAGGAGGTAAATCACTTTATTGAATTTGAAACCCGCGGTGGGTTTCACACTTCCTTCGGCAGGGGTGACCCCTGCACCCGATACTAAGAGAAGATGCGGGACTTCGTAGGGGGTTAGATCAGCCGACCTCAAGCTGGATGCGCGCGTCCGTTCTCGCCTCTCTCTATCAGGGAGAGGCCGACGCTCGTCTTCGAGCGTCGGGTGAGGGTCCAAATTCCGGGTCTCCGAAATCCCCCGGACTCACCCCGTGTAAGTCGCGATCCACCAAATATTCCCGAACGAATCTTTCACGCCGGCCGCGCGCTCCTGGTAGGGCTTGTCCTCGGGCGCGGCAACTGACGTCGCACCCGCGGCTAGCGCGCGCTGGTACGCCGCATCGACGTCGTCGACGTACACGTAGATCGAGGCGGGCTTGCCGCTTGGATGGGGCGGGTCGCTGACTTCCATCACGATCATCGAGTCCCCGATTTTCGCCTCGACATGGGCGCCCTTCCCGACCGGCAGATGCTCCAATTCCACCGCCCCGAAGGCCCGCTTTACCAGTTCCAGCATGTCCAAACGGCCGTACAGGTAGGGGCGGACGCTACCGACTCCGTGGCGGATGTGTTTGTTGGCGTCACGCATGGGATTTCTCCTTGCCAGACCTTGTATCGGGATTAACTCTGCAACGTCCTATCAGTTACGGTATCGCTACCGCGGGGCTTGGTTTACTCGTGCTCGGTTCGTATTCTATTTGGTCGGTTGCCAAGGCTCGCAGCTTGAATCTACAATTAGTCTCGGGAGATTGACGAATGGCCGATCCGCTTAGCTTCGAGGCGCTGGCGAGCAGCGAACATGTGCTCTCCAGCGCGGAAAACTTCGTACTCTACGTCCTGCTCGAGGCTGTGGCCCGGGGTTCCGGCGGCGCTGGAGGTGGCAGCCGTCTGCCGCTCAACCTGGGCGTGGTGATAGATCGCTCGGGCTCGATGTACGACGAGCGGCGCCTCGAATTCGTTATCGAGGCGGTCAAGTTCCTGGCCGACAACCTGACAGCGGACGACAAGATCTCCATAGTCGCATTCGCCGACAAGGCCAAAGTCATAATCACTCCCGAGGCCGCGCGCGACAAGAGTGCGGTCAAGCGCGCCATCGACGATATCGACTTGCTCGAAATCGGCGGCGGCACTCAGATGGCGCTTGGGATGCGCGCGGCGATCGACGAGGTCAAGAAAAATCTCAGCCCCGATCGCCTCAATCGCGTGCTGGTGCTCACCGACGGCCAGACCTACGAAGAGACCGCGTGTATCGATCTCGCCGAGAAAAACCGCGGCGAGATTTCGTTCTCGACGATGGGCGTCGGCGTCGAGTTCAACGAGAAACTCCTGCAGCGCATCGCGCAGGACTCCAACGGCAAATATCATTTCATCGGCGATCCGGCCGAGATTCCACAAATTTTCGAAGACGAGCTCGAAGGTCTGCGCGCGGTCAGCCTGCGCAACGGGCGAATCGAGGTGACGCTGTCGCAGGGCGTGCAGGTGCGCGAGGCGTTTCGCGCGTCGCCGGAAATCTACGTGCTCGGCACGCCGCTGGTCGGCGAAGATCGCAAAATCGGCTACGAGATAGGCGACCTGCAGGCCGGCGTTCCCGGCTCGGTGCTGCTGACGCTGGTGCTGCCGCCGCGCAAGCCGGGGCAAGTCAGAATTCTGCAAAGCACCTTCCATTACGAGGTGCCTGGCGGCGGCGAAAAAACCGCGGAGTGCGATCTCACCGTCGACTACACGCTCGATCGCACCCTCACCAGCAAGCGCAACGGCCGCGTGATGAACCTGGTCGACCAGGTCTCGATTGCCAAGCTGCAGGCTAAGGCTGAGGAAGAGCTCAAGGCCGGCAATGTGGACCGCGCGACGCGCCTGCTCGGCAACGCGCTGCAAGGCACGCAGCGGATGGGCAACGTCAAGGCGACCCAGGCCCTGTCGGGCCTGATCGATCAGATCAAGAAGACCCAGACGCTGCAGACCAAGGCGGCCAAGACCACCCTGCTGCAAGCGCAGGCGGTCGTGCGCAAAACCCAGATGCTCGATCCGGAAGCGTTGAAGGAATTCCAGAATAAAGACGGAAATTGAATTTTGTCTTTTGTTTGGTGAACGGCATGATGCCGATACTTCGAACTCACTTGCGAGGACTTAGACCATGATCAAATGCGGCGAATGCGGCTACGAAAACATGGACGGGCTTGACTACTGCGACGGATGCGGCGCGAAACTCGCCGCCGGCGCCGGCAGTACGGCTGCTCCCGCTGCGGCTCCTGAAGCAGCTCCCGCCGCAGCTCCCGCTGAAAGCATGGACGCGGCTCCCGCTGACGGTACCGAGGCGCCTGCGGCCGAGGCTCCGAGCGCCGAAATGCCAAAGTCGGATGCTCCGACCGGCGAGATCAAGCCGGAGGCCGCGCCGGAGAGCGCGCCCTCGACCGCAGCCGCTGCCGGCGCGCCGTTCAAGGCGAAGCTGTCCGTCGTTCGCGGCGGGCGCAAGGGCCAGGAATTTCCGCTCGAAGACGGCAACAACCTGATTGGCAGATGGGATCCCGAGACGGGATCGTTTCCGGAAGTGGATCTCGACGCCGACGACCCCGAAGCGAAGATCTCGCGCAAGCACGCGCTGATTCGAATCGACGGCGGCAAGATCACAATCGAGGACATCGGCAGTCTCAACGGCACCTACGTGAATCGTCAACCGCGCCTCGCTCCGGGCAGTCCCGCCGAGATCAAGTCGGGCGACGAAGTGATCATTGGAAAAACGTTTCTCAAGCTGGTGGTAGAACCGATATCTTGAACCGCCATTCCCTCCAGTCGCGCCCGTGAAGTGCGCCGCGTGCGCGGAAGTTGAGGAGGGTTGTAGACAATCGCCATGAATGCTGGTGAGGAGCTCACCGAGGGCCATCTTCTCGACGGTCGTTACCGCGTCAAGAAGGTGCTTGGCGTCGGCGGGATGGGCCGCGTGTACCTGTCCAACGACACGCGGCTGGCGAACCGGCCGGTGGCGGTTAAGGAGATGATCGTCGGCGACGGAATCCAGGAGAAAAAAGCTATCGAGGATTTCACGCGCGAGGCCAACGTGCTCGCGCGCCTGTCGCATCCGGGCATTCCCACCCTGATCGATCACTTCGCCGAGAACTCGCGCCAATACCTCGTGATGGAATTTGTCGCGGGCGGCGATTTGCAGGCCGTGCTCGACAAGCTGGGCCCCAAGGGCAAAATCGCCGAGGACAAGGTGCTCCGATGGGCGCGGCAGATGCTCGACGTGCTCGATTTTCTGCACGCGCAGAAGCCGCCGATAATTTATCGCGACCTCAAGCCCGGCAATATCATGATCGACAAGGACGGCCGCGCGATGCTGATCGATTTCGGAATCGCGCGCTTCCTCCCGCCCGGCGGACGCGGCACTCAAATCGGCTCGGTCGGTTATGCGCCGCCCGAACAGTACATGGGCAAGGTCGAGTCGCGCTCGGATTTATATTCGCTCGCCGCCACGATGCATCATCTGCTGACCGGGCGCGACCCGCAGCTCGAGCCGCCGTTCAGCTTTCCTCCGCTGCGCGCGCTCGCGCCTGAAGTTTCGGTCAAGACGGCCGACGCAATCATGCGCGCGCTCGAGCAGGACGTGACCAAGCGGCAAAAGTCGGCGAGAGAGATGAAGCGCGCGCTGCCGGAGCCGCCACCCGAACCCCGCTCGGGACAGTTGAGCGGCAGCCTGGGAATCGCAAGCACGCCGAGCCCGTTGTCGACGCAATCAACGGTGATGCTTGGCAATTCGAATGCGCCCGCACCGGCGCCAGCGTCGACGCCGTCGACACCGTGGAAGTCGGCAGTATCGTCAAAGCCGTCCACGATGCCGACGATCGTGCTGAGCGAGCCGGTCGCCGAAAAAACCAGCAGCGCAGTAAGTCAGGGTGCCAGCGCTGCGGCCAAGATCGTCGGGCCGCAGATCAAGAAAGCGATCGAACTCACCGGCAAGGCGCGCGACCTTATCGAGCGCCGTCTGAACGAGCGCCGCCTCAAGGCGCGCCAGTCCGGCGCGTCGCCGAGTCCGTCATCGACGGCCAAGACCCGGGAGCTTAAGCCCGCGATGGCCGCGTCGTCGTACGGTTCGCGGCTTGGCTCGACCGGCGACTCGGAGCACGCTGACACGAAGTCGCGGACAGGGTCGCGCGCGTCGTCGCGCAATTATTCGCCGCCGATTTCAACCGGGCCGGGCTACGACGGAGTGTCAGGCAACAATCGCAACGGCGCCGACACGTCGGTTGCGCCGGCCAGGCTCGTCTCGCGCGGCGACGAAATCGAGTTCGGCATCTTTGGGATGCGCACCGTGATCGGCCGTTCGATGGACTCCGCCGACCAGCTCGATATCGATCTCAAGAAGCTCGCGCAGGGCGGCGAACGCGTGTCGCGGCGTCATGCGGAGATCGTGTTGCGCGGCGCGGACTACTTTATCCGCGATCTCGGCAGCCTGAACGGTACGTATATCGCCGGGCGCGGCAAGCTCGGCCGCGACCAGCTCTACAAATTGAAGGATCGCGACCAGGTGGTGCTTGGTGGTGCTATATTGCAGTTTCGGAGAGGCTAGCGGCGCATGATCACCTGTCCCGAATGCGGCCAAGAGGCGCCCGACGACGCGAAGTTTTGCGACCGATGCGGCCAGGGGCTGTCCAGGTCGGCCTCGTCCGCGGCGCATTCGTCGCCGACGCGGCCGACGCCGCTGACCGTCGGCGCGTCGCTGAAGGGCGGTATCGAGATTGTCGCTTTGACGAGTCAGACGTCTATCGAGAATCGTTATCGCGCCAAACGCGTCCGCGACGGCAAGACCGAATCGATCGCATTGCGCGAGCGCCTCGGCCCGAATCCTGCTGAAGTCGTCGACGAAGCGCCAGTCGTTGCGACGCCGAAGCCTGCGGCTCGCGCCGAGGATCCCAACGGACCAAGTGCGAAGACCGCGGAACTGCGTCTGCCGTCCGCGCAGGCCAACGGCACCGCGTCGCCGACAGCGCCGCAGCCGCGCGCCGCGAGTTCGCAAGCGGCAAGCGCCAACGCATCGGCTGAAGGCGTACAGACGTCGGTCGAAGCGGAGGCAACGTCCACCGCTCTGGCCGAGGCCGCGGAGAATGCCTCTCCAGATGAAGAGAGCGAAGCGGCAGAAGCAGCGGTGGTCGCCGAAACTCAGCAAGACTCGCCGGACGACAGCGCTCTCGACGCTGACTCATCGGCGGGCGGCGAAGATCTCGGCGAGGTCTTCGGGCGCGTGCTCGCGCTGTCGCAGACGATCAGCCATCCCGCGTTTCAGCGCGCGACCGAAGGATTCGCAGAGAACGGCCGCGTCTACCTGGTTTACGCCGACGAGGAACTTAAGCCGCTGGGCCGCGGTTCTCATAAGATGAGCGAGCCCGAAGCGATCGCGGCCGCCGTCCAGGTCTGCCAGGCAATTTCGTTTGTCCATCGCCGGGCGCTGCGCCTGAACGACATCTGCCCGGAATCGATTTCGATTGCGAAGGACGGCCGCCTCAAGCTGACCGGGCTGGATTACGTCAGCAACGACAACGAGCTTCAGGGCGAGCCGATTTTCAACGACGGTTACACTGCGCCCGAGATTTATCGCGGCAAGCGGGTCGACAAGCGCGCGGATATTTTTTCGGCCGGTGCGATTCTCTACACGTGGCTCACGGGCTCGCGGATTCCGAGCGAGAGCTGGCGCGAAGAGGCTGGCCCGGTGCAGTTCTATCCGCCGCATGTCGTTACACCGAGGCTCGAGAAGGCGATTCGCCGCGCGATCGCGTTCAGTCCCGCCGACCGCTGGGCGAATATAGACGACTTCAAGGCCGAACTGATTGCGCTCGGTGGCGCGATCCGGCTGCGCGCGGCCGCGATGACCGACGTGGGCCGCGTGCGCGAGCATAACGAGGACTCGGTGCTCGCGGTCGAGTACGTGCGCGAGTCGCTGGTCGATCCGGCGCAGTGCCATTTGTATGTCGTGGCCGACGGGATGGGCGGTGCGGAGGCGGGCGAGGTCGCTTCCGCAATTGCCGTAGAGACGATCCGGAGTTACATTGAGTCGCGGCTCGAAACCGCAAGTAGAGATGCTGCCAGCGGAGCGGATATGCTAACGGCCGCGCTCGAGGAAGCGAATTCCAAAATTATCGACTATGTGGCGAGCCATCCGGAGTCGCGTGGAATGGGTTCGACCGGTGTATGCGCGCTCGTCACGCCGTCGGATGCGGCCGTGGCGTGGGTAGGAGACAGCCGCGGATATCTGATGGAAGGCGCCGCGCTTCGCCAGGTCACCAAGGATCACTCGCTTGTGCAGCGGCTGGTCGAAATTGGACAAATTACCGCCGAGGAAGCGCACACGCACGAGCACAAGAACGTGATCACGCGCTCGCTCGGCGCGCGTCAGAGCGGACCGGCGGGCGCCGAAGCGCTTGGAGTCAAGCTGAAGCGCGGGGACAAGCTGATGCTGTGCAGCGACGGGCTGACGGCGCACGTCATGGACAATGAGATCCTCGACATCCTGGGGCGCAACGCGGATCCCTTCGACACGGCGCGCGAATTGATCGTCGCGGCCAACGCTGGCGGTGGTACCGACAACATTTCAGTGATTGTAGTGTATGCAAGCTAGGCGCGACCGACGCGCCGGTTTTTTTACGAACTAACGATGGCCACTTCGCCCAAAGACACGCCGCAGCCGCAAACCGGACCGCTCGAAGCGGGCACCGTTCTGCAGGGCCGCTACAAAATCGCGCGCCTGCTCGGCGGCGGCGGGATGGGGATGGTCTACCTGGCGCATGACCAGCGGCTGGCGAATCGTCCGTGCGCGATCAAAGAGATGGTCGATCACTTTATCGACCAGGCGCAGCGGATCGAGGCCAACGAATATTTCGCGCGCGAGGCCGACACGCTCGCGCAGCTGAAGCATCAGGCGATTCCCGCGATCACCGACCGCTTCGAACTCGCCAATCGCCATTACCTGGTCATGGAGTATGTCGAGGGGCGCAACCTCGAGGAGGAGCTGGCCGCGCGCGGCGAGCCGCTCCCCGAGGGGCTGGTTATCGACATCGCGCGCCAGTTGTGCGACGTGCTCGCGTACCTGCATGGGTTGGTGCCGCCGATAATCTACCGCGACATGAAGCCGTCCAACGTGATGCTCAATTCGAACGGGCGGGTCGTGCTGGTGGATTTCGGAATCGCGCGGCTGTTCAAAGCCGCGCGCAAGGGCACGATGATCGGCACGCTGGGCTTCGCGCCGCCGGAGCAGTACCAGGGCCTGGTCGATCCGCGCAGCGACATCTATTCGCTCGGCGCGACGCTGCATTACGTGCTGACCGGCCGCGATCCTGAGAAGTTTCCGCCCTTCAGTTTTCCGCCGGTTCGCGAACTTCGTCCCGGCGTGTCGAGCAACCTGGCCGGCGCTATCGACGCCGCGCTCGCCTACGAGATGGATGGGCGGCCGGCGCGCGTCCAGGAATTCCGCGACATGATGCTCTATGGGCGCGGACTGTCGTTCGACAGCGGCCGCGTCACCTCGACCAGCGGAACCGGCGGGCTGTCACAGTACCAGCAACAACTCGGGTTTGAAGACGAGCCGGTAACTTATCGCGAGCCGCGCAGCCGTCTCAGCCGTTCGATCGGCTTGGTGATTTTCCTGATGGTGCTGGCGGGCGCCGCGTTCGGCGGGACCTACCTATATTCGAGCCCGGAACTCCAGCAGCAGCTCGGACTCAAGCCGCTGTTCGACGGACTGCCGTGGAAGCATGAGGAGCTGCTGGCCAAGGCGCGCGAGAATCCGCTCGAATTTTCCGCGATGACGCTGGCGCTCTCGACCCGCGAGGGCACCGCGCTGGCGGCGCCGCAATCGCAATTCAAAGACACAGAGCTGACCAACGCTCGCTACCTGAAATGGACCGCAACCTTCAAGAACCTGCTCGCAGGGCTCGACGGCCGCGACGAAAAGATCGAGGCACGCTTTTTCGATCCTAACGGTCTTCAGATCGCGTCCAGCGACACCAATGTCTTTGTCGGGCCTGCGCAGAAAACGGTCGACTTCAGCGGCGTCGCGTTGATGCCGACGATGACCGACAAGCCCGCCGGCACTTACAAAGTGGCGCTCTACTCGGACGACAAGATGCTCACGCAGGAAGGCTTCAAGGTCAACCAGGACCTGAGCGCGAAGAACGCGGAGGCGGCGGCCGAGGCGGCTGCGGCGGCCGAAGCGAAGGCAGAGGAGCGCAAGCGCCAGGAAGAGGCGGAAAGGATCGCGATGATCGACGAGCGCCGCGCCAAGCCGCTCCAGCTCCGCGCGATCAGCTTTCTCAACACCACCAAGACCGGGACCGCGCTGTCGGGCGCGACCGACTCCTTTAACGTGTCGAAGGTGCTGTTCGTCGGCTGGCAGGCCAGCTTCGAGAATCGTCTCTACAAACTCAGGCCCGGGCAGTACCGCGTCGACGCGGCGTATATCGGTCCGGACGGGCGCACGCTCGGCAGCGTCAACGATTTTCAGCCCGTCTCAACAAACATGAGGACGGTGACCTTCAGCGGCCGCGTCGGCAATTCGCGCGGCGGCGCGTTCCTGCCGGGCACGTATACGGTTAACTTTTACTTGAACGGGCAATATTTCGGCGCGAAGAAATTCGAAGTGCTAGCCGACGCCGCCGGACCCTACGCAACCTATCCGGGCGGCGGCAGCGCGATAGGCAGCACGATGGGCAGCGGCTCAATGTCGGCCGGCGGCATCACCGGGCCGACCATTGCGACCGGCACTATCAGCGGTCTGCGCAGCGGCGGCAATCCCGAGATGAATCTCAGGTTGCGTCCGCAGCCCAATGGTTTCCTGCACGGCGAGATCGAGATCCGTCAGTCAGGCTTTGGCACGACGTCGATCGAGGGATTCGTTCGCGGCGACCATCTGCAGTTCCAGGTCCCATACGGCACCGAGACGTACTACTTCGAAGGCGAGCGCCACAACGACCAGATCAGCGGCACTTTCGAATCGACGCCGTCAGGCGAGCGCGGCACCTGGAACACCCAGGCTAACTGACAAATTGGACCTGCTCGAAGATGCGGGAATCCCGCCGCCGAAGCCGCCGATAATCTCTGCCGAGGATCGCGCCGCGCTGGCGAGCATGGCGCTCGCGCAACGCCAGTTCTACTACGTCAGCGTATTCTTCGCGGGATTGGTAGCTGGCGCGGCGATCGCCTACTTCATCGGCTACAACGACCTCGTTCTCACCATCGTCAAGTGGGCCGTTTCGGGCACCGGGCTGGCGCTGATCGTGAGCGCGCTCAACATTACGAAACTGTATTCCTTCAAATGCCCGCGATGCGGCGAGGTGTACTTCGTGGGAGTCGGCGCGCCATGGGGAATTTTCTCGCAACAATGCGGCACCTGCGGCCTGCCGCTCTATCTGCCTGACGTAGACCTGACGCCCTGAGTCTCGGGAAACCGCGCCGCGACGAAAGTCGTATGACAAGAGGGTCTCTAGTGAATTGACCTTGAACCTGACCGATGCACGCGCAATGCTGGGGCTGAAAAAGTGAAAAATGAAAAAGTAGTGAATCATGGCGAGTAACGTCTCCCAGGAAAAACTTCTGTTCTACGCGGCCGCCGGCGCGCTCGGCGGCTTCGCCGCGTGGGGGCTGTCAGAGCCAATCCTCGGCATCCGATGGGTCTACGGCCGCGATATCCTGTTCGGTGCGCTGATCGGCGCACTGATCAGCGCGTTCCTCGCCTCGATCGAAACGCTCAGCGTCGGCCAGATCCGCCAGGCGGCGCGCAGGTTCGCGGTCGGCGGAGTTATCGGCGCGGCCGGTGGAGCGCTGGGCCTGCTGGTCGGCGAATTTGCGTTCGACGTCCTCGGCGGCCTCAACGGCCGAATCCTCGGATGGGGCGTGCTGGGAATCGCGGTCGGAATCGGCGTCGGATCGGCGTCGGGGTCAGCGGCGCGTCGGCGCAATGGCGCTATCGGCGGCGTGCTTGGCGGCGCGCTCGGCGGATTTTTCTACCAGAGCCTGACCAGTACTTTTCCGCAGGCGTTCGGCCGCGCGATCGCGATCATCATTCTCGGCGCGCTGATCGGATTCTTCATCGGGCTGGTCGGCGAGCTGCTCAAGCGCGGCTGGCTGATGGTCGTCCGCTCCCAGAGCCGTAACGCGCGCGAGGGCCGCGAGTATCCGCTGCTCAAGGGCGTGACGATTATCGGGCGCGCCGAGGAAAGCGACATCGGGCTGTTCGGCGATCAGTCGGTGCTCGGCAGCCATGCGATCATCCGGCGCGAGGGCAAGAATTTCATCATCAGTCCGACCGGCGGGCAGATCTTCGTGAATCGACAGCCAGTGGCGGGCCGCTATGCGCTCAAGAGCGGCGACAGGCTCGAGGTGGGCGGCACGCTGTTTCTCTTCCGCGAGCGGACCCAGGCGGCGACTCGATAAAGAGGCTCTGCGATGGTGGGGAGCCAGCCGACCTTCAGAATACAAAGCGCGCTCCTGGTCTCAATCGCCTCGATTCTCGCCGCGATGCTCCCCGGATGCGCGACCGTCGGCGGCGGCGCGCCCGCGCCTGTCACGACCTCGGTCCAGACGCTCGAGTACTACCAGTACCAGGTCAAGGGATACCAAAACAGTTATCCCAAAAAGACCATTCTGATCCTGACGCCGGCCGACACTCGCGACGCGACCGGCGACGCCGCGCAGCTCAACGGCAATCCTGCCATCGGAGTCGTCACCGGCGATTCCGGCAACATCACGGAGCGCCTGTACAGCTCGCCGCTCGGCCCGATCGTGCAGCAGGCGATCGGCCGCTCGGCGGATGAGGCCGGCCTGAGCGCATCCTCGTCCCCCGATGTCGCCTACAAGCCGGGCATCAAGAACACCACCGAGTACGTGCTCGAGAGCAAGGTTCGGCGATGCTGGGTGAAGAAAAATCGCGTCACCAGCGGTCAGTATGGTGCCGTCTGGCGCACTGACGCTGAGTTCGTGCTCGACGTCTCGATCTACAAGCCGCCCTTCAGCGTCCCGTTCTGGACCGGGAGCACCAACGACTCCTACTTCGACCCGCCAGTCGGCTCGTTCGGCCTCGGCGAAGAAGACGAAGCAGGAATCTACGACGAGCCCGGCCAGGTAATGTCGGTCGCCCTAACCCGCTCGGTAGCCGCAATCTTCCAGCGCCAGGATTTGCGCAACCTGATGCTCGAAGACGACATAAAATCCCACTAGCCGCGCGGTTTCGGCGCGGTCTTTGAACAATCGGTATGTTGGAATAGCTTAGATCGAGCGCCGGATAGTCAAATGCCGAGGCGTGTGCGGGAGTCTGTCGTTTCCGCCGCGCGAACGCAAAATCCGGATCGCATCGTCGTCTGCCAAGAGGGAAAGCACGCCTGATGGAAATCGGATTCGTTGGTCTCGGCAAAATGGGCATGAACATGGTCGAGCGGCTGCGGCGCGACAATCATCAGGTCGTCGCTTTCGATCTCGACGATGCAAAACGCAAAGAGGTTTCGACCTTCGGCGCCGACGGCGTCAATTCGCTGAAGGATCTCGTCGCCAGGCTCACTCCCCCGCGCGGCGTGTGGGTGATGGTGCCGGCGGGCGAGCCGACCGAGACCACCGTCAACCAACTGGCGGAATTACTCGAGCCCGGCGACGCGATCATCGACGGCGGCAACACCAACTTTCACGACGACGTCCGGCGCGCCGCCGTGCTCGCCGGCAAAGGCCTGCATCTCGTCGATGCCGGCACCAGCGGCGGCATCTGGGGACTCAAGCTCGGCTACTGCCTGATGATCGGCGGCGAAGCGGACCTTTTCAGGCGCTACGAGCCCATTTTCAAAACCCTCGCGCCTCGTGACGGCTACGACCATGTCGGCGGCCACGGCGCCGGCCATTACGTGAAGATGGTCCACAACGGCATCGAGTACGGGCTGATGCAGGCGTACGCGGAAGGCTTCGAGGCGATGCACAAGTCCGAATACAACTTCGACTTGGGCAAGATCGCGAACCTCTGGCGGCATGGCAGCGTGGTGCGATCATGGCTCCTGGAGCTAACGGCGAACGCGCTGGAAAAAGATCCGGGCCTCAAGCAAATCCGCGGCTACGTCGAGGACTCGGGCGAGGGCCGCTGGGCGGTACAGGACGCAATCGACAAAAACATCTCGATGCCGGTGATCACGATGGCGCTGTTCACGCGCTTTCGCTCCCGCGCCGGAAAAGGCCCGGGAACTTTCGGCGAGAAATTGCTCGCCGCGCTTCGCGCCGAGTTCGGCGGCCACGGCGTCGTCAAGGAATAGACAGCTAAAGGAATAAGTTTTTATGGCTGCGACCGCAAACAGGACTCCTATCGATCTCAACCATCTCCATCCCGTCAAGGAACGCAATCAATACGAACCTTGCATCGTGGTTATTTTCGGCGGCGCCGGCGATCTTAGTCATCGCAAGCTGATTCCCGCGCTGTACAATCTTTCGATCGACGGCGAATTGCCCGACAAGTTCGCGATCCTCGGCTTCTCGATCGAGGATCTCGACGACGAGAAGTATCGCGCGTTCGCGCTCAGCGGCATCGAGCAATTCTCGCGCCGCAAAGTCGAGAAAGAACACTGGGCCAAGTTCGCCCCGATGCTGCACTTCAATCGCGGCTCGTTCACCGAGGCCGCCGATTATCAGAACCTCCGCAGGCGATGCGAGACGCTCGACGCCGAGCGCGGCACCGAGGGCAATCGCGCCTTCTACTTCGCGATTCCGCCGGCCTTCATCGACACCTGTTCGGAAGGATTGACGGCGGCGGGGATGATTCATCCGCCGCAGAAGGGACATGCGTTCACGCGCGTGGTGGTCGAAAAACCGATCGGCTCGGATCTCGCGAGCGCCTCGGAAATCAACGCCGAGCTCGCGCACCATTTCGACGAAAGCCAGATTTTCAGAATCGATCACTACCTCGGCAAGGAAACCGTCGAGAACCTGATGGTGTTGCGCTTCGCCAACGCGATCTTCGAGCCTATCTGGACGGCGCGATTCGTCGACCATGTGCAGATCACCGTCGCCGAGGCCGAGGGCGTCGGCACGCGCGCGGCGTACTACGATCACGCGGGCGCGCTACGCGACATGGTGCAGAGCCATATGCTGCAAACGCTTTGCATGATCGCGACCGAGCCGCCCAACACCACCGGCGCCGAGTCGATGCGCGACGCCAAGCTCGACGTGCTGCGCGCGCTGCGCCCGCTCGGCGACGAGGACATCGAGAAATGGGTCGTGCGCGGCCAGTACGGCGAGGGACTCATCGGCGGCGTGCCGGTCAAGGCCTATCGCGACGAGGAGCACATCGCGCCGGATTCACAAATCGAGACCTTTGTCGCGCTGCGATGCTGGATCGATAACTGGCGATGGGCCGGCGTGCCCTTTTACCTGCGCACCGGCAAGCGCTTGCCCAAGCGCTCGAGCGAAATCGCGATCTACTTCAACAGCGTGCCGCGAATCCTGTATAACGCAAATCCGCGCGCACCGCTCGCGCCCAATATGCTGACCATCAGGATTCAACCCGACGAGGGTCTCGCGCTGCACATCATGTCGAAGGTGCCCGGCTCGCAGACCAAACTGCAGCAGGTCAAAGTTGATTTTCACTACGTGACTTCGACGCCGGAAGCGTACGAGACGCTGCTCAACGACGTGATCGTAGGCGACCAGACGCTCTTCATGCGCCGCGATACGGTCGAGGAGGCCTGGAAGTTTGTCCAGCCGATCCTCGACGCGTGGGAACAGTCGCCGATGGATCCGCCAATCTACGCGGCCGGCTCGTGGGGACCGCTTGAGGCGGCGCTGATGATCGCGTCCGACAAGCGAACCTGGCGGACGCTCTAAGGAAGGGAATCAGGATGAGCGGCGGCATCACTCTCACGCGGCATATCATGACCAAAAGCGCGACTGCGTTGCCGGTCGCCGACCTCGCGCTGATAATGGAGCGCGTCGAGCTGATCGCAAAGCGCATTACTCGCGAGCTGGCAGCCGCGGGTCTCACCGGCGAGCTCGGCTACACCGGCGAGACCAACGTGCAGGGCGAGAAGGTCAAGAAGCTCGACGAGTGGGGCAACCAGGTTTTCCTGGACGCATTCGAGCATGGATACCCGGTATGTAGTCTCATTTCCGAGGAAATGGACCAGCCGCACCATTACTCAGTCAACTGCCGCGACAATAGCTACTGCATACTCTATGATCCTATCGACGGGTCGTCGAACACTGACGTAAACGGTTCGCTCGGCACTATCTTCGCAGTCAAGAAACGCGCGCCGGGGCATGGCAAGGGTATCGACGACATCCTCGTCCCCGGAAGTCAGCAAGTCGTCGCGGGCTATATTCTATATGGTCCAGCCGCGCAGTTGGTGTATAGCGCCGGCGCCGGCGTCGACATCTTCACGCTCGATCGAACGCTCGGCGAGTTCATTTTGTGGAAAGAGAACGTCAAGATGCCGCCGCGCGGCAGTACATACGCGGTCAATCAGGCCAACGCGCGCAAGTGGCACGAGGGAGCGCGCAAGTTCCTCGCGCATATTACTAGTCGCAAGGACAAACGTACTAGCTATTCACTTAGATACTGCGGTGCATTCGCCGCTGACTTTCATCGATGCTTACTCGAAGGCGGAATATATATGTATCCCGGCGAAGTTGCAGAAGGTGGCAAGGCCAAGGGCAAGCTCCGCCTGATGTACGAGCTTGCGCCGCTCTCGATGCTCGCCGAACAGGCCGGCGGCCGCGGCTCGACCGGGAAACAGCGGATTCTCGACATAGCAGCGACCGCGATCCACGAGCGGCATCCAATCTACATCGGCAGCGCGGAGGAAGTCGCGCTCGCCGAGTCGTTCAACGTCGAAGGCTAGAGCAGGTTGGAGTTTCTATGGATGGGCTCATCCTTGCCGGCGATGTCGGCGGAACAAAAACAGATCTAGGGCTCTTCAAGCATTCAGCGGGCACGCTCGAACTTGTGCGCGAGCATCGCTATGCCACCGCCCAGTTCGACAGTCTCGAGGCGGCGTGCGCGGATTTCCTCGCCGATGGCGCGACGGTGAATGCCGCCTGCCTCGGCGTGCCCGGCCCAATCATCGACGGTCGCGCCCATGCCACCAACATTCCGTGGGAACTCGCGAGCGATTCGTTGTCGCGCACGCTGAAGGGAGCGCCGGTTCGCTTGATTAACGATCTGACGGCTATTGCCTATGGCGTGGTTCATCTGAAGTCCGCCGAGTTCGTCGTGCTTCATCCCGCGGAAAATCCACCCCAACACGGCAACGTCGCAGTGATCGCCGCGGGAACGGGCCTCGGTGAATCCGCGCTGGTCTGGGAGGGCAACAAATTTTACGCGGTGGCGTCCGAGGGCGGTCATAGCGATTTCGCGCCGCGCGGCGCCGAGCAGATCGAGTTGCTGCGGTTTCTTACCGACGAATTCGGACACGTCAGCTATGAACGCGTCCTCTCGGGCCCGGGGCTCTGGAACATCTATCGTTTTCTAAGGCGCGAGAGCCATGCCGAAGAGCCCGCCTGGCTGACAGCTCAAATTGCCGCGGGCGACCCGTCGGCCGCCGTAAGCGATGCGGCGCTGGCGGGACGCGACCCGGTTTGCGTTCACGCACTGACCATGTTTTGCGACATCTACGGTTCCGAGGCCGCCAACCTGGCGCTCAAGGTGCTGGCGCTGGGCGGTGTCTTTCTCGGCGGAGGAATCGCGCCGAAAATTTTGCCGATGCTCACCGCGGGTGCGTTCGTGAAAGGATTTCTGGCCAAGGGCAGGCTCAACGAGATCCTCAAGCGGATCGAAGTCCGCGTGTCGCTGAATCCAGCCGCCGGACTGCTCGGCGCGGCCCACTGCGCCGCCGCGATGTTGTGATATAGAAATGCAAACTGCAATGCACTCCTGAGGGGAGACAGGGGAATATGACCAAGCGAGTTCGAGAGATTCTCAGCTACTACGATTCCGATAACGGCAGCGTGCGCAACAACCTGTCGCGGATACTCAATAACGGCAGGCTCGCGGGCACCGGCAAGTTCGTCATCCTGCCCGTGGACCAGGGCTTCGAGCACGGCCCCGCGCGCAGCTTTGCGATGAATCCGCCTGCGTACGACCCGCGCTATCACTTTCAGCTCGCCATCGACGCCGGATGCAACGCGTTCGCCGCGCCGCTCGGACTCCTCGAGGCGGGCGTCGCCGAATATGCCGGCGAAATTCCGCTCATCCTGAAGGTTAATAACCACGACGTTCTCAACGACGAAAAAGATCCCGCGCCCTCGATGACCGCCAGCGTCAAGGACGCTCTGCGGCTCGGCGCCGCCGCGGTTGGCCTCACGATCTACCCCGGCTCGGCCAAGGAAAAGTCGATGTACGAAGAGGCGCGCGCGATTGGCGAAGAAGCCAAGGCCAACGGCCTGCCGCTCGTCATCTGGTCGTACCCGCGCGGCTCCGGCATCAGCAAGCAGGGCGAGACCGCGCTCGACGTGGTCGCGTATGCCGCGCAAATCGCGGCGCAACTCGGCGCGAACATCATCAAGGTCAAGCCGCCCACCGCGTTCATCGAACAAGCCGAGGCCAAAAAAGTCTACGACGCTCAAAAGATCCCGCTCGAACCGCTCTCGGCGCGCATTCAGCACGTCATGCAGGCGGCGTTCGCCGGCCGGCGAATCGTCATTTTCTCCGGCGGCGTGAAGGAGACCGACGACTCGCTGCTCAACACCGTTCGCGGGATTCACGCCGGTGGCGGCTACGGTTCGATCATCGGCCGCAACAGCTTCCAGCGCCCGAAGGCTGAGGCGCTCGCGCTGCTCGGCAAGGTGATCGACATTTACCGGGGCTAAGCCGCAAGCCGCCCGAGGCGCACGGCAGTACGAGTGGACGCTAAGAAGTGGACACTAAGAAAAAGTACGGCGAGTACCAGCACCTCCTGTTCGAGCGCAAGGACGACGGCATCCTGCTCATCACGATCAACCGTCCCGAGGTTCTCAACGCCACCAATTCCCGCCTGCATTGGGAGCTGAGCCGCGTCTGGCTCGACATCGCCGACGACGACGAGACCAATGTCGTGGTTGTGACCGGCGCCGGACGCGCGTTTTCCGCCGGCGGCGACCTCGAAATGATCCAGCAGATGGCCGCGAGCGCCGCTAACATCGGCAAGGCGTGGAAGGAAGCCGGCGACATCGTCTACAACATGATCAATCTCGACAAGCCGATCATCTCCGCGATCAACGGCGTTGCCGTCGGCGCGGGCTTGGCGGTAGCATTCATGGCCGACATCAGCATCGCGTCCGAGACGATGCGTATCACCGACGGGCACCTGCGGCTCGGCGTCGCGGCCGGCGATCACGCGGTGATCATCTGGCCGCTGCTATGCGGCATGGCGAAGGCGAAGTATTACCTGATGACCGCGGATTTCATCGACGGCAAGGAAGCCGAGCGCATCGGGCTCGTGAGCCTGTGCGTCCCTGCCGACAAGCTGATGGACAAGGCGATGGAAGTCGCGCACAAGCTCGCGCGCGGCCCGCAGCAGGCGGTGCGATTCACCAAGCGGTCGCTCAACAACTGGCTGCGCGTCGCGGGCCCGGCGTTCGACGCATCGCTCGCACTCGAGATGATGGGATTTTTCAGCGCCGATCTGTCCGAAGGCGTAGCCGCGCTGCAGGAGAAACGCCAACCATCCTTCCCCGGCTTCGCCAAGCCAAAGCCGTAACCCGCGTCCGCAATTAAGCGGCGAATCGCACCACGGCACGCCGGCGAGAACGCGGCTTCGGCCTGATCCTGATTTCCACGTCCTGATCGAGCGCCGCGAGAAATCTGATCATCCGCGCAATGGAATAGCCGCGTGTTTTTCCGTTCATCAAAGCGCATACCTTAGGTTGATCGATTCCGAGGACGCGGGCGGCTGCGCGCTGGCTCAGCTTTCTTTGATGAACGATCGCGACAATGCGGCGAAGGAGTTCGGTCTCGATCGCCAATTCGTCGGCATTCGCGAAACCCAGGTCCGCAAAAACATTTCCACTACCCTTTACCCACTTTGCTTCGCGTGCACTTGCGTCGCCCACTTCAATCTCTCCTTGATCAGGTTCACGTCCGACCGCGCCGTTTCGATGCCCTTTTTCGATTTCTTCTGGAACACGTGCAGAACGTACACGGCCTCCTTGAAACGAACCGCATAGACTGCCCAATAAGAGCTCCGATCATAGTCTTCGACAATCTCCAGAATACCCCCGCCTCCGAAACCCTTGAGCGGCTTCGCCGCAGGATGCTTGTCGCCGGCTTGTGCGAACTGCAACGCGCGACCGAACTCTCGCTTGACCTTTTTGGGAAAGCTTCGAAGCTCTCGAAGCGTTTGCGGAGCCCAAAAGACTGGCCGCAGCGATGCCAATCCTAGCATCGCCGGCTCCATCGAATCAATTGTTGCGCCTCGGCGCCTCTGCCGCATGGCAAGGATTTCTCATGAACCGTGCAAGGCCATCAACAGTGAAATATCCCCCGGAACAGGGTCTCGCACCCCTTTTGACGAGACGCGCATTTTGAAATACTGTGCAGCGTTTGGAAACGACCTAACCAGAACGGGGAACAAAAATGTTATCGAAGAAACTTGCGCTTGCTGCGGCCTCTGCCATGCTCGTGACGACCGTCGCGTTCGCGACCAACGCGCGCCCGGCCTACGCCGCCAGCAAGGTCGATTGCGACGCCGTGATGAACGAGGTGAATAGCGGTAAGCATGCGAAAGAAATCGCCACCGACCTGAACATCTCGACCTCGAGCGTCTATCGCTGCAAGCGTCATGCGAAGGCCGCCGCCAAGGCCGCGAACAAGTCGTCGATGCAGGCCAAGAGCGGCAAGGAAGCTCCAATGGCGCCGATGGCAGCTCCGTCGTCCGCGATGGCGGCCCCGGCGCCTGCGATGGCGCCCGCGGCTGCAGCCTCTCCGAAGTAGGAATCCGCTCCTCGACGCGTCGCGAGCCGCCGTGACTCGCGACGCGTCGTGCGTTGCGCCGGAATCGGACGGCTTAATCGCGATGCCGAAATGTGAATTGTGCGAGTTGCGCGATTACACGCAGCGCTACGCCGACTTCGTTCATCCGTTCAAATTTACAATCCTCGATTGCGATTCGTGCGACACTCCCATGGCCGTTCTGGGAGAGCATCGCGCAGTGCCCACCGACCAGGAGCGCGAATTCATGATCGAGGCGCTGTCACTGGTCGCGCGCGCCAAGTACGGCGCCGACAAATTCGGCATCGACGACGTGATGCGCCAGATTCCCGACCACTGCCACATGCACGCCCGCCCTATTCGGCGCTGGCAATATTAGCCGCTGCACCGTCGGGTTCTCGATCGCCAAACATATTACGGGGCGGTTTCTTGCGTTTTACCCATTTGGTATGCGCCGCATCTTGTGCTATATGCCCGCCGTTACGCACGCTGCTCTGGGGAGGTGGCGTTGCCGGCAAGAGCAGGCCCTGGACGGGCGCTGCGGCTCGGTTTCCTTCAGGGAGGTACGGGGGAAAATGGCTAACGGTACGGTCAAGTGGTTCAGCCCCAAGAAGGGCTACGGCTTCATCACGATGGAGGACGGGCAGGAAGTGTTCGTTCATTACAGCGCCATCGATGGGGCAGGTTTCCGCTCGCTCGAACAGGGCGAGCGCGTCGAGTTCGAGGTCGCGCAAGGCCCCAAGGGCTTGCAAGCCTCAAACGTCGCCAAGGGTTAGGTCGCGCGCGGGGAGATCGGCGAAAAGGGGGGTAAGTTTCGTGCGGTGCATGACGCGTGCGCGCGTCTGCGTCGGCATGCCTGCTCGTTTGTGATATTGACGGCGCATGAGTGACGCGCTTCCGCTCGGCAACCGGCTTCGATTCGGCACGATGATCTCCGCGTCGAATCGCGAGCAGGCTATACAAGACCTAGAGTCCATCTCGCGATGGGGTTACGAGGTCCTGTGGGCGCCCGACCACGTAGCGTTCACGGGACCCGTCAGCGACCCGCTGACCACCCTCGCTTACCTCTCGGCGCTGAGTCCCAGGCTCACATTCGGCACCAGCGTCTACCTGTTGCCGCTGCGCCATCCGGTCCCGGTTGCCAAGATGGTCGCGACGCTTGATCGTTTGCTTGGCGCCGGACATTTCATCTTCGGCGTCGGCGTCGGCGGTGAATTCCCGCGCGAGTACGAGGCCTGCGGCGTGCCGATCCACGAGCGCGGCGGGCGCGCGACCGAGGCTATCCAGGTGATGAAGCGGCTGTGGAGCGGCGATCGCGTCGAACATCGCGGCAAATATTTCAGCTTCGGCGAAATCAGCATGCAGCCGCGCCCTAAGACTCCCGGCGGCCCTCCTGTCTGGATCGGCGGACGCGCCGACGGTCCGCTCAAGCGCGCCGCCCGCTACGGCGATGGCTGGATGCCCTACGTCGTCACGCCCAAGCGCTTCGCCGACGGCCTCGATTTCATCGGGATGGAAGCTGAACGCTCCGGCCGAAAGTTGACCTCCTTCGGCACCTGCATCCAGATATTCTGCACGCTCGGCGAGAGCGTCGAAGCCGCACACAAAGTCGCCGCCAAATTTCTCAGCAAGCGCTACGCGACGGACATGACCGACGCGGCAAAACGCTACGGCGCATTAGGCCGTCCCGCCGACGTAGCAGCGAAAATAAGCGAGTACATCAAAGCCGGCGCCCGCGACATCGGTATCGACGCCGTCACCCATCCGTCGGAACGCACCGCGCAATTGGAACAATTCGGCAAGGAAGTGATCCCGCTCTTAAGCCTGTAGGCCTTTGAGCGATCGTAGACATAGGATGCTGCGTGCTTTGCGGTTGATAGCTCGAAGTGGCTTTTTTCTGTTGGTAGCGTTGTTGATGGCGGCGCCAGCCGAGCTATGCGCGCAAAGTGCGGCGGCGCCGATGCCGGCCGCGTCTGCCAGTCCTGCAGTTGTCGCGGAATTGAAGCCTGGGACCACCATCGGCGCCGACAATGTCGATCAGTACGCGCGCTACGTGCCGGCAGCCGCCAAATTTGCCGTTGCGCATGGGTTTCGGATGCGCATTGTCCCCGAGCGGCGCGTTGAATGGTCGCAGGGCTTTCAGCACGCTACCGAAAAGTACGCCCCACAAGTCGCGCTCGACGCCAACGGCTACCTCAAGAACTACGTCGCCGGTATGCCCTTTCCTCTAATCGACGTCAGCGACCCGTCGGCGGCTGCGAAGATCGCCTACAACTGGCACATGGGACCGTTCATGCCGGACGATTTTTCGATAGCGCCGTGGAGCAGCAACGGCTACGCCACCGATCCCGCCAACCCTCTGAAAATTGTCCCGAACAGCGACGCCGACTACGCGTGCGAGCAGTTCGAGTTCCTGAGATTTGCCCATCGCACCGACGTCGATCCGCGCCCGACCATTGGCGACAACGCGATGGGTGTCGAGTGGAAGGCGCGATGCGATCGATGGATAAGCGATATCTCCCGCACCCCGGGTGAAGGCGCCGGCATCTGGGTACGCTATCTCGACCCCAAACATCCCGACGAATTTTTCTCCTTCGATGAAGCGACGCGCCGCGTCCGGCATATGGCCGTGAATCTCGCCTATCCGAGCGAAGGCTGCCGCGGATGCCATCAGCCATTCTGGGCCTATGCTCTCCCCAAGACCGAGAACTACCTTTATAGGCTGCTCGGCTCGACTGCTGTGCTGGCCTGCCTGGCGGCCGACGACGAGCCCGCCGGATTCAAGACCGGCTCGGAAGGCTTGACGCTCGGCGAGGAGCCCTTCGAGCTTCGTCACGCCTACATCCTCGAGATGCGGCCGCGCTTCGACGACGGCTCATCATCGACGCGCACCGTCATCTACATCGACAGCGAAGTGTACGTCTGGCTGGCCGCGGAGTTTTATGACTCGAAGGGGCTGACCGCGACTGCGATGCCGTTGTGGCGGATGCGTCCGTCGCCGGAGGGCGGCAGCCTGTTCGATCTCGCCGGCAGCTTTTACCATCCCGAGAGCCGCGGATCGTTCTTCCGCTCGCTGGTTCCCGCGCACAACGAATTCAGCCAGGTAATCAACAGCGGCAACGTCACCGAAGGCGCGTTCAATCCGCTGAGTATGCATTAAAGCCAGCTCGTCGCTCGTTTTACTACCATCTCAAACTGTAGGAAATACTACCTATGGATAGGGTAGAATACCTGCTTGCCCTAAGTGCGCCGCAGGTATAATAGCCTGCTTACGAAGGGGGACACTGCGACTATGGGGGACACCGCGACAATGGGGGACATTGTGACAATGGGATATACATATCCGTTTGCCTCAGCTGACGAGCAGTTGAAGCTGAGGGTATGGGCGAAAGGTAAAATCGCCGACGGGTACAACGGGAACTTCTACCGCCGCGATGCATTCGGCACCTGGATGCAGTACAGCGCGCACGGTGACACGTTGTCGCACTTTGGCTGGGAGATCGATCATATTGTGCCCCTTTCAAAAGGCGGGACCGACGAGCTATCGAACCTTCAACCGTTGCAATGGCAGAACAACCGCAATAAGGGCGACAACTGGCCCTAAGCATCGCGCCCGCTTCGAAAGACCGCTTCGGGGTTTCGCACACTCGTCTTGCACGATAGTCTGTCTGAAATTGCCAACTCTCTAACTAGACTCATGCTCACCGTCGAACAACGTTCCGAGTTTCAGCAGCTAGGCCTGGTTCGGCTTCGCTCAGCCATCTCCACCGCCCACGTTGAGCGGATGTGCGACGTGCTGTGGGCCTCGCTGGCGCGGCACGGTGTGCATCGCGACGCGCCTGCAACGTGGATCTCGGAGCGAGTCACCGGCATCCAGGCAGCTCCGCGGTCCCAGGCTTTCAATGCGATGGGCAACCCCGCGATCTGTTCTGCGCTCGACGATCTCTTCGGAGCAGGCACATGGAAACGGCCGCCGCGATGGGGTCAACCGCTCGTGACGTTTCCGGGTAAACGGACGCTGTGGGATGTTCCCCACATGTCATGGCACCTCGACGCTCCCGCATCGCGCTCGTCGACGACAAAAAAACTCCCCGGCGTCGTCGTGTTCGCCTATCTTGCTCCCGTGCTTGAGCAAGGCGGCGGCACGCTGGTGCTGGCAGGGTCGCATCGCGTGGTCGAGGACTTTGCCGCCAACGCAGACCCTGCCGACGAAGGACGCTCTGCGGATGTTCGGATTGCGTTGACGCGCGCGGAGCCATGGCTGCGTGCTCTTTGGTCACGCGATGCGGCAATCGACCGCGTGCAGCGATTCATGATCGACGGCGCCGTCGTCCGCGGTGTCCCCGTGCGCGTGATGGAACTGACTGGCGAGCCCGGCGATGTGATCATATGGCATCCGTGGCTATTCCACGCGCCTGTTTTGAACTGCAGGTCACAGCCGCGTTTGATGCTGAGACAGCCGATCGATCGTCAGGGCCAATCTGCGGCGGCGCAGGCTCCTGCACCTTACTAAGAAATAAAGACGCGCGCGGAGCTTACCCCAAGCGCGAACGGCGAGCCCTTGTAGGCCCGCCGTTCGCTTCGGGTTGTGCTTATCTCGCAGCCGACCGACTGGTGTTAGCTGCTATGCCCCTGGTTGTTCTGGTTCCCGTTACTCTTCGCTCCATCGAAGAGGTGGATGCAAGTCGACATCTCGCCCGGCGGAACGAATGGGAAAGTTCCATCAGTAAGACCGGTCACCGTCGCATAGGCGTTCTGATTGCTCGGGCTGCCCCACGCCACCTGACTGGTGGTGAATCCTGCCGGAGGGGCATTAGCCGCATTGGTGCATGCCGGGTCGCTTGCGGAGCTGGTGATGGTGGTAAAAAGATTGCTGGTACCGTCTGCAAATGCTGCCGGCCCATCGAAAGGATCAAGCTGTTCTGAGAATGCGCAGTCCGAGTTGTTGGGCGGAGTCGCCGAGCTCCCGCTAACCAGGAGGTTGTCATTGCTGTTGAAGCTGAGGACTCCGCTGGCCTGGCCGTTCAACCCGATATTCACCGATCCCACCGCCGTGCCGTAACTTCCCGCGACTCCTCCGGACAAAAGACTCTCGAGAGCGGCGACTATATCGTCCTGGTTGGCGCCTTGGCCGCTGCAAGTGATTGCATCGTTGCCCACGTACGGAGCGTTGCCAAAAGTGGTGGGAACCGGACTGGACGTCTGCTCCTGCATTGTCAAAGTCAGAACCGGTGCAGTCGGTGACGGAACCGTGTTTCCAACCAGGGTGGTGTCACCGTTCGTCTCCTGGATGTTGAACGCGAAAGGCAAACTGCCCGCGGGACTGCCGACGCTCCCGTTGTAGAAGCCGAAGTTGGCGGTGAATTGCAGCAGCGACAACCCGGGCGCCGCGCCCGCGGTCGTGACGCTCCCACCGGTGAAATGGTTGCCACCGTCGAAACACAGCAGACCACCGAACGGCAAAATCGTTTCTTGTTCTGCCGAGTAGCACGCCGCGGGGCCGGCACTGACGCCGAGCGGGGATTCTTCACGAAACTGCAGGTCGCCGTCGTTGTAGATCAATTCGCCGCTGATTGTAGAACAGTCAGAGGAAAACTGGATGACCCCAATGCCAACGATGGCGGTGAGCGCTCCGTTAAATCCTCCCGGCCCGATTAACGCCCCCGACCCACTCGCTGGAAGTTGGTTTGGTTCGTATCCCGTCATCAGCATCGCGTAGTTGTTTCCGCAATAACCGGGTACCGTGGCCGGCTTGCCCGCACTAGCATTGGCTGCCGTCATCAGTGCCAAGCCGAAGGCCAGGACTAGAAACAGAAGCTGCCTTTTCATAGATCCTCCCTGATCTGACCGTGGATTGAAATTGCGTGCCGGCGCCAAATGAGCCGGACTCAGCGCCCCTGCCCGATTCCTACCTACCGACCGGTAGTTTCCGCGTGGGACAATAATTCCGCCTTCGGCAAAAGTCAAATGCCGCGCAACGCTTATCCACGTAAGGCGCTCACCTAATGGACAAAAAGTAAAAAAGTGCGACGCGTGCGGACTGCGCCTCATGCGCGGACCGATTTTCTGCTAAGGGCTCAGCAGCGCGTCCATCCGGCGCAGCACTTGATTGCGGATAACCGCAATACTGTCAGGCGAGAACACATCGATGCCGGTGCAGGCCTCCACCACCGGCGCAAACGAGTACGGCAGAATCGGTATCGCAAGCGCGGTCAGCGTCAGGCTTATCGGGCCGTCGGTATTGCGGATGACTCCCAGCTCGGCGCCGCGAACGACCAACTTGGCCATCTCGATAACCAGCGGCTTGATGAACACCTCGGACGATCGGCGCACGCTGGCGGGATCTTCAAGCACGCGATGCATCAATAGGCGCGCGTGATTCGGATGGCTCGCGATGAAATCGTGCAGCCGAACGCAGATCGCGAGCAGGTGCTCCTTCGGGTTCTCGATTGCGGCGGTCTCGCGCCCGATCGACACGAGCTGATCGAAAATCCGCCGGACCACCGCGTCGAAAATCTTCCGCTTGCTGTTGAAGTGATGGAACAGCGACGCCTTGCGGATGCCGGTGCGGCGGGCAATCACCTCCAGCGAGGTGCCGTTGTATCCGGAGTTGGCGAACTCTTGCTCGGCCACGGCGAGAATCTGGTCATAGGTGTCGGAGATCGCGTGACTGGCATGCCGCCGGACGCGCACGGCGGCCTTTAGTTTGCTCTTCCGTAGTGCTTTGGGCATTTTCGCTGTGGTTGTATTTCCTCGATGGCGCAAAATCGCCAATTACCCGGCGCTCCGGATACTGCCTACCGACCACTTGGTTGGTAGGCGAGTAAAAGAGTAACGACTGTTCCGCCTGATGTAAAACGAAGTCTTCCCCTCTCCCGCAGGGAGAGGATCGAAGGTGAGGGACCATATTCAGCGCGCGTTCCGCGCGCGATTCAAGATTCTGCCTCTGCTCTGCACGTTCTTAGAGCTCTTGCCCAGGTTTCATGAAACGGACAGGCAGTCGCGGTTGATTCTCGACTAACGCGCGCATATCTTGAGCGTATCCCTCACAGGAGAGAGTGACAGGCGTGCGGAAGTAGCTACTCCATCGTTGACGTCTTAGGACAACAACAAACAGCTCGCGCCGCGGTTTTTTCAAAAAATGCGCGCGGGCGTTTTCGTGGAGCAGCTACGATGTTCGTGCGACTTTCAGGTCTCTCTTTTTCTTATATCGATTCGGTTTCCACGCTCAGTGGCGTGACGCTCACGCTCGCGACCGGATGGACCGGCGTGGTCGGGCCCAACGGCGCCGGCAAGACGACCCTCTTGCGCCTGATCGCGGGCGAACTCGAGCCGACTGCAGGCCACGTGTATCTCGATCCGCCGCGCGGCACGGTCCGGGCGTGCGCGCAGACTGTCGAGACGATGACGCCCGAGATTGCGGCGTTTGCGCATGCGACCGACGGCGTCGCGCGGCGAATCCACGGCGAGTTGCGCCTCGACGCCGCCGGCCTTGCGCGATGGCCCACGCTGTCGCCCGGCGAGCGCAAGCGATGGCAGGTTGGCGCCGCGCTCGGCGCGGAGCCTGCCGTGCTGATGCTCGATGAACCCACCGACCACCTGGACATTGAAGCGCGCGACCTGCTGATTGCCGGCCTCGAGCGCTTTCGCGGCGTGGGAATTATCGTCTCGCATGATCGCGCGCTGCTCGATCGAATCACCGGCTACACCGTGCGAGTGCATGACGGTACGGCGCGAATCTGGCGCGGCGGCTACACTGACGCGAAGCGCGCATGGGAAGCCGAGGAGCGCGAGCATTACGCCGAATACGAGCGCCTCAAGCATCAGCGCGAGAATCTCGCGCGGCGCCTCGCCGACAAACGGCGCCTCGCGATGTCGGCCGAGGCGCAGGCCAACGCCGGCACTCGCAAGCGGATGAAGTTCCGCGGCGACCACGACGCCACCAGCATGTTAGCCAAAGGCAAGGCCGAGATGGCCTCGCGGAGACTCTCGCGCGACGCGGCGGTCCTGCGCGCGAGCGTCGATCGCGTGTCGGACAGACTCGGCGAGTACCAGTTCCGCAAAGCGAAGGGGCGCTCGATTTTTGTCGACTACGCGCCTGCCCCCGTTGCCCGGGTCTTCACGCTCGACGAGGCCGCGATCTCCGCCGGCGACCACGACCCGCCAATGCTCGAAGACGTGCATCTCGCGGTGCTGCGCGATGCGAAAATTCGCGTCGCCGGCCCCAACGGCATCGGCAAGAGCACGCTGCTCGCCGCGATGATCCGCGGCGCGCATATCGCACGCGAGCGAATCCTATACCTGCCGCAGGAACTCACCGCGCGCGACGGAATCGCGATGCTCGACACGGTCCACGCTCTCAACTCCGGCGAGCGCGGCCGCGTGCTCACTCTCGTCGCCGCCCTCGGCATCGATCCCGACCGCCTGCTCGAATCCGCCGCCCCAAGTCCCGGCGAAGCGCGCAAGCTAGTGATGGCCTACGGCCTCGGACGCCAAGTCTGGGCGATGGTCCTCGACGAGCCAACCAATCACCTGGACATGCCGGCAATCGAGCGCCTGGAAGAAGCGCTCACCGACTATCCAGGCGCAATGGTGATAGTAACCCACGACAACGCCCTCGCAAAAAAGTGCACAAGCATCGAGTGGCGCCTGCGCGCAGGCAGAGTCGAGGTGAGGCCTTCTTCCTAGCCTCTCTCTATCAGGGAGAGGCCGACGAGAGACCGTGAGCGTCGGGTGAGGGTCCGAATTCCTGATTCCTCAGTCTGTCGCCGCCGGTAATCGGCACGTCCTGGCCGCCGGCCGGTAATCGGCACGATTGCTGCTCTACTGGCCAGATACCGGAAGTTTCACCCGAAGGGGACTCATTATGCTGGATATTTGCGACCAATGCGGAAGTAGTGTCAGCAAAAGACTGCTGCGGTGCAGCAAAGGGATTGCGGTGTTTCATCGCGAATGTGTCAACGGCCATAAACTGCATCGAACGACCGGCAACGAAAATCCGCAGACCCAGGATTCATATCAAGCCTCAACTTCCTACGTGGTGGTTGAGGCCTGCGATTGCAACTAACGCAAGCGCGACTACGCGATAACTCGCTCGCTGCGCAGGCGCTGCAGATCTTCCTCTGAGTAGCCGTGCGCCGCGAGCACTTCATCGGTATGCTCGCCGACCAGCGGCGGGCGCGTGATTTTGCCAGGCGTCGATTCCAGCTTGGCTGCTAATCCAGTCGTCAAATATTCGCCCAGTTCCGGATGCGGCAGCTTCAGCAGCATCTCGCGGGCTGCCGTCTGCGGATGCTTGAACATTTCTTCGATTGTCAGAATGGGGCCCGACGGGATGCCCTCGCGATTCAGTATCTCGATCCAATGTTCGGCGGGATGCGGCGCCAGCGCGCGATTTATCTCTTCGGTCAACGCTGTGCGATTCTTGATGCGGCGGCCGCTGCTCTTGAAGCGTTCGTCGTCGGCCAGTTTTGGACAATCGATCACCTTGACGAACTTCTTCCACATCGCTTCGTTGCCGCATGCGATGTTGAACGGCCGGTCCGACGCCCTGAAGACCCCGTGCGGTGACGATAGCGGATGATGGTTGCCGGCGGGCGCGGGAGTCTTGCCGGTTTCAAAATAAATTCCCGCCGACCAGGTCAGGATGCTGACGATCGACTCCAGCAGCGAAGTCTCGACGCGCTGGCCGCGGCCGTCGCGATGGCGCGCTTCGAGCGCGAGCAGGATGCCCTGCGCCGAGAAAATTCCGCCGAGCAGATCGCAGATCGCGATGCCGACGCGGGTCGGCCCGCTCTCAACGGTGCCCGTCACGCTCATCAGACCTGACATCCCCTGCGCGATTTGATCGAAGCCGGGAAAATCGCGCAGCGGGCCGGTCGAGCCGAAGCCCGAGATGGAGCAGGTGATGATGCGGGGATTGCGCGCCGCGAGCGTTTCGTAATCCAACCCGAGCGCTTGCATGACGCCGGGGCGAAAGTTGTCGACCACGACGTCGGCGGCGTCGATAAGGCGCATCAGGATTTCGCGGCCCTCGGGTTTCTTGATCGCGAGCCGGACGCTTTTTTTGGATCGATTGGCGGAGAGAAAGAAGTAGCTGTCGGGACGCTTCCCGCCCTCTTCGCTGCCGCCGAGCTCGCCGCGCGGATTTTCGACCGGTTCGATCTTGAGGATCTCGGCGCCGTAATCGCCGAGGATTTGCGTGCAAAACGGACCGGCGAGGTATCTCGTCAGATCGACAACTTTGATTCCTGCCAATGGGGGCGGCTGCTGTTTGGCCATGACCGTCAAGTTACTCGGGTCACGTGAATTTGCTCAAGTCGTTCTCCAATCCGGTTCCCCTTCCCCTCTATGTTCGGCTGCAGTACCGAATTACCCTCGCCCGCTTTGCGGGAGAGGGAACGGCGTCCGCGCCTGGGGTGAGGGAAGGGGTTAGGGGTTAGGTTCCGAGTACGCGAAACTTCAGCGGCGGAGTTACGTCTAAGAGGCGATAGCCTCTTTCTACTGGAAACCGATGCCCAGCGGGATAATAATTGAGCACCACCAATGAAGTTGTCCAGCAATGAAAAATAAGGCGTGGATGCTCGCGATCGTAGCGGTTGCCGTCCTTGGCGGCTGGTATTTCCTTGCCCCCAGCGCGTCCGCGACAAGAATTGTCACCGCCAAGGTCACCGAGGGGCCGATCGTACGTTCGGTCACGGCGACTGGAACGGTCAATCCGGTCATTACGGTGCAGCTCGGCACGTACGTGTCGGGACCGATCATCGCAATATACCGAGACTACAATGCGCCGGTGAAAAAGGGCGAGCTAATCGCGAAAATCGATCCGAGCACCTACCAGGTGACGGTTGATATCGCGCGCGCGACGCTGGCGAATTCGATCGCGCAACTGGGCAAGGACCAGGCCGACCTCGCCTACAAAAAAGTCACCTACGAACGCGACCGCGAAATGTTGAAAGAGGACGCCGTCTCGAAGGACGCGACGGATTCGGCGTACAGCGCGTGGCAGATGGATGTAGCGCAGGTCGCGCTCGACCGCGCCAATATCCAGCAGCAGACGGCCAACGTGCACGCGGCCGAGGTCAATCTGAATTACACCAATATCGTGTCGCCGGTTGACGGCACCGTGGTCTCGCGCAACGTCGACGTGGGCCAGACGGTGGCCGCGAGCTTTCAGACGCCAACCCTGTTTTTGATCGCGAAGGATCTGACCAAGATGCAGGTCGACTCGAACGTCAGCGAGTCCGATATCGGCTACGTGCGCGAAGGGCAGAAGGCGACGTTTCGGGTGGACGCGTTTCCCGACCGCGATTTCGAGGGCGTCGTCGCCCAGGTCCGGCAGGCGCCGATCACGGTTCAAAACGTGGTGACCTACGACGTGGTGGTGGCCGTGGAAAATCCCGAGCTGCTGCTGAAGCCGGGCATGACGGCCAATGTGAACGTCGTGACTGCCTCGAAGCCGAAGGTCGTGCGCGTTCCGATCGACGCACTGCGCTTTGCGCCGCCCGGAGAACCGCCTGCCGATTCCGCGGCGCTCGACGGAGCGCCGGGCCGCCAGACTCGCGTCTGGGTCCTCGACCATCGCAAGGTCACCCCGGTCACGATCACCACCGGGCTCAGCGACGGAACCTGGGTCGAAGTCGCCGATGGCGACTTGCAGGAGGGAGATCGCGTGGTGACGGACGAAGTTCGCACTGCGGGATCGCATGCCGGCGGATCGGGATCGCACGGCGGCGGCCCTGGCGGTCCGATGGGCGGAATGATGCACATGCCGCACTAGCCGCGGTTCGCCACCTGATGAACACCGTCATTCAGATCGTCGGGATGACCAAGACCTACGTGCTTGGCGACATCGAGGTTCATGCGCTCCGCGGAGTGAACCTGACGATCGAGCGCGGCGAGTTCGTCGCGGTGATGGGTGCGTCGGGCTCGGGTAAATCGACGCTGATGAACATGCTCGGATGCCTGGATCGGCCCACCAGCGGACGCTACATACTCGAGGGCGAGGACGTCGCGCAGCTGAACGAGTCGGAGCTGGCGATGATCCGCAGCCGGCGAATCGGATTCGTTTTTCAGAACTTCAACCTGCTGTCGCGGACCTCGACGCTCGAGAACGTTGAGCTGCCGCTCTTCTACTCGGCGTGGACCGCCGACGGAGAGCATCGCGCAGCCGACCTGGTCAAGCTGGTCGGGCTGGCAGGCCGCGAACAGAGTCATCCAAATCAACTCTCGGGCGGGCAGCAGCAACGCGTCGCGATCGCGCGCGCCCTGGTCAATCGGCCGTCGATACTGCTCGCCGACGAGCCGACCGGCAACCTCGACTCGACCAACTCGGCCGAGATAATGGACGTGCTCACCAAGCTGAATCGCGAACAGGGCATCACGGTAATCGTGGTGACACACGATCCGGACGTGGCGACGTATGCGGACCGAATCGTCACGTTTCGCGACGGCGTGATCGTCTCGGACACGCGCAAGGAAGCTGTCGACGCGCACGCCGGTGTCGCCGGCAACGCGGTGGCGCCCGCGAAAGATGCGTCGGCGGAGGCGGCCTCGATCCTCGACGAGGTATGGGTGTTCGCGAGCATGGCGGTGGTCGCGGCGGGGCGCGCGATCAGGCGCAACAAACTGCGCGCGGCGCTCACGATGCTGGGTATTTTCATCGGCGTCGCGGCGGTGATCACGATGGTCGCGGTCGGTGACGGGGCGAAATCGTCGGTCGAGGCGCAAATCAACAGCCTCGGCACCAACCTGCTGGTGGTGCTGCCGGGCGCGACGACCGCCAACGGCGTTCGCATTGGGCTCGGCAGCAACTCGACGCTTACGGTCGGCGATGCGCAGGCGATTGCGGATGGCGGCGGCCCGATCGCGCTAGTGACGTACATGGATCGCCAGGCGGGGCAGGTGGTCTCGGGAAATCGCAACTGGAGCACCAGCATCCAGGGCACGACTTCGAACTATTTTGCGATCCGCGATTGGCAGCCGTCGATCGGACGCATCTTCACCGACTCGGAAGAGAAGGCGGGCGCGGCGGTCTGCCTGCTCGGACAGACCGTGGTCGACAATCTTTTCGGCGAAGGACAGAATCCCGTCGGCGCGACGGTCCGGGTGAAGAATTTCCCGATGAAGATAATCGGTGTACTGGCGGTCAAGGGACAATCCAGTTACGGGCAGGATCAGGACGACGTGGTAATCGTGCCGTTCAACACCGCCGAGCGCAAAGTCCTTGGCGTGTCTGCCCCGTTGGCGCAATCCACGCCCGCTGCAGTCGCCACTGCCAGTGCGACCAACCCCTACGCGACAGTGCCGACCACCAATTCGGTGTACAGCTCGACCACCGAGGCGACCAACGCGTACGGAGCCGCCGCAAAAATCACCGGCGTCGTGAATTCGATGTATGTCAAGGCGAGCGACTCCGGAGAGGTCGACAGCGCGATTGCGCAAATCACCCGCGAGCTGCATCAGCGCCATCACATCCAGGCCAAACAGGATGACGACTTCACGGTGCGCAATCTCAGCGAAATAGCGGCGGCCTCCGAGAGCGCCACGCAGGTGATGACGATGCTGCTGTTGTCGGTCGCATCGATCTCGCTGCTGGTGGGCGGCATCGGCATCATGAACATCATGCTGGTGTCGGTGACGGAGCGCACGCGCGAGATAGGAATCCGCATGGCGATCGGCGCGCGCCGCATTCACATCATGCTGCAGTTCCTGGTCGAGGCGATGCTGCTGTCGGTGATGGGCGGGTTCGCGGGTATCGTCCTGGGCATCCTGGTGTCGAAGATTATTTCAGCCTGGGCGGAATGGCCGACACTGGTTTCGCCGGTGGCGGTGGCGGGCGGCTTCATCTTTTCGGCGGCGGTGGGGGTGTTCTTCGGCTATTACCCAGCCCGCAAAGCGAGCCTGCTGCATCCCATCGACGCTCTACGCTACGAGTAGCTTTGTCTTGCCCGGCTCTCGCGCCCGATCGTACATTTCTGGCGCAAAATCAGACACTTAGCTCATTAATTGGAATTGTTCTTCGCATTACCATTACTTATGTTCGCTGACTGCGCTTGAAGGCAAAGTTATCTTTTGTTCTTGTCTCCCCGGAACATTTGTGATGCGCTGTTAGTTAATATTCTGTCAGGCCTGCCCTTTCGCAGTCGCCAGGAGGTTCCCCGAGAATGTTTTGTCGTAGTGCCCGCAATTTATGGAAAGTCGCGGGTGTCGGCGCGCTCGTCATGAGCGTCGGTCTGTTTGCCGCCACCGCCCGGGCCGGAGTTAAGCCCGGTGATGTCATTACCCCTCAGAACGCGGCGCAGGTCAAAGACCTCGTGTCGCCGGGGGTCTACTATATGGTGACGCACGGGATGCAGATGGATATCGTGCCTTCCGAGCGCATCGATTGGCCGCCTCCTTATAAGGACGCGACCGAGAAATACTCATCGCAGGTGCGCCTGACTGACGACCATCGTTCTCTGGTCGGTTACGTCGCTGGGCAGCCTTTCCCGCTGATCGACACTAACGACCCTCAGGTCGCAGAGAAGATCATGTGGAACAACGTGTTCCGCCCGATCAGCACCGACGACTACGACCTGCGCTTTTTTGACTGCCAGATCGAGTACGTCAATCCCGGTCATGAGCAGAAGGTCGTCAATGACATCCAGGTCGGCCACTACGCGGGCTATGACCTGGTGGGACGCACGGAAGTAGAACCGCTGCCGGTCGATCCCGACTTCAAGAAGACCAACCGTCTGTGGCTGTTCGGTCTCTATCCGATCCTCGCGCCGCAGGAAGCGCGCGGCCAGGGGCTGATTCGATATCGCTACGCAGCGCCCAAGCAGGGTGACGACACCTGGTCGTGGAATCCGGGCAGCCGCCGCGTCCGGCGCCTGAACGAGTCGCTGAACAGCACCGCGACCGGAGCGCAGAGCTTCGACCCCGACCACTATTCGGGATTCAATCCGAAGACCGAAGAGTACAACTACAAATTTCTCGGCGAGAAAGAGATGCTCGCGGTCGTTCATGCGAAGCATTCGCCCGAGGTAACCTGCTCGACCGACGGCGGCGCGTCAGCATGTCCTGAAGATTGGGAGATGCGCCACATGTACATCGTTGATGCGACGCCAAATCGCAGCACCGGCCAGGCCGGCAACGTGCTTGACAAGGACACCGTCGTCTACATGGACTCCGAAGTATGGTTCGAGCCGTACGTCGACGGTTACGATCAGAAGGGCGCGCTGTGGCGCACCAATATCTTCTGGGCCGCATACCGCGACCGTCCGGTGCCCGATGCAAAGGTTGCGATCTATCCGTTCAAGCGCGAGTTCATCGTAGGCTCGGCCCGCTATGACGTGCAGTCGGGTTTCGCGACAATGTGTTATCTGCCGGGACAGAATACGCCCGAGCGCGAATGCTGGTACATCAACATGGGCGCGGTGGACAAGGATTTCTTCACCACCCAGTCGATGGTAAAGGCGGCTCCGTAAGCGAGTTATCCATATAAATCAGGGACTTAGCTCCCTTGATAGCCCGGCGGGGCGGTGCAGTGAGATAGCTGCACCGCCCCGCTCTTTTTTCGCATCCCTATAATCAATATGTAGAATTAAGGAACATTTTGATGATATTTGGCGATGACTACTTGACTCCGTAAAATTTCGCGACCAAGAATTGTAGCTCTCAAGAGGGAGGAGGTACCTTACGTTATGGTTAAGCATGCTTTGGGGAAAACATTGCTTAGGGTGGGGACGCTGGCGATTGGCTTATGCCTGATCGCGGCTTCAGCTAATGCAACCGTGAAGGCCGGCGACATCATAACTCCCGCCAACGCGGCACAGATCAAAGACCTGGTTTCGCCCGGCGTATACTACGCGGTGACCCATGGAATGCGGATGTATATCGTCCCGTCCGAACGAGTCGATTGGCCGCCGCCGTATCGGGACGCGACCGAAAAGTATTCGCAGCAGGTCCGGCTCACTAACGATCATCGCAGCATGGTCGGTTACGTTGCCGGGCAGGCGTTTCCGCTGATCGATCCGAACGACCCTTACGTGGCCACCAAGATAATGTGGAACAACGTCTTCCGTCCGATCAGCACTGACGACTACGATCTGCGCTTCTACGATTGCCAGAGCGAGTACGTTCGTCCGGGCCAGGACCAGAACATCATCAACGACATCGAGATTGGTCACTACGCCGGATACAACCTGTTCGGACGGACCGAAGTCGAGCCGTTGCCCGTCGATCCGGACTTCAAGCAGTCAGGGCGCATGTGGGTGTTCGCCTTGTACCCCGTGCTTTCGCCGCAAGAGGCGCGCGGTACCGGACTGATCCGCTATCGCTACGCGGACCCGAACCGCGGCGACGACGCCTGGGATTGGACCCCCGGCACTCGTCGCGTGCGGCGTCTCAACGAGTCGATTCTCTCCAGCGCGACCGGTGCGCAGAGCTACGATCCTGACCACTACGCGGGCTTCAATCCCAAGACCGAGCAGTACAACTATCGGTTCCTGGGTGAGAAGGACATGCTCGGGACCGTGCACGCGCAGCATTCGCCCGAAGAGACATGTCCCTACGACGGCGGCGCGACCGCATGCCCCGAGGCTTGGGAGATGCGCCACATGTATATCGTCGAGGCGACTCCCCGGCGCGATATCGGCGAGGCAAGCAGCGCGCTCGACAAAATGACCGACGTCTATCTGGACACCGAATTGTGTTTCGAGCCTTACGTCGATACCTACGATCAAAAGGGTCGTTTGTGGCGTACGCACATCTACTGGCTGGCATATCGTGACCGTCCGGTGCCAGATGCGCGAGTGGCGATTTATCCGTTCAAGCGCGAGTTCGTTGTGGGTGCGGCGTCGATCGACACGCAGGGAAATTTCTCGACGATGTGTTACCTGCCCGGCCAGCATACGCCGGAGCGCGAATGCTGGTACATCAACATGGGCGCAATCGACAAGGATTTCTGCACGGTAAAGTCGATGGTGGCCGCCGCTCCTTAATAGATTGCTTAAGCGGATTCGTTAATTTCTGACACGGGCGCGGAGTGAACCGGCTGAATGCCGTGACGCTCCGCGCCTTTTGTTTATCCACAGCCTGCGAACGTAAGTCGTTTACATTAGTTGGGCCGGAGAATATATTCGGCGGCGCATCGCTAAAAACGCGATCGCCAAAAAAAGGTCCCGTGTCCGTCCGCCGGCGCGGATGCGCCTCGCAGGTCCAACGAGTCGCTTCGCGCCGGCAACTTTTTTACCACCACACGAAGGCAGCTCGCATCGCCTGCCTAACTTCCCCCCGAACCTGAGAGCGAAAGCGCGTCCGCGCGATTTCGCGCTTCTCCGGGTACTGGGTGCAGGGGTCACCCCTGCCGAAGGAAGCCGTAATAAATGAAACCCACCGCGGGTTTCACATTAAATTAAGTTCTCTCAATGAGTGCGCCGAAGTCCCCGCCGCGGAGCGTCTCTGCATCGCGCGTTGACAGCGCGTGCCGCCGTCCACCACAATCGCCGCAACTCAGCGATGGCATTGGCAGGATTCAAAATTATCGACGCGGACGGCCACGTCACCGAGCCGGCGTCGCTCTATTCCACGCACATCGATCCGAAATTCCGCGCCGCCGCGGACGCACTTCTCTCTCGGGTCGGTGCAGGCAATCTCGGAATCGTTCCCGCGCTCTATCCGAAATGGCGATCGGCGGAGCGTCCGCTTGGCGAGGCGAACGAAGTTCCCGGCCTCGGCAAACTGCCGTCGGGCCGCAACCATCCTCTGGCGTCGCCCGCGGGCGGCTACGATCCGGCCGAGCGCATCCGCGACATGGACAAAGAAGGCATCGACGTCGCGGTTTGCTTCGCGACCGTCGCGACTTCGGTATGCGCCGCGAGCGACCCCGCGATGGAAGCGGCGCTCGCGCGCGCTTACAACCGATGGGTCGGCGAGTATTGCGGCGCATTCCCGGCGCGAATCAAGGCGGTCGGGATCGTGCCGCAGCGCGAGATGGATCGATGTGCCGTCGAGGTTGCCTATCTTGCGCGCGAGCCGTGGGCGGTCGGCATCATGACTTTCGGCAATCTCGACGCGAGGCTCCCTGACCATCCGTACTTCGATCCGCTCTATCGAGCCGCGCAGGACGCCGACCTGCCGATCTGCTTTCATGGCGGCACGGATCGACCGCCGTTCGCGCCCGGCCGCGAGGACGTCGGCAACAACATGTTCATGATGCATCTGACGGGGCACGTCTGGCATCAGATGCGCGTGATGGGGTCGGCGGTCGGCGGCGGACTCTTTGAGCGTTACCCGAATCTCAGGCTCGGTTTTTTCGAAGGCGGAATATCATGGGTTCCGTGGTGGGCCGAGCGGATGGACGCGCATTACAAGCACTTCGCTCGTCACACGCCGCATCTGACGCGCAAACCGTCCGAGCACATGCGCGGCGAGCGATGCTTCTTCACGTTCGATCCCGACGAGGCGATGTTGCCGGACGCGATGCGCCTCGTCGGCGTGCCGCGCCTGATGTGGGCGTCGGACTATCCGCATTTCGACGCCGAATTCCCCGACGCCGCCGAAATCGTCGTGAACAATCCGCGCCTGTCCCCCGAAGAAAAGCGCGCCCTCCTGGCCAACAACGCGCAACGCTTTTTCCCCCGCATCGCCCCGTAGTCAGCCGGCGTCTTTTCCCGCCCGAGCAAAAGGCAGCTCGCGATGCCCGCATGTCTTTCCCGAACCTGAGAGCGAAAGCGCGTCCGCGCGATTTCGCGCTTCTCCGGGTACTGGGTGCAGGGGTCACCCCTGCCGAAGGAAGCGTGAAACCCACCGCGGGTTTCACATTAAATAAAGTTCTCTCAACGAGGTGCGCCGAACGAGGTCGCGCAGGCGTCCTAGACCTTGAACCTGATGTGGATCATATCGCCGTCGCGCATCACGTAGTCGCGCCCTTCGAGCCTGAGCTTGCCGGCCTCTTTGACCTTCGCGTCGGACTTGTGGATAGCAAAGTCGTCGTAGCTGACCACTTCGGCGCGGATAAATCCCCGCGCGATATCGGTATGGATCACGCCGGCTGCGTCGAGCGCCGATTCGCCGCGGTGCAGCGACCATGCGTGCGCCTCGGGCTCGCCGGCGGTGTAAAAAGTGATCAGCCCCAGATGGTTATAGAGCGCGCCGATCAGGCGGTCGCGCGCGGGCGCGTCGAGTCCCGCATCCTTCAGCATCTCATGTTGGCCGCCCGCGTCGAGTTCCCACAACTCCGACTCGAAGGCGGCCGCGAGCCTGAAGACCTCGAGCCCGTGCGCGTGCACCGCGGCGTGCTCGGTATCGGTGACATCGGCGCTGGCGCGTTCCATCTCGCAGTTGACGGTGACCAGGGCGGGCTTGCGCGAAAGAAACCCGAAGCTCGAAAACGCCTGCGTCTCCTGCGCCGTCAGTTCGAGCAGTCTCAGCGCTTTGCCGTCGCCAAGCCATGCGATCACTTTCTCGAGCGCCGCGCGCTCGAAGTCGCTGCCGCCCTTCTCTTTCTTCAACCTCTCGAGTCGCCGCTCGGCTTGATCGAAATCCGCAAAGACCAATTCGCCCTCGATCCTCTCGAGCGTCGCGACCAGATCTTTTTCCATCCCGGCGAACTGCGGGATGACGATCAACAGCGCGTCCATGTCGCGGACCAGCGGCAGCAGGCTCGGATCGAGCGCGGCGCCCTCCTTCTGCTCTTTTGGATTCGGCGCGAAATCGAGAATCGTGAGCTCGACCGGAACCTTCTTCTTCGAGCCGTACGCCGATTCAAGAAAATCAAGGCGCGGGTCCGCGACCTTGATCTGTCCTGGCCGCGCGCGATTACGCCCCTCGGCCGTGCCCGGAACCGGCGCAAGCCCCGTCAGCGCATGAAACACGGTCGATTTCCCAACCCCGCGCGCCCCAATAATCCCGGTCTTCAAAATGAACCCACCTCGATCCGAGCGATCTTACACCACCGCGCCCAGAGAGTAATCCCCGTCTTGCCTCCCACGTTCGTCGGGGGAGGCCGACGCGAGACTTTGAGCGGCGGGTGGAGGACCTTCTGTTCCCCCCTTTCCATTCTGGAAAGGGGGTGAGGGGGATAGGACGGCGCGTCCGGATGACTCCTTCTGGTTCCCCTTCCCCTGCTCTGGGGAAGGGGCTAGGGGTTAGGGTTCAAACCCCCAAGCAGCTCGCTGCCTTCTGTTCCCCCCTTTCCATTCTGGAAAGGGAAGTATAACGCACTTGACACCACGCAGGAGGTGCGCTGCATTTTGCAAACTTTACATGTCCGTGCAATCGATCTACCGTCTCTCTCAAAAGAACCAATGCGCCTTCTGCTATCACTTGACGGCCAGCGTTCTCAATCTCTCCCCACTCTGATCGAGCGGCTTGCTCAGAACGGTATTCGCGTTGCTGGCGGCGCGATGGTCGACAATTCATCGGATGCGATGCTTCTTTTCGATAAGCCAGAATATACAGATCGGGCTTTCGAGTGGCTGACCAGTCATGGCATCCGTGCCGCACGCGGCTGAAATAGCTACGCCTTCTTGCGGCGCTTGACTTTGCGTTTGGCTGGATTAACTGGGGGAGTTTTCAGCATCCGTGACACGCGGACTCTACACCAAGGCGCCCACCGAGTAAGCCCCGGAATTATTGACCGCGCCCACTCAGCCTCCTTCACAAACCCCTTCTAACAGGGACAAAGTCCCGCATCTTCTCTTAGTACTGGGTGCAGGGGTCACCCCTGCAAACCCAGCGCGGGTTTCACATACGATTAAGTGATGCGAATCGCGCAAGGATTGATTTTGATCACTCTGTTGCTGCTCGTGCCTGGCGCAGCCCCGCCGATTCCGCCGGCTGGTCGCTTGGCCATGCCGAGGTCTCTCGAGCAAGTTGGCCTTCCGATCGCCGCGACTCGAGCCGCGGTTCCGGCCGACAACCCGCAGACGCCGGACAAGATCGAGCTGGGTGAGAAGCTCTTCTTCGACGGACGATTGTCTGCCGATGGCACCGTCGCATGCAGCACATGCCACGACCCGGCTCACGCGTTCACCGATAGCCGCGAAGTGTCGATCGGGATCAAAGGCCGCGCCGGACAACGCAACGCACCCACCATTCTGAACGCTTTGTACAACGTGGCCCAGTTCTGGGATGGCCGCGCGAAGACGCTCGAGGATCAGGCGTCTTTCCCGATCGTAAATCCGGTCGAGATGGGCCAGCCGAACATGGACGCCGCGGTCGCTCGCCTCGCGAGCATCCCCGACTACGATCGCCGCTTCCGCGCCGTCTTCGGTCGTCCGCCGAACGCGCCCGACCTCGCCCGAGCGATTGCTTCGTACGAACGAACATTGGCCTCGTTCGATTCTCCCTTCGACCATTTCATCGCCGGCGACCAGAACGCCATCGACGAAAGTGCGAAGCGGGGATGGGAACTATTCAACGCGCGTGCGCGATGCAACAAATGCCACGCGCTCAGCGATCAAACCCGCGATCCGACGTTCTTCATCGACAAGGATTTTCACAACATCGGCATCGGCATCATTCGCCACAACGTGGTCGCATTGGCAATCAAGGCCCAAACGCTCGTCGATTCCAACAACTCAAGCGCGATCGACAATGCGGCGATTCAATCGGAGATGTCAGTCCTCGGCCGTTACCTGGTCACCAGGAAAGAAGCCGATATCGCTTCCTTCAAGACGCCGACGCTGCGCAATGTGCTCATCACGGCGCCTTACTTCCACGATGGTTCGCAAGCAACGCTCTGGGACGTCGTCGATCACTACAACAAGGGCGACGGCACCCTTGATCCGTTCCTCGACCAGGATATCCAGCCGCTCGCTCTCTCGGAGTCGGACATCGACGACCTGGTTGCTTTCATGGCATCGCTAACCAGCGCGGACTACAAGGAACAAGGGCTCAAAGAATTGGCGCGTCAGCGCGCGCTCTCCCGGACCGATCGTCCGCAACGCGATACGGCCCGCGCCTTCGGTCCGAAACCCCCACTGCCGAAGCTCCCGGAGCTTATGAGTACTCCCACGGAAACAAAGTGATGGCCTCTCGACAACCGTTGTCATCACGATCTGCCAAAATACAAATCATGACCTCCTCAACCCACGCACTCGCCTCTCAGCAAACAAATCCAACCCAATCATGCGCGCATCGACCCGATAAAAGAGATCGAGGAAAAGTGCAGGAGAAGACGGAATTTGACAAATAGCCAAAATTTCCGGTTTAGAACACTGTTACCATTGAAATTTACCCCGGACTGCGGGAGATCGGAACATGCCCACCGCGCCTGCCGACTACCAATCGCGCTATCCGATCGACTTCGGCGACATCGACCCGTCGATTCGTCAACGGCCCGTGCAGCTCTACGCTGCCGACTTCGGCAAATCGCGGGGCATCCTCTATCTTCCAGCCAAAGGCAAGCCGCGCACCGTCGTGATCATGGCGCACCCGCGCGCCGACTTCAGCACGCACTATTCCATTCCGTACTGGGTCGAGGCCGGCTTCGCCGCGTTCGGCTTCAACACGCGCTACCTGAACAACGACGCGATGATGCTCCACGAAAATCTCTTGCTCGATCTCGCGGCCGGAATTCGATTCCTTCGCGAAGAGGAAGGGTTCGAGAAAATCGTGATGCTCGGAAATTCCGGCGGCGGCTCGCTGTTCGCGTACTACGACTCGCAAGCGCGCACGCCCGCGGGAAATCGCGTGGCAGCGCCGCCGGGCGGAGGTCCGCCGGATCTGAACAAGTTCGACTTGCCCACCGCCGACGGATATATCGCGCTCGCTGCGCATCCGGGGCAGGGGATGGTGCTGATGTCGTGTCTCGATGCGGCGGTAGTCGATGAATCCGATCCGCTCGCGAGCGATCCGGCGCTGGACATGTACGATGAGCGCAACGGCTTCAAGCCGCCGCCGGCCGACAGCCGTTATGCGGCGGACTTCGTCGAGCGATACCGCGCGGCGCAGCTCGCGCGATGCGCTCGAATCGACGCGATCGCGCGCCGTCATATCGCCGAGGCCGGCTACGGTCGCGCCGCGATGCGCGCGCCGGAGTTCGCGGCGTCGAGCGCCGACAATCGCAACCACGTGGCGCGCCGCGCGATGGCGCCGCGCTACATGATCGTCTATCGCACGCAGGCGAACCTCAACTATCTGGACTTGTCGCTCGACCCGTCGGAACGCGCTGTCGGATCGATCATCTCGCCGCGCCCCGATCTCGCAAACTACTCGCCGTTCGGCCTCGGCCGAATCGTAACGCCCGACGCGTGGCTATCGACATGGTCGGGGCTGTCATCGTACGCGAAGATGGCGTCGAATTTGCCGAAAGTGACAGTGCCGACGCTGGTGGTAGGCGCGAATGGCGACCAGGACATTTTCAATTGCGACGTGCGCGCCGAGTTCGAAGCGTCGGGCGCGCGCGACAAGACCCTGGCGTTCATCGAAGGCGCCGATCACTTCATGCGCGCGGGCGGCGCCAGGGCGCATCTCGGCGACCCGCGCCCGCGGCTGATGAAGGTGCTGACGGAGTGGACGCGCGATCGTTTCGCCGCCAACTAAACTTTCAGGAGGACTCGTGATGCCTAAGCATCCAATTCGATTCGGACTTCAAACCGGTCAGCAGCTAGTTGAGTGGAAAGAGCTGAGAGAGCTATGGCGCAACGCCGATAGTTGGGGTTACGACTCGCTGTGGACCTACGATCACTTCTATCCAATCTTCGTTCCCGACCCGACTGGGCCGTGCCTGGAAGGATGGACCACGCTCACCGCGCTCAGTCAGCAAACGAAGCGCGCGCGAATTGGCGCGATGGTGAACGGCAACACCTATCGCAACCCATGCATCACGGCGAAGATGGCGGCGACGCTCGATCACGTCAGCGACGGCCGCCTCAACCTGGGGCTCGGCGCCGGATGGTTCGAGCTCGAGCATCGGAGTTTCGGAATCGACTTCAAAACGATTCCTGGCCGGCTGAAGGCGCTCGACGAGTCGCTGCAGATTATCAAGGGGATGTTCGAAAACGAAAAAACTACCTTGCATGGGCGCCACTACAACGTGACCGACGCCGTCTGCAATCCCAAGCCGCTCCAGAAGCCGCATCCACCGATAATGATCGGGGGCCAGGGCCAGCGCGTACTGCTCAAGATCGTCGCGAAGCACGCCGACATGTGGAACGTTCCGGGCGCGAGTGCGGAGCGATACGCCGAATTGTTGAAGGTGATCGAACGGCACGGCGATACAGTAGGACGCGACACCGATCAGATCGAAAAGACGATCATGATGGGCCTTTGCTATCGAGCGCCCGCGGAGCGCGAGAAGGCCGCCCTCGCGCGTGTCACCGCGATGTCGGGCGCCTCGGCCGAGCAAGCGCGTCGCCAGATAATGATTGGCTCGCGGGAAGAATGCCTGGCGACGATCGATCGCTACGTCAAGGTAGGCGTGACCCACTTTATCTTCACGCTGCCGCGGCCGTTCTTCGCGGACGAAGTTCAGCGCTTCGCCGAAGAGGTGATTCCCGCGGTGCGCTCGAGCTAGCGCGCGGTGATCAGAACGCAGTCGCCGGCATCGGCGTGGGCCGCGTCGAAGGGCGCCGCGATTCGAGCAAATGCGCCCGAATCGAGGTCGCGTTCAAGCTCGGCGAGCCCGCGCGCGATTCCCGCGCTCTTAAGGCGCCGAAATCCGGAAGTCGAAGCGCGGTAACCGGGATCAAACAAGAGATGAGGCCGCGTGCGCGCCGCTTCAAAGGTTAGGTCGCCGCACCCCGAGTAAAAGATCTTGACCGACGCGACGCGAGAAAATCCAGCATGAAACATCGTCGTGATCAGGCCCCCGAGCGTCGGATGAAGCGGCAACAGCACATCCTCGATCTCCGGAAAATAATGCCGATACCAGAGCGTCTCGAGATTCTCGCGGACGACTGCCTGCAGGACAGCTCCGAAGCGCGCAACTCGTCTGAAATCGGCGAGAGCGGCCGGAAGAGCGTGGAGATGATGCAACACGTTGACCCCGGCGATCGCATCCACCGAATGCTTGCGAAGCGGGAGCGCCGAGGCGTCGCCAAGAATCCAGCGCACAGGCGTCTTCTGCGCGCCGATTTCAACCATTGCGGGCGAACGATCAAGGGCGATCACCCACAACCCGCTCGTCGTCAATGCGCTGGTGTAATTACCAGTGCCGGCCCCGATTTCGAGAACCGACCGAGCGTGCAACGAACGGAGGCCCTTGACAATTGCGACGGCGATCGCGGGCTCGACGCGCCGCGAACTGTCATAGGCGGAGGCAACATGGCCATAGTTGATGGAAGTCGAAACCGGCATCGAAAGTGACTCGTCGATGTGCCCGAACAGACGATGCCCTCACGCCAAGCTTGAGGCAAACGGCCCTCAGCTCGATGACGTTTCACTCGGAGCGCGAGACCGTCTTCCACTGAGGATAGCGAGAGTCTTTCTCGCCAGCGCCAGCTTCGCTAATCTGCTATTCCCGTCAACGTGCGGCGCCATGGAGAGCCACCCTAGCTCAGTTGGTAGAGCAGCTGATTCGTAATCAGCAGGTCGCCGGTTCGAATCCGGCGGGTGGCTCCAGAAAGTCAAACAGATTTAACACGTTTTCCGATCTAGACGCAGCCGTTCGCTCAGCGACTGCCAAATCGCTGCCAATCCGCTTCGGATTCGCCGAGCACATCGGCATAGCTCATCGCCCAGGGCGTGCGACTCAGATCAGCGGGTCGTGGGTGAGTTTGAATTTCTCTGTAGCGTACGGACGAGCGTTGGTCTTAATTTGCCTGATGAACTGACCAAGTTTTGCAACCGGGAATTCGTGATGAGAAGAAGGGTGCGCTATTGCTTGTTTTGAAAAACACGCCCTTTCGTTCGATGTCGAAGAGGACCGAACCGTCTGGCCTTAGGGAGGCCTTGAGTCCGCATCGATCGCAGTGATGCAGCGATGGCGGTTCACCAGGTTGGCAATCCTCTACGAAATGATGACCCTTAAAGTCTGGTATCATGTCAATTCTCCTTTGACGCGGAGATGCGTGAACCTTAGTTTTTCGCCAGCTGTTAGCGCAAGCGATTCCAGAGTGGACGGTTTAACTTGCTTGTCTGTCTTTCTGGTACTGTCTTAATTAGGGGCTGAGTGGCTGAATTTGAGGTCGCGAGTGTCTTAATTTGCCGGACCAGTGCGGACTACGCCGGACGTGGGCGGACCGTGGACGCTCGCGCGCCGATTTGGTAATTAGGAAAGAACATCGGCTGGTTACCTGGCTCGTTGCTAGTCGGCGTCGGGCTGGCGCGTAGGGCGCTGGCCCGTTCTTTTCCAAATCAATCTATATGCAGTGTTACAAAGGGAACCGTTGGGCACTGTCCTAACTCCTTCCGACTGTCCTAAGTGGTTTCCGAGAGTGTCCTAAATGTAATTTCAGATTGCAACGGGAAAAGAGGAAGGGTGCGCAGCCAAACGGGGGAGTTGTTTTAGCCACGCACCCTTCTATCGTGGATGGGGAATAGGACCGGCTAGCGAGAATCTGGAACGGCCGTGAAGCCCGCGCGAGCGAGCATGGTCAATGCGAAAGCACAATCTGCACCATCGACCAACACTACACCCTGATCATTGACGATACCGCCGATACGAGCCGAAGTGATCCCAGCGTTGCGGAGAGCATAGAAGGCTTCCTCAGCGATGCTGGAGATTGCCCTTTCGTCCTTCAATGGCTTTACGAAAATCCGCACATCTCCCCTCTAGCATAAATCAGCCGGTATAAAGTGTTACGGAAAGAAAATATTTCTCATTTTGAGTGGCGTCCCTTGAAATTGCGAGTGGCTTAATTCGAGTTGCCAAGCACAGGAGAAGTTACCGATTGCGCCAAGGTGGCACATGAAGCCCCGGCGCACCATCCGTGGGATGGACCTGATCGTAGCGCGGTGGACTGTCTATGGCGCAATCGCTCTTGCGCTCGCTTCTTATTTCTGGCCTTCACGGCCCGCCGCAACACGGTCGCAATGTTCGTCGCTACTTGGTGGCGCTGAGCGCCGAAGATGAAAAGGCGCGTCAGCAAGCCGGAAATGGACGTAACCGGCCCACTGACGCGCCACACGGAAGGAGACATCACAGAGATTACGGACGCCTGACAGCCACGTTGACAGCCACGGTGTTAGACTCCGAGGGGTCGACGGTTCCAATCCGGCGGGTGGCTCCAAAAGTCAGAACGATTCAACGTGTTTTCCATTCTCGACGCTGCCGTTCGTCGAGCGAATGCCAAATCGCCGCCAATCCGCTTCGGATTCGTCGAGCAAATCGGCATAGCTCTGATCGACGCCGGGCAAGAGGTGGGCGTAATGATCCATCGTCGTCTTCGGGCTGGCGTGCCCCAACTGCGCGGCGACGTAAACAAAATCACGGCAGCGCGCCAAGAGCGTGGAAGCGTAGCTGTGCCTCGCATCGTAAAGGACGTGACCGGTGATCTCGGTTTCGTCCATCGCCAGATCGAACCGCTTTCGCAATCGGGAATCGTCGAGCGGAGTCCCGGAGGGATTCGAGAATACCAGTTCCACCTCGCCCGCGCCTCGATCTATGTGCGTTCGAGTCGGACGCTTGAGCATCCGCAGGCGCATGACGTCCCTCAGCGCCGGGCTGATATCGACGCTGCGTCCCAGCCCGGTTTTGGTTGGGCCGAACGTGCCCTTGTCGCTCACCGAGTATTCGATTCGAATTTTTCGCCTCGTGAAATCAATATCGCCCCAGGCAAGCGCCCGACACTCGCCCGGTCGGAGTCCTGAACGAAGCAGCAAGAAAAACAGGTCGTGAAGGTCAGGATCGCGCTCGCTGCACCATGACAAGAGTGCGGCTTGCTGGGCTTCCGTGAAGACACGCTCCTTAGCTACAGCGATTCGATTTGCTGCCTTCGCTTTACGGCTTTGCCGAGACACCTTCGCGTCGGGCACTGGGTTGCGATCAATGATTCGATCGTCGACCGCCGACGCGAAGACCACCGACAAGGTCGCCCTAATCAGCCTTAGGGTGCTGATGGACAACTTTCGCGTGGCATCTACATCCTGCTCGGTCCATCGTTTCATCGTGGTGGAGTCAAAATCGGCCAGGTCGATCACTCGCGGCTTCTTGGCGTCGGCGCTGACGATCTTGACGGTCGGGATCGGTTGGCGCTTTTCGGTGAGGAACGTCTTGATCATTGGCGCGTTGATCTCGACCAGCCTGCGCTTGCCGAAATGCGGAAGGATGTGAACCTTCAGATGCCCGCGATAAGAGCGCAGCGTTTTTTCCGCCAGCCCGTCAGCAGCGTTCGCGAGAAAGGCCTCCGCCTGCTCGGCGAAGGTGACGTCGCGGCGTCCTGGGGAAAGTCCCCCGCCGCGTTTCTTGATCATATCGGCCAGCTCCGCCTCGGCCAGTTCCTTGGTGGCGAACTGCGGGCGCCCGAAGCCGAACTTCCTGCCGTTAACCTGCCATACAGGATTACCGGAGAGCTGAACGATTTTCCGGATATGATCCATCGGTGTTCTTGCGGCCCATTCGGGCAGGGACACACATCGCTCTAACGCGCGCCTGAATCCAGTGCCGATTTTTCCCGAGATTTGATGAAAGCCGCGAGCTGCTGGCGGGTAAATCGCACTCCGCGACTACCAACAATGCCCGTGCTGACGTGGCCAATCTTCCCGCGACGCGCCATTTCATAGACAACGCCAGTCGTCGTCCCTAACAACTCGGCCACCTCACCGGCCCGCAGGAGACGCTGCGGATCATCAATCGTCGTTTCGGCGCGCGCAGGCCCGGAGGTGAGAAGTGCGGTCATCAGCGTTGTCGACACCGCGCTGCAAGCCATCAGCATGGCGGTGAGGACCTGGGTAGAGAGACCAGTGACGGAAGCGGGATTCTTGTAAAGTGCATCTAGGGTCGGGGCGGTCATCGTTCAATCGCCATTTCTGACGACCCCTGAACTTCAAACTTTTGCTGAATCATGCTGGTCCAGTTTTCCATCTGCCACCCCGCCAATCTTCACCGCTAAGAAAACTCGATCAGCCAGTTTCTTCAGCGCTTTCCTCCGAAATCACTTGAGCCTTCTTTCCGGTCAGTCTCTCCCATCGCGAGATCGCCACGTCGACAAAGCGCGGCTCCAGCTCCATCGCATAGCAGCGGCGCCCGAGCTGCTCGGCGGCGATGAGTTGCGAGCCGCTCCCGCTGAACGGCTCGTAACAGAGATCGCCGGGATTGGTGTGCAACTCCATCGGAATTGCAAAGAGCCGGTTCGGCTTCGACGTCGGATGCTCACCGCTGTCCACCTCGACGTTCGGAACCTGCCAGACAGTTCCGGGGTTGCCATACCTGCGGTCGACGGTTGGTTTCTGACCCTTGACCCAGCCGAAGAGACACGGCTCGTGCGCCCACATATAAACCGAGTAAGTCAGGACGGGTCGGCTCTTGAACCAGATTATTTGTTGGTGATTGAAAGCGCCGACTTCGTTCCAGACGCCCTCGAGCATCGCTTGTCTGGAAGATGCATGCCACGTGTACCAGGCTGCGTTCGGTGCGATCGCGTGTTCGATGGCGACCTTGTAAAAGGCGAGATAGAACGATTGCCCGCGATCTCCCCCGCCGTCCTCGTTCTCGAAGGTAGTCTGGCCAGCTTTGTTGTAGACTTTCGACCAATCCTTATCGCGGTTGGCTTTGGCCCGGTTCGCCCTGGTGGCCGGATGCGAACCGCCAGCGTACCCGACCGCATACGGCGGGTCAGTGGCGAATAGGACCGCCCGTTCGTCGCCCATTAAGCGTGAAACGTATTCCGGGCTAGTAGAATCGCCACACATGAGCCGATGCGTACCCAGTTGCCAGATCTGGCTCAAACGCGCCACAGGGCTTGCCGGTGGCGCGGGAATGGCGTCCTGTGGGGCGTCCTCGGCCAAACCGAGGTTCCTGATTTCCTTGGGATCGAACGCAGTCAGCTCCGCGAGCACTCCCAATTCGCTTAACTCCAGCTTGAGCAGTTCATCGTCCCAGCGAGCTTCTTCGCCGGCGCGGTTGTCGGCGATGCGATAGGCGCGGCACTGCGCTTCGCTCAATTCGGCAGCGACGTGCACGGGGAGCTCGTGCAGGTCGAGTTTGCGCGCAGCGAGCAGGCGGGAATGGCCCACCACGATAACGCCGGCGGCATCGACGACGATGGGTTGGCGCCAGCCAAATTCCTTGATGCTCGCGGCGACCTTGTCGATCGCGGACTGCGGAATCTTGCGCGGGTTCTTCGCATAGGGAACCGGGCGATTGATCGGCCAAAGTTCAATCTCCATCACAAGCCGGTTTCCTCCTCATCATCGTTATCGAGGTGATCGAAAATGTCGAAAAAGTCTCTCTGCGCGGGGTTGAGCGACCTGACTTTAGTTCGAGAGGCCGGAGAGAGGCCGAATTCGATTTCGATCTGATGCATCGCTTTCGAGCACATCGAGATCACGTTCATGTACGGGTTGATGTAAGGATTGCCGACGCCGTTAGCTTTCACCACGACACCGCTCTGATTGACCGCGCGCGAGGCCACGTCGCGCTTCGAATACCAGATGCACCAGGTGCCAAACATGGTCAGGTCGAGCGCGGTCAAAAGGCCAGCCTTGATGAAGCGGGGTTCCTCCGTCGACCAAACGCGCTGGCCCTCGTCGTCGAGGAACTTCGGCGCCGGCGGCATCCGCTTAAGCAGCGGACTCGACGGCTCATTGGCGTTCAGCGGGCGGCGCCGGCCGCCGCGCATAATTTGAATTGCACTTGGGGCAGGCCTTCTCCCTCTCATCCGTCCACCCGCGCCATTGTCCTATCCATCACCACCATTACCAGACCCCCCACCCCTATGAATTCGGTGCACACGCACACGTGGCTGCCAAGCGGTCAACGCTGGCCGACTCCCAGAGATTTGATCCCCCTATCCGGTCCAGGCGTGTAGATGCATTGATCGTCCGGCAAATCAGCACACCTTTTGTGATGGCAGCGATGCTGGCAATCCCCCCCTGTACAGCCGTTCCATCGGTCTTCTCTTTTGCCCACAGGAGAAACCAGAATTGACGGACCGAACTTTTCAGTCTTCCGGATCCAGCCGACGAAAGCGGCGTACCAATCGGCATATTCCTTGCCGTTCGCGGCGCAGTAACCCTTGAACGCTTCGAATTCCGCATTCGCATCGCAACCGGCACTTTCTGCGATTTCCTGCAACTCAGAGTTCAAGTCGAAGTCTTCTGGCCATGGTTTGAGTCTTGGAGAAGACACGCTAGGAGCGCGAGAGGGTTCCTCCGTCTCCTGCGTCTTTGCTCCCTGAGTTTTGGATCTATCAGTCTTGGATCTCTGAGTCTTTGATAAGGCCGGATTTTCCAGCGATGGATCGGCCGCCGCCGGTTCTACCGACGAGGATTGAACCGTAGCTGGTTTTCCTGTGCCGTTTACTGAAGAACCAGCAACGGGTTTTCCGCCAAAAGCAGCGAATGGCTCTTCGAACACTAACGAAAGCCACTCAAATTGACCGTCTTCGCGTTGCTGCTTCTTTCGAAGCATATATCTGGCCGCCTGAAGCTCGGCGAAGATCCGTGCTACCTTGTCGCGACCCGCTCCTCTCTTCTGATTCGAAACCGCCTCCCTGAGAGCCTCCCAGCCGTCAGGTTTCGACAGCAGCCAGCAGAGCACTCCCAAAGATTCCCAACTGAGTCGTTCATCCTCGATCGGTACGTTCGAAATGATGGTGAATCGCCTCCTCTTTTCGACCCGGATAATCACCGCTGCCCTAGTCTCACGTTGGAGTGAAACCGACCATTGCTTCTATAGGCGAGCCTGTCCGGATTAATGCACAAACGGAATCCAGCAGTCGTAATTTCGATCAGGTCACCGATCCGCAGGTTGGTGAGCGCGCGTTCGACGACCGCGGGTTCAAGACCGGTCCGTTCGCATAGAGTTTCGAACGAAGCGTTGACTTCGCATTTCGGACCCGCGGAGTCGGCCATCGCCAACAACGTCAATCTCTCCACGGCTGCGAGCCCACGACGCTCCCAAGCCCACAGCGTTGCTCCGCAACTCACTTCCCCTCCTCGGCCCAATTGCAACGGCCCTGCGCCAACTTTCGCTTGCGACGACAGGTCAAGAAAAGCGGCGTATGGTCAGATCAACCGGTTTATCTGGAGAAAGACGGTTTTGGTGTTCCGACGTTATGTGCCGTTGTACTCTCCGAGGATGGAGGCTTCTTCCGGCGTGACATCGGCGAACAAGTGCGCGAGTTGGACTCTGTCATCAAGATCAAGCGGGGCTTCGTCGATCTCAACTTGGATGGTTCGATTGGAATTAATCAGGCGCCTACCATCGCGCGCCGCCGCCCTTGAGGTCCGCCCTACAGGCGGAATTTGGACATGTGCGGCGCGACTGATTCGGCCAGCAATTGCCAAAAAGAGCATGAATCGCGAAAACTGCTCTTTTGGCTTTCTTGATCTCATCCAATCTTCTTTCATGGCCTCTACTAATAGCTGGGAGGCATGAAGATGGGCTACCGATTGAAAGTCCTTCCAGTACTTCGTTACTGTGCTTTCGCTCGCTGGCAGCTTGTCTTTCGTCTGGGATTGCTTGGCCAGGAATGCGACTAGGAATACTGCCTTGCTGACGCTGCGATGCTCGGGTCGATGTACACCGCACCTCAGGGCATAGAGTAAGACCTGGCCCGCAACCCGACCCTTCGCGAACTCGGACGCTGCGTCATCACGAACGGTCGATCTTCCAAGTTCGCCGAGTCCCTTCCAAAGAAACCTATCGAGACGGACTACCTCCGGGCAATCTGCATCCGATTCGGCGAGTCTATCGGTTCCCGATTTCACGAGCTCCTTCAAAAGCAGCCCACCGCGGATTCGATCGGATGGATATGCCATCACGCAGAAGGTCTTCAAAAGGCCGAGCATCAGGCTCGCTTCGGAAGTCGATCTGATCTCAAGCACGCGCACCGTAATGCCCTATTGCCGCTCGATTCGATCGGACGAAAGCACGAGAGAAAGTAAACTCACCTAAAGGCGCGAGTCGTATCGCGTCTGATATACCTCTTCGATTTGATCATAGTACTCACGGAGGACGCGCCACACATACTTCAAGCGATCTGCGAAGGCAAATTCCGCGTCCATTTGGACCTCTGAGAGGATACACAGGAGAAGGCAGATAGTCAGCGGAAAGCAGTTCGCTTTGAGTTTCCGCAGACTGGTCTCCGATTCGTCGGAATCTCGCGACAGGAGCGGGCGAGCCCGCAAAAGAAGACCTTGCAGACTAAGATGAGCTGTTGACGATAGTTCTCTATAATACCACTCGTTCAGATCGGTCAGATAGGTCCTCCTCTCGTCCGAGAGCTCCGGCCACCTAATCATTTGGCCGGGCGTTGGCCAATATAGCAGCTTTGAAGTTTCCGGGCCGGGAGGTGGAAGGCTCGCCATCTTGCGCATGGCTTCCATGCTCGTCGCTCTCCCTCGCAAGTATTTTGTCCATTTCGGCTTTGACCGATGGTTCCTCTTTGCTCGGTCGGTAGCTTCGCACATCTCACGCCAACCGCCTTTCACAAAGAGTTCCGCTTTTGACGGAACGTCGTCGAACAAGAATACCAGAGTGAACAAGCTGTCGAGGATCGAACGCGTCAGCACGGGGACCGCGGTTATAAATTCTCGCTTTTGCCATGGATCACGATATTGGTTGGTATCTTTGCAGATGAACCTAATTAGTTGGTAAGTCGTGGCACTCAGATTCACTGAACCCATCACCAGCAATTGAGCATGGCCCAATTCCTTCCATTTGGCGGGCCATTCTCTTTCAAGAGTGTTTGCGAAGGCGATCAACAGCGAATCGATTTGCGGCCCGAATATACGGAAGTCAATCTCCTTCCACTTCATTCGACGACCTCCTCATGACGTTTTGCGCACCTTCCACACTTCTTCGCACGGCCATTGCCGGGCCCACTCGAAGGTCACGAACAGATAAGAGGTCATCGCGCCCTCCAACGGCTTCACCTCAATCAGATCTTCGATCTCGAACCCCGACCTTCGAAGCAGCCGAATCCAGTCTCCGTGCGACAGATGGAACTCCACTCCGGGATCCGCGGGCCATTCGATTTGATACATACCGAAGGCCGGGCGGCGCAACTGATCTGTCGCAGCAACATCGTCCTCCGGTGGCATGCACAGCGTCATCAGGTACGAGTTGGTGAGGAAGACCAAGTGGCCGCCTGGACGCAGCAGGCGCGCGGCCTCGGGAACCCAGCGCTGGGGATCTGCCCACAGGCAGGCGCCGTACTCGGAAATCGCGAAATCGAAGCTCGAATCGGGGTAAGGGACCGACTCGGCGTTACCATGGATGAGCTCGAAATCGAGACCGTGCTGGCGCTGGAGACGCCGCGCGGTGGCGAGCTGCGCCGCGGAATTGTCGACTGCCACGACGCGTGCGCCCTTCCGCGCTAGCCAAGACGAGACATATGCGGTACCGCAGCCCAGCTCGATGGCATCCTTGCCGTCCAAGTCGTCCGGAAGCATGTGCAGCTCAGCTTCCGGGACATGCCATATACCCCATACCGATGCGTCGCGTGCCCAACCTCGTTCACCCGCAGCTGCGTATTCTTTGGCTAAATCGTCCCACTTTGCGCGATTTTTTCGCACGTGCTCCGGCAGATCGCTCACTGCAACTTCCTCCCGCTCTTGGATCTCGAATCCGTCAATGAAGAAGACCCATTAAATCATCGATATGGGTGAGACGGCTATTGGATCTGTGGCGGCGAGGGACCGTCGGTCATATGCCGAGCGACGAGGCTCAAAGCGACACTTTGCAGGCACACTGGGCGAATCATGTGCACAGACGCATGGTGATTTCGATGCCGCCAGTTCGTCTATCAGGTGCGCGACAAAAGAAGCTCGGCGCGCGATGAGTCGATCATGGGCAGGTTGCGCGTTGAAGCGCTGGCGGTTGCGCGGCAAGGCAGTTGTGGCGGACCGATGAACGGGGTCTTGACAGGGACGCCGCTCCTACCAATTCGGTTACGGTGTCATGGTTCGCCACCCAGACGTTGCCCGAGTTGTCGGATCGCCACGCCCTCCAGCGATGCGGTGTGGTGCCGGAGCCGATTGCGGCGCGATTAGGGACGGATGGCGGGCATGAAGGCGTCGACGAACTTCCGAGCCGAGCGTGAACGGAAATGGATCCGTTGTTTCTTTCGAGTGCGGCCGACCGCAGGTCGCAATCAGACGCAAAATGGAAGCGAAACATCTGATATACTGCTGCCACGTATGGCAAACAAAAGACAAGACGAACTGCGGGAGCTGCTAGACGATCCGAACGAGACGCTCGAAAACGAAGTATAAGAGCTGGCTGGATCTCAAAAACCTCGAAGTCCCTGCAAATCTAGCACGTCACATCTCTGCGTTGGCTAATCACGGCGGAGGCCGAATCATTCTTGGCTTTAGTAACGATTTAGAGTACTCGGGTTCCGATCCTCATTCGCAGCCTTGGGATCACGATACAGTTGCAAGTATTGTTAAGAAGTATCTCGAGCCACCGTTTCAGTGTGACGTTTTCCTCGTTCAATCTACTGCGGGCAATGAACACCCTGTAATCCTTGTGCCGCCCCATGGCGCTGTCCCAATCTGCGCAAAAGCAGATGGCCCGACGATTAAAGGAAAAGTCGCTGAAATCGCAAAGGGCACCTATTACATCCGCAAGCCTGGACCTGAGAGTGCGCCTATTACGAGCGCCAATGAGTGGCGCGTACTGATAAGACGTTGCGTTATGCATGAGCGCGTCCCTAATTGCGGCAATTGACGCATCACTACGAGGCGCTACCACAGCGATTCCTGGAGCCGGCGAGGAATTGCACACGTGGCACGACGCGGCGTACGAGATGTTCTTTCGGAATGTCGAGAAGTTTAAGGTGTCCGGCGAACTGGCACGCCGGAACGTTCAATTGAGCTATTTGATAGAACGAGAAGACGGACAGCGCCTGGACCCGGACGAACTTCCTGGAATCTTACTGCAGGTTAACGCGGCAGTACACGATTTGGTCCACACCGGTTGGTCCATGTTCTATGTATTTAGCAAACCCGGAATAGCGCCGACCTTTACGGTCGATCCGGCGGTTGACAGAGGCGAGGATGATTTTCTTGAGTGCTCACTATTGGTCGATAGTTCGAATCGAGGATTCGGCGCGGACACTTGGCGCGTAGCGAGTGACGGCAAGGCAACACTGATTCGTGACTATTGGGAAGACGACATCAACACAGTGCCCATGACCGGAATGCAGCCCGGTTCGTGGTTTAGCCCCAACATTATGGCTCGATCTCTCGCCGAATTCGCGCGGCATGCGCGGGGTTTCGCGGAGCGATTCAACGCTCCAACAAACGTCGTTTTCCGATGTGAATGGCGGGGGCTAGCTGGTCGTAGAGTGTTTGATCCGAACGTTCTCTGGCGCGATGGTCGGACGGCTACCGCCGACAGCAGGTTTGTGGTGGCCTCTTTTCCGATCGGTGCGCTAACTAACAACTGGCCAGACATTGTCGCAAAATTGGGTGGTCCGGTGGCGCGTCTATTTGGTATCGGGCAGGTTTTCAGTCCACAGTGGATCGCTGGTCAAGCTCCAGCGTGGCGCCGTTAACCGAAGCACGGGCGATGCTTGTGCGCATTGGCTGCCAGCGAAGGTGTCTGGGCGGAGCCTATTGCGCCGCAGTTTGACCCAAGCGAAGGAGCAGCTGAGGGCGATCGGCTTGGAAGTGGGCAGTCCGAGGTCGCTGCGGGTGGAACGCGCCTCGTCTGAGGGGCTTCGGTGACCCAACCGGTTTGCCCAACCGGTGACGTCCGCAGGCGGGCGAGGGGCAAGCACGGGCCGCAGAGGATTTTGAGTCCCGCCCCACGGCGTTGCCATCGGTGACTATCGGTCACATCCCGCGCGAATGCGAGAGATTGTCGGGCGGTCTCCCGGCCATAGTTACCCATGAAAACCGATACTCGCCGATAGAACAGGCCCAAGTCAGGCCCAGTCGGAAACCTCGTCTGTATCCTTGGACGTCAGCGTGCGATACGCCGGGGTGGTCTGCGCACGACAGTTGCCGGAGTCGGCTGTTGTTTCTACCAGCGGCACCGCGCTTCGACTGTGAAGTAGTAACTGCTGAAGCGGCAACATGCGAAGCAGCTATTTCCCCGTGCCGCTCAGCGACACGGTCTGCGTACTGCCGTTGGCGTTGTCGGTGATCGTCAGCGTTCCCGTCTGCTTCCCCGCCGCCCTCGGAGTGAAGGTCACTGAGATCGTGCAAGAAGAGTCGGCCGCCAGACTTGACTGACAATCGTTGGTCTGGATGAAGACTCCCGGCGTGTCGGAAATCATCTCGATCAGCACCGCTGAGCCCGGATGCTTCTTGTTGCCCTTGGGATTTGAGACCTTCACGTTTTTCGGTTTGCTCGACGATCCGACCGTGGTCTTGGAGAATTTAAGCGCCTTCGGCGTGACCTTGAGAGTCACCGGCACGGCGGTCGGCGTGGCAGTTGGAGTGGCGGTCGCTGTAGCTGTGGCGGTTGCGGTTGCGGTGGCTGTCGCGGTTGCAGTCGCCGTTGCGGATGCAGTGGTCGTTGGCGTAGCGGTGGCGGTCGCAGTGGGCGTAGCCGTAGCCGTCGGAGTCGCGGTCGCTGTCGGCGTGGGAACTGGCACCGGCCGGTCGTACTCAAGCACCCGGCTGTTGTTGGTGTCCGCTACGTAGAGGTTGCCCGCCCCGTCCACCGCGACTCCTTCTGGTGAGCACAGGCTGTTGGCGCTGATCCCGCCGTCATTGCAGTCAAACGAAACGAAGCTCCCGCCCTGGCCAAAGACCCTGTCGGCGGTGGCGTTGGTCAGCGGGGTGTCATACTCCAGCACCCGGTCATTGTTATCATCCGCCACGTAGAGGTGGCCCAACTCGTCCAGCGCGACTCCCTCTGGAAAGCAGAGGTCTACTGGGCTGGCGGGAGGGGGGTCCGCCATCGAGTCGCTATTGCAAGCACCGGAGTCGCCAGTACCAGCAACCGTGAAACTCCCGAGTTGGCCGAAGACCGTATCGGCGGTGACGTTGGTCAGTGGGGTGTTGTACTCCAGCACCCGGCTGTTCTCTGCATCCGCCACGTAGAGGTTGCCCGCCCCGTCCACTGCGGCTCCGAAGGGAAAGCAGAGGTCATCGGCGGTGGGGTTGGTTCCGCCTGTGTCGGAATTGCATCCATCCGACGTGAAGCTCCCGCCCTGCCCAAAAACCTGATCGGCGGTGGTGTTAGGAGTCAGCGGAGCGGTATATTCCAACACCCGGTTGTTGCTGCGGTCCACCACGTAGAGGTTGCCTGCCCCGTCCGTCGCGACTCCAGATGGAGAGCACAGACTGCTGGCGCTGACTCCGCCGTTATTGCACTTGAAGGAAACGAAGCTCCCGCCCTGGCCAAAGACCAGATTCGCCGGACCGCCCACACACGGAAATTCTCCTGCGCAGGCCGCAAACGGATTCGTGTACTCCAGTACTCTGCTGTTACCTTCATCAGCCACGTAGAGGTTGCCCGCCCCGTCCACGGCGACTCCCTCTGGAAAGCACAGGGTATTGGCACTGACTGTACTGCTGTTCCCGTTGCACATCGAGGAGGTAAAATCAGCCTGTCCAATCACCAAGTCGGCCGGAGCGCCATTGGTGAATGAGGCGGCGTCTCCCCAGCCCAGCACCCGGCTGTTGGCGTCATCCGCAACGTAAACTCGATTGGGCATAGCGCTGGTGTCAATCGCCACCGCTGAAGGCAAGTTCAGCCCTTCAGCGTTATTCATGACCGCGCTGGTCATGAAACCCGACTGCCCAAGCACCCGGTCGGCCGTAGTGTCGCCCGCAGCCCCCATTACCATCGCCGCATACAGCGTGACGGTCAGAATCCCGGCCGCAAGGCCGCGCTTCCGGCTCTGCGATCCCGTGGAGCGCACACCCCGGAACTTCATCACTCTGTCCTCATTCGCTCGCTCCTCCCGAGTTGAGGGGAGCAGTTAAGGAAGCGTGACCAATCGCATAGATCCGGGCGTTCTGACATCGACGAAACCCGGCTCCGCAGGAGTTAGCAGCATCACGTAACGTTAGATCTTCACAAATCTTGCTTCGCTATAGCCCGTCTCCGCCCCTTAACGCAAGCAGTCGAGACTATTCTTTGGTCTTTGCTGGACCTGGCTAACGGAAAGCCGCCGCCGCTTAGGGAAGCGTAAGCAATCGCATATATGCGGGCGTTCTGACAAGAACACCCCCGTCGGTGTGCACGAGCAAACAGGTGGCGGCTGCTTTCGTTGACCAGGTCCGGACAAGACCGAGGAAAAGTCTCGACCGCTTGCGTTAAGACATGGAGGCAGACTATAGCGGAGCAAGGTCTGTGAAGATCTAACGTTACGTCTCGAAGCCCGACCCATTTCGTAACCGCAGGAGTATTAACATCATGAACAAAATCACTGTGAGGGCATCGGTCCTTGTAGCGGTGTTGGCGGTGGTGGGTTGGTCGGTTGCCTATTCGAGCCGGGTGTCAGCGGTTCCGGTAATTCCGAATGGCGATATCATGGTTTCGGTTTCGGATGGGCTGGTTGACGAGTTCACTCCAGCCGGAGTTTTGGTCCAGACTCTTGATACCACCAAGGGCGATGTCTTTACGACGGGATCGACCTTTGATCCAGCCGGCAACTTCTACGTCACCGACTTCAACGGCAACGATGTCTCCGAGTTCGACCCCACAGGCACGACGCTACTCGGCAGCTTCGGAAGCGGCTACAACAGCGACGACGAGTCGATCCTGTTTGACGCCGCCGGCCACGTCTACGTGGGCCAGGCTGACGGGAGTCATCAGATCCTGAAATTCAGCTCGGCGGGCGCCCCGCTAGCATCATTCGCGCCCACAGTTGAAGACAGGGGCACGGACTGGATCGACCTAGCATCCGACCAGTGCACGATGCACTACACGTCTGAAGGCCACCTCGTTAAAAGCTTCAACGTCTGCACGAACACCCAGAACGCGGACTTCGCCAGCGGGCTGCCGGGTATTATTGCCTTCGCACACAGGATCATTCCCGCTGGCAGCGCACTGCCCGCCGGTGATGAACTGGTCGCCGACAGCAGCGAGGTCACGTTGCTCGACTCCTCGGGGAATCAAATCCGGCACGACAGTATTCCCGGCAACGGCGGGAAGGTGTTCGCCCTCAACCTCGATCCTGATGGAAAGACCTACTGGACCGCTGACACCGTTACTTCGACCGTGTTCCACGTCGATGAAGCGACCGGCACGATCCTAAGTTCCTTCTCCACCGGAACCGCATCAGGCTCACCAGGCACGGTTTTTGGCCTTTGCATCAAGGGTCAGATCACGGCTGCCGCGGGGGCGACCGCGACCAGTAGTGCGACACCGACCGCAACCGCGACGGCGTCGAACACAGCCACCGCGACCGCGACTGCGACGGCGTCGAACACAGCCACCGCGACTGCGACGGCGTCGAACACAGCCACCGCGACCGCGACGACGTCGAACACGGCCACCGCGACCGCGACGGCGTCGAACACGGCCACCGCGACCGCGACGGCGACGGACACAGCAACCGCAACTGCAACGGCCACCGCGACTAATACGGCGACGGCGACTGCGACGGCGACGAACACAGCCACCGCAACTGCAACGGCAACGGCGACTGCAACTTCAACGGCGACCGCAACCGCTACATTGACGGCGACCCCCACGGCGACCGCAACCCCAGCGTTCGCCTGTTTGGGTGATCCGGGCGCGATCCCCGGGAAGCCGGACTGTCACGGTAAGTGTGTCTCCTTCTTGGCCCAAAAATTTGGAGGCATAGATCAGGCGGCTTCGGACCTCGGATTCCCGAGCCGGAAGGACCTGCAGGTTGCCATTCGGGACTTTTGCGAAGCAGCGGCGCCCTGAGCCGGCTAATCGACTCGACCAAGTGTCCGTGAACTAGCGGGAGGGAAGGGAATGCGTGGGAATCCCTCCCCCCGCGGCGCATGCGGCCGCATGGGTAAATTTTCAGCAGGAAGCTAACTCCAGCAGGTCCGGCAAAGTCTCCTACCGCGTCAACCTACTGTCAAACAAAGAGGGGGGTTCACTTAGTGCAGCTACTTCCCGGTGCCGCTCAACCGCACCGTCTGCATACCGGCGCTTGTGCCCGCAGCCGCTTCAACGCGCGCCATCATTGCCGAACCACGCCGCATTCCCGCCACGCAGAGGATTACAAATCCTTTGTTGCAATTTTTCTGGCGACCACGCGGCTAGTCTTGGCCTTAACTGAGCGCCGAAAATGGCAGGATATAAAACGCCACTAGCGTAATGCCATTTTGCGGATAGATTCCACTTCGAAACCCGGCATCCTGCTTCCGCTTTGGCCGCGTGACCGTGCTGCTCTCAATCGGTTTGGTGCGCATTGCCCAAAAGGCCCATTTCGGGCAATCCAACCGGGCCAAACCATCGAAGGAATAAACAAAATGGCGACTGTAGTTTCCCTTCCCCAAACATCGAAATGGGCAAAGCCGGACAAGCCGCCACCTATCCGGCAGCGGAATCAGGCGAGCCGAACGCGCGAGTATCTGACTCCAAGCGAGGTTGAACGCATGATCGTCGCTGCGCGCCAAGCCGGTGGGCGCCTTGCCGAACGCGACGCGTTGTCGATCATGATGGCCTACCGGCACGGTCTCCGCGCATCGGAACTAATCGCCTTGCGATGGGAACAGATCGATTTGAAGGCCGGCTTGCTTCACGTCGTCCGGCTGAAACACGGCTCACCATCCACCCACCCGTTGCGCGGCCCGGAACTACGTGCGTTGCGGGCATGGAAGCGTGCGCAGGGCGACACGACACCCTACGTGTTCACCTCGCTGCGCGGCGGCCCTATGACGCGGCGCAGGGTGCATCACGTCGTCGCCCAAGCCGCAACGGCGGCCGCCATCGACTTCCCGGCCCACCCACACATGCTCCGCCACGCTACAGGCTTCTATCTCGCGAACGCAGGCCAGGACAGGCGAGCGATTCAGCTCTACCTCGGGCACAAAAGCATTCAGCACACCGTGCGCTATACCAAACTCGCCGCCGATCGGTTTAAGGATTTCTGGAAGGACTGATCTATCGGGGTTGACCGATCGCTGCCGGTCCAGCTTGAGCGCTTAATTCAGACGCGGCGCCCCATGCGACCCGATAGCTCGCAAGCGATCGAGCAGCGCCTTCGCATCCTTCAGCTCGGCGGTGTCGAAGCCCTCGGTGAACCAGTTGTAGATTCCAGCAAGCATCGCGCGAGCCTCGTGGCCCTTGCCCTGTTTGTCGAGTAGACGTGCGAGGCTGGTCGTTGCGCGCAGCTCCCATGACTTCGCGTGCTGCTCGCAGGCAATCTCGATCGCCGAGCGGAAGCATCGCTCAGCTCGCGCGCCGTCTGATGGATTCCGGGATAGCAGTAGCTCGCCCTTTAGTCGATGCAGCTCGGCTTGATAGTAGTGCTGGCCAGTTCTGTCGGTGAAGGAAAATGACTCGTCGATGGCTTTGAGCGCTTCATCGAACCGTCCCATTCGGCTGAGCGCGATTGCTATGAACGAGAGGCAGCGGTCAGACATGTACTCGCAGCCGCTGGCCTTCAGTTCGGCCATCTGTTCACGGATGCGCGCGATTCCGCCCTCCCAATCTCCTGCCATCGCGACGTCCCATGCGAGATAGATTTCGCTGAGCGCCCTGCCGCTTGCATAGCCCCATTCGGTGGATAGTTGCAGCCGTGCCTCGGCCCGCGTTTTCATCGGCTCAGGTTCGCGGCGCAGCTCGTGGATATAGCTGGCGAAGCCGTGGATGTCGGCGAGCATCGTCTTGACCCCGGAAGACGCGATCGCGGTCGCGATGTTCATTCGCTCGATCGCGCGATCCGGATAGCCCATGAACCACAGGTTCCATCCGGATACCATGCGGTTGTTCTGGCGGGTGCCCAGTCGCCGAATGGTATCGTGCTGACGATCGAGTTTATCCGGCGGCATGTCTGGTGCGCGGTTCTGAATCGATTCCAGACGCACCCACGCGCGCTCGAAGCCTTGATCAGCGAGCTCGAACTCACCCGAGTACATCCTCGCCCAAGCAAGTGAGGTATCGGCCTCCGCGATATGCGCGGCGTTGCCGTTCTCCTCGGCACCCGCGACCAGCTCAGCAGCGATATCGCGCGCCCTGCGAGTATCGGGACGGAGATGGTGAACCCAAAACGCGTTATACAAAGCCCACCAGGTTCTTTCCCAGTTGATCCCGGGCCTTTTGCATAGTGCGAGCGCGCGGTCGATCGACTGCTCTACTTCCGCCGATGCCAGCCCCTTGCTGTCTCCCAATGGTCCGTTTGCGACGAATCGAAGGTCGATCTCCAGCTTTGTCCGCCGGTCGTCATCGGGCAGCTCGCGCAAGAGTTCAAGCGCCGCGTGGAACAGCGCGATCGCTTCCACGTTGGAGCCGAGGTCAGCAAGCTGCTGCATTGCGCTGATGTAATACGCGACGGCCTTGCGCGGTTTCCCCCCCGACCGTAGTAATGTGCGAGCTGAGCGGCCATCTCCTCGCGGCGCGCGGCAGATGTCGGCTTGCCGGTGGAGGAAGTCATCCGTTCGATTGCGTCAGCTACTTTCAGGTTGAGCCGCTGGCGCCGCATCGCCGTCAAACCGCTGAGCACCGCCTGACGAATGAGCTCGTGAGAGAAGGCAAACCGCGCCTGTGAGCCGGTAGCGACCGATACCAGTAAACCTGCCTTCTCTGCTTCTTCGAGGCGTTCCAGAATCGAATCGGCATCGTCGTCGTAGAGAATCTGAAGAACTTCGAAGCTGAAGAATCTTCCAATCACCGATGCGGCCGCCACTATCTCCCGGGTGAGTCGGCCGAGCCGCGCCACTCGTCGCGCAACCACGAGCCGAACGCTGCGGGGTGCATCAAGCTCGCCGATCTGGAGTTTGGAACGGAATCGTCCGGCGGAATCGTAGAGACGGTCTTCGTCTTCCAAATGGTGAAACAGCTCTTCGACGAAAAATGGATTGCCTTCCGTCTCCGCAAATATCTCCGCAACCAGGCCCTCGGGCGCCGGCTTTCCGCTTAGACTGCTCAGCATGGCGGCGACTTCGCCGCGGGGCAGGAGCCTTAGCCTCACTTCGGTCGCGAGTCGGCCGCGGACGAGAGCCTCCAGCGTCCCTGCCAGGCTCGGCGTGATGTTCATCTCGGCGTCGCGATAAGTGCAGATAAGCATCAGCGGCAGGTCCGCGAGTCGTCGCGCGATGTGGTCGAGCAGGGACAAGGTCGAATCGTCGGCCCAATGAAGATCCTCGAGGATAATCACGGCCGGGCGAGTGGAAGCGACGCGGGTGACAAAGTCGAAGAAGCTGTTGAACAGATGACGTCGCGCCTGAGGAGGCGGCAAAGCTACCGGGAGAGGAAGTTCCGGTACAACCTTTTTCAGCTTGGGAAGTAAGCGGGCGAGTTCCGGGCCGTCGGCTCCCAATGCGGCGCGCAAAAGCTCGGGACGCTCGGAGCGTTCCACGAAGTTTTCCAGGATTTCGACGAAAGGAAGGTACGCGACGGCTTCATCGTGTTCCGAGCAGTGACCCACCAGCAGCGCCATTCCCCTGGCTTCAGCCTCGATCGCGACTTCGTCTCCTAGCCGCGTCTTGCCGACGCCGGGTTCGCCGCAAATCAGAAACAGCCGGCCGCTCCGCGCCGCTGCATCGTCCAGTCCACGACTTAGTGTGGCCAACTCGGCGCCGCGTCCGACCATCACCGAAGATCGCGGTTGGGGTTTCGCAACGCCCAGCTTCGGAGGGCGGATTTCCGCAACGAATCGATAGCCTCTCGACGGCACCGTCGCGACGAATCGCGGCGCGTGAGGATCGTCTGACAGTGCCCGGCGGAGCTTTCGCACCGCGGTGTTGATACTGGTCTCCGCGTCGACGAAAACCCCCTTGCCCCACACGCGTTCCAGGATCTCCTTGCGCGTAACCAACTGTCCGCGGCGTTCGAGCAAGAAAGATAGAAGCTCGAGCGGAACCCGCTGCAGCGGCACTAGCGCGTCGCCGCGGCGAAGCTCGCAAGCGGAGCGGTTCAACACAAAATCATCGAACTGGACGAAATCTTCGAGCATTTGATGGCTTTTGCGGATTCTACTTCGCTGTCCAGCGGGCGTACAGGCGCACCGTCTCGACGGGCCCATCAAAGTTCAGACCTAGTTCAGGCAGAGTTCAGACCAAAATCGTTGGAGGTCAACTTCGATTCCCTTACGATCTGCGAGGGTCGCCTGACACATTGAGAAGGACCAGACTCACGGAGGTCGCGCATTATGGGCACAAACAAGCTGATCACAATGTACGGATCGCCCTGGTCGGAACGGGTCCGATGGGCCTTCGCATTCAAACGATTGCCGTACGAGAAGCAGAATTACGAGGCCGGCGTCGATGAAGACGCGGTGAAGAAATTGACCGGCCAGGCGATGGTGCCGGTGCTGGTCACCGACGGTAAGGTGATTCCCGATTCGAGCGCGATTTTGGACTGGCTTGAGGAAACGCGACCGGAGCCGGCGCTGTTGCCCAAGTCGGCGAAAGAGCGCGCGACGGCGACGCTATGGGAAGAAGTCGCGCTTAACGCGCTGGGGACTCATGGCCGCGTGATGTTCACCGGGCGCCTGCTCCGCATTGATCACCCCGAAGCACAAAAGAGCGGAAAGTACTTCGCGGAAAAGTATGGATACTCACCATTCGAGGAAGAGCAGAGCAGGCTCACGGTCACGAGGATCCTGACGAGTCTTAAGGAGACCCTGAGCGGACGAGAATATCTCGTCGGTGATACATTCACTCGCGCCGACATAACCACCGCGGCGATGTTGATGCTTTTCAAGGCGGCTCCGCAGGAGTTTTTCGTCTTTACGCCGGAACGGCGGTTCGTCTACCTCGACAAGCTCGGCGAAGATCCGGCGTTCTCTGAGGTATTCGCCTGGCGCGACCGGATGTACAAGGATCATCGCGGCGAGGTCGTCAAGCCGTAGCGGGCCCGGAATCGGCAGATGCGATGCTCAAAGTGCGGCTCCGAAAATCCGCCCGGCACCAGATTCTGCGCTGAGTGTGGGAATTCTTTTCCCGCCAAGTGTCCGAAGTGCGGCGCGGAGTATTCGCCGCCCGCGAAGTTCTGCCGCGATTGCGGCGCTCCACTCGATGCGAAAGCGAGTACTGCGAAGCCGGCTGCGAGCGAGCCCGCGCCCGCGGCGGAGCAGCATGATCCATCCGCCAGTGAAGGCGAGCGGAAGACCGTGACCGCGCTCTTCGCGGATATCAAGGGATCGATGGAGATGATCGAGCACCTCGATCCCGAAGAGGCGCGCGCAATCGTTGATCCAGCCCTTCAGCTGATGATCGAGGCGGTCCGCCGTTACGGAGGGTACGTCGCCCAATCGACAGGCGACGGAATCTTCGCGGTTTTCGGCGCGCCAATTGCGCTCGAGGATCATCCACAGCACGCGCTCTATGCCGCTTTGCGTATGCAGCAGGATCTCAGGAGTTACTCAAACCAACTGCGTGAGCATGGGGAGCCACCCGTCTTGATCCGAATTGGGGTCAATGTGGGTGAAGCAGTAGTGCGAACGATAAAGACCGGTGAGACAGACACCGAGTATACACCGATCGGTCACTCGATAAGCCTGGCCTCGCGATTACAGGCGCTGGCGCCACCGGGATCGATCGCGATAAGCCGCGCCGTAAGGCAATTGGTCGAGGGCTACTTCACCATCAATGACCTGGGACGTGCACGCATCAAGGGAGTCAGCGAACCGGTTGAGGTGTACGAAGTAACCGGGCTGGGGCCTCTGCGCACTCGTCTGCAACGCTCTGCGGGGCGCGGCTACACCAAGTTCGTCGGGCGCCAGAATGAAATACAAGCGATGAAACGCGCCGCCGAGCAGGCGAAAGCCGGACGCGGCCAGATCGTCGCGGCGATGGCTGAGGCGGGCGTCGGCAAATCACGTCTCCTGTTCGAGTTCAAGGCTGTATCGCAATCGGGCTGGATGGTGCTCGAAGCATTCTCGGTCTCACACGGACAGGCTTCCGCATTCTTTCCGCTGATCGACCTGCTGTACTCGTATTTCGAGATTTCGTCCGAAGATGATGCGCGCAAGCGGCGCGAGAAGATCAACGGCAAGGTACTGACGCTCGATCGTTCGCTGGAAGATACGCTTCAGTACCTGTACGGGCTGCTCGGCATCAACGATGAGGACAATCAGATTGCGGAAATCAAGGCACAAACTCGAAAGCATCGCGCGCTCGACGCGGTCAAGCGGATACTTCTGCGCGAAAGTCTGAACCAGCCGCTCATCGTCGTATTCGAAGACCTGCACTGGATCGATAGTGAGTCGCAGGCGTTTCTGAACTTGCTCGCGGACTCTATCGGCACCGCGCGCATTCTGCTCCTGTTCAACTATCGACCGGAGTACCGCCACGAATGGGGGAGCAAAACCTACTATACGCAGTTGCGCCTCGACCCGCTTGGTAAGGAAAACGCGGATGAGATGCTGACCGCTCTGCTTGGGAGCGAGCCGGATTTGGCACCGCTCAAGCGGATCATCATAGAGAAGACCGAGGGCAACCCCTTCTTCATGGAAGAGACTGTACAGGTTCTCCTGGACGAAGGAGCACTGGTGCGCAACGGCACTATGAGGCTCACCAAACCGCTGCGCGAGCTGAAGATCCCACCCACGGTTCAGGCAATCCTGGCCGCGCGTATCGACCGCTTGCCGCCGGACCAGAAAGATTTGCTGCAAACGCTCGCGGTCATCGGAATGGAGTTCAAGCTCGGTCTGGTTCGTCAGGTATGGCAGCCGGCAACCATCTCGGCGATTGCGAGCACGAACCCCCAAGCGACAACGATGGCGCTGACTCTGTCGCGCAAAGAAGCGGACCCGGGAGCATCCGACCTGGATTCGATGCTTTCTGAGCTACAGCTAGGTGAGTTCATCTACGAACAGCCGGCGGTAGGAGACCTTGAGTACACGTTCAAGCATGCTCTTACCCATGACGTAGCGTATAACTCGGTTCTCAATGAACGCCGGCGGCTGCTGCACGAACGGATCGGCTCCGGCCTGGAATCGGTCTATCGCGATAACCTGGGCGATCACCTCGCAGCACTGACGCATCATTACGCCCACAGCGGCAATCCCGGGAAAGCAGTTGGGTATTGCCTGCTGGCGATCCAGCAGAGCGCCGAGCGCGGCTCGGCGGCCGAGACAATCGCGCTTTTCGAAACCGGACTTGATCTTCTGCGAAAGCTTCCCGACGACGACTCGCGCGCCGACCGGGAGTTGGACTTGCGCAATGTGTCATATGGCTCCCTCGGAGATATAAAGGGACTCGCTTCGCCCGAAGTCGAACGCTCGATCGAGCGGGCAATAGCCCTTTGTCAACGTCCCGGCGTCAAGTGGGAAAAAAGCTGGTGGGCACTTTTCTCTCTTTTCTTTGTCCAGCAGCTGCGTCCCGATGTTCGCAGAGCAGAAGCGATCGCTTCCGAATTGACCGCACGCGCCGAGGAACACGGCAACGACGGACTTCTCGCGGAAGCAGGCAATTGGCTGGCTTACACCAAAATGGTCTCGGGCGATTTCAAGCCGGCCGCCGATGCTTTCGATCGAACGTGGACTATTCTCGAATCGATAACCAAACCGGCAATAGGCCCCGCGCGCGCGCACGCCGCACGGAATTCCGAGGCGCGGACATGGGTCGAGCGGCTGTACACAGCGGAAAACAACCGCATCATTTCCGGCTGGAACCTATGGTTTCTCGGTTACCCCGATCGCGCGCTGGAGCGAATGAATACCGCGGCCGCGATGCCTCATCATAGTTCAAAGGGCTTGCTCGGTGACTTACACGGATTCGCCTCGTACATTTGCGAGCTTCGGCGCGAAACCCCGCAAATGCGCGCCAGAGCGGGGGCCAGACTCGCAATCGCTACCGAGTCGGGTTTTTTCAGCGGCCGGGCCCTTAGCGAAATCTATCTCGGATGGGCCGATACGCTCGACGGCGACCTGGAGGGTGGCATCGCGAGGATGAGAGCCCACATGTCGCAACTTAAGGCCGGCGGCTCCGAATACATAACCGATCGGTGTCTTACATTTGTCGCGACGGCGTTGGGCCGCGCCGGGCGGTTCGAAGAGGGACTCGCCGCGCTGGAGGAGGCATTCCTTTTCACCGATAGGACCGGCCACCAGTACTATCGGGCGGAGTTGTATCGCCTGAAAGGTGAACTGCTATTGGGCCTCGACGCGGCAAATGCGGCCGCAGCCGAGCAGTCCTTTCACTCGGCGCTCGATATCTCGCGCAAGCAACGAGCCAAGTCGTGGGAGTTACGCGCAAGCACCAGCCTTGCGCGGCTGCTGCGAGACTTGAATCGCCGCGAAGAGGCGCGCCCGCTGCTCGCCGAAGTCTACGGATCGTTCACTGAAGGTTTCGACACCGCGGACTTGAGGGATGCCAAGGCGCTCCTTCAGGAACTAAGCGCATAGGTTCGATGCAGGTCGACGCGAGCGCAAGACCGCCCGAGCTGTGAAAAAACTAGGATCAAAGTCCAGACGAACCGTATCTTCTGAAGACGCTCTGGACAGCAGACGCACCGCTTCGCAAGCGGAGCGCATCCTCAATTTCTGGATGACGCCCGGTCATGCCGCCGAAGATGCTATCCATCTTTGGTCACGATGGTTCGTGCCCAATCCCGAGTTCGACAGGCTTTGTAAGTCTCTTTTCCTCAACAGTTACAGGGACGCCGCGTTTGGCCGCCTGGACAGCTGGAAGAAAGCCCCCAGAAGCTGTCTCGCGCTGGTATTATTGCTGGATCAATTTCCTCGCAACATGTTCCGCGACACCGCCCGAGCGTTTGCGACTGACACTAAAGCACGCGAGGTCAGCCGCCACGCAATTGCATCCGGATTCGATCGCGAATTGCCGCCGGTCATGCGGATGTTTTTGTATCTGCCGTTCGAACACAGTGAAGATTTGCACGATCAAATGGAATCGGTACGCCTCGCCCTCGTCCTAGCAGATGACTTTGGCGAACCCGCGGAAGGTGCCGCAGTCCGGACGTCCGCCGAGTCGCACCTAAAGATGATTCGGCGATTCGGCAGGTTTCCGGGCCGCAACCAGGCGCTCGGCCGACAATCAACAAAAGAAGAGATCGAATTCCTTAAAAGCCAGCGCTCACAAAGCTGAACCCGTCAGGAAAAGGTCTTGCGTGCGTGAGCCATCGATATGCGGGGCGTCGCTGCCTACATACCTCTCGCAGGTCTGCGTATTGGCCCGAGGTTGATGGGGGCTACCGGCCACCCCTCGACACAACCAGACGGGCCGGCTGACTAGCCTAATTTATCAAGGTCTATGCGGCTTATTGCTTGGTAGACGGTGGGATGTTCGGAGGCGAGGAGCTTCAGGACTAGGTCTCTGAAAGCCAGCCAACGTTCTTGACTCTCGACAGGACGAGCCCTGAGAGCACAGGTTAGGCGTGATTTGTTGCGAGCTTTTTCACTGAGCAGGTTAGGGTAGCCGAGTTCCTTAGCTTTACGAGCGGAAGCACGGCCGGCACGGGATTGGAAGAGACGATAGGCAGCGTCGGAAGTTAGAGTACCGTCGGCGCGTCGAAACTTGTTGATATCACGCTTCGCCACGCTCTAGGAATGCGCCTAATCTTGAGATTCGGCAAGAGGCTTGCGCCGTTTGCCTCGGTTGGCTTTCCTGCTTTGGCAGCCTCGGGCGGGCGTTGCTCTCTTGGTCAAGGCTGCGGCACGGGCGAGACCACCTCTACGTTTGAGCAGGCGATAGGCAGTTTCGCTGGTCAGAGTACCGTCCGGGCGGCGGGTTTCGTTTATTGGACGTAAGTCGCGACGGCGAGCCATACCTCAAAATCTAGCATGCCTTGGGTATGCAATTCTCCGAGCCAGTCCCCCGCACGCCTGTGCGAGTCAAAGGCCCGCTGCTAATCGCTGTTCTACGCTTTTGCGTTCTGGTAAACGGAGCGCATGAAGCCCCGCCACGCAGGCGCTCGTCTATTTGGCGTGGTGATCGACGAGTTTATTGCGGACTTCCACGTCGTAGGGCATCGGCGCACCTGGACACATTTCGCCGAGCCATTGCGTGTTGATGTGATCCGGAAGTCTCCGAAAGCTAAACACCGAAACGTAAACGGCCCATCGTTCCCCAGACAGGGACTCAACGAAGTCACGTCCACAACGTGAGCAGCGATGTTGGAGAAGCGGTTTGTCGGGCTCGATCTTTAGCTGGCGGGGTTTCGGACTAGACCACTGATGGCTATCCCAAGCGTCGCGGCTCATGGGCGTGTAACCCCTCGAAAGTTGAGGTTTTGGCGACTCGATTTCCTAAACGTTTTTTCAGGAGCAATTTCGGTGCAAGAGAAATCGTTTGCTTATCTGCCTTGGGCCGCATTTTTGTTGTCACATTTACAAACGCTTTTAGGACGCGCTCGCAGAAACCACCTGGGAAATTCGACAGGAGCTAGGACAGTGCCCACTTTCGCGCTGCCGGGTAACGGCGAGAACCACTCAACGCTAGCTGTACGCATCGTGGGAAGGCTACGGTTGGCTTATGAGATGCCTGCTTTGTGGCCAGACATCGCCTATCGAAGCGAAGCTGGATCAGTTCGCGCTCAGCGAGCGGGTGCGGAAGATGCTCGAAAGGGAATTCGGCATCGGCAATCCCGGTGCGCTGGACAATGGAGTCTGCCCTGAATGTCTAGCCCTTCCACCTAACGGTTCGCTTGAGCGTCGCCCCGCAAATTAAACAATTCAGACACTCGGCCCCGAATCAGGGACAGCCCGAAGGATTTCGGCTTTCCTTTACCAAGCCTTGCTGCGTTCTCCGGCCGTGCTTCTGAAGAGAAGCTGCGAGTCGCCAAACCGCTCAGTCTGGTAGTGTCTCAGTTTGAGATACAGCTCCGCTGACAAGCGTGACGTTGCGAGCGCAGGAATGCTATTCCTTGTGTGGGAGCCGGTCTTACAAGAGGAGGGCTGGTGATTATCGAAACGCCTCGTTTGCGGCTTCGCTGTTGGCGGCGAGCCGACCAGGAAACGTTCGCCGAGATGAACGCCGACCCGGAAGTGATGCTTGATCTAGGTGGACCGCTCAGTCGAACGGCGAGCGACGCAAAGCTCGACCTATATGCGGCCGCCTTCCGCAAGCATGGATTCTGCCGTTGGGCTGTCGATAGCCGAAGCGGAGACTTCTTGGGCTACGCAGGGGTAATGCCCTCGCGTCCAGACCATCCGCTCGGCCCCCATTTCGAGATCGGCTGGAGGCTGATGCGGAACGCCTGGGGCTACGGTTACGCCACGGAAGCTGCGCGAGCGGCACTGGATGACGCTTTCGGGCGAGTAGGGTTGAGGGAGGTCGTCGCCTACACAGCACCAGACAATCTGAGATCGCAGGCAGTGATGGACCGACTGCGACTGCAACGCGTTCCGTCTCGCGACTTCACATTTGACTACAGCGGCCTCGGAGCTTGGACCGGGTTGGTGTGGGTGGCCCACCCCGCGTGAAGATCACGGTGGTCGTCTGGCCTAAAGCTGATCACGCCCGGATTTCAAGCTGAGACACTGCCCTCGGTCTGGCCATTTCTTAGACTTCGATCAGTCACGACTTAGGCCGCCGGTGAAATTACCGATTGCCAAAATGGCGTTCGCAGCCGGCATCCGGCGAAACGTTAATTTAAGATTCGTTTTAGCATCGCCATCCTGATCGCCCTCGCGTCAGGGATGCGATCGCACAAAATCGATGACGCGCGTATTGAAGAGTTCCGGAAACTCGGTGAAGAACAAATGCCCGCCTGGCAGTTCTTCGAGGATCGCTCCGGGAATCCGCTCGGCCAGCATTTTCGCATTCGCAGGGGGCACCAGCAGGTCATCACGTCCCGCTATCACCATAGTCGGAGTCTTGATCGTGCTCAGGCGCGTGCCGGTGTCATGTCCGCTGATCGCCTGCACCTGGCGCATGAACGCGAATGGCGGAATCGGATAGAGCGCGCGCATCTCTTCGTCATGGGCGAGGAAGTCGGGTCTGCCGTCGATCGTAGCCTCTGAAAACGAGGCGCGGAGTTGCATACGCTTCTGCGCAGGAGTCGCTTTAGTCCCCGCCATCACCGCCGAAATGATTTCCGGATCGGCCTGCACCACGCCGGGTCCGCCGAAGTTCGTGCAGCCGAGGATCAGCGCGCTCAGCCGCTCCGGATAGTTCAGCGCGAACTCCTGCGCGATCATCCCGCCCATTGAGATTCCCAGCAGCGCCGCGCGATCGATCGCGAGCGCGTCCAACAGCCCAACCGTGTCCGCCGCCATCTGCCGCATCGAGTACGGCGCATCAGGCTTGTCGGTGCGTCCCGCTCCGCGATTGTCGAAGACCACGGTGCGAAAATGTTGCGCGAGCACCGGGGTCTGCTCGTACCACGCGCACAGATTCGAGCCGAGGCCGCGGACCATCACCAGCGTCTGCGGCCCGTCGCCGTGGACTTCATAATAGATGTCGATATCGCCAACCCGCCGCTTTGGCATAGTCAGCAACTTAGCGCCGCCGCCGCATGGTGCCAATGCCGTCGCGCGATCAGATCGGCGCGAGCTCGACCACCGGTATTTCGCGCGTGGTCTTCTTCTGATAGCCGGCGTAGCTCGGATAGATCGACAGCAGCTTCGGCCACACCGCGCGTTTCTCCTCAGCAGACAGCGTGCGTGCGCGATACTTTCTGCGCGCGCTTCCAATCTGCGCCTCGACCTCGGGATTCGCGATGAGGTTCAGGTACCACGCCGGCGGAGTATCGCTGCCACCGTAGGAAGCGACCAGGTAGGCCTTGCCGTCTTCCTGGTAATACAGTAGCGGCTTGTCGATCGCGCGTCCCGATTTGCGGCCGCGCGTGGTGAGGATCAGGGTATTGCGGTTGAGCTGGCCCATCCCGCTGAATAGCCGGTACGTCGCCACGTGCGTCGCGCTTACGAACCTAATCATCTGATGAGTGAATGGGTCTACTTTCATTTGATAGTGACCTTGAGCAATACGTTTCTGATGTTTCCAGCCATTGGCCTTATGGATATGGGCAGTAGCGCGACCGCTTCTCGCTGAAAGCATCTCGCGGGAGGGTTCGGAAGTCCACTGGCCGTGATGTTCGAACCCTACCTTAGTCATTGGGGTCTATTCGGCGGCGAGCCTTGGCAGTCGCATGAACGCCGCTATCGCGAGCGCCGCAAACACAACCACTTGTGCGACGTCAATTGCAAACCAGGCGTCGATGCCGTTCTCTGTCACCAGGCTGCGCGCGGGGTCGTTCGGCCACACCAGGACGAAGAAGCTCAGGATGCCGCCGATGTGGACCACCAATCCCGGCAAGATCGAGTCGGTCAGCCTAGCCGTCAAGCTGAATGTCAGGCCGGTCAGGCAGAAGAACAGTAACTTCGGCAGCAGCGCCGCGTGCATGGGCGGATGAGGCAGCAGCCCGAATAGAAGCGCGCTGGCCAAGACCGCAAACGACGGTCGAAAGTTGCGTTCCAGCCTTGTCTGGCAGTAACCCCAGATGCCTGCTTGCTCGCAGATCGGTGACACCAGCGCGCCCATAGTTACCATCGCGACAACGGTAAGCCGCGGATAGTTCAACATATCCGGCAGAACGCTGCCGGGCATCCGAACCATCCGTGCCATCACGATCCAGAGCCCGTCGAGAGCTACGATCGAGAGGGCGCCTGCCCCCACTGCCCACATAAGTGTTCGCGGCGAAATCCGGCGCAGACGCAGTGAGTTTCGCCGCGCCTCGGAAGTGCTCCGCGGCGCCCACCTCCCGCCCAGATACAGCAACATCAGCCATAACAAGATCGCCATGAGCGGGACCGCCCATGGGATCGCTGCACCCGTTCTGAGATTGGCTACTACCAGTGTCGACCAGAGCCCTTGCGGAATCAGGGCGATTGCTAATCCGAGGATCGCAGCCTTGAGCACGATCCCAATCTTGCGGCCCCGGCAGTCCATCCCGGACATGTAGTGGTTTTGCCAGCTGAGCGAAAGACTGATTGCCCCACCCATCGTGTGAGATTTAGGCGCGACCTGTGTGCTTACCAACCACTCGGGCGGATTCGGAAGTCCACTGGCCGTGATGTTCGGCGCGGGTTCAGTTTGAGCGCCGATGCGTGGCGTTAGTCGTCGAGCTTCATCCCGAGAGACAGACCCAAGTCCGCAAGGATTGCTTTGACCTCGTTCAGGGACTTGCGGCCAAAGTTCTTAATCTCCAGCAGTTCCTGCTCAGTACACTGCACCAGCTCTCCGACATATTTGATATCGGAGCTTCGCAACCCTTCGTGCGTACGAACCGAAATCGGCAATCCCTCCACGGGACGTCGCAATATCTCATCTATCGGCATGTCGCGATCTTATCCCTTCAATCAGTTCTCGCTGGCAGACCGAACCAGTGCCTGATCCTCAAATCCCACTTTAGCCACGGGAGACATCCAGTCTCATGCAGCATTATGTTTTACTCGGCTTCTGCTTTCCTTTACCAAGCCTAGCTGCGCTAGGATGCGTTCTCCTGACGTTCTTCTGGAGTTTTCGCGCCAAACCGCCGTGTCACTTGGTCGCCAGAATCATCGGCGACGGCTGGTTCGGACTGCGAATTGTTTTCACGCCTCGGAAGCCTGCGGCTTTCAGCCACTCCCGATACTCGCGCATTGTGAATACATCGCTTCCTGGGCCGGCCATAAGCATGTTGAGCCCGAACAGCATCGGAAGTTCCGGCCCGGTCCGATCATCGTTGGGAATGAACTCTGCGATGAGCAGCATTCCCTTGTCTTTGAGCGCGCCGTAGGATTTCTCGATCAATTTCCCGCCGTGCTCGCGCCCCTCGCCGTGGATGATGTGTCCGAGGATCACCAGGTCGAATCGGTAGCGACCGAACTCGATCTCGCGCAGGTTACCTTCGAGGTACTCGTATCGATCGGCGACGCCGAAGCGCTTCGTGTATTCGCGCGCGACATTGGTTACGCCGGGGAAGTCCGCCACCGTCACCCGGGCCTTGGGGATAGCTTGAGCGAAGGGGATCGACCATGCGGCAGCGCCAGCCGCGACGTCCAGGATCGCGCTGATTCTCCCGCTAGCTTTCTTGTCGAGCGCCGCAACTGCAGACTTGGATCCCATGAACCCAAGTGGAAAGATCGCTCTGACCAGGGTCGAAAAGAAATGAGTCAACTCGTCCGGCGACGGCGGTGCAGCAGGCCTCCCTGCTTTGACAACCTCGCCGAGTTGCGACCACAACCCGATGTTGCGGCGTGCAATTTCCACCGCACCATCCATATAAAGCTCGCTCGACTTGACCAGGTATGTGGCAACCGGCGGAGTCAAGTTGTATTTGTCCCCCTTGCGGGTCAGGTGACCAAGCGCCACCAACGCGTCAAGCAGGCGGCGCATTGCGCTCTCATCAGCGCCGGCGTCGGCGGAGATTTCTCGCGCAGTAACCTTGCCCGACGCGATCCGGTCGAAGACGCCAAGATCGCAGGCGGCAAGCATGGTAGCCCCGCGCCACGCCCGATAGTCAAGTTCATAAAAGATTGAAAGCGGCGATGGAACCTTTGAACTTGATTTGGCCATCACTCTCTCCTGACTGCTAAGAAAACCATTCGATCGCCATGTTCTTCAGTTTACAAAATTGTGCCCAATTTTGTGCCCCCTCTAGAACAATATTGCTATTATTCAAGTATCAGACGGCTCGCTGGTTGATCGTCCAGAAAAGCCTGTCTCCGAAGGGTTTGATGCATATTGAGCGATACTGAGCGATACCCTCGAAATGGTCCGTTCCACAACTCACATGCAAGAGGTCCCTGGTTCGAGTCCAGGTGCGTCCACCAATAGACGCCTACCGGGCAATTTGCTTATATACGGCCGCTGACTGGATTCCAACCTTAGCTTTCAGTCGGCAACGGGCTAGCGAGGTGACACCCGCTGGCCCGTATTTTTTCAGGCGGGCGCCGCAGCGTGCGTGTCTCAATTCAAGACAGGACCGTACTTCGACCCGCTGACTGCGCGTCAGCAGGAGCGACTTTGACGGCGAAAAAGTACCGTACTTTGTCGCGGACTTTTCTGGCTCCGGCATCTCTATCGAGCGGGCGTTGAGGCGAAACTGGCACCGTAGCGCCAGCCGATGCCCGATTGCGACGTGATTCGGCGATCATGGCGCGAGAAGGAAGTAGGCGCAAGACAGCCAAGCCTAGACCAAATCGACTCGAGGACTTACCCTTAGAGTACCTGCCCAGTTTTCCGCGACAGAAATCTGCGAGATGGCTGTAGGACATCATGTCCGAAAGTCACCAATACGAACGAAATTGGATAAAGGATTGCAACACGGAACGAGAATTGGTGTAGGAAGGAATATACAAAGACCCTTGGGATTCTGTTTCGATTGATCACTAAGAGCATCTCCACAAGAGCAAACCGGGCAATGCCGGGAACCTCCCGCTTTGAGGAAAGGCAAGTGCGAGAGTTACTTCACTGCCTATGCTAAGGCGCGAGCGGGCCAGTAAATTATTTTCTCCTTGCCGTTCACACGTTGCAGAGTACAACAGTTCGACAACATTTGACCAATAAGTCCTACGCTGCTAACTAGCGGTTGAATCAAAGCTGATCGTCTGGGGGTTAGTATGCCAACCACAACTACCAGAGAAGAGCCGGCCGCAGTTTCCACAAATCGCCACATTCGCAGCCGTCGTCTGCCAGTGCCGCTTCGGCTACTGATCCTCGCGGCGGCAGTAACTGCATGCCTGTGCGGCTCGATAGTCAGGGGAGCGCAAGCCAGCTGCAGTCCATCCTTCGTGTATTCCTACGACAGCGTCGGACGATTGAGCTGCGTTTACAATGTCTGTGCCGCCCAAGGCGTGAATTACAACTACGATTCGGACGGGAACGTAAAATCGATCACGAGCGCTACCGGCTGCACGCAAAACACCATGCGCAGCGTCAGCCCGGACAAGGCTCTCGCTTCATCGAGAGGATTTCATGGCGTTACGACTCGACACGCCGATCGCAGTTCGAAGGTGGCGCGCGTAGCTAACGCGGGAGGAGCGAAGCAGAGAAATGTCAGGGCTACTGCTCATAGTGGGCACCAGTCTAAGGAGAAACCGCTGGCAGTCTCGCTGCGTTGACTGCTGGGCAATTAGCTTTTCTCGGGTGGTCAGCTGCAACCCGGGTCCGCTCTCAATGCCAAATGCTTTTTGGGGGAGTTATGAAAATCAAGGCTCAGCATCACGCGGTAGTCCTGGCGTCGCTTTTCACGGTAGCGCTGATATTCTGCGCGGCCCCAGTGCGAGCGCAGCTCGCGCAGTTGACAGCAGTTCCCAATGGGACGCCCGCTATTGGCGAGGAATACAACTACTTGGTGAACGGCCTGTTCGTGTACTCGAAGACCGATCTGAGCCTGCCAGGCCCGGGGGCGATAGACGTGTCGCGCGTGTACCGGTCACGCGACAATACCCCGGTAAGCGGCGGCCAGAGGCACAACAACCGGGCGTTTGGAATTGGCACGCGGCTCAGCTACGACATGTTCCTGTACTACGTTGGCTTGAACTCGAACGGCCAATACGAATGGGACGTCCAGATGCCCGACAGCTCCGCCTTGGTCTGTACTTCGACTACGAACAACTATCCCTTCACGTGCGATAACCAGCCCTCTGGAAAATGGTTCAACTCGTACCTCGACGCGAATTCAGACGTGGTGCGCCAGGATGGGACGACGTATCACTTCGACTCCTCAGGGTTGCTGGTCTCGATCAAGGACCATTACACCAACCTAATCACCATTACGCGTGGTACCAACACAGGCGGCCACTGTACGTCGGCGCCGAGCGAATACGTGTCCGAGGTGGCCTCATCTAACGAACGATATGTGTGCTTTTCTTATGGGGACTCGAATAATCCTTACGACGTAACCGAAATCTTCGACAATGCGGGGATCAAGAAGGTAAATTACACCTACGACTCAAGTAGTCGACTCAAGACCGTTACCCAGACCAACTTCAACGCAAATGCAGTTACGACGTACAAGTATAACCAGAGCACGCCGTCGGGCGCTGGAGACATCACCGAAATCGACGTGAACACCGAATGCAGCAATTGGGGGAGTTGCTCGACACCCGGCTTAGTCGAGACGTTTGTTACCTACCTGACCGCCGCCAATAGTGCCATCTTTCTGCAGAGCATCAGCTCGCAGGTTCCCGGTAACGGGTACCAATACAGCTATACGTTTGATTCAAGTAACACGTACGTCACCAAGGTTGTCGTAACCCTGCCGGACAGTTCGGACCGCAAATTCCACTACGACCAAGCTGGCTACGTGACTCTCGACCAACGCAACCCCAATCAGAGCGCCGTAAGCGAGGAAGACACCGTCTTCACGCGCGGCAGCCAGAAGGTTGGAAACAGCACCGAGTTCATTGCGCTGGTGCAGGAGGAGGACTCAAACGGCTACACATGGCGCGAGAGCCAGTACACCTACGATACCACCACTGGCGACGTCCTCGGTGTGACACTCACGCCGGCGCCCGGCCAAAACGACAATAATTGCCAAAATGGTGGTGGTGTCTCGTGTCTCGGCAGCTTCGCGGCCTGGAGCTACACGTACGAGCCGGTCGGAACCGGGTTCAATCGCCTGAAGTCAGCGGTCGAGCCGATGGCGTACGGCGGCGTCGGCACGAGCTACTCCTACAACGATTCGCCAACCAGCCCCAGCGTCACCATTGAGGACCCACTGGACCGAGGTGTCTTGACGACGATCACCGGAAATTCGCAAGGGCAGCCCGTGTTGATTCAAGATCCGCTGGGCAATCCACCCACGGAGATTACTTATGACGGGACCGGCAACCTGAAGACCGTCAAGGATCCCGCGGGGAACACGACCACGTATACACCCGACGCCGACGGAAGATTCATTCAGGTGAGTTCACCTCTGGGCAGGACGACTAAATATGCCTACGACGCACTGGACGACATAACCGATGTTTACAAGGATCCCAACGGACTCAATCTGCACACCAACTACGCCTACGATTTGGTTGGCAACTTGCGCAGCATCACCACTCCCGACGGGTACGCGACCAATAATCCCAACGCCTACACGACCACCATTACGCGCAATGCAACTCTCACCAAGACCACGGTAACCGATCCGCTCGGCGACACGACAGTTACCGATCTGGACGGCCAAGGCAGGAAGACGGATTTCACCGACCAGCGAGGTCTCGAGACCACTTACAAATACGATCTCTATGGCCGAGAGATCACAACAGTCTTCAACGCCAAAAAGATTGACAATATTCAGCAAGAGACCGTGAACTATGGTGGCTTCGATGCGCTCGATCGCCCGATTTCGGTCTCCGATTCCATGAGTGGCACGCTGAGCGACACGTACGATTCCCTGGACAGTGTCCTTTCCGAAAGCGATTCCTTCGCACCTTACTATTCGGTGACTTATGGCTACGATCTCAATGGTCGCCGAATCAGCATGCAGGCCAAGATGAATGGCACCGCGCAGCCCACGCTCAATTACGGGTATGACTGCGACGACGAACTGATCGGAATAACCTCTTCTGGCAGCGGCTACAGCAGTCCTCCAAACTGCAGCCCCTCCACCAGCGTCACCAACGGGACCACGAGCACCCAGGCCGGCATCAACTATGATGCCGACGGGATGCCAAACTGGATTGTGAGCGATGGTATCGAGACCACATTCACGCCGCGCGACGCCGACGAGCGCGTTACCAATCAGGAGTTTTCGGTTCCAGCCTGCAGCGGTTCCAACGGCACCCTGACCTACACCTATGACGACGACGGCCTACTCATCGGCAAAGGCGGCTGCCTGGCGGCGGTGAATCTTCCGCCGCCCACAACCAGCGGCGCGACGTATAACGCAAACGATCAGATTGCGACTTGGAACGGTACCGCCGCCGGCGTAGACGCCGCCAGCAATATCACGACCGATCCGGCCAGCGGGGATAACATATTCTGGACCGCGCGCAACCAAGTGAGTGAAATCAATACAAGCGGGGGCGTCGCCAACGGCTACGACGCCAACGGACGCCGCGAGTTCGCGGCCAAGACAAATGACACTGACAACCTGGGCTTTCTTCACGATGGTGGCGCGGTTGCGGGATGGGTCGATTCATACACAGGCGATTTGTGGAACTTTCTGGAGATTGGGGGGCTGCCGCTGGCCGGTTCTTTCACCGCTTCTGGGACGACCACGAATTGGGTCCCGCTGATCGACGCGAGCGGATCGACGATCGCGCTGGTGAATCCGGCCCCACCGAACTCGCCGCCAGCGACCACTTACACCTATGATCCCTCGGGAACGCCAACGATGTCAGGATCATCGAACAACTATCCGTTCCTGTATCACGGGATGGAACACGAATTCGTCGAGCCCACTAACGCATACTACTACACTGGCGATGGTGCCTACTACAGCGCGCAAATTATGCGCAGCCTCTCGCTGACCAGCGCGCAAGGCACAAGCGGTCCGGGAGGTGGTCCGGCTCCGGATCGCGCGCATCATCACAGTCACCACGGAGGGGCTGGTGGAGAGAGCCGCGGCGCGGCAATCAACGGCCACGTCAATGCCGCGGCGATTGCCCAGGATGGCGCGGATCCGGATCCGAATGGTGGAGAAGAGATTACCCCGCAGGAGGCTCAACAGTGGTTTCAGCAATGGGCGGACGCACTGGAAGACATACTCAACTTTCTGACAGGCGGCCTGTTCGGTGGCGGCGGCCCAAGCCTCCCGCCGAATTATTACCTGTTTCAGCAAAGGCTGATGGACAAGAGACACGAGTTGTCCGCTATCTTGGGCATGAAAGTGCTAGTAACCCAAGGGGCGTCTGCGCCGGGGTCACGAGTGATTCCCCAAGTCACGGCGGATGGGCGTATACTTCTTTACAGAGCGGTGAAGGATCCTGAGTTGAGTCAAATTTCGGAGACCGGTACATTCCAGACTCTCCCCGGCATTTCAGTAGAAGGCAAGTATTTTTCACTGACGCCGGAAGAGGCCAGTAGCTTCGGGCGCCAGGCATACACCAGGTACCCTCAGGAGGGGCCATATACCGTTGTCGAGACTTCTATTCCTCAGGATGCGCTGGCGGAGATCCCTATCGTCGATGTTGACGTTGGTGGTATTTCGAGTGTTGTCATTCCAGAGGAGATGCTTCCGGAACTAGCAGACCCTGAAATCCTGCTTTTCCTTTTGATAGAGTAGCTAAGATGTTCCCACACATTCTGGCGAAGCTCCAATTCTATGAGACGAGTCGCGGCGGCCGAAAAGGACCCCTCCTTGGCTCGTGGTATGGACCTCTGTTCGAGCTGGGCGAGGATTCACTTTTGCACGAGTGCAGGGTGTTGCTGAACGGTGCGGCACCGGTAAGTCCTGGCCAAACGATTGTGCTGCCGATCGTTTTCTGGGCGAGGCCTGACCTCATCGTTCCAAAACTTCACATCGGTCAGACCTTCTTTCTAACGGAGGGTAGGAGGCGTATTGCTCGGGGCGAGGTTCTTGAGATTCTACGAAACTCGGGGTGACCCTAACTCGCCACGCGCTCTGAGTACCGGCGGAGCCAATTCCAGTGTACGTTGCCCGATCGCTAAAAGATTGGCGAAACAGAACAAATCTGAACCCTAACGAATTGAAGCTGTTGGACTGGGCAGAGCTATATCCGTCGGAAGCCGAGGCGCGCGCTAAAATGGCATAAGCCGAGAAGCGGAAATACGGGAAGCGAATATAACGGTTTCATGTAAGGCGATGGCTTCTCGACCACCGGATATTCTCTAGCACAGCTAATCGAGATTCTCGGCGAGCAGGACGGCGGGGTAGAGCGGGAACTGAAACAGAAGCTCCTCCAATCTTCGAAGAATTGGTAGATATTAAGGTGGCCTACCTGACTACCGTGGCGGATCCTCGCCTTCGGTGGTGCTTTGTCTGAGGTCAGACAAAGGGCGGCGGACGCAGCGCTCCTCTCACGATCGGAATGACCGGGCCCTCTAGTTAGCTTCACTCTGAGAGTGGGTCTGGTGGTGATATTTGGCTGCTCTTCGTCGAATTTTCTTCGACAGTCGCCGATCAGCTGATCGCGTTGCACGAGGAGAGAACCAATGTCGCGTGGGAAACGTGAGTGTTGTGCTGGTGCACGGCGCCTGGGCTGACGGATCGAGCTGGGCCAAAGTCATCGGGCCGCTGGCTGCCGAAGGCATCAGGGTGCTGGCGGCTTCGTTGCCCCTGACCTCGTCCGCTGAGGATACGGCGGCCCTTTGAGCGCACGCTGGAGCGAGTTCCGGGGGCGGGTCGTTCTTGTGGGTCACGCCTGCGCTGGGCCAGTGATCGCGGCTACACGGAATGAGGAGGTGAAGGCGCTCGTTTATGTCGCCGCCCTTGCTCCTGACGAGGGCGAGACTGTCGCCGAAGTCTTCTATCGCACCAAGCCTCGTCCGCTGGCTTTCAGTTGGCACCGGACCCGAAAGGCTGGTTTCCCCGTGGACTAAGCTAAACTTCGCCTGTCCTTTTCGGCATGAGTCGGTTTTCGCCGGGATTAGCGTTTGCAGATGACGGACGGTAAGTTCTCGCGTTTGCGCGTAACTGTGACCACAGCTGCCGGTGTGGCACAGTAGGGCGGACTCAAAATGTTTCGACGACCCCGTGTTTTCGATCGTCTTGAGACGACTCGGGTGATTGGTCGCGGAGATAAATACTGATGAGATCGACTGCCAAACGACTGCCAATCACGACCGAACAGGACCGATCACGACCGACCCCGTCTTCAAGAAAACCCTTAATTCTCGCGGGTTTTGTTCCGTGGTGATCAATGGTGATCGCCCGTGGAGTCACTCGTAATCAGCAGGTCGGTTCGAATCCGGCGGGTGGCTCCAAAAGAAATTCCAGAAAATTCTTTCCGGCGGTGGCTGTAGGCGATCCAATAGGCCGACTCTCGCTCGCTCGGCAGTCGAACCTTTGGACAAAAACCGGACCGATGGACTAAGATTTGCTTTGCTTAGGCCGATTTACTCTAGTTTGGCCGGATGGTAGCTTCGCAAGACCCGGCGCATCAGGAGCGACCACGACAAGGTCTCGCGGCTCCGAATTGCAGCCCCACCGCAGCACCTCAGCCGGATTCACGAGCGCAAGATTTACGGAGAAAGATCGCAATCAGCTAGAACTCGTCAAGCTACAATAGAGAAGCCCTGCTAAATTCCCAGTCATGGCGCGTACCGAAACTGTCACGGTCGCATTCACGGACCTGGTCGGCTCGACCGAGCTGGCAAGCCGCCTCGGCCACGATGCCTACGAACTGCTCCGTCATTCGCATTTCGACGGGCTTCGCCTGGCAGTTACCAACCACAATGGCAGCGAGATCAAGACCACCGGCGACGGGCTCATGCTGCGCTTCTCGAGTGCAGCCGATGCGGTTGCATGCGCGATCGCGATGCAGCAGTCGGCGGCCATACCGTCGCGCCAGGAAGGCGCAGCGCCGCTCGAGATCCGTATCGGCGTATCGTCGGGTGAAGCGACCGCGGAGGGCAATGATCTCTTCGGTCCGCCGGTAGTGGAAGCCTCGCGACTTTGCGCGGCGGCATCGGCGCGACAAATTCTCGTATCGGACGTGGTACGCAGTCTGACCCGCGGCAAGGGCCATCGCTTCACCTCGGTCGGCGACCTGACGCTCAAGGGTCTGCCCGAACCGGTGGCCGCGTTTGAGGTTATATGGGAGCCGCTCTCGAAGCCGACCAGCGGGATTAGAGCAATCTTCGCGCAGACCGGCGAGTATTGGACGGTCAGATATGGCGACGCAAGCTTCTCGCTCAAGGACGTCAAGGGGCTCAGCTACATTCAGCGCCTCTTGCAACATCCCGGCGAGGAGTTTCATGCACTTGATCTGCTGGATCGTCCCGCGGCAGGTTCGAGCGCGGAGAGTTCGACTGCCGACGAAGCGTCAATGTTGAGTGACGCCGGCGTCGGTATCGGTGGGCTCGGCGACGCGGGAGAGATGCTGGATGGCAGAGCGAAACAGGAATACAAACGCAGACTACTCGAGCTCAGGGAAAAACTCAGCGAGCTTCGCGAAGGAGGCGATAACGATCGTGCCGCGGAAGTTGAATCCGAAATCGACTTCCTGGCCCGGGAGATCGCTCGTGCGGTAGGTCTGGGCGGGCGCGACCGTCGTGCAGGTTCCGCAGCCGAGCGCGCGCGGCTCAACGTTACTCGCGCAATCAAGGGTGCGCTTCAGAAGATCGCCGAGCACAGTCCCGATCTCGAGAAGCTGCTCGACCGCACGATAAAGACCGGAACCTTCTGCTCGTACCGCGCCGATCCGCGGCTCTCGATAAGCTGGCAACTCTCGCTCGACGGCCCGAATCTTTCCGCCGTCGACCTGGAGTCAACCGCGCCGCTGTTGCTCAAAGGCAACACGAGTTTTCTGCGAGGCCTTGTCGATCGAACCACCTTCGTTGGCCGAACCAGGGAGTATGCCGCCCTTCGAGGCTTCCTCGATCAGGCCGTGGCCGGCGAGGGCAGGGTCGTGATGCTCGGTGGCCAACCGGGCGTGGGCAAGACCCGAATCGCGACGGAAATTGGCGCCGAGGTCTCTGAAAAGGGCTACCTGACAATTGCCGGAAATTGCTACGACCGCGACGACGCCGTTCCGTTCATACCTATTGTCGAAATCCTGGATGACGCGCTTGCCCGCTCGGCGAGTCCGGAGGCGTTCCGTGGCGCGCTCGGCGATGACGCCGCCGAAGTGGCGCGGCTGATGCCCCAGCTACGGCGCATGTTTCCCGACATTCCACCTCCGTCGGAAGCGACTCCCGAGCAATCGCGGCGAGCCCTATTCAGTGCTATCGCGAAGTTCCTGGCGCGCCTGGCTGAGAATTCGCCGGTGCTCCTGATACTCGAAGACCTTCACTGGGCCGACGAAGGAACCCTGTCGCTGCTTACCCACCTAGCGCGCTCTTTTCGCAAGCTGCCAGTGATGATCATAGGAACCTTTCGCGATTATGAACTTGATTCGAGCGGCCCGCTGGCGCAGACGCTGGACGATTGCACGCGTCTGCATCTTCTTGAGCGTGTAGACCTGCAAGGTCTTTCCCCCGCCGCGGTTTCCGAAATGATTCGTACCTTGAGCGGCCAGCAGCCGCCGTCCTCTCTGGCGGACGCGATCTATTCGCGAACGGAAGGGAACCCGTTTTTCGTCGAGGAATTGTATAAGCACTTGAACGAGCGGGGCCGCCTCTTCGACTCGAGCGGAAAATTCCGTTCCACTTTCAAGCCGGGCGATCTGGACGTACCACAGAGTGTGCGGTTGGTGATCGAGAGACGCCTGGCTCGTCTTGACGACGAGACTCGGAAGATGCTTGACACGGCCGCCGTGATTGGCAGGTCGTTCACGTTCGCGCTTCTGGAAGCGTCCACCAAAACTGACGCTGATCCGCTGCTGGACTCGCTTGAAGAATCGGAAGCTGCAGGTCTCGTTTCATCGAGCCTGGAACACCTGGAGGCCTTGTTCCAGTTTTCCCATGAGTTGATCCGTCAAGTCGTGCTGGACGATCTCTCAGCCGCCCGCCGCCAGCGTTTTCACCTGAAGGTCGCTGACGCGATCGAGGGCCTCCACGAAGGCTCGCTGGAAGACAAGATAAACGATCTTGCCTACCATCTGTGGAATGCCGGCGCGGCCGCCGATCCGGCCAGAACTGTTGAATGCCTGACGCGCGCCGCTAAACGGGCTCAGGAGCAGAGTGCTTATGAAACAGCGCTTTCGCATTTGAGCAACGCCCTCGAGCGCCTGCGTGAGCTCGCTCCCAGCGCGGCGCGCGACGAGCAGGAGCTCGCTCTCTATCTCGAATATTTGAGGGTAGTCAGACTGACCAATCGATGGACCACGACCGAAGCGGGCGTCATTTATACGCGAGCGCGCGCGCTTTGCGAGCGATCGGGACAGTCTTCAAAGATGTTGGCGATCCTTCAGGGGTCGGCGAACTTTCACTTGGGCCGCGGTGAATTGGCCCTGGCGCAAGACTATGCGCAGCGCATACTCGAGCTCTCCCGCGGTTCATCGCGAGCAGATTCAGCTAGCTCCGGCAACTTTATACTGGGTCACGCGCAGTGTTGCCGGGGCGATCTGGTTTCGGCCCACAGACACCTTGAAGCCGCACGATTTCGAGACAACATGGCGGTGCCGCTTGTGGGTGGAAGGGCGAAAATCTTTTCCCTTGGGATCGACGCGATGGTGCTGTGGATGCTGGGCTATCCCGACCAGGCCGTAGCGGCGGCGGAGCAAGGCGTGCGCGAGGCGGAGGAGTCGAAGAATCTTTTCGCCATTTCTTTCGCACGAATTCAGCTTCACATAGTCGTCATGTTTCGCGGCGAATTCAGCAAGGCCCTTGAAATCGGCGAGCACGCCCTGCGCGAAGCAACAGCTAAACACTTCGACTGGCTGCGGACCGCGATGGGTTGGTCAATGGACGCGTGTAGAATCCTGGGGCAAGCTTCGGAGGGGAACATCGATCGAACACAGCAGGCCTTTGACGCCCAGTACGCGGCGGAAGCTAAGCTCTACAAGCCGCAAAATTGTACCGTGCTCGCAGAATGTTGCGGCGCGTCGGGACGGATCGAAGCCGGTCTCGCAATGATCGAGGCGGCTTTCTCCGCCATGCAGGAAACCAATGAAAGGATGTCCGAGCCGGAGACCTGGCGCGTGAAGGCTGGTCTGCTGCTGCAGCTTGCGGCGTCGCCTGGCATCGCGGAAAGTCGCGCCGATGAGCTGCGGGAAGAAGGGGAAAGGTGCCTGAGGACGGCCATCAGCAAGGCGCAACTCCAGGCGTCGAAGGGCTGGGAACTGCGCGCCGCCGTTGACCTGGGCCGTTTGCTGAAGAGTTCGCGGCGCAAGGCCGAAGCGGCCAGCATAGTGCGGACAACGTACGACTGGTTCACCGAGGGATTTGATACACCTGACCTTGTACAGGCGCGGGCTCTGCTTGCAGAATTGGCGACATAGATAAAACTCGAGGTCGCAAGATGAATGGCTTTCGCAGTTCCGTCAGTGCACGGATGTTTGCCGGACGCAACGCAATCGTTACCGGCGCGTCGAGCGGGATTGGCCGGGACCTCGCGACCATGCTCGCCAGCCAGGGCGCGAACGTCGCGCTGGTCGCGCGCCGCGCTCAACTTTTGCGCGATCTCGCCGACGAGTTGACTGAGTTCGGGGTCGAGGCGCTCCCGCTAGTCTGCGACGTGACTGACCAAGCGCAAGTCAACCGCGCAGTCGCCGAGGCTTGCGATGAGTTTGGCACTGTCGACATCGCAGTGAACAACGCCGGCGTCTTGATACCGTCGTTGTTCGGCGAAGCCAGCGTCGAGGACCTGCGCCGGATGATGGATGTGAACTTTTTCGGCGCGGTTCACATGACCCGCGCGGTTCTGCCGATCATGCAGGACTCCGGCCGCGGCAATATCGTCAATATCGCATCGATTGCCGGCAGGCGTGGCAGCGCCACGCTTTCCGGATACTCGGCAAGCAAGTTCGCGTTGATCGGTTTTACCGAAAGCCTGCGGGTCGAGCTGTTTGGCTCCGGTGTGACGGCGTCCCTCGTGGTGCCGGCTTCGGTCGACACCGAGATGCTCGACAATCCCGAATGGAACGCACGCGCATGGGCGCTTGGGGATTTGAAGATCCCGCCGGAGTGGGTCAGCTGGGGAGTCATCGCCGCGATCGTGCTGGGGCTGGCCGAAGTTGACGTTCCGCTTGGCTTCTCGACCGCTCAAAAAGTCGCGGCGCTTTTCCCCGACCTGACCGGCCTATGGCTCGGGATGGGTTCCCGGTTCATAGACCTGGTGAACGATTGGATGGCTGGTTCTCGTCGCTAGTAATGCGCAGAATTTGGAGATCGCCCGCGTCGGGACCCACACGCAGCAAGCTACGGTAGGATCACGATGAAGGCTCTGGTCCTTGGCGCGACTGGACATATCGGCAACGCCGTCGTCCGGGAATTGCTGGCGCGCGGATATGAAGTAACAGCAGCGTATCGGCGTCACGGGCCGAGGCCGAATCTCGAAGGCCTGGCGGTTCGATCCCGGCCTGGCGATCAATTCGCTCCTGGCCAGTTGGAGGAATGGGTCGAGGGCCACGAAATTGTGATCGATGCGGCGGCTCCTTATCCGGCGAATCTGTTCGATCGCGCCCAATATTACGCCGAAGCCAGAATGTGTGAGTTGCTGGATGCGGTGCTGCGGCGGAGTTGCGTGTTCGGCTACGTAAGCGCGTTCACCACGCTCAAGCGGCCGATTGAAAAAATTGAAGATTGGGGCGCCAGCCTCGCGATGCGCATGCATCCTTACTTTGCTCTCAAGCAACGCACCGAAGATCTCGTCATGGACGCGGCGAATGCAGGCCTGCGAGCCGTGATCGTCAATCCTACGATGTGCCTGGGGCCGTGGGACATCCACGACAGAGAGCTGTGCCTGATTCCGCGGCTGCTGTGCGGGGAAGTGCCGGGTGCGGTCCGGCAAATTCTCAATGTGCTGGATGTCCGAGAAGTAGCACAAGGCTTGGTTGGTGCGATCGAAGCGGAGCTTTACGGCCGACCGATGTTGCTGAGCGGCCACAATATCTCGGCTCAGAATTTATTCAGCTGGATTTGCGAGCTGGCGGGAGTGGAAATGCGGCCACTGACCGCGCCAATCTCGGTCACTGCCTTTGCCAGCCTCGCGCTGGAGGCAATGATGGGAGTTGCAAACAGCAACACGCCAATCAAATCGCTCGCACCGATTCTGATGTATCAGCACGAGTGGATGCCGCCTTGCGCCACATTTCGCGAGCTGGGTATCAGTCTTCGTCCTCTTTCCGAGACCCTCCAGGACTCGATCAAGTGGTACCGCCTGGTGAAGTACTGCTGAAAATGGCGTGCCTCGACAGATAGTCAGAGAACGTCGGCAGCTCCTGCGCGCAGTCCGTTATACCCGGTGAGATCTTATCGAGTTCCGCCAAGGGATCGACGTGCGACATCCATGGAGAGTTACCGAGCCGCCACGCGAGGTTGAGCGCTCCAAGCTCTTCTATGCTTGATGGCAGCGCATAAACATTAACTGGATAGATTACCTCGTCTGTCGTGTAGTCACCCGCCGTCCTACTACCAACTTCCAGACCCATTTTGCGCACTAACGGCACAGACTGGTAGCGGGAGATAGTCACCGACCATTGCGTTGGATCGAGGATCGTCGGGGATGCTTGGATACTTGTCGCCAGCGTTTCGATGCGGCCTACCACTTTCCTGAACTCCGCGACCGTTTCCGTGAGCGCCTTGGTCGCTTCCCGGTAGAGCGGCTCGATCGCTTCCTGGTCGAGCAGCTTGGTCGCTTCCTGGTTGAGCGCCTCGAATCTCATTACCCGGAAAACTATCGCCTGAAAATCCGCCCGATCGGGTAGACGACAGTCCTCTATCTGTTTCAGAGCGACGCTTGGAAAAGGCAAAGGTCCTGCAGCCCTATTGAAAGATGTTGCAAGCCCCGAGAAGCCGGGAAAATTGACGGTCACTTTGACGATGGTCCGGTTATCTGGCGCACCCCCGGTATAGAGTTCGGGCAAAAGAAGCGTTTTCACGTTCATCGCAGAACCCGGCGGTGTGGCAGTCCAGCTACCCTCAAAATTGATATCCGCGCGGACGGTCGGCCAGCCGTAGACTTCGCTCTCTGTGAATACCGCTGTTTGATTGTCGGTGAGAACATAAAGAGGCATTAACGCGGACCCGCACGACCGCCCTCCGGCGTCGCCGTTCCTCTTATCAAACCATTTGACTACTACCGCGAACTCGACTTCCTGCTCGAGGTCGGGTCCCGCTCCTGCGCCGGTGTTATCCATGTTGCTGATAAACATCCAAATGCAAGGTGGGTCCTGGTCCTTGTCGAATTGGAACTCATAGCAGTCGTTTTTCAGATGTTCCGAACATAGGCGATTCAATAGCTCGGGGCCGTCGTCATCCAACGGCAGCTGAAGTACCCAGATGAGGCTATCCGGCGATACCACGGGTGACGCGTCTTCCTGCAAGGCGCCACTGCCGAAGGTAAGATAGCGATTGCGGCCCCCTGGCGGTCCTGGATCGTCGGTGCTGGACCACTGCGTGTTGCGGCCACGCCAGTACAAGGTGGTGCCGAGACCATAAGCGAGATCCACATTCAGCCAATAAGGGAGGACCGGCTTCAACGTCGATACCATCTGCCCAGACTCCGGCGAATCATCTCTTCGCCCGCCGGCTCCTACCGATCGGCCAGCTCCACCTCCTGAGGAAGTATCCTCGGTCACCAGGCCCAACGATTCCACCAGCGGTTGGCCGCTGAGATTGTGAATTTTGACAGTTATATCGCTACTCGGATCGCTCGCTAACGGGCCGAAGAAAAATCCAACATCGTTGAGCCGGTCGAGATACATTGTCGATCTTATCAGTGATTGATAGCTGACGAGCTCGGGGTGCTCCGCGTCGCGGGCCTGCTTCAGAGTAATGAGGTCGGAAAACAGCGGGCCGAGTTGCTCATCCGCCGAGCTTTGAGCGAACTGCGGCGCCTGCCGCATGAACGGGAATATGGGAAAGCCTGCCGAGAGCGTGTCGGCGTTGGCGCGCAGCATTCCAAGCATTGATTGCAAGTCGCGCTGGTTGTCGTAACCTCTGATCGGAGGCTGTGCGAGCGCCTCCCACGCATCCGCGGCAAAAGCGGTATAGCCGCGGATTGCATCGGGCAGAGCGTTAATCAGATTCGCGGGAGTCTCGCGGACCGAAGTGTAGCGCGGGGGATCGCGATATACTTCGACGAACGGCGCATAGATGTCGCCCTGTGGTCCCGGGACGCGAAGGGTTAAACGGGCGATTTGGGTGGGCGAGTCGGGCAAGATTTGGCTGATCAGATTTTCGAACTTCAGGGCGACTTTCGGAAGCCCGAACAAATCGCGGCCGCTGACAACTGATAGCTCCTCGTCGACATACAAAAACGGCACGCAAACCGCGTATTGCTTGAACACCAACACGCCGTCTTCGATAGCGTAACATTCGATCGGAATCGAAAAGCTCATCTCCCGCTGGGGGTACGAGACGAGATTGCGCGATGCGACGGTCAGATATGGGTAGTAGAGCAACTCGAACGTAACGAACGGGGCCACGGGCTGAAAGTAGAACGGCGGCGGCATGTCGTCGTCGACAAAATTGAGGTACGAATCGATGAAGCGCCGTAACCGCGCCATGTCCGCCCGCAGCGTAAAAACATGCCGCGTGACGCCCGCCATGATCGCGCGGTTCTGATCACAAAGGGGCTGCTCCACGATCAATGAACGAAAGGGGGGCAGCGTCCTAGGCATTTGCTTTTCCTCGGAAGCGATGAGCGAAAGTTGTGGACAGCGGGATTCGCGGAGCCCGGCCGCCAGGCCTCGCGATTTCGAGCGTCATGCCACGTCCCGCTCGATAACCCAAGGCGCTATTTCCGCGAGAAACTGCTTGTCGGGCGAGTCCTCGAGATGCGCGAAGAGCAGCGAATACTCGTGAAGCGCCGCGCCCGCGAGGCCATTTGCGATCTGCCGCGCGTGCCGGATACTGCCACGCTCGACCATCAGTCGGTGCAGCCAGCATACCTGCGACGCGGTGCGCTCCTCGCGCCGGCAACTCAACAGCGCACACAAGCGCTCGCGTTCCTCGTTGGTTGAGTGCTGCAGCAGATGGATTAGCATCAAAGTTCGCTTGCCTTCCCAAAGGTCGCCGTCACGTTCCTTGCCGTAGCGCCCGTCGTCCTGAGCCAGGTTCAGCAGATCGTCCTGGATCTGAAAACTGGCGCCGAGAAAAAACCCGAAACGAAAAAAAGCGTCGAGGTCGGCCAGCCCGCGTGTCCCGATTAGCGCCCCAACCCGGATCGGATGGATGGTTGTGAGCCAGCAGGTTTTCTTCAGCACCATCTGAAGGTAGTCGTCAGTGCACAGCGAGGTTGTGTTTTCGAGCCGCCAGCCGAGATCCATCGCCTGACCCTCGGCCGTCTCCCGCGCCATCATGTCCGTCTCTTCGATTATTCGCAGGGCGAGCTCGGGGCCGAGAAAATCGATACTGTCCATCAGCGGCCGGAGACTCATCAGGCTCATCAGGTCGCCGGCGTTAATCGCCAGCGGAACTCCATGTAGTCGATGCAGGGTGGGACGGCCGCGACGCTCCTCGCTCTCATCCTCTATATCGTCATGGACCAGCGACGCGTTGTGCATCAGTTCGATCCCAATTGCGGATCCGAGCGCTTCTTCGAGGCTCGCGCCGAAGGCGCGCGCGGTTGAAATGCACAGCGACGGACGCATCATCTTGCCGCCGCGCTGCGGATAATCGGCTACCAGGTCGTAAAGAAATCGGCGCGGCTCGCGCTGCGGCAGGTAGCGCTGGAGCTCGTCGCGAACTATCGAGCCGTACTCGCGCAGCTTCTCCGCCACGATTCCCGACGAACGTCTAGCACCGAGGTCCATTCGCATCCGGAACGGCTACTAAAAAATTCTGAGCTTCAGGAGTGCAATCTCCCTGTCCATGTGACCGTGATCGTAAACAAATCCCAGGTAGCGGTCGGCCTTGGGAGGTTTTGCAAGCGTCACCACTATTTCGACGGCACCTTGGTAACTGCGAGCCGAGACGGTGCTGATCGTTTCGCCATGGTCCTCGCCTCTCAGAGGCTTCACCAGCGGGTATACATGAGAAGGCAAACATTCTGGAACAATACTAATCGCGAAATTGAGCTTTAGATCGTCGGGCAGCACAATCAACTTGACTGCTCTGCTGCCGCGGTAACTTCCGCATCGACATTCTATGCAACCACATCGTTCACAACGGCGTTCGCATCGGCAATCGTACTCGCCACATCGTTCGCAGCATCGCCGCTCGCATCGGCACTCATACTCACCACATCGTTCGCAACATCGATATCGATACATATCGTGCCTCCGACGTGAATAGTCTTCAAAACTTGATCGCATTCCGCCCCATGGTCCAAAGGACGGTATCATCGGAATCGGTAATGGTATCGGCCAGAACATCGGGAAGCCTGAGAACGAAGGCCGCTGTGGCCAGGAGATCGGAGGTGGGCAGCAACGCTCTGAGGACTCACAACAGTCGTCGTGCCGGTGTGAGTGGTGATGCATAATCGGACTCCTCCCTTCGTCTCTCGAATTGCGGCTGCGGCTAACCTAGCGTTTCTGCACGCTTGCGCCTAGCCGGAATAGCTGGCCGTCAACCTTGCGGTTTCGCCGCAGGGTCCTTGGATTGCTCCGCGTGGTTTTCCACCTGGATCGCCAATGTGCCGCACGGTTCCCCGCTGCGCGCATCAACCACAACCCCCGTGTAGAGCCCGGGCGGCTGCGTATCCGGGATGTGGACTCGAAGCACGCAGCGGTCGTTTGCGGTGTCGAGCTCCACATCGCGCAACTCAGATCGGTTGTTGTTCAATGCTCGTAGCGGCGGAACAGCCAGCAAAACTCCCGGGCGGAGTGGTTTCAAATCGAGAGCTATGTGGTTCGGTTGATTCGAATTTACCTCGACTCGCACCGGCGCCGAGCGCGCTCGTGGCGGTGGGCCGGGCGCATAGCGGTATTCCGGCTCGCGGCGGTCTTCATACGGCCGCTGATATTGCGGATACTGCTGATAGGGCGAGCGCGTGAGTCCGTTCATCATGCTGCCAACCAGACCCATCATGTCGAGGTAAACCCGCATCACCTGTTCGAGCAAACCGTCGGAGTAACGGCCGCCACACCCGCCACCGAAAGGCGAACCGTATCCTGGCGGTCGCCAGCCATAACCGCGCTGGTTTCGCGAGCTCGCCCGCCACTGTCCTTCGCGCATATGTTCGTCCGCCACCCGATAGGCGTCGTCGACGCCATCGTTGACTGCGTCCTCGCGCGAGTCATGGAACTGCCCGGGTCTGCCCGGCCCCGGACGCACGCCCCAGGGATCGTCGCTGCGCGATCCTTGAGACATATTGCGCCGCGGATAGCCTCGGTCGGGGTCGTCTCTATGAAACCGATCGTTGTCGTTCACGAGCGCATGTCCCCTCGCTTCGGTTTTGGGCTACCGCTACGGATGATCGTAACCGACAATCTCATCAAGCCGCGGCAAGCCAGAGATCGCATGTGCTCCGAGTCGGCCCGACATCACAGCCGCCTCGACGCACCCCTGATTGAATCCACAATCAGTCCAGTCCCCGACGACGGTAAAGTTATCGTAATTGTTGTCAAGTGGCGAGATCCGGTATTTCACACTTCCTGGCACTGTCAGGCAGTACCTGTCGGATGGGTTAACATTTGCGCTCCAATACTGGGTATCGAATGCGGACTCATCGCCTTCGCCGCTCGGTTCGTCTGGATGCGCATAGTCCATCAGCAAATCGAATCGGAACCCACCGCGCCGCACCGCGCGTGGCCAAAGATGCCCTATGCTACAGTTCAGAAAATGCACCGCGTCCCTCCGCACTTTGTCCCTGCATTGCGCCGGATAGTCAATGTTCGACGACGCCGGTGGAAGCTCACCATCCGGCAGAGCCGCGCAAAAATATGCGATCGCCCGCGGCCTGGTACTCCATGTTTCTTCGGTTATCAGATGGCGCATATCGGCCCATGTGTCGAACGGCCTTTCGAACGCGGTGACAGTGCACTGGTTATGCCGCCATCCCAGTTGCTCGACATCTTCTCGCATCCAGATCTGGAACGCCGCCGTTGCAACCGTCTTGCAATGTTTCACCATGTCTCGCCACCGGTGATCGTGGTTGATGATATCCTGGCAGACATAAGGTATCGCGCCCAACCCTACACCAAGTATGACTGCGTCGAAGTCTGCTCCTACCCGGATCGTTCTGGTCCCTACCTTCCTCCTGTCCCAGTGCGACTCGAAGTCCCACCGCTCCTCGGCCATGCGTTGCCCCTCGGCTAGCTGGTCGCAATCAGGTTCCGATGGCCAACAAGCGAGGCCGTTGAGATCGATCAGCGGCTCATATTCCTTACCGGACTTGATCCGTGCTTGGACATCGAATTCCAGCGCCTCGACATAGCACCGTTCACCCGCCTTCAGACGATCCGTCGGCGCAAGCTTGACGTTTTCCAGCCTGTGAAAAAATTCAAACCTGACATTGCGTTTTCGCAGCAATTCGTAAAAGGGCGCGAACACTACGTCTCCCATGCCCGCGCGCATCTTCCAGAAAATCGAGCCGCGATAGGTAAAGAACATTCTTAGCGCCCCGCGAACGCCCTGGCCTGCCGCGATCGACGGCCGCGCCTCGTCGCCGTCCTCGTATGCGAACCCCAGGTCATAGCATCCTCGCAACAATGCCGAGTCCAGCGTGCCTTCCGAGGCGCCGTTCAGGGCCAGCCAGTGTCTCAGCTCATAGTCGTTGATCGCGTCGAATCCGCGCGGATCGGTTAGCAGGCCAAAGCGCAGGATCCCGAGAATCACTGCCATCACCAGGTCGGTGACTTCCCAGAGCCAGCGTATCTCGTCATCCCGCTCGACCAGCGGCTGAAGCACGGCGCGCGCGGTTGACGAAAGCGCTTCACAAAAGCGCGACAGCAGTCCTTCGCTCAGGCCAGGTACGGCGTCAAGACCTACCTGCAGAATTCCCACCGCTTCGATCAAGCCGGTGAAGCTCGCGACGATCCCGTACTTCAGCAAACGCGACATGCTCTCCGCGAGCAGTTCTACCGTTTTGCCACCCGGCGAAACGAAATCACTCGCATCGAATCCTTGAAAGGAACCCCGGGTCGATTGAAGCTGGGCCGCGCTTAACAGCACTCGCAACGTTGCGATACCGCCGAGCAGATAGCCCCTGATACTGAAAGGATTGTGCTCGGATAGCGGGTCGCCAGGCAGACCGTCGGTCGGCGGAAAGTTTGTTAGGCGCGGATGCCAGGCGCCGCTGCCCAGCCGATCCAGGACTCCATTGATAGGTTCGGGAGTAAAAGCGTCACGCCAGTCGGCGAGTCGGCACTTTCGAGGATCGCGATTCAGCTCGCTGTAGCATTCGCGCAAGAGCCGAAAGGCGTTCTCATAGAACCCCATCCAGACGTGGAGCCCGTGCTCTTCGATGCGATCGGCGGGTCCGCGTCCCGAAGCTCCCTTCCCACCTAGCCGCCAACCGACCTGGTAAATCGTGATGGCATATTTCCCATGATGCTCCGGCCGGCTCAATTCGAAGGCCGCCGCGATTGAGGCGCACCCTCCGCCTACAATTGCGACCTTGATTGGCTTAGGTGTGGACGTAGCAGTCACCTGGCTCTATAGAACTCCACTCTGACAGGACCGACGAAAGATCCGATATACCCCGCCCAAGGTCAAGTCCGATTGCCTCATGACAAACCTTGGGTCGAAGCTACCATCCGTCTACACTAATGTACGACCAGCGGCGCACTTCTATGTCGAGAGAATCCGTCGGGAGGCACTATGGATCCCAAGGAAAGGGTAGCGTTAATTACCGGCGGCGCGCGGATCGGACAAGTCGTCGCGAGCGCATTGGCGAGTCGAGGATGCTCGCTGGCGTTGACCTACCGCGGGTCGCGCGATGCAGCCGAAGCGACCGCGGCGGCGGCGAGATCTGTGGGCGTCAAGGCCACGGTGCTTCGCGCGGACGCGACCAACGAGGCGGAAATCGTCGCGGCGGTTAGCGAGACGGTGAAGTCGCTGGGACGTCTCGACATTCTGATCAACATGGCATCGATATATCAAAAGACACCCAATCCGGACGGCGCGCTTTGGTCCGCTATCCAGGATGCGAATGCGAAGAGCGCCTTCCTGTACTCGACTCATGCAGCACCAATCATGAAACAGGGCGGCGCCGGGCGAATCGTGAATTTTTCCGACTGGCTGCCGGTGACAGGACGTCCTCATTACAAGGACTACGTTCCGTACTATGTTTCCAAAGCCTCGGTTGCCGCGCTGACTGAGGCATTGGCGCTGGAACTCGCGCCCGAGATTCTCGTCAACGCGATCGCGCCGGGCCCAATTCTAGCGCCGCCCAACCTGACAGCCGAAGAAAATGCGCAGGTGCTGGAGGCTACGCCGCTGGCGCGATGGGGCGGAGCGGAGGAGATCGCGAAAACGGTGCTATTTTTTGTCGAGACGGATTTCGTCACCGGCGAATGTATACGGGTTGACGGCGGCCGGCATCTCTTCTGAAAAATCCGCAAGGCTAGCCCCAAACTTCCTTTGCGACTTCAACCACCAGCTCGAGCTTGGCGCGCTGGTCCGATGCCGATATGCGATTGCCGGGCGCAGTGCTCGCAAATCCGCATTGCGGGCTGAGCGAGAGCTGATCGAGCGCGATGAACTTCGAGGCCTCTTCGATTCGCCGCTTGAGTGAGTCTTTCGATTCGAGTTCCGGAAATTTACTCGAGACAAGTCCGAGCACCACGGTTTTGTTTCTTGGCACCAGCCGCAGCGGCTCGAAAGTTCCCGCGCGCGGCGTGTCGTATTCCAGAAAATACGAGTCAACGTCGATCTTGTTGAACAGCGTATCCGCCACCAGGTCGTAGCCGCCTTCTGCGCTCCAATGACTCTGATTGTTGCCGCGGCAAATATGCATCGCGAGATGCAATGTCGCCGGGCGTCCCGCAAACGCGCGATTCATCACATTCGGATAGGTGTCAAGCAGCAGCGTGCGCGCGTCATCGCCACGCTTTCGCATGGGCTCCCAGATTCGCTGGTCGCTGAGTGACGCGAGCGTGGTTTCATCGATCTGCACGTACCTGCAACCGGCGTCGGCGAGCACCTGCAATTCCTTGTGGAACGCATCGACGATGTCATCCCAGAAAAGGTCGATGTCGGGATACGCATCCTTGCTGATATTCTCGCGGCCGGCGCGGAAATGGATGATAGTCGGCGATGGAATCGTTATCTTCGGCGTTCGCGAAGTAGCGGCACGCAGAAATTTGAAGTCGTCGACGTGGATTGGAGCATGCCAGCGCATCCGCGCCTCTACGCGCGGAACCAGGAGTGGGAGCTTATGGCCTTCGCGGTCGATGAAATAGACTTCGTCGATCGACGATGGATCGTAGGCGACCGTGCCACCGCCGAGGCCACGGAAATAAAAGTCGGAATAGAAAATCTCGCGGCGGTATTCGCCGTCCGTAATCGACTGAAGCCCTACGCCTTCCTGGAACGCGACCACCGCGCGAATCGATCTGTCTTCAAGCGCGCGCAGCTCCTCGACGGAAATCTTACCGACGGCGCGGTCGCCTCGAGCTTTCAGCAGCTCGGGCGGCCGCAACAGGCTGCCGACGTGGTCCGCTCGAAAGGGAGGATCGTGCGGTGATTCACTGGCCATTGAAGCCTCCAGGTTGACGAAAGACGCTAGACGAGCGCGGCAACACGAGCGACGACTCGATCGACGAAAGCACCCGCCGATCCAAGGTACACGGCAGGATTGGTAAGTCGATCGATCTCGGCGTCGGTCAGGTGCGGCCGCAACTCGGAATCGATCCGAAGAATTGTTGCGAGCGGTACGCCCTCGGCCGTCGCCCGGTTGCAGGCGCGCGCGACCGCGGCCTCGGCGGCAGCATGACCGATCGAGGGAACGAGCGCGGTTGCGATCGCTTCAGCCATGATCAGTCCGCCAGTAAATTCGAGGTTGCGACGCATCCGCTCTGTGTCAACCGTCATCCCTTCCGCAATCGAACGAGCGTGGGCCAACGCGCCCGCGGTGAGAGCCACGCATTGCGGCAACGCAAGCGATTCGCTTTGCCACGGTCCGGTCGCACGCTCGTGATCCGCAGTCATCGAACCAAACATCGCCGGCACCAACGCATGCACCGCGCGAGTCGCCGCGAGGATGTACTCACTCGCAATTGGATTGCGCTTTTGCGGCATCGTGGACGACCCGCCGCGGCCCTCGTCGTGCGGCTCGGATACCTCACCGACCTCGGTCTGCATCATCAAGGTTACGTCGAGCGCGAATTTTGAAAGACTTCCACAGATCAACGCGAGCAGCGCGGCGGTCTCGGCGAAGCGGTCGCGCTGAGCGTGCCACGGCAAGTCCGGCACGCCCAACGCGAGCTCGCGCGCGAGTGCCTCGACGACGGCGGGACCGTTCTCGCCGAGAGCAGCCAGCGTTCCCGCTGCGCCACCGAATTGAACTACGAGAATTCGCGGCGCCGCCTGATCCAATCGCTCGAGATCAGTGACTAGAGGCGACGCCCATATCGCGCATTTGAGTCCGAACGTAGTGGGGACGGCGTGCTGGAGATGAGTGCGGCCGGCCATCGGCGCGTCGCGAAAGCGCGCAGCTCGATCGCCGAGAGCGCGTGCGATCGCGATCAAGTCGCGACGTATTGTGACAAACGCGCGCTGGAGTTGCAGAACCAGCGCGGTGTCCAGAATGTCCTGGGTGGTCGCGCCAAGATGGATGTAGCGCGCGGCCTCGTCGCCGGCGACTCGGCCAAGTTCCTTGACGAGCGCGACGACAGGATAGCCGACGCGTCGGGTGCTGTCCGCGATGTAGTCGAGCCGCAAGTTCTCGACGCGGGCCGCGCGCCCAATCGCGTCGGCGACGGGCGCGGGAATCAAACCAAGCTTCGATTCGGCGCGGGCCAGGGCGGCTTCGACATCGAGCATGAACTGCAGGTGAGCACGGTCAGAGAACAACGCGCGAGTTTCATCGGTGCCATAGAGCCCGCCGAAAATCTGAGAGTCAGCAGGACTAATGCTCATACGTCGAAGAACACAGTCTCGTGCTCTCCCTGCAAAACGACGTCGAACCGCAACACGCCGGTTCGATCTGCGTTTTCGATTCGCGCGACAAGCGTTGAACGTCGCTCGGCCGCGACGGAGTTCAGCACTGCGTCGGCGGCGTTCAACGGCTCGCCTGGAAAATAGATCCTGGTGACGAGTCGCTTCAGCAGGCCACGCGCAAAAATCGACACATTGATGTGGGGCGCTTGAAGAGCGCTGCCACGACCCGGAACCGAGCCGGGCTTGATCGTGTAGAAGCGAAACCGCCCGCGCTCGTCGGTAGCGGCGCGGCCGAATCCGTGAAAGTCGGGATCGAGCAGTTTTTCCTGTGAGTCATCCGGATGGTCGTAACGGCCGTCAGCGTTGGCCTGCCAGAGCTCGATCATCGCGTCGCTGACGGGCTTCGCGTCGCCGTCGAGAACATGACCCTCGATCGTGATTCGATCGCCGCGGGATTCGGGCGTGGTCAGCGATTCCTGTCCGGATGCGATCAGCGCGGGCTTGAAGAAAGGCCCGACCGTCTGCGATGGCGTTTGCAGCGGGCTCATTTCAGCTCAGCATCGGGGTAGCGTCGCGGCCGCGCAGTACAAAATCAAAGCGATAACCGAGTGCATACTCGGGAATAGTAACTTCGATATCAAATGTTGCTATCAGCCTCTCGCGTGCAGCACGGTCGGGGACGCTGTTAAAGATTGGATCGAGTGCCAGAAGCGGGTCCCCAGGAAGATACATCTGAGTAATGAGTCGCGTGGCGAAGCTCGGACCGAACAGGCTGAAGTGAATGTGATTTGGCCGCCATGCATTGTGATGATTGCGCCATGGATACGCACCCGGCTTGACGGTCATGAAGCGATACGCGCCCTGATCGTCAGTAGTCACTTTGCCGATGCCAGCGAAGTGCGGGTCGAGCGGCGCATCGTGTTGGTCATTGGCGTGGGCATAGCGGCCGGCTGCATTCGCCTGCCAAATTTCGATCAGGGTGTGCGGAATCGCGCGCCCGTCTTCGTCGAGCACGCGGCCGGTCACGATGATTCGTTCTCCAAGCGCCGCGCCGCCGTTGAAGTGCGTCAGATCGTCGTGGCCGGGAGCCAGGGTCTCGCGCGAAAAGCGGGGACCGGTGATTTCCGACAGCGTGTGTTCGAGGCGAACAAGCGCATGTCGCGGCACTCGCTTGTGGGTACTCGTATAAGATGGATGGTCGTACGGAGGATGAGCACTCGGCGTCTCGCGTCGATAGCTGGCGGGAGGATTCATCACGCGTCCTCTTTCGCCATTTCCTCGAGCGCGGATTTTGCGATGCGGAACGCGGAGTTGGCCGCGGGCACGCCGGCATAGACTGCGACCTGCAACAGGACTTCCTTTACCTCATCGCGAGTCGCACCCGTATTGCGCGTGGCGCGAACATGAAGCTTCAACTCTTCATGACAGCCGCCAGCCGCGAGCAGCGCGATCGTGATTAGGCTGCGCGTGCGATGGTCGAGGCCGGGGCGTGTCCAAATGTCGCCCCATGCATGGCGTGTGACGAGTTCCTGAAACTCCTCGTCGAAACTCGTGGCGTTTTCCAGCGAGCGCTTCACGTGAGCGTCGCCCAGGATGCGGCGCCTGACGCCCAAGCCTGCCTCGTATGCCGGATCTTTCATGACGTCACTCCCGGAGTCGGATCGAGTCGATCTAACGGAAAGCTACCGCGCTGCAACCGGTAACGTCAAAAGGGAATCGACGGGGCCAATCACTTTGTAGTAGCTGTTTGACGAATCGCGGAGGTGCTGACCCATGCGGCGCGAAGATTTTTCTTTCAACAGCGAGGATGGACTCGAGATAGCCTACTATCGATGGCGGGCTCCCGGCCGCGCGGCGGGAATCGTGCAGATTGCCCACGGTATGGGAGAGCACACGCTTCGTTATGCGCACGTGGCGGAGTTCCTCAACCAGGCCGGTTTTCACGTCTATGCCAACGACCATCGCGGGCATGGGCACAGTGTGAAGGGGCGAGAGTCTCTCGGTGATTTTGGAGCCGGCGGATGGAGCGGACTGGTTGCTGACATGCTGACGTTGACGCGGCTGGCGCGCACCCGCGAAGGTGGACTGCCGGTTGTCCTGCTCGGTCACAGCATGGGTTCTTTCGCGGCGCAGCAGTATGCGCTCGACAACAGCGCGGCTATCGCGGGCCTCGTGCTCTCGGGATCGGCGGCGGTGGACAAACTGAAAATCGATCCGTCGCAGGACGCGGATCTTACCGCGTTCAATCGCGGGTTCGAGCCGGCGCGCACGCCTCACGATTGGTTGAGCCGCGACCCGGCGGCGGTGGATGCGTACGAGGCCGATCCGCTTTGCGGCTTTGGAATAAACAAGCGGGCAATGGAAACGATGGCGGCCTCCGCGATCCGGCTGGTCGATCCGGCGGCGCTCGCCGGAATTCGCAAGGATCTTCCGATCTACATCTTCGCCGGTGACAAGGACCCGATTAATCACGACCTCGAGTGGCTGAAGCCGCTGGCCGAGCGATATCGTGCCGCGGGGATCGCGAACGTCAGCGAGAAATATTATCCGCAGGGCCGGCACGAGATGCTGAACGAAATCAATCGCGATGAGGTGCTACGCGACCTCTTGAGCTGGCTGCAGAAGACGATCGCGTAGCGTTCAGCCGGCGGCGATGCGACGCTGGACAAGGTCGTCGATCTCAACGTCACTATAGCCGAGCGTGCGCAGGACTTCGCGAGTGTTGGCGCCAACCTCCGGGGCTGGTTCGGGCTTTCGCTTGTCGGCGCCCTCGACAAATAAAGGGCTGTCGATCGTTTCGATAGTGCCGTGCTTGGGGTAGTCGAATTTCACGAAGGCTCCGGCGGCGCGCATCTGCGCGTCGCTCACGACGTCATCGAGCGCCGGCAGGGGCGACCACTTGATATCGTATTCCCTGAACGACTTGCGCCAATCGGACAGATCCTTCGATTCGAACTGCGATTGCAGAATCGCGAAAAGCTCGGCGGCATTTTCAGTCCGGCTCGCGTCGGTCGCAAACATCGGATCGGTCGCAAGTTCAGGCGCGCCCAACACCCGGCAGAGGCGCGGGAACTCATGCTCGGGATCGAGTTGCACGAGCAGGAACACTTTTCCATCGCGGGTGAGGTATCCCGTCGTGAGCGGATTTAGCGGATGCGCGCCTGGAACCGGCTGCGGGAAGGTGGCGCCCAGCATGCGCGCCTGCAAATCGCAGCTATGGGCCCAGGCGCCGCTCGCCATCAGCGAAGTGCCAACTTTCGATCCGCGTCCGGTACGTTCGCGGCGGCACAACCCGAGCATGATCGCGCCGAACAGCGCCATCGCGGTCGGATGGTCGCCGATTCCCGGCCGCGGACCCGACGGAGTTCCGTCGCGGCCCGTCACGCTGGTCATCAGGCCCGAACGCGCCCAATAGGCCAATGCGTCGAAGGCGGGCAAATCCGCGTCATCGCCTTTTTCGCCGTAGCCGGTGATATGGGCGAAGATCAGGCGTTGGTTGACGACGCGCAACTCGTCCCATGTGAGATGGAACTTCTTGAGCAGCTCAGTCTGATAGTTGGTCACGAATACGTCGGCAGTTTTGACGAGCCGGAGAAGGGCCTCGTGACCTTCGGGAGTCGCCAGATCGAGGGCGACGCTTTTTTTGTTGCGTCCGGTGAGGATCCAGGCCCAGTTCAGTTCCGATTTCGCAGTGCCGGGCAGATGCGGGAAGAGCCGCCACAGATCTCCTCCATCGGGGCGTTCGATCTTGAAGACCTCAGCGCCAAAATCCGACATCACGGTGGCCGAGGCCGGCCCCGCGATATAGGTACCGCAGTCGACGACCCTGATTCCCGACAAGATTCCGTTTTGATTCATCGCCAAACCCCTGCGAACGAGACCTGCAGACACGTCGTTAGTATAGCGGGTCGAGTTCGGCAATCCCCAGGTGTTTTGACAGGACAAAGAAAAGTGCTCCGGCACTTGCCGGAGCACTGAAGGTCGCGTGGTTTGAGCGGCTATCAAGCGGGGCGCCGGAGCCCCGCTAGATAGCGTCGTTTCAGAGCGAGTTCCGCATCACTGACATCCCGGCAATGACGCGCCACTGCCACCTGCGGTGACGGCTCCGTTCAGTGCCAGCGCTCTGCCATTCAGAGTTGCTCCGAGGTTCGTCGTTACTGAGGTTAGAGCCAATATGTTTCCTTGCATGACGGCGCCAACGTCGATCGTCGCTGAACTACCAACCTCCCAGAAGACATTGGATGCCTGAGCGCCGTTGGCCAGGATGACCTGTGTCGTGACGTCAAGAGCCGTTCCAATCTGGAAGATCCAGACCGCATTGGGGTCTCCCTGGGCGTCGAGGGTCAGGTTGCCCGACGTTACGGCCAGCGTCGAAGCGGCAGTGTAGACGCCGGGTGGGAGCGTTGAGCCACCTATATTTCCCGCCTCAGTGGCTCCCGGCGGCACTGTGTTCATCAGATAGTCGAAAGCGGTCAGCAAGTCAGCTTGCGCTGCGGCTGCGGCAGGGTTGTCGACATTTGTGGTCCCGTTCACGGTTGCCGGCGGAAAGCCCGTTACCGAAGTGCCCGGCCATAAGCCAAGATCTCCATTCACTACAATCGCACCCGGGGCGGTAACCGTGGTGGCAGCCAGGACCGCGTAAGCGGAAGCCGAGCCGAGATCAACCGACGACTGACCAGTAGTGGTCGTACCGGTGGTGAACGTCCATGTCGTATTTGCCAGCGCATTGCCTGACAGATCCAGGACGCCGCTTGTAAGCGTGGCAGTGAACGTGGTGGTGGCTGCGAGAGGGCTGGTCGGAGTAAACGTCACTATCTGGTCGGGAACATCATAGGAGACTTTGCCGGCCACGACCGTAGCTCCCGGCCCTGTCACAGTGAAGGTTGCGGAGTTGAGGGTCGAAGAGTCCATAGCCTCACTGAATGTGGCGCTGACTGAAGTGTCGGTACCCACACTAGGGGCAAGGGCAAGCGGGTTGGTAGAGGTAACCGTCGGAACGGTGGTGTCCGTGGTAGTCCCGGCCATAAAGGACCATACGAAGTTGTTTGCCAATGGGTTACCCGACAGGTCCGTGACCCCGGTTGTGATGGTTGCGGTGAAGGTGGCGCCGGGGTCGAAAGCATTGATGGGCGTGAAGGTTGCGGTGTTGCCAATCGTCGAGTAGGTCACCACGCCCGAAACGGGTAGTTGAATAATTCCTACCGTTTCAAGCACAGTAAACGTCGTTCCCGTGAGAGTGGTGGAGTCCATCGGTTTGTCGAAGGTCGCGACGATTTTCTGATTGGTGCCGACGTTGGTTGCGCTAGCAACGGGATTTGTGGAGCTGACCATTGGCGGGGTCGTGTCTGAGCCGGCGCCGGTCGTAAAAGTCCACGTGTAGTTATTCGCCAGCGGCAACAGGCCGACGCTTTCAGCCGCGGTTGTGATCATGGCGGTAAACTGGAGGCCGGCCGGGTAGTTCCCCGTTACCGCAAAGATCGCGGTGCTGTTGACCGTGTCGTAACTGACGGTTCCGGCTATGGGAGTATCCATCGGCCCGGTTACTGTGAAGGTTCCCGGTGCGAGAATTGACGCGGAGTTCATCGGCTCACTGAAGGTTGCCGTAATTTCCTGAGTCGTGCCCATTCCTTGTCCGCCGCAGCCCACGATCGCAGGCGCTGACGAGATTACGGTCGGAGCAACGGCGGTTGGAGTCGCGGTCGGAGTTGCGGACGCCGTGGCGGTGGCGGTCGCCGATGAGGTTGCGGTCGCCGTGTCAGTTGCGGTCGCGGTACTGGTGGCGGTCGCAGTCGCCGTCGCCGTGTCAGTTGCGGTCGCGGTAGTGGTGGTCGTCGGAGTGCCTGTTGCCGTCGCGGTCGCCGTGTCTGTTGCTGTGGCGGAGACCGTAGCGCTCGAGGTGACGGTGGCAGTCGGAGTGTCAGTTGCGTTCGTGGTCGCCGTCGCGCTGCCGGTCGGAGTCGAACTGGCCGTCGCCGTGCCGGTAACGGTCGCTGTCGAAGTGGCGGTCGCCGTGTCCGTCGCAGTAGCCGTAGCCGTTGCTGTCGAGGTCGCGGTCGGAGTATCGGTCGCGGTACCAGTGGCGGTCGAAGTATCGGTCGCAGTCGCCGTGGCGGTTGCTGTCGAAGACGCGGTTGCGGTGGCAGTAGGAGTGGCGGTGCCGGTGGCAGTTGGGGTTGGCGTTGCGGTGGCTGGAGGCCGGGTGCCCGGACCGGTGGTGAAACGGAAAGTGTTGCCGTTATTCCATAGCGTCGCGCCGCTGGTGGCCGCGATCCTGTCGTGGAACACGATCTGGTACCTCGTGTTGATAGAGAGATCGCTCAACGGTGTAAGGGTAGCGGTGGCACCACTGCAAGTGACGCTTTCCGCCGGAATTCTGCCGTGTTTGACTACCTTGAGCCGGAAGGTGTTTTTGTTTATCGAATTGCAGTCCATCGGCAAGCTGAAGGTCACCGTGACGCTGGCATTGACGGGCACGTCCATGGCGTCGTCAACCGGATTAGAAAAAATCACCATGGGCCGCGGGCCTTTTGATGCCGCTGCCGCCGATCCGGCCATACCGACGATTACTACTAACGCCGCAACTGAGATTCTACTGACTATGTATTTGAGCATCATCGCGCCCTTTTTTGTTGACGACATAAAATTCATTTCCCTGTTTACTTGCATTTGATGAAGCTCGAAGTATTTCGCGGCATGGTGGATTGACTAATCGGCATAAGTGTTTTCACGTTCTATATATTGGATGCCCGGGGTTGCTCGCGGCGCGGGTGCTCGAATCGGTCAGGTAGCGCATCGGCGGCCGCGGCTCGAAAGACGCGTAATGCAGCACGGGCCACGCTTCGGTGGCTGGGCAGAATTTGCGGACCGTTGAATTGGAGATTTGCGTATGCCCGCCGCTTTCCGACGAGGCGCCGGTTGCTTTGACCCGAGACGGATTCGTCGCAACTACGAATGCAAGCAATCCGATCAGACCGAGCGCGACGGCGCTGTTCGTTACGAGCCTATCCGGATCAGCTTCGCGATTGCCGTCCGCGATGGGTGGCGCGCTCGCAGCCGCGGCCGCCGTCCGGAAAATCCCGCGGATACCCGCATATCCGGCGGCGCCAACGACGAGAACGACCATGAGCATCAGGCTGGTCGCCGCCGCCATATAGCGGTCGAATTCCAGGCCATCGCGTAAACATCGAGTTGACGCCAGCGCTCGCAACTGACGCAAATATCCGGACACCGCCGAGTTTGTCGCAGCCTGAGTGTCTTGCTCCCTTCGCATCTTCACTTGGTTCCCCTTTGGACGGACGTCGCGCCGCACAAGGAAAACCTTCCGCGCAGCGCGAGTCCGCCAACCGTCGGTAAACGCAAGTTCCGTACCTCAGAAGGTTTGAGGGAATGCGGTCGATCGAGTGACTCGGAGAAAGCAGAGTCGGATGATCAGAAGCTCAGGATTTGCTTCAAAGCAAAGCGCAGGCGATAGTCGGTCGGCCCGATAGTACGGAAAGAGATGTCAGGGTATTGCCACTCAAGGACCGCGATGACAAAAAAGTGGCTATTGAAATTGGTGCCGCGCGGATCAGGTCATCGAGGGACTTCGAGGCCCGCGCCGCGCAATCGATTGTAGGTGCGGTTGCCGGTCACACAGATCGCCAGCCAGCATCCGCCCAGTGCGAAGCCACCGATGATCGCGCTCAGCGCCAGGCCCGAGTAGATACCCGCCAGCGCGATCAGCGCGATGATATACAACGCGCCTACCACGCTTAAGGTTTGCAGACGCCAGCTCCCGGTCCCGGCCACCAGCATGTAGCTGACGACGCCATAGGCGGCCGTCGACGCAGTCAGCGCGGCGCTGGGGAATCCCGCGAAACCGTTCACCAACACCAGCGCGGGCTGATGAGCGGAGTGCTTCGCAAACATCGCCTGCAAGCCGTATGCGAGCGCATAGGCGGTGCCGAGAAACAGCAAGGACGCGATTGACAGGCTCGCCTCGCGGCGGCGCGCATAGATGAGCGCTCCAACTGCGACGATAAGCACCAGCCACAGCGGATTGGCGAGCGTCGCGACCACGCTCACCGCGGAGTCGAGTCCCGGCGTGCGCTGAGCGGCGACCATCAGCGTCACCGTCCGGTCCAGTCCGCCGAGCGGACCCTGGTCCGAGATTACATCCACGATTCCGCCGAACAGCCACGCCAAGGCGGCCAGCGCGACCAATCCAACCGTCAGATGAAGGCCCAGGTAACTGCGTGGCGAGAAGCGGGCGCGGACGAAATCGACAAACGGCCTCAGGTCGAAGCCGTAGCGTCCGGTCAAATACTTATGCCACGCCGCGACGATCTCGGTTTGGTGCCGCGCAATCGACCGCCACAGCCAGGCCATCAGCCCGGTCAGGATCGCCAGCACGATGATTCCGGCGCTGAGCGACTTGAGCCACTTTTCGACGAGTCGCCAGTTGGAACCCAGGGCGTAGCCAAGGCCTACCACGACCGCGGCCCACACTAGTCCGCCGGCGATCGCGATCGGCACAAAGTTACGCGCGCGCATCCCGGACACGCCGGCCGTGAAAGGAACGAACGCCCGACCGACCGCGACGAAGCGGCCGACAAATACCGTCGCGCCGCCAAAGTGCTCGAAATAGTATTCGAGGCGCTCACGATGCTTTTCGTATTGGCGGCGCGCGAACGTCCATCGCGTCAGCACGGCCTGTCCTTTCAGGTGGCCGATCGTAAAGCCGGTCAGGTCGCCAATCATCGCGGCTACGGCGACGACGGCGAATGCTATCCACGGCGAGAAGAAATCGTCGGCGGCCATCGCGCCCGCAATCACCGCCAGCGTCTCGCCCGGGAAGATCAAGCCCAGACCGGCTGACGATTCCAGTACGATCGCGATGAAGACTATGACCAGCGACCAGGGCCCGGACTGACCCAGGAAGCTTTCAACCGCGGCGACCATCGATTGTAGTTAAACATGAAGCGGCCCCGCCGTCATAAGGACCGGCGAGGCCATTCGATCTGAGTATCGCGCGATTGCGCGCGTTCAGGCGCTATCGCGACTATGGTTATTTCTTCGCTTCGCGCACTGCGCCGCCCTCATGCCCGCCAGCCTGATGCCCACCACCTTCGTGGCTCGCACTCGACTGCTGACGCTGTTGCGGCTGCTGGCGAGACGAGTGCTGCTCGTGAGTCGCCTGCTGATGAGCGGCCTGCTGCGGACGCTCCTGCTGCTGATGCGAAGCCTGCTGCTGATGCGTGGCGTGCTCCTCGTTGCGGGTAGCCCGCTGCTGGTTCTGACTAGCCCGCTCCTGATTATGAGTCGCCCGCTCCTGGTTGTGAGTCGCCTGCCGCTCGTTGCGAGTTGCCTGCTGTTCGCGCGACGCCTGCTGCTGGCGCGACGCCCTTTGCTCGCGGCTCGCCTCGTTGCGCTCGGTGGTCGCTGCCCGCTCATTCACCCGCGTCTGCTGCTCGCGCGACGCCCGCTGCTCGCGGCTCGCCTCGTTGCGCTCGGTGGTTGCTGCTCGCTCATTCACCCTCGTCTGCTGCTCGCGCGACGCTTGCTGCTGGCGATTCGCCTCATTGCGCTGATCGGTTGCCGCCCGCTCGTTCACCCGATTCGGCTGAATCGAAGCCTGCTCGCGGCCCCGTACGCTGCCCTCGTTCTCGGTCCGCATCACGGCCCGGTGATCGTTCGGCTCGGTGCGATTGGCCCAGTTGCTATGCTGACTGATCCAGTTGGGATGGTTCGCGGAAACCCAACTTGGGTTTTGGTTGTACCACCATTGGCCGTAATGCCAGTTGTGCTGCGCGTCGTAGGCGCCGTCCTCGTTGAGCCACTGCGAATTCCACGAAATCCAGTTTGGATGATTGGCGTAGAAGAAATCCGGATCGTTCTGATGCCACCAGTAGGCATCCTGCCAGGTGCCGTTGCTCTCGTAGTCGCCATCCTGGTTGAGCCACAGCGCGTCCATCACGGCCCATTCCGGATGATTCTGGTAGAACCACATGATGTCGTGCCGATGCCACCATCGTGCGCCTCGCCAGTTGTGATTATTGTCGTAAGCGCCCCATCCCGCCTCTCCGGGTCCGCCGTAGTAGCCCTCTCCGCTGTAGCCGGGTCCGGGGCCCTGTCCCTCGTAGCCAGGGCCGGGTCCGGGACCATATTGCGCGAAGGAGGGCGCGGCGATCGCGAGGGCCAGCACAGTGCCCGACAAGGCAATCGTCTTCCTCAGTCTGTTCTTCATCAATTTCATTTTCATAAGCAGTAAATACCGTGAGACTGGGTCGTCCCGCGCGAACCTCCTCGAGCCTTATGCTGTGTCGATTTGCGATGGTCTAGCGAAACGTGGTCGAAGGCGAGCGGAAAGGCCACTGTCGGGCTGGATCAGAGCCGGACTCGAATCATATATCGATTCCGACTAATTGATAATAGACTGAGTATTTCGGAATGTCAAAATGATTAGTATGAAGAACATGAATGAGGTGCTTGGAAGAACTAATTAACTGGATATATCCGATTACTCATTTTACTACTACAATCCCTCGACGCCATCAGCCAAGTATAATCCGCGCTCGATGCGTTATGCCGTCGTCGGCGAGCGCGATTTGCGCCGGGCGCTGCGCGAGCGCCTTGCCGTCGAGCTCCATGCTAGTCACTCCGCGACTCACGCCGCGTGGGTTTTCGATCGCGATTTCATAACGCGTCGAGCCGTATCGATAGACAATCTCGAAGCCCGGCCACTTGCTCGGGATGCACGGATCGATCAGCAGCGCCTTGCCGCGGACGCGAAATCCCAATATCCATTCGAGGCCCGCCCGATACATCCATCCCGCCGAGCCCGTGTACCAGGTCCATCCGCCACGTCCGACGTGCGGCGGCATCGAGTACACGTCTGCGCACGCGACGTACGGCTCGACTTTGTAGCGATGGATTCCCGCGCGCGTGTTCGCGTGATTGATCGGGTTCAGTATCGAGAACAGTTCTCCCGCCTTGTCGCCGTCGCCGAGCATCGCGAACGCTATCACCGACCACAGCGCGCCGTGGGTGTATTGCCCGCCGTTCTCCCTGATGCCGGGCGGATAGCCCTTGATATAGCCGGGGTCGAGCGGAGTGTGATCGAACGGCGGCGTGAACAGCAGCACCAGGCCGTCCTCGCGACGCACGAGATACTCGTCGACCGAAGCCATCGCGGCGGCGGCGCGGACCGGACTCGCGGCGCCGGAGATCACGCTCCACGACTGCGCGATCGAATCGATTCGGCATTCGATACTGCCGGCCGAGCCGAGCGGCGTGCCGTCGTCGAAGTAGCCGCGCCGATACCAGTTGCCGTCCCATCCGTCGCGCTCGAGCGACGCCGCGAGCGCGGTCGCATGATTCCTCCACGCCGCCGCGCGCGCATCCTCGCGGCGCGTATCCGCCAACGGCGCGAACGCCTGAATCGTCGTGTAGAGGAACCACCCGAGCCAGACGCTCTCGCCCTTGCCGGCCTCGCCGACGCGATTCATACCGTCGTTCCAGTCGCCCGATCCGAACAGCGGGATTCCATGGATTCCGACCGCGAGGCTCTGGTCGACCCCGCGCGCGCAGTGCTCAAAGACAGTGCCTTGCTGCTCGGAGACAGTTGGCTGAAAGAACGATTCAGTCTCTCCGGCTTGCAGCTCGGGACCGTCAAGGAACGGGACCGTTTCGTCGAGGATGCCGACGTCGCCGGTCACCTCTATATAATGAGCGACCGCGAACGCCAGCCAGACGCGATCGTCGGCGATACGCGTGCGAACGCCCTGTCCCGCCGGTGGAAGCCACCAATGTTGCACGTCGCCGGCCACGAACTGGCGCGCCGCCGCGCGCATCAGATGCTCCCGAGCGAGCGCGGGCTGCGCCACTATTAACGCCATCACGTCCTGGATTTGATCGCGAAAGCCATACGCGCCACCCGCCTGGTAGAAGGCCGATCGAGCCCACACGCGGCACGCCAGCGTCTGATACAGCAGCCATCGGTTGAGCATGACGTCCATCGAGCGGTCGGGAGTCTTGACCTGAACCGTGTCCAGCAAGCCGTCCCAGTACTGCGTGACCGCGGCCAGCACCGAGTCGAGGTCCGCTTCGCGATATTTCTTGATCGAAGCAATCGCGTCGGCTCTGCTGGCCGATTCGCCGAGAAAGAAAACGACCTCGGTCTCGGCATTGGGCCTGAGCGACAGCGTAGTTTGCAGCGCCGCGCATGGATCCATCGCGGCGCCTGCTTTGGCGGACAGCGGTCTGCCTGACGCGAGCGCCGCGGGATTGTCGAGCGTGCCGTTGCGGCCGAGAAACTCAGTCCGGTTCGCCGTCCACGAAATTTGCTGCCCGCTTAAATCCGCGAACGCGATTCGACTCCCGTATTCGATGCTGAAGGAGTTGCGTGCGAACACCGCACGCGTTTCGGGCTCGATCTCGGTCACGATGTACGGCGCCGACGCGCCGCGCGAAGTGCCCAGCACCCATTCCACATAGGCGGTCACCGACAGGCGCCGCACGCGTGCCGAAAGATTCCGAATCTTCAGGCTGGAGATCTTTATCGAGTCGTCTATCGGCACGTACTGCGTCAGCTCGAGCGAAATTCCGTGCGAGGTGTGCTCGAAAACGCTGTAGCCGTGGCCATGACGCACCACGTACGGCGCCGCATCCTCGCGAATCGGGATCGCGGTCGGTCCCCACAGCTCGCCTGTATCCAGATCCTGAACGTAGAGCACCTCGCCGGGGCGATCGCTCACCGGGTCGTTCGACCACTGCGTAATCTGATGCTGCTGACTGTTAACTGCCCAGGTGTAGCCGGCGCCCTCGACCGAGACCTGGAAGCCGAACGACGGATTCGCGATCACGTTGATCCACGGCGCCGGAGTCCATTGCCCCTCGCCGAGAATCGTCACGTACTCGCGGCCGTCAGCCGCAAATCCTCCGAGGCCGTTGAAAAATTCGATATCGCGGCGCGGCATCAGGATGTCCGCCCGATGTATCGCGGGCCTTCGCCGCGGCGGCGGCCCCGCGGCCGGCTCGAACATCTCCAGCCGCTTGACCTGCTCGGACAACGACCCGCGTCGGCTCAGCAACACCGCGCGCGCGACCGTCAGCAGAACGCTTCGCAGCTCGGCCGAAACCAGGTCGGCACGCAGCACGAACACATTCCCGCATGCGCCCTGTCCGTCGGCAGGCGGCGTCGGCATGGTGCGCACGAGGCCCTCGAGCGCCCCTTGCAGTTCCTGATGGTACGACGGCGGCCGTTCGTTCAGGATCACCAGGTCGACGCATAGCCGCTTCATCCGCCAGTATTCATGAGCGCGCACCAGCTCGCGCACAATTTCCAAATCCTCGGTCTCGTCGATGCGAACCAGCACGATGGGCAGATCGCCGGAAATGCCGGCGGGCCACAGCTTCGATTGTCCGCCCTCGCCGCGCCGCAGCAGGTCAGACGAAGGCCGCAGAGTCGGATCCGAGTAGAGCACGCGGTTGGCGATCCGCTGAAAAAGATGCGCTTCGTCGGCGTTAACGTTCAGGTGATGCAATTGCACTTGCGCCTGCGTCCACGCCAGCGTGACCGCGCGCTCGAATGCGGTCGAGTCGCGATGCTTGTCCACCAGGTCCAGCGCCTCGGCCCGCGTCGGCGCGACGATCGTCCAGAAGGCGACGCGCGCCGTTGCACCTGCCGGTATGCGCAGCCGGCGGCGAACGCTGAAGATCGGATCGAGGACCGTGCCGACGGTATCCGACAGCGGCCGCCCGTCGATCACCGAAACGGCGTCGCGGAGGTCGCGCCCGCGCCCTAAAAATCGCGCGCGATCGGTCTCAAACTGTATCTCGCCGACCGACTCGCCCTCGGCGACCGCCAGATGCGCCGCCCAAATCGGCGCGTCGGCAGGCGAGCGGAGCCGCCGCGTCGCCAGAATCGCGCCGACCTCGGCGTCGAACTCGGTCTGCACGAACATCTTCGAGAACGCCGGATGCGCCGTGTCGGACGCCGCTGACGCCAGCACGATTTCCGCATACGAAGTCAGCTCGACCTCGCGCAGCCGGCTGCCAAGATTGGTAATCGACACGCGCCGGACTTCGGCGTCGTCTTCCGCCGACACTGCGACTTCCAGCGTCGTCGTCATGGTGCCATCGCGCCGCACAATTTCCGCGCGGTCCTCGGAGAACTCGACTTCGTAACTGTCCGCCTCGACGCCCGCCGGCTGAAACCCCGCCGACCAGACCTTGCCGCTGTTCACGTCGCGGATGAAGACGTACGTCCCCCACGAATCGCAGGTCACGTCCTCATGCCATCGCGTGACCGCCAGGTCGTGCCAGTGGCTGAAGCCCGAGCCGGCCGCCGTGATCATCACGGTGTACTTGCCGTTGGATAGAAGATGCGTGCGCGGAATCAGATCGTGCGGCGAATGGAACCGGCGAATCGTCGTGGGAGCGATCTCGCGAACGTTGGCTTCCGCCTTGACCTCTTCCGCCCGCGGGCGCGCCACTCCGACATCGCGCGGCGTTCGTTCCTGCAGCAGCAGCTCGGTCGCCTGGATGATGGGCTCGGCGTGAAACCGCGAACGCATCGCACCGTCGTTCAGTGCGTCGGCAAGCGCAACCACCGTCATCCCCTGGTGATGCGCCATGTAGGCGCGCACGATCGCGACCGTCTCGCCTTCCGGCACGCGCGACGGCGTGTAGTCCAGCGCCTCGTACCAGCCGAAGTGGCCAAGCCCGCCGGCCGCAAGCAGCCGCGAGAAATTCTGCGCGGCGGCTTCCGGATCGACCATCGCCGCCAGCGCCGTGGCGTACGGCGCAATAACCGCATTCTCGCTCAGCCCGCGCTTCAGCCCGAGTCCCGGCACGCCGAAATTCGAGTACTGATAGGTGAGCTCGAGGTCGCGCGCGTTGAACGCGGACTCCGAGATTCCCCACGGCATCCCAAGCTCGTTGCCGTACGACATCTGGCGGCGAACCACTAGCCGGTTGGTCTGTTCGAGCAGGCTCCCGGCCGGCGCGCGCATCACCAGCGACGGCATCAGGTACTCGAACATCGATCCCGACCATGAAATCAGCGCCGAGCCGCGATCGACCGGGGTCATCGCGCGTCCGAGCCGGAACCAGTGCCGCGCCGGAACTTCCCCCTTTGCGATCGCGACGAAACTCGCCAGCCGCGCCTCGGAAGCCAGCAAGTCGTAGCAGTTGGGATCGAGGCTTCCGTCGGTGACCCGGTAGCCAATCGACAGCAGTTGGCGCGCGGGATCGAGCAGGAAGTCGAACTTCATCGCTTCGAACACCTTGCCCGCAGTCGACGCGAGTTCCGTCAGGCGCCGCTCGAGCGATTTGGCAGCGTCGCGCGCCTGCGCCAGCGCACTGGGATCGAGCGACGAGTCCCGGCTCGCCGCGGCATCATATAGGTCCGGCAGATCGCCCAGCGCCGGAATCGAATCGAGCGTGCAGGGCTTCAGCAATTCAACGTCGCGTTGATGACTGCGGATGCATGCGCGCAGCGCTTCTGCCCATGCGAGCACGTCGCCGGATGCCGGGTCGGTGCGCTCCAGCGTCAACGCTCGCGCGATGTCGATGACCGATTCGCTCTCAGCGCCAAGTTTCGCCAGGACCGCGGTCGCTTCCATCGCCGTCCGCGGCACCGACTGGATTAACAGCGCTATGGCGTCGAGCGCGTCTGCGAGCTGCTTTGGAGTGACGGTGTAGCTGCGCCGGTCGGCGGCCAGCGCGCCCAGCGACTCGCGAGTAAGCGCGATCGAATCCGCGATTCCCTGGACCCACTGTTTGTCCAAAACTGGCGACGCGATCATCTCGCGGCAGGCGTTGGCCAGCGCGAGCAGATGTCCCGCCAGGTTGCCGCTGTCCACCGACGACACGTACCTGGGGTCCAATGGACGCAGATCGCGCGTGCCGTACCAGTTGTAGAAGTGCCCGCGGAACTGCTCCATCCGTTTCATCGTGTCGAACGTCGCGCCCAGCCGGGCGGCCGCCTCGTTCGTTCCGATCCAGCCGAAATCGCGCGCGGCGACGACCGACAGCAGGTACAACCCGAGGTTGGTGGGCGACGTCCGACGAGCCAGCACGGGCTTCGGGTCTTCCTGAAAATTGTCGGGCGGCAGCATGTTGTCTTCCGCCGTCACGAACTTCTCGAAAAATCGCCACGTGCGGCGCGCAGTCAGCCGCAGCGCGGTCGTGTCGGCCGGCGAGAGCGGCTTGGCGCCCTCTAAAGGCGGCGGCAGACTTGCCCATCGCGCAATGTCCGGCGACAACATCCACAAGATCACGAAAGGTATTGCGATCGCCGTCCCGCCGCGACCCGCCGATGCAACCACGAGCATCGCCGCGGCCGCCAGCGCCCAACCGCCGGCCATCATGCCGTAAAATCCGCGCACGTCGGGACGAGTCGTCTGCTTGGCCTGCGCCGCAGTCTTCCACTCGAGCAGCAGCCGATGACTGACGTAGAGGCGATAGAGCGTTCGCGAAATTGCGTCCGCCATCAGCCAGGCCTGATGCGCGAGCAGGGTCAGCATCATCGCGAGCTGCGACATACCGACGGCGAAATCGATCGCGACCGCGCGGATGTGGCTGCGCTTGGAGATGTCGCGGCGCCACGGGATGATCCCGGTCACAAAGGGAAGCATCGGCGCCGTCGCGATCGTCGCTATGATGAACGCGGTCCACGCCGCGGCCGCCGGCGACGTCAGCCGCCATCCCGCTATCAACGCCAACAGCGTCATCGGCGCCGACAGCGTGCGGCGCAGGTTGTCGATCATTTTCCAGCGCCCGAGCGACGGTATCGACGAGCGGCCGTCGCGTGGCTGCGACAAATTGCCATCGGCGCCGGCGTTGGAACCATGCGCGCGGCCCAGAATCCACGGCAGCAGCTGCCAGTCTCCGCGGGCCCATCGATGCTGTCGGGCGGCGGCGACGTCGTACCGCGAAGGAAACTCCTCGACCAGCTCGACGTCGGACGCCAATCCCGAGCGCGCGAAAGTTCCTTCGAAAAGATCGTGGCTCAGCAACGTGTCGTCGGGGACGCGGCCCGCCAGCGCCGCCTCGAACACGTCTACATCGTAAATCCCCTTGCCGCTGTACGAGCCTTCGTCGAGCAGATCCTGGTAAACGTCCGATACGGCGAAAGCGTAAGGATCGATTCCCGCCGCGCTCGAAAAGACGCGCTGGAACACCGATCCCTCGCGGCCGGTCGGCAACGACGCCGTGATTCGCGGCTGAAGAACTCCATGACCTTCGACCACGCGCCCCAACTGTTTGTCGAAGCGCGGCGCGTTCAGCGGATGCGCCATTTTGCCGACCATCCGCTTGGCGGCGCCGCGCGGCAGGCGCGTGTCGGCGTCGAGCGTGATCACGTAGCGCACGCCGTCGGGAACTGTCGGCGGGTGCCCGTCCTGAGCGACGAAGGTGGTCTCCGTCCCGCCGCGCAGCAGCCGATTCAGCTCGTGCAACTTGCCGCGCTTGCGCTCCCAACCCATCCAGCAGCCCTCGGCGGCGTCCCAGATACGCCTGCGATGGAGCAGCAAAAATCGCGAGCCGACGGGACCCGGGCCGTGGCGCTGGTTCAGGCGCGCGATTCCCGCCGCCGCCGCACCGAGCAGTTGGTCGTCACCGGACGCGGTCTCGGTCGGCGAGTCGGTCCAGTCCGACAGCAGCGCGAAGTACAGCTCGCCGTCCGGACTGGCCAGGTAATGAACCTCGAGACGCTCGATATGCTCGTCAACCTCGGCGCGCGTGGACAGCATCGTCGGCATCACGACCATCGTGCGCAGGCTCTGGCGGCACGCCATCGTGAAGCTCGAGCGCGGGAACAGTGGCGGGACCGATAACAGTCGTGACGGCGCGATTTACGAGCGCGACCGCCGCATCCATCGCCGGGATTATCGCGAGCATCGCGAGTACGACGCGGGTCCATCCACTGGCGTGCGCATCCACGATCGCGAGCAGACCGCACGCGACGATCACAGCGGTGACAACCCCGATCGTGCCGAGATAGCCCATGATTCCGGCGGACGCGTTGGCGCGAGCTATCCAGTCGCGGACCGGCGCGCGAAATCCCAGCTGCGCTTCGAGCGCGTGACGGCCTTCTGAAATCAGGTAGTAGCCCGGATGATGCTCGCGACGGGCCTTTACGCCGTCGTTTGGCACTTCGGACGCCGCGCCGCGGGCAGAATCGATCGCGCTTTGAGCGACTTCGACTTCAGTGTGATCCGACCCTCGCGCGAGTTTCTCGATCGCATGCCGGTAGCGATCGCGCGTGGCAAAATCCATCGCGGCAAAATCGCTGTCTGCGCGCAGCACCGCATCGACCGCGCTCACGCTCTCGAAAAAGTCGGCCCAATCGACCGCCGACATCAGGCGCATGCTCGTGATGACGTTGCGGACCGTGACGTTCATCGCGCCCTGCCCCTGATGTACTTCGCGCACGATCTCGTCGGCTGTCTTGCCCTGCGCCGCCAGCCGCGCATCGAGCCAGTCCAGCACGGGCGCCACCCTCGTATCCTGATCGCGCAGCCGCTGCACCAACTGCACCGCGAACGCCGCCGGCACGGGCGACGCGTCGAAATCCTTGAGCGCGGCCTCCGCGGGCTCCGGCTCGCGCCCGTTCGCTCCCAGCAGACGGTTCGCCAACGTGTCGGCCCGCAGGCGCTCGGCGCGGCTGCGCCCAATCAGTTCCGCCGCACGCCGCAGGTTTTCGACCAGCACGATCCGAAGCGTGATCGCGACCGCCCACAGCTCGCCAATCGTCAACGGCTGCACGCGCTGGTAGGCCTGCACGAACCGCGCGAGAGTCTGCGTATCGAAGTAGCTGTCGGTATGCGCGACGTACGCCCACGCGATCCCGAACACGCGCGGGTAACCTTCCAGCGGACCCTCGGCGAGCTTGGGCAGCTGGCGATAGTATCCGCGCGGCAGGTCGTCGCGAATTTCGCGAATCTGCTCTTCGACGACGTGAAAATTATCGACCAGCCACTCCGCCGCCGGCGTGATCGCGCGCTCCTCGCGGATTGCGCCCGCGATACTGCGGTAGGCCTCGAGCAATACGCGGCCGTTCTCGCGCACGCGCGCCGCCATCGGCCGTCCCTTACCGGCGCGGTCCGTGACGCGCTGCGCAACCGCCAGCGTCTCGCCATGCTGTTCCAGGCGCTCGACGCTGAAAAGTTCCGCACGGATAGGCTCGTCGATATTCGCGAAAGAGGCGGCCGGGCTCTTAGGCGAGCGAAAAAATACGAAATTCAAACTTGCCTCTCGATCCGGCAGAACCGGCCACGGGATAACTGATGCGCGCCGCGCCGCCTAAAAAAGAAAAAAACGCGCAGCCGATGCGACGGACGAGCGCCTCGTGCGCCTCGTCCACACTTCACTCTATCAGAATGCGACCCCGCGAGCCGACGATCCGCGCCTGAAAAGGAAATTAATCGCAGAAGCGCGGCGCTTTCCCATCATTCGGAATCCGGCATCTGATTAACTCGTAGTACGGCTCAACAAACGGTTCAGGCTTGATGAATTTGGATCGTAGATATTGCGAGACCACCGAACCGCATACATCGGCCAATTGCAGCGCCGCCGATTCGTGAGAGGGGCCGAAGTACATGGTATCTACCAGATGGCTCAAGCGCGGTTTTTCGCGTTCAAGACTAAACTTCCTTACTCCCCATTTGACCCATCGTTGGGCAGATGCGTGCTCGCGTCTGTATGAAGTCTCATTGTAACTCGCTTGATCCGCGATCCACATTATTTTGTCGTCTTTGAAACGGGCGTGGACGTAAGATTCGACCTGTTCAAGGCAATCTCTGAGCGCCCAGCGCAGGGGTGTATCGATCTTTGCATTTATAGGGCGACCAGCGATCATCGCGTTGAATTTTGTTCTATGCACCGCCCCGTAAAAAATTGGTAGAAAGTGTTCGTAAGGAACCGACAAAACTTCCTTCAGAATTCGATCAGCGTCTTTGACTTTCCCGCCGTTTCGCCGGAGCTGTCTTAGGAGAGCCGCGCCCTTCAATTCTTTGTGTCCGAATTGCCGATAATTTCGTTTGATGATTGGAAATAACTTTTGCTCGACGGCCACCCAATCCTTATCCATATTGATGATGAACGCGGTCACGACCGTTAGCGGTTCTTTGATTTCAGAACCAATGCCGGACTCGTCCGAATAAACTACCTGCATAGCCACCTCGTCCATCGACCCAGGCACAAAACCGCCACAATGCACAGTCTCTGAGCACATTTTCCCCTCCCGGCTGGACTGTCAAATCCAACAAAATCCACGTGGGAAGCGTTAGGGGTTAGCCCAACATCCAGCAAGTCCAGCTTGCCAACGCATGATTCCGTCCCCGCGTTTCACTCGTTGGCGAGCGCGGCTAGTTTAATTACTGTGTTCCAGTTGCGGGCTGTTCCGCGGATGCCGAGCTTGCGTTCCAGGAATGTGTTGCTCAGCCGCGATCGCCCGATACCGGACGGATACACGATATACACCTGCCTGCCATCGGCGCTGATTATCTCCGGGCCTGCTATCGCCGTCTGCGCCGCCTTCACGTCTTTCACATTCGTGGCACTTTTCAGGAACATCACCACCAGATGGCTGGGGTCGCGCTCGGCTTCTTTCCGAAATGGGTTGCGCGCGACGACCTCCTTCCATTCCTTTGCCGTGCGTACAAGGAAGTCGGTGTGAAGACCCAGGCGCTTCCCGGCCTCCAGCTCCAGCATGCGCTCGAGGCCGGCGGCCGATCGCGCGTCGCTTCGAAATACCAGGTTGCCGCTTTGCAGGAGTGATCGCGCGTCAGCGAAGCCAAGTTCCGCAAGCAGATCTCGCAGGTCCGACATCGCAACCGGCTGGCGGCCGCCGACATTGACGCCCCGAAGCAGCGCAATGTGAATGGTCATCGCAGTATCAACGGCTTCCGTGTATTGATTCGCGCGACTCATCTTACCATGTCGCCACATGGCAAAGGGTTAGGCGTCAGGTTGGCCCAGCAGCTCGCAAGCGGCTTGCCAGCTTGCGATCCCGTTGCCAGACTTGTGTACGATCAAGTCGAATCGATTGATCTTGAAGTGGCGAACAGCGAACAACCAAACAGTCAGCGCCGATTCACGGTGATCGAACTGCCCGTCTTTTCCATCGTGAAGCAGTCATTGCGGTTGCCGGGCACTTACTTGGCGGAACTCATAATTTATGGCGGGATACCGTACTTGCTGATTCTGGTGGCAGACGCCATCGGCTTTATCCTGGAGCGCGAGGATGTCTCGAGGTCAGCACCGGGCATCCTGATAGGGATCGCGCATTTCGTTCTGTTCACGCCATTTTCCGTAACGTGGACGAAGCTCGCGATCTACGGCCGCCCGGCTATCGCAACCGAACCCCCCTTCGCTTACTCGCGGACCAGTTGGATCTACCTGCTGGCAAGCACTGTAATGACCGTCTTGCTTATGATCTGCGTTGGCCCTGGCGCCACACTCTTGCGCTATAGTCAACAAACCCTGGACAACCGAATCGGCATGGAAGCGGCGATGCTCATACTGGCGGGACTTTTTGTATTCGCGCTTGTCTTCGTCCGGCTCGCATTTGTATTTCCCGCGATTGCCATCGGCAAGTACGCGGGAATAGTGGCGGCATGGAGGCAAACCGCGGGAAATCTCGAGTGGCTCGCCGCTATCGTCGTGCTCTCGTACGCTCCTTACTACGTCGTCCGCAGAGTATTCGAGTGGTTCATGGGATATCACCCGCCCGGCCCGGCGTCCGTCGCCAGGGGATGCGTAGACATGTTGCTGATCGCGCTGGCGACGACGGCGCTTGCCGGCCCCGCGCTCGCCTACAAGACACTCGTTCTCGACGAGCACCGGGACGCCCCCGCGCTTTCCCAAGCCAGCCCGAGAGGGCAGTAGTTCTTTCGATCAACTACCCTTCCACCCACGCTCCTTCAATTCTTCGAGCGTTATCTCGAGATTGTGTTGAGTCTTCTTCCAGTCGTCTGGCAGCTTGTCTTTCGTCAACACGGTCAACGCTTCCCGGTAGTTACTGACTGCTTCCTCGAGATGCTTGATTCCCGCTCCCCGCGCGCCAAGATCCGACAACGCGTCGCCCAGGTCGCTTTTCGTCCTGGCCCAGGAGACGGGGTCGCGATCAGGTCTGAAAACCTTCAGCGCCTCGTTGAAAGCTTCAATTGCTTGCTCGAAGTAAAAAGTATCGGTCCCGGTCTCCCCCAAGCTCATGAGCGCATTTCCGAGAGCCTCCTCTGCGGTTGCCCAGGCGATCGGTTCATGCTCGAGCGACAACTCCTCAAGGCTGGCGCGCAATGCGACCACGGCTTGTTGCGCGTAGGCGGGGTCTGGTTGGATATCATTCAGTGTCGCTAGTTCGTTGCCGAGAGCCGCCTCGGTAGCTGCCCAGCCGCGCGGATCGTGGTCGCGCGGATATCCGTCGAGGAGTTGCCTGGATATGGCGACCGACTCTTTGAGATCGTCAACATTCGAGCGCGCCTGGCCGAGTAGTTGGAGACTCTCAGCGAGTTGGGCCTGGGTGCTCGCCCACCGCAGTGGTTCTGTCTGCTTGTGATAAACCTTCAACGCCTCTCGAAAGGCCGCAATCGCATCTTGGTAATCTTTCGGGTTCCCTTCCCGATCTGCCAGCGCGCTCAGCGCGGCTCCCAGCCGGGTCTGCGCCTCTGCCGAGCTAATCGCGTAGTACCGGACGTCGAATCCATTCACCGCGGCGCGATAGTAGTCCACCGCCTGGCGCAGGTTGTCGGCGCCTGCTTCGTGCGCCGCCATTTGTTCGAACGTACCTCCGAGATCGACTTGCGCCTGCGCCGAATCGAGCCGGTCCGATTGCGCCTGGTACACCGCGAGCGCCTCCTTGAAGGCGGTCGCAGCTGCCTGCAGGGGTGCAACCTCAACGTTCTGATCCGCCTGCCCGCGCAGCGCAGTACCAAGATTCATCTGCGCCATCGCCCATTCGAGCGGATCGCGATCGCGCGTCCAGCTGGCGAGCGCCCGCCGGCAGTAATCGACCGCTGTGTTGAAGGAATCTGCGGACTTGAGTTCGATACCTGAGGGCACACCAGCGATGCCAACTATCAGGTTCACCCGCGCACGCGTGTCGGCCGTCCAGCCCGACGTCTTGTGCGGATCGTCGGCCATTGCGCGCACCTGCTTGATGAGAGGTTCGAGCGCGTCGCCAAATTTGAAACCCCACCGGACCAACTCGTAGGCGCTCTGGGTCGCGATCATCAGACGCAGCACCGTGCACAGATCGTCCACTGGCAATTCCGGCAGCTTGAAATCAGCCGGCAGGTACACCCCGCCGAATTGCGGATAGGTGCCGAACCTCGTCTCGTAGAGCGGGCCGACGGCCGGATGGGCGGCGCCCTTAGCGCCGCCCCATATCAGCGCATCGACGCGCACGTGCATCACCGATTCGCGCGCGTCGCGATGCGAGATAGCTTGCGAACGCCCTGAAACCGCGATCGTGCGATTCAGGATGACCGGCGTGATGTGCAGGCGGCGGTCAAGGCCGTCGAGGGCGTCGCGCAAGCGTCCTTCGAGCTGCTGACCGTTGTCTCCCTCGAGATGCGCGATCGCAACCACGACTCGAATGCGCCACCCGTTCGGGTTCGGGTAAGCTTCTAAAGCTTCATTAACAGCCTCGCGCGGGCTGCGAAGATATGTCGAAGCGCGCTGCATCAGCAGAAAAGGAAGCCCGACCAACGCAACGATGCCGGCGATCCGTCGCACTGCTTTGTATCGGAGCTGTCGCCGCCCTATCTGGACCCGCGCCCTCGACCAGAACGTCAAACCGAAGACGATCGCGCCAATCGCACCAGGAATTGCGGTCACTACTACCCATTCGGTCACCAGATGGGCGTGGGGCCAGACAAAAACAATCAACAGCAGGATTCCAAATGCGCCAGCTGCCGCGCGTGCACGCGTGAGCCAGGTGAACCTGTCGGCAATATACTGATTCAGGCTACTCATCTTGCCGGTTCGTCAATCGTGGGTGACCATATTACCGCAATGGCTACGCGTGACCATCAGTTTAGCGTCTCGGCGCGATGCGAACTGTTGCCATATCTGATCAGTCTTCCGCTGGGACTGTCGCGCAAACAGGCCAAGGACCTGCTGCGCTTCCGCGCCGTGACCGTCAAGCGGATTGCCACCGTCAGGCACGATACGCGGTTGGAGCCGGGCGACGTTGTGACTATCGCCGCCGGCAGGCCAAAAAAGATCCCCGCCGCGTCGATCGAACGTCACGGCCTGAAAATCATTTATCTCGACGATGCGGTCGTCGTAATCCACAAGCGCGCGGGGCTCCTTTCGATGGGCTCCGAAGGCGAGCGCGAAAAAACCGCGCATCGAATTCTCAACGAACATCTGAAGGCGCTCGCCAACTCGCCGCTGCAACAGGCCTTCATCGTGCATCGACTCGATCGCGAGACCTCGGGCCTGATGATGTTCGCGAGAAGCCGCGCGATGCAGGCGGCCCTTCAGCGCGACTGGAAAAGCGTCACGAAGAAATACCTCGCCATCGTGGAGGGCGCGCCGTCGAAGGCCGCGGGAACGCTCCGCGACAATCTGGTCGAGAGCAAGTCACTCAGGATGCATCGCGTCGAGCGGGGTGGTGAGCTGGCAATCACGCACTATCGCGTTCTTCGCACGCATCGAGACAAGTCGCTGGTCGAGTTCACGCTCGAGACCGGCCGCAAAAACCAGATTCGCGTGCAGATTGCCGGCCTGGGGCATCCGATCGTCGGCGATCGCAAGTATGGCGCGGTCAGCGATCCCGCGCGGCGGCTCGCACTCCATTCAAGCGAGCTGAAGTTTCGCCATCCAGTGTCGGGCGCCGCGATGGAATTCCGCAGCGCGCTGCCAAGCCGGCTGATGGCGCTGATCGAGCCGCGCTGACGGGATTGAGACGGGCACGGCGCGGGCTCAGTATAAAGTCATGGCGGCAAGGTCGCTGGAACAGTTCCTCGAAGATTACCGCGACACAATTGATCGCCTGTATTCCACTAGCAACGCGGCAGCGTGGCAAGTATCGCAACCGTCTTTCGCAGGCGCGTTGTGGCGAAGCTTCGGGCACCGCTTCGGCGCTGATACGAGCGCCGTCCCGCGCGCGGAAGCCGTAAGCTTTCTCGACTCGATTCATGCCGCCGACCTTGCGCTCGCGGTCGGATGCCGCGACGGCAACGCCGACGCCTGGCGTCATCTCGTCGAGACCTATCGCTCGCGCGTTGACGCCTTTGCGCACGCAGTACTCGGCAACTCCTCGCGCGCGAGCGAGATCGCGGATTCGCTGTGGGCGGATCTTTACGGTTTGCGAGGCTCCGGCGGCGATCGCTGCTCTCCCCTCGCGCACTACGGCGGCCGCAGCTCGCTGATGTCGTGGCTGCGGGTAGTAGTCACCAGGCTCGAAGCCGATCAATGGCGCGCGACGCGACGCATGGAGGCGCTGGATGAGACGCGCAACAGCAAAAGCAACTCCAGCGTCCTCGCCGACGCGACCGAATCGCCAGATCCCGATCGCGCAAAGCTGCTCGCTGCCCTGGAACAATCGATCCGCGAAGCACTGAACGCGCTGTCGCCGAGCGACCGGCTGCGGCTTTCATATTACTATGTGCAGAATCTTACACTCGCGCAGACCGCGGCTTTGATCGGCGAGCATGAGTCGAGCGCGTCGCGCAATCTCGCGCGCGCCAGGACCGAGATTCGCGATCGCGTCACGCGCACGCTGCGCCGCGAGCATCATTTCAGTGACGATCAAATTGGCCAATGCTTCGAGTATGCGACCGGCGATTGGCCGTTCGACCTCGGCCGCATGCTCGCGCTGGGAAAGTGATGGGAGACGAAAAAAACCCGGATAACCGCCTTGACGAGATGATTCGCACCAGTCTCGCGTCCGGCCTCGACACCTCGGGCATGGGATGTCCCGACGCGGATCTGCTTGCGGCGTTTGCCGAAGGCACGCTCGCGCCGGATGAGCGCGCGAAGTGGAATGCTCACGTCGCGGGATGCGCCGTTTGTCAGCGCCAGCTTGCGGCGCTCGCGCGCGCGGGTGCGATCGGCGATGGCGAGGAAGTCGAAACGGTCGATGCCGGCGAGACTCGCGAGGAAGCCGGCGGATTCTGGCCGTCTGTTCGCAGCGCCCTACGATTCATGATCGGCCCGTTCCCGCTGTCGGTCGCACTTCATGTCGCGCTGCTCCTCTTTCTGATCATCACCATCCACGAGCAGCGCGGGCGCGAGTTGATCATGGTGAATCTGGAAGCGGGCGGCGGCGGTGGCGGCAACGAGATGGCGGATCTCGACATGCCCGAAGTGCCGATGCCCGACACTGCTCCGCAGCAGATGGAGCAGCCGACCGCAGTCGATACGTCGCAGGCGGTCGGACTGGCCAATGACTACGTGCGCGCAGCCGGCGGCGGCGGAATCGGAATCGGCCGTGGCGGCGGCATGGGCTCAGGTTACGGTCATGGCATCGGTTCCGGCTTCGGCGGTTTCATCGGCGAGCTCAGGCGCAAGGGCCTCGACGTGGTGCTGGTCATCGACGGGACCGGCTCGATGCGACTGATTATCGACGACGTCAAGGCCAAGATGCAGCAACTGGTGCAGTCGATTCACCGGCTGGTGCCTATTGCGCGAATCGGCATAATCGTGTTCGGCGGCAAGGGCGAGAAGATGAACATCCAGCCGCTGACGCTGTCGCCGCAAAAGCTGAGCGACTTTTTGAACGGCATCCAGGCGATGGGTGGCGGCGAATGGGAAGAGGACACGCTGGGCGCGGTCGAGACCGGAATCAACAAGATGGACTGGAAGCCGTACGCGAAGAAGGTGGTGGTGCTGGTCGGCGACTCGCCGCCGCGCACCGAGGACTTCGCACCGCTGCTGGCGCTGATTCGGCAGTTTAAATCCAACAACGGCACTTTCAACACGGTGGACGTGGCGGCCGAAGAGCACGAGCGGTTTGAGCGCGAGTTCTGGCTCAAGGTGCATCGCGAGGAGCCGCCGAAGATCTCGCCGTTGCCGGCGTTCTACCGGCAGACGCAGGCGGCCTACAAAGTGCTCGCCAGCGCGGGTGGCGGCTCGATGAAATCGCTGAGCAAGGACGCACACATCAATCAGCAAGTGTTGATCCTTGCGTTCGGCGACCAGTGGCAGTCGCAGGTCTCGGCGTTCGGCCGCGGGCTCAACAACTCGAGCTCGAATCCTTAGGCACTTTCCGTACCCATCAAAATAAGTCGCAAGAAAATCGTACATCCTCCGATCTCAGTTTCAGGAGACGCCAAAGCTCGGGGCGGCCTTGGCGCGAAGGAGGATGCGATGATTGCGATCCTGATTGCCTGCCTGGTCGCGTCTGGCTCGATACTGATCGTAGCCTTCGCATGGAGCCGGTTTCGCGGCCTTCCCATCGGCGCATCGATGCCGCCGGGGTTGCGCAGCGCGGCCCACTTTGCCGGCGGTCCATTTTCGATTTCGATCGCGATCCATCTCGCGATCCTTTTCGCGCTCATCCTCGCCGTGCACGAGAGCCGCGCGCGCGATCACATAATCATCCAGTGGGAGCCGGGCGCCGTTCATCCGTTAGAGGGCGTCGAGCCACTTGAAATTCCCGACATACCTATGCCGGAGTTCAAGACTAAATCGCCTGATGATTCGCCGCAGCGAGTGAACGTGGACAAGGTGTTCAAGGATACCATGGGAAATAACACTCTCTCTGCCACGCCCTCCCCGAATGGAATGGATATCGGTCCCCACTCGTGGGGCTCCCTGAACATTCACCCCGGACCTGGCGGCGGCGCCGCGAGCTTTCCGTGGTTTATCGATACGCTGCGCCACAAGGGTCTCGACGTTGTGTTGGTGATCGACGGCACGAAGTCGATGGACTTCGTGATGGCCGACGTGAAGGCGCGGATGACGCAACTCGCGGTCAGGGTTCGCCAACTGGTTCCGATCGCGCGCGTCGGCGTCGTCGTGTTCGGCGGCAAGGGCGAACCGCTCGACACGCAGCCGCTGACGCTCTCGACCGCCAGGCTGCAAAAGTTTCTCGGCTCGATCCAGGCCAAAGGCGGCGGCGAGTGGCAGGAAAACACGCTCGGCGCGGTTCAGGCGGCAATTACAAAGATGGATTGGAAGCCATACGCTCGCAAGGTGATCGTGCTGATCGGCGACTCGCCGCCAGAAAAAGATGACTTCGCGCCACTGGTCGCGCTCTTAAGGGACTTCAGGCGCAACAACGGCACGCTGAGCGGCGTCGATGTCCAGGAAGAGGAACATGAGCGCTATATGCGTGCATTCTGGATCAAGGTACATCGCGAGGAGCCAACGCCGGCGGAGATCGGGCCGCTACCTCCATTCGCAAAGCAGGCTCAGGCGGCATACAAGGTGCTGGCGATCGAGGGCGGTGGCTCGATCCGCAGCCTAAGCCACGACGCCGATATCAATCATCAGGTGATGATCCTGGTATTTGGCGACAAGTGGCAGGAAGAGGTCAGCCGCTTCGCGTCGAGGTAGCAGGCGGGCGCGCGATGGGAATCGCTAAGCGGCAAACAAATGACACAGTCGGTGCGATTCTGACGACGCGGCTATCAGACGATATCGAAGTTCAAGACATGGCGCTGCCAATGAGGCTCGCGACCGCACGCCGAAGCGAACTATTGGCGGCGCTGGTTGTGCGTCGGGGTGGCCTGAGCGGTTGCGGCACGCAACTTGGATCGATCCATCGAGTGAGCATTGAAACCGCGAGCCTTCCCGCGATCGACATGCGCTCGATTATTCAACTTGCCGAAGGCGACGAGCTAGGCGAGCAATTTGTCGGTGAAATCATCGGCGTGTTTCTCGGCGACCTGAGCGAGCGCGTGCGCAAAATCGGTTTGCAGATGACGCAGGGCGACCACCCCGGAATTGCGGCGACGGCCCATGCGATCAAGGGCAGTTGTGGTCACTTTGGCGCGGCGAGCCTGCTGGAGTTATCGAGTCAGGTCGAAGCCTGCGCCAGGCGTGGACCAACCGATGGCCTTCAGGCGGCGATCGATTCGATGATCGCGGAAACAGAACGAGTCCGCGCCGCGCTGGAAGCCTATCTATCTGATCACGCGGTCGCGGTCTGAGCGGGTGCGGCTCCGCCAGCGCTGCCACTGCTCAATACAAGCATCACTTCGGTCCAGCCGTCGAAAATCATGTCGATGCCGATGAACAGTCCGATCACCCACAGGCCCGAGACCGGCCAGGAACTCATGATACAAAATGCGAGAAACAGGGAAATTGCGCCGTTCAGGACGAGCCATCCCCGATGATGCATAGGAGTCGAAAAGGCCACGAAAATTCTGAAAGTGCCGGCGACGATTAGCACCATCGCGATCATCAAGGTCAGCGTCACCGCCGCGACGCCGGGATGCGAGACCATCAGCAGTCCCGTCACCGCGTATAGCAGGCCGCCCATCAGATTGACGAAGAAGCCGCCCCATGCGCGCCGCGCAAAGCCGTGAACCACTTCGAAGAGGCCGGCGAAGATCAGCAGCCATCCGAGGAATATCACGGAAACCATCGTCATGATCTCAGCGCTTCCGATTGCGATGGTGCCGAGGATTATCAGCGCCACCCCCATGAACAGAAACCATCCGCGATGCGCTCTTACCTCTTCGATTCCCAACACAGGCATGACTAACGCCATCGTGATCTCCCCTTACTCTTTTGCAGCTGCGGCGGCGGGCGCCGTACTTGCGATACGCGGCGGTCTTAAGTCCGTCGCCGTGGACGCCTCTCCCTCAACATTTGACCCGAGATCCTCGCAGTGATCTCAAGTCACGCGGCGTCGCCCATCATTTCGGCGAAGTTGCGGCTGTAGAATCTCTCCTTCGCTTGCTCGCTGACCTGCCCCATCGTCGCCTCGAAGCGTCCGATCGGATCCTTGGTCCCTTCCGGATGAGGATAGTCGGTCGAGAACAGCAGCATCTCAGGTCCTGAATTTTCGATGATCCATCCGACCGGCTCGTTCGGAAAGGGCGTGAACTTCACCTGGCGGCGCAGATAGTCGGAGGCTTTGAGGGGCAGATTCAGCGCCGGCTCGGTCTTGCGAAAACTCTGCTGGCATATATCCAGGTGGCGCAACAGCGCCGGCAGATACAAAGCGCCCTGCTCGATCACACCGCCTCTAAGCTCGGGGAACTTTTCGAAGATTCCGTCGAGCACCATGCAGGCCAGGAATTGCTCCGGCGTCTGATGGATCACCATGTAGTCTTTCGAGCGGACATTCTCGCCGCCGCCGAGCCAGTCGGTGGTGGGCTTGAGTCCGTTTTCGTTGAACGCGCGGCGCAGTGCGCGGCCGCCTCCGCCGATATGCAGCATGAACGGGATGCCCCGCTCCTGGAGCATCGCCCACAGCGGATGGAAATCAGGATGCGTGGGCGACTTCGCACCCGGCATCGAGTTCACCAGGATCGCCCCGCAGCCGGCGTCAAGCGCGGCTTCAGCCTCGGCGTAGGTGCGCTCACCCCACGGTACCGATCCGACGGCAATCAGGCGGTGATCAGCGGAGCAGAAGTCCGCGATCGCGCGGTTCAGCGCGCGCGTACCACCCCACAGAAGTTCGGCGTCGCCACCAAGAAACTGGGAAAGTGCAAAGGTCGGGAAGACGAGCTGCCGATCCACACCGATTAGATCGAGTGCGCGACTGCGCTCGGCCGGGTCAAACGCGCCCAGCGCGAGCCATCCCTTGGCCGCCATCACATTCTCTTCGAGTTTGACCGTCGCGACCGGGTCGGCGGCGCGCGCCTTGGCCTGCGCAATAAGCTCGGCCGCTTTGGCTCCCGCTCCACCCAGGTAGAGCGGTCGAATCCGCTCGCGAACGCCGGGGTCGGCGTACTTCGGGAGCCATTCGCTCAGCTCCATGAGGTGACTGTCGGCGTCGTAGAAAGTACGGCCTTGGGCGTAGGGCATCGATGGTCCTTTTACTAAAATTCGGAGTTTCCTTTTCGACGTTCCAGACACCCGACGCTTAGCTCACCACGGAACTCAGCGTCAAGTCGTCGCTATGATTGGTCGACAAACTTTAACTAACCCCATCCTGGTCTCCTTACTACTGCGTAAGTGCGGCGGCGGGTGCCGACTCGCCGGTGAAATGGACCGCGGTGCCGGCGCATTCGAAGTATCCGCTTTGGGTATAGGGCTCGTAAGCGCCGTAGTTGTCGTCCTCGACGAACCAGACCGAGGTGTTCACGATCGCATCGACCTGGTCGCCGTACTTGCGATACGCAGCTGCCTTAAGTCCGTCGCCATGGACGAGCTCGCCGCCGGTCGAGTTGGGCCGATTGAAGCAGTAACCCTCGGCGCGTCCGAGCGCGGTATACTGCGGATGACCTTTAACGTTAGCACCGGGCACGACCCTTATTCTCTTGGTCGCGGCGCTGATCGCATCCTGCTGCTGTTGGAGTTGAGACGCATCCTGCTCAACGGCGGAACATCCCGCAAGTGCGACCAACGCCACAGCCAGAAAAACCAGCCGCATCGGAATCGTCTCCTGCCGATTGGCGTAACCAACCCGCGCGCGCAGCGCAAGCTATTTTTCCCGCGCGCTATTTCGTGGTTCGCTACGCTCCCTGCTTCTTCTTGCGCTCTGCCCAGCGCTTCTTCATTGCAATTGACAGCCGCCTTCTGCCCTCGGGAGTCAGGCCTCCGCGCTTGCGCTTTTTCGAGGTGCTGCCCTTGGGCCTGCCCATCTTCTTGCCTCCGCCCGACATGACCGACCCCAACAGCGCCGTGATAGCATTGCCGAGCCGGTCTCGTTCCTTCTTCAAGTCCGCCACTAATTTATCCAGGTCCAAAGTTCGCTCCTTTGACGCGCTGCGCAGCCCGCGTCCTTGGTTAACAGTTCGTTATGATTCACGTCCTATAGAATAGGTGTGCACGCTTACTAGCGTCAGCGCAATACCTATTCCTCAGTCAAACTTGATCCAATCACGCGAAATAACCAAAAACTCGCGCGCACTCCGGAGTCATCGCGGCGGTAGCCAACAACTTCGATTACCAATACAGTGGAGCGATGTTTGCCGGAAAGTTTTGTGAACGAAGCGCATCGCACTAGATTTCTTGTCGAGCTGATCAAACCCTCGCACTACGACGACGATGGCTACCTGATTCAATGGTGGCGCGGCTTCGTGCCATCGAGTTCGCTGTCGAGCATCTACGGCCTCGCGCTCGACGCGCAGTCGCGGTGCATCCTGGGCGAGAACGTCGATCTCGATATCGAAGCGCACGACGAGACCAACGCGAAAGTGCCGGTGCGTGCGATCATTCGGCGCTTCAAGCGCAACGCGAACCGCGGCGTGGCGCTGCTGATCGGAGTGCAAACCAATCAGTTTGCCCGCGCCGTCGATATCGCACGCGAGCTGCGCGCCGCCGGAATCCAGGTCGCAATCGGAGGATTCCACGTCAGCGGATGCCTCGCGATGCTCCCCGAGATGCCACCCGAGTTGAAGGACGCGCTCGCGCTCGGTATCACGCTGTTCGCCGGCGAGGCCGAGCAGCGGCTCGACGAGCTGCTGGTCGGGGCGTTCGAGAATCGTCTGCCGCCGGTTTACAACTTCATGGCCGATTTGCCCGGCATGGAGGGCGAGCCGCTGCCGTTCCTGCCGATGAAATACGTCAAGCGCTATGCGGGGGCGCTCGGATGTTTCGACGCGGGGCGCGGATGCCCATTCAGTTGCAGCTTCTGCACGATTATTAATGTGCAGGGACGCAAGTCACGCTATCGCAGCGCCGACGACATCGAGCAATTGATTCGCGCGCACGCGGCGCAGGGGGTGAAGAGCTTCTTTATTACCGACGACAATTTCGCGCGCAACAAAAATTGGGAAGCGATCCTCGACCGCATCATCGAACTCAAGCGTCGCGACCGGCTGAAGATAAACATCATCATGCAGGTCGATACCATGTGCCACAAAATCCCGAACTTCGTCGAGAAGTCGGTGCGCGCAGGGTGCAAGAAAGTTTTTATCGGGCTCGAGAACATCAATCCCGACAGCCTCAAGGGCGCCTCCAAGGGTCAGAATCGCATCACCGAATATCGCAAGATGCTGCAGGCGTGGAAGCGCGCCAAGGTGCTGACCTACGCCGGCTACATCCTGGGCTTCCCGTCCGACACGCCCGCGAGCATCGAGCGCGACATCGCGATCATCCAGCGCGAACTCCCGATCGACATCATGGAGTTCTTCATGCTCACGCCGCTACCGGGATCCAAGGATCACCAGGAGATGTACCAGCGCGGCGAGCGAATGGAAGCGGATACCAACAAGTATGACGCCGAGCATGCGACCGCCGACCACCCGCGGATGAGCGCCGCCGAGTGGCAGGACATCTACCAGCGCGCGTGGCACCTGTACTATTCGCCGGCGCACATCGAGACGCTGATCAAGCGCGCGGTCGCGAGCGGGATGCGCTCGCGGCGGATGACCTCGATGATATTTTATTTCTACGGCAGTCACGCTTTCGAGCGGGTGCATCCGTTGCAGGGCGGGATCTTTCGCCGCAAGCCGCGCACTCAGCGCCGTCCTGGATTTCCGCGCGAGAACGCGCTCAGCTTTTTTGTGCGGCGCGCGCGCGAGATGTCGGCGACCTATCTGCCCGGGCTGTGGTTCTTCTGGCGGCTGGAACGGCTGCGAAAAAAGATCGAGAACGATCCGGCGTCGAAGCTCTACACCGACGTCGCGCTCAGCCCGGTAGTCGACGGCGAGTTCGACGGCGATCTCGAGCTATATCACTCATCAGGCTCGGCGGTACGCGCCGCGGACCAGGCCCGCTCGCACGCCGCGGAGATGCGCAAGATCGAGATCCGTCGCGCGGCAGCCGGATGATCTAGTTTGCGGGCTGCGGCTGATAGAGCGCGGGTAAGTCCTTCTGAAATCGTTCCAGTTTCGGCAAATCGTTGTACACGATGTAGGGTTGATCCGGATGCAGCTCCAGGTAGTTCTGATGATAGTCCTCGGCCGGATAGAAACCGCTGAGCGGAACTACCTTGGTCACGATTGGCTCGGAGAATGAGTGCTTCTGATCGAGTTGCGCGATGTAGTCATCGGCCATCTTCTTCTGAGCGTCGTCCTTATAGAAGATCGAAGACCTGTATTGAGTTCCTGAATCCGGCCCCTGCCGATTCAGCTCGGTCGGATCGTGCGCGACGAAGAAAAATACTTTCAACAGGTCGTCGTAAGAGACCTTCGTCGGATCGTAGGTAACCTGCACCGACTCGGCATGCCCCGTCGTCCCGGTACTGACAGTCTCGTAGTGCGCGGTGTCCGCCGCTCCTCCGGCGTATCCGGAGACAACCTTGGACACGCCTTTGACGTGCTTGAAGACGGCGTCTACGCCCCAGAAACAGCCGCCAGAGAAAACCGCGGTATTGTTATCGTTGCCTGCGGCCTGCGCGTAAACGTTGATTGGCGTCAGACCGAATAAAACGCCCGCGACCAGCGAGAGCGTCAGCATCCACTTCGTTCGCGACATCATAGTTGTGATTTTCTCCGGGTCCGGGCGCGTATGCTGCCCCGTGTTCACTCATTATAGCAACGCTGGAGACTCGCGTCTGGTTCCCCGGCGGTCGCTGGCTTTTTGACTATCGGTAGGGAACTCTTGGCATTCCAGCCATGCGATTCGCGCCAATACTTCTCGCCCTGGTCACGCTCCTCTCCACGGGCTTGGGCGGTACAGCGGCGATCCGGCTGCGCGACCGGCTTCATTTACTGCTCGGCTTCAGTTCCGGCGCAGTCTTGGCGGTGGCGCTGTTCGACTTGTTGCCCGAAGTCTTCGCATTCGATCACGGCGCGTCGTACATGCCGATCACGGCGCTCGGGTTCCTCGCCTTCTTCGGACTTGAACGCTACACGGCCATGCATCGTGCGCGGGAACACCCGCATCTGGTGGGTGCTCATGAGCCCGAGCTCGGCGCGATGTCGGCGGCCGGGCTGGCCTTTCACAGTTTCCTGGACGGCGTCGCAATCGGTGTCGGCTTCCAGGCCAGCGTCGCGATGGGGCTTCTGATTGCCTTCGGCATAATCGCGCACGATTTCAGCGATGGACTCAACACGGTGACCGTAGTTCTTGCGCATGGAAACACGAAGAGCCGCGCAATTTTCTGGCTTTTGATCGACATGTCGACGCCGGTCCTCGGCGCGGCGTCGACGCTGATGTTCAATCTGCGAGCTGGACTGCTGCCGCCGATGCTCGCATTTTTCGCCGGCTCTTTTCTCTACATTGGAGCGTCGGATCTGCTGCCCGAAGCGCGCGAGCACGACTCGCCGCTGGTCGGCGTCGCCACCTGCATGGGGATGCTCACAATCTATCTGATCACCCGCTTCCTGCGCGGATAGTCGATGCAGTTCTCGGCTCGCCACCTGAGCTTGGCGAAAGACTGCACGCATATATATTGTCTGCGAGAATGAAAGAAAGCCGGCGCCGCAGCATGGCGGAAGATTGAGCGCGGAATCATGGAACCCTTTTTCGACAACATTGATGCGTGGGCGGTGGCGTTGACGGTCGCCTTCGCGATGGTCGTAGGCTGGCTCGCCGGGCGCTGGCGCGGACGCCGTTTGCGCGCCAAATTAGATGGCAAACTTGCGGCATCCAAATTCGTTGACGCGAGTCTGGCAGTACTCGGGTTGCTGCTTGCTTTTACGTTTTCGACCGCCATAAGCAAACACGATCAGCGACGCATAATGGTCGTAGCTGACAGCAACGCCATCGGCGACTTCTACACCTGCGCGAGCCTGCTCAAAGAACCGGAACGAACCAAATTGCGGACCCTCATCCGGGACTATGCGGCGCTGCGGTTGAATCAAGCCAAACGTGCTTACGACGCGAATGATTTCGAAAACGCACTTGGTCAATTCCAGAAAATGCACAACCAGATGGTCGAGCTTGTGTCTCAGGCGCTGGCCGACGGCACACCGATCGCAGTCTCGCTGACCAATACGCTCAACGCTGCGATCAGCAGCCATGCTGAACGCTTGGCCGCGGTCAGAGATCGGCTTCCAGCGAACATTCTGCTGTTGCTGCTTCTATCCGCGGTCGTTTCGGCCATGCTGGTCGGAAGAGAACAAGGCGCAGCAGAGGAAGCAGACCTTGCGGGGACAGTTTGCTTCATCATACTCGTCAGCTTCGCAATTTTTGTTACCGTGGACCTGAATCAACCCGTAGGCGGCTTCATAACAGTCGACCAGGAGCCGATCCAGCGCCTGCTGTCATCGATGTCAGAGTGATATTGCCGGCTTGCGGGGGAAACGGCGCAACCGCTCGGTGAGGTCGCCTTTGCGCCGGTTGAGAAGTATCGCCGTTCCCCAAGAGAACACGCGAATTTGCCATCGCCATGAGCCTCGTCGTATCTATAGCACTCGCGGGTCGCGGGTCGTTGGCTCCAATCGTTACTTATCCAATTTAACAGGTGATATAAGTCGACGACTTCACAAGTTTTTTGTTTTTTTGTTGGGAGGCAACCGATGCCGCATTGGTACGAAGACAACTCTCGATCGATAGGACATACGCCGCTGGTGCGGCTCAACCGCGTCATCGACGGCGCGCCGGCGGTCGTTCTCGGCAAGGTCGAAGGTCGCAGCCCCGCGTATTCCGTCAAGGACCGTATCGGGGCTGCGATGGTCTGGGACGCCGAGAAGCGCGGCCTGCTCGGTCCGGGCAAGGAACTCGTCGAACCGACCAGCGGCAACACCGGTATCGCGCTCGCGTTCGTCGCGGCCGCCCGCAACATCCCGCTGACCTTGACGATGCCGGAAACGATGAGCCTCGAGCGCCGCAAATTGCTGGTCGCTTACGGCGCAAAGCTGATGTTGACCGAGGGCGCGCGCGGGATGACCGGGGCAATCGCCAAGGCCGAGGAAATCGTGGCCTCGGCGCCTAATCGGTACGTCTTGCTGCAGCAGTTCAAGAATCCCGCCAATCCTGCGATTCACGAAGCGACCACCGGGCCGGAAATATGGAATGACACGGAAGGCGCGATTGATATTTTCGTGTCGGGCGTCGGCACCGGCGGCACCATCACCGGAGTCTCGCGGTACATCAAACGAACCGAGGGTAAGGCGATCGTTTCGGTCGCGGTCGAGCCGAGCGCCAGTCCTGTCATCACTCAGCAGCGCAGCGGCCAGCCGTTGAAGCCGGGCGCGCACAAAATCCAGGGCATCGGCGCGGGGTTCGTGCCCGAGAACCTGGACCTCTCGCTCGTCGATGTAGTCGAGCAGGTCACTAACGAGGAAGCGATCGAGTACGCGCGGCGGCTGACGCGCGAAGAAGGAATACTGTCGGGAATTTCATGCGGCGCCGCAGTCGCCGTAGCCGCGCGCATAGCCAAGCGCCCTGAAAACGCGGGCAAGACAATAGTCGTCGTGCTCCCCGATTCCGGAGAACGATACCTGAGCACCGCTCTCTTCGAAGACGTTGCGCAAACCAAAGGCCAGACCGCGTGAGAATGAAGTCAGACGAAATTCCTGACTCGCCACCCGCTCTGAACGGTTCGCATTGGGGTGCGTTCGAGCCGATCGTCGTCGATGGGCGCGTGACCGACGCGCGGCCCTTCGCGAGAGATCCCGATCCGTCGCCGCTACTGCGCTCGATTCCCGACGCACTGCATCATCGCAGTCGCATCGCGCAACCCGCGGTGCGAGCTGGATGGCTCGATAACGGGCCGGGCAGCGCGCGCGATCGGCGCGGAGCCGATCGCTACGTTCCCGTCAGCTGGGAGCGCGCGCTCGATTTGATCGCCGATGAAATTCGGCGCGTGATTCGCGAGCGCGGCAACCAGGCAATTTACGCCGGCTCATACGGATGGGGCAGCGCGGGGCGCTTTCATCATGCGCGAACGCAGCTCCAGCGCTTTCTCGGCGGGATCGGCGGATTCACAGGCGCGCGCGACACTTATAGCAACGCAGCGGGCGCCGTGCTGGTCAAGAACGTTCTCGGCAGCATGCAGGCGATGAACGGTCCCGGCACCAGTTGGAAGAGCATCGCCGATCACGCGGACCTGGTCGTGATGTTCGGCGGAATGCCGACGCGCAACACGCAGGTCACGCCCGGCGGGGTCGGCGAGCATACGACGCGGGGGTGGCTGGAGAAGGTCAAGGCCGCGGGCGTCGAGTTCTGCAATATCAGTCCGATGCGCGACGACGCGGCCGGCTTCCTCGACGCCGAGTGGATCGCGCCGCGCCCGCATAGCGACACCGCGCTGATGCTCGCGCTGGCGCACACGTTGATCGTCGAGGGACTGCACGACGCAGATTTCCTCGCGCGCTACTGCGCCGGATTCAATCGCTTCCGCGACTACCTGCTTGGGGCAGAAGACGGCGTCGCGAAATCAGCCGACTGGGCGTCGGGCTTGAGTGAAATATCAGCCGACAAGATTCGCACTCTGGCGCGAAAAATGGCGGCGTCGCGGACTTTCATCAACGTCAACTGGTCTCTGCAGCGCAGCGATCACGGCGAGCAGCCGATTTGGGCCGCGATTGCGCTGGCTGCCGCGCTCGGCCAAATCGGGCTGCCCGGCGGAGGTTTCGGCTTCGGCTACGGAAGCATGGAGGGTCTCGCGAGCCTGTTGCCGGATATGCCGATTCCGACGCTGTCGGGCGGCCACAACCCGATTCGCAGCTTCATCCCGGTGGCTAGAATCGCGGACCTGCTCCTCAACCCCGGCCAGCCGTTCCAGTACAACGGACAGGACCTCGTCTACCCAGATATCGATCTCGTTTACTGGTGCGGCGGCAATCCGTTTCATCATCACCAGGACATCAACCGCCTGATTCGCGCGTGGCGGCGGCCTGCGACGATCGTCGTGCACGATCCCTGGTGGACCGCGACCGCGCGCCACGCCGACATCGTGCTGCCGACGACGACGACGCTCGAGCGCGACGATATCGGCGCAAGTGCGCGGGATAGATTCATCATCGCGATGAAGCAGGCGATCGCGCCGGTCGGTGAAGCGCGCGACGACTTCGAAATCTTCTGCGATCTCGCGGATCGGTTCGGAACGCGCGAGTCGTTCGCTGAAGGACGCAGCACGATCCAGTGGTTGCGGCATATCTACGACGCGGCGCGCGAGCACGCCAATCGCCGCGTCGCCGAGTGGCCCGCCTTCGACGAGTTCTGGAAGCGCGGCTACCTTGAAATTCCCGAAGCGTCGACGCCGCACGTGCTCTTCGAGGAATTCAGGATGAATCCGGACGCCAATCCGCTGCCGACTCGGTCCGGGCGAATCGAAATCTTTTCGGAAAAGATTGCGAGCTATAACTATGCCGACTGCCCCGGACATCCAACCTGGCTCGAGCCGGCCGAATGGCTGGGCAGCGCAGCCGCGCGCAAATTCCCGCTTCATCTGCTGACTACGCAGCCGCAAACGCGATTGCACGGCCAGATGGACATGGCGCGCGTCAGCCAGCAGAGCAAAGTCGCGGGTCGCGAGCCGATGCGGATCAATCGCGGCGATGCCGCCGCGCGCGGGATTCGCGACGGCGACGTCGTGCGGGTTTTCAACGACCGCGGCGCCATCCTGGCCGGCGCGGTTCTGACCGACGACATTCGACCCGGCGTGATCCAGATCTCGACAGGCGCGTGGTACGACCCGGTCGAACCGGGCGCGATTGGCAGTCTCGACAAGCACGGCAACCCGAACGTGCTCACGCTCGACAAGGGAACGTCGCGTCTTGCGCAGGGTCCGAGCGCTCAGACGACACTGGTGCAGGTCGAGAAATACCTCGGTGAGCCGCCGCCTGTCAGTGCTTTTGAATCACCGCTCACCTGAGCCCGCCGCTTTCCGTCAGCGCAGTTGTTTCAAACTCAATTCTGCGCGACTACTGAATCGGGAGTTCATCTATGGAACATACTCACAAAAACATTGACCTCGAACTTTCCGATCTACGAACGAAGGTCAATCAAATGGGAGACCTGCTCATCGCGCAAATCGAGAGCGCTCTCAGATGCTTGAGTGAACATGATGTTGCCGGCACCCGCGTGATCGTCGAGCAGGACAGCAACCTGAACCGAATGGATATTGACCTGGAAGAAATGTGTTTGCAGTTCCTGGCCCTTCATCAGCCGGTCGCCCGAGACCTTCGGCTCATAGCCGCGGCGATGAAGATTACCACCGAACTGGAGCGAATCGGTGACCGGGTGGTAAACATTTGCGAGGGCGTTCACGAGCGCGACGAGGGCAATCTGGTAACGTCCCATGCTGAAGTCCTGCAAATGGGGGCGCTTGCGCTCGCGATGGTTCGCGACAGCCTGGCGGCCTTTTCCCGAGCGGACAGTGCCGCCGCTCAACGAGTGTTTGAGAAGGACAAGGAGTTCGATGCGATCTATGGCGAAGTGTTTGCGATGCTGACGGCCTCGATGGCAAAAGATCGCGATCGAGTCGCGCACGACACCAAGCTGGCCTTTCTCTCAAAGGACTTGAATGAAATCTCCGAACACGCAACCAATATCGCCGAAGTCGTGATGTTTATGGTTGATGGCAAGGAGATCACTCATATGGATATGCACGAGCGGCGCACGAACCGGTAACGATTCGGCGCACGTTAAGCCTGCCCCGCTACGGATCAGCTTGCGCTCGCGTCCTTGTACAGAGGCGACGACGCCTTCATGAAGCGCAGCAGCATCCGCATCTCGGCGACGCGCTTGTCCGCTTCGGTCAGCGTGGTTTCGAACCACATATATTCCGTCTTGGGGCTCTGACCGAGCGCCACGATACTCCCGCTCACGCGGTATGGACGCTCAACCATAACCGGCCCATTGATGTTGCGCAGTTCGATCGCGCCGAACAGTCCCACCGCCCGGCCCAGCGTGCCGCGCAGAGTCGCGATCGATTGCGAGTAGAGCAGCTGCACCATCGTGGCCGGAGTGGCGATCGCACCGCCCCACGGCGACGGCTTGGTGTACCATTCCAGCGGCTCGGTGATGACTTTCATCCGCTCGGTCATCGAGTCCTTCGTAAGAAACGCGTCGCATTCGTCGAACCGGTCGCCGGCTTTGAGCCCGCCCAGGATTCGCAACTGACCCGCATCGAATCGATCGATCGGACGGCGCAGCAACGCGCTTGGCTCGTCGGGGCTTCCGACCGACGCGGTGCCTTCGGCAACGCGCATGCCGTCTTCGCGCTCGATCCAGATATCGACCTGCGCATCGGTCGCGTCGAGTGGCGGCTCTTTCACGAACGCGCGCACCGCTTCGCGATCGGTCGTCGCGTTCAGGAAGTACATCGAGATAGTGCCGCGCTCAAACCATCGCTTGCCGAACGCTTTCAGCAGGATCGGCGGAAACAGTTCCAAGTGGATCGATCCCGCAACCGTGCCGCCGCGAAAACCAAGCTTGGTCGCCGTCGCGTCGTCGTGGATGCTCCCCTGGACGTTGCGGGCGTTGTTGACGGATCGGCGCAGCGGGCCGATTAACACATGATCGCGCAATTCGATTTCAGAATTCATGGTACCGTCCTCGAAACGGATTCAAGCAGGTCTCGCAGCACTCGGCAAACTTCTCAACCGGCCGCGACAAAGGGTTTCCCGATCCATTTGTTCGGGTGCTAATTTCGGCCGATGGCTGCTTCAGCATCTGAGCCCGCGACGTGGACGCGCGATCTCCTCGCATCGCTCGGCCGCGGGGACATCTCAAATCAACACGAGCTTTACATCGACGGATGCGACCCTGTTATCGCGACTCGATTTCGCGCCGGCGAGGCCGCCGCTGCGGTCCTCGCCGCGAATGCGACTGCCGCCGCCGATTTGTGGTGCGCGCGCGGCGGCCGTCCGCAGCGCATCGAGGTGGACGTGCGTGCCGCGGCCGCGTCGCTCGTGTCGTTCGCATATCTGAGGTATCAAGGCGCGTCGTTCGAGCGTCGCGGGCAGGCCACGACCGCGCTCTATCGGGCGCGCGACGGTCGCTGGGTTCATTTGCACGGCGGATTCAGTTCCCGCGAGGGCACGCTTGCTCTTTTGAATTGCGACGATGATGCGAGCGCGATTGCAAAAGCCGTCGCGTCGTGGGATGCGCAAGCGCTCGAAGATGCACTCGCCGAACGCGGCGTATGCGGTGCGAAGCTCCGTAACGCCGGAGAATGGCGCGCTCATCCGCAAGGAATCGCGCTCGCGCAAGTGCCGGTGGTCGAGATGCTTCGTCTCGGCGACGCTGCCCCCGAGCCGCTCCCCGGACCGCGCGCCGGCGACCATGGCGCTCGCCCGCTTTCAGGCGTGCGTGTTCTCGATCTCACGCGCGTGCTGGCGGGACCGACCTGCGCGCGGACTCTTGCCGAGCATGGCGCCGACGTTTTGCACGTGCGCAGTCCCAGGCTCCCGTCCATAGAGCCTTTCGTTATCGATACCAACCCCGGCAAGCGTTCGTGCTTTCTCGATCTCGATCGCAAGCAGGACGTCGAACAATTGCGGGCGCTCGCGCGGCAGGCGCACGTGTTTTCGCAAGGTTACCGTCCCGGCGCTCTTGGGCGGCGCGGGTTTGCGCCCGAAGAATTGTCGCAGATTCGCCCCGGCATCATCGTGGTTTCGATCGACTGCTACGGGCATGAAGGTCCGTTCGCGGGTCGCCCCGGATGGGAACAGCTTGCGCAGACTGTCAGCGGCATGGCGCATGAGCAGGCCGGCGACGAGCATCCCGCGCTGGTCCCCGCAGCGATCAACGACTACACGACCGGCTATCTCGGTGCGCTCGGCGTAATGTGTGCGCTCGCGCGACGAGCTACCGAAGGCGGCAGTTGGCACGTTCGCGTGTCGCTCGCGCGCACCGCGATGTGGATCATGTCGTTGCCGCGCACCGCGCCCGACGCCAAACCGGGTGGCTTCGACGCGGCATCGATCGCTCCCTGGATCATTGAGATGAACACCGCTTGGGGCCCGCTGACGCGCCTCGGGCCGGTCGCCCGCATGTCGGAAACGCCGCCGCGATGGGATCTTCCGCCAGCACCACTTGGCAGCGATCCCGCGTCGTGGCGCTAGCGACGGAGGTGACTCTCATGCTCACACTCTACTTCTCGCCTGGATCGAGTTCGATGGCGCCGCACATCGCACTGCACGAAGTCGGTGTGATTTTCGAGAGCATGCCTATCTCGCTGGCGAAAAAAGAGAACCGCACGCCCGCCTATCTCGCGATCAATCCGCAGGGCCACGTGCCGACGCTGGTGATCGATGGACGCCCGCTGAGCGAGGTCGCCGCGATCCTGTTTTATCTGGCCAGGCGCTTTCCGGAGGCTGGCCTGTTGCCCGGCGGCGATATCGAAGCGCAAGCGCAGGCTCTTTCGTGGATGTCATTCATCGCATCGACGGTGCATCCCGCCCGGCGGCAAGGACTCGATCATGCCCGCGCTGTATACGCGATTGCCGAGCAGCGCTTGGGGAATCGCGAGTGGGCGCTGGAACGCTACTCGATCGCCGACATCCACCTGTTCCGGCTGTTTTGGCGCTTTAGCAATTCGCTCAAGCTGGAGCGCGTCGAGTTCCCCAACCTGTTCGCTCACTACGACCGCATGATGAAGCGCCCCGCAGTCCAGCGAACGTTGGAAATCGAAGCATCGATCGGTTACGAACTGCCAGCGTAACGTACCTCAGCGGCGCCGAGTTGTTGGAAGAAGATTCTGCCATCGGAGTCGAGCCGACTTTATTCTGCCGATAGAACCGGCCGGACAAAGATCAAGTTTCGCGGGTTCCAAATTTTTTCCGCACGCGAGTAGCGACAACGCAACCGCGCCGCGCAGCGTCCCGGTCTCGTCCGCGGAACGAAACACCAGCTGCGGCTCGCGAAGCGCCGCGAGTGCCGACGCGAACGCCTCGTTGGACGCGAGCCGCCCCTCGAGAATTATATCGCCGCGCCCCTCGAGCATCGTGATGCAGTAGTCCGTCATCAGTGCGCAATACAGCGCCGCGAGCGCCGCTCGATGGTGCGGTGCGTCGGGGGCGACGCCCACGATTCGCCCTGCTTGCGCGCGAAATGGCCCGCCCTGGTCTGCGAACGAAGGAATCGCCAACGCGCCGGAATCGAGAACATACTCCAGGTCGCCAACTGACGGCTGCGTCAGGCCGGCTTCGACATCGCAAATCGCGGCATATTCGCGCCCTCCCATGAACCGCGCGGTCGCGACAGCGTTTCCGAACGCATCGACATTCGCCAGCATGTCGAGTTCCTCGCGCAGGACCTCGAGCGGGCTGCCATGCGCCATCGCCACGATCCACGTCCCCATCGAAACGACGCAGAACGGTTGCTCGCGAGTCGCGCGATGCGCCAAATACGAGGCGTTGCTGTCATGGATACCAGCAAGGATCTTGCACTCGTTCGAAAGACCGGTGGCGGCGGCGACCTCCGGCAATGGACCTCCAAGCGGCGTCCACGCGCTCGCGCGCCGGCCAAATCGCGCGTTCCATCGCATCGTCTTCGCGAAGCTCGAGAAGTCTCCACGTCGAGGCTCCCAAAGATCGGTATGACAGCCGAGCGAAGTTGGCTCCCAGGCTCGGACGCCGCACAATCGCGCCGCCCAGTATTGTGGATACGGGATAATCGTCGCGCGATTGAATTCGCGCGGGAAGTGTCGCTGCTGCCAGAAGAGCTGCCGCCCGAGGTTGAGACCCGCAGGAAGTTTTGGCGACGCAGTGTGCGCAAAGTCGCGCGCAATCGCGTCGTACTCGGAATCGACGTCGGATAGCCCGTGAAACTCGTAGTCCATGATCGGGATCACGAGTCCGCCGTCATCGACCAGCGCCGCGCACGCGCCATGAGTGACCGGCACAACTGAACGAACGTCGAAGTCACGCGCGAGCCTCGCCAGTCCGTCGATCAGCCATGCATACAGCTCGTCGGCGTCGAAATGCGGATATGGCGGCGAGCTATCGACGCGGTTCTGGCGCTCGAGAATGGCCATCGCGACGCCGGAATCGTCGACCGCAGATAGCCGCATGTTGCTTTTGCCGACGTCGAACACGGCGACCGCTTCGGGACGCGAACTGTTCACCTAAGCACCACTACTCAATCAGCCCGCTTTCCTCAATTGAATTACCATGCCGTCGTGTTACGATCCGCGCGTGACAATCGATCGATGGAACGACGCCGACGCGAAGGCGCTTTCAGAGCCCGAGCTGCTTCTGTATCGCTCTCATTTGCTGGGCGCCGACTTGGGTGTGACCAATTTCGGCGGCGGCAACACCTCGGCAAAAATCGCGGATGTAGATCCGCTGAGCAACGAGCGCGTAACGATTCTGTGGGTGAAAGGATCGGGCGACGATCTTGGCTCGATGGATCTGTCGGGCTTCGCGAAACTGTATCAGGACAAACTCGTCGCGCTGGAAAACCGCTTCCGCGGACGCGAGCACGAAGATGAGCTGGTCCCATACTTCGAGTATTGCGCATTCGCATTCGCTGGCAGCGCGCGCGCCGCCAGCATCGACACTCCCCTCCACGCGCTGTTGCCGTTCGCGCATGTCGATCATGTCCATCCCGATTCCGTCATAGCGATTGCGGCGTCGCGCCACAGCGAATCGATCACGCGTGAAGTCTTCGGCGGCGAGCTTGGATGGCTGCCGTGGCAAAGACCGGGCTTCGACCTCGGCCTGCGGCTGCGCGATGTGGTTCGCGCCCATCCTAATATTCGTGGGGTCGTGCTCGCGGGCCACGGCCTCGTTACATGGGGCGACACATCCAAAGGCTGCTATCGCAATACGATCGAGACGATTCGCCGCGCCGAAGCGTGGCTCACCGAGAGAATCGGAACGCTGCCGGCGTTCGGTGGCGAGCGCGTTGCATCGCGCCCCGCGGAAGAGCGGAGCGCAATCGCGTCGGAGTTGATGCCGGTGCTTCGCGGCCATCTATTTTCCGCGCAGCGAAAAGTCGGCCACTTCACCGACGACGCGGAAATCCTCGAGTTCGTCGGTGCGCGCCGATTTGACGAGCTGGCCGGTGTCGGAACTTCGTGCCCTGATCATTTTCTTCGCACCAAGATTCGACCGCTGGTGCTGTCGGCGGATCCTTCCGCAGCAAAAGCAAGTGCGGCCGAAACGATCGCGCGCTACAGAAGCGACTACCAGGCCTACTACGAACGATGCCGCCGACCGGGCGCTCCTCCCATGCGCGATGCGAGCCCGGTTGTGCTCCTGATGCCGTCGGTCGGCATGTTCACCTTCGCAAAGGACAAGACGACCGCGCGCATCGCGGCCGAGTTCTATGGCAATGCGATCCGCGTGATGCGCGGCGCGTCCGCCGTCGACGAATATCTCGGCCTGCCCGAGCAGGAGGCCTTCGACATCGAGTATTGGTCCTTGGAGGAAGCCAAGCTGCGCCGACAGCCCGCACCGAAGCCGCTGGCAGGACGAGTCGCGCTCATAACCGGTGGCGCCGGCGGCATCGGCCGCGCGATTGCTGCGCGCCTGTTGGCCGACGATGCATGCGTGGTGCTGGTGGACAATGTTGAGGACGCCCTTGCGCGAACCGGCGATGAGCTTGCGCTGAAGTTCGGCAGGGATCGAACTCGCCTGACGCGATGCGACGTTACCGACGAATCGAACGTGGCTCGTGCATTTGCCTTCGCGGCGCGGGAATATGGCGGCATCGACATCGTGGTGTCGAACGCGGGAATCGCGTCCGCATCACCATTTGAGCAAACCACCATCGAAACGTGGCGCCGCAACCTGGACGTGCTCGGAACCGGTTACTTCCTGGTCGGACGTCAAGCGGCGCGGCTTTTGAAAGCGCAAGGCACAGGCGGATCGATCGTATTCATCGCCAGCAAAAATGCGCTGGTCGCGTCGTCGGGTGCCGCGGCCTACAGCACCGCCAAGGCCGCCGAGCTTCACCTCGCGCGATGCATGGCGCTCGAGCTCGCCCCTGACGGAATTCGCGTGAACGCCGTAAATCCTGACGCCGTGCTGCAAGGCTCGCGGATATGGTCGAGCAGTTGGCGTGCCGAACGCGCGCGTGCCTACGGGATAGATCCGTCGGAGCTGGAGAAATTTTACCGCGAACGGAGCCTGCTGAAACAAAACGTCACGCCCGAGGACGTCGCCGAGGCGGTGCATTTTTTCGCATCCGATCGATCCGCAAAGTCCACCGGCAACATTCTAAACGTCGACGCCGGCAACGCCGCCGCATTCACGCGGTGAAGCTCGCAAGAGGTTTCTATGACGTCACGCACTCCAATCGATCCCGAGTTGATCGCGAAACACAACGCACGCCTGCAGAAGGACCTTGCCGCCGACTACGAGCATCTTGGCGTGATGCTGGCGCGGCGCGGCGTTGACCTCGAAGCGATCACCGCGCGCATCCAGCGGTTCGTGGTGGCGATTCCGAGCTGGGGCGTCGGCTCGGGCGGCACGCGATTCGCACGTTTTCCAATCGCGGGCGAGCCGCGCAACGCTTTCGAGAAGCTCGAGGACTGCGCCGTAATCCAGCAACTCGGACGCGCCACGCCGACGGTTTCGCCGCATTTTCCATGGGATCGCGTCGAGGATTTCGTCGAGCTGCGCGAGTTTGCAGGCTCGTACGGAATCAAGTTTGACGCCGTCAATTCGAACACCTTCGAAGACCTTCCCGGCCAGTTGTCCTACAAGTTCGGCAGCCTGACGCACACCGACAGGGCCGTTCGCGAACAGGCGATTGCGCATAACCTGGAGTGCATCGAGATTGGCAAGCAGCTCGGCTCGCGCGCACTCACTGTATGGATCGGCGACGGCTCGAATTTTCCGGGGCAACTCAACATGACCAAGGCGCTCGAGCGTTACCTCGAAAGCATGCGCGTGATCGTCGCGGCGATCCCCGACGGCTGGCGCGCCTTCATCGAGCATAAGCTGTACGAGCCGGCGCTCTACTCGACCGTGATCGCGGACTGGGGCACCAGTTTCATATGCGCGACGCAGCTCGGCGCGAACGTGCAATGCCTGGTGGATCTCGGTCATCACGCGCCCACGACTAACATCGAGCAGATCGTTTCACGTTTGATCCAGTTTCAGCGTCTCGGTGGTTTCCACTTCAACGATTCCAAGTATGGCGACGACGATTTGGACACCGGCTCAGTCAACCCGTTCCAGATCTTTCTGGTGTTCAACGAGCTCGTGGACGCCGAGTTGCGCGGCGCGGCCGGCTTCGCGCCGGCTTATATGCTCGATCAGAGTCATAACGTGACCGACCCTATCGAAAGTCTGCTCGAGAGCGCGGTCGCACTGCAGCGCGCCTACGCGCAGGCATCGATCGTCGATCGCGACGCGCTGAATTCGGCGCAGGAGTCGAATGACGCGCTGATGGCTAACCGCACGCTGCAGAACGCGGTGCGGATGGACGTCGAGCCGGCGATCAAAATGGCGCGCAAGCGCAACGGCGGCGCTATCGACCCGGTCGCGGTATTCAGAGACAGCCGCTACCGTCAGTGCAAGGCGTCCGCGCGGCCGCAGGATCTGACCGGCAAGTCGGGAATCGTCTAAGAGCTCAATGCGCGACCGTACTACTTGATGTGATGTCGGATCTGCTTCCACAAACACATCGTCTCCAAAGGATTCCTATGCCGGATGCGGAAGTGTACTACCTGAGCGACCTTGAACTCGGGCGCAATCACAACGCAGTGCTACATCAACTGATCACTGAGGTGCCATGGCGACAGAAAAATATTTTCGTTTGGGGCAAAATGTATCAGCAGCCGCGCCTGATCGCTTGGTATGGAGACCGAGGCAGCGACTATACCTATTCAGGCCTAAGACTCATCCCATTAGCCTGGACCGATCTTTTGCTTGAGATAAGGAGAAGGGTCGAGAGTATCGCTAGAACTACTTTCAACAGCGTGCTGGTCAACTACTACCGCGACAATCGAGATAGCATGGGATTTCATGGCGACGATGAACCGGAGCTAGGCGAAAGACCCGCGATCGCATCGCTGAGTCTGGGTGAAGAGCGGACGTTCGTTATGAAGCACAAGGTCGACAAGCTTGCAAAGATTGTCCGGCTAAGGCTTGCGTCGGGGAGCCTGTTGCTGATGAAAGGTGAAACGCAGCGATACTGGAAGCACGGAATCGCGAAGGAGACGCGCCCATGCGGGCCGCGAGTGAACTTGACTTTTCGCCGCATCGATACTGCTAGCCCGCCGCCAAAGTGATCGAGGGCGAGCTCGCAAACAGTCTATTGGCGCGGCGAGAGCCTGAGCGTACAGAAGAGACCGCTGTGGTCGGAATAAGGAACATCAGCGCGTTGGTTTTCGACGAGCTCGAGGTTGGCGGAAACCGTCCACTCGTGCGAGTTGGCGGCGACTATGTAGTCAATCCATTCGGGGCGTTCGTCACGGGGGTTCGCAGTCGTTCCGCGGTTGCATAGCGCGCGCGCGTCGGCAGTCAGGTCGGTTCCAAGCGCCACGATGTGTGAATAGAGCGGCTCGCGCGCGTCGGTGTTGAAATCTCCCGCGACTACCGCGGGTAGCGATGCATCCAGATGAGTCACGACCTCGCCAAGCTCGATGAGTTGCGCCTCTCGAACCTCGGCGTAGTTGATCCCCGAGTATTGCGACTGGAGATGAGTATTGACGGCGCGGATGCGTTGTTCGCCGCGCTCAAGCTCGAAGGTCAGGACGCCTTTCCCGCCGAGTCCGTCGCCCTCCCAGATTTTCCATACCGGCGCGCTCGCGGCGAAGGCGTGAAACTCCGGCGCGGAGCACACGCGCCATCCCGCAGCGGCGCTGACAAATGCGAGCAGTCCACCGCTGGGGCCGCGGCCCCGGCGCTGGACGCAGACCGGGATCCAATCGGGTTGCAGCGACGCGATAAGACGATCGACCAGCGAGCCAAGCCAGACCTCCTGCAACAGCGCTAGCTGCGGCGCCAGTTCGCGGATTTTCGCAGTTACGCGATCCATCCGGCCGCCGGGATCTTTCGACAACGGCCACGCCAGTCCGTGCAGGTTCCATGACAGGACCTTGAGGCTGATCTCGCACATCTAATGAGAAGGTTCGCCGCTGTCCGGATCGAGAAATAGCGGCCGCGTGCGATGATGGCCGGTGAAATCGAACAGGTTGCTCAGTGGGCCGGCGATTGCGTCATAGGAGCCACCACCTATCCGGCCCAGCGACCAGTTGTCTTCGACAAAGCGCGTGATCGAGGTCAGGTCGGTAATCGTATGGTCAACGAAATTAGGCCTCGCATAGGGCGAGATTACCAGCAATGGCAATCGCGGCCCGTAACCGCATCGCACCTCCGCGTCGCCCAGCGAAGGATCGCCCGATCCGCAGATCCCCGTCCCGTTCAGCGCGTCGATGGGCGAGGTCGAGCCGTTGAAGATGGGGCTCATCTGATGATCGTAGTCGCCGTCGCTGTCGTCGAAGGAGATTATGATCGCCATGCTTTTCCACTGCCGCGTCTTCTCGAGTGCGTTGATCGTATCGACCAGGAACACCTGCTCGTCGATCGGATCCGAAATCCCACCTGCATGGCCGGTCTGATAGCGCACCGCCTTGACGTAGCTCACCGCGGGAAGGTTGTCGGCCTTCGCAGCGGCTAGAAGGTCGTCGAGGTCATACTCGTGATTGGCTTGGCCGGAATGCCCTATCTCGGAGGTATCGGCGGGCCGAGTGTGCGCGAGGTTGCTGGTATCAGGATAGTACTGAAACGGCGTGTATTGACCGTTGTAATCTTTAACGATCAGGTTGGTGACCGGATTGGTATGGCTGCGGTCGCATCCGGTAGTGCCGTTGGGGTTGACCGTCTGCAGATTGAAGCCGCCCTCGAACGAACCCCAGCTGACCCCTTTCGCATTCAGTAGATCGCCAAGGTTAATTCCCGACATTTGAACTGTCTGGCTGGCGCTGGCGAAGCAAACGTCGCCGGTCGGCTGCGCATTGGCGATCAACGTGCCGTCAAGGACGAGCTTCGGGTTCGGCGGAGTAGGTATCGCACCGTTAGTCTGTCCCGAGACCAGGTTGATATGCCCGAGCAGGGTACTGCCGAAGGTAGTGCCGTAGGAATTGTCGCTCATCGCAAAGTGTTGCGCGTAGTTCCACAACGCGGTCACGGTGTTGCCGTCGAAATAGCCCATCACGAACGCGCTGCCATGATCGTAGTCGGGGCATCCGGGCGGAAGCTTGGTAAAGGTGGGAAACTGGTCCATCAGGCCCATGTCGAACTGCTGCTGCTCGGCCATGTAACCGTTGTCACCGTCGCAGGTATAGGCTTGCGAGCGATCGTAACGGAACGGATTGACGCCATTAGGATTGAAGTTCAGCAGTGTAGGTGTCAGTCCGTTGACCGACGGCGTGTCTGGAGCGGGAACGAACTCGGGCTCGCCCGGAGGATTGGCGGCGTTGGGATAAGTCCCAAAGTAATGATCGAAGGTCTCGTTTTCCTGGAAGATAATCACCAGATGCTTGATAGGCGTGGCGGTCGGAAAATGGTCCGCTTCGTCGGCGACAGCTCGCGTCACCAAAAGGCTCGCGACCAGGCTGATAGCGGGCGCAATCGCGCACAACAACCTGAGAATCGATCGATGCATGTGCAATCCCCTCCCAGCGCCCGACGGATCGACGCCGTGCAGAAGTTTTAACAGAGCTTTGAAGGCAGGACACTACCCAGGCTTGAGATGGTCTCTATCCAGAATCCTTGGTCGGGAGCTTCTGCCAAGGGGCAAATTGTCTGTCAAGGTGAATAGCCGGAACTCCGCCTCGCGGAGCTTCTGAAGAGTTGCCGGCACCTTAAGCCCGTCTTCCGATCCTCACGCCGTATGCGAAGATAGCGTCTAATTGACGAAGAATGACTGCATGTGGTAGCAACTGCTGCGCTAAGTTAGCGGCGATGACCGATGAACCACTCAATGGGCAAAATCCGAACCGCCGCTCAACGCTTGCAGTATCGACGTGGATTCTGGGGCTGATCCTGATGGGCGCGCCGGCGGCCGCCCGCGCCCAGTCCTGGGGCGAGGTGGTGCTGCATTCCTTCACTGGCACCGACGGCTTGTGGCCTTGGGCCGGCGTGATCCGAGGCAGCGACGGCAACTTCTATGGCACCACTGAGGACGGCGGTGCAGGTCCGTATGGTGCGTCTAACGGCGCCGGCACGGTGTTCAAGCTCACGCCTTCGGGCACTCTGACCACCCTTTACTCGTTCTGCAGCCAGGCCGGTTGCACCGACGGCTACTATCCTCACGCCGGCGTGATCCAAGGGGTCGACGGCAACTTATATGGCACCTCTGACGGCGGCGGTCCCAATTCCCACGGCACGGTGTTCAAGCTCACGCCTTCGGGCACGCTGACCACCCTTTACTCATTCTGCAGCCAGGCCAATTGCACCGACGGCGAGGCGCCTTGGGCCGGCGTGATCCAAGGCAGCGACGGCAACTTCTATGGCACCACTGAGGACGGCGGTACAGGTCCATATGGTGCGTCTCTCGGCGCCGGCACGGTGTTCAAGCTCACGCCTTCGGGCCGGCTTACCACCCTTTACTCGTTCTGCAGCCAGGCCAAGTGCACCGACGGCGACTTTCCTTACGCCGGCGTGATCCAAGGGATTGACGGCAACTTCTATGGCACCACAGTGGTCGGCGGCGCGAACCAAAGCACCACCGTGCCTAACGGCGCCGGCACGGTCTTCAAGCTCACACCTTCCGGCACGCTGACCACCCTCTACTCGTTCTGCAGGCAGGCCGATTGCACCGACGGCGAGCAGCCTTACGGCGGCCTGATCCAAGGGAGCGACGGCAACTTCTATGGCACCGCTACGGTCGGCGGCGCGAACCAAAGCATCGCCTTGCCTAGCGGCGCCGGCACGCTGTTCAAGCTCACCCCTTCGGGCGAACTGACCACCCTTTACTCGTTCTGCAGCCAGGCCCACTGCACCGACGGAGAGGCGCCTTACGGCGGCGTGATCCAAGGGAGCGACGGCAACTTCTATGGCACCACTCTGGAAGGCGGCGCGAATAACGACGGCGCGGTGTTCGAAGTGCAAGCCTTGGTAGCGGTCAAGCTCAAGATCGAGCCGACAACGCTGAAGTTCGGCACGGTGGAAGTCGGGAGTCAAAAGGGACCCAAGAACGTCACCGTGACTAATCCCGCGGGCAGCAAGAAGAAGCCCGGTGTTACGGTCGTCATGGAAGGTGACGGCGGCGCGGCCAGTCCCTACAGCGTGAGCAATGACTGCGACGCGTCGCTGGCGCCGGGCGCGAAGTGCACGATCGGGATCACGTTTACGCCGGCCGAAGCCGCAGCGCAAAACGCCACTCTGACGATCATCGACAATGCGGAAGGCGAGCCGCAGTCGGTGAAACTCACGGGCAAGGGAAAGGCACCTCACCCCTAACCCCTCTCCCTTCAGGCGAGGGAACCAGAGCGGCATGAAGTGAGAGTTTTTGAAAAGTCTGATCTAGTCCGTCGCGCTAACACTCACCTCAGCACCGTGATGATCGCCGAGTTGATGGCCGACAGGATTCGCGGTCGGCTATAGTGAGAATCAATCATGCCTGACGAGTCACCTATCGAGCGTCCGGGAATTGCGCAGTACTTTGGCCGTCTCGCGAAGACTTATGGCGCGGGCACGTTCTACGGGAAGCGGCGCGATGCGGTGATTGCCGCATTGCGCGGCGAAATTCAGGGTGCGCCGCGGCTGCTGGACCTTGGCTGCGGCAACGGGGCGAATCTGTTCGAGTTGCGCGACGCGATCCGCTGCGAAGTGATCGTCGGCGCGGATCTATCGCGCCAGATGCTCGCCGAGGCCGACCGCCGACAGCGCGCCGGCGCGCGTATCCCGCTGGTATGTGCCGACGCGATGGCGCTGCCGTTCCGCACGGGCGCGTGGGACGTAGTGTTTTGCAGCCACGTTTTACAGATGGTGCCCGACCTCGCCGGCTGCATCCGAGGGATCGGCGTGGTTCTCAAGCCCGGCGGACTGCTGGCGGTCGCGGGCGGCGGCGACCCGACCGGCGGTCAACTGCTCGCGAGCCTCACTGACCAGCAGCGCGCCCTGCTGCGTACGGGCCGGCGTGGAGGCGAAGACACGCGCGGCGTTCGCGCCCAGATACAGAACACGTGCGAAGCGGCAGGCTTCGCCGTCGAGCGGAAGCAGTTTCCCTTCACGGTCACGGGCGCCGAGCTGGTTGAGTGGTTCCGGATCAGGTGGATTCCGGTGATCGAGGACTCGATCCGCGGCGAGGCCGAGCAAGTCCTCGAGCAGGTCAAGGCCGAGCGCGGCGCAGAGACGTTCGAGGCGGCGGAGACGCTGCTGCTCGCACACAAGCCGCGCTGATCGCGCCGGCCACCTGCGTCATCTCTTGATTTCGAGATAGGCAAAAGGCCGCTTCGTCAACTCAGGCGCTCGAGCGCGTCTTCGATTTCGGCAACCAGCTGCTCGTGCGGGCGAGTAGTATCGATGCGCAGGTGATTTCGCGCGGGAACCTCGCGAATCGGTTCGAACTCGGCGCGCTGCCGCTTGTACACCTTCGGGGTGGCGTCCGATACTTCGTCCTCCTTCGAGGCGCGCTGCTTCAGCCGGCGTATCGCTTCGTCCTCGCTGACGACGCATTCGACGAAGAGTACTGGCACGCCCCGCCTGGCCGCCAGTGCGCGTGCGAGTTGCCGGTCCACCGACGCCTTGAACGTCGCGTCGACAATTGCTCCGCGGCCGCCGCTCAGCAGGCTTTCCGCTTCGGCGAGCATCGCGTCGTACGTGATTTTCGTAAACCGGTCGGAATAAATGTTCGCTCCGTAGTCAGTGCGGACGTGCTCGTGCGGCGAGATATCCGCCAGGCGCTTGCGGACGCGGTCCGAGTTGATCGCCGTGAAGCCTTTGCGATGCTGAAGCGCGCGTGCGACGGTCGATTTGCCCGTACCGGAAAGCCCGCACACCACGATCAAGGCGGGAGCCGCGCCACGCGCATAGCGGGATGCGAGCGCGAAATAACTGCTCGCCAGCTGGCGCGCTCGCTCGCGCTCGGCCGCATCGACCTCGCGCTCGAGGCTTCTCAAGCTCTCGACCTTACCGCGCACGCTTGCGCGATAACACTTGTAGAACGGGACGAACACCGCCAGCTCTTCGTCGCCCGCGATGTCGGCGTAGGCCTCGACCAGCTTATCGGCAAGCCCCCGTGCGCCGAGTCGATCGAAGTCCATCGCCAGGAACGCGAGCTCCGACGCGACGTCGCCGTAGCGCAGCCGCTCGCTGAACTCGACGCAATCGATCACGTCGATTTCATCTTTATTGTTCATCAGGCAGATGTGCTCGGCGCGCAAATCGCCGTGGCCTTCGCGGACGCGGCCCCCGTGCGCCCGATCGTTCAGTTGGCGCCAGTGAGCCGTGATAAAGGCGCGGCAGAAGGAGTCGATAGCCGCGAATTGGAATTTGCTGAGCGTATGACCGACGAAGGCCTCGTCCTGCGCGATGTCCCCGATCACGTTGCTCCAGATCGCCGCCGCCGAACCGTATTTCCATCCATCCGTCGACGCGGCACTCGCGTGAAATTCCGCGACCCGCGCCGCAATGGCGCCAATCCAGGCGTCGTCCACCTGGCCCTTGGCGAGAAGCCGGTCTAGCATTCGGTCCTCTGGCAGCCGGCGCATCTTGACGGCGTACTCGACGGCCTCGGGATGCTCCGCCGCTACCTCGGGCCCGAGCACGAAGGAGTCTGCACGTTTAACGATCGCGAACACCCCGAGATACACACGCGGCGAAAGACGCGCGTTCAGCCTCACCTCCTCGCAGCAGTAGAGGAAGCGATCCGCAAGTCTGGAACAATCGAGAAACGCAAAATGGACCGGTTTCTTGATCTTGTAGACAAAATCACCGGCAATGAAGACGTAAGAAATGTGCGTCTGCTTCAGCTCAACGCGCGCGGGCGAGTCCGGGTAGAACCGAGGCTGGGTCATTGCCTCGATCAGCGGCGGGAGGTCCGCCGCCGAACGCCCATCGAGCCTTTTAGTTCCGTGCGCTTCCATCGAAGCATGCTCCTTCATTGACGACTCTATCGCCGTGCTCATCGATTCGACCAGCCGCTATTGACACACGAGGGGTTGCGGGTTAACCGGTGGCCCTGTGGAACCTGCCGGAGCAGTGAGAATACCCGCCAACGAATTATGGTCCCAGCTTTCCGGGTTCGACCTCTTCACCAGCTTCACCCAGGAACAACGCGAAGCGTTCATCAAGGCCTACGATCGCGAAGCCGCCATGCGCGTCCGGCGGTTTGATCGTGATGAACTGGTCTGCGCCAAGGGCGAATTCGAACTCGATCTCTGTGCAGTCCTGAAAGGCTCCGTAAACCTGTTCGAGGTCAGCCGCGACCAGGTCAGGACCAAGGTCGGAGACCGCGGCGTGGGTGGATTCTACGGCGAACTGGGCGCGTTGGGCGGACTGCCGAGGACGGTAGATGTCGTCGCGGCGGCGGACGGAACCGAGATCTTCTACGTCCCCCGGCATTGCCTGAAATTCGTCGAGACCAATGATGAGGCCCGCGCGATACTCGCCAAACGATATCGCGAACGTGCGATTCGGGTGATGGTCGAAGACGTCGAGCTGTTCAAGGGCGTCCCAAGCGAGTTTATCGATCGCCTGCTGGCGAATTGCGAGATCCACCACTACGACCAGCGCGGAATCGTGCTGATCAAGCAGGGCGAGGCCGACGAAAGCCTCTTCGTTGTTCGGGACGGCTATGTGCAGGTCGTCCGCGATCGCGAAGATGGCACGAAACGCGTGCTCGCATACCTGCGCGCGGGCGAGTATTTCGGCGAGGAGTCCATGCTGGGCGGCGGCGGAATCCGAAACGCCAATGTTTTGACGGCGGGCAAGTGCGAGGTGATCAAGATTCGCGGCGAAGACCTCGCGATGCTGATCAAGCAGTTTCCCGATTCCCAAGCGCAGATTTTCGCGACCATCGAACGTCGCCACGAGAACCAGAAACATCTCACGCCCGAACTGTCCGCGGTTCTGAATGAAAGCGGCCAGCTTGGAGTGATCCAGGCCGACGCGCTGCTGGTGATGGATCTGGACTTGTGCGTCAAATGCGACAACTGCGTGAAGGCATGCGAGTCGCTGCACGGCGCCAGCCGCCTCATTAGAACCGGAATCCAGCTCGGAAAATACCTGGTGCCTGCAGCCTGCCGCCATTGCGACGATCCCAAGTGCATGAACGCCTGTCCCACGGGTGCAATCAAACGGAGGCCCGAGGGCGAGATCTACTTTCAGTACGACATGTGCATCGGATGCAGCAATTGCAAATTCGCTTGTCCCTACGACAACATCGCGATGATCGAGACGAAGCAGTTCGATGCGGCGCAGGCGCGAAAGGCGAACGTTGTCGGTGGTGATTTCTTCCGGCCGTACCCGGTTCCGTCTCACGCCGTTGAGCAGGGTCTATGGAGCCGAATCTTCGCCAGTAACGAGCAGGGCGATCACGAGCGGCTCGCTCCCAGCATCTGGCAACGCATCCTCGGCCGCAATCAAGCATTGCAACAGCAGGCTGGACCGCCCGCCGAACCCGGAGCGAAGGCCGAAACGCACATTCCCACCGTCTATCCCATCAAGTGCGATCTCTGTGACGGGCTCCCGTTCATGGGATGCGTCCATGCGTGCCCGACGGGCTCCGCAATGAGAATCAATCCCTCCGATCTCTTTAAAGAGACGACCGGCGCGGTGACCCAGGGACCCGATCGCCTTAGAAAAGTCGTCGGCTCGAACGATTAATCGATGGCTACCCGGGAGGCTCCAGCCCACGCGGCAAGCGGACCACCCTTAGGCATCAGCGATCGCCGGGATCGCGTCATACCGGTTCGGATGTGGCTCTGGCTGACGATCTGCCTGATCGCGGTGGCTGGTGCGCACGCCGCGACGTCGACGTTCGGGACTGAGATTGGAGAATATTGGTCGGGCTCGATTGCGCTCGCCGGCTTTGTCGCGATCGCCTTGTATAGCGTCCGCAAGCGCAACATCTGGTTCTCTCTCCGCGTGCTGCAGTTCACCGGAAAGATTCTTCCCGCCGCGATTCAGCGACAACTGATCCTACTCGATCGCCTCGAAACGTGGCGGGGATTTCATGTGACGCTCGGGATGCTCGCGTTGCTTCCGCTGGCGTGGCACGTAACCACCGTCGCGATGAGCCCGCTTGAGGCGATGCTCGCAACCCTGGTGGTGCTGCTTTTCATCAGCGGTATCTTCGGGGCGATCCTGCAGGACAGGCTCCCGCACTCAATGACGCGTCGCGCCGAACACCAGGTGCGGCTCGAGGACGTCGACTCCGAGGTTTATGCGGTCTTCCGCCAGGCTGAGGAGAAAATCCTCGGCCACAACGAGCAACTGATTAAGACCTACATCAGTGCTATCAAGCCTATCCTGCTGAGTGATCGATCCTTGTCGCGATGGACGCTGTTGATGGCGACGGTGAGGGGAGTCGATCCCGGCGAACTTGCCTGCGCGGCCGCGGCCGAAAAAATTGCCGAATCAGGCGATGAGAAAACCTATCGGGAGCTGCTGGCCCTGGCGGTCCGCAAGGTGAACCTGGATCACAACACCTTCAATCTTCATCTGAGCACGGGTTGGCTGAATGTTCACATCGTCCTGTCCGTGCTGACGTTTGCGTTTCTGATTTTTCACGTGGCAGGGGTTCTTTATTTCGGCGGAATATGAATCGCCGCAACCGACTCATCGTCGCCGGTATATTCATCCTGGCGGTCCTGGCCGCGGTGCTCTCGATGCATCGCAGTTATTCGCCGGGGCCGCTGGTTGAAGGTCACCAGACGTTCAGCTCCAACTGCGCCGCGTGTCATCAGCCCTGGAGCGGCGTCGAGTTGGCCAGCACCGCATGCATCGATTGTCATGGTAACCTCGATCGCAATGAAGACCACGTTAACGTCAAGCTCGACGACAAGGATTCCGGGCTGGACGCCGGACATCACCTGCGCGGATTCAACGATCAACTCGCGTGCCTTTCGTGCCATTCGGATCACGAAGGACGCAAGGTAGATTTGGCTGCCACTTCCGGAACAAGTTGCGCCTCGTGTCATGCGCACGACTCGATCGCAAACGTCAGCGCACACGGCCACACCTTGCGGGTGCGATGGAAGCCGCTCCAGAACTTCGTCAAGGACTTCAATCACAAGCAGCATCTCGCGGACACGATCAAACACCTGCAGGAAGCGAGGGCGAACGCGCAAAAGATGCGATCCCCCGCACGCAAGCAAGAAGAGGAGAAGGCTGCCGCGGAGCTCGCGGGCGTGCTCGATCGCTCTGAGCAGCATCTCAATTGCCGTTCCTGTCACCTGGTAAGCGCGGCATCGGATGAGACGCCGGAAAGTTTTGCGATCGTAACCGGAGGATGCACCGTCAGCACCTGCCATTCGAGCTGGCAGGACGAAGATATGAAGCTGACGAATGCGGGGCCGATGCCGACGTCGACGCCCGGCCAGTCGGGTGGCCCGCCGCCCGAGCCGGCCACCATCCCGTTTGTTCAGTCGGTGATTTTCCGCCCCATCAACGCGATTTTCGTGCCTCATTCCGCGGGCCATCTGCGCGCCGATTGTGCCGGATGCCATCTGCATATCGAGGAAAGCGTAAAGCCGCGCGATTCGCGGACCACCGAGATCGGAAAATGTTTCGGCTGCCATGCGCACCAGGCGGGCGCGCCCGCGGGTCAGGTCGCGATGCTGACTGACGGCATTGGTCTGCTGGATTCGAGTCGCGCCGAGGCGGCCGAGGTTGAGGTGCTGGGCCTACCGAAAGAGAAGACGCTCAATGCATGCGCCGACTGCCACGCCTTTCACTCTTTCTATCGCGGTGGCCGCCTGATCAAAGACTTCCCGTCCAAAGCGCCGACGATCCGACCTCATCAACCCCCCGGACTGGAACTGGCCGCATACACCATCGCGGTGCATGGCTTGAGCAACGGATCTCCGAGCTTCGCAGTGCAAAGAACCACTTTGCGTCCGTGGTGGATCGCGATTCTCGCACTGCTGACGATGACCCTGATCGGAGTGGATTTTCTCCGCTACATTCCGGCGGAGAAGCATCGCGAGGTCGCCTCGAATGCGGGTCCGCAGCGAACTCCCGAGATTCCCGCGCTCGACGATACCTATCAGAGCAGCGTTCCACGTGTTTATGTGGTCGGCGAAGCAGGGCAAATCTCCGGAATCAACAACGCAATGCGCTCGGGACGGCAGGCGATCGAGGCGATTGCCAGTGCGATTCAGCACGAGAAGAGACCGGTCGAGCCAGAGGTTTACGACGCCGCGATCGTCGGATGCGGTCCGTCGGGAATCGGCGCCGCGAGCTCCGCAAAGTCAAACGGGCTGAACTACCTGGCGCTTGAGAAGACCACTGCGGCCAGCACCATTCGTACGTTTCCGCGCGGCAAGTTTGTCCAGGCAACGCCGATCGAGTTGGACGAATACGGCTCGTTTTACATGCAGGGCGACCGCACGAAGGAAGAATTGGTCGCAAAGTGGGAGGAGATGCTCCATACGATGCAGCTCCAGATCAACGAGCGCGAGGAGGTCACCTCGGTAAGTCGGACAGGCGAAGTATTTGAAATCGCTACGCAGCAGGGCCGACGCTTCAAAGCGCGCTATGTATTGCTGGCAATCGGGTTGCGTGGCACTCCGCGCAAACTGGACGTTCCCGGCGAAACGGCAGATCGCGTTTTCTATGGTCTGGCCGACCCTGAAGAATTCAAAGATAAGCGGATTCTCGTCGTGGGAGGAGGAAACGCCGGCACCGAAGTCACACAGTTGCTCGCGAATCCCGCGTTGCGCAATACCGTCTCGTACTCTTTCCGTGACGTGACACTCGATCCCCTGGTGACTCCAGAGAACGCCGGGAAGATCAGCGACCTGCAGCAAAGGGCGCAGATTACGGTGTATCCATGGAGCAAGGTCAAGGAGGTCAAACCCGGCAAAGTCGTGCTGGTGCCAATGGCGGAGCCGTCCCGCAGGCCAGGGCGGCAAGCGACGGAGCCGTCGCAAAATTCGGCCCCGCGTGGCATCTTCGCCCGCTTGGCGGCGCTGTTCGGACCCAGCAAGGAGAAAGCACGGGTGTCCGAGACATCCTCTGCGGCCCAGCCGGCCGCCGATCCGAGTGTAGTGAAGGTGACCGGACCAATTGAAATCGAGAATGACTTTGTCTTCGCGATGTGTGGGGCGATCTTACCCACCGGATTCATGAAATCGGTAGGAATTCGCATGACCCGGAAAGGCTTCTGATCGCGACGGCGAACACTAAACAAAAGAAGGCCGGCTACTCAGCCGGCCCCCCTGTCGTTGAACTCACGCGTCAGAGTGACGAATCAGATCGCTGGGATGTTGTCTCTCCAGTGCTTGAACTTCTTGTCGTTGTGCACGTCGAACGGCTTCTCCGTCGGGCGATAGCAAGGACGCTTGGAGGTATCCACGACGTGACAGTTGCGGCAATTCTGTTCGCGAACGTCTATCTTGCGAACGTCGATCAGACCAAGCGCGACTGCCGCCGCCATCTTCGCCGCGTCGTCGTCGATCTCACCGTGTTTGTCCCTCGGTACCCAGTCGGCCGCGGCTCCATGACACGCCTCGCATGACACTCCCTCGCTCGGATCGGGAGGATTGTTGCCGCCGGTGCCGGTTGCATGACAAGTCAGGCACATCGAGCCGTCAGCCTGCGGATCGGAGACGCTCGCTTTTTTTGCGGCCTGCTGTCCCCAATCGTTGGTCAGCGAATCGAACGCCTTGTGATGAGGATCTTTCATCCAGACGCTGACCGGGTCGGACTTCGTGCCGTCGGGGCCGATGATGTTGAGTTTTTCGTGCTGCGAGTCGTGGCAGTCTTCGCATTTGCTTTCGCCCACGTATGCATGCCCGTCAGCCATCGCGACCGCAGGCATCGAGACGAAAGCGCCCGCCGTCAGCGCAACCAGAAGGAAAGCGGTGAGGTTGTTCGTTGGTCTTTTCATGCGGACCTCCCATCCAAGCATCATTGTCGGTATTGCTCCCGATATCATAAACCCGGATGTCGCGGAAACTTGAAGAACGGAAGCGTTGTGCCTCTGAACTGAATCTGGTCCGCCCTGATGGACGGGTCCGGAAGATAACCTGCTGCGCCGCCATTGGTCACGTAGTCGTCCTGATCGACGCCGTCGCCGCTGATGCCGAGACCGCCGACCAGCATCCCGGATTTATAAAGCGGAGTGGCGCCCGGAAACGCGGTGATGCCATCGCCGTTGCCGTCAATTGCTGGCGCGCACGCCGGCAGCGGGGGCTGAATAGGCTGCGAGAGAAGCAGATCCTGCTGGATCATAAATAGCGGTCCGGGCGAAGTCCCATTGATGCCAGGCGGGTAGAAGGGCTGGGCAAGGAACCCAATCGTTCGGGGCGAGACAGCGAGATCGCGATCAGCCGCAAGTCCCAGCATTTTTCGCAGCTGCTGACCAAGAGGTTGATTTGGATCGCTGAACGCGGTTACCGTGCGGCCCTTCTGTATGACGATATCAAAACTGAACATGGTTGCGTCGTTGGTTCTGAATTCACCGAGGATGTTGCCGTCGAGATCGGTCACTCCGACCTGCATTCGCGCGGGCACTCCGATTGGCTGGCGAATCGCGGCCCGGGTCGCTTTGGCCAAGGCGACGGATTGCGTGATTAGTGTCGTCACGTCCGCGGCGGTAAGCGTACCCGGAATCGGGCTATCGGTGATTGGAATGCGAAGTTCACCCGGGACTCCGGAAAAGACCGCCGGCGGGAAGTTGGTCGGTGGAGTGGGAATGATCGGGAAATTCGGGTTCGTGGATCCGGGCAGACTGGCGAATGGAATCAGCGGGAGCGGCTTCGGCGGCGGCTGGGTAGTCCACGGCAATTGAAATCCGCCGAGGTAAATCTGATTGGCAGTGATTGCGGTGAGCGGGCCGTATTTCGAATCGCCCGCCAGAGCGATCTTTTCGTCTTCGGACTGGCTCGCGCCGTTGCCGTCGCCGTCGACGCCGATTCCACCGGCGATTTTGTGATCTTTGTACAGCGGAATGCCGCCCAGCGCTCCGGTTGTTCCGTTACCAACGCCATGGAGTTTCAACGGCGCATCAACAGCACACGGCAACTGAGAAAACTGCAGGCCGAACAATGGTGCTTGTGCAGCGTTAGTGATGCCCAAAGGAAAATGAGCTGCAACCAGTGTCTTAGCGGTGAGGGTCGAAAATGCGTCCTGGTCGCTGCTCAGAAAGGCCGCCGTTGCCGCCTTTTCTATCGCAGTCCGTTCGGCCAATGTCGGATTGCCCGGCAGCGTCGCAGTTTCGTTGATGACGTCGACATCGTTGCTGCTGGTCGGAGCGCCGGTCATGTCAAACACGCCGAGAACATGGCCCTCGCGGTCGCTGACTGCAACAACCACGAGCACCTTATCGCGTACGGCGCGAGTCACGGCGGCCGAAATAATGGTCTCAATGTCGCTGACCTCCAGGGGCGCAGTGTTAAGCACCTCGAACGCATTTGCGCGGCCCGCAATCGGCGGCATCGCGCAAAATCCGAACAGCAGGACGAGAGTCGCCATTCGCCGCGCGCCGGCGAAGCACATCCTAGCTCGGTACTTATCGACCATTCGTTGCTCCGACCCCTCGGCAAATGATCGCAGACAAATTGGCGGCAAACAGAGACAGATGCCCGAACGACTCAGGCACAATACACAAGAGGACCTGCCTAGAGTCAAGCGGGGTACGCGGCCCTTGTCATCGGGATGAAACACTTGCCGCGGCGCATTGTTGACACTACGCAGGCGCTCGACTAGGTTCCACGTGTTTTGATTAACAGTCGGGCTCCTGCGGCGGCGGTCGCAACCTGGCGATTCGCTACCGGTTCTCAAATTCTGCGCCGCCTGTGCGTAGTGGGCCTGCTCGTATCTGTCACCACCCTATCCATTCCACGAATCGTCGCGGCTAACGACGAGCAACCCGCCGAGACCAACTCCAATTCAAATGAGAATTCCGCCGCGTCCAGCAAAAAGCCGGATCCGTCAAATCAAAACAAGGCAAGTTCCACTGACGAGAAGATGAAAGCGCAGGCCGCTGAGTGGAGCGGTGCGACCAAGCCTATGGCGCCGCTTGGCTTTGCCCCAGGAGTACTCCAGCCCGCCGTGAAGTCCGCTCCAAATCAGGATTTCATTCCTATACCAGATCGATGGCGGATAGGATTTCCCGAATGGGACCGTTATACGCTTAACACTCCCGGCGAATACCCCTATCAACTAGGTAACTGGTGGAATCCTTACGATCAGAACGTCCTGAAAGGCGACTATCCCATCATAGGTGACCATACGTTTCTGGATATAACTGGTATCAACGACATCGACTGGGAGTTCAAGCGGCTCCCGGTCGCCAGCGGAGTAAGTACCGAGAGCCCTAACAGTCCAAACTTCTTCGGCAGCGGCGACGAAAACGCGGTTCAGGAAAATTTAATACTTTCGTACGATCTGTTTCATGGCGATGCGGGCTTCAAGCCGGTTGACTGGGAACTCAAGGTTACCCCCGTATTCAACCTCAACTACCTGGGCACTAACGAAAGAGGGATCGTCAATATCAATCCTGCCGACGGCACTAATCGAACCAACGGCCATATTGCGCTGCAGGAGGCCTTTGTAGACTACAAGATCGCCGATCTCAGCCCGTACTATGACTTCCTTTCGATAACTGGCGGGATTCAAGGTTTCACCAGCGATTTTCGCGGCTTCATCTTCTCGGACAACGATCCGGGCGTTCGATTGTTCGGCAATTTCGAATCGAACCGCGATCAATGGAACATCGCTTACTTCAGGCCGCTAGAGAAGGATACCAATAGCGGGCTGAACACGATGATGGTCGGGCGCGACCAGAACATTGGAATTTTCAATTTCACCCGTCAGGACTTCCTCTTTGACGGCTATAACTTTCAACTGGACTTCGCCTATAACAACGACAACGGCCATATCCTATACGATGACAACGGCTTCCGCGTACGTCCGTCGTTGATAGGAACTGTCCGGCCGCATTCGGTCGATACGTCATATTTCGGATGTACCAGCGACGGCCACATAGGACGTATCAACGTTTCGCACGCGTTCTACGAAGCCTTCGGGCATGACGGCTTCAACGACATCGCCGGGCACAAGGTCAATATTAACGCGCAGATGGCAGCGCTGGAACTTTCGTACGATCATGATTGGCTGCGATTCAGGGGCTCGTTCTTTTATGCGTCGGGCAGCGGCAACCCACACGGACATGAAGCCACCGGGTTTGACACGATACAGGATAATCCAAATTTCTCCGGAGTCCCGTTCTCCTACTTCGACCGTGTGGGTATCGGCTTGTCTGGGACACAGGTTCCTCTGATCAATCCGCTAAGCCTGGTTCCGGACTTGCGCGACAAACTGCAGGGCCAGGCCAATTTTGTGAATCCCGGAGTCTTTCAGTACAACACAGGAGTGGATGCGAAGTTAACTCCCAAACTGATGGCGATTTTCAACGTAAATTATATCCAGTTCGACAAGGTTGCCGTGCTGGAATCGATACTCCATCAAAATAACCTCAGTCACGACGTTGGCTTTGACTATAGCATCGCGCTCCGCTACCGGCCGCTGCTAATTGACAATATTATTTTCACTGGCGGGTTCTCGGTCTTAACGCCCGACCATGGGTTCCGGGACATATACCAGGCGAATACGCTCTTCTCGAGCTTCTTGAATCTCACTCTGACCTACTAAGTGCCGGGAGCGACTCGAGAGTGACACCCAGGCTGCAGCATAGGACGCGGATGTCACGGACCGGGCTGCGCCGCATAGGTCTGCTGGCATCTGTCATCCTGGCCAGTACTCTCCTATACCTGGGATGCAATCGCGCCTATGACCCCGCAAATCCAGGGGCGATGCTCCCCGAGCATTCGGTGCCGGCTCGGGCTACAGACGCCAAACCGATCATTCCTCCCGACATCTCCGATCAGACGCAGGATGTTGCGGATGCAAAGAGCGTCGGCTGTAAGGCGGCTGGTTGTCACGCGGGAATCGAGGAAATGCATCCGGACAAGCTCCCGATAGGATGCGTCGATTGCCACGGCGGAGATTCCAAGGCCACGACCAGGGAAACCGCTCACGTACATCCGCTTTATCCTGAGGATTGGCCTACGACCGGTCAAAACCCGGTTCGTTCGTATTCGATGTTGAACAACGAGTCGCCTGAGTTTGTGCGATTTGTAAATCCAGGCGACTTGCGTGCGGCGCGGATGAGCTGCGGCAGCAAAGGATGCCACATCGACGAAGTCGAGAACGTCCGCAAGAGCATCATGGCGACCGGCCCTATGCTCTGGGAGGCGGCGCTATACAACAATGGAGTTTATCCGGAGAAAATCGGACGATTCGGCGAGGCCTACTCCGAGAACGGCAATCCCACGCGCGTGCAGACGCTTCCCCCACCCACTGAGGAGGAAACGCTGAAACACGGCGTCGTGCCTTACCTCGATCCGCTTCCTCGCTTTGAAATCGCTCAGCCAGGTAACGTGCTTCGCGTCTTCGAACGTGGTGAAGATCGTTTGAGTATTCGCGGATACGGCACCAAGGTTCGCACCGATCCGGTCTTTCAAGGTCTTCAAAGGACCCGGCTCCTTGACCCGACCCTTTGGTTTCTCGGTACCAACGATCATCCCGGCGATTACCGGTCGAGCGGATGTACCTCATGCCATGTCGTGTATGCGAACGATCGCGACAAGGAGCATTCCGCGCAGTATGCGGAGTTCGGAAATACCGGGCATAGCGCGTCGTCGGACAAATCGATCCCCAAAGACGTATCTGGCTATCCTATAAAGCATCAACTAACCAATTCGATCCCTTCCTCGCAGTGCGTCGTATGCCATGTGCATCCTGGTACTACTGTCACCAACAGTTACTTCGGCACTATCTGGTGGGACAATGAAAGTGACGGAGAGTTCTTCTATCCAAAGAAGGCCAAGAATCCCGGCGCAGACGAAGAAGCTGTTGACCTGATGGCAAATCCGGAAGGAACCAACCCGAAAGGCCTATGGTCGGATCCTAAGTTCCTGCAGGCGAGTTCCGAGCTGAATCCCAAGCTTAGCCGGGTGCAGCTCGCTGACTTCCACGGTCATGGCTGGCTCTTCAGATATGTCTGGAAGCACGATAGTCACGGCAATCTCCTCGACAAGCACGACCACGTGATCGCCGACAACAAGTATAAGTGGCGGCGCGCGGTCAAGCTGCAAGACATCCACAATGAATACGGGATGCAATGCGCGGACTGTCACTTCGTCGGCGACTCGCACGGGAATGGCAAGCTATATGATGAGGTGCGCGGGCCAATCCAGATCCGATGCGAAGACTGTCACGGTACCTATTCCAAATATACGACCTTTGCCGCCACCGGAAACGGCGCGGCCGGTGAGCGAATCAATTTCTTCCGGGATTCGAGCGCGAAGAAGACACCCTTCGGTCAGCGCTTCCGCACCCGCCACAAGGCCGGCGGCGTGATTGAGGTCGAGCAGCAGTCAACCATGAAGCGCGACAAGTGGCCGTTGCCTCAACTCGCGCTGATCGACAATCCCGCCTCGAAGGCATGGCGGAGCGCCTGGGAAGACGCGGCTTATGCGCACACGATCCAGAAGGACGGCAAGACCTGGGGTAAGATCGACGCGTCCGACGACGACCTGGCGCATCCGCTGGACGCGATGGCTTGTCAGACCTGTCACTCGTCGTGGGTGCCCAGTTGCTTCGGCTGCCATCTGCCAATGAAGGCGAATATGCGGCGGCCGATTCTTCACTACAACGGCGACATGACTCGCAATTGGACCAGCTACGACTATCAGACTTTGCGCGACGACGTCTTCATGATCGCCAAGGACGGTGTGACTACCGGCAATCGCATCTCGCCCGCGCGCTCGTCATGCGCCGTGCAGGTCTCATCCTACAACCCCGATCGCGAAGTCAGTTACACGCAACAGGTTCCAGTTTCTGCCGAAGGCTTTGCGGCGCAGGCGTTCAGCACGACTGTGCCACACACCGTCAGGTTGACCGAGACCAAGCGATGCACCGACTGTCACATCTCGGCGGACAATGACAACAACGCAAAGATGGCGCAGTTGCTGATGCAGGGCACCAATTTCGTCAACTTCATCGGAAGGTTCTGCTGGGTCGCCGAAGGGACTGACGGAATGCAAGCGGTGATCGTTACGGAACGCGACGAACCGCAGGCCGTCATCGGAAGTCATCTGCATGAATTGGCCTATCCCGATGAATTTAAGTCCTTTGTTACCAGCGGACGCCTCCTTCACGATTCATTCGAGCATTCCGCCGTCATCGCGCCCGGGTTGAATGGCTCGACGCCCGAGCTCCACGGCGAATGCATGACCATCCAGAATCGCGGCGAGTATCTCTTCACCGCGCAAGGCAAGGGCGGCTTCGTTGTCTATGACATCGCGAATCTTGACAACAAAGGATTCTCCGAGCGATTCACTTCGGCGCCGGTGTCGCCGCTGGGACAGCGAACCTATGTCTCGACTAAGTATGCGACCGCCGTCCTGCTGCCGACCACGATGCTTATCGATCCACAGCGGACGCAGCGCGCCGAGAATCTTGAGCAGAAGCCGCCGCTCGCCGCTGAGTACGCGTTCGTCACCGACAAGTACGAAGGTCTCATAGCTGTCGATGTGATCACGCTGGGAAATGGCAATCCCGAGGACAACTTCTTCAAGCGCGGCCCGGGCTTCAACCCTGGCGGAATTCTGAACGGCGCGGTCGGCGGCACAATCGCGGGTAACTACGCGTATGTGCTTTGCGATCGGGGAATCGTCATCGTTGATATCTCCAATCCCGCACAGATGAAAGTTGTGAGCGAAGTGAACGCGCCGCACGTCGTCAAGCCGCGGGCAATCACGGTGCAGTTCCGCTATGCGTTCGTAGTCGACTCGCAAGGATTGAAAATTATCGACGTCACCGAGCCAACGACTCCACGGCCCGTCGATGCAGCGGCGCTTGCGCTGCCCGATGCGCGCAACATTTATGTGGCGCGCACGTACGCATACGTGTCAGCCGGCGCACAAGGGCTGGTGATAGTGGACGTGGAACGCCCCGAGCATCCGCGAATCGATCAGACTTACAATGCCGAGGGAAAGATCAACGATCTCAACGACACGAAGCTAGGCATAACCGACGCAACCCTTTTTGCATACCTGGCCGACGGCAAGAACGGACTGCGGGTGCTCGAACTGATTTCGCCGAATGACTCGCCCAACTATCAGGGGTTTTCACCCCGTCCATCTCCCAAGCTGATCGCGACTTTCGCGACGCATGGGCCCGCGCTCGCGATTCCCAAGGGCCTGGATCGCGACCGCGCCGTCGACGAGAGCGGCAACCAGCTGGCAGTGTTCGGCCGCCGCGGCGCCCGTCCGTTCACGCTAGAAGAGGCCCGAAAGCTCTACATACGCGGCGGCCAGATCTATACGGTGAGCGACAAGCCAACAGCGCGCGCGAACCGATAGCTGATTTGGTGGACGCACCTGGACTCGAACCAGGGACCTCTTGCATGTGAGTTGTGCAACCTTGCGTAAACGCCAGAATAGTCTGATATCGCTCGATAGCGCTACAAGGTAGCGAAAGCGCTGTGGCAGAAGGGTTTTCTGTGCACGACTAAAGTGCGACCATCAGTTACAGAGTACTTTCGATTGATCTCCGGTTGGGGCACAGAATCGGGCACAGAGGGCACAAAATTGGGCACAGCAAATCGGACGCCGGCGCGTCACATCCACGAAGCCTTCTGCGGATCCCAGCGGCCGGTCGCGCGGCCGGCCAGCACAGGATCGAGCAGCGCCGCCGCTTGCGCATAGCCCCGACGCAGGTCCGGATCGAGACCAACTTCGTTGGCCAGCTTCCGGTATGGGACCGCCCATTCGGGCGGCGGTGGCGGGAACCGATCCGGAAGACCATGTTGACGCCTTCCCTCAAAAACTCCTTCGAGCGCACTGCGAAGGCGAGCGGCGTCCAGCACCATGAGTTGTTTCACGAGGACAAGATCGACGAGATCTTTTGCGCGACTGCTCCGGCGACCTTGGCCGTAGGTTTTTGTGTATGCGTGGACCTTCTCCGCGATGTGTTGCTCAAGCGGCAGGACTGGCACTTCGATCGGTTCGATGTCGGCGAACGCCAGTAGATCCTGTCCGCGAATCGGTTCGGGCTTCCATTTCAGCGAGTCTGAAAACCCGATATCGACCATGACTTCCTCGAACCGCCTGCCTGCGAGTTCGGCTCGGACGCGGTATCTCACCGCGAGACCCTCAACCTCTTTACCCGGCGCTCCGACCTTTTCTATGTCGAAGGTAAAGTAGTCGTTGATCTCGACAGCTTGGGCGGCTATGAAGTCAGCGGTGGCCGCCGTCTCGTCGTCGCGGTGAAAGATATCCATGTCCTTCGTGGTCCGCGTCCGTTCTCCCATCCGGAAGTCGAGGGCCAGCGCTCCCTTAAGAACCCAGCGGCCTGGCGCGGCGATCGCGAGACGAAAGAGAAGGCGGTCAAAGACGACGGCCTTTCGCAGCCGGACAAGGGAAATGCCCTTGTCACGCGATCGCGTGAGCAGACGCTGCTCAAGTGCTTGACGAAATGCGGCTCCGCTTTGGTACTTCATTTGCGGTGTCGCGCCTCGAGAACTTGTCGAACAAGGCGCTCGACTCGACCTCCACGCGTCTTCGCAACCCCGAGGAGTTTTGATTCGGTTGCCATGCCTCGGTCGAGTGCCTGGCCGACTGCGGCCATTATCTGCTCCGGGGCGGTTCCCGCTTGGGCCGCATCGATGATCGAGCGCGCCGGTGCGGTCACTCGAACTCCGTCGCGCACCACGACGTCGGACTTGGCAAGGCGCCGCGTTGTCGTGTGTATCGCGACGCCCAGAGATGCGAAGCGATAGCGCCTCGCTCGGGGGACGGTAAGGTGAACGACCTCGGGCACCACGTCGGAAAGCCCGAGGATATCGAGCGCGCTTTCATGCGATACAACGGTGTTCTCTCTTCCCGACCCAAGCCACGCCGCGATCACGTCTTCGCGGGGTGAACTCGGGTATTCGCGAATGCGGTAGAGGCCCTGACGGACTCGGGAAAAGCGGCCTGATTTGGCATGATGCGCCAGTAGCGATTTACTAAAGCCGCACGAATGCGCCTGAGCGGCAGTGAAATATCCCCCCTGCTCAGAGGCGATTTCGAAGAGCTGTGCGCGCCGCGACTTTGATTCGAGATCATTGTCACGCATAGGTCAAATGATACTTGACTTTATCATGACATCAAATACTGCAACAGATTGTTCAGGCTTCGGAGCTTGTTTCTCGAAAATGAATGTTCCACGTTACGTGGAACAGCAGGTTTCGCGCATCGCAGCGGCGCATTCGCCGCTCGACGAATGACGGCGACGACTCCAGAGGGTATTGAACGACATCAATCCTTACGCCGATTCACTTCTATTCATGGCAACCTGAATTAGGCCTCAACTAGGACAGGAAAAGCGATGACTGAAACATGTAAGTTATGCGGTGAGGAATCGACACCGTGGGAATACATCGACGTGCTCGACGGTCACGTGTGCGCGGACTGCAGCTACCGGCTGGCTGCGCTGTTCGCGAATGATGGGTCGCTATCACGGGCCGACCTGCTTGCGGTGTACGGAACCGAAGCCTGGAAGAAGGCGGACTTGCCATGAGGCGTTTGGAGATGCTCGCTTTGATCTGATCTCACTTCAATGTGGCCGCGCTCACGTGAGCGCGGAAACGAAATGGCATACGCAGAGGACTTAAAATTCTCGGGAGGGTAACCTCCGTGCGGGTTCGAGTCCCGCCCCCGGCACCACGAAACCCTCAACACAGAGAGGCACTACTGAAAACTCCGAAAGCATTGAAAGTCTTAACTGACAAGGCCGGGCGCGCGAGCGACAAATGGCGGACAGGCTGTTAGCGCGGCTTCGGCCACTTCGACTTCGGTGGCGCGGCAAGGATTGGACTTGGACTCATAGGCGGGCTCGCACTTTGGGTTTGCAAACCGCCTGGTGTCGGTGGGAGTCTGAGTCACGGGTCGTAGGAAATCCCGGTCTCAAACTTCCACGGCACTCATGCGGGGCACGAAGGCCACCACCGGTTGTGGGGCGTTGTTCACGCCCGGCGGAGGCGCGGTGCCCACTCTATATAGATGGCTCCCGGCGTCGGCGAGACCATAACGTCTCAGACGCAAGATCATTGTGCTCGGCACCGCCGTTCAACCGATTCTCAGACTGAGGAAACAAGAGCAGTGAAACTACCAATAGTGCGCGTAATCCTGTACGTCAGAGACCTTCCTAAGGTCGCCAATTTCTATCAGAAGCATTTCGGCATGAAGCCGTTGCCGTCTGACGATGCAGGATGGTTGGAACTGGAGAGTAACTCCGGGGACTGCAACATTGCACTCCATCGCGCCGCCTCGAGTCAGAAAAGCGGCGCGGCAATAAAGATCGTCTTCGGTGTATCAAACGTCAGGCAGTTCAGGAAGGAAAGAGAAGCCGAGAGATTGAAATTTGGACCGATCCACGACACGGGCACCTTTGAGTTCGCCAACGCCAAGGATCCCGCAGGAAACTCCATCCAGATTTCAAGCCGTGGCCTGGCATAGAAACGGCGCCGGCATTCTCAGGCGCTGGGCCTAACGTACATAAGAATCCTTTTCTTGAGGTCACCCCTTGTTGGACCATTGTTGACCAGGTCGCGAGCGCCAGACCTGTCCCGATTTGAAGGAGGAAGCGATGAAGCAAGTTCCGAGCGGAACAGAACTCGCCCGCCCATTCATGCCTGCAAAAGACTTTGAGCTCTCCAAGAAATTCTATGAGTCGCTGGGCTTCGAAAAACTTCTCGACGGAGATGTGGCGATCTTTAGGGCCGGCTCCGGCGGTTTCATTCTTCAGCGCCACTATCAAAAGGAATGGGCTGAAAACTTTATGATGCAGCTCATGGTCGATGATCTTGACGCCTGGTGGACACACATTGAGAGGCTCGATCTGACCGCAAAATTCAATGTGCAACCTCCGCGCGCGCCGGCCATGCAGCCATGGGGCCTTCGGATCGCCTATGTCGTGGACCCATCCGGAGTGCTATGGCACATCGGCCAACGGCGCGACGGCGCAATACAAGACTAAAGCACCCGCATCATCAATACGTACGGCTTTACGTTTTGAATAGGCACAGGTGGCGACTGTCGCAAGCGCAAACTGAGGAACCCGGGCGCACCCGCCGCCACCTGATCGCGCGTACAACCGTCTTTTTGAGGTGGCTCAGGCCACCACCGAAATCGACTCTGGTCTGTCGAAAGTTTATTACCTGCCGTCGCGAAGCACGCCCGAGCGCGAGACTTGGTACATCAACATGGGTGTGACGACCAAGGACATGATCACGCTGCAAGCAATGGTCAAAGGGGCGCACTAGCCCGCTCTCATCGGGGCGCTATTCCAGCCGCTGCCACAATCCCGCAGTCTAGCCGTCCCGGTTCGTCAGATCTTTGACGCGAAGCCTACTTAATCGCGCTGGGCGTGCGGCGTCAAGGCGTTTCTGAGGAAACTCGCGGCGTAGTTATTGGGTAGTGGGTCAGTTTGAAGTCCGTCCCCGATGTTCCGAGCGCAAAATGATCAGCGGGAGTCCCGACCCCGAACACAGCAACACTTGGTATGTCTAGCGTCAGAATCTTTCGATGCGAATGGGAATCCGCCGATTAACGGCTTAACGAATGCGTTCAGCAAGAAGCTGGAGAACCACATTCACGCGCTTTCGATCTACTTCATGCACTACAATTTCGTGCGGATTCATCAGACGCTCAGGGTTACACCTGCATTGGCCGCCGGCGTCACCGATACACGAATGGGAAGCGAGCCAGAAGGCCTAAACCGCCGGGAAAAAGAACGGGCTAGCGTGGAGTCATTTCCGCCAGCCCGAACGCCAACTGGAAAAGGGGGGCAAACCCAGTCAGCGCCCCCCTTCTACCAGAGTTACAATGTTACGATAAGAACCCGCCAGTGATGGCCGCACGCGTGCCGGACCGCTATGGTTGGCGCAGTGAAGCCGAGTAAAATCCTCTCCATTGCTCCGATCTTAAACAGCGATCCGGAGAACGTACATATCGAGCTTTCCTGTTCCCTCTGCGATGCAATCGACGGGCTAATTCTGAATGTGGGTGAACCGAAAAATTTGGCGTGGCTACGGCGTGAGGATTTTTATTTCGTTTGCGGACGGCATCGCCATTTTGGATTGAACTAGTTGTAATCTAAAACCGCATTTAGGAGGAGAATTGACATGATCCCAGATTTTAAGGGTCATCATTTCGTAGAGGATTCCAAGACAGGTGAACCGCCATCGGGGCATACCTGCGACCGATGCGGACTGAAAGCCTCGCTCAGGCCGGATGGCTCGGTATTCTTTGACATCGAGCGCAGAGGCGTGTTTCTCAAAACGAGCCCTAACTTACCCTTCAACACGTCGCGCATACCGCCCTGTAAAGACTGGTCCGTGGTCCGCCATCGTCCGGCCTAGTCCACGCTGGTCCACGATCCCATTTTATCCCATATAATCCCGCTTCATCCCGCCGAAAATGCCTGAAAATCCAAACTGACCACTGCCTTATTGCCTCAGTTGGAGGGCGGCCTCGGTACGCTCATGCCGTAGGCCACCTTCAGGTCGTCGCTGAACGGATACACGTGGACCATCCAGCCGAACGCCTGTTTTAGCAGGTGACCGCCAGCGGCTTCGCACTTGGCGGCGTCGGCGATTTTGCCGGTGAAGCCGAAGCGTCCGTCGGCGAGGAAACCGAGCCGCTGGTTGATTGCGGGTGCGGACGGATTTGACGTCACCGGTAACTTGCCGGGTATGTCGAGATTCGACGCGCCGACTTGGCCGCGCAAGACGTCGTCGAGCGTGATACCGTTGGGCAGGCAGATGTTAGTGTGAGCGTGCCAGTGCGCCACGCTCAGCGGAATTATCGCGTCGAGCTGATCGGGTGTGTAGTCGGCGGGCGCGCTATACATCGCTCCGACCAGAACGTAATCGCCGCTCGAATTTTTCACGTACAGCAGCGAGCCGGGACGGGCGGGATCGGAATGGCCCATATATTCCTGTTGCGCGGCGCTGTAGTCGGAAAAGTGGTAGACCTCCTGCGGCACCGTCGGCAGAAAAATCTGGTAGCCCTGCGACAACGCGACGCGGGAATCGTGATACCTGGCGAGCGTGCGGCGCAGCGTGTCTATCACGTCGCGGGCGCGTTCGGCGTCCTGTGAAGTTTGCGGACGCGACGGCGTCACCACCATGTGTGGACCCGTGCACATCTGAACGCCCATCGCGTTGGGCGCTGTGTCGCCGTCCAGATCTATATCGTGCGCATACGCAGGTGCGGTGATAGAAACGGCGAGCGTGACAATTAGAAAAGCGATCTTGTTCATGTGATCTCCCTTTGAGGTCGGGAGTGTCGAAGCCTTCGGTGAACCATTCGTATATTGGCGCCAGCAGATCATGGGGCGCAGGCTCGTTTTTTTAATCATCGTCATCTCGTGTCCTGAACACAAGCCTCAAATTGCTCGTAACCGGTGGCCCAGCTGCTATATTTTGGGCGCATGCCGTTCGCGCGGAAACATCACAAGAAACCACGTCCGTTTGATTTGATCATCGTGTACGATGTACTGACTGTGCCATTGCCTTCCCTTTGAAATTGGCTCAAACTCGCCGGTGTCGAGGTTTCAAGAGATGGCCTCCTCGATTTCAAGTCTTCGAGGGCGTAGGGCGCTACTGATTGCTGCTGCCGGTCTGGTGGCAGTCGCAGTCTCGTTGTCGGCGATGGCGCCAGCACCTGAATTCACCCCGGTCAGCGCAAATCCGTCCGTCAGCATTGAGACAAACAATTTGGGACGGGGTGAAATTCGTTTTTTCAAATATCGAGATCGGGCGGGCGATCAGATTCGATTCCTTCTAGCCCGCGACTCCACAGGACGGATTAAAGGAGCCATCGACGCCTGCCAACGCTGCTCCACGTATCGCAAGGGTTACATCAGTTCACGCGGGGATCTGGTCTGCAGATATTGCGGCAATCGATACAAGTTGGAAGCAATGGAATCTGGGCTCGCATATTGCGTCCCGGTAAAACTGCCGTTCCAGATGACTGGGCAGACCGTCACCATCAAGCCAGCGGATCTTGAACGCGAGCGAGGACTGTTTTAAAAGCCGTCGCGGCGCCATGAGACATTTGTTTTCAAAGACGGACCTGCGCTACCTCAGTTTAATCATGGCTATCGTCATGCTGTTGGGCAGCGTCCCGGCGACTGCCGGGTTAGTTGTGGTCGCCGGACCGAGCCATCCTGAATGGACCATCAATATCTGCCAGCCGCTTCAAATGTTCGACCGCGTGTCCAACACGCTACTCGCTCGTCCGGCGACGGTCCAGCCGGACTTCGTTCTTCGAGACTTGGGCTTGACCGCTGTGAAGAAGGCAGTGCGACTAGTCGATCTTAAGATCGCTCCCGACACCCCGCCCCCAAAGCTCCCCGTCTAAGAACTTCCGTTCGACAACGTTCCCTGATTTGGTTTGCGACGCCGCCAATTTCGCGGCGTCAGGGTTTCTCGTTCGCGCAAACCGCGCACCGCAAGGGTATCCGCGGGTAGAAAATATATGCGAAGGATCTCTGAGTTTATGCGCTTGGCCAGGGCGGCTATTTCTCTGCCCGACCTTGCAAAGAGGGCCAGACGCTGGTTGCTAGCGGCCGTTTTGCTCATCAGTCTAACGCCCAGTCTGAGCTGGGCCTGCGCCTGTGGATGCGGCGTTTACGAGGTCGGGACCGCCTCGTTGTTTCCTACCGGCGGCGGAGGAACGGTCTGGTTGGAGTATGATTTTCAGGATCAGTACCTGAACTGGCATGCGACCCAAATAGCGTCCGGCGCGAACAACGGCGACAAGGTAATACGAACGCACTTTCTCACTCTTGGTGGGCAGTACATGTTCAATCGGAAGTGGGGAGTAATGCTGGAGCTTCCTTACGCGTTTCGCTACTTCAAATCGACCAACGACAGCGGCAATATTTTCGGGACTAACTTCAACACAATTGGCGACATTCGCATCATGGGAATGTACACCGGGCTTTCGGAAGACATGTCGACTGGTCTGCTCGCCGGCGCGAAGTTCCCGAGCGGCTGGTGGACCTACCCTCACGCCGACCGAGACACCCAGATTGGCTCGGGGAGCACTGATCTGCTTCTCGGCGCTTACCATCTGGGAACTTTTCCGTCTCACTTGGGAGAGATGCCATTAACCTTCAGGGGCCATCCCTTCAACTGGTTTGTGCAGGGCTACGAAGATATGCCGCTGTGGACCCAGAACCACTACACGCCGGGCAAGGAGTTCGATAGCGCCCTGGGCGTCTTCTATAACTTCGGCAAGGTTGGCCCCCTCAAAGAACTGGCGCCGATGCTAACGTTCCTCGCTTCTGATCGCGCGCGCGACCAAGGCGATGCTGCCAATCATGAGAACAGCGGCTACACACGCTTTCTAATTGCTCCTGGTGCTGAGATCAAGCTCGGGGTCCTGCGACTGTACGGAGACGTCGAGATCCCGTTTTTCCAGAATTTCATCGGCAACCAGATAACCGCGCCGGTCCTGTTCAAGACGATTCTAAGCTACGACTTCTAGCCGGGGAGTGATCAGATGCAGTCTGAAATTCAACTAAAACTACCGGATGCAATATGAGTATTCATCGAAGTCTCAGATCTGTCGGAATCACGCTAATCGTAATATCAAGCTTGTTGGCCGCTGCTGGATGCAACCGCGACTCAACCGTGGAGGGCCCTATTGTCCTCACCGACACCAAGCTCGTCGATCAGAATGGCAACACGGTCTCGCTCGAGTCGCTCAAGGGAAAGCCGATGGTGGTGGATTTCATCTATACGACGTGCCCCGGTCCCTGCCTGATGGAGACTGCAAAGTTTGCGAACGTCGCGCTGCGGCTGGGCAACGATCTCGGTTCAAAGGTGACGCTCGTTTCGATCACTGTCGATCCCGAACATGACGGCCCCAAACAGTTGCTCAACTATTCGCATCAGCAGGGCGCCGATGAGAAGGGATGGTATTTCCTAACCGGAGGGCCGGCGGAAGTCGATAAGGCGCTGGCCGGTTTCAAGCTCAGCCGTCAAATCGAGCCGGACGGATCGGTTGGGCACCTCATTTCCATGATGTTGATCGGCGCGGATGGCCGGATAGTACGCGAATACAACGGCGAGGCCGTAAAGGCCCAGGACATCGTCGAGGATGTCAAGAAAGCACTGAACGAAGGCTGAGAGACGCGGCATGAACCGAGCAATAATTTTGGGCTCCTCGGCTGCGGCCGTTCTGGCAGTGGCGTATCTGTGGCCAACGTTCGGCGCTTCGTCGGTGGCAGACGGCAGCGCCCGTGGCAGAATTTGCATAGCGGGTCGTTGCTGCTGCGCCCGACGGGCACATGCACAGACTGTCGCGGCCATCGGCGCAAACGAACGCGTGACACTCGATCCCGACCAGTTCGTCGGTCCGGCAAAGCAGGCGTACCAAGTTGCCGAGAAGAATCCTGGGCTGCTCGCTCAACTGCATTGCTACTGCGGATGTGACAGGGAGTACGGCCATCAGAATCTGCTCGATTGCTATCGAGGCGACCACGGTTCGAAATGCGAAATCTGCATGGGCGAGGCGTTGATGGCGCAGCAGCTGTCAAAGCAGGGTTCGTCGGTCGATCAGATACGTGAGGCGATCCGAAGACAATACGCTGGGGAAAAGTGACAACTGCTGGCCGAATATCATCCGTGGTGAGTTAGAATTTCATGAAGAGAGGAAAAGAAGCGTGAGGCGAATGAAATTGTGGTTAGCTGGCGCGGGAGTTGCCGCTATCATTTTTGTGGCCGCACTGGCGTTCGCCTCTGCAACTGTCGGTAATCCTGCGCCCGCGCTGAACGTGTCCGAATTGGGCGGTCAGACATTCGATCTAAGTGCGCTGCGCGGGAAAGTCGTAATCGTCAACTTCTGGGCGACCTGGTGTCCACCGTGCCGTGAGGAAATGCCGGCTCTCGACGCTTTCTACCGGCGCTATCACGGCCAAGGTCTAGAGATGATCGGCCTGAGTGCGGACCGTCCACACGACCGATCCGATGTAACCAAGGTCATGCAATCGTACAGCTATCCGGCGGCGATGCTGGATGACGCCAAAGTCAACGACTTCGGGACACCTGACGCTCTTCCGATGACAGTTGTGGTGGATGGAAATGGAGTGGTGCGCGCAAAGTTCACCCCCGATCAAACAAAGGTTACCGAAAAGAGCCTGTCGGACGCGGTGCTACCACTGTTACCGCAAAAGTCTGCGGCAGAGTCTAACGCCAAGCCCTGATCTCCTGGGAGCTTCCCCCAAGTGCAAGCGCGTCGAATGAGAAAGATCGTATTAGTCGCGGCCATCCTGCTGGCGGCTTGCGCTTCTTCAAACATCCGAACAAGCGACTCGGATCCAAGGCTCGCACAGTTCGAAAAACAAAGGCGGGAAATCGCTGAGAGCGAGAAACATTGTATCGACGAAACCCTGATTCGTAGCCGCGATGAAATGGCGCGCATCACAGCATCTCCGGACTCTTCCGTTGAATCGCAGACGCAGAAGGAAAACTACGATCGTGACGGAGAAATTTCTCAATGCCGTGTCACAGCGAACAACGAGAATGCCAAAATCTCAGAACAAGAGCGCAAAGAATATGAGCTGCAAGCGCAGGAAGAGCGTGCTCGCGCCTCACTCATGGCGACTCTTACCACCTCTTTGCATCACTGAAGTGGAAAGTGAAGAAATTGGCAACCCCCTCTACTGACTTACTCATATGACTTCAGCAGTCTCGGGCATCACGGCCAATCCGGCGCAACTGCCTCAAGCAAGGAGTCTCGCATCGCGGATTCTGCGCGACCTAGTCAGCGTCGGGTTGCTGGCAATCGCGTCTTTGGTGGCTGGACTCGTGATGAACCGTTTTTCATCCGCTCCGCTGCCTATCTTCTATCAAACGCCGGAGCAGCGGTTCGATGCCGAGTTGACGACTCTGGTCGCCGCGCCGCCGTTCAAGATCGCGCCGGCGGCAACTGTAGGACTTGACCAATTCCATTCGGCCGTCGACAGAAGAAATGCACTCATCCTTGATGCCCGACCATCAGTGTTCTTCGAAAATGGACACGTGCCAGGAGCGCTCAACCTCGCGCGAGACGACTTCGCGCAAGACTATCGGCGCCTGACCGGCGTGCTGCAGTCTGCCCACGACAAGCCGATCATCGTGTACTGCTCCGGTGGCGAATGCCACGACAGCAAGCTCGTCGCGAACGCACTGCTGAGCCTTGGCTTCAGCAATGTCAGCGTCTTCACTGGAGGATGGGAGGCATGGTCGGCGGCTGGATTGCCGGCATCGACGGGGAGCGTGCCATGATGCCTCTCACCAATTCGCACCGCTATGTGGTGCTGGCAGCCAGCATAGCCATGGCCGCGATATTCATTTACGCAGGCATCGACAAGATCCGTGACCCGCTGTCGTTCGCGGATAGCATCGCTGCATTCACGATCCTGCCTGCCGTGCTCATCAACCTGCTCGCGCTGGGTCTGCCGCCATTCGAGGTCGCTTGCGGCCTCTTGTTGCTCGGGCCGTGGACCAGGCGGGTCGGAGCGCTCGCAGTCGCTGTCCTCTCGGTAGTATTTTTCACAGCGTTGGCCTCCGCGCTGCTTCGAGGTCTCACGCTCGACTGTGGTTGCTTCGGGACCGGTGCCCCGTCGCGATCCAGAATGTGGCTGGAGCTCGCGGTGGATGTGCTGTTATTCTCGGGCGCGATGTTCGTGTATCTACGCTCGGTTACCCGCTTATCCGCGCGCGCATCGTAAGCACGCCCTCGATTAGAGTGTAGAAGCTCTCACAGCGAATGGCCGCCGGTGCTTCGCGACGCTCCATATAGCTGCTAGTAACTTATGTATTGGCGAGACCCGCGCGACCTTGCGCGCCTTTCCTGACATGGCCAACCTTTCATAGTAGCTTCGCAACCAAGGGTTGAAGCGCAACCGCGATCAAGGTTCCTCAGAAGACCGATCGTTGCGCCATCTGCGGAGGAACAACCAAACGCATGCTCTCTTACCTTCAAGCTGCCATACTCGGAATTCTACAGGGAATTTCAGAGCTCTTTCCCATTTCCAGTCTTGGCCACAGCATTCTTCTGCCAGCGGTGCTGGGTTGGACGATTGATCAGAACGCAAATTATTTCCTGACCTTTCTTGTTGCGACTCACTTTGCAACGGCCACGGTTCTCTTCTTCTTTTACTGGAGCGACTGGGTCCGCATTATTTCCGGAATCCTGAGATCCATCAGGCTAAGAAGCATAGCTTTAGATCCAGACGCCAAATTAGGATGGCTCCTTGTGGTTGGCACCGTTCCGGCAGGAATCGTCGGAATTTTATTCCAAAAGCAGGTGCAAGAACTGTTTACCTCGCCCTCCTATGTCGCCTCGTTTCTCGCATTGAATGGAGTGCTGCTCTACGCCGCTGAGTTCCTGATAAAAAAGGCAAAAAGCGGAGGCAGAGCTCTTGACCCCGACGAACGGATCGCTACGGAAGTTTCGTGGCGGCAGTCTACAGGAGTCGGCGTGATGCAGGTTCTCGCACTGCTCCCCGGATTTTCACGGACGGGATCGACAATTGCGGGAGGACTGATGGTCGGGTTGGCTCATGAAGATGCGCTCAGATTTTCATTCCTCCTGGCAACCCCGATAATCGGAGCCGCTGCGGCCCTCAAGGTACCGGTGCTGCTCGCGTCAAGGGACGCTCCGGCGATCGAATTAGCGCTGCTCGGTGCCATCTGCGCCGCAATCGCCTCGTACCTGTCCGTGAAGTTATTGACTAGGTATTTCAAGTCGAGAACGCTCACCCCGTTCGCTGTATATTGTTCCCTCGCGGGATTGATCAGCTTGTTGCTCTTGCACCTACGCTAGCAAAATATGGACATCCACTAGCGATTCAGGTGTCAGTCCAGCGCGGCAAGTGCGTCGAGAAGGGTGCGCCCGAAAGTGCCGCCCGGAGCTCGCTGACGAACTCTCGCGCTGCTTGTCGCCCGTTGGGGAATTGGTCGTCTCGATCCCAGCGCCATGCTGCGACCATCGCAAGCATCAGGACGCGGCATCCGCGGAGCAGCTGTTGATCGGTGCTCCGGTAGAGCACGCTCGACTCTTCGGGCACGTAAGAGAGATCGAACTCGACGGGCCCGCGGCAACAGGTCTCGAGGTCTATGAACCGCAGGCCCTTCTTCGTCCTGAGCACGTTGCCCGGGTGTGGCTCGCCGTGCAGGAGTTGTTCGGGGCGCCCGCGAGCGCTGATCGCCTGCCGCAGACTTTGTAACGTGTTGCTGAGAAGCTCACGGTCGGCGTCAACGAGTTCTGGAGTCTGGTCGCGGTTTCCGACAAGCCCTTGGGCGTCCGTGATTCGATCTGTGAAGTGCGGTGCAGGGAAGTCGATCTGCCGCATGCAGTCATGCAGCCGTTCGAGCGCGTGCGCGTAGTCGGCTGGCGCGAACTCTCGGGACGGCACAGGTTCGTAGTAGGTCCACAGCGTGACCACAAAGCCGTCGCGCACGTAGACGCCCGGCGCGACCCGAGGCTCAAGCGCTGCTACGGGGCTCCCGGTTTCCGCGAGCCGTAAAGCAAGCTCGACTTCGAACTCCGCCCAGCGCTCGATGCGCTCCTCCGCGACCCGAGCAAGAACGTCGCACGGCAGCAGGCGCACAGCGAACTTGTTCGACTCCTGGAGCACGATCGCATCATCGACTGTTAGGCCAAGCGCTGCCGCAGCGCCCATCGCCGCGGCGACCGCACGGTTACGATTACTCGTCGTCGACAAGGCTTTTCTGCACGGCTCCGGGGGTCCTTCTAACCGGGGAGCTTCGCGATGGCAGTTCAAAAGCGGGCGGTGTCATGACTTCGGAATTCTGTGAGCGCGCTTGAGCCGTGAGGCGAGGTGGCCCAAATCGCCATAGATACTGAATTCGTCGACCCCCAAGAGAATCAGCTCATGTAGTAGAGTGTTTTTTGCGCCCGACGGAATAGTGTATTTCTTCAACGACTTGTTGTGGGCGGGAGTGAGCTCTTCCCTACCGGGCACGTGAAACGTGAAGCAGCTTCGCTGAAGCACAATTCTCAAGTCCGAGTAGTCGGGCCGTAACGCCATTATGAAGTCGGGGAACTGAGACTGGGGTTTGGGTGCCCAAGCACAGATCGCGTTCAAGGCCTTCTGAAACGCTGGATGACGCATCGTTACAACGCCTTGGTAATGCTTGTCTTTCGTGTTCTGCGTGACTGCGAGCTGATATGCGTCCATGAAAAAGAGAGCACCATCGACCTTTTCGCGTTCCGAGCAGGCGACGAACAATGCCGCTAACGGATTGGTCGTCCAATCCAGCAGTCTGGTCGGCAGTCCGTAATGTTGTTCAAGAAAATAGAGCTTGTCGTGCTCGTGGCTTCCTTCGATGAGGCCAGCCGATTCTACTCGAAAATCCTGAGCCAAGTGGTTTTCGAGTAGAATTCTTTCCCACTCCTCCTTCGCCGGAAAATTTGGCCGATAGACGCCTGGATGGAGCTCCCAGTCCTTGTTCGCTTGACCGCTCCACCACCATCGGACGTGCGGATGAATATCTCCTTTCTTAATTCCGCGAACGAGTCCGATCAGGTCGTCGAGACTCTCGATTTTATCTTTGGCCATTTGTCGTCCCGTTGCGCTTACCTGAGGAACGTGCCGTCTGCAGCCCGCACTGCTTTAGCCGCGCGGGCGAGCGACCGCACGGTTACGGTTACTCGTCATCGACAAGGCTTTGAGGGTGAGAGAGGATCGCCAGAAATAGAAATACGTCCGGATTTTTGTTCGAGCCGAGCGCCGCCGTTCCTCGGCACGGGATTTTTCAATGCGCTGTCACTCAATTAACTACTTTTGATTGCGGATCGTGGTCAAGCGGCGCGCGACGCACCTCACGCCGACAGTAAGCCCATCAATTTATGTACGTCAAAGCGACCGCCTGCGGCCCCTGCCGAAGGGCCTCTGATATAGATGGCCACCGCGCGCGCCCGGAGCTTGCGAACTGGCCTAATAGGCCTTTAGGACCAATCGGATACCCTTCAAATAACCTCAAAACCGACACATTAAGTTACACACTTTCACATGTTGGAATATGGAAAACCAATAATTTCGCATGATTAGAATCAAACTTAAGGGACTTAAAATCCTCTGGAGTGCGCTTCTCGGCTTCAATGTGGCCGCGCTCACGTGAGCTCGGAAACGTACGCCTCGAGGGCGACAGCGAGCGCGAGAGACCCGCGAGCGATGAAGGTGCAACAAGCGGCTAGCATCGAGCGAGCGCGCCCGACGATAGTTCCTCCGATTGTCGCCCTTGACATGAATTACATAATTTCATAATTATTTCTTTACAGACATGTAGGCACACGTTGCTCAACAGGCGACGTTTTTTGCAGTCCGGGATTTCCGATGAAGAAAACATTTCAGGGTCCAACTTTCACTCTGCTGATCGTCAGCATGATCACCGCCCTCTTCCTGCAGGGCAGCCCGTGCTTTGCTGCGACTAGTGCCGGCGCACTGCCATGGGACCAGACGCTGACCGCCTTGCGAGACATCATCGCCGGCCCTGTGGCTCACGCCGCGATCGTCCTGAACTTTGCCTGCTCGGCAATCCTGTACGCGCTGGGCAGCCGTCAATTCGCGGGTCGCCTATTGGTTGGCGGGTTTGCGAGTTGTGCGGCGCTCATCGCTGTGCGCTCCCTGACTTACCTCTTTCCATTCTGACGAATCATTTCAGAAGCCAATTTGTGGAGGCCACTATGAAACTCGCACGCATCAGCAAGCCCCTTCGCTCCGTTCAGGTCCGCGTCATGCTCGCTGGCGACCTGAATGCAACCCTCGAACGTTACGCGCAATATTACGAGCACGTTCACGGCGAGTCGGTGGATACTCGATCGCTCATCGCCGAGATCCTCCGCGCCTTCCTCGATGCCGACCGTGAGTTCCAGTCATGGTCGCGCTCAGGTGGCAACAATCAGCCGTCGCGCATCTCATCTCCGTCTTCATCCAACGGCAGCACCAAGGTCCAACCGTGACTAGCATCACTGGAAAGTCGGCTGACGTGCTTCGCACGTGTTTACAACTGACACGTCACTCATCCCTCTGGATGAAGGATGTGTACCAGAGCGTACACGGCCCATCGGAGAGTGGCGTGACCGCGGGCGCATTTCCGTACACGCAAGCGTGTACGGCGCGCCGACCCGTGCGAAGCACGTCAGCCTAGGCCCCCGGATTCATTGAAGTATACGGCGTGTACGCCCTGAAAGAATGAAGAGCAGTCCGATGCCGGAGATTCCATACACCGTCCGCCTGGCTCCGAAGCTGTTGGAGCGGATTGAGAAGACCGCGCGGGACAGAGGAATTGCGCCGCGCAAATTGATTCGCGCAGTGCTCGCCGAGCACTTCGCCGGAGATCGCGGCGCTCAGCAGGACGGGTTGGCCAGCCTGTCGAACCCGCAACGCGGCCTCGATCAGATTCTGTTCGATCTAACCCGCACCCGCCTCACGCTCCAGCACTTGCTTGACCACCAGGTCGGCTCCGAGGTGACCGACCAGATCCGCCAGACTGCGCAACAAGAAGCCGAGCAGTACATGCACCGGCTCAGGAGAAGAGCGATATGAATCTGTCTCGAACTGCCATCCGATACGAATTGAGTTCCGGGTCAGCCGCGGTGCTGCTCCGCCTCTGCCTTCGAGTCCAGCTGCTCTGGATTCTGACCTGGACGGCTTCCGATCTTTTCTTCGTCTGGTACTGGAGCGGCCGCCTCGCGGGACCGGGCGCCCACGAATACTTCGGGCGCTGGATTCTCGCCTGGTTCTTCACCCAGAAGGTCCCGCTCTATTTTCTGTCGCTCCCGTACAAAGGCGGTCGCGCGACGATCGGAAGCATGTATCTTTATCTGAACTGGCGCTTCTACCTGGGGCGCTCGTTCGGGCAGTGGTTCGCCTTTTACAGCGTCTGGGGAGCGGTACCGGCGACCTTAACTCTCGCCACTCTCGGCTATCTCCTTCTCCGCGGTCCCGAGGACCGTTCAGAGGGGAAGCATCTTCGAGGCCTCACGTTGATCCCGCCGCGCCGGTTGTCACGCGAACTTCGCCGCGCCGGATTGCGGAGCGACCGACCCGGAGTTGAGCTTGCTCGGGTGCGCATTCCGCGCTCGACTGAGTGCGAGCATTTTCTGATTACTGGCGCAACGGGAGCGGGAAAGTCGATGGCCATTCGCTCGCTACTCCGACAGATCCAGGCTCGCGGCGACCTTGCCATCGTGGTCGATCCCGAGTGCGAATACGTCTCCGAATTTTATCGTCCGGCGCGCGGAGACCTGATCCTGAACCCGGTCGATGAACGCTGTCCGTACTGGTCGCCGTGGCTGGAATTGAGCGAGCGGTACTACCAGGCGGACGCGGCGACGCTCGCGGCTTCTCTGATACCCGAACCTCCGCGCGGCTACGAAAGCGGGTCAGATCACTTCTTCCGGCAATCAAGCCGGACTCTACTCGAAAGCCTGCTTCAGATCGCCGCACCGCGAGAGCCGCAGAGCATTCCGAGGCTGCTCGAACTCAGTCGCGATCAGTTGAAGCAGGCGCTGTCCAGCACGCCGGCATACAGCCTGATCGACCCCGGAGCACACGAGCAGGGCGCGGGGATCATTGCGACCGTTGCGAACGCGACCAGACCATTCCTCTATCTGCCGCCCGCCGACGGGCGACCGCCGTGGAGCGCGCTGGAATGGTCCGAGCATCCCGAAGGATGGTTGTTCGTGACGATGCGCGACGAGTCCAACTCGGCGGCGCTGCCACTCGCGAACCTCTGGCTCGACCTGATTGTCGGCCGCCTGCTCAACTCTTCTCGCCATCGGCAAAGGGTCTGGATCGTGGTGGACGAGCTGCCGGTGCTCGGCCGTCAAGCGAAGCTCGAGACGTTGGTAACTCGCGGACGCAAGCGTGGACTCGCCGCCGTGTTCGGGTACCAAAGCATCGCGCAATTGCGCCGGATCTATGGCCAAGAGCAGGCAGCAGTACTCGCATCGATGCCTTCGACCAAGCTCCTTCTGCGGGTGGACGAACCCGAGACCGCAGCGTTCATCGCGCGGCAGATCGGCGATCGAGAGGCGTTGCGTGAAGAGATCGGGACGAGCACCGCCGAGCACGGCAATCGGTTCAACATCCATCCGACGCGCCGGACCGAGCCGGTCGTTATGGCCTCCGAGATACAGCGGCTGCCGAAACTGGAAGGCTATCTCTGCATCGCGGGACTCGATCGTGCGCGCGTCAAAGTGAAGCCGTGTCTTCCGCACCGGCGGCAGGTCGAGTTCATTCCGCGCGCTCTTCCGAGGCCGGTCATCAATGAGCCCGGCGCCGATTTGGCGGCGCTGACGATGAGTCGCGGGCCGATTGCGCCGAACGGGACCGCGGGCGCCCCAGTGAGGATTCAGGACTGATGCTGGTAATGTCAAAAGGCGCGCTGACCGCCGCCAAGGCCGAAACCTACTACGAGGAGAAGTACTCGCACGACGACTATTACTCGGAGAAGCAGCAGGTCGTAGGACAATGGTTCGGACGTGGCGCTGAGGATCTGGGCCTGTCCCGAGAGATTTCGACCGAAGACTTCCGCGCCGTGCTCCGCGGGCTTCGCCCTGCCTCCGGCGAGGTGCTTGTTAACAAGGCGAACGGCTACGACGACCGACGAGCTGGCTGGGACGCTACCTTCAACGCGCCGAAGTCTGTGAGCATTCAGGGGCTGGTCGGAGACGATCACCGCCTTATCGAAGCCCACGAAAAGGCAGTCAGTCGAGCGCTGGTGGAACTCGAACAATATGCACTCTCGCGGCGCCGCGGGGGCAGCGAATGGGTCGTGACCGGCAATGTCGTCGCCGCACGTTTCGATCATATCGCGGCTCGTCCCGCCAGCGGCGTTGAAGACGGCTACGGTCCCGACCCTCACCTCCACACGCATGTCGTGATCGCAAACATGACCCGGCGGCCCGATGGAGAGTGGCGCGGCCTCGATCCGATCGAGATCTATCGCGCGCAAGCCTTAGCCACGGCAGTTTACCGCTCTGAACTGGCCCGACAGGTTCAACAGCTCGGATACGAAATCAGGATCGGCGGTCGAGACGGACGCTGGGAGCTGGCCGGCTACACGCGCGAGCAGGTAATGGCCTTCTCCCGTCGTCGCCAGGACATCGAACGGACGCTTGCGCGTGAAGGGCTGGCGGGCGCCGAGGCGGCGCAGAACATCGCGCATCGAACGAGGCTCTCTAAGGATCATCGCGACGAAGAGAGTCTCAAGGCGGAATGGCGCTCGCGCGCGCGACAATATGGTATAGGAGTCGAGTGTCAAATCTCGGACTCGCGCGAGCGTGGGCCGCTCCAACATCGACCTCCGGAAAAAGCCGAGGAAGCCGTCCGCCACAGCATCGAGGAAAACGCCGAGCGCGAGGCGGTCGTCGACCGCCGCGCCCTTGAAGCGAAGGCGCTGCAGCATGCGATGGGAGCCGTCGACCTCGAACAGATACGGACGGAGAGCAAGCGGTTCGAGAGAAGCGGCCTTTTGATCGCGGTCGGCGACGCCGTGATTTCGCCGCGAGGCGCTTACACGACGCCGGAGATGATCGCCCTTGAACGCGGGAACATCGGACTGATGCATGCGGGCCAGGGCGGGGCCGCCGCTATCGGCAGTTTGAACGAGATTCGCCGATGGGCGAGCCAGCGCAACTTGCTTCCTGATCAGACTGCCGTCGCCGAACTCACGCTGGCGTCCACCGACTGGATCACCTCAATCGAAGGCCGCGCCGGCGCTGCGAAGACCACGACGGTCGGCGCGATATGCGAATTCGCGGTAAACCAGGGCTATGCTGTCTACGGGTTCGCGCCAACGACGCGTGCGGTCAAGTCGCTTTCGGAAGCAGGTGTTTCTGCCAGTACAGTTGCCAGCCTCCTCGAAAGGCGATCAGCACGCGATGCCTCAAGCGAAGTCTGGATCATCGACGAGTCGAGCCTGCTCCCCACGCGCCAGGTTAACCGGCTTTTCCGCAAGGCTCGCGAGCAAAGCGTAGAGCGGATT